>NZ_KQ474099.1:0-491246 GCF_001401755.1 Aquimarina longa SW024
GGTGGGCTATATGGGGTTTCATTTTTTTTTAAGGTTTTAAGTAATTTTTAATATATCGATTTTTTGTATTGTTTTTTCTTGATTTTAGGGATAATGGTTTACTGTTTTTTATACTACTTAGTGCTAATGGAGACTTGCGAATAGTAGTTGCTATCTCTAGAGAGGTTAATCGCTGTATATACGCTTCTTTGATCCAATTACGTAATAATAAAGCATACCCTCCATGCTCTTCTACACAACTATTAAATTGTTGTTGGTTAATATTCAATAGTGCAAATACTCTTTCTTCAAAAAGATGTATTCTCCTTTCTTTAAGACTAGAAGTTGTCATTTGTTAATCTTATTTATTAGAATTGTAACTTAAAATGATTAAGAAAATTTATACTTAGCATATGCAAGTACAGTTTTCATATATTTGAAAGAGTATATATTCTCTTATTGCTAATATATACAAAAATTGTATATACTTAAAATAAAATTGCATAAAAGTTGTATATTTTAACCCCACTTGAAATGAATCTAGATAGAACTAAGAAAATTGTAAGTCAATTAATAGAAAACAACATTACGGCATATGAAGTTGCACAAAACACTACATTAACAGCTTATGCTGTACAGAAAATTAAAGATGGTGATTCCAAAAAGCCAAGAGAATCGACTTTAAAAGAGATAGAAAATTTTCTACAAAAAAAATTGTCTAATGAGTTAAACTTTAAAGAAGATGATATTAGTATTTCAGAACTAGCAATAGATGTTTATAAAAATTGGAATCGTTTAATGGAAGAGGATATATTTAAAGAAAAAATAGACAATCTAGTTAAGGATGGAATAATACTTAAATTACAAGAAATTATTAATAAGAATGATTAATATTCTAATAAGAGTCTGAAAATATAGGAGTTAAAATTATATTACAAATTACTTCTGTTTTGTAACCTTTTAATGTTAAGTCGGAGAAAAGTCTACTTATTGTTTGTTCTTTTTTTTTACTTTCTTTTTGTAACTCCTCGACAATTTCTAGATTAATTTGGTCAATTAACTTGGTTTTAGATTTTTCTGAAAGAAACAAGCTTTTTTTTTCAACCTTTCGTAATGCTTCTTTTTTTTTCATTTCTTTAAAGAATCTATTACTTTAATAACATCAACAGTGTAATCTTTCTCTTTTTTCTTGTCAATATATTTTTCTTTAACATCACTAATTATAAAGTCAGTCAATTTGTGTATGTTAGATAGGTATGTGAGGATTTTGTTAAAATGTCCTAAAACAAAATACGACATTAATGTAGATAATAGAGATGCCACTCCTATAGCCATAAAATATGCTTGTTTAGGAAAATCTTGCCTCCACCAAAAAGTCCATATGACATAATAAGTTGAAATACCCATGAACAAAAAAGCACATGTTAAAGTAATTTTTTTAACCTCTTTATCAGTTATAAAAAATGTAGTGTACATTAATATAAAAGAGAAAAAAAGCATACAAATATTTCTACCTGCTGCATACCAAAATTTTCGGATATTATTAAAACCGAAAACTTTATAACTATTTACCAATTCTTGACTACAAACTTTATATTGTTCTTCTGAAATAGATTTAGTTTCGAACTTAGCTGTTAAAATAGCTTCTTCTTTAATTAGAAGTATATCTTTTTTTGGATAAAAAATATGGATGAAAGGTGCAGTAAAAGCAAATACTGCAAACACTAAAATAAATAATGGCTTTAATTTACCTTTCGCCCTCTTCTTGGATTTCTTCTTTATCAATTCCATTTATATCTTCATTAATATCTGTTGATTCACATGATATAAATACCGATATAGACAATAATAATAAAAGAAAAAGTATAAATCTTTTCATGATTCTATATTTAGAGATTAAACAATCCTTAAATATAGAGAAAAATAAAACTAGTATTGTCTAGTACTGTGGTAATTATAACTAAGTCAAAGATATAGAAAGTTAACCTTAAATAGGATACAGTTTTACCACAAAATTTTGTACAACTTTTATGCAATTTTATAGTGTTTTTATAGTGAAATAACAAAGTATACAATAGTCTACAATTTTTTACTTAAGAAGGATTAAATTCAAACTGGAAAATTGTGTTTGTCAAATTATCAAATCTCTGGTAGTTCAGAAACAGCATCTTTATCACCTAATAAACCTAAAAATTTAAGATAACGCTCAGTCATTAACACACTAGAGTGGCGGCACATTTTTTGAATTTCACGAATATCTTTTTCTTTTTCATACCAATTTACTACAGCCACGTGTTTAAAACCATATAAGGTGTAATCACTACTAAATTCGAAATGACCTTTAACTTTCTTAAAATGTTTACCCATATAATTTTCCCATTTTGGCAGTAGAAGGAGTTTGATTTGCTCCAAACAAATAATCATTTTTCATTTAGTACACTCTAATAAGATTATTTGTAGACTATTCTGTTTAGAATTTCTTAATGAATAGTTTTTTGTTTAAATAAATCATGTCAGAAGTATAAACTAGGCTTTTCTAGAATTTAAGTATTTTAATAATCATTTGTCTCTTTTTCGTTATTTCAACTAATAAGTTGACTAAAAATAAACTATTAAAAAGGCTTGGTCATTAGAATAATAATCTTCTGTATTGTCTTAATTCTCAAAAAGTTTTGTATCTCATAAAAATAATAATGATATTAGACAAGGTAAAAAATTGTCTTACGCCAGACTTCTATGTTCATAAAATCAATTTATTACATAGAAAATAGGAGACTAGCAAAAAACAAAATTGTCCATATGTGTGACAAAGTTTTCTTAGCTGAGTCAATATTATCAAGAGTAGAATTTAAGACAAGCTATGGCTATATATTCGTTTTTAGAAAACGAATATATACTTAAATGGAAGACGCTAAAAAAGAGAATGATTTACGTGTATTGACAATCGATGAGCTTCGCTCTTTTGATGGATTTGAAAAGCTATCAGATCAAGAAGTATTGAAGATTATTACCACCTTAAAAGAAGTATCATTATTAGTACATAAATTATTATAAAAGATGGGATTAGAACACTTTCAAAGTTTTGCAAAACAGAATACTAATAAAATCGTTAGAAACAATAAAGCGGTTATCTACACTAGAGTATCTGATATCAAACAAAAAGAAAATACTAGCTTAGAGAGTCAAAAACAATTATGTGAAGATTTTGCTAAGCAAAATGGCTATGTCGTCTATGCTTATTTTGGAGGAATTAATGAAAGTGCTAAAACTGACGAACGAAAAGCTTATAAAGAGATGTTGGCTTATGTAAAGCGTAAGAAAATCACTAATATTATCGTGTATAGTTTAGATCGTTATTCAAGAACAGGTGGGCTTGCTATCGCTACTGTAGAGAATCTAAAGAAAAAGGGGATTAAAGTATTGTCTATTGCTCAAAATGTAGATAGTGATACACCTACTGGAACTTTTATGCAAGGTTTTCATTTGTTGTATAGTAGATATGATAATGATGTAAAAAGTACTAATACGATCAGAGGTATGCGACATAGGCTGTTAAATGGTTACTTTATGGGAGTTGCACCATTGGGCTATAAGAATACAAGAAATGAAAGCAATAAGCCTATTATAGTGCATAGTGACCAAGCTCCACTAGTAAAAAAGGCATTTTTATGGAAAGCTAATGAAAATCTTACTAATGTTGAGATTGTAGAGCGTTTAAAAAAACTAGGACTAAAAATCTATAAACAACGGATTTCGGATATGTTTAGGAATCCTGTCTATTGCGGATTGCTCTCTCATAGCTTAATAGAAGGAAAAGTAGTGAAAGGAATCCATAAACCTATAGTTTCTAAAGAAGTATTTCTTAAGGTTAATGGTGTTAATAAACAAAAAAGTAAACATAATGTAAAGAATGGGAATCTACCTCTAAAAGGTTTTGCCAGTTGCNGGTTCTGGAAGATAAAATCGAGAAGATGCAGGAACGTTATGTAATTGGTGAAATTGAAGTTGAATTGTATCGAAAATTCAAGGATAAGTTTACTAATGAAAAAGCAGAAATTGAGCAAGAAATCCAGAATAGTAGTTCTTTGAGTTCAAACCTTGATAATTATATTGAGAAAGCTTTGCAATTATTTTCTAACCTTCACAAAATATGGGAGTTAAGTGATTATACAGGGAAGCAAAAATTACAAAAAATACTCTTTCCCGATGGAATAGTGTATAATCGAAAAAATGACCGAGTTCAAACTTCTTCTATAAATCCAATAATGGAGTTAACAAGCTGTTTATCAAAGAGTCTACTAAAAAATAAAAGCGGACAAGAATTAGTTTTACCTAATTTGTCCGCTTCTGTGACCGCGGAGGGATTCAAACCCCCAACCCTCAGAGCCGAAATCTGATGCGCTATTCAGTTGCGCCACGCGGCCATATAGCATTCAACTATAACAGTTAAATGATAAAAATTATGATAATTTACTCTTTACTATTGTAGAGATTGTTTTTCCATCTGCCTTTCCTGTTAATGCAGAATTTGCCATTCCCATCACTTTGCCCATATCCTTCATTCCTGATGCTCCAGTTTTGGTAATTATATCTACTACTACTTTTTCTATTTCTGATTCACTTAGCTGCTCTGGCAAAAACTGCTCAATAACTTTTGCTTGTGCTAGCTCTGGTTCTGCCAAATCATCTCGCCCTTGCTCTTTAAAAATTGTAGCACTATCTTTCCGTTGTTTTACTTGTTTTTGTAACAATTTCAACTCTTGGTCTTCTGTAAGTTCTTCTTTGGCTCCGCTTTCTGTCTGAGCTAACAAAATAGCTGATTTTACAGCTCGCAATGATGTTAACGCATTAGTATCTTTAGCTTTCATAGCTTCTTTTATTGCGATCATTACTTTTTGTTCTAAACTCATAATAATGGATTTTAATCTTTTGGATTGCGAAGATAAAAAATAAACCGATAATCTGACCTTAGATTATCGGTTATCTGTATTTTTTAATATATTCTTTTTTTATGAAAATTAAATTTAACTTCTCATAACTGACATTTTTTTTAGTAAGCCCTCAAAAAGAGTATTTTATTTTGTTTAATCTACATTATCATGTAGAAAAGAATTGTTTTTACGTAACTGTATGTCGTCATTATCATCTGTTCCTAATGAAGTTCTGGAAAGTCCTGATTCACTTGGTCTAGCATCTACATCAATTCCTGCTCTCTTATAGGCTGGTTCTTTTTCGATATCATCAATATTAGAGGCATTATTTCTAAATTTATAATTAAATTCTTTCATTTTAGCCCTACGCTCTGCTGCTCTGGCTTTTAAGGTTTCAGAAATAGGCTGATTTATAGGGTCCTCATCTTCTATATTTTTTGTTTCCGGAACTGGAACTACAGTTTTCTTTTCTAAAATAACTTCTTCATCTTTTTCTATAACTTCTGCTGGCTTCGCTTCTGTTAATCGTTTTTCTTCTTCCATATAGTCCTCTAGGCTATACTTACGGCCTCCTCCTTCTGTTACTTCTCCAACAGGAACAACTTCAATTGGATCCTTAACTTCTAAATCTAAAATATCGTCACTTAAATCAAATATTATCGTTCTTTCTTCATCTTCTGGTTCTTGCTTTTTAGAAATGGAGTCTTCTAAAGAAAATACTTCTTTTTTATCCTCTTCTACAGGCATATCAAATGCTAACGCAAATTGATCTTTCTTTTCTTCTATAGTATTTACTTCTTTTTCATCATTCACTTCTATTTGCTTAATAATATCTTGCGCATTAATAATCACAAAATCATTATCCGTAGAAAAAGAATCCACTACTTCATATGATACATCTATATCCTTTAAAAGATCTGTTGTAGGTACTAACATCGTATCTTCATCAATCTCATCATCATCTATTAATGTATGTTTTACAATTATTTCTTCTTTTTTAGGTAAAGGCGATCGTAAAGGAGTAACATTAGCTGTGGATTTAGGAGACAAGTTCTGTATTGATGCCTTTTGCTCATCCTCTAACGTATGGATAATTTTCTTAGTTTCTGTATTTACAATTTCATCTTGTTGTTCTACATCAAATCCTGTAGCTATGACAGTTACTGAAATAGCTTCTTCTAGAGATTCATCTTCCCCAACTCCCATGATAATATTTGCTCCATGACCTGCTTCTTGTTGAATATGGTCATTAATCTCACCTATCTCATCAATAGTAATCTCTTCTTTACCAGATACAATTAACAAGAGTACATTCTTTGCTCCTGTAATTTTATTATCGTTAAGCAATGGAGAATCTAAAGCTTTTACAATAGCATCATGGGCACGTTTATTACCAGAGGCATTAGCAGACCCCATAATTGCTGTACCACTATTACTCAACACTGTTTTGGCATCTCGTAAATCTATGTTTTGTGTGTAATGGTGTGTTATAACTTCGGCTATACCACGAGATGCTGTAGCAAGAACTTCATCTGCTTTTGAAAAGCCAGCTTTAAATCCTAAGTTACCATAAACTTCGCGTAATTTATTATTATTGATAACTACCAAAGAATCAACATGTGCGCGAAGTTTTTCTACTCCCAATTGCGCTTGCTCATTACGCATCCGTCCTTCAAATTGAAAAGGAATTGTTACGATCCCAACAGTTAGAATATCTAACTCTTTTGCCATTTTGGCAATAATTGGAGCTGCTCCTGTACCGGTTCCTCCACCCATACCTGCCGTGATAAATATCATTTTGGTATTCGTATCCAACATCCGTTTTATCTCCTCATAACTCTCTAGTGCAGATTGCTCTCCAACATCTGGATTTGCACCGGCTCCTAACCCTTCGGTTAATGAAATCCCTAATTGTATTTTATTAGGTATAGAACTATTTTCTAATGCCTGAGCATCTGTATTACAAATGACAAAATCTACCCCTTTAATACCTTGCTGAAACATGTGGTTAATGGCATTACTACCTCCTCCTCCAACTCCTATTACCTTAATCACATTAGATTGATTTTTAGGTAAATCAAACGAAATATTTTCAAATCCCTCATTATTACTCATAATTGCTAATTTTCTGGTTCTCCTAACTTTTTTTATATTCTCCCACTGTTCATATAATGAACATTATTTGTCTATTATTTATTCTGCATTATCCAAGAATTCTTTGAACTTTTCTGTCCACTTCTCTAAAATATTCATCCTTGGTTTTACATCATTTCTTGGTTTCTCTTCTTCAACTACTGAATCTTCTATTGTTGTTTCTGCTTGTATAACTTCTTGAGAATTCTCAATAGTTTCTTCCTTATTTATTTTTCGTTGTCTTTTTAGATGAGTCAATCCATCCATTACTAATCCTACAGCAGTTGCATACATAGGACTTGTCGTTTCTATATCACTATTACCAGCTAAGTGCTCATTTGGATATCCTATTCTTGTATCCATACCTGTAATATATTCTACTAATTGCTTCAGGTGTTTCAATTGTGACCCTCCTCCTGTTAATACAATTCCGGCTATTAGTTTTTTCTTAGGTGATTCATGTCCATAGTTTTTAATTTCTAAAAAAGCCTGTTCTATAATCTCTACTACTCGTGCGTGAATGATTTTGGACAAGTTTTTTAATGTAATTTCTTTAGGCTCTCTTCCTCTAAGTCCTGGAATTGAAACAATCTCATTATCCTTATTCTCTCCTGGCCAAGCAGATCCAAATTTTATTTTTAACAACTCTGCTTGTTTTTCTATAATAGAACATCCTTCTTTTATATCTTCTGTAATAACATTTCCTCCAAAAGGAATTACCGCTGTATGGCGAATAATACCATCTTTAAAAATAGCCAAATCTGTCGTACCTCCTCCTATGTCAATCAATGCTACCCCAGCCTCTTTTTCTTCTTGACTTAATACAGCATTAGCTGAGGCTAATGGTTCTAAAGTAACATCAGATAATTCTAACCCAGAGCTTTTTACACATCTCCCGATATTACGGATAGAAGTTACTTGTCCTACAACAACATGAAAATTAGCCTCTAATCTTCCGCCATACATTCCTACTGGTTCTTTTATTTCGGCTTGGCCATCTACTTTATATTCTTGTGGTAATACATGTAAGATTTCTTCTCCAGGTAGCATTACTAATTTATGCACTTGATTACATAATTTTTCTATATCATCTTCATCTATTACGGCATCAGCATTAGATCTTGTGATATAATCACTATGTTGTAAGCTACGAATATGTTGACCTGCAATACCTACAGTTATATCATTAATTTTTAATCCTGAAACATTTTCTGCTTCATGAACTGCCTGCTGTATTGACTGAATGGTTTGTGTTATGTTATTTACCACACCACGATGCACTCCCAGACTTTTGGATTTACCTATCCCCAATACTTCCATCTTTCCATACTCATTGTATCGACCTATCATGGCTACAATCTTGGTAGTTCCTATATCTAATCCTACCGCTATTTCATTTATTTCTCGTCCCATGGTGGTATTATTTTATTGTACACACTACTTGATTACTAAACTGCAAACTGACTTTTTTATATGTTTCAAGGCTTTTATCTCTCAATGCTTTTTGATAAAATGCCTTAAGATTTTTAATCTTAATATCTAAATTTTCTATTTTTCCAAAAACTAACGTAAACGTATATACTCGTAATTCTAATTCATAATCACCTTCAACATTTAAATAAGCTCCTACAACATGTTTTTTTAAAAACTCATCTTTCTGAATTCTTTTCAATAAAGGATACACATTCTCGATTTCTCGTTCTGATACATTATGAATAATTGGCACATGAGCCGAATAACTATCTGACAAAGGCATCTTATTTCCTGTAGCATCAACATAAAAAGGAGTAAGCGCATTAATCCTCGCAATTGGGGTGCGTTGCTTGATTGTCGCTCTAAGCTTTCCATTTACAGTAAGATACACATCAGAACGTTCAATCATTTTATGCGAATCGAGTTCTTTTTCTACAGTATTCAAAACTAAAATTTCTTTGCCTACATTTGTTACTCTATTCTGATTTTGTATTAACAATTTATTAACCGCCACTTCATCCACATAAGGATTCTGTTCTTCAATAAATTCTATCTGTACTTTATTTATTTTTCGTTGGTTATTACGTTTACTAGAAAACGCAAAAAGTAACACTAATAATATAAAAAGCCCTCCAAATTTTAATGATATCAAAAGTGTTTTTTTCATACTAATAAAGCTTCTTTTATACCTCTTACTTCTTCCCCTATATCTCCTGCCCCTATTGTTACAATTACCTGAGCATCATTTTCTACAATTTCTTTAATCAAATTATTTTTTTCTATCAGTTTTTTATTTTCGTTAGTGATCATACCTAATAACCATTCTGATGTTATTCCTTCAATAGGCAATTCTCGTGCCGGATAAATATCTAGAAGCAATACTTCGTCAAAATAACTAAGACTAGTTGCAAAATCAGAAGCAAAATCTCTGGTTCTACTATATAAATGAGGTTGAAAAACAGCTAACACTTTTTTATTAGGATGCATTTCTCTTACCGCTTGATGTAATGCATTAATCTCTGTGGGGTGATGTGCATAATCATCTATATACACCAAGTCACTTGTCTTGATATGATAACTAAACCTTCGTTGTACTCCTTTAAAAGAAAATAAAGCCTTTGCTAAAGATTCGGTCGGGGAGCCGTAAAGCATCGCTATAGCAAAGGCCGTAATAGCATTTAACAAGTTGTGTTTACCTGGAAGGTTTAAATGCAAGTTCCGAATGAGTTTATGTGGTGTTTTTAAATCAAAAATATATGTTCCATTATCTATTCTTATATGCTGAGCACAATACTCTGAATCATCTTCAATTCCAAAAGTAATTCCAGAAAGAGGCAATCCATTACAAATCAAAAGGTGATCTTTTGCACGTGATGAAAACTCTATAAAAGATTCTTCTAATGCATTTGCTTTTTCATAAATATCTAAATGATCTGCATCCATCGAGGTTATTGCTGCAATATCTGGATATAATTGCAAAAATGATCGATCAAATTCGTCTGCCTCTACTACTACGACTTCATTACCTTCTAATACTAGATTAGAGTTATAATTCTCACTTATCCCTCCTAGAAAAGCAGTTACTTTTGCTCCACTTTCTTTAAGCAAATGAGCAAGAATAGCTGTTGTTGTTGTTTTACCATGTGTTCCTCCCACTGCAAGGGTATAAGTACCTTTAGTTATAATACCTAATACCTCTGCTCTTTTCTTTATCAAAAAATTAGCATTCTGAACATACATCAATTCTTTATGACCCTTAGGAATAGCTGGAGTATATACGATTAATGTATCTTCAATGTTCAAAAAGGTTTTAGGAATATGATCAATACTATCTTCAAAATGAATCGGGATTTCTAAATCAATTAAATCTGATGTAATCTGACTAGGTGTTTTATCATATCCCGCTACATTTTTACCTAAAAATTTAAAATATCGAGCAAGAGCACTCATCCCGATACCCCCAATACCGATAAAGTATATATTCTGTATATTTTCTAACTCCTTATTCATGTATTCTTACAGTTTCTTTCAACTTTTATGTTCTATTATTTTTTCAATCTCATCTACGATATCTGAAGTAGCATTAGGTAATGCTATTTTTTTTATTGCTTCCGAGAGTTTTACCTGTATTTCTTTTGATTCTACTATTTCTGAAATTGTAGGCCTAAATCGTTCATCAAGCTCATTTTCTTTTAGCATTACTGCTCCTTTTTGATCTACAATAGCCTTAGCATTTTTAGTCTGATGATCCTCAGCTACATTTGGCGAAGGAATAAATACTGTTGGTTTTGCTACAATACACAACTCCGAAACAGAACTTGCCCCTGCTCTTGATACTATAAGATCAGCAACTGCATATGCTAAATCCATTGTATCCAAAAACTGATGTACTTGCACCTTTTTTTGATCACTATACAACCTATAATCATCATAGTACAACTTACCGCATTGCCAAAGTACCTGAACATCTTTTTCTGCAAAAAAACTGAGTTCTTTTTCTATCAGTTGATTAATTCGCCTTGCTCCCAAGCTTCCTCCTATAACCAAAATTGTTTTCTTTTCTGGATCAAGATTATATTTCATAATCCCTTGATCTCTCTTTCCATCAATCATCAACAAATCCTGACGAACAGGGTTTCCAGTTTTTACAATTTTTTCTTTCGGAAAAAAACGTTCCATATGATCATAAGCTACACATATTTTATGCGCCTTCTTTGACAACCACTTATTTGTAATTCCAGGAAACGAATTTTGCTCCTGAAGTAATGTAGGAATCTTCATTGAAGCTGCCATTCTTAATAATGGACCACTTGCAAATCCTCCTGTTCCTATAACTATATCTGGTTTAAACTTTTTTATAATTTTCTTAGATCTCCAAAGGCTATTTATCAATTTTATTGGAAACAAAAGATTACTCAGGGTTAATCTTCTTTGAATACCACTAATCCACAATCCTACTATTTCATACCCTGCTTTCGGTACTTTTTGCATTTCCATACGATCCTTAGCTCCTACAAATAAAATAGATGCATTAGGAAATCTATTCTTTATTTCATTCGCAATAGCTATTGCAGGATAGATATGTCCTCCTGTTCCTCCTCCGGATAATATGACTCTTAGCTCTTTACTCATAAAACCTTTCTCAAAACTTCTAATGGATTATCTTCTTTTTCTTCTATATGCTCTCCTTCTATCTGGTCTTCTCTTCTACTACTTACACTTAATACAATTCCGATTGCTAAACAGGTCATCCAAATTGATGTTCCCCCACTGCTAACAAGTGGCAATGTCTGTCCTGTAACTGGAAATAACTCTACAGCTACAGCCATATTTATCAATGCCTGAAAAACAATAGGCAACCCTACTCCTACTACTAATAACTTTCCAAAAATATCAACACTCTTATGAGCTACAATAATAAGTCTAAACAATAATAACATATACAACAACATTAGAAAAACTCCTCCTAAAAAACCCCATTCTTCAATTATAATAGCATAAATAAAATCTGATGATGATTGTGGCAAAAAATTTCTTTGTACACTTTTACCTGGACCTGTCCCGATAATTTTCCCTCTGGCAATCGCTATTTTTGCTCTTTCGATTTGGTAGTCTTCTTGAGTGTCTTTTTTATCTGCAAAATTTTCTATCCTACTTACCCAAGTATCTACCCTATTAGGAAACACTCCTGGAAATGCTTTTGCAAACAAAACAAAGAATGCTAATATCAAAAGACCAGAGCCTAATATCACCGAAATATATTTTAATGGATATCCTCCTAGAAATACTAACACAATAACCATTGAAAATATAATTGCTGCTGTAGAAAAATTAGCTGGTAATATCAAAATCAACATTAAAAACACTGGTAACCAAAGAGGCAATATTGTTTCTTTAAAAGAAACTTTTTTATCTTTAATCTTCGAAAGATATCTTGCGACATAAGCCATGAGCACTACAGCTGCCAGAGTAGAAGTCTGAAAAGTAACCCCTACAAAGGGCAAACGAATCCACCTACTAGCATTAGCTCCTTCTATAGTTGTATTCTGAGCCATAGTAGCAATCAATAACACTACTATTACAGGTATCATGATTATAGAAAGTCCTTTAAAATAATGGTATGGTATTTTATGCACTCCATACATAATTAAAAAACCTAAAACTAAATGTGCAAAATGCTTTACTAAAAAACCAAAAGTATCTCCATTACCATATAGATATGCTAAGTTACTACTAGCGCTATATACTGGGAGGAACGAAAACAACGCCAACAAAGCTGCTACCGCCCAGATTGCTCTATCTCCTTTTATATTCCCTAGTACTTTCGTCATTAATACACTGCTTCTTATTACTTACTTACAATTCTCTTACCGCTTCTTTAAACTGCCTTCCTCTTTCTTCATAATTTTTAAACAAATCAAAACTAGCACAAGCTGGAGACAATAATACATTTTCATTTCTATCCGCTATCTTGTATGCCATCTCAACAGCTTCTTTCATTGATTGTGTTTCTACTATATAATCAATACAATTACCAAATGCATTAATAATTTTAGAATTATCTACTCCTAAACAAATGATCGCTTTTACTTTTTCATTAACTAACGGATATAATTCGGTATAGTCATTTCCTTTATCTACACCTCCTACAATCCAAACAGTAGCTGATTTCATAGCATCTAGTGCATAAAATGTAGCATTTACATTTGTTGCTTTAGAGTCATTAATATATTGTACATTATTAATCTTCAACACATTTTCTAACCTATGTTCTACTCCATGAAAATTCTCCAAGCATTCTCTTATGGTAGCTTTTCTAATCTTTAATAACTGCGATACTGTGGAAGCTGCCATAGCATTTTTCACATTATGATTTCCCTTTAGGGCTAAATTTGTTGTTGACATAATTATTTTATTGTTATCTATTGTTATTATTATATTTTCTCCCTCTACATATGCTCCATTTTCTACCTTTTTAGTTAATGAAAAAGGTAATAATCTTGAACGAATAGGGTGTTTAACCAAATACTCTACTATCATTTTATCATCTGCATCGTAGATAAAGTAATCTTCTTCTTTTTGATTCATCGCAATTCTAAATTTAGATGCGATATAGTTTTCTATTTTATATTCATACCGATCTAAATGATCTGGTGTAATATTAGTTAAGATTGCAATATGTGGGGTAAAATCCTCTATACCATCCAACTGAAAACTGCTAAGTTCTAACACATAAAAAGGAGCATCTTTTTCTGCAACTTGTTTTGCAAAACTATCTCCAATATTACCTGCCATATTCACCTGTAAGCCTCCTTGTTTTAACACATAGTGTGTAAGCATAGTTGTTGTAGTTTTACCATTACTACCTGTGATACCTACAATCTGCGCATCAGTATACTTAGCTGCAAATTCTATCTCTGATAGCACAGGGATTCCTTTTACATGTAACTTTTCTATTAATGTTACTTTATCTGGTATCCCAGGGCTCTTCATTACAATATTCGCATTCAGAATTTTATTTTCTGTATGACCTTGCTCTTCCCATTCTATTTCAAAATTTTTAAGAACTTCCTTATAGTTATTTGCAATTACTCCTTTATCTGAAACAAAAACATCAAACCCTTCTTTTTTACCCAAAATAGCGGTTCCCACTCCGCTCTCTCCTGCTCCCAAAACGACAAGTCGCTTTTTGATTTTTGAATTATGATTCATGATTTTACATTTTACTTATCATAAGTAATACACTTACATAATTATATGCAAGAATTAAACTACATATCACCTCACCTTAAGAGTAATTACCGCTATAATTGCTAGGAAAATCCCTACTATCCAAAATCTTGAAACAATCTTACTCTCATGTATTCCTTTCTTTTGATAATGATGATGTAATGGTGACATCAAAAAAATCCTTCTTCCTTCTCCATATTTCTTTTTGGTATATTTAAACCAACTTACTTGCATCATCACAGAGACCGTTTCAATGAAAAAGATGCCACATAAGATTGGGATCAAAAACTCTTTGCGTATTGCAATTGCAATTACTGCTATAATCCCTCCAATGGTAAGGCTACCCGTATCTCCCATAAATACTTGTGCTGGATAAGTATTATACCACAGAAATCCTACCAGTGCCCCTGCAAATGCTGCTATATAAATTGTCATTTCTCCAGAATTAGGGATATACATTACATTTAAATAATCTGAAAAAATAATGTTTCCTGACACCCAAGCAAACAATCCTAAAGTTAATACCATTATAGCAGATGATCCTGCTGCTAATCCATCAATCCCATCCGTTAGGTTTGCCCCATTTGAAACTGCTGTAACTATAAAAATCACAATAGGAATAAAAATCAACCAAGCATATTTCATCATCTCTGGACTAATCCATGTAATTAAATCCGAATAATCAAACTCATTGTTTTTAAAAAAAGGTATTGTAGTCTTTGTTGATTTTATGGCTGGATTAAAATCCGACGCTTCTTCTCCTTCTACATTTACAGTCTGCGCTATTTCTGTTTTTACTTTCTCCTCTTTGATTGTGATATCATTATGAAAATACATGATACATCCTACAATAATACCAAGTCCTACCTGACCTATGATTTTAAATTTCCCTGCTAATCCTTCTTTATCTTTTCTTTTAATTTTTAAATAATCATCTGTAAAACCAATAACTCCCATCCATAATGTTGTAATGATTAACAAGATTACGTATATATTATGAAGCTTGGTAAACAGTAATACAGGAACTAAAGTTGATAGAATAATAATAATCCCTCCCATAGTTGGCGTACCTGCTTTTTCTGCCTGACCATCTAAACCTAATTCGCGAATACTCTCTCCCATTTGTTTTTTCCTAAGGAAATTTATGATTCGTTTCCCATAAATTGTAGATATCAGCAATGATACTATAATCGCTATTGCTGCTCTAAAAGTGATAAACTGAAAAAGCGTTGCCCCAGGGAACTGATATTCGCTTTCTAAATATTCAAATAGATAGTATAACATAGGTCATCACCTTTTGTTCTCACAGAAGAGACTAAAAGGATTTATTTATTTAGTTTTTTTAATTCTTGTTTGACAATTTCGAAATCATTAAAATCAATTCGCTCTCCATTAATTTCTTGGTACGTCTCATGCCCTTTACCTGCAATAAGGATAATATCATCTTTTCCTGCCAATTGACACGCTGTCTTAATTGCTTGTTTTCTATCTGTTATCGATAATGTCTTTTTATAATCTAATGGCTCTACTCCTCTTTCAATATCCTCTATAATATGATTTGGATTTTCTGTTCTAGGGTTATCGCTGGTAAAGATCACCTTATTACTAAGCTTTGATGCTATATTACCCATCACAGGGCGTTTCATTTTATCCCTATCTCCACCGCACCCTACAACAGTAATAAGCACCTCGTTAGTAGTTCTAATGTCATTAATAGTTTCTAACACATTTTTTAAAGCGTCTGGAGTATGTGCGTAATCAACTATAGCTGTAATCTTATTATCAGATATCATGTATTGAAACCTACCACTCACACTCTGTAAATCACTGATTAACTGAAGTGTTTCTATAGTTTCCAAGCCTAATAATTCTGCTGTTCCAAAGATTGCTAATAAGTTATAGGCATTAAAGGTTCCTATTAACTTAGCCCAAACTTCATTATCATTTAATTTTAGTAACAATCCTTCTAGACTGTTTTCTAAAATTTGCCCTCTATAATCTGCATATGATTTTAAGGCATAACTATACTGTCTTGCTTTTGTATTTTGTAACATAAAAGCTCCATTTTTATCATCAGTATTCACCAATGCAAAAGCTTTTGTAGGTAATTCATCAAAAAAAATCTTTTTTACATCACGATATTCTTTAAAAGTGTTATGATAATCTAAATGATCATGAGATAAATTGGTAAAAATCCCTCCCACAAACTCTAAACCTTCTGTACGTTTTTGATGAATTCCATGAGAGCTAACTTCCATAAAACAATATTCTACTCCTACTTCATTCATTTCCTTGAGATAATAATTAATTGTCAAAGAATCTGGAGTAGTATGTGTAGCATGATATACTTCATTATCTACTAAAATCTTTACTGTAGATAGCAAACCTACTTTAAATCCAGCTTTTTTAAATAACTGATATAATAATGTAGCTATTGTTGTTTTACCATTGGTTCCTGTCACTCCTACTAACTTAAGATTTTCTGAAGGAGATCCATAATAATTAGAAGCCATCATTGCTAATGCTGATTGAGTATCTTTAACTACTACGTAAACAGTTCCATCAACTGTAACTTGAGGATTTTCTTCACAAATCACAGCTACAGCTCCTTTATCAATAGCTTTTTCTATAAAATCGTGACCATCAGACAATACTCCTCTAATAGCTACAAACACATCGCCTTGTTCAACTTTTCTTGAGTCGAATTCAATTTTATTAACCCTTGTCATTGTATCACCAATCACAGCGTCAATAGCCACTTTATACAGAATATCTTTTAACTCTATCACGATAATTCTAATCTTATAGTTTGATCTATTTTTACCTTGCTTCCTGGTGCTATAGATTGTTTTCTAACTCTTCCTGATCCTCTTAGCTCTACTTTGAGCCCCATGTTTTCTAAAAGTGAAATAACATCCATTGCTGGCATACCTGTTACATTGGGCATTATAGTCTTATATTTCTGAGCGCTTTTATAATATTTTTCATAACTACTAACTACAGAATTACTTTCGATTGCTGTGTAAGACACTTCATCTATAACTGGTATATCGTTATAAATTTTTGTTGCAATCGTTTTAAAAACTGGAGCAGCCACTTCACTACCATAATATCCTTTCTTTTTATTAGGCTTATGAATAACCACAATACAAGAATAAATAGGCTCGTCTGCAGGAAAATATCCTGCAAAAGATGATATATACTCTCGTTCTTTGTCTTTCCCATAGTTTCCCCAACATGTACCTGTTTTACCTGCTATAAGAAAATCATTAGTCTTAATATTAGTAGCTGTCCCTCTTTTAACAACATTCACCATCATTTCTTGAGCAATTTTTGCAGTTTGCTTAGAACATATTGCTGAGTTCAAAATTTCTTTATCAAATTTCTCTCTTGTCTTATCCCAAGTTTTTACCTCTCTAATAAATCGAGGTTTTACCATCTCTCCTCCATTAGCTATTGCATTATAAAATGCTAATGTTTGTAAAGGCGTAACAGCAACGCCATAACCATGTGCCATCCATGCTAAAGTAGTGCCATACCAATCTTCATCTCCCGGATATGGGATCTTAGGTTTTCCTTCTCCTCTAATAGATAACCCAAGCGTTTCTCCTAATCCCATATTAATCAATCGATCAATAAATTTCCTTGGATTATCTTTATAATTCTCATGTATCATTTTCGCGAAAGCAGTATTCGATGATAACTCAAATGCTTTTGCGGCAGAAATCTTACCATATCCTCCCCATTTAGAATCTTTTACGACTCTATCATAAAATTTTACTCGCCCATTTTCTGTATCTATCACATAACTTGAATCAATAACTTTATCTTCTAAAGCTGCTACCATAGTCATTAACTTAAATGTCGATCCTGGCTCATGAGCTTCTCCTACAGCATAATTTAATTTTTCATAATACTTCCCAGCGTTGGTACGTCCCAGATTAGAAATTGCTTTTATTTCTCCTGTTTTAGTTTCCATAACCACAACAGTCCCGTGCTCTGCTTTAAACGCTTCTAACTGCTTAAGTAATGCATGATGTGCTATATCCTGAATATTAACATCAATAGTTGATACGACATCATATCCATCCTGAGGCTCTACTTCATTAGCATCTCCGATAGGTTTCCATTGATTTTTTGCTATCTTTTGTTTCTTTCGTTTCCCGTCTTTACCTCTTAAGAAAGGTCCATAAGCTCCTTCTAACCCAACCCTAGTGTAATACCCTTGTTCATCTCTTCTTTCATATCCTACAGTACGCTCTGCTATTTTTCCTATAGGGTGTTCTCTAACTGTACGCTGTTCTATGATCAGCCCCCCCCGATTAGCTCCTAATTCGAATAAAGGAAATTTTTTAATTCTCATATACTGAGAATACCCTAGATTTCTACGAATCAATAAATATCTATTTTTGTTAGCTCTAGCAGTTCTAAGAATTTTATCGTAATGAGATACGGGTTTCCTAAATTCTTTAGATAGCGCTTCACAAAGTGGTTTAATATGTCTTCTAAAATCCTTATCTGTAACCGTAAGTGCATCAAATCTCACGTCATATTTAGGAACTGAAGTTGCTAATAGATTACCTTTACTATCATATAGGTTTCCTCTGTTTGCTGGTATATCAAAAGTTTTAAAGACTCGCTCTTGAGCTTTTTTACGATACATATCTCCTTCAACAAATTGTATATTGATTAATTTCACTAATACTACAATAGCAAAAATGAACATACATGCTGCTATAAAGTACAACCGATTTAATATGTTTTTTTCTTTTATTGCCAAAATAGCTTAGTTTTTTACTATTATTTTCCTAGGAGGAGTTGCTGGACGTTTCAATCCTTTTTGAATCATCTTCTTTATTATTGATGATTCCATTTTCAATCTCATTAATTCAGTTTTGCCATCTACAAATTGTGTTCTTAACTCCCTAACTTCATTATTTAATTTTGCAATCTCATGCACCTTACTTTCTGCATTATGTGAACTTGCAATCATTATTATTGCTAAAAAAGATAAAAACAATAACATTCTCCAATTCTTCATTGCATCATCTGCAATAAGAAACTTACCTTTTAATATATCATAAACCGCTTGTTTCATATCCCAATTTACCTTTCCCCAAAAGCAGATGGTGATCGGTTTTGTTTTTTTATATTCTTTCTGCTACCCTAAGCTTTGCACTACGTGCTCTATTATTTTGCTTAATCTCTTCATCACTTGGAACAATCAATCCTCCTACCTTTTTAAAAGGAACTGATACATTTCCATACATATCTTTTTCTGGTTCTCCTTCAAACATTCCACTACGTATATAACGTTTTACTAACCTATCTTCTAAAGAATGATAGGATATCAAACTAATTCTACCTCCTTGATCCAAAAGCTCAATTGTTTGCTCCAAGAACTCTTTTAGCACCTCTATTTCTTGATTTACCTCAATACGAATTGCTTGATAAATCTGAGCTAATATTTTATGCTCTCTATGTTTTGACAAAAATGGTTTCAGCACTTCTTTTAATGCAATACTTGTCTTTAAAGGTTCTTCTTTTCTAGCTCCTGATACCGCTCTAGCTAGCTTAGGCGCATTCCGCAACTCTCCATATTGTAGAAACATCTTTCTCAAATCTGCTTCATCATACTCATTAATTACATGATATGCTGATATTGCTCCATTCTGATTCATCCTCATATCTAAATCCGCTTCAAAACGAGTCGAAAAACCTCTATCTGCCACATCAAACTGATGCGAAGAAACTCCAAAATCTCCAAGGATTCCATCTACTTTTTTAATTCCATGAAACCTAAGAAACCTCTTAATAAATCTAAAGTTTTCATTTATTAAAGTAAATCGTTCATCATCAATTGCATTATCTAAAGCATCCTGATCTTGATCAAAAGCAAACAATCTTCCTTCACTCCCTAATTGCTTCATTATCTCTTTAGAATGGCCACCTCCGCCAAATGTAACATCTACATAAATGCCATTTGGCTTTATGGCCAACCCATCTACTGTTTCTTTAAGTAAAACCGGATTATGATATCCTGTTTGTTCCATCTTTATACTTTATCAATCAGTTAAACCAAACGCTAACTACTTATTTTAATATCCCCTATCCTATTAATCAATGGTTATTTCATCATCAAATCCCATGACCTCTTCTGCTAAATCTGCAAAATCATCTGCTACATCATCTATTACTTTTTCATATTGATCTTTATCCCAAATCTCGATAATATTAACTGCTGACGACAGCACTAATTCTTTAGTAATTCCCGCAAAATTAACTAAGTCTTTAGGAATCAAGAGACGACCAGTTGCGTCAATCTCTATCACTTTAACCCCTGCTGTAAACCTTCTGATAAAATCATTGTTTTTCTTTTTAAAACGGTTAAGTTTGTTCATTTTTTGCATCAAAAGATTCCATTCTGACATTGGATATAACTCTAAACAAGTCTGAAAAACAGCTCTTTTCAACACAAATCCATCTTTTAGCATAGGCAAAAGTTGCTTCTTAAAAGCCGCAGGAATCATCAAACGCCCCTTAGCATCTGCTTTACATTCGTATGTGCCGATTAGATTTATCACTTACCTATTAAACGTTTAATTATTCAAATATATTGAAAATATTACCACTTTTTACCACAATATACCACATTGTTAATAAGTTGTCTGTAAAATCAAAAGGCTTTTAGAACCAAAATCCTTAATATTTTGTTTATCAACACACTACAAAAAGCCTTAAAAACCTCTGATTTTAACCAATTCAAAGAAGAGATGATTGATCAAATAAAAAATAAAAAAAATCATTTAGTAGTATTCATAAAAAAACTCAAAACTAATTATGAAAATGCTATATTTGCGTTTAATTCTTGTAAGAAGTATTAATGAAGCACGAATTAGAAAAAGACGGAAAATTTAGTTATCTAGATTTAGGGAAAGGCACACCAATCATAATTTTACATGGATTGATGGGTGGTCTTAGTAATTTTGAAGGTGTAGGTTCATATTTTCCTGAACATGGGTACAGGGTGTTAATTCCTGAACTTCCCATTTACACATTATCTTTACTAAAAACCAAGGTTAGCACATATGCTAAATACCTTAAGGATTTTATAGATCATTTAGGTTATGGTGACAAAGAAGTTATACTTCTAGGCAATTCACTTGGAGGACATATAGGGCTTTTATGCACTAAGATGTTTCCTGAGAAAGTAAAAAGCCTTGTTATAACCGGAAGTTCCGGTCTCTATGAAAGCGCTATGGGAGAGAGCTACCCTAAGCGAGGCGATTATGAATATATTAAAGCGAAAGCAGAAAATGTATTTTACGATCCTACAATAGCTACAAAAGAAATTGTAGACGAGGTGTATGCCACTGTTAATGATCGAAATAAATTAATCAGAACCTTAGCTATAGCTAAGAGTGCTATCCGCCATAATATGGCCAAAGATCTACCTAACATGAATACCCCAACCTGTATTATCTGGGGAAAAAATGATAATGTTACACCTCCAGAGGTTGCTAATGATTTTAATCGATTATTACCAGACTCTGACTTATACTGGATTGATAAGTGCGGTCATGCCGCTATGATGGAGCATCCTGATAAGTTTAACCTATTATTACACAACTGGTTAAAAGAGCGTAACTTCTAATTACAACTGATATAATGAAGATTAGTAGTGCAGAATTTGTAATGAGCAATAGTGATGTTGCTAAATGTCCTAAAGACAAGCTTCCTGAATATGCTTTTATAGGAAGGTCTAACGTAGGCAAGTCTTCATTGATTAATATGCTCACAAGCCGAAAGAGTCTTGCCAAAACATCTGGAAGACCCGGAAAAACACAGCTTATCAATCATTTTATAATTAATAAAAATTGGTTTTTGGTTGACTTACCTGGTTATGGGTATGCCAGAGTATCAAAATCTTCTAAAAAAGTATTTCAGAAATTTATTACTGCCTATTTTGCTAAACGAACTCAATTAGTTAGTGCCTTTGTATTAGTCGATTGCCGTCATGAGCCACAAAAAATAGATCTTGAATTTATGCAATGGCTAGGTGAAAATCAAATCCCTTTTTCTATTGTTTTTACAAAATCAGATAAGCTCTCAAAAAACAAATTACCTGACCAAATCAATAGTTATATTGAAGAAATGCTTAAATATTGGGTAGAAATGCCTAATTATTTTGTCACTTCATCTTCATCTGGATTAGGAAAAGAAGATATCCTTAACTACATCAATGAAATCAATATTCAAGTAAAAAAATCTTAGACTTCATTTTCTCCTATAAATTCGATCAATTCTGTTATAGAACCTAAAGAAGCTAATTTCTCTGAATCAAGAAACATTAAAAACTTCTCCTCTTGCTTTTGTAAAATAACTGGAAATTTTAAGTTTTCACAACCTGATTTTGAATAAGCATTTAAAAACTCGTCTTTATACATAAACACACACTTAAAACTAGATTTCTTTCTAAAATCTTTCCAAATTCCTTTCTCAGAAAAATTACCATGAGTAAGAGTACACAAATCACAAGAATAGGTACTTGGGCTTACTATTTTATGAATAGTATCAATATAATTGTTCCATATACCAGAATTTGCATTATAAACAAAATACAATACTTTTTCCAAAACTTAAATTTTGAAATTTAGTCAACAAAATGCTTAAAACATTTCATAACACACTAAAATCATTTATGTTTTTAAAATATTATGAAGTATATTTTCAATCAGTATAAGCATCGTATAAAAAACCACGCTACAAAAGAAGAAAAATTATGATGCTAAGAAACTAAAAATGAGCTCTTCCATCCATCAATCATCACTGTTGCTTTAATTCTAGTTTTTCAGCAAAATAATCACAAAAATCTTTCATAGTTGCTGACATTTTTTCATCCTGCGTAGCTCGATGAAAAGTATCACTCATAGCAACCAGTGTTTGATGAAAGAAGATTTTCATTTCATCTACTGGCATATCTTTGGTCCACAAATCAATACGAAGGCTTTCTTTCTTTTTACTATCCCATACTGATAATAGCATTGCTTTTGTTTCTTCGTTCTCTACTCCTCCATCTTTTGCCGTCCATCTTAGTTGTTCTGGAATTTTATTTTCATCTAATTCTATATCAATCTTGATTTCTGATTTATAATCGCTCATTATTATTTTTTTGGTTTATATTTTGACCTATTAAAAATTGTTTCGGCATCTATCAATAGTAACTGCTGTAAAGATACATTGTTATTTTTCATATACGAGGATACAATCCTCCACCCAATATATTGCCCGACCCTATCTGGTGCCTCTTTATCGATTTCTTCTAAATAAAACTTTGAGAAAGGTCCTGGATATAAAAATCTTGGCATAAGAGTGCTATCAGTACTATATAGTAATTGACGATCTACAAAATACCTCCATATTTGCTCTTCATTAACTTTAACCCAATCATACTGTTCTGTAGTATATCCTATTTTTTGAGCATTACTAAAGGTTGGCAAAAGCAAATCTTTTATATATAATTCTTTACCAAAAGATATAAGATTCCCCAAGAACGTTCTATCTCTAATTGGCCCAACCTGATTTTTAGCATACATCGAAGCTATATCTGGAACAATATATTGCTTTTCAAAGTTACGTCTCAAGTATTTCTGTATTGATTCATAAAAATGATGGTCTTTACCCAGATAAACATCTAGAGAAATGATCAGTAATCCCTTAGCTAACACAATTTTATTTCGATAATTAACATCAGAAGTAATTGTAACCACTCTAGGTTCTTTAATCTCAGGGAAATAATATTTAATATGCTGAAAAAGAGAGTGAAGTTGGTCTTTCTCTCTAGACATATCAGAAAACGCTTTTTCTATTTCTTTGTTGATTTCTAACTGAATAGTGTCTCTAGATGTATTAATCCATACGCTATCATGGTACTTTTCTGAAAACAAAAAAGGGTATTCTTTTTTTAGATCAGGCAGGTTCTGTGGTGTCATTTTAGCAAATAACTGATCAAAACGTTCTATTTTAAGATCTATTGGAATTGCAGCAATCTCTTTTTCAATCTCACTTTTACGAGAGCAAGAAATCAATACACAAAAAACCAGAGCAAGTTTTAAAAATTTAATAGTATTCATCTCTAAATTATAATATCTCTTTAAATAACTTCTATTACTCCAGAACGCCATCTTTTTTTATTAATTTTATCTTTGCAAAGATAATACTTCAAGTTGCGAAGCACAAAGATAGTGACATGAAGTATCTATTTAGGAAGATCCTATTTTTTAAAATTAAAATTAATACTAAATCAGTACTAATAAAGAATAAGCATGCAAACAGAAAAAGTGATTGATCATATCGTTAATTGGCTAAAAGAATATGCCTCCAAAGCAAACATAAAAGGATTTGTAATAGGTGTTAGTGGAGGCATTGACAGTGCTGTTACCTCTACTTTATGTGCTAAAACGGGTTTAAAAACTCTCTGTGTAGAAATGCCTATTCATCAAGCTCAGAGTCAGGTAACACGAGCGCAAGAACATATTACTCAATTAAAAAAACAATTTCCTAATGTATCTGATACCAGAGTAGATCTCACTCCTGTTTTTGAAGAATTAAAATCCGTAGTTCCTCCAACAGCACCGAGTGCGCAACTTGATTTATCATTAGCAAACACCAGAGCAAGACTACGAATGTCTACTTTATATTACTTTGCCGGTTTGCATAAATATCTAGTTGCAGGAACTGGTAACAAAGTTGAAGATTTTGGAGTTGGTTTCTACACCAAATATGGAGATGGTGGGGTAGACTTAAGTCCTATTGCTAATTTACTAAAAAGTGACGTATATAAGATAGGAAAAATCCTAGAAGTTCCACACGCTATACAAATCGCCGCTCCAACTGATGGATTATTTGGAGATAGCAGAAGTGATGAAGATCAGATTGGAGCAAGCTATGACGAATTAGAATGGGCTATGAAAATGAAAGATCAAGGTAAATCTATTGATGATTTTAAAGGACGAGAACAAGAGGTTTTTAAAATTTTTATTCATCTAAATACCGTAAACCAACATAAAATGATCCCAATTCCTGTATGCGAGATACCACTTAATCTATTATAACTAACATTTTGTCGATAAATACATAAAAAAAAGTTTACGAGGACTAGTTCTTAGTAATTTTGCTGCAAGATTAAAAAAATTACCCCTAACCTAAATGTCGAACTCTTAAAATTAAACTAACATTAACAATCGCAAACAAGAATGACAACCATATTAATAGCAGATCATCATCCAATAACAAGGAAGGGGATCGTTTCTTTATTTCGCCACTCAGAAGATTATGAGATTATTGGAAAAGTGAGTAATGGAAACGAGATGTATGATATCTTGAAAGATAATACTCCTGATGTACTCATCATGGAATTAGACCTGCCACAGATCAATGGAATTACGGCATTGAGAACAATTAAAAAAGAATTCGCCGGTATCAAGGTAATTATTTTTAGTTCTCATCCTGAAGAAATGTACGCATTAAGTGCTATTAAGGCAGGTGCTTCGGCTTATTTATCAAAAATAGTACAAACAAAAACATTAAAAAAAGCAATCGAACGCGTTGCAAGAGGTGGTATATATCTAAACGACAATCTTACCAAACAACTAGCTAATGGAAATGCTAGTGAAAACAATATGGTTGTAAAATATAAAAAATTGTCTTCCCGAGAAATAGAAGTACTTAATTTACTATCATCAGGAAAACGCAATAAAGATATAGCGACTACACTATCTATTAATGAAAAAACAGTAAGCACCTATAAAACAAGGCTCTTAAAAAAATTAAAGGTAGATAATCTTGCTGATTTAATTCATCAGTCTAGGTTATTACACATTAACTAAACTACTCTATTTAGTTTTTCAGACAATATTCTTTTTAAAGAAAGATAATCCATGATATCTTGTATAGCTTCTTGATTATCTTCAGAAATTTGAGCTTTCACTTCTTGTGAGAGCTCTTCTACTTTTTTACTAATTAAAAACCTTCTTAGGTTTAAAATAATATCGCTAACATACTGTGAAACGGTATATTCTTTCTTTTTGACATGAATTTCCATGTCCACCCATCGATGTAATGCATATCGCTCTTCATTCATCATAATGGCAGTAATTTCTGAGGCCATTTCGGGCGCTATATGATTAATGAAATTTTCAACCTTAAACACATCTTCCTGATGTAATTTTTCAATTAAAGTAGTATATATATTCTTAAAACTATCTTGAGTAAATTCTATTTCATCGTCTTGAAGATCTAGATATATCTTCTCAAATACTTTTGCTGTATATATTTCCGGCTCCAAAACAAGCTCTCCATCATCATTTTCTTTCAATACAAGGTCTTCAAACTCTTCTTCTCTTTCTCCATAAAGCAACAGTATTTCTATAATCTTACGTTCTAACTCATATTGCTGATTAACTTTAGGTGACTTTTTTGTTTCAGTTTTTACCACCTCCAACGACTTTTGCTGTTGTTTTTCTTGCTTACGCTGATCTTTCGAATCTATATTGAGTAATTGTGCTAAAGTATCAAACAATACATCTTCTGAAATATCCATTATTCTAGAGCATTCTTTGATATAAATTTCTTGCTTAATTACATCAGGTATTTTAGATACACTCATTACCATATCCCTAACTAACTCTGCTTTCTTAATTGGATCTCTATTAGATTCTTCTTGTAATAACGAGGCTTTAAAGCTAATAAAGTCCTGAGCGTTATCATTAAGATAAATCTTTAACTCTTCCAAGGTATTTTGCTTAGCAAAACTATCTGGATCTTCTCCATCAGGAAAGCTACATACTTTCACATTCATCCCTTGTTCTAGTATTAAATCTATACCTCTTAGAGATGCTCTCATTCCTGCTGCATCACTATCAAATAGTACCGTAATATTTTTAGTAAGCCTACTAATTAAACGTATTTGATCTGTAGTTAATGCTGTTCCTGAAGAAGAGACTACATTGGTAATTCCTGTTTGATTAAACTGTATAACATCGGTATATCCTTCTACAAGATAACAGTTATCTTCTTTTGCAATAGTTTGTTTTGCATGATAAATACCATAAAGCACTTTACTCTTATGATAAATATCACTTTCTGGAGAGTTAAGGTACTTTGCT
The DNA here is from genome assembly GCF_001401755.1 of Aquimarina longa SW024. Lineage (GTDB taxonomy): Bacteria > Bacteroidota > Bacteroidia > Flavobacteriales > Flavobacteriaceae > Aquimarina > Aquimarina longa. Next base: position 27,413 of record NZ_KQ474099.1, read on the forward strand.
GCTTTTTTCTCATTGGTTAAAATCCTACCTCCAAAACCTAGTACGCGTCCAGACATTGATTGAATAGGAAACATCACTCTTCCTTTAAAACGATCAAACTGTTTTTCTTCTTTTACTATAGTAAGCCCTGTTTTCTCAAGGTAATTTAATTGATATCCTTTTCTAATAGCTTCTGTTGTAAATGCATCCCACACATTAGGGGAATACCCTAATCCAAATTTTTGTATCGTTTCTTCTGTAAAGCCACGTTCTTTAAAATAAGTTAGCCCTATAGCTTTTCCTTCCTCTGTTTTAAGCAATGAATTCTGAAAAAAAGTATTCGCAAATTCACTAACCAGATACATGCTTTCTCTTTCATCCGCTTGCTGCTTTTGCTCATCTGTTTGCTCAGTTTCTTCAATTTCTATATTATATTTTTTAGCAAGATATTTTATAGCCTCAGGGTATGTAAAATGTTCATGTTCCATTAAAAAAGCAACGACATTACCTCCTTTTCCACTAGAGAAATCTTTCCAAATCTGCTTTACCGGAGACACCATAAAAGAAGGTGTTCTTTCATCACTAAACGGGCTTAATCCTTTAAAGTTACTTCCTGCTTTTTTTAATTGTACAAAATCTCCTATAACCTCTTCTAAACGGGCAGTTTCAAATACAGCATCTATCGTCGACTTATGGATCATAATTTTATATTAAATATTTTATAAGTAATTAAACTCTATTATAAACCAAATTACAGAAAATCACATCAATTTATTCAATAAGTTTTTTTTGTAAGAATGATATCATTACAGAAGTACTATCTTATTATTATTTTTTTCGATCAATAACATAATGAACCATCAATTCTAAAGAAGATTTATAATCCGAATCTGGGTATTCTGATAAAATAGAAAGTGCTTCATCCTTATATTGATGCATAATCTTTATAGCGTATTCTAAACCACCACTTATTTTTACAAATTCTATAACTTTTTTAACCCTTTTCTTATCTTTATTATGATTTTTTACAGAGTTAATAAGCCATTTCTTTTTTTCTTTAGTACAATGATTTAGTGTATAGATAAGAGGAAGTGTCATTTTTTGCTCTTTAATATCAATCCCTGTTGGTTTCCCTATAGCTGTATCCCCATAATCAAACAAATCATCTTTGATCTGAAAGGCCATACCTATGAGTTCTCCAAATTTCTTCATTTGTTTTACTTTATCAAAATCAGATGTAACAGAACGAGCTCCTAGAGCGCAGCATGCTGCGATTAATGTTGCTGTTTTTTGACGAATGATCTCATAATAGATCTCTTCTGTAATATCAAGATTTCTAGCTTTCTCTATTTGCAACAATTCTCCTTCACTCATTTCTCTAACTGCTACAGAAATAATTCTCAAAAGATCAAAGTCTCCGGAATCAATTAGAAGCAAAAGACCTTTTGATAATAAATAATCACCTACCAGAACTGCTATCTTATTTTTCCAAAGCGCATTAATAGAAAAAAAGCCTCTTCTTTGATTAGAATCATCTACAACATCATCATGAACTAAAGTTGCAGTATGAATTAATTCTATTACAGAAGCTCCACGGTATGTACATTCATTAACACCTCCTCCAGAAACCATTTTGGCTACAAGAAAAACAAACATAGGTCTCATTTGTTTGCCTTTTCTATTGACAATATAGTGGGTTATTCTATTAAGTAAGGCTACCTTAGAGGTCATTGATTCTGAAAATTTTTGTTCAAAAATTTCCATTTCCTCAATGATAGGCAGTTTTATTTGTTCTACAACTTTCAATATTTGATACTTAATTCTTTAATCTAATATAGTACGAATGTAGTATAAATAGTTTTTTATTTAAAAAATAAAAAAACTTAACTTTTATACAAACAATCATTGATTACATGATTTAATTCTTAGGTTTTATTAGCTAACTGACCACAAGCTGCATCGATATCTTTTCCTCGACTACGGCGAACATTTACTATTATATTTTTCTGTTCTAGTGCATTAATATAATCCTCTATTACTCTATTAGGTGCTTGCTGAAACATTCCATCATCAATTGGATTATACTCTATCAAGTTCACTTTACATGGTACATAAGAACAAAATCTAACCAGTGCATTTATGTCTTCTTTTCTATCATTAATGCCATCCCACACAACATACTCATAGGTAACCCTACTTTTGGTTTTTTCATACCAATATTCTATCGCTTCTTTAAGATCTTGCAACGGAAAAGTTTCATTAAATGGCATTATTGAAGTCCTAACCTCATCTATTGCAGAATGCAATGATACTGCCAATTTAAATTTCACCTCATCGTCTGCCATCTTCTTGATTATTTTTGGAACCCCCGAAGTAGACACTGTAATTCTCTTAGGTGACATCGCTAACCCTTCTGGAGAAGTAATCTTATCAATAGCCTTAATCACGTTTTTATAATTCATCAAAGGCTCTCCCATGCCCATAAATACTATATTCGATAATGGGCGATTGTAATACAACCTACTTTCTTTATCAATAGCCATTACCTGATCATAAATTTCATCAGGATTAAGGTTTCTCATTCTTTTTAACCGAGCAGTAGCACAAAATTTGCAATCTAAACTACACCCTACTTGAGATGATACGCAAGCAGTTGTTCTGGTTGGTGTAGGAATTAATACTGATTCTACTATTAATCCATCATGTAATCGTACTGCATTTTTTATAGTTCCATCAGTACTACGCTGCATTTGATCAACTCTAATATGGTTAATCACGAAATTTTCTTCAAGTGTCTTTCTTGTAGCTTTAGCAATATTCGTCATATCATCAAAACTATGAGCTCCTTTACTCCAAAGCCATTCATAAACTTGATTTCCTCTAAAAGCTTTATCCCCACTTTCTTCAAAAAAGAATCTTAATTGATCTTTACTTAAAGCTCTTATGTCTTTTTTCTTAACACTCATATATTTGCAAAAATAAAAAGATAAAACGGTACTACAATATGTATTTTCAGTCTTTATTATAAGTAACAAAAAACCCTTGGTAGTAGTACCAAGGGTTTACATCTTTATTTTTTATCTTTTATCCTTCTCCATTCATGAGCTCCACCCCCTCCTTTATACTTCACATTAAGTACATCATTATCATCTTTATCAATCCACATTTGACAGCTTGAAACTTTACCACTTTTAATATCTGTAAACTTACCATTTACATATCTATTTTCCTTTAATGCTAATCCTTTTACAACAACTAGCCCTTCTACATTTTGATTTTTATCTTCTCCTTCACATTCATAACAAATAGCGTCTCTTTCTGATATACGCATCATTCTTTGTATAACACCATATACTTTATTTTCGATAATGTATAGTTGAACAATACTAATTGCAACTCCTGTTTTTTTATCGTACGTCTTCCATCTTCCTAATATAGGGTTTGGCTCATATGAAGCCAACAACTCTTCTTTTAGTTGTACATCAACAGGATTTTCTCCTATCCAAATCTTAAATAAAGCTTTTTTAAATTCTTTGCTATTTATGGTTCCTAAAAGCTTATTGCCTTTATATAAAGTAAGTTTTCCTCCTTTTGTATAAAGGATTTTAAAAATTGCAAATTTACTTACTTGGTGTGTAAAAAGATTAAGGAAATCTCTTGTTTGATTTTCTAACAAATAACTATTTCCATCTGTAGCTCTTTCTAAACCATTTCTTATAATACTTTTAAATTCGGCATCTGTGATTGATGAGGATATTTTAATAGTAATAGCCATTGTAACATCTTTTTCTGCTACCATAACTCCATCTTCTACTCCATCAACTTCAAAATCTAAATATAATGCCATTGCATACATCTTCTCTCTTGCTCCTGCACCATTAAGCATTAATTCTCTATCATCAAAAACTGCTACATCATTAAAAGCAACATCTCCAACTTTAGTTTGTGCGTAAGAAAAAATAGTATTAAAAAATAGTATGTAATAAATTATTTTTTTCATGCTATAATTTGGTTTAGTTTCCATTTCATAATTTGGGGGACTTAAAAAAACAATACAAATTTATAAAAAGTATACTTTACACTCTCTTTATCTTGTGTTTTTCGACAAAAATCGATATTCATCGTTTTTTGATGTTAGTTATGACATGATTTTATTCTCAATAATTTTTAAGTTGCCGAAAATAATATTTTTTTTTTGCAAAAAAAGGATTTTAACATACTAATTCCTAGATCTATATAAAAAAGCCTTGTTGAAATTGAATTCAACAAGGCCTATATAACAACTATTTTTTCATTTTTAGATAATTAACATTGCATCTCCATAAGAGTAAAATTTATACTTCTCTTTTACTGCTTCTTCATATGCTTCTTTTATAAAATCATGTCCAGCAAAAGCCGAAACCATCATCAATAAAGTAGATTTTGGTGTATGAAAATTTGTAATCATACAATTAGCGATACTAAAATCATATGGAGGAAAGATAAACTTATTAGTCCATCCTCTAAATTCATTTAATGTTTGATCTGATGAGACTGAACTTTCTAAGGCTCTCATTACGGTAGTTCCAACTGCGCAAATTCTTTTTTTGTTTGCAATCCCATTATTAATAACATCAGCGGCATGAGCAGTAACATCAGCCTCTTCACTATCCATCTTATGTTTGGATAAATCTTCTACTTCTACTGGATTAAATGTCCCTAACCCTACATGTAAGGTAATTTCAGCAAAATCAACCCCTTTAATCTCTAATCGTTTCATTAGATGTTTAGAGAAGTGAAGTCCTGCTGTTGGCGCAGCTACAGCTCCTTCGTTTTTAGCGTATATAGTTTGATACCTTTCTTCATCTTCGGGTTCAGTATCTCTTTTAATATACTTAGGTAAAGGTGTCTCTCCTAAATCATTTAGTTTTTTTCTAAATTCATCATAAGATCCATCATATAAAAAACGTAATGTACGTCCTCTCGATGTGGTATTATCAATTACTTCTGCTACCAAACTTTCATCATCTCCAAAATATAACTTATTTCCTATTCGTATTTTTCTAGCTGGATCAACTAGCACATCCCAAAGTCTTGTTTCAGAATTTAATTCTCGCAATAAAAATACTTCAATTCTAGCTCCTGTTTTCTCTTTATTACCATATAATCTGGCAGGAAAAACTTTAGTATTATTAACAACCATCACGTCATTTGGCTCAAAATAATCTATAAGGTCTTTAAACTGCTTATGCTCTATGGTTTGCTCTTTTCTATTAAGAACCATTAGGCGAGACTCATCTCTATTTTCAGCTGGATATTCAGCTAGCAAATCTTGTGGAAGGTCAAAATTGAAATGCGATAACTTCATTTGTGTCTATTTTTTTTAAAGCTACAAATATACAATCTTGAAATAGGGGTTGTCAAGTAAATCTATAGATATTTACATGTAAATGATATGATTATTCAGTTATCTATTAAAATAGTGTTTTAAAAAAACAGTATAGTAAAGGTTATGTTCTAATTATTTTAAGCTTTCACCACTTCAAATCCTAATTGCTGTAAATCTGTCCAAAAATCTGGATAAGATTTAGAAACTACATTAGCGTCTTCGACAAGCAATGATGTTCTAAGTGCTAATGGAGCAAAAGCCATAGCCATACGATGATCATTATATGTTGCTATTGCAATATCTTTTTTTATTGACATTGATGGAGCTAAGCGAAGAGTCTCTGATGTTATATCGACTTTACCTCCTAGTTTTTCAATTTCAGCTTTTAATGCTTCAAGTCTATCTGTTTCTTTTATTTTTAGAGTATGTAAACCTGTAAGATAACACCCTATTCCTAATCCAAAACAAGTTACTGCTATAGTCTGAGCTATATCTGGAGAGTTGGACAAATCTAACTCTCCATGGATTTCTGGGGTTACATTTGATACTTTCTTTAATGTAATCGTATTTTCGTTATACGTTGTTTCTATTCCTAGGTTTTTATAAATTTCTGCAAGTTTTGCATCTCCTTGGTAGCTTTCTTTTTTATAACTTCCTATAGTCACAGATACATTATCAGACAAGGCAATTATGCTATAAAAATAAGATGCCGAACTCCAATCCGATTCTACAACAATGTTTTTTGAAGAGTTTTCTTTATGCGGAGCAATCATTATTTTATTATTTTCAAAAGATCCTTTAATCCCAGCAACTCCCAATAAACTTAATGTCATATTTATATAGGGTACAGAGGTAACTTTTCCTTCTAACATTATCTCTAATCCATTTGGTAATGAAGGTGCTATTAACATTAATGCCGAAATATATTGACTACTTACATTAGCTTGTAGAGAGACTTTATTTGTATTAGGTCTTTTTCCCTTAATCCGTATAGGAGGATAACCATGTTCGTTCTCGTAACTTATTTCACATCCTAATTGCTGTAATGCTTCTACCAATATTTTAATTGGTCTTTCTTGCATTCTTTTACTACCTGTTAAAACTGTTTCTCTTCCTTCTTTAACCGCAAAATATGCCGTAAGAAAGCGCATTGCTGTACCTGCATGATGGACATCTATTACAACATCATCACTATGTAATGCTTTCTGCATCACTTCTGAATCATCACTATTTGATATGTTTTCGATAGTTACACTAGGATATAATGCCTGAAGAATCAATAACCTATTTGTTTCACTTTTTGATCCTGTAATTTGTAATGTATTGCTTTCTATATTAGAAATCTGCTGTAATTTCAAATTCATAATTATCGATTTGATTTTCGTTTTCTTAGTTCAAAATAATAGCCCATAATCATACCATACATGAGCCCTCCTACAATTCGGGATAAAAGATACCTAATCCAGCGTTTATTATCAATTCTTTCTTCTACAAAAGTATCCCAATCCGAAATTCCGTAGTGCATAAAATATTCAATACCACTAAAAATAGCCATAAAAACAAGCCCTATAAAACATACTGATATCCAAAATCTCCGAGAAGAAAGAATTAATTTAAACATTATTTTAATTTTTCATTACTATGATGACGATCATGATCTCTCTTCGTTTTAATATCTAATTTCTTATCAAAGGCTTCCTGAAGATTAACCCCTGTTTGATTAGCTAGGCATAAAACTACAAATAAAACATCTGCTAACTCCTCTCCTAGGTCTTTATTTTTATCACTTTCCTTTTCACTTTGTTCTCCATAACGTCTAGCTATGATTCTTGCAACTTCTCCAACCTCTTCTGTAAGCTGTGCCATATTAGTCAGTTCATTGAAATATCGAACTCCATGGTTTTTAATCCAATCATCTACAACCTGCTGTGCATTTTGAATACTCATAATTATATTTTTTTAAGAATTACTTGTTCATTTTCTTTTTCTACAAGTTTACTATAAAATTCTTTTAATATTGGATAATATTCTGCCGAAAGAAAAGGAGTATTAATTGTTTCCTTAGCAACAATCTGAATCATCTCATTAGTTTCTTTAATTCTAAAAGAAAAAGAGCCTATACCTTCTGGTAAATTAAAGGCTTCTGATTTTGGAAGTTCTACTACCTTATATCCTTTTGGAATTTTAATATTAACCCTATAGTTATTGGAGTATCCGTAAGCAAAATCAATTGGATAATGTCTTTCTTCTGATTTAAATATATTTTCATTATCCCTCAAGAATACTAATGGTGTTAAAAACAATTCGTCTTCAATTATTTCAACTCCATCCTCTATTATAAAGTTAAATCTTTCATTCACTCCTTTACCATACTTTTCAACCCCTTCTAATTTATACTCTGACAACTCTACAATTCCATACTTTTTCTGCAGTCGTTTGATTTGACTTTCTTCATCTTTAGCTCCATGACGCACTCTAAATGTATGTGCTTGATATTTATTATGCCTCATCTTTATTATACCATCTACAGTACCATCTTCTGATATTTTATAATTTAATCCATACTGATTCTTAGATGGCTTTTGAGGTCTTAGATCAAGGCTTTGAGATGTATTATTCTCTGCAATTATCCTTGCTGTACCCTGTATAACTCTATTTGGAAGAATATTAGGTTTTCCATATTTATCAGTAGCATCTAGATACAAAATACTCCCATCAGCATTTTTTACTCTACATATCACATAATTAAAACCTTCTAGTGTTGGAAATAATGATATAATACGATCACTTGTACTAACCAGTATAGGATTAGCATCAATCTTAGCATACTTAAGCATCGCTATCAACATTAGATTAATATCACCGGCACTACCTGTTTTTTCTTTATATGCTTTTCTTACTCCTTTTCTTGCATATACAGATCTTACTTTATTCCATGTCATTCTATTCTTTACAAATTCATAAATCAATATTGTTTTCTTCTTAGCATCATTGATCTCGCTTATCAATTGATCTATTTCTTCTTTAAAATATCCATCCTTATTTAACTCTGGACCAAATTTATAGTGATCATAGATTTTACTAGTTACATCTTCCCAGGTTGTAGCATAATTTTTTTGAGGACTATTGGGGTATTTAGTGTATTGTAATTCAAAAATAATCGAAGACATATAATTATCTCTATTACCTAAATAGGGCTCATCTTTAAACGCAGGGGTATTTGAATTTTTAATGATATTTATGGCTGTCGTATAATCTATGGTATTATTAGAATATGATGTTTTAGAATTCCCTGTACTAAAATTATAGCCTCCTGATCTTGATTTAGAAACAAAACTAACTTTACCATTACCGCTTGTTTCTTTTAAATTGATAGGTAAATACCCAACCATTCGTTTTTTAAAACTAAAATATTCTGGTGTTGTTACTTTTACTTCTATTTTTTTTATTGGAATAGTATATTGTAATTGTATTCTATCAATATTAAATACAAATGGAGAAATGATCTTATACTTATATTCTATAACCGAACCTTCAGATAATGAAGGCATCGTAAACTTAACTTGATTTCTATATTCAGAAAGCTCTTCTTTAAATATATTTTCTTTACCCAGTTTCGTTTTAACAACAGTACCATTTACTAGACTATAAGTAACTCCTTTTAATCCACTTACTTTTTCATCATCGCTACCTCTCTTGTATAAATAAATTTTTTCTATGGCGTTATCATATCCTTTTTTATTATATAATTTAATTCTTCTAACAACCTCTGTAACCAAATTAAACCCTGACTCTTTGTTATATTGATAATCTATTTTTCTACTCTCATAAAGCACTGCTGCATTTGCTGTACTATCTAATGGATATGATGATTCTAGTAGTGCTTCTTTAGACACTTTACCAAATTTATATTCTTGTGCGAAACAGTTTACTGATATTATAAAAATAAGGCTAAATATTAGCTTTTTTAAGTTTCCCATGTGTATTAGTCGTTTATTGTTGTTTTAGTACTATTCTAGATCTATCTATCTTTTTAATTTGGGATCTAAATTTTCTATATTCTTCATATTTTTCTTTTGGAAAAGTTCCATCTACAATTTTTAAAAATCGCTTAAATCTAATCTGATTTTCGTTTATTTTTTCTAATTTATATTCATAGTTCCCAAACTCGTTGTTAATCGACTTCTTTTCAGGCATCTTCCCTATCGCATATCCTTTAGGTGTATTAATGATATATTCATCAGTATTCACATACCCTCTAGATATCACTAATGGTGTTTTTCTATCCTCATATTTAGATAAATTACTCTCATCACAGCTAAATAAATTAGGCGTTACTAATAAGCGGGTTCCTATTTTTTTAATATATGAGGAACAAGAAACATTGATATTTTCTGTAAACTTAACTGTATCTCTATCATCATTATATTGTATCGAATTTATTTCTAAACCATTAATGTATCCCCAATATTCTTTATAATATAATTTTTGATCTTTTGGGGTTTTAAATTGCACTCCATAATTCCAATCATATTCTAATCCTTGTGATATTCTTTGTACTGTAGCTGACATCTTTTTATCTCCTCCAAGATTAATTGTAGCTGTAGTATGAAGCAGGTTCTCCTCTGGTTTATATTTCTTAGTTCTTTTTATTTCTCCTCCTTCTGGTTTTACAACAAGTACATTTCTATCGTCTGTAAAATCTCCTATAAAATTAAAGGGTAGTGTTTGACTGGTACACTCTAACCATATATCTTCCTCTCCATCAGGAATGTTTAGTATTACATGATTACCTTGCATAGAGGCAAATTCAGCATCTATATTTCTTTTATTTTTATCTCCATATACTACTGTATAATAAGCCGGAATATCCTTTACTTTTAGTAATGCTTTTGTATAATTAGTCAGCGCTTTACAGTCTCCATATCCTAATCGATCTACATCTTTTGCTAACATTGGCATCCACCCTCCAATACCTAATTGTATACTGATATAGCGTGTCTTGTTCTGAACGTATTCATAAATACGCTTTACTTTTTCTTTGGTTGTGGTCGCATCAGAAACTAAATCAGAAATTTCTTTTACTGTAGTTGCTGACAACTGATCTCTTCCCGACACTAAATTATCATATTGCCATTGCCCCATAGATTTCCAATCTGTAGCAGAACCATCTACTTTTACTAAAGAGAAATCTTTAAGAGCTAATTTTGCATTTGGAACTATGTCATAAAAAGAAGGGCTATTATCTTCTTTTCTTAGAGCAGGAACTTTAGACAATACATATGAGATTTGTTGATCTCTTTTTTCTGTACTAACAGGGTATCCTTCAAAATATTTTTCTTTACTTCTTAATGGAATTTTACTAGGATTTACTATTTTATATTGTGATTTCTCTACACTTAGATAATAGCCTGTAATTGGTCGCCATGATTTCATAAATGCTGTACTTTTTGATTCTACCTCACTTTCATAAACTAATGTGTATGGGTAATCAATCGGGGAGTAGTCAAAGTAAATATATCTATTATCTCCTATCAATGAAACCCCATCATACATACTTCTATCATTAAAATCTTTCTTTTTATACTTTTTAATTTCTTTACCTAAAGCATTATAAATAGTTGCTTCGGCTTTTTTAATTTTTGTATCTGGATCATACCCTTCACAGCAATTAGCATATCCATTACCTAATTTATTAAGCACCGTAACTACTCTTTTAGTTTTTACTGTAATCGATTTTTTAGAATTTATCACTATCGTTACATCTTCTGACCGAACTATCGCATTAGCATTTTTAGTAAGCGTAGAATCTAAAATCATTGCTTGTAATTGCATAGCATCCTGAGCTTTAATCTGCAATGCTCCAAACAACATAAATACAATTGAGATCCGTAATATTTTTTGTAACATAAAAAATTTAAATTAATTAAGAGATTTGTTATTTTTTGTTTTTTGTATCTATAATTATAGTAACAGGACCGTCATTGACTAATGCTATTTTCATATCCGCACCAAATATTCCTGTACCTACTTTTTTTTGTATATCAAATTCTAGTTGTTTTATAAATTTTTCATAAAGAGGTATTGCAGTATCAGGTTTTGCTGCTTTTATATAACTCGGTCTGTTACCTTTTTTAGTACTCGCATGTAATGTAAATTGACTCACTACTATAGCATCACCTTCTATCTCTAATAAACTTTTATTCATTACCCCTTTAGCATCACTGAATATCCTAAGACGAGATATTTTTCCTGATAACCAGTCGATATCTTCTTCTGAATCTTCATCTTCTACTCCTATTAAAATAAGAAGCCCTTGATGAATCTTTGATATAACTTTATCTTCTACGGTGACTGAGGCTTCAGAAACTCTTTGAATTACTGCTTTCATTTATACCTATACAATTAAATTTTTTATAAAATCATTCTTTTAAAAGACAAGTATACAGTGTTTGAGTTTCATTTTTTGAAACTGGGATTTTTTTTTAAAAAACTTTTTTTATGAAACTATTAATTAATGCAAAAAAAATAATGATACTACTGGTTATAAGAATTCAATCTTCATCATAATTATTTTTCCTATAGTGCTCTTCTTCTCCTTCGAGAATCTGCAAATAACTCTTATATCTCGACCATGCAATCTCACCATTATCAAGAGCTTCTTTTACTGCGCATTTAGGTTCATTAATATGAAGACAGTTATTAAACTTACAATCGGACTTCAATTCAAAAAACTCTGGAAAATACCCTCCTAGTTCTTCTTTTTCTACATCTACTATCCCAAAACCTTTTATCCCAGGTGTATCTATAATTTTTGCATCAAAGCTTAAGTCAAACATTTCGGCGAAGGTAGTAGTATGTTGTCCTTGTTGATGTTGATCACTAATCTCAGCTGTTTTTAAAGATAACTCCTTTTCTATAGTATTAACTAAAGTAGATTTACCAACTCCACTATGTCCAGAAAACATGCTAACTTTTCCTTCCATCATTTGTTTTACTTTCTCTACATTTTTAGCTGTCTTAGCAGAAATACCTATACAATCATATCCAATCTTTCTATATAACGCTGCAAGATATTTTATCTCTAAGAGCTCTTCTTCATTGTAAGTATCTATCTTGTTAAAAAGTAAAACAGCTTTAATACCATATGCTTCTGCAGTAACTAAAAATCGATCAATAAATGTGGTAAATGTAGTAGGATTATTCAATGTTATTAATAAAAATACAGTATCAATATTTGAAGCTATGATATGAGTCTGTTTTGATAAATTCACAGATTTTCTTACGATATAATTTTTTCTTTCGTGAATATGCTCAATAACTCCTGTTTCCTGATCATTATTAGTTTCTAATTTAAAGTCCACAAGGTCACCAACTGCAACAGGATTGGTGCTTTTGATACCTTGGATTCTAAATTTTCCTTTTATACGACATTCGTATATCTTACCGCTATCTATTTTTACGGTATACCAACTTCCAGTAGATTTATAAACAATGCCTGTCATAAGCACAAAGATGCAACTATTAATATTTTTGGAGGGCATATTTTTTTCTTAATTAAAAAAAACGTAATCTTGATTAACTTTTTTTTAATATAATATTTGTCTTTTGATAGATATTATTGATATTAAATTATTATAAATTTTAAAAATTAATCCTAATCATGAAAAAACAATTATTAGTTTTCGCTTTATTTCTTTTTGGTTTACAAGCTACATTTGCTCAAGATGTATATGAGTATCAAATTGTAACAGTTATTGAATCTATCGTTCCTAATGGACTAGGTAGATCAAGAATGCTTAGCACTAATGAAACCAGAGACTATAAACAATTTACTTCTACTCGTAGCGAAGAAGATAATAAAAGAAATAAATCAGACCGAAGCGAGATTCGTGTAAAAGGTTTTGATGAAACTAAGCTTTTAAACTTTTTTAATATTGGTGGAATCCGTTTTCAAAACATTGTTGCTAATGATGCAATAGTAACATCAAAAATCAATACGATGGCTTCTGAAGGCTGGGAATTAGCTTTTGTTACTAGTGGTGTAGAAAGTGTTGGCGGTAAAGGTGACAACAATGGTATTTATGTAACTCGTTATACTTTTAAAAGAAAAAAATAAAACGACTACAAATACATAAAAAGATCCCCGTTATTTTTATAAAAATAACGGGGATTTTTTTTATCCTTTAGCTACTTTCTTTTGATGATTAATTGACTCTTGGTGAATTGCTTTATAAATACGTAGTATAAACTCTTCACTCAATCCATTTTCTTCTCCTTCAAGAATCATTCTTCCTAAAATTTCATTCCATCGTTTAGATTGTAAAATAGCTACATTTTGATCCGCTTTAACCTTCCCTATTTCGTCAGAAATTTTCATTCTTCTCGATAACACTTCTAATAACTGATTATCTGCTATATCAATCTTGGCTCTCAATTCGCTAAGTGCTCTTTGGTATGCTTCGTCCACACCAACCTCTTTTCGAATTTTTAAATCTTTCATATGCTGAACTAATGTTTCTGGGGTAATTTGTTGTTTTGCATCACTCCAAGCATTATCAGGATCATAATGTGTTTCTACAATCAAACCATCAAAATTAAGTTCTAATGCTGTCTGAGATAAATCAAAAATCAAATCTCTTCTTCCTGCAATATGAGAAGGGTCTAAAATCAATGGTAGATCAGGAAAACGATTTTGTAAATCAATCGGAATCTGCCATTCTGGAATATTACGATATTTTGTTTTCTCATATGTTGAGAATCCTCTATGGATTACTCCTAGGTTTTTAACATCAGCAGTATAAAAACGTTCTACTGCTCCTAACCAAAGTGATAAATCAGGATTAATTGGATTTTTTATTAGTACAGGGTTATCGATTCCTCTACAAGCATCTGCTATGTCCTGAACAATAAAAGGAGATACCGTGCTTCTTGCTCCAATCCATAAAATATCAACTCCATGTTCTAAAGCTAACTCTACATGGTGTGGGTTTGCTACTTCTGTAGCAATCTTCATTCCTGTTTCTTCTTTAGCTCTTTGCAACCATTTTAATCCTAAGGCTCCTACTCCTTCAAAATTACCTGGTCTTGTTCTTGGTTTCCAGATCCCTGCTCTTAATACTGTAGCATCAGAATCTTTAAGTTGATGCGCTATTTTTACTACCTGATCTTCGGTTTCAGCACTACATGGTCCTCCTATTACTAATGGATGATCCAAGTTGTACTCATTTAGCCAATTTCTAAGTTCTTTCTTATTTTCCATTTTAATTCATTCTTTGTTGTTACTGTTATTGATTTGTGTGTTTACTATATTTATTTATGTTTTAATTTATTCCTTTCAAAATTGTTTTAATGTAATTAGCTCCATCCATTTCTTTATATATTTCTAAAAAATCATCACTATCTATCAACTCTTTAAATCGCACCAAATTGGCAATATATTCTTCTAATGTTTCAAGTACATTTTCTTTATTATGTTTAAAAATTGGCGCCCACATAGCGGGTGAACTTTTTGCTAAACGAACAGTAGACGCAAATCCACTACCTGCCATATCAAATATATCTCGTTCATTTTTCTCTTTCTCTATAACTGTTTTACCTAACATAAAAGAACTAATATGAGATAAGTGAGAGACATAGGCAATATGCTTATCATGAGATGAAGGGTCCATATATCTAATTCTCATTCCTAATCTAGAAAAAATTTCCATCCCTCTTTCTTGCAACTTAAATGCTGTTTTTTCTACCTCGCAGATGATATTAGTTTTCCCTCTATATAAATTTGCAATTGCTGCCTGTGGTCCAGAAAATTCTGTCCCTGCGATGGGATGTGCGGCTAAATAATTCCTCCTTTTATCATGTCCATCAACTCTATCACATATCTTCTTCTTAGTAGAACCTACATCAAAGACTAAACAATTGTCATCTATTTTATCTAAAATAATTGGTAGTATTTCTAAGGTTACATCTACTGGTATTGCTATGATTACCACATCTGCTTTATCTAATGCATCAAAACTAGATTTATATTTTATAATACCTAATGACAATGCTTTATCTAGATTATCCTCATTTACATCTACTCCATATATCTCTGCTTCATTAAAAGCAGCTTTGATATCTATCGCAAAAGATCCTCCTATTAATCCTATTCCTATTACAAATACGTTCATCTATTTATTATTTTGATACCATTTTATTGTTTGTAGACAGTATTTCTTTTTCTCTGAATCTTCCTATAGCTTTTTTAATATTCTCTTTGGTTACACATAGAGAGAAACGTATATATCCTTTCCCGTTACTTCCAAAAATATCTCCTGGTGCAATAAATATATCTTTATGATATAAAATTGTGTCTATAAATTCTACCGCATCTACTCCTTTTGGTAACTTTGCCCATATAAACATTCCTTTTGCTGTTGTATCATAACTACACCCTAATAGGGTTGCTAATTCTCTTATTAAAATTCTTCTTTCTTCATAAATAGTATTCATTTTATTATACCAGTCTGAAGAAATTTGTAGTGCCGCTATAGCTCCTTTTTGAATCCCTTGAAACATACCACTATCCATATTACTTTTAACTTTCAGAATAGCTTCTATTTTATCAGAACTACCACTCACCATACCTACACGCCATCCTGCCATATTAAAGGTCTTACTTAAAGAGTTTAACTCTAATGCTACTTCTTTGGCTCCTTCTATTGATAAAATACTTATAGGGTTATCATTTAAAATAAAACTATATGGATTATCCTGAACTAATAGGATACTATGTTTTTTAGCAAAATCAATCATTTTTTCAAAAAGAGAAATACTCCCTGAAGCTCCTGTAGGCATATTTGGATAGTTTATCCACATCATTTTAACCTTACTTAAATCTTTTTTTGAAAGGCTATGAAAATCGGGTTCCCAACCATTTTCTTCTACCAAATCATAAAAAACAGGTTTTGCTCCTATCAAATTTGTTACAGCACTATACGTAGGATACCCTGGATTTGGCACCAATACCTCATCACCTTTATTTAAATATGCCATCGAAATATGCATTACCCCTTCTTTAGAGCCCATTAGAGGTAAAACTTCGTTTTTAGCATTTAGAGTTACGTTGTATTTTACATTATAAAAATCAACAATTGCTTCTCGTAATTCTGGTAGCCCTTGATAACTTTGGTATTTGTGAGCCCCTTCTATAAGTACTGCATCCTGAATAGCTTGCACTACTTCTTTTGGAGGATCCAAATCAGGACTACCAATAGCCATATTTATAATTGGTTTACCAGAGGTCATTAATTCTCTGACTTCTCTAAGTTTTTTAGAAAAATAGTATTCTTCTATTGTTTCTAATCTTGTTGCTGTTTGAATTTTCATCCGTTTTGATTTTTATACTCTCCCAGTATTTTTAATTCTAATGCCATTATTTTTAAAACAGACATCGCTTTCTCATAATCTTTATAATCTGTAAAAGTTACGTCTACAAAAAAGGAGTATTTCCAAGGCATATTAATTATAGGTAAAGACTGAATCTTGGTTAAATTCAATCCACAATCACTCATTACATTAAGCACTGTAGCTAGGCTTCCTTTTTTATGATCTGCAAGAAACTTTAATGATGCTTTATTGATTTCTTCTCTTTTTACTCCCGTTTTTTTTCTTCTATTTAAAATAAAGAAACGAGTACTATTAGATTTCACAGTTTGAATTTCCTTTGCTAGAATATCCAATTGATAAATAGTTGCTGCTGTTTCTCCTGCAACAGCCGCTATTTCTTTTAACTGTTGCTCATGAATTCTTTTTGCCACATCTGCTGTATCTGCATCTTCAACTAACTTAATATGTGGATGGCTTCTAAAAAACTCTTTACATTGTAGTAACGCCATTGGATGAGAGTATACTTCTTTGATATCTAAAATTTCTTGACCTTGCAAAGCCATCAAACAATGGTGAATTGGCAAAAAATATTCTCCGCTAATTGTAAGATTATGTTCATCTATATAGGCATAATTAGGAATAATTGATCCTGCTATAGAATTTTCGATAGCCATCACTGCATCTGTACTTTTTTTATGCTCCAAACTATGTACTACCTCCTGAAAAGACATACATTCGTTTATATATGTATCCTCCCCAAAATATGCCAAGGCTACAGCATGATGATAAGATCCTTTTATACCTTGTATGGCTACTTTTTTCTCCATCTATCTTTTAATTTTATTCAAAAAAAAATCCCGATTTTTCATCGGGATTCTATTGTTATAAATTTATGTTATTTACTTACATAGCGATCCCAGTCTTGCTTTTAAAATAAAAGAAGAAAAAATAAGATCGGCTCCAAGTAACTAAATTTCTCATTATCGTTTCATTATTACATTGCTAAAGTAGCTAAAACTATTACTATTCTAAATAATTTTTGATTATTTTTTTATCATCTCAAAGCATTATCATCAAATCATAAAATTTTAACTATTATCTCTGAAAGATATTAAATAAAACCCTAATACTTCTATTGATTTCTCAAATCTAAAACCACTAACAAACGTTTGTATCTATATCACATTCAGAGCTTTACCAACTTTCACAAATGCTTTTACTGCTTTTTCTAAGTGATGACGGTCATGTGCAGCAGATAATTGCACTCTAATTCTCGCTTTTCCTTTAGGTACAACTGGGTAGAAAAAACCTATTACATAAATTCCTTCTTCAAGCAATTTTGCGGCAAATTCTTGAGCAAGTTTCGCTTCGTATAACATTACAGGAACAATAGGATGATCTCCTGGTACAATATCGAATCCAGCTTTAGTCATTTCTGATCTAAAATATTTTGTATTTTCTTCTAGTTTATCCCGAAGCCCTGTAGAAGCGCTTAGTAGTTCTAGGACTTTGATAGAAGCTCCCACAATTGATGGTGCCACTGTGTTAGAAAATAAATAAGGTCTAGAACGTTGTCTCAACATTTCTACAATTTCTTTTCTTGCGGCAGTAAACCCTCCTGATGCACCTCCTAGAGCTTTACCGTATGTTCCTGTAATAATATCTACACGTCCCATTACATTACGATACTCATGAGTTCCTCTACCTGTTTTACCCAAAAATCCCGTAGAGTGACATTCATCGATCATCACCATAGCTCCATATTTATCTGCCAGATCACATATCTTATCTAATTGAGCAATGGTTCCGTCCATAGAAAAAGAACCATCAGTTACAATCAATACGCGTCTAGATCCTTCTGCTGATTGCAATTGTTTCTCTAGATCTACCATATTATTATGCTCATATCTAAAGCGTTTTGCTTTACACAATCTAACACCATCAATAATAGAGGCATGATTTAATGCATCTGAGATAATCGCATCTTCTGCTCCCAAAATTGGTTCAAAGACTCCTCCATTAGCATCAAAAGCAGCTGCATATAAAATACAGTCTTCCATACCTAAGAACTCAGCTGTTTTATATTCTAATTCTTTATGAATATCCTGAGTTCCACAAATAAAACGTACTGATGATAATCCATATCCATGAGAATCTATAGCTTTCTTACCTGCATCAATCACCTCTGGATGTGATGAAAGACCTAAGTAATTATTGGCACAAAAGTTTAATACATCTGTCGTATTTGTTGTATTAATCTGAGCTCCTTGTGGGGTTGTAATTATTCTTTCGGATTTATATAATCCTGCAGCTACTATCTCATCTAATTCTTTTTGTAAATCGTCTTTTATATTTGAGAACATGTTACTTATTATTTATTGTTATACTTTATTTAAGGTTAAAAACTAAAGAATGGAAGTCTTTGATGTGGTTCTATACTTTTCTTTTAGTTTTTGAATCATTGTTGTAGTAATTGATTTTAGATCAAATTCTGGTTTCCACCCCCAATCTTTACAAGCAGTAGAATCATCGATAGAATTTGGCCATCGTGATGCTATTTCTTGCCTAAAATCAGGAGTATATATCACTTCAAATTCTGGATATAAGGTACGAATTTCTGCTACTACTTCTGCAGGAGAAAAACTAATTCCTGCTATATTATATGATGTTCTTACTTTAATATCTTCTTTAGGAGCATCCATTAATTCTATAGTTGCCCGTATGGCATCTTCCATAAAAATCATTGGGAGCATCGCATCTTCTTTCAAAAAACAATTAAATTTTTCTTCCAATACTGCTTTATGATAAATATCTACTGCATAATCTGTAGTCCCTCCTCCTGGTAATGACTGATATCCTATTACGCCGGGATAACGAATAGACCTTACATCAAGCCCATATCTCATAAAATAATATTGCGCCCAGTTTTCTCCCGAAGCTTTACTAATACCATATACTGTAGCGGGATCTAAATAGGCATTATTAGGTGTTTTATCTAACGGAGCTCCTTCTCCAAATACGGCTATAGAGCTTGGGTAAAAAACTTTTTCTATAGTATTTTTCCTAGATACCTCTAGAACATTAAACAAGGTTTGCATATTAATATCCCATGTTCTTAAAGGGGTTTCTTCTCCTTTTGCAGAAAGAATCGCTGCAAGATGATATATCTGGGTAACTTTATATTGCGTAACTACTTCTTGAATTCTATCAATATTTGTTGCGTCAATTACTTCAAAAATACCTTCATACTCTTTTCTAGGATTTAAATCCGAAGCTATTACGTTATTTTTTCCAAACTTTTGAATAAGTGATTCTGTTAATACAGATCCTAATTGGCCATTTGCTCCTATTACTAAAACAACCGTTTCCATACATTATAAATTTTCACACAATTAAGTGTTATTTACTGGCTAATATATAAAACAACACTTTTATAACCGATTTTTATATTTAATTAAGTAATTACAGCTGTTTATATGTTATAATTTAGCTATTTTTACTATTCCCAAAGAATAAATCCTATTTTTAAAGTAATTTTTTTCGACATAAAATGGAACAATTAGACCATACGGATATTACTATCCTTAGAATTTTACAAGAAGATTCAAAAAAAACAGCTAAAGAAATTGCCAAAACACTTAACCTTACTGCTTCTCCTGTATATGAGCGGATACGACGATTAGAGAAACAGGGGTATATCAAAAAGTATGTTGCTATATTGGACAAGAAATTGATCAATCGTTCAATGACTACAATATGTCAGGTTTCTATGCGATATCACAATGAAGCTTTTATAGAAAAGTTTGAAAATCAGGTTCAGAATTTAAGAGAGGTTCAGGAATGTTACCATATGGCAGGGCAGGTAGATTTTATTTTAAAAATTCATACAAAAAGCCTTGAAGAGTATCATGATTTTGTAAAAACAAAACTTTCTAAGATTGAAAACATAGGAGTGTTAAATAGTACTTTTGTACTTAAAGAGATCAAACATACATCTGAGTTTTATATCTAACCTGAGTCTTACTATAAGTATTGCTTAAAGTTGCTATATATAATACGATTTTTAACTATCTTTTTTACTAAAAACATGAGTTATAGTATGTATAACTTTACCCCATCTGGTCCGCTCTATTTCTCCATTTCTGATCTGTTGCCGTTTCATTTTTTTGGCTTTAATTGCCTCTAAGCGTTTTCTTTGATAAAACTTCTTATTATTAGTATTTCTAAACTCTTTGATCCGTTTTGCCTCTAATTCTTCGGGAGTGTAAGGGTAAGGTTTTTTTGCATCACAAACGGTTGTTATCGCAATATCTCCCATAAGATCATAATCTTCTTCGGTCAATGTTATATCATATATTGATTTACCTGACACCTTTACTTCTATATCTTTATACCCTATATAACTAATTGTTAAAACAGCATTTTGCTTTACTTTTAGCTTAAAAACTCCATCAAAATCTGTCTGAGTACCAGTACTTGTTCCTTTTATAAGAATAGTCACCCCAGGAAGAAGATCTCCATTTTCATCCACTATAGTACCTGAAATTGTACGTTCTTCTAAGATTGAAGTCGCTACTTTTCCTTTTACTTGGTTTACATGATTAGGAATAACACTTGTATGCGTTGCAATCTGCGGTCTTTCTTGTCCATTAGTTGTATTGGAACTCAATGCTAGAAATGCGAATATCCCTGATGCAGCATATGATAAATAACTATTCTTATCTTTTCGGGTATAGGATAGTTCTCTTCCTAATTGTAAACTTGAAAAGCGTCCGCAAATATTTCCTTCTTTCTCAAATATTTTTATAATTTGTTCATCTGTTTTGTCCGTAAAATCGTGTACCGTTTTTGCACACACCTCACAGTGCTTTCCTTTTTCTATTGATGTCATTACATTCCAGTCTTCATGACAGGGTTTTGGGATATTGACTACTATTGCTTTTCTCATACTCTAAAAGTCTACAAAAACATATCGCAACAAAAGCTATATTTAGTGAAGTATTCGTTTGGATGAGTAAACGATATCTAAAAATAAGTATTCATTGATAGAACAATTATATTATCATTTGATCTCTGATAAATATTTTTTAAACCACAGTCCTGATTTTTTAATCTGGCGCTGTAATGTTTTTCTATCAAAACGTACAATACCAAACTTAGGAATATATCCTTCTGCCCATTCAAAATTATCTACCAATGTCCATAGGAGAACTCCCTTTAGATTAATTCCTTTATGCGATACTGTTTCTGTGATTTTAATTATTTTTTGGTAATAGTTGATTCGTTCCTGATCATCTTCATCTGCTGCTAGTGCCATACCGCATTCCGAAAGCCATAAGGGTTTATTAGAGTCATATTTTGCAAATCTTTCTAAAAAATATTGAGCTCCTTCTGGATAGGTTTCCCATCCCATTACTGAGGGAGTCACGTTTCTATTTTGAGATTTTATTTGTATCGCACCAAGATAAGGGATATACCAAGCTGCTTTAACCACCTCTCTAGTATACGTTTGTATTCCTATAAAATCAAAATCTGTCTTTAATGCTTCTAGATCTCCTTCTTTATAGTATTTTGAGATACGCTTTAAAAATGGCAAATCTCCATCAGGATACCCTAATCCCAAGTGAGGTTCTATAAATAATCGATTCATTAACGCATCAATTTTATTCGCTGCCACACGATCTCTTATCGTATTTCCATAGGGTTCTATTTTTGTGCAACTCACTGCGGTACCTACCTGAAGTCCTGATTTTTCTTTTAACACTGTAAACCCTTTTGCTTGTGCTAATAAAAGGTGATGTGTACTGGAGATAAAATTACGAATCCCTCTTTTTCCAGGAGCATGAACACCTAAGAAATATCCTCCTCCGATGCAAACAATCCCTTCATTAATTAAGATCCAATGTGTTACCCGATCTGCAAAATGATCTCTAAGAATTGCTACATATACCGCATACCAATTAACAATTTCTCTGTTGGTCCACCCTCCCTTATCTTGTAGTTTCTGAGGTAGATCCCAGTGATATGCTGTTATCCAGGGTTCTATTCCTACTTGTATGCAATAATCAATTACTTGGTTATAGAATTTAATGCCTTGGGGATTAATTTCTCCTATACCTTCGGGAAGTATTCTTGACCAAGATATAGAGAATCGAAATATTTGTAACCCGATATCAACTGCCAAGTCAATATCTTCTTTAAACTTATGATAGAAATCTGTAGCTATTTTAGCATTAGAACCATCCTTAATTTTATATGATTTTTCTGTAAATGTGTCCCATATAGAAGCTCCTCTACCATCTATATCATATGCTCCTTCTGTCTGAGCTGCTGCAATAGTAACCCCCCATTTAAGGCGCTTAATCTTAGTCATTATATGTCATAAATGAGGCAAGAAACAACAGGGGTTCTTAGTGTTTAAATAATCCTTTTTTTAAGAATGGATATAATATAAAAAATACCACTTGCTGACATAGGCAAACTAGTTTATGAAGTATTTGTTTTAAATAGATCAGTAACATCTTAGTTATTTTATGTATCTAAAGATACTACATCATTTATGGTATCACTTTATGATACTATTATCTTAATGTTAAGATCATTTTTTATGAGTTTGCATACTAAACCTATCATGATTTATGTATTTTTGAATGGCAATCCCAATTCGAATAGTTTTTATACATTATATATATGTCAATTGTAGTATCTAATATTTCTAAATTTTATAATCAACAAAAAGCACTTAATGCTATTTCTTTCGAAATAAAACAAGGCGAAATTGTTGGTTTTTTAGGACCTAATGGAGCAGGAAAATCAACTATGATGAAAATCCTAACTACCTATTTAGATTCATCAGAAGGTACTGCTATAGTTAATGGTTTTAACATACAGCATCAACCTATTGATGTACAAAAAAGTATTGGGTACCTCCCTGAGCATAATCCTTTATATCTAGAGATGTATGTACGAGAGTATCTCATATTTAATGCACGTGTCTATAAAACTCCAAAATCCAGAATCGAAGAGGTTATACAGTTAACAGGATTAACTCCTGAGGCTAATAAAAAAATTAGCCAACTCTCTAAAGGATATCGCCAAAGAGTTGGGCTAGCATGTGCTTTATTACACAATCCTCAAGTTCTTATATTAGATGAACCTACCACTGGTTTAGACCCTAATCAATTGGTTGAAATCAGGGAGCTTATCAAATCTATTGGTAAAGAAAAAACAGTTTTTCTATCTACTCATATTATGCAAGAGGTTGAAGCGATGTGCGATCGAGTTATTATTATTAATAATGGAGAAATTGTTGCTGATACTTATCTTAATGAAATAGCTGATAAAAGCGAACAGATCATTGAAGTAGAGTTTGATTATCGTATAGAAGAAGCTTTTTTAGTAAAATTACCCAATGTTAGAGATGTAAAAAACATACATGGATTCGTATACCAAATTACTTTTGATACTACAACAGATATGCGTCCTATTATATTTGATTTTGCACACGATAATGGCTTAAAAATATTACAATTGTCTAGAAAAAATAAAAATCTAGAGAGTTTATTTAGAGAATTGACTACCAAAAATGATGAATTCTAATTATACCATAAAACAAAGAATTTTATTTATTCTGAAATATTAATTTTCCTGTAAAAAAGGCTTCTATCGCTACAACTGGCGGTGTATTGACTGAAATGACATCTCCTGTACTTCGTATTTCTCCTTTAATGGATTGCTGAGGATTTACTATAATTTTATTAGTTCCTCTATGAAAGATATTTACATTTTGAGCAATCAAATCTGCTCCTTCGAATCTTCCTGTACCAGAAGCAAAGTTAACATTTAGTGATTCTGTAATGCCTTCTATAAAAAATGAAGCGATATTATTGCCAACCGTCGAAACAGCTTTATTATTTACTGTTATATGAAAAGTCCCTGTAGTACTCCCTCCTGTATCTTCAGTAAAATCTTCGGATATTAGGGCTAATGAATCATAAGTTAATATGCCATCTGATGAAATATCGAACTGTGTACCACTTCTTATTTCTGTTATATTTGGCGCTGTAATAAAAACCTTGGTTTGATTAAGGCTTCTAAAAAAACCACAATCATTAGTATTACTAAGTATAAGTCGATTATCCGTAACCTTTGCGGTAACCTCATTCATAAGATTACTACCTGTTTCTATAGTTACTGATGTATGTTCTCCTTCTTTTAGAACGACTTCTATATTAGGGTTTACTAATATTCGTGTAAAATCAGAAACTGTAATTTCTTTTCGTACTATAGTACCTGTTCTTTGAAAGCAATCTGAAGCATTTTCAGAATCACAGCCAAATAAAAACAATACTCCTACTATTATTATATATCGTATCATTATATGCTATTTATATTTTATTTTTTTACAAAATAGTTTTCAATCAACATTCTAAAAATAACCTACTAGATATACCTCAGAAAACCCTCTTCTATGAGAAATCAGAATCTATATCCTACAGAAAACTCCATTGCTTCTGCCTTGGCTGCATGAGACCTGACTGTTAATGAACCAAAAATATTCTTAGTTATATAATACTGTGCTCCTGCTCTAAGGTATAGTTGCCCTTCAAAATCATAAGGATAGTATACATAATATCCTAATTGCGTTAGCACCGAAATTCTATTGACTCTTAACTCGTGTCCAAAAAACACACCTACTCTTTTAGAATCCTCATCTCCTGTTGTCCCATCATTAAACTTCCCCGTAGCTCTAAAATCTATATATCGCTCTAATGCTTTAGATAAAAACAACTCTCCTCCTAATTGAAGAGCACTTTTTTTATTCAATCGCTTATCTGCAAAAGCGGCAAATGTATAAAATGGAAATCGCCCTGACCCTACGACATCACTTTCGTTAACTCCACTTCTAAAAATAAATCCATATCCAATAGGTTCCCCTCCTTTGTGAGCATTTTTTTCTTTTGTTATATACTCTGGATTTTCCTGATCCAATGCATAGGTGATTCCTGCGTTCAGAAACAATGTGTTTGTACTTTTATTAGGGGCTTTTGAGTTTCCATTAGAATAGTGTACAACTCCTAAGCCTGCTTGCAAACCTAGTCCTTTAAAAATATTATCTTTTTTTAGATTTAGTAATGCATACGTAGCACTTGATAGGTGAGTTCCATGTGCCACATTTCTATAATTAGTATCTTGGTCATAAGGATTATTACTATATCCAATTCCTTGACCTATTCTAAATTGCAAATACCGTTTTAGAAAATAAAAATTATAATGAACAAACAATCCCATGTGCTCTCCTAGAACGTCATTATCCATATCCTGATACATAAACGAAACTCCATAATCAGGAGAATTATATAATCGCTCCCATGTTTCTTTTCCGAATGTTTTTCTCTGAAAAGAAAGAATCACACCCGATGGATGCCCTGTTATTAAATGAGAAATATCAGGGTTATGTTTTAGGATAGTTCCATAAAAATTGGTAACATCCAAAGTATACTTTGCTTTAGATTCTACCTGAGCATAAATGCTACAATGAACAATACATAGTACTAAACAGATCCGTTTTATCATTCGGCAAAAGTAGTAATTATAATACAACTACAACTAATTTTTGATCTCTGTAAAAAACACAAAAACATAGGCTATAAATAAACCAAATCCATAATTTTAAACAAAAGAATCAAATTCTTTTTTAATTCGGATTGTTATTCTTGCTAAAGCAGAAATCCATAGTGTGTTAATGAATTCCGCATCAAGTGCGGAATGATAAATCTTTCTAAAAAATGTATAAAAGCTAAAGTAACTACAATGAAATTGTAGGGTTTTTAATCTTTAATTTGAAAATAAAACTATTTCTTAGCACTCCGTGATTGTTGCATGGCACTTCGAGATTATTGCGTGGCATTTCGAAGTTTTTACACAGCATTCCGAAACGTGTAATAACAAAAAACAAGTCTCTATAGCTTATGCTCCCTTAATATTTTTCATATTCGAATGTAACTTTTATATCGTTAAAATCTCTTGATGGATAAAAGTCTGGATATCTTTCTTGGCTATCACATTTAGCTACACCACTATGCTCAATAGTATTTAACAGCCCTGTTTTTTTATCTAAAACATGATTGTATTTAATATTCTCAAATTGGGGGTTTTCCAATACATAATCATAGTCAATAGAAATAGATCTAAGGTTATTTTTATTTTGCCCACCCAGTTTATCATAAGTAAACATATAATACAATGGAGTAAACTTAAAAATTGGAGATTCGTATTTAATATCAGATAGTTCTATTCTAGGGTTAGAATCATATTCATAATTACTTGTATGGCGATGGCTTAATATTGGTAACAAAGTAGTAGATTTTACTATATTACCATCTTTATATAATAAATCTATAGACGCATCCAACTTTTTGTTATAAAATTTTTCAATTTTATTTAATCTACCACCATCATAAAAATAGTGTAGAGAATCAGAACTTGTACTCACTCGCCCACTTGAAAATTTAGAAACGCGTAAGTTACTAATATAATCAACTTTACCTTCTTTTACATATATCTTATGCGATTCTGTCAAATCAACATTAGAGATATTTTCTTCTATAAGGTTTAACTCTATTAATGATTCTTTCGGATATGAGACTTTATATATGTAACCTCCAATTTGTATTGTATCAATTTTTCCATTATCACTATATCCAAATGACAAATCACTACTATAATATGGTTGTTTAGAAGCATGGTTAAGGTCTATTTTTGATAATCGATATTTTAGATTCTCTTCCTCTTTTTCGTTTTCTAAAACACTGCTTGAATCATCCTTAGAACACGCTAAAAATAAAATGGAGAATAAAATGACGGTAGTAAAAAAATAGTATTTCATTTTGGATAGGGGTTTTTAAATTATTAAAAATAAAGTTCAAATTAAGGTAAAAAAACTCAAAGCATGTGACATTTTCTGGCTAAACTCTGATGTCATTGAATTTTAGTTTTATTATAGAAGTTTTACTTTTTGAAACAAAATTTATTTAAATCTGATAGTGTCATGGAACCTGCATAGCGCTTAATTTCTTTTCCATTATCTATAAGTAAAAAATGAGGCAACCCCTTAACATTGATTTTTTTTAATGTTTCCATATTTAAGTCTGCATTAACTTTTATGACTTTTATAATTTCTGAATTCTTAGAAAATTCGTCTATTATTGGATTCATCATAATACAAGGACCACACCATTCTGCCCAAAAATCAATCAAGACTAGTTGATCAACTTTTAATTGATCTTCAATATTTTTATTATTCCCAATGATACGTTTTAAATTTTTATTTTTTGAGAATTGTTTATGAATGACTCTAAATGGAAGTGTCAACCCTGCTAGAATCGTGGAGCTAAAAAAAACAATTAAGGCTAATAAAAATTAAGTATTGTGATTATGTTTTTCTTTTCTTTATACTCTTTTTCTGCTGAATTCTGAAAGTCAATTATTTTATTTCTAAATTTCATAATCATAATTTAATCTATCTTAACTACCTAAAAAAGGTCGTTATAGGATTATAAACAAATATATTTAAGCCTGACGACGTAAGAAAATCTCGTCAATTCGATCTGATACTTCGACACAGCTCTGTACAGGCTAGAAGATCGTATCGAGAATAGCTTTTTTAAATAGTTTAACTTAGGTTTTAAGCCTTTTATAAGTACTTTATAGCTTTGTTTTGCATTATTAAAACCCGAAGTTAAGAATGCTTGGATACGCTTTATTTTTACTGGTTTTAGAAGTTTGTTTTTTTCTTGATCTTTTTTTTAAGAGATAAATTTTAATGGTGTTATAGCATCATTACTGGCTTCTAATTCTACAAAATTAAAATAATCATCAATTCTAAATATGTTATCAGCTATATGATACATTTTATATTGAAAATCGAACTTTAGAAAAACACCTCCTTGATGCAAGGTTAAAAAATTGCAGAAGCTATCTTCTGAATATTATCTGATTTACCCATCGAATAATAATGCAATACAGGAACTCCATATTCCATTAATTCTTTAGACTGTTGTATCGCAAATTCTATCCCTACTTCTCTAACCTCTTTATTAGTCTTACAGTTTTCTACTGCTCTTACCAATTCATCTGGCATATCTAGTTTAAAAACCTGTGGTAATAATTGCAAGTGTCGTTTTACTGCTACAGGCTTTATTCCTGGAATAATAGGTACATCAATCCCCGCTGCTCTGGCTTTTTCTACAAATGCAAAATACTTTTTATTATCAAAAAACATCTGAGTTACTACATAATCTGCTCCTGCATCTACTTTATCTTTTAATCGTCGGATATCAGAATCCATTGAAGGTGCTTCGAGGTGTTTTTCTGGATATGCCGCTACTCCAATACAGAAATCTGATTTATTATCGGTTTCAACTACTTCATGAAGAAACTGTCCATCATTCATATTCGTAATTTGTTGTACTAACTCATTAGCATACTTATTTCCTCCTTTTGCTGGTGTAAAGTATTTTTCTTCTTTCATGGCATCTCCTCTCAGCGCCATTACATTATCAATACCTAAATAATGACAATCAACTAGCAAATATTCTGTCTCTTCTTTAGTAAAACCTCCACAAAGTACGTGTGGAATTGCATCTACAGTATATTTATGCGTTATAGAAGCACAAATCCCAACAGTACCTGGTCGCATACGTGTTAGTTTTTTGTCTAATAACCCATCTTTATCGATATATATAAATTCTTCTCTAGAGGTTGTTACATCAATAAATGGAGGATTAAACTCCATCAATGGATCTATATTATTATAAAGCTCTTGAATACTTCTTCCTTTTTGTGGCGGAATCAACTCGAAAGAGAATAATGTTTTTCCTTTTGCTTTTTTTATATGGTCTGTTACTTTCATTATACTTTATACTTCTTAATTGGTATTTTATCAATAGGCTTTTTAGACAATCTTATTTTTTTACTTTAATCGACTATGTATCATATTAATTTGCCCTAGATGATACACATCGTGTTGCAATACTCCTTGTATCATATACTCATTTATATAGGATGCACCGCTAACTTGTTCTTGTAACCATGAGTCTGGTTTTTCTGCTAATAATGCACAGATTACATTTTGAGTCTCTACTAACTCATTAATGACTTTTTCCTTTTCTTTTTCTGTATATAGTATCACGATATTCTTCCTCCAATCTTGTTCACTATTCAATTCGATGGTAAATGCTCTGTTGTTTTTTATTTTTTCAATAACAAATCTCCTCCAATCAATACTATGATACACTAATGCTGCGATGGTGTGTGATCCTTTTTCTAGTTTTTTATTCCAAAACTTTACAGGAATCTGCTTCAATGACTTTATAATAGAGGTTCCAAACCAAGGTTCTCCATCAAATACTTCTTCAAGCTTTATTATACTTTCTTCTATATTCGTTTTCATATCACTTCTTAATTTAACAATATCAGAACAAGCTCATAAGAGATTAAAATCACCAATAGATCATATTAAGTTTGCATAATTCGGGTTTAATCATCACTTATATTAGGACTCAGCCATTTTTTAGCGTATTCGAAATCTATATTTTTACGTTCTGCAAAATCTTTTACCTGATCTTCTTTTATTTTTCCTAATCCAAAATATCTCGCTTCTGGGTTTGCAAAATAATATCCTGATACTGATGCTGCTGGCCACATTGCTAGACTATCTGTTAATGCTACTCCTATCCGCTCATTAACCTGCAATAATTTCCATATGGTCTTTTTTTCGAGATGATCTGGGCAAGCAGGATATCCTGGAGCAGGGCGAATCCCTGTATAATCTTCTTTGATCAACTCTTCATTACTCAATTCTTCATTAGTAGCATATCCCCAATCTTCTGTACGTACTTTTTTATGTAAGTATTCTGCAAATGCTTCTGCTAAACGATCTGCTAATGCTTTAATCATTATTGAGTTATAATCATCATGATCTGCTTCATAGGCTTCTGCTAATTCTTTGGTTCCAAAACCTGTGGTTACACAAAAACAACCTATATAGTCCTGGGTCTCTGTTCCTTTTGGTGCTATAAAATCTGATAGTGCAAAATTAGGTTTCCCTGCGTGCTTTTTTAATTGCTGCCGCAGTGTCCTGAATGTAAAATCACCTTGATCTGTAGATACCTCAATGTCATCATCGTTTATCGTATTTGCTTCAAATACTCCATACACTGCTTTGGCTCCTAATAGTTTTTCATCAAATACTTTTTGTAATAGCTCTTGCGCATCCTTAAACAATGAGGTCGCTTCTTTACCCACTACAGTATCGGTTAGAATTGCTGGATACTTACCATGTAACTCCCATGATCTAAAAAATGGTGTCCAATCGATATAGGGTTCTAATTTCTTTATATCAAATTCTTCTAGTACCTGAATCCCTAATTGGTTTGGCTTTTTAATTTCTGAAGCAGACCAATCAATTGTATATTTATTTTTTCTGGCATCTTCTATGCTTAAATATGCTTTCTGTTTCGTTCTTTTTAGAAATCCTTCTCTAAATTTTTCATAATTTTCTTTAAGATCTCCTACATATTTTTGGTTACTTCTTTTATTTAAAAGATCTCCAACAACGGTTACTGCTCTAGATGCATCATTGACATGTACTACTGCATTTTTATACTGTGGATCTATTTTTACTGCAGTATGTGCTTTAGAGGTTGTTGCTCCTCCTATTAATAATGGAATATTAAAGTTCTTACGTTCCATTTCTTTAGCCAGATATACCATTTCGTCTAGTGATGGAGTGATTAAACCGCTTAGCCCAATAATATCTACTTGCTCGTCGATGGCTGTTTGGATAATTTTTTCTGGTGGTACCATGACTCCTAGGTCTACAATCTCATAGTTGTTACATCCTAATACTACCGAAACAATATTTTTTCCGATATCATGCACATCTCCTTTTACAGTTGCCATGAGAATACGCCCATTTGTTCCATTCCCTTCAACTGATTTGGGGTTTTTCCTCTTTTCTTCTTCTATATACGGCAATAAATAGGCTACTGCTTTTTTCATTACTCTGGCTGACTTTACTACTTGTGGTAAGAACATTTTACCTGACCCAAATAAATCTCCTACGACGTTCATCCCTACCATAAGATTTCCTTCGATAACTTCAATAGGCTTGTCGGCTTTTTGTCTTGCTTCCTCTACATCTTCTATGATATATTGATCGATTCCTTTTACCAGAGCTCTTGTGATTCTATCTTGTAAGGGTTCTTCTCGCCATGATAGATCAACAACTCGTTCTTTATTAGTTCCTTTTACTGATTCTGCAAAGTTTAATAGTCTCTCAGTAGCATCATCTCTTCGGTCTAAAATAACATCTTCTACATGTTCTAAAAGATCTTTAGGGATATCATCATATACTTCTAGCATTGCTGGGTTTACAATACCCATATTCATCCCTGCTTTTATGGCATGATATAAAAAAACAGAATGCATTGCTTCTCTAACTGCATTATTTCCTCTAAAGGAAAACGATACATTACTGACTCCTCCACTGACACTACAATCGGGTAAATTTCCTCTTACCCAACGGGTTGCTTCTATAAAATCAATAGCGTTCTTACGGTGCTCGTCCATCCCTGTGGCTACAGGGAAAATATTGAGGTCAAAAATGATATCTTCGGGTGGAAATTTTACCTGATTAACTAATACATCGTAAGAACGTTTGGAGATTTCTATCCTACGGTCATAGTTGTCTGCTTGTCCGACCTCATCAAAAGCCATTACAATTACTGCGGCTCCGTATCTTTTTATTTTTTTGGCATGTGCTATAAATTCTGCTTCTCCTTCTTTAAGACTTATAGAATTTACGACACATTTTCCTTGTACTACTTGTAATCCTGCCTCGATAATATCCCACTTAGAACTATCGATCATAATAGGCACTCTGGCGATATCAGGTTCTGCCATAATAAGATTCAGAAATCGTACCATTGCTTCTTTACCATCAATCAAACCGTCATCCATATTAATATCGATAACCTGTGCTCCTCCTTCTACCTGATGTCTTGCGATATCTAAGGCTTCATCGAATTTCTCTTCTTTTACTAATCGCAAAAACTTACGTGACCCTGCGACATTAGTACGTTCTCCTACGTTAATAAAATTCGTTTCTGCTGAAACGATCATAGGCTCCAGACCAGAGAGTTTTAGATATTTTCTCGCCTCCAAAGGGAGAACCTTACTATTCACTCGTGGATTGTTTTCTTTAGTACTCATCAATTTTAAGATCTTATCTAGTTGTGAATTATTAGTTATATGCCTGAGTGAGCGTTTCCCCTTTGGGGGTTAGGGGGCTTCGTGGTTTATATTGTTTTGCTAGATCTGCTATTGCTTTGATATGTTCTGGGGTAGTCCCACAACAACCTCCTATAATATTCACCAAACTTTTATCCATATATTCTTTAATCTGCTCTGCCATTTGCTCTGGTGTTTCATCATATTCTCCAAAGGCATTTGGTAACCCTGCATTAGGGTGTGCGGATATTCCAAAATTTGCTTTCTGGGCTAGTACTTCTAAGTGTGGTGTTAATTGATTGGCTCCTAATGCACAGTTAAAACCAACTGATAACATTGGGATATGAGATACGGATATCAAAAATGCTTCTGCTGTCTGCCCTGATAAAGTTCTCCCACTAGCATCTGTAATCGTACCGCTAATCATAATTGGTACATCTATATCTCTTTCGTCTTTGACTTCTTCGATAGCAAATAGCGCTGCTTTAGCATTTAGCGTATCAAAAATGGTTTCTACCAATAGGATATCTGCTCCCCCGTCTAATAAGGCTTCTACTTGCTGCTTATAGGCGATTCTTAGTTCATCAAAGGTTATGGCTCTATATCCTGGATCATTAACATCAGGAGACATGCTTGCTGTTCTATTAGTAGGTCCAATAGATCCTGCTACAAAACGAGGTTTATGTGGCTCTTTTGCTGTAAACTCATCTGCTACTTCTTTAGCTATTTTTGCAGATTCGTAATTTAGCTCATATACTAGTTCTTCCATCTCATAATCTGCCATAGCTATAGTCGTCCCAGAAAAGGTATTGGTTTCTACAATATCCGCCCCAGCTTCAAAATATAGTCGGTGTACTTCTTTTATGGCTTTGGGTTGCGTAATACTTAGTAAATCATTGTTACCCTGTACAGGAACCGACCATTCTTTAAAACGCTCTCCTCTAAAATCTTCTTCTGTAAATTTATGGCGCTGCAGCATCGTTCCCATAGCTCCATCTAGTACAAGAATCCTTTCTTCTAGTATTTTATATATATCTTTCATTTGACTATCACTTATAGCATTATCGATTTCTTCTTAATAATTAGAAATTCATAAAATAGATATCAAACCTTTATATTAATAAAGGATGAAGTAGGTATCAAGAAAAATAGATGAAAAAATATAGCTAAGCTATGAGTCTTCGTTATCTAGTCTGCTAAGCAGATAGAATGTAGCACCTTCTTTATAAGATAAAGGGTTGCTAAGGTTTCATAGGGTCTATTCCCTCCACCTTTCTTGATAACATATATAATATATTTATGAACTAAAACAGCTTTTGCTGCATATATAAGTGCAAAGAAAAGGTATAGCCTTTTGATTTGCAAGTTTATTAATAAGTTTTACATCCTTAGTACTATTTTAATACTACTAAACTTGCTTTTACTTCTTTTTTTTCAAATGAATTGTTCTGTAACTACATAGAAAGTCTTAATACTATAGAAGGAAATGCAAATCTCGAGAATATCACAACACTAGTTAAAGATGGTAAGACTACATATCAAGGTAGTTTTATGGAGTTTGATTGGTCTGCTACTGGGGTAAGACGTTCATTACCTGTAACTTTTGTAATGAATGTTACCAATAATGGCAATAATTTTAAAGATTTTACATACGAGTTCACTATTAATGCAGAAACAGTAACGGGTACAGGAAAATTTTATAAAAGCATTTATCCCACAATAGATGATAGCTTTAATTTTAATACTAACAAACTTCTATTTCCGAAATTACCTCGTTTATTGAAAGATCATCCTGATAAAGACAAAATCACTTATAGTATCAAAGAATTATTTTTAAAAGAAACAACCATTAATAATAAACCTGCCTTGATAGGACGTGTTAGCAGTCAGGGAGGAGATATTTTAGAATTTAAGGAACAAATACGAGCTCCTTACAGGATGATTCTATACCCACAAGAAACTACTAGTTTGTTAGCAAACGCTACTTCTCCTTTAACAGAGAATAGTGAAAGAATAAGCAAAAACTCCTCTCCTATAGTCCTTGATAAAGATTTTGCAGTCATATCACCCAATCCTATAGGGGATCAATTTAGTATTATCTATACACTAGATCAAACTGCAGATGTGCAAGTTGCTATCTATGACTTTTATGGCAGACAACACATTTATGTTCCTAGCCAAAAGAATACTACTGGAGGTACACAAACTATTACTATCAACAGTGCTACTTTACGTAGTGGTACTTATATAATCCAAATGATCATTAACGGATCTCCTTATAGCAAAACAGTTATTAAATTATAATCAATAAAAACATATAATGAAATCAATATATACATTATTGATAATAGGTGTCTTATGCCTATTGTCAAACACGACAAATGCGCAAGTATATCAATACTCTGATGATGGAAAAAATAAATGTATCGATTGCCAAGAGAAATCTAATGTAGTAAATCCTAATGGTAGTGAGAAACCCAACTTTGATTGTTTTTGTTTTGCTCGTATTGGACTCCAATTATTTAATCTTTATATCCCAAAAGACAATACCCGAGAGATATGGTTACGCAATCAAGAACGATTACTAAAAGAGGCAATAGAAAATCGTCTCCACAAAAATTTTGGCTCTTTTGGAGAAGCTCAACGAGCTTTTTTTAAACGATTTGCTGCTGAGCATGGAGCTAAAAATATATTAACAACAGCAAAAGCCAAACTCAAAACAAAAATCAATAACAACACAAATGGAAGAAAAAGCCAATCAGCAGAAATGGAGACATTAAGAATAGCTCTGGATGGATTGATAAATGGGCCTGTTTATAATTTTGGAGATTTAAAATCAGGGGATCAATATATCCGAAATATGAATAAACAGAGTCTTAATACTAGAATGAAGGATCTAAAATCTTGGAAAACTGGAAACCAAAGATTAGCGCATCGGTTAATAAAAACCGAAAATGGATTAAATAAGTTAGTACATAGAGATGAACTAGAAAATAGAATAATTGACGGCTTCATAAATCACTATAATGGGTTTGATTATGAGAATAAAATTAGGCTAATGACCAAATATCTAGTTTGGCAAAACACAGGAGAGGTGCTAGGTAACGATCCATATACAACAGATATTTTTCCTCCTAACCTATATAGTATTGGTGCTTATGATTACACAAGCGTAGCAGAAAGTATAGCAGAAAATATAGGGGATAGCGGTTCTATTCCTACAATACAAGAATTCACAGGCGAGCAAGCGATTTTAAATCATGCTTTAAAAGGTCAAAATAGCATTATATCTTGGTTAAGCAGCAGAGATCAAATAAACAATAAATTAAAAAAATATTTTAAGAACAACAGCTATTCTCAGGGGTCTATTACTGAAGCGACAAACTTACTTAATGCCACTATTACTGAGCAAACCTTTACATCAAATGATCTTAATTATGGACACTACAGATCATACCCTGCAGATGACCCCATACAAGGATTATTAGATGATATCTATCAAACAAAATATCGCAAAAATGTATTAAGAACCTGGCATATAGCCCCACATATAGTAAATGACTCTGGTATGGCTGCATTTTTTAATTTGGTACAGACTTTACAAAATTCAGGTAATTTACACCCTAATACCGAAGGCTCTATGATAAGACAGGCCTTTAAAGTTATGGAGATAACCCCCGGATGGACGACCTATAGCAATGAAGATTTAGCTAAGATATTCGATTTTTCTTCAAGTTCACTCACTACTAATGATGTGCATTGGGCAACCATAAACTATGCCTTTGATATAGGTAGAGTTTTATTTGATAATGGAATTAAGTCTACAGATTTTATACAAAGTAATCTTGCTCTCGAAGCTGCAAAAGCAATCGCCACAAATGATATGCCGTTGGCAGAACATTATATACGGATATACAACCTTAATAAAGCATTACAACTTAATACTACACAAATAGATTGGTTGATTAGGCATCATGATCAAGTTTTAAAAGTTAATCACTTAATGGAAGAACAACAAGAAAGTGCTAAAGTAAAAACATATATAAAAAGAATTATTAATTCTGCTTTAAAAGGTAGCTTAGTAACAACATCTCCATTTGTTAAATATCCAAAAGATAAAGCAGAACAGTATAAGAAAGGCTATCCAGAGTTTACAAAATTCTTAAAGAATGAACTTCCTAAAATAGCTAATAATAAAAAAATTATTAATGAAATACATGGAATTACCAATGCTCCTATTGATAAAATTAAAGAAGCCTTACAATGGGGAAAAGGTCCAGAAATTCTTATTCTACAATTAGGAGGTGAAGGAAAAAATGAACGATATGGTAGATACCTTGGTCATGTTCTTCCAGAGGAAATAAATAAGCTTCGAATAGATATTGATTTAGTAAATGATATAGAAAATCTAAAAAATAGCACTAAATTTAGAGAAGAATTAGGTTTTTTACTTGCTATAACTATTTTACATGAATATGTTCACTTCGGTGATACTAATTATGGGTTTAATTTTTGGAGCGATGCTTTTTTTGAAGATAGATTAGAGGAAAGTGAAGCTGGTATTCTTTTTGAAAAAGCAGTATTTGGAGAAACCGTTTGGCGATCAAATGTTGGAATAATTATGAGAAATTTTGGAAACTGGTAATATGAAAAAAGTTATTGTATTTTTAGTTGTAATAACACTTATTACAATCAATTGCAAAGGGCAAGAAAACAATTGTACTAATATAGGATTATATACTATTCTTTTTGAAGAAATGAAGTTGTATGAACGCAAAGCAGTTGAAATTGAAATTGGTTTTCACCCTGAACCATCGCATATTGAAATAATTAGCAAATTAAATATTTTTAATCAGAATGAGCTAAAACCATTTAATAATCAAACTAAGAATATCGATTATACATCGTGTGCTAAGTTAAAAGAAGAACTTCAATCGATATTGAGTAATGAAATAGTAAAAGAAGATGGTAGTTATATAAAGCATTTTTTTTCACAAATAATTTCTCTTTCAAATTCTAAAAAATGTATTTTAAATAAAACTGCTATCAAAAACAAGAATTATGAAGGTGGTAAAATTATTGGTCATGAAATCATTTACATTTTCAACCTTATTGATGGAAAATGGGTTCTAATAGACAAAAAAAGTATCGGAATGAGTTAAATCACTTAACAATATTATGTTCACATAAATAATAAGGATAACAGCCAAGCTCATTAATTGAGCTTGGCTGTTATCCTTATTAAGATGAATAAAAAAGAGACTATTAATACTGCTAATTTTGACTACCCACTATAAAAACATACTTTCAAAAAAAACAAAAATGTCATTACTGATTTACTTCTGTGGCAGACTCATTACTATTCCTTCTTCGTTTTTTAGTATTTATAAATAACGATCAACAAGGCATCAATTTTGCCTGAGAAGCATTAAGTGTATTGATTAATGGAGGTAAGGTTGATTTTGATGATGAGGTGATATTAGATAGTAGTTTTGTAAATAGTAAAGGGAAATGTGTTTTTGATTACATAAAACAAACTAGTGGTTCATTATTTAGAAATACTATTCGTAATTTTATTGATAATAAAGAATATGATTTGAAAATGATTGTTGAACCTTTAAATGATGCTAATGAACTTTCAACTGCTATCACTAGTGACGATCAGATAAATCAAGGTATAATAAAAATTAAATTTAATTCTAAAATTGTTAATACAATTAATCCTCTAGAATGGGCAGCTACTATTCTACATGAAGGAATCCATGCTGAAATATATAGATTTGTCCATAAAAATGATCCTACGGTTAAGCCTACGGAAAGAGCGAGAATTATTCAACTATATTTATTTTATAAAAATATTGGAGTAAATGATGGAGTTATAGATACGTATGTTCAACATAATCACATAAGTCAAAAATATGTAATTCCTATAGCTAAAGCATTAAGAGAGCTGGGCAAAAATCAATATCCTTTAGATGATTATATGTATTTTCCTTGGGAAGATTTATTAGGTGATGAAATCGCTAAAGAACTTAAACCTTCAAAAAAGCAATTATCAATTTGGTTAAACAAATCTATTAAAATTCGCGATAAAAATAACATCCCATGCAATTAATTAAAGTTATAAGTTTATGTTTGATTTTATTATCCTGTAAGGAAAATAAGAAAATAGAACAACTGGATACATCTTTTGAAAATGATAAATACGACATTATTTCACAGCTTATAAATAATGTTATCCCAAGTTCTCCACCCCCGCCTCCGCCTCCAGATTTTGATTTAAAAAAAATGGATACTATTTATTACAAAAAATATATGGATTCTTTAAAGAATATAGAAATTAATATTGCATTATCTAATGAGTTTTTAATTATTGATAAAGTCTCTGGAAATTTACCTGAACACCTTGACAGTGAATTCATAAACTTATTAAAAAAGCTAGAAAACAGGAGGGATAAAAGTAAAATTCAAAAGGACAGCTTGAATTTAAACAGCAACTATAAAGTTACAATAATAGATGTAGGTTTCTATGAGAATTTAAAAGACCTTTTCAAAGATAATTATTCACGATATATAGCTATATCGACTGTAGTTTTTAACAAATTTGGTAATAAAGCAGTAGTTTGTTTTGGAGAACATACAGGTTCATTGAGTGGGTATTCAGTAATTTATTTTTTAAGTAAAATAAATAGTACATGGAAAATAGTAGGAACAAAAAGATTATCTATTTCTTAATTAGTTAAAACTGACTCCGCAATTGTCTATCGACTTTGCGGAGTCTTTTTTGATATTATTTAAAATGGGAATGTAAGCCTATCTGGTATCGAAAATGAATATGATTTGAAGTTGAATATAGTTCTGATCAAGCGGATGCAAGGACAGATGATAAATTTCTTGATTCAAAAGGGTTGATCGTTATTAGGTTTAATTCTAGAATGATGAATACTCAAAACTCTATACAATGGGCAGCTACTATTCTACATGAAGGAATCCATGCTGAACTATATAAATTTGTTGATCAAGTCCACAATAGAGAAGTCAATCCTAATGATAGAAAAAAACTATTTGATCTTTATAAAAATTATAAAGGATTAAAATCTATGAGTAGTAGAGCACAGCATAATTACATGACTGATAAATATGTTATACCAATAGCAAAAGCTATTAGAGAATTAGACAACAACAAATACCCCTTAGAGTATTATATGGGATTTGGATGGGAGGGTTTAAAAGCTAATGCCCATCCTTCTTTATTAACGAATGATGAATTTAATGAATATCTTCGTTTAAAAAGTATTGTCATAGATAACACCAATTTTAATCCTAACGACTGTAATTAACTATGAAAAAACATATAATCATTCCTTTACTAATTCTTGGTATTTCTTGTTCTAATTCCAATAAAAAAAATGATACTAAATCAATAAAATATAATGTATTGTCATCTATAATTGATAAATTTGGTCAAGCACAAATACCTCCTCCTTTTCCTGGAGAGAATATTAATTTCACCTCGCAACAACTAGATTCTATTAGAAATCAAAAACAAAAAATTGCGTTGTACCCAATATTTATTAAATCAAACGAAAATATAGATATAAAATATAAAAAAGATGATTTATTTAATCAGCTACTACAGAATTTAAAAAATATAGAAGATTCTTTAAAGATAGAGCCTAGTAAAATAAGAACAAAAATTCAGCATGATTTATCAATCTTAGATACTATAAAAAATAAAACCAATAAGCATTACATTAGCTATAATTATGATAAATTAATTAGCTTATCTCCTATAGTATTTAATAAAAACTATAATAAAGCTATTGTTCTAGTAGGAGTTAAAATAGGTTATCTTAATAGTGGTTCTTCCATTGTTTTTTTAGAGAAAAAAAATGGAACTTGGAGAATTGTATATTCAAAAGAATTTGAGGTTTCTTAAAAACAAATAGCTTGTTCTATTGATAGAGTCATGACCCCACAAGAATTTAATTGTGGGGTTTTTATAGATATATTAACGCAATATCAAAGACCTCTACAAAGCATTACAACTTAATACTACACAAATAGATTGGTTGATTGGGCATAGACAACAAGCTGAAGTTCTCAGTAACTTTTATAGTACAAATAACGATCAACAAGGCATCAATTTTGCCTGAGAAGCATTAAGTGTATTGATTAATGGAAGTAAGGTTGATTTTGATGATGAGGTGATATTAGATCGTAGTTTTGTAAATAATAAAGGGAAATGTGTTTTTGATTACATAAAACAAACTAATGGTTCATTATTTAGAAATACTATTCGTAATTTTATTGATAATAAAGAATATGATTTGAAAATGATTGTTGAACCTTTAAATGATGCTAATGAACTTTCAACTGCTATCACTAGTGACGATCAGATAAATCAAGGTATAATAAAAATTAAATTTAATTCTAAAATTGTTAATACAATTGATCCTCTAGAATGGGCAGCTACTATTCTACATGAAGGAATCCATGCTGAAATTTATAGATTTGTACATAAAAACGACCCAACTGTAAAACCTAGAGAAAGAGCTAGGGTACTACAATTATTCTTGCATTACAAAGATTCACAATGGAGCAATGAGGCACAACATATCCATATGACTGAAAAATATGTTACTCCAATAGCAAAGGCTTTAAGAGAATTAGATAAAAATCAGTATTCATTAGAGCATTATATACATTTCGCTTGGGAAGGGTTAATAAAACATGCTCCAAGCAACATTAAACCTTCCCAACAGCAATTATCAAAATGGGCTGAATTAGGAAGTAAGGTTTTAACCAAAAATAATATACCATGTCAATAACTAAGGTACTAGCAGGATTACTTGTTTGCATATTATTTTCTTGCAATTCAACAAGTACAACGAAGGATAAAAAAGAAATCAATTCTTTTGAAAAAGATAAATATCAAATAATGACTTTATTAATTGAAGAAATACCTCCTGGTCCGCCTCCGCCTCTGCCTCCGCCTGGAGTTTATACAAAAGATACTATTGCTTTTAATAAGTATAGAGACTCGATTTTTAAATTAGATATAACTATTGGAGTAATCGATAGCTTTATTCCCCATAATGATGATATATTCTATCATAATATAGAAAAAGAGTACCAAATTTTGATAGCAAAACTTAAACCTATTAAAGAAAATTATAATCATAAAATTAAGTTAGAGAAACTTCAAGTGAAGGATAATAGAAAACTCATCATGTTTAGTTCAACTGATAATACAAGACAACTTCTTCTTGATGATTCATTGGATTATGTAATATGTTTTTCTGAAATAATTTTAAATCCAAAAAAAAATAAAGCAATAGTTGTTTCATCAGGTTACCCTCACCCTAAAGGCGGTAGCTCTGTATTATATTTATTAAAAAAAGAGAATGGTAACTGGAAAATATTCAAACGAAAACTATTGAGTATATCTTGATTTGATATAATTATAAGACCGTCTATATTGTTTTAGGCGGTCTTTTTAATTAACAAATACCAACGTTACATTATATGGGATTTGGATGGAACGGTCTTAGAGCGTATGACTATCAAGGCATCTTATCTAAAGAAGAGGGTAAAAAGTTCTATCGTTTACAAGCAATAGTTAATGATAATACTAATTTTAACCCTAGTAACTGTAATT
Organism: Aquimarina longa SW024; assembly: GCF_001401755.1. Lineage (GTDB taxonomy): Bacteria > Bacteroidota > Bacteroidia > Flavobacteriales > Flavobacteriaceae > Aquimarina > Aquimarina longa. The sequence continues at coordinate 70,084 of NZ_KQ474099.1, forward strand.
AATTATGAAACCTTTATTTTTTAGTTTTTGCACTCTATTTTTTATTTTTTCCTGTCATCAAGCAAGTAATGATAAAAAAGAAGAGGATACTTATAGAATTTTATCTTTATTGATTGATGAATTTGCTAAACCAGTTATATCACCTAGGGAAATATATAATTTAGAGCCATTTACAAAAGTGCAAATTGATTCAATTTTAAATCAAAATGAGAAAATAAGCATATTTCCAATACAAAAAAAACTTATCAAAAATTTTCTAAAAAAGAGAGGTTTAGCAAAGAGTTTAATGAATTATTAAATAAGTTAAGAGATTTAAAAGAAAGAAGAGAAATTGATCTATCCAAAATAAAAATTAACAGACCTTATCAATTATCCATTATTGATACATTAGCAATGAAAAATGATAGAAGGTATGTTGAAAAGAATTTTGATAAATTAATAAATTTTTCTCAAATATCTTTCAATCAGAATTACACAAAAGCGGTTTTAATAGTAGGTGTTAATATGGGGCCTTTAAATGGTTATACATCTTTAGTTTTTTTAGAAAAGATAAATGATGCGTGGCAAATAAAAGATATAGATACATTTTCTATTTCATAATTGACTAAGCTCAGCTCCATAAAGATCTCTTGACTTTATGGAGTTTTGTTTTTGATATTGTTTAATACTATTTTAACTATGAAAATAGTACTAAATTTAGAGAAGAATTAGGTTTTTTACTTGCTATAACTATTTTACATGAATATGTTCACTTCGCTGATACTAATTATGGGTTTAATTTTTGGAGCGATGCTTTTTTTGAAGATAGATTAGAGGAAAGTGAAGCTGGTATTCTTTTTGAAAAAGCAGTATTTGGAGAAACCGTTTGGCGATCAAATGTTGGAATAATTATGAGAAATTTTGGAAACTGGTAATATGAAAAAAGTTATTGTATTTTTAGTTGTAATAACACTTATTACAATCAATTGCAAAGGGCAAGAAAACAATTGTACTAATATAGGATTATATACTATTCTTTTTGAAGAAATGAAGTTGTACGAACGTAAAGCGGTAGAGATTAGAGTTGGTTATAAACCAACCAATTTTATTGTTAATTCTATTGACGAAATGAATATTTTTAATGATAAAGAAATGGAGCATTTTAACAATCTACCTAAAGATATCGATTACCTCTCTTGTGCTAAGTTTAAAAGACAAATAGAATTAATATTAAGTGATAACCTTATAAGAGCAAATGGCAGCTATAATAGCTATAAATTCTCTAAAGTAATATCTCTTTCAGATTCTAAAAAATGTATTCTTATGTATACTGTCTCCAAAAACAAAAAGTATAAAGGCGGTAAAATTATTGGTCATGAAATCATTTACATTTTTAACCTTATTGATGGTAAATGGGTTTTAGAAGATAGAAAAATCATCGCAACATACTAATCAATCCTAACAATATTATGTTCACATAAATAATAAAAAAACATCTCTCCTTTAGTACTCATATCGATATCATTTGTATATTTTTCTTTAAAACTTAGTTTATCTTTTTAATTATTTTTTTTGTAAAAAGTAAAATTTATAAAAATTATTAAAGCCCCTCTAATAGTAGTGTTACTACTTATTATTTTTTCTTGTTCATCAGATGATGATGATTCTGGAAACCAACAATACCCAATTTTAATTTCGTATAAGAAGATTGGAGATAACAATTTCAGTTTTTTTTAAAGATGGAAAAGAGTCTAAAGTAACAGACGCTATCCTAAGTAACTATACAGAATCTAGGACTTCTATTAAGACCTCTAAAATAGAAGCTGATAGTAAAAATGATTATTTTAAGTTTCTAAGTGATACCAAAGTAGAGGTTTCGGAAGAAGGTGACGTATTTAAAGTAGAGTATGTTTTTAAAGATGGTTTTTTATTCTTGACTTATGATAACCAAAAGTATCTTTATGGACAAGGAGATAAAACAGAATAGAGTATCGATATGCTTCAGCCATAGCAAATAAAGCAAACTCTTCTAGAGGTACTTTTACAGTGTATGAAGACGAAGATGATATTGATGATTTTCCTATGACTTTTGATAACTCAAAAGAATTCCATAGTTATAATTCTATAGAAGATATAACAGGAGACAATTATTTGTTTATCCATAATGTATCAATAGTATTTGAATAATAATCTCTAGAAACATAATTTTCAATCAACAACCTCGGAGCAAGCTCACAAGGTATGCTTCCGAAAAAATATTTTGTTTTTCAAGGCAAGCCTTGGCGAATTAATCCCTCATTGAGGGATTAAAAATAAACTGATTATGGCTTAAATCTGTATTCTACAGTAGAAGACCTAGTTCATTATGAAACTGCTCTAAACACTACCACTTTACTGAATTTTCTACTTTTTCTATAGTGATGGTATCCGACAATCAGATAAACACCGTCATTTATTATTTTCAAAAAAATCATCACTTAATTATATTACATAATTAGAATTGAAAAACTATAATCTATTAAAAACAATTCTGCAACATCTCTCTCCATCAAAATGTCTTTTAAAGAAAATACATCTATTACTTGATACTTATGAGCGAAATATTATCTAATAAAAACTGGTGGAATCAAAATTGGAAATGGGTACTTCCTACTACAGGAATACTATTTTGTATAATTATATTTTTTATGATAACAGGCAATGCTACGGCTAGATATGGTTCTATACTTGCGCAACCAGATCTTACTCAAAATGCGGTGATTATTGCTCAAAAAAATGATCAGGTTACCGAAAAACTAGGCAAATTATCTTCTATTAATTTTCTTAATCTAATAGAAGGAGAAGTTCAATACTCTAACAACAATTCCTCTGTTGCTGTATCTGTTAAAGTTGCTGGAACTAAAGGAAAAGCAAGTATGGATATTATAGCAAATAAAAAGGGAGAGGTCTGGGAATACAAAAAAATTACAATTAGAATTAAAAAACCTCAGAAAGAAACTATTAAGGTTTTAGAATAACACTAGTTCTTTCTTAAAATAGACAAAAAAAGATGTAAAATTTAATAAAATTTTACATCTTTTTTTATTTATAAAATAATTAGATTGTCACACTATGATTCTGGGGCTAGTTCTACCTCTAATCCATCTAACTCTGGTGTAATGGGAATTTGACAGCCTAATCTACTATTATCTTCTACATAAAATGCTTCTGCTAACATTAAATCTTCATCTTGCCCCATTTCTGGTAATTGATGATCTGATAAAACATAACATTGACAAGAGGCACACATCGCCATGCCACCACAGGTTCCTTCTACTGGTAGTTCATATGCTTTACAAACTTCCATTAAATTCATTGCCATATCTGTAGGGGCCAATACTTCGTGTATTTCTCCTTCTCTATCTTTTATCTTTATGGTAATGTCTGACATAATCTTATCTTAAATCTTATAAAAATCCTCGCAAATATATCTAAAGTGAATTATATTATTTGCGAGGAAAATCATTTTTCAAATACTTTTTTATGCGTATATCACCAAAATCAATTTAGTGAATAGCCTAAATATATTTTAGTTATTATACTATAGATTTTACTACTTCTTTTTTAGCTTCTTTTTTGGTTCCATCAAATCCTTCTACTCCACCAACTGTTGTATATTTCATTACATACTTCTTATCTGGGTGTATTCTTTGATATGCACTCTGACACATTAATGTCGCTTCATGAAAACCAGAAAGGATTAGCTTTAATTTTCCTCTATAGGTATTAACATCTCCTATTGCATAAATACCAGGAATATTAGTCTGATAATCATAAGAATTATCTACCTTAATTGCATTTTTTTCGATCTCTAATCCCCAATCTCCTATCGGACCTAATTTTGGTGACAAACCAAATAACGGAATAAAATAATCCGTATCCTGAACGATATCTCCTTTAGTTTTATGCTTAATTCCAATAGAAGTTAAATGGTCATCTCCATGTAGTTCTTTTACTTCTGCTTCTGTAATTAGATTTATTTTTCCTAATTTAGAAAGTTCTGCTACTTTTTCTACAGAATCTAAGGCTCCTCTAAATTCGTTTCGTCTGTGTACTAATGTTACTTCGCTAGCTACATCTGCCAAAAATATAGACCAATCCAGAGCAGAGTCTCCTCCTCCTGCAATTACTACTCGTTTATCTCTGTATACTTCTGGATCACGAATAATATATGCTACTCCTTTATCTTCAAAATTTACAATATTAGGAATAGGTGGTTTTCTTGGTTCAAAAGATCCTAATCCTCCTGCTATTGCTACTACTGGTGCATTATGTTTTGTTCCTTTATTGGTAGTTACCACAAATGTATCATCCTCTAATTTTTCAATAGTATCTGCTCTTTCTCCTAAGGTAAACCCTGGTTCAAAGGGCTTAATTTGCTCCATTAGGTTATCTACTAAATCTCCCGCTAAAACCTCTGGAAATCCTGGGATATCATAAATTGGTTTTTTAGGATATATTTCTGAACACTGCCCACCTGGCTGTGGTAATGCATCGATAAGATGCGTCTTTAACTTCAGTAATCCTGCTTCAAAAACAGTAAATAATCCTGTTGGTCCTGCTCCGATTATTAAAATATCAGTCTTGATCATTTTTCAACTTCTTTTTTCCTATTAATCCTTTAGTAAATTCGTTTAGTGTTTCCACTTTTTCTTCGAAATCACCTTTTATTGTTCTTCTATATTTATTTAAATTCTTAACTAAATCATCAATATTTTCTGGAATTACTTCTTCAAAAAACTGACGTAATCGTTTGGCTGTAGTTGGCGACTGACCGTTAGTCGAAATTGCTACTTTTACATTGCCTTTGGTTACAATACCTCCCATATAAAAATCACAGTATGGTGGATTATCTGCTACATTAACCAGCTTACTTCGTTTCCTACAATCTTTATACACTTGTATATTGATTTTAGGAACATCAGTAGTAGCAATCACAATATGTTTTCTTTTTAGAAACTTCTTGTGATATTTTTTATGTATCATTTCTATCCCAAATTGTTTTGCCAATTCGATAGTCCCTTTTCTATACATTGGTGATACTATCGTTACTTTAGCATCTGGACTAGATTTTAATAAGAACGTTAGTTTTTCTTCGGCTACATTTCCTCCTCCTACGATTAGTATTTCGAGGTTTTTAACTTTTAAAAAAACCGGGTATAAATTATTTCTTTTCTCCATTTGCATAGCCCCTTAATCTATTAAGACACAATTTCTTCCTGAACATCATTATAAATCGAATATAATTTAACTCTCTGATTTACAACCTCCCCTATAACTATAATTGCTGGAGAGGATAATTTTTCTTCTACAACTATTTGCTCAATAGTTTCTATAGTTCCAAATCCAAATTGCTCTTTTTCGGTGGTTCCATTTTGAATAATTGCTACCGAAACATCTTGCTTATTTTCTGCAGCAAAGATACTAACTATTTCATTTAATTTACTCATTCCCATTAAAATCACTACTGTAGCATTAGACTGTGCTGCCCATCGAATATCTTGCGATAATTTATGAGATTTTGTTGTCCCTGTGATTACCCAAAAACTTTCTGAGGCTCCTCTTTTTGTTAGTGGTATCCCTTGGTATGCAGGTACTGCTAATGACGAGGATATCCCAGGAATCATATCTGTTTTTATCCCGAATTGCTGAACATAATCTATCTCTTCTGCTCCACGACCAAAAATAAATGGGTCTCCTCCTTTTAATCGAACGACATGTCCATAACTCTTGGCGCTACCTACAATTAACTCATTTATCTGTTCTTGCTGATATGCATAACACCCCTTGCGCTTACCTACAAATATTTTTTCTGCATTTGGAGCATAGTCCAATAAAGTTTCATTAATAAGAGCATCATATAACACCACATCTGCAGATTTTAAAGCTTTGATAGCTTTAAGCGTAATCAGGTCTGGATCTCCAGGTCCTGCTCCTACTACTGTTAATTTTGGTGTTTTAGTATTCATTATGCTTTTTCTAATTCTACAGCTCTAAATTCTTGTACTTTTACTAAGAATTGTTCTGCACTTTTAATGTAATCTACTGCAAAAGTCTTACTAGGTGGATTTTTCTGAAGTTGATATATTAAATCTGCAAAAGTACCTTCTAATTGTATTTTTCCACTTGCCACAAATTCTTCATCAAACTGACTGATAATTGTTGCATGATTGTTTGTCTTTTTCTTTTCTGATAACAATAATGCTTTTGCAGAGTTTACTAAAGAGCTATATGCATGGTATACTGCATCAGAATACACTTCATTATCAAAAGAAATTTTAGCATTCTCTATTTTTTCTTCACTTTCTAAGAATAGTGTCGCGATTAAATCAATAACTACTCCGGCACATTCTCCTACTCCAATTGCTTTTACATATTCTTCTTGTGTCCCCCAGTCAATAAAGTCTTCTTGGGTAAGACTATCTACATTGGACAGATCTGTAAGAAAATCATAAAAATATTTTTCTCCTTTCTCGGCATAATAGTCTACAAAAAGTTTTCCTTCTGCATTTGCTTCATAATCATCTAAAATTCTACGTAGTGCTTCTGGTCCTCTTCTACTTGGTATTTTTACTACTTTGTCTGCAAAACGACCATTACCATTTCCTAGGTTTCCGCCTCCTAATAACACTTGTAGTGCTGGAGCCACTAATTTATCTTTAGTACGTACAGACATTCCTTGGAAACCGATATTAGCCATATTATGTTGTCCACAAGCGTTCATACATCCACTAATCTTAATTACTAGATCTTCTTTTTCTAGATATTGAGGATATTCTGTTTTAATTACTCGTTCTAGTTCTTCTGCAATACCTGTACTACTTGCTATTCCTAGGTTACAAGTATCTGTTCCTGGACATGCTGTAATATCTACTGCTTTATTATAACCTGATGTTACAAATCCTAGTGTTTCTAATTCTTGATAGAAAAAAGGAATTAAGTCTTCTTTTACAAAAGGGATTAAAATATTCTGACGTAGGGATAAACGAATTTCTCCTGCAGCATATTTTTCTACTAAATCTGCTAATAATCTTGCTTTATCAGTATAAAAATCTCCTAATAACACTTTGATACCTATAGCTACATATCCTTTTTGTTTCTGAGGAACTACATTAGTTGATTTCCATAGGTCAAAGGCTTTTTGGTTTGTAATCGTTACCTCTGGCGCTTCAACTGTTACAGGAATAGAAACAGGATAGTTGTCTACATCAATAGCAACTGTTTTTTGTAGTATTGCGTTTTGTTCTGCTTCTACTAGTTCTTTAAAAGCTTCTAATCCGATATCTTTTATTAAGAATTTCATTCGAGCTTTAGCTCTACTTTTACGCTCCCCATGGCGATCAAATATTCTTAATACTCCTTCCATTAAAGGAATAATCTTATCTGTTGGTAAAAAGTTATATAACTCATCTGCATGTCTTGGCTGAGAACCTAGTCCTCCTCCTAACATTACTTTAAACCCGCGTACTCCATTTTCGATTTTAGCAATAAAGCCTAAATCATGCATATACGATAGCCCTGTATCTTCTTCTGTTCCGGAAAAGGATACTTTAAACTTACGCCCCATTTCCTGACAGATTGGATTTCTTAAAAAGAAACGGAATAATGCATCTGCATATGGAGATACATCAAAAGGCTCTTTTGGATCAACCCCTGCTGTTTCTGATGCCGTTACATTACGAACGGTATTACCACAGGCTTCTCTTAGTGTTACATCATCTTTTTCTAACTCTGCCCATAGTTCTGGAGTTCTATTTAAATCTACATAATGAATCTGAATATCCTGACGAGTTGTAATATGTAAACGTCCTCTAGAATATTCATCAGACACCTCACAGATACGTCTTAACTGATTACTAAGTACTTTACCGTATGGTAGTTTAATACGTATCATCTGCACTCCTTCTTGACGCTGACCGTATACACCACGAGCCAATCGAAGACTACGAAATTTCTCTTCATCAATCTTACCGTTATGGAATTGTTCTATTTTATTAGCTAACTCTATAACGTCTTTTTGAACAATCGGGTTTTCTATTTCTGTTCTAAAACTTTGCATCTTTTTTTTCGTATTTCAATCCTTAAAAAAGGACATAATTATGACTTTTGTGTGATGTTTTATGTACTTAAAATTTCTGTTCTTTTTTCTTTTTTTCAAAAGAAAAGTGCTCTATCCTATCACTCTATAAAGCCTACTCCAGAAGTATTATTAGTTTGTGAATCTATTAGTATAAATGATCCTGAAGCTTTATTCTTACTATAAGAATCAATCGCTAAAGGTTTACTTAATTGTATCTGTACTTTTCCTATTTCATTTAAGCTTAGTGTACTCTTAGAAGTATCTTCTCCAGAAAAATCAGTTGCTACTGTACCACTGATACTTTTAATTTTTGCCAAAACTCTACTACTACCACTTTGTATAAAGTAATTTGTTCCAGGATGTAGATTTTTGCTATCCATCCAACATACTGTAGCTGTCAATTGTTTTTCTACTCTTGGTTTTTCTGATGATTTTACAATCATATCACCACGGCTTACATTTACATCATCTTCTAATGTAATAGTGCAAGAACTTCCTCTACCCGCTGTATCAAATTTTTGATCAAAGAAATAAATTTCTTTTACTTTTGATGTTGTTAGTGATGGTAAAATAGTTACTTCATCTCCTACAGAGAGGTCTCCTCCATATAGTTTCCCTGCGTATCCTCTAAAATCATGAAATTCATCTTTTTTAGGTCGAATTACAGTCTGAATAGGAAAACGAACTTCTGCTTTTTCATATACATCTTGGGCATCTAATTCTTCTAAGTGCTCTAATAATGTTTGACCAGTATACCAAGGTGTATTTTTTGATTTATCTACTACATTATCTCCTTGCAATGCACTTACAGGAATAAATGTTATGTTCTGCTCTTTATAATCGCTCTTTTCTATTAATGTTTCAAAATCAGTTTTAATAGCTTCATATTTTTCTTGAGAAAAATCTACTAAATCCATTTTATTAACAGCTACAATTACATCTTTTACTCTTAGCAAGTTATTGATAAAGAAATGACGGTATGTTTGCTCTATCACTCCTTTACGAGCGTCTACCAAAATAATGGAAGCTTGTGAAGTGGATGCTCCTGTTACCATATTTCTGGTATACTCGATATGCCCTGGAGTATCTGCTATAATATAGCTTTTTGTTTTTGTAGAAAAATAAATATGAGCAACATCAATCGTAATTCCTTGTTCTCGCTCTGCTACTAATCCATCGGTTGCTAATGAAAAATCTAAATAGTCAAATCCATTCGCTTTACTTCTGGTTTCAATAGCTTCTAATTTATCTGTAGTCAATGATTTTGTATCATATAGAATACGACCTATTAGGGTACTTTTACCATCATCTACACTTCCTGCTGTTGCTATTTTTAATACGTCCATCTTATTTTGGTTGATGGTTGATAGTTAGTTGTAATCTTATAACTTATAATAATTACATTATAACACTATCACCAATTATGTTGATTTTTTATTTACACTTTTACTAATTATCAGTAAACTAATAAGTAGTTCCTAATTTTAGAAATATCCTTGTTGTTTTCGTTTTTCCATTGCAGCTTCGGATCGTTTATCATCGATACGAGCTCCTCTTTCTGAGATTGTTGATTCTCTAATTTCTGATACTACTTTATCAATGGTAATGGCATCAGAAAGCACTGCTGCTGTACACGACATATCTCCTACAGTACGAAAACGCACTAATCGTTCTTCTACTACCTCATCATCTTCTCTATATACTACTCCATCTTCTGCTGACCATATCATACCATCTCTAACAAATGTTTTGCGTTTATGTGCAAAGTATATTGATGGAATTTCTATATTTTCTTTCTCGATATAGCTCCATACGTCTAATTCTGTCCAGTTACTAATTGGAAACACACGTACATTCTGACCTAAATCTATTTTTCCATTAAGGTGATCAAACAATTCTGGTCTTTGATTTTTCTCATCCCATTGACCAAAATCATCTCTTACAGAGAATATACGTTCTTTTGCTCTTGCTTTCTCTTCATCTCTACGAGCTCCGCCTATAGCTGCATCAAATTTAAATTCTTCTAATGCATCCAGAAGTGTTGTAGTCTGCAAGCTGTTACGACTAGCATATTTTCCTTTTTCTTCTACCACCTTACCTTGATCGATAGAATCCTGAACATTACGAACAATTAATTCTACACCTAGTTCTTTTACTAAACGATCTCTAAATTCTATGGTTTCAGGAAAATTATGACCTGTATCTATATGTAATAATGGAAAAGGTATTTTTCCTGGATAAAATGCTTTCTGCGCTAGTCTTACTAATGTAATAGAGTCTTTTCCTCCTGAAAAAAGTAGCACTGGTTTTTCGAATTGTGCAACTACTTCACGAAAAATATAAATTGCTTCGCTCTCCAAAGGGTTTACCGTTAGTCTTTTTGTATCCACGACTTGTTCTTTTATATTTTCAATCACTTCCATCTAATTTCTATGCTATTACGTTTTTGATACTATTTTTTTCTAAATAGTGAATTAATTTGTATGCAATCCACATTCTCTATTTTCTAATACTTTAGTAGGGTCAAAATACTTAAATTCATTTGGCAACTTATGTGCTTCTAAATACGTATCTAACTCAGCATCACTATAATAATAAAATGGGCTTACTTTTAAAACTCCATCTTTTCCCATACTTAAAATATCTAATGAATTTCTCAATGCAGTCTGACCTTTTCTTAGGTTAGTAAACCATACGTCTGGAGTAAAATCAGCCATTGCTCTTTTAAAGGGCTCTAATTTTACCTGCTCTGTAAATATCTTATGTCTAGGATCATCTACATCAGGAATCCCCATAACAACATCTCTATGTGATGCTGTTTGTTTAGGAACATATAATTGAACATTTAGTGTTAATAGTTCAATCACTTCTTCTGCGTGTCTATATGTATTAGGGGTATTATAGCCAGAGTCACACCATATAACAGGAATATCAGATAATGCTTTAGCACATACATCTAAAATAGCTGCTTCATATGGTCTAAAATTAGTTGTTACTACAGGAGTTTTAGCATTAGAAATTGCCCACTGAACAACTTCTAAAGGTGTTTTCTCTTTTAATGATTCATTTAAACTTTCTATTTCTTTTTCTGTAAAACTCATAATCAATACTTCTTTTTTAGTACAGCAATTACTTTCCCCATTTAATACGATTCCAAATTCTCTCATGAAAAAAATAAAGAATCATTTTTGTTACAAAATCAACAGATGCAATTGAAGTTGCAAGAACTATTTCACTAGTGAGAATATAGGATACAATTAATGTATCTAAAGTACCTATAACCCTCCAACTCACAGCTTTTACAATACTACGTACTGGCTTTTCTGAAGTTTTATCATCCTGATACGTTGTTTTCTCTGTAGCTACTTTATCTAATATCATTTGACTTATAATCGTTTTTTACAAAATCTATTACCCTATCGGATTAGTAGATTATTGCACAAATGTATGGATAATATTCTAATTTAAAATAGAAAAGTAAAAAAAATCCTCTTAAAATAGACATGAATTATGATATACCTAACAAAACCCTAGTAATTTGGTAGATTATTAAGGCAATTCACTAATTACTAAATGATTTACTAAAAAAATCGGTTTTAATTTCTTTCCTACTACATCAAAAAAATTAAACCAAGTACAATAATCTAAAAAAAGTAAAAGACATTTAATTCACAGTTTGCAAGATGACAGTTAAGGAAGTAACAGAGATGAATATCCAAATAGAAATAGCAAGTACTAATGGTCTTATTCCTACTGTTTTTAATGATTGAAATGTAAGACTTGAGCCTATTAGAAATAGTGTTAATGTTAAAGCTACTTTGGCCAATTTTACAATATATGGCGATAAAGGTTGTATTGCTGGCACATACGTATTTACAATAATAGCAACAATAAAAACTCCTATAAAGTATGGGATTTTAATTTTTTTTGCATTTCCTTTAAAAACTATCGCAAAAATTAAAGAAACAGGCAAAATCCATAATGCTCTTGCTAATTTTACAGTAGTGGCAATTTCTAATGATTTACTACCATAAACATCTGCTACTCCAACTACAGAGCTTGTATCATGTATTGCAATAGCACTCCATATACCAAACTGATTTTGAGTAAGATCAAACAAATGTCCTATTGTAGGAAATACAAATAACGCAATAGAGTTTAACAAAAATACAATACCTATAGATACAGATATCTGTTTAGAATCTGCTTTAATGATCGGAGAAATTGCCGCAATAGCACTACCTCCACATATTGCAGTCCCTGAAGAAATTAGCTGGGTTATTTTTTTATCTATACCTAGTAATTTTCCTAAAAACATTCCTAAAGTAAGTGTTAGTCCAATAGAAGTCATCGTAAACAAAAAGCCACTTTTACCGGCTTCAAAAGCGCTATGGGCACTCATCCCAAAACCAAGCCCAACTACCGCTATTTTTAACAACCACTTTATAGCTTTATAACTTATATCACTAAAAGGATTATCCATTATCTGAGCTACAATTATACCAATTGCTAAAGCTACTGGGGAAGAAACAAAAGGAGTTGAACAAAAAACTGCTATACAAATAAATAGTATTTTTGAAATTGAGAAATGTTTCCCAAATAACGTTACTTTTTTATGGTTCTTTAATTTCATTACAAGGATTTGATTCTTCAATTGATAGCATATTTATCACTATATAAATATACCTTGTACTCCTCCATAAATCAAATAACAAAATAACATCTATTATAACGATATGTTATAATGATTTTGTAAGAATTTTAAAAATAAAGCTGATAGTGATGAATGGTGCCCTTGTCTAAAAATGTAATAAAATGTTCGTTCTATTGAAAAGTTATTTATATCGATAATCCCTAATTCTCCTGATTTCAATTCTTTAAGAATAGTATTAATACTCAAAAAAGCAACACTATTATTATCATTAATATAAGATTTAATACTTTCTGAGCTTCCTAGCCTCATTTGTATATTCAAATCAGTTTTAAAAATATTTTTTTTTCGTAATGCCTCTATAATAGTTTCGAGTGTTCCTGAGCCCTCTTCTCTTAGCACAAAGGGCATTTTACTTAAAAAATCTAGATGTATACTATTCGTATTAAAAAGAGGATGCCCTTTAGCTACCACTAATACAATTTCATCTTTTAGGAAGGGATGGTACGAAATTTCCCTATTTTTAGATTTCCCTTCAATAAAACCTAATTCCACATCAACATCAAGAATTGATTGCTCTACACTCTCAGTATTAGCATTCATTAACGTTACTTTTACTTTTGGGTGTTTTTTATGAAACTTAGCTAAAACCTCAGGTAGTATATATTGCGCTACGGTTGTACTTGCTGCTATTCGAAGAATTCCTTCAGTTTTATTTATGAGTTCATTCATTTCATATTGTAGAACTTTATAATGTTCAAAAATTTCTTTAGAATGTGCTAATAAAACTTTTCCTGCTTTTGTTAGACTAATACTATTCCCTTGCCGTTCAAATAATTTTTGATTAAAATGTTCTTCAATTTGTTTGATATGCCGTGTAACTGCTGGCTGTGTGATATGAAGTTCTTCTCCCGCTTTAGAAAAAGATAAACGATTAGCTACTGTATAAAAAACGTGTAATTTATAATCAAACATTGTATTTGTATAAAAATAGAGCTAAAAAAAGAGAATACCTACATTTATGTTAACTTGCCTTTTGCACCTAACATCAACTCTTTATGAAATTACTCGTTAAAACCATTTTACATAAGAACTGATATAAAAGGGTAATTATTGTATAAATGATAAATGGTATGCTATTTTTAGTTTGTTATTAAGACTAAAAACAGCATACCATTTTAAAACTATACCCTCTTATTCTACAAAACCTACTCCTGATGTAGCATTGGTTTGTGCATCTATAAGTATGAATGATCCCGAAGCTTTATTTTTACTATATGAGTCAATGGCTAAAGGTTTACTTAATTGTATTTTCACCCTACCTATTTCATTTAAATCTAATTTATTTTTAGAAATATCTTTTTCTGAAAAATCTGTAGCAATACTGCCTTCAATGTGTTTTATCTTAGATAATACACAAGCGCTTCCGCTCTGCACATAATAGCTTGAATCAGGCGTAAGACTAGAACCATCCATCCAACATACAGTAGCCTCTAATTGCTTTTCTAAACGTGGCTTTTCTGAGGATTTCACTAGCATATCTCCCCGACTTACATTAACATCATTTTCTAAAGTTATCACACAAGAACTTCCTCTTCCAACAGTTTCAAATTTTTGATCAAAAAAGTAAATTTCTTTTATTTTTGATACTGTTAATGAGGGAACTATCGTAACCTCATCGCCAACAGAAAAGTCTCCTCCATACAACTTACCTGCATATCCTCTAAAATCATGAAATTCAGTTTTTTTTGGTCTAATCACTGTTTGTACAGGAAAACGTGCTTGAGATTTTTCATATACATCTTGTGCATCCAACTCTTCGAGATGCTGTAATAATGTTTGACCAGTATACCATGGTGTATTTTCTGACTGATTAACAACATTATCTCCTTGTAATGCACTTACAGGAATAAAAGTTATATGCTGTTCTTTATAACTACTTTTACCTATCAATGACTGAAAATCTGCCTTTATTTCTTCATATACTGATTCAGAAAAATCAACCAAATCCATTTTATTAATGGCTACAATCACATCTTTAATTCTCAACAAATTATTAATAAAAAAATGACGATATGTTTGTTCTATAACTCCTTTACGAGCATCTACTAAGATAATAGAAGCTTGTGAGGTAGAAGCACCTGTAACCATATTCCTAGTATACTCTACATGCCCTGGGGTATCTGCTATAATATAACTTTTTGTTTTGGTCGAGAAATAAATATGGGCTACATCAATAGTAATTCCCTGTTCTCGTTCTGCTACTAGTCCATCTGTGGCTAGTGAGAAATCTAAATAATCAAATCCATTTGCTTTACTTCTGGTTTCAATTGCTTCTAATTTATCTGTTGTTAATGATTTCGTATCATATAGAATACGCCCGATTAGGGTACTTTTACCATCATCTACACTTCCTGCTGTTGCTATTTTTAATACATCCATATTATTTTGACTAATGGCTGATAGTAATCTTATAATTTATAAAAATTACGCTATGATACACTATCGCCGATTATTTTGATTTTATATATATTTTTACTAATCATTAAAGAATAATCAACTGTCAGCTAGTAACAGGTTACTAACCTTAGAAATACCCCTGTTGTTTACGTTTTTCCATTGCAGCTTCAGATCGTTTATCATCGATACGAGCTCCTCGCTCTGAGATTGTTGATTCTCTAATTTCTGATACTACTTTATCAATAGTAATGGCATTAGAAAGTACTGCTGCTGTACATGACATATCTCCTACAGTACGGAAACGAACCATTCTTTCCTCTACAAGTTCCTCTTCTTCTCTATGAACAATTGCATCTTCGGCAGACCAAATCATACCATCTCTAACAAATGTCTTACGCTTATGGGCAAAATATATTGATGGTATCTCGATATTCTCTTTTTGGATGTAACTCCATACATCTAATTCTGTCCAGTTACTAATTGGAAATACTCGTACATTCTGACCTAAATCTATTTTTCCATTAAGATGATCAAACAATTCTGGTCTTTGATTTTTCTCATCCCATTGACCAAAATCATCTCTAACTGAAAATATCCGTTCTTTAGCTCTTGCTTTTTCCTCGTCTCTACGAGCTCCTCCGATAGCAGCATCGAATTTAAACTCTTCTAAAGCATCCAAAAGAGTTGTAGTTTGCAAGCTATTACGGCTGGCATATCGACCTTTTTCTTCTACTACTTTTCCTTGATCGATAGAATCTTGCACATTACGAACAATAAGTTCTACACCTAATTCTTGTGCTAATCGATCTCTAAATTCTATTGTTTCAGGAAAATTATGCCCTGTATCAATATGCAATAATGGAAAAGGAATTTTACCTGGGTAAAATGCTTTTTCTGCTAATCGCACTAATGTGATAGAATCTTTTCCTCCTGAGAAAAGAAGTACTGGTTTATCAAATTGAGCTACAACTTCTCTAAAAATATAAATCGCTTCACTTTCTAAATGACCGACTTCTATTTTCTGTAGACAAGAAGAATCCTCAATACTGGGAACAATTTTATTTTCTAATACTTCCATTTTATTTTTTTTTAGTAATTCAATAATTTGTTTCTTTTAATAGAAACAGGCTAATCTACATGCAATCCACATTCTCTATTTCCTAATACTTTTGTTGGATCAAAATACTTAAACTCATTTGGCAATTTATTCTCTTCTAAATACACATCTAATTCTTCATCACTATAATAATAAAACGGACTTACTTTTAATATTCCATTTTTATCAAGGCTCAAAATATCCAATGAATCTCTATGAGAAGTTTGCCCTTTTCTTAGGTTTGTAAACCATACATCTGGTGTAAAGTCTGCCATTGCTCTTTTAAATGGCTCTAATTTTACCTGCTCTGTAAACACAACATGTTTTGGGTCGTTAATATCCGGAATTCCTAATACCACATCTCTATGAGCAGCAGTTTGTTTAGGCACATATAATTGTATATTTAACTTTAATTGTTGGATTACTTTTTCTGCATGGCGATAAGTGCTCGATGTATTATACCCAGAGTCGCACCAAATTACAGGAATATCTTTGTTTATCGCTACGCAAACCTGCAAAATAGCAGCTTCATAGGGTCTGAAATTTGTTGTCACTACTGGAGTTTTAGCATTTGACATTGCCCATTCTATTATACTTAATGGCGTTTTTCTTCTTAGCTCTTCATTAAGAATAGCTATTTTATCTTCTGTGAAATTCATTTTTAAGAAAGTTCTTTTCTATGTGTTTTTAGTAAAATTCTCCTAATTTTATTATTAAATTAGGCACTATATCAACAAAGACTATTATTAAACTTTAAGAATAATTATCCATATTGCTAATTATCTTGCCCATTTTATACGATTCCAAACACGTTCATGAAAGAAATATAGAATCATTTTTGTTATAAAATCAATTGATGCTATGGAGGTAGCTACAGCTATTTCGTTTGTTAATATATAAGAGACAATAAGTGTATCTACTGTTCCTACTATTCTCCAACTTACTGCTTTTACAATACTACGTATCGGTTTTTCTGACAACTTATCATTTTCATAGGTTGTTCTTTTTGAGGCTAATTTATACAATACCATTGATCTAAATACTTTATAAAAATTAAATAAATATTTACTGATTGTAATTCTATAGAATTGTTATTATCATGTGTAACACATCTTAAAGGTATAGAAAATCTAAGCACACCTATTCTCTTACTATACAACTTTATGAAATAACTAACAGTAACTAAGAAATAGGCAAAAATTATCATAAAAAAGAATGATAATTCTTACAAAAAATCAAGTAAAAATTATGATATATATAACATTTTACACACAACAATGAATAATTATCACCAAAACCTTTTTTTATCAAACAAATACGCAATTAATCAATAAAGGTCTAGCATTAAATAATACTAGACCTTGTTATATATATCGATATAATTTTTATAAAAACACTCTTCTTTTTATGAGGATAACCTAAATTTATTTTATCTTAAGAATTAAAATTATTAACTCATTAGTATATATTTTTATCACAAAACTACTTTACCTCCTATTTATTAAAATAAGATTTCTCTACATTTTTAATTATATTTTTTCCAAAGCTTGTGCTATATCCTCAATTATATCATCTACATGTTCTAAACCTACAGAACATCGTACCATCCCATCTGTAATCCCTACAACTAATTTATCATCATTTGCCAATTTACTATGTGTTGTTGAAGCTGGATGCGTGATTATCGTCCGAGTATCTCCTAAATTAGCTGACAAAGAACACATCTCTACACTATCAAAAAAAGTTTTACCTCCTTCTACTCCTCCTTTTACTTCGAATGCGATAATATTACCACCAAGCTTCATTTGTTTTTTAGCTACGTCATATTGTGGGTGAGATGCTAAAAATGGATACTTAACCCAATTTACTTTGGGATGTGATTCTAAAAACTCTGCTAACTTTAAAGCATTTTCGCAATGACGATCCACTCTAACAGCTAAAGTTTCTAAACTCTTAGACAACACCCATGCATTAAATGGAGATAATGAAGGACCTGTATTACGAGAAAACAGATAAATTTCTCTTATTAATTCTTTTTTACCTACAGTTACACCTCCTAATACTCTTCCTTGACCATCGATTAATTTGGTTGCTGAATGAATTACTAAATCTGCTCCAAATTTAATTGGTGTTTGTAAATACGGAGTTGCAAAGCAATTATCAATAATCAAAAGAAGATTATGTTTTTTTGCTATTTTTCCTAACAACTCTAAATCTAGCACATCAACACCTGGGTTTGTTGGAGATTCTGCATATATGATTTTAGTATTAGATTGTATTAAACTTTCTACTTTTTCTACTTCATCTACTTTAAAATAACTAGTCTCAATATTCCATTTAGGTAAATACTTAGTAAATAATGTATGTGTAGACCCAAATACAGATCTTGCTGAGACAATATGATCTCCTGCATCTAATAATGCTGCAAATGTAGAAAATACAGCTGCCATACCTGTTGCAAATGCATATCCATCTTCTGCTCCTTCTAATTTACACATTTTATCTACAAACTCTGTTGTATTAGGATTACTAAAACGACTGTATAAATTTCGCTCTTTTTCTTCTGCAAAAGCTGCTCTCATTTCTTCAGAGTCTTCAAAAACAAAACCCGACGTTAAATATAATGGTGTCGAATGCTCTAAAAACTGTGTTTTCTCTGTTTGCGTTCGTACTGCTTGTGTTTCAAAATTTGTACTATCTAAACTCATACTTCTTGATTATTAACAACTACTTTATACGCTATTGTTGCGGTAGGTTCTAAGGTTTTGGACACTGAACAATATTTCTCAAATGATAATTGAGCTGCTCTCTTTGCTTTTTCTGGAGCAATATTTCCTTCTAGGTATACGGTAACGGTAATATTTTTAAAAGGTTTTGCTCCATCAATCTCTTCTCGAACACCATCAACCTCTGCTCTATAATCCGTAATTTCTTGTCGTTGTTTCTTTAAAATAGAAATCACATCAATAGCACTACAACCCGCTACCCCCATCAATACATATTCCATTGGGCTTGGTGCAAGATCATGCCCTCCAACTTTAGCTGTGCTATCTATATGAGTTACATGTCCTCTTTCGTTTTTTAACTCGAAATGGTAATCACTATCTATTCTTTTGAGTTGTATTTTCATATTGTGTCTATATTTATTTTTTTATCCTTTTTCTGCTAATCGAAGTATATCTCCAAATACTCCTCTCGCTGTTACAGCAGCTCCTGCTCCTGCTCCTTGAATTACGATAGGCTGATCTCCATACGATTCTGTATAAATCTCAAAAATTGAGTCGGAACCTTTCACTTGTCCTAACGCACTACTCTGAGGGACCGAGACTAATTTTACATCTAGATTTCCTTTTTCCTGAGATAGATCTCCCCAAAGATCACCAATATATCGCAATACATGATCAGGTTTTTGCTCTTCTTTAATTTTTTGATAAACACTATCTAATTCTTTTAACCTTCCTAAAAATTCTTTAGCCTCTCCTGCTCTTAATTCTTCAGGAATTAAATTATGAATCTTAATATCATCAAACTCGTTACTTAGATCTAATTCTCTAGCTAAAATTAACAATTTTCGACCTACATCATTTCCACAGAGATCTTCTCTTGGATCTGGTTCTGTAAAACCATTATCAATAGCCTCTTGTAAAACTTCGCTAAACAGTCGTTTTTCTATAGAGAACGTATTAAATAAATAACTTAATGATCCCGAGAACACTCCTTTTATCCTTGTTATATTCTCTCCTGATAAGTGTAATAACTTAATGGTATCTATTAATGGCAGACCAGCACCTACATTAGTTTCGTACAAATATTGTTTTTGATTCTCTTCTAATTTAACTCTCAGTTCTTTATAAAAATCAAAACTTAATGTATTTGCTACTTTATTAGAAGACACCAAGTCAAAACCATGCGCTACTAAATGTATATAATGCTTAGTAAAATCCTGGCTTGCTGTATTATCAATAGCTATTAAGTTTTCTAAATGGTGTTTATCTGCAAACTGTATAATATCATCAATCGTATATGAAACTCCATGTTCTACAATCTCACTTTCCCAGTTTTGATCTATTCCGGTTTGATCAAAAAGTACTTTCTTAGAGTTTGCTACAGCAAAAATATTAATTGCTATTTTTTTTCGTTTTTCAATCTGATTAGACGATTTTAAAATCTGATTTATCAAAGTACCTCCTACCAATCCATGACCAAATATAGCTACATTGATTTTTTTTGCAATTTCAAAAATTTCTCCATGAATTACATTTAACGCTCGATGTAATTGCTCTTTACGCACCACCAAACTCACATTTTTACCCGTAACGGTGTTATTAAACAATAAAGGAATTACTTGATTCTTTATTAATGCATTGTATGGTTTATGAAACGTACTTAAATCCTGACCTATAATAGAGATTACAGATACATTCTCTTCTATAGTTATACCACTTACATCGCGCTTATAGAAGTCGGACTCAAACTCTTGTTCTAATACAGACTTAGCTTCTTTTGCTTTATCCGCTTCGACAACAAAACCTATTCCTCGCTCTGATGAGCCTTGTGAGATTATACTAACACTGATATTCTTATGAGCTAATGCTCTAAATATCCTTGCATCCACTCCTACTTTACCTAAGAGTCCTCTTCCTTCGAGATTTATCAGTGCCACATGCTCTAATACAGATAGCGATTTTATTCCTTTTTCACTAGCCTCTGCAGTTATTAGAGTTCCTTTATTTTTATAATTAAATGTATTTAAAATCCTAAGTGGAATATTTTTCTCTATCAGAGGTATAATTGTTTTAGCATGTAAAATATTGGCTCCAAAATACGCTAATTCATTTGCCTCTGTAAATGATAATTTTTCGATTTTTTGGGCATCAGGTACTAAATCTGGGTTAGCAGTATAAATCC
Organism: Aquimarina longa SW024; assembly: GCF_001401755.1. Lineage (GTDB taxonomy): Bacteria > Bacteroidota > Bacteroidia > Flavobacteriales > Flavobacteriaceae > Aquimarina > Aquimarina longa. The sequence goes on from NZ_KQ474099.1 coordinate 91,297, forward strand.
CATTTACATGAGTGAAGTTTTGCAGTTCTTCAGCCTCTAAATAGTTTGCTAGTAATGAAGCCGTATAATTACTCCCATTTCTACCTAAAGTCGTTGTCTCATTCTTAGTATTAGATGCAATAAAACCTGTAACTATATTTACTGTAGTGCCATTATATTCTTGAAAATGATTAATAACATTCTCTTTTGATAATTTATCTAACGGCTGTGCATCTCCAAACTGATCATCAGTAATGATAAGATCTCTACTATCAGTAAATTTAGCATTGATATTTTTTCCTTTGAGAATTTGTGTTACCAATTTTGCAGAAACAACCTCTCCCTGCGACAATACTTGATCTTTTATTCTCTTACTATAATCTCCCAAAAGAGAAACACCTTCAAAAAGTTTATCTAATGTTTCGAACTCTCTTGAAAAATCAATATCTAAAAAATCAGCTTTTTGATACTCTTTAAAAGATTCAAACTCTTTTTGATAACTTTGATTTTTTACTGCTTTTTCAAGAATCTCTTCGAGCTCATTAGTGGTATTCCCTCTTGCAGAAAGCACAACTGTAATTTTCTCTCCATTCTTCACTTTATCCTCGATAATATCGATAACTGTATGAATTCCTTTTCCGTTAGCTAATGATTTTCCTCCAAATTTTAAAACTTTCATTTTTTTATTCTTTAAAACACATCCTTTAATAATGTGCTTAATTGTTCAAATTCTATTAAAAAAGCATCATGACCATGAACAGAGTTTACTATTCCATGAGTAACATTTTGCTGTAGTTGTCTTAGTTTTTCGAATGTAATTTTATCCTCTTCTGCTGTAAAAAAAAGATCCGAATCTACACTTATGATATGAATATTAGATTGTATTGCTCTAACCACTTCTTCAAAATCATTTCTACCTTTTATGATATCAATATTTGCCAAAATATAATTTAGTTGTTTATATGCAGACAATGTAAATCTAGTATCCAATTTTTTTCCATGATGTAACAACCAACTTTCGACATTATAAACCTCTTGCTCCTTATTATAAGTTCTATCAAATTTTTGGTTTAATGATTTTGGCGTTCTGTAAATTATCATAGCATGCAATCTTGCATCATGCACAGGGTTCTTAGAATTCAATAAAATTTGTTCTTGCACCAAACAATTAGCTTTTAACCAGTCTGTAGATTTCCAATCTGTAGCAATAGGTATCAAATTTTTAATCAAATTAGGGCTAAGAACTGCTAACTCCCAGGCTATTCCTCCACCAACAGATCCTCCAATAACGGCATACAAATCATTAATCTGTAATGACCTTAATCCCTCTAAAAAAATAGCTGCAATATCACGTGCATTAAATAGTTTATAATCTTTAATTAGATTTTTTTCTACTCCATCATATCCATTTCCGGGAATATTAAAACACAAAATTGTATATTGATTAGTATCAATACATTTACCTTCTCCTACTAAGCCATTCCACCAACCTCCTTCTCCGCATACTGTAGAATTACCCGTAAGTGCATGGTTAATCAATACTATTGGGGCTTGATAAAGAGGTTTTCCAAACAATTGATATGTAAGTGGAATTTGCTCAATACATTTACCTTCTGTGGTTGTAATGTTATAGATGTCTAATTTTTGAAGCATAAAAGGATAATCTAATCTTTATTTTATAGTTTCACTAACTTTTGAAAATGCACCTTTTAAATCTTCTTTCAGATCTTCAATATCTTCTAATCCAACAGACAATCGTATCAAATCCTGAGTTACCCCTGTAGATTCTTGTTTTACTGGATCTAGTTGCTGATGCGTTGTACTTGCTGGATGAATTATTAAAGATTTTGTATCTCCAATATTCGCTAGAAGAGAGAAGATTTTGGTTTCGTTTGCTATCGTTTTAGCAGAATCAAACCCTCCTTTTACTCCAAAAGTTACAATACCACTTTGTCCTTTTGGCAAATATTCCTGAGCTAACGTATAATATGAATCATTTTTAAGCCCTGGATATTTTACCCAAGTTACTTCTTCTTGTTTCTCTAACCATTGTGCCAGTTCTAATGCATTTTGACTATGCTTTTGTATTCTAATTTCTAATGTTTCTAACCCTTGTAAGATCTGAAATGCATTAAATGGACTTAATGCTGCTCCATAATCTCGTAATCCTTCTATCCTAACCTTAGCTATAAATGCCGCAGCTCCCAATGCATCATGATATATTAATCCGTGATATCCTGGCGAAGGCTCTGTAAACTCTGGGAATTTACCACTAGACCAGTCAAAAGTTCCTGCATCAATAATCACCCCTCCTAGCGATGTACCATTACCGCTTATATATTTAGTTAGCGAATGAATTACAATGTTGGCTCCATGTGCTATAGGGTTTAATAATGCAGGTGTAGCTACAGTATTATCAACTACTAAAGGTATTTTATGTGTTTTTGCTTGTGCAGAAATTACTTTTAAATCTAATACATCTAACTTAGGGTTTCCCAAAGATTCTACAAAAAAGACTCGTGTATTCTCTTGGACAGCATTTTTAAAGTCATCGGGGTTTGATGGATCTACAAACGTAGTTGTTATCCCTAATCTAGGTAATGTAACACTTAATAAATTATATGTCCCTCCATATAAACTACTAGAGGCTACGATATGATCACCTGCTTTTAGCAATGTTAATAAGGCAGTACTAATTGCTGCAGTACCAGAAGCTGTTACTACTGATGCAATACCACCTTCTAAAGTAGCGAGACGTTGTTCTAAAATATCATTCGTAGGATTATTCAATCTAGTATAAATAAACCCTGATTCAGATAGGTTGAATAGATTAGCTGCATGATCTGCATTATCAAAAACATATGATGTTGTTTGATAAATAGGTACTGCTCTAGTACCTCCATTAGCAGATACATCATGACCTGCATGTAAAGCTGCTGTTGCTAATTTTTGTGAACTCATAATTTTCTAATTTAAATTTTAAAAATTTGTAAATAAAACCCAAATACGCCAAACACTATAATTAAACTAAGTGTTATGTATGTAGAAAATTAAAAAGAAAGGAAACGACAATTATTTAGAATTATAATTGTATCGAGTTATCTTCTCTCAATATCAATTGAGATAGAATTTAGCACCTTCTTTAAATAAATAAAGGGTTGCTAAGGCTTCACAGGGTCTACTCCCTCCGCCTTTCTTAATAACTTACTAAATATGTATAAGAAACTTAAGTGCAAACTTAGTAATTATTTTTAAATCACATCATTTTTCTTTAAAAAAATATTTTGTTTACTAATAAAAGATTAATCATACGTTAAAAGCTTTTTAATATTACCATTTTTTTTACCTTTGTCGGCATATTTATTAAGGGAAAGATTTGACTGATTGCAACCCAAAATATTTAAACGATAACTTAAGATTAGAAAAACGTTTAAATATTATAAAAATGCTAAAGCAGTTCGATTTAAAAATAATATTTCGAAAGCTTCACATCGCAATTGCGTCTAACTTTTTCTATAAAAACAATAACTAATGGCATATTTATTTACTTCAGAAAGTGTATCTGAAGGGCACCCAGATAAAGTAGCAGATCAAATCAGTGATGCATTATTAGATAATTTTTTAGCTTTTGATGAAGACTCTAAAGTAGCTTGTGAAACTCTGGTTACTACAGGGCAGGTCGTTCTTGCTGGAGAAGTAAAATCTAAAACATACCTTGATGTACAACATATTGCAAGAGAAGTAATCAATACAATTGGGTATACTAAAGGAGCATATCAGTTTAGTGGAGATTCTTGTGGTGTAATCTCATTAATTCATGAGCAATCACAAGATATTAACCAAGGTGTTGACAGGGACACTAAAGAAGAGCAAGGAGCTGGCGACCAAGGAATGATGTTTGGGTATGCCACCAAAGAAACTGCTAATTATATGCCTTTAGCTCTTGATATTTCTCATAAGATATTAATAGAATTAGCTAAATTAAGGCGTGAAGGAACAGAAATTCCATACTTACGCCCTGATTCTAAAAGTCAGGTAACTATAGAGTATAGTGATGACAATATACCTCAGCGTATTGTTGCTATAGTTGTATCTACGCAGCATGATGATTTTGATGCTGATGATGAGACAATGCTTAGTAAAATAAAAAAAGATATTGTTTCTATCTTGATCCCACGTGTAGTTGCTCAGTTACCAGAATACATTCAGCAACTTTTTAATGATCAGATTACATACCATATCAACCCTACTGGAAAATTTGTAATCGGAGGTCCTCATGGAGATACAGGGCTTACAGGAAGAAAAATTATTGTAGATACCTATGGTGGAAAAGGAGCTCATGGAGGTGGTGCTTTTTCTGGTAAAGATCCTAGCAAAGTAGATCGATCTGCTGCATATGCATCTAGACATATCGCTAAGAACTTAGTAGCAGCAGGAGTAGCTAGCGAAGTATTAGTACAAGTTTCTTATGCAATTGGTGTAGTTGAACCTACCTCTATTTTTGTTGACACTTATGGAACGAGTACTTTAGAGTTAACAGATGGAGAAATAGCAGAAAAAATAAGTGAAATCTTTGATATGCGCCCAGCTGCTATAGAAGAACGCCTTAAACTACGAAATCCAATCTATCAAGAAACTGCTGCATATGGACATATGGGAAAAGAACCGAAAGTTATAACAAAGGTTTTTAAAAGTCCTTACTCTGGTAAAATTGAAAAACAAGTAGAGCTCTTTACTTGGGAAAAATTAGATTATGTAGAAAAAGTAAAAAAATCCTTTAACATATAGCATTCATCAGATATAATCACCTTTTATCGATTTCTTGTTAAGTCCTATTTAAAATGAGGTTTACACGTAGCAAAAAACCAAGTATTATTACTATTTTTGCACTATAATCACACAATGATACCTAACATATCTATTTAGAAAGGGAAATAATGCTGATATGGTTTTTTTAGAATTTCAGTGTATCATTAACAATTAATACATTAAAATTTAGGAAAATGAAATTAAAACTTGCAATACAAATTAGTTTTCTTCTAATCTGCGCTATATGTTTTAGTCAGGATTTTGAAAATGAACTTACTTCTATAAAAACTATTGATAACCAGATCAAAGAAGAGCAGTATGGTACTCCCGAAATTACTGTTATTGATCGTCTGGTATTAAAAACTACTATAGAAAAAAACGATACTAATTACAGTAAAAAAGAATGGAGAAAAATCAAAAAACAACTCCGTAAAAACAAAAAAAGAATATATAGTACTAAAAACAGTATACATACTTCTAAAACAATAGATACTATATATTTAAACATCCCTGCATACAACATTAACCAGAAATCTCGTTTATCTGGATGGTAAAATAATAATTCTATTAAAAAACTAATAAAGAGCTACATTTTCATAAAAAACATGAAAATGTAGCTCTTTTTTTATTAAGAAACACCTCTACTCTTTAGTATTTTTCTTATCAAAACTTAGAATATACCATTAAAAAAACAGTCATTTTTTTAGTGGTATATTCCCCGTATTTTATGTGGTTTATCCGTAGCAAAAACTCAGTTAATATCACTATATTAGTAACTGAATATCAGACACTTATTAAGACCCTAAATTTTACAAAAATCTTAATAATTAGTTTTGATTTCACATCTATAAATACTAATGATTCAAAACCTAAAAAAATGAAAATCATTCTTACTACAGTAGTATTATTATGGATATCATATTCATCAATAGGGCAAAGTAATACAACTGAATTTGAGCCTAGTAGTGTTAGTATTAACAATACACCTCAAAAAAACAATCATTCTTATACTAATGGACTGATCGACTCCCAAGAAATTGCTCCTACTTATGCAAAAACAACAAACACGCAACCTGTAAATATTAACCAGTATCGCATAAAAGAATGGAGAAAAATCAAAAAGAAAATTTTAAATAACAAAAAACGATTATTGAATAATAAAGAACGTATATACACTTCTAAAATACTAGACACTGTATATTTAAATATCCCATACCATAGTAAAGAATCTTACTTATCTAGTTGGTAAAAAAATAAATTACCCTGTAATACCCCCCTTTCCTAAAATCCTCTCCCCAAATAGAAAAAGACCTAACACTTGACTTTTTGGGGAGGATTGAGGGAGAAGTTGCCTATCCTCAAAACACTAATACTACTTTTTTGATCACATTAATAAAACTTTTTTTGCCCTCATCAGCCAACAATCTAAGAGCAAGCCCCACAAGGGGGTATATAAAAAACTTAATCATTTCGATACAAACACTGAGGGATTAAGCCCTTAATGGGAATAAAAATAGATCCTATAAATAAAATCAAAATAGATCTTACAAGTATTAATATCAACAATAATTTAGGTTTTAACATTGAGGAAGTTATCTAAAGTTACATATCTAGCAAGAGACCAATTAAAGTAAAATATAAAAACTCTAGATCTACTTTCCTATAGTACCTTTAGAAATATTATCTAAAGCCTTAGCAATTGTTGTCAAAATCTCTTCATTATCACTGATACCATGACGGTTTTTTAAAAACTCAGGATCATTATAAGAAACATTAACAACTCCTTGTTCATCTTGCCATATCAAAATTTTCTGAGGAAGATCCAACCCAACAATTTGAGCATTCTGCATCAAAGGAGTTCCTAATTTAGGGTTACCAAACATAATCACTCGTGTTGGGTTTATCTTTAACCCTACTGATGCTGCATTAGCTTGATGATCTAATTGAGCCACTATCTTTAAATTAGGATTATTAGTTATGATCTCAACAAGTGTATTATACGTATTTTCAAAATCCTGAGTGCTTACTTTTGTAATTACACCTTCTCCCCTATTACTATCCATTTCTTTTATTAAATTTATTTCTTTACCCTTAGACGTATCATTTTGTTTTTGATTACAAGATACAATCCCTAATATCAATAACAATCCTACTATTTTATAAGTTCGCATTACAAGCCTTTTTAAAAGTTAGTACCAATTAGTCGTTAATCAACATAATAATTACAAATCGCATATACTCATTTTCAAATCAATAAAGCATTACCTTATAAACATTAATTCATTTAATAAAATCTATTCATAAAACTATATACACTCTATTTTTTTAAAACTAAAGTAATGCGTTTTTTTACTATTAAAACATAATCAAACCAAGCTTTCAATGTCCTTAATATTCATTAAAGAAAGATTCTGAATCAAAAACATACATCTTCTTAAAATTCTTTTCCATCCTTTTTTATGTTACTCATAAAATCCACTATATTTACCACCAGACTTTAACTCAATTTTTACAAAAAACACCTCAAGAAAAAAAGATCAACTATGCATATAGCTATAGCTGGAAATATTGGAGCCGGAAAAACTACATTAACCCGATTACTTGCTAAACATTATAAATGGGAAGCCCATTTTGAAGATGTTTTAGAAAACCCTTATCTAGAGGATTTTTATAATAAAATGGAGCGTTGGTCTTTTAACCTTCAGATTTATTTCCTTAATAGCCGTTTTAGACAAATACTGGATATCCGACAAAGCGGAAAAGATATCATACAAGATAGAACGATCTATGAGGATGCATATATTTTTGCTCCAAACCTTCATTCGATGGGGCTTATGACTAACCGTGATTATGAAAATTATAGATCCCTTTTTGATCTTATGGAAGGAGTTGTAGAGGGACCCAATCTATTAATTTACCTAAGGAGTAGTATTCCTAATTTAGTAAATCAAATTCATAAACGTGGTCGTGAATATGAAAATACAATTAGTATCGACTATCTCAGCAGACTTAATGAACGCTATGAAGCATGGGCACATGATTATGATAAAGGTAATCTCCTTATCGTAGATGTGGACCATATCAATTTCGTAGATAATCCAGAAGATCTAGGTACTATCATTAATCGTATCGATGCAGAATTAAACGGATTATTCTAATTTCTAGATCGCAATGGACTTTAAGCCTCTATTTAAATTTCTGCAAGACTTACAAGATAATAATCGAAAAGAATGGATGGATGCTAATAGAAAACAGTATCAAATCATTAGAAATTCATTTATACAATGGCTAGACGAGCTAGATACCAAATTAGCAGAAATCGATCCTAATTATTATCCTACTTCTGGAAAAAAAGGAATTAATCGCATTAATAACAACTTACTTTTTCATCCTAACAAACCTGTTTATAAAGATCATTTTGCCGCAGGATTAGATCAACGTACTAAGCAAGGGGATTTTTATATTCAAATCGGCATCAATGATTGCGAACTTGCTGGCGGGTATTGGAAACCTGACACTAAAATACTTAATAGTATACGAGAAGCTATCGACTATAATGGTGAGGAATTGATTAAAATTTTAAACAAAAAAAGCTTTAAACAAACTTTTGGAGAACTATACTTTGATAAAGATAAGTTAAAAACCACCCCTAAAGGATATACCTCGGATCATAAATATATTGATTTACTACGTCATAGAACATTTGCAGTAATTCATCCCTTATCAAAAGAAGACATCCTAAAAAAAGATTTTATGGATAAGGTGATTACTGTATATCAAGAAATGCTTCCGTTTAGACGCTATTTTAATGAAGCTGTTACTGTATAACAGGAGAAGTCAAAATCCTTTTAGTTTCTATAGCACTAGACCTTCAGTTTTATTGTTTTGCAATTTTATAGTTTTTAAGTCACTTGATTCTCTCAATCAAATACTCAACAATCAAGTCTGTTGCTCCTGTATTACTATTGATAAAATGCCCAGAAATCATTCCTGTTTTTTCTCTAAATTTTTTATCCTCAATAAGCTTACTCATTATCTGAGTAAATTCAGTGGCATTTGATATCGAAAATAGTCCTGCTAATTCCTGAAGCTGTTTAGCCTCTCTAAACTTATCAAAGTTTTTACCAATAATAATCGGAATCCCAAAAGTTGCTGGTTCCAAAATATTATGCAATCCTCCTGTCCCCATTGCTCCCCCTACATAAGCAATGTCAGCATAACTATATACTCGAGACAAATATCCAATAGTATTCATAATAAATACCTGTTGCTCTTGTAACATCACATTCTCTTTCTCAGAATATAAAACCGTATTCTTTTTAATCTTTTGTTTTAATGTATGTGTAGTACTATCTTTTATCTCATGAGGAGCAATAATAAAACATACCTGATCAGAAGCACTGTTTATAAAATCAATAAAAACCTCTTCATCCTCTACCCATGAGCTACCCATTACTACACAAAGTCTCTCATTAACAAATTCTGAAATAAAATCAACATGATTATCCATTTCGATCTGATGTGATACTCGATCAAAACGCGTATCCCCACTAACTGTTACCTTACTATAACCTAATTTTTCTATTAATTCTTTAGATACAGTATCCTGTACAAAAAAGTGATCTATTGCTCGTAATGCTTTTCTCATAAAACCTCCATACCACTTAAAGAACACTTGATCTTTTCTAAATGTTGTCGATATAAATACTGTAGGTATAGCCTTAGCATATAATATTTGTAAATAATTAGGCCAAAACTCATACTTTACAAAAACAGCTATTTCTGGTTTTACCAATGTTATAAAACGTTTAGCATTGCCCTTGGTATCCATAGGCAAATACACAATAACATCTGCTAAGGCACTATTTTTTTTTGCTTCATAGCCCGAAGGCGAAAAAAAAGTTACCAATAGCTTATGATTAGGGTATTTTTGTTTTAACGCTTCCATTACAGGTACACCTTGTTCATATTCTCCTAGAGAAGCACAATGAAACCACAAGACTCGGTCTGGAATAGAAAAATGTTCCTCGAGAGTATGAAAAACAGTTTTCCTACCATTAACAAACAATTTAAGTTTAGGACTTAACACCCCAATAATAGGAAGTATTTGATTAAATAATGCTATAAAAAAAGTATATAAAATGCCCAAGGATTTTTATTTTTATGAACTGCTAAAATACAGTTCTTTTATTTAACATTACATTGGCAGTAGCCTCAATATTTTGTACTTTCGTGGAGTTCAATATACATCAACATGAAGAAAATACAAATGGTTGACCTTAAGGGTCAATATGAGCAAATCAAAGAGCGTATAGATTCATCTATTCTTAACGTTGTAGAATCTACAGCCTTTATCAATGGTCCTGAGGTACATAGTTTTCAAAAAGAATTAGAAGACTATCTAGATGTCAAACACGTTATTCCATGTGCTAATGGAACGGATGCATTACAGATTACCATGATGGGACTAGGTTTACAACCAGGTGATGAAGTCATCACTGCCGATTTCACATTTGCTGCAACTGTAGAAGTTATTGCCTTACTACAACTTACTCCTGTATTAGTAGATGTCGAACCTGATTCTTTTAATATTGATCCCGAAGCCATAAAAAGAGCAATTACTCCAAAAACAAAAGCCATTGTACCAGTACACTTATTTGGACAATCTGCTAATATGGATGCTATTATGGCTATTGCCAAAGAACATAATTTATATGTAATCGAAGATAATGCCCAAGGTATTGGAGGAAACTATCATTCTAAAGATGGTAGCACCTCTAAAACGGGAACTATCGGTCATGTTGCTTCTACTTCTTTCTTCCCTTCTAAAAATTTAGGATGTTATGGTGATGGTGGTGCTATTTTTACAAATGATGATGACTTAGCACATACTATTAGAGGGATTGTAAATCATGGAATGTATCAAAGATATCATCACGATGTTATTGGTGTAAACTCTCGTTTAGACTCTATACAAGCAACAATTCTTAGAGTAAAACTTACTAATCTCGATCGCTATAATAATGCTCGTCGAGAAGCTGCAAAAAAATATACAGTAGCTTTTGCTAACCAGAAACATATTAGTACTCCTGTTATTATCGATAAAGAAGACACCCATGTATTTCATCAATATACTCTTAGAATAATAGATATTGATCGTGATGCCTTGGTTAAGCACCTTAATGATAACGGAATTCCTTGTGGAGTATACTACCCTATACCCTTACACAGTCAAAAAGCATATCTTGATAAACGATATAATGAAGCTGATTTTCCTGTAACCAATCAACTAGTAAAAGAAGTTATTTCTTTACCAATGCATACCGAATTAGACAATGAACAAATTGATTTTATAACTAAAACTGTTATTGATTTTGTAAACCAATAAAGGATTTTCCTTCTACAGTTTTAAAAAATCACTCTATACAATAAAGTCAGAAAGAAATATAACCGAAGAATTATATCTTTTTCTGGCTTTTTCTGGCTTTGTTTTGAAATAATAGAAAATATTAATTTTCTTACTACATAATCTAATACTTTAAACTTACCATATATTTACATGGATTCTCTTCATATTTGTTATAATCTCACAGAACACAGTTTTACTGAAATCCCCCCTTTACCAGAAGCCTATATTGTACCACTTATAGACAACTCTTTTGGTTATATATTAAAACAAGCAACACATGATACGTTAACTAGTGTCGGAATTCCTTTTCTAGACACCCCGCATGAACAACTTTTAGAAATATGCTCTGATCTAAAAATAAGGGCTTTAGAACAACGGTTTTCTCCTGCAAAAAAGAAAAAAAACTTTGGGTTTTCAGATCTATTACAAGATCAAAAAAATAAAAAAGTAGTCCTTGATTATATCAATAAAAAACTATCGACTTTTTATTCATTACTTACTACACATCAATATCCGATAAGCCATAATGCCGATAGAAAAGATCCTCTAGAGATTCATCAACTGACCATTAACCTTACTGAGTTAAATCCCATATTAGAGTTTACCAAAACAGAAGAAGGAATTGAATATGCTTTTTCTCTAAAAAAAGAAGAACTACATATAATTCCTAAAAACCATAGTATTAAAATATTACTTAATGATCCTTCATGGGTAATCATCGATAAGTGTATTTATCAAATCAAAGATCTAAATGCCAATAAACTAAAACCTTTTTTTAGTAAAGAAAAAATCACCATTGCCCATAAGCATATCAAAATCTATTTAGAAAAAGTAATTATACCCATCATTAAAAATATAGATGTTATCACCCATGGTTTTGATATTATTACCCATGATCACATTACGTCTTATACTATAGAAGTAGTTCAGGATTTTATCCAGAATAACTATGTTCTCAAAATTGTTTTTGAGTACAACACTATTCTCTTTGATTATAACAGTACTAAAACCACAGTTTCTAATGTTATTTTTGAAGATAATGATCAGATCCAAATTATCCAAACAAAACGTAATCCCGATACAGAGCAAAAAATCATTGATTTATTAACCGCTAAAGGATTAGAAGTTAACAACAATTTATTACTAAGTACCAAAAACAATGAGGATCCATTTGAAATCATCAAATGGATAACATTACATAAACAGCAATTAGAAGCAGATGGTTTTAAGATCATAGTACCGTTATTAGAAGAAAAAACTATCAATACTGCGGCATATGATATTGCAATAGATACCCAAAAAGAAAATGACTGGTTTGATATAAAGGGAATTGTTACTATTGGAGATCAAGAAATTCCTTTTTCAAAATTTGTAAAATATATCAAATTAAATAATAGACTTTTTCCTATCGATAAAGATCAAGTTTTCATCATCCCTATAGAATGGATGACACGATACAAAAAATTGGTAGATTTTGGTAAGATAAAAGGAGATAATGTACGCATTACCAAAAGTAATTATACCCTATTAGAAGATATTGTCTCCCCAGAAAAAATCAGTATCAAAGACACTATTATTCAATCTTATCAATCATCGCCTAAAAAGCTTAAAGCTACATTACGCCCATATCAAGAAGAGGGAGTAAAATGGTTAGTCAACCATTATAATAATCAATTAGGAGCATGCCTAGCTGATGATATGGGGCTAGGAAAAACACTACAGACTATTGCAATGTTAGTATTTGCTAAAGAACAACTAGCACCCGAAGATCAAAATGTAAAAAAAGTTAGATTAGATCTATTCAATGATCCTTTAGAAATAAAAACATACCTCAAGGCACTAATTGTATTACCATCCTCTCTAGTATTTAATTGGGCATCAGAACTGCTAAAATTTGCTCCACATCTCTCCATCGTAAAATATACAGGAACTGATCGCAAAAAAATCGCACCTTACATAGACACCTATGATGTCATACTAACCACATACTCTACAATATCAAAAGATATTAATGTCCTAAAAAAATCAAAATTTAACTACCTGATCACCGATGAGAGTCAACAAATCAAAAACAAAGAGTCTAAAATTTTTCAAGCAATAAACACCATTCACACCAACCATAAAATCTCATTAAGTGGTACCCCTATCGAGAACTCATTATCTGATCTATGGTCACAGATGGAATTTATTAATCCTGGAATGTTAGGGAGCTATCCTTTTTTTAAAGATCGTTTTAAAACCCCAATAGAAAAGCATCAAAATCTAGAGCGTATCCAGGAATTAAAAACCATCATTGATCCCTTTATCCTAAGAAGAACCAAAGAACAGGTTGCTAAAGATCTTCCAGAATTATCAGAACAGATCGTATATACAGAGATGCTACCTAAGCAAGAAAAACAATACGAATCTCAGAAATCTGCAGCCAGAAATTTATTACTCGGTATTGATGATCCTATTACAACCAATAAGATCCATATCATTAACACATTAACTAAGCTACGCCAGATTGTCAATCATCCAAAACTTGTAGACCATACTGCAGAAGATCCTTCTGGGAAATTTCAGGATGTTACTCATCACCTAAACACATTAATAAGTGCTCATAAAAAAGTACTTATATTCAGTTCTTTTGTGTCACATCTAGAGGTATATCAAGAATGGTGTCAGCAACATCACATATCCTATGTTACCTTAACCGGAACAACAAAAAGTTCTGATCGAGAGGGTATTGTAAATGAGTTTCAGAAAAATGATGCTGTTTCATTATTTTTTATCTCTCTAAAAGCAGGAGGAGTTGGTCTAAATCTTACCAAAGCCTCTTATGTTGTTCTATTAGATCCATGGTGGAATCCATTTATAGAAAAACAAGCCATAGCCAGAGCGCATCGTATTGGACAAACTAGCAATGTAATGGTTACTCGGTTTATTACTAAAAATACTATCGAAGAAAAAATACTACAGCTACAAGAAAAGAAAAAAGGGCTGTCTGATGATATTATTGATGTAAACACTATGCCAAACTATATAGAACAAAATTTAGAAGAGTTGCTAAAATAAAAACCCAAGGTTTCATATCTTCCACAAAAACAATTAGGCGGGTTTTAAAACCCGCCTAATTGTTATTTACACAGTTTATTGGACACTACCATGAAAAACGGGTTCAACTATAAAAAGTTAAACCCGCTGAAATTTTATTTACACAAAATTATGGATACTGTCTTTTTTTATGACACACTTTGTGCTTTAATACCTTTTTAGCAAGACAATCTCTAACAACCTCATTGCTTATATTGTTATCAGCATCGTCCACCTTGTTACCATCCTTGTCCGCATCGTTATCAGCATCATCCGCCTTGTTATCATCCTTGTCCGCATCGTTATCAGCATCGTCCGCCTTGTTATCATCCTTGTCCGCATCATTATCAGCATCGTCCGCCTTGTTACCATCCTTGTCCGCATCGTTATCAGCATCGTCCGCCTTGTTACCATCCTTGTCCGCGGAGACTGTTCAATAAAGTGTGTCACCAAGTATAAACATTTAATTTTGTAGAGGCATATACCTACTAGCGAGCAACACCTTTTATATAATCACCCTATTATTAAAGGATTAAAACAAACAAACATGTAGCAGAACGTAGTTACAAGATAAAAGACAGTATCGTATTAGAATGAGTAGATACCGTAATTTCTTATCTTAAAGAAAATATGCAACTATTTACTGATTTTGACACTAAACTAGATCAGAGATTCATAACCCTTGATTCGTCCTAAAATAGGTTTACAACTTATGCTTAGTCCTATTATTGGTTTACAATAATAGTTTTTCGGATTTTATATTATTTTGATGTATTTGATTTGATGTAAATCTATTTCAGGACAAGACAAAATTGATGAATTATTAAACATTGATTTTTCTAAAAAAAATCATAATCTCCCCTTCAATCACAACAATTTATTTTAAATTGTTTGTTTATATCAGTTTTTAAAGCTGATACAAACATTATCAACAATCACACAAAACTCCTATGAAATATATAGCTACACTTCTTTTTGTATTCATAAACACTGTTGTTTTATCCCAAAACACTTACCTCCATTGCGGAAAATTAATCGATACTAAAGCAGGTACTGTTCTCACAGAAAAAACCATTGTTATTTCTGGTACTACCATTCTTAAAGTAGAAAACGGTTATACTACTGGTAAAAAAGGAGACACGACTATAGATCTCAAAAATAAGACTGTATTACCCGGCTTAATAGATATGCATGTACATCTAGAAGGTGAAACAAACCCTAAAGCCTATCTACAAAAATATACTGATAACGAAGCAGATATCGCTTTTAACTCAGTTCAGTTTGCCCAGAGAACACTGCTAGCAGGTTTTACTACCGTACGAGATCTAGGAGGAAGTGGTGTAAATATAGCACTAAAAAAAGCGATCAAAAAAGGACGTGTTCACGGTCCAAGAGTGTTTACCGCAGGTAAATCCCTAGCCACTACAGGAGGGCATGCAGACCCTACCAATGGGAGCAAAAGAGCTCTAATAGGCGATCCTGGTCCTAAAGAAGGAGTTGTAAATAGCATCGAAGATGCCAAAAAAGCAGTGCGACAACGATATAAAAACGGTGCTGACCTCATCAAAATTACTGCAACAGGAGGCGTATTAAGTGTAGCCAAAAGCAGTTCTAATCCACAATTTACGGTAGAAGAAATTAAAGCTATCTGCGAAACAGCAAAAGACTATGGTTTTCATGTTGCAGCACATGCACATGGAGATGAAGGTATGCAACGTGCTATTCTTGGCGGTGTAAAAACCATAGAACACGGTACACTAATGAGTGAAAAAACAATGGATCTAATGAAACAGCATGATGCCTATCTAGTACCTACAATTACTGCAGGAAAAGAAGTTACTGAAAAAGCCACAATCGATGGGTACTACCCTGCTATTATCGTTCCTAAAGCGCTAGAGATCGGACCAAAAATTCAAAACACCTTTAAAAAAGCATATAAACGTGGAGTAGGTATTGCTTTTGGGACCGATGCAGGAGTGTATAAGCATGGGCAAAACGGAAAAGAATTTGGCTTTATGGTTGAAGCAGGGATGCCTCCTATGGCAACACTACAGAGTGCAACAACAACCAATGCTAAAATTCTTAATATGCAAGATCAATTAGGACAAATAACATCTGGATTCTTAGCAGATATCATAGCCGTAAATGATGACCCTACACAAAACATAAATACCATGGAGAAAGTAGTATTTGTAATGAAAAACGGCAACATTTATAAAAAGTAATAGATCAAAAACAACCATTTATAAATTATATGAATAATTATAAATGAATATACCTCTAATTCTTGTATAGCTAATCAAAAACAAATACTAGCAAATCCCTTCAACATATGAAGAATTTTAGAAATTAGTTTTTAAAACTAAGTCCTTTTTAGTTTTTAAAAACTAGTGACCAATATTTTTAAATCTTTAAACTCGATAACTACAGAAAAAATAAAAATAGCATATGGAAAATTTAAAAAACAAGAAAGCAATAATTACAGGAGGTGGCAGAGGGTTAGGTAAAGCCACTGCTATAGCATTTGCAAAAGAAGGGATAGATATTGCTATAACAGGTAGAAATGAAGAGGTTTTAAAAAAAACCGTTTCTGAATTAGAGGAATTTGGTATCAACGCTATTTATTCTACATTTGATGTAAGTAACTATGACGATGTTAAAAAAGGCATCAAAAATATTATTACTACCCTAGGTTCGGTAGACATTTTGGTAAACAATGCAGGAATTGCTGCCTTTGGATCATTTAATGAAATGGATGTTAATCAATGGAGTCAGATTATTCAAACTAATCTTATGGGGATGTATTATGTAACCAAAGAGATTTTACCACACTTAATAACAAAAAATCAAGGTGACATTATAAATGTAGCGTCTACAGCAGGATTAAACGGAAATGCAAACACATCTGCATATTCTGCATCAAAATTTGCAGTTATTGGAATGTCTGAATCCTTAATGAAAGAAGTACGCAAAAATAATATTAGAGTTTGTACATTAACACCAAGTACTATAGTATCTGATATGTCGATTGGATTAGGTATTGCAGATAATGATTCTAGTGATCGGGTTTTACAACCAGAAGATTTTGCAGAACTAATCGTTGCTGGTTTAAAACTACCAAAAAGAGCAATGCTTAAAAGTGCATCTTTATGGTCTACAAATCCTTAATAAATGCTTTAATAAATATGAAACCTAAACCACTATAGATTTTTAAATACATCGTCTTAAATAAAAGAATGGAATTCTTTTTCTAATGCAAGATTGTCATTCCTACATAAGCAGAAATCTATTCTTATAACTAGTACTATGGATTACGCATCAAGTGCGGAATGACTAAACCTATAAAAATGTGTATAGAAACTAAAGTAATTGCAATGAAATTGCAGAGTTTTAACCTTTAATTAGATAATAAATTATAGAAATCATAAGTAATGCGGATCTTGTTACTTCGGTTACATTAGCAAGTTTTAAACAAGATTCGCTGTTTTTTTGATTTAAAGCTTTGTCAGTTTATCAACAACAACTAGCGCGCCCTATCTATTGCTCATAGGTACTTCTAATAGAGAAATAAAACTTCTAATGATAAAAGAATTAAAAAACAAATCAATAAATTTGACTTAGAACCTGAAAATTTAGGAGTATAAATAACCTTAATACTCAACTAAAAACTTGGCGTCAATTAAAATTAGAATGATACACCCTCTTAGACAACATATTGAAGAAATCATCAGCCTTACTGATGAAGAGTTTGATTTTGTTTTAAGTCATTTTAAACAAATAAAAAAACGTAAACATCAATATATAATCCAAGAAGGAGAGCTCGTTAATAAAGAATATTGGATCATAAAAGGATGTTTAAAAAGTTATTTCGTTGACGATAATGGAAAAGAACATATCCTCCAATTTGGAATGGAAAACTGGTGGATTACAGATTACGAATCTTTTGTAAAACAAACCACATCTAAAACCGCTATCGATTGTATAGAAGATAGTGACTTGCTATATATTTCTTTTGAAAATAGAGAAAAACTAACTGCTCAAATGCATAAAATGGAACGATTCTGGGCTAAGAAAAGTAAAATTGGTCGAATTGCGCTTCAAAACAGAATTTTATCTTTACTAAAAAACTCTACTAAAGAACAATACGAATTACTTCTCCAACAATATCCAAAACTTTTTCAACGTGTTCCCAAAAAAATGATTGCTGCCTATCTAGGGGTTTCTAGAGAAACACTTAGTAGATTAAACGCATAACATCCTCTTCTTTTTTGTATCTTCAAATGTGATCTACATCACTTTAAAGAAGTGACATACCTCCTGTGTACTATCCTCATTACAAAGCACCTTTGTATAACAATTAATTTAATAAAAAAAACATGCCATACATCAACATTAAAGTTACTGACGAAGGAGTAACGCAAGAACAAAAACGTCAATTAATAGAAGGTGCTACACAGCTAGTAGTTAATATACTCAACAAAGATCCTGAAACAACTCATGTAGTTATTGACGAAATCCCAAAAGCAAATTGGGGCGTAAATGGAAAACACTATTTGAAAACTAAAAAATAAAGAAAATGAAAAATAAGACCATAATTATTACAGGAGCATCTACAGGAATAGGGAAAGAAATCGCAAAATACTTTATAGAGCGAGAAAGTAATGTAGTAATGAATTCTTCTAACGAAGAAAACTTAAAAAAAGCTTACAAAGAACTAGGATCACCCTCTAATGTAGCTTACCTAGTTGGAGATATCAGTAAACAAGAAACAGGTAAAAAACTAGTCTCATTAGCAGTAGAAAAATTTAATACTGTAGATGTTTTAATCAATAATGCAGGAGTATTTTCTCCAAAACCATTTTTAGAAGTTAAAGAACAAGATTTAGACCTGTATTGGAATGTAAATCTAAAAGGAACATATTTTACTTCTCAAGCTGCTATTCCCGAAATGATAAAACAACAAAATGGTTCTATTATAAACATAGGAACAGTTCTAGTAGAACATGCTATAGATGGGTTCCCTGCTACAGCACCACTAACAAGTAAAGGCGCAATTCACTCTTTAACAAGGCAGTTAGCAGCTGAATTTGGAAAAAACAACATTAAGATTAATACAATTGCTCCAGGAATAATACGAAGTCCACTACAAGGAAAAATCGGAATTGAGAATGCTGATAGTTTAGCTGGATTACATTTATTAAACAGAATTGGAGAAACAAATGAAGTTGCTGAAGCAGCATACTATTTAGCTACATCAAATTTTATAACTGGAGAAACTATTAACATCGCAGGAGGTCATACCATAGGTCATGCTATCTAAACAATAAACTATGTATAAAGAGAATTTAGAAGAAATTGAAAAATTAATTACTAACTATTTTGAAGGGATTTTTTACGGAAATGTAACTCAGCTTCAATCCTGTTTTCATGAAAACGCATATATCTATGGAGATATCAAAGGTGTAGAGTATCTAAAAAGTATAAACGAATATCTAGACGGGGTTAACAATAGACAAAGCCCTAACGATTTAAATGAAAGTCTAAAAATGAAAATCATAGGAATTGATATTATCGGTAAAATTGCAATGGCAAAATTGCATGTTCCCATGCTAGGGTATAACTATTATGACTATTTATCTTTAACCAAAATTGATGATGATTGGAAAATTGTAAATAAAATATTCACTCATGTAGCATAAATAAAAGAGTTGTTATCAAGTAACTCGACGCGATAGTTAGCTACTGCGTCGGGTTACTCACATCATCACACATATAAATTGTATACAGAGCAGTAGCAGTACACCTTTTATTGTTCTTAAAAGATGTACTGCTACTGCTCTTAGAAAAACGAAAAATATATTTCTTTTGGTTGAGGAAGAAAAAACTTCTAATTTATTGATATGCTAAGAATTTATTACTATTTCTCTGTTCTTTATTCTTAACTTTAGAAAAGCAAAACAAGACAACATGCTGTACATTCAATTATAAATACTTTATGAAAAATAAAAGGTTCATATCCATATTCACTATTCTTCTTATCACTTTATCCTGTTCTCAACAAAAAAAGAAATCAGAAAAAAAACATTCTGAAAATGAAATTTCACAAACTTGGGATGATTTTCTAAAAATTATAAGTTCAAACGATAAAATTAAATTCAAAGAAATATCAAATACATCAATACGATGTTACTTATGCTTAGAAAACACATCTTCTGAGCAAGAAGAGTTAGAAATACTTAGAAAAACGGACTCCTTATGGTATGACAAAATATATGATGATAAAATTTATATCCCTATCGATAGTTTTATTGCTAATGAGTTTGATTTAATTTTTAATTCTGAATTTGTAGCGATTTTAAAGACGAAAACTACAAAATTTCATAAAAGAGAAATAGATGGAATTGAATATTACGAAATTTTAGTAACCACTACTGATCCGACAATAACTCATGAAGGAGGACAACATAGTTTTCAGTTTAAGAAAGTATCTAAAAAATGGAAGTTTAACGATATAGGAACAATACCATAAAATTACTTATAAGAATACCCCTTTTAATAACTTAATAAACCATTCTAAAAACGTGTCATTGATTAAAAAATATATCCCATTAGCTATAGTATTTTTGTTAATTGGGTGTTCGAAACCTGATACATATCAAATAGAAATGATTAGTGTATCTGAGCAAGGATTAGGAGTTATTGTTACCAAAATAATTGCGCATAAAAAACCTAAAGTTTTTTCAGAAGTAGCTATGGATACTATTTTTGTACACCCCATGATTCCTTCTGAACATACGAACATCACTTCGTTAAAAAATTTAAAAGAAATTCCACACCATAAGCTTCCTAATTATATCACATTCGAATATCAATATGCTCAACTATCAGATTGCTCTAGTATCCACAAAGATAAAGTGTTAAAAATACGCTTTTTACAGGATTATTCTCCAATAGAGAAAGGTGATATTGTAGAGATGAATTCGCTATCAATTAATCGTTTAATAAAAAACAACATTGCTACTCTAGCTAAAAATCCTAATATTATTAATATAAGAGAAGATCCCTTAAAAAGGTTGAAGAAAGAATTAGCAATAGCTCCCACCTATTATACAAAATATAAATGTAAAGACTGGAAGCCAATTGATAGTATGAAGTTTACAAAAACTATTAATTTAGAGCCTTATAAAAAAAGGAAAGAAATAAAACGGTTTAGAAAAAAACATGATGGTGTTAGTGGTAGTTATTATACAACAAAAATAAGATATCAATTTTATGATAATGGAGAAATTAAACTAAACCTACAAAACTCCCATACTAATCCTTGGAAATAACTTTTTAAAACCAATCTTTTAAAATCTAACATTGCGTTTCCTTATGGGTAAAACAGCACTAATAATTATTGGAATAGAAATAAGTAATATGAGATAAGAAAACAGATCAGTAAAGATAGTACCTACAAGCATCACTACTCTATTACATATGGTATTTGTCCTATCTACAATAATTAACTATATTTCAACAAACAAAAATAAGTATTAGCGATATACAATGACATAGCTGTATTACCTATTCAATAAACATAAAAAAATGAATATCCCATTAGCATTAATAGTATTTCGACTCTTATTAAGCCCTATTATTTTAGGATTAGCCTATTTTCTAGGAGAAAGCTCTAAGTTAATAATACTAATTTTAATGTATCTGGGATTAATCTCTGATATCCTAGATGGAATAATTGCTAGAAAACAGAATATTTCGTCTGCTAAATTAAGAAGAATGGACAGTCAAACAGATATGATTTTTTGGTTATCATTGGGGTTTGCAACGTGGTTTTTGTACCCTAATCTAATTTCTGAAAATTCATTATCTATTTGGACCATTCTTGGGATGGAATTATTATGTTATGTAATAAGTATTGCTAAATTTAAAAAAGAGACATGTACTCATGCTTTTTTATCTAAAATATGGGGAATAACCCTATTAATAGCTTTTACTTCACTGATAGGGTTTAATCACGCAGGAGTACCCTTTTATTTAGCGATCTTTTTTGGATTGATTTCACATATAGACGTACTATTAATTATTTTAATACTTCCAAAATGGACACATGATATCCCAAGTACCTATCATGCTTATTTAATTAGAAAAGGAGTTGAGATTAAAAGAAGTGAATATTTAAATGGGTAATAAGCATCTGTTAAATAGTATTTTGTTTATAGATACTATAATTGAATAGTAATTAAAACACTTAAAAAAAATATCATAAAAATAATTTAAGATGAACTCAGATGAACAAAAAAGATTAAAAGTAGAAAATTATATCAAATCATATAATTCTTTTGACATTAATGGGATGACTATTGATTTGGCTAAAGATGTTATTTTTGAAAATGTCTCGAATGGAAAAATTGATGTGACTACTAATGGGATTGATGAATTTAGGATTCAGGCAGAAAAGGCAAAATCATTATTCGTAAGCAGAGAACAAAAAATAACAGCAATCAATAGTAATCGTAATACACTAAGTATAAAAATAGACTATACTGGTGTCTTAAATATTGATTTACCAACTGGTTTAAAAAAAGGGGAGTCGATACATCTAAAAGGAGAATCAATATTTACTTTTGAGAATAATAAAATAATTAAAATTAGAGATGTAAGTTAAATCAAATAGATACTTCAATACCATTTTTAATACTATCAAAATATTAGGTTATTTGTAAACAAAAAAAATGAATCCAATTTCTACCTTAATCGAAGAAATAAACAACCAAGATTTATGGAATAAAGAAATAGAACTACATAGAAATGAGTATTTAAAAGTAAAAGGAACTATTGACACCAACCTCTACCTTGTTGTAAAAGGAAGTTTAAGAATATTTGTGGTCGATAAATCCGAAGAACACACTATTAGATTTGGATATAAAAATAACCTTATTGCAGCTCTTGACTCATTTATAAATGAAAAACCATCAGATTTCTATATTCAGGCTTTAAAAAAAACAACACTAAAAGTGATTAGCAAAACTGAGTTTTCAAATCTTATCACATCATCAGCTACAAACACCAGAACTTGGAATAATGTATTGGAAAGTTTTGTGTTACAACAGATGGAAAGAGAAAGAGATATCCTAACCACATCACCTATAGAACGATATAACCGAGTTTTACATCGTAGCCCTCAATTATTTCAGGAAATACCAAATAAATATATCGCATCCTATTTAAGAATGACTCCAGAGACACTTTCTAGAATCAAAAAATCTTAATTTCAATCAATGTTTAGAGACTTCAAAAGGTAGACTTTTGTAATAAAAAAAATGATGACAATAGCATCTAATGAGTTAATAGAGGATTTAATCGATAGAACCCTAAAAAATATAAAAGCTGCAGAACAGTTTAATCAATTTACAATCGAACATCTAAACAAGAAAAACACTCCGAAAAGTTGGAGTATTTTAGAGTGTCTAGAACATCTAAATCTATATGGAGATTTTTATCTGCCAGAAATTGAAGATCGAATAGTAAAATCAGAACAAAAAAGCACAGCTGTTTTTAAATCAGGTTTTCTAGGAGATTACTTTGCAAAAAGTATGTTACCAAAAGAGAAACTAAATAAGATGAAAACCTTTCAGGATAAAAATCCAATCAACTCTGATTTAGATAAAAAATGTATTCATCGATTTATTTTACAGCAACAAAAAACAATAGAACTACTAAATTTAGCGAGTAAAAAAGATCTAAATAAAATTAAAACATCAATAAGTATTTCTAAATGGATAAAATTAAAATTAGGAGATACGTTTAGAATACTTATTTATCATAATGACCGACATATTGTACAAGCTAATACAATAATAACTAGCCAACAGTAAAAAAAAATTACTTTAATAACTTGATATGGGGCGTAAAATAGTTTTTACGCCCCACATATCAAGTTATTATCATTAATCTATCAGTTCCTAGATTGAAGCTAAAATTGTTTCCATAGATCGATCAACTTTCTTTACCAATCCGGATAAAACTTTTCCTGGACCAACTTCTGTAAATGATGTTGCACCATCTTCAATCATATTTTGCATAGTCTGCGTCCATTTTACAGGAGCTGTAAGCTGGGCGATCAAGTTCTTTTTAATTTCTTCTGGATCTGTAACTGCTTTTGCTGTTACATTTTGATATATTGGACACTTAGGAGAGCTAAAAGTAGTTGCTTCTATCGCAGCAGCTAATTCTTCTCTAGCAGGTTCCATTAATGGAGAGTGAAATGCTCCTCCTACAGCTAATACTAATGCTCTACGAGCTCCCTTTTCTTTCATCCATTCGCAAGCTTGATTGATAGCATCAATCTCTCCAGAAATAACTAATTGACCAGGGCAATTATAGTTTGCAGCTACTACAATACCCTCTATTGCCTTACATCCTTCTTCTACTACTTCATCTTCTAACCCCAAAACGGCAGCCATTGTAGAAGGTTCTATCTCACATGCTTTTTGCATAGCTATTGCTCGCTTAGACACTAACTGTAGGGCATCTTCAAAGGTTAAAGTTCCATTAGCAACCAAAGCAGAAAACTCACCTAAAGAATGCCCTGCAACCATATTTGGTTTAAAACTATCTCCTAATACTTTACTTAAGATAACCGAATGCAAAAAGATAGCAGGCTGTGTTACCTTAGTTTGTGTTAGCTCTTCTTTAGTACCCTCAAACATGATTTTTGTAATCTCAAAACCTAAGATATCGTTAGCTTTATCAAAAAGTTCTTTTGCTATTTCAGAGTTTTCATATAGGTCTAACCCCATTCCTGAAAACTGAGCCCCTTGACCGGGAAATACATATGCATTCATATGATACTGTATATTTTAAAATTTTCAACAAAAGTAAGGATTATATTTACAACCTAGATAGCTCTATGGATACAGCAGTTATGAATGCTCATTGGTAGTATCACAATAATATAATCTAAAATTACAATTCTATGTATTCTTTCTCTTGTACGTTAAATACGTAAAAGGATACTTGTGTTTTTCATCAACATCATGAAATTCTTCTTTTTCTAATTTCCATATTTTGGTGTCAATATCAGGAAAAAAAGCATCTGCATCAAACGCTTCATGTACTCGTGTGAGCTCTATACAATCGGCATATTCCATCCCTATAGTATAAATTTCTCCTCCACCAATAATAAAAGGTTGCATATCGCCTTTAGCCATTTCTAAAGCTTCCTTAATACTATGCACTACTATTGCTCCTTCTGCCTGATATCCTTTATTTCTTGTAATAATTATATGAACTCGATTTGGTAATAATTTAGGAAAAGATTCAAAAGTTTTACGTCCCATAATAATATGATGACCTGTTGTTAATTTTTTGAATCTTCTAAAGTCATCCGGTAAATGCCATACAAGATCATTATCCTTACCTAAAGCATTATTTTCTCCTGCTGCTGCAATCATTGTAATAGTACTTGTCGATTCTTTTAATTCTCCAACAATTTCAGATGTTTTTCCTTTTATAAATCCGTCTTTCCTTTTTAGTAATTCTTCTTTAGGAAACATTAAATCTACATCTTTTTGGATCAAAGCAATCTCTGCCTTTTGTTTTGCAATTAATCGTTCCATCTGTCGATTAACCCATTCTTTACCCATAAACTTGCTAAATAACCACACATTACAGAAGTGTAAAATAAATAGAAATGACCAGCATAGTATCGCAGCAACAAACCAATCTATCCCAAAAAATGTAATCTCTTTACCATAACCTAAAACTAGATTAAGAAGCATAAAAAAAAGTGCTCCTACTATAAAAACTATAAAATGCTGAAATAATCTTTTTTTCTGAATAATGCGTTTTCTCGCATGTTCATATAACTCTCGCTGAAGTGGGTCAATCTGTGGTTTTTCTTTTTTTCTTGAAAACATATTAGTGCTAACTTAGTATCCTATGGAAAACTACCTCTGGGTAGATCCACAAAGCATTCGTTTTAAAAAATATTTTTAATTTCGAGGCAAGCTTTGAAGCATTAAAATCTCACTTGGTGAGTAAAGATATAGTTTTTAACAAAAAGCACTAAAATTACTTATGAAGAATTTAAGAAAAGAATTTCCTGTTCTAACTCATACGACCTATCTAAATACCGCCGCATCAGGATTATTATACGACTCTCTTTTAAATTTTAGGCAAGAACATGATTTAGATTTTCTTATTGGCGGAAGCATATTTAGAGAACATCAATTTGATTTTTTATGTAGTGTACAAAAAACTATTGCTGAGTTTTTAGGAGGGTCTGCTGATCATACCGTATTAACTCCTAATTTTTCTTTGGGTTTTAATACAATATTAAATGGAATAGAAAAAAACAAAAAAATTCTTTTGTTAGACGGAGATTATCCTTCGATCAATTTTGCGGTAGAAAATAAAGAGTTTGATGTTTGTTATGCTACAATAAATGCCGCTACAGAACAAAATATTGAAGAAGCTATAAAAAAATATAACCCTGATATTTTTGCATTTAGTTTAGTTCAATATACTAATGGTATTGCAATAGATCTTGATTTTATCGCTGACCTTAAAGTTAGATACCCTGATATATTGATTATAGCAGATGGCACTCAGTTTTGTGGCACTACGGTTTTTAATTTTAGTACCTCAGGAATTGATATCCTTGGGTGTAGTGGCTACAAATGGTTATTAGGAGGATACGGGAATGGCTTTATATTATTCAATACGGGCATATTGGATCAAATTACTCCTACATCATATATCGATGCATCTGTTCAATCTAATCATGATTTATCATATACCAGTTTACAAGCAAGATTTCAATGCGGTCATTTGGATACGCTAAATTTTGGGAGTTTACAATATTCCATGAATTTCCTATCTAAAATAGGTGTACTTACTATTCAAAAACACATTGAAGAATTATGTAGGCATGCTAAATCAGAGTTTTCTAAACTAAACTTGCTAGAAGAAGATGTACTAAAACGTAAAAAACATAGTACAATTTTTAATATCCAAGGTGATAAAAAACTATATACTTATCTAAGAGAGCATGATATTATTACCTCTCTTCGAGGTCAAGGGATACGTATTAGTCTTCATTTTTACAACACAATAGAGGATATAGAAAAAATAGTAAAAGTACTATATCGTTATCGTTAATATCTTTATGTTAAATATTGATTAAATCACTAAAACCTAGTGTTTACTCATTTACATTTTTAATGTTTTGTAGTAACTTAGTTAAAATTAATTAACCAATACTTAATATCAAATAAATTATGGCAATTACTAAGCAATATTTAAAATCAAAACCTATCTGTAAAGTTACTTTTATTGTTTCTGCAAAAGAAGCCAATAATGTGAGTGTCGCTGGAGAATTTAATGAATGGAATACTGAAGCTACTATCTTAAAAAAGCTAAAAAATGGAAATTTTAAAGGAACAATCAACCTTCCTAAAGATAAGAAATTCGAATTTAAATACATTGTAGATGGTCAATGGACTAATGAAGTTGAAGCTGATGGATATCAATGGAATGATTATGCTGCTGCAGATAATAGTTTATTAGTATTATAAAATCTTTTTTCATAACTTATGTGTTCCTTCTCAGAATGATGGTAAATTAACAATCTTCGGTAGATTTAATTTAGATAAAAAGGTGAAATAGTATACCATCTACTCATGGAGTAACAAATAGTCGTAGACATATATATACTACTGGAATTGCTTATAATAAAATAGAGGTAATTAATCGCTATACTAATAAAATAATTTCAGAAATAGACACCGATTATGGTAAACCTCATAACCTTGCTGTAAACAAAAAAGGTACTATCCTATTTTTATCATATTCGGGAGGATCCGTCACAAAGGTTGTTTTCTATAAAATAAAACGAGATGGTAGTCTACAAAAAAATCAGAGTATGACTCTGGGTTAAACCCATTTGGAGTTTTACAATATTAAAAATGAGTTATTGATTATTAAAAAACAATAAACCTCTCAATACTGTTTTATATTGAGAGGTTTG
The DNA here is from genome assembly GCF_001401755.1 of Aquimarina longa SW024. GTDB lineage: Bacteria > Bacteroidota > Bacteroidia > Flavobacteriales > Flavobacteriaceae > Aquimarina > Aquimarina longa. The sequence goes on from NZ_KQ474099.1 coordinate 119,598, forward strand.
TTTATTTTATTAAAAATACATAGTAAATGATTATTCTATTATTTAGACATCACTATCCATATCACCACCACATTAGGCAATCCTTATTCATCAATAATTTCAACACCTTTCCAAAAGGCTACATATCCTTTGATTTGTTTTGCCAGATCACTAGTATTAGGATAATACCAAGCTGCATCTCGATTTTCTTTTCCATCAACCTCGATAGTGTAATATGATGCTACCCCCTTCCACGGGCAATTGGTATGAGTATCGCTTGATTTAAAAAACTCTTTTTTTATCGTTTCTGGAGGAAAATAATGATTATTCTCTATCACTTTAGTATCATTACTTTCTGCAATTACTTGCTCATTCCAAATTGCTTTCATATTCTGGATTCTTTATATTTTTTGGTTATTCTACTTTTGTAATTAAATAATCTTTATAGTCATTATGCTGATCTGAAAAAGATTTTTCGATCTTCAGACCAGATTCTTTTGTCAGCCACTTTACAATATCATCATCATATTTTTGAGAAATTTCGGTATGAATACTTTCCCAAGCTTCAAAATGCACTTGTAATGATAAATTATCTATATCTACAGTTTGCTTTTCTTTACTCACCAAATAACTCTTAGCTGTCCCGCTTTCGGGATCATATGTCTCCCAATGTATAAATTTATCTAGATTAAAATTCGCATTTAATTCTTTATTAATTCGTGCTAAGACATTTTTATTAAAAGCTGCTGTTACCCCTGATTTGTCGTTATATGCATCTAAAACTTTCTGCGGATGCTTTTTTTGATCAAATCCCATAAAAAGGAGATCTCCAACATGCATTGAATTACATAATCTTTTTAAAAACTGAATAGCCCTAGGATGCAATAAATTTCCTATGTTAGATCCCAGTACCATGATTACTTTTTTACGATCACTTATATGTTTTAATCGATCTAAAACTTCAAAATACTCACCTATTTGCCCCCGCACAGTAACTTTAGGCATCTCCGTATTAAGGTTCTTTACCAGTCCTGTAATTGCATTTTCACTAATATCAATTGGAGTATAGGTAAAATCATAATGCTGATTTAATAATTCTTGTAACAACACTTTTGTTTTTTTTCCATCTCCAGCTCCTAATTCGATTAAGTCAAAACCTTTATTACTTACATCAAAGTTTTGAATAATATCGGATTTATGCATTTCAAAAATTTCATATTCTGCTCGCGTAAGATAGTATTCTGGTAGCTCCATTATCTGTTGAAAAAGGGCATCTCCTACTTCATCATAAAAGAATTTAGACGATAAATACTTTGGGAATGCAGTTAGGCCTTCACTTACTTCTTTTTCAAAAGTAGAAACCAAAACTTTTTGATCTTTAGAGTTCATGTAAAATATAGAATTATAGTTCTTTAACTAATCGCAATCCTGTAAATTGCCATCTGAGGTGTGGGTGAAAAAAATTACGATATGTCGGTCTTATATGATTTTGAGGAGTAGCAACCGATCCTCCACGAAGTACTTTTTGATTGACCATAAACTTGCCATTATACTCACCAAGTGCTCCTGAAGCTTTTTTATAATTAGGATAGGGTAAATAAGCACTTTCTGTCCACTCCCATCGTTTCCCCCAGTTAAAAAATGGCTGTGCAACCTCCCATTCAAATTCTGTTGGCAAACGTTCTCCTTTCCATTGGGCAAAAGCAAATGCCTCATAATATGAGATATGAGTAACAGGAGCTATAGGATTTATCATTTTTAACCCTTGCAATGTATATTGATAATATTGTCCCTCTATTATATGCCAATATAAAGGTGTTTTTATAGCGGAATTATGGATCCAATCCCAAGCTTCTGAATGCCAAAGTAGACTATTTTCATATCCTTTATCATTTATAAACTCAATATATTCTCTATTTGTTATAAGCTCATTACTAATGGCATATTCTTCTAAAAACACTTTATGTCTGCCAAGTTCATTATCATAACAAAATTCATTACCTGCATATCCAATTTCGTAAACACCCTCATTAATAGTATTATAACCTAAGTTTTGGTCACAGATTGGATTTTCTGTAAATGTATCATTATACTTAGGTAATAATGGATTAGTACCCAGTATGAATTTTATATCTGTAAGTAATAGTTCTTGATGTTGCTTTTCATGATGAATCCCTATCTCTACTAATTCTCTTATTTTGAAATCTTGATTTTCTTCTAAAAAAGATTGCATCTGCGATGTTATATAATCTCTATATTCATATACTTCTCTTACTGTCGGTCTAGAAAGATTGCCTCTATTAGTACGTATTACACGTTTTCCGATGCTTTCGTAATAACTATTAAAAACATATGCATATTCTGGATGAAAACGTTTATAATTTTCTAGATATTTTGATAAAATAAATTCTTCAAAAAACCATGTCGTATGCCCCATATGCCATTTCGGAGGGGAAACATCTACAATAGGCTGAACTACATAATCTTCGGTTTGGAGAGGCGCACAAATTTCTTCGGTATCTGAGCGAGTTTGTAAAAAGGAGGTGATTAAGCTATCTGTGATGATCATAAAAAAGTGTATACAATTTATGTATACACTCAAATTTAGTAATTTTTATTTTCATTACCATTCAACAAGGGTTAATCCAATGTTAAAAATATATCATTCATTAATGAGGTTTTCGAAATGTAATTGGCACAACATAAGCAATTGCTATGGGTTTATTTCCCCATTTACCAGGTTTCATTTTAGGAATACTTCTAATAATCCTTATTGCTTCTCTCTGTAAGTATCTATGAGCTCCTTTAACTTCGATTACCTCTACTTTACCCTTTTTATTTATAATAAATTCTACTGTTACCGTACCACTCAATCCTTCACTAACAGCTTCTTCAGGGTATTCAAAATTTCTAACAATATGATTCCTTAATTTATTATCAAAGCATTGTGACGGTGATTGCCTAGCATCTTCACATTTTGGCCACATAGGTGAAATTCCTTTTTCATTCGCATTTTCTTGCGATAAAATTATTGCATCCTGAGAAAAAGAAAATCCCGATAGCAAAATTGTTAAAATTAGTAATGTTTTTTTCATATTGGTTCATTTAAATTTGGGCTTAAACTGCAACAGATCCTTTTATATGAGCATCTGGATTATAGTCTACTAGCTTAAAGTCATCAAAAACAAAGCCAAAAATATTTTTCACCTCTGGATTCAATATCATTTTAGGTAATTTTCGAGGTGTTCTAGACAACTGAAGCTCTAATTGTTTCAGATGATTATTGTATATATGTGCGTCTCCAAAAGTATGTATAAACTCACCTACTTCGTAACCGCAGACTTGTGCCATCATCATAGTAAACAATGCATAAGAAGCAATATTAAAAGGTACTCCAAGAAAAATATCGGCACTACGCTGATATAATTGGCATGATAGCTTACCATCAGCTACATAAAACTGAAAAAAAGCATGACAGGGAGGTAATGCTGCTTTACCATTAGCTACGTTTTCTGAGAAAGATTTTGATGTATCTGGTAGCACACTTGGATTCCAAGCAGAAACTAACATACGTCTACTATTTGGATTATTCTTAAGTGTCTCTACAACTTCCTTAATTTGATCAATTTCATTACCATCCCAATTACGCCATTGATGACCATAAACAGGCCCTAAATCTCCATTATCATTTGCCCACTCATTCCAGATACGAACGCCATTTTCCTGAAGATATCCAATATTAGTGTCTCCTTTTAAAAACCATAATAACTCATATACTATAGACTTAAGATGCAACTTTTTTGTAGTTACCATCGGAAAACCTTCATTAAGATCAAATCGCATTTGGTATCCAAATACACTTTTTGTACCTGTACCAGTTCTATCACCTTTTTCATTTCCATTTTCTAGTACATGACGTACAAGATCGAGATACTGCTTCATTATTATTTATTCTTTCTTATCAAATGTTAAAATTATTGTAACTATTTTCAAATATACAAAAAATAGCACACGAGAAGTCTTCCAACTTTTTACTTAATAAATAGTTGTTCACCAGTTTTTAACAATATTGCGTTAATTTTATGTTATCCTATTATCATCCCTGCGATTGTAGCTGACAATAAAGAGGCTATTGTACCCCCTATTAGTGCTTTCATTCCAAATTCTGATAATGTTTTTCTTTGACCTGGTGCTAATGAACCAATCCCACCTATCTGTATTCCAATTGAAGCAAAATTTGCAAATCCACATAACATATATGTAGCCATTATTACAGATTTATTATAGGTAAAGTGTAGTAAATTAGTAGGGTTTTTTAAATCTGCTAATTGAATATACCCAACAAATTCACTTGCTGCTAGTTTAATTCCTAACAATTGTCCCATTAACATCATATCTTCTTTTGCAACTCCTATCAACCACATCAAAGGTGCAAATACCGTCCCAAGAATAGCTTCTAATGAGAACGTACTGTATGGAGTATGACTAGATAAAAATTGATCAAAACCTGTTAATTCTCCAAACTTTCCTAGTCCATAATTTATCATCGCTATAAATGCTATGAATACCAGAAGCATCGCTCCTACATTTGCTGCTAATTTAAGCCCTTCCGTAGTTCCATTTGCTATAGCATCTAATATATTGGATCCTATTTTATCTGTAGATACTTTTACATCCATATCTATAGGCTCTTGCTGTGGATATAATAATTTAGAAATCACAATAGCTCCAGGAGCCGCCATCACTGATGCTGCCAATAAATGCTTAGCAAATTCTAATCTTAATATTGGATCATCGCCTCCCAAAAAACCTATATAAGCCGCTAAAACACCACCGGCAACTGTTGCCATCCCTCCTATCATTACTAATAAGATCTCTGAACGTGTCATTCGTTCTAAATAAGCTTTAATCATTAAAGGTGCTTCGGTTTGACCTAAAAATATATTACCCGCAACACTTAAACTTTCTGCTCCCGAAATCCCCATTAACTTAGTTAATATCCATGCCATACCTTTTACCACAATCTGAATAATTCCTAAATAAAATAACACAGAGGTTAAAGCTGAAAAGAATATAATGGTTGGTAATACTTGAAATAAAAAGATAAAACCAAAACTATCTACATTCATCATATCCCCTAGCAAGAATTCACTTCCTGCTCTTGTAAAATCAAGTATGAGAACAAATAGTTTTCCTACAAAACCAAAAGCTTTCTGTACAAAACTTACTTTCAATACTCCAAAAGCTAATAACAATTGAGCAACTAAACCAACACCTACGGTTTTCCAATTTATAGCCCTCTTATTGGCACTAAATAAATATGCAATAACCAAAAGTGAAATCATCCCTAAAACACCTCTCCAAAGACTATTGAAAGAAAATCCTTGATTAGGAATAAGTTGACTAACTTTTGTATTAGAAGCTGCCTGAGTTTCTTTTTCTGCAATAAGCGAGTAAGAGATTCCTTTTTTGGATACTGTTAGTGTAGAATCGGTTAATGTAATAATTTTATATCGTATCAGAGAGTCTTGAGCAGTTTCAGGGAAAAATAATAAAACATTATTCTGTTGTAGATAATCTCCTTTAAGTTTTTCTGAAACGCTATTAAAAGAGTATGAGAATTGACCTTGATCTAAGTAAAGATAGCTTCCCTTTTTAACGTTAATCTTTTCCTCAGAATTCTCACTAATTTCTTCTAAAACCCAACGTTTTTCTATTGATTGAGCAGATACTGCAATGGATACAAATAATGAAAGTAGAAAAACGACTATCCCTTTTCTTATAAAAACTGAAATCATTTAAGAACAAATTAGATTTTAAACACTGACCTGTATACTCAACCTCTTTTAGAAATTTCGTCACGAATTCTTGCTGCTAACTCATAATCTTCATTAACAACAGCTTGATTAAGCATTTTACTAAGCTCCTCTGAAGACAGGTCTTTATAATTTGCCTCTTCTTGTACCATTTGAATATCTTCTGATACAAGATCATCTATCATAAGTCCTTCTGGATCTGCTTCATCATCTTTTTTAGGATTTACCTTAAGATATATACCTGCTTGATCCAGAATATTCTTATAAGTAAATATAGGTGCTTGAAAACGTAATGCTAATGCGATTGCATCACTGGTTCTTGCATCAATAATTTCTTCAATTTTATCTCGCTCACAGATAATGCTAGAATAAAAGACACCGTCTACAAGCTTATGAATAATCACTTGCTTTATGATAATATCAAATCGGTCTGCAAAATTTTTAAAGAGGTCATGGGTAAGTGGTCTTGGTGGTTTGATTTCTTTTTCTAAAGCAATGGCTATAGATTGAGCTTCAAAAGCACCAATAACAATTGGAAGCTTTCTTTCTCCATCCACCTCACTCAAAATCAACGCATATGCACCATTTTGGGTTTGACTATATGATATACCTTTTATGTTCAGTCGAACTAAACTCATAGTTGTTTTCAATAAAAAAAAGGCTGTTTGAACGAAATGGACTCTACCTAAGCTCAAACAGCCCTAATTGGGCACAATTTATGAAAATTATGCGTTATTCGACTTAAATTCTTTTAATTTTTCAATAAGTTTTGGTACTACTTCAAAAGCATCCCCTACAACGCCATAGTCTGCAGCTTTAAAGAAAGGCGCTTCAGGGTCATTATTAATAACCACTTTTACTTTACTTGCATTAATTCCTGCTAAGTGTTGTATTGCTCCTGAAACTCCAATTGCAATGTATAAATTAGAAGCTACTGGTTTTCCTGTCTGCCCTACATGTTCTCCATGTGGTCTCCACCCCATATCACTTACAGGTTTAGAGCATGCTGTAGCTGCACCAAGTACATCTGCTAACTCCTCTATCATCGCCCAATTCTCAGGTCCTTTTAACCCTCTACCTCCTGATACTACAATTTCTGCATCTGCGATAGAAACTTTATCAGTAGCCTTATCAACAGCAGTTACTTCTATATCAAAATCTGCATCTACAAGAGAGGGCTCAAAGACCTCTGCTTCAGCTGACCCTGAATTTTCCCTAAGTCCAAAAGCGTTATTAGACAATCCTATTACTTTTACATCAGTTGAGATTTCAGTAATATTAAACGCTTTATTAGTAAATGCAGTACGCTTTACCTTAAAAGGAGAAGCACTCTCAGGCAATGCTACTACATTGGATGCATAACCCGCATTCAAATGTACTGATAATAATGGAGCTAAAAATTTACTATCTGTAGTAGAACTCACTACAACCACTTCTGCCCCATCTTTCTCTACTGCTTGTTTTATAGTATTTGCATATGCTTTTGCATTAAATGTAGCTAACTTATCATTAGTTACTTGTAAAACTTTATCTACTCCATAAGATCCTAACTCACTACTATCTCCACCATTAATACTTACAGCAGTTACTGTTGTACCAAGTATAGTAGCTACTTCTTTAGCATAAGATGCTACCTCAAAAGCAGTTTTCTTAAATTTTCCTCCTTCACTTTCTGTATATACTAAAACCGACATATGTTATATGTTTTTTTTGCTGATTAAATTTTCAGCATATTATTTTATATTTTTAATTTAAAAACTTGATTAAATCACTTTAGCTTCGTTATGTAATAACTCTACTAATTGATCTATATTATCAGCATCCACTAATGTAACATCTCCTTTTGGTGCTGGTTTTTCGAATTGAACTGCTTTTGTTTCTTGGTTTGCATCAATCGGATCTACTACAGTAAGTGGTTTTTTACGAGCCATCATAATTCCTCTCATATTAGGAATACGCAAATCACTTTCTTCCACTAATCCTTTTTGTCCTCCTACAACCAAAGGTAGCTTAACTGTAGAAGTTTCTTTACCTCCGTCAATTTCTCGAATTGTCGTTGCCGTATCTCCTTCTACCTCTATACCGATACAAGTGTTTACAAAACTAGTCCCTGTAAGGGCTGCAATCATACCAGGAACCATACCGCCATTATAATCGATAGATTCCCTACCCGCTATAACAAGATCATACCCTCCTTCTTGTACAACTTTTGCTAATTGTCGAGCAACATAAAAACCATCAGTAGCTTCTGTATTAACTCTTATAGCATTATCAGCACCAATAGCTAATGCCTTACGTAAAGTAGGCTCAGTTTCAGGCCCTCCAACATTTACGACATCTACTGATGCTCCTTGTTTTTCCTTGAACCACATTGCACGAGTTAATCCAAATTCATCATTAGGATTAATCACAAACTGCACACCATTAGTATCAAACTTAGTATCTCCCTCTATAAAATTAATTTTTGAAGTTGTGTCTGGCACATGGCTAATACAAACTAATATTTTCATTTTATGTATCTATTTTTTGAGAATTTAATAATAAAAGCGAAGGTACAAATAAAAACTATTATTTACTATGCATGCATAGTAAATTTTTTAATATACAACATCTTCAAAAGGGTTTTAATTCCTACTTTTGCCTCTATTCTGACGTAGAATAACTTTTAATATAAAAAAACCAGCATGGTTAAGTAACTATTAACTATAATTAATAGTGATCAATAGTTAGAGATTATTGGTTATGATTAAAAAAACAAACATATGAAAACCATACAATTCAGAGAAGCAATTTGCGAAGCAATGACTGAAGAAATGCGCCGAGATGAATCCATATATTTAATGGGTGAAGAGGTTGCAGAATATAACGGAGCATACAAAGCTAGTAAAGGCATGCTAGATGAATTTGGTCCAGATCGAGTTATAGATACTCCAATTTCTGAACTAGGGTTCGCAGGTATCGGTGTAGGTAGTGCTATGAATGGTAACCGACCTATCATAGAGTTTATGACTTTTAATTTCTCGTTAGTTGGAATCGATCAAATCATCAACAATGCTGCAAAAATGCGCCAAATGAGTGGTGGTCAATTTAATATCCCAATTGTTTTTAGAGGACCAACAGCTTCTGCCGGTCAATTAGGAGCAACACATTCACAAGCTTTTGAAAACTGGTTTGCTAACACTCCTGGATTAAAAGTAGTAGTCCCTTCTAACCCAAAAGATGCAAAAGGATTATTAAAATCTGCTATTAGAGATAACGACCCTGTTATCTTTATGGAAAGTGAGCAAATGTATGGTGATAAAGGAGAAGTCCCAGAAGGAGAGTATACTATTCCGCTAGGTGTAGCTGAAATCAAAAAAGAAGGTAATGACGTTACTATTGTTTCATTTGGTAAGATTATTAAAGAAGCCTATAAAGCTGCAGATGAATTAGCAAAAGAAAATATTTCTTGTGAAGTAATTGATTTAAGAACAGTTCGCCCTCTAGACTTAGAAACGATTTTCACTTCTGTTAAGAAAACAAACCGTTTGATTATTCTTGAAGAAGCTTGGCCTCTTGCTAACATTTCGTCAGAGATTACATATCAGGTTCAATCAACTATATTTGATTATCTAGATGCTCCAATCATAAAAATAAATACAGCAGACACTCCAACTCCTTATTCTCCTGAATTACTAGCAGAATGGCTTCCTAATAGTAAAGATGTTGTTAAAGCCGTCAAAAAAGTACTGTATAAATAAAATGATTTTTTTTAATTTAAGTTCATTAATTTCCATAGTAGTATGAAGCTATAAAAATGGTCTAAAATTTGATGCACTCCATTACATTAATTATCAAAAGTAACAATCTTAATAGTTTTACATGAGACATTTGATTTTAGGAATATTCGCACTATTTAGCTGTACATTCCTTTATTCACAAACTAAAGTTGGGGGCCAAGTATATGATAGCAATAAACAACCTGTCCCTTTTGCTAATATTGTTTTTACAAATTCTACTGTTGGAACTATAACCGACGAAAATGGGAGGTTCTATATGGAATCTGATGACAATTACTCCAATGTTAAAGTTTCATTTATCGGTTTTCAGACCAAAACTGTAAAGTTAACTAAGCCTGTTACTTATAAGATGGAAATCATTTTGGAAGAAGAGGCTGCTGCATTAGATGAAGTCGTTATATACAAAGGTAAAACTTCTAAAAAAAATAACCCAGCTGTTGATATTCTTAAAAAAATATGGAAAAACAGAAGAGAGAATGGGGTTAAAAAGTTTAAGCAATATACTTATGATAAGTATGAAAAACTAGAGTTTGATTTAAACACTATAGATAGCACGTTAATCAATAGTAGAATTTTTAATGGAATGGAATTCATTTTTGATGATGTAGATACTTCTAGAATAACAGGTAAAACATATTTACCTATATTTCTTAATGAAGCTGTATCAAAAGTATATGGCGATAACATTATTAATAAGCAAAAAGAAGTTCTTACAGGAAATAAAAATGCCGGATTTAGTAATAATCAAACTCTAATTGATTTTGTTAAGGATCTATACTCTGACTATAATATTTATGATAACTATTTAAAATTCTTTGATAAAAGTTTTACAAGTCCTTTATCAAGAACAGGAGTTGGTGTTTATAACTATGTTCTTAGTGATAGTGCGTATATTGATAATAAATGGTGCTATAACATCATATACTATCCTAGAAGAAAGAATGAACTTACTTTTAAAGGTGATTTTTGGGTGAATGATACTACTTGGGCTATTAAAGAAATTAATCTCGAAATTACCAAAAGTGCCAATATCAATTGGATAAAAGATGTATATATAGAACAAGAATTTGATGTTCTAAATGATTCAATTTTCTTAATCACTAAAGATTATTTTCAATCTGATTTCGCTTTTAGTAAAAAAGAAAAATCCCGAGGAGTATATGGTAAAAGAACAACTTTATATGATAATTATAAATTTGATATAAAAAAGGATAATAAATTCTATCAAACTCAAGTAGATCCTTATAATCAGGATATTTATAATCGAGAAGATTCTTTCTGGGCAAATGCCAGAATGGAAAGCCTTAATAAAGACGAACAGAAAGTATATAAGCTGTTGGATACACTAAAAACAGTAAAAGCTTTTAAAAGAATTTATAGCATAGGTAACATACTTGCAAAAGGGTATGTTGATTTTAATGGATTTGATTTTGGACCTATACTCTCTACAGTAGGTTATAATGACATCGAAGGATGGAGACTTAGGTTTGGGGGTAGAACTTATTTTACACCAAATGATAGATGGAGAGTAGAAGGGTATGGAGCATATGGGTTTAAGGATAATAAATTTAAATATGGATTATCAGGTAAATATCTGATTGATCGAAAATCTAGATTAATTATTTCTGGAGGAAATCGAAGAGATGTAGAACAATTAGGAGCTAGTTTAACCAATACGAATAATGTAGAAGGAAGAAGTCTTGCCTCTTCTTCTGTTATATCTACAGGAGATAACGATAGACTTACATCTATTAATTTATCCGCAGTCTCTCTAGAGTTAGAACCTAAAAAGAATATCATTGTAGGTATTACAGGGTCTTTTAGAACTTTAAAGCCTGCAGAGAAAACATTATTTAATCTAGATTTTATAGATCCTGAAAACAATGAACTCCATACAAAAATTAAACAAACTGAAATAGCAACCTCTATTTCATATTATCCTGGTCGAAAAACTACAGGATATGGTGTTAAAAAAGTGGTTGTTAATAAAGGTCAACATGCAATGTTGTTTTTAAATTATAGTGTAGGATTAAAAGATATTATCAATAGTGATTTTGATTATCAAAAAGTTCAATTATTATATAAGCAACCTTTAAATATCGGAGGTTTTGGTCGATTAAGTAGTACTTTAGAATTAGGAAAAACATATGGAGACGTTCCATTAGGATTGCTAAGTGTGATTCCTGCTAATCAAACCTATCTATCTATTCAGAATACATTTCCGTTACTTAATTTTTATGAATTTGTAACTGATACATACGCAACTCTGCACTTAGAACATAATTTTAATGGTAGGATATTTTCTAGAATTCCATTTTTGAGAAAATTAAACCTTAGGGAGCTAGTTGGATTAAGAGGCGCTTGGGGAGAATTGTCAGATAAAAACATTTTACTTAGTGCTCCATCAAAAGAAATACTAGTTGCTCCTGATGATGAAGCCTATTGGGAGTATAGTCTGGGAGTAGGTAATATTTTTAAAATCTTTAGAATAGATTTCCATTTTAGAGGAAATTATTTTAATAATCCTGACGCTCGAAAATTTGGAATAACCGGATCTTTTGGATTTTATTTCTAAAATAATTTTAACACCTTATATTTTTGTAAGACCATACTATTTAAACAATGATATGGATACTATTTTGCATACTTTTTATTAAAATATCCATAGTTTACCGAAATATTAAAATTTAATAAAAAACATAATAATTTTTGTATATAAATTTTAACTAAAAACCTGTAATACCTATCTTTGACGCCCATTAAAAAGTGAATTATATTATGAGCGCAGCTACTAAAGAAAGCTTTGACGTACTTATTGAAATACCTAAAGGAAGTAGAAACAAATACGAATATGATTTTGAAATAAAAAAAATACGATACGATCGTATGATTTTTTCTTCGATGATGTATCCCGCAGATTACGGTTTTATACCAGAAACTATGGCTTTAGACGGTGATCCATTAGATGTATTGGTATTAGTTACAGAACGCACATTCCCTGGATGTGTTATAGAAGTAAAACCTATTGGAGTATTTCATATGACAGATGAAAAAGGTCCTGATGAAAAAATTATTTGTGTACCAGTTTCTGATCCAATTGCAAGTAAAATTAATGATCTTAATGAATTAAACCCTCACTTAATTCAGGAAATAGAACATTTCTTTCAGGTATATAAAGATCTTGAAAAAAAGAAAGTAGATGTAGGAGGATGGGGAAATCTAGAAGATGCTAAATCTATCATCAAAGCGTGTGTAAAACGTTTTGAAGATTTAGAAGACAAACCAAAAGGATTATTTAGTATTTACTAAATATTATCTTATAAATTTTTAAAAGCATGATATCTAATATTGAATTAGGTTATCATGCTTTTTTATATAGTCTAAAATCAACAACCTCGGAGCAAGCTCACGAGGTATGATTCCTAAAAAAACATTTTGATGTCGAGGCTAGCCTCAGGGAATTAAACCCTTAATGAAGGGTTAAAAAAATGTTCTCTTCTTCTGGAATAATCATACTATGATTTTATTGAAAATATAAATAATTCAATTCTCTCTATAATAGTTTATGTAATCTAAGTACATAAAATTTACCAAAGTACTTAATCCCAAAATAGAATTATCATAAAGAATAATTAAAAAATGATTTTTTATGATAAAAAAAAGACCAAAAACATATCATTCTTATTATAATTTAACTACTATTCTGTATTAAGCTTAATTTTATTACTTTTAGATACTCTAATTAACTTAAAATATATTGAATGGAATCACACATGATCTTTGTACCAATTGCATTAGCAATCTTAGGATTGCTATTTATGTTTATAAAAATGGCATGGGTAAAAAAACAAGCTCCTGGAAATCAGAAGATGCAGGAAATTTCTAAAAGCATTAAAGAAGGAGCTCTTGCATTTCTAGCTGCAGAATATCGGTTACTAATAATTTTTGTTATCATTGCTTCAGTTGCTTTATTTGGCATTTCTATACTTGTAGATACTACAAGCTGGATGATTGTTCCTGCCTTTATCATAGGAGCCATATTTTCAGCACTAGCAGGTAATATCGGTATGCGTATTGCTACAGATGCTAATGCAAGAACTGCAGAAGCGGCAAAAACAAGTCTCCCACAAGCACTAAAAGTGTCTTTTGGAGGAGGAACCGTAATGGGGTTAGGTGTTGCTGGGCTAGCAGTATTGGGACTAAGCTTATTTTTTATGTTTTTTACTAGCCAGTTTATGGGTTATGAAGGTTCTTTTTATAATAATATGACTATGGTGCTAGAAGCTTTAGCAGGGTTCTCTCTAGGTGCAGAATCTATTGCACTTTTTGCTCGTGTAGGTGGTGGGATTTATACAAAAGCTGCTGATGTAGGGGCTGATTTAGTTGGTAAAGTAGAAGCCGGAATCCCCGAAGACGACCCTCGTAATCCTGCAACTATTGCAGATAATGTAGGTGACAACGTAGGTGATGTTGCAGGTATGGGAGCTGATCTTTTTGGATCTTATGTTGCAACTGTCTTGGCTGCAATGGTACTAGGTAATTATGTCATCAGAGATATGTCTGCTACAGCTCCTTTTTCTGATAATTTTAGCAATATGGGACCTATACTACTACCTATAGTAATTGCTGGAGTAGGAATTTTAGCATCAATTATAGGAACATTTTTAGTAGGAATCAAAACTAATGATGCCAAAGAAGCACAAGTTCAAAAAGCATTGGATATTGGTAACTGGACAGCTATTATACTGACTTTGATTGCTAGTTATTTCTTAATCGATTGGATGTTACCAAAAACAATGCAAATGAGCTTTTTTGGAGAAGGAGTAAAAGAAATTCCATCCATACATGTATTTTATGCAGCAATTATAGGTCTAGCAGTAGGAGCTTTAATATCTATGGTAACTTCACATTACACTAGTTTAGGTAAAAAACCTGTATTAACCATTGTACAAAACAGTGCTACAGGAGCAGGAACAAATATCATCGCCGGTCTTGCAGTAGGGATGAAATCAACATTTTTATCCGTAATTTTGTTTGCTGCTGCTATATACGGATCCTATGCACTTGCAGGATTTTATGGCGTTGCTCTTGCTGCTTCAGCAATGATGGCTACCACAGCAATGCAATTGGCAATCGATGCCTTTGGGCCTATTGCCGATAATGCCGGTGGTGTTGCAGAAATGAGTGAATTGGATCCCGAAGTAAGAGAACGTACAGATATCTTAGACTCGGTAGGAAATACTACAGCAGCAGTAGGTAAAGGATTTGCAATTGCCTCTGCGGCACTAACAGCATTAGCACTATTTGCTGCCTATGTAACCTTTACAGGGATTGACGGCATTAATATTTTTAAAGCAGATGTATTAGCTATGCTATTTGTAGGAGGAATGATCCCTGTTATATTTTCTGCCCTAGCCATGCAATCAGTTGGTAAAGCAGCTATGGAAATGGTGCATGAGGTACGACGTCAGTTTAAAGAAATCCCTGGTATTATGGAAGGAACAGGAATTCCAGAATACGCTAAATGCGTAGATATTTCTACTAAAGCTGCTTTAAAAGAGATGATTTTACCCGGACTGATCACTATCATAACTCCTATTATTATAGGACTATTATTTGGAGCTGAACCTCTGGGAGGTTATATGGCAGGAGTTTGTGTATCTGGTGTAATGTGGGCAATTTTTCAGAACAATGCTGGTGGTGCATGGGATAATGCTAAAAAATCATTTGAAGCAGGTGTAGAAATCAATGGAGAAATGACCTACAAAGGCTCTGATGCCCATAAAGCTGCTGTAACTGGAGATACTGTTGGAGACCCTTTTAAAGATACTTCTGGTCCTTCTATGAATATTTTAATTAAACTCACCTGTCTGGTTGGTCTGGTAATTGCTCCTATCTTAGGAGGTCATCATACAAAAACTACTGTTGCTACTAATGAGACAGAAGTTATACAACCTATAGATAATATTTCTGAAAAGAAAATCGAGGTTAGTATGAAAATGGAAGATCAATTAGCAATTGCTACCGTAACTATAGAAACATCAGAAGAAGGAAAAGTAAAACATGAAACAAAAAAAGTAACAGGAACAGCAACCGAAGTCAAGGCTGAAATTGAATTAATTAAAGCTTCTATACAATAAAAACATCTCTAATCTTATAAAACAACCTCGCCTATATCAGCGAGGTTGTTTTTTTATAAATTAATTCCAAGGTCTTCAACACTCATATGTTTTCTTTATATTTAGGGCACATTCTATGATTAAACCAGATAAATGTTTAAGAAAAAAGCTTTACGTATCAACACTTACCTTGGATATGGTACAACATCTCTTTTTCGTGCTACTGGAAGAGCTCTAGAAGATGAAAACATTGATTTTAGCACCAATCAACATCTCTTTAAAACATTACGGAATATATATCGGCAATTCGAAAGTGACGAATTAAGAAATACTCCCATACTCTTAGAGTTACCTAATGGAGAATGCATAAAAACAATTACTGATCAAGAAGGATACTACCATATCCAGCATAGTACTTCTGCAATTTCTGAGTATATCGATAACAAAGGTTGGATTTCTTACACAGTATCTTACAAGAAAGATGAAATACATAAGCATATTAATCATAATAACATATTTACTAGTCAAATGCTTATTCCTTCTGTCCATGCTCAATATGGTATTATAAGTGACATTGATGATACCATATTACACACAGGTGTAGCATCATTGTTTAAATGGCAAGTTATTACTAATACTTTTTTTAAAAGTTTTGATAAAAGAATTGTTGTCGAAGGTATTGTCAAGTTTTATAAAAAATTGAATTTTGGCACAACAGGAGCTCCTGTTAATCCTCTCTTTTATGTAAGTAACAGCCCATGGAATCTTTATGACTACCTCAGCGCTTTTTTAAAGAAAAATGATTTCCCAAAAGGACCTGTATTACTTAGAGATTTTAGAACTCCATTTGATAAGACACCGAAACCTAAAGTTCCTCATAAGCAATCTGAAATTTTGAATCTATTAAAAATATACCCACATCTTAAATTTATACTTATAGGTGATAGTGGAGAAAAAGATGCTGATATTTACACCAAAATTGCAGAAGAACACCCTAATCGTATTTTAGCTATTTATTTAAGAAACGTAAAAAATCGTAGAAAAGAGAAACGAATTAATAAAATCATAGATGCTTTTAAAGCCTGTCCTATAGTACTTGTTCACACCTCTAACCAAGCTATACAGCATGCAGAAGAATTAGGTTTTATAAAATAAGCTTCGATACAAAGAATATTAATCTCAGAGATCATATCACCTCTACAATAGTCTAAAGTAGAAAAGAGTATTTCATCTTATTAAATTTACAAAATAAATCATAAACTTATGATTTAAGGTTTCTTACTTCAGAAGTTAGTGCTAGCATCGCCTCTTGCAATTGTTTAATACTAGTCGTATCAGAATTAGCATCTATATTAAAACTTAATTTACTATTCACCTCCCAGAGTTCTACAATCTGATGCGCCTGAATTGTATATGGTAAATATTCAGAATTCAAAGAGATTAATGTTAGTACTGATACGTCTTTATTCTTTCTAATTTTTTTTACGACAACACTGTCTTCTAATACAATTACACAAATCGTATTATTACTCACCTCAGCAAGATTATTCACAGCTTTACCGATCACCCATTCTTTGGGTTCTAAAAGCGGCAACATACTATCTCCTTCTACCTGAAAACCCCGATGTGTAGCATTTCTATATTCTGGTAATGGAATATCAAATGCAGGTAATTGCTGATACCAATCCGTATCTTGTACATTATGAGGATATCCTGCTGCAGCTTTTACATTTACTAAAACTATGTTTTCATTATTATGAGAATCGATTGTAACTATCTTAGGACTAACATTTCCCGAATGTAATTGTATTTCTTTTTGAATACTTTCTCCAAACAGCCATAAAGGATTAATATTAAACTCTTTCAACAATCTGGCAACAACTTTACCAGAAATTTTAGTTTTACCTCGTTCTATATCTGCAGTAGAATTTTTAATCTGTAGAACCTTAGCAAAATCTGATTGAGTATAATGATTCTCTTCGCGAATTTGTTTAAAACGCTTTATGGTTTGATTAGCCGAATTATCCATAAAATCAAAAATTTTAATAATTAGTATAACATAAAAACATAAGCAATATATAGGATAAGTAATGACAAATATACAAGATTCTGGAATATTTCCAATTTTAACATATTTTTATTTTATTTTTTATGGAAAAATTCCATAAATTTGGAAAAATTACAACTAAAACTTATTTATTATGAATTCTCAACCTATACCATTATATCAAAAAGTATCAGAAAAAGTTATAAGGCACTCGTTAGATAATTCTATTACAGCTATTGATAAACTTCATCTAAAACTTCTTGAAAAAGGGTTTCATTTTCTCAGAAATCAAACTATTAGAAATTATAGTTTTGATTTTTATTGTTCTAATGCTAAAATAGCTATAGAAATCGATGGGTATGCTCATGAGTTTTCGGACATTCATAATCTAGACGCCACAAAAAAATTATTTATTGCTTCATTAGGAATTACAGTTCTTAGATTCACAGATTATCAGATTTTAACCGATATAGAAGAAGTAACAAGAACTGTAAAAAATCAGATAAAAACTACTACAGAGTCTATTTATGCCGTTTGATAAGATCCAAAAAAAACTCTCGATTCTTGCAGATGCTGCAAAATATGATGTATCCTGTTCTAGTAGTGGAGGTAAAAGAAATAATACCAAAAAAGGACTAGGAAACAATACTGGATTTGGAATTTGCCACAGTTATACAGAAGATGGACGCTGTGTATCTTTATTAAAAATTTTACTTACCAATCATTGCATTTATGATTGTGCATATTGTGTAACCAGAAAAAGTAATGATATTAAAAGAGCTGCTTTTAAAATTCAAGAAGTAGTAGATTTAACTATCAATTTTTATAGAAGAAACTATATAGAAGGGTTATTCTTAAGCTCAGGAATTTTCAAAAATTCGGACTTTACGATGGAACGCTTGATCGCCGTAGCAAAAAAACTCCGTTTAGAAGAAAACTTTAATGGCTATATTCATCTAAAATCCATCCCTGGAGCTAGTAATGAATTAATGCGCGAAGCTGGATTATATGCTGACCGACTAAGTGTTAATATCGAAATCCCCACCAAATCTGGATTAAAACTTTTGGCACCTGATAAAAAGCATGAAGATTTTATCAAACCAATGGAAAAAGTAAAAAACGAAATCATCCAATATAAAAAAGAATCGAAAATTATTAAAAATACTCCTAAGTATGCTCCCGCAGGTCAGAGTACCCAGATGATCATAGGAGCAACAGGAGAAAGTGATCGCGATATCATGTACTCTGCCACCTATTATTATAAGAAGTTTAACATGCGTAGAGTGTATTACTCAGGATATATACCTGTACTAGAAGACAATAGATTACCTGCTCTAGGAACAGAAGTACCTATTCTACGAGAAAATCGATTGTATCAAACAGATTGGTTACTTAGGTTTTATGGATTTTCTGTCAACGAAATATTAAATGATTCTCATAAAAATTTAGATTTAGATATTGATCCGAAACTAAGTTGGGCACTACGCAATCTAGATCTTTTTCCTATAGATATCAATAGAGCTGACAAGAGAATGCTTGCAAGAATCCCTGGTATTGGGATGCAATCTGTATCAAAAATCCTGCAAGCAAGGACATTTAGAAAACTAGATTGGACGCACCTTAAGGCTATTGGTATAGCATTAAACAGAGCGCAATATTTTATAACCTGTAACTCTAGAAATTTTCATAAAAGTGACCTTACTCCCTATCAATTAAAAAGCAAGATTTTGAAAACTTCTACAAGTAAATATCAAAAGTTTTTTAATCAACAATTAAGTCTCTTCTCCTAAATATAAAACACATGAATCCACAAACAATACTAGTATATGATGGAAGTTTTGATGGATTTTTATGCTGTATTTTTATGACATATGATGAAAAAATAACAACTCCTATTATCAGAAAAGAATACGAGTCTAATAATCAACTATTTACAATATCAGAGAAGGTTGTTACCGAAAAAAACAAAGCACATAGAGTCTGGAAAGGTTTTAAATTAAAAACAACTTATCATGAACAACAAAATTTCTTTAAAGTTTTTTTAAGTGAAATCAAAGGAGTAGAAAATACACTCTTGAATTATACTCGTATCATTTTTTCTAGAACCACTAATACAACTACTGATTTTAGTACTAAAGACATTTTAACAATTAGTCAAGTTGCTAAAATGGTAGGTCGAGAAAAGCATCGAATGGAAGCATTTGTCCGTTTTCAATTAACCAGTGATACAATATATACTGCTACTATCGAACCAGATTTTAATGTTTTACCTCTTATAATGCCTCACTTTAAAGATCGTTATGCTGATCAAAAATGGATAATCTATGATATTAAAAGAGGCTATGGTATCTATTATAACCTTAAAACTGTAGAAATAGTAGATATTAATTTTTTTTCCAGAAAAAAATCTAAAATACCATCAGAGTTACTTTCTCATACTGAAAAAGAGTTCCAAAATTTATGGAATATATATTATAGTAATGTAACAATACCATCTCGTAAAAACAATAAACTACATAAACAACATTTACCTAAACGGTATTGGAAATACTTAACCGAAAAAAATAATATAGTATAATACCTCATCCACCCTAAGGTATAAAATACTTATAGTAGACGATATCTGTAAATGCTATCATTTATAACCTTTTCTTTTTAGGGGTTGTATTGGCAATTAAATCAAGTGTGTACTTTTTACCCATTTTAAATTTTCTATAGACGAAATAAAGTATTAGATTTGGCGTTAAATAACCAAAATTAACTATATCTATTTATTATGAAAAAATTTTTTTTAGGAGCTGTGGCTCTAGCGTTTTTATCAGTAATCTCTTGTAAAGACAGTGCAAATAAAGCAAACGATGCTGCTGATGCTGCAGGAGAAGCTATTGAAGAAACGGCAGAAACAACAACAAAAGCTGTTGAAGAAATTGCAGAAAAAGTAGAAAGCGCTGTAGATGGCGTTCCTAATTTTAGCGATCCTGCAGTACAGGAATACGTTAATTCATACGAAGAGTATATCGCTGAGTATACAAAAATCGTAGAAAGTAAAGATATGACTGCTTTTGCTGGTCTTTCTCAAAAAGGACAAGAATTAGCTACTAAAGCTCAGGATATTGCTGGAAAATTAACTGGTGATGATGCTAAAAAATGGTCTGATTACATGACTGCTAGTTCTAAGAAAATGCAAGAACTTGCTCAGAAAATGGCTCAGTAATAGTCTCTTTTCTATTTCAAAATATCGTAAGTCTTTTGGCTTACAAAAAACCACCCAAAAATGGGTGGTTTTTTATTTCATCCATTGCACCTTATTCTCTATCGGCTCTCGTTTAGAGACATTTATAGCACTCTTATCGTAATTTCCTAAATAAAAAAAACCTAAACAACGTTCTCCTTCTTCAAAATTAAAAAAACCATCCACATATTCAATTAGCTTAGGACTACTCCAATAGCTCCCTATATCATTAGCTGTGCATGTTAACCACATGTTTTGAACCGCCATTGCAACTGCTGCAATTTCTTCCCACTCAGGAATACGTTCTTTTGGATCTCGCTGCATACATATCGCAATTATTGCACTGGCAGATTTACAATTACTATTAATCTTTTTATGTTTAAATGGAGAAAAGTTATCATCAGAAGTAATATCTGTATATGTATCTGATAAAAATACCCCTAACCTATCCTTGGCTTCTCCTTGTACAACCTTAAAACGCCAAGGTTGTGTAAGCTTATGCGTAGGTGCCCAATTTGCATTTTCTAGTAGTATTTTAATAAAAGCATCAGAAACTTCTTTTGTTGTATATTGTGTTGGAAAAATAGATCGCCTATTCTTGATTATTTCGTTTATATCTTCTTTAATCATAGTAAGTTATTTTTGCAAAATTAAATTGGTCTAATTATTTAACGTTCACTTGGATTCTCTATGTTATTAGTATTATCTGGTTTTTTGTAAAAAGGAAAGATAAATTGTTTTACAAACCCTTTTGGAAATTGAACATCTCCTAATCCAGTCCCTTCTGGCCATTCTTTTCCCATTGGATAGTACGTCCCAAAAATCATATCAATAAAAGGAAAGTGAATTGCAAAATTTTTATCATATGCTTTTGGATCATCTGAGTGATGCCAATGATGGTATTGTGGTGTCACAATTACATATCGCAATAATCCAAAATTAATCCTTGTATTGGCATGAGCTAAAACAGCTTGAATCGCAGCTATTACTATATATGTAGTAAAAACAGACGAACTAAATCCGCATATATAAAGAGGTATAAATGTAACAGCTCTTACCATGATAAGATCTAAAAAATGCGTTCGAGAACCAGCCAACCAATCTATATCTTTAGTAGAGTGATGTACAGAATGAAATCTCCATAAAAATGGTATCTTATGAAAAATATAATGACCTGACCATTGGAACAAGTCTGATACAAAAAGTGCTAATAGTAATTGTGGTAAAAACCAAAGTCCTTGAACCCATTCATGGATCCCTGATAGTCCGAGTCCAGAAAATGCCATAACAGCTGGTAATTGTACTAAAACACCTGTAACCTGAATTAATAAATGACCTACTATAAAATATACTAGATCAGTTCTCCACTCTGGATGAAACTTAGTTTGATCTAATCTTTTGGGTAAAAACAATTCAATAGGAATAAAAATTAGTGCAGAAACAAGGATATCAAGTAGTAACCAATCTAAACCTATTGTAAATGATTTTGATTCTATTGCTGTAACCTCGGGCAATCCAGATCCTAAAAAAATGGCACTAGCCAAAATAAGGATTGCAAAAAAACCTAATTTTGTTTTCTTACTCAATAAAAAACTAGTAAGACTAAATAAAAATGATACTACAAGTACACTTAGAAATACCCATTTAACAACATCGGGTTTATATAATTCTCTAAATTCATTCGTTGTAAGGTAATTAGGAAAATAAGCGCAGATAGTTGCTCCAAGACAAATGATTGCCAGAAAAATAGCTAGGTAGCCACTTATCTTTCCTTCTCCTATTTTTAAACGTTTATTTTGATTCATAAATAAATTATAATTTCTTAATAGGTCAATCTAGGAATTAAAAGTAAGCTAGCCTTTGTTTTTTTATTATGAGTTTCTCCAAATTTATAGATTTAATTGACATACAATGATCTGTTAATTTTCCATTTTGAGTTCTGATTTCATTTTTACCCCGTATTTTTTCTATTCTATTTAATAAATAAGGGATTTATTTTCTAGGTACTAACATGAACTGTTTTTTTCCTTGTTTTTTTACTCTATATTTATTTTCTAATGCTCCTGAACCTTTAAGATCTAACGAATCTGAGACATACGTAATCCAATCTTGCCTATCGACTACCACATTATCTAATATCACGTCTGTTAGATTTGCGTTTTCTAATTTGGCGCCCCATAATATAGCCTCAGAGAGGTCAGCACCAGTAAGATCTACTCCAAACAAATTAGCATTCGTAAGATTTACACTTAGTAGTTCTGCATGTTTTAGATTAGCATTATGTAATCTAGCCCTCTTTAGGTTAGCATCAGACAAGTTTACTCTACTCATATTTACCTCTTTAAGATCACTACTTTCTAAATTTGCCGCAGGCATCTGAACCTCTGTAAAGTTAGAATAATCTAGTCTCGCATATTTTAGGTTCACTCCTCTTCCTAGATTAACTTTTCTAAGATTTGTATACTTAAATTCTGCTGAGTTTAAAATATCTTGCGAGGATTCTAATCCTAAATCACTTTTTAAAAGAGTAAATAATAATTGTCCTCGTTCTGGACTGATAGGATCTTTTATTAATTCTCCATTATCGATATATCGATACGGTTTCATTGCCATACACAGACTTACAATCCTAGATTCTAACGTTTTACTGATATTACGACTTCCAGAACCTTTATATTTTAATTCTTCATTTAAATCTGCTAGAACATCACTTAATACAAATACTAATGATGATCTACGATCAGCTTCTATAAGACTTGTTTGGTTATTGATTAACTTATTTTGATTCATCAATAATTTAGTTTGAAAAATCAATACCAACGAGGGAACTATTGCGAATAAAAATGCAAATAATCCAACTCTGGTAATTCGCCAAATTACACTAGAAGATACATCTGAAACGGTATCTACAGAAACTGCTTTAGAATCTTTATACTCTGTAATAGCATTACTAATACTTTTTTTAAGTCGATTTCCAAAAATAGGAGTACTGGATTTTTTTATAAGCCACCGCCTAAATTTTCTTTTCTTTTGTTTTGCTTTATTGATTTTATCAAGCTTGTCCTGAAGTAGCTTATTTTCACTCTTTAATTGTTCAATATAATCTTGCTCGTTCACTGCCTTGTAGATTTGGAGGTTTGAACGCATAAGATATAAAAGTTATTTATTACTTAAAAAACAAAGTGTTTTTTACAGCAAACTTTTATTCTAAATAAGTAGAAATATCATCCGCTATATCTTCTATTAATGAAGTGTCATCTTTGTCATCAACAAGATGGATTGTTTTTATCAAAAGTTGTACATATCCAGAAACATATGCTTTTTTTTGCTGATCACTTACATATTCTTTCCCTTCTACTACAATAAACGAAATCAAATTACGTATAATCAACTTTACATCAGAAATATCTACATCTTTTTTCATTAAAAACATTTTTAAGTAACTCTCTAATAATTAGTTACTAAAAATAGAATTCTACGTTTTAAAAAACACAAAAACAACTTTTTAAAAACATAAATATCCGATTAAAAGCGCTTTTTTTCGTTTTTAGGATATTTAAAAAAATAATTGGTTTTTATTTTGCAATAAATTCAATGCTTGATAATAGGATATACTACAAAAGTTCTTCTTTCTTTTTCTTAGCTAGCTCTAGACTATCAACTAATGGTTCTAGACCAGAGTCATACATAGATTTCATCATGTAATGCATCATTAAGCTTGTCTTATCTGGTGTTCCTCCTTCTATAGGTGGTTGCGGGTCATACTCCATATCTAACATTACACCTTCGGTATAATTCTCTCCCAGAATATCATTAATTATAGCCAAAGACATATCCATACCTGCTGTTACTCCGGCAGAGGTCCAATATTTACCATCTTTTACATATCGTTTATTGACATATTCTGCTCCATATTTTTCTAACATTTCTTCTGCCTTATACCAATGAGTAGTTGCTTTTTTATTTTTTAACAATCCAGTAGCTCCCAGTACCCAAGCACCTGTGCATACACTTGCTGTATATACCGTTGTTTTATCAATTTTTCTTATCCAATTATGTAGCTTATCATCATACACGTTTTTTACAGTCCCCTGAAAACCTCCTGGGATTATCAGTATATCTAACTGATTAACAGAATCTATAACAGCATCAACGGTTATTTCTACTCTGTCAGTAGTTATAAAAGTACCTGGTTTCATACCTATAAACTGTGTCTTAGCAGATAAAATTTGCCCTAAAATATGTCTAGGACCCATCACGTCTAAAGAATTAGTGCCATCATACACCAAAATACCAATGTTTTTTATAATATGTTTTGGTTTACCAAAAAGCATATCCATTAGCATATCATGATTCTCTTCTGTAATCTCAGGAATACTATCCAGTAACACCTTACTTCCCATATTTTTTGATTTAGAAATAGGTTCTGAAGTATTTTTAGTTACACAAGAGGTTAGCGAAATAATTAAGATACTCAATAGTAGTTTTTTCATGATTTACTATAATCTTTGAAAATATTATATAATGAGGACAGTTTCTCTCTAGGAGAAAAAAATTAGTTTAAAGAATTTTTTGAGGACACAAATCTACTAAAATATTTTTTGAAAATATAAGCCGAAGTGATAGTTAACGTAATACTAGTATTTGATTAAGGTAGTCGTTAAATTCAGTAACTTCTGTAGTAAAAATTTTTATATTTATTATTTTTTTTGATTTTACATTTATCACCTCTTCTTGTTGTATTAGATTCGGTAGCGCAGCGGGAACAGAGAATTATCTTAGAGAGAATACTATTATCGATTATATATCCAAATAGTTGTATGCTTATAAGCTAAACATAAGTTAATTATAGCTATCTAATGCTTATCGTTTAACAATCATCATACAAATTTTAACAACATTACCCCATCAGAAAACCTAAGAGACTTTCTTAAAACTAAACCATCAAAATAATCTGGAAACCTATTTTAACTATTATGATATTCACACCAACCATATATTTGATTTCGAAATAACATATTTCTTTAGAGATCCTTTAGAATTTAATAAAATATAAACTCAAAAAACTCTTTCTCAATTCATCAAAAAGTTAGTGTTTTCAAAAGTACCATATAAAGAATCCCTATATAATAATCCTCTTTCTCTTATGGCAAACTATAGTCTCAGCACATACACCAACAACACCACTAAAGAGATTTTCTATACTTTTGATAGTGAAATCAATCTTACAGATATATCTTATTAAATAGCTATCTATCAGTACTCCATACTTTTTCTAAAACTAAGGGTAACATTTCCTGAAAACCATACTCTACTATATAATAAATCGGTATATATAGCTTATCTCATTTCTATAATGTTACAGCTTATTAAAAAAGGAATATTTGGATATTATAATAAAAATAAAAATTGGAATTATCTCATTTTACTCTTAATAAATTAGCTTTAGAAATCCCTAAAGGTATTATCTTCATTCATCATAATAAGGTATTATTCTTTGCTGCTGACGGCATGTACACCAAGGTATACTTAAAAAACGATAGGGTCGAAATTATTTGTAAACCCTTAACGTATTTTGTTTCTCAATTAAATTCCATTCCTTTATTTTATAAACCTCATCGTTCATATTTGGTCAATCTTGATCAAATCAAAGAATTCTCTAAAAAAGATGGATACCATTTAATTATGGAAAACAATAAAACTATTCCTATAGCAAAAAACAAAAGAGAAGAATTCTATAGAGTTGTGAAAGAAATGTTCTAAACGTCTTTATATGACAAATCCAACCATAGGTATAATGGTAGTAAACAAGCTAGCTCATCAGGACAAGGGACTCCTTAGACATGTTAAAACTACAACTTTTTACACCGATCAGTAGTAGCAATTAACATCGGCTAAAATAATTTCTATTTTCAATACATAAAAAAACCTAATGACCCCAAATCATACCTTCAAACAATTACCCTGCTTAACCTTTAGAAATCAAAAAGATCATTTCAGAAGAAGAAACCGTGTTTTCAGAAAAAAACCTATCCCAGTATCTAATCCCGACAGTACCTTGTAGTTGATAATTTATAAATTCTAATGAATGGTATCAAATTAAAATATCAACTATTCATGCTCAGGCTTATTTATAATATTATTTAAAAATCAATTTACATGGTATCCTATCAATGTATTTCATCATAGTTACTTATTAAAAAAGGGCTAGACAACAGATTGAATCGACTGATGCAAAAATTAAGAGCTAAACCAAATTAAACAGTATAATTTCAAAATAGTGATAATTACTTAAATATAAAAAATGATCGCTAAGGCACTAAAAAAAATCATTGAGGATCTAAATATTTACCTAGATAGTAAGTATCCAAATGCCACAGATACTAACCATCAAGCAGAAATTGTTAACATCCAAAAATCAAATGATCCTCAGGCAAACAACCCAGGGATTAAAGTAGCTTTAATTAATATAGAAGAGGACAAGGTTTACAAAAATCACCTTACCCCTTTTCCATCAACAAGCGTTTTTAATACACCTAATACTGTACATCCTATGGGAGGGATCCCAACAATGCGCATCAATTTTTATGTATTGTTTGCCTTTAACCCAAAAGAAGGACAATCAGGTTACTTAAATTCGATATCCTTGGCAACCCATGTATTGCGGTATTTTACAAGCACCCCCTATCAAGAAGTTAATATTTCGCCAACCTCACAACCCAATATATGTACTCTCGAAATCAATTATCATAACATTAGTTTAGAAGACTCTAACAATATGTGGTCAAACCTAGGAGGTGAGCAAAAACCCTATGCCATGTATCAGATCAAAATGATGGAAATTGAAAGTGATCCCGATCTTAAAATACCTCTGACATCAAAAATACAGATTCCCCCAAAAATTTCGAGCCCTGATCTTCACCCAGATGGCAGTACCATATTTAATACAGACACGAATAGCCAAGATTATGGAAAAGTAGTTCATGACACCAATCAAATCCAACATAAAAAAAATAAAAACAAGTAAAAAAATCAATACATCATGCCAGTACAATATCCTAATACACCCGGAGTCAAAGTAGTAGAAGAATCGCTACTTGCACCGTCTATCGCCCAAATATCAACTGCTGTTCCTGTTTTTATAGGATATACAAAAAAAGGAACACTTAAAGAAGCTGTTAGAATAACCTCTCTAAAAGAATATGAAAATGAATTTGGAGGTTCCTTCCCTCATGATTTTAAACTCAATTCTTCCCTTGAGGTTGACTCATCTTATACTAAAACACTTGATTATATATTATATGAATCCATTCAATTATATTTTTTAAATGGAGGAAGAGTATGCTATATTCTACCAGTAGGAAACTTTCCTGTTGATACCACTACTGGCATTTTAAAAAACGAAAGTAACATAACAAAGGCCGATTTCATCAATGCCATGCCTATCATTGAGACATTGGATGAACCTACTTTAATTGCTTTTCCAGAAGCTGTAAAGTTTAACACCCAAAAATATGGAGAAATTGCCGTTGAAGCTTTAAAAACAAGTCACAATACCAAAGATAAATTTGCCTTAATAGATCAATCATACGAATCTGATTTACTGAATTTCAATCCAGCATCAAATGCTCTTGGAGCAGAAGCTTTCAGAACTGCATTAGGAACCGAATACCTATCTTATGGAGCAGTCTATTACCCAAGTCTTGCTGTAAGCATCGATTTTACCATAAATGAAGAGAAATCTGTGGTAGGAACTGATACCTTAAAAAAACTCAAAACAGACAGAGATACTAATTATGAAAAAGCAATTTTAGCCATTCATAAAGAAAAGAAAATGTACATCCCCCCTTCCTCATTAATAGCCGGTGTATATGCTAAAAACGACAGAGAATACGGGTTTTGGAAAGCACCTGCCAATATTTCTTTACAAGGAGTAATCAAACCCAAAAAAGCTATTTCTGATGCCACCCAACAAAAATTAAATGTAGATGCTACAGGAAAATCTATCAACGCCATTCGCCAATTTACAGGAAAAGGAACAATTGTTTGGGGAGCAAGAACTCTAGATGGAAATAGCAATGAATGGCGTTATATTTCTGTACGAAGGTTGTTTATGACCGTAGAAGAATCTATCAAAAAAGCTACTGCCCAATTTGTCTTCGAAAACAACGATACCAAAACATGGGTAAAAGTAAATGCCATGATTAGTGCTTATTTAAATGAATTATGGAAACAAGGTGCATTAATGGGTGCCTCTGCCAAAGAAGCTTATTTCGTTAGAGTTGGTTTAGGTACAACCATGACACAACAAAACATTTTAGATGGACAAATGATTATTCAGATAGGACTTGCCGCAGTACGTCCAGCAGAGTTCATAATCCTTTCCTTTTCTCATAAGATGCAAGAACTATAATTTTTTTTTGAAACTTAGAATATAGATAATGCTAATCAAAACTCCAGGTGTTTATATAAAAGAAAAAAGAACAGTCGCTACTGCTGTAAATTCGGTAGCGACCGCTGTTCCTCTTTTTATTGGTTTTACAGAACATGCTCATTCTGAACCAATAAAAATCAATAGTTTAGCTGAATTTGAAAATATATTTGGTGGAGCTTATCTTCCAAAGTTTACTATCAATATTGATACAACAAATAATCAAGTAAAAGATGTTATTCCTGATAAGCGTTTTTTCTTGTATGACAGTATCATTCTTTATTTCAAAAATGGTGGAGGTTCTTGTTACATAAAAAGCGCATCAATAGAGACTTACGATACCGTAACTTCTACTACCGATTTTAATTCAATTTTTACTACAGCAATCAACCTAATAGATGTCTTAGATGAAGTCACATTAATACTTATTCCAGATTTACACTTTCAATTTAAAGATGTAAATAATGTGTTAGTTAGTTTAAATGAGTTTTCTCTTTACAAAAATATCCTTGAAAAACTGATTAATAAATGCGGTAATCTTCAGGATAAATTTGCGATTATAGATTTTCATCAATCGGATAGTCTACCAAATCATATAAGAGGTTTAATTACTCCACATCTAACTAATTTAAAACATGCAGCAGTATACTATCCTTGGTTAAAAAATGCAAATACATATCAAGTAAAATTAAACAGCTTATCACTCGATGATATTAATTCTGGCTCTGCAATTGAACAAGAGGCAAAAGATATTTTATATGACGTAGATACACTCTCTAAATTATTTGGGGTAGATCCTAAATTTGATAGATTCGATAAAGAAGAGTACAAAAAGCTTATAAATAAAATATCTACTACCAATACCCCAAATGATAAAATCAATTTTTCCAGAATTTTTGTATTCTTTTATTACATAATTACACGATTTGATATTATAACTAATCCTGCACATCCTGCGCACCCAGGTAATCAGTATCCTTCTAACTATGGCAGACTTCTTAAAAACCCAATAGTAAAGAAGTATATATTAGACCTTCGTTCTAATGAGTATTTTGTTAAAACCGTTCAAAAACTATACAGGTTTAAAGGCATGAATACATCTAAGATAGATCCTCTTTATGGTTGGCCTGGTCCTTATAACCCTTGGTCAAATCAGTGGTTTAACAATCCTCCAAACACAAATAAATACTCATTACATGAAAACGTAGAAGTTGACACTAATTTATTATCTGATTATACAGTTGGGTCAAAAACCCCTTCAGAAATAATCAATGATTTAGATTCTGGGAAATGGGTAGACCTAAATGTTTTTCTATCAGCTGTAGAGGGGCTAAGAGAATTAGTATTCTATCAAAAAGAACAAATAGAAAAAGAACTTTTTGCTACCGATCCTATATATGTTAATATAAAAAAGATCATAGAGGAGCATATGAAAAAAATCCCTTCTCAAGGAGCAATTGCAGGAATCTATTGCAAGAATGATAGAGAAAGAGGTGTATGGAAATCTCCTGCTAATATCACAATACAAGGCATTGAAAAACCACTAATAGAGATATCAAATAGTATCCAAGATGAGTTAAATGTTGACATTAATACAGGTAAATCCATTAATGTTATCAGAAGGTTTACAGGAAGAGGTTCCCTAATATGGGGAGCAAGAACACTAGCAGGAAATGACAATGAGTGGAGATATATAGCAGTAAGACGTTTTTTTAATTTTGCTGAAAAATCTATTAAAAATGCTATCCGCGATTTCGTGTTCGAGCCTAATGACACCAGAACATGGGTAAAAATTAAAGCGATCATCTATAGTTTTTTAGTAGTACAATGGGACGCAGGAGCTCTTACTGGTGCCACGATGAAAGAAGCCTTTTTTATCAAAATAGGTGAAGAGATAACTAGCCCAAAAGAAATTTTAGAAGGAAAAGTAAATATCCAAATAGGAATGGCTGTTACCAGACCCGCAGAGTTTATCACTATTCAATTCATTCATCTATTTAATGAACAATAAAATTAAAGCATAATGATTACAAAAACACTAGGTGTTTATATCACCGAAAAAAAGACACTTCCTTCCTCTATCGCAGACGTAGCAACAGCGGTACCTCTTTTTATTGGGTATACAGAACGTACACAGTCTAATCCTATAAGAATTAACAACTTATTAGAATTTGAAAATCATTTTGGCAAAGCATATGAACCTAATTTTACAGTAAAGGTAAATGCCTCTACTAATAAAATGAATGCTATACCAGATAAACGCTTCTTTTTATATGACACATTAAGTCTTTATTTTAAAAACGGTGGTGGTTCCTGCTATATTAAAAGCGCGCTTACAGACACCTACAGCTCTGTAACACCTTCTACCGATTTTAAAGACTTTTTTCTTAATGCAATCAGCTTAATTGATACACTAGATGAAGTAACACTAGTCCTCATCCCGGATTTACATTACCAATTTAAAGATAGTAATGGAGCTTTAGCAAGTTTAGAAGAAACCACTATTTACAAAACTGTCGTCAATCAACTCATCAATACATGTGGTAGTGATAAAGATAAATTTGCTATTCTTGATTTTCACCAACCAAATAGCCTAGCAGACGACATAAGAAATCTTATTACCCCAGACTCAAGCAATTTAAAATATGCTTCGGTATATTATCCTTGGCTAAAAAATGCAAAAGAATCAGTCGTTAAATTTGATCGCATTTATGGATACTCCCCAGTCTTAGGAACTGATGATTCCTTTGCCGTTTATGAAGAAATCAACAAAATTAATTCAGACTTAACGCTACTAAATGCTGAGTTTACAGAAGGAATCTCCTTACAAGCTATTACCAAAGAAATCCAAACCAGAAATGATGCTTTCAATACTGCAACAAGTCCTGCTCAGAGAAAAACAAAACTAACAAACATACTCAACTATTTCTTTGCGATTAATAAGCGCATAAACATAGTAGAAGATGCTTCAGGGGGGCTCTCCCGATCAGATGTTTTTATAACCGAATCAGCCATTTTAAAAAATAATCCAACTTTTATAGAACAAATTCAACGCCTCTATAAGTTTATAAAAATTCTAAAAGTAAGTCCTGTTTCCCTAACTAGTTCTAGTAATTATGTTAATGCAACATGGACATATCCAACAGATATAAGCTGGTTTAACTTTGATGGTGATACACTCTCAAGCACAGATATTGAAAATGCTCAAAACTATTTAACCGCAATCATTTTAACCAAACAAAATGGTGGTCAAAAAACAAGAGCTGAACTATTAGCAGATTTCAACGCAGGAATATATGTGGACACAAATATACTTATCTCGGCTATTACAAATCTTATAGCTGCACTCAATCACGAAAAGAAAATACTGGAAAAACGTTTATTTTCTTCTTTTCCTGATTATATGAATATAAAAAATGCTATCCAAAACTACATGAAAACAATCCCTTCTCAAGGGGCAATAGCAGGGATTTATTGTAAGAACGATAGAGAAAGAGGTGTATGGAAATCCCCTGCTAATATCACAATACAAGGCATTGAAAAACCCTTAAAAGGAATTTCAGACAGTACTCAAGAAAGACTAAATGTAGATTCTACAGGTAAATCCATTAATGCAATCAGAACCTTTGCAGGAAAAGGAACATTAGTTTGGGGAGCCCGAACATTAGGAGGCAGAGACAACGAATGGCGCTACATATCTGTAAGACGTTTTTTCAGCTTTGCCGAAAAATCAATCAAAAAATCGATGACCAATTTTGTCTTCGAACCCAATAACTCCAAAACATGGGTAAAAATAAGTGCCATGATTAGTAGCTTCTTGGCAGATCAATGGAAAGCAGGAGCTTTAATGGGCGCTACGATAGACGAAGCTTTTTTTGTTCGTATTGGTAAAGATATTACAACAAGCACTAAAGAAATATCCGAAGGAAAAATAAACGTACAAATAGGTATGGCAGTAGTCAGACCAGCAGAATTTATCATTATCAACGTTGAACAACACTTTAATAATCAATAATCAAAATTAATCTTAAATAATATAAAACCATGAGTCAATACATCAATTCTACACACCGTTTTTTACTAAATATAGGAGAACCTAATGACATAGCTGTTCAGGAAGTAACCATCCCTTCAAACGAAGTAGAAGTAATAACTTATATTACAGGAAATGTTCCAGATAGTGGAGCTCCTGCAACAAGTCCAGGAAGGCAAAAGTTTAGTCAACTTACCTTCAAGAAAGGAGCTTTCAAAAACGACACCACCTTCTTTGATTGGGCAAATGCAGTACGTACAGATCCTACCGCCAAAAGAACCATTATTGTTACCCTGTTAGATGAGCAAGGACAACCTGCAATGACTTGGACATTTCCCGAAGCATGGCCATCAAAGATTAGTGGCGTTAGTCTAAATGCAGCTACAAGTGCAGCCATGGTAGAAGATTTCACCTTTGAAGTGGGTGGAATGATCACACAATATATTTAATATATCATGCCACAGCAATTTCCATATTCGGCACATCGTTTTGGCGTATATTTCCTGTCTCCACTATTCCGTTTTGATGCAGGTTTTCAGTCTGTCAATGGTTTAGGATTTTCTTATGAAAGTGAAACTCATGCAGAAGGTGGTATTTCGGGCTACTCACATAATTTAACCAATAGAGGCTCTTACAATAACCTAACGTTATCAAGAGGATTTACAAAAGATCAGGGATTATACCTATGGTGCGAAGCAACGCATAACACCATGCAGACAATGCCAGCTAATATCCTAGTTTCATTGTTGGATAATCAAGGATTGCCAATAAAAAACTGGTTAATATTTCATGCAATCCCTAAAAGCTGGAGCCCAGGAGATCTAGAGGCAAGCACCTCCAAAATCATGGTAGAATCGGTTTCTTTTTCGTATCAAAGTTTTATCCTTATCTAATGGCTATAGAAATCAAAGAGTTACATATAAAACTACATATAGGAACAGATCAATCATCGAGTACAAAAGAATCGAATAATAGCTCAGGTTGTTGTGATGAGATTGCTAATAAAGAACTAATTATCGATGAGACTATAAAAGAAGTATTGCGCATTTTAAAAGAACAAAAAGAAAGATAATGGCTGATATACAAAACATAGCAGGAATTATAGGGGTGATCAATCATATGCAGATCATCAATAATAATAGCGATAATAAGAAAATTTATACAGTTTTAGTAAACCCAGAATCTTATAAAATCTCCTATGGTGCCTGTCATGCCAATGACCAATTCATAGGAGATACTTCCTCAACCTATCGGTTTAATAAAGTTAAAAAACAAACGATGAACATTCAATTACTTTTTGACAACACTGGCTCTCTTGGCAAAATTCCATTAATAGGTAATAAAAGTGTATTAGACCAAATTGAGCAATTTATGGCAGTTGCTTTTATGGGTGATAAACAAAAAAAGGAAAATGATAAAGAAGAAGAGAAGAAACTCGAATTGGTTTGGGGAAAAATGCACTTTAAAGGAGTTTTAAGCGCCCTAGATATTTCCTATTCTCATTTTGATGCCATAGGAAACCCAATACGAGCAACTGCAGCTTGCACCTTCTCTGGAGGAGAAGTTGAATTTGAAAAAAAAAAGGAGAAAAGTCTATTTTCAAAAAAAGTCAAGCCT
The DNA here is from genome assembly GCF_001401755.1 of Aquimarina longa SW024. Taxonomy (GTDB): domain Bacteria; phylum Bacteroidota; class Bacteroidia; order Flavobacteriales; family Flavobacteriaceae; genus Aquimarina; species Aquimarina longa. Next base: position 154,651 of record NZ_KQ474099.1, read on the forward strand.
CCTAAAGTAATTGACTATGCTAAACAGAAACACGCCATCAATGCTTTATTAAAATATGGAAGCTACATGGCTATTGTTGCACAACAACCTAAAAAAGCACTTCCTAAATCATTACGTATTGCAGAACAAATCGCTAAAATGATCATCAAGTAAATGTCTAATAACCAGCACATAAAAAAAGTTAATTACCTGATTACAATAGGATCAGTAACCATTCAACAAGGGGTAGTAGGTCTGTCTGTTTCTAATAGGGTTAATAAAATTCCTAGAGCTCGATTAGAGTTAAATTATTATGACACTATCAAAGAGAAGAAAGAAAAGACAATACCCCTACAACCTGCTGCTTCCTTTGAACAAGAAAAACCTGATTCAAAAACTAGTTTTCTTCCAGGAGAATCCATTACCATCGAATTGGGAATGGGATATGATACCACCGAAGTATTTACTGGGTATATCACAAAACAACATATCGTAGCAAATAATGATGGTACTGTATTCCTATATATTGATTGTAAACATGCTACGCATAAAATGACTTTAGGAACTCATACCCGTTTTTTACATCACGATGTTAATTTAAACAGAAGTAGCCATAAAAAAATTGATCCCGTAAATGATGACGATATACTTAAAAATATCATTGAGCAATATGATAAATTGAGTATCCAAATTGAAGATCAACAAGCCAACGCTTTTGACCATGAAAACATGGTACAATACAACTGTTCTGATTGGGATTTTCTAATCATGCGGGCAGAAGCAACAGCTCGTGTTTGTAAAATCCATAAAAATCAAATACACATTATTCATCCAAAAGTTGCAGAAACAACCGATAATGAACTCGTTCTAGGAAAACATATTTTTGAGTATGAAGCAGAATATGACGAAACAAAAATAGCTCAAGATATAACCATTGCTAATTGGGGAGTTAAAGATCAAGCTGCCCAAAATGAAACTTTCAAAAATTCGAATGCAAACTCAGACGCTTCCAAAATACAAAGTAATTTTTCTTTTAATCAAGGAAGTGATTTAGAAGCTAACGAAGTAAAAACATGGGCAGAAAATGTGCTGAACAGGCAAGAATTAGCAAAAATAATGGGAACCATAAAAACCATTGGTAATACCGAAATTGAAGTAGCCGATACTATTACCATAAGCGGTTTTAATGCTATATGGGATCGAGACACTTTTGTTTCTGGTGTTAAACACACCTATAGAAATGGCTCTTGGTATACCTATTTTCAATGCGGAATGTCACATACCTCACATGCAGAAGAGTTTAATCTCAATCCTACTGGTCAAAACAACTTGGTTCCTTCATCAGATGGTTTATTATACGGAAAAGTACTTCGGTACAAAGAAAGCGAAAAAGGACATGAATTAATCGAAGTAGAAATCCCTTCTACCAATGATGAAGATAATAAACAATCCATTTATGCAAGATTGATGAGTACAGCAGCAGGAAAAAACGGAGGCTTTGTTTTTAGACCTTATCCTGATGATGAAGTTGTCATTGGTTTTATTAATAATGATCCCCGTTTTCCTGTAATACTAGGAGCATTATTTAACAGTAAAAACAAGTTTCCGTATGAGCTAAATGACGATACACAATCCGAAATAGGCTTTTCCTTTAATTTTAAAAATGAAAAAGATAAGGATTGGAAAATCAGTATTCATCAGAAAAATGAAAAAATGACCATTGCATCTCCAAACGGGCAGTCATTTACACTTAATGATAGTGAAAAAAGCATACTCATGGCTTTTGATGATAGCAATAATATCAAAATCACCAGTGAAGGCATTCAGATGGAGGCTTCAAAAATCGCGCTAAAAGGAACAAATGGAATTGAACTTGAAGGATTAAAAATTGAAGCCAAAGCAGATACATCAATGAAACTAGAAGGCGGCACGCAACTCGATTTAGAAGGAAAAGTAACAGCGTCGCTAAAAGGACAGATTACACAAATTAATTAATAAAAATAACAGCATGGGAAAACCAATTGTAAAAGTAACAGATATCTATACCAATCCGACCATGCAAGGAGGAACAGCCCCAATTGCATGTCCAGGATCTACTTCATTACTAATCGGTAGTCTACCCGCATTGCAGGTTACAGATGCGATTACCCCTATTCCTGATATGGCTTTACCTGGGACAACTACTGTACTACACAATGGACTCCCCCTAAATACAATGGGAGAACAAACCAGCCAAGGAGGCGTATTATTAACTGGTACAATGACCGTATTAATAGGATAGTAATGGATCAAAACGAAGTATTAGGAACAGGATGGGCATTCCCTCCAAAATTTCACAAACACAGTAATGGTGTCGAAATGCTAACGGGCGAAGAAGATATAGAGAGTAGTATTTATGTAATCCTACATACCAAATTAGGAGAACGAATATTACGAGACGAATTTGGCTCAGATATCCATGAGTTATTGTTTGAACCCTTAAATGAAAATATGAAAACCTATATGGCTTCATCACTAAAAAAATCTCTTATAAACAACGAACCAAGAATAACAGTAGAAAATATTACTCTCGCCCAAAAAGATCCAAATCTCGGGCGAGTAGACATTCTAATTACCTATAAACTTATCGAAACAAATAAAACCCAAAATCTAGTTGTTCCGTTTTATTCAATAGCAGCACAATAATAAAAAAACAAAAAAAAGGAGTTTAGACATTAATCAACACCAGAAATCAAAAATAGACTAAAAAGTTATTTAAAAACAACTTTACACTAACCAGACCTACATCAGATAATCTTAATCAGATCCATAAAAAATGAAAACAAGTATTCCTGAAATAATAAACCCTTTAAACCATTCCGGAACCAATAGGTTTGAGCGTTTAGGAAAAGAACTGGATTTTAATTATGTAAAAATTGAAGAACGTCATGAAGCTGATTTTATCGCTCAGGCAGAAAAACTAGCAGAAGCCATTCAATTCTATAACCAAAATGACACTCCTTTTGGAGATTGGGTTTCTTTTTTTGACAAACAATCACCTGTTAATCAACCACACAGAGCCTTATTTATTGCTTTTTTAAGATTATTGGAAGCCCTAAACGAACATGCCAACGGACTCACCAGACGGCATCTCGATTTTTATTATCAAGAAGTACTCCAATTTGGCAAAAAAGAAGTAAAACCAGCTAAGGCACACCTATTCTTTTCCTGCGCTAAAACCCTGAAAGAACGTTTTTTGGAAAAAAGCACCTTGCTAAATGCTGGAGAAAATAAGAACGGTAAAAAAATCTTATTTCAGCTAGTAGATGAACTGGTAGTCAATAAAGCTAAAGTTACATCCTATTTTGGCTTAAATCAACATTCTGATAAATTTGGTAATCGCCTCTTTTCTAAAGATTACAGCTCTTTTCTAGCAGGCAATACAGAACAAGATAAACAAGGGTTCCCTACTTTTGGAGAACACCAATTAACACACACAAAAAAGAACGGTACATTCGTTTCTGAATTGTTAGCCCCTAATCAACTAACAATGGATGCCGCTTCCATTGGTTTTGCACTATCCTCTCCCATATTAAAATTAGAAGAAGGAAATCGAAATATTACGTTACGACTTTCTTTAGCAGGTACCTATCCTAACAATTTTAATACTGTAAAAGAACTTTTTAAATTCGAATTAACTACAGAAGACGGATGGTTTGAACTGCCACAGAAAGAAGAAAGCGGGCTTCAGAACAGTAACACTTACAAAAAAAGAAGAGACGGTAATATAGAGCTATGCATCGAATTAACGCTTAGAACAACACATCCCGCGATCATCGATTACAATCAAGACATTCATAAGGGCGCTTATCACGGTAAAAACCCTATAATCAGAATGGTTTTAAATCACCATACCACTAACACGTATGGATACGGGGCATGGAAAAACACAAAGATTAAAAATGTAGGGCTTAAAGTAAATGTTACCGGAATTCGTTCTTTAATTGTTCAGAATGAACTATCCACTCTGGATTCTTCTAAACCCTTTAGACCTTTTGGTCCTATTCCGTCGATTGGAAATAATTTTTATATCGGTCATTCAGAAATATTTAAAAATCCCTTACATACGGCTTCTATTAATATAAAATGGAAAGATCTGCCTATTGATGGTTTCGACAAACATTATGAAGGGTATCAGGAACATATTAGCAATACCTGTTTTAAGATAAGCACCGCTCTTTTAGAAAACAGAGTATGGAAAAACATCCACAATACGATTAATCTATTCCCCGATGATATATCTAGTACATCAACAAGCATTTCTTTTACAACACCACAATTAGAATACTATAAAAGAAAAACAGATACGCTATCCATTAAAGAATGGAATCATAACACCAACTATGGTTTCCTTCAACTCCATCTTACAGCACCAAACAAGAGCAAGTTTCAAGCCTTTGGTCATAAAGTGTATGCTAAAGAAGTATTGCGTAACTCACAGCTTCCAGAAAATGACCCAACAAAGAAAAATGTAGAACAGCCATATGTTCCTGTTGTAGAAAGCTTAACACTTAATTATGAAACCGAAGAAATCTTTTTCTCAGACAATGAGACAGATCAGTTCTATCATGTAGCTGCCTTTGGTCAAAAAACAAACATACTAAACAATCCTCTGAGATCTTGTTATCTTTTACCTCATTACACACATGAGGGAGAGTTATACATTGGATTAGAAGAGGTAATCACCCCACAAACCGTTAGTATACTATTTCAGTTTATCGAAGGAAGTGGAGATGCAGACCAAAGTCAGATCAACCCAGCAATAGAATGGTTTTATCTGTCTGGCGATGAGTGGAAAGTAATTGATCGCTTAAGGATCAGTAAAGATACTACCAAAAATTTGTTGAGAACGGGGATCATGCATTTTGATTTACCTATAGACTGTGATGATCAGCATCATATCATGCCCACTGGATTGTATTGGTTAAAAGCAGGCATACAGGAAAAAGCAATGGGTATTGACCGTATTCAAAACATATATACTCAGGGAGCAGTAGCCTTGGAGCAACAGCCAGAGATCAACGATCATGTAATACAACCTAATACCATTACCAAATTATATAATAAAGGTAAAGGGATTACAGAAATTTCTCAACCAGCAGCTTCTTTTGGAGGAACCAAAAAAGAAAATGAAGAAGGGTTTTATACTCGCATATCAGAACGATTACGTCATAAAGACAGGGGGGTTACGATATGGGATTATGAACGATTGGTTCTAGAAGAATTTCCTGAACTTTATAAAGTAAAATGTCTCAATCATACTAACAACCAGACAGAAATGGTTGCTGGTCATGTGATGATTGCCATTATTCCTAACCTTAGAAATAAACAGGAAAAATTTCCTTTTCAGCCTAAACTAAGCATGCACAAACGAATGGATGTGTATCATTTTCTGAGAGAACGAATAACACCTTTTATTTTTCTGAGAATAGAAAACCCAATTTATGAACCCATAAAATTATCTTTTAATGTAGGATTTCATAAAGGTCGTGATGAAGGATTTTATGGTAAAAAATTACACCAGCAATTACAAGAGTTTTTATCTCCATGGGCTTTTGAAAATACTACAGAACAAAATGCAGATCTGGTTTTTGGAGGAAAGCTTCATAAATCGGTTATCCTAAAATTTATTGAAGATCAGGAGTATGTAGATTTTGTAAATGATTTTAATATGTATCATCAATATCAGAACCCTAGCATACATGAGTATTTTAAGCATGAAATTAGCTCGGATAATGCTACCCATTCTAGCAGCACTACTGAGCAGGCATGTGATCGTATTAAAATAGCTTTTCAGGCAGAGGATACCCAAGCTTTAACCTCATTGATCGAAGTAAAAGTCAGGTTCTTAAAAGGAATTACTGATATCCCCGATACTAAACTCGGAAAAAAGATGAGTAGTGAGTTACAACATATGTTGGCATCCAAAGTAAAAAAAGGAATCACTATCACCAAAACCCTGATAAGAACAATAATAAAAAGCATCTTTTATGTCGATAAAATCGTTGCCCTCTCTTTTTATAAAGACTTACCTAATGGTTTTGTTCTGGAAGATGTGGATGTGGCAATAGCCAAAACATCACGCAGCATTATGGTCACTAGCGAACAACATCGTATTGGTGTATACAAAGCAGGAGATTTTAAATGCGAAGGCAATGTCATGATAGGAATAGGCTTTATGATTGTAGAAGCCGATTTTATAATACCAGAAGTAGAACAAAAAACAAAAACTTATGTCACTAGATAGAAAAGAACGAGATCTTATAAAAGAATCTTTCAAAACTGGAGATCGTCCCAAACAAGAAGAATTTGCAGGATTTATTGATTCCTGCATCAATCAGGTAGATGATGGGGTCTATGTAAAAGATTCTGGTACTAGCGACCCGCTAATCGGGATAGGAACACCTACACCATCAGAAAAACTGCATGTCGATGGAAACATCAAACTAACAGGTCATGTATTTGGTGATAAAACTCCAGGGTCACAAAATCTTTTACTGTTACAAAACGAAGCACAAATACAATTATATGGAAATGATCACCCTGCAAATTCTGGAGGAATTGTAATTGGACCAAAAAAGAATACTACTAATGTAGAAAGTGGAAAAATTATATTCTCCCAAAACAGTGGTAACGGTAATTGGGATACAAAAATGCTCATTGATCATAATGGTCATATAGGTATGGGTACTAATGACCCTTCAGAAAAACTGCATATCAATGGAAATATAAAAACTAATGGAAATATATATGGCTCACATACCAGTGAAATCTTAAAAATACAAGTAGACCATCTTTCTGAAGAAAAAAACACACACCCTTCCATCTACTTGCAAGGTATAGAAAGTGGAGGAAATTGGATAAACCCAGGACAATTACGCTTTAATGCAGGAGCTGGTGAAAGAAACACAAGAGGTACTGGCGGTGAAACTACAGGAGGCTTTACTTTTATTCAGCATGAGCCAAATGATGGTTATAAAACCCTAATGGAAATCACAAGAAATGGTAATGTGGGTATAGGTACAGCAAGTCCTTCTGAAAAATTACATGTAACGGGTAATGTAAAAATAGAAGGTGAAGCGCTTACCTGGAAAAATAACGCAGAAAAATTTTACATCAAACAATCCGATGATAATGGTCCATATATAGAAATGTTTGGAGCCGACCATTCTAATGATAATTCGGGAGGAATCTCCTTTATAGCCAGAGGCAATGGGACTAACAATGGCTTCTATTTTGTACATCATAATAAAGACATAAATGATTGGAAGACTTCTTTACGAATTGACGGAGAGGGGAATCAAATGATTTATAATAATACAATTTTTTTTAGGGGTGATAAAAATCATGGTATTGGATGGTTTGGTAAAGATTCTTGGACTAATGGAATCGATAAACAATTTGCAAATCAAAATATAAACGGTCCCGTACTATTTGGTCATAACGGTGGAGCCTTAGGGAGTATCCAGAATTCTAATGAAAACATGGCGCTTCAATGGTTTGATGATAAAAGAGTCGATTTTAAAGGATATTTAAGTATTAATCAAGAACCGTTTTTTGTTAGAAAACAATATATGTATAAACGAACAGATACTGTTGATGAAAATAATCTAAATCAAAATAGCTCTAATGATTACAAAATAATTGAAGATTGCCCTCCATCACAATGGGATGCAATAATAAGTAATTTTTCATATAATCATTTTAAACCAAAAGATGGAGGGAGCGGTCAGGTATCTGTTTGGATAGAACCTAATGATCAAAATACTAAATGGAAATTGAGGGTAAATTTTCCCAATGCGCATAGATGTGATAGAATGGTAGTAATCTTTTTTATCAATAAAAAACTATTCAAAAAAATATAATGATGCAACTAGAACTCACCACAGAACAAGTCAATCAAATATTAAATGCATTGGCGCAGCAACCCTATATAAGAGTGCATGAACTGATCAATACCATCCATCAACAAGGGCAGCAGCAACTACATCGGCAAGATACTGGAGATGCTAATACCTTGTCAAAAAATGCAGTACCAGTACCCGAAACGGCAGAAATACTAACAGCAACTGCTATAGATAGTAAAAACGGACAAAAAAAATAGCGCTATATCAAACCAATGAAGATAAACTCCCAGAAGATTTAGTCTAGGGCATATAATAAAGGAACAAAGACCAAAAAGACGAAAGCGACGCCAATAGTAATAGAACACACCATGAGTACGACGACAAAAAAAACAACTTTTCATCAAACTTTTGATTTTGATACCCTGATGCGAGAAGCTCGCAAGCATATTACAGCACTTGCCGGTCAGTTATGGTCAGATCATAACAGTTCTGATCCAGGAATTACACAACTCGAAGTATTGGCGTTTTGTATTGCAGATTTGAGCTATCGCACCTCGTTTGGAGTCGATGATATTCTGGCAGGGTACAAAGGCGGTAAATCACTAGATATTGATTTACCACTGGCAGATGCAGTACTCCCTAATCATCCTGTTTCTATCAAAGATTTACGAAAGGTATTACTCGATATGCCACACCCCGAATATGTGCCTCCTGTATCAAACAATGCAGTAACATCACCTCGATTATTATTAAGAAACGCATTTCCTGTCATTGCCGAAAATACCGAAATTCCATTTTTTGCAGTATCACAAAATGGAAAGGACAGTTTTTTAAACTTTAAAGACGAACACCTATTTAATCAGATAGACGCATTAGATACTCTTCAGAATTTACAGCCCGAAAAAGATAAGACTACCGCTGTAACATTCGAAAAAAGTACTTCAATACAGAAAAATTCTAGTGTACAACATACAACTACAAACTCTGCGTCTGCTCCTTCAAAAAGTCATATCGGTTCAACCAGTTCCATATACAGACAACCTACCAAAAGCTATAGCAGAACTATAAAATATAAACATGTAGATCCTATTATCTTAAATGGATTATATAACATTCAGTTAGAGTTTGAAGAAGACCCTAACAATAGCCTCAATCATTTAAAAGACCTGAATCAAAATTATTTTGAAGAAATAATTCCCGTAGGAACAAACCAGTATACCATAAGTGTACTGCTCCCTTATTGGGATGACATACAATGGTCATTACGCAATGTAGATCTCAACAACGCTACTACAGCACTACAATACAAAGAAATACAGCCAGGAGAAAACTATTTTATTGCGGTAGACAAGCTTAATTATGATGATTATTTCTACGAATACTATGCAGAACTGATACTTGACAAACACCCTATCACAGCTTTTATAAAATTAAAAACGGATATTCGTTCTTCAATTACTATTGCAGGAAAAACATATCCTTTTACAGTTAATTTCCTAGATTGGAACGAACTCTCTAACGGAGTAAAAAGAAACTATACAGGGTATGATCCAGTGACTGCTTTTGAAAAAGCCGTCAATGTAAGTATTGATGATACCGAAAATATATTTGACATTCAATCCTCTTTTACCATTACAAAGCCGGGTAAAAAACCAAAAACAATCAAGTTATTAACTCGAATTACCTTTGAACCTGATGCTACTTTACCAGATAATTATAAGGTATCATCAGAGCTTAAAAAGGTTTATCGATTCTTGTTTAAAGAACAAATAGATTTAGAGAATTCCATATATAACCGTATGGATACAATTGCTACTTCTACAACAGGGATGTATCATCAATACCTCGAAAAATTAAACCGTGTATTTAAGCTATTATATGATCAACCTAAAAATCTATGGTCGTATTTAGGAAAGTATAGAAATCTAGGAGAGGATTTTTCAAAATTTACAGCATCTAGAGTTCAGGAGATTGCTCTTTTCGGGAATGTACTATTGGCTCCCAATACTAATGCCAACAAAACCTTAGCCGAAATCTATTTTAAGATAGATCAATTTCTAAATCCCTTTATTTCATTTAATAGCCTTAGTCAGATGGTAGATAGAGGCTATCAGTTTGATCAGTTATTTAATGGCCCTTTACTACAACATGGGTTTATAGAAGATAAAGAACTAGATAACTTACAACGAAAATCGGTAGTATATACTTCTGATCTGATCAAGATTATAATGGATGTAGATGGCGTAACCGCCGTAGAAGATTTTAACATATCCAGCTATATCGATAACCGTCTGATGGGGCGCAATGTGATTAATTGTCTTAGTTTAACCAATAGTGACATTTATAAACCTCGTTTTAGTCTAGAAAAATCGGGTATAACGATTCAAATAGACGAAAAAACAGAACTCCTAGATAAAAAAGCAATCAAAGACTGGTATGCAAAAAAACGCGAGCAACGTAAAGCAACCCAGATTCCGGATTCTAGCTATTATGAAGTATCTGTTCCTTTGGGAAATGATATGGAGATTGAAGCTTACAAATCTATCCAACATGATTTTCCAGAAGTATATGGTATTGGAGCGTATGGTTTACCGCTAGATGCAACTACAGAACGTAAGGCAAATGCTAAACAACTTAAAGCCTACTTACTTCCTTTTGAACAGTTACTGTCTAACTACTTAAAACAAGTAGCACATCTACCCGAGCTTTTTTCTTATAATCGAGATATAGAAGGCACCTATGCTTATCAGCCTTTGTATGATGTACCAGATGTACAGTCTCTATTCAAGGATTTTGTACAGAGTAATGATACCTGGGAAACCTTTAAACAAGATCCGAACAATAACAATGGTTATCAAAGTATATTAAAAAATGACGCCAAAAAAGATTTTGGTAGTCGAAGAAATCGTTTTCTAAGTCATCTGTTAGCACGTTTTGGAGAAAGTTTTGAAGCCTACGCTACCCAATTATTCGATCAGCATAAAGTGCTACTTAATAATGTTAATCAAACAGGACTCTATAAAGAAAAGAGAGAAGAAGAATTGGTACGACTTATTGATGATAAGATTTCTTTTGGCGAAGATTATAAAAAAGTAAGTGGTGAACGCTACAATGCATTTGATACAACAGTAAAACAACTCACTACCCTTAGTGCTTGGCAAGATGATACTATCGGGTCTTATAAGCTTCGTTTATGCCGCTTGCTAGGCATAAAAACCACTGGAAACGAATTTATTTTCGGAACTGGAGATCAAGGAACAGATAAAGAAGGGATGCATATTGTAGAACACATCCTCTTGCGCCCCCGAACCGAGGACAGTACCTTTCTGGAGTTGACCAATCGAACTGGTAGCAAAGGTACTTTTATCTATGATGCAGATAAAGACCCCTACTCTTTTAAAATCACCATCGTTTTACCCAATAAGGCAGACCGATTTAAAAGTGAAGCCTTTAGAAAATTTACAGAACGGTTGATTCAACTGGAAACCCCTGCCCATATTGTCATTGATTTTAAATGGATGAACGGTAGCTGTGGAAGAAATTTTGAAAAAGAGTATAGTGCTTGGAAAAAAGGTGTTTATAAAATGCAACCTCATCATTTTCAAAACAGAACAGAGTTTACAGATCCTCTTAAGAAAGCACTACAAACCGAACATCTGTTAATGCCCAACGATACGACAGCAATATTAGGAGCTTCTATCCTCGATTTACAAAATAACCTAGTCACTAAATTGAATACCTCATGTCAACTAAAGCTTACATTTTATGATGCCGATGACAAAGGGATTTCTGCCTTAAACGGAACGCTCTCTTTTGAAGATACCAAAACAGATATTCATCACATCAAGATTAGTGAAACAGGAGGATTACTAAGTGTTTATAAGTGGGAAAAAGAAAACTGGAATCTAATAAAAGAGTCTGCGCAGATTACTCAACACTATTTTAATGTCAACAAATATTTTGAAAAAAATAAGTTAGGATTAATCACTAATTATGGAGGTGCAGGAGAATACCGCATAGTATACCAAGTAAAAAAACAATTGGTAGAACAAATCATTAAGGTCAATAAAGAAATCATTCCTATTCATATACAGATAGGAAATTCGGATCAAATATTAACTTTTAACACCGCAACAGATGACATATTCCGTATTTCGAATAAAACATGGGATGATCATTTTGTACAGTTCGAACCTAGATCTATCTCCAATAATGACAGAGTAAAAACATATGGTACTGCGCTACTGTCTTCTGCAACCAAAAAACTACCACCAACTCTAATTAGTAAGGACAAAGCAGAGAATGTATTACTTTCTGATATCTATACTAAATATGGCGCTGGCAACTATCATATCACCTATCAACTAGGTGATCAGACTACCCATGGTAATCTAGAATTATACCTTGATCTCTCTGCCAAAGTTTTCCATAAGAAAACAGAAATCCCTCCTAACAATGACAATGTTATAATGATCCCTTCAGAAATCAGGAGTTTCAAAATACAATTTGATGTCCCTAAAGGATCTCTTACAGTATATAAAAGAGATGATGTCATTACAAGTATTTCTGCGGACACTCCAGAAAGTACAGAATCCATAAACAACGTTCCGTATGGTACTATAGCGTATTATGAAAAAATTACTCATCTCACCATAGATAGAGACAAAACAACTATTTATCAAGATGATCAATACTACACTTTTGTGTACAGACATTCTGGGATAGAAACACAGATAACTATACTGCTAGTCGCGCCTCCACCATCACCAACAATAGAAATATTAGAAGATGGGAATGTATTAGACACTACTCCCTATGCCTTGAGTATGAAAAACGAAAGTTCTATATATTCAGCTAGATTACACCCTAAAGAAGGAGTCGCCAACCTCTGGACAAACATCAATGGTGAACAAAAAATAATAAACCTGTTTACAACTGATCATGATCAGTATATCAAAAAACTAGATTTAAACGATTTATATCAGATAGGAGCCATAGGACCTTTTTATATTTCATACAAAAATAAACAAGGAGAAACTATAATAGATTTCACCCTAATCCCAAAACAGATCCAGGAAGATCCAACAATATTGCTCTATCAAAATGGAAAGAAAGTAGAAAATCCTACTATTCTAATCGAGCAAGATCTATATGAAATGAGGTGTACACCCATCGGAGGCATCAGAGAAATCCAGAAAGTATTGGACTATGGCTTTCAAACCATAGAAAGTCTACAAATTAACGATAACAATAGTCTAGAAAAACTAGATATACAACATCTCTTTGATACCTACGGCAAAGGAACCTATCAAGTGGTATATAGCATAACGTATAAAAAACAGCATATCTCTTTTACTATTGATAAAGCAACGTTAGCTATTATAAACAGTGCTACAAAACAACCCGTTCTTACTGTACATGATGAATACACCCTCATATTTGATTATACCGATACCTCACAATATTTTTCATTTGAATTTGCAGGAAAATCAGGAAAATTGATCTTAACAGATTCTGACAATAAGCAAATTGGCAAATCTACCTTAGATGGTAAAATCCAGCTTACAATGGCTGATCTACCTAGTGAAGTATACCAACTCGTCTTTAGTGCAGAAGATGGAACAAAAATAAAAGAACGTATCAGAGTCATTAATCTTAACCCCGTTTTTAGCCTTACCGAAGTAGAAAAAATATCTGAAGGATTGTATAAAGTAGTCGCTAAACCAAACTATCCTACTGTCAGTACGTATGTCTGGAGAATAGATGATGTTTTTATATCACGAGCTAAAAACCCAAAATTGTCCCTTGATTTTAGTAATAAAGAAACCATATCCGTTCAATTGACTATGCATCAAGATGATGAAGAGCAAGCCTATGCCATTAATGTAACTAGAGCATCCTTAAACAGGTTAATCACCAATAAATGAGTTCTAAAAACATTGTCATACAAAAGCTAAAGCTAGATATTTATATGGATGAACATCCCCATCCACAGGAGTTTCTAAACAAAAGTACCACAGAAATGAAAGAATCAGTGATGCCTTTGGTTTTAGAACAATTGAAAAACTATGATTTTGGAAAGCAAAATCTAGCAGTAGATAGTATAGCATTAACCATAAAACGAGACTCTTTTACAGATTGGACTACAGATATCAGTAAAGCCATTACAGACAAGATTGTAACCTGTATCAATCCTGTAAAAGATATGGTTGACACGAATACAGCATTTCTTATGGAAACAGGTGTAACACCTCATTCTAAAACCAAAAGGATTGTTGATATCATGCAACATTTTCTTACTCATGGTACACTACCCTGGTGGAAAACCGCTTTAGAAGTAAACACCTATAGAGATCTCGAAAAAATATGGCTTGACAAAAAGGTAACTCTTAAAGAGACATTAGGTTTTGCTGCATTTTTAAAAAATTACCCCCAAGCCATTACCCGTTTTGTTCGTCAGGCTTCTCCTGTGCTATTAAATGAATGGGTAAGAACATTGACGGATCAACGGGTTTACAGATTTATAAATATCCTTCTGGATATGACCGAAGAAAAAGAAAATATCTATAAACCGATTATTCAGTATTTGGTAGTACAGCGAGATCAAACTATTCCTCTTACAAAGTGGATAGCCATATTTCCTGTATTTCTAAAAAACAATAAAAATGCGACTGCATTCAGAGAGCAATTGCAAATAATTGTAAAAAAAGTGATTCCTGAGAAAGCTTCAAAAGCTCATCATTTTTTACCCGAGCTTCGTGTACTTCTTGAAAATTGTAATCAGGAACAAGAAGGTTTAGCCTCCATCATCAATAAAACAGAGATTACAGATGACACAAAAGATAAAACATCACCAGTAGAAGCAGTTTATACAGACTATGCTGGGATTGTACTGCTTAATCCCTTCTTTCCTTCTCTGTTTAAAAATCTGGGGTATCTCGATAAAAAATACCAGTGGGTAAACGAAGCCTCTCAGGTAGAAGCAATATACCTGCTCCATTATCTGACATCTGGCAATGAAAGGCCAACAGAAGATGAGGTATTTGTAGCAAAACTTTTAGTCGGCTATCCACTAGATGAAGTATTACCTGTATTAGATAAAAAGGAAACTGAGCTTTTTAGCACGTCCAAATCACTACAAAAAGAAATGGACGCATTACTAGAGGCAATACATCAAAACTGGAAGCCTATGAGAAATTGCACATGGGCAGGTTTACAAAACGATTTCTTAAAACGATCGGCAAAAGTAAGCCAAACAACAAAAATGCAATATGTATTAACAATAACACCACATGCGTTAGACATTCTTCTTCCCTTAAAAAAATGGGGTATTTCCATGATTAAGTATTCTTGGATGGAAGATATGTTGCATGTGGAGTGGAAATAAATAAATCATGTACATACCAGCACAAAAACAACAAAGTAATAATAAAGCAAGTACTTCTGGTAAAAGTATTGATCAAATAGTTGGGGATAAAAAAAATCCTGTTAATTCTAAGATAGAGGAAACAATTCGATTTTATACATATATTAGAGATAAATATGCTAAAGTAGGAAGTTTTGTTTATGATTCGTCGCCCAAACATGAAACTCATCTTCCACCTATGGATAATAACCTTGATTATCAAAACTATCTTAACGAATCAGAATCTGCTAATATAACATTTGAATCTGCGCTTTTAATGGAAAGTAAGCTAGCTAAAGCAAAAGGCATTTATTTTGATCGTTATATATTTAAGAAATTACGATCAGGAATGAGAGTTAATAGTGATTTTTTAAAATATGTAATTGAGAAACATGGAAAATTAGCATCATACCAAAGAAATTTTCTAGATCATGGTATTGTTTCATTTGGAATTACTTCTGCAGATGTAGATCGATTTTATGCTACAAAACGCCCTACTTTTTTTGAAGCTGCTTTAATGGCTAAAGATGTATATGATAATCCAGAAAACACAAGAGAATTGCAAGGAGGTTGGAGAGCATCTAGACGTGAAATACCTGGGGTAAT
Source organism: Aquimarina longa SW024 (assembly GCF_001401755.1). GTDB lineage: Bacteria > Bacteroidota > Bacteroidia > Flavobacteriales > Flavobacteriaceae > Aquimarina > Aquimarina longa. The sequence goes on from NZ_KQ474099.1 coordinate 170,527, forward strand.
TTATATGAATAATGAGATAGGTTTTCAATCTAGGTTATATGAAAAATTAAATAAAAATGGAGGAGTTATTGCGTACGCTTATGTAAGTCGTGGTTCAGATGAGCTTATCGATTTCAAAGATAATTTTCAACAAGGAAGCCCTTCAAATCTTATATTTTCGAGTGCTCAGTATAATCTATCAATGGATAATGCAAAATTGATTAGTAATAATTTAGGTGATGCAGAATTAACGATGGTAGGTCATTCTTTAGGTGGAGGATTAGCGCATGCAAATTCGGTTGTTACAGGTAGAGAATCTATCGGTTTTAATCCTGCAGGTCTTTCGTATTTCACTAATTCTTTTGAATACAGTCCCCACCCTTTAAGCAATAGAGGTAAAGATGCATCTAGTATTATCGTGGAAGGAGAGGGTTTAAACGTTCTAAATACATTTACTACAGTTTTTGGTGCAGGGGTAAATAAAGGGGATGAGTATAAACTAGAAAATGGAGATCCTAGTACAGTACCATTATGGATGGTAAATCCAGTTTTAGGAGCTGCTGTAGATTTTAATAACGGATTAAATCGTCATGGAATGGATACCGTATTAGATTTAATGGAAAAAAATTCATGGAAAAAATAAAACCTTTATTTAATGATAACTTCCATAAAAAATATAATTGATATAGTTGTTAAACTACATGTTGCCAACATCAACAATACAGAAAACTATGCTCTGGATGAACTTTATAACACCCAACTACAGATTGAGGATGGCGCCTTACTAGAGATTGTAAAGAAGTACAAACTCAATTTTCAGGAACAAGTAATCCTGTTATTAGCCCTTACCCCCTATTTTTCGCCACAAACATTAGATATATTTCTAGCAAAAAATCCCAACTTCGATGTGATCTGCACAGAGTTTGGGGGAACCACCCAAACCCCACACAGAGGCGTAATCCCAACCGCAGAGACAGCAATATTTCTGCTCGCAGCACGTGATCCAGAAAAAAGAAAAGAAGTAGCTACTCTATTACTTCCAGAAAGTAAACTGGCAAAAAACAATCTGGTATCGCTAGACCCCGTAGCAGACAATATCCCTCCGCTTAGTGGTAAATTGTTACCCCATGAAGAACTGGTGCAATTACTTATGTATGGAGCAGTGAAACCCCCAGCGTTAAGCCCACATTTTCCTGCACAACAACTCACCACCACAATGGAGTGGGAAGATCTAATTGTTTCTAAAAAAACCAAAGAACAATTAAATGACCTTCAAAATTGGCTGAACTATAACCAAGCACTACAGGCACATCCCGAACTAGGAAAACGAGCCAAAAAAGGATACCGAACCCTGTTCTATGGCCCTTCTGGCACAGGAAAAACCCTTACGGCAAGCTTACTAGGTAAAAGTGCTAACAGACCAGTGTTTAGAATAGACCTGTCGCTTATGGTATCTAAATATATAGGAGAAACAGAAAAAAACCTGTCGGGTGTATTTAAAAAGGCAGAACATAAAAATTGGATCCTTTTTTTTGATGAAGCCGATGCTTTGTTTAGTAAACGAACAGAAACCAGTAGTTCTAATGATCGTTTTGCAAATCAAGAAGTAGCCTATCTTTTACAACGCATCGAAAATTATAACGGGATGGTCATACTGGCTTCTAATCTCAAACAAAATATAGACAGTGCCTTTATGCGCCGATTTCAATCTCTAATTTATTTTCCTATGCCAGCAAAGAAAGAACGCAAACTCATATGGGAGAAGACAATACCTAAAGAACTCCCCCTATCTCCAGAAATTGATATGGATCGACTAGTTGATCATTATGAGTTTTCTGCTTCACAAATCAGTAATATCGTACAATCCTGTTTTATAGATACACTGGCTACTAACACAAAAGAAATCACCAGTGACATTCTTATCAAAAACCTGAGTCAGGAGTTTAATAAAATAGATTTGTTATTCGAAAACAGGTTATAAATTTAAAAAATAAATATATGAATTTTATTGAAGAATGGGGCAGTATTGCAGGATTAGCAGGATTAGCCATAGGTGTATTTGCTATCCTGTTTAGGAGTGTAATTCAAAAAAAGATTTTTGCAAAATTAACCCGAAAACAGTCTTTTTTAATCATCATACTCTTTATGGCATTGGTATCTCTAATGTCTGTATATTCTATTTGGATATATTATAGCCATAAAACACAAGCAGCAAAATATATAACCGTTTTGGTACATGGTAAAAACGGAAAAGATGACTTGGTATTACCCAACAGAGGTGAGGTAAAATTGATTTATGGTGATGCCATAGTAGTCGAAAAAATCAATGCAAAAGGAGAGGCTACTTTTAAACAAATACCTGATGTTTTTTTTGACAAAAATCCGCCTGTACATATTATGTTTCATGATCCAAAAGGAGAACCCTATTATGCAATTAATCCCGATTCTAGTTATCACCTGATAGCAGGGAGATATATCCCATTAGAAGTTACCTTGCAGGGATTATCAGAGATCAAAGGAATAGTAAAAAATTTTGAAACTGGAGCTGTACTCGATAGTGTTAGGGTAAGTATTCTGGGAACATCGACATACTCTAATACATATGGCGAGTTTCATTTAAAAGTTCCTCCATCTTTACAACAAAAATATCAAACCGTAAGAGCCTTAAAAAATGGGTTTGAAATGTTTGAAATGGCAGACGTTCCTATTCAGACAAAAACAGAATTTCCCATTCTTTTAAAACCTAAAAAACCGTGAATAAACTCCTGTTCTTTATTATATGTATACTATTATCGTCACTTAGTGCACAAGAAATAAAAATAAAAGGACAACTATCTATTCACAATAGCAGATACAATAGCGGTACCATAGAATATGTGCCAAATGCTTTTGTAACCGCCCCTTTTACCAAACCTTCTAGTACTGATAACTTAGGTAAATTCGAACTTAATTTTGTAGGTATTGAAAACGGTACTTCTTTAAGGCTAACAGTCGAAAAAGCAGGATATGAGATTGTAAACACCCGAGATATACAAGCCATTACTTTAGGGAGGAGTGAGCCTATACGTATTTTTCTGGCAAAAAAAGGAAAATTGGCAGAAGCGCAAATAAGGTTGTACAGCATTAGTAAAGAAGCGTTATATGCCAAAAAAAATGCAATCATCAAAAAACTAAGATCTGATACACAAAGTAGTCAAAGAAATATACAGGAATTAAAGAAAAAATTTGGGCAGGTCATAAACAACTACAAAGAAGCAGAAACCTTTTTAAATACTAGGGTCAAAGAATTAGAAAAACAATTGTATGCACTATCCATAGAATTAGCAAATCAGAACCTAGATTTTGCATCTGATTTATATATCGAAGCCTATCGAGCATTTATAAAAGGAGATGTAGAAAAAGTAGTTAAAATACTAGGTGATAAAACCCTAAAAGAAATTGATAACAAAGCCCATAATAAATACAGAAAAGGAAAGCAACTCATAGAACTCGGAAAAAATGAGTTCCTAGAAAATATTAAAAACTATCAGTTACGTGCCAGAGCGCACTTATTATTGTTTGATTATAAAAAAGCAATAGAGATTTATAAAATCATTGTTCAAAATATAAATACCTATAACCTGCCTAAAAATTTACTAGCCTATTATTCTGAACAATTAGCCGATTTATATATAAAAAGCTATGTGCAAATGGTAACCTCTGGTTTAGATTATGAATATGATACCGTAAACGACATTGGGAATACTGCTATAACATATCAAAAGAAAGCACTGTCTATTTACAAAAACACAGATAATATCGATATACTTTCTGTAGCACGATCCTATCAGAATCTAGGAAATATCTTGTTAATAATAGACGAGGATTTTAAAAGGGCAGGAATCTATTTTAGAAAAAGTTTTGATATCTATCAGGAACAAAAAACAATCAGTTCTGCTGTGGTGTATAATTTGTTACAAATTGCATCTCTATACAGTTCACATGTAAATATTCATCGATTGGCATGGTATGATGGAATGAAATTAAAAAGAAAAGATAGAGAACATATTTCAGAAGCAGAAAAATATTATGACTTAGCGGCTGTAATGGCATCAAAAATAAAAGATACAGAATTTCTATTAGGAGAACTATACCATCAACGAGCAAAAGAAAATTGGATTCCAAAAGCAGAAAAAGAAAAGCTGTATGAAAAAACCAAAAAAATCTTTGAAGCCAAATTAACCTCAGTAGATTATAGATTAGCAGAACTATATATTGAGCTAGGAGATCTGTACTACTCTAAGAACACAAAAATAACACTAGAGTATTACTTAAAAGCTTCAAAAATATACGAAGAGATAGAAAGTAGCTCCTCCTTTGATTTCTTTTATGGGAATAGAACTAAAAACTACCAGAATATAGCAGATTGGTATACGATCAATGGTGACCTAGCCATGGCAGAGAAGTTTCATAAAAAAAATAGTACTGCTATTGAAAAAGCAGCATTGTCTCCCTTGGATCATTTGGATAGGCACAGTAAAATTATTTGGTTTTATAAAAATACAGGGGATCACAAAAATGTAATTTTTTATTGTAAAAAAGTACTTCGTGAGAATAATGGGTTCTATGATTGGGACGATATCATTTTTGATGATATAGCCGTAGCTTACCATAGCTTAAAGGATTATGAACAAGAAATTAGGTATTTGAATAAACTGATTAAGATCTATCAACAAAAAAAAGTTTCGGCTTATAATACAGGAATCATTTTTTTGTATAAAAAAAAGAAAGGACAAGCATATTTGGCTCAAAAAAAAATCTATAAGGCAGTTTCTGAATTGAAAGCTGTAATCGAATATCATGAAAGTTTCAACAAGAAGGAACAAGATATCGTAGAACTTCTAGAAATATACAAAGCGATCTCTATAGCATACATATTAATAGGAGATCAAATCAATTTAATAAAATTCAGAGAAAAATATATCAATACTAAAAAGAGGAGTACTACAGATTAAAAAAATAACACCTCTTCAATTATAAAGTAAGACATTAAGTGTATTCTATTTAATGTCTGATCAAAAAACTGGATTTATTACATGGAGCGGGTAGATCCTATTATCCCTGATCTTAACCAGAAATATCTACAGGTGTTGTAAAATAGATGGATTCTCCTCCAAAAAAAGCAGGAAGTAAGGGGCTTGATGGTATAGATTTTCATGTATTGGTATTCATCCTCTAGGGAACAGCTCCCATATATAAAAATAGTGAGAGCATCCATAAGTTAAACCTAGTATACGCTATTTAGGTACATTAGAATATTTAGGGAAACATAACTTTTTTAGAATGATCCATGATCTCGCTTAATCCAAAAGCCTATTATCTAAAAAACAAAAAAGCCTTATAGAAAATCTATAAGGCTTTTGTACTGAAGACGGGACTTGAACCCGTACGTCCTAATGGACATTGGATTTTAAGTCCAACGTGTCTACCAATTCCACCACTTCAGCTTGGTATGTATATATTGTCTCAGAGCGAAAGACGGGATTTGAACCCGCGACCCTCACCTTGGCAAGGTGATGCTCTACCCCTGAGCTACTTTCGCAGTTATTTTTTTAAGAACTTCGCAATACGTTATTGCGGATGCAAATTTAATACATTTCTAGGAATACCAAAGTTTTTTTTGAAAAAAGAATAAAAAAAAACAACAACCATCAGTTTATAAGCATTTTAACAACCTTAAAAAAATATAATCATAAGCCCAATTAGGTATTTTGAGCTTTTTTTTATACCTGAGATGTTTTTTTCTTAGTTAGCATACGTTTAATTTCGTTTAATTTCATCAACGCTTCTACAGGAGTGAGTGTATCGATATCAATATGCAAAATCTCTTCTTTGATATCTTCTAATAATGGGTCATCTAAGTTAAAAAAACTTAGTTGTAAATCATCGTCTTCTTGTACTGCTTTGATCTTATCAGTAAGTTCTTCGCTACTATGTGATTTCTCTAGCTTTTTTAGCATCTTATTAGCTCTGTAAAGTACTTGCTGAGGCATTCCTGCCATTTTAGCTACATGGATCCCAAAACTATGCTCACTCCCGCCAGGAACTAGCTTACGCAAGAAGAGAACGTTATCTTTTAATTCTTTTACTGATACATTGTAGTTTTTAATACGATCAAAAGTTTCGTGCATCTCGTTTAACTCGTGATAATGTGTCGCAAACAATGTTTTGGGCCTTGATGGGTGCTCATGTAAAAATTCACTAATTGCCCAAGCAATAGAGATCCCATCATAGGTACTGGTACCTCTCCCAATCTCATCTAATAATACCAGACTACGATCTGATATATTATTTAATATACTCGCAGTTTCATTCATCTCTACCATAAATGTAGATTCTCCCATAGAAATATTATCACTTGCTCCTACTCTAGTAAATATTTTGTCTACTACTCCTAGTTTCACTTCTTCCGCAGGGACAAAACATCCCATCTGTGCTAATAATACCATCAATGCCGTCTGTCGTAATATCGCCGATTTACCACTCATATTAGGTCCTGTAATCATTACCATCTGTTGTTGATCTCTATTAAGTGATACATCATTAGCGATATACTGTTCTCCTAATGGTAATTGTTTTTCGATAACTGGATGACGACCATTTTTAATTTCTAAATCATATGAATCATTGATCATTGGTCGTACATAATCATTTTCTGTAGCAAGCTGTGCAAAAGAGCATAAACAATCTAATTGCCCGATTAAAGTGGCATTTAATTGTACTGGTTTAATATACTCGTTCATCCATACAATTAGATCACTAAATAATTGTTGTTCTAATACTAGTATTTTTTCTTCGGCACCGAGGATTTTAGCCTCATATTCTTTTAACTCTTCTGTGATGTATCGTTCGGCACTTACTAGTGTTTGCTTACGTATCCATGTATCTGGCACTTTATTCTTATGCGTATTTCTTACCTCTATATAATATCCAAATACATTATTAGAGGCTATTTTTAAAGAGGTTATCCCTGTAGCTTCTGTCTCTCGCTCTAGCATTTTATCGAGATAGTCCTTACCAGAAAAGGCTATCGATCGCAATTCATCTAGCTCATCTAAATACCCATCGGCAATGGTATTACCTTTTAGGATGTTTACAGGTGCTTCTTCGTTTAATGTTTCTTTAATTTTATTACGTAATAATTTACAATCATTAAGAGTCTCTCCTATTACCTTTAATGCATCATTATCACTTGCTGATGCTTTTGCTTTTATAGGCACAATAGCTTCTAAGGAATTTTTTAATTGAATTACTTCTCTGGGGTTTACTTTCCCAGTAGCGATTTTAGAAATCAATCGTTCTATATCTCCTATTTGCTTAATCTGATGCTGGATTTTTTGATGTAGTATAGCATTATCCAAAAAATATTGTACTACCTCATGACGCTTATCGATAGCTGTACTATTTTTAAGCGGTAATGCCAACCATCGTTTTAACGTACGTCCACCCATTGGGGAGATTGTTTTATCAATAACATCTAGTAGCGTTACTGCATTTGCGGCATTGGCATGGTATAATTCTAAATTACGAATTGTAAAACGATCCATCCAAATATATTGGTCTTCTGCAATACGCTGAATTGTTGTAATATGCTGTAGCTTATGATGCTGTGTTTCTCCTAGATAATGTAAGATCACACCTGCTGCTATAATCCCTTCTTGTAAATGATCTACACCAAAACCTTTTAGAGTTTTTGTTCCAAAATGTGTATTAACTGTTTCATTGGCATAATCTGTTTTAAATGCCCAATCTTCTATAAAAAAGGTATGAAAGTCCTTTCCGAAATCTTCTTCGAAGTTTTTCTTCTTAGGCTTAGCAATCAAAACTTCACTAGGACTAAAGTTTTGCATTAGTTTATCCATATGAGCAACATCTCCTTGTGCCGTTAAAAACTCTCCTGTAGACACATCTAGAAATGCTATTCCTAACTCTCGTTTACCATAATGCACAGCACATAAAAAATTATTAGTCTTACTCTGTAATACCTCATCATTTAAGGCTACACCAGGAGTTACTAATTCTGTTACTCCTCGTTTTACAATTGTTTTGGTTTGTTTAGGGTCCTCTAATTGATCACAGATTGCTACACGCTCACCTGCTTTAACGAGCTTAGGTAAATAGGTGTTTAAAGAATGATGAGGAAACCCAGCTAATGCTGTTTCTTGATCGGTTCCATTTCCTCTTTTAGTCTGTACAATATTTAAAATAGCAGCTGCTTTAATTGCATCTTCTCCAAAAGTTTCATAAAAATCCCCTACTCTAAATAATAACATTGCATCAGGATACTTAGCCTTAATAGCATTGTACTGTTTCATTAATGGGGTTACTTTTTTACCTTTTTTTGCTGCCAATGGATTGTAGTTTTATGAATTATGCTAAAGTAGCTATTCTCGTATTTTTTTAAAACTATCGTCTCTAGGAGTTATTCAATTTTATTCACAATGATATTTCAGAAAATAAAGTTCTTGTATCATCCTCCGGTATTTTTCTTTTGGTATATTCTAAAAAATGGATATCTAATGATAAAAACAATACCTTTGAGGCGAGATTGAACGAAAATTTCAACATCTTTTTATTAAAAAAAGCAACTGTATCCATACTTAATGAATAGAAAACTAAAAAATAGCGAACTAAACCGTAAGAGTGTAGAAGAGTTCAAAGCAGCTCCTAAGACGCCTTTAATTATCATTTTGGACAACATCCGAAGTCTTAATAATATTGGATCTGTATTTAGAACCGCTGATGCTTTTTTAATTGAGAAAATCTACCTCTGTGGTATTACTGCCACTCCTCCTCATAAAGATATCCAAAAAACTGCATTAGGTGCTACAGATACCGTAGACTGGGAACATCAAAAAAATACTTTGGAAGTAGTTCAAAACCTCAAATCACAAAACATCAAAATTCTGGCTATAGAACAAGCAGAAAATGCAACTATGTTAAATAGCTTTACTCCTGATACTGATCAAAAATATGCTATCATTTTTGGCAATGAGGTTAAAGGTGTTCATCAAGATGTGGTTTCTGAAAGTGATCTTGTTATCGAGATACCTCAGCATGGAAGTAAGCACTCTCTTAACATCTCTGTTAGTGCCGGAGTAGTCATATGGGATCTATTTAGCAAGCTATCTTTATAAAACATAGATGCTTCCTTTATAAAGAACATGTATTGATTTGCTCCAAAATCCAAATATAATCTGATCGATCTGCTATAAAATCTCGTTCTGATACATCTAGGACTAAAGTTTTAACCTGGGATTGTGTCTTTATAAATTGCATATACTCTTTATTGATTTTATCTAGATATTCTGCAGAGATTTTTTGCTCATAATCTCTACCTCTCTTTTTAATATTCTCTAAGAGGCGCTCTGTATTTTGGTAGAGGTATACATATAACCCAGGTTTTGTTAGATTTTTATACATCAAATCAAATACTTTTTTATAGAGTATCAATTCTTCTGATTGCAAAGTAACCTTGGCAAAAATCATAGACTTAAACACATCATAATCACTTATAACAAAATCTTTAAATAAATCAAACTGCGCAATATCATCCTGTAAGCGTTGGTAACGATCTGCCAGAAAAGACATTTCTAAAGGAAAAGCATACCGCTCCATATCTTCATAAAATTTTGGCAAAAAGGGATTATCTGCAAAACGCTCTAAAATAAGTTTTGCATTAAACTCCTTGGCAATTATTTCAGAGAGGCTCGTTTTTCCTGCTCCAATATTTCCTTCTATAGTAAGATATTGAAATCGAGCTAAGGTGTATACTTCTTTTGGGTTTTTTAGTGTATCTGTTACCAATGACACTATCGAATCATCAGAAGTATTTTCTACTAATTGCTGTACTGTTTGCTTTAGTTCTGGATGTATGATATCTGGCGTAATCTCTGCAAGAGGTTCTAATACAAACTTCCGATGCTGCATTGCAGGATGTGGCACAATCAATTCTTTGGTCACTATACATCCTTCTGATGAAAAAATAATATCTAAATCGATAGTTCTAGCTTCATACCCTTTGCCTCCTGTCCTGTTTCTACCTAAAGAGTTTTCGATATCCATGAGTATGTGTAACACCTGAGTTGTAGAAAGAAAAGTAGATACTTCAATACAGGCGTTATAAAAATCATTACTAGTAAATCCCCATGCTGGTGTCTGATATACTCTAGAAAGAGAAACGATATCTCCTATAGTTTTATATATCTCATTAATCGAATTTTGTAGAAAACTTAAACGGTTACCGACATTACTACCTAATGAAATATGTATAAGATGAGGTGTTTTCAAAGCTGGATATTTATATTCTAGTGAGAAGTCCTTATTTTTAAGGGCAAAATAAGTAAAACAAAATCACTTCGCCTTATTTTTGCACGAACTATTATTAACTATTATTCATTTTGAAAGAAACTTCTCTGGAATTAAAAGACAAACGTATTGCTTATAGAATATACCTCATACTTGGTGCACTCTTTATTTCATCATTAGTCGTATCAAATCTTATTTTTCAAAAATTCTTCTATTGGGATTTTTTTGGCATCTATACTTTCGAAATTTCTGTAGGAATCTTACCTTATCCTATTACTTTTTTGATTACCGATATTATCAGTGAGATCTTTGGAAAAAGAAAAGCGAATCAGATTGTTACAGCGGGTATTTTTGCATCTTTTTTTTCACTACTTATTGTATATGCTTCTACAGCTGTTCCTGCTACAACTTGGTCTCCTGTGAATGATGCTATATTCGATCAAGTTTTTGGAGCTACAGTGATTGCTGTATTTGCATCGATGATGGCGTATCTTTTTGCACAATATATAGATATTCAGGTTTTTCATTTTTGGAAACGTATTACTAAAGGAAAACATCTATGGATTAGAAACAACTTCTCTACCTTTTCTTCTCAATTTATAGATACACTAACTGTTCTTTTATTACTCTGTTCTGCGGGGATCTTAGAATGGGATCGTTTTGGAGTATTATTACTCAATGGTTTTTTATTTAAAATACTAGTCGCCGCTTTAGACACTCCTATTTTATACACGTTCGTATACTTAATCAGAAAACGTTTTAGGTTATCACAGGGTGATGAAATAGCTTTAGAAATTTAAAATCTAACAAATAGTTAACTTACAAAAGGTAACATAGTATCTTTGTATATCGTTACTTTATATAAAAGTTATTTACTTATAAAGTAAGCATAACCTAACTAATTATTTACTCAGATGAAAAAAGCTCTTAAAATTCTTGGTATATTTCTACTACTAATCATCATAACAATCATTGCCATTCCTTTTTTATTTAAAGGAACCATCCAAGATAAAGTAAAGTATCTAGTGAATCAACACGTACATGCCAAAGTAGATTTTGCTAATCTAGATATAAGCCTGATTAGAAGTTTCCCGAAAGCATCGATTACAATAGATGAATTATCAATTATTAATTACACTCCATTTGAAGGAGATACTCTAGCATATTCAAAAAAAATCGCTTTGGACATGTCTATTCCTGAATTATTTAAAGGCTCCTCACAACCTATTAGTGTTCAGGAAATAATAATTGATGAAGCTACTATTGCGATCAAAACTGACTCATTAGGAAATTCTAATATTGATATTGCTAAAAAACAAGAAGTGACCTCAGAAGAACTACCTGAAAAAGAAAGCGCTCCTTTTACTTTTGCATTAGATCATTATGAAATAAATCATAGTAAGGTTTTATTTAAAGATGACGTTAGCAAAACTAATCTAATGATAACTGATCTTAATCATAGCGGTGATGGCTCTGTATCTGGTGACAAAATAATTTTAAACACACTAACCAGTACTGAAGCATCATTCAGCTTAGGTGATACCAAATACTTAAATAAAAACAAATTGCAGCTAGATGCTGATATCGAATTAGATCTTAAAAATCAACGGTATTCTTTTAAAGAAAATAAAGCTTTAATCAATCGATTACCATTAGAGTTTGCAGGATATGTTCAATTATTTAAAAAGTATACTGATATAGATCTTAGTTTTAAAACACCTTCCTCAGATTTTAAAAATTTCCTAGCTGTAATTCCCGAAACCTACGTTAAAAATCTAGATGGTATACAAACTAATGGAGATTTCTCTATTAATGGTCATATTAAAGGGAAAGCTGATGATACACATATCCCTAAAATGGATATTAAAATTGCATCGCATAATGCTTCTTTTAAATATCCTGATTTACCAAAAGGAGTTAAAAATATTAATATAGATACACAGATCAAAAACGAAACGGGATTAGTAGATGATACTTATGTAGATATCAATAATTTGACTTTTAAGATAGATCAAGATTCTTTTGCAGCCAAAGGTAGCTTACATAATCTCACTAAAAACATGATTGTAGATATGCTATTAAAAGGAACCTTAAATCTGGCTAACCTTAATCAAGCGTACCCACTACAACTCGAACAAAAATTAAATGGAATTGTCAAAGCTGATATCCAAACAAAGTTTGACATGCAAGCTTTAGAAAAAGAACAATATCAAAATATAAAAAGTTCAGGTACTGCTAGCATATCTAAATTTACATATGCTTCTACAGATATCCCAAATGAAATAAAAATAGAAAAAGCTAATGTAAGTTTTAACCAAAAAACCATTTCATTAGACAATATGGAAGCTACTACAGGGCGATCAGATCTAGCCGCTAAAGGAACTATTGATAATCTCATGGGCTTTTTATTTGCTAAACAAGATCTAAAAGGGAATTTTGATGTAAACTCTTCCGTTTTTGCAGTAGATGATTTTATGATTAACGAGCAAGAATCAGAACCTGAAAAGAAAGTAGCAAAGGTCAAAACTACTACGACAGATGAAACAATGAGAATCCCTTCTTTCCTAGATGCTACTCTAAATTTCAATACTAAAAAAGTTTTCTATGACAATCTAGAGCTACAAAATACTAAAGGGAGCGTAAAAATAAAAGATGAAACTGCTTATCTACAAAATGTAACGTCTTCTATTTTTGATGGAGGAATCGCCATCGATGGTAATGTCTCTACTAAGTCCAAAGTACCTACTTTTGATATGGCATTGGATTTAAGCAAAATAGACATTGTTAAATCCTTTACTAATTTAGAACTTATAAAAGGTTTAGCTCCTATCGCAAAAACACTAACAGGGAAGTTAAGTACCAAAATAAACCTAAATGGAAACCTTAATGAAAGCCTTATTCCTGTACTAACCTCAATAAAAGGGAAGGCATTAGCAGAAATTCTTAATGCTCAGATTTCTACTACCAAAACTCCTTTTTTAGCGAACCTAGATAATCAACTTAACTTTATAGAAATAGATCAACTAAATCTAAAAAATATTAAAACTAACCTGAGTTTTGATGATGGAAAAGTTAATGTAAAACCTTTTGAGTTTGATGTAAAAGGAATAAAGATTACCGCTGGAGGAGATCATAGTCTTGACCAGAACATGAACTATACAATAAAACTTGATGTACCAGCTAAATATCTAGGAAGTGAAATCGGTAACTTATTATCTAAACTTGATCAAAAAGAGGCCAATACTATGACTGTTGGATTACCAATCGGGATATCAGGAAATTTCAAAAATCCAAAAATAGATTTAAATACTGATCAAGCGATACAAAAACTCACACAACAGATCGTTGATAACCAAAAAGCTAAAGTTAAAGATAAACTTATAGGACAAGGAGAAGAGCTACTAACAGATCTATTTGGGGAATCTAAAAAACAAACAGATTCTTCTAAAACTGACTCAAAAAATACTACTGAAAAAGTAATAGAAAACACTGCAAAAGATATTTTTGGTGGTCTTTTTGGAAAGAAAAAAGATTCTACAAAAACAGATAATTAAATCTATAATAGAATCATTATATTTTTAAATACTTAGAGTAATGACATGATAAAATTATCATGTCATTTTTGTTAAAAAATAATCCTTAAGGCTATATTAACAATACTGTTAATAAAACTAAAATAACAATTTAGTAATCTTACATCTATAATAAAAGTGCCTTTATAATCATAATTTTATAGCCAAAATTAAATACTCCCTCTAAATTATGAAATCAAAAACTCTTAGTTTGATTATCTTTTTATTAGTTTCTTTTATTTCATTTTCACAAACAAAAACTAATAGTAATCAAATGAAATGGACCAAAACATGGACGAATTTTGCTCCTAATAATGAAGATTACCCAAAACCAGAAGAAAAACTCCCCACTATAATAGATCGTGATTTATACCTAAGAAATGATGTCACATATTTACTATCAGGAAATGTTTATGTTACCGATAATACGATATTAACCATACAAGAAGGAACTATTATTAGATGTGATGCAGAAAATACTGCTAGCCTTATAATTACCAAAGGATCTAAATTGATTGCAAAAGGATCAAAAGGATTTCCTATAGTATTTACTTCTAATAAACCAAAAAAATCCAGAAAATCAGGAGATTGGGGAGGTATTGTAATTATTGGATCTGGTAAAATTAATTCTCCTGCTATGTCTAAAATAATAGAAGGAAATTTTTTACCTCAGTACTCATCATATGGAGGAAATAAAGAAGACGAATTAACAACTATTATGACCTATGTTAGAATCGAGTTTGCAGGAAAAAAAATCAATCAGTCTAAAGAGCTAAATGGATTATCTCTCTATTCATTAGGCAGTAACTCTATCATAAGTAATATAATGGTAAGTTTCTCGGCAGATGATTCTTTTGAATGTTTTGGAGGTAGTGCAAATATGTCAAACCTAGTTTCCTACAAAGCAAAAGACGATGATTATGATTTTACACTGGGATATCAGGGAGAGCTCAATACTATTTTAGCCATTAGACACCCTTACATTAGCGATACTAGTGGTTCTTACGCTATTGAGACAGATGGATATGATAAAAAAGAAGGTTTTGTCAATATCCAATCAGTATCAAGTATCCGTATCAAAAATGCAACCTTAGTAAATTTATCTAATCATAGCAATTATCAACATACAACTGCTGCTATTTCATCCAAGAATTTAGCTAAAATTGCGCTTACTAACATGAGGATTTCTGGTTTTGCTAATATTGTAAAGTTTGATAAAACATATCAATCTATTGAAGATCTTCAAAAATATTTTTCATTAGAAAATAGCATCTTTAATGTACACAATAAAACAGTAATAACACAATATAACACAGAAATAAAAACAGATCAATTGCTTAAATATAATATGTATACAAATCATTTCAGAAGCGTTGATGATGTATTTACAGATCCCTTTAACGAAAAAAATCCAAAATTTACACTAAAGGAATCTGAAAACTATACTGTAATGCAGTAAATCAAAGAAATTCTACTAAAAAAACAATCTTTCGCATAATGAAACTATTCAATATTATTTTTTTTACTCTTTTTATTATAAATTTTAACTACTCTCAGGTAAAGAAAAATGTATTTTTTGATCAAAAAGTTTTAATCAAAAAATTTCATACTATAGATGAGTTAGAAGGCTTAAAAAAAGGGGAACTCACTAAATTATATGCAGATCGTATTAATGAAATCATAACCATATTACCATACCTAGCACTGACCAATGAAGCTAATGTTAGAATGTCAGACATCGGGATTCAAGAAAACTCGGGTCATTTAAAATCGCTTAACAAGCAACATATAGCAACCTCAGAAGCTCTTGAAAACACTAAAACTGTAATTTCAGAATTTATTCCATATGCAGATACCGAAAAAATTATTTGGGGTATCTTATATTTTGAAGAAATAATTAAAAAAATTAGAATAGGCGCTAATGGAAATTTCTAGTCAACTCTAAGTTAGAGTTATTCAAAGAAATTTTATTCTCAATCCTGAATTTTAAATGTAATATATTAGTCTTTTTAACCTAAAAACTCTATTTATAGAGATCAAAATAGTCTAAAAAAGAAAGTTTAATCTTTTTTCTAAACGGAGAAATGGATTAAAACACAATGTCATACATTTTTTTTACAAATCTAGATATAGACTAATCATTTTTTTGATTATCAATCACGTACATAATATTAACTGTACGAAATATACTATTAATATTTTCATAATTTAAGTTAAAAATACGACGAACATACAAAGTTTATGGTAAACACGTAACCAATTTTGCCATAACTCTAGTATCTTAGTAGTCTAAAAATTAGGAGAAAGAAATTTCCTCTAAAAGTTTAACCCCCTAAATCAACCATCATGAAAAAAAGATGTTCCCTACTAACAACTTTTATACTATTACTTATCTACTCTCCAACTATTGCTCAGGATTTTAATGAAAATAATGATCGATGGACCAAGGTATGGACAAACTTCACTCCTAATAAAATGAATTATCCAGAAGCAGAGGAAGCACTACCTAATATTATTACTGATCATACTTATCTAAGAAATGATATCGTATACTCTATATCAGGTGACGTATATGTAACTAATGGTGCCTCTTTAACAATACAAGAAGGAACAGTAATACGATGTGATCATAAAAACCCTGCAAATCTTATCATTACTAAAGGATCTAAACTAATTGCGGTAGGATCTAAGGCATATCCTATTGTTTTTACATCTAGCAAAGCCCCTAAATCCAGAAATAGTGGAGATTGGGGAGGAATAACTATTGCAGGATCAGGGAAAGTAAATACGGTTTCTGGTAACGGTATTATTGAAGGTGATTTTAATCCAAAATACTCTGTGTATGGTGGAAATCAAATAGACGAAGAAACAACAATATTAAAATTTGTAAGAATCGAATTTTCGGGTAATACGGCTAAAAGAACAGCAGGGACTAATGGGCTATCTTTATACGGAATAGGAACATCTACTATCATAGAAAATATTATGGTAAGCTACTCTGGTCAGGATTCATATAATATTCATGGAGGAAAAAACAATCTTCAGAATCTAATTTCTCTTAAAGCGCAAAAAGATGATTATCATTTTGCAGAAGGCTTTAAAGGTACTATTAAAAATATTATAGCTATTAGACATCCATATATCAATAGTCCTCAAGGATCTTTTGCTATCGAAGTAGATGGATATAATCCAGAACTTGGATATATAAAACCTGATGCGATAACAGATGTTACGATCACTAATGCTACACTTGTTAACTTATCAGATAAATCAAATTACCAACACACAACTGCCGCAATCTCTGCTTCTAATTCAGCTATATCATATATTCATAATTCTAAAATATCAGGATTTTCTGATGTGATTCAATTTGATAAATCTTATACTTCTTTAGCTACAATGCAAAAAGCATTTATGATGGACAATAGTTTTTTCAATATACATGGAAAAGGTGTCAAATCAAGCAATAAGGCAATTAACGGAACTTTAGATATTTTAAAATACAACCGATTTACGGAAAACTTTGTAGCTGTTAACAATTTATTTAGCGACCCTAAAAACACAGTTACTCCTAAGTTTCAATTAAAACAATCATTAAACAACTATATGGTTATGCAATAAAAGTTTATAGCGAGATCTGATGCATAAAACATAATCGATCCAAATTAAAAAACACTATGTCAAAAACATCAATAACTTTTTTATTCATCCTTATCACGAGTTCATTTTTTGCTCAAAATACAAATGACGCTGTCTTTTTTACCCCAAAAAGTCAGATCAATAAATTTCACACAATTAGTGACCTACAAGCTCTTAAAAAAGGAGAGCTTGTAAAATTATATCAAGATCGAGTTAAAGAAATTATAACGATATTACCATTCTTATCTCTAACTAATGAAGCTGGTGTAAGATTAAGCGATATTGGTATTAAAGAAGACTCTAGACACCTCAAAACCCTAAAGAATAGCGTAGAATCTAACAAAAAAAACTTGTTAGTAGTTAAAGAAACTATAGAAGAATTAATTCCTTATGCGGATACTGATAAAATTATCTGGACTATTTTATATTATGAAGAAATCATTAAAAAAATGAGAATCGGAGTTGATGGAAATTTTTAAAAATTCAACTAGTTCAAACGCTAACACTAAAAATTATTAGTTATTCTATATTATTAACTAATAAATAGACTTTAACAAAACGAAAGATTATAAAAATCATCTCATATAAACAGCTAGAATACTTAGGATTAAATTAATGTGTTGTATACTCTTAAGGGTTAGAAGAGGCAATTGCCTCTTCTATTTTTTTTGTAAGATTACTTTGTTTACAACAACTAAGTATCTATGATTACAATACTGTCTTATCTTTTATTAGGGATTTTTATTACTATACTAAGTGCACTACCACTTGGAGTTGTCAATTTAGTGGTTATTAACACTACTATAAAAGAAGGTATAAAAAATGTTTCGCACATAATTATTGCCGCAGGAGTTGGAGAAGTTATATTAGCTTTTTTTGCACTACATTATAGTACAGAATTATCTATTTTTTTTCAAGAAAACCAATGGGTTCAAATTGTATTTATAATACTTTTTCTAAGTATTGGTATTTATTTTGTACTCTTTAAAAACAATCCTAATTTCATCCATAAACCTAAAAAATTAAGACTATTAGGTTCTAAACTATTAAGTGGTTTTTTTTTAGCAATACTAAATCCACCTGTACTAATTTATTGGATTTTAGCTATATCACTGATTAACAAGTCTATTGTCAAACTTACATCGCAGACTTCGTTGATTACTCTTTTTCTTTTCTTTTTAGGTGTTTATTTAGGAAAAATAGGAACTTTATATTTTTATAGCAAATGGGGGTATAAAATGACTCAAAAACAAAAAAATGAAACAAACAAAACTTCTAAAACTATAGGGATTATTTTAATCATGGTCTCTATTATCCAAAGTATTAGGTTATTCATCTAGTATTCAGGTAAAAAAACACTTATAGCACAACACTTTTAAACTTCCTATAAAACCTTAGTTCTTTTATAAAATACTATTTTTTTACTCATTTATACATGTATATTTAATATTCAATTAAATAAATTTGTGGGCTCTACAATTAATTAAATGTTAAAGTAAAACATCTATAATTCGGAGTTCATTTCCTATCCGTACAATTAAGATAGACACTTTATTTTAAGATTTCTTTAGTAGAAATATAAAATATCCCACTATGACAACTGATGACTTAAACGTTAAACTAAAATTATCAAAAAAAGAAATGCAACAATATGGCTATAAAATTATCGATCATATTGTTGAACATTTTGAAAATCAAAACTCCAAAAAACCTGTAACTATAGCATCTAGAGAAGAAATGGATTCTCTATTAATAGAACATATTCCTGATCAACCTACTTCTGCAAACGAAGTTTTAGATTTTGTAATGAGTCAAATCATCCCTAATAGTAATATTGTATCACACCCTAAATCATATTCGTTTGTACCTGGGCCTAGTAATTACATAAGTGTTATGGCAGACACTATCGCTACAGGATTCAATATCTTTTCTGGAGGTTGGGTAGCATCACCTGCTGCTACAGAACTAGAGATTGTAGTAATGAACTGGCTTCTTAAGATTTTTGGATTTCCAACAAAAAAAGGAGGTGGTATCTTTACTAGTGGTGGGTCTATGGCAAATCTTACAGCACTAGTGACTGCTAGAAGAATAAAATGTGGGCAAGAGTTCTCTAAAGCTATAATTTACTTATCAGATCAGGCACACTCTTCTAACATAAAAGCTATCAAAGTAATTGGGTTTAAAAAAGAGCAAATCCGAATTATACCTACAGATCTAGAGTTTAAAGTATCTTTAAATAAATTAAAGAATGCAATTGCCAAGGATCGCTTAGAAGGATTACAACCATTTTGTATCATCGCTTCTGCCGGAACTACAAATACCGGAACAGTAGATCCACTAGATGAGATTGCTACGATCTGCCAAGAAGAAAACCTATGGATGCATGTCGATGGTGCATATGGAGGCGCCGCAATATTATCTAATAAAGGAGCACAGACATTAAAAGGAATTGAACGAGCAGATTCATTAACAGTAGATCCTCATAAATGGTTTTTTCAACCCTACGAAATAGGATGTTTATTAGTTAAAGATCATAATTGGTTAAGTAATACTTTTAGTGAAAAACCAGAATACCTTAGAGACATAGAAGGTAATGAATCTGAGATTAATTTTTATGATCATGGCATACAGTTAACACGTCGTTTTCGTGCTTTAAAATTCTATATGTCATTAAAAACATTCGGGCTATCATCTTTCAAAAAAGCAATACAATATACTATAGAACTTGCTGAACAAACAGAGGCTATATTAAGAAAAAGTACTTATTGGGAAATTACATCTCCCGCTACATTAGCTATAATCAACTTTAGATACCATCCTATAAAACAAGAGTTATCCGAAGAAGAATTGGATGTAATCAATCAAAATATTTCAAAAAAAATAGTAACCTCTAGAGAAGCATTATTAGTAACCACTGTTTTACAAGGACAAATTGTACTAAGAATGTGTCTCATAAACCCCAGAACAACTATCGAAGATATAAAAGACACATTACAACAGTGCGAAATCTATGGAAAAGAAGAGTTAGAACTATTACAAAAATCTAATTTAAGAGATTGTTAAACGTACCACATACCCTTCATTATTTCTAACATTAAAGACTGTATGATCTTCAAAAATAAGATACTGCCCTTTTATCCCTTTAAGAACACCAGAAAACTCTGGTGTTTTTTCTAGGTTAAGGCTTTTTAATTTATCAGGATACTGTAATACTGGAAAATGAAGCTGCGTTTCTTTTCCATCCTCAATAAAATAATCTTTTACCTCATCAGGTATACAATCTCTTAGTGTATTTTTATAATCAATCAAATTTTCATCAACTATATCATTTTTAAGCATTTTACGCCAATTCGTTTTATCAGAAACTTTTTCTTTTAAAGCTACTTCTGCAATACCTGCTAAGTATCGATTAGGAACTTCGACAATTGCTATAGCTTCATGTGCTCCCTGATCTATCCATCTTGTAGGGACTTGAGATTTTCGAGTCACGCCTACTTTTACACTACTAGAATTAGCCAAGTATACAATATGAGGCTGTAACTGAGCTTTTTTTTCAAATTCTAAATCCCTGTCTTCTATGTCTAAATGTGCTGTACTTAATTCTGGACGGATTACCCAATCTCCTACTTGAGGCTGGTTATAAAAATCATCATAACAATATCCCTGTCTAAATATTTTTTTATTCTTACCACATGCCAAACATTGATAGCCTACAAATTCTATCTGTATTTTTTTATTCAATAATTGATTCATATGGATAAAATCTGATTCAAAAACCAAGTAATACTGAATAGGATTCCCTAATTCTGTCTGCATTTTTTTAAGTACTCCAGTATATTTCATAAAAATCTTGTTATATAACTAATGGATAAGAAGAATGTGATTATTTTTATTATTTTAGTTTTTATTTCACACTTATCAAAAATAGTGTGTTCACTTTTTTATAATAAAAATTAGAGCACTATATTTTTGGCTAAATATACATCAAAAATGCCAATCCCATTAGTTAATTCTATAGCCAGCTGGTTTCTTAAAAAACGTTTTCATCAGATAGAACTTTTCCTTAAATATCCTAATGAAGTTCAACTAGAATTATTACACGTTTTATTAGCAACAGCAAAAAACACTGAGGTAGGGAAAAAATATGACTTTGCGACTATTAGTAATTATAAAACTTTTAAAGAACGAATCCCTATACGATCTTATGAAGATTATGAAGCTATGATTGAACGAAGTCGTTTAGGAGAGCATAATATATTCTGGCCTACTCCTATTAAATGGTTTGCAAAATCCAGTGGTACCACTAGTTCAAAAAGTAAATTTATTCCCGTTAGTGAAGAATCATTAGAAGATTGTCATTTTGCAGCAGGTAAAGACCTCTTGTGCATGTACCTTAATAATAATGAAAATTCTAAACTATTTACCGGAAAAAGCCTTCGATTAGGAGGTAGTAAAGAATTATACAAAGAAAACGGAACTTCTTTTGGTGATTTATCCGCTATAATTATAGACAATATGCCATTTTGGGCAGAATATAGTTCTACTCCAAATAATGAGGTGTCCTTAATGAGTGACTGGGAGTTTAAAATGAAAGCTATTGTTAATGAAACAATACAAGAAAATGTAACTAGCTTAGCAGGAGTTCCTTCTTGGATGCTTGTTTTATTAAATCAAGTGCTAGAAACCACAGAACAGGAAGATCTTTTCAAGATATGGAATAACCTAGAAGTATATTTTCATGGCGGAGTAAATTTTGCTCCTTATAAAGAGCAATACAAAAAAATTCTACCTAAAAATTCTTTTAAGTATTATGAAATATACAATGCCTCTGAAGGTTTCTTTGCGATACAGGATTATAATGATTCGTCAGAATTATTATTAATGTTAGATTATGGTATATTCTATGAGTTTATACCTATGGAAACGTATGGCACTATTACCGAAAAAGTTATCCCGCTAAGTGAAGTAGAAATCAATAAAAATTATGCTATAATTATTACGACCAATGCAGGACTATGGCGTTATAAAATTGGAGATACAGTACGCTTTACTTCAATAAACCCATATAGAATAAAAGTTTCGGGTAGAACCAAGCATCATATTAATGTTTTTGGAGAAGAACTTATTATCGAAAATGCTGAAGAGGCGCTTAGAAAAACAACTAAAGCTACCAATAGTGAAATTGTAGACTATACTGTCGCTCCTATTTTTATGAAAGAAAGAAAAAAAGGGGCTCATGAATGGATTATAGAATTTAAAAAACATCCTAAAAATCTCAAAGAATTTACACATATTTTAGATCAAAATTTACAACATGTAAACAGTGATTATGAAGCCAAAAGATATAATAATACTACACTTAACATTCTTCAAATACGTAAGGCAAGGCCTAATTTATTTTATGATTGGCTGAAAAAAAACAATAAACTGGGAGGGCAACATAAAATCCCAAGATTGTCTAATAAACGAGCATATATTGAAGAGTTAATCATATTAAATAGCATAAATTCTAAGCACTCCTCTCAACTCTAAATTCCATTACTGTAAAATTGTTTTTTTATTAAATAGAGTGAATTGAAGACTAAAAATACGGTTAAACCGTAAGAAAAATACGTTACAACATCTATTTTATCTGTGATTATCTGTATTTCATCCTTCAAAAAAGGTCTTTAGTCTAAAAAATATCAAATCATTTTAAAGCCTCTTATTTTCATATTAAATTTGTTACCAGATAGTTACAAATATACTAAGGCACCCCAGTATGAAAAACACAATATCTTGTCTCTTATTTTTTCTTTTAGTAATAGAGGTAAATGCTCAAGAAAATGCAACTAAAAATCACACAATCACATCTAATAATGAGTTAGCAATTACGACTCCCAAATCAGTTACTTCGTCTAGCATAAAAAGTACATTTACATTAGAAGACGATACTTGTTATAGTGAATTATCAAAAGTAAAATTTTATGAAGCTTTAATTCGCCAAAATAACTTAAAAATTGAGCTTAAGAATACTAATCTAACCTTAAAAAGTACTGAAACTATCATTACTGATAACAAAAACAAAATATCTTATTCTGAATAAAAGAAAGAATATGTATATAAATTAACAACTACTAATCAACCAAAAAAGCGAGGTTATTTTTTTAGATACCCCGCTTTTTTTTAATTATTATTACTTTATTTCCTTAAGAAACGGCCTTAAGTTTTTTAATCGTAGATTTATTTAGTTTCTTTTCAGCATAATCCTTAGTCACTCTAAATTCTGTTTCTTCACTTTCTGGCATTTCGTACATTGCATCGGTCAAAATAGCCTCACAAAGAGATCTTAAACCTCTTGCTCCAAGCCTATACTCCATTGCTTTCTCTACAATATATTCTAATGCTCCATCCGTAATAGAAAAATTAATATTATCCATTTCAAACAGCTTCTTATATTGCTTTATGATAGCATTTTTAGGAGCAGTTAATATAGATCTAAGAGTTTCTTTATCCAATGGATTCATATAAGAGAGTACTGGTAATCTACCTATGATCTCAGGAATTAATCCAAAATCTTTTAGATCCAGTGGGATAATATATTGTAGTAGATTATCTTTTTCTATAGCATCTTCACTTTTAGAAGCACTATATCCTACCGCTTGCATATTCAATCGTTTCTGAATATTTTTTTCTATACCATCAAAAGCTCCTCCTGCTATAAAAAGAATATTTTCAGTATCTACCTCTATAAATTTTTGATCAGGGTGTTTACGTCCTCCTTTTGGCGGAACATTCACTACAGTACCTTCTAATAGTTTTAGTAATGCTTGCTGTACTCCTTCACCAGAGACATCTCTAGTAATACTAGGATTATCGCTTTTACGAGCTATCTTATCTATTTCATCAATAAATACAATTCCTTTTTGTGCTTTCTCTAGGTTATAGTCTGCCGCTTGAAGCAATCTTGTAAGAATACTTTCTACATCCTCTCCTACATAACCTGCCTCAGTAAGAACCGTTGCATCTACAATTGCCAGAGGTACATTAAGCATTTTAGCAATAGTTTTTGCCATCAATGTTTTACCTGTACCCGTTTGCCCTACCATGATGATATTACTTTTCTGAATCTCTATATCATCTTCTGTTTGTGGTTGTAACAAACGCTTATAATGATTATATACCGCAACAGACATTACTTTTTTGGTAAACTCTTGCCCTATTACATATTCATCCAAAAATTTCTTGATAGCCATAGGCTTACGTAGCATCAATTCATTGCTAAGCTCGCCAGTCTCTTCATCTTTAGCTTCTTCTACTACAATTCCATGTGCCTGAACAATACATCGATCACATATATGAGCATCTAACCCTGCTATCAACAAATTAGTTTCAGGCTTTTTTCTCCCACAAAAAGAGCATTCTAAATCTTCCTTAGCCATAATTTTTCAATTTCAATCACCTTCTATAAATACATTTTAAATTGGTTAGGTGAAACCTGCATACGTTATATCCTGATTATTTCTATATCTTATGAAATCATCAAGTATGCTTTATATTTTACAAAAAACTCATAATCTATCTATCTTAAGCAGTAGAAAATTCTCCTATACAAGAAAAAAAACTACTCTCTAGATAAGATTTCATCAATCATTCCATATTCAAGAGCTTTATCAGCTTTCATCCAATAGTCTCTATCACTGTCTTCATAAACCTTATCATAGGTTTGTCCAGAATGTTTAGCAATGATTTTATATAATTCTTCTTTTAATATTAAAATCTCACGTGCAGTAATTTCTATATCACTTGCTTGCCCTTGAGCTCCTCCTAATGGTTGATGAATCATCACCCTACTATGAGGTAATCCAGAACGTTTTCCTGCTTGCCCTGCACATAACAATACAGCTCCCATAGATGCGGCCATACCTGTACATATTGTAGCTACATCTGGTTTTATAAACTGCATAGTATCATAAATCCCTAAACCAGCATAAACACTTCCTCCTGGAGAATTAATATATATCTGAATATCTTTTGACGAATCTACGCTTTCAAGGAACAATAATTGAGCCTGAACTATATTAGCAACCTGATCATTAATCCCGGTTCCTAAAAATATAATACGATCCATCATTAATCGTGAGAAAACATCAAAAATAGCAATATTCATTTGACGTTCTTCTATAATATTAGGAGTCATACCAACCGGATACATACTACTAATGATCTGATTATAGTAATTACTATTAATACCCTGATGTTTGGTAGCGTATTTTTCAAATTCTTTTCCGTAATCCATATTTCTTTTTCTGAAATTTTTATTGATAAAAAAGGCGTTAACCCAAAGATAGTTTAACGCCCTAAATATAACTATAAATTCCTTAGTATTTTACAACATTTCTTATTTGTAAACCTCTTTTATAAATTCATCAAAACTAACTTCTTTTATTTTTAGCTTTGCATTTTCTTTATAATAGTTTAGTAACTTCTTGCTCATCAATTGCTCAGAAATTCTTTTAACCTCATCTTGGTTTGACAATATTCTAGCTGCAATACCTTCTAATTCTTTATCTTCTGGAGAATTCTGTCCAAACTGTGCCATTTGACCTTTAATCAAATCTTTTGCAAAATCTTGTAATTCTTCAAAAGTTACCTGAAGATTATTATCACTAATAATCTTTCCTTCTATCAATTGATAACGTAATCCCTTTTCACTTTTCTCATACTCATCTTTTGCCTCATCCTCTGTTAAAGGTTTTTCTCCTGTCACTCTAATCCATTTCTGCAAGAACTCTATAGGAAGATCAAATACGGTATTCTCTAATACGTTTTCTGTAATAGCATTAAGCAGTTGTTGTTCTGATTGCTGCTCGAATTGACGCTCTGCATCTTCTTTTATTTTAACTTTTAGATCAGAAACTGTTTTTACAACTTCTGGTCCATATAACTTATCAAATAGTTCTTGATCTAAATCAGCTAATTCTTGAGTGTTTATTTCTGATATTGTAAAAGTAACTTCTACATCAAGGTCATGAGCATCATCATGTTCTATTTTTAAGGCACTTATCAAATCGTGATCATCATTAAACAATCCTTTTGTTTTTAGGGTAATAACATCACCAACCTTAGCTCCTATAAACTTATCTAAATTCTTTTTTCCTTTAATTTTATCTAAAGAAATTGTAGAAGTATTCTCAATTTCCTTTTCTTCATTAACAAAAGAACCTGCTACTAAATCATCTTTCTCTACACTATCTTTAGAGATCAACTTACCATATTGCTTCTGAATGGTTTTAATCTGATTATCAATCATCTCATCATTTGCTACAATTTTGTAGTGAGTGATCGCTTTCTTACCATTTAATTTTACATCAAACTTCGGTGCTAATCCAAGTTCAAATTCGAAAGAGTAATTATCAGTATCCCAATCAAAATTTTCTTGCTCTTTAGGTAAAGGATTACCTAAAACATCTAGTTTCTCTTCTGTGAGGTATTTATTTAATGCATCTTGTAATAGTTTATTCACCTCATCTACCAAAACTGCTTTCCCATATTGCTTTTTTACAAGCCCCATAGGAACATGACCTTTTCTAAAACCAGGAATGTTAGCACTCTTACGATAGTCACTAAGGATTTTATTAACCTTATCACTGTAATCATCTTTAGTGATATCTACAGTTACTACCGCATTTAATTCGTCTAATTGCTCTTTTGAAATATTCATTATCTCTACGTTTACTACTAAAATTTGGGTTGCAAAAGTAATACTTTTTTACATCACAACAAATTTTAACTCCCTGAAAAACAGCAAGAGTTATATTAATTTTTGTCTTTCTTTAAAACAGAATACAGTATCGACTGAAACATAGATAGCAATAGACTAAAAATCAATGCCCAGAACCAGCCAGTTACATCAAATCCTATAACAAAATAATCTGCTAATAAAATAATCATTGCATTAATCACTAAAAGGAACACTCCTAAAGTAACCACCGTAATTGGTAATGTCAAAACAACCAACAAAGGTTTTACAATCGCATTTAAAATAGCTATAACAACAGCCACTATCAAGGCACTTAGATAACCATCTACTTCAACACCAGGTAAGATTTTTGCCAAAATGACTACTGCAACAGCACTTAATATTAGCTTAAATAAAAATTTCATCTCTCAAGTATAAGCCTTATACATAAAATACAATTTTAAAACTTAGTGTTAAATATACTTTTTTCTTATTTATATTTCAAGTTATGAATTATAATTTTATGACTCATTTAGTATTAAACTATTTTCAGACAGTAATAAAAAAAACCTGCTAAAAGTAGCAGGTTTTTTTATTAATCATTTATCGGTTCATTTTCTTAATTAATATCATTACTTATGGTAACCGTACCATAATCTGCTGGATTAACTGTGGGTAAATTAGATTCATAAGTAGCTTTTATCGCTTTTAAAACTCCATTAGCCATTAAAGCATGTCCTCTTGGCGAAGGATGTACTCCATCTAGAGAAAACCCTCCTCCTGTCACAAATTCTGACGTAACAACACCTCCATCAATCGGGATACCTCCATTGGCAGCCTGTGCTAAATCAGCAGCAGCATCATAATATGCCAAACCTTTTGCCGTAGCTAGGTTTTTAATTGTAGCATTAAATCCTGTCCTTGCATTTTCTATTGCGGTTTGTTCTGCTGGTATTAATACATGCTGATCTTCTAAAGGAAAGGAAACTCCATTAACCGAAAGTTTTGCCGCTTCTTCTTTAGACAAACCTGCAACAACCAATTCAGCTAGTCTATCTGTATTTACTTTTCCTATAATACGAGAACTGGTAAGAACTAATAAATCTTCTGCAGTTGCTTGTCTTGCTTGCCCATATTGCATAGCAAAAAGAGTTGCTTTTGTCACTCCAAAAGCAGGAGTTAAAGCAGCTTTTAATTGCGCTGTCTTATCCTCTAGTGATTCATCTTTAATCACTACTGGGCTTGCACTAGTAGTTGAAAACTGAATTGCTCTTTCTGGAACACCTATAGCTTTAAACGCAAGGTTTAATCCTGCATAAGTAGCATTCAATTCTGGTATTTGTTTTGCAAAATCAGGGTTCAACGGACTCAAGGCAGCATAAGGAACAGTTGTAAAAAATGGTACCGAGGTTACACTAGGTATACTTAACACAACCCCTTTAGCTTGATTTTTAGTCAATGCTCCTAATAGCTGATTATATATCCCTGCAAATGTGGTTACGTTAGTAATATCATTGCTTCCATATGTAGATGGATCCATATTCCCTGTTTCATTATGATCTTTTCCTATACCTCCAGATGTTGCATAACTAAGAATATCATTATTCCCGATCCATAAACTAAAAAAAGTAGGATTTTGTGCCACCGCATCACCTATCATTGTAGCTGTTGGAGAAGATGCTATTCTTGCAAAATATGGATTCGCCAAACCTGCAGCCACTCCAGCTACATTACCATATCCTGGAGCAAGCAAATGATAACTTTTTGCCCCTGGAACTCCCATATTACCAAAAGAAGCTCCTAAATTAGCTGTAAAATCCGTTTTTGACGTATCGCCAGTATATGGTGCAGGTCCTACCGGCTTACCTTTATCATCAAAAACCAAAACCAATCTAGGAGGAAAAGCTGCCTGTATAGTTGCATCTCCAATAAAACCTCCTACGTTATCAGCCATTAATGGTTGAGTAAATTCTCCACCTCCTGCAAATGCAAATTGTTTAGATACAATATTAGGATATGAGTTTTCTTGACCCGTAATATATAAGGCTCCATCAGCAAACCCTGCTGTAAGGGAATTCCCTAATGCCACATACTTACTAAAATCTGCTGTACCATTAGTATATATACCTGATTCATCAATTGGATTATCGAATTCTGGTTCACAAGCAATAATCCCTAATGCTAGGATTGCTAGGTATTTTATATTTTTCTTCATCATCATTTATTACATTTTATAAGTTAAACCAAGTCCAGGCGCAAATGCGCTTGATTTATACGTTCCTCCAAAAGACTCTCTCCCTCCAGTCGAATTCGTACCATAATCATAAGAAGCATCAACTTCCTCAAACCTTAAATAAAAGAAAGAAGCATCAATAGCCAATTTAGGAGTTA
Source organism: Aquimarina longa SW024 (assembly GCF_001401755.1). Classification (GTDB taxonomy): domain Bacteria; phylum Bacteroidota; class Bacteroidia; order Flavobacteriales; family Flavobacteriaceae; genus Aquimarina; species Aquimarina longa. The sequence goes on from NZ_KQ474099.1 coordinate 200,176, forward strand.
CCGCAAAACTTAAACCTCCTGTAAAACCATCAGAATCGTTACGAGGGGTTTCTGGAGCAAAATACCCCGGCTGCACTGGAGTTTCATCTCTATAGTATCCCGCTCTCAAAGTAATCTTATCGGTAGCCTGATATTGTAATCCAAATCGATACACTGATGAACTTTTATAATTACGTGGGTTACTAGAATCTGGGTTTCTTGGATTAGTAAAATTAATATCTAATGATTTATAAACATCCCAGAACTGCCTATTATAATCAAATGCAAAAACCCATTTCTTATATTCATAAGACAATCCAACCGATAATTCTGCTGGCAATGGTAATTCTGCAGTAAATCCATCTGTACCATTTACTGGTGCTGCGGTAGAGTTTGGAAAGTTAGAAAAAGTGGCTTCTCCATCTTTAGATTCTAAAATAATTTCACTTCGGTAGTTAAATCCTATATGAAAATCTTTAGTAGGATTAAACATTCCTCCTATACTCCAACCCCAATTAGTAACTCCAGAGTCATCAATATTCACATTAGATCTATTTCCCTCAATATCTGTTGTTGTTCTACTCGCATTACGATTAAACTTCACAGAACCAGTTACAAAAATAGGTCCTCCTCCAATACTGAAATAATCAGATAATTTAAAGGAGACTACCGGTTGAACATAAATTGCTGCCAGTTCAATAGAATTAACCAATTGAGAACCTGCCCAATCCTTTGGCCATGTTACTTCACTACCATACGGTGTGTACACTCCAAGACCAACAGACATCCATTCGTTAACCTTATAAGAACCATATAAACTAAGGGGAGTTCCTACAGAGCTATCTGTTTCAGAAGAAACACCAAATTCTGTGTTTTGATATATTACATCCGTAAAAATACCACTTGCACCAACACTTACGTTTAATTTATCCTCTAAGTATACAAGACCTGCTGGGTTAAAAAAGACCAACTCAGCACTATTCACTACAGCTACTCCGGTATGTCCCATAGCTATTGCCCTCTGTCCTTGCACACTAACTCTATACCCACCTGCATAAGTAACCAGAGTTACCGAGACGAATAGAACTAATAATAAAAGTTTTTTCATAATTAATTTAGAATTGTTTTGTTATTTTAGGTTTTGATATTCAAATATCAATTTACCAAATTTAACAGAAAATAACAACTATCCAACGAAATCATTAAAATATTATGCATACATAGTATATTAATCTCGTTTTTTAACAAAATTCAACACCTTAGTTAAAAAAACTACTGGATTTTCTGCATGCAACCAATGCCCTGCATTAGAGATTTCCTCAATTTTAGAATTAGGAAATTGACTTTTTATCTTAACCTCATCATCTTTTATAATATAATTAGATTTTTCTCCTTTAAGAAAAATAGTAGTACCCTGATAAGAATATTGTTTAGGAAGTTCTACTCCTATTTCATGCGCATTTTTAATCAAAGCATCCAAATTCATACGTAACCCAAGTACTCCTTTATCTTTCCAATACAAGTTTTTAAGAAGAAACATCCGTACCCCTATATCAGGCACATATAAACTAAGTTCCTTATCTACCTCTCCTCTGGATGTTAAAACCTCAAAGTCCAAAGCACTTAAACCATCCAAAATATCTTGGTGATGTAGTGGATAGTATTTTGGCCCAATATCAGCAACGATTAAGCGATTAATCAAACTAGGATACTTAGTTGCAAAAAGCATTGCTGTTTTACCTCCCATAGAATGCCCTAAAAGATTGATGTTATATAAATTATGCTCTTTACAATACAACTTTAAATCTTCTGCCAATACATCATAAGAAAACACATCACTATGAGGACTTCTCCCATGGTTGCGCTGATCTATTAAATGCACCTGAAACCCTTGTTCTGATATTTTCTTCCCTATGGTTTTCCAATTATCACTCATTCCTAAAAAACCATGAAGAATCAAAAAAGGATGACCCTCTCCAAAAACATTAGCATGTAATTTCATAATCATTAATTTATTTAAGTCTATGTAAATACATATTAACTACATTTTCTAATCCTAAATATATAGATTCACTTATTAAAGCATGACCTATAGAAACCTCAAGAAGTCCAGGTATATTTTCTTTAAAAAACTTAATATTATCCAAAGAAAGGTCATGACCCGCATTAACTCCTATCCCTAGATCAATCGCTTGTTGTGCACATACAGCATAGGGATGTACTGCTTTCTGGTTTCCCTTAGCATATTCTGAAGCAAATTCTTCAGTATATAGTTCTATTCTATCTGCCCCTGTAGCTACCGCTCCTTCTATCATTTCAGAAACAGGATCTACAAATATTGAAGTCCTAATACCATTACGTTTAAACTCTGAGATAACTTCTTTTAAAAAATGATTATGTTTCTTCGTATCCCAACCAGCATCACTCGTTATAGCATTTTCCTCATCTGGAACTAGAGTAACCTGAGTTGGTTTAATTTCTAACACCAAATCCATAAATTTAGGAATTGGGTTTCCTTCTATATTATATTCTGTAGTTACAATCGATTTTAAATCATATGCATCCTGATATCGTATATGCCTTTCATCAGGTCTCGGATGTATTGTAATCCCTTCTCCTCCAAAATTCTGAATATCAGTTGCCACTTTTATCAAATTAGGAGTATTCCCTCCTCTAGAATTACGTAAAGTTGCTATTTTATTAACATTAACACTTAACTTTGTCATGGTTTTTGATGTCTTTGAACTAAAAAAGCAAAAATACGAAGTTGCGAACGCCTTGATTGTATATTTTTTGATTATTTTGCATATTATAGTCCCATAAATTATGAAAACAAATTTATATATTGTTAATGAGATAGAACCTCTTGATGTATCGGTAAAAGTAACCGAAGCACAATTGTTGTTTAACGAACTTACGTACACTCATTTCCCTGTCATAAAAGAGAACATATATCTAGGATGTATTTCTGAAACTGATATTAGATGTTTTGAAACAGATAAAACTTTAGAAACATATCGATATGCTCTGGAAGGTTTTTTTGTCAGAAAAGATGACAATTGGTTAGATATCCTAGAGTCTTTTGCTCAAAGTAATTCTAACATTATGCCTGTACTCGAAGATGACAATAGTTATTTAGGGATTTTTGAACTTGGAGACATTATAACTCTTTTTAATGAGACTCCTTTTCTTAGTGAGCCTGGCAACATCCTAATTGTAGAAAAAGGCACCTTAGACTATTCTTTTAGTGAAATATCTCAAATCATAGAATCTAATAATGCCAAAGTATTAGGTTTATTTATTTCTAAGATGGAAAATGATGTAGCACAAATAACTTTAAAAATTAGTGATAGCGATATCAACAATATTGTACAAACATTTAGAAGATATAGTTACAATATTGTTTCAAAACACCAAGAAGATTCATTCCTAACAAATCTTAAAGAGAGATCTCAATATCTAGAAAAATACCTAAATATATAACCAAATTAAAAACACAAATCAAAATTAAAATGAAGATCGGTATATATGGTCAGTTTTATCATAAAAATTCAGGAATCTATATTCAGCAGTTATTAGAAACTCTTGACGAAAATGAAGTAGAAGTTGTCATCGAAAAAAAATTTCTGGAATTAATAAATCTTCATGATGAAATCGATAAAACCTACTCTCATTTTAGTACTTTTGAAGAATTAGATACTTCTTATGACCTCTTTTTTAGCATTGGAGGAGATGGCACTATCCTAAAAACTATTACCTATGTCCGAGATTTAGGAATCCCTATCGCAGGAATTAATACGGGAAGACTTGGTTTTTTGGCCACCATACAAAAAGAAGAGATTAAAGACAGTATAGCCCTAATTTTAGATAAAAAATTCTATATCTCTCCAAGAAGCCTTGTTACCATAGAGACTTTCCCTGTTACAAAAGAGTTTGGGGTTTTAAATTTTGCTATGAATGAGATTGCTGTAAGTCGAAGAAATACAACATCTATGATTACTGTAGATACACACCTAAATAATGAATTCCTTACCACATATTGGGCAGATGGATTAATAATCTCTACTCCTACTGGTTCTACAGGATATTCATTAAGTTGTGGTGGTCCCGTAATGATGCCTGATGTAGAAAGTATGGTCCTCACTCCTATCGCACCACATAATCTTAATGCCCGACCACTTGTTATCCCCGACAATCAAGAAATAGAATTACAAGTTTCAGGAAGAGAAGACACTTATTTAGTCTCATTGGACTCCAGAACACACACATTACCTAATGATACTACAATATATATAAAAAAAGCTCCATTTAAAATTAATATGGTAATTCTTCAGAATGAAAGTTTTCAAAAAACGTTACGTAAAAAGATGCTTTGGGGAGAAGATAAACGCAATTGAACAATAAAAAGCACTAAAAAGTGTTTTTTATGCATACTATTTTACTCAAATTCTTGTGTACTAAAGTTAATTGTTATATTTGCAAACTTTTGAAAATCTATGAGATACTTAGCATCACTTATAATCGCTGTATTTTTTATACAATCAATCGCATCCCAAACCTATGAAGTAGGTTTGATGGTTGGAGGAGCTAACTATGTAGGAGATGTAGGATCTACATACTACATTTCACCTAATGACATCGCATTTGGTGCCATAGGAAAATGGAACCGAAGCAAGCGACACGCTTTTAGAGCTTCATTTTTATATGCAGAGCTCAATGCTAATGATAAAAGAGGGGATGAAAGGAGAAAACAAAGAGGATTAAGCTTCACGAATTCTGTAAAAGAAATATCATTAGGAATGGAGTTTAACTTCTGGGATTGGTACCTTTATGAAGGCGATTCTCAATTTACTCCATATCTATACACAGGTTTTACTGCTTTTAACTATGGTGCACAAGCTATTGATATTAACAACAAAATTGATGCTTATAGTGACAAATGGAGTTTTGCCATCCCCATGGTTTTAGGAATTAAAAAAACATTAGGAAGAGACTTTGTACTTGGTGCAGAAATTGGAGCTCGGTATACATTTACTGACAATATTGATGGCAGCAATCCTGATGATAGATTTGGCAAAGGATTTGGTAATTTAAACAACAATGACTGGTATGTATTTACTGGTATAACAATATCGTACACTTGGGGTAGGATACCTTGTTACTGTGCATTTTAAAAATGATCGATAAAAAACAATTAAATTCTAATATTCCACAGCATGTTGCCATCATTATGGATGGTAATGGACGATGGGCCAAAAAGAAAGGTCTATTTAGAGCTGTAGGTCACGAAAATGGAACAAAAGCCGTTAAAGAAACTGTAGAAAGCTCCGCAGAAATAGGTGTTAAATATCTAACATTGTATGCCTTTTCTACAGAGAACTGGAACAGACCAAAACTCGAAATAGACACTTTAATGAAACTTTTGGTAAGTTCTTTAAAAAGAGAAATCAAAACACTTCAGGAAAATAATATCCGACTTAATGCTATTGGAAATTTACAATTACTTCCTAAAAAAGTAAGAACAGAACTTCTTGAAGTAATTGAAAAAACCAAAGAAAATAGTCAGATGACACTTACCTTAGCTCTTAGTTATGGAAGCCGAGAAGAACTTATAAAAACTATTGAAGAAATAAGTATTAAAGTTAAAAATGGTGTAATTTCGCCACATCTCATTAATGAATCAGTCATTAATGAGCATTTATATACAAAAGACCTGCCAGATGTAGACTTATTAATACGCACTAGTGGGGAACAGCGTATTAGCAATTTCTTGTTATGGCAAATTGCATATGCAGAATTATATTTTACAGAAATTTTATGGCCAGATTTTAAAAAAGCCGATTTATTGGAGGCCATATCCAATTATCAAAAAAGAGAAAGAAGATTTGGAAAAACTAGTGAGCAGCTCAGTTAAAAAAATGACAAAAAAACTACCTATTACGTATTTTACGTTACTTGCCTTATTAATATCAACATCGCTTTTCGCACAAAAATTACCTGGCGCTAGTGGTAAAGAATATATTATTGGAGACATCAAAGTTACAGGAACTACTAGTTATAATGAAAATACTGTCATTACCTTTACAGGACTTAGGAAAGGAGAACGTATTTTTCTTCCTGGAGACCGAATAAGTAAAGTAATTAAAAAATTATGGGGACTTGAATTATTTAGCGATATTAACTTCTATATAAGTAGTATAGAAGGCGATGTTGCTAATCTTGAAATTAATATTCAAGAAGTTCATGAATTAAATGAAGTACGTATTCAAGGAGTCAAAAAGCGTAAAGCCGAAGGTTTAATCAAAGACAATGGGCTTAACAAAGGAACTAAAGTTACAGAAAATCTTATCACTACAACTCGTAATTTTATATCTAATAAGTATAAAAAAGATGGTTATCTAAATACCAAAGTAACTATTAACACTATTGCTGTAAAAGATACAGTAACCAGTAATAAGGTAAACATGGTAGTATTGATTGACAGAGGAAATCGAGTTAAGATTGATAACATCAATATAGAAGGAAATGAACAGCTTTCTGATGCTAAGGTGCGAAAAGCAATGAAGAACACCAAACGTAAGAAACCTCTTAGATTCTGGAAAAGATCAAAATACATTCGTGCAGATTATGAAGAAGACAAAGATAATATCATTGTAAAATATAAAGAAAAAGGATATCGAGATGCACGTATAACTTCTGACAGTCTACTTATAGAAGATGATAAAACGGTATCGTTAAACCTTACTGTAGAAGAAGGTAATAAATACTATTTTGGTAATATCAATTTTTTAGGAAATAGCGTATACACAGATAGACAATTAGCAAGACAACTAGTCATTAAAAAGGGAGATGTATACAATGGTGTCTTATTAGAAAAACAAATTGCTGATAACACAAAACCCGATGCAGACGACCTTACCAATTTATATCAAAATAATGGATACTTGTTCTCTTCAATTGATGCTGTAGAAACTAAAGTATATAATGATACTCTTGATTTTGAAATTAGAATACGTGAAGGCAAGCTAACCTATTTTGATCACATTACTGTTTCTGGAAATGATAAAACAAATGATCATGTAATCTATAGAACACTTAGAACCAAACCTGGTCAGCAGTATAGTAAAGAACTTGTTGTAAGAACAGTTAGAGAATTAGGGCAATTAGGTTTCTTTGACCCAGAACAATTAGAACCACAGTTTAAAAATGCAAACCCTCAAGCAGGAACTATTGATATTAATTATCCATTAGTAGAAAAAGGATCTAGCCAAATAGAACTTCAGGGTGGTTTTGGAGGCGGTGGTTTTGTAGGAACACTAGGATTAGCATTTAGCAACTTCTCTATCCGTAATATTTTTAACAAAGATGCATATAGCCCTCTACCAATGGGTGATGGTCAAACACTTAGAGTTAGGGCTCAAGCCAGTAGATCATTCAGAACCTATAGCCTTTCATTTGTAGAACCATGGCTAGGAGGAAAAAGACCATATCAACTTTCTACGTCTTTTTCGCATACCGTACAATTCCTATTCAATAATAGAAGTCGTAATGTAGACAGAAATAGCAAATTCCTTATTACTGGTGGATCAATTGGTATTGCCAAAAGATTAAACTGGCCTGATAACTTTTTTACTTTATCGCAAGCTATTAACATAAGACATTATAATCTTAAAAATTACAACACTCGTCTCTTTACATTTGGTAATGGATATTCTAATGATTTATCGTATACTATTGGGCTTAACAGAAATAACACTACTACAAATCCAATTTTCCCTACTGGTGGATCAGAATTTAATATTGTAGCCAAACTATCACTTCCATACTCTATTTTAAACGGAGTTGATTATGGTAAACTAAAAGATAGAAGAGATTTATTAGATGAAGAAAGAAGAAACCTAAGTTCTTCTAATTCAAGAGATGTTGCAAGGAACACCGAAATAGCAAAAGAAATAGGTGAAATCGATCAAGAGCGTTTTAAATGGCTAGAGTATTATAAAATTAAATTTGATGGTACTTGGTACACCAGCCTATTCAATATTGGTAAAAAACCTTTAGTACTAAAAACAAAAACAGAATATGGCTTCTTAGGAGCATACAATAATAAAAGAGGAGATATTCCCTTTGAACGTTTTTTCTTAGGAGGAACACAATTAGGCTCTGGAAGCCTTGATGGAAGAGAAATTGTAGCATTAAGAGGATACCCTGATCGAAGAATTACTCCACAAAGTAGAGTTAATGACCAGAATTTTGATGCCGATGGGGCAACAATTTATAACAAATACTCGTTAGAGTTTCGTTATCCTATAACACTAAAACCAGCAGCATCAATTTACCTGCTAGGTTTCTTAGAAGGTGGAGCGTCTTATGATAATTTTAAAAGTTTTAACCCTTTTCAAATAAATCGCTCTGCTGGAGCAGGTTTGCGTATCTTTATGCCAGCTTTTGGATTGCTTGGTATAGATTATGGATATGGTTTCGATCCTGTTCCTGGGTCTAATCAACCACACGGAAAAGAAATCCATTTTATTATAGGACAACAGTTTTAAATTTTGGCACGATTATTTCAACATACACAAACAAAGTCATGAAAACAAAGGGTCTTTTACTAGTTACAGCTATCAGTTGGCTATTTTTTACAACTACAATACATGCACAAAAAGGTATTAGAATTGGATATATAGATATGAGTTATATTCTGGAAAATGTACCAGAATACAACGAAGCTTCTTCTGATCTTGAAACCAAAATACAAAAATGGAAAGTAGAAATAGAAGCCGAGCTTAAAGAGGTAGAAGAAATGCGAAAAGACCTTAATAACGAAAGAGTTTTGTTAACTAAAGAACTCATTGAAGAAAGAGAAGAAGACATTCTTTTTAAAGAAAAAGAGATCTTAGAATATCAACAGAAGCGATTTGGACCTAATGGAGATCTTTTTATTCAGAAAAAAAGATTAGTTCAACCAGTACAAGATCAAGTTTTTGTAGCAGTACAAGAAATTGCAAAAAACAAAAAGTATGATTTTATTTTTGACAAATCAGCTGATCTGGTAATGTTATACTCTGCAGATCGATTTGATATCAGTGATCAGGTATTACTTAGAATAAATAGAGCTTCAAAAAGAAAGCAGCTAAATAGTAAAAGAGAAAGAAAAAATCTCGAAAGAGACGAACAAAGAAATGTTGAGCAAGAAAAAGAAGTAAGCGATAGACAGAGAGAGGCTCAAAGAAGATTATCTGAAAGAGAACAACTTCTTGCCCAACGTAAAGCAGAGAGGGATTCTATCAGAGCTGTAAAAAAGAAAGAATTTGAAGAAAGAAGAGCTAAATTATTAGAATTACAAAAGAGAAGAAAAGACTCTATAAATGCACTAAAAGCGCAAAGAGAAAATATAAAAAACAATAATTAATTATCTATTCTAAACTATAACAAAGAGGATAATAACTAAAAAACTAAATAAATTTATAACACCATTAATTACTTACAAATGAAACAATTTAGAACATTACTAGTAGCTACTGCACTTATCATAGGAACCTCAAGCTTTATGAACGCTCAATCAAAAGTTGCTCATATCGCATCACAGGAACTTGTAGAGGCAATGCCTGCTTTCAAATCAGCAAAAAGTGAGATTGAAAAGCTGAATAAAACTTATGATGCAGAAATCAGAAATATGGTGTTAGAATTACAAAACACTATCAAAAAATACTCTCAAGAAGCTGAAACTAAAACAGACGAAGAAAACTTAAAAAGACAGCAAGAAGTACAAGCTACAGAGAAAAGTATCAATGATTATAGAACAAATGCACTTCAAGATCTTCAGAAAAAAGAAATTGAATTAATGAAGCCTATATACGAAAAAGCACGTACAGCAATCCAAAAAGTTGCCAGAGCACAAGGTTTCCAATATGTATTAGATTCTACTACAGGAACAGGGGTAATTATGGCTGATGGTAAAAACCTTATGGCTGACGTAAAAAAGGACTTAAGTATTTAACAACTTTACTATCGTATCATAAAATAAAAAAAACAGTGAGATAGCTATCTCACTGTTTTTTTTATTTTTGGAATATATTATCTTGTGACTATGCAAAACAAGCCTATCGGTATATTTGATTCAGGTGTTGGCGGAACCTCTATCTGGAAAGAGATTACTTCACTACTACCACATGAAAATACTATTTTTCTAGCAGATAGCAAATATGCTCCTTATGGCAAACGAAGTAGAGAGGAAATCACTAGGCTGAGTATTAAAAATACCAAAAAATTAATACAACTAAATTGCAAAATTATAGTTGTTGCATGTAATACCGCTACCACTAATGCTATAAAAACACTAAGAGCAACATATAATATCCCTATTATAGGTATAGAGCCTGCTATAAAACCTGCAGCTATACATTCTAAAACAAAAAGAATAGGTGTTCTCGCTACAAAAGGTACATTAACCAGTGAATTATTCTCTAAAACATCTGACTTATATACTCAAAATATAGAAATGTTTGAAGTCGTTGGCACTGGGTTAGTAGAGTTGATAGAAGAAGGCATGATAGACACTGAAGAAATGCTAACATTACTTCAGTCATACATTACCCCAATGTTAAAAAAAGGCATTGATTATCTTGTTTTAGGATGTACCCATTACCCCTATCTTATCCCTATCTTAAAAAAAATACTTCCTGAACATATTAAAATTATTGATTCTGGGGAAGCTGTCGCAAGGCAGACTAAGGCTGTATTGGTTACAAATAATATACTAAACACTAGTAATAAATTAGGCAAACATTCACTATACTCTAATAACAATACACATACTCTAAAAGACATTTTAAAAGCACATACAACGAATCATACTATAGAATTTTTAGGGTTTTAACATGATGTGGCACACTAGACAGGTAGCTAATAAGTTCTTATTATAAAGAAAAATTCAAAAAATAGTTGTCTTGTACATTATATTAACAATATGATCATATCCAAAAGCTGTAGTATCAAACCAGCTGTTTTTCTTTTTACCTGTGAATGTACTTCATATCAGGCAACGAAATATTACAATTACACATAAGTTTACAATAAAAAACAAATAACATACACCATACACACCGCAAGAAGATACTTATAAAATCTTACTATCAATGATTTACAAATCAACAAATATAGGAGATATTAATACTCATCATCCATAAAATAGATTTGCTATAAAAAACAAGACCATTAGAAGAAATTCCTAATGGTCTTGTTATATATAATAAGTGATAGATTAGCAATAAATAGGACCGCTCTTATCGGTACCTCCACCGCCAGTACCACCTGTACCACCACAATTATTGGTGTAACAAGTTTGACCTGGATTATTTCCTTGCCCTACACAACTATGTAATGACGGGTTACCTGTTCCCCCTACAATAGCCTTAGAAGCCAGGTTAGAAATTTTGATTTTCTTTAGAGATAACTTCTTTAATGATTCTCTTTTTTTCATTGTTTTTGAGTTTTTACAGTTAATTATTATAAATATTACAAATTATAACAACTAACAAATGTTATCTCTATTATATTTAACAAAAAAAGTGATTATTCAACAAAAAATAGAGTTAATTTTTACTAATTACCTAAAATAATCCAACAATATTCCTTTTTTAGAAGAAGACACACTTAATTCCTTACCCGAAGATAAAACAACACTTCCTCCTTTACCTTTTCTATATCTTGTTATCTCACTTATATTAACCAAATGACTTTTATGTATTCTTACAAATCCATGAGAATGTAACGATTCTTCGAAATATTTAAGTGTCTTGCTTACTAATTTCTGTCCCTTATCTAAATAAATTTTAGTATAATTATCATCTGCTTCACAATACAAAATATCAGAAATCTGTAACACTTCAAAACCGTCTTGTTGAGGAATAGTGATTTTACCCTCTATTGTAGTAATTTTAGGAACTAAAACAGTATCTAGAAGAGCTTCTTCTCGTTTTTTAATATGGTGGACATGATCAACTGCCTTAATTAAATCATCAATAGCAATAGGCTTTAATAAATAATAGGTTGCTTGAGCGTTTAAAGCCTCTACAGCATAATGATCATATGCTGTTACAAAAACAATTTCAAAGGTACGGTCAGTAATTTGTTCTAATAAATCAAATGCATTACCGTAAGGCATTTCTACATCTAAAAATAGCATATCTGGTGAATAGGTCTCTAGCAAAACTAATGTTTCTTTTACACTTGCTGCCTCTCCCAAAATAGTGACCAATGGGCAATATTTACCTATATAATTTCTAAGTATCGTTCTGCTATTTGCTTCATCATCTACTATAATCGCGGTTAAGTTCATTTATTTATCTTTCTTAAGAATTAGTGTTACTTGGGTTCCTTCTTCATTATCTGTGAGATCTGATACAAATACATCTATTTTATCTTTATACATTTTGTTAAGAATAGTAACTCTCTTTTTAATGTTACCCATTCCCCTAGACTGCTGTTTTTTTTGATTTAAGGTTTTTAGTTCTTTAGATTTTTTACGTCCTATACCATCATCCATTATTCTTATTTCTATCTTATCTATAGCTATTTTTTGAAAGTTTATAGATAGTATACCTCTTTCTTCTTTATATCGTAACCCATGCCAAACTGCGTTTTCTACATATGGTTGTAATAACATAGGAGGAATCATATATTCGTTTATATCAATATCTGGATCAACTGTTATATTATATTCAAATTTATCCTGAAACCTAAAATGCTCTAATTGCACATATAGCTTTAAGAGCTCTATCTCTTTTTCTAACGAGATAAAATCTTCTTCACTATTCTCTAGAACAGCTCTCATTAATAAAGAGAAATCCGTTAGATATCGATTTGCAGTTCTTTCATCACTTGTTGCTATAAATGTATTTACAGAATTTAAAGCATTAAAAATAAAATGCGGATTCATTTGTGATCTCAGTGACTTTAATGCTAATATATTATTAGCATATCGTTGTTGCTTCATATTACGGTACATCAAATAGGCAGCTAGAAGTAATAAAATTGTTAATCCTATCAAAAAATAAATAATAATCTGCTGTCGTAAACTTTGTTGATTGACTAACTCTTGTGATGCAAATGCCAATTGATACTTCGCTTCATTTAATTCTCTATCTTTTTCTAAAGTGACAATGCGATTCGCTTTTTGAGCCAGTTCTCTGGTAAAGCGATTTGCTTGTGAAATCTCCTGATCTTTTTGTATATATAATTTATCTATAATTACTTCATATTCTTCAAATGCTTCTGATGCCTTTTTTAACTCTCCTTTTTCTCTATATACCTCCCCTAACTTTCTGGTAGCATCTTTTTGAACGATCAGGTCATTTTTTGATGTTGCTTCTTTAATACTTTCTTCTAGATATGGTATCGCCTTATCGTATGCTTCTTGTGCGGCAAAAGCACTGGCTATCTTATAATTTTGCACCTGAGTAGTTAAAGAGTTATTTTCTGTTGGTAAGGGTAAATCTTCGATCTCATCACTTTCAATCTCTTCTATATCTTCAAGAGCTTTTTTTCTGAGTTGTATTTCTTTATCGTAACTACTGTTTTTGTTATAAAAATCTGCTGCAACTGTTCTCTGCCTAGCTGATGTTTTCTTATCTTGTTGCTGAGCTAATTGTACTGAATTATCTAAATACTCTTCTGCATCAATAGCATTTCCCTCTTTCTGTAGCACCTTTGCTAACTTAGAGTTTAATAAAATAACTTTATCTGCTATTTTTTTTCGTTGGCTTAAGGATAATGCTTTTCTGTAATTTTCTATCGCATTAGAATAACTCTGTAAACCCTCATAACTATCTCCTAACCCTTCATATACTATAATTTTTTGGGTAGTATTTAATCTAGATTTTTGTAATTGAGAAAATGTTTTTAATGCACCTTGATAGTTTTTATTCTCCAACTGTGCACCGCCTAATTTAACTTTTACCTCAGTACGATTTTTATTTTTAAGGCTTGTTAAATAATTACTTTCTGCAAGATCAGGCTGCTTCCAATACCTATATATATCAGCTAGTGTCTCAAACAGTTCTGCTTTTTTATTATCTGACACAGGATCATCATCTCGTATAGTTTCCAAAGCATTTGTAATATATTCTATACTGGTAGCTGCATCCTTTTTTAAAGTTCTTTTTGCTTCTTTTAGATTTTCTTGATATCTAAATTCTCGCTTTTGTTTAGAAACTAATTTTGATTTAGATCCTGCAGGATCATCCTTTACTTCGACATCGATTCGTTGTCCATCTTTAATAATGTAACGTACAGTAATAAAGCTATCATGAGTTATTATAAGTTCATCTCCGACATGAGCCTCTATCCTAAAATCACCAAAAGCATCAGTACTTATAGTCCCCTTTCCTAAAACAGTTATTTCTGCACCCTTAATAGGTTTTCTAGTACTTTTTTCTTTTACAGACCCCTTGATACTCATTGGAGCTGCTCTTCTTGTTTTAGCATTCTCTTGTCCCATTATTAACATAGGGAAGAGTATAATAGCCATAATTAGTAAACCTATCTTCTTCATCACTTATTCATAAAACTAAGTAAACTTAATCCATTTTACTGGGATAATAAAATCTGTATTTATCAATTACATTGTTTTTTAGAAGCTTTTTTATGTAAAAAAAGAAGCTCCCTAATTTTAGAATTGTGTTCCCTCATTCATAACTACCATTCACTCATTCTAGATTTTCATTCCATAAAGTTTGATCTAGTTTTATATAGAATTTAAAAAGGAAAAATCATGAAGATATTTTATATATGGAGCTCATTATGCTTACTTCTTAGTATTTCTTGTAATGCAAATACTAAGTCAACCTCCGAAACCGCACATAAAATAGAAAAAAAACATCTAATACAAACTACTAAAACTGATCCGAATACTCGAAATATACAGGTTGCATTATTATTAGATACTAGTAATAGTATGGATGGACTTATTGATCAAGCCAAAGCACAACTTTGGGAAATTGTAAATGAACTTTCGTATGCTAAGTGTGACCATAATACTATAAAATTAGAAATTGCTCTTTATGAATACGGTAATGATAACCTACCGTCTCAGGAAGGTTTTATTAGACAAGTACTACCATTTTCTAATGATCTAGATGAAATATCAAAAGAACTATTTGCACTTACTACCAATGGAGGTAATGAATATTGTGGCAAAGTAATCAACACTTCAATCAATCAATTAGGTTGGAAAAAAAATAATGATCACTTAAAACTAATTTTTATTGCAGGAAATGAGCCTTTTACACAAGGATCTGTTAATTATAAAGATGCTGCACAAGATGCTAACGAAAAAGATATCACCATTAATACTATTTTTTGTGGTAATTACCAACAAGGTGTTCAATCCATGTGGAAACATGGAGCAGATATTACTAATGGAGAATATAGTGCTATAGATCATAATCGAGAAACCGTACATATCATAACTCCATATGATGATATAATTCTTAAACTTAACCATAAATTAAATAACACCTACATTCATTATGGCAGACTTGGGGTTCAAAAAATAGCAGAACAAAGAAAACAAGATCGGAATGCTAAATCATATAGTTCTGCCAATGCCGTAAGTAGAACTGTTAGTAAAAGTTCTGGTTTCTACAATAATAAGAGTTGGGACCTTATTGATGCCGCAGAAGATGAAACTTTTGAAATCGAAGATATAAAGAAAGAACAGCTTCCTGAAGAACTTAAACAAAAGTCTAAAGCTGAATTAAAACAGCACATTACCCAAAAAAGCATCGAAAGAAAAGAGATTAAACAAAAAATTAAAGAATTAAATAAAAAGCGGATTGCATATATTAAAAATAATAGCACTAAAGACGAGACTAACCTAGAGTCAGCTCTATTAAATGCGATTAAAAAACAAGGAAGAAAAAAATCTTTTTCATGGGAAGAATAGTACAGTTAGTTTTATGGGGTAAACTATACTGTAACAAAAAATGCCTGCGTGTATGCAGGCATTTTTTATGTATATCGTTTTCTTAATTTTTTGAATTAACAGCAGGGCAATTACAATCCCATCTCTCTTTACGTTTTCCAAAATCATATCCTAATGTAATTTGATGATGACCTCCATCAGTCAATACTACAGAATTAGACTGATAACTATATGTGTATCCTACCAACCATTTTTTATAGTTCACTCCTACAAATGGAGTTATATACTGTAATTGTTGACTTTCTACCGAGGTCCCATCCTTAGAGAACTCTGCTCCATCCAAACTACGTCTATATGATACTCCTCCCCATACAGTTCCAAAGTCAAAACCTCTATAAACTTTTAAATTAGTATCGATAGTACTTTCCTGAGTTTGATCCGTAGCTTGATACATAATAGAGGGTTCTATACTCCATGGTGTACCTCCAATCCCAAATAAATATCCTAATGAGAAAATATACCTACGCTGATTATTAGATTCTTTTACAGGAGTATTATTGTCGAATATATCTCTGGTAGTGGGTAAAATATTTTTTATTGTAAAATGGGCATACCATTCTAAAAAATGATATGACAACCCTACATCTATATTATAATATACATCTTTTTGTACTCTATTTAAAATAACAGGATCTGGATCAACAGGATCATCGAATCCTCTTAAGTCTAAATTAGATTGTATAAGTCCTCCACTAAGACCAAAGGATAACATGTTTAAGTCTGTTCTATCTCTAGAAAATAATAGATGGTGAGCGTATGTTACAAAAACACCTGTTTGAGAAAAATTACCATTCTCATCTCGATATAAAATCCCTCCCAAACCAGATTTTTCTCCAGTTCTAAAATTAATATTTAATGTTTGTAAATTAGGTGCATTATTTACATCAAACCATTGTTTTCTAGCAGTAAGTCTAATTTTATTAGTATTTGATGCACCCGCCATAGCAGGATGTACAAGATATAGGTTATCGGAAAGATAATCAGAATATATAGGGATTCCTTCTTGTGCAAAAACAAATTGGGAAACTAAGATTAAAAATCCTACATAAATTATTTTTAAGTTCATTTGGGTTTTCTCATTTATGGGGCTAAAAGAACTTTAGTAAATTTTAATCTAAACCTATAAATAAGTTTAAATTATAGGTCTCTACTATTATTCTTAAAATAAATCATTGTCTATCAATAATCCCAAAGATATAAATTTTTGTCAGAATACCAGATTTACATTTTTTTTAAGACAAAATTCATTAAAAAATGATACCATTATAACTACAACCTTAATATCGTATTCCTTTTTAGTAAATTTGCTAAAAATTAGTACATGGAAAAGAATTTTGAAATAAAAATAGAGGCAACTTCGAACCCTGGCATTGTTAAATTTGAAGCTAATTACTTTTTAACGCAGCATACCAGTTATGAATTTGAGAATATAGATCAAGCCAAAAACGCACCATTAGCACAACAATTATTTTATTTACCATTTGTAAAAAAGGTTTTTATCTCACAAAACTTTGTTGCTATTGATAAATATGATATTGTAGAATGGTCAGATGTACAAGAAGAAGTAGCAGAACAGATCCAAAATTATCTAAATAGCGGTCAACCTATTATTAATGAAACGCAAACTACCAAAAAAGTTCCTATCACTATTTATGCAGAAAGCACACCAAACCCTGCTGTACTGAAGTTTGTAGCTAATAAAAAAATAGTGACTACTGGACATGAATTCAAAAACATTGATGATGCTAATGATGCTCCACTAGCACAAGAATTATTTCATTTTCCTTTTGTAAAAGAAGTCTATATCGATGAGAATTATGTTTCTATTAGTAAATATGATATCGCCGATTGGAATGATATTACTGTTGAAATTAGAGAATTTTTAAGAAGTTATTTAGAACAAGGTAAAGAGGTCTTATCAGCTAATGCTACTATAACAAAACAAGAAGTACAAAAACAAGCTGATTCTGATTTTGAAAAACTGGATGACGTCTCTAAAGATATTATAAATATTATTGAAGAATATATCAAACCAGCCGTAGCAAGTGATGGAGGTAATATATTGTTTGATTCTTACAATCCAGAAAGTAAAATAGTAAAGGTAATATTACAAGGCGCATGTAGTGGGTGTCCTTCTTCCACTTTTACCTTAAAAAATGGAATTGAAAATATGCTGAAAGAAATGCTTAGAGATAAAATAACATCTGTAGAAGCTATAAATGGATAAATTTTAAAAAAACTCTATATCTTTTTTAAATATTCAGCACCAAGGCACACAAAAACCATAACATATTGCAATTTAATTAACACATATCACTAATAATTAATAAAACAAACATATATTAGTTCCATATAAAATAAAGAAAAAAAATTATCCCAAAAGAATATTCTTTTGGGGTTTGGATGAATAAAAATATTTCATTCAAAATAAATTAAGGAGATAATGCATGACAAAAGCAAAAATAACCATGTCCAGCATTTTATAAATAATACTCTAGATAATTTAGAGTTATTTAAAGGATCATTTACATCTCACCAATTCAAGCCTCATTTTCATGAAAGTTATACAATAATTTTTATGGATTACGGAGTTGGTGATTACTCTAATGACTCTTCTAATTTAATCCTATCTACGGGTTCCATTCTTATTTTTAATCCATATGAAGTACACACAGGAAAACCAGTAAACAACTCTCCTTGGAATTTTCTCACCATGTACATTCCCATCGGGATCATGAAAAAAGCTATGGATAGTTTTTGCTTACCTATAGAGCTTCCTATTTTCAAAGAAAATATCATTAATAACAAGGTTTTGTTTAAAAAAGGAAAAGCAGTATTTCCTAATTTGATATACAATCAGCATAACCCAAAATCTGAAGGTTTACTTATGGATTTTCTTAAAGAGCTTATCAAGAGATATGCATATACCAAAATACATAACGAACCTATTTCAAAAAAATTTATTGTTGCAAAACAGATCAAAGAATATCTACACACCCACTATCTCGAAGAAGTTTCTACAAATGATCTTTCTAACTTAACTGGCATTTCTGAATACGGTCTGATTAAGTCTTTTAAACAATATTATCAGCTTCCTCCACATCAATATTTAGTAAACCTTAGAATTGAAAAAGCTAAAAAGCTGCTCTCCAAAAAATTATCTGCTACAGAGGTTGCCTATCAGTCAGGTTTTTTTGATCAAAGTCATTTTACTCGTCATTTTAAAAAGATAATAGGTATCACACCTAAACAATTTGCCAATAAGATAATCACCTGATTCCCTCATACTATTCCTTAAAAATACTACAAAGCATCGTTCTACACTTACAATGTTCTTATAAAAACAGCTCAAATATTCGATTGCAATTTCGTACTATTTTTTCAATTTTATTCTTCGCAATTTACATCCGTTAATTTTGATTCATAAAACTCAAATGTTTTAAAAATAACAAAATCAGCATTTTAAAACAAAATAGTAGCCAAAATTCAATACTTGATATTAGGTACTATTTTAAAAACAAAAAAATTATGGTACAAGATATCCTAGATAATGAGGTAAAAAACCTAATCACAGAAGAAACCGAACGCCAAGAGAATGGCATAGAACTTATTGCTTCAGAAAACTTTGCATCCAAACAAGTTATGGCTGCTATGGGTTCTTCTCTAACCAATAAGTACGCCGAAGGGCTTCCTGGAAAAAGATACTATGGTGGTTGCGAAGTAGTAGACAAAGTAGAAACCTTAGCTATAGAAAGAGCAGGAAAACTGTTTGGCGCAGAATGGGTAAACGTACAACCACATTCTGGTGCACAAGCAAATGCTGCTGTAATGCTAGCATGTCTTAACGCTGGTGATAAAATATTAGGTTTTGATTTATCTCATGGTGGTCACCTTACTCACGGATCACCTGTGAATTTTTCTGGTAAACTTTATCAACCAAGTTTTTATGGAGTAGATCAGGAAACTGGTCTTATCAATTGGGATACCGTTGCCAAAACAGCCGAAATAGAAAAACCAAAGTTAATTGTATGTGGAGCTTCTGCTTATAGTCGTGATTGGGACTATGAACAATTAAGAACTATTGCAGATCAAGTAGGAGCACTGCTTTTGGCAGATATCTCCCACCCAGCCGGATTAATTGCGAAAGGCTTATTAAACGACCCTCTACAACATTGTCATATAGTAACCACTACAACACATAAAACATTAAGAGGACCTAGAGGAGGGATGATCATGATGGGTAAAAATTTTGAAAACCCATGGGGGCATACTACTAAAAAAGGAAGTCTTAAAATGATGTCTAACATATTAGATATGGGTGTTTTCCCCGGAACGCAAGGTGGACCATTAGAACATGTAATAGCAGCAAAAGCTGTAGCTTTTGGCGAAGCACTAACTGATGACTACAAAGTATATGCAGAACAAGTTATAAAAAATGCTAAAACAATGTGTACCGCCCTAATCGAAAGAGGATATGATATCATCTCTAACGGAACCGATAATCACATGGCTCTTATTGACCTGAGATCAAAAAATCTTACCGGAAAATTAGCAGAAAACACATTGATAAAAGCAGATATTACTATCAATAAGAACATGGTCCCATTTGATGATAAATCTCCATTTGTAACATCAGGAATGCGGCTCGGAACATCTGCTATTACAACTCGAGGAATGAAAGAAAATGACATGTATACTATGGTTGATTTTATAGACGAAGTATTATCCAACCATGACAACGATACTAAGATTTCATCTATCAAAAATGAAGTAAATAACTGGATGAAAAAATTCCCTTTATACAAATAACAGCTAACGGATAGTACTATTATGAAAGATTTAAGCACCCTTAAACAAGAATTTCTACCAAGACATATAGGTCCTAGCAAAAAGGAAATTGATCAAATGCTAACCGTGATTGGCGTTTCATCATTATCTCAATTAATTGATCAGACCATTCCACAAGATATTCGTTCTACAAAACCTTTATCTTTACCCGCTGCGCAAACAGAATTGGAGTTTATAACTGACTTCAAATCTATGGTAAAAAACAACAAAACATTTCGTTCTTTTATAGGAATGGGATATCATGACTGTATTGTACCTCCCGTTATACAGAGAAATATTTTGGAGAACCCTGCTTGGTATACCGCATACACACCATATCAGGCAGAGATAGCACAAGGTCGGTTAGAAGCCCTGATCAATTTCCAGACAATGATCACAGATCTTACTGGGATGGAACTTGCTAATGCTTCTCTTTTGGATGAAGCTACTGCTGCAGCCGAAGCGATGTCTCTTTTATATCGTGTAAAAAGCAGAGCAAAAAAACAAGCTAACACATTTTTTATAGATAAAAATACATTTCCTCATACTATAGAGCTTATCATAGGTCGTGCAGAACCTATTGGCATTAACGTGATAATTGGAGATATTACCACACTTGATATTTCAGATCCTAATCTTTTTGGACTTCTTATTCAATATCCTGATAGTGATGGAGCGATTACAGACCCCACTCCCTATATCACCGAAGCACAAAAGCATGAAGTAAAAATTGCAGTAGCATCAGATCTAATGGCTTTAACACATCTTACTTCTCCGGGTGAAATGGGAGTTGATGTAGTAATCGGCACATCACAAAGATTTGGAGTACCTCTAGGGTATGGAGGACCACACGCTGCCTATTTTGCTACAAAAGAAGCTTACAAACGTCATATTCCTGGAAGAATTATAGGAACTACTCAAGATAGCAATGGTCAACCTGCTTATCGAATGGCTTTACAAACCAGAGAGCAACATATTAAACGAGAAAAAGCAACATCAAACATCTGTACTGCACAAGTTTTACTTGCTGTAATGGCAGGAATGTATGCCGTTTATCACGGAAAAGATGGCTTGTATAAAATTGCAAATCGAATTCACTTATGTGCTTCTAAACTTAATCAGGAGCTAGAAAAACTTGGGTATACACAAACCAACAAACATTTTTTTGACACTTTAAAGATTGAAGTAAACAATAATGAAAGTATTAAAAAAATAGCACTGGCTAAAGAAATTAATTTTAGATATTTTGATGATAATCATATAGGAATATCATTACATGAAAAAACTACAATTGCAGATCTAGAAGACATTATAGAAACCTTTGCTACTGCAAAAAATCAAACAGTAAAAATAACAGATTGGAGAATTGATGATTATGCTATTCCTTCTTCTTTACAAAGAAAATCTTCGTATTTAGAACATCCAGTATTTAATTCTTATCAGGCAGAGCATGAAATGCTTAGATATCTAAAAAGATTAGAGAACAAAGATCTTTCATTAGTACATTCTATGATTGCATTAGGATCATGTACTATGAAACTAAATGCAACTACAGAGATGATACCATTATCTTGGGGAGAATTGGCAAACATTCACCCTTTTGTACCAACTGATCAGGCAAAAGGATATCATCAAATGTTTGAACGCCTAGCCTCATGGCTTGCAGAAATCACTGGTTTATATACTACTTCATTACAACCCAATAGTGGAGCTCAAGGAGAACTTGCCGGTTTAATGGTTATAAAAGCATATTATGCAGACAACAACCAAACCCATAGGAACATAACTCTCATCCCTTCCTCTGCACATGGCACTAATCCAGCAAGTGCTATAATGGCTGGACAAAAAGTGATCATCGTTGCCTGTAGAGAAAATGGAGATATTGACATTAATGATTTACGCAATAAAGCAGAAGAGCATAAAGACAACCTTATGGCATTAATGGTCACTTACCCTTCTACTCATGGTGTTTTTGAAGAAAACATAAAAGAAGCTTGTGAAATTATCCATACAAATGGAGGAAAAGTCTATCTAGACGGAGCAAATCTCAATGCACAAGTAGGGTTAACAAGTCCTGGAGTGATTGGAGCAGATGTATGCCATCTCAATCTTCACAAAACCTTTTGCATCCCACATGGTGGTGGCGGACCAGGAATGGGTCCAATTGCAGTAAGTAAAGAACTTGCTCCGTTTATACCGGGTAACGCTGTGGTAAAAAATGCAGGAGGAGAAAAAGCTATCGCAGCTATCTCTGCAGCACCTTGGGGTAGTGCAAGTATTCTTTCTATTTCCTATGCATATATTGCATTAATGGGAGGCGAAGGATTAACCTCTGCGACAGAAATGGCAATTCTAAATGCTAACTACATAAAAGAAAAACTTGTTGATCATTATCCTATCCTATTTACCGGAGAAAACGGACGCAATGCCCATGAGCTTATAATCGATTGTAGAGCATTTAAAGAAGAAGACATTACGGTAACTGATATTGCTAAAAGACTTATGGATTATGGGTTTCATGCACCAACTGTATCATTTCCTGTTGCAGGAACGATTATGATAGAACCTACAGAGAGTGAAACCATCAAAGAATTAAATCGTTTTATTGACGCTATGATTAGTATAAGAAATGAAATAAAAGAAATAGCAAACGGAACTGCCTCTAGAGAGCAAAACGTCCTGAAAAATGCTCCTCATACGATGGAGTTTATCGCTCAGGATAATTGGGATATGCCGTACTCCCGAACCAAAGCTGCTTTTCCCCTACCTCATATAAAAAGCAATAAATTCTGGCCTAGTGTAGGTCGTGTAGATGATGCCCATGGAGACAGAAATTTAATGTGTAGTTGTCTACCCGTTTCGGCATTTGAAGAAGATACAAAGAATACATAAATAACTATAAACTAATATGGAAACAGAACTAATAAGCATAGCTCTCCAAGCTAAGCATCAAAAATTGGGAGCAAAAATGGTCCCATTTGCAGGATATTTAATGCCACTTCAATACACCTCTGTAGTACAGGAGCATAAAACTGTAAGAGAAGGTGTTGGTATATTTGATGTATCACATATGGGTGAATTTATCCTTAGAGGACCTAAAGCGTTAGATTTAATTCAGAAAATAAGTAGTAATGACGCCACTAAATTAAATATTGGGAGTGCTCAGTATTCTTGTATGCCTAATGATAAAGATGGTGTTGTAGATGATCTTATTATCTATAAACTAGGTGATGAAGAATATCTTTTGGTCGTTAATGCCTCTAATATTGACAAGGACTGGAACTGGATAAAAAGTCATAATACAGACAATGTAGAAATGATTGATCGTTCTAATGAAATATCACTTTTTGCCGTACAAGGACCACTTGCAAGCCAAGTAGTACAAAAACTCACAAAAGTAACACTTGCTGATATCCCATATTACACTTTTGTTATGGGTGAAATAGCAGGAATACAAGATGTAATTATTTCTGCTACAGGATATACAGGCGCAGGAGGTTTTGAGCTTTATGTTCCTAATTCTGGAGCAGAACAACTTTGGGATGCAATTATTGAAGCAGGTCATGAAGAAAATATCCAACCTATAGGACTTGGAGCAAGAGATACCTTGAGATTAGAAATGGGGTTTTGTTTATATGGAAATGATATTGATGATACTACTTCACCACTAGAAGCAGGTCTAGGGTGGATCACAAAATTCACCAAACCCTTTATTAATTCTGAAGCATTACAACAACAAAAAGAAAAAGGAATTACTCGCAAGTTAGTTGGTTTTGAAATGCTAGAAAGAGGAATCCCTAGAACAGGGTATTTAATATATAACGAAAATAACGAGCTAATCGGAAAAGTAACTTCAGGTAGTCAATCTCCCATATTAGAAAAAGGAATAGGGCTTGGGTATGTAACTATCCCTCACACCAAGATTGATAGCTCTATTTTTATCGAAATCCGAAATAAACGTATTAAAGCAATAGTAAAAAAAGTACCATTTATAAAAAAATAATATTATGAATATCCCAGAAAAATTAAAGTACAGCAAAGATCATGAATGGATCAGAATAGAAAACAATACTGCCTATATTGGTATTACCGATTTTGCACAAGGTGAATTGGGAGATATTGTTTATGTAGAATTAGAGTCTCTAGACGAAGAACTTAGTGAAGGAGAGGTAATGGGCTCTATTGAAGCAGTGAAGACCGTTTCTGACATTTTTATGCCATTATCAGGTACAGTTATCGAAATTAATGAAGAGTTAGAATCTAATCCAGAAACTGTAAATTCTGATCCTTATAATGACGGCTGGTTAGCCAAAATAAAAATTTCTAATCTAGATGAAATCGATGCTTTATTAGATTCAAATGGATATAAAAAATTGATTGGAGTAGAATCCTAAAAATCTCATATTAAAATAGCAAGTCATTTTAACTCCCTAGCTTTTTAACGAAAAACCATTAATTATATCGAATACATTACCAAAATAGCCCTGTATTTTTAAAAAAAATAAAAAAGGATCTTGTATCTTAGAGATTCTTATTACTAATTTTAATTAAAAAATTCACAAAATGGCAATTATCAAAGTTATTGAAGTACTAGCTAATTCTGAAAAAAGCTGGGAAGATGCTACTAAAAATGCAGTAAAACAAGCTAGTAAATCGGTAAAAAACATTAAATCAGCATATATCGTTGATCAAAGTGTAGTCGTTAAAGATGATGAAGTAGCAGAATTCAGAGTTAATCTAAAGATCTCTTTTGAAGTAAAGTAATACTTTTATTTCTTTTTTATAAAAAGCATCTTGAACAATTCAAGATGCTTTTTATATTTTTAAACATTCATAAAATCTCTTAAAGTGAAATATTGGTTTCTACTCATATTAACAATCACGATTTCTTGTACAAGTCAAAATCAACCATCAATGGAACACCCATACACAAATGACCTAATTCACGAAACTAGCCCATATTTGTTACAACATGCTCACAATCCAGTAGATTGGAATCCTTGGGGAGAACTAGCATTAAAGCAAGCTAAAGAAGAAAACAAACTCATTATCATTAGTATAGGGTATGCTGCTTGTCACTGGTGTCATGTTATGGAGCATGAAAGTTTTGAAGATCCCAAGGTTGCAGAAATTATGAATGCTAATTATATAAATATTAAAGTAGACAGAGAAGAACGCCCAGATATCGATCAAGTATATATGAGTGCTATACAATTGATGACTGGTAGTGGAGGTTGGCCTCTTAATATAATTGCATTACCTGATGGAAGACCTGTTTGGGGAGGTACATATTTTCCTAAAGGAAACTGGATAGATGCATTAAAACAGATTACTAATTTATATCAAAAACAACCTGAAAAATTAATTGAATACGCCACAAAACTAGAACAAGGAATTAAAGCTATAGATCTTATCGAAGTAAACACTGAAGCAATTAATTTTGACCCTAGTTTTATTACATCTTCTGTAAAAGAATGGAGTTCGGATTTTGATCATCAAAAAGGAGGCACAAAACGAGTTCCAAAATTTATGATGCCTAACAACTATCAATTTCTTCTTAGATATGGATATCAAACAAAAGATAAAGCGCTATTAGAATATGTAAAAAATACATTAAAAAAAATATCTTATGGTGGTGTATATGATCATATCGGAGGTGGATTTTCGAGATATTCTACTGATGGAAAATGGCATGTCCCACATTTTGAAAAAATGCTATATGATAATGCACAATTAGTAAGCCTGTATTCAGATGCATTTTTAATTACCAAAGATCCTTGGTTTAAAGATGTTGTTTATGAAACTTTAGATTTTGTATCCAAAGAGCTTACGAATACAGAAGGAGCTTTCTACTCATCTTTAGATGCAGATAGTAAAACAACTGATGGTAAATTAGAAGAAGGTGCTTTTTATGTATGGACCAAAGAAGAATTAAAAAAAATTTTAGAAGATGATTACAATCTCTTTGCTAGCTATTATAATATAAATTCATATGGGCACTGGGAGAAAGAGAATTATGTTTTAATTAGAAATGAAAGTAATCAACAGTTTTGTAAAAAAAATAATATTAGCAATACGACCTTAACTCAAAAAGTATCGCAATGGAAAAAAACACTATTTAATGAACGCGAAAAACGTTTCAAACCAAGACTAGATGACAAAACCTTAACTTCCTGGAATGCATTAATGCTAAAAGGGTATCTAGATGCATATAGCGTATTTGGAGAAAAAGATTTTTTGAATGTTGCTATAAAGAATGCCACCTTCATTAAAAACAATCAATTAAAAAAAGACACTTCACTATTTCATAATTATAAAAATGGCAAAAGTAGTATTAATGGATATTTAGAAGATTATGCTATAGTTATTGAAGCTTTTATTACTTTATATCAAAATACATTTGATCAGGAATGGTTAGACTTATCAAAACAGCTTGCCGACTATACCATATCTCATTTTTTTGATGAGAATAAAAATACATTCTATTTTACTTCGGATGAAGATCCTGATCTTATAACACGTACAATAGAGTATACTGATAATGTGATTCCTGCATCTAATTCAATTATGGCTAAAAACCTATTTCTATTATCCCACTATTTCAATAATCGTAATTATAAGAGTATAAGTGAAAACATGCTACATAATATTAAGCCTCAAATAAAGGACTATGCATCAGGATACTCAAATTGGTTAGATCTTATGCTAAATTTTTCTTTTGACTTTTATGAACTTGCTATTATTGGTAAGGATGCAAAAGTTAAGTTACATGAATTAAATTCAATTTATATACCAAATAAACTAATTGCTGGTGATATTTTAAGCTCTGAAAGTGTATTATTGAAAGACCGATTCGTAGAAGATAAAACGTTACTATATGTTTGTATAAATAATTCTTGTAAGTATCCTGTAGAAAACATAGAGGACGTTACTAAAATGCTAAATTAGTATTAAAAAAAACACCTCTAGTATAATAGATTTACTTAGTTAATTTTATTAAAAAATAATTAAAAAACTGTATTTAGAAGATTAAAATAACCTCATAAACTACTCATTAACAAATGATAAGTAGTATAAATCCTACGTAAATCTACAGATAAATCATAGAAAAAGTATGTGAATTATCTGTTAAAAATAACATTTAGCATATAATAATTCAATAGTATTTGCCTTATTTAGATTAATTCGTAAAAATTTAATAAAAAAACAACATTAATTGCAAATAACGTGTTATTTCTTTAAATTTATAACACCTAAATTAGAGAATCATGAAAAAAATACTACTACTTATATGCTTAGTTGCATCATCCACATTATTTGCTCAATTACCAAGAGATTTACTTACTCCAATACCCAAAACATATCTTTATGAAGATTATAATGGAAGTATTTATTTAAATAACCGTTATAAAGAAGCTAGTGTTATTGATGAAAGATCAGGGACTTTTGATGCCAAATTAAAATATAATATACATAGTGATGCTTTAGAATATAATTCTGGATCAGAACTATATGAGGTTAATAAAAATCCAACGGTACATGTTAGAATCGATGGCAATTATTTTTATTACTGTGATTTCGAAAATCAAAGAGGAAGTTCTAGAACTGGATATTATATATTGGTAGAACTAAACGACAGATACCGTATATATAAAAAAGTAACCCTTAAAATCAAGGAACCACAAAAGAGTGTTGCTCAAATAGGTCCACCACCAGAGCCAGGATCAATAAAAGCTATCACTACTTACTATCTTGAAGAATCAGGAGTAATAATGGAATTACCAATGAACAAAAAAGAAATGCTTGCTGCATTTAGTGATAAAGAAAATGAACTAAAAGAATACTTAAAAAAAGAAAAAATCCGTTTTAAAAAAGAAGAAGATTTAATTAGATTAGTAGCTCGATATAATGCCTTAAAAAGTTCTGATTCTAGCCCGTCACGAAGTCTTTTAAGTAATAGGGGACAAAATAACTAACATCTTCAAAATCATTTTCTAAAAATTTAGGATAACTTAACATTGCCATCTCATTTGCAGATGGCAATTTGTTTTGTATAAAAGCTGCATTGGCACTTTTGCAGATTTTTGCAAATTTTTCTACACCATTACCAATAAAGTATACTTTTTTTTCGAGTAAATATTGTTCAAAAGAAGTTTCAGTAAGAATTTCTGCCTTAGTTTCTCGTACTTCTTCATGAACTCCAGAAAAGACTTTAGAATAGACTTCCATTCTTCGGGCATCAAGCATAGATATAATATAACTATCTTTATCTTTAGGTATTTGTAATGCTAATGAATCTAACGTGGGTATAGACAGTAATGGAATATCTAAAGCATAGCACAATCCTTTTGCTGCGGACACACCAATTCTCAATCCGGTATATGATCCTGGTCCTTTACTAACAGCAACAGCAGAAAGATCTTTTAAACTTATCCCAGCTCTTCTTACAACCTTATCTATAAAATTATGTAAGCGTTCTGCATGAGAATACGTACTATCATAATCTTCTTCTAATTCGATTACTTGATTACAATTAGTTAAGGCTACAGAACAATTTGTTGTTGAAGTTTCTATGCAAAGAATATAAGACATCTATTAAAAAAATTTGAGCAAAGATAACTTAATTACATAAATTATTTCATCTTCTTATGCCTATCACTTTTTCTAATCAAAATGAAATTCATTTGTGAAAATTTCAAAAGATTAATTTCTTAAATGGTTCTCTTTTTTAAAATTTTAATTGAGCCTTAAAGATTAAGCATCTATATCTATAACTTTGAATTATCCTAAATAATTAATCAACATTATCTTTTTGAATAATTACTTTATCCCCTGATTTAAGAATTTTGGTAACCACATTATAAGGTCCTGTTATCACCTCATCTCCTTCTTTTAAGCCTGTGATGACTTCAATATTACTATCATCCTGAATTCCTGTTTTTATAACTCTCAATTTTGCTTTTTCTCCACTCTTTATAAATACACATTCGAACTTCTTATCTATATCTGAGCCTTTTTTTTCTTTAGAAGTAGTTTTTATATCAGAAGTATCATTTTTAATAACTATAGCGCTTATCGGAACTCCTATAACACTATTTCGTTTATCTGTAATAATATCCACAGTTGCTGTCATTCCTGGACGAAATGGTGAGTAGTTTTCTGGTTTCCCTTCTATTAAATCACTATAGGATTCTTTTAATATACTAACTTTAACTTTAAAATTAGTTACCTGATCTGCACTTACAGTATTCTCTGCAGAATTAGCTATTTCTGTAACTATTCCTTTAAATTGTTTTTTTAGATACGCATCTACTTCTACAATAGTAGAATCTGCTATCGAAATTTTAACAATATCATTTTCATTTACATCTACTTCTACCTCCATATTATTAAGATTAGCAACACGTATTATTTCTGTTCCTGCCATCTGTTGAGTTCCTACTACACGTTCTCCTAACTCTACAGATAGTTTAGAAATTGTACCAGTCATAGGAGCATAAATTGAGGTTCTATTTAAATTATCTTTAGCTTCATTAACACTTGCCTGAGCACTTCTTACATTATAGTAAGCTGATTGCTTTGCTGCTTTTAATCTTTCATATGTAGCAACTGATTTATCCCACTCTGCTTTAGAGATCACTCCTTTTTCAAACAACCCTTTACTACGATCATAAGTCAACTTTGCTTCTTTTAAATTTGCTTCTGACTGACGTAATCCTGCTCGGACATTTTCTAATGCTGCCTGCGACCTATTTAATCCAGATTGAATGATATCTGGGTTGATCCGAACCAAAAGATCCCCTTTTTGGACTTGTTGTCCTTCTTTAACAGGCAAGTCGATAATCTCACCAGATACTTCTGAGGAAAGTTTAACTTCTACTTCGGGTTGTATTTTACCTGTTGCAGAAACAGTTTCTTTAATGTCTATTGTTTCAATCCTATTAATCGAAACTTCTTTATAGTTTCCATTCTCACCAAACCAACCTGCTTTTTTACCATATATAAGCACAATTATCAAAATGACAACTATACTTAAACTGAAAACTATCTTTTTCTTACTCATTACTAACTTCTTATATCATTAATTTTGTTGTATAAGAAACAACCTTTTCTATCTAGCTATATACAAAAAATACATACTTTAATATTATAATTTTATATCTGCTACTTTT
Organism: Aquimarina longa SW024; assembly: GCF_001401755.1. Taxonomy (GTDB): domain Bacteria; phylum Bacteroidota; class Bacteroidia; order Flavobacteriales; family Flavobacteriaceae; genus Aquimarina; species Aquimarina longa. Next base: position 231,136 of record NZ_KQ474099.1, read on the forward strand.
ATTCCAAAATAAAGCTCTAATACTTTCAGTTTAAATATATAATCAAACTTATTTTGTACTTCTTTACTCTGTGCGTTTTCTAATTTAAATTTTGATTGATTAAAATCAAATGCATTTGTTAATCCTACATCATAACGATCTTTTGCATATTCATAGGCTCGTTCTTGGGCTTTTACTGACACTTGTGCTGCTTCATATGCTTCTGCCGCTCCTTTAGCATCTAAATATGCTTGATAGACATTACTTTCTAAATCCAAAGCTGCTTTTTCTAATTGATACTCTCTACGCTTTACATCAATCTTACTTCTTTTAACTGTATTTCTTGTTGAAAATCCATTAAATATAGGAACGTTTAATTGCAACCCATAACTGATTCCATCATTCAGAGATAATTGATCAAAAAACGAACTAGGTTTTCCTTTTACAGGAATAAAATTAGGTGATTGACTAATTACATTCTGTCCAGTCTCTTCTACAACACCTACACGATTAATTGATACTGGATTACTTTCATTTATAATTTGGTTAATTGTCGGAAGTCCTGATTCTCTGGTGTTATAACCAAAAGAACCTGTTAATAATGGGTAATATGCACTTCTAGCAATCTGAAGGTCTTTCTCTGCAATAAGCTTATTTTGTTCTGCAATTTGCACTTCATATCTTGATTCTCTAGCTCTAGCAATTACCTGATCTATAGGTTTATTTAACAATTCAGATCCTGGAACCAAATATTCTTGTTCGGCAACATCAAAGGTTTCATAATCTTTAATTAATAATGTCTGTGCCAGTCTAACCAAAGTAATCTTTACTGCATTTTCTGCATTCACGATTCTAGTTAATTCATCTGCAGAAGTGGCTTCAATCTCCAAAAGATCTCCCTGCGGTAAAACACCTGCGTCTACTAATTCTTTAGTTCTCTTTAACTGTTCTATAGTGATTTCGTGCTGCTTTTCGACAACCTTTAACGATTCTTTATTTAATAATATTTGCAAATAACTATTAGCTACAAGTAAAGCAATGTCATCTTTAGATTTACCAAGACTATATTGATTTAATAGTGCCGTTAATTTAGCTCTTTGATAACTTCTTACATTTTTTAATCCATTAAACAGTGTAACCACCATGTTTATTGAATAATTAGAACTCCGAAATGTTTGTGTACTATTAGCATTAGTAATAGGGTCTGTAACAAGACCAGAATTCCAAAAATTAGATATAGATCCATTTATTGTAGGTAAAAATCTCCCTATTGCATCACTTTTATCAATCTCCGATGATTCTACATCAAGAAGCGACTGTTGGATTGCAATACTATTTTCTAAAGCATATTCTACACACTCTCGCAATGTCCATTTTTTTTCTTGCGCCTGAGCAGAATTTAATATCCCCAGAAATACAATCAATATCATTAAGGTTTTTATTCTCATAAGTTTTAAATTTAAAGTGCCCCTTTGTAACGAGAACTTACCTAAATCTTTTAATACTAATTTCATACTATGTATAGGTATATTTTTGATTGATGTTGTTACAAATTATTTAAAAAAATTAATTACTTGGCTCTGGTTTCTTTATTTGATTCCAAACTTTTATATTGTCTTCTGTAGTAATCCCGCTTTTTACCTCTACATTAATTCCATCACTAACTCCTAGTACGACATCTCTATTTTCGAACTTCTGATCTCCTATTTCTATTTCTACAAATGGTTTTTTTGTTTCGTCATTATATTGGATCAATGCTTCTTTAACAGCCATAACATCATCAACTTTATCTAAAATAATAGATGCATTAGCACTTAATCCTGCTCTAATAAAAGTAGAGTCTTTTTTATTTAAAGTCCCTTTAATTTCGAATTGAATAGCTCCATTTTTTTCTTTTCCTTTTGGCGCAATATAATCAAGAACTGCATCAAATTTTTTATTTTCTATTGCTCCTACGGTAATTTCTAAAGGCAAATTTTCTTTAATTTTCCCTACTTCACTTTCATCAACTTTTCCTTCAAAAATCATTTTTCCTACATCTGCTACACTTGCAATTGTAGTTCCTTCATTAAAATCATTAGATTGTATTACTTGGTTTCCTTCTTTTACAGGGATTTCTAAAACCATTCCTGTTACTGTAGAACGAATAAGTGTATTTGCTACACTTCCTAATCCTCTTGCTGTTCCTGTTTTAATAATTTGATAGTTCTGCTGTGCTGATTCATATGACTGTTTTGCTTGCTTATATACTACATCAATTTTATCAAATTCATTAGCAGAAATTACACCTTTATCAAAAAGCTCTTTTTGTCTTTTATATATTTTCTGTTGATTATTCAATGCAATTTTTGTATTCTCTACTGAATTTTGTGCATTTTGCAAAGAAGATACATTTGGTACTACCCTAATCTTAGCAATAAGATCTCCTGATTTAACATGCTCTCCAGCTTCAATATAAATTTCTTCAATAATTCCTGAAATATTAGGTTTAATAAAAACCTCTTCTTTTGGCACTATACTTCCGGTAGCTACAGCTTTTCTGATTATTGTTTCTATTGTTGCTTGTTCAGTTTCATATGTAACTGGGGATTCTTGATTTTTTTGATATAAATAATACAATGAACCTCCAAATACAACTGCGATAAGAAGTAAAATAATAATAGTTACAGTTTTTTTCATTTTAGTGTATGTTGATTAATAACTATCCACAATATCAAGGATAGAAAAAAGTATGATTGATTTAGTTATTCTGTTCGTAAAGCGTCTATAGGTTTGGTTTTTATTGCTATCTGAGCTGGTATTAACCCTGCTAATAATCCACTTGTAATTAATATCAAGAATGCTATGAATATTACCATAAGGTCTACACTCGGGTCTGCAAACATTGTTTCTTCTCCATCTGGAGTTCCTTCCAAAATTTTATTTATTAAGAAGATGATTCCTGTAGAAACGGCTATCCCTACCATACCAGAAACAATTGTTAAAAAAATAGATTCTAATAACACTTGTCCTCTTACCGCCCAAGGAGAGGCTCCTAATGCTCTTCGGATACCTATTTCTTTGGTTCGCTCTTTCACTACAATAAGCATTATATTGCTAATACCGATGATTCCTGAAAGTAATATCAGTGTCCCCACAAAATAAGCTACGCCTTTAAGAGCTATGAATAATCCACTTATTTTACTAAACTCAGCATATAAATCAAAATTACCTACAGCACGATCATCATCCGGATGTATCATATGGTTTGTCTTTACAACATCTATGATATCTTTTTTTAGATTAGTAATCGGTTGATTATCCTGAGCAGTAATTGCCATCCACCCTACACGATCTCCATAATTAAAAGCTTGAGAAAAAGAAGTGAATGGAACATAAATTTCTTTTTGGACTTCACCATCTCCATTATTAGATTTTTTTGTGTAGGTCCCGATAACAAGAAAGCTTACTCCTTGTATCTTTATATAATCACCAATTGGGTTCTCTCCTTCCTCAAATAATTCTTTTTTTACTTTTTCTCCTATTACCGCTACTTTTCTTTTATCATCGATATCTCCATAATTAATAAACCGTCCCGAAGTAATCGTAATGGGATTTTGCCTAATTATCTCTGGATAGTCTCCATATACACTAAATGCTCCTGTTTTTAATCCTCTAACAACATTATTAGCCTCATTAAATCCTCCTAATTGATTTCGGGGAGATACATAAAGTAATCCAGGTATTTGATCTTTTATTGCAGGTACATCTTTGATTTTAAAATTATACCTTCTACCTTTAGGCAATCCTTTATATGGTTTAGAAGCTGTCTGAGTCCACATAAACATAGTATTGGTAGCAATATTTCCAAATCCTAGTTTTACTCCATTTTCTAATCCTTTTCCTGCTGCCAAAAGGATTACCAATATAAATATACCCCAAAACACTCCAAAAGCAGTTAGCAACGTTCTAAACCAATTAGCGGTTAGTGCTTCAAGTATTTCATTCCATTGATCTCTGTTAAACATCTTATTCGTCTCTTAGTGCAACAATAGGTTTGATTTTTACAGCTCTCCAAGCAGGTACAAAGCCCGCTATAGCACCTGCAAAAATGAGTATAATAACAGTAGCTATAGCTACGTTAAAATCTACTGAAGGGTTTGCTATAAAATCTGTTTGTATCATCGGTCCTGCTAGTTCTAATAACACTAACCCCAAAACCAATCCTGTAAAACCTGCAATTGCAGTAACAAAAATTGCTTCATGTAGGATCATACCAATAATAGACATTGGTTGAGCTCCTAATGCTTTTCGAATACCAATTTCTTTGGTTCGCTCTTTTACAATAATAAGCATGATATTACTAACTCCTACTACTCCTGCAATAATTGTACATATTCCCACCCACCAAAAAAAGGCTTTGATCATAAAAATAAGGCTATAGAATTGTTTTGCTCCTTCTAGGGAATTATTTATTTCTATTGCTGCATTATCTTCGGGCGCTATAATATATTTTGTTTTTATATATGCTGTTGCTTTTTCAGCAAACTCTTCAGATTTACGTACTGCTGTTTTAAAATCTTCTTCAGGCTTTAAAGTATATGATAATCCACTAATTTTTTGACCTTTATTAAATACTTGTTGCGCTATCGGAGATGATATAAAGACTCGATCTTCTTCTCGCTCTCCTGCTCTGTCTGAAAATACCCCAACAACTTTAAAAGAGATATCATTTAATTTTATATATTCTCCTACAGGGTTTATTTTTTTCTTAAAAAGATCTTTTTTTATTTTATTACCTATAACAGCAACTTTTGACCGGACATCAATATCATTTTGATTAATAAATCGTCCTGAAACCATATCTTGATTTTCTATCATTTGAAAATCAGCAAATATACCTTCAACTCCATAGCTACCAGATTCTTCTCCATAAGTAACAACAACTCCCCTTTGACGAGCTCTAGAAGATTTATATTCTAGATATTTCTCGTTCTTTTTATTTATAAAGTCATAATCTTCATTACTTAATTCTATTTCTCTTCCTGGATTTAAGCCTTTATACTCCACAGAAGTTACTCCTGTATATAACCAAATACTATTAGAAGCATCACTTTCAAATTCTTTAGAGATACCGTTTTGCATTCCTTGTCCTACTCCTAATAATAAAACAAGAATAAATATTCCTGAAGCTACAGAAATACCTGTAAGAAAAGTACGGAGTTTATTTTTACTAATAGTCTCAAATATTTCTTGCCAACGTTCTATATTAAACATTTGCTAGTGCTTTTATTTGATTTACAACAATAGTATCGTCAATGATTACTCCATCCTTTAGGTTCACTATTCGTTTGGTCATATCAGCAATATCTGGTTCATGAGTAACAATAAGAATAGTTTTTCCTTCATCATTAATTCCTTGTATTAGATCCATAACTTCATACGAGGTTTTTGTATCTAATGCTCCTGTAGGTTCATCAGCTAATAACACTTTTGGCTCTGAAGCTAAAGCTCTGGCAATAGCCACTCTTTGCTTTTGACCTCCGGACAATTCATTAGGAAGGTGTGTTGCCCAATCTGCTAATCCTACTTTCGAAAGATAGTGCATTGCTTTTTCAAGCCTTTCTTTACGTTTAACACCTTGATAATATAATGGCATTGCAACATTATCAACAGCATTTTTATAGGTAATCAAATTAAATGATTGAAAAATAAATCCTAGAAACTTATTACGGTATTGAGCTGCTATTTTCTCATTTAAATTTTTGATTGGAATTCCATCGAGAAAATAACTTCCGCTATCTGCCTCATCGAGCATTCCTAAAATATTTAATAATGTAGATTTCCCTGACCCTGAGGATCCCATAATAGATACTAACTCTCCTTCTTGAACATTAAAATCTATTCCTTTGAGCACATGAAGTGAGTTACTCCCTGTTTGGTAAGATTTATGCAAGTCTTTTATTTCAATCATAATACTGGATTAAGATTTGTAAGACACATTATTATGCCTCTATAAAATTCAGGCTCACTAATACTATTTTAGTATACTTTCTTTTTTCTAGAATGGATACTTAATAGGCATCTAGCATAGTCCTTCCCATAAGACCTATATTCTGTATTATTGTTACACCCTTTATTGTTATGAAAATGTTAAAAAAAACTGTTCTAAAACTATAATCTTCAAGAAGTTTTTGTCTTTTTTTTATTTCGATAAACAAAATATCCTACAACACCGATCAATACATACGGAATAATCATTAGGTATATTATTCCATTGTTAATTCCTTTTGCTGTCTTCTGTCCTTCCTCACTTTCTAAGACAGCTCTACACATAGCGCATTGTGCTTCCATTGGAATGGTAAACAACAAAAAAAGAACTGCTATATAAAAAAATTTTATTTGCATGAGCGAACTTAATATGCTAAATATATTGTCATTATTATTCGTTTAAATATAATATGGTGATATCATAAAATACACTACAACACCAGTAACTGCTACATAGAGCCAAATAGGGAATGTAATCCTTGCTATTTTCTTATGTCTATCAAATACTTGTGCTAATGCTCTTACATAGGTAACTAAAACAAAAGGAATTACTACAACTGATAAAACTATATGGGTAATTAAAATAAAATAATATATATATCGTATCACTCCTTCTCCACCAAATTTAGTAGAATCACTAGTCATATGATACGCTATATACATAAGTAAAAATAGTACTGAGCATAGAATTGCTATTTTCATTAGTTTCTCATGCAATACTACTTTTTTATTTTTTATTGCCCATACAGCAATCATCAAAATCACCGCAGTTATGCCATTAATAGTTGCATATATTGGAGGCAAAAAGGTAAGAGGTTGAACATCGAATCCTAACTTTCTTAAATTGACACCAAATAATAGTGCTACAGCAAGAGGAATAATAATTGACAATATTATAATCCACTTATTATATTTTCTTTCTACTTCTGATCGATTATTGTTCATTTTTATTTAATAGTTTCTTTATATCTTCTAATAAAATAGTTATCTGTTCTTCTTCTCCGTTTTCATCAATTTTTTCTTCTACCCCAATTGTTCCTCTATAATATATAATAGGGTTCCCTGAGGCATCATATCTAGAACGGATATAACCATCTTGGTCAATTAACGCAAAATATCCATTATGCTCGAATCCTCCAGGAACATTTGGGTTTTCTGCCGCATAAATACTAAATCCTGTATTTGCTAGTGTGTAGATATCTTCTCTATCACCTGTTAAAAAATGCCAATCAGAATTTGTAACATTATACTTCTCTGCATAATTCTTAAGCCTACGCGGGGTATCAAATTTAGGATTGATTGTAAAAGAAGCTATCCCAAAGTCTTCATAGTCTTTTAATTTATTTTGTAAATACACCAAATTCTTAGTCATCTTAGGGCAAATAGTAGGGCAACTAGTAAAGAAAAATTCTACTATATAAATTTTACCTTTATAATCATGATTAGTAATCTGCAAACTATCTTGATCTAGGAATGAAAACTCAGGAACCTTTTTAGGAGTACCATTAAGTTTTATATAACTCAATTTTTCATTAGCTATAGGGTTATCTGCACTCATTCTGTCGTTTTTAACAACTGAGGTATCCTTAATTCTATTTACAATTCTTGGAATAAAAATTATACCAAAAGCTAATATGATAAATGATATACCAACGTACGAGTATTTTTTCATGTGTTTATTCTATTATTTTAATAGTGTTGGTTTCTCTTATTTCTCTTTACGATCTGCTTTATATTTCTTTAATGCCAAACGGTATTCTGCTAAAATCACTTTTACATCATCATCCATTACATTTGATAAATCTGCAACAGAACTTGCATCGTATCCGTACACTACCGATTCATTTTCTTTTAAGCTACCATCTCTACCTCTTAAACTTCCGTTTTTATCAATAATATACACATAATGAGTAGCTAAATTATCATCTAGCTTATGAGGGGTTTTAAGGCTTTTAAACAATTTTTTTATATTTTCTGGTGTACTAAAAATAAATTTCCATCCAGATATGTCTGCTATATTATCTAGTTCATCCAAGAGCTCTTTAGCTGCATTTTCACTACCATAAGGAAGTGCCATTACAAACTGAAAATCTTGAAAACCATGATTTTTTTTATAAATCTTTTGATTTAAGTTAAAAGCATTCCCTTGTTTATTATAAATATCTTTCCCCAAAAAACCAAGTACTGTGATCTTATCAGTAAAATGAATCTCTTCTTTACTCAATGCTTCAAAATATGTAAGATCTCCTATTGAGTTATTAAGAATGGGAAGCTTAGCAAAGTTATGCACTCCTGAAGCAAAAAATAAATAAGCTACCAATGGTAATATAAATAATACTCCTAAAACCAGAATTTTTTTCATTTATTGAATATCTTAATTTCTCTTTCTAATAACTAGAAAGAACTTACTACATTTATCTCAAAAATCATATTAAACAATTATCCTAATTGCTAAATCACAAAAATAAAAAAGACGGTTTAAAAAACCGTCTTTTTACAATGCTTTTAACTACAATACATAAGGAATTAAAAGTCCCAGCTTTTATGCCCTGCTTTAAATACTTCATATATATAATCACCTTCTGTAAGTAGGATAAATATCAAATAACATATTAAGAAAATACCAGTCCATACTACTGATCTCCTTAATCCTTTAGTTTCACCCTCCATGTGCATGAATGACCATGTTATATAATATGCTTTGTAAATCGTTAGAATAATAAAAATCCAGTTTAGTAATTTCATACTAATTACTGTAGTCTCTACTAAAAATGCTGGTTTTATAATCCCTAGTATTACCTCTACTATCGTAACAACAGATAGTAGAATAAACACCTTCCATATTTTTGCTGTATTCGATCCGTGATGTGCTGTATCGTGTGCCATGTGTATAACTGCTATATTTTATTAAACAAGATAAAAGAATGTAAATACGAATACCCACACTAAATCTACAAAGTGCCAGTATAAACCAACTTTTTCTACCATCTCATAATTCTTTCTTTTTTCATAGGTCCCAAGAATCACATTAATAAAAATAATAATATTAATAATCACTCCAGAAAAAACGTGAAATCCATGAAATCCTGTAATAAAGAAAAAGAAATTCGCAAACAATGGTGCTCCATATTCATTATGTGTAAGGTTTGCTCCTTCTACTATCCCTATCGCTGTACCCATTCTTTTTAAAGAAAATTCTCTTTTATATATTGCTTTTTGTCCTTTATCATTAGGATTAACTAATTGTTTCTCTAAGCGAGCTGCTTCTGCTATTTTTCTAGGGTTTCCAGAAGCTTTTAGTTTTTCTATGTCAGGAACAAGTTCTTGTGTTCTTATAAGAACGTCTGAGTGTTTTGTAAAACCTGTTGCTATTTCAGAAATTGTATATGTAGGAAGTGTCTCTTCTTTTGTAAACCAAACACCGTTTTTCCTATCGTGCTGAACTCTATCCTTATGAGCATCAATCACTACAATATCTTTTAAACCTACTCTATGATACGCGACTGTACCGTCTCCCTCTGTAGTAGGGCTTACAAATTGTAATATATTACCACCTTGAGTTTCTACTGCTCCGTATTCTCCTTTTATAAAGTTTTTCCACTCCCATGCTTGTGAGCCTACAAAGATAGCCCCTCCAATTATGGTAAGGAACATATAGAAGATTACTTTTTTCTGTTTCATTTGATGACCTGCATCAACGGCTAACACCATTGTTACAGAGGAGAAAATTAATATAAAAGTCATCAAAGCTACATAATACATCGGAGCATCTACCCCATGTAAAAACGGAAAGTGATTAAAAACCTCATCAGCAATTGGCCAAGAATCAATAAACTTAAATCTTGAAAAACCATATGCAGCAAGAAAACCTGAGAATGTAAGTGCATCCGAAAGGATAAAAAACCACATCATCATCTTACCATAACTTACCTTGAGCGGTTGGTTTCCACCACCCCAGATTTTATCTTCAGTACCTGTTTTAGTAACAGCTGTTTCCATATAAAGAATTTGGTATTGTTAAATTTCCCACAAAAATAATCAATTTTATCATTTCATCTACTCAAATTTATTTTTTAATTATCACAAATGTTATTCTTAAAAACAATCTCTTTTATGGTGTTAAATCAATAATTATAAATCACTGCACAAAATATAAAAACAAAAAGAGATAAACCCATAGAAAATCAACAAAATGCCAGTACATAGCACCTAATTCTAAACCAAGAGTTTTACCTATTTTATATTTTTGTTTAAAATGATTATAAATTACAATTAGGAGCACTATAATCCCTCCTACTATGTGAGCTAAATGTGTTACCACTATTATAAACATAAATGTGCTAACAATATTAGATGTCGGTCCTGTAAAATGATAACCTTGCTTAATCATATCACTAAACCCTTCAAACTGTAAAAACACAAATATGCTTCCCAAAATGAGAGTAGAAAGTAACATTGCCGTAGCCAAGCTTCTATTATTTTTTTCAATTGCTTTTTTTACAAAATGAAATGTAATACTACTAGCTATAATTACTATTATACTATATATAAAAGCATTTGGAAAAACAAGGTCAGTTTCCCAATCTTTTCTACTCTTACTAACGACATAAGCACTTGTAAGTCCTGCAAAAACCATTGCCATACTAATCATAGCAAACCACATCATTGTTTTTTTAGACCTATCAATTTTTTCTTGTAATGTCCCTTGTGTTAAATCCATATTCTAATAAATTTATCTGCCACATAAATAATCTGTAACAATGTAATGTATAAGACACTCATCAGCATTAACTGTTTTGCTGTTTTAGCATCCCTTATCTTGTATAATCGTATCGCAGATCTAATCAAAACTAGCCCTAAACATAGGATTATAACTCCTGAGACTGGAGTAAGATAAAGTTTACCACTAACTCCAAATACTGGTACTAAAGAAGTAACCACAGTCCATATCGTATACACAACAACCTGAATTGCTGTACCTTGATCTCTTTTACCCGTAGGAAGCATAAAAAAACCTCCTTTTTTATAATCATCGTACAAAAACCACCCTATAGCCCAAAAATGAGGAAACTGCCAAAAAAATTGAACCATAAATAATGTTCCTGGCTCTATCCCAAAATTATTGGTGGCAGCTACCCATCCTAACATAAAAGGGATAGCCCCCGGAATAGCACCTACAAAAACAGATAATGGTGTTTTTGTTTTTAAAGGAGTATATAAGCTTACGTAAATAAATATTGAAATTGCTCCAAACATAGCTGTTTGAGGATTAATCGTGTATAAAACTGATATCCCTGCAATTGTAAAAAGTGTTGCTATTGCAAAAGCAGTATTTACTGACATTCTACCTGATGGGATTGGTCTATTCTTAGTTCGATCCATCAGTTTATCTAAATCTCTCTCTATAATTTGATTAAATGCATTTGAAGCACCTACCATAAAATAACCTCCTATAGCAAGAAGTACAAGGACACTCCATGAAATTGTTTCAACACCTAATAAATATCCTGCAACAGATGAAAAAACCACACTTAATGCTAAACGCATCTTTGTGATTTCTTTAAAATCCTGAATAATAGATGTTTTTACAGTATGTATTTGGGTCACGCTCAAATTTTGCACGTTTAATAAACAGCTTTTTTTAAAAGTGGTGCAAAGATATATCTTAAAAGCCTTTTAGACAACTTATAACTATTTATAATTCAACTTTTAACAACTCAAAACAATTTCCTGAAACAATTAAAATAAACTATTTTCAGAACATTTTGATAATCACCTCAATAGCAAAGCGTAATTTTTATTCTACAACAACGACTAAATAGTATAGAAAAATAGACGAATACGCAGTTATGAAGAAATTATTAATGGTTATCGGGATATTATCTATAGTACTTAATACTAATGCTCAAAAAAAAGAAATTAAGATTACTATAGAACAATTATCTCAAAATATCTACATGCTTACTGGACAAGGTGGTAATATTGGTGTTTTTAAAAATGAAAAAGGGATATTTATAATAGATAATCAGTTTGCTAGATTATCTGACAGAATTCTTAGCAAACTAAAAACAATAAGTGATAAAACTGTTACTATGGCTATTAACACACATTATCATGGAGATCATACTGGGGGAAATGAAAACATAGCCACTAAAGGTGCTACTATTTTTGCTCAAAAAAATGTAAGGTCCAGAATGGAGGGCATACAGAAAGAGAAAGGAAAAATAACTCCTTCATCATTACCCGTAATCACATTTAATGAAGGTCTTCAATTATATTTTAAAGATGAAAACATTAGCGCCTTCCATGTACATAACGCCCATACTGATGGAGATGCTATTATCTATTTTACCAAAGGAAATGTCCTACACATGGGAGATACATTTTTTAACAATCGTTATCCATATATAGATTTAAAATCAGGAGGAAGTATTAAAGGATATATAAAAGCAGTAGAAAAGGCATTACTTATTGCTAATGATGATACCAAAATTATTCCTGGTCATGGAAAACTAGCTTCTAAAAATGATCTTGATGAATTCTTAAAAATGCTAACAAAACTCACAAATGCTATTCAAAAAGAAATTAATTCTGGAAAATCCGAGAATGAAATTATCAAAAATACTGGATTAACAGCAGAATATGATGCAAAGGGATTTGGTAATGGTTTTATAAACCCTGAACGTATTCGAAAAACAATTTACACTAGCCTTACTAATTCAGAAAAATAAAAAAACTTGCTGATTTTAATTATATCAGCAAGTTTCCTCATTCAACATCGTTTAATTCTGTATTTTAAAAACAATCGGTAATTGATATTTTACGGTCACAGGATTACCTCTTTGTTTACCTGGTGTCATCTTTGGAAATAGATGTATAACTCTTTCGGCCTCTTTTTGCAGTTTAGGGTGCGCAGCTCTAACTTTAATATTTTTAATCATCCCATCAGTATCAACATCAAACTGAGTATATATTCGTTGTACTCCCGTCAACCCATACTGCTCTCCTAAACCAGTATTGAATTTTCTAGAGACTATCCTTCGGATTTTCTCAGAAAAACAAGTTGCCTTTTCTTTATTTGTTGACAGTTTTTCACACCCAGGAAACACAGGAACATCCTCTACTGCTAAAAAAGGAAGCGTTGTAGGTGTATCACTACCATCATCTGCATCTATAATAGTATTAACATCTATTGGATCTGATACTACTACAGTATTCTTAAACACCTTCTTTATATCCTTTACGACTACATCATCATTAATAATATCAAAATCCTGAGGATCTACTACCGGTTTAGTATACTTTGCAGCTACTTGTTTTGGTTTAGGCTCTTCAAAAATTTTATAAACCCCATCCCATTTTACAGGAGGTTCTTCTACAACAAACTGTGGATCTACAGAATAAGCAATCGGCTCTGAAGTATATACTTCGAACATTAAATAAGAAAATAAAAGACTTGCTATAAGTCCAATCTGAAAATTCACTAACGCACTTTTTCGTACATTAGCATCGTGCTTGTTACTCATAATATTTAGTTTTAACGTTACAATTAATCTAAATCAACAAGCATACCAAAAAAAGAATCCCGTTTACATTACTGTAACGGGATTCTTGATATTATAAGATATTTTTATTTAGTCTTGTACTTGAAAAACTATAGGTAAAGAGTACAATACCCCTACTGCTTTTCCTCTCTGTTTTCCTGGAGTCATTTTAGGTAATAAATTAATTACTCTTTGTGCTTCTTTCTGAAGTCTTGGGTGTGGAGCTCTAGCCTGTACACCTACTATATTACCACCTCTATCGATTTTAAATCTCACATAGATTCTATTAATCCCTGAAAGCCCTAACTCACTACCTATCTCTGTATTAAACTTACGGTTAACAAATTTCTTAACCTTTTCACTCATACATTTTTTCTTAGCTGCATTACCTCCTGCACCTTCGCATCCGGGAAAAACAGGAACATTCTCAATTACGGCAAATGGTACATCAGCAATTTCTTCATCTTCTTCTGCATCTTCGATTTCTTCTACCTCTACAATTTCTTCTTCCTGACTAGTTTCTGTAGACTCAATTATAGTTTCTTCTACTTCTTCTTCATCTTCTACTACATCAATAATCTCTGGAGCAGGTGGTGGTGGAGGTGGTGGTGGTGGAGTATTTAGATTTTGAGTAATTGGTACTTCTTCTTCTTCCAGTTCATCAAGATCAACCTGACCTATATCTATGTTACTTCTATCATAAGTTTTCCACTCTATTCCTTGCCATGTTATAAAAAGAACTAAAATAAGTCCTAATTGAAGGAACAATGCACTTCTTTTAGTTAAATCTGATTTTGGATTTTTCTTTGGTTCCATACGTTATACTAATTAATAGGATTGCTAAAATAGCTAATTTCTTTTATAATTTCCAAGTAAAGATAGAAATGTAAAGCAAAAAGTTAATTTTTTAACTTTTGCCTTAACTATCTTATGACAAGATAATATCATTACTTAGCTGATTATCTGATTATTCTGCTTGATTTTTATTAATTTATTCTTAAGTAATATAATAATAAATAAAGCAAAAACCGTTCCACTTGTATTTGCGATTACATCATACCATTCAGAGCTGCGATAAGTAGTTAAACTATATTGTAATACTTCCATCAAAATACCATATAAAACACATACAACAAAAGCTATATATATACTGGTTTTTAAGCTTTTATTTAGTTTTTCTGAAAAAAACAAAAACAGAAAAAACACAGTCGACAAGACAAAGTATGCTGTAAAATGACCTATTTTATCGCTCCCTTTTACCTTAATCCCAATAGGGTTTATAAATCTTGCTAATGACGCCCAAGTTATCACACTTATCAATACAATAAGTAAGCACAAAAGGAATTTATGCCCCAATAAGTTCTTTATATTCATCTGTAGACATTAGTTCATCTACTTGAGATGCATCAGATATTTTTACTTTTACCATCCAGCCCTCTCCATAAGGGTCACTATTTACAACTTCTGGATCACTCTCTAAAGCTTCATTAAATTCGATAATCTCTCCTGTTAATGGCAAAAACAAATCTGATACTGTTTTTACAGCCTCTACTGTTCCAAAAACCTCGTCTTGTTCTAGTTCTTCTCCAACCGTTTCTACTTCTACATATACAATGTCTCCTAATTCACTTTGAGCGAAATCTGTAATCCCTATAATGGCGATATCACCATCAACTTTGATCCATTCGTGATCTTTTGTATATTTTAAATCTGCAGGAATATTCATTTTGAAAAAAATTTATGAGTTGTTAAACATATTATAGGAGACGAAAATAAATCTATTTTATTTAATTTAAAGAAAACCTAGCAAAAAAATATCAAAAAACAATATTTAATCACCTTAATCATAACATAATTAACATAAATCTAATTTCCAAAGTTATACCTTACCGTAAACCCTCCTCTAATAGTGGTCTGAGGAAATGCTGTAGATATAGAATATTTAGAGAAGGTATGATCATAAAAGAATAGCGCTGTTAGGTTTTTACTCAACGAATAATCTGCTGTAAACTTTAGTCCATAAATATCTTGTCCTGCTGTTATCTGAGTGTTATCTAAGTCTAAATACCTGATTAATGTTTCATTTCTACGTAATGATAGATCCGCTCTTAGATTAAGATCACTTTTGATTACCTTTTTTCTTCCTGTAATTTTAGTAGCAAACGCAAGATCTTTTAATCTATATCCTAATCCAACAATATATTCATTTCCTTGAATTTCTGTAAGTAGATTATTATCAAAACTTAATGACAATGCCCGATCTTTTTTCCACTCTGCAAGGATTTTGATTGAGCTTTTTAATTCCAAATCTAATCGCATTAGCGGGCTAAACTGCTCAGTTAGATTAACATTAGAGTACAACTCTGGGTTTCTAAAATTACTAGCTTCATCTAATTCTCCCCCTCCTTTATATTCTAAATTAGTTCTAAACTGATTAATCGTATAATTGGCTCGATATCCATGTGCAAGAGAAAATCTTTTAAATCGTTTTTTAAACCATTTCAGTCTCATTAAACCGGTATATTTCACATCCCAGTTAGGTAATGGAATATCTCTAAAGGCTCCTTTTTTAACTTTTTCTGCATCTTGACCAGTATATGCTGCTAAAAAAGCAGGTAATAAAACGGCTTGATTTGTTCGTCCATAGCCATCAGGAAAACCATCATTATCTGTATCTACGATTGCTCCACCACTTCTTTGAGCTGCTAATCGCCTAGCGATAACTACTCTATTTTCTCTAAATTTATCAAATGCTTCTGATGAGAATTGATCACTCTTTTTAAATGATGTTTTAATCAGTACTGTTGAAATTGTAAAATTACCAAAAGTGTTACCTATTAACCCTTGATACGGATCATCTTGTCGAATATTCCTGTTATTATCGAGGTTGACTTTATAGTTTTCAGAAAATGTCTTAGAAGAATTTCTGGTAGCACTAATATCGATTTTTAAACCTTTTAACAAACCTATAGAAGCTTGTACATTAAGCTGTTTACCTTCTACTTTTTGGTACTGTTGATTGAATTCTTGATACAGCGTAAGCCATCCATTACGAGCTGCAATATCTCTAATATTAGATTGACTACCAAAAGTAAAACCTACTGTAGGCTTAAGGGTACCTACAAAACCAGGCTCTCTAATATATCCTGGAAGAAAGATCCCGCTATTCTGCTGATAATTTACGTTTACTTTTTTCACTGCTGTCACCAGACCAATAAGTGTATTATATCCTTTATCTCCTGCACTAAGCTTTCTTTTTCTGGTATTGCTATTTTTTGTATTCTGTTTAGGAGGCTCTATAGCTCCTTTTTTCTTATCTTTTGAAGCCTTCTTTTTTGCTTTTTTTCGACTAGACTTTCTTTTTGTTAATCCTACATACTTATAAAGCGTATTCATATCTAATGATCCATTTAATGTATGTACATTAGCATTCTGAACTGTATTTCCTAAATCCGGAATACCTTCTACAGTTTTTAGAGCTTCACTCCCTTTTACCCACTGAAAATCTGCATCATATGAATATGTTGCTCGTATAAATTTTAACACTGGTATTTTCTTAAAAGGAACCTCATAATTAACCTTAAGCTGCTGATTGTGTCTATTAGGATCTCCTATATCAAAAAAACCACTCCATAAATCGATTGAATTATCTACTACATTATTCTCATTAATATAGTTTCTAACAATACGATTGTTTCCTGATGTAAAGTTAAAATTCAATGACTTAGTTAAGTTATAATTTACTCCATACTGCCAGTCATAAAGAAAATTACGTTGATACAAGACTGGCAATTTTAGACTGTTATCATCTAAGGTAATATCTCTAAAAACTTGTTCATTATATTTTCTTGTAATATTAGAGCTTACAGAAACACTAGTAGGAAGAAGATTTAGATTAAAATCCTTAAGCAAATCAAAATATTTGCTTTTTCCTAAAAATTTAATGTTCTTAAGAGGTTCTATTTCTTTAGGCTGAAAACTAAAATCATAGGTTCCTCCTAATCTTACATTTTGATCTAAGGATTTTTCTATCTCAAAATCACGATGATCTGTTTGGTTATAGGTTCCCGAAAACGTAAAATTCTCTACGTCATATGGCATGGGCTTACTATCCCCTGTTCTTTCTTTACGCAATCCTATGACATTAAAACTCTGTCTTTTTGTATAATCTGTTGATTGTCTTTCTATTCGTTCTCTCTCATCAGGGTCTGCTATATTATCTAAGCGTTCCTGAAGTTCTAAATCCTGAGACTCCGGATCAAATTGTGGTGTAATCAATTGCTCTCCTCGACTATAATTAAATGGCACTTGAACCCCCCATTTTTTTGGTAGTAATTGCCCTAAATTAACATTAGTAGTTAAATCATATTGTCTAAGGTCTTCTCTGCTTCGTTCATTAGGTCCTTGTTCAATTCCTCCAAATCCGATAGTACTAATCTTTCCTGAAGCGCTAATATTAGCAAAATCTGCGATATTTGCATCTAAACTACCTACAGCAGCCCATCCACCTTTATTTTTAAGATCACTTAAACGCATCTCATTATACCAGACTACTCCAGATTGATCACTTCCACTTTCATTTTTAATCCCTACCATCATTACTCTTATGTTTCCAAAACTAGGATTCCCTTTGATCCCTAACCTTAAATCCCCCAAACGATTACTAGGAGCTGGTGTAGTTGTTGGGTTTTCTCCATTAGAGTCAAAAAACACCAATTTATTCGCATCAAGTTCTCCTCTTCCCATAACAGTAGACTTAATCTTTTGTAGCAAGCTTAGATTTAGATTTAGTCTATTTTCACTAGGCCACACTCCATTTTGCGATTTATCATTGATATCAGAAGTTTTTAAAGGCAATTCTATCTGATAAAAATTATTGGTAAAATCATTACCCATTCTAATAATAGCCTTTAAATTTCCATCTCCAACTGGGGTTTTTCCTTCGACAGATTGTGCATGTAAAAACATTTCGAGATTTTCGTATTGACGCATATCAACATTAAAGTTCTTATATACCCCTCTGGCATCTCCAGATCTTAAATCGCTTACCGTAAGCGCTAGTGACCGTTCATCTTCTCTAATAATATTATTATTATTATTTAATTGTTCTCTTACAACTCCTGGAGGAGTTACATAATTTGTAGTTTCTTCTTTACTTACAGAGGTTACAACAACGTCACTATCCCCAAATACATTAATCCCATTAGTAGGATCATTAGACTGATTACCTTCTACCACATACCTTCTATAGTCTCCTCGTACTAAATCCATACTACCAAATCGCAGCAATACGGGTTGCTCAAAATCGGTAAGATACATTCTCATAAATCGTATAGATCTAAAATCACTAATATTTATAGCCTGATCTGGTTTATAAATAGGGATTTTAAACCGTACCCATCTCGTCTCTATTTTTTGCCCAGACACATCTACTATTACATCTCTTACATCCGATATATAACCAGTACCTCTATCATTACCTATCCCCATGCCTTTAAAAACAGGAATTTTATATTCAAAATAACTATTAATAGTATTCATCGTATTATCCCTGTTTACATCTTCTGCTGTAGGAAAAGTAGTATTACCGCGATCATCATTAGATAAACCAGTAGGTGAATTGCCTTCTGTACCATTATACTTATCGTATCGCTCTAAAATACCACCACTTGCCTGAAGAAAGTATCTATAATTATCTCCTGAAGGGTCATCTAATGATTGAAATGTTCCATATTCGGTTTTTTGCTTTTCGTCTTGATCTCCTAAACCATCAAATCCTGTATCTTGATTTGTTCTATCTTGCCCTTCTGAATCAAATGCATATATGAGTGATTGATTTATAGGAACTCTAGCATACTCTGTATTTACGACATTCCCATCCTGACCTAGTTTAGGCAATCCATTCTCATATTGTTTCCTACCATCTTTAAGCACGTCTTCACTAATATTACCTAGATTGAACGCTATAGTTCCTCCTGGATTATTAATATCATCGTGCTCGAAAGGATCCATTAGCCAAAACTCTATAAACTCTACATTAGATTGCTCAAAGTTAGTAGAGGTTAGCTGTCTTGTTATTCCTGCAAAATTCTTTTTAGGGTCAGGTTTTGCCAATGAGCTTCCTGGTCCATATGCTGGATTAAAATTATAAGGTCCTCTCGTATTAGGGTCATAATTTAAATCTAACGTAAATAATGCTAATGTCTGGCCAGATGCGATATCCGTATCAGGAAAAACTTCGTTTATAAAGACTCTTCTTGTAGCATTAGTAGCTAACTCTTGTTCTGATATACCACTAGGTCTTGCTCTACTATAAAAAATTGGATCGATCGAATACCATGATAGTTTTGCTCTTTGATATCCTGATTTTATACCTGCAACTACATCAGTAGGAGGGCTGTCTGGACCTCCATATCCAATTGGCACACTAGATAGTTCCCAAGAGAGAGGTGATTTTACATCAATTCTGGTTTGTGCTCCTTCAAAATCATCTATATAGGTCGTTACCTTACCATCAAAATCTGCTCCTTTTGGTGCACCAGCAATAAGTTGGGCTGCTTCTGCTCTAATCGAAACATTGGATGGCACATCTGTATCAATATTTGGCAACTTATTTACCATTCTTGTTAAAAATGGAACTTCTGTAGAATAGGCTACATTAAATCCTAATATGGTATTATTAATAGGCTCATAGCTATAATTTGATTTTTGGGTGATTGGCTTTTCACTCAAATTTAAGAACGTTCCTCCTATTATAAAATCATCACTAAACTTATGCTCTATATTTAATCCTGTAAAAGTTCTTGTTTGCTGACCAAAAACTGCATTACTTTCTGTAGACACTTGGATAGGGGTATTAGAGGCTAATAATGCTTCATCTAGGATAACGACCTTACCTATCTGATAGTTTACTGAATAGTCTACCCCTTCTTGCAATACTCTTCCTCCTGCGGTAACTGATACAGAGCCCTGAGGTACATTAAATGCGCCTAAAGAAATTCCATCCTGACCAGATGACTTGTACCTTCCTTTTAATTGAAAATAATTCTTATTCGCTGACCTTTGCTCTGCTACAACTTTAGTTTGTTTATATAAATCTCTAAATACGTATTTCTTTTGATTATCATTATACTGTGCAAGATTAGCAGAAGGGTCATTATAATCTTCTGGATTTACAATATTATCATTATCTAGTTTATTAAATAGATATTGCCCAAATGGTTCTAGCGTAGTAAATATAATACGACCATTTTGTGGATCTATGGTAACCCCAGGCACATAATCAAAAAAACCATCTCCTCCTTGTACAGGATCATTATTAGGGTTCAATCTATCTAAATTAAACACTTTAAGAAGTGTTGTTTGTTCTACATCTTTTGGCAATGGAACTGATGATCCTTCTGCTGCAGTAATATAATTAACAGGAGAAGGGTTAGCGTATAATATATTTAATCTAAAATCATTTTGCTCTAATCTAAATGCTCCTGTACTGTAGATATTTTTCATCATTAAATCCCATATCGGAAGATTCACATTCGTTATAGGACTTTTAAGCATTTTCAATAATAAACTTCTACTCGAGCCTACTTCTACCGTAGTATCAGTACTATTGTTTCCTACAGTAGCATCAACTCCGTCATTTGCAAATTCTCCTACTTGAAAAACTTGCTCTCCTATAGTATATTGAAATGCAATAGCCAAAACCTCATCATTATTAAGCCTTTGGTTTAAAGAAATATACCCTAATTGCGAGTTTAAAGTATACTCTGAGGCATTTAGTTTTCTTGCATTTTCTAAAATAGCATAATCAAACCCTTCATTAAAGGTAGGTATCCCACTAAATCCTTGCTGAACTGTAGATATTTGCCGAACTGCCTCTGTAATAGCTCCTCCAGACCCAATAGCTGCTGGATCAAGGTCATTATTTGAATTACTAGGTAAAGCACCTGCACCTGTATTAAATAAATTTCCAGGAATTGTCGAATTTCCACTATCTGGAGCTTCTCCAATATCCTGAAGCGCTACAATATTACGTGCATTAGTTAATGTTTGTGCACTTGTAGCTCTATTGGTCACCCACACTTCTACTCTTGTAATCTGAACTCCTTTATTATTTATAAAAGGATAGTTTGCTAAAGATCTATCATAGGTATCTCTAAAATAATGTGATAAAAAGAAATGTCGATTCTCATCATAATTTAATGCAAACACCTCAAACTCTTCAACAGTACTTCCTCCTTCTACATTAACAGATTTTGTTTCAGAACGTTGCTGAGAATAGACTCCTGTAATAGTCGTTCGCCCGAACTGTAGTCCCATTTTTACTCCAAAAAGGCTTTGCGCTCCTTGTATCAAGGAACTATTTAATGGCATACTTACATTACCTACTTCTATACTTTGTATAATATCATCTTCTGTAGGGGTATATTCTAATTTAAATTGATTCTGAAAATCAAATGTCGATTGATTATCATAGTTAGCTGTAATTTTTAATCTGGTTCCTATTTTACCGATTAAACTTAAACTTATTCTTTGATCAAAATCAAGCGCACGATTACTTCGGTTACGAGGTGAAAAAGCAGGGTTATCTTGTTTTGTATACAACAATCCTAAGTCCATTTCTACAGATCCTTTAGGAATGATTTCTACCTCGCTACCTCCAAAGACTGATTCGAAAAACTTAGAGTTAACATAAAATATAGGAAGTAGATTCTTCCGCTTTTCTTCACTACCTTGTTTTTTACCACTAAAAGCTTCTATTTTTTCTTTAAAATAAGCTCTCCTTTGCTCTTCTTGTACCAAAGCTTCATATTCTGAAGGTGTTAAAAACAATGGGTACCGTACATTAAAATCCCCAAGCATTTCTCGATAGATATATCGATTCGTGATCGGGTCATATTCATATTTGGTTACAATACTATTAGGATCTGGCAACGATAGCTCTCCTAAAGAAAATGTGGTACTCGTAGAGTCCCGAACAGTCTGATTATCCTGTCCATATAACACCCCACTATAAATATAAAGTGTTATCAAACATACTAGTATTTTTAAAAAATCAAAGTGTGAATAGTTAGAAGAGCTCAATGTTTTTATAAATTTTTTAGTGCCTGTTTAATAATATTTTCAACTGTCTCTTTGGGGGTCTCTTTTAAAACTCTATCAATAACTTTCTCTGCAAGCTTTCTGTTAAATCCTAGAGTTTCTAATGCAGATAACGCTTCTTCTTTATTAGTATTGTTTTGTGACACTGAAACTTCATCGATATTATAGACTTTAAGTATTTTATCTTTTAAATCTAAGATAACACGCTGAGCTGTTTTTGCTCCTATTCCTTTAATAGACTGAATCGTAGGCACATCTCCAGAAGCTATTGCTTCCTTAATTTGATTAGGCTCTAATGATGATAACATCGTTCTTGCAATATTTGCTCCTATTCCCGAAACTGAAATCAAAAGTCTAAAAATTTCTCGTTCTGTTTTTTCTACAAAACCAAACAGAGTATGAGAATCTTCTTTAATCTGTAGATGTGTATACAATTGTAACTCTTCTCCTTCTGGAATCAAAGAAAAAGTATGTAACGAAATATGTAAAAAATACCCTACTCCATTACAATCTATAACTACGTCTGTTGGATTTTTTTCTACAAGCCTCCCTTTGATATGTGTGATCATATGCCGAATTAATGTTAAGCAACCAAATGTAGTAAAATTATACTATATAACTAACAGATAAAATTATAGGCTTTACTACAATTTCCCCATAAAACAAGATGTTTTACTTCTCTTTTTATCTCAAAATTCTTGGTATACCATCTAATTCTGGTTAGATAATATCAAAAAAAAGAGGTCCCCACAATATCATTAAGTTAAGTATATATTTTTGATTAATCGACAACCTCGGAGGAAACTTACGAGGTATGCTTCCGAAAAAAATAGTTTGATGTCAGGGCAAGTATCGGGGAATTAATCCCTCAATGAAGGAGTAAACACTGGTAAAAAATAAAACACTACTTTACTTCCATTGTGGATTCCGACCTATGCCGAAATGACAAGCACAGCATATTATTTTTTAGTCATTTTGTATTTCTGGCATATGCCAAAATCCATTAGTAACAGACTTTTATATCAATACCTTATATCTACACTCTAATGATAAGGGAGGTACCCCATCTCGATACCGGCTCCGAGCCAGTCAGAAGTAGTTAGAGCTGATAAATTGCCGCTTCGAAGTGATCAATTATCAAATCGAGCTGATCAGTTGACCCTTTTTTTTGATAAGTTAATGCCTCGAGCTCATCTCCTCACCCTTTTTTTTGATCCTATAAGGGCTGCTGACCCTAAAGAAGGTGGTTCGAAGTACCTTTGTATCACTTCGAACTACCTCAGCAACCCTTCGAACTATCTCAGTGACCCTTCGAAGTACCTCAGTGACCCTTCGAACTATCTCAGCAACCCTTCGAACTACCTCAGTGACCCTTCGAACCCTTCTTAGCAACCTTCGAACCCTCATAAACACTGGGTAGTATAGAAACTGTTCAGTAAAGTGTGTCACCAAGTATAAACATTTAACTTTGTGATATTATGGAAGAAAAAAAGAATGTTAGTGTTCATTAAAATATAATTTAGATCATTTTTGTTGTATTATTTTATACCGGGTAGTGTTCAGATAGTTCTCGATACAATTTTAATCCTGTTATTAATAATAATCAATGAACTGATATTATGCGAAACATCTATCTGTAAATCATATCAAAGAATAAACCACTATAGATTTAAAATCCATTCTTATAACGAGTATTATGGATTCTGCATCAGGTGCGGAAAGACAAACCTGTAAAGATGTGTATCGCAACTAAAGTAACTGTAATAAAATTGAAGGATTTTAACCTTTAACTAAATACGTAGCTTTTAATATCATGAAAAAGAAACAAAATTTTAAAAAAAAAGGGTCTTTTTCCTCTCATTAATATGTTGTTCCCTTGCTTATATAGCATTACTTTTGGGAATAATATATCGAATACACTAAATATACTAGTATACCAACAAAAAAACACATTCGATAAAAACTCATTAAACCGATACAATATGTCATTACAAACCACTACTACTGTTTACCTATCAGTAGCTAAAGTAGCCCCCTACCTTAGTAACCTCACTACCACACCACAGCACATCACTACACAAGTAACTGCAAAAATCAACTAACTATGCCAGGACCAGCAACCACAGTAGGCAGTATGCACCTATGTCCCATGTGTACAGGTACCGTACCCCATGTAGGAGGCCCCGTAATAGGCCCAGGAGTACCCACCGTATTAATCGGCAATAAACCCGCCGCCATTATAGGAGATCTATGTACCTGCGTAGGACCACCAGATACTATTGTTACAGGAGTATCCTCTGTACTAATCGGTGGTAAACCTGCCAGTACCCTAGGCGATACCACAGCACACGGCGGTAGTATTACAGAAGGCAACCCTACCGTACTAATCGGTACAGGATGTAGCCAACCAAGAGCAGTGATGCCCATTGCAGAAATACCGTTCCCCACCATCTCTATTGTTAATAGAATACTCGGCAATACCAGAGAAGCACAAGCCAATCAACAAGAGTTACGAGAACAGGCAAAAAAACATGGCTACTTACCAGATATTGATTTTAGCCTATAAAAAGATGAATTGATAAAAAATAGCACTACTATGCGATTCGAATATCCATTAAAAATTAAAGTTGATAAAAACAAAGACGACTCCCCAGAAGATATCAAAGCAGCAAAAGCCGTCTCTTATTATGGTCATAATAATAATTTTGGATTCTATCCCATAGGCAGGCTAAACAGCTGGCATGGAGGGATACATATAGAAAAAGACGCTCCTATAACCGCTATAGCAGGAGGACATGTTATAGCCTATAGAATGCCAGAACAATACCGTACAGAAAATCAAAATACTGCTAATAAATATTCTAATGGTTTTATGCTCATACAGCATACCTACACCAGTAAGAAGGGGCAAAACCTTAGATTTTACTCCCTATACAATCACCTAGCTCCACAAAAAGACTTAGAAGACAAACACTCAGCACATATCCCCGATTTCTTAGCGCGGTATGAAGCTGTTATAAAAACAAAAGGAGAAGCCTATGGTATTATCGCTAGATCAGGCACTGAACTAGAACCCTTACCTAATACTAAAGGAATAAAGAAACCCAAAACAAAACCTCAAAAAGGAAAAAATATACTCTTTATACCCTTCGGAGCTATTGTAACATTAGATGAATTGACCACTAATGATATTACACTAAAGAAATATGTAATTAATGACATATACTCTAATAAAACTAGCCAACAACATCATGGAACAGAACAACAACGAATAAACGAAGAAATAAAAGACGACCAAAAAAAACGGGCGATATTAGAATCGCACTGGAGTTATAACGAAGCCTTTTTGTATAAAAATAAAAGACAATATAAACGATATAAATATACCGACCCAATTACCAAGGTTACCCATACCAATATCTATATCCATAAGGTAGCACTAACCAGTATAGGCAATAAGCAATCAAAGGTTGGAGCCATCGATACCGAGGGAATGCTACGATCATCAGTAGACAAAGGAGTATGCCTATTCGATAAACCTAATGGAACTTTTAAAAAAGTACTAACCGACCAAACCACCATTAGCGTTATCCCTTCCAAGACTAAAGGATGGTATCAGATCCAAGGGCAAGAGCTATTTTTTCAGACCACGGCATATTATACACTAATAAAATCAAAAAAAAAGGTAAGCAATGCCATACAAGTAAAACGCTTACTACAGCCCGATAAAGTCGCTACAGACAATACCACCGTAACCAATGTTGCTATCCCTATTAAAGCAGGACAAACCATAGGGTACTCTGGCAACTATGGTTTCGAAAAAAACAACACCTACAGAGCCGTACATGTAGAGGTATTTACCGATGATACTGAGGTCTCTAATTTTTTTGATAATCTTAAAAAAGATGATGACCGCTCTCAGTATTTTGTAAAACCAAACCAAACTCTAAAAGTAGCTAAACCAGAATCTAGTCTAAAAAAAGGAACTAAAGTAAAAGTATACCAGCGTAAGGGGGCATATGTGCAGATAGGATTTGAGAATTTTGATGCTGTAATACCGCATAAAGATATTCTATGGATCAAAGACAGGGATGACGACAAATTAAACCAAAAAAAATACAGTGACAAAAACGGATACTCCATACTAGATCAAACCGCATTAAACAAACATATAAACAATGCATACCAAGAAGGTAAAGCTATATTAAAATATGCAGGGCATGCTACCTTACAAAAAAAGAATGATGCCAGAAAAATAAAGTTTATTCATAAACACGCTACCAAAAAATACTGGGTAGATGCACAAGCCCTACCACCACCATCTACAGGAGTAATCACCCCTGTATCTACGCTACAGGCACAACCCATAAAGCCCACCACAGCTACAATCAATACAGATGCCACAGCTACAGCCGTAACAGAAACCACTACAGCGCCATCATTAGTGACCACTACACCAGAAAAAATCTGGCTGGCACTAACACAAGATATTACACAGATATACGAGCAAGAACCCAATGCAGCCATTAAGAATTTTAAAACCCCTACCCAATTACGGGTCTCTAAAAAAATATCCCAAACCGATGATAAAAAATGGTGGAAAGTACGCGTAACTGGTAAGGATCAGAACGGAAAGCAAATTACTGGACAAGGATGGATACAATACTCCCCAGAGGCTTTTATAACCAAAAATCCATATAAGTGGAGCGATTTTGGGTGGCAATTAGAAAAAGATACCGGTGGTAACAAATATTTTTATAAATTTGAAAAAAACAATGCGCACCCATTTATAACCAAAATATGGGATATGATAGACCAACCTACTAAGACCACTAATGCACAGGGCAAAAAAACTAAAGACAATGTACTCTCCCTACGAGAGCTACAACGCGCTATGCAAGATGAGGGCAAAGTAGACATCCTATCTAAGCTGATCTGTAAGCATCGTAATGAGTGGGATTATAACCAATACTATACCGAGCTAGAAAACGAAGCTATAGAAATCTATCAAAAAGGAATCGACCAAGAAGATTATCCCGATGAAAAACAACACCTTATACAAGCCAGAGACCAGCGATTAGCAACTATAAAGGATAAGATAGAGCATCTCTGTTTTTGGCAGAAGATCACACCAGGAGCAATTACCACAACCACTACACCACAGCCTACCACTACTAATACCGGAGTATCTGCTGGGGCAAAAGCAAAATTTGGACATATCACACCAGCTGTACCTGTTAGCTCAGATACAGAAACTTTTAAAAGACAATTCCCTAAGGATAATAGTATGGTATGGCATTTTCATCCAATTGCTTTTGTAGAACATATGAAACTTATCTCTGCGCCGAAGTATGACCCTGATCATGGGGATTTTCATGACCCTCTTGTTAATCCACAAGTGAGAGGATGGTATGGTAGTACAGGACACAACCCTAATTCTGATATTGCCTATTGGAATCCCTATGGTTCTATGAAATCTCATGGTGATGTAGGCCATTTATTGAGTGAAGAAGTTAAAGTATATGGTAAAAATCAAAGGGGTGGTAATACACATAATGGACTAGATATGTATGCCCCTGTAGGAACTCCTATTTATGCATGCGTGGATGGAACTATTGAGATGCATCAAATAACAAAAGGCTCTTCTGGGTTTAAAATAAAATTAGTAGGTCAATATAAAGAAGAACGTATTCGATTTAATTATATCCATTTGATGCAGTTTGAGGAAACACGCTTTAGATTTTATAATAAAAAGAACAGGAAAGTAGTAGCGAATCATGGGTGGTTAAATTACAATGATTTTTTAACTCCTAAAGAATGGAAAGACCCAGATACCATTATAAAAGACCCAAAAACAGGTAAACAAGAGACTTTTACAATACATTATAGCAATGGTATCTTAAAAATTGATCAAAATGAGATTGATGTAGATGTGGCTTTGAATATTAAAAATTTAATTGACAAGAAAGACACTAAAGTCGAAAAAGGTCAAATTATAGGGTATACGGGGTCTACAGGGAATTCGTATCAAGGTAAACGAGCCAATCATTTACATTTTAATACCTATATCAAAGGGGAGGGAGTACAACCCTATGAACAGTTTAAAGAATATTTTACTTTAGATATAGAAGGTAATGAGACTAGTAAAAAACAAGATGGTGTAACCTCGAGTAGTAAATGGTAATTAGAAACATGAAACAGTATATTTTATATATAGTATTTGGATTTTCTTTATTAAGTTGTAAAACTGATAAAAAAACAACATCGGATAGTTTAGCAAGCACTGCAGTTATTGATTCTGTTAAAGTGCCATCACAAGAAAAACCTAAAAGTTTAAAAGAAAAACTTATAGGAAAAAAATATAATCAGCTATCAAATATTAAAGAATTAGAAAAATATAGTACAGGTTGGTTTTTATTGAGAGAAAGGAATAGTGATAGTGGAATTTACATTATTAAGTGTAATGAAAAAAATGGCAACTTAAAGGTTGTAATATCTAAAGGTTTTGATGAAAGTTCAGAACAAAATATAATATTAGATTTAATTGAAATAGAAGAATTTACTAAATCTATGTCGCAAGAAGAAATAAATAACCTTGATATATTTTCTGATATTTTAATTGTCAATGAAAGAGTATCGAATTTAATTGCTTTAGCGGTTTACGAAGAAGCAGAAGTGATTAATAAAGTGTATAAAATTTGGCGTGTTAACCTTAAAACAGGCAAGTTTGAAGAAGTTAAAGATATATCGGGTATTACAGTTGTTAATGAGGATTATTAAAAGCTACAGGAAAAACCTCATGGTGCGCAAGTTTTGCCAGTTGGTGTTTGGGATAATCTGAATTAGATAATCCTAAGTCTTGGTCATCTCAATATTTTTTGAATCATAAAACATTAAAAAAGTGCGATGTTACTTTTGGCGCAATAGCTGTGTTTACTGATTGTTACGAAGATGGAACTGTTATAGTAAAAAAAGGGAATACTTATGGGCATGTTACTTTTATTTATGGACATATAGAAGATGATTATTATGCTTGCTTAGGAGGAAATCAAGGAGATACTATTAAGTATTCTAGATATTATACAGATAAAGTTTGTAGTACATTTCTTCAATATCAAGCAAAAGAAGGAAAAAAAGTATGGGTAGAACAGAAATTTCAAGGATTCTTTTTACCAATCAATTATCCTGTCGGTAACAGTAAAGAATTAGAAACAGTCAATATGACTGAATTAAATAATAAACTGGCAGGCAAAGCCGTAAAATCTGATACAAAAAATGAAAGTACTACATAGACTTATAGTTTTATTATTAATTACAACAGTTGCATGTAAACAAGCAACTAAGACGGATATTGTAGCTGAAGAAGCAAATCAATCTGTAGTTGATAATCAGCCAGAAAAACAAGTCGAACTATTACAAGAAACTGTTCAAAAAGAAAAAGAACAGACCATCGAGGAGTTTTTAAAACAATTACAGACGGCAGTAAAAAATAATGATGTCGCTAAAATAGAACAGAGCTTAAAATTTCCTTTTGAGTTTAATAGCGGAGGAGAATCTATTTTCTATAATAACTACCAAGAACTTAAAGAAGGTACTCGTAAGTTTTTTCGTATTTTGAAAGCCAAATCCATTGAGAAAGAAGGGGAAATGTTCATAATTACGTATCAAGATCCAGAGGATATTGAATATTTTGTTGCTTTCATTGCAGTTAAAGACGGCGATAGTTTTAAGTTAACGACTTTTATGCAGCCACATTAAAAGATAAAGTTTTAAGAAATCATAGAGCCACAGCATTGATGTTGTGGTTTTTTGAAATTTTGCAATGCAAAATTTCAAAAATCAGAGAGATGGTAATACACACAATGGATTAGATATGTATGCCCCAGTAGGAACACCTATATATGCATCTATTGATGGTACTATTACTATGCATCAAATAACAAAAGGCTCTTCTGGGTTTAAAATAAAATTAGTAGGTCAATATAAAGAAGAACGTATTCGATTTAATTATATACATCTAATGCAGTTTGAGGAAACACGCTTTAGATTTTATAATAAAAAGAACAGGAAAGTAGTAGCGGATCATGGGTGGTTAAATTACAATGATTTCTTAACGCCTAAACAATGGAAAGACCCCGATACTATTATAAAAGATCCTAAGACGGGCAAACAAGAGACTTTTACTATACATTATAGTGATGGAATCTTAAAAATTGACCAAAATGAGATTGATGTTCAATTGGCTATGAGTATAGATAGAAATGATGAAGTAGAAAAAGGTCAAATCATAGGATATACAGGTTCTACAGGAAATTCATACCAAGGTAAACGAGCCAATCATTTACATTTCAACACTTATATCAAAGGGGAGGGAGTACAACCCTATGAACAGTTTAAAGAATATTTTGGTTTGGATATAGAAGGTACAGAAACAAGTAAAAAACAGGATGGAGTAACCTCGAGTAGTAAATGGTAATTAATAAAATTATGAAAAATTATATATTATACGTAGTATTAGGCTTTACTCTATTAAGCTGCAAAACTGATAAAAAGTCAACATCAAGTGATCTAGCAAATACTGTAGTGATTGATTCTATTAAAGCAGAATCAATAGAAGAGCAAGAAAAACCTAAAAGCTTAAAAGAAAAGCTTATTGGTAAAATTTACAGAAAAGCTTATGAAATTCCAGAATTTGAGAAGTATAGTAGTGGTGGTTTTTTAATCGGTAGCACTTTTAATAATGAACACATTGTAAATGGTAAAGAATATACTGTAAAAATAATTAATGGGATTAATGATGAATTATTGTATTTAGTTCTTAATGAAGTACATACTGTTAATAATGATGGCAAAGCTCGTTTTAAGATTATAGATTTAATTGAATTAGGTGAGTTTACTCAAAATTTAACTCAAGAGCAAATGGATAAGCTTGATATATTTTCTGATGTTTTGTTAAATAACGAGCGAGCTCCCGAACTAATTGCTTTAGCAGAATACGAAGAAGCAGAAGTATTAACAAAGGTTCACAAGGTTTGGCGTGCCAATCGTAAGACTGGTAAATTTGAAGAAGTTAAAGATATATCTGGTATTACTGTTGTTAATGAGGATTTTTAAAAACCAGCTCTACCTGTTAGCTCAGATACAGAAACTTTTAAAAGACAATTCCCTAAGGATAATAGTATGGTATGGCATTTTCATCCAATTGCATTTGTAGAACATATGAAACTGATTACTGGAGACCCTTACACTATACGCATAACAAGGAAATGGGAAGTTTGGACAGGTCAAAATAAGTATAGTTCTACTTTTGGCACTTTTACTCTTGGAGATATTGAAGGATATATTGGTGAACCTTATGGCGAAGAGACTACAGAAAGAGGCAAAGATAAGCGTATTCCAATAGGTACTTATAATCTAACTTGGCATACTTCGCCAAAATTCCCTAAAAACAAATATGTCTCAGATGGAAAACCTGAATTGAAAAATGGTTTCCCAAAATTATATAATGAAAAAGTTCCTAAAAGCAGAGGAATTCTTATTCATATGGGAACGGATGGTGGTTGGTCAGAAGGGTGTATTTTACCAGGAGAAGACTTAAAGAAAAAAAGCGATGGTACTATAGAAAAAATGAGTAAAGAAGGCTCTTATAAACGTTTTTATCAGATAATAGATCATCTAGAATCAATAGGTATAGAAAAAATTAAAATGATAATAACCGATGAAATTGATTAAAAACACATTAGCTACAATTTGCTTTTTATTTACCATTATTTCTTTTTCTCAAAAAAAATGTAGTTTAAAAGATTTAACTGATGATTTTATCTTATATAATACATCATATTTTAAGATTCAAAACTCAGATAATGATCTAATAAATTTAACTGATATTTTATTAGATAAGAAGTTCGAATTTATAGGGTTTATAGGTAATAACAAAAAAAGGTTAAATATTATTTTTAATTCAATTATAAGAGACTCAAATGATCCTACATGCTATATTATAAAAGGACAAAGTACTGTAAAATCAACCAATCTAAGGCTTTTCAAAGGCGATATAAATGTTGTGTCTAATTATTACTTTTCAAAATTAGATGAAGATCCTATGACATCAAAAGAATCAGAGCAAATAATCAAACAGGGCTTTTCAATTGCTGAGTTTAAATTAGATGAAGATAGCAAATTTACTGCTACTGGTGTTTTTAAAGGTTATGCTTTGATTAGATGGTTTGTAGATAAAGGAAATAATATTTTTTATGATAGAACCCAAGATGATTATGATTCATACTCTAATAATCAATTTTTAGGCACTTGGACAAGTTATAAAACAGGCAAATCATCTCCTGTGGCTTGGGGGCAATATCGTATACCTTGTTCTGGGGATTTAGATATAGGAGCAGCAGAGTTCTCCCCCAATGAGAAATATTATAAATATGGTTGGGCAGATTATAAACCGTAGCGGTATGAGTAAGTGATAAAGATATAAAGTAAGGCCACAGCAGTTTTGTTGTGGTTTTTTGAAATTTTACAATGTAAAATTTCAAAAAACAGATGTTTAAGAATAATACCTATAGAAACAAAGTATTCTATATATGAATACCGACCTATTAGCACATAAAGAATATATGACTTAAATCAGGATAGTATGATATCAAGTTTACACCAAGAATATTAAAAAGAAAAAATCACAACTTTTTTACAGTCATGATTTTTTGATTTTAGTATGTATAAAGCTTTTAAAATCTATTATAGATTAAAAGGTTTTTTTTATATTTCTTTAGTAATTAATTCTATATGTAGTTCTCTTTTTTCTTTTTCCTGAGCGTCAATTACTGCAACTGCTGCCATATTTATAATCTCTTCTACACTTGCTCCTAACTGAAGGATATGAACTGGCTTATCCATTCCCATCATAATTGGTCCTATAGATTCTGCATTATTTACTTCACTTAACAGTTTATAATTACTATTTGCTGAATCTAGATTAGGGAACACCAATGTATTCACTTTTTTACCATTAAGTTTAGAGAATGGAAATTTACTTTCTCGCATTTTTCTATTTAAAGCAAAGTTAGTTTGTAATCCTCCATCAACAACTAGATTGGGATAATATCTATGTAAATATGCCACTGCTTCTTTTACTTTAGTTGCTGCTGGATGTTTTGAAGAACCAAAATTAGCATAGGAAACCATTGCTATAACTGGTTTAACACCAAACATTTCTACTGTCTTAGCAGTCATCTGTGCTATCTTAGCTAATTCTTTAGAAGAGGGATTAATATTTATAGAGGTATCACTTATAAATAAAGGCCCTTTATCTGTCATCATTACATTCATGGTAGCAATCCTAGTCGCTCCTTTTGCTAATCCAATAAGATCTAACATTGGTTTTACTACAGTAGGATAACTTCTGGAATATCCAGAAAGCAATGCATCTGCATCTCCTCCATTAACCATCATCGCTGCAAAATAATTACGCTCTCGCATTAATTTTTCTGCATCATAGAGTGTAATCCCTTTGCGCTTATTGGCATCCCAATATTTTTTAGCATATCCATTTTTACGTTCACATTCTTCATCTGCCTTAGGATCAATAATATCAACACCTGTTGCATCAAAATCAATCTCTTGCATCAGTTCTAAAATAACATCTTTACGCCCTAGTAATATTGGAAAAGCAATTCCTTCTTCTTTTACTGTCTGTGCTGCTTTCAATACATCTAGATGATCTGCCTCAGCAAATACAACTCTCTTTGGGTTGGTTCTTGCTCTATCCAATAATAATCGTACTAACTTATTATCGTTCCCCATACGTTCCAACAGTTCATCTTCATATTTATCCCAATCCGTAATTGGAGCGGTAGCCACACCACTTTCTATCGCAGCTTTTGCTACTGCAGGAGGTACTTTAGCTATTAATCTTGGGTCAAAAGGCTTAGGTATTATATACTCTTTACCAAAATTAAGGCGTGTTTCGCCATAAGCGATATTTACCTGCTCTGGGACAGGTTCTTTAGCCAGTTCTGCTAATGCTTTTACAGCAGCCATTTTCATTTCTTCATTAATTGCTGTTGCTCTTACATCCAGAGCTCCTCTAAAAATAAAAGGAAATCCTAAGACATTATTTACCTGATTAGGATGATCGCTTCTTCCTGTGGCCATAATAATATCCTTTCGAGTTTTTATTGCAAGATCGTATTCTATTTCTGGATCTGGATTAGCCATGGCAAAAACAATAGGGTTATCAGACATCGATATCAACATATCTGGAGTTACTAAATTTGCCATTGATAAACCAACAAATACATCTGCATCTTTCATTGCATCTGTTAAATCATTTAGATCTCGATCTGTAGCAAATTCTGATTTTTCGGGGGTAAGATTACCTCTATCCTTACGAATCACTCCTTTACTATCAGTCATGACAATATTTTCTGCCTTAGCACCAAAAGCTTTATATAGTCGTGTACACGATACTGCCGCAGCGCCTGCTCCACTAACTACTATCTTTACGTCTTCGATTTTTTTATCTGCTATTTCTAATGCATTTAATAATGCTGCAGCAGAAATTATAGCAGTACCATGTTGATCATCATGCATTACTGGAATATCCAGTTCTTCTTTTAGTCGT
Organism: Aquimarina longa SW024; assembly: GCF_001401755.1. Lineage (GTDB taxonomy): Bacteria > Bacteroidota > Bacteroidia > Flavobacteriales > Flavobacteriaceae > Aquimarina > Aquimarina longa. Next base: position 266,419 of record NZ_KQ474099.1, read on the forward strand.
CTTTCGATCTCAAAAGCTTCTGGAGCTTTAATATCTTCTAAATTTATTCCTCCAAATGTTGGTGCTATATTTTTTACCGTCTCTATAAAGGCATCAATATTTTTAGTATCAACCTCGATATCAAATACGTCAATATCAGCAAAAATTTTAAAAAGCAATCCTTTACCTTCCATAACGGGTTTGGAAGCTTCAGGACCGATATCTCCTAATCCTAATACTGCGGTTCCATTAGATATTACTGCAACTAGATTTCCTTTTGCAGTATACTTATATACATCTGATTTTTTCTTCTCTATTTCTAAACAAGGTTCTGCTACACCAGGAGAATATGCCAATGATAAATCTCTTTGGGTTGCATACTTTTTTGTGGGAACAACTTTAATTTTTCCTGGGGTAGGCTTTGCGTGATACACTAAAGCTTCTCTTCTTTTACTTTCGATACTCATATTGAATCAAGATACGTTATGAAATACAAAGGTACAAGTATGTATGAGATGCAAAAATTAAATGAAAATAATATTAAAAAAAGTAGGTTTTAGAACCTACTTTTTTAACACACCCTTCTAAACAAATTAAATTAACCCTAAATTGAGTATAAATTCTACTCCCCTCCTTATTAAACATATTCTCTATTGATTCACCCAATAACTACAAAAAATCCTCATAGGTTTTAAAACCTATGAGGATTATAACATTCCCTCATTAATACCTATGGTATTTAATTCATTATAAGTTATTAGTATAAAATTACTACAGATATACTGCCGTTCCTCTACAAATCACTTCTTTAAGCATTTATTTATGTATGCGAACAGAAGAATCTAAATATGATTATAATAACGCAGCATACTTTTTTTTAATTAAGTTATATCTATTTAATTTTCAAAAAATACTGTCCCTAATGTGTTATTAGTAAAAGTATTACTAGTTTCTATATCTGCATTAGTTTCTGCATTTTTTTCTACAAGAATACCATATCCTACTCCATTTTTTACTATTGTATTTGTAATCTTAACTTTATCAAATGCATTAACTCCAATATTTGCTTTTTTACTAAAGTTACTTATTAAATCACTCCCAGCATAAGATACCTCTACATAGTCTACTTCATTACGTACATTATTTGTCATAAATGCAATTCCTCGCCAAGGCAATGTTGTATCAAATGCTGTAAATATAATTCTACCTGCTGCAGAACCTCCTTTTATAGAAAGAAAACCTGAATTACTTACAGCAATCTCTACATCTGATTTTATTAAAAATTTTGCCTTTGGTGCAATAATAGCGCCTGATTGAAAATCTAAATCACCCGATAACATGTATGGTGTAGCATCATCAAAGGCATTCCAAGTGATATCTGTATCAAAATCGATATCATCTCCTAAAATTTCTACATAATCATTACCATTACTTGTTCCAAACTGTGATTTAGCATCTAATTTATGCATAGAATCTGCAGAAACAATAAGTGGAGTACTTGCATTGTTTTCAAAAATATTATTAGAGAACCCTTGTAATTCTACATTCTCTTCTATTAACATTCCATTACTTACACTATTTACTATTTTAGAATTGGTAAAACTTAATTTACTAAAAGAAGAAACTCCTAATGCTGATTTTTCATCCAAAACAGAAAATTTATCAAGACCTGCATATGCTATCTCTACATAGTCTAATGCGTTTCTAACACTTTTTGACAATATAATCCCTATACCTCGCCATGGTTTAGATTGATCCTTTGCTGTAAAACGTATTAGATTATCTGCCGCTCCCTTTGCTATCAATATTCCTAAATCATCTACTGTCAATGATTTATCTGCATCAAACATAAGAACCGCTCCAGGCATAATATTTAATTCTGAATCTACCTTAATATTATCTGTCACATAATATGGTGTCTTATCATTAAATGATTGCCAAGTAGTAGGCTCATCTAATTGAACAGAGCCATCATGAATCTCTATACTATTATCTCCATTAGAAAGGCTAAATTGTGATGCCGCATCTAATTTTCCTACTTCACTTGCAGGTAATACCAATGGCCTCTCAGTATTATTTTCGAAACGATTATTAGCAAACGCAATTAACTCTACATTGTTTTCTACAAACATTCCAATAGCACTACTATGTGTTACTGATGAGTTTGTAAAACTAAGTTTACTAAAGCTAGACAGCCCTAACCCTGCTTTTCTATCTACAATAGAAACTATATCACTCCCTGCATATGAAACATCGACATAGTCCATTACGTTTCTAACATCATCAGACAATACAAAACCAATACCCCTCCATGGTTTAGACTGATCCTTAGCTGTAAAGACAATATGCTTATCTTGTGTTCCTTTTGCAATCAGTACTCCTTTATCTCCTATTTCTAATAACACATCCGCAGCAAAATGAATTTCTACTCCTGGTTCTATAGTCATTACCGCTCTTAGATCTACATTACTATTAACACAATAATCTGCTACTCCTGGTGTATCGACTAGGTTCTTAAGAACTATATCTTCCTCTATAACTCCTTCTAGTTCCACTACTCCCGATTCTGTTACTTTTATTTTTACCGTGTCTATGCTTTTTGATACTGCATTAGAAATAGTAAGTTGTACTACGTATTCTCCTACCACATCAGGGGTAAAAGATGGTGATACTGTAGTTGCATTGGTTAATGTCGAGGTACTCGATGTTGGAACAGTGGAAAACTCCCATAGATATTTAAATGTCTGTCCACTACTATCTTTTGATCCAGTACCATCTAACTGCACTTTTTTAATTTGCTGAACAATCTGATCTGGTCCTGCATTTGCTGTTAATGTATTTCCTTCTGAATTACTATCATCGCTACTACATCCTGTCAGTACGAACACTCCCAATAATACTATTACGGAGAGTAATTGTGATAATTTATTACACGTTTTTTTCATTTATACTTACTTATTGTTTTATAAAAAATAAATTTTATTTGTGACACATTACATAATCAACAAATATCATGTCAATCCTAGAAGTAAATAGTTCGGTGTGGACTATATACAACATAATATGGACAAACAGCGTTTTTTTGAGGAGGTATGATTTTCTATATGAAACAACTCCATAAAATTGAATTATTCATCAATTTGAAAATGTCATTAAACAAAATCATTTGTAGAATATGATTTCAAGTAAAAAACTATGTATACCCCTTATATTCCGTGGTAAAAATAACCGATTATAGGGTATAAAATATAGGATATTAGAATTTGCCTATATAATATGAGAAAAACCTTCTGTTTTTTGTGAATTCAATAATATTACCGATTAATCTTCCAAGAATTTAATATTTCGTTTCAATCCAGAAAACTTAGTTCGCTTTACTGCTGATTTCTGAAAAACTCTCGAAAATACTTCTTGAGTAATCTCTTGCCATTCTTTTTTTGACATCGTCAATAATTCTGGCTTAGGATTAAATAAAGGTTCATTATGAGGTTTTGAAAAACGGTTCCAAGGGCATACATCTTGGCATACATCACAACCAAACATCCAATCATCAAATTGCCCACTATATGAATTAGGGATCTCTGCTTTAAGTTCTATTGTAAAATAGGATATACATTTACTCCCATCTACCACATAAGGTTCTACAATAGCTTGTGTAGGACATGCATCAATACATGCCGTACAGGTACCACAGTGATCTGTAACTGGCATATCATATGCTAAATCGAGATCTATAATCAATTCTGCTATAAAGTAAAAGGAACCTACCTGTTGGGTTAACAAATTACTGTTTTTACCAATCCATCCTAATCCGCTTTTTGCTGCCCATGCTTTATCTAGTACGGGTGCCGAATCTACAAAAGCTCGCCCGTGCACTTCTCCGATTTCTTCTTGGATACTTTGCAAAAGCTCTTTTAGCTTATCTTTTATCACAAAATGATAATCAGTCCCATATGCGTATTTAGAAATCTTGGGAGCATCAGGATCTTTCTGGTTTTCAGAAGGGAAATAATTTAGAAGTAATGATATTACACTTTTTGAATCATCAACCAGTTTAGTCGGGTCAAGACGTTTATCAAAATGATTCTCCATGTACTGCATCTCTCCATGCATATTATTATTCAGCCATTTCTCTAAGCGTGGAGCTTCTTCTTCTAGAAATTCTGCCTTAGAGATACCACATGACAGAAATCCAAGGCGTTTTGCTTCGGATTTAATAAATTGGGAATATTTAGTTTTTAAGTTCAACTATAGCTATTCTTTAGCATCAACCTAATTATTAAGCTTATTATTCATAATCTAAATTCCTTATTTGATAATTAATAAAAATCAGTAGTATCAATACTATCTCCCTTCTAGTATATCATATTGCTTTTGCTCTTACAAAAATACAGAAAGCACTTATCTTAAGTTAAATCTTAGTATTGCATTTTTTGGTTTTAGTGTAATCAAAGGTTCTACTTCGATCTCATCTACATCTGTACTTATTTTATATTTTTTTATTAGAGTACTTATAGCAATAATCATTTCATACATTGCAAAATTATTACCGATACACATTCTTGGTCCTGCCCCGAATGGAAAATAACAATTAGAGTATCCTTTTTTGTCAACCTCTGAAGCAAATCGATCTGGATCAAATTTTTCTGGATCACTCCAAAAATCTTTATGCCTATGGATTTCATAAAATGAAATCAACATAGTGGTTCCTTTTTTTAGATTAAGGGTATCATAATTATCATCTTCAATAGCTACGCGATCAGAGAAATATGCAGGCGGATATAATCGCATCGATTCTTCAATACATTGCTTAGTATACTTATGTTTTGTAATTTCTTCTATTAGGGATCCTCCTACTACCTGTTGTGAAACTTCTTCATACACTTTTTGCTGAATTTGGGGATGACGAGCTAATAATAATATTGTAAAAGTTAATGCATTAGAGGTGGTTTCATGCCCCGCAACAAATAGAATCAAAATTTCGTCAATGAGTTGCTTATTATCCATTGCACTACCATCTTCATATCTTGCTGCTAATAACATATCTAATAAATCGTTATAGATTTTATCAGATTTTTTTCTTTCTTCTATAAGTGTATTCAGAATATCTTGAGCTTCCTGAGTTAGTTTTAGTGTACTTTTAATTTTTCCACTAAGATAAAACCACCATCGTTTATAAGGTTGACGTATTTCTTTAATTAGAGATCTCTGAACAGCTTCTGTTATATACTGCAAACGAGAAATAGCTTCAGTACTATCTGTATAACTAAATAATGATTTTGCGACTACCTTAAATGCTAAATCACTCATTAAAGGAAAAACATCAATTGTTTTATCAGAGGTTATCTTTAAGAACTCTTCATCAATTACCTCTTTTATGGTTTCTATAAGTACTTCTAATTTTTTTTTATGGAATGCCGGCTGGATTAACCTTCTTTGTTGTAACCATTTCTCTCCACTAGATGTTAACAATCCTTCTCCTATATATTTTGCCAAATCTTTGGTCTGTAACGAAGATTTTGTATACTTCTTATGCTGTTTTTGTAACATATGCTTAGCAAAACTAGCATCACGAGTAAAAATAACTGATCCCTTAAATCCTAATTGAACCTTAAAAATATCACCTAACTTCTCAAAATTCTTATGATGAAAAGGAAGTGGGTTTTTAAGAATTTGATTTCCGTTTTTTAATATTGTAAAAAAAGAAACTGTAGGAATACTACTCATTTATTGTACCATTTATATAATTAAAAAATAGTCTAGTTTTAGTAAGAGATCAAAACAATCCCCCTTGGATTCCTCCTTTTATTCTTCCTAGATGTTTATAGGCTGCTTCTGTTACTTCTCTACCACGTGGTGTACGCATAATGAATCCTTGCTGGATCAAAAAAGGTTCATACACCTCCTCTATAGTCTCTGGGCTTTCACTAACTGCCGTTGCTATTGTAGTTAAACCTACTGGTCCTCCTTTAAACTTATCAATCATCGTTAGTAGGATCTTATTATCCATCTCATCTAAACCATGTGCATCTACATTAAGTGCTTTTAATGCATATCTTGATATCTCTATATCAATTTTACCATTTCCTTTAATTTGTGCAAAATCTCGTACACGACGCAGTAAAGCATTAGCTATTCTTGGTGTTCCTCTACTTCTACCTGCTATCTCTATTGCAGCTTCCATAGAAATAGGAACATTAAGTATATGAGCGCTACGCTGTACTATAGTAGACAATAATTCTGTAGTATAATATTGTAATCGAGATTGAATCCCGAAACGAGCTCTCATTGGAGCTGTTAATAATCCCGAACGTGTTGTCGCTCCAACTAAAGTAAATGGATTTAGATTAATCTGAACAGTACGTGCATTAGGACCACTCTCGATCATAATATCAATCTTATAATCTTCCATTGCAGAATACAAATATTCTTCTACTATAGGACTTAATCTATGAATTTCGTCTATAAATAGTACATCCCTATCATCTAGATTAGTTAATAGCCCTGCTAAATCCCCAGGCTTATCTAATACAGGACCAGAGGTAACTTTTATTCCTACCCCTAATTCATTTGCTAAAATGTGAGCTAAAGTAGTTTTACCTAAACCAGGAGGACCATGAAATAATGTATGATCAAGAGCTTCATCTCTTAAGTTTGCTGCTTGCACAAAAATCTTTAGGTTTTCAAGAACTTGATCCTGACCAGCAAAATCTTCAAAAGCAAGAGGCCGTAATGCTTTTTCAATATCAAGATCTTCATTAGAGAAATTTTCGTTTGTTGGATTAAGATTTTCGTTCATGTGCTGAATTGAATAAAAAAATAGTATAATAGAGTATTCTTTAATCATCACAAAGATAATAGAAAAAGCTGAGCCTTTATCCAGATAGCAACCGTATATAATATCCCTTATTCATAAAAGACAAACACTTTTGTATATCCTTGTATATAGTGTAAAATACGTCCCTAAATATTTTTACTTTTATACAAACTAAAAAAATAAGGCAATGTCAAAAAAAGTACTCTTAAGCATACTCTTTATATATCTCATTAATACCATATCAGCTCAGGAAAAGATTACTAGATTACAAAAGGCTATACAAAATGCTAATAACCTCCAATCACTTAATCTTGGAAAAAGTAACATCACAAAACTATCAGATTCTATAGGAATGCTCACAAATATTGAATCTCTGTATTTACATAAAAACCAATTATCCCAAATACCTGAATCTATTGGAAATTTAACCAAATTAGTATCATTGAACCTTGAAGAAAACCAACTAACTGAGCTTCCTATATCTATTGGAAATTTGATAACATTAAAAGATCTAAGTATACGTAAAAATAAAATCAAAAAACTACCAAAATCTTTTTCACTGCTAGTAAATTTAGAAAGTCTTAATTTAAATGAAAATGAATTGATTGATTTACCTAAATCCATAGACAAACTCGCTAACTTAAATTCATTAGCATTATCAAAAAATCAGTTGTCTAAATTACCTAACTCTATTGATAAGCTCATTAATTTGAAAACACTCGATTTACACACTAATATATTGACAGAATTACCAAAATCTATTGGTCAATTGTATTCTCTAGAGCATCTTAATTTAACTAAAAACAAGTTATCTAAATTACCTGAATCTATAGACCAGCTTAAGAATATAAAGCGGTTTTTTATAGGAAAAAATAACTTAACTGAACTACCTAACTCTATAAGCAAACTTAATACAATAGAATGGTTAGAAGTAAATCACAATAACCTAACTAAACTACCTGAATCTATAGGAAAGCTTAATCGCTTAAAAAAAGTAACTTTTGAAGGAAATCAATTAACAAAATTACCCGAATCAATAGGGAAACTAACTAGTTTAGAATACTTATATCTACAAAAAAATCAACTAACTCATTTACCTCAATCAATTGGAGAACTAAACAATTTAATCGTGCTTTCTCTAGAAGCAAATCAATTGACTACATTACCCGAATCTATCAAAAACCTAACTAATTTAAAAGGAATCATTATAAAAGGAAATCCAATATCTACATCAGAAATTGAAAAAATAAAATATGTATTACCCAATTGTCAAGTAATATATTAAGACTAAATATTAAAAAAATAAAATCCGTGTATCGTTTAATATATGTGTCGGAGCAAGGCAAGCAAGCCTGAACCAATCGATCTATTTGCGCATTTTTATTTCTTGTTTAATTTATAAAAATTTAGCGCCATTGCAAAAAGGAAATTATCTTTCGATCTAGCGTTAAATTGATCTGATTTCATATATAATGTTAGCGTTTCGGCTTTATTCATAATGAAATGTTCTTCACTTTGGTTTTAAAATTCCGTTCAATATTTTCTTTCATTTTCTCAAACTTACCAAGGTCAAATTCTATACGGAGTGGATAATCATTTTTTAAATCTAGAAGCTCTTTTTTACTAAGTAAACAGAAATCCTTATTAGATTCACGAATCTTAATTTCGACACTATTTAAGTGAGCATTATATATTTTTGTCAAAATAGAATCTAAAAACATTTTATTTGTTCCTTTTCCCCAATAGATTAAATAATTTACTTGATCAAAGGATTTTGGACCCATTTTATTTTCGCCAATTCCTAAAAGGTATTTTTCTATATCTAATTGTAACGAGTTAACATTTCTTAATTGATCTTCTACAAATAACTGATTTTTATTATTAATTTCAATATGATAATAATGTCTTAATCTCATGGGAATTGGACACTTACCGCAATATGGAGTGTCAAAATCAGTCATGATTTTCAAGAATCCATTTTCGTTTTCAATATTAAAAGGTATTTTAAATTCAACTTGTGAACAGAGTTCACACAAATCCTCATTATAATATAGATTTGAGATATCATTTCTAGCTAAATAATAGGGAGTTTTAATATCTAAGTTTAAGATGGGAATTGTGTCTGTTGATGAAATAAAATAAAATTTATTGTTACACTTTAAAGGGTTAATTGTATCTGCTTTTGTTATAGAATCAGATCTATTAATAAAACTATTCTTGTTCAAGTGTCCTATAAAAAGTATTAATGATAAAATGATTATTAATAAAAGAGGTATTGTATATTTCATTTTTTCCGCTGAACGCTAACATCAAAATAAAAAACACTCAGAGAGTATAACTCCTTGAGTGTTTTTTATTTTATATTTTATTTAATATTCGGCTAAAGCGAATTATTTATTATTAATGATGCATCTCTTCTTCTCCATCTTGAAGAGGAATAATTTGAGGAGCAAAATCCTGTCCTGCAATTACATATTCTCCATCTTCATTAGTCTTACTATAATCATAAGGCCATCTGTGTACTTCTGGTATTTCTCCTGGCCAGTTACCATGTATATGTTCTACTGGTGTAGTCCACTCCATAGTATTTGACCTCCATGGGTTCTGAACTGCTTTTTTACCAAAGAAAATAGAGGCGATAAAATTATACAAGAATACCAATTGTGCTGCAGCCGCGATAAAAGCAAAAATTGTAATCAATACATTCGTATCTGCTAAATCATCAAAATACGGGAAGTTAGAATTTGTATAATAACGTCTTGGCAATCCTGCCATTCCTACAAAGTGCATCGGAAAGAATACTCCATAAGCTCCAATAGCAGTAACCCAAAAGTGTACATATCCTAAACTTTTATTCATCATCTTACCATACATCTTAGGGAACCAGTGATATACTCCTGCAAATAGACCATATAGAGCAGATATACCCATAACTAAGTGGAAATGTGCCACTACAAAATAAGTATCATGAACATTAATATCTAATGTACTATCACCAAGAATAATTCCTGTAAGTCCTCCTGTAATAAATGTAGAAACTAACCCTATAGAGAATAACATTGCAGGATTAAATTGCAGGTTACCTTTCCATAAAGTAGTTATATAGTTAAATGATTTTACAGCAGATGGTATTGCAATTAATAATGTTGTAAAGGTAAATACTGATCCTAAGAAAGGATTCATTCCTGATATAAACATATGATGACCCCATACTATTGTTGATAAGAAAGCAATAGCTAAAATTGATGCAACCATCGCTCTATATCCAAATATAGGTTTACGAGCATTTGTAGCAATAATCTCTGATGTAATTCCTAAAGCAGGTAGTAATACAATATATACTTCTGGATGTCCTAAGAACCAAAATAAGTGTTCAAAAAGCACTGGAGAACCTCCTTGATTATGCAATACCTCTCCTTGAATATAAATATCGCTTAAGTAGAAAGATGTACCAAAACTTCTATCCATAATCAATAATAGTGCTGCTGATAATAATACTGGGAACGAAACAATACCAATAATAGCAGTTACAAAGAACGCCCATATAGTTAAAGGAAGACGAGTCATCGACATTCCCTTAGTTCTCAAGTTTATTACTGTAACAACATAATTTAAAGACCCTAATAATGAAGATGCTATAAATATCGCCATAGACACCAACCATAATGTCATCCCCATTCCTGAGCCTCCTATTGCTTGTGGTAATGCACTTAATGGAGGGTAAATTGTCCAACCTGCTGATGCAGGTCCTGCTTCTGCAAATAACGATAATACCATGATTACACTACTCAAAAAGAATAGCCAGTATGATACCATGTTTAAAAACCCTGAAGCCATATCACGTGCTCCAATCTGTAATGGAATAAGGAGGTTACTAAACGTTCCACTTAGACCAGCAGTTAGTACAAAAAATACCATGATAGTACCATGTATTGTAACCAATGCCAAGTATATACTCGGATCCATTATCCCGTCCTTACCAAACTTACCTAATAATACTTCGTATATAGTAAATTCATGATCAGGCCAAGCCAATTGCATTCTAAATAATAGAGACATTGCAATACCAATAATACCCATAATCAAACCAGTAATCAAGTACTGTTTAGAGATCATTTTATGATCCTGACTAAAAATATATTTGGTAATAAATGTTTCTTTATGATGATGTCCGTGATCATGAGCATGGTCTTCTTCGTGATCGTGTACGTTTGCTATTGCTGACATATCCTTATGCTGTTTAATATGATATATTAATATTTTTTCTTAGTTGCTCGCTTGTGCTGATATTTGCTCTCCAAAAGTCTTTTGATCTTTTATCCAAGCTTGATAATCTTCTTCAGATTCTACTATAATCTTCATTTGCATATTATAATGAGATGTCCCACATATTTTATTACATAATAAATAATAGTCAAATGTATATTCTTCTAAAGCCTCTTCTCCAGCAGCCACTAATTTTTTAGTTTTCTCTTTTCTAATCTTGTTAATTGTAGCTACTTTTTCGATCATAGCATCGCTATTTCTCATTTCTTCTGAAGTAAGTATTGGTGTATATGCAAACTCCGTAATCATCCCAGGAACCACGTTCATCTGAGCTCTAAAAAATGGCATATATGCAGAATGTAATACATCCTGAGATCTCATCTTAAAAATAACTTTTCTATTTACTGGCAAATGTAGTTCTGTAGTTATCTTGTCATCCTTTCCATAACTATCAGAAACATCAACACCTAATGTATTTACTCCTTCTATATAACGCACATTAGCTTTTCCTAGCACATTATCTTCTCCTGAATATCTTGCTCTCCAGTCAAATTGATATGCATACAATTCAACTATTAATGGATCTCCTTCTTCTTCATCAATATTCATGATATCAGTCCAAGTAAATAATCCGTATATAATTAATCCTGCAAGTACAATAACAGGGATAATTGTCCAGATAAATTCTAATTTATCATTATCTGCAAAAAACAATGCTTTATTCTCTTTCTTTCCTCTGTATTTATATGCAAAGAAGTGTAATAATCCTTGTGTTATGAATTGTACAATAAAAATCAATACCATTGATATCATCATCAACATATCATAATCTATACCATGCTCAGAAGCTGATTGTGGAAGGAAAAAAGTATGATATTGTACAAAACAATATATGGTCAATAGGTATAAGAATATCACAAACGCAAGCATCAACTTACCGTGTAAATTATTATCCTTATCATTAGCGACTTGAGAATTGTCATCATTATTTAATTGAGACAATTTCAATATTTTTGACATTTGCCACAATGTGATTCCAAAAAGCGCTATAACTACTATGGTTAAGAATACAGTCATTTTATCTATCTTCTTTTTTTACAATTCAATTTTTAATAATGGAAATGTTTACTTTCCTCTATATATGGATTTCCTTTAGGTAATAAAGGGGCTTTGGTTAATGCTTTAAATACTACGAATAAAAAGAGTCCTAAAAACAATAACACTGCACTAATTTCGCTAATACCTATAAACCACGATTCTCCGACAGTTGCAGGCATTACCATATTAAACACATCTATATAGTGACCACAAAGGATAACTATACCTGCCATAACAACAAACCAGTTTACTCGTTTAAAATCACTGTTTATTAATACCAATATTGGGAAAATAAAATTCATCACCAACATTCCGAAAAATGGAAGTTTATAATCTTCTATACGTGTGATAAAATAAGTTACTTCTTCAGGTATGTTAGAATACCAGATCAACATAAACTGAGAGAACCAAAGGTATGTCCAGAAAATACTAATCCCAAACATAAACTTAGCTAAATCATGAATATGACTATTATTTACAAATTCTAAATAACCTTTAGATTTTAGGTAAATAGTCATTAATGCAATTGTAGTAATACCAGAAACAAATAAACTTGCAAATACATACCATCCAAACAATGTACTAAACCAGTGTGGATCAAAACTCATAATCCAATCCCAAGATGCCATTGATTCTGTATAGATAAAGAATACTAAGAATCCTGCAGAAATTTTAAAACTCTTCTTATACCATTTATCCCCCGTTGAGTCTTCATCTTGTTTTCTAGAGTATTTTACTGCAAAATGACGATATAGCAACCATCCCCCTAAAAATAATGCGGCTCTAACAATAAACCAAGTACCGTTTAACCAACTTGCTTTACCTTGTAGAAGTGCATCATGTGCTACAACTTCTGGATCTGCCCAAACAAATAAATGATTTATATGAAATCCTGATAATGCTAAAATTACAAAAAGGATAATTCCCCCAGGAACAAGATAAGCTGTTATCGCTTCCATTACTCTAAATAATACTGGAGACCATCCTGACTGTGATGCAAATTGTATTGCATAAAATGCTAATACTCCTAATGCGATCATAAAAAAGAAAAATGCTGCAACATATAAAGAAGCCCAAGGTTTATTTTGTAATTGATGCAAAACATGTTCATAGTGTGCATCACCTCCATGAGCATCTTCATTACCGTGAGCATCTTCATTACCATGTGACTTTCCATGATCTGCGGCTTGTGCTTCGCTATGACCTCCTCCGTGAGCATCGTGCGCTGCCATCATTTCTTTTACCTCTTCTATAGACCCTGGTCTTTGTGCAAATCCAATAATAAGTCCCACAAGACCAACAACCATAAGGATGATAGAAAATAATTTTAACCTATTTGATAGCGTATACATATCTTTATAATATCGTTATTCTTAACTTTTACTAGTGCACTAGTGTGCGTTATCGTGTTTTACTTCTTCTTCGTGATGTACTTCTTCTACTGCTGGTTTTACAACAGCTATATCAGTATCAACTCGTGGTGCTTTACCCTCAAGATCAGCTTTCAACTTTTGTACATACTGAACAATCTGCCAACGCTCGTGTTCATTAGTCTGAGCTGCATAAGATCCCATAGAGTTAATTCCGTAATACATTACATGATATATACTACCTTCTGTAATAGCTCTTCCTATATCATCATAACTTGGTACTCCTAAAATCTTTTCTCTTTTTACAAGTGTCCCTTTTCCATTTCCTTTTTCACCATGACATATAGCACAGTAAATATCGTACAACTCTTTCCCTTCTTCTTCATTTTCTTTGGTATATCTAATAGGATTTTTTAAAGTATCCTTAGCTTTTTGATAACCCGCACTAGAATTTTCAAAATCATATGGCATCCATCCTCTAGGTATAGAACCTTTGGCTGGTAACATCGCTTCCTGTCCTCCAGGAAAAACGCTGTATTCTCCATAAGGTTCATAGCCTACTGATTCATACATATTAGGCATATATTGATAATTTGGTTTTGTATCTTTTTGACAAGAAACAACACTAATTATAACTGCTGCCAACGCTAATATTTTTATAGTATTCTTCATTATTACTAATGGTTATCTTCTTCCTTATCTATTACTTTAATTTCTACTGCTCCTGTATCACTTAAAAAGCTAGTAAGCTCGTTTACATCGTGATTTCCTGCACTAATTTCCATTAAAAAATGGTCATCTGTAGTTCTTACATCAGGATTCTCTGCTTTTTTGAATGGCCATAATTTACTTCTCATATAAAAAGTAATTACCATTAAATGCGCTGCAAAAAATACAGTAAGTTCAAACATGATTGGTACAAAGGACGGCATATTTTCAATATAGCTAAAACTAGGTTTTCCTCCTATATCTTGTGGCCAGTCTTCAATCATTATGAAATTCATCATTAAAATTGCTACTGTTAATCCAACACAACCATATAAAAAAGATGTAATCGCAAGACGTGTATGAGGTAGTCCCATCGCTTTATCTAACCCATGAACCGGAAAAGGAGTAAACACATCTTCTATGTGATAATGCTTTTCGCGAGTTTTTTTTACGGCATCCATCAGAATGTCGTCATCTATATATAGTGCATGTATAACTTTTGATGCCATACTATTAGTTATTTTTAAATTGTTCTGCTTGATTATCCTCTCTAGTTATTTTAGCCTGAACTTTAGGAAGCTCATCTCTATGATCTATTCCTGCTTCTCTTAGTTTTTTATACTTTTCTCCAGAAGATTTCAAAATTGATTTTACTTCTGCCTGAGCAATTACAGGGAAACTTCTTGCATATAATAAGAATAGTACAAAAAAGAATCCTATAGTTCCTATGAATATACCTATATCAACAAAAGTTGGTGAAAACATCGTCCATGATGATGGTAAGTAATCTCTATGAAGTGAAGTTACAATAATCACAAAACGTTCAAACCACATTCCTATATTTACTACTATAGATATAAAGAAAGAGAACATGATACTTCTTCTTAATTTAGGGAACCACATAAACTGTGGTGAAAACACATTACATGTCATCATAGCCCAATATGCCCACCAATAGGGTCCTGTCGCTCTATTAAGGAATGCATATTGTTCATACTCTACTCCTGAGTACCATGCTACAAATAACTCTGTAATATAAGCAACTCCTACAATAGAACCTGTAATCATAATTACAATATTCATCAACTCTATATGTAGAATAGTAATATAATTTTCTAATTTAGATACTTTTCTCATAATAATAAGAAGCGTATTTACCATTGCAAATCCAGAAAACACAGCTCCTGCTACGAAATAAGGAGGAAATATTGTGGTATGCCATCCTGGAATTACTGAAGTAGCAAAATCAAATGATACAATTGTATGTACAGAAAGTACAAGTGGTGTCGCTAATCCTGCAAGTACTAGAGATACTTCTTCAAAACGTTGCCAATCTTTTGCTCTACCACTCCATCCAAAAGAAAGTAGGCTATATATTTTTTTATTAAAAGGTGTTATTGCGCGATCTCTAATCATTGCAAAATCTGGCAATAAACCTGTCCACCAAAAAACTAGTGATACTGAAAGGTATGTAGATATTGCGAATACATCCCAAAGTAATGGCGAATTAAAGTTCACCCATAATGATCCAAACTGATTAGGGATTGGTAATACCCAATATGCCAACCATGGACGTCCCATGTGTATGATAGGAAATAACCCCGCTTGAACAACGGCAAAAATTGTCATTGCTTCTGCAGATCGGTTAATTGCCATTCTCCATTTCTGACGAAATAACAATAATACTGCAGAAATAAGTGTTCCCGCATGACCTATACCTACCCACCAAACAAAGTTGGTGATATCCCAGGCCCATCCTACTGTTTTATTTAATCCCCAGGTTCCTATTCCTGTAGATACTGTGTATATAATACACCCTATTCCCCACAGGAAAGCAATAAGTGAAATAGAAAAGACAATCCACCAAGATTTATTTGCTTTTCCTTCTACCGCTGCTACAACATCCAGAGTTACATCATGGTATGATTTATCACCGGTTACTAAAGGTTTTCTTATAGGTGCTTCGTAATGAGACATAATCCTTTATAATTGAATTGATTCTTTATTTAATTAATTAAGCTTCTGTAGTGTTTCTTACCTTAGTCTGATATACAACATTTGGCTTTGTTCCCACATGTTCTAACAAATGATAAGCTCTATCATCTTTAATCAGTTCTGCTATTTTACTTCCCTCTTCATTAACATCTCCAAAACGCATTGCTCCAGATGAACAAGCTGCAGAACAAGCACAAGAATCATTAAATTCACCTGCTTCAACTAGTCTTCCTTCGCGCTTAGCTTTAAGTATAATAGCTTGTGTTGATTGAATACAGAAAGAACATTTTTCCATAACCCCTCTCGAACGTACAGTAACATCTGGATTAAGTACCATTCTTCCTAAATCGTTATTCATATGATAATCAAACTCATCATTGTTATTATACAAGAACCAGTTAAATCTACGTACTTTATATGGACAATTGTTTGCACAGTATCTTGTACCTACACAACGATTATATGCCATGTGATTTTGTCCTTGTCTACCATGTGATGTTGCCGCAACTGGACAAACAGTTTCGCAAGGAGCATGATTACAGTGCTGACACATTACTGGTTGGAATACTACCTGAGGATTATCTGATGGGTTTTCCATCTCACCAAACTCTGATAAAGAACTTCCTAGTCCAGATATGTTGTCCTTCTTTTCATTATCTCCTTCAAAACTATCTTGTGATGAATAGTATCTATCTATACGTAACCAATGCATATCACGAGATCTACGCACTTCTGATTTACCGACCACAGGAACATTATTCTCTGCATGACATGCAATCACACAAGCTCCACATCCTGTACAAGCATTTAAATCGATTGATAGGTTAAAATGATGTCCTACTGAACGATCAAATTCACTCCATAAATCAACTTCTGGAGAAGTAACTTCATATTCAATATGATTTTTACTTACTTCTGGAATTGAGTTCCATTCATGCTTATCTTTTGTATTGAATATCTCTAGAGTTGTTTCTTTTACAATATCTCCACGCCCCATTAATGTATTATGCAACTGCACACAAGCAAACTCATGCACTCCTTCTGCAGCTGTAATTGAAACATTCTGCACTGCATTAAGGTTTTGATATAAAGGATAGGCATTTACTCCTACAATCATATCTTCTTTAAGCCCTTTAGATTTCCCATATCCTAAAGCTAATCCAACAGAACCTTTAGCTTGCCCTGGTTGGATAATTACTGGAGCAATAATTTCTACTCCTCCTACAGTTACTTTAGCATAACTACCATCTAAAGCTCCATTTGCTACATTTTCATTAGTTAAACCTAATTGCTCTGCATCTGCCTTAGAAACTGTTAAATAATTATCCCAAGATGCTCTAGTAATAGGGTCTGGCATTTCTTGTAACCAAGGGTTATTAGCTTGTTGCCCATCACCCAAAGCTGTTTTAGTATATAATGTTAATTCTAATCCATTCGATTTTGCTTCAGATAATCTTCTTGCTGCAGCACTTACAGAAACAGGAGTTGGAGCAATAGTTTCTACATCTCCTTCTGGAGTTTCAAGAGCTTCTACCAATTCTTCATTTGGGAGCATTGGTTTTACTAATACTCCATCATGTAATGCCTGATTCCAAGAAGTACTTCCTAAAATACCTGCCCATGTACTTTTGATATAATCATGATAGGTAGACGAATTACCACTCCATTTTAAAAGTGTATCCTGAAATTGCCTTGTATCAAATAATGGTCTTATAGTAGGTTGCATTAAACTATAAGTCCCTTTTTTTAACTCAATATCTCCCCATGATTCTAAGTAATGAGGAGTTGTTGCAACATAACTACACAGTTCTGCTGTTGCATCATTATGCATCGAAAATGCTACAGATAATTCTACTTTTTCAAGACCGCTTTTAAACTCATTTGCATTTGGTAATGAATACATTGGGTTAACACCAGCGATCAATAAACCACCTACATTTCCAGCATTCATATCTTTTACCAATTGTGCAACTGCTTTAGCATCTCCCTTACGTATTGTACGAGGAGTATTTTTATTAAACGCTTTACTATGTATTGCTTTATTGATTTCTAATACTACTAGTTGAGCATCTACATCTTGGATTCCTGAAACCACTAATGCATTACTTCCTGCTTTTTTAATCTGCGCAGCTGCCTTAATGACTTCTTCTTCTAATTTAGCATCTAAAGTTCCTTTAGAACCAGCTCCCGTTACGTATGTATATAATGCCGCAAGTACTTGTTTTTGTTGTGATGGAGTAGCCTGAACTCTTTTGTCAGCATTAGCTCCAGATAAAGACATATTTGCTTCAAACTGTATATGCTTAGACATTTTTCCATTTTCAGGAATACGTCTTTTAGCGTAACCACTATCATATCCTCCTCCTTGCCAATCTCCCAAAAAGTCTGCCGCAATACTTACTATAGTACTTGCTTTAGAAAAGTCATAATCCGCCAATGCTCTCTCACCATACATCATTTGATAAGCATCTAATGCTTCACTATCAGAAACAGCATCATATACTACGTGTTTAACGTTTTGATATTTAGCTTTAAATTCTGAAATTAATTTTGAAGTAGATGGGCTAGCATAAGTCTGCGTTAATAAAACAATTTGCTTATTACCGAGACTATTTAACTTCGCTCCTACTTCTTTATCTAATGCACCCCAACTAATATCCTCAGCACCTTTTTTAGGCATCTGAAGACGTGTATTATCATACAGTGACAATACTGAAGCATGTACTCTTGCGTTAGCACTCCCATTAGAAGTAGCAAGATTATTATTTTCTACTTTGATAGGCCTACCTTCTCTTGTTTTAATCAAGATACTTGCAAAATCATATCCATCTGCAATTGTAGTCGCATAATAGTTAGCTACACCAGGGACAATTCTTTCTGGCTGAACTACATATGGTATTGATTTTTTAACAGGACCCTCACATGCTGCTAATGTGGCAGCTGCTGTACTAAAACCTACATATTTAAGAAAATCTCGACGTGATGTCGAAGAGTTTTCTAATGATGATTTATCACCTAAAAATTCATCCGTAGGAATTTCCTGAACGAATTCATTTTGTTGTAGCGTCTCAACAACAGAGCTATTCTCGTTTAGCTCTTCAACACTTTTCCAGTATTTCTTGTTTGATGACATATATAATTGATATTAGCTTCTTACTATTCTTTTTCCGGTTAAAGAAAACAATTGTTTTATTATTTTAATAATGACATTTACCACATTCTAAACCACCCATCTGAGCAGCCGTCAATTGGTCAACACCGTACTTCTTAGAAAGTTCTTTATGAATCTTCTCGTAATATTTATTATCAGCAACTTTTACATTAGTCTCTCTATGACAATTGATACACCATCCCATAGTAAGTGGAGCGTGTTGATACATAATCTCCATTTCTTCTACAGGTCCATGACATTTCTGACATTCTACCCCTGCAACAGTTACATGCTGAGAGTGATTAAAGTATGCAAAATCAGGTAAATTATGAATACGAACCCACTTCACAGGCTCACCTTTTCCTGTGTATGCCTGAGCTTCAGGATCCCAGCCTGCTGCTTTATATAGCCTTTGGATTTCACCATCATAAAACTCTTTAGAATACTCTGACGTAGCTGTAGTTTCGGCAACTTCACTTATAGACTTATGACAGTTCATACAAACATTAAGAGATGGTATTCCTGATGTCTTACTAACTCTTGCAGAAGAGTGACAGTATTTACATTCTATTTTATTATCTCCAGCATGAATTTTATGTGAGTAATGTATTGGTTGAACAGGTTGATATCCTTGATCAACTCCTACTTGCATAAAATAACCATACACAAAATAACCACTAACTAGCAATAACAAAATAGCTGTTACTAAGACTAAAAATTGATTTTGAATAAATGCTTTCCAAATTGGAGTCTTTGTTTCTGATTCTGGTAACTCCACATTATTTGCTTCTGCAAAATTTCTAAGGGTTTTATTTACCAAAAATAATACAACTAACAACATTAAGAATACTAATGCTAGTATCCCTAACACTACATTTATAGACACTAACGAACCATCATTAGAAGCAGTCGTACTAGATTCATAATCAGGAACACTAGGTGGTGGATCCGCTTTAGGCACCATAACATATGCTAGAATATCATCTATATCAACATTTGACAACTGCGGAAAAGCATTCATAGCAGTTTTATTATACTCTTCATAAATAGCTATCGCTTGTGCATCGCCTGAAGCAATCATTGCTGCACTATTCTTTACCCAAGAATATATCCATTCTCTTTCGTACTTATCAGCTACTCCAAAAAGGGCAGGACCTGTCATTTTCTTATACCGTTTATGACATGCTGCACAAAGAGATTTAAACAACTCCTCTCCTTTGGCTACATCTCCTCCGGATGAAGCTTCGGTTACAGCGGCATTATCAACAGCAGATTGATCCTGTCCAAAAACAGGATTAAAAAAAGTAAATAAAAAAACAGTTCCTAGAATTAGGATTTTAGAGGCTGAATTTCGGTGTTTCACCTGTTTCATATTATCAAGTAGAATTATCGTCTTATTTTTGGTATGGTTTTTTCATTAACATCTTTAAGAGATATAAAAAAAACCGGCACTTTTAATTCGATGACAAAAGTACTATAATAAGTCGATTTTAGAAATGTTAGAGAACCGTTAACTATTAATTTATAATAATTCTAAATAATATTTTTTTGCCGTTTTGAGTTATTAAACTATACCTTTGCTTCAAATCAATTTGTAATGAGAATGTTAAACTACATAAAATACATTATCCTACCTAGCCTTTGTCTTATCACTACCAATTACTTAGCTGCACAAGACAGTTCAAACAACATTACTAAGACCCCAAATCAGGCCGATTTTGTTCCTATAAACATAACTTCAACACCTGAAGCATCTGTTACCATCAATCAAGATCCTAAAATAAAAATGCTTCTTGATATAAAATCTAAGATGGAAAAAGACGGAGAATTCAGTGATCGTTATAAAATCCAACTATATTATGGAAATCTAAACAAAGCAAATGAAATCGTAAGAGCTGCAAAAGAAGCTTTTCCTAAATGGGACTCGTCAATTCAATGGGAAACTCCTAATTATAAAGTATGGGTAGGGAATTACCAAACCAGACTTGAAGCTGACAGAGCTTTAAAAGAAATCTACACAAAGTTTCCAAATGCTTTTATTTTTAAACCTGAAAAAAAATAAGCAATTTAAAAACCACAATAAACATTATATCGTACAGCTCTTAAAAATAGTCTTTTTTAAGAGCTTTTTTGTTTCCTTTTTTATATAATATACTCTAGACTGAAAGGCGTTTTTTCGTTCTTTAAGTTCTTTATCAAATACCTATCCCAAAACGATAGCATTAACTTCTACTCCAAAAACAAACATATTCACTATCTAAACTTATTACAATACCCCAATTCTCTCATCCTCAATAAATCTAAACAGTGATTAACCATTAAGCGTCCAATATCTTAAATCAAATTCAGCCACCACCCTCTTCTTAAAACCTATTTAAAGTAAAATCAACATAAAAAATCACTTCAACATAACCTCCAAATTTCTATTCTTACTCATATCCTATAAAGAGTTTTTTTCCATTTACTTATCATCGCCTTATATACTAAACAACATATATTACCTCCAAAAACAAGTTACAATAAGAACAGTATTATATCAAGAACACCGCATGAGAGAAAAAAAGAAATACCGTAACTATAATTAGACTTTTATAACCAAGAAACATACTTGAAACACATAGTCTAATTATCAATCTAGTCAAAAATTATGTAAAATTAGATTTAACTACATCGTCTATTTAATGATGAGAGATCAGAACAATTGATATCGAAAAACATATTTACAGTATTTTTTTTTACTTTTTGAAAGAAATTGATATTTAAAGTTTAGATCAATTTATTTCTAAAAAAAGAAAACTTGCACTTAATCTTATTAGGTATCAAAGTATAACTTCTACAAAATTAAGTGAGTCAGAAAAAGAATCGTAATCTTCTTATTTTCCGAAACAAGAAACACTTCTATTCATTAGAACTTTTAAACAATTTCACCTATTAACTATTATATCTAGAATAACATTTCACAAAAGACATCACATATAATAGTATTGAAAAAATAATTAAATCAAAAAACCTGATAACTAAAGTTATCAGGTTTTTAATACATGCTTTTTTTTTAAAGATTACAGCTTTTTCTTTACCGCTACTTCTTGATACGCTTCAACTACATCTCCTATTCTAATATCATTATAATTCTTAACTTGAAGACCACAGTCATATCCTTTTGCTACTTCTTTCACATCATCCTTAAACCTTTTCAACGAAGCAAATTCTCCTGTATATATTACAACTCCATCTCGAATTAAACGCACCCCTGAGTTACGATAGATTTTACCTGTTAACACCATACATCCTGCGATTGTACCTACTTTAGAAATCTTAAATGTTTCTCTAATTTCAGCAGTACCTGTAATTTCTTCTTTCATTACTGGCGAAAGCATTCCTTCCATTGCATCCTTAAGATCGTTGATTGCATCATAGATAATCGAATATGTTCTGATATCAATTTCTTCTTTGTCTGCAACTTGCCTAGCATTACCTGCTGGTCTTACATTAAACCCTATGATAATGGCATCTGATGCCGATGCAAGTAACACATCACTTTCAGTAATAGCTCCAACAGCTTTATGAATAATATTTACATGAATCTCTTCTGTAGATAATTTTTGGAATGAATCTGTTAATGCTTCAACAGAACCGTCCACATCTCCTTTTAGGATAATATTAAGTTCTTTAAAGTCTCCTAGAGCAATTCTACGTCCAATTTCATCTAATGTAATATGTCGTTGCGTACGAACAGATTGTTCTCTATGTAATTGTGATCGTTTTGAAGCGATATCTTTTGCCTCTCGCTCATCTTCTAAAACACTAAATTTATCTCCTGCTTGTGGAGCTCCATCAAGTCCTAAGATAGATACTGGTGCAGAAGGTCCTGCCTCTTTTACATTATTGCCTCTTTCATCCTGCATCGCCTTTACTTTTCCACTATTCCTACCTGCAAGAACATAATCTCCTACACGTAACGTACCTGTCTGAACAAGTATTGTTGACACATATCCACGTCCTTTATCCAAGAATGCTTCAACCACGGTACCTGAAGCTAATCGATTTGGATTTGCTTTCAACTCTAACAACTCAGCTTCAAGAAGCACTTTTTCTAACAACTCTTTAACCCCTAATCCAGTTTTAGCAGATATATCATGAGATTGAATTTTACCTCCCCAATCTTCTACTAATAAATTCATCGAAGCTAATTTTTCTTTTATCTTTTCTGGATTTGCCTCTTGTCTATCTACTTTATTAATTGCAAATATTATAGGAACTCCTGCTGCTTGCGCATGACTAATTGCTTCTTTAGTTTGCGGCATTACATCATCATCTGCTGCAATTACAATAATTGCTAAATCCGTTACTTGTGCTCCACGAGCACGCATTGCTGTAAACGCTTCGTGACCCGGCGTATCCAAGAATGCTATTTTTTGTCCATCTTCTAACTGCACTCCATAGGCTCCAATATGCTGTGTTATTCCACCACTTTCACCTGCTATTACATTTTCTTGCCTTATATAATCTAACAATGATGTTTTACCATGATCTACATGTCCCATCACTGTTACAATCGGAGCACGATTAACTAAATCCTCAGGAGCATCTATAATTTCTTCTATAGACTCTTCTATGTCTGCTGTCACAAAATCAACTTCATAACCAAATTCATCTGCTACAATAGAAAGCGTTTCTGCATCTAATCGCTGATTCATGGTTACCATAATCCCAAGAGACATACATGCCGAAATCACCTCTGTAGTAGATATGCTCATCATCGTAGCTACCTCAGAAACGGTAACAAATTCTGTTACCTTAAGCACTTTACTTTCTTGTTCTTGCTGCGCTACATCATCTTCAACTTTTTGACGGTGCTGATCTCTTTTATCTCTACGGTATTTAGCTGCTTTTGATTTATTAGATTTACCTTGTAATTTTTCAAGTGTTTCTCGTACTTGTTTTTGTACTTCTTCTTCACTTGGCTCCTCTTTTACAACAGCTGGTTTTTTCCCTTTTACAGGTCCTCTTCCTCGGTTTCCTCCACCTCGGTTTCCTCCACCTCGATTTCCTCCTCCAGATTGACCTCCTGGTCTACCTCCTCCAGATCCTTGGTTTCCACCTTCTTTATTAATTCTTCGTCGACGTTTTTTTGCTGCATCTCCTGCTCCAGAAGGTTTCTTTTCTTCTTTCTTTTTAACAGGCTTTTTAAACTGAGTTAAATCAATTTTTTGCCCAGTAAAATTAGGACCATCTAATTTTTTATATTGAGTCTTTACTTTCTCTGGTTCTTTAGAAACCTCTTCCGATGGCGTTACCGGTAGCGTTTCAGGCTTTTTCTCACTCACAACAGGCGCAATAGGTTTAGCAGATGGCACTACAGGTTTTTCTTCTTTCACCACTTCTTTTGGTGCCTGTCTAGTTATTTTAATACCTCTTTTTGGAGGCCTATTTGAAACTATTTCAGGTTTTGATGAAGTTTTCACCTCTTCTTTTATCTCTTCCTTTTTTATTTCTTCTTTTTTAGGAGCCTCAATTACTTTTTCTTCGGGTTTTGTAACATCTTTCGGTTTATCTCCTTTCAACTCAATTTTACCGACTTGCTTAGGACCAGTCAATTGAGCCTTTGCTTTTACGATTTCTCGAGCTTCTGCACGTTTTCTCTTTTCTTCCTGCTCATGTTCGATCTGCACTCGCAATGCTTCTTTCTCTTTCTTCTTCTCTTCTCCAACTTCTTCTGAAGCTACCTTTTTACTCTTATCCGTTTGAAATTCATCAAACAAGAGTTTATAAATCTCTGAAGAAATTTTTGTAGTAGGACGCGCATCTATCTCATGACCTTTTGAATTCAAAAAGTCAACAGCCCGATCTAGCGAGATATTGAATTCGCGTAATACTTTATTTAATCTCATTGTTCCTGCTTCAGCCATAAACGCCTTTTATTTAATGCTCAAATATAATTAATTGTGACTATTAATCTTCAAATTCGGATTTTAAAATCCGAATCACTTCACTAACTGTCTCTTCTTCAAGATCAGTTCGCTTTACTAAATCATTAATATCTTGTTCTAAAATACTTTTAGCAGTATCTAAACCTATCTTAGAAAACTCTTCGATGATCCATGAATCAATTTCATCAGAAAACTCCGTAAGCTCTACATCTTCCTCTACTCCTTCTCTAAATACATCGATTTCAAAACCGGTTAATTGACCTGCTAATCTAATATTATGTCCTCCCCGCCCAATAGCTTTAGAAACCTCTTCTGGTCTCAACATTACTTCTGCACGCTTAGTTTCTTCATTAATCTTTATAGAGGTTACTTTTGCAGGGCTTAATGCTCTTGTAATAAACAACTGCAAGTTATTCGTATAATTAATAACATCTATATTTTCATTCCCTAACTCTCTTACTATACCATGTATACGGGATCCTTTCATCCCTACACAAGCTCCTACAGGATCAATCCTATCATCATATGAATCTACAGCTACTTTAGCTTTTTCTCCAGGAATTCTAACTACTTTTTTAACAGAAATTAATCCATCAAATACTTCTGGAATTTCTGATTCAAATAATTTCTCTAAGAACAGAGGTGATGTTCTAGACATTACAATAGATGGCTTATTACCTTTAAGCTCTACAGATTCTATTACTCCACGTACATTTTCTCCTTTCCTAAAAAAATCAGAAGGTATTTGCCTATCTTTAGGCAATATAATTTCATTACCTTCATCATCTAACATTATGATCGCTCTATGACGAATATGATGTACTTCTGCAGTATATATTTCTCCTTCTAATTCTTTAAACTGCTTATATATATTTGTATTGTCATGTTCATGAATCTTAGAAATTAAATTCTGGCGAAGTGCCAATATAGAACGTCTTCCCAAATGTATAAGCTTTACTTCTTCTGATGCATCTTCTCCTACCTCAAAATCAGGTTCTATTTTTCGAGCTTCTGTTAATGATATCTCTTGATTACTATCTTCAACCTCTCCATCTGCTACTACAATACGATTTCTCCAAATTTCTAAATCTCCTTTATCAGGATTTATAATGATATCGAAATTGTCATCACTCCCAAATTTCTTCTTTAGAGCATTTCTAAACACATCTTCTAAGATCGACATTAATGTAACACGATCTATAAACTTATCATCCTTAAACTCCGAAAATGATTCTATTAATGCGATATTTTCCATATCAGTATATTATAATTAAAATGTTATTATAACTTTTGCTTCTACAATATTTTCATAAGCTACACTAGCTTCTTTAGTAACAGTTATTTTACCTTTCCCTATTGGCTTAGGCTCTCTAGCTTTCCAAATTAAGGTAATTGCATCTTCGGTTGCAGAAACTAATTCTCCTTCTAATGTATTCTCTGTTGTTTTCACTTTAAGCTTCCTACCAATATTCTTCTTATATTGACGAATATGTGTTAACCCTTCAGAGACCCCTGCAGACATTACTTGTAAAGAAAAATCTTCTTCTTCTCTATCCAAATTATGCTCGATTGCTCTACTTACAGCAATACAATCTTCAACCTTCACTCCATCATCTCCATCTATAATAATTTCAATACTATTATTGGGATGAATTTTACTTTCAATTAGAAATAAAGACGAATTTTCTTGAAGCGCCTTTTCTAATAAATCTTGAACTTTGTCTTTTAATGACATAAATAGATAAAAAGAGGGGACTTTTTTTGTCCCCTCGCTCTGGTTTTTTAATTTCAACGGTGCAAAGATAGTAATAATATCTTAGATACAAAATATCGCTGAGAATGAATTTATTCGTAAATTTAAGATATGCTATTTCAATAACCTTTCATCCAAGTGATTTCAGCACTACCTTGTTATTGATTAAAGGCATTAAACCTGCAATGAATAACATAATTTTCAAAACAAAAAGCCATGATTAAAAATATACTCGTTCCAACAGATTTTTCCAAACAAGCAGAAAGTGCATTAAAAGTAGCTGCGCAAATTGCTAAAAAAAATGATGCAAAAATTTACTTACTACACATCTTAGAGTTACCCATGCATCTTGCTGACTTAATGTCTTCAGGAGCTTCTGGTCCCGCTCCCGAAGCTGTTTTTTTTATGCAACAAGCCCATAAGAAGTTTGAAGAAGTCCTAAATGTTGATTATCTAAAAGATATTGAAGTTATTGAAACCGTAAATTTTGAAGACGTAACACATGGCATTATTAACTCATGTGACCAAAATGATGTAGACATTATCATTATGGGATCACATGGTTCTTATGGCTTCGAAGAATTATTTATAGGTTCTAATGCTGAAAAAATAGTACGTACCTCAAAAAAACCTGTACTGGTAATCAAACAAGACTGTGATATTTATAATATTAGCGACTTTGTATATGCTACAAATTTTGACAATGAGGATAAACCTTCGCTATTAGCAGCTTACGAGTTCTCTAAATCAATACAAGCCAAACTTCATCTTGTATGGATAAACACCGCTAATGGCTTCAAAACAACTCATGAAACTGAAGAAAAGATGAATGCAATGATAGCCGATTTAGCCATAGATGACTATACTTTAAATATATACAATGACATCAATATAGAAAAAGGAATATTAAATTTTGCAGAGTCTATTAACGCAGGTATGATTGGTATTAGTACCCATGGCAGAAAAGGGATATCCCACTTTATAAATGGAAGTCTTGGAGAAGATGTTGTAAATCATGCTAAAAGACCTGTATTAACGTTTAAGATATAAAGAAACACCTAATTATCTCCCAGTATAATTACTTCTATGAAAAGTTAGTTACTAAAACCTTAACTTAACCAGATTACAATCTATTCTTAATTGACTTAAAGTGGTTATCTTCATTGCATGTGCAGTAAATAACTAGGTGCATTTATACTGAATTATAATCGTATTTACTGATAAAGAAGAGATTTTCCATAACACTTCTAAAAATACCTATTATCATAATGGCCAATTTAGAAGAAGTAAAGCAACTAAACACAATTCTTAAAAATACTCGATTAAAACTAGAGATCTAGAAAAGTTGTTTACATTATTCTTGGAGATAATGTAAACAACTTATCAATTCATTATTTCAACAAGCATATGAATTCCATTGAGAAAATGTCTGATCTATTATAGTATGGCACAAAAAAGCTGTTGTTATTAATTACAGAATCTTGTAGGATCAACAATTAACTATAAAGGTAAAAACCCTCTTTATTACAGCAAATATACTCACCGCTTTTTGTTTAAATTCTATAAATCACAAACTTCGACTTAGCAAATTTCCGTAAATAAGATACGCACTTTCCGTACTGCAATAAACACCATCTTTCTTCTCATCTATAAAAAAGTTATCTATTCGATTATATCATTTTCCTTTTGTACCTAAAATCTTTGTCTTTATACCTAAATATTAAACTCTTAGAGTATTTCCCCCGCATTCAGCCTATTATTTCCCCAACTTTGAATTGTTCAATGATATACAACTACACTATTAGGTAACACTATCTGTTTTATTAAAATAAGTAATCCCTATCTAGAAAATACCCCAGTATCATCAGACACTTATCTTATAATCAAAAGCAAAATATTTGATTAAGTAGAGACTCTTAAATTTTCTTTTTAAAAGGAGGAACCTGAAAATCCTTGAATAGAGTAGGGATAAAAACAACAAAAATAATTATGGCAACTAATGCAGCACTGGGCATAACACTTCAGATCGGAAGTAAAGATATTACTATCGATTCCAAAACTGTTCCAAAAACTATGGAAGAGTTAAAAAAGACAACTTTTAAACTTCCAGAGGGAAACACTGTAAGTTTTACGATTACCGAAATTGTCACTTGGTTTAATACTACTTTCGGTTCTCAAATACCAACCTCATTTCCATTAATAACTGATACTAACGTAGAGATCAACACTTTTGAGATCAATTTTGCAACTAGCTTATTACGTCTTGGATTTAAAGTAAGTATTACAGGAGGATTAAACATCCCAGGTACTCAGGTAGGATTTAAATCATTTTCTATAATTCTCACAAAAGAAGGCGCAATTGTAGGAACACCAACGATTACTGGTCCAAATAGTGGAAAGGCAGGAGCCGAGATCACCTTTACCGGTACTAATATGACAGGTGTGACAGCAGGAAAAATAGGAGGTGTTGCTTTGGAAAAAGTTGAAGTCGTCTCAGATACTAGTGTAAAGGCAACTATCCCAACCGGAACTGCTTCAGGATCTACCTCTGTTACATTTACCAATGCTTTAGGTACTGGTTTAGAATTTAATTTTACAGTTGATGCTGCTTAGTTTTAAAATCAAGTTACTTCAACTTCTATATTTAATTTAAATCGAATACCGATAAATACTTTATTAAGATGAATACGTATGCTGAATTGCAAGCAGACTTCCAATTAGGAAGTCTGCCCTTTCAGGGCAAAGGTCTTTTACAGAGTAGTGGTACATTGATAAGTGCCAATTATTCTGGCCCTGCATTTACATTAACAAAGCTAATACAAGAGGTATTAGGCAATCATTATCAGTTTAGCCTACCTCCCAGTTTTCCGACTATTAGGTTTGAGAGTATCACTATAGCCTTTTTCATAAAAGGTAAGACAACAACTAAAAAAAAGGAATACAGCGAATTTATTGGTAAATCGACTATTACTTGGCCTAAACCTTTTGGTATATCAACTGGGCTAAATCTTACTAAGCTTGGTTTATACTGTAAAACTGAACAGGGAGAGCACTCGAATAATGCTGAAGTGGTTACAACAGCTAAACTTTTGTTTGGAGGTACTGAATTGGATGCTGGAGTATTCTTTGTTAATGGAAAGGTTGTCATTATTAGAGTTAAGGAGTTAGATACAATTACTGTAAGTAAAGTTTTCAACCACTTTTTTGGTAACACCATCCAATGGCCTACTGATTTTATTGATATGACTTTTACAAATTCATCCGTTTATTACAGTAATTCTGATCAACAAACCTATATAGCGAATAGAATTAATCATCCTTTTTTACCATCACTTTCTCAGGTGAACAAAGGACTCAATATAGCAAGTTCCGTAAAATTATTTTTAGGTGGGCAACACCTACCTACTATAGATGTTGTGATTAATATAGTGCATGGCAAAGGAGTTACCATTAAAGGTACGTTCAAAACTGCTATAGATTTCATTTTTTTAAAACTCACCGGTACCAACTTCCAAAACGGCCCATTATTTTCGGTTATAAGCTATGAAAATAAGAGTTTCGGCTTACAATGCGGTTTTGAATTATTAGGTAAGCAATTTGGCACGTCTAAACTTACAATTACTCGTGGAATACCTCAGGGGCAAAGTAAGCCAACAACGATGCTAAGTGCTACCCTTACTTACACAGGTAAATTAGGTCCTTTTAACAATCCATCACTAAGTTTTAGTTATAATAAACAAAATGGTTTTAAAATTGATAATTGGTCCCAAATTAAAGAAGCTGATATTGCTATTAAATGGCTAAAGAGATTAAAAGAAATTTCCAAATCTAGGGGATGTGAAGCTTTGGTAAAGGATATCATCTCAAATGGAGTTCAGGTTCGTTCTATTTTTTTCATCAGCCCACAACTAACTACAAAATTACCAGATAACTACAATGGTACGATTACCGGCTCATCTGGACAAGGGGTTCATTCAGGGAATGCTTGTTTCTATATTGTATTGAGAGGGTTATATAAAATATCAGCTTTAAGTAAAGAAGTTTGTGCTGTCAACTTACCTACTTTAGTATTAGCTTTTACCACTCCTAAAGAATTTAATTTTAACAATATCGCTAGTGCTGTAGTAAACAATATTGAAACAAATTCGGAATCAATACTTGATCAATTGTGGCAAAACAAAGCTGCTTTAGCAAAATTCACCGCTATATTTATTGGAAAAAAAGCCTTGGAAAAGGCTGCTGCAAAAGGAGTTTGTAAATTTCTTAAAAAGGCTGCGGAAGAACTAATTAATAAACTAGGAAGTGCTGGGTTAGCTGCACTAGGAGAGGGAGCAGAAGCTGCCTTGGGAGCTATATCTGGTGCTATCGGAGCTATTGGAGGAGCTTGTAGCAGTCATCATCATAGTAGTGGTGGCAAAGGTGGTGGAACGGGAATAAGTTTTGGTCCACTAAAAAAACCTCTGAATCTTCAAAAATCTTATGCCATTAAAAACTCTAAACCAACAGTATCAATAAGCTGGAGTGGAGTATCTCACGCAGACAACTATTTTGTACAAATTATAGGGAAAAACACTAATTCTTCATTTTCTAAATACATCAATGTTTCGGCTACCGCTACACTCAAAACCTCTTTTTCTCTTGATAGCCCTATAGAAAGTAGTTATCTTCTTTCTGTAATTGCTAATCCAAATCTTGCATTACCATATTTCTCCAGTCCACCAGCTACAATTCTTATCAGTCAGCTTGGAACTCCTTTAAATTTAGTATTACAGAAAAGTGTAAATCAACAAGACCTCGATGGATCATTCCAAGAAGTAGTTGGAGCCACGGGATATAAAGTGAATATTTTAGGCAAACAAACAAATAAAAAGATCGTAACACCCCCAATACATACTATTAAAGGGACTGGAAGATTGTATTCACTCAAAATACCTATAAACAGTCTATCTCGAGGAGAGAATACAGGCTTTTATATAAAAGTTACTGCTTTAAGTGGTCCAGATTTTTTACCAGGATCAGCTGCAATTAGTAATTCTATAAACCTACTCGAACCTATAGGGCAGGTAAAAGTAGGAGAAACATTTTTAATTGGATAATATATTGATATGAGCACTAAAAACCGACAATCTCTCATCAGCACATTTAGTACTGGTCATATTGCCACACAAGCTAATTTTACAGCATTTATCGATAGCACTCTTAATTTTAGTAGTGATAACATACATGTTGACTCCAATCAAAATCTAGGATTGGGAATTAACACACTAAATAGTCGTTTTACAATCGCAGGTAAAGCAGGAACTAGCTGTACAGGAACTATTTCTTTAACCAAAGATTCTTCTCAAATAACTTGCACAGGAACCAAACTTACTACTGAACTTACGAAGAATGATTTTATTGAAATAGAAGGTAATAGCCAGGTTTTTCGAGTAACAGCTATCCCTCCGAATGATACAACACTCTCGCTTTCCCCTCTCCCAGAGCAAACGGTTTCTGGGAACTTTAAAATTGTCTACCCACTGATCGAACTTATTAATTCAGCTGGTAACACTGTACTTACTGTAACACCTAATGGTTTTATGGGGATAGGTACTGCTTCACCATCAGCTCCTCTTGATGTAAATGGTACCATAAACGCAGTAGCTTTCAATGGTAATGGAGCAACCATTACCAATTTAAACCCAGCTAATATTTCTGGAAAAATACCAAAAGACAAACTCCCTTCTGAAATCGGTGAGAAACCTCTTCTTTTTACCACCAACACTCCGGTGACTGAATATGGAAATTCTATTTTGATCAAATGGAAAGCTTCAGATAAAAATCGATTAGTAATAACCTACCTAAAAGATGAAAAGATTAACATATTAGATAGCTCAAAAAGTGAAATCACCTCTCCATCAGGTAACTTAACAATTACTCCTACGCAAAATATGACGATTACACTAACTGCTTATAATTTAAACAATGAAATAATTGATCAGCAACAGATTAATCTTTTAGTAAGCAAACAAAAAGCTGTAAATAAAACTATAGCTAAAGCGAATGCAAATAATGTCCTTATTCAGAATATTCTGATAAAGGTAGCAACAACCTACAACCTTGAAACACGAAATCGCGAGAATGTAACCATTCTAGCCCGGGGTTTACAATCTCTTAGCACGATTACTCCTGGTGAAATTTTCAAAGAATTACCTCGATTTTACAACAGTATTGGAGAAACTTGGAACCCTGCACTCAATCAAGATTGGATCATTAAAGCAATAACATAAATATTAGTAACATATAATTAATAACAAACCTAAAATTAACATTATGAATACAACGTATCAAAGTATTAGTTCTATTGTCACTCAAAATATCTCTCTGACGGACTTATTACAACAATGTAATACCATAAACAACTACAACCCAATTACTGATTTTCAACCTTGGGCGGATTGTTTAAATAATATTCAAAAAGGACAGAATTATAAATACAACGCTCTCCAGTTCACTGAAGCCATCACAAAAGTTTGGACAGGGAACCTAATGAATAGAGACACCTTATTCAAGGGAATTCAAAACATAAAGACAGCACAAGGAAATCAAGCTTTTGACAATAAGTCGATTTATAAGTCGATTAACACTCAATATCCAATAACCGTAACTTTTATTGTGGACACAAAAAAGCTAATCAGTTCAAAACAAAGTTGGGCTAACAAATATCTTACTGCTACCGACAACAATGGAGATCCTAATCAAGGAAGTAATGAAATAACAGTTAATGCTAATGTTGGGAATACACTTCGCTGGGTAGGCAAAAGTAAGAATGGTACAGACACAGTACAATTAACAGCTTTTGTGTTTAGAGGGGAGACGAATCTATTCGGAGAAAATCTACCTTCAAAACAAAGTGATGGAAGCTATATGGGTAAACTTGTCACAACTGGAACTGAAGTATATTCTTTCAGTTTTACAATAAATAATGTCCCGACTACTTATAACTGGGATCCATATATTAATTGTTCGGAATAATAAATTTAAAGGCAGTAGAATTCATAAAAAGTAAGAAACTCTAATAAACAACTACTATTTTTTTTACAACACAAAGGCGGAAACCGAAAAGCCTGATATTAAACAGAGTAGGTTATTTCAATATAGTATTATGTCAAAAATTAATTTTAACAACTCTATCCCCTCACCCGTTAGCGTTCGATATACCGCTACAGATGGAACTCAACCTCTACAAAACGTAGGTGCTCGTTCCTCTATAAAAAGTCTTAAAGATCTACAACCTAATACCCAAGTAAATGTAACGTTAGGAGAGTATTCCAAACAGATTACTTATGAAACAGGTTGTCGTGAATTAGATATTGCAAGAGGTATACATGACCCACTCGAACTTAATTGGCAGTAAACAAAAGCTATAGTACTATTTTTTGAGTACTAAAAAGAGAATTTTCAAATTCTCTTTTTGATGGAGTAGAAAAATAAACACAAAAATGAATGAAAAGTTTGAAAACCATCAAAATGTTATTACTTTTTTTGATCGTTTTAAATTAACATTCCATGATTTTTTTCATTTGTCAACAACCATCTTCATTCAGAAAAAGTAACAAATATCGCTTTTTAAAAAGCGAACCCCTGAATGTCTAGACATTCAGGGGTTTTATGTTGGTCTACTAGGGCTCGAACCTAGACTCTTCTGTACCAAAAACAGACGTGTTGCCAGTTACACCATAGACCAATACATCATTGCGGGTGCAAATTTAAAACTTTCTTTTGATTCTCCAAATATTTTTTTAAAAAAATAAAATATTTTTATTCCAGAAAGGTATTCCTTTTTCAATTAAAATATAAACTTCTGTTAAGCGTTTCCTAAAAAAATGAAAGTTAAAGTATTTTTATTACTAAATTCGCCACACGTTATATAACTGAATTAATCTTATGAGCACATTCAACTTCACTAAGTGGAATAAAATATTAGGATGGAGTGTTTTTATTATTGCATTATGCGTTTATGCAATGACAGTAGAACCTACAGCCAGTTTTTGGGATGCAGGAGAATACATTGCTACTTCTTCAAAACTACAAGTTGGTCATCCGCCTGGAGCACCGCTGTTTCAAATGATAGGAGCTTTTGCCTCTGCTTTTGCATCAGATCCAACCCAAATTGCATTAATGGTTAATATGACCTCTGCGTTTGCTAGTGCGTTTACCATTCTTTTTATGTTTTGGTCTATTACCATACTTGTCAAAAAAGTGGTTACAAAAAATGAAGAACTAACAACAGGAACAGCAATAGCAATTTTAGGGAGTGGATTAGTTGGTTCCCTAGCATTTACATTTACAGATAGTTTCTGGTTTAATGCTGTCGAGGCCGAAGTGTATGCAATGGCTACATGTATTTTATCTGTTCTTTTTTATCTAGGACTACTTTGGGAAAGAGACATGCATACTCCAAGAGGTAATAAATGGCTTATTTTAATTTCTTTTATTGTAGGACTGTCTTTTGGTGTTCACTTCATGGGGTTATT
The DNA here is from genome assembly GCF_001401755.1 of Aquimarina longa SW024. Lineage (GTDB taxonomy): Bacteria > Bacteroidota > Bacteroidia > Flavobacteriales > Flavobacteriaceae > Aquimarina > Aquimarina longa. Next base: position 302,002 of record NZ_KQ474099.1, read on the forward strand.
ATCTATTCCAGCAATAGGCTTATTGTATTATTTTAAAAATTACAAAGAAATTACAGTAAAAAACTTCATTATTGCTAATATTGTAGTTGTCTTAATTTTACTTTTCATATTTAAACTCCTATTACCATCGACATTAAAATTCTTTGGAATTTCTGAAGTGTTTTTTGTTAATACCATAGGTCTCCCCTTTAACTCAGGAACTGTAATCGCAGGGCTAATAATAGCTGCTGCTTTTTATTTTGGTATAAAGTATACTCGAAAAGATACCTTTATTAAGTTAGCAAAAATCATTCTTTACATTGCTCCTATAATAATTATAATAATACTTGTTTCTATCAGCTTTAGTTCGGCAATAGGAATTATATCATGTATAGCAGGATTATACCTTTGGTCCAGTAAAAATGATATAATAATTAACCGTATTCACTTAAACACATTATTACTTTGTGTATTATTTATCCTTATAGGGTTTTCTAGTTGGGTTATGCTACCAATCAGAGCTAATGCTGGGACTGTAATTAACGAAAATAATCCTAATAATGCCAGAGAGCTTTTAGCATATTATAACTTAGAGCAATACCCAGAAACTCATCTTTTTTATGGACCTCAATTTACAGAAATCTATGCTGGTCTCGATGAAAGAGAGCCTTATGAAGACGGCAAACCTAAATATGAAAAAGATCTTAAATCAGGAAAATACATTATAGTTAATGATTGGAAAAATGCAAAACAAAATCTTGATAATACACATAAAGCTTTTTTACCAAGAATGTGGAGTACAGAACATATTGCAAACTATATGGAATATACAGGTCCAATTAAATTTACTATAAAACCTGAATATCAAAGCGAAGAAGAATTACTTGATGCCGTTACCCAATTTAGAAGAGACTATGCAAATGGGAAATTAGATAATGATGATTATAACAAATTCCTACAATCGTTTGGCGCTTATATTAATGTAAAAAAACCTTCATTTCTGGATAATGTAGTATACTTATTTGATTACCAAATGGGATATATGTATTGGCGTTATTTTATGTGGAACTTTGTTGGGCGACAAGATGACAACCAAGGTAAGCTTACAAATCTACAAGGAAACTGGATTAGTGGCATTAAATTTATTGATGAAATGCGCCTTGGATCTCAAGACAACTTACCTAGTGATGTTCTCAAAAACAAAGCACGTAATACGTACTATTTTTTACCATTATTATTGGGATTAATTGGTTTTGTATTTATGTTACAACGAGATAAGAAAAAATTCTGGGTACTCTTCATCTTTTTCTTATTTACAGGCTTAGCATTAAAAATTTACCTAAATGAGAGACCTTTTGAGCCAAGAGAACGAGATTATGCATTAGTAGGTTCTTTTTATGTATTTGCTATCTGGATAGGGTTCGGGGTATATGCATTGTTTGATTTACTTAAGGGATATTTAAAGCCAAAAATACTTGCTCCCGTTATTACAACTGCCTGTTTATTAGCAGTACCTGTTTTATTAGCATCTCAGAACTGGGATGATCATGACCGATCAAATCGATATACAGCACAATCCATGGCAAAAATGTATCTGCAATCTTGTCAAAAAGATGCTATACTATTTACCATAGGTGATAATGACACCTTTGCATTATGGTATGCACAAGAGATAGAAGGCTATCGTACTGACGTTCGAACGGTAAACACTAGCCTTTTTGCTACAGATTGGTATATCGACCAGATGAAACGCGCGGCATACGAAGGAAAACCAATTCCATCACAATTAACCCATGACTTCTATAGATTTGGAAACAATGACGCTATCTACTTCAAGCAAATTACAAAAGATACTGTGCCTATCAAAACATGGATGGATTGGATCGAAAATGACAATCCAAAAACTAAAGGAGATTTACAAAGTGGCAAAAAAGTAAACACATTTCCATCTAAACACATTAGAATACCTGTAGATAAAGAAGTAGTACTTAGAAATGGTATTGTTGCTCCAGAAGATGCTGATCTTATTGTTCCTTATATCGATATTCATCTAAAAGGAGAATTGTTATTCAAAAATCGACTTTTGATGCTAGATATTATTGCTAATAACAATTGGGAAAGACCTATCTATTTTACAGGTGGAAGCTATGGTGATGATGACTTTTTATGGATGAAAGATTATTTACAATTAGATGGAGTTACCTTTAAATTAGTTCCTATCAGAACAAAAGTTAACCCACGTAATCCTTTTGAAATGGGAAGAATTAATACCAATCTAATGTACAAGAATGTAACTAGTTGGGATTGGGGCAACAGTGAGGATCCGAATATATATCACGATCCTGAAACTAGAAAAAATGCAATTACATATCGAAGTAATCTAGCAAGACTTGTCGAAGCTTTAATTAAAGAAGATAAAAAAGATAAAGCCATAGAGATTTTGGACCTAGCAATGACTAAAATGCCAATCGAGTATTATGAGTATTACACATTAGTAGAGCCATATATTAATGGATACTATAAAGTAGGAGAAAAACAAAAAGCACGAGATCTTTGGACAAAACTTGCTAAAAAATATCAAGAGCAACTTACGTATTTTGGCAGCCTAGAACTGAAGGATCAATATAACTATGCTGAGGAAATTGTAACTAATGTAGAGCGCTATCGTAGTGTAGTTGATCTATTATTAATTAACAAAGACCGAGAAATGGTAGAAGAAAAAGCGGATGAGTTTAATAGATACCTAAAACTATTTACTCGATTGTATTCTGAAGAGGAACAGTATAATGATGATGAAGCTATACGCAAACAAGAAGATGATTTAATTAAGGAGTTAGGAGGCAAAGAAGAACCATTAGATTCCTTAGATAGCATTCCTAATTAATGATCAAAAGTGAGTCCTCTACCAGACTCACTTTTTTTTTATCTTTATATATGCCTAAAATTATTCCTAATAAAACACCTATAGCTGTTAAGAGAGTGTTCTCTACATATATCTGGGACTTTTATGTTAAAAATGAAAAGAAACTGTACTTAACCTTTGATGATGGCCCAATACCTGAGGTTACTGAATTTATTTTAGAAAAACTAGATCAATACAATGCTAAAGCCACATTTTTTTGTATCGGTGATAATATCAAAAAGCATCCTGCTATTTTTCATAAAATTTTATCAGACGGGCATACTATAGGAAACCACACAAAAAACCATATCAAGGCATGGAAAAACAGCCTAGAGGTATATTTAAAAAATGTTATAGATTGCCAAAATTTAATGCTAGAACATACTACTCCTTCTAATCCTAATATACAACAAATATTCAGACCTCCTTATGGTCAAATTAGCAAGAGTAAATTCAAGGCATTACAAAAGTTAGGATATAAAATTATACTTTGGGATGTATTATCAAAAGATTGGATACACAGTATATCTCCTGAGAAGTGCCTACAGAATGTAATTAAAAACGCGCAACAAGGTAGTATTATCGTTTTTCACGATAGCAAAAAAGCCTCTAAAAATCTCTCAGTAGTCTTACCCGAAGTTTTAGATTTTTTTACTAAAAAAGGATTCACTTTTGAAGCGATTAAGTTTTAAACAAACTCTTTCATAAGACCAATTAATGTATTAGCATCTTGTTCTCCACTTTGCCTCCATACCATTTCTCCTTCTTTATAAATCATTAACGTAGGGAGTCCTTTAATTCGTAAAGCTGTAGCTAATTCTTCATTTTTATCTACATCAATCTTCACAACTTTTCCTTTATCTCCAAGTGCTGCTGCCACATCTCTTAATACAGGATGCATTGCAAGAGAAGGCTCATTCCATTCTGTGAAAAAATCCAGCAAAACAGGTACTTCAATACTTATGATATCTCCAAACTTTGACATGTTCAAAAACTTTTATGTTTAGGTCGTTTATAATTGACCATTATACAATTGTAAATATAACACTTTCTACGAATTAAGAAGGTTTAACACCTTTCCTCAATTCGATTACCGTAATTTCTGGCCATATCCCTACTCTTCCTGGAAAAGCATGAAATCCAAATCCTCTGTTTACATTAAGATAGCGTCCCATTTCATCATAGATACCTGCCCACTGTTTATACACATATTGTACAGGACTCCATTGAAAAACCCCTGGAATTTCGATCCCAAATTGAAACCCATGTGTATGACCACTTAATGTGAGATGATAATGATTAGAATGCTTCTTTACCTCATGCTCCCAATGAGAAGGGTCATGACTCAATAAAATCTTAAAATCTTCTTTATCTACTTTTTCAGAAGCTTTTGCTAAATCTCCTGCTTTTTTAAAATTATGTCCCCAATTCTCAACTCCTATTATCGCAATACGCTCTCCCTCCTTTTCTATAAACGCACTATCATTAAGTAACAGATTAAAATCAATTTTAGTATGGATATTTTTTATGGCTTCAAAATTTGCTTCTTTTTCTTCATCACTATCCCAAGTAACATACTCCCCATAATCATGATTCCCTAAAACAGAATACTTTCCGTACTTAGGAGTCCTAATTCGTTTAAAAGTATCTATCCAGTCATTCATTTCCTCTGCCACAGTATTTACGATATCTCCTGTAAAAAGTAGTATATCTGTCTCTTGTTCATTAATTAAATCTACTGCATATTCTATTTTTGATACATCATCAAAACTCCCTGAATGAATATCAGAAATCTGAGTAATTCGAAAATTATCAAATACTTTGGGGAGATTCTCAAAGTATAATACATGTTGTATGACTTTAAAATTATATTTACCTCTAAAAATACCATGTAATAAACCTGCAAATGGTATAGCCGCAATCCCAAGTGCTAACTGACTTATAAACTTTCTACGATCAGGCATAGATCGGGTTTCAGTTTCTTTAGAAAAGATTCCTGTCAGATAATTATATCCGACTATGCAACACCTAATAATATCTTCTCCAAACAAAAATAATATCATAACTAGTTTTGGCACTAAAGTAAGTAATAGCATTGCACTCGCTCGTAAGGTATACTTTGTAGGGCCAACACTACGATCATAATTTGCAAAAACATAAATTGCATATCCTAAAATGCATAATGATACTACAAAATACCCTATTTGTATCCATTGATTTTTAGTAACAGTCCTAATTGCTTGATAGGCATAAACTTCAATAATTAGATACAAAATTATAGGAATTATCCAACGCATAATATATTTTCAAATTTAATTACCTAAACAAAACTATACCTCCTTTTTAATTCATAATCATTTTTTAAGTAAATATTAACGATAAATAAATTTTAGCCTTTAAAACAGGCAAAATCAAAGGTATAATCGCTATAAATCTTAACATTTTCTTTTAGAAGTCTAATTTTTATTTGTAACTTCGTTTTGTATTTCCTTTTGAAGGGTTAATATTAATTAAAAAAATCAAACACTATATATAAAAAATTACTACCGTATTTATAGCAGTTGATACATTGTTATCAATTTTATTTTGGGGCGAAATGCCGTCAGTTTTTGACGGCATTTCTTTTTTTATTTTTATTGAACTTATCATATTTATTATAATTTTTAAAGCCTATTTAATTAATCTTCTTTTTATATTGCATTTCTAAAAAAATCAATTCCTATTATGTCACAAAAACGTCTCTTCCTTCTGGATGCTTTCGCTCTAATTTTTCGAGGATATTACGCACTTATCAAAAATCCAAGAATAAATTCTAAAGGTCAAGACACCTCTGCTATACTAGGTTTTGTAAACTCTTTATTTGATGTCATAAAAAGAGAAAAACCCGATCACCTGGCTGTTGCTTTTGATAAACAAGGAAGTAAAGATAGACTAGAAATTTTCCCAGAATACAAAGCCAATCGCGACGAAACCCCAGAGGCAATTAAAATTGCAGTGCCTATAATACAAGAAATCTTAAAAGCTATGCATATCCCAATCATAGAACTTGCGGGTGTAGAAGCTGATGATTTAATAGGAACTATTGCAAAACAAGCTGAAAAAGAAGGATATCAAACCTATATGGTAACACCAGATAAGGATTATGCACAACTGGTGTCTGAAAATATTTTTATGTATCGCCCTGCCAGAATGGGGAATGGTATCGAAATCTGGGGAATACCCGAAGTGCAAAAAAGATTCGAAGTAGAAAGACCTGAGCAAGTCATTGATTATCTAGGGATGATGGGAGATGCTGTAGATAACATCCCTGGACTCCCAGGAGTTGGTGATAAAACAGCTAAAAAATTCATTGCAGAATATGGCTCCATGGAAGGATTATTAGCAAATACCGATAAACTGAAAGGTAAAATGAAAGAAAAAGTAGAGGCAAATGCAGAATTAGGTCTTCTTTCTAAAAAATTGGCTACTATCATTATAGATTGTGACGTAAACTTTAATGCAGAGAACTACGAACTTACAGAACCTGACACAAAAAAAGTACATGAAATTTTTGAAGAGTTAGAATTCAGAAGACTTACAGATCAATTTGTTAAGATTTTTTCTAATGAAGAAACACCTAATACCCAAAATAGTTCATCCCAAAAAAAGAAAACACCACAGGCAGGAGCAGGACAGTTTTCATTATTTGAAGGAAATGAAAATACATCCGAAACAACTAATTTTTCTAGTAAGAAAACAATAGTTAATACCGAGCACTTCTACCAAAGTATCGCTCCAGGAATGGCTATGAAATTATTTTTGCAAAACGTACTAAAACAAAAAAATGTATGTTTTGATACCGAAACCACCGGACTTAACCCTCTTACTGCCGAATTAGTAGGAATTGCGTTCTCTTGGGAAGCCGGAAAAGGGTTCTACACACCTTTCCCCGAAGATCGTAACGAGGCACAAGAGCTAATAGAGCAACTACGACCTTTCTTTGAAAATGAACACATTACAAAAATTGGTCAAAATTTAAAATATGACATCAAAGTATTAGCAAAATACAATATAGAAGTAAAAGGAGCATTATTTGATACCATGCTAGCGCACTATCTTATCAATCCTGATATGAGGCACAATATGGATGTGCTTGCAGAAACATATCTTAACTATACTCCTGTATCGATTACAGAATTAATTGGAAAAAAAGGAAAAAATCAATTATCTTTTAGACAAGTACCTCTTGATAAGCAAACCGAATATGCTGTAGAAGATGCAGATATTACCTTTCAACTAAGAGAACATTTCGCTCCTGAACTCGTAGAAGCTAAAACAGTTTCTCTATTTGAAGATATCGAAACTCCATTACTCAGAGTTCTAGCAGATATGGAAATTGAAGGTATTAATTTGGATAAAGAATTCTTACAATCTCTTTCTAAAGAACTTGACAATGATATCAAAATATTAGAAAACAAAATATATACCGAAGCAGGTGAAGAGTTCAATATTGCCTCCCCAAAACAACTAGGGGTTATTTTATTTGAAAAAATGAAACTGGTAGACAAACCAAAAAAAACAAAGACTGGTCAATATTCAACAGCAGAAGATGTATTATCTTATTTAGCCAAAGATCATGAGATCATTCAAAACATACTAGAATTTCGTGGTTTATCAAAACTAAAAAGCACCTATATCGATGCACTACCAACACAAGTTAATGAAACATCTGGTCATGTACATACTGATTATATGCAAACTGTGGCAGCTACTGGTCGATTAAGTTCTAACAATCCTAATTTACAGAATATCCCTATTCGTACAGAAAGAGGTCGACAGGTAAGAAAAGCATTTATTCCTAGAAGTAACGAATATACATTACTTGCAGCAGATTATTCGCAGATAGAATTACGAATTATTGCAGCACTAAGTAAAGAAGAGACTATGATCGAAGCTTTTAAAAATGGAGAAGATATTCATGCTTCTACTGCAGCAAAGGTATTTAATGTTTCTCTAGAAGAAGTTACCAGAGAACAGCGTAGCAATGCAAAAACGGTAAATTTTGGAATCATCTATGGTGTTTCTGCCTTTGGGTTAAGCAATCAGACAAACCTTTCTCGTAGTGAAGCTAAAGAATTAATAGACACCTACTACAAAACCTACCCTAAGCTACGTAATTATATGAGCGAGCAAGTTGATTTTGCTAGAGATAATGGATATGTCCAAACAGTTTTAGGAAGACGTAGATACCTTAAAAATATTAATTCTGCTAATGCCATTGTAAGAGGTGCTGCAGAACGAAATGCAGTTAATGCTCCTATCCAAGGGAGCGCTGCTGATATTATCAAAATCGCAATGATTAACATTCATAAAAAACTAAAAGAAGGGAATTACAAAACAAAAATGCTACTTCAAGTACATGATGAATTGGTATTTGATGTTTATAAACCTGAATTAGAAACCATTAAGACTTTAATAAAGACCGAAATGGAAAATGCATATATCCTAGAAGTACCATTAGACGTTGATATGGGATTAGGTAATAATTGGCTAGAAGCGCATTAAACCGGCATAAAGTAATTATTTTCGGTAGTGTCCAACATACTACAGCAGGTATTAATTTAACAGTTAACAATCCTGAAAAATCTACACGAAGCTTTAATTTTTCAATTAACATCAATAATTATGCTATTGTTTCTGACAACCATAAATATTTTACATTCTCAAGCTACTTATCAAATACTTCTAACAGAGCAACTAATTACAATTTTAACCACGAAACGAATAATCTTACATTTTCATTCTCTTTTAATGTAACAGGATATAATAATTTACGTAATAACAATAAGATACTTTTTAGTTTACACAGTAATCAACAACCTTGGAGCAAGCTCATGAGGGATTTAAACAACTAAGCTCATTAGTTGTTTTTAAATGCATCCATATAAAAATCATAATAATTTAAAAAAGTTGGAATTACAGGACCATTAAATGAATTAGGACTATTAAACAATACACAGATCCCGATACCATTATCAGGATCAATTAATAACTGTGTCTTATACTGATTAACATTACCTCCATGATACACAACTCTTCTACCTCGATAATCCAAAACTCGCCACCCCATAGCATAGTATGAATCAGTAACACCATCCCATAGGTTAACATAGGTATCTTTAGTGCTCGTACAAACAACAGGATTAAAAATATCCTTAAGACTATTTTTAGAAATAATATCAGGACGATACCCTAGTAATACCTTTAAATACTCTCCCATATCAGAAATAGATGCATTAACTCCTCCTGCTGCTGCTACATTATAATAGTTTTTGTGGAGTTTATCTAATCTATATTTCTTTGAATAATGATTATATGAGTGCGGTAATGCTACATTAGTATTATTTTTTATTGCAGAAAAAGTACTAGATGCACTCTCCATTCCTGCTGGATCAAACACTCTTTCTTTAAGAAGGGTTTCAAAAGGTTGTTCTGTACGCTTCTCCATAATTTTCTCTACCACCGAAAACATTGCATTTTGATACTCATAATCCGTTCCTTCTCTGGCAACAACTCCTTTTTGTTTAAAATTGCTAATAATATATTCTAAAGACAGTCCCTTATGTATCAAATTTGTGTATGTATACTTATAAAGTCCTGTCGTATGAGATAATAAGTGTCGTACCGTAAGTCTATCTGCTTGCTCTCTATTTTTTAAATCAAATTTTTTTAATGCCTTTTTAATTTTTTGCTCCCATTGCAACTCATCATGATCTATCAGGTTTCCTGCAAGAACTGCTGTCACCCCTTTAGACAAACTAGCAATCCTAAAAACAGTATGTACATCAATAGAATCCCGTGTATGGATTTCTTTTACTCCAAAACCTTTTTTATACACAACAGTAGAATCTTTTACAATTACAATAGCCGCTCCTGGGCATTCTGAAATATTAAAATTAGTAGTAAAAAACTTATCATAATGCTCTAAAAAAAACGACAAAGAATCTTTCTTTGACACTTTAGCCTCTTCTTTAACTATGCTTACCTTTTCTTTAGGTTTTGATGTCTGACATGCTACTACAAAAATTGCTATAGCTATTATATAAAAACACTTCATATTACGATACTCTATATTCTCGCAAAATACGTTTAAAATTATGTATTGTGTAAAAACTTTTTCAGAAACTTTATAATACAAACCTATAGGTTGCCTTAATCAGAAAAGTATTTTCTGGATGCCTATTCAGAATTTGATTATTCAAACTTCTAAACAAACGATCTGATGGGGCCCCATCTCCAGTAATCCCTTGTGACCAAACTAAAAATATTTCAGAACCAGGGATATATTCCCATCGTAATACCAAATTAGATCGAAACTGAACAAAAGCAAAATCAGGATCATCAAATGTATAATCTGTTACACCATCCCTATTCTCATCAACCGCATACTCATCATCCACAAAAGAAATTTGATCCTGTTCGTACAATGTTACTCGTTCATCAAGATTTTTAGCAATAGCATTATTTACATAATTAAAGTCTGTATACCTCCCTCTGGAGATAAAAGGTTGCCCATAATATTCAATCGTCAGATTAGGATTAACACTGTAGTTTAACCGTACACTGGCGCTTAAAGTCTGTTGATCTATTTTAGCCGTTATATACCTAGCAGTACCATTAAAATCTTTTTCTGTAACATATTGTGTTCTATTTGGGTTTTCTTCAAACTCTGGATTTAAGGACACACTAAAAGCATTAAATGGCTGATATTGCAATCGTAGTACATATCTATTAAAAGAAAAATTGTTCTGCTGGGCCCTAGAACCATCATATCCAACAGTAAAATTAAATTTCTTCCTTTTATCTGAACCAAAAAACAAGAAAGTGAAATTTTCATCAGAAAATCGCCATCTTGGTCCTCCTCTCAAAAATGTATTTATAAAAATGCGAGGCTTATGCCCTAAACCTATTTCTGTCCACCAATTATTTTTATAATTTATATATCCCTTTAATCGATATTGAATTCGATTATAATTACCATCAAAATCAAAAGTTGAAAACTGATTAAACTGAATATTAGCTCTTCTGTATAAATTAGTAGGTTTTAGAAAAAGATATCGCACATTAGCAAATTGTCTAATCTCATCTGCCTGACGTAAAAAACCTACATCATTTAACTCTAATTCTGGCGAACGCCAAAAAACTCCGGTATTGTATCTCCAATTTCCTCCTCCAGACTTTCCACCCATCAATTTCCCTCCTGTTCCGGTTAATGAAGTTCGATTAACATCTAAACTTACATGACTAGCATCTACTCTCTGAAACAAATGAGTAAGTCCTTCTTGTGTTTCTTTAATTGCTTCTTTAGACCCCTCTACATGACTAGCGATAATATTTCCTTCCACAAAATACTTCCTATCATTCCAATTATGCCTAAAATCTAATCCTCCCGTATATGCTGATTTTCTAAGAAGATTTAGATTATTTTCCCTTGTTCCTTTTATTTCTGAAGTTTCATCTGTATTAGGATCATCTTCATCTATGGCAAACACATCGCCTAAATTTCTATTCGTAACCGTAAAGATTCCTCCAATAAATGAATTGCGTTTATTAAAATCTTTCTGAATTCTACTCACAAAATAATTCGTCATAGGCTCCACAATAGCCTCTCTCCTATTACCTAACTTATCCTCTATTTCTGCTATTTCTCTAGAGGTAACACTTTCTAAAACTCCAATAGACCATCCATTTTTAGTTTTTCCACTAAATTTTGCCGCTCCTAGGATAGTCGTATTAGATGGTTTATTAATAAATTCATCATCTAACTCAGAAATTGTCCCTTGTGGAGCTCTACCTATTCTTCGGGAATAAAAAATATTATCCTGTCCATTAGCAAATCTATAATCAAATATATTTTTGTTTTCTACAAAAAACGGTCTCTGTTCTCTAAAAAAAACTTGAAAACCATCTAATACTATCGTCGCAGGATCCGCTTCCACCTGTCCAAAATCAGGGTTAACCGTTAAATCCAACGTTAAATCATTAGTAACACCTATTTTTGCATCTACCCCTCCATTAAGTTTAAAATCATCTCCTTTTCTAAAAGGGTTTCCTTTTTCCTCTGAGTATGTATCTAATTGTGTTACCAAAAATGGTTGAATTTCTAATTGTTTTTGTGGTTCGATATTAATCAATCCGTGTAATTCTCCAAACTCACTAATAAATCCAGACGCATCTCTAGGTATACGCTGCCATACAGACCGTTCGTCTTTACGAAAAAACATTCTACTCATCTGAAGTCCCCATATTTGCTCCTCTCTTTTCCCAAATTTCAATTGACTAAGTGGTATTTTAATTTCTGCTGTCCACCCTTCATCATCAATAGCACTTGCCGCATACCATATCGGATTCCAACTACTATCCCAGTTGCCTCCATTTTGTGAAACAAACTCGTCTCCCTTAACACCTGCTGCAGTAATTGTAAAAGAAAATCCTGTTCTTTTATCATGATATGTATCTAAAATCATTGTAATTCGATCTCCGGCAAAACCATCTCTCCTTGACAATCTATTTTCAATCTTATCAGGCTCTGTATCATAGCATCGATAAGCTACATATAAGTTTTTTTGATCATATCCGATCTTAAATTTAGTTTTTTGACTTGGTGGAGTATTCTCATCAGGTTGACTTTCAATAAAACTCCCACTCCATTCCACCACGTCCCAACTAGGCTCATTAATCACTCCATCGATAATAGGTACATTATCCTTATCAAAAAGTTTTGTATTATAAATTCTTTTTTTTAGCACACTAATAGAATCTTGCGCTATAATCACAATAGGAAACAGAAAAAATACCAAAAAACCGGTATAATATCTCATAATATGTATGTTGAATGATTGATACACCTAAAATGATAGAAATTATTACAGTTTGTCACATATTATATGTTTTTTAGTAAAAAATTAACAAAAAAAACAATATTAGCAGGCAGTTAACACTGTATTTTTTTTTAAAATCACATAAACTATACATTAATATTATTAAATAAATTAAAATAGTGGTTATGCTCATTAATCAACTTTACTTTCATTATTAGTAAAAAAAATGTCTTAATCCTACAATTTGTTCGTAATTCTAAGAGAGGCATCATATAAATAGGCAAGTATGTTTCTCATAAACTTTAACATATCTGAAAACCAATGAGTCATACTTTAAAAATAATATCAATTACCTGTTTGCTATATAAATATATAATTGTACATTTGCACCCCTATTTTATATAGGAAAAGGAATGTTTAATTAGTAAAAAATAATTAGTGTGGACACATTAAGTTACAAAACAGTATCTGCTAATAAGGCTACCGTTACAAAAGAATGGTTGCATGTAGATGCTGAAGGACAGACTTTAGGACGTCTTTCTTCTGTAGTTGCGATACTACTTAGAGGAAAGCGTAAACCTAACTTTACCCCACACGTTGATTGCGGAGATAATGTTATCATTACCAATGCTGAAAAAATCAACTTAACAGGAAAAAAGTGGACTGATAAATCATATATCCGTCACACAGGCTATCCTGGAGGGCAAAGAAGTCTTACTGCTCAGGAATTGTATGACAAAAATCCAGAGCGTTTAATCGAAAAATCGGTAAAAGGAATGTTACCTAAAAACAAATTAGGAGCAGCTTTATTCCGTAATTTAAAGGTATATGCAGGAGCAGAACATAATCAAGAAGCTCAGCAACCTAAAACTGTTAACTTAAACGAATTTAAGTAATGGAAGTTATTCACAAAATTGGTCGTAGAAAAACGGCTGTAGCTAGAATCTATCTTAAAGATGGTTCTGGAAAAATTACGGTTAACAAAAAAGATCTTGCTGACTATTTCCCAACTGCTACTTTACAGTACAAAGTAAACCAACCTTTAACTTTAACAAGTAATGAGGATAAATACGATGTAAATGTAAATGTTTATGGTGGAGGAATTACTGGTCAAGCAGAAGCTGTTCGTTTAGCAATATCAAGAGCGGTATGCGAATTAGACGAAGAAAACAGAACAATCCTTAAACCAGAAGGTTTGTTAACCAGAGATCCAAGAATGGTAGAGCGTAAGAAATTCGGTCAGAAGAAAGCTCGTAAGAAATTCCAGTTCTCTAAACGTTAATTTATTAAAACAGTATTTGTTGTTACCTCAGTTTTTAGAGGGGTTAGTTTAGCATCTAAATGCCCAAGGTCATACATAAAGTAGCCACTTGAGCATTGCTATAAATCCAACAGAACGTAAACTATTACAAAAATGGCAAACAATATCGAAGTAAAAGAATTACTTGATGCAGGTGTACACTTTGGTCACCTAACAAGAAGATGGGATCCAAATATGGCTCCGTACATCTATATGGAGCGTAATGGTATTCACATCATTAACTTATATAAAACTGCTGCAAAAATTGATGAAGCTAGTGAAGCTTTAAAGAAAATCGCAGCATCAGGAAGAAAAATCCTTTTTGTAGCTACAAAAAAACAAGCCAAAGAAATCGTTGCCGAAAAAGCAGCTAAAGCTAATCAACCATACATCACAGAAAGATGGCCTGGTGGTATGTTAACTAACTTTGTTACTATTCGTAAAGCTGTAAAGAAAATGGCTGCAATTGATAGAATGAAGAAAGATGGTACTTTTAACACATTATCTAAGAAAGAACGTTTACAAGTAGACCGTTTAAGAGCTAAATTAGAAAAGAATTTAGGTTCTATCTCTGATATGACTCGTCTACCTGGAGCATTATTTGTTGTAGATATCACTCGCGAGCACATCGCAGTAAAAGAAGCTCAGAAATTAAACATTCCTATTTTTGCAATGGTTGATACAAACTCTGACCCACGTCAGGTACAGTATGTAATTCCTGCAAATGATGATGCTTCTAAATCTATTGACAAAGTAATGACCTATGTTAGTGACGCTGTTATAGAAGGGCTAAACGAAAGAAAAGCCACAAAAGAGGCTCCTAAAAAAGAGGCTCCCGCAAAAACAGAAGCTCTTGCTGCGAAGACAGAAGCCAAAGCAGAAGCTCCAGTAGTAACAGAGGCTGCAAAGCAAGAAGAAGAATAAACTGATTGATAATCACAATCTTTTAAAATTCGAAGTTAAGTATTGATCAATTAAGAGAAAACTTAACTTTAATATAAAATTGACAAGTCGTTTGGTTCTTTACTTTTGCAGTACTAACTAAGCGACTTATTTTTTATAAAAACAATATACATTTACACATTAAATATTTAAAGATATGGCAAAGATTACAGCAGCCGAAGTAAGTAAATTGCGTAAGGCTACAGGTGCCGGAATGATGGACTGCAAAAAAGCACTTGTTGAAGCCGAAGGAGACTTTGACAAAGCAATCAAAATCCTTAGAGAAAAAGGACAAAAAATAGCTGATAAAAGAGCAGACAGAGAATCTTCTGAAGGTGCTGTTATTGCAAAAGTTAATAACGCCAAAAACAAAGGGATAATTGTTTCTCTTAATTGTGAAACTGACTTTGTTGGAAAAAATGATTCTTTCGTTTCTTTAGCAAAAGAATTAGCTGAAATAGCAATTAACGTTTCTTCTAAAGAAGATTTATTAACAGCTGATTTTAATGGTATGACTGTTCAGGAAAA
Source organism: Aquimarina longa SW024 (assembly GCF_001401755.1). Classification (GTDB taxonomy): domain Bacteria; phylum Bacteroidota; class Bacteroidia; order Flavobacteriales; family Flavobacteriaceae; genus Aquimarina; species Aquimarina longa. Next base: position 317,513 of record NZ_KQ474099.1, read on the forward strand.
ACTTACTGAACAAACCGGTGTTATTGGAGAAAAAATAGAGATTGGTGATTTTAAAGTACTAGAAGCTCCTTTTGTTGGATCTTATATTCATGGAAATAAAATTGGCGCTCTAACTGGATTATCAACCCCTATAGACAATGCAGAAACTCTTGCAAAAGATATCTCTATGCAAGTAGCTTCTATGGGAGCAACCACACTTTCTTATAAAGATTTTGATGCAGAATTTGTTGCTTCAGAAACACAAGCAAGAATTGCTGCAATCGAAAAAGAAAACATAGAACTAGAAAGATTAGGGAAAACATTAAAAAATATCCCTCAATTCATCTCTAGATCTCAGTTATCTGAAGAAATACTTGCGCAGACAGAAGAAAACCTAAAAGCAGAACTTAAAGCTGAAGGGAAGCCTGAAAAAATCTGGGACAAAATTCTTCCTGGAAAGTTAGAGCGATTTATTTCTGATAATACAACTCTAGATCAAGAACAATGTCTTCTTGACCAAAACTTTATCAAAGACGAGAAGAAAAGTGTTGCCGAATACGTAAAGTCACTTGGCGACGTTGCTATTCTTAACTTCGAAAGAGTTTCTTTAGGACAATAAAATATATTTTTAGCACACTTCAGTATGTGTTAAATAAAACAAAGAACCATTTAAATATATTTAGATGGTTCTTTTTAGTTCATATAAAATAGAGATATATAAAAAACTATAGCAATAAAAACTTTTTATAGGTAACATTTAAACATTTCATTATATAAATCAGTTAACCATAACAATGAAAAGAATAACATCATTAATTACTTTACTGATATGCTTTAATACAACCAATGCTCAATCACCAATTAATGGAGTCTTAAGTCATACTAATTCATACCTTACTATAAACCCTTATAACAGTAATTATGACGATGGCTCATTTACTCAAATATTTTATGATGAAAACAATAGGTTGATACATTTTTGGAATTCAAATAATGAAAAAACCTTTACTGGTTTAAAAGTTGAGAATCTTTTTTCAATTGGAAAAATAGCTATCAGACATACAACACCCATAGAATCATTATACATTTTATAGGAACCTTAGGTTTCCATGGCACAATATCCCTAATAATATACCTAACGGCCACTTACCTCACTCTTAGTAATTAATTGTTAGTCTTACTATACAAAATAATCACTTTTATTAATCTTATCTAAAACACAAACAGCAATGTATTTAGATAAAGACAGATCATTAAATTTAAGAAATGTTTTAAAATTTAAAGGAACTAAACCCGATAACACATCTAAAGACTACTGGAGGATCTAGCAGAACAGCCGATCATGGACTGCAATTCCATTGAAATGAAAAAATTAAAGTCAATTAAAAAAAAATCAATTTACATTTGATGGATTAATAAAATCAAAAGAAATAAAACTAGCCCCAAGTGTTTAGTCTGACTTTGTTTTTAATGACAATTACAACTTGCCAACTCTTCGAGAAGTAGAGAACCATATTAAAGATAAGAGGCATTTAAAAGATATTCTTAATACCGAAGAGGTAAAAGAAAGTGGAATTTACCTTAGAGAAATGGATCCTAAATTACTTTAAAAAATAGAAGAATTAACACTCTACACTATTCAACAACAAAAAGAAATAGAAGAGTTAAAATCAGTAAATAAAAAGTTTCTCAAACTACAATCTAAGTTAAAAATCCTGGAATCTAAAAAATAAAGAACTCGTAAAACTCATAGGTATATCACACTAGCATTCGAGATGCAATAACCTACACTACAACAATAAATCAAAAAAAAGACTACTCTCTAAGAGAGTAGTCTTTTATATTCACCTTCATTTTAAAATATTTTCTCTATATCCCCACCATGTTTTATAAATATTATAAATTCATTTAAGAGCTTACCCCATAATATAAACCGACTCCCCAATCAGTTTATATAAATACTTAAAGTTTTTATATATTAAAAAACACACGAGTTCTATTTTAAAAATACTTCTTCTCCCATATTTTTCTTGTTTTCCTTGGGACAAACTTATAACATAATTCAACACCAATCAATAGTTCCATCAGGGGAAAACAACCCTTTTTTTTACCAAAATCTAAAAATTTCGGTATCTAACTCAAAAAAACAAGCTTTATAATCTAAAGTATTTCTTAAATTAAGAATATCATTATATTTGCACCACAGTTAAATCTCACAATGAAATATAAAAGAATATTACTTAAACTATCAGGCGAAGCTTTAATGGGTGATCGTCAATATGGAATTGACCCTAAAAGATTAGCAGAGTACGCACATGAGATTAAGCAAATTGCTGAAAAAGATGTAGAAATAGCCATTGTAATTGGAGGAGGTAATATTTTTAGAGGTGTTGCCGGAGCTAGCAAAGGGATGGATCGAGTACAGGCTGACCATATGGGAATGCTCGCTACAGTGATTAATGGATTAGCGCTACAAAGTGCCTTAGAAGATGCTGAAATACCAACTCGATTACAATCTGCGGTAAAAATAAACGAAGTTGCAGAACCTTTTATACGTCGAAGAGCAATACGCCATCTTGAAAAAGGAAGAGTTGTAATTTTTGGAGGAGGTACAGGAAATCCTTATTTCACTACAGATTCTGCAGCGGTACTTAGAGCTATAGAAATCAATGCTGATGTTATATTAAAAGGTACTAGAGTAGATGGAATCTATACTTCTGATCCAGAAAAAAATGCAGATGCTACAAAATTTGATTTCATATCATTTGATGATGTATTACGTAAAGGATTAAAAGTAATGGATACAACCGCATTTACATTAAGTCAAGAAAATGAATTACCAATAGTTGTTTTTGATATGAATAAATCCGGAAACCTACTGAAAGTAGTTTCTGGTGAAGCCATTGGTACTCAAGTAAACCTTTAATCATATTGGCTTATTTTTTGATTAGTCAAAAGAAAAAGAATTAAAATAATGAACGAGGAAGTAAATTTTATTATCGATTCGACAAAAGAGTCAATGCAAGCTGCAATTGCTCATTTAGAAAAAAAATTATTAAATATTAGAGCAGGTAAAGCATCTCCAGCAATGCTAGGAGGTGTAATGGTTAGTTATTATGGATCCCCTACTCCATTAAATCAAGTGGGCAATGTAAGTACTCCTGATGCAAGAACCATTACTATCCAGCCTTTTGAAAAATCTCTAATTCCTGAGATTGAAAAAGGTATTCAGATCGCAAATCTAGGTTTCAATCCTATGAACAACGGAGAAAGCGTTATCATCAGCGTCCCTCCACTTACAGAAGAACGTCGTAGAGATCTTGCAAAACAAGCTAAATCTGAAGCAGAAGACTCTAAAGTAGGTGTACGTAACGATCGTAAAAATGCAAATAGCGAGATTAAAAAATTAGAAAAAGACGGATTGTCAGAAGATTTAGCAAAAAATACTGAGGTAGATATTCAAGAATTAACAAATGCATATATCAAAAAAATTGATGAAATGCTTACTATAAAAGAAAAAGAAATTATGACGGTTTAATAGTACCCGGCATACGTTAATTATACTAAAGCGTTTCTGATAAAGAAACGCTTTTTTGTATCTTCGTTTTTTGAACCTATCCGGTATAATGCAAAACATTTTTTTCTGTCTATTAGTTTTTACACACACTCTCTTAATTTCTCAAATTAATATCAGTGGTATTGTTATTGATAAAAACTCTAATCTTCCTTTACCTTTTGCTACAGTAAAATCTAACAATTCTTCATATGCTTTAACCTCTATCAAGGGAGAGTTTGTTATGCATACTAACATTTACCCAGTTAATTTAACGATAAGCTATCTGGGATATCACACAGAAACCATTCTAATTACATCTAAGGATTCAAAAAAAATTAAGGTTCAGCTTCGTATTAAAGAAGAAAATCTAGATCTCATAAAATTGAATACACGCGAAAATATTGCTGTTAAAATTATTAAGGAAGCAATACGGCAAAAAAATAAAAACAATCCTAATAAATCTTTAACAGGTTTTAGTTACAAAAGTTACAACAAACTAAAAATTACAGAGGATAATCAGGCAAAACTAAATACTCTTGACACTACTAATACCGAAATGGAGCACTTGTTCAACAAAACACACTCTTTTTTATCTGAAAAAATTAGTCTACACAAGTTTAAAAAAAATATTGAAGAAAAAGAAACGGTTTTAGCGACTAGAATGACAGGTTTCAAAGAACCTGTATATAGTGTATTAGGCATAAAAATACAATCTGGATCCCCTTATAATCAAGATTATACTATTTTTAATAATAAATATATAGGTCCTTTATCAGATAATGCGATTAGAAACTATTATTATAAAATATTGGATACGATACAAGGCAAACGACCTGCTTTTGTTGTTCTTTTTCAACCTCGTAAATCTAAAAATTTTGCAAGCTTAGAAGGGATGTTATATTTAGACACAAAAACATTAGCCGTCCAAAAAGCCGTTATCGAATTACGAGGAGAACTCAATGTGATAGCAACTCATGATTTTAAATATTTTCCTAAAAAAGAGATTTGGTTTCCTATAAAACAAGAAATTGCAATAAGACCTGGTACAGGAAGACAAAAAGTAAGTCTTTTTGGTGGACAAATTTCAGTAGGAAGACTAGATAACAATAAGAAGAAGAAAAAAAAGCTAACGAAAACTAATGATTTTCTAATTTCTACTTCTGACTTATTTGATATCAAATTAGAAATCCCACAAAGCATCAAACAAAAACAAGCTACTATTCAAATTGATCCTCAAGCAAATAACAGATCTAATTCATACTGGAACAAATACAGAACTAGTACTATTACCAAAAAAGATTCGAAATCATTTAAAGTAGTAGATAGTATCGTAAAAGCACAAAAAATAGAACGGAAAATTGATGTAATACAAAGTTTTAATATAGGATACTACCCCGCTAATTTTTTCAATTTTGACCTCACTTATCCTATAAAATATAATAACTATGAAGCATTGCGATTAGGATTAGGTGGAACAACAAATACTAAACTCTCCAATAGGTTTAGATTAGGAGGATATGTAGCTTATGGGTTTAGAGATTCAAAATTTAAATATGGTTTAAATGGAGGAGTACTGTTAAACAGAAAATCAAATTCATGGTTAAACTTCAATTATACTAAAGATATTAAAGAGGTTGGAAGTTTTTTTTACCTCACAGATAGAAGGGTTTATTCTTTATTTGAACCACGTCTGGTTAATATCAATTTTTATTACAAGCATAAAACATGGGCCGCCAGTTTACAACAACAAATATTTCCCAAATTAATATCTGAAACTCAGTTTTCAATAAGTAATATCGCTCAAACCGATAGTTATAGATACCTAAACAGAGGTAATTTATTATCGACATACAAAACAGCAGAAGCTACAATAGCATTACGATGGAGCCCATTTAGTAAATTCTTAAAAACACCTACTTATTATAAAGAAATCAATGAAGGGTATCCAAAGATAACGGCTCAGTATACTCAAGGTTTTAAAGGGATATTTAACAGCAACTTTTCTTATCAAAAAATAGGGTTAAAGGTAGCATACATTATCAATCGAATTAATCAATCCAAAACAAGTGTCTTATTTGAGGCTGATATAGCCAATGGTAATGTCCCTCTTACCCACCTATATCACGCCTATCCTAATGCTCCTACAAAAGAAACAATACTTCAGCGATTCTCTGTCGCTGGCAGAAGAACTTTTGAAACTATGTTTTTTGGTGAGTTTTTTAGTAACCAACTTGCAACTCTTCAAATTAAACATAGTATAAAACCTATAAAAATAACCAATTGGTTTAAACCAGAGCTTGTTTTTATAAGTCGCTATGCTATTGGAGACATTAGCAATCTAGAGAATCATAAAGGAGTTGATTTTACATCGTTACAACAAGGGTATCAAGAATCCGGTCTTGAAATCAATAAGCTATTTGCGGGTTTCGGTCTCAGTTTTGCATACCGCTATGGTGCATATCACTTACCTGTATTCCAAGATAATATTTCGCTGAAGTTCACTTTTTATTTAAAACTGTAGGTATTTGATAATAAATCATTTTCTTTATCAAAATTCATAAATAATATTCTTCCAATTCTTACATTTGCAACAGGAAAATAAAGAATGGCAAAATTATTCAGTTTCGGGTTTTGGAATGCACTGGCTGGAATCATACTCCGTAATAGAGCAGTAATATTTCTAACAATAATAGGGATCACAATCTTTTTAGGTTTTCAATGGAAGAATATGAGGTTTTCTCATTCCGAAGCAAACCTACTCCCTGATGATCATATAGTAAACATAAAGTATCAAGAATTTCTAGAGAAATTTGGAGAAGAAGGCAATTTAATTGTAATGGCAATTAAAGATAGCACACTTTTTACTCCTGAGAAACTAAAAGCTTGGAACAATTTTAATAATTCTTTTAAAGCATATAAAGAAATAGATCTTGTAATCTCTATTGGTGATCTCAAAACTTTAAAAAAAGAAGATAATCCTGCTCGATTTGAATTAGTTCCTTTCATAAAAGACACTAGTTACACAGAAAAACAAGTTTACAGATACAAAAAAGAGTTATTTAATGAACTCCCTTTCTATGAAGGGTTAGTTTATAGTAAGAAATCTAATACGATACAAAGTGCTCTGTATTTAAAAAAGGATATTGTAAATACCAAAATCAGGAAAAGGTTCATTATTGATATCCTACAACCTGCTGTTTTAGCATTTGAAAAACAGCATAATATAGATATTAAAGTATCTGGGATGCCCTATATAAGAACTCTGAATTCTCAAAGTATTATGGATGAAATCCAGATTTTTATCCTTGCAGCATTACTTGTTACTTCAATAATTTTCTTTTTCTTTTTTAGATCATTCAGAGCTACTTTTATTTCTATGACCGCAGTAATCATCGGAGTAATGTGGGCTTTCGGAATTTTAGGGTTTTTAGAATATGAAATTACTGTACTTACAGCAATTATACCTCCATTAGTTATTGTAATAGGAATCCCAAATTGTATTTTTTTAATCAACAAATATCAACAAGAAATAAAAAAACATGGTAATAAAGCAAAGTCCTTACAACGTGTAATTACCAAAGTTGGTAATGCTACATTAATGACTAATGTTACTACTGCTTCTGGATTTGCCACTTTTGCCCTAACTGAAAGTAAATTGCTTAAAGAATTTGGTATTGTAGCTTCAATAAATATAATAGCCTTATTTATACTTTGCTTATTAGTCATTACAATAATTTATAGCTATATGCCCCAACCAAAAGAGAGGCACTTGAAACATCTTGGAAAAGAATGGATAGAGAAGTTAATGGATTGGATGGAGAATATGGTAAAAACACGACGAGTAACAATCTACTTTTCCTCAATCATTATACTAATTGTTAGTATAATAGGAATTTATACCATAAAAGTTTCTGGAAGCCTTTTAGAAGATATGCCTAAAGCTACTGGGTTCTATAAAGATATTGAGTTTTTTGAAGAAGAATTTGATGGTATTATGCCATTAGAAATAGTAATAGATACTAAAAGAAAACAAGGAGTTTTAAAATTACCTACGCTAAAACGCATGGAAAAACTTCAAGAAATTCTAGAAGAAACTCCAGAACTCTCTAAACCTATTTCTATTGTTAATTTAGTTAAATATTCTAAACAGGCTTTCTATAACGGAAATCCAAAATACTACCAAATTCCGACCAGTCAAGAACGCAATTTCATTTTGCCTTATGCAAAAAGTTTTGAATCTGATGCTAATATAATGAAGAGTTATATAGACTCTACTGGTCAATATGCTAGGATAACTACATTTATGAAAGATGTAGGAACTGAAGAAATGGAACGTATAGAAGCTAATTTAGCTCCTCAATTAGAAAAAATCTTCCCAAAAGACAGATATGACATATCTTTTACAGGAAAAGCTCTTATTTTTCAAAAAGGAACAAAATATCTTGTATGGAACCTAACTCTCTCTTTAGGGCTCGCCGTAATCTTAATCGCGCTCTTTATGGCCTGGATGTTTAGATCATGGAAAATGATTGTAATATCACTAATCCCTAATCTATTACCATTACTTATGACCGCTGGATTAATGGGATATCTCGGAGTTCCTATTAAACCATCCACGATACTAGTCTTTAGCATTGCATTTGGTATCTCTGTAGATGATACCATACATTTCTTAGCAAAGTATCGACAAGAATTAAAATCAAATCATTGGAGAATTAGAAAATCTGTTCTCGCATCATTAAGAGAAACAGGAGTAAGTATGTTTTATACTTCAACTGTTTTATTTTTTGGTTTTTCTGTATTCATGATATCTAGCTTTGGAGGTACTAAAGCACTAGGAGGCTTAGTTTCAACAACGCTACTATTTGCTATGCTAGCAAACCTTCTTTTACTTCCATCGCTATTACTTTCATTAGAACGAAGTATCGCCAATAAAAAGACACTTAAAGAGCCTACACTAAAAATCATTCCTAATGATGAAGAGTTAGAAGGATCTAAAGATGAAGAGTAATAAAAAACTAGTCATTTTTAAATTCGAATTGTATAATTCAAAGCTATAATTAATAATAAGAATTGAGTTCTTCTTCTAAGTAGTTTATCCATCCATCGAACTAGATATTAACTTTGATGGATATAGAATTAATCAACATATCATTTGATTTATGATTCAAGTTATTATAATAAAAAGAAAGCCCCATTAGAAACTAACGGGACTTTTGTAGGATAGATACCCCAAAATCTATCTAACATAACTAAACTTAACTTAACTTAACGTAATATACCTTGATGTAAACACAATCATTGTATTTGCATATGCAAGATACATTCCCTTTTTATATTATAAAATGCTTAGAGGGGGGGGAAAATCCCCTATTAGGGCAAAAAAGTAAGATTTAACACAAAAATAAGAAGAAAAAACCTACAAAATTAATACTAAAAAACTGAAAATAAATAATTTACAAATTAAAAAAATATAATAAATTAATTGAAAAAAATTAAAAAAACACTGTTTTTAAGACTAAAACAGTGCTTAATCTCATTTTTTCATAGAATTGCTATTCTAAAAAACGTCAAATTTTGATATCCTAACTAAACACATTTTTAAATAATCAATACCCTTATGTCAAATTCATGAGATATGGTTTTTAAAAGACGCTATGATTTTTGAGACAAATCATAAGACAGTAAAAATGATGATAAAATAAATTTTAATAACTATCTCTTTTTTTTGAATTCATAAGAGTGCACTTCAATCAGATTAAAAAATTATCTTTGCTACCTCAAAATTCGTAATTCCTTTTTGAATTATACATTTTAAATTTAGAAATGGAATATGAAATTGATATATAATAGTATTTATAAACTAGAATATATAATGAAATGAACATAGTAAAGTAACTATTATGTAAGTTTCATTTAGATACCATTAAAAAATTAAATTTAAACAGATGAAGCATACTAAAGTAATAGAAGTACTACAAAGTGATAAGCTATTACAACCTGTAATTATTAAAGGTTGGGTTCGCTCTTTTAGAAACGATCGTTTTATTGCGATTAATGACGGATCGACTATTAACAATATTCAGTGTGTTTTAGAAGACAATACAATTACTAAGGAAGTTCAGGATAGAATAAACATTGGAGCTGCTATCACAGTAATTGGCACCCTTGTAGAGAGTCAAGGAAAAGGGCAACGTGTAGAAATCCAAATATCAAATGTAGAGATTGAAGGAGATGCTGATCCCGAAGAACTAAAATTAACTATCTTATCTCCAAAACGACATAGTTTAGAGAAATTACGAGAACAAGCTCATCTTAGAGTACGTACCAATACCTTTGGAGCAATTATGAGAGTACGTTCTAAATTGTCTTTTGCAATACATGAATATTTCCAGAAAAATGATTTTTATTATGTACATACTCCCATTATCACCAAGAGTGATGCAGAGGGTGCTGGTGAAGCGTTTAAAGTAACTAATTTAGATCTTAATAATGTTCCTAAAGATGAGAATGGCAAAGTAGCTTATAAAGAAGATTTTTTTGGAGGAGAAACAAATTTAACTGTTTCTGGTCAATTAGAAGGAGAAACATATGCTATGGGATTAGGTCAGATATATACTTTTGGCCCTACTTTTAGAGCAGAAAACTCAAATACATCTCGTCATCTTGCAGAATTCTGGATGGTTGAACCAGAAATAGCATTTTGCGACTTAGATGGTAACATGGATCTGGCTGAAGATTTTATAAAATACGTAATCAACTATGCATTAGAAAATTGTCAAAATGATCTTGAATTTTTAGAAAATCGTCTAGTACAAGAAGACAAACAAAAGCCAAAAGAGGAACGTGCTGAAATGCTATTACGTGATAAATTAAAATTTATATTAGAAAATAATTTTAAACGAGTAAGCTACACTGAAGCTATTGAAATTTTAAAGAATTCTAAACCAAACAAGAAGAAAAAATTTAAATTCCCAATAGAAGGATGGGGTGCAGATTTGCAAAGTGAACACGAAAGATTTCTTGTAGAAAAGCATTTTAAATGTCCTGTAATTTTATTTGATTATCCTGCTGATATCAAGTCATTTTATATGCGTCTTAACGAAGATGGCAAAACGGTAAGGGCTATGGATATTTTATTCCCTGGAATAGGAGAAATTGTAGGTGGATCTCAGCGAGAAGAACGTCTGGATGTCTTAAAAGAAAAAATGGCAGCTCTTGATATCCCTGAAGAAGATTTATGGTGGTATTTAGACACTCGTCGATTTGGCACATGCACCCATAGTGGTTTTGGACTAGGGTTTGAGCGTTTGGTGCTTTTTGTAACCGGTATGGGAAATATTAGAGATGTAATTCCTTATCCAAGGACGCCACTCAATGCAGAGTTTTAAAACTTATCAAAAAGCATAATAAAGATGGTATGTTTAGGTATTTCTAAATATACCATCTTTATTATCTACAATAAACTGATAATTAATCATAAAAATCTATACCTTAAGAGATATTTACATTTTAATTATTAGATGAATCTCTTAAATTAATTTCATCTATTTTTCTTTTTATTATTTCTTCTTGATTTTTATTAAAGTATACTCTCATTTTTTTGTCTTTTGTGTTCATAATATTTCTGGGTTCATGAGTATGAAATAAACCTAAAGCATGCCCTATTTCATGAGGGCTAGTAGAGGTAAACATATTTTCATCAGTAAGTAATACTCTTTGATTTCTTCCTATCCCTGCAATACCTGTCATATTACACCTTTTAATAATATAGATGTTTATTTTATTTTTTTCATAAGAACCTTGAGATTGCTTAAAAAATGTAGTCGACTCAGACCCCTCATTATCCCTAAGATCATAAAGATCTTCATTAACCAAACTCTTGGATGTTTCTAATTCTAACCCTATATTAAGTCTATGAAAATAATAACCATTTAAATAGTCTATAAATTTTGCTTCATCTAGATCATAAGAAGATTTACTTAAAGTTTCATCAGATTCTACATATATAATAGCAACTTTAACACTCCTAGCAGGATTTTCTATGAATATTGGTTCTATTCTTAAAGAATCAACTCGATCATCTATGCTACATGATAAGAAAAGAACCATTGGCAATACGACTAATTTGCAGAGCTTAATTAATATGCTACTAGACAAAAAACGATGTAGATAACATAAATAATTGATTAAATTTTTATTACTATAATTTTTAAATACATTTTGGTTTTGATTAATTCTATACATCATAAGGTGTACGGATGTTTTGGAAATATTTGTCATTTCAATTAAGATTTGGGAATATTTCTGGGGTAGTAGAAATATTAGGTATTTTTAAAAAAGAAATCAGATTATTACTTTTTTAAACCATGTTAAACATTCTTCTAAGACTATTGAAGATAATTTTACATTTTGACAAATTACATTTACTCCAAAACCTGATTAATAACTAATAATCAGATTATTATAAAGTTAATATAGATTATTGATATTTAAATACTGTAAAACCATAGTATTTTTACGCAGTTATTAAAAAGTGCCGTGTTTCATCAAAAGTATAGTTCATGTAAAGAAAACTTTAACATTTTTAAACATAAAAAAGAAAGAAAATAACTACAAATGTTAATGAAAATTATTTGTTTTTAGTGGGGTTTTTCCCCTATAGAGAAGTTTTTAGTCGAAAAAAAATTAGTGATTTTTAAGGAAAAAAGTCAAAAAAAGCTTTGATTATGTTTTTCACACACACATAAGTTATTGAAAATGAATATCTAATTTTACTATTTTATTTATGCTTCCTATATAATTACTCATAGATAAGATATAACTTTCATTCAATTCAATAAGAAATTATACTAAAAAAACAAATGAACTTTGTATACTCTATAAATCCGCGTTAAACTAAAATATAAATAAAGGAAAGAAGAAATATCTGATCATAAAATCATTACTATTTTATAGTTTTATAATTGATACTAATTAGAATGTATTTTTAATAAAATTTCAGCAATTAAATTCATTATAATATTTTTTTCAGAGCCTAATTTCTGGAATCTTTTTTTTGTTTTTTCTATCTTTTTATAATGTGGGACTTCACCCGTTTCATTAAGTGTTTTTAGAGTTTCTTCAAAAAAGCTATCTAAAATAGGAATTACATATCTACTCGATTTATTTTTTTCTTTGAGATATATAAATTTTTTAGCGTACGCTAAAAAGATCTGAGGATATTGAGAAAAAGCAATTAATGTTTCACAAAAATTTCGACACACCTCTTCTCTATTCAGATTATTTACAAATTTCAGTTTTTCATGATCTATTCGAGCTAAAGTGTATAATAAAACACCTTCTCTAATAAATATGCTATAATCATTCTTAGAATAATAATATACCTCTATCCCCATATTAGTATTTACAATTAAGACTTCTTTTCCAATAGTTCTTTTTAAAAATGTTTCAAAAGCAGTAACCATTGATGAGGATATCAACAATCTTTTTTTTATACTAGCAGACCTAATATTTACAGATTTTATACTTTTACTATTATCCACGGAATGTATTTAAAATAATTCTGATACTTCCAGACCTTGATTTCTAGCATGCATCTCTGCCGTATACCCTCTATTATCCTTTGCTAAGACATCAGCTCCTTTTTCTATAAGTAATCTAATAATTTCTTTTTGACCAAAGGTAGCTGCATAAATTAACGCAGTACCCTCATTAAAATTTCTTTGATTTATATCTGCCCCAGATTCTATAAGTAATTTTGCTATATCATAATATCCTTTAAAACATACTCCCATTAAAGCAGTATTTCCTGAACTATCTTTTTCATCTATATTAGGAGCGTAATTAAGGAGTATCTTAGTAACATCCTCATAACCATAATAAGAAGCTAACAACAAAGGAGTAGAACCTCTAGAATCTTTTGAGTTAACAAGTTCAGGGTTTTGATTTAAAATTGACTCTATTGTATTTATTTCTTCGGAACGAATAGCATTAAAAATATCTTTCATAGAATAATATATTAATTATGATCTAAATTTCTTTTCAAAATATCAAAAAACTCAAATATATTAAAGGACTATTAAAGTTTTATTTTTTTAGCATCTAGTTATTTGATAAAACAGGTGATTGAATATCAAACAATCACCTGTTCTATTATCTTGATCTTCTTAAAATTCTTAATATTATATTATCTCTGATCAAATCGATCAAGGTTCATGACTTTACACCAAGCCATGATAAAATGGTCTATAAATCTCTTTTGAGAATCTTTACTGGCATATACCTCTGCCAGAGCACGTAACTCGGAATTAGAACCGAATATAAGATCGGCACGAGTACCCATCCATTTTATTTCTCCTGTAGCACGGTCACGCCCTTCAAATATCTCTTGTTCATCCGAAGTTGCTTTCCAAGTAGTACCTAAATCAAGTAAATTAACAAAGAAATCATTAGTAAGCGCTTCTGGATGCTCTGTAAAAACGCCATACTGTGACTGATCAAAATTAGTATCTAATACTCTAAGACCTCCTAAAAGAACTGTCATTTCTGGTGCAGTTAATCTCAATAATTGAGCTTTGTCTATCAACATTTCTTCAGCAGATACAAGAGTATTGGTTTTCTTATAATTACGAAATCCGTCAGCAACTGGCTCCAGAGCAGAAAAAGATGCTATATCAGTTTGCTCTTGTAATGCATCTGTTCTTCCAGGAGAAAAAGGTACTATAATCTTATTCCCTGCATTCTTTACCGCTTGTTCTATACCTGCAGCGCCACCTAGAACGATTAAATCCGCCAGTGATACCATCTTATCTCCAGATTGTAAATTATTAAACTCTTGTTGGATATCTTGTAAAGTTTCTAATACCTTGGTAAGTTGATTTGGATTATTCACTTCCCAATTCTTTTGTGGTGTAAGGCGGATACGTGCTCCATTTGCACCACCACGTTTATCAGAACCACGAAATGTAGAGGCTGATGCCCATGCCGTAGATACTAATTGAGAGACAGATAATCCAGAAGAGAGCAGTTTATTTTTTAAAGTATCAATATCTTTATCATCAATTAATGTATATGTAATTTTTGGGATCGGGTCTTGCCAAATTAATTCTTCTTTAGGCACTTCTGGACCAAGATATCTAACAATAGGTCCCATATCCCGATGTGTTAACTTATACCATGCACGAGCAAATACATCTGCAAATTCATCTGGGTTTTCATAAAACCGTCTTGAGATTTTCTCATAAGCAGAGTCCATCCGTAAAGCAAGATCTGTAGTAAGCATAATTGGCGCATGACGTTTAGAGGAGTCATGTGCATCTGGTACACTATCAGCACCAGCACCGTGCTTCGGTATCCATTGATGTGCACCAGCAGGGCTCTTAGTTAGCTCCCATTCATAGCCAAATAAATTCCAGAAAAAGTTATTACTCCATTTGGTAGGAGTACTAGTCCATGCTCCTTCTAGTCCACTAGTAATGGTATCTCCTGCATTACCGCTTCCAAAATTATTCTTCCATCCTAAACTTTGTTCTTCGATACCTGCTGCTGCCGGCTCTCTTTCTACGTATTGATCGGGATCAGCAGCACCATGGGTTTTACCAAACGTATGCCCTCCTGCAATCAGAGCAACTGTTTCTTCATCGTTCATAGCCATACGTTCAAATGTTTCTCGAATATCACGAGCAGCAGCAATCGGATCAGGGTTTCCATTTGGACCTTCTGGGTTTACATAGATCAACCCCATCTGAACCGCTCCCAGAGGATTTTCTAAATCTCGATCACCTGTATAACGCTTATCTCCTAACCATTCAGTTTCAGCTCCCCAATAAATATCCTCTTCTGGCTCCCAAACATCTTCGCGTCCTCCACCAAAACCAAAAGTTTTGAACCCCATAGACTCTAATGCACAATTACCGGCAAGAATCATCAAATCTGCCCAAGAAATTTTCTTCCCATATTTCTGTTTAATTGGCCACAATAACAAACGTGCTTTATCTAAATTTGCATTGTCCGGCCAACTATTCAACGGAGCAAAACGTTGGGTACCCGAACCTGCTCCTCCACGACCGTCAGTAATTCGGTAAGTACCTGCACTATGCCATGCCATACGAATAAAAAACGGTCCATAATGACCATAATCAGCAGGCCACCAATCCTGAGAATTAGTCATTAGTTCAAAAAGATCTTTCTTTATTGCTTCATAATCCAATGCTTTAAATTCTTCTGCATAATTAAATTCTTCTTCCATCGGATTAGAAAGTAAAGAATGTTGACGAAGAATATTCAATCTTAACTGATTCGGCCACCAATCACGATTAGTAGTTCCCGTACCTGCACTTTGTTTTAGTGTACCATTCATAAAAGGGCACTTACTTTCTCCATTGACATTATAATTTCTATCATGAGAATCTGAATTTATAGGACTTTTATTTTCCATTGCTGTAGATTAAATTAGATGATTATTTGTTCTTACACTCTATTCAAATTTACAATAAAATAATACTATTGATTAATAAATATCAATATATAAAATCTATTTAGTTATTTGTCCTTTTTATGAAAGTAATCAAATAGATCTATTAAACTTATAGTAGAAAATATAATAAATTTAATTAACCAAAAATATCTTAAAACACCTAAGTTACTAATTATCAAATTAATAAAATAAAAATGACAATAATAATAGTAGCATCATTGTATAATCAGTAACAATGATAAGTTAGGGCAAGAAAGGTTTTTAACCTCTAGACTTTAATAATAGTAGGTGAAATAAAAATATTTAAATTTTTATTATGTTACAGATGATGAATAATTTTTTACATTAAAAATAAAATAGAAAATTGAAATGAGGCTAAGCAATTACTAGGATTCTAATAATGAATATGATCTATCTAAGCTTTTCTTTCATCCGTAACAATTCTTTCTCTATCGATAACAGTTTATCTTCCACATCACTCCCAAACTCTGGTATTCTCTTAAAAAAGACATACCGCACCCTCCATATTTCTTTAATCTCGGCTAATGGGTACACTGAATCCTCTATATTTTTATGATCTGCCCTTAGAACTACATTATTATTTGTTACATATAATCTTCTAAAAATTAACTTATCTCCTACAACGACAAAAACAAGAGTTCCATTATTTAATTTCTTAATCACTGTTTTAGGAACTTTTTCTCCTATTACAATATCCTTAGGATAAAATCCTTTATCATGTGAAGTCATTTCTAAGTTACTAACCGTATATCCTCTAAATTCTTTAGTTGGATTTACTGGCAATTGCAAAATAGGTAATTCCTTAATAAAGTCTTCTTTAGTATGCAATGTAATATAATCACTAGAAGTTGTATCAGTTATACAAGGAATTTCTACAAACTGTTCTCGTTTTAAATCCTTAGTATATGTTGTAAAATCTCCTTTAAATTTTAAAAGTTGGTTTACAGTGAGTTCACTAGTTAGCAAGTCATCTATAGCTATGCTAAAATGATTAGCTATTTTAATTAATGTTTCTATCTTCGGTTCACTTCTTCCTTCTTCATAAGCTCCTAAAGTACCGCGCTTAAGATCAAAAAGTTCTGCAAATGCTTGTTGGCTTAAACTTTTTACCCCTCTAATTTTTTTAATATTTTTTCCAAAAAAAGACATTTTTGCTAATTTTATTTGCAGTTATGAGAATTTATTGTACATTTACACTAACAATATTAGCTAATATATTTTTAAAATGCTAATTACAGTAGGATTATTTAAGAAATCATTTTATTTCATTTATACAAAGAAGAGATTCCTATTGTTTTTAGCAGTCAAATAAACCATTAACATTAAAATCATCATACCCATGATAGGCTTTGCATATTATCTTGCTAATTTAGTTGTATATATCTCCGAAAAGTTATGTGACTTTTTGTAATATTGATGTATAGTCATAGACTTTGAAAAAATTACTAATCAACAATAAAAAAACACCATATGCAAGATCATTTTCAATTGATAAAAGATTATTTGCTTCAACTTAATTATAACATCCTTCATGAAAACCAGGAGCAAGGAATTATAATGATTAGCAAAGAAAATGAAGGAATTAAAAACATGATTCTAGGAGTAGCACCTCCCATTTTAATAATGGAACAACATATTTTCAACATTAAAAACAAAAGCGAAGTAATCTATCGTAATTTACTTCAAAAAAACCGAGACATTGTTCACGGAGCATTCGTATTAGATGAATCTGGAGAAAAAGTAATCTTCAGAGACACACTTCAGGTAGAAAATCTGGACCTTAATGAACTAGAAGGATCACTAAATTCTCTAGGATTATTATTAAGTGAATATTCAGATCAAATTATAAATTTTTCAAAAAACTAAAAATTATGAACTTTTTTAAACGATTATTCAAAGTAGGAGAAGCTGAAGCGCACTCTGCTATAGATAAAATGGAAAACCCTATCAAAATGACAGAACAGGGAATCCGAGACATGAAATCTGATCTAACAAAAAGCCTTGAAGCACTTGCACAAGTAAAAGCTATGGCTATTCGATCCAAAAATGAAACAGAGGAATACATTTCTAAAGCTCAAGACTATCAGCAAAAAGCAATGCTGATCCTTAAAAAAGCCCAAAAAGGCGACTTAGATGAAGCTGAAGGAAACAGATTAGCTAAAGAAGCTTTAATTAAAAAAGACGAAGCTCAGCAACATGTTACCCGTAGCAAAGAAGAATCTGATAAATTTAATACATCAGTATCTCAATTAGAGAAAAATATACAAGAAATCAAACAGAATATTAGTAAATGGGAAAACGAACTCAAAACTCTAAAAGCAAGAGTAAAAGTTTCTACTGCTACTAAAAATGTTAACAAACAAATGGCTGCAATAGATAGTTCTAGCACTGTTTCTATGTTAGAGCGTATGAAAGATAAAGTAAACCAAGAAGAAGCACTAGCTGAGGCATATGGTGATATTGCTAACACTTCTAAATCTATTGATGATGAGTTGGATAAAGCCTTAGATGACACAAATTCTGATGCTGATGATGAGTTAGCTAAATTAAAAGAACAATTAGGTATGGAGGATAAGAAAGAATCTTAAATACTCTGCACTAAAATAAAGCCTGTAAAATATTGCGCTGATTTACAGGCTTATATAACAAAATACTAAAAAAAGAGTAATATATGGGTAATAAATATGTGACTCATGACATTCATATATAACTAAGATTATAGCAGTTTTAGAATAGTAACTAACGAATCGTAATATCACACCAACCATTGAGAGAATTATATGACATAGCAACCTCTATAGTTAATCTACCATTAACGATCCTTTTTGGGTTATTAATCCTGTATTGGATTTTAACTACTCTTACAGGGTTAGATTTAGATTTTTTTGATGCAGATATTGATATAGACACAGACATCGACACTGATATTGATGTAGATACTGATTTTGATGCCAGAGGAAACCTAGACATCCAAGATATCTCTAATACCGAAGTAAATAAAGCAGACGTTATACGTCGTCGTGGTAAATTAAACTTTTTTCAAATATTCCTAATTTATTTCAATTTTGTAGGGCTACCATTTATGTTTACTTTTTCGTTTTTTGTACTATTTTGGTGGGCAATCACAATGGCAGGAACATCAATAACAAACAGTTATACTACTGATCTTGGATTTATATTTTTCTTTGGAGGTATTATTCCTGCATTACTCTTAACAAAAATATGCACCACTCCTTTTAAAAAATTCTTTCTCAATTTTAATAATAAAGGAGAAAGTCCATTAGAATTTCTAGGAAGAGAAGGCATATTAAAAAGTCCTTTATCCGGAGAAAAAATCACCACTCTAGAAATAAAAATCCAATCAGATCCTATTAAAGTAATGGTAACTGCTAAAAATGGAATAGAAATCCCTGCCAATACACCTGTAGAAATTATAAATCAAGTAAAAAACAAGCAACTATATATCGTCCAACCATTAAATTAATATTTATGAGCAACATCGCTAGTATAGCTATCATCGTAGTCGTAGCTTTAGTACTTCTCATTGTACTATATTTTATAATTATAGCCATATTCTATAGAAAGATCCCACAAGGAGAATCTCTTGTACGTACAGGATTTGGAGGAACCGCTGTCGCCTTTGATAAAGGGCTATATGTTATCCCTGTATTACACAAAGTAGAAATAATGGATATCTCTATCAAAAAAATCGAGATAGAACGTACAGGAGTTAATGGACTAATCTGTAAGGACAATATCCGTGCAGATATCAAAGTAGCATTTTTTGTACGAGTAAATAAATCTGTAGAAGACATTATAAATGTTGCTCAAACTATTGGTTGTAATCGTGCTTCAGAGATCGATACTTTACGTAGTCTTTTTGATGCTAAATTCTCCGAAGCCTTAAAAACTGTAGGTAAAAAATTCGAATTTGTAGAATTATATGAAGCTCGCAGGGAGTTTAGAGATGAAATTATAGATATCATCGGAACAGATTTAAATGGATATATACTCGATGACTGTGCCATAGATGATTTAGAGCAAACTTCATTAGGCGTTCTAAAACCTGATAATATTTTAGACTCAGAAGGGATCAAAAAAATTACCGAGTTAACAGCAGCTCAGAATATAAAATCTAATCTTATCAAACGTGATGAAGAAAAAGTAATTCGTAAGCAAGATGTAGAGGCACGAGAAGCTATTCTAGAATTAGATAAACAGCTAGCAGAAAAAGAAGAACAACAAAAACGCGAAATTGCTAATATCAAATCCAGAGAAGAAGCAGAGACTCTAAAAGTAGCTGAAGAAGAACGCTTAAAATCTGAAACTGCTAGAATTGCTACAGAAGAAAAAGTAAAAGTGGCTGAAGAAAATATGGAACGTCAGATTATTGTAGCTTCAAAAAATAAGCAACGTACCGATGCTGTAGAAACCGAACGTGTAGAAAAAGACAGAATGTTAGAAGCCACAGAGCGTGAACGTATCGTTACTCTAGCACAAATAGAAAAAGAGAAAGTTGTAGAAGTAGAAAAGAAAAATATCCAAGATGTAATACGAGATCGTGTAATGCTAGAAAAAGGAGTAGTAGAAGAGCGAGAAAACATGAAAGATATTGAAGCTTTTAAAACTGCAGATCGTGAGAAACAAGTAAAAATCACTGTTGCAGAAGCCAATGCACAAGAAGCTCTTATCTCTACAATAAAAGCTGCAGAAGCACAAAAAGAAGCTGCCAAACAAAAAGCCGAAGAAATTAATATTGAAGCTCAGGCACAAAAAGAAGCCAGTGAAAAAGAAGCAGAAGCTCGTAAAACTTTAGCCGAGGCAACTGCCAAGGAAGAAGCCACACTAGGAATGTCTGAAGCTCAGGTAATGCATGCTAAAGCAGATGCTAATGAACGCCAAGGTCTTGTAGAAGCTAATATTGTAGAAAAGAAAGCTCAGGCAGAAGCAGCAGGAATCTTAGCAAAAGCAGAAGCATTAAAAGAAGAAGGAGTTGCAGAAGCACTTGTTATTAAAGAAAAAGCACTAGCTCAAGCCATAGGAGACAAAGAGATTGCATTAGCAGAAGCTGCTGGTATCGAAGAAAAAGCAGAGGCTATGAAAAAACTAAATGGTGTTGGTAAAGAGCATGAAGAGTTTAAACTAAAACTTGATAAAGAATTACAAGTTGATTTAGCCCATGTAAATATCCAGAAAGAAATCGCAGATGCACAAGCATTAGTCATTAGCGATGCTCTAAAAGCTGCCAATATTGATATTGTAGGAGGAGAAACCATGTTCTTCGATCAAATTATTGGTCAGATAACTAAAGCTAAAGGAATTGATCGACTAGTAAAACATTCTGACAACATACAAGATGTAAAAGATGCTATCTTAGGCAGTGAAGATGTAAAAGGCAACCTTTTGGGAAAAATAAAAGATTTTGCCACTCAATACGGCATCTCTTCTGAAGATATCAAAAACCTTACTATTGCAAACCTTTTGATACAACTAAAACAAAAATCTACAGATCAATCAGAGAATGATTTGTTTAGTAATTTGTTTAACCTAGCTAAAGGATTAGGACTATCAGATCAACGATTAAAATAATAAAAAAACATAAACTCATAAAAAGTAGATAGCTCTCTTTATATTATTTATGAACCAGATCAAAAACACATTTTTAAACCTATAAAAGTCTTCCTATCCTAGAGAAATTTAGGATAGGAATTATTAACTTTTAATACTGTTTAAATATGGGTACAGCAGCGATGATTGCTTCGATCAAGTATAATGACCGAAGAAATAAACGAAAAAGCTTTGAAATATCGACAAACTCTGATCCAAAAAGTGCAAGCATCAAAGTAAAACCTGTATCAGAAAAATTATTGCAAAAAATCAGAGATAAGCTAAAAAAACAAAGAAAAACACTTTTTAGAAAAAGAATGATTGCTACTGTATTAATTGTGATTTTGATAGCTTGGAGTATTTTTTTATCAATATCACTTTAATGATCCAAAAACAGACACTATTGTCAGGCTGAGCTTATCGAATTCCTTATAAAAACTAAAAGAAAAATTTTAGTAAAACGATGCAAGAAGAAAACAACAACCAACATACACAACTAGATGAAGGAACTTATGAAATCATCCAAAAACGTTTGCAAAAACAAAAAGGAGAACTTCAAAATCGCCTTACTCAACTTAATAATGGGCGAAAAGAAGTTTTTGGTAGTGTAGAGACTAAACTTATAGCCAATAATCGCATCAATACAGAAAATAACTGTATTGCCCGAGATATTGTGACTATTGGTAATATTTGTCTTTTTGGATATAATGTACATTTTGGATTGCGTACAGAGATTACCTTAGCAGATGTATTTAGCATCTATACCTATAAAAATGACCATTTCACAATACAACCTTTAGATCTAATAGAAGATCCCATATTTATAAACGATTTCACAAATCTTTATAAATATTATCGAAATACCATATTTTCTAAATTTGCTATTGTAGGCAATTATTTGCACATGGTGTTCCAACTTAGTGATAGTATCACTGATATCAAAACCTTTAAATGGTTAATCAATGAAGGTAAGCTTACCTATGTAGATAATCGTAGTGAACATGAATTTAAATTCCCAAAACAACATGAATTTAATTGGGTAGAAGTTACTAGAGATATGCATCGCTATGGTACTCATCCCCATATTTCCATATTAGACAAAGTATTTGTAGAAACTGTTGGAGGTGATCTTACTATAAAAATTGAAGACAATACAGATGATGGAAAAGGAATTTATAGCGAGACCGTTATCCATGCTGATCAAACATTAGATGACGGGCAGTATCGATATGCAGATTTAGGAAATCTCATTGCACTAGAGATCAAACCTTTTCAAGAAGACCCTCAGTATTTTGTATACAATCATAAAATACAGGAAGTAAAAAAAATCAAAAGCATAGAAAACTCCTGCGTACTATTGCCTGATGACCAAGGTATTATTTACCCTAATGGGTATTATCTTCAATCCGGAGAGTTTAAACTATTCGACAATGGTATTTCTAATGTAAAATTTCAGAAAAAAATTAGTTCTCCAAATGGAGAAGATTTTTTCTATATTTTCTATGAAAGTACAAAAGGATTATATGTGCTGATGGCATACAATATAATCCAACAAGAGGTAAAAACTCCTATTATTTGTAATGGTTTTACAATTCTAGAACATGGTGAATTATGCTATTTTAAAACTGAAGATGAGCAAACCAAACATCATGTTATTCAGATATGGCAAACTCCATTTATACAAGGCACTACCCTACCATCAGAACATACTGACACACTCTTATACAAGATCGGAAATAAAGATATTGTAAAAGCTATGGCTGAGTGTAATGGTCTGATCAATTTACTAAACAAAGAAGATAACTATGATGGTCTATATGATGACTTATCTAAGTTTTCTAATGATATTATCGATAGTTATTACTGGATTAGAGAAGAAGAAACCTTTAGACTGGATATCCCTCTTACCGAAATCAACAATGCAGCTAATGCTGCTATTGATGAATTCGAAAAAGTAGTGCAATTACGAAAAACTGCTACAAATACAACCAAAGATACTAAAGATAAAGCTGAAACCATTTTTGGAAAAATTAAAAGTAGTTCCTTTAAATCTATTGATGATTTCATACAAGTACTTGCACAGCTCCGCACCCTACGTGGAGAGGTAATCGGACTAAATGATATCCGATACATAGACTCTATTTTTATTACTGATTTAGAGACAACTATTGTCGAACATACCGAAAAAATATCACAACGCTGTGTCCATTTCTTGTTAGATGATAAAGCCTTATTACCATATCATGATCGAGTACATGAAAAACAAAACGAACTCGATACAATTAAAAAGGTAATTGAAGCTAAAAAACTAGAAACTACAGTCAATCAAATTGCTACAGATCTAGAAATGTTGATTGATATTGTCTCTAACCTAAAGATTGAGGACACTTCTCACTCTACCAAAATCATAGATAATATTTCTTTGATTTTTACAACTATAAACCAGCTTAAAGCAGGAATAAAAAATAAAATAATATCATTAGGTAGTAGCGAAGCTAGTGCCGAATTTGCTGCTCAATTAAAGTTGGTAGATCAGAGTATTATTAATTATCTAGATATTGCCAATACTCCAGAAAAAACAGATGAATTACTAAATAAAGTCTCAGTACAACTAGAAGACTTAGAAGGAAGGTTTGCTGATTTCGAAATATTCATTACTCAGATTATTGAGAAACGAGAAGAAGTATACAATGCTTTTGAGGCTCGAAAAAATAGTTTAATTGAAGCTCGAAATAAAAAAGCTGTAGCACTAGAGACTGCAGCTAATAGGATTCTTAAGGGAGTTACTAAAAAAGCATTAAGTTTTGATACCGCAACAGATATCAATGGATATTTTGCATCAGATCTTATGATCAATAAACTACGAGATATTGTTGTACAGCTACAAGATCTTGATGATCCAGGGAAAGCAGAAACTATAGAAACATCGCTAAAAGTTGCCAAAGAAGATGCGACCAGAAAACTAAAAGACAAACAAGATTTATACGAGGATGGAGAAAACATCATCAAACTTGGCAAACATAAATTTGGGGTTAACAAACAACCTCTAGATCTTACTATTGTATATAAAAATAATGTATTAGCCTATCATCTTACTGGAACTGATTTCTATCAAGACATTACCAATGAAACCCTTTTATTATCAAAAAAATATTGGAATCAAGAACTGATTTCTGAGAACAACGAAATATATCGAGCCGCATATTTAGCATACAAGATTTTCAAAAGTCAGCATAGTTTTCAATCAGCTCTAGTGACCATGAACGAGGATCAATTATTAGAATTAGTCCGTACAGAGAGTAGTAAAAATTATGCCGAAGGATATATAAAAGGTGTTCATGATATTGATGCCTCTAAAATCCTTAAAGTTTTAGTAACCAAAGACCATGACTTAGGTCTATTACGCTTTACTCCTAATACTAGAGCATTCGCGCAATATTTTTGGTATAGCATCTCTAATGAACAACAAAGCTATTGGAATGATACTATCAAAGCTTCTGGGGCAGTATTAAAAGTATTTCCTAATAGCACAGAATACCGAAGAGTCCTCTCTAGTTTAGAAAAAAAGATCGTTACTTTCGCTAGCACAACACAGCTTTTTTCTCCTATTACCAGTAATGACATTGCCAATTATCTATTTGCAGAATTACAGAATGATCATATATTTTCTACAAGTCAAACCGCCAATGAATTATACGAATCTTTTAGCACTCAACTAAAAAAGAAAGATGTTTTTAGTAAACTAAAAAGCACATTGCAATTAGATATAACCTCTAATACTTCGGTAAGCTGGAGTGATAAAATCAATCTAGCATTACAATGGGTAATCTCCTATCTAAAAGCTGAACACCCATCATTAACAGCATATGCGCATGAAATTGTATGTAGTATAATATTTAAAAATGAATCTGTTGCAGAAGTAATCCATGTAAGTCCATCACAAATCATTAAAGAATTAAAAGGAAGTCACCCCTCTATTATCGAGGGTAATTTTGAGTTCAATTACCATGATTTTATTTCAAAACTAAATCAATTTTCTACCGTAGAAGTTCCTGCTTTCGAAGCCTATCGCGAAGCAAAACACTCCGTAACCGAAACGTTAAAACAAGACTTAAAACTAACAGAATTTACTCCCAGAGTACTTTCATCATTTGTTAGAAATAAACTAATCGATCAGGTATACTTACCAATTTTTGGAGATAACCTATCTAAACAACTAGGAAGTGTAGGTGATACCAAACGTACCGATAGAATGGGAATGCTATTACTAATCTCCCCCCCTGGTTATGGTAAAACTACTTTGATGGAGTATCTGGCAAATCGATTAGGATTGGTATTTATGAAAATCAATGGTCCTGCTATTGGTCATGATATTACCTCTGTAGATCCAATGGCTGCAACAAATGCAGCTGCCAGAGAAGAATTAAAAAAATTAAACTTAGCATTCGAGATGGGAAACAATGTTATGTTATACCTCGATGATATCCAACACTGTAATCCTGAGTTTTTACAAAAATTCATCTCTCTAGCTGATGGTACTCGAAAAATAGAAGGAGTATACAATGGTACCCCCAGAACCTATGATCTACGTAGTAAAAAATTCTGTGTGATTATGGCAGGAAATCCATATACTGAGAGCGGAGACAAGTTTCAGATCCCTGATATGCTTGCCAATCGTGCAGATATTTATAACCTTGGAGACATTATAGGAGATACCGCTGACTTATTTCAACTAAGTCTAATAGAAAACTCTATGACTTCTAACCCTATATTACATCAATTAAGCAGTAAATATTTTGATGACATTTATCACCTAATTAAAATTGTAGAAACAGGTAATCAAGACGGTATAGAATTGAAAGGAAATCATACTAAACAAGAGATACAAGACTACATCTCTGTATTAGAAAAAGTTATTACCATACGAGACACCGTACTAAAAGTAAACGAAACCTATATTAAATCCGCAGCTATGGAAGACGCATATCGTATCGAACCATCATTTAAATTACAAGGATCCTATAGAGATATGAGTAAGTTAGTAGCCAAAGTAGTTCCGATCATGAATACAAAAGAATTAAAAACACTACTGCTATCACATTATGAAAACGAGTCGCAGACATTAACGAGTGCTGCAGAAGCCAACTTGTTAAAATATAAAGAGATGACAAATACCATCTCTAATGAAGAAGCCATACGTTGGAAAACAATCAAAGAATCCTTTATCAAAAATAATAAGCTCAAAGGTTTTGGAGATAAAAATGAAATGGCTCAAGTATTAGCACAGATGATGCAGTTTAGTGATCACTTAGCTGGTATACAAGAAGTACTACAAAAAGGGTTAGAAAAATAATATCTTAATAGTTCTTACTATAGTCGTATAAAACAAAATCTATTCGATAAACAGTAGCTGTTTATGTAAATAAATTATAATGAATTAATTAAAAACACTAATATTACATATCATTATAATTCTTTTGGAGGTATTGATGATCAAGATAATTATTAATATCATATCACCAGCACATTCTATTGAGTCTTGGATACAACTCCTTACTGACCAAAAACCTAAGGTTAGTGAATTTGTTGGACAAAAAGGTAACGGTAAAACTATACATCTTACTTTATGACACCAGTATTTTAAAGACCGTACGATCTATTTTTTTGATAGAAGTGGTCAAAAAATAAAAAAGATGACAATCCTATTATCTTCATAGATAGTATCCAAAAAATTCCGTTATTAATACAGACTACAGCTTTGGTCACGAACAAATACATCATACGTAATCACTACACATAAAAGTATGGCTAGTGAATATCGCATTACCCGACGTCACTCTATTTCTTATAAATTTGAAGGCATCACTACTCTTAAATTAAAAAAATTATATATAATAGGATTACACTAGCTTCTGGTTATAATATTAAAAAAACAATAGTCTCCGATGCTATTTTATAGCAATTGATAGCTCGTTTTGGGGATAATTACAGAAGCATTCTAAATCATTTATACGATAGTTTTAAAAAAAGACACTAGGAATATTCTTGAGCATCTCTTGCGGATATTAAATATAAGTTAAATACATTATCAAGTACAATTGCTCCTAGCAATGTATTAAAAGGAAAAATCATAACATGCCCTAAAGAGAATATAGGTTTTGACAACTTCAATTGTCAATTAAGGAATTTAGTAACAGAAAAATTAAATATCAATAAACAAGTCATTAAAACCATTTCTTTAGAAAGCAATTGCAATTGGAGTAAAGGAAGAATTTATGAATTTGATATAATTTTTGAAATCCCTTAGACACCTATTTCTTTTACTGGGCAATATCTAGAAATAATATGGCTTCTTACAATAGAAATAAATCCTGATGAGGAAACCTATGTCTAGAATTCGCTTAGAGCTTTTACAAGGATATAAAATTCAGTAAATTATTCAAAACTCTAAAAGGCAAATTAACCTCAGACTTCTTACCAGAGGTAAAACCTCAATCTATACAATACACCTTAAGCAATCAAGTTATTGATGTTCCTAATCCATCAAAAGGGCTGTCAGTTTTTGGACTAATACTCTTTGCTATAGTGGGCATTTGTCATTTTATAGGCTAGTTTGGCATACTATCCTATTTGGGATATGATATAATCTAGTTTAAGAATGTTAGGCAATGTCATTCTGCAAATCACTAGTCCTAATCAAGATACCTTTAATCTGGAAATTCAGATTGAAAAAAATCATAATCGTATAGAATATATACAAATATTCCATACAATCAATGAAAAGGTTATTGACAAAAGAGGAACAGATAGCAATATAATTTATACCTCAGAAAAAACGAAATTTAAGACTATAGAATTTAACACCATTAAAACTTCTCTAGAATATCCTACTACTTTTCATCCGAGTAATTTTGAACTTAAAAATGCCCAAATATTTTGGAAAGCTCATGTAGCTATTGAATTTGATAATAATACTAATTATGAAATCAAAGAAAAATTTATAGTTAAGAATTCTTAAATAGTTATTAGAATAAAATAAAAAGTATTATTTTTACATAAGTACTTATATAAATACTTATGAAAGATAAATTGCAACAGTATGGAGAACTCGGATTAGGATCAAGGTTAAAAAGACTTAGCGATGTAATGATGAGAGAAGTTCAGATTGTATATAACACTTTAGGTATTGATTTTGACCCGTATCTATTTCCAATTTTTAAGGTAATTATCGATTTAGAATCAGCTACAACAACAGATATTCAAGAGGCGCTACAATACACCCAACCAGCAATTACCCAAGCAGTAAAAAAGTTAATACATAAAAAGCTAGTAATACATAAAATTGATAAAATTGATAAGCGAAAAAAACTTTTCAGACTTTCCCCAAAAGGAAAAGAAATCCATCAACAAATGCTTCCTCTATGGAATGTAATCGATGAGCAAGTAAAATGGCTAACAGAAGGTAGTGCTTCAAACCTAACACGCCATCTCACTTACATAGAAAATCAATTAAAAGAAAAATCGCTAAGCAAACGAATACTAGAAAAGTATAACTTATAAATCTTTAAAATTCATATCACAAAATTTAGTTATAAAATGAAAGCTTCTATTATATCCTTCGAACCCAAATACGCCAAAGACTTTGCTAATCTTAATATAGAATGGCTAGAAAAATATTTTGTAGTAGAACCACACGATGTAGATATACTAGAACGATGTGAAGAAATGATTATCAATAAAGGAGGTTACATCTTTTTTGCTAAAATAAATGAAGAAATTGTAGGTACTTTTGCTTTAATCAAAATTAAAGATGGTGTTTATGAGTTAGGAAAAATGGGAGTATCCCCAAGGTTTCAAGGTAAGAAAATAGGGCAGCAACTCATCCAGTTTTGTATTGAATTTGCCACCTCCAAAAAATGGGAAAAATTACTTTTATATTCTAATCATATTTTAGAAAATGCGATTTATATCTATACTAAATATGGTTTTAAAGAAATTCCTATAGAAGATACCCCTCTATACAAGCGTAGTACTATTAAAATGGAACTTGTATTACCAAAAAAATAAATACTCTTTTTTTTAAGATAATTCATTTCAAAATAAAAGGTATTCGCTATATAAATCATTTTTTTTAATATAGCAAAAGAGTCTAACCCCTTTTTACAGAAGGGGGGAAAACCCCTTTTTTGTAAAATAAAAAATCGCCTCCCAGCACTTAAAAATACCGCAAACTTCCTTATTTTCAACAGTTTTCAATACATCCGTTTTAATAAAAACACTATACTTTTTTTATAACTACAGAATAATAGTATTTTTAATCGATTAAAAATCTGTAAATTAAACTCATAGAATCAACTAATTAGCTTTTTGGCATAAATCAAAATTTCACAAATCTTTTTTAATGTATGTTAAACACTTTAATATTAAATAATTCGATGACAATCGAAAATCTTAACAAACATCTTAATAAACCATAAAATGAGTAGAAAAACTAACCTTATCGGCTACCCAATTGTAATCATTTTGACTGCAATAATTACGTTCTTAGTCGGGACTTGTAACGATCCCATCAAACCCCCAATAGATGACGTTCCTAAAGAAATTATTTCTTTTAATGATGCTGTAGAACTATATCAAAGTTATACCAAAAATCGAGCTTGTATAATCGAAATTTTTGAAAGTAAAAGAGATAGCACACTAGCCAGTCTTTGTCCATCTGATAGAAAACCTAAAAAGATTCAACCAACACGATCACTTTTCTTAACAAAAGAGTTCTTAAATGAATATACCTCATATATCGATAAGATAACTTCTGAAAGAAAAATCAAAATCTCTGGATATCGTTTATATCTTGCTAATTACCCAGATAAAGAAAAATTTGAAGACGGAAAACCAATACCAGACCCTAGACGAAATACCATTTTTATTGCACCAACAATTGCTAGAGGTAATTCTCACTTAGGATTTACAATTTTTGATAATGATGATGGAACATTTAAAAAAGTAATCCTCGAAGAAGAATTTAAAAAAGGGATGTTCGGCACTAATCAAGTACCTGAAAAAGCAAATACTGCAAGTTTCTTTTCATTTATGATGACAAATGGCGGACAAACAAGCACAATTGGCAATGAACTAGGGAGTTATCCATGAAAAATCAATGCATTTTCAACTTAATAGCAACAAATAGAACAGTTTGTCTTAAAATTTAAGAAACTAAATAAATAGAATGAGTTTTTTGATTGCCTTAAAGTATATTGGAGTATTAGTAGAGTTAATTGCTGGTATCATAGGAATACTTTATTTTTATAAGTATAAGTATACTTTATTAAAGTATTTTATATTCATTCATTGGTATATGATTATAAATGAATTTTTTGGGTTGTTTCTTTCAGATTTTGTTGATTTAGATAATGATATTATTTACAATATATATTGTACAATTAATTTTTCATTTTTTTTCATATTATATCGAAATTGCATAAAGAATAGTAAAAAGAAAAAAATAATACTCTTTTTTCTTGTAACGTACTTAATTTCAATACTAATAAATAGTTTTTTTGAAAATTATCTATATGAACTTCAAACTATTCCATACATAATTGCAGCAAGTTTTTTAATAATCACAATATTCTTTTATTTCACTGAGATTTTAAATTCAGAAAAAGTATTATTCGTTAACAAAAACTTATTATTCTGGATAAGTGTAGGTTTGCTATTATATTATATTGGAAATATTCCATTTAGAATTCTAAGAAATTATTATATCAGTTTTACAGATTTAACAGTATCATTTCTCGTTGCTTTTACTTTAACAATAATAATGAATACTTGTTTTATTATAGGTTTTATATGGGACAACAACAAACAGCAATATTAATAGCAAGTATAGTTCTTGTCGTAATAATTGTTCTAATGATTACACTTTTTTTTATCTTTCAAAAAAGAAAGAATAGCCTATTGTTGCACCAGAAAGAAGCAGAAAAAAAATTTGAAACAGCAATTGCAGAGACCCAGATTGAGATTAGAGAAGAGACTTTACGTAACATCAGCTGGGAATTGCATGATAATATTGGCCAGCTACTCACGTTGGCCAAAATACAAGTAAGTATCGCTAGGGATGATCCTAGCAAACTAAAAGAAGTTACCGAAACTATAACCAAAAGTCTAACAGAACTACGATCATTATCAAAACTGATTAACCCAGATGTAATTAAAAGTCTTAGCCTAACAGAAGCGATAACATTAGAGATAGAACGGTTTAATCGTATGCAATTTATTGAAGCTTCAATTACAAGCAATAAAGAAATAACACCATTAGATGATAAAGTAGAAATTATAATTTTTAGAATATTACAAGAGTTTTTTAGTAATACCATTAAACACTCTAAGGCATCATCCCTAGAAGTTACTGTTCATTATGATGAGGATAAATTAGTGATCCATGCTAAGGATGATGGTATCGGTTTTGATCATATAGAATCTCCTAAAAAACGAGGAATCGGTCTAAGTAATATGCAAAATAGAGGTAAATTAATCAATGCAACTATACAATTGGTATCTAAAAAAGGAACAGGAACAGCAATAACACTAACCTATCCTTATAAAAAAGAAAGTTCACCCCTATTAGAATATGAAGTTGATTAACTTTGTATAAAAGCTAGTTACAAAAACAACACACAATCAGTTATAGGATTATGCAGAAGGAAATATTTTGACAACATACTTATAAAAACTAACTACTACTCTAAAGTATATTAATCAAAATAAAGAGTTCCGAATGCTCTGATTATAATATAAAAAGTAAACAGATGAAATATTCCATAGTAATCGTAGAAGATCATATTTTACTATCCCAAGCATTGTCAGGGTTAGTAAATGGGTTTCCTAAATTCAAAGTTTTATATATCTGCAAAAATGGAAAAGAGCTAATCACCAGATTAAAAGATCCAAAAAATATTCCTGATATCGTACTTATGGATATTAATATGCCTATCATGAATGGAATTGAGACTACAGCAGTTCTAAAAAAGGAATACCCAGATATTAAGGTATTAGCATTATCTGTAGAAGAGGATGAAAATACTATTATAAAAATGCTAACAGCAGGCGCTAAAGGCTATTTATTAAAAGATACTGAAAAAAGCATCCTAGAAAAAGCCCTCCTACAAGTACAAGAAACCGGTTATTATCACACAAGAGATGTAGCTAATTTATTAGTGAAGTCCCTCAATCCTAAAGTAGAGAAAAAAATATTACTTAAAGACCGCGAAATAGAATTCATTAAACATGCCTGCACCGAAAAAACATACAAGGAGATCGCTAATGAAATGTGTCTAAGTCCAAAAACAATTGAAGGATACAGAGATTCTATTTTTGAAAAACTAAATTTAAAAAATAGAACAGGTCTGGTTATCTATGCTATTAAGAGTAAGCTATTTGTTCCTTAATCAGTAAAAATTGTATGATCATATTCTAAACAAAGATGATCATATGATGTATTTCTTTACTAATTTTTTAAATCATAAAATTATCTTTATTATATATTATAATTACTTTTGGCTCGTTTATTGATTAAAGCAAAAAACAGAATCATTATAATTTATGGTTTAATAGCATTTTTTTTAAACAAACTAACCATCTTATAGTACTATAAAAATAGCCTTTATTGTTTATTTTTGTATTATAGAAGAATATCGATAATTTTTTATGCTAAAACAACAACTAAATTTTAAGCTTTCTCAGAAACTTTCTCCGCAACAGATCCAGTTGATGAAGTTGATACAATTGCCTACTCAAGCATTTGAACAACGTTTAAAACAGGAAATGGAAGAAAACCCTGCTCTTGATAGTGGTAAAGATAAAGCGGATGAATATGAGGATACGTTTAGCAATGAAAATACTGCAGATGAAGATTATGGTACTGAAAAAATAGAGGCGGATATTAATGTTGATGAATATCTTAGTGATGATGAGATTCCTTCATATCGATTAAGTGCTAATAATTATAGTGTCGATGATGAAGAAAAAAATGTCCCTTATGCCTCTGGAACATCATTCCATCAACATTTAATTAATCAGTTAAACACGTATCGATTTGATGAGGAAGAAAGGGAAATAGCAGAATTTCTTGTAGGAAGTGTCGATGAGAGTGGTTACATAAGAAGATCTCTATCAGATATCTTAGATGATCTGGCTTTTACTCAAAACATATATACCACAGAAGAAAAAATAGAAAATGTTTTAACCGTTGTACAACAGTTAGATCCTGCTGGTATTGGAGCTCGTAGCTTACAAGAATGCCTTTGGATTCAATTAGATCGAAAAGAAATAACTATCCCCATAAAATTAGCTTCACAAATATTAAAAAGAGCATTTGACCATTTTAGTAAAAAACATTACGACAAACTTTTACTAAAATTTGAAGTTACCGAAGAACAATTAAAAGAAGCGATTGATGAGATTGAACACCTTAATCCTAAACCGGGTGGGGCTTATGCTGGTAATAATCGCTTGATAGAACATGTAGTACCTGATTTTACGATTAGAATTGTAGATGGAGAACTAGAACTAACATTAAATGGTCGTAATGCTCCAGAACTTCATGTTTCGAGAGAGTATAACAATATGCTTCAAGGATATAAAGCAAGTAAAGAAAAATCAAAATCACAAAAAGATGCAGTCTTATTTATCAAACAAAAATTAGATGCTGCAAAATGGTTTATCGAAGCCATAAAACAAAGGCAACAAACACTTTTTATTACCATGAGTGCCATAATGCATTATCAAACAAATTATTTCCTTAGTGGAGATGAACGAAATCTTAAACCAATGATTTTAAAAGATATTGCAGATGAAATTGGAATGGATGTAAGTACAGTATCCAGAGTAGCAAACAGTAAATATGTCGACACTCCTTATGGGACAAAGCTTATTAAAGATTTCTTTTCTGAATCGATGACCAATGATCAAGGTGAAGAAGTTTCTACTAGAGAAATAAAAAAGATACTTGAAATAACTATAGGTGAAGAAGATAAGAAAAAACCTCTTACAGATGAAAAACTTGCTAAAATCTTAAAAGAAAAAGGATATCCTATAGCTAGAAGAACCGTAGCTAAATATAGAGAACAATTAGACATTCCTGTCGCAAGGCTAAGAAAGAAAATTTAATGGATTTTTTCCTAAGAAGTATCTCATACATTATACATCCTCTATTGATGCCTCTTACTGGTAGTCTAATTTATTTTTATACCGCTCCTAGATTTATTCCTTATGAAATTATGACTGGTAAACTATTTGGATTAATTATCCTTACTGTTTTAATACCTATTGTTTTATTTTTTCTTTTAAAAAGTATTGGCGTTATCGATTCGATACATCTAGAAAATGTAAAACAAAGAAAAATTCCTTTGCTGTTACAATCTATCTTACTAATTATAGTCATTAAAATGGTAATTGATGTATCCCATTATCCAGAACTATACTTTTTCTTTTTAGGAATTCTGTTTTCATCATTAAGTGCTATTTTCATAGCTATGTTTGCTATCAAAGCTAGCTTACATATGATTGCTATTAGTAGTCTAACCATGTTTATTATTACACTAAGTATTCATTTCAGCCTCAATTTAACCCTATTAATCTCAATATTGATGGTTTTAAATGGCTTAGTTGCTACCTCACGACTACATTGTAAAGCACATAGTGGTTTAGAACTTATTTTAGGGTTTTTAATCGGAGTTATTCCTCAACTCACTTTAGCTAACCTTTGGTTATAAAATATAAAACATTAAACCTATCTTAGCAGTATTCATTCCTACAGCTTCTCCATCTATTATAGCATCATTATTAAATAAAGGATTTAAGCTATAATAAAAATAAAAATTAAACGTATTCCAACCAAAAGCAAACGTTGCTCCTACCCTCCATCTGTTTAACTCTCCTATTTTTGTCACTCTTTCTTTATTCCCTGGTTGCTTAAGATTAGCATTAAAAGAATGTAAGTACCCCATTTTAATACCAGTATAGATCCTATAAAATTTATGAGTTTTTGGAACAGATGTACGCCATCTTAGCTCAAAAGGAGCTTCTATTAGATGGGTTGTAAATCTATTAACATCATAATCAATACCTCCTAAACTACTAAAAATAGTTTGTCCTGTATCTTGGTTTTTCTTTATAAACAGGTTTTGATTATACACATTCAACGAATACCCTACACCAATACCAATAGCGAAATTACGTCTTTTATTAATCGGCATATCTCTTATAAAGCCTAAATGCATTCCTCCAGAAAACCCAGATTGATTTATGTTTTTCGGTGTATTATGTAATAAATTAAATGTCACACCTATATAGAATTGATCTTCTCGATACAGAGAATCTACAGCTATTTCGTGATCAGAATCTGTTTTGGTTTCTTGCCCAAAAGAATGGAAAACAAACAAACAACAAATAATAGATGTACATAAATTTTTCATATAGGTTACTAAAATAAATCTATTTTCTTTAGAAATACAATAAAGTTTATAAAAACAAATTGAAAATATAAATAAACCCTACCTTATAGTGTAGTAGGGTTTATAACTTAAATTTCTATATCTAAAGTTATATACTACTTTAGATTATCTGTAGCACTACCTGTCCTGGTAGTGTAGTTAATCTTTAATGCTTGAATATCTCTTAATTCTTTTTTAATATCTCCTACAAGACCCATATTAGTACTACCATCAACTTTTAAAGCTGTTGTAAGAAATGGAATTAATTCTTCTCTTTTAGAAGCTCTCTCTGCTAAAACGAATGCTTTTATTTCACTCACATCAGCAAATTTATCATTAAGCTGTATTCTTGCCTGATTACCTGCGCTTGCTCTATATCTAGAGCTAGGCTTGCCTGCATAGATATACATTACCAAATCTTTTTTATCAAGTTTTTCTATTTGATCTGCAACTGGTAATTTATTTTCAATCATCAAAGTATTTTGACGCATAACCGTTGCTACCATAAAGAAAAATAATAGCATAAATACAATATCTGGTAATGACGCTGTAGAAATAGCAGGTAATTCTCCTCCTTTTTTCTTTTTGAATTTAGACATAAGAATTTTGTTTTATATTATTTTTTATTTTTTTGGTTCTGCTTCTGATAGCTTTTCAGGAAATAAGAATTGTATCTTTTTGATATTTTCTTTTAAAATTTTCTTATTCCCAGAATAGTTTACATCTTTTAAGTCTTTTTCCATCTGTACGAAAGTTTTACCAAAAAGACGTTGTGCTTCTCTGTTACGCAATGTAGTATATGCAGCTACTAATTCATTCTGAACAGCAATATATGTCGCATAATTAGTTTCTCTATGATTATGCAAAGATATTACTGCTTTATTAGGATTATCTGATGAAGATGTTCTCCGAGAACCCTTACAATAACTACATGCTAAGTCTCCAGATCCTCCACCATTATCTAAGAAATTAATAGCTGCCTCTTTAAGCGCATTAATCCTCATTGTAGCTCCTTCTACTAAGAGCTCGCCATGCTGATTTAACTCCACCCTAAAAAGATTTTTCTCTTTAATAGTACCCTCGGTAGGCTTATCAATAAGGGGTGGTAATTTTCTGGTTATCCCATAATCTGTTTCTATCGTAGTAGAAATCAAAAAAAAGATGAGTAATAAAAATGCAATGTCCGCCATGGATCCTGCGTTAACACTTGGTGCTGATTTTTTCATCATAATAAACATATTTAGTTAATAATTACTTACAGAATTAAAAACTATGATCATATGTGATGAGAACTATGAAGAAAAAATGGTAAAAAACAGAATCACTTTATCTAAATATTCAATATCACTTTGGAAGGTTAGATATTGGTATTATACCAATCTAAACTAAGAATGGTGTTATAAAATGATAGATCACAGTTATCAATAAAACAGGCACAATTGTTATGCCATTTTAAAAAATAGGGAATATAGAATCTGTTTTATCTTAAATAGTGAGTTTTTCCGGAACAAGTTCATGAAACATTTTTAAAGAATATATTTTTAGACTTTAATCCATTATCTACGAAACAGGTTCCTTAAACAAAATACTTGTTTAGCTTTTATGTTAGAAAAAAAATGGTAATCAATCAGTTTCAAACATGAGTTTTTCCTTTGCAAGGAAATTGTATAATAAAAATGATATTACAAAAAAACCTGCTCTAGAGCAGGTTTTTTTTGTAATAGAGAGTAATCTCTGTATATTGTAAAATTATATACTACTTTAGATTATCTGTAGCACTACCTGTTCTGGTAGTGTAGTTAATCTTTAATGCTTGAATATCTCTTAATTCTTTTTTAATATCTCCTACAAGACCCATATTAGTGTTTCCATCAACTTTTAAAGCTGTTGTAAGAAATG
This sequence comes from Aquimarina longa SW024, assembly GCF_001401755.1. Lineage (GTDB taxonomy): Bacteria > Bacteroidota > Bacteroidia > Flavobacteriales > Flavobacteriaceae > Aquimarina > Aquimarina longa. The sequence goes on from NZ_KQ474099.1 coordinate 355,545, forward strand.
GAATTAATTCTTCTCTTTTAGAAGCTCTCTCTGCTAAAACGAATGCTTTTATTTCACTCACATCAGCAAATTTATCATTAAGCTGTATTCTTGCCTGATCACCTGCGTTTGCTCTATATCTAGAACTAGGTTTACCTGCATAGATATACATTACCAAATCTTTTTTATCAAGTTTTTCTATTTGATCTGCAACTGGTAATTTATTTTCAATCATCAAAGTATTTTGACGCATAACCGTTGCTACCATAAAGAAAAATAATAACATAAATACAATATCCGGTAATGACGCTGTAGAAATAGCAGGTAATTCTCCTCCTTTTTTCTTTTTGAATTTAGACATAAGAATTTTGTTTTATATTACTTTTATTTTTTTGGTTCTGCTTCTGAAAGCTTTTCAGGAAACAAGAATTGTATCTTTTTGATATTTTCTTTTAAAGTTTCCTTATTCCCAGAATAGTTCACATCTTTTAAGTCTTTTTCCATCTGTACGAAAGTTTTACCAAAAAGACGTTGTGCTTCTCTGTTACGCAATGTAGTATATGCAGCTACTAATTCATTCTGAACAGCAATATATGTCGCATAATTAGTTTCTCTATTATTACGCAAAGATATTACTGCCTTATTAGGATTATCTGATGAAGAAGGATCTCTAGAACCTTGACAGTACTTACAAGATTCTTCTCCTTTTCCGCCACCATTATCTAAAAATTTAATAGCGGCTTCTCTAAGATCTTTTAGTTCCATAGGAACTTCTTCTACTAACAGATCATTATTCTTATTCAATTCTACAACAAAAATATTTTTTTGTTTAAGAACTGGTGGATCTACAATATCCTCTTGTGGTGGAGGAAGTTTCCGGCTAATACCACTATCTGTTTCAATAGTAGTAGTCACCAAGAAAAATATAAGAAGCAAGAATGCAATATCTGCCATAGATCCTGCATTTACCTCTGGTGCTGCTCTTCTTGCCATAATTATTTACCTATTAATTTTTTAATACCTGAAAGAAACATCAATCCAACTGCAACTGCAGCAAGAAAGTAAAAAGCATATAAGCCTGTTCCTACCCACTTAGAGCCACTAGCAGAAAGTGTATCTCCATCTTTTAAAGGAGTCTCTACTCCATCTGCCATAGCATAACCAATTCCAACAATAATAAGAAAAGCAACAATTCCTATAGCCGTATTTTTAAGGCTTTTTGGATTTTTTGCAATTGTTGAAAATACAGCTATTAAAGTAACTACAATAGTGATAATAAAAATCGCTAATGTAAGATTGTACAAAGGAGATACTAATGGTGCTGCTAATCCTAGATCTAGTTCTCTAGCTTCAGAAAGACCATTTTCATCCATTAAAGTGCCGATCGAATTGCTCATAAGATACCAAAGGATTACTCCTAAGACTCCTATTCCCATCACAGCATATGATAATATTTTAGAAATTTTCATGTGTCTATATTTTTAATTTTGAATACTTACATAAATAGCATTCTGATTAAATAAACAAGAATATTAATTGTCTGATTTTAATAAGACAAAAGAAAGGTTTTTAAAAAAACCTCATAATTATTCTTATTGTTTATTCTTGTAAGAATTCTTGTAAGCTACCAACATATCGATTAAAGTAATCGAAGCATCTTCCATATCATTTACAATTCTGTCGATTTTAGCAACAATATAGTTATAAAATACTTGAAGAATAATCGCTACAATAAGACCAAATACAGTCGTAAGAAGTGCTACTTTAATACCTCCAGCTACAAGAGAAGGTTGCATATCACCAGCTGCTTCAATTTTATCAAACGCCTGAATCATCCCGATTACCGTTCCCATAAATCCAAGCATTGGAGCAAGTGCGATAAATAATGATACCCATGATACGTTTTTCTCTAGTTGTCCCATTTGAACACCACCGTATGCCACAACTGCTTTTTCTGCTGCATCAATACTTTCGTCCGCTCTATCAAGACCTTGATAATAAATTGATGCAACAGGTCCTTTTGTATTTCTACATACCTCTTTTGCCGCTTCAACTCCTCCACTATTTAGCGCATCTTCTACATTTTGCTGTAATTTTTTTGTATTTGTTGTAGATAGAGTTAAAAAGATAATTCTTTCAATTGCTATCGCCAGACCTAGTATCAAACATAAAAGTACGATACCCATAAATCCTGGACCTCCTTCTATAAAACGTTTTTTAAGGTTTTGATGGAAGGGTAAATCTTCGGCAGCATTAGATGCTACATCTTCTTGTATTGCTGTTGTAGTTATAGGAGCAATTAATAATTGCATATTTGCCGTTAATAACTGGGCAGGTGCAGTAGAAGCTTGTAAGTTTCCAAAAGTCATTACTGCTGCGATTGCCAGAATAGAAAATAATCTTTTCATTGCGCTGATTCTTAATTTTAATTAGTTAAAGGGTTAAAGATATAAAAATTATACAAAATCTATTAAAAAATTGATAATAATGCAGAGAGGAAGGGATTCGAACCCTCGATACGCTTTTGACGTATACACACTTTCCAGGCGTGCGCCTTCGACCACTCGGCCACCTCTCTCTTTATTTTTTTCCTTAAAAAATAAGGATGAGCAAATAACAAAAAAAATGTTAAAGAGTGAAATTTGAGGCGTTAATTTTCTAACATTTCACCTCGAAGAGAAGTTTCATAGATGGTTTTAAGCACTTTAAGTGGTAAATTTTCACCTAATAAATACATTAATTTTGCTACAGCAGCCTCTGTAGTAATGTCTTTTCCTGAAATAACACCTGCTTTTTTGAGTGCAATACTAGTATCATACTTCCCCATTTCGACACTTCCGCCTATACATTGAGTAACATTAACTACGGGAACACCTCTTTTTATCGCATTGGAAAGCATCGTTACAAACCATTTTTGAGTGGTTGTATTACCTGCTCCATAAGTTTCTAAAATAATTCCTTTTATAGTTTTTAACTCAAAAATACTTTTCAAAATATTTTCATTAATCCCCGGAAACATTTTAATTATAATAATATTATTATCAAAGTGTGTGTGATATACCATCTTTTTACGCCTATTTACAGTTCGTAAAAAAGAAGAATTAATTTTTAAATGTACTCCTGATTCTACTAATGCAGGATAATTAAGGGACTCAAATGCTTCAAAATGCTCTGCATTAATTTTAGTTGTTCTATTTGCTCGAAGTAATTTATACTCAAAATATAATCCTACTTCTGCAACTACAGGTTTACCTTTTTTTTGTAATGCCGAAATCTGAACCGCAGTAATCAAATTTTCTTTAGCATCGGTACGCAAATCTCCTATTGGCAACTGAGATCCAGTAAAAATAATAGGTTTAGAAAGGTTTTCAAACATAAAACTAATCGCAGATGCAGTATACGACATTGTATCACTACCATGCAAAACAACAAATCCATCATATGTTGTGTAATTGTCATTAATAATATCTCCCAATTCTTTCCATTGATCCACATTCATATCTGATGAATCAATTGGTTTTTCAAAACTAATGGTGTCTATATTACAATCTAATTGTTTAAGTTCTGGAATGTTTAGCAACAACTCATCAAAATCAAAAGAAACTAATGCCCCTGTCTCGAAATCCTTAATCATTCCGATAGTTCCTCCTGTATAAATAAGTAATATATCTGGTGAAGTATTCATATATAAAAATGAATGAAATTTATTTTTATTTTAATCTATCCTTTAGAAAGCCTACTACAAAATCATCTTTCTGAAATATATTTCAATTACTTTCTAATCACATTGTCTAAATCCCAAATATCCTTTTAGAATTCTTAGTTGTAATAATAGCTATTTCTTCTTCTGATTTTTGATATATATTAGAAAGTTTTTGTAAAACATTAACCAAATAAGAACTTTCATTACGTTTTCCTCGATATGGAGTAGGTGCTAAATATGGTGCATCCGTTTCTAAAACAATATTATCTAATGAGATCTTATCCAAAAACTTATCTATTTTACCATTTTTAAAAGTCACTACACCCCCAATTCCCAGTTTCATATTATACCCTATTGCGCGATGTGCATCTTCTATAGTACCTGAGAAGCAATGAAAAATCCCAAATAACTTCTCATCTTTTTCTAACTCTAATACTTCAAAAACTTCTTCAAAAGCTTCCCGACAGTGTATCACTATAGGTAACCTATATTTTTTCGCCAATTGTATTTGACTTCTAAAAGCTTCTTGTTGTTCTTTTAAGAACGTTTTATCCCAATATAAATCTATCCCTATTTCTCCTACTGCATAAAATTTTTTTTCTACACCTTCTTTAAAACGTTTTTTTAGTTCATCCTCTACATGTATAAGCTCCTCTTTATAATTCGCTTTTACATGTGTAGGATGTAACCCCATCATCAAAAAAACATGCTCAGGGTATTTCTCTTCTACAGCATACATTGCTTTAGTATAATTAGAATCTATTGCAGGAACAAAAAAACGTATTACTCCTTTTTCTATAGCGCGCTGCATCATTTCATCTTGATCCTCATCAAACGCTTCACTATAAATATGGGTATGGGTATCGGTTAGTATCATGCCGCAAAAGTATTAAAAAATTCTACTTACAATTTCTGTATTTCCGAAATTCTCTTTCTCATAAAAAACAGTATTATTTTATTCTTCTTAATTACATTACTTTTACACAAGTTTTTTTTTAAAATAAATCATGAGTACACTTCAAAAATTTTTAACTAAAAAAGAATATCTTAGAATTAAATTAGTTTTTACAAAAACAAATCATTTTGAGGTTAAAGCTACTCTAAATGGTATTAAAGGAAACTTTATTCTAGATACAGGTGCCTCTAATTCTTGCGTAGGATTTGAAGCTGTAGAAAAATTTAATCTTTTTACCGAAGATAGTGATGTAAAAGCTGCTGGAGCTGGAGCTACTGATATGCTTACCAAGGTTTCACAAAAAAATTCTATACAAATAGGAAAGTGGTCTAAGAAAAAAATCTCTCTAGTTTTATTTGATCTAAACCATGTAAATACAGCATTAATAACGCACCATGCTGAGCCTGTAGACGGAATAATTGGTGCCGATATCCTAAAAAAGGGTAAAGCTGTTATTGATTATGAAAAAAAGCACTTATATCTAAAATAGAAGTATCGTCTTCATTGTTCATTCTTACAAAAAGAAAAAGATTACATACCTGTTCTTATTGCTTCAACTGGATCCAGTTTTGATGCTGATATTGCAGGTAAGATTCCTGCAATCAAACCTATTATAGTAGAAGAAAACATTCCCCAAAACATATTAGATCCAGAAAGCACAAATTTAAAGCTTTCTGTAAACTGCGATACTGATATTGAAATTATCCAAACTAAAAAAAGTCCTATTACTCCTCCAAAAATAGCAAGAATAATTGCTTCAAATAAAAACTGAAATAGTATAAATCTTTTTTTAGCTCCAAGAGCTTTTTGTATACCTATCAAATTAGTCCGCTCTTTAACACTTACAAACATGATATTAGCAATCCCAAATCCTCCTACTAATAAGGAGAACATACCTATAACACCTCCTATAGTAGACATTGTACCTGTAATATTATCTATCAAGTCAGAGAAACCTTGTAATTGATTTACAAAAAAATTATCTATCTCATCAGGCTTTAACCCACGATAAACTCTTATTTTTTGTTTTAGTATTGCTACAAATTCTGGAACATCGATACCAGATTCTGGTTTAATAATAATCCCCGGAAAAGTAGACTTATTGTTATCGCCATAAACTCTTCTAACCAAGTTAACAGGTAAGATAACTACGGTATCTTTACTATTTCCAAAAAGACCTGACCCTTCCTTCTTAAGCACTCCTATTACGGTAAGTTTTCTTCCGTATAAACGTATTTTTTTTCCTATAGGATCACTGCTCCCAAATAAGCTCTTTGCAATTTCATCTCCCACAACAATTACAGGAGCTCCAGCAATAGATTCTTGTTCATTATAAAACCTTCCTTTTACTACTTGTAATTCTTCTATATCATAATAATCATTAGTAACTGCTGCTATTTCCACATTACTGATACTATTATCTTCGTATTTTATAGTTTCAGAAGCTACATTCAGGACAAAACTGGCTGCCTTAAGGTTAGGCATTGATCTATTGATATATTGATATTCTTCAAAAGTAACATCAGGAAACTGCTCTTTTTTCCATTTCGGTATATCTGTAGGACCAAAAGAAAATCGCATAAGATAAATCGTACTGTTATCTAATGAGCTAATACTCCCTTTAATCTCTTGTTTTAAGGAATCTACTGCAGCAAGAACTCCTATAATAGAAAAAATTCCAATAGTTACTCCTAGCAACGAAAGAAAAGTACGCAACTTATTGTTGACAAGGGCATTGACAGCAAAATTAAGACTCTCCTTAAGTACTCTAAGATAGATTAGCATTCTTTATTTTTTGACCCAAATTTTAATTTATTTAAAGATAGGACGCTTTACTTATGATTTTGTTACAATTTATTGAAAACAATTACACATAATTGATTGTCTAATTGAGTACTAAATTGCTACTTTTGCGTTTTAATAACTAAATTTTCTCATGAGCAACACAAAAACTGCTAAATCCGCATTAATTTCTGTATTCAATAAAGATGGATTAGCCCCTATCATAAAAAAACTAGAAGAACTTAATATAACTATTTACTCTACTGGTGGAACTGAAAAATTTATTAAGGATCTAGGCGTTGATGTTACTCCTGTTGAAGATGTAACTTCTTATCCTTCAATATTAGGTGGAAGAGTTAAAACATTACATCCTAAAGTTTTTGGAGGAATCCTGAACCGTCAAAATAATGATAGTGATATTGCGGAGCTTAAGCAATATGAAATCCCACAAATTGATATCGTAATTGTAGATCTCTATCCGTTTGAAAAAACAGTAGCTTCTGGAGCTCCTGAGCAAGATATTATTGAAAAAATAGATATTGGCGGAATTTCTTTAATTAGAGCTGCTGCCAAAAATTTTGCAGATGTAACCTGTATTGCTTCTGTTGATGATTATTCCGAATTTTTAACTATCCTTTCTGAAGGAAATGGAAGTATCTCTCTTGAGGATCGTAAGCATTTTGCTGCCAAAGCTTTTAATGTATCTTCTCACTATGACACTTCAATCTTTAATTATTTCAATAGTGATAATGCTATACCATCTCTTAAATTAAGTGAAACCAAAGGAACAGTACTACGCTACGGAGAAAATCCACATCAAAAAGGATTTTTCTTTGGAGATTTTGATGCTATGTTTGATAAATTACATGGAAAAGAATTATCATACAATAATCTTCTTGATGTAGATGCGGCAGTAAATTTAATGAATGAATTTAAAGAAGAAGACCCTACATTTGCTATTTTAAAACATAATAATGCCTGTGGTTTAGCGCAGAGAGCAACCGTTCTTCAATCCTATGTTGATGCATTAGCGGGTGATCCTGTATCAGCTTTTGGAGGGGTACTAATTAGTAATTCTGAAATTGATGTAGCTACTGCTAATGAAATTCATAAATTATTCTGTGAAGTTGTTATTGCTCCTTCTTTTAGTAATGAAGCTATCGAAATCTTAAAAGGGAAAAAGAATAGAATTATTTTAATTCAAAAGAACATTGACTTACCCAAAACTCAGGTTCGTTCATGCTTAAACGGAACTTTAGTGCAAGATAAAGATCTTAAAACTGACATATCTAGTGATTTAAAAACTGCTACAAAAACTGCTCCAACCCCAGAGCAAATAGAAGATCTTTTATTCGCTTCAAAAATATGTAAGCACACTAAATCTAACACTATCGTTTTTACTAAAGAAAAACAGTTATTAGCAAGTGGAACAGGACAAACCTCTAGAGTGGATGCATTAAAACAATCTATAGAAAAAGCACAAGCTTTTAATTTTGATCTTGATGGTGCGGTTATGGCTAGTGATGCCTTTTTCCCATTCCCTGATTGTGTTGAACTAGCAGATAATGCAGGGATAAAAGCTGTTATTCAACCGGGTGGTTCTATAAAGGATCAACTGAGTATAGATTACTGTGATCAAAACGGAATTACAATGGTTATGACAGGAACACGCCATTTTAAACATTAATTTTATTACTTTTACTAAACTTTAACCCCTTTTTTGAAACTTTTATGGGATTTTTTGACTTCTTTACCGAAGAGATCGCAATAGATTTAGGTACCGCTAACACATTGGTGATTCATAATGACAAAGTAGTAGTGGATAGTCCCTCTATTGTAGCCAGAGATATTATGACTGGTAAAATTATTGCAGCAGGGAAAGAGGCTGCTATGATGCAAGGAAAAACCCATGAGAATATAAAGACTATTCGTCCTCTTAAAGATGGGGTTATCGCAGATTTTGATGCTAGTGAAAAAATGATAAGCATGTTTATCAAAGATATTCCAGCATTAAAGAAAAAACTCTTTGCTCCTGCCCTACGTATGGTCATATGTATTCCTTCAGGAATTACCGAAGTAGAAATGCGAGCTGTAAAAGAAAGTGCAGAACGAGTAAATGGAAAAGAAGTGTATCTTATCCATGAACCTATGGCTGCTGCCATTGGTATTGGAGTAGATATCATGCAGCCTAAAGGAAATATGATTGTAGATATCGGAGGAGGAACGACAGAAATTGCTGTTATTGCTCTAGGAGGAATTGTTTGTGACAAATCGGTAAAAATTGCAGGAGATGTATTTACCAATGACATTATATATTACATGCGTACACAACACAACTTATATGTTGGGGAACGTACTGCCGAAAAAATAAAAATACAGATAGGTGCTGCCACAGAAGATCTAGAGTTACCACCAGAGGAAATGAATGTCCAAGGTCGTGACTTACTTACAGGAAAGCCAAAACAAGTGCAAATTTCTTATAGAGAAATGGCTAAAGCACTTGATAAATCTATTTTACGTATTGAAGATGCTGTAATGGAAACCCTGTCACAAACCCCTCCAGAACTTGCTGCGGATATATATAATACAGGTATATATCTTGCTGGTGGAGGTTCTATGCTACGCGGATTAGACAAACGATTATCACAAAAAACTGATTTACCCGTTTATATTGCAGAAGATCCATTAAGAGCAGTAGTAAGAGGTACAGGAATTACACTAAAGAATTTAAGCAGATACAAGAGTGTGCTAATTAAATAATGTAAAAAAAACATTACTATAACATACCTAAATTTCTGATTTTACGTTATTCTCCTTTGGTACTTTTTAAATAAAGTAGTAATTAGACTGTATATATAACGTTTAACTAAAGAAATTATCATATTATAAATCATCATGCAGCAGATTATTAATTTTTTAATTAAGAATAAACATTTTCTGCTATTTCTTCTATTAATGTTTTTGTCTATTGTTTTAACAATACAATCTCATTCATATCATAGAGGCAAATTTGTAAGTTCGGCTAATTTTTTCAGTGGAGGTCTGTATAGTTGGCAACATTCTATCACTGACTATTTTGGTTTAAAAGAAGAAAATAAGCGGTTGTTAGAAGAAAATGAATTGCTTCACAACCAACTAGTTGCTTTAGGAAGAGATTCTATTGCTAAAAAACATCTAGATACCATATCCTTTAACACTCCTTACACATTCACTAAAGCAAGGATTATCAAAAACGATTATAGCAAAATCGATAATTATATCTTGATTAACAAAGGTAAAAAAGACAGTATCTTACCCGATATGGGAGTTATAACTGATAAAGGAATTATAGGAATTGTAGAAAACACCTCTACAAACTACAGTAGAGTTATTTCTATCCTAAATACTAATTCTCGTATAAATGCAGGATTAAAAAAGTCCAATCAATATGGGTCTTTGGTTTGGAATGGAAAAGATCCAAATATCGTTCAGTTAGAAACTATACCTCGCCAAGCAATCATTAGAGAAGGTGATACTATTATAACTCATGGTCGTTCAACTATTTTCCCTAAAGGAATTGGAATAGGAACTATTGCAAGTTACACCTTAAATCAAAATAAAAGCTACTATCTAATAGACGTTAAATTGTTTAATGATATGACTAATATAGGTTTTGTCTATGCAATAAAGAATCAGGATGCTGATGAAATTAAAAGTTTAGAAAAACTAAATTATGACTAGGGATACACTACTACATATCATAAGGTTTATAGTTTTGGTTTTAATCCAAGTACTTATTTTAAATCACATTAACTTTTTAGGATCTTTAAACCCTTATATATACATAATTTTTATTCTCTTAGCTCCTATTAACATCAATAAAGGTCTTTTTCTTATTATCAGTTTTTTGTTAGGATTAATTATAGATATTTTTGGAGATTCAGGAGGGATACATGCTGCTGCCTGTACTATTATAGCGTTTTTTCGTCCAATTGCATTACGATCAGTGTTTGGACTTAGTTATGAGTTTCAAACTGTAAAACTAAGTAATGTCAGATTTGGAGAACGATTCGCTTATGTAATCTTAATGGTTTTAACACATCATCTTGTACTTTTTTCACTAGAATTTTTTAACTTCTCACACACACTATTAATCATTAAAAAAACGTTATTTTCTAGTGCATTTACAATAATGATTACCATGCTGGTTTTAGTATTGTTTAGAAAGAATGAATCATGAGAAAATTATTACTGTACCTAATAATTATTACTACCGGTATCGTCTTTATTACAAGATTGTTTTACTTACAGATTTACAATACATCTTTTGCTTCTTTATCAGAAGACAATGCGATTAAAGTAATTTATGACTACCCCCAAAGAGGTGCTATATATGATAGAAATGGAAAGTTATTAGTTACCAATCAGCCTTCTTATGATGTTATGGTTATTCCTAGAGAATTAAAACCTTTTGACACCTTAGAGTTTTGTTCTATTCTTAAAATTAGTAAAGACAGGCTTGTAAAAAGCTTAAAAAAAGCCAGAGTATATTCTCCTAGAGTTCCTTCGATTATAATTCCACAATTAACTAAAGATGAATATGCTTATCTACAGGAAAAAATGCGAAAATTTGAAGGTTTTTATATTCAAAAACGTTCATTAAGGGACTATCAAACTGTTAATGCTGCAAACGTATTAGGGTATATTGGCGAGGTAAACGAAAGATTAATAAAAGAGGATCCTTATTACCTCTCTGGGGATCTTATTGGTATTGACGGTGTAGAAAAACAATATGAAAATGAGCTTAGAGGTATCAAAGGAGTAAAACGAATTCAAAAAGATCGATTTAATAGAGATATAGGTCCATATAAAAATAGGAAATTTGACACCCTTCCTGTAAATGGAAAAGATCTTACCTTAACTCTGGATTCAAAACTACAGGCATATGGACAAAAACTTATGCAGAATAAACGAGGGGGCATTGTAGCTCTAGAACCCTCTACAGGAGAAATATTGGCTTTGGTAACAGCTCCAACATACAAACCAGAATTATTAGTAGGAAGAAAACGATCTCCGAATTTTACCAAATTAGTTTATGACACTATTGCAATACCTCTTTTTGATAGAGGTTTAAAAGCCGAATATCCTCCGGGATCGCCATTTAAAACGGTTAATGCGTTGATAGCATTACAGGAAGGAGTAATTGATACCAAGGAAAGTGTTTCTTGCAGAATGGGGTATTATTATGGAAAAAATGGAAGAAAACTCGGTTGTCATTCTCACAGAAGTCCATTAAATATGATTCCGGGTATAGCAAACTCTTGTAATGCATATTTTGCGACAGTATACAGAAGAATTATTGAAAAGTATGATACCCCGCAAGAAGGGATGGAAAATTGGAGAAAACATGTTGAAAGTTTTGGCTTAGGGAATTATTTGGGTTATGATCTGCCAACGGGAAAAAGAGGAAAAGTGCCAACCGCAAAATATTACAATAAGATTTATCAATATCCAACTTATAAATGGTATGCATCTGCTACATTGTCTAATGCTATCGGGCAAGGAGAGGTACTTTCTACTCCTATACAGTTAGCAAATATGACTGTTGCAATTGCAAACAGAGGACATTATTTTACTCCGCATATTATAAAAGCAATAGATGGCAAGCCTATAGAAAATGAAAATTATACTATTCCTAAGGTTACAACAATTAACAAAGAGCATTTTGAACCAGTGATAGAAGGAATGTATCAGGTATATACCCAAGGTACTGCACGATCCTTGCAAGTTGAAGGTATTGAGATATGTGGAAAAACAGGTACAGCAGAAAACTTTACCAAAATTGATGGTAAAAAAACCCAGCTTACCGATCATTCTGTTTTTGTAGCATTTGCTCCAAAAGATAACCCCAAAATAGCAATAGCTGTATTTGTCGAAAACGGATATTGGGGTGCTCGTTATGCGGGAAAAATTGCTTCACTAATGATAGAACAACATATAAACGGAGTCGTCTCTAGAACAGATTTAGAAGATTGGATTCTCACACACAGTCTCGAAGAAGAATATGCCAAACCCTACAGTGGCGAACCATTTAAAATTAATCAATAATGGCAAGATCTAGCATAGTTGCAATAGATTGGATCACAATTTTATTATTCTTATTACTCGTTAGTTTTGGGTGGGTAAACATCTACTCTGCTTCTTCTGAGAATGAAGCTTTCTCATTAGCTGATTTTTCACATGCATATGTTAGACAAGCCTATTGGATTTTATTCAGCATAGTATTAATTATTATCACTCAAGCTATAGAAGCAAAATTTTATGAACGCTTTGCAGGGTTGATTTATGTAATATCATTATTATCATTATTAGGCCTTTTTGTATTTGGAAAAAATATAAATGGTGCTACGTCCTGGTATCAAATTGGGCCTGCCGGGTTACAACCTTCAGAGTTTGCCAAAGCATGTACCGCATTAGCCCTGGCTAAGTTCTTAAGCGATATGCAAACCAATATAAAACTTCTTGGTTATCAGGTTAGAGCTTTTTTAATTATTGCAATTCCTGCCATATTTATTATACCTCAACCAGACCCAGGGAGTGCATTGGTCTATGCTGCCTTTTTCTTTCCATTATACAGAGAAGGTTTAGCTGCGATATATTTAATTGTAGGGGCTTCTGCAGCAGGATTATTTATACTTACTTTACTTTTTAATCCTCTATGGGTAGTTCTTGGTATTGCTATGGTTATGCTACTTATATTAATTAAAAATAGAAAGCAAAAACCTAAATACTCAAGATATTTTTTAATTATCATCGTTATAACCACTTTTTGTTTTTCTGTAAATTATATTTTTAATAATGTATTTGAGCAAAGACATAGGGATCGATTTAACATTGTGTTAGGTAAAGAAGTAGACTCTAAAGGTATAGGATATAACACCAATCAAAGTGAGATCGCCATAGGTAGTGGTGGTTGGATTGGAAAAGGGTGGAAAGAAGGAACACAAACCAAAGGAGGGTTTGTACCAGAACAACATACTGATTACATATTTAGTACTGTAGGAGAAGAATGGGGCTTTCTAGGTAGTACCGCAATCATTCTTCTTTTTATTGGGTTATTAATTCGGCTTATTCATTTGGCAGAACGACAAAAATCACAATTCAGTAGAGTATATGGCTATAGCGTTGTTGGAATTTTATTCATACATTTTGCTATTAATATCGGTATGGTCACCGGATTAATGCCTACAATCGGGATTCCTTTACCATTTTTTAGCTATGGAGGATCAGGGTTATGGGGATTTACTATTTTACTATTTATCTTTGTTAAACTAGATTCTAATCGTGTAAATGAGTGGTAAATCAACAATCTTGGAGCAAACTCACGAGGTATGCTTCCGAAAAAAACATTTTGATGTCGAGGCAAGCCTTGTGGAATGACCCCCTCAATGAGGGGTTAAAACTTCCAATCCTTTATAGTTATAGAAGATTCTATTTGATTTTCTATAGCATCATCTAATGTCGGAAAAAAGTCAATTCCAGTTAATTTTTCTACTTCATCAACAGAAACCACAAATTCTTTTAATGATTTTCTACTATCCTTATGAGGCATTAGGAATGCTATAATTTTAGGCTTACCAGAAGAATTATTAAATATAATTTTATAAAAATATTCTGGCACAGATACCTGTTCATAACCTATTGTAGAAAGGCCATCCGATAATACACCACCAGTTACTACATATACACCATCATATAATTTTGCCCAAGATCTTGTTTTCTGCTCCAAATAATTCCATATTTTACTATTAAATTCATGATTCTGAGGTGTTATATTAGAAGTAAGAAATGTCTCGTTAAATGCTTCTTTTGTATATCTCCTGTCCCCTGCTGGGCATAAATGTCCTTTATCATATCCTGATTTTTTATAATTACGCCAATCTGAGGATAATGATTTTACCTTTTTATCTTCTTCAAAATATGGACGTTTAAATTGATTTGTAGACAAATGCTCCTTTTTTAATTGATAAGCTACCCATTCTGCTTGTTCATGTTTTTCAGAATATGATAATGAGTAATTGTCATGTACAATTATAGCTCCGGTAGTAGAAGTAGGTAAATAAAAGAAATTTACCTCACTTGTATCTCCACCAGTCTTATCATCAGAATAATTCTTATTGTTTTCAAGATATCCTTCAAAATAATAAAAACCTATGCTAATTATAATAATTAGTATTGGGTATATGTATTTTCTTATGTTCATTTTTTATAGTACACTATAGATATTAAATGAGTGCGAAAATATCAAAATAATAGCACACAAAAGCTTATTATAGTGTACAAGATTTATATACTATACAATAATCTAAACCAAAAAGGATTTAAATTATGGTAAAAACATCTATTTTATGAGTTTATAACGTTACATTATCTTTTCTAAAATCTTTATTTTAGAGAAAGTATTTTTTTAAAACATAAAAAAATAATTACGATTATACTTGTTCACCCTAATTCTCTCTTTTTTTAAAAGAAATATCGAGTAGTCGTAGAAAAACCTTAACAGAAATACACAATGAGTAATGTTATCGAAAAAATCGTTGAAAGTGTTCTAATTCAAAATAGAATTAGCAACTATAATAAAAAAGATTTAGAACTACAATTACAAATACACCCTAATTACCCAAGTTTTCAGTCAATTACAGACACTTTGGATTATTTTAGCATTGATAATATTGCTGTAGAAGTTCCTATCGATGCTTTAGAACAACTTCCTAAAAGTTTTGTTTCCTTAATTTCAACAGAGAATGGTGAAGAAATTGTCTCAATACTTAAGAACAACCATAACATCGAAATTAAACATACAAGTTTAAAGAAAAAGAAATTTACATTTAAAGAGTTTAAGGAGATTTGGACACCTAAAGTAATCGCTGTTGAGTATAGCTCGAGACAGCAATTAATCTCTAGTAAATCAATTTTAAAAAAACTACTATTAATCGGACTCTGCGCAAGCTTACTTGTATCTTTTTTCATACAAACATGGGACATAAATCAAGTCTTTTTCTTATTACTATCTGTATCTGGGCTTATTTTTAGTCTTTTTGCGATTAGAGAAAGTTTAGGGATAAAATCTCAAGTCATACATCAGTTTTGTACATCGATAGGTAATACAGCCTGTGGAGATGTAATTAATAATAATAGTGGTAAGCTGTTTAAGAATTTCTCCTTAGCAGATGCCGGAATTGTC
Organism: Aquimarina longa SW024; assembly: GCF_001401755.1. Taxonomy (GTDB): domain Bacteria; phylum Bacteroidota; class Bacteroidia; order Flavobacteriales; family Flavobacteriaceae; genus Aquimarina; species Aquimarina longa. The sequence continues at coordinate 371,187 of NZ_KQ474099.1, forward strand.
TTCTTTGGCATGATGACATTATATCAATTATTTTATGGGTTCAATACGGTACTCTTAATTCCATCATTAATGGGAATCCCTTTTATTCTATACTCAATATACTCCCAAGCATTTATAATAAAAAAATGGTGTGCTATATGTATTGCTATCGGTTCAATATCACTAGGACTTGCTTTTATAGCTATACTTAATATCCCTTTTGACATAAATTTTCAGGCAATTGTAAGTTTTATAATGATGGCTTCATTAGTTACACTAGGTTATATATATATTAAAGAAAAGGTAACGGAAAATATCAGTTTTAAAAACGAAAATTTAAAGTTAAATCATTTTAAGAGAGATGGTCAGATTTACAATCATTTACTAAGTATTTCTGAAAAGATTAAAGATACTACTACTATCAAAAATGAAATTATACTAGGTAACCCTAATGCTAGTCTAAAAATTATAAGCCTTACCAATCCAATGTGCGGGTATTGTAAAGATGCTTTTGAAGCATATACGCGTGTATTAAAAACAATGGGAGATCAAGTTCAAATTCTGATTAGACTTAATGTAAAAACTGATGACCTTGATGATAAAGCAACACAAATAGCTTTAATTTTACTAGAAATATATCAAAATAAGGGAGCTAATGATTTTATAATCGCATATAATAAATGGTTTTCCGATCGAACTCATAGCAAATGGATTAAAGAATATGGTACCCCTAAAAACAATCAAGAACATATTGACATTTTGAAAAAACAAGTAGATTGGGCTGACAAGAACAGTCTTTACTACACCCCTGCTTCTCTTATTAATGATACGTTATATCCTAAGAAATATAGCTATTCAGAATTTTTTCACTTTATGGGTATAACTATAGAAAATCATACTGAAGAAGTTCTTAATTCAAAAGAGGAACTTACTGAAATTTAATTTTTAAATATACCTAATTTAAAGCCGCCAAATATGTTAACAAGAATCCTGAACTTAAAAGATGTCAAAGAATTGAACAAGGACCAACAAAGTAGTATTAAAGGAAGTTATATACCTACATTAGATGAATTTTGATGCGGGCGTAGGTCTCAACAATGGTGGATCGCCCAATATCCATTTTTAGCTGATACTGATTGTAACGACATTAGATGTAATGTTCGCTAATGGTGGGAATTGGTAATACCTCTCTCATCTCTTTAAAAAATTATGCTTTTTTCAAGAAACTTAAAAGATTAACCTAGTAGAACTAAGAAATAATTTTCTTAGTTCTACTTTTGTTTATACACTGATTGACACATTATCTTTTTACATCCAATGCATCTCGTAAGGCATTACCGATTAGCATAAATGCCATTACTAGACTCATAATACCTACTCCAGGAATGATTGCTAAATAGGCTTTTCCTAAAATAATATATGAATAATGATCTTTAATCATAGCTCCCCAGCTTGGCGTTGGTGGTTGTGCCCCTATTCCTAAAAAACTAAGTCCGCTTTCTATAAGAATTGCTCCTGCAAAATTTGCTGCTGCAATTACAATTACAGGCGCCAAACTATTAGGTAGTATATGTTTTATAATAATTCTATAATCTGTAAAACCCATCGCTTTGGCTGCTGTAACATATTGCATTTGTTTTACACCTAATACCTGTCCTCTAACCACTCTAGCTACTTCTACCCACATCGTAAGTCCTACTGCTATAAAAACTTGCCAGAATCCTTTTCCTAAAGCTAATGTAATCGCAATAACTAATAATAAAGTAGGTATTGACCATGCTACATTAATCAACCACATAATCATCATATCTATTTTACCTCCGAAATAACCAGCAACAGCTCCAAGTGATATTCCTAAAATCAATGAAATTAACACCGCAACAAAACCGATAGAAAATGAAATCCTAATACCTATTAACATCCTACTTAACAAATCTCTCCCATACTTATCTGTACCTAATAGGAATGTACGATTTTTAATATAAGTATGTACGATTTCTTTTGGTGTTAGGTTCTTAGAAAAACGTTTTAAACTTATTTCTTTTGATAGTTCGATAACTTCACCTTCACTATATGGTGCGACTTTTAGAATTGTATTTTCTATAGTATAGTCTTCAATAGGAATTTCTGTATCTGTATTTTTTTTCCCAAAAAATATGGCGCTCAAAAAAGATTGATTTGATATTTCTTGGGAAGGAATCGTAAGCATCTTAACATTAAAACCTGGCGGTTTAGAATGAATTGATAAATGCATCTGATTCGCATTTTTAGAATCATCCGGAGCAAAAACATATGCGAAAATAGCTATTATTGCGCAAAATACTATAAAGTAAAAACTGAAAACGCCCCAGAAATTCTTTTTGAATTTCTGAAGCGCTAGTCTACTTAAAGAGTTTGACTTTGTTATTGTCATTAAGACTTATTAGTTCTTTATTATCGTAAGTGGGTTTTTAGATCGTCGAATATTATTGATTTTTAAATCTTCTAATACACTAATTGCTTCTTCTACATAGACATCTTTACTAAGACTTTTATGCCATCTCTTTCTCTTTTCTGCCAAAATTGTATCTTTTTCCATCAATTCATTTTCATAAGGCAATGACTGAAATGTTAAACTATTTTTATAATCATTAATTCCCTTAAAGCGTTCTGCTTGTTTTTCATTAAGCTCTATATTCGCTTTATAATTAGTATAGTTTAAAGAATAATTATTTACATCTCTTTTTTCTCTAACCCATTTCGCATTTTCTTCTATTAACTTTAGCTGATCATTTTTTGACATTCGCTCTTTACTATTATTTATAGTTTGTTCAAAATCAATATATCCGTTCCAAAGTTCATATTCTGCAGCTGCAATTTTATCCCATGGCAATGGGTTTTCTTGGTCTTTTTCTCCAATATCAATATAACTATAACGATCCGGAACTACAACATCACTTTTTACTCCTTCTAATTGTGTAGAGCCTCCATTAACTCGATAAAACTTTTGGGTAGTAAGCTTTAATGCTCCAAGGTCTCCAAAATCATTACTACGCATCCATCTATTAAGATCCATCACATTTTGTACTGTTCCTTTTCCATAAGTTTGCTTACTTCCTATAATTATAGCTCTTTTATAATCTTGCATTGCTGCGGCTAAAATTTCTGAAGCTGAAGCTGATAATTCATTAACCAAAATCACCAATGGACCATCCCAAAGTATATTTCTATCTTTATCACTTAATACTTCAGGAGATTCTCCTTTTGTTCTAACTTGTACTATTGGTCCTTTTTCAATAAATAATCCCGCAATATCAACTACAGTTTGCAATGACCCTCCTCCATTATCTCTCAAGTCTATTACTAACCCATCCATATCTTGTTCTTTAAGACGGATAATTTCTTGCTTTACATCTTTAGCCGCATTACGTTGATTATAGTCTTGCATATTAAAATAAAACTTTGGCAAATTAACTACACCGAATGTTTTATCATTTTTTTTAACGATAGATGATTTTGCGTATGTCTCTTCAAGTTCTACAACATCTCTTACAATTTCTATAACTTCGATAGTACCATCTACTTTTTTTATTGTTAATGACACTTTAGTTCCTTTTGGTCCTTTAATCAACGATACAGCGTCATCAAGGCGCATTCCTACAATACTTACAGGTTCTTCTTCTTTTTCTTGCTTTACCTTCATAATGAGATCACCTACTTCAACCTCGTTTCCTCTCCATGCAGGACCTCCAGAAATAATCTCTATTATTTTTACATTATCATTCTTCTTTTGTAACCTTGCTCCTATTCCTTCTAATTTCCCTGACATTTGGATATCAAATCGATCCTTATCTTGCGGTGCAAAATAATATGTATGGGGGTCAAATTCTTCTACAATAGAATTGATATATATAGAAAACCAATCTTTTCGTTCTAAATCGTCTGCAAATTCGAAATATTCTTTGAGTGAAGTTTTAGTAATATCACGTGCTTCTTCTTCTAATACTATAGAAGTTTTACGATTGTAGTTACTATTTTCTGTTATTGAATCTATTTGTTCTTCGATTTTATCATAATAACTAGATAATGCATTAAATTTAAGTTGCAACCTCCAGCGATTTTTCATTTCTTCTTTATTTTTTACATAAGATAAATTATCATAATCCGTATTAATACTCTCATTTTTCTCAAAATTAAAAGGTGTTTCTAAGATTTCCTTATGTAGTATTCTAGCTTGCGCCATTCGTTGTTGCAAACGACTATAGGTTATATTAAAAAAGGTAATTTCTTTATTTCTAATCTCATCATCTATCAACTTCTCATATTCCTTAAATTCTTCTATATCACTTTTATAAAAGTAACGTTTTAGAGGATCTAAAGCATCAATATAATCAGAGAAGACTTCCTGAGAAAAATCATCATCAATTTGCTTTGCATCATAATGTCCTTTACCTAGTACATAACTTATTAAATCTATTAGTAATTTATCTTTATTCGGATCATTTTCAACCTTATTAGTAGTAAAACTGCAAGAAGCTGCCGAAACAATCACGGTAAGCATCAAAATCAAAAAACTCTTTTTCATACGCTCATTATAATTTAGGTATTCAAGGCAAAATACATTAAAAATCGTGCCAATAACAGGTAATATTACTAAATTTTTCTTAAATGAACTAATATTATCTTTTACTCTACCAGATGTTTAAAATTTCATCTTCGTGTTTTCATTTATTTTTTAATGGTAATATATTATGATTATCTTAATCATTTTGGTTGATATTGCTTTTTTAGTTATGCTTTTTTCGTACAAAAAAAGTGTATTTTTACAATCATAAAAACTCTTGATTATGTCTAAAAAAAAACCTTTGATTTTAGTCACTAATGATGATGGCATTACTGCGCCAGGTATACGCGCATTAATTGATGTTATGAATGAAATTGGAGAGGTTATTGTAGTTGCTCCTGATAGTCCACAAAGTGGAATGGGACATGCAATAACGATTAATAACACCCTTTATTGTGATCCTATTACTATTAACAAAAATGCTCCACAAAAAGAGTATAGTTGTTCTGGTACTCCTGTAGATTGTGTAAAAATGGCATCTCATGAAATTCTTGACAGAAAGCCTGACTTGTGTGTTAGTGGTATAAATCATGGATCTAACTCTGCTATTAATGTTATCTACTCAGGTACTATGAGTGCTGCTGTTGAAGCGGGCATAGAAGGGATTCCTGCAATAGGATTTTCATTACTTGACTATAGTATGGATGCTAATTTTAGTCCTTCTAAAAAACATATCAAAACCATTGTAAAGAATGTACTAAAAAATGGATTGCCAAAAGGGGTTGTTCTTAATGTTAATATCCCTAAATTAGCTAAAGAAGATATAAAAGGTATAAAAATTTGTAGACAAGCCAATGCTCATTGGGTAGAAGAGTTTCATAAAAGAACAAATCCTATGGGAAGGGATTATTATTGGCTTTCTGGCGAATTTATTAATGAAGATAGTGGAGAGGATACTGATGAGTGGGCATTACATAATGGCTATATTTCTGTAGTTCCTACTCAGTTTGATCTAACCGCTCATCATTTTATACAAGAACTTAACAACTGGTCACTAAATGATTAAAAAAGAGATTATTATTGGGGTTCTAGTTGGTCTACTTATAAATAGTGTAGGATTTACTCTATGTGTGTTCTTATTTTCTACAATAAGTGATCAGAACTTAACATTTACAGAAACCATTCTGGCTTCGATACAAAATGATTCTTTAGGAAGTATAATTGCTCTAGGAGCAATCCCAAATCTAGTCGTTTTCTTTCTTTTTTTAAGAAAAAACAGTATTTATAAAGCTCGTGGCGTACTTCTTGCTACGCTTATTGCAGCTATTAGTATCGCTATTAGCAAATTCTAGAAATTGTGTTAAAAACGATACTATTACGATAAGTTTTAATCATCTATCATTAACTTTACACTCTTAATGATCTTTGGGAAACAACACAATAACACATGAAATACTACCTTATTGCAGGAGAAGCATCTGGTGATTTACACGGAGCTAATCTAATGAAATCGATACGTAAAGAAGATCCCGAAGCAGAATTTAGATTCTGGGGAGGTGATCTTATGCAGGCTGTTGGTGGTTCAATGGCTAAGCATTATAGAGATTTAGCATTTATGGGGTTTGTAGAAGTTATATTAAACTTGCTTACTATTTTAAAAAATCTAAAATTCTGTAAACAAGACATTCTAAGTTTTCAGCCAGATGTTATTGTTTTTATAGATTACCCAGGATTTAACCTTCGTATTGCCGAATGGGCAAAAAAGAAAAATTTTAGAACACATTATTATATTTCTCCTCAAATATGGGCATGGAAAGAGGGCAGGATAAAGACTATTAAAAAATGTGTTGATACAATGTATGTAATCCTTCCTTTTGAAAAACCTTTTTATGAAGACAAACATGAGTTTCCTGTTGAGTTTGTTGGGCATCCATTAATCGATGCTATTGCAGATCACAAACAAATTATGCCCGAAACTTTTAAAGCAAAACATAATCTGGATGATCGTCCTATTATTGCGATACTCCCTGGCAGTAGAAAGCAAGAGATCCGTAAAATGCTAGAGGTGATGTTATCTGTAGTAGATGATTTTTCTGAGTATCAGTTTGTTATTGCTGGAGCGCCTAGCCAAGATGCTTCATTTTACACTCCTTTTATTAAAAAACAAGGGGTTCACCTTATTATGAATCAAACCTATGATTTATTAAGCTTAAGTAATGCTGCTTTAGTAACTTCTGGTACTGCTACATTAGAAACAGCATTATTTAAAATCCCACAAGTGGTATGTTATAAAGGAAATTCTATTTCTTATCAAATTGCTAAACGAGTAATTAACTTAGAGTATATTTCTTTGGTAAATCTAATTATGGATAAACCTATCGTAACAGAGCTGATACAAAACGATTTTAACCCTAAACGATTAAAAGAAGAACTTTCTATAATTATTGATGATTATAAAAGAGCTGTGATGTTTTTAGAATACTATGATCTAGAAAAAAAACTTGGCGGAAAAGGTGCTAATGATAAAACCGCCAAACTAATTGTAACATCTATAGAAAAGTCGATTTAGTAGTGCTTTTATCACAATACTTCATAATAGTTTGATATAATAATTCTGGATCCACTGGTTTATTAAGAATAGTATAAATCCCTACTTCAGTAAATTTTTCTTTATTTAGTTTTTCGGATATTGCTGTTAACGCAACTACTGGCATTTTTTCATCAAATATCTTGATGTGTTTTGTCGCTTCAAATCCATCCATTTTTGGCATCATAATATCCATTAATATCATAGAATACTTGTTTTTTTTAACCATATCTACGGCTTCTTCTCCATCATTAGCAGAATCACAGCAAAATCCGTAATTAGAAATAATTTTTTCTGTAATTAATTGATTTACTTTATTATCTTCTACCAATAATATATGTATTCCTGTCGATAATTCATCTGTAATATTATCATCACAATCAGTATCTTCTATAGCTTTAGAAACATCAAAATCTATAATAAATACAACTGAAGTTCCTTCTGTTGGCTTTGACTCCAAGACAATATCACTACCTTGTAATTTTAACATTTTTTTCACTATAGACAATCCTAATCCAGTACCTCCATATTTTCTATTAATCTTAACTGATCCTTGATGAAAAGTCTCAAAAGCTTTATGGATCTGTTTTTCGGTCATCCCTATACCTGTATCTCGGATTGAAAACTCCACTTGTACCTTATGATTTACTTTAGAAATCAATAAAATAGTTATATAAATATCTCCATTTCTAGTAAATTTTAAAGCATTATCAAATATGTTAAGAAAAATCTGAGAAACTTTGACTGCATCGCCTTTTATAATATCAGGAATATTGACATCAATATTTCTATGAATTTTATTATCATTGCTATTATTAACCATTAGCGAAGAATCAATAAGATTATTTAGTAACGATTTTAAATCAAATTCTTCATTTTTTAATTCTAGCATCCCTTTTTCAAGATCATTTAAATGGATTACATCAGTAATTAAGTTCAATAAATAATCACTAGATACATTAATTAATTTAATCTGATTTATCTGACGTTTTGTTAACTCTTCTTTTTGTAATAAAAAAGTTGTTCCTTTTATTGTGTTTAAAGGGGTAAGAAGCTCATGAGTTACTGAATCTAAAAATTCTGACTTAACTCTTAAAGCATTATCTACTTTTCTATTGGCTTCCATTAATTCTTCATAACTTCTCTTTAGTAATTTATTTATTTTTGTTTTATATCTAGATATATTATACTGAACAATACTTAATATCACTAAACCTAAAATAATCAGAATACCCAATAAAATAATATAGCTTTTATTACTTAGCTGCTGTTCTTTTAATTCATTTTCTATTATTATTCTCTTATTTTCTTCTTCTTGTAAATTTAGTTGACTTGATAAAATAAGAGCAGCAGTTACTTTTTTAGTTCTTTGAGCATGATATGTAAAAAAGCTATTAGATGATTTTTTATAAAAAAGTGAAGCATTTTTATAATCACCTATTTCCTCATAATAGAATCCTTTTCCAGAAAATAACCTTCCTTTATAATGTGGATCATTATCATATGTAGGTGCTTCTATTTCTAAAGTATCAAAATATTTCTTAGCTATCTCATACTCATTTAAGTAAGTATAATCCTGCGCTAAAAATAAATACAGATTCTTACGCCTATTCTGTTTAACTTTTGCTTTTCTTATTGCATTTAGAGATTTTTTCCCATATATAATAGAGAGCTTATGTTTCTCTCTTCTTAGATATTCTATACTAAGGTTATAATTAACGTCTATAGCATCTTCAACTCTTCCATATTTATTTAATAGTTGCTCTGCTTTAATCATTGCAGCAAGCCCTTCTTCTCTTTTTTCTTGTGAATGTTTATATACTCCAAAGTCTTCATAATATAATCCTAACTGTCTATTATCATCTAATTTATTAATAATAGCTAGATTCATTGCCAGGTATTTCTCTATGTTTATGGTATCTTCATTATTAAAAAAAAAACTAATCTTCTCTCTATTAATAAGAATTGTAAGATAAGGGTCACCTATAGCTTCTCCTAAATTCTCAGCTAGTTCTAACAAATGAATACCTTTTTCAGTACCTTCTTTTGTCAATTTTGAAAACTCTTCTGAAGATGTCTTCAAAATTCTTATTATACTATCGGGGGTTATTTCTCTATCTGAGACCTGTGCTGATAAAGTAAACAGGTTAAGATGTAGCAATAAACACATAACATATCGGGGTAACTTCAATTTCATCTGAAGAATATTAAGTATTTAAACATTAAGATATTAAATTATTATTGAATTATGATTTGTAATTACATAAATAATTTAAAATTATCTTAAATTACATTTCGCAGTTACACATAAATCTGTAATTATCTTAAATTTAAACTATTTACATATATTTTTAACAAAAAAACAAAGAATAATTTAATATTAAAGATTAGTGTCGTTTGTAAATTCTTTTTTTTTTGAAAGTATTATGTAAAAACACGTACTTTGTTACAAACCAAAATTGAATGAAAACAATTGTACTATTTCTTCTATTTTCAATAACATTGCTATCCTGTGGGAGTACATCAAAAAATAAAACGGTCATATCTTCAAAAACCAAAACTACCTACAAGATCAGAGCAAACAAAAACCTTAATTACAAAAAAGTTAAGAGTATAGTGAATTATGCAAAAACATTCAGTGGTACTCGTTACAAATACGGTGGTACTACAAAAAAAGGTATGGATTGTTCTGGATTAGTCTACACTTCATTTAAAAAAGAAAATATTATCCTTCCTAGGACTTCAAAAACCATGGCTACTCAGGGAAAAGCTATATCTCTAAAAAAAGTTATCATTGGTGATTTACTTTTTTTCAAAACTAATAAAAGGAAAAATGTTATTTCTCATGTAGGGTTAGTAGTCCAGACTAAAGGAGCCATTAAATTTATACATGCTTCTACATCTAAAGGAGTTGTTATTTCTAGTCTTAATGAAAAATATTGGAATAAGTGCTTCACTAGTGCCAGAAGAATCTTATAGTTGTTTTTCTAAACGTTAGTTAAGGATTTCTAACTAATCAAATACTATCAGATGAGTCTCAAAACAAAATACCAAGTTTGTTTTAAAGTTCTTTTTTCATACAATCTGCATCAATATGTTAAAAAAAAATAATTTGAGTTTCAAAAAATGAAACTGAGATCGATTATTCTTGCATTCTAATTATTGATGATTTGTAAACTTATAGCATAACTGTTATAAGTTTACAAATCATTTTTCTAAGCATGTATTGTGAAACTCTTTAACTCTCCTTTTATTATCATCACTAGCACCACTCTAATTGGTATATCTATAGGGAGTAAGATTAATATTGATATATCATTTATAGTGGCTCTCCTTTTTGGTATTTTTTGTGTATTAAGTTTTTTTTGGTATTACTCAAAAAAAATATTTTATATCACATATTCGTTTGCTATGATAATGATTGCCTTTTTTTTGGTTTTTGGAATAGCATTAGTTCAGATACATAATCCAAAAAACTACTCCAATCACTATAGTACTCACATGCATCAAAAAACCTATACAGAAAGTGACATAGGTATCCGGTTTTATATTAAAGAACGATTAAAGCCTAGTTCCTACTACACTAATTATATTGTTTCAATCAAATTTATAGACACTACAGCTGCAAAAGGAAATCTACTACTTCAAATCCCTAGAGATAGTACTCTTACCGTTTTAGACATTGGTAATACATATACCACTTTTACAACCTTAAAAACTATTCCTAAACCATTAAATCCTGATCAATTTAATTATGCTAAATATTTAAATAATCAATACATCTTCGACAAGATTACACTACAACCTCATCAACTTATTAATAACCATAAAATAGAACATTCAATATCATATCTAGCTGATCAAATTAGAAAACATATTAGATCAAAATTATTAAGTTATAATTTTACATCTAAGGAATTATCAATTATTAATGCACTACTCTTAGGACAACGACAAAATATTAGTCAAGAAACATTTAATGAGTATCGAGATGCGGGAGCCATTCATATTCTAGCAGTATCAGGTCTTCATGTTGGTATTTTATTATTGATTTTAAATTTAATATTAAAACCTCTAGATAACTTTAGAAAGAAAGGAGTAATAATTAAGTTAATTCTAACAATTACAGCATTATGGAGTTTTGCTGTAATTGCAGGTTTATCTCCATCAGTATTGAGAGCCGCGACTATGTTTTCTTTTCTTGCTATAGGCATGCAAATACGATCTAAAGTAAGTATCTATAATTCATTATTTATTTCTATTTTTATATTAACGTGTTTTAGCCCTTTATTACTTTTTTCAGTTGGTTTTCAACTAAGCTATTTAGCTGTTTTTTCTATAGTTTGGATACAGCCCTTATTAGTTAGAATCTATCGCCCTAGATTTTATATTTCTAGAAAACTATGGGAAACTTTTACAGTAACCATTGCAGCTCAACTTGGGTTATTACCTCTTACACTATTTTACTTTCATCAGTTTCCTATTTTATTTTTTGTTTCTAATCTTATGATCATTCCTTTTTTAGGAGGAATCTTAGGGTTAGGCATAGTAACTATTCTACTAGCTGCTATCGATATGCTCCCTAAAATCATAGCAACTGTATTCGGCCTGTCCATCAACACTATGAATCTTATAGTTAGTTGGGTGGCTCAGCAAGAAGCATTTGTTATTAAAAACATTTCTTTTTCATCAAATCTCCTCATAACATTATATCTGGTTATTGTTGTTTCTATTATAGTATTTCATAACTATAATAGAAGTAAACTTTATTGGTTAGTAGCACCTACACTCTTGCTATCCTTAGTTTTTATATATGAAGAACATATATCTCAGCATTCAGAAGAATTTATTATATTTCATAACTACCATAATACAACCTTAGGAGTCCTACAGAATAAACAACTTCAAGTCTATAGTAAGGATAGTATTAGTACAAAAACTCAGAATTTTTTATTCGGTAATTATCTTATTGAGAATAGAGCTACTCTTGATACTACTATACAATTAAGAAACATCTATCAATATAAAAAACAAACCATTTTAGTGATTGATAGCTCTTCAATCTATAGTCTCAAAAAATTTTATCCAGATATTATTCTCTTATCAAATTCTCCAAAAATTCATTTAGATAGAGTCATTGATAGTTTACATCCAAAGCAGATTGTAGCAGATGCCAGTAATTATAAACGCCATATGGATCAATGGGAGATAAGTTGTGAAAAACGTGAAGTCCCTTTTCATCGAATAGATAAAAAGGGAGCTTTCATTATAAAATAGACTATAATACGATTAAAGATTCTTTTGAATACTCTTCTTCTATAGTAGCTGTTATTTCTTTTATTATTTTATAGATTTCGGGGATACAGTTTTTAGCTAAACTATTTTGGCTATTAAAAAGCACGCAAATTCCTAAATCTTCTTCGGGATAAATTGCGATCTCACTTCTATAATTATTAACCGTTCCTCCATGATGAATCATCGTACTTGGTTGTTTAGTTTCTTTATTAATAAATGTATGAATACGCCATCCTAATCCATATGAAGATTTTGAAAACCCTGGCCATCTTTGATAATATTTACTTCTCCCTCCAACCTGAATTTTAGGGCTAAAAACAGTGTTCATTGTATTAGGCATCATAACCTCTGGATTATTTCCTAACAAAAATCTTACCCACTTACTCATGTCTGTAATGCTTGCATTAATCCCTCCCGCGGCAATAGCATTATTATAATACTTTTTATTAATCCGTATTGGTTTCCACCCATATCGAAAACGCTTATGAGGTTGTGCAACATTATCAGACTCATCCAAGGCTTCATAGCTAGCAGAAGCTGAGGTCATTTCTAATGGTTTAAAAATCTTATCCTGAATCACCTCTACCAAGGGTTTTCCTGTGATTTCTTCTATAATCTTACCGCTGAGTGCAAAAACTGCATTCTGATAACTATATATACGACCAGGTTGCCCAATCGGAAAAACATTTTTAAAACGACTGGCAATTGATGTTATAGGCAATCCTGCTTCTACAAGATTTGTAAAACTATGATATGGCAGTCCTGTAGTATGAGATAAGATATGGGACAACGTTACTTTTTCTGTTTGATTTCTACTAGACATCTGAAAATCGGGAATATAATCTACAATTTTATCTTCCCAACTTAATAAACCTTCTTCTACATGGATTCCTGCTAGTATCCCTGCGAAACCCTTAGAAACAGAGCCTATTCTAAATATTGTATTTTCATTAACAGTATCTTTTAGTGTACTATTTCTACTACCATAACCACTCTTATAAATCACAGAATCGCATTTTACAATAGTTACAGCTGCTCCTACAATTTTATTCTCATGTAGTGCTTTATTAAAATACGCTGTAATAGAGTCGACAAGTCGTTCTTTATACAATAATGAATTATTTTCCTCTGGAATTAGAACCTCTGGAGATATTACAATATGATCTTGTGATTTTTGGGGTAATTTAGGTTGTTCTGCAACTGTAAAAGACAAAAGCAACGCAACAAAAAACATAGATGGGGCGGCTATGAGTGTTATTTTTTTCATAAATAGGTTTATTGCTCAAAAAAACTAAATATAATCGATAAAAGCAAGTAAAAATCCGATTAAATGCATTTTATATATATTTTAAATGCTAGATTTAGATATACTTTTAAGACTATAGAAAAAATAACGTACCAAACTTTGATTAATTGTTGATTTATTATAGAAATGCTATAAAAGCTAATAATACTTCTGATTTCTTATCACGATACATATCAACTATTCAATAAAAAACCCTTTTTGTTAATTAACAAAAAGGGTTTTTTATTTTACAACTAAGTAAAAACTATCAAGGTTAATCTTTAAAAGTTCCTACAAAAGTTTTTTCATATTTCTGCCAAGCTTCATTATTGGTTAGCTTTTTATAATCATTATTATGGATCATTTTTAGATATATCTCTAATTGTTGTGGCGTTTTGTATCCAGTTACAGGGGCAATTAAATTTGCTTGTTCATCAAAAAATACTATGCTAGGATATCCTGTTACTTTTAATGCATTTGCAAAAAAATGCTGGCTATTTCTTCCTTTTCTATCTGGATTATAATTCGGATTAGTGTAGGTAAAGTTATTATACTTTATCTCCTCAACTCCTTCTGCATCAAATTTTACAGCATAATAATTATCATTCACATAAGACACTACATCTTTATTATGAAACGTTCTTTTATCTAAAAGTTTACAAGGACCACACCAATTGGTATATACATCCATAAAGATCTTCTTAGGTTCTTTTTTTTGTGCTTTCAAAGCATCATTCATAGAAATCCATTTAATTTCTTGAGAATAAGTAATAGTATATAATAACACAAATATTAGAAGAAGTAGATTTTTCATGGGCTTATTTTTTATTTAACTAGTCGAAAATACAAACTATTCCTTATTTTAAAACTCCACTTATCCTAAAAAAATAAGTGGAGTTGTTGTTTTTTTATTATCTCACTCCGTGCATTAATTTTTTCAATACAGGATTAAGCAATATCATTAATAACCCTGCCGCTGCAGGTACCACAGTAAATATCAAAAAGAACGTAGTCAATGAATATTCTGAAGTAATACTATCAATCATTCCTCCTAACTGACCTGCAGACCAATTACCTATAAAAATTGCTAAATACCATACTCCAAACATCAACCCTATTAGTTTAGCAGGAACGAGCTTACTAACATAAGACAATCCTACTGGAGATAAAAACAACTCTCCTAATGTATGTAACAAATATGCCATAATCAGCCATCCCATACTTACTGCTGCTGTTTCTGCTCCTTGCGGAATTGACATTGCACCAAATGCTAATAACGCAAAACCAAGACCTAAAAGTATAAGACCTAGCCCAAATTTTACTGCTGCTGATGGATTATACTTACTTTCCCATAATTTAGAAAACAATGGAGCAAATGAAATAATAAATAAAGAATTTAAAATTCCAAACCATGAGGCAGGCACCTCTGTTGCATCAGCATTAAACTCTCTATAAAGTTTCCAAATTACTATTGCCCAAATAATCAAAAAACTAAATCCTAAAATGATATTGGATAACGATATTTTTTTAAACGTTTGGACAAAGAGTTTATATAATACCCAAGTAATGATAAGCAATGGGATGATCGTAATTAATGTATCTACTATTTTAAAGATACTAGCCGCATTTCCTACCAATATTCGATTCGTATATTTATTAGCAAAAATAGTCATCGACCCTCCTGCTTGTTCAAAAGCTGCCCAAAAGAATATAGTAAAGAATGCTAAAACTCCTACTACAATATATCTATGTTTTTGTACTTTTGAACTTTCTTTCACCTCTTCTATTGCATCCTCTACAGTATCTTCTATTACATCGTCTATATCATCCAATTCGAGTTTTTCTGAAGGAGATAGTCCTACTTTTTCCAAAATACTTCTACCAAACCAGAATTGAAGCATTCCTAAAAACATAAATATACCTGCCAAACCAAATCCAAAACTCCAACTTACTTTTTCTCCGATATATCCACATAACATTATACCTAAGAAAGCTCCTGCGTTAACTCCCATATAGTAGATTGTATACGCTCCATCTTTCTTCTCTGCATTTTTATCATACAACCCACTTACTATAGATGTTAAATTTGGTTTAAACAATCCATTTCCCAAAATCAAAAAAGCCAGTCCTACATATAAAAAAGTTGGTGTTTCTAATGCCATAGAGGCATGTCCCAATGTCATTAATAAAGCTCCTAATGCAACTGCTTTTCTATATCCTAAAAATTTATCTGCTATAAACCCTCCAACAATTGGGGTAAGATATACTAATCCTGTATACCATCCATATAACTTTAGAGCGTCTTCATTACTCCATGCCCAACCTCCATTAACTATTTCGCTTGTTAAAAATAAAACAAACAGCGCTCGCATACCGTAGTATGAAAAACGCTCCCACATCTCTGTAAAGAATAATACAAACAAAGAAGGTTTATGACCTAATAAACTAAACTCTTGTGAATCAATTTTAAATTTGGTTTCCATTTATCCTAACGTTATTAATTATCTGCTAATTCAAAACCTTCAGCTTCTTCGTTTTTTAAAACTCTTTCACTTTCTTCAACTCCGTGTGTCAATCTTTTCAATGGCTTTAGAATTGCAATAAATATCAACCCAAAAATTACTGTAAAGCCTACTATTCCCGAAAAAATAGTAAGTTCTCCATATTCACTTGCAGACTCACCAACAATTCCGGCTACTTTGTTTCCTAGTCCTGTCGCAGCAAAATATACTCCCATCATCAGTGATGCATATTTAACTGGTGCTAACTTTGTAATAAATGACAGTGCCACTGGAGAAATACACAATTCTCCTATGGTATGAAATAAATAAGCTAAAACTAACCAAATCATACTTGAAGATCCTGATTTTTCAAACTCCATTGCAGCAAACACCATAAATAAAAACCCAAATCCCATAATTATAATCCCAAGAGCCATTTTAAACAAAGAAGACGCTTCTTTTCCTTTTAACTTTCTTTTTGCCCAAATACTCGCTATTAATGTTGCGAACAAAATAATAAAACCAGCATTTAAACTTTGAAACATTACTGTAGGAATTTCCCAACCAAATAAATTTCTATCTGTATTCGTCTCTGTATATAAATTCATTAACCCTCCTGCTTGCTCAAAAGCACCCCAGAAAATAATTACCATAATAAAAGACAATAATAGTACTAAAAAACGGTCTTTAAACACCTGAGAATCTAGCTCTTTATAAATCATCATTAACAATGCTGTGATCGCTGTTAAGAAAACAAATAATAACCCAAATCCCCACTCTAGAGCATACCAACCATAAATTGAAGCTAATAATAAACATCCTGTAAATATCAATTGCTTAGGAGAACTAAATAGTTTTGCATATAATTTCCCATACGAAACTTCGTTTTCATCATCTTTCGTTGGCACAAAATTCCCAACTTCTTTTAGATATTTTTGTCCATATAAATAATTTAACAATCCTAGAACCATTACTATTCCTGCTAATCCAAATCCTGCATGCCATCCCCATTTTGCGACTACGATTCCTACTATCATTGTAGCTAATAAAGATCCTAAATTAATCCCTATATAAAAGATACTAAATCCTTTATCTCTTCTAATATCACCTTCCTTATAAAGGCCTCCGACCATAGTTGAAATATTTGGTTTTAATAACCCAACTCCTAATATAACTAAACCTAAACCTGTATAAAATGCCCAAATATCTGTTAAAACTAACACTGCATGACCTAAACATAATATTATAGCTCCTAATAAGACCGATTTTTTTTGCCCTAAAAGTTTATCTGCAATCATCCCCCCAGGAATTGATGCTACATATACTAGCATTGTATACCAGCCATAGAGCGCTAAAGCTTCTTTACTTGTCCAACCTAAGCCTGCACCTCTTGGATCTCCTATTGTTTCGGTTGTCATGTATAAAACTAATAATGCTCTCATACCATAGTATGAAAAGCGTTCCCACATTTCTGTAAAAAATAAAATGTATAACCCCATCGGATGACCAAAAAGTTCTTTCTGAGGAGTTGCTTTAACTGTATCTGCCATTATGTTTATTTATTAATTATAAGTTGTTTTTTATGAAGTTAGTCATTTTATTATATAGATGTAATCTAGTGTTACCACCATAAATTCCATGGTTTTTATCTGGATAGATTGCCCAATCAAAATCTTTATTAGCCTGTATTAATGCCTCAACTAATTGCATTGTATTTTGGACATGTACATTATCATCTGCACTACCGTGTACTAATAAGAATTTTCCTTTTAATCCTTTTACAAAATTAATTGGTGAGTTATCATCATATCCTTTTGCATTCTCCTGTGGGGTTTTTAGATATCGCTCCGTATAAATGGTATCATAAAACCTCCAACTAGTTACAGGAGCAACAGCAATTGCCATTTTAAAAGTATTTGGTGCTTTAAATAGACAATTACTAGACATAAAGCCACCATAACTCCATCCCCAAATTCCTATTCTGGATGCATCGATATAATCTAATGCTCCAAAGTGTTTTGCCCCAGCAATCTGATCCTGAACCTCTAAGTTCCCTAAGTCATTCTGTGTAGCTTTCTTAAACTTAGCTCCTTTTAATCCTGTTCCTTTACCATCTACACAAGCAACTATATATCCCTTCTGTGCTAACATCATATACCAATAGTCATTGGAGCTATTCCAAGAATTTTTTACAGATTGAGATCCTGGTCCAGAATACTGATACATTAACAATGGATATTTTTTAGCAGGATCAAAATCCTTTGGCTTAATCATCCATGTATTTAATTCTTCTCCATTAATAGTTATTGTAGAAAACTCTTTAGGTCGCAAGTCATATTTTGTAAGTTTTTCTATCAGCTTTTTATTATTTTTAATCTCGCGTACTACTGCTCCTGTTTTTCCATTATTAAGACTATACTCATACGGTGTAGTCGCATTAGAAAAGTAATTGATATATAAACTATAATCTGCACTAAATTCTGCATCATTAGTCCCTTCTTTTTTACTCAATCGTTTTTTGTTCTTACCATCTAGAGTAACAGAGTAAACATCTCTATTGATACTTCCATTTTCTACACTCTGATAATATATTTTTTTATTTTTAGAGTCATAACCATAATAATCTGTTACTTCCCAAGCACCAGAAGTTACTTGATTAATTAACTCTCCTGTAGAGCTATAATGATAAACATGGTTATATCCATCTTTTTCGCTAGTCCATATAAAACTATTATCTTCTAAGAAAGTAAGGTTATCTGTGATATCAATATAAGCTGCATCAGTTTCATTAAGCACTACTTTTGATACTTTGGTTTTAGCATCTACAAAAATTAAATCCAAATTATTTTGATGCCTATTCAATACCTGTATACTCAAAACATTTGGATTTGCTGTCCATTCGATTCTAGGGATATAAAAATCTTTATAATCTCCTAATTTTATTTCATCAGAAGTCATTTTACTTATATCAGCAACAAATAGAGAAACTTTTGCATTCTTCTCCCCTGCTTTAGGATATTTAAAAACATCTTGTTTAGGATATAGACTCTTATGGTATACATCCATGGAAAACTCAGGAACTTCTCTTTCATCAAATCGTAAAAATGCAATTTTATTACTATCCGCACTCCAATCAAAAGCTCTTACAAAAGCGAATTCTTCTTCATATACCCAATCTGTAATACCATTGATAATTTCATTTTTCTTACCATCATCCGTTAATTGCACTTCTTTTCCTGTTACAAAATCCAACATATAGATATTATTATCCAGAACATATGCTATTTTATTACCATCAGGAGATAGTAATGGAGATTGGATTTTTTGATCACTAACTTTAAAAATACTTTTAGATGGAACATCATAAATATGATAAATTCCTTTTGAAGAATGACGATATATCTGCTCTAACTCGCTAGAAAGTAAAATTCTTTTTTCATCCTTACTAAAAGAGTAATCCTGAAATGAAGATAATCCCCCAAGCGCAGTAGTACTCACCAATGTTCTTGCTTTTTCTCCTGTTTCATAAGTATACACCTCTATATTGGTAGCTCCAGAAGCTTGATCCATTTCCATAACGGCATATTCTTTTCCGTTATTCATAGAATGCAAAGACTGCAATCCTTCTGTTCTAAATGCTCCTCCCCAAATCTCATCTAGAGTAAATGTTTTGTTTTGTGCTGTTACTGCAAAAGCAATAAAAAATGTAATCGTAAAAAATAATTTTGTGATTTTCATATGCTTTTTTTAAAAATCGTTAACGCAAGAATGCTAAAAAATCCGTGAAAAATACAACAATTGCGCTTAAATACCATAAAATATTGACCATATACACTAATAAACTTAACATATCATCAACAAAACAATAAATTTTGATTAGCATTAAACTATAAAAAAGGAATATAAGTAAAGATCGAGAACTAGAAGTCAGAGGAAGGTGGCAGAAACCAGAAACCGGAAAATTGTAGCTTGAATAATGATATTATCATACATTAATAAGTCTAATTGAATAAAAAACTAACTACCAGATACATCAAAAATCATTTGATTATACGTAATACGTATAACAAAACAGAATAGTATATTTGAAGCCACTAAACACAATAAATACGATGACACCTATAGTTTCTGGGTTTTCTAAACTCTCTAAAGCTAACAAGATCAAATGGCTGGCAGAGCATCATTTTAATAATGATCAAAATGTAATTGATACTTTGGCAATGTATTGGAATTCTGATAATGGACTTCAGAAGCTTCATGATGAGTTTACTGAGAATACGATTTCTAACTACTACCTCCCTTTTTCGGTAGCACCAAATTTTCTTATTAACAATAAGCCGTACACGCTACCAATGACTATCGAGGAAAGTTCAGTGGTTGCTGCAGCAAGTAAAGCAGCTAAGTTTTGGCAAACACGAGGAGGGTTTACAGCAAAAGTACTATCAACTAGCAAAGTTGGGCAAGTACATTTTATGTTTATGGGTAGCTCCGTTATCTTAGAGAAATTCTTTACTGAAACTCAATCCAAAATACTATCATCAGTATCTCATATTACCAAAAATATGGAGAAACGTGGTGGAGGTGTAACTGCAATAACGCTTATAGATAAAACTACAGAGATTGACAACTACTATCAATTGCATTGTACTTTTGAGACAGTAGATGCTATGGGAGCTAATTTCATAAATTCTTGCTTAGAGCAGTTTGCAAAAACACTAGTATCCGAAGCAGAAAAGTACAATGAATTTTCTGACACAGAAAAAGAGATAGAGATCATCATGAGTATTCTTTCTAATTATGTTCCACAATGCTTGGTGAATGCGTCTGTATCTTGTGATATAACAGATCTTCCCAGTACCCCAACGTTATCATCACAACAATATGCTGAAAAATTTATAAGAGCGGTACGTATTGCAGAAATTGAGCCCTACCGAGCGGTAACACATAATAAAGGTATCATGAACGGCATTGATGCTATAGTATTAGCTACCGGAAATGATTTTAGAGCAATCGAAGCAGGAGCACATGCCTATGCTTCTAAGAATGGTAAATACTCTAGCCTTACTCATGCAGAGATTAAAGATGGAGTCTTTAAATTTTCTATAGAATTACCTTTAGCATTAGGAACCGTAGGTGGATTAACATCATTACATCCATTAGTAAAACTAGCTTTACAGCTTTTAGAAAACCCAAATTCCAAAAAATTAATGGAGATTACAGCTGTAGCAGGGTTGGCACAAAATTTTGCTGCGATAAACTCATTAATCACTACAGGGATCCAACAAGGACATATGAAAATGCACCTTATGAATATCCTAAATCAATTTAAAGCCACCGAAACTGAAAAACAACAACTCATACATCACTTCAAAAACAATACGGTTACGCATAGCGAAGTTGTAGCACAAATCAAAAAGTTAAGAGTCTAAACTATGCAAAAGTATTTTTACAGTCATGGTAAACTATTACTTACTGCAGAATATCTCGTCTTAGATGGAGTAACTGCTCTGGCACTACCTACCCAAAAAGGACAATCGCTACTCGTTACAGAAAATGAAACTAATGCTATTCTCTGGAGAAGTTTTGATGATCAAGATAATTGCTGGTTTACAACACACCTCATACCAAGCGGAAATACCTTTATACAAGCTATAAAGAATCCCGAACCAGATATCATCACCACCACATTAATTAATATTCTTACTGCTGCAAAAGCATTAAACCCTAACTTCCTTTCTATAGAAAAAGGATATTATATAGAGAGTAAATTAGAATTTAATCGGCAATGGGGACTCGGGTCTTCCTCTACTCTAATCAATAATATTGCACAGTGGGCAAAAGTAGATGCATTTACACTATTAGAAAATAGTTTTGGAGGTAGTGGATATGATATTGCGTGCGCACAACGCGACACTCCTATTCTATATCAACGTAACCAAAACATCCCTAAAATAACAGTAGCTGATTTTAACCCAATATTTAAAAATCATCTATTTTTTATTTACTTAAATCAAAAACAAGATAGCAAAGCATCAATTAAGCATTACCAATCTTTATCTCTTAAGGATTTTGACAAAGCTGCAACAATCATATCAGAAATCACATCTGCACTGGTACATTGCTCTTCACTCAATGAGTTTCAAAAATTAATAGATTTACATGAGAATACCATATCCAACATCATTAAAACCCCTACTATAAAATCAATTCTATTCCCAGAGTACTCTGGCAGTATCAAAAGTCTAGGAGGATGGGGTGGAGATTTTGTTTTAGCCACAGGCAGTATTTCTGACATTGATTATTTTACATCCAAAGGATATTCAATTAGTATCCCTTATAAAGAAATGATATTAGAATAACATTCTTCAAAAACAAGAACTATAGGCATAAAAATAATCCAATTAAAAAATAGGGTAATCCATTATTTATATGTTATTATATATACCGCTATACATTTCATAAATCATTTTTCATATTAAACACCCCAAACCTCATATCATCATGAATCTAAAAATTTTATTTTTCGTATCATTTTACATATTTAGTAATTCTGCTTCTTCTCAATCTATTATAAATGTTCCAAATTCAAATCAAACTTTAGCATATCAACCAAATTCTTTTTCGCTTTACAAACCTCAAAACCTGTATTTTAAATACACCAAGGGTACAAATCCTAATTACTTGCTTCATCATAATTTTAACACTACTCTTTACATTAGTACAACAAACCAATCTGTTAATAATAGTATTTTGTATCAAAATGCAAAGTCTCTATCAAAAATTCAGAATAAATCTTACATGCCTATATATCGAGAAGGAACATGGGACAATCCTCTTAACGTAACATCTCTTAAAGATGTTATCCTTACTGATTTTGTATATTCTGCGATCGAGATTTGGAATTTATTTAAACTATAGCTAAATAAAAATCATCTCTTTTCCTTAGATCAATCTCTATATTGAATAGCATTTTTAATACTATTACAACACTCAGTATTACTTGTTAATTTATTGTTCTTTTAGCCCAGATACACTCATCTGGACATAATATTAATGATCAGCAATCCATTTATCCTTAATCAAATTGTCTATCCTATATTTCAGATAACATAAAAAAAACAAAAAGCCTTCGTTTTTTAAGTTTAAACGGAGGCTTCTTTTTAAGGTTATAAAAATAAAATTATTACAATTCTAATGCTCTAGTTATATTAGAATTCATAAGTAATTCTTCTGGGTTTTCTAATGCTTCTTTTACTGCTACAAGAAAGCCTACTGATTCTTTACCATCAATAATTCTATGATCATAAGATAGTGCTACATACATAATTGGTGCTATTACAATCTGTCCATCTCTTACGATTGGTCGCTCTACAATATTATGCATCCCCAAGATTGCACTCTGTGGCGGGTTAATAATTGGTGTAGATAGCATACTACCAAAAACTCCTCCATTAGTAATCGTAAAGGTCCCTCCTGTCATCTCATCTACTGTAATCTGTCCATCACGAGCTCTAATTGCCAGTCTTTTTACTTCTGATTCTACTCCTCTGAAACTTAAATTTTCTGCATTACGAATTACAGGTACCATTAATCCTTTTGGTCCAGAAACAGCAATACTAATATCTTGAAAATCATAAGAAATCATTTCCTTACCATCTATCATTGAATTTACAGCTGGAAACAACTGCAATGCACGTACACATGCAAGAGTAAAGAAAGACATAAAACCTAAACTTACTCCATGCTTACCTTTAAATGTTTCTTTATACTTACTTCTAAGATCAAAAATAGGTTGCATATCTACCTCATTAAAGGTAGTAAGCATTGCTGTTTCATTTTTTACAGAAACTAACCGTTCTGCAACCTTACGACGCAACATTGATAATTTTTTACGAGATTCTCCTCTAGCACCAAGCCCTGGAGTTCCCATTGATGGTTTTGCATCTAATGCATCAGCTTTAGTAACACGACCATCTCTACCTGTACCTTTTACCTGTGCTGCATCAATTCCTTTTTCTGCCAATACTTTTTTAGCAGCGGGTGAAGCTGTTCCTGTAGCATACGTTTCTGCCTTAACTGGTGTTGTTGGAGTTTCTGCTTTTTTCTCTTCTACTTTTGGTGTTTCTGTAACTGGTGCTACAGTATCTCCATCAGGTTTAGCAGCATCAGTATCAATATGACATACTACCTGACCTACTGCTACTGCATCACCTTCTTCTGCCATAAGTGTAATAACACCACTAGCTTCTGCTGGTAATTCTAAAGTTGCTTTGTCACTGTCTACTTCTGCAATTGCCTGATCTTTTTCAACATAATCACCAGTCTCAACAAGCCATTGAGCTATTTCTACTTCTGTAATAGATTCTCCCGGTGATGGGACTTTCATTTCTAAAGCCATAATTCTGAATTTATCCTTTATATAATTTCTCTTGGAAACTTCTAACTATACTTATTTTATAATCTTTTATCTTCTTTGATTGTTTTTTGTCTTATCAAACACATAATCAATCACTTGCTGATGTCTTCTTTTTGATCTAGTTGCACTACCTGCTGCAGGAGCACCGTATGGTCTTCTACTTGCAAATCTAAATGTTTTTGCGGCATCATAATTCATTAACATATGGCTTAATGCTCCCATATTACGGGGCTCTTCTTGTGCCCATATAACCTCATCTGCCTTATATTTATCAATAACTTTATCCATTTCAGAAGCTGGTAAAGGAAATAGTTGTTCTATCCTTACCAGAGCTACATCTTTCCGTCCTAGTTTTTCCTTTTCTTTCAATAAATCGTAATAAAATTTACCGGTACAAAAAACCAATGATTTTACATCTTTGGTTTTTGCATCTGGGTCATCTAATACTGTTTGGAAACTTCCATTAGCAAATTCATCTACAGAAGAAACTACTTTCTTATCCCTTAATAAACTCTTCGGAGTAAACACAACTAATGGCTTACGATAATTAGCTTTCATTTGTCTACGTAACAAATGAAACATGTTAGCTGGTGTTGTTACATCTGCTACAAACATATTATCCTTAGCACACAATTGTAAATATCGCTCCATACGAGCCGAAGAATGTTCTGCTCCTTGTCCTTCATAGCCATGTGGTAATAACATCACTAAACCATTTTGGAGTTTCCACTTATCTTCTGCTGAAGAAATATATTGATCCAACATAATCTGTGCTCCATTACCAAAATCTCCAAATTGCGCTTCCCAAATAGTTAATGTTTTAGGGCTAGCCATAGCATACCCATAATCAAACCCTACTACTCCATATTCTGATAGTAATGAATTATAGATATAAAAATCTCCCTGATCTCCTTTTAGGTTATTTAATAACACTACTTCTTCTTCACTATCTTCTACCTTGATAACAGCATGTCTGTGTGAGAATGTTCCTCGCTCTACATCTTGTCCACTCATTCTTACGTCGTATCCTTCTTTTAACAAAGAACCATACGCTAGTAATTCTCCCATCGCCCAATCTAGCTGATCTTTTTCAAAAAAGCCTTTATGACGCTCATTTACAATCTTCTCTATTTTACGAAGGAAGTTTTTATCTGCAGGAAGTTTTGTTATAACTTCTGCTATTTCTGTTAATTTATCTTTAGGATAGGTTGTATCAACTACATCCATCATCTCATCTTCTTGCACTCTTTCAAACCCTGCCCATTCATCTTGCATAAATGGAGTAATAATAGTTTTTTCTTGCTTACGAGAGTCTTGTAACTCTTCTTCTAGAGATGCTTTATATTCTTTTTCGAGCTGAGTAACATAATTCTTATCTATAATACCTTCTGATATCAGTTTTTCTGCATAAATATCCCTCGGGTTATTATGTTTAGCAATAGCTTTATATAGTTTAGGCTGTGTAAAACGAGGCTCATCCCCCTCATTATGACCATATTTACGATACCCTAATAAGTCTATAAATACATCACGCCCAAAATTCATTCTAAATTCTAATGCAAAATTAGCCGCATGAACTACTGCTTCTGCATCATCTGCATTTACGTGCAATACTGGTGATAGGGTAACTTTCCCTATATCTGTACAATATGTTGATGATCGTGCATCTAGATAATTTGTAGTAAAACCAATCTGATTATTTACAATTATATGTATGGTCCCTCCTGTTTTATAGCCATCTAACTGAGCCATTTGAATAATTTCATACACTAGACCTTGCCCTGCTACAGCGGCATCCCCATGAACTACAATTGGTAACACCTGCGA
Organism: Aquimarina longa SW024; assembly: GCF_001401755.1. GTDB lineage: Bacteria > Bacteroidota > Bacteroidia > Flavobacteriales > Flavobacteriaceae > Aquimarina > Aquimarina longa. The sequence goes on from NZ_KQ474099.1 coordinate 397,620, forward strand.
GATATCATTTTTATAATGTGTATCTTGCTTTGCTCTTGCAATTCCTTCTACTACTGCCCCTACAGTTTCTAGATGTGATGGGTTAGGTGCTATATTCATATTAATAGCTTTCCCAGAATCTGATTCTCGTTTAGAAGTCCATCCTAAGTGATACTTTACATCTCCGTCAAATACTGCTTCTTCATAATCTTTACCGTCAAATTCGCTAAAAATGTCTTTAGGGCTCTTTCCAAAAATATTGGTAAGGGTACTTAAACGACCACGATGTGCCATCCCCATTACAAACTCTTTAACACCTAGATTTGATGCTTTCTCTACTAATGCATCAAGTGCTGGTATAAGAGATTCTCCTCCTTCTAAAGAAAAACGTTTCTGTCCGACATATTTGGTATGTAAAAAGCTCTCGAAAGAAACTGCTTGATTTAGTTTTTTAAGGATATGTTTTTTTTGGTCAACAGAGAACTTAGTTCTATTGCTATTAAAGTTAACTCGAGCCTGTATCCATTCTCGTTCTTCGGGGTTACGAATATACATATATTCGATACCGACAGAATCACAATAGATTTGCTCTAAATGAACAACAATATTGCTCAAGGTATTAGGACCTATACCAATAATTTCTCCTGCGTTAAAAACAGTATTAAGATCTCTCTGACTTAATCCAAAATTTTCTAATGCTAGTGTAGGATTATATTTTCTTCGTTCTCTTACAGGGTTCGTTTTAGTAAACAAATGTCCTCGAGTTCTATATCCGTCTATCAAACGAACTACCTGAAATTCTTTTTGAACATTTTGAGGAACTGTAATCGTTTCTTCAGATGTCTGATCTACATGTAAGAATTCTCCTGATTCATCGGCGTTTTCTAACCCAAAATCAAATCCTTGAAAAAATGCACGCCAACTAGGCTCTACACTATCGGGATTTTGCAAATATTGATCATACAAATCTGCAAAAAATGCGGTATTAGCCGCATTCAAAAATGAATATTTATCCATATGTAAGTATTCAACTGTCTTTTTAATGATAAAACGTCACAAAAATACAACAATTACTGTATAATAAGTATTGAATTATTTATATTTATATCATAATTCTTTTATAAAATCAATAATGATATCATATCCTTATCAAAATATCATAGTCTCAATATTAATTCTCTTCTTATTTTTTTCTATACAAAAAGGATACTCTCAGAATGATGATTTTTGGTCTAATGTACATTTTGGAGGTGACATAGGTATTGGGTTCTCTAATGACACATTTAATGCTGTTGTCGCCCCTGCTGCTATATATGAGTTTAATGAGTGGTTTAGTGCTGGACTGGGATTACGTTTTGGATATAGTAGTTTCGAAAACGATAGACTCAACCAAAAAAGAAAAGATATCAATTATGGAGCAAGTATTATTACATTACTTAATCCTTTACCTAAATTACAAATTTCTGCAGAGTTTGAAGAAATGGGCGTGAATAGAGAAATCAAAACTGCAAATCAAAAAATTACTGATAATTATTGGTATCCAGCACTATTTATTGGAGCCGGATATAGAGTAGGTTTTATTAGCGTAGGTCTTAAATATGATGTACTATATGATGATAAAAAAAGTATTTATGGAAGCCCCTATGCTCCCTTTATAAGGATGTTTTTTTAAAAAAACATCCTTATAAAGGGAGGGAGGTTATATTTACCACATATGAAAAATGCAACTTGGTTTATTTCTATACCTAATAAGTTTCTTTTCGGCTTTACGAAGTAATCTATATTTATAGTTTATATCCTCTACATTATCTTTTAAACAGGCATTTTTTTCAAAATCCATGGAATTAAAAAAGTCAGAATCCCATTCTGAATGTTTTTGCATGTTTCTTCTTTCATAACATGATGCAATAAGATCATCCTCAAAAAGTGTTCGGAATTCTACAACTTCTAATACTTTTTCCATTGACGAAGATTTTTCTTGTGCGTTTTCATAATAAAAAGTATTGAAACGAATAATTTCAGAAATCAAAGTTTGCATCCTCAACGTATCATTTTCTATAAAATAATATTCCAAACTAACATCTGCATGCTGCTTATACAAATGTTTTATAAGCTTTAATTTTTTGTTCTTGTAGTAAAAATTAATATTTCCGGAGAAATATTCAGAGCACTTGTATTTTTTAAATACTTGCGTAATCAAAGTATCTTTTTTATTGATCGCTTCTAAAAACGCCTCATACATGATGTTAGTTGCATTCTGAGACAGCTCTTGTCCATACATAAAAGTTAAGAAAAAAAAGAAAAAAACACTACCATATATCTTCATTTGTTTATACTTCTATTGTTTATTTCTATACCAAACTTTTTGCCATTCCCTCTTTAGAATCAAATAGGCAGCATATTCTGCAATATCAATACTATCTTCAGAATTCAGACTTTTTATCTTATCTTCTGAGACATCAACAGCATATAATAAATTAAGATATTCATTAAATGCATTTTGTAATTTTTCAATAAGTAAACGTGTTATTTCAGAAAATAAACTTTGAGGCTTCTTACTTTCAATGATATAATCAATTCCTGCACGATTCAAATCCTTTTGTATTTGAATCAAAAATTGAGGATATAGATCAGAGTTAGTGAACTCATCAATCAATTGCTGCTTAATTACAAGAGTATATTCAGACACTTCTATTCATTAGTTGTTCACCAAACATTCTTAATCTCTTTTTTTTATCATCTCCTATAGGAAGGTTTTCTAAAACTATAAATGCTTTATTTGTATAGTTTTCAATTTCTAAACGTGTTTGCTCTTTTGCTCCTGTAGTTTCAAAAAGATGTGTTACTGTATTTATCTTTTCAGATGGATCATCTGGGTTAAGAGAAAATAAGCCTATTAATTGTTTTTGTTCATCTTCATTTGCAAATTCCAAAGCTTTTAGATATAAAATAGTTTTTTTATTCTCTATAATATCTCCTCCTACTTGCTTTCCAAAAGTTTTAGGGTCACCAAAAGCATCTAAATAATCATCCTGAAGCTGAAATGCTAATCCTAATAATCTTCCAAAATCATAAATTAAAGACCTACATTTTTCTGGAGCACTAGCTACAATTGCTCCCATTTTCATAGCTGCACCGACCAAAACTGCCGTTTTATATTCTATCATTTTAATATACTCAGAAATAACCACATCATCTCTTGTTTCAAAATCAATATCATACTGCTGACCTTCACATACCTCCATTGCTGTCTTAGTAAACAACTTTGCTAATTCCTTAAAGACACTATCTTCATAATTTTCAAACAATTGATATGCATTAATCAACATCGCATCTCCTGAGAGAATTCCTGTGTTTACATCCCATTTCTCATGGACAGTCTCTTTACCTCGTCTAAGAGGAGCCGCATCCATAATATCATCATGTATTAATGAAAAATTATGAAAAATCTCTATCGCTAATGCAGCGTCCAAAGCTTTCTTATATGATCCATCAAAAATTTCACAAGCCATTAAGGTTAGTATAGGACGAAGTCGTTTCCCTCCTAAATTAAGAATATAAGACATCGGTTCATAAAGATTTTTTGGCTCTTTAGTTACAACCTTTTTAGATAAATATTCTACAAAATATCCTTGATAATCAGAAATTGTATGCACTGTATATTTTTTGTGCTAAAGTAATCCAAAGTTTTTAAAAAACTAAAACTAATCATTCCCTAGCACAAAACATTTTCTTAACAATCAACAGTAAAATGATGTTCTATGTTAAAAAAGTGTGAAACTTAGGAAACTTTTATTGTTTATTTAGTTTCCGTATGTACTTTTGAGAAAAGATTATTATTTATAAATGAAAGACAAAATAATAACAAAAGCCAGTGATATGTTTTTGAATCTTGGTTTTAAAAGTGTTACAATGGATGATCTTGCCTCAGAAATGGGGATTTCAAAAAAAACCATTTACACTCATTTTCAAAATAAAACTAAGCTTGTAGAAGCCACTGCGGATCATCTGTTTTATCAAATAAATGATGGGATAAATGCAATTTTAAGAGAGCAACTTGATCCTATTGAAGAATTATATGCAATCAAAACTTTTGTAATGCATCATCTCAAAAATGAAAAAGCAGCTCCGCAATATCAACTCCAAAAGTATTATCCAAAAATTCACGAAATTCTAAAAGCGAAACAGTTTGATGTATTTCAAGATTGTGTTATTGACAATCTGAATCGAGGGATCGAAAAAGGTGTTTTTAGAAAAAACATAGATATCGAATTTATTTCAAGAATATATTTTATAGGTACTATTAGCATAAAGGATAAAGAAATGTTTCCTGTTGAGATGTTTCCTGTTCCTAAACTTATGGATAATTATCTAGAGTATCATATTCTTGGTATTACCACAGAAAAAGGACGTACAATTTTAAATAACCTTATAAAAGAGCATCAAGTATGAGAAATAACCTTTGGTTAATTTGTCTAGGTTGGCTGTTTACAACCACAGTATTAGCCCAACAACAACCAACAAATTCTTCATATTCGTTTACACTAGATGAAGCAATAGAATTTGCATTAGAAAATAGTTATCAATCCATTAATGCCAGACGCGATGTAGCAAAAGCTTTAAAAAGAAAATGGGAAGCTACTGCAAACGGACTTCCACAAATTAATGCATTAATTGATTATCAAAACCAATTAAAACAACCCGTAAGTTTGATTCCTGGAGAAGTAGCTGGTAAGGAGCCAGGAACTTTTGTTCCTGTTGTTTTTGGAACGAAACAAAAAGCTTCTGCAACAGCTACATTAAGTCAATTGATTTTTGACGGATCATACCTTGTTGGAATTGAAGCTGCTAAGAGTTTTTTACAATATAACAATGATATAGAAGAAAAGACAAATCTAGAAGTTCGTAAAGGTATCATCAATGCCTATGGTAGTGTCCTTGTTGCTCAAGAAAGTGTAAAGATTCTTCAAAATAATATAGAAGCACTAGAAAAAAATCACCTAGAAACGAAAAAGATTTTTGAGAATGGATTAGCAGAAGAAGAAGATGTAGAACAGCTTCAGATTACTTTATTACAAATCACTAATCAACTTAGTAATGCAGAGCGTTTAGAAAAAATTGCATTACAAATGTTTAACCTAACCATAGGAATAGATGTTAATTCTACTATAGTACTTTCTGATGATTTAGATAGTCTGGCTATGAAAAATATGGATCAATCAATTACATCAAAGCCTTTTATTATAGAGAATAATATCGATTATAGATTAGCTCACTTGTATACCGAGCAAACCAGATTAGAATTAAAGCTAGAAAAAAGCAGGGCCTTACCTTCTCTATCAGCTTTTGTAAATTATGGCACCTCAGCTTTTAATAATGATTTTGTATTTTTGGATAGTGACACTAAGTGGTTTCAATCCTCAATTTTAGGAGCGAGTTTAAATATTCCTATTTTCAGCTCTTTAAAAAGAAGTGCTCGCACACAACAAGCTAAAATAGCTAATAAACAGTCTCAAACTGATTTTTTAAGAACTCAGCAAGAAATACAGCTTAAATATAATAATGCAATAAGTGATTATAAGTTTTCAATAGGCAACTATGATACCGCAAAACAAAATCTTACGCTTGCAGAACGAATTGAGAAAAAAAATCAAATTAAATACTCAGAAGGTCTTACCTCCAGTTTTGAATTAAGACAAGCACAATTACAATTATACTCTTCTCAGAATGAAGTGTTAAATGCTATGCTCACTATTATCAATAAAAAAGCAGAACTAGAAACGATTTTAAACATACCAAACAATAAGTAACCATATTATGAAAAAGATACTTACCATATTATCTATATCACTTCTTATCATTTCATGTGGACAAAATAATACGAAGTCTATCGACAAAATTATAGAAGACGGTAATTTGCAAGCATTGCGTGCTAAAAGAACCGAGATAGTAGCTGAACAACAAACTGTTTCTAATCAGTTAAAACAATTGGATGAAGCAATAGCTTCTTTAGATTCTATAAAAAAACTTCCTTTAGTAACTACAATTATAGTAAAAGACACCTTGTTTAACCATTATCTAGAATTGCAAGGAAATGTAGAGACTAAGAAAAACATAGTCTTATATCCAGAGATGGGTGGTATTCTTACCAGAATCTATGTAAAACAAGGACAAAAAGTATCTAAAGGTCAACTACTTGCCAGAATTGATGATGGTGGACTTAGCCAACAACTATCACAAGTAGAAGTACAAGCACAATTAGCCAAAACTACTTTTGATCGCCAAAAAAGACTTTGGGAACAAAAAATCGGTTCCGAAATTCAGTATTTAGAAGCTAAAACAAATTTTGAAGCTCAGAAAAATGTAGTAAATCAAATCAAACGTCAATTGGCAAAAACTACAATAAATGCTCCTTTTTCTGGTATTATTGATGATGTGATAACAGAACAGGGGAGTGTAGTATCTCCTGGTCAAAGCCCCGTAATACGTATCGTTAACCTAAATGATATGTATATCGAAACCGAAGTACCAGAACGCTATATACCAAGTGTTACTATGGGTAAAAATGTAGAAGTATATTTCCCTGTTCTTGGAACAACAATAAATACTAAAATTCGTCAGGTTGGAAATTATATCAACCCTAACAATCGCTCCTTTATGGTAGAAGTTGGTATTCCTTCAAAAGGAGGTACTGTAAAACCTAATCTTACTGCTAAAGTAAAAATAAACGATTACACTAATGAGAAAGCGATATTAATCCCACAAAGTATTATTTCTGAAAATGCAGAAGGCGATCAATATACATATGTTACCACTGGTAAAAATGGACAGAATATAGCAGAAGCTAAAAGAGTAATCATAAAAACAGGAAAAACACAAGGAGATCTAATAGAGATTACAGAAGGTATCAATAATGGTGATGCTATTATTAGTGAAGGTGCTAGAAGTGTAAAAGATGGTCAGAAAGTTAAAATTTTAAACTAACAACCTATGGAAGTTAACAAGAAAAAGGTAGATAAGGAGTTTAAATTATCGTCTTGGGCGATAGACAATCCAACTACCATATATGTAATGATTGGTATATTTCTGGTGTTAGGACTTTCTGCATATTTTTCTATGCCTAGAGAAAATTTCCCAGAAATCAATGAAACCAAAATCTATATCAGTGTTCCTTATCCAGGAAATACTGCAGAAGATATTGAACGCTTAATTGTAGATCCATTAGAAGATCAACTAAAAAATGTAAGTAATGTCGTAGAGATCCTCTCGACTTCGCAAGAAGATTATGCTATTATAACAGTAGAATTTGATGAGGAACTCTCTGTACCGGCAGCCAAACAAAAGGTAAAAGATGAAGTAGATTCTGAAAAAGCTAATGAGGATTGGCCTACTTTTAATGGAGCCAAAGTAGAACCTAATGTTTTTGATCTGAGTATTTCTGAGGAAACTCCAATTATGAACATTAATATATCAGGTGACTATCCAGTAGAAAAACTAAAAGAATTTGCTGAATATCTAGAAGATGAAATAGGAGATCTTGATGAAATTAAAAAAGCAGATATCCGTGGTGCTCAGGAAAAAGAGGTGGAAGTTGCTGTGGATATCTACAAAATGATGGCCGCTAAAGTAAGTTTTGATGATATAATCAATACGATACGTAATGGAAATATGACTATGTCTGCAGGAAATATGATTGCAAGCGGGCAACGACGTACGATAAGAATTCTAGGAGAAATCGAGCGTCCTTCACAACTTGATCAATTTGTTGTAAAATCCTTGAACGGAGCTGTATATCTTAGAGATATTGCCGAAGTTACCTTTAAAGAAGAAGACAAAACTACTTATGCAAGAGAATATGGACATAGTGTAGTGATGTTAGATGTAAAGAAGCGTTCTGGAAAAAATATGATCGAAGCTGCCGAAAAAATAAATGGAATTCTAGAAGATGCTAAAGAAAATGTATTCCCTCAAGATTTAAAAGTAACTGTTGCTAACGATCAGTCCGAAAAAACAAATAACCAAGTAAGTGATTTAGTAAATAATATCATTTTTGGGATTATTCTAGTAGTAGGCGTTTTGATGTTCTTTTTAGGATTTAGAAATGCACTATTCGTAGGGTTTGCAATCCCAATGTCTATGTTTATGTCTTTTATGATCCTATCGGCATTAGGATACACAATGAATACTATGATTCTTTTTGCATTAATCATGGGATTAGGAATGCTAGTAGACAATGGTATTGTAGTGGTAGAAAATGTATATCGCTTAATGGAAGAAGAAGGGATGTCTAGAATAGAAGCTGCCAAAAAAGGTATTGGAGAGATTGCTTTTCCTATAATCATCTCTACTTTAACTACTGTCGCAGCCTTTGTTCCATTAGGAATGTGGCCAGGGGTAATGGGACAATTTATGATCTATTTTCCGATTACATTATCTGTTGTATTAGGATCATCTCTATTTGTTGCCATATTTATTAACTCTATGTTAGTGTCACAATTTATGGAAGTTGGTGAAAAGAAACTGACTCGTAAGCAATTAATACGATTAAGCATAATCTTAGGAGGTATTGGTACATTTATCTTGGTTGTTGGAGGAGCAGTAAGAGGTTTAGGAAGTCTTATGATCTTTACTGCTGCTATGTTCTGGTTATATAGATACGTACTAAAAGGAGCCGCAAATTTCTTTCAAAAAAGAATTTTAGCTTGGTTAGAAAATCAATACCAACGCTTTTTAACATCAGCATTAAAAGGTTGGAGAGCTTACATTTATAGTTTTGGAACATTTATTTTACTAATTGTTGTATTTGTAATGTTCATTGGTTCAATGATGAGTCAACGAACCAAAGTAGAATTTTTCCCAGATAACAAACCGAATCAAATCGTAGTGTATGTTGAATATTCACAAGGGACAGATATAGAAAAAACAAATGCAATTACCAAAGAAATCGAGCAACGTGTTTACGCTGTTATTAATGAATCAGAATATCTAGAGGGTAGTAATCATAATTTTCTTGTAGAATCTGCCGTTTCTCAGGTAGGAGAAGGAGCTGGGAATCCTCAGACTGATGGTGGTAGTAATGCCGAAATGCCTCATAAAGCAAAGATTACAGCTACAATGAGAGAATATAAATACCGAAAAGGAAAAGATTCTGAAATATTACGTCAGAAAGTACAAGAATCTTTAAAAGGCATTTATCCTGGTGTAGCAATTTCTGTTGAAAAAGATCCTGTGGGGCCTCCTGTTGGATACCCTATTAATATTGAAATTGAAGGCCCTGATTATGATGAGTTGATCACTATTGCTGAACAAATGCGTAACTTTATTAATGAAAAAAATATTCCAGGCATAGAGGAGTTAAAAATTGATGTTAATAAAGGAAAACCTGCTATGCAAGTGGTAGTCGATAGGCAGAAATCTGGAGAATTAGGAGTAGCTGCTGGTCAGGTAGGAAATCAATTGCGTAGGTCAATTTTTGGTGAAAAAGCGGGAGTGTATAAAAAAAATGGAGAAGATTATGATATTTATATCCGTTTTAATGAAGATAACCGATATAACACTAGTGCCCTTTTTAATCAAAATATCACTTTTAGAGATCAAGCTACTGGACAATTAAAAGAAGTACCTGTGTCTGCAGTAGCATCACAAAAAAACACTTCTTCATTTAGTGCAATTAAACATAAAGCAACTAAGAGAGTGGTAACGGTGTATTCTGGGCTTCAACCTGGTTATACAGATGCTGGGGCAATTGTGTCCCAAATTCAGACAGAAATGGCTGGCTTCATAACATTACCTAGAGATGTTAAAATCGACTACACAGGTCAGATAGAAGAACAAGGTAAGCAAATGAAGTTTTTAATGGGTGCCTTTTTCTCTGGATTAGGATTGATTATGCTAATTCTAATTTTTCAGTTTAGTTCTATTTCTAAACCTACTATTATTATGATTGCTATTTTCTTGAGTTTTATAGGAGTTTTTGGAGGTATATTAATTACAGGGTCTTCGTTTGTCATTATGATGACGATGATGGGGATCATCTCCTTAGCAGGAATTGTAGTAAACAATGGAGTGGTTTTACTGGATTATACCCAACTGTTAATCGATAGAAAAAAAGTAGAACTTAATGTCAATGAAAAAGAACTTTTACCTAATGAAGAGATTATGAAAATTATTATTAAAGGTGGTAAAGCTCGTTTAAGACCTGTATTATTAACTGCGATTACTACAGTATTAGGGCTGATACCATTAGCAATAGGCTTTAATATAGATTTCTTTTCATTATTTTCTAAATTTGATCCAAAAATTTATTTAGGAGGAGATAATGTGATTTTCTGGGGTCCATTAGCTTGGACCGTTATATATGGATTAATTATAGCAACATTTTTAACTTTAATTATTGTACCGTGTTTATTCTATATTGTACACCGTATAAAGGTTCGATTTAGCAAAAAGAAAGTGACAGATATATCGTCTGTAAAATTAGCTCAATAACTTTATACAGATATTAACACTAAAAACGCCATGCTATTATTGATAGCATGGCGTTTTTATATTTTAAAACATTTAAATCAACAACCTTGGAGCAAGCTCACGAGGTATGCTTCCTAAAAAAATATTTTGATATCGAGGCAGACCTCAGGGAATTAACCCCTCAATGAGGGATTAAAGAATAATCAAACAACTCTAATCACAAAATAATTTTTCTTACCTCGTTGTAATAAAACGAATTGTTCATTAATCAGATCGTTTTCTGATATCGAATATTCATCAGTTACTTTTTCCCTGTTTACTGATATAGAATTTTCTTTTAATGCTCGTCTAGCTTCTCCATTAGATTTTAAAAAACCTGTTTGCTCTGCCAAAGCTCCAACAATACCCAAGCCATTAGACATCAATTCTTTTGACACCTCTGCTTGGGGTACCCCATCAAAAACATCTAAGAAAGTAGCTTCATCTAACTCCTTTAAGTCAGCAGATGTAGATTTACCAAATAAAATTGCAGAAGCTTTTATAGCATTATCTAAATCTTCTTTAGAATGTACTATAACTGTAACCTCATCGGCTAATTTTTTCTGTAAAATTCGCTGATGTGGAGCTTCTGTATGTTCTGCTACGAGTGCTTGTATCTCTTTTTCTGTTAAAAAGGTAAAAATCTTAATACACTTCTCTGCATCTTCATCACTAGTATTTAACCAATATTGGTAGAATTTATATGGAGATGTTCTCTTAGCATCTAACCATACGTTACCACCTTCGGATTTACCAAACTTAGACCCATCTGATTTGGTTATCAACGGGCAGGTTAAGGCATACCCTTTACCTCCAGAAACTCTTCTGATTAGTTCTGTACCTGTAGTGATATTACCCCATTGATCGCTTCCTCCCATTTGCAATGTACAGGTATGCGCTCTGTATAGATGTAAAAAATCATACCCTTGTACTAATTGATAAGTAAATTCTGTAAATGACATTCCTTCTGAGGATTCTGAAGATATCCGATTCTTAACCGAATCTTTAGCCATCATATAATTAACTGTAATATGTTTCCCTACATCTCTAATAAACTCTAGAAACGAAAACTCTTTCATCCAATCATAGTTATTAACTAATACCGCTGCATTAGGAGCATCACTTTCAAAATCTAAAAATCTACTCAATTGCTTTTTTATAGATTCTTGATTATGACGTAGTGTTTTCTCATCTAACAGATTACGTTCTGCTGATTTACCTGACGGATCTCCAATCATACCTGTAGCACCCCCTACTAAAGCAAAAGGCTTATGCCCTGTTCTTTGATAGTGTGCTAATAACATAATAGGAACCAAGTTACCAATATGTAACGAATCTGCAGTAGGATCAAACCCTACATAAGCTGATCTCATTTGCTCCATTAGATATTCTTCTGTACCAGGCATTGCATCATGCAACATTCCTCTCCAACGTAACTCTTCTATAAAATTTTTAGTCATTATACTATAATTCTGTTAAGGGTAACAAAGATAAAAATATGATGACTATTTTGCTATGAATATCATAGAAATCCTAAGGATCGAATCATTTTAGTTTTTAAACATTATTTTAAGATTTTAGCAAAATTATTGGAGTAGCTTTATTAGGAATACTACTTATCTCTGCGTTTTGGTATAGAAAGAAAAAGAACAGCACCTAATATTACTTAAATCCAAAAGAAGCACCTCTACATTATTTTTTATAATGGTAAACTTTATATAAACGGAGAAGATATGATTAATCTATTTCAATAAATGTAGTACTAACTTTGACCTCTATTTTATATTCTCTAAAATTTACAAAACGTATTTTAATTGTTTACTTTAGTATCGCAGAATACACATTATGATATTAGTTACAGGAGCAACAGGTCTAGTAGGAGGTCATTTATTAGTTAAGCTTGTAAAAGAGAACTACTCGATACGAGCATTATACCGAACTGAAACCAAAAAAGAGCAGACTAGAAAAGTGTTTTTATATTATTTCCCTAATGAAGAAGGAGAGGAATTATTTAACACTATAGACTGGGTAAACTGTACAATTAATGATATCCCTGCTCTTACCGAAGTTTTTGAAGGAATTACACATGTATATCACTGTGCTGCAAAAATTAGTTTTAATCCATCCGATTATAAAGAGCTACGAAAAACGAATATAGAAGGCACTGCTAATATTGTAAACCTTTGTTTACTTAATAATATAGAGAAATTTTGCTATGTAAGTTCTATTGCTACATTGGGAGAAAGCTCTTTTAACTCCCCTGTTGATGAATCTACAGAATGGAATCCCGAAACCCCTAATTCTGTATATGCTATTACTAAGTACGGTGCAGAAATAGAGGTTTGGAGAGGTATTCATGAGGGGCTTAATGCTGTAATTGTAAATCCAGGTATCATTATTGGACCTGGATACTTTGATAGCGGTAGTGGATATCTCTTTAAAAGAATCCATGAAGGAATGAACTATTTCACTACAGGGATCACAGGATATGTCGCTATAAAAGATGTGATCACTATTATGCATCAACTTATGAACGGTCCTTATAACAACCAACGATACATTCTTATTGGAGAAAATATAAGTTATAAAAATGTGTTTTGCAAGATTGCTACAGCACTAAACAAGCCTATCCCCAAAAAGAAAGTCTCTCCTCTGCTAATGAAAGTTGCTTATTATATACAACATATAGGACACACGTTCTTTAGAACTAAACAATCTATTTTTAAATCATCTATCCGAGGTGCTTTTTTAATAACATATTATGATAACAACAAAATAAAGAAAGAACTTACCTATAGTTTTATACCCATTGAAAAAAGTATCAAAGAAACTGCTCATTATTTTTTAGCCAAAAGTCAGAAGTAGCAAGCATTTATAGATAATTTAATGTATTCAAAACTCAATTTTATTTCTGGAACATTTTTTCTTTTTTAATTGTTAAGGTATCTTTTATTTTTTTAATAGAGTCCTCAGCTTTCCTAATAGAATCTTCTTGTTTTTTAAGTTTTTCATACTTTACTTCTTCTGCATTAAGATTAGCTTTTACATTTTTAAAAATAGCTACATATTGCTCTATATGATTAGAGTACCAAATATGGTTTTCTGCAAAAACGACACTATCAACCCCATGTTTTCTAAGAATAAAAGCTTCTGGACTAATATTATTCTCTTCAAGAATATTTCTATTGGAGTTTTTTGCTGCTTTTATAAATGCAATATCAGTCAAAATCTCTACCATATGATCTTCCTCTAATAAATTCTTTGGCATAGAGGCTTTATCAATACTCTGGCAAGAAAAAATTAGTAGAAAAACCACAAAATATAATCCTCTTCTAATCATCTGTCAAAAGTTAATCGTTGTCCATTTTTTACATCGTAGAATTTAAAATTCTTATACACTAAGCTTCCATTAACAAAAGTATGAGTAATTCTTGACCTAAAAGTAGTTCCCTGAAAAGGAGACCAACCGCATTTATAAGCAATATTATCTTTATTAACACTCCATGGTGCATTTATATCTACCAATACTGCATCTGCATAATACCCTTCTTTTATATACCCTCTCTTCTCGATTTGAAATAATATTGCTGGGTTATGACACATTTTTTCAACTATTTTTTCCAGAGTTATTTTTCCTTGATGATAAAACTCCAACATTGCGGGTAATGCATGTTGTACTAATGGTCCTCCAGAAGGAGCTTTGGCATACACATTCTTCTTTTCTTCTATCGTATGTGGTGCATGATCTGTAGCAATCACATCTAATCTATCATCTAATAATGCCTTAAACAGTGCTTTTCTATCTTTTGCTGTTTTTACCGCAGGATTCCATTTTATTAACGTTCCTTTTTCGGCATAATCTTCATCAGAAAACCACAGGTGATGGATACACACTTCTGCTGTTATTTTCTTTTCTTTAAGTGGAATTTTATTTGTAAAAAGCGCTAATTCTTTAGCTGTCGAAAGATGAAAAACATGCAATCTAGCTCCTGTTTTTTTTGCTAGCTCTACTGCTCTTGATGAAGATAAATAACACGCTTCTTCACTTCTTATTATAGGATGAAGAGCTATAGGAATATCATCTCCATATTCTGCCTTATGTTTTTCTGTAGCTTCTTTAATAGTTTGTTCATCTTCGCAATGAACCGCAATTAATAAATCTGTAGAAGAAAAAATTTTCTCCAAAACCTCTGGATTATCCACAAGCATGTTTCCTGTAGAAGACCCTAGAAACAGTTTAAGCGCTGCTACTTTTTTAGGATCTACTTTAAGAATTTCTTCTAGATTATCGTTTGTTCCTCCAAACATAAAAGAATAATTCGCATAACTTGTTTTTGCTGCAATTTCGAATTTTTCTTCTAGTTTTTCTATTGTTGTTGTCTGAGGCACTGTATTTGGCATCTCTATAAAAGAAGTAATTCCTCCAGCTATAGCTGCTCTAGATTCTGTTTCTATAGTAGCTTTATGTGTTAACCCTGGTTCTCTAAAATGTACCTGATCATCTATAACTCCTGGTAGTAGATACTTCCCTTCAGCATCAAAGATGTGGACATCTGATGATTTTGCACTTATCTGCGGTGCAATTTCTTTAAAAATACCATCCTCTATATATATATCTCCATTAAAAATCTTTCCTTCATTAATAATGTTAGCATTTTTAATAAGCACTCTATCCATGATCATATTTCGTAACGATTAAATAAGCTTTTAAATTTCATTTTTATAACCCCAAAAACAGCTTCAGAAATAATTCCTTTACTCATTTTTGAAGCCCCCCGAGTTCTGTCTGTAAAAATTACGGGAATTTCTTTTATTTTAAATTTCAATAAATAGGCTTTATATTTCATTTCTATCTGAAAAGCATACCCTACAAATTGAATTTTCTTTAGATTAATTCTTTCTAATACCTCTCTTCTATAACAGATAAATCCTGCTGTTGTGTCATGAATATCCATTCCTGTTATAAAACGTACATATCTCGATGCCCCCCAAGACAATAAGACTCTACTCATTGGCCAATTTACTACATTGACTCCTGTAACATACCTCGACCCTATTGCAACATGAGAATCTCCTTTTGCACATGCATTATACAATCGTATCAAATCATTAGGATTATGAGAGAAATCTGCATCCATCTCAAAAACATATTCGTAGGAACGTTCTAATGCCCATTCAAAACCAGTAATATATGCTGTACCCAAACCCGATTTACGTTCTCGTTCAATCAAAAAAAGTGTAGTTGAATATTCTAACTGCAACTCTTTTATTTTATCAATGGTTCCATCAGGGGAATTATCATCTACAATAAGAATATGAAAATCGCGTTGAAGCGAAAACACATTCTTAATAATACGTTCTACATTTTCAATTTCGTTATAGGTAGGGATTATAACTAAAGCATCCACCATCTAGACTATTTTAAGGGCAAATATAACTAAATAATTACTAGTTTTTTTTTTGTTTTTATCAGTTAATTGATTGTAATTTTAACCCCAACAAGATATGGAATTCATTTTACGAGAAATAACATCTACAAATTGGCTTACTGCTATCATTATTGTGTGCCTAATATTACTTGTCATTGCTAAAAAAGTAAATGCATTACGCTTTACGGATTTTATAATGCTTTTTAGCAATAGTAAGTATATTTTATCTCACCAAAAGTCGAATAAATTATCTTCTTTATTTAACTCTATCTTACTTTTATTTCAGATAATTTCGATATCATTATTTTTATACCTCTGCTTTGATGTTTTTAAATGGCAAGTTACATCAGACGAATTAACATTATATTTTAAAATTTCGATTATATATACTGTTATTATCATTTGTAAATTACTTATAGAAAAAATTATAGCAACTATATTTTCTATAGATTCGGTAATTGATGACTATTTATTTCATAAAGTTTCTTACCGTAATTTTATGGGAGTACTACTATTGCCTATTAATATTATATGTATATACACATTACAACCTTCCAGAATTTTGTTTATTGTACTGATTATTTTACTAATTCTGGTAAATATAATTACACTCTTTTCTTTTTATAAAAAAAATGAAAATATTATTTTAAACCAGTTGTTTTATTTTATTTTGTATCTTTGCACACTTGAAATCGCACCCTATTTTATACTATATAAGCTTATTGGTTAATTAGTAGGATCTTTACAAAAAGAAAGAAAATATATGAAAGTGAAAACAATTTTGGTTTCACAGCCGGAGCCTAAAGTGGAAAATTCACCTTATTTTGATTTAGAAGAAAAGGAAAAAGTAAAAATAGACTTTATCCCCTTCATTCATGTAGAAGGAGTTGACGCAAAGGAAGTAAGATTACAAAAAGTAGATTTATCAAACTACACGGCTATTATTCTTACTAGTCGTAATTCTGTTGATCATTTCTTCAGAATAGCAGATGAGATGCGCTACAAAGTACCTGACTCACTTAAATATTTTTGTCAAAGTGAGGCAGTAGCATATTATTTACAAAAATATGTTGTGTATCGAAAAAGAAAAATATATGTTGGAAAACGTACTTTTCAGGAATTATCTCCTTTAATCAAAAAATATAAGAATGAAAAATTCTTATTACCATCATCTGACAAATTAAAGCCAGAAATCCCTGAAACATTAGATAGCCTAAAAGTAGAATGGAAGCAAGCGGTTTTTTACAAAACAGTAGTGAGCGACCTTTCTGATTTAAGAGATGTTTTTTATGACATCTTAGTCTTTTTTAGTCCGTCCGGAATACAATCTCTTTTTGAGAATTTTCCTGATTTTAAACAAAACAATACTAGGATTGCTGTTTTTGGAAACTCAACTGTTAAAGCTGCTAAAGAGCATGATTTAACCGTAAACATACAAGCCCCTACTCCAGAAACTCCATCAATGACGATGGCACTTCAAAAATACATTAAAGAGGCTAATAAAAAGTAATTTCCTTTATTTTATAAACAACTAAAGGAAGTAACACTAAAAAAAGCTCTGAAACTACGTTTCAGAGCTTTTTACATATTATACTATAGTCTCCTATTTACTAAAAAGAATATCGCTGAGGTCCTCCTCTTCTAATTTCTTCATTAGCATAAGCTTCGAATTTTTTAAAATTCTCTCTAAAAGCATTTGTTAGTTTAAATGCAGTCTTGTAATATGCTTCATCATCATTCCAAGTCGCCCTAGGACTTAAAACACTTGTAGGAACACCAGGACATTCTCTAGGTTGTGCTACTCCAAACACAGAATGTATATGGTATTTGTCATAAGAATACGATCCTAAGTGTCCATCTAATACCGCATTAATCATGGCACGAGTATATTCTAATTTCATTCTAGTTCCTACTCCATAAGATCCACCAGACCACCCAGTATTAACCAACCAAACATTCACTCCAGTATCATTCATTTTTTTAATTAGCATCTCAGCATATTTAGCAGGATGTAATGGCATAAAAGGAGCTCCAAAACAAGCAGAAAAAGAAGGTGTAGGCTCTACAACACCAGCTTCTGTTCCTGCAACTTTAGCAGTATATCCGGATATAAAATGGTATGCAGCTTGGCTTGGTGTTAACTTAGAAATTGGAGGGATCACACCAAAAGCATCAGCTGTTAAAAAGAATATATTCTTTGGATTTTTTCCCACTGAGGGCTCTTGAATATTTTCTATATGATGAATAGGGTAACTAACTCTAGTATTTTGAGTAATCGATGTATCTGCAAAATCAACCTCGGCATTATCACCAATTATCACATTTTCTAAAATTGCTCCTTTTTTGATAGCCCCATATATTTCTGGTTCTTTTTCTGACGAAAGATCTATTACTTTTGCATAGCACCCTCCTTCAAAATTAAATATTGTATTTTCTTTGGTCCATCCATGTTCATCATCCCCTATTAACTTACGGTTAGGATCTGTTGATAGTGTTGTTTTTCCTGTACCCGAAAGCCCAAAAAATATAGCCGTATCTCCGTCTTTTCCTACATTGGCAGAACAATGCATAGGAAGTGAATCTTTATAAACAGGCAAAATAAAATTTAATGCCGAAAAAATACCTTTTTTGATCTCTCCTGTATAACCGGTTCCTCCAATAAGTGCTATTTTTTTAGAAAAATTTAAAATCGCAAAATTATGCTGACGTGTCCCATCAACAGAAGCATCTGCCATAAAACCTGGTGCATTGATAATTGTCCATTCTGGGTCAAAATCTTTCAACTCTTCATTTGTTGGCCTTAAAAACATATTGTAGGCAAACATATTAGACCAAGGATATTCATTAATCACTCGTATATTCAGTCTGTATTCTGGATCTGCACATGCGTAACTATCTCTTACAAATATCTCTTTCCCAGAAAGATACTTCGTCACTTTATCATACAATGCATCAAATGCATCTTGTTCAAAAGGAATGTTAATGTTTCCCCACCAAACTTTGTCTTTGGTGATATCATCTTTAACAATAAAACGATCCATTGGAGAGCGACCTGTAAATTCCCCAGTATTAATTGCCAGAGCGCCTGATTTTGTAATTTTTCCTTGTTTTTTTTGCACTATTTCTTCCTGAAGATCTTCAGGAGATAATTGGTAGCGCATTGTAGCATTTTCAATACCGTAGTGCTTTAACGAAAACGTTTTCGTAATTGGGTACAGTCGTTCCATAAAAATTATGTTGTGTTTGTTATGTACATGCAAAACTATAAATAATAATTACACTAACCGACAAAAAATCACTTAATCTTTAGTAATGAAATTAAAAAGAAAATCCATCCCAATATTAATAGAAAACCTCCTAAAGGAGTAACAAAACCAATACTTGACAAAGAAACTCCTATAATTTCGTCTATTACTAAAAGATATATTGATCCTGAAAAAAGGGTTATTCCCCCTATAAAAAAATAAAAAATACGTTTTTTTATAACATCTTGCAAAACAGACATATTCCCCAAAATAACACAAATAATAGCATGATACATTTGATATCTCACTCCGGTAGTAAAAGAAGCAATGCTTCTAGAATCTACAAATTTTTGTAATCCATGAGCTCCAAATGCTCCTAAAAGCACTGCTAGCAAACCCAGAACAGCACCTGTAATCAAAATTGTTTTATTTATAGATGTTTTATCCATAATTGACTATAATAACTATTAAACTTTATAATTTAGACATATATTTAAGAAAAATATAATGAATCTCTAATAATTGAGCACTTGTTTTTTAGGGTATTCACTACATTCGTATCAAAGTTATTAAAATATCCACACAGATATGCGAAAGATCTTAGTTATTGGCGCAGGTAAATCTACTGCTGTTTTAATTAAATATTTTCAAGATAAATCTATCTCAGAGAATTTACATATTACTATTGGTGACATTTCTATTAAAAATGCTACCAGTCTAGCCGGAAACCATCCGAATACAAAAGCAGTTCTTTTAGATGTTTTTAATCAAAATTCTAGAGAAAAAGCCATTCAGGATGCAGACATTGTAGTATCAATGCTCCCTGCACGATTTCATATCGAAGTAGCCAAAGATTGTTTGAAGTATGGAAAATCGATGGTTACTGCATCTTATGTTAGTCCAGAAATGCAAGAACTAGATAATAAGGTTCGTGAAAAAGGACTTGTTTTTATGAATGAAATCGGTGTAGATCCTGGTATTGACCATATGAGTGCAATGCAAGTTATAGATCGTATACGAAACCAAGGAGGGAAAATAATTTTATTTGAATCCTTTACTGGTGGCTTAATAGCTCCTGAAAGTGACACTAATCTATGGAATTATAAGTTTACTTGGAACCCCCGCAATGTTGTTATTGCAGGGCAAGGTGGAGCGGCAGAATTTTTACAGGAAGGTACTTATAAATACATTCCTTATCATAAGCTATTTAGAAGAACAGAGTTTCTTGAAGTAGAAAATCATGGTCGTTTTGAAGCCTATGCAAATCGAAACTCTTTAAAATATCAAAGTATTTATGGATTAGAAGACATCCTAACCTTATATCGAGGAACAATCAGAAGGGTAGGTTTTTCTAGAGCGTGGAACACTTTTGTGCAGCTAGGTATGACTGCGGATGATTATACTATAGCAAATTCAGAACATATGAGTTATCGTGATTTTACAAATTCTTTTCTTGCTTATTCACCTTCTGATTCTGTAGAACTTAAACTTCGCCATTATCTAAAGATTGATCAGGATGATATCATGTGGGATAAGCTTTTAGAGCTTGATCTTTTTAACCCTGATAAAAAAATTGGGATCCCTAATGCCACACCTGCGCAAATTCTTCAGAAAATATTAATGGATAAATGGTCTCTAGACAAAGGAGATAAAGATATGATTGTAATGTATCATAAGTTTGGGTATGAGCTTAATGGTCAATACAAGCAAATAGATGCAACAATGGTTAGTATCGGAAAAGATCAGACATATACGGCTATGGCTAGAACCGTAGGACTACCTGTAGCAATCGCAGCTTTGCGCATCTTAAACAAGCAAATTACATTAACAGGAGTTCAAATCCCTATCCAAGAAGAAGTCTATAATCCCATATTAAAAGAACTCGAAGAATATGGGATCGTTTTTAATGAAAAAGAGTGCGACTATCTGGGGTATAATCCTGATGGTGTAAAAGGATAAAATATCATCGCTACCACAACATCAAAGGATTATACATCTATTACAAAAACTTCTATGCTATTATTTACATTTTAAATCAAAAAACAATATTATTATTTCAATAGTAAACCATTAATTGTATTTTTAGTTCACAATTGTAACTCTACTCTTATGAAAAGCACAACTAATAATCTAAAAATTGATGGTATTGATAAAGATATTTTACGGAATCTGATAGAAGATGCCAGAAGACCTATTCTAGAGATCGCCAGAAAAATAGGAATCTCAGGAGCTGCTATTCACCAAAGGCTTCGCAAGCTTGAGGCTTCTGGGCTTATCGTTGGATCAAAATTTATTATTGATCCAAAAGTATTAGGGTATAAAACAATGGCATTTGTAGGTGTGTATTTAGATAAAGCTGTTAGCAATCCTAGAGCTGTAAATCAATTACGGGATATCCCTGAAGTTATCGAATGTCATTACACTACGGGGAATTGGTCTATTTTCATCAAAATATTATGTAAAGATAATGAGCATCTAATGAATGTATTAAATAAAAACATTCAGGTTATAGAGGGTGTTTCTAGAACAGAGACCTTTATTTCATTAGATCAGCAAATAGATCGACAGATTAAAATATAACGTTTCTTCTGGTTTTATCCTACCGTAACGTTAAAGGGTCATCGATTTCTTCTCCCCATAAAAATAGAAATAAAATATAGTAGTGTTGCCAAGGAACCTAAAGCTGCGACCACATAAGTACGTGCAGCCCATTTTAGTGCATCTTTTGCACCTGCATGTTCTTGAGCAGTAACCATATTATTATTTTCTAACCATGCCAATGCTCTATTACTAGCATCATATTCTACAGGCAATGTTATGAATGCAAACAGTGTTGTTATTGCAAATAAAATGATCCCTACCAAAAAAACCATTCTTCCAAAAACCATCCCCGATGCAGAAAGAACAAGTCCCCCCATAATCACATAATTAGAGAATTTACCTGCTATTCCTACAACTGGTACAATCTTAGATCGCATTGTTAACCAGTTATATGCGGTGGCATGTTGTACTGCATGACCACACTCATGAGCAGCAACCGCGGCGGCGGCGGCATTACGTTGGTTATAAACTCCTTCACTTAGATTTACTGTTTTATTTGCTGGGTTATAATGATCTGTAAGCATCCCTGGGGTAGAAACAACTTTTACATCACGTATTCCTTTATCTGCTAACATTTTAGTCGCAATCTCTGCGCCACTCATTCCGTTTTGTAAAGTAATTTTTGAATATTTTTTAAATTTACTTTTGAGCTTATTACTTACATATGAACTCACCAAAAAAATGACTCCTGCAATAATATAATATCCCATCATAACTATATACTTTTTTATTTTATTAAACCTACTTTATATACTCATTATAGTATATCGATGCATTAAAGTTACTATTTTAAAACACAAAAACCTCGCCATAATAGCAAGGTTTTTGATCAAATAAACTTGAGTTAGCCAATAAATCGAGTTTAATTCAAATATTCATTTACATCTTTTAAAGGAAGATCAAACGCTTCTGATATTGCAGGATATACAACATCTCCATTAATTACATTTAATCCTTTTTGAAGTGATAGGTTTTCTGCACAAGCCTTTTTCCAACCTTTATTTGCTAATTGCACAGCATATGGCAGCGTAACATTAGTTAACGCTAAGGTTGATGTGTATGGCACTGCTCCTGGCATATTTGCCACAGAATAATGTACGATATCATCAATAATATAGACAGGATCTTGATGTGTTGTTGGTTTTGTAGTTTCAAAACAACCTCCCTGATCTACTGCTACATCTACTATAACAGTTCCTGGGCGCATATCTTTAAGCATATCTCTAGTGATTAATTTTGGTGCTTTTGCACCTGGTATTAACACTCCTCCGATAATTAAATCAGCATCTTTTATATGTTTTCTGATATTATACTCATTAGAGTATTCAGTCTTTACATTAGCTGCCATTACATCATCTAAATATCGCAATCTTTTCATACTAATATCCAGAATTGTTACATCAGCTCCCATTCCTGCAGCCATTTTTGCAGCTTGGGTTCCTACTACACCACCTCCCAATACTACTACTTTTGCTGGTGGAACTCCAGGGACGCCACCTAGAAGAACTCCTCTTCCTTTTAATGGTTTTTCCAAAAATTTAGCTCCTTGTTGAATCGACATACGCCCTGCAACTTCACTCATGGGAGTTAATAGGGGTAAGCTACGATCTGGATCTTCAACAGTTTCATAAGAAACACAAACAGATTCACTTGCAATCATAGCATTCGTTAATGCTTCTCCTGATGCAAAATGAAAATATGTAAATACCAACTGATCTTTTTTGATCAACGTATATTCTGGCTCAATAGGCTCTTTTACTTTGATAATCATTTCTGCAGTACTATATACTTCTTCTATTGTAGGTAAAATTTTAGCACCTGCATTAATATATTCTTCATCTCCAAAACCACTTTGAAGACCTGCACTCTGTTGTATAAAAACAGTATGCCCATTGCTAACGAGTTCCATTGTTCCGGCAGGGGTTACTCCTACTCTATTCTCGTTATTTTTGATCTCTTTAGGAACACCTATTATCATATTCTTATTTTTTGGGTCGAAAATAATTTTTTTTATGAAAAAAAACAATAAATACGCCATTAAAATATTCAATTGATAATTGAACTGTTATAAAAAAATAGAATCAGAAAAATATTTGTTAATTTTTATAGTGAAATAGGCGAATATCGTAGGAATTTTCTTGAAAATTTCTCAGCACTCCGACATTGTTTCTCTGCACTCCAAAAAATAAAGCATTCTTTTAGAATGCTTTATTTTTTTTCTATTGAAATCTCTCTTTTATATTATATCGAGATTACAAGTTTTTTCCATCTAAATACCACTGGGTATGGTTTAATTTATAAAAAATTACATTCTTTACAGCTACTAATTTATCTACCCTACTATGTTCACAATTTTACCGGGTACTACAATTATTTTTTTCGGCTCTCTACCATTAAGCTGTTGTTGTGTTTTTTCGTGTGCCATAACTGTTTTTTCTATTTCTTCTTTACTTAACTCTAAAGATAGCTCTAGCGTAAAACGTGTTTTACCATTAAAAGAAATAGGGTATTGCTTGGCACTTTCTACTAAGTGTTTTTCTTCGAATACAGGAAAACTTACTGTAGAAACAGATTCCTTATGTCCTAGTTTATTCCATAATTCTTCTGCGATATGTGGCGCATATGGTGAAATTAATACTACTAATAATTCTAAAATTTCTCTAGAGCTACACTTCTGAGCTGTTAACTCATTTACTGCAATCATAAACGTACTTACTGAAGTGTTAAACGAGAAATTCTCGATATCTTCTTCTACTTTTTTTATGGTTTTATGTAGTGTTTTTAAATTTTCTTTGGTAGGTTTTATATCGGATACACTAAAGTTTTCTCCATCATGGTATAGTTTCCATAATTTTTTAAGAAAAGAATGCACGCCTGTGATCCCTGCAGTATTCCAAGGTTTGGCTTGCTCTAATGGACCAAGAAACATTTCGTATAGTCGTAAACTGTCTGCTCCATATTGCTCACATATACCATCTGGATTTACTACATTATACCATCGTTTTGACATTTTTTCTACTTCTCGCCCAACAATATACTTACCTTCTTCTAGTTCGAATTCGGCTGTATTAAATTGTGGCTGCCAGCTTTTTAAAGCTTCTGTATCTAATTCATCCGAGTTATTAATTAAACTTACGTCTACACGAAGTTCTTCTGTTTCATACTGATCTTTTAATGCTTTAGAAACATATCTATTAGATCCACTAATTCTATACACTATAGCACTAGTTCCTAAAATCATCCCTTGGTTGATGAGTTTTTTAAACGGTTCTTCTACGGATAAGTATTTTCTATCTTTTAAGAATTTTGTCCAGAAACGAGAGTATAATAAATGCCCTGTTGCATGTTCATTTCCTCCTATATATAGATCTACATTTTGCCAATATTGCAATGCTTCTTTAGAAGCAAATTCTGTATCATTATCAGCATCCATATATCTAAATAGATACCAAGAGCTTCCTGCCCACCCTGGCATGGTATTTAGTTCTAAAGGAAAGATTGTCTTATGATCAATTTTATCATTAGATACTACTTTATTTTCTTCGGTGTCCCACGCCCACATATCGGCACGCCCTAATGGTGGTTCTCCTGTTTCGGTTGGTAAATATTTTTCTACTTCGGGTAGTGTTATTGGTAAATGTGCTATATCAATCATCTGTGGCATCCCGTCTACATAATATACTGGGAATGGTTCTCCCCAATATCGCTGACGACTAAATACTGCATCTCGTAATCTGTAATTGGTTTTACCTTGTCCTTGATTAATTTTTTCTAACTCATAAATAGCGGTTTTGGTCGCTTTTTTATACTTTAATCCGTTTAAGAAATCAGAATTAGCAATTATGGTTTTTTCTTTATCTGCAAAGGCTTCTTCTGAGATATCTACTCCTTCAAAAATGTTGATAATGGGAATATCAAAGTGTTTTGCAAAGTCATAATCTCTCTGGTCTCCACATGGTACTGCCATTACTGCTCCGGTACCATATCCTGCTAATACATAATCTCCAATCCAGATTGGCACAGGTTCTTTGGTAAATGGGTGCTCTGCATAGGCTCCTGTGAATACTCCGCTTATGGTTTTTACATCAGCCATACGTTCTCGTTCACTACGTTTTGCGGTAGCTTCGATATATTCTTCTATGGCTGATTTCTGAGCTGAAGTAGTTATTTTTTGCACCAATTCGTGCTCGGGAGCTAATGTCATAAAGGTAACTCCAAAAATAGTATCTGGTCGTGTGGTAAAGACTTCGATTACCTCATCATGATCTTGGACATTAAAGGTTACGCTAGCTCCTACTGATTTTCCGATCCAGTTGCGCTGTGATTCTTTTAGAGAATCTGTCCAATCTATGGTTTGTAACCCTTGCAGTAATCGCTCTGCATAGGCAGAGATTCGCATACTCCACTGTGTCATTTTTTTGCGAATTACAGGGTATCCTCCACGCTCAGAAACTCCGTTTACAATTTCATCATTTGCTAATACTGTTCCTAATTGCGGGCACCAGTTTACTTCGGTTTCTGCAAGATAGGTTAATCTGTATTTAAGCAATATTGCTTCTTTTTCTTTAGTAGTAAAATTATTCCATTCTTCTGCTGTGAATGGTACTATATCTTCATCAGAAACAGCGTTTACTGTTGTGTTTCCTTCTAACGCAAAAATAGTTTCTAAATCAGTGATTGCTTTTGCTGTATCTTCGTTTTTATCGTACCATGAATTAAATAATTCGATAAAAATCCATTGTGTCCATTTATAAAACTTAGGGTCACTAGTTTTGACTTCTCTACTCCAATCAAAAGAGAATCCTATTGTATCTAATTGCTCTCGATATCGAGCGATATTTTCTTTGGTAGTGATGGCTGGGTGTTGCCCTGTTTGTATGGCATATTGTTCTGCTGGCAAGCCAAAAGAATCATATCCTTGCGGATGTAATACATTAAATCCTTTATGACGTTTGTATCTTGCATAGATATCGCTAGCTATATATCCTAGCGGATGCCCAACATGTAATCCTGCACCTGATGGGTACGGAAACATATCTAATACATAATATTTAGGTTTTTCGCTGGTGTTTTCAGCTTTAAAAGTGCCTTTTTCTGCCCAATATTTTTGCCATTTGGCTTCAATAGAATTAAAATCGTAGCTCATCATTCTGAAATTAAGACCGCAAATTTACTAAAACCATAAAGCTTATGGAAACCTTAATGGTTTATTTTCTTGCCTTCTCTTCCATTGGTAATAAACAGCTATAAATAAATTTATTTGTTGGTGTTGCAATCCCTAATTTCTTTCCTTCTGTAACAATAAAGCCATTAAAATTCTCTAGTTCTGATGGTCTTCCTTCTATGATATCGCGCTGGGTGGAGGCGGTAGAATCATAGGGTTGTTTTCCTATAAAAGCTATGATTTGTTCTACTATATCTTTTGGAAACAAAACTCCTTTGGCAATCCCTACGTTATAAATTTCGGTTGCAGTTTCTTTTAAGATATGATGGGTTTCTTTGTTCTCATACATTTCGCCTATAGTAGCTCTGGTTAATGCTCCTAACCCACTTACTGTAGCAATAAACATGAATTTGCTCCAGATGGCGACTTCTATATTTGCTGAGATGGTATTTTTAAATCCTGCAGTATCGAACAGTTGTTGTATTCTATTCAACCGCTTGGTTGTACTACCATCTAATTCTCCAAAAATGATTTCGGGTGGATGTCCAAAGTGTAAAATGATACCTGGGGCTTCTATTTTGCTATAAATTTTACATAATCCTCCTACTACATGTCTTGGGTCTACTACGGCACGGACTTTTTCTGCATTATCAGCACCGTTTTGTAATGGTATAACGATAGTATCTTCTTTTAAAATGGGTTTTATTAATGCTGCGACTTCAGGAACTTGCCACGATTTTGTACAGATTAGTACTAGATCTGCTTTTTCTACTACATCAATAGTATCTGTTACCATAAACGGGTGGGTTACAAAATCTCCATCAATACTTTTTACCTGTAATCCGTTTTGTCGAATAGCTTTGAGGTGTTTTCCTCTGGCAACAAGAGTTACTTTCTGACCTGAATGAGCTATTTTTCCTCCAAAATATCCTCCTACTCCCCCTACTCCTATAATGACTGTGTGCATCGTATATATACGTTAAATTGTTTCGTTTTTAGATACTAAAACAACGATTCATTTACATTATAATGGTTCTACACCCCAAAATAATTGACTCTAAGAATCCGTTATTTGTACACCAAAGTTAGTTAAGTTTATTATTTTTACCATAAAATCAGATTATCTATGAGTTCATCCTTTGAAAAATATCAAAAACGACGACTAATTTCTTCTTATTTTTCTGTAGTAATTAGTATCTCATTGGTATTATTTTTACTGGGACTATTAGGATTACTAGTATTAAACACTAAAAAAGTTGCGGATCATTTTAAAGAAAAAATTGCTCTTACAATCTACCTAAAAGACACTGCCAAAGAGATCGAAATTAAACAATTGGAAAAAACTTTGGCACTGGCAGAATATACTAAATCCACTACTTTTATTTCTAAGGATGAAGCTGCTGAAGAGCATAGCAAAGATATAGGTGAAAATTTTATGGATTTTCTCGGATATAACCCTCTTCAGAATTCTATTGATGTGTATTTAAAAGCTGATTTTGTCGATCAGGTAAAAATTGAAGAAATCAATGCATCTATTATTAAAAAAGATTTTGTTGATGAAGTTATCTATGATAAACCATTGATTTCATTACTTAATGATAATATCAAACGTATCAGTTTCTGGGTATTACTAATTAGTGGCGTTTTTACTTTTATCGCAGTATTATTGATCAATAGCTCCATTCGTTTATCGGTATATTCTAAACGATTTATTATTAAAACCATGCAAATGGTTGGCGCTACAAAAAAGTTTATACGTAAACCTTTTGTATGGAAAAGTGTTAAACTAGGAATAGTTGGCGCTATTGTAGCCTTGGTTGGCGTTGGAATAGTACTGTATTATCTTAATGAGACTTTTCCTGAACTTGCCTTACTGGATGATAAGGTTTTATTGGTTATTCTTTTTGCAGGTGTTTTTGGGATTGGAGTATTCATTACATGGATTAGTACTTTTTTTGCTACACAACGGTTCTTAAACCTGAGAACTGACGAATTATATTATTAGTTTATTTTATGGGATCGAGTGGAATGTTGATCCAGAAATTATAAAACTCTTTGGAATATTTCCTCTTAAATATTATAGGCTTCTTTTTGTTTCGGGTATTATACTAGCATATGGAGTTGCTAAACGTGTTTATTTATCTGAAAACGTTCCTTTAGAAAGATTAGAAAAGCTGTCTACTTTCCTGGCGGTATGCTTCTACCCAACAGGCACGGGAACTCTGGAGATTACCACTATGGTTTTAATGGTAAAGAAATGGACAAGAGTATATAATCCTAGGTTAGGGAAGTTTTTAAGTACGGATTCTTTGTTTAAATCTTTTCCATGGTATACTCCTTATCAATTTGCAGGAAATAAACCTATTATTGCGAGTGATCTTGATGGTTTAGAAGAAAAAATAGAACTATTTTATAGTACAACAGCAATGAATACGAGATTATTACTATATAAAGATAATCTTGGTAATCCATACGGTTTAGGCGATGGGTTATTAAGTCTTAACATTTATAGAAAATGGGACAATTATTGAGTATTCCCTTTATTATTACAGGAATACTTTTAGTGATATGTAGTAAAAACATAAGTGAATATCATAAAAACAAATCAAGCTCTTAAAAAAATTAAGAGCCTGATTTAATCAACAACCTCGGAGCAAGCTCACTAAGTATGGTTCCGAAAAAAATATTTTGATATCGAGGCAAGCCTACGTGGGTTTTATGAAATACGCAGCAGCATAATAGATAAACAAAATATCCGTATAAAGTTTGTTTTAATCATAGAATACGGGGAAATAATCCCTCAATGAGGGATTAAATTAATATATATTTACGATTTACATTCTTACCAATCGTTTAGTAATCGTTTTATTATTCATTATAAAATTAACCAAGTATACTCCTGATAATAAATCATCCATTTCTATACTAGCGTTTTTTATTGTTCCTTGTTGCATTATTCTACCTGCCATATTATATACTTTATATACCGTAGAATCAGTATTACCCACTATATTAACTTGATTTTGATCACCTGATAATAAAGTAGGGTACATATCTAGTTGTTGCTCTGCTGACCTATTTACTGACATAGCATTATCATATGAGAAAGAAGAATTTGAAGATCTTCCAAATACCTGAACCCAAAGATTTGCTACTCGTGCCAATCCTATTTCTGTATAATCACTATCTAATATATTACCTCTGTGTATTTCACTATTCATCCAGGTATCATGTACTTCTTGAGCACTACGCTGTCCATGTGCTATATTTTCTCCATAGCTGTTCCAATCATATCCCTGAGCATCAATTCTTTCTGCTGCATTTGACCCATTAGATCCTGTATGTGAGAAAAAGTTATTATCATTCATATCATTTGCATGAAACTCTGCTGCTGCAGTTAATTTAGTATTTATCTTTAGCGGTTGTTTGCCACCTGCTGTTCTTGCTTGATTTACTAACGCGAATAACTCTAGCATCTCGTCAGAAATACCATTATCATTACCTTTTAAGGTACTTATGTTTATTGTATTAGAAAATTCAGAAAGATCCCCTTTAACATTCTTTGCTCTTACAGAAAGATTATATATTGTTTCTGGTGTTAGTTCATTCAGTGTCGTAATTTTAATTCCATTTACACTTTTGATTATTTCACTACCATTATATATTTCGAAAGTAGTAAAATCTGTAAGGTCTCCCTGTACCTCCCAAGAAAGAATCATCGTATTACTTTTAACATCAGATGCGACCAGATTTAATGGAATTGGTGGTGGCAATGTTTTTCCAATAGTAAATTCTTTAGATTCTGATGATGTAAACGTCGCTCCAGATACAAGAGCGATTCCGTTTAATGTTACTTTATAAGATCCCTCTCCATAGGTACAACAAATTCCATCACCATAAGAATCATTAATAGTAAATGTATACACTCCTTCTTCCAAGCATGTAGTTTTAGATATATCAGAAGTATTGTCTTGATATCCACTACCTGATAGTACGACCTGCTCATTTTTATTTTTTATTTCCCAGCTAGTCTCTGAAGCATAGTTATCAAAAGTAATAGCTACTACAATTTCAGTACAGTCTGGTGCCATATTCGTTGTAAAATTAGCTTTGGTACTAATTTCTGAAACATTTCCTGCTTTATCATAAGCAGTAACGTAAACTTCGTAAGCTGTTTCTGGAGTTAAGTTTTTTAAAGAAGCTGTTGTTGTTGCAACGGTTACATTTTCAATTCCATTTACATATACTTTATACCCTGCTACTCCAACATTATCTGTAGAAACATCCCACTTTATATTTGCTTCTGCATGGCTTACGTTTGTAATAGTAAGATTTGCAGGAGCAGAAGGAGCAACTACATCTTTTGGTATGTCTGTATTATAATTCCATGTTGCACAAGGATCAAAAACATTATATACTACAATGGTAACATAATCCCAACGATTAGAAAAAGGCCCTTTATAATTTCTGACCTCTGCTTTTCCTATACCGATAAGTCCTTCTTCATTCTGTATCCCTCCATTATCTTTAAAGTCAGAGCGTAAACAAGCATGACGATGCCCCCATGCTGAGCTTTTATCATTATATATCCACCCGTAGATTGCTTTAACGACAGAAAATTTAGGAAATCCACTACTACTTGCGGCCACATTTAAATTTTCTACTACCTGTGATCCATCATTACAGGCAGCTATAGTAGGGTTTGTATCTAATCTTTCCCATGGGCTTTTTCCATCTTCTGAATGTCCAAAAACGTCATTATCTCCTAGATATTTAGCATAGTTACCTGCTATCTCAGAGGCTTCTTCAGAGATCCCAGAAAATTTTGTAACTCCTCTAGCTATACGTTCTTCATTTATTATCCATAGTGCTTTTTCATTATCTGACATAATATCCCATTTCGAAGATAAAGGCAGAGTAATCATTGGTAATGATATCCCTAGTTGAAGGCTTTCTTGCTCTCTTCCATAATTAAATGCTTTTTGAATATCTTGGATAGTAGTTTCTCCGGAATTCCATGGAATGTTTGATGTTGGATTATCCGGGTATTGTGCATGAACAAATGATGTCCATATAAATACAAGTAAAATGATTTTTTTCATAATTTTGGGGTTTTTATTTAATCTTTTAGTTTATAAGATTTTAAGGATATAAAACTCAAAAAATAGAGTCCTATTGTTATAAAACGAATTATAATGATTATAGTTGTAGTGAAAAAAAAGATTAAAATCAATTATCTTTCTGATTTTCAGTAACAATAAGAAGGTATAACGCTGTTTAGAGAAATACAAAGTTTACAATAACATAATATCTAATTTCAAATATGCATTTTGATGTTTTTAATTTTTAACTCTAAAAATCTAGAACACATATACATCAGTAACTAAACATATAATAACATTTTTCAAAATGGGTAAAGCAGGTAAAATATGGTTTTCGATTGTTTTTGTACTTTTCATTGTATTTATAGTTATAGTGATACAGACATTCCGCCCTGTACGTAATGTACAGCCTGATGATGTTATGAAGGTTGATGGTATGGTAACAGACATTAAGGAAGGATCAGGGTTTGATATTATCATTACTCTAGAAAATGACAAACACTACTACTATATTAACCGAGGGTTACAACATAACTTAATTATAGATCAATTACGCTCTAATATTCTTAATAAAAAAGTTACTTTGTCTGTCATAAAAAGATGGACTATATTTACTCGCGATAAAAATATGGGGCATATATCCCGATTGATGATTGATAATGAAGTACTATTTAATGAAATAAACGAATCTAAGGATTAAAAAAGTAAATATCGTTTATAGTATTTCTTTTAAAAACTAGTTCCGAATACACATAATTGATACTAATGAATACAACAGAGCAACCTAAAAAAAATAGTCCTTCCCGTCCTGATTTTGTTTTTGGAAAGAAAAATTACATTGTCATGGCTATTGGATTAGCTGTAATCGGCCTTGGTTTTATCCTTATGGCTGGAGGAGGAAGTGATGATCCTAATGTTTTTAATCCTGCTATCTATAATTTTAGAAGAATTCGATTGGCACCAACTATTGTTTTAATTGGTTTTGGTATTGAGGTATATGCTATTTTACTGAATCCTGATAAGAAGAAAAAATCGTAATTCTACATTTTATTTTATGGTAATTATATATTTACATCAAATTTAAGAAAATCCTATATGGAAATTATTGATGCAATCATTTTAGGTATAATACAAGGACTTACCGAATTCTTACCAGTTTCTTCCAGCGGTCATCTAGAGTTAGGTAAAGCTATTCTAGGAGACAATAGTGTTCCCGAAGAATCTTTACTTTTTACAGTAGTACTTCATTTTGCAACAGCTCTGAGTACTATAGTTATTTTTAGAAAAGATATCCTAGAGATGATAAAAGGATTATTTACATTTAAAAAGAATGAAGAGACTCTTTTTTCGATAAAAATTGTCATTTCTATGATTCCTGCGGTTATCGTAGGTTTATTTTTTGAAGAACAGCTAGAACAACTTTTTGGTGGTAATATTATGCTTGTTGGCTTTATGCTACTCGTTACTGCACTATTATTATGGCTTGCCGATAAAGCTAAAAACACTCCAAAACCTGTGAGTAACTCTAATGCACTTGTGATTGGTATTGCTCAGGCAATCGCTATGCTCCCCGGAATTTCTAGAAGTGGTGCTACGATTTCTACCTCAGTACTATTAGGAAATGACAAAACTAAAGCAGCTCGGTTTTCTTTTTTAATGGTTATTCCTTTAATTCTCGGAAAAATAGCTAAAGATATACTCGGTGGAGATCTTACTTTTTCTTCAGAAAACAGTATATCATTAGCATTTGGTTTTATTGCAGCATTTGTTTCAGGACTCTTTGCATGCACATGGATGATTTCTATAGTAAAAAAGAGTAAACTAACTTATTTTGCTGTATATTGTGTTATTATTGGTTTAATAGCTATTGGTTTTGCTTTTACTCACTAAGCGAGATTTTAATGCTCCGAAGTTTGTCTCAAAATCAAAAATATTTTTCAACCGAATGCCTTACGGGTTTATTCCAAGGCAATTTACTAAATAGCCCTATCTATAAATGCTAACCGAGCAAGATTATAAAAATGGTCAGATTCTTTTGATCGACAAGCCATTACAATGGACTTCTTTTCAAGTGGTAAATAAATTGCGTTGGCTTATTCGACAACAATTTAATATCAAAAAAATAAAAGTAGGACATGCAGGAACGCTTGATCCCCTTGCATCTGGATTATTGATTATTTGCACAGGAAAATTCACTAAACGTATTGAAGAATTTCAGGGGCAAGCAAAAGAATATACAGGAACAATTACACTCGGTGCAACCACACCTTCTTATGATCTGGAAACTGAAATCGATCAGAAATTCCCTATTGATCATATTACTGAAGAGATGATCTTAAATACTACGTCTCATTTTACTGGAGAAATAGACCAGTACCCTCCTATTTTTTCTGCTTTAAAAAAAGAAGGAAAACGATTATATGAATATGCAAGAGAGGGTGAAACAATAAAAATTGATTCTCGTAAAATAACAATACACGAATTTGAAATTACTAAAATTGAACTCCCAAAAATAGATTTTAGAGTAGTCTGCAGTAAAGGCACCTATATTCGATCACTAGCACATGATTTTGGAAAAGCCTTAAAAAGTGGAGCTCATTTAACTATTTTAAGAAGAACCAAAATAGGCTCATTTAATGTTAAAAATGCAACTACTATTGAGTCTTTTGAAAATGAGTTGCAATCAAAAATCAAGTCTGTATGAAATAATATAGACTAAAACCAGTTATAAATACCTATGGAATTTATCGATAAACATAAAGCCCTGATTATCACATCAATGTTGATGGGAATTGTTGTTCTAAGTCTTTATAATATCAATATGATGCATAAGCAAAAGAAGCAGTCTGAAATATTGATGGAAATCCCCGAAGAATTTCTCCTAAAAGAAGAAGAACAAGCTGAAGAAGATCCTATAGCTCAAAAAGAACGAAATCTAATTGCCTCCAAAAGAACGCACTCTGCTTATAATGAAGATTTTGAAGATCCTGATGAATTTGAAGAACGTATAAAATCATTAACAGAAACTGAAAGCGAAACTTCTGCTGAAGAAAGCGAGGAAGAAAAAGTTATCGAAGGAGAAGCGCTTATTGACAAAAAAAAAGAGACAGAAAGTGAAAAAAAATCAAAACCCGAAATAGAAAATAAAGAAGCAAATAATAAAAATACCTCTCTATCTTTTAGTCTAAAAGATAGAACATCAATTGACCTTCCTAATCCTGTATATACCTGTAACGGAAGTGGAAAAGTAATTGTAAAAATCGAAGTTAATCAAAACGGGTATGTAATCAATACTAAAGTAGATAAAAAAAATTCTACCACCAGAAACGAATGCCTATTTGACAATGCTTTAGACTATGCAAGACATGCACTATTTTCTCGTTCTGATATAGAGAAACAAGAAGGATCTATTACCTATTATTTTAACTATGGAGACTAAATAGTCTCTATAATTTTGTGTAGACAAAATTATAGAGACCTGTATTATATATATTTTACAATAAGCTTAATAAGTCTGCGGCTATATTTTTCCCTTTATCCTTATTATACCAAACTTGTAAATCTTGTTTAAACTCAGCATCTAGTCCTCCATGTTTACTTTTATATTCATTTACCATTTGAGTAGCTATAGATGGTCTAGGTCCCCAAGAGTGTATTACTTCTTTGTTTTCGATATTATATACTATTAATTTAGGTATTGCTTTTCCTCCATTAGTCAAAAAATTATCCATCAATTCACTATGATCACTTCTTAGTGCAATTCTTAAATCTATTCCTGTATTTAATTCCGCTAGTTTATTAATCATGGGTAATGATTGAGCAGCATCTCCACACCAACCCTCTGCTAATACGATCCATACTACTTTTGTATTAGCATTCACAAAAGATTCTTTAATCGATTCTTCTATTTTTAATGTCTTATCCAATCGTTTCATCCTACGATCATTAAGATTACTATATTCTGTTAATGATTCTGACTGTTCATCTCCTGTAGATTTTCCTTCTATCAATAATTCACTAACCAAATTTCTATATTCATCATATGTATACGAATTAGCAATTCCTTGTTCAATTAATTGAGATACTGTCATCGTAGTAGACTCCATAAGTTTATTAGTTTAAAAAATTAAAATCATATTTTCTTAATAGCTTAACTTTACTGTTATTAAAATGTACAAACTACAATCAATTAACAACTAATAAAGCTAACACTATTTTATACTAATCTTAAGATCTGTAAGTTAATCTTAGTTTAAAAAATTTAGATCACATGTAATATGACGAAAGCTATTGTTAAAGCTTACAAAATTAATACTACTACATCCTGATATCTCACTGTAAATAGTAAAGCTAATTCACTATTTACAGTGTACTATACCTGTTATTTAATATCAATCTTTGTAGTTATAATTATATCAAACTCTATAAGCATACTATCTACTAAAATAAATAGGATATCCTTCGTATAAATTTTATATTTAGTAAGTAGTACAAATGATATTTCTATCAAAGGGTTTGAATAAAAGGCATGATTTATGAATCGTATTATTTTACCTAAGTACTTAAAATAATAATAATCTAGTATTTAACCTAAACCTATGTGTATGAAAAGAATAATTACTATAGTTATTATATTTATAAGATGTATCCTTTTAAATGCTCAGGAGAATAAAATATATACTTCCCTACAAAAAGCTCTAGATAACAAAGAACGAGTATATAAGTTAAACCTAAGTAACACTAACTTAACTATACTCCCTAAAGATATAATGCAATTAGAAAAACTACAATATCTAAATCTCGAAAAAAATAAAATCAGCGAATTACCTGTGTCTTTTGGAAATCTGAAAAATTTAAAAACTCTTAATCTAAAAAAGAATAAACTTAGTACACTACCAGATTCTTTTTCTGAACTACAAAACATAGAGATTCTTTTGTTATCAGAAAACCAGATTCATACACTACCAGAGTCTATTGGAAATCTAAAAAAACTAGGTTGGTTATTACTAAAAAGCAATGAAATTAAGATACTTCCTGAATCTTTTGGAAACCTCACTAATCTAAAAAAATTAGATCTAAGACAGAATCAACTTAGCAACTTATCTGATAATTTTGGAAACTTAGTTAACTTACAAGAGCTACTTATAGAAAAGAATCAACTCTCTAGTTTACCAAAAACATTTGGAAATTTAAGAAATATAGAAGCTCTTGACTTATCAAATAATCAAATAGATAAATTACCTATATCTTTTGGAAATCTAAAAAAATTAGAATGGCTAATTTGTAAAAAAAACAAACTACAGCAAATTCCTGAAACTATTGGAGAACTCTCTAATCTAAAACTCCTATATCTAAATTCTAATAAAATAAATGAACTTCCAAAAAGCTTAGAAAATCTTATAAACCTCAGAAGTCTAAATATATCTGATAATAAATTATCTAATGCTGAAAAAGAAAGCAGTAAAAAAATGTTACCAAACTGTGACATCAATTTTGAAAATAGCTATTACTCCTTGCAAAAAGCATTACGCAATAAAAAAATCACTGACATCTTATATCTTTCTGATAATGAATTAACCGAACTCCCTGAATCTATAGGGGATTTAAAAAATCTGCAACAATTATATTTAGTTAGCAATCGACTTCATCAATTACCAAAATCTTTTGAAAAATTAAAAAAGTTAAAAACACTTTCTTTATCCTATAATCATATTATAAAACTCCCTAAAACTATCAATAAGTTAAAAAGCTTACAACAACTCTACATTGATAACAATAAGCTTTCCTCTTTACCAGAATCTATTGGGGATTTAAAAAAACTAAAAAAATTGCACTTATCAGGAAATAATTTTCCTGATACAGAAAAAGAAAGAATCAAAAAACTACTTCCTAATTGTTTAATCTCCTTTTAAAAATAAACAGTATTTTTAAACTTATAAAATAAAAATTTAATATGCAAAAACATAGGTGTGGATGGTGTGTTGGTGATACATTATATGAAGCGTATCATGATAATGAATGGGGAGTTCCTGTACATGATGATCAACTTCTATTTGAATTTTTAATTCTAGAAACCTTTCAGGCAGGATTGAGCTGGATTACTATTTTACGAAAACGAGAAAATTTCAGAATCGCTTTTGATCATTTTGACTACAAAATCATTGCTAATTATACCGAATCAAAAAAAGCAGAATTATTACAAAACGCAGGGATTATTCGTAATAAACTTAAAGTAAATTCAGCAATAAACAATGCCCAAAAATTTATAACAATACAAGAAGAGTTTGGTAGTTTCGATACCTATATTTGGGGATTTGTAAATAACCAACCTATTCAAAACAATTGGAAGAGTTATAAAGATTCTCCTGCTACAACAGAAATATCAGACAAGCTTAGTAAAGATTTAAAAAAACGAGGGTTTAAGTTCGTAGGATCAACAGTTATGTATGCTTTTATGCAAGCTACAGGTATGGTTAATGATCATGAGGTAAATTGTTTTAGATATAATGAAGTTTGATCTCTCATATTCAAAAACTATTTATTCTGCATTACATATCATCCAAAAACATCAATAATGGGAGGAGAAACTAATCTAACAATCTTAATTAAAAATATGTCTCCTGTACTACAGACTGGTGAATTTGTTTTTTGTACAGTAAAAAATGTAGATTACATCCCTAGAGAAGATATTATTAGCGAATTTAAAGAACCAGAAGGAATAACTATTATACTTAATCGTAAAAAAGCAGAATTCTTTAATCTTCCTTATAAATATATTGCTTCTTGGATAACCTTAGAAATTCATTCTTCTTTGGATGCAATAGGTCTTACAGCTATCTTTTCAACAGAATTAGCAAAACATAAGATTA
Organism: Aquimarina longa SW024; assembly: GCF_001401755.1. Taxonomy (GTDB): domain Bacteria; phylum Bacteroidota; class Bacteroidia; order Flavobacteriales; family Flavobacteriaceae; genus Aquimarina; species Aquimarina longa. Next base: position 436,515 of record NZ_KQ474099.1, read on the forward strand.
GTTGCAATGTAATTGCTGGTTATTATCATGATCATATTTTTGTCGATAAAAAAGATGAAAATAAAGCAATTAGCGTTCTACAAAAATTATCTAAAAACTATAAGGAATAATAAAGATCTTATAATTTCACCCCATAAGATAAATCTCCTGCATCTCCTAAACCAGGAATAATATAACCTCTATTATTTAATTTTTGATCAACTGCAGCAATCCATAGATGAGTATTTTCTGGAAATACATTGTTTACATGAGATACTCCTTCTTCTGATCCTATTACAGAAACAATATGTATTTGTTTTGGCTTTCCATACTCCTGTAATGCTGCAAAAGTATTTTCTAAAGTTTTTCCTGTAGCCAACATAGGATCGGCTAAAATTAATGTTTTATCTTGTATTGAAGGAGAAGCCAAATACTCTACAACAACTTTAAAGTCATCCTCTCCATTTTCATGTACTCTATATGCCGAGATAAATGCGTTTTCTACAGTATCAAGATAATTCAGTATTCCCTGATGCAAAGGTAATCCTGCTCTAAGGATTGAACATAACACAATTCTATTTACTGGGATATGCATCTCTTTTATTCCTAAAGGTGTTTGAATAGTTTTTGTATCAGAAGCTAAGGTTTTACTCAGTTCATAGCTTAGGATCTCACCGATACGTTCTATGTTTTTTCTAAAACGCATTCGGTCTTTCTGAATATCAACACTTCTAAGCTCTAAAACAAATTGATTTAAAATTGAATTTTCTAATCCTAAATTATGAATAATCATCAGTTTAGTATTTTTATAGTAGCACTAATTTACATGAGTTTCATCTAAAATATATTAAAAAAATAATCTTTTTTAATTCTTATTATCTTAAGTAGTTCAAAAATGCTTCTCTAGGAATTTCTCTTGCTCCTAAACTAGCTAAATGATCAGTATACACTTGGCAATCAATTATCTGAACCCCTTTATCTTGTAACCAATTAACTAAAGTAATAAAACCATATTTAGAAGCATTACTTACTTTAGAAAACATACTTTCACCACAGAACACATTTTTATCTTTTAGTAAAACTCCATATAATCCCCCTACCAAAACCGATTGATCCCATACCTCTACAGAAATTGCATGCCCTAACTCGTATAACTTAATATAGGCTTTTTGCATATCCCCTGTAATCCAAGTTCCATCCTGATCTTCTCTGTTTATTGTAGCACAATTCTTAATTACATTTTCAAAATCTTTATTAAAAGTTACCTCAAACCTATTTTTTCGAATAAGTTGACGCATACTTTTACTTATCTTTAATTCTAATGGAAATAATACCATTCTCGGATCTGGACTAAACCATAAGATAGGTTGATCCTCGTCATACCAAGGAAAAATTCCATTATTATATGCCTTCAATAATCTATCTACAGAAAGATCACCTCCTAAGGCTAATAAACCACTACTATCGGCATAAGAAACTGGTGGAAACTCTATTATATCTGTTAATATATACACTTATAAAGGTTTATCTTACGTTGTATCATCTATATATGACATAAATCGATTACTAATAGCACTAAAAATCTTAGCGTATAATATTAAAAAGTCCGATATTTTATTGATATCGGACTTTTTAGCAAGCTTAGTCAATTCTTTATTAAAAACTAAGCACTGCATTGTTCACCTCTATAATATTTTTCAATTAAGAGGCTGGTTATTTTAGTGTCTTAAAATGGTAGGTCATCATGCTCCTCTTCTGTAAAATCTTTTGCCGGTTCGAATGCGTCTGCAGGTGGAGGAGTAGAAGCATTTTGAGCCACAGGTTGTAAACTCTCTATCCTCCATCCTTGTATAGAATTAAAATATTTAGTTTCTCCTTGTGGATTTACCCACTCACGCCCTCTTAAATTGATACTTATTTTCACATCATTCCCTACATGAAAAGAGTTCAATAAATCACATTTATCCTGAACAAACTCGACCATGATATGTTGTGGGTACTGCTCTTCTGTAGTAACTACAACCTCTCTTTTCCTAAACCCATTGTTACCAAAGGTTTGTGTATCACCTATCATCTTTACTTTACCTTGTACTTCCATCTTATTGTATTATTATTTTGCTGCTAAAATGTTCCATGCAGTATCTATATCATCTTGATCTAGATATTGCTTTGCAAATTTATGAATTTCTATTAGGTTAACCTGTTGAATTTTATTCTTAATATCATCATGGTTATCAACAAACGCTATAGCCTCTGTTTTTTGAGGTATTCCCTCTACATTTCCTAATTTACCTAAATCATTTCCTGTAAAAATAGTGCTTTGTCTTATTTCTTCTGGTAAAGCATCTACTCCAATTCCTATTGTACTCAATGGTTTAGGAACTTCAAACATTCCCATATTCGCTCTACTATACCAATTCCCTCCCATACGTGCTACCTGATCTATCTTATGCTGGTCTATTTTACCATCCTTATCCAGTACATTTTCATTAACATGCATAAGTAATACTTCACAGATAATAAGATTACCTGCTCCTCCCTCATTACCCATAGGAATTACTTCGTTCACTCTACACTCAAACTGTACTGGGGACTCCCCTACACGATACGCCTTAACCTTCTCTGAAGGAACCATTGTAAGCCCTGATTTCACAAATTCATTAACTCCTTCGGCATATTCTGTACTTGATAACGACATTTGCTGAACAATATCATAATTAACAATATTAATGACCACCTCTTTAGTAGCTTTTGCATTTTCTAATGTATGCTTTATCGTATTATTTCGTACTCTTCTGGCTGGAGAGAAAATAAGAATCGGTGGATTGGCACTAAACACATTAAAAAAACTAAACGGAGATAAATTAGGAACACCATTTGAATCAATTGTACTCGCAAAAGCTATCGGTCTTGGACCAATTGCACCAAGCATTAAACCATGTAATTTTCCTATAGCAACCTGTGATGGATCGATTGTCATCATAATTCATTTTATTAGTAAGCAAAGATAACCAAAGTTTAATTTTTTAGAGTTATTATATAAACAGGTTTTAGTATTCTATTTTAAGAACAATAAAATTGTATTAAAACGTTTATATTTAGGATTTAGTTAACAGAGCTATATGAATTTTTCTGATGAGCGTAATTTTTCCAGCTATTTTATCATTATAGCTGTTTTAGTAATAACTGGCCTTGTTTTATGGAACACATCCCTGTTCATACAACGTCTTAAGGATGATGAACGGACCAAAATTCAGATATGGGCACAATCACAAAAAGCATTAAATAGTGAACAATCTGATGATTACCTAGAACTTTCTATTATCATAGGAGCTACTAATAAATCTATCCCTATTATTATTACAGATTCAAAAGGAGATTTTGTTAGGGATTCTTTAAAAAAACCAGATCCTAGTTATTTTCAAAATTTATCTCAAAGTGTGGTTAATAATGAAAATAAACTCAGATCATATTTAAAAAAAATCAAATCCGAAAACGAACCTATCGAAATCGACTTAAAGGGTAGTGTACAATATATCTATTACGGGAATTCTGATATTTTAAATAAATTAAAGTATTATCCAATGACCATAGCGATAATTATATTTTTACTGATTGGGGTGATTTATTTCTTTTTTACAACCTCTAAAGCTAGTCAGCAAAATAAATTATGGGCAGGTATGGCTAAAGAAACTGCACATCAAATTGGAACTCCTTTGTCTTCTTTAGTAGGATGGAATGAGATTCTTAAAACTGAAAATGTAAACCCTGAGTATATATTAGAAATAGATAAAGATATAGAACGTCTAAAAGTGATTACGGAACGTTTTTCTAAAATTGGATCTATTCCTAATCTCGAAAAAGTTGATATTGTCGAAGAGACTCGAAATGCTTATACATATCTTCAATCCAGAAGTTCTAAATTAATTAATTTTTCACTCAATTTACCCGAGACACCTATTCATGTCTCATTAAACCCCCAGTTATATAGTTGGACAATTGAAAACCTTGTAAAAAATGCAATTGATGCAATGAGAGGAAAAGGGGACCTTGAAGTTGATCTTACAGATGATTCAAAACGAGTATTTATAGGAATTACAGATACAGGAAAAGGTATTCCTAAAGGTAAATTCACCAAAATTTTTGAACCCGGTTATACTTCCAAAAGTAGAGGGTGGGGGCTCGGACTTTCATTATCAAAAAGAATTATAGAAGAATATCATTTAGGAAAAATCAAAGTACTTAGATCAGATCTAGGAAAAGGCACTACTTTTCAGATCATACTTCGTAAATCCGAAACTATAGAATAAATTCTGTTTTATAGCTCTCTATAAATATTATCTATTCTTTGATTTTATCATAAAAAAATAGAATCGCAATTCGTATAAATGTCTATACAAAATATAACATTTTTTTTATCCCTTCGTTATAAGATTATCAATTAAACATTAAAAATATCACATCTACACTTTAGATCACATGTTTAATCTCAAAGAAGTTAAATCGAAGAACTCTTAATCGAAAATCAAATCTAAACAAAGTGAAAAGCGAGTATATTATATTAAAAGAAGCAGCTCTTACAAATAATTGTCCTGAATGTTATTCTACAGATGGGATGGTGCTCTCTTTTAAACAGCAAAGATTAAAATCAAAATTTTTGATTAAAACAAAAGGAACTATCATTGAAAGTATCAACTGTAGTAAATGTGAAAATCAAATTTTTCCTGGACAGTGGACTACAGATATTGAAAGAGTATATGACTATCACAAAAAAACAATTACTTGTAATACTTCTGGATCATTATATTTTACTGCACTATTTTATATTCTATTATTAATCGTATTGGTGATAGCTACTGGAGCATACATTTATTTTTATCAACCTGCTCTTTTTAATTTAACCCCTTAGTTTTTAATATTGTTTCATAATATCTCGTAAGGCATCTGTTATCAAAAACGTTTTATTTACATTAAAATCAAAACAAACTGCTACGTCGTGCCCTTCTGCACATAGTATACCATCATCATTATATAACTCATGATATAATCCAAAACTAGAATTTTTAATAAATTCTAGTTTTGTTCTTACTTCTACATTTCCTGGAAAAAACAAAGGATTTTTAAAGTCACATTTGGTAGATACTAGCATAGGCCCTTTTTTGGTTTCGGCATACAGCTTTGCCAAACCTGTTACTTCCCAAAATTGAACACGTGCACTCTGCATATACTTCATAAAGTTTACATTATTTACGTGCTGATACGTATCCATCTCACTCCAATCAATCCGAAGTTTTAGGGATAATTTAAAATCCGATGCTTGCATACATTATAAATTCGATTGAATTTCTTTTGCCAGTACTTTAAAAGCTGAATCTGACATAGAGATTTTATGCTGAAAAGTCATTTCTTTCATTTCATTTAGTGGTATCAAATGTACGTGTACATGAGGAACTTCTAAGCCTACAACGGCAATTCCTACACGTTTACAAGCTACTGTTTTTTCTATAGCTTTGGCTACTTTACGAGAGAAGCTCATTAGATCAAGATACTTATCTTCAGCTAGATCAAAAATTTTATCTTCTTCAATTTTAGGAATACACAGTGTATGTCCTTTTGAGTTTGGATTAATATCCAAAAAGGCATAATAATTCTCATCTTCGGTAACTTTGTACGATGGAATTTCGCCATTAATAATTTTAGTAAACAGGGTAGACATTACTTAAATTTTAGTTAGATTACGGTTTTCGAAATATAGTTTATTTATCTGTAAGTCAAAACCATAAAAAAACCTTTTTTTTAAAAAATAAAAAAAGGTGATAGTATCTACTAAAAATAGCTATTATTATTCTCTTGTAATTTCTACAACATCAAACTTCATAACACCGTTAGGAACCTGAATTTCTGCTACTTCTCCCGCACTCTTTCCTAAAAGCCCTTTTCCGATAGGAGAATCTACAGATATCTTTCCTGTTTTAAGATCTGCTTCACTTTGTGCTACCAGTTTATAAGTCATTTCAGCTCCATTCGTTTGATTTTTAATTTTTACTGTAGAATGAATCAATGCCTTAGACGTGTCTAATTGAGACTCATCAATTAATCGTGCATTAGCAAGAGTTGCTTCTAATTTAGAAATCCTCATTTCTAATAATCCCTGTGCTTCTTTTGCGGCATCATATTCTGCATTTTCACTTAAATCTCCTTTATCACGTGCCTCCGCTATTGCTTGAGAAGCCTTTGGACGTTCTATATCCTTAAGCTGACCTAATTCGTCTCTTAAATTTTTTAACCCTTCGGCAGTATAATAAGATACTTTGCTCATAACTTCATCGTTTATATAAATACAAAAAATCCCATAGCAATGGGATCTGTTATTCAAAGATAATAAAAATTTTACTGTTGATTGCAAATTTCCGTAATTTGCCAAACAATATCCATATCATGAAAAAAACGCTGTTTTTAATAAGTATATTTTTAGTTATATCCTGTAGTAATGATGATCGAAATGATAACAATCAATTCTTACCGCCTTCTAATATTAATTATCAGATAAATCTTAATTTGCCAGAATATAATCCTCTTAAATTTGATGGAAATCATTTTGTAGACAAATCAGAAAACGGAAGTATAAAGGGTATTATCATTTATCATATTACTGGTGATCAATATAGTGCTTTTGAGCTCAGTGATCCTAACCACACTCCTAGTTCTTGTTCTGCACAATCTATAGAAGGAATTACCGCTACTTGTAATTGTAAAGATGGAAACAGCTATAATATTATTACTGGGCAACAAACTTCTGGCGATGGAAGGTTTGGATTAAGGCGTTACAAGATACGAAGAGATGGAAACAATTTATTTATTACTAATTAAAAAACTTACTAAACAAGATATACACCAAAAATTTGGCTATATATTTTTTAGTAAGACATCATAACTTACTGCCAGTTATATGCCCAATCTTTCCAGACCACTTCTAATCCTTTGCTTTTTAGCATTGCTACAATTTCTTCTGTAGATCGTTCATCCGAAATTTCGAATTGCTCTAAGGACTGAGGTTCTACTGCATATCCACCTGGATTAGTCTTAGACTCTGCACTTATAGAGGTAATTCCTAAGTTTACAATATGTTCTCTAAAAAGCTCACTCTCTCTTGTAGACATGGATAGTTCTACATCTTCATCCAATAATCGAAATGCACATATTAATTGTACCAAATCAGCATCTGTCATTTCCACTTTTGGTTCTAACCCTCCACTATGCGGTCTTAATCTAGGAAATGAGATCGAGTATTTTGTTTTCCAATATACTTTTTGGAGGTAATTTAGATGAAGTGCTGTAAAAAAACTATCAACTCTCCAATCTTCTAATCCAAAAAGAGCTCCTAATCCTATTTTATGAATCCCTGCCCTACCTAATCTATCAGGGGTTTCTAATCGGTAATCAAAATTAGATTTTCGCCCTTTAGGGTGATGCTTTTTATATTCTTCTTTATGATATGTTTCTTGATAGACTAATACTGCATACAAACCACTATCAATTAATAACTCATAGTCTGACTGATCCATTGGTTGTACCTCTATGGTTATATTTGCAAATTTTGACTGTATTAATCGTATTGCATTATTGATGTAATCTACCCCTACCGTTCTATTAGCTTCTCCTGTTACCAAAAGAATATGATCATACCCTTTTGATTTCAAAAATGCTACTTCTTTTAGAACCTCTTCATCTGTTAATGTCCTTCTTGGAATTGCATTAGTCATACTAAACCCACAGTAGGTGCAAATATTCTGGCATTCATTACTTAGGTACATTGGAGCATACATCTGTATTGTATTTCCAAATCGTTTTTTAGTACTATTACTACTTATTTGTGCCATCTGTTCTAAATATGGCTTTGCTGCAGGAGAAATTAATGCTTTAAAATCTTCTAGGCTTCTTTTAGAATTAGCAAGAGCATGGAGAACATCTGTTTCTGTCTTAGTCATAATACCCGAAAGTATTTCATCCCATTGGTATTGTTCAAATATATGCTTAAAAGATTTCATTATTAAATTAGTATCAGATATCAGGTTCTTGTTAAAAATGAGGTTAGCGGACTACTAGCTTCGGCATGCTGTTTTATAGGTGCCAATTTTGCGTTATATGCCATACGACCAGCTTGTACTGCCATTTTAAAAGCTTCTGCCATTACTATTGGTTGCTTGGATACTGCAATAGCGGTATTTATCAATACTGCATCTGCTCCAATCTCCATAGCAGATGATGCATGCGATGGACTTCCAATACCTGCATCTACTATAACGGGGACTGTACTTTGATCTATTATAATCTCTAAAAACTCTAAGGTTTTTAATCCTTTATTACTTCCTATTGGAGCACCTAAAGGCATTACGCACTGTGCGCCTACTTCTTCTAATCGTTTACATAAAACAGGGTCTGCATGGATATATGGCATTACTACAAACCCTTGTTTTACTAGTTCTTCTGCTGCTTTTAGAGTTTCTATAGGATCTGGCAGTAGGTATTTTGGATCTGGATGAATCTCTAATTTTATCCAATTAGTTTCTAATGCTTCTCTTGCTAATTGCGCTGCAAAAACAGCTTCTTTAGCATCTCTAACTCCAGAGGTATTTGGCAGTAAATTTATTCTAGAATGTTCTAAGTGATGTAATATATCATCATTTTCATTATTCACATCTACACGTTTTAATGCTACAGTAACTAGCTCACTTTCTGAAGCTAGCAATGCATCTTTCATTAATTGAGAAGAGCTAAATTTTCCTGTTCCGGTAAATAGGCGTGATGAGAACTCCTTGTCTGCAATTTTTAATGTATCCATTATTCTTAGCTATTAGCACTTATATCATTAGTGTTTTTATATTCTGTATCTGTTCTGCAAGGTTTTCTTTATGAGTTAACATTCCTGAGACTGCAATCCCTGATATACCTGTTCTCATAAGTGCAGTAATATCTTCTACTACAATTCCTCCTATAGCTACTAAAGGGATCTCTAGGTCTTTACTCTGTAATCCTGACATTATTTTTTTATATCCTTCGACTCCCAATACTGGGCTTAATTTCTTTTTGGTTGCGGTATATCGATAGGGTCCTAGTCCAATATAATCTACTCCATCTTCGATATGTTGGATGCAATTTTCTATCGTATTTGCAGTACCTCCGATAATAAAGTTGTCTCCCAGAAATTGCCTAGCTTCTTTAGGGTTTACATCTTCTAACCCCAGATGCACACCATCTGCCATAGCTGCTTTTGCTACATCTATAGTATCATTGACAATCATAATCGCCTCATACTGATCACATATAGTACGACATTGCATTGCTGTATGTAAGTATGTAGCCATATCTACATCTTTAAGACGTAGTTGTATCCATTTTCCTCCTGCTTTACAAACCTCTTCTATATTATGAAGGTGTTCTTGTGGCGTTTTTCCTTGGGACACATATTGTAAGTGTATTTCTCCTATCATCGTTTCTTATTCTTTAACTTCTAAATCCCATGATATCCTAATAAACTAGTATTAGAACTTAGTACTTTCTCAGTATATCTTTTTCCTCTATAACACGCTTTTAGCAAAGAAAAACCTAATGCTAAATATGTTGTAATAGCAGAGGATAATATACAACCACTACCGTGTTTTTCTGATATGTTATGATTTTTAGGATTTAACACATATTGTTTTCCTAATTGAGTGAACAGCTCGTCTTTACCTATATCTTTTTTTCTATGTCCTCCTTTTAGAAAAAGATGGGCTTTCTCACTGATATGTTTAATTGTTTCATTAATGGTTTTATCAACATATAGGCTCTCTATTTCTTGATAATTTGGTGTTAATAGATAGATTTTTTTAAGTATTTGATCAAATTCATTTTCACCACTATCATCATGAAATTCAAAATCTGAGCTAGATCGTAGTACTGGATCCAAAACAATTTTAATTTTATTATTCTTTTCTAATAAAAAATCGATAATCTCATTAAGTACTCCCCAATTTTGAACGATTCCTATTTTTACATAATCTATAGAAAATCGATCAAACAATACTTCTATTTGATTTTTAATCACACCAATATCAACCCAATGACAGGACTTAAACTCTAGATCATTTTGGATCGTATTAGCGGTACAAACCGCCAAACCATATCCATTTAATGCTTCTATCGTTTTGATATCTGCTGTAAGCCCAGCTCCACTTGATGGATCAAAGCCTGCAATAGTAAGTATATTTGGGTGTTGTTTCATTACTAACTATCAATTTTAATCAACTAATTATAGTCGTATATGCGTCATAAATTGTTTTAAAGCTTTGTAATGAATTCTCGGTATTCCATACTCCTCCTAATACGCCTACTCCTTTATACCCTAAATCATGTATCGCTTGTAAGGTGTGCTCATTAACACCTCCCATTCCTACTACAAATTCATTCATATCGTTTACATCAAATCCTTTTCCTTGATATCCTTCTTTAGAAATAGAACTAAAAACAGGGCTTAATAAAACGTACTCAAAATCCATGCTACTATAAGCAATAATATCTTCTTTAGAGTGAAAAGAACTGGTTACTGAGAATCCTTTATTTTTATAAATTAATATAGTCGCCTTTAAAGCAGATGGATCAAAATCCAGTCGAGTTTGTTCTTGTAAATGTATCCCTCGTAGTTTATATTCCATTGTTAATTCAGGGAACTGATGGATCATAACCCGATTATGGTACTGCTGATCAATTTGATCCAATACTCCTCGATATCCATCAATAGTAAAGGTGGGCTTACGTAAATGTAGTATTTCTAAACCTGCACCGAACAAATCATTAATCTGCTTTGCTTCATTAGGTAATGGTTTCTCTGATGTAATTACTAGTACCATTTTTTTATTTAGTCAATTTTTTTGAAAAATAAATTCGTCGATGCCCTTTTGGAAAATCTTTAATCTCTCCAATTACTACATATCCATTTTTTAGATAAAACTCTTCTGCCTGAAAATCAAATGTGTCTAGCATTGAAATCGTAGCTCCTTTTTCTTTGGCTAGTTCTTCCACATGTTTTAAAATTTGGCTTCCAATTCCTTTCTTTCGATATTCTTTTTTAACCCATAGGACTTTTATCTCTAATCCACTCCAGTAACCTATTCCTGATAATACTCCAGCTACTTCTTCTCCTTTTTGATTTTTAGCAACATATTCTAATGGTGTCCAAACATCAGAAAGCGCTGGCACTTTATCTAGATTATATTGATTAATTCCATCAACAATTTTTTTAATATTCTCTTTTTTACAGGGTTCGATTATCAATTGATCGTCCATCTTTAAAACATTATAAATCTTATAATCTAGCCTTGATCGCAGTGACGTCTTTTTTGTAGTCCTTTTTATTTTTTATCTAAGGACTACAAAAAAGGTATCAGGTAGCAGTACAACAGGAATAAGTTCTTAAAAAATCAACTCCTTTACAGATATACTTCGCTTCCTTTTTCTTTAAATTCTTCTGCTTTTTCCTGCATTCCTGTTTCAAATACTTTCTGATCGTCAATTTCTTTTTTTGCAGCATATTCTCGCACTTCTTGTGATATTTTCATAGAACAGAATTTTGGGCCACACATACTACAGAAATGAGCGATTTTTGCTCCTTCTGCTGGTAATGTTTCATCATGATATTCTCTTGCTCTTTCTGGGTCTAATGCTAGATTAAACTGATCTTCCCAGCGAAATTCAAATCGTGCTTTACTTAGGGCATCATCTCGATGTTGTGCTCCTGGGTGTCCTTTTGCCAAATCAGCTGCATGTGCTGCTAGTTTGTATGTAATTACTCCTACACGTACATCTTCTTTATTAGGTAATCCTAGATGCTCTTTTGGAGTTACATAACATAGCATTGCTGTACCGTACCAGCCTATCATAGCTGCTCCAATACCAGAAGTGATATGATCATAGCCTGGTGCAATATCAGTTGTTAAAGGTCCTAATGTGTAAAAAGGAGCTTCTCCACAGGCTTCTAATTGCTTATCCATGTTGGCTTTAATCATATGCATTGGCACATGACCGGGTCCTTCTATAAAAGTTTGTACATCGTGTTTCCATGCGATTTTAGTAAGTTCTCCTAAGGTTTCCAGTTCTGCAAACTGTGCTTCATCATTAGCATCTGCAATACAACCAGGACGTAACCCATCTCCTAATGAGAATGCGACATCATAAGCTTTCATGATTTCACAGATTTCCTCGAAATGAGTATATAAGAAACTTTCCTTATGATGTGCTAAACACCATTTTGCCATAATAGATCCTCCTCTAGAGACAATCCCCGTAATACGTTTTGCGGTCATTGGCACATATGCTAATCGTACTCCTGCATGAATCGTAAAATAATCTACTCCTTGTTCTGCTTGCTCTATTAATGTATCTTTAAAAATCTCCCATGTAAGGTCTTCTGCTTTACCATTCACCTTTTCTAATGCTTGGTATATAGGTACTGTCCCTATAGGTACGGGAGAGTTACGAATAATCCATTCTCTAGTCTCATGGATATTCTGTCCTGTAGAAAGATCCATAATATTATCTGCTCCCCAACGACATGCCCACACTGCTTTTTCTACTTCTTCTTCGATACTTGAGGTTGTTGCAGAGTTTCCAATATTAGCATTAATTTTCACTAAAAAATTTCTTCCCAAAATCATGGGTTCTGCTTCTGGATGATTGATATTAGAAGGTATTACTGCTCTACCTCTAGCTACTTCTTCTCTTACAAATTCTGGAGTAATTACATCAGGAATACTTGCTCCAAAATCTTGACCTGGGTGCTGATCTGATAAGCGTTTTACATCTTGTAATTTTTGATTTTCTCGTATTGCCACATATTCCATCTCGGGAGTAATAATTCCTTGTTTGGCATAATACATTTGTGAAACGTTTTTTCCTTTTTTAGCCCTTTTTGGTTTACGTAAATGATTAAATCGCAAATGGTCTAAGCTAGAATCTTGTAATCTTTTATTACAATATTCTGAAGAAAAACTATCTAACTCTTCGACATCTCCACGGTCTAAAACCCATTGTTCTCGTATTGGCTCAATACCATCATGTACGTTTATATCTTTTGATGGATCTGTATATGGTCCACTAGTGTCATATACTGTTACGGGTTGATTAGATGTTTTTTTACCTGTAAAACTATCAGACGTATCCTCTAATGCAATCTCACGCATCGCCACATTAATCTGCGGATGAATAGTTCCTGGGACATAGATTTTTTTAGAACTAGGAAATGGTTTTGTAGAAATTACATTTCCCTGTGGTGCAGTATCTTTTTTCTTCATAAATATTGATTTAGAGGTTGTGGAAATTCGCTGTTATATCTTAGATTTATTTTTTTTATTCTTATCAACTTTTATCCCCCTTGTGTTGCTCGGATAATAGTTACTTGATCTTTTTTTTGTAAAAATCTTGTTGTCCAATCTTCTTTAGAAACAACTTCATTATTAATAGCAATAGCAACTCCATTGGTTACAATATTTAGATGTTCCAATAGTTCTGATATCGAACTGTTTTCTACAATTGACTGTGGTTGATTATTAACGTTTATGGTCATCATCTTTTTTATTAAATCCATAAACTTTAGGTAATATTTACCTATTTGAAGAAGAAAAACTACATCCTTTTAAGATGTACTATTTACTTTTCCCTTCGTCGGTACTAACCGTATCAGGTTCAAAGGGTATTTCTCAGATCTAACTAGAGTTAAGATCACCCCTAAAGTTTATGCTATAAAAGTACTAAAATTATATTAATCTCTCTTTTTTAGTTTAAAATTTTAATGTTGCTCCTAGCAAGAAGTTAATTCCTGCCTGAGGATAAAACCCTGCTCCCTCTATAGTGGTTATTATTCCTGGATTAGAAAAATCATCATCAAATGTAAAAAAGTAGCCATTAGACACATATTTCTTATCAAGAATATTATTAACTAATCCTGTAAATACTATAGATTTAAAAACAGAAATATCTTTGATCTCATACACTATATTAATATCGTTTATAAAAAAACTATCTAACTTAGAGACTTTACTGTCTATATTACCCATATATTGCTCTCCTACGTATTTAGACAGTACTCCTAATTGAAGATTTTTTATAGGTTGATAAATAAACATATTACCTGCTACTAAATTAGGGGAATATGATATATCTGTATCTCCCAGATTTACTAAACTACCGTCTCTAGAGGTAATAAAATCTATGTTTTTATTAGTACTAATAGCTATATTAGGTTTTACTATAAATTTATCTCCCAAAGTTATATCTGCATCTATTTCTATCCCTAAACGGTAGCTCTTTCCACTTGTTGCTCGTACTGGTGCTCCTACATCATCCAATGCTCCTGTTAATACTAATTGATCTCTATATCCCATATAGTATATATTGGTATTCACTTTTACCATATTTTTAGTATACCTCCATCCTAATTCTATATCATTTAATCTCTCTGCAGTATCAATTCCGTTTTCAAAATCATCTCTTCGAGGTTCTCTATTTGCTACTGCAAAGGAAGCATATGTACTATTAGAATTATTAATCTTAAAAGTTACTCCCAGTTTTGGGTTAAAAAAATCATAGGTTTTGTCAACTGCTATAGCTTTTCTTTTAGAAGTAAGACCTGATGTTTCATACGTTACAAAACGACCTTGTAGATCTAAAAATGCACTCCACTGATTATTGATTTTATATGTGGTTTTTCCAAACATGGTAAACTCATTTTTCTTTCCATCACTAGAATAATACCGATCTCCTTGCTGAAAACCTATTGGGTTTTCTGTCCAGAGAATTTCTCCAAAATGATCTCCATTATATACACTATAAAACCCTCCAAAATCAACATCTAGATTATCTTTTTTATAATTCACACTAGCATTGATTACATAAAAATCATTATCTAACCATCTTCTACGAATGTAATCTGTTTCTGTAATCCTTTCTCCGTTGACACTAACTGGATCTACTCCTAAAAAACCTAGTGTAGCCTGATTGGAAAACAGATTGTTTGTATAATGATATGAATCTACATACTGCTCAAAATATCCTCTTCCGTATGTATAATTTAAACCTAGATTGGTTGACCAATTATTATTATACTTCTGGTTCCAATGCAATTGATAATGGTCTTGCTTATAATTATCTTCTTCTCTATCATAAAATTTTTGAAAACTCCCTTCATCATCATATTGAAATCCTATTGAATTAAATCTTCTATTAGATTCTAATGTAGCTTTATCAATACCGTTCCATGATTGGTAAGTAATCTCATGCCCTCCAAAAGTAATTGCTTTAATCAAGGTCTTGTTGTTTATATAAGATCCTTGTAAAAAATATGATTTTAGGTCTGATGAAGCACGATCTATATATCCATCAGAAGCTATCGCTGATAAACGCCCTGCTATTTCTATATGATCATTAAGTAATCCTGTACTAAATTTTAAAGTATGCTTTCTAGTTCCAAAAGATCCAACTGTATTGGATATTTCTGCATTAGCAGTCTTAGAAACTGCATCTGTCAATAAATTTAAACTGGCTCCAAATGCTCCTGACCCATTAGTAGAGGTTCCTACACCTCTTTGTAATTGAAGGTTTTCTATTGAAGAGGCGAAATCAGGAAGATTGACCCAAAATGTACCTTGACTTTCTGAGTCATTAAACGGTATTCCATTTAAGGTAACATTTACTCTAGATGCATCACTACCTCGTACTCTAATATAGGTATACCCAACTCCTGTTCCTGCATCAGTAGTGGTTACTACTCCTGGTAAATAGTTTAATAAAATAGGAATATCTTGTCCTAAATTGCGCGTTGCAAGCTCTGCTTTAGAGAGATTAGAATGGGTAATTGGAGAATCTGCTTCTACTCTAACAGATTTTACCAAAACTTCATCTAATTTTTCAAGTTTAGTTGATATTGAATCTACTTGTTTTTCTTGAGCTACTAGAGTAGTACTCAACATTAAAAGTGTAAGAAAAAATACTATATTTTTCATTCGTAAAAATTCATCACGAATAAAAGGGGTTATTATTCTGTATTAAAAATAATTATTGGTTACTGTACTTTTAAAAGTATATTGCTATCATTATACAAATGTTCTTTTAACATCTTCAAAATATAGCATTCCCTTGGCAGCATTATCTGCCCAGGTTCATTGGGTATGATCTCAGCTTAGTCTTACGATTTTAGCACCCCTTTTGAGATTTTGGCGCAAAAGTACTTTGTTTTATTGATTTATTGTACATTTATTTAGTATAAAACAATGTCTTACAATTTTTGAAGTTATAAAAATGTCATGAAGAATACAAAAAGATCGGTTACTTATAAAATTATTGCTGGCTATCTTCTTGCTGGTTTACTAGCTGTAATCACTTTTTGGGTAATCTATCAGCAACTAAATAATTATACTCAAATCACCGAAATAAAAAATGAAAATAATGAGAAACTATTTCTTATAGGTGAAGCTATAACTGGGTTGTATGAGGCTGAAAGTTTAAATCGAAACATCATTCAAACCTCTGATATTACAAAATTTGATATCTATAAAAATAAAATAGATACTATATTACAGACAATTAACAAGGTTTCTGAAATATCTGATGATACACTACAAACACATAAGATTGATAGTATAAAGTATCTTATTGATAGTAAGAATAAAAACCTTGAAGAGCTGATTACTGTTTATGAACAACGAAAACAAAAAGGCTTATATGAAACTGCTATTGATGAACTAAAAAAAGTAAACAAAAGTTTTGATGGATATTCTAATTACAATATTAGATTTAAAAAATATGACCCTCGTACTAGAAGAGCTTTAATAAATATCCTAGAATATACTAAAAAGGATAATGCAAAACGACTCACAAATCAGACTGTTGATTCATTAGCAACTTCTGTAAAACAAGTACTTGTTGAACTTGAACAAAAAGACAAAAAATATAAACAAGAGGTATCAGTAAAAGAAAATGAATTACTTAAAAACGATCAAATTATTACAAAACAATTACGAGACCTCCTTGCTGCTATAGATCGTAATGAAAGAAAGCAATATTTTGCTCGACTAGAAGCTTCTAATCAGGTTTTAAACAACACTTCTAATATTATTATCGTAATTGCTGGAATAAGCTTATTGATTGCTATTCTATTTTTGTTTTTAATCACTAAGGACGTATCTAAAAGTCAAAAATACAGAATTGAACTCGAAGCTGAGAAAACATATACAGAGTCTCTCTTAAAAACAAGAGAATCATTAATCAATACAGTTACCCATGATCTTCGCTCTCCACTAAATACAGTTATAGGATATTCTGATTTATTAGAAAGGACAGGACTTGATAATAAGCAAAAACATTACCTAAAACATCTTAAAAAATCATCTGATTATATTCTTCATTTAGTAAACGACCTTCTAGATTTATCAAAACTTGAAGCTGGAAAAATGGTCATCGAAAAACTACCTTTTTCACCAAAAGAATTAATAGAAAACACAATATCTAGCGTTATTCCTGTATCTGACAACAAAAATCTTACTATCAAAATCATAACAGATGATCAATTAAAAAAACAATATCTAGGAGATCCTTTTAGAATAAAACAAGTGCTAACAAATTTGATTAACAATGCTTATAAGTTTACTGATGAAGGCTCGATAACTATTGATAGTAAAATCAGTATAAATAATGCATCCAAAGAACAACTAGTAGTATCTGTAAAAGATACCGGAATCGGGATTACTAAAGAACAACAACATTATATTTTTGAAGAATTTTCTCAAGGAGATGACAATACAGAAAAAAGATATGGAGGGTTTGGCTTAGGACTTGCAATTACAAAAAAAATAATTAAACTTCTAAATGGGCAAATTAAATTAGAAAGTAAACTTGGTGTCGGAAGTGAATTTATTTTCTATATCCCCCTTAAACGCTCTAGTTTATTAGTTCCTGAAGAAGATCCTGAAATCACTAAAATACAGAACTTCACAAACAAAAAAGTTTTAATTGTTGATGATGACCCTAGTCAACTTACATTAACGAGTGAGGTAGTTACGTTAACTGGATTAACTTATGATATTTGCAAGAATGGTATTGAAGCGGTCTCTTTATTACAAGCAAATCAATACGACCTTGTTCTTACTGATATTCAAATGCCTAAAATGAATGGTTTTGAGCTGCTAGAAATTATAAAAACCAATCCTGATCAATCTAATTTGCCTATTATTGCCTTATCTGGACGAACAGATACTTCTTTTTTAGAATATCAAAATGCAGGTTTTACTGCCAGTTTACAAAAACCATATGCTCCTCAGGAATTAATTAATCTAATTGCAGAAGTTTTTAACGTTACAATTGCGAATCATCCTCATAATACACCTCCTAATTCGCTTGTAAATGAGCACTACTCACTTAGTGATTTAATGCTTTTTGCACAAGGCGATACTGACTCTCTTTATGCCATACTAAACACATTTCATCAAAGTACTATCGATAATATTAATGAATTAAAAGTTTCAATTAAAAAAAGAAATATAGATCATATTAAAACGATTGCGCATAAGATGATCCCAATGTTTAAACAAATTAAAGCAAAAGAAGTAGTATCCATTTTAGAAAAACTAGAACATCCTAGCAAATATCACCTTGATACAGATTCAATATTAAACCTAACCACTAATGGTATTGAAAAAATTGAAAGCTTAATAGATAAGTTAAAAGCAAAACACTAAAGACTAATATCGTATTGTTTTAATTTATTATATAGTGTTTTTCGATCTATTGAAAGCATTCTTGCAGCTTTAGCTTTATTTCCATTTGATTTTTCTAATGCATCAAGGATTAGTTCTTGTTCGTTTTGATTTTTGAACAATCCATAGGTTTGTTTTGCGTTATGCGATGCATATGCAATATCATTAGGAAGCACATCTAATGTAATCATATCTCCTCGAGAAAGTAAAACAGAACGTTTAACTATATTTTTTAATTCCCTTAAATTACCAGGCCAGTTATATTTTTTAAATGCTTCTAATACCTCGTCTGCAAATCCAACTACTTGCCGCTCTAACTCAATATTTGATTCTTCTAAAAAGTGATTAGCAAAAAGCATTAAATCTTCAATTCTATCTCTAAATGGAGGTACTTTTATAGAAAATTCATTTAATCTATGATATAAATCTTCTCTAAACTCTCCTTCTTTTACCGCATGACTAAGATCTTCATTAGTTGCTACTATCACTCTGATATCAACTTCTATTTCCTTATTACTACCTACTGGTTTAATTTTTCGCTCCTGAAGAGCTCTCAACAGTTGAACTTGTAATTCATAACTTAGGTTCCCTATTTCATCCAAAAACAATGTACCTCCATTTGCAGCTTCAAAATGTCCCATTTTATCATTTACAGCTCCTGTAAAAGATCCTTTTATATGACCAAAAAACTCACTAGAAGCTATTTCTTTAGGTATTGCTCCACAATCTACAGCTATAAAAGGTTTATCTGATCGTTTACTTGCTTTATGAATACTGCTTGCCACATATTCTTTTCCGGTACCACTATCTCCTATTACCAAAACAGACATACGAGTAGGAGCTACTAAAGCGACATACTCATTTAATTTTTTAGAGGCATCACTAACACCTCTCACAAAAGAGTTGTTAGCATTTTGTGGCATTTTAGATTTAGAGGATACGCTCTTGTTTTTAAATTCTTTAGTAGTATCAGAAAAAGTATTAGTATTATGTATAGCTTTCTCTATGGTCTGTGATATAGTATCTGGATTAAAAGGCTTAGAAACGTAATCAAAAGCACCTTGTTTAATAGCATTAACTGCCATATTTATCTCTGCATACCCTGTCATTATAATAACTTGGGTACTAGAATTATATTTTAATATTTCATCTAATAGCGTAATCCCATCGGTATCAGGAAGTCTTACATCTGTAAGTACAACATCAAATGTGTGTGTTTTAATTTTTGGAATCGCCTCATTACCAGAAAATGCTGTAAAAACCTCATATTCTTTTTTCTGCAAAAAAGTCTTAAGCATTGTACAAAAAGCTACATCATCTTCAACAATTAATATCTTAGGCATATTTTATAATTTATTACCGTAAAAAAAAGTTAATATATAAAAATACGATTTTAAAACCCTTAATTTTAATAAAAACATAAAAAAAGAGACTCTTGGGATTGAGTCTCTTTTTTAGCACTAAACAACTTTATATCGTCCTTAAGTTATCAAACGATATCTTTTTCTACCCCTAGATTTAAGATTTATTGTCGTTAGGCTTTATCCATTTGCCATTAGTACTTGCAAATACAACTTTTGTTTCACCTTCTTTACTCTGCAAAACAATTTTATACGTATTATCTTTAGACAAATATGCTTTTATAATTCTTAATGTATTAAAATCTCTAGCTGCTGCTTCTTGAATTGATAGAGGCAACTCTACAATATTAATCTCTGTATATTCTTGTTGTTCATATTCATAATTTCGAAATTCAAAATCGTCGTTAAATTCAAAATCGTTATTAAGAACAGCTAATTCGTCTTGAGCTATAACACCCTGTGCCGAAAAAATACTTACTACAATCGCTATTATCATTTGTAACTTTTTCATTGGGTTACTGAATTACTTCTACACTTAGTTATATAGTAATAACTGTTCCAAAGGTAATCTCCAAAACAAACAAAACTCAATCACCTAACAATCAACCCATTAAGATATAAGCAATTAATTGAAAAATAACACAAAACATGTGGAATCCACACAAAAGTGTAGAAATATTACTCATTTAAGAAAAGAATTAGATTTAACTCATCTTTATTCAAAATAACTATTCAGAGAATTAAAACTATTTTATTAGGATTATGAAGTGAAAAAATAAACGACTCATCATATTTTAAAATCCATTGGAGATACGATTTCTTGTTATATAGGTTTTCTACGATTTACTTTTTTTAAACTTTGTTTATGTTTGTTATCCAAACGTTTTTTAATTGCTCCTTTAGAAGGTTTAGTAAGTTTTCTTCTCTTTGGAATATGAAGATTAATTTTTAGGATATCCAGTAATCTTTTTATTACCAATTCTTTATTTCTATGTTGACTTCTGCTATCTCCACATTGTAATATTAAAACCTTTGATTTAGTTAATCTCGAGGACAATTTTTTATACAACCTTAATTTCTCATCATTAGTAAATCCTGCTGATGCCTCAATATCTAGAGTTAGTTCTATTTTTGAAGAAACCTTATTCACATGCTGTCCTCCTGCACCAGAACTTCGAATCGCTTTATATTTTAATTCATTTATAATTATCGAAGTATTCACGAAAAGAGTGTTACTTGATGAGCAGATTTTAATAAGTCATTTACAGTTTTAACAGGATTAAATGTAGTTAAAGGTACTTCTACAAATACACTAATCCAATTTGCCATTGCACCATTCCATAACCCGGGTAATTCTAGTGCTTTTAATACCTTTCCATTCATTGTTTTCTTTGTAATGAACCCTGTTTCGGGATCAACAAATTCTAATAGGTTGAATTTTTCTCCTTTATAATCTCGTACTCCACATACTAAGTCTACTGGATTAAAATGAGTTGCACTTTTAAGAATTTCATCTTGTCTATAATTTGTTTTATCTATCTGCGGTGTTTCGATAATCTGTAATACCGATCTGCCATTTTCTCGTTTTACCCAAAATGGTCCTCCTCCAGGTTCTCCTTCATTAATAACCATACCACACACACGAATAGGACGATCTAAGGATTTTCGTAAAAACTGAAGCTTATATTTATCTGCAAATTTATCAAAATCTAAAGGTAATGTCACATTTAACTGCTGAACCAAAAACTTCTTGATATCTTTTAATTCTGCTTCAGATGGTTTTTCTTTATCAATTGCATTTAATATTCTAAATACCTCATCCTGAATTTCAATCAATTTACCTGCTAGTACTTTTTTATATCCAGAAACTTCATCTTGATATTTTCGTACTACTACATTGTCTATATTCTTAATATAAATAATATCTCCATCTAGATCGTCTAGGTTTTCGATCAATGCTCCATGTCCTCCAGGTCTGAACAATAAAGAGCCATCTTCGTTTCTAAATGGTTCATTATCTTCTGTTACAGCAATAGTATCTGTTTCTGGTTTTTGAAATGAATAGGTAATACTAAAATTAGTATTTGTTTTTTCTTCTACTTTTTTCTTAATTCTTTCAAATTCATCTTTAAATGCGTTAAGATGCTCCCTAGAAATTGTAAAGTGTAATTTAGAATCTCCTTTATCATTAGTATTATAACCTGCAGCTTCATAAAGATGTTCTTCAAAAGCAGTTGCAATACTATCTATATAATTATGAAAAGGAAGTAATCCTTTAGGAAAAACTCCGTAATTAAGTCCTTTTTCTTTTAACATCATTTCCACAAAAATATATAGCTGTTTCCCCTCGGATAATGAACGAAATCTAGGGTACGATTTTTTTACTTTTTCTATAACAATATCAAAAAAAGGAAATTTTTCTAGTCCTATTAAAAATAATCGTATTGCATTTGCTTTTTCGTGGTTTGTATAAGAATTAAGGCTTTCTTTCTCAAAATCATAATTATCAAGAAACCGAAATAAGTCTTTAAACATACGTGTAGCAGCACCAGATGCCGGAACAAATTTTATCGTTTCTAAGTTTTGCACTCTAGAGTTATACAGTTTAATTAACTCTGATTGGTAATGTTCTGTAAATTTAAGAATCCCATTATCAAGGGTTGCAGCACTTCTTAATGATACAAATGGGATTTCATTTTTAAAAGTTTCTATTTGAGAAAGTACTTTATCAACTGTTAATCCTTTTGTTTTGATTAACTTAATATCTTTATCCGTTATATTCATTCTTTATTCTATTAACTGTCTAATATATGTTATAGCTGTTTTAAAACGAGTGGTTTTATCTCCTTTTATCACAATATATGGAAGTTCATATATATCAAGACATTCTTTAAATTTTAAAAACATTGCTTCTCGTTCTTCGGGTTTATCTCTGAGGTCATCAGCAACCCAAGGGATGTCAATATAAGTCAAAAGGTACAAATCATAAACATTTTCTAATGAAATTTTATTTAAGATTTCAGGAACATTCCCATCATAATATGTTTCTGAATACACCTTAAGTTCTAAAAGGTTAGTATCACAGAATAATAGCTTATTTGTTTTTTTGACTGCCTCATTCTCTAGTCTCATTTGCCCCTCTGCAATAGGTATCATATCATCATATACACATACTTCTTTAGTCTGATCCCATTTTTTTTGAAGATACTCTCGCATATATTCAGAAACCCATTGGGCATTATAATGCGCTGACAGCTGTTTAGACAATGTGGTTTTACCTGTACATTCTGGACCAAATAATACTATTTTTATGCAGTTTGAAGGCTGTTGTCTAAGTTTTTCTTCCATGTAATATACCCTAAAATTGCAATAATAGTAAATAATAAATATTGAAAACTCGTAAAAGTAAATCCTTTATAAAAATATAAAGGTACTGAGATAATATCTCCTAAAAACCAAAATATCCAATTCTCAATTTTTCTTTTGGCCATTAACCACATTCCTACAAAGAATATTGCAGTAGTTAAGGTATCTATATATGCTGTCCAATCATTCCATTTATCAAAAACAACATATACTCCAAATACAAAAACCAAGGTCATAATGAAGATTACTATTGCTATATTTTTTTCATCAGAAGTTGTTCGGGAAATAGGTGTAACCTGTGTTTCATCTATTTTTCTAGTCCAAATATACCATCCATAGATACTCATTATAAAATAATATCCATTAATCATCATATCACCTAACAATGACCATTGAAACAATAAGTATACATAAATTGAGGTACTGATAATACCTGTTGGATATACCCATATTGTATTTGATCTTGCAAATAACACACTTACCAATCCAAAAACTACTGCTACAATTTCAAGAGTAATATGTAAATTGGAGTATTCTGAGTACTGTCCAAAGAAAAAATCAAAAATCAGATTCATAATTGCTTTTATCACTTTTTATCATTTTCATATACATCATAACATGATCTATATCTCTAAAAGCTATTTTAATTTCTTTAATTAAAAATCAGATCAGTGTAACCTTTTTACAAAACTAATGTTATACATTTCATAATCCTCCTGAAATGGAATAAGTGTTCACTCTACTGATACTTACACATTATAGTATGTTATCGAAAAATACAACTATATATATTCTTCGATAGTTTAGTGCTTCTAGTTCAAAATTAACTAGAATTATCTATTTATTTCATTGAAACTCTTAAAATAATTTACCTGATACTTTTTTTTAAATAGAATTATAAGTCTATTTAAAAAACTATACATCAGTCCCTGGTAATGCATAAACACATGTAAAACCTTCAAACTCTATAAAGTTTATATCGTAGTGACTCATTATATTCTCATAATTAACTGCTCCATAAACAAATGGATAATCCAATGTAAAAGGCGATATATAGATGTGTTGTTCAAAACTTAATCCAGCGGTAGCATACAGTTTATATAATGATTCTTTGGCCCCCCATATTATCGTTAAAACACGAGTTTTTTCAAAATCTTGTTGTGCTACATAGTCTTTTTCAAATTCATTAACGAATTTATGTGCTATCTTATGAATTTTTTCTCGTTGCTTCTCAATATCAATACCTACTGGGTGATCACTAATAATAACCCCTGCATACTCATAAGAATGAGTAATCGAAATTTGTTTTTCATCTTTAAGATGTGGCTTTCCTAATTCATCATAATATAAATCATGATCAGTATACCCCAAAACAGCAAGTAGATGTCGTACACTCATAAAACCTCTGCGATGTATATCAGATTTCATACTATCCACTCTATTCTGACAATATTCTGTTAATTCTATTCCTTCACAGAGTGATTCATAAGATTCTTCAATCTTCCAAATCAACACGTTAGTACTTTCGTCTATTGTTATAGTTTTGTAAAGAGGCATTTATAGTATTAAAGTTATTACGTACCTTTGCAAACCGAAAAAAGAAGTTAAATTCTAGTTTTCGAAAAGCGAATTTAGAACAATTTAGTGCTAAATACCAAAATGCACTTTATAAACATAAAATAAAAATTATGAGCACCAAAACAGTACCTTATATCCCTTACAAGGTGAAAGACATTTCATTAGCTGCATGGGGAAGAAAAGAAATTGAATTAGCAGAGGCAGAAATGCCAGGACTTATGTCTCTTCGTGAAGAATATAAAGATGAACAACCTCTTAAAGGTGCTCGTATCGCAGGATGTCTTCATATGACCATACAGACTGCTGTATTAATAGAAACACTACTAGCTCTTGGTGCTGAAGTAACTTGGAGTTCTTGTAATATATTCTCTACTCAGGATCAAGCAGCTGCTGCTATTGCTGAAGCTGGGATACCTGTATATGCATGGAAAGGAATGAATGAAGAAGAGTTTGATTGGTGTATCGAGCAAACATTATTCTTTGGCGAAGATAGAAAACCATTGAATATGATTCTTGATGATGGTGGTGATCTTACGAATATGGTATTAGACAAATACCCAGAATTAGTAGAAGATATTAAAGGATTATCTGAAGAAACTACCACTGGAGTTCACCGCTTATATGAAAGAATGAAAAACGGAACATTACCTATGCCAGCTATCAATGTAAATGATTCTGTTACCAAATCTAAATTTGATAATAAATATGGTTGTCGTGAAAGCGCTGTAGATGCAATACGCCGCGCTACAGATACTATGCTTGCTGGTAAACGTGTAATTGTGTGTGGATATGGAGATGTAGGAAAAGGTAGTGCCGCATCATTTAGAGGAGCTGGATCTATCGTTACTGTTACAGAAATTGATCCTATCTGTGCATTACAAGCTGCCATGGACGGTTTTGAAGTTAAAAAACTAGAAACTGTAATTGGTAATGCTGATGTGATCATCACTACTACTGGTAATAAAGATATTGTGCAAGGACATCACTTTAAAGCTTTAAAAGATAAAGCTATCGTATGTAATATTGGTCATTTTGATAATGAAATTGATATGGCTTGGTTAAATGACAATTACGGGAACACCAAGGATGAAATCAAACCACAAGTAGATAAATACACTATCGATGGAAAAGATATTATCATCTTAGCCGAAGGTCGTCTAGTAAACCTTGGTTGTGCTACAGGACATCCAAGTTTTGTAATGAGTAATTCATTTACAAATCAAACTTTAGCACAGATAGAACTTTGGAAAAATTCTGAAAATTATAAGAATGAAGTATATATGTTACCAAAACATCTTGATGAAAAGGTAGCTAAACTACATTTAGCACGTCTTGGAGTAGAATTAGAAACACTAAGACCAGAGCAAGCTGAATATATAGGTGTTACTGTAGAAGGTCCTTTTAAACCTGAATATTACAGATATTAATAAGCTACTGAAGCTCTATGATTCTAAATCATTTTGCTATCAGCCAAAAAAAATAGATTTTAAAAAAACCTCGTTGTACAACGAGGTTTTTTTAATAACATCATAATCATGGTTGCAATTTTCCTAAATCATAAAAGTAGAAGTTTCGCTCATTATTCATAGCTACAAAAAGACCATTTTTAAAAGTACTATTAAGAGGCAATGAAACCACATCACATCCATCGGTTTCTTCTGTACCTAAATTAATTGCTTTAATAAAAACATTATTCTTTCTAGAAAACAAGTTAAACTGTCCTTTTTGCTGATCCGAAACTATCAAAACCCCATTTCCTTGAGGCTTAGCAGCAATAGCAATCCCTTCTATATCATCTTTGAAATATTCACCTCCAAAAAATGACAATTCCTTATTGCCCTTTTCTGGATTCGCATAATATTTACGTATTCCTACTCCTTCGTCTGCATAATACACAAAACCTAATTCATCATCTACAGCAATAGCTTCAATTTCTTTGTTTTGACTAAATTTTCCAAACTTTCTAGTCAACTTAGCATACACACCCGTACTATCGCTATTAAACTGGTATTGATATAAATACCCATTTACAGGTCCTGATTTTCTGCTAATGATTGCAGAAATAGTATGATCTAATGGGTTTTTATATAAACCAACCCCCATTGGCCTCTTTAATTCAGGATCGGTTTCGTCTTCAAAGACTAAAAAACCTCCATTATCCAAAGGTTGCATATCCGGAACTGAAAAAAGACGAATTCTATTTCGTTCTCTTTCTGTAAAAGCTATAATATCAACTGTAGTAGAATCATTTATTCTAAATCCATACTCTACATCAATATTATTAGGGTATTTTATATTTTTAATTATTTTTTCAGGAATTACTTTTCCTGCTAAATCAAAAGCATAGATTGCTCCATCAGTATCTTTATCTGTCCCAAAGACAATACTTTTAGAAACATCTGTAGGATGAACCCAAATTGCAGGGTCATCTGTATCATAATTTACTTTTTCTGAAATAACATCAGGGTCAATCTGTGGTAACTTCTTATTACAAGAAAAAAATAAAACAGCAATTAATAATATAAAAGTATTATTCATTATAATATAATTTAATTCCTCATTAAGAGGGTGAATTTATTGAGTATTGCCTTGTTTTTAAACGCATTTCTCATCAATTTTATCTAAAGTTATTGGCTTAAAAAAAACAGTTTGATATATTCTTTGTGGCGAGATATTTCTTATTTTTTAAACAAATCATATTTTAAACCAAAAGTCAGTCTTCTATCATAATACTCTGCTTGCATAGTTCGCTGTGAGATTCCTTGATAAAATCGTAATGGTTGATTCGTTATATTATTTACATCTGCATATATGCTAAGGCTTTTTGTTATAGCATAACTAGCATTAAAATCTAAAAAAAGTTGCTTATCATAATACCTGTCTTCAAAAGTATTGCCTCCAATCTCATCGATATAAGCATCAGAAAAATTAGTTGATAGTCGTATACTAAACTTGGTATCATTATATCCTAAAGATCCATTAAATAGATGTGGTGCTGTATTCGGTAAATCTAAATCTGTTCTTTCTTCACCATCTTCATTACGAATTCCCTTTGCACTTGATGTAAGATATGTATAATTAAGATAAATACTAAAGTTTTTTGCAAATCCTGGTAAAAAATCTAGCTTACGCTGAAAAGCCATTTCTACACCAAAAACAGAAGCTCCATCACCATTAAGCGGTTGAAAAACATCAAACTCAGAGGTATCTGCCCCAAATGTATTATCAGTAGTTTTCTCTTTAAAAGTATATATAAAATCATTTATTTTTTTATAAAATACTCCTCCAGAAACAATCCCTACAGATGTAAAATAATGTTCCCCCATAAGATCAAAATTCATAGAAGTAGTAGGGTCTAGATTAGGATTTCCTACAAAAATTTCTTCATCATCAGATATCACATCTAAAGTAGGAGATAAATCCACATAGTTGGGTCGTGCTATTGTGTTTGTCCATGCAAATCTAAACAATGTCTGAGTTGACATATTATACTTAAGATGTACACCTGGCAACACGTTTGTATATGTCTTTTCTTTAGTGATTTTACCTATCACATCTTCCTCATCTTTTATTTGATTTCCTGTAGCACTTATCTTTGTATGTTCTAATCTAACTCCCCCTAGAATGCTAAGTTTATCTGATAGTTTTTGAGTAGTCATTACATATCCAGCCATAACATCTTCTTCTACATCAAAATTTGCTCTCAAAAACTCATCAGGCACAGATTCTCCATTCTGAAGATTAAGACTTCCTAACCAATTCTCATCAGCATAGACACCCGCCTGATATTGATTTCCTGCTAAGAAATCTGAATCTGTATAGTTACGCGTTCCAACATCAGATAGTGTTGCAAAATCATCTTTTAAATCAAACTCAAAAAAATCGTTTCTTCTTAGTTTTCTTTTTAAACGACTTCGTATTCCAAATTTTATACTACCCTCTTCTTTTCCGAAGAAATCAGAAGGCAACTCTACATTTGCAAAAAAGTTGATATCTTCTTCTTTAGTATATTGATTCTCTTCTGTAATTTCTCCATATTCAAAATTAGAAAGGTCAGTCGCTTCAGTTGGATTTACAGCTCTAAATATCGGAAACTCTGGATCAGAATTATCATTATATACACTATATTCTGATTCATATTCTGCATAACGTTCATTTAATCTTTCTTCTGATGCTTGTGCAAAAGATGCCATCCAGTTTATCTTAACGGTTCCAAAAAGATGGTTTCCCCCTAAGCTGTAATTTTGCATACGCTGATCTTCTAATCGTCTGTTTTTATTTCGATCATTATTGACTCCTCCTTTGGTCTGGCGTTGTACTTCTACAGGAAAACGAGTTAATGACCTATTAGTTACCGAAAAATCATCAATCTCAATATCTTCTGCGTCTAAAATTTTATGTTTTAAGCGAAATCTATTTTCTCTATCATCTCTCCAATTATACATTGTCTTTAAAAACATCGTATGGTTATTATCAAATTGGTAATCAAAATTAGCTGCAAAACTTCTTCTAATGCGTTGTACCAGATATGTACGTATTTCAAACTCTTTAGTATATGGTGCTACAGAAACCTCTTCCAAGATTGGCTCTCCCTCTGCATCATCTGCTCCTGTGTAATATTTAAACTCATCTGTCCATTCTGCTTCGATATTATGAGATCCAAAATCATTATCCGTAATTGATGCTGAAAGCATCCAACCGAATTTTTTATTTTTTGAGCGATCTCCTACAAGAAAAGATCCATTAAGGATACTTTTATCTGTGATAAAATTAATCCCTGACCCTAAAGTAGCTGAAAGTCTAAAACTCTGAGGAGCAGTCCTAGTAATTAAATTCACTGATCCTCCTAGAGCGTCTGCTTCCATATCTGGTGTCACAGCTTTATTAACTTCTATAGTCTGTATCATATCAGAAGGAATTAAATCCATTTGCACATTACGATTATCTCCCTCTGCAGAAGGAACTCTACTACCATTAAGTGTTACTGAGTTTAATTGAGGAGAGAGCCCTCTAACTATAATATTACGTGCTTCTCCCTGATCTACTTGCATCGTAATACCTGGAATACGTTTTATTGCATCACCAATATTAGCATCTGGAAATTTCCCTATCTGATCAGTTGCTACTATATTAGTTATATTCATATTACTTTTTTGAGCATTTAAAGCTCTTGCTTGTCCACTAACACCATAACTTATAATTTTAACATCATCTAACTCAACACTTTTAGATATTAAAACAATAGGAATAAAAGCTGTTTTAGACCCAAGCACAGTAACTTCTTTTTGGGTATCCAAAAAACCAAGATATTGAACCGTTAATGAATGTTTACCATTTGGAATATTAACCAGAATAAACTTCCCTTCCTGATCAGAAACAGTAGTTTTATAAATCTCATTTATTACTACAGTGGCTCCTGGCATAGCTATTCCATACTCATCAGTTATAATTCCTTTTATAGAATTATTTTGTGCTAATAATGCACCTGAATTTACAACGAATATAAGCGTTACAAAAATCAATCTTAAAAATCTAGATAGTATCATTTTATATATTTAAAAATCTTTTCAAAGCTACGCATAGACTAGGGTTTTAACGATAATTTCCGAAGCAACAAAAGGTAAACATCATCATAAAATAGAAGAAACAACAAGGCAACAATTAAGATTTATTTACATTACAGTAACGCTGAGAAAAAGAATACACAAAAACCCTTTTTATAATGCTATCATAAAACTAACGAGTTCTTCTTTTTGCGCTATCGGAAGTTTTTTACGTAATCGATAACGAGCAACTCTAACACTATCTGGAGTAACTCTCAGGATTGATGCTATTTCTTTTGAAGATAAATTAAGTCGTAATAACATTCCTAAACGTAATTCTGCTGGAGATAAACTTTCTTTACATAATAAAGATAGTTTTTTGATAAATTCGGGGTGAATTTCTTTAAAAAAATTATTGAATTCATCCCATTCATTTTCCTGATGCAGATTAAAATCAATTTCTTTTATCTGTTTTTTAATAGCTGCTTTTAGATCAATATTATTTCTACCTACAATATTAGTTAGTGCAAGAGAGAGGTCTGATAATATTTTATTTTTTTGGGATAAGTGTAAACTATATCTCGATAATGCAGATGTTTTTACATGAACCTCGTGTTGTAAATTCTTTTCTTCAAAGACTTTTTTCTCTAACTCAGCTTTTAATGTTCGTTGTTTATATTCTTGTATTTTTGAATTTTCTCGTCTTTTTCTTCTAAAATGTAAAAATAAGCCGCCTGCTATGAAGATTGTTGCAATCAAACTAACAAGAAGAAGTTCCTGATTTGCTTTAGCTATTTTTTTTTGCTGTAAAAGTAAATTGATTTGGGATTCTTTTTGTTTTGTTTCATAAATCGTTTGTAACGTATTAAGTTGATTTATATTCTGTAGTGAAATCAACTCTTCATTAATACGATTAGATTCTTGTAGATGAGTATATGCTTTATTAAAATCTCCCATAAACCCATAAGTCTTTGATAAATCTTTATGTGCACTCTGCAACTCATATTGATCCTCAAATTGAATTGCTAATTTGTATGCTTTAACAGTATAATAAAGGGCTTTTGTATAATTACCTGTTTTTCTATTAATATCTCCTAGATTATTTAATACACTAATACAACTGCTATTATTTATTTTCTCAAAAAGGATATGAGCTTTTTTAAAATATTTATATGCTAGATTATATTGTTCTAGGTCTTCATAAATACTTCCTATATTTTCATTTACAATGGCCACACCTTCTTTATTATCTAGTGCTGTAAACAATTCTAAACTCTCTTGTTGGTATTTTAATGCTTTTAGATACTTTCCTTCTTTTTCATAACAAGAACCTAATAATCCTTTTGCTATTGCTTCTCCTTTTATATAATTAGCCTTGGAGGACAACAATATACTTTCATGAAAGTAGTTTTTTGCTTTATTTCTATTCTTTAATGACAGGTATATTTTTCCGATTTCGTTGTTCAAAAGAATAGCTAGTGTATCATTTTTCTTTAATAGCACAAGTGCGTTATTATATTGTGATATTGCTTCATTATACACTCTAGCATTACGATAAAATTCACCAAGTTTCAGGTGTTTTTGAGCAATTATTTCTGGTTTATCGTTTTTTTTAGAAATTTCTAATTCTTTTCTTAAATATAAAAACGTAGAATCTATTTGTTTTTTTTCTTCGATCTGATCTGGTTGTGCTAACACACTAAGAGGAATAACTACTATCAATATATATATGAAGAAGGTAGTTACTTGTAATCGTTTCATAAGGCTTGCGTAAAAATAATCACTTTAGATTTCGCAAAATGTCATAAATTTAATATGCTTGCAATTTTAAAACATTACTTATTCGTTATTTTTATGTTAGCAAATAATCATTGACACCATTCTTATCTTACCTTTAATAAAAGACTACAAGTTGTTTTGTTATTAAATGACAGAACCCTTTTTAATACTAAAAAGGGTTCATTCTATATTCTTAAGGTATTTAAGATCTATTTAGTTTGCTTCTGCTAATAAACAATTTTCATAAGAAGCTACTTTGTTCTGAATCATCGCTAAACCTTCATTTCTTGAAGCCATTGGATCTATTTTAACTTTATCTCCATTTGGCAAGTGCATTACATAAAACCCATCTTCAAAAGAAGATAACTTGATCACTTCTCCGTTAGGCTTAATTGCACTCCAAGATTTTTGTGATGGACTATACACTAAATCTAATTTTTCTCCTTTTCTTTTTCCTTCAACAATATTAATTTGTAATCTATTTTTTGTAGCAGTCATTTTAAAAGTACTTCCATCTTTTTCTACTACTTGAGTTTCAATATCACCTTCATTCATTGCTAATGGATTAGATCCACTCCAGAATTCGATAACATTAAAGATTATCATATCTCCGAATAAAAACAGACCATACACTGGTATAATATTTAATACCCAGAAAATCAAATTATCTAAGAACTTGTTCTCTGTTAAACCATCATTCCAATCTCTAAGTCCATTAAAAGCACTAAAAGATCCTAGACAACTAGAAAATAAAATAGAAGCTGAGAGTGCTACGCAAATTGTTAATTTTTTCATAAGTTTTAAATTTTAAAGTTATATTAAAATTAAGAATCTTTTTTTAGTTTTTCGGTTTTTGGGGTTTAATTTTTCACAAATAAAAAACGACTCTTTTCTATATAGAAAAGAGTCGTTTTTATTACAAAGGAAAGAATTTATTTACGCTTCAAATGGTTCTATAGAAACATATGATTTGTTATCTTTCTTTTTAGTAAATTTTACTAAACCGTCTACTTTAGCATGTAAAGTATGGTCTTTACCAGCGTATACATTTTCGCCTGGCTTATGAGCTGTACCTCTTTGTCTTACAATGATGTTACCAGCTATGGCAGCTTGACCTCCAAAAATCTTCACACCTAAACGTTTCGATTCTGATTCTCTACCATTCTTAGAACTACCAACTCCTTTTTTATGAGCCATAATATATGTTTTTTGTTTTTATATACCCTAAATTAATGATAGGGTATTAAAAAAATTAAACTTGTTATTTTTCGATACCACCTTTATGGGTGTCTTGCCATTCTTGTAATTCATCCCATTTACCTTCTGCAGCCATTTTAGCTTGCTTAGGCCATGAACCTGGGTTTTTAGAAGCATATCTAGAACCTGCAGCTACCAAAATTTCTTTTAGTCTTTCTACTTCAGTGCCAGCTAGATCTGCAAATGTATTGATTCCTTCATTGTTGAATAACTCAGCAATTTTAGGTCCAATTCCTTCTACTTTCTTAAGATCATCTCCTTTAGGAGTAGATTTCTTAGCTGTTTCTTTCTTTGGAGCAGCTTTTTCTGTTTTAGTCTTAGCTTTTGGCTCAGACTTCTTAGCTCCTGAAGTTACAATGCTTTCAATAATAATTTCTGTAAGAGATTGACGATGACCGTTTTTAACACGGTATCCTTTACGTCTCTTTTTCTTGAAAACAATAACTTTATCACCTTTAAGGTGTCTTGTGATTTTTGCTCCTACTTGAGCTCCATCTATAGCTGGGGCGCCTAAAGTAATATTTTCACCATCTGCAGCAAGAAGAACTTTATCAAAAGAAATTTTATCTCCTTCTTCTCCTGCTAAACGATGTACGAATACTTTTTGGTCTTTTGCAACTTTAAATTGCTGCCCTGCTATCTCTACAATTGCGTACATAGCGTAACGTTTAATTAATTTTTTTAAATAAAAGAACCCACCTATTTCCATAGGCGGGTGCAAATATACTGCTAATTAATTAAATAACAAATATTTTATACCTCTATAGGTCGTGAATTGTAATATTTTTTAGGATTCCAGCTTTCTTTAAATAGTTGCATAAAAGATAGTGTAAGTACGAAAGTAGTAGCAAACCCCATAATTGCTGCAACGAAAACTACTTCACTTACTCCAACATAATAATGAGAACTCCAATTGGCTAGCATTTCTGGCAAGAAATCTGTATTTATATTAGTTACATATACTGCAAAAAAGGCTATAAAAATAATTGTAGCATTAAATCCTGTAAAAAGACCTGCCATAAACCCTTTTTGATATTCGAAATGCTGTCCTTTTTCTTTCTTGTAATCTTTCATTGCCTTATATAAGCCAAAGGCGACAATAACACCATTGCCTATACTAAAAATCGGATTTGTATGTGCACCTATCAAAGAAAGAATTAAAAAATATGCTATAAGTCCAACGGCAATCAATATGCCATACGTAACAGGAATAGTTGATCTTTTCATTTCTATATTTTTTAAAATTCTTAATCTTAAAAATACGAAATTTAAAAGTTTTTTTAACTTAAAAACTGTTAATTTATTGTTTTACAACAAACTAAAATCATCGATTTCTATTCGTTAAATAGACTCCAAAAACAATAACTCCCGAAGCTATAACCTGATAAAATGTAAATTTCTCGTCATCTAATACCCCCCAAAATAGAGCCACGATAGGAATCGTATATGTTACAGAAGTTGCAAATACAGGGGTACTAATCTGAACTAGTTTATTAAATACTACTTTTGCAATTCCTGTACCTACAGTTGCTAGTATAGCTATATATAGTAAGCTTGTATGTGTTTTTGAATTAGAAATTACTTCAATTTTAAAGAAATCAGAAAAATACAATACTATCATAGCAGGAATAATTAGTAGAATAAAATTTCCATTAGCGATTGCCATAGGTGGGATATGTTGCATATACCTCTTAATAATATTAACGTTTACTGCATAGCATATTGAAGCCAGAAGCACTAATAGTGCATACCAATAATTTTGATTAGGATTTACTGAAGCTCCTTCTAATATTAAAGCGAGACATCCCAACAGTCCTACACATACTCCTATAAATTGATTTTTATTAAATCGTATTGAGAAAACTAACATTCCCAAAATTAAGGTTACTAAAGGGGTTGTAGAATTAAGTATGGACGCAATTCCACTATCAATTTCTGTTTCTGCAAAAGCGAATAGAAAAGCTGGAATAAATGACCCTGCAAAAGCTGATATTGCTACCCATTTCCAATCTGATACTGCTATAGCTCTTATACTCTTAAAACCAATCAAAAATAAAAACACTGCTGCAAATAATGTTCTCAATGCTCCCAATTGCATAGGAGTAAGCCCGATTAATGATTTTTTGATAAGAATAAACGAACTACCCCAAACCAGAGATAATATAGCTAAATACAGCCATCTTAATTTTGTTTTTTGCATCTCTATAAGTAAGCTACAAAATTGATGAAATTATAAATACTTAGAGGTAATTTTGATAGAAAATTAACTATGTTATTATGATAAACAAAGCCTAATCTTTCCAACGCAACGTTTCCATAAGATGCCTCATATCATTACGTAAATAATTTGCTGCAGGAAGTATCGAATCATAATTTGGTTTTACCTTAAAATATACAGAACCTACAACAAAATGACTAACACTATCTGTTACATAGAATTGAGATTGAGATGCAGCATTTCCAGATACTTCATAAAACATACCATACTTCTTATTCTCCTCATTTACATAAGGCGTCTGTATAATCCCATCTGCCTTAACAACATGTTCTTGAGTAAGGTTCTGAGCATCCCTAAGCAATGAGTCTAAATTATTATTAACCTCAAAATAAGAGAGATATATTGTTGCTTTTAATTTTTTATAATCAAGGTTATACCAACATTTTTTATTTCTTCTAGCTCTTTTAAATTCTGAAAATTCGTTTTTCTCAAAAGAATATGCACAAGACAATGACACTTCTTTATACTCAGGAGTAGGATAACTTAATCGCAACATTCCTTCTGGCTTGGGTAATATTTCACTCCCACAAGAGAGTAACATTAACATAGTAATTCCTAAAAAAAATTTAACTCCTTTCTTTTTCATTAATCGTCAATTTCACTTGTTTTATTCGTTTATTATCTAATGATTCGA
This sequence comes from Aquimarina longa SW024, assembly GCF_001401755.1. Classification (GTDB taxonomy): domain Bacteria; phylum Bacteroidota; class Bacteroidia; order Flavobacteriales; family Flavobacteriaceae; genus Aquimarina; species Aquimarina longa. The sequence continues at coordinate 473,072 of NZ_KQ474099.1, forward strand.
TCTTAAATGCATACCGATCTAATGTGATAATTTCACTTCGTTTAGGGAAACTCCCTGATATTTCAAGCAATAGCCCTGCAATAGTTTCTGCATCTCCTTTTTTACCTTCAAAAACACTATTATTTTCTATTTTCAATACTTTATAAAAATCTTTTAGTGCTGTTCTTCCTTCAAAAACGTAGTTCTGATCATCTAATTTTGAAAATATCAGATCTTCATCATCAAACTCATCACTAATATCACCTACGATTTCTTCAATTATATCTTCTAAAGAAATTAAACCACTGGTTCCTCCATATTCATCAACAACAATAGCTAAATGATTCTTTTTTAACTTAAAGTCATTTAGCAGATCATCCAATTTCTTATTCTCTGGTACAAAATAAGGGCTTCTTAATAAGGCTATCCAATCAAAAGAGGTCTTGTTGATATATGGCAAGAGGTCTTTTACATAAAGTATTCCGATAACCTTATCAATACTATCTTCATATACAGGAATCCGAGAATATCCGTTTTTAATAATCTCGGGGATAATTTCTTTATATGCAGTGTCACTACTTAATGCAAAAATATCCATCCGAGGGCGCATTACCTGCTTAGTATCGGTATTCCCAAAAGATACGATCCCTTCTAGTATTTTCTTTTCTTCATCTGTAGTATCTTTATCTGATGTCAATTCTAACGCTTGTGACAACTGACCTACACTTAGATTAGATTTTTGTTTTCCTAATTGATTATGAATTCTAATCGTTACACTACGCATTGGGATACTAATTGGAGAGATAATCCAATCCAAAAAGCCTAGTGGACGTGCCATAAGTTTTGCAAATTTTACTTTATTCCTACTAGCATATAACTTAGGTAATATCTCGCCAAATAACAAAATAACAAATGTTGCGACCCCTACTTCTACAACAAATCTTATATTTATCCATCCTAACAGAACATAATCAAGGTTACTAAAATAGATCTTACCTAAAGCATCAAAAAGCAATACTATCGCAATATTTATAAAGTTGTTTGCTACTAATATTGTCGCCAATAATTTCTTAGGATGGTCTAATAATCTTGATATTATTTTAAGATTTTTAGAAGCATTTTCTTCTTCTTTAAGATCTGCAGGAGTTAAAGAGAATAACGCTACTTCACTTCCGGATATTAATGCCGAAAAGGCAAGTAATATTATAAGCACAACCAAATTAATGGTCTGCACAACATCAAAAACAAGTACCGCAGTAAGCAAGGGTTCAGGATCAGGGTCCAAATTCTTTTTATTTAATTAAACATATCAGAATGGAAGATCGTCTTCTTCTACATCTGGTGAATTAGGTGATGCTATCTGCGAATCAACGGCAGATGCACCTGTATTATTTGACTGAGACTTGGATTCATGAGGTTGATTCTCATTTTTAGGAGTAAGAAAGGTAAAATCAGTGCATTGTATTTCTGTACTATACCTATCTTTCCCTTGCTCGTCTTGCCATTTTCTGGTCTTAAGACGACCTTCTATATATACTTTATCTCCTTTGTTAAGGTATTTTTCGCAAATTTCTGCTGCTTTATTCCTTACTACAATATTATGCCACTCTGTAGTATTTACTCGTTCTCCTGTACTTTTATTAACATAAGAATCATTAGTAGCAAGAGGAAATCTACCAATACAATTACCTCCTTCAAAATAATGCATCTTTACCTCATCTCCTGTATGCCCTATAAGCATTACTTTATTTAGTGTTCCAGACATTTATCTCTATAATTTATTATTGAAAGTTTATTATTCACAAAGAAATAACAGACCTTAACAAATAACGCTATTAGAATACTTCTTATTTCTTAAAGTATCTAAAAAAAAATTGTTCTAAAGTAAATGTAATAAAAAAAAAGATTTCAAGTCTCCTCTCTTAGTTTATGTTTTAAACATTTTTTTTATAAATTATTGGTATTTAAGTTTTATAATTAATGATAACATCCGTTTCATTTAATCTTATCTAGAAACATCATAAAAATTTTCTATCTATAAAAGTTTATAAAAAAAATGATTCTATAAAATTACTTAATAAAATAGGAACTGGATATCTATGAATCTCTTTACTATCCACTATATTGTGTGATTCCTCTATTTTAAGATGCATACCTATTTTTATGATATAAAATTTAGTGTACAAATGTTGATGGGATAATTTATGAAGTATTGGTTGGCTTTGATACTCCGTAATCTCATATTCCTGGTCTTCAATCATTTTCTGAAAAAGAGTATGGGATACAATCGAATCTTTATCTATAGGATCACTGCTTTCTATCAAAGGAAATTCATATAAACCCTGCCATATACCTTTACCTATTCTTTGCTGAATAATTGTTTGTTTATCGTTTATGTAAAAAACCAAATAACTAAAATATCGTTTTTTAATTTTAATTTTTTTTAGTTTAACAGGTAATTTTTCTATGCTTCCATTTTTTAATGCTTCACAACTATCATTTAATGGGCAAATACTACAATATGGTTTTTTTGGTTTACACTGTAGTGCTCCAAATTCCATAATAGCTTGATTATAATCAGCGGGATCATCATGGTCCATTAATGCTATTGCAAGTTCTTTAAACTCTTTTACCCCATCTGTACTATTAATAGGTGTTTCAATTCCAAAATACCGAGACAATACTCTATACACATTACCATCAACTACAGGAACTGCTTCTTCATAACATATAGAAGCTATAGCACTAGCTGTATAATCACCAACTCCTTTTAGCTGTAGAAGGTCTTTATAAGTAGACGGAAAAATACCATTTAAATCATCTGCTACATACTTTGCAGTAGTATGTAAATTTCTGGCTCTGGAATAATATCCTAATCCTTGCCATAGTTTTAGCACTTTTTCTTCACTTGCTTTTGCTAAATCAAATACTGTTGGAAAATTTTCAGTAAATGACATATAATACGGTAATCCTTGTGCTACTCTAGTCTGCTGAAGTATTATTTCACTAAGCCAAATATAATAAGGGTTTTTGGTTTCTCGCCACGGCATAGCTCTTTTATTCCATAAGTACCACGTAATGAGTTTTTTAGAAAAAATCATAATAATTTTATAAGATTTGCAAAATTAAACGTTTAAAGATTAAAATATCATCTTAAGTATTGATATTTTGGATTTTAAATTGTTATATTTGCCCCCTTGAAAATTTAAAAACCCCTAAATAGGTATTATAATGACTAAAGCAGATATTGTAGCAAAAATTTCAGAAAAACTGGGAATAGAAAAAGGTGATGTTCAAGCAACTGTTGAAACTTTCATGGAAGAGGTAAAAAGTTCACTAGAAAGTGGAGACAATGTATACCTTAGAGGATTTGGTAGTTTTATCATAAAAACTAGAGCAGAAAAAACAGGTCGTAATATTTCTAAGAATACTACTATCAAAATTCCTGCACATAACATTCCTGCATTTAAGCCTGCAAAAATATTTGTAGAAGGTGTAAAAACTAATGTAGAAGTAAAGTAAGTAAATAAATTATAACCATAAAAAAATACACACTATGCCAAGTGGTAAAAAACGTAAAAGACACAAGGTAGCTACGCACAAGCGTAAAAAAAGAAGAAGAGCAAACCGCCATAAGAAAAAGTAGTTCCTAACTACTTTTTTTATTTAAAAGCTAAGTTCTTTGAAATCGAAATAAAGCATCATATCACTACCGATATTATATATGTTTTATTTCAATGGGATTTTAAAAAATTCCTGTGAAAAAATTGTTTAATCCATTCCGGTAACTATCGGGATAAAAATCTAATCAGAGTGAACAACGAATTGATCATTAGGTCAGGTTCCTCTACGGATTTTGCCTTATTAAAGGATGGAAAACTAGTTGAATTACATAAAGAAGAGGATGACAGTGATTTTGCGGTAGGTGATATTTTTATTGCCAAAATCCGTAAATCTGTCCCAGGTTTAAATGCCGCATTTGTTAATGTAGGCTATGAAAAAGATGCATTTTTGCATTATCATGATCTTGGTCCTCAAATATCTTCTTTACTTAAATTCATAAAACGTGTAAGCACAGGTAAATTAAAAAATTATTCTCTTAAGGATTTTCCTTTTGAGAACGATATTGATAAACACGGTACTATTACCAATGTGTTAAAATCAAATCAATCACTATTAGTACAAATAGTAAAGGAACCGATATCTACCAAAGGCCCTCGAATTAGCTCAGAGCTTTCAATTGCAGGTAGATACATTGTTTTAGTCCCTTTTTCTAATCGAATTTCTATTTCACAGAAAATAGAATCCACAGAAGAAAAAGAACGACTAAAGAGACTCGTAAAGAGTATTAAACCTAAAGGTTTCGGAATTATTGTACGTACAGTAGCAGAAGGCAAAAAAGTAGCAGAACTAGACAAAGATTTACAAAATCTAATCGGGCGATGGGAAAATATGTGTAAAAAACTGTATAAAGCCCATCATCCATCAAAAGTACTAGGTGAAATGAATAGAGCATCTTCTATATTAAGAGATGTTTTTAATGACACTTTTACTTCTATTATTGTAGATGATGAAGATCTCTGCAATAGAATTAAAGAGTATCTGCAAGAAATTGCTCCAAAAAAGGAATCAATTGTAAAACTTCATAATCCTAAAATACCAATTTTTGAAAAACATGGTATTGAACGGCAAATCAAAACAAGTTTTGGCAAGACGGTATCTATGAGTAAGGGCGCCTATTTAGTTATCGAGCATACAGAAGCAATGCATGTAATCGATGTAAACAGCGGCAACCGGTCTAATAAAGCCAAAAACCAAGAAGATACTGCACTAGAAGTAAATTTAATTAGTGCAGCTGAAGTAGCTCGTCAATTACGTCTTAGAGATATGGGAGGTATTATTGTAGTCGATTTTATCGATATGAATAATGCAGACAATCGTAGAACACTCTTCAATCAATTGAGAGAAGAGATGAAAGATGACAGAGCGAAACATAAAATTTTACCGCCAAGTAAATTTGGCTTGATTCAAATTACACGACAACGTGTTCGACCAGAAATGAATATCAAAACCCGTGAGGTAGATCCAAACGGAACAAATGGCGAAGTTGAGGCGCCTATAGTTTTGTTAGAAAAAATGAAGGTTGAATTAGAAAAATTAATTAAAAAAGATCATAAAAAGATAACGCTAAGTGCACATCCTTTTATTGCAGCTTTTTTAACAAAAGGATTTCCATCCACCCGATCTAAATGGTATTTAAACTATAAACGATGGGTAAAAATTGTACCTAGAGACGCTTACACGTATTTAGAATATCATTTTCACGATAAAAATGGTGAATTGATAAAATAAAGTAAAACCCGACCTTGTAAAAGTGTCGGGTTTTTTTATTTCTTTTTTTGAGTTTCCTCATAGCTATGTTACGATAAGGCTAAGAAAACACTGTTTTTTTGCTGTATTAAATCCTACATCTTCTGCTATAGCCTTGATTGTGAATCTTCTGTTCAGACAAATAGTTCACACAATATGATTAGTAATCAATATAAATAAACTTATCACAGACAAAATCAAAAACTACATGGAACAACATCTTAATAGATCCTTACTTTTTCTATCAAAATTCATTGTTCTTATTCTGGTTGATACTCAGGGTGCCCTGTCTGCCAAAAAGCAAAAGATAATGCATTGGCATATAATTCATATGCTTTAAGCTTTGTATTATTCATCCCGCCATGACCCGATTCATAATCGACGGCAAAAAGAGTCGGGTGATCAGCACTATTATATGCTTGCAATCTTGCCACAAATTTTGCAGGATCCCAAACGACTACTCTACCATCTTTTACCCCAGCTGTTACTAGTGTCGCAGGGTATTCTACATTTTTCTTAATATGATGATATACATCCATTGCTAGGAGTGCCTCAAATTCTTCTTTTATTTTTACTGTTCCAAATTCTTTAATATTATTAGCTCCATTAGTTCGGGTTTCACACCTTAGCATATTTACTGCAGGCGAAACTAACACTACCGCGGCATAAAGATCAGGACGTTCTGTCATAGCTCTACCCGCCATAATTCCACCAGCACTAGTACCCCATATAGCTGATTTCTCTGAAGAAGTATACCTTTCTTTAATCATATACTTAGTACACGCAATCATATCTTTCCATGTATTAAATTTTGTAGTTTTAAAGCCTGCTTTGTGCCAAGTTTCTCCTTTTTCTCCACCGCCACGTACATGGGCGATAGCTAGTATACCACCTTCTGTAACCCAGCTTAAAAAACCTGTTGAGAAAAAAGGTCCTGTAGAATATCCATAAGAACCATAACCATAAAACAATGTAGAGCTACTTCCATCTTTTTTTATTCCTTTTTTATAAATAATAGACATTGGAACCATAACTCCATCATGAGAAGTCACTTCAACCTCTTCTACTATTAGATCCTGAAAATCTTTATAATGAGATAATGGATCAAGATGTAAGCTCTTAAATGTATTCTTATCAAAATCATATTCATAAGAGGTATTGTCTTTTATCCAACCATAGGTAGAAACTTGCAAAAAATCATACTTAGGTCCCTTAGAGCTAATCCCTATTTTTCCTGAGGGATTTGGTATTTCAATTTCTTTTTCTTTCCCTTCTATGAAGTGATATAATTTTGCTTCTACTCCATTTTTTACCCTCACAAAAAAGATTCCATCTTTAGTCACTTCAAAATCTTTAATCACCCCATCATTGCTTTCAGGAATCAAAATTTCTGGTGTTTCAAAATCTGGATTAATCATAGATGTTTTTGCTATATGATAATTAGAGCTATTCTTGGCTGATAAAAAGAGTATATCATTATTAACTAAAACCACTTTCTCTACCATATCTGATTGTTGATACAACAACTCCCAAGATGTTTCATCAGTGAGTAAATCTTCTTTAGCTTTAAAATACATGTCCTTAAAAGAAGATGAGCCACTTACCTCAGCAAACACAAATGCATCGTAATCCTTGTATATATGTACTAGTGGGTAGTCTTCAGGTTTAAGATTTAATACTGGATTATTTGTTTTTGAGAACACCTCTTGTAATTCCTCAGAATCACTACCCAGTATATATACTACAGATTTTGAGTTTAAACCATAGGTAGGATCTTTAGTATCAACCAAAGGAAAATATAGATATATAAATCCCGAATTATCTGGCAACCATTGTAACCCTCCTATATTAGGATTACAATTTTTAACCACTCCTGATAGTACACTATTTGTTTTTACATCAATTACAAAGACATCAGAAATTTCTTCTCCTTGCTTTGATAGGCTCACTGCTATCTTTTTTCCATCCCAATCGGGTTGTATATAGTTGATAACATACTTGTCTTCAGAATTCTTCTTATATTGATAAGGATCATATAATAAAATCTCTTCTGCATCAATATCGGGTCGATAATATAATTTCCCTATATCTTCCCTTGCCATGGTCTTTATATAAAAATAGCTCCCATTTGCAGTACTGGTAATATTGCTTACTTGATATGCTTTTTCTTGATCAAATTCTTTTTGTTTATCAATCAAAAATTGTCGTTTAGGTATCGTATTAAGAGTCTTAAATGCAAGGTCACTTTGTGCTTCTAGCCAATCAACGACTGTAGAATCCTCTAAGTTTTCTATATTTCTATATGGGTCTTCTACCTTTTGGTCATGATATATATCTATTGCCATGACTCCATCTATTATAGATGTTTTTTTGACTTTATTAGTACACGATACCAACAAAAAAAGTATTGTTATTTTTTTAACCATACCAAGATTTTATTATTCAGTACTATAATTTTATTGAATTGCATTAGGGTTTAACAAATTATTAGGTCCACAGATAGGATCAGTTCTCTGATGGCTCATACCTCCTCCTGCTTGTACTTTTACTAATTCTTCTTTAGATAATATGGTAATTTTTGTTTTGTTTAAACTAAGCTTCTTCATGTTAAGTTTGTTTATGTGAGTATTAATTAATGATGAAGCAAATATAACGGCAAAAACTCAAAACCATCCCTACAATTAAGCCCTTCTCGTCTGGATTCCTGAATTCAGAGTCAATATTCCTGAATTCAGATTTAGCAAATTACACATACATTACTTTATGTAACATCTTGTTTTTCAAGCTTTTTAATGAAGTAAGAAGGATAAATACCTGTTTTTTTATAAAAGGATTTAGAAAACGCCTCAGTTGTATTAAAACCTGCTTCAGCAGCTAATGCTTTTATAGTATACATTCTATATTTAGTATTACTTTTCAGTTTTTCAATAATATATTCGATTCGCAAATCATTAATATATTGTATAAAACTCTTCTGCTTATAGGTATTAATAACTTTAGACAGGTATTTTGAATTAGTCCCAAATTTAGATGCTAATACACTTGTTGTAATGTTAATTTTTATAAAGTCTTGTTTTTTTTCAAAATTTGATAGGTTGTCCAAAATAGCGTTTACTATTTCTTCTGAAATTCCAATAGAATTTGAAGTGCCAGGTGTTTTACCTTTTTCAGGTTTCTTTTCTTCTTTAATTTTATCTTTTGAAGCAATTAATTCTTCAAATCGTTGTTGATACCTCTTTTGTTTTTTATAAGATAACATCAAAAAAACAACTACTATTACTACAATAATTGAAAGAATAAGTACTCCTATAAGAGAAGTACTATGTTTTGCCTCAAGATCTCCAATTAATTTTTCTTTTTGTAAAAGCAATTTCGGAGTATCATAATCTTTTATTAATCTATCACTTAGGTATTCATAATTACTATCTAATATACTATCTGAACGTAAAAGTCTATTGATATAAAACAATTGTTTATTTTTATCATTTAAGGACTTATAGTAATTAATAAGATTAGTGTAAGTAGTTCTCGTCTCAGGAATAATATAATTAGAAATTTGCAATAGAGAATCTATTTTTTTATAATATTCTACTGCCATATCTTTATTACGCAAAGCTTCATGCGATTTCCCTTGATAAAGGTAGGCATTGATTAAATCAGTGGTCTCAAAAAAATACTTATTTTCTGGCTTTAATAGTTTAGGTAATAAACTATCTATATCAGTTATTACTGTTTTATAGCTTTTATCATAGTATTGCAATATAGCTTCATTTAATTCAAATAAATATAATATATCCTTTCCTTTAGAAGATTTAATACCTTCTTTATTAAAGAACAAAGCAGAATCAACTTCATTCGTAAGTCTATAGGTATGTACTAACCCAGATAATGTTACCAAATAGCTCAAAGAATCTTTAATTGTCATCTCTTTACTACTTCTATATGAAAGACATTCTTTAAAAATATCTTTTGCTTCTCTATACTTCCTTAACTTTCTTTTTAAAAGTCCTATGTTATGCTTAGTTATAAACTCTAAATGGCTATTTTTTGATTTCTTACACCATTGTATCGCTTCTAAATAATTATCTAATGCTTGTTTAAAGTTTCCTTCCTCCTCATATGCCTGTCCCTTATTAATAAAAAAAAGAGAAGGGTACCGTTTATGTTCTATTTGTTTAGATACTGTTATCGCACTATCCAAATATACCAATACTTCTTTATAGTGTTCTTTTTTAGAATATGAAGTGCTTAATAGATTATACCCTTTAGCTATTTTTAAAAAGTTTTTTTCATTTTTAGCTTTTTGTAAATAAGTATTAGCATATATTCTAGCGAGGGTTTCATTTTTTTCTAATACGTTATAAAACCTTGCCTTTAATCCTTTATAATTTATCTCTGCTAAAGAATCAGAAATCATCACCGCTTCCTTCTTATCCTGAGCTAATAGTAACGTAGTGTTAAAAAAAATAATGATAATACCTAATAATATTCTTCTCATGATACAGTATAACTCATTTTTGTTTTTTGGTATCGTAATAGAAAATCGTAACATACCAATTCATAAAAACGTTGCTTAGACCTAAAAGCTCTATTGACCAACATGTGTATATAACTGCTTAGTAGATCTTCAGATTGTATTTCTAAACGATTATTTTGTTGTGCATACAAAATAGCTTGTATAGCTTCTTGTGAATTTTCTATTTTGTCCTGTAATAATCGATCCAAAACAGCATAATCTTCTTGAGTAGTGGGTTCTAAAAATGGAACCAATTTATTTTTAAGTCCTCTATATTTCTTATCCAACTGCTTGTTTAAAGTTTTATCAGCGTTAAACTCTCGTTTATATGCTTGGGCATTTCGAGTGAATATATCGAGTTTTTGTTCTTTTCTAAAATGAAAACTGTCTAATAAACTGTTAATCGCTTTTAGTATAAATAAAAAATATAATTCTTCATCTTCGATTATATCTATTGCTTCTAATAGCATCACGCTTTCATAAAAAAACAATTGTTCTGATACATCTATTGTATGAGTTCCATATCGTTCTAGTTCTCGTATATAGGTATCTGTCTGAATTTTATAGATCGTCTGGTGTGCTACATATTGCTGTAATACTTTATTAATAGTTAAAATAACATCTCCTATACATTTTATATCTGGTAGGTGAAATCGTATTCTTATATGAAAATCTGGATCTCCATAGCGTATAAAAAACCAAGAATCAATCAATCCTTGTTCTAGTAATTGTTCTGTAAGGGGTTTTATGGTTTCAGTAAGGAGTACATCAGAAGTTCTAGCCCCACAATATATTTTGTAATACAGCCATTCATCACCCAATATATATGTTCTTTTTACACTCATCTATTGTTAGCTTTATATCCATATAATAGTAGTACTCTTGCTTATATTAAGCTTTTTACTACTTTTAATTTGGTCATTTTTACTTTTTTGCCTTTTTTAATTTCTCTTGATTGTAGAATGAAATCGCAAATTGATTCGTATACTGTTTTTCTTTTTGTTGTACTATACTATTACTATCAGAAGACCATCCATCTTCAGTAAATAAGAATTCTTCCAAAATACATTGACTTTTATTCTTTATAGTATCTAGCCACATGCTTACCGAGTTCGTATTTTCTAGGTTTATCAACAAGGTATTATCGCCATCAATTAATTGAATTAGCTTTGGAATATTATTATCTGATCTCCATTTATTTATAGTATTAGTTCTTTCTTCTCCATTACTATCTTTTAAAAATGAAAGTTCTGCTACGGTAATTTTCCATCTGGCTTTTGCTAGTATAAAGTCTTTATAGACTACTCTAGGTAAAAAAGTATATTTTTCTAATGCTTCTCCCCAATGAAAGCCTATTCCTGATCTACCTCCTTGTTTTTGCACATCACATAAAAAATGATATACTGGTAGTGCATTAGCACTATAATTATGTGCATTAGTTAGACGTGGAATAATTTCTTTATTAAGAGTTTTAGATCGTAAGATAATCCGTCCATACTGTACTGATATCATCAAATCAGATATTGCAATCTGCTGTTCTGTAGAAGCATTTGATTTTCCTAAATAAGGGATTTCATACGCTCGTACTGTAGCTCTTCTAATCACATTACCGGTTCTGGATTCTGGTAAGTGAATAACTTCTGCTAAAATCGTATCCGGATACATTTCTTGTTCTGTCCTTGTAATATCCTGAACGTATTTAAAAATTTGCTCATTCCCTGTAGAGAATCTACCCAAAAGATTAGCTCCTGAACTTCCTCCTACAGAAGAAAGTATCATCTTTTTTTCTCCATCAACAGTTGCTAGTTCTGCAATAGTTGCCATTGTATCTGGTAAGTCTGTCCAATCTAATTTTAGGTTTTCAAAATCTTTGTCTTCTAGCTCCAAGCTATAGCCATTATCTTTGTAGAGTTTTTGTAGTTTTTGGTTTAAAATTTCTTGTACGTGATTCCAATGGATTTCTTGTTGAGAAGTTGATTTAGATGGTATATAGAGATCATCTAAAAAAGGAGTAGAATCACTTGCATCCTGATGTTGTAAATAACCTATACCTACCTCAGTATCTAAAGCAGTGGCCAAAGGAATTTCTTGGGTTTCATATCTATTTTCAAAAGCCTGTTTAAAACGCTGCAAATACGTTTCAGAAGGAGCATTACTCATCCTATTTAATAGTGTCAATAAACGCTTAAGCTTATACCCCCATCGTATATCTAATTGGTTTGATTGCGTCTGAGTATATAAATCTGTCTGGAAAAGATATTTTAACTCAAAAGGAGTTTTTAATTCTGCTACTCGTTCACTTAACTTTAGATATTCTATTTCTTTATTTCCTAATTTTTGATCTACTTGATCTAATATTTTTTGATAGTGAGAAATTTCTTTTAAAATAGCTTCCGTACCATTCAATCTCTTTAAACAAATCTCTATCTGTTCTAAAAAACCTTTACCAGTTACAGAAGGTTCTATTTCACTTACTAGAATTTGGTTTTCTATTAATTCTTCTATAAATCCTTCTGCTTCTTCATAAGTAATCTCATCATCGACTAATACTATAGCCAATTCACTAATATTTTTACCTAATTTGGCGCTTTCTATTATAGTCTCTAAATAAGTAGAATATCCAACTGCTTCAATAGAATGTTCTCTACGGTTATACTGATTATATTTATATTCTATATATCTATACTGATTTCCTATTCTATAAAGACTGTTATTAACATACCATATCAATTGCTTTTTAATCACTTCTTCTTTCGATATCTTCTGAGAAAAAGCTACTAAAAAATTCATATCAAACCGAGTTTGCCTTTGATGCTTATCATAGTGCGCTAACTCTATAGCTGTAACATCTCCAAACTGTCCTATACTACACCCAGCAAATAACCCAAATGGAGTACATCGTGAACTCATCCTGGATATATACTTTAATAAAGAAGATTCTAATCGTTTACTTTTTTGATGATCCTTAAGTGTGCCCGAAAGCCATTTTTCAATCTCAGAAAACAATTCAGGAGAAGCTAAAAAAATAGCCTCTCTGAGAATATCATCTTTCCAAATACCTTTAAATTCTTCTATTCCTATAGTTTCACTATTGGTAAGGTTACGATAAAAATCTAATGATAAAAGTGGTGTTCTGAGACAAAACTGATCAAAAAAAGTATATGGGTTTTTTAGCTTCAAGGGTAATTTGTATTATTCTATAGTTAATTAATAGAGTATAAATATACTACTTTCTTTTCTTTCTTCCTTTTTCAAACAAAACAAAACAAAACTACTGAAAATCAATTAATTAAAGATATTTATTCAAAGTCTGAATTCTATGAATCACGGGTTTGTTTTCAGGAATCGCGAGGTACTTCTCTTGTTTTTAGGTTTTTATCGAGGTTATATTTGTTCAAGTTAAAATGAAAAAACAAACTGACAATTTTTACAATTCAATTCGAAAAAAATGATTCTTGTATTAACAAATTGCATTTTAAAATTAACCAAAATAATAATTGAACTATTACATTTTTTAATGAGTTCTTTTTAAATCAATAAAAATAGAATAACAAGAATAGTAACATTATAAAAACAATAAACCTTTTGAAATCACTATTAAAAATAACGCCATTTGTATTTCTCTTACTAAGCTGTGGAGGATCAAAAATCGAAAAGCTTTTGAAGTCGGGGCAGGTTGATCAGGAAAATTTTAAAGTTACTGTGCCTTTCGAATATAGACAAGGGCTTATTATTCTAAAAGTAGATATCAAAAATAAAACATATGATTTTATATTAGATACAGGAGCTTCAAATGTGGTTTCAACAGAACTAGGCGAAGAGCTCAATCTAGAGCCTATTGATTCTCAATTGGTATATGGCGTACATGGAGCTAGTAAAAAATTAGACTACACTGCAATTAAAGCTATCAAAATTGGCGGTATTAACTTCTCAAACACCATTGCCGTCATTCACGATCTAAATGCAGTTTCAAAATTGGCTTGTCTAAATATACATGGAATAATAGGTGCTAATTTAATGAGGCAATCGATTTGGGATTTTGATTTCAATAATCAACTTATAACGATTACTAATACTGAGGAATCCTTAGATATTCCACCTAATTATAAGGAAGTTAAATTTTTTATAGGATACCAAGGAGCACCTTCAATCATTACAAAAGCAAATGGAATGCGAGTATTAAATACGATGATTGATACCGGATATAATGGAAATATTAGTTTGTCTAGAATAGAGTTCCAAAAGCTTATCAAAAGAAAAAAACTAACACAATATAATACTGGTAATGGTATTACAGGAACTGGAGTTTATGGAGCTGGCAAAAAAGAAGTTTTTCATCAAGGTCTAATCGATGAAATGTCTTTTGGAGATCTTACACTAGATACTACGATAGTATCCTTTAGTGGAACAAGTCATAAATTAATTGGAGTAGAGTTCTTAAAAAATTATAGAGTTATTTTTAACTGGAACACTAAAAAAATAAAGTTCATCGAAATTACTTCTTACAAGAATACAAAAATAAATAGCTACGGTTTTGATTATTCTTTTAAAGAAAATCAGCTTTATATAAAATCAGTAATCAACACATCAAGTGCAGATACCAATGGATTACAATTAGGGGATCAGATTATCGCTATCAACAACATTGATTATAGTACTATCACACAGAATGAATGGTGTCGCATTCTAAAAAATGGACTGATTAACAACTCAGAAAAAAAAATAACAATGACCATAGTACGAGATACCAAAACACATGAATTAACTCTCAACAAAACAGTAGTATTAAAATAATAATAGGACTGCATAAAGAAAAAAGATAAAGTAAATAAGAAGAACATCATGAATCCGAAACCACATTCTTTATTAGAAAAATATATTGTAAGAACTCCAATTCTTTCAAACGAGGTATTGACTGATATATCTTCTGAAAAAATAAAAGAGATAAGAAGAACATCATGAATCCGAAACCACATTCTTTATTAGAAAAATATATTGTAAGAACTCCAATTCTTTCAAACGAGGTATTGACTGATATATCTTCTGAAAAAATAAAAGAGATTTGTAATACTCCTTTAGTTTCTGAAGCTATTTTCTTAACATCTCCAGAGCTTCATGCCGAAATGCAAAAATATCTTACAGATAAAGATTACGATAATCCTAAACTAGAGTTATCATTACTTAAATACATCTCCAGAATGAGCCATCGTTGTACTCCTTTTGGGTTATTTGCCAGTATCTCTGTAGGGCAAATTAATGATAAGGCTACTACCATAGAATTAAATGATGTAGATCAATATAAGAGAACGACAAGGCTAGATATGAATTATTTATGCTCTTTGGTACAGGAACTCGAAAATGTAACCGAAATACGAAATAACTTACTGTATTCCCCTAACAATAGTCTTTATAAAATAGGGCATAAGTACAGGTATGTAGAGTACAAGTACAAAAATTCGATCCGACACCATTATATGGTTGCTATAGACGCATCATTATATATTGAAAAGGTATTAAAACTTGCAAAAAAAGGTGCGAAAATTAAAGATTTAATAGAAGCCATAATAACTCCCGAAATTAGTTTTGCAGATGCAGAAAGTTTTATAAATGACTTAATAGACAATCAAATCTTATTAAGTTCTATATCTCCAACAGTGTCTGGTGATGATTATCTAGATCATATTTATCAAAATACAGGTGTACCTTGGTTAAAAGATATCAAAAAACTAGTAAATCAATTAGATCAAAAAGTGTTTCATGAAGATTTAGGTTCTTATCAAACTATTATAGAATTGCTTAACCAATTGGAAATACCTTTTAATAAAAAGTTTTTATTTCAAACTGACTTGATTGCCACTACTAAGTCTAATGAATTGGATAAAGCAATATCAAAAGATATACAAAAAGGAGTAATCGTACTTAACAAGCTTGCAAACAGAATCAGAAACCCAAAATTAGAAAGTTTTAAAAAGGCCTTCCTAGATCGGTATGAAGATGAAGAAGTTCCTCTTTCAGTAGCATTAGACGTAGAAGCAGGAATAGGATATGATCAAAACCATAAGGGAGCCTTTGATGTATGCCCTCTAATCGATGACCTGATCCTTTCTAATACTAATCACAGTTCTGATCAACCTTATTACAAATTCAATTTAGGAAAAACTGATTCATTAATCTATGAAAAGTTTATGGAGGCTAAAGCTAGCAGCACTTTTGAAATAGAATTTAATGATAATGATCTAAAAGACCTAAAAGAAAGCTGGAATGATCTACCTACTACTTTTCCTATAATGTGTACAATTTTTGAAGGTAATGAAACTCCTATAATCTCATTATTTGATACAGGAGGACCTTCAGCTAGTTATCTTTTAGGAAGATTCAGCCACACTTGTACCGATGTAAAAGAAATTATTAATGAGATCGTAAAAAAAGAACAAAAAGAAGATCGTATCCTAGCCGAAATTGTACACTTACCCGAGTCTAGAACAGGAAATATATTATATAGAAATCCTATACGAAAACACGAGATCGCTTATTTAGCAAAAAGCAATCTTCCTGAAGAACAGCAAATACATATATCAGATCTCTGGATATCTGTACAAAACGAAACCATTTTATTAAGATCAGAAAAATTAAATCAGTACATAGAACCAAGAATGGCCAACGCACATAGCTACGAAGATACTCCCCTACCTATTTATCAATTTTTAGGGGATATGCAAACACAAAATGTATGTAATACGCTAAACTTTACATGGGGGCCTAATCTGGCAGATCAAACATTTTTCCCTAGAGTGAGATACAATACTATTATTTTATCCGCAGCACAATGGCATTTTAAAGAAAAAGAACTGAAACAGCTACAGAATCAAGATAGTATAATCAAATGGCAAAAAAGAAATAATATTCCATCAGTGTTTCTTCTAACAGATCATGATAATGAACTAGTTATAAATTTAGAAAATGAGATTAGTTGTAAAATGTTTTTATCTGAGATTAAAAACAAAAAATCTATCGTTCTCAAAGAAAATTTATATAACGAGTTTGACTCCTCTGTAAAAAAAGGAAACCATTCATATAACAATGAATTTATATTCTCTCTTTATCAATAAAATCATGGTAGAAACAACACAAAATATCAAACGAAAATTTATAATAGGTAGCGAATGGCTTTCTTATAAATTATATATGGGTACACAAACGGCAGATACCTTTATCAAAACTCAATTATCCTATATTATTAATGATCTAGAGAAAGAAAATTGCATTGATAACTGGTTCTTTATACGCTACGCAGACCCAGATTTACATCTGCGTATACGCTTTCACATAAAAAATCCTAATCGTATTAGCCAAATTACCTCTAGACTATATACTGTTCTTCAACCCTTAGTTAATGATCGATTAATTCATAAGGTACAAGTAGACACCTATTCTAGAGAACTAGAACGCTATGGACTACAAACTATTGAAGAATCTGAAGCTTTATTTAGAATAAATGGTGAATTGATCATTGATATCTTAACAGCAATTGATGATGATGAAAATAAGCGTTGGTTATGGGGCATGAAAGGTATTGACATACTTCTAAATGGATTTGAATATACCCTACAAGAAAAACGAGATATCCTATTCGAACTAAAAACAGATTTTGCAAACGAGTTTGGGATAAATAAGAATGTAAGAAAACAACTGAGTATGAAATTTAGAACTTATCGAAAAGAAATTTCTAGATTATTAAATCCAAAATCTGAAAATGAAATAGATACTAAACTCCATAAGTATACAAAAGAATACCAAAAAATTGCTTCAATAATTTCATCAAAAAAACAATCGAAAGATACTCCGATCTATAAAAACTATCTAATGTATAGCTATATACACATGCATTGCAATCGACTCTTCCCATCTAAGCAACGTATGAATGAATGGGTACTTTATGATCTACTATATCAATATTACTATAGTGAATATGCTAGAGGGAAAAAACAAAATGAAATCATGAAAATAGCAATATAAAAAATAAATGTAAAAGCATTAAAAAGCTTTTACATAGAGACTCCCTAGCTGTGGGGTGTTGGGGAGTCTCCATAATAGCACATATTCATTGTATACATAAAAACAATTTATAATAAGGAGGTAGCCAAAAATCCTTAATCAGAGTAGGCAAAAATCAAATCTTTAAAATTAAATATCATGTTAGATTTAAACAAAAAAACAGTATCACACTTAAGCAATCAAGAATTACAAAAAGTTAACGGTGGGCTATGTATCAAAAGTACCAAAAGAGCTTGTACTTGGACCCTTACTATC
>NZ_KQ474099.1:491691-837170 GCF_001401755.1 Aquimarina longa SW024
GATTTAAACAAAAAAACAGTATCACATTTAAGCAACCAAGAAATGCAAAAAGTAAATGGTGGACTATGTATCAAAAGTACTAAAAGACAATGTACTTGGACTCTTAGTATCAATCTTGAAAACATCAAGTAATTCACTGTAAGATTAAAAACTATCCTGACTTAAGGGAGTTAGGATAGTTTTACCAAAGTTTTAAAAATTTACAGAAGGAGAAAGCTGAAAATCCTTAATCAGAGTAAGCAAAAATCAAATCTTTAAAATTAAATATCATGTTAGATTTAAACAAAAAAACAGTATCACACTTAAGTAACCAAGAATTACAAAAAGTTAATGGTGGGCTATGTATCAAAAGTACCAAAAGAGCTTGTACTTGGACGCTTACTATCAACCTTAAAGCTGCTAAATAACTAAAATCCAACAACTATCCTAGCTTAAGGGAGTTAGGATAGTTTTACTAAAGTTTTTAAAAAATTTACAGAAGGAGAAAGCTGAAAATCCTCAATTAGAGTAAGCAAAAATCAAATCTTTAAAATTAAATATCATGTTAGATTTAAACAAAAAAACAGTATCACATTTAAGCAATCAAGAAATGCAAAAAGTAAACGGTGGACTATGTATCAAAAGTACTAAAAGACAATGTACTTGGACTCTTAGTATCAATCTTGAAAACATCAAGTAATTCACTGTAAAATAAAAAACTATCCTGATTTAAGGGATCGGGATAGTTTATTTAAATTTTTAAATCCATTTACAGAAGGATCAGTAATAACTAAATACATGTTATTATAAATCAAATATACAAAACTAATTCATATGGAAACAGCAATAAACGTTTTAAATAAGATAGAAGATAAACTCTATACTAAAGCAAAAAAAGTAAACCTTCCTATTATAGATGAAGATCTTGGTGTAATTCTATTTTTTGCGACACAATATACTCATACCAAAGATGAGTCATACAAACAAAAAGCATTAGAGTTATTTGATAAAACTGTAAAGGTTTTTGCTGAACATGAATTAAATTATAGCTTGGTTCATGGGTTTGAAGGTATATTTTGGACAGTTAACTATCTAACTGAATGTGGAGTTTTAGAGAATGAAGATAGTCTTAAAAACCTAGAACCTCACTTGCTACAATCAATTGAATACGATTTAGCAAATCACAACTATAATGTTCTTCATGGTTGTTTAGGTAAAATTCAATATTATTTATATTCAAAAAGTGTTGATCAAGAAAAAGCATCAACTATCATCAATACAGTTATACAATCATTATATGACAATAAAATTGAAGAAAGTGGACTTATTAACTGGAAAGATCTTCAATTAAATGCGGGACTAAATATTGGTTTTTTTAATGGTCACCCAACAGTCTTAAAATTTTTGGTTAGACTTAAAGAACTAGGATACAAAAATGCTCTAATTGACGAAATGATCGATAAACTCATAAATGTTTTATTAGAATCACTAAACTTTAAAAAAGAAGTTACCATTAGAGGAAAGGATATCAATGAAGGAGAAGAATATTTTAACGTTGCAGAATTACATGGTAATTTAACTGTTGCCAGTAGTTTGTATTATACTGGTTCAATTTTGAATCGCGAAGATCTAAAAGAAAAAGCACATCAATTAACTCTTGACGTTTCTTCCAAAACCCCAAAAAACTCTGGAATCATGCACTTTAAAAAACATTCGTTTCAAGATATCGGGATGAGTCATGGTTTAGGAGGAATAACATATCTTTTATTTAAACTTAATAACTTAATACAAGATCCAAAAATCCAGAAAAACCTAACAATCTGGCAAAATGAGTTTTTAAAAAATGTTGATAAAGTACTATCGATAGAAGAAGAGATATTAATGCCTGAAATTTTTCAAAAAGACGAAAATAAATATCCATATGATAGGTATAGTTTACTGGAGGGGATTCTGGGGTCTGGGTTCATATTATCTTCTATACAATATAACCAAGACAACTGGGGTAATTACTTAACACTATACTAGTTTTATCTGTAGTGCAAGACTGATATTCTATCAAAAGAATAAAAAACAAACTGAAAACACATAAAAAATGAAAACTTTTCCTTTCTACAAACAACCTGGAGCTAAAGATTGTGGACCTACATGTCTTCGTATAATAAGCAAACACAATGGAAAAGTTATTCCATTAGAAACCATTCGAAACTTAAGTCAAACTACAAGAACAGGAAGTACCTTTTTAGGATTATCCGAGGCAGCTGAAAACTTGGGGTACAAAACGATTGGTATCAAAAC
Organism: Aquimarina longa SW024; assembly: GCF_001401755.1. GTDB lineage: Bacteria > Bacteroidota > Bacteroidia > Flavobacteriales > Flavobacteriaceae > Aquimarina > Aquimarina longa. Next base: position 493,966 of record NZ_KQ474099.1, read on the forward strand.
AGATTATGAAACTTTTAAAGAAGAAGTACCTCTCCCCTGTATTGTTCATTGGAATAAATATCATTTTGTCGTTGTTTATAAAATTAAAAATGATACCATATATATTTCTGACCCCTCTTATGGATTAATCGAATATAAGAAAGAAGAATTCATAGAAGCTTGGATTGGTAATAATGCAAAGAAATCTACACAAGAAGGTCTTACATTACTATTAGAAACCACTCCAAAATTTTATGATACAGATTGGGAAAAAACAGATCATAAGTCTGGATTTTCATTTCTATCTAGGTATCTGTTTAAATATAAAAGCTTAATGATCCAACTTATGATTGGATTATTAGCAGGTAGTTTATTACAACTTGTGTTTCCTTTTATGACACAAAGCATTGTTGATATCGGTATACAAAACCAAGACATTAATTTTATATATCTGATTTTAGGAGCACAGATAATGCTGTATCTAGGACAAGTTAGTATCGAAGCTATACGGGGTTGGATATTATTACATCTTAGTACTCGAGTCAATATTTCACTAGTCTCTGATTTCTTTATAAAGTTGATGAATCTACCAATTTCATATTTTGACACAAGAATGACAGGTGATATTATGCAACGTATCAACGATCATCAACGAATAGAAAAATTATTGACTAATTCTTCTTTAAACACCTTATTTTCTTTTTTCAATATTATCATTTTTAGTGCAGTTCTCATTTACTATAATCTTAAGATTTTTGGAATTTTTGCCGCTGGTAGTGCATTATTAATAGGCTGGATTTTCTTTTTCCTAAAAAAAAGAAAAGAATTAGACTACAAACGTTTCTCGCAGATGAGTGATGAACAAAGTAAGACTATTGAACTTATCGAAGGAATGCAAGAAATCAAACTACATAATGCAGAGAAACAAAAACGATGGGGATGGGAGTTTATTCAGATACGTTTATTTAAAGTAGCTACACAAGGATTATCATTAGAGCAAATGCAAACTATTGGTTCTTCATCTATTAATCAGTTTAAAAATATACTGATCACATTTACTGCCGCTTCTCTAGTAATTAGCGGAGAAATTACATTAGGTATGATGTTATCTATACAATATATAATTGGTCAATTAAATGGTCCTATTGCACAATTACTAGAATTTATTCAGGATACACAAGATGCTAAAATAAGTCTAGAACGCTTAAAAGAAATTCATGACAAAAAAGATGAAGAAAACATTGAAGAAGCAAAAATATATGAAATACCTGCAAATGAAAATATCGAAGTTGAAAATTTAACCTTTAGGTATATTGGAGCTGCAGATCCTGTAATCGAAGATATGAGTCTTATAATTCCACACAATAAAACTACTGCTATTGTAGGAGCTTCGGGAAGTGGTAAAACTACTTTAATGAAAACACTAATGCGTTTTTATAAACCAAATAAAGGGGTTATAAAATTAGGGGATCAAAATTTTGAAAATATTTCACAAAAAGCCTGGAGAGGTAAATGCGGTGTTGTAATGCAAGATGGATACATTTTTAATGACACTATCGCTAATAATATTGCATTAGGAGAAGCTGAAATTGATAAAGAGAAACTTATGCATGCTGTAAAAGTAGCAAACATTAAATCATTCATAGAAGCACTTCCTTTAAGTTACAATACCGAAATCGGAAATGAAGGTGTAGGCATCAGCGGGGGAGAAAAACAACGATTACTAATCGCTAGAGCTGTGTATAAAAATCCAGACTTCATCTTTTTTGACGAAGCAACTAGTGCATTAGATGCCAAAAATGAAAAAATAATTATGGGAAATTTAGATACTTTTTTTAAAGGACGTACAGCTGTAGTCATAGCACATCGATTAAGTACTGTAAAAAATGCAGATCAAATAGTAGTATTAGATAAAGGAAAAATAGTTGAAAAAGGTAACCATACAGAATTAGTAGCTCTAAGAGGTGCTTACTATGAACTGGTAAAAAACCAATTAGACTTAGAACGATTAAATACCCAAAAACAAGTAATGTTTAAAAAACCAATACCTAATGGAGTAAAGGTTGTTAATGTTTAAAAAATTAACTTCAGTAAATTAAAATAGTATGCCTGTTCAAGAAAAAAACATATTAAAAGACATAGAACTTCGCTCAGAAGAAGTTGAAGAAATATTAAGCAATCCTCCTAGTTGGATGATCCGCTGGGGAATAACTGTTATTTTCTTTGTATTCTTATTGATTGTAACTGCTAGTTGCATTGTATCTTACCCTGATATTGTAACCTCTAAAATCATGGTTACCACAGCTATTCCTGTAGAAAAAATCGAAGCAAAGACAAGTGGTCGTATTGTAAAATTATTAATTAATGACCAAGACAAAGTAAAACGTGGGCAAGTTCTAGCTGTTATAGAAAATACAGCTGACTATGAAGACTTCTTAGCTTTAAAAAGTATAATAGATACCCTTAGTCCAAATCACACTAACTTTAGTTTTCCTATTGATAAAACAGAATTATTATCTCTAGGAGAATTAGAACAAGATTATGCATTATTTGAAAAATCGTATACTGAGTATATATTAAACAAAAACTTAAAACCTTTTTCTATTACAACATTATCTGGGCACCAAACTGTCTCTGAATTAAATAGTAGAATACGAATACTTAAAATTCAAAGAGATCTTGAAGAAAAAGAAATAGCAGTAAGAAAACAAGATATAGAACGCACACAGACTCTATATAAAAAGGGAGTAATATCTAAAGTAGAATTCGAAAATAAAGAATTAAGTTTTTTACAAGCTCAGCGTAATTATGAAAATACCAAAATTAATATGTCTCAGCTTCAAGAATCTAAAAACAATACTCAAAGAAGTATTGAAGGATCTAATATTAATAAAATCCAAAACAATACTAAATACCTAAAAGATGTAATTTCATCTTATAAACAACTAAAACGAGCTATAAAAAAATGGGAACAAAATTATTTATTGGTAGCTTCTATTGATGGTAAAGTAAGTTTTCAGAAATTTTGGGGGAAAAATCAATTTGTAAATGAAGGAGATAATGTACTAACTATTTTACCAACAGAATCCCCATTAGTCGGAAAAATCACAACTTCTGCTGTTAATACCGGAAAAATTAAATCAGACCAGAATGTACTTATCAAACTAGACAGTTATCCGTATCAAGAATTCGGAATGATTACAGGAGAAGTAATCAGTATGTCTTTATCACCAGACATCGACGGAAATTATTATATAGAAGTTAACCTGCCTCAAAACTTAAATACAACATACGGAAAAACATTAGCTTTTAATAGAGAAATGAGAGGTACGGCAGGTATTATCACTGAAGACTTAAAAATAATTGAACGAATTTTTTATCAATTTAGAAACATCTTTAAATACAATTAATACATTAAAAATCAAAACTATGAAAAATCTACAAACACTATCAAGTAAAGAATTAAGGAGTATTATTGGAGGCCATCATGATGATGGTAACGGTGGATGTATTCCAAATCCTTGGCCAAAAACTACTACTAAAAACCTAATTTTTCAAAACTAATAGTATAACAAAACTTATAAAAAAGTAAAGCTCTTTCTAAATTCATAATACTGTATATTATTTCATTTAAAAACGACATGTATTTTATCCAGTATTATGAATTCTAATTAGCCTCTTTTATTGTTACAATTACTAAAAAAAATAATCATTTTATATATAAGGATACCACAATTCTAAATCCTCCAAAAATGCATTATTAATACAACAGAATTCTTTCTAAACATATAGTATCTGTTTTAAAAAATCAAACAATTATGAAAGACAATAAAGAACTACTCTATAAAACCTTAAACCATTTTAACGGAATTAGTAAAGTAGAGGCCTATGATTTAATTCATAAATTAGAAACACTTATGTTCTACGCATCTAACCCTATAAATACTGATGATCTCGAAAAAAAAATAATTTCAGGTTTTGATCATGATTATGAAATTGACCCTTTCTATTTTACTATTCTACCTACTGGTAATTTTTGTGAATATATAGGTCATAATGATTGGCTTCATGTTTATAAAGAAAATAAAAGAATGATCCCTGATTGGTCTATTTTCGAAACGTACTATTTCAAAACTAAATATGCACCTTTAGAGCTTAGAAAACTTACCAAAAATAAATTATTACAGGACATAAAAGAAAAACCAGAGGAAGAAAAAATTAAGCATTTTTTAAAGAATACGGCTATTCTAAAAAAAGATACCATCACTAACAATCTATTAATTCTAAAAGTTTAATTAAAAGTTCCTGTACATTTGTATTAATGTATAAGAATTCTATCAAATCTATAACTGTAGTAGAGGCAACACGAAAAATGGAGCACTATTGTGCTTATCAAGAGCGTTGTCATAAAGATATAGAACATAAACTCAGAACAATGACGCTTATCCCTGAAGCTAAAGAAAAAATTATACTGCATCTTTTAGAACATAATTTTCTTAATGAAGAGCGTTTTGCTAAATCCTTTGCCAGAGGAAAGTTCAATATCAAAAAATGGGGAAAACAGCGTATCATTAGAGAGCTAAAATTTAGAGAAATCTCAGCATACAATATAAAAACTGCCCTCAAAGAAATTTCAGAAATAGACTATCATAACACTTTTCATGAGCTTGCTGAAAAAAAATATAATACGATTATAGCGCTAGACAAAAATAAAAAACGCAAAAAACTTGCTGATTTTCTTTTATATAGAGGATGGGAAACTCATCTTGTCTATGAAAAAGTAAATGAATTAATATAATCGTATAACAAGAATAAAATATATTATTTTTTTAGAAACAGCATAGCTCTTTCTATTCCTCTATCAATTTCATTATCAAAAGGAATTATTTTCTTTATCAATATATAAGACCAAATCACTAATAGAAATTTAAAACCGTAGCAGCATAGTTCTTGTATATCAAATGCTATGGAATAAAAGTCTTCTCTGTACTTTAGAGCAATTGCATAAAGCTCATAATCTATTTCTAAAACAAAAATGATATGAAGCACAATTGATAAGAATATTGGCAGATATAATCATTTCAGTTTTTTAGCCCTCTGTATATCATGATTTATTAACTTGATAATATAAAAGAAAAAAATGTTGAGAAAAGAAAAACCCATTTTACATCATCAATAATTTTTAGTATTGGGTAATCATCAAAAAAAAAGAGAGAGCATCCAGAAACATATTCAATATTAATACTGACAATATTAATATTGAATATCATAAATAGTCTTTGATTTTGTTTCTAAAAAATGGAGAAAATAAACATCTCAAAAATGAATCCTTGAGAAACACTAATTAGTAATAGAGAATTCACTAAAGTCATTATATTTATACTTAGATTCTAACTATGAAGGTCCGTATATAATCCTAGAGTTAAAAACGATATATATAATATTTCTCTATGGTTTAATTTTGCAGTACACTCTTTTGATACGTCTAAATATAAATCAATCTAAAATAACTCTTTCGATTACATAATTTTGTAACTACACATCTATCCTTAAAAAGTTTTTTTAGCCTTGATCGTTTCTTTACCTTTAGGGTATCACATACTCGCTATATTAAAAATTATTTCTTTGCTATTATTACCTCTTTACCCTTTTGTTTTGCAGTTTCATTTCTTTCGATAATATGCTCAGGTCTAGACCATTTAGGCTTCTCTCCTTTAGGTTCAAATTTAGAGTTTTCTGCTTCAACTGTTTCTGGCTGAGCTTTTTTCACAAATGGTTTCTGTGGATTTAACCCTAGTATTTTAAACATTTCCATGTCCTTATTCACATCGGGATTAGGGGTAGTTAATAGTTTATCTCCTGCAAAAATAGAGTTTGCACCTGCAAAGAAACACATTGCTTGTCCTTCTCTACTCATCTCCGTTCTTCCTGCGGATAATCTTACTTGTGTTTTTGGCATAATAATTCTGGTAGTAGCGACCATTCTAATCATATCCCATATCGCTACAGGTTTTTCTTCTTCCATTGGAGTACCTTCTACAGCAACCAAAGCATTTATAGGCACTGATTCTGGCTGAGGATTTAGTTTTGATAATGCTACTAACATCCCTGCACGATCTTCTACCTCTTCTCCCATACCAATAATACCTCCACTACACACTGTAACATTTGTCTTACGCACATTATCTATCGTTTTTAAACGATCTTCATATCCTCGTGTAGAGATAACTTCTTTATAATATTCTTCTGACGTATCTAAATTATGATTGTAGGCATACAGACCTGCTTCTGCAAGGCGCTGTGCTTGATTTTCGGTAATCATACCTAATGTACAACATACCTCCATATCTAATTTATTGATTGTACGCACCATTTCTAATACATCTTCAAACTCTTGCCCATCTTTTACATTACGCCAAGCGGCTCCCATACATACTCTAGAGCTTCCTGAAGATTTCGCTCTAAGTGCCTGAGCTTTTACCTGCCGTACACTCATTAGGTCATTTCCTTCAATATCGGTATGATACCTTGCTGCTTGTGGGCAATACCCACAATCTTCAGGACATCCTCCTGTTTTAATAGATAAAAGAGTAGATACCTGTACGGTATTTGGGTCGTGATATTCTCTATGAATTGTAGCCGCTTTATACAGCAAATCCATCATAGGCATGTTATAAATATCAAGAATTTCTTGTTTTGTCCAATCGTGTCTAATAACGCTCATAAATCATCTAAATCTAAAAAGTCAAATGTACTAAAAATCTGGTTGCACTTAAGCTATTTACTATAATAAACTCATATTTGATAGGTTACTTTTTTATCCCTAAAAAATTCTCAAATAATTTAAAAAACTTTTCAGGCTCTTCTAAGCATGGATTATGCCCACTATTTTCAAACATTACAAATCTTGCTTGAGGCATATATGTTTTATATTGTACTGCAAATTCTGGTGTGGAGACGCCATCATAACGCCCAGCAATAATTAGTGTTGGTGATTTTATATTTTTTAGTGCTCTTCTAAAATCTATATCTCCCATATCTCCTGTAACATGAAAATCAGCATCTCTACCTACAATTCCATAATACACATCTGAGTTCCATGACCGTTTTACATTGGCAGGCACGGGTTGTTGTAACTTTGTATTATGGTAATATATATATTTTATTGGAAAATCACCATATACTTTAGAAAACTCTGGATCACTAGACACATAGCCTGCAGCTCTTAGAGAGTCTACTATCACCCATTTTTCTGGAAAATGTGTTTTTGCATAATGATTGTAACTATCACAGTTTGCTTGCCACATTAATCCACTATGAAATCCATTAATTAATACCATTTTATCTGTATGCTCTGGATATTTTAGAGCATATGCTTGAGCAACAACAGTACCATAAGAATGCCCTACAACAGTCCATTTTGATAGTTTCAATGCTTTTCTAATCCCTTCTAATATTTCTACATCTCCTGATATCGAATATTCTTTTATATTCTTAGCATTATCAGATAAACCTCTACCTAATGCATCAAAAAATACTACTTGACAATCCTTATAATATTCTCCAAAATTACCCTGTAAATAATCATGTGAGTCCCCCGGTCCACCAGCAATAAATACCATTGGATTTCCCGTACCTTTGGTTTCTACATTAATAGCATAACCGTTAATAGATATCGACTTAGATTCAAACTCATCATGAATCGTTTTTTGTGCCTGAGTTTGAAAAAACAAAACAGCACTTAGTAAAAGAAATATCGTGTGTGTTCTCATTAATAGTAATTTTTTATGTTTTAAATATCGTAAAAATTATGGATACTCTAATAATACACTAACTGCATTGCCTCCAAAACCTACAGCATTTACGATAATTTTTTTTAATCGTTCTGGAAATTTATCATGCTTCACAAAGGGTACAGTAATAAACTCCTGATATTTTAGCATTAACACTGCCAGTTCTAAGCTTAATATTCCACTAGCTCCAAAAGTGTGCCCTATCTTCCACTTATTAGTTGTTAAAGCAGGTAATTTATCTTTAAAAACGGCTTTAATGGCATTATATTCTGCCATATCTCCTTTTACTGTTCCCGGAGCATGCATTACGATAATATCCACTTCATTTAGTGGAGTATCTTTTAACGCCATTTTCATCGATTTTTGAAAACAATCTGCCTCTGTAGAGATCGATATATTATGTTTTAGGGTTTCTGTAGCATAACCAATACCTGTTATAAATGCTATAGCATTTTCTTTTTTTCCTTTTTCTAAACATGCTATGGCAGCTCCTTCTCCAAGAAACATCGAGTTTCTTTTCTTATTCCAATTTATTGCCTGGCATGGATAATCTAACCCATCATTTATTGCATATATTTTAAGAGCTTTCATTTGTGCAATAGTAAATGGTGTTAAAGGAGCTTCACTTCCTCCCACCAGAAACCGATCTGCTAAACCTGATTGCAACCAAACAACTCCATTGAGAACAGCATGCAATGCTGTAGAACATGTAATAGAATGACTGATTTCTGGACCACTAGATTGTAAATCATGGGCCACCCATGACGAAATATTACCTAATGTCGTCGTAGGTGAACTTAATGTAGATGATTTTCCTGTGTTGAGGAACTCTTTATGATATTTTTCAAAAAGTCGTGTTGCCCCCCGAGAAGAACCAATATTAATCCCAAAATCGCGATCTCCATCTCCCCATCCAGCATCTTTGATTGCTTGTCTGGCAGCAAAAACACCAAATAGAACAGAATCATCTAATGCTTCATAATGAGAATTTTCGTTTCTTAAATTCTCTATCATTTGTTTAGCTTCCTTAGAAAGCAACGAAATAGGTGTTGACACTCCTCCATACTCTTTAAAAGAGATATAGTGAGACGGATCTTTATAAGCTCTCCATATCTCATCTGAGGAAATTCCTAAAGGAGATATAGAAGAAATTCCTGTTATTGATATCGCTTCTTGCAATTTTAAAATTTTGACAAATGTACTAGTTTGTTCTATCTTGTTCAATAGTTATACTATTTATCATTTTAATTTAGTAACAAAAAAAACTTTTATAACACTTATACTGTAACATACGTTTTATTTTATGGATAATTCTATACAACAAAAAAGCTGGTTTTCTAGAAATTGGGGTTGGGCAGTTCCTCTAGGTGGGTGCCTTACTATTATTATTTTATTTTTTATCTTTTTGGGATCTGCAATATTTGGAATAAGTAAAATGATTACAGCATCCTCACCTCATCAAGATGCTTTGATTAAAGTAAATGAAGATGATTACATCATAGATATATTAGGTGAACCTATAGAAACTGATGGTATTGTAAATGGTAAATTACTATATGAGAACAATACTGGGTCAGCAGATATTTCTATCCCAATAAAAGGTCCAAAAGGAGAAGCTCAACTATATGTCGTAGGAACCAAACAAAATGAGCTATGGACATACACTGAGATGTATGTAATTATAAATGAAACTGATGAACAAATTGATGTATTAGGATATGAACAAAATAGCCAGATTGAGCAATAATTTACTTGTTTTTGGAGTCCCAATACTTTTAGTGATTTCGATGATTTTGATTACCCGATCAAAATTTTATGAAGTAAACCCTAGTATATTATCTATAGGTATATCAATCGATCTTCTTTTTACTATACCTTTAATATATTACACATTAATCAGGAAAAAGAATATTCCTAAAACTACTAGTATTCCACTTTCTGTTGTAGGCATGATAATTGGATTCTATAGCATTCCTCTAGAACACCAATTTATATTACAGTGGGTTAAAACGTGGATATTTCCATTTGTAGAAATAGGAATTGCCATCTATGTATTATATAATGTTCGTAAAGCAATAAAAAAATACAAGATTAATGCAACACAAAGGTTAGATTTTTTCTCTATTCTAAAAAAAACATGTGCTGAAATTCTACCTACAAGAATTGCTTCACTCCTTGCTATGGAACTAGCTATTTGCTATTATGGTTTTATATATTGGAAAAAAAGAGCACTACAAAAAAACGAATACTCCTATCATAAAAACAATGGAACAATCTCTTTGTTAGTTGCATTTATTGGTATTATAGGCATTGAGACATACATTCTACATATATTCTTATCTAAATGGAGTATAATTGCCGCTTGGGTAGCAAGTATCCTAAGCATATATTCTAGTATTCAGATTTTTGGTTTTCTAAAATCTATATTAAAAAGACCAATTTCTATAGATAAAAACACACTATACCTACGCTATGGAATCTTAAATGAAACTCAGATAGATTTACACGCTATCGAATCCGTAGAAATATCAACTAAAGATATTGAGTTTAATTCTGAAACCAGAAAATTATCACCCCTAGGAGAACTAGAAGGGCATAATATAATCATTACTTTAAATAAAGTACACATACTTACTGGGCTATATGGAACATCTAAAACGTTTAAAACAATAGCTTTTTTTATTGATAACAAAGCGCAATTTAAAACTGAATTAGAGGAGCAAATCAGACTGCTTAAATTATAACCAAGGGCTAATTGCCTTTTCTAAAAACCTTATTATTTATAATCAAAAATGATAAAATGCATTCTCCAAGTGTTCAATCTTAGTTCCTAATTTATTTTTTATGATCGCAATAATATCAAAACGTATTTCTACATCCAAGTCTTGTTCTACCACATAATGATCCATTGCTTTAACCAATGATTGGATCTGTTTTGGTTTTACAAAATCTTGTGGATTTCCAAACTCCGGAGTACTTCGAGTTTTTACTTCTATTGCGATTACTGTATCTGTTTTTCTGGCAATAATATCAACTTCGGATTTTAAATATCGATAATTTTTCTCCAGAATATCATATCCTTTTTTGATTAAAAAATCAGTTGCTAATTTCTCTCCTTTTTTACCTAAAGCATTATGTTCTGCCATACTTATAGATACCTTACGATTACTTCTTCTTTATCTATTTCTAAAGAAATTTCTTCTCCTAAAATTAAAGCTCTATGATCCTCTATGTGCCCCATAGGAAAATTAAATGCAATAGGAAAATTATACTCTTTGACTACATCCAAAATAATTTTTTTTACTTTTTTCCCAAAAGGAATACGGTTATCGTGCATTTTGGTCATCCCTCCAACAATTAATCCTGATAGGTTTTCAAAATATCCATTGCGTTTCAGGTTTAGTAGCATGCGATCAATATGATAAAGATATTCGTCTAAATCTTCTATACATAAAATCTTCCCTGTAGTATCTATAGAAGAAGTAGAACCACATAGAGAATATAAAATAGATAAGTTTCCTCCTACTAATTGCCCTTTGCAATTCCCTAAGCTATTTTTTTTAGAAGAAGGAATCGTATATTTCATTTTCTTTCCAAAAATAGCATCTCTTAATGAGTCTATAGACATTATAGTATTGTTATGAATATCAATTGGCATCAGCGCATGTACTGTACTTACTCCTAAATTATGAATATGAGAGTGCAAAACAGTAATATCAGAATATCCTATAATCCATTTTGGTTGTTTCAAAAAAGTAGTAAAATCAATATGATCAATAATTCTAACGGTACCGTAACCGCCCCTTGCACACCAAATAGCTTTAATATCCTTATCATCTAACATATTCTGAAAATCCAGAGCCCTTTCCTTATCTGATCCTGCAAATTGATTGTATTCTTTTTCTATAGAAGCACCTATTACAGGTTCTAACCCCCATTTTTTAGCTATAATAATAGCATCTTGTATTTCTTTTGTCGTAATCTTTCTTGCAGTAGAAACAATTGCAATTTTATCTCCTTTTTTAACAAAATCTGGTTTCAATATTCTTTTTATTTAATTATCATTCTTTTAATGAAGGGATATTTGATTAAAAAATACTTCCTAGTTAAGTAAATTATCTTAACCTCTTTATTATTTTTTTCTATTCCATAACACTAATTAACAAATACTTTCGTTATAATCTATTATATTGTATTTTTTATCTCCTATTTTTATTTTAAAAACCCCTATTGTCCATGATGTCAGATACCTCATGTAATCTAGCCTCCTTAGCAGAATATGTTCCTTCTTCTGGAAACCCTTGGAATGTAAGTAAAATACATCACTTATATCGCAGAATAGCTTTTGGAGCATCAAAAACCGAAGTGTTAGATGCCTTATCACAGAATAACCCTTCTGCACTAGTAGATCAATTAATCAATGATGCTATAGCTCTTAATACTACGCTACCACCAGCATGGGGGTTCTGGAATAAAGATCAATTTGATAATGCTCCTTTAAAAATTTTCGAATATCGAAATAGTGGGAAAAATCAAATGATAAATGACTTACTTCAAAACAAAGTTAGAGAAAGACTTACCCTTTTTTGGAGTAATCATTTTGTTACTGAAGATGACACCTATAGAAGTCCTGCATACCAAACTCAGTATTATAACCTTGTGCAAATGCATGCTCTTGGTAATTTTAGAGATTTTGTATATGATATCGGCAAGTCTAATGCGATGCTTGTATATCTTAATGGCGATGAAAATATCAAAGATCGACCTAATGAAAATTATGCTAGGGAATTATATGAGTTATTCACTCTTGGCGTAGATAATGGATATACTGAAGACGATATTCAGGAAACTGCAAAAGCATTAACAGGCTACGTTAATACTAATGATATACCATGGGGAGATATCTTATTTGACCCTAGTAAATTTAACACCGAATCCAAAACTATTTTTGGGCAATCCGGAAACTGGGGTTATGACGATGTTATCACTATCCTTTTTCAACAAAGAAATACTCAGCTTGCTACTTTTATATGCGCTAAACTATATACATACTTTGTAAGTCCTACCTGTAATGATGCAATTGTTGCCGAAATGGCACAAACGTTCATAAATAGTAATTATAATATTGCGACTGTTCTTAAACAACTTTTTAAAAGTGAGCATTTTTTTAATATCGAAGCTATTGGATCAATTATAAAAAGCCCTTGTGACCTAAACCTTAATTTCTTTAATGAAATAAGCTTTACGCTACCTCCTAATATTGATTACATAGGCTTTTTTAGAAACACCGTCCGCATACTAGGACAAGACGTATTAAACCCTGTAGATGTAGAAGGCTGGCAGGGAGATGAAGACTGGGTAAGTCCTGATTTATTAATCGGACGCTGGGAAAGTATTCGATATATCAGCGGTCAGGCATGGATGCATAATCAAGAGCAGTTTAAGAACTTTATAATCGGAATGCCAATCGGAGAAGCAAGCGACGGTAACTTACTTGTATCTACCACTGATGTAAGCCTAGTTGTAAGAACAATTCTAAATTATTTTTTCCCAAGAGGGATCAATGACCTTATTACTTTTAATGAAGCACTTGGGATTTTTAAAATTGACGGCATTCCTGAAAACTACTATGAAGATGGTACATGGACATTAGGATATCCTGAGGTACCCCAACAATTTGCTGCACTACTAAACTACATTGCAGAAATCCCCGAATTCCAACTAAAATAAAACTCTATGAGTACAACCAACCACAACCAAAATACAGTGTCAAATAAAAAAAGTTCTTGTAATACTGAGGATCATAAAAAATGGAATAGAAGGTCTTTTCTTCAAGCATTAGGACTTGTTGGAGGAGGATCCATGATGCTTGCCAATACAACCCTATCAGTATCTCGGCCATCACCTCTATCCATAGCGCTTAGCCAATCAGAAAACGACAACATACTTATCTTGTGTAGATTAAGCGGAGGTAATGACGGTTTTAACACTATCATTCCTGTATACGATTACGACATCTATGCTAATGCAAGACCATTGATCAAAGTTCCACCAAGTGAATTCATCACGCTAAATGATGATTACGCTATGCCTAAACCGATGAATAAACTAGAGAGTGTATGGGGAGATGGTCAGATGAAAGTAGTCCATGGTGTAGGATATGAAGACTCCTCTTTATCACATTTTAAAGGTTCTGATATTTATGCCAATACTAATTTGGTTGAAGATGATAGAACTGGTTTTATGGGACGATATTTTCAGGAAATCTACCCTGATTATATTTTTAATCCACCTGCTAGCCCTCCTTCTATCCAGATTGGAAGTATCGGAAATCTAGTTTTTAAAGGACCTGAAAATGATTTTTCTTTTGCAGTCTCTAATCCTACAAGGTTATTACAAATTGCACAAAACGGAACCTCTTATAGTACCGATGGCTTAGGAAATTGTACTTATGATGACAAAGTAAAACACCTTAGAGAGGTTACGAATACTACATTTACCTATGCAGATGTAATCAGTGCAGCTTATGAACGATCTTCTGCCTATGACGGCTATCTAAATGATAGCTTAGGAAAACAGTTTAGTACTATCGCTCGGTTGATTAAAGGTAATTTAGGAACCAAAGTATATATGGTAACATTAGGTGGATTTGACACCCATAATAATCAAACACAGAGACATCAGGAATTACTAAATTCATTCTCCGAAGCTATTAGTACGTTCTATAAAGATCTTACCGCTGCTGGATGGGATGATAAAGTACTAACAATGACCATGTCTGAATTTGGTAGACGATTTAAAGAAAATGGCTCTCTAGGAACAGATCATGGTACCGCAGCACCAACGCTATTTTTTGGATCTGCTCTTAATGGCAGTGGCTTTGTTGGAGAACACCCTGACCTATCTAATCTTACCAGAGGAGGAAATGTATACAATACTACTGATTTTAGACAAGTATATGCTACAGTCATGAAAGAATGGTTATGTATTGATGAAAACACAGTAGGGAGAGTGCTTCTAGATGGAACTTATAAATCATTAGACTTAGGATTTAACTGCTCTGGAATCAATCCTAATATTCCTACTGATAGCGAAGGAATCACCCATATTGTAACCTATAGAGATAGTCAAACCTATATCAATATTGCTAACCCAGAAACTACTCATGTAGATATTGCACTATACAATGTAATAGGTCAAAAAGTCGCTACCTTAAAAAATGAAGTATTAATAGAAGGACAGCATAGTATAGATGTTAAAGCATCTGCCAATACTAGACTTAGCACAGGTCCCTATGTATATCGAATCGAAACTAATAAAGGAAATTACAGTAAATCTATTTTGATATCGTAGTTAAAAAAACAACTATTATGCTCTCTTAAAAGTCTTGAGCAATGATTTTACTAATTTAGATTCTTATCACTACCTTTGTGCCTTATTTTTTTACGAATTATGAGCACAACGGGAAGATATACCATTACAGCAGCCTTACCATACACTAATGGACCAATACATATTGGTCATCTAGCAGGAGTCTATGTACCCGCAGATATTTATTCTAGATACCTTAGAATGACCGGCAATGATGTTGCCTTTATTTGTGGTAGTGATGAACATGGTGCTGCAATCCCTATGCGTGCAAAAAAAGAAGGAGTTTCTCCGCAAGTCATTATTGACAAATACCATCAAATCATAAAACAATCTTTTCATGATTTTGGAATTTCATTTGATAATTATTCAAGGACCTCTGCCGCTGTACATCATGAAACAGCTTCTGATTTTTTTAAAAAATTATATAATGATGGTAAATTTATAGAAGAAACATCAGAACAATTATATGATCCCGAAGCAGAACAGTTTTTGGCAGATCGATTTGTAATAGGTACTTGCCCTAAATGTGGTCATGAAGAAGCCTATGGAGATCAATGTGAAAAATGTGGGAGTTCACTTAATGCTACTGATTTAATTAATCCAAAATCTACAATTTCTGGATCAGAACCAATATTAAAACAAACTAAACATTGGTTTTTACCACTAGATCAATACGAAGATTTCTTAAAAGAATGGGTTTTGGTTGGTCATAAAAAAGACTGGAAAACGAATGTCTACGGGCAAATAAAATCATGGATAGATGATGGATTACGTCCTCGTGCAGTAACACGTGATTTAGACTGGGGAATCCCTGTGCCTGTTGCAGGTGCAGAAGGAAAAGTGTTATACGTATGGTTTGATGCTCCTATAGGGTACATCTCCTCTACCAAAGAGTGGGCAGAAAGAGAAGGAAAAGACTGGGAACCTTACTGGAAAGATAAGAATACTAAATTAGTTCATTTCATTGGTAAAGATAATATTGTTTTTCACTGTATTATTTTTCCAAGTATGCTTAAAGCTGAAGGAAGTTATATCTTACCAGAGAATGTACCTGCTAATGAGTTTTTGAATCTTGAAGGTAATAAACTATCTACTTCAAAAAACTGGGCAGTATGGCTACACGAATATCTCGAAGAATTCCCTGATAAACAAGACGTTCTTCGATATGCATTAACTGCAAATGCTCCCGAAACAAAAGACAATGATTTTACATGGAAAGATTTCCAAGCACGTAATAACAATGAGTTAGTTGCTATATTTGGTAATTTTATTAATCGAGTAATTGTACTAACAAATAAATACTATAATGGTATCGTTCCTAGCCCAAGTACATTCTCTGAGATTGATCAAAAAGTACTAGCAGAACTTAAAGCATATCCAGCTGTTATAGCCAGTTCTATTGATCGATACCGATTTAGAGAAGCCAGTCAGGAATTATTAAATGTAGCTCGATTAGGAAATAAATACCTAGCAGACGAAGAACCATGGAAATTGGTAAAAACTGATGAAGAACGCACCAAAACAATCATGTATGTTGCATTACAGATAGCCTCAGCTTTAGCTACGTTATCAGAACCTTTCTTACCATTTACCAGTACTAAGCTAAAATCAATGCTAAATATTGGCCTAGAAGGAACTGTTGCTACAGAATGGAATGCTATCGCTACTACAGAAGTATTACTCCCTTCAAGTCATCAAATTGAAAAAGGAACACTTTTATTCTCTAAAATCGAAGATACAGAAATCCAAAAACAACTAGACAAACTAGAAGCTACTAAAAAAGCTAACGAAGCAGAGAACAAAGTAGTCGAACCACAAAAAGAAACTGCTACTTTTGAGGATTTCACGAAACTAGACATTCGTGTAGGAACAATCATCGAAGCTGAAAAAATGCCCAAAGCCAAAAAGCTTTTAGTTCTTAAAGTAAATACAGGAATCAATATCAGAACCATCGTTTCGGGTATTGCAGAACATTTTTCTCCTGAAGAAATTGTAGGCAAAAAAGTAACTGTTTTAGTCAATCTTGCTCCAAGAAAATTACGAGGAGTAGAGAGTGAAGGAATGATTTTGATGACTGAAACTCCTGAAGGGAAATTGGTGTTTTTAAATCCTGATGAGGATAATGTGAGTCCTGGAGCTATTGTTAGTTAGATAATTTATGCTAAAAATAGCATATCATCCAATCTATACACATCCTTTACCTGAGGGGCACCGATTCCCTATGATTAAATATGAGTTGTTACCTAAACAATTACTATACGAAGGTACTTGTATAGAAGAAAATTTTTTTAAGCCTGAAATCCCAGATACAGGCCCCATTCTGGCAACACATACAGAAGCATATTATAATAGTCTTAAGAAACTATCATTAGACCCCAAATCAGCAAGAAAAATTGGTTTTCCTTTATCTAAAGAGCTTATCAATCGAGAAGTAATTATTACAGACGGTACAATTAAAGCATCAGAATATGCTCTTACATATGGTCTTGCTATGAATATTGCTGGTGGCACACACCATGCATATAGTGATCGTGGTGAGGCTTTTTGCCTATTAAATGATCAAGCTATCGGAGCCCGCTATCTTATACAAAAAAGACTTGCAAAAAAAATATTGATCGTAGATCTCGATGTACATCAAGGTAACGGAACTGCAAAAATATTTGAAAACGATACTACTGTATTTACCTTCTCCATACATGGTGCAAATAATTACCCTTTTAAAAAAGAAAAATCAGACCTCGATATTGCGCTACCTAACCAAACAAATGATCAGCAATATCTGAATACTTTAAAAGAAATACTACCTAAACTCATACAAAAACAAAAACCAGACTTTATCTATTACCTATCTGGTGTAGATATTCTTGCTACAGATAAATTAGGAAAACTAGGTTGTACTTTAGCAGGTTGTAAAGAACGAGATCGATTTGTGCTCCAGATTTGCAAAGATCTCAGTATCCCTATAATGTGCGCTATGGGAGGAGGATATTCTCCTGATATCAAAACTATTATAGAGGCACATGCCAATACCTTCAGGGTTGCTCAGGATATTTTCTTTTAACATATATTCATTTGTAAACGGATATTTATTGTATATTCGATTAAACATCATTCTTAATGCATAAAAAATGCCCCGTGTGTGCTACTAAAATTGTTGGTAGAGCAGATAAAAAATTCTGTAGTGATTACTGTCGTAATGCATATAACAATCAACTTAATAAAGATAGTAAAAACCTAATCCGTAATATTAATAACCTATTACGTAAAAATTATCGAATCCTCACAGAATTAAATCCTAAAAACAAAATCAAAACTACTAGAACTAAACTAATTGCAAAAGGTTTTGATTTTCAGCATTTCACTAGTACTTATACCACCAAAACAGGGAATACATATTATTTTATATATGATCAAGGATACCTACCTCTAGAGAATGATTTTTATGCGATTGTAAAAAGAGACTAATACATTTAATTTATTGTAAGAGATCATTCTTTTTTACTCCAATTTTCAGAATAAAAATCATTTCAGTTGATATTTTCATTTCATTGGAGAAATAGTAGTAAACCTTTCAATAAGAGATTATAACTTTTATAATTCTCTCCAATGTTGGCTATTTAGTTTTAAAGCTGCTTTCATTACATCTTTTTGGCTGATTTGCCCTACAAGCTTACCATCTTCTAGAATAGGAAAACGTCTTCTCTTAGTTTCTAAAAACTTATTTGCAGCATCAAAAATATTAAGATTTCCATCAATTGTATCGACATCTCTGACCATAAATTTTTCCACTCTGGCATCATCTATAGGCATATTATAATAACGACTTTCATTTAACTGTTTAATACAATCTCCTTCTGATATAATCCCTAATAATTGATTATTTTCATTAACTACTGGTCCTCCTGATATTTTATGTTTTACTAAAGTTTCAATAACTTCCATTACAGATTGATTCGGAGTAAACGTGATCAAGTCCTTTGTCATATAGTCAGCAACTTTTATTGGAGTTTTATCTTGCTTTTTTGTCTTGGAGCGCGCTCCTTGAAAACTAATTATTCCCATATCTAGTGATTTAGTGAATCTTAAATATAATGATTTTCAATAACTTAATCAAACCTGCTTTTGTCTTTTATATAATTAATAGTGTATTTTTATACCTTTTAACTATATTATTTTTTTCTCAAAAGAAAAAATCATGGTTTGTTATTCTTGGTAAGTATTTGTTATTTTTTGTAGCTTATTTCTTACCTTTAACCTAAAACATACAAATGCGAAAGTTCCCCTCATTACTTACGTTTCTCCTTATTAGTATCTCATTAGTATATACATTTTATAGTAGCAAGTCACAAAAAATAACAACTCTTGATACTCCAAAACAAGATTTTTCTACGCTACGAGCTTTAGAGCATGTAAAAAACATTTCCAAAGAATGTCATTACTTAGGTAGTTCTGCGCATAATGATGTGAGAATGTATATTTTTAATGAATTAAAAAAAATGGGGTTATCCCCCGAAGTTCAAGAAGGATTCTCTGTTTCTAAACGAGGAACTATTAGTAAACCTAAAAATATTATTGCTAGGATTAAAGGTAGTGCCCCTACAAAATCACTGGTCTTACTATCGCATTATGATAGCTCCCCACATTCTTCTTATGGAGCTAGTGATGCAGGGAGTGGTGTTGCGACTATTCTAGAAGGAATTAGAGCATATCTAACCACTAATATCGTTCCCAAAAATGATATTATTATATGTATTACCGATGGAGAAGAATTAGGTCTTAACGGTGCTGATTTATTTATCAAAAAACATCCTTGGGCAAAAAATATAGGACTTGCACTTAATTTTGAATCTAGAGGAAGTGGTGGAAACTCTTATATGCTTATAGAAACTAATGGCAAGAATGGAAAAATGATCAATGAATTTTCTAAAGCAGATGTATCTTACCCAGTTACCAATTCTTTAGCGTATAGTATTTACAAAATGCTTCCAAATGATACTGATCTGACCATTTTTAGAGAGCAAGGAGATATCGAAGGCTTTAACTTTGCATTTATAGATGATCATTTTGATTATCATACCGCAAATGATATTTGGCAAAATTTAGATCTAAATACCTTACAACATCAAGGAAATTACCTAATGCCTCTTCTCTCTTATTTTTCTGAGGCTAATCTTACTACTCTAAAGTCTGATAAAGATTATATTTATTTTAATGCTCCTGTTTTTAATCTTATCAAATACCCTTTTAGTTGGATATATACTTTACTCATTATATCAATTATAGGATTTATAGGACTACTTATTTATGGAAGGTTTGCTTATCGAATACATCTTAAAGAAATTTTAATAGGATTTGTTGTATTTCTTTCATCTATGATACTTGCAGGAGGGTTAACCCTAGGAATATGGCAATTACTTACAGTTATATACCCACAGTATAATGAGATACAACATGGATTTACGTATAATGGCTATCATTACATAACTGCTTTTGTGCTCTTATCAATCGCTATTTGTTTTAAGGTTTATGCCAGATCTAAGAAAAATAACACCCCAATTAATTTACTTATTGCTCCATTATGTATCTGGTTACTCATTTGTACTATGGCAGCAGTATATCTCAAAGGAGCAAGTTACTTTATAATCATTGTATTATTCGGACTAGTATCGTTATTCATTCTAATTAGACAGAAGAAACCTAATGCATTATTAATGGTTGCATTATCGCTTCCTGCAATTTTTATCTTATCCCCTTTTATAGCTTCTTTCCCAGTTGCTTTAGGTTTAAAAATTCTTTTTGTTTCTTCAGTTTTGTCTGTTTTATTATTTGGAGTTCTACTCCCTGTAGTTGGGTTCTATAAAAGAAAAAAAATACTAGGAAACCTTTTTATGATAGCTGCCGTAATAGCCCTAATCTCTGCTCACCTAAAATCTGATTTTACAGAAAAGCGACAAAAACCTAACAGCTTGATATATATCCTAGATACTGATCAAAATAAAGCTGTTTGGGCTACCTATGATAAAATTCTTGACTCATGGAACAAAAACTACATCAACCCAAAAGAAAATATTGCTACAAGTTATACTCCCCATATACTACAAGGCAAATACAACACATCATTGACCTATATTAATCAAGCTCCTATAAAAAATATTTCATCGTCGAAATTAGATATTAGTAAAGATACTATTATTGGAGATTTAAGACATGTCGATCTCTGCATTTCCCCATTACGAGATATACAAAAAATAGATTTATATACCGAAACACTCTTTAATTTTAATGCATTAAAAGCTAATGGTGAGGTAGCTCTAGATTTTAAAGATTCTGATAAAAAAACATATAATGTATTCACCAAAAGAAGAAACCATAATCTACTCACATATCATATCAATCAAAATCAACCGTTAGAATTACAAATGCAGTTTCATAAAGATTCATTACCTAAATTCATTTTATATGAATCTTCTTATGATTTATTAAAAAATGAGCATTTTTCTATTCCTGCAAGGGATAAAAATATGATACCTAAACCTTTTATTATCAATGATGCTATACTTATTAAAAAGAGTTTTGCCATAAAAAAGTATCAGGAAAAAACATTGGATACTCCAAACAAAATGAATGAAAAAACAGGGGTTAATGCCTCTAATATTATAAAGTAATATCTGAATACTTTACTTCATTTTTTAACTCTAAAAGATAAAAACTGCACAACTTTTATTAAAAGAATAATTACAATATTAATTAGTCAAATACCCCATTAATGGCTCAATATATAAATGCTATAATAACCAGCGAATCCATCCCAAAAACCATTTTATCGATAGTCACTTTTAAAATAAAAACTGATTAAAATAAAAAACTCGAAGAAATTACCAGTATTTATTTTTTTCATACATATTAATAGTTACATAGACTTTATATAAATAGAATATGTCTAAAAAACTATATAAATAAAATCATCATTTTACTTTATTATAAACTCTGGTAATAATAGGTATTCGACAAATTATACAAATGAATTAGACATTCATTTTTTTGTCTAAAAACTCAATAACTTTTTAGAATATCACAACTTAGTTTTACATCAAATATTTACTAACTAAAATTAAGTTTTAATGAAAAAAAAAGTTTTTTATTATGGATTCCTCTTTTTAGGTCTTGTAGCCTGTCAACATGAGGAAGAATCAATTACTGAATATTCAGTAATAAATGACGGTAAATTAGACCGATCAGTAAATGCAAAAGCAGCTACTGATTGCTCTAATCACATATCCCATACGCAAGCCGATTCCGATTTCTTTTTAATTGATCGTAAAACAGATTTATTATGGCCAGGAAATATTGTAGGCTCACAAACAGTCAAAAGTGGTAGTCCATCTTCAGTTCCTATTTATGGAAAAGATAGAAATCCAATAGAAATTAAAATAGATGTCGTATCAGGAACTTCAGTATCTACTAACCGCAAAATTAATGAGCCTACGCCAGGAAAAGTTCAAAATAATATGAACAAAATTTTGGAGGAGTACTATAAAAGTGGAGCAGGTCTCCCAGCTAATTTTGAAGTTTCAATATCACAAATTTTTAATGAGGAACAATTACAACTTGCTATAAATGCAGGTTATGCAGGTCCCTCAGTCAGTGTTTCAGGCAAATTAGGAGTAGACTTTAACTCTAAAAAAACCAAATTTGCGGTAACTCTAAAACAACAATTTTTCACAATTTCTGTAGCTCCAAAAGAAGGGCTTTCTGGAAATAATGGATGGTTTACAAAAAGCGTAACTCCAGAGAGATTAAAACCATATATAACAGACTTTAAAGGAAATAATAGCAATTTAGGAAATAATCCATCTGCATATATTACTTCTGTTGATTATGGTAGACTATTTACAGTTATTTATGAATCTGATGATAAAGCAACAGATGTAGAGGCTTCATTAAAATTTGCTTACAATTCAGGAATAGTTTCAGCAGATGCAGAGGCTTCTGCCAAGTATAAAAAAGTAATGAAAAATACTAGTGTAAAAGTGAAACAATTAGGAGGAGTTCCTCAAGATGGTCTTACTGCTACTTTAGCTGCATTTGCAAAAGATACAGATAAGATATTAGATTTTATAAAAAAAGACACAAGTCCTACTTTAGAAAACCCAGGATACCCTATTTCATACAAGGTCAATAGAGTTTCTGACAACAAAGTTTTCCAAGTATCTCAAAATATCTCATATACAGAAAAAAAGAGCTGTTCCTCTATAAGAATACAACCAGAATCTGTAGAAACGAGAGACCTAGCAGACCATGGCACTAGTGGAGCAGAATTATATGGTCGAATTACAGTTGATGAAAGTATACCTGGTAAAGGTGATTGGAGAAGGGTAAAGGAATTAAATTGGGGATTTTTGAATAACCCACAAATACCTGTTGATCATTACCCTTTACACTCAACACCTAAACCAATACAAATTTTAAATGGTCAATTTATAGATGTAAATCTTCCTGAAAAACCAGGTTATAGATTTAGAATTACTGTAAAGACCTCAGAATGTGATGATAACTGTAATACTGATGTATTTAATCTTACACGAGCAGTAACTTATGTGTTCGAGTATAATCCAATTACCCAAAAATGGGAAAATGAAATGGACAAACATATTACAGTTGGCAATAGTATTGATACGAAACGAAGAATATCAACTTGGCAATCTATGCCTGATAGAGGAGCAGGTGGAGCTGTTAAAGTTAATATCGCTTTACACCAATTCTAAAAACTATAATTATTACAAAATCATAATAAGAAAAATATAGTGATTTAATTGACTATTCATTAGATTATTATATTTCAAAAACTGAAAAGGAAGTACTAGTAAGTTATTACTTTACTTCCTTTTTTTTATTACACTAAACTTTCAGCATATTAAAAATACATTAAAATTAGTTTAGTTTATTTACGCCTGATGTCTGCTAAACCAGATATTACATCCTATAAGCTATTAAAGTTAATATCGCTTTACACCAACTCTAAAAATCATAATTAATTATAGTAAAAAAACATATTATGAAAAAGTATTTATTATTATTCATTTTTTTAATTTCTACTCTTTTTTTTACAAGTTGTCAAAAGATAATGTAGATTTAGTACCTATATCAGAGAGTTCGTTTGATAATATTACTCAAAAAGTTTCAAAACCTCAGATAAGTGGTTTAGTTAAACGGGGGCTTTCAAAAGCTTTTATATCTGGATGAGATTTAGAAACATTTTATGCTAAATATGATAAAGGAAGTAGACCTAATCCATCTATATACTTAAAACAGGAGTATGTAAATAATCATTAGATTATTATATTTCAAAAACTAAATAGGAAGTATTAGTAAGCTATTACTTTACTTCCTTTTTTATTATCCCAAACTCCAACGTATTAAAAATAAATCAAAATTAATTTAGGTTTTTAATTATTCATCAAACAAGTTAATTTTTTTCTTTTTTTAGGATACTACAAAACCTATTTCAATCCTGTAGTATTAAAAAAAACTTATTTACTGAGTATTTATTTTATCAATTTATCATCTAAAAAAAAGAGTAATCGTAGACATCATAATTGATCGATTAAAGAATATTTATTAATTGGAGCATTCTAAACATAGAAATGTAACTAATTACTTCAACAATATATTTGTTACATTAATAGCTTGCTTGCCGTCTTAATCTTTTATAAAACCAAATTTGTAGATTCAAAACAACTCTATTTAAATATGTAGTTATATCAAACCCGCGTTAAACTAAAGTTAATTCAAATCATCCTCATGATTAAACATCTATAATTAATAATTTTGTAAATATAAACCTATACTATAATAAAAGATTCATATTAATTAATAAAAAAACTACACGATACTTTAATCAAAAAAAGTGATATAAAATTACCCCCCAACTCTTATTAAACCTAATTCCTTATGATTAATTTTCACCCAACAAATGATTTTTATTTTCTTTACGCATACCTAAAAAGCATAATTCTAATTAGTTTTTTAGTCGTATTAGTCGTATTTGCAACAAAACATATTAGTTTAAAAAAAAAAACTAATAAGAGAGAAGTTATCGATTCTAAACCTATACAACAACTACCTAATCTACATATAGTAATTGATAATTCTTTTGTAACAGAATTAAACGAGTTTATATATAAAAATGTGGATAATGAAAAACTTAATGTAGCATTTTTAGCTGATAATTTTTCAATGACTCAAAGAACTTTTTTAAGAAAAGTAAAAAAAGAAACAGGGTTAACAGTTGTATCATATTTAAAACATATTAGACTACAATATGCCTCTGATTTATTAATAAAATCAGATTATTCTATTACAGAGATCATGAATAAGGTAATGTATAATAATCTCTCTTATTTTTCTTCTGAATTTAAGAAAAAATACTCCGTTAGCCCTAGAAAATACCGAGAAAAATTCAGAAAATTTAACTGTGTACCCCTTTAAGTATCATATAATATTTATTATTAATTTTTATAACACTCATCCAAAAAAAAGATCTTTTCTATATATTATACCATTTATACCTTGAATTTACCGCAATAAAATTCTCTTTTTCACCTATGCTTCAAAATAAAAATTAATCGTAGCTATGCTGAATTTTTCTTCTTTGCATAAACAAAAAATAACTGATTTTCTTTTAAAGTAAATTCAAGATATAACTGGTATTACTCTTTCTTTTTTTAGTCATTAATAATTAAATAATTGTAATTCAAATAAAAAAATAATGTAACTATTTAATATGAATCGTGTAAAATCTCTTGAAGAGTATTAAAACACATATTATATTTTCATTTCATAATAGTAGAATGTATAAAAAAACCGAAGTACTTGCTACCTCAGTTTTTTTATATTATTCTCTCATCCTTTTATCGCTCGCAAGTATCTGTTGCATCTTTTAAAAGTTGGATCCTCCGATCACATATTTCTTTTGGAATAATAATCTTAGGGGTGTTCATTAAGTATATAATTAATAAACTCGGTATTTCTGCTAGCTTTCTTGGGAGTTCTGTTATACTAGTATTGCTTACAGACAGACTTTCTAGATTTCTCAATTTTCCGACCTCTACAGGTAACGCAGATAATGAATTATATCTTAAATCCAAGTTTTCTAATGACTCTAAATCACCTATTTCTTTTGGGAGTGCTGCTATCTTATTATCAAATAAACTAAGAGTTTTTAGTTTTTTTAATGCTCCTATTTCTGCTGGGATTTTTGTTAAATACACTGATGCCATCGTTAAATGCTCAAGCTCAGAAAGCTCACCTATACTTGCTGGCAAATTATATATTCTAAGCTTTCCAGCAGGAATCTGTAATTCTGAAACTCTTCCATTTTTAAGCGTAACCCCTTCCCATCCATTCATATTTGGTGCTTCTAAATCCCAATTGAAATACCTTCTATTACCTAATCTATTTTTTTTATACAAATCTTCTAATACTGCTCTATCATTTTTTAATGATTTTTTTGTGTATACGTTAACACTATATGTTCGTTTACTCCCATCTTGTGCCGTAACTACATAAGATACAATATCACTAAAATCTTTTGTCTCACCACTTTCTGGAACTACTTTAGCCCCTTTTTCTATTTTAATCGTTGGGGTCAGGTTATTTACAGAAATTCCACTAGGTAATACCAAATGTATTTTTTCTCCATCAATGGTAGCTTCATAATTTTTACCCGAAATATTCGAAAACACAAAACTAGAAATCTGATTATTATCACTCTCTGCTTGCTCTACGTGTACTGTATACTTTGTTTTTGATACTCCATCCTGTGCTGTTACGATATATTCGATATCTTTCATAAAGTTTTGAACAACACCATCATTTGGTACTACTGTTGCTCCATTAGATACCATAATCTTAGGAATTAATGCTGTAACATCAGTATCATTTGTAAAATGAGCTGTAATCGTATTTCCATCTATAGTTGTTGGTACATCTACCAACAAATTTGCATCTGAATTATCACTTGCCAAAAAGTTAAAACCAGTGATACGACTTTCAGTGCTATCAATTACAGAAACGATAACGACATACTTTACAACATCTGGGGAATTTTCTATATGAAGAGGATATACGACAGGCTTAGTAAAATTTGTTAGCTTCTGAAACTCTGGAAAAAGAATTACTCCCTTAGAAACTGTTAAGGCTGGTTTTAATCTTTCTATATTAGTATTAGCAGGTACTATTACTGTTATTTCTTTTTTATTATGATCAATCTTAGCTAAAACATCCTTAGCAAGACCCTCATTGTCTTTTGCTAAAAACGTAAACGAAAGAATTTTAGCAACTCCATTAGGTTTTTTTTCAGGTAATTTCTCATCAGGTAATTTTTGATCGTCACTACTACAATTTATGAATAGTAAAAAAGTGATACAAATTGATAAAATTGTTCTTATATTCATTACTCTTAATTATTATAATTTAGGGACTAAATTACATAGTGTTACTAGTAAATATTCTTAATCTATGTTAAGAAATGAACTATTCTTGTAATTTTTTTTAAACTCTGATTGATGAACTTTCAAAAAAATGAGAGTTGTATATCTAGTTTTTATTTTATAAAAACATTTTACATAAAAAAAACCGAGATGTTTTTTTAACACCTCGGTTTTACTATATTATTTTTGAAAAAAAGTAATCCCTACCCTTTCATACTTGCTTTTAAATACTCACGATTCATACGTGCTATATTTTCTAAAGAAATTCCCTTAGGACATTCAATCTCGCAAGCTCCTGTATTAGTACAGTTACCAAAACCTTCTTCATCCATTTGATTTACCATTGCTAACACACGATCTGTAGCTTCTACCTGCCCTTGTGGCAATAGTGCAAACTGAGAAACTTTAGCAGAAGTAAATAGCATTGCAGAAGCATTTTTACATGCTGCTACACAGGCTCCACAACCAATACATGTCGCTGCTTCAAAAGAAGCATCTGCATCATCCTTATTTATAGGAATCGCATTAGCATCAATTGTATTACCAGAAGTATTTACAGAAACATATCCTCCTGCTTGTTGGATCCTATCAAAAGAACTCCTATCTACCATTAAATCTTTAACTACAGGAAATGCTTTTGCTCTAAATGGTTCTATATAAATTGTATCTCCATCATTAAACTTACGCATGTGTAGTTGGCACGTTGTTACCAATCGATCTGGTCCATGAGGTTCTCCATTAATTTGTAGAGAGCAAGCTCCACAGATACCTTCTCTACAATCATGATCAAAAACTACAGGCTCATCTCCTTTAGTAATTAATTGCTCATTTAACACGTCTAACATTTCTAAAAAAGACATGTCTCCTTCAATTCCTTTTACTTGATAGTCTACTATCTTTCCTGGTGACTTGGCATCTTCTTGACGCCATATTTTTAGTGTAAGATTCATAGCATTTTATTTATAAGAACGTGTTTTTAATTCAATATTTTCGAAGACAAGGTCTTCCTTATGCAGCTGAGCATCTTTAGGCTCTCCTTTATACTCCCATGCAGAAACATACTTAAAGTTTTTGTCATCTCTCAATGCTTCACCTTTTTGTTCTCCCTCTTGTTCTACAGATTCTTCTCTAAAGTGTCCTCCACAAGATTCGTTACGATTTAATGCATCTTTTGCAAATAACTCTCCTAATTCTAAGAAATCAGCTACTCTTCCTGCTTTTTCTAATTCAGGATTCATACTATCTGTAGTCCCAGGAACTTTTACATTCTTCCAGAAATCCTCACGTAGTTCTGCTATTTCTACAATAGCTTCCTTTAGATGTTTCTCATTACGAGACATTCCACATTTGTTCCACATGATTTTACCTAATTTCTTATGATAATAATCTACAGAATGTTCTCCTGTTCCAGACATCAATTTATCAATACGATCTTTTACTTCTTTCTCTGCCTGATCAAACTCTGGAGTATCAGTAGGTATTTTTCCTGTACGGATATCCTTAGATAAGTAATCTCCAATAGTATATGGTAATACGAAATATCCATCTGCTAATCCTTGCATCAATGCAGATGCTCCTAATCTATTTGCTCCGTGATCAGAGAAATTTGCTTCTCCTGCAGCGTAACAACCAGGAACTGTAGTCTGTAAGTTATAATCTACCCAAAGTCCTCCCATCGTATAATGTACCGCTGGGTAAATCATCATTGGTGTTTTATAAGGGTTCTCATCTACAATCTTTTCATACATCTGAAAAAGGTTTCCGTACTTATCTTCGATCACTTTTTCTCCTAATTCACGAATTTGATCTGCTGTAGGGTTATGCATTCCAGAAGTTAATGCTTTTTCTTTTCCGTATCGTTGGATTGCTGATGCAAAATCAAGGTATACTGCCTCTCCTGTTTTATTTACTCCGAATCCTGCGTCACAACGTTCTTTTGCTGCTCTAGAAGCTACATCACGAGGTACTAGGTTACCAAACGCTGGATACCGTCGCTCTAGATAATAATCTCTTTCTTCTTCTGCTAACTGTGTTGGTTTTAATTTACCCGCACGTATCGCTTCTGAATCCTCAATCCTTTTTGGAACCCATATACGACCATCATTACGTAATGACTCAGACATTAACGTTAGTTTAGACTGATGATCTCCAGAAACTGGGATACAAGTTGGATGAATCTGAGTGTAACATGGATTTGCAAAGAATGCTCCTCTACGGTGTGCTCTCCACGCTGCCATTACATTACTTCCCATAGCATTGGTACTTAAAAAGAATACATTTCCGTATCCACCTGAGGCTAATACTACAGCGTGTGCTGAATGTCGCTCAATCTCTCCTGTTACTAGATTACGAGCAATAATTCCACGTGCTTTTCCATCAATCTTTACTAAATCTAGCATTTCATGACGGTTAAACGCTTGTATTTTTCCTCTATTAATCTGTCTATTCATTGCTGAATATGCTCCTAGAAGTAGTTGTTGCCCCGTCTGCCCTTTAGCATAAAATGTACGAGATACTAAAACTCCTCCAAAAGAACGGTTATCTAATAACCCTCCATACTCACGTGCAAAAGGAACTCCCTGTGCTACACATTGATCAATAATATTCGCAGAAACTTCTGCTAATCGATATACATTGGCTTCTCTAGAACGGTAATCTCCTCCTTTTACAGTATCATAAAATAATCTGTAATCAGAATCTCCGTCTCCTTGATAATTTTTTGCTGCATTAATCCCTCCTTGTGCCGCAATTGAATGCGCACGACGAGGAGAATCAGAATAACAGAATGTTTTTACATTATATCCAAGCTCAGCTAATGTTGCTGCTGCACTTCCTCCTGCTAATCCGGTTCCTACAACAATAACATCAATATTTCTCTTATTGGCTGGATTAACAAGGTTAATTGTATTTTTATGTTTTGTCCACTTATCTGCCAGTGGACCTTCAGGTATTTTAGAATCTAAAATTGACATACTAGTGGTGTTTTTAATGAGTTAAATGAAGCACTATAGCCACAATAACGAATCCTAAAGGAACTCCTATTGCGAAAACTTTTGCAAACTTGGTTGCTGCTACCGAATATTTATTGTTAAATCCTACGGATTGAAACGAAGATGCAAACCCGTGCCACAAGTGTAATGCTAAAAACACGAACGAAAGTATATACAATCCTGTACGAACTGGACTTTCAAATTTATGAAGCAATTCTGGATAATATCGTGTTGGATCTTCTGGTGCAAACTCTATATATTTATGAACTATCTCTGGAACCCAAAAATCATAGAAGTGTAATCCTAAAAATGCAAGAATCACTAATCCAGAATATACCATATTTCTAGACATCCAAGAAGAATTAGCTCCTCCATTGTAACTTGCATATTTAACCGCTCTGGCATTTCTGTTTTTAATTTCTAATACAAACCCCATTACAAAATGAAAAACCACCCCAAAAATAAGTACTGGTTGTAATGCAAACTGAACTAATGGATTAGTACCCATAAAGTGTGATAACTCATTAAAAATATCTGCACTAAAAAGTGAAGTGAAGTTTATGGTAAAGTGTTGTAGCAAGAAAAATACTAAGAAAAGTCCCGATAGTGCCATGGCAACTTTTCTAGCTATTGAAGATTTTATCAATCCACCCATTATATAAAATGTTTAGTTAATTGGAAGACAAAAATAGGGTTCAATGCCATTTTAGCCAAGCTTTAGACACTCTTTATTCCACTATTTATAATGATTATAAAAAAGAAAAATACTTTGTTTATGATCTTGTAATTAAATCAATCAAAATATTCGATTAACTTTAAACAAAATTTTATCTTTTTACATTTTATATTTAAAAAAAACATGCAAAATATATACTCTAAGTTACCCGATATTTCTACTACTATATTTACTGTTATGAGCAAAATGGCCACGAAATACGGAGCTATTAACCTCTCTCAAGGGTTTCCTAATTTTGCCGTTGATCCAATGCTTATTGATTTAGTTAACATCGCTATGCAAAAAGGGTATAATCAATATGCTCCTATGGCTGGATTAGTATCATTACGAGAAGTTATTGCGGAAAAAACGAATACGCTATATGGTAGTACGTACCATCCAGAAACTGAGATTACCATAACTTCTGGCGCTACACAAGGAATTTTCACTAGTATCGCTGCTTTTATAAATCCTAGAGATGAAGTTATTATTTTTAAACCTGCATATGATTCTTACGAGCCTTCAATACAACTGTATGGAGGAAAGGTTATTCCTATACAGTTATCAGCACCTGATTTTACTATAAATTGGCAAGAAGTCGCTTCTAAAATTACTTCAAAAACAAAAATGGTGATCATTAACACTCCCCATAACCCAAGTGGTAGTGTTTTATCTAAAGAAGATATGCTTCAATTAGAAAAACTTCTTAAAGGTACTGATATCATTTTATTGAGTGATGAGGTATATGAGCATATTATTTTTGATGGTCAAAAACATCAAAGTGCGGCATTATTTCCTGGGCTAGCAGAACGTGCTTTTATCACGGCTTCTTTTGGAAAAACATTTCATATTACTGGTTGGAAAATGGGATATTGCTTGGCTCCAAAAAAACTAATGGCAGAGTTTAGAAAAGTACATCAATTTAATATTTTTTGTAGTAATCATCCCATGCAATATGCCTTATCAGAATATTTAAAAACCCCTAATCATTATCTTTCTCTTCCTGATTTCTATCAAAAAAAACGAGACCTATTTTTATCTCTACTAAAAGATTCTCGTTTTACGTTCTCTCCTGCTTCGGGTACTTATTTTCAACTTCTAAAGTATACTAACATTACAGAAGAAGGTGATGTGGCTTTTGCCGAAAGATTAACCAAAGAACATAGGATCGCAAGTATTCCTGTTTCGGTTTTTAATCTACATAACCAGGATGATAACGTTTTACGATTTTGTTTTGCGAAGACAGAGGATACCTTAAAACAAGCTGCTGAAGTACTATGCAAAATCTAGGTCAAAAGTCGAAACGTAACTGAATAATCTCTACTTCATTACTTTCTTTTTTCTTTTCGTCTTTTTTTCCGGTGTTTAAATTAGAAAGTGAAATTCCTAGTAATCGCACAGAGTTTTTCATTTTTTCTTGATATAATAATTCTTTTGCGGTTTCTAATAAAATAGTAGTATCATTTACAAAATAGGGTAAGGTTTTACTTCGAGTCTGTAGCGTAAAATCACTATACTTAATTTTTAAAGTTACCGTTCTACCAGATACCATACTATGTTTCAATCGTTTCTGAAGTTCTTCTGCAATACTTTCTAATCGCTCTAGCATATAAATTTCTGAAGCTATGTTTTCGCTAAAGGTTCGTTCTGCTGCTAGTGATTTACGCTCCCGATTTGGTTTTACTTCACTGAGATGAATCCCACGTACGATCTTATAATAATGCCCTCCAGATTTGCCAAAATGCTGAGTTAAAAATGCTTCTGATTTTGATTTTAAATCTTTTCCGGTATAGATCCCCATTTGATACATTTTAGCTTGAGTTACCTTTCCTACTCCATAAAATTTTTTAACATCTAGGTGTTCTAAAAATCCTATAACCTCTTCTGGGTTAACTGTTTTTTGCCCATTAGGCTTATTATAATCACTTGCTATTTTAGCTACAAATTTATTAATGGATATTCCTGCAGAAGCGGTTAACCCTGTTTCATCAAAAATCTGTTTTCGAATTTCTTGAGCAATTAGTGTAGCACTAGGGTTTCCTTTTTTATTATCTGTAACATCTAGATATGCTTCATCTAATGATAAGGGCTCTACTAGATCTGTATATTGAAAAAATATTTTCCGGATCTGAGATGAGATTTCTTTATATCGATCGAATCGTGGACGCACAAAGATTAAATCAGGACAAAGCCGTCTTGCTGTAAACCCCGGCATGGCAGATCGTACTCCAAAGACTCGTGCTTCGTAACTAGCAGCACTTACCACTCCTCGTTTTCCGCCTCCACCTACTGCTAATGGCTTTCCTTTAAGCTCTGGATCATCCATTTGCTCTACAGATGCATAAAATGCATCCATATCCACATGTATAATTTTTCTATGTATACCGAATTCTACCACAGTACAAAAATAATAGATATTGGTGATTCTAATTGTAATATCTTTATCGCAGAATATAAATACTGTCTGTTATGATCGAAATAGAACGGAAATTTTTAGTAATTTCTGATGTCTTTAAAAATGAAGCTAAAAAAAGCACTCGTATTGTACAAGGGTTCCTTAATACAGATCCCGAACGTACTGTACGCATACGGATAAAAGGAGAAGCTGCGTATATTACTGTTAAAGGAATCGGAAATACATCAGGAACCACACGATTCGAATGGGAAAAGAATATAGAAATTAATGAAGCTGAACAATTACTTAACTTATGTGAAAAAGGTGTTATAGAAAAAACTCGTTATGAAATCCCTTTAGGAAATCACATGTATGAGGTTGATGTATTTTTTGGCAAAAATGAAGGACTGGTTATTGCTGAAATAGAATTAAATAATGAACATGAATCCTTTATAAAACCAAATTGGTTAGGAAAAGAAGTTACTGGTGATCAAAAGTACTACAACTCTCAGTTAAGTATGACTCCTTATGTTTTATGGAGTGAAAATTCAGATCCTATAACATAATATCGACTAAATATTTTGGCAAATTCATAATAGGATAAGATTAAAATCAAAAAGAGTGGTTTCATTGATTATTCATCTAAGAAACCACTCTTTTTTTAATGTTTTATAAATCAAATAGTTTACAAATAATTATTAATGTTTTACAAAACGTTTTGTGTAATTATTTGTTCCATCTGTAAACTTCAGAAAATAAATTCCTTGTTTTAAGTTTTCTACATTTATTGTAGATTTTACTTTATCTGTAACTGTAATGATCGTTTTTCCTAATACATCTACCACTGAATAAGATATTTTATCAGATTGTGTTTGGAATGATACATTTAAGATATCATGAGCAGGATTAGGATATACCTTAACAGTAGTGGTTATATTCTTAAAAGAGGAAGGATTGTTGTCCTTAAATAAAGCAGTTCCACCTATAACTACAGTATAATCTTCGACTTCTCCATAATTAAAAGATCCACAAGAAGAAGGAGCAGTATTATACCTCATAGTAACTCGCATTCTAGTATTTCCATTAATAGCAGAAGATGGTACCGTAAAATTACCACTTACAGTAGTATTCTGAGTTGCCGATTGTGACCATACCTGCTCTCCGAAATCAGTAAAATCTCCATCTTGGTTATAATCTATCCATACACTATATGCTTCATTATACTTTCTACCTGTCCATTTAGGTGTTACTGTAATTTTTTGTGAGCTTCCTTTTGATAAATTTGTAGATACTGATGTAAAGTCGCTATATCCTCCACTTCCGGCAGTAGAAGTTTTATCAATAGAACCCAATTGAACTCTACCTATATATTCATCTGATGTATTATTACCATTAGCCGTACAGTACGTAACTCCTCCAGAGGTAGTTGTTACTTTAACAGTATTACTAAATCCAGAAGCATTTCCAGCAGCATCTTTAGCTTTTACTCTAAATTGATATGCTGTATTGGCTGTTAATTGCGTAATAGTAGCTGAGGTGCTTGTTACAGTAGTAACAATTCTATTACTTTGGTATACGTCATATCCTACAACTCCTACATTATCAGAGGAGGCTCTCCAAGATAACGATACTGAAGTTGCTCTAATATTAGAAGCAGCTAATCCTGATGGTGTAGATGGAGCTTGAGTATCTCCTCCATTTCCTCCAGAGTTATATCCGTTTACTATTTTGGTAGTACATCCAGGAGCTAACCATTGACAAATATTTGGATAGGTAACCGATAATCGTCCATACCAGTCTGGTGAGTTATTACCACAAGCTGCACTCCCTCCATGTAATTGACCAATAATTCTTTTATTTTGATCAAAAAGAGCAGATCCTGAGGATCCCCCTTCTGTAGTACCATCATCCCAATCTTTAACTTTCCAATGTGTAGATCCTAATCCTCCACTGTATGTAGAAATAGAAGGTGCATCATTATCAAATGATATCTTTTTTACATCTCCTGCAGGATGATGAATTCCTGTTGTTTTAGAAGGAATATTACCTGTAGCATCCCACCCAGAATAATATACATTATAACTAGATGGTGGTGTAGAAGAAAGTTTTAATAATGCATAGTCTGACTCTGACCCACTATTCATTATCTGAGATCCAGAAATAGATTGACTTGTAGAACCATCGGAGTTACCACTACACCCAGGGGACTCGTAATTAAATACAAAAACCCAGTTGGTAACATTCTGATTTGATGTACAGTGGTTTGCTGTCAAAAAATATGGGGTTCCGTTATTTGCAGTATTATTTATTAAAGATCCAGAACACCAACGGGTTCCGTTTCCTAATATTACTAATGCAACTGATCTAATTTGGTCTCTCCATGGGTCTCCTTCTGCACAAACTACATTGTTATTACAAGATCCAGAACTTCCAAAAGCTTTTGCTAATCCTCTAATTCCCTTATAGTCATGAGCTACTGTAGAAATATTCAAATCCGGTGCTTGTTTTACATTCGCTGGTTGAAAATACTCAACAATGATTTTATCTCCATCTACAGGAGCTATACCCAATCTTTTTGAGTTTTTATTATTGGCAGATGTAAATGCTCCACGAATATCTGATTTATCATTATTATAAATAAATAATTTACCTCCTTCAGGAATTTTAAAGCTCGAAAAAGTAAGATTAAGCGATAGTGCTCCTTTAGACTCAATCGCTATCAACCAATATTTATCTCCATTTTGGTTGGTAAACCATTTCCCTGAATTTTGCATATTCAGATTAGTTTTATGGGGATAAGCAAAGCGCATAGGAACATCTTTACTAGATTCTTGTTCGTCTTCTTTTAATAGTTTTGCTATATTCAATTTAGGTAACCTTACAACAGGGGTTTGATTGGACTTGGCTAGGTTTTCGTTTGAGAACGATGGTTCTCCTCCTTGTCCTATTTGTGAATAGGAACTAATGCTTGAGCATAATGCTATGACAAGCAATACAATTGTATTCTTCATGGTTTTAAAGAGTTAGATTTTGTGTTATACGTTAAATTAAAGTTAGTTGAGTTATAAAACACTAATTCTAAGGTAGTAAGATCTCTGTTTAAAATTTAACACTCTTATCATTTTAACACAGAATTGGAGTGTTTTTAGCTTTTTATTAACGATAATGCAACATTATTGCATAAATAAAGATGTGTTAATAATATCAGTCTTTAACTTCTATTTTTCTTTTTAATTCATTACCATTTTCATCCAAAACAGTGATTGTATGTGTTCCTGGTTTTGGAGCTATTGCCATTTCATGAAATTGCCTTGTTGTACCCATGTATTGATCGTCGATATACCAAAAGACTCTAGATCCTGGATTGGTGTGTGCAATCTTAAGAATGACTTCATTTACTTTTCCATCAAATCCTTTAGGTAAGTAAACGCTATTATTCAATTTTGGAAAAATAAAATCCATACGCTCCTGAGATTCTTTTATACAATCTGATCTATATGGTGGTAATGGCTTGTAACTAGCACTATTAGTTTTAAAAAAGTATTCTTGTAGTGGAGGCAATATAAACCATGAGTGATGAATGATATCTGCTACAGACTCGCAAGAAGAATTCACTCGATATCGTTTTGTTGCATCTAGATGTATTAATTGATGATATGGGCATGGCTTTGTTCTGGTTCCTGTAATAGGAATATATGCTTGCTTAACTGGGCAGTGGTTACCTGCTAGAAATCCACTTTTAGTACAAATATTTACTTGTTCTAAATTGTCATATGGAGGCGGGAACCATTTAGAATTAGGTAATAGATTAAATACATCAAATACTACTGGTGCTGCTGAGTTTAGCCCTGTTAACTCTGGTCTTCCTTCTCCATCGGCATTACCAATCCAGACACCTACTACATATTTCTGACTAGCTCCTATTGCCCAAGCATCACGGTTTCCAAAACTGGTTCCTGTTTTCCAAGCAATCTCTCTAGAAGAGTCGTAAAACTCCCATGCTTTATCTCTTTCTGGTCGATTTACTTCTTTCATGGCTTCAAATGTAAGCCAGATACTCCCAGCGCTATATACTGGTTTTTGACTCGTTTTGATACCAAAATTGCTCTTTTTATTAGCCAAAATAATTGGTTCTGTAAATTCTTTAGTAAAATATTCACTAGAGGTGCTTTGATAATGATTTAAGGTACCTGCAAAACCTGCATAGATCTTGCATAAATCCCATAGGTTTCCTTCTGCTCCACCAACGATTAGTGATAGCCCATAGTGATCTGCTCCATATTTTAGATCTTTGATTCTAAAGGCATTCATCTCATCTCTAAATCGCTGTAATCCATATTGTTGTAACAATCGAACTGCTGGGATGTTTAAAGAGCGTGCTAGTGCTCGATTTGCAGGAACTGCTCCGCTATAACTCTCATCAAAATTCTTAGGGCTATATCCTGAGATTACAGTAGGAATATCAGAAACTAATTGTTCTGGTAACAATTCTCCTTTATCCATCATAGCAGCATATAATAAAGGTTTTAGGGTACTTCCTGTACTACGCGCTGCCTGAATAACATCTACATCTTTTTCATGTGTTTGATCAGTTGGTGTATTACCTACATAACTAAGTACTTGCCGAGTATTAACATCCAAAACCAAGACTGCCATATTATGCACTTCATTTTGTTTTAAGGCTTCATAGTGCATTTTCACCACTCGATTAACTTGTTTTTGTAATATTGGATTAATCGTAGTTTGTATTCTTTTTCCTGTATTTTTTTTTGCTAATCGCTCTACTAAATGCGGAGCAATTCGTGGCAAAGAGTAAGGTTTTCGGGGTAATGTCTCACTTATAGATAGTTCATATGTTAGTGAGTCTATAGTTCCTTCTTGTAAAAGAGTATGGAGTAATCGATTTCTTTTTTTTAATAATCTATTCTGATTCTTTCCTGGATAAATTAAAGAAGGTGCATTGGGTAGTACTGCAAGTGTGGCACTTTCTGCCCAGGATAATCGATGTGCAGATATTCCAAAATAACGCCAAGCAGCCATATCTACACCTACTACATTACCTCCGAATGGGGCATGAGAGGCATATAATTTTAGAATATTTTCTTTAGAAAACCCTAATTCTAAACGTACTGCGAGTAGTAGTTCTTTTAATTTTTCATAATAGGTGCGTTTTTTACCTTTTCGTGCCAAACGAATAACTTGTTGTGTGATAGTGCTTCCTCCTCTTACTACTTTACCGGCTTTTATATTTGCAGTAATCGCTTTACCCATCGCTACAGGGTTAAATCCTAAATGTC
Source organism: Aquimarina longa SW024 (assembly GCF_001401755.1). GTDB lineage: Bacteria > Bacteroidota > Bacteroidia > Flavobacteriales > Flavobacteriaceae > Aquimarina > Aquimarina longa. Next base: position 532,997 of record NZ_KQ474099.1, read on the forward strand.
TGTAAAACTGCTGATCTTCAAAAGCTATAATACAGTGTTTGAATTTCTCAGGAATACTATCTGCCTCAGGAAAACGCCACTGCCCATCGGTTGCAATTTTTGCTCCTATCAATTTTCCTGATACGGTCTCAATAACTGTTGCTGTAGGATCATCAAATAATGGTTTGGGTAATGAAAAATAATACCCTAGCAATAGTATCCCACTAATTATAACCCGTTTTGGGTGCTTTTTTATATATATTTTTATGTACTCAAACAATAGTGATAGATTCAGTTTACCTTTAAATTGACAATCGTTTTAACATTCATTCTTTTATAATGAAACGGGCTTGTTAAAATCGATTGATACGAATTTTAACAAGCCCAATATAGCACTTTATACTCGCTAGAAAGATCTTTTATACTTCTATTGATCTTCCTTTGGCTGTTTTATTTCCTGCTGTATCAAAGTAAAAATCTACTTGCCCCATATATACTCCACTTTTACCGCATTGATTAATCAATACTTTTTCTCCTATAGCATTTTCTATAACTGTAGGTTTAGGCAATAATGTATGGGTATGTCCTCCTATAATTAAATCTATATTTTTTGTTTTTTTTGCTAAATGAAGATCCGAAACTTTATTTGGTGCATTTTTATAGTTATACCCTATATGAGATAAACAGATACTAAGATCGCATTGTTCTTCTTCTTTTAACACTCTTTCCATATCCTGAGCAATCTCTATAGGATCCAGATATTTAGTTTCTTTATATAATTTTTTATCCACTAATCCTTCTAATCCTACTCCTAATCCAAAAACTCCGATTTTAATACCGTCTCTGATTACTATTTTATAAGGCTTTACCAAACCATCTAGTACTGTATTTTTAAAATCATAATTAGCAGATACAAAATCAAATGTCGCATTGGGTAATTGACTTAATAATCCATCAATTCCATTATCAAAATCATGATTCCCTAATGTTGCCAAATCATAATTTAGTTTAGACATGAGTTTAAACTCTATTTCTCCACCATAATAGTTAAAGTAAGGAGTTCCCTGAAAAATATCTCCTGCATCTAATAAAATAGTATTAGGGTTTTCTTTTCTTATGTGTTCTATTATACTTGCTCTTCTGGCAAAACCTCCTAAACCTGGGTATCGGTAGTGACTATCAGGTAATGGATCAATCTGGCTATGTACATCATTGGTATGTAGTACTGTAATCCTCTTTGTTATTGGTTTACTGCAAGATGCTAAACTTAACCCTCCTAAGCTGGCAAAAGCAGTTGCCGAAGCCATTTGTTGTATAAATCTTCTTCTATTCTGCATAGCGCATTCTTTTATCCAATTGTACATGTACTGTATCTACTGATTTAAAATAATCTATCAGCGTATTTCTAAGCTTATACTCTGTTTTATAGATCTGGATTGGGTCTTTAAAAAAATTCATGCTATCACCGCCTTGTTGTAGATAATCTGTAGTGAGTACAAAATAGTTTTTTCCTTCTTGTAGAGGTTGCCCATTGACGGTTACTTTTGTTGCTTTTTTAGCGTCTTTTAGTATCTGTAGTTTTAGATTGGCAATAGGGTGTGCTTGCTGTCTTTCTGCCAGATAAGAAATTAGTGCTTTTGTTTTTTCATATGATAGTTCTGCTACTACCAGTTCGTTTTCGAAAGGCATTACCTCAAAGGCTGTTCTAGCTGTTACAGATCCTTTATTTATAGGAGCTCTTATACCTCCATGATTTAATAGTACAAAATCAATATTCTTACTATATCTTTTTTTAAAAATAGGCTGCGTTTGGTGTAATGAGATATCAGCCATAAGGTTCCCTAATGTACTTTCTAACTTTCCATCGAACTTGGTAATGTTTATTGTAGCGATACAGAGAGTAGCGTCTAATGTTTCGTTTAGGTGTGCTCTAAAAGGAGCGATAAATGAGTCTATAGATGTGTCCGCTACTACTGTAGAATCTATCTTTTGCTGAGTTGCTGTAATCCTACTAACCGAAATAGGCTGTTGCTTACAAGAATATATAATACTCGATATTAAAAGACCGAATATAACCTTACCAAACGTAGTATTCATTATTACTTATTGTTTTGACAATGGTACTAAAAAAAACAATACTCTAGTTTATCATTACGTTAAAATAATGGTTTATCTGCCAATCGGGAACTCCCGATGAGTTACTTTCACTCAGTTCTGCAAATCGGAAAATTCCGGTAGTTGTTAAATTTGGATTATGTGTATCTAAATATCTACATAATCGGAGATAGTTCGTACACTATACCCCACTATACGCCATCTGTATGGTAATTAGCATTTTGGTTTTTTCTATGGCAAAACCACTTTCTAGTTGCTGGGTTATTTCGTTTAGTGCTTCATTACGGATAACATCGTCAAAAGTTTCTTTAACGATGCCACTAATCTGACCATCTAGGTATTGATTGACCAAACCTAGTCTTAGTTGTAAGTTGATATCCATGCCTTATGATTTAGTAGGTCAGTTATTACCATGCTTAGCAGTACCGATTTCTATATTTTTGGCACTAATAACTACCCTACTTGTACTGTCATTGTTTTATTTTTTACAGTTATAAACAGCAAATTTTGATTGGTCTTTCATTAAGAAAATCACTTTTTTTAGTTCTAAAAATTCTTTTTTTATTGATATAGAATCTTTAAATTCTATGAACTCTGTTGTACGATAAAAAAAACTGATTTTATTCTTATCTATTTGATTTTTAATATATCCTATATTATCAATTGTATCGATGTTTTTTATAAAAAGAACCCTATCAATCTCAGACGTTTTTATTTTCTCAATCATTTCATCACTTTTTATCCTAAAAACAATAGTGTCAAAGCCCGGAAATTCTCTGTTACTATGTACTATAACATTTTCAATGCAGATTTTGCTATCGATATTATTACATGATATTGTAGAAATCAATAAAAACATCAATAACATAATTTTTATTATAAAAGGATATTTAATGAATGTCATATTTTCCAAAATATTTGTATTGTTCAGTTTTTGTCATAACATAGTTTTTTCTTGCATATACATCAAAGATGATTTGTTTTACATTACTAGAAGTTTTAGACCAAGACCAATGATTAACTTGTTTATGAACAGCTCGTTTTTCCCAACTCCAAAATACTTTTGGATCATGATAATCATATTTTTTTTGGTTTAAATGATCAAGACCATGGGATAAGGTTTCATGAACTATGATATTTATAACATCAAACCTAGTAGTTAAGTCATTACCTATACTACCTGGAGAAAAATGAGTCGTTACTATTTTTATACCAATTTCATTTTCAATAAGAAGTATTCCAGCCATCATTTAAATCACCTTCAAAGTTAACTATATCAGCTCCTTCTGGTATAAGATTATACTTTCTTGCATAATATTCGTATACTTTTGCTTCAGCATTTGGATTTGATGTGTGACCTAAAGAATTAAACAGATCTCCACAATCCCAATCCTTTCTAGAAATAAATTGTATCCCATCTGTGTTTCCTTCCCCTAAGTATTCTCCTGTATCTTTGTCAAAATAATCTCCAAAATTTTTGAATAAATCTTCAGATTTTGTTTTATAATATCGTAAGACTTCATTATTCACATGTGTATCAAAGTAAGATTTAATATACCCTGCAATATCATACCCACTATAAAACACTCCACTATACGCCATCTGTATGGTAATCAGTATTTTGGTTTTTTCTATGGCAAAACCACTTTCTAGTCGCTGGTCTATTTCGTTTAGTGCTTCATTACGGATAGCATCGTCAAAAGTTTCTTTAACGATGCCACTGATCTGACCATCTAGGTATTGATTGACCAAACCTAGTTTTAGTTGTAAGTTGATATCCATGTCTTATGATTTAGTAGGCCAGTTATTACCATGCTTAGCAGTACCGATTTCTATATCTTTGGCACTAATAACTACCTGTGCTGTCATAGCCTTACTGTTCTTACTATGATAGTTTTGTACATAATTGAGGCAAAAGGCTTCATCGAATTTGATTGTCTGCATTACAGACATGGCATCGGTATTAAAAAACTGTACTTTTCCGTTTTTTACCATAGTAGGGGATGCTGCTAATTCTGCAAAAAGGTTAACCTCTTTATGATATACAAGGGTTACTGTAAACTGCCCTGCTATAGGTCTAGAGTTGGGTCTGCCGTTATAATCGCTGTTCTGATTAATGGCTACGGTGCAATCTTCGATAGTAAATGGTATTCCTTCGATTTCTAATTTTCCTAAAAATGACATGTAATAATTTGGTTTTAAGAGTTTATACTAATTTGGATACTATCCAAAAGTAAATCATTAGTATTAGTTTACCATACAGATATCTGTATGAGATAGTATATTTTATAGAGATACTATCATATTGGGCAATGACTTTTATGTAATATAAAATTGGTTTTCAGTAGTTTGTGCATTTATTTACCGATATGTTATTTTTCTGTTTTTTTTAGATAAAATTATTGGTTCTAAGGTTATTGTTTATCACTTTATCTATCTACAGTCGAGAAATAGGTATCTACATTCAGGAAATTAACACTTACATTGAAGAAATTAACATTTTGGTTTTTTCTATGACAAAACCACTTTCTAGTTGCTGGGTTATTTCGTTTAGTGCTTCATTACGGATAACATCGTTATTAAAAAACTGTACTTTTCCGTTTTTTACCATAGTAGGGGATGCTGCCCACTCTGCAAAAAGGTTAACCCCTTTATGATATACAAGGGTTACTGTAAACTGTCCTGCTATAGGTTTAGAGTTGGGTCTTCCGTTATAATCGCTGTTCTGATTAATGGCTACGGTGCAATCTTCGATAATAAATAGTATTCCTTCGATTTCTAATTTTCCTAAAAATGATATACGATAAAATTATGTTTTTACAGATAAGGAAATAGTTTTTATGATCAATTTAAATTCCTTCTCTATCATAACAATAAATTCTATTCTACACTAGAATGACAAAACCATCCAGAAAAAGAGCATGAATTTTTAAAAACACTCTCAATAATAAATACATATTGTAATACTCAGCTTTAATTGATAGCAAAACTTAATGTATAAAACCATATGTCATATAGCAGTTGTTATCATGTTATATTTTCAGCAATTCGATTTATACCATAGGTTTCTATCTATGCGAAACCTATGGTATAAATATTGTTTTTTTATTTTATGACTTCAACCCACTTACCTTGTGTTCTTACAATATACTCATTATCATACATCGCACTACATTGAATGCCTGGTAGGTAATATTTTCCTAGATAAGAAGCATTTAATAGAATCGTCATGGTCTTACTCTCTTTAGGCTTTAGATCAAAATAGAAGTTTACCCGATCATCTCGTATATCAGTATAGGTAACAGCATTGGCTCTAAATGATCCAAAATCTGTAAAACGTGTATTAACGACCTCCCACCCTGATGGGAAAATTTCGGCTAGGGCTACATTCTTTATTTTAGTGTTTGTAGTATTAGTGATGGTTACTTCTGCAACAAAATCAGTTCCTTGTGTTAATTGTGTAGGGTTGATGATCGTACCAGATCTATCTTTATAATCTACAATAGCTCTAAAATTACTTTGCAGCACTTTTTCTTGCCCTACTGGTAGAATTCCGTTTGTGGCGATTTGTACAAAAATGGTGTTGTCTTTATTATTTTTAAATACTAATGTATTATTTTTCTGAATCGCTACTTCTCCTGATGTGGCTACTGTTTTATCAGTAGTAACTGTCCTTGATTTTCCATTTAGAGTATAGGTTACATCTATTCCTTTTCCTCCTACATAGTTTGCATATTTTGCCATTGCCAATAGGGCGTATGATGTAGTTTGTGTACTCATCCATTTTTTAGACGATAGTTTTTTGGCTAGGTCTACTGCTATTTTTTGTGCTTTTACTTTTTGATCTAGTGATACTAATGTTTCTAATGCCATTGCTTGATCACGATCAGCAGAGCCATAGGTGTTCTGATTATTTTTATCAGATATAAAATTGATATGCGCTCCGTTTAGCAATTGATTTGTTGCAGATGTCTGGCTTACTAATCCATATGCTGCAGCTAGTCTTAGTTTGGCATCGTTAGACAGGCTTGATGTTTCTCTTAATCGGTTCATAGAGGACAAATCAGGGCTACCTGCTAGTGCTAGCGTATATAATCGATAGGCTTGTGTTAGATCATTACCTCCACTTCTCCATCGTTTGGCTTGCTGCTGCTGATATGTAATCCAATTGTTTTTAAAACCAATTGGTAATACGTATCCTTGTTTATTAGCTTCTAATAAGAAATGACCTGCATAGGTGGTTCCCCAATCATCTGCATTACCATTCCCTGGCCAGTATGACATACCTCCATTGGGTTGTATAAAACGTTTTAGCCTATGGATTGCTGCTTCGATATTTTTCTGAATTTTTTGCTTTTTCTCTGATGGTAGGTTAAAAATTTCTCCTAAATGTAATTGTGGAAATGCTGCAGAGGTGGTTTGTTCTATACATCCGTGTGGATATCTAATCAGATAGTTTAGTCTACTTTCGAAATTCATGGCTGGTAATGATGAGAATTCTATTGTAGCACTAGTACTTCCTGTGATCCCAAAAGCTTCGAAATTCACTTCTTTCTGACTATTGGGTTCTATCACTACAGAGGTAACTTCTGTAGTCATTGGATTAGGGTTCATAATCGTAATTGGTACTTTATAGGATGCTCGTTCTCCTCCTCCTTTTGCGATGACTTCGATATCTGTTATTGAAGCGCCTTCTAACACCTGAATATCAAAGTAGGTCATTTTTTCATCAGGTTGTGGGAATGATAGTTTTTGTTGTGTTTCGCCAATTACTGTAAATCCTTTAGTTGGTTTTAGGGTAACGGTTACATTTTTTACTTTCTTTTCCATTGCAAAAACAGTCACAGGGATCGTTACTTTTTCTCCTGGGGTGATTTTTCTTGGAATTGATGTTAATACCATTAGTGGTTTACGTACTGGTGTGGTTTTATCAGCTCTACCATAGGCTGCGTTTTCTGAATCAGAAGCAATTATCATGGTACGTACAGATCCTACATATTTAGGAATTTTTATCGTATGTGATCGGTTTTCTCCTTTTTTAAGTTCAAAAGGTCCTTCAAAAACTACCATAGGTTTAAAACGGTTGGCTTTCTTAGATTTACTTCCTCCTGCTTCGGCATCTCCTCCGATACTAAACACCTGATTGACACTTCCACCATAGGCTCCGATAACATCATCGTATATATCCCATGTTTTTACTCCTAGTGCTTCGCGCGCATAGAAACTCGTCCATGGATTCGGGGTTTTAAACCTCGTAAGGTCTAGCAATCCTTCATCGACAATAGCAATGGAGTACGTCATTGGTTTACCGTTCGTTTCTCCTACTTTTAGGGTTATGGTTTCTTCTGGTCGAAGTACATCTGGCATTGTTATTTTTGGTTGTACCTTAGTACTAGGGTTTTCTACAGAAATTGGAACTATCCCATATAAACGTATTGGCAAATCATTAGCGGTAAAAGAATGTGGTTGTACTAATGTGATATTAATATAGACATTAGGGGTATATATGTCTTCGATTGGTAACTCGAATTTGGTTTCTCCTTTTTGGGTTAATACCCACTGTGATGATAGTACTTCTGTACCGTTTTCTACACTTACTAATGCTCTACCTCCTTCACTAGATGGAAATGTTATAATGGCTTTTTCTCCTACTGTATATGTACTTTTATCTGTAGAAAATAATAGCATTGCGGCGGCGGATGGGTCACTTTTTCTGGATTTACCTGCCCAGCCTGGCCAATCGATATACATTATTTTTCCGGTAGCATGCCCTCCATCAGGGTCTACTATACGTACTAGATATCTTCCCCATTCGGGGTATTTTAACTCGAACTTAAAACTTCCTTTACCGTTACTACTGGTAGTCACTTTAGTGGTAAAAACTCTATCATGATATGATCCACTATTGTAAGAGGATAGATTATCTTCTGAGGTATCCCACCACCATCTCCAATCTACTTTATAGATAGAGACTTCTAGATCTTTTACTGATTTTGGTTTCCCTTTATCATCTACAGAGACAACCTCGAAATTATGTTGTACATCGGTGAGTAACATTCCTCTTGCTTTATCTCCTTTTGGAACATTGACTCCGATATAGGTATCGTATGGCGAAAAGTCTTTAGAAATCACATCAGTACTAAAGTCACCTCCGTTTTCATATACTTTGGTAATAAAAGAAGCTCTTAGCATCCCTGCTGCTTTATTTTCTAATCTTGGTGTAAGACTAAAACTAGCTTTTCCTTCTCCTGATATAGCACCTTCAAACACTTCTTGTTCTTCTGCTCCAAAAGTACGGGTTGGATCATCAAAGACATATCCTGGGAATGTCTTAAAATTGGTAGGCTTAGGGTTAAATCTTACATTGATATCTGTCTGTAGGTTTTTTGCTACGGCACCATGTAACCATAATACCTCTAGATTACCTTGTATACTTTTGCTAATTCCTAATACCTCATCATCAAAAGTGGTTTTGATTTTAAGACGGTTTGGTTTTATTGTTTCTATTTTTAGTGTTTTGCTAAAACTTGCTCCTCCGACATTTACTCTAGCTTGCCAGTTCCCTGTAGGGGCATCATCAGGTGTTTTTACCACAAATTTGTAAAAATTATTAACCCCATTAGTTTTCGTTTTCTGATAGGTCACTTTTCCATAAGGATCTCGTAACTCGAATTTTACAGGGTGTCCTTTGGGTAATTTATTGGCATTATCATTAAGCATAAAAGATAAAAATAAGGTATCTCCTGGTCGCCATACACCACGTTCTCCATAGATAAATCCTTTAATTCCTTTTTGTAACTGCACTCCAGACACATCGAATTTACTTACTGATAGTGTGTTTCCATCATTTAGTTTTATATAGGTTTGTTGTTTTCCTGATTGGGCAATGGCAAAATATACTGGTCGATCTGCATCAAATCCTGTTATTCCTTCTGCATCGGTCATAGCGACTCCCATCTCTTGCTGTTGGTAATTATAAAACGTTACTTTTACATCAGAGATTGGAGTAGTTGTTACAATATCACTAACTGCTACGGTATAGGCATTATTTAGTCCTTTCTTAATGATTACTCCTATATTAGATGCTAGAATATTGGTACTTACTTTTTTATCTCTATAATAAGATACACTACATGGGTTATTTCTTTGATCCCAGTCATAATCATAATAGTCTTCATCGTAGTACTGTGAGTTATCCCAGAGACTAGTTTCTGCTTCTTCCTCATCATAATTCTCTACTAATTCATCTATTGGAGTACTATCTGCTACTTCGCCATCACATTTATATAAAGAATGTGCTCTATTATAGCTTAATTCTATTCTATAAATTGCACCTGGATCTGGTGTAATATACTCTTTTAAATCTATAGAAAATGCATTCCATTTACTTAGGTTTAGTGATGAGTTTTCCTGAAGATTGATTAGTTTTCTTGCGATAGGTCTTGCTACACTTCTTAGATCACTAGAACCTTCTAGCTCATTTTTTTGTAAAAATTGAAGGATATTATTTTTAAAAACTTTAACCACTTTCATTTCTACAGCTCGTAGATTAATGGCTGAAAAATTAAATTTTAGATTATCTGAGGTTGGTAAGATCACCCCACTCTGTACTAATTTAAGCTCTGGATTGGGTTGTTGAAAAGAGATATTCTCAGTGTATGTATGCTTTAACTTATAATGGTCTGTGCTTTGGATTCCTTCAAAAACAGTGACTCCTAAACTTCCTTTGAGTTCTTGTCTTGGGTATACTTTTAAGACATTACCGCTAACCGTATATTTTAAGTTTTTTTCGCCAGCAATGGTTACTAATCCATTAAAATTCTGATTTTTTTGAAGCGGGTCAGAAAAATTAATCTCTACATATTGAGCATCTGCATTGGCTACTGAAATACTGATGACAGAAAAATTATTTTTCCCTGGAATTGATAACATGGATGATCCTTCGGTGTCAATATCAAAGGATTTTCCTGACCATTTTATTGCTACTTCTGAGTCTTCATCAAAACGCTGAATACTATCGATTCTAAAACTAAATTGACGACTTTTGGTAACCGTTTCATTAAATTTAACACGTACTTTATTTCCATTTTGCATGGCTGTAACTAATTGCTTCGCTACATCAAACTTCATTTGATCACTTGCAGTTACTGTACCGTCAATATATTGCCAATCTTTACTGTAGGATTGTAGATTATCTGTAATTACTGAGAATTGCTGTTTCACTGTTTTCACCGTAAAAACGAATTCATTGTCTAAATCTTCTGGAAGATCTTTTACTAGGTTTCCTAAATCTAATGTAAATGTGTATACTGTGTCTGGATCAAATCCTTCTTCTGGTTTAAAAGAAATGGTTTGATTATTTACAGCTATTAGTTCTCCTTTTACTTTTGGTGATACTGTAAGTACGTTTTTGGGTAGTTCTTGATTATCATCCCAACCTGCTATAGGGTTTTGTAATACTACATATACGTTATCTAAAACTGAAATAGTCCCAGAAGATATATCTGATATATATTCTTGATATGTTTCTAATTCTGAAGCATTGGCTTCTGCTAAAGACTTTGCATCTTTTTGTTTACAAGAGAATATTATTCCTATAAAAAGGAATAGATAGAATATTCGTGATAATCGCATAGAGGGTTACTTTTAGTTGACTCTATAAAAGTAAACTATTTTTTGAATGCTCTACCTACTGTAAACAGGGAAATTTGATCTTATTTCTCTTAAAAACATAGATATAACAACATTTTTATATTTTTTTTCAAAAACATATCATTTTAAAGGTGTAATCACACTAATGGATCATTTTTTATTCATCCTTCTTATAAATCCCAATTGTAAGTTCATCAGTAGCATTCATTGTGGCTCGGTACATGCCTGCTGTATTAAACTCCATTGTTATAGCACCGTTATGATCTATCGCTACAATACCTCCTGTACCTCCAAGTTTAGTTAATTTATTTTGGATAACTTCTTTGGCTGCTTCTTTAAGAGATAGTCCTTTATACTCCATTAATGCAGAGATATCATAAGCTACCATCGCTCGTATAAAATATTCCCCCCACCCTGTACTCGATACGGCACATGTAGCATTATTAGCATAAGTTCCTGCTCCAATAATGGGCGAGTCTCCTATACGGTTCCATTTTTTATTAGTCATTCCGCCTGTAGAGGTTCCTGCTGCGAGATTACCGTGTTTATCGAGAGCTGCACATCCTACGGTTCCGAATTTGGAGTCTTTAATAGTATGATCATAAAAGGCAGTGGTTTTGTCAGCTTCTTTTTTGCTTATGGTCTCTTTTACCTTTTCTAAAGATCGCATTCTATCTTCTGTAAAAAAATAAGAAGGATCAACAGTTTCTATATTTCTCTCTTTAGCAAATAGTTCTGCTCCACTACCTGATAATAATACATGAGGAGAGTTTAGCATTACTTCTCTTGCGAGGTTTATTGGATTTTTGATTGTTTTTACTCCTGCAACGGCACCCGCATTTAGGGTACTTCCATCCATAATAGAGGCATCTAACTCATTTGTTCCTTGGTTGGTAAATACAGCTCCTTTACCTGCGTTAAACAAAGGAGAGTTTTCTAATACGTTTATTGTTTTTTCTACTGCTTCTAGACTTGTTCCTCCATTTTTGAGAATGGTATGCCCTATTCTAATCGCTTCTTCGAGCTTCATTTTATAAGCGGTTTCTTTTTCTGGAGTCATATTTTCTTTTAAAATAGTCCCTGCTCCTCCATGTATTACTATTCCAAAATTATCTTTTGGAGATAGAGTTTCTTCTATAGTAGTACCTACAATAGATGTTGTTGTAACTTCTTTTGGTTGTTCTTTACAGGCTAAAAACACTATAAAACTTAAAAAGATCACTATTCTTTTCATAATCTAAGATGGTTTGGGTTTATAATAATCTAGTAAAGCAATTCTTCCTTTAAAAAATCGAAAGGTTAAATGTAAAATATTTCCTCCATTATCTTCTATGCTTATAGATTTATTTAACTCAAAATCATAAGGTTGATGCTTTCCTCCTTCGATAGCAATATTATCCGCATATACTGCTATTTTGGTATTACTTTTTAAAATTGGTTTTATTCTACCTGAGATCCCTGGGATTTCTCCGGATTTATTGATAATAATAGAGCTAGAGCCTATAGATTTTTTGATCGCTACTTTGATATCTTCTTTAGGGTTTACATTGTCAAATACTACTGATGGGTATTCGGGGTGTGCTATAAGAACAGTATATAGTTTACGTGTTCGAATAATAAAATGAGATAATCCTTTTTCATCAGAAAATCCTTCGAGATATGTAGAATTATTAGCTACCAATACAATTTTAGCATTCTTAATTGTTTCTTCTTCTTGATTTACAACTTTGAGTGTAAACAGAAAAGGTTTAGGGCTAATCAAAGTAGAAAGTGTTGATAATTTACTTTTTAGAAAAGTATGGTCTTTTTTAAGCTTCTTTTCTATCAAACCTGCAAATTCATCTGGTGTCCTATCCTTTAGGTTAATATATCCTATTGTTTTTAGAACTCCTGGGATTTCTGTATCATCGAATCTAGCGGGTAGTATATATTCTCTACTTTCTTGAAAAGCTCTTGCTTGCATAGAAGCTCTCTCATGGTTTGTCCATAACTTTTTATTATAAAATCCCGATATAAAAAGTATGGTATATCTAGCTCTATTTTGATAAATCTCTGATAAGTATTCATATAAGTTTTTCCCCCACAGATTTGTTTCTTCAAATAGATCATAAAACACTTTAATACCTCTTGCCTTAAGACTATTCGCCACTTCTTCTACATACGCTCTATTCTCTCCTGCGAAAGAAAGCGCAATATCATATTCATAATTCTTGTTTTTCATCACCAACTGTTTTTTCTATTCAACCTAAAATCTGACCAATTCTATTCGTAATTATAATACAAAATTAATTTCTTTATTTGGAATATTTCCTAATTTTATAGGAATTCTTCCAACAAAATTTTTACTTTAAAACCGTAAAAAGAGTGTTTTTTATAGATGATATGATTTTTTTATGGGCATAATTATATAGGGTAAATCCTATATATAGTAGGGAAGAGAATAGTATGGTAATTATTAATGCAGAAGAATATAACTAGGTGCAAATATTGTTTCTAAATTTACGACCAATCATTTATGAAAATATTCCTGTTTTTTTCGTAACATTTTAATCCGATATGACATATACTTATAACATTGAACTAATATTAAAAACACTCAATAAATGAAAAAAATAGCGCTTATTATTTTCCTACTTTTATTTACAGCAGTAAAAGCTCAGGAAATAGAAAATTTACCTGTAGGGTTAATTACTATTAACACCCAAGATGAAGTTAGGATTGATCAATTAATAAAAAAGACTCATGCTTTTTTGGAAAATATATATAATCCAATGAAAATTTCCTCTATAAACCAATCTGGAGTAACATTTAGCTCTACTACATGGGGAGAAGGCTCCTGGGGAAATGGATATTTTACAACTGAAGTTGATTTGCCAAATTTTAATGGTCAAAGCCCTAATTATTCGGGTTGGTATACTGCATGTGACTATAATGATTCGTGTAAATGCCCTGATGATTCATGCCTTAGGAATGACTATCCTAGTTGTAGACCTATGATAAGAGAAATTGGCAGAATAATAGTGGGTTATATTAATGTATATGGAACTGGAACATTAAATGATGATACTCATATTTATAATCGGATATTAAAAGGAACAAAATATCTTCTAGACGAACAGCAAAAGGACGGTAATGATGTCGGGGCTTTTTGGAGTTGGAGATCACGACCAAATCAAACGACTCCAAATAGTGGAGGGCATAATGAAGCTGGATTTAATAATAAAGCTGAACAGTTCGAAGCGGGTTATGCAATGGAAGCATTAACTAAAGCTTATTTGTTCTTCAAAAAAAACGGGATCAATCAAAATGATTTTCAGTTACATGAAATTTTAACTTCAATAAAGAGTTTAGGAGATTGGTTTATTCCTCATGCTTTAGCTCATCATAATTATTATAGAGATAATAAAGATGGTACGTGTAAAAAAGAAAGCCATAGCAGAAATACCAATCAATTATCAAATAGTATATGGGGGCTTGTAAATGCATATAAAGTTACTAAAGAGTCAAAATATCTAGATACTGCAATCCAAGTATATGAAGAATCAATTGATTTTCATCAGGAAGAAGATGGTGCTTGGTCATATTCCTCTTGCGCTAAAAAAGAAGGTCCTAATGGAAAAGAATTCCATGATTCGCAAGGACACTATACGGGTAATATTTTAAGAAACTTAATATTACTTTATGATGAATTGTTTTGTGAGCATCCATCAATTATAACCAATGTAAAATATGCTAAGGATAATTTAAAAAATAGAATCATTTTAACAATTAATCATTTTTTAAAAGAAAATATGTCTCTTGACCTTAATAATAATCAAAATACCGTAAGATTAAGAGCCTATGGAGAAATTGCTGATTATAAAAGATTCGAAAAAGGAAATAAAGAAAAACAAGATATTGATGTAGAAATAGAATTATATGATGCGATGAGCACTTTGACTCATAGCCAATTGTATCATGAATTATCTAACAACGATCAAACTAAAATTGTAAAAATTGGAGATGCAGTTCTAAAAAGCTTAATAAATTCTTTTTATGATGGAAATGGAACATTAAAAGGTATTGGTAAGCCTTTTACAAGCTTCAGGCATCTATCTTTATATAAGCATAGACAAAAAAATAATTTCCGTCATAAAAATACAGAATTGGTTTTGAATAGTCCACAAGATAATATAGGGACCAATAAAATTGGTATTTACAACACCAATTATGAAGAGCATATAGGGTATACAAATGCAGGTAGTAGTGCTCATCTTATGACTACTGGTGATTTTGATAGAGATGGTGAAGATGAAATAGCAATTTACTCCAAAGTAGATGGAAGAATTTCGATACACAATAGTTATTATAATTCATATACTGGTTGTAATCCTTCTTATGTTAAGAGTATTGAAACTGGTTTTAGGTTACATGATCATATGGAGGCTTTGGATTATGACGGGGATGGATATAATGATGAAATTGTAATGCACAATAGAAGTTATGCTGGAAAAACCAATCGTATAGATATTTTAGACCTCAATGGTTATATCTCTACTAAATATTCTAATGCTGGTAGTGAGTTTGCTTTAATCACAACAGGAGATTTCGATAAAGATGGTAAAGACGAAATTGCTGCTTATAGTCGATTTGATGGACAAATATCGATTTACAATCCAGATGAAGCTTCAAAACTATCTCAAAGTGTTGCGTATACTGGGCATCTTCCTATTTATGGAGGAAGTATTTATACCGACTTCAAACTCCACGATCACATGAAGGCTTTAGATTATGATGGGAATGGTAAAGATGAAATTGTAATGCACAATAGAAGTTATGCTGGAAAAACCAATCGTATAGATATTTTAGACCTCAATGGCTATATCTCTACTAAATATTCTAATGCTGGTAGTGAGTTTGCTTTAATCACAACAGGAGATTTTGATAAGGATGGTAAAGATGAAATTGCTGCTTATAGCCGATTTGATGGACAAATATCGATTTACAATCCAGATGAAGCTTCAAAACTATCTCAAAGTGTTGCGTATACTGGGCATCTTCCTATTTATGGAGGAAGTGTATATACTAAATATAAATTTTATACACAGTTAGATGTTTTAAGAGTAACGCGAAAAGATTATTTGTATACTAGCCCTGATTATAATTATATTGTTAAACCAGTATCAAAATCTAAATTTCAACCAAGCTTTAATGAAGAAGAAAAAAATACAGCTAAATCTTCTTCAAATAAAATATTGATATACCCAAATCCTATAATAGAAAAGGAGTTTACTATTTCTTTTACGATGAAAGAAAGAAGTGAAATCGAAATAAGTTTATTGAATATAAATGGAAAAGTAATAGGAAAATTATTTAATGGTGTAAAAAAATCTGGAGTTCATGAATTTCATTACAAAAATAATAAATTAGAGAAAGGGTTTTATATTCTTACTATAAGGATGAATGGCAAATATTATAAATCAGTTAAAATTATCTGTAAATAAAATTAATAGACAGTATCCATAATTTTGTATAAAATTTAAAAATTAAACAAAAAAATATCGAGGGTTATAACTCTCGATATTTTTTATTACATACTACATTGATGTATTAGTCCCGATAACTATAGTATGGATTTGTCTTATCGCATTACTCTTCCTCCTTTTTGGTATTCTCTTTGGATTCCGTTTATAATATATTCTTGATACATTGTTTTTTTATGGGCTCCTAATGCGGATAAGCATGCATATTGAACTACATTCATAATCTCTGCACCAGATAATTCATACCGCTGTGCAATAGCCTCTAGATTAACACCCTGATGGATTCTTATTTTAGAAGGAAACGCATTTTTCCATAGTATTAGTCTTTCTGATGCCTTAGGAAGTGGAAAGTGTACAATCGACTGAAAACGTCGCACAAATGCATCGTCTATGTTACTTTTTAGATTAGATGCTAGAATAACTAATCCTTTATAGCTTTCTATGCGTTGTAAAAGATAGGAGACTTCTTGATTTGCATACTTATCGTGGGCATCTCTAACATTGGTACGTTTACCAAATAGTGCATCTGCTTCATCAAAAAAGAGGATATTTTCTGTTTTTTCGGCTTTAGCAAGAAGATTCGCTAAGTTTTTTTCGGTTTCACCGATAAACTTAGATACCACCATAGAAAGATCTATCTTATACACATCCTTACCTGTATGTTTTCCTAATAAACTTGCTGTTAATGTTTTTCCAGTTCCTGGTGGGCCATAAAATAATGCACTATACCCTGGTTTTAATTTTTTATACATTCCCCAATCATTAAGCAAAGTGTCTCCATGTGTAATCCAGGTTTGTAATTCTTGGATTTGCTGATGTGTTTCTTCACCCAATATCAGGTCATCCCACTCTAGTTTGGTTTCTATAATCTGAGCAGGAAATTTCATGCTAAAAGCGGGTTTACTGACCTTACCTAATACGAATAGCTCTGCATACTCCTGCGAAAGTACTATTTTACCACTCATCCAAGGTTCTCCATTAGGGGATTCTTCTAACCATAGGATATGGTTTTTTGCAAAAAAATGATCTGGAGTAAAGAATTCTAGAATCTCTTTTCTTTTTATAAAATCTGTTCCTGTTAGTACAAATAATGCGGTTTCTCCTGTGGGGAGAAATCCTCTAAAATTTTTACCTCGTGATCCTCCCAATTGTGGAAAATCTCCTGTAGATTCTAATTTATCTTGTATAATTCCGTCTAAAAATCCGCTATCAATATGTGGGCTTACTGCAAGGAGTAATAGTGTATGTTCCTCGGTACTTAGATTAGCGTTTTTTATTACTTCTGGAACAATAATATCCCAATGATCTAAAGAAGGAATCTTAGGCAGCTCTACATCTGATTCTTGATTAAAATAAGTCTCTAAACGGTATTCTATGAGCTCTCTGAGATAATTGAATTCTGGTAAGTTGGTCATGTATACTTGTTAGTTTTGTTTTACTGTAAGATCGTGAAATTATAGTGATAATTCATATATAGTTTATAAATTAGATTACATTCTATTTCTTATATATGGTATATTCTTGTATTATTTTATCTATTCGTATTTGAGTTTAAAAATTTATCTAATCTGGTTTTAGAGGATAACAGCATTTATATGTTGCTTTAGCTAAACAGTCATGTAGCCATTTTTTTAAATCTTCTTTTGTTTTATACTTGTATGAAAAACTACCTAAATTCATAAAAGAAACTGTGTATCTATTATCGGTTCCTTTTTTCTTTATCATTACTTTTAAATTCACTTTCTGTATACCTTCCCTCTTAAGTGAATACACAATCGCATACCTACATTCCTTTTTAAACTCTGGAGAAACTATAATATGTGTTTTTAGAGTATCATTTTTTGATACCTTTAAAGATCGATAATATTTTACTTTTCCGGATTTATATTTTGTTATTAAATAATCTGTAAAGCCATTACTGTAAATTATATCATCTTCTTGAGCAAAGACTTTAAAATGCATCGTACCTTCATCATACTTGTTATCAGAGCATTGAAAAAACAAATTCAATAAAAGCAGTAAAATTCCTATTTTATAAAATACCTTAGTCATAAACTGTAATTGTTCCAACGCTTTCATTATTTACTGCAATATAAATATCATTATTGTACACAGATAGTGCAGTACTCTTACCATTAAACAATCGTAATGATGATTCTTCCTTAATATTGTAAATTCCATTTTATCAAATGAGCATTCCATTGTCCTACAGCATTATTACCATCCATATTTTTTGTCTTTTTTGAACAGGCCAAAAGAAGAAAAGAACAGCACAGCATTATAATACTCTTCATAATTAATATGTTACTTTAGTTTCAAAATTTTTCTTTTTCGGTTATAAGTAATTATTATATTTTCTTAATTTTTAATTGAATAGGGATTTTAGGGATGCTTGTACCACTAGATATTTCTTCTTTTTCGTAATCGATTTCATATTCTGCGCTGTAAATTTTATTATCTGATAGTATATACTGTTTGTTCAATTCTGAATTAATTTGTTGACTTTGCATATCCTTAAATACAGAAAGTTTAATATACCCTCCTAAATAAGCTGGCGGGAATAACACATGGAATTTCTCTTGATCAACTTGGATCGTATCAATCGATGAAGAACTCTTCAATATATTTTCATTTGTTGTATTCATCCTTATTCCTTTATTAACAAGAATAATAGTCCCAATTGGAAAGCTTGTTTTACACTTCATCTCAATTATTTCTTGTTTTGAATTATTAATAAATAAATCGAGATTGTTATCAACAATCTTAAAGTCATCAACTGTAATGTACAACTCTTTAGCTTCTTTATTACATGAATACATAAACAAAATCATTAACAATAGTATTGGATTAAAAATAATCCTGTTCGATAAATGTTTAATATGACACCCTTGGTTTGTGTTTATTTTTTTTCCCATGTGCACTTTTTGCTTCATTTCTTCTTTTAATAACATTCGATTTATAATTCACCGCTCTTGATCCTCTCCCATTGTAAGCTCTAACTGCTTCAGCCCAACTTAAAACTGATTTTCTTTTTTCGAAAACCCATCTAATTCCGGTTCTTACCCAAAAATCATAATCTATATTTCTATCTTTTCCTATTGGTTTTTTATTAAATTCTTTCCACGCTCCATAAAATCTAGTATCTGACCAATAGAAGTAATCCCAAGTTTTACCATTACCAGACCTTTTTTGAAGTCCTGATAGTTTAAGCTTTTCTGAAGAAGTTAAAGATGCTTTTTTTTGTAAATCTTTATATTCCTTTTGAGCTTTATATAAATCTTTTTTTACATCGTTTATTTTATATTTTGCTGCTAATGCAGCATCCATTTCATTCATCATTAATGTCAAGATACTACCGGAACTATCAATAGCTTGCATTAAATTAAATCGAGTCATTGGATCTCCTTCATACCTTTGAGATTCATATAAATATTGACCCGATGTTCCCATCTGAGATTCCTGAAAAATCATAGATTTCACAATATTTGGGTCAAGCTTGTCCCATTTATTAGGTGCTCCTATTTGCTTATGATAATAATCTGTCCATTTTTTAATACTTGCATCAAAAGCATTAAACATTGTTTCTTGTATAAGTTTTCTATTTAACGTTTTTTGTCTGATTTCTTGTACTCCTTTTAATCGTTTTAATTCGGCTTCATACCCTCTTAAATTATTAAACTTCTTATATTCTGGTTTCTTCTTTTCCCAATCTGCTATTTTTTGCTCTCCTTTCTCAACAGATGCTACTTGACCTTCAACCCCAGCATTATATTGATAGAGTCCTGATGTACCTCCTTTTGGTTGGATGTAAGATTTTTTTAAGATAATAGTGTGTACTTTTTTATCACTCCCTACTGCTTTTCCATGAACTACTGTTTTATTATTATCCCAGCTCGTAATAGTTAATTCTGTACCTTCAGGATATTTTACTTTTCCTCCACTAGAAATTAAACCTGTATTTAAGATAAATACCTTACCTATCATTTCTGCAGAAGCCTTCTCAGGAGTAAATTGTTGTTGTATATTAGGTTTTTCAGCATCCTTATTCTGCTGCACCACATGTGTTAACTCATGTGCTAGTAATCGTTTTCCTTGGGTGGTTTCGGGATTATATTTTCCTGAGTTAAAATACACATCTTTACCATGGGTAAATGCTTGTGCTCCTAGTTCTTTATTCATCGTTACAGCATCCTGATCGGTATGGATACTAACATCACTAAAGTCCCTCCCAAAAGAAGCTCCCATTTCTGCTTGCAGGTTTTTTGACATCTTTTTACCTCCTCCTGCTTTACTTTTGATCTGATTGGATAATCGTGTACTTGCTGTTGGTGTAGTCCCAGAAGTATGTTTTGCCTGTACCGTTTCTTCCTCTTCTTTTTTCTGTATAGATTCCTCTTCTTCTCCTTCCATCTTATTAATCATTTCTTCTTCTGGAGCTTCTTTTGTATTTACCATACCTTCCTCTTCTTCTTTTTTTTGTATGGCTTCCTCCTCTTCTGCTTCCTTTTTATTCACCATCTCTTCTTCTGGAGCTTCTTCTCTTTGGATTTCGGGTTTTTCTTGTATGAGTTTATCTTGTTCTACTCGCTGTTCTGCTGTTCCTAGTTTTTCATCTTCTTGGGGGGTTGCTAATGATTCTCGCTGTATGCTACTTATTTCTTTATTTTGTATCTCTGGTTTTGAGCTTTTACTGACTACAGCATCTGCTACACTATCTGCTTCTTTTTCATACTTATCGCCTGGTTGTCCTACGGTAAGTTTGGTCTGAACTGCTCCACCTTTTGCAATATTAAAAAAAGGGTTCTTAGTTTCTTTAGAAAAGAATGGGGTTTCTTTAGTTTCTCTCCCTTCATTATGATGTGGGCTCTTGTGACGGCGACTGGAAAATATACTTTTCATCGTTCTACATTTTTTAAATCCTAATTTATGCTACTCAATTTTTATGGAGATCTCTGCGAAATGTATACTAAGCGTAAACAAGGTGCTGAAATGAGATTACATTTCCTTTTAATCTTACTTACTACTTTACATAAACTTAGACAGAAATTCTATAGTAAACTCACTATAATCTTTAGCTCCATTGGCATTTTTATCATAGGTAAAAATATCTTTACCCTGTTCTTGAGCATTTGCCAATGCGATATTGCTTCGAATATGTGTCTTAAAGATCATTGCCTCAGAAAACTCTTCTTGGAGCTGTGACTTAATCTCTTGGTTCATTTTTTTTCTATAATCGTATTTGGTTAATACGAATCCTAATAGTTTAATTTTTTTATTTAGTTTTTTTACAAGTTCAAAGTGTTTTAAAAAACTTCGTACTCCTTTTAGAGGTAAAAATTCTGCTTGTAATGGTATCAAAACAAAATCACTACTTACCAATGCATTGATGGTTAACATACTCATTGATGGCGGACAGTCAATAAATACAAAGTCATATCCTTGTAATGGTTGTATTAATTGCGAGAGTATTTGTTCTCTACCATATACACTGGCTAACTCTAATTCTGCTCCTGCAAGATCTAATGACGAAGGGATTAGGTCTAATCCAGAAGCATTAAGTAGTACATCTGTAATATTGGTTTCTTCTCCAAAGGCTTCTTGTCTTAATATGGTATATATTGATTTTTCTATATCTTCTGTAATCCCTAATGATTGCGTAAGGTTTGCTTGTGGATCTACATCTATCAATAGTACTTTTTTGCCTTTCTTTTGTAATCCCGCAGCAAGATTAATTGCTGTAGTTGTTTTACCTACTCCTCCTTTAAAATTTGCTATTGAGATTACGTTCATAAGATTTTTATCCTTTTAAAAAAGGAATTTTTATTGTTTATCGTATACAATTTAACTATTTACACCTTTGTTTTCTAACAGTTTAACACCTCTTTTTAAAAATAATCAATAATCTCGAAACTCCGCTATTAACTTATGCTTGTAAAAGCAAAAGAGGCATTTGTTTCCATCATGGATTCCAACCTACACTGTAATGACAAACAGAAAGTATTTCTTTTTTAGTAGCCTTGTCATTCTGTTTCAGGTCAGAATCCATAATTAAGACCTTTTAGTCAATAACTTAAACCCTTAACCTAATAACATTATCCGAGTAATTAAGGGTGCTATGAATCTTTAAAAAAAAGGGCATTTTTTAGATTCTAGCCTACACTGGAATAAAGTTATAGCGTATCAAAACTTATCCAAGTTCTGCATTAAAATACTGACATACTTTGTCCCATACTTTGCATCCTATTCTATTTCCTAGTTTACGCCCTTCTAGATCACCATTTTTAAAATGGATTCCTCCGTATAATCTAGAAATCCCTGCTTCATTAGCGCAATGTTTTATTGTAGGCCATTCTATAGTTACCTCTTCTGCGGGAGTGCATCCTGGTTCTATTTTAGAACCTCCTTTAGGAATTGTTACTGATTCTCCGTATGTATTGCTATCACAAAAACAAGATAATACCTCTTCTGCTGCTGCACTAAAGGTACTATGCCCAGAGACGTATTCTGCAAATGGTGGTGTAGGAATATACGGAGTCCAATTTTCGCCTTCTATGGTTTTTGTTCCTTCGCAAGGACCTCCCCATGCTTCTATAGTCTTACCTCTATAAATATCTTGGATTACTGATATTGGTCGTATATAGTCGTAATATACTTTGCTGTCCCAAGCGGCGATTCCTGCATCTAATAGTGCATTACTTAATGCAAAAAACATTTTGATATCATATGCATTTTTATATCCATACATTTTGGATAGGTATCGGGCTTGTCTACAGCATTGTTCGGGTGGGGTTGCACTGCGCTCTCCGCCATCTTTTGGGGAGTCTACAAATTTATCTTCATGCATTCCTGCCCAAAACTCTGCCATAAGCTTTTGCTCATCGGTTAATTCTGCACTGTATTCTAATACTAGGTCTGCTTGTCGTTTATATTCTCGCTGATCACAGAATGCTGGTGATGGGGGTCTGCATTGCCCTGCCCAAGATAGTGCGAATGGTCGTACTAATCCCCAATGTGGTGTAAGAAATTCTTGTGGCTTATGGTTTACTAATTGTGGTTGCCAGTTTTCTTCATATTTTAAGGGTTGTGGTACGGGAGGATTTAGGGGGCGATAATTCGTGTAATCAGCATATCGTCCTTCTTCTAACGTAGCATATTGGTTGGCTCCATCTCCTGCACGACTTTCTATAATGAGTTTAGCGGATAGGTTTCCTAATCCTACTGCATTATTAGGTTCTAAGTCTTTGTTATCGGGATCAAAATCACAGCTACACATAAAATCTCTAAACATATTTTTTTTCTCTGGTGGTAACTGTAACCAGAATAGCTCTTGTGCTACGGTATATGCTGCATGACTGTATGCTGTTTCTCGATTTCTGGAAGTACATTCTGCTTCTGATTGCTTAAAATAGCTCCCTGTAGTAGTACTTACTTCACAACCTCCATCGTTATAATTAGTCCATGCATCATACATGGCTGTATGTACCATTGCTAATGCTCTTGCTGCTACTGTAGGTGACATCCCAACATAATGGATGGCATCACAGGTTAATCGGTTCCATTGATGTGCTTTACTAAGTGTGTGTGTGTCATTTGCTGCCATTGGTTATTATTTTTTATATATTCTTATTATGTGTTTATTTGTTTATCCTTTATAATTCTATATATCTTCTTCTTTTCCTACAAAATGTAGCTCCTATCATTCTTTTTATACTTCTGAGGTATCCATAATGCCTTTCTTTTCCTACAAACACCCTTCCCGCTCCTACACTACTACCTCCCTGCTTCATTTTTATCGACCATCGGTATGCCATATCCTTTCCCAGTCCTACAAATAGGCTTCCTTATGACTATTATACCGACCATCGGTACATTAAGTGCTTTCCCTGTACATAAAACCTTATTCCCAGCACTATTTTTATCGACCATTGGTCATTGGATATTTTATCTTTATCAAAACATACCTTTCTGCTTATTGTTTTTATCGATTATTGGTATATCCTGTTTTGTTTTTTTGTTTGCTCTTATCATTACTATCATAGACTAATGGGATCGAGTTTTCATTATTTTTTTGACAATCGTAATGATTCATACTTCTCTACAAAAATTTCCCAACTAAAATCAGAAAAAAGCTGAAGCATATCCGTTTGAAAACTTTTTATCAAATCATTCTCTAATTGATCATCCTGAATGTAAAGTAAAATTTGAGGCCAGTTCTTATATGCTTTTGCTTCATAAAGCATTGTAATATATCCTTCAAAATTTACATCGAGATACGATAAACTAACACTACCTGAATTGTGTAAATAAATAGAATCAAAAACCTCATCTGATTTCATTATAAAACCACAAAGAATTTCTGGGCTTACTTGATCAAATGGTCTAAAAAACTTTAGATTCTCATTAATCTTCAAATCCCTATTTTCATATACAACACCTTCCCAACTCGACTGTACTACGTCTAATTCTAAAAACTCTACATTTCCATATGCTTGATCAACTTCTTTGGCTTTCCAATTTATTTTAAATCCATTTACATGTTTTAAAATATTCAAATAAGATTCATCTAACAAAGTTCCTTTTTCATTCTCTATATCTATTGAACTTGAAAACCAAAAATCAAAATCTATTTTTTTTTGAAGCTTAGACTCATAAAGCTTAACTTGTAAATTTTCATAAAACAACATATTCAAATCAATTAAATTTTATTATACTTCTATCCATTCCACTTATCTTATCAAGTGCAATTTGATATAGGATTTTTTTCTCTTCCATGTATCCGTCAGCTTTTGGTAATTTGTTTTTTATTTGCCCAATATTAAAAATAGTACCTGGAACCAAAATGGCTGAATTTTTAATCACAGAAATAATATCTCCTGCTATACCTGTTGCATCCTTTAATTCTTGAATTGAAGATGATTTGATTCCAACTGCTTTTACTATAACTCTTTTAGTTGTCTTATAACTACTTAAATTTGTATCAATTGGATTAATAATTCCTCTTCCCGAAACAATAGTCTTATCTTTTACCCATTTACCATTTGAATTTTTCTTAAGTACATCAGCACCTAACATTAAACCAGAAGGAATCTTATTCTCTATTTTTCTAATTTTTTTAACATTTCCTCTTTCTTCTTCTGGTATTCCTGCTCTTTCAAATTCATCATCAGTAATTGTCTCTGATGATATTTTTGGTCTATCATATTTAGCAGAAACAGTATATCGAACAACAGCTCCTGCCCTTACAGCTATCTTTACGGGGTCTTCTGCTGCTTTTAAATGATTTTTATTCCCTTTTACTGACAAAGGAGTTAAATTTTTCAATTTACCTGGACCATGAAGATGTTCATTTATCATATGCCCTCTAACGTAATAAATACCATTGCCTAGCTTTCTCATAAATAAGGTTTCGTAAGCTGTATTAGTTTCTTGTGGAGTTGATCCAGGTTCTCCTTCTCTAGATAATGTTCTTCCTTCTACTCTTTTTGCAAATCCTTCACTTGTTTGACCATTATACACAATGATAGATTTAGGCAACTCACCTTCTTGTATTCCCATCAAAATAGCTGTCAATGGGGCAAGCTCTGTTAAAAACGCTTTAACTCTAAATTTCTTTTTCTTACTATCTTTTTCTTTTTCTTTTTCATTAGCTCCTTTTAGAGGTCTTTTAGATTCTTTATCAACCTCAACAGCCTTTGCTTTAGCATTTATTTTGGTATTTAAGGCAGATTTATTCTCTTTAGGTATCTTAATTCTTTTAATAAAATCTAAATAATTTTCAGGAGTACTTGCCACCATAAGTACTGCGCTTTTCTCAGAACCTTTAAAGAACAACTTATGCTGTTTTCCATCTTTACCTTTAAACTTCTTCTTAGCTTTCCACCACTTGATAATTCCTGCAACAGCTCCTTTCACCTTTGCTTTTCCTTTTCTTACTAATTTTTTAAAGGCTTTTTTAGCTTTTAGAAGTAGTTTATTGATCGCCTTATCGATACGCTTACGTACCTTTTTAACGATCTTTTGTACTTTGGATGCTATTTTACTAATCCCTAATAATGCGGCTAAGAATCCTATCACTACAGGAAGTGCGGTTGCTAGTGCTTTTTCTATGGTCTGAGCTACTTTTTGTACTGATCCTGAGGCCACGGCTTTAATACCTGCTATAAAGGCGTTAACGAGTTCTAAGATCTGACTCCCTCGCTCTACAAAGAATTTAACGATCTCTATAATTGCCATGGCTGCTTTTACAAAGGCTCCTGCTGGATTCATTAAACCTAATACCCATTTGATACCTGCTTCAATCACTGTGGTAATCACCATACTCTTTATCGCATCGAGAACTGTTTCTTTAAGATCCTGAAATTCTTCTTTGAGGTGTTTCCACAGTCCTGAAATCCCTTCGTTTTTGAGCACTAAAAATAACTCAAATCCTGTCTCCATAGCGGATACCATTTTCTCCCCCATTACCTTAACGGCTTTTCTGCGTATAAAATCCCAAGTCACTCCTAATATCTGACTGACAAGGCTGAAAATCCCTTCGAGACTAAAGAGGTTTTCGGGCATGGTAATCCCCACTGGTCCTAATGTACCTGTAAGCCATTTGATTAATCCTGATTGTAGGTGGGCAAAGATATTTTTTCCAAAATTGGTAAACCCTAGGCTAATTCCTGAAATTAGATTGCTTAAGAATCCTATAGGGTCCCTGATAATAGCGCCTATAGCTTCTAATGCTGTGCTTAGTAAGTTGGTCAATACGTTTTTGATCTGCATGATCACTTTGATCACTGCTCCAATCGCATCGAGTGCCATATCGATAAGCCCTCGGTTGGCGGATTTCATCTCTTCGATACGAGCGTCTACGACTTGTAATTGCTCATTGTATTGTTCTGCCAGACTATCAATCAATTCTTCTTGCTTACTATCTACGGATTCTGTTAATTCATCAAACTTATTTTGTATCCCATCTGCGGCTTCTTTACCTATATTTTGTAATTCTTGTGGTAAGGCAGTTACATACTCTTGGACTTCTTGCTGTCCTTTAGTTATTCGGGTTTTGGCTTCGGTTAGTTTATCTGCCACTACAGTAGCAATGGTCGTAATAACCGAATCCATCTTATCTATAAATACTTGTCTTCCTTCTACAAAAAATTTATTTACCTCATCGGGTAATCCTGTAAATACGTCTCCTATCCTACGGAAAAAACCGCTTACTCCTCCGTATCGCTCCTCGCGATACTTATCCATTTTCTTTTCTATAAAATCTTCGAATGCTTGCTTGGCAAGAGAGGCTCCTGCTTTAAACAAAAGGTGAACCTTAGAATCAAGATCACTAAGAATGGTTTCTACATCGGTTTTGGTGGTTTCGTACAGGGTATTGATTTCATTGGCTATACGAGTACGTTCTGCTGTATCAGTTTGGCTGGTTTGCTGTTGATTGCCTTGTACTTGCCCTAAGACTTGTGTTCGATCACCATGCATTCCTACTATGGCTTGCTGACCTTTATTTTCTGCAGTAACACGGGCATTGGCTAATATTCCTTGCTCTTGTTGTCTAAATTGATTTGGTGCGTTTTGGGTATGGCTTTTTGCTTTTTGTTTTTCGCCTAATGCTCCTGTAAATTGTGGCTCATTAGAGTTTGCCAATTGCTCATCTGTAATCTGATTATCAGACATCTGCTGATCTACCTCACTCATGTTATCGGTAAGCGGTTGATTAACCTCTGCATTGCCTCTGGAGGGGGGCATGGCTTGATTGGCACCTACACTTGCTGGTAATCCTCCTGATTGCTCTGCTTGGAGTGGTGTGATCTGTCGTTCTGGTACGGCAGATGTATTGGGTGCTGCCTGGGTTGTCGATGCTATAGCGCCTGCTGCATTATCGCGCTCTGCTGATGCATCTTGGGTTCCTTGTTCGACAACTTCATTGATGTTATTATTGTTTTCAAAATCATCTGCCTGATCTTCATCTTTAGGCAATTCCATGCTTTCTATACGTTGCATCAATTGTGCCTTAAAGGTTGCTGCATTAAACTCTCCTGCTTCTTGCTCCTCCATAGTCTCTACCTGAGCTGCTTGTGCTGTACTTGCTCGCTCATTGGTAGGGGATACTGCTGCTGCTTGTGCTGCTGATGATGCCGTGGTAGCTGGCTGATGTGTTTGTTGCTCTGTCGCAGTAGTGCCTACTCTATGTTCTAATTTCTTAAAATTAGGGTCTTCCTCGGCACTTCTTGGGGTTGTGGTGGCTGGTTGTTTTCCCCCCTCTGAGGGCTGTTGTGCTTCTCCTTTTGCTGGTACGACTTCTGATGCTTCTTTTTTATCTGATACTGTAGTTGGTGTAGTAACTTCTGAATCTGGTTCTACTTTACTTTGTGATGCTGGTCCTGAAGCGCCTTGCTGGATAGTATGGGTGAGCTCATGCGCTAATAATGTTTGTCCAGATTGGGTGGCTGGATTGAATTTGTTTTCATTAAAATAAATATCATTTTTATTCGTAAATGCCTGCGCTCCTAACGTTTTATTCATCGCTACGGCTTTACTATCGGTATGGATTTTTACTCCACTAAAATCTGCTCCAAAACCAGATTCCATCTGAGTTTTGGCACTACCAGATAATGCAGAACCTTGACCTTTGGAACTGCGTAAAGTTGTACTAAAATCTTCACTAGGAAGGGCTATATTGGCTGATTTAGTTTGTATTGGATCATCCTTTTTTTGTAATTCTTCATCTTCTTGCTGCTGTAGTTCCTCTTCACCTTCCTTTTTTTGGACTTCTTCCTCTTGCATCATCTGAATGTTCTCTTCATCGTCCTCCTTCTTTTGAATGTCTTCCTCTTCTTCTCTTTGTACTGGAGCTACCTCTGATAAATTACCTATGGGTTGTATTTGTGCTGCAATAGGTTTTTCCTGGATCGTATCTTCTTCAGTTTTTGTTTGTACTGGAACTGATGAACTGGTACTCCCTGATGCTCCTGTAGGCTCTGTTTTATCAATCACTTTCTCGGCTACCTGATCGGCTTCTACTTCATACTTATCATTAGGCTTACCTACTTTTAGTTTGGGTTGTACGGTGGGTGTGAAAAATGGTGTGGTAGCTTCTTTAGATTTTGAAAAAAAACTGCCTTCTCCTCCTTTGTTAAAGAAGGGTTGCCGCTTTTTCTGAATCGTATTTTTTGCGGTAGTGCTTTTTTGTACTTCTGCTACTTTCACCTAATTAAATCATTTATTTATATTATTCTCTATTCTATAGTTATTTCTTGCTTACTGTTATCGTTATTCTAGTTATAAACTAGTGGGAGCGAGGAGTAATTGTTGTTTGTTACTCTCCATCTAATCTGCCAAAAAGAATTGTGGTTTTTCTGCTTCATATAGCTTGAATCCTGTCATTCCTTCTTGCTCTAACGCCAGTTTTAAACGCTCTGAAAAAAAGAAAAACCCATTAGTACTAGTTACTACTGGATATATGTCTGGTGCTATATCAAAAACTATGATTTTCTCTTTTATATCTGCCACATTATAATGTGCTGGCCCTACTTCGTTTGCAGGATTTAACTGTAATAAATCCTGAAATTTTTTAATAGAGATTTCTTGAGTTTTATTATATCTTTCTACAAATGTGGATTGTTCATAATTAATATGTAACTCTTCTTTCGCTATTAACAAAAAGTAATATTCGTAATCTTCTTCCAATGAAATTTTTACTGGATAATACCTATGGGATGGCAATTCGAACCGTTTTAATAATTCTTTACACTTAGGACTAACAAAAAAACCTAAGGATGTATTGATTTCTATAGAACACATAAAATCATCTGGTTCATTTGAAATTTCTTTAAGGTAAAATTCATAGAACTGTATTTCTTGATCGGGTATACGTTGATCTGCACTATACTGCTCATTGTTTTTTGGGAAAAAGAATTTGTTTTGTAAATAGTCTTTACTTTCATATTTATTCCTCATATCTGAGTACAATTTACCATCATGTAAATCATAATAACTTTTCGATTTTGAAACATTCAGTTCTGAAGGAAAAAATTCAAATTCGTAATATCGTAATTCTTTCATAATTCTATTTTGTTTTGTATAATGTAATAACTTCATCATAAAAATCATCTACATCAAGAATTCCTGTTCTCTTATGAGTTCCATGTTTGAAAAGCTCATCTATTCTTCTTGTTGATGGGATTCGATCAATAGCATTATCTAATTTTTCGGACATACTTTGTAAAAACTTCGCTGCGTCTGCATTGGCAGCAGTTATATTATAATTTTATTTATCCTCCTATTATTAATCAGCCAAAAAGAATTTTGGTTTTTCTGCTTCATATAGCTTGAATCCTGTCATTCCTTCTTGCTCTAATGCCAATTTTAAACGCTCTGAAAAATAGAAAAACCCATTAGCACTGGTCACTACTGGATATATATCTGGTGCTATATCAAAAACTATAATTTCTTCTTCAATCTCTGCTACATTATAATGTGCTGGTCCTACTTCGTTTGCAGGATTTAACTGTAATAAATCCTGATATTTTGCAACAGGTACTTCTTGAGTTTCGTCAAACATTTCAACAAATGTTGATTGCTCATAATTAATATGTAACTCTTCTTTGGCTATTAATAAGTAATAACACTCATAATCCTCTTCTAATGAAATTTTTACTGGATAATACTTATGTGATGGCAATTCAAATTTCTTTAAGAATTCTTTACACCTAGGGCTAACAAAAAAACCTAAGGATGAATTAATTTCTATAGTATACATAAAATCATCTATTCCATCACAAATTTCTTTGAGGTAAAATTCATAAAACTCTATTTCCTGATTTGGTATGCGTTGATCTGCACTATACTGCCCATTATCTTTTGGAAAAAAAAACTTCCTTTCTATGTAATCTTCGCTCTCATATTTATTCGTCATATCCGAATAAAGTTTTCCATACTGTAAATCCTGATAACTTTTCGATTTTGAATCATCCATTTCCGTTGGGTGAAATCTAAATTTGTAATACTGTAATTCTTTCATAATTTTATTTTGTTTTGTATAGTGCAATAACTTCGCTGTAGAATTTTTTTACATCAAGAATTCCTGTTTTCTCATAGGTTCCATATTTAAAAAGTTCGTCTATTTTTTTTGTTGAAGGGATTCCATTAATAGCATTATCTAATTTATCAGACATTGCCTGCAAAAATTTCGCTGCGTCAGTATCTGTCGCATTTTTAAACTGTTTTGAATACATTTCAAGCATTTCGTTTTGTGCACCTGTATAATTGGGATGACTGGCATGAATCCCACTACGGGATGCCGTTATATCTCCATCTGCATTTCTACGAGTTGTACTACTATATGTATCCACCTTCTTCCCATTTGAGGCTGCATCATTAATGTCAAAACCTCCCTTGACTCCTTTTTGTGTTACAGGGTGACGTAAATTTTCCATTGTCACTAAGTGATGAATTTGATCATCTGCATTCATTGCTCCAGTATAAGAAGTGTTAATATTTCCACGTTTCTTAAAGTATGCTTCCCATTCGGTTCCTCTTGCCCAATCCGGAATAGGATCAGACCCTGTATTTGCTGCCGCTCTTCTCCTAGCAAAATTACTATTTCTAAAAGTGTCTAAAATTTCTTTCCTTTCTACTTCAGACATTTCTTTGAAAGATTTTTCAAAAGAATCAGAAACAATAACTTTTGTAGATTTCGAGTTCTTAATTCGTCCTCCTATTTGATCTCCTTTGAGAAGTTTTTGTCTTTGTTTTTGAGTGAGCCCTGTCATTAATTCATCAAACTCTACTTCACCATCTTCTCTAATCAACATCACTTTTGCATTAAACTCTGCCCATAATTCGACATATCGGCCATGTTTCTCAAACCAGGCTCTCTTAAACTTGAAGCGATTTAAAATTCTATTGCGTAGATCATTAAGTTTCTTAATACCTCTCCCTATTCTACCTTTCATATTAACCACTAGCTTTGAATTCTTTATTCTAGCAATTCCTTTACGAATGGTTGTTTGTGCAAATCGGCGTGTTTTTAAAACCCCGGCAAGAACTTTTCGACCCGTTTTAGTGGCTTTTAAAGTAGATTTTATCGCTGCCTTGGAGGCTTTTACAATTCGTTTAAACACCTTTGCCATTCCTAGTAGAATTTTATCAATGAAGAATTCTACTACAATTACGGCGATAGCGGATGCTAGGGATTGCCCTGCTTTTTTGGTATCACCCGCCCAAGCGAACTTTACATAATCCCAAATATGGCCTACAGCTTTATAAACAGCTATTGCGCCAAAGATGACAATCATTGCCTTAACAATAATATCTACAGCCAATGCCAATCCTGCTCCACCTGTAAAGAATGCAATTACTCCTGCAGCTAATAATGCCGCTACTAATGCTGTAATAATCCATACCTTATATTTACTCCACATGACCTGTAATCCTGTCATCATTTGTTTTCCCATGAAACCTAATCGTTGCCCCACAGATAATCTGCCTGTTTTGGTAATTAATGCTTCTGGGCTATTATCGATTACTGGTTGTGCTTTGGTCGTGGTGGGGGCTGGTTGTTTGGTTGCGGCTTCTTGATTTGGTTTTAGCATTTCTCCCAAATAATGATCTAACTTTTTATCGTCGGACATATTTCTCCAATCTGGCCCGGTTCCTGATCCACTCCCACTCGTTTCTTTTTCGTTAATGGTGGTTTCTGCGGAGTCTGCTGATTCGGTAGTTTGTTCCGCAGTTTCTCCAACAATGCTATTGACATCAAATCCACTATCATCCGCTGCTGAAGCTTGGAATTGCTTGGTTGTTACGGCATCAGTACCTGCGCCTCCTAACTCCATAGTAGTCCCTGGTTGCATCATTGCGAGTTGTTCCATAATTTCAGGACTTAATTCTACAGCTGGACTTGGTTCTAGTGACACATCGCTATCTGCCAACTCTTCTTTAGTTAATACCGCCATTAATTTTTCCGGTATTTGTTGTTGCACCGCTTTTTCTTGTTTATTGTTCTGACCCTTCGAAAGTCCCATAGCACTCGCCCAACTTTCTTCTTGTCCTGTAGGTACTTCAAAATTGGGTAGTGGTTTAGATGGATCTCCTCCCATGGCTTCTTTTGCCAATGCCCCCATAAATTCTCCAGGTGCATTCCATGCGCCTTCAACGAGATTCCATAAGAATTCTAAAATCTTGATTAGTCCAACTACCAAAAATTTCATGACATCAAGGAATAAATTATATAGTGCCTGGTAGGCGGCAAGAATAGCATCTAATACGGCTCCAAGAGCATCCAATAATGCATTAACAGCTTTTTTAAGTCCTTCTGCTAATTTGTTAACTATATCAACTGCCTTATTCACTGCTCTGTCAATAGCTGCATTGAATTTATCCCGTAATTTTGGAAAAGCAGCTAGAGCAATATTTACAAACCCTTTTAGTACCTCTCCAAATGCTTTGATCATTCCAACAATAGCGTCTCGTGCCAAGTCGATAAGTTTATTTGCTAATTTCTTAGCTGCTTCAATGAGTCCTTTAACTAATTTCCTAAGTCCATCAAACAATGTATTAAGAACGTCTTTCAGAGCATCAAAGAAACTACTTACTGCATCTACCGCACGATCCCACCAGCTCTTGTTTTCTGATTCTTTTTGGGCTTTGGCCTTTTTAGCTTCGGCTTCTTTGTTGGCTTCTGAAACTTTTTTATCTCCTTCTGTTTTTGCTTTAGTATACTCCTGATCTATTTTGGTATCCGTTTCAGATACTTTACTATCTATGTCCTTATCTACTTTCTTTTTAGCTTCTGATGATTTCCCTGCAAACTCACTTTTTACTGCTTCATTTTCTTTCTGCCACTCACCACGTTGTTTAGTAACATCTACCTTAGCTTTTCGTTGTTCCGACTCCTGCTCAGATTTAACCCTAGCCGTTTCTTTTGTGATCTTTGTATCTGTTAGTTGCTGTTCTTTTTCTTGATCTGCCTCCATTTTTGCATAGGCATCGTCTTGTTTAGCTTTCTCAGCTGCTAATTCCTGATCCATATAGGCTTTTGCACTACTATCAAAACTTTGTGCTACTTCTTCAGATACATTTGGAACTTCTTTTTCTAAAACCGAATTTATTTCAATGATTGATAGTTCCGTTGACGGACTTAATAATCCTACTTCAAGTTCTGGATAAATATCGTCTTCTCCTTTATAGATTTTACTCTCTTTGAGGTTCTTCTCTTGATTTTTATTAACTGTGTTTTCGGATGTAGTTACATTCTCCTGATTTTTGGATGGGTTGGCTAATCCAGTAAGGTCTACCTCTGGAGCTATTCCTGGGTTGGTATCGACACTCTCAGAAGTTGGTAGTGTTTTTATACCTTGCTTAATTTTTAATTTTCTATCATCATCATTTCCAGATCGGGTACGTGTTTTGATTAATTTGAGTTTTTCTATAAAACTACTTGGAGGTTGCTCACTTTTTTCTTCTATATTATCTCCTTTGCTTTTCCCTTTAGGTGTCAGATCTGGCAATGATTCTTTTTTTCCTACAATTTCATTGGCTTTTTGTTGCTTCTTAGCTAAAACCATAGATTTAATTGGCACACCAGTGGGTTGTTCTATCTCAGGCAAAGATTCTTTGAGTTTGGTTTGCTCATTTTTTTGAGCTGCTAAAACATCTTGATCTGCTCTTTTTATCGATCGTGAAAAAGCAATAGGTTGTTGTGCTACAAGACTATTGGTATATTCTTTTGTATTGCCAGTAGCTAGTATTTTAGTATCGGGTTGTTCGGAAACATCAATTGCATCTAGTTTGGTTTTTAATTCTTCTTCTGGAAGTTCTTCTTCTTTTTTATCTAGTTTTTGTTCCTGTTTATTTAGTATATTCTTAGCTTGAACATTTCTTCCTGCTTGCTTCGATTTACTTACAATTTGCATTGCATCATTTTCAACCGAAGAATTTATCTTATTGGTATCCGAACTAGTCTCCAGCTGTTCGGCATTACTTTGCACAATAGATTCTTGATGCGGTTCATCAATACCTTCTGATTGTTTGTCATTATTCTTTTTTTGTAGTGCTTTTTCATCTTCCTCCTCTTGCATTATCTGCATCTTCTCTGTATTGCTCTCCTTCTTTTGAATGTCTTCAGTTTTTGTTTGTACTGGAACTGATGAACTGGTACTCCCTAATCCTACTGTAGTTTGTTTTTGATGAACCACTTTCTCGGCTACCTGATCGGCTTCTACTTCATACTTATCATTAGGCTTGCCTACTTTTAGTTTGGGTTGTACGGTGGGTGTGAAAAATGGTGTGGTAGCTTCACTAGATTTTGAAAAAAAACTGCCTTCTCCTCCTTTGTTAAAGAAGGGTTGCCGCTTAGCCTGAATTCGGCTTTGTGTAGTAGTACTTTTATTTGCTTCTGCTGTTTTCAATTAATCTAATAATTTTATTTTTTAAATATTTCTACATACTCTTGTATATCTACTTTTATTACTAATTTTTACCGGTATTTACGAAATGCTCTACAAATTTTGAGAAACAACTAATCCTAAATTTAAAGATTCATTCGAAAAATTTTGATTATAAAAAGAATTAGATATTTTCTCTTGATGAATAAGAGTACAGATAATTGCTACTAATGAAGGATTGAAAACAGGGTATTCTCCCGGAGCAAATTCATAATCCACATCATAACCTAAATGAAAACTCTTTATAAGTTCATTCAATGATTTCTCTACGTTTAAGAAATTTAATTCGGATAAATCATGAAATATCCTACTCCATAAATTATCAGAATCTTGATCCAACAACTTAGAGTAATCATTAATTTGTTCTTCATCAATCAAATACATAAATAACTTTTCTTCGTAATCACTATATGTCTCTATGTTTTTCTTTGCTTCTTTAACTAAATCCCATCTACCACTAATAACAGCATATTGACAATATCTAATGTTATCTTGTATTTTATTTGCTGCCAATGCTACTAATTCAAACCATTTTCTGCATAAATAAATACTTTGCCCAGATGCATAAAGAAAAGATCCAAATTGTTCCAAAAAATCAACTAAATATTCTATATCATTATTCTCGAATATACTGTCTACCTCTCTATTGTAAAGTCTTTTAAAGAAAGTAGTATAAGTCCCTGCTTTTAAAACTCTTTCCTTACAATTATCCCAACTTATCAATTCATATTGAGATTGTATTGTTTCTCTTAAATCATCCATTATTTCTTTATTTAGACCAAGGTATTATATCCTCTACGGCTTTATTTTTAGCAGCTTTTTCGCCCTTAGCCGCTAACCCACTAACACTATCTCCTGCAGTTGCATTTATAGTATCAACTTTATTTTCCTTAGGTATAAAACCTGGGAATGTAATTTCTTTATCCGCTTTGGAGAATCTAGCATGTGGGTAAATTTTTCCCGAATCCTTTAATGCTCTTATATCTTCTGCTTTTAATGCTTCTAAATCATCTACTTTAAACAAATAAACAAAAAGTTTCCCTACTAAAAGCGTCGAATCAAAATCTTCAAATTTCTCAATCTGATCTTCTTTTGGGCTAACTTCATTCATAGCATAAGCAGCACTTCTTGAAGCTGTCTTTGTAGTTGATATGAATGGAAGAGAAGTAAATGAGAAACCTTTATAAGAATCTCTTTTTCTTTCTTTAATTTCTTTAATAAAAGTAGCTCTTGAGTTAACAAACCTTTGTAACAATGCATAAAAATGTGAACTAACAGTTTTTCTACTTCCCCACCAAGTTTTAACATCTACTTTGGTTTTCTTTGCCATTAATTCTTCTACTACTATTTTTGCCGCAGCTAATTTTTCCTCGTAAGTAACATCTTCACTAAATCTATCTTTTCCTAAGATATCAAATACTGCATTGGAAAAATCTTGCTCAGCTGCAACATTATTTATTACTTTCTCCTTTTCTGCTTTATCATCATACAATGCATAATAGTGTATCCCTCTATAAAGAGCCAATACACCAGCAGTTCCATGTTTAGCTTTTATTTCAGAAATAAAATCGTTAGGTGCTATTCTAATCTTAAAATCAATATCATTATTTTTTTTCTCTTCACTTAAAGAGCCAGATGTGATATCAATCTTAATACCATCTTTGAGTTGTGGTTGGTATTCTTTTATTAAATCTTTTGCCTGTTTTTGTTTTTGTTTATAAAATTCTGTAAAAGAAGCATTCTTCTTTGATATAGGCTCTTGTAATTTTTTGCGTACCTGTTGCCCTATCAATTTATGTTTTTTCTCATCATTACCTTCAACATCTACTGTTTTTTCTTTCCCTTTACCAAAAAGTTTACCAAACAAAGCTTTCCCCTTGTTTACAATCCAATTGATCACCTTACCAATGGCAGTTTTTACAGGTTTAGCTATTCTTTTAATTAGGTTTTTTACTTTTCCAACAATACCACCAAGTCCAAAAATATTAGCCAAAAATGCGATTACCAATTGCATTCCTTTGGCCATGATCTTTTCTATAAATGAGGTAGCGCCTTTAGATTGCCCCAGAGCTACTTTTACAATAGAACCAAGTATTCCTGTAGCTATATCTTTGATGGTTTCCCACCAATCTATAAAGAATTTAATCACCCTATAGATCCCCAATACCAATTGTACTATAGCACCTGCAGGATTAAGCATGGATACCAGTTTAATAACTGCCTGCTTGATGATCTCAGTAGATACTAGTTTTGTTATCTGGGTAAAGATCATCGTTTTCAGATTGGCTAATGAGTTTTTTACCATTTCCCAAAGTGCTATTGGTCCTTTGATCACAAGGTCTTTGACTACACTAGCTGTTTTTTCCATATACCCTATTATTTTCTCTCCTTTAGGGCCTAGTTTTTTTACAACTTGCATCCGTATTTGCTGATAGGTAGCTCCTACTAACTGCGCTATAAAGCCAAAAAGGTTGGGGATATCAAATTTTTGAGGAATCTCTACTCCTATTTCTGCTGCTTTACCAAAAAGCCATCCAAACAGGGCATTTTTAAAATGTATCCCAAAATTGTTTTTGAAATTAGAAAACCCTTGTTTTAGTGAGGTCATAAAACCAGAAAGAATCTCCTTAGGATTATCAATGGCACGCTTGAATGCTACTTTGTTTTTCTTTAGAGTTGTTAGCAAATCATGAGCTCCAACTAAACGCAAAGCTCCTTCAAAACGGAGTTCTTTTACTTTCTCAGATACAACACGGGTAAAGGCCATGATTTTACCTACTAATCCACCAAAGTATTTTTTGAACACCTTAATATTACCACTTATACCTTTCCAAACAGACATTTCATCCCACATCGCCTTTAATCGTCTCGAAATATCATTGAAATCTATCCCAAATTTGGCGATTTGCTGTTCTACCCAAGTTCCTGCTTCTTTTAAGGTATTGGTTTCTTTAAGTTCATTGAATAAAATTTTTCCGATAATAGGAGTTAAATCCATAAAACCTTCGATAAGGTTTACTCCTGTTCGGGCTACTGTTTCATCAGTAATCAAGTTTTTCCCTAGTATTACATTGAGCAGGGTATATCCGGGGATGGCTCTTTCTGCCGCCCAATTCAATCCGCTTTCTATTTTTCTTCGCGCCCAACTTTTTCGTTGAATTACGGGTTGATTTGTATCAGAAATATTTTCTTTCTTTGTGCGTATTGCTGCACCTTGTTGTACCGTATGCGTCAGCTCATGTGCCAATAAGTGTTTCCCAGAATCTGAATTAGTATTGTACTTTCCTTCATTAAAATGAATGTCATTACCATGTGTAAAAGCCTGAGCTCCCAATTCTTTATTCATTTGAATTGATTCACTACCTGTATGAACCCTTACCTTGCTAAAATCAGCACCGAATGCCGATCCCATATCATTTTGTGTATCAATAGATAATGGACTACCTCCTCCTTTGGAAGAATTTAAGCGATTTTGTAAATCCGATGTTGCTTCCTGTGAAGTGTTTTCTGATTTGGTCTGTATACTATCCTCTTCTTCTCCTAGTCTTCCTGAATCTGCAATTTCGGTCTTGGTTTGAATTTCAGATTCTCCTTCGCCTACATTTTCTTTTTCCTGGATTTGTTCT
Organism: Aquimarina longa SW024; assembly: GCF_001401755.1. GTDB lineage: Bacteria > Bacteroidota > Bacteroidia > Flavobacteriales > Flavobacteriaceae > Aquimarina > Aquimarina longa. The sequence goes on from NZ_KQ474099.1 coordinate 572,333, forward strand.
TCCTCCCCGCTTGATAATGCTCTTTGTATTGTAGGTATATTTATGAATTTAGCCTGTAGATTGGCTTCTGGTTGTTCGGCATTGCTTTCAAAAATAGGTTTTCGTTGTACTTCTTTATCACTTTCAGATATCTGTTCTTCTTCTTTTTTTTGGAGTTTTTCTTCTTGCGAGGTATCTTTCTGAACTGTTGGGGTGCTTAGCTTTGTTTGTACGTCAGCTTCTGGGGGCTGTTCTGCATTACTTTCGAAAATAGGTTTTAGCTGTAATTCATTATCGTGTTCTGAAACTTCATCGTCTTCTTTTTTCTGTAGGTGTTCTCTTCCTACAGGGGTATGTTTTGCCTGAACTGATGTATCACTATGAGAAGGGGATGAATCCTTAGGTTGACTTAGTTTCTGTACCACTTTATCTGCCATTGCATCGGCTTCTACTTCATACTTATCATTGGGCTTGCCTACTTTTAGTTTGGGTTGTACGGTGGGTGTGAAAAATGGTGTGGTAGCTTCACTAGATTTTGAAAAAAAACTGCCTTCTCCTCCTTTGTTAAAGAAGGGTTGCCGCTTTTTCTGAATCGTGTTTTTTGCGGTAGTGCTTTTTTGTACTTCTGCTACTTTCACCTAGTTTTTTGGTTTTAGTTTGTCTTATCGCTCCGTTGTATCTATTACTTATAGTATTCTCTATTTTTAATCGTTATATAAATCTTTCTATTTTCCTACAAAATGGAACTTCTATCATTCTTTTTATACTTTCTGAGGTATCCACAACACCTTCCTTGTCCTACAAAACACACTCTCTGTGCTATGTGTATCGACTACTGGTATAGTTATATGCTCTCCGGTAGTACTTACACATAGATCATTGGTATATTTGATCTCTTCCCGGCAGTACTTTTATCAATCTCCGTGATATAAGTACCTCTCTTACGGTTATTTTTATCGATCATCGGTTCGTTGATGATGGTTTGATTGCATGTTGATGATCAAATAATATCTTGTCTAACACGCTTTTTATTACTCTTACTGCCACTAGTTGCATACTAGCGGTAGCGGGGGACTTTTCTTTTTATCATTATATACTTATCCATAGGTAAGATGTCTTTTAGGTTAATCATATAATCTATTAGACCTATTCATCAATCCTAAGGGTGTTATATAACTCATAAAACCCTTTTACAGTTATTTCTGGAAATAGTTTATTCATTTTTTCTATTGTTGGACTTGATGTTTCATCAATTATAGGTTCAATTACACTTTTCTGCCAATAGGCTGCTCCTTTGGTATATTTTAGCATTTCCAAATAACCTTTGAAATCCAGATTTAGCTTTTGTGGGTTTGCGTCAAACTCAAAATAAAAAAGTCCTTTTTCTGGCTGATCTAAATAAAACCCAACTGCTGCTTCATTATAGAAATAATCTAATAATGTAAAATTTTTCATTACTGGATATTTTTCTGGTAAAAAATCTACATCCCCAATAAGTACTTCTTCGATTGGCAAAATATTAATTGACCCTTCTATGTCTATTCCCAATTCAGGTTTTAACATCCATTTGACTTTCCAACCTTTCAATGCAGCATAAAAATTTTTAATTTCATCTTCTAAATTTAACAAAACATCAACTCCTAAGCCTTCTCCTCTATATATTTTAATGTTATTGTCAAAAACCTGAAATTTCTCTTGATTCTTCATCTCCCATTTAAACAAATGCTTATTACATTTTTCAGCAAAATATTTTTTCAATTTAATTTTATCCATAATTAATCTATATTATAATTCTATTCTGTAATCCAGAAAGTGGTATTTTTCTTTTATCCGCAGTTCCTAACATTTCAAGGGCTTTATCCTGTAAATCACCATAAGTATCAATCTCATCTGAAAAACCTTTAATAGCATTATTTATAGCAGTAGCATTATCAGAATCAAACCATCTTTTTAAGAACTCCAAATCTACTTCATCTATAGATAATTTAGTCTTTATTTCTCTGGCTGTTCCACTTATATTGTATGATCCTGGAGTTTGTTCTATAGTATTAGGTATAGTATCATTAAAAACTACACTATCTTCTACCCAATCTCCATTATCATTTGGTTTAAGTTCAATAGCTCTAATAGTTAAATGTCTTGGCACAAAAGCTTCTGCATCTATTACTTCTTTAATAGTACCAGCATGTGCCATTACTTCTGGATCTGTAGAACTATCAACAGCTTGTTTAGCTGATGTATTTACCCCTCTACCATATTGCGCTATAATTATATACTTAAATGCTCTTTGGTCTGATGTAAGGGGCTGACCATCTGATGTTAAATGACTAGTCAATTCTGATTCGATTTTATCTTTATGCGCTGTATTTGCGGTGTATGTTAATGGTGTAAGGTTTTTCCAGTCGTTAGGGCCATGTAAGTTTCCATTTAACAAGTGGCCTCTCAAATAATATGGGCGACTTCCAGATTCACCTTTTCTTAAATCCAATACTCCATGTTTATCATATGCTTTACTACTAGATTGAGCTCCTGAAGTTTTACTAGAAAGATAATTAATCGCTGCCGAAGATCCAAAAGCGCCATCAAACTTAGTACCAAATTCTTTTTGATTTTCTGGTATTCTTGCTCCAAATGCAACATTCATTAATTGTTCTGTAAAATTGGCTAATTGATCTACTTTAGTATCAAATTGCTCTTCTGTAAGTGTTCTATCAGCATTTCCTGTAGTTATTTTTTCTAATTCTACTCCTATTTCTGTGGCCAAATCTATAGCACGCTGCTTAATAGCTTTTTGCTCATTAGATGCATCAGGTGGCATTTCAAACCTATTAATAAAATCGCTATATAAAGTAGGTGTACTTTCCATAATCAACTCAAACCTACCATCACTATTTCTTAAGTAAATTTTGTGTTCTTCTCCCGATAACAAGGTAAAGTCATCTTTAATTTTAGTTGGATCAATTTCACCACCGCCTTTTTTAGGCTTCCCTGTCTCTGTATTATTCCTATCGCCAACATCGATTAGATAATCCCAGGTCTCTTTACCGTCTATTACTCTTGAACTTTCGATTACAGGATGCTCTTTTTGCCAGTTGTTTAGTAATGATTTTGCTGCGGGCTCATCGATAGTACCATCTTCTCCGGCTGCTGTTTTTTCTTTTGTACGCAAATCTGTCATTGCATCACTTAGTAGCTTAACTCTTTCTGCTGCACTCATTAATGGAATCTTTAACAAATGCCTGCTATTATCCTGTTTTGCATGTTTTACATAGACCGAAATATTATCATCTTGCTTGTCTCTAAGTTGAATTTTATCTAGTCCATACTTTGATTTTATCCTTTTTGCCTTTGCATCAACAACACCTTCTGTGGGTTTTGGCTTTGCATTTTCGAGTTTAGACATTTCATCAAGAGCTCTCATATATTTCTGCTCGTCTGGCAGGTTTTTAAGATCTTCTTGTTTTTTATTATTAGGGGGTAATCCTTTACCATCTCCTGTTACTTCTGGATTAGCATTTTGTTCTCCTCCTGGTTCTCCCGTCCATTGTCCTTCTGGATTGGCATCGGCATCTCCCATTTTTCTAGGCGGAGGATCTGCCATAACATCTGCTGTAAATTTATTAGGATCAAATTCTACAGGAGAAAATTTAAGTTCTGGAGCATCTGGTGATCCTACTAACCAATCGATATCTGCACCAATTCCCATACTATCGCCTATTGGATATTGTACTTCGCCTAATGGGGTTTCTTCTCTACCATCTGGTGCTGGTGACCACCATGGGCTATCTAACTCATAGAATAACGCTCCTGATAATTGTAAGAATAATTGCGCTGCAGCTTCAAAATGTCCTTTTAATCTAGATTCTCCTACTTTTCCACCTTCTGGTGCTGCACTTTCTGTATACTGAAATGTTGGTGTGGCTTCTGCATATGCCCTAAGTCCAGCTGCCGCGGTTACATTTACACCTGCTTTAACATCGTGGCCTAATAATGTAAGACCGACTCCTGCTTCTGCTTCTAACCCTAAAACGGCAAAGGCATTAATACCTAAGGTTCCTGTTATACTAAATTGTTGTAATACCGATGGGTCTGTAGAATAGGTTCCTGTAAATCCAACATCTTTAAGTACTAATGGTCCAAATCCTGCATTAACAAACATCCCTATGCCTGCAAATAAGAATACTTGCCCGACTAATGGGATACCATAACCTGCACGTATTTCTACATCAAAAATCTGGACTTTTTTGCCTCGTTGCTCCATGAGCTCTATCTCATCGGGCACTGCTATTTCTCCTACGATGGTTACATGCCCTTCGTGATCGATACCAATCTTGGCCGTTCCTTCTAACCAAGGCGTTATTTTAGCCTGTACCTGTCCCCAACCAGCAAGTACTTGATTATTTTTAGTTTTTGGGGCTGCCGTTTCTGGAGTTGCAGGAACTTCTGCCTGAGCATCCATTGTTTCTAATCCTAAGGCGGCATTCATCATCTGTCTTGACTTTGCCGCATCTGTTACCAATAAAGTGATTGATCCAGTAAATTTTTCAGACTGCATTGTACCAGTACCTTGTATCGTTACTGCACCATCAATATATTCTGCTATTATTGTTGCTTGTATGTTTGCAATATCACCTTGTATTTCTCCTCTACCGCTTAATTTTCCACCTTCTCCTCTAGCGATTGTAAATTGACCTTGAGCTAACCCCTGTATATCTACATTTGCGTTAAGGTTAAATGTAAATGCATCTCCTGTAATTCCTAGTCCACCTCCTGCTTCCAAAAAACCATCTACTACCGTAGTCAAAGCACTCACTTGAAAAACTAAACGACCGTTCTCAAAAGTGTTTTCTAAAGCATCAACATTTAAGGGTTCGATACCCAAAAAATCCATTGTTTCTAACTTATCATTAAGCCCTTTAATAAATCCTTGGACATCTCCTACCAAGGCTCTTTCTCCCATTTTTACACTAAGAAAACCTTTGGTTTGCTGTTCGTCTCCAAAATTACGGAGAACTAAAATGGGGTCTACTCCAGCTTCGCGCATAGGGTTTAGAAAATTCCAACCCGTTATATTCAAATACTTATGATTACCTTCAGAAAGTTCATATTTTGCTGCATCTCCCTGAATGTTTCGTGTCGTTTTATTAACCTTTATTGTTCCTCGATAACGTTCTCCTATTTTTACATCTACATCAAAAATTCGTTTTCCATCATTATACTGAGCATCGAGATAATTTGCCCAGGCCGTTGTTAAATCAAATCGATGGCTAATATCTAGAGCATCATTAGGGCGTATCGCTGCTTCTATAGCAGTAGGAGTTTCTGTAACTTCGGTCGTTGCTTCATCTACTTTTTGCACAGAAGGCTTGGATGCTCCTTGTTGGACAGTATGCGTTAACTCATGTGCTAACAGATGTTGACCAGAGGTCGAATTGGTATTGTATTTACCTTGATTAAAATAGATATCGTTACCATGAGTAAAGGCTTGTGCTCCCAAATCTTTGTTCATTTGTACTGCTTCACTACCCGTATGGGTTCGTACATTTCCAAAATCTGCTCCCATTGCTGATCCCATGCTTTCTTGAGTATTTGATGGCAATGGATTTCCTCGTCCTTTACTAGAGTTTAAGCGGCTCTGTAAGTCTGGGGTTATTTGTTGTTCTGTATTTTCTGATTTGGATTGTATTTTTTCTTTTTCATCTGCTGGTTGAGGCTTTTCTCCAACATTTACCTTAGACTGAATCTCTTCTTCAGTCTCTGTAAGTTCATCCTCTTTCTTTTGAAGTTCTTCTTCTTGCGAAGATACTTTCTGAATTGTTGGTGTGCTTAGCTTTGTTTGTACGTCAGCTTCTGGGGGCTGTTCTGCATTACTTTCGAAAATAGGTTTTAGCTGTAATTCATTATCGTGTTCTGAAACTTCATCGTCTTCTTTTTTCTGTATGGGTTCTGTTCCTACAGAGGTATGTTTTGCCTGAACTGATGTATCACTATGAGAAGGGTATGAGTCCTTAGGTTGACTTAGTTTCTGTACTACCTTATCTGCTATTGCATCGGCTTCTACTTCATACTTATCATTGGGCTTGCCTACTTTTATCTTGGGTTGTATGGCGGGTGTGAAAAATGGTGTGGTAGCTTCACTAGATTTTGAAAAAAAGCTGCCTTCTCCTTCTTTGTTAAAGAAGGGGTGCCGCTTTTTCTGAATTGTGTTTTTTGCGGTAGTGCTTTTTTGTACTTCTGCTACTTTCACTTATTACTTTGATTTTCTGATATATTTATTTTTCTATAGTATCTGTTTTTATATTATTCTCAAGGATCCTATCTCTTAAGTATTCTTTCATTTTTGGATCACTCCATTGTATTTTATTTATCTGCTCTCGTAATCGAGAGGTATCATCTGATGATAATGATCTATTGTCTAGTTTTTTCTGTATCGTAGCGATTGCTTTTATATCTTCTATGGTAAGTAGATTTTCTTTAGACTGCTGTTGTTCTAATGATTTCATACTATCAGTTAATATTTTTTTGAGGGGTTCTCCTTTATTTATTTGTATTGCTTTATTGGTTAAATCAATTGCTTTATCTGGATTTCCTAATAATAAGTTTGCTTTTGCAACAGCTTTGATATCTTCTACATTAGCGGCTCTTTTTTCTAGTTTTTCTGTGATTTTACTAAGCTCTTGTTTTGCAATTGTATCTTCTGGATTTTCTATAACTTCTTTAGAAAATTTTTTAAGAGCAACTTTATCATTTTCAATCTGTATTTCTTGGATACTTGGATATCCTATCATAAGAATGGGAATCGGAAAAAATAATAAGAGTTTCTTGATATTTTCTTTTTGAATAATGTAGTACACTAATCCTCCGCATAATAACATGAAAAGAAATACTCCTAAAAAAAGAAGTACGATCTCATATAAGTGTAGGTTCCCAAATATTTTTTCCATGATATTATTTTTCTATTGTATTATCTCCATTCTACCTTTAGCATTTCTTTCATCCAAGGTAATTTTATAAGGCTTAGATTCCAAGGAAGTTTATCCAACAGAATATCTAATGTTTTTTGTTCGACATATAGTTTCCACCCTGTTTGTTCTTTTTCTAGTTTCCCTTGTCTTATTAAAAAACCTTCGCGTAATCCATCGGCTGATATACTGCCTAATGCTCCCCAGTGTTCTACGATAACTGCTAAGAGGTCATTTGCTTCTTTTTTTTCTTCTTTGGTAAGGCATATGGTATGATCTAAGGGTATATTCACTGGCATTTCGCAAAGAAATTTTGGGAGTATCATTTCATATTCTTTAGGATCTTCTTCTCCTGTAGCTAAGTAATGTAATAGTACTACGGCTTTACTTCTGGCATTAATATCTTTAAAATCGCTATCTTCTAACAAGTTTAACCTACTAAAAAAGTTACTTAAAAAAGGGTTTAATAGTACTACTCCGGCATTATTAAAAAACTGAGGGGATTCTAATGCTGCTGCTTCGAATATTTCATCTTTAGATATTTCTTCTTTAGTTTCTTTAACGACTGATGTATCTTTTACTATAGATTCTTCTTGATGATGCTCTTGTGTTTTATTTTCAGCTTCCTTGTCTATATGTTCTCCTTTATCTTTTTTAATTTTTTTTAAATATTCTTTTTTCTTTTCTTCTGTAGTATTCTTATTGAGTTGCGTACTTTTTATATCTTTTTTATTCTCTGCTATTGTTTGCTGCTCATTTTCTATATCCGTATCCTGCTTATGATTATATATTTTACTTAAAAACGGATATGATTGTTTGTTATTTTCGTTATAGATGTTAGTGGCACTAACTATTTTTTTTATAGATACCTCGTTAATGATATTAGTTATTCTAAGATGACGAATTACTTGTCTGGCAAGGGTACTGCTATCTATTTTTTTTCGTTCTATACTAATGATCTCAAAAATCTTTTTCCATATATTAATTTCTAATGTCCTAAATGGTATAGTTATAGAAAATATAGGTATATCAAAAGATTGCTCTTTTTCCTGAATTGTTTTTATTTCTTTAAAAAAATCTAAAATACCATCCTGAGAGAATCCTGTATATAATTCTACTATTGATTTTAGGTCTTTTGGGGTATGTTGTACAACTAATCGTTGGAGTGCTATTGGGGCTATTTTCAGCTTGTTTTCTAAAACTGTTACTGCTTGTATATCTACGCCTAGGGTTTCTAAAACAAGTAACATCCAATCATCTTCTGGTGGTATTACATATGATGGTAATGTTCCTTTTTCTAGCCAATATAACCAAGCCTGAAAATAATATGCTTTTATGGGTTGTCTTTTTCTTTTGATCCCTGCCTGCTCTGAGATATTTCCTTTTTCAGAAAAAAAATTATTGTTATTAGAATTAACTTGATTTGCAGTATTGATCGTATCTTTAAAAGAATTAGTATTACTTTTATCTTTAGAACCTCTATGTGGATTCCCGTTTTTATGAATATCTGATGAATTTAAAAATTTATAGGTATTTTTATTATTTTTCTCTCTATCCCTTTTTATATTTTTTTGAAAATTGATACTTGTTAGCTCTTCTTGTAATGTTTTTTCTAAAAGCTCTATTATTTTGTCTACTATTTTACTGATATCTGGTCTATCTAGATTAATAGCTCCTATATCTATTGCTATCGTATCTAATTGTATAACCTCATCTTCGGCTACTAAATTGTCAAAAAGGTTTTCTAAAGCAGGGACTAGATTTTTCCATACCAATTGACTTATTTTTTGTTGGTTGACATAAGCATCTTTAGAAGAACGAGCTTCTAATTCTATAGTCTGTTTTCCTATAAGATGCTGTTGCGTCATAATATTATTTCAATATTTTTTTTATCTGCTCCAATGGTTTAATATTTGCCAAAGATCCTAGCTCTTTATCTTTCCATTCTGTTGCTAGCTTTTTTAATGATACTCCCTTTTTATGTATTATCTGAAGGCTAGTACTCAATTGCTTTATTTCTTTTGTTTCTATTTCTTCTTTTCTATCTAGTATCAATTTATCCAACAAGTGCCATGTTGCATTTTTTAACAGTGTTAAAAATCCTTCGATATTATTATCTTTTTGTAAACTATATCTGTTAAAAAAGTCTACTAATTTACTATAGCTAGCTATAGTTGGTGTATTCTCTATAAAAAATACGGTTCGCTCATAACTTTTTGTCTTTTTCATTTTCTCATCTCCTACAACTGCTATATTAGAAAGGTATTTTGGTTTTCGTTGTCTAATTATAGTGAGTTCATCCTTTTTTATCTTCTTAGAAGTTGGAGTTACTATTTTTTTCTTTTGTAATTTTTTTGTTGTTTTTTTACTAGTTACTTTTTTTTGTGTTGTTGTTTCTTTTTCTACTGATGTTTTATCCTTAGGCTCCTCTGGTTTTGCTATTTCTGGTTTTGCCTTTGTTTCTTTTTCTACGGGTATCTTATTCTTAGACTCTGTCTCTATTGTTTCTTGTTTCGACTCTTCAAGTTGAGTTCTCCCAACCGTAGGTTCTACTTCTATTGACTGCGCTATAGCTGGCATACTATGGTTACATAATCCTGCCCAAAAAATGCTGTCTGTAGTATTTTGAGAAAACGGAATCTGGTCTTCTCTTTGACCACAATTACAGTCGCCTTGCTCTTCTGGAGTAGACGCGCATGGCGGTTCTGATTTTAGGTTTTTGATATAATTAGATAGTAAACAGTTAGGAGAAATTCTATTAGAGTTGCATAGCTGTGATGTTGGATCTTCTTTCCATAATAACCACTGTCTATATGCATCTTCGAACTTACACATATCTCTAGGACTTAACCATAAGATATTAAGACCTACTAATGCTGGGACTTCTTTATATAGAAAATTCTCAAATGCTTGTCGTTGTTCTAAGGTTCTAAATCGCTTAGCCCAAGCTGGCAATACTAATGTTGCCCAAAAAGAATAAGGATCACTACCTGGTATATACGTGATAGTAGTAGGGTTTTCTTCTTCGCAAGGATCATTTTTATCTATATCTGGCTGCCACTCTATATAACAATCATAATCAGGACAAATAGGTAATAAACAACTTGATCTATAGTTTTCAATATAACCTTCTCCATATTCTTTTCCATACCCTCCTCCACATTCTCTATAAGTTTTTGGTCGTAATAAAATATGCTCTAATAAGTGCATTCCTACATCATTTACCTGTACTTTAGTATGCTCTATAGCGTTTTTAACTTCTTGTAAACTTTCATACTGCTGTGGATGATATGCTAGTTCTTTTCTTTTATCTATAATCTGAAATGAATATGGTCCATAATCTGTTCTAGATGTTTGTATTGTACTATATGATTTACTAATAATTAATATGCTAAACTCACTAAATGCTTGTAATGCGTTAGTACAACAGGTATAGTAATTACTACTAATGAATGGGTATGGATTGTTACAGGAGTGTTGACTTTCTATCGTTGTATCTTGTTCGCATCCACAGGGCTGTAATCCATCTGGAGTAATTATAGTATCATTCTCAGTTATATATAATTTATATTGATACCCTTTGTCTGTTTTATATACTGGAAAATAATTCGTGAGATTTTTTACAACCTCATCATCAAAATCATATCCTCTAATTAACTCATAAATTCTTCTATTGTCTTTATACTTATTTAGTAGAAATGTTTTAATAGCTTCACTTCTTTCTTCTTTTTTTATGCTATTTAAACCAACTAGGCTATCTCTTAATGTGAACATAAAATCACAAAAATCTTCATCAGAGTATCCGTATCCTATCCAATATAAAAATTCTCCTCCTGGATATGATCCTCCGCCATCGTATGGAGGACTTATAATATATTGATTCCAATTGAGGTTTTCTAATTTTGAAATCCAATGTCCCATCTCTTGATCTCTTAACGTTTGAGAATTATAATCACAATTATGATTGGTCATAAAATAGCTTGAAGATACTATTTTGAATTTCCAATAATTACGATCACATATGGGTATATAATTTTTATCTTCTTCTGCTGCATATACAAATTCTCGTACTCCTCCTGGAATACAGTTTTGACAATCATCTACCTGATGTGGGTATTGATCATCCCATGCTTCTTGCTCTGTTTCGAATTCTTGTAGGCTTTCTGCCAATACTTCTACTAAACCTGTGTAAAATAATCCTTTATCACAGAATATTTTACAATTATTAGAGGTTCCTGCAAGGTTATAAAAATGATTATATGCGGTTATCACTTGCTGAGGAGTACTATAGGATGCTACACTGATCCATACTATTGTGCCTAGATGGGTAATATCACTACTTTCTTTACATTCTCTTGATATGGAATCTTTTGTTGGGACAACTACTTTAAACCTATAGGAATCAGGTACTTTTTCTGAAGCATTTTCATTAGATTCTTTATAAATGGGGTATAAATCCGCTAGTTGGGAATAATATTCCTGAACAATTATATCTTTTTCTTCTAATTCTATTCTTATGTTTTTAGGAATTACGGCTATAAATGATGTCTCATCGCAAGTATTAGATTCTGGTTTTTTATAGGTTTCTTCAATACTTATTTTCCCTAAAGCTCCATATTCTTTTGGGTTTGCTGCTGTTTGGATGATGTCTATCCATTGGTCTTGCCATGCTTCTTCTGCTTCTTCTGCGCTATTGTATCCTATATAGCTATTTAATACAAATTGGTTGGAGTGGTCATCACTAAATACTACCTGATAATGAAATTGATTCGGATTACCTTCTGGACAAATGATTCGTTGTTGTTTATTACATTCTTTTAGATATATTGGTGGGATGGTATCGCAAATATCAGCTTTTACTTGTTTAGCAGATGATTCGTTACTACAACGGTATGGATTGATTGCTATGGGGCTATACTTTTTATAAAACCTCCACTCGTATCGTCCTCTTTGATTTTCTATCATTCCCTGGGTTACAAAATCTTCTTTTGGAGATAACTTCTTCGTATATATCTTAGTAAGGTATTTAATTAACGTATGTGCAGTTTGATCTTTGGAGGATCCTATTGCAATAGGAATCTTTGATCCTGAAGGATACAATATGGACTCGGTTTCTTTTTCTTTAGAAACTTTTAATGAAGCTTCTGGTAATTGTTTGATAAATGATGTGTATGCCTGTGAGGTTTCATTATAAGTAGTAAATGTATCTGTACTTGTTAATATAGGATTTAAATTTCCCTGAGCATCACTATTTCCATATATAAATTTATATTGAGCTGGTGTAGGGATTACAGCAAACTCATAACAATGGGGAGCACATAATTCGGTATTATGCTGTAAGGCCTCTTTAACTATAGCTTTATCAAAATCAGCTTGTGCTCTGGCTTTTGACGAAAATTCTGATGTTGCATGTAGTATTTCTTTTTCATCATGCTCTAACCTCCAAACATATCTACGTGGTTCTTCTTTTACAAAAACAGGGAGTTTATTGTTTTTGAAATATCGCATCATCGAATTTAGTGCTTTGGTACGATCTGTAGCTGTTTCGAAGTGATCTGGTGGTAGTGCTAAAAATGAGTTGTATTTATCTCGTAGTATGAAATTATACTCAGGATTTCCCTGATCTCCAGAGAGTAAATAATTGGCTTTACTTTCTCCTAGTTTAAAAACAGTTTCTATATGCTGAAGAGCTTCTTTCTCTGAATCGTAGACACAATAGCTAACAAATACTGGTGTATTGTCTTCTCCTACTATTTTAAACCCAAATTTTTCTTGTTCCTTTTCATAATCTGGTTTAGTAGTTCTATTCCCAAAAATCGATATACAATTTTCTAAAATAGTCTTTATATCTTTTTGATCAGAGTTTACTTCATTGGAAACTGCAATGATATTTCCTTTTTCATTTTTAAGATTGATTACAATTGATTCTTCTTTCTTATCAATGGTAAAGTTTTTCTCTGAACTCCCTAATACTTTTGCTTGCCTCCATGCGGCTACTCCTTTATATGCATCGGGGTAACACTCTAATCCAGTAATAAAAATATCTTCATCAATACGAAGTTTCCATTTAAGACCTACCTCGTGAATTGTAAGAAAATCATCTAGATTTGCTTCTTCGATCATATGATCCCAAGCCTGTTGGTTTGTTTCAAAAACAGGATCACACACTGATATTGGTTTTCCTCCGATCTCATTAACATGCCATTTCCAAGTAATCAATGTATCAATGGTGCAGGGTAGTGCATTTACATTTAGATATTGGTTTTTTGTAAGCGGTAATAACCGGTATTCATTATTCTTTTGGGGAGTGCTTACTACAGTTTGACTATTGATTGTTTTTATAAAGTCTTGTTCTTTATCTCTAGCAATTTTTTCGGATTTTATTTTTAGGCTTTTACTAACGGCAACTACCTCATTATCAAAATTTGCTAATTGCTGATGGTAGTTATACTTAGTAATAATGATATTTTCTTTTCTAGGGTATTCCGAGAATATTCTATGAATAGTATCTACATCGAACCCATTGAGGCTTTTCTCTAATTGTTTATACGATTCTGGATTGCGTAATTGTGTTAATATTTTCCTTGCAGCATCGTGTAATTCTTCTATTTTTTCATACCCTCTATTACTTCTAAAAAGTGTGTTCCCTGCCGAATCTTTTAGTTGTAATCTAAAACTCTGAGTTACTTCAAAATTACATAGATTACGACGGCTATCATTGGTAATTCCTGATAGTCCAGCTACTCGTTTTTCAAACCCAGATACATTATTCGTATTCCATGTGGGCATTGTATAATCAAATGCTTTACCTCTATTTCTACTTATTTCTCCAAACTTATTGACATAATTGGATTGGTCTTGTAATGTTTTAGAAGTAGTTTCTGGAGTAGTTTTATGCTGGTATTGTAGTAATGAATATTCTGTAAATTCTTCTCCAAATCTCGCTAATAAATGATCTAAAAATTGCTGACGTCGTGTACTATATTCTTCTTTATCTTCTGTTAATTCTTGAATAAGATCAATATAAGATAAAGGGGTATATATTATTTCGAAATAATGTTTATCTGGCGTGTTTGTATCTGATGCATTGGTAATCAGAGTATAGTTTTGTTGAATTGTAGCAATAAAAGCTATGTTTTTTGCTTCTTTTCTGGCTTCACTCTTAGAAGCATATCTCTTCGTACCAACAATTAAAATATCATTCGGTAATTCTGCCTGTATTACAAAAAGGAATCCTCTACGGTCTGATAGGATCTGAACTGTATACTTTTTGTTAAAGAAAGAGTCCTTTAATTGGCTTATATATATTGTACGTATTCCTGTAGAGGAAAAGCTAAATTGATCTACTAATGTATTGGTATTATTACACGAGTTTCCTATGGATAGTTCTGCTCCAGAGTTATTTTGTAATTGTGCTAATACTTGTTTTGATGTTTCGTTGTTTTCTATGATGACTGCCAATGAAGAACCTTCGGGCATTGAGGTACTAGAGTCATAGAATCTTACTAATTTTTCTATGCCTGGTATGGAGTCAGGCATCTGAGTATAATACGTTCGTTTTTCTTGTTTGGTTCTTTGCTCTTCTGTTTTTAATGAAAATAATGACCTGATATTTGCTAATTGCGAGGTATAATTGGCTAATATCTGGTCATAAAACATCAAATATCCTTTGAGCTGTAGTGCTTGTGTTTTTCTTAGTGTAGTAGCATTCTGTGGTAAGCCGTCTTCTCCGATGCCATACACAACAGGAAAATCATTCTGTATAGAATAATATTCTTCTAGATCTTCTCGATAAATTCCTAAAGGTACTTTTGTATTAAGGCTGTTCATTGGCATTCTGAACTGTCTTGTTACAGAAAGGGTTTTGTGTATTTTAATTTTATCTACTCTTAATGAACCTTGATCGTTATATAGATCAATACATGTTTTCTCTACTGAAAAAACAGGAACTTGCCCTTCTGGGATTTTATATTTCCAATCCTGAGGTACTTGATCCCTAGGATTCTTATCTGTTATGGATATTTCCTTTATTTTTCTAACTCCATCGATATCTAAAATAGTTTTGTATAGATCTGAGAGATGTATCTCCTCTCGCTTATCATAACTTTCTAACTCATTTGTATCAATAAATCCAAAACTTTGTTCTCTATAAGGTCTTCCTGCAAAAATATCTTCTATTGTTTTTTCTTTATCAAGAAGTTCTTCTAATGTATAATATCGTATATCGGGTTGGATATACTCTTTTACCTTACTAAAGATTATTTTATATATCTTCTCTGCTTGATAACCTGATTCTATTTCTACTTCTGCGCAGAGACCTATTTCTAATGGAGTTAAAATATCTACTGCTACAAAGTCTTCACATAAATTTCTATGTTGTAACAGAAGTGCAAGTACATCTTGTTTTAACTGTTTTTCTTGTTCATCTGTTTGTATAGTTTCACTGTCCTTTTCTATATATACTTTATATAATCCGTTTAAGTGAACTTTATTATCTATTAACCTTATTTTAGATGTTTCTCTTGCTCCTACTCCTCCATAACCACATGATAATGTATTTCTATATTGATTAAGGTATAAATCAATTTCTTGATTTACAGGCTCTAGCCAAGCATTACGAACTCCTTTTACGTCTAAAATTAATTTTCTATAGTCTGTAATCGTAACTGGATTATTCGTTACAATTTCTAGAGGAGTTAAAAAGTTATCGTCTTTGTCATTATTGTTTTGAACGGCTATCAGGTCTTCAAAAGGAAGATTTGTCTTATATCCTAAATCCATCAAAGCATACACAAGAACCTCTAAAATGGTAACTCCAGGATCATGTACATTATGATCTGTCCATATTTTTCCTGCAAGGTTACCTATATGTGTTAAGCCTTCTTTTCGTAGTTTTTCAAAGTCTAAATACTTCGGAAAATCCGGATCATTTTGCTTGATAACAGTTATACTATCATTTACCACTTCTGCCATATCAACTTAATTCAGATGATTGATTAATAATTTCTGTTTTATATGGAAGGTTACTTCCTTGATCAGTACTGGTACACTCTTCTTTATCTATCGATACACAAACCTTACCTGCGGTTAGGATCGATCTGGCTGTAAGAGGCTTTATTTCTGAGCCATTTTGATTGTTTTCTCCTCTTAATTGTAAGTTTGCTATAAAGTCTATATATTCTAATCGCTCTACAAAACCTACAATATCAGAAAACAAGACAGGCATCCCAAATGCAATTTTTTCTGTATCTCCTAAGTACCAAGGGGCTAAAAAATTGGTAATATCTTCTTGGAGTTTTTGCTTATAAAAGCTCTGAGGTTTTCCTCGATATAAGCGTACCTCAATAGTAACATCTACATATTCATATCTAGGGTTCATTACTTTTATTCTGGCAAAAGGTGAGGTTTTCTTTTTTAGGTGAGCTCCTATTTTTGCTAAAAGACTTACTGGTACTTTAGGTTCTAATTGATTTCCTGATACGAGTTTTGTTAAATCAGGAACTACTGCAAGCACGATATACCCTGGGGCTATTTCTAAGTCTTTTTGATATTCAACTGCAGAAAGCCCCATGGTATGGCTAATACATTTTGTTTTATAAATTTCTGGAAATCCTTCTAATACGATTTTCTCGTAATCATTAAGCATTAATGCTCTACCTTTATGCTTTAGATGTTCACTAACTCTGGTATAAAAATGTCCTGTTGCTTCTGGCTGTTTTCCTCCAGAAGAAGGATATAATTGTTCTATTTTTTTTATATTAAAATCTCCTTCTGACAACTTATTAATACTGCCTGATGCTAATGCTGTATTTAATCTGTTTGTATCATTTAATTTACTAAGTCTTGCAGAAATTTTAGCTGCTTGTGTATGAATTCCTATTGTTTCTGCAATGGCTTTTGTATTACTTAGAGCTGAGATTTTAATCCAGTATAAGTCTTCAGACATCAATGTATTTCCTTTTTTATTGATCGTATCTGGTACTGCAATAGTAACAATCCCCGAAACTGTCAATCCATCAGTTTCATCAGAGATGATGTGAAAACCTTCTTCGAGTTTTCTCCAATGGTTATTGCTTAAATAATGCCATTCTATTTTTGCTTTATTCATCTCTGAATTTGCAGTTGCTTCTGCTAATTGAAACAATATAGAGAGGTTTCCTCCAGGGGTTATATCTTTTATACCCATAAACAAAGTTCCTTCTTCTTTTATGGATGGAAAAAGAGTAGGTTTCTCTGTGATATTTTCTAATCTAGTAGTATTCTCAAAAGGATATAGGTGTATAATGTCTATTTCTTCTTTTGTTGCTTTTGCTGTATAATCTAAATATAGGTTTTTAAATGTCGGAGTCCAAGGTTCGTTTGGAATCAAAGCCTGAGATGCGTCTTGACTAAAGAATTTTAAAATATTAGATTTCTTAAAAACTTCATCAATATTGTTAAGACTGTCTTTTACTTCTGTTACTAAAACAGATACACTACCATTCTCTCCTACCTTACTCAATAATTCGGTTATAAAACTATTAAATTCTTTATCTAGATCTACTCCTTTTTGATTTAGCTCTCCTTTAAATGTTATAAATTGTCCTTTAATGGCTGTAAATCTAGATACTAAAGTTCCCATTACCTGTATTATAGAATCGTTTATATAGGTTTGAAGTTTTGTTCTAAAAGAATCGAAATCATCTTCTATATACCCTTTTATTCCATTAATAAATACTATAACGTCATTAATTTTAGAGACTAAACTATTACTATCGGCAACATCATCTGCATTATCTATTAAGGTGACTATATCATTGATTCCTGTTTTTACATCTTTTGCTGGTACTTTTATAAGGTTTATCAGATCTTGTAGAGTGCCACTAGCACTATCAATTTCATCAACGATATCTTCTGCTAGTTTCTGAATACCAGAAGTATTACCGCTTCCTAATAGTTTTGCGTTTATCTGAGAAAAAAAGGTTTGCAACGTAGTTTCTATAGCAGTTACTTTACTGATTAGTTGAGGATTATTACGGTCTAAAAGTGTATCTCTTATACTTCCTAGGGTTGTTAAAAACCCTGTTAAGCCTGCTAAATTGGTTGTATTAAAAAGATCTAAATCAATTGCAAAATTTTCTAAATCTACATCTATATAGGTACTAATATCACTAAACACATCATTTAACCCTTGGATAATTGTATTTATAGAAACCTCATTTGTATTGATATAGGTTTCTAAACTGGTGATGCTAGTTATTAAATTATCTGAGGACGTGATTGCTTTTTCTAAACTTGTAGTAATATCTTCTCCTGTAAGTGACAGGTCGTCTACGGCTCTAATAACAGTTTTATTAGAGGATACATAAATAGCATCTGTTAATTTTTCGCCCTGTGAGGATAATGCATAAGCCAACATTTGTCTGGCTAGTACGAAAGGATATTCTCTGTGTAAAAAATCCTGATCTGCTAGGGTAAATTTTAAAAAACCATTTTGTGAATTTTTAAAAAAGTCAAGCCTTTCATTAAAATCTACAAACGTATCTGTTGTCTTATTTTTAACTTCCCATCCATAGATGGTATTGTTACAATTTAATGTTTCGAAACCGTATGCCGTTGTACTAAATAGCTCTGTTCTATTAACTAATTCTTCCCAAACACCGTCTTCTAAGGAGTCTATTTTTAACTTAAACCCTTCTTCATTAAGCCCTAGTTTTTTTAAATCTGTTTGTGTATCAGAAACATCATTGGGTTCTTTTAGGTATGCCTTATAATGATCGTTAAAACTTTCGGGTTTGTCTTTCCATTCTATATTAACACGTACTGCTTGCCAATTTTTAAACAACACCTCTTTGCTACCGATGTAAAAGCTAGGTCCTAACATAGAGTTTTCATCTTGTACTCCTTCCCAATCTAATTGATTCATGGGTTCATATCCTGTTACTTCTGGACGTAATCCAAATGGGAAAATTTGACTATTTATATCTAATCTACCTTCGTCATTTTGTACAATAAGGTTTTTTACTCCACATACTTCTACATCTATATTTGCATTTTTTAGTTTTAGCTGACTTAGAATGTGGTATAATGAAAACTGTATGTTTTTTTCTGTTTTCTGTTTTCTTAAGGAGCATCTATCTGGATTAATAGTACTTTCAAAATTGATTTTTATTTCATCATTTAGTTCTATTTTAACTACAGGATGATGCTCTTTTACATCAATCTTTTCTTTTAATTTCTCTTTATCATAAAATGTAATTGGCAAAAAATCAGGGGTTACATCTACCTGAATAGCAATAGTAAGCTCGCCATTAGTAAAGGATACAAAAACAATACTATCATCCTGATTTGGAATCAACCATTCTTTTTCTCCACTAAAAGCTAACTTAAAAACTGATTGTGTAAGTTGTTTTATCGTAGATGTGGCTCCTAAAAAAGCTATAATATCATTTTTCTGCTTAACAGAGAAAAAATATGAATTTTCATCTTTTTTTAGTGCTAAAAATTCGTTTACATCATTTTCATATATCTTTTGATGTACTTTTTTACCTAGCAAAGATTTAAAGTGCTTCTCTGCTACATCAAGGAATGCTTTTTCTTTACCTAAGAAAAGGTTTTTAAAACCTTCTAACATATTGGGTACAATGGTATACATTGTATGTGTGCTAGATATTTTTTCTAACTGCTGTACTATATCGTTTACTGTTTCACAAATTAAAGATATTCGTATACTTCTTTTTCCCTCTTGCAGTAATAATATGGGAGACGATAATACAAATCCTAATCGGGCTTTTGGATATTCATCACCTATTTTTTGTATATCTCTACAAGGGTCTTCATTAGATGTATCTATTACGGTACTATTACTTTTACTATATTTAGCTCCTAAGGTTGGCCAGTTTCCTGATTGGTATTTTTTAAATTCACCTCCTTTACCATCAATAGAGTTGGCTATTGGTGCTATATAAACCCCTTCTGTATATGTTTCTTCTGTATTCTGCCCTATTGTGTAATTCGTATTCTTAAAAGTATTTATATACAGCGTTCTTAGATCTACAACCTGAGCTTTATCTATAATAATCTCATGATCTAATCCAAATTGAATGTCTTGTTTATTAGCATCTTTACCATTTTTTACTACTACATTTTTTGGTAAAAAATATTCTTCTAGATGTTTTGATATTTCAAAAATGATATGAGCCTTATCGGGTACTGCTTCTTTAGGTATAAATCGTAATACTTTTTGATAGAAAAAATCTAAATGCTTCTTTCCTAAGTTATTACTATCATCCTTAAGATGATTTAGTAATTCTAAGAACGTAAATACTAATGCTAGATGTGGTTGATGTCGTTTTTGCAACGAGGTTTCTAAGGGGCGTAAGGATTCTTCTATATAGTCTGGTGCTGTGTTTATTATATCCTGAAAACCGCTTAGTAGTTTATAAAAAATGGTATGTATAGATGTTCCTGCTCTAGTAAATGCTTCTTTTTTACCTTTTTTTACCTGTTGTATATTAATATCAATAGCATATATTTCTTCTACTTTTAACTGCCAAGGTGCTGCCATAAAAGTAGAGAAGTTTTTTTTGGTTACACATAAGAATGTGGCACTGGCATTATATAGTTTAATAAATTCTTTAAACGGTTCTGTATATGATGAATTTAATATTGCTAAAAGTGGTGTAGCAAAATTGTTTTTTTCTTTTTCTACCTTCGTAAATAATACGCTGGCAGGAGTAATACACTTATTAAAGACAAAAACCAATAGTGACTCTAAGGATTGCTTTGATGGGTTTTGTTTTAATTCAGTATATAATATAGTAAACTCATTCTCTAGATCGCTAATTGATGTTTTGCTCAAAATGGCTAACTGAAAAGGTAAGCTGTTTTGAAAAAAAGATATCCAATTATCTATATCTTGATATGCCGTTTCAGATTCGTTTTCTATATATTCATAATACTTTATTTGCTGTGCATATGTACTAATAATGTATAGTCTGTCTGCCAGCGTTTTTCCATCTACTGGTGCTGATTCTGACTGTAATGCATCAATAATTCTAGTTCTTTGACTAGTCCCTGTTCTATTTAGTAAGGGATGTGATATATTAGAAAGTTTCTTCATCTACCTTAATTATATTTATATCCCTTGATCTGCTTCTCTTAGATAGAAATCATAGACATAGTTATATTGTGTATTAGTCCCTTCGATTTTATAGTCTACTGAGATATGCAATACTCCTTCTACTAATTCTAAAGCATCTGCTTCTGTGATATCTACTCGTTCTACTATTATTCTAGACTCATAATAGAGTATGGCTCGTTCTATTAAATCTTTTAAAAAACCAATTAACGAATTATCTACACTTTCGAATTGGTAATCTTTAAGGCTACAACCATACTCTGATTGCATCACTCGCTCACCCAAGCTTGTAGAAAGTAATATTTCTAAGCTTTGCTCAATATCTTTTTCGGCACTAACCATAGTTACCGTTTTACTTTCTTTATCAAAAGCTGGTGGGAATGACCATCCTGTACCTAAATATTCTTTGTTTGTATTCATTTTTATTTTTTTATCCTCCAATCATTACTGTTGGATATCCTTGAACGATAGTTCCTCCATGCGCAGAGGTATCTCCCATTCTAGCTGCTGGTTTACCTCCTATAAAAACAGTTCCTGATCCTTTTACAATAGTATCTGGTGGACCTACGCATACACACATATCTCCTACTACTGCTGCGGGTTGTCCTCCTATTAATACAGTAGGTACTGCTGGCCCTGTTATAGGTCCTCCTACATGAGGTACTGGTCCTGTTGATGCTGGACAGGTATGCATATCTCCTATTCTCGCTGCTGCTGGCATTTTATCTTGTTCGTTAATTTATGTTTACTAAAGCTCCTTTTACTTCTGTTATTCCATCTGCTGATACTGATGTTGTTGCTCCTTTGACTTCCATACTAGCACTTGCTGTAGCTGATATTTGGGTCGCTTCTAATGTCATATTCATTCCTGCTTTAATATCTATATTTCCTGTTGCTTCAATCTTAATATCTCCTGGGCTATTTACTTCTATCCCTTCGGGGTCTAATAGTATTTTATTGTCATTTTGATCTGTGATCGTAATAGAGGTGGTATCCTCATCTACTATAATACTATTCCCTGCTGGAGTATCGATCGTAATGGTTTTGGTTTCATCATGAAAATGTAATCGCATCCCAGAACGGGTTACAAATCCTTTTTCGTGATTTACATCTTGTGCTTCTATAGGTGCAGGTTTAGCACTACTATGTACCATTCCTAATACTACAGCATCACGTGGATCATCGTTTATAAATCCTATGATTACCTCATCTTCTATTTCTGGCAAGAAAAAAGAACCTCTGTTTTCTCCTGCATCTAGGGTTGCTACTCTTGCCCAAAGCCCTCTTGCAGAATTATCAATAATCGGTAGTCTAACGAGTATTCTATTTTCTCCTTCTGGATCATTTTCTAGTTGAACTACTTTACCTATTTGTAGACCGTTAATTGCTGGTAATAACCCTGCTGCTGGTACATCCTTAATATCTTTGTTTACATGAGAAAAACAATCTGGATTCAATCCAAATTGTACTTGTGTATACCAAGCTCCATCATATACATCATGGCGCACTGCTGATACATAAGCACTACCTGTAAACCTTGTCCCTAACCCTTGCAAATCGATCATTTGCCCTGGTTTAATTTCTCCAAAACCTAAAAACTTGGCTCTTCCTCTAATTTTGGAAAGCCTACTAATCTGCATTCTGGATTTGGTCCATTCTTGTAATTCTTCGACAATAGCTTTACCTGAATGTCTAAGTTCTAATCTATCAGGACTTATAGCTTGTGCCAATTCTTGCCCTTCTACATCTCCTAGTTCTCTAATGGGTACACTATCAGTAGTATGCTCGAACATGCTTTGCCCTGAGTAATCCCAAGATTTTGCTTCTATCGATTGCCATTGATTACGGGCATCCATTTCGGCTTCAAAATCTATAAGGGTAGACCCGAATAACACTGCTATTGCAGCATCTTCATTTGTTTCTGGAGTCTTAATACTAATTTCTCCATCATCTACCACTACTAATTTTGCGTTAGCTTCAGCACGCATCAATAAAAAATCCCAATCAGTAGCATGATACTGAACCATCTCTGGATGTTTTATTGTAGTTGGCTCTACATCATTACTTAATCCAGAGTATCGACCAATAACTTCTTCCATGATTTCGCTATCCTTCAGCTCTTCATAATAAAAATTATGTCGCCCTAGTGTCATTTTTACGGCGTCATCTCTACAGTCTAGAATTAATTGTGTTTCTCCACTTTCCCTAATCTTTATAGAATGTTTAACTATAATTCCTTTAAACAACTGATTATTTGTACCATCCCTCCCTATTTTAGTAACAATTGATTTTCCTGGTAAAAAATTCTCTTTTTCACTTATTTCAAAAGTTTCTTCGGATACATTGCCATCTCTTAAAATGATCTTAGTTGTTGGGATTTTATTTATTTCTTTATGAATAGAAATAGATAATATCTCATAACCTGAATCTACTAGTTCTCCATCAATAATGATATCAAAGGTTGATACATTATGCTCTGCTCTAACTGGTATCTCTCTTTCTTTCATATTCCTGTTTTATCTAATGGAGGAAAAATTAGTTCTTTTCCTGGAACGACTTTTCGAAAAGATGTCAGTTGGTTTGCTTTTGCAATTTGAATTACATATTTAACATCATTATAGATATTGTATGCCATGTTATCTAACCGATCTCCTGCTTTTACTTGTTCTGCATGAGTCAGATCGGGAGATTTCTTTTTCTCTCTAGCAACTCTTTCTTTCTGTGATATGTACTTTACAAAACTAGCACTTGCTTTTACTCTTAAAGGATCTCCATTAGATTCGAATAATGTGTAATTTAGGTCTAGACTAGATAAGGTACATGGAAATACTAGATCTCCCCATTGTACTTTTAAAAAATTGGGACGGTGTATTTTTCCATTCATATAATAAACTGCATCCATAAAAACCTTAAGTTGCTCTTTTACAGAACGTTCCTTACTATTATTATATGAATACCCTTGGATTGTATTCGTACCATCAAAAATAAAATCTAGTTTTAATTCTTCTGGTGCAGTAGCTTTATACCCTGGTCCTGTACCTTGATTACCCTGACCTTGTTGCTTAGTTAGCTCTACTTTATAATTTTGGGTGAGACTTTCAGGATTAACTGGAAGCGAAATTGTTTTTAATGCTACTTTAGAATTACTCTGAAAGTCTTCTTCTTCGTAGATATGAATTAAAACTTTTGCTAATTTTCCGTTATTATCCATTATCGCTCTGATTTTTCTTTTATAATTTCAAAAATCTTTTCGGCTATCTCATTAATCTGAGATACTCCCATTTTACTAGTTGTAGCATTATCTGCAACTATTTTTTTACTCTCATTATTTACTGTAGTTTTGATAATCAATTCTCTGATTTCTAATGGCATTTTATCTGTTTTTAGCTTTTATCTACTACTTCAAAATAGTTGTAATTAAGTTCTAATGTCTCAATAAGTACTTCTCCTTTTTCTGCATTTAGCTCTCCCACTTTCCAACTTACTGGCCAAACATGAGAAAGCCTCCACTGTATGAGTATATTATGGTTTTCATTTAATAATTCTACATTTACAGTCTGGATAGGAGTAATTTTTAGATCATTAAAAGCTTCCTTACACCAAGTCGTTAACCCTGATTTGCTAGGTCTTACGATTCCTCTCTTTAATGTAAGTGGACTGTACTTTCTTCTCCCAGGTATTGTATGCTCAAATCTGTTTTCTCCCCCTTCTTTTAGGGTTTCTTTTTCGATTTGCACATCTAATCCTGCAACAGATTGAAACTTTACATCTTCTTTAAATTTTCCTGTTTCTCCAAATGAAACTCTAAAATGAAAACCAACTATTTGGTACATTGAAACTGAATTATATAATTATAAAAACTATTTTATTTGTCTGCTACAGTCAATCCCTCATGAACAAGTTCCATAGTTTCTATAGCTACTTCATTAGCATCTGCTTTTAGATCTGTAGATTGCACTTTACTCGGCCAAGCGTTCTCTAGCGTCCAAACAATAATAGGATCATGGTTTTCATTAAGCAGTTTAATAGTAACTGTTCTTCTGTACTTTGATCCGGTTTCATTCCCTTCTTGGAAATAATATGTTTTTTGCCATTCTTTATAGAAATCAAAATCTCCTTGAAATGTTCCTCTTTTTAATGTAATATTAGCATACTTGGTAAGGCCTGGTTGTTTTGATTTATTGTATTTTTTACTACTTCCTTCTCTATATTCTATAACTTCTGTCTCAAAATCCAATCCACTTACTTCGGTAAACCCCATTCTAAAATCGTTTCCCCATTCTACCTGAAAATGAAACTTTGGTAATGGATAATCTCCTATTGCTGCCATGTTCTATATATTTTTTATATTTATTTTTTAAAATTATTTTCCGCTTTCTGCTGCTTCTGCTGCTTTTATTGCTTCTGTAAGGCTTGTTTTATGAGATAAAATTTTATCACTCTCTTTTTTACTTGCTACCCAAATTTCTTCTAGGTCTTTTGTTTTCTCAACGGCTCTTTTTAGACCTTTTTCAATTTCTCTATAGTATTTACTGCTATTAATCGGAAATTTAGGTTTTGGTTTTACTAATCTATCATTACATGGGTATTTAGGATATCCTTCTCCTGGCATTCTCCTATCTTCTTTAGTATCATCATGAGCGTCACTAGCCATTGCTTCTGATGGGTGATGGTCTTCATGCTCACAATCCATACCGTCGTCTCCTTTAAAATCATCTAGTATTGCCTGAAGCTTGTCTTCTAACCCTCCATTACCACAGATTGATTCTGATAATAGATTTGCTTGTTTTAACGTTTCCAAAAGATGACTCAGAATTGCATCTTGCATATCACAAACCAAGATCATTTTTTGCTCATAGGTTTCTATGCATTTGATAACTTCTATTTTATCTTCATCACTAACGCTATTAAGGCATTCTACCATTTTTTTAAAATTGGTAATTTTTTCTTTTAAGCCTTCTTTGTTTTGATCATAGGTAAAAAAGCTATCAAAAATTGACTTTATCAGACCTGCAAGTTTTTCTAATGCTGATGTAGCTCCTTTAGAATTTTCGCATACATTTTTAGTCTGTTCTAAAAAGAATTCTAGTTCTTTAACTATAGTTTTGGATTTTTCATCTGATTTTTTGATGATAGTATCCCAATTTTTTAGCTTTCCTTCCCAATTCAGTGAGTTTACATACTCTTCTTTATGTTTTGATGTTCTGGCACTAGATTCTGTGTATTGATTACTAACTTTTTCTAGTTGTTCTTTCCATTTATCTAAACAATCTTTAGTTCCTGGTTCGTCATTGCCCCCATTATCGTAACAGCAGGCATTATTTATCATAAACTTTGTCATCTTTAACTTGTTCTTTAATTGCTAGTGTTTACTAATTTTGATCTGTAGATTGCTTTCTTGATCTAGGTTTTCTTTTTGGCTTATGGCCATCATCTGAATCATAACAACTTCTTATATCCTTGCATAAGTCTAGGCATTCATCTTCGTATTCTCCTTCGCATACAAAATGTTTTACACGCTCCAGTCCTTGTACCTTTATATGTTCCATTTCTTTATCACAAGCTACTTGTGCCAATTCTTCTACGATTACATTAAGCTCTTTTCTAGAGGTAGTTACATCTTCTGAAGTGGATTTTATATTGGTATCTATGCACTCCTTAAAGTCTTTTACTGCTACACTAAGCTCTGCAATAAAATCCTTAAGAATCATTGTATTAGTAAATGTTTGGATTCCTGCTATAGTTACTACAGATTGAAACGCATTTTGTCCTTTTTCATCCAATTGTTTCGTTTTTTCTGTAATCTCTTTTAACTCTTGTTCAATCTCTACTTTTTTATCATCTTTAGTTTTTTTACCTGATTTTGGTAAAATTTTGTTTTTAATACAGTTAGACATTGCACATGCTGCATTATGAGCATCTTCTAGTTTAACGCGCATCTCGTTTAAAAGCTTAGAAGAGTCTTTGATAAGTTTTTCGATCTCATCATCTTTCTTAATATACTCTCCTATATTTTTTTGTATAATCTCGGTTTTTTTAGCATTCTTGATGGTTACCCCACTCATGATCTCTTGATATACATCATTCGATTCTTCTGCTTTATTCAAGCAACATATTTTATATCCTCGAGCTATTTCTTTTGACTCTTGTAATGTTTCATTAGCCTTGTAGATACTATATGCAGTGTTTTTATCATTTTTAATGACGGTAAGGCCCTCGCAAATTACTGTATCGGCACTTCGTAAATTGCCATTGTCATTGCTATTTTTGCTTGCCATATTACTATGTTTTATTGTTATTTATTTAAAAAAAGAAATTACTCTGATAACATTTTATGACTAAATCTCAGAATGATAAATTCTGCAGGTCTTACAACAGCCATCGCTATTTCTACAATCATTCGTCCTTCTAAGACATCTACTTCATCCATGGTTTCATTAAGTCCTACTTTTACATAAAAGGCTTGTTCTGGGGTTGTTCCCATTAAGGCTCCTGCTTTCCACTGCTGAACTAAGAAATTATCGATCATAGATTTTACACGAGACCATGTATTAAGATCATTTGGTTCGAATACGAATTGTACTGTTGCTTTTTTAACTGATTCTTCGACCATATTAAAGAATCTTCTTACAGGAACATAACGCCACTCATTACTATTTCCTGCCATAGTTCTAGCTCCCCAAATCAATGCGTTACCTCTTCCTACGAAAGAACGAATAACATTTACTGATTTACCAGAGTTTACATCTACATTTAATGATTCTTGTTCTCGATCTGTTATTTTAATCATTGGTCTGATGACATAATCCATATTAACATTTGCTGGTGCTTTCCATACTCCTCTAGAAGCATCTACACTTGCATACTGTCCTACAACTCCTGGTGATGGTGGCATCTCTAAAGGTAGATTTCTTATTGAATTTTGTGCTTGGAAATACAGTGCATTATTCTTAGATTTTAGTTCTGCTAAAGTTCCGCTTAATGATCCATCTCCTCCTTCATGAACTATTGTTACGTTACTATCACCTTTACCTTCACCTCCGTAATAATAATCCAAAATTGTTTCTACATTAGGGAAATACGTGGCTCCATATTTTATTGTATTCTCTTCTGGAGATGTATTATCTCTCATGGTCTCAATATTAGCCAAAAGATTAGGTTGTGTAGGATCTTGCCATATATCCATCACTGTAAATCGATCTTTTAGTTTTTCACACATATCCATTGATTCTCCAAAAAGTGAATAAAAATCTGAGAAATTGTCCATTCCCTGAGCATCAGGATATACATATAGAGTGACTTCATCTACTTTTTCTGTAGCATCTAGTCCTGCTTTAAGATCAGCAAAACTTACGATACCAGTCGTATAATCTTTTACCGAAACTATCCAACAGGGCCCTCCGCCATTGGCAAAAAACATTTGTAATGCGTAATGCATTAAATATTTAGATCTATCATCAATAGACGCTTGTACTATCGTTGGACCACTAGTTTGTTCTTTGACTGAAACAGAAAGTTGAGTCTCCTTAAATGGATCTCCAAAAAAACGCTCATATTCTAATAAAGAACTGATTCGTTTTGGTTCATTAAGTAACGAGTTTCCTCTTTCATCTTCTGCTTTTTCTGTATATCCAATGAAAGCAGGAATTGCAGTTTCTACTTGTGCAACGGATGGTGGAAGTTTCGGAATTTCTTCTATGTAAACTCCTGGTGTTTTGTAATTCATAATAACATTTTTATAAAAGGTTCCTTTTTAATTATTTAATAATCCTATTTGACTGATTAATAAAGATTTCAGAAAAAATCTTATTGTTTTCTATCTTAATAGAAGGTATTTTGGGATATGGTAATATCTTTGATGAATTTCCTTTCTTAAAAGGTATAAGTGCTTCTGTAAGAGCTTTAGGCTGTAGTGATATTAATTTTTCTGGTTCATGATTTAGAAATAATGCGGTTGCATTTATTTCTGGATTGCTAAAATCTCCTTCTTTATTATATCGCCAATATGTTCGTCTATTTTTAAATCTAATTTCGTAAATAGGATGTGCTACTTTTTCATTAGCAGCATTAACTTTAGTTTTTAGAAACCCTTGATTATCAATAAGACTATAAGCAGAGTTTTGCTCATCCATACGAATATCTACTATTGCTAAATGATTTTTATTATATAGCTCATCATTTAGATAAATAGGATATTTAATTTCCTGATTATCGTTAATTTTTACTTTTAAAGTATAAAATCCACTAGGAATTGTATTTGTATTAGTTTTGGTAAAATCTAATACCACATCACTCAAAGCTTGTGTACTTGTTTTAGTTATTTTCTTTATTTCGTTATTATCTGTATCTAATAAGCTACACTCAATTTTTGTTACATTCTGTATTGCTTTTAATCGATAACTAAATATTGCAGGTAATACTCGACTATCAGCATCACTTATAACACGTTTTTCTGTGGTATCTTCCCAATGTGAAGGATTATTCCCATCTGTATATTGTATCGCTTCTCGAGTAGTTCCTCCTAGGTTAACTAAAGCGCCCATTTCATATAATACTCCATCTTGATGTGATTGAATTCCATTTGATAATGGTAATGATGTATATGCAGGTAAAGCAGATTCATTTAATGGAGTTTTACCTTTATTGGTCAAATAATAAATTGATGGTAATGGAGGTCTTAATGATATATTTGTTAAGCTTTTAAAAGATGTAATCTGTGATTGAATGGAAAAAGTTAAGCTTAATGTATTGACTAATTTAAAACGAGGTTTAAATACAATCTCTCCTAATTTATTTTCTGCATTTACCTCTATACCTACAATAAACCCTAAAGAGGTCTGCTTCATTAGCAGTTTATAATTTTTTAGCAGTTTTTTTGTTTCTCCTATAGGTTCTATTTTAAAGAGGCTTCTAACATCATAGATACCTTGTTCTAGTTTTTTATAGAGTAATGTATTTTTTTCAGCTCTGTTTTTATCAAAAAAAGAAATTCCATCAGCTGTTGTAAGAAAATAATCGTGTAATATCTGAACTTCAAAAAGTCTTTTAAAAATAGTTGTATTACTCATATTGATTGACATTTTTTACAAATTCTTCATTTCGTATTTCTTCAATAATTGGAGCTATAACTCCTGTTTTTTCTTGGATCTTAACAAGTCTTACTTTATACATCGCAAAAGGAACTTGTTTACCTCCTAATGAGCCCCATAAATGATTGATTTGTTCGAATGTTAGCGTATATAACTCTACATTAAGTTTAATTTCATCTTTTACTTCCTGAGATATCTCTGCTTTTGTAATATCAGTAAAAGGAGAATTCTTAATTGTGAAACTTTTTTTAGCCTGAAAAAACTGAGTAACTAATGAGAGCCTTCCTAATGCAAACTCATAATGATCTCCTGAACCTTGCTGGATTGTAGCGGATATAAGGATATAAAGATTTAAAAAAACAGGAGGTTCTACATATTTTACTCCTCTAACTGTTTTTACGACATTACTACTATTCTTTAAGGTACTTTCTTCTTCAATATTTACTAGAGTGATGACAATCTTATTATTTAAATCTGCTTGACTATCGCTCTCCATTAAAGCTATATTATGTAATATAATATCCTCTTCTTTGATAGAATCTTCTGGCTTTTTATTTTGAAAAATGTAATTGCTTAATTCATCTCTAAGCAATTTTAGTGCTAATCCAATCATAGTTAAAAATTATGTTTTAAAAAATTGATAGATTCTATCGATAGCAAATCATGCACTATTTAACGACGAAATTCATAAAACTAAATACTAAACATACTTAGTTTCATTACTAAAGATTGTGAAGGTCACAAAAAATAGGAGGTGAATCAATCCCTAAAAATGGGGATTTTAGCATCTAAATAATTAGTTAATAAGATGTTAACTAATTGTTAAACTACAAGTCTAACAGCTTAGATGCCTCTTTTATAAGTTGGGCGGTATTTTTTACTTTAAACTTCTGGATGAGATGCTTCCGATGAGATATTGCTGTGTGATTACTTATAAAAAGTTGTTCTGCTATTTGTTTTGAAGAAAATCCGTTAGCAATAAGTTTTAAAACTTCTTCTTCTCTAGAAGAAATTTGTCTGCATTGATCTTTTAAAAAATTTCTTCCTCGATGTCCCCCATTAATCTTAACACATCTTTCTATTTCTTCTTTTTCTGAAACATCAAAAAAATAGTTTAGTGCAACTATTTTCTTTTTTAATTTATAAATTAAGATTTCGTGTTTTACATAAATTTTTTCTTCTCTAAAATTCGTAATATGGTATTGTAATGTAATAACATCTCGAATCATAGGGGATTTAAAAAAATTAAATACCTTGTTCTTTATCCGACAAACTTCGCTAGGAGTGATTAAAGAAAACCAAAAATCCCAACCGCTCTCAATAAGCCCATTTGGATGAAAATCTAAAAATCTTTTTAAAACTTTATTGCAATACAAAAACCGATCTTCTTCAACAAGGTATATCCCTATCATAAGGTTCTTTAAAGCATCGCATGTGTTTAATATTTTAGAAATATCAGAATTAAAAATAGGCTCTTCGATAGTAGGGGATAAATAAAAATCGTGGGTAGGTTTCATATGAGTATGATATTAATGTGACAATATGTGGTTTAATAGATCTTCTAAAGTTGGAGATTTATTTGATTAAACACAAAAATTACATCAGGGGATTTAACCCCTTTTTTTATATTGGAAACCATCAATTCTTTATCATATGTTCATAAAGTTATAATAATCAGTATATTAAAAAATATTATTAATCTATTCTTATTAGAATGTCTAAAATTAAATAGCTATAATTTTAATAACGTTAATCATGTAATCATAAATTATGTCTTTTATTTCTTATCAATTATAGTCTCATAAAGAAAAGTAGTTAATTTTATTTATGGGAATAATTCCATTATTTATTGGAATTATTCCCATAAATATTTTACTTTTAGGTTTTAAAACCGTATAATCCTTCCGATGAACTCTAAAAGATATATAAAAGGTAGAGGTGCTCAAGAAAAAAGTCGCAATAGATTTTTACAAAATTATCATGAGATGAGAAATGATTTTCTCAATTATTGTGAAAAAGAAGGCGAACATATCAATATTGACAAAACTACATTTATCGAAACTTTTCCAAAAACTATTATTAATAAAGTAACAAGTCCTGATGTTGGCATGCTATACTCACTAAACCCATATCAAGGGTGTGAACATGGGTGTGTATATTGCTATGCACGAAATTCTCATGAATATTGGGGATATGGTGCTGGATTAGATTTTGAAAGTAAAATTTTAGTAAAAAAAAATGCTCCTGAGTTATTAGAAAAGAAGCTACAGAGTAAAAAATGGAGGGCATATCCTATTTCACTTTCTGGAAATACTGATTGTTACCAGCCTATTGAGAAAAAGCTTGAAATCACACGAAAACTTTTGGAGGTTTTCTTAAAATATAGATACCCTGTAGGAATCATTACCAAAAACGCTTTACTATTAAGAGATCTAGATCTTCTTTCTGAACTTTCTAACTATAATTTAGTATCTGTATATCTTTCTATTACAACATTAACAGAAGAAACCAGAAGAGTTTTAGAGCCCAGAACTGCAAGTATCCAAAAACGGTTAGAAACTTTAGAGAAATTAAATACTGCTGGAATCCCTACTAATGTGATGATGGCTCCAATAATCCCTTCAATCAATAGTCATGAAATCTTATCACTATCCAAAGAGGTTTCTACACGTGGTGCTACAAGTATTGGATATACGATTGTAAGGTTAAACGGTGCAATTGGCAATATATTCACTAAATGGTTAACACATACTTTACCAGATCGCAAAGATAAAATTCTTCATCAGATTATGGAGTGTCATGGAGGAAGCTTGAATAATAACGAGTTCGGAAAAAGAATGAAGGGCTCTGGCACTATGGCTGATCAAATTCATCAATTATTTGCTATCGCTCGGCAAAAATATTTTCCTAAGAATCAAAAAGTATATCTAAATTGTGAGATGCATGAATCTTATAAAGATGGGCAGTTGCGGTTGTTCTAAATTATAACTTCCCCTCCCATTCTTTATAAAATTGTTCTAAAAACTGCTCCATGAATTTGTGTCGTTGTGCTGCTAATCTTTTGCCTGTTTCTGTATTCATCCGATCTTTAAGAAGCAATAATTTCTCATAAAAATGATTGAGTGTAGGTGCTGTAGAAGATTTATACTCTTCTTTAGTCATGGTTAGATTAGGTCTTATCTCTGGATCATATAGTGCTCTATTTTTAAACCCTCCATAATTAAAACATCTTGCAACTCCTATTGCACCAATAGCATCTAATCTATCGGCATCCTGAATCACATCTAACTCTGGAGATTTAAATTTCTGATCTATATTACCACCTTTAAAAGAAATATTTTCTATAATCTTAATGACATGATTGATAACCGTTTCTTTAACCTGAAGGCTTTCTAAAAAATCTCTTGCTATCTTAGGTCCTACGGTTTCATCTCCATTATAGAATTTAGAATCTGCTATATCATGAAGCAAAGCGCCTAGAGAAACTACAAAAAGGTCAACTTTTTCTTCTTTTGAAATCAATTGAGCATTCTTAAACACTCTATGAATATGGAACCAATCATGTCCTCCTTCAGCTCCTTTCAGTTCTTCTTTTACAAAATCAATGGTTTTAGAGATCATCAAATCATCAGACATCATCACTTAGTAAGCTTATTTTATCATTGCTGGTTGTACCCACTTAAATTCAAAAATTTCTTCTGGAATAACAATTCTTTCACTAATACGTTGCATTCTTGATGGTAATTTCATCAAAAAGTCACGTGCTTTTTCTGCTTCGTCTGTAAGATCTATTATTTTATCAATCTCCCATCTATCAATCAAACGTTGTAAGATATCAACATAATCTTGTGCTGTATATACTCCTATACGCTGCGCTGCCCATGAAAACTCATCAAAAGCAGTACCTTTTGCATCTCCTGATTCTCTAAGAAAATATGCTGGCATAATAATCTTCTTTTTCATCATATCACTAAATGCAATCATCATCTGACTTGGATCTACTTCAAAAATGCTCTTTACAAACTCACTATAGGCATTATGGTGGCGCATTTCATCACCTGCTATAATCTTACACATTTTGGCTAATGATTTATTAGAGTATTGCCTTGCTAATTTGGCTACTCTATTATGAGAAATATAAGTAGCTAATTCCTGAAAACTAGTATACACAAAATTTTTATACGGATCTCTATCGGTTCCTATATCAAAGCCATCATTAATGAGATGCTGTGTAGTTCTCTCTACCTCAATCATATTTACTCTACCGGACAAATACAAATATTTGTTTAATGTATCTCCATGACGATTTTCTTCGCCTGTCCAATATCGCACCCATTTTGCCCAACCGTTATCTTTTCCTTCTTCGTGCTGATTCACTCCTTCTACATCCATCAACCAAGATTCATAGGTTGGTAATGCTTCTTCAGTAATTGTATCTCCAACCAAAACTACCCAAAAATCATATGGAAGTTCTTTTGCCAACTCTCTCAGTTCTTTTACCTCGTCAAAAAAAGTATCTTCATTCTGAGAGTTTGGCAAAAAATCAGTAGGTTGCCATATCTTATCTACCGGAATCAAAAATCTATCTATAAAAGATTCAACTTTCTTTTCTAGCAATTGCATTACCTCTAATCTAATATTATCTATAGCCATGATAGGGTGGTATTATGTTCTGACTGCTAAAGTAATCCTTTCTTCTATTTTTTCTAGTAATATTTCGGGAACTTTATCTATTGACATTGGTTCTAATACTTCTAATGTCATATGTACCCCTATCTCCATAGGGAAATTACCTAATCTAACAAGTTTCCAACTATTATTAATCGTTATTGGTACTATCAATGCATTTGGTGCATTTTTGAATAAAATTTTTAAACCTGTCGGAGCAAATGATTTAAGCTTTCCGTCTTTACTACGTGTCCCCTCAGGAAAAATAACTGCCGAAAAATTGTTCTTTTTTATAAATTTACCAAATTCTGACAAAGCAGGAATCGATTGTTTAGGGTTTTTTCGATCAATCAAAACATTTCCTCCATGCCGTAAATTAAAAGAGATACTCGGGATACCTTTTCCTAGCTCTATTTTAGAAATAAATTTTGGCTTATATTTACGTAAATACCAAGATATCATTGGAATATCAAACATGCTTTGATGGTTAGAAACCAAAATCAAAGGTTGATTTTTTGGTAACGAATATTTATTTTTAAAACTAAAGGTTACCCCTAAAGTGTGTAAACATCGTAATAAACACAGATTCATAATATTTACAACTCCTCTATGTCCACTAGCTCCGCCTAATTTAGCTCCTAACCACTGTAGTGGGTGAAAAATCACGAGTGTTAACCCAAAAAATAAATAAAAAACTATAGAAAGCGGATACCTTAGTACCTTTTTTATTGCCCCCATTATACTATATAATTAATAAATTTAACTTGTGTAATTGCTCTGCAAGGTCTTATATTATTTTTAGTTGACCAATAGTTTGAGAGACTAAAATTATTCATTATAAAATATTATTCTTAAATATTAAAGTATCTTTTCTTGACTCTCATTAATATAGAGAACACTGCTCAGGAAATTAATTTTGATTAATAACATATAATTAATTCTTAGACTTATCGAAATCTCTCCTTAAATAGGAACT
Organism: Aquimarina longa SW024; assembly: GCF_001401755.1. Classification (GTDB taxonomy): domain Bacteria; phylum Bacteroidota; class Bacteroidia; order Flavobacteriales; family Flavobacteriaceae; genus Aquimarina; species Aquimarina longa. Next base: position 608,126 of record NZ_KQ474099.1, read on the forward strand.
AAAGTCTGTAACATCGATAAAACAAATATACTTAGTATATTAAAAATTATTTTTTTACCCTGTACTAAAATCTCATTGATAATTGAAAGAAATATAGACATACCTACTGAATGTCTATAAATGATCAGGAAACACATAAATTATTAAATAATTCGTTATGTTAACAAACATTTTAAGTACAAGTACTTAACAAAGCTACACTAACACCGGTTAATGGAGGAGAGAGATTGTTGTTGTTCTGCAGGTGGTACTCATCTAGGTGTTCCTTTATGCTAAATGTGCTAAAAGAGTAAAGAACAAAAATCCGGTAATGTAACCAGATTTTTGTTTCATTCTTTCAATTTTAGCAATGTTCGTTATATGCATCTTTAAGGTTATCTGCGATCATCTCTGCAGGGCGTCCTTCAATATGATGACGTTCTAACATATGTACTAGTTCTCCATTTTTGAATAATGCCATAGATGGTGATGATGGAGGAAATGGCACCATAAATCCACGTGCCTTATCTGTTGCTTCTCTATCAACTCCTGCAAAAACAGTTACTAAATGATCTGGTTTTTTATCATTCTCTAACGATGCTTTTGCACCAGGACGAGCATTTGCTGCTGCACATCCACACACTGAGTTTACAACTACTAATGTCGTTCCTTCTTTTGCTATTGCTACTTCTACTGATTTTTCTGTATGTAATTCTTCAAAACCAATAGTAGTAAGATCTTCTCGCATTGGTTTTATTAAATCTGCTGGATACATATCTTTTATTTTTTCGTATATTATTAATCCACTACAATTTTTAATTATTAGATGAAATCTATCTAAAATCTTGACTTTTAATTAGAATAAATACTTTGACTATAGTGATTCCTAATCATCAAGATATATTACATCTTATAATCTGATGCAAAGTTACAAATTATGTACCACATAAAAACAACTGACAAGTCGTCTGAAAAATTCATCTAAAATTGCCAAAAAATAAAATCTAATCTACATTTAACTTCTTAATAAATCCAAAGAAAGTTTTATGAATACTAAAACATTAAAAAATACTTTTTTTAATAATTAACTTATCTTTGACCCATAAATAAGAATCAATGATTAAATGGTTTGCCGCTATATTGGGCTCTATATTTTTCAGATTTCCTGGAGCAATTGCTGGCTTTATACTAGGGAGTTTTCTAGACAGTGCACTACGAAAAAATAATATCGAATTTAAAACGGTTTTTTCACAAAAACCCACAATAACCCCTGCAGATTTTGAACTTAATTTATTGTCATTATCATCTATCGTTATTAAAGCTGATGGAAAAATAAATCAAACAGAACTCGATTACGTAAGAAGCTATTTTGTAAGTGCCTATGGCAAAGAGCGGGCTAATGCTACCTTTAGAACGTTTAATGAAGTGATCAAAAATAGGGAGATTTCTGCACAACGTATCTGTATGTATATCAGTCAGCATACCCGATATCCTTCTAGATTACAGATCTTACATTTTTTATTTGGTATTGCTAATGCTGATGGAATGGTCAGTACCTCTGAAGCTGAAGAAATTAGAAAAATTGCTGGTTTTTTACGAATAAATTTTAAAGATTTTGAAAGTATTAAAGCCATGTTCTTTAAAACTGATGACCATGCTTATAAAATTCTAGAAATTGATAAAACTGCTACTGATACAGAAGTAAAAAAGGCATTTAGATCTATGGCAAAAAAATATCATCCTGATAAAGTACAGCATATGGATGAAATTCATATCAAAGGCGCTGAGGCCAAATTTAAAGAAGTACAAAAAGCATATGACCAGATTAAAAAAGAACGGGGAATTACTTAAATCCACGTTATGTAATAAAAATCACATCCTGAACTACTGCAAATACTACTTACTTATCACCTTGCTAAGTTTTATAGTTTTATCACAAAGTTATATTACATAATGCATGTTAAATCTTAAAAAAACGTTGTGAAAGCGCTTTTAAAAATTTTCCAGCAGGTAAACTTGTTGTAATTTTAAGATCTTCAAAAAGCGTAGTCTTTTCATCTAGGAATTTTAAAATTTTTGAACTTTTATTTTTCTTAAATAAACTCGAAAACAAAGAAGCTCCAATATGATTATCTCGATAAAGTACGTCAATAAAAAGTAAATCATAATACCAAAATCTAGTTTTTTGATCAAATTTTGAGAAATCTTTAGCTTGTTTCAGAAAAGGAATTAGTTGCTGTACTTTTTTTAATGAATTACTAAATGTATATCCTGTACTAGGTTTGGTCCATCCTCCAGCAGTACCTATATGTAATACATTTTTAGAATTATACTTATTAAAGTTATAACAGGTCATTGGGATACATCCTTTTTCTTTTTCAGAGATTTTATATCGAGTAATCCCTTTATTTTGTAAATATTTTTTGATTTCATCTTCATACTCCTGTTCTTCTAAGAGATCTTTAGAAAATAAGGTGTACTCAAACAGTGCTTCTGTTTCAGAAATAGGGAGCACATACATAAACCGTGTGTTTTCTTTCTGAGCTACTGTAAAATCCATAAAAGTAGCCATCTTAGTATCAAAGGAAGGTTCTTTTGTCTTTACAAACCATCCAAGAAAATGTTGATTCAAAACAGGATAACGACTCTGATTTTTATATGCTAATGATAGGACTACACTATTAAAGACTTTATTTCCTAGATATGCATGAGCGTCTGTTTTTATACTAACAATATCTCCTTGATCTACTATAGAAATGATCTTTTCTTGTATAATCGTTATATTCGATTTTTCTTGTAAAACCTTTAAAATAAAATCATAAAAGTCTTTACTTCTAATGAGTTTATAGTAATAAGGTGAAATCACTATTTTTTTTGAAAAATTATCACTTCCAAAATAAATAGAATCCCATTTTTTATGTACTATCTCATCCCAAATGCCTGAACCTTTTTCCCAAAAACACCAAGTACGATCATTTTGATTTTTTAATACTTTATCTATCAGTAAAATCTGCTTTTGATCAAAAAAAGGGTCTAATATCATGTGATACACCAACATTAAACCTGAAGCTCCTGAGCCCGAAATTATATAATCGTATTTTTTCATATCTTATCAATATAAAATATAAAATGAAAAATTCAAGCATAGTATGTATATGATACTATATTTTGATTCGTTATTTATACATGTCAGCATCTAATTATATCAAAATCATGAAAAAAATCATATTTATACTATTCCTATCTATACCATTTATTGCTTTATATGCGCAAGATTCGATAGCGACTACTCCTCCAAAAATTATTACAAAACTCAAAATTGGAAATACTGCTACTTTTGATACTAAAAGTATTAAAATCATTAAATTAATAGGTGACTCTAGATGCCCTGTAGATGCAACTTGTATCTGGGAAGGAGAGGTAACACTATTAGTCGGGTTGTATGAAAATGATGCTCTAAAAGAAGAAAAAGAGCTGGTTTTTTCTAGTAAAAATATTAACCCAGACCATTTAGAAAAACTATTAACTTCTGGTCAAAAAACTATATATGCACATAGTATAAGTCCTCAGGCCTCTACAGAGGAATCTATCGATTCTTATGAATATTATCTAAATTTATTGGTGAGATAAAATTTATACTGTGATTATATAGGTTACAAACACTACATCTAATAACATTACAGTCATGGCTGTAATTAGTTAATTTTTAATGCTATTTTTAAAACTTTTTAAAACAGAGTTTTACTAACTTTACCAAATGGTTTCTAACAAGGTAAAAGCTCATTTAGCGTTATTAAGTGTTAATATTATATATGGAGCAAATTACTTAGTCGCTAAGGGTTTGATGCCTAATAAAATTGAAGCCTCTGCATTGGTATTTCTTCGAATTAGTGGTGCTGGATTATTATTCTTGATCCTTAAGCTATTTATTAAAGAAAAAATTGATAGAAAAGATATCACTCGCTTGGCATTATGTGGTTTTTTAGGGGTTGCGGTTAATCAATTTTTTTCTATGAATGGATTAAGTCTGACTTCTCCTGTAGACGCTGCTATCATTATTACTGCCATACCAATTTTTACAGTAGTCATTAGTTATTTTTTATTAAGAGAACCATTAACATCACGACGTATTCTCGGGATATCTATTGGAGGAATAGGAGCTATTTTACTAATATATTTAGGGAATTCGGGTTTAGGAACAGGCTCTTTATTAGGTAATATTTTTGTCTTTATTAATGCTTTAGCATTTGCATTCTATCTAGTCCTCGTAAAACCACTAATGCTAAAATATAAACCTGTTACTGTAATTGTTTGGACGTTTTTATTTGGTTTTATATTTATGTTTCCGTTTTGTGTAGAAAAACTAATGTATACTGATTTTACAGCTTTTACAGTTCCTAATTGGGTTTCTTTATGTTATGTTGTGATTGGGCCTACTTTTTTAACATATTTACTCAATATGTTTGCATTACAATTCGTAAAACCGACTGTTTCTAGCAGCTATATTTATCTTCAACCTGCTATAGCCATGATACTAGTTGCACTTACATCGTATTGGGTTGTCAATAGCCAATATAAAGGGGATCTTACTATAGGAAAACTATTATGTTGTCTATTAATTTTTAGTGGTGTATATCTAATCAGTAGTGGATCTCTTAAGTGGTTAAAAAATAAAAGAGATTAATGACAACCACAACCATCACTACCACAAGAGTTTGATGGTTTTTTACTTGCAGAAGAAGTTGAAGAGGTTCTCCAAAAAAACTTCTTAATTAAAAACCCAATTGCAATTGCAAAAATTAAGATTACTAATATGTTTTGGATTAAAATATTCATAGTATATATAAGGTTGTATAAAAATACTAAAACTTAATTTATTTTAACACTTGATATGCAATCAATGCTACTCCATATGCAAAAATACTCATAAAAATAAGTTGCGTCATTGGCCATTTCCATGTATTGGTTTCTCTTTTTACAATAGCCAATGTACTCATACATTGCATCGCAAAGGCATAAAACAACAATAAAGAGATACCACTGGCTAAATTAAATAAAGGACCTCCTGTCTGTGAGTTTACCTCTGATGCCATCCTATTTTTTATCGTTTCCTCCTCTTCACTCCCTACACTATATATCGTTGCTAATGTTCCTACAAAAACTTCTCTAGCTGCAAAAGAACTAATAATCCCAATTCCTATTTTCCAATCATATCCTAGAGGGGATACTATAGGCTCTATTGCCTTACCTGCATACCCAATAAAAGAATACTCGAGTTTATATGATGCTATTTTATGATCTAATTCTTCTTGTGCTAGATTAGGATGTAACTCTGATATAATCTCTTCGGCATTATTAAAATTCTCATTAGGTCCAAAACTTGCTAATACCCATAAGATAATAGAAATTGCCAAAATGATTTTTCCTGCACCAAAAACAAAAGCTTTTGTTTTTTCGATTACATTTATCGCTACATTTTTAAATAATGGCACCTTATATCCTGGCATTTCAATTACAAAATAGGATTTACTTTTAATTTTCAGCACCTTATTAAGTATCCATGCTGATCCTACTGCTGTTCCAAAACCTAAAAAGTATAGCAACATTAATGTCAGACTCTGGTAACTAAATATCCATCCTACTTTTTCATCAGGAATAACTAATGCAATGATAATTAAGTATACTGGTAATCGTGCCGCGCAAGTTGTAAATGGAACTACAAGAATTGTGATTAATCTTTCTTTCCAGTTTTCAATATTTCTTGTAGCCATTACTGCAGGAATAGCACAGGCTGTACCCGAAACTAACGGCACAACACTTTTACCACTTAATCCAAATCGTCTCATTATTCTATCCATAAGAAAAACTACCCTACTCATATAACCGCTTTCTTCTAGAATAGAAATAAATAAAAATAGAAATGCTATCTGAGGAATAAAAATAACGATCCCTCCTAATCCAGGAATAATTCCTTCGGTAATCAGATCAACTAATGGGCCTGATGGTAATATTTCTCTTGTCGCTTCACTAAGCCATGCAAAACTTTCATCAATAAGATCCATAGGATAAGATGACCAATCATAAATTGCTTGAAACATTACTAAAAGTATTACTAAAAAAATAAAATACCCCCAGAATTTATGAGTCAGTATTCTATCTAGTCTTTCTCGCATTCCTGTAGCTGCTTTCTGATCTATTGTAAGCCCTTTTTTAAGGATTGTATTAATAAACTGATATCGTTTAATAGTTTCCTTTTGTTGTAATCTTTTAAGTTCACTTTTAGATTTAATTTCAAAATCAGAAGTTATAGATATTTCTTGCTTATCTACTTTTCTAAAATTAATATCCTGTGTGATTACTAACCATAGTTTATATAATGATTGATCAGGAAATGCTTTTTGTAATTTATCAAAATACTCCGGAGCAAAAGATAGTGCATTAACACAAGGTTTTTTAGACAACGACGTATACGATTCTATTAGTTCTTTTAACTTATCTATACCTTCGCTTTTGCGAGCACTAATTAAGGCTATTTTTGTATTTAATTCTTTTTCTAACAGAGGAATATCTAATGAAATCCCTTTTTTAATCATACGATCTGCCATGTTGATTACTAAAATCGTAGGAATTTCTAAATCTTTAATCTGCGTAAAAAGAAGCAAATTTCGTTTAAGGTTTTCTACATCACTTACTACTACAGCAACATCAGGGAAATCTTTATCACTTCTATTAAGTAACAACTCTATAACTACATTTTCATCTAATGAAGATGCATTTAAACTATAAGTTCCTGGTAAATCTAAGATATGTGCTTTAACACCACGAGATAGTTTACAAACTCCTTCTTTTTTCTCTACGGTAATCCCTGGGTAATTTCCAACTTGTTGATTAAGTCCTGTCAGCAAATTAAAAACAGATGTCTTTCCGGTATTTGGATTGCCGATGAGTGAAACTTTAATTTGCTTGGCCATAAAAAGAAATGCTGTTATATAATTTCGACTTCAATCTGAGCAGCAATTTCTTTACGGATTGCAAGATGACTACCATTTATATTAAGATACATAGGACATTGAAAAGGAGCTATCTGTAGTAACTCGACTTCGTTTCCTGGTAAACACCCCATCTCTAACAACTTAAGCGGAATACTATCCGAAGTAATTTCACTAATTAAAGCACGTTGACCTCGCTTAAGCGTAGCAATTGTAGTCTTCAAAATTTATTTAGATTAATTTTAAACAAAGCAAAAGTAATGTAAAAAACTCTATTGAAAAAGTTAAAGCTTTAAAATAAAACTCTTGTCACAACAGGAAAAAGGTTCTCTTACTTATTTTCGTTTTTTAGAACAGAGATATCTTCTAATAACTGATCAATATCTTCTGGTTTCGTACCATCATAAAAACCTCTAATCCGTTTTTTTGTATCAACAAGAATAAAGTTCTCAGTATGCACCATATCATAAGGGCCGCCATCTCCATCAGACTTAGCCGCCAAATATGATTTACGTGCTAGATCATAAATTTCTTTTTTATTGCCCGTAACTAGGTTCCATTTAGTATCATCTACCCCTTTTTCAATAGCATATCTTTTTAATCTGGCAACACTATCTATTTCTGGGGTTACAGAATGAGAAAGCAGTAGTACTTCTTGATCATCTTGTAATCTATCCTGAATTTCTTTCATATGCCCAGTCATAATAGGACAAATCGTTTGGCAAGTAGTAAAGAAAAAATCCGCTACATAAATTTTGTCTTTATAGTTCTGTTGGGTTATCTCTTCGCCATTTTGATTCGTCAACTTAAAATCCGAAATTTTGTGATATTTACGCACATCTTGCACAGTAGTATCAACCAACTCTGTATTAACCATATCCGGTTCATATACAGGCAGAATTCGGTTAGGTTTAAGAATAGAATATATTATAGAAATGATAATAGCGGATAATACAAAAAGTACTACTGCAAAAAATTTATATTTAGAAAAAAATTGAAGCATACTAAATTATTGTGTTCGCAAAATTACAAGTATTATCAATATCTAAGCCTTATATTTTCATTAAAAAAATCCTAAATCCTAGAACTGTATAGCAGATTTTTTTCATATACTCTTCTAAAAGGTTACTTTTGCGTGATTTAATTTTGAATATACGACTATATGAGTCCATTTTTTATAAAAGCGATACAATTACTATTAAGTTTATCTCTTCTGATAGTATTACATGAATTAGGGCATTTTATTCCTGCTAAACTATTTAAAACAAGAGTAGAGAAATTCTATTTGTTTTTTGATGTAAAATTCTCATTATTCAAGAAAAAAATAGGTGAAACTGTATATGGTATTGGTTGGCTACCATTAGGAGGATATGTAAAAATTGCTGGAATGATTGATGAAAGCATGGATAAAGAGCAAATGGCTGGACCACCACAACCATGGGAATTTAGATCTAAACCTGCTTGGCAACGATTGATTATAATGTTAGGTGGAGTAACTGTCAATTTTATTCTGGCAATACTAATTTATGCAGGAATTGCATATACTTATGGTGATAAATTTATCAAAGCAGATAGCCTAAAAGATGGGTTCCATGTTTCTAACACCGAGATAGGAGATAAACTAGGTATACAAACAGGTGATAATATAATTACAGTAGATGGTAATCCTGTAAAAGAATTTAGCAAATTACCTTTAGAAATTATCAATGGTAGCCAGTTTACTATAAAAAGAGATGGAGCTACTATTACAAAAGAGATTCCTGTTGATTTCATAGCTAAATTATTAGATATGGAAGAAAAAACTTCTTTTATAGAACCTCGGGTACCTTTTATTATCGCTGATGTCCCTAAAGAATCTCATAACACAGGAATTGATTTAAACAAAGGGGATGAAATTATAGCAATCAACAACCAAAAGGTAACCTATCTTGATCAGATACTTCCTACCATTAATCAAAACAAAGGAGGCTCTGTATTGCTATTAGTAAAAAGCACTACTGGACAAGAAAAAACGATTACTGCCAAAATAAATGAAAATGGTAAGATCGGAGTAGTCAGAAATATCGATTATACAGAATTAGAAAAAAGAGGATTACTTACTATAGAAACAATTGAATATTCTTTTTTACAGTCTATCCCAGCAGGTATTCATAAGGGTGTATCTATTCTTAGCAGTTATGTTAAGCAAATGAAAAAGATATTTAACCCTAAAACAGGAGCATATAAAGGTGTAGGAGGATTTGGTGCTATAGGAGGTCTTTTTCCTGATCAATGGAACTGGGGAGCTTTTTGGAGTACTACTGCTTTCATATCAATTATTTTAGCTTTTATGAACATATTACCTATACCTGCATTAGATGGTGGACATGTAATGTTTTTATTATATGAAATTATTACTGGTAAAAAACCAAATGATAAATTCATGGAATATGCACAACTAGCTGGCTTTATAATACTAATTACTCTATTACTGTTTGCAAACGGTAATGATGTCTATAAAGCTATTTTTGAGTAGGCTTACTCTTGCTAGAATATTTAGCAAATAATATATATCGAAACAGCGATTAAAAATATTTTTAATCGCTGTTTTTTTATTTTTATAAAGCGAGTCTTATAATTTAAAACTAGCTCGCATTGATTTTATTATGGTATTAGTTATATAAAAAAAGACATCCTATTCAACTATATTCAAAAAAAACAACTCATATTCAGCTATATATACATTTTCTTTTAATGAATCATAATTATAAGCAATATCGTATCCATAAAATAAGAACGTAAATAATATGAAAAAAGTAAAAAAAAGTTTTTGAGATCTAAAATAATAGTATATATTTGCACTCGCAAAACGAGAAAACTAATCTCTATTTGCAGAGGCAAATTCCTCCTTAGCTCAGTTGGTTAGAGCATCTGACTGTTAATCAGAGGGTCCTTGGTTCGAGCCCAAGAGGAGGAGCAAAAGTTCAGCAGAAATGTTGAACTTTTTTGTGTTTATAGGCGTATCTCAGTAACACAGGATCAAGGAATGATCCTGAAAAACACTCTGGCTTATTTTCTAATGCTCTTATTTAAGAACGATTCATGGGAGCTATCTATTAAAATTTCAAAAAAAATAGGTAGACTGTAAAACCTACCTATTTCTTATAAACGTAACCCTACTTAGAGCTTTTCCTAAGCTTAACAGTATTTTTTTCATGATTATAAAATTAATACTTGTTTAGCCTTGAACATTTTAAAAACATTCAAGATTTGTATCTCTTCTTCATAAAAGGATACTTTCCTTAATCAACAACCTCAGAACAAACTCACAAGGTTATATTTCTGAAATGATTTTTTACTACCGGAACTTACCTCTAGGAATTAAGCTGTTTATGAGGGTTAAAAAAAGTTATCTGCAGCTAGCACAACAATATCCTGTAACAGTACTATCATTTCCTCCATCATAAAGGAATTGTGCATCTTCTACTGAATAGTTCTTAATCCACCCTGTACCTTTTACATAAACACTACAAGGTCCATCTCCTCCTCCATTAATTTGTTTTTGCTCTATTCTACTTAAAGCTTTCCCTACGTTTAAAATTGATTTTTTCATGATTATAAAATTAATATTTATTTAGCCTTGAACATTTTTAAGACACTCAAGGTTTATGTCTGTGACTATACAAAAAATTGATACTTTTTAACTGATAAAAAATAGCCTTATCAATAGTAAATCCTCTACAATGATAACCTAACCCCCTCTTTTATATCAATCATTATGAAATATAAAAGCGCGTTCCTACACATTGATCTTTATGATTACAATATCCGCCATCTTTTTCGCATAAGCTTACATTACATGGATCCTGTTTCATTGAACCACCATTAATACTTTTTTGCGCTACTTTACTTAAAACTTCTCCTAGATTTAAAATTGATTTTTTCATGACTACGTTTTATAAATTACTTTTATAGTGAACAATTAAAGACACTCACCAATATGTCTATTCTTCGCTAGAGAATATTGTTATACAAATCTTTTTTATAAGTTTTGTTTTTTTATATTATTTACTGAGCTATGGCAACTGCTCCGTAATTTTCTTCTAGATCTTCTATAAAAAAGATAAGGTCTGATCGCTTGTATTCTTTGGGGTAGAATTTGCCATTAATTAAGATTTCTGGGGTAAAATTGATAGCATTATTTTTACACCAAGTATTTTCTTTTTCTAATACCGATATAAACCTTTCTTTATCAGTGCATTCTCTCCATGTCTTTAACCAATGATCAGGCTTACCGTTCTCATAGATTTCTGTCATAGCTTGTAGACATTCTTTTGCTCCTTTTTGAGAATAGATTTCTAACATTCTACAGGTTATTTTTACCACATTACTATCTTCATCTTCTGTATTTATATTAAATCGTATGATAATCTTCACTTTGCCCTTGTATTTATGTAGAATTTCATCTACCTGCTGATGCACCGGTTTACAGTGTCCGCAAAATGGGTTAGTCACTATCACGATTTCTAAATTCGATACTGGATTACCAAAAACAATCTCTTGGTTTTCATCAATTATAGTATCTATCTGATGCGATTTATTTAACATCCCTTCGAACAAGACAAAGTTTCTTTTAAATTTAATTGCTTCTATTTTATCTTTACGTAATGTTGTTATCTCTAAGATAAGTGGTTTAATAAAGCTCCATAATAGCCATATACTGACTACTATTATTCCTAAAACCACAAAATCAACAAGTACAAAATTGGTAATATACATATCTGTTATTACAGAAATCAATGCTTGTAACCATAAGACTCCTATAATACTTAAACATAATAAGCACCATTTTTTCACTACGATATATTGATAGTATAACGAGTATAGTGTTATTGGGATAGTCAGTAAACTTATTGAGTAAGACAATACTGGATTAAGTATCTGGATAAAAGTTAGGGTTACTAATACCGAAAAATATAGCATACTAAAATCGCTTAACTTATATCCTTTAATAATTTCTGCTCCTTTTGAGCTTAACACAGCATCACAATCTTTCTGATCATCTGTTTCTGAGCAAAACGCATCTCCAATTGAGGTTTGCAATCCTAACTCTTGTTTTACAATAGCAATACTTACTACAACTCCTATTATAGATAATACGAGATGACAAATACTAAAAACAGAATCTGTAGTTTTAAAAAGTAAGAAAGCAACAAACAATCCTAATATTCCAAAAGCAATATATTTCCTTTTTGAATTTGATTCTAATAAGGATTGGTTATTTCCTTGTTTCTCTACAGCAACGATGATTCCTGTAAATTTTTTCAAAAACTCATCCTCAGACAGTATCTGTTTTTTATCTGTTGTAGTATAAACAAGATAAGCGCTCTGCTTTTTTTCAACCACCACTAAGTCTTGTTTTTCTGACTCTTGTATCTGCGCAATAAAGTGATTTGGTAATTGCTGTAGTGTTGCCGAATCTATAGAAACTTTGGCTGCCACATTTTCTATACTAAAATGGTCTAACACCCCCGTTATTGCATGTAGACTAGGGTAAGATGGATGGCTTTGAATTTGAAATTCGAGCTCTGTTCTATCAAAGTAAATTTTATTTCTTTTGAGTAATTTCTGTACTAAGTCTGTTAATGAAGGCTTCAATAGAATCTAATTTTATTTACTAATTACTATCTCATTGCATAGCATTTTACCCTAACAACATCTCCTTATTATATGACTACATTTTTAACAAACACTTTCTAAATCAAGTGTAGATGTTCAGTAAAAAATCTAAAAAATAATACTGATAAAAATCGTCTTAATAGTTTAAAATATATTTTATGCTATTCTTTTCTGATTGCAAATAAAGATAGAAGTAAAAGCCTTGTTATAGCAAGGAGAAGAACTAATGATTTATAAATTTTGATATATGTATTTATAAATTTTAACTACTTTTTTTAAACCATAAAACAATTATTGTTGCTTAGTTAGAAATCACATATTTTATATCTACTCTAAAACTTCGTATAATTGATGTTACACAATTTTATGCTCTAAAAACCTGTACATTCATTTTCTATCCTACTGTGATATTCCATTATTTGTATATGATCGAGCACTTACCTCATCAAAATACCCCTTTTACTCATTCTTATTTTTATAAACCTACCAATATATCTAGATTTGAGCAAAGATTCAATCTATGCTATTCATCAAACAGTACTTTATTTCTTTTATCATTTTACTCTTTACCAACATAGTAGGGTATACCCAAAATGGTATCATTTCTGGAGTTTTAGAATATGAAGACGGACCATTACCTGGTGCTAACATTATCGTTAAAGGAACATCTAATGGTGTTACTACTGATTTTGATGGTAAGTATAGTATAGAATGCAAGGTAGGCGATACACTACAGTTTATATCCATAGGTATGACTCCCAAAGAAATTAAAGTAACAACAGAAATGTTTGGTAATCAAAAGCTAACTCCTTTTCATCAAACAAAACCAGTACATAAAATCATAAGTAATGACTATCTACAAGCATTAAAAACAGTTATTGATTCTCTATCAACAACTCCAGAAATATCCAAAAATGGAGTATCATACAACAGTGATAATGGCTATCTTGATATTGATAGAATTAAATACATTAAAGAAGATCATCAAAAAATTAAGATAACCTATTTCAATCCTGATATATATTATCGAATTAGATTTAATAGTAGTGTTGGACTACAATTTGTAGATCGGCAAAAAACTCCCAAAACACAAAACACATATGCCCAAGGAAGACCTTTTAATGGCACAAATCAGTGGTTTGGCGCAGATAACAACGAGCTGTTTTCATATGGCCCTACAATTAATTCCCTAACCTTTGATGGCTCTAACTACTCATATGACACTAATGGAAGGTTAATCAATGGAGTTTCTAGGGATCGTACATTACCGTATAACAACCAACTATTCGAGCCTAGCTTAATCCTATCCAATACGTTAAACTTAGCTGCTTTTAATTCTAAACACTCAATTGACTTAGATGCCAAAAGAAAAACTCAGGAGGACATATTTCAGACCACAAAAAACAATACCACTAAGCTTGGCATTACTTACAAGTTTAAGAAAAAAATCACAGCCTTCTTTACATCTAATTTCAAAACTAACAATCAACCAAATACAAACGGTTTTCTTACTAATGTTTTACTTGCATCTTATGTAACTCCTGTTACATTTCAGAATAATCAAGGGTATATAACAAACAACACTGCACAACGTAGTTTTAGCCCTACTCGATTTAACAACCCCTTTTGGCTATTACACCTTAATCAAAACAAAAACTCTTCGACATCAACTACCATAGGCGCTAAAAGCAAATTTAAAACCGATAAACACTTAAATATTCACTCTTTTTTAAGCTTCAACAAACAAAAAAACAAGCTTAATTTTGCACTACCAATACATACTGTTGGTTTTGAAAATGGCTATGTTAGTAGAAAATACTTCTCTGAGTACACTCTCCACACTGATATCGGAGTAAACTATCAATTTTGGAGTGATAATTTCTCGTTAATTAAGGTCAACTCATCTCTAAAAAACAAAAACACATCACTTAATTACAGCTTATCAGAATATGGCAATTTCTCAGATCTTAGTTTTAATCGTGCTATTGACAACACTTTAAATGATCATCATTTAAGAAACAATACTTTACGCATGTTAAATGAAATAACATTTGACTTTGATGTAGGTTTTGATGCAGATCTAACACTTAGAAACAACTCAGTTACATCCTCTTTACAAGGTAATCAATTCTTCCTACCATCAATATTAGCATATATGAACATATCACAACTATTAAGACATTCTGACTGGCTAGACAGGCTTTCAATTGCAATAGGTGTTTCTAAGGAAGCTAAAGGAATTCCCTTATACTACAATAACTTAAGCCATAATAGCCTTACCATTACTCCTCTAGAGTCTCAATCATTATTAGCTAATAATGATTTGTTCAATTCTAAAGAGTTAGAATTTGAAAAGAGCACCACATTTGACATCGAAAATGCTATTGGTTTGTTTAATAATCGTATAGAAATAGGCTTAAATTATTATTATTCAAAAACAAAAGGGAGTATTTTTCCTATTCTTACCAATGGAACATTTAAACTTCAGAATAGTGCAACTATAAAAAACGAAGGAATAGAAGGTAGCTTAGAATTTCGTCTAAATGATGAGTGGAGAAACTTCCAATATCAACCTACTTTTCTTTTTTCTAAAAACAGATCAAAAGTTATAGAGCTCTCAGACAATAAAACTTCAATCCCCATTGCTGGATTCAAAACCATATCAAAAAACCTAATTGTTGGTGAACAAACAGGAGCAATTGTAGGTTCCGCATTCCTAAGAGATCCTAATGGCTCAATTGTAATTGATGACGACGGATATCCAATGGTAGATCCTGAACAGAAAATTATAGGAAATACAACTCCTGATTTTAATATCAGTATAAATAATAGCTTTAGGTTCGGAAAACTGAAATGCAATTTTTTGATCGATTATCAACAGGGTGGCGATGTATGGAATGGAACCAAAAATGTTTTAAATTACATGGGTAGATCACAAGAATCTGCTCACCTAAGAAATACTAGGAATTTTATTTTCACTGGCGTCAATCAATCAGGAACACCAAACACCAAACGCGTTGATTTTGCAAATACAAGCCAAGATGTATCACTTAATAGATGGGTAAGATATGGTTATACCGGAGTAGACGAAGAGGCAATAGTCGATGGAACTTTTATAAATCTTAAATCTATTAGTATCTCATATGATACTAAAGGTAAAAATACATTTTTTAGACAATTAGAACTAAGTCTATACGCTAATAACCTATTCTCTTACACAAAAGAGAAAGGCATCTCTCCATATTCTTCATTATTTGATTATTCTGCAGGTAAGGGGTTAGACTACTTCAATACTCCATTGATAAAAGAAATCGGTTTTAAGGTTAATATAAAAATATAAGACTATGCATATTAGAACAATCATATTATCTATTCTAACGCTACTATCACTATCATTCAATAGCATAGAATTTAGATCTAATAATCATATTGAAAAAATATACACCCAGACAGATAGATCTTTATATTTTCCTGGAGAAACAATTTGGTTTAAATCATACATTACCAATACCGAAAACAAAATTTCTACACTGAGTGAGGTAATGCATGCGGAGCTACTATCTCCAAAAGGTACTGTTGTCAATGCCATAAAGCTATCCATTAATCAAGGATACGCTTACGGAGATTTTGAAATTGATAATGATTGGGTTGGTGGTATCTATAAGGTAAGAATGTATACCCATTGGATGAAAAACTTTAGCACCGATTGTTATTTCGAAAAAGAAATTGTAGTTCAGAAAGTAATTAGTCCTAACCTATTAATGAAACTAGAGTTCGAAAAGAAAGCATATGGAAGTGGATCAGAAGTCACTGCTCATTTTGAAGCTAAAAACTTAAAAAACATTCCTTTATCAAATCAAGAAATTAAATACGAAGTTAATATCAAAGGAGAAAAGTTTCTCTCAGAAACCATCAACACTAATGCTAAAGGAAAGCAAGACATCACATTTAAACTGCCTGATCATCTTACAACAACCGATGTGATTCTAAACGTATTAGTGCCGCATAAAGGCTCTAGAGAATCAATTTCTAGAAGTGTTCCTATAACATTAAATACTATCGACTTGCAGTTTTTTCCAGAAAGCGGTACTGCTATTATCGGAACCGAGAATACAATTGCTTTTAAAGCAGTCAACAAATTTGGAAAACCTGCTGATATTAGTGGAGAGATTGTAAATGAAAAAGGAGAAATCATCAAAACCTTCGACAGTTATCACGATGGCATGGGAAGTTTTATCTTTACCCCTACTTCAGAAAAATATTCTGCTCGGATCACAGCACCCTTTAAATCTGATTCATTAATTCCCTTACCTTCAATTGATAAAATTGGGACAAAATTTAGCCTTAAAAAGAAAAAAAACACCTATCTGATTGATATTTTTTCCTCCAATACTAATATCACAAAACTATCTGTATCCAATTCGTATAACGAAATATTTACTAAGAAAGTAACATTATCTAATCATAAAGCCACAATCAGACTCAATAAAAAAGTTTTACCTACAGGAATTATCAAAATTGCATTGCATGATGTACATAATACCATAATAGCAGAACGATTAGCCTTTGTAAATAAATCAAATCAACTGAATATTGATATTTCACTCGATAAAGAGCAGTATGAAACTCGCGAAAAAGTTACTGTAAAAATCAAAACTACAGATCAATCCAACACTCCTATTCCTTCAAATATATCTCTTAGTATTGTTGACAATAAACTGGTCTCATTTGCAGATGACAAACAAGACAATATATCCTCATACCTTCTAATGTCATCTGAATTAAAAGGTAAAATTCATAAACCATCGTTTTACTTTGATCCAAACGAGAATAAAGCAGAAATTGCTTTAGACTACGTAATGTTAACTCATGGTTGGAGAAAATACATAAAGAATACCATAACACTACAGAACGCTATTTTTCCACCCGATACACAAGCAACTCAATACGGAAAAATTGTTGACAAAAACAACATCCCAACACAATCTCATATCCTGATTTTTGATCAAAACTCAGAGAAGGTTACAAAATTTGAGACTAATGATAAAGGAGAGTTTTCTTTTAAAATAAACCGTAATGGTAACCTAGTAGTACTTGCTTATACTGATACTGGTAAAAAGCTATACATTCAGAAAACAAAGTTTATACATAGCACATCAAATAAAGATGAACAAAAAGCCTATGACCAAACAAAAAAGCTAGATTTTAAACAATTAGACATAAAAAAACCACTACAAAAAACAGTTAAAGAAAAAGCAATAATATCTGACGAAATAGAAATCCAACTAAGTGATGATGATGCTAATCTAGAGGAGGTAATCATCACCAGTTATGGATTACAAAAAAGAAAAATTCTTTCAGGAGCAGTGGCTACTTTGGTCAATAATACTACTATCTCCACAATGCGTATTGATAATATTGCGCAATTACTACAAGGAAGAGTTTCTGGCATCACCACTACCAATACTCCCAATCTATACGGAAACAGCTCTAATATAGCTATCAGAGGAGCAAATTCTATAACTGGGAGTTCTCAACCTCTACTTATAATAGACGGTATTCCACTTGATCTAAACGAAAAAAATGGAGCCACTTTGCACAATATAGAATCCTCTGAAGTCGAAAAAATTCATGTATTAAAAGGTGCAGCAGCAGCTTCTTTATACGGCTCTAATGGCATTAATGGAGTTGTACTCATTACCACAAAAAACCAAAATTTCAATCATTTTTATGATAGTAAATCATTGAACAACAAAAAATATAAAAACTATACCGCACAAACATTCTATTATCATAATAAGATCAACACCCACACTAGCAAAAAGTTTTATATCCCCATATACAATAGCAAAGAATTACCTTTAGATAGAAATGATTTTAGACAAACTATCTATTGGAATCCTGTAATCCAAACAGATAAAAACGGAGAAGCCTCTTTCGAATATTATAACTCCGATGCAATAACCTCATTTATTATTACCGCTGAAGGTACTGGTTATAATGGATTAGTTGGAAGAAAAGAACTGAAATATGCTACAAAAAAATTACTCCATATTGATTTAAAAACACCAAACTATATGGCTCTTAATGACACTATACAATTATCAATTGTAGCCTCTAACGAATCTAACACTCTAATAAGCACAGCACTTAACATAGACCTCCCAGAGGAATTAAAATTAATCAGTAATTTTAAAAATGATAGCCTACATATAGCACCTAATTCTAATCAAACCAAAACAATTACAGTAGTTCCCATAAAAAAATCTCAAAACACTACCATAAAAATCAGTGCACATAGTAATAACTATACTGACTACATTGATAAAAACACTATCATTATTAGTCCTTACTTCCCTACTCAAACCTCTATCTCTGGGCACACCAACAATTCTTATCGATTACATATCAACAATCTAGTTGATGGAAGTTTAAAAGCTGATTTCTCTATCTATACAGATATTGTTGGAGATGTGATGGATGGTATTGAATCGTTACTAAGACAACCATCCGGATGTTTTGAGCAAGTTTCATCAAGTACCTATCCCAATATTTTGGTTCTAAAATACCTTAAAGAAACAGGAAAAAGCAATCCTGATATAGAAAATAGAGCTATGGATTTTATCAAAACAGGATACAAAAAACTTGCTGCTTATGAAACCTCTGAAGATGGTTTTGAATGGTACGGGCACACCCCCCCGCATGAAGCTCTATCAGCATATGGACTTATGGAATTTATAGAAATGAAAGAGGTCTACAACAAAGTAAGTGAACCGATGATCAACAGAACGATTAACTACCTCCTAAGTAGAAAAGATGGAAAAGGGGGATTTAAACAAAATAAAGGAAAATATGGATTCTCTGCCGCTCCCGAACATATCAACAACGCCTATATAGTATACGCCATTACAGAATCCGGCACAAAAGTAGCTATTGAAGAAGAGTACAACCACTCTTATAATGAAGCTCTAGAAAGCAAAGACTCTTATAGAATGGCATTGATGGCATGTGCCAGTTGGAACTTAAACAAAACCGAGAATGCTCGCAAGCTAATGGATGAAATCAAAAAGAATATTGAAGAATATGGATTCCAAAAACTACCTACTGAACATACCATTACGCGTTCATATGGTAATGCTAAAGAAATTGAAACTACTGCTTTTACCATTTTAGCATTACTAAAACAAGGTAATTCTGAATACATCATTAGCCAAGGAATAGAATTTATGTTATCCAAAAGAAAATACAATCGTTTTGGTTCTACTCAATCTACCTCTATGGCTCTAAAAGCATTAATTGAATATACCAAAACTCAAAAACAAAAAACAATACCTCCTAATAGCATTATTGAATTAGACATAAATGGTAAAACAATACAAACTGAGCTAAAGGTAAATAACGAAGGAAAAATAGTTCTCAAAAATATAGAACAATATATCTCAGAAGGACAACAACATATAGAAGTGCGTTTTTCTAATGCTGATACTACATTTCCATATCTATTAAATATAACATGGGATAGCACTATTCCTAGTTCTTCTGCCAAATGCAAGCTAGAATTAAAAACCGAAATCACAGATGCGGTTCATAGTGTAGGCGAAAATTTTAGAATGAACATTAGCGTACACAACAAAACCAATCAACCCCTACCAATGACTACAGCCATTATAGGAATTCCATCAGGAACTGCTGCTCAGCCATGGCAATTAAAAGAAATCTTAGAACAATATAAGGCAGATTATTTTGAAGTTTTTGACAACTACCTAGTCTTCTACTGGAAAGAATTTGGAGCATCCGAAGTAAAACAAATTCAATTAGATCTAAAAGCAGAAATCTCAGGGAGCTATCAAGCACCTGCAAGCACTGTTTATTTATATTACACTGATGAAAACAAACATTGGATAACAGGAAACAAAGTGATTATTAATTAAACCACATTGTCAGAAACAAGCCCCTAAATAAAGAAACGTTATTCGCAGAAAAGCAATTTAACCCATGTAGGCATTGGGATTATGCTGAGACAGATTATGCTGCTTTATCCGAACTCAATTATTATACAAAAAAAGAAAGGCAATATTATTTCTATAAAAAAACAACGGGTTTGTATAAGAGTAGTAACGGGTAAAATGCATTTGCTTTTCGGATAACAATATACTAAATTAAAAGAAAATAGTAGTTTGAGTTAAGCCCTAAACCGCTATTACTTTTATACGTTGTTGGGCATTCATTTTTTATCCGAATATCTTAATCAAATATTACTTTACTACAGTAACCTCTAATTCTACTTTTAATGTTTCAAAAAGACTTTTTACTTCTAATAAGGTACTTGTCTGCTTTATATTATGTTTAGTTATCCAATTTTGGAAAATATCAAAACAAGAAAAAAGCTCATCTGTCGAAGTGGTATATACGTTTAATCTAACTATATTTTCACATTTGTATCCAGCTTCCTTAATAACTTTTTCTAAATTAGTCAAAGATTCGATTAGTTGAGTTTTCATATCTTCAGTACTTGATTTTCCATCAGCATTTGTAGCTGTTTGTCCTGAGATATATAAAGTTCCTTCAGGTTTCGTTACTTCTATTGCCTGTACATAGCTTCTTTCGTTCTGCCATTTCCAAGGATTAATTATTCGTTTTTCCATTTGTTCCTTTTTTTTGTTTTGTGCATATGTTGACACAGTAGTTAATAATATAATTGCTAATAATTTTACTTTATTTTTCATAACTATAATTTTGTATTTACACTACAAATATTTCAATAATAATATTGTTCGGGCGTGACAAATATCACAATTATAAAGAGATGAAAAATTTAAGAAGAAAGTCGACTCAGTGTCTCACGTGAAACCCCTAAATAAGAAGCTAAAAGGCTTTTTGGAACTCGTTGAAATAATATAGGATGTAGTTTAAGTAATTGTTCATATCTCTCCTTAGCATTTGAAGTTAGAAAAGATAAAATTCTATTTTGTGAAGCAATATGTCCTGAGTTGGATTTTTCAAGAAAGAAACGCTCCATTTTGGAGAATTCAGTTGATAGTTTTTTGTAGTTTTTAAGGCTTATGGAAAATGATATAGTATCTTCAATACATTGTAATGACATTTTAGCTTTAGTTTGTGTAAAATAAGCTGAAAAATCACTTTCCCACCAGTCTTCCATTGCAAATGAGACAACATGTTGTTTCCCTTCTTTATCATTATAAATTAATTTTAATAGTCCACAAACAACAAAATAACAGTGTTTTACATTTTCTCCTTCTCGAATTAGGAAATCATTTTTTTTGTGTTTTTCAAATGAGAAATGTGATAAAACAAAGGAAAATTCATCATCTGTAAGAGGTACTAAATTTTCAATATGTTCTTTTAATTTTTCTTTCATTATGCAAGAATACTAATTTGGGATATTACCCTTAAAATGATGCCCAACTCCTGTCTATGAGCAATTCAAAATTTCTAAACGATTGTGTTTTTTTAGCAAAACAGAATCTTATCAAAGATTTGCTTTAACCTTACTGACAAATTCTGGTGATAATCCTAAATAAGAAGCCACCATATACTGAGGTACTCGTTGCATAAATTTAGGATTTGCCTGTATAAATTTCTTATACATATCTTCTCCCGAAAGACTATGCATGTATTTTATTCTATTGAGATATGCAATATGGGTCTTTTCCATAATAAGTCTGAATAACCGATCAATCTTAGGGAGTTTTTCTAACAACTCATCAAAACAATCTCGATGTAATTGTAGCACTTCTAAATTTTCAATAGCCTGAATAAAATTTTCTGATGGCTTATTATTAATTAGACTCACATAATTAGTAAACCACCATTTATCAATTCCAAAATCCAAAATTCGTTCTACCCCTTTTTCATCTATATAATAAGAACGTATACATCCTTTTATAATAAAATATCTTGCCTTACAAATTTCCCCTTCTCGTAGGAGATACTCTTTCTTTTTAAATTTTCTTACCGTAAGATATTTATAAAATAGTTTCATCTCCTCGTCAGAGATATCAATATAATTTCTAACATATTCAGCTAATCCTGTATCCATAATTTAGTACATAAAGTGCCATAAAAGAAGTATTCCAAACATTCATTCTTTCACTACATAAATATAAGTACCTCTCATAGAACTACCCAAGTAAAAAATGATAAAGAAATCTTATTTTTTCTTACTTCGCTTTGCTAGAGGGTTAAAATCTAAACATAATTGAACCCAATATTCTAGATCTTTATCTAGATCAAAACCATCTGGAGTAACAAATACAAACCCCCTCATAGGTCTACCAGTAAAATCCATCGGTTGGCAACCTTCTCTTTTCATAGCTTCTTCAGTAGCCTCTATTCCAATACGAGCCATCAATAAATCCATCTCCTTTTTCTTACTATAATGAATGCCACAACACATCTTATCATCAACCATAAAGCATAATCCTCCCATCATTTTTTTTTCATAAAAATCTGCCTTTCGTTCTCTAAAAATCTGCCGAATACGATCGGCTATAAACTCATTATATGCCATATTATTGAATTGCTTCTGATAAATACTCATTTACAGGACGCATCGTTTTCCAATATGCTAGTAGCACTTCAATCAAAGTAGTACTAGTAATCAAACTTGCATCTTCTTCTCCTACAAAATAAAACTGTTTATTAGCTATTAAAGGTTCATTACTATAAGCATCCTTCCACTCTTTAGGAATACGCTTAATGGTTTCCCCTTTAATCTCCCCAAACTTTTGTATAAAATCTTTATGCTCTATAAGTCGTCTAAATTCTTTTGGATCCTTACTAATTACTGTTCTTATTTTTTGTAATTGTTCTTTTGATGGACTAAAACACCCTCCCATAATTCCTATCGATTCTGATGAGAAACGTAGAAATATCCCAGGAATACTTTTATCCTTGCGCCCTCCACTAGAAACAAAAGCCGTGTAATGAAGATTATAGGGTGATTTATCTTTAGAAAAACGGATATCTCTATGAATCCTAAGCACGCAATCCTTAGGTTCAATCTGTAGATCCGGATCTAGTACCTGTAGTTCTTGTATAAGTTTACTCAAAAACGCTTCAAAAGGTTTCTTTACACTAGTTTCATATCGTTTTTTGTTTTCATCAAACCAATCCCTTTGATTATATGTGGCTAGTTCTTTAAAAAAAACTAAAAAATCTTCTGTAAAATAATTCATTCTTCTTTAATTCAGAAAAGGCTTGATAGTCATCTCCAGTATTCACTATAGAGGTAACTATCAAACCTAGCAGTTATACATCTTATTTCATAGAATGAAATGCCACTCTATTTCCCTCTGTATCAAGAAAAGTGGCCATATACCCATTTTCTCCTAATGAGGTTTTAGGCATTAGAATCTTTCCTCCTGCTTTTTCTACACGAGCCAAAGGAATAGAAAGATCATCACCACCATTAAGATATGCAAAGGTTCCTTCTTGCGATGGCTTATTACCATTACCATGAGTAATACACCCTCCTACTCCTCCATCCTTGTATGGAAAAAAGGCCATTTTAAAATCCATCTCCATAGGTTGTAGTTGAACATCCAACAATTCATTATAAAATTGTATAGCTCTTTCAAAATTAGTACTTGGTATTTCAAACCAACTGATTGCATTAGACATAATAATATAAGTTATTGATTAGTATTATTTTCCAAAGATAATATGATCATATGTGTCAAAAAAAATATATTTTTGAAAAAACATAGGATTCTAACATGAAAAAAAACGAAGAATTATTCTATTTGATCAAGTCGTTATCAAAAAGCGAAAAACGATATTTTAAACTAAGTTCGCAAGCAAATGATAACACAGAATACCTGCATCTTTTTGACGCCATAGAAATGCAAAAACAATATGACGAACCTAAAATAAAAGAGCTTTTCAAAGACAAAGCATTCATCATACAACTAACCACTATTAAGAACTACCTAAAACAGCGTATCTTACAATCCCTACGCAACTATCACTCTAGAGTTTCTAAAAATGCAGAACTCATGGATATCATCCGTAATGTAGAAATTCTATATCACAAGGGACTGTATACTATCTGCTTAAGTGAATTAAGTCGAGCAGAAAAGAAAGCTACCAATTTTCAACAAGATGTCCTATTATTCCACATCTATGACTGGAAAAGAAAAGTACATCAAGCTGTACGCCCTCAGGATTTTGAAACTCTAAAAACAATCACCCTCCAGCAAAAAAACACCTTAGAATCCACCAATGAATATATCGAATTATTACTAGCCAATATTGATCCAGATAAATTCTCATTATCCCATAAGAAAAATCTTTCTCTACAAAATAAAACCCTTAAAACACTGCATAAATACAGAAAACAAATACTTATAAAGCATACCGAAAAAGCAAAACAAACCTTAGAAGATCTTATCAAAGAATGGGATCAAAACCCAGAATTATTAAAAGAGTATTTCTCCATGTATTTCTCTATAAACAATAATCTTCTTGGTTTTCTTGTATTCAAAAAACAATACAAAGAAGCTTTTGTAAGAATTTTACTTCTAAAGCAAAAATCTCTTACCATTGACAATACCTCTGCAGCGCTAATTAAAGAGAAACTAAGACTCTACAACATAGAATTAGAAATCCACAGAAATCTAAAAGGATTACATACTACTCATGAAATAATTGATGAAATCCAAAGCTTCATATCACAACATAAATCTGTTGCTCCTAATAATTACTGGCTATCTTTTAAGTTTCAATTCGCAACTATTTATTTCCTAAAAAAAGATTTTAAAAAGGCACTACATTGGGTAAATGAAATCCTTAATCACCAAACCAAAAAAGACCGAAAAGACTTAATCACTTACACCTTGTGGCTTAATCTATTGATCCATTATGAACTAAGTAATGGGTTTACAATACGCTATTTAATAGATGCTTTAAAAAAACAACTTAAAAAACAAAAAAACATAGCTCCCTATGAAAAATTAATACTAAAATTTCTATCAAAAACTGTAGAATATACCACCTTAGATAAAAGGAAAGAATTTATAATACTAAGAAAGTTACTAGAAGAAGACCCTATCCCTAATCATATATTAGGATATCTTGATTTTACAGAATGGATCAATAAGAATTGTTAACCTCCTATAAAACAAGAAACCTTTCTTTTTTAGTTATTTTTGTAGCTATAGCAAAGGAGTTCCAAAAATAATGAAACGCATTAAAAATAAATATATAAAAACAACATTCATAATCCTTGTCGGTCTACTATTAACTACCTCGTGCACACAAAAACAAGATAAAAGAATAACTATTGCTGTAGCAGCAAATATGCAGTTTGCTATCAAAGAATTATCAAAAAAATTCACAGATCGAACAGGTATAAAATGTGATCTAATCATCAGTTCATCTGGTAAATTAACTGCACAAATCAAAGAAGGCGCTCCGTTTAATATATTTATTTCTGCAGACATGAAATACCCTACAGAGTTATTTACTACTGGTTTTACTACTAGAGATCCAAAGATATATGCCTACGGAAAACTAGTACTCTGGTCTATGATTGACAGCCTACACCCGTCGATTAACACTTTAAACAGTTCTAATGTATATCACATTGCAATAGCAAATCCTAAAACAGCTCCATACGGAAGTGCTGCTCTAACAGTATTAAAGAAACAGGATCTTTATAAATCTATAAAAGATAAGTTAGTTTATGGAGAGAGCATATCTCAGACTAATCAGTTTATCGTTTCTAAATCTGCACAAATTGGTTTTACCGCTAAATCTGTAGTTTTATCTCCTAAGATGAAGAACAAAGGAAACTGGATCGATATCGATGAAGATAACTACGCTGCAATAGCACAAGGAATCGTGATTTTAAACAAGCACACAACTATACAAAATGGTGCAGAAAAATTTTATAATTTTATGTTCTCCACAGAAGCAAAAAAAATTCTAACGGATTTTGGTTATTCAATCAACAACCTCGAGGGGACATTAAACCCTCTATGAGGGAGTAAAAACGCAGTACTCTATGAATAGTATAAAAGGAGAAATAGTTACTATACAAACCAACGGAAGCTTATCGCTGGTTACTATAGACAGCAATGGGATTTTTTTTAGCGCTATCATAATAGAAACCCCCAACACAGCTTCTTATTTAAAAATCGGCAACCAAATTAAAATGATTTTTAAAGAAACCGAAGTTATCATAGATAAAAACCCAAAACCTACAATTAGCATACAAAACAGGGTTCTTGGTAAGATCCTTACTATTACAAAAGGAGAACTCCTCAGCAAACTAACTATCGATACAATGGTAGGACAACTAACTGCGATCATTACCTCCGACGCTCTTTATAAGCTTCAATTAGAAGTTGGAAATACTGTTACTACTATGATTAAAACTACCGAAATAATGCTATCAGAATGATGGATTGGGAACCTTTAGTATTAACATTTAAGCTAGCAGTAGTAACCACTATAGTGCTATTCTTTATCTCGATTCCTATTGCATATTGGTTAGCCTATACAACATCTCGGATAAAACCAGTATTAGAAACACTAGTAAGCATGCCGCTCGTATTACCCCCTACCGTGTTAGGGTTTTACCTATTAGTAGCATTTAGCCCTGCCAACACGATAGGAAGTTGGCTAAATCATCATCTGGGATTACAGCTTATTTTTTCGTTCGAAGGGCTGGTTGTAGCATCCGTTCTCTATAGCTTACCGTTTATGGTACATCCCATACAGGCAGGATTTTCTAATCTACCCCCTACCATTGCAGAAGCCTCCTACGTATTAGGAAAATCAAAAATTACAACACTTTTTAAAGTACTACTTCCTAATATAAAACCATCACTACTCACAGGAGTTGTACTCGCTTTTGCCCATACTATTGGTGAGTTTGGGGTCGTATTAATGATTGGAGGCAATATCCCCGGAAAAACAAAAGTAGCCTCTATTGCTATATATGATGAGGTCGAAGCTCTTAATTATAGTACTGCTAATTGGTATTCTTTTATCCTATTTATAAGTACATTTAGCATCTTATTACTAGTATATCTAATCAACGGAGGGCATCTAAAAAGATTTTGGAAATGATACATATAGCGTTGCAAAAAAAATTAATAGCTGCTAATGGAGAAATGCTACTTGATATTGATATCAGTATTGAGCAAGGAAAAGTAGTTACATTATACGGAGACTCTGGAGCAGGAAAAACCTCTATCCTTAGAATGATTGCTGGGCTATTGCAGGCAGACAAAGGAAGTATCACAATCGATAAACATATATGGCTTGATACTGATCAAAGAATTTGCCTAAAACCTCAACAACGAAAAATAGGATTTGTATTCCAAGAATATGCACTATTTCCTAATATGACCGTAAAAGAGAATCTACTTTTTGCCTTAGAAAAAGGACAAGATAAACACATTGTAGAGGAGCTAATAGATATCGTAGAACTCGGTAACCTGCAACATAGAAAACCTGAATACCTCTCTGGAGGGCAAAAACAAAGAGTTGCACTAGCAAGGGCAATGGTAAGAAAACCTAAAATTTTAATGCTCGATGAACCGCTCTCTGCATTAGATTCTAAAATGCGAGCAAAACTACAAGATTATATTCTTAGAATTCATAAACAATATAATCTAACAACACTACTAATAAGCCATGAAATAGGCGAAGTCATCAAAATGTCTGATACGGTATATGTTATCGATCATGGAAGAATATCAAAACAAGGAAACCCTATTGATGTATTTACCACGAAACACATTAGTGGAAAATTTCAGTTTTCAGGAGAAATAGTGCAGATTATAAAAGAAGATGTAATCTATATTGTGACTATTCTAATAGGTACAAATTTTGTGAAAATAATTGCCCAAGAATCCGAAATAGAAACCATGACTATTGGCGATAACGTAATTGTTGCATCAAAGGCATTTAATCCTTTACTTCAAAAAATAAATTAGACAAAAACACCTAACCATTTAGCACTATCCCACTAAATCTTTATATCGAATTCAAGTATACCATAAAAAGGTTTCATCGACTTCATGAATTGATACAGAACCACCTTTCCATAGTTTCTACTAATGACTCTATATACATTTTCACCTATAAACCTGAGTTTGATATAACAAAATTCACGTCAGTCAGAGTGATTTTCGATAGAAAATAGTATCGAAGACAAGTGAATTTTCCATCAAAAGCCTTGTCATCTTGAGCTTGTCAAAAGGTCGATACAATTTGATGGCTTTTTAAAATCAAGCCCTTACATCGAATTCACGTTATAAGATCTGCAATAAAACAAATTATTACTCCTAGATTAAGGATAGTTCTATCTTTTAATTATTTTATAACGAAATATTTCGTTTTCGCTGAGTAATTCTAGAATATATATTCCTGTTTTCAAAAACTCGAGATTAATATCCTTATTGATTATTTGTTTTGATACTATTAATGCTATTCCATTTGAACCCTTGATATTATAACTAATTATGCCTTCTGATGATTTCAAGTGAATGATATTAGAAAAGGGGTTTGGATATATAATAGGCTTTCCTTCTTTTTTTGAAGAATCGTTTAGAGTTTTAATCTTTTTTAGATTAGATGACTTGCCTATTATTAAATCTTTTTTAAAGGTTGATGGATTTCCTACTTTTTTCCCAAAATGATTTAAAACTGGTTGAAGATTATCATTTATTATTAATTCATCATAATACACCGTATTAGTGATATTAATAGGGACTCTATTTCCTGCGAATATGGTGCCATCTTTTACAACTTGTCCATTGGGAGCTGTAGCACCATTTACTATCGGTCTGAATTCTTTTTTCAGTTCTCGGTATTGTGTTAACCCAAAATATAAAGGTATACTATTATCCATATTAGGACCGTAAACAATTGTTTTATCTAAACTTAAAGATGGTCCATATCTCAGATCATTATCATTAGGATCTGGAGTTGCATGATAACCTCCTACTGCATTATCGAATTTCACTTTATGGAAATTGTCATCTAGTCCATTACTTATCCACATTTCCATTACTCCATCAGTTTTATTGAAATTTGAATGAGGGAACTCGAAAGGAGTTAAAGTATTTACATCTGACACATGATTTTTATTTACGTTCTGCCATTTAAATCTAAATATCACATCTATCCAACGACCACTTATTGAATTCTCTAAATAGAACTCTTTTGAAAATCTAGATATTTCTGAAAGACCATAACCAAATGAGAAAGTATTGTCATCTACATAACTCAAATGCAAGATAGCAGAATTACTTTCTCTTACTACACTAGGGTATTTCTCTTGATGAATGTTAAGTAGAATAGTGTAATCTAAAGAATCAGTTTTAAACTTAGAATCGATATAAAAACTAATGCCATAATAATAGTCAGTATCTTTTCTGTTATGAGTATAATATGTAAATGGGTTTCTAGTAGATCTACTATAGAAGTAATCTTTAATGACGTTACCTGAATTATCTATATATAAATCACCTAGACTATTAATATGATCAGAATGAAGATCATTACTGGATGGAATGGTATTGTTCATCATACCTGATCCCTTCCTAGGAGACGGAGAATTTCTTCCTAAGTTTCCATCATCATAAAACCAACCAAAATGTTTTTTCCCATCTGTATGAAGAATCTCAACAGCTCCAAAGCCACCTACTTGGGGATATCTATACTCTTTGAAAGACTTATGACCAACTCCATCTGTACCCTGACTAGGAATTTCAGGATTAGGAATATAAGGGTTATCAAAATCAATTATTTTATTCCTCTCCTCTTTATATATAATAAAAACATACATATAATCAATATAATTCCCGTTTTCATACAGGTTTATAATATATGTATCATAGATATCATGTTTAAAGCTAATGCATGTAATAGGATCGTTTAATTTATTAAACCTTAACCTTAATTTATTTAAACTGGTTTCTAATGTTTTTATATATTTCTTTTCGGAAGAATTATTTTCACAATTTTGGGTAATGACAATATTTAAATCGGCATTAGTAATTTGTTGAGTTGTCTTATAGTCTTCTGCATTTGTACATCTAAATATTTTCCAAGTATACATTTTGTTAGAATCAATATTTTCAACTTCTAATTCGATAGGTGTATCTATTCTATGGAGAACTGTAGTTCTTACAATGTCATTTGATATATTATCACCATCAAAATCGGTAGACCACTCCACTGTTGAATTATTACTCTTTATAAAAATATCTTGAAATATTGTTTGATTAGACGTTATATATGGTGTAGAAGTATTGTCTATTTTTTGTCCAAAAAAATTCTGAAAAATCAGAAAACAAAATAAGAATAGCATTAAATGTATTTTATTCATTTTCTAGCGCTTTTAGTCTGTTTTCAAGTTCTTTGTTCTTTTTGTTTAATTCTATAACATAAAGAGTTAGTTCTTCATTTTTTTTAATTAATTGAGGCGTTATTTCAGTTAGATTCATTCCTTCCTTTAATATAGTCTCTTCTGTACTAATTTCTGGAAGACGCTTGTTTTGTGATATATACTTCTCAAGGTTTTCTATGGTCATTAGCCTATAATTATCATTAAAAACACTATCCCACCATATATTAGTATTTACAAATAATCCTCTAGGGTTTATTCTGCAAATTTCTTTGGCAACTGTTTTTCTTGAAGTAGCATTCCAGTCAGCTACTGTAAAAAGAATTTCCCCTTCATTCTCCCAATGATATGAATCATCTGTTGAATTGTTTTCTGTAAAATATCGTCTAAAATGCATAGCAGCAATTTCAGTTTGTTCCCAATCTCCCCAATATGAAAAATATTTAATAGCACTTCCTAAACCATTAGTAACTCCTGCACTAGACTCACTTATAGGCTTAGTAGTCATTTTTCTTACTAATTTTATTTGTGTCACAGATTCACCATCATCTCCAGGATGAATCAGCTCTATTTGATTTGCAGGCATTACATTTTTAATAGGTCTTTTTTCAGGATTATTGCTATTAGTGATTTTTCCTGTTATTTCTAAAATTGTTGCATCCGATGGCAAAGATGTTGTTTGGGCTAACAAATTAAAACTAGTAATTAAGCACAGAATACTGAGTAAAATGTTGATTTTTTGTTTTTCATGATTTTTTATTTTTAATCTTTACTAACACTACTATCTCCAAAAGCCTACTAAACATATAAAATCGCATCAAACATCCTTTATCACTTCCATAAATTGAATACATGTAAAAAAAACGTCAGTCAGATTAATTTTCGACAGAAAACAACATCAAAGACAAACAACTTTTCAATCAAAAACCTTATTATTTTCAGCCTATCAAAAGATTGACACAACTTTCATTCATTTCATTATAAAAAAATCATTCTATCTGAAAGATTTTTTTAATCAATTCCTATCATCCAACTAAGATCACAACTACAGATTCCAAAAACGATATTACCTATACTTTGAGCTAATCATAATAAAAACACTCTTTTTTCTTTCATAACAATTTCAAAGTACAACTGGTATTACTTCACAATTTTAGCAGTTACATTTAGTTTGGCTGGTTGTAATACATCATCTACTTTTTCATTATATTTTAATCTAGGGTAGAATACAGCAGTTGTTTTATAAGTTCCTTCTGGATAATCTTTTGCAATAACAGTAGCACTTATAGCAGCACTTTCTCCAGGTATTAACCCGGCAGGGGGCAGTGTTCTTCTTACTCTAATCACTTGTGTTGGAGTACTTGGATTTTGATTTTCTTGAGTATCAGCTTTCCCATAAACAAGCATATGATTTCCTTGATTTATCCATTTCGTAACTACGAATGTTTTAGAATTTCCTTCTATCACATCCGGGGTTGTAACAGATATTGTTTCCACTTTAAGAGGGTTTACCACATCTACTATAACAGTAGTTGTTTTAGATTTTTTATTATTCCTATCTTTAACTGACAAAATAAAAGGATTGGGGTATTTAAAATTTATACTTTTACCCGTTGCCGGATATTCTGTAATAGCAGTATTTGGCGCTTGCGAAGAATCTTGCGAATAGTACAGTTTTGCACCATCATAAGTAATTGTAGGGACTAAATCTGTAAAATCTGTTCCTAATGGTACAAATACGTATATTTTATCTAATCCTGTATCTTCAATAACCTTAGTAATCCCTATATCATTAGGTAAACTTGGGTTTTTACTTTTTTCGAATGTAAATTTTGTTATTTTTAAAGTTTCTGGCTGAACAACTACCTCTTTTACAATACTAACATTATAATGCAAGAGTTCTTCTTTACTACCTAAAGCTTTAGTTATGGTATAAACATTTATTTTCTCATCAGTATAAGACAGTTGTACATCATTACTAGGAGAAATACTAAACTTACTCAGATTAAGTTCTGAAGATGTAATTGATGCACTTATTTTATCTAAATCCGTAGTACTAGGCACTGTAATTTTAATTTCGCCATATTTTACTTCTTTATTATCTACAATCTTAGGATCAACAATAGCTACTGTTGTAGATTGTATACTAAATAATGGAAAACTCAAAAGTTTCCCTTCTTTTATAAGCAAAACATCTGGGGTTTCATTACCTGAAGACTCATCATTAGAACTACATCCAATCATAATACCAATAGCAATAACTCCAACACTTAACACTATAAAAATATTTTTCATCCTTTATTTTTCCCAAATTAGTTTAACGGACAAACCTATATTATTTTAGTATTATTTCTACTACAATCTACGTTATAATAGAGTTAATAAATTATGCTATCAGTAATCTGATATGCTATAACTCATTATTAGTACATCATTTAAATCGTTAGTTCTTACAATGTAAGAAACAATCTACCCAAGCCAAGGGCGTAAAATATGCATCCAAAAAGATGTTCTAATTTCGAAACAAGCCTAAGATAAGAGAATTAAAATTAATAATCTATCGATTAAACACACACGTTCTATGTTTTCTTAGCTTGCTCTATTTTACTATTATACTCCTTCTGAAGATTTGATCTCTTAATCTGATAACTTCGTCTATCAATAGTTTTCCAATAATAATCTCTGTTTAAAGTCTTTAATTTCTCTTTAAACTCCTTTACTATAGATCTACATTTTACTTCTTCAGGATCAAAGTTATAATCAAGCTTTGACAGAATCACAAGACCCCAAAAGGGGGTTATAAATGTAACTAAAACCCAAAATAAAGCATTTCTATTCATTTCTCTTGAGTTTATAAAAGCATAACCTGCTGGAATAACCCTAATTAACAAACTAAATAGCAATACCACATTAAAAACTACACCTTTGGGCAAGTACCAAGTTCCGTTTGTATATAATATATTCCAAACCAGTAAGTAGTACATTAAGAATAAAGCTCCAAGGCCTATTAAATCTTCCCTATTTTTTATATACTTTTTAATTTTTCAAGATTTTATTAATTTATCATTGAGCTCTATTTTAGCCACATACGCCCAATTAGACACCTATCCACTATTATGTAGTTACAAATATATAATTTTAATATCTCTTAAATTATGTGTGGTTACTATCCCTAATTGAAGTATTTACAACCAGTATAGGTATGCTATAGAGATATTACAAGACTACTCCAAAATACTTTAGGAATATTTATAACTACCTCTCTAAGGCATCTAACCCCTATATACTAGGATTTAATTATTAATTTGTAAACTTTTATATCAATACCTTATATCTACACTCTAATGATAAGGGAGGTACACCATCTCGATACCGGCTCCGAGCCAGTCAGAGGTAGTTAGAGCTGATAAATTGCCGCTTCGAAGTGATCAATTATCAAATCGAGCTGATCAGTTGACCCTTTTTTTTGATAAGTTAATGCCTCGAGCTCATCTCCTCACCCTTTTTTTTGATCCTATAAGGGCTGCTGACCCTAAAGAAGGTGGTTCGAACTACCTTTGTATCACTTCGAACTACCTCAGCAACCCTTCGAACTATCTCAATACCCCTTCGAAGTACCTCAATACCCCTTCGAAGTACCTCAGTGACCCTTCGAACCCTTCTTAGCAACCTTCGAACCCTCATAAACACTGGGTAGTATAGAAACTCTTCAGTAAAGTGTGTCACCAAGTATAAACATTTAACTTTGTGATATTATGGAAGAAAAAAAGAATGGGAGTGTTCATTAAAATATAATTTAGATCATTTTTGTTGTATTATTTTATACCGGGTAGTGTTCAGATAGTTCTGAATACAATTTTAATCCTGTTATTATGCGAAACATCTACCTGTAAATCATATCAAAGAATAAACCACTATAGATTTAAAATCCATTCTTATAACGAGTATTATCGATTCTGCATCAGGTGCGGAAAGACAAACCTGTAAAAATGTGTATCGCAACTAAAGTAACTGTAATAAAATTGAAGGATTTTAACCTTTAACTAAATACGTAGCTTTTAATATCATAAAAGAGAAACAAAATTTTAAAAAAAAGGGTCTTTTTCCCCTCATTAATGTATTGTTCCCTTGCTTATATAGCATTACTTTTGGGAATAATATATCGAATACACTAAATATACTAGTATACCAACAAAAAAACACATTCGATAAAAACTCATTAAACCGATACAACATGTCATTACAAACCACTACTACTGTTTACCTATCAATAGCTAAAGTAGCCCCCTACCTTAGTAACCTCACTACCACACCACAGCACATCACTACACAAGTAACTGCAAAAATCAACTAACTATGCCAGGACCAGCAACCACAGTAGGCAGTATGCACCTATGTCCCATGTGTACAGGTACCGTACCCCATGTAGGAGGCCCCGTAATAGGCCCAGGAGTACCCACCGTATTAATCGGCAATAAACCCGCCGCCATTATAGGAGATCTATGTACCTGCGTAGGACCACCAGATACTATTGTTACAGGAGTATCCTCTGTACTAATCGGTGGTAAACCTGCCAGTACCCTAGGCGATACCACAGCACACGGCGGTAGTATTACAGAAGGCAACCCTACCGTACTAATCGGTACAGGATGTAGCCAACCAAGAGCAGTGATGCCCATTGCAGAAATACCGTTCCCCACCATCTCTATTGTTAATAGAATACTCGGCAATACCAGAGAAGCACAAGCCAATCAACAAGAGTTACGAGAACAGGCAAAAAAACATGGATATCTTAGTTTAGTAGATTTTAGTATATAAAGAAAAGTAACTATGAAAATTGACTATCCTATACTCCCATCAGACCATATTGACTCAGATGAGTTTACAAAAGAAGAGTTAATCGCTAAGTATTATGGGCATAAAAATCGTTTTGGATTTTTTCCTATAGGTAGACTAAACTCTTGGCATGGTGGTATTCATATAGAAGGATCTAGTACCGTAAGAGCCATTGCTGATGGTAGGATTATTGCTTATCGAATACCCAAAGATTATCTCACAGAAAAAGATACAGACAGACAATATACCAACAGTTTTATCCTGATACAACACCATTTTGAAACCCCAAAAAAACAAAAAATACGCTTTTATAGCCTGTATATGCACCTGTTACCAAAAAAACAAATGGAACAAACGGGTAATGTTCCTGATTTATATGCACAATATAGTATCAATGTAAAAACAGACAAAGTCCCACTGGGAACTATAGTGAGAAGGTATAGTCCAAAAGTAAAAGATACTTATCCAGATAATGGACGAACAGCAGAATACATGTTCATACCCAGAGGAAGTGTAATAAAAGAAGAAAAAAATGTGCCTGATACACATTGGACTAAAACTGTCGAAAAATACAAAAAGGTATATAAAGTATGTGTTTACAAAACAAAAAAAATATGCATAAATAAAAATTACCTGATTAATAAAGGCGATAACAACTGGATGGTAAAGCATACCGCTAAAGAAAAAGATCGTTTTACTACTTCGACTACAAAAGGAGCCATGATATTTGATAGTATCGAAGGTACATATATTGGGATGGAATGCAAGGATACCGAGCTAAAAATAGAACAAACAAAAAATAAAAACTGGTATAAAATCAAAAAGACAGAACAATACATTCTGGTAAAAGACTGCACTCCTCTAAGCAAAAAAACAAAAGACGATGTCGTATTTGATACGACACAAAATGTAGATACATCTATCAAAGCAGGGCAAGTTATCGGTATCCCTGGCAAATATGAGTTCGAAAAACAAAAATATTACAACACCCTGCATTTAGAGGTATTTACAGATGATACAGAAATAGAAAACCTGATCAATAATGTAAAAAAAGACAATAGCCGTACAACTTATATCGCAACAAGCGGTCAAACACTACAATTGGCAAAACCCTGCAATTTTTTAAAAGCCAATACCAAAGTAAAAATTTACCAGACTAAGGGTGATTATACACAAATCGGATTTGAAGACGTTTTTTATGAAATAGCCAATAAAACAACCCACCTTCACTGGACCAAAAAAAGATCAATATATGTTAACGGAAAGAAAAAAACGAAATCAACCTATACCATTATAAAAGAACATTTTGATACTGTTAATAACGAACTCGAAAACCTTTTGCCAAATGAAAACACTAAAGTATATCTAAAAAAACAACTTGCAGGTAGCAAAAGAATAATTGGGTATGGCACTGTACAATCAGGTCAAAAATATTGGGTACCTTCTAGTGAAGTCACAGGAGAAATTGAGCAATGGGTATCTCTAACCGCAGATATAACCACGTTTTATGAAAAAGAACCCGCCGACACCGATACCGACACTACACTTACTCAGGATATTGGTATACGTAAAACTGCCAATATCAAAGACAACGATGCTATAGAATGGTGGAAAGTAAAAGGTAAAAAAACACATACAGACAAACAAGGGTGGATCAAAAAAAGTGAGCTT
The DNA here is from genome assembly GCF_001401755.1 of Aquimarina longa SW024. Lineage (GTDB taxonomy): Bacteria > Bacteroidota > Bacteroidia > Flavobacteriales > Flavobacteriaceae > Aquimarina > Aquimarina longa. The sequence continues at coordinate 645,644 of NZ_KQ474099.1, forward strand.
ACCGAAATAAACCCTTTTGACTGGACTAGCGAGCATTTTGGATGGGAGCTATTGCAAGACCCAGACAACATATATTTTTATCAATTTGGAAATACCGTAACAAGCAAAAACCCAAAAGATTTGGTAAAAAAAGTATGGCAAAAATTAACTACCTTTGATACAGATAGAGACAAAGTACTCTCTGTATACGAACTACAAAAAGCCATGACCTCACAATCTGCTATATACAATCTAAGCAAGCTAATTTGTCAGCATGCCAGTGAGTGGAATACTGCCAGCAATATGGCTGATTTTAAAGACGAAGTACTTGCAATTTACCAAAAAGGTATCGATCAAGAAGAAGTAACCGCAGAGAAACAGGCAATGACAGAAGCCCGTGATGCCAAAATAGTCTTACTAGAAGATAAGATCAAAAATCTATGCTTTTGGGATCAAATCACAAGTGGTGATATTATAGCAATGCCACAACGTAGAGAAGCCTATATAGATAGTAAATACAACCCAAAAAAGAGAATATTCCCTAAAGGAACAAGTGCAAAAGAGATCCTATTAGGTAAAGAATTTGACGAATTAGAAAAAGAACGAATCCCAAGACAGTTTCCTAGCGATAGTAACAATATTTATCACCTACATCCGATTGCTTTCGTGGAACATATGAAATTGATATCTGCACCAACTACACCCCCGTGGTTAGAGGTAGCACTGGCAGAGGCTAAAAAGGCTAATTATATAGAAGAAAAACACAGCCCTCTAAGCAGTATGATCAAGTCATATCATACCTATGCTAATTATCCACAAGGAACTCATTCTACAGCATGGTGTTCTTCATTTGTAAATTGGTGCTTAAATGAGTCAGGAAATAAAAATATTAAGTCAGCAGGTTCTCAAAGTGTATTATGGAATGAAGGCAAGTTATTTAAACGTATTGAAGAACCCGAATTTGGTTGTATTGTACTATTTACAAACTATGTACAAAGTAATGGTAAGCAAACATCTTTTGGTCATGTAAGCTTTTTGTATGGAAAGGATAAGAAAGGAGATTTGATCTGTTTAGGAGGTAATCAGGGTAATAGAATTAAGTATTCTAGATATTATACTGATAAAGTCTGTAGTACTTTTAAACAATTCATCAAATCTGAAGGAAAATCAGTAATGGTAGAGCAGAAGTTTAATGGTTTCTTTTTACCGATAGGTTATCCTGCAGGAAATAATACAGAATTAAAAGAAGTGGACATAACCAGATTAAATAACGAACTGGCTGGCAAAGCCGTAAAATCAGATAACAAAAATGAAAGTACTCGTTAGATTATTATACTTATTATTTTTTCTTTTTACTTTAACATCTTGTAAAAAAGGGATAAATAAACCACCTATTGATTTAGTTGAAGTAGAAAAAACTCAAAAAGAAGTTTCTAAACTAGATTCTAAATCAGAGCAAAAATATAATTTTTCAAATTTCCTTGATGATTTTAAAAAGGCGGTAAAAAATAAAGATGATGAGTTCATTGAATCTAACATTAAGTTACCTTTAGAATATACAATGACAGGAGAATCAGAAATTATTAAAACTTACAATGATTTTAAAAAAAGCATATCCATAGAATACATTTTAGAAAGCGAACCTTATAACAAAACAGATAATGATTCATACGATGTAACATATAGTAGGTCTACAGATATTGGAAATGGAGTTGAAGCTTATTATGGTATAACTTTTTTATTTAGAAAAGAAGATAATAAGTTTTATTTATTTAAAATTGATGAAGTTGAAGCAATATAAGTATCTAGCTCTGCAAAGTTAGCAACTTGGTAGCGGTATGAGGTAAGCGGTAACAAATATAAGGTTAAGCCACGGCAATGTTTTGTTGTGGATTTTTGAAATTTTGCATTGCAAAATTTCAAAAAACAGATGTTTAAGAACAATAACTATCGAGACAAAGTACTCTCTGTATACGAACTACAAAAAGCCATGACCTCACAATCTGCTATATACAATCTAAGCAAACTAATTTGTCAGCATGCCAGTGAGTGGAATACTGCCAGCAATATGGCTGATTTTAAAAACGAAGTACTTGCGATTTACCAAAAAGGTATCGATCAAGAAGAAGTAACCGCAGAGAAACAGGCAATGACAGAAGCTCGTGATGCCAAAATAGCCTTGCTAGAAGATAAGATCAAAAAATTATGCTTTTGGGATCAAATTACCAGTAGCGATATAGTACCTATGCCACAGCGTAGAGAAGCCTATATAGACAGTAAGTACAACCCAACACATAGGATATTCCCCAAAGGAACAAGTGCAAAAGAGATCCTATTAAGCAAAGAGTTTGACGAATTAGAAAAAGAACGAATCCCAAGGCAGTTCCCTCAGGATAGTAACAATATTTATCACTTACATCCTATTGCTTTTGTAGAACATATGAAACTCATTACCGCGCCTAGATATGAACCTGATCATGGGGATTGGTATGACCCTATCGTGAATCCACAGGTTAGAGGACATTATCCGGGAGGACATTTAGGTATACATAGTGAACATAAAGGATGGGACACAGATCGTAGTAGGGCAATTAAACGAAGAAAAACAAGCTCTGGAAGCACTAGAATGCATCACGGTTTAGATATTTATGCACCTATTGGCACACCTATTTATGCTTGTCAGGATACTACTTACATTGGGAGGCATACTTTTCAAACGAAAGCGGGAGGTTTTAATCTTAATTTCCAAGTTAAATTTAAGGAGAAGAAGTATATAATTGGGTATTGTCATATGATTCATTTTGAAGAAACTGAATTTTGTTTAGGAGGTTCAGCAAAAGAAGGGGATTATTATCCAAGAGAATACCATACTTATGAATCATGTTTAAATACTAGAACCATCCATTTTAAAGATAAAAATGGTAAGAATGTAAGTGGTAAGGGGTATAAGGTAACCTATAACCCTACAGCTAATACCCTGACTATTGATAAAATGGTCGTGGATTTAGATATTGCTAAAAAAACCTTTAAAAAAGGGACATCTACATTATTTAAAAAAGGTGATGTTGTCGGTTATGTTGGCATGACGGGTAATGCCGTACAACACCGAAATACAGCACACCTCCATTTGTTTATGTATGATATAGCTGAAGGCAAAGAAAAAGAACCTATGAAATTATTGAAAGACTATATCAATAATGAAGAAGAAGGCGATACGATGAGTAAACAAGATGGGTATACCCCAAGTTCAGAATGGTAGTTAAAAATTTACAGCTTATGAAAAATACGTTTTTAAATATTGTATTGATAATTTTATTAATTGCCTGTAAGAATACCCCTGACACAACCGTTTCTAAGGTTGTAACACCCAAGGAAAAAAGCACACCTGTTAATCATCAACAGACAAAGGATACTGCTAAACAAAAAACAGCTATTGAGAAAACCTTTGACAATAAATTGTCTCAACTTGAGGAATTTAAAAAATATTCAGATGTCGGTTGGCATACTATTATAGATCAGACTAATGAAAAAGAACTTAATAATAAATATTCGAATTTTGCTTTACATACTCTAGAAACTATTGAGAAAATTAGAGAAGGGGTTAGTAGGCGTAAAGGAGTAAAATACATAGTAATGGTAAATGGGAATAAAATAGTCAACTATACAGAAATAGATTATACTAATATTCCTAAAGGTTCACAGTACTATATTGATGGTATCCAATACAAGGGTAAAATAGATAAGGAGTTAGTAGCTTTTGCTAAATCATGGGATGAAGACGAAGAAGAGATCATTACAGAGATTTATAAAGTTTATAGAGCAGACAAGGAAACTGGTAAGATATTAGAAATTCCTACAGATGGTGTTACGATTATAGCAGATTATTGGAGACCTTAAAGTTTTATTCCCCAGCTGCAAAGTCTCCCGACTTAGCGTCCCATCGTAAAGTTTGTAACTTGGTAGCGATCTGAGTAAGCGATAACGATATAAGAAAAGCCATGACCTCACAATCCGCTATATACAATCTAAGCAAGCTAATTTGTTTGCATGCCAGTGAGTGGGATACTGCCAACAATATGGCTGATTTTAAAGACGAAGTACTTGCAATTTACCAAAAAGGTATCGATCAGGAAGAAGTAGCAGAAGAAAAGCAGGCAATGACAGAAGCCCGTGATGCCAAAATAGTCTTACTAGAAGATAAGATCAAAAATCTATGCTTTTGGGATCAAATCACAAGTGGTGATATTATAGCAATGCCACAACGTAGAGAAGCCTATATAGATAGTAAATACAACCCAAAAAAGAGAATATTCCCTAAAGGAACAAGTGCAGAAGAAATACTATTAGGCAATGAGTTCGACGAATTAGAGAAAGAACGAATCCCAAGACAGTTTCCTAGCGATAGTAACAATATTTATCATCTACACCCTATTGCTTTTGTAGAGCATATGAAACTGATTTGTGGAAATGAAGGAGTAATTGAAATTACGAGAAAATGGGAGCATTGGACTGGCAGCAATTATAATAGTACAACAATTAGTAGTTTTGAAGTAGGCGGAACTAAAATTAAGGGGTATATAGCAGAACCATATGGTGCTGAAACTATAAAAAGTGGTAAAGACAAAAGAATACCTGTTGGTACTTATAACCTTACATGGCATACTTCTGATAATTTTCCTAAGAATAAATATGTTAAAAAGGGAAGGCCCATTCTTGAAAATGGATTTCCAAAATTATATAATGATAAAGTATCTGAAGATAGAGGTATTTTAATTCATGTGGGTAATGATGGCGAAGATTCAGAAGGTTGTCTTTTGCCAGGTAAAGGGTTAAAGAAAAAAGATGAAAAAGTGGTAGGCATCAAAAGTAGTACTGATATGTTCTATGAATTAATCTCTTATATTGAGAAAAATGGTATCAACAATGTCAAAGTAATGATTAAAGATGAAATATAAAATCATAAGAATACTAGTTTTATTTACAACTTTATTTTCTACGTTCAATACTTTTTCTCAAGATTGCAGTGCAGAATTATGGTATAATACTTTTGTAAATAGATTAGGCACAGAATTAAAAGAATGCATTATATCAGAAGATGGAAAAAATGATTTTAGTGGTATATTGTTACAAGATAAAACTTTGTATATCGGTTATATAGGTAAATCTAAAAAAAGACTAAGAATAAACTTTAATTCTATTAAAAAAGATAAGTCTGTAGATGACAAATATAATGTTATAGGAGAAACGACTGTTGGAGAAAACAAAAGAAGTTTTGAAGGCTATATTTTATTAGATAACATTTGTTGTTTTAAGGATTTTTCATACGGGGTAGATGACTGGATGGAAGGAAAAGTTAAAAATCAAGGTATAGTAAAAGGTAAATTTTACTTTTCTGAAAATTCTAAATATAGTGCGACAGGTTTTTTCGATGGAATACTGGTTTTAAAATGGTTTGTAGATAATAATGGCTTACTAAAATATGATGATATCGAAAGTGATAGAGACTCTTATGCAAATAACGAATTTTTAGGTACATGGACAAGCTATAAGACAGGTAAGTCATCCCCTGTAGCTTGGGGGCAATATCGTATACCTTGTGCTGGCGATCTAGATATAGGAGCAGCAGAATTTATGCCTAATGAAAAATATCATAAATATGGTTGGGCAGATTATAAACCGTAGCAGTATGAGTAAGCAATACAATATATAAGTAATCCACAGCAGTAATGTTGTGGTTTTTTGAAATTTTACAATGTAAAATTTCAAAAAACAGATGTTTAAGAATAATAACCATCGAGATAAAGTATGCTCTGCCCGAATAAAGGTAGCAACTCCAGAGTATAAACAAATTAAAAAACAGCTATAGTTAAACGAATAACTATAACTGTTTTCACATCCTTTAAACTTAATCTAAAAAATTATTTGTATTTCACGACTCACTTATTGTTTTATAAACCGAGTAATATGATGTGTTTCACCAGAAGTAACTTTTAAGATATACGTCCCTTTTGGTAAATGATCTACCTCTATTGAAGAGGTAAAAGAATCACTAGCTACTGTTTTTCCTAATATGTTTATAATACTATATGTTGCTGCCTGAGAGGGGCTAAAAGAAATATTTAGAACGTTATCACGTACTGGATTAGGGTATACACTAATTTTTTCTGATGGTCCCACCAAATCAGACTTACCAGATTGCGCATCACCACAAGAGATAATAAATGTCCATCTTGTTTCATTTTTCTCCCATAAACCACCTCTGTATACTACTCGATCTCCTGAGTTATAACGAACTCTTGATGCCCACTCATCAACTCCGGTACATGAATTACTATTACATTTTCCAAGGTTTTTCCACCCACTTGCTGTTCTTTCATACGCACTATTTTTATAAACTACTCGATCTCCAATTGCATAACGTATTCCTGATGCCCATTCTTGTAATCCATCGCAAATATTTGATGGCCTCTCTTCCTTGGTCACAACAGATACTATAGTACTAAAACCAGAAATATTCCCCGCCGCATCTTTGGCCTGTACTTTAAACTCATATTTAGTATTAGCAGTTAATCCTGCTACATCATATGATGTACCACTAACACTAGTAATTAAAACATCATCTTGATAAACATCATACCCTGTTACACCAATGTTATCTGTAGAAGCGTTCCACGATAGAGACAAAGAGGTTTCCTGAACATTCGAAACTACCAAATTACTAGGAACACTTGGTGCCTCAGTATCTTTGGACTCTAATGTAGTTACAGATACTATAGTACTAAAACCAGAAACATTCTCCGCCGCATCTTTAGCCTGTACCTTAAACTCATACTTAGTATTAGCAGTTAATCCGGTTACCCCATATGATGTACCACTAACACTAGTAATCAATACATCACCTTGGTAAACATCATACCCTGTTACACCAACGTTATCTGTAGAAGCGTTCCACGATAGAGATAAAGAAGTTTCCTGAACATTAGAGGCTACTAAATTACTAGGAACACTCGGTGCTTCAGTATCCGTAACATTTTCTTTAGGGTATTTACCTGAAATCGAAAATAATCCTAAAGAAGAGTAATCAGAATATCCTGTAGATAGATTTCCTTCCCCTACTCCATCTATTTCGATATAATAGGTTCCTCTCTGTAGATTCGTATTGATAGATGCTTTTAATCCTTGCGGATCTGAAGATGTAATTTCATCTCCATTACTATTTAATAATCTTGCTTTTATATTTAAGTTTGGGTGGTATGGATTAGGGTCAAAAGAAAAACTCACTTCTCCTCCCGAAGTTCGAAAAGAGAATACATCTTTATCAGAAGTTTTTTCTATAATCCCCTCATTATCTGATTTAGGTACATTACCATTACCATCAGATACTAATTCTGTAGCACCGCTTATTGTATTACTATGATCATCTTTTCTATAACCAAAACCATTTCTAGAATTAGAAATGATAGCTAAATCATTCTGAGTATTATTGGCATTATTATATTCTCCTTTACTCCAATGTCCTAATGTTTTATTAGCACTCCACCCCATTATTGGACTCCACTGCCCATGACCAGAATAATATTCTGTTCCAGACTTTGTGCCATCATGCTTTAAACCGAGGGTATGACCTACCTCATGAGATCCTGTTTCTCCTGCAGATCTTGTTCCTAAGTTATATACCCAGCATGGATCATCAGAGTTCCAACTAAAAGAATTTAGATATGCTACTCCTCCTGCTCCTGGAGCAGCATCATTTGTTGGTGTAAATATCGCCATCATTCTTCTATTTTTTGGAGTCGCATCAAATACATCTCTTCTGGTAGTAACATTTATATTAAAAGGATTAAAGTCATCAACCATAATTCTCCATACTGCAAGAATTTTTTCATCACTAAAGCCTGCTGGTTGTGCATTAATTGTTTTACCACCAGCCCATCGAGTACCAGAAACTACCTCTCCATCAAAATCAAGATAAATCACATGAGACGCTCCAGGAAGACTCTCTAATTGTACTTGCGCTTTCTGTACTGATCCTGAATCAGAATCATCATTAATTGCGCTTTTTTGTTGCTCAAAATCTACACATAATATACTATGGATATCTTGTTCACTAGCCAATACTTGTCCATTATTGTTAGATGAGATCTTATATGCTCTTTTCTGATCGTAAAATATAATCTCTCCAGATACTTTACCATCCTTTTCTATAAAACTAAAAACAGGTTCAGTAGTTTTACCTGCTTTAGCTGTCTTAGCTTTATTGCCCAAGACATTACCCGTCACAAAGTATCCTTGTTCATCGTTTTTCCTAAGATTAATCTTAAGGCTATATACCTGATTATCTGGAAGCTTAATATTAAGTCCTGTTGATTTACTATAAATTGAAGATTGTGAGAAGTTATTTACAGTTCCTATAACAACTTCTTTTTTCTCCTGAGCAAAAGAAGAAAAAGAGATAATCACTAAAAAAGCTGTACAAATTACTTTTTTTAAGATACTCGAAAATATATTTTTTCCTGAGTTTAAATTTTTCATACTATTGAGTTTGTGTTAATGTAATTTTAACCATTATAAAAGGTTAATTGTTTATAAAAATAAGTTGAGTATTTAAGGCTAAAAGTACTATCTCCTCTTTTCTAAATCAGGTCTATTTTAGAATTCATCGGCATCTAATTAGAATTCGTTATACTTCAGTAAATAAATGATTATTCAAAAAATAATAGACTTCATAGAAACCATAAAAATCATAACACATAAAAAGTTTTAAATGATTCTCATCATTTATCATAGCTTGTATACAGGTATGTTTATTTTTTGATTGTTATAGTATTATCATTTTGATATAAATATGCTATTTTTGAGTCTTTACTAAAAAACACAAAATGCGAATAGTTCTTTTTTTAGGAATCTTACTAATTTGTTTTAGTTGTCAAAAAAGCAATACTACTAATACAAATGAAAAAATACCTATTGCTAAACTTGATAGTCTTTCTAAAGAAAAAATTAAATTAGAACTCCTTAAACTTTCTCCAGAAGCTGCTAAAAGTCTTGAAAATTTTGAAGATTTTCAGAATATGAAAAATATGATTGCATCACTACGCAATGCAAATCCGTTTTATGTCAATAAACATGCAGATAGTATTGATTTATTGATTAATATATTCAAAGAGAACCTTGACAAAACATTAGATGTAAATACGATTAACTCTCGTATTAGCGTATTGTCTACAGAAACAGGTTTATTAAAACTGATTGCAAAAACAAAGAATCCTGATTCAAAAAAAATCATGACAGCTAATAGTAAACTAATCAAAGCATATAATAGCTTAATCATACAATTAAATGAACTATCGTTAGCAATACCAGATGCTATTGAAAAAGAACTTTTAAGAACTGAAGGAGATCCTAAAAAACAATAATGAGTTATGCTAAAACAGCTTTTATTTACACTACTATTAACATCTAGCTATTGTTTTTCGCAACAAAATAATGAAATTAATACAATCATAGAACAATGGCATAAAGCTGCTGCCGATGCTAATTACAAGAGCTATTTTAGCTTAATGACCAAAGATGCGATCTTTATTGGAACTGATCCTACAGAAAACTGGGATAATACTGAATTTAAAGCATTCTCTAAACCCTATTTTGATAAAGGAAAAGCGTGGAGTTTCTCTACTCTAGAAAGAAACATTTTTTTAGACAATACATCTAATCTAGCGTGGTTTGACGAATTACTAGATACACAAATGGGTGTTTGTCGCGGTAGTGGTGTACTACAAAAAACAGCTAACGGATGGAAAATAAAGCACTATGTGTTATCAATAACCATCCCCAACGAAAATGTAAAGCAAATTACCGAGATTAAAAGAAGTTTTGATACTAATTTGATAAAAAAATTAAGACCCGAAAAGAACTAGAACAATGAATTTTTAAATTCTAATAGGTTAGAAAAACAATTCTCTGCTCCATTTTCTAAAAGTAATGTTCTATTTTTATCACCTATACCTACAAAGTCGAGTGATAAGTTCTGAGCCGTTTTTAAATCCCAAAGACCATCACCTACTGATATGATTTTATCAAAATTTTTATGATCATAAAATTTTTTTGCCCTCTCTATAGCATCCTTTACAAAACCCTCTCTTGATTCATGTGTTTTTGAAGTTGCTAATACTTTCTCATCATACCATAGCGCACACTGATCTAGTTTAATCATCGCTGGTTTTGGTAATGCTCCTGTCGCAAAACAAAAAGGAATGCTCCGGTTTCTTAGTTCCTGAAGTAATGATGCAGCTCCTTCGATTTCTTTTACAGGATTAAATACACTCATTTGATGCACTAAATCAGTTTCAAAATCTTCTAATAACCTATCAGGAGGTGTTTCTTTAAAATTAAGTTCATAATTATATCGCAGTGCATAGCTGTCGCTATGGTGTTTATAATTATTATAATCTGTATCGATATCAGAAATACCCATAGCTGATAATGATCTTGTAACTGACATCAAATACATAGGTACACTATCAGTAAGCGTACCATCAATATCAAATATAAATAATGTGTTTTTCAAAAAAATAGCTTTTTTATAACGTTTTCACTTAATTTTTAAATTATCATACTCAGTCATTAAATAATACATAATTTCTATTATAATGTGTACTTTAGCGATACAATGAAGTTTCTTCCTGCTCCTGTAATACCAGAAGAGTATGATCTATATCTCTGATCTGTAATATTTTCTATAGATACTATTGCTTTTAAACTTTTAGCAAATTGATACTGTGTTCTTAGATTAAACGTATACCAAGATGGAGAGTATGGATTACCTTTTTTATCTGTTGCATATAAAAAACTCTTATTTTGCTCTGATGAAGAAAGATTCTCATAATCTAGTTTTCCATTATAAACAGCAAATGCATCTACAGTAAGTTTAGGCAATATATAGCTAACTTTTGTTGTTCCAAATTGCGGAGATACATGTCTTGATGGCTCTAGATTACCCTTATCATCTTCTTCTTTTCCTCCAACAAAAGTATATTGAGAATTTACCTTAAAATTTTTAGCGAATTTATACTGTAACCCTACTTCTAATCCATATATTTTAGCATTTGCGGCATTCTGAATTGCTTGTACATTACTTAATTCTCCTCCAAATTCAATTTCTGTCACACCATCTAAATTAAAATCTCTACGGATTAAAGCATCATTAAGATATGTATAATATGTCGATAGATCCAAAGATAGATTCGTATCTAAATTTAATTGCACCCCTAATTCTCCATTATAGGCATATTCAGATTTTATATCTGGATTAGGCACCACTACCGAACCTGGCTCAGAGTCAAAAATTTTACCTACATCATCAATATTAGGAGCTCTAAAAGCTGTAGAGAAGTTCAATTTCCACTGTATCATCGTATTAGGAAACCAACTTAATCCAGCTGTACCAGTAACTGACTCGGTATCAATATTTGCTTCTGTAAAAGGAAAATCAAAAAACTTGGTATCAAATGTTGAGTATAAAATAACTCTATTATATCGTAATCCTCCCTGAAATCTTAGTTTTTCATTTAGTTTACGCTTTAAACTCGTATATACAGCGATAGATTGCCAAGTAGATTCATTTGGATATCTAGATGGAGCATCCTCAATACTGTTAGTATCAATATTAAGCTCAGATCCATTAGAGTATACTTGATTTAACACATATTCTAACCCATAGTATAGAGTTGTTTTATCATTGAGTTTTTTTTCAAAATCCCAATTAAAAGAATATGCATCTACTTGTTCCTTAGTTTTTGACAAGATAGCACTTCCAAAACCTCTATCATTCCTACTCTCTTCAAAATACTGATATGCTGCTGTAATTTTCATTTCATCATATAATATACTTCTAGATTTTTGGGATACCTGAAAATTTCCCATTAACCAACGTTGTGGTCCATAAAACCATTCCGCAGATCTTAAGTTTCCTTTTTTTCTTCGTATCAAACGATCATAACGAGGATAATCAGAAGTTTCTGTATAAATAAGACTTACATTAAAATCCCAATTTCCATTAGGCTTAAAATATATTTTTTGTAATGCATTAATTTGGTTATACCCTGTAAAAACTTGTTTCTTGGGATCATCATTTTGTACTATAACATCTTCGCCATTAACGGTTCTTACATATTCATTTCTTAAATAATTATCGGGACCGTGACTTCCCATTTTTAAATCATCAAAATCTGTATAACTCACACTCGTTAAAAATGCCCATTTTTTTGATCCAAAATTAAAATCTATATGCCCTGTTTTCTCATTACTAGCACTAGCATATCTTACAAGAGCGTTACTATTGTACACATGTTTTTCCTTTTCACTTGATAATTTAGGTTGCACTGTATAAAAATTCATCACCCCTCCTATAGCATCACTACCATATACCACAGAACCTGGCCCTAAGATCACTTCGGTTCTATCTATAGTAAACGGATCTACTGATAGTACATTTTGAACATTACCTCCCCTAAAGATTGCTGTATTCATACGTACTCCATCTACAGTTAACAGCAATCGATTTGTAGAAAAACCTCTGATAATAGGACTACCTCCTCCTAGTTGGCTTTTCTGAACAAATACTTGTCCACTATTTTGTAGTAAATCCGCAGAAGTCTGAGGTGTAGACAATGCTATTTCATTAGAAGAAATACTCACAATTTTTTGAGTAATCTCCTTCTGTTCTTGCTTCCATTTAGAAACTGAGATAATAACTTCTGATAGCTGATTTTCATCTGGTTCTAAATACAAAAAATGTGATTTTATCACTTTAGATTTGAGTCTCTGCAACCCCATATGTGAAACATGGGCAAAGTATAACATCTCTGTATCAGAAAATGCAGAAATATCTACAACTCCATCAAAATCTGTTATCGCACTCCTAGACTTATCTTTGTTATGAACTGCTACATTAGGAATAGGCATATTACTTGATGCACTATATATCGTAATTTTTTGAGCATTACCAAATAATGGAAGTAATATGACTAGCAAAAAAAGAGTAAGCAATCGCATTTTTAATTAAAAATTTCGTGTAAAACAGATAGTGATTTTGGTTTCTTAAAACTGTACAAATGTAGCTCAAAATATACTAATAGCATAGTAAGAAGCTCACTTCGTATACCCTTAGATAGTTTAACACTCATACTATCCTCAAAAGTTGTTCCTAAAAATTTCTTAAAATAGGTTACCTGATCTCCTGATACACAATACATAGTACTACTGCTGAACTGAAAAACACCTTCTTCAAGATTAAAATATGCTCCTTCTATATGAGATACATCTGGATAGAAACCTAAATATTGAGTTAATTTAATTAAAAATGTAATATGAAAGTTACCTATAGTATTGTGTGTATCTAGCCATATCAAAGCAGTTTCGAGATACTCAAACAAATCGATATTCGCTTCTTCTTCTTGTATCGAATTTTTAAGTACTTCTGCTATAAAGAAGACTAACGAGTTTTTTATAAGATCAGTATGTAATGTAGTGTATACTGATTTAATCTTAGCATCTTTAATTCGCTCTAATGATCCCTTATTTTTATGAAATGCTTCTATTTCTAATAGCGTAAGTGGCTGAAATAATGATGCTCTAATTTTTCCTCGTTTAGATTTTAAAACACCTCTTATCAAATAAGATCTTAATCCACTAGTTTTTGTAAATAAAGAAACGATTAAGTCTGCTTCGCTGTAGCGTAAAGAATGGATTACTATTGCTGGTGAGTTGATCATCATAACTAAGCTAAAATAAATTAAAAAAAACCGTTTAAGAAGATTCTTAAACGGTTTTTGGAAGTAGTATTGTATATTTAAGTTATTGCTTACCCTCTAGTCTAAAATTGAAATGCCAAGGATGATCATACCAAACATCCCAATCCTCAAGAGAAGTCTTAAGTTTTTCTTTAGACGTTCCACTCCAGCCAGTAGCTCCACAAAGACCAGAATCAACATTATTATTACCAGATGTACCACTAGAGATACCTAGTTCCTCTCCTTTTACCAAATACCAAGTAAAATTATAACTTTCTCCTCCTTTAAGAAATACATTCGCAGAAGATAGATCAAAATCTATCCAACCTCCATTAAATGGGCCAGACACATTCTTCTTCAACGTTTTTTCAATAACACCATCTACATTTCTAATATCCAATCTTAATTCTAAATTTTTAGAATAAAGAGCTCCAGTTTGAGAACTTCTAAATGGATCCGTTAAGAAAAAACCAAATTTTATCGGATAAGTATCTTTCTTTACTTTTATAGTTTGACCAGTACCGACATTTCTGGGACCTATTTCAGGGTATTCAGGCACAACTCTATCATCACCGCCAAACCATTTCGAAGCATTTCTAATATCACATTGTACGGAAAAATCTTTATCCATCAATTGAAGATCAACTTTATATTCTTTACTTTCTCCATTTTCTGCTGTAACTGTAAATACAACTGGGTTTGTATAATCAGAAATCGTTTTTGGATCTGGGCTTATTGTTGCTTTGTCTGAAATTGTTATCATTGGAGTTAATGAAGTTAAAGAAATCTTCGGTAACACTCTTTTTTTAATTATTCCACTCTCTTGATCAATATCTACATTCGTTTCAAAAAAAGATGTTTTTATTTGAAAAGATGTTACCGCCTTTTCTGGGCTTAGCTCCCTTTTTATATCTATCACATAATTACTCTTCTCTCCATTCTCAGCAGTAACAGTAAAATTAATAGGGTCTTTAATAGAGCTAATAGTGCTTGGATCTGGCGTTATAGTGGCTTTGTCAGAAATAGTAATTGCTAATGCAACCTCCAAATCATTAACCGTATAAGGAACTACACCACTTACTTTCTTATCTTTAATTTTAAAATCTTTCGAAAAATCTCCGCTTGTTAGTTTAACTAATGTAATAAAATTATCATCACTTAAAATCACTTCTTCATCCTTATTACAAGAAGTTGTAATCATTAAAATCGAGAGTATACATACTTTCCCAAATGTAATCAGTTTTTTTTTTCATCTGTAAATTAATAGTTTAAATTGATTAGTATAGAACTGGGTAGGACTTTATATAAAAGTTGCGAATATATATATAATTTATAGATAAAGCCGTTTAGATGGTTATCTAAACGGCTTTATTTTTATTTTAAGGACGTCGTATACTTAGATCACTCCCTGTGCTAGCATTGCATCGGCTACTTTTACAAAACCTGCAATATTTGCTCCTTTTACATAATCTACATATCCATCATCATCCGTACCGTACTCAAGACATGCAGAGTGGATATCTTCCATGATTTGTTTTAATTTATCATCTACTTCCTCACGAGTCCAATTATATCGTAATGAGTTTTGCGTCATTTCTAATCCAGATGTCGCTACTCCTCCTGCATTCGATGCTTTACCTGGAGCAAAGAAAATTTTAGCTTTATGAAAAGCTGCAATAGCTTCTGGAGTACTTGGCATATTCGCTCCTTCACTAATACAAACACATCCATTAGCAATCAGTGTTGCTGCATCATCGCCATCTAGTTCATTCTGAGTTGCACATGGTAAGGCTATATCACATTTTACCTCCCAAGGCGTTTTTCCTTGGTGAAATTCTGCTGACGGATACTTAGTAGCATATTCGCTTATACGACCTCTTTTTATATTTTTAAGCTCCATTACAAAAGCTAGTTTCTCTGCATCAATTCCATCTGCATCATAAATATATCCTGATGAGTCAGAAAGTGTTACTATTTTTCCTCCTAATTGAGTCGCTTTTTCTGCTGCATATTGTGCAACATTTCCTGACCCAGAGATTGTCACGATCTTTCCATCAAAAGACTCTCCTTTGGTTTCTAACATATTTTTAGCAAAATACACCGTACCATACCCTGTTGCTTCTGGTCTGATTAATGATCCACCCCAAGTAAGCCCTTTTCCGGTCAGTACTCCTGTAAATTCATTACGCATCTTACGATACATACCAAATAAGAATCCTATTTCACGACCTCCTACTCCTATATCTCCCGCAGGAACATCTGTATCAGGACCAATATGTCTAAAAAGTTCGCTCATAAAACTATGACAAAAACGCATAATCTCATCATCAGATTTTCCTTTAGGGTCAAAATCAGATCCCCCTTTACCTCCTCCCATAGGAAGGGTAGTTAAACTATTCTTGAACACTTGCTCAAAGGCTAGGAATTTCAAAATACTTATATTTACAGAAGGATGAAAACGCAACCCTCCTTTGTAAGGTCCTATCGCAGAATTCATCTGGATACGATATCCTCTATTTACATGGATTTCTCCTTTATCATCTACCCAAGGTACTCGAAACATAATAGCCCTCTCAGGTTCAACCATTCGTAACAGAATATTTTTTCCGTTATAAATTTCATTTTTAGCTATGTATGGGATTACAGTTTCGGCAACTTCTTGTACTGCCTGTAAGAACTCAGGCTCGTGTGCGTTACGAGCTCTTACTTCTTCCATGAATGCATCTATCTTTGCTTGCATATGTTAATTGAATTAATAGATTCTTATCTATAGGTTGAAATATCATGTCAAATATATGATATTCCTAAAAAAACAAGTTTATTTTTTTAATTTAATAATACTCTAACCAATGGCTTGTTCTAAATCTGCTATTAAATCATCGATATCTTCTATCCCGACGCTTAACCTAATTAGTGAATCAACCACTCCTGTTTTTTCACGTTCTTCTTTTGGTATCGATGCATGTGTCATACTTGCAGGATGCCCTGCAAGGCTTTCTACTCCACCAAGAGATTCTGCCAAAGTGAAAATTTTAAGATTCTCTATAATCTGAATTGCTTTATCATAATCACTTCCTTTGGTAACAAAAGAAATCATACCTCCAAAACTATCCATTTGTTCTACAGCAACATGATGATTAGGGTGATCTTCAAAGCCTGGCCAATATACTTTTTCTATTTTAGGGTGATTTTTTAAATATTTCGCAATAGCTTCACCATTTTCACAATGCCGTTGCATACGTATATGCAACGTTTTAATCCCTCTTAACACCAAAAAACTATCTTGTGGTCCACAGACAGCTCCACTAGCATTTTGAATAAAATAAAGCTGCTCTGCTAATGTTTCATCTTTTACAACTAACGCCCCCATTACCACATCGCTATGTCCTCCTAGATACTTGGTAGCACTATGCATCACAATATCAGCACCAAGATCCAAAGGTCTTTGTAAATATGGAGTAGCAAAAGTATTATCTACAGCCAATAACAAGTTATGCTCTTTTGACACTGTAGCTATCGCTTTAATATCAACAATATTCATCATAGGGTTCGTTGGAGTTTCAACCCATATTAATTTAGTATTATCAGTTATATAATCGGCTACTTTATCAGCATTCTCCATACCGATAAAATGAAATTTAATCCCAAAACCTTCAAAAATCTTAGTAAATAAACGATAAGTACCTCCATACAAATCATTTGTAGAAATTACCTCATCCCCAGGTTTTAATAGTTTAATTACCGCATCTATCGCAGCAAGACCTGACCCAAAAGCTAATCCATATTTTCCGTTTTCTATACTAGCAAAAGAATCTTCTAATGCTTTTCTGGTTGGATTATGTGTTCTACTATATTCAAATCCTTTATGCCCTCCTGGAGTAGTCTGCGCGTATGTTGATGTTTGATATATCGGAGGCATTACAGCTCCATATGCCGGATCATGTTGCTGTCCTCCATGAATTGTTTTAGTGTTAAATTTCATCTATATATTAGTTTTTAACAAGAATAAATTAACTTGCTGATTTTATCATAAAAAAACAGAACAAATGTATGATTTAATTCATTCTAATCATATTTCATTGAATACCTTTAGTAGATGATTAACACAAAAACTAACATCAATCCAAAATTCATTTTTTTAGCTGTTATTTTGATAGGGATATATAGCTGTAGTAACAAAGAATTTTTCACTTTTGAAAAACAAGTCTTTACAGCAGATACTTTTTTGGATTGTAAAAGCACAAACTGTGCAACTATAGTAGTAAATTTAGTAAAGACTATCGAAAAAGATCAAACAACTACTAGGGTAAATAAAGAAATAGAGAATACTGCCATTGCTATTTTAAATAGCAATGATAATGCATCTAAATCAACTCTCAGAGAAGCTATTACTGAATTTAATACTTCATATCAAAATGACAGTAAAAAGTTTCCTGATGAAATCATTCCTTATGAAGTTACTATTGATTCTAAACTTACTTTTCAATCACATAGTCTAATTTCGGTTGTATTAGACTCTTATATATTTACTGGTGGTGCCCATGGAAACTCTAGCATTACTTATCTTAATATTGACCCCAAGAATGGAAAACAGATTTCTAATGCTTCACTATTCAAAAATTATGATGCGTTTAAAAGTTATGCTGAAAAAATATTTAGAATAAAAAATAAGATCTCAGAAAGTGAACCTATTAATAGTACTGGTTTCTTTTTTGAAAATGATGTTTTTAGCCTACCAACTACAATAGGTTTTTCTGATACAGAAGTTATACTCTATTATAATCATTACGAAATTAGCTCCTATGCAGAAGGAGGTATTGAATTAAAATTAAAAAAAGAAGACGTTGCCTCTTTTTTTAATTTTAAGATTCTCTAAATAGATTTTTTAAGTGCCAAAATATATCCTAGATGAATCCCTTCATGAAAATTATTAAAATTTAACGCGTCTTGTACTGATTTTAATACAAATCCAGTACTCGTCTCGTAGTCATTAAATGTTTTAAAAATTTTATTGTTTACATCTTTTTCTGTCTGATCTAATGTTGTAAACAAAAGCTCTTTTATTATTGAAACTTCTTCCGCAGTAGCCAGTTTCTCTGTCTTGGTCCCCTTTTTATATAAACCTACTAATTCGTCATCAATCATCATAGGCAATCCACTCATTTTATACACCAATAATTGCTGAGTCACAACGACATGAGCGATATTCCAAATCAGGTTATTCTTAAATCCTTCAGGCACTTTATTAAGTTGTTCTAAAGAATGGTTATCCAGTATCTTTTCTAATAATTTTCTATTAACACGAGTTATTGTTATAGGATCTTGCATAAGACTCTTAATTTTTAGCCAAAAATATGAGTTTTAATTGTGAAATGAATTTTCTTTGTGATGATTTTGACACTTAAAAATAGTCTGCTTTGAAAAAAATATATCACTTATCTACCTGCGATACATGTAAACGCATTATAACTGAATTAGCTCCATCTTCAGAATTCACCTTACAAGACATTAAAAGTGAATCAATTACCCTAGATCAAATTGAAGAAATGCATGCTCTATCAGGAAGCTACGAAGCTTTATTTAGCAAAAGAGCTAGATTATATAAAGAGCGTGATCTCAAAAACAAGAGCCTTTCTGAAAAAGAATATAAAGCATTAATTCTAGAACATTATACATTTCTGAAGCGCCCTGTTATTATAGTTGAAAACCAGATTTTTATTGGAAATGCTAAAAAAACAGTAGAAGCGGCTAAATCAGCAATATAATCAATGAGCAAAAGAACTTTAGCACTCATTGCAGCCAGTTTTGTAGCTTTATTTTACGGAGCTAATTATACAATTGCCAAAGACGTAATGCCTAATTATGTGCAACCCTTTGGGTTTATTGTTATTCGGGTTTTTGGAGCAGCTATACTCTTTTGGGCTATTAGTTTCTTGGGACCAAAAGAAAAAATAGACCGTAAAGATTATTCCAGAATTGTAGTTGCATCTTTATTTGGGGTAGGTATAAATATGCTAGCCTTTTTTGAAGGTTTAAACCTTACCACTCCTATTAATGCGTCTGTTTTAATGGTTACCACTCCTATCATAGTGTTGCTATTAGCGATAATTTTTCTAAAAGAAAAAATAAGAGTATTGAAAATAGTAGGAGTTTTAGTAGGTTTATCAGGAACACTACTCATTATTCTCTATGGTACAGGAGGAGCTAGTTCAGCATCAAATCCAAATTTAGGAAATTTTCTAGTGTTTGTCAATGCTACTTCCTACGCATGCTATATTATTATAGTAAAAAAAATCACTCAAAAATATCATCCATTTACTTTTATGAAATGGATGTATAGTATCGGATTTCTGTTTGTATTGCCTTTTGGATTTTCACAACTATTAGAAATGCAACCCGACATGATCCCGATTGAGGGATATCTAAAAATTGGATATGTTATCCTTTTTGCTACTTTTGGCACTTATATCCTTAACATTTTTGCAATTAGAGAACTAAAACCCACCACTGTAGCTGTTTTTATATATCTACAACCTTTACTAGCATCAATATTTGCTATAGGGTTAGGAAAAGACACATTAGATAGCATTAAAATTGCTGCAACAGTGCTCATTTTTATAGGAGTTTATTTAGTAACTAAAAAACCTAAAAAATCAATCTAAATCTACCGGAGTTTTTGCAAACTTTCTAGTATCTTTTTTAGTAAGAACTCTAAAATTTTCTGGATGCTCTATTGTATTTAAAAACTGATGCATTTCTTCGGGCAACGGAATTAGTTTTCGTGTCTCTAAATCTATCCAAGCTCCCATCACTTCACATCGTGCAAAATTTCGTCCTTTATGATCGTAATAATTATGTGTAAATTCAAAAAACATTCCATCTTCACTTAATCCAGAAATTTCGACAGATACGTTTACTGGATTACCATAAAAAACTTCTTTAAAATAATAAACATGCTCATAGAATACTACCGGACCAATATTAAGTTTAGCTAATGAACGTTGATCAAAGCCTTTTTCCATAAGAAAAGCCATTCTTGTATGCGCTCCATATTCTATATATGCCTTATTAGCTAAATGACGATTTGCATCAATATCGTTCCATCTAATTTCAAATTTTTTTAAATACATCACTTCTATTTTATGAATACCAAAAATACAAAACATTTGCTATGCACGCATAACAGAAGCACTTTAATAAAAGGTTTATATTTTTTAGTGAATAATCAACCATTTAATCCATACCTCCTCGTTTAGAAATTTTACGATCTATAAACTTTGAAAAGCTAATGAGTATTCATTATTTTTAACAAAAAAAATTTATGTATATTAAACGGAATATAGGTTGGGGGCTTATCCTGAGATATGTATGGAAAAATGTTATTTTCTTCACTCTATATTCTATAAGTATTTTTTCAATATATCATTTTTTAGAATGGAAATTTATAAGCATTCCTTTTCAGCCACTTTCTGTAATAGGTATAGCTGTTGCTTTTTATATTGGTTTTAAAAATAGCCAAAGTTATGATCGGTTTTGGGAAGCACGCAAAATCTGGGGTGGTATTATCAATTACTCTCGTACATGGGGAAACCAAGTACTATGCTTAGTGGAAGATGATAAAAAAACAAAACAAGTTCTTATATACAGGCACATTGCTTGGATTAATGCCTTAAGAATACAACTCAGACAACCCAACTCTTTTAGCCTAAAAGAAAATGCCACACTAGAAAAACTGTTTGAAAAGCATGGTGAACAAAAGCCACCATGCGATGCCACAAAACATTTCATTTCTGAAAAAGAATACACAGATCTTACTCAAAGAAAAAATCCTGCAACCCATATAATTAAAAATCAAGGATTACATCTTAAACAACTTCTAGAAGAAGGTAAAATCACTGAATTTGACAAACAATTATTTCATAATATATTAGAAGAGTTTTATAACCTTCAGGGCAAATGTGAACGTATCAAAAACACTCCTTTTCCAAGACAATATGCCTATTTTAGCACTCTTTTTACTTGGATATTTATTCTTTTACTCCCTTTTGGATTATTAAATATTTTTGAAAATGAATTAAACGAAATGAATCACGATATAAAACAATGGTTTATCCTTTTAATGGTACCGCTATCTGTATTAATCAGTTGGTTTTTTTCTACCATGGAAAAAATCGGAAGCAATAGTGAAGACCCTTTTGAAGGAAGAGCTAATGACGTACCTATGACAGCATTATGTAAAACCATAGAAATTGACCTCCGAGATATGCTAGATGAAACAAATTTACCCGAAAAAGAAAAACCAAAAGATAACATCTTATACTAATGCCAATAATAGAATCTCAGTACACCCCTTCTATGTTATTTAAAAATGGACATATATCTACTATTTACCCTAATTTATTGAGAACAATAAAAGGGATACATCAAAAAAGAGAACGTGTTGAATTGGATGATGGAGATTTTATTGATCTAGACTGGAGTTATACCTCCTCTCAAAACTCAAAAAAACTGGTAGTACTAATTCATGGACTTGAAGGCAATGGACAACGACAGTATATTCTTGGAGTAGCTAAATTATTAAACCATAATGACTGGGATTCTGTAGCAATTAATCTCAGAAATTGTAGTGGAGAAGTAAACCGCCTTTACCAATCATACAATGCAGGATCAAGTGAAGATTTAGATCAGATTATTACACATATTATTGCAAAATATAGCTATACAAATATAGCTATATGCGGATTTAGTTTAGGAGCTAATATCACATTAAAATATCTAGGTGAAGGTCGGGTAATACCATCAGAAATAAAGAGTGCAATGGCTGTTTCTGTACCTTGTGATCTTTATAATTCACTTACAGAAATAAATAAACCCCAAAATTATATCTATCAAAAACGATTCATTCGTCATCTAAAAAAGAAGTTATATGACCGACAAGTACAATTTCCTGATGCTATCACTATAGCTGATATCAAGAAATGTAAATCCCTTCTCGATATAGATAGTTTATATACTAGTAAAGCTCACGGTTATATAAACGCAATGGATTATTATTCTAAATGTAGCTCTAAACAATTTCTTAAAAACATACAGATC
This sequence comes from Aquimarina longa SW024, assembly GCF_001401755.1. GTDB lineage: Bacteria > Bacteroidota > Bacteroidia > Flavobacteriales > Flavobacteriaceae > Aquimarina > Aquimarina longa. Next base: position 668,509 of record NZ_KQ474099.1, read on the forward strand.
CCTACTCTTATACTTAATGCCAAAAATGACTCATTTCTAGGAAATCTTTGTTATCCAATTGATGATGCTAAAAAAAATAAAAATCTATTTCTAGAAATGCCTGATTATGGTGGACACGTAGGATTTTATCTCGCAGGAAAGGTATATTATAATGAATTAAGAGCTTTTGAGTTTTTTGAAAAACAACACTAATGTAACCCTAGTTATAACACCTAAAAACAAAGCATTACTTAAGATTCAATTAACAAAAACAAGTCTCCTTTATTTTTAAAATAAATTCCAATTACACTATCTTCTATTTACAGATAAAAGGCACTTTTTTTATAGAAAAACTAAAGTATTTAGGTAGTCTTTAGATGAAAAAACATTAAAAAATGTAAGATTTGACTTACATTACGTTGTATGAAAAAGAGTATATTTATAGCGAACTGTTATACAAAGGCATTTTTATTACTTTCATCGAAAAAAATTTTATTACTGATAATAATTTAAGATTTTTGAGTGTTTATTATGAATTTCATAATAAAATAACTCAAACTCAACAAAAATGAAAAATTTTAAAAGAAAGCCTATGCTAGCAATAGCATTAGGGCTCACTTTTTCTTGCTTAACTGCGCAAGAAAAACAAGAAAGCTTTAGTCAACCACCTACATTTATTGAAATAAATGACAATGAAGCAAAGCAACTCAAAAGTTCAAAAACTATTTTTAACAATTACCTTGGTTTAGATGAAAGTAATACTTACTTAAAAATAAAACAAGAAACTGATGAACTAGGATTAACTCATGATAAATATCGGCAAATTTACAAAGGTATTCCTGTAGAATTTGGTACTACAACAATTGATCTTAAAAATGGAAAAGCAAAATCATTACATGGCGAATATTACAATGTAACAAACCTAGACATAACACCAAAAATATCTCAAAACCAAGTATTACAAAAAGCGATTGCTTACGTAGGTGCTAAAGAATATTTCTGGGAAGATGTAGAAGCTGCTAAAACAGCAGATTATACTAAACCTACTGGAAAATTGGTGGTTCTACCAAATCTAGATTCTAAAAATAAGGACGGAGCAGTAACTAAATATCATTTAGCATACAAAATTGATATTTATGCAAAACAGCCTCTAAGCAGAGGTTATGTATTTATTGATGCCCATACAGGAGAACAGCTAGATTATCAAACAACTATATATCATACAGGAGAGCATAGTAATTCTTCTAAAAATCTAAAAATTATTCCATCAAGTAAAAGTGTTCTCGAGCATTTTGATGAAGATGTATTTGCAGACGGAAATGCTGCAACACGATATTCTGGAAATCGCACAATAACTACTCGTCAAATTAGTGGTTCTTATGTCTTAAGAGATAATACAAGAGGTGGAGGGGTCAATACATATAATAGTGGAAAACAGAGAAGTTACCCAACCACAAATTTTACAGATAGTGATAATAATTGGACCGCTACAGAATATAATAATGCTGCAAAAGATAATGCTGCATTAGATGCACATTGGGGATCTATACAAACCTACAACTATTGGAAAGATAAGCATAATAGGAATAGTTATGATGGAAACGGCGCTGCTATAAATAGCTGGGTACATTACGGTACAGATTATGATAATGCTTTTTGGTTAAATGGACGAATGACCTATGGGGATGGAACATCTAATGGTCAAGAAGGAAACGGAGTTTTTGATGCACTAACATCTATTGATGTAGCTGCTCACGAAATTGGTCATGCTGTAACAGAACATACTGCAAATTTAAGATACCAAAGAGAGTCAGGTGCTCTTAACGAAGGGTACTCTGATATTTGGGGAGCAGCTGTAGAGCATTTTGCTAAAGGAAATGGAAATGATTCTGCTCCTTCCGAAAACACATGGCTTATTGGTGATGAAATTGATAGACGTAATGGAAGCGTAGGATTACGTTCTATGAAAAATCCAAAAGATACTAAGGGTCCTGATACTTATAGAGGGACAAACTGGAAAGCAGCTACTGTAGGTGAGGGATGTCAGACTCCTATTAAAGAAACCAATGACTATTGTGGGGTACATACCAATAGTAGTGTATTAAATTTTTGGTTTTATCTAACAGTAGCAGGTAGTTCTGCTACCGATGGAGTAAATGATAATGGAGATACCTATAATGTAGCAGGTATTGGTATGGATAAAGCTGCAAAAATAGCATATCGTGCTGTAAATCTATATTTATCTGCGAATTCTACATTTGCTAACGCTCGAACAGCTACAATTAGAGCTGCTAAAGAACTATATACTGCAGGGGGAGCAGAAGAGAAAGGCGTAACAAATGCATGGCATGCTGTAGGAGTCGGAGCAGCTTTTTCTGGAGGAGGTAATCCAACGGATTATTGTGCTTCAAATGGTAAAAGTACATCTGATGAGTATATTAGTAAAGTTGCACTGGGAACCATCAGTAAAACATCTGCAGCAGGAAGCGGAGGATATAGTGATTTTACAGCAGAATCTACAAAGCTAACTAAAGGTAATTCCAATACCATTACTGTTACACCAAAATGGACTGGAACAACTTATGATGAAGGATATGCGGTATGGATCGATTATAATCAAGATGGTGATTTTGCAGATACCGGAGAATTAGTATGGAGTAAAGCTGCCTCTAAAACAACACCTATTAGCGGTAGTTTTACAGTACCTTCTAGTGCTAAAAATGGAAAAACAAGAATGCGTGTTTCTATGAAGTACAATGGTATTCCTACTTCTTGTGAATCTTTTAGCTATGGAGAAGTAGAGGACTATAGTGTTGATATTGATGAGACAAATGGCGGAGGAGATACTGATCCTTGTACTGGGGTAGCTCCTTATGATGGTAGTACAACATATCAGGTAGGTGATCGTGTAACGTATCGAGGTCAATTATATGAAAGAATAAGTGGTGATTGGAAAGTAATCGGATCTTGTGGAACTCCTGTAATAAGTTATAGTGCTACTTCATTAATGAACGATAATTTATTAACAGACAGTACTTCACTATTTAAGTTTTATCCTAATCCTGCAAAAGGTTTTATTATGATTCAAATAAATGGTCTTGCTGATGCAAACTATAGAATTATCAACCAAATCGGGCAAACCGTAAAAAATGGAAAAGCATCCCAAAACAAAGTAGAATTAAATGACTTACCATCAGGTTTATATTTTATTTCTGTTACATCAAACAATGAAACTTTAACAAAAAGATTCATCAAACAATAAAATAATTTATTCCAAAAATTCCCTGAAACAAAATAAATTGTTTCAGGGAATTTTTATTATATTATAACTCCTAAACCTCAATATCACAACTACGATATTAAAAACAAAACCCTTAATTCTCTCATATACAACATAAAGAGATCACAAGTACTATAACAATGATATCTATAATTACTTCTTAAAGCGTCCTTCAATTAGGTTTCATTTTAAAATTTTATACACATTTTTTTTAAAATATCAAAATTTTAAACAAAGTAAATTCGAAAGGTTTTTCTTGCAACAATGTTGCATTAATTTCATATTCTAGTTTTGTAAAGCGCTTTAACTTCACTTGATCGAAAAAAATTTTATTAGTGATAATAATTTAAGAATTTTAGATGTTTTCAATGAATTACATAAAAAAATAACACATTTATCAACTTAAACTCAACAAAATGAAAAAAATCAACAAAAGCCTAATTAACATGTCAGGCTTAAAAAAGTTAGAAAATTTAAGATGGAGTATCCTTCTTATGTATGTAATGGTTTTTATATCCGGAGGATTATTTGCACAAACTCCAGTACAAAGAACGCAAATTATGCAAGAAAGTAATCTTGTAAAATTAAATCAATTGCAAGAGACTTTAGAGAAAAAGATTAATTTTCAAAAAGAAACAGCCATGCAAGCTGCAAAAGAAAATGGTTGGGAAGTTATAATCGAAACTGCAAATGGAGGTTTTGGAGAACTTCAAAAACTAGGTCCAAATGGAGAGCCTATTTATTATGTACCTTATAATGTAAGTGCTGCCAAATCGACTAGAGCAGATCATCTTAACTCTGGAGGGTCCTTAGGCTTAAATTTAGATGGTCAGAATATGACTGTCCATGTATGGGATGGAGGTCCTACAAGACCCACTCATCAAGAGTTTGATGGTGCTGGTGGCAATAATAGAATTACTATTAGTGATGGGGTTACCACACTCGTAGGAAATAGTGCCCATGCACAACATGTAACAGGAACTATCGTAGCTTCTGGAGCGCAGGCCAATGCAAAAGGTATGGCACCACAAGCAAAGGCTAAAACATACGAGTGGAATAATGACAAAACAGAAGCAACTAGTGCTGCTGCCAATGGGATGTTACTATCTAATCACTCCTATGGTTATGGTGCTAGCAGAATCCCTGATCAATATTTTGGTGCCTATATTGATGAATCAAGAGATTGGGATCAGATTATGCATAATGCTCCTTTCTATTTAATGGTTGTGGCTGCTGGTAATGATGGTAGAGATAACTCTTCTAATGGAGCTCCCTTAAATGGAAACTCTGCATATGATAAATTATCCGGGCATGGTACTTCTAAAAATAACTTGGTTGTGGCTAACGCGCAAGATGCCAACATCAATACGGATGGTAGCCTAATAAATGTTACCATAAATAGCGGAAGTAGTGAAGGACCAACTGATGATTTAAGAATCAAACCAGATATTACGGGTAATGGAACTCAGGTATATTCTAGTGTTACACAGAGTGATAGTGCATATGAAAGCTATACAGGAACATCTATGGCATCACCTAACGTAACTGGTACACTATTACTATTACAACAACATTATAATAATAAAGAAGGGAATTTCATGAAAGCTGCTACCTTAAAAGGTTTAGCGCTTCATACTGCCGATGATATTGGTCCTTCTGGTCCTGATGCTGTGCATGGATGGGGATTATTAAACGCAAAAGTTGCTGCAAAAGCAATAAGCGATAAAGGTAGTAGCTCTAAAGTTGAAGAATTAAACTTAACTAATGGTCAATCATATACTATAACTGTAGAATCTGATGGCAGCAGTCCATTATTAGCTTCTATCTCTTGGACTGACTTACCAGGTGCAATAGTTTCTGCGACAAATTCTAGTACTCCTGTATTAGTAAATGATTTAGATATTAGAGTATCCAAAGGCTCTACCACATACACTCCTTATAAATTAACAAGTATTACTACTAGTGCTAATGGAGACAATACCGTAGATCCTTATGAAAGAATTGATATAGCTAATGCATCAGGAACATATACCATCACGGTTACAAATAAAGGGTCATTAAGTGGAGGTAGTCAAAATTTTTCTCTTATCGTTACTGGATTAAAAGAAACGTCTACAGTATGTACTGCTACCATACCTAAAGAAGTTACAGCTGCTACCATAGGAACAACAACTGCTACAATTAACTGGACTGCTATCCCTTCTGCAACATATGATGTAAGGTATCGCCAAACAGGAGCTTCTTCGTGGAAAACTGAAACCGCAAGCGCATCTTCTAAAGCACTTTCTGGACTTACAAAATCAACATCTTATGAAGTGCAGGTAAGAAGTAAATGTGCTAATGGTACTACTTCTGAGTATAGTGCTTCTACAACTTTTACTACAAAAGGCGATCAATTAGCCTATTGCGCTTCTAACGGTAAGAATTCATCAGACGAATACATCAGTAAAGTTGTCTTAGGAACAATTAACAAAACATCTGCAGCAGGAAATAAAGGATACAGTGATTTTACATCAGAATCTACAAAGCTATCTAAAGGTAGTTCTAGCACTATTACTATTACACCAAAATGGACTGGAACAATTTATAATGAAGCCTACGCTGTATGGATCGATTATAACCAAGATGGTGATTTTGCAGATACCGGAGAATTAGTATGGAGTATAGCTGCTTCCAAAACAACTCCTGTTAGCGGTAGTTTTACACCTCCTTCTAGTGCTAAAAATGGAAATACAAGAATGCGTGTTTCTATGAAATATAATGGTATTCCAACCTCTTGTGAATCTTTTAATTTTGGTGAAGTAGAAGATTATAGTGTTATTATTAGTGAGGCAAATGGTGGAGGAGATACTAATGTTTGTGCTGGTGTAGCTGCATATGACAATTCCAAAACATACCAACCAGGTGATCGTGTAACTTCTCGAGGATACCTTTATGAAAAAACGAGTACTGGCTGGAAACTTATCGGACCTTGTAACTCGTCCTTCAATAAAATTTCACAATCATCTCTAAGTTTAACAGATAATTCGTTATTTAAATTATATCCTAATCCTGCAAAAGATTATCTTATGATTCAAATGAATGCTTTTAATGATTCTAGCTTTAGAATTATTAATCAAGTTGGGCAAACCGTAAGAGAAGGAAAAACTTCTGAGAATAAAATAGAATTAAAAGACTTACCGTCTGGATTCTACTTTATTTCAGTTACATCTGGTAATAAATCTCTAACAAAAAGATTTATTAAACAGTAACATCATAACAATTCAAAAAAAAAGCTCTGGAACAAATAGTTTCAGAGCTTTTTCTTTTGTATGAATTGAAGCGTTCTTAATTACTTATAAAATAAACTATTCTAAGTATTATTTTATAAGTAATTCATTTTTAAGATTTATTAGTGAAAAATATTTTTTATAATAAATCTTAAAAAAAAGTTAACAACAAAGTGTGATTTGTTAAATTAAACCTTTATATTTGATTTTATTAACGTCTTCACACAATCAATTAATTTGGCTTATCATCCGTACTATTATTTAGTACTGTTTTGCTACTCTACTGTTTTTATCTATTAATTTTGTTAAAAAATAAAATTAAAGAGATAGTAATCATATTAGGCAGTATAAATTTTATACTAGCTGGTTAGTAATTATATAATAGGAAATCGTCGGGTTCACCTATCTTATATTGATATATGAGTCCGGATGTGTTGGGGGACACAATTGAGTGTATAATTACTAAATCCTTTCCTTATAGCAATATGGGAAAGGATTTTTTTTGTAGAATTACGAATCATCATATAGTAATTCTATAAAAAAGACAATAAATAATCCCTCTAAATATCACTTTCTTCAAAACACTTATATAGCTTAAAGTGATTCATTTACAATGATTTTTCTTATTTTTATAGTAACTAAACTCAAACAAAACTCAATTAAAATGACAAAACATAACAAAAATGCCATTGCTATTTTGGCATTGAGCTTAATTGCACAGAAAAAAAAGAAATCTCCAAAGAATATTAAAACCTAGTTATTCTTTTATTTCGGAAGAGGTAAACTTTAAATTCCTTCAGACATATTTTCAGGATCACCTTTATCAATAGTAAAGGTAATCCTTAATTTGGATATTATTAATCTTCATAAAAAATTAATGATACTTTTCTACACCCTATAAGTACACTATTAGGATAGTGTCTATACCTTCTAATCAACAACCTCGGAGCAAGCTCACTAGGTATGCTTCCGAAAAAAATATTTTAATATCGAGGCAAGCCGGGGAAATAAACCCTCAATGAGGGATTAAACTTATCATTTTTCACTTATAATCATGTAGAAAATAAATACTATTACTTAACTCTTAAAACACAAATCATGAAAAAAAATGGAATTACTAAAAAATCGCACATCATTTGGACATGTGTTATTTTTTTATTGTGCAACATTTGCACAATACAGGCACAAGAAAAATATTACAGGGTTGTTTTTGATATTAATAAAGAACAACTAAAATCTTTGTATGAAAAAGGTCTTGATGTAGATCATTATCATTATAAAGACGGTAAAGTTACTGCTGAAATTTCTGCTACAGATCTTAAATTACTCAAAAAAAATAATATAAAGTGCAACATAAAAATTCGAAATCTGGCTAAACGCAATCCTAGAATAAATAAAAGAATTGACAGACGTAATGTTCGTAAAAATAATAAGATTAATGCTGCTGTAGTACCCTCTCCTAGCAATTTTTCTTTAGGTAGTATGGCAGGATTTCATACTAATGAAGAAGCCATTGCTGCTTTAGATAAAATGCGACAACTCTACCCTCAACTTATCACTACCAAGTCTTCAATAGGAACTACTGTAGAAGGGAGATCTATTTATATGGTAAAAATAAGTGATAATGCAGATACAGATGAAAATGAAGATGAGATTCTTTTTACATCCATACACCATGCTAGAGAACCCATAGGGCTCTCTCAAAATATTTTTTATATGTGGTACCTGCTAGAAAATTATAATTCTAATTCAGAAATCAAAACATTAGTGGATAATACTGAATTATACTTTATTCCTATTATAAATCCTGACGGATATGTGCATAATCAAAAAACGAATCCTAATGGATCTGGATATTGGAGAAAAAACAGACGTAATAATGGTAATGGTACATATGGCGTTGACCTAAATCGTAATTATGGTTATCAATGGGCAGCACCAGGGGGGTCTTCATCAGATTCTAGTCAGGATAGTTATCATGGCCCTAGTAAATTCTCTGAACCTGAGACAAAAGCAATGAGAGATTTTGTAAATAAACACAAATTCATTGCTGCTCTTAATTATCATTCTTTTAGTGATCTTTTGATTCACCCTTGGGGATATAAAGCTAATACATTTACCCCAGATCAAAGTACATTTGTAAAAATGTGTAAATATATGACCGAAGAAAATTCTTACACATATGGAACTCCTAATCAAACCGTTAATTATACTGCCGGAGGAAATTCTGATGATTGGATGTATGATACTACACAAAACTCTAAGCCTAAAATTTTTGCAATGACTCCCGAAGTAGGGTCCAGTAATGATGGAGGGTTCTGGCCACCCTCTAGCAAGATAATCCCATTATGTAATGAGGTAACTCCTTTTAATATAAAAATTATGCGAATGGCTGCCAAGTATGCAAAAGTAACTCCTACTAACGCAAATCAAACTATCACAACTACAACTGGCAATATTGGATATTCTATCAAACGTTTTAGTGTTAAACAAGCGAGCTGGAAAGTTAGCCTATCTTCTAATTCTACGTATATAACTAGTATAGGGCAGCCAAAAGAATACAACAATATAACTTTTTTAGAAAGTGAAAATGGTAGTATTGATTTTCAATTAAAAACGACGACTCCTAAAGGAACTGAAATCCCTATAATCATCACCATCAATAATGGTTCATGGGCATATACTACCAATGTTACAGTTACCTATAATGGCGATTCTACTACTTGTACAGCAAGTGTTCCTACTGGAGGTAAAGTTACAAACCTAACAAATACTACAGCTACTATTAGCTGGAATGCTATTGCTAATACAAAGTATGATTTACGATATCGTAAAAAAGGAACTGCTACATGGACAACATTAGCAGTAGATGAAACTTCTAAGGTTATTTCTGGTTTAATAGCTTCTACAGCTTATGACGTTCAGGTAAGAAGTAAATGTGCAGATGGCACTATTTCTGAATACAGTACAGTTATTAGTTTTACTACTAATAATAGTGGTGGTACTTACTGCGATTCTAATGGTCAAAAGACAACAGATGAGTATATTAGTAAAGTGACCTTAGGAACTATTAGTAAAATATCTACAGCAGGAACTGGAGGGTATAGTGATTTTACAACCGAATCTACTAATCTATCTACAGGAAGTTCTAATACAATTACTATTACACCAAAATGGACAGGAACGACTTATAATGAGGGGTATGCTGTATGGATTGATTATAATCAAGATAATGATTTTGCAGATTCGGGAGAATTGGTGTGGAGTAAAGCGGCTTCTAAAACAACGCCTGTGAGTGGTAGTTTTACAGTACCTTCTGGTGCTAAATCCGGAAAAACAAGAATGCGTGTTTCTATGAAATATAATGGTATTCCTACTGCTTGCGAGTCTTTTGAATATGGAGAGGTAGAAGATTATAGTGTTGTTATTGGTGGTGGAAATGGAGGAGATACTCAGTCACCTTCTGTCCCAACAGGAGTATCAGCTTCTAATATTACACCAACAACATTAACAGTATCATGGATAGCAGCTACAGATAATGTAGGAGTAACTGAATATGATGTATATCGAGGCACTACCAAGATTACTTCTGTAACAAGAACTACAGCGAATGTTACTGGATTAACAGCCAATACAACATATCAGTTTAGTGTTAGAGCTAAAGATGCTGCAGGGAATGTATCTGATGCTAGCGCCATTTTAAGTGCTACGACTACAGGAAGTTCTGACCCTTGTGCCGGTGTAGCTCCTTATAATGGTTCTACGACATATCAACCAGGAGATCGTGTAACGTATCGAGGTAGATTATATGAAAAAACAAATACTAGTTGGAAACAGATTGGAACGTGTAGCTTTTTTGCAAGAAGTGCTTCTAGTACCGATACTTTAGTAGATGATAATTCATTATTCGAATTTTATCCTAATCCTGTCGCTGGAGAGTATGTAAATATTACTGTAAATAATAACTTATGGAAAATAGGTAGCATGTTAATTATAGATGTTAAAGGAAATATAATACAAGAGATTAAACTTAAGAATAAAGAAACTCAGATAAATACATCGAAGTTCCCTACAGGCACATACTTCTTGACGCTTTTTAATGGATCAAAAAGTTATGCAAAACAGATGATTATCAAATAAATAGTCCTTAGAAAATAGTATAAGCATAGTTGATACGTATTTACTTATGACTATGCTTATATTTTTTTACATGCTTAAATGTTTCATTAAAAAAGTGTATCTATATCAATAAAAAATGTAACTTAGATGTACTACTTCATAAACAATAATTTCCCTATATTTTATTGATTAATAATAAAAATAGAACTATTTATTTCTCATATATACTATTAAACCTATTAAATTAAATCTAAAAAAAACGGAAACCAATGATTACACCTCCTATAGAGAAATTATTAACAGTAATGAATCAAAAAGGATATAGAGTTTATAATACTCCATCCATAGACTGGAACATCAATATTGTGGGAATACGAAATAAAAATCTCATTCCAGACAAGTTCGATGACACTTTAATCGTTTTTAACAACTTCCTAGATCATTGGCATATTTCTTATTACCCCATTACCACAGATCCTAGCGTATTTTACTTAAAAAATCCTGTAAATTCTAAAGGGACTGCTATTTTATTAGAGGGTCAATATAAGGGAGTCTATAAAATTGATAAACATAATAATCGATATCATGCACTTTGCCAAAGACTAGCAGATGTTTCGGTATATAGAGATAATGACAAAAATGGTAGTTTAAAACTCAATACTGATACTATAGAAACTGGACGATTTGGTATCAATATACACAAAGGCCCTAAAAATGGGAACTGGGGAACAGACAACAATGCTGCTTACTCTGCAGGATGTCAGGTATTTGCTGACTCCAGACATTTTAATGAATTCATGAATAAATGTCGGAATGGCGAAAAATCATTTGGGAATAAATTTACCTATACTTTACTAAATGAAAAGGATTTTGATTAATCTATTAATTTCTTTTTATTTAAACTCGACTTTATCAACATTTTAGTCATAATATGATTGCTATAGAAGAAAGGAAACAAACCCTTTCTTCTTTTTTTTACTTTAAAAATATAGTACTCCCTACTTATTATACAGAGATTATTTCGTTCTCTTCTAATAATTCTTCTTGCCGTAATCGAAGTAAAACCTGTGCTACCGCAACAGTATCTTTTTCACAATACATAATAATCCTATCTAGATTTTGCTCTTCATAAAAAACCTGTCGCACCTGACTTCCATCAATATCATCTTTTGGTGAAGGAATCCCTAAAATACTTGTCATTAATTTTAAAGAAGTATAATGTTTATAGTCTCCAAATTTCCATAAATCCAAAGTATCTAAATGGGGTATTTCCCAAGGTTTTTTGCCAAAAAGATTAAGTTGTTGTGGTAGTGCTATCGTATGAATAATCATCCTACGAGCGATATATGGAAAATCAAACTCTTTTCCATTATGCGCACAAAGCAAATGGTGTTGTTTACTAAAATGGGTTTCAATTAAATTTTTAAAATCTATTAGCAATTGTTTTTCTTTTCCAGAAAATGTTTTTGTTCTAAAAGACCTAGTTGTTCCTGTAATCACAAAGTATCCAACCGATATACATACAATTTTACCAAATTCTGCCCATATTCCTGCTCGTTTATAAAACTCTTCTGGAGAAAATTCTTCTTTTCGTTGATATTTAGTCTTATCACCCCATAGGTATTTCATTTCCTCACTTAGATTTTCAAAATTTTCTTGTTCAGGTACTGTTTCTATATCTAGAAATAAAATATGTTCTAAGTTTAATTTACTGAGCATTCTCTAGCATTTTATAAGCTTCCTCTATATATACGAAGAAGTCTTCTGTAAATGATTCTCCTACAACAAACTGACCTCTATTATGTCCCAATCGTACAATCATAATATTATCTTCTGGAATACCAATTACATATTGTCCTAGAATACCTCTCATAACAAATATTTTTTTATCCAAATGGTTTGATATCCAGAAACCATAGCCATACATTGGAGCATCATCAAATCTTGGTTTTATTGCTAATTCTGTAAACTCAGCAGGTAACAATTGTTCTCCTGCGAATATTCCTTTATTTTTAAACAACATCCCAAAACGTGCAAAATCCCTTGCATTACTAGCAATACAACAGTATGCTTTTTCCATTCCACTTTCTTTACTATCTAATTGCCAGATTGCTTCATGCTGCATTCCCATAGGTTTCCAGAAACTTTCACTAAGGTAAGTGGATAAACGTCGTTCTGTAGCTTTTTCTATTACCATCCCTAATAGCTGCGTACTACCACTTAAATATTTATATATTTTCCCAGGTTCATCAACTACTTTTAAACCTAACATAACATCTCTGATATTAGGATCATAATATGCTCTTGCTGTGATAGAAAAAGGGCTTGTATAGCTCTCATCCCAATTAAGCCCAGAGGACATTGAGGAAAGGTCTCCAACTGTTGTCTTTGCTGCTAGACCGTCAGAGAATTCTGGTAAAAAATCTCCTACCGGCTGATCCAAACTTTGAATATGTCCGTCCATAATTGCTTTTCCAAGTAAAGCTGTAATAATGCTCTTCGCCATAGAAAAAGAATTGGTTTTGGAATTTTTACTATACCCATCTGCATAGTTTTCATACCAAATACTATCGTTCTTTACAATCATAAATGCAACCGTTCCTAGCTTTTTATTAATGACGTTTAATCTATCTGTAGCTGCTATTTTATTATATTCTGAATGTATTGGCCATGCTATAGTGCTATTTCCTTTTTCAATAGTACGATTATCAAAATATGAATGATCATCTATATATGCAGTAGTATGACCTGTCATATAAACTACTCTAACTCCTTTTAGAATATAATCATAATCAAAAATGTATAATAGTGCAATACAAAGTAGGAGAATGATGAGGAATGCTTTTAACAAAAATCTGAGTACTCGTTTTATCATTATATATAAGATTGATGTATTAGTAGTATCCTAACGAAAAATCGTGATGTAGCTAATGTATGAAAATTAATTACAGTTAAATAATGAAGAGTTTATAAAGCTTCATGTTTTTATAATCTCTTCATTATTTAACTTTATTTAACTCGCTTCATTATGCACATCTATCATCGACTCAAAACATTTAGAGTCTTCGTTCTTCAAATATCTCAGTATTCTTCATTATATAAACACATAATAAAAATAGAGTGTCCGGAAAACCGGACACTCTATATGGAAAATAAATTAGGTAAAATTAATTACATTAAGACAATTATATTCACTTTCCTGTCTAACAACGATGTGTGCTAAAAATTGAGCTTGTGTACCAACAAAACTACAGTAAACGCATTTACTTTTTATCTAGCATTACGTGTTTGGTTGTTATAAATGTATATATGGCTTATTATACTGTATGAAGTGTTTTTTATAAAGTAAAAAATAAGCATCCTATCAGTATCCTATTGGTTATATTACGTTTAGTTTACTATATAAAGCTTTCTTAGAATCTTTGGCTATGGGTAATGATTTATCATCTCCCATTATTACATATCCCCCTTGATCTTTGGCTACAGTATTTACATAATCTAAATTGATTAGGTATGATCTGTGAATTCTCATAAAACCAAAAGGTTGTAGCTTAGATTCTATATATTTTAAATTTTTAGAGATTACAATTTCTTTTTGGTTTTCTCTAACAAAAGTGGTGTAATTACCATTACTCATACAATACATAACTGTTGGGATCTTTATAACATGCGTACCTCTGGAGTCGGTAATCGAAATTTTTGGTACTTCATGAGTTTTGGAATACAACTTTTTAAAATCTTTTAAAGAACCTTCATTAAGTTTCTTTTTTTCAATTAGTTGGGTTGCTTTAGTGATAGTTCTTACCAATAAATCTAATTTAATAGGCTTTAACAAATATCCAAGAGCATTATATTGGTATCCATCTATAGCATATTGGTTGTGTCCAGAAACAAAAACAATTTTAAATGTAATCTCATTCAATTCATTTAAAACATCAAAAATACATTGCTCTCCTAATTGTATATCCAAAAAAACCAAGTCTGGATCTACTTCTGGTAATTTATTTAATATAGAGTCTTTATCTTCTGCCTCTCCTACTATTTCTACTTCTGGGCAATAGGCTTGTAAAAGTAATTTTAGGTTTTCTCTATCTTTTTTTTCATCATCGATTATGAAACATTTCAGGGTTGGTGCCATCATTGTAAATATCTTTAATTGTTGGTAAATTAATTATCACCTCAGTCCCTTTAGGTCTTTTATGCTTACAAAAAAGATCTTTTATATGTATGCTGGGATGGCTTTTTAAAATTTTACTAAGGATTTCTAAACGTTCATTCGTGTTTTTTGTTGCCATAGACAAATGAGTTAAACTTTTATTTTGTTTAGAATGTGATGTTGTTGCTTTTCTACCAACACCATTATCTATTATTCGGCATAGAATAGTTTTTTTATTTTTAACAACTTTTATTTTTAATTTTCCTTTTTCTGATAGTTTAGAAAACCCATGAATGATTGCGTTTTCTATAAAAGGTTGTATGATCATAGCGGGTATTTTGGGGTTATCTTCTATTATTTGTTGATCTATGTCATAAACTACATCAAACTTTTCTTCGAATCGACCTCGTTGTAACTTTACGTATGATTTTATAATATCTAACTCATCATTAAAATCTATGCATACACTATCTGATCCATTTAGTACATCTCTAATTAGACTAGATAGGTCTGTCATATACTCATTAGCTTTTTTACTTTCATTTTTGAGAATAAAATTTTGTAAAGTACTAAAGGTATTAAATAAAAAATGTGGGTTCATTGAGGAACGTAAGGAAGTAAGACGTAGAAGCATTAATTTTTGATTAACTTCATAATATTTTAGTTTGTTTTTATAATTTCTACATAATAAAATAATTAATATTACAAAAAGTAAGCTTCCTGACAGGTAGCTAAAAAACCTTATATCACTTACTTTTTTTTTGATTTTAAGATTTGTCTGTTCTAAATTAGATATGATAACTTCTTTGCTCCGTACTATGTTTTTTGCTAATTCTTTATTGACCTTAATTTTTAATTGCTCTAACTGTAATGGTTTTATTTCTCTTAATATCTTTAGGCTTTGCTCTAGCTTACCTAGTTTTTCATACGTTTTTGAAAGATCCTCTTTAGTAAGAATTAAGCTGGATACATCTTTTTTGTCTACAAAATATCTATGAGCAGTTAAAAAATAATCTAAGGCTTTATTGTACTGTTTTAACCCATACTGAATGCTTCCTAGGGTATGCATTAATGTAGGATATAAATCATCATCTCTTTGATAATAAGATATACTATCTAAATTTATGTTATTATGAATGATTTCTAATGCTTCTTTATTTTTTTTCTTTAGGTAATAAGACCAAGCAATGTTATTATAAGCCATAATACAAATTCTGTTTATAGGCTTTTTATGACAATATTGAGTTGTTATTTTTGAATAGTGCTGTATTGAATCAGGCTCACTATCAGAAAAGGCAGCTGATATATTTAGATATGCAATTCTAATTTTAGTGGTATCGTCTTTAGGGATATAGATTAGTGATTTTTTAGAATCTTTCTTTGCTCGCTCTGTATCTCCAATGGTTCCAAATAATTGCCCCCTATGGTTATAAGCCATTCGATACAGATCAGGGTAATCACAATATTCTAAATACTCCAGTACTTTATTATAATATGTTAAGGCTTTTACATATTTCCCTAATCTACTATAGATATAACCTAATTCTAATAAGGCTTTGAAAACTTCTTTATCGTCTCCTGTTTTAGAACTATACATAATCAAGTCATTAAGCACCCATATTGCAGTGATATAGTCTTTGACTGCGTATTGTTCATAAAACTCTACTGTTTTAAAACCAATAGAATGAACATGATCAATACTATTGGTTTTTTTTGCTAATTCGTATGCTTTAGTATACGCTAATTCTGCCTGTATATATGCCTTATTTTTAGATAAACTATCAGCCTGTTTAATAATAGAGTCTAAGGTGTTAGTTTTTATTACGATCTTTTGATGTGTCTGTTGAGCAGTAGCTGTCAGCCCACATATTAAGGTACAGAAGAGATAGGTTAATTTATAAATATTGGTTTGCATTAGGTTTTAAGATATAAAAAATAAGTTTCAGAATAGTGATTGCTGTTTTACAGGATTCTCATGTGCTAGCAGCCATTTTTTTCTCCATAAGCCTCCTGCATAACCTGTAAGGGAGCCATCGCTACCAATTACCCTATGACAGGGTATAATTATCCATAATGGATTTTTTCCATTAGCACTTGCAGCAGCTCTTATGGATTTTGGATCTCCAAGTCTTTTAGCAATATCGAGATAGGATACTGTTTTTCCAAAAGGGATCTTTAACAATTCATCCCATACTTTTTTCTGAAAATCAGTTCCCGAAGGGTTTAATGTTAAATCAAAATGAGTACGGTCTCCCTCAAAATATTCTCGTAATTGTACAACTGTATCTTGTAAGTAAGGAGGTATCATTGTAGATGGTATAATTGTAGTTTCTTTGGTTACAGAAACACTAGTAATACCATCTTTATCGCCTGATATAGTAGCAATTCCTAAAGGGGTTTCTATATATGCCTCAGTACTCATTCTTCATTTTCTATAATACCGAGTCGTCGTGCTCGATTTTCCCAATTTTTACGAGCTAGATCTTGCATATTAGCATCTGTATCACTCTCATCAACAATTTCTAATCCTAATAATGTCTCTATAACATCCTCCATCGTAACTAAACCACTTACTGAACCATATTCATCTACTACTAATGCGATATGTTCTCGTTGCTCTACTAGTTTTTCGAACAAATTTGGAACTGCCATATTACGATCAACAACTAATAGTTGTCGTTTAAGATCTCCTAATTTTTTATTATGATGGTCCTCTGCCATCTCTTTATAGATACTATCTTTTAACACATACCCTGTGATATGATCTAGGTTATCTTTATAAATTGGTATTCTGGAGAATCGTAATGTTTTATTATTTTCAAAAAAATCGGCTATACTTTGATTTTCTGGTGCTATCTTTAGTACACTTCTGGGAGTCATGATATTCTTGGCCAAAATAGCTTTAAAATTTAATAGGTTCTTAATCACTTTGGACTCTGATTCTTCAAAAACACCTTCTTCTTTGGCAATATCAGTCATTGCTGTAAAATCTTCTCTACTTAATACCGATCCATGGTGTCCTTTACTTCCTATTAGCTTAGTTGTAAGTCTTAAAACCCATAAAATCCCAGTATATTTTAGGGGTATTATCAAAACAAGTAATGCTTTAGAGGTAAAATTAGCTAGCTGTTTCCAGAAAGTTGCTCCAATTGTTTTAGGAATAATCTCTGATAATACCAGAATAAGCATCGTCATAATCGTAGAGACAATACCAACCATATTAATCCCTAATACCTCTACCTTATAAGGTAGCTGTTCTGCCTGTACTCCTACCAGAATTGCTCCTACAGTATGTGCTATCGTATTTAAGGTAAGTATTGCTATTAAAGGTTGATCTACATCTTTTTTTAAATTCTCTAATGTAGTGGCGTATACTTTTCCTTCTTTTTTCTTTAGATTAATAAACGTTGGAGTGACACTAAGTAATACTGCTTCTAATATGGAGCATAGAAAGGAAAAGAAAATAGAAAGTACGGCGTAAACAATTAGTAAAGTCATTGTGTTATATTAATATTGTTTATGCTAAAATAATGATTTTTAAAATGTATTTTAAAATCAAATCTCTACATATAATTTTATATACCTGTATCCTACAGGTTGCTATTTTTAATACTTATACAATTATGGTATAATGATCTTATCTAGAAAATATCTAAATCAATCACCAGCCTACATAACGTGGTGGTTCAATAACATTTAGATTAAGATATACTATCAGCTGTCCCCGATGATGGGTAACATGATCCTGTAATAAATTAAGGATTTGGAGTTTTGTTTTTCGTCCGGCAAAAAAATCAACTTCTGAAGAAAACTCATCTTTATTTGTATTCTGCACCTGTGTATATACTTTATCAAACGTTGTTTTAAGTAGCTTAATGATTTCTTTTTTGGTTTCTGGTAAGTTTTCTGCTGACTTATCTTTATCTATTGGTTCTTTAGAGAAATAAGTAGTTCCTAGCCAATGCATATTTTTATGAATATGTAATAATTGATCTTTAAAGCTCATTTGTCGTTCAGTAGGTTTAAACTTATATTTATCCTCTGGCATTTGTGCTGCCATTTCTAAAAGATACTCTTTAGAATTGTTCCATTTTTCTAAAAAAGCTGCTTTAGGAGTTGTTTGCTGTGATATCACAGAACCTGATATCAAAAAAAAGAGTGTTACTAGTCTAATCATTATTTTATTTTTCCTTGACTTACGTCTGTCATATACGTTTCTAATGCTTTTAACTCTTCTGAACTAAATGTTTTGATAATTGCAAAATTTGTTTTCATTACTGAATATGTATTAGGGTCTACAATAGGTTCAGATTTTTCTTTTAAAAATGCTAATAAATCACCATTTTTTTCTCTGTAAACCTTCATAATTTCAAGGATACTTGGTCCGATTGTTTTTTTATTTACTTTATGGCAAGTATAGCATTTTCCTTTACCATTAAATACGCTTTCTCCTAGATTATAAGGATTCATCTGTTGTTTATTTGTCCCAATCTTAATTTCTTCTTTTTTACCTTTCTTATCAGACTGACATGATATGATAAGTAAGGGTATTACTATAATTAGCAATCTTATCTTCTTCATATATAAATTGATTACTTGTATTTGTCTTTAATTTTCTCGATATCGTTCTTAAACCGTTCTAATAAATCTCTAGAAAAACTCGTGATCACTTTTTCTTCTTTGCTATCTATACCGTTATTAACTTCTGCAATTTTGGTAAGTGCATATATCATAAAATCATATTCTTCATCAGGACCATTATCAGAGAACACTTCTATTACTTTTTTATATAATGTTTCGACATCACTTTGATGCTCATTTTCATAATCAAAAGACCATTTAATAACTGCACCTTTTGGATGTCCTCTTAGAATTTCTTCAAGAATTTTGACTTCTTCTTTTTGAATAATACCATCACTCATTGCGATTACATATAATAATTCTCCAAACGTCTGATATAATCTATCTCTACTTACCATGGTTTATCATTTTAATCAGATCTCGCAGGTATTTTTAACATCTGTGAGATTTATAATTTATTTTTCAAAAAAAGAATACTCTTACTAAAAGTTAATTATAGTGATATATTACCCTAATAATTTAACGACATCCTTAGCAAAATAGCTGGCTATAACTTGTGCCCCTGCTCTTTTGAATGCCATGATTTGCTCCATCATTACAGTATCATGATCTAACCATCCTTTTGCAGCAGCAGCTTTTACCATAGCATACTCACCACTTACCTGATATACTGCAACAGGAACATCAACAACATCTCTTACATCTCTTACAATATCTAGATAGCATAACCCTGGTTTTACCATCACAATATCTGCTCCTTCTTCGATATCTATAAGCGTTTCTTTAATTGCTTCATCCCGATTAGCAAAATCCATTTGATATGTTTTTTTATCTCCAAATCCTGGTGCTGAATCCAAGGCATCTCTAAAAGGACCATAAAATGCTGAGGCGTACTTAGCACTATAACTCATGATCCCTGTATTCTTATAATTTTCTTTTTCAAGCAATTCTCTAATAGCCAAAATTCTACCATCCATCATATCACTAGGTGCTACAAAATCAGCTCCTGCCTGTGCATGGGATAATGCCATTTTTGCCAAGATAGTACATGTTTGATCATTAACAATATACCCATCCTCTACAATCCCATCATGACCATAAGAAGAATAAGGATCTAATGCTACATCGGTCATTACTAACAGTTCGGGTGCTACTTCTTTAACGGTTTGAATAGCACGTTGCATTAACCCATCAGCGTTTATGGCTTCGGTACCCTTATTATCTTTTAGATCATCGGGTACTTTTACAAAAAGTAATACTGATTTTAACCCCATAGCCCATAGTTCCTTTACTTCGTCTTTAAGGAAATCCAAGCTATACCTATAATAATTTGGCATCGAAGGAATTTCTTCTTTGATACCTTTTCCCTCTACTACAAATAATGGGACTAAAAAATCATGAGGTGTAATTGTATATTCTCTAACCAAAGAACGAATTGCATCATTGGTTCTTAGTCGTCTGTTTCTGCGAAGTTGCTGCATTCTGAATTGTAAAATTTAATTGTTGTAAAGATACTATATATCTTTTATCAAAAACTATCCATGAGTGAGGATATACTAAACATGCTATAAAGGTAAACTGACTTTAAAAAAATATCAAATCATGTAACAAAACCTTAACAAACACTACTAATATTGAAAAAAAAGTATGCTTACCATAAAAAGTCTTAATAAAACGTATCCTAATGGAACGCAAGCGTTAAATGATGTCAATCTATCTTTAGACAAAGGAATGTTTGGGCTTTTAGGTCCTAATGGCGCAGGGAAATCTTCATTAATGAGAACTATTGCTACTCTACAATTAGCGGACTCAGGAACGATTACATTTAATGATATTGATGTTTTTAAACAACCAGAAGAACTGCGAAAAATAGTAGGATACCTACCTCAGGATTTTGGAGTATACCCAAAAGTATCTGCAGAGATGATGCTTAATCATATTGCTAAAGTAAAAGGGATTACTAATACACAAGAGCGCAAGGGTTATGTTGCTGATTTATTAAATAAAGTAAATTTATATAAATTCAGAAGTCGTAATCTTGGAGATTACTCTGGTGGGATGAGACAGCGTTTTGGTATTGCACAAGCACTAATTGGTAACCCAAAATTAATCATTGTAGATGAACCAACTGCTGGTTTGGATCCCTTGGAACGGAATCGTTTTCATAATTTATTAAGTGAATTAGGAGAAAATGCAGTTGTTATTTTGAGTACTCATATTGTGGATGATGTAACGAATTTATGTCAGAATATGGCGGTTTTTAATGAAGGTAAAATTCTAGCGCAAGGTAATCCACAGGAACTCTCAGAGACCTTAAATGGTAAAGTTTTTAGAAAAAAAATCAATCAATCTGATCTAGAGCGTATTGAAAGTGACTATATCGTATTATCAAATTACCTAAGAGGAGGAGAATTTTATGTCAGTATATATAGTGACTCTACTCCTAGTGAAGGATTTGAACAAATAACCAATGGTTTAGAAGATTTCTATTTTTACTGTATTAATAAAAAACAGCAGGAGGCAATACTATGATAGAACTATTCCTATTCGAACTAAAATATCGTTTAAAAAGACCTGCTACTTGGATTTATGCTGTATTAGGACTTACTATAGCACTACTATTATCAGTCTTTGAAAAATCAGTAACAGCCCAATTTGTCAATAGCCCGAATGCTATTGCTGGGGTTATTGGAAGTGTTTCTGTTATTTCTATTTTCTTTTATGCTGCTATTATGGGGGTTCCCATTTTTAGAGATAAAGATCATAAAACATCTCAAACTTATTTTACATACCCTATATCAGAAAAATCGTATGTACTAGGACGTTTTTTAGGAAGTTATACTATAGCTTCTTTGGTTAATCTTTTTATTGTTTTAGGAACTATTATTGGATTTGGGATAGCTATTTTTTTGGATCGCCCTGATTATGGGAATTATGATAGTTTTAATCCAGTATCCTACCTTCTTCCTTTTATATTTCTATTACAAATTAATGCACTAATTATTGGCGCATTGTTTTTCTCTCTAATGGCATTCTTTAAAAAAATGCCTATTATCTATCTGGGGGGTATCTGTCTTTTCCTTTTATATAATATTTCAGGGAATCTGATGTCTAGTATCGATAATCAATGGCTAACGCCATACTTAGATCCTTTTGGAAATAGAGCATTTGCCTATCTAAAAAAATACTGGTCAATTAATGAGTTAAATAATAATCAATTACCAGTTTATGGTAAATTCTTAATCAATCGAATGCTATGGTTAGGGTTAGGAACTCTATTTTTTCTAATTACCTATTTTAGATTTGATTATAAAAAGTTTTTACGTTCTGGTCAGAAAAATAGAAAAACAGAAACGAATACATATACTCCTTCACTGATCACTTCTGTAACACAGAATTTTACTAAAAAAACAGATTGGAATAATTTAATATCCTTAAGTAAGATTGAATTTTTATCTATTATTAAAAATTCGATCTTTATAATTTTACTCATCATTGGGATACTCTTTTCTATATTTAGTATTTATAATCAGAATGAAACGTATGGAACTCCTAATTTACCACTAACTCGATATGTGGTTACCTATATCAATGGAGTGATCTCTTTCTTTTGTGTTGTGATATTAGTGATCTATTCTGGAGAAGCCGTACATAGAACTCGAAAAAATAAAACTTTTGTATTCTATGACGCCCTACCGATACGCGATTCTAGTCTTTATTTTTCTAAAATCATAGCACTTGTCGGTATCGCACTAGTACTTACATTGGTTAATATTGTAATTGGTATTTTGTTTCAAACTTTTCATGGTTATTTTCAATATGATCTTGGAGTATATTTTACATATAATTTTGTTTTAATACTCCCAGGGTTTTTAATGACAATTCTACTTTCATTTTTTATCCATGTAGTGATTAATAATAAGTTTCTGGGTCATTTTATTGTTATACTCGTATACTTTGGACTACCAATCTTAGTTACGTTAGCCTTTAAAAGTAGTAATCCACTATTTATTTTTACCAGTACGACACCTTTTTTTCTAAGTGATCTTAATGGTTTTGGTCATTATTTTACAGGAGTTACATGGTTAAACATGTATTGGTTATTAATGACTTCGATAGTAATGATTATTGGTAAACTATTTTGGACCAGAGGTTTTTTCTCCTCTTCTAAGGAACGATTCGCATTAGCAAAGCAGCGATTTACTACTAAAACAATTTTAGCTTTTACAATTGTCGTTATTGCATTTATAGCGGTAGCAGGATATAGTTATTATAACCTAAAGGTTTTAAATACGATGGAAGATGGTAATTATGCAGAAAAAGTAGCTGCAGATGCAGAAAAGAAATATGCAAAATACATAGGGCAACCTCATCCGCAGGTGACTGATTTAAAAGCCTATATCGATGTTTTTCCAGAAGACCGAAATGTAAGGGCTAAAGGAGATTTTAAAATCATTAATAATTACTCGACTCCCATAGATACCTTATTACTAGAGGTACAATATCCTACGACACACACTACTTTAAAGAGTGTGCATTATAATGGTACACCACTAACTCCTATAATCAGAGACTCAGTGTATAGAATGTATTTCTATAAATTGCCAAAAGCGATGATGCCTAATGAAAAAGCAGCATTAACGATAGAGGTCATTGCAGAAACCAAAGGTTTTTCTAATAGTATGGAAACCGAAGTACTGTATAATGGTTCCTTTTTTAGGGATAATATATTTCCTAGATTTCATTATGAGCGTACTATGATTGATAATGGAACACGGGTAAAATATGGATTAGAAAAACTAGACTACCTGTACCCTCCTAGGACAGATTCTTTAGCCATTAAGAAAAACCTATTTAATGAAGATGCTAATTATATTAATTTTGAAGCCATAGTAAGTACTGCTATTGATCAAACTGCTCTAGCTCCAGGAAAATTGGTAAAAAAATGGCAAGAAAACGATAGAGCTTATTATCAGTATAAACTAGAGTCACAAACCGATCTATTCTTTAATGTAGTATCAGCAAAATATGATGTAGAAATTTCTAGTTGGACTGCTCCTAGTGGTAAAAAAGTAGCTATAGAAATCTATCACTCACCAAAGCATAAACGTAATCTGGCTTATTTTATCAAAGGCACTAAAGCAGCATTAGAATATCTTTCTAAGAATTTCTTAGAATACCCTAATTCGGTGATTAGAATCGTAGAGTTTCCTGCACATTCTAAGTATGCTCAATCATTTGTAACCACCATTCCATATTCTGAGGATTTTGGATTTGCAGCCAATTTTGATAAGGCAGAGGATTTTAATTATGCATTTAGAGTAACAACTCACGAGGTAGCACACCAGTGGTGGGGGCATTTAGTTACCCCTAGTAAAACATCAGGAGCGAATATCATTTCTGAGACCTTAGCAGAGTATTCTTCGCTGATGACCATGAAACATGAATATGGTGAAAATGGAATTAAGAATTTTCTAAAATATTCCTTAGATTCTTATTTACGTAGTAGAGCTTTTAGTTTTAAACCAGAGCGTTCTTTAGTAAATGTAGAGATAGGGCAACACATCTGGTACGAGAAAGGATCTATGATTATGTATGAGTTACAAGATATTATAGGAGAACAGAAAATGAATACAGCACTCAGAACATTTTTAACAGAGTACAAGAATTTTGAAAAAGGAGTATACCCCACATCAGAAAACCTCTATGAGGCGATTTACTCCGTAACTCCGGATTCCTTAAAATATGCAGTAGAAGATGGGTTTAAAAAAATAGTACTCTATGAAAATAGAGTTGTAAAATCAAAAACTAAGAAACTACCTAATGAACGATATGAAACTACTTTTACGGTAGATTCTAAGAAAATATATTATGATGATACTGGTAAAGAAGAACATACTGATCCTACAACTAACTATATAGAGATAGGATTGTTTGGAGAGGATAGTGTAGATGCTCAAGAGGTTCCTCTAAAAACCCCATATTATCTAGAACGAAAATGGTTGCAACCTGGAGAAAATACTTTTACTATAGTAACGGATAAAAAACCATTAAAAGCAGGTATTGATCCTTATAATAAATTAATAGACAGAAACTCTGAAGACAACCTTCAGTTTATTGAAGAAGACTAAATTTAACTCCTCACAGAGGGTTTACTCAATAGCATTCCTCGACATTTGTCTCAGGTGTAGCAAAGAGCATCAAAACTTTTAGCTACTTTTTTTAGATCACGATCAAAAAGCGCTGTTTTGATCGTGATTTTTTTATGATCAGAATTTAATTATTTAGTAACAGCATCATAAAAGCTGTAAAGAGAACTTCTAAAGAGTATCAAAATCAATAGAAAAACTAAGCGATATAGGCTTGGTTACCTATCTATTAGCAATAGCTACGGGACTTATGTATATCAGTTGGGAACTAGGTAGAGCTGCTGCAATATTATAAATAGACATACGAAAAATTACGATTTTTCTGAACATATTAAAAAAATAAAGCTTCATAGAGATAAGTCTCTATGAAGCTTTATTTTTTTAATGCTAATCATCATGGGGTTACCCTGCGATGATATTCCCTAGTTTTATCTTTTTCATTATACTGATCACCAGTGCTGAAACGACTAAGCAAATAATTGACACCATAGGAACGCTAACTGCGGGGTGTGCAATGGCAGTGTGTATTCCTATATAAGCCAATAGATATGTAATCAAAATATGTACTAGGTAAATGCCATAGCTATGCTTGCTAATAAAGCACACAAAGGTTAATAGCCAACCCTCTTTGATCGATAGGTTTTTAAAAAAAAGAAAGAAACCCATAGCACTGATTACCACATTAATTCTAAGATAATAATAGAATTCTTCTTTAAAAACTCCTGACTGCTCGGATATATAATAAGTGCCTAAAATGGTAATGGCATTGCCGAGTATAAATAGCAATAATGCAAAACTCTTATTGTTTAATAGTTGGTTCGTATTATTTCTAAGGAAATAGCCGAATACCATATAGCACATAAAACTCGAAAAATAAGAGGTATCTATTGCTGGCATATAGGAGTGCAAAAATGAATAGTGAAAGGTAATTACAACTACCCATAGCGTTAGGAAGTATAGTATTTCTTTTGATGTTGCATTTTTAATCCATTTGCGAATAATGGGTATAAATAAATATGCTCCGATTAGTGTATATACAAACCATAGGTGTACATGACTACTATGTAATAGTTTATCTCTTATAAATATTAAGGTATCAACACTCCCCATAACCACATCATTATCAGACATTTTATGATACAAGTCATAGCCAATATACACAAAACTCCAAAATAAAAAAGGGGGTATTAGTCTCATAAATCTTTTTTTTATAAAGTTTTCTAAACTATAATCTCTCGATAATAATAATGCTCCAGAGATCATAAAAAATATAGGTACGCAGAATCGGACACCTCCATCATAGATATTCCCTACCCACCAATGCTCCATCGAATCGGTAGTAAACGCTCCTAATAAATAGCCCGAAGTATGTAAGAAAATCACAGCAAAGGTGGCAAGCGTTCTCAATACATCTATCCAATATAGGGGTTGTTTTTCTGTAGTATATGTTGTTTTTTCTAAACTCATTTGATCATTTTGATTGGTTGTATATAAAATTGTAAAAGGTTTGTTTTTTCGTTAATAGGATAAAACATGAACCGTTAGTGATTCTGGTAACTGACTAGCGATTTCTTTATACCATTTATAACTGCCTGCAAATACATCGATATGATTTCCTTTTATAGACCAACCGGTATCATTGGCATAAAAAATACCATCGTGGATATTTCCATCGGGTAATTGTAATCCATCATACTCTTTGATATACACTTTAGAACCTGTAGGTAGTAAATCAGGGTCTACAGCAATGGTTTTAAATAATTTTAACTCATCACCATTCATGTCTACTCCCCACTTATACTTGGTTTGGTCTAATTCTATAAATTTTGGAGCACCATTATTTTCTGAGATTAGGTTGATTAATGATTTTTTTCCGTTTTTTCTTTTTACATATGCAGTACCTTCTACAGTAGCTCTTTTGATTAATCCAGTATCGTATGTTTCTCCTTGGAGCAGGCATGTAGATAAATCTGTTCCCATAAAACATTCTTTACCTCCTTCTATTTTCCATTCTTCCTTTTCTGAATCAAAGATCCAATAAAATGTCATTTTACACTCTAGAGAAGAAATCGGGTTTAAATGATCTGTTCTCTTTTTTATTTTAGTTTTTTTTATCGGTTTAGGATTATTTAACCAATCCAATAGCTCTATATTACTGACTAGTTTAGTATCAGGAGTTTTCAAAATATAGTTTAAAAAGTTTCTTATAACCCATCTTCTATCCTCTCCATTGGTTTTAATCCTAACATCATCTTCCCAAATTTCTCGTTCATTAAACTGATCGGTATAATACTCGCTATGGCAGGCTAGAGTAAATGGACATCGATTCCCTTTTAGTCGGAGGTCATATGAATATTTTAGGGTAGCCAATACTTCTTCCTTAGTCATATTAAACCTAAAAAATAGATTGAAATCAACACCTGATATTTTTCCATACTGTGTGCTAAAAAAAGAATGCTTTAGATATAATTTTTCTCTGAGACTAGTTGTAATCCCGTATTTTTTACATACCTCATCTGGTGGTACTGTAAATACATAGTTTGGAATCTCCCATAACCCTGGATGGTTACCATTTTTAGACACTTCTTTATTCCACCACTCAGGATTCGGAAACTTTCCTTTTCCTCCATTATCAAGGGTATATGGCCAATAAAGGTTTTTTCCGTCGATCTGTAATTGGTATCCTTCTTCGATACTACTGTCATATAGCATATTCGTTTTTTTTAATGCAATAAATAGACTGTCGTTATAGGATAAAAAAGGCGCTCTAAATCCATAGATATCTCCTCTATCAACTCCTACTCCTCCTGCCATTACTGGGATTCTTAATTGGTTATTATTTCGCTCTATTTCGTGGACCCACTCGCTAATAGAAAAATTTTTACCTGACCGATGGCTAAAAGTATGGTTGCCAATCTCATGACCTTTTTTGTAGGCTTCTTTCCATGCCATTCGATTATACCTGTGACTTTTTGTACTACGTTCTGATATATGTGATGCATTTACATAAAATGAAAAATGGGATTGCTGTGTTCTAGCAAGGTTTATAGAGTCAAAAAGATCTATCAAAAATCGTAATCCTCCACTAGATCCAGAGCCTTCTATGCCTGATAAACTATTATCATCAAAACTCAATACTACAAACTGAGGCACCTCTACAGGTTTAAGTCCATTAGGTGGCATTGTAGAGGGTAAACACTTATTGAGATGGTATTTTTTTCGAACTTTATTGGTAACATTAGAACACGAAGAAACAATCAGAAATAGTAATACTATTCCTATGAGACATATTATTTTCATAGATTTTTTTATTTGATGCTATTGATTCGTATATTTTTTATTGTAATTGATCAACTATTAACATGAAGCAACTAGGTTTTGATTCTTATTTTTAAATAGATAGACGATAGATAAAAAGAAGACAGGAATGATTTCTACTAGCTCAATGCTCATTATAAGAGTAAGTATAATAATTTGTACAACATCATTGGTTAGAAATACAATCAAAAGAAAAACTGTATTTAGTATAAAAAAAGAGGATAATAAAAAAAGTTTCTTAGTAAAAGTATTTTCTTTTGGTTGTTCCATTGCATTTCTCCATGCCTTATTCTCCTTTACATAGTGAGATTCTCTATCTAGTAATAATTGAGATTTTTTAATATCAAAACGAAACTTTTCATCTTCTTCAATCCCTCTGGTACCCCATGATTTATCATCAATATTGGCTAATCCATAAATAGGGATCAATAACTTATACAGTACTGGACCTACTAATAAACTGAGAAAGAATTCAGAAATCAGAATCGATAAATCTTTTCCATTTGATGCATTACATGTAATCGAGACTAAAATAAGTAGTGGTTTGTATATAAATAATAATGTGATCGCTACAGGTACTATCCAGTATAAGTGTAGTACTCCACAGAATAACCCATAATTAACTAATACAATAAAAATAAAAAGATTACTTACAATCCACCATTTTACATTCCGTAGACGTTGATTTGTTAATGTAAATCCAAAAAAAACAATGTATAACCAGAATAAAAAAGCTATGTTTTTTTGGGGATAATAATCCCCAAAATATCCATAAGAAGCGACTATTACAAGGCTTGCAACTCCTAAAAAAACTCCGATTAATTGCGAAAAAATAATTAACCACTGAACAAAGTGAGATCGACTTCTTTTTAATAATGGAGAGTTGGTAAATAAGAGTTGAATAGAATTGATGATGGTAGAATTATTCCATCTACGCTGCTGTCTTAAAAACTCTATTGTTTTAGAGGGCGCAATTGTAGTTGCTGTTGCTTTTTTTTGATATAGTGTTTTATAATTTTTTTGTATTAAAAGAGTAGTTAAATACCTATCTTCTCCCAGATCGAGTTTATTAATCTGAGAAATACTATTTCTATTAGGGATCTCGCTTAATTCTGGTAAGCATTCACAAAATGCACTATAACGAATCATAGAAAATGCACCAGGTAGTACAACACATCTTTGAAAAATTGTATCGGCAGACTTGTATAAAGAATGGCAGATAAAGTAAATATAATCCTGAATTAGAATAAGAGGGTTAAGGCTAAGATTAGATACTTTTAGAAGACCTGTTACGCCACCACAGCTAGCATCTTTTTCAAGCTCGTTTACAAGATGTTGAATATCTTTTCCTCTAGTATGAGTATCACTATCTAAGGATAAAACAGAAAAAGGCTCTTCTCCTCTACACTTAGCAATATATTGCGAAATTTCTGCAAATAGCATCATACTATATCGTTTCCCTTTGATAAGGTTATCTCCTTTAATACAAAAATAGAATGGGATGTCATCGATACAGCCTTTAACAATAGTACATCCAAATACCTGATGTATATCATAATTATTTTCTTTAAATAAATAACTGAGCAGTATTTTATGTGTCGATGTTTTAGGTTGGTTGTCATTTTGCCCATCTAATACTATAAATAAGAGCATTCTTTTTCTTAGTGAAGGTGTAATATTTGACCTAGAAAATATGCTTAGAGAGTGAATTAATTCTTCTTCTGATTCATTACAGACAGGTAAAAAACAGAAAATATCAGCCTTTTTATCAATATCAAATAATCTAAAAGATTCTTTCATTTTATATAGGTTTTAAGTACATTAAAGCTAGTATCAAATTCAAACTATAAGAATTAAAAAACGTTAATAAAATCTTAATAATTAACAATATATTATTCTTATAAATTAGGCAGTATGTTTTTGTTAAAACAACATTACTAGGTTTATGATATTATTTATAATCACTTAGTAAACAGTATTTTATGCAAGTTTAATTATAACTTCAAGTTGCTTTTTTAGTTAAAAATCATAAATTAACGCTCTAGTTTCACCTAAGTATTTTAATTAATAGACAAAACTAATTATCTTAATTTTAAGTTAATATTACTTTTTCTATTACGCCAATGTTTAGTCGAATTATCGACAGTGATAATCGGGGAAATATTAGTCTATTTAGTACTACTATTTATAACATGCATGTAACAATTGATTCATATTTCAGTCATCTTTTTTATAGAGATTAAGCAACCTTTTAGAATACAATTTTGTCTATAACGTAAAATCTCACGAAGTTTTAAAATTATGATCTATACTAAAGTAGTATTCACCTCTTTTTTGATATGTTTTGTAAGTTCTATAGCAATAGGACAAACCATCTCTTCTAAAATTGTAGATAAAAAGACCAATGAACCTATACCATATGCTACAATACAGGTGTCAGAAAATCAAGGTGTCATTACTAATAAAGAGGGGAAATTTAGTTTAAGTCTGGATAATTCACTTTCAAAAATCGATTCTATTTACATTTCTTCTATGGGATATGAAAAAATTGGTGTTGCTATAAAGAATGCTACTGATAGTATTATCTATATCGAACCAAAAGCAATAGAATTAAAAGGCGTTTTTGTTTCTAATAAAAACCTTACCGCAGATGAAATCATAGACAAGGTTAAAGAACGAGTATCCCAAAATTATAATTTAGAGTTATCCAAAAAACAATTATTTTTTAGAGAATCTGAATTTAATAGTATCAAAAAATTAGATGTGAAATTTAAAAAATCAACTATCGAAGAACTCAACAAAAGGTTTATTGATAGTCTTACTTCTAGTATTCCAAGAAAATCTGAGTATTACACAGAAGTATTATGTAATTTTTATGGCAATTATGAAAAAGTAAAACTTCATATCACTAAAGCTGCAGAACTTTATGACAAAAATAATATAGGTTCTATGGATGATATGTCTAAAAAATTAGAAAAAATTTTTAAAGACAATGTAAAACCTAATTCATACCTAAAGATTAAATCAGGCTTGTTTGGCACCAAAATACAAGTTGACTCTATCTTAGCCAAAGATGCAGAAGCAACAACTGCAAAGAATGAAATTGATAGCCTAAAGAAAAAAAAGAATACAACTGATTTTTTAAAATATCAAAAATCAAGACTAAAAAGTATTCTGTCTAGTTTTTTCTTTAATGATGATGTAAAATCAAATTTTCTAAACAAGTCAGGGCGATATGACTTTGAACTTATTGATTATACATACATTGATGACAATAGTGTATATGTTATTAACTTTTCTCCCAAAAGAAGTGAGGACTTTAAAGGTACTTTATATATTAATACTGAAGATTTTGCAGTAATTAGGGTTGATTATAAAAATGTAAAGCTTCTTAAAAATTTTAAACTTCTAGGACTCATGTACCAAGATAATCTTTATCATAATAAAATCATTTTTACTAAAGGAAAAAATAATAAATATGATCTAAAGTATCTAGAATCACATAGAGGGAATCTCTTTGGTTTTGACCGCTCATTAAAAGTAATTGAAAAAAATAGATTTGTTAAAGGAAAACGAAAACAAAATGAATTATCCCTTGGTATTGATGCTATTGTGAATAATACAACTAAATTCGAAATCATTGTTTTTGATTCTAATCCTCTAACAGAAATTGATTATAAAAACAGTGCCGAAAACAAAAATATTAAACCAACATACTTATCTAGATATAATCCTGAATTCTGGAAAGGATATAACATCATAGAACCTAATTCTGCTATCCGACAGTTTACTACACCTTATGAAACTGAATAAATCAGCACCCTCGGAGCAAGCCAATGTCATTAAATTAATTTATGTGTTTTTGATTATTAAACATTTACAAAAACAAAAAAGTCTTTTGTTTCTATCATAAATTACAGCCTATAGTTTATCCAGAACTAAGCCAAAGGGTTGGAGTGACAAGCAGAAAATATTATTTTTTTATTCATTCTGGCGTAGATCAGAATCCATTAGTAACAAAATCTTAATCAATGACCTAAATCCTTACCTAAATGACATTACGGAGCAAGTTCAGAGGTATGCTTCCTAAAAAAATAAGGAATATCTTTTTCTAATCTTTTAATCCAGAGTTCAAGGTTTTTATACTCTATTTATAACAATGTTTGTTAGCATTCAATACATCCATCTAATAGATTAAGTACTCGCGAGCCATATGCTGCATTTTTTTCGGAGTGTGTAACTTGTATAATCGTTACTCCTTCTTTGTTTAATTCTTTAAAAATTCCCATAATCTCATCTCCTTGTTTAGAGTTTAGATTTCCTGTAGGTTCATCTGCCAAAATTAATTTTGGGCTAGCAATAAGTGCTCTGGCAACACCCACTAATTGTTGTTGTCCTCCACTTAATTGAGAAGGAAACAGATCTTTTTTACCCACAATATTAAAACGGTCTAGCATATCTGCAACTAAAGCTTTTCTCTCAGAAGAACCTTGTTTTTTATAAAGTAATGGCATCTCTAGATTTTCCTTTACAGTCAATTCGTCAATCAAATGATATGCTTGAAACACGAATCCTATATATTGCTTGTATAAATTAGCTCGGTGTTTTTCTTTTAATGAATGAACTGATTCTTCTAAAAATGTATAGGTCCCTTCATTAAAATGATCTAACATACCAATGATATTCAACAAGGTAGATTTACCTGATCCTGATGGTCCCATAATGGAGATAAAGTCTCCTTCATTAACCCAAAAATTAATATCTTTTAATAAAAAGACGTTCTGCCCTCCTGATTGTACCCATTTTGATACATTTTTTAATTGTAATAGCATTATTGATATTTTTTAATTGTACTTATTATATATTTAGAGCGCATACACTTCATAGAATTAGTTAAGTTAAGATTAGTGTAAACTCATAACGTTTAAAAATAATTTACTCCATTCTTAAATTTTCAATAGGATTAGATGATGCTGCTTTAAGGGTCTGAAACCCTACCGTTAATAGGGTAATTACTAACGCACTTATGCCTGCCAAGATAAATACCCAAATATCTATTGGTGTTCTATAAGCAAAATCTTTGAGCCACTCATTAACCAAAAGGTAGGCAATTGGTGAGGCAAAAGCAATAGAAATAAGGATCAGTTTTGTAAATTCTGATGAAAATAAAAAGGCTAGTTCTGATACTTTGGCACCTAATACTTTTCGGATTCCTAATTCTTTAATACGTTGCTCTGCTGTAAAAGCAGCAAGACCAAATAGCCCAAGACAAGCTATAATGAGTGCCATAAGTGTAAATATACTAAGTATGACTCCCATTCTTTGCTCAGCTATAAATGTACTTTCAAAATTCTGATCCATAAAACTGTACTCAAACGGGACAGAAGGGTCTATCTGAGTAATATTTTCTTTAACCCCTTCTATCAGTGCTTGTAAATCATTGGCATTTTTAATAACCGCAGGATTAAGTCGCATAGAATAATATGACAACCCCGTACCATAATCCCAAACTTTATCATTTTGATGATGAATGATGACTAATGGTGCAATTTTTTGTTGTACACTATTAATATTAAAATTTTTAACTACACCCATTACTTCAAACTGATCTTCTCGACCTGATGCTAAAGCTATTTTTTTTCCTATGGGAGAGTCTGTTGTATAGGTTTCTAGAGCCCCCCACCCTAAAGCTTTAACAGCTTCTTCGTTTAATATTACCTTATATTTATCATTGGATCGAGAAGAATCAAAGTTTCTTCCTGCAATAAACTGTACTCCTAATACATCTAGATAATCTTCTTCTGTTCTAACATTTCTAAGTTGTACTACTTGGTTTTCTGACTCTAGTGTTTTATATCGATCTCCAGACCATATATTAGGAGGTAATCCAAAGGATTTTCCTACTTTAGAGAATGCAGGGTTCATCGCAAATGTTGTTTTAAGTGCTTCGGTATCAAACCCTATTTGTTCGATATTATGAATCTGAAGAATATTATCTTTTTCAAACCCTAAATCCAAAGAAGAGGTATATACCAATTGTTTTTGTACAAATAGAGTGCAAATGACCAAAGCTATAGAAATCGTAAACTGAAATATAACTAATCCATTTCTAATTCCTTTTCCTCTAAACTTTGCACTTACTTTTCCTTTAAGCGTTTCTACCGGTTGAAACATTGACAGATAAAAAGCTGGGTAACTCCCTGAAATTAAACCTAATCCTAATATAAATAATAGTAGTATTCCTAGAAATAATGGATTCCCTAAATATGGAATCAGATCGAGCTGTACATTGGCTATAGTATTAAATATATGTAAAGAAAGTTGTACGAATAATAACGCAAAAATAGTTCCTATTAAAACAAAGAGCGTAGATTCTAGCACGAATTGCTTAATTAATGTTCTCCGTTTAGACCCTAAAACTTTTCGCACTCCGATTTCTTTTGCCCTCTTAGATGATCTTGCTGTAGAAAGGTTCATAAAATTGATACTAGACAGTACAAGTACTAAAAGCCCTATAGCTCCAAATATTTTAACAAACATTGGGTTTCCGGTAGGTCCAAAGGAATGCATTGCTGGGGATTCTGACAGGTATATTTCTTTAAGAGGTTGTAGATATAGTGACCAATCGTGTCCTGCGGTAAATTCTTTAAACGTTTGGTTAAAGATACGCTGTGTTGTTGGAGGTGCCCATTTTGGTGGAATTGCCTGTATTCTATCCGTAAATGCTTGTATATCGGTTCCTTCTTTTACTAATCCATAGGTAGAAAATGCTGTCCATATCCATTTCCAATCATGGACTCGTAATTGGTCTGAAAAACTTTTTAATGAAACAAGTATATTAAATTGAATATGTGATTTATAAGGAACATCTGCAAGTACTCCTGTTACGGTATAGGTTTCCCAAGAACCATCATCACTTTTAACCTCTACAGTTTTGTCTATTGGATTTTGATCTCCAAAATACCGCTTAGCTGTTGTTATTGTCATCACCATGCTCATAGGTTCGCTAAGTGCAGTTTTAGGGTTTCCTTGTAAAAATTGAAACGAAAATATATCAAAGAAGTTTTCCTCTGCAGCAAAATAATGTTCTTCTTTATGCAGATTAGCCAGTGCATCAGTATTGGTTCTGACAATCTGTGTCCCAGTTCTAAATAATCGTGTTACTTCTTCAAACTCTGGGGCATCTTCTCGCAATGCTATAGCAACATTGGCTCCTGTATTAGAAGATTTTTCATTCCAATCATCCCAAATGTTTGGTTGATTAATTCTATAGATGCGCTCTCCTTTTTCATGAAAAGTATCATAGGTCATTTCGCTATGAATGTACAACCCAATAATAAAACACGTGCTAATACCAATACTTAGCCCTAATATATTAAGAATCGTAAATTGTTTTTGCCTCATAGCATTTCTCCATGCTATTTTGATATAATTCCGGATCATAATTTTTCGTTTTTTGATTGATCTACCTTATTCATCTCTTAGTGTAGTTGCAGGGTTTTTATTAGCCACTATAAAACTCTGCCAACTTACTGTAAGTAATATAATACTCAATGTTATTACTCCTGATAATATAAATATCCACCAACTCAGGCTTGTCTTTAATGCAAAGTTTTCTAACCAAGAATTCATAGTATACCAAGCTATAGGAATTGCAATTATAAATGCAACCCCTATCCATTTAAGAAAATCAATATTTAGTAATTTCAGAATTCCAAAAACACTGGCTCCGTTTACTTTTCTTATTCCTATTTCTTTTTTGCGCTGTATACAGGTGTAAGATGATAATCCAAACAAGCCTAATGCAGCAATAAAAATAGCTAGCATGGTAAAAACTCTGAATGCTGCACTGAATTGCTTATCATCATTATATTGCGCATCAAATTGCTTATCGACAAACGTATAATCAAACGTACTCTTAGAAAACGTTTGTTTCCATAAGTTTTCTATCTGAGTAATGGTTTGCATAAACTCTGATGTAGAAATTATAGTTGTATCAAATTTTACCAACATGTAATTATCGACTCTGCCGTGGCGAATAATTAATGGTATTACGGGCTTTTTTAATCCAAAATGATGATAATTTTTTATCACTCCTATAATATTCCAGTCTTCGCTCCAAAACTTGATTTTTTGTCCCACAGCTTCTATTGGATTACTCATACCGATCATCTTTGCCATTTCTTCATTGATAACTACTTGTCGGTTTTTGTATGTACTATGAGATAAAAAAGTATTTCCTGCAACAAATTTCATATCCATCATTTCAAAATATTCAGGGCTATTTATTTCATAATTATAATATACTTTATTGTTATTGTTTGTCCCATCGGGATAGATAATTCCCATGGCAGATGATAAATTCATAAAATCATCACCTGGAAATGTTTGGGTAGTCATTACATGAGAAACATTAGGCAGTTTTTTTATCTTATTTTTCATAAGCTCGAGCTTTGTACTCAGAATACTATCTTTTTTAGTTAGTAACTGCCCTGAAAAAGCCACGATATTGTTTAATGAGGTTTCTAAAGGTTGATTTTGCAGGTGGTTAATCTGGCGTGTAATGACTATGGTACCAATGATAAGCACAATTGTTGCTACAAATTGTATAACTACTAGTCCTTTTCTGATATGTAATCCATTGGTTGAAGTTCTTATTTTTCCTTTTAGCGCTTTTGAAGGTTTATAGCTACTTAACAAAAAGGCAGGATATAGACTTGCTAGCATTACTCCAAAAACTACAATACCAAAAACAGGCAGAAGCTGTTTTATAGTTCTCATATCTAATATCAATTCACCACCAGTAGTAATTTTATTATAAACTGACAATACTAGCATACTTATAGCTATTACTAAAAGAAACGCTACCAGATTAAGAATAACCGATTCTACAATTGATTGTATGATTAACTGTGATTTCTTTGCCCCTGTTACTTTTCGAATTCCTATTTCTTTAGCACGTTCTAGAGATTTAGTAGTAGAAAGATTAATGTAGTTCAACCAAGACAGTATTAGAATAATAAAAGCAATGGCTGTTAAGAACTTTACACGGGTAGCACTTCCGTTTATTTCGGTTTCATAAGGTTTATTAGAATACAAATGAATATCTTCTAGAGGTTCTATGTTATGACGTTCATCAAAGTTATCACTAAAATCAAGAGTCATTATTTTTGTTTTTAACGTCTTGATATTCGCATTTTTATCGATTTTGAGATATGTGAAAAAATGATTTTGATTCCAATTAAGCTCTCTTTCATATTTGTCAAATGTATTCCAAGTATTGATCGTGCTATACGAAATCAAAAAATTGGTTTTCATATGGGTAGTCTCAGGCACATTATCCATTACTCCTGTTATTCTGAGCATGGTTTTATTTCCTCCTACAAAAGCGAATATCGAGTTACCGATAGGGTTTTTATCTCCAAATAGTTTAGAGGCTAGGTTATGGGTCAATATAATGGTGTTAGGTTCTTGCAAAACACTGTTTATATCACCCTTTAACAATGAGTATCCGAATACATCAAAATATGAAGGATCTGCTAAGGATCCATTTTTTTCTTTAAAAACCTGACTGTTATAGGTAAATACTATCTCATCAAATTTATATAAGCGTACTTGCTCTAGAACTTCAGGAAATTTTCTTTTTATAGTTGGTCCCGTAAGATTATATGTTTGAGCATCCCCCGGTTCGTATATGTTACCTTTTTTATAATCCATATATACCCGATATACATTTTCTGATCCTTCAAAGGTGTCATAACTACGCTCATAATTCACATATATCATGATCAAAGTAAAAGAGGCAAGCCCTATCGCTAATCCCAGAATATTGAGAAATGAATAGAGCTTGTTCTTTAAAAGATGTCTAATTGCTATTTTTAAATATAAGGTGTACATGGATATATAGTTTTTAGATTCTCATAGTACCGAACTTGATTTGGCACTTCTATAACGTTCTTATAATTACTCTGTTCTCAAACTTTTTATTGGGTTAGCTAAAGAAGCTTTTGTAGCATGGAAACATACTGCTATAAATGCAATGAATAATGCAGATAGTCCTGCCAATGCAAACATCCACCATTGTATACTTATTCGGTAAGCAAAATCTTCTAACCAATAATTCATTATAAACCAAGCTACTGGTGAGGCTACAATAAAGGCTACACCTACTAGATTTATAAATTCTTTAGATAAAAGTTTTACAATCTTAACTACAGAGGCTCCTAATACTTTACGAACACCTATTTCTTTTTTACGCTGTAATGTACTATATGCTACTAATCCTAATAATCCAAGACAGGATATTAATATTGCTAGTATCGTAAATGATATAAATAGATTTCCAAAACGTTCATGGGTACGGTATTGTTTATCAAATGCTTCATCCAAAAAATAAAAGCCAAACGAATCATCGGGTAAAATTGCTTCCCACTTCTGCTCTATAGAAGATAATGTTTCTTTGATATTATGAGTGCTGATTTTTACTGATAAAACATCTGTTCTA
Source organism: Aquimarina longa SW024 (assembly GCF_001401755.1). Taxonomy (GTDB): domain Bacteria; phylum Bacteroidota; class Bacteroidia; order Flavobacteriales; family Flavobacteriaceae; genus Aquimarina; species Aquimarina longa. The sequence continues at coordinate 707,864 of NZ_KQ474099.1, forward strand.
TCAGGAGCAATAGTCATAGTCAAAGGTTTAATACTTTCTTCTAATGACTTAAAATGAAAATCTTTTATCACCCCTATTACTTGCCCTTCTTTGCCCCATTGAGAAAATTTTGCCCCTAATGCTTCTTCGGGAGAGCTGTATCCTAATACCTTTACGGCTGCCTCATTAAGCACCATAGCTTCTGTAGAATCTGTTCCAAAATCTCTTGAAAAACTTCTACCAGCAATTACTTTTAACCCGAATTGAGGAATAAAATTATAATCCGTAAAATAAGCAGCTATATTGATGACTTGCTCTTCTCCATTTTTGTTCTTAATTAAAGAATAGGCTATATTATTTCCTCCTCCTGGAACACTAGAACCAAGACTAGTAGAAATTACTCCTGATAGAGTATTCAGATTATCTTGTAATTTTTTCTGTGCTGGTGAAATATTGGTTTCTAAAACGACGATCTGCTCCTTATCAAATCCCAATTCCTGATCACGCATATAATCCATTTGAGTATAGATAATTATAGTTCCTATAATTAATGCTATAGAGATTGTAAACTGCATGATTACCAATCCTTTTCTAAGTAGTATTCCTTTTGTTCCTGTAGAAAAGCTTCCTTTTAGAACCTTAACGGGTTTAAAAGATGATAAAACAAAGGCTGGATATGTTCCTGCAATCGATCCAATTGCTATAGCAATTATAAACAGTATTCCTATATGGGTGAAGTTAGAAAAAATACTAGGGCTTACAATTTTTCCTGATAGGGTGTTAAAAAGAGGTAAAAATATCGCAATAAGTACAATAGAGAGTATAAAAGATAACAGGGATATTATGATTGATTCTCCTATAAATTGAAAGGTAAGTTGTCGCTTTTCTGCTCCTATAACTTTGCGCACACCTACTTCTTTTGCTCTTTCTACAGAGCGAGCTGTAGTTAAATTAATAAAGTTTATACTGGCTATTAAAAGTATAAAAATTGCAAGTATAGAAAATATATAAATAGAATTGATGTCTCCACTTATTTCGCTTCCTCGAGAAGAATATAGATACACCTCATTTAATGGTTCAAGAAAAAGAGAAACATACGATTTATTTTCTCTCATATCGTCTCCAATATTTCGTTCTAAAAAATCAGGAAATTTAGATGCTAAAGCTACTGGGTCAGCATTAGGATTTAATAGAAGGTATGCAGATGGATCATATGTTCCCCAATATTGATCAAAATCGGTTAGAACTCCTTGAGTATATGTCGTCATAGAAATAATAATATCCGCTTGTATGTGTGAGTTTTTTGGAAAATCTTTCATAAGACCTGTAACCGTAAAATTTAAATCATGTATATCTTCATTTTTGATTTTTAAAGTTTGTCCTATTGCAGGTTGATCTCCAAAGTATTTTTTTGCTGCAGTCTCAGATAAGACGATACTATAAGGCTCTTTAAGCACAGTATTCTTATCTCCTTGTAGTATTTCAAAATCAAACATCTTAAAAAATGTAGAATCGACCGCTATTGCATTATTTTCTTTTAGTTTTATTTTTGAATTGCGTATATCTAGACTAATATCCATAACCCGAACTGCATCCAAAACTTCTGAAAATTCTTTTTGTAAATGTGGAGGCACTGCAATTGCAGGCTTATCAGTTTCCATGGTACCTGTTGGCATTTTTATATTAGCAACTACTCGATAAATAGTATCTGACTTAGAGTGAAAGTGGTCATAGCTTAACTCAAAACCTACATATAATAGCATTAAAAAACCTGCTGCTAATCCAATAGCGAGTCCAGAAATATTAATAAAAGAAAACACTCTGTGTTTCCACAGGTTTCTAAAAGCTATTTTAATATGAATTTTAAACATAATTATTCGTTTTTTGATATTAAGATCTAAATAGAATGATGAGCTCTAGTTAATTTGTTGAATAGTAGCTTTCCCTATAACGATCCCTTTTTTTACTATAGGATTTCCATCATACGCTACAGTAGCTTCGCCATAAGCAGTAATTTTTAATTGATCTGAGACATTGATTCTAAAATTACCTTCGCCATATGCTGTGATCTTAGTTTTTTTGGTACTCATTCTTAAGGAATTTACTGTACTCTCTCCATACATGGTATATTTTTGATTATTTGCTATTCCTTCTTTAATTTCTAAATAATTTTCTCCATAAATAGCTACTTGCAATGAATTTACTTTTAAAGAATTTATTGTCACTTTAGATTCTCCATATATTTTTAGCTTAAACTCATCTACTTCTATAGGGCTCTCACATATAATTACTTCTTCTCCACCTATTGACAGCTCTTTTACTTCCTTATAGGTTACAATAGCAGTTGCCATAGTTTCTTTATAGATCGGTTTTTTACTTTTCCATCCTTTTTCTGTGGTTTCAACATTTTTAGTTATCATTTTGGCGCCATCAAGATAGACTTGAAGTGTTCTCCCTATCACTTCGATATGTATTTTATCGTGCGATAAACGTGCATTTTTTATACTAACACTTTCTTTATCTCCCTGTATAAAAGTTGCTTGTATATGTGGACTTATAATTACTTTATCAAAAGGTTGTACTGCTATAGTTGCTGTCTGTCCATAACAAAGGTTAATACAAAAAAGTAAGATGGTAAGTGCTATGTGATACATAAATTTTATCATGACATTATAGTTTATTCTGTTCGTAAACTTTTGGTTGGATTAGATGTTGCGGCTTTAAAAGCTTTCATACATACTGTTGCTAATGTTATCACCATAGTAATGCTACCTGCTAAGACAAAAATCCACCAGCTAATAGAAATTCGATATGCAAATCCTTGTAACCAATTTTCCATATAGTAGTAGACTAATGGTGTTGCAATTACTAAGGCAATGATTACTAGTTTTATAAAATCTTTAGTGAACATGCTCATCACATTGCCTACTGTAGCTCCTAGTACTTTGCGAATCCCTATTTCTTTTTTCTTCTGTTCTGCTAAGAAAGAAATTAGCCCAAACAGACCTAAGCAACTAATCAAAATAGCTAGGCATGTAAATACGATTGATATCTGACTTAGTCTTTTCTCCTCGGCATATAGTTTTTCGACTTCTTTATCTATAAAATTATAGACAAAAGGCGTGCTGGGGTTTATTGCTCTCCAACTCTGTTGGAGGTTTGTCAATAGGGTTTTATAATCTTTAGTTTCTGCCTTAACAAGTAACCAACTAGGCTCATTATCATGAAAAAGCATGATTGGAGCTATTGCCTCTTTTAAAGAAGTGTAATGGTAATTTGCTACAACTCCTACAATCTCAAACATCGAAACTCTACCCTCATAAGTCTGTACTAATTTAGTAGCCAATGCATCCTCTATATCAATATTAAATATATCGATAGTAGCTTTATTAACAATAACCTGAGTACTATCATTAGCTCGTAAGCTTCTACCTGTTAGTAGTGGTGTTCCAACTGTTTTAAAATAAGTATCACTAACCCCATTATACATCACTAATGTTTGATTTGAAGGATCTTTACCTGGGAGGTGTAATCCTAAGTCTCCCATTATATGTTCTGAAGGGTAATGATTGCTCCCCGCAACATGTTTCACTCCCGTAACTTTTGACATTTGAGATCGTAATGCCTCAAATTTTTGTTTGGTATCATCAGTTCCTAAACGAATAGCGATAAGGTTTTCTTTGTTAAACCCTAAATCTTTGGTTTGCGAATATTTTACTTGCTTATTTATAATAATTACTGCTGTAATTAATGCTATTGAAATAACAAACTGAAATACGACTAATCCCTTTCGAAAAATCCCATTCCCCGTTGATACATTAATGGTTCCCTTAAGTACTTTAATTGGTTTGATTGCTGATAAAATCATAGCTGGGTATGCTCCTGCAAATAGCCCACTAAGTATACTTATTACCAATAGAGGCATCAAAACTTTGATATTTAATAATGCACTGGGGTCTACATTTCCTTTTGTAAGTGTATTAACTAAGGGTAATATCAAAATTGTTATTGGAATACTGATCACCAATGCGATTAGGGATAATACTACTGATTCTCCTAAAAATTGTCGGATTAAAGATCCTCTATTAGCACCTACCGCTTTTCGTACTCCAATTTCTTTGGCTCGTTTATTGGCACGTGCTGTACTGAGATTAATAAAATTAATACAAGCTACCAACTGAATAAATAACGCCAAAATAAGTAATAGGTATAAATATTGAATATTTGAAACGTTATCAATCTGATTAGAAATCCCTTTAGAATACAAATGAATATCTTTAACCTTTTGTAATAATAAGCTTTTATCAAAACCTACTTCAGCTAAATTTTGTGCTCCATGACGTTGCAAAAATGCAGGTAGTTTTTGATCTAATTGTTTTTGATCTGCCCCAGGAAGCAGCTTTATATAACTATGTACAAAATTTTGGGTTGCAAAGTTTTGTTCATTTCTTACAAATTCTCCTAATCCAGGAGAATTCATACTCAAAATATAATTAGGATTAAGATGAGATTTTGTAGTACTATCTTCAAAAACACCTGTAACAGTAAGCTTCAATTCATTCTCTCCACTTCCTAAAATGAGATTTTTATCTAATGCATTTTTTTCTCCGAATAGCTTTTTAGCTAATGTAGAAGATAATACAACGGTATTCGGTTTCTCTAATGCTCCTGTAGTATTTCCTTCTATAAAGGTATAAGTAAACATTTTAAAAAGTGTATTATCTGCCAAATATCCACGAGATTCATAATAACTATCAGTACTGCCTTCTACTCGTAATAAGCCATTATTACCTTCTCCAAAATACACAATACGGCATGCTTCTATAACTTCTGGAAAATCCTCTTTTAAAGCTAAAGCAATCGGAGGAGAACTCGTAGCTGTATTAAGGTCAGCCCCTCCATTATCATTACTTGTAATAATCGTTCGTATCCGATAGAGGGAATCTGCATCCTTATGGTATGTATCATATCCTAATTGTGTATATACAAACATGAATATACTTAAACAGCAAACAGTACCCGCAGTAAGTCCTAGTAAATTTATCCCTGTCTGAAGTTTATTTTTTATAAGATTCCTCCAGGCTATTTTTAAATAATTTTTAAACATAATTAATGTTATTATAATTTGACAAAAAGTCAGTTAAAATGCTACACTACCTTTTTTATACTGTAACTCCAATCGCTCTGTTTTGGCTTTCGGTTACGATCTGTCCATCAAAGAGATTAATTACTCTATGTGCATAATGCGAATCTCTGTCTGAGTGGGTTACCATAACTATGGTTGTTCCTTCTTGATTCAATTCTGTAAGTAGATTCATTACTTCTATTCCGTTTTTAGAATCTAAGTTTCCTGTAGGTTCATCGGCTAAGATTAGTTTTGGAGTAGTTACTACTGCTCTGGCAATTGCTACACGTTGCTGTTGTCCTCCTGATAATTGCTGTGGAAAATGTTTTTCGCGATGTGCTATTTTCATCCGCTCTAATACTTCTTTTACTTTTTGTTCTCGTTCCCTTTTTTTGATATTGAGATAAATCAGCGGGAGCTCTACATTTTCAAAAACAGTAAGCTCATCGATTAGGTTAAAACTCTGGAACACAAATCCAAGATTTCCTTTTCTAATTGTAGTACGCTGATTTTCTTTTAACCCTCCTACTTCTTGACCATCAAATTGATATTGCCCTTCATTTGGATTATCTAACATTCCAATAATATTCAGCAACGTAGATTTACCACAGCCTGATGGTCCCATTATAGCTACAAATTCTCCTGTTTCTACTTTTAAGTCTACATTGTTTAATGCTAATGTTTCTACTTCTTCGGTTCTAAAACTCTTTTTTAAGTTCGCTATTTGTATCATTTTTTGATTGATTTTTTTAGTGTAGTATTATTTTTTCGGCTTCTCCAAAGTTACTATAGTTAGAAATAATTACTTTTTCTCCTGCTTCTAAACCTTCTAATAATTCATAGTATCTAGAGTTTTGTTTTCCTATGCGTATTGCTCTTTTATTTGCTACTTCCCCAGAGGTATCTACAACAAAAATCCATTGCCCTCCTGTATTCTGAAAAAAGCTTCCTTTGGGTAACAACAATGCATCATTTGATGCTCCTAATTGTAACCTTATATTATAACTTTGACCAGAGCGTATGGTTTTTGGTTTTTGATCTACAAAAACCAGATCTACTTTAAATTTTCCGTTACGTACTTCGGGATAAACTTTACGAAGGCGCAGTTGATATGCTGTACCATTACGGTCTAATATTGCAGTCAAATTTCTTTTTATTTTATCAATATAGTGCTCATCAATAGTCGCTTCTATTTTATAGTCTGTTAATACATTGACTTGTCCTATCCGCTGCCCTTGCCCTATGTTTTGCCCTATTTCTGCATCAAGAAATCCTAACTGTCCGTCTGCAGGGGCACGTACATTTAGGTGATCTATACGCTCATACACCATAGAAAGGGTCTTTTTCATTCGGGATAAATCATTATCCAAATCGCTTAATGAAGTATTACGTAACGTATTATCTTGTTCTGTTTGTAGTTTTATGATATCGTATTGTTTTTGTGAAAGTTCATAATTCTCTTTAGAGGTCAGATATTCTTCTCGTGATATCAGTTCGTCTTTAAACAATGCCTGATTTTGTTCATAGTTACGTTTCAACCTTTGTAACTCATATTCTGAATTAACTAGATCTTTTTTACCTGCTATTTGCCTAGAATCAAAAGTAAGCCTAGTCGAACGCAAATCGTTTTGTTTTAATGCCAGATTATTTTCACTAGCAAGAATCTGCTCATAAAGTGCTCTATTTTCTAAAGTAAGGATGATATCTCCTTTTTTTACCATAGCACCTTCTTCAATATGTTTTTCTGTTACTCTCCCCCCCTCGTATGCATCCATGTAAATCGTACTTATTGGAGCAACAGTACCATTAATTGTTATATAATCGTCGAATTTTCCGAAAGTAACTTCTCTTATCGATAATTTTTCTCTTTCTGTTCTAAAAGTAGCTATTGAACTACTAAACACCATTTTCCAACTTACAAAAAGTAGTAATGTTCCTATAGCAATATATCCGTAGTGCTTAGGTCTTAATCCTTTTTTCTTTTCGATTTTTATATCCATTTTATTGTACTCTATTTATATTAAAGACAGGTAATCCTTTATAAAAGTCTAATGTGCTTTTGTTTACTTTTAATCGTAATTGTACCTGAAGGTTTTGATTTTGTGAATTTGCTAATATATTTTTTGATTGATTTAATTCTATAGTACTGATCAACCCTTTTTCATATTTCTTTTGTGATATATCAAAAGATAATTGCTGTGCTTTCATTCTTTGCCTACTCTGTCTATATTCTACCTGCAATGCATCATTCTGTTGAATTAGTTGCTGTATTGTTTTATTCATTTCTTGTTTTTGAGCATCAAAATTAGTTTCTGCTCTCATTACCTCTATTTTTTGTTGTTTTACTTGTGATCGTCTAGACCATCCATTACTAATAGGGATCGTGAGTGATACTCCAATATATTTTGATACATTGTCCTTAAACTGAGTTCTGAAAGGAATTACCTTGCCTGTAGTTTTACTTATATTGGTTTCGTAATATCCTGTCTGATATCCTGCAAAAAAAGATAATGAAGGATATAGCCCCCCTCTGACAATTGCTAGTTGCTTTTTTGCAGCTTTTGCTCGTAGCTCTTGCGCCTTTATAATAGGTACAAAGTTTTTGGCTTTACTATATATAGAGTCTTGATGTATTTGATTAATTACATACTCGTCAATTACTACAGGAGCTGATGTAGTAACAATAGTAGTTGCATTTTCTAAATTCATTTCTTGTACGAGCTTTAGCTTTGCTGCAGCTACATTATTTTTATTCTGAGTAACTAATAATTGATCTGCTAGTAATGTAGCTTCTGATTCATATAAATCTGCTTTGGCTTTTTGCCCAATTTCTACTTGTTTTTTTAGTAGAGTATAGTTTTTTTGTGAAATTTCTTCTTGTTGTATTGATATCATCAGTAATCCTTCCATAAATTGGATATCATAAAAAGCAGACATCACCCTTAGTGCTAGTAAATACTTTTGATGGAGTATTTCTTCTTTTGCAGCACTATGTAGGAATTTTGAAGCTTTTATTGTATTTACTTTCTGAAAACCTCTAAACAAATCAATCTCTGCATTTAACCTATAGTTATTAGAGAAAAAATCGGTGTTTACAATACTATTATTATTAGGGTCTACTGATCTACCATATCGAATATTATAATCCGAAAGCGCGGTGACAGTTGGTAATAAGTTTCTTATCGATTGTCGATATGTTTCTTTATTAGTTTCTTGGTTGTATTTAAAATCGCTAAGTTGTAAATTATGCTTTACCGCATAAGTAATGCAATTATCTAATGACCATGATTCCTGCGAATACATCGTACTTGATATTAAAACTAAGAAGATATATAAAATTTTGCCTGTATAATGTATCATCTATAATTACTTAAAATATTTTTTTTACGCTATCCTATATCCTAATGTTGTGCCAAAATCATAACTAAATACTAATCAGCACTTTAAAAGCAAATTGACTTATTACAAATTAAAAAATGTAAAATTATTTTACAAATAGTGTAAAATTATTTTACACTTATATTGAGATATCCATTAGTAATTGTAGTTTTAAACTTGTAAACAAAATGGCATACTATGCAAGATGGAAAAGTCTTAGTGATTGATGATAATAAGAGTGTATTAAGTGCTCTTGAGATTCTACTACAATTCGAATTTAAACAGGTTGCAACAATTCCTAATCCTAATCAGATTTCTTCATTTGTAGGTTTAGACACAGTAGATATTGTTTTACTAGATATGAATTTTTCTGCTGGGATCAATACTGGTAATGAGGGATTATTTTGGCTTAGAGAAATTAAGAAAAAAGCGCCACATACTTCGGTAATTATGATGACAGCATATGGAGCTGTAGATCTTGCCGTAAAAGCATTAAAGGAAGGTGCTACAGATTTTATATTAAAACCTTGGAATAATGAAAAGCTATTAGCAACTATAAAATCAGCATACTTACTTCGGAAATCTAGGAAAGAAGTACAGGATTTAAAACAAAAAGAGAGGCATCTAAAACAAGTAATTAATCAGGATAGTAATTATATTATTGGTAATTCTAAAGCATTAAACTCAGTTCTCAATTTGGTTAGAAAAGTCGCCAAAACTGATGTTAATGTATTGATTACTGGAGAAAATGGAACAGGAAAAGAACTAATTGCTAGAGAATTACATAGAACGTCTCCTCGAAAAAATGAGGTTTTTATTGGTGTTGATATGGGGTCAATATCAGAAACTTTATTCGAGAGTGAGCTTTTTGGTCACACCAAAGGATCATTTACTGATGCTAAAGAAGATCGTGCAGGTAAGTTTGAAGCTGCAAATAGCGGAACATTATTTCTTGATGAAATAGGAAACCTATCATTACAAACACAAGCTAAGCTATTATCTGCAATACAGAATAGAACTGTAGTAAGGGTAGGATCAAATAAACCAATTTCTGTAGATATACGTTTGGTCTGCGCTACTAATTGTAATCTTAATCAAATGGTAAATAATGGTGTTTTTAGAGAAGATCTCTTATATCGAATCAATACAATTCATATAGAAATACCTCCACTAAGAGAACGAGATAATGATGTTTTGATCTTGGCAGATTTTTATTTAAAAAAGTATGGTGCTAAATACGGTAAACCTTCTCTTCGGATAAATGCTAATGCAGAAGAAAAATTGATGGGATATCGCTGGCCAGGAAACGTAAGAGAACTACAGCATACTATCGAGAGAGCTGTTATCTTATGCGAAGGAAATGTATTAAAACCTGAAGATTTTTTATTAACTAGTAATTCTGTAATTTCTTTAGAAAAAGGTCCTGAAACACTAGATGAAATGGAAAAACTTATGATTGCTAAGGCTCTAGAGGAACATAATGGTAACTATAGTGCTGCTGCAAATCAATTAGGTATATCTAGACAAACCTTGTATAATAAAATCAAAAAATCAAACAACTAATGGTAAGTAGAAATTTATATGTACAGCTAATTTTTAGGGTAATAGCAATTTCTTTAACCTCATTAGTATTAGGTTTTTCGTTTGTCAATACTAATTATACGCTGTTCTTTATTATTCTATTCTTTCTAATACTACAGGTAGTGATATTGATTAGGTACTTAAATCGTACAAATAGAAAAATTGCTTATCTTTTTAATGCTATCAAAAATGAGGATTTTACATTAAAATTTCCAGAAGAAGGAGCTTCAGCATCGTTTAATGAGCTTAATCATAGTCTTAATAATCTTAATCATGTCATCAAAAAAATATTCCTACAAAATCAAATACAAGAACAGTATTATCAAGAAATACTGAAACAAGCAGATATTGGTATTTTAACATTTAATCATAAAGGACATATCCTCTTTAACAATCCTAAGGTAGAAAAACTATTAAATTACACTCCTCTAAATCATATCAAACAATTAGCGCAGGTTGATAAAAATCTATACGAGTTATTTAATACTATTAGAGTATTCGAACGCAAACTTTTTCAACTCACTAACGAACGTGAAACGATAGAGCTTTCTATTAAATCTTCTGAATTAGTATTAAATGGAGAAGTTCTTAAACTAATAACGATACAAGATATCCATAATGAATTGGATGAAAAAGAAACTGACTCTTGGATAAAATTAATTAGAGTGTTAACTCATGAGATTATGAATTCTGTCACTCCTATTACATCAATATCTGATTCTATCCTAAAGTATTATAAGGGTGATAATGGAATCATCCCGATAACCCAGATAGACGAAAGTAAAATTTTAAACACTGCTAAAGGATTAGAAGTAATAAAAAATCAAGGAAATGATTTAATGAGTTTTGTACAATCTTATCGTAGTTTTTTAAATGTCCCTATACCTGATAAAGAAATTATTAAAGTAGATGAATTATTAGAAAAAGTGAAAATTTTGATGAGTCAGGAAATTGATTTTAGTACGATTTCTTTTGATATCGTTAAGAATATCAAAAACCTTGAAATCTATGCTGATGAAAAACAAATCACACAGATATTAATCAACTTATGTAAGAATGCTATCCAGGCGTTAAAAGAGACAGAAACTCCTATTCTTATGTTTATCTCAGGCAATACTCCTGAGAACAAAAAATATATAACGGTTACTGATAATGGACTAGGGATACATCCTGATATTATAAATCAAATATTTGTTCCTTTCTATACTACCAAAAAAGATGGTACCGGAATTGGTTTAAGTCTTTCTAAACAGATTATGCATTTGCATGGAGGCAGCATAACAGTTCGCTCTATACCCAATAAAGAAACTTCTTTTTCTCTATTTTTTGTATAACCTACACTACTTAAATAGGGTATTATCGATAATTTAGAGTTTATTACTTAGGTATTGTATCTAAATGTAGTGTCTTTAGTAAAGCATCAAAATAAATATCTTGCTGATTTGGTACAATATGAACCTTATACGCTGTGTTTTTAATAACATAATATGATGCTTTTTTTGGATCTAGCATTTCTGAATGTAAATGAACAATATTCTGAATAAAATCATTAATTAACACTACCTCATCATAGCTTATCTCTCTACGATATGTGGGTTTATCGCTTTTATATACGAGATAATCACTTCTAAAGCTAATTGATTCTTTAGATCTATTAGAGCGATTAAACTCTAACGTAAAATCCTTAGATGCGAATATTTTATTAATATTTTCTGCTGTTGGCTCTACTGTACGAGCACAACTTACAATAAGCATCATAAATAATACTATCTTAATCCTTTTCATAATTCATCTATAAAAAAGACTAAGATAAGAAGTATCTGAATGCTTCAGGCTTTTATTTTGTAGCTAATTTTTTTATAGAACCTTCAAAATCAATATCTTCTAAATTACTAATTAATAATCCAACTCCTCCAAATTTAGAAGCCACAATATACTCTGTCTGAAACTTTCTTTCTTTTTTATATGCTTTTAAGTATTTAAGCTTAATAACTTTAGAGGATGGAGTAAAGAAAAATCGGCCATGAATTCTTTTATAATTCATTTTTTGCCCATTGGCTTCGTTTAATAATCGATCATTAAGTTCTTGTACAACTCTAGCTGCCCTATGCTCATCAAATGTATAAAAGTCACATGTATAAATAAACACATAATTTTCTACATTATTTTCATCTACAAACAGCTCAAAATCAACTCTCTTATCTTGTACTTTTTTTAATTCATCTAAAGCAACTTTTCTAAACTTAGGCTTATCGATAAGAGAATCTAGTCTATTTTTAAACTCTTCTGGGGCTATTTTTGCGTAACTACTTGTAAGAACAATCGTATTATTTTTAAAGCGAATCGTATTTTTTGAATATTTCGAAAATTTAGATTCTTTAGGTAAAAACTCGCATCCAATGATAAGGATTACGGTTAACAATATTAGAATTTTTTTCATAGGGCACTTGTGTTAATTAGTATAACAAAATCTAAATAAGCCCTAAATGATTGTAATGCAAGTTAATAAAAAAAAATTAATCTACAATTTTTCAACGGTTTTTCAGGTATTTCAACTGATTATACATAGCCCTATCAATAATAAATCAAAGTAGTTTCGTACAATTCTTTATATTACTTTGTTTTTTTACCTAAAATATTTATTCCTTAATATCTATTCTGATTATACCCAATCTATTGGATTTTTTAATATTTCTATTAATCGTGCTTCTTCACTACCTTCTTCTGGATGATGGTCATATTTCCATTGTACATGTGGTGGTAAACTCATTAGAATACTTTCTATCCTTCCATTGGTTTTTAACCCAAATAACGTTCCTTTATCGTGTACAAGATTGAACTCTACGTAACGTCCTCTCCTTACTTCCTGCCAATCTCTCTGATCACTCGTATACTTAAGGTTTTTCCTTTTTTCTACTATAGGTACATAAGCTTCAAGAAAACTATCCCCTACTTCGGTTACAAAATCATACCAATTTTGCATAGACATCTCATTATTTGCTTTGCAATAATCAAAAAACAATCCACCTACTCCACGTCCTTCTTCTCGGTGGGCATTATAAAAATAGGCATCGCATTTCTTTTTATATGTTGTATAAAAGTCTGGATGATACTTATCACAAGAGTTTTTACAAATCTGATGAAAATGTTTCGCATCTTCATCAAATAAATAATAGGGTGTTAGATCTTGTCCTCCACCAAACCAACTGTCTACAATAGTCCCTGTTTTATCATACATCTCAAAATAACGCCAATTGGCATGTACTGTTGGAACCATTGGATTTTTAGGATGCAAGACTAGAGATAATCCACAGGCAAAAAAATCAACATCTCCTACCTTAAAATAGCGCTGCATAGCTTCTGGTAATCTACCATGCACTCCAGAAATGTTTACTCCTCCTTTTTCGAATACTGTACCACTTTCGATCACTCTAGTTCTTCCTCCTCCTCCTTCTGGTCGTTTCCAAAGATCTTCCTGAAATTTAGCTGTACCATCTATCTCTTCTAATTTTGAAGTAATTGTATCCTGAAGTTTTTGTATATATTGATAAAATGTATCTTTCATTCTTATTGCTTTTTTTATAGTGTTAAAAACCTATTAGTTCTAAATAACATCACTTACATATTTTCTCTATAAAAGAGTCCAAAAGTACAAATAATAAATTATCAGTACTGGTAACTCATACCGGTCTATATGAAATTATTTATGTTCTACATAAAATAGTACTATAATCTATTCTATTTTAAAAAATATAGTATTACCTCGCTATTGCTTCTAAGAGTTAATATGATAGAGATAAGACTTTTGATTAATTTTTAACTTATTTTTTTTAATATGAAATTGAAATATTATAGACTTCAGCATTAAAACTATAAAATGAAGAGTCCAAATATAAAATACTAGACACAGCTACTGAAGAGGTATAAAAAACAGTTCCGTTCTTTTTATAAGTAACAATACCATTACAATTAACATTAATCTCAAATTGATCTCCAAAAGTATAAGTACCATAATCTCCTCTATGTATCCCATTCTCATAAATATTTAACCTATACCCTGTAAGGTATATCGCATAATCAAGAGAGTTATAGTGTGAATTCGATGCAGGATCACTATTCAATCCAATCATTCTATACCTATTAATCCCTCCTCCTGCGGTAAAATTAAGGTGTCCTTCATTTCCTAATGGGATTCCATAAATTAAAGAATATCCTTGTTCATTCCAACTGTTTCCTGATGTTCTATCTAAATTTCCTGCTATATATGACATTCGACTAGATAGAGTAATATCACCCGTAGCATAGTTATGACTTATTAAACCTGTTTTTATAACAAAACCATTAGCAAGTGTACCTGTCCCTGCTCCTGTAGTTACCTGAATATCATAACTCCCAGATACTGTTCCTGCGGTTACATTAGCAATTATTTGATTAACACTATTAACAATAATAGAGTTTACTACCTGCCCAGATATAGTAACTACAGAACTACCATCAAAAAAATCTCCAGTAATAATAATATCTCTAGTTTCATTAGTCTGAAAATCATTACAATTACCTGTTGCATTAGATTGCGATACTATAGGGGCATGTCCTGCACCTCCACGGGTTATAATCACATCTGGATCTACTCCATTTGAAAATGTATAGGTACCATCTGGATTTAATACTAAAGTAGCAGGAACAGCATTTATTATATAAGGATCGGATGTAGTACCAGTACCTGTTATATTAATATTATCACCAGCAATTATATTAGTTTCACTACCATCAAAAGGAACCCAAACACTACCTGTATATTTATAAATATGTCTATCTGTCGAGCTATATACTAAAGAACCTTCTAATGGAGAGGAGATACCTTTTATTTCTAATGTAGTCGCTTTTGGTAATGCAAATAATGAATTAGAATCTATCTGAGAATAGAGGTTTATGCAAAATATAAAGCATAGCAATAGTATATTTTTTTTCATAAAATGGGGCTTATAATGAATTTCAAAGCTAAAAGAATTACATAAAATAGAATAGTAAATCATTAGGATTTATCGAATAAAATTAGTAGAAAAACAATTAATCATATATATTCTTAAATAATTCACATAATCTCATTTTATCACTAATTACAATCTACTAATCACTGAGTAAGAGTTAAAATGATGCTTGCCTTTATATCATTTACTTTTTTGATTTTACTATAATAACTTTTTAATAAAAAAAGGGTTGCCATTCTGGCAACCCTTTTACTATAAATTATTATTTTTCTAGTACTATAAATACAATCTATCTGTATTACATTTTTGTTTGGATATGGATAGATTTAGTCCAACCATCACCAGTAACAACTAATACATACTTGGTCGCTGGTAAAAAGCTACAATGTATGCTTAGATCTACTGCAATAGTATTACATCCTAGCGCTGCGTTATAAGTAACTTCTGGTCCAATTCTATTTCCATCCATTTTATAAGTAGCATACGTAATACTCTGAGCTTTATTTACCGCAACATCAATGTTTAAGATTCCCTTTGCTTCTACTGGTATAGGATATGCTACTACATTATATTCGTCTTTTATACATGGATCAACCACCTCTACAGTAACAGTATCTGTACTTACACAACCGTTACTGTTGGTAGCAGTTACCGTATATGTTGTCGTCTCAGATGGGTTAACATAAATTGTTTCTGTTGTTTCACCTGTTGACCATGTAAATGTAGCTTCCGAATCTGAAGATACTGCTGTTAATGTAGCTGTTTCTCCAGCAATAATCGTTTGATTATCTCCAGCATCTACAGTGATATTAGTAATCGTTACATTAACCGTATCTTCTGCTGTACAATCACCACAATTACTCACTGTTACAGTATATTCAGTATCTGTTGTTGGAGATACTGTAATACTTTCTGTAGTCTCTCCTGTTGACCATAAATACTCAACTCCTGTAGTCGTTGAAGTAATACACTCCCCAAGATTAAAGTTAAAATCACCGTAAGATTGGTAATCCCCGACTATATTAAACCATCCTGATCCCCCATTTACAGCAGTTGCTGTCTCATAGTTATTTGCTCCTGTTCCTAATTGGAAGGCAGGTCCTCTTCTTTGTATATCATAGCTTATTGAGCCACCTACTTGAGTTATTGTTCCTGTTAACTCTGTATAATATACCCAACCTGATGTACTTTCTGAATGACAGAAATGCTCTTTTGGACTATCCTTAGGTGCTATAACTGTTCTTCCTGAATAAACAGCATCTACTTCAAATTCTGTATTAGATACGGCGTATTCAAAGACTGTTCCTTTTAATGTAGCAGTACCATCTGTATTTTCTTTCCAAACTAAATCTACATTCTTAAACCATCTTCTAGAGTTACCATCTTTAATCCAAACTACAAAATTATGATCTCCTCTACAATAGTCTGTATCTTTCAGATTATATTCTATACAATCCGTACACTTACCTTCTCCATCTACTTGTGCAGATAGTATTATTTCTTGCCCAGAGCAAATAGCTTGATCCTGTCCTGCATCTACAGAAATAGTTTCTGTCTGATCGATAATCACTGTTTCTAGATCAATTGGACAGTCTTTATTACCCCATCGTACAGAAATATCGTAGCTTCCTGGTGCTAATCCTTCAAAAGTATATGATCCAGAATCATCAGCAACTGTTGTATAATTCTCTCCCCCATCAATAGATAGTGAAATTTTAATACGACTCGTATTATCCGGAAAAGTAAATTTTATCGTTCCATTATCAGCTTCACAAGTAGCATCTGTATGGGTAACTTCTACAGTAGGAGATTTTTTATATTTTACCTTTACAGTATCTGTAACTGTACAATTATCACAGTTAGTAACACTTACTGTATAGGTTCCTGCTTCATTAACTGTAATACTCTCTTGATCAGTAGCCCCTACAATACCAGGTCCAGACCAACTATACGTTATAGTATCATCTGTAGTACCTTCTATTTCGTACTTCACATAATCAACTAAGAAAGAACATTTTCCATTATCTACAACTTGTATATATCTAGCAGATTCTTCTAGAGTATATGTATATTCTGCGTATTCTGTAGAAGAAAATTCTGCAGTTCCTAAAGTTACAAATCCAAAATTTCCATTTTTTGAAGCGCTAATTTTTGCGCTAGATAAATTAGCATATGTATTGCTACAATGCTTTAATTTCATTCTAGTATGGATTTTAGTTCCTTTTGGAACTTCTTTACCAAAATCAATAGTTACATAAGATGTACCATATCCACTAGCAGTCCATAATTTTGCTCCTTTTCCATTACCACAATATGCAGCATTAGAATGTGGGTAATAGCGACTGTAATACCCTCCTGAACAATAAAGGCTATGATTACAATCAGTTTCTGAAGGCGTAGTACATGTAGTTGTTCCTGTAACAGAAGCTGTTAATACTACTTCTTCTTCATTACACACCTTCACATCTTCTCCTGCATCTACGATTAAACTCTCACAAGGATCAATACAATATTGAGGATCAAGATTAACCACTTGCGTGTGTTTATAATTTACACGGTAGAGCACATTAAATTCTAAATCAGAAAAGTCTGTAGCATCTGCTTCTACAGCTCTGAATCTTGTTCCTCGATATGTATTTAAAATCCAAGATTCGCCTGGAGCCAATCTTTTCTTCAATCTACATCCTCTACGTGAATATTGGTAAATATCGGTATCACAATCACCAATATTTTTAAAAGTAACGCATTTTAGATAAGAAGAAAATGTATTATTAACATTTTCTGATTCTATTATCATTTCTGTTTCTTTAATTACAGAAGAAATGGAATTGTCATAATCTCGGGCATATATCCCCAAAGAAGGAAACATTAGCATAGCAATTATATAAAGTGCTATTTGTTTTCGTTTTAATAAAGATGAAAACGAATCATCTATAGAAATAGTAGTTTTAATCATAATCGTTGGATTTTTATAATTATTAAATAGTTAGTTTAGTATTCAATATTTCTAATAACATATAGGGGGAAGAATTATTTCTAAATTCATATTAATTGTTTAAATATCAAACAATTTAATATTGCTTATTTAGAAATAATGATACAAAGATTATGATTAGAGATGTAATCAAAAAGAAAAAAATGTGAAAAACGTTAAAGAGCTAGTTTTACTCCATTAAATGTTAATTTTTTACAAATATGTAAGAAAAATAGGTGATGATATGGCTTAACCTTATTACTACAACAATAAAACCTCATTGTTTTAAATACCTATTAATCAGTAAGATTTGATTACTAGAAGTTTCCTGATATTATTTTAGTATTCTTTTTTTGTAGTCCTTTAGTTTTTATGAAAATATTAAGAATTGATATTCATTACTTCATTGTTAGTACTAGTCTCAATCAGTCCTTTTTCTTTTAAAATTTTTACAGTTTCTGTAGATGCTGCAACTACTGATATGGGAAGAGTAATAATAAATCCAATAACTGGTATAAATAGCATTAAGACAAATACAATACCATTGCCAATTGCAGTGCCTCTATTTTTTTTTACAAATTGGATACTTTCTTTATAGCTAAAATGTCTCTCCATGGTATAATCCATATTTCCAAAACCAATATAATAAGCTTGGATTAAAAAGATCAATATCGTAGCTACGATACCTATAACAGGAATAAAACTAAGTATTAGTAATGGTATCATAAATAATAATTCTCTACATAGATTACGTACATTAATACGGATCCCTCTGGATAATTGCTCACTAAAAGAAGTATTGCGATGCACATGTTTGGTTTCTCCCAAAAAATGTGTTTCTATTTTTTCTGAAACTGGACTCATAAAAGGTGCTGATAATGCCATTACAACATGTTTATATAGTATTAACCCTAAGACGAGAATCAATGCGCCTCCTATATATGTACTGATCGTTCCAAAAGTATTTGATCCCCATTCCCACGGCCATATTTTAGCAATTAATGCTCCTAAATCGTCCGAGAAAAAGTAGGCTAATGCCATAAAAGAAAACCCAGTAACGACACTAATCAAAATAGGAATAGAAAAATATTTCCATAATCCAAGTTTCGAAATAAGACCAAATGCCCCAAAATAGGCTTTAATACTATTAATAATATTTTTAAACATAATTTTACTAGTTATTTAGTCTTAGTATTTTCTGTTGTAATGTAATAGCATATGTAGTGCTATGATTCTGCACATAATTATAAAGAATTAATGTTTTTTCATGAGTATCCTTTACTTTTATACCTTTAAAATATAACTCTGCTAGTATATCTCCAAGTAGTTTTAGATGTTCTAAGTTAAACTTTTTTTGTACTAATATTTGTATAAAACTCTCGTTATCCGTATTTATCAAATCTTCAAAAGGTATTCCTAATTCATCCTTGAGCTTATCTTTAATCATTGTTAAACTCTCTTCATCATTATCAATAGTAATCTCAGATGCTTTTGACAATAAAGTCAATAGCATCTGAGTAAACTTTTACACCTCTATCATCAACCAATCTTCAATAGCCATAGATATATTTTACCTTTATTAGTATCATTATCTAAGGATTTGTTTCAGTTTTTGAGGTTTTTTATTTTTTTTTAGCTTCAATATGTTTTTCTATTCTCAATAATCTATCGGCTATGGATTTTAATTCCTTATTATCTTTTTCAAGTTTTTCGATTTTAGAGTTTTGTTTTTCTAAAGATTTTATTTTTTTCTCCTGAGCAATTGTATAAAGTACTAATTCCTCTATTTTTTTTAGAAGATTCATATCCATTTCAGCAAGCATCACTCCATTTTGCTTAAATTCTTTGGCTGATGGTATTCCAGGGAGATGACTATTCTTTTTGATAAAGTCCTCTACTTCTTCAATACTTTTTAGATTATAATCTTTTCTAAAAACATAATCTGGCGCTGGTATACTAAGATCAATTTTCACTTCTTCTGCATGAATTTTTCCTTTTACAGTAAGTTTTGAATCTGGTTTTGGTGTTCCAATTCCAACATTTCCATAATGGTCAATTGTCATTGCTTTAACTTCTTTAAAAACTCTGTTACCTTCATGTGTACTTGTACTAAACTCTAATCCAACATAAGATTCAGAACCTTCTTTTGTGTTAATAGCTTTTATTGATGCTCGATGACCTCCTAAATTATCATAATTATTAATAAATCTTAATTCCCCAAAAGCCCTATCGACTCCTTGATGTGTTCCCTTATGAAAAATTTTAACGATTGGGGTATCATCTTGCAGCATTAATTTTGATGTAGGTTTTGATATTCCAACTCCAATATTTCCATAATGGTCGATTGTCATTGCTTTAACCTCTTCAAAAACTCTGTTACCTTTATGAGTACTTGTACTAAACTCTAATCCAACATAAGATTCAGAACCTTCTTTTGTGTTAATAGCTTTTATTGATGCTCGATGACCTCCTAAATTATCATAATTATTAATAAATCTTAATTCTCCAAAAGCCCTATCGGCTCCTTGATAAGCTCCTTTATGAAAAATTTTAACGATTGGGGTATCATCTTGCAGCATTAATTTTGATGTAGGTTTTGATATTCCAACTCCAATATTTCCATCTATATCCATTACAAATTGAGAACTATTTAACTCCCCTCCTGTATTTAGACTAAATAGACCTGAGTTAGATACATCAATTCCCATAGAATACCAGAAGTTACCAGGATCATGAAAAGTTAACCAAGAATCATTATCGTTTTTCTCTATTATTAAGGTTCTACCTGTTGGGTTAATCAATTTTGTTTCTCCATTAACATAGCTTATTTGAGAACTGGCAATAAAATTAAACCCTATTAAACTAACTACAAATAATATTTTTTTCATTTATATTTTTTTAATAATTATATATATATGTGAATGTTTCAAAAGAACAAAACGTTACTTCTATTCCTAATATTTATGAGTACCCTAACAAATCAGTTTTTACCCACTTCTATTTACTAAACCATAACAATAAGGAATTTAGATCTATATTTTAGTCTACTTGAAGATAAACCAAATCATTTTGATAATGCTTCATTTCTTTAATCGTGGTTACTTTAATGGATTTCTCAACTTTTTCTTTTAAGTAAAAAATCATTTCTTCGTCAGAACTCTTATCTAGATCAAGAAAATACAATCTCCCTATTTTATTATTGTGTAGATCCATAGCTGTTTCCAGAAGCTCATTAACCGCTATTTTTTCATGCAAGTTGGTGATTTTTTCTGCCCAAATTGTAGCTTCTCTTATGTTTTTAGTTATTTTGAAAACAGCTTTACAAATCAAGATATTCCATAATGCATGTCTAAAAGCATTTGCTTTTCCATTAGTATGATGTACATGTTTATAATGTAGGTCACAAATCATCATAGTTTTTCTAGTAGCCTTTATGGTAGGATACATATACAATGGCTTATAAAAAACTAATAAAGCTAACTTAAGGATTTGTCGAAAACTTAAACTTTTTATAAGCCCTTTAATCATTATTTTTACACTTGATATTCTTTTACGGCATCTACAAATGCCTGAGCATTCTCTACAGGAATATTAGGTAAGATCCCATGCCCTAAATTGGCAATATATCGATCTTTACCAAATTCGTCAATCATTTGTTTTACCATTTTTTTGATTTCTGAAGGTGGAGATAATAACCTTGATGGATCAAAATTACCCTGTAGTGTTATATTTCCTCCTGTAAGATACCGAGCATTACGCGCAGAGCAAGTCCAATCCACTCCTAATGCGGCAGCTCCTGATTTTGCCATATCTTGTAATGCAAACCAGCAGCCTTTTCCAAAAACAATAACTTCTGTTTCTGATTTTAGTGCATCTATGATTTGCTGAATATATTTCCAAGAAAACTCTTGATAATCTACTGGTGATAACATCCCTCCCCAACTATCAAATATTTGCACTGCATTAACTCCTGCTGCTACTTTTGCTTTTAGATATGCAATTGTAGTATCTGTAATTTTTTGCAATAATTGATGTGCGGCTTCGGGCTGTGAAAAGCACAACTCTTTTGCTTTATCAAAGTTCTTAGATCCTTGCCCTTGTACAGCATAACATAAGATTGTCCATGGCGAGCCTGCAAATCCAATTAATGGAACACGGTTATCTAAGCGTTCTTTAGTTAATGTAATAGCATCCATTACATACCCTAACTCTTCATAAACATCAGGAACAATCACTTGTTCTACATCTTTCACTGAGCGAATTGGATTAGGTAACCACGGACCTATACCATCTTTCATCTCTACTTCGATATTCATTGCTTGTGGTATCACTAGGATATCACTGAATAAAATTGCAGCATCAGGACCAATAATATCTATGGGTTGTACTGTAATTTCTGCAGCCAATTCTGGTGTTCTACAACGTGTAAAAAAATCATATTTAGCTTTTAAAGCACGGAATTCTGGTAAATATCTTCCTGCTTGACGCATCATCCATACTGGTGGACGTGCTACTGTTTCTCCTTTTAAAGCCTTAAGAAATAGGTTGTTTTTTAGTGATGTCATAGTGTTTCTATATTATCTCAAAATATCATCTATTATCCAAATTTAAACGTATCAAAGCTTACTCTGTTTTACTAAAAATATCTTAAGCTTAACTTAATAATCAGTTCTGAATTATAGTTTTTGAGTTTCTTTTATTGATTTCTAAAATATTTTACTGCCTGAACAATTACATTCTCTACAGTGGGTTTGTTCGCTATAATAACATTTGTTGTATACTTTTTAGCTTCAGAAGCAGTCGTTGTTCCTATACAGAACACAACAGTCGGTTCTTCAATTGTATTTTTTAAAACATAACTTCGAACTCCTGAAGGGCTAAAAAATAATATCCCATTAAATACGCGTTCGAATTTTCTAGGATTTATACTAGTTTTATATACGATTTGCTCTTGCAAATGTATATCATGTTGCTGTAATAAATTTGGTAATTCATCTCTTCTAAGATTTCCACAAAAAAACAAAAAAGACTCTTTTTTATACTTTTTTACTATAATCTTAGCCAAATCTGATGCATTTTGAGCCATTTCGACTACATTTTGGCCATTTTTTATCAAGATCTGTTTTGTACTTTCTCCTACACAGAAACATTTCGAAATATTCGTTCCAAATTTTTCGATAGCTCTGACAGCATTTTTGCTTGTAAAAATAACATTTGGGATGTTGCTTTCAATAGAGGTTTTAGAATATTCAATAGCAATAGCATCATATTCGACAAAACCCAAACCAGCATTAAGTACTAATTCTTTTTGAGCCATAGAGAATTTCTTAGTCGAAAGTAATGTAGACACTATACTCAATTTATCCTATTTCGGCTTTTATCTTTTCCATCAACTCTTTCCCTCCGTTATTTAATATTTCTTGTGCACATGTTTTCCCAAGGTTACTTGTATCACTAACCTTTATCATTTTATGTACTTCAATCTTATTTTTTCCGTCTAGACTATATAAAACTCCTCTAAAATTAATAGTATCATTTTGGATTTTTGCTAATGCTCCTATTGGTGCTGTACATCCTCCTTCTAACTCTCTCAGGAATTCTCGTTCGATATGTACACAGATCTCAGAATTTTTATCATTAAGGTTTGCTAACGCTTCTCTACAATATTTATCTTCTTCTTTAGCTACGACAAGCATCGCTCCTTGTGCTGGAGCTGGGGTCATCCAGTCCAGATTCATATAAAGATCAGGTTTTAGATTAATACGCTCTAGTCCTGCTGCTGCAAATATGGCTCCGTTCCAGTCATTATCAGTAAGCTTTTGCATTCGAGTATTTACATTTCCTCGTAGATCAACAACACGATGTGTTGGATATTTATGTAACCATTGTGCTTTTCGGCGAAGACTTCCTGTAGCTATTACTCCTTCTTGTTCTATAAAGTCTAATCCTTTATGTACCAAAATATCCTGTACATTAGCCCTCTTCAAAACCGCAGCTTCTACAATTCCCTTTGGTAATGCTGTTGGAACATCTTTCATAGAATGTACTGCAATATCAATAGTTCCATTAAGCATAGCGATATCTAGAGTCTTAGTAAAAATACCTGTAATACCTAATTCATATAAAGGCTTATCTAAGATGAGATCTCCTGTAGATTTAACAGGAATCAAATGAGTTTCATATCCTAAGTTTTCTAAACTTTTTTGTACAGTCGTGGCTTGCCATAGTGCCAACTCACTATCTCTGGTACCAATACGAATCGTTTTAGCCAAAATTATTTATTTTGTAATTGAAATACTTTTTGAATAAATTCTATACTTTCATTTGCTGAAGTAGTTTCATCCTTAAGATGATTTGCAAAATGATTCGTAATTTTTTGAATAATTCTACTACTGATGATATCTGCCTGTTCTTCATCAAAATCTGCATATTTTTTTCGTTGCAAATTGATTTCTGCCTCTTTTAATGTCGTTAGCTTATTTTTTAGAGCTCTAATGGTAGGAGCAAACTTACGAGTCTCTAACCAATCATTAAATTCTGATTTAATCTCTTCAATAATTTCTTCTGCCTGTGGAATAAATTCTTTTCTACGTTGTAATGTTTTATCTGTCATTTTTGATAAATCATCCAGATGTACCAAGGTTACATTAGGCAATTCTGTTACATCAAGAGCAACATTACGAGGTATTGATAAATCCAGAATTAGTAATGGTTTATCAGAATGAATTAATTCTTTAGAAATTGTGGGTTTCTGTGCTCCGGTAGCTACTATAAGCACATCAGAGTTCTTTATTTCTGATTGAATATTAGCATAATCCTTTACAACAAGGTTAAACTTACCTGCTATTTTTTCTGCTTTAAGTTTAGTTCTATTAATTAGAACAATATGATCGTTTTTAGTATGTTTTACTAGATTTTCGCATGTATTTCTGCCTATTTTACCAGTACCAAATAATAATAGATTTTTATCCGAAACATAAGGTACTCGTGCTAATATATATTGTACGGCTGCAAAACTTACAGAAGTAGCTCCAGAAGAAATTTCTGTTTCATTCTTAATACGTTTACTAGCTTGAATAACGGCATTAATCAATCGCTCTAAAAATGGGTTAGTAACTTGTGTATTTTTAGAAGCTCTAAAACTTTTTTTTAACTGGCTTATAATTTCAAAATCTCCTAATATTTGGCTATCCAATCCTGTACCTACCCTAAAAAGGTGTGCTATTGCTTTACTATTTTTATGTACATATGCTACTTTTTCAAATTCTTCTACAGTACCATGAGTATGTTCACACAGTAATTTAATTAATTGAAAAGGATGTTGTGCAAAACCATGTATTTCGGTTCGATTACAGGTAGAGGTTACCAATAATGCTTCAATACCTTCTTGTTTAGCCTGTTGTAATATACCTTCTTTAGCCTCATCAGTAACACTAAAATGCCCTCTGATTTCTGCATCAGCTTTTTTATAACTAAGTCCGATTGTGTAAAAATTTGTCCCTTTTGCTCTTAAATGAGGCTCCATGCAATCAATTCTATATTATTCCATCACAAAAGTATTTTAGATATGTCATAAAAAATAACGCTAGAAGAGTTTTTAATATCGAAAAAAGTTGTTTGCGGTATAATTCATGAAAAAATGATCAAAAACCCTTATTTTTGTATACTTAAGAAAGATTCTTATGTCGATAGTTTAGACTCATTCTAAATAAAAAGCATTTTGTAATTATGGAAATTGAATTAAAAAATAACGCTCCAGGGATTTTAGAAGAAACTCAAATTGAAAATGGTTTTTATATTTTAAAATTTCAAAATGAAACTAATGAAAGTCAATGTATTATAAGGGATATCGAAAGTAATCTTATACAATTTCACTTTTGTATCAAAGGTGCTATCAAATTTAATTTTAACAACGGAAGTTATGCTATTAGTCTAGTAGAGGAAAATTCTCTCTTACTATACAATCCACAACGTGATCTGCCTATGAATGTAGAAATAAGCAAAGACTCTTGGCTAATTACTATTCTTATTTCTATAAAAAAATTCCATTCTTTATTTTCTAAGGAAGCAGATTACATCCCATTCTTAGGAGAAGGAAATCGAGATAAAAAATATTATACAGATGCTATTATCTCCCCTTCTATGTCTGTAGTACTAAATCAAATCATGAACTATAGTTTACATAAGTCTATCAAGTTATTATATTTTAAAGGAAAGGCATACGAACTATTAAGTCTTTATTTTAATAGACCAGAGGATGCCGATATAGAACAGTGTCCGTTTTTGGTAGATGAAGAAAATGTATTAAAAATCCGAAAAGCTAAAGAGATTATTATTGCTCGTATGGCAGAACCTCCTACTCTACAGCAGTTATCAAAAGAAATTGGGTTACCTCTTAAAAAACTTAAAGATGGATTTAAACAAATATATGGAGAACCTGTTTATATGTTTTTATTTGACTATAAAATGGAAGTAGCTCGACAATTATTAGCCTCAGGAAGTTATAATGTAAATGAAGTAGGATTAAAAGTAGGATATAGCACTGCTAGCCATTTTATTGCTGCATTTAAAAAGAAATTTGGCACTACTCCAAAAAAATATGTAATGAGTTTAAGTTAAATTATTCTTATTAAAAATCACAAATTAAGATAACACATTTTTTTAATTAGTATCTCTATTTAGGAATCCCTATTCCTTTTTGCAAAGATACAATCGAATCATACATACCTGGATCTTCATCAGAAGTATCCTCTATGACTGACACAAAATCAAACTGTTCTAATAGCTCTAGAACAAAGTCTACTTTATCTTTTTCTACATCTACAATTATACGTTTCATCTGTTTTAATTTATTGTTTTTTTAATGACCTCACTCTTTCTTAACAAAAAAAATAGAGATTTAGTATGGTTTTAAACAACACTAATTAGATTTAGTGATGTTTTACTTTCTAAAAATACTAAAATTAAACTACTCTATTTTTAGTTTATTAGAATTTAACGTATTTGTAAATTATTCTTAATTTTAGTTTTCACTTATAAGTCATTAAACATCATATTAATAATACCACTATCAAAAACTCTTATCGCTTTTAGCACCATTACTGCTTATAGTTTGTACTTTTGTATGTGCAAAAATAAAAACTATGAGTAAAGGAATTCTCCTTGTTAATCTAGGGTCTCCAGATAGTACTGATCCAAAAGATGTAAAAAAATACCTCGGCGAGTTTTTAATGGATCCAAGAGTAATTGATGTTCCTCTATGGGCGCGAACACTTCTGGTAAAAGGGATTATACTAAATACCAGACCTAAAAAATCTGCCGCTGCTTATCAAAAAATCTGGTGGGATGAAGGCTCCCCTCTAATCGTATTATCAGAGAGGTTACAAAAAAAAGTAGCAGATCGCACCTCTATCCCAGTAGGTCTAGCCATGCGTTATGGATCTATGAACATTAAGAAAGGGCTACAAGAATTACATGATAAGGGAGTAGATGAAGTGCTTATTATCCCTCTTTATCCTCAGTTTGCCATGGCAACAACAGAAACAATCTTAGTACTTGCAGAAGAGTTAAGAAAAGAGCATTTTCCTAATATGAAACTTACAGATGTTCCTGCCTTTTATAATAATAAAGACTATATCTCTATTTTATCAAAGAGTATAAGCGAAAAATTAGAAACTCTGGATTACGACCATTTATTATTTTCTTATCATGGTGTACCCGAACGACATATTCGCAAAAGTGATATTACCAAATCTCATTGTAAAGTTGATAAGTCTTGTTGTAATACAGCTTCTCCTGCGCATGAGTTTTGTTATCGTCATCAATGCTATGACACTACTCGTCAGGTAGCAGAACAATTAAAACTAAAAGAAGGAACATACTCCACATCTTTTCAATCTCGTTTAGGTTTTGACCCTTGGTTACAGCCTTATACGGATCGTACTATAGAGCGAATGGGAAAAGAAGGTATCAAAAAAATGGCTATTGTAACTCCTGCTTTTGTATCAGACTGTTTAGAAACCTTAGAAGAAATTGCAATGGAAGGGGAAGAAATTTTTCATGAAGTTGGAGGTAAAGAATTTACAACCATACCTTGCCTTAATGATCGTGATGATTGGGCTGATTTAATCGCTAAATGGGGAAATGAATGGAGTGTTGCTAAACCTCATATCATATAATGACAAAAAGCATTTCTGAAACACTAGGAACAGAACCTATAGGCCGATTACTTGTAAAACAAGCTGTACCAGCATCTATTGGAATATTAGTAATGTCTTTAAATGTTCTAATTGATTCTATTTTTGTAGGGAATTGGATAGGCTCTATTGCTTTTGCCTCTATCAATGTGGTACTACCTGTTTCTTTTTTTATTGGAGCCTTAGGCATGTCTATAGGAGTAGGAGGTTCTAGTATTATTTCACGTGCATTAGGAGCAAAAAATAAAGAAAAGGCACTAAAAACCTTTGGAAATCAAATCTCTTTAGGGTTTATTTTTATGATTTCTCTTGTGATCCTAGGTTTAATTTTTGTAGATGACATCATACCAAAGTTCGGTGGTAAAGGAGCCATATTCGAACCTGCAAAAATTTATTATACCATTATACTATATGGTGTTCCTATTCTGGGTTTTGCAATGATGGGAAACACAGTTATTAGAGCAGAAGGGAAACCAAAATTTGCCATGGTAGCTATGATTATTCCTACTATAAGTAATCTGGTAATGGATTATATTTTTATTTATCTAATGGATATGGGAATGTATGGTGCTGCATGGGCGACTACAGGGTCATATCTAGCCTGTTTTCTATATGTATTTTGGTTTTTCAATTCTAAAAACTCTGAATTAAAAATAAGTTTTCGTCATTTTAGATTACAAAAAGACATTGTTTCTGAAATTGCATCATTAGGAGGTGTTACACTAGCTAGACAAGCCGTAGTAAGTATTACTTATTTACTAATGAACAATATATTATTTAACCTTGGACAAGAAGGTCTGGTAGCAGTATATGCAATTATCGGCAGAATGTTAATGTTTGCTTTATTTCCTGTTTTTGGAATAACCCAAGGATTTTTGCCTATTGCAGGATATAATTACGGAGCTCATCAATACCAACGTGTTAGAGAAACAATCAATACTGCAATTACGTACGCTGCTATCTTAGCAACTTTAGTTTTTATAGGGTTATTCTTTTTTGCTCCAGAAATAACAGGGCTATTTCTAAGTGATCATCTAAATTTATCTACCGAAGAATTAGCTATCAACACATATGTATTAACACATACTCCAACATGTATGAGATGGGTCTTTGCTGCTACGCCTATCATTGCACTTCAACTTATTGGGGGAGCTTATTTCCAGGCGGCAGGAAAAGCGATACCTGCACTACTATTAACGCTATCAAGGCAAGGGTTTTTCTTTATCCCTCTAATTTTAATGCTTCCAAAATTTTATGGAGAATTAGGTGTTTGGATTGCTTTTCCGATTGCAGATATATTGTCAACAATTGTTACTGGTTATTTTCTAAATCGAGAGATCAAAACAAAACTTCTTATACCCACTGAGTCTTAAGAATTAAATTAACTTTTATTGTAATTATTATAGGTACTATCAAATCCTATTAGATTTATTACTTTTAGAGATTTAATAAGATATACTATAATTTAACTAATGAAATGTTAGAATATTATAATTACATAAAATCTCTTCACCTCATCTTTGTCATTACATGGTTTGCAGGATTGTTTTATATTCCTAGGTTGTTTATTTATCAAATCGAAGCCTCTCAGAAACCTTCTCCTGATAAAGAGATCTTAGAAAAACAGTTAAAGCTAATGTCTAAACGCCTTTGGTTTATCATTACTTGGCCTTCTGCTATATTAGCAACACTCTTTGCAATATGGTTACTTATTTTAATGCCAGCTTGGTTACAACAACCTTGGATGCATGTTAAACTAGGGTTTGTAGTATTGCTTATCGGGTATCATTTAAAATGCCATCATATCTATAAGCAACTTCAAAATGATATTATAAAGTGGTCATCAGGTCAAATGCGTATGTGGAACGAAGGTTCCACTATTATTCTTTTTTCTGTAATTTTTTTAGTAATTGTTCGTGATGCCGTAAATTGGGTATACGGAG
Source organism: Aquimarina longa SW024 (assembly GCF_001401755.1). Lineage (GTDB taxonomy): Bacteria > Bacteroidota > Bacteroidia > Flavobacteriales > Flavobacteriaceae > Aquimarina > Aquimarina longa. Next base: position 738,031 of record NZ_KQ474099.1, read on the forward strand.
TTATCGGAATTCTATCCCTTGCCATTACACTTATGATGGGAATTAAACTCTACAAAAGAATTAGAGATAAGAATTCTAATGCATAATAATTATGGAATATACTCCAAGCACACATCAAACCAAATCAGGTCATACACTTATAATTAGAGAAGCTACCCCAGAAGATGCAGAACAATTAGTGGCTCTAAAACTTCAATATCTAAAAAATACTGATACGATACCTCTATTCGATTATGAATATCCTAACACAGTAGAGGATGAAACAAATCTTATTATAAAAATGCATCAACAAACCAATTGCTTACTCTTAGTCGCAGAAAACAATGGAAATCTTGTTGGTAATATAGATCTTACTGGTAGCTGGCGAAAAAAAATGCAACATACTGCCATGGTAGGGATGGGAATTCATACAGAATGGCAACATCAAGGCATTGGTACTCTTCTATTACAGAATGTACTTGCATGGACAAAATGGACTCAGATAATAAAAACGATATGGTTAGAAGTATATGAGACTAATATAACTGGGATTGCTTTATATAAAAAAATGGGGTTTATACCATCTGGATGTATTCATAACTTTTTCTTAGAAAAAGAAAAGTATATCGATAAAATTACCATGTCCAAAACATTTCTATAAAACTAAGTAAAACAGTAATGTTTGTAACAGTTTTGAAGATAGAATAGATTTTCTAATATAGAATACTGAGTTTATACAACATGTCTACAAGAACTAAGAGGTGAACCTCAGCAGTTTTCCGTATCTTCGTGCAACTTTTATCAAAATTATATGATCAAATCTATGACAGGCTTTGGGAAGTCCATCCTACAGCTACCTACGAAAAAAATAACTATCGAAGTTAAATCATTAAATAGTAAGAATTTAGACTTAAACGCTAGAATTCCATCACAATACCGTGAAAAAGAGCTTCAAATGCGAAATACTATCGCAAAAAAACTGGTAAGAGGTAAAGTTGATTTTGGATTATATGTCGAAGCAACTGGTGAGGAAACATCTAATAAAGTTAATGAGGGTATTGTAAAAGAATATATTAGACAACTATCCAGTATACACCAAGGTGATACCATAGAATTACTAAAGATGGCAGTTCGCATGCCTGATGCCTTAAAAACAGAGCGAGAAGAAATAGATGAAATAGAATTTACTGCTATAAAAGAAGCGCTTACTAAAGCATTATCAGAAATAGAAGAATACAGAAGTGATGAAGGAAAAGCATTAGAAAAAGATTTTAATCTTCGTATAAAAAACATCAGCGAATTACTTGCTAAGGTAATAGAGGTTGATCCCGAACGTATGGAGGTTGTTAGAGAACGACTACATAAAGCTATTTCTGACCTAAAGGAAGAAGTAGATCAAAATCGTTTTGAACAAGAATTGATTTACTATTTAGAAAAATTCGATATCACCGAAGAAAAAGTACGATTAGCAAATCATCTAGAGTATTTTGGCTCCACATTAAATTCTGCTGATTCTAATGGAAAAAAACTTGGGTTTATCACTCAAGAAATAGGTCGAGAAATTAACACTATTGGTAGTAAATCCAATTATGCTCCAATGCAACAACTGGTAGTGCAAATGAAAGATGAACTTGAAAAAATCAAAGAACAACTGCTAAATGTATTATAATAATGAACCAAGGTAAACTTATTGTACTTTCAGCCCCATCTGGAAGTGGAAAAACTACTTTAGTTAAATACTTACTCAATCACAAAGAATTCAATCTTGGATTTTCTATTTCGGCAGCTTCTAGGGAGCCTCGTAATGGAGAAATTCATGGAAAAGATTACTACTTTTTATCACTACAAGAATTTAAAGATAAAATTAAGGCTGATGATTTTTTGGAGTGGGAAGAGGTATATAGAGATAATTTTTATGGAACTTTAAAAAGCGAAGTTCAACGGCTTTGGGATAGCGGGAAACATGTAATCTTTGATATTGATGTAGTAGGTGGCTTAGATATCAAAAGAATCTATCCGGAGCGCACTCTTGCTATTTTTGTAAAACCACCCAGTATCGAAGAATTAAAAATTCGATTAAAGAAGCGTAAGACTGAATCTGAAGATAAAATCAACATGAGAGTATCAAAAGCTTCGACAGAGATGGCTACTGCACCACAGTTTGATGCTATTGTTACTAATGATAATCTTGAGAATGCAAAAGATGAGGTATATCAATTAGTAAAGAAGTTTATTTTATAATAAGATTACAGATTAAGAAAGTACGTTTCTTAATCTGTAAAAAAATGTTGTTTTTTCTATGAAAAAAATCGGATTATATTTTGGAACATTTAATCCTATACACGTTGGTCATTTAGCGATTGCTAATCATATGGCAGAGTTTTCTGATCTAGATGAAATATGGATGGTAGTAACCCCACATAGTCCCCATAAAAAGAAAAGTTCATTACTAGATAATCATCATCGTTATGAAATGGTATATCTAGCTACAGAATCATACCCAAAACTGCAACCTAGTGATATAGAATTTAAACTCTCACAACCTAATTATACGATAAATACACTTATACATTTACAAGAGAAATATGCTAAAAATCAATTTCATCTTATTATGGGCGAGGATAATCTAAAAAGTTTCCATAAGTGGAAAAACTATGAGATCATCTTAGAAAACCATAACATCTATGTATACCCACGTATCGCAGAAGGAATTATAGAAACTCAATTTACCAATCACCCAAAGATACACCGAGTTAATGCTCCTATCATGGAGATTTCTTCTACGTTTATTCGCAAATCAATTGCTAATACTAAAAACGTAAGACCTTTACTTCCTATAGCAGTATGGAAATACATTGATGAAATGAACTTCTATAAATAGTAGCAAAATTAATTATTGTTAGGAGATAAGAAAGTAGTCTTAATTCTTTTGATAAGTGTATGAACCCGACCACTTCCGCCTGCAATAATACCAGCAGTAAGAACGATATCAATAGCCTGAATAATCACACCCTGAACTTCTGAAAGAGTATGCTCTTCATCTCCATTAAATATAATGCCAGACATCAAACGAAATCCTGAAAAAGAAAGAAATAATCCGATTATAAATCCTGTAATAATAGTTCTTCGTTCTCTTTTTAATCCTTGAGTAATTAAAAATTCTTCTAATTTCCTCTTCTCTTTCTTTAATAAAACTATTTCTTTAGCATCTGATTCTATAATCTCTACCTCAGAATTGATGATGCTAGGCTTATCTAAATTGTCAAAAAATGTATTAATTTCTTCGAGTCGATCTTTACTTTGTACTTTAATTTTTTCATTAGGATCATCTATAAAAACCTCTATAAATTGCTCTACTACCAACATTATAACAGATAAATATCCTAAAACAGCAACAACATTACCCGGAGTTAAATGAGAAAGATCTATTGCTGGTAATTGATCTTTAAAATAAACAAATATTGCAATAGCAAATACTGCAAAAACGATAATTGTAGGGTTCTTATACAATGATTTCATAATTAGGTTTATAAGAGTATGTTATCAAAAACATAAATATTTTTACTAATATACTTAGATCATATTTTGGTACAATTGATCCAAACAAAAAACAAGATGAAGAAATTAGTTGACAACATTTATTTTAGCATAACTATAATATCAGACTTTATCGATAATTATTTTCGTTACATCTAACAAAACAACCCTCTCATAAATTTTTTGATAGAACTTTACTGGTTAAATATGCTAAAACAATTATTCGCTATCTCAATTCTTAATCTTACAATTAAAGCTAAGATATATATTTTTAGAACACCTAATGTTTAAGGAATTGTTAACCCCTATCTTATAATAGAGATCTAAAAAATGATACTATTAACAGTTGTTTACTCAGGTAAACAATATATCATCTCTCATTTTTTAGATCTACTAATTACCTAATAATTATCTTTTTTTCATATAATCTCCGCCACAGAGATCAGGATCACACTTAGGAGGTTTTCCTGCTATAACTGCCATTTGAGACGTTTTGTTTAATACTTTTACTCCTCTTAGTTTCATTAATTCTTTCATAATAAAAATTGTTAAAAAATTTGATTTTACCCTAATCAGATAGAGGCACTTAAGGCTTATGCCTGTCATTCATAAATAAAACAGTTAGAGGAACCTAAAAACAGCATATTAAACGTATTCTGATTCTTTATAAATATAATTAAAAAAAGACTTCTTACTGTTTTGTACTGCTACAGATTTATAAATATCACCTTCCATTTTTATCAAAAAAACAAATTTAAACTACTGATTAACAATTAATTGAAATAAAAAACCATGCAAAAATACGTTTAGCATGGTTTTTTATGGGATTAATATACTTTTATGCTATTATTTCCCAGGAAAGTTTGCTTTACGTTTTTCTAAAAACGCAGTAGTTCCTTCTTTAAAGTCTTCTGTCCCAAAACAGTTTCCAAACTGTTCAATCTCTACATTATATCCATTTACTCCGTCTTTAAATGCTGCATTGATAGCTTTAATAGCTGCACTAATAGCAACAGAGGAATTTTTAATAATTTTACCTGCTAACTTCTGTGCAAATGGTAATAACTCTTCCTGAGCAATCAGGTGATTTACCAAACCATATTGCAATGCTTGATTAGCATCGATCATTCCTGCGGTCATTACCATTTCCATCGCTCTACCTTTACCAACTAATATAGGTAATCGTTGTGTCCCTCCATAACCAGGAATCACCCCTAGAGAAACTTCTGGCAATCCCATTTTTGCATTATTACTAGCAACTCTAAAATGTGCTGCCATTGCTAATTCTAATCCTCCCCCTAGAGCAAAACCATTTATCGCGGCAATTACAGGTGTAGAAAGGTTTTCTATATAATCAAAAAGTAACTCTTGTCCTTTTGCTGCCAATTCACTTCCTTCTGACACAGAAAAATCAGCAAACTCACTAATATCAGCTCCTGCTACAAAAGCTTTTTCTCCAGATCCAGTAATAATAATAGCCTTGGTATCTGCATCAAGATCTGCTACTCTAAAAGCCGCATGTAATTCTTGAATCGTCTCTTTATTAAGTGCATTTAATTTTGATGGACGATTAATTGTTATTGTAGTGATTTTGTTATTTTGGGATACTAAAATATTGGTATACATGAAAAAATATTTTTTATCATCTCTTTAAAAAATGAGTTTAATTAAAAAATTTATACAATTTATAAAAAAGAAGCTTTATGTATTATGTATTCTTCGGAAATCTAATTTTAAAAACAGTTCCCTTCTCTTCTCTAGATGTAAAGGTAACACTTCCATTATAGGTTTCCATAATATTTTTAACCATTCCAAGCCCAAGTCCCATACCACTATTTTTAGTAGTAAATTTAGGTTCAAAAACTTTCTTTTTATGCTCCTCACTTATTCCAATCCCATTATCAGATACTATAATAACAACATCTCCGTTTTCTGAAAATACATCTACAATGATTTTAGGTATGCAATCCTCAGGAATTGCTTGTATGGCATTTTTTACCAGATTAGTAACCACTCGTATCAACTGTGTTCTATCGAACTTCGCAATAATTTTCTCTTTCTCTGAAGGAAAAAGAATATAATCTTCATTAAAAATATCTAATGCTAATCCTACAATTTTTATTACATCTAAAGTTTCATTTTTTTGCGCAGGCATCTGTGCAAAATTAGAAAATGCTGAGGCAATAGAACTCATTGTATCAATCTGCTGTATTAACGTATCACTATATTCTTGAAGTTTTTGATGAATATTAGGATCATTAGGATCAAATTTACGCTGAAAACTTTGTACTGTTAATCGCATTGGAGTTAATGGGTTTTTAATCTCATGTGCTACTTGTTTTGCCATTTCTCTCCAAGCAGCCTCACGCTCACTCTTGGCAAGCATTACAGCACTTTCTTCAAGCTCATCGATCATACTATTATATGCATTAACTAATGCATAAATTTCCTCACTGGCATCACCAATAGCAATTCTCTTATTTTGCTTATCTAATCGAGTTTGATCGAGTGTTTCTGAAATTGTCTTTAAGGATCTTGTTATATATTTTGATAAGAAGTAAGCTAGTACAATCGCTACAAGAAGCATGAGCAAGTATACCTGACCTAAACGCCTCAAAAACTCTAGCAATTCTCTTGTAATTAAATCATCATCTTCTAGATATGGTAAATTAAGAATCGCTAAAGGTTTAGCTCTACTATCTGAAATATAGGTATATGATGATAAGAATCGTTCATCATTTTTTTCGGATTTCACTAAATACCTTTTATCATACAAAGAGGCTAATGTATCAATAATAATAGTATTTAACTTATTATCAATAGTATCTTCAATAAAATTACTTTCGGATTTAATTAATAACTTCCCTGATAAATTATAAATATTAACCGGTAATGAATGTTCTTCAGAAATTTGATATATTCTTCCTCGTTCTCTAAAAATCAATGTTACATTTTTTTCATTTACAGGATATGTTGTACTCTTTAAAACATTATTAATCGCTATTTGAATTCGCTCTTCTTTTCGCTCTAATCGCTCTTGATGATACTCTTCTGCCTCTTCTTTATATTGATAAATAGTAACCGCAGCAATCAAAATCGAAGCTAATAGTACCAATGCTGTCATAGAAATAAAAATTCGGGTACGCAGAGAAAGTTTGATTAGCTTCATAATATAATTTAACTTGTAAAGATAGCAAATATCACACCAAAATAGTTGCAAAAAGAAATCTTCAAAAGCATTGAATTCCCTAAATTTACTCACTAAGTGAGATTTTAAAGTTAAATTGAATTACTCTAACTTTTAGAATTATGAATACTACCACATTACTTTCTGTACAAAATCTTTGCGTCTCTTTTTTATCAAAAGAAAAAGAAAACCAAGTGTTATATGACCTCTCATTTGATATTCATAAGAATGAGATTTTAGGGGTTGTCGGAGAATCAGGAAGTGGAAAATCTGTAGCTTCATTAGCAATTCTAGGATTGTTACCTCATAAAGTTTCTAAAATCACAAAAGGAAGGATCCTCTATAATGATACCTCTTTACTTGATTTTGATGAGAAGGCATATAGGGCTATTCGAGGTAATGAAATTGCAATGATTTTTCAGGAACCTATGAGTTCTCTAAACCCTTCTATGAAATGTGGCAAGCAAGTTATAGAACTATTATCTCAGCATACCTCGTTATCAAAAACAGAGCTAAAAGCAGAAGTGCTTTCTTTATTTGAAAAAGTAAAACTTCCTGATCCTAATCGAGCATATAAGTCATATCCTCATCAATTGAGTGGAGGGCAAAAACAGCGTATCATGATTGCTATGGCCATAGCTTGTAAACCAAAACTACTTATTGCTGATGAACCCACAACAGCACTTGATGTAACTGTACAAAAAGAGATTATTGAGCTCATAAAAAATCTACAAAGAGAATATAAAATGAGTGTTCTGTTTATATCTCATGATCTTTCATTGGTTTCAGAGGTTGCTGATCATGTTTTGGTTATGTATCAAGGAGAAATGATAGAATATGGGACTTCGGATAGTATTTTTAATACTCCAAAAAAAGAATATACCAAGGCTTTAATTAAAGCAAGACCTCCTATGGATGTTAGATTTAAAAAACTACCAATCATAGCTGATTTTCTAGAAGAAACAGATCAAAACGTAGAAATTATCTCTAAAGAAAAAAGAACGCAACATCATAAAGATTTATACAGTAAACCTCCTTTATTAGAAGTTATTAATGTCAAAAAAAGCTATTTTTCTAAGGTAAGTCTATTTAAGAAAATAGAATTTAAAGCCGTAGATGGAGTGAGCTTAAAACTCTATGAAGGTGAAACCTTAGGATTGGTAGGAGAGTCAGGCTGCGGCAAATCGACTTTAGGAAACACTATATTACAACTGGATAAAGCGAATAGTGGCCAGATTATTTATAAAGGACAAGATATCACCAAATTATCTTCTTCTGAGATGAGAAACCTTAGAAAAGAAATTCAATTGATATTTCAAGATCCTTTTGCTTCATTAAATCCAAGAATGACTGTTGGTAGAGCAATTATGGAGCCAATGCAAGCTCATAAATTATACTCCAATGATTCTGAACGAAAACAAAAAGTGATCGAATTATTAAATCGTGTAAGCCTTACTGAGGAGCATTTTAATCGCTATCCTCATGAGTTTAGTGGAGGACAACGACAGAGAATAGGTATTGCCAGAACAATAGCTTTACAGCCTAAGCTTATCATATGTGATGAATCCGTTAGTGCATTAGATATATCTGTACAGGCACAGGTATTAAACCTATTAAACGAATTAAAAGATAATTTTGGATTTACCTATATTTTTATATCTCATGACTTAGCAGTAGTAAAGTATATGTCTGATCAATTATTAGTAATGAATAAAGGTAAAATAGAAGAACAGGGAGATGCTGATTCGATATATAAAAATCCAAAAAAAGAGTATACCAAAGCACTTATCGAAGCTATTCCTAAAGGAAAGTAATCTGGCAGAGTTTGTTTAAAACAATTAATTAAAACTGGTTATAATTAAAAAAAAGCCTATTAAGCAATAACTGACTAACAGGCTTTTTTTAATCGCTACTTGGGGGATTTTGATTAATTAACAATCAAAAAATTACATTAATAAAAATACTTTTTTAGCGACAAAAACACAATTAGAAATCAAATCCATTGTAGGCTTTATTGATTGCTGCAGACGGTTTATACGTTTTTTCATAATAGGGGAAACTTATGTGGATTAATATTATATTTTACAAAATCTTTAAAAAACAATGTATCTATTAGAACTCCATTTTTTAGAGCGTGTCTAATATCCAAATTTTTTTTAATAAAAACGCTTAAACACCTAAACAATAGATGAAATACACTAAATTTTAACATTTAAATGTTAACATCATGCTTTTTACACTTAAAGTAAAGGTTTAAGGTCATAAAAATGAGATATTTGTGTAAGTTTTTTCTTTCAAAATTAAATTTAATATCACATTTTTAAATAAACGATTCTTTTCTAAATATATTATCCGTGCTATCCTAATTATTATTCGTTAGCGTATTTATAGAATTAGATAAATCAATCTAAGATCATTTCTGGAACATCTCCTTCGACGATAAGATTACCTTCTGTTGCATTTTTAATATCTTCTACAGATACTCCAGGTGCTCTTTCTAAAAGTTTAAAACCACTATCTGTTACTTCTAAAAAAGCTAAGTTAGTCACTATTTTTTTTACACATCCAACCCCTGTAAGTGGGAGTGAACATTTCTTAAGCAGTTTAGACGCTCCTGCTTTATTAGTATGCATCATAGCAACAATGATATTTTCTGCACTAGCTACGAGGTCCATTGCACCTCCCATCCCTTTAACCATTTTTCCAGGGATTTTCCAGTTTGCGATATCTCCTTCCTCAGAAACTTCCATTGCTCCAAGAATTGTCAGATCAACATGTTTTCCTCTAATCATACTAAAACTGGTAGCCGAATCAAAAAATGATGCTCCTGGCATGGTAGTAATAGTCTGTTTTCCTGCATTTATGATATCTGCATCTTCTTCTCCTTCAAAGGGAAAAGGCCCCATTCCCAAAACTCCATTTTCGCTTTGAAACTCGACTTCTATTCCTTGAGGAATATAATTGGCTACCAAAGTAGGTATACCGATTCCTAAATTAACAAAGTATCCATCTTGTAGTTCTTTGGCAATACGTTTTGCAATTCCGTTTTTATCAAGCATGAGTTTACTCTTTTATTTTAAATAAAGTTTATAAAGTTAAAATAGAACCTAAACTTTCTAAACCTCTATATAATTTATATTTTTTTATTGTTTTAAAAAATGAGATTACCCTCTTTTACGAACTGTACGTTGTTCTATCCTTTTCTCATATTGGTTTCCTTGAAAAATTCGTTGTACAAATATCCCTGGAATATGTATCTGATCTGGATCTAAGGTACCTGCAGGTACTAATTCTTCAACCTCAGCTATTGTAATTTTTGCTGCACCACACATACATGGGTTAAAATTCCTTGCTGTTCCTTTAAAAATTAAATTCCCTGCTTCATCTCCTTTCCATGCTTTTACAAATGCAAAATCGGCTTCAAATGCATTTTCTAACACATACATTTTACCATTAAATTCTCTAGTTTCTTTTCCTTCTGCTACCTCAGTACCATAACCTGCTGGTGTATAAAATGCTGGAAAACCGCCCTGAGCTGCACGACATCTTTCTGCCAAAGTACCTTGTGGTATCAACTCTACATCTAATTCTCCACTAAGCATTTGCCGTTCAAATTCTTCATTTTCTCCTACATAAGAAGAAATCATTTTTTTAATTTGTTTTTTTTGAAGTAGAAGCCCTAATCCAAAATCATCGACTCCTGCATTATTGGATATACAGGTAAGCCCTTTAATATCTGATTTTACAAGTTCTTTAATAGAATTTTCAGGAATGCCACATAGGCCAAATCCTCCAAGCATAAAGGTCATATCATCTTTGATACCGACCAAAGCTTCGGTAACATTGGATACCGTTTTACGAATCATAATATTCTAATTTTAGCAGACTAAAAATACTAAAAAAAACAGTACTATATCGTTTGAGGAAACGATAGTTATTAATAAAGAGTTAATCATTATAAGCTATCATTTCTTAGGTGCAGGTTTTATATATAATAACTTCAGAATATAGCATCTAACCTAAAAAGGAAATTTAACTCCAATCACACAAAAAACTAATTACCTGTCATTAATCTATAAACTAAACTCATCTATGTTTTCATCTTGGCTATTGTTCTTTCTAAAAGCATCACAATTAACTTCTATACTAAGGTCTTTTGGCTTAGTAAATGCTGCTTTAGAAATTTTTAGTGTTTTATCTTCATAGCATTTTCTCATAAACAACCCCCATATAGGTAATGCCATTGCTGCTCCCTGACCAAATCTAGTGGTTCTAAAATGAACTGCTCTATCATCTCCACCAACCCAAACTCCTGTACAAAGATTAGGAACAATTCCCATAAACCAGCCATCACTTTGATTTTGTGTTGTTCCTGTTTTACCTGCAATAGGGTTTGTAAACTGATATGGATATCCTGTAATTACGTTTTTAAGATCATAGCGAGAAGAAGGTCCTGATCGTAAACGAGCTCCTGATCCTGATTGTGTAACTCCCTCCATTAGGTTAATCGTAACATAAGCTGCCTCTTTACTAATTACATCTCTAGTTTCTGGTACAAACTGATACAAAATCGTACCATTTTTATCCTCAATACTAGTAATTGTTACTGGCTTAGTGTAGATTCCTTGATTAGCAAAAGTACTATATGCGCCCACCATTTCTGATAATTTTAAATCTACTGAACCTAATGATATCGAGGCTACTTCTAGAATCTCTGATTCTACTCCCATTTTGTTTGCTAACCGTACAATAGGTACTGGTCCTATTTTATCCATTAATCGTGCAGAAATAGTATTTACAGATTTAGCTAATGCTTCTTTAAGACTCATATAACCTGTATAGTCTGCATCACTATTTTTTGGTGTCCAATCTTCTAATACACCATGAGAGCCTGCAGGAATGGTTATCTGAGATTTTGGTAACGTATCGCAAGGCGATAGCTTAAGTTGATCAACGGCAGTTGCATATACAAAAGGTTTAAATGTAGATCCTACCTGACGTGCTCCTTGATATACATGATCATATTGAAAATGTTTATAGTTTACTCCCCCAACCCATGCTCTTACATGTCCTGTTTGTGGTTCCATAGACATTAATCCTGAGCGCAAAAACTTTTTATAGTATAAAATAGAATCTCGTGGAGTCATTATAGTATCTATTTCTCCTTTCCAGTTAAATATTCTCATTTCAGTCTTTTCGTCAAAAGACTTTAATATTTCTTTTTCCGTTTTGCCCTGACTCAGCATTTTCTTTCTTCTGGCAGATGTTTTAATACTACGATTTAATATTCTTTCTACTTCAGTTTTTGTGATATTTCTAAAAGGACTGGTTTTATTATCTTTTTCTTGCTTATCAAATTCTTTTTGAAGATTAGACATATGCTCTTTTACTGCTTCTTCTGCATATTTCTGCATACGAGAGTCTATAGTTACATTAATTCGTAATCCATCTCTATAGATATCATAATACACTTCATCTCCATCTTCATTTTCTCCTTTAGGGTTCTTTTTTACCCAATTAGACATCCAGCTTCTTACATATTCTCTAAAATAAGTTGCTACTCCATCATTATGACCTTCTGGAGAATAGTCTAACTTCAATGGTATTTGTTTTAGGCTATCTCTTTCTTGCTCAGTAATATATTCATATTTCTCCATCTGATTAAGAACAACATCTCTTCGATTTTTCACTAATTCTGGTCGCCTCAGAGGATTAAAAAGGGATGAGTTTTTTAACATCCCGACTAATACTGCTGCTTCTTCTTTTGCAAGATCTTTTGGGTTTTTACCAAAATAAATTCTTGATGCTGAACTTACACCAATAGCTTGATTTAAAAAATCATACTTATTAAGATACATCGTTACGATCTCTTTCTTGGTATATTGTCTTTCTAGCCGTGTTGCAATTACCCATTCTTGAATTTTTTGTAAATATCTTTCAAACTTATTCCTTGATCCCCCAGTGAATAATTGCTTTGCTAATTGCTGTGATATCGTACTTGCTCCTCCTCTACTTCCTAAAAAGATAAAAGCTCTAAGTGTCCCTCTTGCGTCTATCCCTGAGTGTTCATAAAATCTTGCATCTTCTGTAGCTACTAAAGCATTTACCAAATGCTCAGGAAGATCTTCGTAATTGACTGGTGTACGGTTTTCTTTAAAAAATGTGCCTATCTGCACTCCATCTGAAGAGATGATCTGGGTAGCGAGATCATTTTTAGGGTTTTCTAATTCTTCAAATTTTGGCATCTCTCCAAAAACTCCCCAGCTTGCAAAAAGAAATAATAATGCTATTAAAAATATCCCTGCACCAAATAGTACCCAAAATACTTTTATAAATTTTAGCGTACTGTTAACTGGCTTTTTTGTAGTTCTTTTTTTCGACTTGGATTTTGCCTTTGCCATATATTTTTAGCTATTTAATCTATTGTTTTTCAAAGGTCAGAGGAATTCCTCAATACTAACTTATACTTAATTATCTATTCTTTTTATAAAAACGCGGAACAGACTTTTTTTTTATAATTAACTTTTAAATTATAACTAAAGATTCTGTTTTTTTTCTATTCTAAATCCAACATCCGTAATCCCTACTAGAGATGACACTCCATTAACTTCTCCATTCTTTCGCATTGCATGCTGTAAAATTATTATATACTCTCCTTGTTCTTTAAAGCTTACATTCTCTTTATACCACAATTTATTCTCTTTAAGGTCAGTAAACCCTGTTCCTAACCATTCTCCATTAGGCATTGCAAAACGATATTCTAAGGTATCTGTAATTACTTTCCCATTTGGAAATTTCATTTCGCTAATTAAAAATAAATTATTGTATTTATACTCATTATTATTACGAATATTAATAAATAAATCATACGTTTCTAGAGAGTCTAATTGAGGGAGTTTAAAACTTATTTTCTCATTCATTTCCCAAGCACCTGATACTGTTTGATACTGGTCAAAAACTTGTTTATCATCACAAGAGACTATACTAATAATTACACTAAAAATTATTATGAAAAACTTAAGCTTTATCATTATTCCTATTACGAGATCTGCGTTTTTTATTACGTTGATTCTTTGATTTATTTGAATTCCTATTTTCAGGAGTTGTTCCTTTAGTTTTCTTTGAAGCTACTACTTGCTTTTCTAAAGGTCTTTTATTCCCTGTATTACTTCTTCTTTTGTTTCGATTCCTTCTTTTATTACGTTTTGGCTGATCAAATCGTGTTAAACTATCTTGTCCTACAACGTTTTCAAAATTCGTTTTAGTATCTCCTATGAATTCTGAAACATATTCTTCTAAGCTAATTACTTTTTCGCCACTAGTATTTGCAGCAATTATCTCATTGACATCTTCGGTAGAGATTCTGTGCCAGTTCATCCATTCTCCTTCATAAGCATACCATGATATTCCTTTAAAAATATCAATTTTTTGGCATACAGCAACTCCTTTTTCGGTTTTAAGTTTTACGTCCGTTTTAGGAAAGCTATTGAGTGCATCAATATATGCATCTAGTTCATAATTAAGGCAACATTTTAATTTTCCACATTGTCCTGCTAATTTTTGAGGATTTAAAGACAACTGCTGATATCTTGCTGCGCTTGTGTTTACTGATCTAAAATCAGTAAGCCATGTAGAGCAACATAGTTCTCGACCACAAGAGCCAATACCCCCTAAACGAGCAGCTTCTTGCCTAAATCCTACTTGACGCATTTCTATACGTGTACTAAATTCTTGTGCAAATTCTTTTATCAATTGCCTAAAATCAACTCGTTCTTCTGCGGTATAATAAAATGTAGCTTTTGATCCATCTCCCTGAAATTCAATATCAGAAATTTTCATCTGTAACTTTAATCTAATTGCAATTTCTCGAGCGCGAACTTTCATACTTTCTTCTCGATCACGAGCTTTTTGCCATATATCGATATCTTTCTGAGAAGCTTTTCTATATATTTTCTTTACTTCTTCACTAGTTATATCTACTTTCTTTTTTTTCATTTGCACACGAACCAATTCGCCAGTAAGTGTAACTATACCTATATCATGACCTGGAGAGGATTCTGTAGCGACAACATCGCCAATACTTAAAGAAAGATTTTCTGTATTTTTAAAGAAGTGTTTTCTTCCATTTTTAAACCGTATTTCAACACAGGAAAAAGGTGCTGATCCACTAGGAAGTGACATATTTGATAACCAATCAAAAACGGTTAACTTATTACAACCATCTGTACCACAGGTACCATTATTCTTACAACCTTTTGGTTGCCCGTCTTTTGCGGAGGAACAACTGTTACACCCCATATTTTCTATATATATTGAAATTTGTCTACGATAAAAACGTAACAAATACGGTTCTTACTTATAGCTAGAAACACCCCATTTCTAACATATCAATCGCTAAAGATACTATGAAATGAGGATAAAAAAAACTATCTGCTATAGTATCTTTAGCTTTTTAGATATTACTTCTTGTATTTCAATGCCTCAGAACGGCCTTTTTTAAAGATTTTATTGCTATTACCTTTACCTTTTCTCAATGCTTTTTGTTCTTCATATGGTAATCGATTAACCTCCATACATTCTTTAGAACAACAATTTTCTAATACTGTTGCACATTCTTCGCATTGAATAAACAGTAAGTGACAGGCCTCATTCTCACAATTAACATGGGTGTCACAAGGCGCACCACATTGATGACAATTGGCTATTATATCATTAGATATACGCTCAGATCTCCTATGGTCAAAAACAAAATTTTTACCTAGAAATTTATTCTCTAATCCCTGTGATTCTACTTGTCGTGCATATTCAATAATACCTCCTTCTAGCTGAAATACATTTTTAAACCCTTTATGCTTATAATATGCACTAGCTTTTTCGCATCGTATACCACCAGTACAATACATTACTAATTTTTTATCCTCCTTATGGTCCTTAAGGTCTTCTTCTATAATATCCAAAGAATCTCTAAATGTATCTACATCAGGAGTTACTGCTCCTTTAAAATGACCTATTTCACTTTCATAATGATTACGCATATCTACCAATACGGTATTGGGATCTTCTATAAGTGTATTGAATTTTTTTGCATCTACATGAACTCCTTTATCTGTAACATCAAAAGCATTATCATCTAATCCATCAGCAACAATCTTTTTTCGAATTTTTACCTTTAGTTTTAAAAAAGACTTTATGTCTTGTTCTCTCGCGATATTAAGACGCACATTTTCTAAAAAAGTAATACTATCTAAATGTTTTTTGAAAGCTGTAAAGTGTGGTGCAGGAACAGATAATTGTCCGTTTATTCCCTCTTTAGCTACATAAATCCGACCTAGAACATCAAGTTCGTTCCAATGGATAAAAAGGTGATTTCTAAAGATTTCTGTGTTACCGATATGTGCGTATTTATAGAAAGATAGCGTAAGACGGTCTGTACCGGCTTCATCAATAAGAGCTGCTCTTTCTTTTGCACTTAATTTGTTGTACAGTTGCATGCTATACCTATGTTTTATAAGTTAAAAGAAATTATTTATTTCAGACAAAATTACAAATAATTTTGATTTTAAGATTTTATTCTTTTTACCTAAGTAATTTTTAAATAACTCTGTTAAAAAAAAACATTAAAAACCTAAAGTTTCAAAAAATGAAACTAACTCTCTATTTTTACTTAGAGTAATCATCTTTTTGCAAAAGATAGACACAAACCTTGAGTATCTTTAAACGATCAAGCATTATAGCTATTAAAAATTTAATCGTAATGAAAAACTTAAGAAATCTTACAGGAACAAAAAACACTTAGTAAAGAGTAACAAAAAAGTATTAATGGTGGTTCAATGTTTTAATTGTAAAGGTCGTTTACAACCGATTCATTGTAAAGGAGATGATTCTGACAATGGTTAGGAAATCAATAAATAATATAAAAAACACATTATAAATTAAATAGCTAGTATTTGTTGTTAATAACGATTTCACAATCCATATCTTAACTATAAAAAGAAATAGTACTTTAGCAAAAAGTTTAATCCCAATGTCAAATCCAGATATATTTGATCAACAAATGAGCACAGAGAAAGACGCAAAATTAAAAGCATTAAAGCTTACCTTAGATAAATTAGATAAAGCATACGGAAAAGGAACTGTAATGAAGATGGGGGATAGTGCCGTTCAGGAGGTAGATGTTATCCCTACAGGATCACTGGGTCTAGACCTAGCATTAGGAGTTGGTGGATATCCCAGAGGAAGAGTTATTGAAATATATGGTCCTGAATCTTCTGGTAAAACAACACTTACACTACATGCGATAGCTCAGGCGCAAAAATCAGGAGGTATTGCAGCCTTTATTGATGCAGAACATGCGTTTGATCGTTTTTATGCAGAAAAATTAGGTGTTGATATCGACAGCTTAATTATTTCTCAACCAGATCATGGAGAGCAAGCTTTAGAAATTACTGATAACTTAATCCGATCTGGAGCTATCGATATTATTGTTATTGATTCTGTTGCTGCATTAACTCCAAAAAGCGAAATCGAAGGTGAAATGGGAGATTCTAAAATGGGTCTTCATGCAAGATTAATGTCTCAAGCACTTCGAAAACTAACCAGTTCTATTAGTAAAACGAATTGTACCGTAATATTCATTAACCAACTCCGTGAAAAAATTGGAGTGATGTTTGGAAATCCTGAGACCACAACAGGTGGTAATGCTTTAAAGTTTTATGCTTCTGTACGTTTAGATATCCGTCGTTCTACACAGATAAAAGATAGTAATAGTGAGGTACAGGGTAATAAAACTCGTGTAAAAGTGGTTAAGAATAAGGTAGCACCACCTTTTAGAACTGCAGAATTTGATATCATGTACGGGCAGGGTATTTCTAAAAATGGTGAAATCATTGATATTGGTGTTGATTATGAGATCATTAAAAAAAGTGGCTCGTGGTTTAGCTATCAAGACACTAAACTTGGTCAAGGACGAGATTCTGTAAAAAATTTACTAAATGATAATCCAGAACTTATGGAAGAACTTGAAGAAAAAATCAAAGAAGCCATAAAAATTGTAAAAGAATAAAAATATCTTACATAACAATTTTAAAATCCCGAAGTTCGGGATTTTTTTATACCCAATATCCGGATATACTATATCATTTATCACATAAATCTAAGCTAAAAATAAATATGTGTTTTCTTACAATAAAACATTTATTAATTTTTTACATATGATATAAAGCAACCTTATCCATAGTAAAGCATCTATTTATCAAATGAACGATATAATGAGAAGGATAAAAATAATTTTAATAGTTCTTATAATAAGTATCTTTGGATGCTCTGATGATGATACTAGCTTTTTCTATGAATTAATTCCTATTCAAAATGTCGTTCTTCCTGATTATTTTAAAAAAGGAGAAACACACAAAGTTATTGTATCTTATTACAAGTCAACTAATTGTCATTATTTTTCGGGTTTTGACTATAATAAATCAAGCAATAAACGGGCAGTGTCTGTAGTTAATTTAAAAATTGACAAGAAAGAATGTAAAGACATAGAGACTAAGGATTTAATAGAAGTTTCCTTTAATTTTTTTGTTGGAAAAGAAAAGTCTTACATTTTTAAATTTTGGCAAGGAAGAGATAAGAATGGAAATCATACGTTTTTAACAGTAGAAGTACCTGTAAAATAATTAGTATATAAAAAAGGTGTTAGTGGGTTTAGACCAACTTATAAAAAAATGCAAGAAAAGAAATGCTCAGGCTCAAGAGCAATTATACAGGTTGTATAGTAGCAAGCTGTTTTCAATATGCTTAAAATATTCTAATGATTATTCTAGTGCGGAAGACATCTTACAAGATTCTTTTATAACCATTTTTGATAAAATAAATCAATATAAAAATCAAGGTTCTTTTGAAGGATGGATAAAACGAATAACGATAAATACAGCATTACAAAAATATAGAAAACAAAAGGTTTTTGAGATTATTAATGAAGACCAACTTGAAGAAGAAGTAGAGATACAAATTGATGATAATGAGATTCCTCTGGAATATCTACTAAAAATAATTCAACAATTACCAGATCGATATCGGTTAGTATTTAATCTATATGTGTTAGATGGTTATTCTCATAAAGAGGTTGCAGAAATGTTAGAGATATCTACAGGAACTTCTAAATCTAATTTATCAAGAGCAAGAACTATTTTAAAAGAAAAACTACAACTCAACCAAGAGCTTTATGCTCGATCAATTAAAGGAAGAGGATGAATGATAAAAAAAACATAGATCGGTTATTTCAGGAAAGATTTAAAGATTTTGAAATTACTCCAGATGAAGCTGTATGGGCAAAGATTAAAGCTCATCAAAAAAAGCAAGAGAAGAGAGTTCTTCTAATTCCTATTTGGTATAAAACTGCGGGGGTTGCTGCATTAATTGCTATCATATTTGGTATTAGCTATTCGTATTTATCCCTTAGCCCACAAAACGATACTATTATAACTAATTCAAACACCAAAAAGAGAATTGAAAAGACACCTAATGATTATTTTAAACCTATTTCTTCAGAAAAAAATAGAATAGTTACAGAAGAAAAAGAAACAAATAACAATACTATAAAAGCAAAAGCCATTGAGCCTAATCAGAATCCTGAGATGCATCCACATAATAATTTTAAACCTTTTGTTACCAAAGAAAATTCGGTTGCTAAAACTTCAAAACAGACATCTCCTCAACCTAAAAAAAATGAGAACTTAACTTCTATACCTAGTTCCATTTATAAAGATCAAATTACTGATAACACCGCGTTTACCCAAGAACACAACATAACCAAACAAATTGATCCATTACAAAATGCTCCCCCCTCTACTAACAAGAAAAAAACAAACGAAACAAATGTTATTGCAGGTTATCAAAATAAAGATTTGAAATCAGAAAAAGAGCACCCTCTTTTTATAACACCTAATAAAAGTAATAATTCTATTGACACTACTGATATTGTAGAAAAAAATATAGTTAAAAATGATACAGAGAACAGTACTACCGAAGAGAATCTAGATCAGAAGAATAAAAAATCTATTTTTGATGCTATAAACCATGATGAAGAAGAACTCCCTGAAGAGGCTATAGCAATAAAAAAATGGAATATCACACCTAACATTGCTCCTGTATATTATAATACTACAGGAAATGGATCTTCTATAGATGCTCAGTTTGCTGATAATGAAAAAAAGGGTGAAATAAATATGAGTTATGGCATACAAGTTTCTTATGCTATAAACAAAAAAATTAGTGTCCGTTCTGGAATAAATAAGGTTGCTTTTAGCTATAATACCAAAGATGTAGGTTTTACTCCTTCTAGAATAGCTCAGCATTTAGGAAACATCAATTATAATACTTCTTCTGATGTTATTTTAATTTCTGATGTTAGAGATACAGAAACTAGTGAGCCTCTTGATTTTACCTCAGATGCTATAAACCAAAAACAAAATGTAGGATTACTCAATCAAAGTATTGAATATATAGAGGTTCCTATGGAAATGAAATATGCTTTGATTACTAAAAAAATTGGAGTCAATATTATTGGAGGTATTAGTACACTATTCTTGCAAAATAATAGTATTGCTATAAAAACTGGAAGTCTTGAAACTCCCATAGGCAACGCCAATAATCTTAACAGCACGAGCTTTAGTGGTAATATCGGGCTAGGAATAGGGTATCAAATATCAGATCAGTTAGAAGCTAGCCTTGAACCAATTTTTAAATATCAGTTTAATGCATTTAATAACAATACAGGTAATTTTAAGCCTTATTATTTTGGCATATATACAGGAATCAGTATTAAGTTTTAAAATAATAATAATTTAGTTAGTTCGGTAGTTATTGCCTTGGTAAGCAATAATGAGCAAAGTCGTTTCTATAGAGAAGCGGCTTTTGTTTTTTTATAGGTCATTTATAAAAATCAATTGTATAAGAAAAGAGTATGCTTTGTTATTACAATTAAATTGGTAGTATGGCTGAGACAAACTTATTATACCTTATTTCTAAGGTTTGTTTCTAAGGTTTTTAAAATAATGGAATGAGTTATTTCCTTCAGTTCCTTTTTATGCTCTTGCGTTAGTCCCTGAGTTGTGATTTCTTTACAAATATGTGCTCTCATTATACCTGGACTTCCGCTAAAAAAAGTATACGAAAATCGTTTTTTATTATCAAAAAACACCAATGGTACTACTGGGATTTGATGATCTATTGCTAATCTAAAGGCTCCATCTTTAAATACATCTAGGACTACAGATTCATCATCAGGAACTCCTCCTTCAGGAAAAATACAAATACTAACTCCTTTACGCAATCTTGCTTGTGCACGATCAAAAACCTCTCTCCTACTACGCTGGCTATTACGATCTACCAAGATACAAGTACGCTTGTAGAAAAATCCAAAAACTGGAATTTTTGCTAACTCTTTTTTTCCTACAAATACAAAAGGGTTTTTTACCGAATACAACATTAACATAATATCTGTCATAGAGGTATGATTAGCAACAAACATGTAGCTTTTTTTCCTATCGGGCTCAGCTTCTTTGGTTAATTTTGGTATAAATCCACATCCGTATAATACAATTTTTGCCCAAAACCTAGCGACTACAAAAAACTGCGGATACCACTCTTCTCTAGAAGAAAATAGTAATAATAATGGAAACATAATAAGTATAGGAACACCCATAAGGATATAAAACCAAATGCGCCATAATAAAATAAGCATGTTCCTAAATATATACATTTCTCAAAAATACATAATTGATTTGAGCTATGTGAACAAAAAAATTACCTTTGTTCAGAATTTAGAAAAATTACCATGTCCAGAATTCTAACAGGAATACAAAGTACCGGAACTCCACATTTAGGAAATTTATTAGGAGCTATCATCCCAGCAATACAAATGGCTAATCAGCCAGAAAACGAATCGTTTCTATTTATTGCTAATATGCATTCCCTTACACAAATAAAGGATGCTAATATATTACGAGAAAACACCTATTCTACTGCTGCTGCGTGGCTAGCTTTTGGGCTAGACATAGAAAAAACAGTTTTTTATAGACAAAGTGATATCCCACAAGTAACAGAATTATCGTGGTACTTAAGTTGTTTTTTTCCATATCAACGATTAACTCTTGCTCATTCTTTTAAAGATAAAGCAGATCGTCTGGAGGATGTAAATTCTGGTCTTTTTACATATCCAATGCTTATGGCTGCAGATATCCTCTTATATGATGCAGAGATCATTCCTGTTGGTAAAGATCAACTGCAACACTTAGAAATGACAAGAGATGTCGCTTCTCGTATACACAATCAAGTAGGTGAAATGTTTGTATTACCAGAAGCTCAGGTACAAAAAGATACTATGTATGTTCCTGGAACAGATGGCAGCAAAATGAGCAAATCAAAAGGTAACATTATCAATCTTTTTTTACCAGACAAGAAGCTACGTAAACAGGTGATGACTATCGCAACTGACAGCACTCCTCTAGAAGATCCAAAAGATCCCGATACCTGTAATGTATTTGCCTTATATAAAATAATCGCTACTCCAGAACAACAAGAAGAATTGCGCAAAAATTACTTAGGAGGCAATTATGGTTATGGTCATGCAAAACAAGCATTATATGAATTGCTAATTGAAAAGTTTGCTGTAGAACGCGAACGTTATAACTATTATATGCAAAACCTCAATGAAGTAGATGAGGCTTTAGCTATTGGAGCTAAAAAAGCCACTGCTATCGCTGACACTGTATTAAAAAGAGTACGCAAAAAAGTAGGTTATTAGTTTTAAAATTTAGGATTTTAAGGCGCTCTAAAAATCATACTCCTATGATCTATAGTGTACCTATCTATTACTATTCTAAAATACAAAAAACACACTATAGGTTTGATAACTATAATTCATCAAAAATAATGAATACTTATACTTCTTAAATTTATTGCAAAAGTAAAAGAGTGTTTTTTATTTATTTTTTTACTTTACATATAAAGTTTACTTAAATCACGTCTTATTCCAACTCACCCTCAATGCATTAAGATTTATTTTTTAACTTAAAAAATGAGTAAATCTTATTTTTTTAACATATAAAATACAATTATTTTATTTATATATGGTATTCCGTAAAAAAAATATAAATTTTATTTTTAGATTGAAGTTAATAAAAAGATATGTACTATTTTATTTAACTATATGATTAATACTTATATAAGAAGTTCTAAATAGGAAATTAAATATTAGGAATACTCTAAAACTATCCATAATAGCATAATCACCTTAGTATTAAAAGGTGGACATCGGCTAGTAATAGTAATTGACTTACTTCTGATTTTCTGACTAATTCTATTAGTATAAACCTAGCACTTCTTTTAAATTGATAATCTTTGATCGCCTTAAAAATGGTTAGATCCTTATTAATAAAATCGCTTTAGACAATTAAACCATAACAAATAATACAATAAAAACTAAAAAATCAACATCATGTCAGAAAAAAAATTATATGAAAAACTAATGTTTTACAAAAAAAAATATGGAGTAACACAAGAAATGTTACAACACTATCAATGGGCTCTAGAAACTATTAAACAGCGGCAACTTCAGATTAAAAGTAACGATCTTGAAGATTGATTATTCTTATGTATATCTTAATTACAAATTAATATTTTTTCTTCTTTTTGATTTTTACTTATACTATCTCTAGCATGCATTACTGCAGACTCTTCAATTAAACTGTTGTCTATCTCGTATTCATAAAAAGAAGACAAAACATTTTTTAGAGTATCAATTTCTTTGATAAGTTGTTCTGTTGCTTCAACTTTTTGACCAAAAGTTGAAGCAAAAGACTTAAAATATAGTAGCGCATTATACGATTCTACTATACGTCTATCTTTACCAGAAATAGTAATTGCATGATTTTTATAAATATGATGTAACATTTCTGTAATATCCCCAGATTCGTTTTCTTTTATTCGACTTTTAAGCCAATCTTGTATTGTAGGAACATTTTTAATCTGTAACAAATTAGCTATAGCTAATTGCTCATTAAAAACTTCTTGAAATAATCTAGAGTATTCACTACTTAATGCATAAATCGTTTCTTTTATAGGTTTTCCTTGTGAAAGAAATAGTCCTTTTGCATTGTCGCAAATCGCCGCGGCATTTATCGCTGCTACAGGAGAACTTAATGCTGTTTTTAAAACACTTCCTCCATCAATAAAAAAAGGAGTGTTTTCATTAAACTCAAAATACTTGTTAAAAAAACTTAGTAAAAACAACCTTGTATCTAGGTCATTATGAGCCAATGGTATTCCTCTTTTTATATCCAAAATAGTTACAACAATAGATGGATCTTCTTGATCGATTACTTTTTTGGTTGCAAAAACAGGAGAATATGCTATTAATCCTACTCCCGTATACTCTGAATCAATAAGCCAAGTTGATCCTAATTTTCCTGGAAAAGCTATTATTGGCGTATTATTTTTTCTAATACTATCTTTTTCAGATTCATCGAATTGATATGCTCTTGATATTGGAGGAAAACGACAACAATTAAGTATTAAATCAGATTGGTTTGCAATTTCATCTAGTGAATGTGTAATTTTAACATCTAAATTTCCTGTCGAATTTATGTTTTTTGTTTTGTTAATTATCTTTATTTTCCCTCTATGCATTAAATCACAAAACTGATGCGATGCAACACGATCTCTTTTAAATGCAATTACCTCAAAACCTAATTGTTGTAAAATATATGCAATACTAATTCCTACAGCTCCCATTCCCAATATCCCTATTGTTTTTATTTTTTTCATATTTTAATAAAAAAATTACTCTATTTAATTGTTGTTTTATAAGTTTAAGCATCACTAAACAGGAAAGAGTTTTACATATAGTCATCTAATAATCTAATGTTTAATTGATATATAGATTATATATCAAAAAGTCATTTCATTCTAATTAAAAAAATTAGAAATGAGTAAGTACATTGATATTTTTCAGGTTGATTTTTGTATAGGAATTCTGTATGACATACCAAAACTTAAAATATCTCTTACAATTATCTTTCTATCAATATCAAATAAATATATGATCAATAGTCTAAGCTATTCTTTATTCTACTAAAGGAATATCTTAAGCAATACAATTTAGATGTTTATTATAATGTAAAACTTATATATCTTGGTTAGTCTTGTAATTGAAGAGAATCAATCTCGATAAGATAAGGAGCTACCCATGAAACGTATTCATCTTTTTTGTTTTGAGGTAAATCTTTCCAGCCAGTAATTTTGCCACGACACTCTTTGGAGCTACAATTACATTGATGATCAAAATGTTCTACACTATAATTTCTCATTGCATAATCAAAAGTTATTTCTTCATCAATATCAATATTTTTGATAGCAATAAAATCATGTGCACCTGATTCGTTAACTCTAATACCACAATTAGGTTCACAAGAATGGTTAACCATACGAACAATATCATTATGAAATACAAATCTATCTATAGCCACCTGAGAGGCATGAGAATGATTACTCTCTAACTCTTCTATTATTTTACCAACTAATACTGTTTCTCCTTTATCAAAACTCTTAGATGTGAATACACCGTATCCTTTTATTTCTGTATCTTTTATTATGTACATATTTTTAGTTTTTAAGAAGAAGCGTCTTGTTATACTAATCAAAACACAAAATTCACTTTCTTTTTTTGTTAAATTATTTAAACAATTACTTGATCAAATATAGGTGTTTAAGTTACCACTACGTATGCGCAAAAACCACATAATTAATACTGTAATTTATCAAAAAAAAACACTGCAAACTACTATAAAATCAATATCTTAAGAAGATTTTACTGTTATAAATAAAAAGGGATTTTTCCCTTAAAAAAAGAAATGAGCCACCTCCTACAGAGTCTGGGTTACGTAATAAAATTTTAGTATTAAGATTCGGAGCACAGTAAGACCTAGTGTCTTCTTAGTTTTACCCCCCCTATATGGATTTGGGAAACAGTTTTAAGATTTAATAGACTTACTTATTATATAATTGAGTAATCTGTTACGATATATGATGTGATTAAAAGAATTAATCAAAATCTTTAGTAAAGAAATCTTTTGGAGATATCTGAAAATATTGGCAAATTTTAAAAAGTGTTGTAAAAGATATGTCTCGATTGGCTTGTTCAATTCTACCAAAGTGAATTCCTGTATCATTAAGCGCATTTTCTTGGGTCACTTCTTTCTTAGATCTCAACTCTTTTATACGCTTAGCTAAATTATTAAGTAGCTCTTTTTTTTCAGATTCTTCCACTTCGGAAAATTCACACTAATAAAGCACTTTTGTAATTACCTTTAAGTGATTTTTTATTATACTCATCTCGTAGGCAAATAAGTATGGTAGAAGAAAGGTAGAATAATTCCTATTCTTACTAAGTTTTAAAATAAAATGTTAGTATTGTAATCGATATATATGATGTGATTAAAAGAATTAATCAAAATCTTTAGTAAAGAAATCTTTTGGAGATATCTGAAAATATTGGCAAATTTTAAAAAGTGTTGTAAAAGATATGTCTCGATTGGCTTGTTCAATTCTACCAAAGTGAATTCCTGTATCATTAAGCGCATTTTCTTGGGTCACCTCTTTCTTAGATCGCAACTCTTTTATACGTTTAGCTAAATTATTAAGTAGCTCTTTTTTTTCAGATTCTTCCACTTCGGAAAATTCGGGTTAATAAAACAGATTTGTAATTACTGTTCGGTAATTTTTTACTATATTTGACTTATATTTGATTAAATATGACGCAAGAAGAGTTATATCAATACATGGTAGCCTATCAAGAAGAGCACGAGTTTGATAAAAAACATCAAAGTAATTTTATTACATTGATGGAAACACTCAAACCATCCAAGACTAATACCCCTACATCAGACACCACTAAACTGTAGTTAACTTTTTGATTATGATAATCTAATATAAAGTAACTATAATAAATCAATATTATGACAGAGAAAAAACTATACGATAGGCTTATGCTTTATAAAAGTAAGCATGGCGTTACTCAAGAAATAAAACAAAACTATTTATGGGCACTAGAAACATTACAGAAAAAAAATCTCTTAAAAGAAATAAATAAAACATCGTAATTCTGTAATCTAATTATGTCAATAATTTAGTTTTTTTGTATAAATAAATTTAAGCATCGTTTTATATCTTAAATCAGAATCATAATATACTATACTAATAATTAATTTTCCATTTTCAATAGCTACAGTAGAATTATCAAAAAATAAAATATTATTTTTATCATATTTAAAATTAAAAGTACCCTCTGACCCTTTTTCCCAATCTCCCTGAATACCCCATGTATCTTTTACACACTCTCCTCCGGTACCAAAATCTTCATAATAACTTTTTTCAATAAATCTACCGTTCATCAAAACCTCTAATGTTGTTAGTTTTTCGCAAGAAGAAAGCAAAAATTCTTTTAGTGGTCCATCTTCTTCTTCATTGCTAAATTCTCTTTCTAATTGCCATACTCCAATTATTTTAGTTTCAATACTATTAGAATTATTACTCACACAAGAATATACACTAAGTAGCATTAAAAATATAATATTAATAGAGAAAAAATTATTCATAAGTTGTGTATTACATTACAAAAATCATAAAAAATTAAATAATTAACAATAAATTAACTATAAAATGCATCTTCAAGTCGACGAAATACCGATTTGATTAGATTAAATGCTTTCACACAACCTTACTTAAAAAAAATTAAATGTAAAATCTTGTTATATATCTGCTAATTTATACGTGAGGAAGATGGTATATCCTATCTAGTTATAATATTTTGCATCAAATAATCTTACTGTATTAAAACGCTCTTTTTTTAACACGAAGATAATAGTGATTTTTTAAAATTATAAAAGCATAGTATAAGGAAATATAGAGTTACATAGTTTATAAACCTGAGTTCGACGTAAGAAAACAGATTTTATAGTATAGAAAAAGCAGAATATTTAGTAAATTAAAGTACTGAATTCCAATTAACTAAAATTATTCTGCTTATGATTTCTAAAGATAAAATTACTGAAATATTTTGTTCTATTGATGATTTTTGTGCTGTTTATGAGCCTGCTATGCGAAAAAGACAAGTTACCACAGGTAAAAAGACCAGAAATCGAAAATTTAGGATGTCTACAAGCGAGATAGTAACTATTACGATATTGTTTCATTTAAGTGGGATACGAACTTTTAAACATTTCTATATTTTATATGTGCAACAACAATTACAAAGTGAATTTCCTAATACTGTTTCTTATAATCGTTTTGTAGAATTAATGCAATCTAATCTAATGCCTTTGACTCTGTTTTTGAAGACTTGTTGTTTGGGAGAGTGTACAGGTATTTCTTTTATAGATTCGACTCCAATTAGAGCTTGCAAGAATAAGAGAATTAGCAATAATAAAGTCTTTAAAGATATTGCTACTATAGGAAAATCAACAATGGGATGGTTCTATGGTTTCAAGCTTCATATCATTATTAACGATAAAGGTGAACTCCTTGATTTCATTATTACTCAGGCCAATGTAGATGATAGGACGCCTTTGAAAAGAGACAACTTTCTAAAGAAAATATTTGGAAGTTTATATGCCGATAAAGGCTATATATCTAAGGAATTAACTTCGATATTATTCGATCAAGGATTGCATTTAGTGACTAATATTAAAAATAATATGAAAAATGTATTAATGACAATGAGAGATAAGATACTACTAAGGAAAAGATCCGTAATTGAAACTATAAATGATCAATTAAAAAACATTGCTCAAGCAGAACATTCCAGACATAGAAGCTTTGGTAATTTTATTACCAATCTTGTCGCTAGCCTTATTGCTTATTGTTTTCAAGAAAAGAAACCAGCTATTAAATTTGAAACTGAAAACACATCACAATTAGCACTGTTTTGCTAAAATCCTTAGATCGAGTTCAGGTTATAAAGCATCAGAGTATACAATACTATCTAGAAGTTCTCTATTTAAGAAATATTATATATGAGCACAATTTCTAAAACTAATTTAATACAAAAATCAAGCTATGCTAATTCTTATTTGGCCAAAACTCCTCGTAGATTCATTACTGGTATATCCTGATATGCATTTTCGTTTATCGTATGTCTTCTAAAAAGGTAGCTTTTATCATATAACTTATCATCAGCAAAAAAAGTCACAACAAACTCATTATTCATAGAAAGTAATTCTTCTTGAATCATTTCAATCTTAGCAGAAGACTTAGCTTCTATTGTTCCAATACCATGACGTAATAACGATGTCTTTCTGTTTTCATCGTATCCTTTGGTCACCACTAAGACCATTTCGATAGAAGTATCTCTATCATTAACAATATAGGAATTCCAGTTTTTAGCTAAGAATTCTTCATCCCATTCTTTGATTACAGCGATATAAACATTTTTTACAATAGGGATTTCAATATCTTTTTTCATAAAGAAACTATAATGAAGATTTAAACTGTTCTAGAAAACGCACATCGTTTTCACTAAGCAGTCGAATATCAGATATCCCATATAATAAAAGGGCAATACGATCAATTCCCATTCCAAATGCAAAACCACTATACTCTACTGGATCTATCCCACAGTTCTTAAGCACATTGGGATCTACCATTCCACACCCCATAATCTCTAACCAACCTGTTCCTTTGGTCATTTTATAATCTGTTTCGGTTTCTAACCCCCAATATACATCCACTTCTGCGCTTGGTTCAGTAAACGGAAAATATGATGGGCGTAATCTGATTTTAGATTTTCCAAACATTTCGGTTGTGAAATATTGTAGTGTTTGTTTTAAATCAGCAAATGACACATCTTTATCGATATATAATCCTTCTACTTGATGAAAAAAACAATGTGATCGCGCAGAAATAGCTTCATTACGATATACTCTCCCTGGAGAGATTGTACGAATAGGAGGTTTATTATTTTCCATATATCGTACCTGAACAGATGAGGTATGTGTACGTAATAAAATATCAGGATCAGTCTGAATAAAAAATGTATCCTGCATATCACGAGCAGGATGATATTCTGGTAAATTTAGTGCTGTAAAATTATGCCAATCATCTTCTATTTCAGGTCCTTCGCTTACATTAAAACCGATACGAGAGAAAATATCAATAATCTGATTTTTTACTAAAGAAATAGGGTGACGTGATCCCAAAGTTATAGGTTCTGCAGGTCGGGTAAGATCTCCATAAACTCCTTTTTCTTCATCTTTGGATTCTAATTCCTCTTTTAAATTCTTAACTTTTCCTTCTGCAGCTACTTTAAGAGCATTAATAGCTTGTCCAAATTCTTTTTTCTGGTCATTAGCGACATTTCTAAATTCTGAGAAGAATTCATTGATTACTCCTTTTTTTCCCGAAAATTTAATTCTAAATGTTTCAACGTCCTCTTTAGTTTTGGCCTTGAATGCATCTACTTCTGCTATATACTCTTTTATCTTATCAATCATCACTATATTCTTAATAGAACAGCAAATTTACATAATTTAGGTTAATGGAATAGTAGATTTAAACATTAAAGCTAATATAATAAAGATGATATTTATTATTTGTGATTATTCTTTTAGAAGTATAAAAAGTCATCATATATCCCCCCCTTTCAGTACTTATTATAAAAGAGTACTTTTTTATAATACAACGTATATTATAGCTTAGTAAATACTTCTTTTAATGTGTTTATACCTCCCTGAAATTCAAAACTATCATTTAACGAAAGAATGCTGCCATCTTCATTTATCTCACTTGTATAAGGGTCTTTTTCATCTTCTATTAGTGTGTATGTATTGTTTCCCAAACTTTTCCAGGTTCCAGAAGATTCCAGATATAACTCACATGTATTATTACTTTGCTTTTTATAAAATTTAGATTCAAAGGTTCCGTCAGGCATTACTATAATTGCGTTTTTTAATTTACAATTTGTCAGTTCAACGGTAGATCCGTTTTGAAATCTTTCAGAAAGTGTCCAAACTCCAATGATTGGATCTGGAGTTTTCACATCATCAGAACCACAAGAAAAAATGGCTATAGAAATAATAATCACTAATACTGAGCTTATTTTTTTCATGAACTAAACATTATTTTTTATTGTGTATACCTACGCTATATATTGACTACTTAGAAAATAGTTTACAATTGCTTCTTTCATCAAAACAGTTTGTTCTCCGGCTCTAAGATTGGGCAATTGTTCCTTAACCTGATAATGTGGCCAGCCATCATCATCATAATAATCAAACTCATAATATCCATAAGGTTCTAAAAGTCGACATATCGCAATATGCATTAAATCCAATTTTTCATCTTTCTTAAATGTACGATGTATCTGACCTAATTCTTGTACTCCTATAAGATATATGATCCCATCAAGATCAAGGTCTTCTCCTTCTGAAAACTGATCTGATAGTTTTGTTACTAAAATCTCCCAGCGTTCTTTTAATTTTTCATCTCTGGCCATACATAGTCATTAATTAATTATAATCATCAAACATGCTTTAGGTAATTAATAAAAATTCCTTTTTTCTAAGGAATTAATTAATTTGATCAATAGTTTTGAATACGCTCTGTACATTATCATTTTTACAACCAGATCTTACCAAAAGTTAAGCGATACAAAGGTAATGCTTAACTGAAAAAAACTAATACTAAATTAAAGAGAATATCTTATACCCTGAATTCAATCTAAGGATTTAGTAGAAAGGTTCTTATTTCACTTAAATGAAACAATATAGTAATCGTAACTATCTCGCTTATAGACATCCTAAATTTTCGATTTCTGGTCTTTTTACCTCTAGTAACTTGCCTTTTTCACATAGCAGGCTCATAATCAGCACATAAATCATCAATAGAACAAAATATCCCAGTAATTTTATCTTTGGAAATAATAATAAGAATGAATTTAATAAACTGTAAAACAACATTTTAATTCACTAAATATTCTGCTTTTTATATACTATAAACCCAATTTTTTATGTCAAATTAAGGTTGAAAGTGCAGTTATGCACAGAAAGAATTATATTTGGAATTAAATAACTATTTACTAATGAATTATATTGATATTATTTTAGGGATTTTCTTATTATGGGGATTGATAAAAGGGTTTAGTAAAGGGCTATTTTCTTCGTTAGCATCCTTAGTTGCTCTAGTAGTTGGTATATACATTGCTGTTCATTTTTCTCATATTGTAGGGGAGTATTTAAAGAATTATGTAGATTGGCAAGAAGGAAGTATGAAACTAGCTGCTTTTGCCATAACATTTATCACTGTAGTTATATTAGTTTCTCTAGCAGGTAAGATCCTTACTAAAATTGCAGATTTTGCTGCACTGGGGATTCTAAATAAAATTCTTGGTGGTGCGTTTGGAATATTAAAAATGGCATTTATAGCTAGTGTGCTTTTTATTTTTGTTGATGCTATAAATAAAAATATTACGATACTTAAAAAAGAAACTCTAGCATCATCTGTTTTATATGATCCTGTACGTAAGTTAGCTCCAATGGTATTACCTAGCATATTGAATACCGAAAATTCTAATGATCCATAATCGTTAGACAAGCTACATAGTCGACAGTTTCTTTTTAGGTTTTAGTTTTGTGTCATCCAAAAAGAAGCCACAAAGAGAAAACAGGAGATAATTTATTATCTAGTTTTTTGTTGTGATTCTAATCTTCTACTTGTAAATAGAGTTATTTAACACAGGCATTTAGTTTGTCTAAAATGAATTTCTAATGTCCTTTTTTCTAAGGAGTTTATAAAGAAAATAAATATTTGTTATTACAATAAAAAAGTTTAGCACTACTACTGGTATAGAATTTATAAGCACCCCATAAATACCCAATAAAAATGCTCCAATAAGATTTACAACTCTAAGCTTAATTAAAGAATTCATAGTAATACTAATGCCTATAAATATCGAGGCCGTATATCCAAGTAATTCGATCCAATCTATATTTTCCATATTTATTTCTTAATCTTAATTAGCAACAATTTTAATCTTAAATGTTTTAAAATCCAAAGTTCAAATTCTTATTTAAAAATATTTATGACTTTAACATAATTTAGTCTAATTAAAATCGCTGTTGTTAAAAAAGTTAATCTTTGTAAACAAGTCTTCTCAACTATGACCTATTGAAAATTATTAACTCTTAAAGACACAAAATATGTCATTAGTAACAAAACCTACCGTGGTTTTTCCAAATCATCAAATCAATCAAAAACAAATGATTGATGTTTTAAAAGATTTATTTCCTTATCACCCCAAGTGGGATACTGTAGAACGTATGATACGAAATACTCAAGTAGAAAACAGAAATCTTCTTTCACCTATTAACCAAGTAGTTACCCATCCTGGATTTGAATATAGGAATAAGCTCTATAAAGATCAAGGATTAAAAATGGCCACTGAGGTTACTCAAAAAATATTATCAGACAATAAAATGAAGCCAAAAGATATTGATTTACTTATTGTGGTTTCTTGTACTGGTTTTTTGATGCCATCTTTAACATCTCACTTAATTAGTGATTTAGATTTTAGACCAAACACAAAACAACTCCCAGTTGTTCAGTTGGGATGTGCAGCAGGAGCTTGGGCTTTAAATAGAGCCCATGAATATATTAAAGCCTATCCTGATCATAATGTGCTATTGGTATCAGTCGAATTTTCTTCTTTATTATTCCAACCGCAAGATGATAAAATATCTTCTTTAATATCTAATTGTTTGTTTGGTGATGCAGTTTCAGGATGTATTATAAAAGGTATTCCAGAAAATGGTGATGAAGGGTATTTGATTGAAAACATCGACTCTTATGTAAAAAAAGATTCTGATCATTATATCAAGTATGATGTAAAATCTACAGGTTTTCATTTTGGATTAGATAAAGAAGTTATGCATAGTATCAAAGATGTAGCTCCTATAATGGAAAAGTTAATTAATGGATACTCTAATAAAAATGTTAATGATTTAGATTTCCATATATTCCATACAGGAGGCAGAAAAATCTTAGACGAATTAGTTTCTAACTTAGATCTGGTAGAAGAGAATGTCTCAAAAAGTAGAGAAAGCCTTAAAAATCACGGAAATATAGCCAGTGGTGTCATTCTAGATGTTTTAAATCATGAATTTAATTCTAAAACCAGAAAAAATGGTGATAAAGGTATAATGGCTGCATTTGGCCCAGGATTTACAGCTGAGATAAATCATGGAACATGGATTAAAAATTAGGATATATGATCATTCATATTGTAATTTTTAAGCTTATTGAAAATGATATTAAATCTGTCAATACTATAAAAAAAGAACTTATAAAACTAAAAGATTTACCATATCTTTTACATTTTGATCTTATAGAGAAGAGTAATATTTTGAATAGCTATATAAAAGACGGTGACCTAATATTATTCTCAAAATTTAAAACTAAAGACGATTTATGTTTATACATGACAGATCAAAAACATTTAGAGGTTATTAAAAAAACCTCTAATAATATACAAGAGAAGTATACTCTTGATTTTAACTCCAAATAAAATTAAAATTAAAATGGCCGCCTAAAAAATTAGGCGGTTTTTTTATTTTACTTTTTCTCTTCTACAGAAAACACCAATTAATAGTTTTAAAATATAAACTATTAAAAACGGAAACAAATCTAATATACTATTTTCTGATGTATTGAAGCCTTTAAAGGCTCTTAAATAAGGGGGTTAATGGTTTTGAAGTCTATACTTCAATTAGAAAAAAAATAGTAGATAGTTATTCGAACAGATACAATGATTCTGGGAGCAACAATCAAATTTAATATCTAAAAAAAATAAACCACCTCTTAAGTAAACTTAGGAGATGGTTATATCTAATTACTATTTTACAGTATCTACTACAATACTTCCTAAATAGGTTATACAGGAATCAAAATCTTCAAAGACACAATTTTCTGATATTAAATCCGGAATAATATCAATATTCTTTGCTAGATATAAAGGCTGTTTTTGAATACCTACAATATATGTATGAATTTCTTTTTGTTCGAGACCTAAAATAATCTCCTCTAGTGTATATAATCCTGACTGATCCATATAAGGTACTCTATCCATTCTAAGAATTACATGAGTAGCAGATTCGGGTATCTGAGTAGCTAATTGCTGTAGCTCGCTTGTAAACCCAAAAAATACAGGACCATTAAGGTGCTTAATAAATATCTCTTCTTTAAGTTCTTTTGGAAAGTTAATTTCATCTTTCCAGAGCTTTTCTCCATTATTATTACGTTCTAATCCATCTAATGATTCTACTTTGGATTCGCTTGCAGTAACATCTCCCATTTTTTTCATAAAGATCAAAGAAGCTATTACCAAACCAATCCCTACAGCATATACCAAGTTCCAGAATACAGATAATACCAAAACAATAATCATTATTGCAACTTCTATTTTTGGCATATATGGTATAGCTTTAAGCCCTTTATAATCCATTACTCCAATCCCTACTGTGATTAGAATACCTGCCAATACTGCTGCAGGAATCTGTGATGCTACTGGTCCTAAAGCTAATAATACGACTAGCAACATAATACCTGCTACCATTCCTGATAATTTGGTTCTTCCTCCTGCATTGATATTAACTACTGTTCGGATTGTTGCTCCTGCTCCAGGGATTCCTCCAAAAAGAGCTGCGATACTATTACCTATTCCTTGTCCTATTAATTCTTTATTTGGTTTATGCTTAGTTTTAGTCATATTATCTGCTACAACTGATGTTAACAGAGAATCAATAGCTCCTAAAAATGCCAAGGATAATGCTGTAAAAATATAAGGCGTTATAGCTCCTAGACTAAAATTAGAAAATATGGATAGATTGGGTATCGGAAATCCACTAGGTATTTCCTCTATTGGTCGATATCCTAAACCAAAACCATAAGCAACTCCAGAAACTAATATTAATGCTACTAAAGTACTTGGTACTGCGGTTGTAATTCGTTTAAACCCATAAATAATAACTATAGTTACTAAACAAAGTATTAGCTCTAAATAATTAATTTTAGACAATGCATTGGGTAAACTTTTGATTGCTCCTATTACGCCAGAAGCGTCATTACTTGCTAAGGTTACTGCTTCTAGAGCTATTTCTTCTTTAGAAATTGTTTCTGCTCTTTTTATAGTTTCTTTAAAATCTTCGAGTACTAGAATACCTTCTCCAGCCTCTTCTTTAAGAATTTTATCTAGGATCACCTCTTCTGCCTGAGGTTTAAATGCATCTACAAATGCCGCATCTTCCTTTGGGTAATATCCTAGTGCGGGTAAAAATTGGGTGATCAAAATCATGACTCCAATTGCTGTCATAAAACCAGATACTACGGGATACGGGATATATCTAATATATTTTCCGATTCCTATTACTCCTAATCCTATTTGTAATAATCCAGCCATAAGAAATACAGTTAGAATAGCAGGCAATGCTTTCTCCACATCTCCATCATTAGCTCCGATTAATCCTGCAATTACTAGCATACTCACTGCTGTCATTGGCGCTGTAGGACCAGAAATCTGGGTATTTGTTCCTCCAAACAGTGCTGCAAAAAAACTAATAAAAATTGCTCCATATAGTCCTGCGCTAGGACCTAATCCTGAAGATACTCCAAATGCTAATGCTAATGGTAATGCTACAATACCTGCCGTCAGTCCTCCAAATGCATCTCCTTTAAAATTGCTAAACAGCTCTTTAATCTTCATACTTTTTTTATTTCTTATGATTATTTATAAAACTCAACCACTCCAGAATCTACATGATACATAGCACCTATAATCTGTATATCTCCATTAGTTTCTAGTTCTTTTAAAACCTCGCTTCCATTTCTCATATTCTCTATGGTTAACATCACATTTTGTTTAGAAACATTATTTACAAATTCGATATTACTAGAGTTTCTAAGTGTTACATCTTTTGGTTCTTTTACTGTTTCTACAGCAGGTTTAAGCTTGTTTAGTAGTCCTGTAATATTACCTAGTTTAACATCATCACAGGCTCCTTTTACTGCACCACAGCTTGTATGACCTAAAATAACTACTAATTTAGATCCTGCTACTTTACATGCATACTCGATACTTCCCAAAATATCTTCGTTTACAAAGTTACCTGCTACTCTTGCACTAAAAAGATCTCCTATTCCTTGATCAAAAACAATCTCTACCGGTACTCTAGAGTCTATACAACTAAGAACAGCTGCAAAAGGGTATTGACCTCCATTAGTCTCTTTAACTTGTTCTAATAAATTTCGATCGGTTCTTTGACTTTTTAAAAATCGCTGGTTACCTTCTTGTAAATATGTTAATGACATCTCTGGTGTCATCTT
Source organism: Aquimarina longa SW024 (assembly GCF_001401755.1). GTDB lineage: Bacteria > Bacteroidota > Bacteroidia > Flavobacteriales > Flavobacteriaceae > Aquimarina > Aquimarina longa. Next base: position 775,160 of record NZ_KQ474099.1, read on the forward strand.
TGATTGCGTTTCTTTAGTTTGCGTTTTCATGTATTTTTTTTTAAATCTGTATGATCAATTGGAGATAAAATTTAGCATTTATTCATTAAAAAAACAATTCAATGATTGATATTATGTTTTTAAATTTTGAAAACGATATCTCCTGATTTTATTATTTCACTATGAAAAACACCTCTACAGAGTGGTTAAAAAGTGTTTTAACTTCTTATTTAGAAGGTTAGTTTCCTAAGGCTCTCGAGAACATCATTTTTTCTAGAAGCATCTCTTATGAGTTTGCTACGAGAGTATTGATTTATTGGTTATACGATTTCAGGTGGTGGGGTAGTATATTCTAAGAATACTGAAGAATTTTGAATATAAAATTCTGGATAGTGGTTACTACTTAATTTCGCTACCGCAGCTATCTCATCTATATAGTATTGAGAAATCTTATCATTTTCTTTATAACCCTCTTTTTCAGAATTTTCTTTTTCTAAAGGATTTGTATTTTCTTCGGTATCTTCAAAACTAATAGCAATTACATGTTCACCTTCATTATAGAAGGCTATTAATTCAATAGCATAATTCGTTAGACTCAAAAAGAACCCTAATAAAATTAAAAATTTTGCTATATGAAGTTTAATAATCAATACTTAAAAAATTAAAGGACAAAAGTAACCCTCTTACTTTTAAATGTTGTTAATGAATTGCAAATTTTAGAATGTAATCATAATTCTTTTAAATCTGTCGTAGGAATCCAACCAATCTTACCATCTGCTAGTTTAATTTTTTTCCAATCATTTACTTCCTCTGTGATTCTTACTTTAGTTCCTTCATGAAGTGTAAAAACTTCTTCACTTCTAAGATTTGGTTCACTTTTTATAGTGGTTTCTTGGGCAAAAATAATAGCGAACTGATTATTTTTAATATAATTATACTGGCTAAAGGCAAAGAATATTGCAAATAGTCCTCCAATTAGTAAGAGCCAAGAACTTACAAAAAACATTCTTTTTTTTGAGGTTTCTTGAGTAGTATAGTATACAATAAATAAGATAACGAAAAGAATCACACATCCTACTGAAAGCCATGCCCAGCCATCAAAATTAAATGTATTCGTAATTTTCTTAACTGTTCTAGAAACAAATCCTTCTGGGATGATATCAATTGCATCTATTGTTGCTTTCTGGGCAAATGCAAGATTGTTTTTTATATCTTCATCACTAGGTGCCAAGGCTAAAGCTTTTTCAAAATAAAAAATACTAGGACCAACATTACTTAATTTATAATGTGCATTTCCAAGATTATAGTATAATGAGGCCGATTCTTTTCCAGAATCTAAGATCGATGTATATGCATCAATAGCTTCTTGATATTTTTCTTGATTATATAATGAGTTTCCTCTCTGAAATGATTCTTCATTCTGAGAAAAACCTATTGTTATACTTAATATAATAAGTAGTTCAACTATTCTCTTCATACATTTATAGTTGTTTATCTATTGTTGAGATGACTCTAGAGGCTTTATCATAATCCTGCTGCATTGCTGAAGTAGAGGATGGTGTATACCGAGCAAACTCGCAACTTTCTAACAGTGCAATAAACTCAATAGATATGGTATCTTCAACGTTTCGTTCTTTTAATAATCGCTGTATACGATCCTTACTCATATCACTAGTCTGGATATGCAACTTTGCTTTTAGATAATTATGCAATGCTCGTTCCATAGCGATATAAAATTCTTTTTGGTTTCCTAAATTCTTTTTGGCTTCAGAAAGATATTTTCTGGCTAATTTGTCAGCCTTTCTAATTCTATTGCCACTTATATCACTTAATCTTTCTTCTCTCTTTTTTCCAAAGAACAGAAATAAAGGAATTGCTAATAATGGAACTGTTAATGACAACCAATATTTTGTAGATTTAAAAAAATGTGTTTTTTGTATAGGCTCAAGATTGGGATTTAATTTTAAAAACCGAAATTGATTTCCTACTTGTGTTACTACTTTTTTACTTGTAGTCTGCGATTCTGTGGAGGTTACATTATTTCCTCCATCAGGACCATTCTTTACATTAATTATAATCTCATCTGATGTAATTCTCTTATATGTTTTGGTTTTAAGATCAAAATAAGAAAACGAAACTGATGGTATTGGATATTTCCCTTTATATTGCGGCACTAAGGTATATATATCAGATATATCACCGCTCATACCGGTAAGGTTTGTTCGTACTTTTTCATTGTGCTGTGGCTCATACTGCTCTAAACCTTTAGGCACATTAAGTTTTGGTAAGTCAAAGAGTTTTAAATTACCATTACCAGAGACTACAACCTTAGCATCTAAGGATTCTGTAGCATCTAATTGTGTTTTATTCGTTGTTACTTTAAAACTAAAATTTCCTACGGCGCCAGAAAAATCATCTGGTTTTCCTTCTATTGGCAACGGCTTTACATGTATTGTTCTACTCCCTGCTGCTACTGTTTTATTTACTGTACTATATAATCTTCCTCCAAAGAAATCTCTTCTTTTGGTGGGAACATCTACAGCAACATTTAGTGTAAGAGGTTCTATATTAAGTTTTCCTGTTTTTTGGGGATATAATACTGTTTTACGAAGAACTACGTAACGATAAGGCTCTCCTTTATACTCTCCGTTTTCTATTTTAAGCTGCTTCATATCAACAGCCTGACTCCAAAAATCACTATACTTAGGGCTATCTAACTCTCTCCAGTTGCTTACACTAATCCGTGGGCTAACATATAATTTATATACAACTGTGATGGCTTCATTTATGTAAGGATCTGATTTAGAAACTTCGGCGATAAGGTGTAAGTTTTCACTTGCTACAAAATCTGTATTATTCCCATCTTTTGGTTTTTCTACTGCACCTGTAACTTCAATCTTAAGAGGTAATGTTTTATAGGTTTGATTTTCTACCTGTATAGTTGCTTGTTGTATTGTAAATTTTCCTCTACGTGTAGGTTGTAAAAAATAACTAAATGTCTTAGTATAGGATCGTTTTCCATTAATCCACGAATTACTAATAGATTGGTTTGGGCCTCCTACAACTGTAAATCCCGAAAAAGAAGGAGGTGTAAAATTGTCTCCATCTTTATTCATTTCAAAATCTACTCGTAATCTTTCATTTACACCCAACTTTTTCTTGCTTACCTTAGTTTCAAATTTTACCTGAGCTAATGCAAACTGTATTGTGGTTAAAAATAGTGTTAGAAAAATTAGTTTTAGCTTCATTAAATTATGTATTTACCAGTCTTTATCTGTTTTTACTTTTGATCCTTGAGTTTTTTTAGCATTAATCTTATCCTGAACTTTCTTTTCTTGATTATTCATAGCTTCGAGTATACTTTTAACTTGTTCCGGAGATAGTTTACCCTGTGCTTGTTGGGGTTGTTGATCTTTAGGTTCTCCTTCTTTATTTTCTTGATCTTCTCCGTTACCTTTTTCATCATCTTTAGGCTCTCCCTTATCATTTTTCTCCTTATCTCCTTTATCTTTTTTATCTTCTTCCTTGTCTCCTTTATCTCCTTCATCTTTTTGATCCTCTCCTTTGTCTTTTTCTTTATCTCCTTCATCTCCCTTTTTATCTTTTTTATCGTCTCCTTCTTTCTGATCCTTATTATCTTGGTTCTGCTCTTTATTTTGGTCTTTATCCTTATTTTTATCGTCTTTATTCTGATCGTTCTGTTGCTGCTGTTGCTCTAACATTTTTTTAGCTAATGCTAGGTTATATCGTGTTTTATCATCTTTAGGGTTATTCCTAAGTGCATTTTTATAAGACTCAACTGCTTCTTTATATTTTTTTTGCTCCATATAGGTATTTCCCTGATTATGAAATGCTTTATGTTTTTCTTCTTTTGCTGTTGCTACTTTTGCTGCTTCTGTATAACGCAGTGTTGCCTCATCATATTTTTCTGAATTATAATAAGCATTTGCTAAGTTATATTTTGCTATTGGATTTATGGGGTTCTTAGCAATCGCTTTTCTGTACTCTCCTTCTGCTTTAGGAAAATTACCATCTTCTACCAAAACATCATTGCCTATTGCTATAAACTGGTTTGCTTTATTGATAATCTCATCGCGATCTTCTTCCTGAGAAAAAACAATCCCAACTTGAAGACATACTATGATACTTAAAATCTTTTTCATCAGTTTAATTTATATTTATTTTAATCGTCAACATCTATCTCCTTGTTTTTATATAGCACATCCTTATTTTAGTATTGTTTTATTGAAAATCTATTATTGCTCATTAAATAGGTTTAGTTTTTTAACCCAAGATGTTTTTCTTTCTAATAAGAAGGTATCTAAAAATAATAATAATAATCCTGCCATCAAAAACCATTGAAATTGATCTTTAAAATCTGCAAACTGCTTGGCTTCGAATTCTTTCTTATCCATACCTTGTAGAATTGTAGTCACTTCTTCTACAACCTCATTTGTATTTCTACCATCAATGTATGTGCCATTTGCTTTATTAGCAATATCCTGTAAAGTTGTCGGGACTAATTTGGTAATTACAGTACCTCCCTGACTATTTTTCTTATAGCTCTGCACAATACCATTACGTTTTATAGGTATAGGAGCTCCTTTTTCTGATCCTACTCCAATCGTAAAAATTTTAATTCCTTCTTTGGCAGCTTCTTCTGCAATAGATGTTATGTTTCCTCCATGATCTTCTCCATCACTTATAATAAACAGCACTCTATTGGTTTGTTCATCATCATTATAATATGTTTTTGCCAGTTCTATAGCTTCATAAATTGCAGTTCCCTGCGAGGATAACATATCTGTGTTCATAGATTGTAGAAACATCTTTCCGGATGCATAATCGGTAGTAATTGGTAACTGCGGAAATGCACTAGCTGCATATGCAATAATCCCAATACGGTCGCTTGCCAGATTATTAATAATCTGAGTTACCAACTGTTTAGATTTCTCTAATCTATTGGGTGCTATATCTTCTGCTAGCATACTTTTGGAAACGTCCATCGCAAAAACAACATCTACTCCTTCTCGTTTTACGGTTTCTAATTTTGTACCTATCTTAGGATTAACCAAAGCAATGACCATACATGCTAATGCCAAACTGATTACTACAATCTTTAGTATAGATTTAAAGATCGATTGATCAGGACTTAATTTTTTAAGCAATGCTGCATCTGCAAACTTTTTCTGAACTGTTTTTTTCCATACTAAAACTCCTAAAAAGAGCACTATTAGCACGGGGATACTCAGTAACAACCAGAAATATATTTTTTCTTCGAGTAAATACATTTTCTATTTTATTCGCTATACCTCATCAGTTATAAAACCTTACTAGAGGATTTTATTATTTTTTTATATAAAACTTCTAAATACTGTATATCGTAACAAAAACTCTATAAAAATTAACAGACCTGCCAGAAGTACTAGCATTCTAAATTTTTCTTCGTAATTATAGAATTTAAATTCTTCGATATCGGTTTTTTCTAATTTATCAATTTCTTGATAAATTTCTTGTAATTTTTTGTTATTTGTTGCTCTAAAATATTTCCCTTTTGTAACCTTAGCAATTTCTTTTAATAAATCTTCATCAATTTCTACTGGCACTCTACCGTATTGAAAAGATCCATTAGGTAATATTGCAACAGGAGCCAATGCCATACCATTAGTACCAATACCAATGGTATAGGTTTTTATTCCATATTCTACGGCTAATTCTGATGCTATTTTAGGATCTATAAAACCTGCATTATTAGAACCATCTGTAAGCAAAATAATTACTTTACTCTTAGCTTTACTATTTTTAAGTCGGTTTACGGATGTTGCCAATCCCATTCCTATCGCTGTACCGTTTTCTAAAACATTGTCATACACGACCCCTTTTAGACTACTTAATACGATAGACTTATCGCTTGTAATAGGAGTTTTGGTAAAACTTTCTCCAGCATACACTACTAATCCGATACGATCACTAGGTCGTCCTTTAATAAACTCTGCTGCAACTTCTTTTAGTGCCTCTAATCTATTAGGTTTAAGATCTTTTGCTAACATACTGGCAGAGACATCTATTGACATAACAATATCAATACCTTTGGTGGTTTTTGATTTCGTAGAGACATCTACTGTTCTTGGTCTTGCCAATGCTGTAATGAGTAATGATAATGCAAGTAATCGTAGTACAAATAGTACTGGTTTTAGTTTCGCTAGCCAACTACCAGAGGTTTTAAATCCTTTGATACTAGATATTTTTAGTGCGGCTTGCTGTTTATTTCGTGTCCAGACGTACCATGCTATTGCTAATGGAAGTAATAAAAACAACCAAAAAAACTGTGGATTTTCGAATGTAAAATTTTCAAACATCGTTATTTGGCATTTTTAAGTTCTACAGAATTAATAATACGTTCGGCAATAGCCTTTGCATATCGATCCTCTTTATTATACACAATGGTTATTTGTTGATATCCTCCACCTTCGGCAAAGTTTAACATCAGATAGTCATTCTTTTGTTTTTCCTTAGTAACTGGATTTTCTACTTCTAGATTCCCATATACTTTAATTCCTTTGGCTCCTCCCAGTGTTTCATACGCTTCATTCTTTACTGAGATATTCTTAGCTCCTTGTGCCTCAAAAGCTCCTACAGTACCTTCTACTGCTTTTTCTAAATCTACTTGGGTTGGTTTAGTATATTGGATAGTAGAAACAACGACATAAAAATCACCTATCATACTACCATACACAAAAGTCTCATTTCCTTTAAGGATTTGTTTTTGTTCCTCGGTCATTTGATACGCATTACGGATCAAAACTCTCGGTGTTGTAATTGTTACTGGTGGTGCTCCATAAGCACTAGTGATCCATTCTGACTCTGCTAGCTCTTTAGTAGGATGTCCTAAAAGGGTATCTTTTACCACATCATAGCCTTTAACAATAATAAAGATGAGTAGTGTAATGGCAAGTATTGCTACTCCTCCTATACTACCGAAGATTATTTTCTTTTTACGTATTTTCTCGGCTACTTCTTTTCTATACTCTTCATCAGCCAGTAATTCTTCTTCTGTGGGTTCTGGTATTGCACTTTTTGTTTTATGAATTACTTGTTCGATTACATTACGATCTGCTCTAGCTGTAATGACATCAGGCTTGGATTTAGCAAACTTAGCCATATCAGCTGTTTTCAAAACATTTTTAAGTTCTTCAATAGTAGTTTTATCTAGATGAAGATGACCTGATTTTATTTCTTCGTCTAGTCTTGCAATCAATTCGTCTGTGGTACTTTCCATTGCGTGGTCATATACCTCTTCATCGATATACTTACGTGCAGCATCACTTAATTGTGAGTAGTATTCTTTATGAGAATCTTTCTCTAATAAATGGGATTCATCAATCTTTTTTAATGTCAGTAGTGCTCTCTCATATGGAGGTAAGGTATCTTCTTTAGCTGCTTTACGTTTCTTTTTTCTTAATACAAAAAAAGCAACAATCCCTAGTAACAATAGTGGAATAGCAATCCACAAAATCCATTTTTTCCAATTAAAAATAAATTGTGATTCTACTGCTACCAAAGGTTTGATCTCATACATCTTTTGCTTGGTTGTATCGACTAGTACATCTTTGATTTCTACTTTTAGAGAGTCTGTAAAGAAGGTTTGATCTCCGATCATTACCTTTTGCCTTGGTATAGTGTACTGTCCCGAATCAAACTGGGTTAACGCATATTCTTTTAGTAGATGATACTGTTTTCCATTTCTGGAGGTATCAATTTTATAAGATTCGATCACTTCTAAGGGTGTAAAGCTTTGTCCTTCGGGGAAAACTACAATCTGAGTTGAATCTGCTTCAACTTGCATTGTATATCTCATCTCATCTCCTATCTCTATTGTTGTAGAATCAATTGTTGCCGAAACCTGAGCAAAACTTCCTACTCCCCATATAGAGCATATCCCCCAAACAAAAAGCTTCAGCACTTTTTGCTGTACTAATTTAGTATCAATTCGTAATTTGTAATTCGTCATTATAGATTATCCTCTTCTTTTAAAATAGCCTAATAATTTTTTAACATAGCTTTCATCAATCCTACTACTTAATGAACCTGCTCCACTACGGGTAAAACTATCTTTAAAGTAGTCTACTCTTTCTTTATAATATGCACTATAATTAATTCGTGTTTTTTTAGAGCTTGTATTAACCAATATTAATTCTCCTGTTTCTTCATCTTCCATCTGTACCATACCTATATTAGGGATTTCTTCTTCTCTTCTATCATACACTCTAATACCGGTAACATCATGTTTTCCTCCTACAATTTTTAAGGTACGTTGATACTCATCTGCTATAAAATCAGAAAGTATAAAAACGATGGCTTTCTTTTTCATCACATTAGACAAAAACTTTAGTGCTTCGGTAATATTAGTCTTCTTACTTTTCGGTTCGAATTCTAATAACTCTCTTATGATTCTTAATACATGAGATCTTCCTTTTTTTGGAGGAATAAACAATTCGATCTCATCTGTAAACAGAATTAATCCAATCTTATCATTGTTTTGAGTTGCAGAAAATGCTAATGTAGCAGCAATCTCTGTAATAATTCCTTTTTTAAATTGTTTTTGCGTCCCGAAGAGTTGCGATCCAGAGACATCAACCATTAACATCATAGTCAATTCTCGTTCTTCTTCAAATACTTTTATATAAGGTTCATTATACCGTGCCGTTACATTCCAATCAATAGTACGCACATCATCACCAAATTGATATTGTCGTACTTCGCTAAAGGTCATTCCACGTCCTTTAAAAGTAGAATGGTATTCTCCTCCAAAGATATGATCGCTTAGGCGACGTGTTTTAATCTCTATTTTACGAACTTTTTTTAGTAACTCCTTAGTATCCATAAGTCCCCAAAAGGGGGATTTTTAAAAGGTTTATAATTTGTTTTTGCTTCATTGTATGTTAAACTTTTATAATACCCCTCATTAGTTCTTCCTTGGGGGTAAGAAAAAAGTTTATGGCACTTCAATTTCGTTAACGATCTTATTAATAATGTCTTCAGAAGTTACGTTTTCTGCTTCGGCCTCATAGGTAATCCCAATACGATGACGCAGTACATCATGGATTATTGCACGTACATCTTCTGGGATTACATATCCTCTACGTTTAATAAAAGCATAACATTTTGCTGCTGTAGCTAAATTGATACTACCCCGAGGTGATGCTCCAAAATTGATGAGTGGTTTTAGCTCTTCTAGCCCGTATTTTTCTGGATATCGTGTTGCAAAAATAATATCTAGGATATATTTTTCGATTTTCTCATCCATATACACTTCTTTAACTGCTTTTTGTGCATTCAGAATCTGTTCTACAGAAACTACAGGGTTTACTTTTTCAAAAGACCCTTTTAGATTGGCACGAACAATTAACTGTTCTTCATCAATTTTTGGGTAATCTATTACGGTTTTTAGCATAAAACGGTCTACCTGAGCTTCTGGCAGAGGGTATGTTCCCTCTTGTTCTACTGGGTTTTGTGTCGCCATTACTAAAAAAGGCTTATCTAGCACAAACGTTTCATCGCCAATAGTCACCTGTTTTTCTTGCATTGCTTCTAATAAAGCACTCTGCACTTTTGCTGGAGCACGGTTAATCTCATCTGCTAAAACAAAATTGGCAAAAATAGGTCCTTTTTTAATCGAAAAATCATTTTCTTTCATATTAAAAATTAACGTCCCTACGACATCAGCAGGTAATAGATCCGGAGTAAACTGGATACGGCTAAAACTACCTTGGACAGCCTTAGACAGCGTATTAATTGCTAATGTTTTTGCCAATCCAGGGACACCTTCTAGTAAAATATGTCCTTGACCGAGTAACCCAATAAGTAAACGTTCGACCATATGTTTCTGACCGACAATTACCTTATTCATTTCTAAAGTTAGTAAATCTACAAAAGCAGATTCTTTCTCTATTTTCTGATTGATTGCAGCAATATCAATAGAATTATTCTCTTCCATCTATTTTTATATTTTTTAAAAGCGTGAATTTAATACTCCTAATCCAACATTGCAAATTGTCGAAATATTTTTCGCCTTCTTGTTAATTCTTGGTTAAATGTACTTTGTAAAATCTTTTATGACCACAACTTTACACTATATTTAATACTTTTTTGCAAAAAATTGGACATCCTTTTTTTATCGTTTTCACGATAATGTTATCAAAAGACGTAGCATTCATTAAGGTGTTGCAATTTTTTTCATACAAAGTATATAAAAAATTGGCATTATCATTTTTTATAGTATTTATAATAGTCCTAAAAATATATCGTAATGAAAACAGCATTAATAACCGGCGCTACCAGTGGAATTGGTAGGTCTACCGCTATAGAATTGGCAAAGCACAATATAAACCTTATACTATGCGGAAGAAGACAACATCGATTAGATGCATTACAGAATGAATTAAGTACTACTGTAAATGTACATACACTTTGTTTTGATGTTAGAGATAAAGACGCCGTTTTTTCTACTATAGAAAACCTGCCTGAAGCTTTTAGTACTATTGATATTCTTATCAATAATGCCGGAAATGCACATGGTCTTAGTCCTATCCAAACAGGAGATCTTGATGACTGGGATGCCATGATGGATATTAATGTCAAAGGTTTATTATATGTATCTAAAGCTGTACTCCCCAAAATGATTGCTGCACAATCGGGTCATATTATTAATATTGGATCTATTGCCGGAAAAGAAGTATACCCAAACGGAAATATCTATTGTGCAAGTAAACATGCTGTAGATGCTATTAATAAGGGAATGCGCATAGACCTTAATCCATATGGAATACGAGTAGGCGCTATCCATCCTGGATTGGTAGAAACCGAATTTAGCAACGTACGGTTTAAAGGAAATGATCAAAAAGCAGCTACTGTATATAATGGATTTGATCCATTAACCCCAGAGGATATTGCTGATATTATAGCCTTTGTAGTGACACGACCATATCATGTAAACATTGCTGATCTTATCGTATTTCCTACTGCACAAGCCAATAGCACTATAGTTAATAAAAAGATTAATTAATTATTTAATGAATACTCTATGGGGCAATCCTTGGAGAATTAGATCTTCGATGAGGGATTAAAGTTTAAAACAACGTGTCATTTTTTATCGTATTTATTCATTTTTCTCAAAGAAGAAAAACTGATGTTACCCCTAATAAGTCTTATCGTTAACAAAACTTTATAATTTCTTTATTTTCATTGTATTGCTACCCCAATAAAAATAGCTATGTTTATATTGGAAAAAACAATCGCTATTGCAATTTAAGGAATGATTAATAAACGGCTGCTTATTAAAAACTTATTAGCACATAATGACGAAAATAGTTTTTATGACAAAAAGCGTAAACTTAATATTAGTGAAAAAGAAGGTAAAGCAAAATTCCTAAAACATATCTGTGCATTAGCCAACTCTAACCCAAAAAACAATTCTTATATCGTCATCGGTGTTGAAGATGAAGATAATCTAATAATGGGAGTCGATTTTTTTGATGATAGTAAGATTCAGAATTTAGTAAATGCTTATTTATCTAATCCTCCTATTGTCTCTTATGAGAACATTCCTTTTCCTCACTTACCATCAAAAAAAGTAGTAGGATTAGTTACCATACGTCCTCAGGGAGGACAACTCTGTTCTCTGCGCAAAAATATCTGGAAATACTATGGTGGTAGTGTCTTTTTTAGAGATGGTAGCATTAGTATGCCTAAGGTTTTTGATATCGAGATCAAAGATGTCAATTCAGAGATTGTAAGTGCAATAGAAAGTCATGCTCAGAACAATATAGAGCTTACCTTAGATGGTGTTTTTGATTTCATTAATTCTAGAACAGACTACCAGCCTACCTATAAAGTTTTTAAAGAATATTTTGTAGTCTGCTGGGCGGCAAAAGAAAAACGACAAAATGGAGACATTTATTATTCTCGGGTCGATATCGAATTAATCAATGAGCATGTAAAGTTATTTTACTCAGAATTGGATGAAGTAAGTATCTCCATTACTGAGGATCAATTTAAGATCATAGAATATGTACAACTCGGCTTGCAAGACACTTTTAAGTACTACCCATTAGAAGAAGTAGTCATCACTTTTAAAGACAATGCTAGTTATGATATCGAGAACAAGCTCTTGTTCGAGCCACCTCAGTTTGATAGAAAAACGTTATATCACTTATACAATAGTAATAATGCAATCATCGACAAACTAAAGAACAAAATTCCGTTATCAAAAAATGATGAAAAAGACATTATCAACCTCCCTGCTACTTATTTAATCTGCTATTTTAATAATATTAATGAAGCAAAAGAAAAGCTAGAAGAAGCAAAACCTTACCTAAAAGCTTATAATGATACGATATACTCTCTTTATAAAGAAAGTATTAGAATCGTAAGAAAAGTACGATACAGTTAATTATGAATTATAAAACGATCAACCAAAACTAGACATGGGAAGAACCTTAGTAATTGGAGATATACATGGCGCATTACTGGCATTAAAACAAATACTCAAAAAAGCAAACGTAACCCCTGATGATACCCTTATATTTTTGGGAGACTACGTAGACGGCTGGAGTGATAGTGCCGCAGTAATTTCGTTCTTAATCGCTCTTAAAACCACTAATAATTGTATTTTTATTAGAGGAAACCACGATGAGCTTTGTTACATATGGTTAACAGAAAAAACACATAGTCCTGATTGGATAAAACACGGTGGGCAAGCTACAATAGATTCTTATGCTCAATTATCCAAAGAAGAAATCAATACTCATCTTCAATTCTATAAAAACCTCATCAATTATCATATCGATGACTATAATCGTTTATTTTTACATGCAGGCTTTACCAATCTTCATGGTCCTCATCAAGAATATTTTAGCAAAACATTTTATTGGGATAGAACACTATGGGAAACCGCTTTAGCCATAGACCCTAAGTTAAAAAAAACAGATATAAACTACCCAAAACGATTGGTACTATTTGATGAAATATATATCGGTCATACCCCCGTTACTCGAATCAATGAAACCACACCGGTACAATCTACCTGTGTATGGAACATCGATACAGGCGCTGCCTTTAAAGGACCACTGACCATATTAGACATTGATACTAAAGAGTGGTGGCAGAGTGATCCTGCCTATCAATTATATCCTAATGAAATCGGAAGGAATTAAAAAAAATACTTCCTCAACCCCTAAATAGCGCTAAGAAAACGGCTTATTCAATTGATTTACAACACTAATTATTTTGTAATCATTTATAAAAATATTGACTTATTCTAAAGTATAGACTTGTGCAACAGTTACTAGTGTTGTATACGGGGGGTATCCAGTTTTAGGTATCCTTAAGAGCAAATAGAATTATTGCCTGTTAGTAGACAAATTGTTCATAAATATGTTTTTTAGTTGAAGAACTTATTTTGTGAACAATGAAAGTGAAAAGAAACCTATTCCAATATAAACTATGCCCACAATATAACTTTGAATTCTAAGGTTTGTAAAATGACTTTTTAAATACTCGCCTAATTTATTGGAAAGAAATACAAAGACAAGCCCCCAAATCAATGCAATGATGATAAATAATAATCCTAAAAACAACATCTGTGAGGCTTCTCCTGCTTTAGAAGCATTAATAAATTGAGGTAAAAAAACTACAAAAAACAAGATAGATTTAGGATTTAAGGCACTTATTGTTACACCACTCCAAAAAGCACTTGAATCAATTTTTTTTATCAATCTATCTTTATGGAGATTTTTATTTGCGGTGTAAATAGTTTTAACTCCTAAAATTATTAAATAAAAAATACCTCCATATTTTATAATTGTAAACGCTAGGTCAGATTTTATAAGTATTGAAGAAAGTCCAAAAGTTACTGTAATAACGTGTAATAATGTACCTGTTTCAATTCCTAATACCGAAAGAATACCAGCCTTATACCCATCTTCTGTTGTTCTAGTGAAAATATAAAGAAAAGCTGGACCGGGTGTTATTACAAGTAATACTGAACTAACGATGAACATTAGAATAGTTTCAAAATCAGGTAACGTTATCATATTTTGTGATTTTATAAATCCCTACCACAGATTGTAAGTTATAGTGTAGGCATTTTTTTTCAAAAATATGTAGTATGTAATATGTAAACCTTAATGTAGATTAAGTGTTAGAAATAAGATTACTTTTATTGCGAAGTGAACTTAAAAACTCTGGACTTACTCCTAGATAAGAGGCTACTTGTCTTTGAGATAATCGTGGTTCTATATTTGGGTAATCTTGTAAGAAGTCTTTATATCTTTCTTTAGCAGAGCAAGAAAGATTTTGTTTTATCCTTCTTTCTTGTTTAAATAATAAATCGTTCCCAATCAATCGAAAATAACGTTCGAATTTTGGTATTCGGGTTAAAAGAGGTTCTATATCTATTCTTTTTAATTGAATTATTTCTGTATCCTCTATCGTTTCAATATCAAAAATAGAAGGGGTTTGAATCCAAAAGCTATTTTGGTCACTAATCCATTGATTTTCTATTGCAAATTCAAAAATACGCTCTTTACCTTCTGAATTAATGTAATATTTTTTAATACAGCCTTTTACTACATAATAATAGTTAGAGCATACTTTACCAGAGTTAAGAATAAATTCTTTTTTCTTAACTTTTTTAAAACTTAATACTGAAGTAAAAAAATCTATTTCTTGTTCATTTAGTATAATATACTGCTGAACTTTTTTTAATATTGAATTATAATCCATTAATTTAAATTTGATTCATCGCGGGATGGATGTGCTTGTTACTGATGTTTCTTGTATGGTGTATTTACATCCCTAAGGATGCATGTGCAATATAGAGCAAATTATTATTTGTTTTTTATTTTTTAGATTCCAGTAGTTTCTCGGTTTTTGTTAGTCTTTTTTCGATTGATTTTAACCCTGTCGATTGTTCTTTATTTCGTTAATATTAAAACCTTCTAGATATGATCCTTTTCATTTAGAGTCTTCTTTTGTTGATTTAAATTTGTATCTAAAATCCTTCCAGTTTTGACCAGTAGTATGAGATAAATCAACAACCTCGGAGCAAGCTTACGACGTATTCTTCTGAAAAAAAAATAGTTTGATGAGAGGCAAGCCTTGGGGAATTAAACCCTCAATGAGGGATTAAAACAATAAAACATTCTATATTTAACTCGCTTTATGCATTAGAACTTCGTTATAAAGTTTTGAGATATCATAAATACAGTGATTTTCTTAGTTTTAGCGTAGCATCGGTTAAAAGAAAAAATCAAGTGTAACACATATATATTTGCAGTAGCTCAAAGAGGTAATAGATTTTCTAATACATAAAGCAGGTTTAACCTAAGATTTGGAAAAAAACTTTACATAGGAGGATCTTGTTGTAGCCAGTTTCTTTTAGAGTTTTTGCATCGTTTCAATCCATTTTGCTGCATTGGAGTTATTAGGGTTAAGCTCTAATGATTTTTTATAGTTCTTTAGGGCTAATTCAATATTTTCTGCTGTAAAATAAGCTTCGCCTAAGCTATCGTATGCGTTTGCAGAATTTGGAAATTCCGAAACCATCAACTCAAAAATTGAAATAGCATTATCCACTTTTTTATCTCTTAAAAACTCGTATCCTAAATTATTTAATTCTCTTTCGTCCTCAAAATTATAGCCATCAATATTTTCATTTTTTAACTGATGATAATAAGAAATCCCATCTTTAATATTTGTTTTACATTTTTCTTGGATTGCCTCTTTGATTGAATGGTTTGGAATTAAATAAGGTTTATTATGTACTATAGCATTGATAGTATGGTCGATTTTCCAAAGTTTATGATTTGCAGTATTGGTAAATAAAATTACTGTAAGCCCATTATTCAGATTATGATCAATTAATGATTCATAATTAATATGAGAACCAGAATGTTGATGCCTAGTCATTACACCATCTTGAAGATTAGGTGCTCCAAGTGAAGTTTCGGTATAGTAATCTGTTGTAAAAGGGGTGTTTAAAATGGTTTTAGCATTAGAACTTATAATTTTTTCAGAGTGTATTGCAGAAATCCATTTATACATATCATCGGTTGTTATGTAAATACTCCCAGACATTTTATCGTATGTCGTTTGTTCTTCACTATTAGGTTTATCACTAAATCCCATAGCTAATTCAGAAACCTGTGTTAGAGGAGAAAGAAACGTATTTTCCATTTCTAGAGGTTTTAATAAATTTTCTTGCACATAATCATTATATGAAACTTTTGATATTTTTTCAATAATCATTTTCCGAAGAAAAATATTGTTATTGCTATATAAAAAAGCAGTACCTGGTTCAGTCTCTAATTTTTTAATATTCATCAGATCATTATAAACATCCTTATCATTCCTTACCTTCTCCCAATTATATTTTGGAAGTCCGCTTGTATAATTTAATAAATGATGAATTTTAATTTTAGTAGACCAATTCGGAAGATTTGGAATATGCTTAGAGACATTATCATCTAAATTGATTTTGTGTTCCTCGACAAGCTTCATAATACTAACGGCACTGAATTCTTTAGAAATAGAACCAATATTAAATAACATATTTTGCTTTAACTTTTTAGCTTTTAAACTGTCAGAAAACCCTAAACTGTTTTTATAAATAATGCTATCATTTTTTAATACAAGTATACTCCCATTAAAAAGCCCACGTTGATAACAAGTTTTCA
Organism: Aquimarina longa SW024; assembly: GCF_001401755.1. Lineage (GTDB taxonomy): Bacteria > Bacteroidota > Bacteroidia > Flavobacteriales > Flavobacteriaceae > Aquimarina > Aquimarina longa. Next base: position 791,875 of record NZ_KQ474099.1, read on the forward strand.
TTAAAGAATCTAACGCTGGATTATTACTATGAGCAGTTGTTAGTTTCTCGGGGATTTCTTTTGTATGATTTTTGCAGTTTATAATAAGAATCGAGCAAGCAATAATTAAAAATAGTTTTTTCATTAAAAATTTTAGTATTTGATTGATGTTTCTATCCAGAACAATAGTTAGGATTAATGATTATTAGTTTCTTAAAATTAGCTATAACATTTTTGTGTATAAAAAGTTACATGTTCCAAGCAACTAATTTAGCAAATACATCCCAAATAGAAAATCCACGAGGATTTTAGTAAATAGTTGACTTTATAATTAAAATTACAATACTTCTAAACCAGACCTTAAAGGTCTAAAAACATTATTTTTCTTGTACTACTGGTATAAAACAGATACATATATATCATCCCTAAAGTTGACTTTATAATCAAATCTATAATGCTTCTAAACCAGATCTTCAAGGTTTTAAAAACCTTAAAGGTCTAAAAATATTCATTTTTTTATACTACTGATATAAAGCAGATACATATATCATCCTTAAAGTTGACTTTATAATCAAAACTATAATACTTCTAAAAAGTAAACCGCTATAAGGAAATCAACAACCTCGGAGAATTAAACCCTCAATGAGGGATTAAACATCCTCCAAAAGATAAAACACTAATCTTTTGGGGGATTTTTTATATTCAAATTCGAACCTTTTTCATTCAAACTTGAAGAGACTGTTCAATCAACAACCTCGGAGCAAGCTCATGAGGTATGCTTCGGGGAACTAAATCCTCAATGAGAGATTAAAGTATCTCACTACTTTTTTAGTACCATTAAGGGAAAAAAATATTCATTTTTAACAAAAAATATTCATGCTATAACCCCTTAGCTATCAGTCTCATGATGTTGTTTTACTTACACAAAATCAAGCGTTTACGGTAAAACCGTATTTAAATACGCTACCTTCTTTAGTATATTTGACTGTTTTTAACAACATATAAAAAAATCAAATTAGTATGATACTGCCACACCATAGCATCTCCCCAAATCATTCTAGTCTGTATGGATATTAATTTTCATTTGGCTAAGGGTAGTCCCCTTATTTAGTTGTATTTTAGGGTACTAATCCATTAAATACATAACCAAATGAAAAATCGTATTATTTTAGTAAGCACATTACTTTTAGTTAGTATACTAAGTAGCTGTGAAACACAACCAATACAGGATGAAACAGGAATCGAAGAAGCTTTTAGCACAAATAAAGGAGATGTCATTGCCCCTGGAGAAGACGAAGGAACAGACGAACAATAAAAAACTAAGAATTATATGTTGGCTTGTTGCTATTGCTTCTTTAGCTTTAGTATCAAGCCATAATTTTTTTTCCACAAATAGTAAAGAAACTATAGCTAGAGAGAAAGCTTATAAAGAATTGATTTCCCAAAGAAACTCGGTGTATAAAACTCTTAAAGCCGAATTTATTAAAGAAAATAACTTAAACACCTCCAAAAATCGCGAATTGATGATGGAGTATATAAAAATTCAGGATCAAGCCTCTACTAAGTATAAAAGTCTTAAAAAAATACGTGAAGAAGTTAAAGTTTTTCATTTTAAGAATATGAATGTTTTTTTATATCAGGTAAGTATATTTATTATTCTTTTTATACTCTCTATTTTGTTTAAATACCTTACTCTTCAGCTAGAGTACAAATCACTTAGAAGAACCTATAGTTTTGTGTCTTTTGTTTTTATCTTCATATCTCTATATTATCTGGTGTGGGTCTTTTATATAAAATCAGATTTACCATACTTGGCTCATATAGCAGCAATATCTATAATTGCATTTAGTATCGCTATAGTAACTCATAGTACTATGTACTGGTTTTATAACAAAACCTATATAATATCCATATACAAGAGTAATATAAAAAAGCTTACTAGGCACATCGGTATCGATGTTAAAGAAAAATACATTAAGGAAGAAGATAGAAAAGATTATTTTGTAGATACCATAGATGTAATTGACTCTTTAGACTAATTTTAATTCTCTCCTCCCTTAGATACTCAAACAATGAAAAATCCTTTAGACATACTAAAACAAAAAGAAAAATATCTTGATCAAGATAGTATAAAAAGTCTTAAAAGAGACTATAATGATTTGATTCAGGAAAAAGAAGAAGAAATACAATCCTTAAAAAAGGATTTAAAAAAATCAGATCAATCTACAACCACACTAATAGATTTGTTCGATATATTATCACATGAACAACGCTATTTCTTATATCAGATAGAAAACATACACTTCTAATAATCAATTAGGCATGGTCTCAATCTTAGTTGTTTGTTTAGTTAGGTCTTAATTTCCTACTTTATCAACATCGATAGTTCCGTCTGGTTTTTTAGCCTTTACCAATATTTTTAAAGCCTCTATATCTATCGATTTTCTTAAGCCCACATCACTTTCTTTTAGTCTATCCAGATTTCGTACTACATACTCGCAGACCTCTTTATCAGATATCTTTCTTCCCTTAATATCATAAAATATACTATAGCTATCTTCTATAAGCGATGTATTAGGGCAATTTTCATATAATACTCTTGTAAACATTTTTAATTTAGTTTCTGGGATATTACCTCCAGACTCATAATTTACAATTGTTTTTTTATTAACACCTAAAAGTTCAGCAAACTGCTCTTGGGTCATACCCCTTTTCTCTCTTTCTTTTTTAATATCTAGGCTCATATACAGATTAACTTTGAGTAAAAAAGCTGTTTATTTTATATTTAAAGGTAAAAAAAACCTTAACTATTTTATAAAAGTCCAAAAACAGACTATACTTATAACATATAATAACAACAAGAAACAAATATATGAAAACAGTATTAACAATTAACCATTTGCTTCTCATTAGCCTTATTATTACCCAGTACCAGATAGCATATAATTGCTCCTGTATGATATAAAAACAATGCCCCTTTGTTACCCCAATACCACTATGTTTAGGGAACACCAGAATAGTACCTGTACCGTACCCATAAATACCCCATCGTATAAGTCCCTAATTATTCTCGTATCCCTATTTATTATAAAAATCAATAACCTAGGAGGAAGCTCACGAGATATGATTACAAAAAAAATGTTTTGATGTCTAGGCAAGCCTCAGGAAATTAAACCCTCAATAAAGGAGTAAATAAGATAACAATGCTACCTAGATCAAATTGATGAACCACCACAAGAAATATTATATGAGATACTACAAGTATTACATATCGATACAGAAGATTTTATGTGTAAACTATTAAACGACGATCCCTACTATATCAATATATACATGGATCTGTACTAGGTATCATGAGAATCAAGATTGTAAAGACTCTAAGTCAGAAATCGGAGGGCAATTCTTAGAAAAAACAAAAAAAAGGTAACAAAACCAAATAATAACACATTAACTTAAAGGAATGTTAAATAAAAAGTAACTATTTTTACGTCTATACCATAAAAAATATGTGGACAAACCAATTAGAGAAGTAATGATAAAAATGTAGTTTTGCGTTCTAATTCATAGACACCCCAATCGTACCCCAATACGATGTCTATTATATATAACGTATATACAATCATTGTTTTCTTAATACTACCCACAGTAGTAGTAATAGTAGTAGCGTATATAGTATAAAAAAAATAGATAAAATGGGTTTACAAAGTGAATTTTTTATTAAAATTCAAATACTACACTTTATATACATGTAATATACCAAAAAATACCAAAAAATATACTTATAGTATATTTTTTGGTATTTTTTGGTATATAAATATATACTACATATTAGTTTAAGTTATATCTTTGTCGAGAGTATTTCGGAGTAATTCCCCTTAATAATATCATTAAAGAAAAAGGAAAATAATTGTGTTTTAATGTTAAACATAATTATTTTCTCTTTTTGATTTGTTACTGTTGTTTCTAATATTAAAAAATATGAATATAACATTTAAAGTAGATTCTAATTCAAAAGGAAAGTATAAACAAATTCTTGTTAGGTTTTACAAAAGTAAAACAATTGATTATTCAGTAGGAACAGAAATTTATGTCAAACATGAACATTGGAATTTTGAAAAAAAACAATTAAAAAAAGTACCTTCTTTTAAAAATTATGTAAGTATTAGTAAAAAATTACTTAAAATAGAATTGACAATTTATGAAGCGTACCAAATTGATTTTATTTCAGGTGTCCCAATAAATAGTACTTGGCTACGTAGTATTGTCTTAAATGTTTTTAATAGATCTAAACAAGAGATTGAAAAAAAGAAAGAAAATAAAGATATTTATTTTTATGATTGGGCTGTAAATTGGATAAAAAATGCCACAAATATGTATAGGAAAAAAAATGAAAAAGTTTTTAATGACGATGATAATCAAGCATATTCATCCGCTATAGACAAAATAAGAAGATTTGAAAAATATACAGGAAAAAAGTACAAGTTTTCAGATTATAATAAGGATCTTAAAATTGAATACAAAAAGTTTTTATTAGAACAGGATAAAATGTCTGCTGCAACAATCAATACAATTTTAGTCAAATGCTCTTACTTACAAAAAAAAGCTATTAACTCAGGTATTGAAATGAATAAAGAGTGGAACGAAGTAAATAATAATGTTGTAGACCACAAAGATATTGATTTAATATATTTAGATGAAAGGGAAATAAACGATTTGTATCAACTTGATTTAAGTATTGAAAAAGATGAGTATTTAGATATTGCAAGAGATAATTACATTATTGGTCTTAGGACTGGTCTAAGAGTTTCTGATTATTTAATAGGATTGAATGAGGATAATTTGAAAACAGGTCAAATATTAATCAAAACTAAGAAAACAAAAACTAAAGTAGTTATCCCTATACATCCACAAGTAAGAGAGATACTTTATAAGTGGCGAGGATTACCCCCAAAAATATCAGAAAATGTATTTAATCAGAAGATAAAACAAGTAGCTAAACTTGCTAGGATAGATGAAAAAGTTGACGGAGGAATTATTCAAAATATTGTTTTATGGGATGAAACAAAAACCAGAAGAAAGATTTTTGGAATATACGAAAAATGGAAGCTTGTTGTTTCTCACACAGCTAGAAGAAGTTTCGCCACTAATTTATATTTACAAGGGGTAGATAATCAAATAATCATGCAAGTAGGTGGATGGGCAACCGAAGAACAAATGCTACATTATGTAAAGCAATTTGGAAACCGAGCTTCAAAAGTTATAGCGAAAAATTGGAACATAAAAATAGAACCAATTGATTTTGAAAAACTAAGAAAGACTACATAAAATGAACAAAGAAATAGAAAATAAAGAAGAAATTTTAATAAAAGATCGTGATAGGCTTAAAGTAATCATGAGAGAATTAAACATCAATACTTATGGTTTATACAAAGCTTTAGGCTATAAAAATCAAGGATCGGTAACTAATATTGGTAAAGTAGTAAATGGCAGAAAGGTCAAAATGGGGGCTAAATTTATAGAAAGGCTTATAAAAAAATTTCCACAAGTAAGTATGAAATATGCTAAATATGGAAAAGGCGAAGTAATTTTATCAGGTAAAGCAAAAGTTGCTCAAATGAACGCTTTAGGATTAGGAACTGATTCTGAAAGGCAATTAACTTTTGAGCAAGAAACAAGAATACTTTTAGAAGAGATCAACAAAAAGCTAGATTTACTACTAGAAAAAAATAATATGATGTAAAAATAAAAGGCGTTAGTGTATTTTTATGCTAATGCCTTTTTTTATGCTAAATTATATTAAATCAAAGTTTAATAACTTTTCACTGCCTTCATCAAATAACTTCATAGACACTATCACAAGATTGGTCATTAGTGCTAATCCAATTTCACTATCATTATTCACCTCCCTAATCAAATCTTTCTTAGAATATTTTTTTTTCAAATTATTATAAGTTAGATATGGTTTATCCAAATCATCACTATCAATTAAGTAAGCTATAATACTTTTTTTTAGGATAGTGGTAAGATCTTGATTATCGTTATTATCATATCTATTATCTTCATCACACATTAGATCATTTATAGTAACTCCAAAATATTTAGCAAGTTTTTTCCTATTTGCTGGACTAGGCTTTGACTTACCGTTTTTGTAACGACTTAATACACCTTGATCTATTCCTGTATCATTAGAACAGGCATACATTGAAACATTCTTTTCTTTAAGCAATTCCCTAAATCTTTCTGCTACAGTAATCATTCTTATTTAAAATTTTTAAAACACAAGTATTGTACTTGTGTGTTTTTATGAAGTAATAAAAAGTTAAAAAAACTGCTTTCACTCCTTTTGTTATAGTAACTTATTTAATTACAGTTAATTATAGTTTTTTTTTAAAATATTATCAATGAAGTAAAAGCCAATAAATTTATTTAGAATAAAAAAAAGACAAATTACTTGTGTTTTTACTTGTGTTTTTACTTGCATATTACTTGCGTTTTTGTATTATTGTAAAGTATTTTAAAGAAAAACCTTGCGTAAATATAGTAAAAAGTATTAATTAATATCATTTTTTAATATAAACACAAGTAAAAACACAAGCAAATAAAATTGTTTTTAAACTAAATAATAATTCAATGAACAATAAAACAAAGCCAATTCATGATTTGCCCATTTCAGTCATAGTAGAGAAGGTAGTTGAAAAATCTTTTGATGATTTAAACAAGAAAGTTGATAAACTTCAATCATCTATTTACAAAATTAATAATGAAAAGACTTATACACTTAGAGAAGTAGCCACTATTGTAAATCGAGATTACTACACAGTACGACAACATATTCTAGATGGAATATTAGGAGCTAGTAAAAAAGGAAAAAACTATACAATCACTCAGGAACATTTGAATGATTATTTAAAAGTAAAGAAAATTAAGAATGAAACAAGATAGATTTAGAATTGTTCATCACACAAGTGAACATATAAGTAGCTTACTTGTATTGCTTGATTTCAGAAAACTAGAAAAGCAAGCAACAGATAAGAACAGCATTAATAAATCAATCTTTATAGACATAAAAAGGCGTGAGTTTTGGATTGTTGACAAAGAATCGTTACAGCAATCCGTAGAGTTTGTAAACGATTATTACAGACAAAAAGCAATAGAAATAAAATTACAAGAATAATGGAAGAAAGCGTAACAGATAAAATGCTAACCGTTGCAAGTAGATTAGAATTAGGAGAACTAGGAAAAGCTCTTACGATATTTCAAAGTAAGTGTCCTACAGTTGAGAAAAATTCACAAGGCTATGGATATAAATATGCAGACTTAGCATCGATAACAGAGACAATAAAACCACATCTTAAAGAAGCGGGATTATCATATACGCAGCAGGTCTTTAATGACTCAAAAAATGTAGGGGTAAAAACTATTCTAATTCACGGAACTTCGGGGCAATACATATCATCTACAATTGATGCTGATATGATAAGCAATAAGCAAAAACAAATGTCTCCTGTACAAGGAATGGGAAGTATCATAACGTTTTTAAGGAGATATGCTTTAAGCTCGATACTTGGAATTGTAACAGACGACGATATTGATGGAATTACATCATCAAAAGCTATTTCAAAAGAAAAAACAGGCAGTAATATCATTTGGTTAAATGAAACTCAATTTAAAAAATGTATGAAATCTGATGCTATAACAATTCAAAAATTTCTTAAAGCTTTTAGTACATCAAAAAAGAAAATGAAGCCAGAACATAAAAAACAATTAGAAAATAGAATTGAAAAATTGTCAAATCAATGAAGCCAAAAAAGAAGTCACTCTTCGCAATCAATCAAGAACAACTTTCGATTCTATACGAGATAGAACAAATGGAGGGCGAATTGACTACAGAAGCTGAAAAAAGATTAACAATTACCAAGAATGATTTAGAACATAAAAGTATTGCGTATCGCGAAGTAATCTTGAAAAGAGAAGCTGAAAACATATTAATAGACAAAGAGATTAAACGTTTACAAGCCATGAAAAAACGTAATCAAAATATTATCAATAGCCTTAAAGATACTTTGCTCACAGCTATAAGTATTTTTGGAATTTTCAAAGTTGGTTTGGTGAATTTTGGTTTTAGAAAAAGCCAATCAATAGAGATTGATGACAGAAATTTAATACCTGATGAATTTAAAACTACTACAACTACAGAAAATATAAATAAATCAGATTTAAAAAAAGCAATTAAAGAGGGAAGAGAAATTAATGGTGTACGCCTTATTAACAACAAGAATCTAAAAATATCATAACGTAAACATATATTAAATGTTAAACAAAGTATTTCTAATCGGGTATTTGGGAGATGACCCAAAAATTACATATACGGATGATGGTCGCGCTGTTGTAAATCTATCATTAGCAACAAGGGAAACATATAAAAGTAAAGACTCAGGAGAAAAAATTAAAAAAACAGAATGGCATAAATTGGTATGTTATGGAAAAGGAGCTGAAACTTTAGAAAAGTACACTAAAAAAGGTAGTAGACTTTACATCGAAGGAAGTAAGCACACAAACCAATGGGAAGATAATAATGGTGATACAAAATACAGTACAGAAATCAAAGTAAAAGAATTTCTCTTTTTAAATGGAAGCTCTAAGGATAATCAAGAGACAAGATCACCTCAACATGACATGAATTCTGATGATGATGACTTACCATTTTAAAGCTAAACATGAAATATAATTCTAATCACTTAAAAGAAAAGGTGATGATTAGCTTATTAATTTCAATAGCTATAATCACAGTTCTTACCGTATATATTACTCAGTCTAGTCCAAGTAATTCTGATTTCATTATAGGAAAGAAGAAATTAGAAATATTAGGATATCGTAATATTATAAATATAGGTCATAAATGGTTTTGTTGTAAAGAAGAAGATTCTCATTCTACAGGTTTTCATGCTATTGATAAAAAAGGAAAAATAATTGAAGGCTGTTTTTGTAGCACATTAGGAAAAGAAGTAAGAATAAAATTTAAATAGATAATAAGATGCAACATAGAACTCCAAACAAGTTACTTGATGAAATACTTAATGTGATTGCCACTCATTATAATGTTGATACCTCTTATATTTTACAGAATACTCGCGTAAATGAAATAGTTTGGAAACGCCAATTGTTTTTTCATTTTTCAAGAAAATACTTAAAAGATAAATTAAGCTATAGAGAAATCGGAAAATACCCTAAACAACATAATGTAAAAGGATATAACCATGCTACAGTATTACATTCTTTCAGAGTTGTTCAAAATGTTATAGAAACAGATAAAAATGAAAGAATCCAATATAACGAGATAAACGAAAAAATCCAATATGCTCTTAATGTAAAATGTAGACCATCTAAGAATGTATTAAAAAAAATAGAAATTCTCATAAATACAACAGAATTAACGATAGAACAACTCTCTAGAGCTTATAAGATAAGTGTTAATCAGATAAAACAGTATGTCAATGGCTAAACGTTTTACTGATTCACAAAAGTACAGAAAACATTTTTTTAGGCAATTACCACAGGAGTATAAGCTTTTTTGGGATTTCCTCTATCATGAATGCGATCATGCAGGTATCTGGATTTGCGATTTTGAGGTGGTACAAATTTATTTAAAAACAAAAGTACCTATCACCGCAGAGAAAGCTTTAAAAATATTTAATAAGGAAAAAGAGAAAATAGTTGTACTTGATAATGATAAAAAATGGTTTATCCCATCTTTTATAACGTTTCAATATGGAAAAGAACTTAAAGAAAAAATAAAAGTTCATTTCTCTGCAATGAAAATTCTTGAAGCACATGGAATAAATCCTAAAACACTAAAACAAGCTATTTCAGCACAAGAATTATTTTTAAACACTAAAGAACCACCGGACTCTTCAGAAGAGATATTATATAGTGAGTTCCCTAAAGATATTTATATCTCAATCTTACGCCTTGCAGAAGTATATATAAAAGATAAAAAATTACTATCCGCAGTATCAACAACAACTAAAAAGAAAGTATCAACAATCAAAAAATTGATACCTGATTTTGTTAAAAACTTAGAATCACAAGGGAAAAATAAAGAGAACGCTTTAGAGTTTGCTACTTATTTTAAGAATTGGCTTAAATATCAGGAAGAACCTACAAAATCAAAAAATAATTCTAATTTAAAATGGGGGTTACTTAGCACTAAAGAACAGTATGAATTAGGTTATAATGAGCAAGTAGAATTAATCAAAAAACGAATGCTCGAATAATGGCTACACTTTTAGATTTTGAAGCTATAGGGATATACCCCAAATCAAACAGAAATAAGCAAAAGGTATCTCAATGCCCTGAATGTATACGTCAAGGGAAAACAAATACTAAAGACCCAAGCTTGTCTATTAATATAGTAGAAGGTTTCTACAAATGTCATAAGTGTGGATTTAAAGGTAAAGTTGGTCAAAGAGAAAAAAAGTATAGAGAACAATTGCAAGTATCTGTAAAATATGCATTACCATCAAAAAAGAACATAACCAAACTTTCTGAATCAGGAGTAAAGATGTTTGAAAACAGGGCTATTCCTCAAGAAATCGTTTTAAAAAACAAGATAGCTATGACTAAAGATGGAAAAGGAATTGTATTTCCATACCTAAGAAACAGCAAACTCATCAATTATAAAACTCGAATGATTGATAAGAAAGATTTCCGTCAAGCTATGGGTGCTGAACCAATAATGTTTAACTATGATAGAATTAAGAATGCAAAAAAAATTATTATCAATGAGGGAGAATTTGATGCAATGTCGTGGGAAGTTGCAGGTATTGATTGGCATACATCAGTAAATCAAGGCGCACCAAACGTAAACGATCAAAATGTAGATAAAAAATTAGAATGCTTGACTAATTCTTATGATGCTTTTGAGCAAGCAGAATTGATCTACATTGGTGTAGATAGTGATGTTAATGGTCGTAAACTTCAGGACGAACTTATTCGTAGAATTGGTGCTGAAAAAGTAAAGATAGTTTCCTATACTCCATATAAAGATGCAAATGAATATTTGATAGAAAAAGGTGCTTTTGAGCTTAAAAAGCTTTTAGAGATAGCTTTAGAACCAAAAGTAGAAGGTGTTTTCAAGGCAGAAGATAGATGGAATATTATGCAAGATTCTTTTTTTAATGGTAAAGAAAGAGGAACTACAACATATTTTAATGAAATTGATTCACATTGGACTTGGCGAAGAGGGGAAGTAACTATATGGACAGGTTACGAAAATGAGGGGAAGTCCACTTTTCTAGAACAATTATGCGTAATTAAATCCGCTTATGAAAATTGGAAATGGGCAGTTTTTAGTCCTGAAAACACTCCTATTACAGACTACTATGATAATCTTATTGAAATGTTTATAGGTAAATCAACAGATCCTTTTTATAAATCTAATCAGATGAGTTTTGATGAGTATAAAGAGGGCTTCAACTTTGTTAATGAGCATTTTTTTCTGATTTATCCAGAAGAAGATTTTAGGTTAAAAACAATATTTGATAAAGCTAAATATCTAGTGAAAAAGTATGGTATTAAGGGGATGATAATAGATCCTTACAATTCTGTAGAACATTTACAAAAATCGAATGAAAGAGAAGAATTGTATATCACAAGGTTTATAGGAACATTAAAAAGGTTTTCCAGTGATTACTATTTATCAATGAACCTTGTAGCACATCAAAATACACAGCGAAAAAATGATAAGGATCAAGGGCGATACTTCAAGCCCATGAAATCAAATATTAAGGGAGGTGGGGTTTTTGCTCAGAGAGCTGATAATGTAAATATTGTATGGCGACCAGAAATGGCTATAGATTTTGCAGACCCTTCGGTAATCTTTGCTAGTCAAAAGATTAAGAAACAAAAATTAGTTGGAATACCAGGAGAAATTGACGGATTTGTTTTTGATCGTAAAACCAATCGTTACTATCTAAAAGGAAGAACGCCATTAACTCAAATAGATCAAAAACGTCTTGGCGATAAATTTGAAGAATTCCTTGTTAGCAATATTCCAGTTGCCTATCCTAATGAAGCGTTTGCTGATTTCGATGAGGATAAGGAAGATTTACCCTTTTGATCATGAGAGCTAGAGAAATGGAAGCAAAATATTTCAATTGGTGCTTAAATAATGGTTTAAAAATTTACCCTATTCCAGACGGGAAATATCATTATAAAATAGTCGTCAGTAAACTAAAAAAGAAAAGATGGAAAGCTAAAACAGGTAAAAAAAGATATCCAAAAAAACCTAATAAAAAAGAAATTAAATGGTGGGAAGAAATAGATAAGTTATATCAACATTATTATCATATAAGAACAGATCTAGAGTACAAAGAAGAATTTAAAAAACAAACAGAATAATTTAAATAAAATACCAGTATATGAAAAACAAACAAAATGAAAGTTCCTCTCCAGAAAAATCTAAAGCTATAGGAAACACTTTACTAAGCTATTATAGGAAAGATGCAAAAAAACAACTCTTAAAGGCAAAATCAGTTGAGGAATTAAAAAAAAACCAAGGTTGGATTTGGTTAAAAAAAGAGAAAGAACACAGACTTGTACATCCTAATAAAGTGAAGAGTTATTTAGTACAAGGATATAAAGAAGTATTAGATCATGATAAGTTATGATACTTGGAAAATAGTAAATTGTTATGATGATGAACTAGAAAACAAGTGTATGTTTTGTGGAGAGTTCATGTAAAAAATCATATTGTTCTAAGGCATGTAATATCGCTGATATTGCAGAACGATGTTAATCAAAAGAAATAAAAAATGTTAAAGGCAGTACAAGATTTCGCAATCAAAAAACTTAAAGAATCAGGGGATGAGTATAAAATCATTTCTACTTTCATTAAAGGCAATAAAATAATGTCAGATAAGATTAAAGTAAAAAAAATACCAAAAGTATTGAAACAAAAAGGGTTTTACCTCAGCGTGAAACCTAACAAAAAGGGATATTATCGTCTGTATCAACCACCAATAGAGTATACTGTTGGACAGTCCTACGGCTTTATACCTAAAGGATTTTTAGAAAATTGAATTTTTAATAAAAGGAAATATATTATGAAATACACAAAAAAGCAAGTAATAGCATTATATATGTTATCAGCATATTCAAACAATTTATTAGATCTAATAGACACTATAGAAAGTGAAATGAAAATCATTTTTAGACATGATATAAAACGAGCATGTACATCATTTTATAAATCTATTGACAATAATAAAATGCTTAATAATTTACTAGATGAAATGTTTAAAGTTGATAGTTTGGAGTATAACGAATATAGGGATGAAGTCGATAAAACCGTTTTAGCTGTTTTGGAAAATTCACCTAATAAATTTGTTCGATTACAATATGCTCGTAAATTTATTGAAAGTAATACTGCTATTCTCTTCACAGAAAAAGAAATGAAAGAATTTGCTATGCTTCATAAGACTTCAAAATTTCATAATGTATCTAATAATTTAGATATATATATTGATACTAATAATAAATTCAAAAAGGTGAAAAAAGCTATTAAAAACTCTCTCATTTGTTGATTAGATAACATAAAAAGTGTGTAGTATATAAGCACTAAATAAATGTCTATTTTAGATTAGACAATCATTATTTATTTTAACATTATTTTTCAATTTCATTAACAAATAATAAGTAAATTTTCTAACACTATTGCTTTCAGCTAATTAGAGTAGCATATAATTACTTATTGTATTTGTCTGATAATGAGAAAATTGAAATTTCACTTGTAAAAAACAGTGAATTTATTGTATTATTTAGATATTTTTATAGTCCTTTCTAATTAATTTATAGGATTAAAAATATAAAATTACATTTTTTTAACATTAATAAACCTTAAAAAATATAGAAATGAAAAAACATCTTTTAGAGAAAAAGGAAACACTATATAAGTTTTATGATCGATGAAATTTATATAAACTAAAAAAACACTTAAATTGTTCCCTACCAACAGTTTAAATGAAAAATACCCCTTTAAAAAGAGATATAAAAATAAACAAAAAAACTAAATGGGCGAGCAAAAAAATATGAAGGAAAAAAAGGTAGACATATTAATTAAAGATTTTTTTTCAGAAATAAATTCATGTGAATTTAATCTATATTTATCAGAACTTACATCAGATGCAATGTTAGGTACTCAGGATAATGATAAAACACAAAATAGCAATCGAGTACATATGCTTTCTAAAATAATGATGTTTATAAATAAATTGGATGAGTTATATTAAAAGTATAATACGATTTTATGCTAAGTATTATAGAATACTTGTATTTTTGTGGTTATTAATTTCATTAGTAGGAGTTTCAAATATTCTTCTGACAGGGCTAGAATTTTATAGTAATTATGAACTTATACTTACAGCTATTGTAATCGTTTTCTTTGGATTTTTTATTATAGGTTTTGGAATATTATCTAAACATTATACAACTAAAAAAAGCAATCAGTAATTAACTGATTGCTTTTTATTTTTTAGATTATCCTTTCTATCAACATCTATAGCATATTTACTATGTCCCATTTTTAACCATAGCATTTCCATTACGTCATATTTATCATTATACTCTTCGCCATTATCAATTAAATCTTTATATTTTTTTACAGTTTCTACGGGAAACCCTGTTATTAATTTATAAAAAGAACGTCTCATCATTCTATAATTATCTTCCTTGCTTTTTGTAGTGTTAGCTCTTTTTGCTCTATTATAATACTTCTTTATATTATCTGCTTCTTGAAGCACTGGATTGTCTAATAATCCTCCAAAACTTTGTTTTTTTTCGACTAATTCATCTACAATTAATGTTAATGCACTTCCTACCATTGGGATAGATGATGTATTTCTAAGAATTAGTGTACTCAACATAGATTTTTCTGCTTCGCTAGGCTCATCATCATCATTCAACAGCCAACCTAGCCCCCCTTTTAATCTCCCTGCTATCCATGTATATAGAAGGGGCTGTAACAAACTAAAATTGGTAATACTAATTAAATGTCTGGCTAAACTCCCTTTCATTTCCTGATTTTTACGAAAATATCTAGAAACCTCAACATAACTGCTTATTGCATTCCGATAGTTTTGCATAGGAGAAGTAGCAAACATAGAAAAAACTTTACCTACAGGATGATTTTGCAATTTACTTTTGCTAAACTTTGTTTGACCTTGTTGAGTACGATCAACTGCTGTTTCAAATTTTAACATTGCTTTTTTTTCGGCAGTACTTTCATCCATGCCTCTAG
Source organism: Aquimarina longa SW024 (assembly GCF_001401755.1). Lineage (GTDB taxonomy): Bacteria > Bacteroidota > Bacteroidia > Flavobacteriales > Flavobacteriaceae > Aquimarina > Aquimarina longa. The sequence goes on from NZ_KQ474099.1 coordinate 807,149, forward strand.
ATAAATATTCTGCTTTCCAAGATGAGTACAATGGGAAACTCCCCATAACTCCTACTAAGTCACCTGCTTTTACATTCAGCATTAATGTATTTTGTATCGTATCATAAGCTCTTATAAACTGTTTTACGCTATTTCCTACTTTAGTTCCAAACACCTCTTCATTAGATATAGAGTTTAGCCCTGTAATCGCTTTATTTAATGTATTTGTATCTAAACGATTCTTAATATATTTACTGTTCTTAAAAATGTGTTTTGCATCTTTAAAATACGTTATGGGATTATAGCCTTTTACAGCATTTTTACCTCGTGGCAAAAACTTAATAGCATTAGGAATGGATAAAGTTTGCGTTAGTGCAATTTTAGGCTTAATGGCAAGAGTTGATTTTACCACATTTCCCATTAATACATCAAGGATTCTTAAAGACTCTCTTTCTTTACCTCCTCTTACCATTTCTAAATCTCGGTAATATTTCAATTGTTCAAGAATAGCATCTCCGACATATTTATTATTAGCCATTACCGAGTTTTGAAAGCGTTTGTCTTTAAGCATTGCGTCATATTTGGCATGAATAGAAGCATATTGCACAAAATGCTCACTCTCAAAAAGATAGTGTTGTAACGTTATATTTACATCTTGGGCTTGAATTGGCAATTTATTGTTTAGACGTTCTTTTGTAGATCCTCCTGCGGTTGTTCTGGCAGTAGAGAAACCATCCATTAAATTTACTGTTTCTTCATCATAACCATATCTGGATAGTTTTCCAGCGTAAAATTTTGGCTTCCCAAGCGAATGTCCATACATTTCTTTATAAGTAGTATTGATATGATTATAATAGTTATCATAAAAATCAAAAAGAAACTCTCCATATGCCTTTGTTTTTTTGTTTAAAATATTATTTACATTTTCCATAAATCTAGTATCATACCCTGCTGAAACAAACCCTTGGTGAAGCTCTTGATTTTTATGATGCATCCAAAGGTTTAATAATTGCGACTCAGTAAGAGTAATATTAACATCTTCTAATGTTTCATAGTCTAATTGTCCTGTATCATTACTCAGTTGAGGACGCTTAACAGTAAAATGATGTTTTTTTCCTAAAATATTCTCCATACTAAAATTACTACCTCTTCCTTTAATTTTTGAACCAAATATTTCACGCTGTTTCTTTTTTAAAATTTTAGTGTACTCTCGTAAATTAAACTCTTTATTTGTTGCAGAAGATTTTAGTTCTTCTAATAGATTAGTCGAAAATCCTTCATTCGTATTTCTATTACCTTTTTTATCTATTATTTGAAGAACAGAATCTAAATCTCCCATTTTACTTCCACTAGTCCATGCAAATGTGAGTTTCATAAAACTTGTTACAAGAGCATTTCTTTGCTTAATAACATCTTTTTTAGTGGGAGTAATTGATTTATCATTAATATTATTTGCTTCTACAGCTCTTTTTATAAAATCATTCCGTTGTTGTTTTTTCTTTAGAACCCAAGCTAAATGATTACTTCTCCCTTCGTCATACACATTACTTAATTCTTGTTCAGATTCTATAAGAGCTTGTAATTTTTCTTTTGGAGAAGTTATAGTTTTACTATTGATTATTCCTATTGCAATGTTTAATGAAGCTAATTGATTAATTTCTGAATCATTTGCTATTGAAACTTTACTAATTAATTCTCTTTGAGTCATCAGTAAATCTGATAAAAATTGTAAATCATATGTACTTTTTTCACTACGATTTATATCTTTTCTATTTACTGTATAGTCTTTTAGTAGAGATTTAACACCATTAATAACCTTTGTGCTTTGTTCATTTGTAAGATTTGCCTTTTTTCTTCCAGACTCTCGTTTTGTAAGTTTTCTTTTTAGAATTTTGTTGATATTCACCATTACCCTACGGCTTTCCAATTCATAAAACATGTCTTCTAATTCCTTGGCTAGATTCTTTATTTGTGTTTCTGTTTTAGCACTTTCTAGCTTTTTGTAGATACGTTCTAATTCAGATTTTCGTAAATTTTTAATGTTATTGGAGGTAATTTTGTTACCGAAAAAATCTTGTCCAAGTACTTTAATTTCTTGGCTAAGTTCTTTCTTAAAAGTTTCAAACTCTACTGATTTTAGTTCTTTTAGACGCTGCTTATATTTGTCTTTAATCTTTCTTCTTTCTGCTGTAATAGCGATTTCTTCAAATGTATGTAAAGCTTTTTCTAAACTTGCTTTTGTCTTAGCATTTTCAATAGTAGTAAGAATTTTTCCTAGATCACGTTGTTTAAGATTTTTAATAGTATCACTATCTATGAAATCTTTAAGCGCATCACGTAGATCTTTTCTTATAGCCGAAGCTTTTGCCGTTTTTGTTTTTAATGACTGTAAGGAATTGATGGTTTTATTAAACAATATTCTTGTTTGCTTTTCAAGATGTATATTTTTAAATAGTTCATTTTGGTTTGAATTATCTGTATTAGATGCAGCTTTAGTTGTTTCAAGAATAACCTGATCTTCCCGAGCAATATCTTCTGTGACTGATAAGGGGCTATTTTTCCTTTCCTCTACAGATAGCTTATGTCTAGTTTCAATATTTCTAGCTTCTACCTCTCCAACAACCGATAGATAAATTTCAAAATCCTGTTTATTGATTTTACTTTTTAAAGATTCTAATCTACGTTTAAGAGAAATAATTTCAGAAGGATTTAAATTTTCTCCTTTAACAAGTACCCTTAATTTTGCAGCAATAGTTCCTTTTTGTAAATCTTTATAGGTTGATTGTAATTTTTTTATTTTTTGTAATAACGCATTTCTTGCATTATCAGTTGAAGCTCCTCCTGCAAAACCTTCCTCATTCTGAATTAAATGTTGAACTTCATGCATTAGTGTTAGCATCATTTCACTATCACTTTGTTCAGTACTAAGAAAAATTCGATTCTCTTCAGGAATAACCATACCATAACCGTCTAAATTTGATGTAAAAATAATTTCAACTGTACTAAGTTTTTTATAGGCTTCAAAAAGTTTAGGAAAATCTAATATATCAGATAAATTACCATTGTTTAGATTTTTAATTTTAGCATCCCCATCATATAACTCTATTTTCCATTTCCCATCCCCTCCAAGTTCCCAACCTGTAACCATCCATATATCTTTAACATTTGCTCCATTGGCAGACATTTGTTTTGCAAGCTCCAGAAATTTCAGCTTTTCTTTTCCCATTTTTTTAGCCCCTTTACGACCAAGAATCATATATTTTATCTTGCCGTCATTACTTAGCTGTTTCGGATCTATTTTCAAATCACGACCACTAAGTATATCTGCCAAAGATTTATTAAGAAAAGTGTCTAAATCTATTTGGTCTATATTTCCTTTATATTCCTTAAAAAAAGTAGTGCTCAGGAATCGTTTAACTTTTTCTAAAAACCGCTGAAACATGTTTTTTTCTGTTCCCCATAGCATTGCCCCTCGATCTCCTATAGCAGTAACTAGAGCTTCCTCTAATTGTGCCTTCTCTGACAAATTAGCATAAGCAGGATTGGATTTTACTTTTTGATGGTAAATAGTGTTTTCAATAAGTTGAAGCCCCTTATTAAACAAAGCTTTATTATTATTTTTAATATGACTTGCCCAGATATGCCCAAATTCATGTATAGGAGTTTCATAATTCATTAACTTTGGATCAAGAAACACCTCGCCTGTTTTTGGGTGAACAAACCCAAAGACTTCTCCTTTTGATGTTTTCAAAAAATTAATGTCATTAGCAGTTAACTTTTGATTGGTAGAAAGGTCATTTAATGCTCTAGTCATAGCATTAGTGTCCATAACAATCTTGTTTTTTGGAAAAGTTTTTTTTAATCTTTCAAATAATTCATTAACTTTTAACCTATTGACGTTTGTGTTTCTGGCAGTCTTTTCTATTTTAAAAGGAATTTCTTCATTACTATTAAAACCTTTTTCTATTTCTTGCCAATCTATTGATGAAGTTGTTACTTCTTTTTCTATATCATTTGTTATCCCTGCTACAGCTTTTATATTCTTTTTTGTAGCTGTTAGTCCTGTAAGTTCTTCAAATTTTCCTAAAAGTGTATTCTTAATTTCACTTTTCTCATTAAGATAGTGATTAGCTCCTTTATGATTAAGCATAAAATCTGTTATATCTTTAATAGAAACAATAGAATCTGCATTATTCGCATTATAATCATGTCCAAGGTCTGAGATGATATTCATTTGTACTTGATCTAGACTTTTACCATTAGGACTAAAATAACTTTGAGAAACACCTTCTTGTTTATTAGTATAACCTACTGCTTCATGAAATGATTTTTGACTTACATTACTCACGTTATTCGCAATTACTACTGTTTTATCATCTAAGACAGTATCAAAATTATTGTGTATAATCGTTTCAGCAACTTCATGAGGGTTTTGGCTATGATCAGCTACTAGAGCAGTAATATCTTGTTCTATACCTACTGTAGTATCAATAGCTCTTTTTCCTGTATTAAAATTTGTGTTTTCAATATATTCTTTAATATATTTCCGCTTTGTTGTTCCTGTCACGCCAGAAACAGAACCATCTCGATTAAATACTTCAACCATCCCATTTTCATCTCGTCTAATTTGATAATTTTGATTTTTAGAAATTAATGGTTTTGATTGATTCTTGTTTTTAGCAGGCGTTTTAGACGGCTCATTTATTGTCTCATTTTCTACAGAAATCTCATTATCTACTGTTTTCTTATTTCGTTCAAACTCTTTATTTTCAGTGATTTCAGAAGGTAAGTTTCTTTCTGGTATTCCTGGAGTTTTAGATTCATTTTTTTCAACCTCAAAAAGAATGTTTCTAGAATCAATTTCATTATTTCGTTCCGCAAGCTCATTAGAATCAAAAATATCATCTGTACTATTTCTAGAATCAATTTCATTATTTCGTTCCGCAAGCTCATTAGAATCAAAAATATCATCTGTACTATTTCCAGAATCAATTTCATTATTTCGTTCCGCAAGCTCATTAGAATCAAAAATATCATCTGTACTATTTCTAGAATCAATTTCATTATCTAATTCTGATTCAGTTGATGAGGTTTTTTTTTCTAAGTTATTGTGATTAGTTTCTTCTATTTTTTGTTGTTCTATATTAACAATTTCTGTTAAGTTTATAATATCCTCAGTATCATTGATTAGTTTTTCATTATTAACTTTGTTTGCTTCATCTAATAATTCGATTAACTCATTTTTACCTTCACTATCAGGTAATGTTTCTGCTTCTTTCCTAACTTTACTAAATACGGCTGAGGTAATATTACTACCAGTAGAGAAAGCAGTTGTCGTAATTGCAGTTAAGACTAGTTTTCTCAATGATTGATTTGTATTAGTACCTATTACTTTCTCAATTGCTTTTTCTATATCAAAACCATTTTTAGAAAGTTCATTGGTAAAATCACCAATATACTCCGCAGTTGTTTCTGATACAGAACCAACGCCAATACGAGTAATGAAACGTAAATACTTATTTCGTACCTTCCCTAATCTACCCTCTAATCCTTGAAAAATGTTTTGTCCTACATTTTCCCCAACCCCCATAGCAAAAGAAGAATTATTATTTGGTGCAATCTGAAAAGCAATACCATCTAATGTAGCACCTTTGATAAAATTAAAAGCTTTTTGTCCCATACGCCCATAGCGCAATCTAGATAATGCTGCCAAACGAGTTAATACAGGGGCAGTTCCTAATCCTTGTGTAAGATAGGTTGTCCCTATGATTTCTACCATTGCAGGTAGAGAACTCCCCACACTTCGTAAAGCTTCATCCCCCAGATCAAGTTTTGCATTTAGCTTTTGAGCTTTTGTAATCGAGAAACTTTCATCTTTAGCGACACTTTTATAAACCTCAGCTAACTGATCTGTAGAGTATGAATTAAGATCATAACTAAAACCTTGATCTATCCCTGTACGAAGGCTTTGATACCAATGTCGCTTTACGCTAGATGGATCTACATTTGTTAAAAGGATTTCATTAATAGCACCAAAATCCATTTTAGCATCAGTATATTGAGCTTTCCAAAAATCATTTGCCTTTTTTCGTTCTTTTTTTTCTTTCTCCTGAGAAAAATGATTCCAAGGAATCGATTCAACATATTCATTTTTAGCTGTTTCCCATTTTGATTCAATTGCTTTCAATTTTTCAAACTTATCATTCCATAAAGCAGAAAAGTTTTCTTTATCCTTAGATGCTTCATCAAATTTTTGATAACGTGATTTTAGATCTTTTAAAAAATTATCCTTGCCAACAGAATTTATCATTTCCTGAAAATCCTGATCTTGTGCAAATCCGCTTTCATCAAACATTGTAGTATTATTATCCTCAGATTTCCACCAACTATTACCTTTCATTTCTTTAGTCAAGCGAATTTTTGCGTCATAATACTGCTTTTCTAATTCTTTGTCACTAGGGCTTTTATTCCATTTTTCTTTTAATTCGGCAATCTTTACATTGTTTTTATATAATCTTTTAGATCTATTATTTGGTAATAAACCTATAGCTTCTTTTAAGCGTTCATCTTTTACCTGTTTCTCAGCAAAATCTGGAGTAATCTCTGGGTGGTCTTTTAAGATTTGTTTTGCTTTATGAGTAAGTGTAAATTCAGGCTGTAAATCATTTTCTAAAATCCCTTTAAAACGTTCTTTTCTTGCACTATTAGCATACTCCTTGTCAAGATCAACCCCTTTATTTACCGTATGCCATTTTCCTTTAATCATTCGATTAAGGCGATCAATATCTTTAGTATCTTTTTTAGAGATAATATCTTTCTTCTGTACAATATCGTCAAGAGATATTGTGCTTGTTTTTTGTTCTATATTTTGCTTTACTCCGTCAATCAGCTGAGATCTCTCTTCACGCCAATTTTGTTTTTTTTGTTCTATAGAGGTATTAATCTCTTTATTAACAGAATGCTCGTTAAAAAGTTTTTCTCGATCAATAGTTTTAGGTCTTAGATCAAATTTTTGTGATTGTTTTTTTTCAAAAGAGTCTAAAAAACTAAGTTCTTTTTTTTTAGGAGTATCAAAATTTACCTTATCGGCATAAACAGGATATTTCTCAATTATTTTATGCGCTAGTTCAATATCTCCCATATTACTGTATTGAGGATATTGTTTCTTTATTTTTTGGGAAAACTCTTCAGGAGTCATTCCCCCATCATTAATTGGGTTTTCTTTTTCCATTTTTAAAATCTATTCCTAAAGGGTTTTCTTTTGTTTTTTTATGAGGAGTAATACTTTTTGTAGAGCCACTAGTCTCACTTACAAAATTTATTATATCTTTTACTCCTTTATTTGTTGACACATTAAATTCTTTTTGTTCCCCCTTATGGTTAATGGTAATTTGCTTATTTTTCCCTGAAAAATACCATCCGTTAGATGCATCAAAACCTTTAGACTTTAAGAATTTAACAACCCCATTTCCTGTAAAAAAACCCTTACCTACAACATCTTTATACTCATTACGTATCTCTGCTATACTCTGTGGTTTTGTAGATTCTGTTTTGCCTAATTCCCTTTGCACTTCTCCGGAGTCATAAATACTCATAGACTCCTGTGGGGGCAGTTTATAGTTTGCAAATGAAGATAATTCTCCTTTTAAGCGTTCTCTATCATTAAGTTTAAAATATCGAGTTTGTCCATTACTTAAGTCAAACACAATATTATTTTTGGTGTATTCCACATTTTTAACCTGAATGTTTGTTTTGCGTCCTTTTTCGTCTTTACTTTCTCCAATAATCTTATCCCTCCATATACCTAATGATCTAGGATCTCCGTTAATTGTTCCGTCTACGAGTGTTCTTAAAAAGTCTGCATCTTCTTGTTTTTTAACTGGTTTCTTTTTTTCATTTACTTTTCTCCATCTTTCTTGATCTCTATCTTGTGCTACAAGGTCTTTAGTATTAAACTCTAGCCTATCAAACATTGTAATATTTTCAATATAAAATCTATTTTTAGCTTCTTTTAGCATTTCATCAGTAAGAGGTGTATTTATTTCCGTATCTAGTTCATCGTAGATATAGCTCAAACCTTCATCTGTTATATTTTTGGCGGACTCTCCAAAAAGAGTTTCTATATTTTTCCTGATACCTAATTTACTTTCTGGAGAAAGTTCTTTTACTTCAATAGTGTTATAAGTACCATTTGGATTTTTTGTATGAAGTGTTCCAAAATTTTCTTTAGTATTTTCTTTAAAACGATCTACATCAAAACGCTTTTTATACTCAGGTAAATCAATCCCTGTTGCCATTCCATCCCATGTAAAATCAGCTTTGCCATCACGATTTTGATCGTAATCACCTGTTATATTCCCTTTATCATCAAGTCCGTAGTTTACCTGCCCTTTAATTACTTGCTCTACTTTTTCGATATGATCTCGATTTAGGTATGGGCTATATATACCTTCTTCAAGCCCTTTTGTACCGTCTTGCATCCAAGTTGAATAACGTTCAGTCATTTGTTTAAATCTAGGGGCAAAATCTTCAAGATTAGAAACAATTAAACTACTTTCTACATCATTAGAATCTTTTTCTAACCTCTTCATAGCTTCATTTAAAGTATCAGCAGCTTTTAAAGCGAGTTGTCCCCGTTTTTCATCTTCAGATCTAATACCTGTATGTTCAGCTCTAATTGCTTTTCGTGCTTTTATAGCTCGATTCTTTAGGTCTTTAGCTTTGGTATTTTTACGATTCTGAATCTCACGCTGTTCGACACGATGTTGGAATTGAAGTTGCTCATGTTCTAAGCCAATTTTTCCAAAATCTTCTGTTATTGGTTTTACGTTTGCATAAGCTCCATAAACTCCAGTTCCTTTCCCCATAGTATTACGATCTTTTTATTTATTAGAATCCAGTTGTCTCATTCCGTACATTCCTGCTTGTGCAACATCTCCAATTCCTCCCCACATTGTTTGCCTACCTGCTTCATACATTGCTCCCATACCTGCTAAGTCCGAATTTTCTCTCTGTTCCTGCATATTTCTGATTCTAGCTCCTTCTTCATACATTGCATATTGTCGTTTCTGCTGTTGTTTGTCTAGATCTAATACAGCTTTTTGATTCGCTTCTATGCCCATTCCTGCTATTTTTCCAGTAGCTCCTATAATTGCTCTACTTCCTGCTTGTTGTACACCATTCATTATTGTTGCTGTATTTAATGCCGTTTCATTTTTAATAAGATCAGATCCATAAGTACTCAATTGAATATTTTGTGCCAGATTAGTCAAATCCTGACGGTCATAATTATGAATCATATTTTTATATTTTCGTGCTTGCGCACCTCCAGAAAATGCTTTAGCAAGTCCTCCACCTGCCATTAAACTACCTGCTACTATCGTTGTTGCCGCTGCCATATTATAATTTTTTAATCATTTCTATTGAGTTCATTGTACCTATAGTATATCCCGTTTCTAGATAGACGTTTTTAAGACTTTCATTTTTAAGAGATGTAAAAGCGATTGTATAACCTTCATTCGCACCAATCTGATTCAAGGATTTTATTAAAAGTTTTAAGCCTTGTTTCCTAACTTTTCTATCTTTTACTTCAAAATTTGATATTATATACTCTATAATCGCAAATTTGCTGTTGGTCAAATAAATAAATCCTGCGCAGATATGAACATTATTTTTACTTACCATAATTCCACATTTGCCATTATCCGGCAATAATTCTCTATTTGGTGCTTTCCATCTCCACGATTTCCACCATTGGCAAAGCTCATCATAATCATTTTGCTCTAACCATCTTATTTCAAACATAACTTTTCACTGCTTTACTGTTTACTGCAAATAATTCTACATGTTCATCCTCATCATTTTCTAACTCTACTTTCATGTAGTAGCCACGTACACTACCAGACTCTACTCTAGAGTTCTTTTTAGAGAAGCAAAAACATCTTTCAATAGGAGTCATTATAGACGAGGAATCAAGAGATAAGGTTGTAGCTGTTTTAAAGTTAATTTCTCCTATTAACTCAGCGTTATCGTTGATGATTTGATAAAGACCATCTCCAATGTTTATACTACCATCTATATGTGAAAATGTCGCAATATTATTAGTGTAGTCTATGAGTTTACCAATTCCAGTTACAGATATTCCCGTTAAATCTTCATTGTTTTCAGACCTACGAGTATAGGCAAACCACCTGCTTTCTTTTTTCTGAAATTCGTTTGATAAGATAGTACTGTTTGTATAGTTGGTTTCCAAAGCGATATTCCAAGCTTGGTTTGACTCTAGAAATATCGTTTTGAATATCTTATCATCACTAGGAAAATCATTAAAAACCACACAAATTGTTGATGGTGATTTCTGGTCATAAAATGTATTTCGTTCACCTATATGGTGTTCGTATAGATCACCATTTTTAAATGAAAAAAAATTATTATTCATCCCAATCATTATATCAGGGATATACGAAAAAAACGATGTCCATCCTTTAATTTCGGGACTGTCATCAAAGGCTACTGTTCTGTTTATATTTTGTTTCATTTATATAATATTATTTAGATACGATTTCTTGATCTTCTCGCTTAATATCATTATCTAATTTTTATTGTACCCCCGTATTTGGACAAATACCTGAGATATTCCAAGCAGTTCCACCAACAAAACCAATTACAATTAATTTTACAGTAGTTGGAGTTGATACAGTTTTGTTAAACAGTAAAGTTCCTTTACCAAACTTTGGTTCGGAAATAGAACCGTTTGCAATATCTTCTGGATTAACTGTAATAATCCGTTTTTTTAACGTATTTATAAAAGAGTTACCATTGTATTCATAAACATCTAATGACTTTGAACCACTTAGATCTGGATATCCTGAATTTATCAAACTATTACCTACATATTTACTATCAGCAACAATAACACCATCGTATTCTAGCATAAATCTATCAGGAATACTAAACGCATCGTATGAAATACCTGCTTCTCCTATATCTGTTCCTAAACTTATAGTAACTTCATACACACCAATAGTTCCATTAGCAGCTAACCCATCCTGACAAGGAACACCTATTGCCAAGTAGACAGTAGCATTATTACTATATTCTTTTCCATCAAAAACCCTATAGATAAACTCATCATCAAAATTATTTGAGCCATCATGAGTATAGGTAACAGTACCATTTGGATTTACTATAACAGAACCATGTATAGGTTGACTAAAAATCTCAACACTTAGAGGGTCATTATCCTCATCATAATCATTTAACCGCAGATCAGCAGTAATCGAAGATCCTCTATTACAATTTAGATTATCTGTAATAGCTACGGGTGGAGTATTCTTTTTTATATAATCCCAAATTAGATAAAGGTATTTCTCATTATTAGTTTTTTTAAGATTAAATACTCCTACATTAAGAACATCTCCTGTTATATATTCAGTCTTAGCAATATTTAGCCATGTTGCTTTATCAATAATCTGATGATAATTATCTTTTGATATTAACGTGTTTGAAATATAATAGCCTAATCTATCATCTTGTTCAAAACTACCTGTATTTGTATACCCTTTAAAGGATTCTATTCTTACGATACTGTTTTTAGGTGCAAAAAAAGAATCTCCTTCAGTACCATTAAGCACCTCATATAGATTTAATTCTTGACCAGTAAAGCGGGTTTCGTAGTTTTTATAATTACTTACATAAGTATTTGTAAACCACTTGAAACGATTTCTAATTGTTTTCCCTTTGTCGGTTGAGTCTGCTACTACAATAGGAATAATTGTTATTTCTTCCCCTATGGGACAGATTCCTGATATACGAATAGAAGCACAGTCTTTTGGCACAGAAATTTTTATTCTCGCTGTTTTTGAGATAGGAGTATTTTTATCAAATAGTAATTGACCATCACCCTCTATAGCCCCAGTAGTAAATATTTGCCCATTCCATTTTAGTTCAATAATTGCAGGTGCACCTTCTATTTTATAACTAAAACCTGCTTCACCAATTACAAATCCATAATCAAATTTAAAAGAAGTTTCACCTTCTAATTCTAATTTTAGATATACTTTAGAACAATCTAGAATAACGTTTGGGTTAAAAATAGAAACCCCCTCAGATCCTAATACATAGGCATCAAAATAGGGATCAAAAGCACCTACCTTTTTTTGCTCCAGACTATTTTTAAATAAATCCTTAAACCATGTACGCATTCCATAACCAGATATTTCTGTAATACCGTCTATACCCAAGCGCAATACATATCCTCGTTTAGCATCGGTAAAATATATATGATTACCATGAGAAGAAAAGCTTTCAGGATTTCTACTGATACCATATTCTCCTGCATATGCAATGTGCTGTCCTAACACATTTTCTATTGACGATATGTTAGATGTTCCATCCGCATTATACAATACGTCTTTACCATAGAGAACTTTATGTACTTTGTCTTCCTGAAAAACAACAAGATTCGTATCCTTGGCATAAATCTTTTGAACGGTCCCGTACTTTTTATCTAAATCATCTTTATAATTTGCTTTAGCAAGATTAAAAACATTTAATCCATTTATAGTACTAGATTCTACATATGGATCGCTATACGTAAAATCCGCAAATCGCCTAACCGATTTGTATTTTTCAATTGATGTAGAAGTTGGTCTAAGGTCAAAATTCAAAAAATTACCAGCAACAGTATCTTTTATTTTATAACTTTCAGCTCCATTGCCTTGCACATAGCAGTTAAAAATATCTAATTCTATAATTGCAGGTAGAGATGTATTGATAAATTGATTTTGTATATTTCCTAAATGATTTCCATTAACAACATCAAAAATTTGTGATGTTTCATAGAAGATATTAGTATCTATTTCTGTTGCTTTTGTTTCAAAAATCACTGTTCCTTCTGTAGCAATCACTTCAAACGATAAGTTAGAAGTTATTTTTCGAGAAGCTGTACCGTCACGATGCGACCATATATAAAAACGTTCACCATTTTTGGTAAATCCATAACCAATTCCCTTATCTCCTCTACAATATTTTTCACCAAATGCCCCTAAGTCATCAACTTCATTATCAAACCATTCTTGGATGCTATTATATGGACTACTTACTCTAAAGGTTTTATCATATTCTACACGATATGCAATACTCCCTCTGGCTTCAAATGATAATTTTATTTGCACAATACTCCCTGCCCCTAGTTTATAAGATTTAAAAACTCCATTTATAATCTCCCCAAATATCGGATTTGTGTGAGTTCGCACAGGATAACGAAGATGACTCCCCCCTTCAAAAGTTCTACTAGTAGAGTCATTAAAATTCATATCAAACCCTTTTGGCTTAATTTTCATGTAAACCCCACTTTCTTCAACTATCTGATCTCCATCAACATTTTCATTACTCTCTATAAAATCTTTGTCCTTTGTGGCAACTTCTAAAACAGGAACTTCAATAGTGTTTTCAAGAACTCCATTCAGATCAGATTTTACGATAAGAATACTACCGTCTTTAACCTTATCTTTATTTGCTCCTTCTAATTTCACCCATCTGAAAAGACCATCCTCATAAAAAAGATTACAATAGATAGTTTCATAGTTGAGTTTATTTTGTTTGATTGTAAAAACATAATTTTTTGCCCAATAAGGGGGTTTATGATTTATGTAAACATTAATTTTATTTTGTTGCACACTATATTTTAGTGGAATAAAAAGGGTGTTATTTGCACAAGTAAGAACAGTACTCGAACGTGCATCACTATCTTTATAGATTAGTCCTACCTCATAATCACGTTCTGTTTTTAGACTTGTAGCCACAGCAGTAGCATTATATTGTACTGTTGTAGTGTTGCTTTTCCAACTCCATTCCGATATATGATTAGTAAACTGCTGATCATCTGATAATGTGGGAGTAAGATCTTCTCGATAAGTAATTGTTGGGGCTAAAATATTTATTACAGACGATACATATCCATCAATTTTAAAACCAATTGTCTCTAGTATTTCGTGATTACTAGGTACATTTGCCTCATAAATAGAAAAAAAAGCATTGGACATAACGATTTCTACAAATTTTTTAAAATCACTATCTTCTACTAATGTTTTTATAGTACTATAATTCTGATTTAAAATGAAAACAGCGTCAGATTTAGCCTTTCCATCTATAAATGTTCCTTCAAGATCGAACGCAATAGTAATTTTACTATTTTTAAGAAGAGGAACAGATGATAAATTTATTGATAGCTTTTTGCCTTTAACTACTAAAGTCAATTTTTTACCTGCTATGCTTTTTGTCTTTAATGACAAACTATAATCGATTGCTAAATTTGATCCAAATTGATCAATTAAATCATAGCCTTCAAGATAATTACTATACACCAGACGATTTCCGACTAATTCTTGACATTTAGCAAGTAAAGGAACATTATCAAAAGTTCTATAAATTTCTTCTTTTGGGAGAGTCGTGTATTTTTTACTATTGGAAAATAAAAAATTATGTATCGAATTGTCATTCCATCCTAATTCTTTTTTATTAAAACTTTCAATTATATGAACATTTATACTGTTCGTTTCTTTAAATACGATCTGAATATCCGTTACGTGTTTACTTCCGGTATCAAAATTAATTCTAACCGCATTAAAAGCATTGAGCATACCATTATTCTTCATAGTTTGATAATCCAAATCAAAAGGTTTGGGAGCAAAAGCGACTATAGAGAAAGGTGATAAAGCACTATATTCATTATCTAAATACTTATATCTATATGCAAATGAAAGATACTTATCCTCTAAATTATTTTCAATTGATGTAGAGGTATAGGTAAGATCTATTTTTATAGCATAAATAGGCGGTCTTTTGATGACAGATAAATCTTGTTCCGAAAAATTATCTACTCCATAGTTTTTTGCTCTTTCGATGTTAATTATTCGTGGAGGATTATAATTATCTGTCCAAGCTAATAGGTCGTATTTGAAGTTTCCAGTGAATATTTTATTTACTCCAATGATTAAATGTTCTTTATCAAAATTAAGTACACCGTCTGGACGAGTAGATTCAAGTACGATGTTTAGATTACTATTGAAGTAATCATATTCTAAAACTAAGTCTTTAGTATGGCTAGTAACAAAATAATACAGTTTATTACTTGATGAATCAGCAAAAACACCTATTGTTCGAGCATCTTCTAATTTCAGATTTGTTAGTCTCACGTTGCCTTTTACGCTTTTACCAACCCCCATATCATTACCTTCTTTTCGGGATATACGTATGTTCTCAGCATCATAATATTGACCATTTGGCAATAGACGTTCATCAACATCTTTGGTCATTTTACCTTGCGTTAATGTTCTTTTCTGTGCGTCCATTAAAATTTATTAGGTTTAAACACACTTCGCATTGCTTTGGCAATTCTATGAGAATTGATATCTTTTAGTAAGATTGCTGCTTTGTGTTTTGCTGTTTTATACTTTTTATTAGCACGTTGTTTTTCTCGTTCGGGAACATTTCTTCTTCTTTCAATAGCTCTAAGATATATGTAATGTTCAAGTGCATTTTTAAGGTGTTTATGTACACTTATTTTATCGCCATCTATATTCTTTTGTTGTAGCCCATCAGAAATATATCGTAATACAATATTTTTTCCTCTAAGATTACTACTAAAGCCTATTACTCCACGTTTTTTATCAATAAGAAACTCCCCATGTTTTGATAATTTAGAAGTATCAATATTACTTTGTTTAGAATAGTTGTAAAAATTCCCTGCAAATTCATAACGAGTATAAAGTTTGTTATAGATATTATTGCCATCTAGTTCTATTTCATCACCCTCACTATCAAATACAATTGCATACTTATGATCTTGTAAGTATGTAGGGGATGAGTTGATACTACTGTTATAATCCAATAAGTATAATTTACAATCTTCTCCTATAACAAACACCTCTGTGTAGTCTACATAATCCTGTGGTAAAATCATTTGAAGATCATCACCTATCGAAAGCTCTAAACCGAGTGTATCACCATTTCCACTAAAATTCATTTCACGCACTCCATCAACAGCATACTTAATAAAAAGATGCCTTGGTATACCTTTTAAGTAGCTATCATTATCACTCTCAGCTTCAATAGATATAGAATCGATAACTTGCGATATTGGGATATACTGATAATTCCCATGATTCTCTTTATTTGTATAATATTCTTCTGCTGTTTGTGGCATTTATTATGATGTTATTTCATGTTTAAACTGTTTACTTTCTTCTGCGAGCATATAGTTTGTCAACTCTTGTTCTTTTAGATTGATTCCCATTTTTAATAACACTCGTCTAACTAAATTACTTTCCTCACTTACATGCATATCTACATCTTGAAAATCGTCTGCATCAGGGTTAAAAAGCTCTACCCCATTAAAAACTTTATAAGTCCAATTTGGGGGCAAGGGATTTCGTAAATACCAAATATTAATTGGCTCATTAGTCTTAGGTAATAGTTGCAATTGTTGATTATGTTCTAATAGATATACGGGATATTCATCATCAATACAGATATCTGTATATTTTCTAAGTAATAAAAACTGACGGCTATTTACCATTGGCTCTATTTCATTTCCTTGGTAGAAAATTGCGTCTAGATACCTAAGATTATTAGGTAGTATATAAATTGGATTGTCAGGATCGGCAGGCTCAATCTTTCTTTTTGTAAGATAATACTTGATTTTTTCTCTATAACATTCGGGTAAATCAGCAAACCCATTATTTATTAGTCCTCTATTTTTGCGAGTGATAGCTCTATTTAGCTCAAAAAAATACTCTTCGTAAATTTCTATAATAGCATTATATAAAGCTAGATTAAACTCTTGTGGTACTACATTTCCTCTTAATGGATTATTTGAGATAAATAATACAAGTTTATAAATTCTGTTAATCATATAAGAAATTAGGGAGGTTAACAACCCCCCTTACTAATGTAAGAGGGGGTCAGGGAAAAACAAACAACCGAACAGGAACAAATCAGTCATTATATTATCTTTTTTTAGAAACTGTTTTTTTAGTAGTCAAGCTTTTATCTCTTTCACTAGACAAGGCATTTACACGTTTTTGAAGTTCTGCCAATGTTCCCTCGCTTTTAGGTTCAAATAAAAATTCTGCCATTATGGATGAAGGTTTTTGACCCAAAGGAAGTGCTACTATTACCTCTTTATTATCACTCCAAATAATCTGTGTTTTTTGGGTATTCAAAGCAATAATATTTTTACTCAAAGCTAAAGCTATCAGATACTTTGTTGTAGTTTGTGGATCAGCGATAGCTTTCAGAACCTTTTCTGGGTCTTTCTGTGCTTCTTGGTAACATCTAAGTTCTTTTTGAGCAGGTGTCAAGTGCAGGGTAACTTCGTCTTTTCGGCTTAATGATTCTACCAAAGCATCATAGTTATCTAATTTTAATAATTCATCTTTTACCTCATCTTGTTTTTTAATGCTCGCTAAATCTCGTATCGCATCTGCTTCTGGATCATCAAGCTTAAATTTAAGGTTAAAATCAGGATGGGTTTCTAAATAATCTATAAGCAATTTATTTTGGGGATTTACAAGGAAACTACCATCCTCAAACCAGATTTGTTTTGCATTGATCTGAATATTTATATCATAATCATCACGCCAGATAGAATGCCCTCCCTCTACATAGATAATTTCTCTTAGTCCTTTTCCTTCTCTATTTACTAATGACTTAGAACGCAATTGCCAACTTACAGGGGTATAGTTATTTTTTAATATGTATAGTCTTATTTTTCCTATCATTATACGATGTTATTTTAATAAAAGGAGTGAAAAGTTTTTCACTCCTTTATGTTTATGATCTTTTAACTACTACATATTCATTAGCACCGATTACTTGGTTTGTTTGCTCAGAAATATATTGAATTTCCATTTTATCCTCACGAATTTCAGTACCCTGTAATCCAAATATTTTCGTCCTCATATACCTATTTACATCACCTTGTTTACGGTATCTAATACAGATATATGGGCTAGAAGATTTAGCCCCTGTTTCAGTAGTTATTTGCTTTTCACCCGCAGGAATAAATAGTGAAGCAATATTAGTTTGTAAGAAATTTTCACTGCCCATTAATGTAGGATCGTTTAACAATTTCCAATCGGTCAGATGAAAAGTAATACCATTACGTGTAAAAGATTCAAAATCTAGATGTAGTGCTAGTTTTTTGTTGTTCTGAAAAACACCATAATTTGCACCACTATCAGCATATTTGTTAATCTTTCCTAACATATTGCTATACTTAATTCTTTGAGTTTGATCTGCCCAAGAGGTGTACGAGGTACAGTTCCCTTGTCTTCTGATTCGTTTCGTAATCTCATCAAATTCATCAAGAGTTTCTATATAACCATTACCTACATTACCACGATTTTCTACAGTTGATAGGACACCATTCATACCTGCATATCCAGCAGCTTCGGCAGCAGATCCAGTTTCCGCTCTTTTACTAAAAATATGTGTTAATTCCATCTTATTTTGGAACTTGATTCTATTGCGTTCCATTTCGTAAGAAAACCAACGATCTTCCCCTTGTGGGGTTTTTAGCCATGTAGCATGAGCAAGGTCACTTTCCGCAACAGAATAAAACTCTTTTATAATATGAGAATAATTTTTATAGAAAACAGGTTTATGTTCAAAACCTTCTGTAAAACCTGAGTCCGCTTTATTAAACTCACTAGAGAAAATAGAAACGGTGACTGCCCTTGTAAATCCAAAATCTCCCACGGCTCTATTTGCAACTACAAATTCTGTAGAACTGCTTACGGTAGTAATCACACCCTGAGCTTCTATTGTACCATCTGATGCTAAGATAACATCACCTACACGAGCATTTGCCTTTTCTCCTGCATTGGTGGTAAATATATCACCAGATACAGTTACACCTCTTAGAATATTCATTAATCGGTCTTGTTCGGCATGAACAACTTGATCGCTGTTATATGGTTTTTCTGCGCCTACAACTTTACAAAAACCAGTAATCAATCCATTTCCGTATCTTGGGTGTAACCCTAGCATTTTATCAGGTTCAAACTGAGTCGCATAATCATACTCAGAAATGTAGTTGTAAGATGTTCTAATATTTCCCGATGCTTGGTTGGAAACATTAGGTGTTTGTGCTAAATTCATTATGATTTAGATTTGTTCATTAAACTTATATTTAACCGATACTCCATCTGGTTTTTTTGCTCCCACAATTCCGTAACCTTCAGGAACTTTTTGAACTATAGAAGGCATGTTTTTGTTATCAAAATTAATGTTACGTTCCTGTTTAAGTATAGCATCAATACCCGCACTATACGCTTGCTGACTAATACTCTTAATTGCTTTTTCTCTTAATTGTTCATTTGCCCAAAAACCTATACTTTCATTAAAAGATCGATGATTTAATTGTCCTTCTTCATTCAAAAAATTAGGAAGTATATTATCAATACTTTCTGTTACAGATAGCATACTATGTTTATCTTCGTCAGTAGGTATATACTTAAAATCTAATTGTGATTTTTTACCATCTTTAGTATCTATTTCAATAGAAAAATCATAGGCATCAATACTGTTAACAGCTTCTTCTCGCTCACTTAGGTATTCTTTTCGTTGACGGTCATATTCTGATTTATCCATTAACTGACCTGCTACCATTACCTGTTCACTACTTGATTGAGCTTCTTTTGTTTCTTGATTAATTATAGGTTGGCGATATTTTTCTTGTACTTCTTTAAGTGATTTTTTATGCTTATTTGCAAGAATAGATAACTTTAACTTTTCTTTATCTTCGAGATCTTCTAATTCATAGATATCAATTCCTAGATCTTCAGCGAGTAATAAAGATGCTTGGGAATCTGATAATTGTAAACCCTCATTATCTTTCTTTATCTTATCTAGAGCAATTTCAAAATCACTTTTTTCATCGATGTTCTGATTAAGATCAACCCATTCCCTAAAACTACCGCCTGTATCTTTTTTAAATCTAAAAAATGCAGTAGTTTCTTCATCATATTCTGGAGATTTTACAATTTCCTTAGTTAATGAATTATTGTACTCTTCTAAGCTTTTAAAACTAGTATTGTTTTTTTTATTCAGATAAGTAACAAAGGCATCATCTGATAGTTCTTGAGGTTCTTGTTCCGAAGTTTGAAGTTCTTGTTCAGTTCCATTTTTAGAAGTTTCGGTTCTGCTTGGGTCTCCAACACCATCTGTTTGTTCTAGTTCAATTCTTTCTGGTTCTTCATTGATTCCCGATGGTATTATATCATTAGTACTAGGTTCTGTTTTGGTTCTTTGATTTTCAGATGAACCTTCGATAACCTCATTATTTTCTGATTCATTAAAATTATAAGCTACTTTCATTCAATAGATTTTCTTTATTAAGAAGAAAACAAATATAGTATTTATCTATTAAAAAACAAATAATCATACAATTTAGCTATTAGAGAAATAAGGAATAGTATCATTAATACCTTCTCCATTCTCAAAATTAATAGCTGAAGTTTCTTTTTTTCGTTGTTCAATCATTTTGCTTGTATGCGTATCCGACATCTTTTGTCGTGAATCTTTTCTGTCTTCCTTAAATATATTCTCATCAATACGCCCAGACGATTTCAGTTTTTCTATAAATACATCAATCTCATATTCTCGTTCTTTCATGGGTTCGTTCACTTTATTAAGCTCCTTTTGTTTCATTACATCTATGATTGCCAATTGTTTATATTCCATAATACGAACCTCTGATTCTTGTTGCAATGTTTGTCTTTTTGCTTCTTCTGCCTGTTGTGCTGCTTGGGCATTACTTTGAGATTGCGCTTGGATTTCTTCTTGTCTTGCTTGTTTTTCTTCTTCGAGATTCTTTTTTCTTCTATAAGTTAAAAACGTTTCAGCCTGTTTAATATTCATTTTGGCAATACGTTCTGCCTTTACTTTATCATCAACTTTAATACTCCCTTCTTGTAGTGCTATGTTAAGGCTTTCTTTAAATTCTTGTATTTCTGTTTCTGTGGGTAATAGCTGAATAACAAAACCAAACTCATGGACATGTCTATCATCTAAAGACTCTATGACATCAAGATTATGAGTGCCAACAGCATTTTTATAGACTTCTTTAAGTTCTTTACCCCATCTAAATACATCTCCTAAACGGGTTGATATTGTTTCTACTGTTTTTCTCGTTATTTCTAATGAAGCATCAAATATTCCTTGCGTAGCTGTGTTGGATTGGAGTAATTGCATTTTTTGAACTCCGACCAATACATCGCTTGGCTGACTCCCATCCCGAGCTGCGTTTACTCCTGTTAAATCACGAATCATATTATAATAATGAACCCATACACGAGTTAGTTGTTCTAGTTTTCCTGATTGCATTTGTGTCGGTACTCTTAATGCAGGTCTGTCTTTAATTCCTTCTTCACCCATATCGACACGAGTAGAAAGAACAATACCTTTAGAATTATAAAGCGCAATTGCGTCTTCCCATGTCAGTTTTTTACCAGTTTTGCTTTCAAGTTCTGCTAACAAATCAATATCAATCTCTGTTTCATCAGGTCGTATCATTGCTACTAATTGCTGAATTTTTAAATGAATCCGTTGCATTTGTTCAATGGTAGGTTGCATTCGTTCAGACAATGAATGCAAATCATTTTTATATATATCACTTGCAAAAGTGATAAAGGGCGGTAAAGCTCGATTTAAAGAATCACGAGATAAAATTTCACATTCTTTATAATTGTAGATATATTCTGAACCTATAATATAGCTACCTTCATACCAAGTGTCTAATACTTTACTTTCTTTTTTAGAAGTAATAGTTTTAGAAGTTTTATACGTATAGTACAATACAGATACTTTCAAATCTAAAACTTCATTTATTTCTATATGATCAAAATCTGAAATGTCATAAGTAGCATTCCCGTTTAAGGACGAATATGCTTGTGCTATTCTTCTTAATGTCATATCATCAAATCCTGATACTCGTTTGATCTCAGAAATTGTTAGCTTCTCAACTACTCCATGATAGTGACAATCACTAAAATCTGTTCTTTGAGTATAGGAATGGAGATAATTTTCAATGTCTACATATTTTAATACTACACCATTAGTTTTCTCGGTATAACAGCGTACTGAACCTAAAGCATTTTCAACCAAATCACGATCCACCATCGACTTAGTTACTTTCCAATCATTACAGAGTTTTACATATGTAATAAGTTCTTCTTCTGCTATCTCTATTTTTGGTTTATAATCAAGACTCATGTGCATATCCAGTTCTTCGTCATCTTGTGGAATGAAACCTTTTGGAACTAGATCTATACCAAGTGTTTGTTTTGTTTTTTCTAACATACTTTTAGTACGCATATATTTTTGCAACTTCTCCTTATATTTTTTTTTATCTAATGTTGCAATACGATCTATAGCAGAAATATCTGTTCGATATAGATCTTCTCTAATACCATTAGTTACAATATCTATAAACTTACCAGCAATATTCAGAGGAGTCCAGTCAACATTCATAAAATTAAGATCTTCAAGTAATTTCTTATACGTAGAGATATCCTGACGACCTCTAGAATAGAGACGATTGTTTTTAATCTTTGTTCTTCTATTAGCAAAGTTACAATCATTAGAAATGTAACCACCATTAAACCAGTCTTCTCCGATAGCTTTTGCTACTTGTAAACCATATACTTTAGTTTTTTTTACCTCATCAAGTTCTAGAGGATCAGGAAAATAATTTTTCTTTCTTTTTTCTAACATTTACTGTATTAGTTTACTTTGATAACCGGTATTCTGATAGGTAGAAACACGAAGCTTTCTTTTTGTTTTTGTTTTTGTTTGTTTCTTGATGACTTTTTGATTTGCCAAGAGAGAAAGACTAGCACTTATATAAGCATCATATTTTGTTCTATTATCTGGATCAACATCTTTCCAATGAAGTAATGTTCTTGTAAACGGCATTATACCCATAGCACCTTTAGTTCTTGTAGTATCATTTCTTGCTACTCCTACATAATCATTTATGTATGCTTCAATGGCGTAAAATTGCGCATCTGCTACCTTATTTCCCTGAGCAGGGATTCCTCCAAATTCTTTCTCAGTAGGGGATAAATCTTTCCATTGAACATCGGGTCTATTCATACAAAAATGTCTATACCCTCTCTCTAATAAATACCGTAAAAAATTCTCATTAGAAAGCTCTATTAATACTGGCATGGAGTAATACCGCATTACCATAATCATATCTTCAAAAAAGTACTCTACTTTTTCAGGTCGATCAATATATTCTACAATGAATTCATTACTAGGCGCACCTGTAAAATTGAATTTTGTAGAAAGATGAATAGAGCCTTTAGACCCTTCTTTTTTTACAGTTTGACTACGATTGTAAGGATCACAACCAAAAGCACCAATATTTTCTGCTATTGGTGATCTGGCATATACCCCATGATTTGTTTTCCATTCAAATTTATTACGTATTTCTTCTGGGGGATGCCAAGTCAATAAAAACCGCCCTTCTTTAGATGGAGTCCAAAATACTTCTCCATCTTTTACTCCATTTTTCCAATAGAAATTACCGCTTTGAACTGTGCTTTCAGGAAGTTCATGATCGTTATAGTCTAATTGTTCGTAAATTTTTGTTAGATCAAAACGACAATCACCAGATTCATCTCTAAAAGCATGTTCTTCTTTTCTAGGAAACTGTCTCAAAAACTCATTATATTCTTCTGGTTGATCTTCTAAGGCTTCTAGTTCATTATTTAGATAAGTATTAGCTCCAATAGTTTTTAGTTCTCCAAACTCATTTCTAATTGATTTTTCGGGATCATCAACGATACTAAAACCATACTCATCAAAGAACCCTTCAATACAATATTGGGCAGGTATAAATAATTTATATAATCCGCTTTGCGTTTGTTCATTTTTACTACGAATATATGGGTCACTTTGGTAGTACACATTTTTAAACTCTAAACCTCCTTTTTGAAGTGAATTACAAGTGCTACCACACATTGTTTTGCCAATTATTCGTGCTCCGATCCTGTGTGACGTTTTGACAATTGACCAATACTTATCAAATGGAGTTTCTTTAGGGAATTTTCCAACCTCATCAAGTGCGCTACGGAATACACGCTCCCCATCCATAGCATTAAGTACAGTAGAATACCATTTTATTAAAGTATCTAATCCATTGTTTTCTGAAGGGGTTTTATTTGCTGATTTCTTTCGGGTAGGTTCAGATAGAACTAACTCCCTTTTTGGCGTTGTCGTACCATCCCAAATAGGAGTAAAAAAAGGAGGAAGTTTCTTAAACGCTCTAACAAGTCTATTAAACATAGATTTAGCATCTTCTCCAGTTTTAGATATAATCCCACAAAGGCTATTTTCTGTTCGTGTACCACTTTCTATTTGTTCACCAAAACAAAGAGAAGACCATCCGAAACGTCTATTTTTCACGTAACAAATACCATAACAACGTTCATCAGCTTTACAGGCTTCCCAATATATTAGAAGTTCATTCTGAATAACTCTAAATTTAGGATACCCTTCATCCAAAACAACCCAATTATATATAAAATATGATGTCCCTGTGAGGTAAACTATTTCTCCATTAAGATAAACAAAGACACCTTTTTCACGTCTTTCCCATTCTTTTTCAATAAAATTCACAAACCTTTTATCATATTGAGTTTCTTCGTTAAGACCTTCGGGGAGTGTATTACGTTTCCATTTTTGATTATATTTAGGAACATCATAATTAAGAATTTCCGTTTCATCATCAGGAACAGTAGGAAGACCAATAGTGACTCCCTCAATATTTACAATTGTACCTAATGTACCATCTTTACTAATTATCACAAGGTCGTATTCTGAATTATATCCATACGACCATGAGCATACTTTATTACGCTTTTTTATTATTCGTTTAGGAACTATGTCCTCAACTATATTTCCTAAATAATGAATCACTTTTTACTTGCTTTGCGTTTAGTCCAATTCTGAACCTTTTGCTCCGCTTCGTCTGCCTTGTTTTTCCCTGTCAAGTCTTTTTCTAAAGTGTCCACTTGTTTAGATGCCCATACAGCGTCCTCCGCAGCCATTTTTCTAGATGATAAGGCTAACTTTAATTTATCATCCGTAAGCCCTATAATTTCCTTACCAACTATCCCTAGATTGTTTTCTACCATTCCTTTGATTTCCTTTATCAATCGGGGGATAATCCTTCTATAATAAGATTGTTCTAAATACTTATTTTGTTCTTGTTCATCAATATCATTTAGTTCAAACTCCATTCTATCAACTTCCTTACAAGCCCAGATAACATCTTCCGTAGCAATACGTCTACTTTCTAGTGCGCTTTTAATCTTACTATCACTAAGTAATGGATCAATATTTCTACCTACAATTTCCAAATTATTTTCTACCATATCTTTGAGTTGTTCCACTAACTCAGGTAAGGTATCTTTATAATATGAGATTGATTTTTCGCTTGCCAAATCTATTGTATTACCGCCAGAATATCCCGATTATCCATACAATACAAGATCTGTCCATCAACTCTAAACTCGTAATCACTATAAGCAGTAAAAAAGATAGTATCCCCAATATTAACACCTTGTTTTTCAATATCTTTGTTTAAAAAAGTAACTATTCCATATTGTTTTAAATAGCCATGAGTATTACATTCTATTTTTGTATTATAAAAGTTGTCAGGTAATATTAAGTCTCCTATTTTATAATCGGATTTTTTAGCTTTTATTGGCGTTACCATCACATTGATATCATTACATTTCCATATGGATTTATGGTTTTTTCTATACATGATAATTAGACTATTTTCTAATCTATAATAACCTCGTTCCTTATCAAGTAAATAAATACTATCCGCACGTTGTCCTCTATATATTTGAGACATCAATACAGTGTGTACTATTAAAACCTCATCACCAACATCAATATCTGTATCTAAAGCTATAGGAGACGATATTACTTTACCAATTCTGTTCGTATGCCTAGTTTGGTCAAAAAACGGATCAATATAAATTTCTGTATTACCTAGTTTTTGTTTGTGTACTAGTGGCTCTTTTACCTCAATTATAAATTCATGTATTCCCCGCATTTTGTTTTGTAAAAATTAAATTCAACTTTAAATCCTATATGTGTTCGCTATCTTAAAATCAAAAAGATTAAATCATACTGTATCATTATTACTTAGATAATGATAGTATGGATTAGGTGTCTTCTTTAAATTAATAGATTATGGGATAATTACCAGATCAAAAACATAGCCTTTATTTAGATCGTCTATATTAATAATTCTTATTTTCCCATCTGGTTGAATCCAAATAGTAGCTCTTGATGGGTCTGTAGGAGAACCCGTAGCACCTCCTATTGGATAAGCTAATGCATATCTTACTTGTCCAGTAGGTCTAAACCCATCAGGTAAAGTATAGATATTTGTATCATCAATAGTTTTTAAAGGGGTTAATCTTGTAAATCCTCCTTTAAGAGTAACTATTCCTCGTTTTCTGTTATACTGTACTATACCAGTATAATTTTCATTAAGAGTGTTTGATGTTATCCAAGGAACATCGCCATCATGCAATGTAACCGTATTTCCATCTGAAATAGAAATCATTCCTGTTGAACCCGAATAATCCAAATTTTGATTAACTTCATTTTTTATTAAAGACTCGACAAATTCCTTATTCGCTAATGCTTTCTTTCCTGCAAGATTGATTTTATTAATATCTAAAGAAGGGGCGATAATTGTACCATTTTTTAAAATGGTAAACGCATCACTTCTTAAACTCCCCTTAGTACCTTCTCCATTTGCAATATTAAAAATTCTATCAGTCGCTATCCATTTAGTAGGGTTTCCTTTTACGGAACTTCCATATGAGCCTATGTTAATTTCATGTAGAGAGTTTGCGTTAACATTATGTCCAAATGCCATAGAATAACTTCCTTTTGCTTTATTAGAATTACCAAAAGCAAAAGAGTGATCACCTACGGCAATATGATTGCTATTGCTTGTATTCCCAGATGTTCCAAAAACAAAAGAATAATTACCTTCTGCATACACATTCCCTGTTACTCCTTCATGATTTCCAAAAGCAAAAGAAGAAATACCTTTTGCCCATATAGGTTTCGTAGAACTACCTCCAAAAGCAAAAGATCCGTTTCCTTGTGCCCAAGGTCTTTGACCTATTGCCATTGAGTATTTACCAAATGCACCTGCGTATAAAGCTTGTGAATTCCCAAAAGACATATCAATTCCTTTTTCACCAATATCTCCATGAAAATTAGAATTTCTTCCCTTTAAGCGATAACCAATACCCTTTCCTTCGTCTATAGCTTCAAGACCTGTAGAAGAATTAGCAATAATCAAACTACTAAAATCTACGGTAAAAGTAGTATTGTCATTTCTTTTAAAAGTAGCAATCCCCTTTTTGTCTAATATCCCCGATACAAGTCTAGCAAGATTACTATCATCTAAGAGTACCGATAAATCTTCAGAAGAAATAACTTTACCATTACGTAATAATGATAAACTATTTCTTAAAAAACGTAATGAGTATTCAGGAAATTTAACCACCTCTGAGATAGGTATTTCATAAAAATCATCTGGTATTGTCTTTTTTTGATCTTTACCATATATACCTTTGCCAGTTTTAAATATAAAAATCTTTTTCATTAATTTTTGTATAATATTTTTACCTAGGGAATTGAACACGACCTTTATTATCAGTAATAAATCCAATCTTAGTAGATGGATTGTAATAAAAATAACCTCGAAAATCAATAGTAGCATCTTTACCTATACTATCATAAAAAACATAATCACCCTGAGTAGGAAATTTTCCATCCCCCTCAAAATATAATGTTGTAGCTTCAATATCAGCAGTCGTATTGATAAATAATGCTAGAAAATTTTGAGATAGTTTCCTTACTCCTTCAATTTCAAAAAACACCAACTCATCTTCTTTTACAATCAATGACTCAGATCGTGTATTAATCCATTTGGATAACCCTTCTGGAGAATTAGATGATAATTCTGATTCAGATAGAATAACCACTTTTACTTTATTATTTTGATTTAATCCAATTTTTTCTTTAACATACTTTGCAATCGCAGTAGCAGAAAAATTTACTGTTTTCTTTTTATTATCTCCATCACTACCAAAAAACTCATCCTTATCAGTTATTATGTGATCTTTTTTATAATCTTCAACTCTCATTTTACGATGTTAGATTCGGTTAGTATCGTTTCAAATAATTCGGCATTTTTAGCTATGCGAGTAGCTTTATCAGTTCCATTGATAATTCGTCTAGCATTGTAATAATCTTTTGTATTGGGATTGAGGTAATGATGTAATGCTTTTCCTGTAAACATACCTCTTTGCATACCTATAAAAAGAATCCGCACAGCTGTTTTACTTTCTAGTGCTTTTTCTGGAGTATCTTGTAAATTAAACCGTCCATAATTTGTTTCCCCAGTCAATTGCACAAGCCCTCGACCTCTATACAAGTATGCTTCATTAATAGTATCATTGCCTAGCCATCTGCGTACTTTACTATTATGCCAATACTGGTTTACGATATAATTCCATCCACCACGTTCTACTATAGGATAGAAATCATATTTGTATTTTGCGTGTCGAGCTTCATGTAATGCAGTTGCAAAAATATAAGCGAGTTTAGGTATTGCAATATGAAAATATTCTGACCTCTCTAAAATAGCATTAATCGTATAAACAGTTTTATTCATTCTAATCTTCCCGAAATAAGTTCGATACGATTGATAGAATAATTGTCTATCAATTTCATTTACAAAATTATATTTATTCATCCGTTTCATCAGTTATATCTTTTATGACAGTTTGCACATCACGTTTTATAATTAGATTTTTGATATATTCAAAAATGTTATACCCTCGTAATTTTTTGAAGTTTTCCCCAATACTCCAAACCTCAATCAATCCTAATGTTACTATAATTAGCTCAGTACCATTATATCTAAAAATATCAAGAGGGGATTTAAGAAGATAGTTCTCAAAGAAAAAGAAGGCTATAATAACAAGAATATAATCTTTCAGTTTAGACATTGTTTTACGTAGCCCTATGCTTTTTAGATGTTCCCAAGTTTTAGGTTTTAAAATCGAAATTTTGCAATAATTTTCTTTACAATACACTTTAATACCAGTACGGAGATTGATTATCATAATAGATATTAAGCCAAAAATCATTGTTTCATAATCACGACATATTACCAATAATGGAGAAATAAAAAGGAGGAATGCTTTTTTTAGATTAAACCGAGTAAAAAAAACAATGATTGAGTTCATTAATAGTTTTTTGCTATTTATAATTACAAATCTATAGTTTTTATCTATTAAAAACAAATACTATATTTGAGCCATGAAAAACAAGAAGAACCCTAGAAACATAGAGAAAATACATAGCTCTAATGCTGTAACTGTTAAAACAAGGAAAGCACTATTAACTGAAAATATAAGAGTGGAAAACGATAATTCTTGTAAGAAGTATAATCGGAAAATCATTAGAATATCAGAAAATTATAATTTCTTAGAATATTATTTAATAGTAAGAATGTATATGCAGCATAAGCACAATATTGATAATCGACTACTAGAAATACTTTTCTTTTTGTACCCAAAAAAATTGTTCTCATGGTATGATTTTAAAGAATATCCTCTTACATTTAGTTATCGTAGAATCGATACACTTATCAAAAAGGAAATGGTAGAAGTCTTTAGACCAGATACAGCAAGAAGTCGTCAGATATATAGACTAACTCAAAAAGCACAAACCATCGTTCGTCACTTTTATCAATACTTATCTGGTGAAAAAAAAATCCCTACCAATAGACAAAATAACCCTCTTATGGCTAAACAACCAAAAACAACAAGAGAGCAAATGATACAAGAAATGATTATCAAAATGGCTAATTCTAAAGAGCATAGATTTTAGAAAAAGTTAAGGTTAAATGATTTTTTTTAAA
>NZ_KQ474100.1 GCF_001401755.1 Aquimarina longa SW024
CTGCGTAATAATAGGGCATAACCGCTATAAGTTTCTACACAACAGCTAAACTGAGATTGTTTGATTTTTAACTGATCGAATACGCGTTCTTCAAAAAGACGTACTCTCCTTTCTTTTTCTTGTGTGGTACTTGGTTTCATATCTATTTAGGGTTGTTATTTTAGTTTAGGTTTGAAAAATCATGCCTTTATATTTCATTCGGAAATAATTTTTATAAAATTTCTTCATATTCAATGAATACATTTAGTATAAACTTATCAATTTTTAATATTCGTTTGTTGTTTATAAAGTATTCTTCTTCTGATAGAAATTTTTGAATTGATCCTTTGGGAAGATTTACTTTTCTTTCTAACCCAGTAATATTTAGAAATGGTTTGTTTTTTTTTAAAAAATTTTCTACCCTTTTTCTCTTTGCATTTATTCTTAATCCTTTTTTTCTTGTCATAAAGCTTTATATTTTAAATAATTAATTTAAAAAACTAAATAGATAAGAAATGAGAAGTTATGGGGTAATTTTACTCACTTCAATTGATTTTATTATTTATAAAACTCAAAGAACTTATATTATTATATTGTGTGAATACATTCGGAGTTTTAGAAGCAATTGCCTAAGTAAAAACTTTATAAAACGCCACTTATGAATACCATATAAATACGTATATTTACTTTAAGTTTATGCTAATTTACACATTATATGTGTATAAAAAAATAAATTTATATAAAAAAACACATTAAATGTGTATTTATCGTTAATGGATAAAGAAGAATTTAAAATACTCCGAAAAAAATTAAAGCTGACACAAGCTAAGTTGGCTAGTCTACTTGAAATATCTCCTCGTACCGTTCAAGAGTATGAATATGGAAACTTGACAATCTCATTGGCTATAGCAGAATTGTTACGAGGAAAAGCAAAAAATACAATCTTTAATAGCAATTCAAAGATTGAAATGGATGTGACAAATAAGGATAAAGTCTCTTTGGAAGAGATAGCCCAATTTTGCATAAAACATAAAAAGAATTTTATGGAAATACCTGAAATTAAATTGCTAATTGATTATGAAAGAAAAGATGCTAAAGCAGAATTAATGGAAAAGCATATTATTTTGAAGAATAATGAAAATATTTCAAAAAAGTAATTAAACTACTTTTTTAATAAATCTTTTAATTCATCCTCTGAAAATGTAACCCCTAATTCTTGAAAAATTATAATAGTATTTAAACTATTTATTCTTTCTGTTACCTTTTTTCTATCATTAAGTAATGATTTTATTGAAACATTAAATTTTGAAATACCTTGTAGTATTAATTGGTCTTGACTAATTTCGAACTCATTATTATATTTATTTAAAATTTGTGTGAGAATATTTGCAGCTTCGGAAATCTCGATTTGATCTTTTTTAAGTAATTGTTTTAACTTTTTTATTTCTAGGTTTATAGAGTTCATAATATATTATTATTATGTATGGTTAAGAATTATTGTTTAAGATTTTTGATTTTAAGATATCCAACACTTCTTTTGCATCTTGAATAAATTCTTCATCTCTATTTTTTTTAATATTAAATAAAGTTATAAATTTCTTTAATACCATAATGATCCCTATTATGAGGACAATAAGACCTGAAGAATATTTAATCGTTAACAAAAAATCGTCCGCATATTGAGGATTAAAACTCCATATTACTTGTATCAAATAACAGTATAGAGGAACTAAATATGAAAATTTATATGGCTTTAAATAAATCCCAACAAGTATAATAAAAATGGGTGCTAAACTTTGCATAAGCACCCATACAAAATTATAGAAACTAGAAAATCCGTAGTTTATAGAGCTATTAATACCTAATAGTAAAAAAATTTTATCAAGATAAAGCAACGCACCAGAGAAAACAATTAATACAGTTCCAGTTACTCTTCCTTTAAATGATACTTCTTCATTCAAGAATAAGTTTATTATTTGATTTAGTGTTTTGGTCGCCTGGTCGAATAACTTCCCTGTCAACACCTCGCGTTTCAATTTCATTTGTTTCATTTTCTGGAGTTTCACAACTAATTAATAAAATAGATGCGCAGAAAATTAAAAAAAAAATACGTAAAAAAAATGTTTTGATTTTCATAATGTGAATTTTAAGATTTTATAAATTTTATTCTGTAGATCAAAATTCATTTAAGTTATTGATTTACAGGGTAAAAATAGTTATTAATTCTTGAAAAAAAGATAATGTGTTTCTTGTTTTTTAAAAGTATTTTTGTAGTTTTTTTGGGGAAAAATTCCTGATTATAAGGATAGATCTACTCAAAAATATAGGAAAAACGACAAGGCAGAGCGGTTTTGTAGTTAAAATTAAGATCAAACATGAAAAAACACCTTATGTAACTGTATACCAAAACCTTAAATAAATTACGTTAAAGCCGTAACAGTGTATTACGATAGCACTATTTTTAATGTGATTTACTCATAATTCTAAAATCTATGCTCTTTAGAATTAGCCATTTTGATAATCATTTCTTGTATCATTTGCTCTCTTGTTGTTTTTGGTTGTTTAGCCATAAGAGGGTTATTTTGTCTATTGGTAGGGATTTTTTTTTCACCAGATAAGTATTGATAAAAGTGACGAACGATGGTTTGTGCTTTTTGAGTTAGTCTATATATCTGACGACTTCTTGCTGTATCTGGTCTAAAGACTTCTACCATTTCCTTTTTGATAAGTGTATCGATTCTACGATAACTAAATGTAAGTGGGTACTCCTTAAAATAAAGTAATGAGCAATTTATTGCTAATCGTAGTAGGAAAATGAATTATATTTATAACCTACTAGATTATTTTCTACAACTTGGTGTAGCAATAATAAGAATTAATTATTCTGTTTATTTTTTAAATTANCTAGCTACTGGGAGTAATTATACTATCGCTAGGAAGAGGTATTATAGTGCCGGGAGCAGTTATACTATCGCCGGGAAGAGGTATTATAGCGCCGGGAGCAATTATACTATCGCCGGGAAGAGGTATTATAGTGCCGGGAGCAATTATACTATCGCCGGGAAAGGGTATTATAGTGCCGGGAGCAGTTATACTATCGCCGGGAAGAGGTATTATAGTGCCGGGAGCAGTTATACTATCGCCGGGAAAGGGTATTATAGTGCCGGGAGCAATTATACTATCGCCGGGAAGAGGTATTATAGTACTAGGAACAGTTATACTAGGGTTTAATTCCCTAAGACCTGCCTCAACATTAAAATATTTTTTTCGTAAGCATACCTCGTAAGCTTACTTCGAGGTTGTTGATTATACAATAATACAATCCTAAAAAATATATAAGGAAGGTCTAAGCCTTCCTTATATAAATAGCTAAATACTAGTATTTCTAGGATCGATTACAGGTAATAGGTACTGATATATCCTTTATAGCGTTCAGGGTTTTTTCTGAAGACATATTTTCCTGCCATACGTACCTCGTCTACTGCTTCTTTTAGATGCGAAAAAGCCTTATCGCGTAATACTTTAGCTTTAGAGTTTTCTTGGGTAGCCCCATTAGCCTCTGCTAATAATTTTGCGATATCATTGGATAACTTAGCGGCAATATCCAATATTCTTAGGTCGAATTTAGCAGCAGTTAACTTTTCTGCGTTTTTTTTTCCTAGAGCGCTTAGATCACTTAGATCCTGTATCATATCAGCATTACCAGTACCGTTATTAATCTCACGTACACGACTTAATAATTCAGGATTTTTTCTAAATGCATATCTAAAATCATTTAAGAGATCATCTCTCATTTCATAGGCATTAGGAGATTTTTCTTTCCACATTCGGTTAGCTTCTTCTTGGCTATAACGTTCGCTTACCCATAGTGATTGAGCATGACGCAAAGCACCAGCACGTATAGGAATATCTTCTCCGAATAGTTTCCAATTTAATCCAGATTTATTGATCAGAATATTCTTATCAACACCTGACCAGACATGTAGATTTTCCGCCTCTTGTAGAGCGTTATCTACAGGCATGTTAGGAGTTTTTACTTCATTAGGAGCTATCTCATTTAGCTCTGCTAGCTTGGCATCATAATTTTCTTTAGACATGTATTACTTGTATTATTTGTTAATTTCTTATGCAAGAATAGTATGTCTCAGTTTCATTTTTTGAAACTGAAGAATTTTCTTACAAAGAAAAATGAAAAAAAAAGTTTTTTTGTAAGAAAAGGGAATGATTATTATCGGGTGTATAAAAAAAGAGTGTAGTTGCATTGAGAGTTTCCGTATAGTAGCCGTTTTTTTTAGTTGTATTTTTCTACAAAAAGAATCGAATGTCATATTTAGGGGTATCAGTAAAAGAAGCAATCAACACTATAAATGGAGTAACGAACGGATGGTTTTTACCTGCGATTCAAAGACCGTATGTATGGGGGAGTCGGTATGAAACTGAAATTTATATTTGTAAATTATTTGATTCAATTTTAAAAGGTTACCCTATAGGTGGATTGATATTATGGAATACAAAAGAAAAAGTTCCTTATCGAGAATTTATTACAGATTATTACAGTGGAGAAGTCCCGAAACTTGTTGATAAAGGTTTGCATGGTAGAGCAGATAAGCACCTTGTTTATGATGGTCAACAAAGACTTCAGACATTATACAGTTGTTTAAAGTATACATTTCAGGGAAAAGTTCTTGTTTATGATTTGCTTTATAATTTAAATGATGAAAAAGATCCTGAAAATACGGGGTTTTTATTTGTCACAAAGAATACAGACCTCCAATGGAACTATATTAGAATGAATGAACTATTTTCTAAATTACCTGATGATGAAAAACGAGCATATAGAAAATCAATATTAAAACTAAAAGAGAACGTATCTGATGAAGAAGAAACATTAGTTGAAAATAATATTGATGTTCTTTGGGATATATTCGTTAAGACTGAAAAAAAATCACTGGCTTATTTTTCTATAGAAACCACAAGAGAAAAAGTGGTTAATGAAGTATTCGAAAGACTTAATACAGGAGGATTAGCTCTTTCACTAGCAGACTTATTATTTTCTAAAATTAAATCAGAACATTATGATTTTGAGGAAAAACTTCAGGGATGTTCCAAAAATATATATAACATCACAGGAAAAGGATACTTATTTAACGCCTATAATATTCTTCAACTGATTCATTTGTTAGTAAAAAAAGGAGTTAGAATAGATCCAAGAAAAGTAAAACTATATGAAATAGAATTGTTTAAAACAATATGGGATAAGTTAGAAAACCCTTTACAATCTTTTTTTTTCAGACTATTTATGGGGACAATTCAAA
The DNA here is from genome assembly GCF_001401755.1 of Aquimarina longa SW024. GTDB lineage: Bacteria > Bacteroidota > Bacteroidia > Flavobacteriales > Flavobacteriaceae > Aquimarina > Aquimarina longa. The sequence goes on from NZ_KQ474100.1 coordinate 5,295, forward strand.
ATAAATAAAAACTCGATTATACCAAGAAACTTAGCATTATTACCTATCATGGTTTATTTTTATGAGATATTTAATAAAGGAGCTAAATTCAAAAATATTTCAAGCACTAACCTCAATAACATAAATAAGTACTTTATAAAATCTCAAATTAATGACTGGAATTTACAAAGTTTCATAGACAATTTTAGTAGAATCATTATAGAGCAATCACAATTAACAGATCAGATATTTGAGTTTCCGTTACAAAAAATAGAAGACTTTATTTCTGAAAAGAAAAAACGTAATACAGAAATTTATGAAGATACATTTGTAGGATATAGTTGGTTTGTATTAAAAATTCTTATCCCAGAACGAGCCTATCAGTTTGAACCAGATATTAAAGGACGTTTTAACCCCGAAATAGACCACATATTCCCTAAAAAACTAAAAAATAGCGATAATGATTATAAAAAATATGTAGATATCGTATGGAATATGCAACCTACAAAAGGAGAAATCAACGGTTTTAAAACTAATATTCATCCAAAAATATTTTTTACAGATAAAGCTGTAAATACGAAAGGAGAAAACATAATTGGAAGCAAATATATAAGCGAGTATGAGTTTTTATTTCCTGTTAAAGACACTAATCAAATAAACTTTAATGATAAAATATGGGATAATCCAATAGATTTTATCGAAGAGCGTAAAAAAAGAATGATAACATATCTAAAGACCAAATATGATATAAGTTTTAAAATAGATGAAAATGAAAGCTAATCATCACTTCCACATCTGTTATTTTTAAAAGTAATTTTTATATGCACTCAAAAACCTATAAGATCATCAGGGTTAGTTTAAACAGCGTATAAACGCAATACGAGAGGTTAGGATCGACCTAAACCCTTTGGATAGGGCTGTTAGCTTATTCTTTATAATAGGTTACCCTATAATCGGTTTGTTGTTTTATCTTTGAGACTACAAAAAAATCATACTAATTGGATTACATGCGAATCAAAAGAAAAATGAGCTAAAAAGGAGAATTTATTCACTAAGTGAGATTTTTATGTTCCGAGGCTTGCCTCGATACCAAAAATATTTTTCAAACGAATGCCTTTGGGCTTGTCCCGAGGTAGTTTACTAAAAATTAACTTGTATTTAAAACTCTAAATCATAATACAATAATCAAAATAAATAAACTTAGGATATATGGATATAAAAACTCATTGGCATCTAATAAGAAAACATTTTAATCAAAGTTTTAGATCTAATTTTCATGTATCCATAGCATCTGTAGATTCTGATAGTAATCCAACCGTAACTCCAATAGGTTCATTATTTCTGAATGATAATCAAACAGGCTTTTATTTTGAAAAATTCCCTTCGAAGTTACCTACTCATGCAGAAGCAAATAAAAACATATGTATATTGGGAGTGAATAGCAATACTTTTTTTTGGATAAAAGCATTATTTAGAGAAAAGTTCAGCACCCCGCCTGCAATTAAACTATATGGTCAATTAGGGGGTAGAAGAAAGGCTACAGATCGAGAAACAAACCGATTGAATAGAAGAATGAAAGCTACTAAAGGATTAAAAGGAAATACTTACTTGTGGGGAAAAATGGAATATGTAAGAGAAATAACCTTTACAAAAGCTCAAAAAATAAACTTAGGAAAAATGACTAATGAATTTTAAGCGGTAGATATACTTTAGTTTTTAATTAAAAGACGACGCGCAATTAAAATTGGAGATATGTCGGCATATAAACAACAAATGGGGAGTGAGTATTTAAAACTACACCCAGAAATTCAAAAAAGATTTGATTTTTCTACAGATAATGCTATTGCTTTTATTGGTAAAGGAGTGATGGAAAAGATCTGGACAGGAAATAAACTGACAGTATCTTTATTAAAGTTATTGTCAAAATCAAATATATTATTTCCCAGAGAGGGAGAAAATATTGAATATGAAATTCATAATTATCCATATAAAGATCGTTTTAACAGAGAAGTACATTCTATGAATCGTGTATTCTTTTTTGATGATGAAGAACAGCGATTTGATGGTACAGCACTATTTAGTGATCGTAATAATCAGATCATTGAATACCTAGGGCTTGATCAAAAAATCTTTTTTAAAATGGGATTATCTGTAGCAGAACATGGAGCCATTAAATTTATTTCTGGAGATCAATATGTGTTTATTCTAGGAAAAAAAATCAAGATCCCCTCATTTATAAGAGGCAATATAGAATTATTAGAATGGTATGATGATACTACAGAGCGTTTTTATTTAGATCTCTCTGTTACAACAACATTACTAGGGCCTTTATTTGGTTTTACAGGTTGGTTTACAGGAGAATATTTAGATTTTAAGAATAAAAAACTCCCTGAAAAATTTAAACCTACTTACGAGCAAAAAAAAGAATAGGAGAACAAAAGCAGAATCTTATCTTTAGCTGTAATTTTATATAAAAAAACTATTAGTCAATATTAAAAATAATGAAATATATACTCTTTTTTATCTTAAGTTTATTATTAAATCCATTGATATCAAATGGGCAAGACATAAAAATAGACACATTACAAATCAATAATTTTTTTAATCAGCAGTATCGTTCTCATCGATTTAATGGAGTAGTACTTATCGCTCAGAACCATAAAATTTTATACAAAAAAGAATATGGTTATGCCAATATAGAACATAAAACTGGATTTACAGACTCAACAAAGTTTCAGATAGCTTCTGTTTCTAAGCAGTTTACGTCTTTTGGGATATTAATTTTGGAGCAAGAAAAAAAATTAAGTATCAATGATCCGATCTCTAAATATTTAGAAGATTTTCCTTTTTCTAAGATTAAGATCAAACACTTAATGTCACATACCTCTGGGTTACCCAATTTTGTAGATAGCATGTGGAAAGATCTAGATACTACAGTGGTCAATGGTAATGAAAACATGCTTGCGATGCTAAAAAGTAAGAAGTATTCGCTACAGTGGGAGCCTGGGAGTAAATTCGAATACAGTGATATTGGTTATTGCATTTTAGCTACTTTGATAGAGAAAATAAGCGGAGTTCGATTTAATGAGTTTATGAAAGCTAAATTATTTGAGCCAGCGCAAATGAAGAATACTACTGCTCAGTTAGTGACTGATTATAGAAAAATCAAAACCTCTAACCTGAGTATGGGATATCATTTTGATACAGCCTCGAACTCAATGAAGGTTGCATACGAGTTACCACAATATAGTTCTGTTTATTGGTTAGGGGGTTTTTATGGAGATGGTTCGGTGGTAAGTTCCATACATGATTTATTAGTATGGGATAAAGCGCTTTATGAAAGAAAAATAATATCAGAAGAGAGTCTTAAGAAAGCAATGTCACCTATGCTACTAAACAATGGTAAAAAGGCAAAAGCTTGGGGAGAAAATTATGGATTCGGGTGGTTATTGCATGATTCGCCAGTTTTTGGAAAAATAGAAACACATACTGGGGGGCAACCAGGATATAGTTCTCGATTAACCAGATGCCCTGATAAAAATTTGACTATAATTATATTGTCTAATATGACAATACCTAATTTTTGGGAGATGAATTTATTAAAAGAATTAGAAAAACAGCAATAATTATTATCGATACTATAACCTCACAGGTCTTAAAGACCTGTGAGGTAGTTTATAATTAATTATAGTGGAATGTTTCCATGTTTTCTTTTAGGACGTTCTACCGTTTTGTTTTCGAGCATACTAAACCCTTTAATTAGTTTTCTTCGGGTATCTTTTGGTAAGATTACTTCATCTATAAAACCTCGTTGTGCAGCACGATATGGATTTGCGAATTTCTCTGCATATTCGGTTTCTTTCTCTAATAGCTTTGCTGCAGGATCATCAGCATCTTTGATTTCTTTTCTAAAAATAATCTCACTAGCTCCTTTAGCTCCCATTACCGCAATCTCTGAAGAAGGCCAAGCAAAGTTAAGATCAGCACCAATATGCTTAGAATTCATTACATCATAAGCACCACCATAGGCCTTACGAGTGATCACAGTTACTTTAGGTACTGTAGCTTCACTTAGTGCATATAATAATTTAGCGCCGTGTACAATAATACCATTCCACTCTTGATCGGTACCTGGTAAAAATCCAGGAACATCGACTAATACTAATAGTGGAATATTAAAGCAATCACAAAAACGTGTAAATCGTGCCGCTTTTTTAGAACTATTAACATCGAGAACTCCTGCCAAAAATTGAGGCTGATTGGCTACAATCCCGATACTTCTTCCACCTAGGCGGGCAAAACCTACAATAATATTTTCTGCATAGTCTTTATGAATTTCATAGAATGAATCGGTATCAATAATTCCACTAATTACCCCATGCATATCATAAGGCTTATTAGGATTATCAGGTATAATAGTAGAAAGTGTATCTCTAACTTCGTCAGTTAACGTATACGCTATTTTTTTTGGTAACTCTTTATTGCTTTGTGGAAGATAGCTCAGTAATTTCTTTAGATCTTCTAGGCATTCTATATCATTGGTAGAAGTAATATGTGCGACTCCTGATTTTGTAGAATGGGTACTGGCACCTCCCAGTTCTTCAGAAGTAACTTCTTCATTAGTTACTGTTTTTACTACATTAGGTCCTGTAACGAACATATAACTGGTATTTTCTACCATCATCGTAAAATCAGTCATGGCAGGAGAGTATACGGCTCCTCCGGCACAGGGTCCCATAATAGCAGAGATCTGAGGAATCACACCAGAGGCTTGTACATTTTTATAAAAGATATCAGCATACCCTCCTAGAGAGCGAACTCCTTCTTGAATCCTAGCACCTCCGGAGTCATTAAGACCAATAATTGGTGCGCCTGTTTTTATTGCCATATCCATTATTTTACAAATTTTCTCGGCATGTGTTTCTGATAATGCTCCGCCAAAAACGGTAAAATCTTGCGCAAAAATATAGATCAATCGTCCATGTATAGTTCCGTATCCTGTAACAACACCATCCCCATAATAGATTTCTTTATCCATCCCAAAATCAGTGGTTCGATGTGTTACTAAAATACCAATTTCTTCAAAAGAACCTTCATCGAGTAGATATTCGACACGCTCACGAGCGGTTAATTTTTTCTTTTGATGTTGTTTTTCGATACGTTGTTGACCACCACCTAATTTTGCCTGAGTAACTTTATCTTGTAGTATTTTTATTTTTGAATCCATAACTATTATAGTGTTGGTATGCGTAATGTTTTTTGATCTTCTATATATTGTTTCATAGCAATTAAAGCTGCAATCTTGGCTTCTTTTTCTATTTCGGACTGTATGATATCAGGAGTAAAGTATTTTTTTACAAAATGAGTATCGAAATTACCAGAACGGAAAGCATCATGCTCAAACACAAATTTTCCAAAAGGTAATGTGGTTTGTACTCCTTTAATGTTATAGTTTTCAATAGCCAGAAGCATTAATTGTATAGCTTCTTCTCTGGTGGTACCATATGTAATGAGTTTGGCAAGCATAGGATCGTAGTAGATCGGAATTTCCATACCTTCTTCAAAACCATTATCTACTCTAATTCCTTTTCCAATAGGAATCTTGTAGGTCTCTAAAGTACCTACACTAGGTAAGAAGTCATTTAAGGGATCTTCTGCATATATTCTTAACTCTAATGCGTGTCCTTTTATAGAAAGATCTTCTTGTTGGATAGGTAGTTTTTCACCTCTAGCAACTTGTATTTGTAGCGCTACAAGATCTGTTCCTGTAATGAGTTCACTAACAGGGTGTTCTACCTGTAGTCGGGTATTCATTTCTAGAAAGTAGAAGTTGTGATTTTCATCTAATAAAAACTCTACAGTACCTGCACCTAAGTAATCGCATGCTTTGGCAACTTTTACTGCTGCATTACCCATTTTAGAACGTAATTCTGGTGTAAGTATAGCAGAAGGAGCTTCTTCTACCACTTTTTGATGTCGTCGCTGTACACTACATTCTCTTTCGAATAAATGAATTACATTACCATGACTATCTGCCATCACTTGTATTTCTATATGCCGAGGTGAAGCTACATATTTTTCTATAAATACAGAACCATCACCAAATGCAGAGGTAGCTTCACTAATGGCTCGGTTCATTTGTGACTCCAGATCTTTTTCTTCTTCTACCACGCGCATTCCTTTTCCACCACCACCAGCAGAAGCTTTGATTAGTATTGGAAACCCTATCTCTGCTGCAATAACTTTAGCCTTAGTAATGTCTGTAATAGCTTGATCTATACCCGGAACCATAGGGATGCCATATGCTTTAACAGCATCTTTGGCTGCTAACTTGCTTCCCATAATTTTAATGGCTTTAGACTTAGGACCAATAAAAATGATATTGTTTTTTTCTATTTCTTCTGCAAAATCGGCATTCTCACTTAAGAACCCATATCCAGGATGTATAGCATCTACATTAAGTTGTTTAGCAACTTCAATAATTTTAGAACCTAATAGGTAAGATTGGTTAGATGGAGCTTCTCCAATGCAAACTGCTTCATCAGCAAATTTTACATGAGGAGCATTTCTATCCACAGTAGAGTATATTGCTACGGTTTTAATTCCCATTTTACGAGCTGTAGTCATCACCCGAATTGCAATTTCACCTCTGTTTGCTACTAATATTTTTTTCATATTAATTGTATTGAAACTAAGTACTACCTATTAAAAACGAATAGTTTAAAAGGTATACATGTGTTTTAATTCTTTTTTAATGTCTACTATAAGTTATTCGAACTCGATTAATAATTGCCCCTTATCTACAGCATCACCTGTATTGGCAGCAATAGACTTAATAACTCCATCTCTAGGAGATAGAATATTATTTTCCATTTTCATGGCTTCTAAAATAAGTAAAGGATCATCTTCTTTTACTTCCTGACCAATCGTAACTTGAATATCTAACAATAATCCAGGCATTGGAGCTTTAATAGCATGTACTTGTTTTGATCCTCCAATAGAAAATCCCATTGCGGCAATCTTTAAATCTAATTGATTAGCAACCTCAATCTGGTAGGTGTTATTGTTAATTTTAACCTCATAATTTCTGGAATTAAAATCAGATCGTAAAATTTCTGTATGGTAAGATGTGTTGTTTTGTATTAAATGATAATTCGAATCTGAATTAGTTACAATATCTATTTTATAAATATCTTCTTCAGTAAATTCAAATTCAAATTTCTTATTGACTTTAGTTTTGTATGTACTACTCATAAGTGTGAATATTTGATTTGCAAGATAAATATAGATATTAAAAAGAACCAGATAATAATTAGAAGTTTATTTATTTCAATTTTATGTAAAACGATTAATATTCCATGTCAAAATTCTAAAAAAAGAAAAGTTATAATCAATCTATAATTTGGGAGATCGTATGATATAGGATAATATGATGAGAATTCATTATTGAATTATAGTCATATTTAAGAAATTACGATTAAATAATATTTATTTTATCATATAATTGTTTTCTATAATTTTTAGAAACAGGAAGACTTTTACTATTATCCATAATTACCGCTCCTCCTTCTTCTTTTATAATGTAATCTACATGATTAAGGTTTATCAAATATGATTTATGGATACGTAAAAAATCATAATGTTTTAGTTTGTTCTCAAAATGTTTAAGATTTTTAGAGATAACTATTTCTTTTTCATTATCAAGTGTAAAAATGGTGTAATTTCTATTACTAGAGCAGTATAGTATTTTTGAAGGAGCTATGACATGAACTTCTTTTGCATCTGTTATTGATATTTTATAAGGTATTGAATCAGAATGTGTTTTTTTAGAATCATTAAGAAGATTTTCTTTAAATACGAGAGAAGTAGCCTTTTTTATGTAAGCTTTATTAACCACTTTAATTAGTTTGTTGATATCGATAGGTTTTAAGATATAATCTATTGCATTATATTGATATCCTTTAACAGCATATTTTTCATGAGCAGATACAAAAACAATAGTAAAATTGAAACTCTCAAATTCATTAAGAATATCAAAAGCCATTGTTGTTCCTAATTGAATATCAATAAAAACTAAATCAGGGTTTAATTGAGACAATAATTTATGAGCAGAAGTCTTGTTATTAGCTTTTCCAATAATCGTTACTTGTGGACAATACATATCGAGTAACAAGCTTATATTTTCTCTATCTTTTTTTTCATCATCAATAATAATACTTTTTAGTATGTATTTCATCCTTTTTGATTTTAATAATAGAGTAGGTATAATAGCCTTTAATTTTTTAAAGTTACTATAAACACTATTCACTTTTTAGTGTTTTTACCTCCTGAATTTTTAATATTTATAATAGCTCATTTTAGTTCTAATGATAACAATATTAGTCCTATTTTTTGGGGAGTTCTTATTTGTTTCATAGGTTTTTCTTATTCCTATATAATTATTTCATACTATAATAAGTAATGGTGTAGGATTACCCTAAGATAATAGTGATCAGATAGCAAGTTCTACTAACTCGATACAAGTTGTTATACCTCATGGTTTTATGAACTAAAAAAACCTGTTATACAAGAATATGCATATTAAATACACTCAAAAGGTGCTTTCGTGTAAAGTAGAGGTATTTCAAATAACTATTCATATAATTTAGCACTATAATTAATTTTTAAAACCTTAAATATTATGAAAATCAAATTTTTAACATTAGTAATGGCAATAGCCTTTGTAGGGATTGCACACGCGGATTGTACTGTAACAACAGATTGTGTAACTAAAACTTATCAGACTAATAGTGTTTCTGTAAGTTATAATGGAACAAATGTGATTGTTAAAAACGGTGAAGGAGCTGTAATTGATTCTTTTGTTTGTGAAAATTCTAGTGTAAGCTCTAATTGCTCAACAGGAGATAATGGTGGAGGAGATTTTGATATCTGTGATCATATCCCAGCTAATTTAAAGCCTCTTTTTGGATGCCAATAATCATTTGTTATCTAAATTAATTGAATATTTTTAGGTTTTTTCAATTATAACTTAATATCTAATTAAGGGGCTTATGATTGTTAACTCATTAAAATTATTCGTAAGAAAAGTAAAAAGGGGTTTGAAATGTCAAACCCCTTTTTTAGACTCAGATTAAAATCTAGTAGAAGGACTTACATTGTTTATACCTGATTTCTATATATACCATACTAAAAATAGCTTAAGTAATACTCTTTTGATATGTATGGATGAACAATGCATCATATCTAAATTCTGAGAAAAAAGCTACAATAAATTATATTTATAAGAATGTAATCATTAAATAATTCCTATATCATTTTTGGAAGGTTTTATACTAGGGTTAGGAATGATCATTTTTATAGTTTCCGTCTTTTTTTTGTTATTAAATAGTAAGTCTTTAATTTGGATCTAAAGCATTAGTAGCACTAGTATTAGGTATATTTTTTAATGATATAGTATGCGTGTTATTATGGACTTTCTTCTTTTATGCTTACAGAACAAAATCAGTTTTGAGTCGGTAGTATGGAGGAGTCTAATTCCTTTTGTTTTAGGGATTAATTATTGTATGAAAAAAATGATGTGACTGGCTGATGTCTCTGTTAATTGATTAAGAAAACAACCATTTTTTATAAAAGGATTTGGAGTTAATTTTTTTACCCCCTTTGTTTTTGCTGTATTTGGTAATTTATGATGTTTAAGCCTCAAAATCCTAAGGTTTTAAAGGGCTTGAGATTTATATTTAGCCTTTTTCATTTTTACTATACTTAGATTATAGTACAGAAGTTTACCTATATGCTCAGGAATATATGATAAATATGGTACTAATTTTAGAAGTTTTGGACATGGGGCTTTATATGGTGTTATGGTAGGATAGGTACCAATGCTCTGTTCGAAAGAAAAGGATTTAGATATATAGATTAGATTACTACATTGATACATATTTTAAATCTCAAAATTAGTACACTTATAATGTTTTTGGATTAGTACACATAGTTTATTTTGGTTGCTATTATTACGTTATAAATTTTATGTTTGATCTCTGTTTTTTTTGGATATTTTCAATGGGTGTACTTAGATATCTCATTAATCCTAAAAATTTAATACAATCATTTAAGATTATTAAAATAACGTAGAATTTTATATACCTTTAAGAAAATCTTAAATCCAACTTTATGAAAACACAACATTTAATTTTTATGGGCTTTTTTTCTATTTTTATGGCAACTTCTTGCAGCAATGACCTTGTAGAGGAAGTATCTTCTGTACCAGATAAAGAAGTTATAGAAAATAACCAGCCTTTTTTTGAAGATTATTCGCACTTGGCTTCAACAAGCAAACGTCTTACATTTTTACCGGATAAAGTTTCTTTTACAGCTCCAGGCTTGTATCCAGAAGGAGTAGAGTTTGATTTTAGACGAAATCGATTTTATGTAAGTTCATTTACTCAAGGTACTATTGGGATTGTTACTAATGAAGGGGAGTATGTACCTTTTATTGAAGACGAGATATTAACAGCTACCGTAGGGGTTCATATTGATAATATACGTGATAGAATTTATGTTACTATTGGTAGTTTTTTTCAAAATATAGCTGGTGTTGCTGGCTATGATCTTAAAACAGGAAAACGAATTTTGTATGTGGATTTAGTAGGTTTGATACCTAATACGAATCCTTTTCCTAATGATTTGATTACAGATTTTGAAGGAAATATATACGTTACAGATACAGGTACATCAACACTTTATAAAATAAATACTGAAGGAGAAGCTTCTATATTTTTACAAGATGAAAAGTTGAAACCATCTGTAGGTTTTGGTATTAATGGAATTACATACCATCCATTTGGTTTTTTATTGGTGGCAAGTAGCGATGCGAAAATCTTTAGAGTACCAATCAATAAACCAGAGTCTTTTACTGCTATTGATCTTCCGGTAGGCGGTCTTGATGGATTACAGATTATTGATTTTAGAACGATACATGCAGTTAGTAATTTTGCTAATGTAATCGAATATAAAAGTAATGATGCTTGGCGGACTATAGAATTAGGAAGTTCTTATACAGTACAAGGTGACTTTCCTACTACGCTTGCTAATGCGTATTTTAAGACCACTTATGTGATAAATAGTTCACTAGACGATCTATTTAGAGGAGCAAATCCTCCCGTAGAAACATTTACTATAGAAAAAGTAGTTTTTTAAAAAGAATACTATCGTTTCTTAGAAAATAAAATAACGATTTAAAATTCCTTTTTTAATTAATACTTTAGGGTAAGAAAAAACATTTTTTTTGTAGAATTTAGAACTTAAAAAGTATAAAAATAGATGTAAAAGCCCCTTATGAATTTTTAAAAATTCATAAGGGGCTTTAAAAATTATGATTTATTACCTAAAATTCTACTAAATAATTTTTTTAGAAGAGGAGAAACTTCTTCCATATTTCTTTCTCTTTCTTTTGCCATAAGGGTATTATTGTTATCATAAAATAATTCATAACTAAATACAAATCGACTCGCACCTTTATCAATACCTAATTGTCCAAACCTTAAATCATTAAAAAATAATTTATCATTTTTCTTTTCGATAGTATACCAACCTTCTGATAATTTGATTAATCGAGGAATCAAAGGGTCGTTTTTCATTTTTCCTAATAAGTGGTGATTCTTTGGAAACTTTATAAAAGTAATAATAGGGTCCTTATCTAATATAGAATAATAACCAATTAAAAAAGAATCTTCTGTTTCTACATTACTAGTCCATAAAATACTATTTAGAGGAGTCGGTTTTGTTTGTATTTCTTTATAACGGATATGTTGATTTTCTAAATTAGTTTGGAATACACCATAAGTATACCATTTTAATCCCAGTGTTATAATCATATATACACTACTAATATACAACCCAAGAGTATTTATTTTATATCGTTTGGGATCAGTACGTTTATAAAACATTGCTATAATCAAACACGCTAAAAAGGGGATAGTGTATAAAGGGTCTACCACAAATATGTTTTTAAATGAAACTTTATACGCAAAGGGCCAAAATAATTGAGTTCCCCATGTAGTAAAAGCATCTAGAATAGGGTGTGTAAAAATGCCCCAAAACATAAGCTTAGACCAATCTTTCCAATCGGCATCTTTGTTTCTATATAATTTAGATATCAAAAAACCTAGTATTGGGGCTACCAGAATACTAAAAAGAATAGAATGTGAAAAACCTCGATGTAGTTCATTTGCGGTAATATTATCTACAAAAACTTTTGATAATACATCCAGATCCGGAATAGTTCCTGCGATGGCCCCCCATAGCATAGCTTTATTCCCAACTTTTTTGCCTAAAACAGCCTCTCCTACAGCGGCACCTAATACAATTTGAGTCAATGAATCCATTAGTATAATTGAAATTTAAAAGGGGTTCTAATTTCATATTCACTTAGCGAAATTAGTTCAACCAAAGGTTTTAAGAGTGCATTGGAGATTAAATTTCTATGTTGTACATACAATTTCATTTCGACTGGTTTAGCACCTAAAGAACTTTTTATAATTTCTGCAGTTCTTCCTAGCCTAAGTTCCTGAACTTTTTTTGTAATTGCTAAATCTACGTAATCATATAACATTTTTTGATAAATAGGATGAGATGTATTATAGCTATAATCAATACCAATGTGGTTTGAATCTATTGCACTATCAAGTACAAAAGATGTGTGATTGGTATGATTATAATATGCATATTGTAATGAAGTCGTTTTACAATTAATTTTTATTTTTTCAAGCATATATTTCTTAGCGTGACTTTTTAGATAGATTGTAGCCCAATGTGTTTCAAAATTACATTTTTTTATATAAAAGTAAGTTAAAACTAGTAATAGAAGAATAATAAAAAAAGATTACGAATAGTTATATTCTTAACTATATGTATTTTTTTAAATCATACTTTTTACCGTTAAATATATGTTTTTAAACGAAAACTATTTCATAAAATTTAGTTTTGTTATGTATATGTCAAATAAGTTTATTTCCTTTAGACGGTAATTGGGGAATTAGATGAATATACAAGTAAATTGTGTCTTATTAGTTGATGATGATAAGGCTACAAATTTTTTTAACGAAAGAGTTGTAACTAAACATGAAAATTTTTGTAAAGTATATACGGTACAAAGTGGGAAAGTAGCTTTAGAATATCTCAGTGCTGTAGAAAAAAACGAAGCCATTAAACCTAATCTCATTTTTTTGGATATTAATATGCCTGCAATGAATGGATGGGAATTTTTAGTAGAGTTTTCTAAACTAAATCATGAATTGACAGAAGGTATAAAAATAATTTTATTATCAACATCCTCTAATCCGGATGATGTGATGGCATCTGCTAAAAATCACTCGGTTGATGATTTTATAAATAAACCCCTGTCTTTAGAGTTGTTAGATGATATATTAATTAAACATTTTAATTAAATATAAGAAGTAAATATTTTTTTTGGGGAAGTGATATATTGTTAATAAAAATATAGGTAGTATTTTTTCTCATTTAATGAGCAAGAATATTTATGTTTTATCGTTTATTTGTGTACTTAACCCTAAAATAATGACGTTTGATTATTTTTAAAATATTAAGTTTTTAATTTCTTTTGTATCAAACTATTTTTGGTGTCGATATTTTATTAAAATGTAAAAAGAAAGATAAGATCACAAGGTTATTTTATTTCTGAATACAATGAAAAAAATTAAAACATTTCTTTTAGTAGATGATAATAATTCTACTAACTTCTTTAATAAAACAATTATCCAAAAAACGGAAAGTGTTGAGGAAGTATTAATTGCCAAAAATGGAGCAGAAGCTATAGAGTATATTAGATCAGGAGTGATACCAGAAGTTATTTTCTTGGATATTAATATGCCTGTAATGAATGGGTGGGAATTTTTGGATACCTACAGAAAACTAAACAACACTTCAGAAAAAACTATTATTATTTTGATGATTGGTACAGAACTTGCTGAAGAAGATATAGAAAAAGCAAGAAATATGGTAGAAATAAAAGAATTTAGAGACAAAATGCTTACTAAAGAAATTGTTTGTGATATTATATCTACATATTTTGAGAATATAAATTCTGTTTTATGCTCTAAATCTAAAAGCTTAACATCACAGATGTGATGATCAATACTTATTTTATAAATTTAAGAACATTAATTTTATTATAATTCCCCCTAGAAAAGAAATAAACATATCAAAAATACAATACTAAAAACACATAGCAGGTTATTGATTAGGAGTAGATTGCTTTTTATTTTTGCATTCTTTTTCTGTATTGTTTCAGTAACTTTTTCTCAACCAATAGCCGTTATAAAAGGTAATGTTTCTGATCAATTTGGGAACCTTCCTGGAGCTAGAGTTTCTATTGAGGGTACAGAAAAAAATACAACAACAGATGTTAATGGTAATTATCATTTTGAAATTGATGAAGGAGAGTATGTGGTTACCTCTAAATTTGTAATGTATACACCGATTTCTAAAACAGTAAATATAAAAGTTGGAGATACAATAACTGTTGATTTTATCTTAGAAACAGGATTCTCAATAGATCAACCAGTTTCCTTAGGATCTAGAGCCAAGCCTAAATCACTTTTAAAAAATACCGCGGCTGTTGATATTATTTCGCCTCAGCAATTAACAAGTTCATCTCAGATTGAGCTAAGTCATATTCTACATTATTTAATTCCTTCTTATCACTCTACAAATCAGACTATAGCAGATGGAACCGATCATATTGATCCAGCAACACTTAGAGGACTAGGTCCAGATCAAGTATTAGTACTCATTAATGGTAAGCGTAGACATAATAGTTCCTTATTAAATGTTAATGGTACTGTAGGAAGAGGCTCGGTAGGTACTGACTTTAATGCGATACCAATAGCTTCTATTGAACGTATCGAAGTATTAAGAGACGGAGCCACCTCACAATACGGTTCTGATGCAATCGCAGGAGTGATCAACATTATACTAAAAAAACAAATAGAAATTATTCAATTAGATAATAGAGTTGCAATAAATACAAAAGGAGATGGACTTAATAGGTACTCTTCTGCAAATTTTGGATTAAAAATTGGTAAGGCAGGCTTTATTAATGTTACCGCAGAATATAAAGATAGAGAAGCTGTCAATAGGTCAGGAGATTATACGGGTACAGTTTATTCTAATGATACTAGTGCAGATCAATTATTAATCGAAAAAAATAGTTTTTTTGATCAAACTGGATATGCTGATAAACGAGTAATGGAGATCGGAAGTGCAGAAACACAGAATCTTGCACTATCATTTAATGGAGAGTTAACGATGTCTGATTATGCAGTGTTTTATATGCATGGAGGAAGAAATTATAGAGAAGGCAAATCAAAAGGATTTTATCGATTCCCTAAGGAGCAAGATAAGGTGGTTTTAGAATTATTTCCAAATGGATTTTCTCCAGAAATCCTTACAGATATTCAGGATGATGCAATTTCTGGAGGTATAAGAGGAGTCAAAAACGATTGGGATGTAGATTTTAGTCATTCTATAGGTATTAATAGATTAGATTATACTGTAAATAATTCGAATAATGCCTCATTAGGAGTAGCATCACCAACAACTTTTTATGCAGGAGGTTTTAGATATAAACAAAATACTACGAACCTCGATATTTCAAGAACATTTGATTGGCTTAGTGGTGTAAATATTGCTTTTGGAGCAGAATTACGAGTAGAGAACTATGAAATTGTAGCAGGAGAAGAAGCTTCTTATGTTAATAATGAAAGGACGTATATTAATGATCTAGGTATAGAATTACCTAGAATAGTAGGAGCACAAGTTTTTCCTGGTTTTCAACCAGAAAATGAATTAAGTCGTTTTAGGACAAATAGCTCTGGTTATCTAGATATTGAAGTGAATATAACAGATAAATTGTTGATGAGAGGAGCAACTAGATACGAAGCATATAATGATTTTGGAGGACAAACGATATGGATGTTATCAGGTAGATATAGAATTAAAGATAAGATTAGTGTAAGAGCAGGTTATTCTACAGGATTTAGAGCTCCATCGCTTCATCAAGTTTTTTTTCAGAATATTAGCACTCAGTTTGTTAATGGAGAAAGTATGCAAGTAGGTACATTTAATAATGAAAGTGCCATAGTAGGTACAGAAGCTTTTGATATAGGGAAATTAAAACCAGAACTGTCAAGTCACCTAAGTGTCGGTCTTAGTGGAAAAATCAGTGATAATATTACCTATAGCTTTGATTATTATCAAATTGATATAAAAGATAGAATTGTTCTTTCAGGTAGATTTTCAGAAGGTTATGAAGAACTATTAAAACCATTTAATGTTAGTGCAGCTCAATTTTTTACCAATGCAATAGATTCTAAAACATCAGGAATCGATATGTCTCTATTCTTTAAGAGAACACTAGGTACAGGAGAATTTAATGCTTCGATAGGAGCTAATGTTACACAAACTAAAGTAAAAGGTCCTATAAAAGTTTCTAAAGCATTAGTAGGGCAAGAAAAAGTACTATTTAATAGAGAAGAAATAGCTAGGGTAGAGCATGCACAACCTAATTATAAAATTAGCTCGTTATTTTCGTATGATTATGATCAGTTTAAATTTCAGATGACAAATACATTTTTTGGAGAAGTTAAATTTATTCATCCTAATGATGATGATCCTCTTAATTGGGTAGTAAATGACTTTACAGGAGAAAAAGAAACCAGAGATCAAAAGTTTTCTCCAAAACTGGTGACAGATATGGCAGTATCATATCAGATTAATGATTATATCAAGTGTACCTTAGGAGGAAACAATATTTTTGATATATATCCTGATACTCATAAACATACAGCTAATAGAGAAGATGGTAATTTTGTATATAGTAGAAGAGTACAGCAGTTCGGAGTTAATGGATCAAACTATTATGCACGAGTATTACTTAGATTATGATATGGGGAGGTGAAAATATATCAATCAAACGTACTTATTTGATTCCATTCTTTTTATGTCTTATGACACTATCTTCTGTCATTACATTAAATGCTCAAGAATTTAATAGAGAAGAAGTAAAAAGGGTACAGCGAGCTATATTTGTTTTTAATTTTGCTCAGCAAATAAGGTGGCCGAATATAGAAGAACCAAACTTCAAAATAGGTGTTTTAGGACCTGATAGAACTATATTGGATCTCCAAGCAATGAGTCAAAGACGTAAAATAAACGGTAAAACTGTAGAAATTGTACGATTTCAATTTGTAAAAGAGATAAAGAATATTCAGTTATTATATGTTAATGAAAAATATAACTATAGTATTGATTATATTCTAAGTAAGATTTCAGGAAAAAATATAGTATTAGTGAGTGAGGATTATAATTTTAATACCTCCATGATTAATATGGTTAATGTTGGAGACTCTTTTGAATATGAAATTAATGAAGATCGAATTAATAGAGAAGGGTTTACATTAGCACCAATACTGAAAAAACATGCCATTACTTCTTCCGAAAAATGGAAACATCTGTATCGAAAAACTGAAAAAACTTTAGATAAAGTAGAGAAAGATAACAAAGAAAAAGAAGATATTTTAAAGAGTAAAGAACAACAAATACAATATCAAAAAGATAAGATTACAGATCATTTAGAAGAAATAGACTATAAAGAAGGAGAAATTAATCAACGGAATGAAAAAATAAAAAACCTTTATACTAAAAGTGAAATACAACAAAAAAAGTATAAAGAAAAGATTGTAATTGAAAGAGAACTGGAAAAAAATATAGAGAAGCAAATTACTTTTATAAAAAATCAAGAGAAAAAGATACAGCAACGTAATCTAGAAATAGATAAGCAAAATGAATTTTTGCATCAGCAAATAGATAAGATCAAAGAACAACAAAACACTTTGGATCAGCAAGCTTCAGAAATTAATACTCAAAGAAAAGTAAATCTATTACTAATGACTCTTGTTATTCTTATTCTTGGCGCTGTATTTTTTATCTATAGAGGATATATAGCTAAGAAAAGGTTTAATGAAGAATTAAAAAGCAAAAATCACTCTATTTATAATCAGTCAATTGAACTTGAAGCAAAAAATAAAGAACTAGAACAATTTGCCTATATAGCAAGTCATGATCTTCAAGAACCTCTTAATACAATAGCTAGCTTTATAGATCTAATGTCCCTAGAGTATGGAGAAAGCTTTGATGATGTAGGAAAAGAGAGTATGAGTTATATTAAAGAAGCAAGTATTCGCATGAAAAAACTGATTGATGCATTATTGGAGTATTCCAGATTAGGAAGAACTAAGACATATGAGGCTGTTGATTGTAATACAATAATAGAAGAATTGAAGAGTGATTTAAAAAGTATAATTGAAAAAACCGAAACAAAAATACATATAGAAAACTTACCTGTTGTTAAAGGCTCAGAAATAGAACTTCGTTTATTATTTCAAAACCTTATTAGTAATGGTATGAAGTTTATTAAACCTAGTACAATTCCTGAAATTACTGTTTCATGCATCAAAAAAAATAATCCACAGAATGAAGATACAGGATTTTGGCAATTTTCGATAAAAGATAATGGTATTGGGATATCAGAACAATACCAAGATCGAATATTTGCTATTTTTCAACGATTGCACTCCAGAGAAGAATATGAAGGAACAGGAATTGGATTAGCTCATTGTAAAAAAATAGTAGAAGCTCATGGAGGAAAAATTTGGTTAAAATCCAAAGAAGAAGAAGGCAGTACTTTTTATTTTACTATTCCTATTTGATACTCTATCTCTTTAATAACTTTGGGATTATTATATTTGTTAAAAATAGGTGGGAGAGTAATATTTACTTGTAAAGAAATATACTTTGCTACGGATAAACTTTTAAAAACTAAAGTTATTGGAAATTTCTTCATCATTTCTTGAACTTCTCAAAAAAGAGGGCGACAAAGTAATAGCAATTTGTCACGATTTAAATACGAATAATGAATTAAAAAACGCAATATACTCTATTGTAGATGATCATTATAGCGGAGTACAGTATAAGGCTGAACATATTCTATTACACGATATTGTAAAAATATATGAAGGTTATATAGGGCTATTTAGTGATGATTCTAAAGTACCATTGAAAGTTAAATTTATCTTGGTGTATTTTTATGAAAAACTACAAGGTCGAGACTTAAGTATTTCTTATGATCTGACAAAGCTTAATGAGCTTCCGTTGTCATCTCAGTTTAATAAGAATATAAATACAATTAGGAACACTTCTTTTTTTGAACCTATTGTGGGGATGAAATCAGAATTTGTTTTTCCAGTAATTTTAAAGAAAACTAAAAATGAACATACATTACGTATAAATTCATTTATTAATAGAGTCACTTTCTTAATGGTCAATGCAGATCATACCATTACTGATAAAGAACGTGTATTTTTAACACAAGTATCAAATAAAGTGAATAATCCAAAGAGAGTTGTTAAAAAAGCAAAGTATAACGAAGTTCTTGATAATGATACATTAGAAATCGTTCTTAGCGAACTTGATGAATTAATAGGTCTTAGTGCTATTAAAAAAAATATTCAGGATTTGACCAATTTCCTAAACATACAAAAAATAAGAGAAGAGAAAGGGTTAAAGACTTCCAATAATTCGTTACACGCTGTTTTTATGGGACCTCCGGGTACAGGTAAAACCACAGTTGCCCGTATGTTAGGTAGGATATACAAACATTTAGGATATTTAGAGAAAGGACATTTAATAGAAACAGATAGATCTGGTCTGGTAGCTGGCTATGTTGGGCAAACAGCAATCAAAGCAGACGAAATTATTAAATCGGCAATAGGTGGGGTGTTGTTTATCGACGAAGCATATGCGCTTACCTCAGGAGGGCTTAATGATTTTGGTACAGAAGCAATAGAAGTATTGTTAAAACGTATGGAAGATCATCGAGATAATTTGGTTATTGTTGTAGCAGGATACCCCGATGAAATGCAAGGGTTTATACAAACAAATCCGGGGCTTCAATCACGATTCAATAGGTATTTTGAATTTGATCATTTTACAGCAGAAGCATTATTAGATATTTTTAGACTATTTGCAAAAAAAGCAGATTTTGTATTAACAAAAGATGCCGAAGAAAAACTATTAGAGATCCTTGATAGGCTATATGAAAAGAGGCATAGAAGTTTTGGTAATGCAAGAACAATAAGAAATCTGTTTGAAAAAATTATAGAACGACAAGCTAATAGAATAGTAACAATTACACCGATTACAGAAGAAATTCTAATAACATTAACAGAAGATGATATCCCAGAAATACTAAAAACAGTAAAAGAAATTATCCTTTTTGATGAAGATGAATAAAAAGTACTATTCTTTATGTTAAAAAGCAATAAGTTAAAATCTAATAGAACTAAATAAAAACATTTATATTTTTTGATTTTGAGCAGAAGTATGCAAATAAGTGAGCTTTTTTAATAATAGATAATAGCTTTATTTTCAATATGTTTATTGTTATAATGCTATAAAAATATGTATTTTTAGTACTTTAGGAGTGAATTTGTATATAAAGCATGAGCGTTGTGTATTGTAACAATTTATAAATCTATACTACTAATTAAGATGGTAATGTTTTGTAAACTACTATGGAATCATTTTTTTTTGCCCCATATTTTTTAAATTGTAATCATAGCAGGGATGAAAAAATAGTAATATTTATATAACTTTACCTCTGTGATTAGTATTTTAGCACTAATGATTTTATTAAATATATTTTAAATGGCTAAAGAAAAATTTAATTGGAAAGGTATTTTTATTAACGAAGAAACTTCTGAGGAAGAAAAATCTAAAGAAAAAGTATCAATATCTAAACCAAGTAGTAGCACTACCTCTTTTCCAGAATCAAGTAAATCAGTTTCTAAATTTCCGGATCATACATCTAAGTCGACTGTAGTAAGTGATAGTGTACTTAATACTATTATAGAAATGTACGAATCTGGTTTTGAATCATTAAATAAGCCAGGGTATGATTTTTATGAGTTCTTTAAAGCTATCAAAGCAGTAGGGTCTAATGACCCTTCTGTATATAAAATGGCATTAACAATGGCACAGAGTGTAGAGTCAGGTATCACTAAAAATTCATTACTATCCCAAGCAGATTTTTATATTAATGAAATAGAAAAAGTATACAAGCAATATCAATCACAAGGAAATGCAAAGAAATCTAAAATACTAAATGATCAAAAAACTAAAAAAGACCTTTTAGATAAAGAGATTTCTGATTTAGAAAAACAATTACTAGAAATTCAAAATCAGATTAGTATTAAAAAAAATAAACTTCAATCTCTTGATGCAAATCAAATGTCAGAAGTATCCAATATAGACCAAAAAATAGCTGCTAATGATATAGCGAGGTCAAAAATTTTGGAAACAATAGTAACCGTTGTAGACGGGATTAAAAGTAATATATAAGCAATACATTAATGGATCAGGAATCAAAAAACCACTTATTAGATCTACCAATTCTTAAACATTTCGATGATGAAAAAGGAGAGGTTTCTTTAAACCCTAAGAATTGGAGAAGTGGAGAAAAAGGACTAAATACTTTTATCAAAATTGCATTATTTGCAGGACTAGGATATGCCGCATGGGTATATATATTACCTCCTTTATTCACAGCATTAGGACAAGTCATAGCATTGGCAGGAGTAGGAATATTTGTTGTATTCTTTATACTAATGCTTCCCGTAATTTTTAAGTTCTTACGTAGAGTAACAAGAGGGATTCATAAGTCGTTAATAAAACACGATCCATTCGGAGAATTACAAGAACAAAAGCAAAAAATGCTTATGAATAGAAAGGTTTTTAAAGATTCTAAAGCCAAGATTAAAGCTTTAAAAAGCAATATGGAATTAGAAGCTTCAAAAGCAGAGAGAGAATCTAAAGAGTTTCAGGATCAAGTGGTCACGTTGCAAAAACAAGCAGAGAAAATTAGAAGTAAAATGGAAGCAATAGTAGCTCAGAAAGGAGCTGCAGGTAAGGATACAGATGAGTATGTAAACTTACATAGTACTTTAGCAAAAAAATTATCACAATCACAACAAGTAGCACACCAGCTAAAACAAAGTAAAGGCTTTATCCAAAAATATGGAAGTAGAGCTAATGTAATGGGTAAATTAGATCGTAAATTAACATTAGCAGGTACAGCAATAGATATTAAAATATCTGATTTTGAAGTTACTATAAAGATGTTGGAAAAAGAATATGAATTTGCTAAATCAGCAAAAGCAGCAACAGAAGGAGCTAAATCAGCAATGTTATTTACAAAAGATTGGGAGTTAGAATATGCATTAGATGTAATCTCAGAAACAATAGCTATGGATATAGCAAAAACACAAGAGAACTTATCAGATATAGATATGTTAACCTCTAAGTATGATATGGATAGTGATGAGTTATATTCTCAATTAGACACACTAGCTGATAATATAAAAACAGGTAAAGATTATATTCCTGATGCAGGAAAATACAGAAACCCTAACTATGAGCTATCAGCAGAAGATAAAGAGGCTAGTGGTGGTTTTGGAAATATGTTTGACTAAATAGAAATAAAAACAGAAATAAAAATAAAAAATGGGTAAAATTTTAAGAACAAAAAAGCTTACAACATTCTCAGAACTGCTTATTGTAATTATTTTATTAGCAGCTATTTTAGGAGCTGTGTATTATTTTGCACCAGGGCTTACGGTAGGAAAAGCTAAGCAATTAAATGAGTTAAATATTAATAAGGACGAAGTAGATAATGTAACCACTTCAGAAAAAATAGAATTACCATCTACACGTTTATCAAGTAGTGTTAAGGATAAGCCGTTAGTAAGAATGGCTGCCTATGCTTGGAATGCTCAATCAGGTATTATTGTGTCTAATGGAGGTCCAAAAACGACTAAAGGCTCTTTGATGGAGCAGAATGGAGTAAATTTAGAAATCATTCGCCAAGACTGGCTTTCTGAATTGAGAAACATGCAAATGAAGTTTATTGAAGAGTTTGATAGAGGAGAAGAGTTTCCTGATGCAGATAAGAGTGCATTTGCGATTATGATGATGGGGGATGGAGCTCCTTTCTATATCAGTACCATGCAACAAGCTTTGGATGATAAATTTGGTAAAGATAAATACCATGTGCAAGTAGTTGGAGCTGTTGGTCTTAGTTATGGAGAGGATAAGTTAATCGGTCCACCAAGTTGGAAAGTTGACCCTAAAAGCATGAAAGGATCCTTAATATCTGCTGTACTTGGTGATGGAGATTGGGTAACAGCCTTAAATTATGCCTTTGCTAATGGTTTAAAAGTAAATCCAGACGTGACTACTTATGATCCAGATGCAGTAAACTTCTATCCATCCCAAGATGATGATTACATAAAGTCAGCAGAAGAACTAATAAAATCCCAAAAAGCAGGTTGGACAGTCCCACTTAAAGAAGTGAAAAATGGAAAATTAACAGGGAAAACGATCAATAAAAAAGTGGACGGTTGTGCTACTTGGACACCTGGTGATAAAATGGTTTTTGATGCATTAAACGGCTTTACAGATATTATATCCACCCGTGAGTTTAATAACCAGATGGCAACTACAGTGATTGCAGTAAAAGAATGGTCAGTAAAACATCCAGATATTGTAAGTAATATATTAAAATCAGCCCTAACAGCTTCTAATCAAATGAAACAATACGATGATTGGAGAGTTAGAGCTTCTGAAGCCATCGCAACAACATACGATTTAGAAACCCCTAAATATTGGTATGATATGTTTAAAGGACAAAAAGGGAGTAAAAATGGTATTGATTATAATATGGGAGGATCAAGAGTATTCAACTATGCAGATGTAATGCAATATTATGGGATTACAGACGGAACTAATAGATATAAGGCAGTATATAATCAAGTATCTTCTTATCTAAACGAACTCAATCCTTTTGGCTTTAATGAGTCTGTTAAAAGAATTGTACCTTACGACGAAGCAGTGAATCTATATTTTATAAAAAATATAAATGATATTGATGCAGGATCAGCTTATAAAGCAGATTATACCAAAGAAGCAGAAGAAGTATTAGCCTCAGGAGAATGGAATATTAATTTTGATACAGGAAGTGCAAATATATCCAGATCATCAGCAAGTACTTTAGAAACAATATATAACCTACTTATCCAGGCAGAAGATACTAAGCTTAGATTAGAAGGACATACTGATAATACGGGGTCTACAGAATCAAACTATGACCTGTCTCAAAGACGAGCACAATCAGTAGTAAGCTTTTTAAGAAGTAAAGGAATCCCTCAATCACGTTTTCAATCTGTGATAGGAAAAGGTGAAGATGAGCCAATAGCAAGTAACACTACTGGTGGAGGTAGAGCTAAGAATAGAAGGGTAGTGATTACACTTTTAAAATAGCATGATATCAAATTAATAAGAGCCGTCTTATTTATGTGTCAAATATTATTTCACATATAAGACGGCTCTCTCTTTAATACCAAGTTTATGATAAGGCACTTATTTGAACCGTTTGAAAAAGTTAGTAAAAATAGTAGAATACTTATTGTATCTTCATGGATAGCAATAGTATTGATTTTCTGGTTTATATCTAGTATGGGAGAACGGCATTTATTTCCCTCTCCAAAACAAGTATTAACAGGATTTACAGAACTGTATAATGAGGGACTTGTGGTACATATTGGAAGCTCATTATTACTATGTATAAAAGCAATACTAATTGCAGTCCTAATTTCTATAGTAGTAGCTTATCTATCCACAATCCCTGTACTACAACCAATAGCCAGAACGTTAAGTAAACTTCGTTACCTCCCACTTACAGGAATATCATTTTATTTGGCTATCATTATCAGTGATGCCAGAACAATGCAAGTATGGGTACTAGTAGTTTTTATGGCGACTTATCTTACGACATCATTGTTAAGTATGATTAGCTCAATACCACAAGAAGAGTTTGATCATGCACGATCACTACAATGTAATCGTTGGGAAGTACTATGGGAAGTTGTAATAAAAGGAAGAATAGACCATGTAATAGAAGTAATTAGGCAAAACTTAGCCATTGTATGGATGATGCTAGTGACTGTAGAATCTATTCTTGTAGCAGCAGGAGGACTAGGTTTTTTGATAAAGAACTCTGATAAATTTATGAATCATGGTAGAATTATAGCTCTGCAGATTGTAATATTAGTAGTTGGTTTATCAATTGATTTTGTTCTTAATTACCTTAGAAAAACATTTTTTAGATATTCCAAAATATAACCCGATGGCTTATAAAACAGAAAATACACTATTATATGTAAGCGATTTGAGTGTTGCATATGGTGATAAGACAGTAATAAAAGATATTAATTTTGTAGAGAAAGATGTTATAAGAGAAGGAAGTGTTACGGGACAGGTGATTGCTTTTGTAGGACGTTCTGGACGAGGTAAATCAACTTTGTTTAGAGCAATGACAGGCTTGATAAAACCAACTACAGGAAAAATACTAATAGCCGATACCACTACGGACTCAGAAAATGATGCAAAAGAAGTACATGAAGGTGATATAGGTTTTGTAGATCAAAAATACACACTGTTTAGAAATAAAACAGTCTATCAGGCATTACTTTTTGCACTTCGTAAAAAAGAGATGTCTAAAGAAGAGAAGCATACCATGATCATGAATTATCTTGCAGACTGGGGTTTAGAAAAAGCCAAAGATCAATACCCTAATGAGTTATCAGGAGGGCAAAGACAACGTACTGCGATTATAGAGCAAATATTATGTTCAGGACATTATATGGTCTTAGATGAACCCTTCTCGGGCTTAGATGTCGGCAATATAGAAGATGTAAAAAATGCATTTAATCTAATTACTTCTACCCATGAGTTTAATACGATTATCTATTCTACTCATGATATAGAATTAGCAGTAGAGCTAGCAGATAGTATTTATGTAATTGGGTATCCTACTATTGATGGAAAGCGTGCTGATTATGGCACTATTGTAAAACACGTGGATATGAAAGAACTGAACCTAGCTTGGAAAGATTTTGGATTAGATCATATCGAAATCGTTAAACAGATAAAAGCAGCTATGCTCAGTTCATAAAAAATAATAGTAAATCTCTTAAGCTATTTTTTTTACTTAAAAATATAAGCCTTAATGAGTTCAATAAATAATTAATGAATGAAAAGATTCTTAAATACATTATATAAAAAACAATCTTCAATATATAGGATCTTTCTATTTTTATGTACTACAGTTCTTATTGTATACTTATTTCCTAAAGGAGGGATATTTAAGTACGAACTTACGAAAGGAAAACCTTGGCAGTATGAAAATTTATACGCTCCATTTGATTTTGCAATAGCCAAGACTGCAACCGAAATTGAAACAGAAAAAAAACGAATTACTGATAATGTAATTCCATATTTTGAGTATGATACTGTAATAGCTAATAGTGCTAAAGAATTGTATGATAAAGCATTCTCTAATTATCTAAAAGTTTTTGATCAAAGTAGTGCTAAGGATCAAGCAAAACTTTTTGGTAGGATATTACTAAACGATATTTATCGATATGGAGTATTATATGAAGAATATACTTATAATGATCAAAGGCAGATATTTCTTAATAAAGGTAATACTGCAGAAGCAATTACGTATAGCCAGATTTTAACACCTCAGGCATTAACTAAGATCATCAACTCACGTATTGATAAAAGTGAATATGCAAAGTTTAAAAGTGATTATGTATCCTTATTTTATGATTTGATAAAGCCAAATGTAAGACTAAATGAAAAACTAACACAGAGTGCTTTAGATAATGAATTAACAAAAGTGCTTACAACAAGAGGAGGGATTTCTAGAGGGAGTAGAATTATAGCCAAAGGAGAGGTTGTAGAAGGAGATAAGCTACAAATATTGAATTCATTAAAAGCAGAATATGAATCTCAGGTTTGGAGTGATAAGAATTTCTACTGGATTGTATTAGGGTATTGCTTTCTGGTTTCTTTGGCATTGATGATGTTATTGTTGTTTATTAAAAAATATAGAGCGGATATATATGAGAATAATACACAGGTAACTTTTATTTTTTTCAACGTGCTTTTCATGGTATTGATAACAACACTTGTTATTAAATATAAATCAGAATATATATATGTAGTTCCATTATGTATTCTACCACTGATATTAAAAGCCTTTTTTGATTCTAGATTAGGATTGTTTACTCATGTCATTACAGTACTTATTTTAGGTTT
This sequence comes from Aquimarina longa SW024, assembly GCF_001401755.1. Taxonomy (GTDB): domain Bacteria; phylum Bacteroidota; class Bacteroidia; order Flavobacteriales; family Flavobacteriaceae; genus Aquimarina; species Aquimarina longa. The sequence continues at coordinate 32,568 of NZ_KQ474100.1, forward strand.
TGTGGTTCCTAATAGTTATGAATACATGTTTTTACAAATTATAGCAGGGATTGTAACCATACTTACCATTTCAGAATCGTTTAAGAGAGCTAATCTATTTATTTCTGTAGGGCAGATTACACTGATTTATATATTAGCATATATCTCATTTCATGTTATTCACGAGGGGAGTATAAGTAATATCGATTGGGTTACAGTGGGATTGTTTATCATTAGTGGATTTGCAACACTTATCGTACATCCATTGATCTATGCTTATGAAAAGGTTTTTGGACTTATTTCTGATGTTTCTCTATTAGAACTTAGTGACACGAACTCAGCTTTGCTTAAAGAATTGTCTAATAAAGCACCAGGAACATTTCATCATTCTCTTAATGTAGCAAATATCGCAGAAGCTGCTGCTAATGAGATTGGTGCTAATGCAATGTTGGTTAGAGTAGGGGCCTTGTATCATGACATAGGAAAAATGGCGAACCCTACCTATTTTACAGAAAATCAATCAGCTTCGGGTAATGCTCATGATGTATTATCACCTAAAGAAAGTGCTAAAATTATTATCAACCATGTTATACGAGGGATAGAAATTGCTAAAAAACATAATTTACCAGATCGCATAATTGATTTTATCAGAACCCATCATGGAACAAGTACAGTATATTATTTTTATAGTAAAGAAAAAGAAAATAATGAAAATGCGAATATAAAAGATTTTCAATACCCAGGACCTAGACCTTTCTCCAAAGAAACCGCTATCTTAATGATGAGTGATAGTGTAGAAGCAGCCTCAAAAAGCTTGAAAAACCCTACCAGTAGTTTAATCGATTCTTTTGTAGAAAAAATTGTAAGCAAGCAAATGGAAAATGATCAGTTTCTAAACGCTAATATTACTTTTAAAGAAATCCAACAGATCAAAAAAGTATTTAAACGAAAACTAACCAATATATACCACCTTAGAATTGAATATCCAGAGTAATAGAATAATTTATTGATGTATTTGGTTTATACTTTTGATCCTACTACAGATTTTATTTTTTCTACAATAAATAATACGTTAGCAGTAAATCAAAATACTCGTGGAGGAGTATAAATAATATAGTAATCAAATTTTAGTTGTGCTACCTTATTGTTTTAAATACTTTTTATCCATCCAAAACGTCCCAAAAGGAATGACAGAGCAAAGTAATACAATAGCTAAAGTTTTAGAATTCCAGTTCTTTTCATATTTTACAAGAATAGCAAATACAATATAGATTAGAAATAAAAAACCATGTGCCATTCCAATGACTTGATTAGGCTCTGGATATTCGAACATATATTTTAATGGCATAGTTACGAATAGGATTAATAAATATGAGATACCTTCTAGGTAACTGATTATTCTAAAACTGGAAATCATAAATTTAGTATTATTTGATATGTTATTGTTCTGTTGCGTAGTTTAATTCGAATACTTCTAAGTTAAAATATGGTATTGCAGATAGTAAGTGATCAAAGATATCAGCCATTATATGTTCGTAGTTTTTCCATACTTTATTATTACTAAAAGCATATATTTCTAAAGGAGTTCCTTGTGCAGAAGGAGGTAATTGACGGCTCATAATCGTCATATCTTTATTAATGGATGGATGATTTTCTAAATATAATTCTACATAGTTTCTAAAAACTCCCATATTAGTTAAGTTCCTACCATTCATTAATATACTTTTATCTACATTTTGTTCTAGATTATGAGTATCTATACTTTTCTGAACCCCATCAAGATATCCTTTAATTAATTCTACCTTTTTTAATTGATCAATATCTTCTTCTGATAAAAATTTAATACTAGATGTTTTAATAAGGAGTGCTCTTTTAATTCTTCTTCCTCCAGAATTCATCATCCCTCTCCAGTTTTTGAAGGATTGAGAGGTAAGGTAATATGTTGGTATTGTAGTTATGGTTTTATCAAAATTCTGAACCTTTACAGAAGATAGGTTAATTTCTACAACATCTCCGTCAGCCCCATATTTTTCCATAGAAATCCAATCTCCAATCCTAACCGTATCATTTACAGCAACTTGTATACTAGCTACAAATCCTAATATAGTGTCTTTAAAAATCAAAAGAATAACAGCGGACATTGCTCCAAGAGCAGTTAGGAATGTCCAAATTGATTTCCCTGTTAGTAAAGAAAAGATAAGGATTGCTCCTATAAACCAAACAAATATCATAAATACCTGTACATAGCTATCGATAGGTTTATCTTTAAAAGAATCTAAAGATTTTAAAAAATCTCTAAATGTTCTGAGAATACTTCTTACAATCCAGATGGTTAAAATAATAGCCATACTATTAAAAAGGATTTCTAGATATTTTTCTGCTGTAGGAAAAGCGATAAATAATATAGGAACAACCCATACTATTATGGATAGCGGTATGATATGAGCCAGATAATCAAAAGTTTTATTCTTTACCAGATAATCATCAAAAGTGTTTTTAGACCTAGAGGCATAACTTTTAAAAATACTGACAAATACTTTTTTGGTCAGAAAATCTAATATAAAGAGAATAACAATGAGTATAGCTATTCCTATAAAAAGGTTTAAGTATTCTGCTGTATTTTCTGAAAGACCTTTAGATATAAAAAGGTTATAGAAGTAGCGGGTTAAATCCTTCATAAATAATTCAACTAAATTTCATACAAAAATAAGATTCTAACAATGGAAAAGACTAATAAAATGAAAGATTTTGCTGTTAAATATTTAGAGATATATAAAACCCTTTATTTATCATGATAAATAAAGGGTTTTAAAATTATATATACTATAGTATAAGATTAAAAAGAACTATAATTACTTATGGTATTCTGATTTTGTCTATTTATAATTTATAGTTTAATGATAGGCTAAACATTGTTCCTAATTGACTAAAATGAAACCCATCATAAGTCATCTGAGAGTATCTTTGATTAAAGGTTAGTAAGTTAGAGACTGATTTAGTTGCAGCCGGATCATTTAGTGTAGCTCTACCTGCATCATTAAGTGCTTTAAACTTCCATTCTGGTAGAACATTAAAAATATTATTAACATTTGCAGCCACAGTAAATTTTTCTGTAACATTAAAGTTAATACCTAGGTCGGTAACAATTTTTGGTACAAATTCTGTTTTTAGATTTGGTCCCAAACCTTGTTGTCTAAATGTTGTTTTACCAAAATAAGTATTGTTTATTGAGAATGCAAATTTGCCTATTTCATAATTAGCTCCCAAGATCCATTTTGTCTCTGGTCTAGAGGTAAAAAACAAAGCTTCTTGAGTTTCATTAACTACAGATTGACCTGCATCTGCTACTATTTTTGGGTTTTTAACATTACCAATTCTTTTATTCTCTATAGTGTAATTCCCAGATAAACTAAAGTCGAGTTGCCCATTGGCGATGCTAATATTTCGATAATTAGCGACAAAATCAACACCAGAAGTTCTGGTATCAAGCGCATTGACAAAAAAGCTCAAATCATTTAAACTATTGTCATTTAATAGCTTGTCAAGATTGGTATTACCAATACTGTTCCCTACTGCATCAGTGGCAGTTTTTCCGATTTCAGTACTTAAGATAATTCTATCTTTTACCTCAATATTATAATAATCAATGGTAAAATTGATATTGCTATTAATCTTTGCTCCAAGACCAACTGTAATATTTGTTGATTTTTCGGCATCTAATTTATCAAGGTTTAGTAATCGAGCTTGTGGAGATACATTATTTACTAATCCCCCAACTTGTATTCCTTTTCCTGGGACAAAACTATATTGTGCTTTTTGGGTGTAGATTTGATGAAGTGTAGGGGCTCTAAATCCTGTAGATATAGAAGCTCTTATAGATATCTTATCTTCTAAAAATTTATATCGAGAACTAATCTTCCATACGAATGCTTCCCCAAAATCACTATAATCCTCTAATCGTGCAGTACCATTAACCAAAAAATCTTCTGTGATATCTACTGCGAGATCTAAGTACCCACCAAAGTTGTAACGATTAAATTTTCCAGAATTTTCTGGGCTATTTCCTGCAAAAGAATCTGCTCCACCTCCATCATAAGAAGCCAAATCACCCTCTATAATTTCAAAGGTTTCACTTCTAAACTCAGCACCAAAAGCAAGACTAATTTTATCAGTTAATAATTTAGCAATATCTATATTTCCTACACTATGTCTAAATCCAGTTCCTCCTGGATCAAATGATATAGGACTATTTTCTCTATATAATTGAGATCCTTCAGTTATTTCTCCTTGATCTATATTCCCATTACTGTTACTATCAGTCCATGTTGATGGAGAGTACACTGTATTTCTATTATGAGAATTGTTTACGGTATAGGTTTGTGTATTACCTCCAGTAGTATAACTAAGATCGTAATTCCAACCATTTTTTTTAGTTTTAAACCCAATAGTGGCGTTGTAATCATTAAGATCTCCTTCGAAGGTAGGAGCATATCCTACATATTGACCATTTGGTCCATCAGGGAAAAAGTTTTGTAAATATGGAAAATCGGATAATGTTCTCCAATAAGGAGTTCTGTAATTAGCAAAACTATTTACTTTTTTATAAACATAAGCAGCATTTAGGTATATCTGTGTATTTTCATTAATATTATACCCTCCATTGATCAAGAATTTTGCTGCTGCTGTTTCTGGAGATCCATTAACGTTTCCAGCATCAGGTTTTAGAGCTAAAAATTCATTAACATCAGCTCTACCTTGTGTATTATCACTATTGATCTGGGCTAATCTTGTTGCATGTGCAGGAGTTCCAACATAAGAATTAACAAAATCTTGTTGGGCTTGTTCTTCACTTCGTCCAGTCAAATCCCCAACGCCTTCTAATGTTTTACCATCAGGATTTAAATAATTTTTATAGCTATCAGGGTCTGTAAATGCAAAATCAGTAAATTCTCCGTCAGCGTCTACTGTTCCTGGTCTATTAGCAAGATTCACTTTAGAAAAATCCACAGTATAGTTAAAGAAACCTTTATCTTCTCCTATAGAAGCTCCATTATTTAGGCTAATACCGATGGTTTCTCCGTCTCCCTCAGAAGTGATTCCTGATTTGATCGTTACAGAACCTTCGTCAGGGTTATCTTTTAGGATAATATTCATTACCCCTGCAATGGCATCAGAACCATATTGGGCAGAAGCACCATCTCTTAGTATTTCTACACGTTTGATGGCATCTGTGGGGATAGCAGAAATATCAGAGCCTGTTTCACCTCTTCCTGGAGAGGTCTGTGTGTATAATAGAGCACTCAGGTTTTTACGCTTACCATTGATAAGGATTAAAGTTCTACTAGGTCCCATATTCCTAATTTCATAAGGATCCAGTAATGAAGTGGCATCATTTACGGGGGTCTGAACAGTGTTAAAGGAAGGTATTTTATATTGTAGCGCCTTATCGAATGTAATTTGACCAGTAGAAGCCAATTCTTTTGCAGGTAATACATCAACAGGAAGCGCAGAAGTAGTATTACTTCTTGGTAAGGCTCTAGATCCTACTAAAATAACTTCTTCAAGTTGTGCTCCATTGCCTAATGAAACATTGATAACGGTTTGATTAGCTACAGTAATTTCTCTTGTGTTAAAGCCTATATAGCTAAAAACTAAAACGCTTTCAGGATTAACTTCGATACTATATTTACCATCAAAATCTGTTACAGAGCCATTAGTAGTTCCTTTTTCAATAATGTTTACTCCGGGTAGAGGAGAACCACTAGAGTCTGACACAACTCCTGTTATAGTCTGTTGTGAAAAACACAGACATGTGGATAGTGCGATTATAAATTGCGTGAGTTTTTTCATAAAAAAGTGTTTATTTAAAATGATTTTTGCATTAAATATATCTAAAATGATGATATTTAACATAATTTTTAATGTAAATTTATGCTTAATGCATTAGTGAATAGCTAAGTTTTATCACTAGATATTGATTACCGTTCTTTTTTTTGGTGGCTTTATTGAAAAATCAAAAAAACTAATAACTGTCTACTCGCTATTAAAATTCGAAATTTTGATTACTTTTGTATTCTTGAATATCATTAGGAAATTATGAGTCAAAAATTATTACTTAGTGCGAAAGAGGTTGATATAATTCTGCACCGTTTGGCTTGTCAATTAATAGAGAATCACACTCATTTTAATGATACAGTTCTAATAGGAATTCAGCCTAGAGGTACTTTTTTGGCAGATCGCATCAAAAATATTCTAGTAAAAGATTATCAAGTTACTGATGTTAAGTTAGGATATCTAGATATTACATTTTACAGAGATGATTTTAGAAGAGGAGAAAAAACTCTAGAAGCTAATAAAACTCATATTGATTTTATAGTAGAAGATAAACGAATAGTGTTTATTGATGATGTGTTGTATACAGGAAGAAGTATTAGAGCAGCTTTAACAGCTATGCAATCTTTTGGAAGACCACAAGAAATCGAATTATTGACATTGATAGACAGACGTTTTAGTAGACATCTACCAATACAACCAAATTATAGAGGTAGACAAGTTGATGCTATAAATCAAGAAAAGGTAAAAGTAGATTGGATAGAAAATGGAGGAGAAGATGCAGTGTATTTGATCGATAATTAGAGGCTTTTTTAATATAAAAACTGTATATTTAAAAATATAAATTAATGCGAATGAGCGAATTAAGTGTAGATCACTTACTGGGCATAAAATATTTAAATAAAGAAGATATAAATTTGATTTTTGAAACGGCTGATCACTTTAAAGAAGTGATCAATCGACCAATCAAAAAAGTTCCTTCGCTTAGAGATATTACTATAGCTAATCTTTTTTTTGAAAATAGTACAAGAACAAGATTGTCTTTTGAGTTGGCAGAAAAAAGACTTTCTGCAGATGTAATTAATTTTTCTGCGGCATCTTCCTCTGTAAAAAAAGGTGAAACTCTGATTGATACCGTTAATAATATTCTTTCTATGAAAGTTGATATGGTAGTAATGAGACATCCTAATCCAGGAGCAGGAGTTTTTCTTTCTAAGCATGTTGATGCTAGTATTGTAAATGCAGGAGATGGAGCACACGAACATCCTACTCAGGCTTTATTAGATTCTTATTCTATACGAGAACGATTAGGGGAAGTAGAAGGAAAAAAAATTGTTATAGTAGGAGATATTTTACATTCTAGAGTTGCATTGTCTAATATTTTTGCATTAAAACTACAAGGAGCTGAAGTAAAGGTTTGTGGACCTAAAACTCTTATTCCTAAGTATATCGAAAAATTAGGAGTTCAGGTCGAAACAGACCTTAGGAAAGCTTTAGAGTGGTGTGATGTTGCTAATATGTTACGAGTACAAAATGAAAGAATGGAAATTAGTTATTTCCCTTCGACCCGAGAATATACACAACAATTTGGAGTAGATAAAAAGATGTTAGACAGTTTGAATAAAGAAATTGTGATCATGCATCCAGGTCCGATCAATCGTGGAGTAGAAATTACGAGTGATGTAGCGGATTCTAGTCAAGCCATTATATTAGATCAGGTACAGAATGGAGTGGCAGTGAGAATGGCTGTAATATATCTTTTAGCTTCAAAAATTAAACAATAATTTATGATTTTTAATAAGCAAGGTTCTTTAACTATAATTACACAAGAAAAAACTACAATTGTTGAATTTGTTAAAGGAATAGAGAATAAATATGATACTCTGAAAAATGATAATATTATCATTAACTTGTTTTCACTAGCAGGAGTTTCAGTAGATGATATTAATGAATTCTTAAGAATTTCTAATACTCATAAAGCATCCAAACATTCATTTGTAATTGTTACCAATAAAATTTCTTATGAAGAGATTTTAGAAGAAATTACAATTGTGCCAACATTGCAGGAAGCATATGATTTAGTAGAAATGGAAGAGATAGAAAGAGATCTTGGTTTATAAGAAAACCAACCATTTTTGTAATTATGAATAGTGTTTTTCGTCTGATGTATTATGAATAGATTAATACATTTTACAGTAGTACTATTGTTTTTAGTTCTTACCCAAAATGGTATTGCTCAGGACTGGAAATATGATTTTGATCAAGCAAAAACAATAGCAAAAGAAACAAATCAAAATATTGTAATACTTTTTACCGGATCAGATTGGTGTCCCCCTTGTATTAAGCTAGAAAAGACTATATTTTCTAAGGAAGAATTTATAGATTTTGCTGCTAAAAACTTTATTTGGGTAAAGGCTGATTTTCCAAAACGAAAAAAAAATAGACTTTCTCGTATCCAACAAAAGAAGAATGAGAAATTGGCTAAAAGATATAATAAGAAATGGGTTTTTCCTGTAATCTTAGTTATAAATAAAACAGGAGAAGTATTAGGAGTAACGGGATATAGAAGAGATCTAGATGCGAATGGCTACATAGCTTTATTAACTTCTTTTAATTCTTTTCAGTATTAGATTGATTTACAGATAAGATTGAATTATATTCACAACCTATTCAATAAATAAAAAAAAATTTTGAAGCTTACCATTTTAGGCTGTTATTCTGCCACCCCTAGAACATTTACGAATCCTACATCTCAGGTACTAGATATCAATAATCATCTTTTTTTGATTGATTGTGGAGAAGGAACTCAGGTAGAGTTAAGAAGAAATAAAATTCGATTTTCTAGAATACAACATATTTTTATTTCACACCTACACGGTGATCATTTCTTTGGATTGATTGGTTTAGTATCTACATTTAGAATGCTTGGTAGAGATACACCACTTCATATTTATGGACCTAAAGGCATTAAGGAGGTAATTACATTACAATTAAAGTTATCTAACTCTTGGACAGATTACCCTCTTCATTTTCATGAACTTACTGCTTCGGAATCAGAAATTATTTACGAAGATGATAAAGTTGTGGTACGTACAATACCTTTACAACATCGAATCTATTGTAATGGTTTTTTGTTTCAGGAAAAACAAGGAGATCGAACATTATTGATTGATAAAGTACTGAATTATGATATAGATAAAGCCTATTATAAGTCAATTAAAAGAGGAAAAGATGTTATTTTAGATAATGGTAATGTAATCCTTAATAAAGAGCTTACAGGTCCTCCTAAGCCTGCTAAAAGCTATGCGTATTGTAGTGATACGAAGTATGATGAATCAAAAATAGCATTGATCAAAAACGCTACAGTATTATATCACGAATCCACTTTTTTAGAAAGCCATAAACATTTATGTGCTATGACAGGGCATAGCTCAGCTATTGAAGCGGCCAGTATTGCTAAAAAAGCTAATGTAGGAACCTTAATTCTGGGGCATTATTCTACTAGATACAATACGATTGAAATGTTTAAGGATGAAGCTAAAACTGTTTTTGATAACGTGGAAATAGCAGATGATGGTAAAGTGTTTAACTATTGAATACTGATAAAAAATAATAACTGATTATTATTTTCTGTGCTTCAAAAATAAGTAAATTGCATATTATTTTTTAATTATGAATAGAGATCTTACAGCATATAGAAAGTCATACGAAAAAAGTTTTTTAGAAGAAGAAGATCTTCCGGAATCTCCTGTTGTACTTTTTTCTGATTGGTTTAAACAAGTAGAGGCAGCAGGTGGTGTTGAAGAAGCTAATGCAATGACAATTACTACTACAGGATTGGATGGGTATCCAAAGGCTAGAATAGTATTACTTAAGCATTTTGATGAAAAAGGTTTTGTGTTTTACACCAATTATGATTCAGAAAAAGGGAAGGCTATAGCACATAATAATAAGGTTTGTATTTCTTTTTTTTGGCCTAATTTAGAACGGCAAGTTATAATCAAAGGAATTGCATTAAAAATAGAAGAAGAGATTAGTTTGCGTTATTTTCTATCACGTCCTAGAGGAAGTCAATTAGGAGCTTTGGCTTCTGATCAGAGCAATGTGATCAAATCTAGAGAGTATTTAGAAAAAAGATTAAAATCACTAGAAAGTGAATACAAAGATAAAGAAATTCCAAAACCTCAATCTTGGGGAGGATATTGTATTGAACCTATAGAGTTCGAATTCTGGCAAGGTAGAGCCAATCGGTTACATGATCGTATTCGATTTTCTAATCAAAAAGGGAGTTGGATAAAAGAAAGATTATCACCATGATACTACGATAATCTAATCTTTAGGTTATACTTACTACATAGAGATAAGATGGGTATTACATGATTACGAAACTAGATCGTCTATTTTTCTGATATTGATCTTCAGAACAATTTTGACCATCTTTACAATTATTAACAGGTTTGCTTTCCCCAAAACCAATATATGATAGAATTCTATTTTTAGATATATTACATTTAACTAGGTAGTTATATATTGATTTAGCTCTTTTTTGTGAAAGAGTTAAATTGTAACTTTCTCCTCCTCGGCTATCAGAATGTGTTTCTATCTTTATTACCATGTTTGGGTAATCTTCTTTCATAATTCGTACCACTTTGTTAAGCTCAGTTTTTGCTTTTTGAGTGATTTCCCATTTATCAAAATCAAAATAAATTTCATTTAAATTTATAAGATCATTTATTGTTTTGTTTAATTTTACATCTGATTTTAAGGATGATTTTGGAGTAGTAGGATATTGTACGATATCTTCAGAGGTGATCCCTCCACTTTTAGTATTTCCAGATTTACTTATTTTATCTGTCTCTACAGGGATATTTGTATTAAACTGATTATTGATTTTCTTTTTAGAAATAGATACAAGACGATCTACATTAGGACAGTTTAATGTGCTAATATCAATAGCTAATTTAAATTGATAAAAATCGGGTAGCTTACAAGAATTAATATGGTTATAGCCTTTAGAGTATTTAACAGTTTCATTTAATGTTCCATTAAATTCAGCTGTAATAGGTTGATCCACTACCATTATGTCATCTATAGTGTTGATTGACTCGCAACTAGTATCAACAATAACATTATAACTAATTTTAAAAGGCTCACTATCTTTTTTTACCATTTTATTGGGTATAATAAATTTTAATACTCTCGAAGTTTTATCAAAATTTACCTTAATTTTTTTAGTTGGTACTACTAATGATTTTTCAGAAAAGATTACATTTTTAGGTAAAATATCTTTAATAATAGTATTCTTAGCGTCATCATTACCATCATTATATACCGTAAGATTGTATGTTATTTCTTGATTGGGAGTCAAAACATCATTGGGGTTGATATAATTATTATTATCAGTATGCTTTGATCTTTTTACAATGTGTATAGCAGGCTCATATATTTCTATGCTAAATGCTACTGCCATTACAGAATACCCATCATTGTTGGTTGATAATCTAAATTTAGCTTCAGTTTGGTTATTACCAATGATACTGTTTCTTATATTTTTAATATCGAATAGATCAGCATCATATCCTAATGTATTCTGACTAGCAGGTACTCTAGATGTAATATTTTTTCCGTTTTCGGTTATATTGGCATTAAAAAAGTTATTCATAGGATTAACACCATCTGCAAGACTTTTATATTTATTACTTTCATTAGATAATGCCTGAAAACGATCTCCAATAATTCCTTTATCACCTTCATATGCAATTACGCCTATTTTACCATGAACAGCTCCTTTTGGGATGGTTTGAAAATTATTAAAAGAGAATGCTACGGGTTTTGCTTTGGAATCAATATTTACAAACCCATCATATATGTAAAATCTTTTTCGAGGTTTGGTATCATCTTCATAAACAACCACCATTGTCCATCCTGCAGCTAGACCATTACCTAAGGATTGATCATCATTTATAGCAGATGTTGTAGCAGGAATATTTGCAACAGTGTATGTGCCTAATGGATTTTCTAGACCTAATACATCTGCAGTAATGTCTTTATAGCATGAATATTGCTGAAACAATGAGTTATCATCTTTGTAATAGTCATGGATTACTTTACCATCATTAATAGTAACATAAGATTTTTGTCCAGGATATTTTATTTTTATAGAGGTAATATCATGTTCTCTGGTTTCATCAGCATAAGCAGCGGTCCAATATAGACCTACATGTTTAATTGTATTACATTTAGAGTTTATATTTAGATCTGCGCTACTAGAATTAAACGTACTAGGATCATTATCAATATCGATAAACCCCATTCTAAATTGATTGTTTAATCCACCATTGTTGTAACTTTTATTAGGATCGAATATGCCAGATCCATCATCATTACTTACTTTGCCTAAAATTGTGTTAGATACAAATTTAAAATCTCCCTTAAGCGTTAATTCAGTACGTTTCTTAAGAGGTACTTCTACCTGACTATACATCATAGACAATCCAAGGAAATATAGAAGAACTATTATCCATGAATTATAAAACCATACAAGGCTTTTTTTATTAGAAATAACTTTTTCCACTTTTTTGCTTTTTTATAACCCTATAATAATCGATATTATGAGTTTGTACTCATAATATTGGGGGTAACACTATGATTTAAGGGAAAACCGTATGTAAATTTATATTTTAACATTTGATTTTGTTAGAAAAAAAACACATTTTCGATGTAAATGCTGTTTTTATCGATTAAAGCCATAGGTTGTATTCTATTCATTTTCATTATTTTACCTTTTTTTAAATTGCTTTTTATTACGATTTGAGATTTTAAAAAGCAAGAATTATCATTTTATTTTTTATACAAAAAATGATATTTTATGCACTTAATAGTAAGATTTGTAAAATCGAATCCTTAAACTTGTATAAAATAACTATGTTTCTATAAAAATAGTATTGGGGTTATGAAAACTTTATATATGATTAGGCATGCAAAATCCTCATGGGAATTTGATTTACCTGATATTAAAAGACCACTTAATGAAAAAGGATTGAGAGATGCTGAATTAGTTGGCGAAGAGCTGAAAACACTGATAAAATCATTAGATATGGTTTTGTGTAGCCCAGCAGAGAGGGCACGTACTACTGCAAGAATAATTACAAGTCATTTAGATATTTCTGAAGGTATATTTCATTTAGAACCGAATCTATATGATTTTGAAGGAAGTATGGTTATTGATATCATAAAAAAATGTAATGATCAGATTAATTCTTTAATGATATTCGGGCATAATCATGCCTTTACTTCTATAGCTAATTTTTTTGGAGATAAACATATAGATAATTTACCTACAACAGGAGTAGTAGTGATGGAATTTGAAGATGATAAATGGAGTACTATATCTGTAGGAAAAACCCTAAGAGTAATTACCCCTAAAATTTTAAGATAATGTCGATAAACGTTAATAATCAGTATATTAATAGAGAATTAAGTTGGCTGCAATTTAATGCTAGAGTCTTGCAAGAAGCTGCAGATAATACAGTGCCGTTACTAGAAAGACTACGTTTTATTGGGATATTCTCAAATAATTTAGATGAATTTTTTAAAGTTAGATATGCAACTATTAAAAGGATTGATCTGGCAGGAAAAGATGGCAAAAATGTATTAAAAGGTACAACAGCTAGTAAGTTATTAGAAAAAATAACAGCTATTGTTATTAAACAACAAGCAGAAAGCCTTAAAACTATTGATAAAATAAAAAACGAACTAGAGAAACGTAATATTTTTATTATTACTGAAAATCAAGTAACTCCAGATCAGGATGCCTTTATCCGTAATTATTTTGTGACTAAAGTTAGTCCAGCTCTAGTAACTTATATTCTTAATGATCTTGAAAAATTTCCTCATTTAAAAGATAGTGTAGCATATCTAGCAGTAAAACTTGTTCTAAAAGAAATGATCCCCAAAGAAGGAAGAATTTCTAAAATATTGCAACAAACTACTAAAGAGAAGATATATGCTCTGATTGAAATCCCTAAGAATACAGAACGATTTGTAGTACTTCCAGAAAAAGAAGGGAAACAATACATTATCATTTTAGATGATTTAATACGATACTGTATGCATATTAATTTTAGTATTTTTGATTATATAAGCGCATCAGCTCATATGATTAAAATTACTAGAGATGCGCAGTTAGATTTTGATAATGATCTAAGTAAAAGTTTTATTCAAAAAATTTCTAGTAGCGTAAAATCTAGAAGAGACGGTGAACCAGTTCGATTTGTTTATGATAAAACTATAGAAAAAGATACTCTTGATTTTTTAATGCAAAAAATGGGAGTAGATAATACAGATAGTATAATACCTGGAGGAAGATATCATAATCGTAGAGATTACATGAATTTTCCAGATTTACAGGATTTACAGTTGGTATATCAACAAATAAAACCTTTAGCAATACCAGGATTAGTTTTACAAGGTAGTCTACTCGATAAAATAGCTAAAAAAGATTTTTTACAGTATACACCTTACCATACTTTTTCTTATACCGTAAAGTTTTTAAGAGAAGCTGCAATTGATCCTAAAGTAAAAAGTATAAAAATTACAATATATAGATTGGCTAGCATATCACATATAGCTAGTTCTTTAATAAATGCCGCTAAGAATGGAAAAAAAGTACTTGTACAAATAGAATTACAAGCTCGTTTTGATGAAGCAGCCAATATCCGCTATGCAGAGCAAATGCAAAGAGAAGGTGTGAACCTAATTTTTGGTGTTACAGGGTTAAAAGTTCATTGCAAAGCATGTGTAATTGAACGAGAAGAAAAAGGAAAATTAAAGAGGTATGGTTTTATAAGTACAGGAAACTTTAATGAGTCTACAGCAAAAATCTATACAGATTATACACTGTTTACCACAAATGAAGCAATCTTAAAAGAAACAAATAGGATCTTTAAGTTTTTTGAAATAAATTATAAAGTATACCGATATAAGCATTTATTAGTTTCTCCCCATTATACGAGATCATCTTTAGTAAAACTAATAGATAAAGAGATTGATAATGTTAAAGCTGGTAAAGAATCATGGATTAAGCTAAAACTGAATAGTATTAGCGATTATGATATGATTGATAAGTTATATGAAGCTAGCAGAGCAGGAGTAAAAATAGATTTAATTATACGTGGTATTTGTTGTTTAGTTCCAGGCATTCCAGAGATGAGCGAAAATATAAGAGTAATAAGTATAATCGATAAATTTCTTGAACACCCTAGATTATACATGTTTCATAATGGAGGAGATCCAAAAGTATATATATCATCAGCCGATTGGATGACACGTAATCTAGATAGAAGAGTGGAGATATCTTGTCCGATCTATGATGAAGATATTAAATTAGAATTAATGGAAACTTTTGATATTTGCTGGAGTGATAATGTCAAAGCTAGAAAACTTTCTAAAAACCAAGATAATGCGTACATTAGAAATGATAAACCTAAAGTAAGGTCACAAATAGCAACATATAACTATTATTTAAAAAAACTAGGAAATTAATTATTTTGTTAACTATAGAAAAATATGGAGCTATTGATATTGGCTCTAATGCAGTAAGATTATTGATAAGCAGTATCCACGAAGAAGAAGGTAAGGTTACTAGGTTTAAAAAAACAAGCCTTATTCGTGTGCCTATACGGTTGGGAGAAGATGTTTTTAAATCCAAGCGAGTTTCTTCAGAAAATATTGTAAGAATGATTGATGCAATGCAAGCTTATCAGCTATTAATGAAAACACATAAAGTTGTTAGATATAAAGCATGTGCTACATCAGCAATGAGAGAAGCTGAGAATGGAGAAGAGTTAGTTCAGCTGATAAAGGAAAAAACAGGTATTCAGATAAATATTATTGATGGAAAGGATGAAGCAGCTATAATTGCGATGACAGACCTTAATGAATTAGTTAATACAGACGCTACTTATTTATATGTAGATGTAGGAGGAGGTAGTACTGAGTTTACTCTTTATGATAGTGGAAATACGATTGTCTCTAAATCTTTTAAATTAGGTACAGTGAGACTTCTTAATAATTTGGTTTCTAGTGATATATGGGTGGATGTAGAGCAATGGATTAAAGAAAATACAAAAAATTATACAGCAATATCACTAATTGGGTCAGGAGGAAACATTAATAATATTTTTAAGAATAGCAATAAAACTACAGGTAAAACCTTATCATTTTTGTATCTAAGCTCTTATTATAAATTACTGAATTCTCTAACTTATGAGGAAAGAATCTGGCAACTTAATTTAAATCAAGATAGGGCAGACGTTATTATTCCAGCAACTCGGATCTACCTCTCTGCTATGAAGTGGAGTGGTGCTAGAGAAATTTATGTTCCCAAAATAGGACTGTCTGATGGAATTATAAAATCATTGTATAATGAAAAACAAAATGATGAGTAAGTATATAAGGTATACCTACTCATCATTTTTACTTTTTAAGCTCAGGGAAAAACCTTTTTTAGCATAAGAATAAGTTATAGTTCTAATAGTGTTTCATACAATATTTTGTTTACTCTAATTTATTACAATAAATGCTTTCTTTTTCTTTTAAGATAAATTCAAACGAGAACTAATCTGATTCATTTTAGAAATGATATTATACAGATAAGTAATTGAAAAACTCTTTTTTTAAGACGATTTTTTGTTGCTGATATTTTATTAGAGATTTATATTTTAGTTTTTGTATAATAATATTAACACTTACCCTTGATGTTCTAATATAGTTAGCGAGTTCTTCCTGATCTAAAGGAGAATTGATTATTATATTTTCTGAGTCAGGGCACGAATGCCCGAATTTTTCTTTAAATTCTACAAAAACTTCTATTAATCTTAATGGAGTAGATTTAATATTCAAAACTCTAATTCGTTCTTCAAATAAACGATGTTTCTCTTTCCAGATTAAAAATAAATCTTTTTGAAGATGATTATTTTGGCGTATAATTTCATGAATACTATTCATGCTAAATTTATGAATAATCGTTTTTTTATCAATAGATTTAAAATTGTAACTAACATTTGAGTTTTTAAATGTTTCACTACCTCCGAATGTTTGATTTTTATGAAGTATAGCTACAATCACTTCATGTCCGTTCTCATTAATACAACTAACTTTTACAACACCTTCTACAATAAAAGATATATTATCCACAATATCTTCTTTATGTACGATGTACTCATTTAGAGTATATGTACTATGCATATAGATATCATTTTTTGTTAGAATGTTGAGTAATTCTAAGCTTGTCCAGTTCATTTTTTTAACTTTTTTTTATGTGTATAACTAAGGATAAACTAGTGTAGTTGTTAAAATATTGTTATATTAATAATAATATTCTTCCAATTAACAAGCATTTTTTTTACGGGTTAACCATAAAATAGACTTTCTGATAAGTAATATATAGATGATTTTGTGTTAGATTTTTTATATCAAAACTTTTTTGGTTGCTATAATTTTGAGCTATGACATTATTAAATATTTCATTAATCTTAATTATATATTATTATGAATTATCAAAATTTATCACTGTATAATCCTTTTGTTGTTTTTAGAAACAATTTGATTAGATCTTTCAATTATTGTCAATTAATAAGCCCCTATTAATACATCAACTTATGGAGACAATAATCGATCACGCTATTTCTGAAGCAGAAATGCGAGATACTTTTGGTCCAATACCGATAGTGCCTGGAGATACTTTTTCAAAAGTACCATTAGCTAATTTATCACTATCGGATCAATATCTTTTTCAAAGATTTGGACAAGGACCAATCACTAGAATACCATACAGATGTATACATCATGCTTTTGAGGCTCATGCTAAAATTAGTCCAGACGTTATTGCGGCTCATCATCTAGATACATCTATTACTTATAGAGCATTAGATGATCAAGCTAATTTACTCGCTTTAGAATTAATTAAAAGAGGAGTAAAAAAAGGAGATAATGTAGGATTGTTTGTGCAACGATCTATACCAATGCTAGTGGGAATATTAGCAACTCTAAAAATTGGAGCTGCTTATGTGCCTCAGCATATTGGATTAGCAAAAGATGAGCAGTTAAGGTATGTTATCAATTCTGCATCTATTAATGTAGTACTAACACTTTCTCAGTTTAAAGATTTAGTACCAGATATTAATAAGACAGAACATATAGTTATAGATGATTTTCTAAAAGCTAACGTGAATGTTAAGAAAAAGGTGAACCTTCCGGATATTTCGATTTCTGAGAAAGATGTTTGTTATATAATTTTTACATCAGGAACAACAGGAGATCCAAATGGAGTTCAGGTAACACACGAGAATACATGTAATATACTGCTAACAGAACCTGGTAACTTAGGAATGAAACCAGGATTAAAAGTAGCGCAAATTCTGAGTATTGCTTTTGATATGTCTGTTTGGGAGATTCTAGGAAGCTTAGCAAATGGAGCTACATTAGTAATACGAGGAAAAAATATTCAGGAGACAGTAAGTAAAGTAGATGTAGTAATTTCTACACCAACTATTCTTAGTTCTTTAGATGTAGAGCTCTGTAAAAATATACGTGTTGCTATAGTAGCAGGAGAGCCTTGTCCTAGAGTTTTGGCTGAGAAATGGGCATCATTCTGTGCTTTTCATAATTCTTGTGGCCCTACAGAAACGACAATTGTTAATACTATAAAACGATTTTTTCCAACAGATGACATACTCTCTATAGGAAAACCTACTCCTAATAATACAGTATATGTTTTAAATGAAAACTTAGAACCTTGTAAGATAGGAGAAGCAGGAGAAATGTGGGCAGGAGGACATTGTGTCACTCATGGGTACATTAATAATCAAAAGCTAACGAACGAGCGATATATTGATGATCCTTTTCTGAGAAATGGTAAAAAAATGTTTAGAACTAGAGACTTAGGAAGGTGGACTTCTGATGGAGAGTTAGAACATTTAGGAAGAACAGATGATCAGGTAAAAGTATGCGGGTTTAGAGTAGAATTAGATTCTGTAACCTCAATTATAGAAAAAATGCCCGAATGCAAAAGAGCAATAACTTTTAAAAAAGATAATAGAACATTAGTTTCTTTTGTTAGTCCAGAAAATGTTGATCCAGAAGAAGTTAAAAAGAAAGTGGATGAAGTATTACCATATTACTGTGTTCCTGCTATAGTAGTTGCAATGCCCGAACTTCCTATGACAAATCGTGGTAAAATAGATAAAAAAAAATTATTAGATCAGGTTTCTCAAAAAAATGAAGAGGATAGTCAAACAAAAGAAGTGAAACAAATAATTCAAAAAAATATCGAAAAAAATGAAATTCCTAACTTAGATACAGTAGTATTACCTCCACAAAAATCATCTTTTAGCAGTGCATGGAAAGGAGAAAAATTGATGCACTATTATCGCTTATTTGCATTGTTACTACTAGCGAATATAGGAATAGGTATTTATGGTATCGTAGAGGGTAACTGGTGGTCAGGCGATCAGATACGTTTAGATCTTATATCAAAGATTACATTAGTTAATTTTACGATTGGAATTCTTATCAGGCAGCAGTATATAATTAATTTCTTGTTTTGGTTAGCAACAAGTATTCCTACAAGTTGGCCATTATCAATAAGGAGAAGAGCAGGTAAAGTATATCATTTTGGAGGAATTCATATTGGAGGAACAGTAAGCGGAACACTTTGGTTTTTAGTATTCATGGGATCCTTATATTATGATTTTTTTAATCAATTAAAAGATACCCCTAAGAGTATATCCCTATTATGGGTAACCTCTTTACTTTCAGGAATTTTAATTTTTATGATCAGTATGGCATTGCCACGTATAAGAGCAAAGTTTCATAATAATTTTGAAAAAACACATCGTTTTGGAGGATGGACAGCACTAGTGTTATTTTGGGTACAAATGATCCTTGTTATAAGAACTCAAAATTCAACTTTAGAGTTTTCAGAAGTAGTATTCAATTCTCTTAGTTTTTGGTTATTGGTAGTCATAACAATAAGTATAGCATTACCATGGATGCGATTAAAAAAGGTAAAAGTAGATATTACAAGACCTTCTAATCATGTTATTCTAGCACGATTTAATTATGGAGATACACCTTTTGCAGGATCATCTACAGCAATAAGTCGTGATCCTCTTATGGAGTGGCATTCGTTTGCGAATGTACCCGAACCAGGAAAAGAAGGGTTTAGATTAACAATTTCTAGAGCAGGGGATTGGACAGGAGATCTTATTGATGATATGCCAGAGTATTTATGGGTAAAAGGAATTACTACAGCTGGTGTAGGAAATGTAGATAAGCTTTTTAAGAAAGTAATTTGGGTAGCAACAGGTAGTGGTATAGGGCCGTGTTTACCTCATCTGTTCTCTAAAGAAGTACCTGCACGATTAATTTGGGCAACCAGAAACCCAAGAAAAACGTATGGAGATGATCTAGTAGACGAAATTTTGGAGGTACAACCAGAAGCTATTATCTGGAATACTGATGAATTTGGAAAACCAGATATGGTTAAGTTAGCATACAAAGCATATAAGGATTTTGATGCCGAAGCAGTGATATGTATTTCTAATAAAAAACTGACTTGGCAGGTAGTATATGGTATGGAAAGCAGAGGCATACCTGCATATGGTGCAATATGGGATTCTTAAAAAAATAAATATGTTATGACCTCATCATAATATAAATTCTTCAGAATACAATTTAAGAAATATAAAAGAATGACAGCTATATGGATTTTCTATAAAGAAAATACCACAGGGATAACTATATAAAAATTAGAAATATGAATATTAAAGTCGAACAAAGAAAACGGGTAGTGATTATAACTTTAAATCGACCAAAAGCATTAAACGCGCTCAATGGAGCATTGATGCAGGAAATAGTATCTACGATGCAGAAATTAGATACAGATCCTGATGTAGGATGTTTTGTGATCACAGGATCAGAAAAAGCATTTGCTGCAGGAGCAGATATCAAAGAAATGAAAGATAAATCCTATATGGATATGTTTCATGAAGACTATTTTTCGGGATGGGAGCAATTCACAGCAATACGCACACCAAAAATAGCAGCCGTATCAGGGTATGCTTTAGGAGGAGGATGTGAACTCGCTATGATGTGTGATATTATATATGCATCAGATACTGCAAAATTTGGACAACCAGAAATTAAATTAGGAGTTATACCAGGAATCGGAGGTACACAGCGATTAACAAGAGCTGTAGGTAAAACCAAAGCAATGGATCTAATTCTTACAGGTCGTATGATTGGTGCTATAGAGGCAGAACGTGCAGGATTGGTAGCTCGTATTATTCCTTCAGAAAAATTACTCGAAGAATCAATAGAAAGTGCACATACTATAGCGTCATATAGTAAAACAACCACTATGGTAGCAAGAGAAACTGTAGACAGAGCTTTAGAATTAGGAGTTCGAGAAGGTGTTTTATTCGAGAGAAGGGCGTTCCATGCATTATTTGCAACAGAACATCAAAAAGAAGGTATGCAAGCCTTTGTAGATAAAAGAGCTCCTGATTTTAATACTTCTAACCAAAATCAAATCACTCAAACACATTAAATTATTTATAAAAATAAACCAATTATTAAAAAGTAAACTCACATATAATAAACTAAAATCATGAAAAAATTAATAATAATAGTAGTAGCATTATTTATACAGAACTGTGTACAGGCACAAGAAAAAAAAGAAAAAAAGAAAACAACATTTGCAACCAAGATTATACAGAATAGTGTTGCAGGATTTTCGCCCATATTTTTTGGAAATTTTGAAACCAATAAAAGTTTTGATATTACGATGTATAGTGTTTTTTGGACTAATACCTCTTTTGGTAACCCAGAAAAAGGTAGTGATCAGTTATTAGAAACCGGTGTTGGTCTTGGATTTAAATTATTAGATGGAAAAATGTACCTTAATCCAGGAATAGGATTTGGGCACGGTAAATTCTTTTCTGATGCAAAAGGAACCAAAGTAGGCGAATCAATAATACCTAATACATTTGTAGCGTATCACGATAATATTTTTGATGTAGAAGCATACATAGCGTACTATAAATCAATCAGAGATACTGATAATACTTCGAGCAAAGATCTTTTTCTTTTCTGGGCAGCACCAGGTATAAATGTTAGTAAACGCCTTGTCGTAGGTGGGTTTTTTGAAGAATTAGCTTTTATGAATTTAGAAAATGATGATGTTAATAAAAGTATTCAGGTATATCGTTTTCTGGGAGCATCTGTTAAAGTAAAATTAGATAATGGTATTGCCTTTAGGTTTTCTGGAGGAGCAAACTTGGTTACTGATGTAGGTGCATCAGACGAATTTTATAAAGTATCTGCTTTTATACCACTATAGAACGATAACTGTTACTTATTACCTATGCATCAACATATGGTTTATGAATAATTAGAACTAATCAATATGTTTTTTCTTTTAGGTTGTTTTTAGAAAATTATTCGGTATAATAATCCGTTTTCACAGTTCAGATTTTAGTAAATCTATATGTGATGTAATGAATAAGGCTGTCTTTTGACAGCCTTATTCTATATTATATAAGTAATGTTTTTAGATGACTAGAAAATAATAGAGAAACTAAAATTAACCGTGTATAGTTTCTTTATTACCAAGATCTTTCATGATTTTTGCTTCATAAACTAGTAAATCCTCCCATTTTTTATCAACTTCATTGCGATCCCCGTATGTACGTGCAAAATTTAAAAACATAGTATAATGATTAGCTTCACTAATCATTAAGCTTCTATAAAAATCAGCTAGTTCCTTATCTTCTAATTCCTCAGAAAGTAATTTAAAACGCTCACAACTTCTAGCTTCAATCAATGCTGCATATAATAGCCGATGTACTAATTGGGTAGTTCTACTTCCTCCTTTAGGAAAAAAAGTAATTAATTGAACTACATAGTCATCTTTTCTATCTCTTCCCAGAACCCAACCTCGTTCTATGATTTTATCATGTACCATTTTAAAATGACTAACCTCTTCTTTTACAAGTTTAATCATCTCCTGTACTAGCTCTGTATATTCTGGAAAACTAACAATAAGAGATATTGCAGTCGAAGTAGCTTTTTGCTCACAATAAGCATGATCCGTAAGTATTTCTTCAATGTTTTTTTCTACGATATTTACCCATCTAGGATCTGTAGGGAGTTTAAGGCCTAACATACATCTTCTTTTATAAGGTTCTTAAAAAAAATTACACAAATATATAGAAGTAAGACTGATCTTTTTAATACTATTCATAAAATCAATTAATTTTATGAATAGTAGGCAAAATAGAGTAAACCCGAATGATGTAATACAACTTAGTTATAACGCTTGAAAATTTAGTAAAGCGATGGTGTTTGCAACAATTTCAGACACACTAGATTTTCTATTACATAACACGGATTAAATAGATGAAGGTATGCTATAAAGGTATTCTAACATTTATTATTTTATGATAAGTAGTTAGAATTGTAAGTTTTCTTTTTTAAAGGCTACTAATTCGAAAAATAGAATTTTTAATGGAAATATTTGATTACTTAACAGGAAGAGGAGGAATGTTATTGCTAGGTTTATTTGTGGTTATTGTAGTTTTATACAACAAAATTAAAGATAGAAACCGTTTTAAAAGACCTTCTAAAAAGGGAAAGAATTAACTCCTATATTCACTAATTTGGTGCTAATCCCACTAGCGTGTTTAATTGTTCGATGTTTGTATCAAAATGGTTAAAGTTTTTTCTTTTTTATATTTCGTAGGTTTTCCCTAAGGTTATTGACTTATATATCTAAGTCAAAAGAAGAACGCAATTTATCTATAAGCGGGTTTTTTTCTCTTAATTTATCGTATTTGTCTTGTGGTGTAAAGGCATATTTTTTTGAAGCCTCTTCATTTACAGTAATAGTAAGCTGTATACTATAATTGTTTAATTTTTTGTATAAGAATTGTAGTAATCCTGATTGCGCAGCTTCAAGATCTACTTTCATTGATTGGTTAGGTAATTCTAATAAGATAGTTTCTTTATTCAGTTTTGGGATATTCATGGCAAACATAGATCCAATAATACGTTCTCCTTTTTTATCCTGCATCTTACCATATGCTATCCAAGCTTCTTGTATTTGTGCTTCTGTAAATTCTTCTCTGGGTAAATTTTGAGGATCGACAATTTTCTCTTCTTTATTTTCTTCGTGTTCTTTTTTCTTTCTAATACTGCTCAAAGATAACCCAGAAGTATGTCGTTTTTTATTAAGAATACTGCTTGTTTTTTTATCTAGGACTACAGGAGGTGGAATCTCTTTTTGTGGGAGGTTTTCTTTGGTTTCAGTAGTTTTAGTACTAGTATTGGTAGCGGAAGGAGGGGATTGAGGATGCTCTTTAGCTTGTTGTGAATTATGATCTTGTTGTCTTAATTCAACTTTTTTTGTTGCTTTTTCTTTTACCTCTGATGAAATTGTAACGGCTTCAATACCTTTATCTTTAAAATATGAAGGAGGAATTATGTACGGTCTGTCATTTTTTTTTTCTCCATCGATAAGGATAGAGGCAAGCTGCATTAATGATAACTCTACGAGGAGTCGTTGATTACGACTAGTTTTATACTTTAGATCACAATCATTAGCGAGTTCTATACCTTTAATGAGAAAACTATGAGGTGCTTTCTTAGATTGTTCTAAATATTTCGATTTTGTTTGTTCCCCTACTTCAAGTAAATTAATAGTTGCTTGATTTTTACAAACTAGCAAGTCTCTAAAATGTGATGCCAGACCAGAAATATAGTGATGACCATCAAACCCTTGTGCTAGAATCTCATTAAATTCTAAAAGTAATTGAGGGATATTGTTTTCTAGTACTAAATCTGTAGTTTTAAAATATGTTTCGTAATCTAGTACGTTAAGATTTTCAGTAACAGCTTGGCGTGTAAGATTTTTTCCACTAAAACTTACTACTCGGTCAAATATTGATAATGCATCTCGCATAGCACCATCTGCTTTTTGTGCGATAATTTGTAAAGCATCTTCATCTGCAGTAATTCCTTCTTGAGTAGCCACCTGCATTAAATGATTTTTAGCATCGGTTACTGTGATGCGTTTAAAATCAAATATCTGACAGCGTGATAATATGGTAGGTATAATTTTATGCTTCTCGGTAGTTGCCAGAATAAAAATAGCATGTTTAGGAGGTTCTTCTAATGTTTTTAGAAAAGCATTAAAAGCTGCTTGTGATAACATATGAACCTCATCAATGATATATACCTTATATTTTCCTACTTGAGGAGGGATTCGTACCTGATCAATAAGGCTTCGGATATCGTCTACAGAATTATTCGAAGCAGCATCCAGTTCAAAAATATTAAAAGCAAAATCTTCATCAGGGTGCTGTTCTCCATCCTGATTAATAGTTTTTGCCAAAATTCTGGCACAAGACGTTTTTCCTACACCACGAGGACCAGTAAATAATAATGCTTGAGCAAGGTGATTATTATCTATAGCATTTAGTAATGTATTAGTAATAGCCTGTTGCCCTACAACATCTCTAAATGTCTGAGGTCTATATTTACGTGCTGATACTATAAAATGCTCCATCGATACAAAGTTAAAAATTGCATATAAATAAGAAATGATAACATTCATTTTTTATGTATAGTTATTAACAGTTAAAAAATAATCTTCAATTTTAAACACTACCATTATAATTATAATACTTTTGCATCAAAGCAGATCACTTTATCGCTGTTCGCATATGCGAAGAGAGGAAAGTCCGGACACCGTAGCACAGTATAGCGGGTAACGCCCGTCCATCGCGAGATGAGGACAAGTGCAACAGAAAGTATGTACAGGTAATGCTGTAGTGAAACCAGGTAAACTCTATGCGGTGCAACGCCATGTATACCAGCTTTTAAGGGTTGTGCGCCTAATGTTGGAGGGTAGGCGGTTAGAGCTATTAAGTAATTAATTGCCTAGATAAATGATAAGGATATTCGTAGTATACGAATACACAGAATCCGGCTTATGATCTGCTTTTTTCTTTTATACTTCTATAATTTTACGAGTGATATCATTTCTATTGTAAAGAAATAGGCATTTACATTCAGGAAATTAGTATTTACACTAAAGAAATAGGCATTTACATTCAGGAAATTAGTATTTACACTAAAGAAATAGGCATTTACATTCAGGAAATTAGTATTTACACTAAAGAAATAGGCATTTACATTCAGGAAATTAACATTTACATTAAAGAAATAGGCATTTACATTCAGGAAATTAGTATTTACACTAAAGAAATAGACATTTACATTCAGGAAATGAATATCTATCTGTATATCTAGAATCGAGTTATTTTTGAATTGAGTTTATACCCCCTAATCCCATAAAGTATTACCTATACGTTCATTCCAGGTTGTATGATCATTAATAAGTTTTAGAGAAGATGCATTTATGATTTCAAACGTCATGTTATTCAGAAAACCCGATGTGCTAGGTGATGCGTTTATTATTATTTTATTACCTTCAATAGTATAATTAACAGAGTATCTTATGTCTGTTAGCATAATCACTGCCTTTTTATTATCCGTAAAACTTAATTCTTGATGACAGTTTATGAAAAAATCTTGATTAGTTTGTGCATTTGTACATTCTTGTTCAGTTTTAAAATAAAGATGATCAAAAGTTTTTCCAATAAATGAAGATTGTTCTGAATCATCATCATTTGTACAACTTAGAAGTAATATTCCAATAACAGAAATTAGAAAATATATTTTCATTTGCTTTTTTTTAATAGATGCATTTTATAGAAAATGTTGCGTCTAAATATAGGTTAATTAAAATATATACTATAGAAATGATGGTAGATTTTAGTAATACGATAAATTAATGTTTTAAGTTCTATAGTAGAATTTCTGAGAATAAAAATAAAAAATAGAATTTGTTTTATATGGTAAAGTGTATATTTTCAGTAGATTGAATTATATTAAGAGTGTTTAGAGAAGAGGATAATAGACTTTTTAAAATATCTTTAACAATTAACAATACTAATTTTCTTGTACCTTGTGGACGAAAGAAATCTAAATACATGAAAATTGCTATTGTTTGTTATCCTACCTTTGGAGGTAGTGGAGTAGTTGCTACAGAATTGGGAATTGCTTTGGCTAAATTGAATCATGAAGTTCATTTTATTACCTATAAACAACCCGTTCGTTTAAATTTATTGAATCCTAATATTCATTTTCACGAAGTTAGTGTTCCTGCATACCCACTTTTTCATTACCAACCCTATGAATTAGCATTATCTAGTAAGCTGGTTGGGACGATTAAAAAATATAATATTGATATCCTACATGTACACTATGCTATACCACATGCCTACGCAGGATATATGGCAAAAAAGATGTTAGAAGAAGAAGGAATTCATATTCCTATGGTAACGACATTACATGGTACTGATATTACATTAGTAGGTAATCATCCTTTTTATAAACCCGCAGTAACGTTTAGTATTAATAAAAGTGATATTGTCACTTCTGTATCCCAAAGTCTTAAAGACGATACACTACGCTTATTTGATATTAAAAAAAATATAGAAGTAGTCCCTAATTTTATTGATGTAAGTCAAAGACAAACTAGTTTTACAGATTGCCAACGAGAAGTAATGGCAACCCCAGAAGAACGTATTGTAACTCATATAAGTAATTTTAGAGTAGTAAAACGTATTTCGGATATTGTAGATATATTTTATAATATTCAGAAAAAAATTCCTGCTAAGTTATTGATGGTAGGAGAAGGACCTGAGCGTGGACCAGCAGAAAAAAAATGTAAAGAATTAGGGATAAAAGATAAGGTAGTTTTCTTTGGGAATAGTAATGAAATAGATAAGATTTTATGTTTTTCAGATTTATTTTTATTACCCTCAGAAAGAGAAAGCTTTGGATTAGCAGCTTTAGAAGCAATGGTAAATAAGGTGCCTGTGATATCCAGTAATGCGGGTGGAATTCCAGAAGTAAATACACAGGGGGTATCAGGATATCTAAGTGATGTAGGTAATGTGAAAGAAATGTCCGAAAATGCAATTCGAATTTTGGAAGATGATAATGTATTAGAAAGGTTTAAACAAAATGCATATAATGAAGCTAAAAAATTTGATGTTAATACAATCGTTCCTAAATATATAGCCCTATACGAGAGTGCATTGGCAATATTCTAGAAGTAATATTTGTTGATTGCCAATCAAAAGATATTAGACTATAGACTTGTTTGTTTAGATAAAACATGAAAAATGAGGTGTAAAAGAAATGAAAGATAAATAGCTGTTGAACAACTCATAATTTAGAATAAGTTAGCATTATTTTTAATGATTACACATATAAATATTACTATGCCTATATAAAACCAAGTCTTCCAAATTATTTAAAGAGTTATAAGTATCTTTCTGAAAAGATTGAAATAGCTATTGTGAGCTGTAATATGATCACCAAAAAATGTACAACCTACCATTTTATATAGAGCATATATCAAAAACAACCATTGTATAAATTTTTATTTGTAATGAAAACAATACGCTCTATGTCTCTTTAAGTTTTTTTATTTCTTTATTGGATTGGGGTATGCATAGTTAAATAAAGATGTATCTTTTGTATAAAAAAAACCTCATAATAAACTTTATGAGGTTTTTTTGGATTATTTTGATTGTCGTCTAGGCAAGTAAGCCTACGTAAAATTAATTATATTCTTCAATTAGGAATTAAAATTGGTAACGTATTCCTATTCCTATATCGAAATCTAAATCATCATGATGATTATCCCCAAAAGCTATTTCGGGCCTTAGGTCTAATGAGATAAGTAACGGAATATCAAAATTATACTCGATACCAATATCACCAGCTATAAAAACAAAAGCATCACTATCATCACCTTTAATAGTGTCATTATCATAATCTACAAAGATTAATCCACCTCCTGGTCCAACATACCAATTAAAACCTTTATCTAAGTTAAATACCCATTGGTATATACCAGCCATTTTTATAGCGTTAAAATATCTTTCATCTCTCCATCCTAGATCAAATTCTAATCTATTTTCACTGTTTAATCCCAGTTGATAAGAAACCTCTATGCCAAAACCATCATTATCCCCTAATCGTAGCCCAAGAGCATGCTTAGAAAATTCTTGTGATTGAATTGTACTTACAGCACCTAATAAGAAAGTTGTAATAATAAAAATACGTTTAATCATAGTAAATAGGTTTAATATTTAGTTCTCGAAATATAACGTCACAAATTTCGTATTCTGTAAGTAGAGGTCTTAATTTTTTGTTAATAATTATGAGTTATTTTTCTGTAATTGCATGTCTGTACTTTCAAATATTTTATCAGCAGAATCTGCAATAAAGCCATTAAAAATGGTGTTTTCAGGATCTTTATATCGATAAGAAAACTCGTAATAACATGAGGTTATTTTTTTAACATTTTCTTTAAATTTTACTTCTATTACATCTGCTAAGATGCTGGATTGCTCTAATAATTGTGATGGAGAACCTTTTATCTCACCTCCAGAAGTATTCATTTTAAAACCATTATCTTTAAGAAAACCATTCACTTCAGTAAGGCTTTTAAAACTGTTTAATTGATTAACATTTACTGTAAAATGATTGGAACAAAAACCATTAACATACATCCAAGCAGCATACTCTGATACAGCAAGAAGATCTTCATAGATTTTAATACTTGGTGTTGACCAAACTCTACCTTTTAAAACAAGATCATTTTGTAAGAACAATTGAGGATCTACTGAATCTAAAATAGCCTTAATAGTAGTATTTAGTTCTGTAGAAAACTCTTCTAAGAGCAATTCACTAATAAATATTTTTGGAGCATTAGGATCATTTTTGTGTTCGAAGTGTCTGGCATACAGTTTTTTTGATTGAAAATGATATTCATCTTTTGGTTCATATCCCATATTGATAAAGGGCTTTGCTAAAACATCAATAGCTACTCTAGGATCATTAAAAGTACGTATAGCAATATGATCATTAAAAACAGTATTACCCTCTGCTTCTAATAAAGATTTTATCGTTTTTGCTGATGGGGTTTTTAAAGTATATTGTTTCCAAAGTTCTTCAAAAAAACTATTTAAATCCATTGTAATATATGTTTTTATTTTTCTACAAAATTATTGTATTTGATTACTAAAATGATATATTTATGTTATTTTTGATACTTGTATATTCTATTTTATGTCAAATTGATGTATTGTGTTATTTCTATCTTCATTTTGACTATTGATGTTTTAAATTTTTAATTATTATGAGTCATTTTGATTATATAGATCAGCAAATATTATTACAAATACGAAAAGATGCGAGAAAACCTTTTTCTCAGATTGCAGAAGATTTAAAAATATCTAATTCTCTGGTACATCAGAGAATTAAAAAATTAAAACAATCAGAAGTTATCAATAAAGCAGAATTTGTAGTAGATGAAAAACGGATTGGATTCAGAACAAAATCATACGTTGGCATACAGCTTAAAGAAGCACGATATGCATCATCAGTAGTAGAAGGTTTACAGAAAATTCCTGAGATATTAGAATGTAATTATGTTTCTGGTCAATATGCAATTTTCTTTCTTATTTTTACCTATGATAATCAGCATTTAAGAAAAATACTATATGATCAGGTTCACCAAATCGAAGGGGTAGCTGGGACAGATAGTTTTATATGTTTTGATACGAATTTTAAAAGACAGGTTTCTCTCGATTCTTTAGGAAAGAAAAATGATTATGATAGATAATAGTACATTAGTTTCTTTACATAAAAACCTTGAGGGAGAATTACAATTTGATACACTTACTAAATCTTTGTATGCAACAGATGCTTCAGTATATAGAAGAATCCCTTTGGCAGTTGCTTTTCCAAAATCAATAAGAGACTTAAAAAAGATAATTTTATTTGCAGCAAAGTATAACCTTGGACTTATTCCTAGAACAGCAGGGACTTCTCTGGCAGGGCAATGTGTTGGTGATGGTATTGTAGTAGATGTTTCTAAATACTTTACCAAAATACGATCAGTAGATAAAGTAAAAAAAACAGTTACTGTTCAACCAGGAGTGATCCGAGATGACCTTAATCGATTTCTAAAATCATACGGATTATTTTTTGGTCCTAATACATCAACCTCTAATAGATGTATGATTGGAGGAATGATAGGGAATAATAGTAGCGGTACTACCTCAATTCAATACGGAGTAACAAGGGATAAGGTAGTAGCAATGCAGATTATATTGTCTGATGGTAGTGAGGTTACATTTTCAGAACTATCAAAAAATGATTTTGAACTAAAAAAGAATCTAAATACTTTAGAGGGAGAAATTTATAAACAAATATATACAGAACTTTCTCCTAAAGAAGTTCAGAAACAAGTCTTAACACATTTTCCTAAACCAGAAATTCATCGTCGTAATACAGGATACGCCATTGATGAATTAATCGATTCTGATATATTTTCTGATACAACGACACCTTTTAATATGTGTAAACTATTATCAGGAAGTGAAGGTACATTAGCATTTACAACACAAGTAACTTTACAATTAGATGATTTACCTCCTAAGGAGTCTTTGATGATTGCGGCACATTTTACAAGTATTGATGATTGTATGAAAGCAGTAGTGCCTGTAATGAAACATTCATTATTTACTTGCGAAATGATGGATAAGACCATTTTGGATTGTACAAAGAATAATATAGAGCAGCTAAAGAATCGATTTTTTATTGTTGATGATCCAGAAGCAATATTGATGTTAGAACTTAGAGCTAATGATATAACAAGTTTACAAGAGCAAGAACAAAAATTATTAAAAACACTCGTAGACTCTGGATTAAGTTACGCAAACCCTATTCTGAAAGGATCAGAAATCGATCAAGCATTAGAACTTAGAAAAGCAGGGTTAGGATTACTGGGTAATATTATAGGAGATAAAAAAGCCGTAGCATGTATAGAAGATACAGCAGTTGCGATATCTGATCTAGCAGATTATATAGCAGAGTTTACTGATTTAATGAAGGCATATGATCAGCAAACAGTATACTATGCGCATGCAGGAGCAGGAGAAATACATCTTCGCCCTATTCTTGATCTCAAAAAAAGTGATGATGTAAGCTTGTTTAAAAAAATCACAGATGATGTAGCAGTTTTGGTAAAAAAATACCAAGGCTCTATGAGTGGAGAGCATGGAGATGGTATTGTAAGAGCGGAGTATATACCGTTTATGATTGGAGAAGAAAACTATAAGATTTTACAACGAATCAAAAATACATTTGATCCTAATTGTGTTTTTAATCCAGGTAAAATCATTAATGCGTATCCTATGGATCAGCAATTACGATATGAGACAGATCGTAAGGAACCAGAGATAAATACCATACTAGATTTTACAGATTCACTAGGGATTTTAAGAGCTACAGAAAAATGTAATGGAAGTGGTGATTGTCGTAAATCTGTAGAAGCCGGTGGAACTATGTGCCCTAGTTATCGAGTTACCAAAAATGAAAAAGATACAACACGAGGTAGAGCGAATACATTACGAGAATTTTTAACCAATAACACGCAGCCTAATAAGTTTAATACTAAAGAATTAAAAGATGTTTTTGATCTTTGTTTAAGTTGTAAGGGGTGTTCTAGTGAGTGCCCATCTAATGTTGATATCGCTACATTAAAAGCAGAATTTGAATACCAATATCAAAAAGAAAATGGAACATCATTGCGAACCAAAATTTTTGCAAATTCTAATACATTAAATAATTTGGGGCGTATAGCTCCTAAAATAACAAACTTCTTTTTTAAAAATAAACTAACATCAAGAATCCTAAAAACAACTTTAGGTATTGCTAAGAAGAGAGATATGCCATTATTAAGTAAACAATCATTACGAAGCTGGTGTGATCAAAACATAAAAAAAGTACAACCTCAAAACCCTGTGAAGACAGTTTACTTTTTTATAGATGAGTTTACAAATCATTTAGATGCAGAAATAGGGATTGATGCAATAGAATTGCTTACGAGATTAAATTACGAAGTAAAAGTAGTGACTCATAAAGAAAGTGGACGTACTTTTATTTCTAAAGGAATACTAGAAAAAGCAAAAATACTAGCAAATCATAATATTGAAATATTTAAAGACCTAATAACAGCGCAAACCCCATTAATAGGTTTAGAGCCTTCTGCGATATTGACTTTTAGAGATGAATACCATCGACTAGCAGATGATAAAGAAAAAGCTGATACTATTGCAAAACATACATTTTTGATTGATGAGTTTTTAAATGCTGAAATAAAAAAAGGAAATATATCTTCTAATCAATTTACTACAGAGGGTAAAACGATAAAATTGCATGGACATTGCCATCAAAAAGCATTATCAGGAGTAGATCATACATTTATGGCATTAAATTTACCACAAAACTATAAAGTGACTATCATTCCATCAGGATGTTGTGGTATGGCAGGATCTTTTGGATATGAAAAAGAGCATTATGATATAAGTATGCAAATAGGAGAACAAACCTTGTTTCCTGCAGTTAGAAAAGCACCAGAAAGCACTACAATTGCAGCAGTAGGTACAAGTTGTAGGCATCAAATAAAAGATGGAACAAATCGATTAGCATTACACCCAGTAACTATTTTAAAAAAGGCATTACTCCATTAAGTAATGTATGAGATAGTTTTTTTAGACCACAGAAAACTTTAGTATCTTTCGGGTGTTAATATAAATTATAGTATGAAGAAGATACATCACGAAGATTTTAAAGTGTCTGACACTATAAACTTATCTACGATTTCTACAACCTTAGATCTCGAAGAGAGCGAAAAAAAAATAGAGAAAGAGCTCGAAGAAGTACGAGAGAAACTAGGAGAATTACAAGATACGTTATACGCTCATGGTAAGTATGCCGTATTGATATGTCTTCAGGGGATGGATACTTCTGGTAAAGATAGTTTGATCAGAGAAGTATTTAAGGATTTTAATACTCGTGGGATTATAGTACATAGTTTTAAAGTACCTACAGAATTAGAGCAATCTCATGATTACTTATGGAGGCATTATATAGCCTTGCCACAACGAGGTAAATTTGGAGTCTTTAATAGGACACATTATGAGAATGTTTTGGTAACAAGAGTACATCCAGAATATATATTAGGAGAGAATATTCCTCATATTAATACCGTTGATGCTATAGATGATAGATTTTGGGATCAACGTTTTGAACAAATAAGAAATTTTGAAAAACATATTGCAGATAATGGAACACTGATTTATAAATTCTATTTACATCTGTCTAAAGAAGAACAAAAAAATAGACTGCTACGTAGGTTAGATAAGAAAGAGAAAAATTGGAAATTCTCTGCAGGAGATTTAAAAGAACGAAAACTTTGGGATCAATACCAATATTGTTATCAGGATGCTATCAATAAGACATCATTTTCATATGCGCCATGGTATGTTATCCCTGCAGATAATAAACCTGTAGCAAGATATATAGTAGCCAAAACGTTATATGATACATTAAAGGAGTATGATGATATCCAAGAACCAGAATTAGACGATAAAACAAAAGCTAATCTAGACCTATATAGAGCTCAATTAGAGCGTGAATAAAAGAAACTATTAAAATATACTATGTTAAAAATACTAACCTCTATCGTATGTATTCTAGTATCATGTAGTGCCTTTGCACAAAATGATGTAAAAGAAGATTCGATTATCTTAAAAAAAATATACAGCACATCATTGCTTAATGGTAATAGTTATCAGTGGCTTGATTATTTATCTAATCAGATAGGAGGAAGGCTTTCTGGTTCTATAAATGCACAATTAGCAGTAGAATGGGCAGAGAAAGAGTTGAAAAAAATTGGAATTGACAAGGTATGGTTACAGCCCGTTATGGTGCCTAAGTGGACCCGAGGAGTAACAGAGTTTGCATATATAGAAACAGAACCAGGTAAAACCACTAATGTACCAATATGCGCATTAGGAGGATCTGTACCTACATTTATAGGAGGAACCAAAGCGCCAATTATAGAGGTTAAACATTTATCAGATCTTGAGAAATTAGGAATAGACCAAGTAAAAGGAAAGATTGTATTTTATAACCGTCCAATGCAAGCAGATCTAATTAGTACATTTAGTGCTTATGGAGGTTGTGTGGATCAGCGATATTCCGGAGCAGCTGAGGCAGCTAAATATGGAGCAGTAGGAGTAATTGTACGTTCTATGAATCTTAGAAAAGATGATTTCCCACATACAGGGTCTATGAGTTATGGAACTCTTAAAAATAAAGACAAAATCCCAGCTGCAGCAATTAGTACCAACGGAGCCGATTTACTAAGCTCTATGTTAAAACTAAACCCGAATATTAAATTTAATTTTAATATGAATTGTCGCACATGGAAAGATGTACAATCCTATAATGTAATAGGTCAAATTACAGGAACTACATTACCTAATGAATATATGGTAGTTGGAGGTCATTTAGATTCATGGGATTTAGGAGATGGTTCTCATGATGATGGAGCAGGAGTAGTGCAGTCAATGGAGGTGCTACGTTTGCTTAAAGAAATAGGATATAAACCAAAAAGAACTATTAGAGTAGTACTTTTTATGAATGAAGAGAATGGATTACGAGGAGGTAAAAAGTATGCAGCAGTAGCAAAAAATAAAGGAGAAAACCATGTTTTTGCTTTAGAAAGCGATGCAGGAGGATTTACTCCTAGAGGGTTTTCTTTTGATTGTGATACCGCTAATTTTGATCAGATAAAAAGTTGGAAACCTCTTTTCGAGCCTTACTTGATTCATTATTTTGTGAAGGGAAGAAGTGGAGCAGATATTGGACCATTAAAAAAAGAAAAAATGGTTTTAGCCGGACTTAGACCAGATTCGCAACGTTATTTTGATTACCACCATGCTAAGAATGATACTTTTGATGCCGTTAATAAACGAGAATTAGAGTTAGGAGCTGCCACGATGACAAGTTTAGTATATCTTTTTGATACCTATGGAGTGAAATAAATTACTTACTTCATTATTATAAATAAATGCTAATCATGTGCCTATACAAGTGGGTATAGCGATCACTTTCCTGTTTATCTATATGTTATGCACGATCAGAATTAATATGAAAATTATTTTTTTAGATATTGATGGAGTTTTAAATTCTGATACTTGGGAAAAATCTGATGAATACATTAATGGAGAATATCCTGAAAAAATGTTTGACCCCAATACGGTTAACTTATTGAATAAAATAATTAGCGAAACAGAATCCAAAATAGTATAGTATTGACTTCAACATGGAGATTAAAACACTCGTTGGGCGAAATGAAAAGTATTTTCTCTAGAGTTGGAATTAACTGTGATTTAATTGATTTTACACCAGACTTGAAAAAAGATAATAATTACACTTTGAGAGGGAATGAAATACTCAAACGGTGTAAAGACAACCGCAAGGTAATTGGAACAAAACCTTTGAATTATACGGATTTCATCATTTTAGATGATAACAATGATATGCTACTCTGGCAGTCCAAGTATTTTTTTCAAACAGATAGACTTTGCGGACTTAGCTTAACTGTAACCAGAGAAGCTATACGAATGCTGAAAAAATAAAGTGCATAACATGATATATTTATATTACTTTGCTCCTATCTGAGGGCATGCTACATTAAATTGATTTTCAAAAATTGATCCTTCTGGGATTTTCTGAGCTGTACCTCCTTCTACACTAAACGTTCCATCTCCATTATCACATACTTCACAATACGCTACACAATCATTTTTATCTAATAGAAAATCAGCATATTCCGTTTAAGGGAATTTTCCCCATAGTGTAAAAAAGATTTTCTATTCTAGTATAATCCCTTATTTTTGAGGTAGAATATACATAGTAATAACCACTTAATACAATCATTACTAATTTACACAAAAATCAATATTACATGAGAAATGTTGTCGAAGATTTACTTCCCCAAGAGGAAAGACAAAAAGCAGAACATCTAGTAGCACAGCTAGAGTCCATTTTTATAGACAAGCTATCTGCCCTAACCGAAAAAAAAACATTACTCATAGTATAGCAGAGATGCAAGTAAGGAAGGGTTTACAGAAAAAGTAGCAGAACTTAAGCAGTTCTTTGCCCATACCAAAAAAATCAATACCGAACCAGAGGAGTACCCCTCCATTTAGCAAGATATACGCTCTGTTGCGTCAAAAAGACGTTCCGTTTAGCAAAAAAGACGAAGTTTTTAGCTTACTGTATTAAAAAATTAACCTTTGTCGTTAAAATTTCAACACATTTAGTCGAAATTTTAACCCAAAGGGTTAAAAAATAAGCAAACCCAGCCAAACACTTCGTCAAAAAGACGCACCACATCCTCCCCATGGTTAAACAGTGCATAGAATTGTCTAAAAATAAAGTCATAATCATTAAAAATCCCCACCCTAATGATCAAAGCTTTATAAACCAATACCAATATCTCTTATAAACCTAATCAAAAAACAGCAATGTCTACACAGCACACTACTAGATTCTATATAGACGGTCATAGCCTACCCGTACTAGCATATAGAGAAATCATACAACAACAAACCAATTATAACGGCATGCCCTCTAGTATACCATACGGCAGTGGCATCTATCAATTAGTAGTCCCCGATATAGGCAGATGGACACACCTATTCGACAATTGGGCACTATCCCCCACCATGCGAAAAGAATGTAAGATAGAAACCCAATCCATACAAGGTACTACAATGTTTAAAACCCTAGAGCTATGGGATACCTACTGCACTCGCCTAGAGTATCAAGATGGTGGATACGATGGAGCAATCTATACTCTAACACTATCAGCTGCCACCGTAATCCGTAATGGAGAGGTCATTACCTCTAAGTGGTGGCGTATAAAAGATCCTAATATAAGAAATGAACCTATACAGCAAGCAGAAGAGCTAAATCCAAGGATCATTAAACAGTACATCACTGATCGTAACGACGTAGAACTCAATCAATACCAACGAGGACACGAAATATATTGCGTTATCAAATCAGAACATATGGTTAACGAAACTATAGATATTGATCTTTCTAAATTCGAAGTGCCACTTTTATATCGTAGTAAACGCTTACAAGATAACATCATCAAAGACTATACAATTAATATCGATGAAGAAAAAATTCCATTAGAAGTAATCTCAGAAAACTACAAAGATGAGCAATAACTATAAGAATCAATACGGTAAGAATACGATTAAGATCATACATAGGGGTAAGGTCGTTAGCCAAACAAGTATGAAAGTACAGCTTGGCGGAGGTGATGTCGTAGACAAGCCCGTACAGACCAATATCACCTATACCGATGATGATGGTAAAGGCTTACTACATATCAATCACCAAGCTATTGTAGTAGGCGAAACTGTTGCACAAGTAAAACGCTCTACTACTGCCAAGGTTACCGACAGAGGGACGATACTAGTAAGTCAGTTAAAATCTGAAATTTCATCACGGGGCGAAGACGTATTTTTCTACGATAACTCACTAGGTACTTTTGAGGGCTCTTTAGCAGATGCACAACGTCTATTTCCTAATGTAGATTTTTCGGACTTACAAGTAGCTGATAGTGTTGATCGTAGTAATCCAGAATTTAAAAACCTACCCAAAGTAACACCAGATCAGACGGTAACATGGCAAGAAATTAGCAAATACGATGCAGAAGATAATGGAGGCGCACCTACCACATGGGATGATTGGGCAGATAGCTTACAAACAGGATTAGATATTGCGGGGCTTGTTCCTGGTCTTGGAGAAATTGCTGATTTAGCCAATGGATGTATATCATTAGCAAGAGGTAATTATGGCGATGCAGCACTCAGTTTTGCAGCAATGGTACCAGGGTTTGGAGTCGCTGCAACTATTGCTAAACAAGCAAAAAAACTAAGTAAAGTAGTTGATAACAAAGGGATTTATGACCTAATCATTAAAAATGCTGATGATCTAGAGCAAGCATATGTAGGGCAATCAAAAAATATTTTTAAAAGACTAAAGCAGCATTTTGGCAAAAGTGGTAAATTAGGACAAAAAACAGAAGAAGTAATAGGCGGTGTACTCCATAAAATGAAAGGCTCTACCAAATTAGAACGAGAAATATATGAGCAGTTTATTATTTTAGAAAAATATAGAAAAAATGTGATAAAGAATAGTAATTTATGGAAAAAACTTCTTAATAAGGTAAATCCAGTAGGAGGTAGATTTAACTTGAATACTCCACAAGGCAGAGATAAGTTTTATAAAATGGCAGAAGAAATAGCAGATAAATATGATTTACCTAAAACATTTACAAAAGTTTTTAATTAAAATATAAAAAATGGATATTAGAGAAGGGGCAGATTTTAAAGCTGCAAAGCAATATTATATTAAGAATAATGAAGGGGTAAATATATCACGAGAGATACAAAAATCTAACTTTTTTGAACAATTTTTAAAATATTTTGGTAATATAGAAAGTTTAGGTATTTCGGCTTATGGGAATGGAGTATCGTATGATTTTTTGTATCAAATGCAAAATTTAAAATCACTACATCTACATACAATGTATGATATAAATTTTGAACATTTAAGAAGCTTACAAGCCTTATCCGTTTGGTGGAACAAAAAAATGATCTCTAATTTTGATACCCTTTCAAAATTAGAAAATTTACAGATTATAGAGTTTGACGAAAAAGACATAACCAAACTAAGTTCTCTTACTAACTTAAAAAGCTTAAGTTTTGCTACAGCCAAGATCAAATCTCTTAAAGGTATAGAAACCCTTACTAACTTAGAAAATCTATCACTAGGAGGTGTACGAAGTCTTACGAATATTTCAAACATTACAGCATTACAAAACCTTAAGCATTTAGAGTTTGATATTTGTTGGAAGCTAAAAGACTTTAGCCCCATTGGAGAACTTAAAAAACTAAGAGAACTGGAGTTACTAGATTGTAAAAACCTTGAAAGTATCAAATTTGTAAAAAACTTACCAAATTTAAAACGTCTTTCAACATTAGGTACAACAATTATTAATGATTATGATACTACACCCGCCGAACACGTACCCGTATTTTTTGGTAGTCAGCATAATAAATACAACAAACAATATCCAGAAAAAGAAATCCATAAGAAGATAGAAGAGCTATAAATGAACGACTATCAATTCGATATGACGACCACGATGATGCATTTTCTTTTGATCACACCGTAGAGTTTGGAAACTTAGGTAATACTATAAAAAAAGAACTCCCTAGAAGTAATAGAAGGTATAGTTCATAAAATGAAAGGCTCTACCAAATTAGAACGAGAAATATATGAGCAGTTTATTATTATAGAGAAATATGGGGGCGTTATAAAAGAAAAAAGTATATTTAAAAAACTTCTAAATAAAGTTAATCCCGTTGGTGGTAGATTTGATTTAGACTCTGTAGAAGGATTGAGAAAATTTAAAAAACGAGCAAAGGAAGTTGCAAAAGAATATAACCTACCAACCAAATTCGAATAAGTAATATTGAATTAGTATGTATTTATCAGGTATCCAAACAGACCCATATTTAATGATTAAAGCAAGTTCAAATTTAAATGACGCTAAGCCTGAATTTACAGAAGGTAAATACTGTGTTCGTTTGAATGAGGATTTTTCAGAAGAATATCTCGAAGAATTTATGTGTAAATTTCAAAAGATAACATCATTAGATCTATCTACCTGTTATTATTATAAAGCTAAATCATCTTATGTATATCAGATGCCAAATTTAGAAACTCTTTCCATATCTTTATGGAAAGATACTGGTTTTATATTGGACTGTAACACCTTGCCAAAATCCATAAATACGCTTTGGCTAACAGTATATACAAAGAAAAAAATTATAAATTTTGATTCATTAAATAAGCATGTTGAATATTTGACAATATCTGGATTTGACGAAAAAGACCTAACCAAGCTAAGTTCTCTTACTAACTTAAAAAGCTTAAGTTTTGCTACAGCCAAAATCAAATCCCTTAAAGGGATAGAGACTCTTACTAGTTTAGAAAACCTATCACTAGGAGGTGTACGAAGTCTTACGGATATTTCAGACATTACAGCATTACAAAACCTTAAGCATTTAGAGTTTGATATTTGTTGGAAGCTAAAAGACTTTAGCCCCATTGGAGAACTTAAAAAACTAAGAGAACTGGAATTACTAGATTGCAAAAACCTTGAAAGCATCAAATTTGTAAAAAACTTACCAAATCTAAAACGTCTTTCAACATTAGGTACAACCATTATTAATGATTATGATACTACGCCCGCCGAACACGTACCCGTATTTTTTGGTAGTCAGCATAATAAATACAACAAACAATATCCAGAAAAAGAAATCCATAAGAAGATAGAAGAGCTATAAATGAACGACTATCAATTCGATATGACGACCACGATGATGCATTTTCTTTCGATCACACCGTAGAGTTTGGAAACTTAGGTAATACTATAAAAAAAGAACTCCCTAGAAGTAATAGGAGGTATAGTTCATAAAATGAAAGGCTCTACCAAATTAGAACGAGAAATATATGAGCAGTTTATTATTTTAGAAAAATATGGAGGTGATATTTCAAGAAAAGGAAGTGGTAAATTTCATCAACTTTTAAATAAAGTGAATCCTGTAGGAAGGCGCTATAGTATGAAAACAAAAGAAGGACAGAATAAATTAATTAAAAAAGCTAAAGAAATAGCAAAAAAGTATAGCTTACCAGAAGAATTTGAGCAAGTAATATTGAATTGATATGTATTTACAAACGAGCGTTCCTAACGAACCTTATTTAATGATAAAACCAGATTCCAATTTGGAATTAGTTGACGAAGAATTATTGAAAAAAGATTATAAAATTAGATTATTTGGGAACGGATATTCTAATGAATTTATATCTAATTTTATAACTATTTTTAGAAATACAACCTTACTAGATATTGGTAATTATACAGGTAATGCAGATGAAAAATTCATATATGAGTTTTCAAAACTTGA
This sequence comes from Aquimarina longa SW024, assembly GCF_001401755.1. GTDB lineage: Bacteria > Bacteroidota > Bacteroidia > Flavobacteriales > Flavobacteriaceae > Aquimarina > Aquimarina longa. The sequence goes on from NZ_KQ474100.1 coordinate 74,501, forward strand.
AGGTTTAGCAATATCACTTTTTCACGATAGTAACTTCATACTAGATTGCTCAAGACTACCAAAAAGCCTTTATTCTTTAAATTTGAGTGTCTGGTCAAAAAAGCATATCATTAATCTAGAAGCTCTAAACGATACAGATTTAGAAGTTTTGTACGTTGCAGACTTTGACGAAAAAGATCTTACAAAATTAAGTGGGCTTACCAATCTAAAAGGGTTGAGTGTAACCCGTTCTAAAATCAAATCTTTAAAGGGCATCGAAATGCTAACCAATTTAGAACGTATATCTTTTGGAGGTGTACGAAGTCTTACGGATATTTCAGACATTACAGCATTACAAAACCTTAAGCATTTAGAGTTTGATATTTGTTGGAAACTAAAAGACTTTAGCCCCATTGGAGAACTTAAAAAACTAAAAGAACTGGAGTTACTAGATTGCAAAAACCTTGAAAGCATCAAATTTGTAAAAAACTTACCAAATTTAAAACGTCTTTCAACATTGGGTACAACAATTATTAATGATTATGATACTACACCCGCTGAACACGTACCCGTATTTTTTGGTAGTCAGCATAATAAATACAACAAACAATATCCAGAAAAAGAAATCCATAAGAAGATAGAAGAGTTATGATGAATAAGGAGAAGAAATCTATAATTTTACCACAAAAAAGAAGTGTATAATATTGGTATGATCAATGATGTTCCTTCTTTTTTATTAGAAAAAATACCAGACAGCCTAAAAGGGTTTATTAGAATGGAATTTTATAATAGAGATACTCAAAAGACTTTTTTTAAAAACATTCCTGTTAAATTTTAAAAATTACCAATGGAGAATAATTTATTTTTTTACGGCCTTTTTAGTAGTATACTAGGGTTTTGTTATTTAATTTATAGAATAACTAGAAATATCAAAATGTCTACAGAAGATTTTGTGATTAAAGACTCTGCTTCTTTACAAAAGTTTAAAGAACAAGCAGATAAAATCACTGTTGATTTACAAGAAATAGAGTTTAGGCATCAATCTAGTCAAAAAGAAAATTTTGATTTTATGCCTTATGAAAGAGATATTTTATTAGAATCGGATAAATCAAAAAAGTATACCGAATATAAAAATAGAGGAGTCTTTGAGTTTAAATACAAAAATAAGCTTTTCCCTCATTTAATTTGCGTTGACAATATTCAAGAAAAAAATCTACTGATACATTTCTATCAAAAAAAACAAACAACTCTTTATATTGATAAACAAGATATGTCTAAAAGGTATTTAGACTTAAAATTTTTGGAAGAAGCAACTCAGAGAAAATATAAAGATGAAGGGATACAGTACCTTAATTTAGATACCTATGATTTAGAGATTAAACATAGTATTTATAAATAGTTAAGTATTATGCTAAAGATTTTTTTATTTTTTTACTAACACTGAGAATTTAGAACGTTTGAGGAACTCTATGAGTTTAATATACAAAAAGACTTATCTAGAAGTTTACCTCAAATATTATGTCGAAAAATTTATAGAGATAATAAACTATATGAGTGCTACTAAGGATTTACATATAAAAAAAGAGTTGTTACCGCTTTTTGATTACACTATTAACTTATATGCTAGGAATAGACTTCTTAAAATATTAAAAACACCTTTAATTTCAGAAAAAGAAAGTATTCAGAGGCAAAATATATTAAAAGGTTTTATAGAAAATGGAGTTGTTCTGAATGGATATTCTTATCCCATTTTATATCTCAGAGAAGTTTATGAGTTTTTAAATAGTTATACGTTACAAGAGTTACCAAAAAAGAAATTAAAATATAGAATACAGACTTCAAAAAAAGATAAAGCAATACTCAAAAGTCGATTTGCTCAACTCATATTATTGTTTCATCGGTTAGAAGTATTCTATTTTTCAAGAATAAATACTACATGTTTTCCAGAGTCATACCAATGTAAACTTAAAGAAATCATGGATTTTTTTGAAAGTTTTTCATTAAGTGATTATGAAAAATTAATCAGAGAATCTTCATTAAAAGATACCCATATTATTGAGCTTTCTGAAATAGTATTAAAAAAGGAATCAAAAGGAGCGATAGCATTGTTCTGGGATAATTTATTTCAGTTTGAAGCATATTTATCTATAAGTAAAGGGATTATAGAGCGCAACTTTATTTTTCCTCAATTTTCTGTAAATAGTTTATCTGTTGATAATTTTTTTCACCCATTACTAAAAAAACCTGTTGTAAATAGTTTTAAAACATCGAATACTGTTATTTTGTTAACAGGACCTAACATGTCCGGTAAATCTACTTTTTTAAAAGCAATAAGTATATGTATGTATTTAGGTCAAATAGGAATTGCTATACCCGCTAGTAAAGCAGAAATTCCATTCTTTAAAACTATTTCTGTAGCACTACATCATAGAGATGATATTCTTAGTGGCTATAGTCATTTTATGACAGAAATAGTAAATTTAAAGAATGTAGTGAATCAGGCTAGGAAAGAAGAGAAATGTTTTGCAGTCTTTGATGAATTGTTTAGTGGTACTAATGAAGAGGATGCATTCGAAATATGTACAGCAACTATAAAAGGGTTATCTAAGTTTAAGAATTCAATATTTTTTATTTCTACTCATATACAACGGTTACAAAAAAGCGCTACAATACCAGGTGTTTCAAGTTATTATATAGATTGTGAGTTTGTAAACAAGCTGCCAAAATTTACTTATAAAATAAAAGAAGATTGGTCAGAATTAAAGATCGGCAAGATACTTTTTGAAAAAGAAGGATTAAGTGATATGCTTACCTAAAAAGAAAATAATCTAAAAACATACTTTAGTATTCTACTAAATAGTCTAGTGAATACCCTTCGTTTAGAAAAAAACTAAATAACGTTAAATATGCAATAATAATGATTTAGTTTAGTCGCGTTCTAATACCTTTGCATCTTCAAAATTGTAAAATGTTACAACAATACACTAAAGAATTTCGATATAATCTAAAACTAGCAGCACCAGTAATGTTAGGTATGTTGGGACATACTTTTGTGGGTTTAATAGATAATATAATGGTGGGGCAACTAGGTACGGCAGAATTAGCAGCAGTATCTTTAGGTAATAGTTTTATGTTTATAGCAATGTCTTTAGGTATTGGGTTTTCTACAGCAATAACACCATTAGTAGCAGAGGCAGATGGAGAAGGTAATTTTGATCGTGGTAAATCAGTATTTAAGCATGGGTTATTTTTGTGTACAACTCTAGGGGTTGTGTTATTCTTGATAATTCTGGTAGCAAAACCTTTGATGTATTTAATGAAACAACCTCCAGAAGTTGTAGAATTAGCAATACCATATCTGGATTTGGTTGCATTCTCTTTAATTCCATTAATAAGTTTTCAGGCATTAAAGCAATTTTCAGACGGACTATCCATGACTAAATACCCTATGTATGCAACACTAGTTGCGAATTTAGTTAATGTGTTATTAAACTATGTACTAATTTTTGGGAAATTTGGATTTCCAGAAATGGGAATTGTAGGAGCAGCTGTAGGAACATTAGTATCAAGAATAGTAATGGTTGTGTTTTTATGGGTTTTTCTAAAGAAAAAAGAAAAATCTAAGTCTTATGTTACACGGGTTAATTTTTTTAGTTTAGAGCGTAGTGCTATAAATAAAATACTAGCATTAGGTTTTCCTTCTGCCTTGCAAATGTTTTTTGAGGTAGGTATTTTTACTGCAGCAGTATGGTTATCTGGTATTTTAGGAAAAAACCCTCAAGCTGCCAATCAAATTGCTTTAAACTTAGCTTCTATGACCTTTATGATAGCTATGGGATTAAGCGTTGCTGCTATGGTACGTGTTGGTAACCAAAAGGGACTTCGGCAATTTAAAGAATTAAAAAGAATTGCTATTTCCATTTTTTTATTAACTTTTTTAATAGAAGTTGTTTTTGCTTTATTTTTTACATTATGTAATGAGATATTACCTCAGATTTATTTAGATGTAGATGATATCGCCAATCAATTAGATACTACAGAAGTGATTGCTATAGCAGCTAAACTTTTGATTGTGGCAGCATTGTTTCAGATTTCTGATGGAATTCAAGTAGTAGTATTAGGAGCACTAAGAGGACTTCAGGATGTTAAAATTCCAACTGTGATAACATTTATAGCATATTGGGTAGTAGGATTTCCCATTAGCTACTACTTAGGGTTATATACATCGTATAAAAGCTCTGGGATTTGGATAGGGTTACTAGCAGGTCTTACAGTTTCTGCAGTATTATTGTATATTAGATTTCAGTATTTAACTAAGAATTTAATTCATGAAAAAGATACATTCTAAAAAGTTGGTATAGGTCACTGAAATTAAATATTCATATTTTTTTTAAATAAAAACAATGGCAAAATACCATTTTGTGACATCTTACGTTTATTTGGTATTAACTAATAATTAACTATCTTTCCAAAAAAACAGAATACAAAAATGCGAGTCCCAAATTCTAAATTTTATGTACTGCTTATTATTTTTACCATAATGGTTACTCAAAGCAGTATAGGTCAAAATTTTATTCATAGTAAAACCCAAAACTTAATTCCTAATCCTAGTTTTGAAGCTACTAATGCAGCTATTGCAAGATTAGAAATGGCAATGCAAAATTTTGGCATCATCAAAGATTGGAAAGCAGCTATTAATTCTCCTGATGCTTATCATCCTAGGCTAAAAGAGATCAGATTTAGTCATAAAGCACCAAATTTTTTAAAACAGTTTGGAAATCAAGATCCTAAAACAGGAGATGGAAAAGTAGGAATGTATATTGCAGGAGGAGCCTATAAAGAAGGAATAACTGCTAAACTAAAACAACCATTATCACCTGGAAAATATTATTATTTCCATATGTATGTTTCTTTGGCAGAAGGAGTATCTAATTCTTGTACATCATCGATCGGATCATATTTTACAGCAAGAAGCCCTAAAATAACAGCTACAGCAAAGTTTCCTTTACATATAAAATCTTCCAAAATGGTATGTGACACAAAAGGATGGGCTAAAGTCTGTGGGGTATATAAAGCAAAAGGAACTGAAAAATATATTTCTTTAGGATATTTCTCAGATAGCCCAAAAGGTAAATCGGTAAAAGGAAAAGACTTTGATACAGCATATTATTTTATAGATGATGTTTTGTTAATGGAAATGAGAGATCCTAAAAATCTTGTAGCAAGCCAAGTTTGTAACATGGCGCTTGATTTTTTACCAGTAGAATTCTTAATAGGAGAGAGTGAAGCATATAAAGAAATCCAACAAAAATTAGATTCTTATATTCAGTATGTAAAGATATTTAAAGTAACAACAGTAAAAATTATTGGTCATGCAGATGATGGAGGTTCCTCTTTTGAAAATGAAATTATGTCTGCTATGAGAGCTAATAATGTAAAAAAATACTTTGTAGAACAAGGGATAGATGAACCCTTAATTGAAGTTATAGCAGCAGGAAATACAGAGCCTATAGTTACAGAAAATTCTAATCTAGATCCAGAATCTAACAATAGAGTTGAAATTAAGATAGAGTAATGATTAGAGCGAAATAATTTTCGAGTTAACCTAAAAAAGGTAGTACCTTTGAGCTTTATAATTTTAAGTATTTACTATGGACTTTCCGAAATTCTTACTAGGTGATAATACAGATTATCCTAATGCTATTTTTGTAATTCATACAGAATTTCCTAGATGCATTATTAATCTAGAAAATGATGAGGTAGAATGGCTAGAAGAATTTGATAAGGATGATGAAAAAGAATTATTATCAGAGGCAGAAAACTTTTTGAAGGCAGCTAATGATTTTTATGATCGCGAGATAGAACGTTACGACGAATAATATATTATATACATTTAAGAAATGGAAGAACTGATACAATTAGATAAAGACCTTTTTTTATATCTTAATAATTTAGGAATACCAGCGTGGGATGGATTCTGGTTGTTTATGACCGAAAAATTGTATCAAATACCACTTTATGCGGTATTATTATTCTTTTTTTATAAATATTTTGGAATCAGAGGTACTATCATTACTCTAATTACCGTAGCATTATTAATCACTGCTACAGACCAATTATCTAATCTGTTTAAAAATGTATTATTTATGAGACCTAGACCTTGTAGAGCTCTTGGTGTAGCTGACTTTACTCGTTTTATAGCAGAGCGCTGTGGGAGACATGGATATTTTTCTGGTCATGCAGCAAGCTCTATGGCATTAGCTTTTTTTACAGGTTTAACGTTACGCAAACATCTAAAATATATTTTTCCTTTTATGGTAGTATGGTCTATCGTCGTAAGTTATAGTAGAATCTATATAGGAGTGCATTATCCCGGAGATATTATTACTGGTATGATAATCGGTGTTTTATTAGGATTTGGAGCTTATAAATTACATACATTCCTTGTAAAAAAATACGGATAGGTATTTTGTGGTAAGAAGGTGATACTAGCCTAAACTTTAAAAAAATCATATGTAATCAGCCCCTTTTTTTTGTTATACATCTCTAAAAAAAATAGAGGTATAGCTTCCTCTACACGATATTTATATTTGATAACTCATTTAGGTAAAGAGTAATTCAAAATCTTCAATTAATAAATAAGAAGTTATTAGTAAAGTTATTTTTTAAACAAAAACACTTTTCTTAAATTAAAAAGACTACCGTTTTATATATAAACTTTATTTAACCTTTTTGATTTAATCAATCTAATAAATTATGTTTTTTATTCTTATAAAAAAATGGCATAAGAAGGGGGTTGATGATTTAGCATAAGACTATAAAAGTAAAATAAGAACTATACTGTTTTTATATATAAAAATCATACTATATTGTTTTAAAGTAAAAATAACTGCTTTTTAACAAGTAAAAAATTGAAAAAAATAATTGATTATTAAAGTTGATTTTATATTCGTTTCATTTTTTTTAAGTAGACTTGTAATACATTCTCAGTGAAATGATTCTTACTCAATTAAAAATAACTTGAGGTTATTGTATATGATGTATAAGACCTCAAGATTTATGATAAGGATACTATTTTTTGATATCATATATACATTTACATTAAAACCTAAAAGTTATGAGAAGAGTAATTGTTGATTATAAAAAGCTGAATAAAAGAATTTTAAACCTCTTGGTAGAGAAGTTTCCTGATGGATATGATGATAAAGACATCATTTCGTTTAAAAACCAGTATAATGAAGTTATTGAAGCGGTAGAGGTAAGAACAGAAGAAACTATATATCTAGTAAAAATTAGTAAACGTTTATCTGATACTATGCAAAGTTTTGAAGAAGAGGAGGAGGAGACTAATACTATGAATTCAATTTCAGAAACAGAGCATAAAGATAAAGTGTTAGATATGGATAGTTAAAATATCTAGAGTATTTAGTTTTTGTTTTAGGATTATAAGCTAAAAGTGTTTTTTACAAGAAGAAGAAGATACAGGTAATACTTGTTTTTATAACTATGTTTTTGATTTTTTATTATTATAAGAGATATATTCCAGAATTTAATTAATAAACTTATCATTGTTCTATAAGAAATTATTTTTTTAACATTTTATTTAGATATATTTATATATTTGACGTGTTAAAAAAATGATTTAATTAAATTCCCAGATTTATGATTGAATTGTAAAAGAGTTTACTATATCAATTAGATTATCTGGTAAAATATATAAATGACACAACTGTATTGTTACCTGCTTCTGTTTTTTATTGGAATACAACTAAGAGGGCAGACATCTAATGAAGATCATAAAACTTCGTTTTTTATTACACCAGAAGTTTTATTAGGAAAAACAACAGAACCTAATACTGGTTTTCCAAAGACTAAACTATTAAAATCTATTTTTATAAGTATTGGAGCTTATAATAAAGCAATTGATAAGCAGTGGGCTTCTAGACTAGGATACCCAAAAACAGGGATTTCATTAGGGATAACCGATTTTGGAAACAAAGAAAAAGTAGGTAGAGCATATGCGTTAATGCCTTTCGTTGAAATAGGGTTGTTTTCTAGAAGAACGAATAAATGGCATCTTAATATGGGGTTTGGAGGTTCCTATATCGATACAAAATACCATCCAGAAACCAATCCTTTTAATAAAGCAATTACCACAAGTTTTAATTGGTCGTTTAAATCTTTTTTGTACTATGATGTACTGAGTTGTAAACCAATAAAATGGCGACTAGGATTAGGATATGGACATTATTCTAATGGGCATACAAAACTTCCTAATCAAGGGTTAAATTCTTTTATGATTAGTGCATCAGCTTCTATAGGAGAACAAGAAGAGAGTTCTACAGAAGATTTTATTGCATTAAAAAAAGAACGTACCAAATCATCACAAACTTATTTTTCATTTCGTAGCGGAATAGGTCAAAATGTTCTTTCAGAAACCTTTAATTCTAAAAAAGAAGTATACTCTGTCGCATTTTCTGTAGGTAAAGTGGTACATAAGATTTTTAAATTTGGAGTAGGTTTTTATGGTAGATTTTATGAACATTATTATGATCATATAAAGAATAATGAAGAATTGATAGATGATCAAGTATCTTTTTTTAAAGAAAAACCTTTTGTTTATGCTAGTAATTATGGTTTTTTTTCTACCGCAGAAATTTTTATAGGTCATGTAGGAGTTGAATTTGATTTAGGTCTTAATATTCACAAACCGTTTTATAAAATTGATTGGCAGCTTACTCAGGGTAAAACATACAATAACACATATACTTTAGGAGAATTAGATTGGTATTACGAAGTGAAACGAACAATATCAAGTAGACTTAGTGTTAAATATTATTTATTTAACGCTCATCATACTCATAAAAACAACTTTTTTTTAGGGGCAAGCATCAATGCTAACTTAGGACAGGCAGATTTTTCTGAACTTAGTTTAGGATATGTATATCGTTTTAAATATAAGAAAAAGAAGAAGTAAGTTTTTGAGTCATAGTTATCCTAGATCATCTTTACTAATTTCTAATAAATATTTTGCAGCAGTAAAAGGTGTGATTTTATGTTTTTGTACAGCATCAATTTGCGAAGCTAGCTTATCTTTTACTTTTATATTATTATAAAATGATGTTTTTAATTGCTCTTCTATAGTTTGTAAGAGCCAAAATTTATTTTGTTGAGTTCTATTTTTTTCAAAAAAACCATTTGTAGAAGTAATCTCTAGGTATTTTAGAATTAATTTCCAGACATCTTCAATACCAGTATTCTCCATAGCACTACAAGTTAATACTTTTGGAGTCCAACTACTCTGAGCAAGTGGATATAAATGAAGAGCTTTTGTGAACTGGTTTTTAGCTTTTTGTGCAGGAATAAAATTATCTCCATCAGCTTTATTAATAACCAAGGCATCAGCCATTTCAATAATACCTCTTTTTATTCCTTGTAATTCATCCCCAGCTCCTGCTAATTTTAGTAATAAAAAAAAGTCAACCATACTATGTACTGCTGTCTCACTTTGTCCTACACCTACAGTTTCGATAATGATAACATCATACCCTGCAGCTTCACAAAGAATAATAGATTCTCTAGTTTTTTGGGCTACCCCTCCCAGAGATTTACCAGAAGGAGAAGGGCGAATAAAAGCATCATTAGACCGTACTAGAGATTCCATTCTGGTTTTGTCACCTAAAATACTACCATGTGATATACTACTACTAGGATCGATTGCTAGGATAGCAACTTTTTTTCCTTTTTGTAATAATAAATTTCCTAGAGCTTCAATAAAAGTACTTTTACCTACTCCCGGAACTCCAGTAATTCCTATTCTTACAGAGTTATTAGCATGTGGGAGGCACATTTCAACAAGTTGTTGCGCTTTTTCAGAATGATCATATTGAGTGCTCTCTATTAATGTAATTCCTTTACTTAAAGCAGCAGTATCTTTAGCAATGATTGCTTTAAACATAGTATCGACTGAAACTATTTTCTGTTGTAGTTTTTTAAATCGATCAATTGCTTTACTATTAGTATTTGAAATCACTTTAAAAAAAGAATTAATATGTTTGATAGACTTTTTGGCACAGAATGGTTTTATGACAAAGTTATAAATTCATTTTAGAACCCTAAAATTAATAAGGAGTTCTTATTCTTATGAAGTATATTAAAAAGAGAATTATACTTTTATTGGAACTGCGATTGCTGTTCTATCCCAAGCAAGGTATAATATGGTAAAGTTATTTGCATTTTCAAAATAAATCGAAAATTGTTCTACCACATTTAGTAGAGGTTGTACAGGGACTTCTATAATAAGAGTATCATATAAAGGATCTCGTTTTGCTGTACCATCCATATGAACACCCCAATTATAGTGTTTACTATTAAAAATTACTTTCCATGACTTAGAGTTTGGGATTGTCCATAGGGTATAAGTGCCAGATTTAATAGGAGTTCCATCGATGATGATATCTTTATCAGTTGTAAATGTAGTAGCCTCATTAGCTCCAGTTCTCCATACTTTATTATAAGGAATTAATTCTCCAAAAATTACTCTTTCTTTTTTATATGGTCGATTATAAAATATACTGAAGGTTGCATCTTTTACGGTATGGGAGATTGTTTGTTCAGGACTATGTTTTTTTGTGTTTTGTTTTATAAGATACATACCAGTTATTCCTGTTATTATTAATCCCAATACAATAAACAGTATATGCTTTAAAAGTTTTGACATGATGCTTTTTGATTTTAAATATAATTCTTTTACTGTTTAAACATATGGTTATTAAGTTCTAAATAAGAAAAAATGCTTTAAAACTGTTATGATATTATATGTTATGTCATTAAAACGGTACAAAAAGTAATATAATTCATTGAATGACTTAATGTTAATTGTTTAGTAATCAGTTTTTTTATAGCCTGAATAAAGTTTTTATCTATAATTTTGCAACATAAAGTATCTGTTTTCGTCTTTTTAGATGAATACAATTTAATACTATTTTTGAATAATAATCATTAACCAAAAGTAAAGAAGTTTGTTACAAAGCGAGCTAATAGAACAATGTAGGACTAACGATCGTAGAGCGCAGATGAAACTCTATAATAAATACTGTGATGGTATGTATTATGTAGCATTACGTTTTCTTAAAGATCCATTTGAAGCAGAAGAAGCTATGCAAGAATCTTTTATTAAAGCATTTACAAGACTTCATCAATTTACTGGAGATGTTACTTTTGGAGCTTGGCTTAAGCGGATTGTAATTAATAAAAGTATTGATATGTTAAAGGCAAAGAAGATGAATATGGTAGCGATTAATGAGCAGGTTATGACTACAGTAGAGGAGCAAAATGATTGGTCAGTATCTGATTCTGTTACCGTAGATGAAGTGAAAAAAGCTATCGAAACATTACCCGAAAAATATAAATATGCAGTCATGTTATTTTTGATAGAAGGGTATGATCATAACGAAATCAGTGAGATATTAAATATTACTCCCGTTTCATCAAGAACATTAGTACATAGAGGGAAAAAGCAGTTACAAGAACAATTAAAACATTTGAGAGATGGCACAGGATATTAGAGAACTGTTAAGACAGGATAAGCAAATTCCTTCAGAACAGATAAGAGAAGGGCATCAACAACGGTTTTTGTCTAAGTTAGAAAAAGAATTGCCTAAGAAAACTAGGAGTTTTAATTATAAATGGATAAATATTGCAGCAAGTATCATTGTTATCTTTTCCATTTCATTAATCTCATATAATCAATTCGGGGGTAATAAACCTCAGGAAACAGAGGTTGTAGGTTTGGATAATAATGTAAAAAACTCTTCTGTAATACTAGCAAAACAGTCTTCATCTTTAGCAGAGATATCTCCCGAGTATGAAAAGGTAGAGAGTAGTATATTGACGAGTATAAAATTTCAGCTATCAAAAATAACAATTGACGATACGAATAGAGAGTTAGTAGAAAGCTTTAAAGTTCGACTAGGTAATTTGGATAAAGAATATCAAAAACTTAATAAAGAACTGATAGAAGTAGGTCCTAATGTACAAAGTATAGAGGCTATGATGGAGAATTTAACCATAAGATTATCTCTTTTAAATAGATTAAAAGATAAATTAAAAGAATTAGAGCGTATTGAAAATGAAAATTACAATGAGATACAAGCTTAATATAATAACATTTAGTGTGTTATCCTGTATTGGTAGTATAGGGTTAAATGCTCAGGATAAACAAAATAAATTAAGCGAAAAATTGATGGTAAACAATGATGTTACCTTAACTCTTAATACAAGCCATACGAATATTATATTTGAAACATGGAATAAAAATACAATAGCAGTAGAAGCTTATTTGGAAGGAAATCTTTCTGAAGAAAATAATAAACGTATTCTTGATAGTTGGCAAGTAAATGTATTGGGAGATCAACAAAACGTTACTATTAATTCTTCTGCAGGTAATTTATGGGGAAAAAATGAAGCAAACTCTACTATTGCATTGAATAGAAGGAGTTTACAAGAGTTGAAGATGTTAGAACCTATGATTGTTAGTATGTTAGAACCTATTATGAAAAATATGGCTAAAAACCCTATGCCAAATGCTCTTACAGAAAACCATTCTAATGTAAATTATAATAATGGTTCTTATAAAGAAGATAAAAAATATGTTCAGCAATGGGAAAGCCAAATACGAGAAAAATTTAAAGAAGATGCAGCTCTTGAAAAACAAAAATGGATAAAACAATTTGAAAATACTAATTCAGAGCAATTATCACCAGGGCAGATGAAGGTTCGCTTAGAGGCTTGGGGAGAGCAATATGACAGACAAATGCAAGCATGGGCATCTCAATTGATAAAGGATGTTGGAAATCAACAACCAGGAATCACTAATATTACTGTTTATCGCAGATATAATACTACTAATAAAATAAACGCAGATAATATCAGTAAGACTATAAAAATACGTATACCTAAGAGAGCTAATTTAAGACTTAATATTCGACATGGAAATATCCAACTAGCAGAAATAGCCAATAATATTAAAGCTTCTTTATCTCATACTACGCTTTCTGCTAATATTATAGATGGGGATCAGACCTATATCAAATCTTCTTATTCTCCAGTCTCTGTTCGCCAATGGAATAATGGTAGATTAGTCGTAAACTATGTGAAAAATTGTAGAATACAGAAAGCTAAGAATCTTCTTGTTAATGCAGACTCTAGTAATGTTTTTATTCAAGAGCTTAATGATAATGGAGCAATATCAGGAAGTTTTGGAGTCATTACTATAGCAAATCTAGGAGAGTCTTTTTCTACTTTAGATTTGGCAATCCAAAATAGTGATTTTAAGCTAAAGCTACCTAAAGCATCATTTAATTTATCTTATAATGGAGCACAAAGCGTAATTTCTTTGCCTGAAACTCTAGACATAAATACTAGAAATAATTTTGGAAATGTAGTGGTTAATGGGTTTCAAAATACTCGTAGTACTGATAAAATGATTACAATTAATGCTAAGTATAGTAAAGTTGTACTGAATAATAATAAATAAAGTTTTTTCATATTTAATATAGTGTTAGTTACAGAAAAACTCTATCAATAGATACGCTCTATCGGTAGGGTTTTTTTTCTTAACATTAATGTACTGCTAATTACTTTATAATAGATAACAGATGTAAGAATATAATAGGGTGTGTCCTTTAATCTGTCTAATTAGGTGTTTTATCTATGATTTTTTAGTTGTTTTATTTTTAAAAAACTAATAATCAGCTGATTAACATTAAATAAACACTTATTTAACGTTTTTTGTGTTTTTTATCGAAAATTACTTTCATTTGATCTAAAAGTCTATTTTTTAGTTTTTTTAACTACAATTAAGTAATATCATTGTACGGTAAAACCATATCAATAAAGCAGTAATCCTTTATTTTAATAAACAAGCAATGAAATCAATACTATATTTTTTTAGTTTATTTTTAGCCCTATCTACATATGCAAATGGTATAGATGATTCTTTAGAAGTAGAAAAAGAAGGACTTGTTGTTGTTGTTGTAAATTTTCAAGATGGAGATAAGATAAAATTGTTTGAGGTAGAAAGTGGTGATCATGTTTTATCTAAAACAAGAGGAGAGGTTGATCTTAGTTTTTTGCCAGTAGGTGCATATCTATTAGAGAATAGTGAAGGAGAATCTGTAATTATCGAAAGATTAGAAGAAGATATTAATATTACAGAAGCATTAGATAACGATTTTGTTATAGAAAATGATAGTGAAAGAATGTACATGCCAGCAGAGATTAATATTGAAAAAGAATACATTCATTATTATGATAATGCAGAAACCAACCTTTTATCAATAACAAGAGAAGGAAATTTTATTACAGTAGATGATTTTGAAGAAGGTGATAAAATAAAATTATTCGAAGTAAAAAATACAGTACATGTGTTATCAAAAACAACAAATGTTGTAGACCTTAGTCAATTACCAGTAGGAGTATATGTTCTTGAAAATAATAAAGGAAAATCCGTTGTGATAGAAAAATTAGAAGAAGATAATACACAATACTCTGAAATAGTAGAGTAAACTTAGGGGAATACAAAAAAAACATAAAGGTAAAAGAGCCAACCGTCTAAAGAATTTTAGACGGTTTTTTTTATGCTATATTTTTACATCCTGAAAAAATGGGAGAAAATTTTTAAAATTTCTACCCTATGTATGATAAATGATAATACGTATATATTTTGATAATTGAAGTATATCGATTATTACTAACCTGATGAAATAATCAATAAGATTTAAAATAGTATCAGAGACTGAAATATGAGGGTTAAATGAATTTTTTCCTAAATAATAATCTACTAAAATTCATATTTAAAATTATAAAAAGAATAACGTTGATAAACAGTTTTTTAATGTTTGGACATATCTTTTTAAAAGCAATTATAAACTGATAAAAGTCATATTTCTTTAGTTTAATCTAAGATACTTTTGTGACCTAATTGACGAAGTATATTTTAAAATTTTATAGAATATAAACAGTTAACAAAAAAACCACAAATACAAATCTATATAAAACTTTAAAACCTATATAATGAAAAACAAAATACATATGTATAAATCAATACTACTGATTTTTGTAATCGGATTAATGTTATCTGTTTCCGATAATCTCTATGCCCAAAAAAATGAAAAATATGGATCATTATCTTTTAAAAATGCAATTAATGTATCAGGTAAGCAACGTATGCTTACGCAAAAGATATCCAAAGCATATTTATATTTGCTAAATAATGCAAGTAATGCACAAGCAAAAAAAGATTTATTATCTAGTCAAATAATTTTTGAAGAACAAAATAGAATCCTTATTCAAAATAGTAGATTTAAAGAAGTTAATGATAAATTAAAAATGGTTAATGAATTATGGGTGCGTTTTAAAAACCTTATTAATGTTCAACCAAATTATGACAATGCTAAAAAGATTATAGACACAAATACAGATCTACTTAAAGCTACTAATGCAGTTGTAGAATCTATTATAGCAGAATCCAAAAAATCTATTACTGGTACTAAAAACAACCTAGATGATTCTGATTCTATAGAAGATATATTGGAGCTAGAAAGTACAATAAATATAAGTGGAAGACAACGAATGTTGTCACAGCGATTGGCATTTTATTATTTTGCAAATCGAGTTGAACTTAAAAGTAAAAGTTCAGTTCAAATGCTTAGTAACGTTTTTTATGAATTAGATGGAGCTATTAATAAATTATTAGTGTCTAAGTTTAATACCCCAAAGATAGATGAAAAAATAGGACTTGCTTTTTCTAAATGGAATACGATTAAAAAAAATGTGTCTAAACTAAAAAATCAAGAGTTTGAAGAAATAGAGGTGTATAAAATGAGTAATCAATTAACCAAAATATTCAATGAAATAACTCTTCTTTATGAAAAAGTAAATATTTGATTTTATAATTTTTAATGAAGTAAAATACCCAGATCATTATTATGGTTTGGGTATTTTGTTGTCATCAAAATCAAAACTATTTATTATCCAGATTTTTAGTCATATTAAAGCCGGTAAATAATCCAATTCCTGACATTAAAAAAATAGTACCAGGATATGCTATATCATCCTCAACCCCTAAGGTTAAATGTAAAATTCCGGCTATGAAAACCCCTATTCCGATACTCATTAATAATAAGGAAATGTTTAAGATAAGAATTTTCCATATTGGGGTTATTCTTTTACTCTTACTGCTATAAAATATAGAAGCATCAGCACCTTTTTCTATTAATGCCATACGTTCTTTATTTCTAGCAGAAATAAATAAATAATAGATTCCAAAAAGTACACCAAAGATTGCCGGTATTATAATTACTTCTGATCCCATGTTTTTTTTAATTTAAAAGATTATTACTGTTCGTTTTTTAATTAAGACGACTGTATCTACAAGTTGGTTACAAAAGAATAGACAAGAAAAGTACTTTAAGGACAGTTTTTTGTAACTAGAATCTCTATTACATCGTCCAATGCAATAATGAATCATCCATCAGATCAATATTATATAAACCAAGTTATCGAAGGTAATGTAAATGCTTTTTCTGTATTAGTTGAGCGCTATAAGGTAATAGTATACACTGTTGTATTTCGAATGGTCAAAAATAAAGAGCAGGCAGAAGAGGTTGCTCAGGATAGTTTTATTAAAGCATTTGAATCTTTAGGTACATATAGAGGCGATGCTAAATTTTCTACATGGCTATATGTCATAGCATATCGTAAGAGTTTAGATGCAATAAAAGCAAATAAACGAATAATGACCTCGGAGCTTATAGAAGAGATAAGCGAATCAGAAATAGGCTTGGTAGGTGATGCATTAAGTTTTTTACAAGCCAAAGAAAAAAAAGAGATTATATCCAATAGTATTATGAAACTTCCTGCGGATGAAGCAGCAATTGTAACATTGTACTATTTTGAAGAAAAGAGTGTAAAAGAAATTGTGGAAATAGTAGGATTAACGGCAAATAATATAAAAATAAAATTATATCGAAGTAGAAAAAAGCTATATTCGATACTTAAATACCATATTTCTATAGAAATAAGTGATAAAAATGGAAGAGCAATTTAAAGATGTTGAATGTTTAGTGAAAGAAGCAGGATTAAATACTCCTTCTGCTAACTTTTTGAATAATGTGATGTGTAATGTTGAAACGATCAAAAATTATCAAGAAAAAGCGTATAAACCATTAATTTCTAAAAGATCTTGGTTAGTGATTGCTATGGGAGTGATTAGTTTGATTTGTTTAACCTTATTTTTGCCAGATACTAAAAACTCAATTTTCTCAGAAGTTAACTTGTCAATAGTAAAGATTATAAAAATAAATGATTTCTTTTCGGGATTTAAATTTTATAAAACTACAGTGTATGGTATTGTATTTCTTGCAGTTTTATTTTTTATTCAAGTATCTTTCTTAAAAAGAAGGATAGATAAAAGCTTTTCTTAATATGATAAGAAAGTATCAGAATGCTCAAAAAATTCTTTTTATGATTTTTATTATATGAGATTAGTGTTTAAATAAGAAGGGGTGAAGCTATTGTGTAGCTACTGTCTAAAATACCTAGTAATGATTGATGAATTACAGCAATTTTTTAAAAATCTGTCTAATGAATTTACTTCTATTGTTTTTGGGTATACAAAAGAAGATTATATTTTAATCGACCTTTCTATAACAAATACGGATCTTAGTACAATAGATATTTCTTCTTCTAAAGCTTTTGAAAAATATATAAAAGAATATCTAATTAATCATAATGCTAAAATTGCTTATGGAGGATATAACGAAATAAGAGGGATTTATAAAAGAAGTACTCATTTTAACACCCAGAATTCTGTAACAGAACGTAATATTCATTTAGGAATAGATATTTGGTGTGATGCAGGAACTAAGATAGTAGCTCCATTAGGAGGTAAAATTCATAGTTTTAAAAATAATACTAATCATGGGGATTATGGACCAACAATTATTATAGAGCATACTATACATATGATTACTTTTTATACGCTATATGGTCACCTAAGTATGCTGTCAATTACAGATATAGAAATAGGTGAGGATATAAAAGCGGGACAAATAATAGCTGATTTAGGAGAATCTGCGGTTAATGGAGATTATGCACCTCATTTACATTTTCAGATTATCATAGATATAGATGGTAATGTAGGGGATTACCCTGGAGTTTCTAATACAAAAGATTTAAAATATTATTTGCAAAATTGTCCAGATCCAAATTTATTATTGAAAATTTAATTACTTATAAATCAAAAAACCCTGAAGTAATACTTCAGGGTTTTTTGATTTATAAGTAAAAATTCTTTTTACTCATTTACGATTACCCATTCTCCTCTTTCTAGTAATGGGATAGCTTGTTTATATTTTACAGTTTTATTTTCCCCACTCATTACATGTTTAATGGTGACTCTATCGTTACGACCAATTTTTGGTTGCTCCCGTACAATAGTTTCAGTAACTTGAGGTTGGTTTTGTGTTTGCCCCGCTGCTCTATTTTGTGCATCACGTTCATCCATATTAGGAATTTCTTCTTTAGACATTTCTAGATTTTCTTTTCTTCTAACTTGTCTAGCTTCAGAAATATCTTGTGTGTCACCAGTTGGAAGTTCTCCTTTAAATAAGAATGAAATCACATCTTTGTTAACTTCTTCAAGCATTGCTTTAAAAAGCTCAAAAGCTTCAAACTTATAGATTAATAAAGGGTCTTTTTGTTCATGAACAGCTAATTGTACACTTTGTTTTAATTCATCCATTTTACGAAGATGCGTTTTCCAAGCATCATCTATAATGGCAAGTGTTATATTTTTTTCAAAATCAGTTATTAATTGCTTGCCTTCGGATTCATATGCTTTTTGTAAATCAGTGGCTACATTTATATTTTTCACACCGTCTGTAAACGGTACTAAAATTCTTTCGTATTGACTAGCAGGATCTTCATATACTTGTTTGATTACAGGATATGCAGTTTCTGCATTACGTTTCATTTTATCTTGATAATGTTCATAAGCAACCTTATAAATTTCTCCAGCAATCTTTTGCGGATCCATTTTTTCAAATTCTGTTTCAGAGATCGGGCTACTCATAGAAAAATAACGAATCAGCTCAAATTCAAAATTTTTAAAGTCTAGTGCTGCTTTGTTTCCTTCTGTAATGACTTCTACAGTATCGTAGATCATATTAGCAATATCTACACGGAGACGTTCTCCAAATAATGCATGATAGCGGCGTTTGTATACTACTTCACGTTGCGCATTCATTACATCATCATACTCTAATAATCGCTTACGAACTCCAAAGTTATTTTCTTCTACTTTTTTCTGAGCTCTTTCAATGGATTTAGAGATCATAGAATGCTGAATTACTTCTCCTTCTTTCAGTCCCATTTTATCCATCATTTTGGCAATACGCTCAGAACCAAATAGACGCATTAGATTATCTTCTAATGAAACATAGAACTGAGAACTTCCTGGATCTCCCTGACGTCCAGCACGACCACGCAATTGTCTATCTACACGACGAGAATCGTGACGTTCTGTACCTACTATTGCAAGTCCTCCAGCAGCTTTTACTTCATCTGATAATTTAATATCGGTACCACGACCAGCCATATTGGTAGCAATAGTTACAATACCAGGATTACCTGCTTCTGCAACAATATCAGCTTCTTTTTTATGAAGTTTAGCGTTTAATACATTGTGTGGTACTTTACGAATGGTTAACATCCGACTCAATAATTCAGAAATCTCTACAGAAGTAGTACCGATTAGTACTGGTCTTCCTGCACGAGATAGTTCTGTAACTTGTTCTATGACAGCATTATATTTTTCTCGTTTGGTTTTGTAAACCAAATCTTCCATATCTTTTCTGGCAATGGGTCTGTTTGTTGGTATCTCTACAACATCTAATTTATAAATTTCCCAAAGCTCTCCAGCTTCAGTTACTGCAGTACCTGTCATTCCGGATAATTTTCCATACATACGGAAATAATTCTGGAGTGTTACTGTAGCAAAAGTCTGTGTTGCATCTTCAATCTTTACATTTTCTTTAGCTTCAATAGCTTGGTGTAGTCCATCACTGTATCGACGGCCATCCATAATACGACCTGTTTGTTCGTCAACTATCTTTACTTTGTTATCCATTACAACATATTCTACGTCTTTTTCAAACAAAGAGTATGCTTTTAGTAATTGGCGTAATGTGTGGATTCGTTCACTTTTTACACTGTATTCTCTAAAAAGGTCTTCTTTCTTTTCTGCTTCTTCTTCTTTAGATAATTTTAAACCTTCGATTTTGGCAATTTCCATACCAATTTCTGGTAAAATAAAGAAATTAGGATCGTCCTTTCCAGAGAGATATTCTACTCCTTTATCAGTAAGATCAATTTGATTATTTTTCTCTTCTATTACATAGTATAAGTCCGTATCAACCTTATGCATCTCTCGGTTGTTATCTTGCATATAAAAGTTTTCAGTTTTTTGAAGTAATAATTTAACTCCTTCTTCACTTAAAAACTTAATCAGTGCTTTGTTTTTAGGGATTCCTCGATATACTTGTAATAATTTAAAACCTCCTTCTTTAGTATCTCCTTCTTTAATTAATTTTTTTGCTTCTGCTAAAACAGTAGTAAGATATTTTTGTTGTATGGCTACAATATCATTAATTTTTGGTTTTAGTTCATCAAATTCATGTATATCTCCTTTTGGTATAGGACCAGAAATTATAAGAGGAGTACGTGCATCATCAATAAGAACAGAATCTACTTCATCAATGATTGCATAGTTATGTGGGCGTTGTACTAGATCCTCTGGAGCATGAGACATATTATCTCTTAGGTAATCAAAACCAAACTCATTATTAGTACCGTAGGTTATATCTGCGTTATATGCGGCTCTACGTTCTTCTGAGTTAGGTCTGTGGTTATCAATACAGTCTACGGTAAGTCCATGAAACTGAAAAATAGGAGCCATCCACTCACTATCACGACGAGCAAGGTAATCATTTACAGTAACCAAATGAACACCGTTACCGGATAATGCATTAAGATAAACAGGAAGCGTTGCTACTAATGTTTTTCCTTCTCCAGTCTGCATTTCAGCAGCTTTACCTTCATGTAATGTAATACCACCTATAAGTTGTACATCATAATGTACCATATCCCACTTTACTTCTTTACCTGCAGCATCCCAGCTTGTAGCCCAAATTGCTTGCTCACCATTAAGTGTTATATGATCTTTGGTGCCTGAAAGCTCACGATCATATGCAGAAGCGGTAACTTCGATAGTTTTATTCTTAGCAAATCGTTTTGCTGTTTCTTTAACTACAGCAAATGCTTCTGGTAGAATATCATTTAAAGTTTTTTCTGTAATTTTATAGGCTTCTTCTTTTAAAGCATCAATTTCTCCATAAATATCTTCTTTTCTATCGATATCTTCGGTATTGTTAGCTTCTTGAGTAAGCGCTTCTATTTTAGTATTGATTTCTGTACGAGCTTGATTTATTTGTTCTTTAAAATGAACAGTCTTGGCACGTAATTCATCATGAGAAAGAGCTTCGAGAGCTTTTTCCGCTTGTTTTATTAATTCAACTTTTGGTTGAATTTCTTTAATGTCTTTTTTGGATTTATCTCCAACAAATACTTTTAATACAGAATCTAAAATTCCCATAATCTATGGTTGTGTGTTTATATGAAATGTTAGTTTTATCAATAAAACTAATTAATTACCTTTTTGTATAAAGTAATATTAAAGCAAGATTCTTATGGAATCTGCGATCATCTCAGAACCTAAACGGTTATGTTGTTATACAATGCTTTCTATTATAAAATAGGCATAAAAACGGCGTAATTTACGCAAAAAAAAAGCCTCTTTCGAGACTTTTAATATTATTTCATTTTTTAATACTCATCCTCATTCCAAAGATAATCTTCGTCTGTAGGATAATCGGGCCATATCTCCTCTATGGAATCGTATGAATCTCCTTCATCTTCAATTGCTTGTAGGTTTTCTACAACTTCTAAAGGTGCTCCAGTACGAATTGCATAATCGATTAATTCGTCTTTTGTAGCTGGCCAAGGTGCATCACTTAAATATGATGCTAATTCTAAAGTCCAATACATATATTTACTGGTTTAATTTTTTGCAAAAATAATTTTTTAGTTTAAAAAGTCAAGTAAAAAATTAATTATTTAAACAATAATTATAAGAACGTGATTTTTTTTTGCGTTTATTTATAAATTCTACAGCTAATAACTTCAAGAATTCTTTTCAGGAATCCATTCAATTTCGTCTGCTTTAAGGTCATGAGACAACTTTCGTGCCAGTACAAAAAGATAGTCAGATAGTCTGTTTAAGTATTGTAATGTTGTTGCTTCAAACGGGCTAATCTCTTGTAATTCAGTAGCTAAGCGCTCAGCTCGTCTACATACACAGCGAGCAATATGACAGAATGACACGGTTTGATGCCCTCCAGGTAATACAAAATGTGTCATTGCTGGTAAAGACTCATTCATAAAATCAATCTCTTTTTCTAATAATTCAATATCTTCTATAGAAATTGTAGGTATGTTTAATCGTTTTTGACCGTTTTTTAAAATAGCTTTTTCAGGATCTGTGGCTAGAACAGCTCCAACAGTAAAAAGCTTATTCTGAATATTAACTAATGTTTTTTTACTGAGTTCATCAATTTTTTGATCCCTGATAAGTCCTATATGTGAGTTTAGCTCATCAACAGTTCCGTAACTATCTATACGAATATGATGTTTGGGTACTCTAGTACCTCCAAATAAAGCTGTAGTACCTTTATCACCTGTTTTTGTATATACTTTCATTTATTCTTATTCATTTTTTTCTTTTCGAAATAATTTTTTTTATAACTGCGGTCTTTACGATTATACAACTTATTTTTATTACGTTTAGTATTCCATGATACAGCAATGAATAAGATTGCAATACCTAGTATCATTAAAATAAGTTGATTTTCTTCAGAAAGAGCTTCTAGCATTGTTTTTTTACTTTTTAAGTAAACTACCTCAGAGCAAGCCCACAAGGCATTTGTTTGAAAAATATTTTAGGTATCGAGACAAGCCTCACAGCATTAAAATCTCACTTAGTTAGTAAAAATAGAAAAAAGCTTTCAATTATGATGTGTAATATTAATTCAACCCTATAAAATGATATTACTATAGTATTTGTAAAGCAATTTTCATTAAAAATGCTAAATTTGTTGTGTTATGGAATTTTCTTCAAAATTATTAGAAAACGCTGTCTATGAAATGTCTCAGTTGCCAGGTATAGGAAAGCGTACTGCACTGCGCTTGGTACTACATTTGCTTAGACAACCTAAAACCCAAACAACACATCTAGTTAATGCTTTAGATACACTTCGTCAAGACATAAAATTTTGCAATAAGTGTCATAGTATTAGTGATGTAGCTATTTGTGATATTTGTAGTAACCCTAATCGTAACCATAAGATTATTTGTGTAGTTGAAGATATCCGTGATGTTATGGCAATCGAAAGCACTGGTCAATATCGAGGAGTATATCATGTGTTAGGAGGTAAGATAAGTCCACTTGATGGTATTGGTCCACAAGAATTAACGATCGATGCATTGATTGAGAAAACTAAATCTGGTGAAGTAAAGGAATTGATATTTGCATTAAGTGCAACTATGGAAGGTGATACAACTAATTTCTATATATATAAACAATTAGAAGGACTGGATGTAAAAACATCGACAATTGCTAGGGGAATCGGAGTTAATGACGAACTAGAATATGCAGATGAAGTAACTTTAGGAAGAAGTATACGCAATCGAATACCTTTTGAGAATGCATTAAAGAGTTCATAAGATATTATTTTCCTATTTATAGTACATAAAAAAATACTATAAAAGTGAGATAAAATCCTTTTAATATTGAATATAAATATTGTAATTATTTGATTGTTAGTGATTTTTATAATAAAAAATAGAAATCAATAGTACTTTAAGTAATTTTTAATAGAGAAAAATTAATTTTTAAGCGTAATTTTAATTAATTTCGCAAAAATAATAACTAATAAACACTTTTTATTAAGGATATGGCAAAATTTGAGCTTAAACTTCCAAAAATGGGTGAGAGTGTTGCAGAAGCAACAATAACAACTTGGTTAAAAGAAATAGGAGATACTATTGAAATGGATGAAGCAGTTGTTGAAATAGCAACAGATAAAGTTGATAGTGAAGTTCCTAGTGAGGTAGAAGGTGTACTGATTGAAA
The DNA here is from genome assembly GCF_001401755.1 of Aquimarina longa SW024. GTDB lineage: Bacteria > Bacteroidota > Bacteroidia > Flavobacteriales > Flavobacteriaceae > Aquimarina > Aquimarina longa. The sequence goes on from NZ_KQ474100.1 coordinate 98,789, forward strand.
AGCTTTTTGAAGTCGATGATGTAGTACAGGTAGGTCAGGTTATCGCTATAATAGAAACTGAAGGAGAAGATACTGTAAATACTACTCCAGAAGCAACAGTTATAGAAGTGGAACAGACTCCTGAAGAAGTAGTTATATTAGAAGAACAAATAATAGAAAATAGTAGTGTAACAAGTGGAATTACTGATTTTTCAGAAAGCAGCAAATTTTATTCTCCATTAGTTAAAAATATTGCAGCTACAGAAAATGTATCGTTAAATGAACTAGAAGCAATTTCTGGTACAGGTAAAGATGGTCGTGTTACCAAAAATGACATTTTAAAGTTTGTAGATGATCGTAAGGATGGGAAAATACCAGAGCAATCAACGATCAAAACTGTAAAAGAAGAGGTTAAAAAACCTACGACTTCAGTTAAAAAAGAAGTTTCTAAAGCGTCTCCAGTAGTGGCATCAGGAGAGGATGAAATTATAGAAATGACCAGAATGGGTAAACTTATTGCGCATCATATGGTCGATTCTGTACAAACGTCAGCTCATGTACAATCTTTTATAGAGGCAGATGTAACAAATATATGGAACTGGAGAAAGAAAGTGAAAGTTGGTTTTATGGCTAAAGAAGGAGAGAACCTTACGTTTACTCCAATCTTTATGGAAGCGGTTGCTAAAGCTATTAGAGATTTTCCAATGATTAATATTTCTATTTCTGGAGATACGATCATTAAGAAAAAGAATATAAATTTAGGTATGGCAGCAGCGTTGCCAGATGGTAATCTTATTGTACCTGTAATTAAGAATGCAGATCAACTAAACCTAGTTGGGATGACTAAAGCAGTTAATGATTTAGCAAATCGTGCGCGTAATAATGCATTAAAACCTGATGACATACAAGGAGGTACGTATACAGTAACTAATGTTGGTACATTCGGAAGTATTATGGGGACTCCAATAATTAATCAACCACAAGTTGCTATACTTGCATTAGGAGCAATTAGAAAAGTTCCTGCAGTGATTGAAACGCCAGAAGGGGATTTTATAGGCATACGCTATAAAATGTTCTTATCGCACTCTTATGATCATAGAGTAGTAAATGGAGCTTTAGGAGGTCAGTTTGTACAACGTGTAAAAGACTATCTAGAAGCTTGGGATGTAAATAGAGAGTTTTAGTATTTTAAAGCTTAATTCTAAATACTAACAGACAGTTATTTTTTTTTAAATGAACATGTAAAGTTAACTTATAAAAAACACTAGAAAAGCCGTAACAACTATATTTGTTACGGCTTTTTTTTCTTTAGATTTATAAGATATATCTAAGTAAAATAAATATAAAGAGTAACATTTATACTTATTAAGACATATATAGATATAGCTAAATTTTAATATAAATAGATAAAATAGAATGATTAGAAAAAAAATACTAATACTAGCATTATTTGGGATTATTTTTTTCTCAAGCGCTCAACAAAAAATAAAACTAGAAAATAATAATCATTTACCAGAGATATCATCTGCTGAGAAATTTAAACAAAATGGTATGCTGTTAGTTGAAGAGGAATTAACTCTTTATACTATTGCCCAAGAAAAGAAACTAAACAAACAAGCTAATGATATTGAAGAATTAAAATTAATAGTTAAACAGCTACTTGAATCAAAAAAATAATCATATCAATTACATTCATAACTTTTTAGCATAAAAAAACATAAGCTAAGAGGTAACTCTGTTTCTATAAAAATAGAAACTCTAATGCTAAATATTTAGATGAAAATACATAAAAAAATGATTTTAAAATACATGCAGATAGCTTTGTATATGATTTTTATAACAGGTATAAAATTTTCTATACATGCGCAGACTAATGAAAAAACATCCAGAGAATTATACCATGATTATATATCGAATATCGATATAAGTGATCTTAAGACAGGTTATGTTTTAAATAAAGGTTTTATAGATGATGATGAGATTAATTCTTTACATCAATTTATTGAAACATATGATGAGGAAACTAATCAGGTTATTCCCCCGATAAGTCAAATGGATGGAATGTCTTGGATGCAAATATATAGCCGTTTGAAAGAGAGTGAGGTAAGTGTGTCTTCGAAATTACCTTCAGTAGAAGAGTTAAATACTAGATTAGAAAATAACAATTCCTCATCAAGTATTCCGATACTAATTTTTGATGTAAAAGGAGAATTGTTAGAAGATACAGATATCAAAAATTCAATTGAAAATTTACCAAAAGAAAACTCTTACAACGAAGTTCACCTGTTTGGAGCTATTAGTTATACAAGTATAAGTTATAAGAAAAGGATTAATTTCGAATTGAAATCAGAAAACTATTTATCTGGATTTTATAAGAAAGAATCTGAAGTTTTTATTGATTTTGCTGATGGTAGAGGAGTTCAAAAATATAACTCTTCACAAGGTGTAATACCTGTAAACTATACTGATTTTGGAGAAAAACTAATAAGAGTTTATAGAAATGCTACTCTCAATGGTGTTTCTATGAAAATCGGTAGTTCTTTTATTATAACTATAAAAGCTAATAACACCGAAAATTCTACAACAGTTTTAAAAAGTACTATAAGCCCCAAATCATCAGAAACAAAGACTGGTTCTATTATCAAAAACTATGGAGGGCATGCTCATCTTTATCTAGGAAATGATAAGGTGTTTGATAAACCTATAATTATAGTCCAAGGTTTTGACCCAATAGGTACCATAACTGTTGATGAACAAAGAAAAAAATATTCAAATTTTGAAAAAGGCTTAAGAAATAATAACTATGATATTGTCTATCTAATATTTAATAACACGAACCTGTCATTACAAGACAATACAAATGTTGTTAAAGATTTGATACAACAAATTAATTCTAAAAAACAAAGAAATTTTGAATCTATAGTGATAGGAGAGAGTATGGGAGGATTACTATCAAGAATGGCTTTAAAACAATTGGAGAATGAAAGTTATGATCATAGAGTGGGACTCTATGTTTCATTTGATGCTCCACATCAAGGTGCTAATTTACCTCCAGGAATACAATATCTTTTTAAAGATATTATGGAGTCTCGTACAGTTAGTGATATTAGTTCTAGAATTGGGATTATAGATCGTACAATAATAGATATAACTAATTTCGTTATATCTCCATTTACAGAGGATAGAATTCCTCAATTAAGAGATGTACTTAAGATAAATATGGCGCATAAAGCATTAGCAGCTCTTAATTCTGTCGCTGCTAAATCAATGTTGGTTAGACATATAAGTACTGATGGTTATTTTAATGCAGCTCAAAATAATCTCAAAAGATTAGGTTACCCTTCTAATTCACGTAATATAGCTCTTATTAATGGAAGTAACGAGAGTAGGGATGTACAAAAAAGATTAGATGGTGCTACATTTACTCCAGGAGAACAATTAATTCGATTTCCTCTATGGCGAACAGATTGTAACGAATTTTCATTGAATGCTTGGTCTTCACCAGTAAATACAACTGCTAAAGTTTCTCAGATTATATTAAAAGTAGGTATAAAAGTACCAGATGTACGAATCCGATGGGAAAACAGGTGTATTGTTAAAATCTTTGGTAAATGTAAATTAAGAGGTAAAGTTCCTGTAAAAGTAAAGGTTGGATTAAAATGTGCTACTACCAACTTAATTAATAAAAAAAGGAACTATAGTTTTAATGGGGCTTCTTATGATAATGCTCCGGGATCTACACTTCCTGGTTTACGAAGTCTACCTTTTGATATAACTGCAAATATAGCATTTGTACCTACAGTAAGTTCAATTGATTTATCTGATGATGCATATAATTCCTCCACTGACCCTAAAGGCTTAAGAGCAATTATAAACAGTACTGTAATAGATGATTTTATTAGAAATAATCAAATACCTTTTGATGAAGTGTATTCTAAAGCATGGAATAGCAATCACGTTTTTTTTGCTAGTGATGATATTACAAACTTTAGAACTATCATAGCAGACGAATTTATGTTTGAAAATTTAGATATTCAAAATAAGGTTATCACTAATGATAGAGATTTTGAAGCAAATAATGTTATTAATATAGGAAATGATATTAATACTAGAGATACAAAAATTTTTAATTCAGGTAATGTTGTTGTTGAAAATAAAGCAAATGTAAACCTTATAGCAAGAAATCAAATAACACTATATCCTGGAACTCATTTTAAAAGTGGAAGCATTGTTAATGTTAAGCTAAATAAAAAAGCTTCTCAAAAACTTAATTCAAAACCATTAGATGCAGATTTTCAAATTAAAATCATAGGTGCCAAAGAATATATTATTGGTAAATCATCACCTTCTTTTAAAATTTTATCTTCTGATCCTAATTCTGAATATGATTATAGTTGGCAATTAATTGAAAATACTAAAATAACCAGTAGTAATGATGAATTTATAATTGATGAGTTTTTATATCCTAATATATATACAATAAAAGTGAAAGTAACTTCAAAAAAATCATTAAAAACTAAAACGCTAACAAAAATTTTAAAAATAAGTACTGATTTTGATTTAGAGATTGAAGCCAAAAAAGGTAGCCTAGAATTAGTCGGTGTTTCTAATACTATTCAGGTCTATCCAAATCCAGTTGTTAATAATGTTACGGTAATTGCTCAAAAAGAGATTTCGAAAGTTGTTATTTATGATTTATTTTCTAAAATTGTTTTAAAAACCGAAGGCATTAATAAAACATGGCAGTCTTTTGATCTAGCAAATTTGTCATCAGGTACTTATGTGTGTGATATTCATTTTGTAGACAATAGCTCTTCTATACAGAAAAAAATATTTAAAAAATAGTAACTATACAAGTGTCGATAAATAGAAAACTAACAAGAATATAAAAATGTATAATACATTATATGAGGCAGTAACGTTTTAATGGAACATTGTTTTTTCTAAAAAGGAAGTATGAAATTTTAATGTTATTATTAATTAATATACCTGAATATAAAAGGTTAAAAAAGATAGGGAGAGTATCATAGTTGATATCCTCCCTATCTCATTTTTTTAATACTAGCATTCTTTAAAAATCAGCATTAATCATATATAGAGAACTTGCATCTATTTTTGGGTGAGTTCCTGGTAGTATTTTTTGCTCAATAATTCCATTGTCATCCTCATCGGTTACAGCAAAATCATCATCATTAAGACATCCTAATGTATTTTTATCGATAAGCCAAATTCCTTCTAACTTATCATGTGGATATCCTGTTTTACTAACTAAATCAGCAACCAATACTTTTTTTACAGGTTTAATACCAGCGGTACTAATTTCTTCCCAAGTAGATTCTTCGATAGTCTTTCCATTAATGAGTAGCCCAAATTCGGCTTTTATATCAACTCCAGAGATGTCTGTAGCATCTGAGATATCTATTTTATAAATATGTTTTTGAACTACTCCTTCACCAGAATATTTGCCATCTCTCTCTACAACTAAAAAAGTAGAGTTTGATAATCCAACAATTTCAGAATTCGATAAGTTAGATTTCTCTTGTTTATACAGATATTGTTTGGTAGTTCCATTTTGTAAATCAAATGTTACAATACGAGTAAGATCAGTCTTAATTTTAGTAGGGTTGTATAATGTAGATTGCATAATACCTACTAATGTTTTTTGATCTGGAGTTATAGCTAGACCTTCCATCCCTCTATTAGGTCTTCTTTTTGCAAAAACAGCAGGTATTTTTCTTCCTCCATTACCTTCATTAACTCCGATAGGAGAAATACGTTCTAATTCGATACCTTCTGCTGAATAGTGTACGATATGTGGTCCATATTCATCAGATATCCAAAATGTACCATCTTTTAAGGCTACTAACCCTTCAGGGTCTAATCCAAAATCATCAAAAGGAAGTTGATTACCGCTAATATCATAAGGAATTTCTCCTGTAGCGCCTTTTCCTTTGGGATTAGGAATACCAGAAATAGGAATACCTTCTGGGTTTTTTAGAAGGATATCTTTTTTAAGATTTATTTTCCCATTAGGAGCAATATAAAAATGTCCAATTCTAGGAGTATACTCTGCAACAGGAAATTTTTTTCCATCTAAAAAGTCAGTATTAGGACCACGATCTGTTATTGCATAAAACTCACCTTTTCTTCTGGGGTGTGCAGTTGCTCCAGACCCATATCCTCCATTACGAATTTCGACATTATTTTCTGTAGTAGATAAGGTAGAAAACGGTAATTCATATTGTGTATTCTCTTCTAATACTAACTGAGGAGGTACTGATATGGGTTCACCAGACATATCATCAATAAAATGACAAGAAAAAAAGAGCATCAGAGATGCCACTAGAAATAAATTTTTAAAATGTTTCATGTGAGTAAATATTTATGATTGAATACGTAGTTAATTAGAGTACACTAAGGTTTTTTTAAAGGTGTAATTATCTGATTCATCATAAAAGAGGCTTGCAATGCTTCAGGATCAATTTTTAAGTCTTCAACTTCTTCATTTGTATCAGCAAAAACTTCCATGGATTCACTTTCATAATGAATCAGTTTCCATTCTTTATTATGATATTCTAAAGAAGTTAAATTTTCTATCCAATCACCAGAATTTAGATAATAACAAGAACCATTTTTATTTTTATATTCTCGCATTTGTGGCTGATGAATATGGCCACAGACAACATAATTGTATTTGTTCTTTACAGCTAATTCTGAAGCAACATCTTCAAAATCATTAATGTATTTTACAGCCTTTTTTACACTATTTTTTATTTTCTTAGATAAAGAGAATTTTTCTTTACCCATTCGTACCAGAAACCAATTAATAAATTGATTAAGAAGAATAAGCATATCATATCCCCAACCACCTAGTTTAGCTAGCCATTTTGCATTTTGGATTGATACATCAAAAATATCTCCGTGAAAGAACCAAGCTTTTTTGCCATCTAATTCTAAGACAAGTTTATCTACCAGTTTAAAGTTTCCCATTGTAGTATCACTAAATTTTCGGAGCATTTCATCATGATTACCAGTGATATAAATAACTTCTGTACCTTTTGAAGCAAAAGAAATTATTTTTTTAATCACTTTGAGATGCGCTTTAGGGAAATATCGCTTTCTAAATTGCCAAATGTCTATAATATCACCATTAAGAATAAGGGTTTTAGGCTTGATACTATTTAAATAATTAAGAAGTTCTTTAGCCTGACACCCATAAGTGCCTAGATGGGTATCAGAAACTACAACAAGTTCTACAGTACGTTTTTTCATCAAAAATACAATCGTTATACAAATTAAAGGACGTATGGTAAATCTTAGATTACCTAATTATAAGCATATTGTTATGTGGTTTTTAACAATAAGTGCTATATGTTAGTTTTATGTTAATGGATGTCATGTTGTTTTAATACAGATTTTCGATTAGGGGTTGATTTTTTTAATATTTTATAATTATACCTCTCTTTTTTTATTGTATTATGATTATAACTATATAAAAAATGAGGAACTGTTTTTTGTTGTATTTGTGATTATTAAATGCGTGCTGTTGACTTTCGTATGTAAAGATTAAAAATTACTTTTGTGTAAAATCATTTTTAATGGCAGGAAATACATTTGGAAACCTTTTTAGAGTAACTACTTTTGGAGAATCACATGGCATAGCGATTGGTGGAATTATCGATGGATGCCCAGCAGGTGTTGTATTAGATTTAGAAGCAATTCAGGTAGAATTAGATCGTCGTAAACCAGGTCAATCTGTTATCGTAACACAGCGTAAAGAACCAGATACAGTAGAATTTTATTCAGGCATTTTTGAAGGAGTTACTACGGGAACTCCTATTGGTTTTGTAATTAAGAATGCTAATCAAAAATCTAAGGATTATTCTCATATAAAAGATTCATATCGCCCTTCTCATGCGGATTATACCTATGATCAAAAATATGGTGTTCGAGACTATAGAGGTGGAGGACGCTCTTCTGCTCGAGAAACAGCTAGTAGGGTAGTAGCAGGAGCAATAGCGAAACAAGTATTATCAGGTATTAGTTTTAATGCTTATGTAAGTGGAGTTGGAGCGATAAAATTAGAAAAAAACCATACTGAACTTGATTTTTCATTGACAGAAAGTAATATAGTACGGTGTCCTGATTCTAAAAAAGCAGATGAAATGGAAGCTTACATAAAGCAAATTCGAAAAGAAGGTGATACGGTTGGTGGGATTGTAAGTTGTACTATTTCTGGTGTGCCTATAGGATTAGGTGAGCCGGTATTTGATAAATTACATGCAGAATTAGGGAAAGCTATGCTATCGATTAATGCAGTTAAAGGATTTGAATATGGAAGTGGTTTTGCAGGAGCAGGATTAAAAGGGAGTGACCACAATGACCTCTTTAATGAGGATGGTACAACTAGAACGAACCTTTCTGGAGGTATCCAAGGAGGGATTTCTAATGGGATGGATATTTACTTTAATGTAGCTTTTAAACCTGTAGCTACTATTATGCAAGATCAAGAGACAATTGATAAAGAAGGTAATATTGTTACTATGCAAGGAAAAGGAAGGCATGATCCCTGTGTAGTGCCTAGAGCTGTACCTATTGTAGAAGCTATGGCAGCTTTGGTATTAGTAGATTATTGGCTAATGAATAGAACAGTGAAAAGATAATTTATAAAATTATTGATTAATAACTGCGGTAATCTTAATAGGATTGCCGTTTTTTTATTTTTAATTAATATCTTCGACGCTCTTTGATTACAAATTAAATTATTCGCATGAAAAAAATCGCACTGCATTGGCAAATTATGATCGGAATGATACTAGGTATAGTATTTGGATTTTTAATGACAACATTCTCGTGGGGAAAGGGATTTACAGCAGATTGGATAGCACCTTTAGGAACTATTTTTGTAAGTCTTTTAAAGCTTATTGCAGTTCCATTAATATTAGCTTCTTTGATTAAGGGGATCTCTGATTTAAAAGATATTTCAAAATTTAAATTGATAGGAGGGAGAACTATTATTATTTATATTTTAACCACTGTAATAGCAATCACCATAGGACTTTTATTAGTGAATACGATTAAGCCAGGTAATGGTATTACAGAACAGACGATACAGAAATTGACTACAGAATATGCTGGTAATGCAAAAATATCTGAGCGTATTGCTGAAGCGGGTAGACAGAAAGAAAGCGGACCGTTACAATTTATTGTAGATATGGTACCCCAGAATGCTTTTAAAGCTATGGGAGATAATAAGAAGATGTTACAGGTAATATTTTTTGCGATTTTTCTAGGTATTAGTATGTTGTTAGTTACCCCTTCGCAATCAGAACCTCTTAAGAAATTTTTTGATAGCCTGAATGATGTCGTATTAAAAATGGTTGATCTTATTATGCTAACAGCACCATATGCTGTTTTTGCATTATTAGCTAATGTAGTAGTTACTTCTGATGATCCTGATATATTATTAGCCTTGTTGAAATATGCAGGTGTAGTTATATTTGGACTGGTATTAATGGTTGCATTTTATTGTATATTGGTTGCTGTCATTACTAAAAAATCTCCATTATGGTTTTTAAAACAAATAAGCCCAGCACAGTTATTAGCGTTTTCTACAAGTTCTAGTGCTGCGACGCTTCCTGTTACAATGGAAAGAGTAGAGGAACATATTGGAGTAGATAAAGAAGTATCAAGTTTTGTCTTACCAGTTGGAGCAACAATTAATATGGATGGTACAAGTTTATATCAAGCAGTAGCTTCTGTATTTATTATGCAAGTATTATGGCCAGAAGGGCTTACGTTTAGTAACCAGATTACAATTGTATTGACGGCTCTATTAGCTTCGATAGGATCAGCCGCTGTTCCAGGAGCAGGGATGGTAATGTTGGTTATTGTTCTTGAAGCTATAGGTTTTCCATCAGATAAATTACCGATAGGTTTAGCGTTAATTTTTGCAGTAGATAGACCATTGGATATGCTTAGAACTACAATAAACGTTACAGGTGATGCAACTGTTGCTATGATTGTAGCAAAATCTGTAGGAAAACTTGGAAAACCTAATGTAAAAAATTGGGATGATGAATATAAAGGCTAGGTTTTGGTAAACTAGAGATAAAGAACTTGGAAGACTTTTTCTATTAATTAAAATATGTGTAATGTTTTAATATAACTAACTATTACATCTATAATATCTCTTGTATGTTATTGATAATAAAGAGATCAATTCTCATCAATTTATTATTATAAGTTGGTATGTCATTCTTGCCTACGCAGAAATGACAATCTTACGCTAGAAAAAGAATTCCATTCTTTTATTTAAAACTATGGATTTTAAATCCATAATGGTTTATTAAATTCTAGTATTTTAGAATTAAAATATACAATAAATCATAGTAACAGATTTTATCTAAAATAAAGAAATAGGGAATATTTAAAATTAACTGTTATTATATTAATTATGTAAAGTGTTTAACTTTTAAAATAATATAAAAACAGTTATGTCTATAAACATCATGAAATTAATTTTTGTTTCTTTATTTATTACTAGTATTACAGCATCATGTAGTAATGACGATGATAATAAGCCTCAGCAAAAACAGTTTGGAATTTTTAAAATATTAGATGATAAGGGGACTGTAGAAATGAATGGCGTTATTAATGACTCTTCTTTGAAGAATTTTAATGCATTATTAATCTCTTTTAAAAATATAAAACAAATAAACATCAGACAATGTGATGGATCTAATAACGATGATATTAATTTAAAATTATCCTCTAAAGTTAATAAACTAGGGATAAATATTCATTTGTTAGATAATGGATTAATAGCTTCTGGTGGAGTTGATTTTTTTATCGCAGGCAAAAAAAGGACAAAAGGTAAAAATACCAAAATAGGAGTGCATTCGTGGAGCGAAGAAGAAGGGAAAGATAAAAAACAAGCAACAGATTACCCTAAAGGACACGTAAAACATCTACCATATATAAAGTATTATGTTTCTGTAGGGTTTACACAAAAACAAGCCGAAGATTTTTATTATTTTACAATAAATGCTGCTTCCGCTAGTAAAATACATTTTATGACAGATGCAGAAATAAAGAAATATGGATTGTTAACTAATTGATACTCTTCCTAAGAGTACATATAAATATTGAAGATTTTATTTTTATCCTTTTCAATATTTTTTTTATAATTTTTTATTATTAAAAAATACACAAATGCTTACTTGGTTTTCTGTTCTAGAATTTTTAGATTCAATTCGTTAATCGCATTTTTTAACTGTTTTAAAGAAATTTTTTGTCCTTCGAGAGTAATTATAAAACGATTAGATATCAAAAGTTCTAAAATAGAACTTTCAATATCATTATTAATTTTAATTTCTTCTATAGCTTTGTAACCATTGATTGTAATAGATTTTCTATATCCGTGATTATTCTGTTCCTCAAAACCTTTTATAAAACCTAAACGGGCAAGTGTTACCATTACACTTCCTGTTTCTCCAGCACCATCTATAATAGAGAATGATAGTACAATATTATCCTGACTTACATATTTAGCGTCTGCTATTGTCATATCAGGCATAAACTCATTACCTATAGAGAACTCTTTTCTCGAATAACCGATTAATTTTTTTGGGATGAATGTTTTCAATTCCTCAGTAGTGATAGGAGTAGATTCTTTTAATTTTTTACTTTCTCTTTCAATTTTTTCAGCTTCATTAGCTATTGTATTTAGATCAGATACATCTTCAGTTATATCAAATACTCCAAATTCTTCTTTGTTATTTTTATCTTTTCCACAAGAAATCAACGTTAATATTAATAGTAATAAAAATATTTCTTTCATCAATTTATGATTTAATAGCTTTTATACCAATCATGAGAGAGGTTTGATGTAAATTAAAATACTATTAAAACTGTAGAATAATTGCTGAAGTGAGAATTAGCCTTGGTATTTTTAGAAAGTAAATGTCAAAAATTAGAATTTTTTAGTTAAGCTTATTGATATATTCAATTAATAGACGCTTTCTACTTTGTGCTACAGGAATAGTATGAATTTCATTTAGAATGATTACTTCTTCTCGCTTATTAAATGAAGAGATATGTATTAAGTTAATTAAAAAACTTTGATGAACCCTGAAAAAATTATATGTTGTTAATTGTTCATCAAAAGATTTTAGAGGTTTAGACACCAGTATTTCTTTTCCACTATATAAAAGAAAAGTAGTGTAATTATTATCTGATTTTGCATAAAGAATATCTTCTGTTTTTACAATATGTATTGCATCAGCATTTTTGAGTATAATTTTTTTTGGTTCGTTTTTATCAGAAAGATTATGTAGTAAAGTGTGTATTTGTTGTTGTTGATTTTGTTTATGAATATTTTCGGATACTTTTTTTAGAGCCAAAATCATTTCTTTTTCTTCATATGGTTTTAATAAATAATCTAATGCGCTAAATTTAAAGGCATCAATTGCATATTTTGCATACGAGGTAGTAAAGATAATTTTGAAATTAATTTCATCAAATAAAGTTAAAAAATCAAAAGCTGTACCATCGGTGAGAAAAATATCTAGAATAATAAAGTCTGGTTGTAGTTTTTTTATCAGAGTGTAGGCTTCATTGATCTTATCGGAATTCCCTAAAATACGTATTTCGCCATAGTTTTGTATGATAGATGATACATATTCTAATGCTTGTGGGTCATCTTCTACAATAAAGCAAGATATTTTGTTCATAAGGTAAAGGTACTGTACTTTTTACTTAGTTTACTGTTGTGAATTTTAAGGATACTTTTGTTCCTTTAGGAGATGATTGAATATCAATAATTCCTTTAAAATTACCAGAAGTTCTATTTAGATTTTTTAATTGCTCTTTTATGATATTCATGCTCATTGATTTATGTAATCGTTTAGAATCCTCTTTAGGAGCATCATACCCTTTTCCATTGTCAATTATAGAAATATATAAATCATTATTGTTTTTATAATACTTTACGGCAATCACCCCATTAGAGTTATTTTTTAGTCCATGTAGTATTGCATTTTCTACAAAAGGTTGTGTAATTAAGGTAGGGAGCATATCAAAATCTTCATCCACAGTATCTTCTACAGTTACGGTATATGAAAAAGAATTATTGTTATTGAGCTGTTGTAAATTAAGATATGATTCTAATGCTAAACGATCCTCTGATACACTGCTAAAATTATCATCAGATTTTTCTAAAATAAATCGAATTAATTTTGAATAACTAGTGAGATATGAACTCGATTTTTCTTTATCATTTTGATAAATAAAGTTTTGAATACTTTGTAATGCATTAAATAAAAAATGAGGGTTAAGTTGGGTTTTTCGTAATTTTTGTTGAAGTAATAGGGTGTTTAACTGCTGTTTAGTTTTATAATTTTTAAATCCAAAATACCCTAGAATTAAGAATAGAATTACAAAAACAGCTAAGACAACTAATAGATAGTTTTGTTGTTGTATAGTAAATGCTTGTAATTCATTTTTAGTATCTAAGATATTAATTTGCTGTTGTTTTTTTTCGGACTCAAATTTTTCTGTTAATTCTGCTACTTTTTCCTTTTGTTGCGCACTGGTAATAGAATCTTTTATTTGATCTTTCAAGTTCGCATAATGTACTGCGGATTTATAATTTTTCAACCCAGAATAGGCATCTTTTAGATTGTTATATATAATAGGTTTTGCCGTGGGTTGTGCATTGTGTAAAGCGCTATCTAAGTATACAATTGCTTTTTTATATTCTTCTTTTTTTAAATAAGAATATCCTACGTTGTTGTACGTAAAATATAAGTTTTGAATTCTTTTTAATTCTTTTTTTATCGCAATAGCTTTTTTTCCATATTCAATAGCGTAATCATAATTATCACCTGTATCAGAATAATATTTAGATTGATTGGTATAAATTATAGAGAGTGCATTTTTAGAATTATATTTTTCTGCTAATTTTTCTGCTTTTGATATGCTACTAATATATTTTTTGAATAGTTTTTGCTCGTGATAAATAATAGAAAGATTTACTAGAATTTTTAATCGAGCTGCTTTATTAGAATCACTACTAATCGAAAGAGCTCTTTCTAAGTATTTTTCTGCATTAGCGAAGTTTTTTAATGAGGCATTAATCGTTGCAATATTACTATAGGTATCTACTAATTGTGTAGATTCTTTTACTTGCTCAAGAATTTTTGAAGCTTTAATATAAATGCCTAATGCTTTTTTAAAATTTTGTTTGTAGTATTGAATAGTTCCTATATTATGCCAAGTTTGCCCTTCAATATGCTTGGGTAATTTTTTTGTTAAATTATATTGAAGTAATGAATCAGCTTCAGAAAACTTTTTTTTATAAATTAGGACACTGCTTTTCTGTAAATTTGATTTTGAGATGAGTGTATCATTGATGATTAGTTTGGATAATTGTATAGCTTTATCTGAATAAAATAAAGAGCTGTCCAAGTTTTTATGGATCAACTCTTTGGATTTTTTTAGATTTTGCTGTATTTCCAGAACTTTATTAGTATCATTTTGCGAATGTATTGTATATATATTGCAGACTGTTATAAATAAAGTTATGATATATATTATTTTCATTTTTATACTTGTACTACTCCTAAATTAAATTTCTTTTCGATAGGTGCATGATCAGCAGCTTCAATCCCCATTGATATCCATTTTCTGGTATCTAATGGATCGATGATAGCATCTGTCCATATTCTTGCAGCAGCATAATATGGTGATGTTTGCTTATCATATCGAGCTTTAATCTTGTTAAATAATTCTTTTTCGTCTTCTTCGGATAATTGTTCTCCTTTCTTTTTTAGAGAAGCAGTTTCAATTTGTAATAATACTTTAGCGGCTTGTGCCCCTCCCATTACAGCAAGTTCTGCACTTGGCCATGCAGCTATTAATCTAGGATCATATGCTTTACCACACATTGCATAATTACCAGCACCATAAGAATTACCAATAACGATAGTAAATTTGGGGACAATACTATTACTTACTGCATTTACCATTTTGGCACCATCTTTAATAATTCCACCGTGCTCGCTTTTACTACCTACCATAAAACCTGTTACATCTTGTAAAAATACTAACGGTATTTTCTTTTGATTGCAATTCGCAATAAAACGTGTGGCTTTATCTGCGGAATCAGAATAAATGACACCTCCAAATTGCATTTCTCCTTTCTTTGTTTTTACAATTTTTCGTTGATTTGCTACAATCCCCACAGCCCATCCATCGATACGTGCATATCCAGTAAGTATTGTTTGCCCATATCCTGCTTTATATTCTTCAAAATCAGAATCATCAACTAATCGTTTGATGATTTCCATCATATCATATTGCTCGTTTCGAGCTTTTGGTAAAATGCCATAAATATCCTCAGGCTTATCTTTTGGGGTAGTAGGTTTTATACGATTAAAACCAGCTTTGTCAAAATCACCAATCTTTGATACAATGTTTTTAATTGTATCAAGAGCATTTGCATCATCTTTAGCTTTATAATCAGTTACTCCAGAAACTTCGCAGTGTGTAGTAGCTCCTCCCAGAGTTTCATTATCAATACTCTCTCCAATAGCTGCTTTAACTAAATAGCTTCCTGCAAGAAATATACTACCAGTTTTATCTACAATAAGAGCCTCATCACTCATAATAGGTAAATAAGCGCCTCCAGCAACACAACTACCCATAACTGCAGAGATTTGGGTAATTCCCATACTGCTCATTACAGCATTGTTACGAAATATTCTTCCAAAATGTTCTTTATCTGGGAAAATTTCATCTTGCATTGGTAAGTATACTCCAGCACTATCAACTAGATAAATTATAGGTAATTTATTTTCTATAGATAATTCTTGAGCTCTTAAATTTTTCTTTCCGGTTATGGGAAACCAAGCTCCAGCTTTTACTGTAGCATCATTGGCAACAACGATACATTGTTTTCCGCTAACATACCCAATTTTGACTACTACACCTCCGCTAGGGCATCCTCCATGTTCTTCATACATTCCTTCTCCTGCAAAAGCCCCAATCTCGATAGATTTAGAATCATCATCGAGTAAGTATTCAATTCTCTCTCGAGCAGTCATTTTACCTTTAGCATGAAGTTTTTCGATACGCTTCTCGCCACCTCCTAGTTTTACCTTGGTTAACCTTTGTCGTAATGCTGATACTAAAAGCTTGTTATGATCTTCGTTCTTATTGAAGTTTATATCCATTTGTGTGTATTGTTTGCACGAAAATACAAAAAACACTGAATTTATATAAGTAATACTCTTAATTTAAAAACAGGAATTCTTATAGCTGAATTATGTTATTTTTATGTCATTTAACATTTTGATTTTTAGGAATTTAGTAACTTTTTTTTGGTAGGTAATTAACAGTGGTATAACACAGTTAGAGTTATTTTGATAGTAAATAGAATTACACAAATAACCTAATAATTAAACCTATGAGACGTTCAAGTATTAATTTTGCTACTATTCTTTTTAGTATCTCTTTGACTATTACGGGGTGTAATACAAGTGATGATTCTATGTATCAACGTATTGATTCTTATTTAGTTATTGAAGGAGAATTAAATGTAGAAACTAACCATTATGATAATCAAGGACCACACGATCATTCTAAAAGTAGAAGAAGTGGTTTTACAGAAGTTTTTGAGTCTGCTTCTAAGCGAAGTTATTCAGCAGAGAGTGTAACGTTATCTCATTCTGGTGTTTGGTATTTAGATAATGCGCTACTAGGAACACTATCTAATGATAGAAAATATGGATCAAAATCTGTTCGTATACGAAAAAATGGGTATATTAAAATGTCATTTGATCTAGATAATGGAGTAAAGACAGTACGAATTCGTCATGCAAAATACGGTAATGATAGAGCTTCTTCTTGGCGTTTGGTAGCATCTTATGATAAAGGTTCTTCTTGGACTTATGTAGGTAATACGGTTACAACAAGTTCTACTAGATTACATACAGTAACGTTTAATGTTAATGAATCCAATACAGTTAGATATGGGATTCAAAAAATTACAGGAGGTTCTAATAGGGTTAACATAGATAATATAGAAATTATTACAGGGGATACAGATGGAGGAAATAATGGAGGAGAGGCATCTAAAGATAGTAATTTAACCTTTGGTAATCCATCAAACGCAAATTCTTCTTCTATGAATTACTTTTTATCAAAGCCTGATTTTACATTGTCATATAATGCTACTAAAGGGATTGCAAATTGGGTGAGTTGGCATCTAAGTAGTGCTTGGACAGGGAGTACTCCCAGGTGTAATTGTTTTAAGGAAGATCGGTCATTACCGAGTCATTTTTTTAGAGCTACTAAAAATGATTATAGAGGGTCAGGATTTGATAGAGGTCATTTATGTCCATCAGCAGACAGAAATGGAAATTCAGAATCTAATGCGAATACATATTACATGACTAATATAGCGCCACAAGCTCCTAATAACAATAGAAGAACATGGGTTAGTTTCGAAAAATATTTGAGATCACTAACTTTAGAGGGTAATGAAATTCATATAGTTTCGGGAGTTGTAGGAAAAGGAGGAACAGGAAGTAAAGGATATAGAACTACGATTAGTGATGGAGCGATTACTGTTCCTGATTCTTTTTGGAAAGTAGCCTTGGTATTACCTAATGGAGCTAATGATATTGGTAGAGTTACTACTTCTACTAGGGTTATTGCTGTAAAAATTCCTAATAATCAAAAAGTTAATAGTGATTGGAAGCAGTATAGAACAACCGTAAATACTATCGAAAAACTGACAGGATATGATCTTTTTGAAAATATACCTAACGCTATTGAGTCAGTGTTAGAATCAAGAATAGATAACACATTTTTTAATTAGTAATAGACTCCATTTATAATGATACTTATAAAACGGAGACTCAATGATGAGTCCTCTGTTTTTATTTAAAAATTCATTTATAATTTGTTATAATATAAGTGATCTTCTGTTTTTACATTTTAACATCTCTATAAAAACCTGTTTTTTGACGATAAAATACCGATATTTGCATTCACTTATTTGTAAAAATGTCAGTGAAATTGTACTAAACTAAAAAAATAATTTATGGGAATGAATAAAAACACAGTGTTGGCTTGGGCAACTTTTATAATGGTCTTAGTCGGGTTAGCACTTATTGCATTAGGAGCTTTTAGATATAGAGATGTATCAGGATATGGTTTTGCAGCTGTTGGTATTGGCTTTTTTGCAATAGCTTGGGTTTTTAATGCTTTAAAAGGAAGAGTTTAACTCTTAATAAGATATAATCATCTAATAAAATAACAATTTAAAAGGCTTATGTCAGACGATAAAAAGGTAATTTTCTCAATGTCAGGGTTGAGTAAAACGTATAAAAGTGCAAATACTCCTGTTCTTAAAAATATATATCTAAGTTTTTTTTATGGAGCTAAAATAGGAATTTTAGGACTTAATGGATCTGGTAAATCTACATTACTTAAGATTATAGCAGGGATAGATAAAAATTATCAAGGAGATGTAGTGTTTGCTCCAGGATATACAGTTGGTATGTTAGAACAAGAACCAAAACTGGATCCTGAAAAAACAGTGCTAGAAGTTGTAAAAGAAGGTGTAGCAGAAACGGTAGCTGTTTTAGACGAATATAATAAAATCAATGATATGTTTGGTTTGCCAGAAGTGTATGAGAATCCAGACAAGATGCAGGAGCTTATGGATAAGCAAGCGAATCTACAAGATCAGATTGATGCTAGTAATGCATGGGAATTAGATACTAAATTAGAAATTGCAATGGATGCTCTTCGTACTCCAGATTCTGATAAGAAAATAGGTGTTTTATCAGGAGGAGAAAGAAGAAGAGTAGCACTGTGCCGTCTTCTATTACAGGAACCAGATGTATTATTATTAGACGAGCCGACTAACCATTTAGATGCAGAATCAGTACATTGGTTAGAGCACCATTTACAGCAGTATAAAGGTACTGTTATTGCCGTAACACACGATAGGTACTTTTTAGACAATGCAGCAGGTTGGATATTAGAACTTGATAGAGGAGAAGGAATACCTTGGAAAGGAAATTACTCTTCTTGGTTGGATCAAAAATCTAAGAAACTAGCACAAGAACAAAAACAAGCTTCTAAACGTCAAAAAACCTTAGAACGGGAGTTAGAATGGGTTCGTATGGCTCCTAAAGGACGTCAGGCAAAACAAAAAGCACGTTTAAGTAACTACGATAAATTACTAAATCAGGATCAAAAACAAGTTGATGAAAAATTAGAAATATATATTCCTAATGGTCCTAGATTAGGAACTAATGTGATTGAAGCTAGTGGAGTAAGTAAAGCTTTTGATGATAAATTACTATATGAGGATTTAAATTTTAATCTTCCTCAGGCAGGTATTGTAGGCATTATTGGTCCTAACGGAGCAGGTAAAACTACTATATTTAAAATGATAATGGGAGAAGAACAACCAGACAAAGGTAGTTTTAGTGTAGGAGATACCGCTAAGATTGCTTATGTAGATCAAACCCATAGTAATATAGATCCAGATAAGACAATTTGGCAAAACTTTAGTGATGAGCAAGAGTTAGTACTAATGGGAGGTAAACAAGTAAATTCCAGAGCATACTTAAGTCGTTTTAACTTTAGCGGAAGCGAACAAAACAAAAAAGTATCTGCTCTTTCTGGAGGAGAACGTAACCGATTACATCTTGCAATGACTCTAAAAGAAGAAGGAAATGTGTTACTACTAGATGAGCCTACTAATGATCTAGATGTAAATACACTACGAGCATTAGAAGAAGGATTGGAAAATTTTGCAGGATGTGCTGTAGTAATTTCTCACGATCGTTGGTTCCTTGATAGAATATGTACACATATATTAGCTTTTGAAGGAGATTCTCAAGTATATTTCTTTGAAGGTAGTTTCTCTGATTATGAAGAGAATAAAAAGAAACGCTTAGGTGGTGATTTAATGCCAAAACGTATTAAATATAAAAAGTTGGTAAGATGATTTTGATTAGATAGATAATTTAGTGCGATTTGTTAAATAAATAACCTCGGAGCAAGCTCGAGGTATGTTTCCGAAAAAAAATATTTTGTTTTCGAGCCAAGCTTTTGGGGGATTAAACCCTCAATGAGGGATCACGAGGGAGTAAAAGATCTTGTGATATATTACAATAAAAATTATTCTAATTAAAACTGATTATTAACTCAAATTTTTAGTAAAATGCCATTAAGGAATATAAAAGTAATCGCTTTTGATGCTGATGATACATTATGGGTGAATGAAACGATTTTTAGAAAAGCAGAAGAAGAGTTTTGTATTCTATTAGAAGAATATATGCCTAAAAAAGAAGCAAATGCATTGCTTTTTGATATCGAAATGAAAAACCTTCCTTTATATGGGTATGGTATTAAGCCATTTACACTATCATTAATAGAGGCAGCGATACTTATTTCTAATGGTAATATGACAATTGATTTAGTACAAAAACTGATCGAAAAAGGAAAGGAAATGCTTAATGAACCTGTAGTGTTGATTGATGGTATAGAAGAAACATTACAAGAGTTGTCTAAAAAGTATCGATTGGTTATGGCTACTAAAGGGGATTTATTAGATCAAGAACATAAATTAATCAAATCTGGATTAGAGAATTATTTTCATCATATAGAAATTGTCTCTGATAAAACTGAAAAACAATATAAGAAACTGGTAAAACATTTGGATATCATCGAAAATGAATTTTTGATGATAGGTAACTCTTTAAAATCAGATATTTTACCAGTTCTAAATATTGGAGCACATGCATTTCATATCCCTTTTCACACTACTTGGGCTCATGAAATGGTAAATGAAAAGATTGAACATCCTAATTTTAGAAGTTATACAAAGGCGAGTGAGTTATTACAATTACTATAAAAATGAAAACCAAACTCGATCTAACAAGTTGGAATAGAAAAGAACATTTTGATTTCTTTGGAGGTTTTGATGAACCATTTTTTGGGATAACAACTACTGTAGATTTTACAATTGGATATCAAAAGATACAAGACCTAGGGTATCCTTACTTTTTATATTACCTTCATAAATCCATCAGTGCAGCTAATGCTATTGAGCCATTTAGATACCGTATAGAAGGTGATCATGTATATGTATATGATAAAATCCATGCATCCCCTACCATAGGTAGAGAAGATCATACATTTGGATTTTCTTTTATGGAATTTGATGAAGATTTTGAAATTTTTATAACCAAAGCACAAAAAGAGATTGAAAAAATAAAAAATAGTACTGGTCTGTGTCATTCGGATAGTACCAAACGAATAGATACGATACATTACTCTTCTGTTCCTTGGTATAATTTTACAGGATTGACACATGCAAGACATTTTCAATTTAAAGACAGTATTCCAAAAATTTCTTTTGGTAAGTACACTAAAGAAAATAAGAAACTTAATCTACCTGTATCGATTAATGTACATCACGGCTTAATGGATGGTCATCATATTGGTCAATATCTAGAAGAATTTCAGCGGTTATTGAATGAATAATTATACTAGTAGAATTATATAGTTTTAAACAACACACATTTCCGATTCTATGTCTGCAATAAATTCATCAATCTGAGTATATGGTACATTAGGCATACAAATAATATGAGATTGTCTTTTTTCAGTAGCTAATTGCCATTTATTTATAACTTTTTTGCTTGGTGCAGGAAAAACTATAGTTATAGCATTAGGATTTCTCCATGCGTCAATACCTAGACCATTTAATTTGTTTTCGGTATATGAAGCTACTGCTAAGCTATGTTCTGTACGTTTTTTAAACCCTTCAAGACCTATTTTTTTTATAGCATACCATAAAAATAGTGGAGTATGTCCATTTCTTGATCCTGTTATAGTGGCATCAGAACTACCTATATATGCTATTCTTCTAGCAATTCTATCTCTATTATCTTTTTTAACAATAACAACTCCAGAGGGCATAGGGGATCCTATAAATTTATGCCCGCTAATGGATATACTATCGATTCCATCTTCAAAATCAAATTTAGGCCTTGGGGTTACAAAAGGAGCAAAACCACCTGCTAGAGCTGCATCTGCATGTATATAATGCTTTTTGATAGCCATATTCTCTAAAATAGATTTTATCTTTTTGGTATTATCTTTGGCTTCTGTCATTGTAGTACCAATATTGGCAACTACTATAGCTGGTCTATGTCTATTAAAACCAATAGTTTTTTTTAAATCATTATAATCTACTTCTCCGTTAGGAAGTGATTTAATAATAACATAATCAATATTAAGTAAAGCAACATTCTTTTGAATACTATAATGAGTAGCCTCAGAAAAATAGACCATTCCCTTTGGATACAGCTCTCTTGCTACATATAAGCCATATAGATTTCCTTCAGATCCCCCATTAGTTACATATCCCCAAATCTGGTCTTCATGAGCTCTAAATAGTTTAGCGAAGAAATTTACAACCTCGCGTTCCATGGTTCTAGAATCTACTTGGTATGTTGACTCACTAAAAGGATCTCCTAAATTATTTAACGGAAACTGTAGAAAAGGCATTAACTCTGAGTAATCAAAATCTTTAGAAACAGGGTATCCTAAAAAACGTTGGGTCGTATTTTTTATAGTATGATATAATTGTTCTAATTGTTGTTGTTCTGTTATATGAAGTCCCATAATCTTTTTTCCAAAAATACACCTATAAGTTTTATTTTCTAAAAAATGTGTATTTATTAGAAAAATAATCTTTCATGCCTTTTTTATTTTATAAATTATTCTTTTTTGGAGTGTGATTTTTCTTGTATTTGGAATAACATTCTATGTTCTTAGCTTTTTGGTTAATATGATCATTAAATAAAATGATATAAAACTTTCGTGCTCTTTGTTTATTGAGTTATCCAAAGAATACTTTAAGAGAGAGTGTATTTTTTTGTTTTTTAGAAATGATCTAAAAAGAGACAAATTAGAATATTCTTTAACTCATTACCTGATATTATGTATGCTGTTTTTGTTTAGGCTTGTGGTGAATGTCATTAGGTTAAAAGTTTAAGCTATTGATGTAAAATCCATTACTCTGACTTACACTAGAATGACTAAAAAAATATTTAAACCATAAAATAACAAAAAAAGAGGTCGTCTAAAAAGTAATTTTTAGACGACCTCTTTTTTTTATTAGTGGTACTATTTTTTCAGTAAGTATTTATTTTGTGGCTTCTATTGATTTGTACTCAAAAAAGTTATTAGCTTTTATCATTTCAGGTATAAGGTCAGGTAATTTATCTTCCCAACCAGGTTCTCCTTCTTGGATTTTTTGAAGAATTTCCCTAGAAAATACACCCATGATAGAAGGGTCGTAATCGGTAATATCTTGTAGTTTTCCATTATATTTAAAGAACTTGTATAGTTCTTTCATTCGAGGATGTACTTTAAGAGTATCACTATCTGTTAGTTCTCCTGTATCATGATTTTTTAATGGGTATAAATATACTTTTAAGTCTTTAAAAAAGAGTTTTCCAAATGCTTCTAGGATACCTCCGCTAAGGTGTCTATAATATTTTTCGTCAAAAATATCTACCAAATTATTTATTCCCATAGCAAGAGCCATACGTTCTTTAGTATAGTTAGAGAAATACTCTACTAATTTATAATACTCTTTATAATTAGAAATCATTACGGTTTGACCTAAAGAGCATAATAATCTAGCTCTAGCCATAAAATCTTCTTCATCTATTTCTCCTTCTGCTCTTAAGTTCGATAGTGTTATTTCAAAAATTACTACAGTCTTTTCTTTATTTACTTTATTTTCGCTCAAGAACATATTGAGTGATTTTTCATAAATATCCATATTCACTCTTGTTACTGGTCTGAAACTTCCACGGAGTGCTAATATGTTTTTCTTATATAATATTGCTGCTGGTAATATATTATTTCCATCAGGACCAAACATTACGGCTTCGGTCATACCATTTTTAACTAATTGTAGACTCATTAAACGATTGTCTACTTTAGTAAATCTAGGACCTGAAAAATTAATAGTATCAATTTCTATCTGGTCTTTATCTAGATGATCGTATAGGTATCTCAATAATTTTTTAGGATTATCATATTTATAGTATGCACCATAAATTAGATTTACTCCCAATATCCCTAGAGTCATCTGTTGTAATTTAGCATCATTTTCATGAAAACGAATATGAAGTGATATCTCGTTATAATCCTCATTAGGAGTAGTTTGATAACGAATACCTACCCAACCATGACCTTTGTATTTTTTAGCAAAGTCGATTGTAGCCACAGTATTTGCATAGCTAAAGAATAATTTATTAGGATGTTTGTCTCTAGAAATTCTTTTTTCTATAAGATCTACTTCATGTTGAAGCATTTTTTTTAGCCTTGCTTCAGTAACATAACGTTTATCATCTTCTATACCATAAATGGCATCACTAAAATCTTTATCATAAGCACTCATTGCTTTTGCAATAGTACCAGAAGCACCACCTGCTCTAAAAAAGTTCCTAACAGTTTCTTGACCAGCGCCAATTTCTGCAAAGGTACCGTAGATATTTTGATTTAGATTAATGCGTAAAGCTTTGCTCTTTATTGAAGGGACAGATTCAAATTCTTTATCTCCCATTATCTTAATAGGCATAGTAAAAAGGGCTTTTTTTGTTTACTGTAAAGGTAGTAATACATGAGTATTAAAAAAAACTTTAAATATAAATTTCTATTTGTATAAACGATCTCTTTTAACAGAATCAATATAGTATATCATGTCAACTCAATTGATAGTATTTTCTTATGTAAAGAAAAGTAAATGTTTTGGGATATTTACAAATTGCTATAATACTCAAAAGATTGAAGAATTAATTCATCAGATACAGTACAATTGTACTTTGCCTCTCCAATAGTATGTAATAGTACAAAATACACAATTCCTTTCTCATTTTTTTTATCATGAATAAGAAGATTCATAATATTTTGATAATCTTCGGGATTGATATCTATTTTTGGAAATGTAGCCAGTATTACGTTACTAATGTATTCTAAATCAGCTATAGTTAGTGATAATAATTCTGTAGATATAAAAGCTTCCATAATCATCCCTATTGCAATCGCCTCACCATGTAGTAATACGGGTTTTTCGGGATGTGTAAGGTAAAAGGATTCAATAGCGTGCCCTAGAGTATGTCCAAAATTTAAATACTTTCTTATATTTTGTTCTGTAGGATCTTCAAAAACAATTTTGTTTTTAATAGATACAGAATCATATATCATATGTCCTAGATCATCAAAACTAAGTTGAGAAAGGTTACTAAGTTTTTCCCAATAGTTACGATCCTGAATAAGTCCATGTTTTAGCATTTCTGCAAACCCACTACACATTTGGTTTGTTGGTAAAGTATCTAAGTACTCTATATCGACTAATACCATTTCAGACTCACTGATCACCCCAACCATATTTTTTAGATTTCCTAAATCGACACCTGTTTTTCCACCAACAGAAGCATCTACCATAGCTAATAACGATGTAGGAATATTGATATAACTGATACCTCTTTTATAAGTACAGGCGATAAACCCTCCTAGATCTGTAATAACTCCGCCTCCTAAATTGATCATTAGACTTTTTCTATCCATGTTTAATTCAGAAAGTGCATTCCAGATACCACTACATGTTTCGATATTCTTATGAATCTCTCCACTTTCTATTTCAATCACTTCGATATCATATTCTTTTTCAATTTTACTCATCAACAAGGATAAACAATGTTCATGTGTGTTATTATCAACAAGAATACATATTTTAGAATGATTGGCTGTGGATAGGTATTTGTTTAATGCTGTGTAGCATTCTTCACCAAAATATACGATTGAATCTTTAGAAACTATGGGCTTCATTTATAGTTGAATTATAGATAGCGAAATTAAGCAGAATTTGTAATAAAATATGCCTGCAAGTTTTATATTTGCAAATATCTTAAAATAGCACTTAATAAATAGTCGATAATTAATCATATTTTCTATAAATAGACATTAAGATTAAAGATTCTTAAAAAAAAATAATTTTTAATGAGCCAAAAAAACTTGTTTGATAATACTGAAACGGCATTTGTTTTAAAAAGTGATTCAGAATTAGAAAGAGCATATTTTCTTTTTAAAATGATTTCTAATGAACCGTTGGTTAGGATTGGTACTGCTGTAACAAATTTTGCTATAAAAGCTCACTTACCAGTACAAGGATTGATTAGAGCAACAGTTTTTGATCATTTTTGTGGAGGAGTTAGTGAACAAGATTGTATGCCTGTAGTAGATAAGATGTATACTAAAAAAGTCTGTTCTGTATTAGATTATTCGGTAGAAGGGAAAGAAGAAGAAGCTCAGTTTGACGCAGTATTAAAAAAAACGATAGATCTTCTGGAGTTTGCAGACGAAAAAGATGCGATGCCTTTTGGCGTGTTTAAACCTACAGGATTAGGTCGTTTTTTAATCTGGCAAAAGAAAACTGAAGGAACAAGTCTGACAGAAGAAGAAGAAAAAGAATGGAACCGTATAGAAGAACGCTTTGATATTGTGTGTAAAAAAGCATATGATTGTGATGTCGCTTTATTAATAGATGGAGAAGAAAGTTGGATGCAAGATGCTGCAGATGAATTAGTAGCTAAGATGATGCGTAAATATAATAAGGATAAAGCTATTATATACAATACATTGCAGTTATATAGGCATGATCGCTTAGCGTATCTACAACAATTACATGAAGAGGCAAGAGTCTATGATTTTAAAATAGGAGTAAAAATTGTGCGAGGTGCGTATATGGAGAAAGAGAATGAACGTGCTAAAGAGAAAGGATATCCAACTCCTATATGTAAAGATAAGCAACATACTGATCAGAATTTTGATATGACAATGGAGTATATATTTCAGAATATAAAAGATATTTCTGTATTCATAGGTACTCATAATGAAGAAAGTAGCTATAAAGCTATGCAATTGATGAAACAGTTTCATATTCCTAAAGATGATTTTAGAGTATGGTTTGGTCAATTATATGGTATGAGTGATCATATTAGTTTTAATCAAGCAACAAAAGGATATAATGTAGCAAAATATTTACCCTTTGGTCCCGTAAGAGATGTAATGCCTTATTTAATTCGTAGAGCAGAAGAAAACACCTCAGTAGCAGGTCAAACCAGTAGAGAATTGAATTTACTTTCTCAAGAAAAGAAAAGAAGAAAGTTATGATGTATATTTCATAATGTTATATTATCTAAGGAGTTAGGTGAATAATAGGGAGTTATATAAAAACTATAAAAATGAACCTAAATCAGATTACGGTACCTTCTATAGATGTTGCTAGATCTATTACTTTTTATAAGCAATTAGGGTTACGTCTTATTGTAGAAGTAGTACCACGTTATGCCCGTTTTGAATGTGTAGAAGGAGATGCTACGTTTTCGATTCATCAGGTAGAAAAATTGCCTGATGGTGATGGGGTATATGTATATTTTGAAACCGAGAAACTAGATGCAGAAGTAAAGCGTCTAATTATCGAAGGAGTGGAGTTTGATCAATTACCCGAAGATCAAACATATTTGTGGCGAGAAGCAAGACTAAAAGATCCAGATGGGAATCAAATTATTTTATATTATGCAGGCGATAATAGAAAGAATCCACCATGGAGAATAAACTAATATTTAGATGAATAGCTGTATATGAGTATTTCAATTATTGATCAAACGTTTGATAATCAAGATTTTTCTAATCAAAAATTACCTTCAAGAGAATATGACAATTGTACATTTATTAATTGCAATTTTTCTAAAACAGATATGTCTGTAGTTACTTTTTTAGAATGTAAATTTGATACATGCAATTTTAATGCTACTATGATGAAAGAAACATCTTTTCAAGACGTTATTTTTATAAGCTGTAAAATGTTGGGATTAGATTTTAGTACTTGTAATAGTTTTATGTTTGAAGTAGAGTTCGAAGATTGTAATCTTGATTATACATCTTTTTATAATTTTATGATGAAAAATATACAATTTAAAGGATGTAGCCTAAAAGAAGCAGATTTTACAGAAACAAATATAACTGGTTCGATTTTTAAAGATTGTAATCTAGAAGGAGCTATTTTTGAAAGAACTATAGCAGAGAAAGTTGATTTTAG
Organism: Aquimarina longa SW024; assembly: GCF_001401755.1. Lineage (GTDB taxonomy): Bacteria > Bacteroidota > Bacteroidia > Flavobacteriales > Flavobacteriaceae > Aquimarina > Aquimarina longa. The sequence goes on from NZ_KQ474100.1 coordinate 126,981, forward strand.
AACAGCGATTAACTATAAAATAGACCCAGAAAATAATACAATAAGAAAAGCAAAATTTAATTTACAAGGGATTAAAGGACTATTAATAAAATATGATGTGATAGTAGAATAAATCTATTATTTAATCTATGATAGAATAAAAAAAATGACATTTAGGTTTCAAAAAAAATATTTTTTCTTAACGATACTTTTATTTTTAATAGAAGTGATGATTGCACTTTTTGTTGATGATCAAATTATTCGCCCTTATATTGGTGATACTCTAGTCGTGATTCTGATGTACTGTTTTTTTAAAAGCTTTATTAACTGTAAGGTACTACCATTAGCGATAGCTGTTTTATTATTTTCTTATACTATCGAAATTTTACAGTATTATAATTTTGTTCAGATAATAGGATTACAACATTCGCGATTAGCAAATATTATTATAGGAAACTCCTTTTCATGGGCAGATATGATTGCATATACCTTAGGTTTTATTGTGATAATTTGGTTAGAAAAAGTAAGTGTTTTTAAACAGCAAAACTCAATAGCAGAGCAATAGGGAAGTATTATAATAATTCTAAATAAGAATCGCTAGTGTTAAGTATATAGTTTTTTAAATACGATTACCAATTGATTAATAACTTCATGGATTTCTTTTTCATTTAGAGCAGCAAACCCCATTCGGACCCCATTATGTTTAGAATTATCATTGTCATAACGTTTCCAATGAGTACTGAATGCTATAGATGATTTTTCAATTTCATTATATACTACATCCCAGTTATATGTGCTATGTAATTTTACCCAGATAGCCATTCCACCTTTAGGAACTTCAAAATCAAAGAAATTACTAAGTTTTTCTTGTAATAATGAACAAAATAAATCTCTTCTGGTTTTATAGATCTTTAAAACTTTGTTGCAATGTCTCTGTACATCTCCTGTATTGATCATTTGAGCAAGAGTTTGTTCTAATAGAGTGTCACCTTGTCTATCAATAACACGTCTTAATGTAGCGGCTTCGTCTATAAAATCTTTGGGAGCGATTAGATATCCTATTCTCATTGCAGGAGCAATGATTTTAGTAAAACCACCAATGTATAGTACATTACCATTATTGTCATTACTTGCCAAGGGTAAAATCGGAGCATTACTGTAATGAAAATCATAATCATAATCATCTTCTATGATAGCAAATTTATAATGCTGTGCTAGCTGTAGTAACTGCATGCGTCTTTTTGCAGATAGCGTAACCGTAGTAGGGTGATGATGGTGAGATGTGACATATACAGCACTAATCGTTTTAGTTTTGCATAGCTTTTCAATAGCATCAGTTACAATTCCTTGATCATCAATAGGTACTTGTTCTATACAGCCTCCCGCTTCTATAAATGTATTATCTGCGGTCATGTAATTAGTGCTACCTACAATAATCCTGTTGTTATTGGGGAGTATTAATTGACTCGTTAGATATATCCCCATTTGACTACCCCGAGTAATCAAAATATTATCTATTGTGATATGTAATCCTCTGGTTTGATTAAGGTAGGTAACTAGTGCTTTTCTTAATTCTAAATTACCATACACAGAACTGTAGGTTAATAAATTCTTATGATAATTTTTTTTAGTGATATTTCTATATGTTTTAGCAATTTCTTCAATCGGTGCTAATCGATGGTCAGGGCAGCCATCATCAATTTTCAAAACATTTTTATTACAGGTATTAGCATACTTTCGTTTTAGGTGTGGTCTTGTTAAAAAAGAAAAGTCACTTTTATTTTTAAGGTTAGTTTTTGATGCTAAAGGATCAATTTTTTTTGGTGTAATAATAGGTAATGAGCTTGTTACAAAAGTACCTTTTGCAGGAACAGTTTCAATCCACCCTTGGGAAATCAGTTCGTCATATGCAGAAATCACTGTTTTGCGATGAATATTTAAATCCTCAGCTAATTTTCTAGACCCTAGTAGTTTTGTAGAAGGAGGGAGTTTTCCTGATTTTATATAACCAATAATCTGGTCACATAATTGGAGATATAAACTACGATTGATATTTCTATCAAGAGATATATTATTTTTAAAAGGAAACATAACTGGACTATTACGTATTTATAAACTGGATTCTTATAGCACCCCATAAAACTACTAATTTTGAATAGTAAATAAGAATATATTATGGCAAAATATCCAAAAACAGAACTTAATAAAGTGGTTAGAGGTTCTAAAAGAGCAATCTATGATGTAGATACAATCTATCAAATACTTGATGATGCTTTTTTATGTAATGTAGGGTATGTTTTTAAAGGAAAAGCAATTATAATCCCTATGGCTTATGGAAGAAAAGAAGATAAAATCTATATCCATGGGTCTCTTAAAAATAGAATGATGTTAAGCCTTATAGAAGCAGGAGAAGCGAGTATATCAGTAACGCACCTAGATGGTTTAGTACTAGCACGATCAGCATTTCATCATTCTGCAAATTATAGATCAGTAAATGTATTTGGTAACATTAAAGTAGTAAAAGATTCAAAAGAAAAAATGGAAGCACTAGCTTGTATATTAAATCATATGATTCCAGGGCATTGGGATAATGTACGGCATCCTAATGAAAAAGAATTTAATGCAACTTTAGTTATAGCAATTAGTATAGAAACAGCATCAGCAAAGGTTAGGGCAGAAGGGGTAGTTGATGAACCGAGTGATATAGATTTACCAATATGGGCAGGTGTAGTCCCTAATAGACAAGTGGCTTCTGATGCAGTTTCTGATAACGACTTGCCAGAAGGAATTGAAGTGCCAGAGACAGTACTAAAATATATACGAAAAAATAGTTAGCAAATTAAACTTGATAAAAAATATAGATTTATTAGTATATTTAAAATACACAATTTATGAAATATGTTAGAAATAAGACCTACATGCGAGCATTGTAATACAGCTTTACCAAATGATAGTGATGAAGCAATGATATGCTCTTTTGAATGTACTTTTTGTAGAACATGCGTAGAGGAAATCTTGCATAATGTATGCCCGAATTGTGGAGGAGGTTTTGAGAAAAGACCAACAAGACCTGTGAACTGTACTACAGGTAATTGTGTAGAAAAATACCCTGTGAGTAGTATAGAAGTACATAAGCCAATAAAACAAGATGCTTTTAAAGAAGTTTTAGAAACCTTTGAAAACGTAGAACCTAGAAACAGGTAATTATGAATCATATTAGAAGAGCAACAATAAAAGATGTTACACAAATTTCTTACCTTGGTAAGAAAACATTTGACCAGTCCTATGGTAATTTTTTTAATGACCGAGCTACTCTTGTGAAGTATTTAGATAGGTCATTTTCGATAAATAAAATAACAAATAGTGTACAAAATCCTGAAAATTTATACTGGATAGTAAACGATACTAAAACTCCTATGCCAATAGGTTATGCAAAACTAAAATTAAAGTCTTCATCCGAGTTTATAGAAAATCAAAATGTCTGTAAATTACAACGGATATATTTATTACAGGGGTATGAAGCTCGAGGTATTGGTAGTAAATTACATGAGTGTATTGTGGAGACAGCTATCGATAATGGATATGATTATATGTGGTTATCCACTTTAAAAGAAAAAGAACAAGCTACTAATTTTTATAAAAATAAAGGATATGTTATAGCAGGAGAGCATGATTTTACGATTGGAGATGAAACATTTGAGTTTTGGGCTATGAAAACAAAATTGCGGAGTGAATAAAGATTTAGTGTATAGACAAGCCACTTTACAAGATTTAGAGAGATTAAATCAATTAGGGAAAATTTCATATAAAGAATATTCTAAAGTACTAACTTCTGATCACTGGAATACGCTAAGTACTATTTTGAATGATAAAAAAAATATAGAGAATCTTATAAAAATAGGGACAGTATTTATTTGCGAAACTAGTATGGATATCATAGGTATGATCTATTTTATTCCTAGTGGAAACCCAACTGAATTATACCAATCAGACTGGTGTTATATTCGATTTTTAGGAGTTCATCCAAAATACCGTAATTATGGTATTGGGAAAAAACTAGTCGATTTATGTTTAATTTATGCTAGGAAGACGAGTAGAGAACATACTATAGCACTACACACATCAGAATTTATGCATACTGCTCGATTAATGTATGAGAAGTTAGGGTTTGAAAAAGTAAAAGAAATTGAGCGATTAGGGAAAAAATATTGGGTATATCTAATGAATATAGAGTAACCTTACTAAATTGAATGTATCAACTAGAACGAATGCTATTTTTTATTTAGTGATGTGATAATTAAATTTGTATAAAAACTATTGATTAATTTCTACTGAATTAATTTTGGCAATAGAAGTACAATTTTCAACAAGCATAGTCACATTTTTTTCTTTAATAGTTCCCTCTATAAAGTAGATTTTACAAGAATCTAATTTAGTGTTACTTTTAGAGAAATTAACATCGCCATCTGTGAGCAAAAAAGAAATATCTGTAGTGTCTATTAAGTGTTTTTGCATATTGGTAGCTGCTTGATCAGAAAAAGTTCTTTTCTTTATTCTAATATTCTTAAGCACTCTAGAAGAGGGACCGTAATCACAAGAGGTCTTTTTTCCACCTAAAAAGAAAAATAAAAGAATAAGACCTATACCAAACCCTCCTAGGTAATACAGTAATCGATGTGCTAGTTTCATAAATCAAATACAATAATATGGGATCAAAAGTAAGTAAAACTTTAAAAAATCAAAGCTTACAATTAGCAAAGTTTGCCTAAAAAAAACAGATAATTGTAAGAAACAAATAAGTTGTAGTTTCTTAAAGATTAGTTTAAGCTTAAAAATTGTGTATAGAAATTGATATAGTTCAATTACATTTTTTTGACTAAAACCCTAATATGTCAATAAATTTAATGATTAGTTTTTATTATGATAAGATTAAAGAAGTTAAAAAAAACGTTTTTTGTGATTTTAAACGAATTGTTATCTCTTAAGCTAAAAACATTTTACAATGAAAAACGTATATACATTTCTCATTTTTATAATCAGTGCATTAATAGTATCATGCTCTGAGGAAGAAAATAATTTAGATACTGATATAAACTCAAAACAATATCAACTACAGACAAATAAAAATAAAGAAAGCTTGACTGTATTGAGTTATAACGTATTCCATTTACCAGGCATAGCATCTATAAAACATTATAAAGAAGTAGAAAGGTCAAAAGGGCAATATCAAATCCTAAAAGATATGGTTTCTTCTATTGATGTTATTGTTTTTCAAGAAGGGTTTAATAATCAGGTAAATACCCATTTATTTAATAAATTATCTAATCTATACCCATATAGTACTATACTTGTTGGAAAATATTGTAATAGTGGTTCTTATTGGAATTCTGTAGCGGGCAATTGCTCGAATAGTATTTTAGTAGTTAATGGAGGTGTGCGTATTTTTAGTAAATATCCTATTGTAGCCAAGCATCAGTACGTATTTAATGCTTCTGCATATGGAACAGCAGATTATTACTCTAATAAAGGAGCAGTTTATGTAGAAATAAATAAAAATAATAAAAATTATCATATTGTAGGAACACACTTGCAGGCTGATCAAGGTAGTTATGAAGGAACTTCTGTAAGGTTAGATCAATTAAAAGAAATTAAGAACTGGGTAACAGGTTTTAAAATACCAATATCCGAACCATTAATCTATGCAGGAGATATGAATGTAGAGTATACAAATATAGAGGCATATACTAGTATGAAACGTATCTTAAATTCTAAAATAGCATATTATTTTGATTCTTCTGTGGATATAGGTACATACTCTAATACAAATACATTAGTAAAAGAGGAGTATCCTGATTATAATAATACATTAGATTATATTTTAATAGATAAAGGTCATAAGCAACCCATTTCTATTCCAGAGATGCAGGTGCTACAGTTTAAGAAAAAAGGAGAGGATTTATCTGATCATCATCCTGTAAAAACTACGTATTACTTTAGTAAATAAAACTAGTACTGATAGTAATTAGTGGTATTGTTAGAGTTTAACAACCTCTCCATACCTTATTTTTATATTAAAAGAGTCTTTTAAATCAGTTTGCCTTAGATAAGATAGTAATGCTCGCATTGGTCCTGCATGAGTCACAATAATGATAGCCTCATCAGAGCTTGTATCTAGAGAGGTGTAGAAACGTATAATTCTTTTTTGTAGCGTTATGTATGACTCACCATTAGGAACTTGTATGTTAACAAAATCTTCCATCCATGGATTTAATTCTGTTTGATTGATATGATTCCATGCTCTTAACTCCCAGTCGCCAAAGTCTATTTCTTTAAGCCGATCATCATAAGTAGTAGTGATGTTAAATGTTTGAGCTAATAATTTACATCGTTGTAGGGGACTGCTATATATTTTAGAAACTTTATGAATAGGAATGAGTTGATGTATTTTTTCTACCTCAGAAGGAAAAGAATCAGTGATCCCAATATCACTTTGTCCATAGCAGATCCCTTTCTCTATATTGGGAGTTGTATGTCTAACTAAATATATTTCCATAGCGCTATGATGGTAAGATAAAATACGATTTCACTTAATTGCTGAACTGCTCCTGCACAATCTCCTGTTTGTCCACCAATCCATTTCTTAAACTTAAAACCTAAGAAAAGCTTAGAAGCATACATAGTAATAATTGTAATGAATACCCATGGATTTTTGAAGAAAAACAGAGGTGTAATACCAAAAATGCCACTTATAATTAGTGAAGGTATGTTGATGTGTTTTGCAGCGGATTTAGATTTGCTATCTTCAGTGTCTCTTACATATGGATGTGTATATAATAGAGTAGTTGCGATAAAACGGCTTAGGCTATGACCTGCGATTAATACTAATGGAATATGCTGTATTTCTATAATTCTTAATACTGTGAATTTTATCCCTAGAATAAATAATAACCCTATTGTACCATAAGTTCCTAGTCGAGAGTCTTTCATGATAAGAAGTATCTTATCTTTAGTCCAGCCACCGCCAAAACCATCGCAGACATCTGCAAAACCATCTTCATGAAATGCTCCTGTACTATAAATTGTAGCAACCATAGATAGTAATAAAGAAACTTCTACAGGAAAAAGAAAGGAAGCTCCATAAAAAACAAGAGCGCCAATACCACCTATAAGTATTCCTACTAAGGAGAAATATTTAGAACTAAGTTTTAGGTATTCTGGATTATGATTAACCCATTTTGGACAAGGAATACGAGTAAAAAATAATATTGCTGTTAGAAATATATGGATTTCTTTTTTCATGGTGTAGTGAAATTAATAATCAAGCTATCCTCTTCTACAAAATACTGCCAAAAAGGAATAAAAGCACAAATAATAACGAGTACAGCTAGAATGATTCCTATTTTTCCAATCTTATTTTTATTTAAAAAAGAAATGATTCCAAAATAAAGACTTAATAATCCAATACATAACGTTATAATTTTTGCAGTTTTATGAATCGCAAAAATAGTAGTGTCAAGTTCCGAATTTTCTTTTGGTTGATCAATGTATGTTATAAAATGGTCATATAAATTGAGATTATATCGATAGATAAAATACATCCCAATAATAGCAACACCTATAGATATAATTCCTTTTTTCATTTTATTAAAGTGATAATTTCTATATACTTATTGATCTTTAGAAACTCCAGCACTTTCAAAACTAGCCATATTATTTAAAAATGCTACTGCGGATGCTATAATTGGATATGCTACCGCACTCCCTGTACCTTCTCCTAATCGCATTCCAAGATTAATCAATGGTTTTTTGTTTAAAAATTGATGCATTTTTTGATGCCCTTGCTCTTCTGATGTATGTGCAAAGATGCAGTACTCTAATACATTTTTATGCATTGCATGCGCTACTAATAACGCAGCAGTAACAATAAACCCATCTATAATAATAGTCATCTTAAGTTCAGCAGCTCTTAAGATAGCACCAGTAATCATTGCGATTTCAAATCCTCCAAAAGTGGCTAGGGCTTCAAGTGGAGATGTGGGGGTATAGTTTTGGTATACTTCGGATAAGATGTGTTGTTTGATCTTAATTTTTTCTGAAGTAAGACCAGTACCAGAGCCTACACATTCTGTTATAGGTGTTTTTGTAAAATATGACATCAATAGCGAAGCAGAAGAAGTATTACCAATTCCCATTTCTCCAAAACCTATAATAGTACAACCCTCTTTGTATCTTTTTGTAATAAGATTAGCTCCTTTTTGTATAGCAGAGGTACATTGTGCCATTGTCATAGCAGGAGTATCTTGATAGTTTTGAGTTCCAAAATCAATCTTAGCATCAATAACTCCTGTAATTTTACCAAAATCATGATTAACCCCTGCGTCTACGATATGTAGTGTAATATCATGCTGTTTACAAAATACATTAATAGCAGCACCTTCATTGATAAAATTATATACCATCTGAGCAGTGACTTCTTGTGGATAGGGATTAACTTCTCCTTTTTTAGCAATTCCATGATCTCCTGCAAAAACCAGAATAGTAGGTTGTTCTAAACTAGGGTGATCTGTATTTTGAATTAGACCTATTTGCAAAGCTATTTTTTCCAAAACTCCTAATGCACCAATAGGCTTTGTTTTAGTATCAATTTTGGATTGAAGTATCTTTTCTAGAGTTGTATTAGATATAGGTTCTATCGTAAAATTCATTGTAGTACTGTTTTACTTTAAACTATTAAAATTTTATAAAATTAAAAAGGGATTCTTTTTTATACTGTAGTAGTGCCTTTAATCAATACAGGAATACCAGAAACCATCAATATAGCATTATCCGCATGTTTAGCGATATGTTGGTTCATCCATCCTTGAAGCTCTGTAAACTTTCGTCCCACCTCAGTAGTTGCATGGACCCCCATTCCGATTTCATTAGAAATAATGATTATTATAGCATTTATACTGATGAGTTTATCAAATTCTGTTTTAGCTTGTGTAAGTGATAGTTCTACATCATTTTTGGTATCGACAAAAAAATTAGTAAGCCATAGCGTTACACAATCAATTACTACAACACTATTATCAGGAATTACTTTAGAGAGTTCTTTTTCTTCTTCAATAGAGATCCAACGCTCATCACGCTCAGCTACATGACGATCTATTCGCTGTTGGTGATTAGCATCCCAGATGCGAGAGGTTGCTAAATAGTAAGGAGTATCAGATAATTGTAAGGCAAGGTTCTGAGCATGATTACTTTTGCCAGAACGTTCTCCTCCTGTAATATAATATAGCATTAAAATTTGTTTTTAGAAAGAACAAAGGTAATTGTATAAATTACTTTTTTGTTAAAGTAATCTTATAAATTCCACAAAATATAATACATTCGCGCAGAATTTTGGTTTCTAAGCCTCCAAGAGAGGATAAGGATTAAAAGGGAATCAGGTGAATTAATTAATAATAATTATTAATCCTGAGCTGTTCCCGCAACTGTAAGCTGTACCAGATAAGATACTAAATATATTTTAGTTCTTAAAATTGGTGTTTGTTGTTAATACTACGATAAAACCACTGCTTGTGCTGAGTATATTTAACACTTTTTAAGAGTACTTAAAAAGATACTAAATAGTATAAGTGGGAAGGTAAACAACAAGACGCAAGCCAGGAGACCTGCCATTATTCGACAAGGTCAAACTTTCGGGATAAGGGTTTGGGTATGGGTAAACTACATACTTTTTTCCGGTAATTGTAATAATTAAGTAGTAAGAAATGAACAAAAAAAAGGTTTTTGGAGCAGCATTTTTGATGCTGGGATCTTCTTTTGTATTTGCACAGCAGATTCAAAACGAAGAAAGAGTGAATGAATTAGAAGAAGTGGTTATTTCTGATTCTAAATTTAAATTAAAATCAGAGCAGAGCGGAAAAGTAGTGACTAAGATTACTGCTAAAGAATTAGAACGTAGTCAGGGATTATCTGTTGCTACACTATTAACCAGAACATCAGGTCTGTATATCAATGGTAATGGTAGTGCAGCAGGACAGGATTTAGGTATTTATGCTAGAGGAGGGCGAAACCGACAGGTAGTTATTAGAATTGATGGGGTAACTGTTAGTGATCCATCACTTCCTTCTGGAGAATTTGATCTACGATTATTATCAGTCAATCAAGTACAAGAAATAGAGGTTTTAAAAGGAGCATCTAGTACTTTATATGGTTCGGGAGCTGCCGCGGCGGTAATTAATATTACTACAAAATCTGGAAGTAAGAAAAAAGTTTCAGCAAATTTTCAATCCACTATTGGTACCAATCAATCTCAGGAAGATCAGGACTATGATATTAATGAATTTGTGAATTTGGCATCAATTAATGGGACTTTAGGAAAAGTACATTATTTGGCTAGTTTTGGAAATCAATTTAGTGATGGATTATCAGCCGGAGAAACTGAAGGAGCCCATGAAGATGCTTTCTCAAAATATAACCTTACTACTAAACTAGGTTATCAGTGGAGTGAAAACTTTAGGTTTCATTTTTTCGGTAATTTAGATACATATAAAAACGATTATGATGCTTTTGATGGATCAGAGGCAGATAATACATTTGACAGCCAACAATTAAGAGCAGGCTCTTTTTGGGAGTTTACATACCTTAATGGTAGTTTTACCTTTACGAATAGTTATGCCTCCTTAGAAAGAGATCTTACTAAATCAGCTTTTCCTTCAATATATAAAGGTAAGGTACATACATTTGATGCATTTAATAAGTATACTATTAATGAAGTATTGTATACGGTTATTGGTGCAAATGGTTCATATAGTGATTTTAGCTTAGAAAATGGAGCTGCTTTAACAGAAGTTATAAAATCAGATGATGCAGAATTTGATATTATTGACCCTTATGCTAATATTGTATATACTTCAGGTTTTGGGTTTAATATTAATGCAGGAGCGAGACTGAATATTCATAGTGCTTATGATAATCATTTTGTGTATAGTATAAATCCATCTTATACCCATACATTTGGTAATAGTTATATAAAAAGTTTAGCATCTTATAGTACCGCGTATATAACTCCATCATTATTTCAATTATATGATACAGCATTTCTTTCTGGAAATCCAAATTTAAAACCAGAAGAGAGTGCTACTATAGAAGGAGGAATAGAGGTTTCTTATGATAAAAAATTTACAATGAGTGCTATCTACTTTAATCGTAAATCAGAGAATTTTATCACCTTTAATCCTAAAACTTTTGCTAATTTTAATTCTCCTAAGGATATTAATATTGATGGAGTAGAAGTAGTGTTTGATACAAAGTTTTTGGATGATAAAGTATCCCTAAATGGTAATTACACTTATACCAATATCCATAAGATTGATAATGGGATTAGAATTCCTGAACATATGATAAATGCAAGTTTAGGATATCAATTGGATAAAAAAACCTATACATCATTAAGCTATCAATATAATACAGAACGTAAGGATACTAATTTTGCAACTTCGACTCCTGTTTCGCTAACTGATTATGGTTTGTTAAATTTTTATATCAGTCATCAATTGATGGATAACCTGAGTATTTATGGCACTATGGATAATATTACTAATGAAGATTATCAAGAAATTTTTGGGTTTAATACCCGAGGAAGAAATGTAAGAATAGGATTTAATTTAAAATTTTAGAGGTTTTTAATCTAGATTTGATCTAAGATTTTAGCTCAAAAAAAAAGACCAGATTGTGTCGAAAATCATAATAACTGACATAGGTTTTATTAAATTAAACCATTGTTATTTAGAATAATTTTATCAAAATAAAAAACGTCCTAGATTTCCTAGGACGTTTTTCTATGCAATTAGAATTGTCACGAGTTTCCCGAGATCATTGTAATTGTATAGAAAATAGCGTAGCAAAACCTAACAAGATATATGATTCGATTATATTAGTAATGCTTATTTACAACAACTTTTAACTTCTAAAGAAGCAGATAATCTGTTTTTTACCGTTTGATACATTCTAAATGTAATGATACAGATAGAAATTTTGGTGATCATGACTAAACAGATTACTAGTTTAATCTTTCTTAGACGGAGTAATTCCCCAGAAAACAATCTAAAATCAAAATATCATTTTTCAGAAGCATATCTCGTCATATTACTCTGATGTCATCGATTTTACATATTCTTTTCCTGAAAAAGAATATGTAAAACTAAACGTTTAAACATCTAATTTACAGTAATCAGCATTGTTGTTCTATATCCTTTCCTTAGATCTAACCTCAGTTTTTTAAAATCAATTTGAGAAACAGAATTAAAAATCAGATTGTTCTATAGTGGTTACATCTAGATCTTGATACATACGCTCATAAGTAGGAGAAAACATTTTACTATCACCAATACTTTCTAACTCTAAAGCAATACTATTCTTTTTGAGACTTTTAATACCTAAAATATGATTTATAGCAGCTTTTAACATAGGTTCATTAGGATCACCTAAAACTCCGAGGTTAGAAACACCTCCAGGATTAGAAATATCTTCTTTGACTTCTACACTAGGAGTAAAACCACTATAATAATCTGTAAAACCAACAGAATTGAGTGATTTAAGAACTAAAGGTTGCATAGCATAGGTATGTCCTGTATTAGCATCTTTACGTCTAAAATTCTTAGAATCATATAATGTTATCGAAGCCTGAAATTTTCCTCTTGTAGTGGCACCTATCTGTATAACATTTATGTATGGATTAAGTCCATTAATAACTAATTCACTTGCAGAGGCAGAACTTCTTGATGTTAACACATATACTCTTGTTAAATTAAGACTGTTAATAGCATCATTATTTCTAATTTTATCATCAAATAAGTTGGTATTCCCAAGAGCATCTTGGCGATCAGAATTCCATTGTTCTGTAGAAAAAACTTTACCTTTAAACTGTCCTGTAATCATACTAGATAAATCAATTGCAGATGTAACAGCACCTCCACCGTTATAGCGTAAATCTAATATCAAATCAGTAACTTTATCTGAAGAAAACTTACCAAAAGCAGCATTAAGTTGTTGATCAAAATCTCCAGTAAAGGAATTATACATAAGATATCCAACAGGATTACCCCCTACATCAATAGTTTTTGATATAAAAATAGGATTTTCTGTATATTGTACCTTAGTCAGAGAAAGAGAAGCTCCTGTCGATGTAAAATTACTACCATCAAAAGTAGCTAGTCCTATTGTATAGTTATCAGGTTCTAATAGTTGTTTAAAATTTTTATCTGTTATCTGTGTACCATTTATAGTAGTAAAAATATCTCCTCTTTTTATCCCTTTAGCTTCAGCATCAGTGTCAGGAAGGACGTATCTCACATATCCAAATACATTAGAGGCATTATTTGGGTATCGTATCAATCGATATTCCATACCATTATTTCTTGTAATACCATCAAAAGCTTGCTCTAATTTCACATAGTCATTAACTAAAAAGCTAAACTCATCAGCTTTTTTTTGTTCGGTACCTACCGCTACTGTTCTTTGAGTTTGCAAAGCTTCAAAAATAGCCTCTGGAGACGCAAAGCTTCTTAAAAACTCCTGAAACTTTTGGGTAGAAGAAAAACGATTATTCGCTAAGTTAGGCACCTCTTCCTTATATAAATAGAAAGTATTCATACCTTTCCATATAAAACTATTAATTTCTGTATTATCAGATACACGTCTTACATCATCATTATCATTAAAGCATGCTGTAAAAGAGCTTATGATAACTAATAATAGTGTAAAATACTTTATGTACTTCATCTATTTCGTATTTATTGTTTTTATTTGTTACATGAAATCCATCAATAAGTATTCCGATTTAATATCGGAAAACTAAATAAAATATATCCCATAATAAGTATATAGCGATAAATGTAACTACTTTATTGTAATTTAAAAAAAATTGTAACAAATTATATAGATAGTCGTCTCCCTTATATAAAGCTGACAAAGTTTTATGAATAACCACCAACCAATAATGAAAGAAAGAGCATTTATAATACTGACAAATGGATTTAAAGACAAGCTTTTTAGGATGGCTAAACGTTTACTTGTAAGTAATGAAGAAGCAGAAGATGCGACACAAGAGATCTTATTAAGACTATGGAGGAATAAAAATAAAATGGCTGAGTATAATAATATAGAAGCGTTTGCAATGACAATGACCAAGAATTATTGCTATGATAAACTTAAGGCTAAGGAAACTAAGAATCTAAAGATAGTACATAGTAATTATAGAGATGAACGAACGTCATTACAAAAACAAGTAGAGGCTAAGGATAGTTTAGATTGGGTTGGCAAGATTATGGATAACTTACCAGAGCAGCAACGAATGATTATCCAACTTAGGGATATAGAACAGTATAATAATGCAGAAGTAGCAAAAGTGCTGGGAATTAATGAAACAGCAGTAAGAGTAGCATTATCAAGAGGAAGAAAAAAAATTAGAGAAGAATTATTAAAAAAACACAATTATGGAGTTGTCTAATATTGAAAAATTACTGGAAAAGTATTTCGAAGGCGAAACGACCATTTCTGAAGAAAAAGAATTAAAGGTTTATTTTACCAGAGAAACTGTGCCGTCACATCTAGAGAAATATAAAGATTTATTTCAGTATTTTTCTGAAGAGAGTACTATAATGGCTGCTAAGGATCTAAAATTTAAAAGGAATAAGAAAAGCAAATATGCGTGGGTTGGTGTGGCTGCATCAGTAGTGTTGATTGTAGGAATATTTTTAACACAACCTACGATATCTGAACCGAAAGATACTTTTGAGGATCCTGAAATAGCATTACAAGAAACCAAGAAAATCCTTAACATGGTTTCAAAATATATGAATGAAGGAAAACAAGAGTTAGTGTACCTAAACGAATTTGAAAACACTACTAATAAATTATTAAAGTAAAATATACATCCTAAAAAAGTATTGGTTAAACAATAGTATAAAAGGAATTAAAATTGAATAGTATGAAAAAAATAACAATTATTATAGTATTAGCAATGCTACCGTATATATCAAATGCACAAAATACTTTTGATAAGTATGAAAACATGAAAGATGTATCCTCTGTTGTAGTAACTAGTAAAATGTTTAAACTTCTAAGTAAGATAGATCTAGAAAGTAAAGATAGTGAGGTAAAAGAATATATGGATCTTGTAGAAAATATAAGAAATATAAAAGTTTTTGCAACAGAAAATAAAGGAATAGGACAACAGATAAAAACAGATGTAGAAACATATCTTAAAAATTCTTCAATGGAAGAGTTAATGAGAGTGAATAGTGAAGGCAAAAATGTTAAGTTTTACTCTAAGCCAGGGAAAGATGAAGACCATGTGAGTGAATTGTTTATGTTTCTTGATGGGATAAATGATAAAGGAGAAGGACCTAGTACAGTTGTACTTACTATTACAGGAAATATTGATCTAAAACAAGTTTCTAAAATAGCAAATCACCTTAATGTTCCTGGTAGTGAAGAGCTAAAGCATGTAAAAAAAGGGAATTAGAATAGTAAATATATAAGGTTTTTACGTCTTCTTATTTTTCTATGAGAAGACGTTTGACTTAAAAGTAATATCAATCAAAAGACAGTCAATCAAAAAATAATAGAGATGAAGAATGTGATTATAATTATAGGAATAATTGGTCTATCATTAATAACAAGTTGTACTAAAGAACCCTCGTTACAAAAGTATTTTGTAGATCATCAGAATGATGCTGAGTTTATAGCAGTAGATATACCATCTAGTCTTTTAAGTAAAGAAACGATAAAACTTACAGAAGAAGAACAAGAAGCATTAGAGAGCATAAAAAAGATAAATTTTTTAGCATTACCCCTTAATGGAGATAACCAAAGTAGATTTGAAAAAGAACAAGCAGCCATAAAAAAAATAATAGCTTCTGATGATTACGAAAGTTTAATGAGATTTAACTTTCATGGAATAAAAGCAATACTTAAATATCAAGGAGAAGATGATGATATCGACGAAGCTATTATTTTTGCGACACATCAAGAAAAAGGATTAGCATTATTACGTATATTAGGTGATAATATGAAGCCTGAGAAAATAGCAGTATTAATGCAATCAATAGAAAAAGGAAAAATTAATATTGAAGCTTTAAAAAAACTAGAAAATACTATAGAGCTTAATTAAGCTTCTTCTTTATTCAAAGAAAACGTTTAATAAAAAAAGTGGTTTTGATTCTTAGAATCAAAACCACTTTTTTTATTAAGTAAACTGTATTAACGATCTCTATATACCAGTGTAATTAGAAGGAGTGATCTGTTTTAATTCAGATTTTATAGAATCAGAAATCTCTAGAGTTTCGATAAAATTAGCAATAGATTGTTGATTTATTTTTTCATTAGTACGAGTAAGACCTTTTAGTGCTTCATATGGATTAGGATATCCCTCTCGTCTTAGTATTGTTTGTATTGCTTCTGCTACTACTGCCCAGTTGTTTTCTAGGTCCTGAGCAAATTTTTCTTCATTAAGTAATAGTTTATTTAGTCCCTTTAATGTAGCCTGAAAAGCAATCAATGTATGTCCAAATGGAACTCCGATATTTCTAAGTACAGTACTATCAGTAAGATCACGTTGTAGTCTGCTTACAGGTAATTTTGCAGAAAGATGCTCAAATAGTGCGTTGGCTATCCCTAAGTTCCCTTCACTATTTTCAAAATCAATAGGATTTACTTTATGTGGCATTGCCGAAGATCCAACTTCTCCCTTTTTAATTTTTTGCTTAAAATAATCCATAGATACATACGTCCATATATCTCTATCAAGGTCTAATAGTATTGTATTTATTCTTTTGAGCCCATCAAATAGAGCAGCCATATGGTCATAATGCTCAATCTGTGTTGTAGGAAAAGAATGATGTAATCCTAATTTCTCTTGTACAAAATGAGTTCCAAAAGCTTTCCAGTCAATAGTAGGGTAAGCTACTTTATGAGCATTATAATTCCCTGTAGCTCCTCCGAATTTAGCAGCACTAGGGATATCTTTAAGCAAATCAAATTGAGCCTCGATTCTGGTTACATATACCTGAAACTCTTTTCCTAATCGAGTAGGGGATGCAGGTTGTCCATGTGTACGTGCAAGCATTGGTATAGTGGCCCATTCAGTAACCAAAGATTTTAATTTTTCTAAAAGAACAGTATACTCTGGTATATAAACACTAGTGATAGCTTCTTTAATACTTAATGGTACAGCAGTATTGTTAATATCCTGAGATGTTAACCCAAAATGAATAAATTCTTTATATTGTTGTAATCCGAGTGTATTAAATTTTTCTTTTATAAAATATTCTACCGCTTTTACATCGTGATTAGTTACACTTTCAATGTCTTTTATGGCCTTAGCATCTTCACTAGAAAAAGAAGTGTAGATTTCTCTTAGTTTATCAAATAATGCAGTATCAACATTTTCTAGTTGAGGTAATGGTAATTCGCATAATGCAATAAAATATTCAATTTCTACAAGTACACGATACTTAATTAAAGCCTCTTCACTAAAAAACGAACTAAGGGATTTGGTTTTTGACGCATAACGTCCATCTATAGGAGAGATTGCTTGCAAGGAAAATAATGACATACTTTTATTTTTTAAACAAGCAAATATAAAGTATATGTTTTGATTTTTGATTTACGATTTACGATTTTTAAACCAAAGCTTTTTTTCTTATATAAACTAATGTTTTTTATCCATTATACAAGAACTTTCTAAGTTATAGATTTGTATGAAAATAAAAGTGATATTATGTTATCTTAATTTCTTTAAAGTCATTCTGGCTCTTGCTTGATATGCAGCACTACCAATATTATAATTATTTTCTAGTATTGTCTTAAGTTCAGGGTGTATCCAATCAAACTCAGTTCCTAATAAGTATAAAGATGTTATAGAATATGCCTTTGGAGCAACTTTTTGATCAGTAATAAGCCAGTCAAAACAGGTTTCGGTAATTTTCTCTCGATGTTTTAGTGTTAGAAATTTCCTTATTTTAGTTTCCTTTTCTTGATAATAAGCAATTGTAAGATATTCTACTATTTTAGCCATAGGTCTTACAGCAGGGTGTTGATAAACTTTTGGGATGATGCCTATAAGTTCATCAAGATATGGAAAAATAGCCTCAAGAGTATGTTTGCATAAAAACTCGAGCCCCCATGAGGCTTTACATGATTTTTCATTATCTACTTGTGAACAAATAGTAAGTAAATCTGGTAGTAGTGCTGGATTATCAAGAATCAAATTAGCAAAAGATGCTCTTTTTTCGCGAGAATGATTAACCTTATCTAACACTTCATTAAGCAATGTCATATGAAATACATTATTTTGATTCTATTCTAATTCACTAATTTTTTTACAATTTTTGCTACACCTATTGTTGCTTTTTCTGGGAGTATGGTAAGTTTTTTTGAAGGAGATATAGCAGGGTTTGGATCAATAAAATAGATAGGAATTTCAGGACGTGCATACTGTAATAAGCTTGCAGCAGGATATACCTGCATAGAAGTACCTATGATGATCAGAATATCTGCTTGTTCTGTAATCGTAATAGCAGTATCTAGCATAGGTACAGCTTCACCAAACCAGACAATATGAGGTCGTAATTGAGAATTATGCTCACAATGATCACCTAATAAAAGATCTTTTTTCCAATCTAAGATTAATTCTTTATCAAACTGACTTCTCACTTTTAGTAATTCACCATGTAAGTGAACTACTGTAGTACTACCCGCTCTTTCATGTAGATCATCTACATTCTGGGTTATAATAGTTACATTATATTGTTTTTCTAAAGTAACCAAGTTAAGATGTGCACTATTAGGGCTTACAGTATGTAATTGGCTACGTCTCTTATTGTAAAAATCTAATACTAGTTCTGGATTATTTTTCCACCCTTGCGGAGAAGCAACTTCCATAATGTCATGACCTTCCCATAATCCATCTGCCCCTCTAAAGGTATTAATACCACTTTCTGCACTAATTCCTGCCCCTGTGAGTACAACTATATTTTGCATAAAATTTACTGTTATTAGTCGTTTTTACTAATTCATAAAAAGTAGTATTGTGTTTAATTCAATACAGTGTTTTCTTACGAGTCTATACGTAGCAATAAATATATTTAAAAATCTACTTATATAGTAACTAGATAAGATAGTTGCTATTTCTTTTATATGTGAAAAATATTCAATTGACTGTAAATTAAATAGTTGAATTGTGTTTTTTTTGAAAATAATAAATACGATAGGGATAACCATAAGTAATGTATATGCTAAACCATTTTTAAGATTGAAAAAAGAGGTGCTATTTATTGTAAAATATTGTTTAACAGATATTTTTTTAATATCAATCTAATTAGAGTATTAAGGTTAATAAAAACATTACCTATATACAATAAAAAAAATATAAAAAGGTTTTTTTATTATGATTTTTTGGTTGCTAAATTGCTTTTTTAATCTTTTTTAACAAAACTATATGGGTAGTGTTAAATCTATAGATTTAATCTGTTTTGGCTTTTTTTTCGATAAAATGCTGATAATCATCGCTAAGTGGGGTTTTTGTAAATTTTTACACTAAAGTTTACCCATATTAATATTATGGTTTTACCGCATACAAGAGAAAGAGCAAATGCATTATCTTGTAGATAGAATATATCGTAGCTATTGACCGGCACCAAAATTACTAATCAGATACCCTATGAAATACCCTTATGTTGTTATTGATAATGATCATAAAATTGCAGATTCTATTCAAATATTTTTAGAAGAACAAACAGATTACATCTGTACAGGAATAGCAGAAAATGAACAAGAAGCATTAGATTTAATTTTAGAAAGAAGACCTCGTATTGTTTTCTTAGAGCCCGAAGTACCAGGAATGTATTGTACTACTACAAGGTATTCTTTAATGGTGGAGTTGGCTAAATATATGGTTCGATTACCAGAGTTTGTAGTGATTACTAAAACATCAGAATATGCGATAGAGGGTATACGTAACAGAATTATGGATTATATTCTTAAACCATTTAATAAAAATCAGATTAATAAAACATTAATGCGGTTTAAAAAAGATTTTGATCAGATAGGAGAGAATACATTGTGTTTTAGATCCTATGGAGATTATCGATTTGTAGATGTAGATGAAATCTTGTATCTCAAAGCTGATAACAATACTACTGATTTTATAATGAGTGATGGTAGTAAGGTAGAAGCGTTCAAAACTTTAAAGCATTTTCAACATTTATTACCAGATCATTTTGTACGGATTCATAATAGTTATATTATCAATACGGATTATGTATCCAGAATACATTTTGGAAAAGCAAAATGTGCAATTAAAAATATAGATGATATGATCCCTTTTTCTAAATCATATAAAAATAATGTAGAAGAGATCAAAGATGCATTAGCCAAGAAAAGTTTGATATATATATAAATTTGATACCTGATAAATACTAGCCAATATCTTATTATAACTTATTGGTTTTATAAAAAAGAACAATAACTAATATTATAAAACTCTTAGTACATGATTTCCTACAAATATAAAGATCCCTAAAATCCGTTCATTTACTCGTATAATCGGTTAATGTACATTTGATAGAGGTCTATCTACTAAATGTACTATAATATATTAGGTGCGAGGGGATAAAGATTCTACATTTGTAGTGTACAATTAGAACTACTAACCCAAACAACAGTTAGGTGTTGGTATTCTTAAGAAAATAAAGTCGCAGCGCATCATAGTCCCGAAAAAATAAATTAAATAATCCCCTAGTAAAGATATTAGGTATTAAAAAGAAAAAAACTAATAACTAAAAAAAACAACTATTATGAAAACTATAAAAATAATATTCGCCGTATTACTATTAAGTCCATTATTTATTGCTTGTGAAGCAGATTCTGTAGATGAGCAAGTTGGTATTGAAGAACAAACAGATATTATAGGAGGAGAAGATGCTGCTGATGAAATTCCTCCAGAGTAGTATAAAATTATGTGCTTAATAATTCTACTTCAACAAAAAAGAACTTTAAACTTAAAGTTCTTTTTTGTTGAAGTAGAATTCCTTAATTTAGATAATAAACAGTTTTTTTATGATTATTAATTTATGTAAGTTTTTAAGTTTATTTTTTATACTAATATTTTTTGGATGTGGACAATCCGATAAGGTTGATGATAAAGAGTTGAAATCTAATTTGATAATATCTTATATAAAAAATTCTCAGAATAATTATCTTCCTATTGATGAAAGGAAAAAAAACTTAGAAAAAGCATACAACATTTGTTCTACGTTTGAAGATGGGATTTATAAGAGAAATAAAATTCATGATATTTCAACTAGTTATTACATTTTAAAAGATTATCGGAGTTATAAAAAAATGAACATGAAGGCAATGAAGATAGCCAGTTCAATTAATGACTCTTTGGGTATAGCTAAATCATATAGGAACTTAGGGATATATTATAGAACTTCTAAAATTGATAGTGCATATTATTATTTTGATCAAGCAAAACAAATTTATTCAAAAGTTTCAGGAAATGATTATGAGCAAGGAAAAGTACTACTTGACATGGCTCGTATTTTACAAAAAACAAAAGATTATAGTGAAAGCGAGGCGCTAACTATAAGATCAATAGAAAAATTTGAATTATCTAAGAATATAAAATTCTTGTATTTATGTTATACTAATTTAGGAATATTAGCAAAATATTTGGAGCGATATGATGAAGCGGTAGACTATCAATTAAAAGCTATAGACTATGCTAAAGGTACAAGTAATGAAATATTACAAACTTTAATATCTTATAACAATATAGGTACTATATATAAATCTCAGAAGAACTATGATAAAGCAAAAGAATATTATCATAAGGCATTGTCCTATACTGATTATTTAAGTACTAAGCCAAAGCGACACTCTCAATTATTAGATAATCTAGCTTATGTTAACTTTTTGTCAAACGATATGGCAAATATTCCAGATCTTTTTTATAAAGCATTAAATATAAGAGATAGTATCAATGATAGATATGGTATTGCTACGAATACTTTACATTTAGCAGAGTATTATAGGTATATTGATGATTATAAAACTGCTAGAATGTATGCAGAACAATCTCGTGATGTATCATTAGAATTACATAATAATGAAGAATTATTACAAGCATATCAATTACTATCAGAAATATCAGATAGTGATAAAGGATTAGTATATGCCAATACATATATTGCACTTAATGATAGTTTGGTCAAAGAAGAACGTTTGTTTAGAGATAAATTTGCTCGTATCCGTTATGAAACTGATGAAATTGTAGAGAAAAATGAGCAAATCAGTAAAGAAAATCAAATTCTAATAATTGCGATATTAGGGTTAACTACGTTGTTTTTATTAGGATATATTATTTTTAGGCAACAACAAAGTAATAAAGAACTACTATTTGCGCAGACCCAGCAAGAGTCTAATGAAGAGATTTATCGATTACTACTTAATCAGCAGGTAAAACTAGAAGAAGGAAGGCAATTAGAACAAAAACGTATGTCAGAAGAATTGCATGATGGAGTTTTGGGGAGGCTATTTGGAGTGCGATTAAGCTTAGATGGTATCAATCAGCGTGCTAATGATGGATTTACAGAAACCAGAAATAAATATATAGATGAACTAAAATCAATAGAAAAAGAAATACGATTGATCTCCCATGATCTGGGAGCAGAGACCTTACCGTCTGATGTAGCATATATTGATGCAGTAGAAAATTTAATTAAGGATTTATGTAATGTACATGGTATAGAATTCGAATTTAGTAATGATGAGGATATTGATTGGGAGGGCATAGATGACCAGAAAAAGGTTAATTTTTTTAGGATTTTACAAGAATCTATGCAGAATATTTTTAAGCATGCCAGTGCTGAGATTATAAAAATTAATTTCGATTATGTCGATGATACCATAAATCTTACTATTTTAGATGATGGAATAGGATTTAGAACAGGTAAGGTTAAAAAAGGAATTGGGTTAAAAAACATTGCATCTAGAGTAGAACAGATGAATGGGGTAGTTAGTTTTGTAAGTGATAATGAATCAGGTACTACTGTGTCAGTTAGTGTGCCATTACATACAAAAATAGTAGAATTACACTAAAAATAATGTATACTCGTAATGTTATATCAGTGATATTATGAGAATACAATTTTAAAACCTAAAAACAATAAATTTTTAAGATGAAGAAAAAGCTAAAAGTTCTTATGATTGATGATCACCCTATGATCATCGAGGGGTATAAGAATACCTTATTAGGAGAAAATCAAAGAGAATATCAAATTAAGATAGACATCGCATCTAATTGTGATGATGCATACGCAAGTATTGTAAAATCCTCGGAGACGGTTCCTTATGATATGCTTTTTGTCGATATTAAATTACCCCCTTCTACAGACGGAGCTATTACTTCTGGAGAAGATCTGGCAAAACATGCTAAAGAATTACTGCCTAAGTCAAAAATTATTATACTAACCATGCACAGAGAGGATCACAGAATTCATAATATTCTTAAGAATATTAATCCTGCAGGTTTTTTGATTAAAAGTGATTTGACTTCTAGTGAATTGCTATTGGCGTTTAATAATATTATTAAAGGTAAAGCATATTATAGTGCTACTGTAAATGATCATTTTAGAAAAATGATGACTAATAAGTTTTCTCTAGATGAGAAAAATTTAAAAATTCTATATCATTTATCTCGTGGTGTTAAGACTAAAAACTTACCCAATTATGTAAGTTTATCATTAAGTGCAATAGAGAAGAGAAAAAATCAGATTAAGGAGATGTTTTCTATAGCTAAGGCAGATGATCAAATGTTATTAGAAGAGGCGCGAAAAAGAGGATTTATATAATATAGATCTTGTATAATACATCATTATCAAATTAAATATCCCAGTTTTAAAATTATTAATATATTTAAAAATATTAAATTATATTACAGGCAAAAAAATTCTCACTAATCATAAAAATTAGTGAGAATTTTTGATTTTAAAGGTAAATAATATTGATACTCCTCTAATAGATTATATCTGACTTAATCCACCATCAATCTCTAATTCTACGCCGTTGATGTAAGAAGCGTCATCTGAGGCTAAGAATAATGCTGATTTAGCAATTTCTTCAGAAGTTCCAAAACGACCTAAGGGTACTTGTTGTGCAAAACCTTTACCCATTTCTTCTACAACATCTGTAGGAAGTCCCATTTTACCATAAATAGGTGTGTCAATAGGTCCTGGAGCAATAGAATTCACTCTTATTTTTCTAGATTTTACTTCCGAAGTTAATACTCTTTGATATGCACGTAATGCACCTTTAGTAGCAGAATAAACTCCCAATCCATCAAAACCTTTTTGACTAACGATAGAATTGGTAAATAATATAGTACCTCCATCATTTAGATGTGGTAATGCCTCTTTAGTTGCTAATATTGGTCCTTTTACATTAGTATTAAATAATGTATCATAATGTTCTTCAGATATTTCGTGAGCTGGAGCTACAGGTGCAATACCTGCATTAAGAAAAAGAATATCAATTTTTCCATAAGCATTGGTTGCTTCTTCAATTAATCTTTTGTTATCTTCTGGTTTAGCTACATCAGCTTTAACTGCGATAAAATCCCCTTTGAGTTCAGCAGTTATTTCATCCAATGCTTCCTGTCGTCTTCCAGAAAGAACGACTTTGGCTCCTTCTTGTAGGTACAACTTAGCTGTTGCTAATCCTATTCCACTATTAGCTCCAGTGATAACAGCTACTTTGTTTTCTAGTTTTTTCATTGTATTATTTTTTGTGTTCAAATTATTTATTTGGAACAATCGTTCCAGATTAAGTTAAAAAAAATTAATATAATACCTTAAGTATAATGTTTATAAGGTTTTTAAGTTCTTCTTTATTTTTATTTAATATGCCTGTCATTCTAAACCCTTGGATAGATGAAAATAAGTATAGTGCATATTGGTTTGCTGTTTGTTTTTGATTAAAGATTTTTTCCATTTGTCCATTGCTTACAATATCTTCTAGCATAACAATCATTTTATCCTGATTCTTTTCCATAAAAGAGTTAATTGAAGGTTCTTGGTTTGTCATTTCTGATTTACAATTTATAACCATACAACCTTTATGATCTTGATCATTTACAATTTCCTGTAGATGTAAGTCAAAAATTGTTTCAATAGCTTTTGAAGCATTGTATGATTTTGCTATTCCTTGACTAAAATTATGATTATGTATTGACTGATAGTGTGATAAAACTTCTAGAAACATATTCAATTTACTCCCAAAAGAGTTATATATACTAGATCTATTCAGTTTAGTGGCATCTACTAAATCTTGCATAGAAGTACCGTTATATCCCTTTTTATGAAATACTTCTGTTGCTTGTTGTAAAACTTGGCTTCTATTAAAAGTTTCTGTTTTTGGCATAATTAAAATGAAATGATCGTTTCAAAATTACATAAAACTAAGGTAAGTAATGTTATTAAAATCATAAAGTTTATAAAAATAGTTCCTTCCGTAAGTCTGTTTGAATATCTATTCCTAGTGTAAACAAGTGTTTATCAAAAGCTTTATAGCCATTTTTTTATAAAACTCAATCACTCTGGTATTTTATTCTGTATTATGAGGAGTGCCAAAAGCATCATAAAATGTTTAACGACCTATATTTAATAATTTTAGGCTATCCGCAAGTTGTACCTGTATGTTCGATTTTTTTTGGAAATCATTACTACATAAGTTAAAATCTTAGATAATCTTTTTAATCACCCTTAATTTATGCGTATGAGTTCTTTTTTCGACATTATAAATCCCAGTATGATCTATACGATCCACTCGCACTTTACCATGCGCATGAATAATATAATTATCTTTCATCATAATACCTACATGAGTGATTACTCCTTCATCATTATCAAAAAAAGCTAAGTCTCCAGGTTCACTTTCTTCAATAAAACTTAATGGATCACCCTGTGTTGCTTGTTGCGAGGCATCTCTTAATAGTCGATATCCATTAAGTTTGTATACCATTTGGGAAAAACCACTACAGTCAATGCCGAAATTTGTTTTTCCACCCCATAAATATGGGGCATTAAGGAATAAAAATGCAGTAGAAACAATGTTTTCCTTTGTTTGTTTTTCTACAATTTTGGTTCCTTCATATTGATGTTTAAAAAAATCTAATGCTGTTAAAGAAGCCCCTAATGGAATTGGCATTAGTTGATTATCTTTACAACTTACAAATTCTACCATATCTCCTACCATAGAAGGGGAGTATCCTTCAAATTTTTGGTACTCTAATTCAGTAATTTCTATATACTGCTTGTTATCGATCCAACCTTCATAGCTGTCAAAAGCTAAACGTATTTTACTCCATTTTTTTCGTTGCTCTAGTATTTTAAAATGCTCACCATATAATACCTGAGAAACCATTTCACTAGGATCTTTTGGTTCAAAACGTAATGGGACAATACTTAGATTGCAAATACCGTATTGCATGGATTTTTTATAGAAACTAGCTAATTATACACTAGATGTTAGACAATAAGATTGTAAGAAATAAGATAGAAAGTATAAGGTTTAGAAATATAAAAATCTAAACCTTATATTCTAACATATAATTTATAGACGTTCAATTACCATAGCTGATGCACCACCGCCACCATTACAGATGGCTGCAGCACCTGTTTTTGCGTTATTTTGCTCTAATACGTTCATCAATGTAATTAGTATTCGTACGCCAGAACATCCTAATGGATGCCCTAAAGAAACAGCTCCTCCATTTATATTAGTATTAGTGTCGTTAAGACCTAGAATTTTCAAATTTGCTAACCCTACAACAGAGAAAGCTTCATTAAATTCAAAAAAATCTACATCATCAATAGTAATTCCTGCTTTATTTAACGCTTTTGGGAGTGCTTTTGCAGGAGCTGTAGTAAACCATTTAGGTTCTTGTGCAGCATCTGCATACCCAGTTATTTTTACAAGAGGTTGTAAACCTAGTTCTGCTGCTTTTTCTGCACTCATCACTACAACTGCTCCAGCTCCATCATTGATAGTTGATGCATTTGCTGCGGTTACTGATCCATCTTTAGAAAAAGCAGGTCTAAGAGCAGGGATTTTTTCTATTTTTACATTTTTGTATTCTTCATCTTCTGTAACCAAAATTGGTTCACCACGACGTTGTGGAACTGAGACAGGAACAACTTCATTATCAAATTTACCTTCTGCCCAAGCTTTAGCAGAACGCTCATATGATTGTACAGCAAAAGCATCTTGGTCTTCTCTACTAAAATCATATTCTTTTGCACAAAGATCAGCACAAACTCCCATTGCATTTTGATCATATGCGTCTACTAATCCATCTTTTTGCATACCATCTTCCATAGTCTGAGGTCCGAACTTATGCCCAGCTCTTAATCGTACGTAATGAGGTATCAGACTCATATTCTCCATTCCTCCGGCAACAATAATATCGGCATCACCCAAAGCAATAGCCTGAGCAGCATGCATAACAGCTTTCATACCGCTGGCACACACTTTATTTATAGTGGTACAAGGAACATTTTCATTGACCCCAGCAGCTAATGCTGCTTGTCTAGCCGGAGCTTGCCCATTTCCTGCTTGTACAACATTACCCATAAATACTTCTTCTACTAGAGAAGGATCTAAATTTATTTTATCTAGTGCGCCTTTAATTGCAGTAGCTCCTAATTGAGTCGCAGGAACAGTAGATAAACTACCCATAAAACTTCCAATTGGTGTGCGTGCTGCAGACACGATTACTACTTCTTTACTCATTATGTATGTTTTAAAAATGTGTGTATTGTTATTTTGCGAATTTAATGATTTTTAAGGGATATGCATAGCGAAGTTACTAACAAGACTATTGAGTAGAGGGCGAACCTATTTTTTATTGTTTTTGAATGTTTTTATAGAATAGAGCTGTGGTCTTAAATCATTTATCTTATGATGAACTAAATTATAATAAGCTTATTAAAAGTATAAGAAGGAGAGTTTACAGCAAACGAGCTAAATAAATGTAAGATCTAACGCTCTAACCTCTCCAATTTCCATATTTTTTAAGTAAATATCTCCTATTCGGATTCTTATCAATCTTAATGTAGGAAACCCAACGGCCGAAGTCATTTTTCGTACTTGACGAAATTTACCTTCTCTTAGCGTAATAGAAACCCAACTTGTAGGACCATGTCTATCATCCCGTATTTTTTTTGATCTTTCTGGAAACTTTGGAAATGGATCTAATTTGTAAGCTTTGCAAGGGGAAGTAGTGTATTTTTTTCCATCAAAACCAATTTCAACCCCTTGTTTTAGTAGTTCAATTGCTTCTGATGTAATATCTCCATTTACTTGAGCATAATATTCTTTTTCTATTTTGCTACTACAAATATGATTACTGGTTTTTCCATCTGTAGTTAATAATAATAAACCTTCTGATTTCTCATCTAATCTACCAATAGCCATCATTTTTTTTGGAAAATTATATAATTCTCCTAAGAGTTTTTTTGAATTTTGTTTTTGACCATTATTAATGAACTGACTTAAATAACCATATGGTTTGTAAATAGCAAAATGTTTATGATGATTTCTTTCAGTAGTATGTTCCATTTACAAATTTATAGAAAAGTTAATTTCTTTAAGAAAAAAAAATAATTGACAAATCTACAAATTAAGTTTTATCAATAATTAAATTTGTTTTGAGTATATATATTATGATATCCAAAAAATATTTTTTAACAAAAAAACTTAACATTTTATTTCAGCACTAATATTAATGATGAATCCATTATATTTATGTGGATAACTCTTAATTTAGCAAAGAGTTTTTTTTATTCAAAAATGAAAACTTATCTTTGTATAAAAGGTTGAAGTATATACGATATTGTATATATCTTCTGGTTATTGCAACAACTGGGTAAATTATTCGGTAAATCAATCTTATAAATTGTAGTTTTCCAATCGTTCGTTTAGTATTTCAATGACAACATTTATGGTATTCATAGATGCAAAATAAATTTAATAAAAAAGTGTATAAAAACGAATGGCAAAATCACAACAGACTTTTAGTAAAATTGAAAAAGAAAAAAAGAAATTAAAAAAGCGCGAAGAAAAGCAGAAAAAGAGGATAGAACGTAAAGCAAATTCTAATAAGGGTAATGGACTAGATAGTATGATTGCTTATGTTGATGAAAATGGTTACACCACTGATACTCCTCCAGATCCAACGAAGAAAAGAAAAATTAAAGCTGAAAATATAGAGATCGGAATCCCAAAGAGAGAAAAAGAAGAATTTGATCCGGTTAGAAGAGGAAAAGTTGCTTTTTTTAATGATTCTAAGGGATATGGTTTTATTAACGATGAAGAGACCCAAGAAAGATATTTTGTACACGTTAATGGTTTGATGCAAGATGTTAAAGAAAATGATAAAGTTACTTTTGAACTAGAGAGAGGTCAGAAAGGAATGAATGCAGTTCGAGTTAAAAAAGTATAACTATATTTTATAAATGATTATAATTAAAAAAGGTCTGTATTTTTACAGACCTTTTTTAATACCCCATAGATTCTTAATTTATTAAGATTACCGCTTTTAAGGAATCTTATAGACTTGCTAAGGGGGTTGATTCTAGCTGGGTGTGATTTTAGTTTTTTTCTGCATTATGATCGATACTAGGATACCATTCTAATTGTACTACTTCAATAGTTGTATCTTTAGAGACAAGTTTTTTAAATTTTACAATATCACTATACCCTTCTGTTCCACGATAATGATAAGGGTATACTTGTTTTGGTTTAAATTCAAGAACAGCATTTGCAGCACTTTCTACAGTCATAGTGTAGGGTAAGTTCATACATACAAAAGCCATATCAATATATTTTAAAGCTCTCATTTCTGGAATATCTTCTGTATCTCCTGAAAAATAGAGACGTTTTTTCCCTAAAGTAATTACATATCCATTACCTCTTCCTTTATTATGAAATTTTAAAGCTTCTTCACGGAGATTATACATAGGAATAGCTTCAATAGATATGCCTTGTACTTCTTTTGTTTCTTCATTATTTATAATAACCAAATGATCAGTATATTTTGCAGGGAGCTTTTCGGCAACAGCTTGGGGAACAATAATCTCTGCTTTTGATAAGTCAAGACTATCTAAAGTCTCTATATCCATATGATCACTATGAATATCCGTAATGAGTACCAAATTTGGAGGTTTTTTTTCTTCAAAAGCCTTAAACCCTCCTGAAGGATCAATATAGATTGTTTTTCCTTTCCATTCTAAAATTGTCGAAGCATGTTGTATTGGATCAATTTTGATATCACTTACTGGTTTTTTTATAGTTTTTTTAGGGATTTCTATAATGGTTTCGTTACTTATATCTATTTCTTCTTTTTTTTGTGATTTACAATTCAAAAAAAAGAGGCAAACCAATGTAAAATATAGGGGTAGGAATTTCATGATATTTTGGTTTTAGTATTTAATTAGATGTAAAAGATAAGAATAATGAATGGAATATATAATGTAAATTGAAGATTAGGTGGTATGTTTAGATGTTTATGATCTATTGATTTATACAGTATGCTTGTTTCTTAAACATTTTATATAATGATATTCTCCTAAGAGATTTACGGGTTCTCTAGCGGTATGATTTTACTCTGTTCATCCAGTTTTTTGAGTAATTTAGCAAGGAGAAATTAGTTTTAGTAACTAACACTTCTTTTAAAGATTGTTCTTTTTCTTTATTTATTAAATAATTTTCATCTTTATGGAACTTATAAATATATTCTTTGGCAACATATTTATAAGATTTCCATTCATTCTTAATTTTAGAAGAGTGGTTAGAAATTGACCATTTCTGAAAACCATCACTTTTAAAAAAATGAAATACATTAGATTCTAAATCGATAGCTGTTCTATTAATTCCATGTACTAGTCTCATAGATACTGTTTGCCATTTTAAGGAAAAATTTAGCCACCATAGATAGTCATATAGTGTAATAATTTTAATAGGAGATTTTTTTAGTTGGGGTTCTATAAAATCTATAATTGAAGCACTAAATTTATCAGTACCTAATTTTCTAGAAATAATGAATTCTAAAATTTCTTCATATGGTCTAAATGCTTCTTTTGTTATTATAGTATGTTTAAGCTTATCACTACCAAATATCTGATCTCCATGTTCGCCTGTAACAATTACCTCATGGGAGTGTATATGGTTTAAGATAGTTGTTTGTATAAACTCTACATCTAGTTGATCTTTGATAATTTTTTGATAAAAAGTAGGATATTCTAGTATTGATTCTTTAGATAATACTATTTTTAATCGATCAATTTCATTAATTTCTTTTAGGTTATTAATTAAAGAAACAAGCGCTACAGTAGAATCAATTCCTCCAGACCATAAAATTTTAATTTTAGAATTAGTAGTATTGATAATTTCTTTGGCTCTTTCATTACATAATTCTTCGAAAGAAAGAGAGAAGCCTGAAGTTATAGGAATACTGTCTATAATTGAAAAATTAATGCCCGTATCTAAGGTGTTTGTTCTATCAATTAATGTAGTTCCAAAAAACAAACAGCTTTTTAAATATATTGGATTAGCATTTTTAGTCCATATTCTATTGCTAAAAAGCTTTTTTTTGGAGATATAGTGAATATTTTTATTAGGAGTTAACAAAGGCATTCTGAGGTAAGGATTTACAGATTTCTATGTATTTTTTTAATTTTTCTTCGATTAATGATTCTTCAAAATCAGGTATTGAAGAGGTATATAGGCCTGAAAAATTTATTTTGTTATTAGTTTTAGTAATTCGCAGCAGTAAAAACCTTTTTTTGAAAATCCAAAAACCGCTGCTAACAGCTTCAATAAGCCAACTGTTATTTTTTTGCTTTAACCTATAGGTAACATTATATTTTTTTATAAAAGAACCAGATTCATAAGTAACCATACGTTCTCTTAAGAGAAAATCTTTGCGATTGGTTTTACACATTTCATTAAAATCACTAAGAAATGTTTCTATAATGCGATTGATATTTTCATTTTTCATATGACTAGATAATTACTGTACCATTAAACATAGGGTGATTTTTTTCAAGACTTCCAACAGAAGAAAAGATATGAAGAGGTATTGCTATTAGTGGTTTTTCTGTATTTGTTTCGAAATGATGAGGACACATTGGTTCTAGAATACATATTGTTCCAGGTTTTAAATCAGTAACCATATTGTTATTCTCAATTCCCACAATACTTTTTCCAAATCCATCAAGAATTAGTACTACTCTAAAGGTAGAATGGATATGATGTTCTTGCTCTTTACTAAAAGGTGGCATCTTTAAATACTGCAATGTAGGATCTCCTAATCGTATTGGGTGAAAAATTTGTTTAGTAGAGCACCCATTTACATAAGGAAGCGTAGTTACTCCACGTAATGAAGAACTTGCCTCTGGATGCATATATCCTCTTATAACAGTAGCTAAATGATTAGATTCTATTAAACAAGGTCCTTTTAGAACTTTAGCGTTCTTTAACTGATCATCAAAAAAGAATATAGAATCTCCTTTTTCTACATTAATTTTGTGATTTCCAATATAGGTTTTGAAAAAATAAAGTTGATCAAGGTCACTTTCATAAACATCAGAGATATCTGTATGAAAGTAATGAGCTCCGAATGTTTTATTTGTCATTAATTATAAAAATTTATTTAAAAATTTTCAAATATACAAGAACCTTTTACTTAATGATACAATTCAACTATAAAGTAAATTCAGAAAGTTTGCATTCTTAGGTAAGATTTTTATTTGGTTTCTTAGTATTAATGGGGTGTACTTAATTATCTACCCATAATTTAATAGCCATAGCGATGACCATAATAATTAAGAATATTTTTACTAGTCCATCTCCTTTTTTAACTGCCCATCTACTAGCAAACCACCCTCCTGTAGCATTTCCTATTGCAAGAATGAACCCATATAGATAATCGATTTGATTAGTATATGCAAAAATAGCTAATGCTCCAATAGTATATATGAAAACTACCAATACCTTAACAGCATTGGATGATACCAAGTTTAGATGATTAATAGAAGTTAAAGCTAATAATATAAGCATTCCAACACCAGCTTGTATAAATCCACCATAAATTCCAATAAAGAAAAAAGCAATACACGATAGCCATAGATGTTTTCCAGTAATTCTTTCGGTTAGTTCTAGAACATTCATTTTAGGTTTAAAGACCATAAAAAGCACTACAGCTACCATTACTATTGCTAGGATTCTATTAAACGTCTCTCCTTTTATGTCAACTGCTATTTGAGCACCGATCAATGAGCCTATAAGTGCACATATACCTATATAAAGCCCGAAAAGTTTGGGTTTGATGCCTTTACTTCTAAATCCAGCGATAGAAAAAATAGACTGAATAAAAATACCTATACGATTTGTTCCATTGGCAACAGCAGGAGGTAATCCCATAAAAATTAGCATAGGTAATGTAAGTAAAGAACCACCACCAGCGATAGTATTAATTACACCAGCTATAAAACCGATTACTGCTAGAATACAGAGAAGTATAATTTCATTCATCAGAATTTTTTCTATATGTTAAAAAAAGTGAGATATTTGGCATGTACAATGGATTTAAATACTACATAATCGTATTGCATTAGCTAAATTACTTAATTAAAATACATTTTTCTCGATCAAAATTAAAATCGATCAAATTTTATACGTAACGGCAGTACTAAAATGAGATCTTAAAATAAATTAATGAAGAGTATGTATGCCATTTTTGTGTTTAAATTGATGTGATTTTAAATTCTTTTGGTATAACTTATTAAACTATCGTAGATTTACATTATAAATCAAAAATAACTACAAGCGTTAAAACACTACATAAAATAATTCCGTTTCTTACGATTTTTAAGGATAAGGAGTATACTACTTCTTTATTTAAATCAGATACTATTGCTGGTATTACAGTAGGAGTAGTGCTCATACCACAAGCTATTGCTTATGCATTACTTATGGGGGTTCCTCCAATTTATGGATTATATGCTTGCTTAGTTCCTTTATTACTTTATGCATTTTTTGGTACATCTAAGCAATTAAGTATTGGTCCAGTAGCTGTTACTGCAATTTTGGTAATGAGTGGAGTAAGCCAGTTAGCTGATCCGTTTACGCAACGGTTTATAGAACTGGTTGTGTTTTCTGGATTCCTTATAGGAGTGTTGCAAATTATTATGAGTGTGCTACGGATGGGTTTTTTGGTAAACCTTATTTCTCAACCTGTTATTTCTGGATTTATATCTGCTGCAGCAATTATAATTATCGTTTCTCAATTAGAACAAGGTATGGGAATTGCCATTCCTGATTTTAAATACACACATCAAACAATTTGGTATGTTCTTAGTCATTTTATGGAAGTGAACTGGGTTACATTTGGAATTTGTTTATCTTCTATTGCTGTTATTATTATATTAAAAAAGTGGAAAAAATCTTTTCCAGGAGCACTTGTAGTTTTGGTTGTTATGACTTTAGCAACTTATGTTTTTGGGTTACACACAAAAGGATTGTCTGTTATTAAAGATGTTCCTAGTGGGTTACCATCTTTTAGTATTCCTAATATGGACTATGATACACTGATTACTCTTATACCATCAGTATTAACTGTTACATTTATAGGGTATGTAGGAAGTATAGGTATTGCCAAATCGATGGAAATGAAGAATAGAGATCATGTTATACGCCCCAATCAAGAGTTATTTGCTTTAGGTATTTCTAAAATTATAGGGTCTTTTTTTCAGGCAGTTCCGTCTTCGGGAAGTTATAGTAGAACAGCAATTAATGATGAAGCAGGAGGGAAGACAGCTGTTTCATCTATTATAGCAGCAATAATGGTGATACTTTCTTTATTATTCTTAACATCATTTTTCTATTATATACCTAAAACAGTTTTAGCAGCAATTATATTGGTTTCTGTGTTTGGATTGATTAACTTTAGTGAAGCGGTCTATTTGTTTAGGCTTAGAAGACGTGATTTTATTGTAATGTTAATTACTTTTTTTGGCACATTAATTTTTGGAGTAGAAAAAGGAATTTTTATAGGAGTTTTATTGTCTTTTGTTTTTTTACAATATTATAGTGCTCGCCCGCATATTGCAGAGTTAGTAAACATACCAGATACTAAATATTATAGAAATATAAATAGATTTCC
Source organism: Aquimarina longa SW024 (assembly GCF_001401755.1). GTDB lineage: Bacteria > Bacteroidota > Bacteroidia > Flavobacteriales > Flavobacteriaceae > Aquimarina > Aquimarina longa. Next base: position 162,235 of record NZ_KQ474100.1, read on the forward strand.
GAATGCTACTCAATCAGATGTGTATTTGATTATTAGGTTTGATAATCAATTGTATTTTGGGAATTCAGGTTATTTTAAAGATGCTGTTTTGACATATCTTTCTGAGCGTAAACGATTACCAATTTTTTTGATTCTTGATAATACTAATATGCATGATATAGATAGTACAGGGCTGCATGTTCTAGAAGATATTCAGCAATATCTTGATGGTTTAAATATTCAATTATTGATGGTGGGAACAATTGGTCCGGTGCGAGATTTCTTAAAGCGATCAGGTTTTACTGATGAATTAGGAATGAATCATTATTATCTTACGATTTCTGACGCGGTTGATTATGCAGAAAAAAGAACGAAGCATAAAGAAATACATAAAGCTGCTGTACAGTTTAATACAAAAAGAAGATCTTTTTTAGAATGATAATATAACGAACGTATCAAATGTTTTTTTTATTTCTAAATTATTTATTGTTAATCATTATCATATAAATGCAATTTTAAGCCCATACCATAATTGGTATTATTGTTTTTAATTAAATTATTATTGGTACTATATTCTTTATCAAAACGTTGCCAAGCTCTATTTTTGAAGAATATTCTGCGAGTAAAAGTTTTATATTTACTTATCTTATTTGTGAAGGGGAGTAGTGGTCTAAAGGTAGTAGAAATTTTAACTATACCTTTTTTAGTTTCAATCTCACTATATTTTTTAGTTTGCAATAATTTACCTTCTTTATCAGTGTATCCCATTACTTGTATTGAGACAAAAATACCATTTTTTGGGATAAAAATTTTGTATTCTGATATATCCAATTCATAATTAGACTTATCATTATTGGTTACTTTAAATATGATATCTTCATAAGGTAGTCTTTTATCAGGATAGCTATCATGATTGCTATAAAATTGCATTTTGAATATTGTAGAAAATGATTGTGTTCTTTTGGAATTTCGGTTTGAAGATTCTGTCTTTATAGGTAAATATACAGAAGCAATTTTGGTAGATTTATCAGAATCTTTAGAGAAAAAAACTGCAATTTCAGATTCTACGGTAGGAAGCCAACTTTTAAAATAATCATTATGTACTTCGGATGGAATTTTCTTAGTTTTGTATTTTCTTTTTTTCTCAGCAGTTATATATACTTCTTTAAGTTCAGCAATATTTTGAACTAATATTATTTTATTCGGTAATGAAGTTGTTGAAAGTAAAACTTCCTTATATCCAACTGCTGAAATGTATAGAGAATCTATATCAGGGTACCATTTTTTTGAGAATCTAAAATTACCATCGCCATCTGCAAACGTACCTTTTCCATTTCCAAAAGAGATAGTAGCATATGATACTGGAGTATTATGTAGAGAATCTAAAACAGTATAGGTTTGTGAATAGACACTTTGTGCTAAAAAAAGCAGTAGTAGGTATGACAGCTTTTTCATTAGGGTAATTTGGGGTTTTAATTATCTAAAATACTAAAAAAACTTTTGATAGACTATTTTCTAATATTGTTAATTTATAATCTCAGAAAAACGCTAACTGATTTTTTATAATAAGAACTATTATCATGCCAAATAATTTATTTTAATATTCTACGAAAAATAGATGATATTATTTCTAATGATAAGAATAATTGATCATAAAAACTACCTTGATTAGACTTATGGTTTATTATATTTAATCCTTCATTGAAAAACATTAAATTACTAAATTTTGCCTCATAATCAACCCTTTTTTATAAAGAGCATACTTCATGAGTTTACTTTGGAGCTGTTAGTTTTTTATAGAGAAAAGCTTAAACTAAATAAATGAAGAAAGCACTCTATTTTATGCTTTTCAGTGCTGTTTGTTTTACAGCCATGAATTTACTTGTCAAATATTTAGTACGCTTTGGAGGTCCTCAATTAGTACTCTTTAGGGCCTTTGGTTCATTGATTTTCACAATGAGTTATTTATTATGGTATAATATCCCAATATTAGGAAACCAGAAAAAACTATTGATCTATCGTGGATTAGTGGGAGTCACTTCTATGGGATTGTTTTTTACATCAGTACATTACCTTCCTATTGGCTCTGCAGTGTCATTACGGTATTTATCACCAATCTTTGCTACTATTTTTGCAGTTTTCTTTCTTAAAGAAAAAGTAAAACCAATACAGTGGTTATTTATTTTAATGGCTTTTATAGGCGTTTTAATGATAAAAGGATTTGACGTTAACATTGATTCTTTTGGATTATTATTAGTTTTAGGTTCTGCATTTTTTAGTGGAATGGTTTATGTTTTGATTAATAAAATAGGTCGGAGAGATCATCCTGTTGTAATTGTAAATTATTTTATGTGGATTTCGGTGATGCTAGGTGGTGTTCTTTCAATTTTTAATTGGATTACGCCTATTGGAGTAGAGTGGATATTGTTATTTAGTCTTGGGGTTTTTGGATATTTTGGACAGTTATTCATGACTAAAGCATTTCAATCACAAGCAACAAATAGAATTGTATCTCTAAAATATATTGAAGTTGTTTTTACTATGATTACTGGTTTCTTATGGTTTTCTGATATCTATCCTATTATGAGTATTCTAGGAACCTTATTAGTCATTTTAGGGTTGATCCTTAATACATGGTATCGTAGGTAGTCAAATGGATATATCGTTTTGTCTTATATAACCAAGGTTAGTTTTAGATCTATTCGAATTTATAAACCAATTTAAAAAAGCAAAAAGTAGAAATCCTAAATTTACATTTTCTTCCAATTACATGAAGTATATAGGAGTTTTTAAGAAAAATCTTCTTTAAGATAAAACATCAATTTGCCTTTATCAGTAAAACTTTTAATAGCAATAATATCTCCTGTGATTTTATTGTAAATTACTTGCACAAATAGTAAGTCTACATAAAAGAAGGAATAGTAAAAATCGCGGTTTTTGTCATCTACAGTAAATAGGTGAATACCTCGATCCCAGATATCTTTATATTTATGTTCTAATTGCTTGGAATTAAACTGCTGTTCTGAAGTAATTTTATGCATAGGTTTTATCAATTTTAAGAAATGGGCATCACAATATTACGGTTTTTCCGTAATATATGCAAATTTAAGAATTATAAAATGCTGAGATACAGTGTTTATTGTATTCTGTTACATAATTGCATTCAAACAATTAGAACATCTGATTTAATAATATAAACTATAGAATCATTTAATTTTATTAATTTCTATGATACGATGAGTATTACTTGTATCTCCATAAGAATTACCATTAGTAGCGATGAAAACACGCCCTTTTGGAGATATTGCAATATCTCTAATACGCCCAAATTGTTTGTCAAAAAATGCTTTTTCTTCGATAATTTTTGTTCCATCTTTACTTAGAGTAAGTGCAATTATCTTTTGGTCTTTTAAAACAGATACAAGAAGTTTATTAGTCCATTCAGGAATTCGATCTCCTGTATAGTATATAAGATCTGAAGGAGCAATTGTAGGAGTCCAATCAAAAATAGATTCAATCACTTCTGTATTTGCTGCAAATGCTTTTTCATTAGGGGTATCTATTATACCTTTTACTTCTGACCACCCATAATTTTTGCCTGGTTTTATAATATTTATTTCATCATCAGAACTTGGTCCATGTTCTGAACTATATAGAGTACCATTAGGATGTAATGCTAGGCCTTGTGCATTTCTATGTCCTAGACTATAAATATAACTTCCTTTAAAAGGATTATCATCAGGAATACTTCCATCTAAATTTAATCTTAGAACTTTACCACTTAGAGATTTCATGTCTTGAGAAAAATTTGTATTTCCGGCATCTCCTGTAGTCATAATAAGATGCATATCAGGAGTGATAAGTATACGAGATCCATTGTGATTAGAATTAGCGGGAATTTTATCAATGAGTATAGTTTCATTAGCTAATCTATTATTAGTATAAGTAAAACGAACTAATCGTTCTAGTAGTCCATGATCTCCAGTATATGTATAGACAAGATATAAGTAAGGGTTTTTGTCAAAATCGGGATGATGAACCATACCTAGTAATCCACTTTCACCTACTTGAGCTACATTAGGGATTGTATATAGTAATTGTTGTTCTTTACTGTCAGGATTTATTCTACTAATCTTTCCGTTTCTTTCTGTTACCCAAAGAAAATTATCTGGTCCCCATACTAATTCCCAGGGAACACTAAGTGTACTCGTTAGAGTAATTATTGCTTCAACAGGTTCACCACCATCAGGATCTGGTTTTGGAGAAGTAGTATTGTCATCACTTGAACAAAAAGAAAGAGACAATGAAACTAATAAAATACTAACCGATTTCAATATTATTTTCATAACTATTTTTTTAAATAAATAAAATATTGTACATAGTAATAACTATTTTTTTTCTAAAATATTTTGCTTTTTTACAAGTGTGATGACGTTACTTTTGTTAATATTTACTTTATTATTCTTAATTTAAATGTAAAATAACTAAGATTTATTTAATTAATAAGTAGTATAATTGATAATATTTTAATATTGATTGTTTCTATTTTAAAAAGATTTAACCGATGTTACTGTAACAATTCTCAAAAAATAATATCTATAAGACTATATTAAATCATTAAAATGAAAACTGAGCTTATCCTTATTCTGATTGTTGTATTTTTAATAAGTTGTAAAAAAGAAACTAACGACACAAACAACAAGGTTATTCAAAAAACAGAAATCGATTCTGTAAAGATATCAATGGATGCTAATGCGATTTTATCTCTGCAAGATTCAGCTATTACGTCATTATCTATAGGAGTTTATAAAGATGGAAAAACCTATATAGAACATTATGGAGAGTTAGATAAGGGGAAAAAAAATTCTCCCACAAACAACACTTTTTATGAAATAGCTTCTCTTACCAAAACATTGACAGGTACTCTAATAGCACAAGCTGTATTAGATAATAAACTAAGTTTAGATGATGATATTAGAAAGTACCTTGATGGAGAATTTCCTAATTTAGAATATAAAGGTAACCCTATTTTGATAAGGCATATTCTTACACATACTTCTCGTTTACCATCTAATAATAAAGGAATTGATGAATTATTTAAACATAAAAATGATAGTATATTTTTTAAATTAAATGAAATAGAAAAACAGTATACCAAAGAGAAATACTTTAACCATTTAAAGGAGGTTGTTATAGACACACTCCCTGGGACAATATACCGATATTCTAATATGGGAGCAAATTTGATGGGACATGTATTAGAAACTGTTTATGAAAAATCATATACGACACTACTAGAAGATTATATCTTTAAGAAATCAGGTATGACAAATACTAAAATGAAACTTAATAGCCAAGAACATGATCAATTGGCAAATGCATATAATAAAGGGGTTTTAGTACCTCACCTTCCTTTATCAAAAACGTTATGGGGAGCAGAGGGTGGTCTAAAATCAACAATGCCTGATTTAGTTAAGTATATGCAGTTTCAGTTAGATACGACACAGCAAGTTGTTAAAGAATCTCATAAAAGCCTTTATACGTTTGACCAAAGTGAGGAGATCGGTTATTTTTGGAGAATAGACCATAATGAAGATGGTGTTAATTATAATCATCATGGAGGAGCATTTGGGATGAATACATATTTTTTTGTATATCCCGAGTTTAAAATGGGAATTTCAGTAACTACTAATTCTGGTGGAGTAGAAGGGAGCACGGTAATACGAGAAGTATTTGAAGGAGTGTTAGATGATATAAAACCATTTGGAAAAAAATCAATAGGAAGAGCTATTTTTTATAAATGTTTAGATACTATAGATCAAGGAATAGCGCATTATAATAAGTTAAAAAAAGATCATATAAATACATATAATTTTAAAGATGAATCAGAACTCAATACAATTGGTTATAAGCTGCTAAGAAAAGGAAAAATAGAAGATGCTATTAAGATTTTTGAATTGGCAGTATCAGAATTTCCTTCATCCTCTAATCCATATGATAGTTTAGGAGAAGGATATTTTGAAAATAAGCAATATGATCTAGCTCTCCAAAACTATAAAAAATCATTAGCATTGAATACTTCTAATGAAAATGCTAAAACCATGATTCATAAAATAGAGAATATAAATAATGACAACCTTTAAATGTAGTTCTTTATTGCAAAAATGGAACCTATATATACTAAACAGACTGCCTTATAAGGTAGTCTTTTTGTTTAATTACATCCTATTTTAAGCATAATATATTTTGATTTAAAAAAATAATGGGATGTTGTAATTTATGTTTTTTTCTTGTACTCCTTGTTTTCATTGTAATTTTAGAACACTATAAAACTATTAAATTGAAATCATCCTACTGCTACAATATCTTTTTATAGAAATATTTTAATTTATTCTAGTGTTACTATGCTTTTTTTTAAAATGTTTATAAAAATGGAATTATTCTAGGTAACAGTTTCTACTAATCTGATTTTTAAAATGAAAAAAAGCATATAGATTTTTGATACACCCCTATATCACAAGATTTTTATAAAACTAGTGTTGATTTTTGATATTTATTTAAAAATGTTAAAAGAATGCAATGTTTTAGGGTAAAATACTAAAATCTTATTAAAACTGAAGTAAATGGGTTACATAGGTATTTGTTAGATATCAATTAAATATGAGAATCGTTTAAAAAAAAGAACACATACGTTTCTCATATAACAATAAACTTAAATATTTATTAACTAAAACTTTTAATTAGAATTTATTATGAAAACAATTCATTTAACACTTACTCTTTTATTAGCTTGTTTTTTAATCGCTTGTGAAGCTAATAACATCGAAAAAGGTACAACACCGCCTGATACAAATTTGATTGATTTTTCTAAGTCAGATCTAGGTATTTCTTGTGATCAATTTTATGAATGGTCCTCGGGAATTGATTACGCTATAGGAGATAAAGTAACATATAGAGGTGATCTGTTTGAAAAAACATCTTCAGGGTGGAGATATATAGGTACTTGTAGTAACGGTGGAAACGGCGGAAACAATGGCGGAAATGGAGGCAATAACGGTGGAAACGGTGGAGACAATGGCGGAAATGGAGGCAATAACGGTGGAAACGGTGGAGACAATGGCGGAAATGGAGGTAACAACGGTGGAAACGGCGGAGACAATGGTGGAAATGGAGGCAATAACGGTGGAAACGGTGGAGACAATGGCGGAAATGGTGGAAATGGTGGAAAATAGTAATACCAAGATACTATGAATATGTGGAATTAGATGTTATCAGGTTTTACATATTTAGACTATTGATATATAAATTATCATCCTTAGGTATATATCTGAGGATGATTTTATTTTTCTTTATTATCTTATAAGATCAGTTTTTTTGTTTTAGTAATGCAAGTTATTATATGAATATTAAAAATACCTTGAAGTATATTGTTATACACTAATCCAAAGTAGAGTTTTTAGATATAAACTCGAGACATTCATTACTATTGTTTTTCTAATTAATGTTGTTCTACAAAACCCATTAATGTATAAAAGTAGATCTATCTAGAGCCCCTACTAAGCATCCTAAAAAAACTCAAAACTCATTTTATTCAAAGATATATTATACCATTATAAAATAATATAATCAGGATTAAATCGTATTTGATGCATCAAAAAATACAAAATATATTTAGCTTCGATTTACGGCTACTTGGAGTTTTTAGAATACTATTAGGTATTTTAATTATTATTGACATTATAAATCGTTCTCAGGATTTAACTATCTTTTATACAGACCAAGGGATATATCCAAGAGCGCTTTTGTTACAGAATGACTGGAATCTCTGGAATTTTTCTATTAACATGATAACAGGTAGTTATGAAGGTCAAATTATAATTTTTTTAGTTACAATTTTGTGTGCTCTAATGGTAACAATAGGTTTTAGAACAAAATTTTTCTTAATTTCCTTATACTTCTTGATAATATCTATTCATGTTCGGAATCCATACATAGTTCACGGAGGTGATTTAGTTATTAAATTACTTGTTTTTTACGCTATATTTTTACCCATTAATGCAAGGTATGCAGTAGATAAATTTAAAGAATCTTCATTACCTAAATCTAATAAAATAGTCTCTGTAGCAACAGTAATTTATATATTACAAATCGTATATATATATGTATGTTCAGGAATTCTAAAAACAGGTGTAGAATGGTCAAATGGTACAGCAATATATTACGCTTTAGAGTTAGATATATTTAGCAAACCTCTGGCAGCATATCTTAAAAATATGCCAGAGCTTATGCAATTTCTAACAAATGTTACAATCTATTTAGAAAAATTTGGTTGTATACTTCTTTTTATTCCAGTTTTTTGGAAATACTTTAGACTGATAGGAGTGTTTTTATTTGCAATGCTTCATTTTTCTTTCTTTTTATTTATGGCATTAGGAAATTTCCCTTGGGCAGCATTGATCATGTGGATAGTTGTACTACCTCCATTAGTTCCTGACTTTATTGAAAAACATTGTACTAAATATAAAATATACTCTCATCTTATTTTAATAAGAAATCAAATTAGAAAAACGATAGCCTTACCTGTTTTTAATTTAAAAATAACAGAACAAGTTTTTAATACAAAAAGAAATGGTATATCATCATTGTTTTTGATTCTCATAGGAGTAAGTGTATTTTTATGGAATATGAGTACTATTAATGTAGGATACAATTGCCCTGAATTCTTTAAAAAAGTGATTAGAATAACGGGAACATGGCAAAAATGGAATATGTTTGCCGCATCACCAATGAAAATTGACGGTTGGTTTGTAATGGATGCGCAACTTAGAAACGGTAAGCATATTGATATTTTAAATAATAAGGATACTGTTGTGTATCGTAAACCAAAAAATGTTAATGCGACTTATAAAAATGAACGTTGGCAAAAATATTTGACCACTATTGTAAGGAATCAAAACAATGAAAAATATCTCCAAACAATGGGAAGGTATTATTGTAATAGTTGGAATATAAAATATATCAATACCCCTAATGAGTTAGAAAGTTTCTCTATTTATTTTATGAAAGAAATAACTCAACCACCTAATCATCCTAAACTCAAAGCTAAAAAAACAATATTGTGGAATCACTGGTGTAAAGAAGAATTTAAAACTCGTTTTAAATGACTTTATGAAGGTTGTATTAAATTTTATTTCGATGTAAAAAAATCATATTAATTAGAGTTATCCGACAAAATAGAATTAATACCGAGAATAGTGATTTTTATTCAAAAAAGACTACCCTCGATACAATTTTTCCTTATTTTATTCTGAATGACCACTCGAATTGATGCTTTTTTAAAGGGTATATCTTATAGCGAACCTAGGCTAATAAGGCATTATACTTATTCCTACAGCAATATGAAGAATATCAATTACTTATTTTACAAAGTTAAGTTGTTTGAACAAACTATTTTAAATTCTAGAACTTAACCATTCTTTAAACTGATAAAAGTTTTGTGGGGCTACACCATGACCTACAGGAAACTCGTTTAAAGAAGTTGTAATTCCAAGTTTTTTTAATGAAACAGGAGCTTTACGAGCCCAATCTACAGGAATTACTTGATCTACACTACCATGAGAGCAATATATATTAAGACCTGAAAAATCGTTTGTAGTGTACTCATCAGCTAAGATATCTTCATTAAGATATCCACTTAACGCGATGACATTTTTTATTTTTTGAGGATAAGATAAAGCTACAGCATAGCTTAAAATAGTGCCTTGACTAAATCCTAGAAGGGTAACATTATCTGCATCTAGATTATACTCCTGTACTGCTTCATCAATAAAAACAGCAATTTTATCTCTGGATTCTATAGCCTGTTCATCATCACTAAACTTACCTTGGGCAGTATCAAAATAAATAGCATACCATGCATTTCCAGAAGGCTGCATAGGGTATGGTGCTCGTACTGATATGATACATAATTCCTCAGGTAATTCTGGAGCAAAAGAAAAAAGATCATTTTCATCACTACCGTATCCATGAAACAAGAAAATTACTGGAGTTTTTTCTTTTTTTATAGTTGGTTCTTTAATAATGTGATATAAAGATAATGTCTTGACTTGCATAATTTTATTTTAATTGTAAATGGATATGATCATCATGTCTAACTGCTTGGCATCCATGAAATCGTATTTTTGGGTTGTGTATTTTTAACCGGTTTTTAAGATGTGGCTCTATAAAAATCTTACCAATCTGTGGTTGTGCTATAATTGCCAAAAGTAAATCTTTTGTAGCTTTTTCAGAAATCTTTAGTGTATTGTTTACTGTCCCTAGAGTTATATATTTTGTGAAATCATAATACCAATACCCTTTTTTTTTACAGATTTGTATTTGGTTGTATTCTTGTTTTATAGGAGCTTCAAATACTCCATAACCACTAATTGAAGGTTTCTGATTAGTAATTTTATTAATTGAATCTTTATAAATAAAAGAGATATCAATTTTTTTTCCATCAGTATGGCTTAAATGTGGAAACAGTGGAAACCCATCTATGAAAGGAAAATTAGCATCCAGATATATTAATGAAATATCTCTATTGGATTGCCGAAGTGAATTAGAAATACTCTTTATAACGTTATATAATTCCGGGTTTACGTAATTTCTATTCAATAGTTTTGTAATAAAACGATGTGATTCTATTTGTTTGGTATCTTTTATCTTTTCTCTACCAAAAATCGGAGCAATATATGGAACTATTAAAAATGTCATCACCAGATACGCTATAGTAAATAACATAACTTTTTTTAACCTATACTTTTTGTGTATAGATCTTCTAGTGCTAAATTCTACAAGAATGTATAAAATACCTCCTATTTGAGTTGTAATCGTTAATAAAATGAATACTAAAATCTTACAAATTAGTTTACTCATCTTTTTTAACATAAACTTAGAATTAAGCTTTTTATTTAATAAAATTAAACCATTTCTGAAAATGAGATCCGAGAATAGGAATTAACTTTTGTTCTTCTTGTATAGCTTTTAGAAGACCAAAAACCCATAATACAAAAATAAAGATGTAAAAAGCAGATGAAATGGCCCAAGAATCAAAAATACTGATTAAAGCACCTAAAAGATAAAAACTGATATTAATCCCGAGTGCTTGTCGAATATGAAAATTTGCAAATTGATTTTTATCGTCTTGATTCATAAAATAAGCAATGATTGTTCCTATAATAGTTATATAGGCAACTATAGCTGCTGTTTTACCTTGTTTAGCGTAGTTTGATTGCATCTCTTTTTTAGTAATTTATAAAGTTGTTATTCTCTATTTTAGTGTCATTTTACCATTAGCTATAATACCATAAGCCATACCTTTTATTAATTTTCCTATAAAAGGGCTGTTCTTTGATGTTGATAGGATATGTTCTTCTGTAAAAGTAGTAGTCCCTTTAGGATTAAATAGTGACAAGTCTGCATTACTTCCTTTGTCAATAGTCATATTTTCTATCCCAAAGATTGATTTTCCCTGAGTAAGCATTGTTATTGTCTTTTCTATACCTAATATCGTATTAAGCGTCCCAAAAGTACTTTCTAGTCCTATTATACCATATTTTGCATTATCAAATTCTACTCTTTTGTGTTCTATATTAATAGGTCGATGATCACTTGTAACCATATCTATAGTACCATCTTCAATACCTTTTAATAAAGCGTCTATATCTTTTTGAGTTCGTAAAGGAGGTAGTACTTTATAATTTGTATCGAATGTTATGAGTTCTTTATCTGTGAGTACTAAGTGATGAGTAGTTGTAGAGCAACTTACATTTAACCCTTTAGCTTTAGCTTCTCGGATTAAATTAACTGATTTTGCTGTCGAGATTGTAGGGATGTGTAATGTTCCTCCTGTATATTCTAGTAAAAACAAATCACGAGAGATTTGTAATTCTTCTGCCAGAGCTGGGATTCCTTTTAATCCTAATAAGGTGCTTTGCTCTTCTTCATTAACCATTCCTTTCCCTGCAATAGCATCTTCTTGTGGATATGATAGTACTACTCCATCAAAGTTTTGAGAATAGAGTAATGCTATTTTTAGTAAATTAGGATTCTGAATTCCTTTTTTATAGTCTCCGAAGGCAATAGCACCAGCTTGTTGCATGTCATATAACTCCGCCATATCTATTCCTTTGGATTGCATAGTTAATGCTCCAATTGGAAATAGTGATACTGAAGTATTTAGGGATTTTCCTTTAAGAAAAGCAATAGCAGTACTATTATCTGCTACAGGAAAAGTGTTAGGGTGTAATCCAATGGCTGTAAAACCGCTTTTTGCAGCTACTTGTAATCCGTGATCAATCGTTTCTCGTTCTTCATATCCAGGTTCTCCAAAACTGATACTGCTATCAAACCATCCTTGTGAAACATGTAGATTATCTAATTTTATTTCTTCTACATCACCAGAGGCTTTGATTATCATTTGTATATCTGTAATAATTCCGTTTTCAATCAAAATATCAACAGTTTGATTATGAAAAGGTGACTTAGGATCAATTACAGTAGCAGCCTTTAGTAAAAAATTCATTTTAGATATTTTAATAGTAATATTTCAATTAATAAGAACAGTAGCGCAAAAATAATAAACCATTTCCAAAGTTCATTAACACTAGTCTCATCTTTTATTTGATCAATAAGCTCTGTTACGGATGTGCTTACCTGATAATTTTCTGTAGTGCGTAAGTTATAATACTGTAAATTACTCTCATCACTATCATAATTATAACTTACATGTTGGATATTTGTATTCTTATCCTGTACACTATAAATTCCTGCTTGCGTAGGAACTTCATCTGTAGTAACTCGTATTTTTGTAGAAAAACTTTGCTGTAATGGGATAATTTTTTCCTGATCAGAAACTAGAGATACTATTCCATCTTGTCCAAGAGATACAGGCACATCATAAGTATTCGTTTGCCCTATAGTATATGATATATCGGTAACTTGTAAGCTTTGTTTTCCAATATTATATAATGTAGGAACAATTAAAGGAGAATTCTGAAAATTAGAATTGTCTTTATTTATAGCCGCAGTAAAAACATACAGAGAATTAGTCTTGTATAAAAAAGAGCTATTGTCTTCAAAAGATAATATGGTATTACTAGCATTGGTTTGATAATAACTATTAACTTTTGGGTATTGAAAATTTGTAATTTTTTTATCAAATACACCTCGATATAATGGGTGGGAAAGATGTATTGAAGTGATTTTTTTTTCTTGCACTTTTTCTGCAATTAATCCTGAAGTTATTCCTCCATTAATAAATTGTTGGTATGAGACTAAATCTCCATTAATAGCAGGGATAAAACAAATACTCCCCCCATTATCAGAAAAAGATTTAAGAGCATTAATAAGTGATAAAGGGATTTGTTTTAGTTCGTTAATTACGATTAAATTAGCATTGCTAATACTATTGTAGTTAAGTTCTTCTATAGAACTGCTTAGTAAAGTAAATTCATCTAGAGTGAAAATCTTTTTTAAAAAATTATCATTGGCTTCATTGATTGCTACTACTTTTATTTTTTCGGGGGCATTTATTGTAAAATACCTTGTGTTATCAAATGTAATTGCAGGATCTTCTAAAGTAACTTTTCCATTGATTTTGGTATCTTTATCTAAACGAAACTTAATTTTAGAAGAACCATTTTTAGGAATAGAAGTAGTTGTTTTGGCAATTAGTTTATCATTATTATAGAGTGCAATTGATGTGTTTTCTGTAGCGATATCGATACTGCTAACAATTACATGAAGCATTAAGTCATTATTTATATCATGTTCTAAAGATAAACTGTCTATCGCAATATTTTTTTTAGTGACAGGTTGCAATTGCACGAGATGTATTTTTGTTTTGGGATCTTCGGGTAAAATAAACGTATTTTCTTTTTGCTGAAAATCAGAAACCATAATAATTCGTTTAATAGCCTCAGGGGATGATCCTAATAATTTCTTAGCCTTAAGATAAGCCGCATGATATGATAATTGATTTGATGAATACTCTATTTGTAGTAGATCATTTTTAAGGTCTTTTTTTGAAGCCTCAATAAATGTCTGTGTATTGGTGAAAAGAGAGATAGCCTCATCTTTAGGAAGATCACTAAGAATTTCTTGTACAGCTCTTTTTAAAAGAGGTCCTTTAGATCCTTTAGCTTGCATACTAAAGGAATTATCAAGATATATTACTGTTTTATTTTTTTTACCAACAATTTCTTCTAATGCCAAAAATGGTTGAGCAAATGCTATAATAATAGCTGCTAGAGCTAATAAACGAAATAAAAGTGTAAGCCATTTTTTAATTTGTGAACTTTTACGAGTCTGTAAAGTAACCGCTTTAAGAAATTCAACATTTGTGAAATTAATTTTTTGGAAACGCCTTAGCTGAAATAAATGAACTAGTATAGGAATAATTAACGCAAAAAGAGCATAAAGAAATTCTGGATGTTTAAACTGCATTCCTTAGTAATATTATTCTTCAAATATACTATAAGATTTGAGAATAAAGATTTATGAAAAGGTATTTTTTATCTGTAATAAATGCATCTGATCTAATTCAGTGATTGATCCTGATTCAAAAATCAATCTTGTTCTAAAATATGAGCTAAGATTACTAATAAAAGGCTACTCTAAATGTTTTTAAAAGACCTCTATAAAATATTAGTTTAGCTACAGTTTCTTAAACAAGTATTCCTAACTGTCAACCATTGACTGTTTGATTTTTCATACCACATACAATTAAACTAGTCAATCCCAAATTGGTTTTGATAATTTGTAGATTCTGATGCTATTACTTGTTATTATTCTGTTTTTGTTAAAATTTTCCCTAATGTAGAAAGTTTTTTTTATGAGAATATATTTTTATTAACTAGTATTTTAAAATTAAGTAAACTACCTCGGGGCAAGCTCATAAGGCATTCGTTTGAAAAACATTTTTGGTATCGAGGCAAGCCTACGTGGATTTTATAAAATACGCAGCAGCATAATAGATAAACAAAATATCCGTATAAAGTTTGTTTTAATCATAGAATACGGAGTATTAAAATCTCACTTAGGGAGTAAAAACTTAGTGGGCTCGTTTTTCTCACTAGAATAAATTTCAGAATTTTGCCCAACGACAGTATAGAAGGAACAGGATAAAATGATATTTGCTCCTAGAAATGATAAAAATCTATATAGAAATCTTACAAAACGCTTTAAAATTATTGGATAACGTTATACGAGGCAAAGAGTATCATTAAAATAAGGTGTACCTTTGTCAAGATATTCAGAAATGGCATTTCATATAAATTGTTATTTCTTAAACAATTTATATGTCATTTAACACATTAGGATTATCCGATGCATTATTACGTGCAATCGATCAGAAAGGCTATACAGTACCTTCACCAATTCAACAAAAAGCGATTCCGCCAATTATAGAAGGCAAAGGTTTTAGCATCAGCACAGACAGGAACAGGAAAAACAGCAGGATTTACCTTACCACTATTACAACTCTTATCTCAGGGTCAGAAATTAAGAAGAAGACCTGTGCGAGCTTTAGTATTAACTCCCACACGAGAACTGGCAGCTCAGGTATTGGATAATGTGAAAGCATATAGTGAGTTTTTAGACCTTCGGTCAATGGTAATATTTGGAGGAGTGAATGCAAATCCTCAGATCAGAGCATTAAGAAATGGAGTAGATATATTAGTTGCCACTCCAGGTCGTTTATTAGATCTGCATAATCAAAAAGCACTTTCTTTATCCACTATTGAAATTTTAGTTTTGGATGAAGCAGATCGTATGCTTGATATGGGATTTCAAAGAGATATCAATAAGATTCTAAATTTGCTACCAGCTAAAAGACAAAATTTATTATTTTCGGCTACATTTTCTAAAGAAATTAAGAAGTTAGCAAATGATATTTTGGATCATCCTGTTTGGGTTGAGGCTACACCAGAGAATACTACCGCAGAAAAAATTAAGCAAAAATTATATCGAGTTGATCAGAAAAGAAAAACAGAATTGATCATTAAACTTATTTCAGAAGGAAATTGGAAACAAGTATTAGTTTTTACTAGAACAAAACATGGAGCTAATCGATTGAGTGAGAAAATGATGAAAAATGATATTACTGCTGCAGCTATACATGGTAATAAAAGTCAGGGAGCCAGAACAAAAGCTCTAAGTGGGTTTAAAAAAGGAACAATACGGGTATTAGTAGCAACAGACATAGCAGCACGTGGGTTAGACATTCCTTTATTGCCACATGTCATAAATTTTGAATTACCCAATATATCTGAGGATTATGTGCATAGGATTGGTCGTACAGGTAGGGCAGGAGCAAGTGGAGAAGCAATTTCTTTGGTCAGTATGGATGAAATAGCTTATGTTAGAGGAATAGAAAAGTTATTGGGAGAAAAATTACAAAGTGAAATAATAGAAGGTTTTGAACCAACTACTAATTCTGAAAACATAGGATCAAAACCTAAAAATAACACTAAGAATTATAGAAAACCAAAGCCTAAAAACACTAAGAATTATAACAGAAGAACAAGGAGATAACTAAAAAAACAAAAAGCGGAGTTTTACTTCCGCTTTTTGTTTTTTTATATGTTATTCTTAATACTAGAATATATAATATCCTACAGAAACCTGAAATGCAGAGTTTTTAGCTTTTACTTTGTCTATTACATCTGTAAAACCGAAGTTATATCGTAACTGACCGAAAAAACCACCAAATTCTACTCCAGCTCCTACAGCTCCACTAAGGTCAAAGTTTTTAGCTTTAGCATCTGCATTTACACTTTTAAATGCTTTTTCAATATCATCTTGTACAACAAAACCAAATTGAGGTCCTGCTTCTACACTAAAAAACTTTGCGAATTTAAGTTTTGCAAGAATAGGAATATTTATATAATCAACATCAATATCTTTAAGCCCTTGTGCAGAATATAAAACCTCTGGTTGAAGCGCGATAGTTTCTGCTAAACTTACTTGAAGTACAGCACCAATATGGTACCCTGTTCTTCCGTCTGTATTTTTGCTTTTAACATCGTCCCCACTTAATTCTGAAAAATTTAGACCTCCTTTAACACCAAATTTGATGTCTTGTGCATTTGAATAAAAAGAAAAACTGATTACGGTAATTGCTAATAAAAATAGCTTTTTCATAATTGTAATTTTAAGGTTTGTTTACTGTCAAAGATAGGAACTAAAACCTTAATAAAAGGTTAAAATTAGAAAGAGTAAATAGTTTTAAAATACTGTTTTGATATTTTATGAATCTTTTATGAATCAAAGAATATTGTATCTTCGCTAAAAATCCAAAAGGAAATTCAACATTGCAATACGAGTTTACAATACAGGTCTCTCCAGAGGTTGCCGCAGATCCTAATGAATTAAAAAATATAGTAGCACGCAATAATGGTATTCCATTAGAAGAGATTAGTCATATACAGATTCTAAAACGTTCTATAGATGCTAGACAACGCGCTGTTAAAATAAACTTGAAGCTTATTGTATTTGTACAAGAAGATTTTATAAATAAACCTATCGAATTACCAGAATACCCAGATGTTTCTAATGCTTCAGAAGTTATTATTATAGGAGCAGGTCCTGCAGGTTTATTTGCAGCACTTCGTTGTATAGAACTGGGATGTAAACCTATTGTTTTGGAACGCGGAAAAGATGTACAGGCACGTCGTAGGGATCTTAAAGCTATTAATAGAGATCATACTGTTGATCCAGATTCAAACTATTGTTTTGGAGAAGGAGGAGCAGGAACATATAGTGATGGGAAATTATATACAAGATCTAAAAAAAGAGGTGATGTACATCGTATTTTAAAACTTTTGGTAGGGTTTGGAGCAACAGATCAAATTTTGGTAGAAGCACACCCACATATCGGTACAAATAAATTACCTCGTATTATTGCAGAAATAAGAGAGAAGATAATTGAAAGAGGAGGAGAGATATATTTTGGTACAAGAGTAACCGATTTTGAAATAAAAAATTCTGAAATCAGAGGGGTAACCTTACTTGATGGAAGCACTATTGTAACTAATAAAGTGATTTTGGCAACAGGGCATTCTGCAAGAGATATATTTGAACTTTTATATCGTAAGAAAATTGAAATCGAAGCAAAACCATTTGCTTTAGGAGTACGAGTAGAGCATCCACAACATTTGATAGACCAAATTCAATATAAATGTGATGTAAGAAGTCCATATTTACCTCCATCGCCATATAGTATTGTAAAACAAGTAAGAGGGAGAGGAATGTATTCTTTTTGTATGTGCCCTGGAGGAGTAATAGCTCCCTGTGCGACAAGCCTAGGAGAAGTTGTAACAAATGGCTGGTCTCCATCAAAAAGAGACCAACCTACAGCCAATAGTGGTATTGTTATAGAATTACGATTAGAAGATTTTAAATCATTTTCTAAGTATGGTCCTCTATCAGGTATGTATTTTCAAAAAAGTATTGAACAACAGGCATGGCGAGTAGGAGGAGAGTCTCAACGGGTGCCTGCTCAGAGGCTTAATGATATGATTAAGGGAAGGGTATCTTCAAACCTCCCTGTTACATCGTATAAACCAGGTTTAACAGCAGTTGATATGCTGACGGTATTTCCAGAATTTATTCATAAGACATTGCAGGATGGCTTTATAGCGTTTGGTAAAAGTATGAAAGGATATCTTACTAACGAAGCTGTAGTTCATGCTCCAGAATCTAGAACATCTTCTCCAGTACGTATTCCTAGAGATTGGAAAACGTTGGAACATATACAGATTAAAGGGTTATACCCTTGTGGAGAAGGAGCCGGATATGCAGGAGGTATAATTTCTGCTGCTATAGATGGCGAAAAATGTGCAGAAGCATGTATAAAAGTATGTCGATAATTACATACTTCGTGTTTTAGTGCCTTTAGTGTCAAAAAGTGTAGTTATTACCTCTACCTCTTAATAGAAAAACTGAATGTAGTACTTAATTTTTCTTCAGAAGTTACGCTTATAGATCCATTTAAGCTTTTGATAATCTTTTTTACAGTAGATAGCCCAATTCCGTTACCTTTATTTCCGTTTCGATCAGTAATATTAGCTGTAGTAAACAGTTTAAAAATAGTGTCTAATTTATCATTAGGAATCCCCATTCCATTATCAGTTATTCTAAAATAATAGAAGATATCATCAGAACTAGCATCTATCGATATAATAATTTTTTCTTTATCATTATATTTGATACTGTTAGCTATAAGATTAAAGAAAACTTGTTTTAGAGCAAGTTTATTACACTCTAATGTAGGGTTTTCTTCGGGTAAATGAATGATAACATTAGGTTTTATACTAAGTAAATCAATAATCCCTTGTAATAAACTATTTAAGTTAAATTTCTCAGGTATATTATTGATTAAGCTTTCACTTTCATAATGATCCAAAACATCATTTATATAATTACTCATAGAAAATGAAGAAATTTTTATGTATTCAAAATATTCCAAACTTTCTTGATCAAGTTTATCACCAAGCTTTAATTTTAATAGATCAGTAGAGGTAATAATATTAGCCAAAGGCATTTTGAGATCATGAGAAATAACTCTAGCAAATTCTCTAAGAGATTCATTCCTTTTTTTTAGTTTTTGTTGTACCTTTTCGAGATCAGTATTTTTTTTATTAAGTTCAAAAAGAATGATTACTTGTTTGGCTAAAGAGTTAAGGGACTCTAGCTGTTTTTCAGAAATTTCTCTAGGCTTACTATCCATTACACATAAGGTTCCCAGAGCAAAACCATCTTTATCTACTAATGGAATTCCTGTGTAAAAAATAATTGGTGTTTCTTCTAAATAAATAGGATCATTATTAAAACGATCATCTTCACGGACATCTTTAACTATTAATGGAGTATGAGGATGTAAAATCGCATAAGAACATAGAGAGTTATGACGAGGGATTTCACAGATATTAGTCCCATTTTTTGATTTAAACCATTGACGATCATAATCTACTAATGAAATCAAAGCAATAGTAGTATCGCATATAAAATTAGCTAAAGCTGTAATTTCATCAAATTCTTTCTCAGATTTAGTATCTAGAATATCTAATGATTTTAGAGCTTCTAGTCTAAAATTTTCATTTATGGGTACGACATTTGATTTCATTCTACTTGATGAATCGATTTATTTAAAACAATTCTTAATAAAATTAACAAAAATATGTTACATACAATGAATTAATTGTCATTATATAGTTTTTTTACGGTATAACCATAATATTGTTTGTTAAATATACTAGTATATCAATTTAATGATTAACTAAATTTAGTTTTATTAATATAATTAACAAAAACTTCAAAACCGGTTCTTAGTTACATATGATTCAAAATAAAAACTGATATATCAAAAAAAGTTCAACAAATAGTTATTTGCTGAACTTTAATAAAAAATGCATAGTCCTAATAGTAACTTAAAAAATAATATGGTTATATAGGATTAATCAATATTCTGAGAGATTATCTTCTAGAGCTTCAATAAAAGCAATGATATCTTTTATTTCTTTTTTCGTAAGGTTTAATTGATCGGGAGGTAAGGTTTGATATTTACTATCAATACCAATACCAGCTCCACCTCCGCGATTATAAAAATCCATAACTTCTTGTAATGTAGTATATACTCCATTATGCATATACGGAGCTGTTTTACTAGCATTTCTAACAGTCGAAGTTTTAAAAAAATGCTTCCTCTCAGGAGTTTTATATACATTGTATCTTCCTAAGTCTTTACTAATGGTTGCGTTAATAGTATCATTTTTTTCTGGTACTCCAATTAATTCGATTTCTGATTCTCGATAGTTAGGGGGGACTGTACCATTAAATACAGGAGCAAAATGACATGTAGCGCACTTAGCTTTTCCATTAAAAAGGTTAAAGCCATTAATCTCACTTTGGGTAAGTGTATTTTCTATAGAATTGATATTACGATCAAATTTAGAATTAAAAGGCGCTAAACTTCTTATATAGCTTGCTATAGCATTTCTGATTTTAGAATTATCAATTGTATTATTTTTAAAAACGTCTTTAAAATTTTTAATATATAATGTATCTTGTAATACTGTTTTTACTAAAGATTCTAGATCTGTATGAAATTCATTTTTATTTTCTACTACGGCAATGATTTGACCTTCTAAACTTCCTGCTCTTTTATCATAAAAAAAAGATTTTTGTAGACCAGCATATAGCATAGTAGGGGTATTACGAGTTACTCCCATACCAATTTTTAAACCATCAGTAAATGCTTTATCGGGATGATGACATGTAGCACAACTCATTTTTTTACCTGATGATAAATTTTTATCATAAAACAGCTTTTTCCCTAATACTACTTTTTCAGGAGTCATTTCTCCAGAATTTTTATCAGAGAAATATGTATGATTATAGGTGTTAGCAGAAAAAAGTGATGTTGCATTGTTTTTAATAGCTAGTTCGAAAGGAAAACTTACATGCCAATCAGAAACAGTCTGATTCCAAAGGGTTAGTTGTTTGTGAGTATGATTTTTAATAAAATTATAGCGATCGAATGTATTAAAATTGGCTGTTAAATCTTTAATCGATGTATCTATTTCATCATTCCATTTTTTTAAAAGATCTGGGTCTTTAAATTCATTTTCAAAAATAGATAGATATGTTTTTAAACTTTGATAAACTATTTTAGATTCTTCTAATGAGTTTTCTAATACGGGAGAATCAAAACCAGTTACTCCTGTTAATGCTATCTGAATTACAGATTTTCTAAAAAGCCATAAGAAATGATATGTTTTTAGGTGTTTAAAACTAGCATTCTTCTTAATTAATTTTAGTCGATTAGATACTAATTCTAAATGTTTGATTATAGTAGTAGTATCAATACTATCAGTAAATATTTCTTCTTCTAAAACCTGATATCCGCTAGGCTTATTTATTTTAATATCAGTATAATCTTCTTCTTCGACTTTTAAAATGTTTGGTTGATTTAAGAATCTATAATTTTCAATATCCAGTGAAGCTAAGATGGGTTCTATTTTTTTAAAAAACTTACGAGATTCTAAAAAAAATTCTCTGATATTGGTAGTATTATTTTTTGCACTGTCCAAAAAAGTAATAGCCATAGAAATATCCTCTGTGAATTGTTCTTTCATAAGGATATTGAATGGTGTTTTTTCTGTTTTAACTTCTTTAGAGCAAGAAGAAAAAATGATCGATATGATAAAGAGGCTTATCATAAAATAAGCCTCTTTGTTATGTTTTAATAAAATTGAAATCATACTATCTATCGATCTAATCCTTTGATGATATAAAGCATACTTCCTTCTTTTCTACTATTTGCAATATCAGGATTTGCTGTAGGATCTGTAAATGGTACTCCATTGGCTCTTTCCCATCCATGATTTTGTGTAATCATTAAGAATGTTTCGTCTACACCAATAACATCTGAGATATCAATCATACCTGTTATTTCCCATATTTTATTAGTATTTCCATATCCAGCTGTAGCAGCTTTAGCCTGATCACATTCTAATACAACTTTTAATGCTCCAGTATTTAAATTATATTGATATAATCTAGAGTAATGATCTGCGGCAGGTTTAAAATCTTCTATTCCATTAGGATCTTCTTGGATGTAAGCATAGTTTTCGGTAACTAAAATATTATCAGGACTATGAAAAGCTTCGGCTGTACCACCTACTTTATCTCCATCTAGTATACATGTTATTTTACCAGCTCCATAAGGGTTTGTTTTGTTTAACTCTACTTTGTAGATTCTTCCAGAGCGTGTTCCTTTTCCTACTAATCCTGGTTTATCTCTACCAGTTACAGCAAAATATACCTCTCTACTATTACTTTCCTTATTTCCTCTTCTCCAATCGATATCTTCTAATCTAGAAAATCCCATCACTCCTTTTTCTTTAGCTTCAGCATCTAGTAAATCAATATCTTTTTCAGTTAATTCTACAAACTCCATATCGTAAGCAACTCCTTCTTCCATATCCATTTCATAAGTTACATTAGCAGCAGTAACTTTTAGACCATATAATTTACCATTTTCTAAATCTCCTTTTTCACCTACATACATTCCTAATTGTCCAGAAGGTACTTCGTTATTACTATTATCATCCCCTATAAATACTACAGTTTTATTAGAATATGCACGTTTACTCAATGCTACAGCATTTTCAGTAGACCATTGTCCTAAAGCTGATAGCATCCTTGGAGCAGAAGCTGCTGATGCATCCTTATATGGATCAGTAGCAAAAACTCCTTTAGAAGTTCCTCCCCATTCACCACCAGAAAGATATAAAGGACCAAAACCATGTACTGATGGAGTAATTAAAGATCCTGAACATTGAGCTGTATTTGCTGTAGCTACAGCATTAAGAATATGTTCTCCTTTTACAGGTTTAAAAGTTTCATCTAATGTGATTCTGGCAATAGAATAATCAGCTTCTATATTATTTATTAAAGTATATGTTCCGTCTTGATTACTAAGTAATCCTGCACCATCTGCCATAGACCCATAAGTAAAATTAGGAATATAGGTATCCTCAGAGGAAAGTAAATTATATATATCTATATCTGAAAATTCAGAAGTCTTTTTTAATAAAACAGGGGAAACAGAATGATTTTTTAATTTGATTTTGTCATTAGGAGGTGTTGGGTTTCCTGTGTTATCATCTAGATCACATGAAGACAAAATAAGAGCAAATGCTGAAGCAGCAATTAAAAAGTAATTTTTCATGATTGTGTGGATTTAAAATGTGTTTTCGCAAATTTAGCTTATGACATGCCTCAACAATCTTATGAAGGTATTTTATATTTGTTAGCGAAAGGTTATTTAAATATTTTTAATGTAAATCTAGTGTTATTATTTAGAATTGTTCTACGTTTAGAATTTTTCAAAAACCCCAAGACCAAATAAAGCATAATCATATTTGACTGGATCATTAGCATCTAACAACCTTAATTTAGTATCAAGTTCTAATAATGCTTTCCCATCATTTTGCTTTCGTTTAAGTAGTCCTAATTTTCTAGCTACATTTCCAGAATGTACATCTAATGGACACGATAGTTGAGCAGGGGATAAGTGACTCCAGATTCCTAAATCTACTCCTCCTTTAGGACCTCTAACCATCCATCTTAGAAACATGTTAATTCTCTTGGCAGCTGAATTTTTATGAGGATCACTAATGTGTTTTTCTGTTCTAACTTGATGTGATAGACAAAAGAATTCTTTTTTAAAATCATGAATAGCTGTCTGTAATGTATGTTCCATTTTATAGGGAGTAAAAAAAGCCTCTAGATTATCATATTTTATATATAGATGTTGTAATGCAGTTATGAAATAGATGAGATCAATACTATTAAATGTTCTGTGTACAAAACCTTCTAAGTTTTGAAGATCTTTTGTAGTATGATTCATTATAAAATCATAAGGAGTATTTTCTAAAAGATTCATCAACTTGTGTGCATTATTTAGAATACTTTTTCGATTTCCCCAAGAAATAATAGCTGTTAGAAATCCAGAAATTTCAATATCTTTTTTTTGAGTATACAAATGTGGGATTTGTATAGGGTCTGTTTCAATGAATTTAGGATGTTCGTATAAAAAAGCTTTTTCGTCTAAAAATTCTTTGAGTTCAGTTTTACTAAGTTTTTTCACAGTAGAATACTATTACGTAATATTTTTATAGTAGAATAAAGGTCTTTAATTATTACTTAATATAAGTAATAATAATTTT
This sequence comes from Aquimarina longa SW024, assembly GCF_001401755.1. Lineage (GTDB taxonomy): Bacteria > Bacteroidota > Bacteroidia > Flavobacteriales > Flavobacteriaceae > Aquimarina > Aquimarina longa. The sequence continues at coordinate 186,990 of NZ_KQ474100.1, forward strand.
ATTTTTTTTAACAGAATGCTTTAATGTGTTAAAAAATTAACATACTTGTCATCATGCGGTATTAAATTTATACATTAGGGATTAAATTAACATTATTATTGAACTATCTATAAAGGCGCTTAGTCTGTTAGTGATTTTAAAGGTATATAAAATGAAAATTTTAGATTATTTATTCTTGATAAGTGGCTTACAAACGTTTGTTATCTGTCTTGTTTTATATTTTTATCGATCTCATAAGATAAGAGTTAATAGATATTTATCTTATTTTTTTGCCACTTTATTTGTTGAAGTGATTTTATATTTTATAAGTAAATTTATTAAGCACCCTATGGTGTATTATATACCATTACGCTTTGATTTTTTAAGTATGAATTTCTTGTTTTTCTACGCTATAGAGGTTACAGGGATTACTATAAGAAAGAGACTTTATTATTATATTCCTGCAATTTTAGAATTTCTACTGTTATCAGTATTTTTTATTCTAGTGATATATAATCCTGAAATACATATTACTTTACAAAAAATAAGTTTTTTAAAAATAATTGACATCATTTCATCACTATATATTATCATATTTTCAATTTTGATAATTAAGATAAATATAAAACATAAAAAGGCACTACCATATTTTTATAAAGTAACCAAGTTTAAATCATTAAATTGGTTAACGGTTTTTTGTGTCATATGTATTTTTTTCAATATACAATCATATGTATTAAAAGTGTTTCCTGAAAACCAGTACATACGTACTATTTTTATAACTACCTATTTATTGTCACTGTATTATATTACTATAGCTAGTTTAATACAGATTAATATCATGAATATAGTTTCATCAAAGATAGAGGAAAAAGAGACTATGCAAGAGTTAGAGAAGGTGATGACCATTCTCGAAAAATACTTATTAGAAACTAAAGCGTATGTAAACCCTTCAATTAGTTTAAAAATTTTAGCAAAAGATATTAAATTATCAGAACGGTTAATTTCTAAAGCAATAAACAAAGTAACTCATAAGAACTTTAATAACTATATTAATCATTATAGAATAGAAGAGTTTAAGAAATTAATGTCTATGAATAGGCATGAGAAATTTAGCATTTCTGCAATAGCTAATGAAGTTGGTTTTAATTCTAGAGCTTCCTTCTATAAAAATTTTAAAGAAATTGTAGGAGTGTCTCCATCATTATATGCTAAAGGATTAAATACTTGATAAATATTGTTTTACTGTGTTTATGAAAATGATTTATGACATCTTAAATCATGTAAATGGACATTGAATTGTTGATTACAGCATTTTTTTTATTCAATTTAGCATTATTAACACAAACTCACTAAGCCATGAAAATATTCTTCCTATTACACCAAATTCCATTTTTGGTAAAAAAAACAGTCTATCAAAATACGGTCTACCAGATATCATTTTTTTATAAATTTTTTAAAATGTAATTATAAGTTTAGCGATTACTATATCGAATGATTACATATAAAAAAAACAAATTTTTTAGATGATCTGATATTTTTAATTTCTCTTTTAAAGTTTTATATCAGAAACAGTATAGAAAAAATAAGATTTTCAAAGTTCTTATGATCTAAATTTTTTAATTAAAATTATAGAAGCTGTTTTGATTTCTATAATTAGCACAAACTCAACAATAAATAATTATGAAAACTATCAAATTATTAGCGCTAAGCGCAATCGTAGCAGGATGTATTATTTCCTGCCAAAAAGAAGAAGTTACTACAGAAGTGAATGAAGTTGATACTACTCCTACAAAAGAGCAACTTCTTAAATTATCAGAAATGGGAGTTAATACAAAAAGTGTTTCTATTAAGACTATAGAAAATCTAGATGGTAGTGTAGAAGACTATTTTGTTAATGGTACTGATCTAGTGATACCAGTAACAGACCTTTTAAGTCAGCAAAGTTTAGAATCAGGAAGTAATAGAGCCAAACAGTATCATACTCAAGCTCTTATTTCTAGAAATAATCGTACTATTGATGTATTAGGATATACAGGTGGTCGTAATGCTCTGTCAAATACAGGAAGACAAGCATTACAGAGAGCTGTTGCCAATTTTAATAACTTAAATACAACACTTAATATGAGGCTTACGTTTGGTACTAATCACAGAGCTGCTGATTTAGTAGTATATGTTCGTGAAGATCTAGGTTCTGGAGGATTAGCAGGTTTTCCATCAGGAGGGAGAGCTTATAAATGGGCGCAAATAGGACCTGATGTAGCTAGGCGAGGAGTTATATATACCACACATGTAATAACTCATGAGATGGGGCATTGCATTGGTTTACGTCATACAGATTGGTTTGCAAGATCATGTGATGGAAACAATGAAGGAGAATATGATGAGAATAATAATTATATTGGAGCTATTCATGTTCCAGGAACTCCACGTAATATTGATAGGACTTCGATAATGATTTCTTGCTCTACAGGTTATGAGAATGGAGTTTTTAACAGCAATGATAAAACTGCTATACGATATTTATATAGCAGGTAAAAATCTTTAAGAACTTTGAAAATAATAAAAGCTGCCTTTTTTGGCAGCTTTTTTAATGCTCTAATTTAATGTTATATAATTAAACAGATATAATTGTTATTATTTATCCTAAAGTCTTCCCATCTACCATAACCAATTTTCTATCTGCCATATTTGCCAAATCTTGATTGTGTGTTACGATTACAAAAGTTTGACCAAATTCATCCCTAAGTTTAAAAAATAATTGATGTAGATTTTCTGCAGCTTCACTATCTAGGTTTCCTGATGGCTCATCTGCATAAATCACCCTAGGGTTATTGATTAAAGCTCGGGCTACAGCAACACGTTGTTGCTCTCCCCCAGATAATTCTTTCGGTCTGTGATGATATCGATGTGAAAGACCTAAGAAATCAAGAAGTTCTTTAGCTCTTTTTTCTACTTGAGCTTTAGGCGTTTTTTTTATAAAAGCAGGAATACATACATTTTCTAAAGCAGTAAACTCAGGCAATAATTGATGAAACTGAAAAATAAAACCTAATAGTTCATTTCTGAATTTTGAAAGCTGTTTCTGTGATAATCCATTAATATTGGTCTTATTAATTGATAAATTACTATTCTTTGATTCACTGATATGATCCAGTGTACCTAAAATTTGTAATAAAGTAGTTTTTCCTGCTCCGGAAGCTCCTACAATAGAAACAATTTCTCCTTTTTCGATATGAAGATTAACTCCTTTTAATACATGAAGATCTCCATAGTATTTATGAATATTATCTGCTATGATCATTTGTTTTTTCAGCTTAAAAAAAGTGAAAGTAATCAATATCGTCAAAACCCCCAAGATTATCACTAAAGAAGACTGTTTTTTTAACCATTTAGCTATTTAAATGATATATTTATATAACTAAGTTTTAGTGAATAAATAGTTGAATTTCCTAAATTTGCATGCTGATCTTATTATGAGTATTTTATGTTTAGTTACTTGTAAAAAAGTAAGTTTTGTTACTATATAAAGACTAATACGAGCTAAGAAGTCACTATCTATGTTTTTTTAGTTGTATAAAATAATATTATGAATAAAGATACTAATGAAATTGCAGTATTTGCAGGGGGTTGTTTTTGGTGTACAGAAGCTGTCTTTCAGCGCTTAGAAGGGGTCTATGAGGTAGAGTCTGGGTATACTGGGGGCACTATTAAAAATCCAGCATATCGAGAAATAACTACCGGAAGAACAGGGCATGCCGAAGCGATTAAAGTTCAATATGACTCTAAGAAGATTACTTATAAAGAACTATTAGAAGTATTTTTTGCTACACATGATCCCACTACATTAAATCGTCAGGGAGCAGATCGTGGTACACAATATAGAAGTGCTATTTTTTATTTAAATGATGAACAAAAGAAAATAGCAGAACAAATTATCGAAGAACTTAAAAATGACCGTATTTTTGATAATTCTATTGTTACTGAGATAACAGAATTAGGACCATTTTATAGTGCAGAACCATATCATCAGAATTATTATAATCAAAACAGTAGTCAAGGGTACTGTCAATTTGTGATAAACCCAAAACTTAATAAATTAAATAGTACCTTTAAAAATAAATTGAGAAAAGAAATACAGGATTAATTACTATGCTATATAAAAACTTAGAAGAATATAATATAAAAGTCACTGAAGAAATAAAAGAAAAATTTGAATCTATTATAGAAGATCTAGGTGAAGATGTAAAGAGAGAAGGTATTATAAAAACTCCAGAACGAGCAGCAAAAGCGATGCAGTTTCTTACTCAAGGATATCATCAGGATCCCGCAGAAATTCTAAAAGGAGCTATGTTTAAAGAAGAATATGATGATATGGTTATTGTAAAAGATATAGAACTATATTCATTATGTGAGCATCATATGTTACCATTTTTTGGGAAAGCACATATAGCCTATATTCCTAATGGTCATATTGTAGGATTAAGTAAATTACCTAGAGTTGTCGATGTATTTGCTAGACGACTACAAGTACAAGAACGACTTACTCATGATATTTTAGAATGTATTAATACTACCTTAAAGCCAAAAGGCGTTGCCGTAGTAATTGAAGCTTCTCATATGTGTATGATGATGCGTGGAGTACAAAAGCAAAATTCTGTTACAACAACTTCAGGTTTTAGAGGCCAGTTTGAAAAGATTGAAACACGTACAGAGTTTTTGAGACTAATTACAGCTGACCTAGGATAATAAATTTTTGGAATACTCTTTGTATTATTTTTTAGTATATTAATAATAAAACTATTACTATTAAAATATGATTAAAGATAAATACAAAAAGCTTGGATTAAGTTTACTTTTTGACGGATTAGGGATGCTTACTTATGTAATTCCCGGAATTCTAGAATTTGCAGATGTAATATGGGCTCCTTTGGCAGCTTGGTTAATGACCAAAATGTATAAAGGAAATGTTGGAAAAGCAGCGGGAGTATTTACACTTGTAGAAGAAGCATTACCAGGATTAGATGTTATTCCGACATTTACTATAATGTGGGTATATACCTATGTTTTTAAAAAAGAGAATGTAAAAGATACTATTGAAGTGGATGCTTCTTAATCTTTTAAAAAACGAGCGAATCCCATTCTACGTAACATCTTTTTTTCAAAATTCCAGAAAAATTTAAATTGACCAAATATCCACCCTACTATAAGGAGTAGTACTTGATATATAGGGAATATAAGTAATATTCTTATAGGCCAGTAAATCCAACTGTTAATTCCCTTATGTAAACCTAAGATAGAAAGTATAGGATCAGAGATACGTGCAGCAGTAGAACCAGTTATAGCAAAAACTATAAAAATTGCAATGAGTTCCCATCTATAGCTAACATTCCATTTGGTTTCTAAAACACTAAAAAGTTTTAGAGTAATGAATAGGAATAGGAAAGTAAGAAATAGTATTATAGCAGATAATAAACCTATATATATACTATCAACAGGTTGATATATTGAATTTAAGAGGTATTTACTAATTAAATATGAAGAAAATAATAGGCTTGCTATTCCTAATATAGGGAATAGTAGTTGCCAATTATGTTTTATCTCCCAACGTTCCTTGAATTTTTGCATGTGGTAAAAATACAATTAAAAAGAATTTAAATCAATATCGTTGCCCTCTTGTAGCAATAAATCGTTGTCGATATTGTCGTTCAAAATATATAAAATAATTATAAAGGAGATAATTTACTTCATAACCATAATGAATAGCAGGATCATAGTTAATTTGTTGTTCATATAGCAGCGGATCAAATCGTTGTGGTTGTAACACACGTTGATTATATTCTGTAACATATATTCGATTTCTATTTTCTAGAAAAGCCTCTCCATAAAAACCTCTAGGTCTTTGAGTTACAAGCCATGAATTAAACCCTGGCTCAATAATCATAATTTCGTACTCCAGACTGTCATTTGCTATTCTTATAGTATCTGTATCAGCATCAGTAGAGGCTGTATCCATATTTTTTGTTTTTGTCGTAGCACAACTAATGATAAAAATTCCTAGAATAAATATGTAAATGAAGTTTTTCATATTTTTTAAAGATATTTAAAAAATATATATAATAATGTTGTAGAAATTATAAATTCCAAAAATCAATTTGATTATTTTCAATTTCTTGAATATCAGAAAGACTAATATCCATTTGATACATAATTAATTCTGTAAATCTATTTGTTGCAAATTGTGAATTATTTCCATTAGTATACAGTATCCCAAAACCATTAGTAGCAGTACATGGACCATTTGTATAATTACCGGTTCTAAGTATTGTGCCAGATCTTCTAATAGTTTGTACGATGTTAGCTCGGATAAAGGATAATTGTTGCCATTGATTGTTAGTATTAGCTACTGAACGAACTCCATCACAGCAAATTCCGGAATCAAAGTACATGTTATTGTTGCTCCAATTGATATGAGTAGACCATCTATTACGATTAACACCGGGTTGTCTGGTTCCAAATGAAAACTGTCCTTTAGAAGTAGTATATATAATAGTGAAAACAGAGCCATTAATTCCAGCATTTGTTAAAACCTGTATACTCGTGTTAATATCTAACCGATCATCAATACCATCTCCAAAGAAATATGGTCTAGTAAGATCTGTTATAAAACGAGGCTGAAAACTATTGGTATTTTGAATTGCATTTCTACCTAATCCACTTTGATCGTACCAAATGACTACAAATACATCTGAACCACTTCTCCATGTATCAATTGCTGCTACATCTACAATATCATTATCTGACCACCCAAAATCCTGCTCAGCATTATCACTGCTTCTTCTTAGGCGAACGAGAGGTCCATTATAATCAGATTCTAATACTCGAAAAGAAAGAGCAAAACTGATCGTAGTTAATTTAGCATCCAGAATATGAGAAGGCCTCATGGTTGGAAAATGATTGTATTGATCTATTTGACCATAACAAAGGCATGAAAAAAAAATAGGTATATAAAAGACTATTTTTTTCATGATTTTAGTTTCTTTTTAGGTCCCCTGTTATATGAAAAATGTTGGTATCTGTTGATACAATTCCAACTCCTGCGTCTAATCCAGCTGTTTTAAATCTAAGTAACCTATTTTTAATAATTACTCCTCCAGCACCAGATATTGTTACTTTTCCATTTCCAATTTGATATATACTAACATTAAAACCTATAGGAAGTCCTGCAGGAACTGTTAAGGTAATATCTGTAGTACTATCGAAAGTTAAAATATTTCTGTTGTCAGACTCTATAAGAGTATAGTTTCCTATTTTGGGTAATACAGATGGAGATTCAAGTAGTTCTTTCCATTCAGTTCCATTAAATTGAAATACTTTTTTTTTGACCGTATCAAATATCAAAACACCTTCTTTTATTGTAGCTGTTGGAATACTATTTATGTTTGTAGTTGTTGCCTCTGGTAATCCTAGTAGGGCATTGGCATCAATTTGAGCAATAGTAGCAGTAGTATATAGAAATAGTACTAAGATTAGTAGGTTTTTCATAATGGGGATAGTTGGTTAAAACAAAAGCTTACTAAATTTTTAGTAAGCTTTTGTTGAACTTAAATCTAAAGTTAATAAAAGTTATTTTATTTTCCAAATAAACCTCCTAATAGACCACCAAGTCCTCCTTTTTTACCACTACCACTTAATAACATTCCTGCAACATCATCAAGTATACTTCCATCTCCATCAGCATCTAAAAAAGATTCTATTAGTGATTGCTGTTGTGAACCTTTAGCTCCTCCAGACATTGTTCCTAATAAGTCTGATAATCCATTAGTATCATTTACATTGTTTTGTGAAGCTTGTTTTCCTAAGACTCCCATTAATATAGGAGCGGCAACTTTAAGGATTTGTGCAACAGAGCTTGCATCAATTCCTGATTTTTGACTTAGAGCATTTTCTACTGCAGGTTGTTTACCTCCAAGAATATGACCTAAAATACCTGCTCCATCATTAGTAACACTTTGATCAACTCCTCCTTCAAATAAACCTCCTAAGTTATCTAGAATCCCTCCATTATGTTTTCCTGTTATTGCTCCTAATAATCCAGAAGCACCTTCTGGTGTAGATGCATTACGCTGCATAGCTCCCATTAATACAGGCATTGCCATACTTAATAAACTACCAGTTTTATCGGTAGATTGCCCTGTTTGTGAGCTTACGCCGTTAATAATTTGTTTACCCATTGGGCTATTTAATAGATCTAAAATTCCAGACATAGCTAATATTATTTTTTATGAACCTAAATTTACATTTTTAATACTAGAATTTAAACTCTAAAATAATTTTATTTTAGTAAAAAAAAGGTGAAAAACCATTTAGTAGGATGAAAAGCAAAAAAAACTCCATTTTAAATCATTAAAATGGAGTTTAAGAAGTATTTGGTAATACTTACACTACTATATTTTAGAATTATTAATTAGTTTAGTATTTGAATAATCTGTTCAGCTAGTTCTTGACCTATACGATCTTGAGCTTCTCCTGTAGCAGCACCAATGTGAGGTGTTAGCGATATTTTATTATTCATCAGTACTTTGATTGCAGGATTAGGTTCATTTTCGAATACATCAAGACCTGCAAATCCTAATTTTCCATTTTCTAAAGCTTCTACTAGTGCTACTTCGTCAATTACACCACCACGAGCAGCATTAATAACTCCTGCACCATCTTTCATCTGTTCAATTTCAGGTTTTCCTATTACATACTCTTTTTGTGCAGGGACATGTAATGTGAAGAAGTCTGAATTTTTAAGAACTTCTTCTTTAGATATTGTTTTAATTTTGAAATTAAGTGATTGTCCGTCAAAGAATTCTAAAGGAATTTCTATTTCATCGATAAACGGATCATATGCAATAACATTCATACCAACTCCAATAGCAATTTTTGCAGTAGCTTGTCCTATACGTCCGATACCAATTACTCCAAGGGTTTTACCTCTTAACTCGATACCACTTCCGTATGCTTTTTTCAGGTTTTTAAATTTACTATCTCCTTCTAAAGGCATATTACGATTGGAGTCATGTAAAAAACGTACGCTACCATATAAATGAGCAAAAACAAGTTCTGCTACAGATCCAGAGGATGCGGCAGGAGTATTAATTACATGCAATCCTTTTTCACGAGCATAAGCAACATCAATATTATCCATCCCTACACCACCACGACCAATGATCTTAAGAGAAGGGCAGTTATCAATGATATCAGTTCTCACCTTGGTAGCACTACGGACTAATAGTACAGAAATTTCATTTTCATTAATATAATTGACTAACTGATCTTGTGCAACTGTAGTTGTCAAAACTTCGAATCCTTTTTTTTCTAAAGCTTCAATTCCGCTTTGGGATACCCCGTCGTTTGCTAATACTTTCATTGTGTAAATAAATCTTAAGTTTTAATTTTAAATCCTCTATGGAGTTATGCTTTTCGTTCTAAATCACTCATTACATCTACAAGAGTTGCAACACTTTCTAAGCTTAATGCATTATACATACTGGCTCTATATCCTCCAACACTGCGGTGACCATTAATTCCATTAATACCTGCCTCTTTCCACATAGCATCAAAAGTTTCTTTAAGATCTTCATTAACTAAAGTAAAAGTAGCATTCATATTAGAACGGTCTTCTTTAGCAGCAAATCCTTTGAATAGAGGATTTAGATCAATTTCAGAATAAATAAGATTAGCCTTTTTTTCATTCAATTCTTCTATAGCAGTAATTCCGCCATACTTTTTTAGCCATCTTAATGTTAGCATAGAAGTATAAACTGGAAAAACAGGAGGAGTATTAAACATACTTGCTTTATTGATATGAACTTGATAATCTAACATAGAAGGAATTTGTCGTTCTATTTTACCTAGGATATCTTCTTTTATAACGACAAGAGTAGTACCTGCAGGTCCCATATTTTTTTGAGCTCCAGCATAGATCAAACTAAATTTTGAAAAATCTAATTGTCTAGAAAATATATCACTACTCATGTCACATACTAAGTTAGTAGTGGTAGAAGGAAAGTTTTTTAATTGTGTTCCATAAATTGTATTATTGCTAGTAAGATGTAAGTAATCTAAACCTTTAGGGATATCAAGATCTTTAGGGATAAAATTAAAATTAGCATCTTTAGAAGAAGCAACTTCGATTACTTCTCCAAAAAATTTAGCTTCCTTGATAGCTTTATCACTCCAAGCACCTGTATTTAAATATCCTGCTTTAGTTTGTAATAAATTATAAGCAACCATTAAAAATTGAGAACTAGCACCTCCTTGAAGAAATAAAGCTTTATATCCTTTGCCTTCAAGCCCTAATAATTCTAAAGCTAGGGTGCGAGCTTCTTCCATAACATCAACAAAATCTTTACTACGATGTGAGATTTCTAGAATAGAAAGTCCAGAGTTGTTAAAATCTAATATTGCTTGTGATGCTTCTTTAAATACCTCTTGCGGTAAAATACAAGGTCCAGCGCTAAAATTATGCTTTTTCATTGTGCTACTATTTATTGTTTTTTAATGCTCTCATGGAATCTTTAATAATTAAAACTAATCTCATATACTTATGTTATAAGCCATCTTAATCATGTAAGTTTCATCAGTAGTTTTATTGTTAAATATAATAATATACTTTATTGTTTTCTTCCTTTATAAAAAGTGAAAGAAAGACAACACAAAGGTGCTAATAATCTCATACAAATATATTGTCAAAATGATAAAATATTTAATTAATTTTTGCTAAAAACTTAATAATGTCTATACCATCTGCATAATCTGAAAGTTGAGGGTTTTGAGTTTGACCAAATTCAATACATTCTGGTATAAAAAGATCTCCAACAATACATTGAATTTTTTCTTTGTCACTTTCTAATTTTTCAGACAGAGTAGTTATAGAATCATACGTTTCATAAAATAGTGAGGCAATTGGAGAAGCGTAGCTTTGATCTTCTTTAAGTATTAAAAAACCGTTTTCTAACAGTTTATAATTACTCATTAGATATACAGCTTTATTATAATCATAATTATTAGCATATTTTGCACTATTCATAATATCATGATAGGGGTACATAGCTTTAAAAAATGATTCGAAATTATAATCTTTAGGTATCATTATCTTGGATACACTTCTACATCCTAAACCGTAATATCTAAAAATATCTTCTCCTAGAGCTTCAAGTTGCTCTGTAGTCTCATTTCCTGTTAATACAGCAATAGAGTTTCTATTTTTGCGAATAATATTGGGCACTTTACCAAAATAATATTCAAAATATCTAGAAGTGTTATTACTACCTGTAGCAATTATTGCATCAAAGTTTTTAAATCTTTCTGAAGTAAATGTAATTCGATTCTTAAATCGAGGTTCTATAGCTATTAGATATGAAGCTAAAAATGGTAACAATTGGTTATCATCAGAAGATTGTTTTATCAAAACAAAATGCCCAGAAATTAATACAGACAAAAAATCATGAAACCCGACTAAAGGGATATTTCCTGCCATAATGATACCAATAGTTTTGGCTTGAGTTTTTTCTAATGAATATGGAGATAACCAATCAATTAGGTTTTTTTCAGTAAGAGCATTGCTCCATTGTTGTATTGAAAAAATTACATTTTCTTCTGTAAACCAACCATTATAATGTACTGCAGTACTCATCTTTTGAATCATTTTATCAAAAAAATCATCAGTATATTCTATAGTGTTAACTTTCTCATAACCAGTGTTTTTGAATTGGCTCAGGAACTTTCCTAATTTAGAAAAAGCTTTAATACGATCATTTAATAACATTTCTTATTTGTTTATCACTAGTTTAGGAGTTATTTTTGTACCGCAAATTTAGAATAAAAAAGAGCTATGGCAATTATAATAACCGATGAATGTATAAACTGTGGTGCTTGTGAACCAGAATGTCCAAATACTGCTATTTATGAGGGTGCTGATGATTGGAGATATTCAGATGGTACAGATTTAGAGGGAGGAGTGATTCTTCCTGGAGGTAAAGAAGCAAATGCAGATGAGGCTCAGGAGCCTATTAGTGATGAAGTATATTATATTGTACCAGATAAATGTACTGAGTGTAAAGGTTTTCATGAAGAACCACAATGTGCAGCTGTATGTCCTGTAGATTGTTGTGTCCCTGATGAAGATATTGTGGAAACAGAAGAATTTTTATTAGAAAAGCAAGCTTTTATGCATAAATAGTAGGATAGTAATACTATATGTAATATAAAATAGAGACTGCTTGAAAAGGCGGTCTTTTTTATGCTCCTTTTTTAAAATTTAGTATTTTCGCTTTACATACAACCTCAAATTTAAACTATTGAATGATGAAAAAAAATGTGTTTTTTATTCTTTTTGCAATACTTTCTATTGCATCTTATGGGCAATATCGCTGGGAAGTCTCAGCAGGGGCTACTTTTTCTAAACTAAATCTTGATAATGTTGAAACTACCGGAGGAGCTGGTTTTTTTGTGAATGCTGGATATGGTTATGTTTTAGGAGTTAGAGCAAGAACAAGTATTGTTTTTTCTGTAGATCTTTTACAACGTACTAGTAAAATAGATGAGGGAAAAGTGTTTAGCGTTGGTGATCAGACTTTTGGGAGTAATTCTAAAGTAGATATCAAAACATTACAAATAGGTTTTACTCCAAAATTTAGGTATTTAACGGGTGAAGGAAAAGATAGATTTCGAGGTTTTGTTAATGTAGGTCCTTCTTTTAGAGTGAATACAAAATTTGAAGTAGGAGAGGTAGAGTTAAAAGGAGATGCCTACGAAAAGTTAATTGTAGGAGGAGTATACGGTGCTGGTTTTTCTCAGATGATAGGAGAAATGTTTGATATAATGGCAGAAGTTGGAGTTATGAATGATTTTGTAGATAATATTAATAATATTGATAGTAAATTTTTTGATATATATGCGCGAGTAGGTATTCGATTTAGGATATACGATTCTCGAAGGTAATAAACGTATCAAATATACTTTACTAAAAAAAATCCTGCTGTAGTATAGCAGGATTTTTTTATAAGCGGAATATATACACTTAAATTATTCTATTTGTATTCCATTAAAGCATCTCGATACTCTTTTAAATCAGATATATTCATTCTATTTTTTAAGCTTTTTGTAAGCGAAATTAAATATTTAAGGCTTTCTATAGGATCTACAGCAACTTCATTGTTAGTTGTTAACTCTGTATTCTCCTCATCATCTATAGGTTCATCATCAGGGATAGGTATAAGAAACGAATTGTTTTTTTCTATATGTTCATAAGTATACCTAAGAACTTTAACAACTAGGGGGATTTGCTCTTCTAGAGCATAAGATCTTAATGTTTTGATATCTTCAATTAATATATCTGTATTGATACCTGTTTTTTCCAGATCTTCCAGAATTTTATCGACTAATTTTATTGCTTTTTTATTTTCCAAAAGGGTAATATTATATGGATGATTAACTTGTAATTATTGCAAATTTAATTTTTTCTTGAATTATTAAAAATCAATTAAGGTTATTTATTTTTATAAAAAAAGAATGATTCCAAATTTAAGTAAAACTAAAGACTTTAAGACATTTATTTAGCACTTGTTAAAAGTATTGTTTCTATTTTGATTTTAATAAGATGCTATAAAATATTAATAGATAAATAAGAAGGGGAATAAAAATATTTTACAATGACCATTTATACATGAATATTACAGAAAAATTAAAATAATTAAAGAAATTATAGAGTATATAATGAGATAAATATGGGGATATTTCCTCAATAGATCATGAAAAAAGTATTATAAAATGACTTATTTTACTAAAAGAAGCTGTTTTATTTCTTTTAGTGAATGTTAGTAATATTTTTTTTAAAAGACATAAAATCACCCCTGTTTATAAGGGTTTTTGGATTTTTTAGGTATTAAGATATAGTAGTTTTGGATTGTATTTAGCATAATTTAACAATTATGTGTTTTTAATAATAATTATTTGTTTTTCAGCTGTTTATAGTGTGTTAGGTATGTTTTTGATAGTATTCCGGCTAAAGTTTGAGGTAAAACCGTAACCGCATATGCCCAAAACCTCTTTATCTTTGAAAAGTATTCCAATTACAATTTTTCCCTTACTTTTTTTGTTTTCCCCAACACTTACCTCCTTAATATTAAGGAGGTAAGTTCTTCTAATATAATACTGTAATTTCATTTTGTTTACTATTTGATACTTACTTTTATAACCTAAAAATGCAAACTGTCATAGTATACACTTAGTTTATAGGTGCGTATAGGGTTATTTTAGATATAAAAAGTAGTTGTGATTTATGATTCCTATAAAAAGAATGCTAGTTATCTTTATTAGCTAATAATACAATTTCATAATCAGAACTGATAGTTATGGAATCATTATGTACTTTGGTTTCGCTACCTGAATATTGATCTATTAATATAGTACCCTCAGAAAAAATAGGTTTAACCTTAATGCTTTTTTTTCCCTTGGGAAGGTTTAATCCTATGATTACTTTATCAAAAATTCCATTTCGATCATATTCTCTTGAAAATATATATGGTTTTTCTGATAGTATTTGATGTCTTCCAGCTCCTATAGAAATGTGATTCTTTCTAAAAACTCCTAATTTTTGCCAATGACTTAATAAAAGTTTAGTGTCATTATTATGCGATGTGTTCCAATCCATATTAGATATTAGGGTAGGAGGCTCTTTTGCTTCTTTACTATCTAAAAGCCTACCGACTTCATTTCCATAGTATATTTGTGATATACCAGGAGTCAATATTAGTTTGATAGCAGACTCATACGCTTTGCTCCGGTTTTTATCAAAAAGAGCTCTATCATTATGGTAACTTATATAATTTACAACACTTTTACCGATTAAATTTGTATATAAAACCGTACTATATTTGCTAAATAATTTTTCATAATCATATTGTGTGGCATCATATTTAAACTGAAAATTAACCATACTGTCAATACCGTAAGCAAAATAATCTATTTTACGATCTTCAAAATTATAATATCGTTTATTCTTAATACTATATCCATATAGTTCACCGAGAATATAAAATTCATTATCATCAAGTACTTTATCAGCGTTTTTTGATTTCCATTCTATAAAAGCCAATTTTGATTGTTCAGCAAGAGTATTCCAGCTACTTTCTTCAACATGTTTTACATTCTTTATTCTATATCCATCGATTCCTAGTTCTCTTATATAATCTGTTAGCCATTTAATGATATAATTTTTTGGAGACCTTTTTAGTCTTGTTTTGTTAAAAAAAGTATCAATTTCTGCAAGCTCAATTTCTAATCTCTCTTCAGACTTCCATTTATCAAGTAGTATTTTTGGGAGAGCTACATTTTCATTACTTTCGGTTTTTATATCAGGTAATTTTTTTCCTAAAGAGCAAGAAATAGTATTGGTATAATCTTTTTGATTGCATTCTTGAGAAGTTCGCACCCAACTATCCGGCCAAACGGGGTCTTTACTTGTTACTGGACCCGTATGATTCATTACAACATCCATAATAATTCGGATGCCATTATTATGAGCAGTTTCTATCAATTGTTTAAAATCATTATAAGTACCAAAATTAGGATCTACTTTTGTCCAGTCTTTGATCCAATATCCATGAAAAGCATAGGTGTTTTCTGTTCCTTCTTTTATGTTTTCGTGTATTTGTTCTACTACAGGATTAAAGCCTATAGCATTTACACCTAATTTTTTAAAATATCCATCTTCTATTTTCTGAATAATACCTTTTATATCTCCGCCTTCAAAACCTTTTAATTTCGGTGTTTTTTTAGTTCTACCTAAAACAATATCATTATTAGGATCTCCATTTTTGAATCTATCGATTAGTAAAAAATATAGATTAGCCGCTTCCCAAGTAAATAGGCTATCATCTATAGTACTTGGCTTTTTACTATTATATTCATGTAAGTTCTCTTGATCTGTTTTTGATTCATTTTTGCATGAAATCGTTATGAATATGAGTAAAAGCATATAGGTTTTAAGAGCACTTTTCATAAAAATCTAAAGATTTTAAATAGAGTAAATCTATAAAAAGTCTTCTTAATAGAAGTATAAGAAATTCCTAAATCTGTAAAAATAATCCTACTATAAAATTACTTTTATTTCTACTATAACTTAACAATAAAGAATTGATGCACTTATTTTTTTATTCTTTTGTAAAAATAATGTTCCTTTGAGGTCAAAATTATACAAATGATTAAATTTAGAGCTTGGATTTCTGCAGCACGTTTGCGTACATTACCTTTATCTGTTTCAGGAATATTGGTTGGATCAGCTCAGGGTTATCAAGATTTTTTAACAACAACTATTTTTTGGTTGGCTATTGTAACTACTTTAGGTTTACAAATTTTATCTAATTTTGCTAATGATTATGGTGATGGAGTAAAAGGAACAGATAATGAGGATAGAGTAGGGCCACAACGAGCTTTACAAAGCGGAATTATTTCTAAAAAAGAAATGTTTATAGGGATTGTATTTACAGCAGTATTAACATTGCTATTTGCAATAGCTTTAATATATACTTCTTTTGGAAGAGAGTATTTTTTATATTCTGTAGCATTCTTTATCTTAGGTTTAGCAGCTATTATTGCGGCAATTAAATATACTATGGGTAGCTCTGCTTATGGATATCGAGGATTAGGAGATATATTCGTATTTATATTTTTTGGATTAGTTAGCGTTATAGGATGTTACTTTTTGTTTACAAAGAAATTAGATTTCATTGTTTTTTTTCCAGCAATAACAATAGGATTGCTAAGTGCTACGGTATTAAACCTTAATAACATGAGAGATCATAATAATGATAAAAATTCAGGAAAGAATACGCTTGTGGTAAAATTAGGAATTCTTAAAGCTAGAATATATCATTTTTCTCTATTGATAATCGCTATGACATCCATGCTGGTTTATCTTTTTTTTACATATAAAAGCCCTATAAATTTATTGTTTTTAGTAGCATATATACCGTTAGTTTTACATATTAGAAACGTTCTTAAAATTAATATTCCTGAATTATTAGATCCAGAACTTAAAAAAGTAGCTTTAACCACATTTTTATTATCTATTTTATTTTGTATTGGTCAGGTATTATAGTTTAGGACACTATTATTTTCTAGATCGGATGATATTATAAAAAAAATGATTAGATAAGTACTATGTTATAAATATATAGAAAGAATTGAATATTGACTTTTATAATAGATGTTTTATTTTTTTTTGAATTGTATATCTTTATTGCACCTTATTTTTGTTTAATGATTAACTCCTAAATTATATTTTAACATGAAAATTACTTTTTACGGACATAATACTTTGTTAATTGAAACTAGAGGTGTTTATGTTTTGGTAGATCCTTTCATTTCAGGAAACCCTTTATCAAAGGATAAAATAACTATAGATACTATTAAAGCAGATTATATTTTACTTACTCATGCACATCAAGATCATGTTCTTGATGCAGAAGCTATAGCCAAAAATAATAAAGCAATACTTGTTTCTAATTATGAAATAGCTATGCATTATCAGAATCTAGGTATAGAAGTACATCCAATGAATCATGGAGGAGCTTGGGATTTTAAATTTGGAAAAGTAAAATATGTCAATGCGATACACACCAGTAGTTTTGCTGATGGAACTTATGGAGGTCAACCAGGAGGATTTATTATTGAAGGAGATGATAAAACTATCTATATTGCAGGAGATACAGCATTAACAATGGATATGAAACTAATACCATTAAGAAATACTATAGATCTTGCTATTTTACCTATAGGTGATAACTTTACAATGGGAGTCGATGATGCTATTATAGCAAGTGATTTTGTAGTATGTAATAAAGTATTAGGAGTACATTATGATACTTTTGGGTATATTGAAATTGATCATAATGAGGCTAAACAAAAATTTCTTGATAAGGGTAAAGATCTTATATTATTAGAAATAGGTCAAAATATAATAATATAATGAATGCCAAATATTATAAGCATATTTTAAAATTTAAAAGACCAAGTGGTACCTCTAGAGGAGTATTAAAAACTAAAGAAACATGGTTTATTGTAATTTTTGATCAAGATAAGAAAGGAATAGGAGAATGTGGTATTCTTAGAACATTAAGCATAGATGATCGCCCAGATTATGAAGAAAAATTAAAATGGACTTGTGAGAATATACATTTAGGAGTTGATAAATTATGGGATGAACTTATAGCATTTCCTAGTATTCAATTTGGAGTAGAAATGGCATTTAAATCTTTGGATAGCGTTTCTCCTTTTTTATTGTTTCCATCTAATTTTACTGAGGGCAAAAAAAGTATTGCAATTAATGGATTGATATGGATGGGAGATAAAGAATTTATGAGAGTACAAATAGCAGATAAATTAAATGAAGGTTTCAATTGTATAAAAATGAAAATTGGAGCTATTGATTTTAAAACAGAATTAGAATTATTATCTTATATAAGGTCTCAGTTCTCTTCTGATATTGTCGAATTAAGAGTTGATGCTAATGGTGCTTTTACTTCTGAAGATGCAATATCTAAATTAAAAAGTCTTTCTGCCTATGACTTGCATAGCATAGAACAACCCATACGACAAGGTCAATACGTAGAAATGACAAAATTATGTAAAAACACTCCACTGCCTATAGCATTAGATGAAGAGTTAATAGGTGTTTTTAATGTAACGGATAAGAAAAAATTACTACAAACCATACAACCACAATTTATAATTTTAAAACCAAGTTTAATAGGAGGTTTTAAGGGAACTAAAGAATGGATTGATATTGCAGAATCATTAGATATAGGATGGTGGATTACTAGTGCATTAGAGAGTAATGTAGGTTTGAACGCTATTGCACAATACACCTATACATTACAAAATGAAATGCCTCAAGGTTTGGGGACAGGAGGATTGTATACTAATAATTATGATTCTCCTTTACTAGTTAGACAAGGAAGCTTAATATATGATTCAAAACAAGAATGGGTAGTTGATTATTTAAATTAATATAAAGATATAGATGTATATTATACAAGGGAAACAAGGAAAATTAGGAATGTGGAAGTACTTGCCAATTCCAATAATGTTTATTGGATTAATGCTAGCTAATTATTTACTAATAAAAACATTAGAAATTGATGTTAGTGCGCTTATGAAGGAAGAAATTCTAAATAAAGGAAAGAACCGTGTTTTTGCAGAAAATATGGCGCTTTTTGTTTTTTTATTAGCAGGGTTGCTGTTTTGGGTACGTTATATACATAAACAGAGCCTTTTATCCCTGACCACTAGTAGAAAAAAAATAGATTGGGGACGTGTATTTTTTGTATTTTCTTTAATGGCTTCATTTATTATAATCTCTACACTAATAGGTTATTTTGTAACTCCTGAGAATTATCAAATTAATTTTAAACCTATTCCATTTTTGATTCTTGCAATTATAGCGCTAATATTAGTTCCTATACAGACGAGTTTTGAAGAATATTTATTTAGAGGATATCTTATGCAAGGACTAGGATTAGCGATTAAGAATAAGTGGCTTCCTTTGGTTGTGACATCAATACTTTTTGGGGTAATGCATGCGGCAAATCCTGAGGTTGAAAAATTAGGACCACTACTTATGGTATATTATATAGGTACTGGTTTTTTTTTAGGAATACTTACTTTAATGGATGAGGGAATGGAATTAGCTCTTGGTTTTCATGCAGCTAATAACTTAATAACGGTACTTTTGGTAACAGCAGATTGGACAGCACTTCAAACCAACTCTATATTTATTGACGTTTCAGACCCAAGTGCAGGGTATGAAATATTAATACCAGTATTTGTTATTTTTCCTATTTTTCTATTCATTTTAGCAAAAAAATATCAATGGGTTGAATGGAATAAAAAACTTTTTGGAACTATAGTGATTCATGAAAATAAGAAAGAGATAACAAAAGAATAATAGAGTCTTTACATATGGATAACCTATGAATATGATAGAAAATTGAAATTTGAATATGCAAACTACTAATACATTTTCTATTCCCGAAATACACCAAAGTTTTTCTATAAACAAGAACACTTTGGATAAAGAAGGAGTAAAATATTTTGCCTATAATTTCATTAAGGAAGGGGAAGTGTATGAACAAGAAGCAGGGAGTTTTTTATTAGATTGGGTAGATGAAAAAGATTATATAGTAGTACAAACTTCTGGTTCTACAGGTAAACCAAAAAAAATAAAAGTGTTTAAGAAACACATGATTAATAGTGCAATAGCTACAGGAAAATTCTTTAAGTTAGACGAAAATACTACAGCACTTTTATGCGTGCCAGCTAATTATATTGCAGGAAAAATGATGCTTGTAAGAGCTATGGTGTTAGGTTGGAAAATAGATTTAGTGCCTCCTAAGACGAACCCTTTAGATACAGTGTATAAGCAATATGATTTTTGTGCAATGGTACCTTTACAATTAGACAATTCTCTAAATAGACTTCATTTAATCAAAAAATTGATAGTAGGAGGAGGAGCGGTTTCTGAAAATTTGAAAGAAATGGTGCAAGGCTTTAAAACCAAAATTTTTGAAACTTATGGGATGACAGAAACAGTATCTCATATTGCTGCCAGAAGAATAAACCCAAAAAAGAAAGATAAAAAAGATGCTCGTTATTTTAAAGCATTACCCAATATAACATTAAGTGTAGATAGTAGGAATTGTTTAGTTATTAAAGCACCTCAATTAAACGATGAAACGATTATTACAAATGATGTTGTAGAGCTTAAGACTTACAAAAAATTTATATGGAAAGGTCGCTATGATAATGTGATTAATAGTGGGGGGATCAAACTGTATCCAGAAGAGATAGAAATTAAATTACAATTATTGATAGGACATCGCTTTTTTATTACTAGTATTCCAGATGATGCTCTTGGAGATAAAGTAATTTTGATTATCGAACGAGACTATGATGAAACTGCAGCTTTAACTCTTAATGAAGGTATACATAGTTTAGCAACTTTGGATAAATATGAAATTCCTAAAGAAATTTATTTCTTACCTCAATTTATCGTTACGGACAATGGTAAAATACAGAGAATTAAAACATTAGAACTAGCTATGAGTTCTACACATTAGTTTTTTTATAAATCATGTACCATCAAATTAATAACTATTCTGTAGCATAATTCACTCAATAAAGAGTACTTATCCTACTGTCCGTATAGTTGATTTAAAGTAGCAACATCATCACCAGTAAATCTAGGAGTTCTTCCATCTATACATGCTCTCATAAATGAATCATCATCAGTAGAGGTCGGAGTTTTCCATATGTAATATGTTCCATAGTTTGCAGTATCAGAATTAAGATTGGTATTAGTGTTAACATTCCAATCTTTTCTAGAGTCTTCTTCCCCAAAAGTAATGCAGCTTTTTCTGTTTTTCCAATCAGAGTGTCTTAGACCTATGGTGTGTCCTAATTCATGTAATATCAGTGATTTAATAAGGTTGTTGGATGTGCCTGACTTATTTAAAACATCAGTATTTATTTGGATTATACTTCCAGGGTTTCCATAGCCATCAGGAAATTGAGCTTGTCCTAAACCATTAATCCCTGATTTCATATATACAGTAATATCTGCTATTGAAGGATTATAAACTCTTTTAAACTTTATATTGAGGTCTAAAGTATTATATTCATTAATAGCAAAATTTAATCCATCTTCAACAAAAGGAATAAGATTATCTCCATATACATGTATTATAGGTTTTTTTACCAAATACAAAGCCTTATATTCCTTTTTTTCAAACCCTTTCATGTTTTCGATATTTTTGATAGTCGATAATAACTGATTTTTATCAAAAATCATATCGTCGACCTGTATCGTTTTATTAGTAATACTGATATTGCCTTCATTTAACCCAAAAACTTTAACTTTATGTAGTATAGATGCTTCTTGTGTACTGCTTGATTGAAGATTTTTTTCACAAAAAGAAGTGACGAAAGTTAAAATCAATAACGAGGAAATTCTAATGACATTTAAGAATGATTTTCTCATAATAATAATTTTGTGTGAATATATAAGTTTGGTATAAGTAAGATTGATAAAAAGGCGTGTTGTAACCTTTTTTTTAAAAATATTTTATAGTATTAATTCAACCTATTATCATAATGAAATATTACAATTAGTTTTTACGTTGTTTTTCTAATGATGAGATGAAGATTGGTGAATAAATCTCTTCAAGTTTTATTTATTAAAACTATAAAATAGGTGAAAAGGATGATTTAACTATATATTAGGTGTTTTTGACGCAACTATTATTAGTATTATAGCATCTACTTACCATATTAACTATTAATATAAAGACATGAGGCATTTGGTTTACATATTAGTTTTATTTACAATTTTAAGTTGTAGTGGAGATGATGATACTGTTCTGATCTCATCTAATCTAGAAGGAGTATGGAACTTAACAAATATTTCAGGAGGATTTGTAGGTATTAATAAAGATTTTAAAAAAGGTATTATTACTTGGGATTTTAATGAAGCTAATAAAACTGTAAAAATTACGAATAAAGACCTAGACAACCAATATGGTCTATTATCACCAGGAACTTATACCTATAAAATGGTTAAAAAAGAAGATAAAGAAGAATTAGTAATCAATGATATGATTATAAGTTATTTTAAGCGTGTTACTACTAGTAAGTTTATAATTGATGAAGAACCAATTGATGGTTTTAGATATATATTTGAACGTTGATAGTCTTTTTTATGTGTATGCTAACTCTGTAATAGTATAGGGGAAAAACCCCCTATAAGTTTTAGTTAAAATCCCCTGATAGTGTATTGTTCTTATCAATACCTTTGATATCGCACAAAACACACTCACTATTATGAAACAATTTATATTACCTATAGCACTTATTTCTTTTGCTGTGATATGTCTAGGGATTGTTCACATCGATAATGTTAATAAACTAGATGCTCAATCAAATAAATTAAGAAAAAAACATAACATAGAAAAACAATCTAATGGTTCTTTAATGATTGTTCCAAAAACAAAATGAAGAGCAAAAAAAGATTCACTTAGGGTTGATCAATAAAAAGAGTTTTAAGTTCTGGAGTTGGTATCATACAGCTTTCTTTTTTACCAAACCATTTGTATCTATTTTTAGCAATAATATCGTAAATCCAATCTCTGAAAAAAACAGGAAAAATTAAGAAAACAGAAAGTAAGGGATACATGCCAGACAGCTGTTTTGCAATATGCAGAGCGGCTGTTGATTTATAAAAATATGCAATTTTTGGGTCTATCAATACTATAGAATCTAATTTTGAGGAATCTATATTTCTTTCAGAAATTAGTTTTTGACCAATTTTACTTTGCAATGAAGCATATCTGAAAATATCTTTTTTATCATGTCTAATGATAAAATTAATGGCACTATTACATAAATTACAAACACCATCAAACAGTATAATTTTTTTTCCTTCTTCAATCATAATACAAAGATAATAATGAATTATGATATGTAAATAAAGAGTGTGATAAAAGAATTATTTTGCTATTACAGAATTAATGACTTCTTGCGTTGTGATCTGCAGATTTTTAGGTAGTTTATTATCCTTAGGTAAAACGGCTAAATAACGATCATTATTAGAATCATAAACCTGTTTTAAAATAGGATCATCTAGTTCTAAAGTATCGCAAATCTCTTTTATTAAATCCATATGATAAATTAAATCAGTACTTCCTAAATGAAAAATCCCTTTTTTATTTCTATTAATGATATAGTGTAGCTGTTGTGTTAGTTTTAATATAGATGTTATATTGATAATTACATTAGGGAAAACTTCGATAGGAACTTTAAGGTTATAGAGGTTTTTAATTTCTTGCAATCTGGGAGTTGCAGCACCGTATATCATTGGTACTCGAGCTATAACATATTTATTTGTAGGGAGTCTCATCAATGCATTTTCAATTTTGATTTTAAATCTCCCAAAAACACTATCGCTAAATGTTTTATCATATTCATATGATGGATAATTACTAAAAGAATCAAATACATTTGCACTAGAGATAAAAATAAGTCTACATTTATGTTTTTGAATCCATTGTATTACTCGGTGATGTGCATCTAATTGAGAATTAAAATTACCTCTAAGTGCTGTAATTATAATAGTAGGTTTTAAATTATCTAATAGAATAGAAATATCTTCCAATTGCATATCATATTGAAAAAATTTTTGATTTTTTTCAAAGAAGGTATTATCAGTACAATATGTTCCATAGGTATCAAAATATGAATTAAGTTCTTTATATAGTGCATTACCTATAAAGCCACTCGCTCCTATGATTAAAATTTTTTTCAAAATTAATTATATAAAAAAGTTAAGTTTCAGTACGATGATAATACTGAAACTTAATGATACTATTTTTATTGTAAAACTATCCTTTATAGAAAGGCAATTTTATGACAGTTGCAGGAACAGCCTTTTTACGAACCTGTATATTTATTTTACTTCCGGGTTTTGCAAAAATAGCAGGAACATATCCTAATCCAATTCCTTTTCCTAAAGAAGGAGACATTGTACCTGATGTTACAACTCCTATAGTATTGCCGTTACCATCCACTATATCATAATCATGACGGGGAATACCTCGTTCATCTAATTCAAAACCTATCAATTTTCGTTCTATACCACGCTCTTTTTCTTTTGCTAAAGCTTCTGCGTTAATAAAATCTTTTGAAAACTTAGTAACCCATCCTAACCCAGCTTCAATCGGAGAAGTAGTATCATTTATGTCATTACCATAAAGGCAATATCCCATCTCTAAACGTAATGTGTCTCTAGCTGCTAAGCCAACTGGTTTAATATCGTATGCTGCTCCAGCTTTGAGTACGTTATTCCAAATTTGTTGTACTTCAGAATTTTTGCAGTAAATCTCAAAACCACCACTACCTGTATATCCTGTTGCAGAAATAATGACATTATCTATACCTGCAAAATCAGAGACTTCAAAAGTGTAAAATTTCATAGCTTCTAAATCAACAGAAGTTAATGATTGCATCGCAGCCGAAGCTTTAGGACCTTGAATAGCTAATAGAGAATATTCTGCGGATAAATCGCGCATGTCTGCATTCATTGTATTGTGACTACTGATCCAGTCCCAATCCTTTTGTATATTAGATGCATTTACAACCAGAAGATACTTCTCATCTTCAATTTTATAAACAATTAAGTCATCTACAATTCCTCCTTTATCATTTGGTAAATAACTATATTGTGCTTTTCCATTTATTAATTTAGAAGCGTCATTAGAGGTAACCTTTTGTATAAGATCCAATGCATTAGCACCTGTTATAAGGAATTCACCCATGTGCGATACATCAAAAACACCAACACCTTTTCGGACTGTTTCATGTTCTATATTAACACCTTCGTAAGACACAGGCATATTAAATCCTGCAAAAGGAACCATTTTGGCTCCCAAAGAGGTGTGAGTTTCGGTTAGAGCAGTATTTTGCATAAATGAGATATTTATAAGTGTTATCAAATTGATGCCGAATGTAAAAAACTTTATTCTGGTATACAATGCTTTTGTATAATAAAAGAAGAAAATAAGCCTATAGATTCACAATAATACATACGATATCAAGTTTGATTACTTCCAATTATCAAATAATATTATGATATTTGCCACTCACTAATTTAATATAGGTATATCAGTATTTTTACATAACAATAATAGTACAACAAAATCATAATATTTGCTGTAATGCATATTGTTTATTTTAATTATTGTATTGTAATAATTACATTCACAAATCATTATGAAATATTACTCTTTTCTTATTTTTATTATAACCTATAAATTATTTCCTTTTGATATATGTAATAATATAACTTTTAAAACAGAAAAAAACCTTGATGTAGTTATTAATACTAACAAAAAGAAAAGTTTGTATATTAAGTCTAATAATAAAAGATTATCAAAAGAACTCTTTCTATCATTGGATAATCTGGTACAAAATTCTATTAGAGGTAATATTAAAAGTGAAGATGGTTCTGTTTTACCTGGAGTTACTGTATTAGTTAAAAACTCTAATATAGGCTCTTTGACAGATTTTGATGGGAATTATGAAATAAAAGCAAGCCAAGGAGATGTTTTAGTTTTTTCATATGTTGGTTTTGAAACCAAAGAAATTATAATTTCTAATACTACAACTATAAATCTAGTCTTAAAAGAAGATATTAATACTTTAGAAGAGGTTATTATAACAGGTTACGGAACTCAAAAAAAGGAAAGATTAACAGGAGCAGCTCAAAATTTGAAATTAAAAGTAATTACAGCAGTACCAAGAGCAGATCTACAAGAAAGCCTTCAAGGAAATATAGCAGGAGTACAAGTAGCTTCTAATAGTGGGCAACCAGGAGCATCTCCAGATGTAAGAATACGTGGTATTGGCTCATTCGAATCTGCATTTCCATTATATGTAATAGATGGCTTTCAAACTACAGATGGAAAAGTTATTACTTCGCTTAATCCAAATGATATTAAAGCAATCTCTGTACTAAAAGATGCTTCAGCTACTTCGATTTATGGAGTAAGAGGAGCTAATGGAGTGATTGTTATTGAAACCAAATCAGGAGTGTCTGGTAAAACTCAAATATCTTATAGTACACAATCAGGATTTTCTTCTTCCACAATTGCAAAACGTTTTAAACCCCTTAATACTTCAGAGTTACAAGAATTATTAATAGAAGGAGTTTTAAATGCTGGTATTGAAAATAATAATAAAAATGCTCTTAATTATTTAGTTGATAGAGGTTTTAACCCTAATATTAATACTGATTGGTATGATTTAAATACTCAAAATGGGATATATCAACAACATAATATTTCTATAAAAGGAGGTTCTGATAAGACAAGATTCTATCTTTCAGGAGGATATTTTAATCAAGAAGGGATTATCAAGAATACTCAGTTAGAACGTATGAATACTAGGCTAAAGATAGATCATGAGTTTACTGATAAGATAAAGTTTGATGCTACTATTGCATATACCAAATCAATAGCTAAAGTACGACCAGGTGCAGGTAAGTTTGCGAATCCTGTACGAGCTATATATAGAATTCGCCCTGATATATCCCCTTTTAATAAGGATGGCACATTTAATTTTAGCTTTAACTCAACTCATAACCCAGTTGCACAAGCAAAAGAAGAGATCAGAAAAAATAGTACCTATAGAATATTAGCCGGAGCAGGATTATCATATAAATTAACAGAACAGTTCTCTTTAGAATCTTTGATTAATATGAATCAAGCATTCCAAGATGAATTTACACGATTACCTTCTGGGTTTGGAGATGGTATGCCTACAGGTAGAGGAGAGCAAGATTCTGATTTTTTATTTTCATGGTTGTTTAGAAACTTAGTGCGATATTCTATAGATAAGAAAAAGAGTAGTTTAAATGCTTTTGGAGGATATGAGTTACAAAAAACCAGAAATAAATTTAGTGACCTTACTGTAGAGAATATTCCTGACGGATTAGAAGATTTAGCTAATGGTAGTACACCTACTGTAGCAAAAACTAAAAAGAAACAAAACGGTCTAAATTCTATATTTCTTAATGCAGAATATTCATATGATAATACCTATTTGATGAGTGCATCAATACGTCGTGATGGTTCTTCGAAATTTAGCGATAGTAATAAATATGGAATATTTTGGTCCTTTGGCTTAGGATGGAATATTGCCAATGAATCTTTTATGAATTCAATAGGTTTTATAAATACTCTAAAAATAAGATCTAGTTATGGGATAAACGGTAATGACCCCGAAACAGGAGTATTTGATTTATTTAAAGTTAATACTTATGATGGAGATCCAGGATTGTTTTTTGAATCCGTAGGAAATCCTAATATTAAATGGGAGTTAAATAAAGCATTTAATATTGGTCTAGATTATGCCTTCTTTACTAATAGGATACATGGTAGTATTGATTGGTATATCAGAAAAACAACAGATCTTTTAAGAGAAAAACCCATTCCTGCAGCTAATGGAGATGGAGGGAATACTATAGCAGAAAATATAGGTTCTATGCAAAATACAGGAATAGAAATCAATATTACAACACGGAATGTGGTTTCTAGTAAAAGAGGGGTTAATTGGACAACAAACTTTAATTTTTCGACCAATAAGAATGAAATCAAAAAGTTAAATAGTACAGGGAAACCCATTATAAGAGCGACTAGCATAATTACAGAGGGAGAAGATATAAGAACGTTTTACCTCCCTAAATATGCAGGAGTTGATCCTACAAATGGAAAAGCATTATGGTATATAGATGATAGTAGAACTCAGGTAACGTCTAATTATAAAGAAGCAAAACAAGTAATTATAGGTAATGCCACTCCTGATTTTTATGCAGGTCTTAGAAATACATTTTCATATAGAGGAGTTACACTAGATTTTCAGTTTTATACAGCATGGGGAGGGTTGGTATATGATCCTTGGAGTACATTTACTAATAGTGATGGATCTAGAAAGCTTTCGTCTACAGGAAATGTAAGTCGTGGAACTTATGAAAGACGGTGGCAAAAACCTGGAGATGTTACAGATGTGCCCGCTTTTATATATGGAAACAGACAATCAGGAAGTTCTTCTCAACGATCTAGTAGATTTGTGTATGATGGGAGTTATATACGATTAAGAGAAGTCACATTATCTTATGATTTACCAACTGTTTCAATACAAAAATTAGGTCTTTCTAATGCACGTGTGTATATCAAAGGAAATAATTTGTATACCTACATTAAAGACGATCGATTAGAGAAAGATCCAGAAGCAGGATCTAAAGGCAGATTAAATCAAGAAATCCCAATTTCGAGCACATTATTCTTAGGATTAGATATTACATTTTAAATAATTTATAATGAAAAAGTATATACTACTACTTGCTGTTATGACTATACTATCTTGTGAAGATACTCTAGAACAACGTTTTTCTGACTCCGTAGATGCACGAGAAGCAATTACCGACATAAATTCTTTAAAACTAGCAACAAACGGAGCTTATGCTTTATTAGCAAACCCTGCCCACTATAATAGAAGTTTTGTGTTATTTCCCGAAATTATGTCAGATAATGCATTTATAGATGCTTTTGATAACACAGGTAGATACCTTGATTTTGATAATTATACTTTAACAGCAAATAATGTTCGTGTAAATGAAACTTGGAATATGATGTCTCGTATTATAACGACAACTTCAATTGTTATTAGAGAGGCAAATAAAGTATCTTTTCCTGAAACTGTAACAGAAGATGTTGACCAGTATATAGGCGAAATGTATGCTTTAAGAGGTTTAGCGTTTCATAATTTTCAATTGTTATATGCACAGCCTTATAACTTTACAACAGATGCCTCTCATTTAGGTGTTCCAATACCAGATTTTGAATTATTAGGTAATGGAGCAAATATTCAAGAACTAGCAAGAAGTACAACAGCTAATGTATATAAACAAATCACTAATGATCTGTTAGAGGCTATTAATTTAATGCGAGTAGGGACAAACCCAGCTAAGATGGATCGTAATGCAGCTAAAGCATTATTAGCAAGAGTATATTTGCATATGCAGAACTGGAAAGAAGCAAGAGATATGGCAGCTGCAGTAATTGATAATAGTGGTAAAAAATTACTTACAAGAGAGGCATACCTTGCAAGTTGGGCAGAAGATTCAAATGTAGAAACGCTATTTACAATTTCGAACAAAGAAACTGATAGTACTAGAAAAAGTTCAATAGGGTATTTTTACCTAACCTATAGAGATGCTTTTGCCACAGATAATTTTAAAGATATTTTATCTGATACAGATATAAGAAAAGAACTTTACCCAACTAAAGATGTTGTTAATTTAGTGAAAAAATTTCCTCGTACAGTTACAAAAGATGATAATATACAGGTTTTACGCCTTTCAGAAATGTATTTAATAAAAGCAGAAGCACATGCTCAATTGAATGAAACGGTAGATGCTCAACAAGCACTAGATGTGATTATTCAACGAGCAGATTCTAATACTATACCACCATCAACAGAAACAGGACAAGCACTATTAGATAAGATTTTAGTAGAAAGGAGAAAAGAACTGGCTTATGAAGGTTTTAGGCTTTTTGATCTTACCCGTTATGGTATTACTTTTAATAAATTTAAACAGGATACAGCCCCCATTTCAATTGTAGCTCCATCTAACAAGACAATATTACCGATACCAATTAAAGAAATTAATGTAAATCCTAATATTGCGAATCAACAAAATCCTGGGTATTGAAAACAAAAAGGGAAGAAGTAGTAGTTTATTAAAAACGTTACTTTTTTAAGTACATATATTACTAACAATCAAATTTGTAATGGATGAATTATAAAATTTTGAATGAAAATTTAGTATACAAAGGCTTCTTAAAAATAAAAAAAGCTATGATTACACATGATTGTTTTCATAAACAAGAACCAGTAACATGTTTTAGAGAGGTGTTAGATTGTACAGGATGTGTTGCTGTTTTAGTATACGAAAAAGATACAGAGTGTTTTATTTTAATTAATCAATTTCGTTATCCAACGATAAAAAGTGGTAGTGGTTGGTTTTTAGAAATCCCAGCAGGAAGTTTAGAAGAAAATGAAGAACCAGTAGTGTGTGCTATCAGAGAAGTTGAAGAAGAAACAGGGTATCAGGTAGATAATTTAGAACATATAACTACATTTTATGCTAGTCCAGGAAGTTCTTCTGAACAAATGTATTTGTATTTTGGAGTAGTCACAAAAAAAGATAAGATATATCTAGGAGGAGGTTTACAAACAGAAGATGAAGATATTAAAGTATGTAAATACCATCTATCAGAATTAGATTCGTTATTACAACCAGAAGGAATTAATGATGCAAAAACTATTATAGCACTTCAGTGGTTTAAAATGAAAAAATTGCCTTTAATCAAAGATATTTAGATACGAAACTTACGTTTTTATAGTACAGAATACTACGCAATATTTTAATAAAGAATTGATGTTACCAACAATCAAGAGTAACCCTAACCTTTTTTAATTTTTTCCAGATTTGGTGCTCAGGGGATTTCGGTGATATATTAAATAACACTAAATGTCTATTTGTCTCTTTACATTGTCTATATTCTACAATACTATTTAGATGAATTTGTTTTTTTGTAGCCAAAAGATCATAAGTTAATATCTTACCAATGTATACAGAGTCATTCACTTTTTCAAAAAAAGCTTTAGATTTAGAAATTTCTTTTAAAGATGTTTTATTATTTTGGGACATTGTATTTATAACCCCATCAAAATAAATTTCCAGTTCAGATTCTAGTTTTGTGGCAGATAATTGAGGATCTTGATTTAGATCCCATAAAAACACGTAAGAAAAATAATCAGAAGAAGCTTCTTTTTTCCATTCTGGAGTATAGCAAATATATTCGTTACCAGAATATTGTAATGATGGGGCGAATTTTAAAGGAAACTTACTGATTTTATTGCCCCAGTGGTTAGGAATATATAATAAATTTTCAACCTTATTTTGATCCTTACATTGAGAAAATAGAAGTATTATAATTATTAAAGGTATGGTTTTTGCAATTGACATAATAAAGTAGTATTTTAAACGACAAAAGTACGAAATTGTATAATTACATATTTTTAATAAATTTGTAATACAGGAAAAAAAGAATACAAAACCTACAAAAATGAATTATTATAGAACACTTTTACTATTAGTATTCGTAATTCAGGTAGCCCCAGCTCAAACTGAACAAGATCGAATAGAAGCCGAAATTATTAATGTCCAACGTACTATTGTAGCAAAATTGACAGGACATGAACCTATAAAAGGGAAAAAAAAATTAACGAGTAGAGCAAGTAAAGCCGATAGGAAAACCTCTGCGGATTTTTTATTTAATTCACTAAAAGACATTGGTGTAAAACCAGAAAGACATGTCTATAATGTAAAAAATAAAAAAGGAAATATTTTTAGTGGAGTTAATGTTTATGCAGAGATTCCTTCTACTAATGGTAGTGATGAGTATGTTGTAATTGCAGCACATTACGATACTGTAGAGAATAGCCCTGGAGCACTGCATAATGCTACAGGGATTGCAATAGCATATTATGTTGCTAAAAAACTAACAGAACTTAAAGCTCGTAATAAGAATTTTATGATCGTATTTTTTGATCATTGGAAAAATAATATGGTAGGTGCCCGAGTATTTACTAAAATGCTAAAAGATAAAGAGTATAAAATTCATTCAATGCATCGATCCGATTATATGGGATGGGATAATGATGAAGATAGAGCTATTGAAATGTTAGCATCTAGCCTTAGTTTAGAATCATTGTATCGTATAGAATCTCCTGTACCAATATATAAAAGAACAGTTGCTACTCCTGAGAGTAGGTTTTTTGCTAATTTTGGTTTCGAAACAGTTACACTCACAGCAGAATTAAAAAATGCTGATAATTCGCCATATATACGACAGAGTGAAGATAAATATACAACTGTTAATTTTAAGTATTTAGCTTCGACTACTAATATCGTATATAAAGTTATGAAATCTTTAGCTCTTGCTATAAATTAATCAACAACCTCGGAGAAAACTCACAAAATATACGTTTCAAAAAATATATTTTATTTTTTGAAACGAATCTA
This sequence comes from Aquimarina longa SW024, assembly GCF_001401755.1. Lineage (GTDB taxonomy): Bacteria > Bacteroidota > Bacteroidia > Flavobacteriales > Flavobacteriaceae > Aquimarina > Aquimarina longa. The sequence continues at coordinate 219,721 of NZ_KQ474100.1, forward strand.
GGTATAATAAAATCCTCTATGTAATCATTAAAAGAGTTTTTACCTTAGTAAAAACTCTTTTAATGATTTATAATTCTTTATAAGAATACTTTTCTTTTCTTTATCCATTACCTTTTGGATTTGTGGAGGTATTGTTATTGTTGTATCCAATGTTTCTTCCACAACATCTAAAAATTTTACAGGATGAGCTGTTTCTAAAAATATACCATAATCATTAGTGCCTAGTTTATGTTTTTTAAGCCCTAAATATCCAATAGAACCATGTGGATCTGCGATATATCCAGATTGATCATGTATTGTTTTCATAGCTTCTTTAGTTTGTTGGTCATTAAAACTATAAGCAGAGAAATTATTTTTTAGAGTTGTAAAACTATCATTGAACAGCTTTTGTATTCTAATAAAATTACTAGGATTTCCTACATCCATTGCATTAGAGATTGTAGCTATAGAAGGTTTAGGAGTATATTCATTAGTTTCTAAATATCTCACAACGGTATCATTACTATTAGTAGATGCTACAAAATGTTTTACAGGAAGCCCTAATTTATACGCTACAATTCCTGCGCAGATATTCCCAAAATTACCACTAGGTACAGAAAATATAATATCTTTATTTTTATGTTTTACTTGCTTGTAAGCAAATAAGAAATATAGTAATTGGGGTAGCCATCGCGCTACATTTATAGAATTAGCAGAAGTTAATTGTTTATGATTTGTAATACTAGTATCTAAGAAGGCTGTTTTTACCATATCTTGGCAATCATCAAAAACACCATCAACCTCTAAAGCTATTATATTTTGCCCAAGAGTAGTTAGCTGTTTTTCTTGTATATCACTTACTTTTCCTGTAGGATAGAGGATAACTACATCTACTCCTTTAACTCCTAAAAAACCATTTGCTACAGCACCACCAGTATCTCCAGAAGTAGCAACGAGTACAGTTACTTGATTTTTATTATTTCTATTAAAATACCCTAAACATCTTGCCATAAAACGTGCTCCAACATCTTTAAAAGCCATTGTTGGTCCGTGGAATAACTCTAATGTTCCTATAGTATTTTCAATTTCTACAACAGGAAAATCAAAACTTAGTACATCAGAGAGTATATCTCTTAATTCTGTTTCAGGGATTTCTTCTCCTACGAATTGCTGTATTGCTTGATACGCTATTTCTATATTGTCTAAGCTTTCTATATTTTCGAAAAATGATTTAGGTAATGGCGTTATATTTTCGGGAAAATATAAACCTCTATCAGGTGCTAAACCTTTTATAACAGCTTCAGAAAAGCTTACTTTAGGAGCATTATTGTTTAAACTATAGTATTGCATTATTTTATATTTCTTCTATTATTTTAATTCCTTTATTGTTGATTCTTGAGATATGAATATCAAAATCAAGTCCTGTTTTACGATATACTTCATGTATTGCATCAGCAACATTATTGGCAGTCTCGAGACCTCTGTTTAAAGCAAAAATCGAAGGTCCAGAACCAGATATACCTGATCCTAATGCTCCTTGTTCGGTAGCAACAGCTTTAACAGTGTCAAATTCGGGAATTAAGATGGATCGTAGCGGCTCTATAATAACATCTTCTAAGCTTCTACCGATAAGATCATAGTCCTCTTTATATAATCCAGCTATTAATCCACCAACATTCCCCCATTGATGAATAGCCTTTTTTAAGGTGATTTTATGTTTGATTACAGATCGAGAATCTGATGTTTTTACTTCAATTTGTGGATGAATTACTGTCATAACAAGATCTGTTGGAGAATGTAATTTTATAATATCCAAAGGATCATAACTACGTACTAGAGTAAATCCACCAAGTAGGGCAGGAGCTACATTATCAGCATGAGCATTGCCACTTGCTAGTTTTTCACCTTCCATAGCGAACTTAACCAGCTCTTGTGGAGTATATGGAGTACCTAACAGATGATTTACAGCCCAAACTGCACCAGCACTACTGGCTGCACTACTTCCTATGCCACTACCGGCTTTAATTTTTTTATAAATCTCTATAGTAATACCAATATCTTTTCCATATGCGGCTAGGAGAGCTTCAATAGCAACACCAGCAACATTTTTATGGGTTTCTAGAGGGAGATCAGCACCATCTATTTTAGTGATTTTTATACCAGGTTTTTCAGTTAATGAGATTACCATTTCATCACCAATAGTATCTAAACAGCATCCTAGAACATCAAAACCGCAAGAAAGGTTGGCAACTGTAGCTGGAGCAAATATTTTAATGGATTTCATTTAAATTCTTTTTTATCTGATTTGTACACAATACTTTTTTTAAAATAGAGAGGTTTATTTCTTACCAATCCTAATGATATCTGCAAAAATACCAGATGCAGTAACCTCAGCACCAGCACCAGCACCTTTAATAATTAGAGGCTGTTTAGGATATCTATCTGTATAAAAAAGTACGATGTTATCACTTCCCTCAAGATTATAAAAAGGATGATCTTTTGGAATATGTTGTAACCCTACTTTTGCTTTACCAGATTCATATTGTGCAACATACTTTAAGCGACATTCTTTTGTATTAGCTTCTGTTAGGATTTTTTTAAAATGTGCTTCATTTTCTTTTAAAGATTCTAAAAAATCATTTACTGTTGATGATTCTACACTTTCTTTAGGAAGAAAAGCATCATTCTCTATGTCCTCTAATTCCATAATATTTCCACTCTCTCGAGCAAGAATCAGAATTTTACGAGCTACATCTACACCACTCAAATCAATTTTGGGGTCAGGCTCTGTATATCCTTGTTGTTGTGCTTGTTTTACAATATCATGAAAAGTAACACCTTCTATATAATTATTAAAGACAAAATTAAGACTACCAGATAACACTGCTTGTATTTTGTGTACATTATCTCCAGAAGCGATTAGATTATTTAGAGTATCAATAATCGGTAAGCCTGCTCCAACATTAGTCTCATATAAAAATGAGGCATTAAATTTTCTTGATAAATCCTGTAGCTCCTGATAATTGTTATAGTCATCAGCACAGGCAATTTTATTACAAGTTACGACAGCCATACTTTCTGCTAGGTAGTGTTTGTATATTTTGGCTATATCAGGATTAGCAGTATTGTCTACAAATATAGAATTACGTAGATTCATTTCTTTTACTTTGGTAAAGAATAATTCTGCATTTGCTTTTTCTCCTTTTGATAATACTTCTTGCCAAGAATCAAGGTCTATTCCGGTTTCGTCAAAAACCATCATTCTAGAATTAGAAATTCCTGTAATTCGTATTTTTAATCTTAATTTATCTTTAAGATATTTATTTTGTTGTTTAAGTTGTTCAATCAATTTTCCACCTACATTTCCTACGCCAGTGATAAAAAGGTTAAGTTGCTTAGTTTTTACTTCAAAAAACTCTTCATGTAATATATTTAGAGCTTTTTTAATATCCTTTTTGGCTATGACTACCGAGATATTTTTTTCTGAAGCTCCTTGGGCAATTGCTCTAATATTCACATTATTTTTACCAAGAGTACTAAACATTTTTCCACTTAATCCTTGATGATGATACATATTATCACCAACTAATGCTACAATAGCTACTCCATTTTCTATTTTTACAGGATCTAGTTTATGTTTAGAAATTTCAAATTCAAAAGCTACATCTAGTATGTTTTTAGCTTTTTCAGCTTCATTAGTATTAACAGCCAAGCAGATAGAATGTTCAGAAGAGGCCTGTGTAATTAGAATAATATTTATATTTTCTAAAAACAAAGCTTCAAAGAGGCGTTTAGAGAATCCGGGAATTCCTACCATACCACTTCCTTCTAATGAGATAACTGTTATGCTATCAATATGACTAATTCCTGTAACAGCTTTTTTTCTATCATCAACTTTTCTAGTAATCAAAGTACCTTTATCGAGAGGCTTAAAAGTGTTTTTAATAACTATAGGAATATCTTTTTCTAATACAGGGTGTATTGTAGGAGGGTAGATAACTTTAGCTCCAAAATGAGATAATTCCATAGCTTCTTGGTACGAAATATGATGTACTGGTTTAGCTTGTTTAACTAATTTTGGATGTGCTGTATACATACCACTGACATCTGTCCATATTTGTAACTCATTAGCATTAATAGATGCTGCAAGAATAGCTGCGGTAAAATCAGAACCACCTCTTCCTAATGTTGTAGGTTCTCCATCTTGTGTACTAGCTATAAAACCGGGGAAAAGACATATTCTATGCGTATTAGTATTTTTAAGTTCTTTGATTCTATGATTCGTTTCATTGTAATCTATAGTAACCTTAGAATTTGTAGTTTTAATAATAATATCACGAGAATCTTTTAAAGTGATATCCAATTCTTTTATTTTGGCTGCTTCAGTAATAATATATGAAGATAGTAATTCACCAAAACTCGAAATAACAGCAGTAGTTTTTACAGAAAGTTCTTTTAATAGATAAACACCTTCGCATAATGATTCTAAAATGTTTAGTTGAGCTTTAACTTTACTAATTATTGCACTCTGAGATACAATTGGAATAAGAGCTTTTACAGCATCTAAATGTCTTTTTTCTATCTCTACTAATGTATTTTTATAATTCTCGTTATTTGCAGAAGCCTCTTCACCAGCTTGTAATAAAAGATCGGTAATACCTCCCATTGCAGAAACAACGACATAAAGTGGTTGTTTTTTGGATTGCTGTTTTATGATTTGTATAACATTTTCTATAGTAGTTGCATTTGCAACAGAAGAACCTCCAAATTTTAGAACGTTCATAGTATTTAATTAATTGAAATTAATATTAAAAGGTTTTTTTAGTAATTCTTTTTTGAATTACAAATTTTTACGTGGTGATATATAGATAGATTAACCCCTAAGGGTAATAATTGTTGTAATAGAAATGATAGAAGAAACCCTAGATATGATAATCATTCCTAGAGAAGGTAATAAAGCCGAAATAAAAACTGTATGAAACATTTTGTTTGCTTTACTTTGTGAACTCAAATGTATACTTTTTTACTTTTAGAGAAAATTAAATTAATCGAAATCTTAAACTTTTATTAATTCTATATTTTAAGAATTATTTAATTACGAAATTCATAAATGAATATATAAAAAAATAATTGATGTTTGATTTAATTATATTGAACTCGATTTTTAAAACAAGGTCATTAGTTTAATTTATTGTTAGATGATTATTATAATAACTATATACTTATGAAAATATTTTCTGCAGAACAGATGCGTATGGCAGATGAAGCTACTATGCTATCAGAAAAGATGACATCATTAGAGTTGATGGAAAGAGCAGCTTCACAAATTTTTAATTTAATTCATGAAAGACTACAAGGGTCTCCAATTTTAATACACGTTTTTTGTGGTATAGGAAATAATGGAGGCGATGGTTTAGTAATCTCTCGATTATTATTAGAACATGGATATAATGTAAAGACATATATTGTAAATTTTAGCGATGATAGGTCAAAAGATTTTCTTGTTAACTATGACAGATTAAAAGAAATAGCTAGTGAATGGCCTACACAGCTTAAATGTGAAGAAGATTTTCCACAATTGCAACGTGAAGATATGATTATTGATGCAATTTTTGGTATAGGACTTAACAGACCTATTGTACCTTGGGTCGTTTCATTAATTAAGCATCTTAATACTACGGGGTGTTTTACACTCTCTATTGATATCCCTTCGGGGTTATATACAGATAAAGGACCTGATGATCCAGAGGGAGTAATTTTTGCAGATGTAACAGTTACATTTCAATTACCAAAATTGGTTTTCTTTTTACCAGAAACAGGAGGATATACTCAAGACCTAGAAGTTATTGATATAGGATTAGACCGTGATTTTTTAATTCAGAATAGAGGTATTGGTATCCTAATGAGTAAAAATGAAATTGTATCATTATATCGACCTAGGCATAAGTTTAGTCATAAAGGAACGTATGGGCATTGTGTTATTATAGGGGGGAGTTATGGTAAAATCGGAAGTGTTGTTTTGGCAACTAAAGCGGCATTAAGAACAGGGGTAGGTTTAGCGACTGCATATATACCAGAGTGTGGATATGAAGTAGTACAAATAGCAGTGCCCGAAGCTATGGTAATAGCAGATAGTGATGATGAGTTAGAAGAAATTACCCTTAATTTTAAACCTGCAGCTATAGGAATAGGAATTGGTATTGGAACTAGCGAAAAAACAGTAAAAGCTTTTGGAGAGTTTATCAAAGAAAACGAGTCTTCTCTTGTAATAGATGCTGACGGAATTAATATCCTTGCCAAAAACCCTGATTTCCTAAAGATAATACCTAAGAGGACTATTCTTACACCACACCCTAAAGAATTAAAACGATTAATAGGGGAGTGGGAAGATGATTTTGATAAAATCAAAAAAACACAAGAGTTTTCTAAAAAACATAACTGTATTATAATTATTAAAGGAGCTAACTCTATAACTGTTTTTGAAGATCAATTATATGTAAATACAACAGGGAATCCAGGAATGGCAACAGCAGGAAGCGGAGATGTACTCACAGGAATGATTACTGCTTTACTTTCGCAAGGATACCCTCCTTTACATGCTGCTGTTTTTGGTGTCTTTTTACATGGTAACTCAGCAGATATAGCAATCCAAAAAACTGGTTTTGAGGGACTAATAGCTAGTGAGATTATTTCTCATATTGGACCTTCATTTTTAGAGTTATTTAAAAGACCAAGTAATGAACAACCCAAAAAGTGATTAAATTAATAATCCATTATATAATTCATTTAGACTTTTGTATTTAAACTCTGACTTTTAACTCAAAACAAAAGTCTAAATGGATTTATTTCTATTTATTTTTATCTAGATAATTACTTAAACTATCTAAAGTATCACCCCAGAATTGTTCATAGAATTTTAGCCATTGGTTAATTTCTTTTAGGGGGTTAGTATTAGCATAACAAAAGCGCTCTCTTCCTTTAGTATTTATTTTAACTAAACCAGCATCTTCTAAATTTTTTAGGTGCTTAGTAACCCCCTGACGACTAATATCGAACTGACCTGATATTTGAGTAATAGGTAAAGCTGTTGCAGCTACTACCAACGCATGAAAAATTTCACGTCTGGTAGGATCTGCTATAGCTTTTAATATTTTGGTAATTCTATCTTGCATGTACTGTATTTTTTAGGTATTCTAATAGACCTAATATACAATTATCCCATCCGCTATTAAAACTAGTAAACATAGAAACAGCAGTATCACCAGAATAATTAGCAATTCCTGAGTGTTCTAAATACAACTTAGTACCTGTTTCTGTTTTTTCTAATTCCCATTTTACTACCGTCTCTACATTGGTATTAGCAACAATCCATGTATAAATAAGAGTATATGGATCGGCCTTTTTTACTTCTCCAGTGATTTGAGGGCAGTTTTGTTCTTTTGGAGCAGTAAAAGTATATTTATACCCAACTTCTGCCTTAAAATCAGCATTAATAAACCAAGTAGAGATTTCTTCTTGTATAGTAATGGCATTCCATATAGTATCAATAGGATGATTTAATACCTGTTCTTTACGAATTACATTTTTCATTTTAATAGTTTTATGTTAAACAATATACATTAATATGCAACTTTATGGTTGCTAATTTAAACATATTGATTTATATATGCAGCTATTTGGTTGCTTTTTTTTAAAAAAAACCTCCTTATCAGTTTTTTTAAGAAAAATTTAGGAGTTAATTATCAAAAATAAAATAGTTTAAAACTACAGAAAGTATACTTATTTATTTTTGAAACAATACCTTCATCTCACAGAAGTATTATTTTGATAGGAGGGATTACCTTTTTTTGGTTATTAGAATATGCAAGACCTCTATTTAAGATATAACTATAAAAAGTTAAAGCATACTTTGCCTAATTTTTTTAAACACTAACTACCATTGGCATTAATTTTGTTTTTGCATTAATTTTACTTAGAACAAGTGATTGGGCGATATATAATAAATTTGGAATACTACAATGGTTCAATATACCATTAGCTATGAGGATAATACAGATAATTATGTAGATACCACTACAGCAAATAGGCATCATCCAGTAGAGAGTGTTATTCGTTTTATATTTACAACATTGGCTGTATTTATTTTGGGTACTCCAATTTCTATACTGATGATATATCAATCTTTATCAGTGGTGTTTTCTCAATTTAATCATGCTAACATTTCTTTGCCAAAAATATAGATCATATAATAAGATGGGGTATTGTTTTACCAGATATGCATAAAGTACATCACCATTATAAGTTACCATATACAGACACTAATTATGGAAATATCTTTTCTGTTTGGGATAGAGCTTTTGGTACTTTTTCTAAAATTAAGAATAATAATTTAGAATATGGATTAGATACACATCCATATATAGATTGTAATACGCATATTATCAAGTTGTTAAAACTTCTTTTTTACAAATACAAAAAAACTACAGGTGAAATTCCTGATTCAAGAAAACATATAATTTAAAAATTATATAATTAAAATAATTTATATTAATTATTGTTTATTTATACAAAAAATTGTGATATATTTAATATATATTATTAATAATATGTTAAAACCTAATAATTAATTTGATTATAAATTACTCTTAAAACTATGAAAAAAAAAATCTTATTATTGGTGCTATGCACCATAAGTATTTCTCTTTTTGGACAAAAGAGAAGTAAAAAACTAGCTAATGAATACTTAAATCTTAAAGGAGAAGTAATATTCAGTTTTAATATAAAAAACAAATCTGATTTAGGAAGTATTACAAAAGAACTGGCTATTGTACATTACGATGAAACTACTCGAAAAGTAAAAGTAATGGCTAATAAATCTCAATTTTCTTCTTTTTTGAAAAAAGGAAAACCTTTTACTGTTTTACCAGAGGATAATATAGTAGGAGAAAGAAAAATGACCTCTGGTTTAACTAGTAAAGCAGGAACTCTTTCTCTCACTACTTTTCCTCTCACTGCATATCCAACATACGCAGATTATGAATCTATGATGAATACGTTTGCAGCCAATAATCCATCTTTATGTAAAGTAGAAAATATAGGAACTACTGGCGAAGGGGATAAATCAATACTGTTTGTGAAATTATCAGATAACGTTAATCTTAATGAACAAGAACCAAGAGTAATGTATACATCTTCGATGCATGGAGATGAGATAGCAGGATATCCTATGATGCTTAATCTGATTGATTACTTATTAAAAGCATATACTACTACCAGTCATCCAAAACATGCCGAAATCAAGAATCTATTAGATAATAATGAAGTTTGGATTAATCCATTAGCAAATCCAGACGGTACTTTTCGTAATAGTGCAGATAATACATCTGTTGCTAATGCTACAAGAGGAAATGCTAATAATGTAGATTTAAATAGAAACTACCCCGATCCTGATGATGGAGCACATCCTGATGGTAATATATACCAGACAGAAACAATTGCATTTATGAATTTTGCAGATTCTAAACATTTTGTATTATCAGCAAATTTCCATGGAGGAATTGAATTGATTAATTATCCTTGGGATACATACGCAGGGGCACATCCTGATAAAGATTATTTTGTTCATATCTCTGAAGAATATAGAGATTTGTGCCAAGCAAACAGCCCATCTGGATATTTTGATGACAGAAACAATGGAATCACAAATGGTTATGCATGGTATGAAGTACAAGGAGGGCGACAAGATTACCAGATATACAACCAAAAAGGAAGAGAGGTAACAGTAGAATTATCAACTAATAAAACACCTGCTGCTAATCAATTAGTGAACTTTTGGGATTATAATAGAGATGCACTAATTGCATTTTTAAAACAAATAAATTATGGAATAAGAGGAGTGGTAACTGATGCTATAACAAATACACCTATAGAAGCTAAAATAACTGTTATTGGTCGCGAGAGTTATGAATCATGGACTCCAACAGAATTACCAGAAGGAGATTATTACAGACCAATAAAGGCAGGGACTTATGATATTTTATACGAAGCAGAATGTTATGAATCAGTAACACTAACAGGAGTAACTATTGCAGATTATACATCTGTAGTTAAAAATGTACAATTAAATCCAATAACAGGCATAGCACCTTCTGGACTAGTAGCATCTGATATAAAAGCAACAACACTAACCTTAAACTGGGATACTAATTCTGCTACTGCATATGATATTCGATATCGTATGATTGGAGATACAAATTGGACTACAGTATCTTCGAATATTAATACAATTAATGTAACAGGTTTAACAGCAGCTACTGCATATGAAGCTCAGGTAAGAAGTAATTGTATAGGAGCAGCAAGTTCTCCGTATAGTACATCAGTAAACTTTACAACAGCAGATCCCCAAGCGTGTACAGGAATAACTAGTTTTCCTTATAAAGAAAGTTTCGAGACTAATTTAGGGCTTTGGACTAATGCCGCTGGAGATAATATTGATTGGACTCGTGATTCTGGAGGAACACCTTCATCATCGACAGGTCCTTCAACAGGGCAAAAAGGAAGTTATTACCTCTATACAGAAGCTTCAACGAATGTAACCCCTGCAGGGAGCCCTAATAAAACAGCACTTCTCAATAGCCCATGTATTGATCTAACAACTCTTTCTGGTGTTTCTTTAAAATTTGGATATCATATGTATGGATCTCATATGGGGACAATGGAGGTTTTAGTAAGTGCTGATGATGGTGCCAGTTATACTTCATTATGGACAAAGAGTGGAAATCTTGGAAATAGTTGGAAGCAAAAGACTATTGATCTTACAGCATATGCTGGTACTGTAATCAAATTACAGTTTAAAGGAGTTACAGGAACAAGTTATAGAAGTGATATGGCAATAGATAATATTAGAATAAAATCTGTTACTCCAGATACTGAAGCTCCATCCATACCAGCCAATCTTACTATAGCATCAGTTACTTCAACAAGTCTTGATCTTTCTTGGAACGCATCAACAGATAACACAGCAGTATCTGGATATGACGTATATCAGGGAGCATCCTTATTAACTACAGTGACGAATACAAATTATAGTGTAACAGGTTTAACTGCTAATACAGCATATATGTTTTCTGTAAAGGCAAAAGATAGAGCAGGCAATATTTCTGAGTCTAGTACTACAGTAACAGGAACTACTCTAGAGGAAACAATTGTATATTGCTCTTCTAAAGGAAATAATGTAACTTATGAATATATTGATTATGTAGGTTTAGGTGGTATAGCAAATACAACAGGAGCTAATGCAGGTTATGGAGATTTCACTAATCTTACAGGAACGATTGGGTATGGAGCTAACACTATTGTATTAAAAGCAGGTTTTACTAATGCAGCATATAAAGAATATTGGAGTGTTTGGATTGATTATAATCAAAATGGCTCTTTTGAAACCACAGAACAAATAGTATCTAATTCATCTAGCAGTTCCACCAATCAATCTTTTAATTTCAATGTAGCTACTACAGCCTTATCTGGTACAACTAGAATGAGAGTATCAATGAGATATAATACAGCCTCAGGAGCATGTGATACATTTACCTATGGAGAAGTAGAAGACTATAGTATAAATATAGATCCAACATTACTATCTAAAAATAATGAATCTTCCATCGCTACTAGTTTTAATGATTTGGTATTATATCCAAATCCAGTAAAACAAGGAGTTTTACATATTAAAAATGTTCGCTTAAAAAATGTATCGTTCAAAATAGTGAATTATATAGGGCAAATAGTAATGCAAGATCAATTCTCAGGTCATGGGATTAATGTAAAGAATTTACCTAATGGTATGTATATGATGGAGATTAATGTAGGCTCTAAGAAGATAATCAAAAGATTTATTATAACCAATTAATTGAATATAGATATTTTACAAAATAAAGAACTCGTTTTGATTTTTTAGCTTACACCTAAATATTATAATTTTATAAAGTGCTTACTAGTTTAGATGAGTTCAAAGTAAAAACTTCTGAAAAGTTAACTTTTTCAGAAGTTTTTTTATTGGATGCATAAATTAGAGGTTTTTGCAATTTAATCCCTTATTGAGGGTTTAATTTCCTAAGGCTTGCATCGACATCAAAATATTTTTTTCGGAAGTATACCTCGTATCCTATGATATATACAACATTATAACTATTATAGATTTTAATTATAACACAAATCTAAAGGTGAGCTTGCTCTAAGGTTGTTGATTTAAGCATTATTTAACAGATAAAGCTTGAAAGCTTAAAGTAATGTTAGAGTAATAAATGCAATAAAGAAACAATCTGTTTTTGATTATTTTTGAAATAAGGAGTAATGTTAATTCTTTGTTGCCATAATGTTACATCAACATATTTTTAAGTATGGTCAAAGCATATGTTTTTAATGGTATAATAGTAGGTCTATAATTAATTGTTTTATAAATAGATACGTTAGATCAATTTAGATAAGCTTTATCTAATAATGATCAATATTTATACTTGCTAATTAGTAACAATAATTTAAATTCTACAAGTTTTTGGTTATAGAAATGCATAATTATTTATGTATTTTTGAGAATAAAAGTTCTCTTTATTATTATCAAAAACACTAAAGTATTTAACTAAATATATAACATATTAAGTGTGAAAAATATTGAACCCCAAACATTAGCTGAAGTTTCATTTTGGCAAGCACAAAATAACCCAGATAGCATAGCTTTTATTTTTGAAAATAGGGCAGTGACTTTTCATCAATTCGATGCACACGCAAATCAGATTGCTAATGGTTTACTCATAGAAAATATCAAAAAAGAATCAAGAGTAGCTTATTTAGCAAAAGATAGTGATTATGGATATGAAATCTTTTTTGGTTGTGTTAAGAGTAGAAGTGTATTGACTCCTATTAATTGGAAATTAAGTGCGGAAGAAGTTTTGTTTATACTTAATAATTCAGAAGCAGAAATACTTTTTGTAAGTAAAGATTTCTTTTCTGTGATTGAAGAAATTAAAAATAAGCTAACTACTGTTTCTAAAATTATTGCTTGCGATGGAAATCATCCAGAATGGACTAATTATATGGATTGGAGGTCACAACAAAAAGAAAAGAATATAGAGTTTGCATATACTCCAGAAGATGTTGTTGTTCAGATATATACTAGTGGAACAACAGGATTACCTAAAGGAGTTCAACTATCTAATCATAGTTTTTTTGGAGTAATACAGCAGATGAAACTAAAAGGAGATGATTGGATGTCTCTTAGTAACCAAGATAGATTATTACTCTCATTGCCAATATTTCATATTGGAGGACTTTGGTGGGCAGTACAAGGGTTTATTGTAGGAGGATTAGGCGTTATATTAGAAACATTTGTGGCATGGAAAGCTCTGGAAATCATAGCTAAAAATAAAATTACTAAAATAGCAATGGTACCAGCAATGATTCAGTTTATGCTAGCAGAACCATCATGTAAAGAAACCGATTTTTCTTCTATAAGTGGTCTTTTATATGGAGGATCTCCAATTACTCCGAGCTTAATGAGAATTGCATTAGAAACATTTAATTGTGATTTCTTTCAAGTATATGGTATGACAGAAACAGGAAACATGGCAGTATGTTTACGTCCTGAAGACCATACAATGCCATGGACAGAAAAAATGAAATCTGCAGGAAAACCTCTCCCAGGAGTAATGATAAAAGTTATTGATCAATATAATAATAAATTGTCAGTTAATATGATTGGTGAGATCTGTATAAAATCCCCTGCAAATATGATTGGATATTGGAAAAATGAGGAGGCAAATAGAAGTACATATGTTGATGGTTGGATATATACAGGAGACGCTGGGTATATATGCCAAAACGGATACGTATATATATGTGATAGAATTAAAGATATGATTATCTGTGCTGGAGAAAATATATATCCAGCAGAGATTGAAGCGGCATTAAGTACTCACGAGTTGATATCAGAAGTAGCAGTAATTGGTATTCCTGATGAGAAGTGGGGAGAAAAAATAAAAGCATTTGTGGTATTAAAACCAGAATCAACTATAAAAAAACGTGAATTGATTATGTTTTTAAAAGGAAAGATAGCTGATTTTAAAATTCCTAATTCTATTTCTTTTGCACCTTCTCTTCCTAGAAATCCTAGTGGAAAAATACTTAAAAGAGTATTAAAAGAACCTTTCTGGAAAGGAAAAGAAAGATTAGTTAATTAATGAGCGTAAATTATAACAGAAATAATCTATAAATACCCTAATAATCTATAAATAATTACTATTAAAACCTAAAAACAATGGAGATTACACAAGCAATTAAAATCCAAGATGCTAAACTTGGGCAGATTGGAGGAATGATTTCAGAAATTGATCTTACTGAATTAAGATCTAATTCACCAGAACTTAAAGAAATACGAGATGCTATTTATCGAAATAAACTTATAGTAATTCGGAATCAAAAATTTACAACATCGCAGTATGTTGATTTTACTAGAATATTAGGAACCCCTCAGATATATTTTCAGAATAATTATCACCATCCTGATTATCCAGAAGTTTTTGTCTCCTCTAATGTAAATAAAGAAGGAGAGAAAATAGGTGTTGCTGGTACGGGACATTATTGGCATACTGACTGTCAATTCGAGAAAAAACCACTTTCATTTACCTCTATAACTCCGATTATTATTCCTCCTACACTTAGAGAAACATTATATATAGATATGTGCGAAGTATATAAAAAACTTCCAGAAGATCTAAAAACTATTGTTGATAATGCTGTAATGATACATGGAGGTAATAATCGATATAAAGTAACTCCTAATGATATAGATAAATCTATTCAACAATTAATAGATGAAATGAATGAAATGGTACCTTTTGTAAAACATCCTGCAGTAATAGAACACCCAGTAACAGGAGACAAAATACTATATATGAGTCGTGGTTTTACAATGAAAATAGAAGGGTTGTCTTATGAAGAGAATGAAAAGATAATGGGCAAGCTTTTTGATTTTATCGAAAAAGAAGAACATATTCATAACCATTCATGGGAAATGGGAGATCTAATTATTTGGGATAATAGATATTTATTACACAAATCTTCAAAATTACCCGTAGGAGAAAAGAGTAAAAGTTATCGTATAGGAATCTACGATGATCAACCATTTTATGTAGGACTTGAAAAATAATAGACATGGGAACGACTGATATAGTATTACCAGAAAAAGAAAGTAATATAAAGGTTGTTGATGATGCTTTTATGAAAAAAGTATTGAAACCATATTATGAACATACTACATATCTTAAAAAAGCAATTTTTGAGATACAAGAAGAAAATAAACTATTAATTAAAGGAGTGTTCGAAATAGGAGACTCTTGTTATATAGAAGATACAGGACATTTTAATGCTGTAGAGTTTAATATATGTTATAATCAATTAGCATATGTATTTATGGGATATTGTATAAAAAATGGTTTACTCGAAGAATTAAAAGATTTTGCAAGTGATGATGATAGTGTTTTTTTTGAAAAACAATTATCACATTTTTTAATAACTAATATCACTTCTTCATACAGAAGCCAAGTAAATGCTAAGCATTTTTATGGAGAAATAGGAGTAAAGTCTATTTCTAAACGATCAAAATGTACGTTTGTTAATATGTATTGTAACTTTAAAGATGATGATAATGGTGTATCTAAAGGAGAAGTGTCATTAGCAATCCTGCATCCATAATCTAAAAACAAACAAAATAATAAGTAATCATCCCAAACGGATAGATAGTACATTGTATTATAGATCCATTTGGGATATTCATCTAGGATGGAATTATATACTGTGTAAAAAATAGTTTTATATTCATCAAAGAGTATACTGGTACAAGAACTGCAATACGATACTTTTTTACAAGCTTAGCTACTATACTCTCTATCAAATCAAACACTCACTTTTTAGTAAGAACATCACTATGTCCGATACTCATATTTTAAATCAACTTAAAGAAAGTCATTCCATTGATAGAAGAGAAATACTCACCACATATATTCGTGAGTTACTTGTAGAGTTTATGGAACTCGATGAGATAGAAGAAATAGAAGTAGATCAAGATTTTATAGCATTAGGAATAAGTTCTATGGAGGCTATAGACTTTAAATCTAAATTAGAAGAAGAGTTAGATTGTTTGTTAAAGACAACACTATTTTTTGATTACCCTAATATGCAACTTTTAGTAACGTATTTACTAATTGATGTATTAGAAATGGACGCTAAAAGTATACGACAAAAAAATGTAGATGAAATAGTAAATGAAGCTACATCTTCTAAAGAAAAAGAAACGTCAAAAGAACAGGAAGCAATAGCAATTATTGCTATGGAAGGCATATTCCCAGGAGTTACAGATATAGAACATTTATGGAAAAAATCCATTACAGAAACCATATCAGATAGATTAGAAGAAGATATGCAATTTAGACATCTCTCTACGATTAGTTTTTCTTCTGTGATGGAATCTATACAGATCTCTGTTAAAGAATATGAGAATATGAACCGGCAGCAGCAATTAATATATCAATGTATAGCTAATGCAATGCATAGATATAAGATATTACTACATGATTTTTCTACTAAGAATACAGGAGTATTTATTGGTTATCAACCCAGTACTTGTGACACTAAAAATAATACAGACATAGCATATCAAACTCCTTTATCCAATGATATTTCTTTTAGACTTAATTTAAAAGGACCGAGTGAGATCGTTAATACATTTTGTACTAGTGTATATGTAGCATTGCATAGGGCTATACAGAGTATACGTTTACAAGAATCTGATCAAGCAATTGTAGGTGGTGTAAATGTAATCTCAGAACAAGAATTTAAAATTCATTCAGAAAATGGATTGTATAAAGATTTATTAAGCCCCAAAAATATAACGAAAAGTTTTAGTGAAGATGCCAATGGTTTTGTAAGAAGCGAAGGAGCAGGAGTAGTAATACTTAAACGATTATCTCAGGCAGTAAAAGATAAGAATACAATTCTTGCTGTACTAAAAAGCACAACAGTATTTCATGGAGGAAAAAACTTTTCACTAGAAGCCCCTAATGCACAAGGTATAAAGAATACAATAAAATCATGTATTAAAAAATCAGGAATTACTACTGATAGTATTGATTATATCGAAGCACATGGAATAGCAAATCACCTTGCTGATGCTATAGAATTAACAGCAATACATGATGCATATACGTCTTTAAGTACAATACCTGATAAAAAATGGCATATAAGTACTATAAAGCCTGTGATAGGTCATCCTGAGTTAGCCGCAGGGATAGCATCATTAATTAAGACTATAAAAGCACTTAATGCTAAAATAATTCCAGGAATTGTAAATTTTAGTAGTGCAAATACAGAAATACCGTCTAATAATACACTTTTATTACATTCTAATGCTGTAAAATGGGATATGAATAGATCAGACTCTAGAAAAGCAGCACTAAATAGTTATGCTATTGGAGGTGTTAATGCACATGTTATTCTAGAGGAATATATTCCTAATAATGAATCTTCTGAGATCTTAACAAAAAAAGCTAAAGAAGAAAGTTTTGTAACAACAATAGATGAAAATACAGAACATACTATAGCTACTATAAAACAAGAACAAGAAGCTACTATAGCAAGTATAATTAATGAAGTTTTTGAATTAGAATACGGAGCAATAGATCCTTCTTTATCCCCTGTAGATTATGGATTTGACTCAATAAAAATAGTACAGTTTGTAAGACGATTAAATGAATTATTGAAGATAGATATTAAAATAGGACAAGTATTAGGAATGAATAACTTTGAAGAGTTTTTTACTATGGTCGCTACTTCAATTAAAATACCACAAACAGTCTCTAAAACAGAGAATACACCATTAGTTTTCAATCCAGAGTATAGCTCTGATCTAACGATGTTCCAAAAAGGATTATGGTTGATTCATGAATTAGATTCTACATCTACTACTTATAATTTGCCTATTATTTTTAGTACTAAAAAAGCAATTAAACCACATTTTGTATTACAAGCTTTAGCATTAATGCTAGAAGAGTACCCTGTATTAAGGGTATATTTTGAAAAGAATGAAGTTACTGGAGAAATCTCGCAAAAGCTTCATAATTTAGCTTCTTGCCTTATAATTGATATAGCCTCTATTTCTGATGAGGAAAACCCAAATCAAGAATTTAAAAAATTGCTGCGAATTCCTTTTAATCTTAATACAGATTGCCTTATAAGACTATATATAAGAGAGTGCCCATCAAAAAAAGAAGAATACCTTATTTTTATAATTCATCATACAATCTTAGATGGACTATCAGGTACTCTTTTTATGAAATCATTCTGGGATAAATATCACGTCATATCTACAGGAAAAAAATATCAACAGCAAGAACCCGATACTGCTTTTTTTGATTTTGTATTATGGGAAAAACAATATATGGGTAGTGAGCAGGCTGTTATAGATATAGCATGGTGGAAAGAAAAACTAAATGATAAAACACCATTATTATTACCATATGATCACCAAAAAAACACATACAATACTACCCAAGAAAAACAAAATCAAAGTATCGTAATAGAGGGAGATCAATTAATAGCATTAAAAACCGTAGCAAAATCTCTTAGAGTTAATCTATCAGTAGTGTTATTATCAGCCTTTAAAATACTATTACATAAGCTCACACTACAAGATGATATTATTGTAGCAACTCCTGTAGAAGGAAGAATTAAAAAATCTTATGAAAATAGTATTGGTTGTTTTGTAAACGTTATTCTTACCAGAAGTAAAATAAATAAAGAACATACTATAAAAGAGGTAATACAAGAAATAAAAAAAGCATTCTTAGATGGACTAGATCATTCTAATTACCCTTTAACTTCTTTACTAGCAGATTTAGGAATGGTACAAAGAGGAGATACTCCATCAGAAATGATGATTCCAGTATCGTTTACATATCAAAATATTTTTGATCATATCTTGGACGAAAGTTTGTCTTCCAAAAATGTAACGCCTATATACGATATCTACCAAGAAACACAAGATAATTATGCATTAGAAGTATATGATTTTAGAACTGAATTGCAAATTAATCTTAAATATAAACCACAACTATTCGAAGAGTCAACAATTAGTAGACATTTAAAATATTTTGATAAACTAATAGATACAATTATCAATAGTAGTGATATACTTTTAAAGAAATATAAATTACTTAGTAATGAGGAAGAAGAACAGTTTTTAAAACATTTTGATAAAACCCAAGATCATTACCCAATCCATAAAACAATTGTCGATCTATTCGAAGAACAGGTCATCAAAACACCAAATCATAGTGCTGTTACTTATAAAGAACAACAATGTACCTATAACGAAATTAATATTCGAGCAAATAAACTAGCACAGTACCTTAGAAAACAAGGAGTAGCTAAAGAGTCCATGGTCGTTGTATGTATAGACCGATCTATAGAAATGATTGTAAGTATTTTTGCAATACTAAAAGCAGGAGGAATATATGTTCCTGTAGATCCAGACTATCCTATAGAACGAATTAGGTATACTATAGAAGATGCTAACCCTATATTAGTTATTTGCAATAAAAAGCTAAAAGAAAAACTAGAACCTATAATTGAAGCTCCGTTATTTGATTGCGTAGGGAGTAAAAAAGTAATAGATCAAGAAACCTCAGAAAATTTAAACATAACTATTGAAGCTACTGATTTGGCCTATGTAATTTATACCTCGGGTACAACAGGAAAACCAAAAGGAGTATTAGTATCTCATCATAATGTAGTGCGATTATTAAAACCAGAGAATTCCCAATTTGATTTTAATGATACTGATGTATGGACACTTTTTCATTCATATTGTTTCGATTTTTCGGTATGGGAAATATATGGAGCATTATTATTTGGAGGACGATTAGTAATTGTTCCAGTAGAGATTTGTAAAGATGCTATAGCTTTTGGAGAATTACTACAAAAAGAGGGCATAACGATTCTAAATCAAACCCCATCAGCTTTTTATATACTACAAGAGCATATAGATCTGTTTGTTGATAAGTTAGATGTGCGATATGTAATTTTTGGGGGAGAATCGCTGCAACCTGCTATGTTAAAAAAATGGCATACCATATTTCCGAATTGCAAACTGATTAATATGTATGGAATAACAGAAACTACAGTACATGTTACTTATAAAGAGATAGGAATCCAAGAAATTATATCAGGAGTTAGTACTATAGGAGTCCCTATACCTACATTAAGTTGTTATGTAATGAATGAAGAGATGCAGTTACTGCCGCAAGGTGTAGTAGGAGAATTGTATGTAGGAGGAGAAGGCGTTGCCCGAGGATACCTTAACCGTCCAGAGCTTACTACTAGACGATTTGTAGACAACCCATATAGTAAACAATCAAAATTATATAAGACAGGAGATGTAGTACGATGGGGATATGACAATACCTTAGAATATTTAGGCAGGGTGGATGATCAGGTAAAAATAAGAGGATATCGAATAGAATTAAGAGAAATAGAAAATGTGATAATAGAGTCTTCTTTTGTTCGTAAATGTATAGTCATAGCAAGCGATGATAGTAATGGATATAAAAAGTTAATTGCATATATAGTATTAGAAAAAAATGCAGATATAAAAAGTGTACAAAAGTATCTAAAACAATACTTGCCAGAATATATGATACCGGCATCATTAGTTGTAGTAGAAGAATTACCATTGACCAGTAATGGTAAAATAGATAAAAAAGCACTACCATCACCTGATTCTGTGCAATTGCTAAGCGAACAATATGTAGCTGCAACTAGTGAAACAGAACGGCTATTAGTAAGTGTTTGGGAAGAAGTGCTTACTCTAGAAAGAATAGGGGTTTTTGATGACTTTTTTGAATTAGGAGGTCACTCTCTACTAGTTATTAAAGCTATAACCGAAATTAATAAAGTAGTAGAAATACAACTAAAAGCACAACATATATTTCAATTTCCAACAGTACATAGTTTGGCTACATATATCGACGAAGGAGACAAAGAAGAAGAACTACTTAGTCTTGAAGATGAAATAGATCTAGTTGTCAATCAACAATTAATCTCTAAAGAATTTAAATATCCTAATGCTCCTGAGCATATTTTTATAACAGGAGCTACTGGTTTTGTAGGGGTATTTTTACTCAAAGAATTATTAGAAAAAACAACAGCAACAATACATTGCTTAACTCGAGCAAATTCTAATGAAGCTGCATATCAAAAAATTAAAAATGGAATGCTACACTATAATCTGTGGGCAGATGAATATGTATCTAGAATACAAGTAATTATTGGGGATATCAGTTTACCTTTATTAGGGTTAGATCAAACAACTTTTGATCTATTAAGTCAAAAAATAGAAATGATATATCATAATGCAGCTCATATGAATCATTTGGCAACATATGATATGCTTAAACCAGCGAATGTAAATGGTGCTGTAGAGATTGTAAAATTAGCCACTCAGACACGTATAAAACCGATACAATACACCTCTACTTTGGCAGTGTTTAATAATACAACATCTACAGTTTTAAAAACAGTAACAGAACAAACCATATCATCAGAAGAGGTACATTATAAAAAGGATGGATATGCTACCAGTAAATGGGTTGCAGAGAATTTAATGATCAAAGCTAGGGAGCTAGGTGTGCCTTGTACTATTTACCGATTAGGACTAACAACAGGTGATACAGTTGATGGTAGGCAAGATCATAAGCAATGGTTCTATGGGTTAATAAAATGTTACTTGCTTATGGGAGCCATGATTAATGAAGAATTAGATTTAGCATTACCTATAATGCCAGTAGATACTGTAGTGACCTCATTGGTGTATTTATCTCAGCAAGAAGAGTTAATGAATAATACATTCCATTTATCAGGTAATCCATCGTCATTGTATAAACTATTTAAAGAATATAATCATATCAATACTAATTCTTTAAAGGAGGTATCGCTATATGATTGGTTGCAATTAGCAAAATTATATTTAGAGCAGGATAGTACTTTACCAATACCACCATTTATGCATGATTATCTAGAGTTATCAAAAGAAGAATTGGTACAACGCATGAAAAAAGAACTTACTGCAAAATTAAATTTTGATACCACCTACACTCAGCTACAATTAGAAAGTATTGGGATATCATTTTCTACTATATCAAAGAAAACAATGCTAGCTTATTTTAATTACGTAGTAGAAAAGGAAAAATTAAACCACGATAAGCTAAAACCTATAATGATTTAATCCGTAGTGTATGTTTTTTGCTTGTTTAGAGTAGAGTAATGCATTCAATTATTCCTTTAGGATTGTTGATTAAATCATTTTATAAATCGATAGTACATATTTACTATTTAATGAGGTATAAGAAATGTTGCAGCTAGTTTATTTTCTATCTCAATGAGATCAGTTACACTAAAATAAACAGTAGAATACTAGGGTTTTTAAGTGTTTAAAATGCAATTGACTTAAGATTTCAAAATTGGAATTTTTATAAATTGATATGGATTATCTTTTGAAACTCAAAATCTAAATGAAGTAGTTTCAATTTAGATGTGTACTTATGCTATACAGAGAAGTAAAGTTATTTTTCCTTATAGTCAATGATATCTCTTATTTCTACTCCCATATAATCGGCAATTTTTTGTAGCCGTTCAAAATCTTTTACCAGATCTTTTCGCTTTACCACATAATCTCCTGCCTGCGGACTTACTCCTAGAGCTTTAGAAATACCGTATACCGTTTTAGCTCCTTTACTTTTTTTAAGGAGCTTTTTTAATTTCTTATTAACCATACGACAAACATACATATAACATTTGATTATTCAAATAAATTTTTATTAAAAAAATATTTGAATAATCAAATAATGTTTGTATATTCGTGAAATACAAATCAAAATTATCTAACCATGAAACTTTTATTAACAATAGCACTACTATGTGTGGCTTTGGGCAATGCTACACCGCTTAAAGGAGATTTCGTTTCTTTTAATGAAAAAGAAAAAAATAAAGAAGAGATAGAAGGAAACGCTACTCAGAAAAAAAATGTTCATTCCATAAAAAAATGGAAAATGACTATTGAATATGCTAACGGAAATGTTATATCTAAAACTATTGTAGTTAGTAAAAACTCTAAGTTTAGTGCACTAGAAACAGCTTTTGAAGAAGCAGAAAAATACCTAAAGAATATAAAAAATGTAAAAGAATACAGTATTTCTCCTGTAACCAGTTCATATGTGTTATTAGCAGGGAATTAAGAACAATTAATCAATTGCCTTGAACTTACTTACGTATTTAAAAAAGAAGCTATAATTAGCTTCTTTTTTTATGAGTCATTTTTGTAAATATGTTAATCTATTTTCTAAATGTAGTGTAACAAAATACTGCTATAGTCGTCTATAAAATATATACAGTAAAGAGATTAATAGTTTCTTTATTTATAAATAGATTAGTTTTAACAATACTGTTACAGCACCTATCCATAATTAT
This sequence comes from Aquimarina longa SW024, assembly GCF_001401755.1. Classification (GTDB taxonomy): domain Bacteria; phylum Bacteroidota; class Bacteroidia; order Flavobacteriales; family Flavobacteriaceae; genus Aquimarina; species Aquimarina longa. The sequence continues at coordinate 243,268 of NZ_KQ474100.1, forward strand.
CTTTTGGGTAGGTGTTTTTATTTTATATTTATTTTAGCCTAAGAATTGAAAAAAATAATAGTATTCTTGCCTATAATGAATATTACACCTTACATAGAAACAAAAAGAATAGCTGTAAAAGTACGATCATCAGCAGAAAAGATGGTAAAGCGTTGTCATCCTTGGGTTTTTGAAGAAAGTATTATTAAACAAAACATAACAGGAGAAGCAGGAGATTTAGTGATTATATATGATCATAAAAAAAATACTTTTTTAGCATGTGGTTTATATGATCCATATTCTCCAATACGAATTAAGTTGATTCAGTTTGGGAAAACAGCACAGATTAATAAAGAGTGGTTTGCGACGCAAATCTCTAAAGCATATGATATAAGGAGACCTTTATTAAAAACTGCTACAAATAGTTATCGATTACTGTTTGGAGAGAATGATAGTCTTCCTGGGTTTATTGCAGATGTATATGACCATGTTTTGGTTATAAAGTTATATTCGCATATTTGGCTCCCTTATCTTAATTGGATTGTTAGTTCTTTGTTAGCCATAACAAAATGTACCGTTGTTGTACTTCGTTTAAGTAGGTTATTGCAATCAAAAGGAGAGATATATGGTCTTAAGGACGGGCAAGTTGTCTATGGAGTATTAGAAGATGAGGTCGTTGTTTTTAAAGAACATGGAGTCTTATTTTCTGCTAATGTGATTAAAGGTCATAAAACAGGTTATTTTTTAGATCATCGTCATAATAGAAAGAGAGTAGGAGAGCTTGCGCATAATAAAACGGTATTAGATGTATTTTCTTATGCCGGAGGTTTTTCTGTTCATGCTCTAAAGGGAGGAGCAAAAGAGGTGGTAAGTTTGGATATAAGTAAACAGGCACTGGATATGGCAAAAGCCAATGCTACTTTAAATACACATACAGGAAATCATAGTATTATAGTAGCAGATGCATTTGAAGGATTACAAACATTAATTAATGATCAAAAGAAATTTGATATTATCGTAATAGATCCTCCCTCATTTGCTAAAAGAGAAAGTGAAGTCTATAAAGCAGAGAATAGTTATATGCGATTAGCAGCATTAGGAGCACAATTAGTAAAACATAATGGTATTTTAGTTTTAGCTTCATGTTCATCGAGGGTTGTAGCAGCAGATTTTTTTAAAATTTCGGAGGAGAGTATTCTTAACACAGGAAAAACGTTTACTATTATAGAAAAAACAACTCATGATATTGATCATCCTATTACTTTTCCTGAAGGAGCATATCTAAAATGTGGGTATTACAGATTAAAATAAAGTAGATCGATTCCAATATCATATTAGTAATTTAATCCCTCATTGAGGGTTTAATTCCCTGAGGCTTGCCTCGAGACATCAAAATTTTTTTTCGGAACCATATCTTGTAAGCTTGCTCCGAAGTTGTTGATTAAAATAACTATAACAAAAGAAAACGGGATGAATTATTTTCATCCCGTTTTACTGTAAAGAGTTCTATTTTTCTGCTAATTAATTAGAAGATAACATAGCAAAAAACTTATCCATATTTGGTAATAAAACAATTCTTGTACGTCTATTGATTGCCATATTTTCTTTAGTATCATTTTCTACTAAAGGCTTATAGCTACTTCTTCCTGAAGCGATTAACTTACCAGGGTCAACATTATATGATTTTTGTAATTTTCTAATAATAGATGTAGCTCTTTTTACACTAAGATCCCAGTTGTCTTGTACTACCGCTGTACTGATCGTTCTTGGATCAGTATGTCCTTCTACCATTACTTCTAAGCTAGGCTCGGAATTGATAACATCAGCTAATTTTTTTAATAAACCATCAGCTTTATTACTTATTTTATAACTACCACTGTTAAAAAGCATTTTGTCAGAAATAGATATCATTACTACCGTATTATCAATATTGATAGAAATGTCTTCATCTTCTTTTATGTTATCAGCTAATGAGTTTTTAAGATTATGAGAAACGGCTAAATTCATAGAATCTTTTAATGATGTAGCTCCTTTAAGTTTTTCTTGGTCAACTTTGGTTAATGTAGCTTTCATCCTTTCTTTGGTTTTGTTAGATATTGCTACAATATCATCTACCATTACCATTTTTTCATCATTAGAATCTTTTAATGAATTGATTTTAGCGTTGTAATCAGCAACTCTAGCTTCAATTTTAGCAAATTTCCCTTCTAATTCATCTTTTTCGATAGAGGTTTTTTGTAATGTACTACGCGTATCTTGTAATTCTTGCTCTAAAGCAACATATTTCTTTTTTGATACACAAGATGTCATTAATACTATCCCAGATAATGCGATTAATGTGAATGATTTTTTCATGGTTATTTAATTAATATTAGTAATTCTTTATAACTAATAGCCCTATTATTTATTGCTTTACCTGTTATTAATCTTTTCTTATTGATTTCTTAAAATGTGTTAATGTTTTTTTAAGCTAATGTTATCCCGTAAAATGTATAAGAAAACTAGATACAAGGGGGAGATTTTAACTATTTTACTTTCAGTGATTTAATTTTTTAGCGAAAATTATTTTTCACATATTAAGGGATAATTTACCTACATGTTGTAACAACGTATTATTTTAGCAGTTATAAAATATTGAAACCCTAACCAACCTCTAAATAGATAAAACGTATAATAATTGATGTTTTTAATAAATAAAAGGTATGTATTATATTTTCTAATAGCGATACCATTCTTTATAATATCTGCTCAAAATACAATTGTTGATCATAAAGATTTGTTTATAGAAGGTGAGACCATTTCTTTACCGATCTATCTAAACAATGATTTTCCTATAGAAGAGAATATTTTTTTAGCGGAAGAGTTAGAGGAATATAATATTAAATGGGATAATCAAAATTTTAACCCATATTGGAATGAAGCTCTTACTTTTCCTTTTCAAATAAAATTTAGAGACAATGATTTTTCATCCCCAGTTACTCATAAAATGGTAATTACATCACGTTATGGATGGAGAAGGAGGAGACCACATAGAGGAATAGATATTGATCTCGAAACAGGAGATAGTGTAAAAACAATATTGAGTGGAAAAATTAGATATGTAGGATATCATAGGGGTTATGGTAATACAATAGTCGTTAGACATTATAATGGATTAGAGACAGTATATGCCCATCTGTCAAAATTATTAGTTAAAGAAAATGATACTGTTAAAAAAGGAGATGTAATAGGGAGAGGAGGAGTAACAGGAAATGCTAGAGGGAGTCACTTACATTTAGAAGTAAGATATCATGGAAAAAGTATTAATCCCGAATATTTATTTGATTTTGATACCGACAGAAAGATTCGATCAGATTCACTTTTTGTGATAAAAAAATGGGCAACTCCAAGATATCATAAATCTACACGAAAAAGTAAAATGACTGTATATAAAACTATAGATGATATTGCAAAAATTAAAGAAGAAGAAAAGAAAATATATACCGTAAGAAAAGGAGATACTCTTCATCGAATTGCAAATAAATATGGGTTAGCAATTTCTGAAATTTGTAAAATAAATGCAATACGATCAAACTCCGTATTAAAAATTGGACAGCAAATAATTATTGACTAAATTATAGTATGTTTATTATAGAGTCATTTATTAGAATTATTGATATGTTTATAAATTAATTCTAATAAATGATTTTTGTTATAAGGTTTTATAATGTAGTCATTTAATCCAGCTTGTGTGATTTGGCGATTTAATTGAGTAATATCTACAGCTGTTAATGCAATAATAGGTGTTTCGGTATTAAATTCGCGTATTCTTTTTGTAGTACCAATTCCATTTAATTTTGGCATATTAATATCCATAAGAATTACATCATATCCATTTTCTTTCACTAATTTTATAGCATCAAATCCATTATCTATTGTTGTACAATCAAACTGTTTTTTTGATAATATTTTTTCAGTAACTAAAAGATTTAGTTTATTATCATCAACGATCAATGCTTTAAGTCTTGATTTATGAGGGTTTGATGTAGTAATTCTTTTATCTACATTTGGTGTTTTGAAATCAATTACTAATGCATATTCAGATCCATTATCATTCTTAATAGTAATTTTTCCATTTATCGCGTGTACAAATCTATTAACTATTTTAGAGTTAATATCGGTATCTAGATATGATTGTTTAGCATTTTTTACATTAATAAATTCTTGATAAATAGAATTTTGCTCTTCCTTGGATGTTCTATAACCATCATGCTTAATTGTAAACGAAATAGTGCAAGAGTCTTCTTGTTTATCTATTAAATTTACAGAAAAATAGACACTACCATTTTTTGTAAACCTTAAAGCATTACTTAGAAGATTCATAAGTATCTGAGAGAGAATATCAGGATCTCCATTAATTAATTGATTAATTTTTGAATCAAAATCAAAATGTAATACATTATTACTATTCTCTGTAGCGTAACTAAAAGAATGGACTAAGTTTTCTGTAACTTCCTTTAAATTAAACGATACATTTTGTGATGTCACTTCTTTAAATTCTAAAAAATTTACATGTAATACGTTATTAATCAAGTTAAATATATATTCCCCAGAGAATTGTATAGATTTTAGGTTTTTATCATTTTTAAGCTCGGGATGCTCTTCCGTTAGCAAACTAATTAACCCCATAATGCCATACAACGGAGTTCTGATTTCTTTATTAATAATACAAATTAAATCTTGTTGTAATTTAAATTGTTTATTTGCCTCTTGTTGTATAGATTTTAATTTCTTCTTCTTATTATAAAGTTTTTTCTTTAATTCGGTGTATTTTAACCATAACCATATGAGTATAGCTATAAGTATTCCTCCAATTATATAATAAACCATAACTTTTTTAATAACAAAGTAAGGATATAAGATAGATCTTAAAAATTTGTTGATATCTTTTTTTAGATACTTTACATAAAATGATGTAAACTATACTTTCATACCTAAAATGGTGTTAAATTTGTTTTTTTTTAATATTATTATTGTTTTTTATACACTCGAGGCATAAAAATTGATAAGTAATATTATTAGAAAAATGATAATGATTCACTAAGGTTATAATCAATATTAAAATGAGTGTCATTATTATTAAGTTGTATTGTACTCAGTTAATGAGAATCAACAAAGAATAACAATTATAAAAAAAATAATTTTTATATTGTTGCTGTTGAGTAATGTAAAAAGAAATGAAAACTAAATTAGTACTATTTTTTTTGATAAGTATCAGTACGATACTAAACGCCCAAGTAGAAAATTCTAATTCATTACGGATTGATGCAAAAAACAATAATTCTAGTTTGTCAAAAAGACTCAATTCTACTTTTGATATAGGCACTTCTCAATATGATACTCCTAATGACTTAAGTACATATGGACGTAGCAAGCCAACTATTAATATGACAGGAGATGATGGTTTTTTTAAGCCTAAAGTAGCAGTTACACCAAAATGGTTTAAAAAGGATAAAGAAATTAGAGATGAGTTTAAAAGTGATCAATATTTTGGCGATTTTAAAAATAATGGAAAGTTTGTAAGATTAATGTACAGAGATCATCAATCTGTAGATGGAGATGTTGTAAGAATTTATAGTAATGATAGTGTTATTCTTTCGAAAGCATTTCTTTCTGGAGATTTTAGAGGTATTGCAATTGATTTGGTTAAAGGATTTAATAAAATAGATATACAAGCTCTAAATCAAGGCGAGTCAGGACCTAACACAGCACAATTTCAACTTTATGACGATCAAGGTAATTTAATTATGAGTAATGAATGGAATCTTACCACAGGTGTTAAAGCGACAATGATTGTTGTTAAAGAATAATACTTCCTAATTGTTAAGAATTACTTACCTATAACATAGTACTCTTTCTTAGGTATATTTACTAATATAGAGATTAGAAATTAATTTTTACCTTTTATGAGTTAAATCATAAGTCAAGATCATTTTACCGATGTAATTTTACTATAAATTAAACGGTGATATTATGTATTATATATCTGTTATAGATTCTATTGGAGATCATCATGTTTTAGAATATAAAAAATATGAATATCGAACTCTTATGGAATTATTAGTTGATAAACTATTTGATGATATCGGTGATTGTAGAGGTAGAGGATTATGTGGTACTTGTCATATTCGTATATATTCGCCATCTTCTTCTCTTTTATTCATAAATGATTTAGAGAAAAATACACTTAATTATCAATTAGAGTACTATCTTAATAGCCGACTTGCATGTCAAATTACTGTAGATGAACATATTCATAAAATGAATATAGAAATTATAGGAAGAGATTGAATATACTATTATATAAATAATTCATATTAGAGGTATCAAATTGAAGTTCGGTTACTAGTATAAAAAAGACTTCTCTTTTATAGAGTAATTGATAATTAAGATGCAGATGTAATTTTTGAGCAAAAAAATATAAGTACATTTGTCATAATTTATCTAGATAATGGAAGTAACATTTTTAGGCACTGGTACATCACAAGGGATTCCTGTTATAGGGAGTACTCACCCTGTATGTTTAAGTGATGATCCTAGAGATAAGCGACTTCGTGTTTCTGTATTAATCTCTTGGGATGAATACCAATATGTAATAGATTGTGGTCCAGACTTTAGACAGCAAATGCTCTCGAATCAAGTATCTAAAATTGATGGGATTGTTTTTACTCATGAGCATGCAGATCACACTATGGGGTTAGATGATATTAGACCATTTTTCTTTAGACAAGGAGATATTCCTATATATGCGCATCAAAGAGTTTTAGAAGCACTTAGAACTAGATTTGAATATATTTTCTCTTCAGAAAATAAGTATCCAGGAGCGCCTAGCGTAATAGAAAATGAAATTTTAAATACACCTTTTCTATTAGGTAACCTAGATGTTATTCCTATAAACGCTTTGCATAATCGTTTACAAGTTTTTGGGTTTAGATTTAGAGATTTTGCATATCTGACAGATATCAAAACTGTTGAAGAACAGGAGAAAAAAAAATTAAAGAACATTAAAGTTTTGGTGATTAATGCACTTAGGATAGAACCGCACCACTCTCATTTTAATTTAGCAGAAGCTCTTAAATTTATAGAAGAAATAAAACCAGAACGAGCATATCTTACTCATATAAGTCATATGTTAGGATTTCATGCTGAAGTAGAGAAAACATTACCAGAAAATATATATATAGCATACGATAATTTAAAAATAACTATCTAAAAAATGAGAAGTAAAATTTTTCTATACCTGTTTATTTTTGCATCCTTATTTATTCTTTTTCAATTTATGAATGCTAAAAAAGCAAAAGAATCTTATGATACAAAAATTGATAACTTAAAGGCTAAAATTAAAACAAAAGAAACCGCTATTGATTCATTGGTTAGTGCCAATTTAGATCTTACTTATTTTTCATTAGAAAGTAATGAAGATGCCGCAAGTTATTTTGAGGAAATGGGTTATGATGCTAATAAATTAGCTTTGACAATTAGTGATCAAATTATAAGTCAAAATAAGATAGGAAAGGATAATCCTATAATTCCATATGCAGGGATGGAAGGAACCATGAATATTAATAAAGTTAGATTATTAAACCATAAATGGATTATAGCAGATTTTACCGATGGAGTTTATTGGGGAGAACTGTTTATTATTTATGAAGTAAAAGAAGGAGGAGTAATAGATTTTGAAGTTGAAAAATCGTTTTTATACCCTAAGAATTAAATAGTTATGTTAACTAGATTTCTCCTTTATAGATCTGTATAAGATCATGTTAAACACTTTATTCTTACTTTCGGTTTAATAAGAAATTGATATTCTGTATATTTATTAATAATACGTAGCCTCCTTTTTTAATAAAAATTTATGAGGTATATGATCTATTGCGTTTACAATCTATTTATGATTTCTTTTAATGCTAATTTACTTTCTTTCATAATAGGCAAAAATGGCCATATGTGAGGCATCCCTTTTCCTAGTATAATTTCAAAATCTACTTTAGTTTTATCTAATTTCTGAAGAACTAGTTTTTGATCTGGATACATAATATCGTTTTCTGCTAAAAATAAGATCGTTTTCGGAAAATTATCAAACTCTCCATTGATTGGCGAAATATTAGGATCTTCTAAATCATTATCTTCGGCACACATTTTTTTTGCACTGAGTACTCCATTTTTAGAAAGCATAGGATCAATTTTATCAATCCTATCAATCTCAGGATTTGAAATAGTAGCATCCATTACAGGTGTTACAAGTATTATTTTATTAGGTAATTCGATATTTTTTTTAATCAATCTTTGTGTAAGAGCAATACTTAGAGTGCCTCCTACAGAATCTCCAATAATTATAATCTTGCTAGGATTATATGTTTTGATAGCTGAATTGTATACCGAATCTATATTGTTTGATATCTTAGTAATTCTGTTTTCTGGAGCTTTTGGATAATCACACATCCATATTGTAATATCTGTTTGTTTTGCTATTTCTTTAATCGTATCCCAATGATGTTTTCCAGGACCAGAAACAAAAGCACCACCATGTATAAAAATAAGTAATCTGTCAGATATGTTTTTTGACTTTACTTCAGTAATTAGTGTTTCTGAAATTTTGAATTGTGACACTAACTTTGAATTACAAAACCTACTATTTGGGGAGTGAATATCTTCTTTTCGTAATTTCTTATAGTCTATTGGGTTTTTGCTAAAATCTCTTTTTATCCCTTTTAATTTAATAACAAAAAGGGTTAAAAAATATGTTAAGCTTCTTTTCATATCTATTTACTTTAACGGATCTATAATGTATATTGTATCTATATGGATTATCTATCTAATATAGGCATCTTTTATCTATCTGAGGTAGACTAGTTAATCTATTATTGGGTCATATAAAATGAGATTATATTAAAACACATATTATGCAATAGAAAAGTTTATTTTATTTAGAAACTGTTTTAAACAGTTCCACTTCTCTGAGTTTTCTAATTTCACTATAGATGTATACTAAAATCATTAAAATACGAGTATTTATTGTTTTTTTTTTCAAGTTTCATAACAAAGTTTTACTATATAATTCGGATTAAACATATTTAATTAGTTTTTGTATGCACACATTAAAAAAAGCTGCCTATGTTGGCAGCTTTTAAAATTTTAATTTGTGTGTTGTATATGTATAACTAAGTTGGATTTATTTTTTTAATAATTTCTTTTTAAAGAACTCTCCATCAACTTCGATTACAGCTATATAAACTCCTTCTGCAACCTTAGAACCATTTTCTGATGATCCATTCCAGATATAAGTAAAACCGCTATCATTTTTTTGATGATCTACTAATTTTTTCACTAACCTTCCGTGTATGTCATAGATCGTAATCGAAGTTATATTTTCTTTTTTAGAAGTACTAAAAAATGTCACTTCTTTTCTAAAAGTATTTGGATATGCTTTAATACTATACTTAAGATCTTTTAGAGTATTATTTTCTGATAATTTCCATCGCCTTCCAAGAGGTTGATCTAACCATAAAAGAATAAATTCATTATCATCAGGTAATCCAGTACCTTTATGACGACCAACACTAAAAGGATAATTATTATCATTTAATACTCCAATTAAGAATGGATTGAATACAACAACACTTTCTATTGTTACAAATGGAAAAGCAAAATTCTTACCGATACCTACATCTCCTGATAACCCAGGCTCAGAAATTCTGAAAATATCATTGATCTTGAGAAGATTAATATTCAATCTTTTTTCTATAATGTCTTTATTTTTATTTAATTCTACTTCGTATATAGCTTTAAAACCATTGATATCTCCTTGAGAACCATCTCGTTCTATAATCAATCCTCTTTTTTTATTAAACATAATAAAATCTCCTATTGCACTAGCTTTTTTATGGATAGGGTACTTATATTTTGTGCCTGTATACGATTTACTTCTTAGATCAAATTCATGAATTAGTAAATTAGCATTTTTAGAATCTTGCAAAGGTTTTTCTAATAAGGGTAATAATTTTTTTCTATCAGTAGTTAATGCCATTCCTTCAAAACCACCACTTGTTTTTACTCTAAAAGGAGTATCTAATTCAGTAGTTCTATATGGCCAATATAATCCTGCTAGCCAAGGTGTATTTTGTCCATTTTGATCTTGTAAATTAGTTCCATCACCTTTATTACCTACTTTAGGGAAATCACCAAATAAACACACTGTTCGTATAGTAGGATAATTTTTATGAGCAATTAATAATGTTCTAAAATCAAAACTTTGAATATCAGCACGATCAGTAAGCTTATTAGAGACAATGACATCCGCTATAGCTTTTGTAAAAGTCTCTGCATCAGTAGTTCTATTAGCAAAGACATCTCCGCGATCATCAGTATCAGTTCTGGGATTAATCTTAGTTTCAATATTAAAACGAACTTTAGAAGCATTTTTCCAACGTTTGGTAGCCTCGGGATCTGAAACTCCGTGTCCGTTTTTATAATACTCGATATAGAAATTTACAAAATCAAATAATTGTTGTAACGATGGCATAATATAAGGATGTATAAAGCCATTTTGGTTGGCAAATGCTATTGCAACAGGTGATAATGATAAATCATTAGTCTGAGCAGGCCTACCATTAAGTAATTTATCAGCAATAAATGTATTTTGTATCTGATCTAAAGTTAAGTCTTTTACCAATACTTCATCTTTGAATTCATAAATAGTCCCGTCTGCTTTGCGAGTTTTTGCAGCTTCGATATGCGGGTCATGATCTAAAACAGGAACACCGTCCAAGGTAATACCACAATCTGTTTCTAAAGTTGGCATTAGAAAATCCAGAGCCGCTTCCATAGCAGGTAATGTATTTTCAGGGCGTAAGTTTCTAGCACCTCTATGTCCTTGTGCATCAAATAGGCTTACATCAATTAGCCCATCTGCATCTATAAAGTCAGGCTTACCATCTTTATTTTTATCATAGTTTTGTAATGCCTCTAATAATATATCAGGACGATCAGATATGATTCCTTGTACTCCTAGATCTAAAAGTAAATTCATATTTTTAAGATCATTTACAGTATAAACGACTACTTGATGCCCTGCACGATTAAGAGAAGATACGTTAAATAATTCGCTTGATGCAGTAGTAAGACCAGAAGGAGGGTTTTTTCTACTACCTACAATTGTATTAGTATTTTGATCATCTAGCATTACATGCCAAGGAGACATTACAGGAGGCTTACTTCCGTAGGTTTGCGCATGAGATCTCATAGCATTCATAATTCTAAGAGCACTATACTCTTCATTATATGGATTTTGTGGAGCACGAAGTTCTTTTCCAGGAGTATCAAAATCAGGAAGAGAAAAAGGAGCATCTAATAAAACACCTTTCTTATCAAAGTGTAATAAAAAAGGACCAAATTCATCCCCAATCCAATACTCTCCATTAGGAGTTCTTTGTATAGATTCTATATCAAAATCAGCTCCAGTAAGAATTCGAGACTCACTAAAATGATTTGTAATAGCAAAAGGGATTAAGTGATTAGGATCTCTTAATTCTATATAATTTAGTACGTCTATAGATCCATCTCCCCAACCTATGACATTCTTAAACTCTGGTTTTATTGTATAGAGCCGAAGATGATAATCTGATGAGTTTTCCATACTTCCAAAACCATTATCCGATAGTACCGTAAAGGTGCCGTTATAATTATTTAGAACAGCAGAAAATCCTTGTATTGGTTGTTTGTTAAAAAAAGGAACTGGTTGTTGATTGATCAATCTTTGGCTTATGTATTGTCCTGAGGTAGGCCCTTCAGAGAAACTAGCGGCAGGTAAAACTGCTCTAGATATCAATATGTCTCCAAAGTTTATAAAGGACTTACCAGTTCCTTTTGGATATGCTTTTTTATTAAAATAATTATCTGTAGGAATATCAAATTGATACTTTTCTATATTTTCTTTTTTTGAGATAGGTGATTGGGCTTGTATTGTATATAAAAACACACTTAGAATACTTAAAAATAATGTACTCCTTGTTTTTAATACAATTAGATGATTGTGTTTCATGATGTGTACTACGTTTTAGAGTTAAAAGCCGGTCAAATTGTGATGCTATAAAATTACATTGTATATATGATCTGATTGTTTGTAGTTCTTAAACAAATGATTAGGATAATGTTAACTACTATAATATATTGATAAGAGTGATTTTAAATCATTTTAACCCCAATTATGATTTGATTTTTGATACATCTAGCTAATCCTTAATTCTATAGAACATACTAGTATATCCTTTATCGTGTAGCACACTTTAACTTAAAATTGATTTGATTATATAACAGAATAAAATTCAAATTTTTGTAAATTTGTTATATACATGAAAAAAGTAATCTATAACATATCAGCGATTATAATGGCAATTGTAGTATTATGCTCTACAATGTCGTTTACATTAGATATGCATTATTGTGGAACTACTCTGGTAGATATAGCACTTTATAAAGAGGCAAAATCTTGTGGTATGGAACAAGTAATTTCTGACTCACCTACATGTACTGTATTAACTAAGAAAGGATGTTGTACAGATAAGCAATTTGCCTATGAAGGACAAGATGAACTTCGGACTTCATTAGATAAAACTACATTCGAGCAGCAGGTTTTTGTAATTTCTTTTTACTATTCATATATAAACCTTTTTGAGGGATTTGAAAATACTATAATTCCTTCTGAAGAATATCCACCTCCTATATTGATTAAGGATATTCAAGTACTTAATCAAACTTTTCTTATTTGAATTATTTAATAATTGAGTTACCCAATGTAGTATTTTAGTTACTTGGGCTAGAGTTGTTGTTTATTATTTAACGACAATACTTTTCTTTAATTATTTAATAGTCAAATACATGCTTAATAAAAGTATCAAGTTTCTTATAGAAAATAAACTGGTAGCAGTTATCCTACTTACACTTTTTATAGGGTGGGGTATTATCAATGCACCATTTGGTTGGGACATGATAATAGTACCTAATAACCCTGTAGCAGTTGATGCTATACCTGATATTGGCGAAAACCAGCAAATTATCTTTACAAAATGGCAAGGGCGTTCACCACAAGATATTGAAGACCAAATTACATATCCATTAACAACATCGCTTTTAGGAGTTCCCGGAGTAAAAACCATTCGTAGTTCTTCGATGTTTGGTTTTTCTAGTATCTATATCATTTTTGAAGAAGATATAGAATTTTATTGGAGTCGCAGTCGTATTTTAGAAAAACTAAGTTCTTTGCCAAATGGATTATTACCAAATGATGTTAATCCAACACTTGGTCCAGATGCAACTGGATTAGGTCAGATTTTTTGGTATACCATAGAAGGAAGAGATGAAAAAGGAAATGTAACTGGTGGTTGGGATTTACAAGAATTAAGAAGCATTCAGGATTATTATATAAAATATGCATTATCATCTGCTGGTGGAGTTTCAGAAGTAGCATCTATCGGTGGATATGTGCAAGAATACCAAGTAGATGTTGATCCAGAATTAATGCGTCAGTATAATATTAGCTTAAATCATATTGTAAAAGCTGTAAAGCAATCAAATAGAGATATAGGTGCACAGACTTTAGAAATCAATCAGGCAGAATACCTCGTTCGTGGTTTAGGATATATAAAATCTATAGCGGATATCGAAAATGCAGTAGTGATGTCAGAGGAATTCACCTCGATACGAATTAAGGATGTTGCTAATGTTAGTTTGGGACCTGCAACCAGAAGAGGTATACTAGATAAAGAAGGAGCCGAAGTAGTTGGGGGAGTAGTGATAGCACGTTATGGAGCAAATCCTTTAGAAGTTATTACTACTGTAAAGAATACAATAGCAGAACTTAGCACCGGATTACCATCTAAGCAATTAAAAGATGGTCGTATTTCACAATTAACCATCGTTCCTTTTTATGATCGTACAGAACTTATTCAAGAAACATTAGGAACCCTCAAAGAAGCATTAACATTAGAAATTTTGATCACCTTTTTGGTTATCATTATTATGGTGTTTAATCTAAGGGCATCAATTCTTATTTCTGGGCTTTTACCTGTAGCAGTTTTAATAGTTTTTATTGCAATGAAGCTTTTTGATGTAGATGCCAATATTGTTGCTTTATCAGGTATTGCTATCGCTATTGGTACCATGGTAGATATGGGGGTGATACTTTCTGAAAATATGATTAGACATCTGTATGATAACAAAGATAATCTTCCTATTAACACTGTTATATATAATGCTACTGCCGAAGTTTCTGGAGCGATACTTACTGCTGTACTTACTACAATTATTAGTTTTTTACCCATATTTACTATGGTTGGTGCAGAAGGAAAATTATTCAAACCATTAGCATTTACCAAAACAATGGCATTAATTGCCGCTATTATAGTAGCATTATTTATTATTCCGCCATTTGCAGCTTTCTTATTTAAGAAAAGAACTATCAGATTATCTATACATTATACGTTCAATACTATTATAATACTAATAGGTTGTATAGCCATTTTTAATACTTTATGGTTAGGAATACTTCTAATAGCCTTTGGGAGTACTGCAATTTTTGGATTAAAAGATATCCTTTCTAAAAAGCAGAAAAATTTAGTAAATACAGGTATTTCTGTCATTACTATATTATTTTTATTAGCTGAATATTGGAGACCACTAGGAGTAGGTAAAAATATTTTTTGGAACCTCATTTTTGTTGGAGTTATTTGTTTTGGTTTACTAGGAGTTTTTACTTTATTTAGAACATATTACACTAGGATACTACAATGGGCATTACAAAACAAAACACTATTCTTATCACTACCAACTAGTATTATAATCTTAGGTTTTCTAATACTAAATACTATAGGAAAAGAATTTATGCCATCACTAGATGAAGGCTCTTTTCTTTTAATGCCAACTACATTACCACATGCAGGAGTAGCCGAGAATAAACGAATCTTAAAACAATTAGATATGGCGACAGCAAGTATTCCAGAAGTTAAGACTGTTGTTGGTAAAGCAGGAAGAATTGAATCAGCTCTTGATCCAGCACCATTATCGATGTACGAAAATATCATTGTATATAAGCCAGAATATATGTTGAATAAAAAGGGAGAACGACAACGATATAAAGTTAATGAGGACGGTTTATTTATAACTACCGATGGAGCCCTTATTTATAATAAAAATTATACTATTAATTTAAACGAGGTTAAAAACGTTTCAAAAATAAAATATTTCTCTATTAGAAACGAAAACCTTATTGTAGACAATGATGGTAAATTTTATCGTAATTGGAGACCAGAGATACAATCTTCTAATGATATTTGGGATGAAATTGTAAAAGCTACCAAACTCCCTGGAGTAACTTCGGCACCCAAATTACAACCGATAGAAACAAGACTTCTTATGCTACAAACAGGTATGCGTGCCCCAATGGGCATAAAAGTAAAAGGACAAAATCTAAAACAGATTGAAGCTTTTGGAATTCAGTTAGAGGAGATCTTAAAACAAGTCGACGGAATAAAAAAGGAAGCCGTTTTTGCTGACCGTATTGTTGGAAAACCATACTTGCTTATTGATATTGATCGAGAAAAATTAGTACGTTATGGTGTATCGATTGAGGAAGTACAGCAGATACTAGAAGTAGCAATAGGAGGGATATCTCTAACCCAAACAGTCGAAGGTCGAGAACGCTATGAAGTACGAGTACGTTATCCCAGAGAGCTTAGAGCCGATCCAGAAGGTCTTACAGCTATTTATGTACCTGTAGAAAAAGGGAACCCAGTACCTCTAAGCGAACTAGTAACAATTCGATATGAGCAAGGACCACAAGTTATTAAGAGTGAAGATACATTTCTTGTAGGGTACGTATTGTTCGATAAACTCGATGATTTTGCCGAAGTAACTGTTATAGAAAATGTCCAAGCATTACTTAAACAAAAAATTGATAAAGGAGAACTCACAGTTCCAAAAGGAATCAATTATCAATTTACAGGAACTTATGAAAACCAATTAAGAGCAGAAAAAACAATAGCAGTAGTAGTGCCATTAGCATTAGTACTCATCTTTTTAGTTCTTTACTTTCAATTTCGGTCTATAAGTACTTCATTATTAGTATTTACAGGTGTTGCAGTAGCCTTTTCGGGCGGATTTATAATGATTTGGTTATATGGTCAGGATTGGTTTTTGAATACGAGCATTTTTGGAGAACATTTAAGAGACCTATTTCAGATACGCACTATTAATCTGAGTATTGCCGTATGGGTAGGGTTCATAGCTCTTTTTGGTATTGCTACTGATGATGGTGTAGTAATGGCTACATATCTTACACAAACGTTTGATAAAAATAAACCAAAATCCCTTAACGAAATCAGAACATCAGTGATAGAAGCAGGTAAAAAGAGAATTCGTCCTTGTTTAATGACTACAGCAACCACAATTTTGGCACTATTACCAATACTAACGTCTACGGGACGAGGGAGTGACATTATGATACCAATGGCAATTCCTTCTTTTGGTGGGATGTTTATCGCACTGATAACATTATTTGTGGTACCAGTATTATTTAGCTGGAAAAAAGAAATTCAACTTAAACGAGAAAACATATGAAACAGTTAAGTATCATAATTATTTTTCTATTAACCTTTCATTTAACTCATGGGCAAGAGCTTCAACTATATATTCAAGAAGCAATACGTAATAATTCTGAAATTCAGTATTTTGAATTACAATATAATCTCTTAAAAGAAAAAATAAACGAAGATAATACGATACCTAATACACAAGTAAGTGTAGGGTATTTTATAGGTGAGCCAGAAACACGTACAGGAGCCCAACGTGCAAAATTTTCGATACAACAAATGCTACCATGGTTTGGAACCATTACAGCAAGAGAGAACTATTCAACTACTATAGCCGAAACAGCATATGTAACTAGTATCACTAAAAAAAGAAAACTGGCACTTTCGATTTCTCAATCTTATTATAAACTTTCAGCAATTCATTTAAAACAGAATATACTCGAAGAAAGCAGTAAACTTCTACAAACCTATGAGAAATTAGCACTAACATCAGTAGAGGTTGGGAAAGCTACTGTAGTAGCTGTTTTACAATTACAGATTAGGCAAAACGAATTACAGCAGTATAAAGAGATTCTTAAGCAAGACTTTTTGGCAGAGCAAGCAACTTTTAATACTCTTTTAAATAGAGATCTTGATATAGAAGTAATCGTACCTAATGAACTACAAATCCCAGTAGAAGATCCTATTCTTAATCATGAAGGAATACGGCTTAATCCCGAAGTCCTTAAATATGATAAAGTACACGAGGCTATACAGCAATCAGAACTACTTAATCAAAAAGAAAATGCCCCCCAAATAGGTTTTGGGTTGGATTATATCCCCGTATCTCAGCGATCTGATGTTACAATTAGTGATAATGGTAAAGATATTATCATGCCTATGGTATCTCTTTCTATTCCAATATTCAATAAGAAATATAACTCTAGAACTCGTCAGAATGAATTACGTAAACAACAAACTACAACCCAAAAAGAGCAACATTTAGATTATTTGACATCACTTTTAGTAAAAGCAGTATCTATGCGGAATACAGCGAGAATTAAAAATGATATCCAAGAGAAAAATTTAAAACAAGCAAAAAATGCAGAAGAAATACTAATGAAGCGTTATGAAACAGGAACAATCAACTTTAATGATATTCTAGATATTCAAGAATTACAGTTTAAGTTTCAAATCAATACAATAGAAAGTGTACAACAGTATTATACCCAAGCTGCAATTATCAATTATCTAACAAATTAAAAGAATAATAACAACACCTAAAATTAAATATAATGAAGAATCTAAGAATTTATAATCTAGTCATCGTATCAGTAGTATTATGCACACTATTATCTTGCAAAGATAATACTACATCTAAGGGAGAAAAGAAGGATATTCACTCAGATATAGAACATAATAAAGATCATGTACACCATAATCATATAAAAACAGCAACAGTTCAATTTAACAATGCACAAACAGGTAAAGCTTTTAAACAGTATATCGATATTAAAACAGCTTTAGTACATACAGACGCCCAACAAGTAAAGGCAAGTGCAAAAAAGCTTGCAGAAATAACGGAGAATACGATGCTTAAAACAGTAATTGATGCTATCATAGCAAGCAATGATATAGAGGAACAAAGAAGAGCGTTTGTAGCAGTTACTACCCAAATGGAAGCAATGTTAAGAGGCGCATTATCATCAGGAGAAGTATATAAACAATACTGTCCTATGGCTTTTAATAACGAAGGAGGATATTGGTTATCTACAGAAAAAGAAATTAGAAACCCATATTTTGGTGATCAGATGTTAAAATGTGGTAGTGTTTCAGAAATCATAAAATAAACAGATGAAAAAGATTTTTATAAAAAATATGGTCTGTAATAGGTGTAAACGTATATTAGAACAAGAATTTGAAAAAGCCAAAATCCCTGTTCATACAATAGAATTAGGTCAACTAATTTTTAATAATATCGATACTAATCCCATAGATTTTAATCAGGTAAATGAAATTATTATTCGTAATGGTTTCGAGATTATTAATGATGAGGCTACTCTTATTATCGAGCAAATAAAATCATATCTAATCAATGAATTATCTAATGGAGGTACATTAACAGAAAAATTATCGGGTTTTATAACCAAACGTATAAACAAAGAATACTCTGTTATAAGTAAGCTATTTAGTAGTAATCAAGGTATAACTATAGAAAACTATTTTATTCGCCTTAAAATTGAAAAGACAAAAGAATTGATTCAGATGGGAAATCTAAGTTTTTCTGAAATAGCATATTCATTAAATTATAAAAGCGGAAGTCACTTAGCAAAACAATTTAAAACGATTACAGGAATGTCAATGACTGACTATCAAAGCCTACAATCATGGGATCGACAACCACTAGACAAAATTGTATAAATACAAACCATAATTGTTAAAAGATAAAAGATATAAACTAAATAATTTTACTGCTTGAACATTGAAAACTTGAAAAATGAAGCACCTCTATAAAATATCAGGAATGACTTGTAATGGTTGTCGTGGTCATGTAGAACAAATTCTTAGAAATGTTAAAGGAGTAACCAGTACAGTGGTCGATCTAGAAAAAGCCGAAGCAACTATCGAAATGAACTCCCATATCTCAATCGATATTTTTCAAAAAGCTTTAGAAAAAGATACCAATCGATATAAGATTCATAAACCAGGGGAGTGTAACCATCAGTCAGAAGTAAAAAAGAAAAAGCCTAAAGGAGAAGGAACAGGTACTTTTTATTGCCCAATGCATTGTGAGGAAGACAAAACATATGACCAACTACAGGATTGTCCTATATGTGGTATGGATTTGGTAGAAGAAATACGCTTAATAGTACCTATTATAGATCAATATACCTGTCCAATGCATCCCGAAGTGGTAAAAGATGTATTAGGATCTTGTCCTATTTGTGGTATAGACCTAGTAGTACTAAAACCAGATCTTTCTGTAGAAGAGAAGAATTATAAAAAGCTTTTAAGAAAATTTTGGATAGCCATACTCTTTACACTTCCAATTTTTATAATAGCAATGTCAGAAATGCTTTATGATAACCCACTTTATAAAATAATAGCGCTAAAACATTGGAATTGGATTCAATTAGGACTTTCTATACCAGTTGTATTTTATGCCGCTTGGATGTTTTTTGAACGAGCTTTTCGTTCTATAAAAACATGGAATCTAAATATGTTTACACTTATAGGAATTGGAGCTGGTGTAGCATGGTTGTTTAGTGTTTTTGGTATTTTTTTTCCAGATTTATTTCCCAATCAATTTAAAACAGCAACAGGAACAGTGCATATTTATTTTGAGGCAGCTACTGTAATTTTAACATTAGTACTCTTTGGTCAAGTATTAGAAGCACGCGCACATAGTAAAACAAATGCTGCAATTAAAGAATTGCTAAAATTGATCCCTAATAAGGCGATACGTATTATAGAAGAAAAAGAAGAAGAAATTTCTATTGATCAGATTGAGCTGAATGATATACTTCGTGTAAAGCCAGGGGATAAAATTCCTGTGGATGGAGTACTAGTTGAGGGACAAACAACGGTAGATGAATCTATGATTACAGGAGAGTCAGCCCTGGTGAATAAAATAGAAAGAGATCAATTGATTAGTGGTACAATCAATGGGAATCAATCTTTTTTAATGAAAACAGAAAAAATAGGTTCAGATACAGTATTATCCCAGATTATTAAGATGGTTAATGATGCGAGTCACAGTCGTGTACCTATTCAGAAGCTAGCAGATATCATTTCAGGATATTTTGTTCCTGTAGTAGTTGTTATTGCTTTGATCACATTTGCTATTTGGGTACTATACGGTCCAGAACCTTCCTATGTATATGCCTTAGTAAATGCAATTGCGGTACTTATAATAGCATGCCCCTGCGCTATAGGACTCGCTACTCCTATGTCTGTTATGGTTGGAGTAGGCAAGGGAGCACAAAATGGGGTACTTATCAAAAATGCAGAAGCATTCGAAACATTAAGTAAAGTAGATGTACTTATTGTGGATAAAACAGGAACTATAACAGAAGGAAAACCTACTGTAGAAATAGTAGAAGCTTTAGGAGAACATTTTCAGGAAAAAGAAATTATTCAGTATATAATTTCACTTAATAATTTAAGTAAACACCCATTAGCTCAGGCAACTTTAAAATATGGCAGAGAACAAAATATTGAATTCTTAAAAGTTTTTGATTTTGAGTCTGTTACAGGAAAAGGTGTTAAAGGGAATATAGCAGGTAAAAAAATGGTGTTAGGGAATATTAAAATGATGAAATCTAATGATATATCAATTGCAAGTGAGTTAATCAAACGTGTTCAGTCGTATCAAAAAAAAGGTAAAACAGTATCTTATTTATCTATAGATACAACTATTGTAGGATATATAGTTATAGGAGACAAAGTCAAAGAAAACAGTATGCAAGCAATTACTGAATTACAAGATAAAGGAATTGATATCCTAATGTTCACCGGAGATAATTATGATACAGCCTTTGCAGTAGCTAGCGAACTTAACCTTACTAATTTTAAAGCAGATATGCTACCAGAGGATAAACTGAGAGAAGTGGAAAAATTACAACAACAAGGAAAAGTGGTAGCTATGGCAGGTGATGGTATTAATGATGCACCAGCATTAGCAAAAAGTGATGTTGGTATAGCAATGGGTACAGGTACAGATGTAGCTATAGAAAGTGCTAATATAACTTTAGTAAAAGGAGATGTACAAGGAATAGTAAAAGCAAAAAAAATAAGTGATAAAGTAATGAAGAATATCAAGCAGAATCTTTTCCTTGCACTTATCTATAACAGTATTGGAGTACCAATAGCAGCTGGAGTATTATTTCCTTTTTTTGGGATCGTATTGTCACCAATGATAGCCGCATTAGCAATGAGTTTTAGTTCGGTATCAGTTATAGCAAATGCATTAAGATTAAGGACAATACATATAGACTAAATAGAGAAAAGTAAACATCAGTTTTTAATATAATACATAATTTAAATATGGTTAAAAGACAAGTAGCGACCAAAATTAGAAAAACACATAGGTATTTAGGTCTTTTTTTAGGAATCCAATTTTTATTATGGACAATCAGTGGCCTTTATTTTAGTTGGACAGATATTGATGAGATTCATGGAAATCAGTATAGAAACGAGAATATTTCTTCAATATCTTTTAAGAACTTAATTAGTCCAACAGAATTATACACTGAGGACTCTATACAATCCTTAGAACTTAGGGATGTAGGAGGGCAGCCTTATTATTGGATTAATAAAAAACAGCTTTTTGATGCAAAAACAGGAAAGTTTACACCCGAAATTACGGAGGCTGAAGCCTTACAAATTGCAAAAAAACATATGATATCTACATTAGTAGTAAAAAATATAGAAAGAATAAATGAAGTAGGCAATCATCATGAGTATAGAGGTAGACCACTACCCGCATATATGATTACTTATGATCATCCAGAGCATGTAAAAGCATATATAGCGATACAAGAAGGAAGTTTTCAGCGAGTACGACATCGTTCTTGGAGGTGGTTTGATTTTCTTTGGATGACACATACTATGGATTATGAAGGGAGAGATAATTTTAATACGATTACATTAAGATTGTTCTCTCTATTAGGTTTACTTACTGTTGTAAGTGGATTTAGCTTATGGTTTATATCATCACCAACGCTTAGAATAATTAAGAAAAAAAAATATGATGAATAAGAATATCATTTATATCTGTAGTGCAGCTCTTGTAGGAGTATTAGTAGGCTATTTAATTTTTGGAACTAGTAATACTTCTACACAAGATAATCATAATCATCAAAAAGAAACAGTTCATCAAATGTGGACTTGTGCGATGCATCCGCAGATAAAACAGGTAGAACCAGGTGATTGTCCAATATGCGGAATGGAGTTAATCCCTACAGGAACAATAACAAATGGGCTTGCTGCTAACGAGTTTAAAATGACAGAGAATGCCATGGCATTGGCAAATATTGAAACTACTATTATTAAAAATCATACCGCTAGTGATGATGGTATGATTACGCTATCTGGAAAAATAATAGAAAATGAAGAGGCTAATGCGACTCAGGCGAGTTATTTTAAGGGTAGGATCGAACGATTGAATGTTAATTATACAGGTCAGAAAATTAATAAAGGACAAAAATTAGCAACAATCTATGCCCCAGATTTGATTACAGCCCAACAAGAGTTGATTACTGCAGTTTCATTAAAAAAATCACAACCTGCATTATATAAAGCAGTTCGTAATAAATTAAAATTATGGAAACTCTCAGAACGTCAAATCAGTACTATAGAATCATCAGGTAAAGTTCAGGAAAATTTTCCTATTTATGCAACAGTTTCTGGTACCGTTTCAGAAGTAATGAGTGAAGAAGGAGCATATATAGAACAAGGACAACCTATTGTAAGAGTAAGCAATCTTGCTACCGTATGGGTGGAATTTGAGGTCTATGAAAATCAAATTTCACAATTTAAAAAAGGACAACAAATTGATATAACTATAACTGCGTATCCCGATAGAAACCATACCGCTACAATTTCTTTTATAGATCCAATTTTAAATATAAAAACCAGAACAACTACCATAAGAACAACTCTTAATAATCCAGACCAGATTTTTAAACCAGGAATGTTTGTAACAGGAAAAATTATAGGTATGACAACAGCTAAAGAACAGCTTACCGTACCCAAAAGTGCAGTGTTATGGACAGGAAAACGTTCTGTAGTATATATAAAAACAAACCCTAATGAGCCCGTTTTTGAAATGAGAGAAGTACTATTAGGTACTGTTAATGGAGATATGTATACAATTCTTGAAGGGGTAAAAAATGGAGATGAGATTGTAACCAATGGAACTTTTACTATTGATGCTGCGGCACAACTCCAAGGCAAAAAATCAATGATGAATAGGATACAAGAAGAGCGTGTTATACCTAATAAAACAGCTCCAGGATCAGAAGTATTTCAAAAAGAATTCTTAACAGCTCTTATACCTTACCTAAAAATGAAAGATGCATTTATAGCATCTAATAGTACTAAGGTTACTGATTTTGCTAAAACAACAAAAGAACGCTTACAAGCAATTAAAACTACAGGATTAAGTAGAACCACAATAATACACCTTACTAAGTCTATAGAGGAGTTACATAAGATTAGTATTACTAAAGAACTAAAAGAACAAAGAGCTTATTTTGTAACGCTAAATGAAAGTATTGTAGTTTTGGTATCTAATTTTAATGAGATGATTACACCAATATATGTACAAAAATGCCCTATGGCAAATACCAATAGAGGAGCCATCTGGATAAGTACCGAAAAAGAAATTCGTAACCCTTATTTTGGTAGTGCTATGCTAAACTGCGGTAGTGTAATTGATACGATTAAATGAGTCTGTAAGTTTTTTTAATATGTGAAGCTTCTAAATTTTTGTTTTTAAAAATGATAATAGTATTAGTTGTATGATTTACTTTTTATTTTTCCGATTTATGATAACGATAAAGATAGCGTAGTATTAATAGTAAAAACAGGTTCTGGTATATGAGAGTATCCTATCCTCATAAAGAATCCGAATCACAGTAAGGCAGTTAGAGTTGGTTAGATGCCAAATAAAGATCTGACAAAAAACCTATTCTCCCTTATGATTAGAAACGTATAATACGATACCTTTACCCTTAAAAAAATAATCATCCAGTCTGTGTTTAAATCAAATTACTTATTATTTATAATTCCTGCTTTAATATGGGGATCTACTTGGTATATTATTAAATATCAATTAGGTGTTGTAGATCCTATAGTCTCAGTTACTTATCGATTCGGATTAGCAGGTGTTATATTACTTGGGTATTCTAAAATTAGAAAACTTCCTTTATCGTTTACAAAACGAGAACATTTTTTTATTGCTCTACAAGGAGTTTTACTATTTGGTACAAATTATTGGTTAGTATATATCTCTGAACTATACCTTAGTAGTGGTTTGGTTGCAGTAGCATTCTCAACTTTAATTTTTTTAAATATATTTTTTGGAGCATTATTTTTAGGAGATAAAATCAAAAAAAATATCATAATCGGAGCTGTTTTTGGTCTTTTAGGGACTATATTGATTTATCAATCAGAGTTTAGAAGGATTAATTTTACTAGCGATCAAATTAGAGGATTGCTATTTTGTATTGCTTCCATCACTTTCGCTTCATTAGGAAATATTATTTCTTCGCATAACCAACGTAAATTTAAACTTCCTGTGATACAAACCAATGGTTTTGGGATGGTATATGGAGCAGTTGCAATGTTGTTAATAGCTATCATTAGTGGTAAGGATTTAACTATAGATACTTCTCTTTCTTACATTTTTTCACTAGCATATTTAACAATTTTTGGATCCATTGTAGCATTTACAGCCTATCTTATTTTAATAGGTAGAGTTGGTGCAAGCAAAGCTGCATATACCATAGTAGTAATTCCTGTAATAGCTTTAACTATTTCTAGTATTTTTGAAGGATATCGACCAGATATGTATGCTTTTATAGGAATGGGATTTATTCTTATAGGAAATATACTCGCTTTAAAAAATAAAAAATGAAAGGTTGATACTAAGTGATCTATAATTAATATATTGTGATGTAATACCATTTACATTTTGAATTTACTGTAATAAAATACTCTTTTTTGTTACAGAATAAAAAAGAATCATAGCCTATAGCTATGCTTGTTTTTTATGGTATTTTGGTATTTTAATAGGTTTGTGTTTTTTTATTTACAGTATTCATCCTTAAAAACAAGTGACTTACAATAAAAAAGATGTAGTTTCGCGCCTGCGATAGAAAAACCTAATCATGAAACGTATCAAAGAATACAAGAAGTTGTTTAATGTTGAAAAAGAAATTGACCTTAAAACTTTAAAAAAAAGCTATAGAAACCTAGTTAAAGAATGGCATCCGGATAAATTTCAGGAAGGTGATGTTCAAAAGGAAGAAGCAGAAATAAAAAGTCGACAAATTATTGATGGTTATCATTTTTTAGTAAGTATTGCTCCAGAAACAAAAGCTTCTAACTTAGAGGAATATGCTATTACAACCTCTCAATCTGGTATTGCAGACTATCAGCATAAAGGCATGCTATTAGAAATTTCATTCTTAGACGGAACAACTTATGAGTATTTTGGTGTACCTAAGACAGTTTATATAAAAATGATGAATTCTGACAAGCTGTATAGATTTGCGAAAAGAAATATATTTAATTCTTATTTATATAGAAAATCAAAAAAAACACTTCAAGAAGTATAAAATTAGAATGTTTATATGATTAGTCTTTATTTATGGTCATTACATAGAAAAAGAGTGTCTATCTTTGTTTAAACCCATCTTATGTCAAAACAGTTTTCAGAATTAGGTATTACAGCTTCAATCCAAAAAGGATTAGTAGATTTAGATATTAGTACTCCAACCGATATACAAAAGAAAGCAATTCCGGTTTTATTAAATCAAAAAGAAGATGTTGTTGGTTTAGCCAAAACAGGAACCGGAAAAACTGCCGCATTTGGGATACCTTTATTGCAACTGGTCGATACAGAAAATACCGCTATCCAAGCAGTAGTATTAGCTCCAACCAGAGAATTAGGACATCAAATCTACGATAATCTAAAATCGTTTAGTACCTATTTGCCAGATGTTTCTATTATTTCAGTTTGTGGAGGGATTCCTATAAAACCACAGATAGAAGGGTTGAAAAGTACGACACATATCGTTATTGCAACTCCAGGCCGATTAATAGATTTAATTAATCGCGATGCCATTGATTTACAACATTCAGATTATTTAGTTCTTGATGAAGCTGATGAAATGGTAAGTTCTTTAAAAGATGGGTTAGATAAAATTGTTGCAGTTTTACCTAAAAAAAGAAGGACTATTTTGTTTACTGCCACAATGCCAGGGACTATAAAACAGATGATACAGAATTATATGTCTAAGCACGTTATTCAAGTAAGTGCAGATATGGAAACTATAGGACATCAAGGCATTGATCATAGATATATTGTAGTAGAACCTATAGAAAAGCTAGAAGTATTAATGCACTTTCTTAGCTCTAAAGAAGGAAAACAAGGTATTATCTTTTGTAAAACAAAAGCTGCGGTAAATAAATTAGCAAAGAATCTAGCGATACATAAATTTTCTTCAGGAGCAATTCATGGGAGTTTATCACAGCCTATTAGAGATAGAGTTATGGAACAGTTTAGACAAGGATATATAAATATTCTTGTTGCTACAGATCTAGCTGCCAGAGGAATTGATGTTAAAGAGACATCTTATGTAGTACATTATCATTTACCTGATTCTTTTGAGTCTTATGTTCACCGAAGTGGAAGAACAGCAAGAGCAGGAGCAGAGGGACTTTCCTTAACGGTACTACAAGAAGACGAATTAGAAGATTTAGCAGAATTCGAATCTGTATTGAGGATTGAGTTTAAGAAACAGGAAAAAGCCAACTCTCAGAGTATTGAAGAGAACAATGCTCTTCTATGGGCAAGAAAAATATTTAAAACTAAGCCTAATCATTCAGTCTCAGGAGAGTTTAAAGAAAAAATAAAGACAGTGTTTCATCATCTTACAAAAGAAGAACTGGTAGAGAAAATGCTAGCAAATTATCTCATACAACATTCAAGCGGGAACATTTTGAAAACAGAGACCCCTAAAAAGAAAAAAAAATAAACTATTATGGCAAATAGCATTAAAGAGCAACGAGATATTCTTGATAAGCTAAAAATAAAAAGCTTAAACCCAATGCAAGAAGAGGCTCTTATTGCTATTAAACATACTACAAATACGGTTATACTTTCTCCTACAGGAACAGGTAAGACCTTAGCATTTTTACTACCCATTATTGCTGGTTTAGATCGTAATAGCACAGATGTACAAGCACTAATATTAGTGCCATCCAGAGAATTAGCGATCCAAATAGAACAAGTAATTAGAGAAATGGGTTCTGGATATAAAGTAAATGCCGTATATGGAGGACGTTCTATTTCTAGAGATAAAATAGCATTAAAACATACTCCATCAATTCTTATTGGTACACCTGGTAGAATAGCAGATCATTTTGGAAGAGAACGTTTTGCTAAAGAAAGTATAAAAACATTGGTATTAGATGAATTTGATAAATCATTAGAAATAGGTTTTGAGTATGAAATGAGAGGGATTATTAATGAATTGCCTAGTATAGAAAAACGTATATTAACTTCTGCGACACAAGAGATTGAAGTTCCTAGTTTTGTAAAATTAGAGAACCCAGTTATCATAGATTATTTGCAGGAGGGAGTTACTAATCTAGCAATAAAAACGGTAATCTCTTCTTCAAAAAACAAGTTGAATACCTTAGTCAATTTATTAAATCAATTAGGAGGTCAACCCGGGATCATATTTTGTAATCTAAAAGATACTATTAAAAATGTAAGTGACTTCTTGAATAAAAATAATATCAATCATGGTTGTTTTTATGGAGGAATGGAACAAAAAGAAAGAGAGCGTTCTTTAATAAAGTTTAGAAATGGAACGCATCAAATCATTATTGCTACAGATTTAGCAGCCAGAGGACTTGATATCCCAGAGATAAAATATATAGTTCATTATCAATTGCCTCTAAAAATTGAAGAATTTACACATAGAAATGGTAGAACAGCTAGAGTAAATGCTAGTGGCACCGCTTATGTATTACAATGGGAAAAAGAAAGCCTTCCAGATTTTATTACTAATACCGAGATAGAAACGATTACGAAACAATCTGTAAAGCGTTCTCAATATTGGGAGACCTTATTTATTTCAGGAGGAAGAAAGGATAAAATATCTAAAGGGGATATTGCAGGATTATTTTTTAAGCAAGGCAAAATTAATAAAGACCAATTAGGAATTATAGAGTTAAAAGAAGATTGTACTTTTGTTGCAGTACCTGTTACTATTGCTGATCAGTTAGTTAATTTGCTAAATAACAGTAGGCTTAAGAAAAAAAAGATACGAGTAACTCGTATATGAGGAGCTTCTTAAATACGAATTAACACTGTTTGTCATGACATTCGAGCACATGTCAAATTAGTATTATCCCTATATTTAAAGGAAGAAGAGAGTTTTCTAATTTATGGCATTATATTTGACAGTATAAAAGTAATTATTAAAATTAAATTATATATAATGAGTAAAGGAACAGTAAAATTCTTCAATGATGCTAAAGGTTTTGGTTTTATCACAGAAGAAGGTTCGAACAAAGAGCATTTTGTACACATTTCTGGATTAGTAGATGAAGTTCGTGAAGGTGATGAAGTTGAATTTGATCTTACAGAAGGTAAAAAAGGATTAAATGCAGTAAACGTAAAAGTTATCTAACATATACGCTTAAACCTGTACAAGAGGGGAATTGTTTTTCAATTCCCCTCTTTTTTTGTGATATATACTACTATTTTATACCTACTCTTAACATAATGATTAAGTAGAATATTAATAAATATAATCTTCTAATTCCTCTTTTTTCTTGAAAAAAGTGTTTCAAAGCACTACTTTTAAGTAATATTTTTACGTATTCCTAATAAAAACCTAAGGAAAACCCTGCAAAAATCATATAAAGGCATTAATTTTACACCCCCTAAAAAAAGTAAATCTATATGTCTGGGATAACAGCAGAAGAAAAGAAAACAGGAAAAGAGCTATATAGCTATCAAAAAGGAGCTATTAATAAAATTTTTAAAAGTTTTGAAGAATCACCTGAAGACTATCATTTATTATATCAATTGCCTACAGGTGGAGGAAAAACAGTTATTTTTTCTGAAATAGTAAGACAATATCTTAAACACCATAATAGAAAAGTATTAGTACTGACACATCGTATAGAGTTGTGTAAGCAAACATCAAAGATGCTTACTGGTTTTGGTGTTATTAATAAGGTTGTCGATAGTAAAGCTAATCTAGACGATCAAGAAGAGTATAGTTGCTTTGTAGCTATGGTAGAAACTCTTAATAATAGATTAAATGAAGGTAAACTAGATATATCTGATATTGGTTTAGTTATTATTGATGAGGCACATTATAATTCATTTACAAAATTATTCAAGTTTTTCGAAAAATCTTTTGTTCTAGGAGTTACTGCAACCCCATTGAGTTCGAACATGAAATTACCTATGAAAGACAATTATAATGAGTTAATTGTAGGAGAGACGATAGAATCTTTAATAAATAATGAGTTTTTAGCTCGTGCAGAGGTTTTTAGTTATAATATGGGGTTAACTTCTTTAGAAGTAGGATCTAATGGAGATTATACTGTAAAATCCTCAGAGGATTTGTATACTAATCGAGATATGCTCAGTAAGTTATTAGAAGCGTATAAAAAACACTCTTTGGGTAAGAAAACGTTAATTTTTAATAATGGTATTAATACTTCATTACATGTATATGATACATTTAGAGCAGCAGGATATCCTATTGCACACTTAGATAATACTGCTACAAAAAAACAACGAGATCAAATCTTAAAGTGGTTTAAAGAAACGCCAAATGCGATTTTAACTTCTGTAAGTATCTTAACTACTGGTTTTGATGAACCTACAGTAAATACTATTATTTTAAACAGAGCGACCAAATCTTTAACGTTATATTACCAGATGATTGGTCGTGGTTCTCGTATCCTTAAAAACAAATCTACATTTGCGGTAATTGATTTAGGAAACAATCATCATCGTTTTGGTCCTTGGGGAGCAGATTTAGATTGGCAAAAAATATTTAATTCGCCTAACTATTATATGGATAAGCTCCTTAATGATGAGGAGATAGAGGGTAAATTTAGGCATGAAATGCCAGAAGAATTAAGAGCCGAGTTTGCAAATTCTGAAGAAGTTTATTTTGATATTAAAGATACCTATATAGAATCTGTAAAAAGAGGGCAATCCTCTAAAGTAGTACTAGAACAATCAATAGAACAACACGCTAAGATATGTATAGAGAATAGCGAAGATATATATGATGCTCTAGCCTTGGCAAAAAAGTTAGGGGAGGATATAAATCATAGGATCCAAGCTTATGCAAAATGTATTAGTAAGAGTACCCATAATTTTTTAACATGGTTAAAAGATGATTATCGAAAGAAATTGAACGCATATTTACGTGAGAATTTTGATAAAGTGTATGAAGATATCCACGGTAAACCTCCGGAAGAATAAAAATTAAAGGAAGCAATCCTTTTCAAATAAACTACGCTATGCGTATAGGTTCTTAAACCTATACGCATAGCGTATTATTTATAACTCCAAGCTATAAAACGGCTCTTTTTATTTCCTTGTGACATTTCTACAGAGAAGTGTATAGCGTTTAATTTGTTTAGTTGTTTTTCTAATTTAGGTAGATTCTCTTTTTTAGAAACTAAACTGGTAAAAATACCTATTTGTTTAGCGTAACTCACACTTTGTTTTATCATTCGTTTTAAAAATAACGCTTCTCCACCATTACACCAGAGTTCATTAGCCTGACCTCCAAAATTAAGTTGTACATCTTTAGTTTTTCCTAGATTCTGTAATTTCCTAAGTGTCCCTTTAGTAGCTTCTTCTTTTGATGTATGAAATGGAGGGTTACACATCACAAAATCAAAATATTCATTACTTTTTATAATTCCATCAAATATATGAGCAGGATTAGACTGAAATCGTACTTCTATCATATCAGACAAATGTGGGTTTATAGTTACATTATTTGTTGCTGATACTATAGCTTTTTCATCAATGTCTACACCTACCATATTCCAATTATATAGTTGTGAGCCTAAAATAGGGTAGATGCAATTAGCGCCTGTACCAATGTCTAATCCTTTTGGAACAGCATTTTTAGTTTTTTTATTACTTAAAATATCTGCTAGATGATGAATATAATCAGCTCTACCTGGGATTGGAGGACAAAGATAACCTTCAGGGATATTCCAATCAATTAATTTATAATAATGCTTTAAAATAGCTCTGTTTAGTTCTAAAACAGCTTTTGGGTTAGAAAAATCGATAGTTGTATTTCCGAATGTATTGATAAAAGTTAACTGCTGTAAAATAGGATGTGTAGCTATCAATGCAGAGAAATCATACGAGCTGTTATTGTGGATATTATTAGGATGCAATTTTGATGGATTTTTATACAAAGATATGTGTATTCAATTCTTATATGCAATTAAGGTATAAAACTATATTTTTAAATTAGATAATGCTCTATTCAAACTTCTTAAAGTAATTCCTAAATATTTAGCCAAATCATTTTTGGAAACTACCTCAGTAAATTCAGGGAAATTCTCTTTGATCTTTAAAATATTTTCTTCTATGGGATGGTATTGCTGATAAGAATGTCTTGGAGCTTTATAACTAATTTTTTCTGCCATTGCTTTCATGATTAGTTTATTAAACTTTTTATCATTTTCTAACAAATTATTAAAATGAGTATATGAAATTTTATATACTATTAGCTCTGTTATAGCTTCAATACAGCAAAAACTAGGTTTGTTACTAAATACTTCTATTTCACCAAATTCCATTCCTTTTCCTAAAAATTCTTGAATAAAATCTTTTCCTTTTTCATCAGATAAATAGCATTTAGTAACTCCTTCTTTAATAATATAGACCCAATTATATCTTTTATTTTGTTCTATTATTTTTTCTGTTGGATTGTACTGCTCTATATTAATATGATGCTTATTACTATGATATATAGTTTCAGTATAACTTAATAATTCTGGATTTGTTCTTATCATTTTGTCGTAATGGGACAGATGTCCTTTTTAATAAATTTAAGAAGTTATTTCTTTGAACATTGTAAAATTATATAATAAAAGATGAATAAGCCTCCTAGTATTTATAAAACTAGATTTTTAGTAGTATGTATAAGCTCCTTATTTTTTTCTGCTAGTTTTAACATGTTAATTCCTGAGTTACCTGCATATTTAAGTATCCTTGGAGGGGCAGAGTATAAGGGATTAATTATCTCTCTCTTTACACTTACAGCTGCTATTTCAAGACCTTTTAGCGGTAAATTAACTGATACAATAGGTCGTAAACCTGTAATGATTATAGGAGTATTGGTATCTTTAGTATGTGGTTTTTTGTATCCTGTAATGATAACAGTTTCAGGATTTTTGTTTTTAAGATTATTACATGGGTTTTCTACAGGTTTTAGTCCTACAGCAATAGCAGCATATGTAGCAGATAGTATACCTAAAGATCGTTTGGGTGAAGCCTTAGGTATTCAGGGATTATGTTTTAGTGCAGGATTAGCTTTAGGACCTGCATTAGGTAGCTTTATTAAACTGTATTATTCATTTAACGTATTGTTTTATAGTTCATCATTTATTGCATTTGTATCATTTCTTTTAATCATCAATCTAAGAGAGAGTCTTTTGAAAACTAAATTTATGAAGTCCTCTATTTTTCAGTTTTCAAGACATGATTTTTTTGCAAAAGAAGTTTTGCCTTCAGCAACTGTAACATTTTTTACATATATTGCTTTTGGAGTTATTCTGACTATAATTGCTGACTGGAGTGAGCATTTAGGAATTATTAATAAAGGAACATTTTTTATTGTTTTTACATTATCATCTTTATGTGTACGATTTATTGCTGGTAAAACATCTGATATTTATGGTCGCTCCATTGTAATAAAAATGGGACTTATTGTGCTCATTTTGTCGTTGCTAATTATTGGTTATTTTAATAATTCCATTGGTTTGCTTATAGGATCTGGTTTTTATGGATTAGCTATGGGAGTATTATCTCCAGCATTAAATGCATGGACAATCGATATGAGTCATCCTGATCATAGAGGAAAAGCAATGGCTACAATGTATATCTCTTTAGAAGTAGGGATTGGCTTAGGGGCATTTTTTTCTGGGTGGTATTATCAAGATGATATGTATAGAATACCTATAATTATATATACTTGTGCACTAATGGCAGTATTAGCATTTGTATATATGCTATTTAAACCTATTTCACGTCACTAGTTTTTAGTAGATATAATTCCAAGTTTTGATATAAATTTTTTCTTATACCAAAACTTAGAATTGTGACAAATCTAGATTTTTTATGATATTGAATAAGTATCTTGAGCATTATTAAATTCAGATTGATAGTAAGTCCTGTTACTATAAACATTACTTAGTATATCAGTTACTTCTTCTTTTATAGCTACAATTAGAAAATCAACATCTTCATTTTTTCTTGCTGCAATTCTAAAGTATTGTTTTGTAGAGCCCATTTTATTACCACAATTTCTTATAAAACAAGATTTGTTTTGCATTAATCTATTTCTTAATTCCTCTCCATCAATTATAGAATCTAATCTAGTAAATATGAAGTTTGAGTTCGTAGGAAAAGTTTCAAAAAAATGTAGTTCTTTAAAACGATTTTCGAGATACTTAGTGTCTTCAATAACTTTGATTCTACTTTGATTATATGCTATTTTTTCATGTTGAATGAGAGTCAACAACATTTCTGATATTCCATTCACATTCCAATAAGGCAAGTGTTTCTTTAGTTTACTTATATTATCTTCATTACTAATAGCATACCCTATTCTAAGCCCGTGTAACCCTACATTTTTACCTAAACTCTTAATTACCCAAGAATTAGGGAATAGGTGTACGTCATTTTTTACTGTAGGAGGATTTATTGATGAAAAATCAATAAATGATTCATCAATAACAATGTTATCTAAATGTTGTAATTTACCCATAATAGAGAGTAACTCAGATCTAGTAAAAATAGACCCAGTGGGGTTATTAGGATTACAGATAATAAGATTTTTTGTTCCAGATTTTATAACAGCTTCTATTAATTTTTCGGGGGTGAGTTGTTGTGCATTTTCATCACAGTAGCGTATCGTATGTAGTTTTTTACCTAAGTTTATAGGTTCCTCTATCCATCTTCCAAAAGAAGGTGTGGGAACGAATAGGCTATCTTTTATAAATAAAGAATTAAGCCATGAGATAATTTCTGTAGATCCATTCCCTGTAATAATGCGAGCTGGGGTATCAATATCTGAAAAATGAGCAATGCATTCGGATATACGATCATTAGAGCTAGGATAATATTTTATAGCATATGGAATTTTACTATATAATTGATTCATAACAGAATCTGGAGGAAAATACGTATTTACAGGAATGCAATAATCTTTAAGCCCGTTAATTGTATTAAAATTATTGGTTAAACTGGCATAAGAAGGATTATGTGTTGTAGTAGTAAACAAATTAAGATCAAACTTTTGATTTTTTTGGTTTACAGAATCGAATAAAAGTTCTTTTGAATTCATTATGTTGATTTGAGTGGATTTTAAGAATAATTTTTTCTATTATAGAATGCTAGCTTTATAATAGGCAAATGATTGTCATGTAATCATCAAATTACAGATCATATAACTGTATATCATCATGATTATAAAAAATAAAAAAATGAAGATTAAAAAATTCCTGTTTTCTGCTTTTTTATTGCCCATGTTTTAAGAGAAAGATAAGTTATTATTATAGACAACAGTTATCATGTGAAATACCCTATTTTTTTTTAAAAAATATTTATATACTCCTTTCTTTATAATATGTACAATGTAACATGGGTTATATAAATTAGTCTAAAAATATTACTTCTAATGATTACTTAATTTGCTCAATAGTTTTACTCTTTAAATAGCATATTTATGTATCAAGCATATTATATTTGTTTGTAGTATGATGATGATCATAATTATTAAAATATAACTAAACTACTTATTAAACTTATGAAAGATAAAGGCTCAATTATATTGCTTATGCTTACTATTCTTTTTTGTATTGGCTGTGAAAACAAAACTAAAACTCCGTTTATACAAGGATATGCTAATATTAAAACATTACATACCGTTTTATCTAGTGAGTTTCCAGGAATATCAAAATCAGAAGGTTTAGAGAATGCTTTTGATAATGATAAGAATACTAAGTTTTTAGTACAGCAACCTAAAAATAGTATTCAATTAAAAAACAAGGAAGTTTCTATCATAAAAAAGTATGCAATAACTTCTGCAAATGATGCACCAGGTAGAGATCCAAAGAATTGGACTTTAAGTGGTTCTACGGATGGTATTAACTGGGAGGTTTTAGATTCAAAAACTGATCAAGAGTTTAGTAAAAGAACAGTTACTAATTCTTATAGTTTAGAGCATAATAAGAAAGCATATTCACACTATAAATTTGATTTTGAGTATTCTAAAACCTCTATTTATGGTGATGATTACTTACAGATTGCAGAAATAGAATTGACTGCTTTAACAGATATGCCTGTTACAAAATTTATAGCAGATCATACAAAAGGTAAGATAGGAGATACTATTCAGTTTAAAGATCAGTCTGCAAATGCTCCACATACATGGTATTGGGTTTTTGAGAATGGTATACCGGCTACAAGTAATGAACAAAACCCTAAAGTAATTTATAACATACCAGGTAATCATAATGTAACTTTAATTATTGATAATAAATTTGGAAGAGATACATTACTTACTAAACGCAAAATTAAAATCTATGATCCTGAAAATCCATGGAAAGGGTTTTATTACCCAACAATATCATTAACACCTACTGATACTGTTTCTGATGGATATAAAAGAGCAATTTCTGTTATTCCTGATTTGAAAAAAGCAATTAATGAAGTTACTTTGGGGGTTTGTAAGCAGTTATATAGAAATATAACAGAAGTTCCTGATTTTGAAAAAGTTAATTTTACGTTTAATTGGAGTGATGTTTTAGCAGCAAAAGGAGGGAGTAGTGCAGCAATGGAACTTTGGTTTAGCACAAAATATATTCAAAATGCATTAAAGGAAAAACCTGATGAGGCGGTAAAGTATGAGTTATACGGAGTACTTTGGCATGAGCTTACTCATGGATATCAGTTTAACCCTGTAACTTCTGATGATCAATATAAGCCAGGATATGATTATTTTGCTTTTTTGGAAGGAGAAGCAGACTTAGTTCGGATCAATGCAGGATATCATAAAACAAGACATCCAGACTTAGGGTTTGATGGTCATAAGTATCTTTCGGGATATACACCTTCTGGTTTTTTTCTAAAATGGATTGTAGATACTTATGATGATGATTTTATTTATAAATTTAATGCCTCTGTGAAAACGATAAATCCTTGGAGTTTTAAAGCTGCTTTTCAAGAAATTTTACAAAAAGATATAGATGTACTATGGAATGAATATACTGCATATGTTGACACCTATAATGCAACTAAAAAAGTGGTTAAAACTAAAAGAATAGATTGGATTAATGCTAACTAAATGTGTTCTTAATCAAGTAACAAATTTATTACTGCTTTAAAAGAATACACTGTTCTAAGATGAAATTAGTCGTGTAAAATTAGCCCTTTTACATTATACGTTAAAAATAAGTAGAATACTAGAGGTGCTTATATCTTTGATAGTCATTAGATGTTTTTATTATAGTAATTTAAAGAATAGACTGTTATCAATCAAAAAACCTGTGAAGTTAGAGCTTCACAGGTTTTAATAAATTAATTAAGAAATGTATTATTAATCTAGTTTACATAATTTTATGTTACTATAATCAATAATTTATCTAGCACTAACTACTAGCTTTTTAGTTACGCCATCTATTTCTAATAAATACATTCCAGAAGGTAAGTTTATTCCGACCCTGGTCATTGTTCTATTAAATAGCCTTACATTTTCTTTAGAAAATACGACGTTTCCTTGTAAGTTACGTATGTTTATGGTACTTATTTTACTTTCAGATGGGATAACATATACTTCACTAATAATTGGATTAGGGAAGAATTGAAAATCTTTACCTGTAATTACTGGAGGTGTGTCAGGACCATCTCCACCACCTGTATCAGTATTTCCTTCTTTACCGAACACTTCTAATTCAGATAATTGGAAAATAGTTCCAGAAGTATTGTTAAAGTTAAATCTAATCTTAGAGAATGCTTTAGTATTGGTAAAAGAGAATATTTTCTTTTCATTTCTATTCGCAAAACTATTGTTAGATTTTGTATCAATAGTTGTCCAAGTAGTACCATCATTAGATCCTTGTAAAGTCCAATTTTTAGGATCTCTTTCTGGAGCATCTCCACCAGAAGTTAAGCTATATTTATTGATTACATATGCTTTGTCAAAAGTATAGGTAACTGTTGTACTTGCTTTAAAGGTTAAATATTTAGAAAAGCTATCATTATCAATTAGTTTACTAATGTCTTCTCCATTAGGGCTATCATTATTAGATTCTACAATACTTCCATTCGGCTGAGTTAAGTCTTCAGAAGTGTCAGGAGGAGTAATTGTTCCTTCACCGCCATATATCTTAAACTCATTGATAGAATATCCAAAAGATGTTGCGGTTCTTTTTATACCTTTAATTCTAATGTACCGACTCTTAGTATTAAGAGGTATGTAATTAAAGTTATCAAAATTATTAGTGATATTTTTGATTGTCGACCAATTGTTACCGTCATTAGAGGTCTGTACTTGATAGTCCTTAGCTCCAATCATAATACTACAGCAAGTAAACCATGAAATCTCGATAGCACATACATTGCTTTCTTTTTCTAAATCTACAGCAATCCATTGATCGTTAGAAAACCCACTAGACCATCTGGTAT
Source organism: Aquimarina longa SW024 (assembly GCF_001401755.1). Lineage (GTDB taxonomy): Bacteria > Bacteroidota > Bacteroidia > Flavobacteriales > Flavobacteriaceae > Aquimarina > Aquimarina longa. The sequence goes on from NZ_KQ474100.1 coordinate 281,560, forward strand.
TCGTATCATTATCTGTAGCTTTACTTGCCGAGAACTCAGCATTTTCTGAAGAAGAAGTGGTTACTGTTTTTCCAATAGCAATATTATTTTTGTCCTCACAAGGTTTTACTGTAATGCTAATATCTTTTAAATTTTTTCCTTTAAAGTTTTTAGCCTCAAGGGTTACTTTATATGTTCCAGGGGTATCAAAAGTAATATTAAAGTTTTTAGAGTTTGTAAAACTAACACAACTTTTACCTTTATAAATCCATGCATATTCTATAGCATTGGTAGATGTGTTTGTAAAGGAGACTTGCTCACCAACAGTTACAGTAGTACTACTAGTTGTAAAGTTAGGTGTTGGTAATGAGATATTTCTTCTTTGATTTTCAATGCTATTTACATACTCATTCCAGAGTTGATCAATGGTTTTTCCTGGAACAATTTGTTCTGTTGCAGCCTTAAATGTCCAAGGGTCTATAGTTTTTGCTGATTTATTAAATTTATATGCAAAATCAGTATAGTTATCATTCAACCAATTGATAAAAAAAGCAGAACCGTTATATCCCTTTAACCATTTATGAGTTTGGTCAATATCAATATCAGCTAAGGTAGAATATCCTTCTTTAAAACGTACAAAATCTGCAATTCCTTCTATAAATCCAAAGAAATTTTGCCCAGTTTCGTATGTTCCTGCATTTTTAGGTTCGTGGCTATATGCATGTGTAACCTCATGAGTAAGTGTACCTCCAATTTCTGCTTTTAATTCTTCTATACTCTGGTTAAGTACCATATTTAAGTAATGTGTACTGTTTTCAATTCTAATTTTAGGAGGTGTTCCACTTTTGGCAGCAATACCACCACAGTAATTAGGACTAAAAACAAGTTCTAATTCAGTAAAATTCGGAACTTCTTGAGGGGTTTTATATAATCGCTTAACAACAGATAGTATTCTAGCATTATAAAAACGTGTTCTTTCGGATTGTGTTCTTCCAATAGCATTTAGTATTGCATCAGCATTAGTATTGGTTCCTGTTCCTAGATCAATAACTGTTACTTTTGGGTAGTTAAAATCATCCCAACTTGTTTGAGCTATACTTTTAGTATGGATAAAAAAAGTAAATACTGTTACGCATAAGCTAATAAATAATTTACGCCTTTTTTTGTGTTTCATTTTGAGTTTGTGTTTCATTAAAAAAAATTTAGTTAATGGTGAATATATAATTAAGTAGTTAAATTCTGTTAAAATAATATAGAAAACACACTAAAATTCATGTTTTTTATTGATTATCTCTTTTTTTAGAAATTGTTTTGATGCTATTTTTAATAAAAGAAGAGTATCAAACGCTGTATTGTATTTAGTATTACAAACGCTTCTGTAAAAAAGAATAAAATATTTGGACACCATTATATTAATGCTCAATTAGAATTATAAAATCTAAAAGGCAAAAATGAAAAATTACATCTCATAAGTTTTTTAAATCTATTTTTTAAATATGGATTTGATAACAATGATTTAGGAATGTTGATACTTGCAGTTTTTTTTAAAGAAACTTTAGTATTTTGAGTTTATGTAGCTATTTCTAATTTTAAAGAATAGTGATCATATACTCCGAAAGAGTATTTATGCATTCCGAAATATCATTCATGTGTTCCGAAAGAATATTCATGCACTCCGAAAGAGCATTTATGCATTCCGAAATATCATTCATGCATTCCGAAAGAGTATTTATGCATTCCGAAAGAGTATTCATGCACTCCGAAATATCATTCATGTATTCCGAAAGAGTATTCATGCACTCCGAAAGAGCATTTATGCATTCCGAAAGAATATTCATGCACTCCGAAAGAGTATTCATATATTCCGAAAGAGTATTCATGAATTCCGAAAGAGTATTCATGAATTCCGAAAGAGTATTCATTTATTCTTAAACAATACTATTGGGAGTGTTTAATAAAGTATATTAAATAAAAAATAGATAATAATATGAAGTACTCCAAATTCTATTTAACATTTTAAGAATACTTAATAATTATTATAGGTTTATATAACTTCTTACTCTTTATTGTATACTTATAATCGGTACAAGCGAAGAAGATTGCGCTAGTAGGAAAGTTTTAAGGTTGTTTTAAATTATATTTCATTATCTATAATGACAATATATATTACCATTATTATATAATGTAATGAATCTGTCATACGATTTAATTTGTTATAAGAAATCCTCTCCTTGTAGCTAAAATGGTGCACAAAATTATGCCTTAAATTAAATAATTCACTGATGTCATTCCTCCATTCAGGATAGTCTTTGTTAAGTTTGTAAGAGTTAATTTTTTTATCTTCATATATTGATCTGAGATTACCAGAATCATACTCTCCTATGAATTTCAAAAATTTCTTAGAAACAATTAAACTTATGATACGATCTATTTCATCTAAGTTTTGAAAAGAATAATAATTTGCAATTATATCATGAGGTTTGAGCTTTTTCTCTGTAAATAATTTTGATGCTTCCCAAAGAGATATCTTATCTTTAAGTAATTCTCTAATATTATGATTATATTCTGTTAAATCATATTTAACAAGTTGCTTAAAAAACTGTTCAATTGATGATACTAAGTTAATAATGTAGTTTTTTCTAGCATGATATTTTAAAGTGATTTCTTCCGCTTCAGTTTCTACTAATAGTAGTAGATCAAATGCTACAGAAGTATTGTTAAAAAAGTTAGACAGTGTGTCTTTTTCTCCTCTTTTATAATTAATATTTAGTTTGTTATTTCGTTCAACAATCTTATTGTAAAACCTGTAATTATCTCTTGTCATTATTTATAAATTATTAGTACAATATATGATGTTGGATTATATATGGGATCATTTATTCATTATACAATATCGAGAAATAATACATTAAAAAGCCACTTCCTAAAAAAGAAAGTGACTCTCTATTATACTTGATTAAACTATCGATTATAAATTCGCGATACTATTTTTTTAACAAAATGCTACATCCGCATCTCCTGATTCTATGATTTCATAATTATCACTAGTAATTTTTAAACCACAACCATGTTCAATATCAAAGCTAACTCTAAATTGTAGCCCATATAGTTCTTTTTCATCTTGTTCATAAAGAATAAAAACATTCATTAGTTGTATATCATTTTTTTGAACCTCTGTATTATATTCATTTTTAGCCCTATCTATAACTGCAAGAATAGCTATTTCATACCATTTTGAAGAATCGGTTAGAAATCTAGCTATTTTAGATTTATAATTTCCGGTTAATTCTTCTTCTGATGCATCCAAACTATCGGATAGCGTAATACAAACTTGATTATTAGATTCACTAATTGAAGTATAAAACTCTAAATTTTCATCAAAAAGTATATCACTACTGTTCATAATAAATAATATTAATTAAGGGCATTTTGCATTTAATTTTTTAGCTTCTGCCTTTGCTTCTGGACTTTCATATACTGTTCCAGTATGATCTTCAAAACCTTTATGTGGTTTACTTGCGTTATGATCTGCCGAGCTTACTAACTGCATTTTAGCAGTATTAGTTTCAGGGTCATAATCTACATGATGCCAAACAACATCACCATGAATTTCTTTATGTGCATTACCTGTTGGTTTGCCTCGTTTTCCATTAAGACCTACATTTGAATTTGCAGCTTTGAAATCTTGACTTCTAGATCCTTGCATTTGAATTGTTGTTTCAGCTATAACATTATTTTTAGGGAATACCACTTCCTCTAAAAGCCCATATGGGTCAACAAAAGTATTACTATTACGTACATATGAATACAGGTTAGGCATCTTTCCAGCTAACCCAATCGGATCCTGCGAGATGTAAGTTTCACTATCGGGATTGTAGTACCTAAATCTATTATAATACAGCCCTGTTTCAGGGTCTTCATATTGTTCTTGATATCTAAACGGGCAATCATTCAAAGAACCTTTTACAAGTTTACATACTTTTCCGTAAATATCATACTCTACTTGCCAAGTTTTTTGCCCTTTGCTATTGTACATCTCTACGGGTGTACCTAGATAATCAGTGATGATGGAATAGGTTTCGTCATTAATGATCTTAGCAGTAGGTTTAAATGTACCTTCATCAAATATCCAAGTGATCAGATTCTCAATAGGTTCGGGTTTACTTTCTGCGAGCATTCCAAATTCGTCTACTACGAGTTGGGGTCTATCTTTTAGATCATATTTCCACTCATGCAATGGTACATTACCATCCCATACCCATCTGGTAATTTGTTTTTTGGCACTGGGTTTAAAAGGGGAGGGGAGTGGCTAAATCTTATTACCGATTATCGGTATAAATTTTATCTAAAATAAGTATCCAGTATTTTCTCTTTATTTTCTTTTCCACCACCACCAGACATTATCTCAATAGCAATCTTATAATCTTTGGGTATTTCTCGATTAAACTTTAAATCCTTGCTTGGATCGACATTTTTACCTGCCTTATAACATAGATATAAACGCTCGTTTGTTAAAGGAAATATTCCTAAACTAGTTAATTCGTGATCGTCTATGATATTATCTGAGTTTAAAGGTATTTCTTCTAGTATAACAGAATCGATAACACCGCTGGGGTGTGGTCTAGTTCTCATCTCCGGTGTTGGACTCCACCACAGATCTTTTTTTACTAAACTCCCTCCTGATTCTGAACCCAAAATATAAAATTCTTTTTCGTCTTCCGTACCTTCCCATACCTTTACTTTTCGATTTCCAGATTTTCCGTTTATCCAAGTATCAGAATCTTTTCTTTCTAAATCAGGAATAGCATTTTTTAAAACGGAAACATTACTGTGTTTTAGAAATGCAGCTACTATAGATTTAGTGAAAAGTGTTTCAAAAACACTAACATCCACATTACCCCAATCTTCATCTTCTCTAAATACATTATAAAATCTTAAAAAAGGAGATTTTAACATTTGCGCTAATACAAATGTTCCTTTTCTTGTTTCTATACTAATTACTTTACCTTCTTTCCAAGGTGTAGCTCTTTTTGCCATATATTTTACCTAATATTTTTAACCACAACTAGCTTTTACTTTCTTTTTATTATGAGCATCTGCTGCGTCTAAGTATTTTTGTCTATTTTGATTATTTGGTCCGACAGGGTTTTGTTTATTTGATGTACCGTCTAACCCGCCATCAGCTTCAAACCCTCTTTGTTCTAAACCTCTCGCAGTTCGTTTACCTTCAACTCCTTCGCCAATGTAATCAACTTCAGGGGCTACATCAAAATCACTAAAATCACCACCATATCTCCTATTAACAATATCATCACCAGTTAAACCGTCTTCTATTGGCGCACTCGCATATCCGTGATATGGTTTCCCATCTTTAATTCCTGAATATTTGACATGTGTTCTATTTGCTCCAGTCTGAACATTTAGTCCAAAAACATCAATAAATTTATTGGAATCAGATACATAAGCATACATTGTAGGGTTCATACCAAATAACCCAATCGGATCTTGGGATATATAAACTCCTTCATCAGCAGCATAATACCTATAGCGGTTATAAGCTAGCTCTGTTTCTTCATCAAAATACTGCCCTTGGTATAGAAAAGGTATGAACGTTTTATCTCTTGTAAAGCCACATACTTAATAGTACTACTACTTTATACCAGAGATACCATATAATATTACAATAAAACCACTGTAATATCCAGTGGTTCTATTGATTTTATTTTTTTACATAAAGCTATACACCTAGCAAATTACCTGCTTTGCGTAAAGCTTCTAACTGCACTGCGGTAGGTTGCCCGCCAAAATCTTGTTGTGCCTCGTTGTACAAGCTCCTGCCATGACTATCGGAAGAGCCTTTGCTACCTGTATGTTTTTTGTGCGATTTCTCGGCACTTTTACTGCCTGCGACTTCTAGCAACGCCTTAGCCTTGTTGTAATCTTTGTCTTTGATTGGCATATCTCTGGTTTTAAGGTTACTTTATTTTTTTTACTATGTTTTTTCCTCATAATTAACACTCGTTACAAACTAGCACTAGCACATACTATAATCGAGCAGGAAGTCATACCTCTATTCTAATATTTCAATTTCTCCTTTATTTTGACTTTTTATATAATCTTCAATTTCTTGTAAAGTATATTTTTTCTTTGTCTTAACTGTTCGATCTATTAATTGAAATTTAATGTCTAAATTCTCATTATACCCAGTTGGTATTTTAGGATATTTTGCCATTGGTGTAGAGAATAATTCGTGAGTAATGTTTGGTATATCTAAACCTAACTTATTCCTTATTTTAAAAATATTTATTAATTCCATAGGAATCAATCCACTAGCTAAAAACTCTTCATTCTCCCATTTTTCACCGCTTTGTAATCCAATTGCATTTAAATGATAATCACATAATTCGTCCCAATAACTTAACTCTATCTTTGAAAGATCGTCCCAATTATCTATTATTTTTTGATAAATACCATAACCATCTCCATATTTTAAGATCAAATCTTTTACAGGATTCTCTCCTAACCATTTTTCTATTAAAAATTGTACTAATTGTGAACTAGGATAAACTTTTTGTTTTTCAAAATCCTTGTTTGATAAATTATTCTTGTCTGACAAATAATGTAGCGATTTATTAAATAATTTTTTAATTAAATCTTCTCTTTCAACATATAAAGCGTATTCATAAGCATCTTTTAAATGATCGATCCATTCATCGTTACTATGACCATATACCCAAAACATTGCTGTTCTTTCAAAGTATTTCCAACAATCATCGTCTCCTTGAAATAGTAAGTTTTTTGCCTTTATATGTGTGCAATTTGGGATTCCATTTAGAACTTTATAAATTATATCCGAGTAATTCTTAAGTGTATCTTTGTCAGTAAAATTACCATATTTTCTAATAAAATCATTATTACATGATTCTACTTCATTATTATATTCATAATGCTTAATAGCTTTATTTATTAAATTCCTCATTTACTTTTATTTACACTTTAATCTAATTGAGCGCTGATCTATATTTATTTGAAGTAATTTATTTTTTAGTTTACCTTTTGCATTAGCTTTATCAATAGTATCCATTAAATTCTTCTGATAATTAGGCATATTTTTCCATCTACCATTCGTATTACCAGAGATTTTTCTAATATTATTATTTGTCCATCTGGACATATTACTCTTACTCCTCCATTTACTTTGGCTAGTTTTAACTTCTATAATATTAATATCTCCATTAGCGGATTTAGTAACTAAGTCAAAACCATGTCCAGAAGCATTTTGTACAGATCCAAGGATTTGGTGCCCTTGTTTAGATAAATAATTTGCTGCTACTTTTTCGCCCCAAGCACCTATTCCAGTTAGCCCAAAAGGATCTACCCAAGTAGTAGAATCATGTACATAAGCATACATATTGGGCATTCCTCCTTCTAGTCCAATGGGGTCCTGACTAATATAAGTTCCCGTATCGCTTGAGTAGTACCTAAATCTGTTATAATACAATCCAGTTTCCACATCTTCATATTGCCCTTGATATCTAAACGGGCAATCATTCAAAGAACCTTTTACAAGTTTACGTACTTTTCCGTAAATATCATACTCTACTTGCCAAGTTTTTTGCCCTTTGCTATTATACATCTCTACGGGTGTACCTAGATAATCAGTGATGATGGAATAGGTTTCGTCATTAATGATCTTAGCAGTAGGTTTAAATGTACCTTCATCAAATATCCAAGTGATCAGATTCTCAATAGGTTCGGGTTTACTTTCTGCGAGCATTCCAAATTCGTCTACTACGAGTTGGGGTCTATCTTTTAGATCATATTTCCACTCATGCAATGGTACATTACCATCCCATACCCATCTGGTAATTTGTTTTTTGGCACTGGGTTTAAAAGGGGAGGGGAGTATGGTTTTGGCGGTTCGCCTGCCAAGTGCATCATATTCGAATTTAATAATATCTCTATCGGGGGTGTTTACCGATTTTAGCATTCCATTGCCATACCATTGATACTCATATGTTCCTTGGTGTGTGGCCTTAGTGATTAGGTTTCCTTCTTTGTCATATTTATATGTGTTTCCATCGGCTTCTAGGAGTTGTCCACCTTTACCATATTTTCTGTCGGATCTGCTTTCGGTTTTATAAAGGTTTCCTACTTCGTCTGGGAGTTTATAATCGAATTGCTTGTTTTCATACTTGGCACTAGCGAGGTTGTTAAAGGCATCATATCCATAGCTGACTACTCCGTTTGTTAATTCATCAACCATCTTGGTTAAGCGATCATTAACATTCCATGCATAGGTACGGTGGCGTGTTTCTCTACTATTAACGGTTATTTTTTGTTGTATGGGTCTGCCTGCATCATCGTATTGGGTATGTTTTATAACGCCTCCTGGTAGTGCTCGTTCTGTTTCCATACCGATACTATTGTATGCAAATTGGGCTTGCCAAGGGAGGTTTTTTTGTTTTTGGGATGTTTCTTCTTCTAAGTTAGGGGATACATTGGCTGATATATTTTGTATTTGCCCTAGTTGATTACGGTTTAGGTTGATATCTGCTCCTAGACTGCTGTTTATTTGGATACGATTGCCTAATGCATCGTACTTACTTTCTATTGTATGACTGTCTTGGGTTTCTGTTACTATTCTGCCTGTTTGATCGCGCTCTAGGGATAACTGACTATGTTGGTTTATGGCTTCTATAAGATTACCGTCTTGGTCATAGCTATAGGTCTCCCAGGTATTATCGCTGTGTTCTGCACGTATAATACGACCATTTAGGTCATATTCGTATTCAGTAAATTTATCATCGGGGCGTTTAATTCGTAATACTTTTCCTGCTCGGTCTCTGTCGTATTGGCGTACTAAACCATCAAATCCTGTTTCGGTTATGATCTCTCCCTTAGGGTTGCGAGCGAATAGATAGTGTTCTTTATGCTCATTGGTAATACTGGTCAGTTGCTCTTCTGTATTGTATTTAAAATGTACTTTTTTACCATTTTCTTCGCGCATTTGCAGGCTTCCCATGGGGGTGTATTGAAAGTTTATTTCTCGCTTGCGCTGGTCTTTTGTTTGTAGGACTTCGTTATAGGCGTTATACTTAAGGTGTATGGTGTTTTTATCTGCTTGATGGATTTGATGTATACGATCTAATTTATCATAAAAAAAGTGTTGTTTATGATTTTCGGCATTTTTAGATTGATAACAACGCCCCCAAGGATCGTATTGCCAAGTGGATTCTGCGCCATTAGGTAGGGTCATCTTGGTTAAATTATGGTCTTGGTCATATGCTAGTTCGGTGATATTACCGACATTGTCTCTTACTTGGTCTATCAATCCGATCTTATTATAGGTAAAAGAGGTTACACCACTGTCCATACCTATTACTGATTGTAATTGATCTTGCTCATTAAAGGCTTTAATGATTGAACCTCCCTTAGGATATTGGGTGAGTACTAGTCTATCTTTTTGATCATAGACAAAACTGATTACGGAGCCATCGGGTTGGTGTAAGGCTGTTAGGTTGCCTCGATCATCATAGCTATAACCTGTTAGGTTTCCTTCTTCATCGATATCTCTATACAATTCATTGTACTGATTATACTCGTGATAAATAGTATTCTCCATGGGGTCAATAACCTGAGTACATAGGTTATCATTATTAAAATAATAAATGCTTTGTTGGTCTAATGAGTTTGTAATGATATTATATCCCTGGTGATATTCTAAGGTACCTGATAGGATGTTGTCATCTCCCCATGTTTTGATACATTTAGCTCCTGTTGTATCTCCGTTATACTCCCAATAAAATGCCTGTCCATTTCGGTCAGTTTTTTTAATCATTAGGTGGTTTTTGTATTCCATAACGGTTGCTTGCCCTAGTGCATCTATGATATGGGTCATATCGCCTTCTTCATTATAGCGATAGGTAATAAGGGTTCGTATCTCTTCTTGGTGTTTTGCGGTTATTTCGATAATCCTACCTGCGGTATCTGATGTGATGTTTAGAATTCTACCTGCGGTATCTTTGATTTGTTCTAATTGCTGTACTGCATTGTAGTAAAATGTAATGCTTAATCCTTCTGGGTTTTCTAATCGAGTGGGTTTATATAGATCATCACCTATTTTAGTAAAGGTATACGTTTGCTGATTATTATGGTTTTTGATCGTGTATGTAGTGCCATTGATACAGGTAAGTGTTAGTTTTTCTGCTCTGTTATAGGCTTTTTCTTTTTCGGCTACTAACCAAGGGAATGTAGTTATTCTACCGTCTGGCAATCGCATTACTATAGTGTCTTCTTCTTGTACTATATGTAGGGCTAGATCATAATTAGAATGCATGCCGTAGCCTAGCATACCATGGTATGATGAATCGGAGTACCAGTTGCGCTCCCAAGTAATGGGTATGATTCCTGGTAAGGTAAAGTCTTCTCCTTCATATACCATTCGCCCAGTGATTAAATCAACGGGTTCAAATCCCATTTTACAGAGTTTTTTACTGAGTCCTTCTGTAGCAGGGAATTTTTTTAATACTTTGTTATTTAGTTTTTTTAATCCTTTTTTTCCTAGTTTGCCTAATTTTTTCATTACTGCACCAAAACCTAATGTAGATAGGGCTCCTATTATGGCTCCCATCATATCGGGCACATAAGGACCTCCTACAAGTACTGGTTTGCCACCTGGTAATGGTATGGTGGCAGAAGTTGGCAGATACATACTTGGTGGGGCTAGAGGCATGCCTAAGTCATTACAGGTCATTAGCATGTATCCAGAGGGGCTAAATAGAGCGTCCTCGGCACTTACTTTTTGACTGCCATAAAAATTTACAGAATCATGTCCGATAGCTGGCATCATAGCAAATGCTCCTCCTAAGGGGATATGGGCTTTCATTCCTAGCATGCCTGCTGTACCACTATTACCTTTAGGGACACAATTAACGTTTATTGTAGAGCCTATTACAGGCACATAGTCTATAGGGTCCATAACTATACCTATAAACGGATGTGGTATAGGAGTGGGGATACCTGGTGGGATAATTACGATATGGATGTCTACACCTACAATTGGTGTAAAGTGTTTGTTTGCTAGTAACATATTAAAACCAATTTAGTATCGTTAGTTTTTTCTTTTCCATTTCTTTGCGCTTTTCTTCTACATTCTTTTTCCAATCTTTGTCATCTACCTGCGTCATAAATAGGTCTATTTCTTTACATTTCTCTATATCTTTATGCTTTGTACAAAAATTATAATAGTCTGCACTAATAAAATTGATACATGTGGCTTTTAATGTATCATGGGGTAATGTGGTTCCATAGGTATAAGATTTTATAAGTAGTTCTTGGTACTTGTTTTTATCTTTTTTCTTAATGAGGTTATAGGCTAGCCACCATGCGGATAATGATTGTACTCCTAAGTTATATTGTATGGCTGCATCTGCTTGTTTACAAAATAGATTTGCGGCTAATTCATTTTTTTTTTGCATTTGCTTACTACTAGCTTGTAATCCATAATTCTGGATTAGTATTGGTTCACAGATTTTATCTCCTGTTACTATTCCTTGTTTGGTAATGGCCATACCTTTTAGTAATAAGTCATCTACTAATTCATATTCTTTAAAGTTAAATAAATAGCCTGCGTATATTAAATGGGCAGTTGCATAACTAGATTTTAATCCTGTTTTTTTGGTTATTTCTAAGCCTTTATTTCCCCAATTGTGTAATCGTTTTAGATTACCTTTATTAACACTATTTCCCATCTCGATCATACATTTTCTAAACTGCACTTCTGGATCATTAGGGTTTCCTTGCGCTGCTAATTTATTGATAGCTCCATCTAAGTCTAAGGGTACGGATAGTGATTTAGAAATTTCTTCATATTTCTTCATAATGGTGTCTAAATTACGCTTGTTTACATCATCGAATAGCATAATTTTTACATTTTCAGGGATTCCATTACTGACTAATTTATCTATCCATTTTTGATATTCTTTTTCGTTTTGGATAGCATTAGGAAAGAGTGTTAGTACTAATGGTAATTCTTTATTAGGCATTGCTTGTTGAAAGGATTGTAGCATTTCTAAAAGCAAATTATAATGAGAATCAGTATGTTCTATTTCTTGTTTAAATATTTCAGTATTCCAATTAAATTCTATTGTTTTATCAGTGATTGCTTGCTGAATATTTTTATCGTTCTCGAAATTTTCTAGCCAATCTTTGATAAGTTTTTTACTGTGTATTTCTATATCTTCATATGCCGTAAGTAATACTACAGGAATACATGGTAAACTTCCTTGATCGGTAGATTCTAATTTTAAAAAACCTCTATATAGTCTTTTTTGATCGGGTTTTATTAACCAACGGACTAATTGTATATGCTCATTTGGAGCTACTTCATCAATCCATTTTTGCTGAATCTGAGAAATTAATCTAGCTATAGGGTTATGCTCTCTACTCATTAGCTACAATTAAGGTTCAACATTCCTCCTTTGACATTTGTAGCCATCGTACCATCAATATCGGTTGTAGCACTTTCTAATTTTAATTTAGTATCTCCTTTGATATTTGTATTAGCGGCCATTACATTCACTTGGGTAGTACTTTTTATAGTCGTTTTAGAAGTGCCATCGGCTAAAATTTCTTGGGATTTTATTTCTACGTTATTAGTGCCTTCTACAACTACTTTTTTAGAAGCATTGATTTCTATTTCTTCTGATGATAATGTTATTTTTTTAGGGGCGCTTATGGTTATTTCTGATTTAGACGTATTAAGGGTTACTGAGTTTCCGTTTTTATCAGTAATTGTAATTGATTCTTCTCCTTCTTTATCATTTAGCGTTATATTATGCCCACTTCTACTACTAATTGCTTTGATATCGTTGTTATCAGATTTCCAATCATTAGCATTGCTGGTTCCTGTATATAAAGCTCCCATTACATAGGGGCGTTCGGCATTATTTCCTTCAAAACCAACAAGAACTTCTTCTCCTTTTTCTGGGGTAAATTGTAGTCCTTTACCACCTCCGGCATGTGGGGTAAGTACGCGTAGCCAAGGGGTTTTTTGTCCATCTAATTTTTGCCATGGAAATTGTACTTTTATACGACTCATTCCTTCTGGATCGGCTGTGTCTGTAACGACTCCTACTTGTGATCCACTTTGTGGGAATGCCATCATATTGGTATTAGGGTATGCATCTAGTTCTGAGGTAACTCCCTCGAATGTATTATGATAATCTCCATTTTCTGTATTGGTATGTTCTACTTTAGTAATTCTATAACTACCACATTGTGCACTATCTCCTTCTATTCTAACAATTTGCCCGATCTGAACTGCAGGGTTATCACTAGTTCCTTTAAGAAGCACTTGTTTGATTTCTTCTGCTTTTTTTTGCTGCTCTACATGTATATCAAGCCTATGTTTTAGTTGTGAATCATTGTATATATTAGTGAATACTCTGGTTTCTTTACTATAGAGTTCTTTACTTTTTTGATTCGTAAAATTGGTGTATCCGTTTGCTCCAGAGTTAATCTGTGCAGTGGCTTTTTCTTGTTGCTGATCTGCAATGTAATCATTAGTAAAGTACTTGTAATTATTGGAGGTAGGGATTAGATGAATAGAAAACTGATGTAAATCCAAACCATAATTTAGTGTAATTGTATCACCTTGTTCAGGTGCGCCAAAGATTAGTTTTTTACCACTATAATAAAACCATTCGCCATATTGTGCGGCTAATCGACTGATGTACTGGTATGCACTTTCTCCATTCTGTACACTGTAATGTAATGATTCTCTATAACGAGGTGATATAACAGTCTCTAGCTTAGATTGATCATATCCTCGTAGGGTTTCTTGTAGTATGCTGGATAAATTTACATCACTATGGGATGCGTAATGAGGTCCATCATCTATAATAATATCACAACTACGGGCTTTAATAATAACCAAGTCACCATCTAACTTATTACTACCCTTACTATTATCTATAGAAGTGACAACACCTTTAAACTCTAGTTTTTTATGATTGGAGTAGTTATTTACTGACTCAACTTGTATGGTAATGATCTGCCCTAAGAAATTTTTGCTTTCTGATGCAATTTCCTGAGTGAGGTTATCCAAAACATCCATACGGCAGACGAGTTCTAGGTAGTGATGTTTGGCTATGCTCTGATCTAATGTGAATTCTTTAAAAGAATCAATAGGATTGCCTCCTATATATATAAGTGTTTTAGATTGTAATCCCATAGCCCTTTTATTTTTAGTCTAAATTATCTAATTGTGTATTGTAATTATTATAAGTGTATCTTATAATAGATGTTAAAAACTATATAAAATACTTATTTCTATAATCTTGTATTTAATGATTTTTTATACGTGATTTAGAAATGAACGATTGATATATGTATTCCTACAAAAAATATCAAAAACAGAAATATGTCTTATGAAAATAGGTAATTTCTTGAAAATTAGAGATGTAAAATTCATTTTTTTTTACTTTATAAAGTAAAAAAGGGGTTTTCCCCCCTCTTTTAAATACCTTATAAATGACTTATGATTTCTAAATACTAAAAAACAAATAATGGATGGAGTATAGTTGTGCTATTTTTTCCTACAAATTAGAAGTTAAAACATTAAAAAAATAAACAAAAACGAATTATAACTAAACTAATAAATTAGATATGCTATTTTTATAATTTCCTCCTATAGGTATTTCTATAGTATTAATTTCGATATCATTTTTTGTATACGCAGTTACTTTATTCCTATTTACGATATAAGAACGGTGTACTCGTATAAAGCGATGGTCTAATTTTTTTTCGAAAGAAGAGATACTATATTTAACAACATGATTTTCAGTATCTAAATAAATTTTGATATAATCTTTTAGACTTTCTATGTATATGATCTCATCGAGTTTAATTTTAACTTGTTTTCTATTTTTTTTGATGAATAGAAATGAGTTTTCGGTAGTAGTATTTATTGATGTTGGTGGAGGTAGAGTAGGAGGGCTTTCTTTTTTCTGTGAAGCTATAAATTTTTCGATAGCTTTAAAAAAACGTTGAAAAACAATAGGTTTTAAGAGATAGTCAACAGCATCGAGTTCGAAACCATCAAGCGCATAATCTCTATATGCTGTAGTAAAAATGACTTTTGGTTTATGAAGTAAATTTTTAAAGAAATCGGTGCCTTTTAATACAGGCATTTCGATGTCCAAAAACATAAGATCTATAGATTGTTGTTGTAAAATAGTGCTTGCCTCTATTGCACTGGCACATGATGCTACTAGCTCAAAATTGTTTAATGGGGCTAAATGTGTCTCTATTAATTCTCTGGCTAATTCTTCATCATCTACAATTAAGCATGTATAAGTCATATGGCTTTTAATTTTAGAATGATACTATAACTATCTTTTTTATCTTCTATTACTAAATCATGCTGATCCATGTATAATAACTCTAGTTGCTTTTTAATGTTTTTTAATCCAATACATTCTTTATTTTCGTTAGAAATGGTCTGCGTTTTAGAATTTTTGATATTAAAAACAATATGATCTTCATTAGAATCAATACGTATAGATATATAGGCTTTTCCTAATTCTTGACTTACTCCATGTTTAAAAGCGTTTTCTATAAAAGTTAATAGTAATAGAGGTCCTATTTTGACTTCTTTAGTTATGTTTTTTTCAAAAGATATTTCTACACGTTTACCATATCGTATTTTTTCTAAAACTATATAATTTTCAATTAACTCTATCTCTTTAGGTAGTGATACAAACTTATCATTACACCGATATAACATATAGTCTAAGATGTCTGATAATTTTTCAATAACTTCTGGGGTTTGATCTGATTTTTTTAATGCAAGAGCATATAGATTATTTAAAGTATTAAATAAAAAATGTGGGTTTAATTGATGTTTTAAAGCGATCAGTTCTGCTGATTTTTTTTGTTCATTAAGTTTTAAGAGTTTTTGTTGATTTTTATAAAATCGAGCCATCATTAATAAAGCGGTAGGAGTTATAAACTTAATACTTTTACTTAAGAATATTGGAAAGTTAAGGCATTTTGTTAATAATGATTTTTTGGCATATTCTTTTGCTGTTAAACTATAAAACGCTACGTATTTGGGGTCATAATAGTATATCTTAATAAAGTTATATAGCGCATACATCATAACCAATAGTATAAATAGCCAAAAGATGAATTGTACAATCTTGTTTTTATTTAAAAACCGAGGAACTAATACATACATTACAATATATGCTGTTAGTATTTGTAAACTAATTAGTATCCCATTAGATTCAAATAACTGCTTATATCCACTATAAAAACTAATATTAGCTGTTATAATAAAGTATGAAAATATAGCTATCCAAAATAGAATATGCTTAAAAAACGGAGTGTATAAAAAACGATATGTATTGATAAGATTGCTCATAATGACTGACTAAAGTACAATTATAAAAGTACTAATGTATATAAAAGTAGCTAGAATTGGTTTTGATGATGTCATATCGATGGTTATAGTAGATGAACTTTCTTTTTATAAAAATAACCTTTCTGATTACGTAAAAACTGGATTGGTCGATTTTTTTAAAAAGATGACTATTTCAAATCTATTTTTGAGAAAACAATATTATTAAAAACATGAAACATTTGTTCTTTATCGTATTCTCTTTATTATGTTTTATAGGGATTTCACAAAATAATAATAATGCTAATTTCATAGAAAAGAAATTAGTAACAAAAACAATTAAGAAGTACATAAATGGTAGTTCTTATAATAAACTAGATGTGTTAGAGCAGGTTTTTGCAAAAGAAGCTACGTTATATTTAACCATAAAAGGGGATCTAAAAATAATCACCCCAAAAGAATATGTTGCATTTTTTAAAGGAGAATATGGTCAATCTAATGGTAGAATAGGAAAAATTCTATCTACTGTAATACATCATGATATTGCTACTGCTACAGTCGAAATTTTGATCCCTGATCGAAAACTAAAATTTATAGATATTTTCTTGCTAAGGAAAATAGAAAATGAATGGAAAATAATTAGTAAAACAGCAACTATGCAACATCTCTAAATTTAAAACTCTACTGAATTTAGAACACTTTTTTTAACCTATTAGGGCATTTAATTTTATAAATAATACGGATAAACTAATACTGCACATGGTTTATCTTAATTATTTATATACCAATATTTTAAATTATTAAAATAAATAGCACTACTGCTCTTAGTATGATCACCAGAAGTTAAACAATTTTAAATACCATATACATTATGAAAAATTTACAAAACAGAAAAAAAATAATTTTAATGCTTGTTTTATTAATAAGTATTATGACAACAACATTTGCTCAGGATTCTGATTATAGTAAAGTAGAAAAAACATTGTCATACTATTTAGATGGTAGTATGATGGGGGATTATGAGGTTATAAAAAAAGCTTTTCATGCTGATGCAACAATGAGAAATGTTTCTGCTAAGCATGGATATCGAGATTTTATTGCATTAGAGGTTTTTAAAAAAGCAAAAAAACGGACAGAACCAAAACCAAATAAAACATATAGGATAACGTATATTGATATTTCGGGAAATGCTGCAAGTGCTAAAATAGAAATAGCATCTCCAAGCGTGACTGTTACTGATTATATGCAGTTACTAAAAATTAATGGGGAGTGGAAAATAGTAGGCAAAATTTATGATGTAAGAAGGTTAGAGGGGAGTAAACAATAGATTTTATAATAATGAAAAAAATACTATTAATATTCTGCTCTTTACTTGCTGTATATAGTAATGCACAGACAGAAGCTATTACTTTTAATGATAGCAAGATTGTAATTGATGGGAGATTGGATGAGTCTATATGGAACAAGCTTCCTACACGTTCTGATTTTTCTAATTATTATCCTAAAAATACAGGAACTGCAACACAACAAACTACTGTAAGGTTATTTCATAATGGTACTCATTTATATATTAGTGCTGTTTATCAAGATACTACACCTGTAGTACAACTAGGTTCTTTAAAACGTGATGATATTTCTAATTCTGTAGCTGCTAGTGACGCTTTTATTATTGTTATAGATACTTATAACCAACAACAAAATGGGTACTATTTTGCAACTAATATGGGAAGTACTCAATCCGATGCTCTTATAGAACGTACTGATGATGGTTTTTTAATTAATAGAAGCTGGAATACTGTTTGGAAAGCTAAAACTAGTGTAAAAGGAAATCAAAAAATATACGAAATAGAGATTCCATTAAAGGCATTAGGATATGCTACAGAAACTCCTACTTGGGGGCTCTTATTTTATACCAGAGATATTAAAACTAATGAATGGACTACCTATACTCATATGGATCGTAATTATAGAATTTTTGATCTACGATTTACAAAACCATTTATGGTAGAAAAACTATCAAATAATAGTACTTCTCGATTAACCATTACACCATCTCTAACAATTAACCATCAAGAAGATGTTACTAATAGAAGTGATGATACTACACTAAAACCAAGCTTAGATGTGCAATATAATGTAACATCATCCTTAAAATTAGATGCTACAATATATCCTGATTTTTCTCAGATAGATGTAGATCAGCAGGTTACTAATTTAACTCGTTTTGCAGTAGATTTCCCAGAACAGCGTAATTTCTTTTTAGAGAATAACGATTTGTTTTCTAATCTAGGAACTGATGGAGTGAATCCTTTTTACTCTAGACGAATTGGAGCTGTTAATGAAATTCTTTTTGGAGTAAAACTTTCTGGTAATATCGCAAGGAAAACACGTTTAGGAGTTCTGGATGTAGCGACCAAAGAAAAAGATACGGATCCTGCACAGAATTATGCAGCATTAATATTACAACAACAATTGTCAAATGCTTTTACAACTACAGGGTTTTTAATCAATAGACAGCAAACAGAAGATTTTGATTTTTTGAACAATTATAATCGAGTAGGGGGGCTTAACATAAATTATAAATCCGGAAATAATAAATGGACGGGGCTACTAAATTATGGAAAAAGTTATACTAGTAATTACTCAGGAGATACTAATTTTTATAATATAGGGGTTTGGTATAATACATTAAAAACATCATGGAATACAGCTATAAAAAAAGTAGGAAAAAATTATATTACAGATATCGGTTTTGTACCTCGATTATTGAATTATGATCCTATTAGTGATACTACTGTAAGAGAAGGGTATACACATGCTAATGGAGAATTATCACTAATGCATTTTCCTAAAAAATCAAAAAAAATTGATTCGTATAGGTATCTCCTTCTTAAAAACAATTCTTATTGGGACAAACAAGGTGTATTGACTCAGTCATCATTTTTTTTTAATAATGCATTATGGTTTAGTGATTTATCATCGATATATGCTAATGTGTATTATGAATATGAAGATCTAAAATATGCATTTGATATATTGAAGAATGAGAATTTTATTGAACCTGATGTTTATAATTATGTCAGTTCTCAGATAGGATATAATTCAGTTTATAATAAAAAAGTTTCCTATAATATTGCTGCACGCTATGGTTCTTATTATAATGGATTCAGATCCAGAGGATATATGAATATGCAATACAGATTATTGCCTTTTGCAAAATTACAAGCAAGATATGAGGTTAATAAAATAGATCTCAGAGAATTAGGCAAAAAAACATTTCATCTAGCTCGATTTATAGGAGAACTATTTTTTTCTAATAGATTAAACTGGACGACTTATGTGCAGTATAATACACAGTTTGATAATTTTAATATCAATAGCCGATTACAATGGGAATACAAACCATTATCATATGTGTATTTAGTCGTAACAGATAATTTTAATAAAAATATTCATAGAGCAAACTGGGGAGTGTCTTTTAAAGCGAATTACCGGTTTAACCTCTAGCGATTCTAAATAAGAAAAAAAATGTTATAACACAATGTTTTAGAATACGTTTCTTAAGTTTTATGTCGCGATCTTTTAAATAATTATACCTCGAGTAGATGTATTCTAAAGGGTATTGCTAAATAAATCTTATTTTGCAATATAATAATACGCAAATTAAATTTTGTAGATGGAAAATATTCTAGTAGGGGTATATATATGTCTTGCTGTGCAAATAGCAATCGTGGGAATGATTAACCTTTTTCAGAATACAAAACGGAATAAGGTTTTAGGAGTGTTTTGTTTTTTACTTATTTTTTCTCTGTTAAAAAGAAGTTTTTGGGAGTCTATAGAAGGATCTGCGTTATATTGTGTATTTGGGGGACCTCATGAATTATTATATGCTCCTCTATTATATACATATTTACTAGTTTCTCAAAATAATACTAAAATTTTTCTTAGACATATTAGTATCGCTTTTGCAGTATATCTGATATTACACTTTTTGGCAATCATATTTTTTAGGGATTCTCATTATACTATTGCACCTTATTTTTTGTTTTCAATCATTAGTTTTAGTATACTCTATTTCTTAAAAGGTATTAGACTATTTAAACATCAATTACGTGAAAAATTAGACTCTTATCCAAGAGTACGTTTTCAGTTTTTTTATATTTCTGCTAATGTGTATATACTTTTAAAAACTTTTGTTATCGCTATAGCTTTATTCAATAGATTAGTTAATCATTCAATCCTGAATGCTATTTATAAAAATTTCTCTCTTCCTGTTTTTTATTATGTCGTGGTCCCTACATTTCTTATTCTTTGCTTGATTTATATATTTTATGCTCTTACAGAAGTTAATGCTTTAAAAAAGAGTTTTATTGGAGTGAAAATTTATAAAAACGAAAGACAAGATACTTTTGATTATAAAAAAATAGAAAGTTTATTAGTTAATGATAAGGTATATACAAATCCTAATCTTGGTTTGCTTCATTTTCTGAATGAATCTAATCTAAAAAAAGAAATAGTTCATCAATATCTAAATGATCATGATTATGAAAATTTTCAGGATCTAATTAACAGCCATAGAATTGAAGATTTTAAAGAAAGACTTGTTAATGCAGGTTTTGATAAGTTTGACCTGTTTAGTATTGCTAAAGAATGTGGATTTAAGTCTAAAGCTACTTTTTATAGAGTTTTTAAGAAAAAAGAAAACATAACTCCAAGAGAGTATCTTCAAAAAATAAAACATAGCTAATACACTCTTTTTTAAAATGTTAAAAACAAATAAAAAAAGTCTCATTTTCGATAAATGAGACTTTTTAGATTGCATTTTAGATATAATATAGCTGTATTATGATTAAGTTTCCAAAAATAATTAAACCCGTATGCATTAGAACTTCGTTATGAAGTTTTGAGATACCATACATACAGTAATTTTCTTAGTTTTAGCGTAGCATCGCTACGGTTAAATTAAACAATCAAGTGTAACGTATGTATTTGCAGTAGCTCAAAGATGTAATAGATTTTCTAAATGCATAAAGTGAGTTAAACTGTTCTTTTATGAAAAGACTAATATGTATACTTTTATTTATTACTATATATAGTTGTCATAATACTATTAAACAAGATATTATTATTACAGAAAAAGATCTTATTCCAGAGGGTGTAGCATTTAACAAGCGTACAGGGATCACTTATATTGGAAGTACTTATAAACGAAAAATCATTCAAATAGATACTACTGGTAAAAATGAAGATTTTATTCCTGAAGAATTCGAAGGTATTTGGAGTGTTTTAGGAATGGAAGTAGATGAAAAAAATAACTTATTATGGGTAAATACTGCTCATGCTAATCAAGTGATGCCATTAAAAAAGCCTACATCCAATAAAGATTGGATGACTAATATTTCTGTTTTTGATATCGATAAGAGAAAGCTTATAAAAAAATATCCATTACTAGAAAAACAAGCTTTTTTTAATGACCTTACTATATTAAATGATGGAAGAATATATGTCACAGAATCAGTACATAATAGAATTTATACGACTAGTTTTAAAAAAGATAGTGTATCACTTTTTGTAGAATTTAAAAATTTTACTTTTCCTAATGGTATTACTTACGATCAAACAAGCAATATGTTATTTATAAGTTCTAATCAGGGTATCATAAAGATGGATCCAGATACAAAAAGTTATATGTTGCTTAAGACAAAGGGAGATATTGATGTAAAAGTGATTGACGGACTAACTTTTTATAAAAATTCTTTAATAGGCCATCAAAGTACAAAAGTTTCTAGATTTTATCTAAATGACGAGCATACAGAGGTTATAAATGTTAAAACCCTAAATTCTGGAAAAGAATTTGATTCCTCTACAACTGGTGAATTGGGAAATGGTGGAGATTACCACTTTATAGTCAATTCGCAGATAAGAAGTGGAGTATACAAAGATAAAAAAGCATTAAAACCAATGGATAGTCTAGAGAATATAATAATCCGAAAAATTGAATTGCAATGAAAATAAAGTTAATTATATGCTATAGGTTTATACTGTTATGTTTTCTAGGGATCATTTTATCATGTACGACAGAAAAAAAGACAAATAAAGAGGAAGAAGAAAATAAAATTCTTCAATTACATCATCTGCAAAAGGAATATCACTTTAAAAAATTAGCAAAAGAATTTGCTTCGCAGATGTCTACGGGTTTTATCTCTGTTAATAGAGGTGAAATTAAAAAGCCTACAAAAGGAGACAATATAAAGAAATATGATACCTATTTTAATTCTGTAACGTTCGAAAAATGGGATGATATTTCGCCCCCTATAATTCGGTTTTCTGATGAGTATACTATGGCATATACAGTAGTACATAAAGTAATAAACCAAGTGAAATTATAAAATTATAAAACTAATAATCAAAGAGATGAAAAAAGAAAAACAGCTACTAGTATTATTTCTTATTACTGTTTTTAATCTTGCAGGGCAAGAAAATAAAGCTATTACTAGTGAGACAACATTGCTTAATACGATTTCTGTTTTCAATAAAGCATTTAAAGAAGGAGATGTTACAAAATTAGAATCAATGATAACCGATAATTATATACATACCAATGGTTCTTCAAAATCTATTGGAAAAACTATGTGGTTGGCTTATTTAAAGAAGAGAAAGAAGACAATAAGAAACGGTGATTTAGTAGTAAACGCTTATGAAATGAAAGAAATGCAATCAGAATTGTATGATAATTTTGCAATTATTACGGCCAAAATAATGACTACAATTACTAAAGGAGGGACAGTAGAAGAAAATCAATATAGAGTATCACATGTTTGGGTAAAAGAAAATAATGTTTGGAAACGTGCTGCATTTCATGATACTAACATTACATCTAAATAAACTTAAAAGATTCTTTATAATTTTTCTAACACAATAGATATTACATAGATGAGAACATACATTTTTATACTCTATCTTTTTTTAGGCATGGTTTATCAAGCCTATTCACAAAAAAAAATAGAAAGCGGTTATACAATTTTACAAAAAAGTATACAAGCACACGATCCAGGTAATAAATGGAGTACCACTAATCTACACGTTCATATACAAGAACCTCGATTATCTAACCCTCATAGGTATTCAATAATTAGAATGAATAATAAAGAGCATAGTTTTGAATTATCGAGAAGTAGAGGTCAATACATCTCTAAACACTTTATTGATAAAGAGGGGATAAGTACAACATTATTAGATAATGCAATAATTACTGATAGTACTCTTGTAAGACGCTATAGACTTCAACCAGAACGAAACTTTAATTATCAAAAGTTTTATCAGCAGTTATTAGGCTTACCGATGTCATTAAATCATGCTACTATTGACAGTTTAGGTACTGTAAGTAAAGAGGTTTTTAATAAAACAGATAGTTATAAAATAGCACTAATACTAAAGGAAGCTGTATTTTCTAAATATTGGAATGTATACATTTCTCAGGATGAGTATACAATCTTAGGGATAGAAATTAGGTTCCCTGAAGATACTTCTAAAGGAGAACGCCTTTATTTTACTGGAGTGATTCACATAAATGGAATAAAAATACCTAGAATAAGGCATTGGTATGAGTATTCTGATCATACATATTCTGGGTCAGACATAATTGTTAAAACTATTTTAGATGATAATTAATTTTAACAATTACAATTCGCTGTTCTTTAATAAACATTTGATCGGTTAGTGGTGGTAGTCTTAGAATTCTCCATGCACTACCATAATCTTTTATTTTTTTAACAAATAAGATATGGCATCATATTGTTTAGACGCAATTGACTGAACTGAGTGAAAACTACTCGTCAGGAACTCCCGATTGGCTGCCCTGAGTGAAAACAGCTCATTGGGAACTCCCGATTGGTTGCCCTGAGTGAAAACAGCTCATCGGGAACTCCCGATTGGCTGCCCTGAGTAAAAACAGCTCATCGGGAACTCCCGATTGGCTGCCCTGAGTAAAAACAGCTCATCGGGAACTCCCGATTGGTTAAACTGACTAAAAATTGTAAATCGGGAATTCCGGTTGGTTAAATTGACTAAAAAATGATAATCGGAAGCTATAATTGATTAAATAAAGTGAAATTCAAAAAAATGGAATCCCTAAATTAACAACCCATCCTAATTAATACAATAGAATTTCTATTTTATAGTATTAATTATTTCCCAAGTCCAATCAATAATTTGCTGACTTATTTTGTTTTCCCATTTACCTGGTTTAAAAGCATAACTATTAGCGTAGTTAGGGTGTATTGTACTCCAATGATCTAAATTTTTATATTTGTAAAGTTTATGATTTTTATGCCCTTTTGTTTTTAAAACATTTATAATCATATCATTGTCATATTCAGTCATAATCCAGTCATTTGTTCCCCAACGAATTCTGACAGGTACTTTTACATTTTCCCAGTGTTTTGCAAAATTAAAATTTTGTATCTGATGATAGTATTTCATAGACCTACCATACATATGATTCATTCCTTGCCTATGATATACAGTATATGTGGGATTATCATTTAATATATCTTCAAAACTTTTCTTTTTAATTAACATTTCATAATATAATGGAATATAAACGGTATTCATTAAACGATAAATTTCTTCTTGATTTTTACCTTCTATTTCTAGTATTCTACGTTCTATTTCTAACATATGCTCATACCATGATTTAAAGAATGTTCCATCAGATATTATACCTGCTAAGTTATACTTATTAGCTAAGTATGGAGCTAGTGCACTCCCCATGCTATTTCCGTAAACAATAATTTTTGAAGTATCTACATAAGATTTCTCTTTTAGTGTTTTGATAGCGGATTCATATCCATTTAATTCGGTTAAGAAATCTACTTCTGCACAATCTCCTTCACTATCTCCAACACCAGGTTTTTCAATACGCATTACAACCACATTTGATTTTTCTACGATATCTTTAATGAGTTTAACCCAATTATTACTTCGCCCAGAATATTTTTCTACAGAAGAGCAACTTAATCCTTGGATTATTATAATAGCAGGTTGCTTTTTCTGCATATTTCCATTAGGAATAGTTATAATAGCGCGTTGCTTTATACCATAATCACTAACAATAGTTTCATATATAGTTTTTACATTGGTATTTTCTTCAAGAGGGAGTGCTTTAAGAAGCACTTTTTTAGTGATGAATACATTATTTCGTTTTACTTGTATTTTAGTATCACTAGTTGATTTTAAACTATATATAATAGCACTCCAATCTTCTTGATTAAGTACAGGTTTATCATCTATATTGATAATTAAATCCCCTGTTTTAAACCCTGCTTTTTCTAGAGGAGAGTTTTTAATGATTTCTTTAATTTTGGCTCCAGGAGTTGTATTATTTGGCCAAGAAATTTTGGATATAAATGAAGCTCTACGCTCTAGATTTTGTGAAAATCCCGAATTAATTATAAGAATTAATAAAAAGAAACAGATTGTTTTTTGCATGATGTATTTGATTTAATTTGTGCCAAAACTAGCAATGAAGCTATTTTAATTTCAAAATTTATACGAGTCCTTCTATTTTTTATACGAAATTTGATATCTCATGTACAACATATAGTATTACATAAATGTTTAGATCTTTAAGCCGACATAAAATTTTATTTATTCATATATTATTTTGGGTATCTTATTACATTGTTTTTGGATTTATTTGGGTAAAAGAAGATGGGTATAAAGCTTCTTTTTATTTAGAGTTTGTACTACTACCAGTTAGAATATTTTGTGTTTATTTTACAGTTCTTTATTTAATACCTCAGTTTTTACTCAAAAAACATTTTTTAAAATTTATAACTTTTTATATTCTTCTATTATTTTTTGCAAGTAGTATACAACGGGTATTTATTCATTTTTTTGTAGATGATTTTGATACTTTTAATGCTATTCAGGTTTTTGGTTTTGATACTTTGTTAAGAGCAATGGTTCTTATTAATTCTACTGTGTTTTTTGTTTCTTCTATATATATATTACAGTATTATTTTAAAGAAAAAGAACGAAATGAGTCTTCTTTAAAAGAAGGGAATCGAGTTTTAGAATTAAAATCAAATAAGAGGATATATACTATTTCTGAAGATGAAATTGTACATATTGAAGGTTTAGGAAATTACGTTACGTATCACTTAATAGATAACACTACAATTGTAGTGTATAGTGGTTTACATAAAACTTTAAATGAATTATCTGATAACTTTATTAGAATCCATAAATCTCATATTATTAATAAAAATCGAATTAAATCATATAATAAAGAGAATATAGAATTAGTTAATGGAAAATTACTTCCTATAGGTAACTCAATAGATTATAATTCGATACTACAATTAATTAAGTAGAACATTGGTATTAATCATATAGCATTAAATCTTCGTTTTAATTCGATGGATACATAATGTATATAGAGAAATAAGAATACGATATTATAAAAACATATAAAGATTGTTCCAAGATTGTAGATTTAGGAATACAAAATCAAAAATACACCTATCATAATACCAAATAAAGGAACTAATTTTTTACGTTTATTTTTTTCTTTAAAGATAAGACCACCTATAACAACGGCAATTAGTATTTGACTTCGTTTTATAGCAGATAGCAACATGATTAATGCATCAGGATCTTGTAAGGCTTTAAAATAAAAATAGTCAGCAGTCTGTAACAAAATACCAACAGCCGGAATAGTCCAACGCCATTTAAATTCTTTTCGTTTTTCAATATTTGGAAACCATGTTATTGATAAGATAACGAGTAAAATCAGTATCGTATACCAACAAAACCAAAATTGTAGGGTTTGTGGGTTTAAGTGTAAGTTCTGAATTAAAAACTTATCATATAGTCCACTAGAGGCTCCTAAAAACGTTGCACCAATAATAGCAAATATCCATTTATTTTTTTTAAAATTAATTCCCTCTTTTTTTCCTATTCTAGAATATAATAGCACTGAGAAAATAATAAGAAAAAAACCTATCCATTGTAAAAAATTTGGTTGTTCTTGATAAATAAAAATAGCACCAATAAAAGTAAAAAAAGGACCAGCAGAACGTATAGGAGTTACAATAGTTATAGGTAAATGTTTTAAAGCTTGGTACGCCAAAACCCATGAGGTAGTCATTATCAGAGATTTTATAAAAATAAAACCATGAATTTTCCAAGAAATAGTTGCAATATAAAAGCCTATTTTTTTGGTGTATTCTGGAAAATAAAAAGAAGTTATAGAAAACGGAAGAAGTAATAAAAAACCAGAAGCGATTGTACCTAAAAGTACAGGAAAAACTTCATTTCCTTGTACCGCGTGTTTTTTACATAAATTATGTAACCCTAAAAATAATGCCGCTAAAAGACCTAAATACATCCACATGGCGCGAAGATAAGTTTTTTACAATTTTATAGTCTAAACGACACTCCAAAAATACTAGTATTAGTACCTCAAAAAATCTTCTTCAAAACTAGAAATAAAATCATGAATGTATTTTTTATTTTTATGTATTGTTTTTACAACTAAATAATGATTTCGTTTAAAACCATTTTTTCCAATACGTTTAAAGACGACCTCTTTTGATAATTTAAAAGATTTTAATTGCCATTTTGGAGCACACATAATACCCATATTGGCTTCAATCATAGATAAAGTAATTTCGGTAAATGGAATAGCAGAAATTTTTATAGGATTTATACGATTAGGCTTTAAAAAATGTTCGTATACAGCAACTCCTTCAAGCGGAAATGAGTTAATAATTAAATGAATATCTGAGAAATGACCGGCCTCGATATAGTCTAAAGCATTCAATTGATTTTCTTGATGCATTATAGCAAAAATTTCATCTTCATATACTTTAATACTTGTCAATTCTTCTGAAGCAGGTTTTGAAGTTACAATAGCAATATCAATTTCATTAGATAGTACTTGTGAGATCGTTTGATGTGTTGCGCCTAAACTTAAATCAATATCAATTTCTGGATACAGAATCCCCATTTTTTGTATAAATCTTGGAATCGTATGAAAAAAGGATTGACACTCTGCACTCAATTTTATAGAACCCTTTGAACCTTCTTTTATATTCTGAATGTTATTAAAACTCTCATCTATAGAACTAAACAATTTATTAGCTAGCTTATAAAGTTCACTACCTTCATCTGTTAATTTCCATTTATTTCGAGTTCTATAAAACACTTTAAACCCTAAACGTTCTTCTAAATCACGTAATTGATGGCTTAAAGCAGATTGTGTTAAAAATAAACGTTCTGAAGAGTTAGCAATACTACCTTCTTCAGCAATAGTCTTTATTAGTCTAAAATATTTGAGCTCCATACTTCAAAGATACAACCAATTCATAGTACTTATAATTGAGAAATATTCAACTACCGATAATGAATCATTCAATTAACTTTCTGTTTAGATGTTCTTCATCTATATAAATTTGACTAAAATAAAATCAAATACTAATGAGTAAACAGATAAAAACAATTGGTCTAATAGGAGGGATGGGGTGGGAGTCATCAAAACTATACTATGAACGCATCAATATGGGTATAAATGAAGCGCTAGGAGGTTCTTATTCTGCAAAAATAATTATGGTATCTGTAAATTTTGCCGAGATTGAACAATTAACATTTAAAAATAATTGGAATGCAATCGCTAATATTATGAAAAAAAGCGCGCAGCAATTAGAAAATGCCGGAGCAGATATGATTGTGCTTTGCACCAATCTAATCCACATTGTTAGTAATGCTATTACAGAACATTCATCAATTCCATTTTTGCATATAGCAGATGCTACAGGAGAAGCTATTCAAAAAAAGAATCTTAAAAAGATACTTCTTTTAGGAACAAAATATACTATGGAGAAAGATTTCTATACTAAAACTTTACAAGATACCTATGGTTTAGAAATTGTTATTCCGGAGAAAAGCGATAGGAAAACTATTCATGATATTATTTATCAAGAATTATTAAAAGGAGTGTTTAAAAAAAGCTCTAAAAATGATATCGTAATGATTATTGAAAAAATAAAAGAAGAGCAAGGTGTAGAAGGCGTAATTCTCGGATGTACAGAACTTCCAATGCTTATCAAAGAAGAGGATGTTTCTATTACTACATTCGACACCGGAAGAATTCATGCTTATAAAGCTATTGAGACTTCAATATATAAAACCAACTAAAAATTATGAAAACATGCAAAATACAAACAAATTGTGATTCGAAAATTACTCATGTATTTATAAGGTTATTTATGAGTTATGTAGAAGCTATGAGTAAAGTACTATTTATAAATTCAAATAACAATTGCTCTTGTCATAAAAGTAATATCGGTATAATGATTCATAAATAATAAAGTAAATTTATATCTTAAAAAGATTAGATAATGGAAGTAAAAAATTTAAGTGCTATAGATTTTTCTATTCTTATGAATTGTTTTCTAAAAGCATTTGAAAATTACTATGTAAAAATGCCAACAGATCATGAGTATTATAAGAAACGTTGGCAAATGGCAAATGTACGTTTGGAACTGTCTTATGGAATGTTTGATAAAGACCATTTGGTTGGTTTTATCATCAATGCTATTGATGAACGTAATGGAAACTTAATAGCTTTTAATACCGGTACAGGAGTTCTTCCAGAATATAGAGGACAACGCATTATAAGTACGATATATAAACATGCAATTTCTGAATTAAAGACAGATGGTATTACAAAGTGTAGGTTAGAAGTCATCACAGAAAATACTATTGCTATAAAAGTTTATGAATTTATTGGTTTTAAAATTATTAAAAGTTATAAGTGTTATAATGGCGCTGTTATTCTTAAAAATGAGCTTACCGATTTTGAATTAAAAAAAGTAAACGCTACATATTTTGATTGGGCGACTTTATCTCAAGATAAATACTCTTGGGATAATCATATTAAAACTTTAAAAAAAGGGAATTATCATTATTATACTATTTTAGTACATAATAAACCAGAATCATATTTTGTTATTCATCCAGAAAATGGCTATGTCGCTCAATTTAATATTTTAAATACTACTACAGATAGTTGGAATAGGTTGTTTGCAGCCATAAGAAGCATCTCAGAAACTATAAAAATTAACAATGTGGATGAGCAGCTAACATCAAAAATAACTGCTTTAAATCATATAAAACTAAAAAACACTGTCAATCAATTTGAGATGGAATTGAATTTATAATTCAATTTAATTTCTGAATAATTTCTTTAAATATATTAGAATAGAGTTAATTTTGATTCATTTTTTGTTATACTACCTATCATAATAATCATAGAATTATTAACATTAATTTATTGTACCTTTTTATTAGCAAGACAAGCATCAACAGCAGTATTTAAAACATAATTTAGTCTGACAGAATTATCATTTCGACAGTTTTTGAAAGGATTTTGGTATTACTTCGTGCTATAATTCTAAAAATACTATTATGTTTAAAAAATATCCAGTTCTTAAATGGATTCTAATTGTCTTTGGTAGTGCAATCGTTTTATTGTTTGCTTTTGGTTGGTGGTTTATAAGTTTATTACCGTTAGAAGAAATAGGTGTTGATATATCTACCACACAAGTATCTGATTTGCCATATTTATCTGAGGATGTTCAACCCTCACGAGGAAAAATCTTAGCTATAGTGACAAGTACAGCTACCATGGGGAACACTGATAAAAGTACTGGTTACGAATTAACCGAATTATCACGAGCCTATTATGTTTTTCAAGCGAATGGATTTGAAGTCGACATTGCTAGTCCATTAGGAGGGGAGCCACCAGTTGTGATTGACGATGATGATATGGGAAAATACGATCATGCGTTTTTAAATGATAGCATTGCCCAGTATAAAGTAAAACATAGCATCCCTGTAAAAGATATCAACCCAGAAGAATATGAAGCTGTTTTTTTTGCAGGAGGAAAAGGCGCAATGTTTGATTTTCCCGAAAATAAAGACATTCAATATATTGTACGTCACTTATATCAATCAAATAAGGTCGTTGGTGCAGTATGCCACGGACCGGCAGCTTTGGTAAATGTAACTCTAGATACAGGTCGATCTTTACTAGAAAACAAAAAGGTAAGTAGTTTTACTAATGATGAAGAGTTATTACTCATTCCTGATGCCGAGACTATATTTCCTTTCTTTTTACAGGATAAATTAGTAGCGCAGGGTGCACGCTTTAATGAAGGAGCTATGTATTTAAAGAATATTAGTCGTGATAAAAACTTAGTGACAGGGCAAAACCCGTGGTCAACATGGGAATTAGCAGAAACCATGATTGCAACACTAGGGTATACTCCTAAATATAGAAAAATCACAGCCGAAGAAAATGCTATGAAGGTTTTAATAGCATATGAAACTGACGGGGCTAAGAAAGCTAAAGAATTAATTAAACAAATATTGATTATAGAGAAGAAACCTTTGAACAGACAACTTATAGCATCACATAGTGTTATTGCAATTATGAGAGGGGGTATTGGACGATTTTTTAGCCTTGTTAGTCTAACATCATATGCAAAAAGTCAATCTAAGAACATATAACAAAGTAGTATCCATCTCATATTGAAAGTACAACCTAATACTAGGTTTGTACTTTCTTTGAATTTTAAATATCCTTACATTTGAAAAAAATAGAGGATTGAATTTTTTAGATATATTACTCATCATTGTTAGCAGTGCAGGACTTTTGCATGGGATATTATTAGCCTCCTACTTAAGTATTTTTAAGAAGAAAAAGACATTAACTAATCTTTTACTTGGGTTGATTCTTGTATTTATGGCATTTAGAATTGGTAAATCAGTTATGTTAAATTTTGGTGATGGTTTAGAACCAATATTTATTTTTATAGGATTAGCATTTCTTTTATTAATCGGACCATTTTTAAGATGGTATATTTTAGGGATGACACGTCATAATTTTAAATTACCAAAGTATTATCTTATAGAACTCATTCCATTTATTTTGATTTTTATTGCTAGTCTATTTGTGACCAAAGAATGGTATGAAAATAGTAAGTTGGTTGTTATCATTTTTTCAAGTGGTCTTATTTTTATATATCTACATTTTGCTTTTTATATAGTTTTAGGCTGGAGAATCTTAAAACGAGCAAAAAAACATTATCAACAAGAGCAACAAACAAAATCCCGTAGAGCGATATTCAACTGGTTAGATCACTTAATTATTGGTTTTATGATCATCTGGGGATCTTATGTTCTAAACCTATTAGATGAAACAGTACCCTATGTCGTAGGACCTATTGTATATTCTATAATCATCTATTTTTTAAGCTATAAAGCATTCCAACTTAAAGCTACAGATCTAGATGGTAATGTGTTTAAGACAACCAATAATAACCTCTTATTTGATGAGATTTCAAAGTTAATTATTAATGCTAAATTGTATCTCGAACCAGATTTATCTCTTGCTAAACTGAGTACGATGATAGGAAAGAGTACACAATTAACATCATCAATTATTAATCAATATGCCAAACGAAACTTTAATGATTTTATAAATTATTATCGAATTCAAGACGCAAAGAAACTGCTTTTAGATACAGAGAGCGATAAATATACGATTTCATCAATTGCTTTTGATACAGGTTTTAGTAGCCTTTCTTCTTTTAATGGCGCATTTAAGAAATTTGAAGGTATCACACCATCATCATATAGAAAAAGTCGAGTTTGATTTTTAAAATTGTAATACCTAAATAAACTAATACCCCCTAAAATCGAAGTGCTAAGGGTTAGGAATGATTGCTTTTTAGTGTTAAATACTATGATACGTTATAATTTTGATGATGGTATTGAATCAAATTTCGTTTTGACTTAACACTAAGTGCGTAAGAAACAAACGCTCTAAAGAACTAGTAAGACTGCCTCCTTCAGCGATTGTTTTTATAAGCCTAAAATATTTTAATTCCATCGTTCAAAGATACAATACATTAGTTATCTCCGTAGTTGATAAATTTTCAACTATAGCAATTAAAGCATTCAATCAACTTTCTGGCATGACACTATTTACTATAATAATTTTGGCTTAAATAAATATATAAACCATGCTAAAGTTTGCTATTATAGTATCAATATTTCTCAGTATTTCCTTTACCGCATTTTCTCAACAGAAACAAATTGTTTCTAAAAAAGTATACAATACTCAAAGAATTTCTGAAACTGAAGTTCCAACTATAGACGGAAAATTAGAAGACGCCATTTGGAATAATAATAGCAGTTGGGAGTCAAATTTTATACAAAGAGAACCTATAGAAAATGTTTCACCTTCTGAAACTACTTCTTTTAAAATATACTATGATTCTAGATATATGTATATAGGAGTTAAAAATTATGATAAACAACCTGATAAGATTACAAATTGGATGTCGAGGCGTGACGGTTTTGAAGGAGATTGGATTGAAATCATTTTTGATAGTTACCATGATTTACGTTCGGCATTTTCTTTTACAGTAACAGCAGCAGGGGTTAAAGGTGATAAGGTAATAACTTTAAATGGAAAAAATGAAGATGTGACATGGAATCCTATTTGGTATGCAAAAAGTAAAGTTACAGAGGAGGGATGGACAGCAGAAATGAAAATCCCTTTGAGTCAGTTGCGTTTTGGCACTACTAAAAATCAAATTTGGGGGCTACAGGTGGTAAGAAAGTATTTTAAAAACGATGAGATATCTGTTTGGCAGCGTATTCCTATCGATGCTTCTGGTTGGATAAGTGAATTTGGAGAATTACATGGATTAAAAGGGATAGGGTCACAAAGGCAATTTGAAATTCAACCTTTTGTAGTCACTTCTCTAGAGACTTTCGAAAAAGAACTCAATAACCCGTACCGTGATAAAAATATACGCTCTATAAATGCGGGAATAGATGGAAAAATAGGTGTTACTAATGATCTAACTTTGGATTTTACTATAAATCCGGATTTTGGGCAAGTAGAAGCAGACCCTGCAGCAATTGCATTAGATGGATTTCAATTGTTTTTTAAAGAACAGCGTCCATTTTTTGTAGAAAACAAGAATATCTTTAACTATCAATTTTCTAACCCAATAGTTGGGGGGTCATTTAGTAGTGATAACCTGTTTTATTCCAGACGTATTGGTAGAAGTCCACAAGGTTCTGTTGAAACCGTAGCCGGAGAATTTGTTGATGCTCCAGAGCGAACCACCATATTAGGAGCTGTAAAGTTTAGTGGTAAAACCAAGAATGGTTGGTCAATAGGTGTTATGGAAAGTATGACTGCCAACGAGTATGCAAAAATTAATACTAATGGTGATGAAAGAGAAGAACTCATAGAACCGTTTACTAATTATTTTGTAGGACGTGTACAAAAAGATTTTAATAATCGTAATACTTTTTTGGGAGGTATTGTAACCTCGACCATAAGAAATTTAGATGAAGATACTGATTTTTTACACAAATCTTCGACAACTGCTGGGATTGATTTTATGCATCAATGGAAAAACAGAACTTGGTATTTGGGGACAAATATTGTTATGAGCCATGTAGAAGGAAACGAAGTAGCTATATTAAGAACACAACTTTCTATTCCGCATTTATTTCAGCGTACATATGCTAGTCATGTTGCTGTAGATTCAACAAAAACTTCACTTACAGGAACAGGAGGCGATATCAAGTTCGGAAAAGCAGGGCAAGGACATTTTAAGTTTGAAACAGGAATTACTTGGCGATCGCCAGAATTAGAATTGAATGACCTTGGTTTTATGCGTGAAGCTGATGATATTCAAAACTATACCGGTGTTACATATACTTCTTTACAACCTTTTGGAAAGTTTAGAAAAGGGACATTAACTTATCAACATTGGTTGAAATGGGATTTTGGTGGGAACTTAAATTATATTGATTGGGATGTAGAAGCTAGAGGAACATTTCAAAACAATTGGAATGCTACTTTAGGTTTTTTTCATCAACCCCATATTTATTCAAAATCATTGCTACAAGGTGGACCAAGAATATACTTGCCAGATCAATATGGTGCTTGGTGGGCGCTAGGAACAGATTCTAGAAAAAAACTATCATTTAGCCTTGACGGATGGACAAAAAATGGAAATGAAGATAGTTATTTCTTATTAGAAAACGGACTCAAAATTACCTATCAGCCTTTAAACCAATTGAGTGTTTCGGTTTCTCCGAGATATACTATGATTAGGCATCGATTACAGTTTAATAACACTATCAATTTTAATGGTTCTCCACGCTATATTATGTCTAAACTAGACCAAGATACCTTTAGTTTAGCGTTTAGACTTAATTATACCATTAATCCTAATTTATCTATTCAATATTATGCAGAACCATATATTTCTAAGGGAGTATATACTGGTTTTGGGTATATGAATACTCCTTTAGCTAGATCACAAAGTGAGCAACTGTCGCTATTTTCAGAAGATCAAATTTATTACGATGAAACGAATAGTAACTATGCTGTTGATGAAACTTCGGATACTACTGTAGATTATAGTTTTAATACTCCTGATTTTTCATTTGCGCAATTTAGGTCAAATCTTGTGGTGAGATATGAATACAAACCAGGCTCAGAAATATTTTTGGTTTGGGCTCAAGGTATTACCGATTACAGAAGACCAACAGGGAGTTTATATAGGAGTTTTGATAATCAAGTTTTTAGTAAACAACCTAATAATACCTTTTTACTAAAAGTAACTTATCGTTTTTTCTAAAAAAAATCTGTAAAAACTAAAATTATAATATATGAAACCAGAAGTATCCTTTAAGAAAGTTGATACAAGTAATTTTGACGAAATGTTAGACTTAGTTAAACAATTAAATCCAAGTAAGGAAAGTAAAGTTTTAAAACAAAGACTGGAACAAATGTTAGAAAGTAACGCATATCAATGTTTTGGATTGTTTTTGAAAGGATCTTTGAAAGGAGTAATTGGTTGTTGGACATTCACTAAATTATATTCCGGTAAACAATTAGAATTGGATAATGTTATAATTGATGCCAAAATACAATCTAAAGACTATGGAAAAGCATTCTTCAGTTTTATAGAAGATTGGGCTTTAAAAAATGATTATGAAGCCATAGGATTGAACACTTATATCGAAAATAGCAGATCTCACAAATTTTATTTTAATCAAGGATTTAGAATATTAGGATTTCATTTTCAAAAAATACTCTAAAAATGTTAATGAAAAAATAAATGAAAGAGTAATAAAATGTATACTCATTGTTCTTGAAAGTAGGTTTAACTCTAAATCTACTTTTAATTTAGTATTTAAAAGGACAACTAAAGAGACACTCGAAGGATTTTTTTATATCCAACGAATCCAGTCATCTAAAAAAATGGAGACTATTATTTAAAATAAATAACTACTACCAACCATCTAATACACACTGTAATGTATGTGGTGTAGTTTTTGACAATGGTATCTCTTCTAAGGTATCACCTAAGTAATTACCACTAGCTGAGCCTGTGACATTATTAAAACGGTATGACCAGCAAAACCTTAGCTTAGGGTGCTCATCAGAATAAGTAACTAGATTATCAATTAGTATTACATTTTTAAATTCTGTAAATGCCATGAAGTAACCTAAAAATTTGTTACGACGAACATCGGCATCAGAACTCTTATACATATACATACCACAACTATTACAAATATTTTCGTGTACATAAGTAGCACGATTATGACCTTTATCTCCTCCGCTTGAGTATTGGATATATCCCAATCTTCCATTTACTGATCCAGTAACCATTGTAATGGTATTTCTAGCAATAATATTATGCGTTTTATGCCAACTAACAATAGGACCATCTACATACTTACTCCCTTCACCTTGTTCCATAACATTGTCAAGAATATAAACATTTTTACCCGTAGCATTAACAATATCTCCGCCTGTATTATGGTGGAAATAATTCTTTTGGATCAATATGTCTTTATCGATACGTCCAGGTCCCTCGATATCAACACCAAATTGAGGAGTTGTTCCATTAATATGATGTATCTCGTTATCTTTTATTTCAATGCGCATACCACCAACTATTGAAATCCCTTGACGTCTATTATTATAGATATTATTATTCATAAAAGTAACATCATTTGAATCTAATATTAAAGAACCATCTCCAGTCAAGTCATGAATCTTTACATTTTCTATTAGTACATTATTATTATTCCAAACACAAATACCGTGACCTTCATCATGAGCCGTCTTTCCATCACTACCACGAGGTGTAAAAATATGCGCATCTCGATCTCCCTTAATTGTCCCTCCTCGAATAATTATATTATCTCCATCTAAACTAATGACACAATAATTCCATTTATTATTTGCTTCAATTTCTAAAATAGCACCTTCACTAAGTATAAATTCAGTATTACCATGAATTTTAATCCCTCCTTGAAAAATATCGTTTACATCTTTACCAACCAAATATTTACCTGTAGGTAAT
Source organism: Aquimarina longa SW024 (assembly GCF_001401755.1). Taxonomy (GTDB): domain Bacteria; phylum Bacteroidota; class Bacteroidia; order Flavobacteriales; family Flavobacteriaceae; genus Aquimarina; species Aquimarina longa. The sequence continues at coordinate 319,426 of NZ_KQ474100.1, forward strand.
ATAACTCGGCTATAACCTTCTTTATGAGCCCAGTCAATTGCTGCTTGTAAATTAGTAGTGGTCTTAACTGCATCAGTGCTAGTATCAGGAATTTTCCATCGATCTAAATCAATAATATATTCTTGATTGTTAGGCATTGTAGGTAATTGAACATCAAAAAGAATTTTAGGTAACCCATTAGCATCCAAATCCTCTGTATCTGCTACATTGTCTGAATCATTTCTATTAAAATCAGATTCTTCATTACTACAGGATATACTAAAAGCAATTACAAAAATTAGAAGGTAATATTTTAAGCTTTTCATTTGGTGTTATAAAATTAAGTTTACAGTAATATATGCAATTTAAAAAAAATATTTTCTTATTTATCGATATTGCATGAGTAAAGCTATTTTTCATATTCAAAATCTTTGATAATGAGGTCACTTAATGAAAGTCAATGTATGGATTAAACCATTGAATTTTTTAATTTCTGAAGCTATTTAGATATCTTATGACCATGAGTAGAAAAATGATACTATATTTTTTCATGTTTTTGAATTATCGTGTTACTATTTACTATTCTAATTCTAATTCAATTCCGAAGGCATCTTTAAAACCTTGCTTTATGAAATTTTCAAGAGTAGTATCATGATCTCCAGGACCAGCGATTACGTTGGTGTTTTTCGACTCTAAAAACTGTACCTCACTAGGGGTAAGACTTCCGACAGCTTGATCTATAGCCCCATAAATGTATGTTACGTTCGATAAGTCCGAAATGGTATTAAAAAGTTGTGTATACCTGTTCATTGAGAATCCGGCACCTATTCTATTAAGATTTCTATCTTTTACATCCAGAGCTGGATCTGCTTCTACTTTGGGAGTAACGCCGTTTTCAAAAAAACCATTTCTTCCTTCAGCGGCTCCTTGCCAAATAACATCGTTCATATCTAATCTACCTGTAACAATAAGATACTTATCAGCACTATCTATTCCTTTTTTTGCAATGAGATCTTGTGTTACAAACGAACCAAATGATAATCCTAAAACATACACTGTTCTACCTTGGTCTTTAAAATACTTAGTCACTTTAGAAAGCATCTCTATACTTTCTGTATTAAAAGAACTAGCTTGAGTTAATGTGATATCATTTCCAGCCACTATACCAGGGTTTAATGTTTGTGCTTGATGTACAGTTACAGTTAAAATATCCTTTGGATTAAGAAATCCTGAAAACTGGTCTACTACACCTGTAGCAAATTCTGTACTAGGACCACCAGGGATAGTTATCAGCACCGTAGAGGCTTTTTCGTCTCCTTTAAAGTAAATTAAATCTTTAATGTCTTGCGATAGTTCGGTAATAACCTTAGGAGGTGTTCCATCATCATCCTTAGAACATGAGCATATAACGATTGAGAATATTACAACTAGAACTGTATTGGTTATAGAATGTAAGCGATTGGATTTTGTTATTTTTAAGGGCACTTTTTTCATGATTTATATTTTTTTTGATTCATCAAAAAAACACAAAGTGATTGCCAACCTTAAATTCAGTTTTCACTAAAAAAAGATTTATTGTCTTAGGTATAAAGAACTATAGAATGGCAAAGATGTATTTTTTTATTTATAATTTTTGAGCAAAGAAATGGGTAAAAAGGCTTTAAAATATAGTAATTTGATTATCGTTGAATAATTATTGACGAACGTAATAATCGCTTTATTACAAAAAAATAATATGTTTCTTTGCACAAAATATATCAATGAGTAAAACCAAATCAATAAAAAAAATAGCAATACATCTGCTGATCTGGTTATTAAATTATTTGTTGTTTGCTTTTGTTGTCCATTCAGATTGGAACGGGTTTAATAATGTTTCTGATGCTCATAATAGTTTAGCCTATGCCTATACCTATGGGATTTTTACCAATGTCTTTTTGTTTTATATACAAGTGTTTTGGTTGGTGCCAAAAATGTATATGCATAATAAAAAAACAACATACTATGTGCTTTCTTTTTCTATATGTCTAGTAGTTTCTCTAATTGAAACCTATTTTGATTATATGCTGTATGATGTATTTAAAATATATGATACAGATGAATTTATGGATAACTTTAGCGCTACTGTTTTTGTTAACCTATTCTATAGTGTTGCTGGTTTTTATTATATCTTTAGACAAGCGCACAAAAAATCTGAAAAGGAAAAACAACTACTGATAGAAGAATCTTTTAAGGCAGAATTAAAATATCTAAAAGCACAGTTAAATCCTCACTTTTTATTTAATGGAATTAATAATGTTTACCACTTAATAGGTAAAAATGATGCCCTAGCTAAAGATACATTGCTTCAGTTTTCAGAGCTACTACGCTATCAATTGTATGAAAGTGGTACTCAAATTATATTAGAAAAGGAATTAGACTTTGTATTACAGTATATTAAGATGGAAAAAACCCGTAAGGGTTCGGATATTCAGCTAAGCTATAATATAGAATTTGAGAACCCTACAAAAAAAATAGTGCCATTATTATTAATTCCAATTATAGAAAATGCATTTAAGCATTGTAGTAATCACATCAACAACAATGATAATATTATAGACATAAAGATTAAAGAAGTAGGAGGTAAGCTCTCACTAAATTGTACAAATACTTTTGATGAGATAATCGGTAAGAATGCTGTTGGAGGAATCGGTTTAATAAATGTAAAAAGACGCTTGTCATTAGTATATCCAGATAAGTATGAATTAATCATACGTAAGGAAAATTCAAGTTTTATGGTTAACTTGATAATAGATTTATAGAAAATAACAGAATGAAACAACTAAATTGTTTAATCATCGATGATGAACCTATAGCAAGAGAAGGCATTAAAGAGTATTGTAATGAGATTTCGTTTTTAAATGTTGTTGCATTATGTAAAAATGTATTACAAGCAAATCATTATCTTGAAAACAATGAAATTGATATCATCTTTTTAGATATTAATATGCCAATACTATCTGGTATTGATTGGTTAAAAGACTTAAAAAAATCTCCTTCAATTATTATGACCACTGCATATAAAGAATATGCTTTGCAAAGCTTTACGTATAATGTTTTAGATTATTTAGTAAAGCCCATTTCTTTTAAACGGTTTTTGCAAGCAGTAAATAAAGTTAACAGTTATTATGGTCATAATGATGAAAAAAACATACTTTTTTTAAAGAGTGAAAGACAACTTAAAAAGGTAAATATAAAGGATATTCTATTTGCAGAAGCAATGCAAAATTATATCAAAGTAGTAACATCAAAAGAGACTATAATTACACATATATCTTTAAAGAGTTTTAAAGATCAATTACCCGAAGATAATTTTATTCAAACACACAAATCATATATAGTATCAAAATATAAAGTAGATAGAATTGTAGAAAATCAAATTATTATTGATGATTATGAAATTCCTATAAGTGTTCGTTTAAAAAGAAAGGTTTTAAGTAATTTTTAAGTACATATGTTTTTAAGAACTCTTCGAAGCAAATCGCTTAAATAGTTTAATGACCCAAGTTCTAATGGTATAACAACTAGAATTTGTACTATAATGTTCTGCGTTAATATAACTTTGCTTTGGTAAAAGCTTTTACTAGGACTAATTTTCCTTGATTTTTTTCTTCTAAAAGTTTCTTTAAAAATGTAATGGAATACGCTTTGCCCGAAGCGACGATAGGAGAGAAGTGGCAATGTGTATGGAATGGAAATGTTATAAAAAAAAACAAAAAACATTGAAATATTAAATTTTTGTATTTAATTTGTTTTAATAAAGCTTTTATCATAGGAGCTTTTAGCTGAACAAATTGAAACATGTTTATAAGTTCGGTCTTTTGAAAATTAGGAAGTCGTATTCAAAAGAAGCTTACGGAGTAAGTAACCGAAATTTAAAGCTAACTTCCGTTATAAAAAATATATCTACGCAGTATAAATTGTGTTTTGTCCCCAAAATGCAATATCAAATTATGATTTGATTTTAGTTATTAATTCTTTTTAATAGAGCTACATGCTTTCGTATTCTAATAACTTTTATCACATTTATAATGAACACAAAATATATTGATTTAGTCAATCAAACTTTTGATTTCCCTCAAGAAGAATTTCTTCTTGATAAAGACCACTTGCGTTTTTATGATGTTGACCTAAATAAATTGGTGGAAACTTATGGAACACCTTTAAAATTCACATACTTACCTAAAATCTCTGATAATATAAATAAATCAAAGGTATGGTTTGAGAATGCCATTAAAAAGCATAATTATGATGGGAACTATAACTATTGCTATTGTACAAAAAGTTCACATTTTAAGCATGTTTTAGATGAGGCTTTAAAAAATGACATACATATTGAAACCTCTTCGGCTTTTGATATCGATATTGTTGAAACCCTAAAAAGTGAAGGAAAAATTAACAACAATACCTTTATCATAAGCAATGGCTTTAAACGAGCGCAATATGTAACTAATATTGCAAGATTAATAAATAGGGGACATCAAAATTGCATACCAATTATTGATAATTATGAGGAGATTGATTTACTCTCAAATGAAATTCGTGGAAACTATAATGTAGGCATTCGCATAGCTTCGGAAGAAGAACCAAAATTTGAATTTTATACGTCTCGATTAGGCATAGGATATAAAAATATCATACCTTTTTACAATAAGCAAGTTAAAGATAACCCGAAAGTTCGGCTTAAAATGCTTCACTTCTTTATCAATACAGGTATTAGAGATAATGCATACTATTGGAATGAGCTTTTAAAATGCCTTAAAGTTTATACAAGTTTAAAAAAGATATGTCCAACTCTTGACAGTTTAAATATTGGAGGAGGATTTCCTATTAAAAACTCATTAGCCTTTAATTTTGATTATGAATACATCATAGATGAAATCATTAATCAAATTAAATTAACCTGTGAAGAAGAAGGTGTAGATGTCCCTAATATTTTTACAGAATTTGGGAATTTTACAGTAGGTGAAAGCGGTGGAGCCATTTATGAGGTCTTGTATCAAAAGCAACAAAATGACAGAGAAAAATGGAATATGATAAACTCTTCTTTTATCACAACACTCCCAGACACTTGGGCGATTAATAAACGCTTTATCATGTTGCCAATAAATCGTTGGAATGATACTTATGAGCGTGTTCTTCTTGGAGGATTAACTTGTGATAGTGACGATTATTATAATAGCGAACAACACATGAATGCTATCTATTTACCAAAATATCATAAAGATAAACCATTATACATAGGGTTTTTTAACATTGGAGCATATCAAGAATCTATAGGCGGTTATGGAGGGTTACAACATTGCTTAATCCCTGCTCCTAAACATATATTAATTGATAAAGATGTTCACGGAAATATTTCAACTCAATTATTTAGAGAACAACAAAAAAGTGAAGAATTGCTTGATATTTTAGGCTATGATAAAAACCCTGAAAAGTATACAATTTAAAAAATTAAATACAAATGCTGAATTACAATTAGCAAATAAATAAAAATGAAAATAAAAACTTACGCCGAAATACCTGAAGAATTCTCAAAATTAGAACAAGCAAAGATTGTATTAATTCCTGTTCCTTATGATGGTACAAGCACATGGCAAAAAGGAGCAGACAAAGGACCTAAAGCATTTCTAGAAGCTTCAGAAAACATGGAGCTCTTCGATATAGAAACTGATTCAGAAGTTTATAAACAAGGTATTTACTTGACAGATGCAGTAAATGAAAACACCTCTCCAGAAAGTATGGTGGATGCTGTACATGAAGTCACAAAAAAATACATTAAGAAAAATAAGTTTGTTACCATTTTTGGAGGTGAGCATTCTATTTCAATTGGAACTATTAGAGCATTTAATGAAATGTTTCCAAGTTTAACAGTTTTACATATTGATGCCCATGCCGATTTACGTAAAAGTTATGATGGCAGTTCTTTTAATCATGCCTGTGCTGTTTATGAAGCTAGTCAGAATACTAATTTAATTCAAGTAGGAATTCGTTCTATGGACATAAAAGAGAAATCTGTTATGAATGTAGACAAAACTTATTTTGCTCACGAAATGGCAATAGATGATTCTTGGATGGATTCTGCTATTGACCAAATGACAGATAATGTGTTTATAACTTTTGATTTGGATGCTTTTGACCCTTCAATACTACCAAGTACAGGTACACCTGAACCTGGGGGCTTACTTTGGTATGAAACATTAGATTTCTTGAAACAGGTATTTAAGGAGAAAAACGTAGTTGGTTTTGACATTGTTGAATTATGTCCTAATGAAATTGATAAATCTTCAGATTTTCTTGCGGCTAAATTGTATTACAAAATGTTAAGTTATAAGTTTCAAAAGGATGCAACAGAAGACGATTATGACAATGCTTATAGTAAGAAACTACTAAATAATAATTTATCAAAATTTAAAGAAGAAGATGATTACTAAAGGAGCAATTTCAAACTTTATAGAAACATATTATTTGCATTTTAATTCAGCAACTGTTGTTGATGCTGCTAAATCTTATGAAGAGCAATTAAATAAAGGCTCAAAGATGTTAGTGTCTTTGGCAGGAGCTATGAGTACAGCAGAAATAGGAAAGATTTTTGCAGAAATGATCCGACAAGATAAAGTGCAAATCATTTCTTGTACTGGAGCAAATTTAGAAGAAGATATCATGAACTTAGTAGCACATTCTCATTATAAACGCATTCCTAATTATCGTGATTTAACTCCAGAGCAAGAATGGGATTTATTAGAACAGGGGCTTAATCGTGTTACTGACACCTGTATTCCTGAAGAAGAAGCGTTTAGAAGATTACAACAGCATATTTATAAAATATGGAAAGAGGCAGATGATAAAGGAGAGCGTTATCTACCACATGAGTATATGTATAAAATGTTATTATCTGGTGTATTAGAAGAATACTACGAAATAGATTTAAAAGATTCATGGATGTATGCAGCAGCAGAAAAGAATCTACCTATAATTTGCCCAGGATGGGAAGATAGTACTATGGGAAATATTTTTGCAAGTTATGTCCTAAAAGGAGAGCTTAAAGCCAGTACTATGAAATCTGGAATTGAGTATATGACTTTTCTTGCTGATTGGTATTCTGATAATTCGGATAATGGTATAGGATTCTTTCAAATAGGAGGTGGGATAGCAGGAGATTTTCCAATATGTGTTGTACCAATGCTATATCAAGACATGGAGCGAACAGACACACCGTTTTGGAGTTATTTCTGCCAAATAAGTGATTCTACAACGAGTTATGGTTCGTATTCTGGAGCAGTTCCAAACGAAAAAATAACTTGGGGAAAATTAGATATTAATACACCAAAGTTCATAATTGAGAGTGATGCTACAATTGTTGCTCCATTAATATTTGCCTATTTATTAGGTATGTAACTTTAAACTAAAAGGATAAAATAGTTGGCAATTGATTTCTTTAAAACTTTACCTTTTTATTATTATTTGGTTAAATATATCTTGGGAGTTAGTTAATAAAAAGAGGTTTAATGTAATGACGGAAATATTTGCAGGGAATGAGAGAGTTTAGTGAAATACAATGCTTCTGGGATATTTTACATAGTATTACATTATGGCTATCAAATGGATAAACCACTCTTATTAACTAAACACTACATTTGTACTATAATGTTCTGCGTTATGTCACTTTACTTTGGTAAAAGCTTTTACTAATACTAATTTTCTTTTATTTTTTCTTCTCAAATGTTTCTTTAAAAGTGTAATGTGTGTGAAATGGAATACTACCTAAAAATTCTTTTGAAATGATAGTAACAAATTAGTCTTTAAAGACATCTATAAGTACTAGTTATTTTTATGATTGAAATATTTTCAAACTTAAAATAAAAATATAGTAGTTTTGTTCTCTCAAAATAAATGAAATATGTTGAAAAAAGTACTTTCCATTTTTTTACTTATCAGTTTTTTTACTTTTATTATTGTTTCTTGTAATGAAGATGATGAACAAGTTAGTATTCAAGAATTAATGATTTCATCTTTCGAAATTGTTAGTAATGAAAAGAATGGTGTTATTACCAGAACAAAAATTTCATCAGAAATTTTAGCGGAATATGACATTACTGATCATGGTGTTATTTGGTTAGACAAAAATACTTTGATAGATAAACTTCAACTAGGAAAACTTGAGAATTTTTTTTTTGAGGCAACTTTATACAATGGATTAATTAAAGGGCAAACATATTTTGTATATCCATATTTAAGAACTGAGTTTGGAACAATTTATGGAGATACATTAAGTTTTAAAAGTAACGTAGAAATTGATGTTTCAATTACGGGTTTATCACCAAGAAATGGTTTTATACGTGATACTATTGTTATTATAGGTAAAAATTTTTGTACTTCTTCCTTTAATAACTCTAATAGCTTTTTACTAGATGAATCATATCATGAGGTAATATTTGAATCTGACTCATTGATCAAAACTGTAGTTAGCCCTTATTTGAAAGCCTCTGAATTGAAACCTTCCTTAAAGAGTTGTGGGATTATTACAAACATTGATGGAGTGTTTTCGATTGATCTTCCTAAATTGGATTCGATTTCTAATAAAAACTTGTACGTAGGAGAAGAACTAGTTGTATATGGAAAAAATATACATAATAATATAAGTAAAGTATGGCTTGAAGGAATAGAAACAGAGTTAATAACTACAGATTCAATTACCCTTTTGAAAATTAAAGTTCCTGAAAATTTACCTTCAGGTAAATTAGATTTTAAGTTACAAGTACTTGATAAAATAATTGAAAAAGAAGATTACTATCAAAGTACTACACCTGTAATAGAAGAAGTAACTCCACGTAGTACGGGTTTTTTAGATACATTGACTATTAAGGGAAAATTTTTAGATCAACGTAGTGATGTTTTTGAAGTTATCATTGGTAATCAAGTACAAAATATTATCAGCAAAAATGATGAAGAAATTAAAGTGATTATTGATCAATTATTTACAGTAGATAATCCAGAATTGATTTTGAATACAGGAACTTTTAGTCTATCAGAACCAATTACTATGTTACCTCCTCAAATTTTAAGTTTTGATAAAAAGAAATATCATATAGAAGATAATATTATAATAAAAACAAAGTATTATTTGGGAGATAGAAACACAGCTAAGATAGGTGATGTAATAGCAAATACAGAAAATGCTTATAGTCAAATTGATTATGATGGTACTTTTAATGTGAATTTAAAGGAATGGCTTAATGTAAAAAGTTTATATCCAGAGTATAATATAAAATCTCCTGGATTAATCGAAGTATTTATTGAAACAAATTATGGAAGCTCGTCTTTAGATTTTTCTATCTATTCTCCAGAAATTACAAAAATTAATAAGGCTTCTTTTTTTCATGAAAGCTCGATTGTATTAGAAGGAAATGATTTTGGGTATGATAGAGGATATATAGGTGTTGGTAAAATTTATATTAATGATATTTTGATTCCCGACCCTGGGATTTCTACATATTCATTACACAATCAAAGAGCTCAAGTTCCAATTCCTAATACACTTTATCCGGGTAATCATAAAATAAAAATAATAACTGGAGGTCAAGAAAGTAATGAGGTTAGTTTTACAATTAAATCATTGTCAGCTAATGATTTGAATCCTAAAGTTGGAACACGAAAGGATACATATATTATAGAAGGTAGTAACTTAGAAGATACCTATTCATATATAATTAAAGCGAACGGTCATTATTGTGATAAATTAAATGCTACACAAAATCAAGTAAAATTCAGACTACCGCAAAGTATTGAATTGGATCCAACAACAACAATAACAATAGAATATGGTCCACAGGTTATTAATGTAGGAACTATTAATATAATAGAACCATATGAAAGAATACCTGAATATCAATTTAGTCTAGCAGACTATCATTTGGGTAGTTTTGGATTTGAATATAATGGAATGTTTCATTACATTAATAGACATGGAATTTATAGACTAAATAACAATTCTTATATCTGGGATAAAATTGAAAATAACGTACCTTCGGATTTGAGTTTTTCAAATGGTAAAATAAATCCTCCTATTATAAATAATAAGTTGTTTATATATGCTGTAAATAATACTTTTAAAACGTATGATTTAATAACCCAAACTTGGGAGTCTAAAGGACTTGATATTGAAGCGGGTCTATTTATTAACCGAGCTGTTGCCATTGATAATAATAATTTAATATTAGCATTAAGTGAAGAAAACTTTGGAAGTACCTCTTTCTATAAATATAACCTAAATACAGATCAAAAAGAACAGATATCTTCACCTCCCAATTTTGAAATAAATGCGGGAAATGCATATTTCTTCATATTTTATTCAAGTGGAGATAAAGTCTATTTAAGTTCTCCAAATTTTAATGTAATGGTTTATAATACAATTACAAATGTTTGGACAGACATAGGTCATCCTAAATCAAGTAACTTTTTCTATGATATGAACCTTTATGAATACAATAATGTTTTGTATTTCAGCGGTGGTCAAGGAAATATACGAGAAGAACGAGGACTATTCACATATGATATACAAACCAAACAGTGGGAAGAAAAAACACCTATGTTAAATGTAATGAGAAATCATTTTGTTTTTGGATTAGGACAGGATCTTTATTTTCTTCTGGGGAATGGTTTATATGGACATGAGAATAAGGAGCTTATGAAATATAATATAGATGTTGATCCAAACTAACTAAAGCAATTTATATTAATCTCAAAAAATTACAGGAAGCAAGGGAATATGTAAAATGGAAGCATCCACCAATTTGCAACAATACTATTGTATGGAGGAATGGGAATAAATACTAAATACATGAAAATTAGAGCTTTTTAATTTTGTAATATTCAATCGAAAAGATTATATTACATCAATAGTATGATTATTTAAACAAAAAATATGTCTACAATTAGAAAAACAATAACATTTACTAAAAAACAAGATAAATGGATAAAGTCACGAATTAAGGCAGGCGAGTTCACAAATGATAGTGAATATCTTCGTGATTTAGTAAGACGAGATCAGGCAAAAAACGCTAAATTTTCTGCACTAAAAGCAGCTATAACTGAAGGGATGGAAAGTGGTATTAGTGATAAAACTGTTCCAGATATTATGAAAGAAGTCGAAGAGCGTATGCGAGCAGATGGGCGTTTATAAAGTATCAAGAAAGGCAGAGATGGATCTTGTCAAAATGTATGAATATGGTATTGAAATATTTGGATTAAAACAAGCTAAGGAATACTTATTAGGAATGCATACACTGTTTCAGGTATTAGCCGATAATACTAATCTTGGGCGTGATGCATCAGAATTTATGCTATCATTAAAGCGATTTTATTATAAATCTCACACTATTTTTTATCTGGCTACAGATATTGATATTTTAATTGTTCGTGTATTAAATCAAAGCATGGATTATGAAAAGAATGTATAGTCTATCCGAATACAATAAAACAATAGTTTTTAAAGTTCAAAGCAATTTTATATAATGTTTTATTATGATTACTTTTTTATCATAATGTACTTGCGTTATGTAACTTTGCTTTGGTAAAAGCGAAGTTTATATCTCAAATTTTATTGTTTTTTTTCTTTCTAAAAGTTTCTTTAAAAATGTAATGGAATACGCTTTGCCCGAAGCGACGATAGGAGAGTAGGGGAATGTGTGTGGAATGGGAATATTTTCCTTATTTCTTAAACATACAAAGAAAAGTTAGGTAAATTTACCTAACTTTTATATATTTGTATCATAATTATACATTTTTAATATGTAAATCCACCTAAAAAATATGAATGAAGATTCTGATTTTATTGAAGCATTTAACCGTTTAATTGAACCCTTGCATATCAATGATGGTATTGGCAAAGAACCTTTTAGTGTGCTTTTCAATAAAAGAATTAAAGAATTAGGCATTACGCAAAGTCGAGCAGAAGCAATGCTTGGTATAGAAAAGAAGAGCTTAAATAGTATCTTAAATAAAGAAGCTAAAAGAGTAGACATTATTACAATTATTAAGCTTGCGCAATTTCTTAACTTACCAGTTGATGATTTCGTTAAAGTTTATCTTCAAGAATTGCCTTCTGAACAAATTGGAGATTTAGAAAAAGCAAAACGTAATAATTTCATCGTTCAGAATTTTGATTTACCACAACTTCACAAATCAAAGTTTATTTCTTCTAAAACTGATTATGAAAGTATTGAGAATAGAATAACAAGATTTTTTGGCTTAGAATCGATTTATGATTTTGCTAAAGAAATAGTTACTCCTGCTTTTAGTAGGACAAAAAGAAGTTCAAGCGATTTAATGCGAGAGTTTTGGGTGCAATCGGCTCTTTCTCAATTTAAACTTTTGGAAAACCCTAATGAATACTCTAGAGAAAAATTAATCGATTTAATCCCTAAAATTAGACCATATACTAGAAATGTAAAAAAAGGATTAGTTACAGTTGTAAAAGCTCTATTTTCTGTTGGTATTACTGTAATATATCAAGAATCACTACCAAACATTTCAGTCAGAGGAGCAACTTTTGTTGTGAATGGGAAACCTTGTATTGTTATAAATGACCTGTACAAAAGATATCCAACCTTATGGTTTTCTCTAATGCACGAATTACACCACGTTCTATATGATTTTGATGAAATAGAACAAGTAAAATATCATTTGACTGGAGAACCTGATTTATGGTTAAAAGAAGAAAAAGCTAATGATTTTGCACGGGAATATCTTTTTAGTTACAAAAGGTCAAAATATATTGAACCTTTTATTAATGAAGCGGTTCTCGTTAGAGAGTATGCCGAAAAGTCTCAAGTACACTCTAGTATTATCTATAATTTTTATATGTACGATAATAACAATTGGGCTAAGTTTAAAAGTAAGATGCCAAATATAAGTTTAGCAATAGACAATCTAAATGTTAATATTTGGCAGAGTGAATCAGTAGATGAAACGGTTGATAAATTGAAGACAGAAATTTTTAATATTTAAGATATATGAGTGATAAAAAGAAAAAACAGAAAAAAAAAGAGTCTGAAAAACTTTCTGAACAGGAAGAGATGGAGAGAATGATGCTCATTTCAAAAGCTGATGAAGTAGTAGGAGAACAATTATCAATTGATATAGATGGTACGATACAGACAGAAGATGAACTCAAGAAATTTGCACTAGGAGATATAGATGACCCTGAAAGAAAATATGATATTTACTACAAAGGAATAGGTAAACTGTTAAAGAAACACTTACCTGAAGGAAAAGAATATAAGAATGCAAGAGATTACATTTACGAAGAAAAAAAAACCTATTTAACCCGAGGTCATAGAATTGATGAAAAAGGTATTCGTGGAGCAGATAGTAGGATGGGGTATATTGAAGATGCCGAAAAAATATTAGAACTAATTACCACTTGGATCATCAATAAAGGGAGTATGGTAGATTTATATACTACATTGAGAGATTTGAATATTCATATGGGATATGGTAAACCTAATCACGAATAAAATAGAATTGCAAAATCAACTAAATATTTTAGAGAATCAGTATTTTAAATTAAGTGTAGAAGAGGGGGAATTAAATGAAATTCAAAAAACAAACCAAGTACAACATAGATTAGATCAAATTTCATCAGAAAAGAAAGTTCTTGAATCGGAGATAAGGATAATTAGTTCTGAATTAAAAAACCTCTAAAATTATATTGAAAAAAGACAAAAAATATTATGGTGATATATGGTTTGTAGGTAAAGAAGGCCAAAAACAATTTTGTGTTCTCTTTTTTAAGGGTGATGATATATTTCTAGAAACAAATCTTTGTTCGGAAAGACCAGTTTATAAAGAATTACAAATTATAGGCACATTTACAGGTGTTGGTTATGTTACATTTATTGATTGTAGAATTCAAAGTTCCTCTTCTGGTATCTCAGAGTTAAGGGTATATAGACCTAAATATACATTCACAAGTCCACATCATTTTGTTAATGCAATTGATTTAAAAATTAAAGAATTTCTTATTGTAAATGATGCTATTGTTAAATGGGTGAATTTTATGAATTGGTTCGATGCTCAAACAAATAGCTTATCTACAAAAAAGTTTATAGATGAATTCAAAATTGAAAAAAAAGGACTAACAATTGAAATTCAGCATTATATTAATTATCATTCGAAAAACCGTTCAGAACTTCATATAACAAATAAAGGAGCAATAAAATTTACTTTAGATAAACCTATAGCAATTCTCAAGGCTATTGAAATTTATAATCAGTTCCAAAAAGTATTACAGTTATTAAGAGGTGGCTCGGAAAAATTTAGCGAATTTAATTTTAAGTGTCTTAGTTGCAATGAATGGAAAGAGCTTTATTATAATGACAAAAATCTATCTAAAAGAACATCCTCTTTTGTTAATACAAATTATGATGAGATAACAGATGATTTGAATAAAGTTTTGGAAGTAGCTTATAATGATAATGACTTTAAATTTTGCCTTGATAGATTGATGGAGAATTTTATTACAAACCATTCTAGTCATAGCAAGAGGTTTACAAATAGTATATCGGCATTTGAAGCATATTGTAAAATATATTCTGGCATTAACCCTCCCAACTTAAAAAAATACATAAAACATTATGAATCTGTTTTTAAGTTGATAGGAAAACTAACCGATGAAGATTGGGAAAAGTTTCCAAGTAAACTAATAAGGTCTAGGAATTATCACGTTCACAGCGATTTAAAAAACAAAAATATTTTTACAGATTTTGAGCTATTGTATATTAGTTTTTTAATTGATTATGTTATTGGCTATCTGCTTTTAAAAAATATAAATGTTTCTAATTTATTACTCGATAAATTTATAATGCACGGTAATTCTGTTTATGTAGATATGAAACATACTAATCAAATATTAGGTACAAATCCATTAGAAAATGAATAGTGAATATTTAAAATACGAGCTAAAAGAATTCAATTTAGAATTATTTTCAAAACCAAATGGGAGGGAAGGAGTTGATTTTTTAATAGGAGATTACCAATTATGAATATAAAAGATGAAATCTTAGTCATACACAAGGTTTTTGAGTTCATAAGTAATAAAGTTGTGTCTGAAACTGATGATAGGGTAAGTAAAATATTTAAAATAAGTGACTTACCCAACCACAAAGACTTTACTGTAGATGTAAATGCACACGCAAATTCGAGAAATATATTTACCGAGTTAGATAAAATAAAATGTGATACTAAAACCTCTTTGTGGTAGACATTAAACATTATGTAAAATAGAAGCGTTGACAAAACGGCCTCAGAAAACTTTGGAGCAAACAATAGGTAAAGGAACGTCCATATTTTAGAGATTTAGTACTAAGGTTTAATAAAAGCTAAACATATTGATTCTAGTTCAAAACGATCGTTTTGCTCATATAAATACATTTGTACTATAATATACTTGCGTTATGTCACTTTGCTTTGGTGAAAGCAAAGTTTATTACTTCTACATTTTCTTTAAAAGTTTTCTAACGAAAAGCTCCTATAAAAAAGGTAGTGCAACACTTATTACCCGAAACAACAGTAGGAGAGTAGGTGAATGTGTGTGGAATGGGAATATTTCTCTTAAATTAAATTAAAAAGTGAGGGTTTTCCGTAATTTAAAGAAGATATTAATTCATAAATTTAACAATATTACATTCTCTAATTTAATTTAATTAAGGAATTGTTAAATATTATATTAATATATGCCAAAAGACCTGAAGGATATAGCTTGGGACAAGCTATTAAAAATTGATAAAAATGCTTTTACTGATTGGTTTAGTTTAAATGAAGAGGTTACATTGTCTGAAGATGTTAAAGTTAAATTCTATAGTTTAAATTTTGTAGATGGATCTCCGGATTATGAAGGTTTTATTAAACATTTATATGAACAAGTAGTTACTTATGTTTTTGATGAAAAAGACATTGAAGAACTTATAGAGGATGGAGATATACCATATAAAAAGGCTTTAAGTTATTTTGGAGATATAGACCCAATAAGCGATGGTAGATATGGAGAACTAATATTGTTTCTATTTGTAGAAGCTATTCTACAAACTCCTATGGTTGTTCACAAGATTTCTCAAACTTATAATAATAATGACCAAGTAAAAGGTTCTGATGGACTTTTCATAGGTAATATTCTTGACAAACCAACTTTGTTGATTGGAGAATCAAAAATGAGAAATAATTTTCACGTTTGCGTTGGAGATGTTTTAGATTCACTAAATCGATATATAAATAATCCTCATTCAATAGATAGAGAACTTCAAGTTGCTAAAAAGCATTTAAGCAGGGATTTGAATAATTTAGAAGTTGGTGATTTAGACTTAATCTATCAGAGCCTTAGAACTAAACAAGAAGAATTCAAAGGATATGGAATATGTTATCCAGCATTTTTAATGTACAAAGAAGTAAACTTAAAAAAATTAATAGCCAAGAGTTTACCAGATATAGAGGAAGTAATAAATAAGTTTATTAATTCAGTAAAAACAAGAAGAGCAAATTATATAGAAAAGACATTGCCTCCAATTAAAGGTTTAACACTAGAGTTTTTTATGATGCCAGTTAAAGATGTCAATGAATTTAGAGAATCTTGCTATGAAATATTTCATAATGGCAAAAAATATAAAAGAGAATAAGAATGTCAAATCAGACAATAGAATCTGCTAAAAACCACCCTGTATTCAGAGATGTTTTGAATACAATGATAACCAATAGATTTTATTCTGAGCTAGAAATTGAAGGAAATAATGATAACATTGAAAAAGAGAAACTGGACAATGCAATATGGTTGGCAAGTATTATAGCCTCAAGTACAGATGAAAATGATAAATATTTAAGTTCAGTTTTTGGAATAGCTCTTTTTTTAGAAGAGCCCTCTAAAGAATATAGAAAAGCAGCATATGTAATATTATCAAGGTCTGGAAATTTGATTGCTTCTAGATTTTTTAATGAATTGATTAAAATTAATTCTATTAGTGGTAGACTCTTTTTCAATGAAAACTTCGGAACCATAATTGATTATGAACTTGGTTCAAAAATAGCTCTTAATGAAATTGAGAATGGTGAAGGGAAAATTATTGGATCGGATTATCAAAAATATTTGTGGAATGTTTTAACAAAAAAAGATGAAAATATTGCTATATCTGCGCCGACTTCTGCGGGTAAATCTTTTATCATTCAAAATTACATAAGGCAGACTTTCATTAAAAAAGAAAAGTTTTTTATAGTATACATTGTTCCAACTCGAGCTTTGATTTCTCAAGTATCGGAAGATTTTAAAAGAGAATTAAATAATGATATGTAGAGTTTAATTACTCTAAAGAAATCTCTATGAGTAAATTAAAAACTACCGTTAAGGTTGTATTAAGGTTTGGTAGAAATAGTAAAAACATTATTTATTTTCCAAAAACCAATTATGTCGAACAATTTTCTAACTATTTAACGAATGAGATTAATGCAAATAATGATAATATTAATCTAGATGATGAAATAAAAGAGTTAATTGAATTAATTAAGGAAGAAATACACCCCGATTACTATTTAATAGATGCGTTAAAAACTAAATCAGCTTTTCATCATGGTAAGTTACCAGAAATTATAAGAGGAGAATTGGAATATCTCTTTTCTAAAGGTGCTCTTAATAATATCATCTGCACATCCACATTAATGGAAGGGATAAATTTACCTGCGGAAAAAGTATTTATTCCTTACCCCAAAAAAGATATTAATCATTTAAGCCCTTTTGAATTTGGTAATATTGTGGGAAGAGCAGGTAGGATAAGAGATGCTCTTACTGGAACAATAATTTGCATGGAGAAGAATGATGAATCTTGGGCAGAAGAGTTTTACGAAAATGACCCTGATAAAGAAATAATTCCAGCAATTAATAAAATTTTACATTATCCTGTAGATGAACTTATCAATGCTATTAACCAACCATTGGATAAAAAAAATAAAGACATTGAGTTTGGTGTTGTTTTCTTAAAGAATAAGTTTTTGAGAGGAGACAATCTTCTTACCGAATATTTAAATAATAAAGGAGTTGACAATTCTATAATAAACACTATCATTGATAGCCTTTCCAATAGATTAGAGGGTATAAGTATTCCTAAAGAATTATTGAGATTAAATCCAAGTATTGATCCTGAACTACAGGACAAATTATATAAGAGAATAAAAAAAGAAGGAATAAACAAATGGGTGCTACATAAAAATGAAAATTTTAATGCAAGATGGACTAAAGAGACCATCAATAGTAGATCTCACGAAAACACAAATTTCTTTGGTCAACTGAGCAATATATTATATAAGCTAGACGAAATTTTTGATTTTAATGCTGAAGCTTTTTTCAAGCATCAAATATCAAGATCGTTATCTCAAATGGTCTTTTATGCTGTATTATGGATGGAAAATAAAAGCTTTAATGAATTAATCACAAGAGAAATAAAGTTTAAAGCTGATATTCGAAAAACTATTGATAAAGAGAGTAAAATTGATATAAACAAAACTATAAATGAAATTATTAAAGTTTATTCTACAGTAGTAAGTTATATTCTTGTCAAATACACAAAATTACTTGCAGATATATTAGAGTCTATACTTACCGAAGAGGAGCTAGAAAAACATAAACTAAGTATTTCATTGCCTACAATGTTAGAATTGGGTACCTATAACTCATTAGTTTTGCTTTTAATTTCTAAAGGTATGTCTAGATCAATAGCTATTAAAGTTTATAAATTGATACCTGAAGAACAAGAAGAAACACCAATTGAATGGTTATCGAAGCAAAAGAAACTAAAAATAAATGAGATTTATAATAAATATTTAAAAAGAAAAGGTTTTTTACTAGAAGATGAAGATTAGAGTTTTAGTACCTAAAATAAAGTGATTAATTTATGGATATATAAATGTAAATAATGTTTTTGAATCCATCAGTGTCAAAATAATCAATGATGTAGGGGATAGGGTTACTATATCCTTTAAAATAAAAGATTTACCCGATCATATAGAAGTGTTCCTGCAACAAATAAAAACAAAGATAGTAATGTATTATATGTAGGTATTCGACGTGGTGGTTATACCAAAAAATGGGAAACATCAAATATCACAAATAGAATTAATCAATATTTAGGTTATTATCGTACAGGGAGCACACAAGGTTTACAATTAATACATTTTGCAAAAGACTGTGATTTCGATATAACAATTAATGTTGTTAAAGTTGTTAAAATTGAAAGTACTAATAGTATGTATCTAAATATTATCGAGAAATTAGTAGCACAGAAATTAAAACCTCTATGTGGAAGACATTAAAATATTGAACATTATGTAAAATAGAACCTAAAAGTTTAAAAACGGCCTCAGAAAACTTTGGCACAAACAATAGATAAAGGAGCGTCAATAGGTAAAGGAGCGTCAATATTTTAGAGGTTTAGTAAGAAGGTTCAATAAAAGCTATACATATTCATTCTGGTACGAAGCGATCTTATAAGTCAGAATGTTTTCTAAAATATAGCGACTGCGCCGTGATTGTTTCCAAAGTTTTATGCAGCCTTGATTTTTTGTTTAGCTCACAAGGTTAATATTTTTTTAGAGGAGTTAGTGAATCTCCTAAAGTCGATTTCTTTTTGTATCAAGACAAAAAGATATGCAAACCCTTAGAGTAATTTTATACTTATGCGGCAACTTCACGAGAATCGCAGGATATTTTACATAGTATTACATTATAGCTACTAATAATAAACTGGCGTGCGTAAAACGGCTGTTACATAAATGCTGACGATATAGACCTAAAGGCGCTATATCTGCATCTATGTAAAATAGAACAGAAAAAGTTCTATTCGCCGTTTTGCTCATATAAATACATTTGTACTATAATTTATATTATGTAAAATAGGATATCTGTACTATTTTTTTATTTATGATATATTCTAATTATATCCGATTACCATTTATATCTAACTCTATGATTATTTTGTTAAGTTTTTTAATTTCTTCAAATTGTGAAGCTTTATCTCCAACTATAACATAGATCATTTTGTCCTCTTTGATATGTTTAGATATAATAGTCTTAAAATCAGATTCACTCATTTCAATAAGTTCTTTCTGATCATCTTCTATAAATGAAGCCGGTTTATTATATTTACTCATTTCTCTTAAGATATTTAATTTATCATTTAAACCTTCATAATTTCGAGTACTTCTTTTAAGTATTTTTGATTTTGTAACTTTTACATCTTTCTTACTAAAATTGGTACTATAACTAGTTATCATTTCTTTAATAATTTTAAGAGATGGTAATGTCGCATTAGTACGTACATTCGTTGTTATATAAAAAGGCGAAATATTCTTTTGAGATCTAATGAATGAATATGCTCCATAAGTATATCCTTTGTTTATTCTTAATGTTTGAAATAATTGACTACTAGATCCTTTTCCTAAAATTTCATTAGCATAATCTAAATTATTAAACTCTGGATCCATAGCTGATAATGCTAATCTCCCTATAAATATAACAGATTGCTTAGAACCTGGTACGTCTATAAAGTACAATTGGTTTTTTTGATTTTCTTTTTCGACAATTTTTATTTTGGGAATGGTTATCTCTTTTGTTTTCCAATTAGTTGCAAGTGATGATAAAGCCTCTTCAACTTTATTCTTTTCTATATTTCCTGCAATATGAAAAATTGCATTGTTAGGAGATAAATTCTTATAATGATGCTTTATTTCTTCTAAAGAAATATTTTCTATAGTTTCTAATGTTCCAAAATTTGGTAATCCTAAAATATTTTGATTCCCATATAATAGTTTTTTAAAATTAAATGATGCAATTGCTCTTGGACTTGCTTCACGACCTTTTAACCTTGTTTGTAATGCTTGTTTTAATCGAATATATTCTTTTTTATCCCATCGAGGTTCTAACAAAATTTCTTCTATTAAATCTAATGTTTTTTCGAAATTTTTGGCTAAACAAGAGGCTTTAATTCTTATTTCTTCTGTTTCGTTAGATATTGTAATAGATGCTCCTAGAAGACCAATAGCTTCTTCTAACTCTGCAGGGGTTTTTGTTGCGGTTCCTTCCATCATCATACTTGCCATAAAATTCGAAATCCCACATTTTTCTATAGGATCTAATAAATGACCTCCAGGTATTGTTATATCAAAATTTACAAGAGGTAATTCATTATTTTCTATACCGTACAACTTCATTCCATTAGCAATTTCTCCTGTCCATACTTTGGGAGATTTAAACAATGGCAATTCTCTAGAGTCAGGTTCACTTCTATCATGTTTGGATAGTGTTTTTTTATAAACAGCTTCTTCTCCTTGGCTAACTACTTCATTTACTACATCTTGTTTTATTTCTTCTAACCATACTTTTGCTTCTGTGCTATGAGTAACAACTAAGTCTAATTGATTTTTTGGTACTACACTGGTCATCACATAGTTTTGATTTTTAATGTAAGTATTATATACTCGCATAATATCCTCTCGGGTTACTGCACTTGTTAATTTAGCAGTTTTTGAAATATACCCTGGATCTTTTATAAATTCATTATCCAAAACTAGTTGAAAAGCCTTATCTAATATAGTACTAACTCCCATATATAATTTGGTTTCTAATTCTGCTTTAACTCTTTTAAGTTCATTATCTGTAAATCCTTGTTTTTCAAATTTTTTGAGCCCTTCTTCTATTGCTACTTTTACACTATCTAAATCTTTACCTGCATTAGCACGTACTACAAATGAAAACTCACCTGCTATTTCATTAGATTTCTGAAAACTATAAGGATTAGGGGCTAGTTTTTTTTCTTCAACAAGAATTTTATATAGTGGCGATTTTTTACTTCCGCTTAATAGTTTACTTAAAATATCTAATGCATAGGTGTCTTGATGATATTTTTCAACAGTTGGGTATACCATTCTAAGTTCTGGTAGCTTTGCAAAATTATCTTCAAAATATAACAATTTGCTATTATTTAGAATAACAGGCATCGGCTTTAAAGGAGTTACCTCTGGTCCTTTTCTAATTTCACCATACCATTTTGTAACTAATTTTTTAGTTTCTACTATATCAATATCCCCTGCAATGACTAAAGAGGCATTACTAGCACCATAATATTGAGCATAAAATTCTTTTACATCATCTAATGTTGCTGATTGTAAATCAGGAAGAGAACCAATAACTGTCCAGCTATAAGGATGTCCTTTTGGGTATAAATGTTTACGAATAATCTCATCTGTATATCCGTAAGGCATATTATCTACTCGTTGGCGTTTTTCATTTTTAACTACTTGCTTTTCTCTTTCTAGTGCTGCTTTAGTAACTGTATTAATCATATATCCAAAACGGTCTGAATCTATCCAAAGAATTTTTTCAAAAGCATCTTTTGGTACTACTTCATAATATCTGGTAGCATCATTTGATGTACCTCCATTACGTTTTCCTCCCCATTCTGGTATTAGCTTTCTATTTGCTCCTACAGGAGTATTCTCAGAATCATTAAAAGACATATGTTCAAAAAAATGCGCAAATCCTGTCTTACCAGGCTTTTCTCGACTAGACCCAACATGCATAATTGTAGCTACTGCTACAATAGGGTCACTATGATCTTCATGGAGAATTACTTCTAAGCCATTATCTAGAGTAAATTTTTCATAATCAATTTTAAATTCAGTAACTGTATCATCAGATACTTCTTTTGTTATTTTCTGTTCTGAGTTTGAACAAGAACATAAAATTCCGTACATAATTAGTATTTGAATCTTTATGAAAAATGACATTGTGTAAGGCAATTTTGGTTAATAATATATTATGTAAGAATAACAAAAATAATGAATATTACTAACTAAAATAGATAAAAAAAACCTAACAATATTGTTAGGTTTTTTTTATCTATTTTAGTTAATGCTGAAAAATTATTGTTTCACCTGTTTTTGTGCGTCTTGTTTCATCTTTTCATTGGCAACAATACCTAGTTCAACTCTTCTATTTTTAGCTCTCCCTTCTGGGGTGGCATTATCATATTTAGGAAGTGTTTCTCCATGTGCATATATGGTCAAACGATTTTTACTTATTCCCTGAGATACCAAATAAGCAGAAACGGCATTAGCTCTTTTCTGTGATAAGGTCATATTATATGCATCATTTCCAGAGCTATCAGTATGTCCTTCTACAATAATGTTAGTATCTGGATATTCTTTAAATATTCTAGCTAATTTATTAAGGTTAGTTTTAGATTTAGAATTGATATTTGATTTATTAGTATCAAAATAAACACCACTATTTTCATCAAAAACAACATCAATACCTTCTCCTACTCTAGTAACTTCTGCTCCTGGTATTTCTGATTCGATTTTCTGAGCTTGCTTATCCATTTGCTTACCAATAACACCTCCTGCAACACCTCCTACTACTCCACCGATTACTGCTCCTAGTGCAGAATTTTTTCCTTTAACATTATTTCCTATGATTCCTCCTAATACAGCTCCTGTAGCAGTACCTATAACTGCTCCTTTTTGTGTGTTATTAGCATTATTAACGGCATCACAACTAATCAAGAATGTAATTGCTATTACTGCAACTATTATTTTTTTAAGATTTGTATTCATTGTCTTTTGATATTTTAATTATTGTTCTTTGTTAAAATCCATAGTAATCACAAAAGGCTTACCTTCTAAGCTTACTGTCATAGACCAAGTCATTGTAGTAGTATCTAGATGCTTTAAAAGCATTCTATATCCAGCATTGTTATTAGTACTTTTTTTCTTTTCGTCTATTGGTTTAAATAAGAAATAGTATTCTCCATCTCCTTCTGGTTTAGGTATAGTAAATCTAAAATTTCTTAATCCTTTAGAGGCACATTCACTTTGATATACTTCATAGTTTCCTGTGTTATTATTAGGAATAAATCTCCAGTAACTACCTATAAAACATTCTGAAGGAGCATCATTATATAAATTAACTTGAAAAATCCCTTCTCGATCATAAGATATTTTACTCAAAGTCCATTTTCCTTTAAGTGTTTTTTTTGCAGCAATAACTGTTTGTTGTGTACTAGTGCATGAGGCTAATAAAACAACTGTCAGTACTAAAATAAGTTTTTTCATTATTGTGTGTTTTAGTATATAAAAATAGCGAATACGGATAACGTACCCAATATTAATATATTTCAAAATTATAATTTATTATTACGTAAAATAAATACTAAAAAATAGATAGGACGCATAAAATTTGGATAAAAAATATTCTACAATATATATTTAACTAGTTATTAACTTTATAAGCAGATAATACTATAGTTATCTTAAATTTTATTTTTTTGGAACTCTAAATAACAATATAAGGCCTATTACAAAAAAGAGTATTAAAAAAAGTATTGAGTAGCGTACACTCCCTGTCATCTGGGCGATGATACCGTATGAAAACATTCCAATAACAATACCTACTTTTTCGGATACATCATAAAAACTAAAATATGAGGCTGTATCTACAGCATTTTTTGGTAACAATTTTGAATACGTAGATCTTGATAGGGCTTGTATTCCTCCCATAACTAAACCTACAATTGCTGCAGTGATATAAAATTGATAAGGTGTAGTAATAGTGTATGCGTATATACAGATCCCTATCCAAATAAAATTAATGACTATTAATGTTTGTATGTTTCCAAATTTTGAAGAAGCTTTTGAGGTAAAGAATGCTCCAAGTACTGCTACAAGTTGAATTAATAGAATACTTATAATTAATCCTGTAGTAGCATCTTGATCTCCCCAATCTAATTCTTCGATACCAAAATATGTAGCAATAAGCATTATGGTCTGTACTGCCATACTATATACAAAGAATGCACTAAGATATCTACGAAGTCTTATATCATTCTTCAATGCATTCCAAATTGTTTTTAATTCTTTAAATCCATTAAAAACAACTGCTTTTGAGAGCACATCTTTCTGATGTCCTTTAGGAAGGTAATAATACGTATATTGGCTAAAGCCTATCCACCACACTCCTACCATAACAAAAGACAATCTGGTTGGGACTCCTTTATTTTCAAAACCAAACGAATCATAAAAAAATATCATAGCAAGGTTAATAATCAATAAGAGTACACTTCCTATATAGCCTAATGAATACCCTTTTGCACTAATAGCATCTTGTTGT
Organism: Aquimarina longa SW024; assembly: GCF_001401755.1. Classification (GTDB taxonomy): domain Bacteria; phylum Bacteroidota; class Bacteroidia; order Flavobacteriales; family Flavobacteriaceae; genus Aquimarina; species Aquimarina longa. The sequence goes on from NZ_KQ474100.1 coordinate 344,639, forward strand.
TCTGGAAATGCGATATCTGGTAGATATGAATTATAGAATACCAAACTTGCCCAAAAACCTATTAATGCAAAAAAATAGCACAATAAACCAAACCATAGATGTTCTAAACTAAACCAATATAAACCAATACATGATAATGCTCCTAAGTAGCAGAAAAATTTCAAAAAATTCTTTTTATTTCCTATGTAATCTGCTATTCCCGAAAGTAGAGGACTAATTATTGAGACTGTTAAAAAAGCTATGGCAGTAACATAGCTTATTAAGGAATCATTGTTAAAATCATAACCTAAAAAACGTACTGTATCACTAACAATAGCTCCTTGATCATTTCTTACTATAGTTAATGCTCCCCAAAAGATAGGAAAAACAGCTGATGAAATAGTTAGATTATATACTGAGTTTGCCCAATCATAAAATGCCCATGCATTTAATAATTTTTTACTTCCTTTTGGTAATATTGTCTTCATAGAATATATAAAAGTTATAAAAAATAAATTTGTTATATCGTGGGATTAATACCACTTAAAAAAACTGAATTCTTTAATAGTTTTTTTTTAACTAAAAAAAAGCTGTTCTGAATTTGCTCAGAACAGCTTCTAAAGTAAGTATAATCTTTTTAAGAATATAAACTTTATAATTTATTTAAAGGATGTAACTCCAAATTTTTTAGCTTCGGCTCTTGCTGCTGGAGCCCAAGCGGTAAGATTTGCAATACGTGTATCACTAGATGGGTGGGTACTCATAAACTCTGGTGGTGCTTGTCCTCCACTATTAGCTTTCATACGTCTCCATAAGTTAGCTGCTTCATCAGGATTATATCCTGCAATTGCCATCAATTGTAACCCTATGCGATCAGCTTCAGTTTCATGACTTCTACTAAATGGTAACATTACTCCAAATTGACTTCCCAGACCAAAAGCAGTACCTACAATTTGCTGTGTTTTTTGATCTTTTCCACTCACTGCTATTGCTGTTGCAGCTCCTGCTAGTTGTTGAATTTGACCTGCACTCATTCGTTGTTGACCGTGATTTGCTAATGCATGAGCTACTTCGTGTCCCATTACAGCTGCTATACCAGTTTCACTTTTTGCTATTGGTAAGATACCTGTATAAAATACTATTTTACCACCAGGCATACACCAAGCATTTACATTTTTATCATCTACAAGATTGTATTCCCACTTGTAGTCTTTTAAATATCCTTGATATCCATTAGCATTTAACCAACGTTCTGAAGCTCTTGAAATTTTTTGACCTACTCTGGTGATCATCTCTGCTTCAGATGTTCCTTTTATTACTTTATTCTCTCCTAAGAACTGATTGTATTGCTGGAAAGCCATAGGCAGTATCTGAGAATTAGGAACTAATGCTAATGTCTGTTTACCAGTAAATGGATTTGTAGCACAGGACATAAACAATAAAATGGTTCCTATTATAACTATAGATTTTCGTGTCTTCATATGTAATACTATCTTGTAAGGTTCTTTTTTTAAAAATACAAAAATAACAAGCGTTCTTCAAAAAACAATAGATAATAATGTTTTTAAAAATCTATGTATTGTTATTTTTTTCGATAAAGTACATCTATCATGCCACAATATGAAGTTCTGTAAAATTTTTAGGTACAATTAATTCATTTTTATCAATATCAAAATTTACACTTTCAGATGCTACTACTACATTATCAATTTCGATAGTATTGATTTTAAAAGGAAGCCCTATTAATTCAATTCTCATGGTTTCATACTCACTAATATAACTTCCGCTTTTATGTTGCTGTATAATGATTTCATTATCTTTTCCTGTAAAAGAGAAACTTCTAAGACTAAAACGTCCTTTTGCATAATCATAACCGTCTTGAGCATCTTCATATACTTTTGATACTTCTTTGTCTCCTAATTTATAATAAGCTTCTAGTTTCAATTCGTCTATTTTCTTTTCTCCGACATATTGTTGTATTGGATACTTAGGAATAATTGCTCCTTCTTTAATAAATAATGGAATAGTATCTAGATCAGCATCTACCCATTTTTCTTTTCCACCTACTACATAGGTACGAGTCCAGTAATTATACCAATTTCCTCTTGGAATATACATTCTTCTACCATTAGCGTTTGGTTCTTGTATTGGGCATACGAGAATTTGGTTTCCAAAAACAAATTCATCAGTTCTGTAATGTGTTTGTAAATCTCCTTGGTCATAGAGCACTAAGGATTTTAACATTGGAATTCCTGCCTCGGCGTATTCCCAAAACATAGTGTATAAATATGGTAATAATTGATAACGTAGTTCTACATACTTTCTGGTAACATCTATAACTTCTTCTCCAAATGTCCAAGGTTCTTGATTACCGTGATCACCAGAAGAGTGTGTACGACAGAATGGATGAAATACGCCTAGTTGTATCCATCGTGCATAGAGCTCTCCTGTAGGGTGTTCTGCAAAACCTCCGATATCACTACCTGTAAAGGACATACCACTCATACTCATCCGCTGTGCTTGTATATTAGCAATCCATAGGTGTTCCCATGTTGCTACATTATCTCCTGTCCAAGATGATGTATATCGCTGTGCTCCAGAATATGCAGATCGTGTAATAATAAAAGGGCGTTTAGGATATGCAAATCGTTTTACCCCTTCGTAAGTAGCTCTAGCCATCTGGGTACCATATATATTATGAGCTTTTCTATGACTACAATGGTTTCCATCATAGTTGTGACGTACATCATTAGGGAAAGTTTTGCCAGGGACTTCCATTACAGCTGGCTCATTCATATCATTCCATACTCCTTTCACTCCTATTTCATCGATAATTTCTTTAAACAATCCAGCCCACCATTCTCTAACTTCAGGATTTGTAAAGTCTGGGAAATAACACTCTCCAGGCCATACTTTACCTCGCATATATGGACCATCTGCTCTTTTACAGAAATAATCATTTTGTATCGCTTCTTGGTATACAGAATAGTCATCATCAATTTTAATCCCTGGATCAATAATCACTACAGTTTTAAAACCATCTTCTGCTAGTTCTGTTACCATACGTTTAGGGTCTGGAAAATACTCTTTATTCCATGTAAAACATCTAAACCCTTCCATATAATCAATATCTAGATAAATCGCATCACAAGGGATTCTAAGTTCTCTAAATTTATTGGTTATCTCTTTTACTTTATTCTCTGGGTAATAACTCCATTTACATTGGTGGTATCCTAATGCCCATAATGGAGGTAATTCTGGCTTACCAGTAAGATCTGTATATCGTGTTACAACATCTTGCATATTAGGACCATAAAAGAAATAATAATTCATCTCTCCTCCCTGAGCCCAAAAACTTGTTACATTACGGCGCTCATGACAAAAATCAAAAAAGGTTTTGAATGTATTGTCAAAAAATATTCCATAGGCTCTTTCTTCATACATTCCGATATAAAAAGGAACACTCTTATACAAGGGATCTTGATCTTTTCCAAAAGCATATTGATCAGTAGCCCAGTTTTGTATACGTTTTCCTTTTAGGTTAAGATGCATGGGTTTATCACCTAATCCATAATAGCACTCTCCCTGAGGTGCTGATTTACTCATTTTTACAATATTTCCTCCATATTCATAGCTTTGTTCCCAATGAAAACCCCAATCGTCTTTACAGACTATATTACCTTCTTTATCATTAATAGTAACATGAATATTAGCTTTAGAAATAGTTATACTTATTTTTGAAGTAGTTACAATATATTTATTTTCATCTTCTTCTACTTCTAGAATACTATATCCTCTAGCACCTGTTTCGCTTATTGCATAAGAAAAGTCTTTTTCAAAATTATTATCTGTAGCGTATCTAAAACGAATAACGCTACCTCTTAAAATAGTAACTTGTAGAATTACTCCATTTTCTGTTGTGAAATTTAATTTATCTACATTTTGTGAAAAGGAAATAATCTTACCAGGAAATAAATTCCCTTTTTGTTCTAATTCTGTATTAATAATCATATGATTTTCTTTTTCGTTGAGTTTAGACTTGTATACACTATATTTAATTCGGTGTTTTTTCTAAAAAAAACTATAAAATAATTTAAGATATTAAATGTATTAATAATAGTATATTTTGGGTTGTTTTTTTGTTTATTACTACTGTTACTAAATGGTTAATTTATTACTTAGTCTTTAATTTTAAAAATGACTGATGCTAATGGCGGAATACTAATTTCTGCGGAGTACTCTCTAGAATGCCAATGTTCATCTATTATATTGATTTCTTTTGGATTAGAAATACCACCTCCATTATACTTTTTAGCATCACTATTAAATAGTTGTATCAGTTTTCCGTTATTTGGTAAACCGATACGATAATTTGTTCTAGGAATTGGAGTAAAATTGCATACAATGATTAGAGAGTTTTGTTTTCCTTTTCTTAGATATGCTATAACAGAATTCTCATGATCATCATAGCTTATCCACTCAAATCCTGATTGCTCAAATTGTTCTTGATATAATGCCGGATAGTTTCTATACAGGATATTTAAATCTTTTATAAGTTCTTTAATGCCTATATGGTAGTCATATTGTAGAATATACCAATCTAAGCTTTCTTGAAAATTCCATTCTTCGCGTTGTCCTATTTCTGCTCCCATGAATAGTAATTTTGTTCCAGGGTGTGTAAACATATAACTGTACAATACTCTAAGGTTTGCAAACTGCTGCCACTCATCTCCTGGCATTCTTCCAAAAATACTAGATTTACCATGTACTACTTCATCGTGTGAAAAAGGGAGCATAAAATTTTCTGTAAACGCATAGGTCATACTAAAAGTAAGATCATTTTGATGATGTTTTCTGTAAACAGGCTCTTTTCTAAAATATAGAAGTGTATCATGCATCCACCCCATCATCCATTTCATACCAAAGCCTAATCCTCCTAGATAAGAAGGTTTTGAAACCATGGGAAAAGAAGTAGATTCTTCTGCTATCGTTTGCACATCTGGGAAACTACGATATACCTCTTCATTTAGTTCTTTCATAAATGTTATAGCTTCGAGATTTTCTCTTCCTCCATATATATTAGGTTCCCATTCTCCTTCTTCTCTAGAGTAATCTAAGAATAGCATTGATGCTACTGCATCTACCCGTAATCCATCGATATGGTATTGATCTAACCAAAAGATTGCGTTACTTATTAAAAAGCTTTTTACTTCGTTTCTTCCATAATTAAAAATCAAACTTTTCCAATCTGGGTGATAACCTTTTTGTTTATCTGGATGTTCATACAAGCATGTTCCATCAAAAAAACCAAGCCCGTGAGCATCTTCTGGAAAATGAGATGGAACCCAATCTAGGATAATTCCTATATCATTTTGATGGAGTTTATCTACCAATAATTTAAATTCTTCTGGATATCCAAAACGAGATGTTGGAGCAAAATATCCTGTAATTTGATATCCCCATGATGGATCATATGGATGTTCCATTACTGGCATTAGCTCTACATGAGTAAATTGCATTTCTTTTACATAGGACACTAATTCATCTGCTAATTCTGTATAAGATAATGCTCGATTTTCTTCTGCTTTCTTTTTCCATGAGCCTAAATGAACTTCATATACAGAGTATGGAGCATTGAGAGCATTATGTTTTTTGCGTTTTTTCATCCATTTGATGTCTTCCCATTGGTATTCATCATCCCATACTACGGAGGCTGTTTTAGGAGGATGCTCACACCGTCTAGCATAAGGGTCTGCTTTTTCTGTTATGACATCATTATGATTAGAATGAATTTTATATTTATAGAGATTTCCTTTTTTTACATTAGGAATAAAGCCTTCCCATATCCCTGATGAATCCCATCGTACATTTAATTGATGTTCTCCTTCTGTCCAATAATTAAAATCACCGATTACAGAAACAGATTTGGCTGATGGAGCCCATACTGCAAAATAGGTTCCTTTTACTCCGTTAACAGTAATTATATGAGATCCAAATTTTTTATATAAATGATAGTGTTTACCAATTTTAAAAAGATTGATATCAAATTCAGAAAAGAAACTATAAGGAATTATAGTACCCATAGTTTTTATTATAATTTAAATCCATTAGGAATTATAGTACCTTTTTTTATAACGATGACACCTTCTCGTATTACATAAGAGTCTTCTTCTGCATCTTCTAAATGTGTCCCTCCATTGATCACTACGTCATTACCTATTCGTACATCTTTATCAATTATAGTGTTAGTAATCACACATCTATCCCCCACACCAATAGGCGGAATTCCATTAGCCAAATCAGTATTTATTTCATCTATATCTTGGTATGAATTACTACCAATCATATATGTGTTTTTTATCATTGTTTGATTTCCTATTCTTGATCGAATACCGATTACAGAACGTTCTATTTCTTTAGCATTAATGATACACCCTTCTGCAATCATAGATTTATGTAGTCTGGTTCCCGAAATTTTTGATGGCGGAAGAATACGTGGTCTGGTAATAACAGAACTACTTTTATTAAATAGATCAAATTGCGGAATATCATCGGTTAATTGGATATTAGCTTCAAAAAAAGAAGGCACATTTCCTATATCAGTCCAATATCCTTCATATTGATATGCCAGTACTTTATGTTTTGAAATAGATTGAGGGATAATTTCTTTCCCAAAATCTACGGTATCCGGATTAGATAAGAGATCGATTAAGAGTTGTTTGTTAAATACATAAATCCCCATTGAAGCAAGATAATTCTTACCGTCTTTTTTCATTTCTTCACTTACCTCAGACTCCCATCCTTTAAGGTTTTCTTGACTTGGTTTTTCTATAAAGGAAGAGATAAAGCTTTCTTCATCGGTTTTTAAAATCCCAAACTGTGTTGCTTCTTTAGATTTAACTGGTATGGTTGCTATAGATATTTCGGCTCCTTTTTCTACATGTGCATCTAGCATAGCATTAAAATCCATTTGATACAATTGATCTCCTGATAAGATTAATGCATACTCAAACTCATGGTTTAACAATTGATACATGGACTGTCTAACAGCATCTGCTGTGCCTTGATACCATGTTTTATTATCCGGAGTTTGCTCTGCAGCCATAATATCTACAAAGGCATCACTAAATGTGCTAAAAACATATGTGTTTTTTATATGACGGTTTAGAGAAGCTGAATTAAATTGGGTAAGAACAAACATTCTTTTGATATCACAATGGATACAATTAGATATTGGGATATCCACTAATCTGTATTTTCCGGCTATAGATACGGCAGGCTTAGATCGTTGATCTGTAAGAGGTGATAATCGTGTTCCTTGGCCTCCACCCAATATAATGGCAAGAACTTTTTTATTGATCATGTTTTTGTATTAATGATTCATATATGGTTAAGTATTTAGAAACAGATCGATCCCATGAATGATCTATTTTCATATTATTTTTTTGTAATTCTTTATATTTTTCTTGATTAGTATACAATTTGATTCCTCTTTGTATTGAATGACACACATCCCATACAGAGGTATTATTATGACATATCCCAAAACCATTATCTCCAATATCGATAACAGTATCTTTAAGCCCTCCTGTTCTTCTTACTATAGGGATAGTACCATATCGTAGAGCGTACATCTGATTAAGCCCACATGGTTCTACACGAGATGGCATTATTAAATAATCTGTCCCTGCATATATGATATGGGATAATTTCTCATCATATCCTATAAATACATTATACATCCCAGAAAATTTCTCTTGTAATGACTTTAACCGTTCTTCAGTTTCGGGATTACCTGATCCTAAAATCAGAATATTAATATCTGTAGTATCATTAAAAGATTGTTCTATTATATCTGGTAATATATCAGCTCCTTTTTCTCCTACTAACCGTCCTATAAAACTAAAAAGTGGCTTATTACTGTCTAAATTAAAGTGCTTACAAATCCATTTTTTATTTTCTAATTTCCCTAATGCGACATTACTTAGTCCATAATTCTTGATTACCATTGGATCTGTTTCAGGATCCCAAGTTTTTGTATCAATTCCATTAAGGATTCCTATACATTTATTATTTTCATGTTGTAAGAGTCGTTCTAATCCATTTGCTTTTTTTTGTAACTCTACCATATAATTAGGTGATACAGTAGTCACTCTCCAAGCACATTTAATACCTGATGCCAAAGGATTGATACAATTATCCCAATCTAATAATCCTATTTTTTCTTTATCAAAATCAGGTAGATAATGTAGTTTATCATAAGATAATTGCCCTTGGTACTGTGCATTATGAATTGTAAGTACTGTAGGAATGTTTCTTAATCTAGAGTACGGCGTAGTATAAGTCATTAAAAAAGGGATTAATCCTGTATGATGATCATGACAATGAATGATATCAGGGGCTTTATCTAAAGTAGTTATCCAATCTAAAACTGCTAATTGAAACCCTATACATCGCTCTGTATCATCCTCATAATTATATACATTAGGTCTGTCTAATAAACCATTACTATAAACTAGATATGCAGTAAATCCTAAATCAGGGGATTTTAACTCTTGTATGGTATACGGGTATGAAATTTCCCCTAATTGTATTGTGCTTTTATAAATAGTAATCTGTTTAGAATTCTTAACAAATTGGTTATCATAAAAAGGCATTATGATACTTGTATTAAGATTTAAATTGTTTTGATATTTTGGCAAAGCCCCAACTACATCTGCTAATCCCCCTACTTTTGCTACGGGATAACATTCAAAACTTGTGTGAAGAATATTCATGAATAAATAAAACCGTTTTTATAGATTTAAAATCATTTAAATCTATAAAAAACCCAATAGATATAAGCTGTTATTATTTAAAAAAAACAACGTATTAACATTTATTTAATAAAAAAACAACGTTAATTTTTTATTATCGATAATACAGTGTAAAGTTTAAAATAAAAAGCAAAAAATAAATGTCATTTATACATGTTTCTTATAATCTTCAATACTTATACATACCTAAATTATTTACTTAATCTTAAAAAAAAGAGAGTATAGAAAATGATCTATAGGTGAGGTGTCATTCTTCAAACTGATTAAAGGTATTAAAATGATACATTTTAATTGATTCTCGGTTTATTATGGTAAAAATTTCAGTTGCTTTTTTAGAATTCATGATATCAGTGGCTGCATCTTTTGCTGATTGCATGTCAGTCCAATACACAATATCTATATATTTTCCTTCTCCATTACTAGCAGTAATTCTTTCTATAAATCCATAATATAATTTTATAATATCATTAAGAGAGGATAATGCTTTTTCTGCTGCTGCTTTAGAATATCCTGAATGGATATCAAATAATACAATTTCTACAACTTTAGATTTTATAGATATTGATGAAGGATTTTGGTTAGTACGTATTGTGTTATTAAATAATAAGTTTATCATAATGATTAGTGTTACTTTGTTAATATAATTTATTAAATCATATCAAAATTATAATCACATTATGACAACCTTATGTCAGTAGTTGTTTCGTTATAAGAAAATTTAACTAGTAATAGTTACATGATTCAGTACGTTTTTTATAATATTCTTCTAAACTGAAATGCTGTGAAGAAAAAACTTCATGTGTTTCTATAAGGCTTAGAATTCGATCTGTTCTAAACTCTCGATAATCATTCCTCAATCTACAATGTGCAATCATTATCCACGTATTGTTTGTAAAATAGACTCCAAGAGGTTCTATCAATCGTTTACTATATTCCTGAGATGCTGTGCTGTATTCTATTTCTAAGACTCTATAATCAGTAATAGCTTGTTGTATTATTGATAAGGAGTTACTTGATTTAACATGTTCTCTATTATATGTAAAAACACGTTGTTCTAAAATTTTAAGTTTCTCTTTTTGTGTAGATTTAAGTACTGCAATTACCTTATCTATAGCTTCTTGATATTCATTGATTAGTGATTGATCATTATTGGTATTAATGATCTTAGAAGCAGTTAGTAATGCATTAGCTTCTTTTTCTGTAAACATAATTGGTGGTAGAGAATATCCATCTACTAGATAATACCCAGTTCCTGCTTCTGCTCCTATGGGTACTCCTGCGTCAGTAAGTGCTTGCATATCACGATATATGGTTCGTAGGCTAACTTCGAACTTATTTGCTAGCTCAGCTGCTAGAACAATTTTCTTGGATTGTAATTTTACTAATATTGCAGTTAATCGGTGTAATCGTTTCATTATTCTATTTCGTGTTCATTTGATGTATTAAGGTCATCAATTTTACTTAAATCTGTAGTATTATTAATAAAATATTCTGTCTCTTCACTAGCTGTCTCTGTTTCTGATATAGATTGCTTAAAAGGACTTTTTCTTTTATCTCTGATCATGCCTGCTGTCATTACTAAGCTAGTACCTATAATAACGAAAAGTAGTATCCCTGGTTCAAAACCTTCTATAATCGCTTCTGTAGGAATAGCATAAAACAATAAAACAGTTATTAATCCTCTTGGAGCTATAAATAATTGTGGCGTAATATCTTTTCTCATAAAAATACGTAGTAAACCATATCGTATACCATAAATAGAAATTAATATCAAAAGGCTAATTAGTGTAACTTGTAGATTCAATAAAGAAGATAATACAATGGTAATTCCAAAAACAACAAAAAACAAAGTGCGTATTACAAAAGCGGTTTCTGCAGTAATCACATGTAGATCATGATAAATCAATTTTGCTTTTTCAATATTTAGATACTCTCTGAGTTTTCCTCTAAAGAATAGCTTCATATTAGCGATAACTAATCCAAAAATTAAAATTATAATTAAAGATGATAAATGCATTTTTTTACCTAGTGCATATAATAACAATAGTACTGCGATAAGTAAAAACAACTTTACTTGACTTTTTATTTTCTGAAAGATTAGAATAATAGCATAACTAGCTATTAATGAGATGATAATAGTGATTATTAGATTTAAGAAAAAACCTCCTACTCCAGCATCTTCTGCGGGATTTAATCTACCTGCCAGAAAATAGAATAACATAATACCTAATATATCAGAAAATGTGCTCTCATAGATATGAAATTCTTTTTTTGTAACTGATAAAGAAGATACACTGGGTATTATTATAGCACTAGACAGTATTGATAATGGAGTAGCATATAGCCATGCTGATTGCATTGTCATACAATCTACTAATGATTGTAATATAATGGCTGCGATAAATGTGGAAGTTACTAATCCGATTAATGCAATTGTTAATGCCTTAAGAATAGGCATTAATTTATCTCTTTTTAACTCTAGCTCTAGAGCTGCTTCTAAGACGATCATGATTAAACCTACAATACCCAGTACTTCTAACATTGGAAAAAAGACGGTAGAATCTCCTCCAAAAGCTTTTAGAGCGTACTGTAATATAATTCCTAAGATAATTAATAGTAATACCGCAGGAACATTAGTCTTTTTAGCAATACCATTAAAAATAAACGATAAAATGATAATCAGTGAAATTTCTATAATAACGTTATAAGAAGAAAAAATTTCCATGGATAGGTTTTCAATTGATTAGGCTATATTAATTATTCTTCTTTTTTTAAGAACTATCTAAATATGGGTTGTTTTTTAAACGATTGAAAAGATACTAAATTATTGGTTAAATAATTTTCTTATTACATAATTGATTATACTGTTAGATATCCAGCAGTTTTGACCTAGATATGAATCAAGACTAAATTATAAGAATCAGACACCAAAGGAAAGAAAATATCAAAAACAACCAAAAAATTACTTTTATACGAAACTAGAAAATACAGCAATAGATAGTACACATAGAATATAACCCTCGATTATCTGAGAGTATTTTATTAATGTATACTACCTCCACGGGTTTTCTGAGGCGTTATTCTGAGCATAGAATATCTTCCCGGAAAACCCGTGGCGTTTTTCTTTCTTGTAGAATCATTCTAAATAAGAGTGCTAATTCTATACTATTTATTCATTAAGTGAACTGGTTACGCTATAATTTTAAAAATATTTATTTTATAAAATAAAAAATCCCAACAAACAATTGTCTGCTGAGATTCAATTTAATAAAATTTGTATTATTATAATCGATTAAGACCAAGTACACTTATGTTCCAAAGAAGCACATAATTTACTTGGACAATCAATTGTTTTTGGAGCTGTTGGTGGTTTAAGCTTATTATCATCCCAAGTTATTATTCCTCCTTTAATGCTATTCTGGTCCAATTTAGAAATAACCATTTTGTTCAGTTTTAAAGTTTTTAAGTTCTTTTTTTTCATGATTTATATTTTTAAATTAATAATACATAAATCTACAACTAATTGATCTGCTTACTAGAGGTAATTCTTGTTGATTAGAATTCAGAATAATTAAATTAGAATCTAAATAAAATGAATGAGGATTTAATTATCATAATAAATAAATTCATGTTATAATAACCTATTTTTTAAACATGATAACCTGTCGATAACCAATATATGGTAAGAGAATTACCTTAATTACTTCTAAAACAACATAGGTTACATGTTCTATATTCGACGGAGATATTCCTCCATTAATTACAATAGTCGCATAGCTATCCAAAACAGGAAGTAGATAAAAAGATTGCACTCCTATAATCATTAGAAGTAATACTACTCCGATGAATATTTTATGATCTAATTTTCTAAAATAATTGAGTTGTACTAATAAATAGATACTAAAAATAATCTCTACTGTATTAAGGGCATTAAATACTATTCTCCCTATTTCTACTCCAATAGCAGTTGTTACAGAAGGTGCCTGAAATTTTAATGGAGCTTCCATAAAGCTTATCGCTACTAAAAAACCTAACCAAACAAAAATTAAAATAAAACTATAGCTATATATATTTTTCATATAAAAATTAGACTCGATTAAAACTGTTTATTCTTCTATTCATTGTAATAGATTATCAGCTCTGTTTTAAAGAAACAAGAATCAAAACGAGCCAATTTAGATTCTTGTTTCTTATAGTAGAAATCACCTTTTTAAAACCTTGTATTCTTACAGTTATTAACTTTTTTTAGAAAAACATTTTAAGGTTTCTGTAATCGTAAACCAGCAAAAATATCCTATCCCGATAGAGAAAATAATATCTCCTATAATACGTAACCATTTTATCGTCTGAAATGTTGGAGAATATAACAACTCTGTACTTCTTGCGTACCAATACCCATGTTTGATTGAGGCTAATGCTTGTATAATTCCTTGTGGTAATAAACTAAATACTACCATCGCTAATAGTCCTATATTTAATGACCAAAATGAAATTTTTAATACTTTGGTATTCCATACACTTTTTGATATCATTCTCAGAGAGAATAGTATTAGTCCCATTCCTAACATACCATAAACACCAAACAATGCTGTATGTGCATGCACTGCGGTAGTATTTAGTCCCTGGATATAATACAATGCTATTGGAGGGTTGATTAAAAATCCAAATACTCCAGCTCCTAGCATATTCCAGAATGATACTGCAAGAAAAAAGTAAATCGGCCATTTAAATTCTTGCACCCATTCTTTTATCTTTAATAGATTCCAATTCTCCCAGATTTCATAACCAATTAGTGTTAGAGGTACTACCTCTAATGCACTAAATGTAGCTCCTAATGCTATTGCATGTACAGGGGTTCCTGAAAAATATAAATGATGTAATGTTCCTATAATTCCGCCAGAAAGAAAGATAATCGCAGATAAGACAGTAACTCTACCCGCAGTCTTTTCTTTAATCAGTTTCATTTTGGTAAATAAAAAGGCAATAACTACAGTCGCAAAAACTTCAAAAAATCCTTCGACCCATAGATGCACTAACCACCATCTCCAATAGTTTATTACGGATAATGATGAATTCTCTCCATACATTAATCCTGAGAAGAAAAATGATCCTATCGCAATAACAGATATTAAAAACAAAATTAGAAGATTTCTAGTACCATCTCTTCGTTTGATACCAATAAGAATATGTCTTCCTACTAAGAATACCCAAAGTACTAAGCCTACTCCTAATAGAATCTGCCAGAATCTACCCAAATCCATATATTCATATCCTTGATGTCCAAAGAAGAAATTAGTGGTTAACTCTAGATATTGTTTTACCCCTAGCCACTCTCCTATCATAGATCCTAATACGACTATCAGTATTGCTACAAATAGAAAATTGATTCCAAATTTTTGAAATTTAAGTTCTTTATTACTAATTAATGGAGCTATAAATAATCCTGTAGATAACCATGCTGCTGCAATCCAGAATATAGCCAATTGTGTATGCCATGTTCTACTTATGCTATAAGGAAGGTATTGAGATAATTCGAATCCAAAAAATGCTTGTCCCTCTACACTGTAATGAACGGTTATGATTCCCAAAATTACTTGTAATGCGATTAGAAGACTAATCACTAAAAAGTATTTTAAAGTTGCTTTTTGAGAAGGATATAGTTTAATATCTTGTAAAGGATTATGTTCTGGTACTTCACTATGATCTTCTTCTTTATGACTACTCCTAATGTGATACCACACCATAATCGATATACATAACAATAGTAAAACAATAGAAAACCCAGACCATATCTGAGAATCAACAGTTACTGTATTATTTATAAGAGGCTCATGTGGCCAGTTAGAAGTATAGGTAATTTCACTTCCAATCCTATTGGTTGATGCAGCCCAAGATGCCCAGAATAAAAACGCATTAAGATCATCCAACTTAGATATATCTGTGAGCATATTTCTAGGAATTGCATATTCTTCATGCCCTTCTGAAAAAATAGTTGCATAATATTCGGAATTAGAAAGAATAGCTTCTTTTCTATCTGCTGTAATAAAAACATTTTTTGTAATACTATCATAGGTATTTGTTTTAATCGTAGTAATCAAACGCCCTTTTAATAGTCCTTTATATTCCTCAGAAAGTTTTTCATAATCCTTTTCATAAGGCAAAGACCACTTGTTTAATAAAAAGACTGCTTCTTTATGAATCCAGTCTGCAGACCAATCTGGAGCTACATAACTCCCATGCCCCCATATAGAACCTACTTCCATACCACCAATAGATTCCCATACATTTTGTCCTCTTTGTATTTGTTCTCTTGTAAATAATACCTCATTTGTACCCATAACCATTACTTTTTCTGGTATTGGAGGCTTATCTTGGTATATTTTAACCCCTACCCATAGTAATGTTATAAAAGAGAGTACAATAATCGTAATAAATCCTATCCATATTTTTCTCATTGTTTTCTGCTTTAAGTTTATGCAAATTTTTAAGGTAAAATTACTAACACTATCAACCTATATTTTATGATTTAGATCATGTTATATAAATAGAAACTTGATATTTTTAAAACGAGAATCTAGAGTGTTAAAAAAACTGTATTTAGATAAAGAAGAAAGATCTATTCAAAGAATTTTATACTTTTATAAAACCAAAAAAATAATTTCAATTGAAAAAAA
Source organism: Aquimarina longa SW024 (assembly GCF_001401755.1). Lineage (GTDB taxonomy): Bacteria > Bacteroidota > Bacteroidia > Flavobacteriales > Flavobacteriaceae > Aquimarina > Aquimarina longa. The sequence continues at coordinate 360,108 of NZ_KQ474100.1, forward strand.
AGCTCCTCAAAATTTTAAAAATACTTCTCATAAGCTCTATATCAATAGTATGTATTATATCGATAGTATTATACCTCTCTTTACATGAAAAACTTCCTAAAGGAAAAACAGGTTCTGAAGCAGATGCTTTTGCGCTAAAAATACAAAACGCAATTAAGCATGATGCATACCTAACTACTCAGTACATACAATGGACTTTTAGAAATAAAAATCATTATTTATGGAATAAAATTGATAATCATGTAGAAGTAAGATGGGACGATTATAAAATTATACTTGATTTAAATCATCCTAAAAAAAGTATCGTGTATGAACATAAAAAACTGATTACCAATAATGGCAAACAAAAATTGATAACTAAAGCACTGTCTAATTTTAATAACGACTCTTTTTGGGTAGTTGCTCCTCATAAACTTTTTGATAAAGGAGCAATCAGGCAGCTAGTGGTATTAGAAGAGGGCTTAAAAGCATTATTGATCACTTATCCATCAGGAGGGACTACTCCAGGAGATTCTTATCTCTGGAAAGTGGATAAAGACTATCGCCCTACAAGTTTTAAAATGTGGGTATCTATACTTCCCATTGGCGGTATTGAAGCTACTTGGGGAGATTGGACTACTATGACTAGTGGTGCATATCTGTCTAAGCAACATAAACTCCTAGGGTTTGGAATCCCTATTAGTAACCTAAAAGCTTGGAATAACTAAACTCCATCAACTATCATAAGGCTGTTTTATTTAAAAAAAAGTTAAGAACCAATGCAAAAAAACAGCTCTGAATCTTAACTTTTTTTACCTCTTGTATACGGCTTAAATTGTAAAGTAAGAACTATACTTTATTATTTACCTTTACTACTTCCTCTAAATTGCTGTGATTTATTTTTAAATAACACATTAAATGTTGTTAAGCTCCCATACATTCTGGTAATATACTGCTGTAGGTCTATTTTATTTTGTTCATCTAGATCAGAACTATTAATTTTTTGTTCCATTACCCTAATTCGATCTCTAACCATTACTATTTTATGAAAAAAAGTATCTATAGGAATTTCTTTAGAAGATAAATTAGAATCTTCGGGCTGTAATACTAAAGTACCACCTTTCCATTTATCTGCAATTGCTACAACTTCAGAGATATCACTATAACGTTTTAATAGAGTTCTAAATGTTTTTTCTACCTCATAAAAACTCACAGTGTCTACTTCATTTTCAACTCCTTCTATCACCTCAAATTTTTCATTAATATCAATAGTTTCTAGCCCTTTATCAATAAAAGTAACCCAATACAACTTAGAGGTTACATTAGTTACTACACCCATTCCTAATTCTGGGTGTTTTATTCTCGACCCTATACCTAATATCATATTTTATATTTTTTTAATCTAAAATAATAACATTACTAGAAATGATGAAAGTATATTATGATATTTTATTGTCGAGGTAAGTATTTTTATAAGGATTCTAAAATAATTTAGAACTTAGTTACCAATCTGTAGCTTCAATAAAAACTTTCTCTAATGATTAAATGATCTTTATACATCGAAAATAATTCTTTATACATCTATTTATTCTCTTTATACAAGCAGTACCAATATTGTGTTATAAGCATATTACTTTAGCACCATATTAAACTCAAAAAACCATAAACAATGAAAATTAATAAATTATTTTACTTAGCAATTGTAGCCGTTTTATTTCTTACAGTATCTTGTTCAAAAGATTCTGTGGCAGATAATAGTCCTATAACACAAGAAGCAAACATTTTAGAAAAATTCGAATCAGAATCAATTAATAAAAGAGGTATTATTTTCCCAGGTCAATTAAAAGATTCTAATTTATTAGGAGAGTGGAACCTTACTCATGCTACTGATTTATCGATAGATGACTCCACTTCAATAAAAATAATTTTTACTGAAAGTAATAGAGTTAATGTTGAAAATACAAAAGATTTACAACAATGCGGTGGATCTGGAAGTATAAAAACTTTAACTAAATTCACAGAAACAGGTGGGGAAATTTCTGTTGGATCATTTCTTAGATCTAATTTTGGATTATGCGATCCATTAACAGGTAATGTAATCAGTACTGTAAAGTCAGCAAATCGTTATGAAATAAAAGGAAACAGACTTGCTCTTTTTAGAGTTGTAAATGGAGAAAACAAAGGGCTTGTTTTTAGAAGATAGAAAATTATAATTTACAAATGTTCCAATATAGTTAAGAGTCGCTATCGGAATTTTCTATGTAAAAGAAAAACAGGGATTGTTGTTTATAATACATTATTATAGACAACAATCCCTGTTTATTATATATTAACTCCTTTTAGTTAATTTTCACAATTAGAAGTAATCATCCCTAGACTCCTGTATAAATTGTAACACATCGCTTCTATTAGGTCTTTGAGAATGCATTTTTTTACTATCTCTGTATCATGCTATACCTATAAACTTCTTTATCTATACTATCGGCGTAGTCTTTATTTACTTCTACTTGCTGAAGATCTTCTCTACCCTTAGTAACTTTATGGTTAGCTTTACCATTAGGTTTTAATGGAGTGCCTATCACACTGGTATCTAAAATAGTTTCTGTTTTGACAATAATATTATAAAATTCTAATTGAGCGTTGATTTCTTTGAAAAACGACTCATCAGCTTTAGCTGTCCTAAACCTACTTAAAGTACTGAGATCAGGAACTATTTGATCAATATTCAACCCGCAAGAAATAACTAAAATAAATACTATCATTCACACGATCTTATATTTTATAATCACTCAAACCATACCAAGTTTTTTTGATTGTTTTTTTATAACCCTTATTTTGATAAACTTAACTAAAGTCAATAATGTAGAAATTAATCGAACAGTATCATTCCAATAAAAACTTTCTTTAATGATTAAGTGATTTTTATACATTTAAAATAGTCATTTATACATCTATTTATTCTCTTCATACAAACAGTATCAATATTGTATTATAAGCATGTTACTTTAGCATCGTATTATAAACTCAAAAAACCATAAACAATGAAAATTAACAAATTATTTCACTTAGCAATTGTAGCTGTTTTATTTCTTACAGTATCTTGTTCAAAAGATTCTGTGGCAGATAATAGTCCTATAACACAAGAAGCAAACATTTTAGAAAAATTCGAATCAGAATCAACTAATAAAAGAAGTATTGCTTTCCCATATCAATTAAAAGATTCTAATTTATTAGGAAAATGGAATCTTATTTTTGCTAGTGATTTAGACACAAATGGCTCTACAATAAATATACACTTCAGCAATAATGATAAAGTCATAATCAGAGGAGCTGGAGGAGAGGTATGTGCTTCGTCAGGAGGTATAAACACTTTACTTAGACGTACAGAAACAGGTGGAGATATTAAATTTAGTACGTTCTTATCCACAAGATTTGGAGGATGTCCTCGATTAACTAGTGGTGTAGCGAATCTTGTAGAGTTAGCTGATCGTTATGAAATAAGAGGAAACAGACTCTTTCTTTTTAGAGTTGTAGATGGAGTAAACAAAGGTGTTGTTTTTAGAAGATAAGAAAACAGATAATTTTAATTTTATAAATACTCCAATATAAAATAATAACTCTGTATAAAGGGCTATCTAAACTATAATATAGATAGCCCTTTTATGAGTATTAATTACTAATAAGTTTTACTTTAAGTTTATTAAATAAAAAAGTGTCATACTACTATAATTGAGCAATAGATAATTGGTAATTTTACTTCATAAAAAAAGTTATATAACAGCTTTTTAATATAAAGCTAAACTAGTCATTTCACAAAACGCGATCAAATACTAAATGTTGTTAAGCTCCCATATATTCTGGTAATATACTGCTGTAGGTCTATTTTATTTTGCTCATCTAGATCAGAACTATTAATTTTTTGTTCCATTACCCTAATTCGATCTCTAACCAATTACTATTTTATGAAAAAAAATATCTATAGAAATTTCTTTAGAAGATAAATTAGAATCTTCGGGCTGTAATATTAAAATACCGCCTTTCCATTTATCTGCAATTGCTACAATTTCAGAGATATCACTATAACGTTTTAATAGAGTTCTAATTGTTTTTTCTACTTCATAAAAACTCACAGTATCTACTTCATTTTCAACTCTTTCTATCACCTCAAATTTTCCATTAATATCAATAGTTTCTAGCCCTTTATCAATAAAAGTAACCCAATACAACTTAGAGGTTATATTAATTACTATACCCATTCCTAATTCTGGGTATTTTATTCTCGATCCTATACCTAATATCATGTTTTATATTTTTTTAAATCTAAAAAAATAACATTACTAGAAATGATGAAAGTATATTATGATATTTTATTGTCGAGGTAAGTATTTTTATAAGGATTCTAAAATAATTTAGAACTTAGTTACCAATCTGTAGCTTCAATAAAAACTTTCTCTAATGATTAAATGATCTTTATACATCGAAAATAGTTCTTTATACATCTATTTATTCTCTTTATACAAGCAGTACCAATATTGTGTTATAAGCATATTACTTTAGCACCATATTAAACTCAAAAAACCATAAACAATGAAAATTAACAAATTATTTCACTTAGCAATTGTAGCCGTTTTATTTCTTACAGTATCTTGTTCAAAAGATTCTGTAGCAGATAATAGCCCTATAACACAAGAAGCAAACATTTTAGAAGAATTCGAATCAGAATCAACTAATAAAAGAAGTATTGTTTTCCCAGATGAATTAGAAAGTTCTAATTTATTAGGAAAATGGAATCTCTCTTTTGCTAGTGATCTACCTCTTTCTGATTATCCTAATGCGACTGTAAGTTTCAGTAAGAATGAATTTGGTCTTATTGTTGCTTTATCTGATGACTGTCAGACATTAACAGGAAGTGTAAAATTAGTTAAGGATACTCCATCGGCATCAGGCGGAAAAATTACAATAGGACTTTTACGCTTTAGTGAGTTTTGTAATGCTGGATTAGCAAATGATATATCTGTAGCTGATCGTTATGAAATAAAAGGAGACAGACTTGCTCTTTTCAGAATTGTAAATGGAAAAAGCAAAGGTGTCGTTTTTAGAAGATAAAAAACAGATGACTTTAATTTTATAAATACCCCAATATAAAATAATAACTCTGTATAAAGGGCTATCTAAACTATAATATAGATAGCCTTTTTATAAGTATTAATTACTAATAAGTTTTACTTTAAGTTTATTAAATAAAAAAGCATCATACTACTATAATTGAGCAATAGATAATTGGTAATTTTACTTCATAAAAAAAGTTATATAACAGCTTTTTAATATAAAGCTAAACTAGTCATTTCACAAAACGCGATCAAATACCTACATTTGCAATCTTGGTTTAAAAATTATGGTCGTATCAAAAGAAAATATTGAGGTTTTAGGAGCACGTGTTCATAATTTAAAAAACATAGATGTTACCATACCTCGTGAGAAATTAGTAGTTATTACTGGATTATCAGGGTCAGGGAAATCATCTTTGGCTTTTGATACTATATATGCAGAAGGGCAACGGCGATATATTGAAACTTTCTCTGCCTATGCAAGGCAGTTTTTAGGAGGATTAGAACGTCCTGATGTTGATAAAATTGATGGTCTTTCTCCTGTTATTGCTATAGAGCAAAAAACTACTAGTAAAAGCCCGCGTAGTACCGTAGGAACAATTACCGAAATTTATGATTTTCTAAGATTACTATTTGCTAGAGGTAGTACTGCATATAGCTATACTAGTGGTGAGAAAATGGTGAGTTATAGTGATGAACAAATAAAAGATCTAATTTTAAAAGATTTTGAAGGAAAAAAAATAAATATTCTTGCCCCTGTAGTACGCTCTAGAAAAGGGCATTATAGAGAATTATTTGAACAAATCGCTAAACAAGGATTTGTAAAAGTACGTACCGATGGAGAAATTAAAGATATCACTAAGGGTATGAAACTAGATCGATATAAAACTCATGATATTGAGATTGTTATTGATCGGATACTGGTTGCCAAAGATCAGGATAATTCAAAACGCCTTATGGAAACCATTAATACAGCAATGTATCATGGAGATGATGTATTAATGGTAATAGAGCAAGAATCCCAAGAAGTCCGTTTTTTTAGTAGAAGTTTAATGTGCCCTTCTAGTGGAATATCATACCCTAATCCAGAACCCAATAATTTTTCATTTAATTCACCAAAAGGTGCTTGTCCAAAATGTAATGGTATTGGTAATCTATATGAGGTGAATCTAAAAAAAATTATCCCAGATGATACTAAATCTATTAAAAATGGAGGTTTAGCTCCTCAAGGAACTCAAAAAAAAGACTGGATCTTTAAACAATTAGAATTAATTGCACAGCGTTTTGATTTTAAATTAAGTGACCCTATACATAAAATCCCAGAAGAAGCAATGCAAATTATTCTTTATGGAGGAAAAGAAAAATTTAATATAAACAGCAAAACCTTAGGAGTTAATAGAGAATATAAAATTGATTTTGAAGGTATTGCTACTTTTATAGAAAATACTTATAAGAACAATGACTCTACTTCACTAAAACGTTGGGCTAAAGATTTTATGGATAATATTGAGTGTCCTGAATGTAACGGATCTAGGTTACGTAAGGAATCTTTATATTTTAAAGTACATGAAAAAAATATTGCAGAACTAGCTACAATGGATATTAGTGAGCTTTCTGAATGGTTTAAAGTATTGCCTAAACACCTAAATGAAAAGCAATATAAAATTTCTGGAGAAATATTAAAAGAAATTAATACAAGACTTCAATTCCTTATAGATGTAGGACTTACCTATCTTTCTTTAAATAGAAGTAGTAAATCACTATCCGGAGGAGAAGCACAACGTATACGTCTTGCTACTCAAATAGGATCTCAGTTAGTTGGAGTTTTATATATATTGGATGAACCTAGTATTGGTTTACATCAAAGAGATAATGAAAAACTAATCAATTCACTACTTCAATTACGAGATATCGGTAATTCTGTAATTGTAGTAGAGCATGATAAAGATATGATCGAACGAGCTGATCATGTAATTGATATAGGACCCCTAGCAGGAAAATATGGTGGAGAAATTATTAGTGAGGGTACTCCAGAAGAATTGCAACGACACCATACGCTAACCGCAGAATATCTAAGCGGTAAAAAACAAATTAAAGTCCCTGCAAAACGTAGAAAAGGTAACGGAAAATCAATTTCTTTAAAAGGAGCAACAGGAAATAACTTAAAGAATGTTTCTATTGATATTCCTTTAGGAAAAATGATAGCAATAACTGGAGTTTCTGGAAGTGGAAAATCTACACTTATTAATGAAACACTTTACCCCATTTTAAACGCTTATTATTTTAATGGAGTTAAAAAACCAATGCCTTATAAGACTATTAAAGGCTTGGAGCATTCTGATAAAGTAATTGATATAAATCAATCTCCAATAGGTCGAACTCCAAGATCTAACCCTGCTACATATACAGGCGTTTTTTCTGAAATACGAAGCCTGTTTTCTAAAACACCTGAAGCGATGATTCGTGGATATAAACCAGGACGATTTAGTTTTAATGTAACTGGAGGAAGATGTGAGACCTGTAAAGGAGGAGGATTACGAGTTATAGAAATGAATTTTTTACCAGATGTATATGTTGAGTGCGAAACCTGCCAAGGAAAACGCTTTAATAGAGAAACTTTAGAAATTAGATATAAAGGAAAATCAATTGCTGATGTCCTAGAAATGACAATCAATGACGCATGTACGTTTTTTGAGCATATTCCTAAAATTTATAGAAAACTAGTAACAATTCAGAATGTAGGTTTAGGATATATCACACTAGGGCAACAATCGACTACTCTGTCCGGAGGAGAAGCGCAACGTATAAAATTAGCAACAGAACTGTCAAAAAGAGATACCGGAAATACATTTTATATCCTTGATGAACCCACAACAGGACTTCATTTTGAAGATATTCGTGTTTTAATGGACGTTTTAAATAAATTAGTCGATAAAGGAAATACTGTTTTGATTATTGAACATAATTTAGATGTTATTAAAATGGCAGATTATATTGTTGACATAGGATATGAAGGAGGAAAAAATGGAGGGAAAATAGTAGCCAAAGGAACTCCTGAAGAAATTATAAAAAATAAAAAAAGTTATACCGCAAAGTTTTTAAAGAAAGAATTAGGTATTTAAAATTAAAGAATTAGAGTTTTATGAGAAAAGAACAGCACCATAAAGGTTGGAATGAAATAAAAACAAATGATTCATGGGCAATCTTCAAGATCATGGGAGAATTTGTTAATGGATTTGAAAAAATGAGCAAAATAGGTCCTTGCGTATCTATTTTTGGGTCTGCCCGCACAAAAACAGATGATAAATACTATAAATTAGCCGTAGATGTAGCTAAAAAAATTGTAGATCACGGATATGGTGTTATTACTGGAGGAGGACCTGGTATCATGGAAGCCGGTAATAAAGGAGCTCATCTTAGCGGTGGTACTTCTGTTGGGTTAAATATAGATTTACCCTTCGAGCAACATGATAACCCATATATCGATAGAGATAAAAGCCTAGATTTTGATTATTTCTTTGTTCGCAAAGTAATGTTTGTAAAATACTCTCAAGGATTTGTAGTAATGCCAGGAGGATTCGGAACTTTAGATGAATTATTTGAGGCTATAACACTCATACAAACAAAAAAAATAGGAGAATTCCCTATTATATTGGTAAGTACTGAGTTTTGGGGAGGATTAATCGATTGGATTAAAAGTACATTGTTAGAAAAATTTGGAAACATAAGCGCTGGAGATTTAGATCTTATTCATGTTGTAGACACTCCGGATGAAGTATTAACAATTTTAGATAAGTTCTATACAGAATATAATTTAAGCCCTAATTTTTGAAACATTTAATTACATAATCAGTTAGTATATAGTAAAACCTAAGCGATCTATTATACTATATTTTTTTAGTATTTTAACAAAAAAAAATAGGGACATAACACATTTCCCTGTTTTTATATTATAACCTCTTTAACCAAAATTTTAAAATTGAATATTATAAAAATATATAATACTATAATTATCTTTTTTGTATTTACTACTATAGTATCCGCTCAGCATGATATAGTTATAAATGCTAATTTGGATATCCCAAAAAAGGTTATAACAATAGAGCAAGAAATTACATATACCAATTCATCAAAAGATACTCTTACACAATTATTTTTTCATGATTGGGCCAATAGTTTTTCTAATAAAACCACACCTCTTGGTAAAAGGTTTAACGAAGATTTTATGAAGCGTTTTTATTTTGCAAAAGATAAAGAACGAGGAAGTACAACCATCCAAAATATTACTACTTCAAAAAAACAATCGTTAGAATGGGGAAGACATAATGGAATTCAGGATATTATATGGGTTACAACTCCTACTCCTATTTTCCCTGGAGAAAGCCAAACCTTGCTTTTTAAATATAAAATCAAAGTAGCTAGTGATAAGTTTACCAGATATGGGTATAACGAAAATGGAAATTTTAGCCTAAAATATTGGTATATTATTCCTGCAGTGTACGATACAAAATGGAATATTTATAGTCATAAAAATCAAGATGATTTATACGCTCCTATAGCTAATTATAAAGTGAGTTTTACAATTCCTTCAGCATATACTATCATAAGTGACTTAGAACAAAAAAATGACCCTATACCTACTAATGAACATCTAAAAACGATTTCTCTTATAGGAAATAAAAGAAATGAAGTAAATCTGTACATAGAGAAAGTATCATCCTTTTATAGTTTTCAAAATAATGGAATTGAGTTTATAAGCAATATAAATAATGTTGATTTATTACCTGAGATGAAATCAATTGCAACAGGTAGAATCATTAGGTTCTTAAATGAAAGATTAGGAGCCTATCCTTTTGATAAAATTATGATCTCTGAGAGTGATTATAAAAAAAATCCTGTATATGGATTAAATCAATTACCCGATATTCTAAGACCATTTCCTGATGGTTTTCAATACGAGATCAAACAACTAAAAGCAATAACAGAATACTATCTCGAAAAAACATTACTAATAAACCCACGACAAGATATTTGGATACGAGATGCTATACAGATTCATCTAATGATGTCGTATACCAAAAAGTATTATCCAAAAATGAAACTGATTGGTAAGCTTAGTAATATTATTGGCATACGATGGTTTCATATTGCCGATCTCGACTTTAATGATCAATATTTTTTAGGGTATAAAAACATGATCAGACTATTTCTGGATCAGCCTTTATCAAAACCAAAAGATGAATTAATAAAATTTAATAGAAACATTGCGAATGCCTATAAAGCAGGAGTAGGATTTAAATATTTAGAAGATTATCTGGGTGATGATACCATTATTGATCAAAGTATTAAAGAATTTTATAGCCAAAATGTATTGCAGTATACCAACTCCAATACATACAGAGAAATTCTTACCTCATTAGCAACAAAAGATATCGAATGGTTCTTCGAAGATTTTGTACAAACTAATAAAAAGCTAGATTTTAAAATAAAATCAGTAAAAAAGACAACTGATTCTATTGAAGTTACGATTAAAAATAAAGGAGATAATTCGATGCCAGTTTCTCTTTATGGGCTAAGAAAAAAAAATATAGTTTCTAAAACTTGGATTACAGATATTAAGAATACTAAAACTGTAAAGATTGCTAATCAAGATATTAGTAAACTGGTATTAGATTATGATCAAAATATACCAGAAGTAAATAGACGTAATAATCATAAAAATCTAAAATGGATATTCAATAAACCACTACAATTTAGATTTTTACAAGATGCTGAAGACCCCAGATATAATCAATTATTCTTTATTCCAGAATTTGAATTTAATGTGTATGATGGTTTTACAATAGCCTCCAAATTTTATAATAGATCGTTTATAAGAAAGAATTTTGAATATAATATATCTCCTGCCTATGGATTCAACTCTAATAAGTTACTGGGATCCACAGCAATACTATATAGACATCAAGTATCAGAATATGATCTATATCAAATACAATATGGAATGAAAGCTAGCATGTACAGCTATGCTCCTAACCTATTGTTTAGAAAACTTTCATCGTCTGTAAATTTTCTTTTTAGACCCAAAGACCTTAGATCAAATAAGAAACAAAAATTAACGTTAAGGAATGTAAATGTTTTTAGAGAACAAAATAAAAAAAGGAAAGTTCCTACTCCTAACTATAATATATTTAATATAAGATATAAAAATACAGATTTTAATCTTACTGATTTTATAGGGTATTCTGTTGATTATCAAATATCAAAAAACTTTAGTAAAATATCAACTGCTATAAATTACAGAAAATTATTTATTAATAATAGGCAATTAAATCTACGCTTATTTGCTGGATCTTTTATATTTAATGATACCGAAAAAGATGGTAATTTCTTTAGCTTTGCTCTAGACAGACCTACAGATTATTTATTTGATTACAACTACTTAGGTCGTAGTGAAAGTACAGGACTTGTAAGTCAGCAAATTATTTTAGCAGAAGGCGGATTTAAATCAAAACTTAAATATCCGTATTCTAATCAATGGATTACTACTCTAAACGCTAACACTAACATATGGAATTGGATTTATGCATATGGTGATGTAGGAATAATTAAAAGCAAAGGAATCTCTTCTAAATTTGTATACGATGCAGGAGTACGATTAAGTTTAGTGGCAGATTATTTTGAAGTATTCTTCCCTGTAGTTTCTAATAACGGATGGGAAATATCACAACAAAATTATAATGAACGAATACGATTTATAATAACATTAAGTCCTGAAACATTAATAAAGCTTTTTACAAGAGAATGGTATTAGTATATATTTAAAAACAATAAATGTGAAATTTTTAAACATTTGTTAATTAACTTTTAAAATAAGGTTCAAAAACAATAATAGTTCAATGAAAAACGGTTTTTAATGAATAATACTCAATAAATTTAAGAGTTTGCGCCTTGCAAATGGTCAGTATTTTAATTAAATTTGCAATCTATTAAAACAAAATTCCGTTCACATGCAAACTGATACCGTTACTTCATCTAATATTTCATTCGAAGAATATAAAAACCAAATCCTTAGAGATTATAAGATTGCTTTGGTTAGTCGAGAATGTAGTATGCTTGGAAGACGGGAGGTATTAACTGGTAAATCAAAATTTGGAATTTTTGGAGGAGGAAAAGAGCTACCCCAGCTCGCCATGGCTAGGGTTTTTCGTGATGGAGATTTTAGATCAGGATATTATAGAGATCAAACGTTCATGATGGCAATTGATAAGTATAGTATAGAACAATTCTTCGCAGGTTTATATGCTCATACGGATATTGTAAAAGAGCCTTTTGCTGCAGGAAGACAGATGGGAGGACATTTTTCTACACATAGCTTAAATGAAGATGGAACATGGAAAAACCTAACACAACAAAAAAATTCAAGTTCAGACATCTCCCCTACTGCTGGTCAAATGCCTCGATTGTTAGGACTCGCACAAGCATCAAAAGTGTATCGTAATGAAAAAGGAATTACTAATGGTTCTAATTTTTCAATTAAAGGAAATGAAATAGCTTGGGGTACTATCGGAAATGCCAGTACTAGCGAAGGATTATTTTGGGAAACTATAAATGCTGGTGGTGTATTACAAGTACCTATGGTTGTTAGTGTTTGGGATGATGAATATGGGATATCTGTCCACGCTAAACACCAAACTACTAAAGAAGATATATCACTTATTCTAGAAGGTTTTAGACGAGATGATACTCATAATGGATATGAGATTTTTAAAGTTAATGGATGGGACTATGCAGCATTGATAGAAACATATGAGAAAGCAGAAAAATTAGCTCGTGAAAAACATATTCCTGTTATTATTCATGTAAAAGAATTAACACAACCACAAGGACACTCTACTTCTGGATCGCACGAAAGATATAAAAATGAAGAACGATTAAACTGGGAACGTGAACATGATTGCAATAAAAAATTTAAAGAATGGATTATTGAACATGATATTGCTACAGCAGCAGAGTTGTTAGATTTTGAAAAAACTGCAAAAAAAGAAGTACGAGAAGGAAAAACCAGAGCTTGGAATTCTTATTTATCCGAGATCAAATCAGAGCAAAAAGATGCTATTGCTATTCTTAAGTCTGTAGAGGTAAAAAGTACAAATAAAAACTTTATCTCTCCATTAATCAATACTTTAGAAGCTAAAGATGAACCTATTCGAAAAGATATTTTAGAAGCTACAAGAAAAGCATTAAGACATATTACTAAAGAAAATTTTACTGAAAAATCAACACTTCAGAATTGGGTAAATACTTATATCAATACTACTCAACCAAAATATAGTGCTCATCTATATAATGATAGTGAATCTAGTGCTATTCACATAAAAGAGGTAAAACCTCTCTATAACGAAGATGCAGAGTTAGTTGATGGTAGAGTTATTATTAGAGATAATTTTGATGAATTATTTAATAGAGTCCCCGAAACGCTTATTTTTGGAGAAGATAGTGGTAAAATTGGTGATGTAAATCAGGGGTTAGAAGGGCTTCAGGAAAAATACGGAGAAACTAGAGTTTCTGATGCAGGAATTCGAGAAGCCACAATAATCGGACAAGGAATAGGAATGGCTATGAGAGGTCTCAGACCTATTGCAGAAATCCAATACTTAGACTATATATTATACTGTGTACAAGGATTAAGTGATGATCTTGCAACATTACGATATAGAACTTTTGCAAAACAAAAAGCTCCTTTAATCATAAGAACACGAGGACATCGATTAGAAGGAATATGGCACTCAGGATCTCAAATGGGAGGACTCATACATTTATTAAGAGGTATTCATATTTTGGTTCCTCGAAATATGACTAAAGCAGCAGGATTCTATAATACATTAATGGATAGTGATGAGCCTGGATTAATCGTAGAATGTCTTAATGGATATCGATTAAAAGAAAAAATGCCGTCTAATTTATCCGAAACTAGAACTCCTATAGGAGTGGTTGAAACAGTGAAGGAAGGAACAGATATTACTTTAGTGTCTTATGGTTCTACATTACGACTAGTAGAACAAGCTGCAAAAGAATTATTATCAGTAGGAATTAATGCAGAAGTAATCGATACTCAATCCTTACTTCCTTTTGATTTAAATCACGATATTGTAAAAAGTGTAGCTAAAACAAATCGCCTATTGATCATTGATGAAGATGTTCCGGGTGGTGCTACAGGATATATTTTACATAAATTAATTGATGAACAAAATATATACCAATACTTAGACAGTAAGCCACAAACCCTAAGTGCTAAACCACATAGACCTGCTTTTGGAACTGATGGAGACTACTTTAGTAAACCATCTACAGAAGATATTTTTGAAAAAGTATATGTTATCATGAATGAAACAGATCCTAATAAGTATCCACAATTGAGATAATAAAAATTTTATCTATTATAATAATACTATAGAGTTCAGAAGTTTTTTTAAAATTTGTGAACTCTTTTTTTTTAAAGAAATATATTTACCGAATACACAACTATAATAGATTTATTTTAGTGACGAGTATATTTATTGAAAGTTTTCTATTTTAATTCGTTTTCCATCTTTATAAGAGATGACAAAAATTTTCTTACTAAAACCAGAAGTTATTAATGTTTTTCTAAAAACTTGAGCTTCGGATAGTGTTTCAAAAATTCCTAAACTCATTTTATAGTATGAAGTATCACTATAAATAAGAGCATTAATGTATTTTTCTGAAATAAGAGGAACCTCTTTAGAATAAAAAGCTTTTAGTTGAACAGAGTATACTGTATCCTTATTAATTAATTTTCTATAAAGATATAAATTGCTAATTTCTTTAAGGTTTATTTTTTCTTTTTTTAATTTTTCTAATTCTTCCTGAGCAGACTCTAATTCTTCTTTTATCAAAGAAAGTTCAACGATATTATTCTGTGGCAAATGTTTTTTATAATAAAATGCATTAAAAATAAAAAAAATAGTTACTATAAAAAGAACACCTAAAAATATTCCATAGATTCTATTTGATTTTTTACTTTTTTTTAACTTCTCTGATTCTTTATCAAGAAGATCCTCTAGTCGCTTTTGTTTAATTTCAGATTTTTCTATCTGATCATGTAATGATAAAAGATCTTCATCTTCAATAACCTTCATTGTATAGGGGGGTTAATAAGGTTTAAAATATGTCACTTTATGGAAGCTTCTGTTCTGTTATTTTATAAACGACTCCATTACTTATTTCTAAAACTAAAATAGGTTTATCAGTAATAACTTTCTTAAAAGCTGTTAATGGAAAACCATTAGAAATCTGATTAATACCATTAACTTTTATTTTTATATTATCATCTAATTCTAAATTTCGATATCTAGCATGTTGATTATGAATATAATAATTATTATATAAAAAATATAATGTATCTCCATTTTTATCTATATCATACTCAGCCTTACCATATTCCTTGGCTTTTTTAACTGCTTTTTTACCTTGATAGTATTCTATATTGTCAGTTTCTATAAATATGACTCCATTATTTTTATATACTTTATTTACATAGCAGTATACTTTTTTATATTTAGATTTTCTAGGACTGATAACATCTGCTCTTCCTGTTTTACTACGATGAATAATTGTACTCATTTTGTTAGAATTTTTACCATCATCTATACTGTTTATATAATCTAACGTCTTTTTACTTTTATATTCAGAAATATTTGTTCTAAGCTCCATCACTTCTTTTCTCAGTGAATCATTTGTTAATAAAAGTTGATTAACATTACTTGGTTCTTCTTCAGGTAGTATAATTTCATTGCTCCCTTCTTGTTGAGTTAAGAACACATAATAGCTTCCTATAGCTAATAACAGCATTAAAATTATAATAAATACAAAGTAAAAATTACGTATGTTTTTGTTTCTTTTTAAATCATTAGAAATAGAAATCAGGCGATCTTCTAATCGCTGTTGTTTTACATCTGTTTTTTCTATCTGATAATATAATGATAAAAGCTTCCCTTCTTTTTTATTCATTTTCTTATACAGTAAATAATTCCAATTCAATTTCAAAATAATGCATGCCCTCAAACATGTCTATTATTAATGTTGATTATAAAAAAACCACATCAAAAATAAACACAGGCTGTATGCTCCATATTGAGGTCTAGTCAGTATAGAAATAGGATATAAAAATTACAATAAACTAAATACTTAAGGCATCCACTTGATGTCCTTAAAATCAGGTTTTCTTTTTTCGAGAAATGCATCTCTACCTTCTTTTGCTTCGTCAGTCATATAAGCCAATCGTGTTGCTTCCCCAGCAAAAACTTGTTGCCCTACCATGCCGTCATCAGTAAGATTCATTGCAAATTTTAACATTTTAATTGAGGTAGGAGATTTTTCCAAAATCTCTTTTCCCCATTGATAAGCAGTGTCCTCTAATTCCCCATGAGGTATTACTGCATTTACCATTCCCATTTCATAAGCTTCTTGTGCAGAATAATTTCTACCCAAAAAGAAAATTTCACGTGCCTTTTTTTGTCCAACCATTTTTGCCAAATAAGCAGAACCATAGCCTCCATCAAAGCTAGTAACATCTGCATCAGTTTGTTTAAAAATAGCATGTTCTTTACTCGCTAGTGTAAGATCACACACCACATGTAGGCTATGTCCTCCCCCGACAGCCCATCCTGGTACTACTGCGATCACTACTTTAGGCATAAACCTAATTAATCTCTGAACTTCTAAAATATTTAATCTATGTCTACCATCATCTCCTACATATCCTTGATGCCCTCTAGATTTTTGATCTCCTCCACTACAAAAACTATATACACCATCTTTTGTAGATGGACCTTCTGCTGAAAGTAAAACAACTCCTATAGATGTGTCTTCCTGAACATCATAAAATGCATCATAAAGCTCACTTGTTGTTTTTGGTCTGAATGCATTACGCACATTAGGTCTATTAAATGCTATACGTGCAATACCTCCAGATTTTTTATACGTGATATCTTCGTACTCTTTTACAGTTTTCCAATCTATTGAACTCATTATTTTTTTATTTTGTATGCTCAAAAATAATACAATATAAGATATCAAACTATATCATTTATAATAGAAATACCTTAAACCTTCATTTTATTTAAATTTAAAAAAGAATTTAGCATAGTTTTTGATAACTTTACATATATTGGCATTACATTTACTACAATGAGATTTATTTTAATACTTTTTATTGGAAGCATTAGTTTCTTATCATATGGACAAGAAAATAGTATACAAACTATCCATATAGAATGGGAACAGTTAAGTGCTCCATTAGTCCTCCACAAAAAAGAAAATAATACTATTACATATCAATTGCTTGAAGTAAATTTAGATATAGATTTACGACAAGAGGCTTTAAGAGATGACTCTTCAATGATGATGATTACATCATCAAAAAAACAAAACGATACATCAAGATACAATATTGTAGTATCAAAACCAAAAACTTCTAGTTTTACAATACAGAGTAATGGTTATAATCCAAACATCAATACTAATGGTATAAAAAATACTGCTTATAAAGATGCTAGTTCATATAGCAATTCTTTCTTCTGCCCTGCTACTAGAAGACCAATTTATTACTAATAGATTATATCATCAGCTTAATCAAAACAAACCACTATGTACTTTTAGTACATAGTGGTTTGTTTTGATTAAAATCAGTAAAATCAGATAAAACTGTACTTACTTTTTTTTAAAAGAATTAGAACTTATTATTTTCCAACAGGGATTCTCTCATCAATATATTGCAGTGGCATACCTTCTGATAAATCAAACATATCCAAAATATCTTTAATTGTTTCTTCTTCTTCAAGTTGTTCTCCTACAAACCACATCAAAAAATTCTCAGAACCAAAATCATTGACTTGTCTACATTTTGCTACAATTTTATAAATAGATTGTGTAACTGTTATTTCATGATCTAATGTAGTTTCAAAAATCTCTCTAAGAGAAGAAAACTCGTGAGTTATATTCGAAACATTAGGAGAATAGGCTGATCCACCTGCATCATTAATGAACTTAAAGATTTTCATCATATGCTCTCTTTCTTCTTCTGCTTGTTTGTAAAAAAAAGAAGCACTATTAACAAGTGTCCTCTGATCACACCAAGAAGCCATTGCCAAATATAATGAGGATGCTTTTTGTTCTTTCTCTATTTGCGCATTAAGCATATCCATTACTTCTAGATTAATGCTTATTTCTTGTCTTGTTAGATTTTCCATTTTTTCTAATATTTTTAATAAAAGTATAGAAAATCTGGCTATAAATCTCAACTAACGCTCTATTTATAGTAAGTCTAAATCTAATAACTAATTAAGCTATTTATGATACTAATGCAGCATTTAGTTCTATCATTGCAAATGTTCCTTTCATAAGATCTATAAAATCAAGCACTCTTAATGTATCTAATAAAATTAAATGTTCTTTATCACATAATGATAATAATACAGTGTCATTATGATTTAATAAATTATCTATATACTCAAACGATGACATTTGTTTAGCTTTATATCGTAAGCTCAGTAATTGGCAGAAAGTAACTCTAACTGTTTTATGGCCAAAGTTAATATAAAAACATCGCTCTGTTGAGGATTGATACGACGAGTAATATGTTGAAGCAAATAGTAATTCCATAATTAGAGATGGCTAAAATAGTTTTTATTTAGATTTGATCCAAATAAAATAAATAAAAAATTAACGTCTCTTTTAACTTAGGTTTCTTCCCCTATTCTACCAAACGTATTCCATCTTCTTCAATACTAATTATTCTGTCTTTATATAAAGATCCTATTGCTTTTTTAAAACTTTTCTTACTTAATTGAAAAACTTCTTTAATGTCATCAGGATCTGATTTATCATTCAGGTTTATAAATCCACCACTAGCTTTTAATTCTCGTAAAACTTCCTTTGCATTAGGTTCAATGCTTCTAAAACCATGTCGCTGTAGTGTAAGGTCTATTTTTCCATCGGGGCGAACTTTTTTAACATACCCTTTAAATTCATCTCCAGGTGTGATTTTTTGAAAAATCTCATCTCCATAAACTAAACCAAGGTGTTTTTGGTTTACAATCATGTTCCACCCTTGTGGAGAGGGATGTGATGCTATAAGGTTAACTTCGTCATACGATGATAATAACACTAAAGTATTATCCAGAAACTTATTAGTTTTACTAGATGCAACCAATCTATTCGTTTCTTCATCTAAGTATACATAAACAAGATACCAACTCCCTACTCTCATTTTAGAAGCTTGTTCTTTAAAAGGAACAAAAAGATCTTTTTCTAATCCCCAATCTAAAAAAGCACCAACTTCTGATATATTTGTACATTTTAAGTATGCAAAGGACTTTACAGTGGCATAAGGCTCTAAAGTAGTAGCTACAATTCGTTCTGAACTATCTAGATATACAAATACTCTTATAGTATCTCTTATCATAAATTGTTCTGGCACGTATTTATTTGGTAACAAAACTTCATTTCCATCCTCATCGCAGAGATATATTCCTTGATCTCTTTCTCTTACAACCTCTAAAGTATTATATCTACCTAGTTCTAGCATATGTTATATTTTTCGCAAATATACCTTTTTATCGGTATTGCTACTCATAGATTTCAATAAAAAAAGGTGCTCTAAAAAAGAGCACCTTTTTTTATTGATACTAATTAATATCTATTTATCGTATATAGATTCTTTTCCAAAATGTTTTGCTAAAAGATAATAAACAACAGCTCTATATTTATTACGATTTGATTTACCATATTTTTCCATTACAGAAGCAATAGCTTTATCTAGTTCTGGTCCTTCTGAAAGTCCTAATTTTTTGATCAAAAAGTTTTTTCTTACAGTATCTAATTCACTTTGATCACTACCTGCTACAGTAGCAGCATCAGCATTATAAATTGAAGGACCACAGCCAATAGTAACTTTAGTTAGAAGATCCATATCTGGAGTTTCACCTATTTTGTCTTTAATATCCGCTGCATACTTAGTGATTAATTCATCTCTTTTACTCATAGAGTTAGTGTTTTTAGGTTTTTAGTTTATTTTAATCTGTATATCAAATATAGCTTAATTATAAGTAATCAATTTAGCCATAAATTATATTAAAACATCAATTTTAGACAAAATGTTTAAAATAATCGATTAAAGTACTGTCATTTTCTTTTCTAGGGGTAAAAACTTCTAACAATTGGGGTAATTTATTGTCTTGATAGATCTTCTCAACTCCATAGGTCAACTCATCAAGATCATGTGCTACTCTATACTCAAAACCAAACATTTTACTTAAATGCATAGCTGTAAGATGATGTGTTGTCTCAAAATACTTACTAAAGTTACTACTTTCTTCTTTACCAGGCAAAATTCTGAATATCCCTCCTCCTTCATTGTTAATCAAAATAATCTTAAAGTTAGAAGGAATATATTCATTCCATAAACCATTACTATCGTAAAAAAAGCTTAAATCTCCTGTTATTAAAGTAGTTGGTATTCCTGATGCTAATGCGGCTCCAATAGCTGTTGATGTACTACCATCAATACCACTAGTCCCTCTATTACAAAATACTCTAAGAGTAGGGTTTAATGTAAATAATTGCGCATAACGAACAGTAGAGCTATTACTTAACTGTATCATTTGATTATCCGGAATCTTTTTAAAAATAGTTTCAAATGCTTTAAGGTCTGTAAAATCGGCTTGTTCTAGATATATCGCGTGCTTTACTCTTCTTTCGTCCCTAATAGAAGTCCAAAAGGGTTTATAAGTACTGTCTACAAATGTTACAGTAGTACTTAAAAAATGGGAGAAAAATGAATTTGGCTCTAATTTTATATGTTCAGTGAGACAAAAGTATGTATCATATGCCTTCTTTGAATCGATATGCCAATGTGATTTTGGTTGATATTGTCTTAAGAAATTTTTAATTCGTTTAGAAACGATCATTCCTCCGATAGTTATCAAAATATCAGGTTGTAATGCTTCTAATTCATCTTTATTTAATGTAGAAATTAATTGATCTATACAATTAATATGAGACGTATGATGAATATTTGATGTAGTTTCTGTTAATACCAAAATAGAAGAATCATTTGCAAAATGTGATATCCACTTTTGGTCAATTGCTTCTGGTGAATTTACACCTATCAATATCATTTTACGTTTTGCATGATTCCATTGATCAGACATTTTAGATTGTAACCTATCAGAAAACTGATAGTTACGAGTCTCAATAGGAATATTTTTAGAGATAATCGTAGGGTGATCTATTTTATCATATAATGGCTCATAAAAAGGAATATTAATGTGTACAGGTCCTTTCTTTTCTATTGCCTTATTTAATGCTAGATTAATTTCTCTTTCATTATGCTTCTGTGCTTCATGCTGTTTTTGGAGTACTTTAGCATCTTCTATTGGTGTTTCTGCAACTACTTCTGAATATAGGTTTGCTGAATATAAAATATGATTATTAAACACATTTTTTTGTCTAATCGTCTGTCCATCTCCAATATCAATTCTTTCTATAGGTCTATCTGCACTTAAAACAACTAACGGGATATCACTATAAAATGCTTCAGAAATAGCAGGATAGTAATTCAATAGTGCACTACCAGAAGTACAGACTAATGCTACGGGTTTTTTAAGTTGCTGAGCAATCCCTAAAGCAAAAAATGCAGCACATCGTTCATCTACAATACTATAACAGTTCATCTCAGGATGCTCGCTAAAACCTATAATGAGTGGTGCATTACGTGATCCTGGTGAAATAACAATATGTCTAATTCCCTTTACTTCACATAAAGTAATAATAGATTGTGCTAAAGGAATTTTTGAATATAAGCGTTTCTTCATTAGAGTGGCTAAATTACAATATCATACGAATTTACAATAGGTTTTTATAAGTAATTTAAAACAAAACTCTTTTCATTGTTTCTGTTTTTCTAATCGTTTCTTCCCATTCTTTTTCTGCATTAGAATCTTTTGTAATTCCACCACCGATATACAAAATTGCTATATCTTCTTTTATTTCCATACAACGTAAATTTACATATATATTGGTCTGGAGTACGCCTTCTATATCTATATTAAGTTCTCCTAAAAAACCTGTATAATACTTACGGTCATATTTTTCGTTATTATAAATAAAAGATTTAGCTTCATCTTTAGGAAGCCCGCAAACTGCTGGCGTTGGATGCAAAACATCAATAATATCTTTTATCGTAGAGCCCCCCGTATGATCGAAAACACCATTAATATCGGTACAAAGGTGCAATAGTGTACCTGCTTTATAAGTATATGTTTCAGAACACTGAACTGTTTTAAATTTTAAAGATAACCTACTGACTATGTAATCAGTAACTATTTTTTGCTCTACCTTTTCTTTAACTCCCCAATCTACATCTAAAGTAGTTGTGTAAGGCTGTGTACCTGCTAAAGCCATTGTAGAAAAATTATTATTTGATACCCTAAGTAATGTTTCTGGAGTTGCCCCCATCCATGTACCTATGCTAGGATGAAACCAGAAATACACAAAAGCTTTTGGGTAGTATTTAATCAAATTTTGAAATACTTGAAGATTCGTAAGAGAGTTTGGTTTTAAAGTTTCTTCTTTTCTTGATAATACTACTTTTTTAAAAGCACCTGATGTTATTGCTTTAATACCTTTCTTTACAAGTTGTACATGTTTTTCTTTTTCATAAGCTTGCTCTTTTATTTCTATAGTAGCTATATTTTTTTTATGTTCTAATGCATTTTCTTCAGGGATTGTAACATTATAATATTCTGATTTATCTAAAGGGATAATTATTGTTTGATTAGCACTATCAAACGGTGCAAAAATAAAACCTGAAGTAGAATACTCCTCTATAGTATGTACTTCATTATTTTTTTGAAAAAATGCTTTCAGTTTATTAGAATTAGCTTTTCTATATACTACAAAAGGCAATTGCTGCTCTAATTGTGTTTGGATCTTAGTATAAACATCATTTATGTTCATACCTCTAATGTTTAGGAAGAGCGATAGTAGTTAATTTAACTATCGAGATAAGGTTTTTTTCTTCGTCTCGTATTTTAATATCCCATAGCTGAGTAGTCCTCCCTTGATGCAAAATTTCTGCTTTAGCAAACACATAACCTTCTTTGATGCTTTTTACATGATTTGCAGAAATTTCTATTCCTCTTATATAAAAATCTTTAGCGTTTAGAAAAATAAAAGATGCCGCACTGCCTACACTCTCTGCTAAGGCTACCATAGCCCCCCCATGTAATACTCCATCTGGTTGATGAACCTTAGGGGTAACAGGCATCTTGGCAACCAAATAATCTTTACCTACTTCACAAAAAGAGATTTCTAATGTCTCCATAAGTGTATTTTTACACATTTTAGCACATTGCAGTAGTATTTCTTCTTCTGTCAAATTCATATTCTCTAAATTTTAAAACAAAAATATACAATGCCTTTAATAAAATTATATTATGTTATTGGTAATTTCAATTTTTTTAGGACAAAAAATCGAGATATCTTGCAGTCATAAATTTATTTATCATTTTCTAAGCTTAATACAATATTTTTATCTAATATCTAATGAGTACTACTACTGAAAAAGAAATTTCATATCATACTACGAATTCATATTCTACCTTAAATAATCTGAATGAGAGTACTAAAACAGTTTGGTTAGTTTTTCATGGTATTGGATATCTAAGTCGTTATTTTATTCGATTATTTGAAGGTTTTGATAAAAAGGAAAATTACATTATTGCTCCACAGGCGCCTTCAAAATATTATAAAGGGGAAGATTATAGAAGAGTAGGTTCTAGCTGGTTAACTAGAGAAAACACTGCTCTAGAGACTAAAAATGTATTGGAATATATCGATGCTATTGTATCTACAGAAAAATTAACAAAATATAATACTAAATTAGTTGTATTAGGATATTCACAGGGCGTAAGTATTGCTAGCCGATGGATTGCTAGTCGCACTATACACTGTGATGCTTTAGTGTTAATTTCTGGAGGTTTCCCAAAAGAACTTTCTAAAGAAAATTTTTCTTTTCTAACAAATCAAACAAGGGTTACTCATATTTTAGGAGAAAACGATCCTTATTTTGAAATAGAAAAAGTTAATGCAGAAAAAGTTCGGGTACAAGAGATATTACCACAAATTGAATTTAGAACTCATCAAGGCGGACATGAACTAGATCCAAAAACTCTAGTTAATCTGTTTTAAATTTTAGAACTACTTCTTTAACTCTTCAATGGCAACTCTACTATGTACAGTATCATAGATTATAGTAAGTTTTTCTATTTTATTTTTAGAATCTAATTCAATAATATCTACGACTTTAAACACTACTTTTTTTCCATTTTTTAGCTCCCAACTATAATCAAAAAGAAGTGAAATTCGATTTCTACCATTTTCAAAAAACAATCCATCCAATTTAAGTTTTGAAGTAGTAGTATCATTTGCTAAAACTTTATAGAATTTATCGGCAGGCATGATACCGTATAATGGAGATTCTACTACTCCATTATCGGCAAACAATTTAATTATTTTAGAGGTTTCACTATTTTCTAAATAAGAGAGATAATAATGTGCTATCTGTTCTTCTGTCATTCCTTATAAGTATCGGTCATTGATAACTTCGAAATGATGCTTCTGATGTCCTACCATGATATATCCTGCTGCTCGGGCACTCATAGGGCTATTACTTGCTTCACCTATTCTTGTAAGCATATCTTCTGTAAATCCTTTAAATAAAGAGATAGAACTATTTCTTACGGACTCAAAATCTGTTATCAATTCTTCTTTACTATATTCATTAGCATTTGAGTAAGGAACATAGTTATCTTGTTCAAACCCCATAATAGGTGTTTTATCATTCCTAGCAAAACGTAATGCGCGATATGAAAAAATACGCTCTGTATCAATGATATGTTGTATTACCTCGGCAATAGTCCACTTAGATTCTGCATATGCATAAAGAAATTTTTCTTCAGGAATTGATTCTACAAAGTCAACAAACTCTTGCCTACTATTTTTTAACCCTTCTATTATATTAGTATGAGAAGCTTTAGAAATATAGGTAGCAAAATATGGGTTATACTCTTCTTTTTTTAATTGTGATAACATAACTATATCTGATAATAAATTAATAAGTCTAGTCTATTGAAATTATAAACTTTAATCAAGAATGAGATTGAAATTTAATAATTCCAATCTCATTACTAAGTATTCTTAACAGTATTTTATAAAAATTATGCCGAGTTACGACTAGCGTTAATATTACCAAATAAAGATCTGGTTACCATTTTTTCATAAACCAATAGCTCTTCTGGGTTAGGATTTTCACTAGCATTTAATTCCTGAATTTTCTTTAATGCATATTGTTGTATTGTAAGTAATGGCAATACAATATTTTCTCTAATATCAATAGAAGCCTTTCCTGAAGGTTCATTTTGCATTAACTCAGAATATCCTGTTAGTTTTAATAATAATCGCTTAGTCAATAGGTATTCTTCATGAATAACATCCCAGAATGCTCCATATTCTTCATTTTCTTTCATATATGATGTTAACTCAAAGAATGATTTAGTAAGACTCATCATACTATTGCCTATTAATGCTCTAAAAAAAGGTGATTCTTTATATAATGAAACTATTTTATCAAAATTTCCTCGATCTTCAAATTCTTTTATTGCAGTACCTACTCCATAGAACCCTGGCACATTCTGTTTTAATTGACTCCAACTACCCACAAATGGAATCGCTCTTAAATCCCCAAAATCAAGAGTAGCACTTTTACTTCTTTTAGATGGACGGCTACCTATATTAGCTTTACCATAATACTTTAACGTACTCATATGTTCTAAATAAGAAAGAAACTTAGGATGATTCTTAAAATCTACATACGTCTGATAGCTTATATCTGCAAGCTCTTGCATTGTTGCTTTGTTTTCAACAGAAAAAAGATTTTCTTCATTACTTGTCAATTCATTTTGCACTCCTGCTCCTAATAGCTGTTCTAGATTATATTGACACGAATCTAAAGTTCCAAAGTTAGAGCTAATCGTTTGTCCTTGAACAGTTAATTGTATTTCTTCATCTTCAACAGTAGGTCCTAGAGATGCATAGAATTGATTAGTGTTTCCTCCTCCTCGTGCAGGAGGTCCTCCTCTACCGTCAAAAAACACAACTTTCACATCATATTTTCTAGAAATTTCGGTCAATGCTTCTTTAGCCTTAAAAATCCCCCAGTTAGCCATGAGATACCCTCCATCTTTAGTCCCATCAGAGAAACCAAGCATAATAGTTTGCTTCATTCCCCTACGCTTCAAATGCTCCATATAGACAGGAGTGCTATATAAAGACTCCATTACCTGATGAGCAACTTGTAAATCAGGTACTGTTTCAAAAAGAGGTATCACATCTACTGTTGGAAGTTCCCAGTCACATAATCGTATCAAAGCGAAAGTTTCCATTACATTAAGCTCGTTACCATTATTACTAATAATATAACGGTTAGCTGCACGCTCTCCGTTATTTTTCTGAATTGTTTTTATAGCATATATCGATTCTATAGTAGCTCTTGTGATATCTTGTTCTTCAAAGATTGATGGATCTAGTTTTCCTTTAATTTTAGAAAGTATTTCTAATTGTTCTATTTCTGAAAGAGACTCATAATTATCAGGAAAAATTCCTAATTCTAATTGATTGGTTTTTTGTACTACTTCTGTAAGTACTTTATGATGGATTCTGGAATCTTGTCTAATATCTAATGTTCCGAAATGAAAACCAAAAATCTTTACTTTATTAATTAAATCTTGTAGATCTTCTAAAAATAAGGATTGATGCTCTGCTATTAGCTCTTCTCTAATTTCTAGTAACCCATTCATTAATGTATCTATAGATAAGGGTTCTGCCGTTTTTGCATAATAAAAATTATCATACAATGCGTTTTCTAAAATGGTAATTTTATCCTGAAGGTTTCCAAAGGTAATTCTACGTTTTAAAGCTCGTATGTCTCGATAGTAATTTATCAAAATTGTTTTACGTAATCGTTTTGCAACTTTTAATGTAGTCTCTGTAGTTACAAATGGGTTTCCATCTCTATCTCCTCCTGGCCAGAATCCTAAATTTATCAAGTCATTTTCAAGATCTTCTCCTTCGAATATGTTTTGCTGAATATAATTATATATTTTTCCTATCGAATGATAAAATACATTTTCTAGATACCAAATTAAACTTACAGCTTCATCATAAGGCGTAGGTTTTTCTTTTTTAAAAAATGCAGTTTTACCTAACTGAGCTAATAATTTTTTAATTATAGCTGAATCATTATTTCTGACAGCAGCATCTAAATCATGGATGATTCCAAGTACCGTCCCGGGATAAAATTGGGTAGGATGTGCTGTTAAGGTTGGACGAATTTTAAAACGTCTTAAGTACTCCTTAAGCTCATCTAGCTGTCCTTTTGCCTGCGCTTCTTCCTTAATACTTCGTAAAGTTCCCCTACCATCCATATTATTAACAATAGGAAAAGCTGCGTCTTCAATAGCATCAAATAATACGACCTGACGCTCGATATATTGAATAAATCGAAATAGCAAATCATGTTTTTCTTTAGATGATGGATTGTTCTGATATGAGTTAAAAAAATCTTCTACAATTTCTGTAGGGTTTTTATGCTGATCATATCCTTTTTCACATATTTCTTTAAAGAGTGGTAACAAAACTCCTGTATTGCTTATACTATCAAAAGGTAATGTAATAAATATACTATTGTATATCTCATACTTTGCAAGAACGCTTTCATTAAAGCGTTCGATTTTTGGTTTTCTAGCCATTTGTGGTGATGGTACTAATTTAATTGGTTAATATGTAACTTATTTGTAATAGTTTGGTTATAACTACGTATCACAATAAAGTCTTCATTTTATGTAAAAAAACCCCCTAAGAGAAATACTTAAAGGGGGTGGTTATTATATTAAAAAGTATGTTCCCTTTATAATTCTTGAAAAATAGAATGCATCAAACGTTTCTTGTCATTGATACTTTCTTCTAAAGAAATCATAGTTTCTGTACGATATACTCCATCAATATCATCTAATTGAAAGATGATTTCTTTGGCGTGATTGGTATCTTTAGCTCTCACTTTACAGAAAATATTAAATTTACCGGTTGTAATGTGTGCTACAGTTACATGTGGTATTTCATTTATCCTTTGTAAAACAAATTTAGTTTGTGAAGTATTTTGAAGATAAATTCCAACATATGCTATAAATGAATATCCCAGTTTCTTATAGTCTAATGTTAATGAAGAACCTTCTATAATACCTGCTTCTTCCATTTTTTTTACTCGTACATGAACTGTACCTGCAGAAATCAATAATTTTTTTGCGATATCAGTAAACGGTGTACGAGTATTTTCGATCAGCATATCTAAAATCTGATGATCAACTTCGTCTAATTTAAACTTTGCCATAGTGTTTTTGATTATTTTCCCGATTATTTAATTACAAATTTAGCAGAAAAATAAAGTATTCACACATTTTATTTCAACTTTTTATTGATTCTATTAAGAATAATTCAGAATTTAGATAAAATTTTAACAACTCACCCTCTGGAACTATCTCTACTGTAACGTTTTCGTTATGTATAGCCCTTTTTTCTCCTATAATTTCCTTGTGACCATAAAATTTTTGAAGATTACCAATTTTAGCAACTATAGGAGTGAATTCTACCTTATTTTCATTCAATTTTTCAGTATACTGAACAGCGATATCTACATTTTTGCCTTTTAAAATGACATCTCGGATGATCACATCATAAAAACATTTTTCATTTTCTGGAATTAAAAAATAGTTTTCATAATCTTTCCCGGTAATATGAGTGGTACTTATATAATGAATCGAGGTTACTAATGAATAAAATACGTGCTCTCTAGTTATTTCTCGATCATAATCATTTGGATAATGTCCCGCTTCGAATAATATCGTAGGTATGTTATGATATGCCAATGTATCTCCTAGACAATTTAAATTAAAACTATCATCATATCTCCCAACTTGGTTTGGAATAACTTTTTGTAATACCTTATTCATTTGAACTATAATCTCCATTGCAATTTTACGATCAGGGGTTATTGAGCGTTCAGAATCACTCGCAGGAGACAGAAACGACATTGTAGCAGGATAATTAGTCTCTCCTGCACTAAAAATAGTACGCTGCCCGTGTAAGTTAAAAGCAAAATCTGGTTGTACATGATGAACTAAGTTATTAAACAATATACTTTCTTTCTGTGTTTTTTGCTGTGCATCTCTATTAAGATCTACTTGATTATAGTTAAGCCTAGTATATGCTTTTGCTCCGTCTGGACTTAATATAGGGATAATATATAACGTACATTTTTTTAAAACTTCTTTAGTTACATCATTTGACAGGTCTGTTAGGAGGTTTAAAAGATCAAAAATTGCTTTTGTAGTAGTACTTTCATTACCATGCATTTGAGACCAAAATAAAAGTTTTTTTGATCCTTTTCCTAATTTCAATAGATGTATTGGAGCATTGTTTTCTGAAAGACCAATTTCTTGGCTTTCTATTTTTGAAGATAATAACTCTAATAAAGGGTTTATATGATTTAGGTTAATATAACGACCATATAAAGAATGTTCTTTGTATGTATTATACCATTTTTGTAATGTATTTATATCCATAACTAAGTTTAGTAACTACGAAATTACTGTAGTTTATTGAGGAATCATAACAATTACTCTAGTATTTACATTTGTAAATAGAGATTGTATTTACAGATGTAAACTTACATAGATTACATTTGTAAACAAACTGATTTAAAGAGTTTAATTACTTATGTAAACTATAGTTAAATGCTGTTTATAAATGTATACAGCTAATTAACATATAATTATAATTACATAAATATTAGCAAGCAATTAATTACATATCAATTAAATAGACTGCTTTATTTAAATAAAAAGATTAATATTTAAATACCCTATTTACAAATGTAAACTCTATATTTATTAATAATTGTTTACTTTTGTAAAAGCATTATTCTTAAAACATGTTACAATGGTAAACAGTAAATCATTTGGAAATAAAATTCAAAAAATAATGGATTATTATGGAGTATCAGCCTCATCCTTTGCAGATTATATGGGAGTCGGTAGATCTTCTATTTCACATATTCTTAGTGGACGAAACAAACCTAGCCTTGATTTTGTAATGAAAATTGTAGATGCTTATACAGATGTTGATTTAGAATGGTTATTGTATGAAAAAGGAACATTTCCAAAATCTGATAGTATCCCTGTAGAAGAAAAAAAAACAATATTAAAGTCTTCTGACACTTTTCAAGAACAAGTCTCTACTCCGATTATATCCTCTGATCAAGATTTATTTTCACAATCACAGTCATTACCCAACGAAGAAGATATACAATCACCTACACCACCTATCAAAAAAATACCTCAAATACCTTCTTCTGATCATCATATAGATCGAATTGTAATTTTTTATGTAGATGGTACTTTTAATTCTTATCAAATGAAACCTTAATAAGAAGGATTAAATTTATTCATATCGAAAAACTTATTAATTTTTTTCTTTCTTTTCTATTAAATCTATGGAAATAGATTTATTTTCGTTCACTATTAAGATTATCTATGAGGCAAATAGCTTTACTACTCTTCTATTTTTTACTTGTCAGTAGTTGTTACCAACAAGAACGTGAATGTATTAACTTTCATACAGGGACTTTCGAATTTGAAACTTTTTTAGATGCCGAATTGGTAAAAACTACATTTGTTCGTAATGATACTATAGAAATTGATTATTTCAGAGGTAAAAGCGATACTTCTAGTATTAGATGGATTAATGATTGTGAATATATTTTACAAAAATTGAATCCAAAAAATAGAGCTGAAAAAAAAGCAATACATATGAAAATCTTGACAACAGATAAAAACACCTATACTTTTGAATATGGATTAGTAGGTGAAACTAATAAACAACGTGGAACCACAAAAAAAATAAAATAATGTTAGAAATTTTTACATCAGCTGATGCTTGGGTTGCCTTATTAACTCTTACTTTTTTAGAGATTGTATTAGGTATTGATAATATCATATTCATTTCATTAGCTTCTAGTAAATTACCTGAAGTACAACAAAAAAAAGCTACTAGTATTGGACTATTATTAGCAATGGTAATGCGTATCGTTCTACTGTTTGGGATTTCATTACTAGTAGCTATGGAAGCTCCTTTCTGGCATATCAATCTACCTTGGATAGAAGCAGGTATTAGCGGGCAAGCTTTAATTCTATTTGGTGGTGGAATTTTTCTATTGTACAAAAGTGTGCATGAAATTCATGAAAAGGTTGATGAAAAAGGTGAAGAAGAAAAAGAAATACAACAAAAAAGTTCTAATTCTTTATCTAAAGCGATTGTACAAATCACATTAATCAATGTAGTATTTTCTTTTGATTCTATTCTTACTGCAGTAGGTATGACTAATGGATTAAGTGATGACCCTAATGATGCGCTATTATTAATGATTATTGCTGTTGTCATTTCTGTAGTGATAATGATGCTATTTGCTAATCCTGTGGGACGTTTTGTAAATAAACATCCTTCTGTACAGATTCTAGGGCTCTCTTTTCTAATTCTTATCGGATTTATGCTAATTGCGGAAGCTGCTCATTTAGCTCACTTACAAATATTTGATAGTCAGGTTGGCACTATCCCTAAAGGATACTTATATTTTACTATTGCATTTTCTTTATTCATCGAATTTTTAAATTTCAAACTTCGTAAAAAAAGAAAACTAAGTAATTCCTAGAATTAAATAAATAACACCTAAGTTAAATACTTAATTTATTTTCTGTAATTTTAAATCCTTCTTAATTAGAATAGAAGGATTTAAAATATACTCAATAAAGCATTTTTTTATTTTTGAATTGTTGGAGTAGTTTGCTCAATATAGAAAATACCATCAAAAATATCTGGGTAAATAGCCTTATAGGTATTAAAATTGGCTAATCTTCCTTCTAGTGGTTTTTTCAACCATAATCCCCCATTAAAAAGATTATTAAAATCTACTATTGCATTTTTTATACCTGTATTTTTAATACTATACTCTAAACTTCCTTTTTTAGGTTTTTTAATTTTTTTATTCTTACCAGAGACAAAATCTATATAAGCCCCTTCATAGCCTATAAACCCAATACTATACATTTTCTTATTGAACTCCTTTTTTAAGTAATACCCCATAGGCTTTATGTTATCAACCTTTTTTGCTATATGAAAATTGTGAGCCCATATGATTACCTTTTTACCTTTAAAAGGATTATTTATTAACCAACTCATATTATCTGCCATTTGACGATCACGATCTATATCGTCAATATCTCCCCAATATCTTTTGGCTTGAGAGGTTATACTAGCCATAATCTGTAACCAAAAATTAGTATCTTCTAAAAGATTCGTATTTGTTGAAGGTATAGTAATTAATTGTTTTTTTATATCTTCTAAAGTTTTATAAAAAAGAAGTTTTTCTGTATTAGTAATCGTTCTTTGCATTTTGAAGATCTCATTAGTTTTTTTTATAAACAATTGCCAGTTTTCTGTATTTGGTATTTTAGAATTATGCATATTTAAAAAAGAAGCTAGATCATTAAGCATGGATGATTGTGATTTTTCTCCTGTGTGCTGACTATCCATTCCTGTAAATAACAGTGGGGTCTCAGTATTTTTATGTGCATCAATATAGTTAAATAATGGTTCTATCTCAGTACTATTAGAATACATATAGAACATACTATTTGTCTTTTCTTTGATAAGTGTACTCCCTAATTCCATTTGCCTTGCTATTTTGGCACAATCATACATTCCACTTTCAAAAGCCATAACCTCAAAACCCATTTCTTGATGTAAAAACTTTACTAATCTCACTTTTGCAGAATAGGTAGATCCTCCTCCATGACTTTGTTCTCCTAATAACACAATCTGTTTATCCTTTAATAAGTTTTTTAGATTTTCTAAGTCCGAAAAATCAGTATTTTCTACAGAAATAGATTTTACTTCAATTGCATGATTTGCTAACCATTCTGTTTTAGATACTACTGATTTTTGCGCATCACAAAATTGAAGAGAAAAATATATTAAAAAACAAATAAGCTTAAGTTTCATATTTTATAAATTGAGTTATATCTAATTTTTTAAATATTCAGATTCTTTATTTATTGTTGGAATCATTATATTAGTTTTTATTTTCAGCTCTTTTTTTTTCTACTTTTAAAATATTATTCTGTATATCTTTCATTATTATTTTTCCCCACCAACCTGCATAAAAATTAAAAGTAGTATTCATTTTAAATGTACTATATAAATGTAAACGATATGTTCCTTTTTCTAATCTCTCTAATTTATAAGTTCCTTCTAAAACATCAAAGTATTTTCCTCCGATTAATATATGTTCATCCAGTGTTGTAGAAGGAATTTCATACGTATTTGCTTTTATCGAAAATACCATTTTTTTATTTTCTTCATATTCAGTTACTGTTTCTCTAAAAATAAGACCATTTGTAAATATAGCTTCTCGATATGCTCCGACTCCTTTATAGTTTAATTCGGCTTTTAAAGGTCTTGGAAATCCTAAAAATTCCGTTAAGTATCCTGTATCTTCTTCTTTCTTGATTGTTTTAACTCTTACAACGGTATCCCAAATTTTTTCTGCTGTAGAATCAATATCTATATAGGTATATGCGGTATACGTTCCTGGGATTTTTTCGATTAACTGTTCTGTTGGAGAAATTAAAAACGGAAGGAGTATCAGTATTGAAATGTTTAAACTATCATTTCTTTTTTTTAATTTTAGATACCCTCCGATCAATCCACCAATTGATGCTGCTATTAAAAAAATAGGAAGAATCATTAACCAACATGCCCACCCCTCAATAGCTAGAATCAATGTGATAATCAAAAATAAAAATATAGGAATCCATGGCATCCATATTCTATACCAAATACTTTTAATTTTTTCTTTATCAGATAGGTAAACTGTTAGTGCGCCAATTATGGAAGGAAGAAGAAATAGAAATGTAACAGACATTACTGAAAATAAATTACTTCCTCCTTTTACTCCAAATACTAAGCGTAAGACTATTGCATAGATTGTTGGAATCCCAATTGCAATAAGTATATTCTTTAATTTTTTGCTCATTTTTTTCATGAGCACTCTGTTTCAATATGAATTCTCATCTTTTACCCTTCAATTTTGATACTTGCTAACTTACAGATAAATAATTTATTCTAAAATTATAATCTCTCTAAAAATGGAAGTGTTTTTTCTCTATAACTAGCTCCTATTGGTATTTCAATATCATCAATTTCAATATCACTTAGTGTAAAAGCGGTTACTTTTTTTAAATTAATAATATAAGAACGATGAATTCTCAAAAAATCAGTACTTGGTAATTCTAGTGCTATATCGCTAATCTTATATTTTGCTACAATACTTTTTTGATGTGTATGTATTCTTATATAATCTTTTAAACTTTCAATATATAAAATAGTGTCTATATATATTTTATGATATTTACTCCCTGATTTTATTAAGATCGATAAATTTTCTTCTATTGCTGTAGCTGTATTGATTATCGTTTTTTCAGGACCTTGTTTAATTCTAAAATAGCGCTCTATTGCTTTAAAAAAACGATCAAAGATAATCGGCTTTAAAAGGTAGTCAATGATATCTAAATCGTATCCTTCTATAGCATAATCTCTATATGCTGTTGTTATAATTGTGCTTGGTGGATTTTTTAATGTTTTTAAAAAATCTATTCCTGTGAGTGAAGGCATTTTTACATCTAAGAATAATAAATCAATAGATTGATTAGTAATAATATCAAATGCTTTTAATGCATTATTACAAGTACCTACTACTTCTAATGATACTATCTGAGAGACATGTTTTTCTATAAGTCGTACAGCCAAAGGTTCATCGTCTACAATTAAGCATCTTATTTTTTTTATAGGAGTATTCATACTTTAATTTCTAAAGTTACAGTAAATAAGTTTTCCTGCTCTTCAATATCCATTGTATAACTATCTAGGTAAATTAAATCCAATTGTTTTCTAATGTTAGTAAGTCCAATAGGAATTTTAGGCTTTATCTGAGCTGAGCTTGCTATCGAATTTGTTATTCTAAAGGTAAAAAGAGAATCTTCATAATCAATAGAAATATCTATTCTTGGACTTCCGCTATCCTCTCCTGCACCATGTTTAAAAGCATTTTCTACCAAAGATAATAAGATTAATGGTGCTATGACTATATCCCCCCGTTCTATAGATGTATGAATCGTTACTTGCAAACGTTCATCATATCTTAATTTTTCTAAAGTAATATAATTTTTTAAAAATGAAATTTCATTACTAACCAATACAAATTTTGTATTACATCGATATAGTACATAATCCAAAATTTCAGATAATTTCTCAATAGATTCAGGTGTTTTTGGAGAATTTTCCAAGGATAACATATAAATATTATTAAGTGTATTAAATAAAAAATGCGGGTGTAATTGCGCCTTAAGTATTTTTAATTCTGTCGTAGCTTTTTCCTTTTCTAACTCTAAATTTTGTTGTTTAACTTTAGATATATCAACAATAAAACGTATCATTAAAAAAACCAAAACTACAGTATATACTAAAGGGAAATAATTATCAGTCAAATAATGTAAATCTACCAAAATCTCCAAAATTGATTCTTGATCAAATGGTCGTTTTCGTACTAGTGGTTCTGCTAAATGAACTGTAAAAACTCTTGCTAATACTGAAAAAAAATATGCACTAAAAACAAATAGTCCTAAAAATGACAAATATCGTTTTGTATATATAAATTTTGGGATCAAATAATATGCTAATGAATATGAAGCTAGCAATTGAGGAATCATCAAAAATGCAGAATACACAAATGCTCTAACAATATTGTGATTTTCTTCTAATTCATCTCTTAGACTAAAAAATAATAGTGTAGATACCCAAAAAACAATGTGAAAAGAATATTTTGATTGGGAAAAATATACTTCTATTCTTTTAACATAACTCATAATTACAATTCTATAAAAATCATTTAGGGCTATATAACCGATTTAATTCAAAAATATAAGATGTATTCAATTTAAAATAAAAAGTAGACAAATACTTAAAAAAAACACCTTAAACGATAAGAATAAACGACGAATACAACTTATAAATGATTTTCTAACTTCTGACGATTTTTTAAAGGTTTTTGTCGATAAGCAAAAATCTATACCATTAAAACAGTCATTTTTGAAAAAAATAAAAATTTATCTAAATGAGAATAATAACATTTATATGTTTATTCTATAGTGTTTTATCACTACAGGGGCAAATTTCAAAAAAAGTAATCTTAAGTGGTAAAATTGTCGAAAAACAACAGCAACAATCTTTAGAATTTGCTACTATAACCGTAATGGATCCTGTAAGCAATAAAATCATTTCGGGAGGAATTACTAGTATAAAGGGAGAGTTCGAGATAGAAATTCCATTAGGAACGTATACGATCAAAGCAGAATATATTTCTTTTAAACCTTATATAGTAAAAAACATCATTATTAATAAAGATACTGTACTGAATACTATAGAACTAGAAGAAGATAATGAGCAATTGGATGAAATAACTGTTGTATCCGAAAAAACCACTGTAGAGTATAAATTAGATAAGAAAATATATAATGTTGGTAAAGATCTTATTCATAAAGGAGGAACAATAAGTAATGTACTGGATAATGTTCCTTCAGTAAGTGTTGATGCGGCAGGAGCAGTTAGTCTTAGAGGAAATCCTAGTGTTCGAATATTGATTAATGGAAAGCCATCTGTGCTTACAGAAAATAATGGGTTAGAACAAATTCCTGCAGAAAATATCGAAAAAGTAGAAGTCATCACTAATCCATCAGCAAGATATGAGTCTCAAGGCTCCGCAGGTATTATAAATATCATTCTTAAAAAAAATAAGCGTTCTGGATTCGGAGGTTCTATACAACTTACCTCCGGAATTCCTGCTAATCATAGAGTAAATGTTAACCTAAATTATAAAACTTCAAAATTTAATGTTTTTACTAATTTAGGGTATCAATATGCTAATTTCTTTGGAGAACAAAAACAATTACAAACCTCTAGAATAGATGATTTTATTACTATTTTAGAATTAAATTCGGATACTAAAAGAAATGATAGTTATTACAATTTTTACTTTGGCGGTGATTATTATTTCAATGAAAAAAATACATTGACTGCAAGTTTTTATCATAATAAACTAGAAAATACTGACGAAACTGATTTTACATATAATTATCTTAATAACAATAGAAAACTAGATAGTATTGTTTCTCGGAAAGAAGAGTATAAGGAACCTCAAAATTTTAACCAGTTAGAACTTACGTATTTAAAAACATTTGATAAAAAAGAACAGAAACTTACTACTACTATTCAGTATGATTTTTGGAATGATGATGAAAATGAAATGATTATACAACACCGTACATTACCAATTTCTAATAATCAAACAACAGTTATAACCAAAGATGTCGAAAGCAGTAAAGATCTCCTTATTTTATCCGATTTTATAGCTCCATTGACCAAAAAATCAAAGTTAGAAACAGGAATTAGAGGAGAAATAAGAAGGATTACCAGTGATTATACTGTCTGGATAGATGATAAAATAGCAGAAGATTTTGACAATCTTTTAAATTATGATGAACATATCTATGGAGCATATATGCAATATGGTACTAGTATAAAAAAGTTCAATTATCTTTTAGGGCTTCGATTAGAACATTCAGATATCAGAATTAATGATGATCAAAAAGTTTTTAACAATCAAAAAAGGTATACGGATCTATTTCCAACTGCGCATCTTACTTATAATTTTACAGAAAAAACAAACCTTCAATTAAGTTACAGTAAAAGAATTAACAGACCTCGATTCTGGCAGTTAAATCCTTTTGGTGGGTTTTCGGATCCTAAAAATCTTTTTGAAGGAAATCCTGATTTAAACCCGATGTATGCTAATGTTATTGAATTAGCTTTATTAAAAAGATGGGATAAAATAACTATCAATCCATCACTCTATTATCAATACCAAACTGATTTCTTTCAGTTTATTACTACTCCAACTATGGAAAAAGGTTTTGTAACAACTCCTGTAAATCTATCTCATGAAAATCGTCTTGGTTTTGAACTATCTATAACATATAAACCTATAAAATGGTGGCGATTATCAGGGGAGTTTAATTATTATACATTCACCCAAAAAGGGGTATATAAAGAGGTTAATTATACTACAGAAGATACTAAATGGTCTACAAGATTTAATTCTAACATGAAATTTACAAAAGGGTTATCTATACAAACAAATTTTAATTATCAAGGAAAAAGTAATAGTGGGCAACGATTCATTAAATCTCAATATTGGGCTAACTTAGGAGTTAGTAAAGATCTATTTAAAGATAAAGCTTCCATAACTTTAAACGTAAGTAATATTTTTGACTCTAGAATTGATAAATATACTGTTACAGGACCAAAATATAGTTTAGTTTCTTCTAATATCAGAAGTGGCAGAAGAGCTACTATAACGTTTACATATCGATTTAATCGAAAAAAATCAGATCGTGACCGTATGCCTGATTAATAGATTAATAAAACTATTTTAGAATGTATTAAAATATATAAAATACTATTCAAAAAAGTTAACATATTTTTGTGTTTAAATAAATACTATGGAGCATCATAATTCATAAATTTTAGTGCATTTTTGCACTATTAAAATTTATTAAATCAAGTATACTAATGAGTTTAGAAAGAGAATTAAATAAGCGTAGTGGATCTGTATGTGAATTATCCGGAGAAACAGATAATCTAAAAGTTTATGAAGTACCTAAATCTCCTGGAACAGGTCTAGACTCTCATATTTTAATTTCTCAAACTTGTCTAGAACAAATTGAAAATCCAGAAAAGATAGATCCTAATCACTGGCGTTGTCTCAATGATAGTATGTGGAGTGAAATCCCTGCAGTACAGGTAATGGCATGGAGAATGCTAAATCGATTGAAATCTGAAGGATGGCCACAAGATTTATTAGATATGTTATATCTAGATGAAGATACTATTGCATGGGCAAATGCTACTGGAGAAGGAGATGATCCAGAAGATATAATTAAGCATTTAGATGCTAATGGTGCTATCTTACAAGCTGGTGACTCTGTAGTATTAATTAAAGATTTAGATGTAAAAGGTGCTAATTTTACTGCTAAAAGAGGTACTCCTGTTCGTAATATTTCATTAGTACATGATAACCCTGAGCATATTGAAGGACGAGTTAGCGGTCAGCATATTGTAATTCTCACCAAATTTGTTAAGAAAACTTAGTTCATTATTTTAAAATATATTTAAAAAACAGCTTTGAGGGATGTGGAAATATAATTTAACCAATGGTAAAAGTATTATTTGTGTAATTTCTGGTAATACGTTTTAACCATTTTATGATTACAACTCGATTCTTTTTAACTGGTATAATTATAAATTCAAATAATTTATGTACTCTTACCTTCTTAATATCAAGTTATTAAAAACAAAAAGGTAATAACGATTTTATCATATC
The DNA here is from genome assembly GCF_001401755.1 of Aquimarina longa SW024. Lineage (GTDB taxonomy): Bacteria > Bacteroidota > Bacteroidia > Flavobacteriales > Flavobacteriaceae > Aquimarina > Aquimarina longa. The sequence goes on from NZ_KQ474100.1 coordinate 399,936, forward strand.
CTATAGTCTAGGTTTATTAAATAAATTAGTACGGTTACAACTCTTGATGATTCTAAAACAAACTCGCCTGTTCTCCTCCTGTTTCATTATCAGTATCTGTAGCATCTGTTGAAAAACCTTGAGGTGTATTTTCTTCTGCAATTATATTTTCTTCTTCAATTACTTCTATTTCTTCTACAGGTAAAGATTCTGGTTCTTCATAAGGAATTGGATCTAATAAATTAATTTGTCTTACCTTATGTGTAGTTAATTGGTTCCCCAATGCTTTAACACCTTTAATAGAAATAAATTCTTCTAAATTTATTACATCATTAGGGCGTTGATCTTTTCCTCTGATTTTAGTATAGACAAGCTCCACTATTGGTTTATAATCTGTAGAAACAAGTTCTAAAAAGGATTTAGGATGTTCTGTTATAATAATATCTTCTTTTTCTGGAGTATCAATTAAAAAACGCTTTACATAATATCGTTCTTTCTCTCCATCCCAATATATTGCTGATATTGGCTTAGTAGGTTTCCATTTTTCTAGAACGATCATATCCGAATCAAAATGTAATGTCATCTCAGGAACTACTGTTTTTACATTCCCTTTTTGATTAATTATTAAGAGTCGATCTTCTCCTCTAAATTCGCCTAATAATTCTCCTCTATCATCAACATTGAGTCGCTGTACAGAATCATCAAACCAGATTTTTCTTGGTTTTAAAGTTGATACCCCTTGTTCTTTTAATTCTATTCGTTTAATATTGTATTTGGTAACAATATTTCCTTTTACTCCTCTTCCTTTAATCAATAAATCTGCAAAATCAAGATCAAATTTCAATTTTTTGATGCTCCCTGCTTGTCGTAGAAGAACCGTAATAACTTCTGCTTCTCCATTTGGGTTTGCAGAAAAATACAGTAATTTAGAATCTTTCTTCCCTTGTGCTAAATCATATTCTTTATCCCTAGTTACGCTTGTTACAGCAAAACGTTTTACATATGATGCTCCTCCTCGACCATCTTTATAAATCAGATTATAAATAGTACGTTTATCTTTCTTCTTAAAAATGGCTACATGGATTATATTTTTACCAATAAAAGTTTTTGACCCAACTTTGGTAATCATCATTTTACCTTCTTCTGTAAAACAAATAATATCATCAATATCAGAACAATCTGTAACGTATTCATTTCTACGTAGTGAAGTACCAATAAACCCTTCTTCTCTATTTACATATAGTTTTGTGTTACGAATAACTACTTTAGTAGCTTCGATATCATCAAAAATTCTAATTTCAGTTTTACGTTCTTTCTCTTTACCATATGTAGTTTTAAGCCTTTTAAAATAGGCTATTGCAAATTCTATAAGGTGTTCTAAATCATGCTTTATCTGAGCTATGTCATTCTCTAAAGCTTCTATCTTTTGTTGAGCTTTGTCAATATCAAATTTAGATATACGCTTAATTCGTATTTCTGTCAATCGTACAATATCTTCTTCTGTAACTGCTCTTTTTAAGTGCTTTATATAAGGTTGTAATCCTTTATCAATAGCCTCTATTACACCTTCCCAAGTTTCTACCTCTTCTATATCTCGGTAGATACGATTTTCTATAAATATTCTTTCTAATGATGCAAAATGCCATTGTTCCTGAAGCTCGCCTAACTGGATCTCTAATTCTTTTTTTAATAATGCTACAGTGTTATCTGTAGAGCGACGTAACATCTCTGAAACTCCAATGAAATTTGGTTTATTATCTTCAATAACACATCCTAATGGCGAAATAGAAATTTCGCAATTCGTAAAAGCATATAGTGCATCAATAGTTTTATCAGGAGAAATCCCTGAAGGGAGATGCACTAAAATCTCTACTTTTGCAGCTGTATTGTCTTCAATTTTTTTAATTTTTATCTTTCCTTTTTCATTCGCTTTAAGGATAGAATCTATTAAAGTGGTAGTTGTAGTAGAGAACGGTATTTCATTAATAACCAGTGTGTTTTTATCTAACTGCGATATTTTTGCTCGCACTCTTACCTTTCCTCCACGATTTCCATCATTATAGTTGGTAAAGTCTGCTATTCCTGATGTTGGAAAATCAGGTAGGATAGTGAATTTTTTACCTTGTAAATGTTTGATTGATGCATCTATAAGCTCTATAAAATTATGAGGAAGAATCTTAGTACTCAACCCTACTGCAATTCCCTCTCCTCCCTGTGCTAATAATAATGGAAATTTTACTGGTAAATTAATCGGTTCTTTTTTTCTACCGTCATATGACAATTGCCAATCTGTAACTTTAGGGTTATAGACTACGTCTAAAGCAAATTTAGACAAACGGGCTTCGATATATCGAGAAGCTGCAGCTCTATCTCCTGTAAGTATATTACCCCAGTTCCCTTGCATGTCAATTAGCAACTCTTTCTGCCCTACTTGTACCATTGCATCTGCAATACTAGCATCACCGTGTGGGTGATACTGCATTGTATGCCCTACTATATTGGCTACCTTATTATACCGTCCATCATCGAGATCTTTCATAGAATGAAGAATACGTCGCTGTACGGGCTTTAGGCCATCTTCTATTGCTGGTACTGCTCGTTCTAGGATTACATATGATGCATAATCCAAAAACCAATCTTTATACATTCCTGTAACCTTGGTAATCACTTCTTGCGGTTGGTGATCTTCTGAGGTTAAATCATTATCCAATTCTTCGTTGTCGTTTTCCAAATCCATATATAATTTCCAGAGCTTATTTTATAACGCTTATAAAGTATTTTAATACAATAAAAACATCTAATCTATACTATTATAAAACAAGTATAGATCTTTATTTTTCTTCCTCTATAGTATCTAATTCTACCTTTAGATTATTAATGATAAATTCTTGTCGTTGCGGTGTGTTTTTGCCCATATAAAATGACAATAACTCTTCAATAGGTTTTTCTTTATCTAGCATTACAGGGTCTAAACGTATATCATCTCCTATAAAATGCACAAACTCATCTGGAGAAATCTCCCCTAATCCTTTAAATCGAGTTATTTCTGGTTTTCCTGATAATTTTGTTATAGCATCTTTTCTTTCTTGTTCTGAGTAACAATAGATTGTTTCTTTTTTATTACGTACTCTAAATAATGGAGTTTGTAATATATATAAGTGTCCTTCTTTTATAACTTCAGGAAAAAACTGTAGAAAAAAGGTAATCAGTAATAATCGTATATGCATTCCATCTACATCTGCATCGGTAGCTATTACAATATTATTATATCGTAGATCTTCTAAAGATTCTTCTATATTTAATGCTGCTTGTAAAAGGTTAAACTCTTCATTTTCATACACAATTTTTTTGCTCATATTATAGCAATTAAGTGGTTTCCCACGTAAACTAAAAACAGCTTGAGTATTTACATCTCGGGACTTAGTTATAGATCCACTTGCTGAATCTCCCTCTGTAATAAATAGTGTACTTTCTAGATTACGATCTTTCTTACTATCAGTAAGATGAACACGACAATCTCTTAGTTTTTTATTATGCAAACTAGCTTTTTTTGCTCTTTCTTTAGCTAACTTACGTATCCCTGATAAATCTTTACGTTCTCGTTCTGCTTGTAGTATTTTACGTTGTAAGCTCTCTGCTGTATCAGAGTTCTTATGTAAAAAGTTATCTAACTTATTTTTTACAAAATCATTGATATATGTCCGTACTGTAGGTAAATCTCCTCCCATTTCTGTAGAGCCCAATTTAGTTTTGGTTTGACTCTCAAAAACAGGTTCCATTACCTTAATACTTATAGCGGATACAATTGATTTACGAATATCACTAGCTTCATAGCTTTTACCATAAAATTCTCTAATGGTTTTTACTATAGCTTCTCTAAATGCTGCTTGATGTGTTCCTCCTTGCGTAGTATGCTGTCCATTTACAAAAGAATGGTATTCTTCACTATATTGTGTTCTACTATGAGTAATTGCTATCTCTATATCGTCTCCTTGGAGGTGGATAATATCATATAATCTATCATCTTGAGCTATCGTATCAGAAAGTAAATCTTTAAGACCATTTTCTGAAAAATATTTTTCTCCATTAAAGATAATAGTTAATCCAGGATTAAGATATACATAATTTTTAAGCATCTTAACCACATACTCTGCACGATATTTATAATTCTTAAAAATAGTATTATCTGGTACAAAAGAAACTTTGGTTCCTCGTCTACGCGAAGTTTCTTCTAGAGTATCTTGATTAATGAGGTTTCCTTTTTCAAATTCTGCAGAAGCAGATTTACCATCTCTCGTAGATTCTACTCTAAAAAATGTAGACAATGCATTAACTGCTTTAGTACCTACTCCATTAAGACCTACTGACTTTTTAAAAGCACGAGAATCGTACTTCCCTCCTGTATTCATTTTAGAAACTACGTCTACAACCTTTCCTAAGGGAATCCCTCTACCATAATCTCTAACAATTACTTTATCGCCTTGTATAGAAATTTCAATCGTTTTACCAGTTCCCATAACGTACTCATCAATAGAATTATCGAGTACTTCTTTTACTAAAATATAAATTCCATCATCTGCAGAAGATCCATCACCTAATTTTCCTATATACATCCCAGGACGCATACGGATATGTTCTTTCCAATCGAGGGATCGTATATTATCTTCGGTATATTTGGTTTCCTTGCTCATAAATTTTGGGTAGAATGCTCGCTAATATAAGGTTTCACCTATTAAATTAAAATAGCCTCTTCACAAAGTAATTAACAAATCAACATCGATTTTTGTTGATTATTTGATATACAGTTACTTGGTAATCATAATTACGCATCATCCTCTATGTTAAAATATAAAAATAATACCCTAAACTAAAATAGCTAAAAACATCCCATCATTTATCCAAAAAAAGATAGATTATATAATAAAACATATGATTAAAATCAGGAATTATAAAAAATCTAAAAATTAAATTTGTTCCGTTTCTATTGAAATACATTTTTTACCTTTAATTCTTATTTAATGATTACTAATCATAGTTTATATGTTTACACTTGAAAACCTGAATCAGGTTAAAAAACGAAAACATTTGATCAACATCGCTGATCAAAAAAATATCAATATCAAAAAAGTTATAAAAAAATTAAGATATGAAGAAGAATTACGTTTTTTGCAGGGTGAGTTAGTAAATCTACAACAATGGATAGCTAATAATAAGCTACGAGTAGCTGTTATTTTTGAAGGTAGAGATGCTGCAGGAAAAGGTGGATCTATAAAGCGATTCACCGAGCATCTTAATCCGCGTTCTATGAGAATTGTGGCATTATCAAAACCTACTGAGGTTGAAAAAGGACAATGGTATTTTAGACGATATATTAAAGAATTACCTAACCCAGGAGAGATTGTTTTCTTTGATCGTAGTTGGTATAACCGTGCTGTTGTGGAGCCTGTTATGGATTTTTGCACCAATAGACAGTATCAAAAATTTATGGTACAAGTTCCTGAGTTCGAACATATGTTATATGAAGATGGAATTATTGTAATTAAATTCTGGTTTTCTATATCAAAAGATGAACAAAAAAAGCGTTTTGATGCAAGATTAAAAAACCCATTAAAAAGATGGAAATTTAGCCCTGTAGATATGCAAGGACAAAAATTATGGGATGAATACACTAAATATAAAGAGCAAATGTTCTCAAAAACTCATACTACATTTAGTCCTTGGATAATTGTGAATACTAATAATAAAAAAACTGCTCGTTTAGAAAGTATGCGATACATTTTATCAAAATTTGAGTATACAGGAAAGCTAGATGCAAAAACTACATTACTTCCCGATCCTAATATAATTGCGCGATATTATAGACATATTGAACAGATAGATATTTAATTTATGACAGCAACTCAAAAACCAGAATACATCCATCTTTCTGAAGAAGACTTAAAATTACTAAATTCTCCTATTGGTCTAAAATATCTGTTTTTAGATAGAAAAACAGATATTGAAAAAGCCCTCAGAATGACTAAGTATGAAATAAAGCTTAAAGAATTACAGGCTGAACTTATAAAATTACAAAACTGGACAATCGAGAACAAAAAGAAAATTGTTATTGTCTTTGAAGGTCGAGATGCAGCAGGAAAAGGAGGTGCTATTAGACGTATTACTTCACATATAAATCCCCGTCATTTTAGAATTATAGCTTTACCTAAACCTACAAGTGAAGAAGAAGGTCAGTGGTATTTTCAGCGATATATCAACCAATTACCAAAACCTGGAGAAATGGTTCTTTTTGATCGTAGTTGGTATAATCGTGCTGTTGTAGAGCCAGTTAATGGTTTTTGTAGCGAAGATCAATATACCCGATTTATGGGACAAGTAAATGATTTTGAAAGAATGATATTAGAGTCTGACATCTATTTTATAAAGTTCTATTTCTCTATTACTAAAGAAGAACAGGCTTCTCGATTTATGGATATAAAATCAAGCCCTTTAAAAAAATGGAAAATGACTCCAGTAGATGAAAGGGCTCAGGAATTATGGGATGAATATACAGCGTATAAAATAAAAATGTTTGAAAGAACAAATACAGCACGTTCTCCTTGGGTTATTATTGAAGCTGATCGCAAAACAGAAGCTAGAATTAAAGCAATACAGTATATTCTAAATACAATTCCTTACCAAGAATAGAAATTGTATATTAATTATATCTCCTTACAAATAGTCCTAAATGTTAGGTTAATTCTAGGTTTCATTATTTTTTTTGTAGGTGGTAAACGGTGTAACCAATTAGTTTGTGTAGTATCTTTCATCACCAATAAACTTCCTTTTTCCAAAACAAGAGATACCACTTGTTTTGTTTCTTTATGCTTAAACGAAAATTTCCTTTCTGCTCCAAAACTTAGAGATGCTATCGCTCCATTCTTTTTTAAATCTTTTTCTGCATCACTATGCCAAGCCATTCCTTCTTGTCCATTATGATATAAATTAAGTAAGCAAGAATTAAATTTTTCTCCAGTATTATGTTCTACCATTTCCTTTAGTTCTACTAGTTCTTTTGTCCATGGTAAAGCAAATTTAGTCGTATTAGAGTAGGTATATTGAAAAGGTTTTTTTCCATACCATGCTACTTTTCGTTTAGTAATAATTCGTTTTCCAAAAATAATTGCTTCATCATTTTTCCATTCAATATTTTTAAGAAGTTGCTCATAATAGTTTTGAGATTTTTGACTATTCATAATATATCCATAATAATTTACTTCTCCATCATAAGGCAGCAAATTTGATATTGAATTAGAATTAAATAGATCCATTTTTCCAGTTTTTATAAGCTATTTTCATACAGTTTCCGCAAGGTCTAAAGCCATTTTCTTCTGCTTCTGCCGTAGATGAAAAGAATACTCTGTTTTCTATTTTCATTCGTTTCCCTGATTTACAACGTAATGTTCCATAAATCTTTAATGTATTATTTCCTGCATAAACAATTTCATCTCGTTCTATCATTTTGTATAATTCTCGAGTATTTATTTCTATATGGTGTATCATAATATCAGCTAACTGCTTCATGAAATATAATTCCTAAAGTATATCGCTCTCCTTCACTTAACTCACTAACTCCATGTTTCATATGAGCTCGATAATATCCTTTTACTCCTTTAACTGGTCTATAATTAGTAGTAAATATAAGCATATCTCCTTTTTTAGGTTTTAAAACTATAGCTTTTGATTGTGCTCTAGGCATTTGCTGTATTAACACAAACTCTCCTCCTATGTAGTCTTTATCAGGTTCACTTAAAAATAATACTGCCTGAATAGGAAAATAAATCTCTCCATATAAATCTTGATGCAATGTATTGAATCCTCCTTTACCATATTTTAAAATTAAAGGTGTTGGTTTTAATTGTCCATTCTGATGGCAAAGCAATTGTAATTCACTGAATGTTTCTGGAAATATTTTATCTATTTTAAGAACTTTCATCCATAAGTTAGCTATCTGTGAAAGTTTAGGATACATAGTTTCTCTTATGATCTGAACAATCTCTGGAAGTGGGTAATTAAAGTATTTATATTCTCCTAAGCCAAACCGATATCGTTTCATTACTACTGTTTTTCGATATAATCCTTCTATATTATATATATCGATAAGCTCTTTGCATTGTATATCAGACACCAATTTTGGAATGATCGAAAATCCTTTTTCATTCATTGCTTCTGATATTTCTTGCCAATCAGTATCAGTAATTTTAGTCCTGATATTCTTCATTATCATTTTTCATCATTATATCTACTCTAGAAGCCTCCCATCCAATTATAACCGTTTTTCTTGTTGTTCCCCACATATATCCTCCAAACAATCCTGTAGATTGAATAACTCTATGACAAGGAATTAAGAACGCTATGGGATTACTCCCTATAGCTGTCCCTACAGCTCTAGATGCTTTAGGTTTTTGTATTTCTTTTGCAATAGCTCCATATGTTGATAAATTTCCTAATGGAATTTTTAACAATGTCTCCCACACTTTAAGCTGAAAATCAGTTCCTTTTAAATGTAATTTTATTTGATTGATTTTACTCCAATCTTGTTTATAAATTTGTAATGCATTTTGTTGGATTGAATCTGTAGCTTGGTTAAAACTAGCATTTGGAAAGCGTTTTTCCAATTCTAAAAAAGCATCATTCTCTGTATCCGAAAACCCCATATAACATATCCCTATAGGGGTAGATGCTATCAAGATTCTACCAAATAAAACATCTACATAGCTATAGTTAATAAAAAGATTTTTTCCTTTATTTTTGTATTCTCCAGGAGTCATTCCTTCTATTTTTACAAATAAATCATGTAATCTTCCTGTTCCTGAAAGCCCTGTTTCATATGCTGTATCAAACAATGTCGCTTGTGTATTATGTAGGATTTTTTTAGCATGTTGTACACTGGTATATTGTAAAAACTTCTTAGGGCTAATACCAGCCCAATCTGTAAAAATTCTTTGGAAATGATACGGGCTTAGGTGTACTTTTTTGGCAATCTCATCGAGTGTGGGTTGCTCCGTATAGTTGTGTGCTATATAATGTATAGCTTCTGCTATTCGGTTATAATTAATATGTTCTTGCTCACTCATTTATTTCAAATCTTATATTACAAAAGTAAAATTCATTTTGTTATCCTAAAATCCGAAACTTGCTTTATTAGTTTTATATGTTGTTAGATTTATATATTAAAACTTATTTAGTCAGAAACCATAAAAACCAATTCATTTATAAAATCATACCGATTTCATTTTTCACTGAAAACCTTAAAGAACTACCATATACCCAAACTATAAATACTAACTGTAATGGAATTCTAAACCATAAATATTGTAACCCACTTCCGTCATAAGTACCTGTTTTATAGTTTATTTGCTCTATCGAAGCTTTTATATTCGCTGGTAGCATTAACAAAAAGAATACAATTAAAATCCATGCAGTTATTGGTCGGATTATAGAAATATGAAGACCTATAGCTGCCACAATTTCAATAATAGCAGTAAAATAAACGATTTCTCTTTTAAAAGGCATAACATCAGGGATCATCATAGTCATCCCATCTGTATATAAGAAATGTCCTAAGGCAGTAAAAAGTAACATTACAGACATTCCAATACGTGCAGAAAGGGCAAAATCATATTCTCTATTAATTATTTTTATAAGGATCAATGAAATTACTGAAGTTATAATAAGTACAATAAGTGGTTTCATTTTTTTATTACAAATATCGAAAAGCTTTACTACTAAAAAATGAATTTAAGTTAAGAAATTCGTTTCCTAATTCTACTAAGAGCTTGGGGAGTTATTCCTATATACGAGGCCAGATATTTTAATGGTATTTCTCTCATCAAATGAGGCTGTTCTGTAAACAATTTCATGTACCTTTCTTCTGCAGTGTCATTAAGTAATGATTGCTCTCTCTTAGATTTCATTATAAATAAGCTTTCTGCTATTTTTCTTCCTATTACATTTCCAATTTTTGTTTGCTTATAGATATCTTGTAAATCTTTATATGTTAATCTCCAAAGCTTTGTATCGGTCAATGTTTCTATTTGATAGGTACTATATGTTTGGGTTATAAATGAATCATAAGCGCTTGTAAATTGATTTTCAAAACAAAATCCAAACGTTTGGTCTTCATCCTCCTCAGGTATAAAAAGCCTAACTGATCCTTTTTCAATAAAAGAAAGATAATTTTCTATTTTTCCTTTGTATGTAAAAACTGTTTTTTTAGGATAGTGAACTTCTATTAGTTTAGAAGAGAATAGTTTCCAATCTTGGTCGCTTAGTTTAGTAAATTCTTCAAAATATTTTCTTATTTGATTCATTATAATATTTATTTTCAAAAATTCATCCTTGTTTTTCAAACAAACACTTTATTTATAAATCTATTAGTGATCCTAATAAAATTTTTGGTTTCATTTCTTATTATGATTAAAAAATAATAAAGTCATTTTTATAATCAACTAATTGATAGTTATTAGAAATATTATTTTTTGTTTTGATTAAAACAAAAAAGAGTATCTAAATTTACAGATACTCTTTTTCACTTATATTCTATTAGTTAGATAATAAATTACCCTTTAATCCAAGCTTCTCTAAGCGTTGTATGTTTTTTAGTAGGAGTATCAACTATCTTCAATTTTTTTCCTTTGGTATATGTTTTAGTTACTTTCGTTTTTATAACAATCTCTTCTCCTGCTCTATTTAATTTCACCTCTACATCATCTCCTTCTTTCCATTGAAAAGTAGCTCCTAATACATCATTAGCATTCTGCAATGTTAGTTTAGTTCCATTAACCTCTACAATATCGTCATTAGGTTTTACTCCATTTTTTGCCCAAAAACTATTATCAGACACCAATTCTGTAAAAAAGATAGTTCCTTTTTGTTGATTACCAGCTATTATTAAAGCTCCAGAATTTTGTATATAATTTGCTTCTACATTCTCTGATACTATTGTAAGGTCTACTTTCTTAAAAAAATCTTCATAATTAATAGGTGTTTTACCTATAACGTGTGTTTTTAAAAATGATCCTACTGATGGATATGTCATGGCAGTAATCTCATCTATTATGGTATCATCTTCAAAAGGTTTGTTTTTACCATATTTTAAAGATAATTCTTTCATTAAGGATAAAATTCCACGATTTCCATTACTTTCTTCTCGCATCAAAATATCAATACACATCCCTATTAATGCTCCTTTTTCATATACATTAACATAATTAGAAGCATACGGTTCTTCTAATATATTCTCACTCATTACTGTAAAACTCATAGCATCATCAAACCCTTTAGCGCTTTGAATTTTACCCATTATTTTGTCATAAAAATCTTGCTCCTCAACCAATCCTTGGTTAACCTGAAATAGTGTTGCAAAATACTCGGTAACTCCTTCATACATCCATAAGTGTTTTGAAAAAGTAGGTTTATCATAATCAAAATAATGTACATCTTCAGAATGTACACTTAATGGTGTTACGATATGAAAAAACTCATGTGATACTACATCAATCATTGCAGATGCTAATGCTTCATCAGGCATTTGTTCTGGCAATACTACTACTGTAGAAGTATGATGCTCTAAAGCTCCAAATCCTGTAGGTGCAGTCTCTGTACTTGGTGCTAAATACAGATATATATCATATCTAGGAGTACTATTAATATCTCCAAGGTATGCTTTCTGACCTTTCATCATTTTAAAAACCGTTTCCTTTATTTTAGCCGCTGTATGAACTTTATTTGGAGAATAAATACTAAGTACAATTTTAATATCTCCAACCATAAATTCTTCGACATCTAGATTTCCATACATCATAGGATTATCTGTAATATCAAAATATCGTGCGGCAAAATATTTATCTGTGGTTACAGTTCCATCTACATCAGATCCAATTTTTTGTAACGCAGATGTTCTTTTCATCGTTGTAGGAGCTTTTACTTCCAAAGCGTATTGATTATTTTTTAACACATCAAAGTACCCTATAAACCCATGAAGATTTAACACATAATTATCAGGTTCTATATTAGTTCCTGATGGAGAGAAAGGGATTTTTACTTCTATGTTTTCTATATCATACGTATCATTTACCAAATACGTTATTTTATCTAATTGTTTTGCATTTGATATTAACCATGTATTAACACCTTCTTTTTTAGAAATCAACTCATTACCTTTATAGTCAAAGGCTTTAAAATCATCTATAAATTTACCAAAATCACTTACAGAATAAGTACCCTGAACTACTTTAGGGATATAATATTTTACAGTATCTTGAACAAATCGACCTGGATCTATTGTTACTGGTATTTTATCATCTTTTACTTGTGTTAAATCTATAGCTGTTGCTATAGGTAAGCTTGTTGCTATATCATTTGTAGAATTCTTAGTTCCACAACCAATTAATAATACACCAATAGAAATCTTGGCTAATGTTTTTTTCATTATATCTGATTAACTTTTATTACAACTAGGCTTAAAACACCTAGTATTCCAACTTTAGTGATGCAAAATATACAATTTGGATATATTATGACTTATTTTTACAACTTTTTATAATAAAATGATAATTTTAAGTTTAATTATAGATAATCATCAATTACATTTTTCTAATGATATAGAGGCATTGGTTCCTGAAAAGACAACTATTATTTTTCTACATGATTCATTAGGGTGTGTTGCTCTTTGGAGAGATTTCCCTAAAAAAATAGCTTCTGAGACAGCATGTAATATCATTTCGTATGATCGAAATGGGTATGGTAAATCAGATCCTTTTATTTGTACGGAAAGAGATCTTGATTACTTAAAAAAAGAAGCACTGGTTTTAGGTAAAATAATAGATCAACTGTCTCTAAAAAGTGTCATTTTATTTGGTCACAGTGATGGTGGTAGTATTGCATTATTAGCAGCAGCTTTATTTCCAGAAAAAATCATAGGTATTATTACAGAAGGAGCTCACGTATTTGTGGAAGAAGAGACGCTAAATGGTATTAAAACTGCTGTTTTTGCCTATCAAAACACAAACCTTAGAGAAAAGTTATTAAAATATCATAGCAATAAAACAGATGCTGTTTTTAATATGTGGGCAAAAACTTGGCTTTCTCCAGCATTTAAATCTTGGAATATTGAGGATTGTCTACCAAAAATAAAGTGTCCTGCATTAATAATCCAAGGTAAAAAAGATGAATATGGGACAATAGAACAGGTTAACTCTATCATAGAAAATACAACAGGAGAATCTACCGCTCTAATGTTATCTGATATTGGACACACTCCTCATAAAGAAAGCCCTGAAATTGTATTCAAAAATGTAATATCGTTTGTGGCTAGTTTGCCAATTATCATTTAGATATTAATTAGTATACAGTTTCCGGAAAGCTCTTCTGTTACTTTCTCTTAGCTCAACCAAGAGTAACTGATTTGTTTGGATCTTTTTGTTTGACATAGATAACCTGAATTAGAATATGATATTATCTAAATACTATATCAAAGTAACACAAATATTTTATACAATAATATTGTTCATTCTGATTTAATAGAAAATTATTTTTTCTTTTTTTTAGAAACTATATATACCCCAAAAATTACTATTATAGCTCCAACTCCCTGAGTTAAAGATAGATTTTCTCCTAAGAAAAAATATGCTAAAATAATTGTTGATACAGGTCCTAGGCTTGCGATAATTGAAAAATCAGAAGCTCCTAGTTTTGAAATAGCAGCAGAAACCAAATATGATGGTATAATTGTTGAAAAAATTGACATTACTATACATATAAGATACAACTCTAGTGGATATCCCATAATATCTTGTCTATCAAAAATCAAATACTGAATAATGATACATCCTGATGAAACTATCATTGCATATGATGTAAATGCTACAACCCCAAATTTAGGTAACAACCATCCACTACCTACAAGATAAATAGCATAGGTTAAAGCACTTAAAAAAATTAAAAATACACCTAAAGCTATATTTGAAGTTTCTACCTGAAATTCTCCCCAAAAAGTTACAACTACACCTACATAAGTGATTAGAATTGCTACTAATTGTTGATTTGTTATTACTTTTTTTAAAAAAAGTTTTGAAATAATAATAACCAATGTTGGATATATAAAAAGAATGATCCGTTCTAACCCAGCCTTTATATATTGTAACCCAAGGAAATCAAAGTAACTTGCCAAATAATATCCAATAAACCCGAAAAAGAAAATCCATAAATAATCATTTTTTTTAATTTTTTCTTTGTTTAGAGGTTTATTAAGAACTGCTAGCACACTATATACAGGCAATGAAAATAACATTCTAAATAATAATAAATGTTCTGAACTTATATCGAACCTATAGGCTAATTTAACCAATACTGCTTTTGCTGAAAATAAAACAATACCAGTGATAGCCAATATAATTCCGTATGAAGATAATTTAGTTTTTTCCATTTTTCAAAAATAGAAGCCTTGATTTATAAAGTACCTTCTATACATACCTTAATTACGATACCCAATAAAAAAACCTTTCTGAGGAAATCTTCTCTAGAAAGGTTTTAAAAAAATCTTATGATGTTCTTCACTATACATTAAACAAGAAATGCATTATATCACCATCTTGTACTACATACGACTTACCTTCTACTCCCAATTTTCCTGCTTCTCTGGTTTTAGATTCACTACCATATGTAATAAAGTCATCATATTTAATAACTTCTGCTCGTATAAAACCTTTTTCAAAATCTGTATGAATCACTCCTGCTGCTTGTGGTGCTGTTGCTCCAATATTTACTGTCCACGCTCTTACTTCTTTCTCTCCTGCGGTAAAGTAAGTTTGTTGATCTAGTAATTTATATGCTGCACGAATCAATACTGATGCTCCTGCTTCTTCTAACCCCATGTCTTGTAAAAACAACTGTCGTTCTTCATAATCATCCAGCTCTGTAATATCTGCTTCTGTTCCTACTGCCAGTACAATCACTTCTGCATTTTCTAAAGCTACAGCTTCTTTTACCTTTTGTACATAATCATTACCGCTAACAGCAGAGTCTTCATCTACATTACATACATAAAGAACAGGTTTATCTGTTATAAACTGTGCCGGCTTAACATATGCTTCATGATCGTCTTCAGAAATATCAATTGCTCTAACAGAAACTCCCGCTTCTAAGCCTTCTTTAAGTTGTAATAATATTGCTTCTTCTTTTTGGGCTTCTTTATTACCTGTTCTAGCAGCTCTTTTTACCTTTTCTAACTTTTTGTCGATACTCTCTAGATCTTTTAGTTGTAATTCGATATCTATCGTTTCTTTATCTCTAATAGGATTTACAGAACCATCTACATGTACAATATTATCATTATCAAAACAACGTAAAACATGTATAATAGCATCTGTCTCCCTAATATTACCTAAAAACTGGTTCCCAAGCCCTTCTCCTTTACTAGCTCCTTTTACTAAACCTGCTATATCAACAATTTCTACTGTTGCAGGAATTACTCGCTCAGGGTCTACTAATTCTTCTAATTTCTCTAATCTTGGATCTGGCACATTAACAACCCCTATATTAGGTTCTATTGTACAAAATGGAAAGTTAGCACTTTGCGCTTTTGCATTAGATAAACAATTAAATAATGTTGATTTTCCAACATTTGGTAATCCTACGATTCCTGCTTTCATGGTGCTTGTATTAATAATAATTGAGATATTTCTAAAATTTCATTCTCAATTTTTGAGAGTGCAAATATAATGTTATTCATGTGTAGTAAGCAAATACAGATTCATAAGATTATACCTTAATACTTTTTTTCTTAAAAATGTTATTTATTGTTAAAAAAAAGGAATCTTATTGGTTTTTGTTTTTTTTCGTAGATTTAAGTACAAGTAATTTTAAATACCAATTAATATAATGAAAAATTTAAGCAATCTACTACTAGTACCATTTATGCTTGTAAGCATTACTATGAGCTACTCTCAATCAGAAGAGGTGAAAACCGAAGGAAATTCATCAAAAGAAACAGTAACTAAAACTATTCGTATTAAAGGAGCTAATGGTGAAGAGAAAGTTATTAAGAAGGAAGAAGTTATTACAAAAAAAAGTAAATTAAAACTCAACCCTAATGATGAAAATAAAACCAATCAATCAGTAGAATACACAGATGAAGAAGTAGCTGTCCAAAAATCGCACTCTTCTACCGATATTAAAACTTATACCAAAACTACTGATGATAAAGGGTTTATAATGAATTTATCAAGCAAATCCGATAACAAAACTGCAAAAGCTAGAGCATTAGCTAATGGGTATTATATTGTTAACTTTGGAAATGACGATAATTGTTTAGGTCATTTTGATGATGATAAAAACTTTATATTAGAAAAGTATGATTCTAAAATGGATCAAATCATGACCACAGTTTATAAAGCTAATTAATTACTACACAAGTTTTTTAAATACTGAGAATTATTTTTACTTTCTCAACCAGATTTCAGTCATTTAAGAAAATAATAATACACATCAAGATACAATGTTTAGACCTTTTACCAATTATACCTATAGGTCTTTAAATAATTTAGAAGTTCTTAACATTGTGTTTTGATATAATTTAGTAGGTTTGTTTTCTATGCTAACAAGTCGTTTAAATATATATATATCTTATATTTTTATTGTTTTCTTTCTTTCTTTGAAAGTGGTAAGTTTGCATGTATTAACCCATGATAACAGTAGTATTGAACATTGTGAGGTTTGTGACCTTGTTACTACTACCAATTTCACTCCTGCAATTGATATTATTGCTCAAAATTGTATAACAAGTAACGTTGAGCTTTATACTAAAAAAAATGTAATAAATCGCTATAACTTTATTTATAGTAAAAATATTAATAGAACCAAATTACTCTCTAGACCTCCTCCTTTCTTAGTATAATTTTCTTTATTTATTTTTTGTAGTATAGCAACTATTGCTATTCGATTTTATGTATCTATTCCTTAATGGAATACATCAGATATATACAATATAAATAAAGAGATTAATTTATTTCTTAAAAAATCATTCCATTAAAAAGAAAACCAATAATCTCGTAGCAAGCTCATAAGGTATGCTCTTGAAAAAATGATTTCTAAACCAACCTTCAGGAATAAACTCTTTTTCAATAAGAAATTTAATCTCTACTGCAACTATTTTTAAAGTTTAAAAACTTCTTAGATTATTATATATCATACCATGGTATAACGACCTAAAACTAAGCTATAATCACACATAAAAAACTTATTTATATGATTTTCAAAACATTATATAAATAATAAAAAGACATCGTCTTAAACACACTGTATCATCAATTCTCTAATATAAAAATAGTTTACAATGCTTAAAGCAATAAACCTTACAAAAAGCTATAATGAAAAAAAAGCGCTTAACAATGTTTCTTTTCAAGTAAAACGTGGTGAAATATATTGCCTTCTTGGTCAAAATGGCGCAGGAAAAACCACTACTATTAATCTATTTCTTGGGTTTATTAAAGCCGATAGTGGAAATGCTTTAATTGATAATAAAGAAATTAAAAGTAATAAAAATTACTTAAAGAAGAAAACAGCCTATATCCCAGAGATGGTTAATTTATATGACAATTTATCAGGAGTAGAAAATCTAGGTTTCTTTAGTCATTTAGCGGGATTAGAATATCCAAAAGAACAGTTATCTGAGTTTTTAACCAATGCTGGATTACAAGAAAAAGTACATCATCAACGATTGTCTACATATTCTAAAGGAATGCGGCAAAAAGTAGGTATTGCTATTGCAATAGCCAAAAATGCTGATGTTATTTTTATGGATGAACCAACATCTGGTTTAGATCCTAAAGCAACAGCAGAATTTATTAAAACCTGTAAAAAACTTGCCTTAACAGGAAAAACCATATTTATGGCTACTCATGATATATTCAATGCTGTAAATGTAGGCACTACTATAGGAATTATGAAAGAAGGAGCGCTAGTACAGCAAATCCAAACCAATGGTATTAATGCCGAACAATTAAAACAATTGTATTTAGAAACTATATAAAGACCCCATGAAAAAAGAATTTTTAATTATTTTATTCATCATCATTTTCCAACAAAGTTTTTCTCAAATCTATATTAAAGGTAAGGTTACAGATCATAAACAAACTCCTATTCTAGGAGCTACAATATCGTTTAGTAATGGAGAAAAAGATGGTGGAATTATTTCTAATGAAGAAGGACAATTCAATTTTATTGTACCACAAACAGGAACCTATAAGATAAAAATAAGCTTTGTTGGATTTATTCCTATTACAAAAGTGTATGATTTCCTTGATAATAAAAGTTATGATCTTGGTACTATAGTATTACAAGGAGATATACAACAACTCCAAACAATAGAAATCGTAGGTCGTATCAAACGAGATTATGCTAGCGACTATTCTTTCTCGGCTACAAAAATAGCTATCGCAAATAAAGAGCTACCACAATCTATTTCTTCTGTTACAAAAGAATCAATCGCCGACAGGCAAGCTTTTCAATTATCAGATGCTATAAAAACAGCTAGTAGTGTAATCCCCAATAGTTTTTATAATCAATTTTCTATTAGAGGTTTAAACCAAAATGAAGAGGGTGCTATTATTAATGGAATGCGTACACACCAATATTTCTTTACCCAACCTATCACAAGTAATATCGAACGAGTAGAAGTTGTAAAAGGCCCTGCCAGTGCGACTTTCTCTAGTGTAGATCCTGGTGGTAGTATTAACTTGGTTACAAAAAAACCTTTGCATATAAATCGAAATGAAGTAAACCTCAGTGTCGGGAGTTATAGTACATCTAGAGCAACAATAGATTTTACAGGACCTCTAAACGAAGATAAAACCTTGTTGTATCGTGTAAATGGAGCATATCAGGAAGGAAAAAGCTTCAGAGATTTGCAAGGACAAAAAACGTTATTAATATCTCCTTCATTTTCTTATATCCCAAATGATAAAACAGCTGTTAATGCAGAGCTTATCTATAGTTCTATTGATACAAAACTAGATAGAGGACAACCCATTTTTGGTGCCGTAGCAGGTAAAACTGATTTAAAAAGTACTCCTATAAGCTTGGCTCTTAATGCTACGAATGATTATCTCAAAAATAGAGAATTCATTTTTATTACAAATCTATCTCATAAATTTACAGATAAAATTACGTTCAATGGCACTTACATGAAGCAAACATGGAGTGAGGATCTAGCAGAACATCGAACAGAAAACAAATTTGCTGTTGATAAAAATGGAAACGAAGTCTCTACATTAGCAGCAATGCGATTTTGGATAAGACAGCATAACTGGAATACTGATAACCTAAATGCTTATCTAAATTTTGATATTGATCTAGGTAATATACACACCAAAACTCTAATAGGTTATGACATAAACAGATGGAAAAAACTAAAAGGAGGTGGGCTAAACTCTGCTAGAGGTTATGTAAAAAAAGATGGTACTACTTCTAGAAAATATGACCCTGCAAAGAGTGATGAATTCGAAATGATAACTGTAAATGGTATAGAAATACCTAAACCAAATGTTGATCATTTTGATTTAGAAAATCCGACATATACCATTAAGAAAATAGATAATTATATTTATTCAAACACTGCATTGGCATCCGCTTTAACAACTTCTCAGGCTGCATACATACAGACACAATTAAAGTGGAAAAAGTTATCTATTTTATTAGGATTAAGAAATGAATGGTTCAATGATATTACTAATTATGACACTAATAATGAAACTAAAATATCTCAATCAGAACTAATAGGTAGGGCTGGTATTACATACGCAATAAATGATGATATAAATGTATATGGAACTTATCTAGAAGGATATCAGCCACATGCTAATACTGTTAATTTAGTATCTAATGCATATTATCTTCCTGCAGGTTCTTCATTAGATCCTTTACAAAGTGATCTGTATGAAATCGGTGCTAAAATTGATTTGTTTAATGATAAAGTTAAACTAACTACATCTATATACTCTATTAACCAAAAAAATGTCTTAGTTGAAGATCCTGATGATATTGGTAAGTACATTACTAGAGGTAAAGAAAGAAGTCGTGGTTTTGAAATGGAACTGGCCGGATATATTTTACCTAACTGGCAATTAAATGCTTCATATAGTTATATTGATGCTAGAATTATAAAATCAAATGATCCAAAACTAGATAATGCCCGAAAAGAAAACACTCCTATCCATAGCGGTACTATTTGGACAAGATATGATTTTGATTCAACATCTATTCTTAAAGATATAGGAGTAGGCTTAGGAATGCAACATCGAGAGGAAGTAATTCCTTGGTTTATTAGAGATTTTACAGTGCCTTCCTACACCATATTTGATCTTGCATTATATTATACTCCTTCAAAGAAAAGAAATTTTCAAATAGCACTTAATGTCAATAATGTTTTAGACGAAACCTATTGGATAGGAGCACAACACTATTTAAGATTATTTCCTGGTACGCCAAGAAACATAATGCTTACAACAACTTATAAATTTTAAAAACTATGAGGAAGTCAGTAATCATAATAATCGCTAAACAGTTATGGAAGAATGCTTTTAGATCTAAAGTATTGCATGTTACTCTAACTTTAGCTATTATTTTAATAACATTCGCAGCATATAGTGGATGGAAAAATTATAAAGATCAAAACCGTATTCGAAATTTTTATCAAGAAGAAGCAAGACACAGTTGGGAGAGTAATCCTGATAAACACCCACATCGTATGGCTCATTATGGCTCATTTGCTTTTCGACTCAAACATAAATTAAGTTTGTTTGATTTTGGAATGGAAAACTACATCGGTAATGCTGTTTTTTTAGAAGCTCATAAACAAAATACGATCAATTTTTCTGAAGCAAGTCTATCTACAGGCTTGCTTCGGTTTGGGGAAATTAACCTAGCAATGTTACTTAAAGTTATTTTCCCTCTACTTATTTTTTATTTAGGATTTGGAGTTATCGCTAATGAAAGGGAGAATAGTACTTTAAAAATAATGATTACTCAGGGTGCTTCTTGGAATGAAATACTTTTTGGAAAATCTCTTGGACTAATCGTTCTTTCAATGCTATTTTTTATCCCAGTAATGGTACTTACTCTGTTGTTTATAAGTACTACAGAAAACTATACTATAACATTTGCAGAAATGCTTAGATTCTTTATACTTATCATTACTTATTTACTGTTTTATGGAATTCTAAGTATTATTACGATACTAGTTTCTGCGACAAGTACAACTGCCAAAAATTCTTTAATAAAACTACTGGGTATATGGCTCATTTTTATAATTATTCTTCCTAAAACATTACAAGCTTTAGGATACTACCTTTACCCTACTCCTTCAAAAATAGAATTTGAATCTATTGTAGAGAATGATCTAATAAAGGAAGGTGATAGCCATAATCCCGATGATGCTCATTATAAAACAATCAGAGACTCTGTATTACTAGCAAATAATGTTACATCTGTAGATCAATTGCCTTTTAACTATGGAGGGTTTATTATGAATGAGAGTGAAAAAATTAGTTCGGCTATTTATAATAAACATCAAAAAGATTTATTTAACATTTACAAAAACCAAAATACCATCGAAAGGTTTTCTGCTTTAATTAATCCATATACAGCAATAAAACATATTTCTATGGCTTTCTCAGGAACTGATTTTGCTTCATATATAGATTTTCAACATCAGGCAGAGCGTTATCGCTATCAATTGGCGCAAAAGATGAATACCTTACAAATGGAATTTATTCCTAATAAAAGAACTGACAAACCTAATCGTATCGATAAAAGTCATTGGAAAGCATTTCCTGATTTTAAATATGATTTTTTATCCATAGGATCCATTCTTAAAAATGAGTTCTTATCTATTTTTTCCTTAATACTTTGGAGTATTCTTAGCATAATAATAATGATCCGTTTATCCAAAAAAGCAAAAGCCATATAAAACTATGTATTCTATATTATTTAAATCTTTTATTCGATCCAAAATAGCAATTATTTCAATTGTTCTTCTTATGGGAGTAGGCTTAATAAGTATTCTTTTGGGAAAGCAATTTATCCAGAAACAAGAAAAAGCTATTTCAGAGGCTGAGTTATTTCAGAAAGAAAGTATTAAGAGAAATGTAATGTATCATAATGATGATATTGGATTATTACTTTACTATTTACGTTTTTCTTTAATTAAAGAACCAAATAATTTAACAGGGCTTTCTATAGGTCAGCGAGATGTAAATCCTTCTATACAAACTGTTACAATACGAGGACTTGAAGGTCAGAAATACGATACTGATTTTGAAAATCCTTCTCTTTTATTATCAGGAAATTTAGATTTAGGATTTGTAATTATTTACTTGTTTCCATTAGTACTCATTGCACTAACATTTAATTTATTTTCTGAAGAAAAAGAACGTAAAACATGGCGGTTAATAGCTTCTCAGACAGCTTCTACTGTTAATTTTCTTTATAAAAAATTAACCATAAGAGTACTATTTTTATATATGATATTAATCGTACTATTTTTATTAGCCATCAGTATTTTACAAATCCCAATTAATGAAGCGTTATTAGCATTCATTAGTATAAGTGTTTTTTATTTAGCATTTTGGACATCTTTATGTTTTCTTGTAGTTTCTTTTCAAAAAAACTCAAGCTTTAATGCTTTAGCATTACTTTCTGTCTGGATAACATTAACGATACTATTTCCTGCTATTGTAAATAACTATGTTATGAATACATATCCTGTTCCGGAAGCTTTACGCACAATGATAGAACAACGAGATGGGTATCACGAAAAATGGGACGAGGCAAAAGAAGTAACTATGGATAATTTTTTTGCCCATTATCCACAATATAAAAAGTATCCAGTTCCTAAAGATAAATTTAGTTGGCTATGGTATTATGGGATGCAACAAATGGGTGATGATGAATCTAGAGAATCTAGCAAAGAAATGAAAGAGAAAATATTGTTACGAGAAAGCATCAGTCAGACAATAGCGACTATCATACCTACAATGCATACTCAATTGATGTTTAATCAAATTACACAAACAGATTTAAACAATCATATGCAGTTTTTAGATCATCTGGATAAATTCCATGAAGAATTGAGGCTATATTTTTATCCTAAAATATTTGAAAACTACCTCGTTAAAAATGAAGATTGGAGTAAATTCAAGCCAAAAATAGCTTTAATACAGAATCATATAAATTGGGGGAAATCAATCTACTCTTTATTATTTATTACACTACTCATTTCTTTTTTAACATTTTTAAATTTGAGAAAAATATGAACTATTCTTATTTATATTAACTAAGTTTTTTATGTGAGCGTAACAGTTAGAATTACACTTTTATCTATAAGTCCTATATTATTACAGGATGATAGGCTTACATTAAGCTATACTGCTATCAGTATAACTTAATGTGAGCCTATTAAAATCAAACTTTTTTTTAGAGAATATTTAGAAGAAATTAGTCTGTATTTGGAAAGCAATAAAATCTAATGATAACTAATTGAGCTATTTATTAAACAATCACGAAATATATTTTTAAGACTCGTTACTCTATAGATCAGGAGAATCTATAGCATCAAAGTTCATGTTTTCACATCCATTAAAAACATTCTCCATCGTTTGTCATTGAATAGTTCCCCTGCTAAGAATTTCTATGATTTTTTTCTTTATCTCCTGAGTCATTAAAATATAGTATAAGTATAATCCAGATTATTCCTGAAAATTATTGTTTTTATTGTATCAACAAACCGAATTTTCTTTAATAAGGAGAATTCATTTTTTCTTTGTCAAAACTATGTATAAATGTTAGTAAAAACGTTTCAAATTATAATTTTAAACCTATAAATAAAGGTTTAAGTACTCTTTTTTCTGTATTCTGAAGGTGTTATCCCTACTAAGTTTTTAAATGCTCTATTGAAAGATGTTTTACTTTTAAAACCTGCTTCGTAGCCGATAGCTACAATTTTATATTCTTCATAATTTGGGTTTTTCATTAATTCTTTAACCTCATTTATTCTATATAAGTTTAAAAAATTATTGAAATTCTTTTGAAAACATACATTTAGAACTTCAGAAACCTGAGGGATATTCATTTGTAATGCTTTGGCTAAATCAGATTGCTTAAAATCTTCATTTAAATATGGCTTTTGTTCTTCCATATATTTTAATATTCGCTCTGCATATATATCTCTATTTTCAGAGCTTAATGAAGAGTTTTGGTACTTTACAGACCTATCAGATATTGATGTTGCTATAATACTTTCATTATTTCTTTTCATTATAGTATTAAGCTTGGATCTAAGGCTTTGGTTTTCGTTTTCCAAAAGCTCTTTATATTGTAATAAGCTAGTAGATTCTTTTTCTAAAGAAATTTTTCTATTGAAAAAATATCCCCATATACCGACAATAAGAATAACACATAGTACAGAACCAAAAATAATGATTTTCTTATTTTGCTTTACTAATGATTTTTTTTGTTTTTTAAAGAAAGTTGTCTGCTCTTTAAGCTCTCTCTCGGCTATAATACGTTTACCTTCAGAAAGAGTATTTAAATAAGAATCTTTTAATACCATATATTTTTTATGTTCTTCTACGGTTTTTTTAAAATCACCTTTTAATTCATAAACTTCTGCAAGATGTTCATGAACGTACATTTCTAAACTCAATAATTGGTTATTCTTGGCAATTTCTTGAGCAGTTGTAAGTATATCAATTGCTTCTGAAAGTCTATGAAGTCTAATGTATGATACCCCAATATGTAAATAAGAACTTACTTTACCTTTTATCGATTCTTCTTTTGTTATTAATTTTAATGCTTGTTTAGCATTAATGATAGCCTTTTGATATTTTTCTAATTTTATATACGCATCTGCAATATTGTTTAACGCTTTTATTTTCATATCATTCCTAGATAAGTCTGTAGCAAAACGATAAACTTTTTGACTACATAGTAATGATTTTTCATATTCTTTTTGATGCATCGCTGTAATTCCCAAAGCGTTATATGAAGCAATCAATACGTGTTCAGGATTTTTGTGATTCTTCGCTAGCCTTATAACTTTCTTAAAGGTTTGCTCAGCCTTATCATATTGCCCTAGGTTATTATATATATTACCTAAATTAGCCAAAATAATAATTCTTGTTTTAGAATTTTCTGGTAATTCTTTTGCGATATCTAATGCAGCAAGGTATTTTTTAAGGGATTCATCATACATATCTAGATTACTATAATAAATACCTTGCCCTACTACAGCTAAGACTTCTTCTTTTAAAAGATTATATTCTTTTGCTAATATTTGTAGAGAATCTACATACTGTTTATATAATTCAAAATTCCCTGTTCTATATATAGCTTGTGACGCCTTTTCTAGTTTCTTAACTTTTTTTATTCCTACTGAATCTCTTACAATAGACTGTGATTGTATTGTATCATGAAATAGCATAATAGATATTAAAAAAAGTGATGCGAACTTAAGCATTAAAATTATTTATAATATGAATTTGGTGTAATATAATAAACTAGTTTTAAAAAGTATGTTTTAGATAATTCTTGTTTTAAAAAACTGAGTTATCCTAAACATTTTCTAGCATTTATATTATCTACATTACCTTCTAATATATTATTCAATAACCATCTTTAATATTATCTGAATAATTGTATTTTTTTCAGTATTGTTTCAGAAACTTCTTATCTAAAATGTTTTATTGCATTTGATAAATGTAAAAATTCATATAAACATGTTTTCTTTTGATGTTTAAGCCTTTCTTTGTTAAAAATTGTTCTATTTCTGCAGTTATATTCTTTAAATTACTATCATTTAAACATATACATAATCGTCTAGTCCTCAAGTTTAAACTTTATATAATCAAAAATTATAATGTCTTTAGACATAACTTAAATCTAATTAGTGTTTAAAAACTTAATAAGAAATCTTATGACCGGACATTGGACTGGAAGTCATTTTCTTAAGTGGGGGTGCGAACTGAGTCAGTTTGATCCCCTTAACTGCGGCTATATATTCTTCAAGTGTAGGTGTTCTACCAAGAATTGCAGAAAGAACTACCACTGGTGTTGATGCTAGTAATGATTCTCCTTTCTTGCGATCTGAATCTTTTACAACACGTCCTTGAAATAGACGTGTAGAAGTAGCCATTACAGTATCTCCTTTTTCTGCTTTTTCTTGATTACCCATACATAGGTTACAACCAGGTCTTTCAAGATACAAGATATTATCATACTCTGTACGTGCTGTATTTTTAGGAGCTACATCATTAAATTCAAACCCAGAATACTTCTGTAACACCTCCCAATCTCCTTCTTTTTTGAGTTCATCTATAATATTATATGTTGGAGCTGTCACTACAAGAGGAGCACTAAACTCAACTTTACCATGTTGTTGTTCTAGGTTTTTCAGCATCTTGGAAACAATCTTAATGTCTCCTTTATGAACCATACAGGAGCCAACAAAACCAAGATCTATATGTTTCTTTCCTGCATAATAAGAAAGCTCTCGAATAGTATCGTGTGTATAACGTTTTGAAACATCTTCATTGTGTACATCTGGATCTGCAATCATTGGTTCATCAATGATATCTAAATCAACCACAAATTCTGCGTAATACTTAGCAGTATCATCAGGAGTTAATGGCGGTTTTTTCCCTGATCTAATCTCAATAATTCTATTATTTGCTTTATCTATAAGGCCTTGTAGTACTTGCTTTTCATTATCCATACCCTTATCGATCATAATCTGGATTCTTCCCTTTGCTATTTCGAGTGATTCAATTAGGGTATCATCCTCAGAAATACAGATAGAAGCTTTAGCTTTCATTTCTGCAGTCCAGTCTGTAAAAGTAAAAGCCTGATCAGAAGGAAGCGTACCAATATGAACTTCAATAATTCTACCTTGGAATACGTTTTCTCCATCAAATTCATTTAACATTTGGGATTGAGTAGCATGAACCACATCACGGAAGTCCATATGATCTTTCATTTTTCCTTTAAAAGTTACCTTTACTGATTCTGGAATTGGCATACTTGCTTCACCAGTAGCTAATGCTAACGCAACAGTACCAGAATCAGCACCAAATGCAACGCCTTTAGACATTCTTGTGTGAGAATCACCACCTATAATAATAGCCCAATCATCAACGGTAATATCATTAAGTACCTTATGAATTACATCTGTCATTGAATGATATACTCCTCTAGGATCACGAGCTGTAATAAGACCGAAATCGTTCATAAACTTCATCAGCCTTGGAATGTTTTCCTGCGCTTTTAAATCCCATACAGAAGCAGTATGACAGCCCGACTGATAACCGCCATCTACTATTGGTGAAATCACTGTAGCCGCCATCATTTCTAGCTCCTGAGAGGTCATAAGACCCGTTGTATCCTGAGAACCTACAATATTCACCTCTACTCGAACGTAAGAACCAGCATGTAATATTGCTCCCGAAGTACCAACTGCGTTTTTATTAAATATTTTCTCTACTGCTGTAAGCCCTTGTCCTTGATGAGAAACCTCTTTGGATGGCGCAAATACAGGTGGTATGACAACACCCAGAGTCTTTGCAGCAAATGCTTGCAATTTTTTACCGAATACAATTGCATAAGAGCCACCTGCTTTCATGAACTCCATTTTCTGAGGCGTAAATGCAGCAGAAATATCTTTCAATACCTTACCATCCTTATAAAGCTTTTTTTCTTTAGTATTTATTGTAAGTACAGTACCTGTATCAATAGAATAAGTTTGTTCTAAAATAGGTTCTCCGTCTTCATCAACAACTGTTTCTCCATTAGCATCTTTTTTCTTAACCCAATTTTTTAGGTCGAGTCCTATCCCTCCAGTTACACCAACAGTTGTGAGAAAAATTGGAGAAATTCCATTTGTTCCAGCAACAACTGGAGCAATGTTTATGAATGGTATATATGGACTTGCTTGTTTACCTATCCAAAGAGCAACATTATTAACACCAGACATTCTTGAAGATCCAACTCCCATTGTTCCTTTTTCTGCAATTAACATTACTCTTTTATCAGGGTGCTTTTCTTGTAAAGCCAAAAGTTCATTTTGTCGTTCTATGTTATGTTCGAACATACACTTACCATGTAACTCACGGTCTGATCTGGAGTGAGCATCACTACCAGGAGATAGTAAGTCTGTTGATATATCTCCTACACCAGCAACATATGTAACAACCTTAATCTCTTCCTCTATCTCTGGTAATTTTGTGAAAAATTCAGCTTGAACATAACTTTCAATAATTTCTTTAGCGATTTCATTACCATCTTTATAAGCCTCCCCTAAACGTTCCATATCTGCTTCATAGAGGAAAACTTGTGTCTTTAAAACCTTTGCTGCTTCCTTAGCAGTAGTTACATTATCACTTAGTGCTAAATCCAATAACACCTTAATTGACGGTCCTCCTTTCATGTGTGATAATTGCTCAAAGGCAAAAACAGGTGAAATCTCTTCTACTTTGGATTCACCAAGAATAATTTCTTTTAGAAAATTAGCTTTTACGCCAGCAGCACTTGTAGTTCCTGGTAATACATTGTAAATAAAGAAATTGATAGAATCGGATCGGTGCTCATTAGTTAAATCTTTGATTTGTTCAATGACTTCCCTTAACAATTCCGCATCATCAATTGGTTTAGGGTGAAGTTTTTGATCTTTTCTTTCTTCAATCTCTTTAAGATATTCACTGTATATGCTCATAAAATTTCGCCTTTAGTTAGAAGTAAGACTTCTTGGTTTTCTATTCAGGAACAAAAATAAACAATTACCCTAATTTATACCAGTATAGTGTATTTTTCTAAATACTATAAAAAATCTCGTATTCATTAACAGCATGATTGAACACAAAACTATCAACAATAACACGCACTATTATAAAATAGAACAACAAAATCATTAATAGATTTATCACAACCTCTACTTTCTAAGATTATGTTCACATTTTTAGACTTTAAAAATTCAATTTCTTCAAATGTGATCTAAGTCACTTAATAACATTAAATTAAGCTATTAAAAAAAATTAATCTTAAAAACTAATAAGGATACAATCAGGGTAATTAATTATCTAGACTAGTTTATAAAAAGTATATATTTATTGGATGGTTAGTTTAGAAATCTATATTTTGTTATAACCAGTTTTGTTTGTTCAACTTACTGTATCCCAAATGTTTTTTTTAATAGCCCTACTCCTTTCCATATCGCTTCATCATGACTTGCACCTTCAGCCACTATTACATTTGCACCTTTATCATTTAAAAATTGAATTTCTTGAGCAGAAAGCGCCCCAGCTGCCTCATCTCTATCACCATAGACATAGGTTACTTTAGAAAGGCTTGAAACGCTATTGAGTTTATCAGTATATCGATTAAATGCGAACCCAGCAATTAACCTTCCCATATTTCTTTCTTCTATGGTATCATTATCAGGATCATTTTCTAATTCAATGGTATAATTGCCATCATTATCATAGACATGTTTTAAAAATTTTCCTTCACTAAGAAGTTGCCAAACATCATTATCGACATTTAGACGATTCCCTAATATAAGATAGCCATCAGCAACATCAACTCCATGAGTAGCTATTAATTCTTGGACAATGAAAGAACCAAATGAAACCCCAAGTACATAGACAGTTTTTCCTTGTTGATTTTTAAAAAAATCAACAACACGTTTCATATTAGAAATACTTTGTAAATCATATTGTTTTGCTTGTTCAAAAGTAATATCTGAACTTGTGAATAGCATTGGATTTTTTGTTTGTACTTGATGCACCATTACATATAATGCTGATTGAATTCCTAGTTCAATTACCGTTTCATTTGATGTCTTATCATCATCTAGTTTAACACTCGGACCTCCCTGAGCATGAATGACTACAATCTCTCCATCTAAATTTCCATAAAATTTAGCAATATCTGAAATTTGATCAAATGTGTTCGAAGGTGAATTAGTATCATCGGAGTCGCAGCTGGTAAAAGATAATGATACAATAAGTGCTGTTATACAGGTAAAATAACGTTTCATAATTGTTTATTTTTATTGTTTATAATAGTTAAATGGGGGCATCTAAATAAATGCAAACCCTTTTATTTTAGATACTTATAAAATTAATACGGTGTTGATTATTAAAAATGAACGAGTATGATCAAGGTAGTAGTACCCCAACTCGTTTATAAAAAGTATATGTGAATGATAATAACTTAGAAATCCATAGTCATGGTACTAAATCCTGCTATGCCAAAATTGCCTAGTACTAATTCATCAGTCGCTATATTAGTAACATTGCCCAGAGAGTTTGTAGGTAATACAATAACTGATAGTATAGGATCATTTGGATTCGTATATATATTGTTATAAAATTGAAATGTATTGAAGTTCAGGTTATAGATAGTCGTTCTAACCCTATCCCCTTCATTTACATCATCAATTATAAGAAGTTTTTCTGAGTTTTGGTTTGTTAGTCTATCGTCAAATAAGTTTAGGTTTTTAGAAATTAAGACTTCATCTCTAAAAATATCTACACGAATAAAGTAGAAATTTTCTTCTTCAATTGGATCTATAAAAGTGATTCGAATCGTATTACCTTTTTTTACCATGTCTACTATCGGTATTGGTGGGTTTAAAATTTCTTCTTCCGATCTAAGTACGGTTTGGTCCTTCAATTTTACTTCTATCCAATAGGTATTTCCTATGATTGGTGTAATGTTATCAGATGTGGTATACTTACCATTATTTATCGTAAATGAATCCGAGATTAAGGAGATGGTATTCGATGTATCTCTGGTAAATAAGGATACTTGTGCGTCATTTACAGCACTAAAAGTGGTATCGGTTATTGCTACTGTTTTTTGAATTTGAACGGACACAGCCCCTTTGTCGCTAGTCAATAATCCAGAAATAAATACCTGTTCTTTAAATTCAAAATCTGGAGTAATTTCGTCAAAACAGCTAGTTGTTAAAGCACTTAAGGAAACAAATACGATATATTTATATATATATTTCATTTTTCTAAAATTTAAAATTATAAGAAACAAAGGGAACAGGAGCCCCTATCAAAGAGGTTTGTCCTGTTTCTATTTTACCATCTATGAAAATGGAATTAATTGAAAATGCATTTTTATGACCATACACATTATATACGCCAAAATTCCAACTTCCTTTCCAATTGGTTTTAGGGTTTCCTGTTGGTGTGTAGGTAAATGAAATGTCTGCTCTATGGGTATTTGGAATTCTGAATCCATTTCTTCCAGAATAAGTGACGAATGAGTCTCCATCAAAAGTTATTCTTCCATTAGGTTGAGTATAGGGTTTTCCTGTTTGATATGTAAAAAACATACCTATCTTCCATTTTTTAGATACGTTATAATTCGCAGTAATGTTAAATAGATGAGGTCTATCAAAGTTCGAAGGAAAATAAGCCCCGTTACTAATTTGTTCTGAAGAGAAACTACTTTCTGTTTTCCGTTTTGATACCGAATAGGTATAGTTTACATTTCCGGTTAATTTCCCTTTATTTTTATAGGCTGCCAATTCTAATCCATAAGAAAAACCCTTTGCTGGCATTAATTCGGTTTCTATATTATTGATAACTCCGACCCTAGCACCATTCTTATATTCTACAATATTATCGAATGTTTTATAGTAGGTTTCTACCGAAAAATTATACTTTCCACTATTAGTATCATGTGCATAGCCTACAGAAAATTGATTTACCTCTAAGGGTTCGATATATGGACCAGAAGGTTTCCAGGTATCAGTAGGTAAGGACACGGCTTGGTTAGATATTAAATGGATGTATTGAAACATTCTATTATACCCAATTTTCAAGGCTTCTCTCTCATTAAGGTCATATTTTAAGGAAAGTCGAGGTTCTACACCAAAATAGTTTTTGATTATTTCATTTTTTTTGTAATCTCGTGTCCCTATAATAGTACTAGGTGTTTGAGGAAAATTTGGATTATAGCGAGCAACTGTTGCTGCTCCAAAATTAGCGAACCAAGAAAAGCGAAGACCTGTATGTAAAGATAATTTCTTCCATTGTTTTTCTATACTATAGTAAATGGCCGATTCTAGCGCTTTTTGTCGATCTGTGGATAGATCAAACCTCGAAGTTTTCATTTCAGGAATGAAATGATAAAGTGTGTTGTGCAAGCCAAATCTAATTTTTGTAGTAGGGTTTGGATAATAGGTAAAATCAGGCTTAACAATCCAATTTTCAATACTTCTTTTAAAATTGGAATTAAA
Source organism: Aquimarina longa SW024 (assembly GCF_001401755.1). Taxonomy (GTDB): domain Bacteria; phylum Bacteroidota; class Bacteroidia; order Flavobacteriales; family Flavobacteriaceae; genus Aquimarina; species Aquimarina longa. The sequence continues at coordinate 432,253 of NZ_KQ474100.1, forward strand.
ACTGTCTTCAATATTGGTTGTTATCCACAAACCGAACTTATAATTACTATAAACTCCAGTGATATTAGCAAATAACTTGTTAGAAAAAATATGATTCCATCGTAAGGTAGCTGTCGTGTTGGTCCAGCCAGAATCTGCGATAACTTTTGGGCTATCACTTTGCGTACTACGAGTTTCTTGTTCGAATCGAATCACATCAGCACCAAAAAAACCTGAGGCATATAAGGTATTATTTTTATTAATATTCCAAGTTAGTTTTGTATTAAGATCATAAAAATGAAATTTTTTAAACCGAATATCTTTAAAGAGTGGAAAAAACAAGTCAAAATATGATCGTCTTCCAGAAACTAGAAAACTTATTTTATCTTTCTTAATAGGTCCTTCTAAAGTGAATTTGGAAAACAATAGCCCTAATCCACCTTCTCCTTTAATTTTTTTTGAGTTTCCATTTTTTTGTCTGATTTCTAGTATTGATGATGCTCTACCTCCAAAACGCGCTGGGATTCCACCTTTATACAATTTCATTACCTTAATTGCATCCGCATTAAAAATAGAAAAAAAACCAAACAAATGTGACGAATTATACAAGGGAGCTTCATCGAGTAGAATTAAATTTTGATCTATATTTCCTCCTCTTACATTAAAACCACTAGTTCCTTCACCAACACTACTAATTCCTGGTTGTGTTAATATTGCTCTTGTAATATCTGGCTCACCTAAAAGAGCAGGTAATTTTTTTATTTCTGCACCAGTCATACTAGAAGTTCCTCCCAGAATTGATTGCACTTGACTTTTAGTATTCTGATTGGATTCTATGATGATTTTTTCTAACTCATTTAAAGAGAGTTGTAATTCTATTTTTAGGTTTATATTATCATTTAACTGAACAGGAATTTCTTTGGTGGCATAGCCTAAATATGAAATTTTAAAAATATAATCTCCTTTAGCTAATGTTATAGAATAAAAACCATATTCATTAGTAAATACACCTTTGTTGCTATTTTTAATAATAATACTAGCACCCAAAAGTGTTTCGCCAGTACTTGCATCTGTAACGATTCCATTAACTGTAAAATCGCTAGGTTTCTTTCTAGTTCTAGAGAGAATAATATGATTTTTTTTGATTTTATAAGAAATTGAAGAATTCTCAAATAGTAATGCAACTGTTTCTGCTACATCTTTTTCTACAACTTCAATACTAAAATTTTGATCGACATTGATCACATCATTGTTTAGAATAAAGTTATAAGATGTCTGTTCTTCAATTTGATGTAGTATTGATTTTAAAGAACTATTCTCTTCCTTTAGTGTAATACTGTTTTGAGAAAACCCATTGAATGCGAAGAGTTGAAAACAAAAAACTATATAAAAAAAGAAGGATAATTTCATTAAAAAAACAGATTTTCTAAAACTATTTTTTGGACATGGCATGCCTCCAAAAAGGTTTATTTTCATAAATTTGAATATTGTTAATTTATACTGATTTTGCGATTAGATTTTTTTAGCATTTATAGTGGGAAAATGGCAGTTTTCCCACTTTTTTTATTCTATTATCCACTCATTTGTTTTCGTATTTAGGTTATATGTAAAATCTTTTGAAATTTTAAGTATTTCAAAAATCTCATCTATAGGAGTTGTAGTATTAAAAGAACCTGTAAATTTAGTAGTTGCGATACTTTTATTTTTAAAGTGGATTTGTTTTCCAAAATGTGCTTTTAAGTCAATTGCTATTTCTCTAAAGGTTTTGTTTTCGAATTGTATTTTTCCTTCTTTCCAAGCAATTCTAGACTCATTAAGATCCATTTTGGATTTCATTACTTCTTTAGTATTCTTATAAAAGGTTACTTTATCACTAGGAATCATGACTATGCTTTCTTTAAACTGTATATCAGAAGTTACTTTAACCTTACCGATAAGTAATTTTGTTTCTGTAATTATAGCATCTGTATATGACTTTACATTAAAACTGGTTCCTAAAGCTGTTACTGTAATATGATCTAATGTAGTTACTGTAAAAGGGTTTAGTGTATCTTTTACAACTTCAAAAAAACCCTCTCCTTCTAGATATAAAGTTCTTGGCGTTTCTAAATCATAGGTTAATCTACTCGAAGCATTTAACGAAACTTTGGAACCATCTGGTAGTACAAAGCTCCGTTGCTCACCAAAAGTTGTCTGTACAACTATTTCATTTTTATTTGAGAATGTAGTACTGTAAAAATACGTTCCACAGATTACTACAATCAATATGGCTGCATACTTTAGTATTCCTTTCCAAATTGCCGTTTTTGGTTTGATCGTATTAAAGAAACGTTTTTTTGCTTGTTCAACAGATGGATCTTCTTTAGAAGTGTGATTATAGATAGTAGACATTTTGATAAATAAATCTTCATCAAAATCTGTAGAATTCATCCATTTTTCTATTTTTTGAATCGTTATATCATCAGCCTTTTTTGAGATATATTCCCAAAGTTCGGTTTCTGTAATTTTAAAATGCTCCATAGCTATAAGACGTATGCCGAGTGGCATCTCCCTATCGGAAACACGTTTTTTTCTCTTAAAAGTAGTCTTTTAAACCTTCTTTAAAAGCTTTTAAAGCCTTTGAAATATGGAGCTCTACCGTTTTTATAGAAATATTTTTTTGTTTAGAAATTTCTTTGTAGCTCAAACCTTTATCTCTCGATAATTTGAAAATATCTGTTGTTTTTTGTTCAAGAGTCATATAAATATCATCAATACGCTTTACTAATTCCCATTGTTTATCAATCTGAGTTTCAAGACTTGTATTAAGAACATATAAATTAGTATGTTTTTCCCTAGTTTGTTTTTTTCTATACTCATCTATAATTTTATTTTTGAGTGTTGTAATTAAAAATGATTCTATAGAACGTTCAGACTCTTTGATGGACTCAAATTTTTCCCAAAATTTAATAAATGTTTCTTGAACCAACTCCTCAGAAAGATCAGTATCTTTTAAAACTTTAAAGGCATAACTATACAGTCTATTATAATGTTTATCAAACAAATTGGAGAATTTGGTCTCTTTGATGGAATTGGATGTGATTTTTTTATTCAAATAAGTTGGCGTAATATGTAGAGATAACTAAGTTAAATAAAAAAACGTTCAAAATTCTTTTCTGTTGCATTTTACTCTCGCTTCACATTTTTTTCTAATGAAATTGATCTTTCAGCTATTTCATTATCTATTTTCAGTATTTTGTTTTGATGGTATTTTTTTAATTCAACATGCCTATACTCTCTATTGGAATATATTCAAATTTTTATCGGATAACTCTTTTTCGTCTTTCTTTTAGTAATTACTATTATTTCAGCTTCAATCATATTTAAAAAATTGTCTAACAATTGTCTAACAAATCTACTGTTTTTTGATTAAAAATGACTAAAAACGGAAAAGCAACATATACCCAAAGAAGAACACAAAGGGGGTTAAAACAAGAAAAGCCACTGATTATCAGTAGCTTTAAACTTGTGAGCCCGAACCCTCAGAGTTCAAACTTTTTGATAGAATATTTAGAAGAAATTTTAGAGTTTATGACAGAATATAAAGCTTTATTGGCAACTTATTGAAATTATTAACTTATTTGAAATCTATAACGGAATTTGATTTAAAGTATGGCTATTTAATTTATTGGTATTACGATTACAAAAAAGATATACCTTACATACATAAAGTTTGTACCAAAAAGATAGTTTTAGATGCTGATAATGAAGATGTTTTTCAAAAGTCTTTTACCAGTATAAAAAAAATTATTAGCGCTAAACAAGAACCTTTTGCAATTGATAAAATTAAACCTGAAAAATGCGGAGGGTGTGTTGTCAATAAATATTGTGGGCATAAGAATAAAAAATACCAAGAGATTTCATTTCCTTATGATACAAAGTATTTAAAACTATACCCGTCAGAATATTAAATACTTCTATGTTTTATATTATTAACATTTGCTTTATGACATGTATTTTCTTTTTCAGAAAATTTTAGTAGGTCGCGTTCTTCTAGATCGTTTTATTACATAAAATCGATTAGATATCTATTCTATGTAATAAATTAATAGCAGAATAAGTTTCTTTATTGAAAAACTGTAACCGTTCGGCAAACTGCATCTTGTACAACGTTGTTTTAGGCTTTAGTTTTGTGGTATGCAAAAAGAAACAACCAAGAGATGTATTCCATTTTAAAGAACTGGAGAAAAAGTTCTTTGAGTTTAAAGGAATATGGCTATAAACGTGGTATCAATTATGGTATTATGAAATACTGGAATAGGCAATTCAGGATTGATTTTCCAGAATCCAAGAAAACAATTTCAAAAAAAGATGCCGTTTTTATTCCTATAGAAGTTTCTGGTTCTATTAAGGAAGAAGTAGTTTCTAAAACAGTACCTATTGAGGTTCATTATCCTAATGGAGTGCCTGGAGCGACTAAGATTGGAGAAGAGATTACCGAAATATTGGAATATAACCCTTCAAACATTTATGTTAGAAAAATAGTGCGTCCTAAATATATATTTCCAGAAGATCAAAAGATTGTTATCGGATCGTTTTCTATTCCAAAAGGAAATGCAGGAGCTTATTAGTGCATATTATGGTCAGTAAATTTGTACATCACCTACCTTTTTACAGACAGCAACAAATATTCAAAAGTCAAAACTTTGATATTAGTAGAGGAACACTTTGTAGTCGGTTTAATGCAACGACTAAACTATTAGAGCCATTATATGATACCTTACAAAAACAACTTTTACAAAGTAGCTACCTTCAGGTGGATGAGTCACCAATAGGAGTTCAGGATACTGCTAAAAAAGGAAAACTTCATATGGGCTATCATTGGGTATACCATGCTCCGATAGAAAGGTTAGTTCTATTTAAATATGCTCCTAGCAGATCTAGAAAGGTACCTGAAGAATTATTACAAGAGTATAACGGAGGGATTCAAACTGATGGATATTCTGGGTATATAAACCTAAACACTAAAGGAGATATGACTTTACTAGCATGTATGGCGCATGCAAGGCGATATTTTGAAAAAGCACTGGATAATGATGCCTCCAGAGCCACTTATGTATTAGAACAGACTCAAAGGTTGTATGCTATGGAACGAAAAACCAGAGAGCGGGAAAGTTGCTTTGAGCAAAGAAAACGCTATCGAAAATTATATGCAGTTCCCGTCTTAAGTACATTAGAGAATTGGTTAAAAGAGCAAATTCTTATTGTACTTCCTAAAAGCGCCATCGGAAAAGCAATTGGATATACACTAAAATTATGGGGTAAACTGAAAAGATATATTACCGATGGTCGTTTTGAAATTGATAACAACTTAGTCTAAAACACGATTAGACCGTTAGCCCTGGGGAGAAAGAATTATTTATTCTCTGGATCTCACAAAGCAGCACAGAAAGCAGCTATTTTATACTCT
>NZ_KQ474101.1:0-76641 GCF_001401755.1 Aquimarina longa SW024
CATTCTATATTAGCAACTCGTTTGGTATCCATGATTCGAAAAAGAATGGAAGTAGAAATTTTGATTAGAGAAATTTTTATGTATCCAACAGTATCACAATTAGGCGTTCATATGTTGGAGGCAACAAAAGGAAACGTATTACCAGAAATAATATCATATCAGAAAACAGATAAAGTACCTCTATCTTTTAGTCAAGAACGACTATGGTTTATAGATCAATTAGAAGGGAGTTTAGGATATCACATACCTATATTATTACAACTAAAAGGAAATATAGATAAAGAAGTTTTAGAAAATTCTTTTAGAACAATTATATCTAGACATGAAATTTTAAGAACCGTAATTACATCTGATGATGGAATAGGATACCAATACTCAATACCAGCTGATGAATGGAAAATGGATGAGATTTCTATTAAAAAAGCAGAAGAGATATCAGAAAAATTAGAAGAGTATATCGCTCAGCCTTTTGATCTATCAGAAGATTATATGTTTAGAATGTGCTTATTTAGTTTAGGAGAACAAGAATATATATTAGCAGGAGTATTTCATCACATAGCTAGTGACGGTTGGTCAGATGGGATCTTTGTTAATGAGTTTGTATATCTGTACAACACTCTTAAACAGCAACAACAACCCACACTCTTACCATTATCGATACAGTATGCAGATTATGCTATTTGGCAGAGAGAACATATACAAGGAGAAGTTTTAGAGAAAGAATTAAGCTATTGGAAAGAGAAGTTAACAGGAGCAACTCCTTTATTATTACCTACAGATTATGTTAGACCTTCAGTGCAAAGTTCTAACGGAACTAGTATTTCGTTTTCACTAGATAAAGGCATACAAGAAGGGGTATATAAGATTTGTAAACAAGAAAAAGTAACTACATTTATGATGCTATTGGCTTCTTTTAATGTATTACTATATAAATATAGTGGACAAAAAGACATCTGTGTAGGGACTCCTATAGCTAATAGAACTCAAAAAGAAGCCGAAGGTTTAATAGGCTTTTTTGTAAATACTCTAGTATTACGAAATAGTTTAGAAGAGAATATATCCTTTCTGAATTTCTTACAACAAGTAAAGAAAACTACTTTAGAAGCATATGGAAATCAGTCTGCACCTTTTGAAAAAGTGGTAGACCATGTCATTGAAACTCGTGATATGAGTATCAGTCCATTATTTCAGGTATTATTTGTATTTCAGAATAAGTTAGCTCATCAGGGTGATATGACATTAGATGGATTGACATTATCACCTTATAATTATGAAAGAAAAATATCTAGTTTTGATATTACAATATCAATATCAGAAAGTGATTCTGGTTTTGAAATAGATATAGAATATTGTACAGATATATTTAAAGAAGAAACAATTATAAATCTATCGAAGCATTATGAAGAATTGTTAAAAGGGATTATCAAAGATTCTGATACTAAAATTAATGCATTGGGTATATTAACAAAAGATGACAAACAAACATTGTTGTATGATTTTAACCCTAAAGCATTTACTTTACCAGAAAAAAAGACAGTATTAGATTTATTCCAAGAACAAGTAACTCTTGTTCCAAATGCTATAGCCGTAGTTTTTGAAGAAACAACAGTAACATATAGTGAATTAGATAAAATAACAGACGATCTAGCATTATGTTTACAACAAAAAGGAATTTCTAAAAACGATTTTGTAGGAATCTGTATTGATCGTTCTTTAGAAATGATTATAGGTATTCTGGGAGTATTAAAATCAGGAGGAGCCTACGTTCCGATTTCACCCGATTATCCGTCAGAACGGATTGATTATATGCTCCAGGATACTCAAATCCGGATCATCCTTAGTAATAGTAATTGTATAGATAGTTTAATCAATCAAAAAAGTATAGATTTTATTTTACTAGATAAAAATGAAACCTATGCTAACGATATAGTAACGCAAAGGGATATAAATACGATAGAGGCAACAGATACAGCCTATGTAATTTATACTTCAGGTTCTACAGGAACACCCAAAGGAGTACTAGTTTCTCACCAGAATTTATTAGCATTAGCACATTCTAGACTTTCTTATTACGGCACTATTGAGTCAATGGTACTATTACCATCTTTCGTTTTTGATCCTTCAGTATCAGTAATCATAGGAACACTACTTACAGGAGGGCGTTTAATAATCCCTACAGAATCATCAATTAGTGATCCATCAGCAATAAAAAACCTATTGAATACTAAGATAGATCTCATATTGTGTGTACCTACATATTACGAGTTTTTAGTAGATGAAGGAATACTAGATGCTACAGAATTTAGAGGTGTGATTCTAGGAGGAGAAGCATTAAGTAAATCAATTGTTTCTAAGCATTTTGATACATATTCTGATATACCTATCTATAATGAATATGGTCCAACAGAATGTACAGTATGGTCTACAGTATCTAAAATTACAAATCCAGATCAAGTTATAACTATCGGTAGCCCTATCAATACAGCTCAGATATATATCATAGATAGTTATTATAATTTAGTGCCAAAAGGAGTTATTGGAGAAATTTGTATCGGTGGATTAGGAGTATCCAAAGGATATCTGAATAGAGAAGATTTAACTCAGGCAGTATTTGTACCTAACCCTTTTGTTAAAGGAGAACAAATTTATCATACAGGAGATTTAGCAAAATGGTTGCCTGATGGTACGATAGAATTTATAGGTCGTAAAGACGATCAAGTAAAAATCAGAGGATATCGAGTTGAATTAGGAGAGATAGAGAGTATTTTATTAGAGAATGAAGAAGTCAGAAGTTGTTGTGTACTCGCTAGTAAAGATAATTTAGGAACGAATCGTTTGATTGGTTATGTGGTAACCAACGGAGAGTTTAAAAAACATACTATTCAAGAATTTTTAAAGACTCGTTTACCAGAGTATATGATTCCTCAATTATGGGTTTCTTTAGACTCGATGCCACTAACCAGTAATGGTAAAATAGATAAATCCGTTTTACCTGATCCAGAAATGACTCAGTTATCTAAAGTAGAGTATGTAGCACCTAAAAGCGAAACAGAAAAGCAACTAGTAACTATTTGGCAAGATTTATTAGAGGTAGAACAAATAGGGATACAAGATAACTTTTTTGATATGGGAGGGCACTCTTTGTTAGCGACTCGACTAGTTTCTAGAATTCGTAAGGAGATGGAAATAGAGATCACAGTGAAGAATGTATTTACATACCCTAAAATATCTGAATTAAGCGTTCATATAGAAAAGCAAGCAAAAGGAGTATTGCTACCCGAAATAGTACCTCAGGAAAGAACAGAGAAAATACCTTTATCCTATAGCCAAGAACGATTATGGTTTATTGATGAGTTAGAAGGCAGTACAGCATACCATTTGCCTGTAGTAATGAAATTGGAAGGGAAATTAGATATACAAATTCTAGAAAACTCTTTTAAACTTGTTGTTGATCGTCATGAGGTACTAAGAACGATAATATATAAAGAAGATGGTGTTGGTTACCAAAAAATTATACCTTCAGATGATTGGAGTATAGAGATTGTTAGACTAGAAAATCCAGAGGATTTAGAAAGCCATGTAAACACTTACCTAATAGCCCCATTTGATTTATCAAAAGACTATATGTTTAGAATGAGGTTATATGATTTAGGAAACAACTCTTATGTAATTGCAGGAGTATTTCATCATATATCTAGTGATGGTTGGTCTAATAACATTTTGATCAAAGAGTTTACACATCTATATTATGCATTAAGCACTACGAGTACAATTGAATTACCTCCATTATCAATTCAATATGCTGATTATGCATTATGGCAACGAAAATACGTGTCAGGAGATGTATTGGATAGACAGTTAGAATATTGGAGTAACCAATTAAGAGGAACATCTCCGTTGTATCTTCCTATAGATTATACGCGTCCTTCTATCCAGAGTAATGAAGGAACAAACATTGGGTTTACATTAGATGAGGAGTTGAGTGATGCTTTAAAAGCAATGAGTAAGAGAGAAGATGTTACAATATTTATGCTTCTGCTTACAGCTTTTAAAGTTTTGTTATATCGCTACAGTGGTCAGGAAGATATCTGTGTAGGTACTCCAGTGGCTAATAGAACTCAGGGTGAAATAGAAGATGTTATAGGTTTCTTTGTTAATACCTTAGCATTAAGAAGCGATCTGAGCCAATCGCCAACATTTACAGCATTATTACATCAGGTAAAAGAAGTTACTCTAGGTGCATATGACCATCAGCAAGTGCCTTTTGAGAAAATAGTAGATAAAGTCGTAACAACAAGAGATAGAAGTATTAGTCCTTTGTTTCAGGTAATGTTTACAGTACAAGACTCATTAGAAACAGAAGAAACAACAGCTTCTATTATAGAAGGATTGAAACTCTCTTCGTATAATTTTAAGGAAGATACAGCACAGTTTGAGATTACATTAACAGCTATGACTAGTAGTAAGGAAATTTTCTTTAATATAGAATATTGTACAGCGTTATTTAAGGAAAATACCATTCAGAAAATGTTTATACATTTTGAAGAATTATTGAGAAGCATTGTTAAAGATTCTAAAACATCAATAGGAAGTTTATCAATGTTACCTACTAAGGAGAAAGATCAATTGAAGGATATTTTTAATGAAACTAAGGTCGTATACCCTTCAGAAAGAACAATTATAGATCTTTTTAAAAATCAAGTACTACAATCACCTCTAGCAACAGCTTTAGTTTTTGAAGGAAAAAGTATCAGTTATGAAGAATTAGATAAGAGATCAACTTCCTTAGCATCTTATCTTCATAAAATAGCAGGAACTAAACAACAATTTATAGGGATTAGTATGGAGCGCTCTACAGAAATGATTGTAGGGATACTATCTATTTTAAAATCTGGAAAAGCCTATGTGCCCATAGATGCTACTTATCCAAAAGAGCGTATTGATTACATATTAAGAGATGCAGATATATCAGTAGTTGTAACAAGCTCGGCAAATGCTCACAAGTATACAACCGAAGAAAATGAACATATTGTTTCGATCCTATTAGATGAAAAATGGGAAGAGGTTTCTGAAAAATCTACAGAAATCATAACAGAAGTGGTATCTCCTAATGACATAGCTTATGTAATTTACACCTCAGGTACTACGGGACAACCCAAAGGAGTTTTGATTAGTCATCATTCATTATATGACTATGCGCTAACGTTTAGTTCTTATTTTAATCTTCAATCAGATGATAAGATCCTACAGCAAGCCAGTATTTCTTTTGATGTTTCTGTAGAAGAGATTTTTCCTATTTTAATAAGTGGAGGAGCGCTACATTTAGCGACATCTGCTAAAGACTTTGATGCATTATTACAGGTATGTGAACAAGAAGAAATTACCTTGTTAAGTACCAGTCCATATTTTGTCCAATATCTAAACACTGTTAAAGATAATTTTAAGCTTAAGCTTCGTACCCTAATCAGTGGAGGAGATGTATTAAAACCAGAGTATGTTACTAATTTATATTCAGAAATCCCTGTTTATAACACATATGGTCCTACAGAAAGTACAGTATGTGCTACATATCATAGTATTACAGATATAGAATCTTCCACCATTCCGATAGGAAAACCAATTACTAATAGAGTAATCTATATCGTCAATCAATCATTAGAATTACAACCAACAGGAGTGTCAGGAGAAATTCTTATAGGAGGATCTGGTATAGCCCAAGGATATCTAAATAAGGAAGAATTAACCAAAGAACGTTTTATAGAGAGTCCTTTTAGAGAAGGAGAAATTGTATATCGAACAGGAGATCTGGGTAGATGGAACTCAGAAGGTGCTATAGAATTTATAGGTCGAAAAGATAACCAAGTAAACATTAGAGGATATCGTATAGAACTAGGCGAGATAGAAGCAGCATTATCTAATATGCCATTAGTAGAAAACTGTTGTGTATTATGCAAAGAAGATATTAATAGTACTACTCAATTAGTTGGTTATATAGCATCACAAGAAGAGATTGATAAACAACAAGTCATAGAATTTCTTAGAGATAAGTTACCAGAATATATGATTCCGAAGTTATGGATTATGCTAGATGAAATACCTTTGACTACTAATGGAAAAATAGATAAAAAAGCACTTCCGGATATAGAATTATCAAAACTTTCTACAGTAACTTATCAAGCTCCAAGAAATGAGATAGAAGAACATTTAGCTATTGTTTGGCAAGAATTATTAGGAGTTGAGCAAGTAGGTATACATGATAATTTCTTTGACTTGGGAGGGGATTCAATTATTACAATTCAGGTAGTGAGTAGACTTAAACGTTATGGATATCACTTACAACCTAAAGACTTATTCGAATATCAAACGCTATCGGGTTTATCCAAAGTGGTTGAGAAAAAGATAGATCAAATAAAAGGAGAACAAGGAGTCTTAGAAGGTGATTGTGCTTTATCACCAATACAGCAATGGTATTTTGAAGAAGGATATGCTACAGATTCACATTTTAACCAATCAATTTTTGTAGCGGTATCAAAAACAATAGAGCAAGAATATTTAGAACAAGCAACTATAGCATTAATAGCCTATCATGATGCATTACGTTTTTCATACCATCAGGAAGAAGATATATGGATTCAAAAATATAAGAACCATACAGGAGAATTAGAAATTGTTGATTTGCAAAACGTAGATGGAGATATCTCTGATTTGATAACAGAAACATGCACCTCATATCAAGAAGGATTAGAGCTTAGTACAGGAGAAATTTTTAAAGTAGTTTTGATTAAAACTCCAGATACAGAAGAAATGAACCGTTTATTCATTGTAGCACATCACTTGGTAGTAGATGGCGTATCATGGCGAATTATATTAGACGATTTTAATACCATATTAGAAACTCTAGAAAAAGAAGAAAAAATTAACCTTGGAGTAAAAGGAAGCTCTTTTAGAGAATGGGTTACTGAGTTTAGAACATACGCAACTCATACTTCAGTATTAAAACAATTACCATACTGGAAATCTATATCAGATGATTATATCCCATTACCAATGGATAATGAAGATAAAGATTCTAAATTTAAAGATCTGATAGAATACTCAATTCGATTAGATAAGGAGTATACTTCTCTTTTGTTAAAAGAAGTATACCATGCGTATGGTACAGAGATCGACGATATTTTATTATGCTGTTTAGCACTAACACTAACAGAATGGACTCACTCCGATAAATTGGTTATCGGAATGGAAAGCCATGGACGAGAACATATATCTAAAACCATAGATAATAGTAGAACTGTTGGATGGTTTACCAATTTATATCCAGTTTCGTTATCAGTAACAAGTAAGATTTCTTTAGGAGAGTTGATTAAATCGATAAAAGAACAATTACGACGTATCCCAGATAAAGGAATAGGATATAGTGCTTTGCGATATATGCATCCTTCTCAGGATATCAGAGAGCAGTTATCTAATACTTCTTGGGATGTTGTTTTTAATTATCTAGGGCAATTAGATAATACAGTACAAAAAAGTGATTGGTTGGATGCAGCTTTAGAATCACCAGGTTCTGAGATTGGAGATATGACACCAGTCCCAGAAAGTTTAGCAATTAATAGTTCAGTAGCAGGAGGAGAGTTAACGATGGGATGGAGCTTTTCTGAAGAAAAATTCTCTCAGGATACTATAGAAAAACTTGCAAAAACATATTTAGAAAATCTTAAAAAGATCATCACCCATTGTACAGACCAAGAAAAAAGAGAATTGACTCCGTCAGATTATGGTTTAGAAAAAGAAATCGATTATCATGATTTTAATACATATGCAGCTACATTAGAACAGATTACACATCAAGGAAAAACAACTCTTACTCCTTTATACAAATTGAGTCCTCTCCAAGAAGGGATGTTGTTTCATGGTGTTTTTACCGAGAACTCTAATGCATACATAGAGCAATTAGTGATAAACTTTTCTAAGACGATTGATGTAGAAGTAATGAAAGCATCATGGGATTATGTTCTTCAAAATCATAGTATATTAAGAAGTGCATTTATCTATGGAGAATTTAGTATACCACTTCAACGAGTGTATCAAAAAGTAACACTTCCTTTTGAAGAATTAGACTATACTCAATATAGTATATCCAAACAAGAGGAATTATTTGCTGACTTTTTGGAAAAAGATAAGAACACACCTTTTGTATTTGATAAACCTCCATTAATGAGGGTGACCATGATTAAAACATCAGCAAATACTTTTAAAATGATATTTACAAATCATCATATACTGATGGATGGATGGTCGTTTTCTATTATCATGGGAGAGATTATGAATGCATATGAAGCGATTACCAAAGGAGAGCAATTACCAGTAGTAGAAGAAGATCTGTTTGAAGATTATATTAAATATATAGGTGGTAAAGATATATATGAAGAAGAAAAGTTCTGGAAACACTATCTAGAAAAATTAGATACCCCTACATTATTACCTTTTATAGCACCAACACCTCTTAGAAATACAGAAACCAGTGAGCAAGGAAAAGAGACATTAATTATAGATCAAGCTCTTACAGAGCGATTAAAAGATTATGCTCAGAAACATCGATTAACGGTTAATACTTTAGTTCAGGGAGTTTGGGCATTATTACTATCTAGATATACGAATACTGAGGATGTAGTTTTTGGAGCAACTGTATCAGGTAGATCAACGGATATGGAAGACTCAGAGCGTAAAGTTGGTTTATATATTAATACACTACCATTATGTGCAAATATAGATAAGGATAAATCGATTGTAGAACAGTTACTAGAACTACAATCAGGACACACAGCATGTCGAGAACATCAATACACTAGTCTATCTACAATCCAAAGCTATAGTACAATAAAAGGAGACCTATTCGATAGTATTGTAGTTTTTGAAAACTATCCTATCTCAGATACTCTTTTTGAAGAAGAAAGTTTATTAGAAATAAAAACGATAGAAGCAAAAGAACAAACGAATTATCTATTTACGATAACAGCGAGTTTAGGCAAGGAACTAGAAATAGATTTTCAATATGTTAAAGACTTGCTTTCTGAGTATTATATAGAAATGATTACATCTCATTTTGAGGTTGTTTTACATCAGTTAATCACGCTACCAGAAGAAAGTAAAATAAAGGATATTAGTATATTTTCTAAAAAAGAGCATGACTTGCTAACTACAGGTTTTAATACGACTACTGTAGATTATCCTTTAAAAACAACAATACTTAGTGTATTTAATGACCAAGTAATACATACTCCACATGCTATAGCAACTGTTTTTGAAGATGTAACAATGACCTATGCAGAATTAGATACACGCTCTAATCAGTTAGCCGCTTACTTGATAGAACAAGGGGTTAAAACAGGTGATTTAGTCGGTATTTGTTTAGATCGCTCTTTAGAAATGATAATAGGGATTATGGGTATTCTTAAATCAGGGAGTGCATATGTACCTATAGACCCAGAATCTCCTAAAGATAGAATCCATTATATTATAGAGGATAGTGCTATTTCTGTTTTTGTAACAGATCAAAAACAATCATTAAGTATAGGCGATAAAGACGATATAACTTTTATATGTATAGATAAAGACTGGGAAATAATCGAAACACGAATATCCAAAACCTTATTAATCCCTAGTCCAGAGGATATAGCTTATGTAATTTACACCTCAGGTACTACAGGGCAGCCCAAAGGAGTTTTGATTAGTCATCATTCATTATATGACTATGCGCTAACGTTTAGTTCTTATTTTAATCTTCAATCAGATGATAAGATCCTACAGCAAGCCAGTATTTCTTTTGATGTTTCTGTAGAAGAAATTTTTCCTATTTTAATAAGTGGAGGAGTACTATACTTAGCCAAATCAGCCAAAGACTTTGATGCATTATTACAGATATGTGAACAAGAAGAAATTACCTTGTTAAGTACCAGTCCATATTTTGTACAATATCTAAACACCGTTAAAGATGATTTTAAGCTTAAGCTTCGTACCCTAATCAGTGGAGGAGATGTATTAAAACCAGAGTATGTTACTAATTTGTATTCAGAAATCCCTATTTATAACACATATGGTCCTACAGAAAGTACAGTATGTGCTACATATCATAGTATTACAGATATAGAATCTTCTACCATCCCGATAGGAAAACCAATTACTAATAGAGTAATCTATATTGTCAATCAATCATTAGAATTACAACCAACAGGAGTGTCAGGAGAGATTCTTATAGGAGGATCTGGTATAGCCCAAGGATATCTAAACAAGGCAGAATTAACCAAAGAACGTTTTATAGAGAGTCCTTTTAGAGAAGGAGAAATTGTATATCGAACAGGGGATTTGGGGAGATGGAATCCAGAGGGTACTATAGAATTTATAGGTCGAAAAGATGATCAAATAAACATTAGAGGATATCGTATAGAATTAGGTGAGATAGAAGCAGTATTATCAAGTATGCCATTAGTAGAAAACTGTTGTGTATTATGCAAAGAAGATATTAATAGTACTACTCAATTAGTTGGTTATATAGCATCCTCAGAAGATATAGATAAGCACTCTGTTAGAGTATTCCTCAGAGAGAAATTACCAGAATATATGGTTCCTCAATTATGGGTTATGCTAGATGAAATGCCACTGAATATCAATGGTAAGATTGATAAAAAAGCACTCCCAGAAGTAGATTTATCAGCTCTTTCTACAGAAACGTATGTTGCACCTACCAATGATGTAGAGCAAAAAGTAGTTACTATCTGGCAAGAATTACTAGGAATCGAACAAATAGGAATACACGATAACTTCTTTGACTTAGGAGGACATTCTATCTTAGCTATGAAACTTATGGTTATTATCAATAAAGAGTTTTCTAAAGCGATGAATATTTCATACCTATTCCAATACCCAACAATAGCATTATTTAGCGAGCAAATTGTTTCAGGTGACGGTACAGAAAATAAAATCCTTATAGAGTTTAATACACAAGGAAGTAAAAGACCTATTTTCTGTGTACATCCATTAGGAGGTACAGTAATGATATATAAAGACCTTAGCGAATCTTTAGGATCTCAACAACCATTCTATGCATTTCAATCCTCTGGGATGGACGGAGAATCACCAATCCTTAGAACAGTAGAAGAAATGGCAGTATTGTATATTAAAGAGATGCAAAAAATTGATGAGATTGGTCCTTATACCTTAGCAGGATACTCTTTTGGAGGAAATATAGCTGTAGAAATGGCATTACAATTAAGAAATAAAGGATTTGAGGTAGTAGAGTTATTGATTTTTGATACCCCTCCTCCGACAGAAGAAACAGAGGAAATGACGACATTAGAGTTCAAGGAATTTTTAAGCCATATGATTAAAGGAATCAATACAGAATATGATACAGATATAGCAACCGATTCCTCACAGTTCGAAAATAAATCAAAAGAAGAACAGTTAGAGGTATTATATTCTTTAATTCGAACTTCTGAAATAGCGATCACAGAATCTCAAATGAAAGGAGTAATAGGAGTAGTGATGGCTAATGAAGAGTGTCGATATACAGCAGAAATAGATCAAAAATTAGATGCTAAAGTTATCTTGTTTAAAGCAAATGATGGATCAGATGCAGAAGAGATTAAGAAACAAGAGAGTACGGCTTATGGATGGCAGGAATTAACGACACAACCTGTAATTATAAAACATCTTACAGAAGATCATGAGACGATACTAAGGCCGCCTTTTGTAAAAGAAGTTACAGATTATCTAACCTCTAGAGAAGTAATCTCATCAAATGAATTAGTAAAATAGATTTTAAACATAAATATTTATTAGCATAAAAACGAGTAGATGAAAAAATATATAACCTATTTATCCTTTTTAATACTATCTCTATTTGGAACGGATTTAACAGATTTTGCATTAAGTGTATGGATATTAGATCAACCTGGATCTAGTGTTAGTTCATATTCCTTAGTATGGTTTTTTGAAGCAGTTCCAGGAGTTGTCCTTGCTCCTTTTATAGGTAGTTTAGTAGATAGATGGAATAAAAAACAAATGATTGTATGGGGACAGGTAGTAGCAGGTGTAGGAAGTGTTGCCCTTATGATCTTACATCATTTTGCGTTATTACAAGCTTGGCATATTATGATTGTAGCAGGAATTGGATCAATTGCAAGTATGTTTGTTTTTGATGCGTTTCAGGCATCGACAAGTACTTTGGTTACCAAAGATAAGTTAGTTAAAGCTAATAGTATGTCTAGTACAATGTATGGCGTGGTACAGATGGGAGTACCAATACTAGCCCCAGTATTATATAAACTTATAGGTATAAAAAGTATCTTTTTTATTGATGCAGTAACTTTCTTGATTTCGGTAGTAGCCTTTCTTTTATTAGGATTTATAGTAGTCGCAAGATCTAGCGAAAAATTTAATTTACGAGCAGATTTAGAGGTAGTAAAGTCCTTTATAAAAGAAAAACCAGGGTTTAAAAGTTTCATTTTTTTCTTTTTCCTAATGTCTTTTTTAATAGGTTTTATAAGTGTACTATTTACACCATTAGTTTTAGATTTTTCTAATGAGTATGTATTAGGTATTGTGATGTCTTGTGCAGGATTGGGGGCTTTAGTAGGCGGAATACTTGTAGGAGTAGTCAAAGGAATTAAACGACCAATGAGTACTATCATTAATCTAGGTTTTGTAAAAAGTATAGTATTTTTTGCAATCTTTCTTTATATCAGTCAATACTCACTAGCAATAGGAGGAATCATATTAATGGCACTTTTTACTGTAGAAATGGTGGTTAGTGAGGCATTCTTACAAGCATTGATTCCAGTAGAAAAGCAAGGAAGAATAATGGGAGTAGTCTCATTTTTTGTAGGTATAGCAGCGCCAATAGCCTATTTCCTAGCAGGTCCTCTAGTCGATTTTGTAAAATTAGGAATTGAAAAATTTTATCCCGAAATGTATACCCATTATCCAGGAACCAATCTTACAGCTGCAATAGCAGTTGTATTTGGTTTATACGGACTTTTTCTATTATTAATATCACTGATATACAAAGCAAAAAAGACATTTGTTCATTTAGATAACTTATATGTCGAAGAGTTGAAAAATCAAAAAGAAGAATTATCAAAATCAGAAGATGATCTAATAGAGATTGATGAAAGCAAGAAACCATTAGAAGAAGCATCAATTGAAAATTAATTTCTATTAGATAGTAAGTGGTACATAAATTGACAGGTAAAACTAATAGTATGATTCATAAGAATAACACATTTTATAATAAAAAATAAATAGATGAATAATTATCTTAAGAGTATAATCCTAATAATGATAGCCAGTATATCATATGGGCAAGAAATATATAAAGGACATATAATTGATAATGAAACTAAAGAAACACTACCGTATGTAAATATTGGAATTATAAAAAAGAATATAGGTACAGTATCAAACAATGAAGGTTTTTTTCAGATAGAACTGACATCTCAGTACGATCAAGATTCTATACAAATATCAATGATCGGTTATAAGAAGTATGTTAGAAGTGTATTAGATTTTAAAAAAGAGATATCAAAATCAGAAAGCATTGGGTTGACGCAAGAAACTAATATATTAGATGAAGTAATCGTATCTAATAAGAAGAAAAAAGTAAAGATATTAGGAAATAAAACGAAATCAAAAAGTATGGTTGGAGGGTTTTCTTCTAATCAATTAGGAAATGAAGTAGGAATTATTGTAAAGATCAAAAAAAGCCCAACACGTATAAAAAGTTTTCATGCATCGATAGCTTCTAATGAGTATGAAGAAGTAAAATTTAGGCTTAATTTTTATAGCGTAAAAGATAAAATGCCGTATAAAAATATACTCAAAGAGAATATTATATGCTCTACATCTATAAAAGAAGGTGTCTTTACTGTTGATCTTAGCAAATATGATATTGTAGTAGAAGATGATTTTTTTGTTTCTCTAGAGTGGATAGAAGATTTAGGTAAGAATGGGCTGCTGTTCTCTGTAGGTCTTTTTGGTAGTTCTATAATAGAAAGACAAACAAGTCAAGGAACATGGAACAAAGTAGGAGTAGGAGTAGGTTTTAATGTTACGGCAGAATATTAAGGAGTCTATAGATAAAACCTGGTAGTGTCCAACATACTGTGTAAATAAAAATTAGGCAGGTTTTAAAACCCGCCTAATTTTTTTTGTTTAATTTTAATAACACAGTTTTCTTATGGAAGATGTAAAGAAACAATTTTTAGAAAGTGGCTTACTGGATGGTTTAAAGACCGAAGCCGAGTTAACCAGTTTATTAAAACAGCTTCACAGTACTGCTTTAGAATAAATGTTCCTTTTGATTCATACACCCTATAGTATCATTTCTATTACTTCTCCATCTTCGGGGATGATAACCTTATCTATTAATTTATTATTTATTAATATTTCTTTTAACTTTTCTCTAGTTAATAATGATTTATGGACTCCATATGGTTTGCAATAACTTTACCCGAAGTGTTTTTTACAAATTTTAGAATATCATCCACATTAATGATAAGTTGTTTAAATAAATCGAACTGAGGAGCACCGCAAGCTAAAACACTAATATCTGGATTATAATTTTTTAAAACTTTATCTACTATAATCAGTTTTAAACCCTTCAAAATAAATAGAAATAAAAAACCCAAGCATAAAGCTTGGGTTACATATAATTAATTAAGGAGGTGAAGGGTTATTTCTTAACTAATCGAGTTTTTATTAGTTTTTGCCCATTATCTACTTCTAGTATATAAGTTCCAGATTGGATATCATAAATAGAAATATTACCTCCATTTAATTTCCCACGTTTAACAACCTGTCCAAAAATAGATATAATTCTATACGTTAAGTTCTCTGCTTTAGAGTTTCTTAATTTAACCTGAATATAATCTAATGCGGGGTTAGGGTAAACTATTATTTTATTATCTGAAATCTGAGTATTTACATTAGAAAGAGCTGAACGATTAGTAAGAGTTGGGCTATCAGTAATACTAACTGTATAATCTTCTACTTTTCCTTGGCTAAAAGTTTCACAAGGGGTTTGCTTATCTCCAGATTTAAATAAGATACGCATTCTTGTTAGACCCAATATAGCATCTGATGGAATTGTAATATCATTCTCGAAATTTATAGTGCCATTGACAGAAGTAACATTCACTACTTTTTCATTTGGTTCAAAAATTCTATTTTGATTAAAGTCAATCCAAACTCCTAAAAAGTACTTATTAAGAGGACTCTGACTAACATTAAAAGATTCAGAATTTATACTAATTTTATTGACACTTCCTTTAGCTACAGTAGCAATTTTTGACGTAGAATTGCTGTAACCAAAATTATTTCCAAAACGCTCAGTATTTGTCATTCCTCCAAAAGAAACATATTTTATCGAATTAAAAAGAGAAGAATTTCCATTAGGAATACAATAAGGAGCATCTTGAGTTTTAAAGGTTAGCACTTTACTTGCTTTAGAAACATTTCCTGCTTTATCTTTAGCTTTGATAGTTACTGTATACGTAGTGTTTGGTTTTAAATCAGTAAGAGTATAAGAAGTATTTGCTGTAGCGCTTAAACTTGTTTCTGCTCTAAACACTTCGTATTCGACTATTCCAACATTATCTTCAGAAGCATCCCAAGAAATAGTAGCTCCTGCTTTTGTAATGTTAGATACCGTAAGGTTATCAGGTGCTGTAGGAAGTTCTGTATCAGGAACAATAGTTACTGTATAATCTTCTACTTCACCTTCTTCAAAAGTTTCACAAGCCGTAGTTGGTGCTTTCTTATTATTAAATACAATACGTATCCTTGTTTTACCTAGTTTAGCTGTGAAAGGAACAGCAAAAATTCCTTTAACGTCAGTATCATCAGATGTGCCTGCCCAAACTTTTTCTCCTTCATCATCAAAATCTTTATCTTGGTTGTAATCAATCCAGACTGCATATCCTGCCTTAGAAGTAGAGCTTTTAGGAGTAATACTAATAGCGTTGTTTTCTCCTTTTACTAACTTCGTTAAAGTTTTTGTGTGATCTGAATGCCCTTTTCCGCCAGTAGAAGAGTTGTTAATAGTACCCAATATTACTTTTTGAATATACTGATCTTTTCCACTCGTTGCTTTAGATACACAATAAATATCTTGAGTTTTAAATGCTTTTTTACCAGCTTTAGAAACATTTCCTGATCTATCTTTAGCTTTTACATAAACGGTATACTCGGTATTAGCTTTTAAATTAGATACTTTAAAAGAGGTAGCTGTTGTAGAACCTAAACTAGTTTCTCCCTTGAATACTTCATATTGGGCTACTCCAATATTATCTTTGGACGCACTCCAAGCAAGGGTAGCACTTGTTTTTGTGATATCAGATACTATAAGGTTACTAGGAGCCGTAGGAAGTTCAGTGTCTTTTGGAAAAATAGTAACTGTATAATCTTCTACTTCGCCTTCAGCAAAAGTTTCACAAGCCTTAGCTGGTGCTTTCTTGTTGTTTAACACAACACGCATTCTTGTAGTACCTAGTTTTGCTGTTGAAGGCACTTTAAAAGTTCCGCTAACCTGAGCATCTTTAGATTTAGCCTTGGTCCAAACTTTTTCACCTATATCTTCAAAATCGCCATCTCTGTTATAATCAATCCAAACCGCATACCATACATCAGAAGTATTGTTTTTAGGAGTGATGGTAATTGTATTGGTTGCTCCTTTTGCTAACTTCGTTGAAATTGATGTATAGTCTGAATATCCTTTTGCGTCAGTAGAAGGGTTGTTAATAGTACCCAATACTACTTTTTGAATATGCTGATCTTTTGCATTGGTTGCTTTAGACTTACAGTATGTGGTTAATGTTACTGCGTTACTTGCTTTAGAAATATTTCCTGCTTTATCTTTAGCCTTTATAGTGAATGTGTAAAGAATATTAGGATTTAAATCAAGATTCAAAAAAGTATTTTTATCACCTAGAATTCTTCTTTCACCAATAAATAATTCATATTCAGTTACTCCAATATTATCTTTAGAAGCATCCCAAGAAAGGCTAGCACCTGTTTGTGTGATATTAGTTACTATAAGGTTAGTAGGAGCTGTAGGAGGTGTAACATCACTACCTTCTGGAAAGATGTTAACCGTATAATCCTCTACTTCGCCTTCTGCAAAAGTTTCACAAGCCGTTGTTGGTGCTTTTTTGTTGTTTAAAACAATGCGCATTCTTGTACGACCTGTTTTAGCCGATGACGGTACTTTAAAAGTTCCGTTAACTAGAGCATCTTTAGAGGTCTTTGTCCAAACTTTTTCTTCTGCATCAGAAAAATCGCCATCTTGATTATAATCAATCCAAACCGCATACCATACATCAGAAGCATTGTTCTTAGGAGTGATGGTAATTGTATTGGTTACTCCTTTTGCTATCCTAGTTGAAATTGATGTATAGTCTGAATATCCTTTTGTTTCAGTAGAAGTTTTATTAATAGTACCCAATACTACTTTTTGAATGTATTGATCTTTTGCATTGGTTACTTTAGACTTACAGTATGTGGTTAATGTTACTGCGTTACTTGCTGTAGAAATATTTCCCGCTTTATCTTTAGCTTTTATAGTGAATGTGTAAAGAGTATTAGAACTTAAATTAAGATTCAAAAAAGTATTTTTACCACCTAGAATTCTTCTTTCACCAATAAATAATTCATATTCAGTTACTCCAATATTATCTTTAGAAGCATCCCAAGAAAGGCTAGCACCTGTTTGTGTGATATTAGTTACTATAAGATTAGTAGGAGCTGTAGGAGGTGTAACATCACTACCTTCTGGAAAGATGTTAACCGTATAATCCTCTACTTCGCCTTCTGCAAAAGTTTCACAAGCCGTTGTTGGTGCTTTTTTGTTGTTTAAAACAATGCGCATTCTTGTACGACCTGTTTTAGCCGATGACGGTACTTTAAAAGTTCCGTTAACTAGAGCATCTTTAGAGGTCTTTGTCCAAACTTTTTCTTCTGCATCAGAAAAATCACCATCTTGATTATAATCAATCCAAACAGCATACCATACATCAGAGGCATTGCTTTTAGGAGTAATGGTAATTGTATTAGAAGTTCCTTTTGCTATCCTAGTTGAAATTGATGCATAATCTGAATATCCGTCTCCGCCAGTAGAAGTTTTATTAATAGTACCCAGTACTACTTTTTGAATGTATTGATCTTTTGCATTCATTGCTTTAGGAACACAAAACGTTTTAAATGTTACACTACTTGCTTTAGATTTATTTCCAGCTTCATCTTTAGCAATTATTTTATATGTATAAGAGGTGTTTGGCTTTAAATCATTAAATACTAAATTTGTTGTTGAGTTATGACCTAATAATTTTCCGTTTCTATATATAATATATCTATCTAATTTACGATTATCTACGGAGGCTTTATAAGAAATTTTAACACTAGTTCTTGTTATGTTATAAGCTCTAAGATCTTCAGGGGCTGTAGGAGGTGTAATATCTGCACCTTTTGGAACGATGTTAATTGTATAATCTTCTACTTCTCCTTCTTCAAAAGTTCCACAAGCCGTTGTTGGTGCTTTTTTGTTGTTTAAAACAACACGCATTATTGCAGAACCTATTTTTACTGATGGAGGTATTGTAAAAGTTCCGCTAACCTGAGCTTCTTTAGATTTAGCCTTGGTCCAGACTTTTTCTCCTATATCTTCAAAATCGCCATCTCTGTTATAATCAATCCAAACAGCATACCATACATCAGAAACATTGCTTTTAGGAGTAATGGTAATTGTATTAGAAGCTTCTTTTGCTATCCCAGTTGAAATTGATGTATAGTCTGAATATCCTTTTGTTTCAGTAGAAGGGTTGTTAATAGTATTCAATACTACTTTTTGAATATACTGATCTTTTGCATTCGTTGCTTTAGAAACACAAAGCGTTTTAAATGTTACGGTATTACTTTTTTTAGACATGTTTCTTGCTTTATCTTTAACTCTTAAAGAGATCGTATAAGTAGTATTTGGTTTTAAATCAATTAGCACAGCAGAATTCTGAAATATACTATTTGGTTTAAATTTAAAGTCTTTTGGTTCTATATCAAGTTGTATACTTTGTATTGGATCACTATTTGAATAAGCATCCCAAGAAAGTTTAACACCAGTTTGTGTTATATTAGACGCTGTAAGATTAGTAGGAGCTTTATGCGGTGTAACATCACTACCTTTTGGAACGATGTCAATTGTGTAATCTTCCACTTCTCCCTCAGTAAAAGAGTTACAAGCATTGTCTATTTTTTTATTACTTATCGCAATACGCATTGTTGCAGAACCATTTTTTACAGTTACAGGTATAGTAAAAGCACCGCTAGCTGATGCTTCTTTTGATTTATTTTTAGTCCAGACTTTTTCTGTTTCTTCAAACTTTCCATTTCTGTTATAATCAATCCAAACCGCATACCATGCATCAGAAGTAGTACTCTTAGGAGTAATGGTTATAGTGTTAGCCGTTTCTTTTGCTAACTTCGTTGAAATTGTTTTAGATGTTGCGTAATCTGAGTACCCCTCTGTGTCAGTAGAAGTATTGTCGATATTACCTAATACTACTTTACTGATATATTGTTTTTTTCCATTGGTTGCTTCAGATTTACAAAGCGTTGTATATGTTACCGTATTACTTAGTTTAGATTTATTTCCTGCTTCATCCTCAAGAGTAATATTTATTGTATGTTCAGTGTTTGGTTCTAAACCGGTTAATATTATAGAATTCTGTGGCTCAGTAAATCTTGCTCTACCATAATTAAATTTTTTTGATTGATAAGCTTTCATACGTTTTATAGAACCTTCTGAAGTAGGAGGTTTTGACCATACAAGTTTAACACTTGTTTGTGTTACATAAAATGCTTTAAGATCACGAATAGCTGTATGTGGTGTAACATCGGTACCTTCTTTAACAATGGTAACGGTATACTCTTCTACTTCACCTTCTGCAAAAATTCCACAAGCCGTCGGTGTTCCATTATTCCGCAAGGCAATACGCATTGTTGTTTTACCTAATTTTGCTGTTGAAGGTACTGTAAAAGTTCCGCTCACTTTAGCTTCTTTTGATTTAGCTTTGGTCCAAACTTTTTCTGCTTCTTCAAATTTTCCATCTCTGTTATAATCAATCCAAACCGCATACCATGCATCAGAGGTAGTACTTTTAGGAGTAACGGCAATTGTGTTAGTTGCTCCTTTTACTAATTTCGTTGCAATTGAAGTATAGTCTGAATATCCACCTTCGCTGGTAGAATAATGATCAATAGTACCTAATTCTACTTTTTTGATATATTGATTTGTTGCATTTTGTGCTTTAGAAACACAAAGTGTTTTAAATGTTACTGCATTACTTCTATGAGAAGTATTTCCTGCAGCATCTTTAGCCAATACAGCCAATCTATAAGAAGTTTTAGAAGTTAAACCAGTAATAGCATAAGAAGTTTTTCTTGTACTATAGATGAGTTTTCCATCTTGAAATATTTCATATTCAGCTATTCCAAGATTATCTTTAGAAGCCTCCCAATTAAGCTTAGCACTTGTTTGTGATATATTAGATACTGAAAGATTATCAGGAACTGTAGGAGGTTCAGTCTCAGTAAATTTTGAAACAATATTAACTGTATACTCTTCTATTTCGCCTTCTTCAAAAGTTTCACAAGCAGTTGGTGTTTTCTTATTATTTAAAATAACACGCATTCTTGTAGAGCCAGTTTTTGCCGATGAAGGTACTTTAAAAGTTCCACTAACTTGAGCATCTTTGGATTTAGTCTTAGTCCAAACTTTTTCTCCTTTATCAGAAAAATCGCCATCTTGATTATAATCAATCCAAACACCATATCCTACTTCAGAAGCAATACTTTTTGGAGTAATGGCAATTGTGTTGGTAGCCCCTTTAGCTAAGTTTGTTGAAATTGATGTGTGGTCTGAATATCCATCCCCACTGGTAGAAGTATTATTAATACTACCCAATGCTACTTTTTGGATATATTGATTTTTTGCATTGGTAGCTTTAGAAGCACAATAGGTTGTAAATGTTACTGAATTACTTTTAGCAGAAACATTTCCTGCTTTATCTTTAGCTCTTACAGTTAATGTATAAGGAGTGTTCGGTTTTAAATCAGTAATAGTATAAAAGGCATTCGCTGTAGTACTTAGAGTTTTTTCTCCGTTAAGTATTTCATATTCGGTTACTCCAATATTATCTAAAGAAGTTGACCAAGACACCCTAGCGTTTGTTTTTGATATATTGGATACTTTAACATTACTAGGAACTGTAGGAGATTTAGTATCTGATGTGATAATATTAACAATATAATCTTCTACTTCACCTTCTTCAAAAGTTTCACAAGCAGTTGTTGGTGTTGCTTTTTTCTTTAAAACAACACGCATTCTTGTTTTACCATTTTCTACGGTTAACGGTATTGTAAAATCTCCGATAGCTTTAGTTACTTTAGATGGATCCATATCCCAAACTTTTTCTCCATCATCAGCGAAATCTCCATCTTTGTTATAATCAATCCAGACTCCATACCCTATTTTAGAAGTATTACTGCTAGGGGTAATCGTAATTTTGTTAGAAATTCCTTTTATTAAATCAGTTGAATTGTATGTAGTGCGATCTGAATATCCTTCTCCACCAATAGAAGGGCTATTAATACAACCTAGCTCTACTTTTTTAATATACAGTTTTTGCTTACTAGTCCCTTTGGAAGTACAATAATCACTAGCTAGAGTTTTGAATGTTAATGTATTACTAGCTTTAGAAATATTTCCTGTAGCATCTTTAGCTACTATAGTGAATGAGTAAATGGTATTCGGGTCTGCTCCAGTAACATGTGTAAAATTTCTGTTTGTTTGAATTCTTATTGTTCCATTTATTAATATTTCATACTTATCTACTCTTTCTGTATCTGATGAAGCCTCCCAATTAATTTTAAATCCTGTTGATGATATATTGGATACGTTAATATTACTAGGTGCCGTAGGGGGTGTAGTATCTTTTGGAATAATAATAACGGTATATTCTTCTACTTCTCCTTCTGCAAAAGTTTCACAAGCCTTTGGTGTTGCAGTTTTTTTTAAAACAACACGCATTTTTGTAGGACCTGTTTTTGCGGATAATGGCACTGTAAAAGTTCCACTAACCTGGGCATTTTTAGATTTATCGGTGTTCCAAACTTTTTCTCCATCATCAGAAAAATCCCCATCTCTATTATAATCAATCCAAACACCATATCCAGCTTCAGAAGTAGTACTCTTAGGAGTAATGTTAATTATGTTAGCAGCTCCTTTTACTAACTTCGTTGAAATTGATGTATAATCTGAATATCCTTTTGTGTCAGTAGAAGAGTTGTCAATACTACCCAATACTACTTTTTGAATATGCTGATCTTTTGCATTCGTTGCTTTAGATTCACAATAGGTTGTAAAGTTAGTTGAAGAGCTATATGCAGAGTTGCCTGAAGAACATTTGCTTCGTACTTGAACTTCATATTGAGTTGAAACCGATAAATTTTTAAAAGAAACCGAAGTAGTTGAAACTGCTTTTGTGATCCAAGAAGAACTTCCAGATGCTCGATATCTAACATCATAAGTAGCTCCAGAAATCCCATTCCAGTTTACAAAAGCTGAAGAAGCAGTTACCTTAGAAGTGGATACTTCTTTTGGCACTGTTACATTACAAGCTACTACTGATGTATCAGTAATACCAGTAATAATTAAAGAATAATTTTGGCTTCCTCCGGTTAATGTTCCTTTATGTCTAACGGTAATCGTATAAGTTCCTGAAGCACCAGAAACACCGACTCTTTCAAAAGGATCTACATTATTATCTGCTTTTGTGTTTGTAGTTGCTCCAGTTAATTTATAAGGTAAATAAGTAGTTCCGTTTTTAGAAATTCTTAAATCTAGATCATTTACTAAAACAGGTGTTTTAGAATTAACAATTCTAGTAGCAGTTCCAGGTCTATCTGTCCAAGATATTGAAGCTAGTAATGGATTGGTTCCATCTGAGGTAACTGTAATCTCATAAGTTTGATCTGGGTATAATGTAAGTTCTTCAATCCTTGATTGTTTTCCTTTTTCAGTGATGGTTTGTGATGCCTTTTTTGCATTTAATATCCCCCAGCCAAAAATAGCATCAGGTCCCTTAACCCCAGCGTCATCAGCTGTATGTAAGGCTAATCCTTTTAAGGTGGCAGCTTTCATATATTTTTTATGAGTATTTTTATGATGTTGTTGTAACAATAATAACGACCCTGTTACATTTGGTGCAGCCATTGAAGTTCCTGTTTTATTTTCATACGCTGTATCACTACTCGCAATAGTTGAATAAACATTCGTACCTACCGCAGTAATATCTGGTTTAATTCTAAAATCATCTGTAGGACCTTGACTACTACCACTATTTATTATAGCAGAAATGAAATTACCATTTTCATCAACATGTACATCTTGAGCATTGGCAACTACTAAATTATTTTTAGCAGTTGAATGATCTGTTAATTTGTCAAACCCAAAACCACTATTTGAGTTCTTATTTGCTGTATTGTCACTACCTTCATTACCTGCAGTAACTACCATTAAGTATTTTTGGGCATTAAACATAACTCTATCCCAATCTCTAGATTCCTCAATATATCCGCCAAAATAATATGGAGATAATCGCAGAGCTCCAGTTAATTTTTCTCTAAATAAAGTGTTATATGAGTGATTAGAGATAAGCATTCCATTCATAATTTCATCTATTACTTCTTTATGGTCATTATTCCAATCAGCAACTTTAACTTTTGCGTGGGGAGCCACACCTTTTGCTTTAGGTTTAAATCCAGAGGCTCCAATAATCCCTGCTACATGTTGAGCGTGATCATTTTTTTTGGAAACTCCATCAATAATAGAAAAACGATTATTGCCACCTGCTCCATCAAATTCTTGATGTGTTAAACGAACTGCACCAGCATCCCAAACATAGGCTGTCATTCCTTGTCCCATAAGATTCAATCCTAAAGATCCGCCTGAGTGTAAATGGTTTATTCTTGTTGATTTAACAGTCTTAATGCCATTAGTAGAATTATAAATAGGTTTTCCATCTACTACTTTTTGAAGCTCCATATAAGTTCCATCAGCATTTTTTATTTTAACTTTCCAACCATTTTTTTTTGCTAATAATAATGCTTCTTCTTTTTCTTTTAAAGCCTTGTCATTTAATTCTTTTCTCAAAGCTTTAAGCGCTTCCATATTGTAGTCGCTATTAACTTCTTCAATCTCTTGTATAGATTGTGTTTCTTTTGTTTTTTTCGTTTGTGCGTATGACTCTGCTTGAAAACCTAGTATAAAGATTATACTAGCCAATAGAGTCTTTTTCAATAATGTTTTTTTCATTTTTAGGGAGTTTAAAGAGTTAGTTTCCTAATTAATAGATGATTGTTTCTATTAATTCTAAACAGTTACAAAACATTTCACCCTATTATTTTAACATATTATTAATGAATTGAGGTTGTGGCAAAAAGTCGGACAAATTTTCTAAGATTTATATTATATTTTTGATTTGATAAAATTCTAAATCCATTTATTTAGGAAGTTTATACCTCAAAGACGAGTACAAAGTTTTCTTGTTAGATTATTTTTTATAGAACCTCTAATTCTAATTAAAGTAGTACTCTGCCTTTATACGTGTTATTGAGTTATTGAAGGTTTTTAAACCCTATTTGAAGTTAAATTTTATGAAATAACTCATGAATAATTAAATGATTTCTTTCCGTTTTACTGGTTGGTAACAAGGGCTAAGAAATATATTTAATACTGTTACTTCTATACAAACTGCATATACTAAACTAGCACACTGGTATAAAGATGTTGAGCAAACAAGGTTTAGAGCATTCAATACTATCGCAAATACGATAACAATCAATTATAGGTCTATCTTAAGTTATTTTATAAAACGAAGTACTAATTGCATTAGCAGAATCTTTTAATGCAAAGATAAAAGCATTTAGAGCACAATTCAGAGGAGTCAAAAATGTAGAATTCTTCTTATTTAGATTAACCAGAATATTTGCATAAACATAACAATTGGTCTTGATCCTCTTTTACTGACACCGTTACTGACACCACTGCCCCCTTAAACTAGAAAAGCTCCCGTTATCTGTTGATAACGAGAGCTTTAAATTAGTCGGGGTGGCAGGATTCGAACCTGCGACCTCCGCGTCCCAAACGCGGCGCGATAACCGGGCTACGCTACACCCCGAAAATGGTTATCCATTAGCGGGGGCAAATATATATAAAACATTTGATTTGATGATTAATAAAACAATAAAATTTAGTTTTAATTTAAAGTTCTTTTTGATACTCTTATAATAAGTTGATTTTCAATATCCATGCGAGATTCTATAAGTAGACAAGTCTTGATAGCACTATAATATCTCTGTTTTGAGTTAGTTTACTAAATCTACTACTTGTTGTATAGGGGCGTTTAATTGAACATAAAATACTAACAATCCATTATAAAATAACAGATAAATAGTTATTATAATTTACTCTTATTAGGAAAGGTTTTTCAACTCTTTTTTTAAGAAAAAATAAAGGCTTTATGTGATTGTTAAATGAGCGCTAGATCGTATCTTTATAGGATCAAAAGATACCTTCATTAAATGTAGTTTTTCTCACATATGTAACCAATGTTACGTACTATTATTATGCATAAAAGTATCTTTGTAAAGTTAAAGATTTTAAAAAATATATTCTATGGAAAATCTTGATGCTGCAAGACTTCAAATGGCGTTTACCCTTATATTTCATATTGTTTTTGCTTGTATTGGTATGGTGATGCCGTTTTTTATGGTGGTATCTCATTATAAGTGGTTAAAAACAAGAGATCAAGTATATTTAACACTTACCAAATCATGGCAAAAAGGAGTTGCCATATTTTTTGTTACAGGTGCTGTTTCAGGTACAGCATTATCTTTTGAGTTAGGATTGCTTTGGCCAGAATTTATGAAACATGCCGGACCTATTATAGGAATGCCTTTTTCATTAGAAGGAGCTGCATTTTTTGTAGAAGCTATAGCATTAGGTTTCTATCTATATGGTTGGAATAAATTACCCGAAAAATTTCATTGGATAACAGGAGTTATCATAGGATTATCAGGTGTCGCATCAGGGATATTAGTAGTTGCCGCAAACGGATGGATGAATGCTCCTAGTGGATTCGATTATATAGATGGAAAATTCTTAAATATAGATCCAATTCAGGCAATGTTAAACCCTGCTTGGTTTACACAGGCATTACATATGACCTTGGCTGCTTTTACGGCCACAAGTTTTGCTGTAGCAGGAGTCCATGCATATCAGATATATCGAAAAAGAAAAATAGATTTACATAAAAAAGCATTTAAGATAGCAATTACATTTGGTGCTGTCGCAGCAATATTACAGCCTATTAGTGGAGATATTTCTGCTAAGGATATTGCAGTGCGCCAACCTGTAAAACTGGCTGCTATGGAAGCTCATTATGATACAGAAAAAGGAGCTCCATTATATATTGGGGGAATTGTAAATGCTAAAACACAGGAGGTAAGTTATAAAATAGCACTTCCCGGAATGCTATCCTTTCTTGCATTTGCAGATTTTGATGCAGAAGTAAAAGGGCTAAATGATTTTCCTGAAGATGAACGACCCAATGTACCTATGGTGCACTATGCATTTCAGGTTATGGTAGGAATCGGAAGTTTATTAGTATTAGCTGGGCTATTATATTTTGTTTCTTTAAAAAAGAAAAAATGGTTTAATTATAATCGATATTGGTTGCTATTTGTAATATTAGCACCTATGGGATTTATAGCTCTAGAAGCAGGATGGATTGTTACAGAAGTAGGGCGACAACCGTGGATCATTCATAAGATTATGAGAACCAAAGATGCAGTAACACCTATGCCAGGGATTGTATTTAGTTTCTATACCTATATAGCAGTATACTTATCCTTATCAGTTGCTGTTACATGGCTAATGCTTCGACAAATAAAAGTTTTAAATAATTCTAATCACTAAGTAGTATGTTATATGTCGTATTATTTTTTTTAGTTTTTTCCTTGTACCTCTACGTTGTTTTAGGAGGTGCTGATTATGGAGCAGGTATTGTAGAATTATTTTCATCAGAAGAAAATCAGAAAATTACTAAAAAAACAGTTTATAGAGTGATGGGACCTGTATGGGAAGCTAATCATATATGGATTATTATATTGATTGTAATTTTATGGATTGCATTTCCGGTATACTATAATATTATGGTAGTGTATTTACATATCCCACTTACAATACTATTATTAGGGGTAACATTAAGAGGAGTAGCTTTTGTTTTTAGACATTATGACGCAATAATTGATGATTCTCAAAAAATATATGATGGAATGTTTAAAATTTCTAGTTTGATAACTCCAATAGTTCTAGGGATGATATTTGGAGGATTAATTAGTGGTAAAATTAACATGACTGAAGATGTAAGTACACTAACATTTTATGATGCATTTATACGACCTTGGTGTAATGTATTTAGTGTACTAGTAGGAGTGTTTTTTGCATCACTATGTGCATTTTTATCATCTGTTTTATTGATAGGAGAATCCGAAGGAGGAAAAGAAAATATTTATATACGAAAATCTGCTATTGCAATCATAATTGTTTTTATTATAGGAGTATTAACTTTTGGGTATGGTTATATTTCTGAAAATGTATTTGTGCAGGATTTTATAAAAAACCCTTTTGCGATGATCTGTGTTACACTTTCTGCTGTAGTACTAATTCCGTTATGGAATGCCATTAAAAAAGGAAATACCATATGGAGTAGGTTTTTTGCAGGATTACAGGTGTTTTTTATTCTATTGGCAGCTTTAGGCGCTCATTTTCCAGATATACTGATTACTGAAACAGGTAGTATTAGTTTACTCGATAACATTGCTCCTGATAGTGTTATTAAGGTTTTAGGAATATCTCTGATTATTGGAGGGTCAGTAATCTTACCAGGATTATTTCATTTATTAAAATCATTTAAAATGATAAAAATCTTAGAGCAAGATACGGACTAAATTGTACCAATTGAATTTCTGAATTTAATCTAAGGATTATTATATTTGCATTCTAAATTTTTCGGGATGTGGCGCAGTCCGGTTAGCGTACACGGCTGGGGGTCGTGTGGTCGCAGGTTCAAATCCTGTCATCCCGACTTAAAAAAAGAGATCTTATTAAAGGTCTCTTTTTTTTATATACTTTTATAACTGTTTAAGTGCTTCTTCTATACTCTGAACAGGAAGCTTGCAAGAGCCCTCCTGACAGATATAAATAAAGGTTTCATCTTCTATATACTTATCTTTAAATACTGGAAGTGCGCTCTTTTGAGTACTAGCAACGACAATACTATTCGGGATATAGTATGAATTAAAAGTAGTCGCTATAGTAGCTGCATTTTCTCCTACGATTACAATTTCATAAAAAGGATAAACAGTATGAAGTTGTAACATATTCCATTTAGAAAAATCTTTAGCACTATCTGTTATATAACTCATCATAGAAGATAGCATTAGTTTAGATTTTTTTGTAAACTGGGGATTGTAATTTATAATTCCAAGTCTTTTTAGATTATGCCCCATGATTGCATTTGGAGAAGGGATGACTCCATCATCGACTTTAATTAAAGTAGCAATAAGTTTCTGTTCTCTAGTATATGTATACATGCCGCTAACCGAATCTGTGAAATGGGTAGTAACAGTTGTCTGTAAAGTATTTGCATGATCTAGATAACTAGTTTCTAAAGTTGTGCTATACATGGTAATGTAAGCATCAATTAAGAAAGCATAATCCTCTAAAAAACCTTCTTGCTGTTGATCATTTTTTTTATAAGTATGCACCAAAAAACTATCTTTAGTATTATTTTTTTGAATAGCATCAGATAGCGCAATAGCTTTGTTTAGATACTCGATGTTACCAATAGCCTTATAGGCATCGATAAAACCATTGATTAATAAAGCATTCCATGAAGTAATAATTTTATCATCAGAATCAGGAGATGTTCTTTTTTGTCTTTCGGTGAGCAGTAATTCTCGCCATTTAGTTTTTAGAGTTGTAAGATGTTGAGTAGAAATATCATTTTGACTGATAAAAATACTATCGTTAGAAGATTGAGATAGTATAAAATCGGTACTTTTTTTATTAGGATCAGAAGGTTCTAGAGTATAATACTTAGAGAATAGCACATAGTCCTCTTTTAATAGGAGTTGTATTTCTTTTTTACTCCACTGATAATATCCTCCTTCTTTACCTTCGCTATCAGCATCTATAGCTGAATGATATCCTCCATTTTTACTTTTCATTTCACGTTCTAAAAAATCGATAGTTTCTATTACAATAGTTTTATATCGTGGTTTTTTATACATCTTGTAGGCTTTAGCATACAAACTAATCAACTGAGCATTAGTATACAGCATTTTTTCGAAATGAGGGACTTTCCAATAAGGATCAGTGCTATATCTAAAAAAACCTCCTCCGATATGATCATAGATACCGCCTGATGCGATTTTATCTAGAGTATTTTCTACATGTTTTCTGGTTTTATTGTCATTTGTAAGTACTGCATAATCCATTAAAAAATCCAAGCTATGTGGCTTGATAAATTTTTGTTTTTCT
The DNA here is from genome assembly GCF_001401755.1 of Aquimarina longa SW024. Classification (GTDB taxonomy): domain Bacteria; phylum Bacteroidota; class Bacteroidia; order Flavobacteriales; family Flavobacteriaceae; genus Aquimarina; species Aquimarina longa. The sequence continues at coordinate 29,711 of NZ_KQ474101.1, forward strand.
AGATTACCTCCCCATTTTAGATCCCAGTTTTTTTGCCAGTTTTTTACACTCTGATCAAGAGTCGCTATAGAGAAATTCTGAATATTTTTTGAAGGCTCAATTATATTAGTAGCACGTATACCAGATGAAATTTTAGACGCATATTCATGTAATTGATCAGGACTAGTTTGATATAAATTCGTGATTTTATGCAACACTTCTTTCCATTGTTCATTGGTATGATATGTTCCTCCATATATAGGTTTTCCGTTAGGAAGAAGGATAATATTAAGAGGCCACCCTCCATTACCTTGCATCAGTTGTACAGCAGTCATGTATATATGATCTAAATCAGGACGTTCTTCTCGATCTACTTTGATATTTATAAAATGCTCATTCATAGAAGCAGCAACAGTTTTATCTGTAAAAGTCTCTTTCTCCATTACATGACACCAATGGCAAGAAGAATACCCAATACTTACTACTATCAATTTATTGGTTTTAGTAGCTTCTTCAAGAACAGCATCACTCCATGGTCTCCAGTCAACAGGATTATAAGCATGCTGTAATAAGTAGGGACTGGTTTCATTAATTAGACTATTGGTGTGCCGAGTATCGTTTGGTGAAGAATTATTTTTACAGCTATATGCGAATAGTACTAAAGTAAAACAACTAATTTTTAAAACCCGAAAAATAGTAAGCATTGTATCAAAAATATATATTATATCAGACCAAAATACAATATTATATAGTACTATTTCTATCTCATATCCAGATTCATTTTTATAAGAGAATGGATATTTTTACTTTAGCTATCTTTATAGACATATTAATGTTGTTTATCTGTAGAGTAATGTTGTTTAGGGGATAAGTTTATAATCAAAAAAAATGTTCCCTATTTTCAAAAGCTCCCGCTATCGGGAATATCAAATTAGAAAAAAATCATGCGTACTATATTATCCTTGCTATTACTAGTTCTAGTGATCTCTGGTTGTTCAACACAAGAGAAAAAGAAAAAAGGTAGTGAAGTCACACCAAAAGAAGAAATTATAACACTGTTCGAAATGGTTCCGGAGAGCCATAGTACGGTTAATTTTAAGAATACAGTAGAAGAAACCTTGTATTTTAACTTTCTTAATTATTCTTATATCTATAATGGAGGAGGAGTAGCAGTAGGTGATATTGATAATGATGGATTAGAAGATATATACTTTACATCTAATCAGGGGACTAATAAACTGTATCTTAATAAAGGTAATTTTATTTTTGAAGATATTACAAAAAAAGCAGGAGTTACTGATGATAAAGGGTGGTCTACAGGAGTTTCTATGGTGGATATCAATGCAGATGGATGGTTGGATATGTATGTGTGTAAATCAGGAGCTCTAAAAGATCAAGAAAACAGAAAAAATAAGCTATATATCAATCAGAAGAATGGCACATTTGTGGAGCAGGCAAATCAATACGGAGTAGCTTCTAATGCATTTTCTACTCAGGCATACTATATCGATTTTGATAAAGATGGAGATTTAGATATGTATTTATTAAATCACAGACCAGACTTTAATAATAATGTAACTATTGACCCAAGAATCCAATCTGCATACCATCCAGAGAGTACAGATCAGTTTTTTGAAAACCGTAATGGAAAATTTATTGACATTACTCAAAAAGCAGGAGTACTAAATAAAGCTTGGGGTTTAAGTGCTTCGATAGGTGATTTTAATGATGATAATTGGCCAGATGTTTATGTAGCAAATGATTTTCTGGAATCTGATTTTTTATATATCAATAACCATGATGGGACATTTACCAATACAATTCTTACCAATTTAGACCACATCAGTGCTAATAGTATGGGATCTGATTTTGCAGATATTAATAATGATCTAAAACCAGATTTAATTGTTTTGGATATGGCAGCAGAAGACCATAAAAGGAGTAAGGAGAATATGGCGACTATGAGTACAGAGCATTTTAATGTTTTGGTAAACTCAGGGTATCACCATCAATATATGTCTAATATGCTACAACTTAATCTAGGAGAAGGTGTTTATAGCGAGATAGGGCAATTGGCGGGAGTAGCAAAAACAGATTGGAGCTGGGCTCCGGTATTAGCAGATTTTAATAATGATGGATTTAAGGATCTATTTGTAACCAATGGAATTCTACACGATCTTTCTAATCAGGATTTTAGAAATAGAATGAAGACTAATATTAGAAATCGGAAGAAAGTAACACTAGACCAAGCAATACGTATGATGCCTTCTACCAAGTTAAGTAACAAGATGTATCTTAATAATGGAGACTTAACATTTTTACCCATTACTAAAGAATGGGGGCTACAGAAAAAGGTAAATTCTAATGGAGTAGCCTATGCTGATCTAGATAATGATGGAGATCTTGATTTGATCCTTAATAATCAGATGGAAACCGCTAGTATTTATAAAAATAATCAAAGTAATAATTTTATTGCGATAAAACTATTAGGAGATACTAATAATCCTAGTAGTATTGGAGCAAAAGTACAGGTGTATACTAAAGATCAACAGCAATCAAGAGCATTATATACGGTTAGAGGATTTCAATCCTCAGTAAGCCAACGATTGCATTTTGGAGTAGGAGAAGCGACCATCATAGATAGTATACAGGTGCAATGGCCTTTAGGGAATTATAGTATTATACGAGATGTAAAAAGTAATCAAATACTTACGATAGCTCAAAAAGATGCTAAAAAAAGTAGCGACGAAGATAAAAAACAATCCACAACTATAGGTACTACTATTGACCCTACCACATTGGGGATCAATTATAAGAATAAAGAACAGAATTTTGATGACTATGCATATCAGTTACTATTGCCACAAAAGCAAAGTGAAAAAGGAATAGCACTAACGGTAGGTGATGTCAATAATGATGGGAGAGATGACTTTTTTGTTGGAAATGCTAAGGGAGCTGCTGCTGCAGTTTATATACAGAAGGAGGATGGTACTTTTAGAACGTCGAGTACTGAGGTTTTCCAAAAAGATATATTGTTTGAAGATGCTAAAGCCATATTTTTTGATATGGATAATGATAAAGATCTAGATTTATATGTAGCCAGTGGTAGTTATGAGGATCAAGAGGATAGCGAATGGCTTCAGGATAGAATCTATGCCAATGATGGGCAAGGTAATTTTACCAGAAAAAATATACTCCCTACAATGAGATCAGTGTCTTCTGCGGTTACAGCATCGGATTTTGATAAAGATGGTGATCTCGATCTTTTTATAGGAGGAGGTGTGATTCCTAAAAAATATCCACTAGCATATCCTTCGCATTTATTGAAGAATGAATCAGGAAAATTTATAACAGTAACTAATGAAATCACTACAGGATTTGATACACTAAGAATGGTTAATGATGCTATTTTTACAGACTATGATCAGGATCAGGATCAAGACCTTATTGTAATAGGAGAGTGGATGCCTATTACTATTTTTGAGAATACTAATGGAGTATTTACAAAAAAAGAAGATAGCACGTTAGCCCATACCTTAGGATGGAATTTTACAATACATGCTACAGATATTGATAAAGATAGGGATACGGATTATTTGATAGGAAACATAGGACAGAATACAAAGTTTCATCCAACAAAAGAAAAGCCGTTACATATCTATGCTAAGGATTTTGATCAAAATGGTAACTTGGATATTATATTAAGTAAAGCGTCTACATCTGGATTGTTACTACCCGTACGAGGAAAGCAGTGTTCTTCTGAGCAATTACCAATGCTTAAAGATAAGTTTAAAACCTATGGTGAGTTTGCAGATGCATCGTTATCGGATATTTATGGAGATCAGGATCTACGAGAAGCAACCCATTATACCGTAACAAACTTTAATACAATGCTATTGGTTAATAAAGGAAAAGGTAATTTTATGATACAACCATTACCCATAGGTGCACAGTTTGGACCGACTACAGATTTTGTGATTTCTGATTTTAATAATGATGGTAATGATGATATTTTTGGGATAGGCTCATTGTACGAAGCAGAAGTAGAAACCATACGCTATGATGCTAATAAGGGGTATGTGGTTTATGGAAATAAAGAAATTTCTTTAGATGGGCTATCGGATTATGATACAACACTTTCTGGAGTACATGGGGTACAGATAAAAGGAGCAGAAAAAATAACGATTGGAGAAAAATTATACATTCTTTTATTGTGTAAGAATGAAGGAATGAAATTAATACAGGTGGAGTAAGAGATACATGTATAAAGACTACTACAACTTCTTTAATAGAAACCAAAGATGTAACGATACGATACTTAATACACAAAAAATGGAAGTAAGAAAACATTGCTCATACATGGATGGGGAAGAAGAACTTCTAGTTTTGGTGCAATAATCCCTGAATTAACAAAAAATGGATCCCAAGTTATACGTTTTGATAGTCCCTGTCATGGCACGAGTACAAAGAGAAAAACAAGCTTTTTTGAAATGTCGGATTTAGTAAAATTATTTTTACAAAAAGATACATACGATTTAATCATTACACATTCAATGGGTACAGTACTTGCTTTTATAGCGATGAGCTCATTAAAATATAAAGTAAATCAAATGATTGTATTAACAACCTCTAGTAGATTTTTAGAATTTATTGGATTAGCTGTTGCTCAATTTGGTTTAACAACGAAAACCACTAAATTATAGATTAATAAAATAAGAAAAACGACAACAGCGTACGACCCAGTAACACTAAGAGTTAGTAATAGTATTAAAAATATAGAAATGAGAGATGTTACGTTCATTCATGATAAATTTGATAAGATAATCCCAATAGAAAAATCCAAATCAGTAAGTTCATTCATTAAGGGGGCTAAATTTATTGAAATAGAAGAAACTGGGCATTTTAAAATGCTCTGGTCTAAGAAAGTAATTAAAATTATTGAAGAATAAATCCTAAGTTATAATACTCAAAGAATATAATTAGTTAATAATATTAATAACAATACTACGTATAACTACTTGATGCCAGAGGGCGGATGTTTCCCATTTTTAGAGTAAGCATAAGAGGTTAGGGATGAAGTATGAGAAGCGATCACCAAAAAGTTAAAAAGCTTCTGTCTTCTAAACCTTCTGATTCGCTGTTTTCATTCAGTTCTACGAATTGAGGACTTCGCATGAGTAGTTTTTGGTTAATTTTAATCAATTTATGTCTCCGATGAGTATTTTTTAGTCAATTTAACCAACCGGAATTTCCGGTTTTAATTTTTTAGTCAATTTAACCAATCGGGAGTTCCCGACGAGCTGTTTTTACTCAGTTCTGGGAATCGGGAGTTCCCGACGGGCTGTTTTCACTCAGTTCTGGGAATCGGGAGTTCCCGACGGGCTGTTTTTACTCAGTTCTGGGAATCGGGAGTTCCCGACGAGCTGTTTTTACTCAGTTCTGGGAATTGGGAACTGTATTTTTTATTCTCTAGTATCGGACTTCGGACTTCCAAGCCTTTAGTATTAAATTTCCAATAGTTATAATAATCCTCTGGCTTTAATCTCTAGGTATTTATTGATCGTATTTACTGTAAGATTCTCTGGGGTAGTTAATACCGTTTGTATTCCATATTTTTGTAGCTCTTTTACCATTACCTTTTTATCATAAGCGAATTGTTGTGCAATAGTTTGATCATATATGGTTTGTATATCTTCTGCTTTTTGATTTATTAACTCATCAAGTTGTGTGTTTTGGAAAAAAATCACTACTAATACATGTTTTTTTGCTAATGCTTGTAAGTAGGGGAGTTGTCTCTTTAATGACGATAGATGCTCAAAGTTGGTGTATAATAATAGTAAACTACGATGGGTAATCTTACGTTTAGTATGTACATATAATAATCCAAAATCTGCATCCAAAAACTGAGTTTTTACATTATATAATGTCTCAGAAATGGTATTGATATAAGTTTTTTTTCTGCTCGAGGGTAAGAAATCATTTACAGTATTAGAAAATGATAGCATTCCTACTTTATCATGTTTTTTTAGAGCAATATTAGAAAAAGCAAGTGTACTATTTATCGCATAATCAAGAAGACTAAGGCCGTTAAAAGGCATTTTCATAACACGGCTGGCATCAATTATAGAATATATAGGTTGTGACTTTTCATCTTGGTATTGGTTGATCATTAGGTTACCATGCTTAGCAGTAGCTTTCCAGTTAATGGTACGTATATCATCTCCTGTAACATATTCTTTTACCTGTTCGAACTCCATAGTATGACCAATCCGACGTATTTTTTTAAGCCCTATCTGAGTTAACTTATTATCAATTGCCAGAAAATCATACTTTTTCATTTGGATAAAAGATGGATATACTTTTACCATTGCGGATTTATCAAAACTATACCGGCGTTTTACGAATCCAATTCGGGTCATGGTATAGATGTATAAATTTCCAAAACTATATTCTCCGCGTTGTACGGGGCGTAATGAGTACTCAAAATCTAAAATAGATTTTGGCGTAATGGTTCCTGTTTTAAGAAAATTTCGTTTTTGAAACTGCACTGGGATTTCATCAATAACTGCTATAGTGGTTGTAAAGGAGTATTGATTTTTTATCTGTACAGGGATTATATTAAAATCACTATTAGAGAATTTTTCTGGTAAGATTCTACTGGCTTCAATTCCTTTTTTGGTAGCATATAAAACCACAAGATCACATAGAAATATGATGATAAACCCCCATGTGAGTACCCATATTATTGGATAGATTATCGTAAACCAGTATGACAGTAAAAATAATACTGATATCAGCGCGAGGATGTAAAATACGCGATGACTTAGATATAGTGATTTTATGAGTTTTATCAAAACTAGCGAGGTATTTCTACGGATTGCAAGATCATTTCTATAACATTTTCGGTGGTCATTCCTTCCATTTCACGTTCTGGAGATAGGATAAGACGGTGTCGTAGTACAGGGGATAGTGATTTTTTGATATCTTCTGGTGTTACAAAATCTCTTCCATTAATTGCGGCAAATGCTTTAGAGGCATTCATAATTGCAATCGAGGCACGAGGAGAACCACCGAGGTATAGATGTGGGTGTGTTCTGGTTTTAGTAACAATCTCGGCGATATACCCTATGATCTTTTCTTCAATAATAACCTCTTGTGTCTTGGTTTTAAATTCTAATAATTTCTCAGGTGTTAGTACGGATTCAATCATTTCTAGCGGTTGCGCAGCCTTTCGATCATGATGTGTTTTTAAAATTGTAATTTCTTCCTGTAGCGTAGGGTAATCTACTTTAATCTTAAATAAAAAACGATCCAATTGTGCTTCTGGTAGTGCATAGGTTCCTTCTTGCTCTACAGGATTCTGAGTTGCTAATACCATAAAAGGAGGTGCCATAAGATACTGGATTCCATCTATAGTCACTTGTTTTTCTTCCATTACTTCGAATAGTGCAGCCTGAGTTTTTGCAGGAGCACGATTAATCTCATCAATGAGTACCATATTAGAAAAGATAGGTCCTTTTTTAAACTCAAAATCACTAGTTTTCATATTCAGAATAGAAGTTCCTAAGACATCACTGGGCATTAGATCTGGTGTAAATTGAATTCTACTAAATCCGGTTTGTAACGTTTTAGCAAATAATTTAGCTGTGATCGTTTTTGCAATTCCAGGTACTCCTTCTATTAATACATGACCGTTAGAGAGTAATGAAACAATTAACAACTCTATAAAATCATGTTGACCGATAATCACTTTGGATAATTCAGATTTTAGCTTTTCTACGGTTTGTTGTAATTCGCTGAGGTCAATTCTGTTTTTAAAATCGAGGTGTTGCTCTGATGCTTCTTGTTGTGAGTTCTGCTCAGGAGGCGTTATATTAGAGGTATCTTCGTTTTCCATGGATATAGTTCTTTTTTTATACTAAAATATCGTTATTAAGATTGCTTTTTGAATGTAGTTATCAATTCATAAAGATGCATTAATTCTTCTTTTTCGATTTTTGATTTTTTATAAAGTATATCAAAATAGTTAAATATAGCGATAGTATCTTCTATAGTGTTATTACTTCTAGAGGCAATATCAATCATTGTTTTTTTGTCTAAAGTATTTGTAGGTATTCTAAGGGTGTTACGGATATATTCTAAAAATAATAGCTGTTGCTTGGTAGCGATTTCTTTATGCTTTTCTTTTTCATAATACATGCCACTGATCGTTCTGGTAAATGCTAAAGTTTGATTTTTTAGAGGTGCTATAATCGGAATGCTTCGTTGTTTCCGTTTTCCTTCAAAAATGACAAATAAGATCACACCAATAACAACAAAATAATAAGACCATTTTAGATATCGATTACTTAGTAGAAGGAAAAGGGGAGAGGTATAGAATTTTTTACCAGACTTATAATAGCTATCCCAAATCACCTGTTGTCTTGGGTTTAAATACGCTAAAAGGTTTTGTGTATACTGATGATTAGCATCCTTTAGCATAAAATAGTTACTGAATGCTTCTGGAAAGGTATGAAGTAAAATTTGACCACTACCAAATTGCTGTTGGATATAATTAGCTTTAGGGTTTTTTATCGCTAAGGTGTCATTGTAGAGTTGTGAAACTCCTAATATCGTAGTATGTACAGTATCTATTTTGCTAAAATATGAATTGTAGATATCTCGATCATATAAAAAAGGAGTTTTGGTTTTAAGATTTTTATTAATTAGTGTAACCAGAGGTTTAGTATTGATATTATCCAGAGCGATATGGCTACTAGTCTCTATAGCGAGGGTGTCTAATAATTGACTTGCTATTGCATTGGCAGAGATAAATAGTGTATTACCATTAGCTACCCAAGAGAGTAGTTTATCTAACTCGTCTTTATCAAAATTGATAGCTCCATTAATAAAAACATAAGTTCCTGTAATAGTATCATTATCCGTAAGAGATTCATAAGGAGGCTTACTACTATTTCTAAAACCTCCATGATTCTTAAAGGATTCTTTGATCAATGAATGAGATACAAAGGTTCCTAAAGGAATTTTATCTACAGAGGAGTAGCTAGGAAACCAGTTTATAGGTTCGGGTTGATTTGCTTCTTGATACATAAGTATACCGATAGCAACTACGATAAAAATGATGAATATTTTAAGGTTTTTAGTCATCAAGTTAGCGTTGGATTATATGGATTATAGCAGTAAAATCTTTTTCTGCTTTTTTATAGGCTTCTTCATCAACTTCAAAATTTCCATACCATATAAAATCATATAGTTTAGTAATTGATTGAAACTTATCTTTTATTGTTTGATCGGCTAATTCGTTACTATAATCAGCATTGGTTTTTTGAGCCTCCCAATCAATAAGTGCTGCATTAGATAGTTTTTTTAATGCAAAAAGATAAGAATATCGAATCGCTAATCTGTAATTTTTGTTAAGTAATGCTTTATCGATCAATTCTTGGATATCCTGATGTTTAATGATATGTTCGTCTTCTGTAAATTGTACTTGTGGAACGGTATGTTTTTCCATAAGCAACTCAGAAGGAGATACTTTCATAAATAGCCAACCTAATAGGAATAGCAATCCTATGATCAATAGATATGGTAAAATTCTTAATACCACAACCCAGAACCCTGTTATTTCATCAGCACCAAAAAACCAATCTTTTAGTTTACCTAATAATTGATTTATCCATTTTTTAAATTGCGTCCACCAATTATCAGGCTGTTCATATACTATATAATTAAAATCCTGTTGTGACTGAAACTCCTGTATTTTCTGCGTGTCGAATTGCGGAATTTCTTTTGGAGAATCCAGATCATATACAAGTTCCTGAGATGTAGATACTATAGTGCTATCTGGAGTCTTAGAATACAGAGAACAAGAAATAAAAAATAGTATGTAATAAAGAATTTTCAATTTATTTTATGATTACCAGATAGTGAATCTATTTCTTCTAAAGTACCTGTATTATGTTTTCTTTCATTAAGATTAAAATAAATAAAAGCAGTAGAGATAGTTGTTATAATATATAATAGATATTGTGCTGATGATGATATGGTGTTTAAAGCTATAAAAATCCAATCGACTTTATTGGTATTTGTCATTGTTTGTTCTGAAGCTGAAGTTAATAAATTAGAATAAGAATAGATCACTGCCGGCAATGAAAATACCAGACTAATCAGCCATATCAGTAATCCAATAATAAAAAGAGTTGCAAAAGTGATCCACCATTCATTTTTTATCAATTGAAAACTTTCGCTAATGGCATCAGAAATACTAGAACTACGAAATACTAGTATTGAAAAAGCTAGGCTCATCGGTACATATAAGTATATCCCAGGGATGAAGCAAAGCATTGTTCCAAAAAAAACAATCAAACCACAGAGTACTCCTAATCCTATAATAGTACCAAAATCTTTTTTTACTCCTTTTACTACGGCTTCTTTTTCTACTACGCCTTTATTATCAATATATGCTTTGATATAATGCAAAACAGTTCCTGAAAGTACACCATAAAAAATAAGTAGTGTTGTAAATAGTGCTAATACTGCAATAATAAAACTTCCTGGAGATTTAAAAACTTCTCCACTGCTTATGTTTACAGGATTAAAAGCGATAGTGTATACATGAGTGTAATAGGCTGAGGCAAGTAAGAGTAAGATAAAAAAGATACCAGAGGTTTTTAGTACTATGGATAGTAATGCTTTACCATTTTGTCTTAAAAAAGCAAAAGTATCTGTAATGATATCTCCGAGCTCTCTTTTTTTCTTAAAATTGATATATCTAGTATTCATTTCTTGATGTGTTATAAAGTTTTCTAGGATAAATTACATAGTAAAATAGGATTAGAGCCAATGAGCTTACTATGATTAATATGGCTAGCCAATCAGGCATTTCGGTATGTCTGGTTACAAAACCTTCTAAAAACCCTGCTATGATAAAGAAAGGAATTGTACTAATTACGATCTTTAATCCAGCTTTGATTCCTCGTATAAAAGAGGTAAGACGTGTATATGTTTTAGGAAACAAAATTGAGTTTCCTACAACTAATCCTGCGGATGCAGCAATAATAATAACCGAAATTTCTATTGTTCCATGAATCCATATGGTACGTGCGCTTTCCCATAGTAGTCCTTTGTCATAGAAAAAATACTGAAAAGAGCCTAGCATAATAAAATTACTCATGAGCATATATAGTGTTCCTATTCCAAACATAATACCGAGTATAAAGCAATTAAGAGCAACTCTAATATTATTGATTGTAATGCCAAGAAACATGTTGGTTTCTCCCATTTTTTTATATACCGCCATGGGATCGTTATTAGCGATATTTTCTAAGGTCATGTTTACATAACCATCTCCTAATATAGATCTCACAAAAGCTCCATCTGTAGCAGAAGAATATGCTCCAATAGCAGTAAATAAAGCAGAAATCAAAAAAGCAATTAGTAATTGTTTTTGATAGGTATAAAATTCTAAAGGGAATTCTTTTACCCAAAAAGAATAGAACCTATTTTTTTTCTCTTTCTTCGTTTTATAGATTTTTTGATGTGCCTGAGATGCTAAACTATTTAAGTAGCTTAATGTTTGACTATTAGGATAAAAGGTCTGAGCATAACTAAGGTGATCGGTTATTTCTATATATAAGTTAGAAAGCTCATCAGGTGTTATTTGAGTATTATTAACCAGAACACTTTCAAATTTTAACCATTTATCCTTATTTTGCTTCACAAAAGCCGCCTCTCGCATAATCTATAATTAAGAGGATCAAAGAAACATAATTAATGGATAATTTTCAAATAGAAACCGCTCAAAATGTTAGTATACACCAAAATGTTGCAGGTATAGGGGAACGTATTCTGGCATATCTAATCGATGCCTTAGTAATCATTGCTTATTTTATCATAGCACTTTTCTTAATTAATGTTATGGGTTTAGATTTAGGTGATCAGTGGGCTTTTTGGGGTATTTTAAGCTTACCTGCATTCTTATATTTTTTATTATGGGAAACATTTTGGGATGGTAAAACGCCTGGTAAAGCGACAATGAAAATAAAAGTAGTGCAATTAGATGGATCTAGACCAGCCTTTTCTAATTATCTGATTAGGTGGATGCTTCATTTGATAGATGTTACATTTGCATTCGGAGGAGTAGCAGTTGTAGCTATATTATTAGGAGGAAAAGGACAACGGCTAGGGGATATGGCAGCTGCGACTACAGTAATTAGCGAACGACAAAAAACACAATTACGCCAGACGATATTAGTAGATATACCAGACGATTATGTGGCTGTATATCCACAAGTAACTATTTTTAGTGATGAAGAAATGCGTAAAATTAAAACGATTTACATGGATGCAAGACAAAATACCAATCATGATATTATAGTAGAACTTTCTAATAAAGTAAGTTCCTTGATGGATATTACCCCACAAGAAAAACCATTACAGTTTGTAGATAGAGTAATTGCAGATTATAATTATTATACACAGCAATTGTAGTTGCTGATTGTTAATAACTTCACAGGTTTTAAAACCTGCGAGATCCACTTACTTAATCACTTCAGCTTTTATAAAAATATTCTCTATAGGCCACTCACTAGTATCTACAGGTACATTAGCTATTTTATCAGCGACATTCATTCCTTTAACGACTTTTCCAAAAATGGTATGCTCTCCATCCAGATGAGCCGCTCCATTTTTTGCGATTACGATAAAAAATTCAAAAGGAGTAGAACGATTAGAGGGATTATCTACCCATTGTTTTGATAAAGCGACAGCACCTCTTACATGCTTTAAACCTTTTACAGGTTCTTGTGGAATGGTATATTCTCCGATTTCGAAACGTTTTACTGCCATTTCCTGACGATCGCTATTTCCTCCTTGGATAACAAATCCTTTAGATACACGATAGAAAAAAGTCTCATCAAAATAGTTCTGTTTTACCATATATATAAAGTTCGCTCTATGGATAGGAGTTTCTTTATATAATTTTATATGAATATCACCATATTTTGTTTTTATCTTCACTAGAGTTTCAGGATTTTCTCGACCATAGGCCGTCATAAACTCTATTAAATTTTGATTACTAAGTTTAAAAGGAGTGTCATTAGAATTATTTTCCTGAAGATCAGGTTTTGTAGTGTCTGGTAGCTCTATTTTAGTTACAGAAATGGGATCATTATTTTTTTTGATATTCTGTTTATTTTTTTTAGAATGTGTATCTTCACAATTAGAGAATAAGAAAATAGTGACGCTACAGTATAAAAATGATTTAATAAATGACATTTGAAACCTTTAAAAATTTAATACCAAAAATAGAAAAAATGTCAGTACCAGGGCAATCTTCTCATTTTATTATGATTCCCGAAATTCGTGCACGTGAGCTTAAAAACCTTAATATCGAACAGAAAAAAGCTAGAAATGCTGCAGTACTAATGCTTTTGTATCCTAAAAATGAGGTCACTCATTTAGTATTGATACTGCGACCAGAATATGAAGGAGTACATTCGGGGCAGATAGCGCTACCAGGAGGTAAAGTAGAGACATGTGATCTTAATTATACAGCAACTGCATTACGAGAAACACAGGAAGAGGTAGGTGTGGATAGTGCTATGATTACTGTGATTAAATCATTAACAAAAGTGTATATACCTCCGTCTAACTTTTGGGTACACCCTTTTTTAGGTTTTGCAGAAAAAAGACCTGATTTTGTCCCGCAAGAAGATGAAGTAGCAAAAATTATAGAAGTACCATTAGTAGAATTACTCAATGATGACAATATTGTTCCTCAAAAATTAACCACATCGTATGCAAAAAATATAGAGGTACCTTCTTTTAAACTAAACGATTATGTCGTTTGGGGAGCAACTGCGATGATGCTTAGCGAGCTTAAAATACTTTTAAAGACGGAGATAGACTTTTGATTTTGTATATTTGGCGTTCTAAATATACAATTAATTTTCTACATGGGATTATTAAAAAAAAATCCATTTGGTCATATATTATTTCTAAAAACATGGCTCATTCGTATTCTGGGGGCTATGACACATAGACGTTATCGTGGTTTTAATGAATTACAAATAGAAGGAAGTGAGATTTTTAAAAACCTTCCTGATAATAAAGTACTATTCGTATCTAATCATCAAACATACTTTGCAGATGTAGTAGCAATGTTTCATGTATTTAATGCGAGCTTAAGTGGTCGAACAGACTCTATTAAAAATGTTGGTTATCTATGGAATCCAAAACTTAATTTATATTATGTAGCTGCTAAAGAAACAATGAGAGCTGGATTACTGGCAAGAATCTTAGCATATGCAGGAGCTATAACAGTAGAACGCACTTGGAGAAACAAAGGACAGGATATTAATCGCCAAGTAAAGATGAGTGATATTACTAATATCTCTAGAGCGTTAGAAGATGGTTGGGTAATTACATTTCCTCAAGGAACTACAAAACCATTTAAACCTATTCGTAAGGGAACAGCTCATATTATTAGAAAATATAAGCCTATTGTAGTTCCTATTGTAATAGATGGTTTTAGAAGATCGTTTGATAAAAAAGGTATCCGAATTAAAAAACGAGGAATATTACAATCTATGGTTATAAAAAAACCACTAGATATCGATTATGATAATGATTCTATTGATGATATTGTTAGTAAATTAGAGTTTGCGATTGAGCAACATCCTTCTTTTCTTAAAGTTATCCCACAATCAGAACTAGAAGCAGAAGAAGAGCTGAATAAAAAAAGGCAATGGGAGTATTAATAGTTGATTACATCTTGACTGAATAAAAATTGTAATTATACACTTCAGATCTTAGCACTGAATTTTTGGTATAAGTCCATATACTTACTTATTTACAGATAAGAAATCGATCATAAGGATAGAGTATAAAAACCACCTAATTCATTTAGGCGGTTTTTATACTCTATTTATTTTTAGGTTTTTTATTTCTTTATTACTTTTTTATGAGTCAAAATAACTCCATTCTGATCTAGTATTGTGATGATATATACTCCTTTATCTATATTTTTTGGTTGAATTCGTATTGTATTGTTTTTGACTTGCATCTGCTTAGAAAATACGTTATTTCCATTGATACCGTGCATCTGTATATGAATAGTACCTTTTGTTATCGGAATTTCTATTGTTAATTCGTGATCAAAAGGATTAGGATATATATCGCTTTTTTTAAAACTATCAGTACTGTTATGCTTTTCGAACTCTCCTGTTTTTAATGTTTTTGTTAACGTATAACTTACGATCAATTTGGCTGCCTTACTCGCATTATTATCATAAGAAACTGCTACTCGTTTATAGCTACTCCTTTCTAGACTTTCTCCTTTTCCACGGATGATAAAACTCATGCTATTGCCTAGATTCCATCCTGCTCTATTAATTATTTGTTGTATCATTTTTTTTAGATTAGGAGTTTTTTGTTTTTCGGTATTTTCTCCTGCATTCCATGGTTCTGGTTTCCATACGATTTTGGGAGATACCACATTTCTTCCAGACACATTATTCTCATCCGAAAATGGTGGTGAGTTATCACTATTATGAAGAGAGAACTCTAATTCGGCTCGTTTATGATGGCTTTCATCTGCTGTAAATTGGATATGTGCACTAGTAATAGTTGCTCCCTGAGGTATTTTTATATTCTGAAAACGAATTCCTACTTTTTGAAAACTAAATATATTAGAGGTATCATATACTAATTCTAAATCACTACTATCAGTATATAATCCTCCTAGAAAATCTTCTTCTACATCATCGTTTCCATGAGCTACAGGAATGATGAGTTTTCTTGTGTAGTTCCCTACACTAACTGTTATTATTTTTTCGGTACATATATCATGGTTGTCAAATGCAATTATTTTTATGGTATGCATCCCATTAGATAGATTTTTTATAATACTGTATGGATAGGTTGTATCTGTACCAGCGATACTACCATCGATATAAAATTCTACTCTTTCTATTTGTCCATCGCTATCTGTAGCCTTTACTTTTATAGAGGTATCTCCTGCAGGAATTTGTTGTCCTTCTTTCAATGTTTCAAAAGATACTTGCGGAGCGCTTAAATTTTTGTTGATGATTTTAATAACACTTCCATTTGATGGGGTCCAGATATCAAGATTAGTAGGTGTTTTAAATACATTATCATTAGATACCTCGCCTACTTGTGGTTCATTATCTACTTTTATGGTTCTTGCTTCGATCTTGTTTTTGTCAACAAAAATCCATTTAAATTGATTGAATTTTCCTGAGTCTCGAGTCCATCCTTTAATTGCATCATTAGTCCGAAGCGGTGCTCCCCAGCCTCCTTCTCCTATATAAACTGTTCCATTTTTATCATCTCTTATAAACCCATCTTCACTTCCTGATTCTGTAAAAGGGCGGATAGGCCAAGTACTTTTTACGGTATGCGCATCACATTCTATGACAAGTTTTACTCCATTGTCATAAAATAGTTTAGCCCAATTTTCATATTCTATATAGTTATCAATTTTTGAGGATACATGTGGAAACATCGGAAAATGATATTGTGCCATTTTCCAGATAACATTTTGATTTTTATTCAGATCACCTCTTAACCAATCATCTTGTTCTCCAGAAATAGCTTTTAGAGAGTTTAAGGTATATGTTCTGACAAGATCTTGCCCAAAAGTGATTGCATAATATGCTTCTGTAGATGGTACATCAAATAAGTTTGTTATAGTATCATCACTATCTTCATGATTACCACGAGCGGCAAGAATAGGAAACATTCTACCATCTTTAGCAATAGTTAATTGCCAGTCATCAAACCATGTTCTCCATTGAGAATCATTATCATCGGCTGTCATATCTCCTCCAAACAGTACTGCATGTGGTTTTAGTTTGGCTACTAAACGATTTGCTTTTTGTCTTGGAACTCTATTATTCCTAGAATCTCCTCCTGCTATGAAAGAAAATTTACCATTTTCTAAAGGTGCTGTTTTAAACCAAAATCGCTTACTCACTCCTTCGTTATCCTTTATCAAAAAATAGTATGCTGTATCTGGTGTTAATCCTGATAAGCGTACAAAATGATTATTCATACCTCGATAAGAAACGATACGATCAGGAGATTTTGAATAGGTATACTCTTTATAATTTTTTCCTTGATCTATTGTACCATAATGTACTATTGGGTTAGTTCCCGAAACTTGATTCCATCCAATGACAATAGAAGTCGCTGGGTTATCACGCAGTGTTAATCGATATTTATCATTAGAAGCCTGAGTTTGTATCCCTATAAAAAGAGCTACAAGAATATATAATTCTTTCATGATTGTGTAAGATTTGGTTAATAGCTATAAAGTTATAGCATTAAAAAACAATAAATTAATTTCTTCTAAATCTTAAACAAGAATTAAATATGATCACCAAAATGTACACAAAAGATAACTATGAGTTATATTCTTTTTAACATTGATATATTGCATGACAATTTTGATATATAAAAAGAGAAAGACCATTTGAAAAAATGGTCTTTCTTAGATCTCTAATTACATCTTTTTTACATTGATGAATTATTTAACAATAAAACGTTTTACGGTTTTCGTTTCAGAATTTTGGATAGTAAGCATATACATACCTGTTTCAAGACGATTAACATCTATATTACCATTAGTATTTAATGTTCCTTTTCCAACTACTTGTCCCATAATATTAGTTATGGAATACG
This sequence comes from Aquimarina longa SW024, assembly GCF_001401755.1. Taxonomy (GTDB): domain Bacteria; phylum Bacteroidota; class Bacteroidia; order Flavobacteriales; family Flavobacteriaceae; genus Aquimarina; species Aquimarina longa. The sequence goes on from NZ_KQ474101.1 coordinate 47,390, forward strand.
AAGTATCTAATAATTTTCCATTAGGAATAGTTACTTTCAATAAGTTTCCTTTATCTAATGGGTTTGGAGAGATTCGAATTGATGATAATCCATTCTCATCTTCGTTTCCTAAAGTAGGTGTCATTTTTCCAAATCTTGCTGCTATTTCTGAAGGTGCTACTCCATTACAAGATCCTTCATAAATTTTTACATTAGAGAAAATAGAAGTATTTCCACTACCTGCATCGTTATCATTAATAAATACCAGACGATCCATACTACCTGTATAGAAATCACCTACAGGGATAACATATTTCTTAGTTCCGCTAGTGTAGTTATCAAAGTTTGTTACTCCATAATTCTGAGTACCATGAACTTTAAAATATCTAGATGACGTTAATGCATTATCATTTTCAAAACCAACACCATGAATTTCACCTTCAGAAGTACTACTAAACTCAAACTCTATTACAGTATTTGTAGTTACAGTATAATTAAGGCTGATATACTTCCATGTATTGTTTTGTAACGATAATCCAGCTCCTGCATTTTGGATTGAAAAATCACCTGCACGATCCTGAGTTGCAAATGCGGTAATTTGGTAATCATTAAAATCTAATGCTGTACAACCATTAGGAGGGGTTGTAGTACCGTTTTGGATAGAAACCTTATCAATACTAATATCTCCTTGCCAGCTAGTACCTGTTACTACATTAAATCGTAATTGCACACTTGCTTTTCCTGCGTATGCAGACAGATCTACATCTGCAGCATTCCATCCTGTACCCTGAGCACCTGTTTTAGTAAATACACTAGTCCAGTTTCCTGTATTATCCATTCTAGCTTCTACAGTTAATGTTCCTACTGAATCCCCTATCATATGATATTGGAATGTTAGGCTAGGAGAGGTTACATTACTAAAGTTTAAACAAGGAGAGTTTAAAATTGCTTTTTTACTAGGATATCCTTGTCCTTGTGTAGAAGCTTCTACATATAGGTAATACGTACCGTCTACTGCTCCTGCTGGTCCTGTTCCGTTAGAAGGAGTTCCATTTGATTGTCTAGTCCAGTCGATATCATCACCAGAAGTTGCTTGTTTCCACTGTCCTAAATTAGCTTCAAAACTTTCTGAGAATGGGAATGAAGTAACATCACCAGAACACTTATCTCCATCTGGAGGGTTTGTACCGTCACAAGGATTTACAAAAGAAACTTTTTGATCTGTGTTAGTATTAGAACCACCATTAGTATTCTCATTAGCATCTTTTCCTACACCACGAGCAGCAAATGCTTTCCATATTAAGCACTTATATTTTTCGTTATATAAATCTTTATCTGCCTGAAGAATTCCATCTCTACCAGATACAAATCCAGGATTATTCGCTGTATTTTTTAATCCTTCGATAACAAGAGCCATTGCAATATTATTACCTCCAGTACCATTATAAAAATCTGGATCAAATCCTTCTTGATCTACTAATAACCAAGTCATATCCCATAGAATAGTAGCAAAAGCATATCCTACACCATGTGGTACACGAAGATTATTAATATCTGCATAATCTGTATCATTAATCGATCTGTCTGTAGAGTACTTAGTTGGTCTAATTCCTGCTCCACTAGTTGGCTGTCCTAATGCGTATGTACCAATACCTCTTCCATTTGTACCCACATCACCAGCTTTCATAGTTAGCATTAAACCAAACCAGTCAGACCAACCCTCGCCCATTTGCTCAGATCCTCCTAATGAATTAGATGAAGGTCCTCCTACTAATCGTGTAGAAATACCGTGCCCATATTCGTGAGCTATAATTCCATTATCTAAATCACCATCTCTTTTAGGGTTTGTTTTATCCCAAAGAAACATTTGCATTCTTGGATTTCTACCATCTGTAGGAGTGGCAAAATTAGCGTTATTAATTCCTCCACCATCTTGTGCATCTGCATATACAAAATCATTACCTCGTCCTCCTTTTCCATAATTATTTTGTTGGAAATTACCACTAGCTTCATTAAAACCATATAGATACCATACATCGTGCATAATATTATTCCAATAAAATAAATTGGTTATTGCTGCATCTCTATAATTACTAGGATCTTGATTAAGGTTTAATGGGAAATTAAAATCAAGGCTTGATCCCCCATTTGGAGAAGATCCGCTACCATTATCACCATTAATATCATCTTGTGCTAAAACATTATTACCTCTGGTAATTGTATATTCTGCACCGTTACTTCCATTAGTATCGTGCCATCCATAAGGAGAAGCTGTAGTGTTTGCTGGATTTGTAACTATAGAACGACTACCATGTATTGGGCTTTCTTCTGGCATTGGATATACATTATAAGAATCTGGAGCCACTGCTGCTGTTGGTGCTTCTGCTACTGTTACCATTTTTTTGGTATCAAAAAGTACAGATTCGTGGTTATGCGACTTATGATCAGAATTATCAAAATTACATTTAACAACCCAGTTGTTTTCATATATAATTTTACCTGTAGTGATATCTACATAACTATCCCACCAGTTTTCTCCTCCTTGTTCATAAAGGTTTACGTTCCAACAAAGATGTAATTTACCATTATACAGCTTATAAACTTGTTTAACCTTAATCGGTTCATTATCTGCTGTAATACCAGAATTTCTATATTCTACCGATTTACTATTACTTGATTTACTGACTGTTTTAGACATGCCATTTGCAGCAGGTAGATTGTGTGCTCTTATCACTGCATTTATTGCAGAGATTTCTGAAGAAGAGGATTTAGCCGAAACTACTTTAGATTTTACCTCTCTTATAAATTGATCAATTTCATAAGTAATTTGGTTATTTTTAACCGTCATCTTATAAGTTCCATCTACAATAGGAACCCCATTATATAGTTGATTAACATATACATGAGTAATTCCGGGTTTTAATGAAGGAACTTCATCTGTTATTCTCCATTCTGAAAAATCAGTGAGAGAAGAAGAACTTTTAGAGATATTACTATTGCTAATATCTTCAAAATGATTTCGAACAAGCGCGCTCGAATTCTGTGCAGAAATTGTTTGCCCTATTATTGATAATAGAAAGACAAACAGGTAACTTTTTTTCATAAAAATAAAATTTGAGTTTGTGTTTTGTAAAACTACAAAAATTATAATATTCATTAGAAAACAAAGTAATACTTATCAAATCAATAATTTATTTGGGTTTTTTATGTATAAAATATTAAAACTGTATGTATTTGAATAATAACTTACTCAGCTATTATAAATACTGTCGTTATATCTAAATGAATTTTGAGTGTGTTATACTACTTCAAGCAAAAACTAAAAATTAACCTTTTAAAAATTACGGTAAAGACATCGAATTTATTCTGTTTTTTTATAACTAACATTAGTTTTTTTTGAAGAAAAACAAGTTTTTGATTAATCATTTTTAATAAAGTATAAACAAAATATTCTTGAAATCTTATTTACTCTAATCAGGATTGTTAAAATATTATTTATTATCATAAATACAGAGTGATAATTAGTATAATCTCTAATTCTCTTAATATATTTGTTTTAGTATCAAAAATAAAGGTTCTGGTTTTTAAAAAATAAATATCCTCAAACCTTTCTTGTCTTTTAAAAGTTAAAAAAACTAGATATACTCTTTTAGAGCATATTATTAAATCCATATAAACAACCCTTATTAAATAAAATAAATCTACCACATAATGAATAAACGTAAATTTCTAAAATCTGCTGTAATTGCTACTACAGGATTAACTATAGCTCCATCAGTAATTTTATCTTCATGTAACTCTAATAAAAAAGAAGAGAAAAAATCAATGGATACTGAAGTAAAAAATACATCTAATACTATTGACGCTACTATATTTACTTTACCTAAGTTAAATTATGCGTATAATGCATTTACTGATACTATTGATGCGATGACAATGGAAATTCATTATTCAAAACATCATCAGGGATATGTGAATAAATTAAATAAAGCACTCAAAGAAAATCCAGTACCAGGTAAAACTTTAGTAGAGTTACTTAAAAATAATAATTTACCTACTGGAGTTCGTAATAATGGAGGTGGACATTTTAATCACTCCTTATATTGGGATATTCTAACTCCAAACGAAAGTAAGATGTCTGATCGTTTTAAAAATAGTATTGTCGAAAATTTTAACTCTGTAGAAGCTTTTAAAAATGAGTTAGCTAGCGCAGGAAAAAAGAGGTTTGGTTCTGGATGGGCTTGGTTATGTCAGGATATGGATAAAAAATTATTTATAACCTCTACTCCTAATCAAGATAACCCATTAATGACTGTAGCTGATCGTCAAGGGCACCCTATTCTTGGAATTGATGTGTGGGAACATGCTTATTACCTAAAATATCAAAATAAAAGAGGAGAGTATCTAAATAATATTATGTCAATTATTAATTGGGAAAAAGTCGAAAACAAAATGTTATAAAATAATATTGTTTTCTGCCAAATATAAAAAGCTATGATAAGTTTTTAAAAAATGAGGTAAAAAGTCTATTTTTTTCTTAATTATTAATAAGTATTCAAAATTAACTAAATTGCATTCTATAAATACGAACTAACAGAGTACTTGAAGTATGGAAATAATAAAGTTGATTGGGGTCATTATAGCGATTAGTGTTTTGGGATGTGTAAATCAAAAGAAAGAAGCTAAAGATTTTAATCATAAAAAAGTAATAGATACTATTACCAAAATAGAAATTAATATAGCGCCTAAAAATAAAAGTAATGTATCTGGGACAATAGTTTTTATTGAAGAAGAAGGAATGGTTAGTATGGAGGCTAATTTAATAGGACTGACAGAAGGAGTACATGCTATTCATATTAATGAGAAATCTGATTGCACTTCTTTTGATGGTAAATTTATAGGAAGTCATCGGAATCCAACTATGGAGTCTGATGCAAAATGGAAGGTAAAAGAAAGATATCATAAAGGAGATATCGGAAACTTTAAAGCAGATTCTAATGGTAATGGACATATAACTTTTGCTACTAATGATTGGTGTATTGGTTGTGATGATGACAAAAAGAATATTGTTGGAAAAGCTATTATTATATATCAAGGTATTGATGATTATACATCTCAACCATTTGGTACTTCGGAGAGTATAGTAATTTGTGGAGGGATTATACAATAAATGTACGCCTTACAAAATAAAAAAAGAGGTTGTTTTAGACAACCTCTTTTTTTATTTTTAATGTACTGAATAGTATTGTTTTAAGTTTAAATCATGTCACATAAATAAATATCTAATACGCTAAGGATAATCAATAGAATTCTTTTTTTAAATACATTTTAATAACTTTCATGAATAGATTTTTATTCAAATAAAATTAACTTTGCACTAAATTATTAATCAATGAACCCTTCAACTACGGGCTGGATAGATAAATTCTTACGGGACATAGATAAGACTCCTGATTTATTTAAATACTCACTAGATGAATTATACTTCAATCTAAAGCGTGTAGGATTTATTTATGGAGCTTCTATAGATATTATTATTCCTGATAATTCTGATATTATTTATTCTGAAGAAGAAAAAACAAAAATCAATTTATTTACTGCTCTGCTCGTTACATATTTTGATACTATAGAAAACTCCAATAAAGAAGATTGCATTAAATCGTTGATACAGTTTTATAATTTTTTGGACACAAAAAAATCTTTCTTCTCCTTTTCTAATGTGCTTGTTACTAATAATAATGAAAAGTTAGAAAAAATTATACACACCCGTATACAGACTAATGAATCTGTATTTAGAAAAAATTTTAGTCATCTTTTAACTAATGCATTATTATTCATTGATGTGTTAGCTTTTGAATATTTTTTAGTACATGATACCAATCCTTTTCATTATGCAGCAAAATTAGAAGAGTCCCTTACTACTATTTTTTTCCTAGCTTTAAATTCTAAAGAAGAGAAAGATGAGTATGATGAATTATTAGTAAAGCTGTTTTCTTCTTCCGTACGATATACTACTATTTCTGATGGAGACAACTCTAGTTTTGATCATATAAATTTAGATCCATATACCGATGAAATTGAAAAAACATATATCCTTAATTTGACTAGCTTATCTGTATGGAATCCAGAAGAATTAAATAATGGTCAACAAAGTTTTATGTATGCTCTTGGAGCAGAACTTAAATTATCAGACGCTATCGTAAAGGAGTCTATTGATTTAGTACAAAAATTCATTGCTGATCATAAAGAAAACATTTCTTTCTTTAAGTATTCGAGCCCTGCTTTACATTTCTATCAGCAAACTTCTAGAACAGTTAGTGTATTAGTATTACGAAATAAAAAGCGATTGATTAAAGAAATTACAGAAAGTAAAGATTTAATGATTTTACTAGGGCAATCTACTGTACGAGAATTATCCAAAGAAGAAAAACAACAAGTAAAAAAGCAATTGCTCGATATTTGTAAAACTATTCCATCGTTAGCAATTTTTATTCTTCCGGGAGGGAGTCTTTTATTACCATTATTAGTTAAGTTTATTCCTAAGCTATTACCTTCTGCCTTTAATGAAAATACATAATCTCTACTGTATATAATTCCTTTCTATCGACCAGTTATAGTTCTAATTTTTCAAGCTCTTTATAATTCTTTTTAAGTCTTCGGGTTAAAATTCCGTAAATGAGTCTATAAAATAATATAATAAATCCAATAAAAGCAGAAGTAACTAGTAATGTTGTTACTACAATGACCCATACTGGCACTTGATCTTCTACAGAACGACTTTGGTACTCTTCTGTAAAAAACAGTAGATAGCCTGTTGTAGTGATCATTATAAATGTAAAAAGACTAATATTCGCCCAGATATATCGTTTTACTGTTCTTCTGGTTTTAAGAATATTTTCCATTAAAACTTTTGTAGAATCTGTAGCTTTAATTTTTCTATAATTGATATAAAATCGAGTAATAAAAAATACTAAAATACTATATGAAATTATTGAAGTAATCATAGAAAAACTTCCCATATCCATTTTCTCTACCTCAGCTTGCATTTCATTTAATCTAAAAATGATATCTATAGATGCCCATAATACAAATTCTAAAATACTGATAATAAAAATCCATCTCACTATCGAGGAAGATTTTTTTAATATCATTTGATAAATTTGATTATAGGATAGCTTAGGAAGTACATCTTCCTGCTTTTTCCAATCTTTTTTTAATAATTCTAATTCATCCATGGGGTCTTACGGATTTAATATTTTTTTCAATTTCGTTTTTACTCTATTCATCTTTACCCGGGCATTTACTTCACTAATCCCCATAGTATCAGCTATTTCTTTATACGACTTATCTTCTAGATATAGAAACACTAAAGCCTTTTCAATATCATTAAGTTGTTTTACCGCTGCATACATTAATTTTAATTGTTGCTCTACTTGATCATCATATTCCTCTGCTTTTATTCTAAAATTAATAGCATCAAGATCAGAAGTCTTAATACTTCTTTTAGATCTTCTATATAAAGTAATTGCTGTATTTAGTGCTACTCTATACATCCATGTACTAAATTTTGCATCTCCTCTAAACTTAGGATATGCTTTCCAGAGTTGTATGGTTATTTCCTGAAACAAATCATTATGTGAGTCGGAGTCACTGGTATAAATCCTACACACCTTATGCACAATATTCTGATTTTGCTCAAGATTGGTTACAAAACTATGTTCTAATTCCTTATTCACTTTTCGTAGTTACAATATATATGTAGTAAAAGAAACATTAATGTTACAAATAAAAATAAATACTATGATAATTTAGGTTACAAAAACAGGTATTTAATAGGGTATCTAATCATATCATTTTATCTTTGTAAAACAACACATATTTTATGAATATTCCACACACTAATTTATCGAGATTAGTTGTAATTGGCGGGGGTTTTGCAGGAGTTGCATTAGCCAGAAAAATGGTCAAAGAAGATGTACAATTAATCTTATTAGACAGGCATAACTACCACACATTTCAACCACTTCTTTATCAAGTGTCTACATCATCATTAGAACCCGATTCTATAGCATATCCTCTCAGGAAAATAGTAAAAAGAGGTAAGAATACTTTTTTTAGGATGGCAGAAGTAGAATCTATAGACCCTGATACTAAACAAGTACACACTACTATTGGTAATATTTCTTATGACTATCTTGTGATTGCTACTGGAGCACGAACGAACTTTTTTGGTAATGCTTCTATAAAAAGTAATGCTATGCGAATGAAAAACTTACCGCAGGCATTAAATCTACGTAGTTTAATGTTAGAAAACCTAGAGCAAGCAGTGATTACTTCGGATCCTGAAGAAAGAAAAGAGTTACTACGGTTTGTATTAGCAGGAGCTGGTCCTACAGGAGTTGAACTAGCAGGAGGAATTGCTGAGTTAAAACTAAATGTACTCCCTAGAGATTATCCGGATATGGATTTTGATGATATGGAAATTCATTTAATAGAAGGTGCTTCTCGTGTACTACCTCCTATGAGTGAACATGCCTCAAAAAAAGCCACACAATTCTTACAAAATTTAGGAGTACAAATTCATACAAATACCCAAGTAAAAAACTATAGTGATAATCTTGTGACCACCAATACAGACTTATCGCTTAAAACAGCAACATTTATATGGTCTGCTGGAGTAACAGGAGCACCTGTATCGGGTATCAATGCTAATGCCTTAATCCCCAGAGCCAATCGTTATAAAGTAAACGAATTTAATCAGGTAGAAGGATATGAGAATATTTTTGCTATTGGAGACATTTCTGTAATGGAAACCAAAATATATCCAAAAGGGCATCCTATGGTAGCACAACCAGCCATACAACAAGGTAGCCATCTAGCCAAAAATCTAAAACGACATCTAAAAGGCAAAGCAATGACTCCTTTTAAATATTTTGATAAAGGTTCTATGGCAACTATAGGTCGTAATAAAGCAGTAGTAGATATCGGAAAATTTAAATTTGGAGGATTCTTTGCTTGGTTTATATGGATGTTTATTCACCTATGGTTTCTAGTAGGTTTTAGAAATCGATTTGTAACCTTCTTTAATTGGGTATACAATTATATTAATTATGATAAAGCAGCAAGATTGATTGTAAGACCCTTTAAAAACAAAAATAATAATACTGTAGATCGCGTATGATACCATAAAAAGTACGATATACTTTTTTGATCTATACACTACTAAATAGCCTCTCAAAATTTTTATATTGAGAGGCTATTCTATATCAATTCTAGGTATGTTAGCTAAACGACTGGCATCATATACAGTTTACCCCTTTATCCTTTACTATAGTAGTACCATGCTTAGTTTCGAGATTACATACTGATTTTGGAATATTGGTCAATCTATTATCAGTAAGAGCCAGATAATCTAAATTCGTTAGATCACCAATTTCTACAGGAATACTAGTTAAGGCATTACTACCTAAAGAAAGACTAGTAAGATGTGTTAAGCCACCAATTTCTTTAGGAATAGTAGTTAAACCACTACCGTATGCATTTATCATGATTAATTGAGTAAGATTACCTATTTCCTTAGGAATACTCGTTAAACCTCTATTATAACCAATAGAAAGTGTAGTCAAATTCGTCAGATTACCTATTTCTACAGGAATATCAGTCAAGCTAGTACTACTCAGATTTAGAGCTGTTAATTGAGTAAGATTCCCAATTTCTACAGGAATACTAGTCAAGCGATTTAGCTTTAAATACAGCATTTTTAGATTTACTAAATTCCCTATTTCTATAGGGATACTAGTCAACCCATTACTATAAAGATTTAAAGCAGTCAATTTTGTTAACTTACCTATTTCCTTAGGTAAGTTAATTAAGTCATTCTCTGATAAATTAAGAACAGTAAGCTTAGTAAGTTTACCAATTTCTATTGGGATACTTATAAGGTTATTATGATTTAGGTTTATAAAAGTCAACCCCTCTAGATATCCAAAAGAAGCAGGTATAGTACTTATATTTTTGTTTGATAAATTTAAGCTCGTTACACGCCCTTCTTTATATACAACACCCTCCCAAGAGTTCATCGTATCATCATTTAGATTCCAACTCAGAGTATTATCAGGATTAGCATTAAATAAAGCAATTAAAACCTCTCTATCACTAGAAGGTTCAGTTCTGTTAATAATAACCGTATAAGTTAGCTTAGTTTTATCTTCTGCCGTTACAGTATATATTACAGGATTACTAAAATCGTGTGCTTGTTTAGTATTAGGCATAACTATAGCCTTTGGAGAATAATTCAATGTAGCTGTCAATGCAGTAATATCCGTGTTAAAAGGAACTGTTGCCGTAATCGTTTTTTTATCTTGGTTTAATAGTGCTACAATATCCATTTCTAGAGCAGTATTTTTTGAAGCTTCAAATACAAAAGCAGTAATCTCTTTTTCTGTACTAAGAGCAACTCCATCATCATCACTACTACACCCTATTACCATAATAAATAATACGATGTACATACAGAAACGGTAGATTGATTTAAACAAGTATTTCTTATTATTAAATAATTGTAGTTGATTGGTCATGATTGATTTTGTTTTAGTTTTTCCCAGCATCAAATTTATACTCTTACTTATTTTGATTTATACTTTTAACATCATTTTATATGTTAAAATAGTTCTGGATATAGCATATAACAATTAGGACTTCAAATTCTACAGTTCGGTAAGATTCAATTTAGTTTTCTAAGAAGATATAAGACTTTTGATCTATCAAAGATTAAAAACTATATATGACATGAGACTAACACTAACCATTGCCTTTATCTTTTTTTTTATCTCTATACATGCCCAAACCAAAGTAAGCGGTACCGTTACCGCCCCATCAGGAGCACCGATTATGGGAGCCAATGTATATCTAGAAGGAACCTATGATGGAGGTTCTACTGATGAAAAAGGATCTTTTTTCTTTACCACATCAGAAACAGGAAAACAAACACTACAAGTATCATTTTTATCCTTTGAAACCTATACAACCACCGATGAGGTTTCTACAATGAACGATCTAAAAATAACCCTTAGAGAAGATGTAAACTCACTAGGAAGCGTAGTTCTTAATGCAGGTACCCTCTCTGCAGGAGATACTAGTAAAACAACAGTACTATCACCTATGGATATTGTTACTACAGCAGGATCTGATGGCGATTATATAGCCGCTCTCCAAACACTACCAGGAACCTCTAAAGTAGCAGAAGACGGAAGACTTTTTGTAAGAGGAGGAGACGCCAATGAAGCCAATATATATATCGATGGGCTTAGCGTCTTTCAGCCCTATACAGCAACCACCACTAATATCCCTACACGAGGTAGATTTTCTCCTTTCCTATTTAAAGGAACAAACTTTTCTACAGGAGGATACTCTGCAGAATACGGAGGCGCATTATCCAGTGTATTACTCCTTAATACGATAGACGAACCAGATCAAGAAAAAACAGACATATCCATTATTAATGTCGGTTTAGGTCTTGGAAACACTCAGAAGTGGAAAAAAAACTCATTAAGTATTAACGCCTTCTATCTTAATCTAAAACCCTATCAAGAGATCATATCACAGCGTATAGATTGGATAAAACCATACGAGTCATTATCAGGAGAAGCAGTATACCGATATGCTTTTAAAAAAGGACTTCTAAAAATTTATGGAGGAATAAACTATAGCAATTTTAATCTCATACAAGAAGATATCAATACTCCAAGAGGCATTAATTTTAAGCTCATCAATAGAAACACATATTTAAATACATCTTATAAAGGAACTTTAGGCAACGATTGGAAAATCACTACAGGAGTTAGTTACGCCAATGATCGCAGTGATATCAAAATAGAAAACACAGCTATAGACAATCAAGAAAACAATTTTCATGCTAAACTAAAGCTAAGAAAACGGTTCAGTAACCGTTTTAAACTCAGTTTTGGAACAGAGCAATTCATCAACACATTTACAGAACAAGCAAAAAGCCCAGACTTTACCACCTTTAATACCTCATACACTAATAATAGCACAGCAGCCTTTACAGAAACCAATATATTTTTCAGCAAAAAATTTGCAATGCAATTAGGACTTAGAGCAGTTCATAATAGCCTATTACACGATACCAAGATATCTCCAAGAGCATCACTAGCCTATAAAACATCAGATCAATCACAAGTATCCATAGCATATGGAGACTTCTACCAAAATCCAGAACAAGCAATATTAAAATATAATAAAACATTAGAACCCCAAAAATCATCTCATTATATCCTTAATTACCTATACCAGCATAATAAAAGAACCTTTAGAGCAGAAGGATATTATAAATCCTATGACCGATTACTAAAATTTAATACCGATACACCAGAGTTCTCTAGTATATATACCAATTCAGGTAGCGGTTATGCCACAGGATTAGATCTTTTTTGGAGAGATAATAAATCCATAAAAAATATAGAATACTGGCTCAGTTATTCCTACCTCGATACCAAGCGAAATTATAAAAACTATCCCACTAAAGCCACCCCTAATTATGCAGCAAAACATAACCTATCCCTAGTCACTAAATATTGGATTGAAGATTGGAAATCATTAATAAGCACTACCTATAGCGTAGCATCAGGAAGACCATATAATAACCCTAACACCCCTATTTTTCAGAATCAGAAGACAAAAGCCTACACCTCCCTTAATCTAAGCTGGGCATACCTAATCAGTCAGCAAAAGATTTTGTATCTCTCCGTTTCTAATATATTAGGAGCAGACAATATATTTAATTATCAATACGCCAATACCCCTAATAGCACAGGTAATTTCTCTAGGCGTGCCATACGACCAGGAGCAGATCAATTCGTTATCCTTGGATTCTTTTGGACCATTAGTGATGATAAATCAGACAACCAATTAGACAATTTATAAACCCTATAAAAACAATACACATTATGAAAACTCTAACCCACATATTTCTATGTTTACTATGTATAGGATCAATACTAAACAGTAGCGCACAAGAATCAGAAAACCACACCATCACAGTAACTATAGACGGTATCACATCAGATAGAGGTACGATACGAGTAGGGCTCTACAATACCCCCGATGATTTTCTAAACAGTCCCTATACATCCACTTACATCAAAGCAGTTAAAGGAAATGTACAAGTCGTTTTTAAAAATGTTCCAAAAGGTCAATACGCCATTTCAGTATACCAAGATGTAGACGATAATGAAGTGCTAAATACCGTTTTTGGAATCCCTACAGAACCCTATGGAACCAGTAATAATGCAAAAGGATATTTTGGACCACCAAAATGGGAAGACGCTAAATTTACAACACCCCATAAAGAAACAATGCAACATATTACACTATAATATAATAATCAAGAAAGATGACAACTCATCTATAAAAAGTAACACTTCAGTAGTCTTTATTTTCTATAAAACAGAAGGCTTAAGATATTTACAGCATCAAAAAAAATAATCAACATCATGAAAACAATTATAATCCTATTCACACTTTTAACCATTACATCTATCAATGCACAATCTTCCTATGAAAAAGGAATGAACAAAGCATTTGAAACATGGAAAAATAAAAAACCAGACGAAGCCATTCATATTTTCGAACGTATTGCCAAAGCAGAAAAAGAAAACTGGTTACCCTATTACTATGCCGCTCAGATTCATATCACCACCACATTTAGTATACAAGATGCCGAAAATATAGAATCTAGATTATCAAAAGCCCAAGAGTATCTTAATGAAGCAAAAGCAATAACTAAAGAAAATGCAGAACTACTGATTATGGAAGCACTACTTAATACAGCGTACGTAGCATACAACCCATCTATATATGGGATGAAACGATCTCCTAAAGTAGAACAACTATATCAAAAAGCAAAACAATTAGAACCCCAAAACCCTAGAGCAACCCTATACCATGCCGAGTGGAAAATGGGAGCAGCCAATTTTTTTGGGAATGATCCAAAAGTTTTCTGTCCCGAAGTAGAAAAAGCTATATTGTACTTCGAAAAAGAAGCAAACGATACTCCTTTTTATCCTAAGTGGGGGAAAAATGAAATAAAAAGAGTACAAAAACAATGTAGCAAGTAAAACAGACCATACAGAATTGTTGGATATAAGCTATTAAAGTAATATAAAATGAAAAGTTTTAAAAAAATAGGAACAGTATCTCTAGTTATCTCTATAATTGTAGCTATCGTAAACCTATTATCCAATGGTTTTAATTTCTCGAAGATAATCACATTACAATGGTGGATAATTAGTCTGATGTACTCCTTTTTTCTAACCTACATTAACACCTGGTATTTTAAGTTTATTAATAATAAATTTAAGTGGGAGAACAAAGGATTACAACGAATATTCTTTGGAGCAGGAGGTTCTGTTATTGTCACCCTTATAGGCTATGCCATTTGCGAATTTATCATAACCGTTATTATTTTCGAAAAACAAAATATAGATGAGTTTATAGCAGATCAATCTTTTAAAAACTATCTATTTCCTCTACTATTAGTCATTATTATTTCATTATTCTTTCATACCGTATATTTCTATAAAGCATTACAAGAAAAAAAGGTTACCGAACAAAAAATTATAGCAGGTACAGCTTCAGCAAAATTTGCCGCTTTAAAAAACCAATTAGACCCACATTTCTTATTTAATAGCCTTAATGTGCTAACCTCTTTGATAGAAGAAAATCCAAGAATGGCACAGAAATTTACCACCTCGTTATCCAAAGTATATCGATATGTATTAGAACAAAAAGATAAAGAATTAGTAACAGTAGACGAAGAATTAAAATTTGCAAGAACCTATATGACATTACTACAATTGCGTTTTGAAGATAGTATCATAGTCGAAATACCAGAACAATCTTCCAATCCAGATGCTAAAGTAGTACCCTTGTCATTACAAATTCTATTAGAGAACACTGTAAAACACAATGTTGTAATGCCACAAAACCCATTACACATTAAAATCTATGAAAAAGAAAACTTTTTGATTGTAGAAAACAATCTACAACCTAAAAAAGTCATAAAACAAAGTAGCGGTGTAGGACTACGTAATGTACAACAACGATATGCACTACTAACCAAAAGAAAATTTACAGTATATAAAACAGAAGAATCCTTTATAGCAGAACTTCCCATATTAACCAAACAAGTACAGATCTTAGATCAAGAAATTTCATCTACAGAACGTATAGAGGTAACTAAAGAATTAAAATATAAAAGAGCACAAGAAAAAGTGCAAAAAATGAAAGAGTTTTATATAAACCTAACCACCTATTGTATTGTCATCCCATTCTTAGCAATCCTTAATTATAAAACTACAGGATTTGGTATTCCTTGGGTCATATTTCCAATCATGGGGTGGGGAATCGGACTAACATTTCATTATATGGAAGCTTTTGATTATCACCCAATCCTAGGGAGAGATTGGGAAAAGAAAAAAATCAGAAAATATATGGAAGAATCTAAAAATAAATATCATGAGTAATTACGATGATAAAAAAGCATACGAAAAAGCAAAAAAAAGAGTAGAAAAAGAAAAAGGATTCTACTTACATTTAATGGTATATATTGTAATCAATAGTATACTACTATTTACCAACTCAGACTTTAAGAACGAGGGATTTAAAAACTGGTTAAACTGGCAATTATATATTACACCAATACTGTGGGGTATTGGATTACTTTCTCATGGACTTTCTGTATTTGGTAAAAAAATATCCTTTGCCAAAAAATGGGAAGAACGTAAGATCCAAGAATTGATGGATAAAGAAGACTTTTAAAACATACACACACTGTATTACCACAAGAAAAATAAGATATGGACAATTTTAGCGAACAAAAGAGATATGAAAGAGCCAAAGCTCGTGTAGAAGAGATCAAGAAATTTTATAATAATTTAATATCATACATCTTGGTGATAGGTTTTCTAGCAGGATTAAACTACTATCAGAATCAATGGTATTATGCATGGTTTTTATGGCCAGCATTAGGATGGGGAATCGGAATTACATTTCATGCCATAAAAGCTTATAAAGTTAACCCTATGTTTAATAAAAATTGGGAAGAACGTAAGATTAGAGAATATATGGATGAAGAAAAAGAACACCAAAAACAACAATGGGAATAAACTATATGAGCAGATGAATCTATTAGTAGTAGCGTATATGACAGAAACACACTATTAGTCTATGAAACTCAATAACCCCAAACTGTAAAACAGCGAAACTCAAAAACTCAAAAACTCAAAAACTCAAAGACTCAAAAACTCAAAAACTCAAAAACTCAAAAACTCAAAAACTCAAAAACTCAATAACTCAATAACTCAAAAACTCAAAAACTCAAAAACTCAAAGCCTCAAAAACTCAAAAAACTCAAAAACTCAAAAACGAAACGATTATAAAAATGAATGTAATACTTATCGAAGACGAAAAACCAGCAGCCAGACGCCTTAGTAGAATGCTTAGCGAACTAGACATCCAAGTATCTACAATGCTACACTCTGTACAAGAAGCAATCGAATGGTTTAGCACTAATGAACACCCAGATTTAATTTTTTTGGATATTCAATTAAGTGATGGATTATCCTTCGAGATATTTGATGCTATTACTATAAAAAGCTCCATTATATTTACTACAGCTTATGATGAATATGCGCTCAAAGCATTTAAACTAAACAGTATAGATTATTTACTAAAACCCATTGATGACGAAGAATTAGAAGTAGCCGTACGCAAATACAAAGAGCAAATCCCACAAAAACAGCAATTACAAGTAGATTTTGAAGATATAAAGAAACTTCTAATAAACCCTATGGATCGTGTTTATAAAAAACGATTTACAGCAAAGGTAGGGCAGCATCTAAAAATATTCTTGGTAGAAGATATAGAATGTTTCTATTCAGAAAACAAAGGAACCTATCTCCATACCACAGATAACAGAAACTACCTGATCGATACTACCTTAGAGTCCTTAGAAGAAGAACTAGACCCTAAGCAATTTTATAGAACAAGTAGAAAATTCTATATCAATATAAATGCGATAAAAGATATCATCTCCTATACCAACTCTAGATTACAAATAAAACTCAATACATTTAGTGAACAAGAAATTATTGTAGCACGAGAGCGCGTAAAAGACTTTAAATTATGGTTAGAGTAACCCTATTTAGAACAATATAACCCCCTAATAAACTACCTCTAGACAAGCCCAATGCCATTAAGCTAAGGATTTAAGCTATTGATTTAAAGTTTGTTTATAATAGATTATGAGATACACCATAAAGATAAAATGGCTAAAAAAACAATACGCTCTGCTTGTCATTCTAGCGTAGGCTGAAAACCATAATAGAAATAAAAGAATATTTTATTTTTACAAACATTTACTAATTAAAAAAATACAGTTTCACTTAATGATATTAGAAGTAAGCCTACGAGGCATTCGTTAAAAAAATACTTTTAGTATCCAGACAAACCTTCTTTAACATTAAAATCTCATTTAGTGAGTAAAAACGAGTACTATATATAAATCAGAACCGTACAAATAAATTTATATTCATACAGCATACTATTCATTGTTTTAGTGAGTTTACTATATTAGATAAAATTAGCACACAAGCAAAGATTTTTTTTTAATCATAAAGTTAGTCAATTACAATGATAAAATTATACACCACTCTATTTAGTATTTGTATACTGATCAGTACCTCTTGTAGCAAAGAAAGTGTAGCCTCCTCAGAGCCAGATAAAAAACCCTTAACACCAGATCCAGATGTTCCAGAAAATACAGCAACAACCCCTTGCGATTTTGATTTTTCGGCAGTAGTAGACAACCAAACTATAGTTATTGATTGTATATTAGATCTCAAAGGAAAAAAAGTAAACCTCCCCAAAAATGTAACCTTAGAATTTGATAAAGGAGATATCATTAATGGAACACTGAACTTTGCCGATAAAGGAAAAATTGACGGAAGATTACTAAGCTCTAAACTAACTCTAGAAGGAGATGTAACATTGATATCCCCCACATTTAAGTTCTATGCAGTACGATGGGATATCACCGAAGGAAAAACAACCACAGACATCGCACTAAAGAATACTGATATATTAGAAAAAACAATGTTCTTTACAAAAAAAATAGGAGCGACCACTTTTTTGATCAATAAACTAGATGCCTTTTTTGAAGTAACTAAAGTAACCAGTGGTACAACCAACCAAAACTTTTACCCCTCATTAGAAGCCGTTAATATACCCTCGGATTTTCATTTAAAGATGTCAGACAATACACACCTGCGGATATTTCCGGGAGCAGAAGGAAAAGAAGGAGGAACCATATTAGCCGTTAGAGACGTATCTAATGTAACCATATCAGGAGGAACATTACACGGAGATAGAGATGACCGTATCTATTCCCCCTCTGATGAAGGTCTAGAAGGAAGTCACCTATTTCATGTCCATTCCGGAAAAAACATAACAGTAGATGGTATCAATTTCTATGATGGCTCATCAGGATCAATAACCATATACTCCTTTGGATTCTCATTCAATCCCAATTATAACCCCACCACCAACGTAACCATAAAAAACTGTACCTTTAAAAACTCCAGAAGAATGGCAATAGCACTTACCGACGGTCGTGATATTGTCATAGAAGGCAATACATTTATTAATACAGGTCTACCCTCTACCAACTCTGATGGAGGAGAAGTAGGATACGCCATTAATATAGAACCAGATCGATATAGAGATGATAACGGAGTACTAAAAGAACGTCAGAAAGTTTTTAATACCCTCATTAAAGGAAATACAGAAAGCGGAAGCAGAGGAGGATTTGTAACCCTAACCATCGGGCAAGACCTTACCGTAGAGGACAATACAATAGGCACCCGAGTCGTATACTCTTTTGTATCAGGCTCCAAAGTAATCAATAACAAATTTAAAGCAATAGGTAAAGCCAAAGACAGTTGGGCAATCTTTGCAGCAGGAACAGGAGTAACCGTATTTAATAACGAGATATCAGGAAACACCATAGAAGGCTACAGCTTAGGTATTGTCACAGGATCTAACGAAGCATATGTACATCATAATACCATAAAAGATTGCGGATCAGGAATTCAGTTAAGCAAAGCCTTTAAAGCACGTATCCATAATAATATAATAGAAGCAAGAAGTAACGGACTCCAAGCCACCAATACACACGCTAACGATATCAGCATTAAAGATAATACCATAACATCAAACAGTTTTCATGTCTATTTTGCACAATTAAATCATAAAAAAGAACACCAGAACTATAACATTATACTCGATGGTAATACATTTCTAAACACCAGACAAGTTACCCTTTCTAATAGTAGTGGTATATCCTTTAAAAACAACACCGTTACAGGAGGCATAGGAGTAGGTAACGTATCTAATGTAAGTGTTATAGGAAATACGATAAAACCAGTAGAAAGTGATGGAATACGATTATATGGTACACACACTAATGTATCCGTAACAAACAATAATGTATCCGAACCCACAGGAGCAACACGATTCGTATGTATCAATAATCAGTCAACCACACCAAATGGTATTACAGAAACAAGCAATACCTGTAACTAGATCACAAGATGTACTATTGCTATTATTATATGCTACAGCATATAATAATAGCAATAGTACATAATATATAAACAGAAAAATAGATAAAAAAACACACTAAGCTCTGATTTTGGATTAGAATAAGTCTTTCTATTGATACAATACATTGATACACTGATCAGAAAAAAACAATCTAATATTAGATTGTTTTTTTCTTATAAAACCTTTTAGGATAAAGTAAGAATGTTAACTAAACGTATCGTATTAATTAAACTTTATTTAAGATTATGTTACCAGATTTAAGTTTTAATTACCAGTTAGAATTGATAAGTTTAATAGCTTATTAATACAGTATTTTGGTTGATTATAATTAAACCAAATATACCCCACAATGAAAAAAATACTTTTATTACTTGTAATTATTACAGGATTACAAGTTCAAGCCTCTAATGGTAAATATCGATTGACCTTACGAGGCAACCCTGCAACATCAATAGTAATAGGATGGGATCAATTATCTGGTACTACTCCTGTAGTACACTACGGTACCACTGACTATGGATCAGACTATAAAAAATACCCTAGTTCTAAAACCCCAGACAGAACCGTTTCTTATAGAGGAATGGATAATACTTTTGCACGTCTTACAGGTTTAACACCTAATACCGCTTATTTTTTTGTTATTAGAGATAGCGAAGGTACTAGCCAACGATTTTGGTTTAAAACAGCCCCAGAAGATAATAGTAGATTATCCTTTATTTCGGGAGGAGACTCACGTAATAACCGTACTCCTAGGAAAAATGCAAACCGCTTAGTCGCAAAACTAAAACCTCATGCAGTTTTATTTGGTGGAGATATGACTGATGATGATACGAACTCAGAATGGATAGACTGGTTTAATGATTGGCAACTAACCATTGCCGGAGATAATAGAATGTTTCCTATTATAGCAGCAAGAGGAAATCATGAAAGCCGTAATGCTACTATTCATAATCTTTTTGATGTACCCTCATCTAATGTATATTATGCAATAACTTTTGGGAACAATCTAGTAAGAACATATACACTTAATACAGAAATGTCCATTGCAGGAGATCAAACCACATGGTTGCAAAATGACTTAAATGCAAATGATACGATGATCTGGAAAATGGCACAATATCATAAACCAATGCGCCCTCATACGTATCATAAAAGAGAAGGTAGCAGTCAATATAAGAATTGGGCAGAACTTTTTTATACCCAAAACGTAAAACTAGTTATAGAATGCGATTCGCACATGGTAAAAACGACTTGGCCAATTAGACCATCTACCGGATCAGGTAACGATGAAGGCTTTATAAGAGATGATCAAAATGGAACTGTATATGCAGGTGAAGGATGCTGGGGAGCACCACTAACCTCTAATAATGATGATAAAACATGGACTCGTAACTCAGCAAGATTCAATCAGTTTAAATGGATTTTTGTAGATACAGATAAAATTGAAATTAGAACGATAAAAGTAGATAATGCATCACAAGTAGGTGAGGTATCCAATGAAGATGTATTTAAAACACCTACTAATCTCGATATATGGAACCCTTCTAATGGAAGTGTAATCACCATATATAATAAAACCAAAGAAGATAATGAAGCACCTTCTGCGCCAAAAGATTTAGTAATAACCGATATCACAACAACCTCAGTCTCTCTACAATGGACAGGATCTACAGATAATGTAGGAGTTTCTGGATACGATATTTATCAAAATAATGTTGTAGTAGCCACTACAGCTTATACAAAATACACTATAGATGGATTATCTCCAGATGTTTCATACTCTTTTATCATAAAAGCAAGAGATGCAGCAGGAAACAGCTCTATATCTAGTAACCAAGAAAACAGTACTACCCTAGGAGGATCTAAGAGACTTTTTACAACAAGTATCATTAATGGTAATGATGATGTAGAAGAAGATAAAAATGGTAGGATATATAGTAATAGTAGTGATCTAGAATTGGTATATGATAGTTATAATGATAGCTATCAGGTTATTGGATTACGTTTTAGATCAGTAAAGATTCCTAATAATGTAACAATAACCAAAGCATACCTTCAGTTTACTGCAGATGAGAACAATAGTACAGACGCTTCCTTAGAAATATCATTACATGATAGTGATGATTCACCAGAGTTTTCCTCTTCCAATCCAGTTTCCAGAAGAAACGTATTTTCGGATAAAGTTATATGGAACCCTTCTCCGTGGTCTAACAAACAAGATGGAAATGCACAACGTTCTCCGAATCTAAAAAAATTAGTACAGCGATTAGTTAATAAAAATAGTTGGGTCCCAGGTAATACGATAAGTTTTATTATGAGAGGTGCAGGAAATAGCCTTACGAATACCTCTGCAAAAAGAGTAGCCTATTCCTATGAAGGAGGTAGAAGTAGAGCAGCTAAACTTATTGTAGAGTATGCAGCCTACACATTAACAATTAATACCATAGGACAAGGTACAGTAAGTGGAGCAGGAACCTACCCTACAGGAGATACAGCCACTATGATAGCTACCCCAGCACCTGGATGGAAATTCGAAGGATGGAGTGGAACCCTATCAGGAACTGTAAACCCACAAACCGTACTTATGAATGATAATAAAAATATTACAGCCATATTTAAAGAAAACACTACAGGAGTAGAAGAACATACTATAGACGTTAGTATTACTAATGGAAAAGATGATGTAGAAGAAAACGTAAATGGAGATATCTATACAAATAGCAGTGATCTAGAGTTGGTATATGACGATTACAATTATGAAAGTTTTCAAGTTATTGGATTACGCTTTAGAACTATTGAGATCCCAAAAAATGCTAGAATAACTAATGCATACTTACAATTTACTGCAGACGAAAGTAATAGTGCAGACACATCATTAGAAATATCATTACACAATAGTAGTAATTCACCAGTATTTACAGCATCAAACAACGTTTCTGGAAGAACAGTTTTTTCAGACAAAACCATTTGGAACCCCCAACCTTGGTCTAGTAAACAAAGTGGAAGCGCACAACGTTCCCCTGATCTTAAGAAAATGATACAAAACTTAGTTAATAAAAACGATTGGACATCTGGGAATGCCATCGCATTTATTATTAGAGGTAAAGGAAATAGTCTAACCAATACATCCGCAAAAAGAGTAGCAGATTCTTATGAAGGAGGAGCAGACAAAGCCGCTAGGTTAATCGTAACATATACTACTATAGGTGCAAAATCGTCTAATACACCTACTATAATATCTGATGTAAATTTAAATCAAAAAGCATCATTTAAAATTCATCCTAATCCCTTTACTAATACGATTAATATTACTACAACTTCTTTAGTAGAAGAAGCGAAAACCTATACAATTAATATATATGATCTAGCAGGTAAAATAATATATAAAGAAAATATGCTATCTAAATCAAAAAGCATAACGATAAGTCCCGTAGTAATTAATTCTGGGATCTATCTACTTTCTATTAGCGATCAAAATGGGCATATTATAAAAACACAACGATTGATAAAAAAATAATATAACTTACTTAGAACCTTAGAAAAAATAAGTCTTATAAGAACCGTTAACTTAGACAACAGTTAACGGTTCTTTTTTTTCTATAAAAAAACTATTCTACCTCCGTACTCTCTGTTGAGAGATCAGTATTTGTGCTTTTTTGTCGAGGGATTCTATACAGATTACGTTTTGTAAGTTCCTCTTTAAAAATAAAAACAGAAGCCTCATCTATTTTTTTTAGAATATCATACAACTCATTAAGTCGTATTACTCTAGCTTCAGTATCTACCGTTCGACTCCCCTTTTGTTGTTCCTGTTCTTTATTTGCAGATCGCAAGCTCTTAGACAAAGGAATAGCCTTATCTAACATGTCTACAGGAGTCCCCACACTCTGCAATGCCTCTGTATGAGACTTGATCGTCTCAGATAGATTTTCCATAAACTGAATCAATACAGCCTGTTTTCTAAACAATGTAGAAACACGTCCTACCCCAAACTGTTTTTGGATCGCCAGATGATCCGGAAAAGCCTTCTTTACCCAATACTCCATATCATTAAGATACTCCTTACAACTATCCATAGCATTTTGTAGCGCTAGAGTTCTAGTAGATAATTGTGTTTTATTCGTATCATCAGTCCCTTTTAGTAACGCTTCTGTAGCTTTTTGCTCAATAATATTGGGTAAATCTAGATCAAACACCAAAGAATCAAACTTGTTAAAAAGGGAGATATCATTATAAAGATAAGTAGATACAACATCTGCATGCTCTAATAAATTACCATCACTGGTACCGAATTTTCTTTCTGCCATAAGGTCTTATATTTTAATTTATAATTATTTTATGAAGCAAGAATACTACATGCCAGTTTCATTTTTTGAAACTGGCATTTTTTTTTATTAAAAAAAAGAAAAAAAAATTGCTATTACCCCATAGATCTCATTATGTAATACAATACATTAGTAGCAACAGATGATATCCTAATACGACTATATAGTAACATCACTATAATGAATATAAATCGATAAAAGACACTAATTAACCGGTAGAAATGCAATATAGAGTGCTATTATAAAAATGTAATCTGCTATTGTAAGTATGTAATGTGCTATTGTAAGAATGTAATCTGCTATTGTAAGTATGTAACGTGCTATTGTAAGAATGTAATCTGCTATTGTAAG
Organism: Aquimarina longa SW024; assembly: GCF_001401755.1. Lineage (GTDB taxonomy): Bacteria > Bacteroidota > Bacteroidia > Flavobacteriales > Flavobacteriaceae > Aquimarina > Aquimarina longa. The sequence goes on from NZ_KQ474101.1 coordinate 71,725, forward strand.
AATGTAACGTGCTATTGTAAGAATGTAATCTGCTATTGTAAGAATGTAACGTGTTATTGTAAGAATGTAATCTGCTATTGTAAGAATGTAACGTGTTATTGTAAGAATGTAATCTGCTATTGTAAGAATGTAATCAAACAACCTATTTTTTATAGAAAATAAAAAGAGGTAAGGCTTATCAAAACCTCACCTCTTTTAGTCTCCTTTAGTACCCTATTTCTATACGTAATATCTTAATTCTATAATAGTTATATTATCCTATCAGAGTAGTAATCACCTGCGTCTCGCTATGTAATGTTTTATGTACGGGACATTTATCCGCAATCTCTAAAATTCTACGAGTTTGTTTATCATCCAGATCTCCTACAAGTTTAATCGCTCTAGTAAACGTATCCACTCTAGTACTTGGATTTTGGTCACTTTTAGGATTTTTTCGATACGACTTACTATAATCAGTATGCACTTCTATATGCTGTAGATCCCATCCCTTAGTAGCAACATACATTTTTATTGTCATAGCAGTACAAGCAGACAAACCAGCAGATAGTAGCTCATATGGTGAGGGTCCAAAATCATTACCACCTACTTTTTCTGGCTCATCAGCAATCATATAATGCGAGCCCACTTTCATGTATGTTGTAAATCCATCTGTAGTATCTAAACTAGCAACCACCTGATGCTTACTTTTTAGTTCAGGATCTTTAGGAACTGTAATATATCGAGAAGACCATCCCGCAATTATATGACCCGCATATAAAGAATCTTCTTTTTTCATTAATAGATGATCAGCATCATCTAAGGTTACAAAACTCTTAGGATGCTTAGCAGCATGGTAAATCTCTTCTGCATTTTTAATACCCACAGTAGTATCCTGCGGAGAATGTAGCACTAAGAGTGCTTTATTTAAATTTTTGGCAACATCTGGTAATGACTTAGTCTCTAGATCCTCTAAGAATTGTTTTTTGATAGTAAAATCACGCCCACTAAGATGAATAGTCGCTTTTCCAGTAGTCGTAATCTCATCTAAACCACTTTTTAATAAATGTGCTACATGCTTCGGATTAGAAGGAGCACCAATAGTAGCCACCGCCTGTATCGAATCAATTTTAGAAGCAGCAAAAATAGCAGCAGCACCACCCAGAGAATGCCCAATAATAAGAGAAGGAGCCTTATAAGTAGCCGTTAAAAAAGCTGCTGCAGCTATAAGATCTTCAACATTTCCGGAGAAATTAGTATCCGCAAAATCGCCTTCACTCTCTCCAAGACCCGTAAAATCAAAGCGCAGTACACCAAACCCCCGAGAAGTAAGCCCTCGGCTTATATTTCGTACAGCAGCTAGATTTTTGGTACACGTAAAACAATGTGCAAATACAGCAAAATTATGAGGATGTTGATCAACAGGAAGTTCTAAACGACCAGATAAAGTCTGCCCTTCTGTATTGGTAAAAGTAACTTTAGATAAGCTCATGATAAAAAGGTTTGTTGTAAGAGTCGGTTGATATACAGATAACTTGCTTTTAAAGATAGATTTTTTAAAACCATTAGAACAGTAATACAAGAAAATAATCAAAATAATAATCAGGACTAAAAATAATACCTTCTGGTAGTAGATAGAAGAGTAAAATGATACACTAACTAGTTATATCAGATAAAAAATATAAAATAATGATAAGACCATATAAAACAAAACAAATCATAAGCCCCACGCCCCCTAAACTAACAGATCCCATCCCTATCTACCTCTTAATCTGATACAAAACTCCTACAAAACCCTTCTTAATACTAACCATTGTGTTATTAATGCACTATAAACCGTACTTTATCGAAAAACAATACTAAACATAGACAATCCCCAATAACTTGATTACTTTTAGTACCTCTTAAAACCGAATCATCTATGACCACACGATCCATAGGGAGGCTCTATATTGATGGATATAATGCCCCCATACTATTTCTAAAAGAGTTGATAACCCAGCAAACAGACTATAACGGGATGCCTTCTTCAATTCCACAAGGAGGAGTTTATGAAATTACAATCCCCGATATTGCCCGATGGATGCACCTTTTTGATAACTGGGCATTATCAAAAACGATGATGAAAAACTGTATCATAGAAGTTCAATCATGGGACGGCACTACAATGCTAAAAAAACTAGAATTTAGAAACACCCATTGTATACGCTTAGACTACATGGATGGTAGTGCAGATGGCGCGATGTACTATTTAACCCTTTCTGCCGGTACAGTAGTACGTAATGGAGAAGTCGTTATCTCTAAGTGGTGGGGAGAAGACCTTACCACAAGTACCCCAGTATCCCCTACAGCACAAGAAGACACCGATAAGCAATGGACAACCACCTTTATCCCCAATACCGATGATCGCAAAAACGGAATCTATGGCTGGGATCAGTGGAGCCAAACCCTACAAGACAACTGTACCTCTGACCAAACCAAATATAAAGAATCCTACACATGGATTACTGTAGGAACAGCACAATATACCGTACCCAAACTCAGTATGCGAGTAGGGCAAACAATCACCCTATCCCTAAAACATAAAACCAAAAACCCTAGGCAATACAACTCTGTAGTCATAGAACCCCATCCCGATTTTGATATCCATCCATTAGATATAAAGAATGCAGATGAGGTAACCATTAGATGCCTTAATAACGGAGATATTTCACAGATTAGAGTACTCGCCGATAACAACCCCGCAGGAGCATTAGAAATCTGGCATCCAGTACCCAAAACAGCAACCCTACGATGGGTGTTTGTGGAGATTAAAGGGGGAGGAAAAGATAATGATATTGATATGTTACAAGGTTTAATTACAAAACAAAAGTTAGAAACCTATTTTAAAAAAGCGTTTAATCCCGCTTTGATAGATATAAAGATTGTTAATAAGGATGCAGATATACTCGATATTTATTCTATCAAAGAACGTATACAAAACAAGGAGGAGTTAACTAAAATAGATAAACTACAGCAAGGATATTTAAAGAAGTTAGATGAATCGTTTAAAAGTAGTGATAATATTAAGAGTGCTATATCTGCAAAGAAAAATCTACTACTACAATTCAATAGACTATCTCTTTCAGAAACCAGAAGAGGCACTTTTAATGAAATTACGCTATACCTCACTTATTTAAGAAGTGTATATCCCGATGGGTATAGTAATGGTATTTCCTTAACAGGTCGTGGAATATCTGCCATGTTTCTAAAAAATAAATTATTGCAAACCTCTGTAGAAATTCCTCACGAAATTATGCATGCTATAGGATTAGAACATACCTTTACAACCAAAGACGCTAACGGAGAGGTCATAAATGAGGGACAAGCACATACATTTAAGAAAGGGATGACTACTAATTATATGGATTATAATAATGATAAAGAGCATACACAACTATATCAATGGAAAAAATTACATAACAGTAAATACACCAAATAATGAAAACACTTATAAGTATAGTACTTCTATTATGTACACTTACTGTAGCATGCCAAAACACTAAATCATTGATTAAAAATGATGATTTATGCGGATTTGATGATCCTATATTTACGATATTGGATGATGAAAAAACGTTTGATGTAGAAAAATATAGAGAACAACTAAAAAAAGGAGATGTAGTTATAAAAGATAATAATAGCTATAAAAATATCGCTTATCAATGGAAGCATAATAATAAAATAACAAACAAACAAACAAACAAACAAACAAACAAACAGAAATTAATTAAGTATAATGAAAATGGAAAAATCTTATTTTCCTATTTCTTATATCTTAAAGGAAATATAAAAATAAGTAAAGAAACAGATTACGACACCTTAGGCAATATCACCAAAGTTATTGATCATAGACAAGCAGATAAGTATCCGATCTGCTATAGAGAAGCATTAGAGATCGTAGAACGGATAAAACCTAAAAAAGATTCTATCCTATCTATAGAGCGAGGAGAAGTGGAATTTATAGACAATGATTCTCTATATACATGGAGTGTATATGTTGATAAACCTAATACACATGTCGATTTTTATATGTATTCAATCCATGCTAAGACAGGTGAAATTCTTAAAAAGAAAGATTTACATAATATCCATCAAGAAGGGATTTATATAGAACCAGATTATTTTAAGAAGTGGTACGATTCTATACAACCTTTTTTTAAAGATGACCAATGAAAACACTTATAAGTACAGTACTCCTATTATGTACACTTACTGTAGCATGCCAAAGCAATAAGTCATTTATTAAAGATGATTTATGTGGATTCAATGATCCTATATTTACGATATCAGATGATGAAAAAACATTTGATGTAGAAAAATATAGAGAACAACTAAAAAAAAGAGAACTTGTTTTAAAAGACAATGATACTTTTAAAACAAGATTCTATATGTATAAAGATGGAGAAATAACAAATAAACAAACAAACAAACAAACAAATATTGCTAAATGGATACTATATAAAAAAAAAGGCACTATAAAAAGAGTGCGATTCATATATTTAAATAGTCTTTTAGAAATAGGCAAAGAAACTAATTATGACACCTTAGGCAATATCTCTAAAGTAATCGATCACGAAAAAGGATATACCATCTGTTGGGCAGAGGCAATCGAGATTGTAAAAGATGAGTTAAAAGAACAATTAGCCCAATACGATTCTGTAAATTATGTATTACAGCGTCCAGACCTTAATAGAACGCCCGATGCCCCAGCGATATGGTCTGTAGGAATTGCACCTATACCAGATGATAATAACTTAGAAACCATCTATCATAAAATAGATGGAGTAACAGGTAAATATTTAGGAAAATATACCGTACGGATGGTACATGATTTAGATGACGATAACTAAATGAAAACACTTATAAGTACAGTACTTCTATTATGTACACTTACTGTAG
>NZ_KQ474101.1:77038-425346 GCF_001401755.1 Aquimarina longa SW024
AAAGTAATCGATCACGAAAAAGGATATACCATCTGTTGGGCAGAGGCAATCGAGATTGTAAAAGATGAGTTAAAAGAACAATTAGCCCAATACGATTCTGTAAATTATGTATTACAGCGTCCAGACCTTAATAGAACGCCCGATGCCCCAGCGATATGGTCTGTAGGAATTGCACCTATACCAGATGATAATAACTTAGAAACCATCTATCATAAAATAGATGGAGTAACAGGCAAATATTTAGGAAAATATACCGTACGGATGGTACATGATTTAGATGACGATAACTAAATGAAAACACTTATAAGTACAGTACTTCTACTATGTACACTTACTGTAGTATGCCAAAGTACTAAAGCATTGATTAAGAATGATGATTTATGCGGATTTGATGACCCTATATTTACGATATCGGATGATGAAAAAGCATTTGATGTAGAAAAATATAGAGAACAACTAAAAAAAGGAGATAATATAATTATTCAGGATAATAGCGTCTACAAAAATATTATATATCAATGGAATCATAATAATAGAATAACAAATAAACAGACCGACAGACCGACAGGCATACAAAAATTAATTAAGTATAATAAAAACGGAAAAATCTTATTTTCTTATTTCTTATATCTTAAAGGAAATATAAAAATAGGTAAAGAAACAGATTACGATACTTTAGGCAATATCTCTAAAGTAATCGATCACGAAAAAGGATATACCATCTGTTGGGCACAGGCAATCGAGATTGTAAAAGATGAGTTAAAAGAACAATTAGCCCAATACGATTCTGTAAATTATGTATTACAGCGTCCAGACCTTAATAGAACGCCCGATGCCCCAGCGATATGGTCTGTAGGAATTGCACCTATACCAGATGATAATAACTTAGAAACCATCTATCATAAAATAGATGGAGTAACAGGTAAATATTTAGGAAAATATACCGTACGGATGGTACATGATTTAGATGACGATAACTAAATGAAAACACTTATAAGTACAGTACTTCTATTATGTACACTTACTGTAGTATGCTAAAGCAGTAAGTCAATTATTAAAGATGATTTATGTGGATTCAATGATCCTATATTTATGATATCAGATGATGAAAAAACGTTTGATGTAGAAAAATATAGAGAACAACTAAAAAAAGGAGATAATATAATTATTCAGGATAATAGCGTCTACAAAAATATTATATATCAATGGAATCATAATAATAGAATAACAAATAAACAGACCGACAGGCATACAAAAATTAATTAAGTATAATAAAAACGGAAAAATCTTATTTACTTATTTTTTATATTAAAAATAAAACAAAGGAGTACTAAGTTTTAAAGCTTAATACTCTCTTTGTTTACAAAAAAACTTCACTAATACTAGTTGTAGATATGATGATCTACAACAACCCAATTACCAGTGTCTTTAGATTTTTCTGTAGCCATACCAATAGCTTGTAACTCTGCTACCAAATTAGGATTAGCAAAACTTGGTTTCCCACTCTCTACTGCGTCTAAAAAATGAGTGACTGATTCTCGCATTCCTGGCCAATCAGCATAGGGTTGTAATGCTGGGAAATAGGCTGTCATATTTTTTTCCTTAGTTCTTAGTGTTAATTTGCCTGTTAATATATCTATTAAAATATCCCCTTCACTTCCAATAATCTCTACCGTAATAGTTAGTTTATCAATACTATCGATATGTACTTTTAGTTCTCCCCAAATACCATTATAATCAAAGAGACCAGTACTTCGATTTTGTCTTCTTCCACTAACGCCATAACCATCCATAATACATACTCTATTAGGAGTTGCATCTACTAATATATTTAGTACATGCACATACCAAAGGGATAAACGGTTAATGGTATTGATATCCTGATCGGGTTCTGTAGCCCAATTAGATCTTAGATCAATCGTTACTGTTTGTACATCTCCAATAGTTTTATGTTTTATAAACTCAGCAGCTTTTGATACTACAGGGATTAATCCTAGTTCTAAGTCAGCATGTGTGATCTGTGATGCATTCTTTAATTTATGCAATACTTTAGGAATTAGATCTCTGGTATGCCCAATCGGGGGTTCATAAAAAATAGCTTTATCAGAGTCTAATGCGTCTAATACAATTTGTCCATGTAATGCATCAGGTACCGCAATTAGTACCGCATCGATTGATGGATCGTTTAATAGCTCTTTATAATTAGTGTAAATTGCTATAGTATCTCCAAACTGAGATTGTATAGCAGCAATGGTAGCATCGCTTTTTGCCGAAATAGCAACAATTGTCGCTCTTCCGTCATTTGTAATAGCTGGGATGTAGGCATTTTTTACCCATTTGCCATATCCTATGATTCCAATTTTTATAGTAGACATACTTTTTTTATTTTTTATTTTTTTTTAAACACGATAATACATAAACCAATTTGTAGTACTAAGGCTATGCTATTGGTAATAGAAAGCGCTATTGCTTCTACTCTAATTCCATACACAGCCCAAAACAAATAAACAAATACCCAACCAATAACATATCCTAATGAGAGACTGCTCTGGTTGTTTGATTTATACTCTTTAAAGATTTGGATAGCAGTAATAACACACACAAAAAGACCAAATAGTAATCCTAATATTTCAAATACTGATTTAGGGATAGATTGTAGAAAATCCATAGTATACTTATATATTTTTTATAACCGTACATGGATTCCCAAAAGCTAGAGTATTATCTGGGATGTCTTTGGTTACCACAGATCCCGCACCTATAGTAACATTATCCCCTATAGTAACACCAGGTAATATAATACTGTTTCCACCAATCCATACATTATCACCAATGACTACAGGGCTAGTCGATGTGGTATATGGTGCAATCCCAGAATCAGATACTCGATCAGAGGCTTTTAAAGGATGTTTAGCGGTATATATCTGTACGAATGGAGCAATTAATCCATTTTTACCAATGGTTATGGTATTATCATCAATAAACATACAATTGGTATTGATTAAGGTATTTTTTCCGATAGAAATATGTACTCCATAATCACATAAAAAAGGAGGTTCAATCCATACACCATCTCCTACATCACCTAATAAACTAGTAAGGGCTTCTTTTTTTCCTACAGTATCGGTAGAATCTAAAGAATTAAAGACGGTCATTAATTTTCTTGCTTTATGATACATTTGTATCAATTCAGGATCTCGGGTATCATATAATTCGCCAGCAAGCATTTTTTCTTTTTCGGTTTTTTGCATACGTTCCTATTGTTAAAATTGGATGATCAATATGATTTAGTTAAAGATAAGGTTTAAAGCTTTTTGCCACATTACGCTTTTTAAAGAGCCTTTAGAACTTATTTTTTTTAGATATACCAGACAAGCTCAGGTGAATTGCTGATGCTATTTCTTATATGAAATGACGCTATAAAATTGTTTCTTATGTACTGAAGAATAGCACATAAATAACTTAATTTTCTTTACAGTAATCTCAAATAATAACAGGTATAAAAATGTAACTTAATGATATTAATATTCTAATGTAAATACTGATGATACAAAATTACCTTAAGTTCTATCAGAATCTTTTTTACCTATGTTAAAAAATCACGCATTAGCTCTTAACCTACTTAATGTAACCTGAGTGACACCTAAAAAAGAAGCGATATATCCTAGTTTTACACGTTTAAATAAATCAGATTTTTGCTCTGTAAAAGTTGTATAACGCTCTTTGGCAGATTGAGTTGCTAGAGCAATATGGCGTAATTCTAAATCTAGAAATGCTTTTTGATGAACTATTCTAGACCAATTGGCAATTTCTATATTGGTTTCATATAGTAGATTTAATTCATGTACAGGAATAGCATATAATATCGAATCCTCTAATAGATTTACATGTTCAAAACCAGGTTTGTTCTCATAACAGCTTAGCATAGAGAATGCCAATTCTCCTTCTTTACTAAACCATGTAGTTGCTTCTTCTCCATCAATCATACAATAGGATCTAGTTAGTCCTTTTTCTATAAAGTAGTAATTCTTATCGACCACTCCACTTTTAATAAGGACATGTTTTTTAGGGAAGTGTAATAGTGTCATTTTACTTGTTAATGCTTCTATAGATGCATCGCTTACAGCGTACATGCTTTTTATACTAGATATAATTGTTTTCAAACTATTGAGATATAATTCTTGTTCTTTTCAAAAATAAGGATTTAGGATGGATTTATTTCTTAAAAAGTAATCTCGAAAATATCTTATTTTCTTAAGCAAAAGAATCATGAAATTTACTATCCGAAGTGATTTTTCATGTTTTTCCGTAAAAAGATTATGGTAGATTAGTGGAGTATATAATGGACGAAAGTAATATAACAAATAGTTATGGGATCTTTTTTGAAGGAGCGGTTTAAGTTTGTAACTTGGTGATACACAAACTATTTTGGTTTTTTACTGAGGAAGGTTTATGGGGCCAGAATCATAACAAGGTAAAGAGTCAAAAACTTAAAACCACATAAAATGAAACGTATTTTAATAATTGTTATTACCTTTTTTACGGTAATAAGTTTCGCACAAACTCAACAACTAAAGCCCAGTGAACTAGTAGCCCAAGAAAAATCTTTGGGATCAGATTTTGAAAACATTCAACTTTTTACTGCTATTGGTCAACAAAAAAATAGTGTACAAGTTCCTAACGGATTAAAGGATTATACGCTATTTTCAGTAGATCAGAGTGCAATGAGGTCTCTACGAGGTAATTTTCCAAAGACAATGAGTCTAGATATGCCAGGGCAGAAATCAGCAGTATCATTAGATCTTGTAAAAGTAACTATTACAACAGATGATTTTTCTGCAACAGAGATGCCATCAGGCAGAGCATTATCAAATAATGCTATAGTACACTATAGAGGAGTAGTAAAAGGAGCGTCTAATTCTCTTGTCGCAATTAGTTTTTATAATGGAAAAATGTCTGGTTTTATTAGTACCGAAAACCAACAAGGTAATATGGTTGTAGGTCCTACGGACGACGGTAAGCGACATATTATATATAAAGACAAAGAAGTTAGTTATTTATACGACTTTGCCTGCGAGGTAGAAGATACTATGGAAGGAGGGTATACTATGGAAGAGTTATCGGATAACTCTCAGAGTCGTGTAGCTACAAAATGTCCTCGAGTATTTTTTGATATTGGAACCGATGTTGTGCGTGATAAAGGAGGGGCTCAACAGGCTTCTAATTATATCGAAGCAGTATTTAATCAAGTAGCTGCCTTATATGCTAATGATCAGATATCGATCAAATTATCGGGTACAAAAGCATGGAGTTCTAATCAGCCGTTTAGTAGTAATCTAAATAGCTATATTAATTATAGAAATGGATCAGCAGGTCTTAATGGAGATTTAGGGCATTTTGTAACCTATGGTTATAGTGGAGGATTAGCCGGAGGAATTGGAACGCTATGTAATTCATCAAGAAACTATGCAATTTCTGGTATCAAAGGTAGTTACCAAAACATACCTACCTATTCTTTTGATGTATTTTTAATATCTCATGAGTTAGGGCATAATGTAGGATCTAGACATACACATGCATGTGTATGGAATGGTAATAATACTGCGATAGATGGTTGTGCAGGTCGTGTAGAAGGAAATTGTGCACTACCAGGAAACCCTTCTGGTGGAGGTACTATTATGAGTTATTGTCCTAATACAAGTGTAGGAGTCAATTTTAATAAAGGGTTTGGTTCTCAGCCACGTAATGTAATCCGTAACTATATTGCTAGATCTAGTTGCTTACAGACATGTGATGGTGGTGGATGTAATACAGGTGATGCTGTATCAGTTACATTTACTAATAATACCAATTGTACCTTAGAGTATTATCAGAATAACTCTTTAAAAGGATCTGCTAATGCAGGAGGTTCATATAGAGCAAATACTACAATAGGGAGTAAATGGGAAGCAAAGAAAGCTTCTGGAGCTACAGTAGATAACTTTACTATTGTATGTAATCAAACGACCTATAATTCTACAGGAAATTGTAGTAGCACTGGTGGTAATTGTGATGGAGTAGATCCATATGTACCAGGTAGAACATACAATGTAGGTGATCGAGTAACATATAATGGATCTCTATATGAAAGAGCTGCTACTGGATGGACAAATTTAGGACCTTGTACTACGAGTGATCCTTGTGCAGGAGTACAACCATATGTGCCTGGTAGAGCATACAGAGTAGGTGATCGAGTAACATATAATGGATCTCTATATGAAAGAACTGCTACTGGATGGAATAATTTAGGACGCTGTGGAGCATTTGCTACTTTCAAAAAAGATAAGTTAACTGATTTATCTGATTTTATAGTGTATCCTAATCCTGCAAAAGAAATATTAAATCTAGAGGTTAGTAATTTAGATTCTTCTTCTTCTTCGCAAGTTATTATTAAGGATATGAATGGAAGAACATTAGAGCTTATAGATTTAAAAGCATCTCCAGGAGAAATTGTAATGAAAAAAGCGATAAACATTAGTAAATTATCTACTGGGGTCTATTTTGTACAAGTAACAGCTGGTACTAAGACATTTATTCAAAAGATTTTTGTAAAATAATCTTTAAGAAATCACATAACTTGGCCCTATTAAGGCTACCATCTAGGTAGCCTTTTTTTAGTACTCATACTGTTTCTATGGAGGTATAGATTTATCAGAGTATCAAAAAAGAGAAGTCAATATTTTTATATAGTTCACCCTCAATCAGGGGTGTTAGACAAACAGATGTTAACTAAGGTTGGAAAAAGACTTATTTGTATTACGAATATACTTTTTAGATTTAGAATCTGCGTTTGCTTAATCATATTGGTTATAGGATTTTAAAATCAATGAAAAAATATGAACCCAAAAGAGAATCTTGCAAAACTTAAGCTCGAGTTACCCGAAATATCTACACTAGGAGGAAGTTACGTTTCTGTTGAGTTCTCAATATTTGTTTCTAGATCAAAAAATAAAAATAAGATTCATTAAAAGAATTAAAAAACAAATCAATAAATTTGAGATTAAACCTGAAACTCTCGATTTCTCAAAATCCTGATTTTCAATAATTAAATTTAATGTTAGTCGAGATAAAAAAAATGAGGAGACTTAAAATTCTAATTCTAACGATCCTTTTTAGTAGTACTCTTTTTGGACAAATAAGTGATAATTATTCAGATAAATTATTATCAACCTCATTTAAAGCATATGGTGCAGTAGATTCTAGGTTTGGCTATGCTATGTATCCATTTATAAAAGAAAGATTCCTAGAACACTTAAAAGATTCATCTAGTTTTTCTAATCCTTATGATAGTTTATCTAAGTATATAGATATACGACATTCTTTAGATGGTTTAGCCAAAACATATTCATGGCGTGTAAGAGATTCAGGTTGTTGTTATGCTTCAGAAACATATCTTCAGTATAAAACAGAATCTGGCGCCATAAAATATGTAGACTTAAAAAAAATAGGGAATGAAGGAGGAGATATATTTATTACGGATTTACAAATGATAAAAATTAAGAGTAAACCTTATTACCTAATTCTAGGTTGGGGGACTTGTTGTGGAGGTAAGCATTATACTACTGTAAAAGTATACGAAATAAAGGATGGCTCTCTACATAAAAGTAAATCCATATTTAATGGTGAGGATGATATCTATATTGGTGCAAACAGAGGTCAAAAAATGGAATTAAAATATCTTCCAGAGGAAAAAATTTTATCCTATAACAGTTACAAGCTTAAAGAAGAAATTGGTTTTTATGAAAGAGAGAAAAAACTTGTAAAGTGGAAATTGACAAAGCAAGGATTTAAAAAAATGAAGTAATACATACTATCACTAATACAGACTTTTGGGGTAAAACCAAAAGTCTGTTTCAATAATAGAGTCTGCTTCTTTTTTTCTTGTATACAAGAGTAGAGAAGGAGTAAGTCTAAATCTAAATTAAGTATGATTAATTATTTCATAAATAGACACTGTTTATTGATTACTCTAATTTAAAGTTTTGTGTTTTCTTAAAAGTAGAAATGTCTATTTTTTCAACATCTTCTTGATAAGATTTCCAGTCATCATTAAAGAAAGCATTGGTTTTTTGTAAAGCAATACTTATAGCATCTTTAGTTTGTTTTATTAAAGTATTTTCTGTGGTGGTTAATCCAGTCTGACGACTGCTTACATAACGTTTAGTATTCTGTAATCGTTGTATAATAGTGACTTTCGGGTTTCTAGTGATTCCCTGACGTTTATCCTCTTTACCAATATAAATAGTAATTATACTATCGATTTTCTTAGAGATGTTTTTAGATAATTTGATCTGATCTTTATATTTCTTTTTATCTAACTCTTTAAACTCTTTCTGATATTTTAAAGCAATATTTTTACTTTCTACTAATTGTCGTACAGCATCCGCTGTAGTTTGTTTCATTTTTTCTAATTTTTTTGAAGCAGTATAAATTTCGTTTATATTTTTTGGAGATACAGATAATCTTGGATCAGACTGTACTTCTATTATAGTTTCAGACTTTTGATTACCATATTCTAATACTCCTTTATATTTCCCAGGTTTTACAGATATTCCTCCTGATTCTTTATCTTGTTTTTGGATTTTTCTGTACGGTTTATCTGCTCCTTTCTCATCCATAGCCCATTTTATTTTATATAAACCTGTAGAATCAGGAGTTTTTTCTTTTAGTGTTCTGATTAAACGGTCTCCATCATAAATTTTTAGACGAATAGAATCCCATTTTGGGGTAGCTTCTTTTTTTTCGTCATCTATAGTATCATCGTCGGTGTTTTTTTCTTTAGTAAGAGTTTCTTTTTTCTTTTCTTCTACCTGGATATAATATGATATAAGTGCACCATAATCTCGGTTATCACCATTGTATAAAGCATCTCCTCCAAAACGGCTACCAGTGGGTTGTTGTAAGGCTGCTTGATATGCTATTGGTGGATCAAAAAGCTGTAATTTTTGGTTTAAAATACTATTAGTTTTTGCAATAGCTCTTAATGGTCGAATATCATCTAATACCCATGCTGCTCTACCAAAGGTACCAATGATTAAATCATGCTCTCTGGGATGTATAATTAGATCTTTTACAGAAACTGTAGGAAACCCTTTAGTCCATTTAGTCCAATTATTTCCGGCATTAAGTGATATGTATAATCCGTCATCTGTACCTAAGAAAAGCAGATTCTTTTCTATAGGATCTTCAATAATACTTAATGTATAGCTTTTTACATCGTTTTGATCAACAATACGTTGCCATGTTTCTCCATAATCAGTAGTTCTAAAAGCGTAAGGGGTGTAATTAAATCTTCTATAATCATTAGCTACTAGTAGCGCTTCTCCTTTCTTTTTATTTGAAGCTTTAATTTGTACAATCCAACTCCCTTTGGGCAATCCTTTTATATTGGTAGATACGTCGGTCCAATTGGTTCCTCCATTTTTAGTAACATGTATACGCCCATCATCTGTACCTACCCATAGCATATTTTGTTCTAGTGGTGAGGGTTCGACTACTAAGATCGTACAGTAATTTTCTGCTCCTGTGGCATCTATAGTTAATCCTCCGCTGTCACTTTGTTTTTGTTTTTCTGGATCATTGGTGGTTAGATCAGGAGAAATAACCTTCCATGTTAATCCTTTGTCAGTACTTTTATGAACATATTGACTTCCAAAATATATAGTAGCAGTATCAAAAGGATCAATATTGATTGCAGCATTCCAGTTAAAACGTAATTTTATTTTTGGATCAGGATGTGTAGGGCGAACGGTATAATTGTTTCCAGTCATCCAGTCATATCTACTTACATATCCTTGCTGACTCATAGACCATCCATATCTGGAATCATCTTTGTCTGGTACTACATCAAATCCATCACCAAATGATATTTCTTGCCAGTAAGAGTTTCGTATTCCCTGAGCTCTCCAGACATATGCAGGCCCTCTCCAACTACCATTATCTTGCATTCCTCCATATACATTATATGGAAATTCATTATCTATACTAATGTGATAGAATTGTGCAACAGGAAGATTACCAATAAATCGCCAATTTTTTCCTCCGTCTCTAGTAATATTTAACCCTCCATCATTACCATCAATCATATAGTTTCCATTAGTTGGATGAATCCACCATGCATGATGATCAGGATGTATACCGTTGTTTACACCATAGGCGGGCATCAATTGAGAGAAATTTTTACCACCATCTTCAGAAACATTTACGTAGGTAAATACAGAATATACTCTATTTTCATTTAAGGGGTCTACAAATATATCAGAGTAATAAAAAGGGCGATTTCCGATATCATTTTTGTCATTAATTTTTTTCCATGTAAACCCTCCGTCATTAGATTTATATAGCGCATTCTTTTTAGCTTCGATTAGTGCATAAATAATGTTAGGTTTACTAGGAGCTATAGCTAATCCAATTCTACCTAGATTTCCTTTAGGGAGTCCATCTAAGTCAGTACGTTTTTTCCAGTTTTTTCCTCCATCATAAGTGATATAAAGACCAGAACCTTTACCTCCGGATTTAAAAAACCAAGGATCACGTTTATGTTCCCATAGTGCAGCCACTAATTTATTAGGGTTTGAAGGATCCATTACAAGATCAGCAGCTCCTGTTTTAGTATTGCTAAATAGAATTTTTGTCCAAGTGGTACCTCCGTCGATTGTTTTAAAAACCCCTCTTTCAGGGTGCTCTCCCCATGGCGAACCAATTGCTGCAACGTAAATAATATTGGGATTAGTTGGGTCAATAATAATTTTATGAATATGACGCGTTTTTTCTAATCCCATGAGTTTCCAGTTTTTTCCTCCATCCAAGGATTTATAGATACCATATCCACCATTAAGACTATTTCTAGGATTTCCTTCTCCTGTTCCTATCCAAAGTACAGAAGGATTAGATTGTTGGATAGCCACAGCACCAATCGAAGCTGTAGTTTCATGATCAAAAATTGGTTTCCACTTAATACCTCCAGAAGTAGATTTCCAAACTCCACCAGAAGCAGTTCCAACATAAATGATATCTGGATTAGAAGTTACTACATCTATAGAAGTAACTCTACCGCTCATTCCTCCTGGACCTATATTACGTGGAGTGCCATCTTTAATAAGATCCATGGTAAATTTCTGTGCTGATATTGTAGAAATTGTACTCAGTAATAATAATAGTAAAAATTGTTTTTTCATTCTGATCGGTATGTGTTAGTTATAGGTGTATTTGTTGCTCTAGTGTTGTGAGAAAATGTATGTTTGGATATTTGTTTTTTAAATCTATAAGTTCTGTCTTTTTTATTAGAGGAGAAATGTGAGTGGCAATAACTTGTTTTGGATTGATATATTTTTTGATGAGTAGTTTACTACCATTTGATAAAAGCATCCAATAGGGGATTATTGCAATATCAATACCTTCATCAACTAGGTGTAATTGATGAAATAGATTGATTTCTTCAAACCAATCAGTATCTCCTACATGTAGAATTTTTTTATTATTTATATGTACTATATATCCTATGTTTTCTACAGATGTATGCCTTTTTCCAACATGGTTTATTTTAACTCCTGTAATCATAAAATTTTTAACAGTTACAGGTTGTTTGGTATAGTCTTTTGTTGATATCGCTACTATTCTATCTGTAAATTCAGCAAATTTGTTTATGATTTGATTTGGTCCAAAAAGGATTGCTTTTTTATGAGATTTTAAATATACTTCTGATAATTGAGGACTAAAATGATCACCATGATAGTGTGTAAATAAAATAGCATTAGGGTTCAATTCTGTATTGATTTTATGGACTACTTCTTTTGTAGGAAATAAATAGTCATCGCCGTATTTTGTATGCAGTCCATCAATAAGGATAGATGATTGTCCATCAGAAATATGGACTCCCATGTTACCTATATAAGTAATCTTTATATCTTCTTGAGAAAGACAAGAAATGCTATAAATAAAACTACTAATAAAAAATGATTTTAATACACTATAATTCATTGTCTTTTAAAACTCTAAAATAAATAAAATGAAAATGTTTAACTCTTAAAAGCTTGTTAAGGTAAAATATCATAAATTTGAAGGATTAAAAAAAGTCAAATGAAATTTATCGAACTTACGCTTAAAAACCATACAATTCTTCATGGTTATGATGCTCGAAATCAAGAAATCATAGAAGAAGTTGAAGTCGAAAATGCTTCAAAAAAATTAGTTGCAGTAGATAGGATCTTATCAGTAAGTGAAAAATTTATTTTGATTAAATATGCTTATGATAGAATTATATATTGGGAGTATATGGAGGATTATGATACGATAAAGAAAATACTGATGTAATAGTTATTACATAATTTTTGAGTTATCACTATTTCGCGCAGAAATAAGCTTAAAGTTTTTATCAACTTTTAGAATGATTATTTTACCAGTTTGTAGGTTAACCATTTTCCATCTAAATCCATATGATGTTTCAAAAATAGCAGATCTTGCCATTTTTCTTAAATCTATTTCATCTATATTTTCAACGATTTGATTCGCCAAAAGATCAAATCCTCTTTCTTTGACTTCCTGAGTAGAAAGTTTGCGGTCACGAGGATTTTGATTGTATTCTATTATGAATGTATTTGTAGAATCCTGAATGTTAATTATGGAGTATGCAAAAAATGTAGAAAATAAGAGAAATAGGAGTACATGTTTTTTCATCATCTTACGATTTTGAGAATCACATAATACTTTAATCTATTGTAGTAGTATGCAATTATATTAGGTTTACATTTGTAGCCATGCGTATTTGCTATACTTTAACAATTATCTTTATAAATAGGGGTTTTACAAAAATAAGATATAAATATTCTACTTGTATAATTGTATCGTTAAAAAAAGCATAAATATTTAGAGAATATATATGCTTTTTTCGTTTTTATGTTTTTAAATTAAAGAATACTTTATAAAAAGTTAATTTAACTAAGAATTCTTTTGTAAACTTAAGATGATAGTTTAGGGTACTATTTTGGGTTATTTTTGATATAATTTTTTACCTGCTTCATAATATTTATCTCCTTCTATCCAAAATGGGGTTGTTGGATTATTAGCAATATTTCTACAAGCTAAAACATAGGATTTAAAAAATTTGAATAAATATTCATAATCGAGAGTATCTGGGTTATCAGTAACTTGATGATAATATTTGGTTATTTCATCATCAAAAGCGGTAAATCCCATGCTAAAGGTAGGAGCAGGGATTCCTTTTATGGCAAAATGTACATTATCAGATCTATCGAACAATCCTTGTTCGGGAGCAGGGTCATCAATAGCCGTTAATCCAAATTTTGCAGCAGCATCTACAATATCTTTTTGCGCTGTTGTTCTGTTTAAACCAATTATAGTTGCTTTTGTAGTATCATTGTATCCTCCATTATCACTATTAAAACAATATATCATTTGGTGTAATGGAAATACGGGATGGTTTACATACCACTTACTTCCTAAAAGTCCTTTTTCTTCTCCTGTAAAAAGAATAAATAGTGCTGATCTTTTGGTAGGATATTTTGCAATATTCTTTGCTGCAGATAATACAGTTACGGTTCCTACAGCATTATCTCTGGCACCATTATATATAGAATCATTTTCTACAGCCGTACCAATACCTACATGATCATAATGAGCAGAGTAGATGATGTATTCATTTTTTAGTTTAGGGTCAGATCCTTCAACATAGCCGATTACGTTTTGAGAAGCAATTGCACTTTCTTTAATTCCTTTAATTGTAATATTGATATCTGCTTCTAGATTTTCTATAAAGAGTTTACTGATCTCTTCTTTTGTATCATTAACCCATGAATAAGAAAAACCATCATTATCTTTTTTTTGCCCTGAGATATTCATTTTATCTCCATTAAAATAATGTTCCATTTTTACCCAAGTAGGCTCATCAATAGTAGAGATCTCTACCATACCAATAGCACCGTTTTGTTTAGCTAATTTCATCTTTTCTTTAGTTTTAGAAAGAGCAGCTCTGAGGTCTTTATTTTCTTTGGTACCGATAATAGAAATTACGTATTTTCCTTTTACATTATTATTTTTATAATCCTCTTCTAATCCATAATTGACGAATACAGCTTTTCCCTTATAATTAGTGTTTTCTGTTGTAATCATTAGGATATTATTAGACAATATGTTTTCTGTTTTAAATTCAGTTTTTGTAGCTCTAGATGTTTTTTGTAGGGTTACTTTCTGAAAGTAACTATTGACTTTGGGTATTGGTTTTACGCCATAGCCTCTTAACATATTGGCTAAATACTGAGCTGCAATTTTGTTTTCAGGACTTCCAGTTTGTCTGCCCTTTAATTCATCTGAGGCTAAAAAATAGATGTGCCCTTCAATTTCATTTTTGGTAAGTGTTGATATTACTTTCTCAACGTCATCTTGTGCCGAAATGATTATAGTACAAGAAAAAGAAAAAATAAATAAAATAATTTTTTTCATAAGAGTAGAAATGTATGATAAGAATTAGATATAGTATAAGTTGGTGGTAATTTGATCTTTATCAAAGATAAGGAAAGATATTTATAGGAGGGATTTACCGTATTCTTTTTATGTCTTTATTAAGTTTTTGGTAACTCTTTTTTCCAAAACAAATGTTAAATTCTCTTTTCTTCTATAAGAGATAAGTTTTATTTTTTATAAAATAAACTACCTTTATCTTAGATTAACACTAAAACAAATAGTATACTAAAAATTGATTTTAGTATTTTAATTGAAACAATATTCTATTTGGTTTTAGAAATTTATGCTAATGAAAGAAGAGAGGAAAATAGTTAAAAAAGGCTTTGCATTTACGATATACGAAGCTCCTGAACAATCTCCTTTTGATAAGCTTTTTGATATTTTTCAGGAAGTTATTACTCATACTTCGGGAGATCTAGATGAAGCTTTAGATTGGATGAAAGAATTAGATAAGGAGTATCAACTCACAGATGAGAATTATACTTTAGATGATTTTGTCGAAGATTTAAAGAAAAAAGGATATATCAGAGAAGAGATTAAACCTGATGGTAAAGGAGGTATGTCTATTACAGCTAAAACAGAACAAGCTATTCGTAAAAGAGCATTAGACCAAATTTTTGGTAAGTTAAAAAGGAGTGGCTCAGGAAATCATAAAACTAAGTATATTGGTAAAGGCGATGAGCATTCTGGGGAGTTCCGCAAGTATCAGTATGGGGATTCTCTAGAGCGAATATCGATAACTGAGAGTCTAAAAAATGCTCAGATCAATCATGGAATTGATGGTTTACATCTTACAGAAGATGATCTTGTAGTAGAAGAAACTCAGTTTAAAGCTCAGATGAGTACTGTATTAATGATTGATATTAGCCATAGTATGATATTATATGGGGAAGATCGTATCACACCAGCCAAAAAAGTAGCAATGGCATTAGCAGAATTAATTACTACGCGATATCCTAAGGATACATTAGAGATATTAGTTTTTGGTAATGATGCATGGCCTATTGCAATTAAAGATTTGCCATATTTACAAGTAGGTCCATATCATACGAATACGGTAGCAGGTTTACAATTAGCTATGGATATGCTGCGTAGAAAAAGGAATACAAATAAGCAAATTTTTATGATTACTGATGGTAAACCTAGCTGTTTAAGAATGTCAGACGGTCAATACTATAAAAATAGTAATGGATTAGATTATCATATTGTAAATAAATGTTATATGATGGCACAACAAGCAAGAAAATTGCATATCCCTATAACTACTTTTATGATTGCACAAGATCCTTATTTGATGCAATTTGTAAGAGAATTTACCTATGCAAATCAGGGTAAAGCATTTTATACCGGTCTCAGTGGGCTGGGTGAAATGATTTTTGAAGATTACGAAACCAATAGAAAAAAAAGAATAAGAGGATAAATTAATTCTAAAATTGATTGTTAGAAATAAATATATGGAAATTTCAATACTAAAAACATTAAGGCAATTAAAAGAATCAGGGTATAAAAGCAAAACAATAAAAGATGAGCTCAGAAATAATTTAAGAATTAAGATAAGTAATAAAGAAGAAACCTTTACAGGGATTCATGGATATGAAAATACAGTTATCCCTGAGTTAGAAAGAGCGATTCTTTCTCGTCATAATATTAATTTACTAGGACTAAGAGGTCAGGCAAAAACACGTTTAGCAAGACAAATGATTACACTGTTAGATGAGTGGATTCCTGTTGTAGAAGGATCGGAAATTAATGATGATCCTTTTAATCCGATATCGCGATACGCTACTAATTTAATAAAAGAAAAAGGAGATGATACTCCTATTAGTTGGTTACATCGATCAGAGCGTTTTGTAGAGAAATTAGCAACTCCAGATGTTACAGTAGCAGATATTATTGGAGATGTAGATCCTATTAAAGCAGCTAACCTAAAATTAAGCTATGCAGATGATCGTGTGATTCATTTTGGAATGATCCCAAGAGCAAATAGAAGCATTTTTGTAATTAATGAATTACCAGATTTACAAGCGCGTATACAAGTAGCATTATTTAACATCCTACAAGAAGGCGATATCCAAATTAGAGGATTTAAACTTAGATTACCATTAGATCTGCAATTTGTATTCACAGCAAACCCAGAAGATTATACAAATAGAGGAAGTATTGTAACTCCATTAAAAGATAGAATAGGATCACAGATTTTAACACATTACCCAGAGACTATAGCAATAGCAAAAACAATAACGCAGCAAGAAGCAATGCTAGATTCTAGACAATCAGAGTCGGTTTATGTTCCTGATCTAGCTAAAGACTTATTGGAGCAAATTAGTTTTCAGGCACGAGTAAGTGAGTTTATAGATCATAAGAGTGGTATAAGTGCTAGAATGAGTATTACTGCTTACGAAAATTTATTGAGTACAGCAGAGTATAGAACTTTACAATCAGGAACTACTCATACACTATTACGATTAAGTGATTTTACAGGGATCATACCTGCAATAACAGGAAAAGTAGAATTAGTATATGAAGGAGAACAAGAAGGGGCTGCTACCGTAGCATATTCATTACTGTCTGATGCTATTAAAACACTGTTTTTAAATTATTTTCCGAAGATAGAGAAATTAGAAAAAGAAGGTTATGAAAGCCCATATCAGGAATTAATCAATTGGTTTTTTGAAGAAAGTAATTTTGAATTATTAGAGGATATATCTGATACAGAGTATAAAGAAAAGTTAGATAGAATTACACCTCTTAAAAATCTAATCAAAGAATACCAACCCAAAATTAGTGTAGAAGATTCTTATTTTATGATGGAGTTCTTATTATGGGGATTGGTAGAATATAAAAAGCTTAGTAAATACAGAATGTCTGATGGCTATAGATTTAAAGATCTTTATGGTAGTTATATAAATGACTTATAATGTAGAGACTTAAAATTAAATATAAACTTATCGAAAAAAAACCTCCGATGTTCATATGGAATATCAGAGGTTTTTTTTATTGATAAATTATTTTATTATCAAAAAACAACCCGAAAATATGTTGTTTTATACTATTTAGCTATTTTTTTTTATAGATTATCTACTTATAAATATCTTGGCGATTAACTAACAATATAAAGTATTTATATCTTTAAAACTTAACACAATGAAACACAAACTCAATTTTTTACTATTCGTATGTTTATTGTTTAATTTATCCATGTATTCTCAAACTTTTATTAGAGATTATAGTGGGGAAACAATTAACTATCAATTGAAAATGGATTTCAATCCAACATCATGGGGAGATGTCTATCTAGAAGTTGAAATGAAAAATACTGGTCAGACCGATATTAACGCCAGAAATTCTAAAATTCAATTTTTATCTGATGCAATACCAAGTCTGGTAAATTTTTCAACTAATAATGCGATCTCATACCCAAGAACGGTGAATATGACCCAATCACCAAAAGGAGACCAATATCTTAATACTATAATAATAAATCTTTCAGATGGAGCGTGGGTAGATGCAAAGTTAGCACATAATGAAAGTTTTAAGCTTAAGCTTAACTTAAAGAAAGTATCCTTAGCATACGAAGAGTTAGCAAATGCAGTTCGGTTTTATCCAGAAAATGGAGAACCTACACTATTTACAGATGTAACAACTATAATTACAGGAAATGATGCTAAAGCGGTTCTGGTTACTTATAACAATAAAGAATTTAATACTCAGATAACCAAAACAATTACTGAGACAACTACAGGTTTATTAAGAATAAACAAAGAATATCAGGTATGGGCAGATGATTTTATTTCTGGTAATAATTTATATACCAGTGCATATCCACAAACATCTCCACTATTATTTTTACCATCAGAAGCTAATAACTCGATCTCTATACCATATACTAAATCAATTATCAAAAAAGAAGATTTAACAGTTAATGTAAAAGGGCTTCCTAGTGGAGTTTCTACAGATATAGACTTAAAGAATACTGATATAGCTGATGTGGATAGAAGTGCAAAAATTGTAGATGGTAGTACTACTATTTCTGAAGTTATGGTAGGAAATTATGCTGTAACAGTTTCTTCTTATACAGATACTGCTACAGATATTATATATGTACCAAGATATACTAATACTATAACAATATCAGAAGGAAAATCTAACATCCTAAACGTTTCTTTTGTAAACTACCCTGTAAAAGAGTTTACTGTAAAAGGTTATCCTAAGTATTTATCACATGGTACTGTAACAAGTGCATCTGATGCTATTGATAATGATCTAAAAAAGACTACTTTGAGCTCATTGTTTAAATATTCAGGCTTGGATGGTGCTGGTGATAGAGGTAAAATCCCAGATATGACAGCTACTATAAATACAATTAAGCAAGCACGACGATTAGAAAGCAGTCAGGGAGGAGAAACAATAATCCCAGTAATGGTTCATTACACAGCCAATGCGAGTGGTGGTGGATCAGCAGAAGCTATAAAAGATATGACTGAGAGCCAAAACTTGTATTACCATTACAGAAACCTTATTCAGGAGATAAAAGTAATGCTAAGTTATGAAGATGCTGACCATCCTAACCCAGGTTCTTTTGTAATAAGCCCTGATCTAATTGGAGCGATTCAGCAAGATGTAGTTTTTGGACATGATCAAAATATAAGAACAATAAAAATAGAGGTTAACCAAGACATAAAAAAAGCTTTTGAGGATGAAAACTTGAGTATTGATGGTCTTCCTTCTTTTTCTGATGATTTAAAAGGATATTTTCAGTCTATTAACTTTTTGATTCATCATGTAGGAGAATGTAAGATTCCGTTCGGATATCAACAAAATGTATGGTCTGCGGGTTCTGCTCGTTGGGTATATAAAAATGCAAATGAGTATAATGACCCAGTAAGTGAAGCAATAGAGGTAGCAGATTTTATGAATGAATTAGAATTGTATACAGGTGATTGGAAACCAGATTTTATTGCTTTTGATAGATATGAACGCGATTGTTTTGGACCAGTTTCTATAAATAGCTATGCATGGACAGCAAAACATTGGGACAAATATTTAGTTTTTTGTAAAGAAATAGCAGAACGAATAGGAAATGCACCTATAATGCTATGGCAAATCCCAGGAGGACATATGCCTACTACAGATGAGAAGATAGTTAATTATGATATTGCTAACAATTCATCAGCTTCTGCGCCATATTTTATGGGAGATAGTAGAATAGGTAAAAATATAGATAAAGTTCATCCAGATCTAAAAAAGATAGCATTGACGCAGTCACATTATGCTGCTAAAAACATAGGAGAGCATTTAAAAAATGATAATGGTTATGATTGGAGTACATCTAATATGCAAAGACTAGCAGATATGAATGTTTTTAGTATTTTATGGGGGGGAGGATCTACTACAGGAGTAGCTCCTATAGGTACTAATGGTGATGATGATGGATGGTTAGCTGCAAAAATAGCAGAGTATTATAAGAAACCTGTATATAAAACTGTTTCTATAACGCCATATGAGGATGCTACATATTGCCACAATAATACATTGCCTTCTTATTCAGAAAGTAGTAAAAACGTACTCGATGTAAAGATATATCCTAGTCCTGCAGAAGATCAATTACAGATAGAAAGTTCTTTGATCAATAAAGAGTTTATTGTAACTATATATGATATGTATGGTAAAAAAATAATAGATTTTAAAAACCAAAAAATAGTAGATGTTTCTAATTTATCTAAAGGAATGTATATTATTAAACTACAATATATAGGATCTAGAGATGCTACGATTTCTAAAATATTTTATAAAAAATAAATTAATGTTCTATTTTTAAGAATTATAATTTAAGTTTTTTTACCACCAAACGATAAAAAAACGTTCATAAGAATCTCCATTACTTTTCATCCAAAGTAGTGGGGATTTTTTTTTGGCTAGAGATTTATACGCATGTACTATAATTTCCTCAAAAGAAAACCAAGTAGTACAATACTTAGGATTTACAATCCAATCTTTTTTTAATGGAATATTAAAAGAGTAAGCACTATAGCGTTCTTTAGTAAATTCTTTAGATTTTATCCAAAAACCAATAATGCATTGATTATTAAGGAAAGGAATATTCTTGTTTTTTAGAGAAAGAGGAACAAAAAGAGCACCTAGATAACAGACTTGTTGATTAATATGGGTAGGGTGTGTATGTAAACTTTCTAAAATATGAGAGGTTTCACTTTTGTATAATAAAGGTAATTGTTTTGTTTTTAATTTAGCTACCTTTTTTAGCAAAGTATCCTTTCTATTTGGTCCAATCCATCGTTCCATCTCAATATTAATTTGTGGGTCGTATACATAAAATTTATAGACAAGTTCGAGATGTATGATTTTATTATGTAGTTGATCTTGTAGGATAAAATCTAATTCTCCTATTGTAATTTTATCTCTAAATACCTGGATATTTTTTGAGATGATACTATAACGGTGAGAATTGAGAATACAATGTTCAAAAAAATGCTCTATACGTTTACCTAATACTTCGTTTTGGTTATTGTTAATTCCTAACAGTGTATCGGTATCACTTGGTAATATATTAGTTTTTGATAATTCTTTAAAATCAAAGATGGAAAATTCAAAAAGAGTTTCATCGAGCCATAAAGGTGCACTATTTAAAAAACCTAAATACTCATTTACAATCGCCATTTAAGTTGATTTTGACTTAGAGAATACCGTAAAATATTTATTAATAATAGGTTTTAATATTTTTCTATCTATAGGTTTTGATACAAAATCATCACAGCCAGCATCTAATGCTTTTTGGATATCATCTTCTGTAGAATATGCTGTTTGCGCAATAATAGGTATATTAGGGCGTATTTTTTTTATTTTTTTTGTTGCAGTATACCCATCCATTATAGGCATCTTAATATCCATAAGAATTAAATCAATACTTGTATTTTTTTTGCAAATTTCTACAGCTTCTTTACCATTTTCTGCACGATGAATTATAAATTTATATCCTTCCATTTTTAATAATATGGTTTTTAGAAATAAAAAATTTACATTACCATCTTCTACAATTAAGATAATCTGTTTTATAGGAACATTAGAGGTTTTATCCTTATTTAAGGACGTATCAGATGTATTAGAAGTGGTGATAGGAAGATAGGGTAGGGTTACTATAAATGTAGAACCTTTATTAATCATTGAAGAAAAAGAAATAGTACCACCTATTAATTTTGCATTTTTTATAGCAATTGATAAACCTAGACCAAGTCCATCATAACTCTTTGTTACTTCTTTCTCAGATTGCGAGAAATTTTTAAATATTAACTCTTGATCTTCTTGTCTAATACCTATTCCGGTATCTTTTATCATTATTATTAAAGATTTATCTTTTGTCTGACAAGATATTTCTATGACACCTTTGAATGTAAATTTTATAGCATTATCAATAAGATTATATAAAATCTTATTGATTTTTAATTTATCCATGTGTATAATAGACTGTTTTTCATTTAATTTATTGTTAAGGCGTATTGCAATATTTTTACTAATAGCTTTACTCTGAAAATCTGAAAATAATAATTGTAATACTGTATTAAGATTGGTTTCTTCAAAACGAACTTGAACCTGATTCGTTTCTAATTTCGAAATTTCAATGATGTCGTCTATTATGTTAATTAATTGATTGCTACTATCGATAACAATTTTAGAATACTCTTTCTGTTGTCTGGGTGTAATTTCAGGATCATTAAGCAATTCAGAAAAACCGATAATACCATTCATTGGTGTGCGTACTTCATGAGATATATTATGGATAAATGCTGTTTTTAATTTATTACTTTCTTCAGCACAATTTTTAGCAATATTAAGTTCTTTAGTCTTTTGTTTAATCAAGTATTTTAGGTATCGATTAAGTAATAAAATAATAATAAAAGATACTAGTATGAGTACTGTAAAACCGATCCAGAAATTTGCTTTTTTATAAAAAGGAACAATAGCACTGTATAACCAGTTATCAAAAATCACTTCTTTTTCATTATCATTGATATTATTGGTCGTTTTAGAGATAATTTGATTTAAAATGGTATTATTTTTCTGAACAGCTAAACTAGGAGTATAGCTGTATTGGATTTCTGAAACAATTTTAAGATCATTTAAGTTTTCTGTTTTTATCAAGTAGTTGGCAACTGCCTTGGGACCTATATATGCATCGTATTTGCCTATGCTAACCTGTTTTAGACACGTTAGGTCATCTATTTCTGTTGCAAGATTCAGGTTTTTATTGTGTTTTTTTAAGTTTTCATATATCGCATAATCTTTAGGAACGACAATGACTTTATCTAAGTACCTATTTAATTTTGAGCTATGAATACGATCTTTTTTGGTTACTATGACATGCTTGGATTCAAAAAGGCGAGAATAAAAATTAAGATAAGAATCCCGTGTAGGAGTTTGTTGTATTTCTAGTATAATCTGAATTTTATTATTTTTTGCATCGTCTAATAATTGCTCCCAATTAGTGTATAATTTTCGTTTAAACTTATGATTTATTTTATCTTCAATCAGAGACAGATAATCAACTAGAATACCATCGATCTGATCATTTTCATTGATGAATTGATATGGTGCATAATAAGGGAAAAAACCGACTGAAATCTCATCATTATTCTGAAGCCATTTTTTTTCTTCTTCATTGAGGATTGAAGGCTTAGAACAAGAAATAGTTCCGATCAATATAATGATTGAAAAGAAAGTATTTAGCAATTTTATTGACATAATTTTTACTAGTTATTCCTTAGGAATTCTAATAAAGATACTATTTAATACTAACACTTTCAAAAAAACAGTTACCCTATTTAGACAGGTTGTTGTTTAGAATTACATATTATAAGGTGAAACCTTTTTTTTTGTGTTTTATCGTTATTTTATGTTGACTTTAGTGGATAATTTTGGGTTTTATTTGGTGTAAATTTTACATCCTTAATCTAGGATTGTACTAGTTTATTTCTGAAATTATCGGTAAGTATTTAAGTATTATTTTTTTTAAAGTTATAGGATCTATAGGTTTTGAAATAAAGTCATCGCATCCTGCATCAAAGGCAGTTTTAATATCTTCTTTAGTTGTATATGCTGTCTGAGCTACTATAGGTAGTTTTGGATATAATTTTTTTATTAATTTACTTGCATCATAACCATTCATTTCAGGCATTTTTATATCCATAAATACTAGATCGATAGCAGTATTTTCTTTACAAAATATAACTGCTTCTTTACCATTTTTTGCTCGATGAATGATAAAATCATAGTTTTCTATTTTTAAAAGTATTGTCTTGATTATTAAAAAATTAACGTCCCCATCTTCTGCAATTAAAAGGGTGTGCTGTTTAGTGTTTGATTTTTGGGGTATTAAGGATTTATTGTAATTATTAGTGGATGCAATGGTACTATGAGGTAATTTAAATCTAAAAGTAGAACCTTTATTAGGAATTGAAGTAAAGGATAGTTCGCCCCCCATTAAATTTATATTTTCTTTGGCTATAGTGAGTCCTAGCCCCAAGCCTCCATATCTTTTTGAGATTTTATTTTCTGATTGAGAAAAACTTTGAAATATAATTTCTTTATCCTTTGGTGCAATTCCTATTCCAGAATCTCTTACCATGACTATTAAAGCATCATTTTTTACGGTACAAGAAATAAGTACAGCTCCTCTTTTGGTAAACTTGATAGCATTTTCAATCA
Source organism: Aquimarina longa SW024 (assembly GCF_001401755.1). Lineage (GTDB taxonomy): Bacteria > Bacteroidota > Bacteroidia > Flavobacteriales > Flavobacteriaceae > Aquimarina > Aquimarina longa. The sequence continues at coordinate 101,273 of NZ_KQ474101.1, forward strand.
GACCTTTGCTGATTTTAATGAGCTTTTCTTTATCAATCAATGCATATCGATGGTGTTCTTTAATGGTATTACTAAGAAGTAATGTAATATCTTTTTTCTTAGCTTTTGTATTAAACATTCTATGAATCGTATTAAAAACTGCATATAAATCAGTTTCTTCTGGATTAAGTTTTACGAGTTTAGCTTGTAATTTTGATATTTCAAGAATATTATCCATACTGTCGATTAATTGTTGGCTACTGTTTGCAACAATTTCAGTATATAATGTTTTTTCATAGTTTGTTGTTGTAAAGTCTTTCAAGAATTGAGAAAACCCTATGATACCATTCATTGGCGTCCTAATCTCATGAGATATATTATTAATAAATGCTGTTTTTAGCTGATTATCTTTTTCAGAATTTTCTTTTGCTATTCTTACTGCTTTTGTTTTTTGTTTTACGATATAGCTTAAGTAAAAATTTATACCTAAAATTAAAAAGAAACCTAATATTATAAAAAGTATAAAAGGAATCAAGAAATTAGCATTTTTATAAAAAGGGCGTCTTTTAGTATAAAGCCAGTTTTCTATAATATTTTTTTTTTCTGTATCTGAAATATCTTGAATGGCTTTTTTTATAATATCATTAAGTAGTTTATTTTCTTTATCAACTGCAATTTTTGGGATATACTTTATATTGGTTTCCGAAACAGTTTTTAGATTATTTAAATTGTTATTTTTTATCAAATAATTTACTACTGATAAAGGGCCGATATATGAATCATATGTTCCGGAGTTTAATTTTTTGAGACAAGTTAAATCGTCTTTATCTTCAATAAAAATAAGTTGTGGATATTTCTGTTTTAGGTTTTCAGAAATGGCATAATCTTTTGGTACTGTTATTTTTTTGTTTAGTAAGTCAGTAATTTTTTTGACAGATGGAGTATGTTTTCGGGTTACGATAACATGATTGGATTCAAAAAAATGAGAATAAAAATTAAGATAAGAATTTCTTGTAGAGGTTTGCTCTATTTCAATAATAATGTCAGTTTTTTTCTTTTTTGCATCATGGATCAGTTTAGACCATTCTGGATAATACTTTCGTTTAAATTTATAATCTATTTTATGCTCTATTAATTCTATGTAATCAATAAAAATTCCTTCAATTCTATTATCATTATTTATAAATTGATATGGGGGGTAATATGGAGATAAAGCTATAGTTATAGAATCATTTCGTTTCAACCAGTTAATTTCTGTATCCGTTAATATTTTTTTCTTAGAACAAGAAAAAAATAGCACTGAATACAGAAAAAGAAATAAAGGTAAAAGAAATGTTTTCTTATTAAACATTTAGGTAAGATCTTCTATAGTAATGATAATTAGATTTATATAGTTTTTTTAAAACTAAAGTTAAGGATTATTTGTTAATTAGAACTTATTTTTTTATTTCTGTACCATCAGGGTATAGTGCAAACCTTCCTTTAGAGGGACCATGAACGTGGTCATGTTCATCCCATGGCCATCCTCCAAACTCAGTTTGTTGATATTCGTGTATGGCTTCTCTGATTTCTAACTGATTATTCATTACAAATGGTCCATGTTTTACTACGGGTTCATTAATTGGTTTACCTTGTAATAGGAGCAGGTGAGCTTCTGTATCTCCATTTTTTAAGATAAATTCTTGGCTAGAATTTACAATAATTTCATGATTAACAGGGATGGTGTATCCTTCACTAAAGACTTCTTTGCCTTTAAAAAAATATAAAGATCTGTTTATTCCTTCTGAGGTAGTCGGAAATGTAAAAGTAGCATTAGGCGCCATTTTAATTGTCCATATGGCTATCTCATTATTCAGATCTGTTGCCCATGAGTCTGGAGCTGGAGGTGGTGCTGTTATCTCATCTAGTGTCCCAGCTATTACTGTGATTTCAATATTATTTTTATCCGTATCAGATATTTTGAGTATTGGAATATCTTCTTGCCAAAGCATTTTAAAGTGGGGAGTGACCATTTTTTTGTTTCTAGGTAGATTAAGCCAAATTTGAAAAAGTAGTAAAGGATTTTCTTTTTCAGTATTTAGTAGAGGGAACATTTCAGAATGTTGCACTCCTTTTCCTGCGGTCATCCATTGTACATCACCATTGCCAAATCGTCCTGCAGCACCTAATGAATCGGAATGATCTACTAATCCTTTTTGAACAATAGTAATGGTTTCAAAACCACGATGAGGATGTGCAGGAAATCCAGGAATTCTACGACCATGATACATTCTCCACCCATTTTTTATTGTAAAATCTTGACCTATAGTGCGACCTTCTAAAGAGGCATCAGGACCTAGTTTACCATTTCCTCTGGGGTATTGATCTTCATGATATGCACAAAATAAAAATGGATCATTGGTTTCCCAAGGAAACCCTAAAGGTCTAATTTTTATGACTGATGACATAATTTAGTTATTTTATTCTTTAGTATTACGTAATGCTTTTATATCATTTTAGATTTTAATTTATCTAAGGTGTTTTTTGTTTTCTTATAGATAATTTTAAAATCAAAATTAATATATGGTACTCTAAAATAGTCTATTTAAAATTAGAATAAAAGAGTCTTCTTAATATTTAGGTCCTCACAGGTTTTTAAACCTGTGAGGATTATGCCTATAATATATATTTTAATTATGACCAATATAGCATCCACACCTGCTAATTTTCCTTCTTTAAGAGAACCAATATTATTTTCTGCATTAATACTGCGTGCGATTTAGGTTCCTCTTAGGGCTTCTATATTGGTTATTTAATGCTTTACATGTTTTTTTAACTAGGATATGTCCATTTTCATATTCTTCATCTGGTACCATAGTTCTATGTCTAGAGCGTATATCGATAATAGTTCTAGGAGTATATTTTAATAACTTTTTATTTTCCTGCACCTTATCTTTTTGATAGAAATAGTATTCTCCATTCATTTCTCCGTAGTTTACAATTAATGTTGGGATATATATTGAGTAATACTAGTTTTTTATAATTCATTTATATCTTTATACATAGGGTTTAAACTATTACAAAGAGAAAAATAAATTTATTATAGGCTGATTATTGATTACCTATTTCCTCTTGATTTTATATTTGCTTTACACAACTTAATAATTTCTATGATACGCTTATTTTTTGTTTCTTCTCGTTTGGCTTGATTAAGCCAGTATAAATAACTTTTTTGATACCCTGGAGCAAAATTTTTATAGTTTTCATAGGCTTTAGGATTTTGATCAAAAGCATTCTGTAAATTCTCTGGAATAATACCTTTTTCTACATCATCTAATGCTATCCATGAACCATTTTTTTAGCAATTTTAATACTATCCAAACCATTTTTGTGCATCAATTCATTTTTGATAAGATCTACGATGTAGGTTTTATTAAGCTTACTCCAAACGCTTTTAGGTTTACGAGGACAGAAATATTGTCTACGACGTTGATCATCTAGCCGTTTTACTGTAGAATCAATCCATCCATAGCATAATGCTACTTTTACAGCTTCTTCCCACCGCATACTAGCTACTTTACTCTCTACCTTATATAATATTAGGTATACTCCAGTAGATGTATTATAATTTTTATGCAACCAAGAGCGCCATTCTTGATCATTTTTAAAGTATAATTCGGGTTTATCAGTCATGGACAATTTTATAAAAACGAATTCTGAAGATACTAATTTTTCTATAGATTAGAAGTTGTAAGAGTTGTTATTGTTTCCTCTCTTTTTTAATGTAGTTTTATCCTTATATATTTTTATGCAATCCCCATTTCTTTAGTCCACCAACTAAAAATAAGAGCCCTATTATTAATGCAATTATTGAATATATCATTTCTAATGGTTCGTTTTTATCTTGTATAGGAGCTGCTATTAGTTCTCCAAGTCCACGAAAAATATAAATTCCAGAGATGATGAATATCCCTAATTTTAAGAAAGGTAATTTTCTGAGTTTATGATCTGCTGATAAACCATATAGTCCAAAAATAAAAAAAACAATGGCTACAAGAATGGTTATTATATAAGGAAGCAAAAAATGAGTTTGTGCAATTTCAAACATTTCTTTACCAATGCCTGTTATTTCAAACATTTTTTTTGCCCATATGAGTCCAATTATATGGCTTAAGGCAATTATTATATTGATGTATCCCCCAATTTTTAACATAGCATATATTTTATTTTTCTAGTACTGTTTTAAGCTCAGTATTCATAGCGTTAAAACTTTTTAATTCTTTACATATTTGTTTATAAAATAAAGAGGTAATTAATCCTCTTAGTTTCCATTTTTGGATAAAAACTACATGTTCTTTATCGATTTCTCTAATTATAAAATAATGGGTAGCCGAAAAAAACCATTTTCCAATTATTTTTTGTGTAGCAGAAAAAGAAACATTATCTTCTCGGTGCATTGTGGTAGCATTAAATTTTGATTTCTTACCTTTTGGATTATAAATTGTTACCTTAAATTTTTTACCTACAACCAAATCTTCATTCTGTTCCATTTCTAAGATGGTATTCCAGTTAGGGTACTCTTTAAAATTGGTTATTGTTTTCCAGACGGTTTCTTTTGATGCATTAATTTTTATTTCAATTTTATATTCCTTCATTTTTTGAGCATTTAGGATAATGGGTGAAAAATTGATTATTAGAAATATTATAATACTTAGCTTCAATTTAGAATTGTGAGGGATATCGGAGTTTATCATCATAGCTCTATAAAAAGACTTATTTCAGAACATACTTCTTTAACATAATTTTTATGTTGTTTTTTATATCTAATCATTTCATGGTATCCTATTAAGTATTTGTAAAAAAGAGTTGCTCTTTTTCTACCTTCTTCTATAGTAAACCCCATTTCTTGCAATAGATTAGCAACAAAATCAATCCGTTGGTTATCTATTGTATCTATAATAGATTGAATATTTTTTTCTTTTTGTCCATATCTTTTTAGATAAAAAATGAAATCTAAATATGGATCTTTTTTAAATACTAGTTTGATTAAGATTTCAAACTTCAGTTTTGCAGATTTTTTACTATTGATTAATGTGATTATTTGTTCTGTATCTATTGCAATCCAAAAGCTAATCACTTGTTCTATAAACTCTTTTTTTGTTTTAAAATGCCAATAAAAACTAGATTTATTACAATTCAGTTTTTTAGCCATTTTTTCAATTATTATCCCAGAGATTCCTTGTTCTGCAAAGAGTTTATGTCCGAGTTGTATCCAATCATTTTTTTGAGCAATAATTTTTGGCATTATTTAGACGGTTTCGTTTAAAAAGCAAATGTATAATAAAATAAATAAATAAACGGTATCGTTTAATAAATAATAAGATTTAAAAAACTATTATTTAGTAGTTGTTTGTGTCTGTTTTAGATTTAATGCGTGTAGTAACAAATTAGCGTTTAGATCGTCATCCTGTAAAATACTAAAACATATAAAATGAGATCCAATAAGAAAACAGGTAGAATTGCAGGGTTTTTATTTCTTACAGTTATCATATGTGGTGTGTTTGCAGAATTTTTTGTTCGTCAGAAAATTTTTGTAAGTGATAATCCTACTGCAACTGTACATAATATTAGTATTAATGAATGGTTGTTTCGTATAGGTATTATAAGTGATATAGCCATGATAGTTGCTTTTTTCTTTTTTTCTTTGGTTTTATATCAAATATTTAAACATATTAACAAAAATCATGCAAGGCTGATGTTGTTGTCTGTTATGATAGCTGTTTCGATTTTATTAATTATTGTATTATATCAAATAGCTGCTTTGTTATTAGTTACAGGGTCAGATTATGTAAATGGGTTTGAAACTAGTCAATTGAATGGACTGGTTATATTTTTTCTAAAAATGCATACGAATGGATACTTCATTTCGCAAGTGTTTTATGGGTTATATTTATTTCCTCTTGGATATATGATTTTTAAATCAGGTCTTGCTCCTAAAATTATTGGTATTTTATTAATGCTAGGCTGTATTGGAGATCAGATTGATGTTATTCGATTTTTTCTTTTACCAGATTATGAATCAGTAGTATTACAAAATATTACAGTCCCTGCAGATTTAGGAGAGCTTTCATTATGTTTATGGTTACTGATTAAAGGAGTAAAAGAGCAGAATGATGTTTAATTTTTTTATACAAAAAGCGAATCTATTAGATAGTATAACTTAGTTGTTAGTTATGTAATGGCTATAAAAGATAACATAATTTTATACCCTTAATCATCAAAACTTTTAATATTTTTAAGAAAATTTATTAAAAACAGAGTAAGATAAAATGAAGAAAATAATAAGTATTGTAGCTGTTGTGTTGTTAATAGGTTGTTTATGCCTGTATTATATAACTATGCCTGATGTTATAACATATAAGAGTCCTGATGGTGAGTATACACTAACGGTATCTGGTAAGCGAAATATTTTTGATATATCAATGCCAGGAAATGGGGGGAGTGGATCAAAAGAAGTAATTATAAAGGTATTTAAACATAATGATGAAATAGCGAGTTCAGAATCTAATTCGGATTTTGATGTTGTAATGGGAGATATAAGAATAGAATGGGATACAGCACATAATGAAGTGTTTTATGCTATTGCAAGATCAATTGATCTAAAGACAGGGGAGTTTTTATATTAGATAGAAAGAAGGATGTATTTAGAGAGAGGTTAGTAAAGTTCACATAGATTTTGTTTTTTACACATATATCTTCTTGATTTTATATAAAAAAAAGCCAGACATTCTATAAAAGAATATCTGGCTTTAGGTCTATAATAGCGAATCGCTATTAGTTCTGTATTTTTATGTCTAGTTTAATAAAATCTCCTGTACCGTCAGTACCAGAAATTTCTACTACTTTGATAAGTCCTTTATTACCGTAGCTATCCACATATTCTATAATATTACCTTCTCTTAGATCAAGTACTCTTTCACTGAGAGAGGCAGTAATAAAATCTAAGTCTGTACTATTTTTTATAGCATCAAAATCTGCTATAGTTTTTGTAGACCTTGCAAAATATCCTTTGTTTAATTCTTCTTTGGCTACTTTAGATATCGCAGGTACATCTATAACGGCTTTAGGATAATCATAAGTAGACGCTAAAGAAGCCTTATTGTTTTTTCCATAATAATATCCAAAATCCCATAGAGCAGCATATTCTTCTCCTTGGTTTATTTTATATACAGTTTCGTTGTATAAAGAGATAAATGTTTTAGAAGATCCATCTCCAAGAGGAGCTGATAATATCGTTTTTGTAAATGATTTTATACCAGAACTACTATTAGTTCCTTCACCATATTTAATTATTATAGTACCCATGTCATCATCACCTAGTGCATTTCTTTTGGCTACGTTTCTAAAATCTCCTCTTCCTGTAGTAGCCCATAATCTGTATACGATAGTACCTGTAGATAGTGTTGGAGCAGGGAAATTGATTTTAAATTCAAAATCTTTTTTATCTCCTCCTACGAGATCCAAAGATCCATCTGGTTTTTCATCAACTTCTTGAGAAGTAAATACAAAAGGAATTTCTCCTGCACCACCTGTATCCTGAGTGATGTATAATCGTCTCATTGATTTAGTAGTAGAAGAAAATTTTACTTTTGCTTTGATAGTAGTTCCAGTAGTACCTCCATTAACAGTAACAAGGCGTTTATCTCCAACGTTAGATTCTGTTACGATAAGTTCTGCATCAAATACTTCCCCATCAGCAGGTTTTAAATCTTCGTTATCATCTGAACTACAACTAAATGTTAAAGCAGCAATAAGTACTAATGCTACAAACGGTTTAAATCTGAAAATAATATTCATAATTGATTTGGTTTATAAATTCTAGACAAAACTATGATTTTTCAGGCTAAACTCTACTATGTGAAATACGTTAAAGTTTTGCAGTTTTCCCTTTAAAAAGAAGTTTTTTTTCAATTAAATGGAATCAAAAGAAGAATAATAGCAAAAGTGATCTGAGAGATATTCAATGTAGACATATAAATAAGATAACATACAGGTAAAAAATAGCTGTTTTTTCTTTATATAAAATTGTAATAAGAATAGGTATCGATTCTTTAGTATATAAAGCTGTGATTTTTTTATCTTCTATAGAAGGTGTAATCCCTCTTCATTGAGGGTTTAATTCTCCGTATTCTATGATTAAAACAAACTTTATAAGGATATTTTGTTTATCTATTATGCTGCTGCGTATTTCATAAAATCCACGTAGGCTTGCCCCTACATCAAAATATTTTTTTTTCGGAAGTATACCTCATGAGCTTGCTCCGAGGTTGTTGATTAATCATACATAGTAAGCTGTTTTAATCTCGTACTTTATATCTTCCTGACTTGGAGTCAAAAAGAATTAAATCTTTAGGGAATAATGATGAAAAAGCATGACATTGTACTAATTCTTTAGGTCTTCCAAATTCAAAACCTTCTTGATTCATAACGATCATTTTATCACATAATTGTATGGCAAAATCAATCTCGTGGGTAGAGAAAAGAATGGTTCTTTGGGTTTCAAAAGCGAGGCGTTTTAGGAGTTTTAAAATATAAGCTTTATGATATACATCTAGATGTGTTGTAGGTTCATCTAGCATAATAAAAGGAGTATTCTGAGCTAGAGCTCTAGCAATAAGTACTTTCTGTAACTGTCCGTCACTAAGTTCAAAACATCTTTTAGCAATTAAATCAGTAATGTGTGTTATCTCTATTGCTTTTTTTACTTTATAAATATCTTCTTCGGTCATTTTACCAACCCAATTTGTATAGGGTTGTCTACCTAGAGCAACTAATTCCTGAACAGTAAGGTTTTTTGATGCGATTTGCTCAGTTAATACAATACTTAATTGAGAGGCAAGCTCTAGAGATTTATAAGAAGTAAGATCTTTATTGGATAATAAAATTTTACCATGTAAAGCAGGTTGAACACGAGATAAGGTACGTAGTAATGTTGATTTTCCGATCCCATTAGCACCTACCAAGCCCACTAATTCTCCTTGATACAATTTTAGGTTAATATCAGCAGCAATAACATTCAATTTTTTTTTTGAATGATATCCTATAGATAGATTTTCTGTTTTTAAAACAATATGTTGATTTTCAGTATTAATGCAGTTTCGTTTATAGGGTTTGAGGCTTTTAGACTTCAAATATAGACAATAGATTTTTAACTTAGCGTATCAATATCATTAAGTTAAGGTATTTGATTATCAGTAGTTAATGTGATGTTTGATGTTTCAGAGGTTTTATTTAATTTTTTAAAATCATTTTTAGAGAAGTATTCAAACGATACGTAAAGAAAGAATTTATAGGGTGACGGATTAAATTTTTAAAACCAATTTTTTAGTGTCCAAGTGGAATTAATTTCCATTTGTTTTTTCTTATCATTTTCACTCAAAGTTGAGTGTTTTTCATTGAAGGTTGAGTGTTTTATATTTCATTTTTGATATATTTTCTCTTTCTGAAATAAGAGAATAAAAAACCAAAAACAAGTAAGGAGAGCAAAGGTATTAGGATGTTAATAACTTGCCACATAGTTCTGTTACCGACAACTTTTTTAATGTCTAAAAATGATATGTTTACTTCTTTACTTCGTACTTCGATAAGACCTGAGTCATCTAATAGATAGTTAACAGCATTTAGTAAAAACTCTTTATTTCCATATTTTAAATTCATAGCAGGATCAAAACCTAATGGGATCGGTTTTCCTTTTCGTGTTTGATTTTTAATAATATCACCATCTGCGATTACGATCATTTTTGTGGTATTACTAATATCTTTATGTTTTCCTGTTTTATAAGGTTTTACTCTGTCTTTATATGTAGATTTAAAATTTCCTTCGAGTAATACAGCTAGATTCTGAGGACCTTCAGTATAGCTATTGATGTCAGGTTTTTTTCTGATAATGTTTTCTAAGCGTATTTCTTTAGGAACACCTTCGATTTTAGATTTATCAGAACTGGTAAGTAATACCGTTTTTTTTATGGAATTTTTTAAAGTATCTATCTGATTCGAAAATTCAAACTTTACAGATTCTATATTTTTTACAATAGAATGGTCACTCGTACTTTTTGTCAACGATCCATAAAACCATGGGTATGGAGTAAATTGTGTTTCATTACCCTGACCAGAGGCTAATACTAATGGAGCAGAGTATAGATCATTTACTAATACAGGGTTTATTCGGACTCCATAAGAGAATAAAGCGTCTCCTAGTCTTAGATCTTGCATAATGGCAATAGAGGTGCCTTGGGGATTCATTAAACTATCAATTTCCATTGTTACAGACTCTAATAACCACAGTGATTTTCCTCCATTCATTATAAATTGATCGAGTACATATTTTTCTTTTTCAGAAAAGGGTTTTGTAGGTTTAGCATTGATGATCATGTCGAATTTTTGTAATTCTAACAGTGTTTTTTCTGGATTACTGGCTACAGAATCTAATGTAAACGCACCTATGTAATAGTAATTTTGTAGTGTTTTTATAAAATCAGCAATTTTTATATCTGGTAACTGCCCATTACCTTTTAGTACAGCAATTTTATGTCGTTTAGGGTGTAATAGTTTGCTTAATCCATCGGCAAAAGCATATTCTAATTGTTGTATAGAATTACTAACACGTTCATCAGAGTTGGCACCAATAGTATTTTTGATTAGAGGAATCTTTACACTAGTATTCTGATAGCTTACAATAGCCCATGGGACTACGGTTTCGACTTCTGTCTTTCCATTTTCCTGAACACTAACTTCCATAGGAGTGAGTCCGTACTTTTGTAATTCTATAATGGTTTGATCCCGTACTTCTTCTTCTTTAAATGGGTTCGTAAAGATATATTGTATATTAGAATTGAGGCTATTAAACTCCTCTAGTAATTGTTTTGTCTCTGATTGTAAGCGTCTAAACTCAGCAGGGAATTCACCTTCTAATAATACATCTATCACTATAGGAGTAGGGGCTTCTAGAACTAAATTCTTAGTAGCTTTTGATAATGTATAACGGCTATCTTTTGTAAGATCAAAACGATCGTATACAGAATTTCCGATCATTCCTATAGCAATCGAAGATATAATGATACTACTGATAAGCTTTATTTTTTTAGGAAGACTATCCTTTTTAAGGATTATAACAGAAAGCATTACAAATAAAAAGATGATACTTATAAAATAAAGAATATCTCTGGTGTCTATGACTCCTTGTCCTATGCGCTCATAATGCAACTGTATTCCTAGATACTCGATGATGTTAGTAGAGGTGTCTGATGTTGTATAATCAATGAGTCCACTGAATCCAAAATAAAAGATAAAGCAGATCAATAACGCACTTAAAAAAGCAATGATTTGGTTATTGGTTATTGCAGAGGCAAATACTCCAATAGCAGTATAGGAGCCACTAAGTAATATCAGTGCTATATAGGATCCAATGATATTACCCATATCTAGATTTCCTATGGGGTTTCCTAATTGATAAATGGTAAAGATATATAATACACTAGGTATTAATGCTATTATAATAAGAGATAAGCTACCTAGGTACTTGCCAGTAACCATTTGCCAAGTTTTTATGGGTTTAGTAAGTAATACTTCTAGAGTGCCTTGTTTTTTTTCTTCAGCAAAACTACGCATGGTTACCGCAGGAATTAGGAATAGTAGAATCCATGGAGCTATCATAAAGAAAGGAGAAAGGTCTGCAAATCCGCTATCAAGGATATTAAATTGTCCTTTAAATATCCATAAAAAAAGCCCGTTAAGAACCAGAAATATGGCAATAACAAGGTATCCTACTGTAGAGGAGAAAAAAGTATTAATTTCTTTTCGTAGTAATGCGAACATAGTTTTTTAAAAAATTAGAGGTTTCTAAGTTGTATTTTAATACGCTAAATAACAACTGGAAATATACATTACAAATTAGAAACTTCGGTTACGCTCCAAGCTTCTGGTTTTTGATTAAATTTATTTTTGGTGTTTTTCCAAACTTCTTTAAATAACGTAGAGTTTCTATAGTTATTGAGGTGTACTTCTGATTCCCAATGGCTATAGGTAAAAAACTGATTGGAATGAGTAATATCTCGCAATAATTTTAAATGACTACAGCCTTCAAAATTTCTAATTAGATCTTTATGTAGTTCAAAATTTTCTAAAAAAGCATCTATTTGATCGGGTATAAATCCCATTTTTACGATTCGTAGTATCATTTTATAAGTTTCAAAATAGTAAAACACAAAAGTTTTACAGTTTTTTTTTAAGTTATTTATAATTTTATTCAAAGCTTACACTTACAGTGTCTCTATAGTATAATCCAAATAGGCTAGAGGCTCCACCTATTGTTCTAGGATTACTCTTATATATGGCCAATTCTAAATATCCTGAGGAATTAAATAGAGCTATTTTTTTACCATCTTCTTCACGTTTACTTTTTTCAATTCCAAAATTAATAGCATCACTATATCGTAGATATACATTTTGGAATACAGCAGTACGTGCAGTAATTTTGAATTTCCTTCCTTTTCCAATTTTTTCAAATAGCTTACGTGTAATATTAGTAACTAGGTTACCATAATTATCGATGTAAATGATACTTCCTACAATTTGGGTATCTCCTACATTAACAATAGGAGTGGCTCCTTTTATGGTTTTAATGTCAGAAATTGTTTTTCCGATTACCTCTAGGGTACCTCCACGAGCAATATGGCAAGCTACAGTTACAAAAACATCTAGTACAGGGAAATTACTAGCTATAGCATCATGAATGTTTATTTCTACAGTTTTTTCAGGATTAAACTCTGATGTAATTAGAGAAATTAGCCCATTATTAGCACATATAAAATAATGATCATCTAGCTGTACTGCGATATGTTTATTCTCGGGATTAAGTTCACTATCGATCCCAATAATATGGATACTCCCTTTTGGAAAATTTTTATAAGCATTTTGTATAATATATGCTGCTTCTGTAATATGAAAAGGTGAAACATCATGGGATATATCAACAATTTTGGCTTCTGGTAATTCTGAATAAATAGCTCCTTTAACCGCAGATACAAAATGATCTTTAATTCCGAAATCTGTAGTTAAGGTAATAATTGGCATGTATAAGAATTGTTAATATCTTTTAGTTGTAAGCGTATAAAAATATGTAAATTTGTTATGAGATTGTTTACAGTTTTTTTTGATTACATAATGATGATAAAACTACTATATTTATTGCTTAATTTACTAATATATAGTAGTGATAACTAAAATATGTTATTTTGTTTTTCAATTTATTTTGTATTCCTGACAAAAATGTAAACAATTTTAGCAAACTTAGGCAATCCTAAAAAAAAATCATACTAAAATTCGTATAGCTTTTGAATGAACTTATAATTGAACTGACAGAAATCAACCCGAGAGAGTTTTTCGGACTTCAGAATAGTAATATTCAACTATTAAAAAAATACTTCCCTAAGTTAAAAATTGTGGCAAGAGGTAGTAAGTTAAAAGTGTATGGTGATGAAGATCTACTAGAAGAGTTTGATAAACGATTTAATATGTTACTAGAACATTTTGCTAAATATAATAAGCTTGATGAGAATGTAATAGAACGCGTACTTACTAGTGACAGTAAAGAAGACTATGAGACATCGGTTAATAGTGGAGAAGTATTAGTACATGGAGTAGGAGGTAAACTCATTAAAGCTCAGACTGCTAATCAGCGTAAACTAGTAGAATCCTGTACTAAGAATGATATGGTTTTTGCGATAGGTCCAGCCGGAACAGGAAAAACGTATACAGGAGTTGCATTAGCCATTAAAGCATTAAAAGAAAAGCAAGTTAAGCGTATTATCCTTACACGCCCTGCTGTAGAAGCTGGGGAGAATCTTGGTTTTTTGCCAGGAGACTTAAAAGAGAAGCTAGATCCTTATATGCAACCTTTATATGATGCTTTACGTGATATGATCCCTAGTGAAAAACTAGATAGTTTTATTGAAAAAGGAGTTATTCAAATTGCTCCAATGGCATTTATGCGAGGTAGAACTCTAGATAATGCTTTTGTAATCCTTGATGAGGCGCAGAATACAACACATGCCCAAATGAAAATGTTTTTGACTCGTATGGGTAAAAATGCTAAGTTTATTATTACTGGTGATCCAGGGCAAATTGATTTGCCAAGAAGAGTTACATCAGGGCTTAAAGAAGCTTTATTAGTACTGAAAAATGTTCAGGGTATTGGCATGATTTATCTAGATGATAAAGATGTGATTCGTCATAAATTAGTAAAGAAAGTGATTGCAGCATATAAAGAAATTGAAAATAGAAATGGATAATTTAGTAGTTGACTAAGAGAGAATGCTTAACTGTTAGCATATATGTTGCTCTACTTTTACTAAGTGACCCAAATACTCACTAACTAAGTGATCCAAATATTTACAAAGTAAGAAATGAATACAATAATAGACACAAATTATAATTTTCCTAACCAAAAATCAGTGTATAAAGGAAAAGTAAGAGAAGTATATAGTATAGATGATGAATTATTGGTGATGATTGCAACTGATCGTTTATCTGCGTTTGATGTAGTAATGCCGAGAGGAATCCCTTTTAAAGGGCAGATTCTTAATCAGATTGCTACTAAGATGATGAAAGAAACAGAAGATTTGGTTCCAAACTGGTTGATTGCTACTCCAGATCCAAATGTGGCAATAGGTCATTTTTGTGAACCGTTTAAGATAGAAATGGTTATAAGAGGTTATTTATCAGGGCATGCTGCTCGTGAGTATGTATTAGGAAAACGAATGCTATGCGGTGTTGCTATGCCAGAGGGAATGAAAGAAAATGATAAATTCCCTGAACCAATCATTACTCCTTCTACTAAAGCCGATAATGGAGAACATGATGAGGATATTTCTAGAGAAGAGATACTATCAAAAAAAATTGTCTCAGAAGAAGATTATCTCGTTTTAGAAGAGTATACTCGTAAGCTTTTTCAAAGAGGAACAGAGATCGCTGAAGCACGAGGATTAATTTTAGTGGATACTAAATATGAATTTGGAAAAACTAAAGAAGGTAAGATTGTATTGATTGATGAAATACATACTCCTGATTCTTCGCGTTATTTTTATATAGAAGGATATAAAGAACGACAGCAAAACGAAGAGCCTCAAAAACAATTGTCAAAAGAATTTGTAAGACAGTGGTTGATTAGTAATGGTTTTCAAGGAAAAGAAGGACAACAGATTCCAGAAATGACAGATGAATATATTCAATCTGTTTCTGAACGTTATATCGAATTATATGAAAATATAACCGGAACTCCTTTTGAGAAAGCAAGTGTTTCTAATATAGATGCTAGAATAGAAAATAATGTATTAGAATATTTAAAACCATAATCTAACACACATACCTAATAAAAAATCCTAATGAAAATCTATTCATTAGGATTTTTTAGTGTCAATTTTTAAAAAAGAAACCGATATATCCTAGGTTCATTATTGATGTTATTAGGCTACCTTATATTCTAACAATTGTATATTGTCTTGTAGGCGCTCTTTTACAATACTCATCATACGCTTATTTAGAGCTGAAGAGTTATTAATATACTTTAGATACTCTTCTATAGTAAACTGACCTATAATCATCCCTTTAAGATTATTTCTAAATTTCATATCTTTTTGGATAGCATTTTCGATAAAATCAAAACGCTTTTCTAATGATAATTCATAGAACGTATTTTTTCTTTTTTTTATGTAATTTTTAAAAACTTCGATTAATAACTCGCTCTGTAGCTTTATAATTGGTCGAATTGTTTTATTCTGAAACTGTTCATCATTGGACATGTTTTCAGAAACTCTTGCATTTAACAATTGCGGACGTATTGCTAACAAATTTGATTCCCTGTTTTCCATAATAAAAGAATGTTTATTAAAAATAGTTAATAGTAGTGCTTAAAAATCAAGTATATGTATAGAGTTTTAAACTACTTATAAACAATTTTAGGATATATACTTGTTATATTTTACTTTACTAAGCTAGTTTTTTTGAGCTTCTGGTATATTAACTTAATGATAAGATATGTGAAGAGATTTTACATTCTAAGTTAAGAAAAAATATGTTAAATAATACGCTACTTTTTTATATCATATTTATTAAGAAAAAGAATCTAATTGCCATTCCTTTAATTTTAATTAATTTCCCTAAATACATAACAAAAATAATTATTATTGGTTAAAGATCATATGATCAGCTTATTATTGAAACCTCATAGTTTTTTTTCTACCTGTGAGGTCTAACAAATGTATTGTCATTAAGTTTTTGATTATTATTAGTTTATGTTTTTGTTTTGTTGTGGGTTAAATTAATTTTATAAAAATAAATATAAAAATAAATATAAAAAAAAGATGAAATTCGGAAAAGTAGAACGTCCAGATATAATAGATTTTACGTTACCAGAAGATGATAAAAACACCTCTAGAGTTATAGAAAAGACCTCTAAAGAAGGAATATCTGTATACGTTGGTTGTGCTAAGTGGAATAAGCAAGATTTAAAGGGATTTTATCCCAGAGGTACTAAAGATGAATTAGAATACTATTCTAGACAATTTAATAGCATAGAGCTAAATGCTACTTTTTACAGAATATTTTCTGAAGATCAATATAAGAAGTGGTATGATAAAACTCCTGAGGATTTTAAGTTTTTCCCAAAACTTGTGCAGAATATCTCTCATCTAAAAAGGCTAAATGATGATGTACAACCTTATGTAGATGAGTATATATCTAATGTAATTTATTTAAAAGAAAAATTAGGAACAATATTCCTACAAATGCATAGTAATTTTGGGCCTAAAAATTTTGATAGAGTCATACGGTTTGTTGAAAAATGGCCAAAAGAAATACGTCTAGCAATAGAATTTAGACATACAGATTGGTTTAATGATTCTGTAGTATCTAATGAGTTGTATAATCTTATGGAAGAGAATACTATTGCAAATATAATAACGGATACTGCCGGAAGAAGAGATCTATTACATATGTGTTTAACTAATGATGAAGCTTTTATAAGATATGTTGGAGCAAATCATGAAACTGATTATACTCGATTGGATGATTGGGTACGGAGACTTGCTATATGGAAAGGTCAAGGGATTAATAAAATTCATTTTTTTGTACACCAAAATATAGAAGAAGAATCACCATTATTATCTAAATATTTCATCAAAAAAATGAATGATCGTTTAGGGACACAACTTAACTTACCTAATCATTTATCCGATGAACTGAAGTTGTTTTAGGGGGAGTTTTATATATTAATATGATCTAAATTCATTTTTTTGAAAACATAATTGACTCTTCTAAAGTGTTAAAAAATAGCTTTTTTTTGCTTTTTAACGATTATGTGTGTATTTTGACGATAAATTAAAGGGTTTTACCGTAAGAAAAAACAACATCTCTTCTTACAAAACTTAATTTTGAAATCAATAAATAACCAACGTCACATAACTTTTAAATATATTTATATGAATAAATTTTTATGCTACACAATCGTATTAACTCTTTTATTAATTACTAACATAGGATACTCTCAATCTATAAATACAGATTCTCCTCTTCATGTAGAAGGTGTATTTCTTTCAAATCCTCATTTGAACCATAATGTCAGTAAGACTTTTTTAAATATTGATATAAAAAATCATCACTTAGATGAAGATCATGATCATACACATACTATTTCATTACTAGATATCATATCGTCTGATGAAGGTGCTGATTTTAATTGTTCAGGAGGTTTTTGTATGATTAAATCTCATTTTCATAAAAAAGGATTGACTTTAAAAAAACAATTTTTTAATTACTTCATGAAAATTGCATGCTAATATTTAAAAATCTATAAATAGCGTTAATTTAGGATGTTTTTATATTTCATGGCTAAACTCATTTGCAGTAGATGGCTAAAAAAACTCTTTTAAAAATAGCATATGTATAGATTTATAAAATGTAAAACCATTGTTTTTACATATATTATATTAAAAAATACTTAGATCAGAATATTTTTTTAGAAGTATCGCCCCCTTCTTTTATTAGCTTATTAATAAAAAGATCTAAAAAAATAATAAGTGTTCTGATTTATATATTATTTCTAAGATTCAATCCCCTTACTAGAATTTAGTCATCAGATGTCAGTTATTTTTTGATTAAGTTGAATTATGAATAGATATTCGTTTATTTTTGCAACTTAAACGATATATGTATGACATTTTTAGAGCTGGGTGTTTCTAAAGACCTTAATAAAGGTCTTAAGGAAATGGGAATAACTACTCCTACAAA
This sequence comes from Aquimarina longa SW024, assembly GCF_001401755.1. Lineage (GTDB taxonomy): Bacteria > Bacteroidota > Bacteroidia > Flavobacteriales > Flavobacteriaceae > Aquimarina > Aquimarina longa. The sequence goes on from NZ_KQ474101.1 coordinate 119,573, forward strand.
AATTCAAGAACAGGCGATTCCTGTTTTGATGAATAACAAAACTGATTTTATAGGCAAAGCGCAAACAGGAACAGGTAAGACTGCTGCATTTGGAATTCCGATACTATCACAAATAAACCCTTCTAAAAAACAAGTACAAGCTTTGATTCTAGCTCCTACTAGAGAATTAGGTCAGCAAATAGCTAAACAACTTTTTAAATTCACAAAATATACAGATAAAATTTTTACAGAATCAGTTTATGGAGGGGAGAAAATCGAAAGACAACTTTCTAGGTTAAAAAGACCTACGCATATTATTGTAGCAACACCAGGAAGACTTATTGATTTAATAAACAGAAAAGCAGTTGATATTTCTGAAATTAAAACATTGGTGATGGATGAAGCTGATGAAATGTTAAGTATGGGGTTTAAAAAAGAATTAACAACCATTCTCGCTCAAACTAAAGGAACTAGAAATGTTTGGCTTTTTTCTGCAACAATGCCATCTTCATTAAACGAAATCATAAATTCTTATGTAAGGAATAATGCCGTTAGGATAAGTATAGATAGAGATGATGCTATAAATAAAGGAATAAATCATCAATTTGTAGTAGGTGATGAGGTTAGTAAATTAGATACACTTATTTATTTTTTAAAAACACAACGAGAGGGGAGAGGTATTGTTTTTACAAAAACTAAAGTTGCAGCGCGGACATTATCTAAGCAGTTAAAAGCAAAGAATTATGATATCGGTTTGCTAGAAGGAGATATGACACAAAAAGACCGTGATAAAGTAATGAGGGCTTTTAGAAATACAACAATACAATTATTAATTTCTACAGATGTAGCAGCTAGAGGTATTGATGTTGCTAATCTTGCTTTTGTAGTACATTATCAATTACCTGATCAGATAGAATATTATACACATAGGAGTGGTAGGACGGCTAGAGCAGGTAATACAGGTATATCCTTAGCTTTAATCGTTAAATCCGAAATAAATAGTATAAGAGATATCGAGAAACAACTAGGTATACGATTTAGTCAAATTAGATAGCCTGACTTTTATTAATGGCACCTTTTATTTTTGATATAACAGTTATTAATTGATCAAAATTTACAGGTTTAGAAAAATAATTGTCAAAACCAGTGTTTATGAAACGTTGTTTGTCTCCAGGCATTGCATATGCTGTTACAGCAAATACAGGGATATTACTAAGAATATCTATTTTGCGTAGCTTCTTTAATAATTCACAGCCATCCATTTGATTAAGTCCTAGATTAATATCGACTAGGATAAGATCAAGATTTTTTTCTTTTACAACCTTGAGTGCTTGTGAACCGTTTTCTGCTATGATAACATTCGAATGGTTTTTGGTTAGCATTTTATCCATAACCATTGCATTTATCTTATTATCTTCTACGTAAAGGACATTCATAAGTGTTTTGGAATTATAATTTTAAACTCGGTGCCTTCACCTGTTTTACTTTTTACTTTTATTTTTCCATCTAATAATTCTATATATCGTTTTGATAGGCTCAGTCCAATACCTGTTCCCTCATATTTACGACTTAGACCTATACTTTCTTGGACAAAAGGGTCAAAAATTTTAGTAAGATTCTCTTTATCTATTCCAATACCAGTATCAGTAATCGAAATATAAACATTATTTTTTAAATTATTATGATTTTTAGAACTAACTCTAATAATTATACTACCCTTATTAGTATATTTAATAGCATTATGGATAATATTATTCAATGCAGTTTTAAATAAAACTTCATCTATATTGATTTGAGGAGAGGTTTGGTCGAGCTCTAATTGATAATTTAAATTCTTGGCCTCTGCCATATGTCGATACTCTCTATATGATGTCTCTACGGTATAATTGGTATCAAAACTGTGTAGGTTTATATTGCGTCTCATCGCTTCTAATTCACTAAAATTAGATAGATTGGTGATTGTTTTTAGAAGTCTGTCTTTACTTTCTTCTAAATATTCTAAAAGTTTTTTTCGCTCTTCAACTATTTCTTCATTAAGTAATAGCTTACTGATAGTCATTATACCGTTTAGAGGAGTTCTTATTTCATGACTAAAATTGGATAATATATTTGATTTAAGACTATTTAATTCTTGTTCTTTAATATGTGACTTTTTGATGGCGATATCAGCTAATTTTCTTTCAGTAATATCAAGAAAACTCACAAGAATAGAGTTTATCTTTTTTTCTTGGCTATAAATAGGGGTATACTTAGCTTCTAACCACTGAGCATCTCCTTTATAGGTAATTCGCTCGATTTCTTTCTTTACAATATTTCCTTTTAGGGCTTCGTTAAACTCGTGAGCAAAAGAGTTTTTAAAATTAAGAGGGATTACATCAATAAAACGAGATGAGACAAGGGTTGGATCTAGATTAAAATTTCTTTTTATGATCTCTATAGATTTTTGATCAGTCATTAGTATTTTACCTTCAGTATCTAATAAAATAGTGTATACGAATCCATTATTTACAATTGCTCGTAATCTGCTTTTATTCTCTATAATAGTTTGTTCATTAATCTTTTTTTGATGAATATCAATCAGATTACCAATCATTCTTGTAGTTTCTCCTTTTGAGTTTTTTTTTCTAAAACCATAGACTTCATAATGTCGATACCCCTCATTAATATGTTTTAATCTATAGTAGTTGTAATAATGATTACCTTCTTTGTTTAGGTTTTCATGTTGTCTTTTTAGCATTTGATCAACATCATCAGGGTGTATCATTTTTCTAAATTCTTCTTCTGATACAAACTCTTTGTCTAAAGGAAGTCCTAGCATTTTTTTAAAATCTAAGCTATAAAAAACTTCATTTTTTTTAATATTATAATCAAATAATCCAGATTGTATACCTTTTAAGGCTAGGTGTTTAGTTTCTTCACTATGCTTTAGTTTTTCAATATAAATATGCTTGTCTGTAACATCAGTTATAGTTCCATTTACATAAATAACTTCTCCTTTATAGAGTATAGGTTCTCCTATAACCTTTACCCATTTTTCATTTCCTTTTTGAGTAATGATCTTTTCGGTATATTCATATGGTGTCTTATCTTTGATAACGTTTTCTAAATAGCTATTTATTCGTGATCTAGAATCTTCGGGATGAAAATTTAGAGATTTAATTTTTGTTATCGTACTATTAGGGTCAGATTCTGTGATTAGATAGCATCCCTTAGACCAGTATATTTCGTCAGTATTAGGGTTGTAATACCAAGCGCCAGTCTTAGTAAGTTTAGAAATGGTTAATAATGCTTTATGCTCTTTATGTTCTTTTGTAGTGTCAATTCCGGTAGCATAGATGAGATTATTATACAATATAAAATCAAACTTTAGAGACAATACTCCTTCCTTTTTTGTAGGAAAACTAAACGATTTATTAGTAATAGGATTAGTATCGGATAGTATAGATACTGAATTTCTAAATACAGATACATCTTCATCAATTATAAAATCGGTAATATATTTTCCTTTAATCTCATTTTCATCAATAGGAAATAATAATTTACATCTATTATTAAAGGCAACTATTTGTCCATCTTTTTTTAAAATAAAAAGGAATAAAAATGTTTTTCTTGATAAGGTTTTAAATTGATCTAATGTAAAAGGCATATGTATTAGTTAATTCTATTGAAAGTTACAAAATGATTTGTAATTTTCACTAAATCTTAGTTTCAAAAACGAAATTATATTTTTTTGATTATAGAATAATTAGATGTTTTTAGCCTATTTAATTGTATTTCGTCGGTTTAAGGGTAATAATATAAGTCTTTTTTTGATGTTTTTTAATTTTTAAAGACTAGTTTTATTACATTTTTTTTAGGATACTCTATAGCAATCTTAAAACGTATCGTGTTATCGGTAAAGTGTTACTAACACCTTAAGAAATGGTAGATATAGTTGGTAAAATAGTAGGTGTAAAAATTAAGCCAGAAAAACTAAAAGAAGGTATAATGTTAAAAATGCTTCGCTCATATGGATTCCTTCAGAGAGATATTATAGAAGATTATGTAAAGGATGCACATACCGAAGGATTTATGATTAATGTTCTAACTGATGTAGTTAAAGATAGTGTAGGAAAAGAAGAAAATAGTTTTGGAACTATAGCTCGTAGATACCTAAAAGGAAATCTAATGCTAGTGCAATCATTTATAAATAAAATGAAAGCAAATGATAATAGCAAAATAGGATATGAAGACGTATGAAAAAGAACAAGGTTTCCCCTAATTTTAAGAATATGATAGGCTCAATAGAATTATGTACTAACTACTATTTAGTCTAAGGTTTTTTCTTTTTATAATTTCGTCCGTACCATAATAAAACTCCTGTAAGAGGTAGACTAGCAGTTAATAAGCTAACTAAAAAAGCAATGATTTTTCCGGTGATTCCACCTATTGCTCCGATATGAATATCATAGTTCATTCGCAATATTTTGTCAGCTATTTTTGTATTTTCATACCTGCCATAAATAGTATTGGATGTGATTTCTTTTAAAGTATTTTGGTCAAAAAACAGAAAATCCGAATCATAGTACAATCCGTTGCTATTGGTTACTTCAACATAGATACAATCGGATTTAGAATATGGATAATGAATTTCAAAGCTTTTCGCATTAGGATTCTCATCTTTAAGTTTGATTAAAAGACGATCTATAGGAAAAGTACTTGTAGAGGTTAACGCTTTTTGGGTTTCATTTTTTGGAATTAAAAAGGTTGGGTTTTTATCCCCTCCAAAGGATAAATAAACAGTTTTTTGAAACCAATCATAGGACATTACTAATCCTGTGAGTGCTAATATCAAAGCTAATGAACAGACATAAAAACCTAAAATCGAATGTAAATCAAAATTTTTTCTCTTCCATCGAGTTGTCTTTTTCCAACTAAATTTTAGTCGTTGTTTTAAGTTTTTACTCTTTTTAGGAAGCCATATTATGAATCCAGAAATTAGAATAATAATAAATAGTAATATGGAAACACCTACAATTTCTTCGCCAATAGCTCTTGGTAACCATAACCTTACATGCCCTTTTAAAACAAAAGCAAAAAATCCAGAAAGATGATCTTTTATATGTATTATTTCTCTAGAGTATGGATTAATAAAAATACTTTGATAAAACTCTGGCTCAATGTCATAAAAAATAACTTCTATAACCTCATCGGATTTACCAAATATTGTTCCATGTACCGTTTTATTTGGGAATATTTCTTTGGCAAGAACTTTCGCCTCAGTTGGTGTTAAAATGGTTGTGTCTTGAGCTTCAATTGTTTTGTAGTCACTATAAAGGCTTTCAATTTCGTCTTTAAAAGTCCAGCAACAACCAGTAATTGCAACAATAAAAACGACTACGCCTGTAGCAAGACCTAATATTTTGTGTACCTGAAATATAATTTTTTTCAATCTCATTGATCTATTTGTAAAAAAAGAACAACTTACAAAAAAGTTGTTCTTTTTTTTATTGGATTAATTAAAATTTATATGAAATATTAGCTAATAATGCTCGTGGTGTTTGAGGATTTATGGTAGACCAGCCTTTATAATATTCTTTATTAAATGCGTTGTTTAATTTTAGACCAATTCTATACTTATTTGCTTGATAAAAAATTGAGGCATTTGCAATAGTATAACTTGGTAAAATAAAATTACCTGTAGTTGTATAATTTTTTACAAAACGCTTACTTGCTCCATTGATACCAAATCCTAAACCAAAGCCATCAAGTTTGCCATCCTGAAATTCGTAATTTGCCCAAAAATTGTATAATGTTTTAGGACCAGCCTCTAGCGGTCTTTTATTAAGTATTAAAGGATCATCGGTTTTTATAGTTTTACTTTCATTATTGCTGTATCCAGCTCTAATGTCTAATCCTTTGATAGGATTGGCGTTAATTTCTATTTCTACACCTTTACTTTCTATCTCACCACCCTGAATTTTATTAAATGGTGAGCTTGGGTCTTGAATTACTCTGTCTGTTACTTTAATATCATAATAACTTATTGTAGCATTCAATCTATTTTTGAAAAAAAATGTTTTCAGCCCAAATTCAAGTTGATTAGCTCTTTCAGGTTTAAAAGTTTTTAATTGTTGAGGACCGTCTTCTGGGTTACCTACCAATTGTGGTGCTACATTTTTAAAACCATTTTGGTAATTTCCAAAGACTGATAATTTATCTTTAATTGGTTGGTATAATACTCCAAGTTTTGGAGAAAATGTATCTTGTTTAAAATCGTCTTTTGTGTTTACTAAATCTCCTTCATTATCAAATCTATCTAAACGTATTCCTATCATAACAGATAAATTACTGGTAATATTTAATACATCAGAAGCATATAGACTGTAGATGTGATATTTAGATTTGTTATTTCCAATTGCTTGCGATTCTAAAACAGCATCTACACCAGAAGTCGAAAGCGGATATAAATCAGTTTCTACTACATCTGGCGTAAAAGGATTATCCCCATTTGCTCCACCTTCAGGTGTGACATTCCCATAAAATGCATAACCGCTATTATTACTTATTTGAGTTGCGTTGAAATAGTCTAAACCAATAACAACTCTGTTTCTTAAAGATGCTATTTTAAAATCACCTATAAAATTTTGTTGAATATCAGTAGTCTGCGTATTAGCATTTTGTTTACTGATAAAACGAGAAAACGTATTGTTACCTAAAATACCAAATTCGAATAAATACGAATAATATCCATTTGTAGAAGTAGAGCTTTTTGACAGTAAGGTTTGCGATTGCCAAGTATCTGACAACTTATAATCCATTTCAATTCTATAATTCTGATTTGGGTTTTGCAAAGTCAAATCATTACTAGTAAAAGATAATTTATTGTTATATCCTAATTCTCCTAAGTTTTGTGCTTCAGTTGGTGCAGTCCTGTTTAAGAATAAAAATGTAGGATTGGTTTGTTCTGCTTGTGTGATTTCTGCATAAAAAGAAAACGACAGCTTATTGTTTACTTTATAAGAAAGTGAAGGTGCTACAAAGAAAGATGTTCTAAAACCTGCATCTTGAAAACTTTGTTCGGTTGTGTAAGCAGTATTTACTCTAAAATATAAATTATCATCTTTACTTAATGCGGTATTAAAATCTCCTATTACTTGGTTTAAACCATAAGTGCCAGAAGTAAACGAAAGTTCACCACCAGTACCAACATAAGGTTTTTTGGTTACTACATTTATAAGTCCACCATATGAGCTTACAGCATTTCCGAATAATGTTGCAGAAGGACCTTTTAATACTTCTATACGCTCTATGTTTGCAGGATTAATCGTTCCGTTAGTTAACCCAGGTAAACCATTTACTAATTGTGGTTGAACAGAGAAACCGCGTAAAGCATAATACCCAGCACCATCTCCACCTCGCCCTGTAGATGCCCATAGGTTTTCAACGCCTGTTGCGTTTTTTAGTGCATCATCAAAATTAGTAACTATTTGAGATTCTAAAAGATCATTTGTAACTGTACTATAAACCTGTGTGTTTTCAATATCTTTTAGAGGTAGTTTAGAAACATAAGCTGTTTTTTTTCTCGAAAATTTATTAGTTCGTAGCCCTTCAATAACTACTTCACCTAAAATTTCATTTCCCTCATAAAGAATAATTGACTGTAAGTTTACTGGTTGATTGTTTGAAATTAATATTTTAATTTCTCTTGTTTTAAAACCCAGATATGATATTGTAAAGATATAATCCCCATTCTCGATATCATTGATTTCAAAAACTCCATTCTCATTGGTTTGTGTTCCTTTTGCTGTGTTTTTTATATAAACATTTACTCCTGAAAGAGGTATCAAGTTGTTGTCGGTAATAGTTCCGCTTACGGTACCATTCTGCGAAAATGCTAAATTACTTAACAGTAGTAGCATTAATAAAGATAGTAAGTTTTTCATTTATTTTTATTTAGACTGAATATACAAGTAATAATTTCCGGCAAAAGTATTTACTCGTTTTGAATTACCCAAATTATTTAAAATAAATCTAAATAAGAATCGTATTCACTTTGTTTTCTACTGTTTTTTTGAGATATTTTCATTGCGGATATGGAGTGTAACATGCTTGTTTTCTATGTTTTATATTGTAAAAGCTATACTTGTGTTAAAGTGGAGTTAATGTGTGTCGAAGAGGTATAGGATGCCTGTTTTCGTATCATTTTGTTTACCCAATAAATAAATATAATAAGGTTGTTTTCTTAGGGTAGAATAAGTAAGAATGTTTGATGTTTTGAATGAAAAGTATTTGATAAAATAATATTATCTGATCTACTAACTATTGAAAAAAAATAAACCTTATATTGATGAATGACTCCAAATGCTAAGCACAATTTTGATATTCGAGATTGGTGCTATATATTGAAAATATGTAGGAGAAGAGCAATATTATAAAAAAAATAAAAAAATAATACATCATTAAGTAATTGATAATCAGTTGATAATTATAAAAATAAAAATATGAATTTAACACTTTGGTTTTCGTTTATTGCAACCGTTATTGTAATTGGTGTAACACCAGGTCCTAGTGTATTATTAGCTTCTTCTAATAGTCTAAACTACGGAGTAAAAAATACAATTGGGACTATATTTGGAGATCTATCAGCAAACTTATTGCAAATTATCTTATCATCACTAGGTTTAGCTTCTATAATCATATCATCTGGGGAATTATTTAGCCTTATAAAATGGATAGGAGTAGGGTATTTAATTTATATGGGGATAACAAAAATAATCTCCAAACCAAAAGTAAAAGAATTGAGCGCTAATAAAAAAGAAAAAAGCTTTTTTAAACTATATAGTGAGGGTTTTTTTATGTCCGCTTCAAATCCAAAAGCAATTGTATTTTTTGCAGCATTATTTCCGGTATTTATAGATCCTAATTATTCATTTATGTCTCAAGTCATTGTTTTAGGATTTACATATTTAGTTATAGATGGAATATGCCTTTTTGTATATGTAAATTTAGCTTCAAGATTAAAAAAATATTTAGAAAATAAAGAAAAAATTCATTTACAAAATAGAATTATCGGAGCTTTATTAATTCTTAGCGGTATAATGTTATCCATGGTTAGAAGAGCTAATGAATAATTAAAAAATGAAGGCAGTGGATAAATTATGGATAATCAAAAATACAATGTGTGAGATGCTAACCCCCTAGAGATTTATAGAAATAGGTAAATTAATATTTAAAAGATATGCACAATTAGAAGGATTTCTAACACCTAAGGAACAAGCTAAAATAAATTATCATAGTTATTCATTAATGTCAGCTGAGGTAATGAAAGTTTCTAAAATTTTGGTAGCGATTCCAGTTCACTTTTCTAGATAATATAATACAATTGAGGTAAAAGAGTTGATTAATGAATTTAAAGAAGGTTTAAATTATATTTAAAACACAAAAAAATAATGAAATCATCATATATCACTATTTTAATAGTTCTTTTTTCATTAGTGAGTTATGCACAAAATTATAGAGGAACTATCGGTAAACATGAGATTTTCTTTCAATTAGATACAGATTATAATGATGATAGTGTAACTGCTTTTTACTTTTATAAATCCCATTTAAAAAATATCTTATTAGGTGGTAGACGAGTAAAATCAGAGTTAGTTATTTATGAAAAATATAGTGATCTAAAAGAAAAAAAAGAGCTATTTACATTACAATTTGATAACGATCAGTTGTATGGAACATGGGAAAATATGGAAGTTGTTTTAAAAGTCCATTTAACAAAGACAACTGAAGATTTTAGAAAATATAAATTAAGAAAAATTAAATTTTTAAGAGATAGTGTTACAGTATATGATAATAAAGAATTGGTTTGGTTTACCGAAAAGTATTCTAAAAAGACATTATTTAGACTAGGTAATGGATTTACTAGTGCACAACACGAATTTGTAAACCAAAAATTGGACACGCTTCATGCCTCATTTGCAGAAATAGGTTTAGAATGTGAGTGGGCTGATATTGATATTGATGTTAAACTTGTGTCTGATGATTATATTAGTTTTTATGAATATTCCTCTATTTACTGCGGAGGAGCACATCCTAATCATAATAAAATTGGTTACAACTATGATCTTAAACAAAATGTACAATTAGAAAAAATCAACGAAGTATATCCTCTTTTAGATCATTATACACTATTAAAAAATAAATATGAAAAAGATACAGATCTAGATATTGAGTGTGAATATTTTTTAGGTGATGGAGATTTATGGACATATTATAATTGGGTATTTACTAAAGAAGGTATTTCTATTGTTCCATCGTATCCTCATGCAATGACTCCTTGTGAAATTGATTTCTTATTAACATACAAAGAATTAGAAAAAGGAAATTAAAACGTTAATGATGATTGTTAAGCACATTTAGTTTCGTAGGGGTAAAATTAGGTTTTTATAAGAGAACTATTGGATTGAAACTATCACTCGAGTATTTTTGGTGGCGTATCTAATAGACAGTATGCATAATCATAGATGAAATACTGGTACATTATTGCTTCTTTTGATCTCATACTTTGTCATAAAATAGTATGGATAGATGTTTCTGGACTTCTTTTTTCATTCGAAAAAAAAAATAATTTTATTTTACAATCCAAGTATTTGATATATAAACAGGTATATTTTAGACTTAAAATTAAAATTCCTCGAAATATCATATCGAGGAATTTTAAAATCTTTAATTCATTTATATAAAATAGATGAATTATCAATCTACTATTTTTATATCTATTGATGTTCTACTTTGCCAACCAGTAATATCAACTACAGATATTTGACAATGATAATCACCAGTATCAATATCTGCAGGAATTTTTAGAATATGTTTTATTTCGAACTGTTTAACCTTACCTTGTATAGGTTTGTTTTCTAAATAAACAAAAGGATTTTTAGGCGATTTTACAGGGTTTAGATCACATTTTGTTCCTTGGTCATCATGCGTATGATGGTCAAAATTATTATGTACGTCGATACCATAAGATGCTAGCTCTAAATTATCAGAAACTTTTACGCTAATAATATGTTCTTGCCCTTTTTTTAATGTTGTACACGATTTAGGAAAACCATCTTTATACGCTACAGTTATAGTTGGTTTATCTAAGTCTTTTTGGTCTTCATCATCTTTAGAACATCCAATCAATATAAATGCACTAAAAATGAATATTGCTATTATTTTATTATTACGAAACATTTTTTACTATTTAATAGTTATAAAAAGATCAATATAAAATCTTTCTTTAATATCATTTTTATATATATAAATGATATTGTACTTCTAAATTTATAATATGCTTATGTTACCAGAAAGCAACATAAGTATTTATATTTTCTATAAACATACCTTTTGATGGATTTAAAATATTGCCATCTATAGCACATGATATAGCCAAAATACTTTAAATAATAAATAGTATTTTAAGTTTACTTTTCATTATTCTAAAAGTATTTAATTAGTGTTTGGTTTAAAGTTTATCTTTTGATATTATAGAAATAAGTGGATTAATAATTTATCCACTTATTTTATAACACTAAAAGGAATTGATAGCTTAACAGCTTCTTTTTCGTTAGTTTCTTTTACATAAATATTAAGCCAATAATCTCCTAATGGTAAATCTTTATTGATAGGTAAATGGTAATGAATATGTGGATTTTTTATGTTTTCATATAATTTTGCAGGTAAGACTACCTTAATATTATCCCATTTACCAATTGGTTTCTGCTGACCATTTCTCCATTCCTTAAACCATAATTCATATTTTATTTCACTAATGGTATTGTTTTTTGTATCATAATGAAATTCAGTGTGTAGTTCATCACTTCCCTTTTTTATTTTATTGTCATCCCCTATTTCAATTTCTGAAAACTTTTTAACGATCTTAAACTCTTTTGTTATAGAACTTTCTGTATTATCATCTTCAATAACTTTAATTTTTAAATTATAGGTTCCTGTTGCAGGTCTAATTTTTGGAAAATTTTTGTTTTTAGGATCAAAGTATATATGGTAATGTATATGAGGGTTTAATTGTCCTGTATAATACTCTTCTGGAATTAAATGATTAGATACTTGCCATTTTATTTCTCCAGTACCTGGAGTGTTTGTATTTACTGGAGTTATATCATAATAAATTTTCTTTACTTTTTTTTTGCCTGTATAATCGAATTCAGTATGTAGATCAATATTAAGTTGAGGGACCGTAAAACTGGCATTTCCTATTTCTATTTTTTTAAATCTATCAGGATTAGTATCTGCATTTATATCAAGATTATCGTCATCATTGCTACAGGAAACTAAGGATAATCCTAGAAAAGCAAGAACTGCGAATAGTTTTAAATTTGATTTTTTAATGTTTAATTTCATGACTTTTGTTTTTAAAATTTATAATTGAGTGTTATTGAAAGATTTCTACCAGGTTCTGGGACTTCTATAAGCCTATAGAAACTAGTGTGGTTAAATATTTTTGTGTTTAATGTATTGTTTAACTTTACTAAAATATCTATAGCGTTTTTGTTAAAAAAAGGAAGAGTTGCAGAAATGCCTAAATCCAATTTAGTATAATCATTTGTAGGTTTTTCGGGAGGTACTATTTCGTTTTGAGCATCAGTAATTCTAAAATCTGCAAAGAATTTTGATTGAGAAAACACCCAAAATTTATTAGCAGTATAATTAACAGAAATTAAGCTTGATAGAGGTGGCGAAAACGGTAACGTAAAATTCTTTTTTACTCCGGATAACTGTCTTGATTTTACATATTCTACAGAGCCTGTTACGAGTAAGTTTTTAGTAGGTCTATATCTTATTGAAAATTCACCTCCATATCTAAGAACTTTACTTTGAGTGTACTCATAAATTTGTAAAGTTTCATAATACTTTGATGTAGGATTTAGATAAATGAAATTGGTAAAATAGTTTATAAATGGACTTATATTTAGTGAAACTTTTGACCAGTTAAAATCAACTTCTGTATCTATTTGATAAGATTCTTCAGGAGATAAATCAATATTTCCTTTTTCATATCGATACATATGGTAATTAACACCATCTGAAGCTAATTCATTAGCCAAAGGCATTCTAAAACTTTTACCTAAGTTGATTTTATAAGTACTTTTTTTAGTTAAATAACTTATCCCTAAGGAAGTACTAAAACTTCCATAAGTTAAGCCTCTTTTTTTAGACCTTTGTCTGTATTCTTGTTGTGTAGACCCTAACACGGGAGATAAAAACCATTCAAAATATGGTTTAGTATTAATACGACCATAGTCATAACGTACACCTACTTGTGCAAATAATTTTTCAGAAAGATTAAATGTGTCATGTATAAAACCTCCAATAGTGAATCGTGTGTATTTAGGAATTAAAAACCCCCAACCACCAATGCTGTTATTCTGATGTTCAAAATTTAACCCTAGAGTTGTTTTATGAGTATTAAAAGGTTTAAAAACATCTTTAGCATTTAAGGAATAGGTACTTTTAATAAACTCGCGTTCCTTTGTATTAGTAGGTTTAGGCATATATCCATGCGCTGACGGTTCTGAATATTCTTCTCTTTTATTATGTTGATATCCCAATTCGAACATCATTTTATGGTTATCAAAAAACAAAGTAGAATTATTAGTAGCCTTAAAATGGCGAACATTATGATATGGCAAATCAATATCTCTATTATCTGAATCATAATCTATTTTAGAAAGGCGAACTTCTAGACCATGAGCATTTGCAAAAAAACCGTTTTTTGCATATACACTACTGATATAAGTTTCTGTTAAAAATTTATCTGATATATAGCCTAACCCAAAGCTTCCATTTTGTTCAATCCCCGCAGTATTTCTTAATTGATTATTATGTAAATTAAATATGTAATTTTCATAATAAATTTTATCAGTAGGTACTTTATAATCCCCATAATCTTGATAAGTTACCCGCGTTCTGTAATACCAATTTGTATATCTTTGGTTAATACCAATAGAGCCTGCATATAAATTATTATTACTTTGTGTTTTTAGATTTACTTCACCATTAAGCGTATTAGGTTTCAATAGTTTATTAGGTTTTATATTTACCACACCTGCAATAGCATCTGAACCATATAATAAAGAAGACGCTCCTTTAATGATCTCTACATGTTGTACATCGTGTTGGTCTATCTCTAAACCATGATCTATACCCCATTGTTGTGCCTCATGCTTTATACCGTTTTGTACCACTACCACTCTGTTAAACCCCAATCCTCTTATAACTGGTTTTGATTGACTTGCTCCAATATTTATAGTACTAATTCCTGCAACTTTTTCAAGTGTTTGCATTAAACTATTACCCCTGTTTTCTTGTAAAAAATCTTTAGAAATAGATTGCTTTGTATAGGTATCTTTTCTTGTTTTTATTTTTCCATTAGCCCCTTCAACTATTACCTCGTTTAGGGAGGTTTCTTTTTGATTTAAATGAATTTTAAGGTGTTTATTTTTAGACAATTGAATGGTTCTTTCATATGGATGATATCCTAAGTATACAACCGTTATTTTATAGCTCCCCTGAGATAGATTTTGAATAAAAAATGTTCCTTTACTATCTGTTATTGTATTTTGATTATTAATATGTATGTGTGCTCCTGATAAAGTTGTTTTAGAGATCGCATCTATAATTTCACCTTTTATTTCATATGTATTTTGTCCGTATGAAATAGCACAAAAAAGTAGGCTTAATAACCACCCTTTACTTCTTTTTTTCATTAAAAAATAAGCTAAAATTTATAAGTATTTTGTTGAACCTATCTGCTTGGAAGTGTTGAGTGAGTAATGGTTTTAAAAATCATTATATATCAAACTGATTCTTTAGTAAGGTTAATGCTTATAGACTATTAACCTTTTTTTTAAAGTACTATTTGATGATTTATTTTTTTGGATATAAAATTTACATAAAACGCATTTCCCCATCATGGTCTATAAGTTTTATATCCAAAACTCACAATAATTTATATAGTATAGAAATAATGATTAATAAGATCTATGATCATTTTTCTCTAATTTTTAGAAAAAGAGAAAAATACTATTTAAATATACTTAAAGATAGGACAGTAATTATGCTAGTGAAAAAGGAGGTGCTCGTAATGAAGTAAGAGTTAATAAATACTCATTTAAAAAAGGAGTACTATATTTTATAGTTATTTTTTGAAGACTTTTTTCATTTGGTGATATATCAAATATATCTTTACTTGTAGAATAAAACTTTAAAGAGTTATGCTGAAAACAAAGAGTGCAATCATCAAAATTTTGATTGATAACGACATTATCATCATGAATAAAAGAATCTAAACTATTATAAATAGCAAATATTTCATTTTTGTTTAACTGATAATGATCAGTTGAACAATGTACAACATGACTTACTTGCGATACTAAAAAAAGTATCGCAAAAAAAGAAGCTATATGTTGCCTATATTTTGCCAAAATAAAATTGAAATTTTCTTACAGAAATGCGAAAGTATTAAATTAATTTCTTTCATTTTTAATTTTAACAAATCCTTTCAGTTTTTTTAATAGATAGTATATGTAAACTTAAACAAGCTTACTGTTAAGATATCAGATCAATAGAAGTATAAATGCTTCAGCAGAATTTTTTAATACTATACTAAAAGCTATTAGAGCACAATTTAGAAGAATGAAAAATATAGAATTCTTCCTCTTTAGATTAACCAGAATATTTGCGTAAATACAACTTTTGATCTTGATCCATATCGGATTAAAATAAAATAATAATATATTTGTGCAACATTGTTGCAACTAAATTACATTAATGATCATTTATAAAGATATATTATAAAAGATGAGTTGACTAGTGATAAAATTAATATCACTATAAAAAACCTAATGATATAGATGCTAGAAATTATAACTGTACATACCTATTCTATAACAGATTAAATGGGTTGGCAGGCTATAACACTAATAAATATAGAAATTGTTGAATAAATGAAAAAACTACCTGTAACCGTTTTAAGTGGCTTTTTAGGTGCTGGAAAAACCACATTATTAAACCATATATTACATAACAAAGAAGGATTAAAAGTAGCCGTTATCGTTAATGATATGAGTGAGGTAAATATTGATGCTCAATTTATTGAAAATGAAAATACACTCTCTAGAACAGAAGAAAAATTAGTTGAAATGTCTAATGGATGTATTTGTTGTACGCTACGTGAAGACCTTATGATAGAAGTAGAAAAACTAGCTACTCAGAATAAGTTTGATTATCTTCTTATAGAAAGTACAGGAATAAGCGAACCTATTCCTGTTGCCCAAACTTTTACATTTGAAAGCGAAGATGGAAAAATAGATTTAAGTCGGTTTAGTTATATAGACACTATGGTAACTGTAGTAGATGCGTTTAATTTCTTAAAAGACTTTTCTAGCTCCGATTATCTTACAACAAGGTCACTTACTGATATAGAAGGTGATAATAGGACTATTGTTAATTTACTTACCGATCAAATAGAATTTGCCAATACTATTATTATTAATAAAATTGATTTAGTAACCAAGGAACAACTTAAAGAGCTTAAAACCATTATTCAAAAACTAAACCCCGAAGCCCATATTATTCTTGCGAATAAATCAAAGGTTCCATTAAAAAATGTTATCAATACAGGTATGTTTGATTATGAAAAAGTAGAAGCTTCGGCTGGTTGGATAAAAGAACTTGAAAATGAGCATACTCCAGAAACCGAAGAATATGATATAAGCTCTATTATTTTTAGAAGTAAAAAACCATTTCATCCTGAACGTTTCTTAAATTACCTTAATACTGATTTTTCTCAAAGTATTATTAGAAGCAAAGGATTATTTTGGTTAGCATCAAGACCAAATCAAGCTTTAATATGGAGTTCTGCAGGTGGTTCTTGTAAGGCAGACCCTGCAGGTGTTTGGTGGGCTTCTATGACTTTTGGAGAACGAATTAATTATGCAGCTTTTAATGATCATAAAGATGAAATTGAATCTGATTGGGATTCTTTATTCGGAGACAGAAAAATAGAATTAGTTTTTATAGGGCAATATTTAAACAAAGAAGAAATAACTACTCAATTGAATGAATGTCTGCTTACAGATGAAGAAATTCAAGTATGGAAAAATAAATTATTCTCTCAGGAGGATCAATGGCCCATAGCAAGGTGAAGATACACAAACTTTAAAATGGTACAAATAGATAGTCTTACGTTTTATTATAAAAAAGAAGAACGTTTTTTTGACTTTCCTAATATAGCATTAAGTAAGGGAGAGAATTTACTTATATTAGGTAAATCTGGGATAGGTAAAACAACCCTCTTACATCTTTTAGCAGGCATTTTAATACCTATTAGTGGAAAAGTAGTTATTGCAGGGGTTGATATCCATTCTATTTCTCATCCAGAATTAGACAAATTCAGAGGCCAGAATATAGGACTTGTATTCCAAAAAAAACATGCAATTCAATCTTTGAATGTTATAGAGAATTTACAAACACGTCTTTTTCTTAGCAAAAAACCTATAAACAATACTTCGATAGATTTTTTATTAAAGCAATTAGATATAAGTAACTGTAAAAATAGTACGATAAATACTCTTAGTGAAGGACAATTACAGCGTTTGGGTATTGCGATGGCTGTAATACATAACCCACAAGTTATTTTTGCTGATGAGCCTACCTCTAGTTTAGATGATGAGAATTGTAAAATTGTCATTGAACTACTTATAAAACAAGCTAAGCTTACCAATGCTAATCTAATTGTTATTACCCATGACCATAGGATTAAGTCATTATTTTCAAATTCAATTACATTATGAATATTTGGAAAATTAGCTTAAAAAATATAAAATCTAAACCCATATATACCTTTTTAAGTATTTTCATATTAGCATTAAGTATTGCCCTTCTTTTAGGAGTTAGACAATTAGAAGCTTCTTTTAAATACCAAATGCAAAATAATTTAGGTGAGATAGATTTAGTTATTGGTGCTAAAGGAAGTCCGTTACAGTTAATTTTGGCTTCCGTACTGCACATGGATAACCCAACAGGAAACATATTATATGAAGATGCAAAAAAAATAAGCAAGAGCCCTTTTGTAAAGA
Organism: Aquimarina longa SW024; assembly: GCF_001401755.1. Taxonomy (GTDB): domain Bacteria; phylum Bacteroidota; class Bacteroidia; order Flavobacteriales; family Flavobacteriaceae; genus Aquimarina; species Aquimarina longa. The sequence continues at coordinate 137,677 of NZ_KQ474101.1, forward strand.
CTGCTGTCCCTATTTCTTACGGAGATAATTATAAAGGCTATAAAATTGTAGGAACGACAAATGAATTTGCAAAGCTTTATAATGCTAAGTTAGAGAAAGGACGCGCTATAAAAAAGTCTATGGAAGTAATACTTGGTTCTATTGTAGCAGAACAATTGCAGCTCAAAATAGGAGACGCTTTTCTAAGTTCTCATGGGTTGGTAGAAAATGATATGCATGTGCATCCCGAACATTTAATTGTAGTTGGCGTATATCAATCTACCAATAAGATAATAGACCGTTTGATAGTTACCAATTTAGAAAGTATATGGGATGTACATCATCAAGAAAATGAACATGAAGAAAATAAAAATTATTTAGAACACCATGAGAAAGGAAAAGAAATAACCTCTTTGTTGGTTTCTTTTAGAAGCCCTTCTGCTCTTTTAACACTTCCAAGAAGAATTAATGAAAATACCAATATGCAAGCTGCATTACCAAAATATGAGTTGGATAAATTATATCAATATACTGGTATTGGATTTAAAACAATTTCTTGGATAGGGTATATGATACTTATTATTTCTTGTATTACAATTTTTATTAGCCTATATAAAATGGTAAAAGAACGCGCTTTTGATCTGGCACTATTGCGAACTTATGGGGCTAGTAATTTTCAATTGATACGAATGATTGCCTATGAGGGGTTAATAATTGGATTTTTTGCTTTCTTTTTAGGATTTATAGTATTGAAAACAGGACTATACTTTATGTTTAAAAGTATAGAGACGGAATATCAACAAAACATACTCCAAAAAATACCGTTACAAGAATTCTTACAAATAGGGGGTGTAGTTGTGATAACGATAATCCTTTCTGTTTTATTAGCCATATATCCTATCATAAAAATGAATATATCAACTACTTTAAGCAATGAAAAATAAAATTATAATTACTTTAATTCTTCTATCTTCTTATACATGTTTTAGTCAGAAGAATATTACTTGGGAAGATTTAACACAAGTTAAATTTACAGAAAAATTTTTCCCTGCTTATGGAGAAAAATTTTTGTATCCAGAATTTTTGCCCTCCGTAAAATTTTTAGAAGGAAAACGAGTAACTATTACAGGGTATTTCTTAAATATAGATCCTCGAGGAAAATTGCTTATACTATCTAAAGGACCTATGTCATCTTGTTTTTTCTGTGGAATGGGGGGGGCTGAAACCGCTATAGAATTACAATTTACATCCAAGAAAACTTTTAAAACGGATGCTATAATAACTGTTACAGGAACATTAAAATTAAATGCTGATGATATAGAACATTTTAATTATATCCTAACGGAATGTGAAGTACAATTGATTAACTAAAAATCCCAATTAAAATAAAATCTTACGGTATCTCAAAATTGAAAATGTAGATGGGAAACTTTTTTTGCAAATTAATTGCATCACTTTTATGTTATGGGTATAGTATCTTAGGTGCTGTTGTAAGGAAATTGTGAAGAGTGCTTGGTTTAGTATTGAGTACAATACAAATATAAATTGCGTTTCAGTACCAAAACAAATTGAGTACAAGTATTCGAATACCCAATAGTATTTTACAAGTTATTTTTTTAATATGTATGAACACAATTAATGAAGATACTTGAATCTGATTTGATTTAAGTTCACGATGTTTTCCACGTTTTTACTAGTTTTTAACATCTACAGATGTGACTTGTATAGGTGGTAAAAACCTATCATTTAATCCCTTATTGAGGGTTTAATTCTTCGAAGCTTGCCTCGACATCAAAATATTTTTTTTCGGAGACATACCTCGTGAGTTTGCTCCGAGGTTGTTGATTTAAATGAGAACCAAGCATCTTAAATGACTATTAACATCAATTAAAGTGATACCGTTCGTTCGTGGAGGGATGCATTTACGTAATCCTTCAGCTCATTAATATCACTGTAGCAAAAATGCAGTTACCAGTAAGAGTGGCTAATCCACTTTGGGGAAATCTATCCATAAACTAGATAGCATTAAGATTTGCATTCTCGTAATTATTTAGAACAATAAAAGGACTCCAGCTTTTATCTATATGGCTGTTCACTAAATGTCTTAAAAGTGTTATTTTTCCTACTCCTAAAAAAATAACAACAATCGTGATGATAGCTTCTATATTTTCTAAAAGTAGTTTCTGTTTGGTATTTCTTACTTTTAATTTCATTTTGAGCTATAAAAGTATGATATCAAAAGACTTTAATTTCTCTAGAAAGTGTATCGATTAAACTTCGATTTGATTTAAAGTATTCATTTTTTCGATTAAATCCCCTGTAATTGCTACAACCGCAGGCTTAGGAATACCATCTTCATCAAAAGGCCATTTACTTGTAGGGTTACTCTTATCTCTTGTTTGTTCTCCTGGATGTTGAACACTTAAAAATAAGGTTTTGCCATTTGGTGAAAACCAAGGACCTGTGAATTCGGCATCTCTTGGAGCAGAAGCAACCCGAATTACTTTTCCGGTATCTTTTCCATATCTTGGAATTACGAATAAGCTATTGTTTTTAAAAGGCATATAAGATCCATCTGGTTTATTCATAGCACTTCCTGAGATATCTGAAGTCATCCAAAGATTCCCTGATAAATCAAATGCTAAATTATCAGGACAAGAGAATCCGTTTTCTTCATTACCAGCTTTATAAGTAGTAGCTTTAAAGGTTAAGGCATCAAATTCTCCATTAGTTTCTACAATTTTTAGAATTGAACCATGGAAATCGTTTTTACTCTTGTTGTTGGTTAGTGAAACAAATATGTTTCCTGTTACAGGATCAATTTCAATATCCTCAGGACGATTTAACGCAGTAGCACCTAGTAATTTTGCAGCTTCTCTTGCTCTAATTAATACCTCTGTTTGGTCTTTAAACTTATTTTTTAAAACAGATTGATTTTCCCAATCTAAAGCAAGCCATTTTCCATTAATTGTATCTGCAACATAAAGCATTCCTTCTTTTAAAGATTGTGGTTTCGAAGAGATAAATTTATACAAATGTTCATTGTTTTTATCATCTCCAGTATAGGCAACTATTCGCTTATCATCTAACTCATATAAGGTACAGCATTCATGGGCAAATCTTCCTAAAGCAATATGTTTTTGAGCCGTTCCATCCTTAGGATTTACTTCTACTACCCATCCGTAATGTTCTGGGGGATACTTATAAAATTTTTCCCAACCTTGGCTACTTGGTCTATGACTAGCTACGTTATCTTTATCATATTCTGTTTCACCAAAAAAACTGTCATAGTTTTCTTCACAAGTAAGAAAGGTTTTCCATGGGGTAATGCCACCAGAGCAATTACTATGTGTTCCTATTACAGTAGTTTTTCCTTTGATAGGAATATCCCAGTTTAATTGAATCGGTGTTTTTGCAGTAATACGTCTATTAAGTGGGTCATTTTCAATAATTTTCCAACGTCCTTTTTCTTCCTTAATTCTTACAATGCTTCCGCCAACGTTGTACATTTCTTTATTTACCTGCTCTATAGTTCTATACTGAAATGGGTTTTCATATTTTCTATAATCAAAATCAGAAACAAAAAGCGGGTTTACATATTCATGGTTTACCCATAACAAGCCGTCATTAGGATTGCCATCATCAAAAGGGATAAAACATGTAAAATCATTATTAAACCCAAAGGTATCTTTATCACTAATTCTATCTCCCCATTTTATTATGGTATGATAATCTAATCCATTAGCCAATAATAAATCATCTTTATCAGAAGGAAATAAGCCTTCTAGAGGAAGTTTTTTTAGCTCATTAAGTCTTTCTGTAGATATGGTATTAAAGCCTGTTGTTGGTGTAGTTGTATTGCCACAACTTATTAAGAACTGAGGTGTGATGACAGAGCCTAACCCAGCTTTTCCAATAAAGGAAATAAATTTTCTTCGACTATACTCCATAATATTTTTAGATCAAATTATTTTACATCCGAACAAATTAGTGATTCATATTTTTAATTTAAATGATATTTGTTTAAACAAATTAAATCAGAATATATATCCGTAAATGTATCCTGATGTCTATTATATATTTTACCCTTTATTTTAATAGATTGATTTGATAAATTATTTAATTCTAATTGTAATTCTTTTATTTTTTTATTCAAATAATAAGAAAGAACTGAGAATTGACGATTACCTGTTTGCGTTGATGTTTTAGAGTGTTCCTTCTGCCTTGTAATTTCATTATAGAAATTATTTAATCCTCCAATATCAAAAAAAATATGGTTGCCTAATGCATCTAAAATGATTTGATTATCCATAGAAAGCACAAAATGAATTTCTCTAATATTATGTTTTTTAATTATTTCCTTTATATATTCAATTGTTTTACTATCATAGACAAAAGAATTACCAAGCGAAGTATAAAAATAGTTTTCAGACTTAAATGTCCTATTAATAATATATTCTAAGCAGTCGGTGGGACATATAAGGTAAAAACATTTTTGCATTAGACCACTGCATTTGGATTGTATGGAAATGAAGAATGGTGCAAATCAATTTTTAATTTCCCATCAATTAGTTTATACCCAAACGTATATTCAACTTTTGCCTCATTACCATTTAAATCAGTAAAAAAGTAATTCCCCATAGCAATTGCACGGTTTTCTTCCAAAATGAAATTTGAATTTTCAAACCTTACTTTTGTCCAAGGCTGAATAGCAAATCCTTTATCTTCGTTACATGCACGATCTTCTCCTGCAATGAAATAAGATAAAGCTTTTGGTTTAGTTGGTCTAAACTGTTCTATTTCACATTTGGTCGGTTTAAATGAAACTGAACCTACTTCATAAGCATAGGCTTTATCAAGAAATTCGTTAGCGAATTTCTCACATTCAATTCTGTTGTCTTTTAGTGCGCCAATTTTTACTACGCCTTTACCCCAATTGTTTTGAGCATCTAATACTTGTTCTTTAGTTATCATTTTTATTTTTTTATTTATTATGTTATTATTTTCAAGAATTCATTACGAGTTTCAGTTTCTGAAAAACAGCCTCCATATTCTAAAGTTGTAGTGAAGCTACTTTGATCTTTTATTCCTCTTGATGAAACACAAAGGTGTTTAGCTGTTACCGAGACAATAACATCTTTTGTTTCTAACACATCTTGCAAATCGTTAAGAATTTGAAGGACTAATCTTTCTTGAACTTGTGGACGACGTGCATAATAATCAACTAAACGATTGATTTTTGATAATCCTATTACCTTGTCTTTAGGGATATATGCCACATGAGCATGCCCAATTATTGGTAGAAAATGATGTTCGCAAGCGGAATCAATTGTGATATTCTGTTCAACCAACATTTTTTTATAACCGTACTTATTTTCAAATGTTGAAAGTTTTGGTTTATTAATTGGATTCAATCCATAAAATAGCTCCTTCACGTACATTTTAGCAACACGATAAGGAGTTCCAGATAGACTATCATCTGTTAAATCTAAACCCATCTCTTTCATTATCATTTCAAAATGATACTCTATATTTTTTATTTTTTCATCATCTGTTTTTTCGAATGCATCTGCACGTAACGGTGTTTTTATACTTGTTGAAAAATGATTGTCCCCAATTATTTGAACTTGTTCTTTATCTTTCATTTGTACAACATTTATCTGTACTACAATTACAGTGTTTTTTATTATAAAGGTGTAGTATCATTAAAGCAAATGCAGGAACATAAATAATAGCTTCTGATAATGGTAATAATTCTAGTTTTTCATTCATGATCACTAGTAATAATGCAAACCAACTTAACCATAATAAAGGTTTAACCCAATTAAGAGTAGTTGTTTTTGTGGACCAATAAATAGCAAAATAAGAAATAGTTAAGAAAAAATAATCCATAAACTTCCACCATGTAGGGGGGGCGTCACAACAGGTTGCTGAACCAGTCTGAGCTATAAAAAGAAAAGGAGTAGCAATACAATGAATGAGACATAATGAACTTGAGAGAGTTCCTATAATATCTGATTTCTGTTTTATTAATATCATTGATTTTTTTTAATACAAAACTTAGTTGCAAAACTAAAGAGGAATATTTTATAATGCAACTATGTTGCGTTTTATTTTGTAGATATATTTAATAAATAGGTAGAAGCATTGCTCAACCAATCTTAAATGAATTCGAATCTATTTTTAGTATGATTACTATAAAACGTTTTTGTTTTATACTGTTATTTAGTATTTGATAAAATTAAAAAAGCCTGTAAACATATTGTTTACAGGCTCTTAGTAGAATTTAGTAAATTCTCAGCGGAGAAAGAGGGATTCGAACCCCCGGAGGTGTGACCCTCAACAGTTTTCAAGACTGCCGCATTCGACCACTCTGCCATTTCTCCAGTGTTTAGTCTTATTCAGATATTCCCTGAATGCGGGTGCAAATATAATACCTTTTTTGGTTTTAAAAAGAAAAAAGATAAAAATATTTTTAAAAGCATTTTTTTTGTGATAACATTGATATAATCATATGCAATGAATTAAGTATATTGTGCATGTATAAATTTAATTTTCATGAAAAACCTTATCGTATTATTAAGCCTAGTTATAATTTGTAGCTGTGGTACTTGTCATAAATCTAATACAAATGATTATCAGTCTGAATCAGATTCGCATTCTAACATAGATAATGATGATGTGGCAGCTATGTATGCAGAAAGTATTACTGCAAAAGAATTAAAAGAATATCTATATACTTTTGCAGGGGATGATTTTGAAGGGCGTGATACTGGAGAGCCTGGTCAGAAGAAAGCTGCAGAATATTTGAAACAGCAATATAAAAAAATGGGAATACCTTCTCCTTTAGGAGGAGATGATTATTTTCAGGAAATTCCCGAAAGTTATTTTAGAGGAGGAATTAAATCCTCGGAAAATGTATTAGCCTTTATTGAAGGAACAGAAAAACCAAAAGAAATTGTTGTTATTTCTGCACATTATGATCATGTAGGAGTGGATGCAAAAGGGAATATTTATAATGGAGCCGATGATGATGGATCAGGAACCGTTAGTTTGTTAGAGATAGCAGATGCTTTTATGAAAGCTAAAAAAGATGGATTTGGTCCTAAGAGGTCTATTTTATTTTTACATGTAACAGGTGAAGAAAAAGGGTTGTATGGTTCTAAGTTTTATACAGAAAACCCAGTTTTTCCTCTCAAAAATACAGTAACAGATCTTAATATAGATATGATTGGACGGATCGATAAAAAGCATGAAGAGGATAGTAATTATGTCTATTTAATAGGAAGTGATAGATTGAGCACTGAACTACATAATATTAGTGAAAAGATGAATGAAAAGTATACTAAATTAAATTTAGATTATACATATAATGAAAAGAATGATCCAAATAGATTTTATTTTAGAAGTGATCATTACAATTTTGCAAAACACAACATCCCAATTATATTTTATTTTAATGGAGTACATGAAGATTATCATAAACCAACAGATACACCAGATAAAATAGAATATGATCTTATGACTAAGCGCGCACAATTAGTTTTTTATACTGCTTGGGATATTGCTAATAGAGAAAAACGAATTCTGGTAGACGTTTTTAATGAAGAAAAAAATAAAACTAATGAATAATTAAATTTGATAGGAAGAATAAAAAAAAGCCCTTATAAGGGCTTTTTTTTATTCTCAAAGGGTGGAAGACGGGATTCGAACCCGCGACCCTTGGTACCACAAACCAATGCTCTAACCAACTGAGCTACAACCACCATTTTAATTCGGGTGCAAAAATAAAGCTTTTCTATATTTCTACAAAACTTTTTTTAAATTAAATTAAATTAAAAATAGAATCAACTGCAATATAACGTTCTACAGTAAAACCTTCGGCATATTCTACACCAATAATTCTCCCTAAATCAGCCGCACGATATTTGGTGCTTTCTAAGAAATTTTTGCTAGATATAGGAGTAGTAGGTTCTTTACTGTTACTATCATAAAATTGTGAAGCATATGCCATAACGCTTTCCATTTTTTTGTCAATATGACTACTAATATCGACTACAAAATCAGGCTCTATAGTTGCCCATTGTATATAATGATACACATGTTTTGGTCTCCAAGGTTCCTGAGTGATACCGTCCAGAGTTGTTTCAATCTTTCTTAAGCCAGACAAAAAACAAGAATCACTGGTCAGTTTGCTTCCTTTGCCATGATCTATATGGCGATCTGTAACAGCATTACATAACACTATTTCGGGTCGATACTTTCTTAATATTTTAATGATCTCTAATTGATGATTTTGATCATTAACAAAAAAACCATCTTTAAAACCAAGGTTTTCACGAGTTGCGATACCTAAAATCGAAGCTGCATTTTTAGCTTCCTGATCTCTAATTTCAGGAGTCCCTCTTGTTCCCAATTCTCCTCGGGTAAGATCTAATATCCCTACTTTTTTGCCTCTACTAACTTCTTTTGCAATAGTTCCTGAGCAACTTAATTCTACATCATCCGGATGAGCACCTATGGCTAAGATGTCTAATTTCATATTTTAATATTTTTAATACTGTTTTTTTACTTTTTCTATAGCTTGTAGGATATCATGTATAATATCTTCTTTTTCCTCAATTCCTACACTAAGTCGTAGTAGTTCATCTTTTATTCCTTGAGAACTCCTTTCTTCTTTTTTCAGTAGTGCATGTGAGGTTAGGTGAGGAGATAGTATTGTACTTTCCACGCCTGCAAGACTCATGGAGCTTTTAATTAATTTTAGATTTTTTTGAAACAAATCGGCACTTAACCCTTCTTTTAATTCAAAAGATAACATGCCTCCGTATCCTTTCATTTGTTGTTTGGCGAGTTCGTGGTTGGGGTGTGATTTTAATCCAGGATAGTATACAGTAGAAATATCTTCATTTTTTTGAAGCCATTTAGAAATTTTTAGTGCATTTTTATTTTGACGTTCTACTCTAATTCCTAATGTTTTAATACTTCTTTCTAACATCCATACGGTAAAATCACTTAGATTGCCACCAAAATTTTTGGCAACTTCAAAAATTTGATTCACATTTTTTTCACTAGCAATTACTGCTCCTGCAAGAATGTCACTATGCCCTCCAAGATATTTAGTAGCAGAATGTACAACGATATCTATTCCTAATACAATTGGATTTTGATTTACAGGAGAGGCAAAAGTATTATCTACTATTGTAATAATCCCATTTTTTTTGCCTAATGCACCTATAGCATTAAGATCTATAATTGATAGTAATGGATTAGAAGGAGTTTCTACATATATTATTTTAGTATTTGATTGTATTTTATTTTCAAAATCTTCTATCGACAGAGAATCTACATAAGAAAAATCTATTCCATGTTTTTTAAACTCTTCATTAATAAGATTAGCAGTTCCTCCGTATATTGCACGTTGTAGAATAATATGATCTCCTTTTTGTAAAAAGGCAAATAAAGTAGTACTTATTGCTGCCATGCCACTACCAAAAACCAAAGAAGATTCTCCTTTTTCTAATTTGGCTATTTTTTTACATAAAGCTTCTTGGTTTGGAGTATTAAAATATCTGGGATAACGTTTTGTTTCTACATCTTCAAAAGCATAAGATGTAGATAAGTATATTGGAGATATAGCTCCTTTGAATTGTTGATCCTTAATTTCGCCAAAATGAGTGCAGATAGTGTTAAAACCTATATTTTTTGTGTTCATAATTTAAGCAATAAATAGTGTGATATATGCATCTAAATTAAGATAATCAAAAGAAACTAGATAAGGGTTTAACAGATTTAAATTAAAGAAGGGGTGTTTTTTAAATTAATTGCTACCTAACATATTTTTACTTTAGAAATATTTCTCATTATAGTCTGAAAAAATTGTTGAGTATCATAAGGTTTAATAATAATATCATTCATCCCTACTGATAGTGCTTGATTTTTGATCTCTCCTTCTTCTACAGCAGTTAATGCTATAATTGGTATGTTGGAGAAAGTACGTATTACTTTGGTAGCTTCGAGACCATTCATTCCAGGCATATTGATGTCCATTAATACTAAGTCGAATTTTTCATTTTTTATCATCTCGATGGCATCTATACCATTATTAGCGATATTACAGGTGTATTTTTTCTTTTTAAGAATATTTTGAGTAACAATTTGATTGATTTTATTGTCATCTACAATAAGAACATTAAAATTACTTGTTCCGATACTTAAATTTTCCCTAGTATTTAAAGAAACCCCTTCTTCTTTAATAGCTTTTTCGTACGAAAGATCAAAATAGAATTCAGAGCCTTTAGTTTCTTTACTTTTTATATGAATTTCACTATCATGTAGATGTATTAATTTTTTTACAATAGCCAATCCTAACCCTGTTCCTTCATATTCTTGATTGTCATTTTTTACCTGAGCAAAACTGTCAAAAATAGTTTGTTGTTTATTTTTTGGTATTCCTATTCCATCATCTTTTACAGTAAATCTTAAAAGATGGCTACTTTCATTGTTTTCTATAGATTTTACATTAATCCATATATTTCCATCTCTAGTGAATTTAAGTGCATTACCAATTAAATTTATTAGTATTTGAGAAAGCCTTACGGAGTCACCTAATAAAGTAGTGTTTATTTTACTATCGATATCAATATGAACGGTATTCTTATTACTCTTTTGTTTAGTATGTAAAGAGTTTACAATTCCCTCTATTAATGTTTTGATATCAAAAGATACTTTTTCTAATTTTATCTCGTTAGTTTCTATTTTGCTGAGTTGTAAGACATCATTGATTAATGCTAGTAGATAATCTCCAGAAAATTTTAATGATTCTAAATATTCATTTGTCTTTTTCTTATCAGGATTCTCCATTAGTAATGAAGTAAGACCAATAACTCCATATAAAGGAGTTCTAAGTTCATGGCTAACTGTAGAGATAAATTGAGATTTAAGAGTAGATACCTGCTCCGCAGTTTCTTTAGCACTAATTAGTTCTTTATTCTTATTAATCAAATCATTGTTTAGCCTTTTCTTTTGGATATTATTTTTATAAGCACTAATTAAAAAAGTTAGTGAGATTAGGATTAATATGACTCCTAATATGATACTCATTCTCCATTTTAAAACTTCTGATTCACTTTCTTTTTGTTCTGATTCTGCCTTTTTTGCTCTTTTCTCAAAAATATCAACTTCATATTTGATATTAGCACGTCTCAATTCCTTTAATTTTTTATAATCTTTTGCTTTTAAGATATTTTGAAACTGTGTTTTTTGATAAAAATATGCTTTTTTATAGTCATCTTGTTTGACATAGAGTTCAGATTTGGTTTCATATGAAGAAGCTAGTTCCTCATAATATGTAGAAATGAGCTCGTCTTTATTATTTTTATTTTTGGTTTCTCCTAGAGCATATGATATTGCTTTATCGGTATATTGTTCAGCCTTTTCAAACTGGCGTATACTTAAATAGTATTTTCCTAATAACTCATTTAATTTTGTTTTAATAAGATTAGAAGAGTTTTTATGAACAAATTTTCGTGCAGGAGCCAGATATTCATATGAGCTGTCAAAATCATTCCTAGAAATATAATACTCCCCTAGATTAAGTAGAGGTCTTATCATTCTGGAGGTGTCATTTAATTGTACAGCATATTCATAAGATCTTTTGTAGTAGTCAAGACCTTTCTTTCTAGTAAGGTTATGTTTAGTGTATACTCGAGCAAGGTTGTTATAAAGATCTGTTTCTAATATTTTACTTTTAGAGCTACGAGCATAAGTTAAAGCTCTTCTATAATTGTTTATAGCTTTATCATCATCTTCACTTGTCTCATAATTTTTGGCTATAATATTATAGATATGCCCGAGACTTTTTTCATCGTTATTATACAGCGCATTTTGAAGCGCCGCTTTTGCTATTTCTAAAGATTTTTCATATTTGTACTCTTCTTGTAATTTTTCAGCTTTTTCAATATAACTTTGAATACTATCCGAAATTAAGGAAGATTGTGATTGTACAATTTGAGAAAAACCAATTAAAAATAAGATAATTATATTTTGAATATAGTTTTTCAACATACAGTAATTGTTGATTCATTTTCGTTGACGAAAATACAAAAATAGATTTAAGATGATGTAATTCAACGTAAGAAAAGTGTAATTTATCTATATGAGATGTAAGTGTAAGATTTGTTTTGTAGGAATTTTTGTTGTTTTTGTGTTAAATCTGCTAATGATTAGAAAAAACTATTTAATTATAAAAAATTAAAATTGTGTAGCAATAATTCTTCTATAAGTAGACGTATATTTGTGGTGTTAAAAAACAATTATAAATATTTTAAAAAACAAAAATATGGCGTTTGTAGGTAAAAAATTTCCAAATCTAGAAGTTGATGGAATGAATGAGATGGGGGATACTTTTAAACTTAATGTTTTAGAAGAAGCTAAAAATAAAAATAAAAAAGTACTACTTTTTTGGTATCCAAAAGATTTTACATTTGTTTGTCCAACAGAACTTCACGCTTTTCAAGAAGCTTTAGAAGAGTTTGAAAAAAGAAATACTATTGTAATAGGAGCTTCTTGTGATACACCCGAAGTACACTTTGCATGGTTAAATACTTCTAAAGATAATGGGGGTATAGAAGGAGTAACATACCCAATTTTAGCAGATTCTAATCGTAATCTTTCTAGTACTTTAGGTATCCTAGATATTACAAACGAAGTTTATAATGACGAAACAGGAGTTGTAACTGTAGAAGGTGACAATGTAACTTATAGAGCTACGTATTTGATAGATGAAGAAGGAACTGTTTTTCATGAAGGAATAAACCATATGCCAGTAGGTCGAAATGTAGCAGAGTTTTTAAGATTAATTGATGCATACTCACATGTACAAAAAAATGGAGAAGTATGTCCTGCTAACTGGGAAGAAGGAAAAGATGCAATGAACGCTAATAGAGACGGTGTAGCTTCTTACCTTGCAGCACATTAATAAATAAATAATTTTATACGTTTTCTCTGAGGAAAATTGACTTCAGAGAAAACGTATTATGATTTTTAATTAAAATATTGTTATGTTACAAGAATTAGCAGAGGATAACCTTTCTCAACTTATAGAAGAAAACACAACGGTGATTGTTCAATATTCTGCCTCATGGTGTGGGAATTGCCGAATAATGAAACCAAAATTTAAAAAATTAGCTTCACAACACGATACAGCTGTATTTGTAATAGTTGATGCAGAGAAGTATACTGAATCAAGAAAACTAGCAACAGTGGATAACCTACCTACATTTGCTACATTTAAAAGTGGAGCTTTTGTAAATCAGGTTCAAACCAATAAATTTGATATTCTTAAAGAATTAGTAGATGAAGTTGCCAGTAATTAAACATCTTACAAGTTTTATAGAAGAAAACGATGAAGATTTTATAGTAGAAACCATTGAAACACTAGAATCTTTAACAGAGATCCCGTCACTTAAAGATGAAGAATTAGATGTTATAGGAGAATTAATCTCTAATATGTATGGAGCGTTAGAGGTTGATAAAATGATTAAAAATGGGACTCCAAAAAAAGAAGCATTAAATAGCTTTATGAAAAGAGTTCTTGGATCAATAGATACTTAAAATAGAAAAAAAACGTTCTAGCTAGCAGATGTTTTTTTATTTTTCAAAAAATCATTATTATTACATTATAATCTCACTAATTTATAAATTTTAGAACACACAAAAACAATATTATGGCTTCAATTACATTAAAAGGAAATGCAATTCATACAAGTGGAACTCTACCCGAAGTTGGAGATACGGCTCCAAACTTTGAATTGGTTAATACAGATTTGTCAACAACAAAACTATCAGATTATAAAGGAACCAGAGTTATTTTAAATGTTTTTCCATCTGTAGATACAGGGATTTGTGCAGCTTCCGTGAGAGCATTTAATAAAGAGGCAAGTAATTTATCTAATACAAAAGTTTTATGTATTTCTCGAGACTTACCATTTGCTCAAGATCGTTTTTGTGGAGCAGAAGGATTAAAAAATGTAATTAATCACTCTGATTTCAAAACAGGAGAATTTGGTAAAAATTATGGATTAGATATTATAGATGGTCCATTACAAGGGTTGCACTCTAGAGCAGTTATTGTTGTTGATGAGCAAGGAGAAATTATTTATAAAGAGCAGGTTCCAGAAATTGTACAAGAACCAGATTATTCTGCAGCCTTAAAAGCATTATCTTAATATTTATTATGGGTAGTAAAATTGTGCAATTTGCACTAGGTAGACTCCGCGGTTGTGGTTATGCTTTTAAAGGAGCATTATTACTGATCAAAACAGAACCAAGTATACAAGTTCAATTTACAATTGCTGTACTAATGACTGTACTAGGATTTTATTTTAGAATTACTACAATCGAGTGGGGTTTACAAATTTTTGCTATAGGTTTAGTGATTAGCGTCGAAGGAGTAAATACTGCAATTGAAGCAATCGCTGATTTTATTCACCCAGATTTTCATAATAAAATAGGTTTTATAAAAGATATTGCTGCAGGAGCTGTTTTTATTGCCGCAATAATTGCAATACTAATAGGACTGTTAATATATATACCATATTTGATTTAGAATTTTTTTAGGCATTTTTACGTTCCAATATAGATATTCGTATTTTTGCGATTAGATACCCAAAAAATGGCCAAAAGAAAGGTAAGTACAAAAAAGACAACGACAAAAAAAGCTACAACTTCATTAAAAGAAAAAGTAGGATTATCAAGACAACAGAAAGTTGTTTTTGGTAGTTTCTTGTTCTTTTTAGGTATAGGATTATTCTTTGCTTTTATTTCGTTTTTCTTTAATTGGAAAGTTGATCAAAGTGAAATATCACAATTTTATAATAGAGCGTCATCTGCTAAAAATTGGTTGAGTAAATTTGGAGCTGTTGTAAGTCATTTTTTTATTTTTAAAGGATTTGGTATATCTGCTTTAATTATTCCTGTCTTAACTTCTTTAACAGGAGTATACTTGTTTTTTGATCTTAATAGAAAAAAATTACTAGGATTTTGGTTTTGGGGAATATTAGTAATGCTTTGGATAGCTATTGTTTTAGGATTTGTAGAAAAAGAAGAAGGATTGTTAGCAGGAGTAATAGGGTATGAAACTAATGATTTTTTAAGAGATTATATCGGTTTTATAGGAACAGTTTTAGTTCTAGCTTTTTTTGCAATAGTATATATTGTTGTTAGGCTTAAATATACTCCTGAGAAATTATCCAACTCTTTGAAAAATACTCAAAAAACTATCGTTAAGGATTTTGAAAAAACTTCAAAAACAAATAAAGATCCTTCTATAGAAAAGCAATATTCTACTACTGCAGAAAAAATCATAGATACATCTAATGATAAACAGAAAATTGAAATAGAAAAAGAGAAGACTGATATTGCTAGTTCTAATACAGGAGAAATTACATTAACCCCTACGATTAATGACTCCTATAATGATAAAAGTAAGCATACCGACGAAAATTTAGAAAAATTAGTTATAAAATCCAAAGATAACCCAGAGGATATCGCTATGGAGGTTGAAACGACAATAGAAGAAGAAGTTGTAGAGAACCTAAGTGACCAATTAGTTAAAGATTTTGGTGAGTTTGATCCTAAATTAGAGTTAGGGAATTATAAATTCCCAGCAATCACTCTTTTAAAAGATTATACTGTACAGACAGGAGGTATTACTATTGATCAAGGCGAGTTAGAAGAAAATAAAAATCGTATTGTTGAAACACTTAAGAATTATAAAATAGAAATAGCTCAGATAAAAGCTACAGTAGGTCCTACCGTAACACTTTATGAGATTGTTCCTGAGGCAGGGATAAGGATATCTAAAATAAAAAACCTCGAAGATGATATCGCATTATCGTTAGCAGCTTTAGGGATTCGTATAATCGCTCCAATACCAGGTAAAGGTACTATAGGGATAGAAGTACCTAACAAAAAAGCTACAATTGTGTCAATGCGATCAGCTATTGCATCTTCTAAGTTCCAGAATGCAGAAATGGAATTACCACTGTCACTAGGTAAAACAATTTCTAATGAAACATTTGTAGTAGATTTAGCAAAAATGCCTCACCTTCTTATGGCAGGTGCTACAGGACAAGGTAAATCTGTAGGACTTAATGCAATACTTACGTCATTATTATATAAAAAACATCCAGCAGAAGTAAAATTTGTATTGGTAGATCCTAAGAAAGTAGAACTTACTTTATTTAATAAGATTGAACGCCATTATTTGGCAAAATTGCCAGATACAGAAGAAGCTATAATTACAGATAATACTAAAGTAATTAATACACTTAATTCTTTATGTATAGAGATGGATACTCGCTACGATTTGTTAAAGTTGGCAATGGTACGTAATATTAAAGAATACAATGTTAAATTTAAAGCTAGGAAATTAAACCCAGAGAATGGGCACCGCTTTCTACCATATATTGTTCTTGTAGTAGATGAATTTGCAGATCTAATTATGACTGCAGGTAAAGAAGTAGAAACTCCTATAGCCAGACTAGCTCAGTTAGCAAGAGCTATTGGAATACATCTTATTATAGCTACCCAACGACCATCAGTAAATGTGATAACAGGAATGATTAAAGCTAACTTTCCTGCTAGGATTGCATTTAGAGTAACCTCTAAAATAGATTCGCGTACAATTTTAGACACAGGAGGAGCAGATCAGTTAATTGGTAGAGGAGATATGCTATTTACACAAGGAAACGATGTCGTACGAATACAATGCGCTTTTGTCGATACCCCAGAAGTAGAACGAATAACAGAATATATTGGTAGTCAAAAAGCGTATCCTGATGCACATTTATTACCAGAGTACTTAGGAGAAGAAAGTGGCACAAGTCTTGATATAAATAAAAAAGATAGAGATAAACTTTTTGCCGAAGCAGCAGAAATAATTGTAACAGCTCAGCAAGGATCAGCGTCTTTGTTACAAAGGAAATTAAAATTAGGATATAATCGTGCAGGGAGATTAATTGATCAATTAGAAGCAGCAGGGATTGTAGGTCCGTTTGAAGGAAGTAAAGCAAGGCAAGTTTTGATTACTGATCTAGTATCGCTTCAACAATTATTAGATAATGAATAATAAACTATTTTGGAGATTCCGTGATAGATAGAATAAATTAAACGAAGAATTACAAAAATGATTAAGAAGATATTACTTTTACTATTTATATTTTGTGTAACTACTATACAAGCACAAAGTGCCAAATCCTTATTAGATGAAGTCTCTAAGAAAGTAAAAAGCTACACTAATATGGTTATTGGCTTTAAATATTCTATTCATAATCAAGCAGAGAATGTTTCTCAAGAAACCAGAGGAGAGGTAATACTACAAGGAAATAAGTATGTCCTTAATTTAATGGGTACAGAGCAGATGTATGATGGTAAAAAATTACATGTGATTATCTCAGAGGATGAAGAAATAAATATTTCATCTCAGAATGAAGAAGATGGGACTAGTATAACCCCTTCAAAAATGCTTACTTTTTATGAAGAAGGATATTCGTATAAAATGGATATTGTACAAGATGTAAAAGGTAGAAAAATTCAATATGTTAAATTGACTCCGATTGATTCTAAAAGCGATTTAAAAGAAATACTATTAGGTATTGATAAGCAAACAAAACATATTTATAAAATGATTCAAAAACAAAATAATGGTACTAATGTAACCATTACCGTAAATAATTTTAAAACAAATCAACCATTATCTGAAACGTTATTTGTTTTTGATGAATCAAAATATAAAAATTATTATATTAATCGCTTAGATTAAAAAAAATATAGTACAAAAAAGAACGGGTGTATATCACACACGTTCTTTTTTTATATTTTTGATATTTAGAAAATACAAAACGTGTGAAGATTCTTGATAGATACATTTTAACCACTTTTTTAAAGACATTTTTTCCGCTCTTTATAATTATTATGTTTATCCTTTTACTCCAAACAATTTGGTTGTTTATATCAGAATTGGCAGGGAAAGATCTTGATTTTTCTGTCATTTTAAAATTTTTAGCTTATGCAACACCTAGGTTAATACCTATGGTTTTGCCACTTACAATTTTATTAACTTCTATTATGATTTTTGGAAATTTTGCAGAAAACTATGAGTTTGCAGCAATGAAATCTTCAGGAATATCATTACAACGAGCAATGAGAACATTAGCTGTTTTTATCTTTTTTGTAGGTATAGGAGCGTTTCTATTTTCGAATACCGTGATTCCATCTTCAGAAAAGAGGTTTATCAATCTGAGAAAGAATATAGTAAAAGTAAAACCTGCAATGGTAATTACACCAAATCAATTTAATGATTTGGGAGATATCAATATTAAGGTAGCCGAAAAGTATGGAGATAATGATGAATACCTTAAGGATGTTATTATACATAAGAAAGAAGCAAGACCAGGTAACTTTACAGTAATAAAAGCTGTAGGAGGTGAGTTAAAGGGCAGTGCTGATTCTAATTTTGTAACATTAATACTTAATGACGGTAATCATTATACTGAAATTGCTCAAAAAACTGCTCAAAAAAGGAATAAATTACCATTTTCGAAAACACATTTTGAGAAATATGTTTTAAATATAGATTTATCATCTTTAGATAATGTTGATATGGACGCTCAGCATCATAGTAAAGGTTATAATATGCTTAATGTTAGAGAATTGAAGGCTGAATTGGATACATTATCAGATCAATCTAATGTAAATAGAAAGCATATGAGATTCGAAATAGATAGAAGAGTTGGTTTTGATGGGTTAAATAGAAACCTAGATACAATTCAAAAAATAAATACAGATACTTTAAAAATAATAGACTATTTTGAAACTATAAAAAAAATACAAATATATCAAATAGCTTCTTCTAATGTAGATGCAGTAATACGTAAGCTTGACTCCACTAGAGAAACTCTGGTTAACAGACAAAGAGCTCTTAATAAGTATGAAATGTCATTACATGATAAATACGCTTTAGGAATCTCTTGTATTTTATTATTTTTTGTAGGAGCTCCTTTGGGAGCGATTATTCGTAAAGGAGGATTGGGATTACCAATAGTTATCGGAGTAGGATTGTTTTTAACATATCATTTTGTGGGTATTTTTGCAAAAAATAGTGCAGAAGAAGGAGGTATCCCACCATTTGTTGGATCATGGCTTTCTACATTTATTATATTTCCATTGAGCATGTTTTTAACATATAGAGCAACCAGAGATAGGGGACTTTCTAATATGAACTTTTTTAGAACGATTATAGAAATTGTCACTTCTAAAGTTAAAGCTTTACGATATAAAAGAGGAAATAAAATTAATTAAAGACCTTCATAAATTTAGAAATTCATTAGGTATAAAATCACAATATAGCATTCTTTTTAAATACCTTTGCAAGCACTAATCTAAGAGTATAATTATGTCGCAAACTACTGAGACCAAAAATAAAATGAAGTTAAATACTATTCAAGAGGCTATAGAGGATATTCGGCAAGGAAAAGTAATCATTGTGGTTGATGATGAAGACCGCGAAAATGAAGGAGATTTTATTGCAGCAGCAGAAAAGGTGACACCAGAAATGATTAATTTTATGGCCACACATGGTCGAGGATTAATTTGTGCCCCACTTACCAAAGATCGCTGTGAAGAGTTACATCTAGATATGATGGTGCAGAATAATACGGTGTTACATGAAACTCAGTTTACTGTATCAGTAGATTTAATAGGTCATGGATGTACAACAGGTATATCTGTTCATGATAGAGCCAAAACTATAAATGCATTAGTTAAAGAAAATACAAAACCTCAAGATTTAGGTAGACCAGGGCATATATTTCCATTAAAAGCTAAAAATGGAGGAGTGCTAAGACGTACGGGACACACAGAAGCAGCTGTAGATTTAGCTAGATTAGCAGGTTTACAACCAGCAGGAATTTTAGTAGAAATTTTAAATGAAGATGGTACTATGGCACGATTGCCTCAATTAATAGAGGTAGCAAAGAAGTTTGATCTTAAATTAGTATCGATAGAAGATCTTGTAGCATATCGTATGCAGCATGATTCTCTAATTGAGAAAAAAGAGGATTTTGATATCGTTACACGTTTTGGTAGTTATAGATTAAGAGCATATAAACAAACAACCAATGATCAAGTTCATATAGCACTAACTTTGGGGACTTGGGAAGAAAATGAACCTGTACTTACAAGAGTCAACTCTACATTATTTAATAATGATATATTAGGTACATTAACAAATAATGCAGATAAACGTTTAGATGCAATGTTTAAACGTATTAATACAGAAGGTAAAGGAGCAATTATTTTTATCAATCAAGAAAGTCAATCTCTGAATCTTTTAGGACGGTTAAGTGCATTAAAAGAAATTCAGAATGGAAAAGAAGTTGTTAAAGCACCTAAAATAGCTATGGATACCAAAGATTTTGGAATAGGAGCACAGATTTTGCATGATATTAATATTCATAAGTTACGATTAGTCTCTAATACAGTACAACAAAAACGAGTTGGAATGATTGGATATGGTCTGGAAATCGTAGACTATGTAGGATATTAAAGATGTAATTATATACTATTAAAAAAATACCCTCTAGATTTTAAATTCTAAAAATCTAGAGGGTATTTTTTTATATTCATCTGATTATTTAAATGTTTTAATTATTTAACTTAATAATGCGCGATCAGATTGAATAATATTTAGAAGCTTAGTTACTCTTATTTATGTTCTATAGAATACTTTGTATAGCTTCTTTCATTTTAGAAGCCCTTTCTTCAACTTCTTTTTCAGTCCAGTTAAGTTTGATAAGACAAGATATTGTACGACCCATCCAAATATCACTGTTATGAAATGTTTTATTGTTTTTTTGAAGTCCTGTTTGTATTTCTTTAGACAATTTTCCTAGAGATTTTTGTTCTAAAAGATGTTCCCACTTTTTATAATAATGCCAATTGTTGTCAAACCAATAAAAACAAGCATCTATTCCATGTGCTCCTAAAGCTTTATGAGTTTTTCTAGAAAGGTCTTCAGTAGGAAGAAATATATTTAAAAAAGCATAACTTTCTACTCCTGTTTCCGGAACTCTTCTAAAAGTAACTTCTGGTATAGCGGTTAAGGCATTACGTAGTATGGTGTAGTTTTTTTCTTGAATTGAAAGTACATTATCGAGTTTTCTTAATTGAGCAATACCTACAGCAGCATTTAATTCTGATAATCTATAATTATACCCTAAAAAAGGATGTGTTTCAGCTCCACGATCATTACCAATATGATCATGGCCATGATCTTGATATTTATGAGCTCGATCAGCATATATTTCGGAATTAGTAATTATTCCACCTCCTTCACCACAGGTAACCGTTTTTACATAATCAAAAGAAAAACAACCTAAATCGCCATAACTACCTAAAGGTTTACTATCATAAGTAGCACCAATAGCTTGACATGCATCTTCTATTAAAATAAGGTTATGAGCCTCACAGATACTTTTTAAAGCCTTAAGATCTGCCATTGATCCGCACATATGTACAGGCATTATAGCTTTAGTGTTTTCAGTAATACAAGCTTCAATAGCTTTAGGGTCTAAAGTAAGTGTGTCATCAATATCACACAATATTGGTATGGCTCCTACAGATAATATAGCTTCAAAACTAGCAACAAAAGTAAAGGTAGGCATAATTACTTCATCTCCAGATCCAATTCCTGCACAGGCTAATGCTACCGTTAATGCAGCAGTCCCACTAGATACTACTTGTGCATATTTGGTTCCCATTTTATCTGCTAAATCTTTTTCTAATTCTAATGCTTTATGATGTCCATTTCTCATAGGATCAAATCCATATCTCATTAAAACTCCACTATCTAAAACATCTTGAACTTCTTTTTGTTCTTCAGTACCAAATAATTCAAATCCAGGCATAATATCTATAGGTATATAATTAAAATCGTATTGGCAAAAATACCTAAAAAGAGATTGATTTTATAGTTAGCCTATTATATTTTTATTTTTATAGAAATATAAAGCAGTTAAATTTTATTATGCTATTTACAATCAGATTTTTATGATGGTTTCATCAATAGATCGTCTTACTTTTTTAAATTCGGAAAACATATCATCTTTTGCTCGATATCCAATGGGTAATACTAAAACGGAAGTAAGCCCTAAATTGTTAAGATTTAGAATTTCATCATATTTTTTAGGAATAAAACCTTCCATTGGGCAAGCGTCAATTTCTTCGATAGCACATACCGTAAGTAGATTCCCCAGAGCTAAATATGCTTGTTTTGTCGCCCAGTTTGATATCTCTTCAATAGATTTAGAATCAAAAGATTCTATAAGTTGTTTTTTAAAAGGATTTATGATTTCTTCAGGAGTATTTCGTGTTGCAATTACATTATTAAAATATTGAGAAATATACTTTTTATCAATTACTTTTTCGATACAAAATACTAATACATGAGAAGCATCGGCAACCTGTTGTTGGTTCCAAGAATGTTCGGTAAGCTCTTTTTGTAACTCTTTGTCTTTAATAACAACTAATTTTAGCGGTTGTAGCCCATATGATGTAGCTGTAAGATTAAAGGCTTCTGTAAGTATTTCTATTTTTTTTTGAGATACTATCTTATCACTATCAAATTTTTTAGTTGCATATCGCCAATGTAAACTTTCTATAATATCCATTCGAAGTTTTTTAAATATAAAACAAATATAAGACGATAAGATTTACCTTTGAAGAGTAAAATGATAAGAAAAATTTATACCTGTATCACATGAGTACGATAGAAGAATTAATTGAAAAATCTGAAACTAGAATTTTTAAGGCTGTATTCCCTAATACCACAAATCATTACGGAACGTTGTTCGGAGGAACTGCATTACAATTAATGGATGAGGTTTCTTTTATATGCGCAACACGCTTTAGTAGAAAAAAAATGGTGACTATATCTACGGATAAAATTGATTTTGAAAAACCTATACCAGAAGGTACAATTGTAGAATTAATAGCAAGAGTGACAGAAGTAGGGAAAACCAGTTGTTTGGTAAAAGTTGATATTTTTAAAGAAGATATGTATAGTTATGATAGGGAGATTGCCGTTTCTGGGCATTTTAAATTTGTAGCAATTGATAATGATAAGAAACCTATAAATATTCTGTGATATATTTTTATTTAGATATTTTGTTTAATTTGATGAAACGAATTTTAAAAATACTAAACCATTTGGTTTTAGGAATTCTGATATTAGTTATTCTTTTCATTTTTAAAAAGTGATTTTAATAATAGTTTTTAAAAAAATGAGATAAGTAAATTACAATCCAATTAGACCTTCTAAATAATTACCGAATAAATTTGTAGAATTATATAATCAAAATCATATAACTGTTTCAACAACAGGTATTATTATAGATTGGATGATGGGAAAATATGATAGGAGTTGTCCATGTCTTGATGTTGCAAGTATTCATAAGAATTTATTAATGAATAAAAAACGAATTATTAAGAAATCGTTATGTTCTTGCATGGAAATTAGAAAAAGAATTGTCACAAAATGAATGTTTAAATTATTTGGTTGTGAAATATGACTTTTTATATAATACAACAGGGATATATCAGGCTTCAAGGTTTTATTTTAATACGGAGCTAGATTCTTTAGATAAAAAGCAATCTACAACTTTGATATTAGTGATGAAAAATGCTTGGTTATATAATCCAAGGAAAGCCCCAGAAAGAATCAAAAATAACTAAAAGATTAAAAGCTGTATTTTCTTCTTCTGCGTTTATTGGGTTATATTTTTTTTGAGTTTATATAAAAATTTGGATCTATCATAATTTTATTTCCTTTAAACTCTTTTGTTTGCCATTCTGCATTAGGTTGTATCCATTGTGGAATCTCATCTATAAAAATACGTATAGGCATGTCGAATTTAGTTACAATATTGGTATATCGATATTTTAATTTTCCTTTTGCAACAATATATTCTAAAGTAGGTATTCTCGTATCTCTAAGGTATTGATCAAAAAACTGAGTAAGATCAATTTTAGTTTTATTACTGAGATATTTTTCTATTTGTTGAGTAGTTACTG
Source organism: Aquimarina longa SW024 (assembly GCF_001401755.1). Classification (GTDB taxonomy): domain Bacteria; phylum Bacteroidota; class Bacteroidia; order Flavobacteriales; family Flavobacteriaceae; genus Aquimarina; species Aquimarina longa. The sequence goes on from NZ_KQ474101.1 coordinate 161,788, forward strand.
TTTGATGATAAAAATCTGTATTGAGTCCTCTTAAGATCGATCTCCATTTTTCATCATCTTCGATAAGCTGACGCAATGTGTGTAGCATATTAGCCCCTTTATAATACATATCACTAGATCCTTCTTTATTTACATTATAAGTACCTATAATTGGTTTATCATTTTGAATATTTCTTCTGGTACCAATCACATATTCTGAGGCTGCTTTTTTACCATAATGATAGTCTAGGAATATATTTTCTGAGTAGGCAGTAAAGCTTTCATGTATCCACATATCAGCGATGTCTTTATTAGTGATGTTGTTTGCAAACCACTCATGTCCAGATTCATGTATAATAATAAAATCAAATTTCATACCCCATCCAGAACCAGAAAGATCATTTCCTAAATACCCATTTATATATTTGTTGCCATACGTAACAGAGCTCTGATGTTCCATCCCCAGATAAGGTACTTCTACGAGCTTAAAGCTATCTTCATAAAAGGGATAGGGACCAAACCAATGTTCAAAAGCTTTCATCATTTTAGGAGCATCTTTGAATTGTTTTTTTGCTTTTTCGAGATTATCTTTTAATACATAATAATCCATATCTAAGATATCTTTTTCTCCTTCATATTTTTCTCCAAAATGGACATAATCCCCGATGTTTATATTTACACCATAGTTATTAATAGGGTTGGATACAAACCAATGAAATGTTTTAGTGTTATTATGTTCTTCTATTTTACGTAATCGACCATTAGAAATATTCATAAGATCTTTAGGAACGGTAACGCTTATCAATAGGCTATCTACCTCATCATACATATGATCTTTATTGGGCCACCATACACTAGCTCCTAATCCTTGACAAGAAGAAGCAATAAAAGGTTTGCCGTTGATATCTTTTTTCCAAGAAATACCACCATCCCAAGGAGCATTAACAGCTTCACGCGGTTTTCCACTATAATAGACATCTACAGTATTTATAGTGTCTTTTTTTTGAGATGCTATAAGTTTTATAAAGTGAGCATTGCCAACAGAGGTTATTTTTAGTTTCTTGTTGTTTTGAAGTGCTTTTTCAATTTTCAATGGGGGTTGTAGGTCAATTTGCATTACATCATGCTCTTCTATAACTTTATAATGGATAGTATTTTTTCCTGAAATTGTTTTATGATCAGGATCTACTGTTATATCCAGATGATAATAGGTCAGATCCCACCATTCTCGTTCAGGAGTTATAGATCCACGAAGTGAGTCTTGTTTTGTGAATTTTAACTCTTGTGCAAATAAGGAATATATGGGAAGTGTAAGTAAATAAAAAAGAAAAATTTTATACATTGGTGTTACTATGGTGATTTTAATTTTAAAGGAGTTGATTTGCATTTTGTTTGTATAGTTAACCTTTACACGAAGTTAGTTAATAATTTTTCTGTTTGGTTATTATTTTAGTCAACTTAGTTAAGAATTGCTCCATGATAGTTAAAGATTTTTACTATTTAACTACTATTTCTTTTGATAAAAAAAAAATATTAAGTTTTACTATCTAAATACTTCTGAAGGAAAAACTATAGGGCTCTCATATCCATTTTTTCCAACAGAAGCAATTCCAAAGAAAAAATTATCAATGACGATACCATTTAATAGAAAACTATCAACATTGCCAACAAATCTACTATAATCCCATGTAGGAGATGTAGTATCTCTCCAATAGATTTTATATCCGAGAATGTTAGGGTCATTACTTTTTTTCCATTTAAATTTTACTGAAGGCTCTACGATTCCGCCTATTTTTACATTAGAAGGAGTAGGGGGAGCCCAAGCAATACTAGCCAGATTTATTGCATTAACAGCAGTTAATTTTGTTGCATAATCAAAATCTACATAGGCAACAAGGTCTCCATATTTGATTCCATTTTCCTCTCTAATATCTTGATGCTGTTGTGTGTAGTTCTCATGGGCTTCCATAATTCGAACTCCTGCAAACCCAGCGTCATTAAAAGGTCTGTGATGACCACCACGACCAAAACGATCTAAACGATATACCATCATAGGATTCATCTCGGGCATATATGTTTGTACTGTTTTATGGATATATCGCGCGAGTTGTCGAGAGATACCATCTACCTCACCGCCATAAAAACGCCTTGATTTTCGTTGCTTATCAGTTTCAGTAGGAGGAACGGGCTCAGAGAATATTCTAAAAGTTCTATTGTCAATTACTCCATCTACTCCCTTGATATTACCGATCATATCATTATTCATAATTCCTATAACATCCCATTTTTCTTCTTTAGCATATTTTGCTAGCCCTTGACCGCCAAATAGTCCTTGTTCTTCTCCTGATAATCCCACATAAATAATACTATTTTCGAACTTGTATTTAGAGAGTACTCTTGCTGCTTCAATAGTTCCTGCCATACCGCTGGCATTGTCATTAGCTCCAGGAGCATCTGAAGTATAATTATTTGGGTCGGTTACCCGAGAATCAATATCACCACTCATCATCATAAAACGATTAGGGTATTTTGTTCCTCTTTGGATAGCAACAACATTGACTACCCAAACATCTTTTGTAATACGTTGATTGGTTCCTTTTTTTATGAGATTTTTTTGATAAAAAACTTCTAAGCAGTTATTACAATCTTTAGAAATACTATCAAACTCTGATTTTATCCATCGTCTTGCTGCTCCAATACCTCTGGTATTAGAAACAGTATCGCTTAGCGTGTGGCGTGTTCCAAAACCTGCAAGGGTTTTAATATCACTTTTGATACGTATGGTTGATACTGAATTGATGATATCATAAATTTTTTGATCTGTTTGTGCAACTAATACCGTTGATAATAGAAATAGGATAACTGAAAAAAATGTCTTCATTATAATGATTTTGATTGCCTAATTTAACTAAAATAGGGGTGTTATAAAGATGTATTAACATATTTATAAGAAGAAGAGATTTCCAATAAAGAGTTGGTTTAGAGTTTTTGAATACTATTTTAAAAGTCCTTAACCAAAAACCCCAGAGCATATGCTCTGGGGTTTCAGAAGTTGAGTTAGAAAAGGCTATTGAGGGAACAATAGTTTGTTGTTAATTAATTTTAAAGACCGTATATAGAGAATCTAAAATTAGGATACTAATTATTGAAACCATATTACATAAGAACTAATTGGGTTATCTATGCTAAAGAAACTTCCTGATTGGTTAGTGAAATTATTGTTAAACGTTCTAAAATTTCCTCTTTCAGTATATAAAAGACCATTAGGAGATGTCCAGAAATCTAATAGTGGTTTGATACGAGATTGAAAGAAACCTCCATTAGCGTTAGTTGCTCCTATTAAAGTTAAAAACAGTTTTTTATTTACTATAGATACATTGAAACTATAATTTCCAACAAATCTTCTATCACCTGCTTTATTTATAGCTCTAAATGTCATAGTAGCTGTAGGTGTTGGGGTTGAGAAATCAAGTATAAAAAAATAGATTTCCATGTTTAACCCATTAGGGGCAAGGTTAGCATCAATAGTAGTGAAAATATCAAGAAACTCTTGAGACATAAATTGAGCATCACCATAAATAGGCCTATATCCAAAAATTGTACGAGTACCATTTTGTATATTTAAAATATCATTATTGATATATGAAGGTTCATTTGATGCACTAATTACAGCAGTAAGATCTCCTATAGTAGATTTAAATGTATTAGAATCTTCATCGTATGTGAAAACTTGAAATTCTGTACCTGCAAATGTAACTGGGCTTACAAAATTAATACCACCTTCTGTCAATTCAATAGCAAGTTTGTCTATTTTCTCGTTATTATCAGCATCTTCATATATTACTGTAGCTATTCTGGTAAGCTCATCATAAGAAAATGATCCAGAAAATATAAGATCTGAAGCAGTATTCGTAATAGTTATTCCTCTAAAAGCAAGTGTTGTATTATAACCATTTTTAACTCGGTTATCTAAACCTTGAAGTTTTTTTACATTTTCCTTATCGTTAGCTGTAGCCTTGGTTAAAATAAGTGTAGACTTTTTATCTCCGTTATCAGTCTTACTTTCTAACTTAATTACGTCGCTAGAAACTTCTTTGATGATATATTCGAATTCAGCTTCTAAACTAAACCTGTTTACTTCAAATAAACGATGTAATACAGTATAGTTTTCAAAAACTAATTCAGGTAATTGTGATTTACCAACTCTATAACTAGAAACTAAATCATCAGTTCCTCCATTATAATCAGAAACTAAATTAACAGAGTTATCTTCATTAAATTTTAAATGAATATTGTACACTCCTGTTGTTTTATTATCTATGGGTTGATAATCAGCTATCCATCCAAACTCAGCATCTGTAAGTGTCTTTTTGTAACTAGCTAATAGCTCATTTACACGAGTGTCAATATCTTGATTAAATAGAGGAGCTACTTCATTATCATTACTACAGGATATGAAGCCTATAGTAACAATAAATAATATGTATATTTTTATATATTTTAACATGTTTTTCTAAAATTAGGTTAGTTAATACTCTTTAAGAATTCATCTCTTAGTTTTAAAATATCAATTCCTACATCTTCTTTCATATATTTTACAGTAGCATCATATTTTTTTTGTAAACGTGCTCTCCCTTTATTAAGATCTAAACACCTTTGGCCTTTACCATCACAATCTTCTGGAGTAAGGTAAGTAGCAGTGAATACAGCAGGGTCAGTAGTAACAATACGGGCTATAATTTCTGCAAAATCTTCTCCTACTGCAGATGTGGCATAAGGAGTTACCATGCCTCTTATGATAGCATTTTCGATAGCTTCTACACTATCTTCACGCTTTCCACGAGGAATTAATGTTGTCCAAGTTCCAGGACTAGTATAGTCTGTGCTAGATATATTATAAAAAGCTTCCACATCAAAATTAAAGTTTTGATCTACAATATGAGCAAACTCGTGATGTAGTGTTCTAAAAGTTCTAAGTATCCATTCTTTGTTGTCAGCAGTATATTTGTTAGCTTCTGTAAGAGTTACTCTAACTCCTGCATCTGCTATTCCTAATGTAACAGTACCATCTCCATTATCCAATCCAGATCCAAGTATTACGATCTCTGCAGGAAAATAAGTTTTTAAGAAACCTTCTCCTTGATTAGAAGCTTTATTATATGGAGTTATCCATGCTTTTTTGATTAACTCTGCTATTGGTTTTACCACATCTACTTTTGGAGGGGTTGCAATTTTTGTAGGATCAATATATCGATCTACAAATTTATAAATAACATCACATCCATAAGGATCTCTAAATTCTTTCTTAAGATATAAATCAAGCTCATTAGTTGATTCATTTTCAGTTTCAAATACGGTTCTTGGTTGCAATGTTTCTTCTCTATCACATCCAGATAATAATACTATACTGAATATAAAAAATAAGATTTTATTTATTGATATACTTTTTGTTTTCATAATAAATATTTTATCTAGGGTTTGGAGTTAATCCAAATGAAAGTGCATCATTAGGAATTTGTATAGCTTTTCTTAGATCAGTTTCAGTTAGAGTAAAACTTTCTCCTCCTTCACTTATAGGCAATACATGAGTTACAGCTATATTGTGTCGTTTGATATCAAACCAACGCAGACCATGATCCCAGAATTCTTTTTTTCTTTCATGTAATATTAATTCTTTAATAGCTTCTTGTTCGCTAAGTAAAATTGGTTGATTTGTTTCAGGATCAACAGGGCTATAAAAATTAATAATTGGAGAAATATCAGTAAATGTATTACCATATCTGTTATTAGCTAAGATATTGATATCAGTTAATGCTTTATCTTGCATATTCATATATAAGTATGCTTCAGCTCTATTTAGGATTACTTCTTCTCCTTTAAATACGACAGCAATGTAATATGGCGTTCCTGTGGCAGAAGATAAATTTTCTTTAAAAAATTCTTCTTTTAATCTAGCGAGATATCTAGCATCTGTTCCAGCTCTCCATATACCATTAGCAAGTCTAGTGTCTCTTGATGATAAAGGGTTTCTATATACACGATTTACGTCACCATTATTTAATCTAAATCCATTAGTTCTTCTTATGTAAGAAGTTACTTGAGAAATTACTAATAGGTTGCTAGGATCAGTAGGATCACCATAGTTGTTAGCTGTCTCATTATAACCACTACCTTGTATTGAATTATAATCTTTTATATAGGTTTCTGGACTATCGCCTAAGAACAAATCACTATATTTTATACAATTAGCATAATCTTTTTTCCATAGATAGAATCTAGAAGCAAAAGCCTGAGCAGCTTTTTTAGTAAAATGATGTTTTTTTGTTCCTATAAAAAACTTATCGTTGATTAAGGCTAATCCTTCTAATAAATCTTTTTCTACGAGATCATAAACTTCAGCTACCGTATTACGTTTATAGCTTGGTAAAAACTCTACCTCAGGCTTTAGTATATATGGAACTCCTAAATTAGAAGAAGCATTTTCATCATAATGTAAGCCAAATAGATTTACTAACATAAAATGATGATATGCTCTAGAAATAAGGGCTTCACCTTTTATAGCATCTTTTTTTTCTTGATTTTCTGTCTCTATCCCGTCGATAACCGAAAGTACTTCATTGGTATGGGCAATAGCTGTGTAACTCTCATCCCAATAGAAAGTAGGAGATTCTTGAAATAGTGCAGTTACATCTTCCCATTTATAGGTTTGCAAATCTTGATTATCAATGGTGTTTCCTCCATAAGTTTCTGACAGGCCATCATCATTAGGGTTTCCTACAGGACCTGCTAAATCAGTGTATATATCTGTAAAAACATAGCTAGCCTGAGTATATGCATTTGCAATAACTTTAGCAGCTGCATCAATATTGTCTACTTCTATTCTATTATCTGGAGCTTCATCCAAATATTTATTACAACTTGTTCCAAATACTATAAGAACAAGTAATAGTATATATGATTGTATTTTATAGTTCTTCATAATTTATTTTTTAGAATCCAACATTAAGTGAAAACGATACTGTTTTAGCTACTGGTAGAGCAGCTCCTCCTGAATTAAAAAATTCTGGATCTTGACCATTTAAAGCTTTATCAGAATACAATAAGAATAAGTTTTCTCCTTGTAAACGGAGTTTAGCTGAAGCAATTCCTAGTTTTTTTGTGTATGATGATGGTACTGTATACCCTAATGCGATTGATCTCATACGAGCATAAGTTCCATCGACTACTCTTAGATCGCTATTGTTGTATAATTGATATGCGTTATCTCCTCCTGATACAACACCATTATTAACCCTAGCATTAAGTTCAGAAATTAAAATCCTATTCTCTATAATAGCAGGGATATTTGTGATATTTTCATCTCCAGGGAGTGCCCATCTGTTAACTAGTTCTCCTGGTAAAGAATTAAAATCAGTGTAAGAAGCTGCAAAATTACTATTCAAACGTATTTTATAGTCAAATTTAAATGAAATACTGGTGGATAATGTAAATCCAGCATAGCTAAAGGTATTGCTAAAACCTCCTGCACCTCTTGGTTGTGTAGGTCCTTCATATTTTAATATTTTTTCTATATCATCTCTACTTTGAAGATCAATATTAGTAACTCTATTATTGTCTGCATCAAAGAATGTAGGGATTCCAAATTCATTTAAACCAGCAAAGCGGATAGAATATAAGGCAGAGATTTCACGACCTGTATACGCAGATCCACTAGGAGATATTAAATCTACTAAACGTGGACTAAATCGTAGTTCTTTTACTTTTTCGGTATTGTATCCTACATTAAAGTTAGTAGACCATTCAAAACTTTTTGTTTTTATATTTACTGTTGATAAACTAAATTCATATCCCTCAGTACTTAGATCTACATAGTTACCAGTTTTAAAGGGTTGTCCACCCACGCCACTTGTTTTAATGGTTCCGATAAGATCAAATGAATTACGACGATAATATCCTAGTTCACCAGCAACTCTATTATTAAACATGGCAAATTCTAAACCAGTACTAAATTCTTTAAGTTTTTCAAAAGTTAAATTATTGTTTTCTAGAGAGCGAATCTCTATCACACTTTCTTTATCTACTACACGTAAAGGTACACGACCTCTTAAGTCTAATGTAGCACTTGTAAGAGGACCTCTACCTCCTGATAAACCATAAGTAGCTTTCAATTTTAAAAGATTAACCCAATCCGCTTTAAAGAAATTTTCTTTATCAATATTCCAAGCTCCACTAATGTTATAATTCGTAAGATATCTTGTTTTAGGACTTGATCCTTGTAGGTTAGATCCATCATACCGTATTGTACCATTAAGAGTATACTTATTATTTAAAGTATATCCTGTATTAAAGAAGAATCCAGTAAAACGATCTCTAAAGTTTGATAGCTCAAAATACTGATCGCCATTATCTATTGATTGATCAAGAGCATCAGGATCTGTGTTTACTAAATATCCATTTTCGTAAGAAACACCGATACCGTTAAACTCTCTACTTATTCTATTAGTAGATTTTATTTCTTGACCTAAAAGAAAAGTAAACTGATTATTATCATTAATACTTGGATTCCAAGAAATAGAATTTCTCCAGTATAGATAATCAAGTACATCTTCATTATAGATGTTAAATCCTCCCTCTGGTAATACGGAGTAACGGGGTCTTGTTAAGTTATCCCTATCTTGATATAAAAAAGGATTTACCCTTGCCAAAACACCTTGATCTGCTCTATAAGCTTCAGCCTGATTAGATTTATCTCCAATTACATGCTCTCTTTGTGTAATCGCTTTACGATAGTTAAATACGGAGTTCGCAGTTAAGTTATGAGTGAGTTTATAATCTAAATCTGTTTGGAAAGCAATATCTGTAACATCAATATTGATATAGTTATTTCTTAATTCATGAACTATATTAAAAGGGGCGTAGTTCTTTCTGAAAAATTCTAAATTCCCATTTTCGTCATAAGGAGTAACACTTCTACTATTAGTTAAAGAATAGTTATATGGGTTAATTTCAAACTCACGATCAAATTCTCCTGTTATTGGATTTAATGATCTATCATTTGTCCCTGGAGCAGTCTGATCTCTAAAACTACCAGTTAATGAAGTTCCTATAGAAAATTTATCAGAAAGATTAAATTTAGTATTTAATTTAGCTGTGTAACGCTGAGCTTCATCTCCTATAGTTTGCCCTTCATCATTTAAGTAACTTAGAGAAAAATAATAGATTGCATCATCACTACCTCCAGAAACACTTATAGAATGATTTTGTTGTAGTGATAAATCTGTAAATAGTGTTTTAAACCAATCGGTATTAGCCGTTTGGTAACGATTGAAAAAACTATCAGCTAATTGCCCATTAGCTCCTATTGCGACATTATTAACTCCTCTTAAGTTAAAATATTTACCTAAAACACCATAAGATTGTGCAAATTGAGCTGTTGTTAAATCTATAGAACCTTTTTGAGCTAGTTCAGCATATACAGATAATTCTTGTTGTGAATTTAATACATTAAAGTTTGTGTATCGAGGTCTTAGTCGGTAAGCAAAATTATTACTGTAATTCACTTTAACTCCTCCTCTTTTACCTTTCTTGGTCGTGATTACAATAACTCCATTCTTAGCTCGTGCACCATATAATGCAGTTGCAGAAGCATCTTTTAGAATCGAAAAACTTTGAATATCATCAGGGTTTATCCCTGCTACAGAAGATCCTATTAGGGAATTAATATCTCCAGAGGCTAAATCTTCCTGAGCTAATTCTACATTATCTTCTAAGATTACTCCATCAACTACCCAAATAGGATTGTTATTACCATTAAGAGAAGTATTACCTCTAATTCTAATTCTTGGCGATGCTCCAAATGATCCAGAAACATTATCTACAACTACCCCAGCATCTTTACCTTCTAAAAGCCTTGAAGCATCAGATACTCCATCAATTTTGATATCTTCTAGGTTAAGTTTTGTAGCAACTCCGGCAAATAATCGACGATCTACCTTTTTATATCCGTCTGTTATTACAATTTCTCCTAGCGATTCTACAGCTTCTTGTAATACGATAGTATACTCTTTTTTATTCTTGTTTGCAACAGTGATTGTTTGAGTTTCAAAACCTAAGTTTTCTATCTTAATTACATCTGATACAGAAACTCGCATTTTAAAATAACCATCAAAATCACTAACCACTCCTTTGGTAGTTCCTTGTATAGATACTGTGGAACCAGGAATAGGAAGCCCATTTTTATCAACTATCTGCCCACTAATTTCAAATCCTTCTTGAGGTTTGATAAGTGCAACTTGTTTGTTGATAGGAATAGTTGTACTGTTTGATTTTTTTACTAATACAATTTGTTTGTCCACTATTTTATAAGAAATAGTAGTATTTTTAAAAATTTTCTCTAAAATATATTCTACTCTTTTATTAGAAACTTTAAAAGAAACTTTCCTCTTAGTATTCACTTCTGCATCTTTAAAAAACACTTTGAATTCAGTTTTCTTTTGTATTAGATCAAATACTTTTTCTATTGTGAAATTTTTAACATCTAAGGATATCTTAGTGTTTTGAGAATATGTATTTGCATTTATTCTAAATAGAGACAATATTATTAGTAGTATTGTTAGTCTCATTTTTAAATTAAATATTAATTTTGCCACACCATTAGTGTGGTTCTTTTTAATTATTTTCATATTTTTAATATGATTTAATGATTGAACCATTGTTAAATTATGCTTATTTTAAAATCGGGAGATGTTGCAGCATTTCTCGATTTTTATTTTTTGGGAGTTTTTATGTAATCATTTTTTTTATTTAAGGGTTAATAATTATTTCATTTTCTTTGATGCTAAAATTAAAGAATGTATTACTCTTGAATGTTTTTAATACATCTTCTATATTCTCTACATCAAAGCGACCTGTGAATTTTTCTTTTTTAATTTTTTGATAATTGATAGCTATTTTCTTATCGTAATGTCTTTCAAGTTTTTTCATAATACTTTCAAAACTTTCATTTTTGAAAAGTAATATGCCATCAACCCAAGCGATATAATTTTCAGTATATACTGTAGAAATATTTAAATTCTGAGTTGTCTTTAAGAGGCTTGCTTTTTGATTGGGTTTAAGTAATTGATCAGTGTTTTTATCAAAACGCTTTTTACCTTTAAAAACACCAACACTACCTTCTACAAGAACAACCTCAGAAAAAGAATCATTAGCATAAGAAGATACATTAAATTTTGTACCTAAAACTTCTGTTTTAATACCATTTGTGGATACGATAAAAGGATCTTTTTCATTCCTAGCTACCTCGAAGTAAGCTTCTCCGGATAATTCAACTTCTCGAGTTTGCCCAGAAATAAATTGTACAGGAAACTTTAACGTAGAACCAGAATTAACATGGACAGTTGTTCCATCAGATAATACTAATTGGAATTTTTTTCCATTAGGAACTTTTAATGTGTTAATGACTAATTTAGTATTAGCTATTGTATCACTCTCTTTTTTATAAACTATTTTACTTTTTTCTTGTACTCCTAATACAACTCCATTTTCATTTTTAATTTCTTTAAATAACTGAGTTTCTTTGATGGTTTTAAACTCTCCATTTTCTAGTTGTAAGGTTACTTCATTTACCGTTGAATTAGCATCAAGTACATATTTTTTATACACTAATGTAGTGCTAATTAAAATTCCTATAAAAACAGCAGCATATTTCAAGTAATTATTAATTCTGTTTTTGCGAATTTTAGTACGAGATTTTGTACTTTGTATATAATTTTGAAGGATTGAAGACGCGTTTTGATGATCGAAATCATTTTTACTTAATTCAACATAATGATTTGTAGTGATGTACTTTTTGAATTCATTAAGATTTTGTTCATCTTTTAAAGATTTTTCAAACTCGATGAACTCATCTTCAGACATCTCATTATTTAAGTATTTTAATATTTGATTTATATCCAAATCTTTGTTTTTTTGTTTGAATTATTGGCTTATTTATAAGTAAGACTTAAAAAAAACATAAAACCCTTACTTTTGGAAGTGTTTTTTTTATTATTTATGTAAAGTTTTTGTTAATTATCTTAGGATAGGGTTTAAAAATGAGTTAAAAAAAGATTGCTATAAAGAATAAAACCCAAATAGAGGAACTTAAAAAAGGGAATGAATTTGTATATAGGCGTTTATATGAAATGCACTATAACGAACTGTGTACCTATATATTTAGTTTGTCAAGAGATAAACAGCAAGCAGAAGACATTGTTCAAAATGTAATGTTGAAAATTTGGAAAAACAAGAAAAAATTAAATATCAATACTTCTGTTAAAAGCTATTTGTATAAAGCTTGTTATTACGAACTGATCGATTTCTATAAGAAAAATAAAAAAGAATTAAATTATATAGAACAAGTACAAAAAGATGCTTTAGATATTTTTATAGATGAAGAAGAAGATTTTGTTAAAAACCAATTAGAGCGTGTTAAGTCAGAAATAGAAAAACTCCCTCCGAAATGTAAAGAAATCTTTATTTTGAATAAAATTCAAGGATTTAAATATCGAGAAGTAGCTGAACAATTAGATATTTCTATAAAAACAGTCGAAGCTCAAATGTCAAAAGCTATGTCTAGAATTAAAAAAGCATTAGAAGCATCTCGTTAATCTAAAGTTTACTATCACTAGAATCAGAAAACTCAATTTGATAGATCTCAGGTTTTCCTTAAGGCATATACTCCTAATATTGGACCAATACATAAAATCATATATGATATAGTATCGTCTATTTGTTCTATCAAAAATGATAATAACTGAATACTCACAATTGTTATGGAAAAACCAATACAGTTAACAATTGTAAGACCAGTGCCCCTTAATTCTGAAGGAACAGCTGCTGCAACCATTGTAGAAAACTGAGGAGAGTCTGATATAACTAACATTCCCCAGATACTTAGTACAAGTAAAAAAAAGAATGGAGGCAATTGAAAGAGTAGAGGCGAAATAAGACATAGTAGACCAGAAATTAATAATGAAATATAAGCTACTTTTTTACTTCCTGTTTTTTGAGAAATAAAACCTCCTAAAATACAAGAGATAACCCCAATACTTATTATACTAAATGACCAAAAAGGTATTGGAATCTTAATAAAATGATGATTTGCATATGTTTTTAGAATCATTGGAACAAATGCCCAAAATGCATACAACTCCCACATATGACCAAAATACCCAAAAGCAGCTTTTCTAAAACTAGGGATACTAAAAAGCTGTGTTACGATACCTAATTGAAGTTTGGAAACTAATTTTCTGTATGGTCCATCAGGAACTAGACTCCACATAACCAATCCTCCAATAAACGCTAATATTGATGTACTGATAATAACGATTCGATAATCACTGCTTAATGAAAAGTGGTTGATTAAATGAGGGAACGCTGTTCCAAGAACTAATGCGCCTACAAGATATCCTAGTGCTTTGCCTAAACCGCCTTTATAATAATCAGAAGCTATTTTCATACCAATAGGATATATACCAGCAAGAAAAAAGCCAGTTGCAAACCGAGCAGTAAGTAAATTGAAAATTGTGATATTAGGGATCAATATAGCAATATTACTTAACCCTCCTAAAAAAGCGCAGATCATAAATATACGTGATGGTGAAAAGCGATCAGCGAGTGTTAATAATGCAAAGGTAAGTGTGCCTATGATAAAACCAAACTGCACAAAAGATAACAGATATCCCAAAATATTAAAACTAGCATTGATATGGGAGGCAAGATCATCAATAACAACATTACCAACAAACCACAATGAAGTGCAAAAAAATTGCGAAATAATAATAACAGGAAGTATGTAGAATTTTGGTTTCAATAGGCTATTCTTTTAGAATTAGTGTGCCAAAAGTATTAGTATTGCTCAAAGCTAGATTTTTTTCTTCTCCAGCAATAAAAACAGAACCGATAAAATTTTCTCTTTCCTTACTACCATCATTATCATTATAAGCTATTGCAAACCCTAGTTTTTGATCTTTTATTAGAAGTATAGGGTCATTAACTTCTCCTTCTGTATAGGTGTCGTCATAAATAGTGATTTCAAACTCCCATACAGATACATCTTCATTGGTTTTTCGTTTAGAATTGATATGATTATTAAATAACATCGGTTTTTTTGCCTCATCTAAGCTTACTACATTATTATCTAATCCGATATGATAGACAAATGCATTAAAATTATGTTGATAAGTGCCACCAGAATTATCAGCATCTATAAAAATCGATATGGTATCATCATTCCACCATGATTTTAATGGATCTTTATGCAAGTCGTATAAGATATCATCTTTAATTTCTACTAGTATGTATAAAGCATTTGGAGTCCATGCTATTTTATATCGACCAAAGAAGTCATTAAATGTATAAGGTTCTCCTTGCCACTTTTGATCAAAACCATACCAAATGGTTTCTTTCCAAATAGGATCATTCATTTCTCCATCTAGTTTTGGAACAATTACAGCTTTTTTGACATTTTTGATTTGATGATCGATTTTTTTGTACTGATTTTTAATGTCTTTTTGGGACACAATAGCTAATGTATTCTTAAAACTAGCATCAGAGATATTTTTTCTACAACTTACGATACTTAGGATATAACATAATAAAGCTATTCTTTTCATAATTAGATACGATTCTAATAATCATAGTAAATGTAGTAAACAAAAATTTAAAAACTTGTACCATACATTAATTCTGATTTTTTTTAACCCGAATTGTTTAATACAACTTTATTGTCTGTAGAGGAAATATAGCGATAATAAACTCTCTATAGATCTGTTATTATCCATAGAGAGTAAGAGAAAAAGATTATGTTTTTATAAAAATAATTACATGTAAGTAATTCTTCGGTTTTTTGAAATACGAGTTCCATTCTATAACAGATACTGCTTGCGGGACCGATGTTAGGTTGTTACCGCATGAGTATAACCACTCATACGGTATTTTTCCTTTGTTTTTAGTAAAAAAATGGCAATACAAAAAATGGTTTACAGAGATGTGTATATGATATGTGGTAGTATGGTATAATTTTATACTTCATTCTACAATGAACTAAAAACAAATGGACAAGTATATTTTTGTCATGTAATAGTATGAAAATATATAAATGAAACATTCAGCGAGGATATTCTGGAAGAGACAGCAACAAGAACTATTTAATGATGGCAACTATAGTCGAAAGCATATTTGGTATTTTGATGGAGGTACAGAAATTATCGCATCATCTTCTCCTACAGTTATTCCTGT
The DNA here is from genome assembly GCF_001401755.1 of Aquimarina longa SW024. Lineage (GTDB taxonomy): Bacteria > Bacteroidota > Bacteroidia > Flavobacteriales > Flavobacteriaceae > Aquimarina > Aquimarina longa. The sequence continues at coordinate 177,046 of NZ_KQ474101.1, forward strand.
TCCCATGTCTGATGCATCGGCAGTTGATCCCGAAGAAGCATTTTTAGCCTCTCTTTCTAGTTGTCACATGTTATTTTTTCTTTCTATCGCTTCAAAAAAAAAGTATGTTGTAGAGAGTTATGAGGATAATCCTATTGGAAAGCTAGAAGCTATCCATGGAAAAAAAGCAATTACTACAATTACATTACATCCTAAGATAGTCTTTAGAGGAAAAGATCCGTCATTAAAAAATATAGAACAGATGCATCATTTGGCACATTCTAATTGTTTTATTGCAAATTCTATTACCGCAAATATTCAAATCAAATTAATATAAAATCTAGTATGAAAAATTTAGCAATTAGATTAGAAAACAAACTAGGAGCTCTAGCAAAAATGGGAAAAATTTTAGGAAATGAAGGAGTAAGTCTCGAAGGAGGAGGAGTTTTTGTATATCATAACATTGGAGTGGCTAATTTTTTGGTAAAGGATGCCGAAAAAGGAAAAAAAGCATTGGAATCTCATGGAATTGAAGTATTCGAAATCAATGATGTACTTATTCAAAAACTAGATCAGGAAACCCCTGGGCAGTTAGGGAAAATTTGCGATTTAATGGAAAAAAATAGGGTTAACATAATAACACAATATAGTGATCATGAGAATCAGTTGATATTGGTTGTTGATGATTATGAAAAAGGTAAGGTTATTTCAGAAAACTGGAGTAAAGGAATATATAAATAGTAGTTTTTATGAATTCAATTGAAATTATTTTATTAAACAGTGAAGAAACAAGAAGACGAAGTATAAAGCTTTGGCAAGGAATACCAGAAGAGTATTGGAATTGGAAACCTGATAAAGATGCATTTACTATTATAGAAAAAATAAGACATGTATTAGAAAGTGAACATTTATTTCATAAAATCATTGATAATAGAGGGAACTTAGGAGATTACCTATCTCCTTGGGAAGGAATAGAATACTCAGATTTAGAATTTGAACTAGAATTGGCAAAAAAGTATAGAGTACATTTTTTAAATATGATAAAAGGGCTTACGATTTTTGATTTAGAAAATATCATAATTGAAAGAACAGAAGTAGGGCAGCATAAAAAATTAGGAGACTATCTGAATAGGATCGTGTTTCATGAGGCGGTACACATGGGACAAATGTTGGGGTATTTGAGAATACTTAGTTTAGAAAGGCCTAAGATATGGGATTGAAAATAGTATATTAGTTTTGTGTATTGAAACTGGGTAATCTCATGATAGTATTTAATGGAAGAGTTTGAAAATAAATTTACTAAAGTAGCTTCTCTTTTAGGAGACAAATCCCGAGCTGTTATGCTCTGGTGTTTATTAGATGGTAGAGCATATACTGCAATGGAATTAGCTACATGTGCTGATATTTCTGCACAATCGGCTAGTAACCATTTGAAAAAATTAATAACAGCCAAAATTTTATCTGTAGAAAAACAAGGACGGCATAGGTATTATCGATATTCAACGTCTGAGGTTGCTCAGGTTATTGAATCCATGGCTGGTTTAGTATCTTTAGATGATGAGTATAATAGAGTTCATACACCAAAGAGTAGTGCTATTACCTACGCAAGAACTTGCTATGATCATTTGGCTGGAGAAATAAGTGTGAAAATCACGGATGCATTGCTTAAAAATGATATTATAAAAACTTTAGAAAATGTTTATAAGGTAACTCCTATTGGAAAAAAATGGTTTGAAAGCCTAGCAATTGATACTGATGAAATAAGGTTGCAAAAACGTTCTTTTGCACATCCGTGTTTAGATTGGAGTGAGCGTAAACACCATCTAGCAGGCGCATTAGGAGCAACATTTCTTATGATGATGCTACAGCAAGATTGGGTACGAAGAAAAAAAGATTGTAGAGAGGTAATTATTACTGCAAAAGGTAAGATAGAATTAAAAACTAGATTACATTTAGAAATTTAAAAACCGCCTTCATATAAAAAGGCGGTTTCATAAAATTAAAATAAACAACATTATAGTTTAGAGCCTATCCAGGCTATCACTTACATTAGAATATAATCATTCTAATATAAGACCCTTATTTTAACCAATAAAATACCCATTCTCTTGAGCAATTTTATCTGCGATTTTAGTTCTTAAAGCAACCACGTTTGGTTGGTTAGTGTATTTAGTAAAGCGCTTCAGTCCCATAAGCATCATTCGCTGCTCATCACCTTCAGCAAAAGAAACAATTGCTTCTTTTCCTTTTTTGATGATAATATCTACAGCATTGTATAAATACAATTGAGACATTGCGATCTGAGTTTCTTGAGCTTCTTCACCAAAACGTTTTGCATTTTTTTCAGTTCTTAGGATTGTAGATTCAGCCATATAGATTTCAATTAAGATATCGGAAGCAGCTAATAGTAATTGTTGATGCTCTTCTAATTGAGGTCCATATTTCTGAACAGCAGATCCGGCAACCATCAAGAATACTTTCTTAAGTTTGGCTACAATTTCTTTTTCTTCAGAAAATAAGATAGAATAATCAGGTGTGTCAAAAGAAGGAATACCAGTAAGCTCATCAGCAACTTTCATGGCAGGACCTAGTAAATCTACATGACCTTTCATAGCTTTTTTAACCAACATACCTACGGCTAGCATACGATTGATCTCGTTAGTACCTTCATAAATACGGGAAATACGAGCGTCTCTCCATGCTGATTCCATAGGAGTATCTGCAGAGAATCCCATACCTCCAAAAATTTGAATTCCTTCATCAGTTGTATTTTGAACATCTTCAGAAACAGCAACTTTTAGAATAGAACACTCAATTGCATATTCTTCAACGCCTTTAAGCTCTGCTTCTTGATGTGTATTTCCTTCCGCTTGACGAATAGCAATTCTATCTTCAATATTTTTTGCAGCTCTATAACTGGCAGATTCATCAGCATAGGTATTGGTAGCCATCTCTGCAATTTTAGCTTTGATTGCTCCAAAATTCATAATTGGAGTTTTAAACTGAATACGCTCATTAGCATAATTAGTAGCTTCTCCAATGATTCTACGTTGTGCGTCTAAACATGCAGCAGCAAGTTTGATACGACCTACATTTAATGCATTCATTGCGATTTTAAACCCATTACCTCTTTCTGATAACATGTTTTCTACAGGTACTTTGGTATCACTAAAGAATACCTGACGAGTAGAGGAAGAATGAATACCTAATTTTTTCTCTTCATCTGCTAGAGAAATCCCATTAGAAGGGTCGTTTTCTACAATAAATCCCGTGATATTTTTATCATCTTCGATACGTGCAAAAACAATAAATACACTACAGAATCCTGCATTAGAGATCCACATTTTCTGACCAGAAATTAAGTAATGTGTTCCATCATCAGAAAGTACGGCTTTTGTTTTACCAGAATTGGCATCAGATCCTGCTCCTGGTTCGGTTAAGCAATAGGCACCAAACCACTCGCCAGTAGCTAGTTTAGGGACATATTTTTTCTTTTGCTCTTCATTACCATATAAAGTAATTGGCATTGTACCAATACCAGTATGAGCTCCAAATGCGGTACTAAATGATCCTGTCGCTCCAGAGATATAATCACATACTAACATAGTAGATACAAATCCCATTCCTAGTCCATTATATGCTTCTGGTACAGCTACTCCTAATAACCCAAGTTCACCAGCTTTGCGCATACATTCTTCAGTATAGGCATAGTCTTTATTTTCAAATCGTTCCCAATGAGCCCATAGTTCACGGTCTACAAATTCTTTGGTACTATCTCGCATCATTCGTTGCTCTTCAGAAAAATCTTCTGGAGTAAATACATCTTCACTTTTTGTTTCTTTGACAAGGAATTGACCTCCTCTAAGAATATCTTTGTTTATAGTTTCGCTCATAGTTTTATTTTTTTTTGAGTTTAGACTTTTAGAAACTAAAGCCTAGATTTTTTTTAATTACATATATTTTGATTTCTTTTTAAATTTTTAACAGTCTAATTTGTAGACGCTAATAATTTAATGTTTAGTTCAGAAATTCAAATATTCCGGCGGCTCCTTGTCCTGTACCAACACACATCGTTACCATACCATATTTACCTTTCATATCACGCTTGCGCATCTCATCGAATAACTGTACTGAAAGTTTAGCTCCTGTACATCCTAGTGGATGTCCTAATGCAATAGCACCTCCATTAACATTTACAATGTTTTGATTAAGGCCTAGTTCTCTTATTACAGCAAGAGATTGTGAAGCAAAAGCTTCATTAAGTTCTATTAATGCTATATCATCTTGGTTTAATCCGGCTTGTTTTAGAGCTTTTGGGATTGCTTTTACAGGACCGATACCCATAATTCTAGGTTCTACACCTGCTGCTGCATAGTTAACGAGTCTAGCGATAGGTTCAAGATTTAATTCTTTAACCATTTCTTCACTCATTACCATTACAAAGGCAGCTCCATCACTCATTTGAGAAGAATTACCAGCAGTAACACTACCTCCTGCTTCGAATACAGGTCTAAGCTTACCTAATACTTCTTTGCTAGTTCCGGCACGAGGACCTTCATCTTTAGATACAGTATATGATTTTGTAGCTTTTTTCCCATTCTCATCTACATAAATCTGTTCTACATTTATAGGGACTATTTGGTCCTGAAAACGATCTTCAGCTTGTGCTTTTAGCGCTTTCATATGAGAATTATATGCAAATTCATCCTGATCTTCTCTAGATACTTTAAATTGATGAGCTACTGCTTCTGCAGTATTACCCATTCCCCAATAGTAGTCTTCATGACCTGACTTAGCTAGGTCATAATTTAATTCAGTTTTATAACCAGTCATAGGAACTGCACTCATACTTTCTGCACCACCAGCAATAATACAATCTGCCATTCCAGACTGTATTTTAGCTGTAGCAATACCTATGGTTTCAATCCCAGATGAACAGAATCTGTTTACGGTTACTCCTGGGACATCAACAGAATTTAATCCCATTAATGATATTAAACGTGCCATATTCAATCCTTGAGATCCTTCTGGCATGGCATTACCTACAATTACGTCATCGATACGTTCTTTGTCTAATTGAGGTAATTCTTTCATCATATGCTGAATAGTTTCAGCTGCAAGCTCATCTGTTCTTTTGAACCTGAATACTCCGCGAGGTGCTTTTCCTACTGCTGTTCTATATGCTTTTACTATATATGCTGTTTTCATTGTTTTATAGTATTGAGTATTGAGATGTTAGTATTGAGATTTATAATCTTTTTTTGAAATGAATAATTCATTTTCTGTATTTCAATACATAATTCAATAACTTGTTCTACTTTTTCTTTACTTATTATAATTTAATTCTATTACTAATATTAATTGTGTATGGAGTTCATAACATGAACCATTTGCAATACTTAAAAAATGTTTAAATTCTTTACTTGAATTTCTTCCAGTACCTTCAACAATGTTAGAAGAAATAGAAATTGCGCTACGTTTTATTTGAGAAACTAAACCATATTTTTCATTAGATGAAAGATCATTTGCAAGTTGATAGACAGATTTGGCTAAATCAATTGATTTTTTCCATATTTTTAAATCTTCAACTTTGTGCATTACTTTATAATCTAAATTCTCAATACTAATTACGTAACGGTTTTCCTTTCTTAAGCATATGTTCGATACGCTCAAGAGTTTTACGTTCTGTACAAAGTGATAAGAAAGCTTCTCGTTCTAGATCTAATAAATATTGTTCTGTAACTAAAGTTGGTTCTGATAAATCTCCACCAGCCATTACATACCCTAATTTATTTGCAATTTTGTGATCATGCTCGGATATATATTTACTAGCTTCCATAGAGTCAGTTCCTACTAAAAACATTCCTAATGCTTGCTTACCAAGTACTTTAATATCCTTACGTTTTACAGGTTGCGTATATCCTTGTTCAGCCATCAGTTTAGCATAAGCTTTTGCTGTAGCAATTTGGCGATCTTTGTTTACAACAACACTATCTTTTCCTTTTTGAAGTATATTAGTATCGTATGCTTCATAAGCAGAAGTGGATACCTTCGCCATACCGATAGTTAAGAAATGTTCTTGTAATACATTAAGTTCAATATCATTTTTCTTAAATGTATCAGAAGCTCGTAATGCCATTTCTTTAGATCCACCTCCTCCAGGGATAACACCAACACCAAATTCTACTAGACCAATATAGGTTTCTGCAGCAGCGACAACTTTATCTGCATGCATAGAAAGTTCACATCCACCACCGAGAGTCATACCATGTGGAGCTGCAATGGTTGGTATTGCTGAATAACGCATACGCATCATAGAATCTTGGAAGTATTTAATAGCCATATTAAGCTCATCATATTCTTGCTCTACGGCCATCATAAAAATCATTCCGATATTAGCTCCTACAGAAAAGTTCGCTGCTTGATTACCAACAACTAATCCTTGAAAATCTTTTTCTGCAATATCAATAGCTTTATTTAATCCAGCTAACACATCACCACCGATAGTGTTCATTTTACTTTGGAACTCTACATTCAGAATTCCATCACCAATATCCTCTACTACAACACCACTATTTTTAAAAACTTCTGAAGATTTACGGATGTTATCCAGAATAATAAATGCATCTTGTCCTGGTACTTTTATCTGTTCTTTTTTAGGAATATCATAAAAGAATGTTGCTCCATTTTTTATGGTATAAAAAGAGGTGCTTCCTGCGGTGATCATATCATTTACCCAAGCTGCAGGTTTATACCCTTCGGCTTTCATTATTTCGATTCCTTTTTCTACACCTATAGCATCCCAAATTTGGAAAGGACCATGCTCCCAACCAAAACCAGCTTTCATAGCATCATCAATTTTATATAAATCATCAGTGATTTCTGGAATACGATTGGATACATATGCGAATAGTGCAGAAAAGTTTTTACGATAAAATTCTCCTGCTTTATCCTTACCAGATACTAATACTTTAAAACGATCTACTACTTTGTCAATAGTTTTTGTCATTTCTAAGGTAGCGAAAGAAGCTCTTTTCTTTTCTCTATATTCTAAAGAATCTAGATCTAAAGAAAGAATTTCTCTTTTTCCGTCAGCGCCAACATTTTTCTTATAGAAACCTTGTCCAGATTTACTGCCTAACCATTTGTTTTCTATCATGGTATCGATAAAACCGGGAAGCTTGAATAACTCAACACGTTCATCACCTGTACAATTATCAGCAATACCATTAGCTACATGAACTAATGTGTCTAAACCAACTACATCTACAGTACGGAACGTTGCAGATTTTGGGCGACCAATTACCGGACCAGTAAGTTTATCGACCTCTTCTATGGTTAATCCCATATCTTTTACCATATGAAATAAACTCATAATACTAAAGATACCGATTCTATTACCAATAAATGCAGGAGTGTCTTTTGCAACTACAGAAGTTTTTCCTAAATATTGCTCTCCATATCCATTAAGAAAATCCAAAACTTCTTGAGATGTGTTTGGACCGGGGATAATTTCGAACAATTTTAAGTAACGAGCTGGATTAAAGAAGTGTGTTCCACAAAAATGTTTTTGAAAATCTTCACTTCTCCCTTCATTCATAAATTGAATAGGGATACCAGAGGTATTAGAAGTAATTAGTGTACCTGGTGTTCTATACTTTTCAAGGTTTTCAAAAACAGATTTTTTGATATCTAATCTTTCTACAACAACTTCTATGATCCAATCTACATCTGCAATTTTTGTGATATCATCTTCAAGATTCCCTGTAGTGATACGACTTGCAAATTTTTGATGGTAAATAGGAGAAGGTTTAGATTTTAGAGCAGTGGTTAACGAGTTATTTACTAATCGATTACGGACCACTTTGTTTTCGAGGGTAAGTCCCTTTGCTTTTTCCTTGTCGTTAAGTTCTCTAGGAACTATATCTAATAGTAGCACTTCGACACCAATATTAGCGAAATGACATGCAATACCGGATCCCATAATTCCTGATCCGATAACTGCAACTTTTTTAATGATTCTTTTCATTTTTTAACTTCGAGTTATTAAGGTGTTATAGATTCTTGTTTTGAGTAAACTTTTTTAGATGAAATAAGATCGTTTATAGTTTGAAATACTTCTAAGAAAATATCCAGTTTTTCTTGTGGCACATGTTTTCTTACGATATTATCAAAAGTAAAAACGACTTCTTTTGAGAAATTTCTCATTTCTATGCCAAAAGGAGTAAGATAGATCAATACTCCGCGTCCATCCTGAGGGTTTTTTTTCCTAAAAATCAATCCTTTTTCCTCCATGGCTTTTAAGGTACGAGACAAGCTAGTCGCTTCCATTCCCATTTTGGGACCTAATGAAGTGGAAGGAGTGCCATTTTCTGGATCTATACTTATTAATGCAAATCCAGTAGCCATTGTACTACCTTTTTTACTTGCTTCTTCATTATACATCTTAGCAACTGCCATCCAAGTAGCTCTAAGTGCATAATCTATTGTCTTTTCTCTCATTTAAAAAAATTATGAAGGTAAAGGTAGTGAAATTTATTATGCACGCATAGTAAATTTATGAAAAAATTTACTGAAGATATAGGTAATATACGTTTTTCTATTGAATTAATAAAAAAACTCCTCATGATTGAGGAGTTTTACTGATTAAATTAAAACTGTACTAGATTTTATCTTGTATCAGTTAATTGAACTAGCCGTAAATTTTGGAGTATAAGCTTTTGTATTTTTCTTTTATTATTTTTCTTTTTAATTTCATAGTAGGGGTGAGGTGTCCGCCGTCAATGCTCCATTCGTCTGGTGTAAGTTCAAACCGTTTTACACGTTCCCATTTACCAAATTTTTCGTTATGTTGGTCAACTTCTATTTGATATCGTTTAATTACATCAGGATTGTTAATCATTTCTTGATTAGAGCTTCCTATTTGGAGTCCTTTACGTTCAGCCCATTCTTTTAGAAATTCGAAGTTTGGCTGTATAAAGGCAGCAGGCATTTTTTCTCCTTCTCCTATAACCATAATTTGTTCAATAAAACGAGATTGTTTCATTGCGTTTTCAATTAATTGAGGGGCGACATATTTTCCTCCGGATGTTTTGAACATTTCTTTTTTACGATCTGTAATACGTAGAAAACCATCACTATCTATTTTTCCGATGTCTCCAGTATGAAAATAACCATCTTTTAATACTTCTTTGGTTTTTTCTTCATCTTTATAATATCCAAGCATTACCTGAGGTCCTTTAACTAAAATCTCACCATCTTCAGCAATTTTTACCTCGGTATCAGGAATCATTTTTCCTACAGTACCAATTTTAAAACCATGATTTCTTACATCATTTACTGATATAACAGGTGATGTTTCGGTAAGACCGTACCCTTCCATTACGGGTATATTTGCGGCATTAAAAATGCGTGCTAATCGAGGTTGAAGTGCTGCACTTCCTGAAGCAACAGCTACAAGGTTGCCTCCTAATGCTTCTTGCCATTTACTAAAAATAAGTTTTCTGGCGACACCTAATTTTTTTTCATACCACCACCCATTAGCGCCATAGGGTTTATATTGTAAACCTAGTTCTACTGCCCAGAAAAATAATTTCTTTTTAATACCAGTAAGGTTTGTTCCTTTTGCAATTATTTTATCGTACACCTTTTCTAATAACCGCGGTACAGCAGTCATAATATGTGGTTTTATTTCTTTAAGATTTTCACTGATAGTTTCTAGAGATTCTGCAAAATAAATTTCTACACCTAGATATTGATACATATACATTAGCATTCTCTCATAAACATGGCAAACGGGTAAAAAACTTAAGGCTTTTATAGAATCATTTTTATTTCGGTCGAATCCAAAGCATGTCGCACTGTTTATAGAATTACTTACTAAATTCTTATGACTTAGCATTACACCTTTAGGTCTTCCTGTAGTACCCGAAGTATATATTAAAGTAGCTAGATCATCTTCTTTTATTGAAGCCATGATTTTTTCCACTTCTTGCTGATTGGTGTCATCTTTACCTAGTTCTAGAACTTCATTCCAACTTTTGCAATTAGAAATATCGTTATATGAATAGACTTCTTTAAGTGATGGGACATTAGTTTTAATGTTTTTGACTTTTTGAAATACTTCTTCATCAGAGACAAAACAATATGTTGCTTCTGAATGATTTAAAACATATTCATAGTCTTCTTGCGAAATTGTAGGATAAATAGGTACATCTTGAGCGCCAACTTGAAGAATACCAATGTCTGTAATATTCCATTCTGTTCTATTATTAGAAGATATTATGGCTACTTTATCATTAGGTTTTACTCCCAATCTTAATAAACCTCGGCTAATTTGATTTGCTTTTTCTACATATTCTGCGGAAGAAGTTGCAATCCATTTGCCATCATATTTAGTTATTAAAGCTTTATCTAAGTTGAAGTTTTTTAGCTGATAATGCGGGAAATCAAATAGTCTGGTAATTTTCGTCATAAGTCGTTTTAAAATAATTTTTTTGACTATCTAGTAAAATTCTATTTTTAGATTTTATTTAAAAATATACCTAATGAATTAATATTAAAAGATAGTAACACTCGAAATTTTTAATGTGTTATGCGTGCATAGTTTCGCAAAATATAAAAAATATCACAATAATCAATTCTAATATATGAAAAAAGGAGCTGAAATGTGTTAACTCTTTACTATTTTATTATTTTATAAAGAAGTAATATAAAATATTTGTTGTTAATTTTAGATTATGTGCTTGAAAGTGAATTGTTTTTATAACAGATAAATTATAAAGATTACTGTTTTGTAGATATTAACTGTTTTTATAATGTAGTTAACTCTTCTTGTATTTGATGGCAGCTTTTGACTGTTACTTTTCCTTGAGTAGGAATCATATTTTTCCATACCCAATTATAATGTTCTATTACTTTTATGGCTTTTAGATGAGGTCTATCTCCTGTAGTATGAGCATTTTTTACTACAGTTATATTGTAATTTTTTGTTAAGCCTGATTGAATGGTTGATTCTATACAAAAATCAGTAGCACAACCTGTAATGAATAACTCATTTATGTTTAAGTCAATTAATTTTGACTGAAGTTTAGATTTATAAAATACATCATTGGCATACTTGTCTATGAAAATATCTGTTGAGTTTGTTTTTAAACCTTCTAATAATTCCCACTCTGTTGTGTTGGGAATAAATTCATTCGACTTTGTACCATCATGTTGAGCGAATAGTACAGGGAAGTTAAATGTTCGAAATAGTTCTGAAAGAATATTAATTCTATTAATCACTTCGTCTGTATCAAACCGAGGTGTTTTAGGAGTAAAAGAGCCCTTTTGCATGTCTATGATCAAAAGGGCCTTGTTTTGTTTTATTTTATTGTGTTTTTCTCGATCCATAGTCTAGCATTTACAAAAGCTTCGATCCAAGGTGATACTTCATCATGTCTTTCTTGTGGATAATTTGCCCAATTCCATTGAAAGATAGAGCGTTCGATATGTGGCATCATTACTAAGTGACGACCTGTTGTATCAGTCATCATAGCAGTATTATAATCTGATCCATTTGGGTTAGATGGGTATGTATCATATCCGTATTTTGCTACAATAGAATAGTGATCTTCTGGCATTGGTAAGTTAAATTTACCTTCTCCATGAGAAATCCATACACCTAGTGTACTACCTGCTAATGTAGATAGCATTACAGAGTTATTGTCCTGAATAGTTACTGAGGTAAACCCGCTTTCATGTTTATGAGAATCATTATGGATTAATTTACCATGTGTTTTATGGTCTGGATTAATCACTTCTAGTTCCATAAATAACTGGCAACCATTACAGATACCAACTGATAGTGTGTCTTTTCTTTTGAAAAAGTTTTTTAGTGCTGTATTTGCTTTTTCATTATATAAAAATGCTCCTGCCCAACCTTTAGCAGATCCTAGTACATCACTGTTAGAAAAACCTCCGACAGCTCCTATAAACTGAATATCTTCTAATGTTTCTCGACCAGATATTAGGTCAGTCATGTGTACATCTTTTACATCAAAACCTGCTATATACATAGCATTAGCCATTTCACGCTCAGAATTACTTCCTTTTTCTCGTATAATGGCTGCTTTAGGTCTTGGTTTTGTAATGTCGATTACAGGTTTTTTTCCTGTAAAATGTTTTGGAAATGTATAGTGTAATGGTTGTTTTGCATAGTTTTCATATCGATCTTTCGCCAGGTTATTGGCAGTTTGCTTTTGATCGAGTAAGAAAGAAGTTTTATACCATGTATTTCTTAATTCCTCAATATTAAGATTAAAAGAATCATTCTGGTTTTTAATCATTAAAGATGTTTGCTCTTTTGGACTACCAATATTGAAGAACTCAATGTTGTTATCGGCTAAAACAGTTTCAATGTTAGAGTCTAAAGCACATTGAAATACAATTCCAGCGTTTTCTGAAAATAATAACTTAATAGAATCTGATTCTCCAATCTTAGTAAGATCAAGTTCTGCTCCAAGGTTAGTATCTGCAAAGCATAACTCGAGAAGGGTGGTAATTAAACCACCAGAGGCGACATCATGACCTGCCACAATTTTATTCTCTCTAATTAAATCCTGAATAATATTAAATGTGTTCTTAAAATTATCAGCATTTTTAATACTTGGTGTTTCTGAACCTATAGTATTCAATATTTGTGAAAAAGAAGAACCTCCTAGTTGGTGTTTATCATTAGAGAGGTTAATGTAATAGATGTTACCACCATTTTTTTGTAAAACGGGCTCAATTATTTTGGTAATATCATTGCAATGTGCAGTTGCAGATATAATTACTGTTCCCGGAGAAATAACCTCTTCATTAGGATATTTTTGTTTCATAGATAAGGAATCCTTACCTGTGGGAACATTAATTCCTAAATCAATAGAAAAATCAGAAATAGCTTTTACAGCTTTATATAATCTAGCATCTTCTCCTTCGTTTTTACATGGCCACATCCAGTTAGCGGATAAAGAAACAGATTTTAGTCCATCTTTAAGGGGAGCCCAAATGATATTAGTTAAGGATTCTGCAATTGAGTTTTTGCTCCCAGCTTCAGGATCAATTAGTCCAGAGATAGGTGAGTGGCCAATACTGGTAGCAATACCTTCTTTACCATTGTAGTCTAAGGCCATTACTCCACAGTTATTTAGTGGTAACTGTAATGGTCCTGTACATTGTTGTTTTGCTACTTTTCCTCCTACACAACGATCTACTTTATTAGTTAGCCAATCTTTACAGGCTACAGCTTCTAATTGTAGTACCTGTTTTAGATAGATATTAAATTTTTCTATAGTATATGTAATTGCATTATAATTACGATCAATTGTTTGATCAGTCATTATAGTTTTAGGAGAACTACCAAACATATCTTCTAGAGCTAAATCCATTGGAGTATCTCCTTTGGTTTTAGATTGAAAAGTAAAGCGATGATCTCCTGTAACGTTTCCTACTTGATACATTGGTGAGCGTTCGCGTTCTGCAATACGTTGTAGGGTATCGATACTTTTTTGTCCTATAACTAACCCCATACGTTCTTGGGATTCATTTCCGATAATTTCTTTTGCGGATAATGTAGGGTCTCCTACAGGCAATTTATCGAGGTCTATTTTTCCTCCAGTTTCTTCTACTAGCTCTGATAGGCAATTAAGGTGACCTCCTGCACCATGATCATGTATAGATACAATAGTATTTTCTTCGTTTTCTACCATACCACGAATTGCATTAGCGGCACGTTTTTGCATTTCGGGATTAGAACGCTGTATGGCATTTAATTCGATACCACTACTAAATTCTCCGGTATCTGCCGAAGAAACGGCAGCTCCTCCCATACCAATTCGATAATTTTCACCACCTAGAATAACAATTTTATCTCCTTTTTGTGGGGTAGCTTTTATGGCTTGTTCGGCTTTTCCGTATCCGATCCCTCCGGCTTGCATGATTACTTTATCAAAGCCAAGCTTACGAGCATCTTCTTCATGCTCGAATGTGAGAATAGATCCAGTGATTAAAGGTTGCCCAAATTTGTTTCCAAAATCAGATGCTCCATTAGAGGCTTTTATCAAAATATCCATTGGAGTTTGGTATAACCAAGCTCTTTCTTTCATTGCTTGCTCCCATGGACGATTCTCTTCTAATCTAGAGTAAGAAGTCATGTATACAGCAGTTCCAGCAAGGGGTAAGGAACCTTTTCCACCAGCAAGGCGATCTCTGATTTCTCCTCCTGATCCTGTTGCTGCTCCGTTAAAAGGTTCTACTGTAGTTGGAAAATTATGGGTTTCCGCTTTAAGCGAAATAACACTTTCAAATTCTGATTCTTGATAAAAATCAGGTTTGTCAGCAGTTTTTGGAGCAAACTGAATAGTTTTTGGCCCTTTTATAAAAGCAACATTATCTTTATATGCAGAAATAATATTGTTTGGATTTATTTCTGAGGTTTTTTTAATTAACTTAAAAAGTGAAGTAGGTTGTTCTTCTCCATCAATTATAAAGGTTCCATTAAAAATTTTATGACGACAATGTTCAGAATTCACCTGAGAGAATCCAAATACTTCTGAATCAGTAAGTTTTCTGCCTATTTTTTTACTAACATTTTCGAGATATTCAATTTCTTCATTATTAAGTGCCAGACCTTCACTAGCATTGTATGCAGCAATATCATTAATTTTTATAATAGGTTCTGGTTGAATCGTATTGGTATAAATATTTTGATCCAGTTTATCATACTTTTGTGATAACATAGGATCGAAATCAGTATATTCTTTTGAAACGGCTTTAAATTCTTCTATCCTAATAATTCCTTGTATACCCATATTCTGAGTAATTTCTACAGCATTGGTACTCCATGGAGTAATCATTGCGGCACGAGGACCAACAAAAAAAGCGTCAATAGACGCCGCAGATAATTGAGGTTGGTTGCCAAATAACCAGATTAATTTTTTACTATTTTCAGTAGAGATGTCAGTACTTGTTTGAACAGCAAATACGGTCTCGTTTTGGTTTCCGAAGAAGTGGATCATACTTCGATTATTAGTGTTATTTATTAAAGCGCAAATTTACTATTTTATAACTAAAGTTTAGCATAAAATTAGTCTAGAATCCTATAGTTATTCACTGAATTTTAAACAATAGTAAAAGGATAATATTATGAAAAATGTGAAATTATAAAATGAGTAATCATAAATGTATAAGTTTTTTTCAGGTTTGGAGGTTTTGTTATCCTAATCTAAAGGTTATCTCTGATCTCAAAAGATACTTTTCGTAAGCAGACTTCGTGAGTTTACTCCGTTATTGATTGTAAAAAGAGTGGAGTCAAAAACATTTTTTGATTACTCAAACTAATGTATGTGATGTTTTAAAAATTACGATTTTTTTTCTAGCAATGCCATGTAAAATCCATCATAACCAGATTGATGGGAAAGCACTTTTTTATCTTTAATAAAAATGAATTCTTCTCCTGTTTCTTTAGAAAGAAAGTTTTTTACTTGGTTTTGATTTTCTGAAGGAAGTATAGAACAGGTTGCATAGACTAGCTTACCTCCAGGTTTAACCATTTTGGAGTAATTTTCTAATATTTCGGCTTGTGTATTTTTGATTTTATCTAGAAATTCTGGTTGTAGCTTCCATTTGGCATCTGGATTTCTTCGTAATACGCCAAGACCACTACATGGAGCATCGATTAATATACGATCTGCTTTGCCATATAATTTTTTAATATCTTTTGTACTCTCTATGAGTCGAGTTTCGATATTATGAGCCCCATCTCTGCGGGCTCTTCTTTTTAGTTCCTTGAGTTTATTCTCATAAATGTCCATAGCGATGACTTGTCCTTTGTTTTCCATCAAAGCTGCCAAATGAAGGCTTTTTCCGCCTGCTCCAGCGCAGGTGTCTACAATACGTTGACCAGGTTGCACATCTAAGAAATTAGCTACTAATTGAGAAGAAGCATCTTGTACTTCGAATAGCCCTTTTTTAAAAACTTCTGTACTAAATACATTTGTTCTTTCGATAAGTTGAAGTGCATCTGGATACCCTTTAATAAACTCAGTATCGATATTTTCATCCTCTAAAAGACTTCTTAATTTATCTCGTGTGGTTTTTAATGTATTGGCACGTAATACTACAGGAGCTTGTTCATTTAGTGAACTAATTTCATTATCCCATAGTTTACCTAGTTCTTGTTCTCCTAGTTGATCGATCCAATCAGGGATTGATTCTTTAAACTTTCTAATTTTACTTAATTCATCAAAACGTCCTTTAATACGTCTGGTAGGAGTAGGGACAATTTGCTTCCAATCTGGTAATGTAATACCTCTTAATGTTGCCCAAACAGCAAATAATCTCCACAGGTTTTCTCTATGAAAAGGCTCTTTTACTTCAGCAATTTCTGCATACAAACGTTTCCAACGTACAATCTCATAGACTGTTTCTGCAACAAAACCACGATCACGAGATCCCCATCTTTTGTCTCGCTTTAATAATTTTTGCACCACTTTATCAGCATAAGCTCCTTCATTGAATATTTGATGCAATCCATCTATGACAGCAAAGACAAGATTTCTATGTAAACGCATTGTATTAATTTTTTAAGGAGTGCAAAGGTAGACCTTTGTAATGAAATACTATTATATTTGAGTATAATTATTGCTCATGAGAATAATCGTTTTATTACTATTAGGGATGTGTGTTGTTTTCTGTACTACAGAAGATAGTGTAGTAACCCATAATTTTTCTAAAGTTAAAATAGTCCCTCTTTTTAAAGATACGATTAGTATAAGGGCTGTGGCTATATATAATGATACATTAGCGGGTTTTGGTTATACTAAGGGATATGGTTTTATAAATCTTAACACAACTAAAGTAACGCTCACTAATTTTGAAGTTAGTAGTGGTGATACGATCAAAAATAATGATAACTGGATTGCAGAGCAGCGTGCTGTAAATTTTGCGGATAGTTCTTTTTTTAGTTTAGGTATAGGTTCTCCTGCTAGATTGAGAAAAATAAATAAAAATACTAAAGAGGAGAAAATTGTATACAAGGAAATAGGAGAGGGTGTGTTTTATGATGCGATTGCATTTTGGAATCCTTTAGAAGGAATCGCAATGGGAGATCCTATTGATACTTGTTTATCTATCATTATAACAAGGGATGGAGGGGATACGTGGAAAAAGATTTCTTGTACAAATTTACCTGAAACTTTTGTAGGAGAAGCTGCGTTTGCGGCCAGTAATGGTAATATTGCTATAGTAGGAGATAAGACATGGATTGTTTCTGGAGGAATGGTATCTAGAGTATTTTATTCTCCTGATAAGGGTAAAAACTGGGAAGTTTTTGATACTCCTATTATTAAGGGAAAGAAAACTACGGGTGCATATTCATTAGATTTTTATGATAAGAATATAGGTATTATTTTTGGAGGAGATTATACTGCACCAGAAAATAATGTTGCTAATAAGGCAATTACAAATGATGGAGGAAAAACATGGCAGTTAGTATCAAATGGTAATGGAGCAGGATATAAAAGCTGTGTTCGGTATATACCTAATGGAGGAGGTAAAGAAATAGTAGCTGTTGGATTTACTGGAATTTCTATCTCTAATGATTTAGGAAAAAATTGGAATATAGTTAGTAAAGAAAGTTTTTATACGTTACGTTTTATTAATGATAGTATTGCTATAGCGGCTGGTAAAGGAGGAATATCAAAACTTCTATTTAAATAATGATAAGGTTACATAATAATGATTAGATATATCAGGTGAGGTAAAACTTTTTGATACTACCTATAATTTTGATTGCTTATCATTATCTTTGACTAAACAAAGGATTACATGTTAGAATACACGCCTATTATTATTGCTATTGGGGTAATAATTGTATCAATTATAACAGGTTTTTTCATTGGTAGATATATCATTTTATTACAACAAGAAGGTGAAAAAAACATAATGAATGAGCGTATCAATCTATTACAATTACAGTTTGATGAGTATAAAAATACTACAACAATTCGACTTTCTGATTTAACTAAAGAACGAGAAGAAATACGTAGAGAAAAAGATTTTATTAGTATAGAGCTTACCCGTCGTACTAATGAATATGAAAATCTTAAATTTACAAACGCATCACAGAAGGAAGAAATAGGGAAGCTTCAGGAAAAATTTACTAAAGAATTTGAAAATCTTGCAAATAAAATTTTGGAAGAAAAGTCTATCAAGTTTACTGAGCAGAATAAGCAAAACATCAAGAATATTTTAAACCCTTTACAGGAAAAAATTAACGTTTTTGAGAAAAAAGTAGAGCAAACTCATAAAGAAAGTATTGATTATCATGCGGCATTACGTCAACAGATTTTAGGACTCAAGGATCTTAATGAACAAATGAGTAAAGAGGCAATTAATTTAACTAAAGCACTGAAAGGAGATAATAAAATACAAGGTAATTGGGGAGAATTAGTATTAGAGCGTGTGTTAGAAAAATCAGGACTAGAAAGAGATAGAGAATATTTTGTACAACAAAGTTTTACATTAGATGATGGTCGTAAAGTGATGCCAGATGTTGTGGTTTATCTTCCTGATAATAAAAAAATGATTATTGACTCTAAAGTAGCTCTTACTGCATATGAACGGTATAGTAATGAAGAAGATAAAGAGGTACGAACATTAAATCTTAAGGAGCATATCAGTTCATTAAAACGACATGTAGATCAGCTTTCAGAAAAGAATTATCAAGATCTTTATGACATAGAATCTCCAGATTTTATACTAATGTTTGTACCAATAGAGCCCGCTTTTGCGATAGCTATCAATCAGGATAATAACTTATATAATCAAGCCTTTGAAAAAAATATAATTATTGTTACTCCTGCAACATTGCTAGCTACATTACGTACTATAGATACCATGTGGAATAACGAAAAACAACAGCGTAATGCTATTGAGATTGCGCGTCAGGCAGGAGCTTTATATGATAAGTTTGATGGATTGGTAACAGATCTCACAGGGGTGGGGAAAAAAATGGATGATGCTAAAAGGGAGTATTCTGCGGCAATGAATAAATTAGTTGAAGGACGAGGAAATTTAGTAACAAGTGTAGAAAAGCTTAAAATAATGGGAGCTAAAGCTAAAAAATCGTTGCCAGATACTATGATTAAGAGGGCTACAGAAGAAAACGAATAAATACTAAAAAAACACTGATTAAAATTAATACAAATGAATTCATTAAATCACTTCTTAGAGAACTTATCTTATCTATTAGGAACACTTTTCTATATATTACCAATTTTAGCTTTTATTGTTCTTTCAATTTATTATATCAATAAGGTTGGCAATACAAAAGAAGGTACTTTTATACTAGTTGGTAATATTCTTATACTAGTTGTAGCTATTATACACCAATTTTTATTTCGATTTATAGATAATTTAGGTGTTGATATATATACTTTTATTAATTTAATATGTAATCTTGTTGCTTTTATAGGGTCTATTCTATTTGTAATAGGTTTCTTTATGATTATTAAAAAAAATATTAAAAACGATACAATAACTTTTAAAAATTAGTGATACTATACTTATGAAAAAAATACTTGCATTAGTCATTATTGTAATTATAGCTCTTTTTGCTGGATGGTACGCATTTATATATTATGCTAGTTATAGTGAAGGAACTAGGAGTGGTGAACTTATAAAATTTAGTCATAAAGGGACTATTATTAAGACATGGGAAGGAGAAGTTAGCCAAGGAATTTCTGGAGCGCAAATATTTAGTTTTTCTGTAGAAGGCAAAAACAAAGACATCATTAAAAAATTAGAAACTTTTCAGGGGAGATATGTTAAGTTAAAATATAAAGAACGATTCTCTAAAGTTTCTTGGTTGGGTGATACAAAATATTTTATTATAGATGTTATAGAGGAAGAATCTCCTCATTTTAGAAATAAGTAAGCCAATGTTTCAATACACTAGTTTTATATATTGAATCATCGATTTTTATAGATAGATAAACTATTAATTCTTTATGAAAAAATATAAAACTAATAAGGAATCCAGAGTAACTATCTCTGAATTAATGCTTCCATCTCACTCTAATTTTAGTGGTAAAATACATGGAGGATATATCTTATCATTAATGGATCAAATCGCTTTTGCATGTGCTTCTAAACATTCTGAAACCTATTGTGTGACGGCAAGTGTTGATAAAGTAGATTTTTTAAAACCTATTGAGGTAGGAGAACTTGTAACCTTAAAAGCATCTATAAATCATGTGGGCACTACTTCTATGGTTGTAGGCGTACGTGTTGAATCAGAAAATATACAAACAGGAAAAATGAAACATTGCAACTCTAGTTATTTTACTATGGTAGCTAAAAATGATAAAGGAGCTAGTATACCTATTCCTGGTCTCATTTTAGAAAATAAAACTGCAATACGTCGTTTTGTAAGAAGTATTATTCGTAAAGAAGATGCTAAAACTAGACAGACTAGATTTAAAGAATCAGAATTTGAGCTAGAGTCACATTTAGAAATTCTAAATGAGTATGATGTAAAAATTAATCTTAATCTGTAAGTATTTTTTTTAAAAACGACTATTAATAATTAAAATAGAAGATGAGTTTCTTTGATAATAAAATCCATATACTCATTAATATTATAATTTGCTATAAAGATGATAGACATTAGAAAACTTTTATTACTTTTAATAACTATACTAAGTTTTAGTTGTAGTAGTGGTGATGATGGAGCTGGTACAGAAGATTCCAAACCTAATCCTACGACTAACCCTAATCCGAATAAAACAACAACGTATGATGCTGATGTGAAAACAATTATTGATACAAATTGTATTCAATGTCATTCTAATCCTCCTACTCAGGGAGCGCCTATGTCATTAACAAATTATCAAGAAGTCATAACAGCAATAAATGGAAAAAGAGATGTTGTGGGAAGAATGGAAACTACAGGTAGAAATGTAATGCCTCCAAATAATAGATTGCCACAAGAAACTATTGATGTTATGTTAGATTGGGTAGCTGATGGTTTTAAGGAAAAATAATATTATATGTTTTTAAGAAAATATCAGTAAAAAAATACTTATAAAGAGGCTAGATATTATTCTAGCCTCTTCTAGTTTAAATAAGATAATGTAAGTCTACTGATAGTTAGCTTATTATGTTAAAAAAGATATTGCCTACCGGTTTTACCATTATCTTATAATTATTAGCTAATGCTCTAGGAAGTCTCACTTCATGTGCTCGATTATTTCTAACATTTCTAATCAGAGCTTCATTTTCAGGATATGTATTACCTCCATCTCTAGATAGTAAAATATCAATGATTGCCGTATTAATTCCATTGGCATTAGTGTTTGCAACATCCCAAGTTATAATATGCATGGTATTAGGTCTAAATCTTGTGTGCTTAGTATTTAGTTGATTTACATTTTGTTATGAGGTTTTGAATTATTTTAATAGCTCTCTTGTTTAAAGGAAGTGATGTTCTTAACAAATTATTATTATAATATATAATAAAGAGATACTACTGTTAGGGTGGTAGAAGAAGAAAATATAATGTTATTGAATACTAACTTATCTCAGTTAACTGTTAAAATTATTTTTAGATTGAAAGATAGGAATATGCTTAGAAATACTTATAAAATAAATTTTGGTTAAAAAACTAATACATAGAATAAGGAGCTAAAAAAATATTTAGCTCCTTATTGTTAATTATATTATGCTGATTAAGATTATCTTACGGTAGCAATGGGAGCAGTATAACCTCCCTTGTATATAGTTCCATCTGTTGCTGTACTATTACCTCTAAGAAGTAATATTCCTGCTACATGAGGTGATGCCATAGAGGTACCAGAAATTTTATTAAATCCGCCACCTGTCCAAGTAGACCATACATTAGTACCAGGTGCCCAACGATCTACACTTCTTCCATAGCAAGAGCTTCCTGCTGGGCTATCTGTATATGTCATATTTCCTACACACCATGAGTTTGCTGTTCGCAATCGCTGAGGAGAATAATACTGAGTATCATCATTACTATTACCAGCAGCCATAGCTCCATAAGTTGTTCTTTCTAAATTTCTGAAAGCATCTTCTATTGCTCGAGAGGTATTTCTTTGAGAAAATCCTATACTATAGTTCCATGTATCTCCATTTCTAGCATTTCTTCTCACATAATCTACTCCTGCAATAATGTTAGCATCCGATCCAGATCCAGCAGCATTTAAAACTCTAACGGCTATAACAGTTGCTCCATAGGCAACTCCGATAACTCCAGAACCATTATTTTTTGCAGCAACAGTTCCTGCTACATGAGTCCCATGACCATTTTGATCTTGCCATGAACCACCTACAAAACTTCTGCTTCTAGCTTGATCAATATTTAGATCACTATGAGGTGCTATACCACTATCAATGATCCAACATGTTTTCCCTGAACCATTTGCTCTACCTACTCGATTAATACCCCAAGGTAAAAACTCTCCATTTGGTAATCGAGAATCATAGGTTGTAGCTTTACTTTGTACAGTTGCAGGAAGTGTACTTACAGGTGTTCCTATTTCTAGTTCTAATTTATGAATATAATTAGGAACTATATATGCTATACTAGGATCTTTTTTTAGTTTTTCTAGATGTGCTTCTGATAAGTTTTTTACAGAAAATCCTTGTATTACACTACTATATGTAAACTCTAGATTATCTTCTTCTATAGCATACTTTTTTAAGGTATTAGCAGATTTTGCTTTCATTTCTAATTGTTTTCCAGATTTAGAATCATCTTTTTTAAAGACAACAATATAACCTTTAGACACTGCTTGATCTGCCCCTATAGTAGAATCGGTAAGAGGAGCGGTTGCTTCGTTATCAATTATATCTGTGTCTTTTTCACAGCTATAAAAGAATAAAGAAGCAATTAGTACTAGGCTTAAAATTCTCAGTTGAGTTTTCATAAAATTTTTGAGTTTTTGTGTTAAATTTTAAACTTTTTTAAATTGTAATTACGAGCTCTAATTAAAATTTATAAACCAAAAGTAGAAATTAATCTGAATATAAGAATACGGTAAAATTTTATAGAACAGATGGTTAGTCCGTAATTTGTGGGATTTTTTATAATAAAAAAACGATTACATTATAATAATGCAATATTATTGCATCGTATGTGCTTAATGAGTTTTATCTAAAATTTTAGTAAAAAAACAAGGAATATTTAAAGAAAAATATATAATTAATGCTATTATTAAGGTATTATTAAAAATTAACTTAAGTTAACAATAATTAACCTGTAATTAACTTATGACAGGGAGTAATTACAAGTTAATTGTCGTAAAATAATATTAAAATTGATTCTTAATCGTTATAATATGAAATTACATATACAAGATTTAATTATTTAGAAGGTATAATATAATTTTAATGTTTTTTTCTTCTGTTTTTAATTCTATCTAGCATACGTTTATGAAAATCTCCTTCGGCTTTTATAAGTTTTAAGATTTTTTTATCAGAAATAACATTTTTTAAGTCAATAATTAATTTTTTTCGTGCTTCGAATTTTTGTTCTTCGGCATTGAGGTAATTATTTAAGAAACTTTCAGTAGTTCTATTACTTAATGCTTCACCATTATCAGATTCTTTGATTGCCTTAAATAATTTTCGTTCTTGCACCCTAATTTTTTTTATCGCCTCTTTATGGTCATTATAGATTGGCCAGAAGAGTTGTGCTTCTTTACTGGTTAAATCTAATTTTTCAGAGATGTACGCAATTTTAAATGTTTTTACTCTTTCTTTTGGTGTATTTTGAGCAAATGCTTCTATAAAAAAACTAACTAAACAAATAACTAATACTACTTTTTTCATGTGCTTATTTTATTCTATATATATAATTTCGTCGTTTAAATTTTCTTCGGATAAATAGTCTAGTATTATTTCATCTGTGATCAGATTATCTTCAAATATTTTATTTATATCATTTCCTAATATAGATGCTATTTCGGCGGTACTAAACTTAATATTTTCATCGTCTATATATACATGTATATCTGCAACTTCAATATCATTAAAATTTAACTTTGATTTTTTAGTTACAGATAATAGGATTGTGATTGCGATCATTGCAGCAATTCCAGTGATATATACAATGTTTTTCGTGGTTATTAAAGCCCTACTTTTTCTTTTAGGTTGATCATCATCGATTTTTTGTGTTATAGTATATTCAAGAGTAGTAAAATAATTCTTAGGAGTTCTAAAACCTGATTCTATTTTAGAAGATAATATTACATCTGTTTTGCTATCAGATGATATTTTTTTAGAAAGTTCATTTTCAAAATTTTCAAAATAATTTTGAGGAACCTTAAATCCACTATTGTTTTTATGTAAATTATCTTTTTTCACTATTAATATGACTGATTTTTTGTCTATAGGTTTAATTTTTTTTTAGGAATTCTTCAATTTTTTTTGAAGCTAAGTGATATGAAGTTTTTAAAGCTCCCTCACTAGTTCCTAATATTTCTGAAATTTCTCGATACTTTAATTCTTGAAAATATTTCATATTAAACACTTGTTGTTGTTTTTGTGGTAACTTAGCAATAGCTTTTTGTAACTTTAATTGTATCTCATCACCTTCAAAGTAGACGTCAGCTTTTAGATTTTGAACCAGTTGTAGTTTTAGTTCTTCATTACTAATATTATGTTTTTTTGCTTTTTGGTTTAAAAAAGTGATTGATTCGTTTGTTGCAATACGATATAACCAAGAATATAATTTACTTTCCCCTTTAAACTTATGTATATTTTTATATACTTTAATAAATACATTTTGCAATACATCGTTTGTATCATCATGGTTCTTTAAGAAATTTCTAATATGCCAATAAAGTCGTTGTTGGTATAATTCAACAAGTTTCTTAAAAGCTATATTTACATTATTTCTTGATTGTAAGGAAATGAGTAAATCTTGTTCTTCTTGTGTATTCAAAGAATTATTTATTAGATTCATTCTCTATATGACTAATTTACATAAAAAAGGTTTAATTTTTTACAGAGATTTTAATTACTCGAGGTTTGCCTCGATAGTAAAAAATCATTTCAGAAGGGATATTTCGTTAACTTGTTCTAAGATTGTTAATTTATGATCATTGAGCTTACTACACACTCGTTTGTAAGAATTTTATAGATAAAATGTTCTTTTTATTTGATTAAAAGAAGAGCAGTAGCATCATTAAAATGTTATGAATTTTTATTTTCACATTAATTTTATTAACTAAAGTGTTAGTATAACGAGTTCTAAATAACTCTTAAATTAAGTAAGGTGATTTTAGTGAAACAAAAAAATGGACTCTCATTTTTTTGTTTTCTCTTTATATACTATATTTAATAAGTAAGAAAAAAGCTACTTTTTTAATGTATTTACATTATATTAAATGTTTAAATACAATATAATTAGATAAAATGCATTTTTTATTTGGTAGAACCAAAAATAGTAGTATCTTTACAATGTAATAATGATTAAGCCTTTCATTTTCCCCAAGATGAAAGTTTTTATAAAAGTGAGTTTTAATTTTAGAATAAGCCCTAAATTAAGATGATTTGTGTGAAGAGAAAGAGTGCGAGAGCACTCTTTTTTGTTTTCTATTATTTTTTACTAAAAACATTTATTGTAAGAAAAATATTACTTATAAATGCATTTTTGTAGTTGAAAAACTAAATGGACAGATAAAATACATTTTTTGTTTGGTAGAATTAAAAATAGTGTTATCTTTACATCATAATAAAGATTATATCTTTCATTTTCCCCGAGATGAAAGTTTTTATAAAAGTGAGTTTTAATTTTAGAATAAGCCCCTAAATTAAGATGATTTGTGTGAAGAGAAAGAGTGCGTAAGCACTCTTTTTTTGTTTTTTTCTTACTTTTTTATATTAAAAAAAAGTAAGAAAAAGTTTACATTTATAGATAGTTTCATAACATTTTTTTTGATTAAAAACATTTTTAATAGATTAATTGCGTTTTTTATTTGGTAAAATCAAAAATAGTAGTATCTTTACATTGTAATAATGACTAACCATTTTCATTACACCTAATGATGAAAATTTTTATAAAGTGAGTTTTTAATTTTAGATGCCCCTAAAAATTAAGATGATTTGTGTGAAGAGAAAGAGTGCGTAAGCACTCTTTTTTTGTTTTTTAGTATTTCGTTTTTATAAATAGTAATTAATTAAAGTAAGATAAAAGCTACTTTTATATCTTTTAATGTTATTTTATCTGTTGAAATGCAATATATATAGATAAAAGTGTGTTTTTGTTTTGTAGAATCAAAAATAGTAGTATCTTTGAAGTGTGATACTGATTTAGTTCTTTCATTCTCCCCAAAATGAAAGTTTTTATATAAAAGTGAGTTTTTAATTTTAGAGTAAGCCCCTAAATTAAGATGATTTGTGTGAAGAGAAAGAGTGCGAAAGCACTCTTTTTTTTATTTATTAGTGTTTTAGCTTTATCTTTCTATATTTAAAAAAGTAGGAATAGTATTACTTTTTTTTGATTTAAAACTATTTTTCATGTTAAAAAGCAAAATAAATAGATAAAAAGCTGTTTTTGTTTGGTTTAATCAAAAATAATAGTATCTTTGGAGTGTAATATTGATTTAGTTCTTTCATTCTCCCCAAAATGAAAGTTTTTATATAAAAGTGAGTTTTTAATTTTAGAGTAAGCCCCTAAATTAAGATGATTTGTGTGAAGAGAAAGAGTGCGAAAGCACTCTTTTTTTTATTTATTAGTGTTTTAACTTTATCTTTCTATATTTAAAAAAGTAGGAATAGTATTACTTTTTTTTGATTTTAAATCATTTTTCATGTTAAAAAGCAAAATAAATAGATAAAAAGCTATTTTTGTTTGGTTTAATCAAAAATAATAGTATCTTTGGAGTGTAATATTGATTTAGTTCTTTCATTCTCCCCAAAATGAAAGTTTATATAAAAGTGAGTTTTTAATTTTAGAGTAAGCCCCTTAAATTAAGATGATTTGTGTGAAGAGAAAGAGTGCGAAAGCACTCTTTTTTATTTTACTACTATAGTTTATAACTATCTATATTTTATCTTGTAGGTTAAGTATTACTGTACTTACGGTTTAACTGTATTTTTGATGGATTAAAAGTTTTTTTTCTAGATAAATGACGTTTTTTTATTGTTAAATTTTAAAATATATATTATATTTATAAAACATTAATAATTTTATTTTTCATTTCCCCCAAAATGTAAAACTATTATATAAATGTGTAATTCGATTTTAAAATAAGCCACCTTAATTGTGTGATAATCTAAAGCATAAAAAAGAGTGCGAAAGCACTTTTTTTTATGCTTTATTATTTTTTTTGCGATTTGATAGGTTGAGTTGTTACTATTATTATTCGAATGATTGCATGGTTACTAATTTTTGATATACTCCATTTTTTAAAATAAGTTCATCATGAGTACCTTGCTCTACAATTTTTCCTTTTTGCATTACAACAATTAAATCTGAGTTTTGTATTGTTGATAATCTATGTGCAATTACAATACTAGTCCTATTTTTCATCATCTTTTCTAATGCAGATTGTACTAGTCGTTCACTTTCGGTATCTAGTGCTGAGGTTGCTTCATCCAATATCATAATAGGAGGATTTTTTAATACTGCCCTAGCTATAGATAAGCGTTGCTTTTGCCCTCCACTAAGTTTATTTCCACTATCACCGATGTTTGTGTCAATACCTTTAGGCAAATCTTTTACAAACTCCCAAGCATTAGCTATTTTTAGAGCATCAATTATTTCTTCATTTGATGCGGTAATATCTCCAACTAATAAATTATTCTTTATAGAATCATTAAATAATATGGAATCTTGGGTTACTAACCCCATTAAATCTCTAAGAGAGTGTTTGGTTAAGTCTCTGATATCCGTGTTATCTATTTTAATGGATCCTTTATTTATATCATAAAATCGAGTGACTAAATTGGCAATAGTAGATTTACCACTTCCGGATTGGCCTACTAATGCTACAGAACTACCTTTTGGAACCTTTAACGTAAAATCATCTAATACATATTCATCATCATATTTAAAAGAAATATTTTCTATAGAAATATCAGTATTAAATTCTTTCTTCTCTATAGCGTTGGGTTTATCTTTTAGAGGGGATGTTGTATTTAATATTTCTAGTACGCGCTCTGCAGCTGCATTTCCTTTCTTAACACCATAATTAGCTTTAGAGATTGCTTTTGCAGGGGTAAGAATGTTATATGCTAATCCAATATATGCTAAAAACATTTCGGCTTCTAAAGTTCCATCGATAAATACAAGATTACCTCCATACCATAACAATACTGCAATTACGCAGATACCTAAGAATTCACTAGTGGGAGATGCTAGATTTTGCTTATTAAGAAGGGTGTTAGAAAATTGGTTAAATCTAGTTGTTGATTCTTTAAACTTATTTTCAAATATTTTTTCAGCATTAAATCCTTTAATAACTTTTAAGCCTCCTAAAGTTTCTTCTACAATAGAAAGAAAGAAACCTTGTTCTTTTTGAACTTTATCTGAGTGTTTTTTTAATTTTTTACCAATTAGTGAAATTAAGAAACCAGAGATAGGAATGAATATAAATACGAATAATGTAAGTTTAGTACTTAAAAAAAGCATTGCTGCAAGTGTAAATATTATGGTAAGTGGTTCTCTTACAATTAATTCTAAAATAGAAAGAAAAGAATGTTGTATTTCTAAAACATCGGTAGATATTCTTGCTATAGTATCTCCCTTTCGTTTTTCAGAGAAAAATGATAAAGGTAGACTAACGGATTTTTCATAAAGCTCATTCCTTATATCCTTTAATACGCCATTACGAAGAAATGTGATAAAGTACATTGCTAGGTAATTAAAAAAGTTTTTCAGCATAAAGACTACAATAATTCCAACAATCATATAGGTGAGTACAGCCATTTTACCCTGTGTTGCCATATTGTCTACAATAAAGCAATTAAGAGAATCAGTTAAATAAGCTTTAGAATTTTTTATTCCATCCCAAATAGGTTGATAATATACAGTTTCTTTTTCGGTATTAAACAATACTTTGAGAACAGGAACTAGAGCAAGAAAGGATAATGTACTAAATAAGGCATAAAAAATATTGCATATAATATTTAAAATTCCGTATAATTTATAAGGCTTCGCAAAGCGAATAATTTGTTTAAAATAATTCATTAATAATATACTAAACAGTGGTTTACTGTTGTTTAAGTTAACTTTAAATCTTTTTTGATAGCTTCAATTTTATTATCTAAATGTTGTTGTGTTGTATTAAAATCATCAATTGAAAGAATTGATTCTTGTACACTCATATAGAATTTTATTTTAGGCTCTGTTCCACTCGGTCTAACAGCAATTTTACTTCCTTCTTCAGTATAAAATATCAGAACATTTGATTTTGGGATATCGATAGTATTTTCTGTGTGATCTTGAATATTTTTAACAATACTAGTTTGATAATCTTCGATTAGGACTATTTTTTCATTGTTAAGATGTTTAGGAGGATTATTTCGTAGATCTATCATAATCTGTTTGATTTCTGTAGCTCCGTCAATTCCTTTTTTTACTAATGAAACGAGGTGTTCTTTATAGAATCCATATTTGGTATATAATTCTAATAATGTATTATAAAATGAGCCGCTATTTGCTTTAGAAAAAGCAACTATTTCACAAGCTAGTAGGGTAGCGGTTACAGCATCTTTGTCTCTTACAAAATCACCTACCATAAACCCAAAACTTTCTTCACCACCACCAATAAAATTTTTATTAGGAAAATCTTTGATTAGTTTAGCAATCCATTTAAAGCCAGTTAAGACCTCCTTATATTCTACTCCATAAGCATTAGCTAAGCTTTGCATCATTGGTGTAGATACAATGGTAGAAGCAATAAATTCATTTCCTTTAAAACCTTTTTGTTTCCTATAATTTTCTAAAAGAAACCAGGTCATTACAATCATAGTCTGATTTCCATTTAATAATTGTAATTTTCCTTTATTATTACGAACAGCTATTCCTAACCGATCACAATCAGGATCTGTACCAATTACAATATCTGCATTAACTTTTTCTGCTAATTGTATAGCCATAGCTAAAGCTTCAGGTTCTTCAGGGTTTGGAGATTTTACTGTAGGGAAATTACCATCTGGTTCCGCTTGCTCTTTTACAATATGAACATTTTTATATCCAGCTTTTTTTAAAGTTTCAGGAACTGCTGTTATAGAAGTACCATGCAAAGATGTAAATACAATTCTGGTGTCATCTTTTGCTTGTTGGTCAACTACAAAACTTCCATTTTTCACACTTTCATCGATAAAAACAGAGTCAATTTCCTGATCTATTTTTTGTATAAGATCAGCATTGGTTTTAAATTGAATATCAGAATATTTTAAAGCATTTATTTCTGAAATAATTTCATGATCTTGAGGAGGGACGAGTTGTCCTCCGTCTTTCCAATATACCTTATATCCATTATATTCTGGGGGATTATGACTAGCGGTTAATACAATGCCACAATGGCATCCTAATTCTCTTACCGCAAAAGATAATTCTGGAGTAGGGCGTAGGCTAGAGAATAAATATACTTTTATATTGTTTGCAGAAAAAACATCAGCGACTATTTGTGCCAGAGTATCACTGTTATTTCTACAATCATAAGCGATCACAGCTTTAGGTTGTTCGTTAGGAAACTGCTTAATTATATAATTACTTAACCCTTGAGTGCTTTTTCCTAATGTATATTTATTAATTCGATTGGTTCCTACTCCCATGATACCACGCATACCTCCGGTACCAAACTCTAGATCTTTATAAAAGCTTTCTTTTAGTTCTTTTGGATTACTATGCTGTAAATTTTGAATTTCTTTTTGAGTAGAAGTGTCAAAAACAGGAGTTAACCACTCTTCAACCCTTGTATTTATATCAGAATCTGTGATTTGCATTCTTATGATTTTAGTTGTAAAAATACTATATTTTGAGTATTGTTGATAGGTATTGCTTATTATTTATCTAAGTATTTGATTTTAGATTAATTAAGCTTATAAGTCAAATATTTAGATGTTTTAGTTAATACTGATATATATCCTCATTTTTTCCTGATCTTATGTGTCTTAAATAAGTGTTTTGAAGTGATTTAGGGTGTTATAATTATAATATTTTTAGACAAAAAAACTCTGAGATATAATATTTTTAATTAAACTGATATTTTTGATTTAAAATTTGATTCTTATAATATATAAAGAATAGTTTTAAAGATGTACTTTTTCTGCGATATGATATCGTTCTTTATCTCGTTTGCTTATTAACATAATTTCTCCCAAGAATCCTGCTAAAAAAAACTGCGTTCCTAGAATCATAGAAGTCAATGCAATATAAAATTCTGGACGTTGCGCAATTAATCTTCCTTTTGTTTCTATAAAAAGTTTATCTATTCCTAGATATAATGAAAAACAAAAACCTATTATAAAAAGTGATGTGCCGATAAGACCAAAAAAATGCATGGGTCTTTTTCCAAATCTAGACATGAACCAGATAGTAATTAAGTCTAGAAAACCATTAATAAATCGACTCATACCAAATTTGGTTTTGCCATATTTTCTAGCTTGGTGTACTACTACTTTTTCTCCAATCTTATTAAAACCAGCATTTTTAGCGAGTACAGGAATATATCGATGCATCTCTCCATGAACATCTATGTTTTTTACAACATCATTTTTATAGGCTTTTAGCCCACAATTAAAATCATGCAATTTTACTCCAGATGTTTTTCTTGCAGCTGCATTAAATAATTTTGAAGGTAAATTTTTTGCTATAACAGAGTCATATCGTTTCTTTTTCCATCCAGAAACTAGGTCAAATCCTTCTTTGGTAATACGGTTGTATAGCTCCGGAATTTCTTCGGGACTATCTTGTAAATCAGCATCCATAGTTATAACTACTTCGGCTTTGGCAACTTTAAAACCAGCATGTAGTGCTTGAGATTTTCCGAAATTTTTTAAAAAACGAATACCTTTTACGTGCTCGTCTTTTTTGGATAATTGTAATATAGTATTCCAAGAATGATCTGTACTGCCATCGTCAATAAAGATAATTTCATAGGAAAAAGAATTGGATTGCATAACTTTTGCAATCCAATTGTATAATTCATTAAGGGATTCTTGTTCATTAAGCAATGGTATGACTATAGATATATTCATAAATTAATATAAATCTTGTTTCTTTTGCATAATTAGACCACTAATAAGAGAAATAATAAATCCAAAGAATAAACTAGCGATTATCGAGAGTGCAATACTAACAAATGGAGAGCTCAACTTTTCTGCGATAGACATACTTTGATCAATTTGTTCTTGAGAAAAATCAGGATATGTTTCGATCATTTTTTCTCTTTGTACTTCAAGAACTTGTTGTGTGTAATCAGGTTCAATTACTGTTGTTACTGTAAGAGACCAGATAGCACCAATGATACCACCAATAAGAGCAATCCCTAGCCCAATTTTTATAGCTTCTGATAGCGTTAGATATCCATTATTAGATGTCTTGTATGATTTTATTCCATAGGTTATAATACCAATAATAACCAAAAAACCAACAAGATTATATACCCAGTGAGGATCTGTATATGTATTTGTTACATACATTATTACTCCAAGTAAAACTGAAATTATACCTAATAATACTCCGTTATTTATAATTGTTTTTTTCGAAGAAACTTTTGCATTTTTCATGTATATCGCTATTTTGGTTGTTTATAAACCATAAGTACACAAAGATAGTAAATTGTTACAGGAAGGATTGAAAAAAAGAAATTTTAAACAAAATCAATAAAAATATAATATTATTATTGGTATTTTAAAGATAATGATTAAATTTGCACCTCGAAAAAAGAAAAGAATAATACAATGAGAAAAGATATTCACCCAGAAAATTACAGATTAGTAGCCTTTAAAGATATGTCTAACGATGAAGTTTTTCTAACTAAATCTACAGCAAATACTAAAGAAACTCTAGAAGTTGATGGTGTAGAGTATCCGTTAGTGAAATTAGAAATTTCAAGAACTTCTCATCCTTTCTATACAGGTAAATCAAAACTTATTGATACAGCAGGTCGTATTGACAAGTTCAAAAATAAATATGCTAAATTCAAGAAATAGTTTAGTAGTACATATACAAAAAGCCTTTCTGTACAGAAAGGCTTTTTTTTTGTCAAAAAAAAATTGACAAAATTTTATTGAGCAAATAAATTCGGCAAACAACAGTATTATTACCATTAACGTAGTTATTTTTGCAACGATTTAATCTTAGAATAATTATTAATTTTTTTTTGAAATAAAACCATGAATTATATTCTTTTTGATGGAGCTTCGCGTAATGCGTTATTACCGTTTACATATACTAGACCAGTAGCAGAAATTCGGGTCGGGATATTAACTATTCGTGAGAAATGGGAAAGACATCTGGGGTATTCTACATCTACAGTAACAGAGGATTATTTGAGTGAAAAATTTCCAATGGTAGAATTGGAAAAAAATGTAATGATAAATGCTTCTTGCTTACCATCGGAAGAACTAGTTGAAATAATTAAAACTTTAAAATCAGACCAAGCTATTTTTCATAATGATGAACCTATTGCGTTTTATGTTAATGAAGGGAAAGAAGTAGATTTTGAAAATTATGAGATTATTAGATGTGATTTTGATGTTTTAAAGATACAGTATACTTGGGATATTTTTGCAAAAAATGATCAAGCAATCAAAGATGATTTTAAGTTGGTTACAGAAGGTAGAGAAAGCCAGATTATTCCTGAAAGTAATAATGTAATTGCATCAGAAAATATTTTTATAGAAGAAGGTGTAGAATTAGAATTTACAACTCTTAATGCTAGTAAAGGACCTATCTATATAGGTAAAAATGCTAAGATTCTGGAAGGCAGTTTAATTAGAGGTCCATTTTCTCTAGGAGATTACTCTGTGGTAAAGATGGGGGCAAAAATTTATGGAGCAACTACAGTTGGACCTTATTCTAAGATAGGGGGAGAAGTGAATAACTCTGTCTTATTTGGGTATTCTAATAAGGGGCATGAGGGATATCTGGGAAATAGTGTATTAGGAGAGTGGTGCAATATTGGAGCTGATACCAATGTTTCTAATCTTAAAAATAATTATGCAGAGGTTCGTTTGTGGAGTTATGAAACAGAAGGTTTTGCAAAAACAGGATTACAGTTTTGTGGATTGATGATGGGAGATCATTCTAAATGTGGCATTAATACTATGTTTAATACAGGAACCGTAATTGGTGTGAATTCCAATATTTTTGGATCAGGATTCCCTCGTAATTTTATTCCTAGTTATAGTTGGGGAGGAAGTTCTGGATTTACTACATACTTGACTAAAAAAGCGTTTGAAGTAGCTAAGGTGGTAATGTCAAGAAGAGATATTGAGTTTACTGAGGAGGATGAAAAGATATTAAACCATATTTTTGAAGAAACTGCTCAATGGAGAAAGAGTTATGATTCATAATTTAGATACATAATATGATAAAAAAAACGACTCAAAAGAGTCGTTTTTTTATTTGGAGTTAAATTCTGTTATTTTGAGAAAAAAAAGTTGACTATTTCAGGGATTTCATCTATAGTATAATCTTCTATTATAGAGAATTTAGAATTTGATATTGTTGCTACACCGTTAAAAACAAGTTCTCCATTTAGGTTAGTTCTCTCAGTGACGTCTCCATTCCTTCTGTCATGTATGCTTTTAAATTCTACCATAGTAAGTATTTTTTCTTCTTCATCATATGCCCAATTCCCTTTAGAGGTATATTTTGATTTATGTGAATCAGTGAATACGATATCACAATTAGCTTGAGTAGTATAGTTGTTTACTTGTCTAAAAGTATCTTCTCGAGTGTATTCATATGTTCCATCTGCGTTAGCTGTAATTGAGAAGGAGTTAATAGTATTACAATTATCGTTATTAATAGTGATGGTTTCTTGATTACTACATTTTATAGTACGTTTTCTGTTTTCACAATTTTCTTTCTCTATATAGGTAGTTGTTAGGCTGTTTTCGATCTGTTTTTGATAATTCCATGTCCCAACAAAGGTTGTGTTACCTCCCCAGTCTTCTACTTCTACGCAGATTTGGGTGGGCTTACTAATATTTCCTTGATCGTCATAGATACATATTGTGTAGCAAAATTTTCCAGCAGTTATTTTGGAACCGAAATTTATTATAATAGTATACTCATTTTTATCTTCTTCTGTTGTTTTGTTTGCAAAATTATTAGAAGAAAAGTTATTGTGAGTATTTGGAATATCAAAATATTCTGATGCAGGATCTCCTTTTTTAGATGTAATTTGGACATATGCTCCTTTGTAATTTGAAGGTATATCGAGTGGAATTTGAAAACCACTATTCATAAAAGCTGATTGATTGCTGTAGTCTAACTTAAAAGGAAGTGTTCCTTTAGGAGAAGGTGCTGTTGATGAGATTTTTTTTGAGCCATTAATTATAATGTTTTTGGATACCGTATTGATGTCTAGTAAGACTTCTTCCTTTGGGTTAGAATCGATATTATTTGATTCTTTTAGACTGGTATCATCGTCATTGTTGCAGCCTGCTAGGAGAAGTGTTAGAATAATTGGTGAGAGTAGTTTTGTTTTTTTTATAAAATTGATGTTCATTGATATATTAATTGATTAATTATATATCGTAAATGTAACTGAATTTATAGGGTATAAATTACTAAATTATGTTAATTAAGATATATAAAAAAAACGACTCACTTCGAGTCGTTTTTTTATACATTTTTCGTTTTATTCTTTTTATTTAGAAAAGAAATATTGGTATGTTTCTACTTCATTGTCATTACCATCATTATAGCTTTCTGTTAATGTAAAATCTGAATTTGTTAATGTTATTTTTCCATCAAATACAAGCTCTCCATCTTCATTCGTTCCTTCACTGATATCTCCATTACCATTATCGTCTTTATATTCAAACTCTACTAGAGTTAATTTCTTTTCTTCTTCATCATATGCCCAATATCCTTTAGAGTAATATGAATCATTTTTTACAGCAGTAAAAGTAGGGGTACAGGTAGAACGAGTTTTTTCATAATCAATTCTAGTATTTGTTCCATTTGATGTGTATTCATATGTTCCATCAGCATTAAATGTGATTGGTAATGTATTAGTAATGTAACAGTAATCTTTATTGATAGTAAGAGTACTTTCGTTATTACAATTTATGGTGTATTCATAATCGTCACAATTTTCTTCTCCTGCGTTTATAGTGGTTGTATTATCTTTTATTTGTTTTTTGTAATTCCAAGTTCCGATAAAATTTGTATTTCCTCCCCATGCTTCTACTTCTACACAGACCTGAATTGGTTGACTAATATTTCCATCTTCATCATAGATACAAATAGCGTAACAGAATTTACCAGGAGCTATTTTTGCTCCAAAATTTACTTCAATTCTATAATCATTTTCATCTTCTTCTGTTTTAGCACTCTTATTTAGAAGAGTTTTTGAAGAAGAAGAGCTATAGAAATTACTAGGGATGTCAAAATATTCACTTGCAGGACTTCCGTCTTTAGATAAGACTTGTAGGTATGCTCCTTTATAATTTTGAGGAGCATTAAATTCTATGTCAAATCCACTATTCAGAAAAGCAGATTGATCAGTTTTGTCTAAGTTGAAAGCAAGAGTTCCTGTTGGAGTAGGTGCTGCAGCTTCAATTTTTTTTGCTCCTCTAATTTTGATGTCTTTAGATACTTTGTTAGCATCTAATTCAGTCTCTTCTTGTGGATCAGGGAGAGCTGAACTTAGGTCTTTATTAGTATTAGTATTGGAATCATCATCACTGCTACATCCTACGAATGTAAGTGCTAGTAAAATAGATAAAAATGCTGTAATTTTTTTCATAAGATTTGAGGTAATTTATTTATTTATTGATAACGTGTTTTAAAATGATTGCGAATATATAAAAAAATAATGAATAGCTAGATTAAAGGGTTAAAAGTGAATGTTTAACAAACTAGAACTGATTGTTCTAGTTATTTTTTTCTTTCCATACTCGCTTTAAGACTAAAAAGTTTTGTGGATTATTGGTGAGACCTTTTACATTTTTTTGGGTAAATCGAACTACTTGATCATAGTATAGGGGAACAATAGGAGCATGAGCTATAATTATGGAATCCATTTTTATATAATGTTGCTCTCTTAATTTAATGTCTGTTATTAAAAAACTTTCTTCGTATAATTTGTCAAAGGTTTCATTCTTAAAATGAGTGTAATTTGGTCCATTGGGAGTAAAGTTTTTGCTGTAATATGGAGAGAGAAAATTTTCTGCATCAGGGTAATCGGCAATCCAACTAGCACGGAAAAGCTCTAATTTTCCAGCCCATTTTTTTTGGCGTATTGTAGAAGAAGGCATTACATCTACAATGATATTCAATCCAATTTTTTCAAGTTCTCGTTGTATGAATTCGCAAATAGTTTGGTAGTTAGCGTCTGTTGCAATTCGTATTGTAGGGGTATTATCTTTTGTTTGTTTTTTGTACGTATCTATGAGCTGACGGGCTTTCTCTGGATTGTACTTGTATCCAGGGGTGTTGTTGTATCCAGGAATCCCTTTTGGGATAAAGCCGTGTATAGCGGGGGTGCCAATACCATTTTTTAAATACGTGATCATCTTCTTCCTGTCAAACCCATAATTAATTGCTTTTCGTAATAATTTTGATTGAATTTCTTTTTTATCTGTATCTAGATAAAAACCAAGATATTCTGAGTTTAAGTAGGCGCCTTTACTGATATGTACTCGATCCTTGTATTTATCTCGTAATTTTCCACTAGGAGTTAATAATTCATCTTTATATGAGGCATCTAGACTGTTTAGTAGATCGATTTTACCTTGCGCAAATTGTAAAAATTCACTTTGTTTATCGGGTAAAAAAGTAACGGCAACAGCTTCAAGATATGGAA
The DNA here is from genome assembly GCF_001401755.1 of Aquimarina longa SW024. Classification (GTDB taxonomy): domain Bacteria; phylum Bacteroidota; class Bacteroidia; order Flavobacteriales; family Flavobacteriaceae; genus Aquimarina; species Aquimarina longa. Next base: position 215,076 of record NZ_KQ474101.1, read on the forward strand.
GTTGTCTTCCTTTATTGTCTTTTTCAAAATAGATTTCATTTTTGCGTAGTACAAGTTTTATGTTTTCTTCCCACATTTTGAATTTAAAAGGTCCTGTGCCAATAGGGTTGGCTCTAAATTGATTTCCATAAAATGTTACAATTTCTTTTGGAACAACAGAACAATATCTCATACTCATTAATCCTAGAAATGCAGGAAAAGGTTTTTTTAGTTTAATTTCAAATATTGTATCATTAATAGCTTTATAATTTTCTACATTTTTTAATACCCAACCTCCAGGAGAAGATACTTTAGGATTTGTAAGCCTGCTAAAACTGTACTCAAAATCATGGGCAGTAACTAGTCGAGTACTGTCTTTAGTTCTAAATTCTTTATGCTTGTGAAATTTTACATCATTTCTAAGAATAAAAATATATTTTAGAGCATCATCAGAGATTTTCCACTTTTTTGCTATATCAGGTTTTATATGTAGGGAGTCATCTAATTGTACTAGGCTGTTAAATAGCTGGTTTGTAGACCATATATTGGGGACGTCTCTAGCGAAAGCAGGATCCAATGAGCTAACATTCTCGTATTGATTATAGCGAAACACTAAATGATCTTTGTTTTGATTAAAAGAGTTTTTACATGATGTTAATGCTATTATAGTGTAAGCTATTGTTATATAGTTAATTGAGATGGATCTTCTAGTGAATTTCAATTTTAGTAAATGGATTATTGTTGGTATATTTGCACCCTAAAAATTTATTCTATGAGAGTTTAATATAATATTAACGTTATAGGGGTAAATATAAAGAGATTTCTGCCTTTGTGGAAACGACACTTATGTTTTATGAGAAAAAAAGTAGCTTTTTATACATTAGGATGTAAATTAAATTTTTCAGAAACATCTACTATTGCTAGGAATTTTGTGGATGAAGGTTTTGATCGTGTAGATTTTTCTGATAATGCAGATATTTATGTGATTAATACATGTTCTGTTACAGAAAATGCAGATAAACGATTTAAAACTATAGTAAAGCAAGCTCAAAAGATAAATCCAGATGCTTTTGTTGCTGCTGTAGGGTGTTATGCTCAGTTAAAACCAGAAGAATTAGCTTCGGTTGATGGAGTGGATTTGGTTTTAGGAGCTACAGAAAAATTTAAAATAACAGATTATATAACAGATCTTTCTAAAAATGAATTTGGAGAAGTACATTCTTGTGAAATAGAAGAAGCAGATTTTTATGTAGGAAGTTATTCTATAGGAGATCGTACTCGAGCATTTTTAAAAGTACAAGATGGTTGTGATTATAAATGTACATATTGTACAATTCCTTTGGCAAGAGGTATTTCTAGGAGTGATACTTTAGAAAATGTATTAAAAAATGCAAAAGAAATCTCTGAGAAAGGAATTAAAGAGATTGTTCTTACTGGTGTTAATATTGGAGATTACGGAAAAGGAGAGTTTGGTAATAAGAAACATGAACATACTTTTTTAGAACTTGTAAAGGCATTAGATCAGATTGAAGGTATAGAACGATTACGGATTTCATCGATAGAGCCAAATTTACTTAAAAACGAAACAATAGATTTTGTATCTAATTCCAGAACTTTTGTTCCACATTTTCATATCCCTTTGCAATCTGGTAATGATGAAGTATTGAAGTTAATGCGTCGTAGGTATCTTAGTGACCTTTATATTGATAGAGTGCATAAGATTAAAAAAACAATGCCGCATGCATGCATAGGTGTTGATGTTATTGTTGGTTTCCCCGGAGAAACAGATGATCATTTCTTGGATACATACAATTTTTTATCTCAATTAGATATATCTTACCTTCATGTATTTACATATTCAGAAAGAGATAATACGGTTGCAGCTAATTTAGACGGGGTTGTTTCTTCAGAAGTACGAAAGAAAAGAAGTAAAATGCTAAGAGGATTGTCTGCTAAGAAGAGAAGAGCTTTTTATGAAAGTCAGCTAGGTACAGAAAGAACTGTTTTATTTGAGTCAGAAAATAAGGAAGGGTATATACATGGTTTTACTGAAAATTATGTAAAAGTAAAAATGCCATGGAATCCGTCTTATGTCAATACATTACATGCTATAAAGTTAATTGCAATAGATGAAGATGGAGTGGTAAGATTTGATTTTGTTTAATATTTTTGGAGCTAAGTGATTTTAAAAACCAAAAAATCTGCACTAAGGCAGATTTTTTAGTTTTTATAAAGCTACATACTATATGTTTATTCCTACAGGAAGTAGATCTTTATATTTTCTTCTATTTTTTCGCATAAATTTTGCAATAATAGGACTAGTAGGTACTAATCTTATATTGCGTTCTTCGATAATATTGAAAACAGCAATAATAAAATCCTTTTCATAGCCTTTTTCGATATGTTCTTCACTCATAATAAGCTTAGTTAAAAAAATTTTCCTCTCCTGTGACGCATATTCAATCTTTGCTTTTTGACCATCAATTGTAGTTTCGAATTGTCTCAGAAACTCGTTATCCGTGATTTCTAATTCAATAGCACTCATGTTTTCCATCTTCTTTTTAAAATTATAAACTATATACCAAACATATCAAAGGATTACTCTTGTTTATTGTAACAATCATCTTACAAAAGAAGACTGTACTAAAAAAAATGATAGTTAATTACTTGAATTTTATAATTTGACTAACTTTGTTTAACTAAGATTTATTAGTTCTAATGATTTCCTTTTACAAAAAATAACTTAACATTTCCTTTTTTACAATGAGGTAATAGTATAGTTTTGGACTACAAAGATACTAAAATTAGAATTTTAAACTTTAATAAGACTGTTAAAATACCTATGTCGCAGGAAGTTAGCCATGTTTATTTTGTGCCAGGGATGGCTGCAGATGTTTCGATTTTTGAATTTATAGATCTCCCCAAAGATCAATTTAAATGTTATACTCTGCCGTGGAAGATTCCTGATAAAAATGAACCTATTGAGGAGTATGCAAAACGGATGTGTGAAGGAGTCGAACATGAAAATTGCGTTTTAATTGGGGTTTCGTTTGGAGGGTTGATAGTACAAGAGATGTGCAAACACTTAAAAGTAAAGAAGCTTATTATTGTTTCAAGTGTAAAAACTAGGCATGAGTTCCCTAAACGAATAAAATTGGCAAGAAAAACAAAAGCATATAAGTTATTGCCGACATCAATTGTATCTAAGATAGAAGATTGGGAGAAATTAGCTTTTGGTGATTTTGCTAAAAAACGAGCAGTGTTGTATCAGAAGTATTTATCGATGAATGATAAAAGGTATCTAGATTGGGCTATAGAAACGTTAGTATGTTGGGATCAGGAAATACCTCCAAAAGGTGTAATTCATATCCATGGTAATAAAGATATTGTTTTTCCTATCTCTAATATAGATCAATGTATAACAGTTAATAAGGGGACTCATGTAATGATTTTAAATAGAGCAAAATGGTTCAATAAAAATTTACCAGAAATAATTAATGGAAACATGTATTAAATTATTGATTTTTTTGCGTTATATTGTATAACGAAAATATATTCCCCAATTACATTCAAAAATCTACTTTAAGAAATGAAAATGATTAAAAAAGTTTTAGCTTTTTTAGGTGTGTTATTTACCGTTGGAATCTTAATTAATGCAACACAAGAAAAGCCAGAAAAACCCTTAGCTCAAGAGGTTTTAGAAGAGAAGTTAGTAAATGATTATAATGTCTATGCAGTTCCTATGCCAGAGAATCTCAATTTCTCAGGAGAACTAGTTCCTATAGAAAATCCTGATATAAGAGAACGAATGGATAGAGAATTATTAGTTAATACCTATTGGCAATCTAATGGATTACTTTTGTTTAAGAGAGCAAATAAATATTTTCCTATTATAGAACCAATCCTTAAAGAACAAGGGCTCCCTGATGATTTTAAGTATTTAGCAGTGATAGAAAGTGGTTTAACTCAGGCGGTATCTCCTGCAAGAGCTACTGGGTTTTGGCAAATATTAAAAGGTACAGCAAAAGAGTATGGGTTAGAAGTAAATCAAAACGTTGATGAACGTTATCATATAGAAAAATCTACAAAAGTAGCTTGCGAGTATCTTAAAAGAGCAAAAAAGCGTTTCGGCTCATGGACTCTAGCAGCAGCAGCATATAATGCAGGTAGTGCAGGAGTAAACAGACGATTAGAAAAACAGGATGTTAACTCATATTATGATCTTTTATTAGGAGAAGAAACGGGTCGCTATGTGTTTAGAATTGTAGCAGTAAAAGAAATATTAAGCAATCCTAAGAAATATGGTTTTAACTTTAATGATGAGGATTTATATACACATATACCTACTTTTAATGTACTGATAGATGAACCTGTTGCCAATTTTAATGAATTTGCTAAGAAATATGAGATCAATTATAAAATATTGAAATTACATAACCCTTGGCTTAGAGAGGCTCATTTAAATAATGCTACGGGTAAGGAATATTTAGTAAAAATTCCAAAGGAAGGATATTATAAAACAGGAGTAGGACAGTAGTTTTAAACTATTGAGCTGTTTCTTTTCTGATTTATATATATTTTACTGAACTACTAAGTGATGAATACTAAATTTTACTAATGAATACTTCGATACTAATATCATTGATATTAATAGGATTACTAGCAGGTTTTTTTAGCGGAACATTAGGAATAGGAGGAAGTGTAATTATGATCCCTCTTTTGATTCTATGGGTTAATTTTTCTCAGCATGAGGCACAAGGTACTAGCCTTGCGGTATTAGCTGTTCCCGTAACATTATTAGCTGCATATAACTACTATCAAGAAGGGTTTGTAAATTGGAAATATGCGATTATTATAGCAGTGACGTTTATTGTTGGAGGATATTTAGGAAGTAAGTTAGCAATATCTATAAATCAAGTATTGCTAAAAAAAATCTTTGGAGGTGTATTATTATTAGTTGCTTTTAAAATGATTCTTGGTAAATAGTAATTATCAATAAAACTCTTTAGGATTGTGTAGATTAATACGATCTAAAAATAACTAAATTAGTATTAATTAGAGGAGTCCTAAAATAATATATTTATAAACCGAAGAATGTTTACCAAACAATATCTCGAGGATTTATTGTTAAAACTATTGTAATAACAGCATAAATTAAATGATTGTTTTTTAAAAATTATCTGTTTTTGTTATTTATAGAGTCGCGTTCTCGTTTATATTGCTCGTATTCTAAATCAATATCTCGTTCCTCATCAGTACGCCCATCTTTATTTTTTTTAGACTCTTCCGTGGCTTCAGAGCTTTCTTCAGTGCTTACATCTATATTAGCAATTAGAAGAGAAACTCCTTTGGATAGAGAATTAAAATGGATGTTATAAGAATTACTTAAAGATTCACTAGAGTGATGAGTTACAATTTTTCGGATATCTAATATTTTTTTATCCTCATCCATAAAATACATCATAGGAAAACCTAATGCATGTTTTAGTTTATTAATGATATGTGAGTCATGATTTGTTTTTTCATCAATATAAACTAATTGTATGTTGCTATTGTACTCTTTGGCTTTTTCTTTTAGGTTTTCTTTACTGTCCCAAAATAATACAACAAAATCAATCTGATCATGAAATCTATCGACTAAATCATTTAGAGCAGGGATTTCTCCAATCCCAGGAACGCACCATGAAGCAGATGTAATAAGAAATATAGGTTTTTCATAATCTTTTAATGAAATAGATTCACCCTTTAATGGATAGACATTAAAATCATCCATATAAGTTCCACTAAGGTGATTCGTAACTAGAGAATCGAATAAGAATTCAGCTCTTTCTATGTCTTTATCTTGATAAGCTGCATCGATTTTATAATTGTATTTTACGATATGTGAGGAAATAGCAACCGAAAAAGGTACTTTTCTTTCTTCCTGTGCAAAGACGTTACCAATGTGTAAAAAGAATATTCCTAGTATTAATAATTTATTCATTATAAATAGATTACGATAGTGGCTAATATAGCAAATGTTATTAGAAAAAGGTTTTGAGTATTGATTTTTTAAAAATTATATTCGTAAATGTACCAATTTTATAAAGATACATTAAGTTATCATTAAACGTAATTTTAGGATCAATTAGTATGCCTAGATTTTCTTCATTTGCTGTTTCATCATTGTAATCTGATCTTTTAACATATTATGTTTATCTAGTTTTTTAGCTTCGGTTAAGAGCGCTTGTGCTTCTCTTTTACGGCGTTTGGTCATTGCAATACCTGCAAGATTTAGTTTTGCAACCGCAAGATCTTGATTCATGGATAACCCTAGCTTAATTGCTTTTTTAAGATATTTTTCAGCTTGTGTAATATTAGTCTGTGATAACATAATACCGAGAAGGTAGTTGTAATACCCTTGTTGCTTTATCGTAAGAGCACTTTCTGGGTTTTTAATTTTATCTAACCATTTTCGTGCTTTTACAAAATCTTGCTTACGTAGTCCTAAGAAAGCAAGAAGAATAAATTCATTTTTAAAATATAAAAAAACAAAAAATGCAGCTAATAAGATAAGCATAATTCCATTACCTACATATCCCTCTATTATTTGCCATATGGCTACACCAATGATGATTGCTGCAATTACTAATTTTATATTTTTGTTGTACATTGAAAACGTTTAATTATTAAAAATTAGGCAAAGGTAATAAAAACAAATAAAAATAATTTTATAATTACGTTTGTCAAAGTAAAAACTCTTTGTATATTTGCCCGCAGTTTTGAGGAGACAGATCCCAAAAGTTAAAATTAGATATTTCAAGAAGATTTTATAAAGATAGATAGCAATGAAAAGAACGTTTCAACCATCGAAGAGAAAGAGAAAAAACAAACACGGTTTCAGAGAGCGTATGGCTTCTGCAAATGGTAGAAAGGTATTGGCTCGTAGAAGAGCGAAAGGAAGACATAAGCTATCTGTTTCATCAGAATTAAGACATAAGCACTAAATGATGTTGTGTATTAAAAAATATTGAAGGTGTTACTTTATAGGTAACGCCTTTTTTTATATCTAATAAAATAATTAAGGACAAAGACAATACGAATATTAAATGCCTAAGAACGAAAAACTAAAGAGTATACTTATCATAGGATCAGGTCCAATTGTTATTGGTCAAGCATGTGAATTTGATTATTCCGGAACGCAAGCACTACGTTCTCTACGAGAAGATGGGATAGAAACAATTTTGATTAATTCGAATCCAGCGACGATCATGACAGACCCTTCTATGGCAGATCATGTGTACCTTAAGCCGTTAAACACCAAATCGATAATAGAAATTTTAAAAGAGCATCCACAGATTGATGCAGTATTGCCAACTATGGGAGGGCAAACTGCTTTAAATCTTTGTATAGAGGCTGATGAAAAAGGGATTTGGAAAGATTTTGAAGTTGATATTATCGGAGTTGATATTGATGCTATTAACATTACCGAAGATAGAGAACAATTTAGAGAATTAATGCTTAAAATAGGGATCTCTATGGCTCCTCAGGCCACAGCTAATTCTTATTTAAAAGGAAAAGAAATTGCTCAAGAATTTGGATTTCCCCTAGTAATCAGAGCTTCATATACACTTGGAGGTGCAGGAGCATCTTTTGTCTATAAAGAAGAGGATTTTGATGAATTACTTACTAGAGGGCTTGAAGTGTCACCTATTCATGAAGTGATGATCGATAAAGCATTGATCGGGTGGAAAGAATATGAGCTAGAGTTGTTAAGAGATAATAACGACAATGTAGTTATTATTTGTACTATAGAAAATATGGATCCTATGGGGATTCATACAGGAGATTCTATTACAGTCGCTCCAGCAATGACGCTAAGTGATAAGACTTTTCAGCGTATGCGTGATATGGCAATCCATATGATGCGTAATATTGGAGATTTTGCAGGAGGATGTAATGTACAGTTTGCAGTAAGTCCAGATGAAAATGAAGATATTATCGCGATAGAAATTAATCCTAGAGTTTCGAGATCATCAGCATTAGCATCAAAGGCAACAGGATATCCAATTGCTAAAATAGCAGCAAAACTTGCTATAGGATATAATTTGGATGAGCTAGATAATCAAATAACCAAATCTACTTCAGCTTTATTTGAACCGACATTGGATTATGTTATTGTAAAGATACCACGTTGGAACTTTGATAAGTTTGAAGGATCTGATCGTAGATTAGGACTACAGATGAAGTCTGTAGGAGAGGTAATGGCGATTGGGAGATCGTTCCAAGAAGCATTACATAAGGCTACACAATCTCTAGAAATAAAGAGAAATGGATTAGGAGCAGATGGTAAAGGATATAAAAATTATGACCAGATTATAGAAAAACTTACCTATGCTAGTTGGGATAGGGTATTTGTAATATACGATGCTATTCAGATGGGAATTCCATTAAGTAGGATACATGAAATTACAAAAATAGATATGTGGTTCTTAAAACAATATGAAGAGCTATATAATCTCGAAAAAGAAATCACTACATATACTATACAATCGCTTACCAAAAATCTAATATTAGAAGCAAAACAAAAAGGTTTTGCAGATAGACAGATCGCACATATGGTTGGTTGTTATGAAAGCGAAGTACACAACAAGAGAGATGAATTAGGAATAAAAAGAGTGTATAAGCTAGTAGATACATGTGCTGCCGAATTTAAAGCAGAAACGCCTTATTTTTACTCCACTTTTGAGGCAGAAATAGAAACTCCTGATGGAAAACGATATGTAGCAAATGAAAGTGTTGTTACTGATAAGAAAAAAATCGTAGTTTTAGGCTCTGGACCTAATAGAATAGGACAAGGGATAGAGTTTGATTATTGTTGTGTACATGGTGTTCTAGCAGCTGCAGAGTGCGGGTATGAAACTATAATGATTAATTGTAACCCTGAGACAGTATCTACGGATTTTGATACAGCAGATAAGTTATATTTCGAGCCTGTATTCTGGGAGCATATTTATGATATTATCCGACATGAAAAACCAGAAGGAGTGATTGTTCAGCTTGGTGGGCAAACTGCATTAAAACTTGCAGAAAAGTTAGACCGTTATGGAGTTAAAATTTTGGGGACAAGCTATCAGTCATTGGATTTAGCTGAGGATAGAGGACATTTCTCAAAATTATTACAAGAAAATAATATACCTTATCCAGAGTTTGATACTGCTGAAACTGCTGATGAGGCATTAGAAGTAGCAGACCGTCTAAATTTTCCGATTTTGGTAAGACCATCTTATGTATTAGGAGGGCAAGGAATGAAAATTGTGATTAATAAGCAAGAATTAGAAGAGCATGTTGTTGATTTATTGCGTAAAATGCCAAGTAATAAACTACTGCTAGATCACTATTTAGATGGTGCTATAGAAGCAGAAGCAGATGCAATATGTGATGGAGAGAATGTGTATATTATAGGGATTATGGAGCATATAGAGCCTTGTGGAATTCACTCGGGAGATTCTAATGCCACATTGCCTCCTTTTAATCTTGGAGAGTTTGTTATGCAACAGATTAAAGATCATACACATAAAATTGCTTTAGCATTAAACACTGTAGGGTTGATAAATATTCAGTTTGCAATCAAAGACGATATGGTGTATATTATAGAGGCAAATCCTAGAGCATCTAGAACAGTACCATTTATTGCTAAAGCTTATGGAGAACCTTATGTAAATTATGCTACTAAGGTAATGTTAGGTGAGAAGAAGGTGACAGATTTTGATTTTAAACCATATCTAGATGGTTATGCGATTAAACAACCAGTATTTTCATTTAATAAATTCCCTAATGTAAATAAGAAATTAGGCCCAGAGATGAAAAGTACCGGAGAGAGTATTTTGTTTATTGATGATTTAAAAGATGATCAATTCTACGACTTATACTCAAGACGTAAGATGTACTTGAGTAAGTAGTTTTTTAACAATCAATTCTTTAGGGAGTGTATAAAACAGAGCCGGATATTCTAGAAAAAGAATATCTGGTTTTTTTATAAACAAGTAATACACTATTGTTAAACAGCCTCATAAACATTACCTTACGAGTATCGAGAAATTCCCTCGGAGTGTTGAGAAATATTATAGAGGTGCTAAGAAATGTTATCAGAAACTCGTGTAAATAGTGAAGTTTTTTAAATGAAAGTGTATTCACTAAAAAGTATGCCTTTATTGCTGATACCAAGTTTTAAACTGTTATCAAAAAAACACCTAGAAGCTATAATAATTAGTATTCCTTTCAAAAAGGATTTAGCTAGATATTTTAATTTTGTTTCAATTGTTTTAGTTTTATTCTGAATGCAGCAAAGAGTAACGTTACAAATGGACTCATCCAATTAAAAATAGCATAAAAGAAATAATCAGCTACAGGTACTCCTAGTACACCACTTTGATAAGCTCCACAGGTATTCCAAGGAACTAATACAGAGGTAACAGTACCAGAATCCTCTAGTGTACGGCTAAGATTTTCTGGGGCAAGTCCTTTGTCTTTATAGGCTTTTGCATACATTTTTCCTGGAACAACGATAGCGAGGTATTGATCAGAAGCTGTTACGTTTAATGCTAAGCAACTTATGACTGTACTTGCAAAAAGTCCAAATACAGAATCAAATAGATTTAGTAGTGCTTTACTGATCCTAGCTAATGCACCGATAGCATCCATAATTCCTCCAAAAACCATAGCACATACAATTAACCATATCGTATTAAGCATTCCTGACATACCTCCTGCAGAAAATAAATCATTAAGATCTGTATTAGTAGTTGCTACAGCTGTATCTACCGTCATTGCATTCATGATTGTAAAATAAGAAGATACTAGATAATTAGTAGGTTTAGCCTCGATAATAAATTCTCCAAGAACTTTATCTTTATGAAATATGGTTACTTTTTCTTCAAAGGACGTCGTTACTTTTTTATTTGATGAAGGTAACTCTAATATCACTTCGTTTGAGAGCTTAATATCTTGATTTTTTGGTATTAAAACATATTTCCCAGGAGATTGGTAATTATTATTTGATCTTACATCATAAGTGCTATCCCACTCAATATAATCACTATATTCAGAAGGTATTTTGGTTACGTCATATCTCAATCCATTTTGCCAAACTATTTCCCCTTGAAAAATAAGACAAAAAACTCCTCCTAAGAGTGTTCCTGCAAGTAAAGCTACTAAAGGGGGAGTCTTTTTAATTATTAGTAAAACTACAGTTAAGGGAACTAAAAACAACCAAGGACTAATATTAAATGCTTTTTTTATATCTGTAAGCATTTGTTCAGTATCAGTAGTACCTGAAGTCTCTTGGGTAAAACCTATGATAATAAAAACTATTAAGGTTACTAGTATTGTTGGTACTGTGGTGTATGCCATGTATTTTATATGAGCAAATAGTTCACCTCCTGCCATAGCTGGAGCTAGGTTTGTTGTATCTGATAAAGGAGACATTTTATCTCCAAAATATGCCCCTGATAGTACAGCTCCTGCTGTCATTCCTAGTGATATATCAAGAGCATTTCCAATACCAATTAATGCGATACCTACTGTTGCAGAAGTAGTCCAGGAACTTCCTGTAGCGATAGAGATAACAGCACATATAACAACGCAAGCCGCTAGAAAAATTGTCGGATTAAGAATTTGTAAACCATAATAAATCATAGAGGGAATGATTCCACTAACAAGCCAAGTACCTGCTAAAGATCCTACCATTAATAATATAAGTAATGCTCCAGTAGTAGATTTAATATTTTTAGCAACTTCTTCCATCATTTGCTTATAGGATACTTTGTTAAAGAAACCTACTATAGTAGCAACAGCTGCACCAATAAGTAAAATAAATTGATTACTACCACTCAATGCATTATCTCCAAACACATAAACATTAAAAGCTAATATACCTACTAATACAATAACAGGTAGTAATGCTTCCCAAATGTTTAACTCTTTATTTTCAATGATATTTTCGTTTTGAGGGAGTGTAGGCTTGATGTTTTTACTTTCCATATGTTGAATTCGAAATTTAATGGATGTAATGTTACGATTTTAATAAAAGTTATGCAATGTCTATATTCAGTTTAATTATTTTTTTTATGTTTTTGGTAGAACTGATCACATTTATTTATAATTCTAAATAGGATCAATTTTAAAAACTATTTTTTAAGATACTAAGTTTTTACTTCTATAATTTTATAAGTAAAGTAATAGGAGTTTTCTTTTTATCGATGTTTATTGTTTTTAATCGATATTTTTAGTTTTTATTATGATTATTTTTGTAAAATTTATGAAGAGATCGATTACTTTTGAAATGTAAAAGATAATGAATATTAAAATATTGATTAGTTGAATTGAATTAGAACATACTCTTTTTTTACCCCTAAGCCAGTTTTAGCCTACTACTAATAGCCTCATACCCCAAGAGGCTTTTTTTTGTTAAAAAGTTAACTATTTCATTTTTTATATAGAAATTAGTCAAAAATTGGTAGAATGGAGACTAATGAATATAAGAGTTTAGAGCTGTTTTTTCTTTTTGTAGTACTTCCGGTAAGCTTCTTATTGGACTCCCATTTTCTTTTTAAGGTGATTCCTACTTTTTTGGGATTTGTTTATATTTTGATTTTCCTAAAAAAGGAAGACCTCTTAAGGTTTAACTTTTCTAATAAGATTTGTTGGAAATCTTTTTGGAAAGAAACAATGGTCAAGCTTTTGATCATAATGGTGATAACGGGAGTGTATGTTTTTTTTGTAGCCCCTGATAAATTATTTTCTGTTATATTAAAAAAGCCAGAGTTATGGATTCTGATACTTTTTGTCTATACCTTTTTATCGGTATGGCCGCAAGAAATTATATATAGAACTTTTTTTTATAAGCGTTATGCAGCATTGATTAAGAATAAATGGTTGTTTATTTTTATAAATGCAATTCTATTTTCTTTAGCACATCTTTTTTTAGGTAGTTTTTTAGTACAACTATTAACTTTTATAGGGGGTGTATTGTTTGCGTATACTTATCAAAAAACAAAATCTACTATTTTAGTGTCCATAGAGCATGCTATTTATGGTAATTGGTTGTTTACAGTAGGGATGGGAGAAATGCTAGCTTTTCCTGGAGTAGAATAATTATATATTTTTTTAAGAAGGGATACCTGAGTACTTTTATATACTACGTATTACATGTTTTATTAATTGTTGTACTGCTTTTCCTCGATGCCCAATTTTGTTTTTTTCTGATAAAGAAAGTTCTGCAAATGTCTTGGTATATCCTTTTGGCAGAAAAATAGGGTCATACCCAAAACCCCCTGTTCCTTTTTTATCTTCGGTAATGTTTCCAGAACAAATTCCTGTAAATAGATTTAATTCTCCGTTTAAGGTTAATGCAATTACAGTTTTAAATTGAGCATGGCGATTTTCTTTTTCTTTTAATTCTGTTAAAAGCTTATTCATATTGGCATTAGCATCTTTTGCTTCTCCGGCATATCGAGCAGAGTATATCCCTGGCGCGCCATCTAATGCGGTAACCTCTAGGCCTGTATCGTCTGCAAAACAATCATACCCATAATGTTCCTTGATATACATCGCCTTTTGTTTAGCATTACCCTCGATGGTAGAAGAAGTTTCAGGAATATCTTCTGTACATCCTATGTCAGTAAGACTTACAATTTGGATAGTGGGAGGCATTAAAGCTTGTACTTCTTTTAGCTTATTATGGTTATTGGTGGCAAAGACTATTTTCATAGGTATATTAGATATTATGCAATTTTAATTTTCTGGTTACAGAAGCCATGTTTAGAGTAATGCAGGGTATTATGCCTTTGCATCAAAATTAGAAATCCATTTTCCTTGTACTTTAAGTACTTGTTCTATAACATCTCTAGCACACCCTTTACCTCCTTTTTTTAAGGATATATATTTAGAAGCTTCTTTTACTTCTGCAACAGCATCTTGTGGGCAGGTGGGTAATCCTACTATTTCCATAACAGGTAGATCTGGGATATCATCTCCCATGTAGAGTACATTTTCTATTTTGATAGTATGAGCATCCAAGTATTCATTTAATTGTTCTACTTTTTGATGTGCACCAAGATATATATCAGTGATCCCTAAGTTTTTTAATCGTTGGCGTACACCTTCATTTTTACCTCCTGAAATAATACAGACATTGTAGCCTTGCTGTATGGCAGTTTTTAAAGCATATCCATCTTTAATATTCATTGTTCTTAGTAATTCACCATCTGTATTGACGATAACAGTTCCGTCAGTAAGTACCCCGTCTATATCAAAAATAAAGGTAGTAATGTGTTGTAAATATTCTTTATAACTTTTTTCCATATTTAGATTGTATTGCTTCAGTAAGGGTTTTATAAATCTCTTTTTGTGAAGTATTATTTAACGTTTTTAAATGTCTTTTTATAGTTTTTGAATCATTTCGTATTGCAGGTCCGGTCTGTGCAAGATCAGGATTTATTGTCGTAATTTTTTTAGCAGTTTCCTCAATCAAAGGGTATAAAATTTCAAAAGGGATTTTATGCTCATTACAGATATCATTTCCTATTGAAAATAAATGATTTGTAAAATTATTGACGAATACAGCTGAGACATGTAGTACATTGCGTTGTTCTGATGAGATGTCATATATTTTTTTAGAAAGCACAGATGCAAGCTTTTTTAAAATTTCTAGATCTCTATCATCCTGTGCTTCTATACAAAAAGGAACAGTATTAAAATCTATAATTTTATCTTTGCTAAATGATTGTAATGGATAAAACACTCCTTTTTTATTACGACTATTAATAACATCTATAGGAGCACTCCCCGAAGTATGAACAATTAATCTGTTGTTAAACGGTAGTAAACCAGAAACTTCTTCAATAGCATTGTCGCTAATTGCTAAAATATAGATGTCTGCTTCTGTTAAATTGTTAATATCTTGTATGATATTGTCTTCTTTTTGATCAGGAACTAATCGTACTCCCTTGCGATTATAGCATTGTACAACGGTTACTGATTTGTGATTACAAAAAGCAGTATACAAATGTTTTGCTACATTTCCGGCACCAAGAATAACAATCCTAATCATTCGGCTAAAATAAGGAAGTTCATTTAAAAAAAATTAAACAAGAGTAATACTTCTGTTAAAACCTGCAAATCAAATAAGCATCATGGTATATAATACTACTAAAAACAGTAAATTTGCCCACCAAAAAAGAAGGTTATTATGCAGGCTAAACTAGCGAGTATTTTGTTCTCTACACGATTAATGGCAATTTTATTTATTGTTTTTGCAGTTTCTATGGCAATAGGGACATTTTTAGAAGATGCATATGGTACTGTTGCTTCTAGAATATGGATTTATAATACGTGGTGGTTTGAAGCTATAATGGTGTTTTTTGTGATTAATTTTTGTGGAAATATTATACGATATCGATTGTATACAAAAGATAAATGGGCTACATTACTATTGCATTTATCTTTTATTCTGATTATTATAGGTGCGTTTGTTACTCGATATATTAGCTATGAGGGGGTAATGCCTATACGAGAAGGCGAGACTACAGCAACTTTTCTTTCAGAAAAAACATATCTAACGATTTTCTTAGATGGAGAGATTGATGGAGAACCTCGCAGACGCATACTTTCAGAAGCTTTAGAGTTGGCGGAAGCTACTACTAATGATTTTACTATTAATACAGATTATAATAAACAGCCTGTAACAATAGCTTATAAAAACTATATTCAGGGCGCAGAGATGGGATTAGTAGCAGCAGAAGATGGAGATAATTACCTAAAAATAGTAGAGGCAGGAGACGGAAATAGGCATGATCACTTTCTTAAAGAAGGAGAAATATCTAATATTCATAATGTACTAATCGCTTTTAATAAACCTACTAAAGGAGCTATAAATATTACATATGAAAATGATGATTATTTTATAGAATCTCCTTTTGAAGGATCATTTCTAAGAATGGCTGATCAGTTACAAGGATTGGTGTTTAAGGATAGTCTTCAACCTTTGATGCTTAGATCTTTATATCAAACTGCAGGAATGCAATTTGTAATTCCTGAACCAGCAATTACAGGAACTTATGATATCGTTTCAACAGAAATTAAGGAGAAAGGACAGCAAGATGCACTGGTTTTTAATGTTTCTACAAATGGAGAAACTAAAGAGGTTAAATTACTAGGAGGAAAGGGGCATACTAATGATATGACTAAAATCTCGATGGGAGGGTTAGAAATGTATTTTAGTTATGGATCTAAGCAAATGGAACTTCCTTTTGCTTTAAAACTTGATGATTTTATAGCAGAAAAATATCCTGGTACACAGAATGTGTATAAATCTTTTAAAAGTAAAGTGACTATTGTAGATGATAATACTTCTCGTCCTTATGATATATATATGAATCATGTGTTGGATCATAAGGGATATCGATTCTTTCAAGCTTCTTTTGATCCAGATGAAAAAGGAACTGTATTATCTGTAAATCATGATCGTTGGGGGACTTGGATTACCTATGCAGGGTATATGTTATTATATCTAGGTTTAATGTTAATTTTATTTACTAAAGGATCTCGTTTTAAAGATATTGAGCGTCAGTTAAGTAATATAAAGAAAAAGAAGAAAGCATTGACAATGTTATTGGTGTTATTTATTTCTACATTTTCTTTTGCACAAAATTCTCCAAATCACACAGATCATATACAGACATTACCAAGTAAAAAGAAGTTGGATTCTGTTATTTTGGCAAATTCTGTTCCAGCAGAGCATGCTGCAAAATTTGGTAGTATCGTAATCCAAGATGAACGAGGTCGAATGAAACCTGTAAATACTTTTTCGTCAGAATTATTACGTAAGCTTAGTAAGAAAGATACTTATGAAGGATTGAATGCGGATCAAGTATTTGTATCTATGGTAGAAAATCCTTTTATATGGTATAGTATTCCTATTATAGAAATTGAACGAAAAAATGATAGTATCCGTAAAATACTAGGAGTGCCAAAAACAGAAAAGAAGGTTTCTCTTATTGATTTAGTAGAACCAGATGGATCGTATAAATTATCACCTTATTTAGAGAAAGCGAGTAGTACTAATACTCCTAGTCCGTTTGAAAAAGATTTTCTTAAAACTCATGAGAAGTTTTATTTACTTAATCAGGCATTAGGAGGGGGGATTCTAAGAGTTTTTCCGGTTCCTAATGATCAAGGAAATAAATGGGTATCTGTCCCAGAATTGAATGAGTATAAGTTTAGTGGTATGGATTCGGTGTATACCAGACAGATTATCCAAATCTATAGACAATCATTACAGGATGCGAGAAAAACAGGAGATTATAGTAAATCGGATCAGTATATAGAAAGTATTAAAAGTTTTCAGAAAAAATTTGGTAGCGAAGTGTTACCAAGTGACAAAAAAATTAAAACAGAAATTACATTAAATAAGTATGATATTTTTAGAACCTTGTATAGATATTATGGTATTATAGGGTTATTGATGATGATTTTTGTAATTATTAGGATATTTAAAGAATCTGCGATTGTCAGAGGTTTGATTAATAGTGCAATAGGAATAATTGTTTTGTTATTTATATTGCATACGGCAGGATTAATTATGCGTTGGTATGTTTCGGGGCATGCTCCATGGAGTGATGCGTATGAATCGATGATATATGTAGCATGGATGACCTTAGCAATAGGGTTAGCTTTTGGTAAGAGAAGTAACTTAACTATTGCAGCAACTACATTTGTGGCTGCAATTATCTTGTTTTTTGCACATGAAAATTGGACAGATCCCGCTATAGCTAATTTACAACCAGTATTGGACTCGTACTGGGTACTAATACATGTCTCTATTATAGTAGGAAGTTATGGTCCGTTTTTTGTCGGAGCAATTTTAGGAATCTTAGCGTTATTATTAATGATTTTGACAACAGAGTCTAATAAAAAACGAATGGATCTTAATATAAAAGAAATTACAATTATTAATGAGATGGCACTTACGATTGGATTGGTGATGCTTACTATTGGTAATTTCTTAGGAGGAATGTGGGCTAATGAGAGTTGGGGGCGTTATTGGGGATGGGATCCTAAAGAAACATGGGCTTTAATAAGTATTATGGTATATGCTTTTGTAATTCATATGAGATTGGTGCCAGGATTGCGTGGTAAATGGTTTTTTAATCTAATGTCTGTTTTTGCAATTCTATCAGTGTTAATGACGTATTTTGGAGTTAATTTTTATCTAAAAGGATTGCATTCTTATGCAAGTGGTGATAAAGCTGTTACTCCAGTAGAAGGATATTATTTTATTTTGTTTTGGGCAATTTTAGGAGGAGTGTCTTATTGGAGATATAAAGTACATTATCAGAAGAAAAAGATAGGGAATTCACTTAAAGAATAATATATATTATGAAACAATTATTGTCTTTGATTTCAAAATGTGATGAATGTTCATTGCAATTAGAGTTAGGACCAAGGCCTATTGTTTCAGCACATACTAATAGTAAAATAGTGATTATAGGGCAAGCTCCTGGTAGTATTGTTCATAAATCTGGCATCCCATGGGATGATAAGAGTGGGCAAAATTTAAGAACTTGGATGGGAATTGATACTAAAACATTCTACGATCCCAAGAAAATAGCTTTGCTCCCAATGGGGTTTTGTTATCCAGGAAAAGGAAAATCAGGTGATCTTCCTCCTACAAAACAATGTGCTCCTTTGTGGCATCAAAAACTCTTACGTAAAATAGAAAATGTAGAACTTACGTTACTTATAGGAAAATATGCGCAGGAATATTATCTCGGTAATCAATTAAAAAGAACGTTAACAGATACAGTGAAGAATTATAAAGGGTATTTGCCTAATTATTTTGTATTACCACACCCTTCACCAAGAAATAATATTTGGCAGGCAAAAAACGAATGGTATAAAAGAGATGTTATTCCTCAATTACAAGCGAAAGTTAAATCTATATTGCAAAAAAAGTAATACTGCATAAATGCGAGGTTATGATAATGCTACTATTGAATTACATTTTTTATGTATGATTTCTTTTAAATTAACTTCTTATATGTTGTGAAATAATTTCGAAAAACTCTTTTTGTATATATGGTTTATTAATAAAATCATTCATCCCTGCTTTAATAGCCTTCTCTTTATTATCCTGAAGTGACGATGCTGTAAGTGCAATAATAGGGATGTCTTTATCAAATTTTCTAATTATTTGAGTTGCTTCATAACCATTTATTGGAGGCATATGAATATCCATTAAGACTAATTCGTAGGGCTTGTTTTTAATGTCTTCAATTGCTTTTATAGGATTTTCAAAGACAGTTACATTCATTTTTTTATTTTCTAATATTTTTTTTGTTAGAACAAGATTTACCTTATTATCATCGATTACAACTATTTTTTTGTTATCAAATATAGTATCACTATCATTCGATATTTTTTTGTTATTTTCTTCGGGTATAGAAACTTCTTTAAATTCTATAGTAAAGAAAAATTCAGATCCGTTATTTGTTTTACTATTAAACTCGATTTCAGAACCTAATAAATTTAATAGTTTTTTAGAAATTTGTAATCCTAAACCCGAACCTTCATATTTTTTGTCAAAATTCATAGACTCTTCTAAAAAATCATTAAAGATCATTTTTTGTTTATTAATATCTATTCCTATTCCATCATCTTTTATGCTAAATAAATAGTTGTTTTGTTTATTTAGATCTTTCTTTATTGTAATCCAGATATTTCCATTATGAGTAAATTTCATAGCATTACTCAAAAGATTATTTAGTATTTGTGATAGCTTCATTACATCTCCATATA
The DNA here is from genome assembly GCF_001401755.1 of Aquimarina longa SW024. GTDB lineage: Bacteria > Bacteroidota > Bacteroidia > Flavobacteriales > Flavobacteriaceae > Aquimarina > Aquimarina longa. The sequence continues at coordinate 234,891 of NZ_KQ474101.1, forward strand.
AAAATGAAGGTATAGTATCATCATAGTTAAGATGTAGAGTATTGTTTGATTTATTAGCATGATACTCAAAAGTATTTACAATGTTATGTATTAATTCCTTTGGGGTAAAGGATTGTAAATGCATTTTTAGTTCTTTTTTTTCAATACTATTATTTTGAAGAATATTGTTAATAAGAGAAATTAGATGAGTACCTGCAAATTTTAAAGACTCTAAAAAACTTTTTTGACTCTCCTCTGGATTATTCTGAATTAATAGTTCTGTAATCCCTGTAATGGTATATAAAGGAGTTCTTAACTCATGGCTAATCATTGAGAAAAAATTAGACTTAATATTAGATAATGATTCTACTTTTTCTTTAGCTATTAAAAGTTCTTTGTTTTTTTCTTTTAAACTACTATTGAGTTTTTTTTCTTTACGTTTACTTTGATACATTATCAGAATTGTAAATAAGAATCCTGCTAATAGGAAAGTTGTAAAATAGATAATCATATTAGAAGTTTTTATTTCTGCTTCTCTGATTTCTTTTTCTTTACTAGCTATTTGTATTTGATTGTCTTTGATTTTTAGATCATATTTAAGTTTAAGAGTTTCGTCTTTTAGTTGATTAAAATCATTAATGTAAGTATCTATGTACTTGTCATATTTTTTGTACCACGTAATAGCTTTTTTTAGTTGGTTTTGTTTTTCATATAGCTTAGCATATGCTAGGCATATTCCTCTTAAATTAATAATATTACCTTCACTAATCTTTAATGCTTTAGCTAAGTAAAGTTCTGCATTATTATAATCTTCTAATTCTATTTTTGTAAGCGCAAAATAATATGGTAAAGAAACACTCTTTTCATCTTCTGAATTAAAGAAAGGTATTGCGGTTTCAAAATATTTATGAGCTACATTATATTTTTCTTTACGAAAATTAAGGATACCTAAATTAATTAATGCTACTCTTTGTCCTTCAGCATATTCTATCTCCTTTGCTGTTTTTAGACTGATTAAGAGGTACTGCTCAGTAGTGTTGATGTCATTTAATTTTCTATACGATAATCCTAATAAGCAATAAAGATCAGCTAATTCCTTTTTATGCTCTGTTTTTTTTACTTCGGTGATAAGTTCTTTAATAATAGTAATGCCTTTTTCAGGCTCTCCCATCCTAATATATATTTCGGCTAATTTTCTTTGAGATTGAATGATTAACTTTATATTTCCCGAAGACCTTGATAGTTTTATAGCAGAATTTGCGTAAGCAATAGATTCTTTAAATCTACGCTCAGAATTAAGTGGACTAACAAAACTTAATAATTTATAGATACTATCCTTTAATGTTTTATTGTTTTCTTGAGCTATTATGCATGAAAAACTATATAGGGTAATTATTAAAATAAGTGACTTCCTTTTCATCTTCTTTTGTCTTTTTTATAAAAAAAATAGAAAAAATCATTAACTGACTAAATTATCGAAAAAAAAGTAAATAAGGAGTGGTAAAAACAAAAAAATACTTGTTGATTATTAGTGATTTAGGATTTTTTACACTAAATTTTGGTCAAAACTCTAGATGTGATCCTAGAATGTTAAAAACTTGTTTTTACTTTTCAAAAAAAATGTAGGTTATTTGTCGCTAGGGAAAAAAAATATTTTGTTTGGAACATCAACATAAAGATCAAGTTAAAACATATACACGATATAATTTTTTTAATAAAACATATTGTGTATTTAGAGGAGTAGCATTACGCGAAATTTCGAGAAGAAAGCCAAATTACAGAAGCGAATCTGGTAGCACTTATTATTATACAAAACATGGAGTTTATAGGCTGTCGAATCACTGGGGAAGAGCAGCAAAATGTCAATGGCGACTTGTTTCTGATTTTACATCAGAGATTGACGATTTACGATTAGGGTATGCTGATTGGGGAGACTTTAGAGAAAACTTAGACCCCGATATTGATGCGTATTATATCTCAGTAGATTTTAATACAAAAAAAGTGAGTTATATGCATAAGGATGATCCTAATTATAATCAGATTGCTGTATTACGTTCTGCTGATGCTACGAGAAAACTAATTAAGCAAATTAAAAACCTTCTTGAAACTCATAAGTGGGCAAAATATTATGATTACGATGATTTAGAAGATTTTAGAGAAGAAGTCATTACTAGATTAATTAATAGTAATATTTCATTAAATGAGTTGAGGCGGGAGTTAGTCTGATGAAATATCTAGATATATAACTGGATGAGTAAAATATCATCCAGTTTATAATATTAAGATTTTTTTAATTCAATGTATACTGTTGCTATTTAGATAGTTTTAATAAGTATGCATTTTTTATAATATTGTTTATTTTACAGCTATTACAGAGATTTCTACATTCACAAACTTTGGTAATGCTGCAACAGCTACTGTTTCTCTGGCAGGAGCGGTATCTTCATTAAAATAATTTCCATAAACCTCATTTACTTGTGAGAAATTATTCATGTCACTTAAGAAAATTGTGGTTTTGATTACATTTTCAAATGTCATATCTACTTCATCAAGTACTGCTTTTAGGTTTTGCATTACTTGTTCTGATTCAGTTTTTATATCATCTAATACTAATTCGCCTGTTTCAGGATTAATAGCGATTTGACCTGATGTATATAGTGTATTACCATTTAAAATAGCTTGATTATACGGTCCTATAGGAGCAGGAGCTTTTTCTGTAGTTATAATTTTTTTCATGTGAAGAATATTTTATTAATTGTTTCTATTTTGATTAAAATAAACGTTGATTTTTTAAAAACAGTACTTCTTTTGTTATTATAATTGTCTATCAGGTTCTCTTCTTTTATCCCATTTGATATCACTCAATACAGATGATTTAATACCAATAAAGAAATTCCATGATGTTCTCTCACTAAAAGGAATCCAATTAAAATTCATAGTCCAACTTTCTAAATCTCTTTGAAATCTTAAATTAGTATATGTAAAACCTAGATTTTTAAGATCATATCCTGAGGATGCTCCAACAGACCATCTGGGAGCAAGTTCGATATCTCCAGAAAACATAATAGAATGTGATGATATTTCATTTTCTCTAGCATTATTACTATAATTAACATTATAGGATAATCGTAAAGACCAGGGGATTTTATAATTGTAATTCTTTACATCTTTATTGGCATCTGTATCATTTTTTTTGTCAAGAGATTGATTTTGATTAAAATCAGTTCCTCCTCCAAAAAGATTATCAGTCCTCCCACCATTTCTAAACGTTTGATTTTCATGAGGGTTGTCATTAGCCTTTCCTTTTTCAAAATCTTTGCTAGAGAATGAGTATCCAAAATTAGAACTAGCATTGGTTAAACGAAAAAGACTACCGCCATTATCTATATTCCAAACATCGATTTTACGATTATTATTGTCTAATGCATAAGGATCTAATCGTGCGTTAAAATTAATATCTAATTTGTTTTGAATTATTGGGATATTACCCGAAATGGATAATGGGCTTAACTTTAATGAATCTCCGGCAACATTATAAGAAGTGCTAAAATTGAGGTTGTTCAGTAAGACAATTTTTTTTGATTCTGTAGCAGTACTATCCTTACTTTTTACTTTCATTTCTAGATTGTTATTTAATGAAAAACCAATACTACTAGAGAAAACATTACTTGGAGCCCCAAAATATCCTCCTGAAAATCTAGAATATTCCACAACTTTTGTCTCATTAATATTAGTAGTATTAGGATCATCTGTAACCGTATAGGAATCATAAAATTGATTAAATGCAGGATTGATACTATAGCTAATAGATGGTCTCATGGTATGACGAATAGCTTCAATTTTTTTACCTTTCTTAAAGTTAAAAGTACCGTATATTGTTGTTCCTATACTTGTAGAAAAATTGTAGGTTCGAAAACTATCAAATCCTTTAATTGTATCTCGTACAACTTCTCCTGCACCATCTTTTGCATCAGAGTCATAACTTTGTTTTATCGTTTCAAAAACCCAACTTTCTTGAAAACTGGTTCCTGCTGAGGCACTTAAATATTTTAGGATTTTAAAATTGGTACTTATCGGGATTGTGTGTTGCATTCCTATTTTAGAATCTTTAAACATCTCGGACTTAAAAAGAAGACTATCATTTGTTTTTATCCTATTTTCTCCTCTAAAATTATATTGTGTATTGATGTTATGTATAATCCCTTTTTTTACACCTACTTTTGGAGCAAAAGGAAATATTCTAGAGACACTAGCGCTAGTGTTAGGTAGTGATAAATCAACTACTCCTGTTCTTGTATTAGAATTATGCGTTGTAGCAATATTTAAACTAACTTGTGGATCTCCTGGTATTGTTTTAGAATAAGAAATAGAAGAACTAAGCTGATTGTTTAAGAAATTACCATTATTCTGTTGATTAGTGGATCGTTGGTAAAAATCACTACTACCAAAATTTACTGAAGCCGAAAACCGAGAATTAGGACTAGCTTTGGCATCTTGACTATGTGACCATTGTATGTTATACGTTGTTCTTTTAGAAAAATCAGGAAAACCTCTCTCACTAGTTAAATTATTTTCATATCTAAATCTTAAATTACCTCTAAATCTATAACGTTTAGCATAAGCTGATTCTATAGCAAAAGTATAACTACCATTAGTATAATAATCTCCCATTAATGTTAAGTCAGCATAGTCGCTAAGAGCAAAATAATATCCTCCATTCTGAAGAAAATACCCGCGATTATTTTCCTCTCCTGGGCTAGGGAGAATGAAACCAGAGGTTCTGTCTTCTGATAGAGGAAAGTATCCAAATGGTAATCCTAATGGAGTGGGAACGTCTGCAATAAACATATTTACCAATCCAGTTATAATTTTCTTTTTAGGAACAAACTTTATTCTACGAGCGTAAAAGTAATATTCAGGATCTTCAATATTTTCTGAAGTTGTAAATTTTACATTTCGCATATAAATCACAGAATCGTTTTCGCGTTTTGAAACTTCATTTTTGATTTTAAATCCATTCTGTTCCGTTCTAGAATTATAGATTAATGCTTTCTTAGTATCAATATTAAAACGAATAGAGTCAGGCTCTACGATATTTTGAGCTTGTTTAAATACTGGAGGTTGTGTGTATTCACCTAGTGAATCTTTAATCCCATATGCATAGACTTCATTTTTAGTATTATCAATGATGATATATCCAGCATTAATTTGCATATCTCCATACACAATCTCTGCATTATTATAGAGATACATTTTATTCTCTTTACGACCTAATCGCATATAATCTGTCGCTTTATAGACAACCTTATCAGTTAAGAAACCTGATTCTGTAGTAAGAGAATCTTGTGTAGTAGTATCCTGATTTTTTTCATTAAGCAGTTTTTCAGGATTGATTTCAACCTTTTTTATAGTATCCTGATCTATAGGAATAGGGATATTCTTAGTGTTATTCGTCTCTTGCGCTGTGATTTGATAAAAACAAAACAGTGAAAAACTTAGTGAATAAAGTATGTTACGTACCTTTGTTTGCAATGGTTTAAATCCTATTTTTGTACAACTATGGCTTAGTTTTTGAAGTGTCAAAATTACATATATTTTTTATGCTTAGATTGCAATTAATAAAAAAATAAAAAAATATATTAAAAGAACACTTCTTAGGTTGTGTAAATATGAAAAATTTTGAGGTGTTGTATAAATCACAATCTTAATATTTTTAATGTATTATAATTAAAAACTGAAACAGAATAAAAATGTTTCAAAATTAGTAATAAAATTATTTGTAGTTGATGAAACGAAGTATAACTCATACTATTTTTTTAGTAGCATTTTTTTTAATAAGTACTTTTAAGTCTCCTATTACTTCTCAGGATAAGGATAAATTTGTTGTTGTTTTGGATGCAGGACATGGGGGTCATGACCCTGGTAATAGAGGAAATGGATATAAAGAGAAAGAAATAGCCCTAAAAGTGGTTTTGACTGTAGGTGCAGCATTAGAAAAAGATGGTAGATTTAAAGTAGTCTATACCCGAAAAACAGATAAATTTATAGAGCTACATGAACGAGGTAGTATCGCTAATAAAGCAGGAGCAGATTTATTTGTATCTGTGCACTGTAATTCACATCGTTCTCAAGCTTCTGGAACAGAGACTTTTGTGTTAGGATTGCATGCTAATGATGAGAATTTTAATGTAGCAAAAAATGAGAACTCTGTTATTCTCTTAGAAGATAACTATGAAGCTAATTATGATGGATTTGATCCAAATTCTCCCGAATCGATTATTGGATTAACATTAATGCAAGAAGAATATTTAGATCAGAGTCTTACTCTAGCTAGTTTTGTACAAAATAGATTTAAGAAAACTTTAGAACGAAAAAGTAGAGGAGTAAAACAAGCAGGGTTCGTAGTCCTTCATCAAACTTATATGCCTAGTATTCTTATTGAATTAGGTTTTTTAACCAATAATAATGAAGGAAAATATTTGAATTCTAAAAAAGGTCAGGATAATATGGCAAAATCTATTACTACTTCAATAATAGATTATAAAGAAAGTTTAGATGCTGTTTATAAAGTACATCAACCTAAAAAAACAGAACTCACAAAAATTACGACTCAGACAATAGAAGAAGGTGCTAATAAAGAAATAACATATAGAGTACAGATATCTGCAGGATCTAGTGATATAGAGTTACAGTCATTTAATTTTAAAGGGCTAGATCAATTGTCTAAAATTAAAAAAGGAGAGTTGTTTAAATATTTCTTTGGTAACACACCTAATTATACATTAGCACAAGAGTTAAGAGAGGTTGCAGCTAGTAAAGGTTTTGGCTCTAGTTTTGTTGTCGCTTTTCGTAATAATGAGTTAATTCCTCTAACAGAAGCTCTAAAAGCTAATGAATCTTCGAATTGATTTAAATAAACACAGAATAATTCCTTACGAATTTATCAGTAAAAATATATTTTTATTCTAAATTTGTGTCCTAAAACATAATCTATTTTGAAATTTACACGAGAAGTCAAAACAGGAATATTAGCAGTTTGCGCAATAGCACTTTTGGTTTTTGGCTATAGTTTCCTAAAAGGAAAAAATCTCTTAGAAAATAATAGAACCCTTTATGCCGTATATGATAATGTAGAAGGATTAATACCTTCTTCTGCTGTAACTATAAATGGTTTAATTGTTGGGCAAGTAGTATCGATTGATTTTGCAGATACCCAAGGTAATCTTATTGTAGAATTTACGGTTAATAGTGATTTTTCATTTTCAAGAAATAGTAAAGCAAAAATAGATGGAAATGGATTGTTAGGAGGAAAGTCTTTAGCAATAATACCATTATATGAGCAAGGGTTAGAAGCAAGAAATAAGGATACACTACCTGGTAAAAAAGGAACAGGAATCATAGATCTTGTAGGTGAGAAATTTACTCCTTTACAAAAAAAGCTAGAATCAGCAATTACAAATGCGGATACACTTATGGGATCGGTTAATGATATTCTTAGTAGAGATAATAAAAATAACCTTAATTCGATTTTTAAAGATTTAAATATTGCGGTTAACAATTTTAAAAAAGTATCAGGATCATTAAATAATATGATTTCTACTAATGAAGATAAACTGAATAATACGATAGTTAATCTGGATAAAATGTCTACAAATTTCACCAAGGTTTCTGATTCTTTGGCAAAAATTAATGTTGGTGAATTAGGGAAACATTTAGAAGAAATATTAGCTGATTTTGATAAAATATCAAAAGACCTTAACTCAGGAAAAGGAACTGCAGGAAAGTTACTGAAAGATGATAAGCTGTATAGTAATTTAGAAAAAAGCAGCAAACAGTTAGAATTATTGTTACAAGATTTACGATTAAATCCAAAGCGATATATTCACATTTCGGTTTTCGGAAAGAAAAATACTCCTTACGAAAAACCAACAGACTCAATAAATTAAAAGATTATGCTACAGTACATACCTAATATCTTATTTATACTTATTTTGGGGGTAGGTATTGGATATTTTACAAAGAATATACGAAAAGTTATTCGTAACATCCGCTTAGGAAAAGATGTCGAACGATCCAATAATAAAAAAGAACGATTTAAAAACATGTTAATGATTGCATTAGGGCAATCTAAAATGGTGCGACGTCCTATTTCAGGGATATTACATGTTGTCGTTTATATAGGTTTTATAATAATTAATATCGAAGTATTAGAAATTATTATAGATGGTATTTTAGGAACCCACAGGATTTTTGCATTTTTAGGAGGATTCTACGACTTTTTAATCGCTTCGTTCGAGGTATTAGCACTTTTAGTTTTAGTAGGAGTTATAATATTTTGGACTCGACGTAACATTATTAAGCTAAAACGTTTCTGGAACCCAGAGATGAAAGGCTGGCCAAAGAATGATGGAAATTTGATTTTATATTTTGAAATGATTCTGATGACTTTGTTTTTGGTAATGAATGCAGCGGATCTTCAATTACAAGAGTTAGGAGCTGATCACTACAGTAAGGCAGGAGCATACCCTATAAGTCAGATTATATCTCCTCTTTTTAATGGTATGTCTGAACTATCCTTAATCATATTAGAAAGAACTTCTTGGTGGTTGCATATTATTGGGATAATAATTTTTTTAAATTACTTATACTTTTCAAAACACCTTCATATTCTATTAGCGTTTCCAAATACATATTATGGTGATTTAAACCCAAAAGGAGAGTTAGATAACCTAGAAGCTGTTACTAATGAAGTAAAATTAATGATGGATCCTAGTGCAGATCCATTCGCTGCTCCTGTAGATGATGACCAGACAGAAGGAGAACCAGAAAAGTTTGGAGCATCAGATGTTACCGATTTAAATTGGGTTCAATTATTAAATGCATATACATGCACTGAGTGTGGTCGTTGTACAAGTGAATGTCCAGCAAACCAAACGGGTAAAAAATTATCACCACGTAAAATAATGATGGACACTAGAGATCGATTAAAAGAGGTAGGTGATATTATAGATAAGAATGGTAGTTTTGTGCCTGATGGAAAAGAATTGTTGAACGATTACATTACCCCAGAAGAATTGTGGGCATGTACTAGTTGCAATGCTTGTGTCGAAACTTGCCCTGTAAGTATTAGTCCATTATCAATTATTATCGATATGAGACGGTATTTAGTAATGGAACAGAGTGCTGCACCATCAGACTTAAATAATATGATGTCTAACATAGAAAATAACGGAGCTCCTTGGCCATTTAACCAGATGGACCGATTAAATTGGAGTGACGAATAAATAGTAAGTTTAACCAAGATTTTTAACCAATTAAACCAAACCTTAAATTAAAATAATTATGAAAAAAGAAGAGGTAGATAAATTATTGCATGATAAATTAGAAGAAGGACAACATATAAGTCCTGTTTTGCCAGAAGGGATAAAAAACTATCTTATTGATATTGATGGAACTATTACAGAAGATGTTCCTAATGAAGAACCAGAACGTATGGGAACTTGTAAGCCTTTTCCTGATGCTTTAGTAACCTTAAATAAATGGTATGATCAAGGACATATAATTTGTTTTTTCACATCTAGAACAGAGGAACATAGAGGAGTAACAGAGACATGGTTAAAGGAATATGGATTTAAGTATCATAGTTTGTTAATGGGTAAGCCTAGAGGAGGAAATTATCACTGGATTGATAACCATTTGGTAAAAGCAACAAGGTATACCGGCAAGTTCACAGAATTAGTAGAAAGAGTAGTAACCATTGAAGTTTTTGATGATGGTAAACATGATTAAGATATAAGTTTGGTTTTTTAAATTTCTAAACAAAGGCTTAATCTTAAATAGTATTATAATATGAGTGAGACAGTAAAAGTGCCAACAATGGCAGAATACTTAGCTGAAGGTAAAAAACCTGAAGTTTTATTTTGGGTAGGTTGCGCAGGTAGTTTTGATGATAGAGCTAAAAAAATAACTAAAGCTTTTGTGAAACTGCTTCATAATGCTAATGTTGACTTTGCTGTATTAGGAACCGAGGAAAGCTGCACAGGAGATCCTGCAAAAAGAGCAGGTAATGAGTTTTTATTTCAAATGCAAGCAGTTACAAACATCGAAGTTTTAAATGCTTACGAAATAAAAAAAGTAGTTACAGCATGTCCACACTGTTTTAATACTCTAAAAAATGAATATCCAGTATTAGGAGGAGACTATGATGTGATGCACCATACGCAATTTCTAAAATCCCTTTTGGATGAAGGGAGATTAAAAGTAGAGGGAGGTAAGTTTAAAGGTAAACGAATCACATTTCATGATCCATGCTACCTAGGTAGAGCTAATAATGTATATGAAGCACCAAGAGATTTACTGAGAAAATTAGAAGTAGAACTTGTAGAAATGAAGCGTTGTAAACGAAATGGATTATGCTGTGGTGCAGGCGGAGCTCAAATGTTTAAAGAACCAGAGCCAGGGGATAAAGATGTTAATGTAGAGCGAACAGAAGATGCATTAGAAGTGAAACCTGATATTATTGCTGCAGGTTGTCCATTCTGTAATACAATGATGACAGATGGTGTTAAGAGTAAAGAAAAAGAAAAAAGTGTTGAAGTTTTAGATGTAGCGGAGCTTATTGCTAACGCTCAAGATCTATAAACGTATAAACGTTCTTAGTTATATAAAATTAGTTAGAGTTAATCTGTGTATTCATATTAACTCTTTTTTATAATCGGACTAATAATGTCATTTCATTTGCAGTGTGAGTTTATTGTGTGAAATAATTAATTTTATCTTACAATAGATTTGTGGCATAATTGATGCTCTGGTTTAATTACTTTAATAAAAAGATTATGTTGGCGGATTTTAAGAGCCTTTCAGAAACATCTCGAGTTTGGATTTACCAAGCTAATCGATCATTTACTATTGATGAACTGGAAGAGATAGAACAAAAAATAAACAAATTTATAACTCAATGGACAGCCCATGGAGCTGATCTAAAAGCAGGTTATGAGATTAAGTATAAGCGTTTTATAGTTATAGGGCTGGATCAAGGAGTAAATTCTGCAACGGGATGCTCTATTGATGCTTCTGTTCATTTTATTCAAGAATTAGAAAAGACATATGATGTTGATTTAATGGATAGGATGAATGTCTCTTTTAAACAAGGAGAGTTTGTAGCTTATAAATCTTTAGTGGATTTTAAAAAAATGGCAAAAAATAGATCCGTATCCTCTAATACTATTGTATTTAATAATTTGGTTACTAATATAGCCGAATATCATACGAATTGGGAAGTTCCTGCAAAAGATAGTTGGCATAACCGTTTCATAAAATAAAATTTTTCGTGCGGGATATAATCAAAAAGTATTTTTATTGCCTAGTGTTTCTTGTAACTTTTGGAGTAAACGCTCAGTTGCAAAATCCTTTAGCAACAGAAGATTTTAGCGCTCAAAAAAATTGGGTAGACAGTATATATAATAGAATGACTCTCAAAGAAAAAGTAGGTCAACTATTTATGGTTAGTATGCCTTCTTCAGCTTCATCAAAAGAAAGGAGTAAAATTAAACAGCTTATAGAGGAGTTTCAGATTGGTGGAATTGTTTTTTCTAAAGGAGGACCTAAAGAGCAGGTAATATTAAATAACGAATGTCAAAAAATATCTAAAATACCCTTGTTAATTGGTATTGATGCAGAGTGGGGACTTGGTATGCGATTAGATTCTACCCAAATTTTTCCTTGGAATATGACTCTAGGAGCTATTACGGACAATGCCTTAATCGAAAAAACAGGGCAACAAATAGCTAAACATTGTAAGCGAATAGGAGTTCATATTAATTTTGCTCCAGTTGTAGATATCAATACAAATCCAGCAAACCCTATTATTGGTAATCGTTCTTTTGGAGAAAGTAAAGAAATAGTAACTCAAAAAGCATTAGCTTTTATGAAGGGTATGCAAAAAGAAGGAGTTTTGGCAAGTGCAAAACATTTTCCGGGTCATGGAGATACAGATAGTGATTCTCACCATACACTTCCTACAATTGGATTTGATGCTAAACGAATTGATAGTATAGAGTTATATCCTTATAAAAAACTTATAAGTAGAGGGGTGCCTAGTATTATGATAGCTCATCTAAATGTACCTAGTATAGAGTACAGAACTAATTACCCTTCTTCGGTATCCAAAAAAGTAGTGTCTACTCTATTAAAAGATAGTCTAAAATTTAAAGGGCTAATTTTTACTGATGCCCTTAATATGAAAGGAGTTTCTGATTTTAAAACCCCTGGAGAGATTGATCTAGTAGCTTTTCTAGCAGGTAATGATATTCTTTTGATGTCAGAAAATGTGCCACTAGCCTCTCAGAAGATAGTTTCTTCATATTATGCAGGAGCAATTACAGAAGAACGTTTGTCATATTCTGTTAAAAAAATTTTAGCAGCTAAGTATAAAGTAGGACTAAATAGATATAAACCTATAAAAAAAGATTTTCTTTATGAAGACTTAAATAGTATAAATGATACTGTATTACAACATGATTTGATAGAGAACTCTTTAACTATTATAAAAAATAAAAAAGCTACATTACCAATTAAGAATATAGATCTAAAAAAAATAGCTTATGTATCTTTTGGGGATGACTCTGGAGAAGAGTTTTATAATGAGTTGAATAAATATGCTAAAGTTGATTGGATAAAGGCGATTGGACTAAGCGAAATGATAGGCAAACTAAATAAATATAATTATGTGATTGTCGGTTTCCATAAGTCTAATGATTCTCCTTGGGAAGCATATAAGTTTAAGGATAAAGAATTAGTGTGGTTGTATGAAATAGCCAGACTGAATACTACAGTACTTAATGTGTTTGCAAAACCGTATGCCATGTTAGATATGTTAACAACTACAAATCTTGAGGGGATTCTGATGGCATATCAAAATAGTAATGTGGCTCAGCAGAAAGCTGCACACCTTCTTTTTGGGGCATTAGAAGCTAAAGGTAAACTTCCGGTTAGTATTGGAGAAGAGTTTCCTATTGGTACAGGAGAGTATACTAGATTATTGAAAAGATTATCTTATGGGGTGCCAGAAAGTGTAGGGATGAGTTCTAGTAAATTAGCAAAAATTGATTCTGTAGTGAATTTTGCATTACAAGAGAAGATGACACCAGGGGTGCAATTAATTGTAGCAAGAAAAGGAAAGGTGGTTTTTAATAAAAATTATGGATATCATACCTATAACAAAATTCGGAAAGTAAAAAAAACTGATGTTTATGACTTGGCATCTCTCACTAAGATATTAGCTACTTTACCTCTTATTATTGAATTAAAAGATAAAGGAGTGATTTCTTTAGATACTAAGGTAGAGAAAATACTACCGTCTTTTAAAGGTTCTAATAAAGCAAATATTACAATAAGATCAATGCTATCGCATTATGCGAAATTTAAATCATGGATTCCGTTTTATCTGCAAACTATGGATTCTATAACACGAAAACCAGATAAAAAATATTATAGAAGTAATCGCTCTAAGGATTTTAATATTCAAGTTACCAATAATCTTTATTTTAGAAGTGATATGAAGGATTCTTTGCTTTTAAAAATTAAGGAAAGTGAATTACGTAAAAGATTAAGTTATAAGTATAGTGACTTACCGTATTATCTTTTAAAAACATTTGTAGAAAATCATTATGGGAATACGTTAAATAAACTGACTCAACAGCATTTTTATAAGCCTTTGGGGGCTAATAATACATCATACCTACCTTTAACAAAGTTTAATAAAAAAAAGATAATTCCTACAGAATACGATAGGATCTTTAGAGATGAAATTGTTCATGGGTATGTACATGATCAAGGAGCAGCTATGCTTGGAGGTATAGGAGGACATGCAGGATTATTTGCTAATGCTAATGATGTGGCTAAGATAATGCAGATGTATCTTAATGGAGGATATTATGGAGGGAAACAGTATTTTGAACAGCAAACATTAGATGATTTTAATACCTGTCATTATTGTCACAGACGTGTGAGGCGTGGAATAGGATTTGATAAACCACAATTAGGAGAGGCAGGACCAACCTGTGGATGTGTGTCAATGACTAGTTTTGGTCATAGTGGTTTTACAGGAACATTTACATGGGCAGATCCAGAGAAAGAATTAATATATGTCTTTTTAAGTAATCGTACTTTTCCCAATGCTGCAAATCGAAAATTGATATCTCATAATATTCGATCAGATATACAAAAGATAATTTATGAAGCAATAGAGGACTAGTTTTTTAGATATTTTTTTCTTTAAGAACTATAATGCTAAAATCTTAAATTTATAGATTGAAAATACTTTATTAGACCTCCCGACTTTGAAAAAAAAGGGCTATTATGTGGTGTACAAAGTCAGGAAATCTAAAAGGGAAACTTTTTTTTGAGTTAAAACTTACCAAATTTTAGAGAAAGAATTCCGCCAAGTGAAGAGAAGTCATTATTGCTGTAAAAGTCTGTATTTAATCCAGATACAGTTCTATAGTTAACTCCTAATCCTACTCGAAAAGCTTTGTAGATATTGAATTCTAATTCTAAACTGGGCTGTATAATAAATAGGCTGTCAGATACATCAAGATGTTCATTGTGTGAGTGGTTATCTTTTTCTCCGATACCTCCCCATCCAATCATAACAGAGGGAATTAAGTGTACTATAGACTTCCAATTAACTATATATGCTCCAAAAAAACCACCGTAAATAAAATTAAGGTTTTGATTAGTTTCAATTTTTTTGTGAGTAATATCAGTTGTTAAATGATAGCCTTCAATACCAAATACTGTTTTATGATTAATAATAATACCTCCTTTTCCTCCAGCAAAAAAAGCAAACTGATTCATTACTGAAGAGAAATTTAAATTTGATCCTCCAAAACCAGTTATTTTTGAACTTTCAGAATCAAATATAGTTATCAAATTACTCTCTTCATTGTTTTGTTGTGCAGAGGAGATATGAGCTAAAAATAGTATGCAAAGAACTGAAATTACCTTTTTGTTTATCATGATCATTAAGTAGTTTATGAATTTTAGTGCAAGATTATGATACAACTACTTAATTCTATATTAATAAGCCTATTATGGTGTGAATGGCCATTTATTTGTTGTGGATAGACACTATGTTTTTAAAGGCGATATTAAACTTTTCAAATCGATTTCTTGAAACAGGAACAGTGTGATCAACTCCTTTAAAAAATAATTGGTAATTACGAGCATTTCCTTTTGATTTTTCGATATTTCGTATGTTAACCAAATATGACCTATGCGTTCTAATTATAAAAGGAAATTCGTTTAATGTTTCTTCTATTTGTTGAATTGAAAATCGATAAAAAGAAGTTGCAATTTGATCTTTTTTCTGTGTGTATATTTCAATATAATTACCATCTGACTTTATGAATAATAAAGTGCTTAAATCAAACTTTATGGTTTCTTTTAATGTATTAGAAGGTAGGTGTATGATTTCCTCTTTAGTTGAAGACTTTTGATCTTTTTTTATACTATTTTTTAATTTTTGATTGTGTAGTAAGACTTGTTTTAAGTTTGATTTTAATTTGATAGTATAATCAATCCATACTATAATCGATGAAGGAATAAAACCTATTAAAATTGTAGAAAGAGCTGTGCTAATAAAGAAAACAGATGATAAAGAAAAAGAAAGGTCTTTGCAGATGCTAATTAAAAAAGTATAATTAAAAATGAAAATTCCAAAATGTAGTATAGAGAGTATACCTAACTCTTTTGATATTGTCCAGTTTTCTTTTCTGGTAATGGAGAAAAACATTCTTGGAAATATATCAAGTATCAAAATAATAGATGCAAATGTAATGCTGCCTAAAATAATAGATATTTTAGTTTTTGAGATTATAAAATATTTTTGTTCTGGGTCATTAAACAATAATTGATTTATTAAAAATATAAAAAACCCAATGGATATAGCTAGAATTAAATTTCTTTTTAACGAGAAATTATGGGAGTAAGGTTTTCTTAATAAATGTAATATCATTATATATAGTAAAGCTTTTTATTTTTTAAAAAAGCTAAAAACAGAACCTCCATATTTTCTAGAATTACTAAAATTTATTGATTCTTCTAGAGAGGTATGTTTAGAATGTTCGATAATTAAAATTCCACCATCATTTAATAATTCATTTTTAAAAACTAATTCAGGAATTTTATTAAATTGATCAATAGAGAAATCATAAGGAGGGTCAGCAAAAATAATGTCTACAGGATGTTTTACTTTTTCGAGATAATTGTAGACATCACTTTTTATAGTTTCTATAGGGCAGTCGAGTTCTTTTGCGATACTTTTGATATATCCTAAACATGCATAGTGAGAATCTACCACTGTTATGTCTTTTGTGCCTCTAGATATGAATTCGTAACTAATGTTTCCAGTTCCTGTAAAAAGATCTAAAACAGATATACTAGAAAAATTATATTGATTTCTTAGAATATTAAATAATCCTTCTTTTGCAATGTCAGTAGTAGGTCTAACCGGCAGTTTTTTAGGAGCTGTTAATCTTTTTCCTTTATATTTTCCTGAGATGATACGCATATTTAGAAATGGCTAAGTAATGTGAAATATTGATGAGATTTAAAAGGAGTTATTTCTGATGCTAATTTTAATTGCTGCTGATGACTTCCAAAACTTACATTATTGATATACGTATATGC
Source organism: Aquimarina longa SW024 (assembly GCF_001401755.1). Taxonomy (GTDB): domain Bacteria; phylum Bacteroidota; class Bacteroidia; order Flavobacteriales; family Flavobacteriaceae; genus Aquimarina; species Aquimarina longa. Next base: position 251,559 of record NZ_KQ474101.1, read on the forward strand.
AATTTTATAAAATTCACTGTCTTCAGATATATTTCCTAAAAAAAATAGGTTAAACTCTTCAGGGTTTAACTTTAGTTGCTCTGCAATGTGCATAAGGTAATATAAAAAATCTTCTTTAGTTTGGTGTTTAAAGGTATTACTTAACACAAATTTACCTTTAATGAATACGATTATATCAAAAGAATCGTCATTTATATTAGCAAAAACAGTTGTGGATTCATTATTTTTTTCTTGGGTAATCAAGGAGTTTATTAGAATAGTGCTAGTGTGTTTATATGTAAAAGAACCAAAGGAGTCAAAAAAATAATTGTTGATATTTGTATAAGGTATATAGACAGTCACAATATCATGTCTATCTAGTGTATCATACGCTATAAAATCATTTTTTAGAACTTTTGTGTTGAATTTTAAATATTCATTTAATAATTTTTCATCAAATAAAGGTTTAGGGACAACAGTATATAAATCATTTTGGTGGATTACATCAATACTATTAAATACTTGTTCTCTTAGGTTTTTATTATGGTTGAAACTATACTTAATCTTATCGAGAACTTGTTTTGGAGTTAATTGAATACCAAAATTGTCCTGTTCTATGGCAATGATTTTTTGGTTTTTATTTGTGATGCAAAAAGAAAATCCATTCAGGCTCACCTGAATGGACAATTTTTTTGATGTATTATCATCTATACTATTGATCGTTTGCACCATAAGTTCTTGGCCAGTTACCAGAAGTCATTACTTCTGTCATTGATCCTACTGATAGATGCGTACCATTAACTCCATCAACAGATTGTACTTCTTTTTCTTGAGCGAGGAGGTCTTTATCTTGATCACTTAATAGGATGTCTTTTGCAACTTTAGCTTCAAAAACAGCTATTCTAAGATCATTTTTATTAATATAACCAGCATCTAGTTCAAAATCACCATCAATATCTTCTAATGGAATTTTCATCATACTTTTATGACTTCCAGTCTTAAATAAAGAATCTTTTATAGAAGCATAACCAAGTGTATCAATGACAACAGTATCTCTTGGTTCATCAATTTTAAGGACTTTATTAAATCTGATAAAACTAGAATCTCTTCTCTGGGTTAACGTGAATTTAGCAGTGTCTATAAAAGTAACCAACTTAACTGGGTCTTTCTCGAATTTACCCGTTACTGATCTATATGCTAATTGAGCTGTACGAATATCTCTTAGATTCTTTACAACTTTTGCATATCGAGCTTGTTTTACTTTATTGAACTTTACAGGACCATTAATAGAATTGAATACTAAGTATCCTAAAAACCCTATAATTACCCACAGAACTAATTGAACAACAATTTTCATTTTATGATTTAACTTTTAACATTAGTGTATACGCAAATCTACAATTTTTTTTTAATCGTAAAAGTTTATTCCCAAAAAATCATCCTTATCTTTGATTTATTAATGGGGATATTAATCCTAAAAGTAATTTTTTTTCAATGAAAGAAAAAGAGTTTTATGAATTATTAAAAAAGAGTTTTCCTTTTGAACCTACTATAAAACAAGATATCGTTCTCCAAAAACTATCCTATTTTGTGCTGTCAGAATCAAAAGAGTCTCTTTTTTTATTGAAAGGATATGCCGGTACAGGAAAAACTACTTTGATAGGATCTTTAGTTAAGAATTTATCAAAGATTAAGTCAAAAGCAGTTCTTTTAGCTCCAACAGGTCGCGCAGCTAAGGTGATTAGTAATTACTCAGGTAAACATGCTCAGACAATCCACAGAAATATATATTATCCAAAAAAGAATAAAAACGGAGGATTAGCTTTTCAATTAAAACAAAATAAGAATAGAGATACTATTTTTATAGTAGATGAAGCTTCCATGATTCCTGATACTCCAAGTGATAGTAAATTATTCGAAAATGGATCTTTGTTAGATGATTTAATGATGTATGTGTATTCTGGTCATAATTGCAAAATTCTTTTTATAGGAGATACAGCACAATTACCACCAGTTAAATTAGAGGTAAGCCCTGCTTTGGATGTAAATACTCTTTCAATAGGCTTTAATAAAGAGGTCACTCAGATAGAGCTAGATGAAGTAGTACGACAAACTGAGGATAGTGGTATTCTTGTAAATGCTACTTGTTTAAGAGAAGTTCTTAATGATGGTTTTTATGATTCTTTCAAGTTTAATATTTCAGGATATTCAGATGTAGTTCGATTTATTGATGGATATGAAATTATGGAAGCTCTAAACGAAGCATATTCTAATTCTGGACATGAAGAATCAGTAATTATATTGCGTTCTAATAAGCGAGCAAATGTTTATAATCAACAAATCCGATCTAGAATACTTTTTCAAGAAGAAGAATTATCTTCCGGAGATTATTTGATGGTTGTTAAAAATAATTATTATTGGCTAGATAGCAATAGTGAAGCTGGTTTTATTGCTAATGGTGATATTATTAAAGTTTTAGAGATCTTTTCAATAAAGGAATTATACGGGTTCAGATTTGCGATAGTGAATGTTAGCATGGTTGATTATCCAAACCAAAAGCCTTTTGAAACTGTTCTAATACTGGATACACTAACTTCAGAAACCCCTTCATTATCTTATGAAGAATCAAATCAATTATATCAAGAGGTAATGAAAGATTTTGAAGATGAAAAATCAAAGTATAAAAAATTTCTAGGGGTTAAAAACAATAAATTTTTTAATAGTTTACAAGTCAAATTTTCTTATGCGATAACATGTCACAAATCACAGGGTGGACAATGGGATAATGTATTCATAGAGCAGCCTTATATTGCAGAGGGAGTAAATAAAGATTATTTAAGATGGCTATATACAGCAGTTACAAGAGCAAAAAAGAAATTATATTTGATAGGCTTTAAAAAAGATTTTTTTTATGAAAATTAAGAATTTAATATTGCGTTTATTTTGGTATAGATCTTGAGATAGACTTTGAAGATAAAAAAAAATTAAAGCAAAAGGAAATAAACTAATTTGATAATAAAGATGTAAAATTAATTTTAAAAAGTTACTTTTGCATTTCTAGAAAAGCAACAAATTTTGAAGAAAAATACTCTCAAAACTATCGCAATGATTCCTGCGAGATATGCAGCCACGCGATTCCCTGGTAAATTAATGCAAGATCTTGGAGGAAAAAGTGTTATAAGAAGAACATATGAGGTTACTCTTAATTCTGGACTTTTTGATTCAGTCTATGTAGTCACTGATAGTGATATTATTTATAAAGAGATTACATCTCATGGAGGTGTCGCTATTATGAGTAAGAAAGAACATACATGTGGTAGTGATAGAATAGCAGAGGCTGTTGAGGATATGGATGTTGATATTGTAGTAAATGTCCAAGGAGATGAACCTTTTACTGATCGTGAGAGTTTAGAAAAAGTGTTAGATGTATTTTATCAAGAGGATTCTGATCGTATAGATTTGGCTAGCCTTATGACACCAATGGAAGATTGGGATGATATTATGAATCCTAATAGTGTAAAAGTTATTGTGGATGAACATAATTATGCGTTATATTTTTCTCGAGCTCCTATTCCATATCCTAGAGATAAAGAAATAAATCATGTTTATTATAAACATAAAGGAGTATATGCGTTTAAAAAACAAGCTATTTTAGATTTTTACCATTTACCTATGCGTACTTTAGAAGCTTCAGAAAAAATTGAATGCATTCGATATTTGGAATATGATAAAAATATTAAAATGGTAGAAACAGATCATGAAGGTGTTGAAATTGATACTCCAGAAGATTTAGAAAGAGCAAAAAAAATAATAAGTAAAGAACATCAATTGGATCCAAAACCAGTTTTGTCTACTTCGGAGGTATCTACCTCTATGCATAAAAATTTCCCAATGGTTCCAAAAGTAGTATTTGGAAGAGGAGCTTTTAATCAAATAAGTAGTATTATTTCACCAGAGAGAAATGGTGTTGCACCATTTATATATTTAGTAGATGATGTTTTTGAAAAAAATACTTCTTTTATAGAAGATAGAATACTATTATTTTATACAGATAAGATCATTTATATATCTACAACAGAAGAGCCTAAAACATCTCAAGTAGATCAAATAGTTACAGCAATTAAAAATGACTATCAATATACTCCAAGTGGGATTATTGGTATTGGAGGAGGGTCTATATTAGACTTGTCTAAAGCTGTAGCAATAATGCTTGCTAATCCAGGAAGTGCAGCAGATTATCAAGGCTGGGATTTAGTAAAAAATAAGGCAGTATTTCATGTAGGAGTACCTACAATTTCGGGAACAGGTGCAGAAGTATCTCGTACAACAGTACTTACAGGTCCTGAGCGTAAATTAGGAATTAATTCTGATTTCACACCATTTGACCAAGTTATATTAGATCCAGAATTGATAAAAGATGTCCCTAAAAATCAATGGTTTTATACGGGGATGGATTGTTATATTCATTGTATAGAATCATTAGATGGAACTTATTTAAATGCGTTTAGCCAGAGCTATGGAGAAAAAGCATTAGAACTTTGTAAAGAGATTTTTCTTGAAACAAGTTTAACCAAAGCTGAAGCAGATGAAAAATTGATGATGGCATCTTGGCATGGAGGAATGAGTATTGCATATTCTCAGGTTGGTGTTGCTCATGCTATGAGTTATGGTTTAGCATACGTACTAGGTACTAAGCATGGTATAGGTAATTGTATTGTGTTTGATAAATTAGAAAAATATTACCCAGAAGGAGTTGCTTTGTTTAAAAAAATGAAAGAACTCCATAATATAGATTTGCCTAAAGGTGTTTGTGCGAATGTAACAGAAGAGCAATTAGATGTTATGACAAAGGTGGCCTTAAGTTTAGAACCATTATGGGAAAATGCATTAGGACGTGATTGGAAATCAAAGATTGATGAAGATAAATTAAAAACTATTTATAGAGCTTTATAAAGCTCTATAAATAGTTTTTAATTTATGTTAGTACGCATCAAATTGGATTTAAAAACTTATATAGAATCTTTAAGAAATAGTAAAATTAGCAAATGAGACGTTTTTCTTCGTTTATATTTCATAAAATTCTAGGTTGGGAAATTGTTGGTGATTTTAGTTCAAAAACTGTAAAAAAATGTATCATAATTGTGGTGCCACATACAAGTTGGCATGATTTCTATATAGGTTTATTGATTAGGCAATTATCAAGTGTTAAGATAAGTTTTTTGGCAAAAAAAGAACTTTTTAAATGGCCATTAGGGTGGTATTTTACTAAAGTAGGAGGGATTTCTCTAGATAGAACTTCAGGACAAAATAAAGTTGAAGCTATTGCAGAGTTTTTTGCAAAAAGAAAAGAGTTACGATTAGCACTCGCTCCTGAAGGTACAAGAAAAAAAGTGAAAGAGTGGAAAACAGGATTTTATCACATCGCTAAAACTGCAGAAATACCAATCATTATGGTAGCTTTTGATTTTGGGAAGAAGCAAACAGTTATTTCAAAACCATTTTATCCTACCAATGATATTAAAAAAGATTTTAAACATATGTATAATTTTTTTATTGGAGTTAAAGGTAAAATTCCTGAATATAGTTTCGATGGAAGTTGATTTTGTATAAGAAATCTATATTTATAACAGTATACTAAAAGAGATCTATTTTATTATAAAATAGATCTCTTTTAGTATACTCTAATTAGTTAGAAGTATAATTGCTATGTTGTTGTTCTTAAAAAAAAACTTTTTATTAAGATAATTCTTCCATAGTGTGATAAACATTTTGTACATCCTCATCTTCTTCAATTTTTTCTAAAAGTTTTTCTACATCAGTAGCTTGTTCTGAATTAAGTTGTTTGGTTACTTGTGGGATGCGTTCGAATCCTGATGAAAGAATTTCGATTTCTCGACTTTCTAGTTCTTTTTGGATAGCTCCAAAACTTTCAAAAGGTGCATAGATTAATATTCCATCATCATCCTGAAAAACTTCTTCAGCACCAAAGTCAATAAACTCAAGTTCGAGTTCTTCAGGGTCTAGACCTTCTCCATTAATTCTAAAGTTACAAGTATGATCAAACATAAATTCTACAGAGCCAGATGTACCTAAATTACCATCACATTTGTTGAAATATGATCTGATGTTAGCTACTGTTCTATTATTGTTATCTGTTGCAGTTTCTACTAGAATGGCTATTCCATGAGGAGCATATCCTTCAAAGAGAACTTCTTTGTAGTCTCCTTGACTTTTGTCAGAAGCTCTTTTAATAGCCCGTTCTATATTGTCTTTAGGCATGTTTACAGACTTGGCATTCTGAATTACCGCTCTTAAACGAGAATTAGAATCTGGATCTGGTCCTCCTTCTTTTACCGCCATAACAATATCCTTGCCAATTCGAGTAAACGCCTTTGCCATTGCAGACCAACGTTTCATCTTACGTGCTTTTCTAAATTCAAAAGCTCTTCCCATATGCTAATTTTAAAATCTGAATACAAACATAAGTAGAAACGAAGTTTTTGACAAATGTTTGTTTCATATCAATTTATATAAATGTAAAGTTTCAAACTTTAATAGTAAAATTATAATCATCAAAATTTTAGTTTTACTATTAAATTTTCTCATTATTCTCCTTCAATAATAGTATCTATTGTTTTTGCGAGTTTAAAATCTTTTTCGGTGATTCCTCCTACATCATGAGTAGAAAGGCTGATCTGCAATTTATTGTATACATTCGACCAGTCAGGATGATGATTTTGTACTTCGGCTTCAAAAGCGATACGAGTCATTACAGAAAATGCATCTTTAAAATCATTAAATTCAAAAGTTGTGTGAAGTGCATTATCATGGTATTCCCAACCATCTATTTCTTTAAGCTTTTCGTTTATCTTAGATTCTGATAATTTTACTATCATTAGTATTTGTTGTTAGTTAATAGATGTTTTTTTATTTAATTTAATCCTAATTTATCGCGTAAGACTTCATCTTTATTATTGTTTTTATTCCAATAAGCAGATTTAATACGTTTAATTTTAGTCGCTTTTGTAGTAAGTTTTTTTGAATTGTTACCAAATCCACTAATGAAAGTTTCTTCCCATTTTTCTATTGTATAGGGAAAGGTATTAGTAAGAGTAATACTGATACTACGGTCAAGGTTTGGATATTCTAAGGTATATGTATTAGTAGAAGTGCCTTTTTGTATAAAAGCCTTTGCGGAGTACGCTTTAACTTCTTTATGCCTTAATCTGCAGTATTCAAAAGAAGGAATGATTTGTATATCACCTTGAGGTAATCCGTTTGGGTTAATTCTAATTTTTGCCCAAAGTTCATTTTCTAAGATAGTTTTGTTTAGTTTAAACTCTTGATCTGCTTCATTTTGAAAGTATGAGTGTGATGTGATTTCAAATTGGTTTCGATTGTTTAATTGTGTATATACATGACCACACCATTCTTGTATAGAATTAGAAACTTTAATCGCGTGCTGATTATCTTTTACAGGATAAAATGTACTTTGCATGGTTGAATATGGATAGATTCCTGTATTAAACTTTTTGGTAGCATTAAGTTTTAAAATAGGTGTGTTATTGCTATTTTTATGATCTGCCTTGACTTGTTCTTTAGTTAGAAAATCTTCAGTAACATAAATGAGAATAGCAGTTCCTTTTCTCATTTCACCATATCGAGCTTGTTCTAATGTATACGACGTTATTTCTGCTTCACCATTATACCAGTATTTTTTGAAATCCTTTGATAACTCTTTTTTAAATTTATTATTCTGGGTATCAGTTTTGATAACAATATCGTTCGTTTTGTTTGCTTTAATATTACTACAAGCAATAATAGCTAGTATGCTTAGAGTAATGAATATGGACACTATCTTTTTCATAAAAATCTATTTTGAATAACAAATTACAATAAAATTAGTGCTCAGCAAGTGTTGTTAACATTTCATAAACAAGATGCGTAGGGAGCCCCATAACATTAAAATAACTCCCTTGTATATTCGTTATTCCTATTAGTCCTATCCATTCTTGTATGCCATAAGCTCCAGCTTTATCTATTGGATTATAGGTGTTTACATAATATTCAATTTCTTCTGTAGTAAGTTCTTTAAAAGTTACTTTAGTTGTATTATTTATTAGTATAGTTTGTCTAGTAGTTTTAAAGCATACTGAAGTAATAACATCATGGGTATCTCCGGATAAAGATCGGATCATTTTTGATGCCTCCTCTAGGTTTTTTGGTTTTCCTAAGGCGTTATGATTATACCAAACAATAGTGTCGCTAGTGATTAGGATATCTTTAGGATTTAGTTGAGAAAAAGCATTTGCTTTAAGCTCAGCAAGGTAATCAGAAATCTCTTCAGCTTGGAGGTGATCAGGATAAATTTCCTCTATTTCTTTCAATTCTATAGTGAAATTCAGATCTAAATCTTTAAAAAATTGTTGTCTTCTAGGGGAGCCAGAAGCAAGAATTATAGTGCTATTACGTAATAGGTTTTTCAGCATGTTTTATTTTAAAATAAATTGATATGATACTAGTGAAATAGATGTAATGAGCAAAATCATTTTTAGAATTAAACTTAATCGAGTAAGGCTTTTATTTGATTCTGCGCTAAAAATTTTTATCATAAAATAAAGTAGTGGAGCAATTATAAAAATAAGAGCTAAGATAACAGCGTTACTATTTGAAAAAAGGTAGGAGTACATATAATAAATAACAGCCATAATAGGGAGTAGAGTTGCTAAACCAATAAGTTTTGTTGTTCTGTTTTTACCTATAGCTACTGGAACTGTCTTAATCCCTTTATTATGATCATTATCTATGTGTAAGCAATCTTTGACTAATTCTCTAAGAAAGATAATCATAAATGCAAATATAGAGTAATCAAAAATGATAGAAAAAATAACTTTCTGAGACTCTTTATTTTTTTCGGTGATAGCAGGAAGAAGATCAAAGAAGCCTATTATAAGTATGCTTAATGCAATAAGTACAGCAATTATAATGTTTTTAAGAACGATAATTTCTTTTAAATATGAGGCGTAACTATAAAATAACCCAGAGATAATAATGAATAATGCTGCAAAACTAGGTTTTCCTATAAGATTTGCTATGTAAAACCCTATAAGAACCCCTGTTATATTAAAAAAGATAAACAATTGGTTAGCTGTTTTTTCTGTTATCTTACCTTCTAATAAATTTGTTTTTTTTAAACTTTCTTGATTGTAGATGGCTATGATTATATTTCCTGCAGCTGCTATTGAAACAGTAGCTATTATTAAAAGAAAAATACCAAAACCATTTAAAGTGATAGCAATATTAAAAGGAGTAAATAGACCATATTTAACACATAACTGGGCTAAGGCTATGATTAGGAGGTTGTCAAATTTTATAAGTTTTAAATAGGGTAACATAAGGTATTTGGTTAGTTAGTCTGTAAATGTAATAATTAATCTTAATTCTAAATTATAACTATACGTAATTGCTTTTTCTAAATTTAAAAGATATTGTACTTATATTTATCGATGATGATAAGGCTCATTTTTTAGAATAGTAAAGCCTCGGTATAATTGTTCTACAAAAAACAAGCGTATCATTTGATGCGAAAATGTCATCTTAGAAAGAGCTAGTTTACTATTAGCTCTATCATAAACTTCTGGGCTAAAACCATAAGGTCCACCTATAACAAAAATTAATTGTTTGATTCCACTATTCATATGTTTTTGTAGTACTTCAGAAAAATCAACAGAGCCATAATGTTTTCCATTTTCATCTAGTACTATTAATACATCAGACTTTTCAATAGTACTTAATATTAATTTTCCTTCTTTTTCTTTTTGTTGAGACTCGCTTAAGTTCTTAGCATTTTTAAGATCAGGAATTACTTCAAGATTAAATTTAATATAAAACTGTAGTCTTTTTATATAGCTATTGGTAAGACTATTAAGTTCTTTATTATCTGTTTTTCCTATAACGATTAATTTAATATTCATTATCCTTCTTAATTGTAATATTTTTATCCTAGAAACTAGACAAAATTTTGAATAAAGTTATAAAGTAAATAGAAATACCATATGCTTCTAGCTTCGTACTTCCGACTTCTTTTTTTACATTAGCAAAAATAACCATTCAATATGATTAGTGAAACCCAATTCAATAAAGAAGTCGATTTAATAATAATCAATGCAATACGAGAAGATGTTGGAGATGGAGATTACAGCTCGTTAGCTTGTATCCCAGAATCAGCAAATGGAAAAGCAAAGCTTTTAGTAAAAGATGAAGGTATTTTGGCAGGTGTATCGTTTGCAAAAAAAGTATTTAACTATGTAGACCCAAACTTGAGTATTGAAGTGCTTTTAGAAGATGGAACCCCTGTACGTCATGGAGACATAGCCTTTTATGTTTCGGGAAATTCTCAATCAATTCTTAAAGCAGAACGATTAGTTCTTAATGCAATGCAGCGAATGAGTGCAATTGCTACAAAAACAAATTATTTTGTTACCTTATTAGAAGATACCCAAACAAAAATATTAGATACTCGTAAGACTACTCCAGGATTACGCGCTCTAGAAAAATGGGCAGTAAAGATTGGAGGAGGAGAAAACCACAGATTTGCATTATATGATATGGTGATGCTTAAAGATAACCATATAGATTTTGCGGGAGGAATTACTAAAGCTGTAGAGAAGACTAAAAAATATCTTGCTGATCATAATCTTAATCTAAAAATCATTGTAGAAGCTCGTAATCTTGATGAAATTAAAGAAATACTTCAGACATCGGGAGTATATAGGATATTGATTGATAACTTTAATTATGAAGATACTCGTAAGGCAGTGAAATTGATAGGAGATACATGTCTTACTGAATCTAGTGGAGGAATTAACGAAAAAACTATTCGGAATTATGCAGAATGTGGTGTAGATTATATTAGTAGCGGAGCTTTAACACATTCTGTATATAATTTAGATTTGAGTTTGAAAGCAATATAATATATGTCAAAAATCATTGAAGAGAAACTCAATAAGATTCCAGTAATCAATTTTCTGATAAAGATAGGGAAGAAACTTATTCTTCCTGGTTTTGTAGGGTTATCTATATATGATTTAATAGAAATCTATGTCACTGGAATTATAAAAGGAACTTTTTCGGCAAGAGCAAGTGCAATATCTTGGAGTTTTTTTCTTTCATTATTTCCTTTTTTGTTATTTCTTCTTAATTTAATACCTTATGTTCCTATAAATGGGTTTGAGAAAGGTTTTTTTGAATTTGTTAATGGCGCATTGCCTAAACAATCTTCAGACTTTTTCTCGGGTATATTTAAAGATATAGCATCTAATCCTAGAGGAGGGTTATTATCTACAGTTTTTGTACTATCAATACTTTTTATGACTAATGGAGTTAATGCTGTTTTCTCTGGTTTTGAATACTCGTATCATGTAACTCTTAATAGGAACTTTGTTAGACAGTATTTAGTAGCATTAGGAGTTTCGATTATTGTGGCATCTTTATTGTTAATTACTGTTATAGGAACCCTATATTTTTCATATTTGGTGGATGACTTAAATAAAATGGGAGTTGTAGATGATACTGTTTTTTGGTTAACAGTAGGTAAATATGCAATGTTTGTTTTTATGATATTTATAATCATAGCTACCCTGTTTTATTTAGGAACTTCCGAAGGAAAACAGAATAAGTTTTTTTCTCCAGGAGCATTTATGACAACGTTTTTGATTATTGTAACCACATATTTATTTGGAATTTATATCGATAATTTCTCTAATTATAATCAATTATATGGATCCATTGGGGCGATGCTAATACTAATGTTGTATATATGGCTAAATGCTAATTTAGTATTACTTGGTTTCGAGTTAAATGCATCACTAAATCAATTAAGAAAAAATAATAATACGGATTAATATATTTAAAAAACTTTTTTAGAATGAAAAAAATAACGACACTGTTTCTGATCTTCTTTAGTATTATAATAGCTCAATCGCAAACCAAAGTAGGCGATGCTGTATTGTCTAATGCGTTAACATTTAATAAAGAAAAACTAATAATCAATGGAGCGGGCCTTAGAGAAAAAATAATTTTTGATATATATGCAGGAGCATTATATCTTAAAAAGAAGAGTGATAATGCAAGTATGATAGCAAATTCTGATGAGACAATGGCAGTAAAAGTACATGTGTTATCTCGATTGTTGACCAAAAAAAAGCTAGCATCTGCTCTTAGAAACGGCTTTAAAAAATCTACAAATGATAAAACAGCTCCTTTAAACGATAGAATAGAAAAATTTATAGGTTTTGTATCCGAAGAAATACAAGTAGGACAAGTTTTTGACTTAGTCTATGAAAAAGGAAAAGGTAGTGTGTTGTATAAAAATGGAATAGAAAAAGGATATGTAAAAGGATTAGATTTTAAGAAAGCATTATTTAATATTTGGTTAGGAAATAATCCTGTTGATAAAGGGTTAAAAGATAAAATGTTAGGTAAGAAATAGGTTGAAAGTTGTTATTTTTGCGATAAAATACTTAATTTGAGTATATTTAATATATCATGTATTATGCAGGCATAATATATTTTATTATGTTTGCAAAAAAATAAAATCTTTAAAAGAAATGAAAAAGACTGTTTTACTATTTTTAGTACTTGTTTCTTTAGCCTCAGTAAATGCACAAATTAGAGTAGGTAAAGCAATATTGCCATATGAAGAAACTTTTGAAGGAGTAGATCTTAAATTAAACGGAGCAGGAATGAGAAAAGTACTTTGGATCGATATGTATGCAGGAGGGCTCTATTTACAAAAAAAGAGTAAAGATTCAAAAGTTGTTCTTGATGCAAATGAGACAATGTCTATGAAATTAGATATTGTGTCTGGTTTTGTGACACAGAAAAAGTTTATAAAGGCAGCTCAAGATGGTTTTCAGAAAGCTACGTTTGGAAACACTAAAACACTAGACAAAAGAATAAATAAATTTCTAAACTTTTTTTCTGAGCCCATAGTAAAGAACGATGTTTTTGATTTGGTATACGTAAAAGACGTTGGTGTAAAAGCATTTAAAAACGGAAAAGAATTAGGCTTGATTAAAGGACGTGATTTTAAATATGCGTTATTTAAAATTTGGTTAGGAGATGAACCCGCAAGTGAAGAAATAAAAAATGGTATGTTAGGAATACGATAATTTATAATATACATAAAATATTTGATAAAACTAAGCTATCTGGTATGTCAGGTAGCTTTTTTAGTTTAAATTTTTAGGAGTAAAAAAATAATGAAATAATGAAGAACTACAGCTTTTTGTATAGGCTATCAGAGTTATGGTTAAAACTTTAACATTTTTTTTATGTTAGTTTTTTAAAAATCATATAACTAACCTACTATAATCTTAAAAAACTAAACCATGAAAAAAATAATTACTTTAATAACTATATTGGCAATATCTACTTTTAGTATGGCACAAATAAGAGTAGGAGATATTGTACTACCATATAAAGTAAACTTCGAAGGAGAAGAGTTATCATTAAATGGAGCAGGAATGAGAAGTATTCTTGGGTTTGATACCTATTCAGGAGGTTTATATACTAAGAAAAAATATAATGATCCAAGAGTGGTATTAGATTCAGATGAGAGTATGTCTATCCGATTGAATATTGTTTCTAAAAAAGTTACTAATAAGCGAATGATAAAAGTTTTTAAAAAAGGGTTTGACGATGCTATGTTTGGAAATACTCAAAGCTTAGATGTAAGAATAGAAGAGTTCTTAAAGTTATTTTCTTCTCCTATGCTAATTAATGATTATTTTGATTTAGTGTATATTAAAGGAAAAGGAATCAAAACATATAAAAATGGAGAAGAATTAGGTTTTATAAAAGGTAGAGATTTTAAGTATGCACTATTTAAAATATGGTTAGGAAATGAACCAGCTTGTAAGCTCATCAAAGGAGGAATGTTAGGATTAAGTAAATAGACAATATAACCTTAGGGTACAAGATCCGATTTAATTATAAATCGGATTTTTTTATTCTATAAATTAGGATTTGATTATAGCTTTAGGATCAAATTATAAAATATATAGTTTCATATTAAAAATTAACCTTAATCTTATTCGTTAAACTTGTATTTTTGTTGTTTATGCCAATTCTTATGTGAAATTATTATAAAAGTGGTAAATGCTTTTCATTTTATATATAAAGATAAGTTAGGAGATACTGTAATAATGTTACCTATTTTTATTTTAGAATGTAAGACGAAGCAATATGACTTTCTAGAAGAGTTTTGTTTTATGAAATGGTAGATATCTATTTTTTTGTTATTAATTGATAATGTCGCACTTTATAAACGTAATTCTTCCTATACCTCTTGATAAAGAGTTTACTTATAGTATTAACAGTAGTGAAGCTATTTTTCTAAAACCAGGAATGCGGGTAGCCGTTCAATTTGGTAAGAGTAAAGTATATGCAGCTCTAGTAACCCAGATACATCAGAATCCTCCCTTAGTTTATGAAGCTAAAGAAATAGAGCATATCCTTGATGAATCTCCGATTGTTACATTACATCAATTAGAGTTGTGGTCTTGGATCTCTAGCTATTATATGTGTACAAAAGGAGAGGTAATGAGGGCAGCTCTTCCTACAGCATTTTTATTAGAAAGTGAAACTATTATTTTAAAAAATGAGAAAACTCATTTTGATGAAGCATTATTAAAAGATGATGAGTTTTTGATTTACGAAGCATTACAATATCAAAGTTTACTTCGGATACAAGAAATAATGAGTATAATAAATAAGAAAAATGTACTTCCAGTAATAAAACGATTAATAGAAAAAAAAGTTATCACTGTTCAGGAAGAAATCTATGAACAGTATAAACCTAAATTAGTAAGGTATATACGATTAAATGTAGAGTATACTAAGGAAGAATCCCTACGTGTTTTATTAGAATCAATGACACGAGCACCTAAACAACGTGAAGTACTATTGCATTTATTTACCTTACAGGCTAAAACTGTTAAACAGATAAAAGTTAGTGAACTCTTAAAAACATCAAATAGTTCTACAGCGGTAGTACGAGCATTAATTGATAAAAATATATTAGAAGAATATCATTTGCAAACTGATCGAGTTCAGTACACAGGAGCGGTAACTAGTCTAACAAAAGAACTTAATGCGTATCAGCTTAAAGCATTTCAAGAAATAAACAATTCTTTTACTACTAAAGATGTATGTCTGTTACATGGCGTAACATCATCTGGTAAGACAGAAATCTATGTTCAACTTATAGAAAAAGCGATTCAAGAAAAGAAGCAAGTATTGTATTTACTTCCAGAAATAGCATTGACGACACAGTTGATTGCTAGATTACAAGAATATTTTGGAGAACAGTTAACAGTATATCATTCTAAGTATTCTGTGAATGAAAGAGTGGAGGCGTGGAATAATGTTAAAGCAGGAAAATCTAAAGCACAAGTAGTTATTGGAGCTAGATCTGCGATATTTTTGCCATTTACGAATTTAGGATTGATTATAGTAGATGAAGAGCACGAAAATACATTTAAGCAATATGACCCTGCACCAAGATACCATGCAAGAGATACCGCTATAGTTTTAGCTAAAATGTTTGAATCCAAAGTATTATTAGGATCAGCTACGCCAGCTCTTGAAACATTTTATAATGCAAATCAGAAGAAGTATGGATTTGTAAAACTTACTAGACGGTATGGTAATGTGCTTATGCCAGAAATTAACTTGGTCGATATAAAGACAAAATACCGTAAAAAAGAGATGACAGGGCACTTTAGTGATACACTATTAGAGGGGATTAATGAAGCTTTAAAAGAAGGAGAACAAGTTATTCTCTTTCAGAACAGAAGAGGATATTCTCCTGTAATAGAATGTAATACTTGTGGGCATTCACCTCAATGTTCGAATTGTGATGTAAGTCTCACATTTCATAACTATAAAAATCAATTAAGATGTCATTATTGTGGATATTATATTTCGATGCCTCAAAAATGTATGGCTTGTGGTAGTATTGATTTAACAACCAAAGGTTTTGGGACAGAACAAATAGAGAGAGAATTGAAAGATCTTTTTCCTAATCATAATATAGGAAGAATGGATCAGGATACTACTCGGGGAAAACATGGATATGAGAAGATTATAAATCGGTTCGAAGATGGTGATATTGATATTATGGTAGGTACACAGATGCTTTCTAAAGGATTAGATTTTAGAAATGTGAGCTTGGTTGGTGTTATGAACGCAGATAATTTACTTAATTTTCCTGATTTTAGAGCTCATGAACGTAGTTTTCAATTGATGCAACAAGTTGCAGGGAGGGCAGGAAGAACCAAAAAAAGGGGAAAAGTTTTAATTCAAACATATAATCCGTTTCACCAAATCTTACAACAAGTATCTGTAAATGATTATGAAGGAATGTATACAGATCAAATTGAAGAAAGGTATCAATATAAGTACCCTCCATTTTACAAAACGATAAAGATTACAGGTAAGCACAAAGATTATAATAAAGTAAATAAAGCTATGGATTGGTTAGGTATATCTTTAAAAAATGTATTTAATGAAAATGTATTAGGTCCAGAGTTTCCTCCAATATCAAGAATAAGAAATCAATATCATAAAAACCTAATTATAAAAATTCCTCAAAAACAATCCTTATATAAGACAAAAGAGGTTATAAGAAGAATTCATACTTCTTTTAAAAGTATAAAAGAGTTCTCTGGAGTAAGGATTATAATAAATGTGGATAATTATTAACCATTTAAAGCTTCAATAAGAGAATGTTTCTTATGTCTACTAAGTGGTATTTTTTCATCAGCAATTTCTATATTACGACTATTATAACGTTCTACCTTATCTAAATTAACAATATAAGATTTATGGATTCTTAAAAAACGATCACTAGGCAATTGCGCTTCAAAAGATTTCATTGTTGCTAAAACTACAATAGGATCACCTTCTTCCATAATAAGTTTTACGTAATCACCTAAAGCTTCAACGTACTTTAACTGATTTAAGAAAATTTTTCGTTTTTTGAGATTACTTTTTACAAAGATATAGTCGTCATCTTCTAGTATGGCATTTTCACCACTACCTATTCGAGACATGCTAAGTGCTTTATCTACAGCGGCATTAAATCGATCTTTCTTTAAAGGTTTTCGTAGGTAATCTACAGCATCATAATCAAAAGCTTTAAAAGCGTACTTTGTTTTTCCTGTTACAAAAATAATATGAGGCTTGTTTTCTAAATCATCAAGAAGGTCAAAACCAGTAAGGATTGGCATTTCAATATCTAAGAATAACAAATCAACTTGTGTATCGAGTAAACCATTTTTAGTCTCAATAGCATTATTCCACTCAGCCACTAATTCTAGGGACGAATGTTCATCTATTAGCTTTACAATAGCTAGTCTTTGGAGGCGAGAATCATCTACCACCGCACATTTTAATTGAGATTGCTCCACTTGTTCAGGTTAAAAATTGTAAATACAATATTAATGAATATATCTTGTTTCTACAAACAATTTTAGCTTTTTGTCGATAAAAGTAGTGTTTCGTCGAAATAAAAATAAGATTTGAAAAATCAAAAAATAGTGTTACTTTTGCAGCCAATTTTAATTTAAATTTTAGATTTTATGAATCAATACGAAACTGTTTTCATCTTGAATCCCGTTTTATCTGAAGATCAGATAAAGGAGACAGTTAAGAAATACGAAGATATTCTTGTTTCTAATGGTGCCAAGATGATATCAAAAGAGGATTGGGGGCTTAAGAAGCTTGCATATGCAATCCAACACAAAAAAAGTGGTTTTTATCACCTATTTGAGTACCAAGTGCCAGGAGAAGCTATCAATGCTTTAGAAGTTGAGTACAGAAGAGACGAAAGAGTAATGCGTTACCTTACAGTGCGTCTTGATAAGCATGCAATTGCATGGGCAGAGAAAAGAAGAACTAGAAACAAACAAAAAGCTTAATTATGTCATCTATAGAACAACAGGCTAAAGGAAAAAAAGACGGAGAGATCAGATATCTTACTCCTCTTAATATAGATACGACAAAAACTAAGAAGTATTGTCGTTTCAAAAAATCAGGAATCAAATATATAGATTATAAAGATCCAGATTTCTTAATGGCATTTGTAAATGAGCAAGGTAAATTATTGCCTCGCCGTCTTACAGGAACTTCATTGAAATATCAACGTAAAGTGAGTGTTGCTGTAAAAAGAGCAAGACATTTAGCTTTAATGCCATACGTTGGTGATTTATTAAAATAAAATTCGTCATAACATATTATGGAACTTATATTAAAAAAAGACGTTGAGAATCTAGGATTCGCAGATGATATAGTAGAAGTTAAGAATGGTTATGGACGTAACTATTTAATACCTAATGGTTTTGCATTGTTGGCAACTCCTTCTGCTAAAAAAGTACTTGCTGAAACATTAAAGCAACGTGCCTTTAAAGAAAAGAAAGAGATTGAAGATGCTCAGAAAATAGGGAAACAACTTACTGGACTAGAGATTAAGATTTCTGCAAAAGTAGGTTCTGGAGATAAATTATTTGGTTCTATATCTAATGCAGATGTTGCACAAGCATTTGGTAAAGGAGGAGTTGAACTAGAGAAAAAATTTATTACAGTGCCTGGAGGAACAATTAAACGATTAGGTCAATATGAAGCTTCTGTTCGCCTTCATAGAGAAGTAATTATTCCTGTTGCTTTTGAGATTATTCCTCAAGGTAAATAAGGAAGAACAGTTAATAACTGTTTTATAAGATTAAAAAAATCGCTCTTTTGAGCGATTTTTTTGTTTTAATTTTATACTTAGTTAACACAAAAACCTTGTTAGATGAAAAAAATTATAGTATTGATTTTGATAGTATTAGGGGGAACGGTTAATGCTCAGGTAACAACATCTAATATTTCGGGTATTGTTCGGGATAATGTAAGTGAATTATTGCTAGGAGCAAATATTACTGCGATACATACACCAACAGGAACATCTTATGGAGGAGTTACAGATTTTGATGGACGTTTTAACCTTAATAATCTACGTGTAGGAGGGCCATATAAAATAACAATAAGTTATGTAGGTTTTAAAAAACAACTTATTGAAGATGTGTTTTTGCAATTAGGGCAAACGTTTAATCTTACTATTATTATGATTGAAAATGATAATCAATTAGAAGAAATAGTGATCACTACTAATAAAAATTCAGCATTTAGTAGTGAACGTACAGGAGCTGAAACCAGTGTTGGAAGGAGAGAATTAACTACTTTGCCAACCATATCAAGATCTGCAGCTGATTTTACCAGATTGGAACCTACGGCAAGTGGGAACTCATTTGGAGGAAGAAATGATCAATTTAATAATTTTAGTTTAGATGGTGCAGTATTTAATAATCCATTTGGATTAGATGCAGCAACTCCCGGAGGGCAAACAGATGCTCAGCCAATTTCTCTGGATGCGATTGATCAAATTCAGGTTTCTACAGCACCCTACGATGTAACTTTGTCTGGATTTACGGGAGCATCAGTTAATGCTGTTACTAAGAGTGGTACAAATAGTTTTAAAGGAACTGCTTATGGCTTTTTTAGAAATGAAGACCTTACGGGGGGTAAAGTAAAAGGCGATAATGTGTTCAAGTCAGATTTAGAGCAAGTACAATATGGATTTAGTATTGGAGGTCCTGTTATAAAAAATAAACTATTCTTTTTTGCTAATGCAGAAAGAGATGAGCGTACAGACTTAGGTGCTCCTTGGTTATCTAATAAGAATAGTGGAGCAATAAATGAATCTAGAGTATTAGAATCAGATTTAATAGCAGTTAGAAATGCATTATCAGATCTAGGATATAATACAGGTGCATATCAAGGATTTACATATGATTCTGAATCTGTAAAAGGAATTTTTAAATTAGATTGGAATATTAATACTAATCACAGAGCAGCTATTATCTATAATTTTTTAAAAGCTTCTAAGGAGAAACCAGCACATCCTTCTGCATTAGGGGTACGAGGACCTAGTGCTTCAACATTACAGTTTGAAAATTCAGGTTATGAAATAAATAATAACATTAATTCTTTTCAATTAGAAGTTAACTCTACATTTTCTAATAAGTTTGCTAACAAGTTTCAGGCGGGATATACTCATTTTGATGATTTTAGAAATCCATTATCAACTCCGGCACCTGTGATAACCATTCAGGATGGAGCAGGATCTAATTATATTATTGCTGGACACGAACCATTTTCTATCCATAATAGACTAGATCAAAAAGTTATTCAGGCAACCAATAATCTTAATATCTTTTTGGGAGATCATACTGTTACTGTTGGTGCTTCTTTTGAAATGTTTAAATTTAAGAATTCATTTAATTTATTAGCTTATGATAATTTTGGAGCTAGTAGGTATTATGGAACATTACCATTTGGAGCCTATCCTTCTGTAGGGACATTTTTAGCAGATGCTACTGATCCTAATGGAGTATTACGGACTAACTTACAGTATGCTCAGAACCAATTTTCTGCTCTAAATTCGGCAGGAGAAGGAAATGATAAGGGGTGGAGATTAGCAGAGTTAAATGTAGGTCAATTAGCTTTTTATATTCAGGAAGAATGGAATGTAACAGAACGATTTAAGTTAAGTTATGGACTTAGATTTGATAAGCCATTATATTTTGATACTAAAGATTTGATAAAACGATATATTGATACTGATAATGGAGCAAATAGAGATGAAAGCGTGTTATATTATAATCCTTCTACAGGAGATCAGGTAAATTTAGACTCTACAATATTACCTACAGATAAAGTTTTAATATCTCCAAGACTTGGTTTTAATTATGATGTGAGAGGTAATAAAACATTTCAAATACGTGGAGGCACAGGTATATTTACAGGAAGGTTACCTTTTGTTTGGATAGGGAACCAAGTTAGTGGAGCAGACGATGGTTTTTTTCAAATTGTAGATCCAGACTTTCAGTTCCCTCAAGTATGGAGGTCTAGTTTTGGGGTAGATTATAAATTAAATAGTGGGATTGTTTTTACAGGAGATTTCTCATATACGAATGATATTAATGGGGTGCATGTTCAGAACTGGGGATTGCGAAATCCTACAGGAGCTTTACAAGGAGCAGATAATAGACAGATTTATAGAACTTCAGATAAATCCGCGAATGCATTTGTTTTAACAAACTCTAATCAAGGAAGAGTAATTAACACTTCTTTTAAAGTAGCAAAGAATTTTAAAAATAACTTATATGCAAGTGTAGCATACAGTTATCTAGATGCTAAGGATGTAAACTCGATAGAAGCAGAAATTACTGGAGATGCATTTGCTGGTAATCCAGCATTGGGTAATGTTAATAGGGATGTCTTATCATACTCCAAATATGGAGATAAACATAGAATTATTGCTATTGCTTCTAAAAAATGGAAGTATAATAATGATAAGTTCGCAACTACGATTTCTGCTTTTGCAGAATTTGCTCAAGGTGGTAGATTTAGTTATACATATGCTGGAGATATTAATGGTGATGGTTCTTTCTCAAATGATCTAATTTATATACCTACTAAAGAAGAATTGTCTACATATATATTTAGTGGAACTTCTGTAAGTGAAAGAGAACAGCAAAGGGCTGCATTTGATTCTTATATTCGACAAGATGACTATCTTAATAAAAATAGAGGAAGATATGCTAAACGATATGGAGCAATAGCTCCATGGAGAAATAGAGTTGATTTTAAAGTGTTACAAGATTTTAATATTAATGTAGGAGAAAAGGTAAATACAATCCAGTTAAGTGTAGATATATTAAATATAGGTAATTTGATTAGTTCAGATTGGGGATTAGTACAGCAACCTAACAATGTACAGATTTTAGGAGTTAAGGTAGATAATACAACAAATATTCCTGAATATTCTTTTAATCCCAATTTAGCTAAAACATTTGGGTATGATTCCAGTCTTCAATCTAGATGGCAAGCCCAAGTTGGATTGAGATATATATTTAACTAATTATTTGGTTTAATATAGGGTATCATAAAAATTGTAAAAGAAGAAAAGAATTATTCTTGTATGTGTATATAGTTCTCTTATAGATGTCATTTACACTATGAATTTATTATAATAAATTCATAGTGTAAATGGTATTATACTTATTTTTGCGCTTAATTTTTTAAAGATGAAATACCAAAGATTAACTAAAGAGCAGTTAGAGGAATTGCATATTGAGTTTATTAATTTTCTAGCCACGCAATCAATTACATCAGATGAGTGGGATGATATAAAAATAAATAAACCACAAATAGCTGAAGATGAGGTTGACGTTTTTAGTGATTTAGTATGGGAAAAAGTACTTACTAATGCACAATATCTTGAGCATTTCTCAAAGGATCAGATACATTTATTTGAATTGTTAGAAAATGAGATGTGTCTTATTGCTATAAAAGTTAATAATACTACTATTGATATTACAACAAGAGAGGGGTATCAATGGCTACAAGATAACTTATTAAATGATGAGGTGGTATTTTATAATGCTACTAAAGAATATAGTACTGATAAGAATTTAGATAAATTTGCTTTAATTCAAAAAGGTGCAAATATAACTAAAGGAGACTTGTATCATTATTTTAATAAATTGATTAAAGATAGGAGGTAATGATTTGAGACATAGGGATTAATTGATAAGATATAAATTCTACTCATATCGTAAGGATTCAATAGGATCTTGTTTAGCTGCTTTTAGCGCAGGATATAGTCCAGAAACAATGGCTATAATAAAAGAAATTGTGGTAGCTGCAATTATGGCTAACCAAGGGGTACTGAATGAGAAATTTAGTACTGCAGAAATTCCTCCACCAATCAAAACTCCTAGAATAATCCCTATAAGACCACCAATCTGTCCAATAATGACGGTTTCCATAAAAAATTGACCTGCTATAGTGTGCTTTTTTGCTCCTAGAGCTTTTCTAACTCCAATTTCACGAGTCCGTTCAGTAACAGAAACTAACATAATATTCATTAGTGCAATCGATGACCCTAGAATAGTAATGATGCTAATAATCCAAGCAGCATAATATAGATAAACAGTTATACTACTTATTCGGTTTAATAAATCATCACTACGTTCAAGCCCAAAATTATTTTCTTCTATAGGGTTTAATCTTCTAATGTTTCTAAAAGTGATAATAGCCTCTTCTTGAGATCCATTAAGAAATTGTTTATCATTTACTTTTACATTAATGTTATAATTAATATTAGGGAGTGTATAGATTGATCGCGCTAATTGTAATGGAATAAGAACTTTTAGATCTTGATTGTTTCTAAAAGTAGCTCCTTTACTTTTTAGAATACCTATAATTTTAAATTTGACACCTCTTATACTTATTGTCTTGCCTATTGGTTTAGTGTTTTTAAACAAATTTTTTTTAAAATCTGGTCCAATTAGGCATACATGATTATTGTTTTCTATGTCAAAAAAAGTAAAATTTCGACCAACATCAATTTCGGTTCCAGTATTTTCTAAATAATTTTCATTAATTCCAACAACAACAACCTCGGGATCAGTTTTTTCATTTTCATATGTTACTTCAGCATTACGAGTTCCTGTAAAATGAATGGCAGTTTTTGAAAAAGGATAACTAAATTTCTTTTTGAACTCTTTGGCATTGCGATAGCTAATTATAGGATTAATCTTACTTCTATCTCTATTATTTCTGGTATTAAACTCATATCGTTGAATGTTAAAAGTATTAGCTCCCATCGAAGCAAAATCTCCAGAAATAGTGTTCTCTAAAGCTCCGACTAGTGTAAGTATTCCAACTAATGAGGTTATTCCAATAGCAATAATTAAAACTGTTAGAATGGTTCGTAAAACCTGACCCTTTATAGAATCTATTGCGATTCTGATATTTTCTCTAAAAAGTGAAAACATAAATAGTTTTTGATAGTGTATTTTTATATATGACTACAAAACGTCCTTAAAGTTACTTAAAAAACTGATTTTTTATTCGTATTATTAAAGGGCTTTAGAGTTTTTTTAGATATTTGCATCCCTGATTGTTAATAGTATGTTGTAGTTAGAAGATGATTGTAAGTTTTAATATTTGACTATCAGTTAATTAACTGTATAAATTACTGTAATGGCACAAAAACCAACTATACCTAAAGGAACACGTGATTTTTCTCCTGTAGAGGTAACAAAGAGAAATTATATTGTCGATACTATTAGAGAGCAATTCAGAATATTTGGTTTTCAACCTATTGAGACACCTAGTTTTGAAAATAGCGAAACCCTAATGGGAAAGTATGGAGAAGAAGGAGATCGATTAATTTTTAAAATACTGAATAGTGGCGATTACCTAAACAAAGTAGATGATGCTTTGTATGCTAGTAAGGATAGTAGTAAAATGATTTCTAAAATTAGCGAGAAAGCGCTTCGCTATGATCTTACAGTACCTTTTGCTCGATATGTAGTACAACATCAAAATGAAATTGATTTTCCTTTTAAGAGGTTTCAAATTCAGCCCGTTTGGCGAGCAGATAGACCTCAAAAAGGGAGGTTTAGAGAATTTTATCAATGTGATGCAGATGTTGTAGGGAGTACATCTTTATTCCAAGAGGTAGACTTTATTAAATTATACGATAGTGTTTTTACAAAATTAAATCTTAAGGGAGTAACTATTAAGATGAATAATCGTAAAATACTTTCTGGGATTGCAGAAGTGATAGGAGCTAGTGATAAATTGATAGACTTTACAGTAGCATTAGATAAGCTAGATAAAATAGGAGAAGAAGGAGTGAAAAAAGAAATGCTTACAAAGGGCATTTCGGAAGAAGCTATCGAAAAAGTAAAGCCATTGTTTGATTTTACAGGAACGACACCTCAAAAAATAGATAAATTGAGAAACATGCTAGCTCTTTCTAAAGAAGGTATGCAAGGAGTAGAAGAATTACAATTTATTGTTAATCTTATAAAAGAAATTCCTTTAGAAACAGCAATTTTAGACCTAGATGTTACTTTAGCTAGGGGCTTAAATTACTATACAGGAGCAATTTTTGAAGTATCTGCACCAAAAACAGTAGCAATGGGATCTATTGGAGGAGGAGGAAGATATGATGATTTAACAGGAATTTTTGGATTAAAAGATATTAGTGGTGTAGGGATTTCTTTTGGATTAGATAGGATTTATCTAGTTCTCGAAGAATTAAAGTTATTCCCTGAGACAATTACTACTTCTACCAAAGCACTATTTATAAACTTTGGAGAAGAAGAAGCATTGTATTGTTTAAAAGCAGTTAATATGCTTAGAAATCATCAAATAACAGCAGAGCTATATCCTGATAATGCTAAGATGAAGAAACAGATGGGGTATGCTAATAAAAGATCCATTCCGTATGTAGTTCTTGCTGGGACATCAGAAATGAGTAATAAAACGTATACTGTTAAGGATATGCAATCAGGTGCTCAGAATGAAATGAATTTTGAAGAATTAAATTTTTTTTTGAAATAGTTCTTTAATTTAACTCTTTGTTGTAGAATACATAGTCAAAAACCAATATAAAAATGCTGATGTAATCAGCTTTATCTTAAAATCAAAATTATGAGAAAACCTATTTTAACCATTTTTGTTTGTACACTATTATTATCAGTAATTTCTTGTAAAAAAGATCCAAAATCAGATGCTTTGGATGTTGTAGAAGAAGTTCAGGATTCAACAAAAGTTGCTGTTGAAGAAGTTGTAGAAGAAGTAAAACCTAAAGTAAAGAAAAAGAAAAAGGTTACAGGAAAAAGAGATGGAAAAAAAGAATTTGAAAGAACAAATAAATTAATCCCTATACCAGGAACTTCTGGTCATACAAGTAATCCTGACACTAGAAAATATATCAAAGATTATGAAAGATATGTAGCAAATTATAAAAAAGCTGTAGAAGCTAAAGACATGGATTCTTTTCTTAGATTAAGTGACGCGAGTAGTGACCTTAGTCGTCAGTACAATGCTCTAATGACTAAGTTGCCTGGTGAAGAAATCGAGAAACTAAGTGAATATATGCAGGTGAAATCAGACCAATTGACAAAACTAGCAGAAAAGATGTAATTTTTTTATACACTTATTTGTATGAGGAGGCTGTCTGAAAAGGCAGTCTTTTTTTATTTGTTTAAAAGTGTTTTGGTTTTTATCTTTCGATATGAACCAAAATGCTATTTTAAATTCGTTGTCATACTTTGTAGTCATAATTCAGATGTAATGTTATAAGCTGTATTTTTTATCCTGATAAAAGTAGGCACTCCAAAATTATTTTATTTCGGATCGCGCAAGCGTTTTGTAAAATAGGATTAAACATGTAAGTTGTAAAAATGTTCAGGTACATCTTTCAAAACTTGAAGATAATTTGTTTTTAAGTTTACAAGATGATGAAAAAGATTTTGATAAGTTAGAAGCTAAGAAAATTAGCCTTTAAAATATGGAAAGGAGAACCTAAACGCTAGGAAGGGAATTTCCTTTAGAAAGCCAGATTGATGAAGGAATTAAACTAACCATAAAAATTGCATTATAGATGAAAAATGCCATCATCATAGTTTATGACTATATTTTAATAGTGAATGTGTTAGAGTGTTTGATAGTCAAAGAGATATCTTTTTTGAAAAACTTAAAATTAAAATTAGTAGGGCTAACAGTTTATACTATTAGAAGCGAGTATGTTGATTAACTTTTAAAATTAACTACAGACTAAAAATCCATATTACAGGTGTGTTTTTTAAAATACTTTCCATTCTTTTTTATGATATCTGAGTTACTGACACACATGTATCTGAATTGACAGGATTTGCATTTTTCAATTTGATCGTTCGTTATAAAATACCTCTCTTGAAATTTTGGTTTAGTGATGATTTCTGATATCTTATTTTCCTTGATATTTCCATATACCTTAGTGTGCGATAAGTAATTTTTAATAGAGCCATCCGTATCTATGCATACTTTTCTATGTAATCCTGAATTAAAGTGTCTGGATTCATAGTACATTGAATGCGAGATTGTGAATAGACTTGGGTCATACACTTCTTTTGTATTAGCATGAACCTGCTCCCCAGTAAATACTATTTTTTTATTAAACTCATCAGAAATATTTATTTGTTTCTTTTCTTTAGAAGTATGTACAACAATAATTACATTGGGATATTCTTTACAGATTGTTATTAATTGTTCTTCTGATATCAAAGAATAGTAGCATACATAAACTTCACAAATTTTTATAGAACTTCCTTTTAGTGGAGACAAACTATTAAATAATTTATCCATATCATAAGGATCATAAATCCTAATTTGTAATAATTGGCAGGAAAGTCTATCCAACTGTTTAAGTACTTCAGGAAGATCATAATTTGTAGTCGTATTTATAGCCAAAACAGAAGAAATTATCTTATAAGGGCTATAAAATATATCTTCTGGTTTTCTAAATGGTTTAGGATCTTTAGTGTAAAAACCATATTGATTATCTACCAAAAACTGAAAATATTCTTTGATTCCTTGATCATATTGATGATCAAATTTTTTCATTATTTCGTGTATTGTAAACCTCTGTAAATCTATAGAAAGGATGTCGTGCAAAAGATTCGGAATTTCTAAATACGTTCCTTTATCTAAATCCATTATAATACTAACTTTAGTACCGTTAACTGGTACACAAGATGGAAAAAGTAAAAAATAGGTATTAGTCATTTTCCTTAATTGACAAAATATTCGAATTAGGTTTATAGAAGTCTAAAATTGAACCTTCACCTCTATATTTTTTCATATAGATAAAACGTTTTGAGTTATTTTTTTTACTTTGATGTGAAATAGATATCTTATGTAAATCATAAGAAATAGATGGGTGTTCTGGTATCGAAATTAAATCTTTATATTTTTCTGAATCATCAATCATTTTTTTTCTTTTTTGTTTAGTAAAAACTCTGCTATTTTCTTATGTAGGTAGTAGTTGCCAAAGATAGAAACATCACCATACTGTCCTACCGGATTAATTTCTAAGAAAAAACAATCTCCTTCCACAGATTTTATAAAATCAATTGCTCCAAAATTCAAATTTAGCTTATTCATAAGTACATTTATTTTTTCTTCAGTAGAAGCATCTAATTTATAGGGAAAATAGCGGGTAGGTTCATTAGCATCTCTATTACGCATGTCAATTTTTGTTTGTTCATTAAGTTGACTGAATATAGCCGTAGAGTAGCATTCTCCATTTATATAAATTGTTCTAATCTCATATTCCTTTTCAATATATTCCTGAAATAAGGAGGGAGCAAAAATATCAGGCTTATCATCTAATTCCTCTAATAATTGAGTCATTTGGTAAATAAATAAGTATTCGTCCTTTTCAAGTTCGTAATGATGATCTCGCATCACTTCATGTATAGGTTTAGTTATAATTTTTTGATTACAATCCCTTAAAAAATGTATTAACTCTTCCTTAGAATTGGTGATTAAGGTTTTGGGAACTAACAATCCTATCTTTTGTGCTTCTTGTAATACTATAGGTTTATTAAGTTCATTGATTTTAAAAGAACCAAAATGATGTCCTTCGCTTAGCTTATAACCTATAAAATCCCAAAAAACTCTAAATCTTTGATAAATAGTATAATCCAACTTCTCTCTAGGGTAGGCACCTTGATATTCGTATTCTTGCAGAAAATGATCACAATTTTTGTAAGGCCGCCTAAACCAAGTCGTAGCCGTATTAATTTGTGACTGTTTGTAAACCTTAGAAGAATTAGAAAAACCTTTTCCTCCAAAAGTAAAAGAAAAGGTTTTATCATTGTATATAAAAAGATCCTTATTTTCTGTAGGACCAATAAACTTTTCAAATGATTGATCATAATAAGCTAACCAATCGATAACTCTATTAACTGAGAAATCCGTTTTTTCAGAAAATATGAGATGTTTCATTTAATGCTTATAATAATATATTATTATAATATTATGAATCTGAGTTCTTTAATTTATTAGGATCAGGTGGAAAAAGAGATCCATGATCACCACCAATTACACTTAAACCACACCAATATTGAAGAGATTTACCCTGTTTGTTAACTAAGATTGCTCCTTTTTGATTTTCTAGGCTTTTTGCTAAACTGTCAATGCTTTTTTTACTTTTCATAATTACATTTTAAGATTAACTCAAATATAATAATTAAAATAGAAATTATCTTTACGAACTATTTAATGGTTTCATGAATGAAAAACCCGTTAGTTGCGAAACAGTTTATATTGATAAGCTTAATATTAAAACTAGGGTTGTATTCACTTTTTATATAATTAAAAATGGTTATTATGGATGAATAGGATTTATATTTCAGTGGATTGTTATAAATCACATAATGTTTCTTATGACTTAGTAATACTGTACTATCATATTTGCATGACATATCATAATTATGATAGAATGATACTAATTAGGAGTGTAATTATGTCTACATCGGAACGTGCTACGTTTACATTAGAACCAGAGAATCATGCTTTCTTCAGAAAATAGGCGGGGATACTAAAAGTGTTTAATTAATGAGCTATTAAAGCGTAAAGTACTTAAAGAAGTTATTCTCAGGGCAAACATTGAAGAGGCTGAGGATTCCGAACATCAGGCTGAAATAGCTTTATGGGATGTTACCTTAGCAGATGGGTTGAATGATTAATGGCCAAACATCTCGATATTTATTGGATAGACCTTGAGCCAAGTTAGGGGGCATGAAACACAAAAAAAACGCCCTTGCGTTGTGCTCTAAGCTAGTATTTTAAATAAAAGAACAGTGACAATACTTGAAGCTCCTTTAATGCTAGGTCACAAAGGTTGACCATTTACAATTAATATTGAGCCAAGTGGTAAGAACGGTTTAGATATAGAGTGTCACAGAAACCTAAAGCAAAATCTTTGAATTATGGTACAACGAGTACATAGTAATGATTTAAAAATAATCATTATAGAGCTTTTACAATCAGGTCGGAGTTTAAAAGAGCTGATTGAGAAATATGATCTGGATAGAAGTATGATTGTTGTACATAAAATAAAAAAGCCGACTCGTTAAAGTCAGCTTTATTTTGATAATCTTAGTAGCGAGAGGGGGGCACGATCCCCCGACCTCCGGGTTATGAATCCGACGCTCTAACCAACTGAGCTACCTCGCCATATCTCTATTATAAGCTATCTTTATTAGCTTTTTATAACCTTACACTTTAATAGTGTTCCTAAGGAGGGTGCAAATATAAAAACAAAATGGAATGTGGCAAACAATAATGGATAATTAATTTTTTTTTCATTGTCCTTTTAAAGTCGGTAATTAATCTATATATTGGCTTATCAACAATTAATGATATGTCTGAAAAAACAAAATATGAAATTGAATTTGTGGTACAATCATCACCACAGCTATTATACCAATATATATCTACACCATCAGGACTCTCAGAATGGTTTGCTGATAACGTGAACTCTAGGGGAGAGTTATTTACATTTATCTGGGATGATTCTGAGGAGGAAGCAAAGCTATTAAGTAAGAAAAGTGGTGAACGAGTGAAATTTAGATGGTCAGAAGATGATGATAATGGAGATGATTATTTCTTCGAAATGCGTATTCAGGTAGACGAAATAACAAAAGATGTTTCCCTTATGATTACTGATTACTCCGAAGATGATGAAATTGATGAAAATAAAATGCTTTGGGATAATATGGTTAGTAATCTTAAACATGTGTTGGGCTCAGCATAATTCTTTTTTTAAATATAAATTTATACACTCATAAAGGTTAATTTATGAGTCTTTTTTTATGATTAACATCAACGGAAATATAGTAGCAAGCGATAAAGCAGTATTAGCAATTGATAACAGAGGATATGCATACGGAGACGCTCTATTTGAAACTATAAGAATTAATTCTGGAGTACTTTTATTCTGGGAAGATCATTATTTTAGATTAATGGCTTCTATGCGCCTCTTAAGGATGCAGATCCCTATGAAGTTTACTCCAGAATTTTTGGAGAAAGAGATTATAGATATCATTACAGCAAATGGTAATATGAATTCTTCAGTAAGAGTTAAGCTGATGATTCATAGAGTTTCTGGAGGATTATATACACCTATTTCTAATGAGGTAGAATATAGTATAACTGTAGCTAATCTACAATCAAATTTTTATACAATTGAAGATCAGGAATATGAAGTTACTCTTTATAAAGATCATTATGTTTCTACAGATTTGTTGTCAACTTTAAAATCAAATAATAAATTAGTCAATATTCTAGGAGGAATTTTTGCTAAAGATAATAATTTTGATAATTGCTTATTAGTTAATTCTAATAAGATGATTGTCGAAGCTCTTAATGGAAATTTATTTATCGTAAAAGGAAATACAATAAAAACTCCTCCTTTAGCTGATGGATGTTTAAAAGGAGTTCTTAGAACTCAATTATTACGAATTTTAGAGAAATTTCCGGACTATCAGATAGAAGAAGCTTCTATTTCTCCGTTTGAATTACAAAAAGCAGATGAGTTATTTATAACTAACGTTATAATAGGTATATTACCTATTACAAAATTCAGGAAAAAAAATTATGATTCTAAAGTAAGTAGAAGATTATTAGGAGTGTTAAATACAAGAATAAGATTAGGGAATTAATTGTATGCAGGATTTTCTGGGGCATTAGACCAAAGTACATATTCTCCTCCTAATTCTATCATTTTTTCTTTCCAGAAAGTATCATATGATTTTCCAAAAATATTCTTTTTGTAATTGTTTTCTACAATTACCCAAGAATTGGCTTTTAACTCTTCATTAAGTTGTTTGGAATCCCATCCAGAGTACCCTAAAAAAAAGCGAATTTCATTAGGAGTAATTTTGTCATCTAAAATAAGTTTAGATACAATAGTAAAATCTCCTCCCCAATAAATCCCACTAGATATCTCTACGCTATTAGGTATTAGATCAGGTATTTTGTGTATAAAATATAGGTTGTCTTGTTCAACAGGACCACCGTTATATATTTTAAATTCTACTTCAATTTCTGGCACAAGGTCTGCAAGAAAATACTCAAGAGGTTTATTCATTATAAACCCGATAGAACCTTGATCACTATGATCTGCCAAAAGAACTACCGAACGATTAAACGATACATCTCCTATAATCGATGGTTCAGCAACTAACAAATGTCCTTTTGAAGGTTGAAGTGATATCATACTTGCAATTTTGTTTATCTTAAATCTAAAAAAAATATTTGTTAAAAACAAAGTAGTTACTCATTTTTTTTGAATAAAAAGTATAAAAAAACTCCCATATATGGGAGTTTTTAGATAATATCGAAAACGAACTGATTAGTTTACTGAACTTGATAAATCAGCACCAGCCTTAAACTTAACAACATTTTTAGCAGCAATTTTGATAGTCTTTCCTGTTTGTGGGTTTCTACCTTCTCTTGCAGCTCTTTCAGAAACTGACCAAGATCCAAATCCTACTAAAGAAACACGTCCTCCTTTTTTAAGAGTACCTTCAACGTTTCCTAGGAAAGATTCTAAGGCCTTTTTAGCCGCTGCTTTTGTAATTCCAGCATCAGCTGCCATTGCATCGATTAATTCTGTTTTGTTCATAATTCTATTTTTAAATTAAATTGTTGGTTAAACCAATCTTATATGTTAAACGCTCTACAAATTTATACGGATTTATCATTCGTGCAAGGATTAGCCCAGTAAATACAAGGATTTGTTGATAACTCAATATGATTGTTAATAAAACTGTATGTTTTTTTCCATTTATTTCTAAATCCTTGATATTGCTTGGTTTTAGAGCATTTTTGCATCTCTATAAAAAACGTAACCATTTAATAAAGCTTTAGACTCCATTGCTTTTTTTCCAGGGAGTTGAAGTTTATTTATAATAAGATATCCATTTTTTACAGCTACTTTTATCATGGTATCTTCAATAATAATTTTTCCAACTTCATGATTATGAGTTTCTTCAATTGGTTGTGCGGTATAGATTTTTACATTTTCAAAGGAGTTTTTATTATATAATTGACACCAAGCTGTAGGATAAGGACTTAAACCCCTAATTAGATTATAAATCGTATAGATATCATCTTTCCAATTAATTTTAGTGTTTTCACGATTTAATTTATAAGCTGTTTTAAAAGCCGTATCTTTTGGTTGAGGTTTTACGATTACCGAATCATTTTCTATCGCTTTGATAGTTTCTAAGACTAGCTTAGCGCCTTTTGTCATGAGTTGATCATGTAATACTCCTGCAGTATCATTATAGTGTATTTCAACCTCTTTTTGAAAAATAAGATGACCGGTATCTATTTTTTCATCAATAAAAAAAGTAGTGATTCCTGTTTTTTGTTCTCCATTAATAATGGCCCAATTTATCGGCGCAGCACCTCGATAATCTGGTAATAGAGAAGCGTGCAAATTAAAAGTACCATATTCTGGCATATTCCAAACTACCTTTGGGAGCATCCTAAAAGCTACAACTATAGCTAGGTTTATCTTTAAAGATGTTAATTCTTCAATAAAAGATTCATCTTTTAAATTCGTGGGCTGAAGAATTTTTAAATGCTTCGACTCAGCATATTCTTTAACAGCTGATGCTTTAAGTTTTCTACCTCTTCCGGCAGGTTTGTCTGGAGCGGTAACAACACCAACTACAGTATATTTATGCTCTATTATGGTTTTTAAGGTTTCAACAGCAAAATCTGGAGTACCCATAAACAGGATTCGTATGTCTCTCATTATTTCTTATACTAATTGATAGTTGTTATCATGATTGATTTTTATAATTTGACGCTCATTCATTTCTTGTAATACTTTTAATGTCAATTTTTCAGGATATGATAATTGCATTAGTAAATCTCTTGAAGTTAAGTTTTTTACTTTTAATAGTCTAATAATATCTTCTTGGATCTTTTGAGGATCGATATGTTTAGTGGTTTTGTCTTTATTGATACAGAAGCTGCAAATGCCACAGTCTTTAGTATCTTGCTCTCCAAAATATAAAAGAAGTTGTGTACTCTTGCAGACAGTATTATTTTCTGTGTATTGTAATATAGCATCTACCTTTTTTATTTTTGCAGTATTTTGTTTTACTAGATGGTGTTTAATACGATTGATGGTATGATCATCTTCTCGAGGAACTAAAAAAATAACTTCAGCATCAGATATACTGTACTTAAATTCTAACAAATTGGCTTCTTGTAATTTATTGAGAGTGGTGACTATTTCTTTTTCAGATTTACCTATTTTTGAAGCAATTAAAGGTATATTAATAATCACTTCATCATCAAAAATGCCTCCATAAGTTCTTAAAATAGCTTTTATAATAGTCTGATTTTTAGGATTATTTTCTAAGAAGTCTAAAACATGACTTCCGGTTGATAACATATGGATACTACTTTTTTTAGTAAAAAGTTGTATAAACCGAATAACACCACAACGATCAAGAAATTGAAGAACATTATAAGTTGTTAATGTATTTAAGTTATAGGTTTTACAAAACATATTAAAGCCAAAATCATGGACTGTTTGCTCTCCTTCGCCATATGATATTCTAAAATAATTACATAATTTTCGATATACTAACTTTACAGTATCTGTATTAGGTAGTACCTTAATGAATTGATTATGCAATCGTTGGTTGTCATTTTTGTTTTTTAAAAGAAAAGCAAGAGATAGCACTCCATCACGACCAGCTCTACCGGCTTCTTGAAAATAACTTTCGATACTTTCGGGAATTGTATAATGTATTACGGTACGCACATTGGGTTTATCAATTCCCATTCCAAAGGCATTTGTTGCGACCATAACTCTAATTTCTTCATTTAACCACTTATTAAAACGCTTAGTTTTTTCTTGGCGATCTACACCTCCATGATAATACGTAGTTACATATCCACTAGCATTAAGAAAATCACTTAGCTCTACTGCAGATTTTCTATTTCGTACATAAACAATTGAACTCCCAGAATGTGTGTGTAAAATCTGTGTAAGCCTATAATTTTTGTCTATTACATCTTCAACTCTATACCCTAAGTTGGCTCTAAAAAATGATTGTTTAAATACTTTAGGTTGAAAAAGATCTAATTCTTTAATAATATCATTAACCACATCTGTAGTAGCAGAAGCAGTTAAAGCAATCATTGGTACTGAGGGATGAATTCTTCTAAGAATTTCTATTTTTTTATAAGATGGTCTAAAATCATTTCCCCATTGCGAAATACAATGTGCCTCGTCCACAGCAATAAGATTGATATCCATTTTTTTTAATCGCTCTTGTACAATATCTTGCTGAAGGCGTTCTGGAGAAAGATATAAGAACTTATAATTCCCATAAATACAGTTGTCAAGTAACGTATCTAGTTCAGAATATTTGATTCCGCTAGGTAGTGCAATTGCTTTTATATTTTTTTGTTGAAGGTTTTTTACTTGATCTTGCATTAGTGCAACTAATGGTGAGATAACAATACAAATACCTTTATTTAACAAAGCAGGAACTTGAAAACATATTGATTTCCCTCCACCAGTTGGTAAAAGAGCAAAAGTGTCTTCTCGATCAAGTACTGCTGAGATAATATCCTCCTGAAGCGGTCTGAAATTTTTGTGATTCCAAAATTGTTGCAATATTTTAAGAGGAGGGTTTATCAAATCATTTTATATTTTTAAAAATAAAATCATAGCGTTCTTTTATAGTTCCAAAAGGAACTTCTATGCATTTGTATTCAAATTCAGTATAAATCTCTAATAAGTGATGATGAATTTCTTTTGCTTGTTCAAAACTTTCATATCGTTCATCATCAGATACATATATATCTTCCCATGGAGGTAATAAAAAAACTTGATCATATGTATGATCTTTACAAGCAGTTATAAATTGGTTGTCATAAGATTGATTAAAATAATTCATATATGCTAGCACATCTGGGATACCTCTGTCATAAAATGTAATTTCTTTTCTTTTGAATGCCGCTTCTTTAAACTGATTGATTCTACCATTTAGAATTTGTGTATTAAACTGATAAGGATCAGATACAGATATTATTGGGTTAGAAACAATAGGGGTACAGTCATTGCTTTTCTGAGCTTCCTGAGTCATACTTCGTATAATCTCATGAAAACAGAAAAAATTTGCTTCTTCAATTTTATTGATGACCGAGGTTTTTCCTGTTCCTGGTCCTCCGGTGATTACAATTCTTTTATTTATCAAAGGAATAGTTTTGATGCAAATCTCGGAATTATAAAAGGATTTTGAAAATCATATTACTAGAAGTATAAAGGTCTGTTAAAATTGAAGTAAGAAAATATTTTTTTTGCTAACTTTATTAGCAATCGATACATGATTGCTTTATTTAGACTAGTTAAAAACAAATCTTTAAAAACATAAAAGTCATGCCAGTTTATAATTTAAAAGTTAATGGTCAATCTCATACTGTTGAGGTAGATCAGGATACACCTCTTCTGTGGGTGTTAAGAGATCACCTCGACATGGTTGGTACTAAATTTGGCTGTGGTATTGGTCAATGTGGTGCATGTACTATACATTTAGATGGTTCTGCTACTAGAAGTTGTTTACTTCAGGTTTCTATGGTAAAAAACATGGAAATAACTACAATCGAAGGCTTATCTGAGGATGCTTCACATCCTGTTCAGCAAGCTTGGAAAGAAGTAGATGTGCCACAATGTGGATATTGTCAGGCAGGTCAAATGATGTCTGCAGTTGCTTTTATTAAACAAAATAAGAATCCAAATAAGATAGAGATTAGAAATGCAATGAGTGGTAACATTTGTAGATGTGCTGCATATAATAGAATAGAAAAAGCAGTGGAAGTAGCCGCCAGTAAAATGAGTTAACCCATATAAATTTTTGAACACATGAAAAAAAATATATCACCTTCATTCAGTAGAAGGTCATTTATAAAAACATCAGCATTAGTTGGTGGTGGAATGTTAATAGGGTTTAATTTATTTCAGGCATGTAAACCTGAAACGGTACCACCTGTTGATATTTCTCAATTAAATTTTAATGATTTTAATGCCTTTATCAAGATAGCAGATAATGGTATGGTAACTATTTTTTCTCCTAATCCAGAAATAGGGCAAGGTGTTAAGACTTCTATGCCAATGCTTATAGCAGAGGAATTAGATGTGTCGTGGAATAATGTTATTGTAGCTCAAGGGGCATTAGATACTAAGAATTTTACTAGGCAAGTAGCTGGAGGAAGCCAATCTCTTAGGCAAGGTTGGGAACCGTTACGCCAAACAGGAGCTACCGCCAGACAAATGTTGATTAATGCGGCAGCAAACAAATGGGGAGTAAGTGCATCAGAATGTAAGACAGAAAATGGGGTTATAATTAATAGTAATGGAGATAAACTAGGATATGGCGAAGTAGTTAAAGAAGCAGTAACGCTTCCTATACCAGAAAAAATAGTACTTAAAAACCCTAAAGAATTTAAGATTATAGGGAAAGATATTCCTAATGTAGATATCGATAAAATTATTACAGGAAAATCACTCTACGGAATGGATTATAAAGAAGAAATGATGCTGTATGCATCAGTACTAAGACCTCCAGCTTTTGGAAAAAAACTGATAGATTTTGATGATACTTCGGTAAAAGCTATTTCAGGAGTGAAAGATGTAGTTAAGTTTGGAGATAAGATTGCGGTCTTGGCAAAAGATACTTGGACAGCAATGAAAGGAAAAAAAGCTTTAAAAGCAAACTGGACATCTGATTCTAAACTAGAAAATACAGAAGATCATGATAAAATATTGATTAATCTTCTTAATGGACAAGAATTTAACACATTACGTGCAGATGGAGATGTTAAAAAAGCATTTGCAGAAGCAGATCAAGTGATAGAAAGAATATATGAATCTCCATTTTTACCCCATAATTGTATGGAACCTATGAATTTCTTTGCAGATGTTACAGCAGAGAAAGTTCGTCTGGTAGGCCCCATACAGACACCTGCGGGTACGGCACGTAGAGTTGCACAATTATTAGGTCGAGACCCAGATAGTGTTTCTGTAGAGATGACTAGAATGGGAGGAGGGTTTGGTAGACGCTTATATGGAGATTTTGCCTTAGAAGCAGCAGAAATATCAAGTATAGCTAAAGCCCCTGTAAAAGTAGTATACTCTAGAGAAGATGATATGTCTGCAGGAATATATCGACCAGCTATAAAATATAAAATTAGTGCAGCTATAAAAGAAGGAGAGATCACTGGATATCACCTTAAAGAAGCCTCTATTAACTCAAATATGTATGGGTTGATTCCAAATTTTTTCCCGGCAGGTGCGATTAAAAATTACCAAGTAGATGTGGCAAGTTATCAAAGTGAGATAACAACAGGAGCATGGAGAGCTCCATATACTAATTTTTTATCTTTTGCTGAACAAAGTTTCTTTGATGAATTGGCAGAATTGATAGAGGTAGACTGTATTCAATTACGTTTAGATTTACTTCAAAAAGTTAAAGGAACTACTGATGAAAAGATTCAATACTCTCCTGAACGATTAGAGAATGTAATCAAAGTAGCTGTTGATAAATCTGGGTGGAAAAATACAAAAGAAGGAGTATATCAAGGGTTTAGTGCATACTATTGCCATAATACACATGTAGCCGAAGTAGCAGATGTAATAGTAGAGGATGATATGCCTGTAGTTAAAAAAATTACCTGTGTGGTGGATTGTGGGATTGTGGTTAATCCACTAGGAGCCAAAAATCAGATCGAAGGAGGTAT
This sequence comes from Aquimarina longa SW024, assembly GCF_001401755.1. Taxonomy (GTDB): domain Bacteria; phylum Bacteroidota; class Bacteroidia; order Flavobacteriales; family Flavobacteriaceae; genus Aquimarina; species Aquimarina longa. The sequence continues at coordinate 290,328 of NZ_KQ474101.1, forward strand.
TATTGATGGAGTAGGACATGCGATGTATGGAGATTTTTCATTTACAGATGGGGAACCACAAGACAAAAATTTTGATACCTATCGTTTAATACGAATTAATGAAACTCCAATAGTCGAAACTCATTTTATAGAAAGTAATATTGCTCCAACAGGATTAGGAGAACCCACTTTGCCTCCAGCAGGAGCAGCTGTAGCTAATGCAATTAAAGCATCCAAAGGGATACGATTGTATAAGCAACCGTTTATTAAACATATAAAAGCCAAAGAATTATTAGGGTAACATCTATATGACACACGAATTCAAAGAAATAATTACATCTTATGGTAAAGCCAGACAAATAGGGATACCTGCTGTTATGGCTACTGTAGTAGATGTAGAAGGTTCTTCTTACAGAAGACCAGGGGTAGGAATGTTACTACTTCAAAATGGAAAAATGGTAGGAGCTGTCAGTGGAGGGTGTGTTGAGAAAGAAATACTACGTCAGGCACAGCATGTATTCGCATCAGGAGAATCAAGAATGATGATTTACGATGGTAAATATAGGTTAGGATGTGAGGGAGTATTATATATATTGATTGAAATTTTTGAGATTAATGATGCAGGAATAGTTACAATACAGGAATATCTAAACCGTAGAATACCATTTGAAATTAAATCATGGTATTCAAAAGAAGAAGGAAGAACGTCTAATATGGGATCTGTAATTCAGTTTAATAAAGAACTTATATTTTCTTTTTCTCAACAAAATGAATTTGATACTACTTTAACTAATTTTAAAAGAGAAATACAACCTTGTTTTAGACTAATAATTATAGGAACAGAACATGATGCTACAGTATTATGCCAGTTGGCGTCAGTAACGGGATGGGAGGTTATTGTGATAGGATCTCCTACAACACCTAATCGATTAGAAGATTTTCCTGGAGCAAAAGAAATGATACATAGCTCACCCGAAGATTTAAATAGTAATAGTATTGATGTAGATGATCAAACAGCAATTATACTGATGTCTCATAATTTTGCTAAAGATATGCTGTATCTTCAAGCTATAAGAGAAACCAGTCCATTATATGTAGGGCTTCTTGGTCCTGCAAAGCGTAGAGAAAAATTGCTTTCTGCTCTTATAGAATATTTCCCAGAGGTATCTGAATCGTTTTTAGATTCGGTACATGGTCCCGCAGGATTAAATTTAGGATCAGAAACTCCGCAGGAAATTGCTATTTCTATTATTGCAGAAATTCTATCGGTTATAAGAGGGCAAGATCCTATACCATTATATGAAAAGAAAGGAGCTATCCATGATATTGTTCCTAAGTTAAAAAAAGAAAGTGTTGCCGCCAAAAAAGCCTAAAATAGCACATTTGATCCTTGCTGCAGGTTCTTCAACTAGAATGAGAGAACCAAAGCAACTATTGCCATGGGGAGATACCACTATGATTGGATACGCTATAGAACAAGCACTACTGATAAAAGATACTTCAGTTTATGTAGTTTTAGGAGCATATTATGATGCTATATACAAAGAAGTGAATCATTTTCCGATAACGATTTTTAAAAATATAGATTGGCAATCTGGCATGGGATCTACAATACGTTGTGGAATACAGGGAATTTTAAAAGATGATTTACAATACGATGTAGTTTTGATTTCATTAGTAGATCAACCCTTATTAGGAGCGGTACATTATGCTTCGATGATTACTCAATTTTGTAATCATTCTAATACTATTATTGTTGCTACAGCTCTTGGAGAACGAGTAGGAGTCCCTGCGATGATACCTATAACATATTTTGATGAATTAACAGAGTTAAAGGCTGATTATGGAGCACGATATATTATCAAAGAAAATAGTACGATAGTAAAAACAATTTCAGTAGCTGATAAAGGTTTGGATATAGATACAATAGAAGAATACCATAGCGTATTGAATACTAATTTTTCTTCTTAAAAAAAGAGTGGGAGTATTCATATAAATCTAGGCTCATGTTAGTTTCGTTTTATTAAAACAGAACTCGTATCTTTGAGTCCAAATTTTGTTTAAACAGAGGATATGAAAGACCCAGAAGAGTTTTATCAAAAATTAAAAGGACAATTAGAAGAAACGTCTATTTGGCCATCTGCATACTTATACAAATTTATTGTACCTACTGATACCACCAAAATTAAACAAATCGAAACTATTTTTGATAATTTAGGCGCTGTAATTCATACAAAACAATCCAAAAATGGAAAATACACAAGTGTATCTATTAATGTAAGAATGAAAAATCCAGACCATGTTATTTTAAAATATAAAGAAATAACTACTCAAGTAGAAGGAGTAATTTCGTTATAATTTCATTGTATTTTTTAGTGAGAAAGATCTTAAATTTTATAATTATAACCTTTTAATTAGCTTAAAGTCTCATAAATAGATATTGTAGTTAACAAATAAATATAGTAATGATCATAGCTTACTTATTTTATTTTAGTATTTTGCGCATAAATTATAGAATAATTCAAAAAGAGTAATTGATTATCAAACTGAATTTATTACAGTTTTGCATACACATTACAACTAAAGAGTCTTCAAAAAACTTTTTCTGACAGCCCTTTACATATTGATTCTTTGAATTATCGCTACACAATTTTTACATACATTTTATGGATATATATAATATAGAATACAATACTGAGCGCGAAAAGCTCATTATTCCGGAGTATGGTCGTCACTTACAGAAAATGATCAACCATACCGTTGCTATTGAAGATAGAGAAGAACGTAATAAAGTTGCTAAATCTATCATCGCAGTTATGGGTAATTTACAACCGCATTTAAGAGATGTACCAGAGTTTCAGCATAAGTTATGGGATCAGTTATTTATAATGAGTGATTTTAAACTAGATGTTGACACTCCTTTTCCGGTATTGACTAAAGAAAAATTACAAGAAAGACCAGAACCGCTTGCATATCCTCAGAATTTTCCAAAATATCGTTTTTATGGAAATAATATTAAGAGAATGGTTGATGTTGCCAATAGTTGGGAAGATGGAGAGTTAAAAAATGCTCTTACATTAACTATTGCTAATCATATGAAAAAGTGTTATTTAAACTGGAATAAAGATACAGTAGAGGATAGTGCTATTTTTAATCACCTTTATGAATTAAGTGATGGTAAGATTAATCTAAAAGGAAGTGATGAAGATCTTATGGATTCTTCAAATCTGATGAGAGCAAAAAAGAAAAAATATTCTACATCTACAGCGACAAACGGAGGTAAAAAGAATTACCGAACCAACAATCGCGGTAAAAAACGTTATTGATTAATCCTCAATAAACTACAATTTACTAACCACTAATTATTAACTATTACATGGGTACTTTTCAGATAGAAGGAGGGCATCAGCTTAAGGGAGAAATAACACCTCAAGGTGCTAAAAACGAAGCTCTTCAAATTCTTTGTGCAGTATTATTAACTTCAGAAAAAGTTACAATCACTAATATACCTGATATTCGAGATGTTAATAAATTGATCGATATTCTGAGAAATTTGGGTGTTAAGATTCAGAAACTAGGAAAAGGGAAATATTCTTTTAAGAGTGATGAACTTAACCTTAATTATTTGGAGAGTGAACAGTTTAAGAAAGAAGGAAGTGGACTTAGAGGTTCTATAATGATTGTAGGACCATTGCTAGCTAGATTTGGAAAAGGTTATATCCCTCGCCCTGGAGGAGATAAAATAGGGAGGAGACGTTTAGATACTCATTTTGAGGGATTTATTAATCTTGGAGCAAAATTTAGATATAATAAAGAAGAACGTTTTTATGGTGTAGAAGCCCCAGAAGGTTTAACAGGTACCTATATGTTATTAGATGAAGCATCAGTAACCGGTACGGCGAATATTGTAATGGCAGCAGTACTTGCTAAAGGGACAACTACGATCTATAATGCAGCGTGCGAACCTTACTTACAACAATTATGTAAGATGCTTAATACTATGGGAGCAAAAATCTCAGGAGTCGGTTCTAATTTATTAGTGATTGACGGCGTTGAGGTTTTAAATGGATGCGATCATAGCGTATTGCCTGATATGATTGAGATTGGATCTTGGATTGGATTAGCAGCAATGACTAAAAGTGAGATTACGATTAAGAATGTAAGTTGGGAAAACCTTGGAGTGATTCCAAATACTTTTAGGAAATTAGGAATTACATTAGAACAGATAGGAGATGATATACATATACCGGCTCATAAAGACGGATATCAAATAGAAAGCTATATAGATGGTTCGTTTATGACTATTGCTGATGCTCCTTGGCCAGGATTTACACCAGATTTACTTAGTATTGTATTAGTTGTGGCAACACAAGCTAGAGGAGAGGTAATGGTACATCAGAAAATGTTTGAAAGCCGTTTGTTTTTTGTGGATAAACTAATTGATATGGGAGCAAAAATTATCCTATGTGATCCCCATAGAGCAACAATCATAGGTCATGATTTTCAGTCTATATTAAAAGCTACTACTATGGTATCACCAGATATTAGAGCAGGAATATCTTTATTGATAGCGGCATTAAGTGCTAAAGGAACTTCTGTGATCCATAATATAGAACAAATTGATCGTGGATATGAAAACATCGATGAACGCCTTAGAGCAATTGGAGCTAAAATTATTAGAATAGAGTAAAGAAAAAAGATATAATGTAATAACTATGATAAATAACATCTCTATATTTTATAGGGATGTTATTTTGTTTAGGTAAGAATGTATCACTTAGTATATGGGATAGTAAAATAAAATGTAGATCCTTTACCTTTTTTACTATCAAGCCAAATTTCTCCCTTAAGTATTTCTACATAAGCTTTAGCAATCGATAACCCAATACCTGCTCCTTCTGATGCATATCTAACCTCTAAATCAGCTTGTACAAATCGTTCAAAAATAGCTTTCTGTCTATTTTTATCAATGCCCATACCTGTATCTTTGACATAAAATTGTATATTATCATTCTCTTTTTGATATCCAAATTCGATACCACCTTCATTAGTGTATTTAATAGAGTTTTTAATCAAGCAAGATAAGATAGTATTAAATTTTTCTTTGTCGGTATTAATAATTGCATCTTTTTCGCATAAACCGTTAGATAAAGAGAGTATGATATGTTTTTTATCTGTCTGAGGCTTAAAAAAATCAAATAGATATTCTGTTTGTTTATTAATATTTACTTTATCAACAGAAATAGTAACTTGATTAGTTGCTATTTGTGAAATATCAATAATATCTTTAATGATAGTCAGCATTCGTTCTCCACTTTCTTTAATAAGATTTAAATAAAGTTGTCGTTCATCTCCATTAAGCTGAGGTTCATTTAAAAGTTCAGCAAGACCTAATATCCCATTCATAGGAGTTCGAATTTCATGACTCATATTTGCTAAAAAAGCAGATTTAAGCTGATCACTTTCTTCAGCTTTTTCTTTTAAAAAACTTAATTCGAGTTCATATAATTTGATTTTTGTTATATCAGTAATAGTACCTATGTAGCCAGTAATTTGATTTTTGTCATTATATTCTGGAATGACTCTTCCTAATACCCATGTAATTGTGCCATCTGGTCTGATGAACCGATATTCTGCATCAGAAGTTTTTCTTTTATTTGTATTACTATACCAGCCATGTTTTAACTTTTTACGATCTTTAGGATGAATGGCATTAAGCCATCCATCATTTAAAGCTTCTTCTTGTGATAATCCAGAAATTGTAGACCATTTTGGATTTACAAATATGGTTTTCCCATCAGCACTAGTTATAAAAATTCCGACAGGTACTAAATCAGTTAATGTCTTATATCTACTTTTTGTTAGTAGAACTGCTTTTTCGGCTACTTCAAATTTTTGTTTATAGGAAAGAGAATGAAAAATATCTTTGATAGTTGCATAATTGGTTTGGTATTCCTCTTTTTCAAAATACTTTAAATAGAGGGTAAACAGAATACTATAGAAAAATCCCATAAAAGTTTTAGATAGTATCCCTGAGTATAAAATCTTCTGTAAATTTTCGAAATGCCAGAAAGAACCTAACGTAAAAAATATGGCATCAAAACTCAATACGAGTAGCATAGTAAATACTATTCTGAAAAATAAATTTGCAGTATGTTTTGAAATAAATTCATATAAAAAGATAACCAATATAGCATCAAGGTAGAGGATAATAATTCCTATAGATAGTACAAAAATATTAGTTAAAAAGAATTCAGTAGAAACATTAAACGGATTATAACTATATGCACCTTCGATATTGATTCTAAAACAGAGTAAGAGAAAACATAATACGATATTAGCTATAATTAATGCATAAATTAATTTTCTAGTAGTAATAGCACCTTCTTTAATATAAGTTATTAATATTACAAAAAGTGTCGCAGAGAATAAAACAGATGAACCAGGAGAAACAACAATAGTGTCTGATATTTCAAAATAGAGCGTACTTGCCATAAAAAATTGCACAAATTGAAATAGCCCCATAGATGTGAATAACACACCTAAACCTATTATTGTTCGTAAACGAAACAGGAGCAATATTAAAAAAGTAATGACAAAACCTTGAAATAGAAAAATTAAGATTTGATAAAATATAGATGCATCCATAGATTCTAACATTGTATTTAATTAATGCTTTTAGATTCGTTATAATATATGAGATGTTTTTAAGTGCCTTAAAGCTACGAACAATTGTGAAATTTTACCTATAATTTTACCGTAAAAAACTTTTAAGAGTAAATTAATGTTTAAAAAGTTTTAGAGAAAAATAAAATTCTAGTCATAAATTATTTTTAAGAAGAATTATAATCGAAAAACGATCTATTGATATGGTAATCAGTAGAGTTTTGTTGTTTGTGTATACAATAGCTATAGATAATTACTTTTTTGTTTTATACCTCTTCATAAAACTTAAAAAAGACCTGTCGTTTTGGACAGGTCTTATATGATAAAAAAATAAATAGAGTATCTGTTAAAGTACTTTTACATTTACTGCATTTAATCCTTTTTTTCCTTCTTGCAAATCAAATGCAACTGCATCTCCTTCTCGAATCTCATCGATTAGCCCTGAGATGTGCACAAAATGTTCTTTGTTAGAATCTTCTTCAGTGATAAAACCAAATCCTTTAGCATCGTTGAAGAATTTTACTGTTCCTTTATTCATTGTTAAAATTTAAATTAGTTAATATGACTCAAAGATATATCAAATATCCATATGATTACTGTTAAGTTGTTTTTACTTTATTGATTAAACACAAAATTTAAACGTTTATTGCTGAATAAAAGCATAAAATATTGATAAGTGTTTTTTATCAAGATCATTTAGCAATCGTGTTATATAGGGTAAAAAAAAGTATGTTTAGTAGAACAAGATCTTAAGAAGATAGTTTTTGTAACTCTAATTGATAGTCATGTTGTAGATCTTCATGTACTAAAATTATCTTTTTTTTAATAGCTACTATTTCTCTATTATATATGTTTTTAAGAACATTATTATCATGTATTGAAGGAGCGAAACAGTTTAATTTACTACAGAAGTGAAGTATTAATTCTATTTCGGTTTCCTTATTTTTTGAGTATCTGATATACTTCTTGATATTACGTAAAATTTTACGAATACTCTTTTTAATAAAATAATAAGATGTTATATTGATGGATTCAAATTCTTCATCAATTTCTCTTTTTATAGTTTTTATAAACTCATCTTCATTAGTAGAGTCAAATAATAAATAAGTAAGTAATTCTTTGTTTTCTTTTTTAAAGCGAGATAAACGCAAGCACAGTTCTATTAGCTCTTGATGTGAGCAATCTCCTAATTCAGTTTTAAGTTCTTTTACAGAGGCAGTTTTCATAAGTGCAATTTAAGTAAAAGTAAGAATTCACTTAAATTTTAAAATAAATAATAAAAGTTTAGTTTTTAAAATAGTTAATGTTCAATTTCATAAAAAAAAACAGTTATATATTCTTTATAAATAAATAATTAGGATTGATTGTGTATTTTGTCTTAAAAAATTGTGTTTTCAACAGATTATTAACAATAAACAAGCAAAATATTTTATTTATTGTTGATAACTTGCTATATTAGTGAGAGTTAACCTTAATACACACAATTATGGACAATTTTTATTTCACTTTCGGGCTTAATTTTAAAAGTATTATAAGTTTTTTAAGAGAACTACCTAAAGCTTCTAGTTATGCTATGCGTAAGTAGTTGAGATATAACAAATTTTGGGAATTTGTTTTTTTTAAATCTAAATGAAGGGATTATAAAATATAATCCCTTTTTTTTATGTTACACTATAGTATCTTTTTATTTCATATTCGGACTAGGCTTAGTCTAAAATTTTTGATTTACCTATTTTTTAATTCATTCATAGTTTTTATAAATTTTTCTTTAATAGTTTGGTATTTTTCATAATTCCCAGAACTAGTAATCATTTTGCCTTGGACAATTGTTCCTAGTTGTATATCTAGATTACCAGAATATACAATTGTAGAAGCTAAATTTTTTACAGACGAAGTTGTTATTAGAGGTGAGCTAGCGTCGATAACTGAAGCATTTAATAGTTCTCCCACTTTAAAAAAATCAGTATTGAAATTATTCATAGCTCTTCTTCCTGTAATAGTTGCCATTTCTAAGGCATACATACCAGAATCTCCTTGTTGTGTAGAGGAGTAAATATTTCGTTTATGAGATATTAATCGTTGTCCATAATCTAAGATGCGTAATTCTTCTAAAGGATTTATACCGATATGGCTATCCGTTCCGATGCTCCATTTTCCATCTTCTTCTTGGTATTTTTTTAAAGGAAATATTCCATCACCTAAGTTACCTTCTGTACTAGGGCATAGTACTACATTGGCTTTACTTTTGGCAATTCCAGTAATTTCATTATCAGTTAAGTGTGTAGCATGTACTAGATGGAATCGTTCATTCATTTCTATAGTATCTAATAACCATTCTACAGGGCGTTTTCCAAGATATGCTATTGAATCTTCTATTTCTTTTAGCTGTTCTGATACATGAATATGAAAAGGGATATCCTGAGGACCAGATTTTGCTATTTCGGAAATGTCTGAGGGTGCTACCCCTCTCATAGAATGAATTCCGATAGCAATATTTGCATGTTTATAATTCTTGCAAGCTTCTTTACTAGATTCTAATAGTCTTAAATATTCATCAATAGTAGGAGAGATGAATCTTCTTTGCCTATCATTTGGTTTTTTTCCAAAACCTCCTTTTTGATAAAAAATAGGGATAAGAGTAATGCCAATTCCTGCAGTTTTTGCTGCAGCAATTAGGCGACTTCCCATTTCTGAAAGATTAGAATATGATTTTCCATTTTTATCATGATGTATATAATGAAATTCAGCAACATTAGTATATCCATGACGTACCATTTCTGCATATAGCATTGTTGCTATTGCTTCCATCTGATCGGGATTCATACTTAATGCTAATTGATACATGGCTTCTCTCCATCCCCAAAAATCATCAGGATTAGTGCCTCCTTCATGTCTTTCTGCTAAACCAGCCATTGCGTATTGAAAAGCATGAGAGTGTGCATTCTGAAACCCTGGAATCACAAAACCATTAGTAATCTCATTAGGTAGACTATGTTGCGAATCAAAAGAAGAGATGTCAGTAATTATACCATTATGGTTTACCGTTATACTTGTATTCTCTTTCCACCCAGTGTTTTGTAGTATTCCTTTAAAATGGTAGGTTTTCATTTGTTTTAAGTTTATTTTTTATTTTCAGAGGTTTTTTTATATTTTCTGAAGCGTATCTATTAAGTTTTTCATTGTATTTAGGAGTACTTGTTGCACTTTTTCTGCTCTATCATTATTATATGTAATTTCATTATCATCCATATAGAGGATTTTGTTCATCTCTAATTGAAGTGTATGAATGTTATTCTCTGGTTTTCCAAAATAGCGAGTAATATGCCCTCCTTTAAAAGGAGTGTTATGATTAATTTTAAAATTCCCTGATTGTAAACCTTCTAATGCTGATTTTATTAATTTAGGATCGGCTGTTTTTTCATTGTTATTCCCTAAGATCATATCAGGAAACGGATCTTTTTGGATAGTACTAACCTTATGTCGTATAGAATGGGCATCCCAAAGTAATACAGTGCCAAATTGCTTTTTCCTTTCTTCTAACATCTCTTCTAGCTGCTTGTAATATGGCCAGTAGTAGGTGTTCAATCTCCTTTTTACTTCATTTTCATCAGGTTCTACATCTTTTGATTTATAAATTGCATTACCATAAAAATCTGTGATTGGAGTATTGCTAGTAATAAGTCTATTATCGTTATAAAGAGGTACGCTCTCTGGATCTCTATTAAGATCGATTACCCATCTACTTAGATTTGCTTTGATTACTGTAATTCCTAAAGAAGGAGCAAATTCATACAATCGATCTACATACCAGTCTGTATCATCTAAATGGTTGCGCATTCTCTTTTTGTACTGTTTTTTTATATCAGAAGGGAATTTTGTCCCTGAATGAGGAACACTAATAATGATTGGTACTACAGAGGTTTCTGGTTTTTTAATTTTAAATAGATTCATAGTATTCTTTTAATTTGCTATTTCTGAAACAATCAAGATACTATTTTCACTAGCATTAATAGATATATTAGTGTTTTCGGGTTTGTTTATCACTAATAAGTCTCCTTGATTTAGGCTATAAGTTTTAGTATTTATGTCTATCTCGATCTTACCAGAGTAGATATACATAAATATCCAATCCCATTTACTATGTATGGGATGTTGGGTGTTTTTATTTTGTTTAATATTGATAGCGGCTAGTGTGCCTTTGGTATCTCCAGAAGTCATTAAATTAAAATCAGTACACTTTCCTATACACGATGTTTTCCATCCTCCTTCAAATTCATCCTTATCAAATTTACCCAATTGTTTTGAGTATTTATTTTCGTGATTAAGAGTTATATTGCCCTCTAATACCATTAATGTTCTTGATATATTAGGTAATGTAGTAAAAATAGAATTTTCTATTGCTACAGTAGCCATACTTAGCCTAAAATCAAAATTTAATTTTTGATAGGTTGCAGTAGGAGGGTATATATAAAACTGAGTTGTTTTCCCTCCTGACCAAGTATTGATTTTAAATTGACTGGATGTAATACTATTAATTTCCATGATGAATTTATATAAAACTTTCTAATAATTCATCATCAACTAAGTTTGGTAATGTTACTTTAAGTTGTGGTGTTCTTTCCATTTCTCGTTTTATAGCAAATAGAGCTTCTTCATTTCTGGCCCAACTTCTTCTAGAGATTCCATTATTAACATCATAAAACAGCATGCGTTCCAATTTTTCTGATGCTTCGGGAGATCCATCTAAAAGCATTCCGAAGCCTCCATTGATTACTTCTCCCCAGCCAACGCCACCGCCATTATGTATTGATACCCAGGTAGCTCCTCTAAAACTATCTCCAATTACATTATGAATTGCCATATCTGCAGTAAATTTACTACCATCATAGATATTACTAGTTTCTCGATATGGAGAATCAGTACCACTTACATCGTGGTGATCTCTTCCTAGGACTACTGGGGCAGAGATTTTTCCATTCTCTATTGCTTTATTAAAAGCTTCAGCAATTTTTATTCTTCCTTCTGCATCAGCATATAAAATACGAGCCTGAGATCCTACAACGAGTTTATTTTGTTTTGCTTCTCGTATCCAAGTGATATTATCTTGCATTTGTTGTTGAATTTCTTTTGGAGAAACTTTCTTAATGGATTCTAGTACTTCTAATGCAATCTGATCGGTGGTATCCAAGTCTTCAGGTTTTCCTGAAGTACATACCCATCTAAAAGGTCCAAATCCATAATCAAAACACATCGGTCCTAGAATATCTTGTACATAGGATGGGTATTTAAAATCGATACCGTTTTCTGCCATTATATTTGCCCCTGCGCGTGATGATTCTAGTAAAAAGGCATTTCCATAATCAAAAAAATAAGTACCTCTGGTAGTATGTTTGTTAATTGCATCAGCATGTCTACATAAAGATTCTTGTACCTTATTTTTAAAGGTGTCTGGATCATTACTGATTAAAGTATTTGCTTCATCATAGCTAATTCCGGCAGGGTAGTATCCTCCTGACCAAGGGTTATGTAAAGAGGTTTGGTCAGATCCTAATTGTATATGAATGTTTTCTTCATAAAACCGCTCCCATATATCGACAACATTTCCTTGATATGCAATAGAAACAATTTCTTTTTGATCCATTGCCTTTTTAGTCCGAACTACTAGCGTATTGATGTCTTCAATGATTTCATCTACCCAACCTTGCTCATATCTTTTTTGAGCAGCTTTAGGATTAACTTCAGCGCATATAGTAATACATCCAGCAATATTTCCTGCTTTTGGTTGAGCACCACTCATTCCTCCTAATCCTGAGGTTAAGAATATTTTACCTGCTGGGGTTTCACCAGATTGTAATGTTTTTCTAAAGGCATTCATTACAGTAATCGTAGTGCCATGTACAATTCCTTGAGGTCCAATATACATATAACTTCCAGCGGTCATTTGTCCATATTGTGTTACTCCCAGAGCATTATATTTTTCCCAATCATCGGGCTTGGAATAATTAGGGATCATCATTCCATTGGTAACTACTACTCTAGGAGCGTCTTTAGAGGAAGGAAATAATCCCATTGGATGCCCAGAATATATGTGCAAAGTTTGTTCTTCAGTCATGGATGCTAGGTACTGCATCGTTAAGAGATATTGTGCCCAGTTCTGAAATACTGCTCCATTACCTCCATAGGTTATTAATTCATAGGGATGCTGTGCAACAGCATTATCCAAATTATTCTGAATCATCAACATGATTCCTGCAGCTTGCTTTGTTACTGCAGGATATTCATTAATAGATCGTGCATATATTTTATATTCGGGTATAAACCTGTACATATATATTCGACCATAGGTATTTAGTTCTTCTAAAAACTCATTAGCAAGTTCTGTATGCCAGTTTTTTGGAAAATATCGTAGTGCATTTATAAGTGCTAATTTTTTCTCTTCATTAGAGAGGATTTGTTTTCGTTTGGGGGCACGACTAATTGCGGAATCTAAAGATTTTTTTGGTGGTAATATCTTAGGAATACCTAGAAGTATTTGTTCTTTGAAAGTCATATCTAATTTTTTTTATTGACCTAACGGATTTTGAAGCAACCGAGAGGGTTACTATTTTTATTGCTTGTATACTAATTCACCTCGTTTCCATACTTTTGATGGAGTGATTTTTCCTTGATGGTAGAAGATTTCATTAAAATGGTCTGTTTGAAACAAGTTAAAATCTGCTAACATACCTGGTGCTAATTTACCTCTATCATTAAGTTTTAGTGCTGCTGCTGCTCTATTTGTTATCCCAGCAAGAACTTCTGCATTACTTAGTTTCTCAAACGTAGCAAGAATACAGGCTTGTGTTAACAGATCACCCATAGGTGCTGAACCGGGATTCCAATCACTAGCTATTGCTAATGCTCCTCCAGCATCTAGAATTTTTCTGGCAGGGGTAAAACTACACCCTAATCCTATAGATGCACCAGGAAGTGCTATCGAAATTACATCACTGTTAGCAAGCATTTTAATTTCATTTTCTGTGCTAGCTTCTAAATGATCGGCACTAATGGCATTCATTTTTACAGCAACTTCACTACCTCCTGCACTAAACTGATCGGCATGGACAGTGATATCAAATCCCATGAGTACAGCTTTTTCAAAATAGGGATAGATATCATCAGTAGAGAATGCTCCTTGTTCTACAAAGGCATCAATACGTTTGGTAAGTTTTTCTTCTTTTAAAATAGGAAAAAGAGTAGTACTGATTTCTTCTAGATAAGTTTTGTGATCTCCATCAAAATCTTTAGGTAATATATGTCCTGCAAGACAAGTAGTAATTAGGTCTGCTTCAGTATCTACATTTGCGGTTTTTATAGCACGTAGCATTTTAAGTTCTTCTTTAATAGAAAGGCCGTATCCGCTTTTTACTTCTATTGTAGTAATTCCTATTCTTAATAGTGTATTGGCTCTTTTTACAACACCACAAGAAAGTTCTTCTTGTTTTGCTTTTCTGGTTTGAGTAACAGTATCCCAGATTCCACCACCAGATTCAGCAATTTCTAAATATGATTTTCCAGCATTTCGCATAGCATAATCATTAGCTCTTGACCCAGAATAGCAAATGTGAGTATGGGCATCTATAAATCCAGGTAAACATACATGATGACCATGCAATTCTATAATCTCAGCATTTAAGTGTAGAGCTTTTATTTTTATATCTGAAAATGTATCTATAGCATGGATTTTTTCATCCTCAATTAAGATTCCAACATCATTCATGATACTCAATTCTTCATCTCTTATTGGTCCTTTGATGGTTGATTTATCCATACTTATAAGTTGGGTAATTGGACCTATCAATTTATAGTTTTTCATAGTATTTTTTTATTCTAAATTCTAGTATGATCTTTTATAATAGTACTGTGATCTATGTACTAGATTATAAAGTAATTACTTAGTAGGTTTCAAGTTCTGATGAAAATTTAGTTTCTAATGAAACTTGTTCTTTTATAGCTATTTGATTAGCAACAATGATGATAGTCTTATCTTTAATTATACGGATTCCTTTTTCTATATCATTAGCAAATACACGATCTTTATTTGCAAAAGGTACAACCTCACGTATTTTTTTATGAATCTCGTTTAGAATAACTCCTGATTTTAAGGGTTTTCTAAATTCGAATGCTTGGGCGGCTGTTAATAATTCAATGGCTAATATTTTTTCGAGATTATCGATTACTCTAAGTGCTTTTCTGCCTCCTATTGATCCCATACTTACATGATCTTCTTGTCCTAGAGAAGTAGGAATACTATCAGCGCTAGAAGGAAAGCATAATCCTTTGTTTTCACTGGCTAATGCTGCTGTTGTATATTGTAATATCATATATCCAGAGTTGATCCCTGTATCTTCCATTAATAATTTTGGTACTCCTGGAGAATTTCCTTCTAATGCTAGATATATTCTTCGGTCAGAGATATTCCCTAATTCTGAAGCTGCTAAACATGCGTAATCTATAGCCATAGCTAGTGGCTGTCCATGGAAACTACCTCCACTAATAGTAAGTTCTTCGTTTATAATTATAGGGTTATCAGTTACAGAATTTAGTTCTATTTCCAGAAGTTCTTTGAGATGCAACCATGCATTTCTGGATGCTCCGTGTACCTGAGGCATACAACGCAGAGAATACGGGTCTTGTACTCTATCACAATCGATATGGTCTTCCATAATCTCAGAATCTTGGAGTAATGACTTTATTCTAGATGCGACATGTATATTTCCTTTATATGGCCTTAGCTGATGTAGCTCATTAAAAAATGGTTTAACAGACCCCTGTAAACCTTCGATCATCATTGCTCCAATAATATCTGCTTGTGATAGGCAACTATGTAATTTAGCAACTACCTGTACTGCATGTGCGGCGATAAACTGAGTACCATTGATTAGGGCAAGCCCTTCTTTTGGTCCTAAATCTATAGGAGACAGACCTGTATTCTTAAATAATTCTGCTGTAGTGATTATTTTTCCTTGATACACTACTTTTCCTAAACCTATTAGTGGCAAAAAGAGATGAGATAAAGGAGCTAAATCTCCAGAAGCACCTACAGATCCTTGGCATGGAACAATTGGGATAGCATCATTATCAATATGCCATAAAATTCTATCTAATGTTTCTTCTGCAATACCAGAATATGCTTTGGATAACGACTGGATCTTAAGAATCATCATCAATTTAGCAATTTCTGTATCGATAGGTTCTCCTACACCAACACTATGGCTTTGTAAAATATTACTTTGTAGAATGTTGGTTTCTTCTTTAGATATTTTTGTAGTACAAAGTGGTCCAAAACCAGTATTGATACCATAAACTGGATGCCCTTTTTCGACAATATTTTCGACAACTTGTCTACTTTTTTTAATTTTCTTTCGAGAAGCTTCGGAGATAAGACCTTTAATCTCTCCAAGAGCAATTTTAATAGCGATTCCTGCTGTAAGATGATCTTCTCCGTATGAAAAATGATGTATTGTATTTGACATTGATATATTTTTATTTGCTAGTACTAATTTAATACCTATTTTTAATAATTAGAAATACTAATTTTATCATTAACTAATAACTATGGGTTATCAAATAGAACTTCGACATTTTGCTTATTTTTTAGCTGTAGCAGAGGAGTTACATTTTAGAAAAGCAGCGGATAGGTTATTCATTTCGCAACCAGGGCTAAGTAGACAAATAAAGCAGATGGAAGAGATCATGGAGGTAGAGTTGTTTATAAGAAATAGACGTAAGGTAAGTTTAACGGCGGCAGGAGAATATCTTAAAAAGGAAATGGATTATATTTTTAATCATATTGATTCTACGATAAAACAAACTCAGTTAATTGATAAGGGGAGTGATGGAGAAATTCGAATAGGTTTTTTGGGCTCTGCTGTACAAACTGTGATTCCTTCTTTATTAGTAAAGGTCAATGGGGAGTATCCTAATATAAAGTTTAGTCTAGAGGAAATGTCTAATCACCTTCAGGTAGAAGCTATTGAAAAGGATGAACTAGATCTTGGTTTCGTTAGGCTTGCTAGAGTACCAAGTGGAGTACAAATGAAAACAGTGCATGTAGATACATTTTCTTTAGTTTTACCAACAGATCATCATTTGGATAAAAAGAGTTTTAAGAATGTAGCACAGGTTTCTAATGAGAATTTTATTTTATTTTCATCTGATTATAGCTCATTATATTACGATAGAATTATGAGTATATGCGAGGATAAAGGTTTTACTCCTAAGGTTTCTCATAAATCGGTACATGCGCAAACTATATTTAAGTTAATAGAAAGTGGTCTTGGAGTGGCTATAGTACCGACATCATTACAATATGGATTTGATCTAGGAGTGAAATTTTTGGAAATCCCTAAAATATCTCAAAAAGCAACACTTTCTGTAATTTGGAAAAAAGATAATCGAAATCCTGCCTTATGGAAGATAATGAAGTTTCTTTAATCCCTAGATGGTTTAATGGTTTCTATATTCTTACTTCGATATCAAAAAAAAACATTTCGGAAACATCTCTAAAGATAAGTTCACTGCAGTTGTTAATTTTTGAGCACTTTTTTCTAAAAATTAAGGGAATTTTCCCTTTTTTAATCATTCATTTTGTTAATACCTTATTAGAAGAGCTATTGTAAAAATCAGTTTTATGATATGTGAAGCGTAATTAGTTAAATCGATATAAAATATGGTGTTTTACTAGTTTTTTTGTGTTATTTTTTTTCAGAAGATAGTTAAGTATTTAAAGTAAGAGAGATTAAATTCGTGCTATTATTTAATAGATTATTTTAATTAAAACCAACTTAAATGAAAAGATTATTATCTTATTCGACAGTTATTTTATGCTTTTTTTTCTTTGGAATTAGAGCTAATGTAATAGACAAAAAAACAGCTATAGATGTAGCAAATAATTGGGTTAATGGAGGCGTCCATTTTAGGTCTTCTTTATCAAAAAAAGTACAGAAGGTACATGAAATTAATTATAAAGGAATTACAGCCTATTATTTAATTGAATACAATGAAGGAGGATTTGTAATCGTTTCGGCGGATGATGCAGCTAAACCTATTTTAGGATATTCTGATGAGAATTTATTAGAGGTATCTGATAACAATCCTGCTATTATCTCTTGGATGGAGCAGTATAAGGAGTATGTTTATAATCAGGTATTGATAAGTAGAACATCTAAGTCTAATGATGTATCACCAGAGTGGAAAAATTTAAGGCAAGGCTCTCTAAGTGGTAGACGTACAGAGGTAATTCCATTTATGAATGATATAAAGTATAGCCAAGGGGCAGGGTGGAATAAGCAATGCCCAGAGGATACTGACGGTAGAGATGGGCATGCTCTAGTGGGGTGTGTTGCTACTGCTATGGGACAGGTACTAAGGTATTGGGAATTCCCTAAAACAGGCTCGGGATCTAAAACGTATTCTCATAATAAATATGGTAAGTTATCTGTCAATTTTGGAGAGACAACATATCATTGGAGTCGTATGTCTAAAGAGGTACCCGATGAGGAAAATGCAAAATTACTTTATCATTGTGGAGTAGCAGTAAATATGAATTATGGAGCCAATTCTTCTGGGGCTTATACATACAGTCTTCAGAATATATTAAAAAAATATTTTAAGTATGACCAAAGTGCTCGTCAGATTTATAAACATTCTTATAATCAATCAGATTGGAATGCGATAATGAAACGAGAGATGGAAGCTAAAAGACCTGTTTTATATTCTGGTAGAAGTAGCCTTACTAAACCTGCAGGGCACTTATTTGCATTAGATGGATATCAAGTAACCGAGCAAGGAGATTATTTTCATATCAATTGGGGATGGGGAGGAAAATCTAATGGCTATTTTTATTTAACAGAAATGATTACACATAATGGAGAGCATAATTGGATAGAAAATAATTCTGCAATTATAAATCTAAAACCTAGAAATATGGCTCCTGTTATTACTTCTATTCCTGTAGAAGAAATACTAATAAATGAAAAGTATGAGTATGTTATTCATACTTTTGATGAAAATGATGATGCGCTACAAATAGAGTTAAGTAAAGGAGCTGAATGGTTACAGATTGTATCTGATCGTAATGGTTATAAACTTATAGGAACTCCAACTTCTGAATATATCGGTAAGCATGTAATAGAATTAAAGGTAAAAGATGCAACTTTATCAAATAATCAGGTATTTACAATAGTGGTAAAAGGAGAAGGAAATCCTAATGAATCTTCTGTTGTAGATTTTGAAACTAATGATTATAGTCAAGCAGAGTTTAGTTTTATTAATAATGCTAAATGGAACTTAGTTCAGTTAAATCCTGATTATGGATTTAGCACTAAGTCATTGAAAATTAGAAACGATGAGCGAACGCAGTTATCAATTCATAAAAGTTTTGATAAGGAGATGATTATAGAATTTGACTATAAAGTTTCATCAGAAAAAGACTATGATTTTTTAATATTTAGAATTGATGGAGAAGAAAAGAATAGATGGAGTGGAACTACTGATTGGAGTCAAGTACGGTATACTGTTAGTGCTGGTAATCATGTTTTTACATGGACTTATGAAAAAGATTATTCTATTAGTAACGGAGAGGATTGTATTTGGCTAGATAATATATACTTTGGTGAAACAGAAAAAATAGCGAGAGTGGTTGAGAAAAGTTTTAATAATGAAGATCGTAAAATAGTCTCTACGTTATTTAATTACCCCAATCCTGCACAAAGAGAGACAACTATTAATTTTTATGTAGCAAAAAAAGAAAGAGTGCTAGTAGAAATATTAAATGCTAATGGTACTTATCATGAAACTATAATTAATAGGGTAATGGATGCAGGAAGTTATACAGAAAAACTTAATGTAGCAGAGTTATCAGAGAAGTTATATTTTATAAGAATGACTTCATCACAAAAAAGCCAGATAGCAAAACTTCTGATAGATTAGATTAAAAAACAAAAGGTAGTGTCCAATAAACTGTGTAAATAAAAATTAGGCGGGTTTTAAAACCCGCCTAATTTTTTTTGTTTAATTTTAATAACACAGTTTTCTTATGGAAGATTTAAAGAAACAATTTTTAGAAAGTGGCTTACTGGATGGTTTAAAGACCGAAGCCGAGTTAACCAGTTTATTGAAACAGCTTCACAGTACTGCTTTAGAATCAATGTTACAGGGAGAACTTGATGCTCACTTGGGTTATCCCAAGAATGCCAAGAACCTTACCAGTAATGCTCGAAACGGAACCACTAGTAAACAGGTCAAGACTGAATTTGGTAAAAGCCAGATTACGATTCCTAGAGATCGTCAAGGTAGTTTTGAACCTATTGTGGTGCCTAAACACAAAAGCAACTCCTTATCAGTTGAAAACATAGTGATCTCTCTTTATGCTAAAGGAATGAGTGTTTCTGATATTGAAGATGAGTTGCAAGAAATCTACGGATTTAAACTCTCTACTTCAGCGATTTCAATTATTACTGATAGGGTTAATCAACACGTTCTAGATTGGCAGAACAGGCCTTTAGAGAATGTGTATTGCGTGGTGTGGATGGATGGTATTGTCTTTAAGGTTAGACAAGCTGGAAAAGTAATAAACAAAACCATTTATCTAGCCGTTGGGCTTAATCGAGAAGGTCGTAAAGAGCTCATGGGAATGTGGCTTGGACATAATGAGTCTGCTGCATTTTGGCAAGGCGTACTTACTGATATGAAAGCTCGTGGGGTAGAGGACATTTTGGTGACTGTAACAGATAATCTTAATGGCTTTACTCAATCTATCAAAAACGTATTCCCAACAGCAGATACTCAGGTCTGTGTAGTGCATCAAATACGCAATAGTGCACGTTATGTAGTCTGGAAAGACAAAAAAGAATTTACTGGAGATATGAAGCATATTTACAATGCTCCAAATAAAGAAATGGCCAAAGTAGAACTAGATCGATTCGCAGAAAAATGGAATGACAAATATCCTTATGCGGTGCAATCCTGGCAAAGAAACTGGGAGGAACTCACTGTATTTTTTGACTTCCCAATAGAGATCAGAAAGATTATTTACACCACCAATCTTATCGAAAACCTTAATGGTAAAATCAGAAAGTACACTAAAAACAAAATGGCATTCCCAACAGATGATGCCCTCAAAAAATCAGTATATCTAGCATTAATGCAGAGTACTAAAAAGTGGACAGCTCCAATACCCAATTGGGGATTAATACTTAATCAGTTCTTAACTATATATGAAAAACGGGTTCAACTATAAAAAGTTAAACCCGCTGAAATTTTATTTACACAAAATTATGGATACTGTCAAACAAAAGAGCAGGTGGCATTTATTCTGGTCTCCTGTTCTTTTGTTTACAGAGTTTATAGAACACTATCTAGGTTATAAAATAGATTCATCTCTTTAAATTACTTCTTTATCGTTTAAAAGTTGTACCCAAGACCTATTCCTATCCCAAGGGATCCTATTTTTAGTTTAAAATTAATACCTTTTATTGGTTTTTGATATCGATACCCTAAATCAATTATTGGTATAATACTCGAGCCATTATATTGTCCTATATATGTTCCTAAATCTAATTCAAAATGATTATTTGATTTACCCGTTAATAAAGTTACTCCGCAAAGAAAATCAGTATTACTGTCATTTTTATTTTTAGTTCCATTTTTATTCTTTTTAGTATCATCGAACAATAATTTTGTTTTTCCTACACCTAAACGACCATACCAAGAAACCTTTTTTCCATCATATAAGATATGTTCATAATTGATGGATATTTGAGAGAAAAAAATTGATGAACTTGTATCTAGATAGATGTTATTTTTACTAGATTTTTTTGAATCAATTGTTTGTCCAAAAAAGTTAAAAAGGAATAAAAAGAAGAATAATACAAAAAAAGTAAATTTCATTTGATAGTAGTTAATGTTTATTATAAGTATATGTTATAGTAGAATAAAATGTTACCTAATTATTGATAAATTGGTATGGATTGTATAACCTCTTAACATCTTGTTTGCTATAGAAAAAGAATTTATCAGCAGTTTTCCCTTCTGCTAAGAGAATTTCTTTTTTATTAAAATGAATAGGCTTTCTAGGGGGACGAATATGTTTTTTTCCAAACTACTTATTTTAATTTCTGATTTCTGTTATAGCTATTAATTCTTTCATTTTAAAAACTCTGACTAACGTCAATTTTAGTTGTCGATTATTAGGAGTTTATTAAATTCTAAATTATCAGGTTTTAAGTCAAATCTATCATTTTTTTTTAAAGTAGTAACATACTTTAATGAATACTATCATACTTGGTGACACATTTTACTGAACAGTCTCCTTAATCAGGGAGTATAAAAGGTTCGAGTCTGAGTGAAAAAGCATCAATCATGAGTATAAAAGGTTCAAATCTGACTGAAAAAGCATCGTACGCAAGTATAAAACTACTTTTCCATCAGTTTTCCATTACAAAGAGTTTGTCCAGTGATTGTAGCATATAAAGAAACTAAAAATAAAATTACAACCAAAATTAAAAAAATAGGTTTGTATCTAAACTCTTTACCTTTTTTCATTGCATAGAAATAATGAAGTATTGTTCCTATAATAATAAAAAGGGTAACGAATAAGAGGGCATAAGTAACAAATCTTTTTTGTTTTTTAGATTCATCTATTTCTATTATTTCATTCGGTGAGTTAGGATTATATTGAATAGTTATTTTATCATTCTCTTATTGGAGTTTCATATGATCATAACTTATATTCTCTGTTTGTTTTTTGCCATTATTATCTAGATACTCAATGACAATATAGCCTGCTTCTTTTTTCAATCTTTTTTTCTTCGTTAGCTCTTGGGATTAATTAGGTTCTGATGTGCTGTTCGTTAAGAGACATGATTTATACAAGTTAAATATATGGCAGGTAGGGTAGAAAACAAGCGATTAATTTCAGATTAAGTACTTAGCCAAAACTTTTTATTTTGTTTAATTTTATGTTTAAAGCTAAATGAAAAATATTAGGCAGACTTAGTAAAAATACACTTTACTTTAGATTAGACACTTAACCCCGTATTAATTATAGCTTTTGTAGCTGTTGTACAACTCATAAAAATGTTAAAAGAACTACAATTTATGTTTTTAAAAGATCGTATTCAATTGATTTACAATACTAATTGTGTTATAATCATTTGAAAAAACATTGGTTTATTCAGAAATATGAGTTGTGCAACAATTACTATTGTAGCAAACAGTTTTTACTCATATCTATACGTTGTAATTATTTTATATATTTCACCAGTTGACCAAGTAATATTTTCAGTCTGTTTGGTTATATAGTCATTCGAATCAAATTCATAACTAAACGTTCCTGTACGTGAGGTGTTTGAAATAAGATTATGGGTATAATAATCTGAAATATAGTTTTTGCTTATTTCATAAGGTTTAATTTGACCTAAACCAAATTGTTTATTTAGAGAACTATTGTTTTTCCAATTGTCACCAAATAGATACTCATTATACCTGTACTCTTTAGTACTTTGTTTGTTCAAGTAATTATATGTTCCTTCGTATGTAATTTTATTTTTTGAGTTTTTTATGGTTTGATTGGTCAAATTATTATTTACATACTTAAAGAGTCTTTGAATCAAAAGTTCGTTATCCAAGTTAAACATTTTATCTTCTATTATATAGTTGTTGTTATTTAATGAGATTGTATTTTTGTGAAACCCACCATCACTCCAAGAACTTTCAGATTGGATTATATTTTCTTCATAAGTAAAGTTTTTTTGACGACTAACATCAGTCATAGAGTTATTGGGGCTAGGGATTACTTTTTTTTGAATTAGTTCATCAGAATTATTGTAAGTAAATGTTGTTGTCCACTCCAAATTACCATTTGTATCAAACTCTAAAATTTTTGATATTAAGTCTCCTTCATATAAAATCTTATTATAACGATCATCAGAATCCCGAATGCTAATTAATTTACCGTACTGAAAATTAAATTTTAGTGAAAATATAAGACTATTGTTTTTATAGTATTCTTCGGATCTTGAAATTAAGTTTTGAGTGGTGATCAAATTTTCATCATCATCATCATCATTTGAACAAGAGATTAAGACCATGAATGTTCCAATTAGTATCGTGAATAATAATTTTGTTTTTTTCATAATTTTCCATTTTGTTTAATTTTTCTATCTATTCTATAGTCTTAAAAAGTTTAAAAAGTTGCGTAGATTGATTTAAATAATTCTTTTTTTTATACTATTTCATAAATAATATAGATTTTAGTTTTAATTATTTGTAGCGTTTTATGTATGAATAGTAGCGGATAAAAAGGCACTAATTTTTAGAATAAACACAGACCCGAATTTTTATATTTTGTTTAATTTTATGTCTTTAAAAGCCAAATTTGAAAATTTGTTGGACTTCGGAAATAAGCATTTACCTTTTGATGTAACACTTATTAGCTATGTTTTATACACCGTGTTAGCACCAGTTTATATATTTAAATTGTCAGCTCCATATTCTTCGTGCCATTCGATTATCGATTTTCTTAATGAAGCTACATTTTTATTAAAGTCAGAAGGAATTTTATAAAACTCCTAGATCTAACTAGCAGTATTTTTAGTTTTTAAATCCTCTTTATTGACAAAGAAAAAATATTGTTTTTCATAATTAAATTTAACGATCAATCGATATGAATTACCTTTAATATTAAAAACAACCTGACTATCTTTTAAAATACTTGTATTGATGTAAGTTTGTTTCACTTCGCTGAGAGAAGTCCAATATGAGGATTTGGCAGTTTCATACCACGTTTTCAAATATTGTTAGGATTAAATTATGTAAGCCATAGGCATATTTGATTTAATTCGCTGTTGTACTATGCGGTGTCGTTTATGCTTATATACTTCTATGGGGAAGGGAATTCTCTTATTATTTACCCAAATTTTGTTTTTTTGAATAGAAGTGAGTTATTTTTTGTTTTTTAATTATTTAGGATAACTCCTTCTAAAATATCTTTGTTATTTTTTTTGAATTCTTCAATTTCTTTACTTAGAATTTTTTTCAATTCTTTTCCTTTAATTATAATTTCGTCATTTAGTGAATAGTTTATCTTGTATGTCATCTCATCAGATGACATTAGCGCTAAAATTGTTCCATTAGCAGGAAAACTATCAGGCATAACTATTTCAGTTTCTAAAATTTTTTCTCTGCTAGTATAAATTGGAAAAAAGGGTATGTTTTTATCATCTCTAAACATATGCAAATTAGGGTGGAATTTATTATTACTTTCTCCAATTGAAACCAAAACATATACTGTAGAGTTAAAAATATTTTTTATTTCTTTTTTATTTATTTCTTTTTTATTGTCACAGTTAGATAACAATATTATAGTCAGAATTAATGATAAGTATTTTTTCATTTAGTTAATAGGTCTTATTTTATAAGTGTGGATGTATGTTCATCATACATGATTTATATAAGTTAAATATATGGCAAGTAGGGGAGAAAACAAGCTATTAATTTCTGATTAAGTATCTAGAACGTAGATTTTTTATATGATAGGACTAAAAAATATTATGGTGATTCTGGTCAAAAGAGTATTGATCCAGTAGTGTTTTTTAAGTTATATTTGTTTGGATATTTAGAAAATATTATCGGTGATCATAAGCTTATTGATCATTGTAGTATGCGATTGGATATTCTGTATTTTCTTGGCTATAAGAATGATTTTATCACAGAAAGACGAAATAATAAAACTTCTTATTTATTAGATAAAAAAATAAGAGAACAGGTAGTATTTGTTTTGACTACCTGTTCTAGTATAAGATTACTGAGGAGGCATTGAATAGAAGAATTGCTCTTCTGTAATTTTTCCATTATTTACTTGATATACACATACTTCTTCGATTTGCATACGTCCTTGTTCTTTAAATGTGCAATCCATTTTCATAGCACAGCTAAAATGATTTTCTGCTACAACAGGATCAGATATTTCTCCGCTATGAAACTCTTCTACACTAGCATACCAGTCTTGACTCTTTTTTAATACAGCATCAATTCCAGAGGCATACTCATTAGGTGATCCAGGCATTTCTTTACTTACAATATTCTGATCATACAGCTCATTAATCGCTTGCATATTTTCTCCTTTGCGGCACAATTCTACTAATCGTGTAGCTACTTCTTGTGTATTCATTGTTTTATAATTTATTGATTTATATGATTTATAATATCCGTAAATTACAAAAAACTTTGCAAAAATATTTTAGAGTAGTGTTATGTTTTCTAACTATCTAGGGCATTTTTATACGTTTTAAGGCAGCGTTCTCTTGCTATCTTATGTTCTACAATAGGTTGTGGGTATGTAAAATCATTTAGATCTTTTACCCATGTATTGATATAGGTTAGTTGCTTATCGAATTTAGTAATTTGGGTCGTAGGATTGAATATTCTAAAATATGGTGCTGCATCTACGCCAGATCCTGCTGCCCATTGCCAATTACCTACATTAGCAGATAGATCATAATCTAATAGCTTTTCTGCAAAATAGGCTTCACCCCATCTCCAATCAATTAATAAATGTTTACATAAAAAACTGGCAACAACCATGCGCACACGATTATGCATATATCCTGTTTGATTTAATTGTCGCATACCTGCATCAACCATAGGATATCCCGTTTGCCCAGCTGTCCATTTTTTGAATTCATCTTCATTATTTCGCCATAGAATTCTATCATATTTAGATTTAAAAGCAGTGTCTTTGGTATGTGGGTAATGCCATAAGATTTGCATAAAAAACTCTCTCCATATCAGTTCTGACCAGAAAACTTCATTTTCTTCTGCGATAGCCTTTTTTATGATGGATCGAATTCCAACAGTTCCAAAACGTAAGTGAGGTCCTATTTTAGAGGTTCCATCTTCTTTTGATGGAAAATTTCTAGTGTCTTCATAATTTTGGATAAGGTTCGATGAAACGTTATAATCAGGGACTTTTATAGAAGATTCAATAAAACCCATTTCCTGAAGTGAGATACTTGGCAGATCAATGTTTTCTATTAGGTTATGTAGGTGGTTTTTTGTAGAATGAATTATAAGTGTAGAAGGATCAAATTTTTCTTTCCATTTATTTTTATAGGGGGTATATACAATATAAGGAGAACCATCTGCTTTTACAATTTCATTTTTTTCAAAAATGACTTGGTCTTTAAAGCTATAAAATTCGATATTATTCTTTTGTAGAAGGTTAGAGATTTTTGTATCTCTATCTAGTGCATAAGGTTCATAATCATGATTGGTGTATACTTGATGTATCTGATACTTAGAAATTAATTCTTTAAAAACTTTTTCTGGACTATCATAGTATAGTGCTAAAGAACTATTATATGTTTTTTGAAGTTCTTGTCTAATTTTTTGTAATCTTTCAAAAATAAAAGTTACTCTAGCATCATTTTTTGGGAGTTTATCTATAATATTTTTATCAAAAATAAATATTGGAAGTACAGCGTTTTCGCTTTTTAAGGCTTCTAGAAATCCTACATTATCATCTAGTCGAATATCTCTTCTAAACCAAAAAATAGTAATTTTTTTATTTGTCATTAGTTTATATTTAAGGTAGACATACCTCCATCAACTCCGATAACCTGACCAGTAACCCAACTACTATCATCACTTAATAGAAACTGTGCGATATTAGCAATGTCTTCTGCTTTTCCTACACGTTTCATCGGGTGCCTGTTATTCATCATTTCTTTCTTTTTTTCATTATTTAGTAATCTTTTTGCTAAAGAAGTATCGGTTAGCGATGGAGCAATTACATTAACTCTAAACTGAGGAGCGTATTCTGCAGCTAAAGCTTTAGCAAAACCTTCTATAGCACCCTTTGCTGCTGCTATACTAGTATGAAATGGCATTCCTACTTTTACAGCAACAGTACTAAAGAATACTAAACTTGCTTGATCTGAATTTGTTAATTTAGGAAGTAATGCATGTATAATCTTAACCAAAAACATAAAATTAATCTGCATATCTTCTTCAAAAATAGTAGGAGTAAGCATCTTAAAAGGTTTTAGATTAATACTCCCAGGACAATATACAAAACCATCAATTCTGTCAGGGAGTATAGAGATATCAATTTCATCTTTTGAAGCATCATAAGGGATGTGAGTAACTTCTAAATTACTAAGATTTTCAGAAGTTCTGGATGCAATAAAAAGATTGTGATCATTATATAATTTTAAGGCTATTTCAAAACCAATTCCATGACTTCCGCCTATGAGTAGAATATTTTTTCTCATTATTCGAATATAATTTGATGATTATTCTTGGTGTGTAGTACACCAAATAATTCTTTTAATTTTTTCTCTCGATATTCAAAAACTTCTTTGAGTTTTGGTTGAACAATAAAGGGGTGTACTAGCTGACCTAATAGTCCAAACGGAACTTTGTAATTAATAATGTCTTCCATTTCTACACCACCAGGTATTTCTTTAAGAAAGTGCTTGTGATGCCATAATGCATACGGACCAAATCGTTGCTCATCTACAAAATATTCTCCATCTCTTACATGTGTTATTTCTGTAACCCATTTGTTTTTAATATTTCCTATTGGAGTAACAATATATTGTATGATCTGACCAGGATACATCTTACGGTCAGCTCCTGATAAAATAGTAAACCCCATATAATCAGGGGTTATGGTCTTTAGGTTTTTAGGATTAGAAAGGAATTCCCATGCTTTTTCTATGGATATAGGAAGATTCTGTTTAGCTTTTAACGTATAAATTTTCATAGTCTATGAGATAATATTACAGTAAAAGTAAAACTATTTTGTTTAACAAAAAATATTTTTTGTTAAACAAAATAAAGAATTCAGTCTAGAAAAAAGATTCAGCCCAAGATTTAGCCTCTTCAATTGTACTAAAAAAAGTAAAAGATTTTCCGTATAGTGGTTGTTCGATAATTGCTTTGTCTCTTTCTGTATCGCTACTAGAAACAATTGCAAGCCCTTTCATATTATTTAGCTGTCCTTTTTTATAAACCTCTGAAGAAAAATCATAATGATATTTACGATGACTAATCATTATAAAATCATTGGATTTATAGTAACTACGTAACTTATCTCTAATAATTGAAGCTTCATTCAAAGTGAAGTTGACATCTTCATTAATAGTGATGATAACGTATTGAGTATATAATTCTATTTCACAGAATTCAGTAACGTAATGTTCCATAGGGGAATATGGTTTGTCTAAAATGTAAATATATGTTAAAAAGAATTAATTTTATAGATTACCTTTTTATATATTAATTATAGTGATAACATTTTTTTTATCTAGTTAATAAACAACGTAGTTATTATTTTATTTTATGATAGGGTAGATAATTTTAGAATTTATTTAAGAGTGTATGGATATATCTTTTTTTTAATCAGATAAATGATGCTTATATTTTTACTTAGCATTCAGTACAGCAATTATCATGTTTTACAAGTTTGCAGGTCAAAACAGCTAGTAAAGCTCCTATAATCGGAGCAGTAAAATATAACCATTGATGCTCCCAGTGACCAGATAATAGTGCTGGAGCAAAAGATCTTGCAGGATTCATAGAAGCATTAGTCATAGGTCCTGCAAACATCGCTTCTAATAGTACAACTCCACCTATTGCTATACCAGCCATAGTTCCTGTTTCTTTGGATCCTGAGGATACATTTATAATAACTACCATAAGAAAATATGTGAGTAGTAGTTCTAATACAAATGCTCTAAGGTCATCTAATACAGGTAGTGTACCACCTAGAAACTCACTTGTAGGAAATAAAAATAATAAGACACTACTGGCACAGATAGCTCCAATGCATTGAGCCATAATATATTTGGGAACTTCTTTCCATTCAAACTTTTTGGCGTACGCAAAAGCAATAGTGACAGCAGGATTAAAATGAGCGCCTGAGATTTCTCCAAATGCATAAATCATAGCCATAACAATTAATCCCCATGTGATTGCTATACCTACATGGCTAACATCACCTCCGGTTACTTCATTAATAGTCATTGCCCCAGTACCGCAAAATATTAGGCTAAAGGTTCCTATACATTCTGATATATATTTTCTCATTGTAATTATAAAATAGAGGCAAATATAGTATTCCTTATTTTAAGCTTTTGTTAACTTTTTATGTATTTGTAATTATTATTTTCGTTACTACGTAATTTACAAACTAAACTAAACACCATGAAAAAGATTGTCTTATTTTTTTCTGTAGCTTTATTGTCTATAGGAATAGAAGCTCAGGTAAAAACACCTCAACCAAGTCCATCATCTAAAATAGAACAGGTTATCGGATTAACAGATGTCACTGTAGCATATTCGCGACCTAGTATGAAAGGAAGAGCTATTTTTGGGAATTTAGTTCCTTATGATAAATTATGGAGAACAGGGGCTAATAAAAATACTCAAATTACTTTTAGTGATGATGTAAAAATAGGAGGGAAAGAATTAAAAAAAGGAACTTATGCAATTTATACTAAACCAGGAAAAGAAAATTGGGAAGTGATTTTTTATAGTGATGCTAATAATTGGGGAACTCCGCAGAAATGGGATGCTACTAAAGCTGCATTAACAACAACGGTAAAAGCAACTACTATTCCTATCAATGTAGAAACGTTTACCATTATGTTTAGCGATTTTAAAATGGATTCTGCTATTCTAAGCTTTTTATGGGCAACTACAGAGGTTGCATTAAAAGTAGAGGTTCCTTCAAAAGAAAAGGCAATGGCTAGTATTAAAAAAGTAATGGATGGACCATCCGCAGGGGATCACTATCAAGCAGCTACTTTTTATAAAGAAGTTGGAGAAATTGCTAAGGCTAAAGAACATATAGATAAAGCTATTTCACTACGTAAAAACCCTGCTTTTTGGTATCATAGACAGCAATCTTTGATCTATGCAAAATCTGGAGATAAAGCTGGGGCAATAAAAGCAGCAAAAACTTCGTTACAGTTAGCAGAGAAGGCAGGCAATGCTGACTATGTTAAATTAAACAAAGACTCCCTTTTAGAGTGGGGAGCTAAGTAAACACTCTTTCTCACACACACAAATCGTTTAAGAAGCGTTCTGATAATTCAGAACGCTTTTTTTTAATCCCTCATTGAAGAGTTTGATTCTCTGAGGCTAGCCTCAGAGAATCAAACTCTTTTTTTCAGAAGCATATTTCAGGAGCTTGTCTCCAATCACATTAAGCTCTGTATCTTTTTTGATTATTAAATATTTGTAAAAACAGTATACCCATATTTCTTTACTTACATCATGCATGGATTCTATTCTACACAGCAATGAGAGCGTACTATTTTTAGGCACAGTTCATTCTGGTGTATACCAGAATCCATTAGTAATAATACCATTTACATTTTGAATTTACCGTAATAAAACACCCTTTTTTCCTTCGGTTTCATTTTATAATGAAACCGAAGCTAAGATTATACTTTAATTTTCTAATTCACATAAAGAAAAAAATCATCATTTTGTTTTACAGTAAATTTAAAGTATGACTGGTATAAATTATAAATTAATAGTTTAAGTTTTTATCTTAATGATATTGAGTTTTCCTCGAGGTTGTTGATTTATTTTTATGCTATTCTTGATTCCTTATTAAGTATAATGTAACCCTATTTGATTTCTAACAGTATCTAATAATGTTATCAATTGTAAACTTTTTTCAAAACTCATAATAGTGCTTTCGGTTCGGTTTTGTTGTAGCATTTCTTGTACATGAATGGCTTCAAAATTATATCCATTTGTAGGTACTTCAAACTCTATTAATTCTGATTTTCCATTTTTAGTAATGGTTACAGAAGAGGGTTCCTGAAAACGACTATTGATAAGTATTGTTCCTTTTTCTAGTTCTAGAATGGCTTCGGTACTAGTTTCTTTTATAACAGCACTATATAAAGATGCAGTTGCACCATTAGCATAATGTAATGCTACAGTACAATCTTCATCAACTCCTGTTTTTCCTAGTGTAGCAGTTGCAATGATTTCGTCTGGGTAGCCTAAGGTACTTAGCGCAGTAAATAATGGGTATATACCTACATCTAGGAGACTTCCTCCTCCAAGAGATTTGTTAAATACTCTACTTGATGGGTCAAAAGACATTGAAAAACCAAAGTCGGCTTTTAGTGTTTTTACTTCTCCTAATTTCTTAGAGGTAATGATGTCTATAACGTATCTGTAATGAGGTAAGAAATAAGTCCAAAGTGCTTCCATTAAGAATACGTTATTCTTTTTTGCTAAAGCAATCATTTCTTTGACCTGATTGGCATTCATGGCAAATGGTTTTTCGCATAAAACGGCTTTCTTATGAGTAAGGCACATTATGGTATTTTCATAATGAAAAACATGAGGAGTAGCAATATATATTACATCGATATTAGGATCTTTGCTGAGCGTTTCATAATCTCCATAACAATTAGATACATGATAATTGTGACCAAAATCTTTAGCTTTTTCTATAGTTCTGCTAGCAACAGCATATAGTTTAGCATTGGGTACAAATTCTAAGTCTTTAGCAAATTTATGCGCTATTTTACCACAACCTAAAATTCCCCAGTTTATGGTTTTTTCTACATTCATACTGTAGTTTTGACTTTTGGTTTAGAACCTATTATAGGTTGTATCATCATGGCAATTGCCATAACAAGAATACAGCCAATTAGATTAAGCCAAAGAAAACTGATATATGGTTTAAGTCCCATTTGTTCTAATCTAAATATAGTAAAATACCATATTAAAACTATGGATACCTGAGTGATTAGTGCTGCAATAAAAGTGGCATTACTTTTTACAAATTTGATAAAGAATGCTAAAAGGAATATCCCTAGAACATTTCCATAAAAGATAGAACCAATGATATTAACTAATTGAATTAAATTATCAAATAAGTTGGCAAAACATGCTACTATAATGGCTAAAATCCCCCATGTTAATGTAAAAAGCTTAGAAGCAGATACATAATGTTGTTCGCTTTTTTCTTTTTTTACATTTCGTTTGTATAGATCAATGACGGTAGTTGACGCTAGCGCATTTAATTCTGAAGCTGTTGAAGACATAGCAGCAGAGAGAATAACAGCAAGAAGCAATCCTATAAGTCCTTTAGGCAGATTGTTTAATATAAAATGAATAAAAACATAATCCTTATCATTGGTCTCTACATTAGCATCTGCTTTTTTGATTAATTCTTTAGCAGCTTTACGAGTTTTTTTATCTTCTTCGTTTAGGTGTTGTATAAAACTATGATTATCGATTTTTTCTTGTTCACTTCCTTTAAGATATTTATTGATGTATACTTCTTTAGAATTATGAATGTCGGACAATTGATTTTCTAATTCAGTATATTGTTTTGCGTACTGTGAGTTGGCAACTGCTTCTTTTCCCTTTGGGTTAAAATTAAGAGGGGAAGGATTAAATTGATAAAATACAAAAACCATAACTCCTACTAATAGGATAAAAAACTGCATAGGTACTTTTAGAAGTCCATTAAATAATAATCCTAGTTGACTTTCTTTTATGGATTTACCTGTTAAGTATCGTTGTACTTGGCTTTGATCTGTTCCAAAATAGGATAGGGCTAAGAATGTTCCTCCAATAATACCACTCCAGAATGTATAGCGATTATCGAGATCAAATGAAAAGTCTAGAACTTCCATTTTTCCACTTGCACCTGCAATATCTAATGCTTTAGAAAACGTTATTCCATCTGGGAGATAGCTGATGATAATAAAAAAAGCAATGAGCATCCCTATAAAAATGATTCCCATTTGCTGCTTCTGTGTAATATTAACTGCTTTTGTACCTCCGGATACGGTGTATATAATGACAAGGATACCTATTATAATATTTAGAGTAGTGAGATCCCAACCTAATACTGATGATAATATAATGGCAGGGGCAAAAATAGTGATTCCTGCTGCTAATCCCCTTTGTATTAAAAAAAGAATAGCAGTTAATGTTCTGGTTTTTAGATCGAATCGACTTTCTAGGTATTCATATGCAGTATATACATTTAGCTTGTGATATATGGGTATAAATATCATACAAATGACTACCATAGCTATAGGAACTCCAAAATAGAATTGTACAAACCCCATCCCATCATGAAAAGCTTGCCCTGGAGCAGATAGAAAAGTAATGGCACTTGCTTGGGTAGCCATAACAGATAATCCTATTGTCCACCAATGTGCATCGTTGCCTCCTCGGATATAATCTTTAACATTTTTACTTCCCTTGGTTTTCCAAGCTCCGTATAATACTATGAATAGAAGAGTACTTAGTAGTACGATCCAATCTATGATTTGCATAAGTAATAATTGATTAAATTAGTATATGGATGAACGGGATTGTTTTAAAAGAATTGTTATGAATAGCTATTGGTAATGATATAAAATAGTACGATGTATATTACATTAGCTATTAATACAGCACTATATAATTTTTTCCATTTTACCTTTTCTTTGATTTCTTTCATATTTTAAAGTTACTATATTTTTTAAGGTTTATTTCCCTAGTGATAATATATTCGCAAAAAGTCGGTATGCTCCTGATACTCCTGCAGGAAATTCTCTAAAGAAACTTAATCCAGTATATACATAATATCCTTTTCCGTATTGTGCTACTAGTAAGGCTCCTTTCTTTTCTGTTTCTCCTTTATCATTAGCCGATAAAATAGGGGTGTAGTCTGCCGACCATTTATTAGGGAAATATAATCCACGTTCTTGTACCCAACCTTTAAAATCAGCAGATGTGATTTTATTAGGAGTGTTTAAAACAGGATGATCTGGGGCTAAAAAAGTAACTTCTGCGTCTTCATTGGTTACTCGATCTCTTGATAAGGTAAGAGGAAAAGGTCCTAGATTTTCTTTTACTTTTAATCTATGATTGGTATTATATTGGATGATAAGGTTACCACCATTTTTTACATATTCTAATAGATATTGTTGTTTAAACTTTAATTGTTCTACAGTATTGTATGCTCTAATACCTACCACAATAGCATCAAAAGATTGTAGATTTTCTGGAGAAACAGATTCTGGGTCAATTATTGTTACATTATAGCCAATTTGTTGTAAACTTTCTGGAACAACATCTCCAGCACCTTCTATATAACCGATATTTTGCCCTTTCTTTTTGATATCTAAACGAACAACTTTAGTCTGAGAAGGCAATATTACTGTTTGATAGGGGATATGGTCGTAATCAATGGTGATAATTTCTTTAGAATAAGTGGCATCATTGATTTTGATTTTTGGAGAAATATAACCTTCACTTTGTGTTTGTGGAGCAGTAAGTGTAAATACTACTGTTTTTTCTTCTCCTTTTTGTGATAGTCTAAAATCAATATGAGTAGGAGTTACACTCCAGTTTTTAGGATGTGATAGCGTTATTTGCCCTTTTAGATTAGCTTTTCCTGCTTTTATAGTAACTGGGATTTGTTTTGATGGACCATTAGCATATATAATTACTTTATCTTTAATACTAGCAGAAATTATAGGGATAATTTCTAATGGTTTATATACTTCTCCTTTTACAGGATCATTTGTTTTGTATACAACAGCTTTAGTAAATGGTATAGATACTCCATCTATTGCTACTGTAAATGTAGCTTTGATAGTACGTTCTGTTTCTGGTTTTCCGATAAATTGTTGATCAGATACAGTATACATTCCTAATGTTCCTTTATTAGTAAGCCAATATGGATTTGTGAAATTTATGTCATTAGGGATAGTCCCAGTGTATTCGAAGTTGTTTTTTATATTATCTTTTAAAATTTTATCAGAAGTATCATTTATACCAAGTGTAGCAATTTTAATAGATTGTAATGTCATATAGGTATTACTCCGATTAATTGCTTCTATTTTTAGGGATACCTTACTGCCTTTAGTCATATTAGCTTCAGGAGCAACGGCTTCTAAGTAAAGTCCAGCAGTAGTTGCAATAATTTCTTTAATTTCTTTAGATTTAATAATTTTCCAGTGCTGATCTTCTAATTGCTGAATGAGTTGATATGCTTTAACTAATTGAGAAATTGAGGCGGAAGGGTTTTTAAAATCAAAGTTTTTCTCTATTTGTGCTAAGATATCTCCAATAGCTTTTCCTCCTTTAACACGATTCCAAGAGGTATCAATGCCTTCAAAAATATTGGTCTTATCTTTTGGTAATTCACCTTTTATTAATTCGATATATTCATTTTGTTGTCCACGACTACCAGTGCTTCCAAATCCTTGAGATTTATGCTGACTACGACTTAGAGATGCTATTTCGCTATTGGATAGTCCTAAAATAGGGTAATATACCCCTGTATCAAATTTTAATAATTTTGTTTTATCTGCTTTTTTAAATTTTTCTTGACTACCGTAGAACCACCAAGAAGTGTTAAAGAATAATCGTTTTGGTTGCCATGTCTCTGCGTATTTAAGATGTTCAGGGTACATAGCTGTGTTTGCTGTTAGATCAAAGGCTTCTACACTTAGCATAGCAGACGAAGTGTGATGTCCATGTGTACTACCAGGTGTTCTATGGTCAAATCTATTGATGATTACATCGGGTTTAAATTTTCTAATTGCCCAAACAACATCACTTAATACTTCTTTTTTGTCCCATATAGAAAGCGTTTCATTAGGATGTTTGGAGTATCCAAAATCATTGGCTCGAGTAAATAATTGTTCTCCACCATCGGTTTTGCGAGCTGCGAGTAATTCTTGAGTTCTGATTACTCCTAATAATTCTCGGATTTCTGCGCCTATTAGATTTTGTCCGCCATCTCCTCTGGTTAATGATAAATATGCTGTTCTTGCTTTTTGTTGATTAGCCATATACGATATCAATCGTGTATTTTCATCATCAGGATGTGCAGCTACATAGAGTACAGAGCCTAGAAAGTTTAATTTTTGTATAGCTTGATAGATTTCTGCGGTACTAGGTTTATGGGGTTGTTGTCCTTGGATAATGAACGGGAATAGTATTGTAATACTGATTACAAAAAATAATTTTCGCATAATTATTGAAGCAAATTTTGGTTGATTTTCCCCAAATATATAAAGATAAAATTCTCAGAATTATGGTTTAAGGATACTTTAACAAGGATTATAGGGGTGTATACAGTATGCGTACAATGTATGTACAACTTTTTATTTTTTCTTTTTGATTAGAAGGCTGAAGTCCAAGATTAGATCTTATATTTTGGTTATTATTTCTTTTTCCTTTCTACAAATTCTAATTGTTCAACACTCACATTAGTTGTAAAAATGCCATAATTAACAACTGCTTTACCTTTTTCTAGTGTATCTATAGTGCCTATAGATTTACCATCTATCATACGTACTCGATCTCCAATTTGTAAGGTGATTTTGGGTTTTGCAGCTTCGATTTTTTCTTCTTTCTTTTTTTCTTCTTTCTTCTTCTCTCGAATAACTCCAACCTTTTGTTTTACTTCATTTATAATTTTTTGTTTTTTAACTTTTTCTACTGTTCGTTGTTTTGGAGTTTGCTTTTTTCGTTTAGAATTTTCTACTTCAACAATTTTAATAAATTCATTGAGCAGTTCTCTTTTCTTCTTATTATTAAAATATTTTTCACTAAGGTCATCTACTTTTTGACCTAAATAAATCATTCGTTGATTACTATCATATAATTCTTGATAGCTTTCTAACTTACGCTGTATACGTTCATTGATTTTTTGTAAACGTTCCTTTTCGTCTTCTGCTTTTTGTTCTTTCGTTTTAAGCCCAGCAGTAGTTTTTTGTAATTTAGATCGTTCTTTTTGAAGGTTAGCAATGCTTTTATCAAAACGAATTTTTCCTCTCTCTACTTTTTTCTTAGCTTTATTGATCAGACTATATGGGATACCATTTTTTTGAGCAACCTCAAAAGTAAAAGAACTTCCTGCTTCACCTAAATGTAATTTAAATAGAGGTTCTAATGTTTTAGCATCAAACAGCATATTGGCATTACTCATATTGGGCAATTCATTAGCCAACATTTTTAAATTAGCATAATGTGTAGTGATGATTCCAAAGGATTCTCTTTCATAGAAAACTTCAAGAAAAGCCTCTGCTAATGCACCTCCTAGTTCTGGGTCACTACCTGTTCCAAATTCATCGATTAAAAACAGCGTTTTATCATTACATTTTCTGAGAAAATATTTCATGTTTTTTAAACGATAACTATAAGTGCTCAGATGATTTTCTATAGATTGATTATCACCGATATCAGTAAGGATAATATCAAACAAACATATTCTACTGTATTCATGTACAGGTATTAACATTCCACTCTGTAGCATTACTTGTAGCAATCCAATAGTTTTTAGAGTGATACTTTTACCACCAGCATTAGGTCCGGAGATAACAATAATTTGATTGTTTTGGTCTAAGGTTATTGTTTGTGGAAAGGTTGTATCACCTTTTGATGTATTAGAATAATATAATAATGGGTGGTAGGCTTCTTTTAGAGTTAATTCTCTGTTTTCAGTAATTTTTGGTAATACAGCATTAAGCCTAGTAGCATATTTTGATTTAGCAGAAACGATATCAATATAACTAAGGTAGTCTTGATATTGTTCTAATAAATCAATAAAAGGACGTAGTCTATTGGTAAGGTCTTTTAATATTTTTACAATTTCTTCTCTTTCTTCATATAGAAGATTACTAAGTTCTCGACTATATTGAAGAGTAGCTTCTGGTTCGATATATACAATGCTACCTGTCTTAGAGTTACCCATAATGGCACCTTTGACTTTACGACGGTACATCGCTGTTACTGCCAGAACTCTTCTATTATCTACAACACTTTCTTTGATTTCATCTAGATATCCTAGATTATGATATCGCGATAAGTCTCTTCCAAAACTTCCATTTAATTTTCCTTGAACACTATTTATTTCTTTTCTAAGATTTAGTAGCTTAGGGGATGCATTATCTCTGACTTCTCCAAACTTATCAATTATAGTATCAATTAGATTGATAATTTCTTTAGTAAAAAGGACCTCTGATGAGGTTTGGTGTAGTACAGGATATAGTTCTGCATTTTTTTTTAAAAAAAATAATAAATCATTAGCAGTGATGCTAATAGAGACTATTTTTTTTAAATTAAAAGCTTCTAGAAAGGTGTTTTCTATGTGTAATAACTTGATTTCTTTAGAAATACTATCGAAACTATGATTAGGAATTCGGGTATCATTAAGAAATGAAGATTTATATTCAAATACTTCTTGTAGGGCAATATGAAGTTGCTTTTTAGTACTAAAAGGAGTAATTTGTAATGCCTTTGATTTTCCATACTCAGTATTACAGTATTCTGCAATATGACTAAGTACAGTATCAAATTCTAGATCGTCTAGTGTTTTTTTAGAAATGTGGATCATACTTTGTTTTACCCTATTTTTGGGTTATATTCGATCGTTTTATGAACAAGCAAAAATACACAATTGCTATAATTTTTTCATCTCTATATGAATGTAAATATTGAAACTTCTTGGAATCAGCAACTTAAAGAGGAATTTAGTAAGCCATATTTTACTGCTCTAGCAAATTTTGTGAAAACAGAGTATAAAAATCATACATGTTACCCAAAAGGATCTGAGATTTTTGCAGCTTTTGATCATTGTAGTTTTGATGATGTTAAAGTAGTTATAATTGGTCAAGATCCTTATCATGGGACAGGGCAAGCTAATGGGTTATGTTTCTCTGTAGCTGGTGGTATTGCTAACCCTCCTTCATTAATAAATATTTTTAAAGAGATTGAAACAGACATAAATGTACCTTTTCCTTCAAATGGAAATTTAGAACGTTGGGCCAAACAAGGAGTTTTATTATTAAATGCTACATTAACTGTACGAGCTCATCAAGCAGGTTCTCATCAAAATAAAGGTTGGGAAGAGTTCACGAATGCTGTGATTCAAAAAATATCTGATCATAAGAAAAATGTAGTTTTCTTATTGTGGGGAGGGTATGCTAAGAAAAAAGGAGCAAAGATTGATACTTCTAAGCATTGTGTTTTGACAAGTGGACATCCTTCTCCATTAAGTGCGAATAGAGGGTATTGGTTTGGAAATAAGCATTTTAGTAAAACTAATTCATATTTAGCAGAAACCAATCAAATGAGGGTAAATTGGTAGTTAATTATGCTGCATTAGAGATGTCTGATTCTTTAGATTTTTTATCTTCAATTTTATTTATAGAAGTCTTTGATTTCTTTTTGTCTGTATCGACTGACTGAGTGCTTATTTTAAGTAAAATAAAGTTGAAAGCAACAAGCCCTGTTAGTATTATTAAAAAAGTTACCATAATAAATATTTTTTTAGTTTATTATTAGATGCATGTATAACCAAAAGGTTGCTTTTGCAACTAATAACTAGTTCATATCATCGGGGTAGGTGATGCAAATGTACAAAATATTTTTACTGTATAAGAGCTTATTGTGTAAATGTTTAAGAATTAGTTATTTGTTGTGTAATGTTGGTTTTCTCTGCTGGTTTTTATTTTTTTATCTTAATTTGTTGTAATATCCTTTATTATAATGTGTTTATTTTGAAGTGTTTTTTCTGAAAAAACACACTTAGATATTAAAAGTTAGTCTTTTTGGATCTATTTTTTTATCAATGATTTGTAAATCAAATAAATGATTTTGTATTTCTATAAGAGTTTCTTTTTTGATTAGGGATTGACTCCACTCTGTAAGTGCTAACCATTTTTGTATATCTTCTAATTGTTGATCATACCGATTAGCTAATGTTTTCTCGATACTAGGTATGTGTTTAAAATCTTCTGTAGTAGTATTAATGATATTCAAGATTGTTTTTATTTCTTTTGCTTTATTACTTAGAATGTCCTCTCTTACAGCTATTACAAAGCATGGCCACGGAGTAGGACAATCTGCAACTCTTCTAAAGGTTCCGCTATCAACTAAAGGTTTTGTGGTAAAATGCTCCCACATAAAATAATCCGCATTTCCTTTGGTTAAAGCCTCTATTGCACCGCTAAGGTTTTTTATAACTTCAAATTCTAGAAGTGAAGAATCCCATTTTTGATTTTGTGCGTTTACATGTGCCATTAAGTGTGAACCAGATCCATATCTACTAATAGCAGCTTTTGTGTTTTCTAATTCAGATAGATGGTTATACTTAGAATTCGCTCCGACATGAATACCCCATATAAGAGGTGTTTTAATATAGGTTTGTACTATTTTACAAGGATTACCATCTATAATATCTTTTATAATTCCTTCTGTAAGGATTATGGCCATATCGATATCTTTGTTTCTTAAGGCTTCGCACATAGCGCCGGTACCTCCTGGATATTCTACCCATTCTAATTGTATATCATTCTTTAGGTAGCTTCCGTCTTCAATTGTTAAGTGCCAAGGTAAATTGAAGTGCTCTGGAACACCGCCTATTTTTATAGTGTGCATAGTATTTAATGATTAATAAATTGCTTTTTATCGTTGTTTTTGTGTTTTTTATCGGTAAAAATAATTTATTTTTATATATATTTGAACTATTATTCTTCTAAAAGATGTATCTTTATAAAAAGATTTAACCCCCAAAAAAAACAATATTGTTATGAAAAAGGATTTTTTTAAAAATAAAAATACATATGTAAAAGTTGCGAAGTTAAAAAATAATTCTGTAGAGAATGGTATCGTTGTTTTTATTGCAGTATTGTTGTTTGCAAATCTATTAATTAGTCTTAAAATATTATTTGGATAATCCTTTATAAATTAAGATAATATACTTGTATAGAAAAAAAGAGGTAATCTGCTTTTTTATACAAGTTTAGATTATTATTGATAACTTACTATTTTATCCAGAGTATATGTAATCAGTTTGTTGATGGTTTTTTTTGGAGTTTTACTAAATTCTCCTGTAGTTCTGTTTGCTAGAATAGCGTTCATAGAAACGGCTTTATGACCAAGTAATTTTGCCATTCCATATATTCCTGAAGTTTCCATCTCTAAATTAGTAATTTTTTTATTCTCATAACTAAATTCAGTTATTTTTTTATTGAGTTGATCATTCTGAAGAGGAATTCTTAAGACTCTGCCTTGTGGGCCATAGAAACCAACATTAGTAATTGTGATTCCTTTATTGATAAGAGGATCGTTAGCAATGTGTTTGCCTAATTTCTCATCGTATAAAACTACATAAGGTGTTGATTTATTCTGATCCCAATCTAAATGTTGTATTAATTCTTTAGAGATATTTGGTAGTTGTATATGTTGACTATCATAAAAATGAAGCAAACTATCAAAACCAATAGCAATTTCTGATATAATAAAACTATCAATAGGGATGTTTGATTGTATTGCTCCAGAAGTTCCTATACGTATGATATGTAGTGTTGTATGCTTTTCTTTAACTTTTCTGGTTGAGAAATCTATATTTACTAAGGCGTCTAATTCATTAAATACGATATCAATATTGTCTGTGCCTATACCTGTAGAAATTACAGAAATTCTTTTTCCGTTATAATTTCCTGTTTGTGTGTGAAATTCTCGTTTACGAATTTTATATTCAATAGAATCAAAATACTGAGTAACTTCATCAACTCGATCAGGATCTCCAACTGTTATGATGTGATGAGCTAGATGTTCAGGTTTTAAATTGAGATGATAAATACTACCATCTTCATTAATGATAAGTTCGGATTCGGCTATAGCCATATTATAATTTTAATAATGTGTGTGTGTCATTGTTGTATAGGTAATCATATTTTTTAACACCTCCATAGTGCCAATCTAATATTTGCGTATTATAGAAATTTTTTTTACGTTCTAAGGCT
The DNA here is from genome assembly GCF_001401755.1 of Aquimarina longa SW024. GTDB lineage: Bacteria > Bacteroidota > Bacteroidia > Flavobacteriales > Flavobacteriaceae > Aquimarina > Aquimarina longa. The sequence continues at coordinate 332,819 of NZ_KQ474101.1, forward strand.
AGTTTTCCTCTTTCGGATAGTAAAAGCATATCTTTTGTCTGGTTTAGAAACTGAAAAAGCCTAGCAAGAACACGTTTCATTTGCATATCACCATACCCATAATATCCTTGATATTCAAGAGCATATCCGGTAAGTTGCTTAATATTTTTAATTTGATAATTATCTACCATCTCCAGAACATTGTGTTCTAGGGTGTTAAGTCCGGTGAGCATATTAGGAAATCGTTGTAAATGTGCTCTTAGGCATATGGATAAGTATTCAAAAGAAGAGTTTCGTTTGATTTGGCCAGCAATTTTTTGTGGCTTTGACTCGCAATATAAAGTCCATACATGGTCAGCAAGTTCTAGATCATCAAGGGTTAATTGGATTTTATTATGATATTGTTGTTTTAGTTGTTCGTTGGATAATTCACAGAGACCAAATAGCTTTTTTTTATGTAGTACTTTACCACTACAAACTAGATATATAGGAATATTTCTAACTCCTTTTCTTAAAATCAAACTAATCGCCGCAACCATATTGATATGACAAAAAAGATCATATTCGAACCATAATACTATTTCATCATAATCTAGTATGCTATCTAATTTCTTTAATTGTGAAATGAATTTAGTATCATAATCAGAGGCAGAAATTCTATAGTATTTTTTTAAAAACCTTTTTCGTTTTCTAATAGAATTTTCAGTTTCTACCTTAATTACAGTAGGACCTTCACAAAACATTTCACGCCAGACCATAAAATCTCCTGTGACAAGTTTTAATTCTTGCATTCTATTAGTAAGACTGTCTCCATTGGTAATGTGTAATGTAGCCATTGATTAAATAATTAATTTATACTATCCTCCAACACGTTTTACTTTAAATCCTTTTTCTTTAAGAATTTCCATAATTTGATTTCTATAATCACCTTGTATGATTATTGCATCATTTTTAAAACTTCCTCCAACACTTAAACGAGTTTTTAATTCTTTCGCTAGTTTTTTAAAATCTTCATCAGCTCCAGTATATCCTTCGAGTATGGTGATTGGTTTTCCTTTTCTTTTTTCATACTTACAAAGTATTGGGTCTTCTTGCATCCATATCTGATCTTTATGATCTTGTACAATTTCTTCTTTTTCGAGTTGATGATCAGGAAATAAATTTTTTAATTGGTCTTGTAAATCCATGAAGGTATTTTATTTTTTTATTAATCCAATTTCGACAAGCCTTTGGTGTAAAAATTCTCCAGCAGTTATATCTTCGTAATGTTTAGGGTTTTCTTCTGTAATACATTCTTCAAGACAATTTAATTTCATGTCACTTCTTGGGTGCATAAAGAAAGGAATAGAATATCTAGGTTGATTCCATTGCTCTTTTGGCGGATTTATTACTCGATGTATTGTAGATCGTAATTTATTGTTTGTATGACGCTCCAACATGTCTCCAACATTAATGACTAGCTCGTTTTCTTTTGGAATGGCATCAATCCATTGCCCATCTTTACGTTGGACTTGTAATCCTCCTGTAGAGGCCCCCATCAGTAATGTGATTAGATTGATATCTCCATGGGCTCCAGCTCTAACTGCTCCTTTGGGTTCTTCTGTGATCGGAGGGTAATGAATTGGTCTTAAGATACTATTTCCATTACTCGCCCAGTGATCAAAATAATATTCATCGACTCCTATATAAAGAGATAATGCTCTAAGAATGTATATACCTGTTTTTTCTAGCATTTTATATGATTCCATTCCTATGCTATTGAACTCTTTTAACTCCTCTACAGTAATATTAGAAGGATATTTCTCTAATAAATTGGCGCCTGCATCGGGTTCTTGCCCAAAATGCCAAAACTCTTTAAGGTCACCTTCTTTCTTTCCTTTAGCATGTTCTTTGCCAAAAGAGGTATAGCCACGTTGTCCACCTAATCCTTCAATTTCATATTTCTTTTTTACATCTGTAGGAAGATCAAAAAAAGCTTTAATTTCTGTATATAAACTCTCTACGAGTTTGTCGCTTAAAAAATGATTTTTCAATGCAACAAAACCTATTTCTTCATAGGCTTTTCCTATTTCGTTGACAAATTTTTGTTTTAGAGAAGGATCCTCAGACAGAAAATCTGCCAAATCTATGCTTGGTATAGTATTCATTAATATAGTTATAGTGTCTTGAAGAACTAAAATAAGTGTATTTCGGCTAAAAACTCCAAATAGTACTTCAAATTTTATATATAGTTAGTAAGATATAAGTCAAATTTATTAATTTTTAGAAGCTAACCACTAGTTTTGTAGTAAATTTAATTAATTCATAGAATTGTTAGGTGAAAATTAACAACTACTTAATAATATTGTAGTTGTGATGTAAATTCTGAGATTAAAAATAAGTACATTTACTTAACAAATTTTCTTTTATGGAGCATATTTCGGAGAAAACAAAATCACTTCACTTTGATCGATTAGCGTATCATGAAAATACACTTATTATGTTGTATTTTAAGATGCTTAAATCTAGACTTATTGAAGAAAAAATGCTGGTATTGTTACGTCAAGGCAAAATATCTAAATGGTTTAGTGGTATAGGTCAGGAAGCAATATCAGTAGGAGTAACAGCGGCTTTAGAAAACGATGAGTATATATTACCGATGCATCGTAATTTAGGAGTGTTTACCACACGAGATATTCCTTTGTATAAATTATTTAGTCAGTGGCAAGGAAAAGCCAGTGGGTTTACTAATGGTCGTGACCGTTCTTTTCATTTTGGGACACAAGAATATCATATTGTAGGTATGATTTCTCACTTAGGCCCTCAAATGGGAGTGGCTTGTGGTATTGCTCTAAGTAATCTTCTGACTAAAAACCCGAAAATTACTGCAGTATTTACAGGAGAAGGAGGCACTAGTGAAGGAGACTTTCATGAAGCACTTAATATTGCTTCTGTGTGGAGTTTACCAATATTGTTTTGTATAGAAAATAATGGGTATGGTTTATCGACACCAACTACTGAACAATATTGTTGTAAGCATCTTGCAGATCGGGGTATAGGATATGGTATGGAATCACATATAATTGAAGGGAATAATGTACTAGAGGTGTATGATAAGGTTAATGGTTTAGCTAAGAGTATTAGACAAAATCCACGTCCAGTTTTATTAGAATTCAAAACGTTTAGAATGAGAGGGCATGAGGAAGCTAGTGGAACAAAATATGTACCCAAGGAACTAATGGAGTACTGGAGTACTAAAGATCCTGTAGAGAATTATAAAAACTATTTAATTGATAAAGGGGTGATCTCTGTGAAGGATGATCTTCAAAAACGATCAGTTTTGAAAACCGAAATAGAAACTCATTGGGAACAGGCTAATAGCGAATCAGCTATTAAAGTAGATTTGGATAAAGAGTTAAATGATGTCTATACGAGATTTGATCATATTGAAATAAAACCAAAATCCAGTACTAAAGAGCTTAGGTTAATTGATGCAATTTCTGATGGTTTAAAAGAAGGAATGTATAAGTACGATAATCTTGTGATTATGGGGCAAGATATTGCAGAATATGGAGGAGTTTTTAAAATAACGGAAGGTTTTATAGATTTATTTGGTAAAGAACGGGTACGGAACACCCCAATTTGCGAATCTGGGATCATTTCTACAGCATATGGATTGGCTGTGAATAGTCATAAAGCGATAGTTGAAATGCAATTTGCAGATTTTGTGTCTTCTGGGTTTAATCCGATTGTTAATTTATTAGCAAAATCAAATTATCGATGGAAGCAATCAGCAGATGTTGTTATCCGAATGCCTTGTGGAGCAGGTGTAGGAGCGGGACCTTTTCATAGTCAAACTAATGAGGCTTGGTTTACTAAAACACCAGGACTCAAGGTTATATATCCTGCATTTCCATTTGATGCAAAAGGCTTGTTGATTGCTGCTATTGAGGATCCTAATCCAGTATTGTTTTTTGAGCATAAAGCTTTATATAGAAATATTCGTCAGCAAGTCCCAGAAGGATATTATAATTTGCCATTAGGAAAAGCATCTGTGATAATAGAAGGAAACGATATTACTGTTATAAGTTATGGAGCAGGAGTGCATTGGGCTACAGAAGTATTAGAGAAATATCCCTATATTCAAGCGGATATAATAGATTTACGGACATTACAACCTTTAGATGAAGAAACCATTTATAGATCTGTTAGAAAAACAGGTAAAGTGATCATTTTACAAGAAGATACTTTATTCGGGGGGATAGCTTCTGATATTTCAGCATTGATTATGGAAAACTGTTTTACATTTCTTGATGCACCCGTAAAACGGGTGGCTAGTTTGCAAACCCCAATTCCATTTGATTTACATCTCGAAAGTCAATATTTAGGTATAGAAAGATTTGAAGAAGAATTAATATCACTAGTACAATTTTAGAATACGTTTTTGTCTTTTCTAAAAGCTAAAATTTGAAGGATTTTGTGATTTATTAAAAAAAACGAAAGCGATTTTATAGTTATGAAAACGTTATAGTTAATAAAAATAATACATTGTTTTAGGTTGTTGTTAATTCATGTATTGTAGGTGGTTAAGGTGTTAGATAAAGGTTGTGGGGGGTAGTGAAGTATTATTAATTCAATTTAGGGTTAAAATCCCCTTTAACATATGTTGTGTGTTCTATAAGTAAATCTTAATTTCGCGTTGATTATACAAAAGTATAATCTTTGGGATTGAAACATTTAAGGGTTAAAATATAATTTATGAACACTAATCAACAAGAAATACTTCAGGCTTCAAAGATATTGATCACTGGAGCAGCAGGGTTTATAGGATCAAACCTTTGTGAAACACTTATTAATATAGGGAGTACAGTCGTAGGACTAGATAATTTTGCTACAGGGCATAAGAGAAACCTTTCTAAACTACTAGAAAATCCTAAGTTTACTTTTATTGAAGGAGATATAAGGAATATTGATGACTGTCATAAAGCATGTGAGGGTGTAGATTTTGTATTACATCAGGCAGCATTAGGATCTGTTCCAAGATCTATAAATGATCCAATAACATCTAATGATGTTAATGTAGGTGGTTTTCTTAATATGTTAGTAGCTTCTAGAGATGCAGGAGTGAAACGATTTATTTATGCAGCGAGTTCTTCTACATATGGTGATTCTATAGCGTTGCCAAAAGTAGAAGAGAAAATAGGAAAACCATTATCTCCATATGCTATTACTAAATATGTAAATGAATTGTATGCTGATAATTTTAAAAAGACATATGATTTAGATACTATTGGACTACGTTATTTTAATGTATTTGGTCGTAAACAAGATCCTGACGGAGCTTATGCAGCTGTAATTCCAAAATTTGTGATGCAGTTTATGAAGCACGAATCTCCAGTAATTAATGGAGATGGATCGTTCTCTAGAGATTTTACATATATAGATAATGTTATACAAATGAATTTATTATCTATCGTATCAGATAACCCAGAAGCATTGAATAATGTATATAATACAGCATTTGGGGAGAGAACAACATTAAACGAATTGACTTCTTTATTAAAAGAATATTTAGGGGAATATGACTCTGCTATAGCAGATATAGAAATGAAGTATGGTTCAGAACGTAAAGGAGATGTACCGCATTCTCTGGCTTCTGTAGATAAAGCAAAAGCATTACTTGGATATGCTCCCAAATTTGACATAAAATCAGGCTTAAAAGAAGCCGTGAAATGGTATTGGGAAAATCTAAAGTAGTTTCTAATTTTCTTCCAGTAAAAAAAAATAAAGACACATCACTATTATGCAACAAGATATTAAGATAGCCATTATTGGATTAGGATATGTAGGATTACCTTTAGCTAGGTTGTTTGCCACTAAATACCCTGTAGTAGGTTTTGATATTAATAAAAAAAGAATTGAAGAATTATGCTCAGGGACTGATTCTACTCTAGAAGTAGAGGATGAGTTATTACAATCCGTATTAAAAAATGAAGTAGATTTAAATACTAACGGATTATATTGTTCCTCTACTTTAGAAGATATCAAAGATTGTAATTATTATGTGATTACAGTTCCTACTCCAGTAGATAAAAATAACAGACCCGATCTGACTCCTTTATATAAATCAAGTGAAACGGTAGCGCAGGTTTTGAAAAAAGGAGATATAGTCATTTATGAATCTACGGTATATCCAGGAGTAACCGAAGAAGAATGTATTCCTGTATTAGAGAAAATCAGTGGATTGAAGTTTAATGAAGATTTTTATGCAGGATATTCCCCAGAACGGATTAATCCTGGAGATAAAAAACACACCGTAGAAAAAATTCTTAAAGTTACAGCAGGTTCTACTCCAGAAATAGGAAAAAAAGTAGATAATCTATATAATTCTGTTATTACAGCAGGGACTCATTTAGCTCCAACAATAAAAGTTGCAGAAGCTGCTAAGGTAATTGAAAATTCTCAAAGAGATATTAATATTGCTTTTGTTAATGAATTAGCTAAAATCTTTAATTTAATGGATATTGATACTAATGATGTATTAAAAGCTGCAGGAACTAAATGGAATTTCCTTCCTTTTAAACCAGGATTAGTAGGAGGGCATTGTATTGGTGTTGATCCATATTACTTAGCTCAGAGAGCACAAGAGTTTGGGTATCATCCAGAAATTATACTTGCAGGAAGAAGATTAAATGATAGTATGGGGCAATATGTAGCATCAGAGGTAATTAAGCTTATGGTAAAACACGATATTCATATAAAAGGAGCGAATGTACTAGTATTAGGAATAACGTTTAAAGAAAATTGTCCTGATGTACGTAATACTAGAGCTGTTGATGTGATTAACCAGTTAAGTGATTTTGGAACCAAAGTTACAGTATATGACCCTTGGGCAAATCCATCAGAAGTATTACATGAATATAATTTAAATACCACAATGGACTTACCTAAAGAAAAGTACGATGCTGTTGTATTAACTGTTGCTCATAAAGAATTTTTAGATATAGATTTAAAATCGATGTTAATGCCAAACGGTGTTCTATATGATGTTAAAGGTATATTAACAGAGGATGTAAATGGACGATTGTAGATGTAATTAACGAGATATATCGATGATGAGTTTAAAAAAATAACACGTATGAGATATAACTCTAAAATTATCATAACTCAAACAATAAAATGTCATTAAGAAAACAAGCACTTTCAGGTGTTTTTTGGACATCAATCCAGCAATTTAGTACTCAGGGAATATCGTTCGTGGTGTCTATTATTTTGGCTAGACTATTACTGCCTTCAGAGTTTGGTTTGATAGCGCTGATAGGTGTTTTTATAGGAATAGGGTCAGCTTTAGTAGGAAGTGGTTTAAGTCAGTCTTTAATTAGAACAACAGATCCTGATGATGAAGATTTTTCTACAGTATTCTTTTTTAATTTAGGAGGGAGTATTGTTATTTATCTTATTATATTTTTTTCAGCTCCTTTGATTGCCTTATTTTATAAGGAAGCGATTTTAACATTACTAATTCGCGTATATTCAGTGATATTTATTATCAACGCATTTTCTACAATTCAAAACACAATATTATTAAAAAATTTAGACTTTAAAAGGCAGTTAATAGTCTCAATACCATCATTAATAATAGGTAGTGTTATAGGTATAACTTTGGCATATAATGGTTTTGGAGTATGGAGTTTGGTGTGGAATAGTATTGTGCAATCATCATTAATGGCGATTCAGTTATGGTATTGGTCAAAATGGAAACCTAAATGGGTGTTTAGTAAAGAAAAATTTAAATACCACTTTGGTTATGGTTTTAAATTAACAATATCCAGTATTATAGATACATTTTTTAATAATGCATATACAATTATTATCGGAAAGTTCTTTACAACAGCACAGGTGGGATTTTATAATAGAGCAGATTCATTGAAGCAATTACCAGTAACTAATATTACTCAAATTATAAATAAGGTAACCTTTCCATTATTTGCAAGTATTAAAGATGATGATGTACGTTTAAAAGAGATCAATAAGAAAATAATGAAAATGGTTATTTTTATTGTAGCTCCAACCCTTGCCCTAATGTTAGTTTTGGCAGAACCATTAATCAGTTTATTATTAGGAGAGAAGTGGATGCCTGCTGTTCCATACTTTAAAATACTATGTTTAAATGGCTTATTATTTCCTATTCACTCATATAATCTTAATATTTTAAAAGTAAAAGGGAGAAGTGATTTATTTCTGAAGTTAGAAATAGTAAAAAAAATAATAATAATAGTAGTTATAGCCTGTACTTTTCAGTTAGGAATTGACGGATTGTTATATGGAAGCGTTTTATTATCTCTCATATCATTTTTTATTAATAGCTATTATACTGGTAAGTTTATTAATTATAATACAATAGAGCAGATTAAGGACATAATCCCTGCAGTTATTATAGCTTTTTTTATGGGACTGATAGTACACTTTGCTGACAAAGGACTAAAATACCAGATGGGATATGATATTGATATAGTAAGATTACTTGTGGGGAGTGTAATAGGCTCTTTATTATATTTAACATTTAGCTATATGATAAAGTTGAGTTCTATATCCGAATTATTAATGATATTACATAAAAAAAGAAATTTAAAAAGTTAAATTGAAATTAGATAAAAAAATACATGTTTTAATAGCTATGAATGCTCCTTTTTCATCAACTGCAGGAGGAATAGAAAGGACTACAGTAAATTTAGCAAAATATCTTTCTTTAAGAGATGATATAAAGTGTTATTGTTTATTTAATCAGTTTTTGGATCAATTTCAGCATATAGAAAAGATACAAGGTAGTATCAATAATCCATTAGAATTAAGAAAAATTATTATTAATCATAAGATTGATATCATTTTATTTCCTGCAGGCCCATGGTATACCCTAGTAGGAAACCAAGCTGTATATGATACAACTTGTAAAATAATTACAGCATATCATTCAAAACCAGGATATGAAACTCTGGTTTTAAAAAAGCGATTAAAACGTTTTTTTGTACAAGAAAAAAAGTATGTTAAGAAAATATACTACCTTATTAATTTAACATTTTTTCCTATTTATAAAGCTATAAATAAGAGAAAAACTCAAAAATTATTTCAAAAAGGATATGATTACAGTGATAAATTTGTTTTGTTATCAGAACGATTTATTGAAGATTTTAAATCATATTATTCTCTACCAAATAAAGAAAAACTTGTAGGTATTGGTAATGCATTGTCATTTGACTATTTTGCTACGAAGCAAGATATACAAGCTAAAAGAAAAGTTATACTAGTAGTATCTAGATTAGATGAAGCAAGTAAAAGAATAAGTATGCTAATCAAAATTTGGAAACAATTACAAGAAAAATATAGTGACTGGTCTTTAAAAATCGTAGGAGATGGACCAGATAAAAAAATGTATGAAAGTCTAATAGAAACACAGGGGCTAAAAAATGTAATGTTATTAGGAAAACAGAAACCTCTTTCTTTTTATAAAGAAGCATCAATTTTTTTGATGTCCTCGTCTATAGAAGGTTGGGGTATGACTTTAACAGAATCATTACAAACAGGATGTGTCCCTATAGCTTTTAACACATTCTCTTCTATTAAGGATATTATAGAGGATACCAAAACAGGGTTTATTATACCAGAGGGAGATATAGAATTATTTAAAAATAAAGTAACCTATTTAATCGATAATATAGAACAGAGAGAACAGATGGCCATGGCAGGAGTACAAAGTAGTTACCAATTCGAAATGGATAAAGTAGGGAAACAATGGATAACTATTTTTAAAGAACTAGTACAACAGTAATTAAATTATTATGTTAAATAAAGTTAGACATGTTTTATGGAGATTATTAGGGATTGATTATCACCATGCACTAAGAATACATGATTATGTTTTTCTTAAAAATGATAACTTTTCTAGTATTGGTCATAAAACTTATGATAATGGGGCGTTAGTGTGGCGATGGACAAAGGCAGAATTAAAAATAGGAAAATATTGTAGTATAGCCAACAATGTACGGTTTATTGTAGACGAGGGGTATCATCAAGCTTCAAGAATAACATCTTTTCCTATAATCAATAATTTTTTTAAAGATGAGTTAGTATTACCCAGTGGGAAAGATAAGAATGATTTTTTGAAAACAATAGAGCAACGAGAAGGTATTGTTATAGGTAATGATGTATGGATTGGAATGGGGGCATATATTATGCCCGGAGCAAAAATAGGAAATGGGGTAACTATCGCGGCAAACTCTGTAGTAACAGGCAATAGCATAATACCTGATTATTGTGTCGTGGGAGGAAGTCCTGCAAAAATCCTGAAGTTTAAACATGATAAACAGACCATTGAAAGATTAAATAATATTGCTTGGTGGAACTGGGATGAGAGTGAAATAAAAGAAAAAGCAGAAGATTTCTATATGAGTACGGACGATTTTATTAAAAAATATGGAAAATAAGAATCATAAAAAAAGTATTCTTTTTGTAATAGAATCATTACAATGTGGAGGAGCAGAAAAGAGCCTTACAACATTGTTACAAAATATTAGTTTTGATGCATATGAGATTGATTTGATCCTTATAAATAAAGGAGGAGAGTTTGAGAAATTTGTACCAGAAAAAGTTAATATTATATATAAAGATCAATTTTTAAACTCAGGTTTTCTTACGAGTCAAATAAAAAGAATCCATTACTTGTTATTAAGAAAACTAAACAGCATCCAGAAAACATACCATTTAGCTCAGCAATACTGGAAAGCTTTTGGTTCATCAATTGCTAATCATGATAAAAAGTATGCTATTGCTATAGCATATAATCAAGGGTTTTCTACATATTATGTAGCTAATAAGGTTATTGCTAATAAAAAATATGCTTGGTTGAATACAGATTATCAAAAAGCAGGGTATACTATTAATTTTGATTTTAAACATTATACTCAGTTTAATAAAGTTGTATGTGTTTCAAAAGAAAATGAAATATCATTACAGAGCGCTGTACAGGGTATTGGAAAAAAAATAGAAACTACAATTATTAAAGATATTACAGATTATGAGCTAATTAAAAAAATGAGTTCAGAAAAAATCGAGTTCAGAAAAGAAAAAAATACAACTACAATAGTTACCGTTGGTAGACTAGCACAGGCAAAAGGATTACATATGGCAATCGAAGCTTGTTCAATTTTAAAAAAGAAAGAAAAGAATGTGAAGTGGTACGTAATAGGAGAGGGACCCGAGCGCAATACTCTTGAAGAGTTAATTCGCATTCATAATCTCGAAAAGAATTTTATTTTACTAGGATTTAAGGAAAATCCATACCCATATATCTATTCTTGTGATATCTATACCCAGACATCATTGTTTGAAGGTTTAGGCTTAACTGTAATTGAAGCAGCTATGTTAAAAAAACCAATAGTAACTACTAATTTCCCTACAGCATCATCAATAATAGAACATGATAAGACAGGTATAATCTGTGAAATGAACCCTGATGCTATTGCAACTAGTATAGAGAACTATATGAATAATGAAATATTAGTTAAAAAAGTTATTGAGAACCTAGATAATAGAGTAAATAAAGATAAAGAAATATCATTACAGAAATTTAACATTTTAATGAATAATTGAGGTATAATCAATTAATTAGCCAGATCAACTATTGTTATAACAATTATGAAAATAAAAACGATTACTTGTCACGAAGTGTATAATTATGGCGCAAGCTTACAAGAGTATGCCTTACTGAAATATTTAGAAAATTTAGGCTATGAAGCAGAAACGATTCATTATAAGCCACCTTATTTAAGTAAGCATTTTAAGCTATGGATAGTTTCTAGCCCTTTTTTTGATAAAAATTTTCTTTTTAGAGCTATATATTTGATTTTAAAATTGCCTAAGCGATTGATTAACCTAAAAAGGAAAAAGAAGTTTGATGAATTTTCTGAAAAATATATAAAGAGTGGTAAAAAATTATATAGATCTAACGAAGAGTTAAAAGCGGATATTCCTGAAGCCGATGCTTATATATGTGGCAGTGATCAAATATGGAATTCTTTTTTTGAAAATGGAAAAGACCCTTCTTTTTATTTAGATTTTGTACCAGATAATAAGTTAAAATTATCATATGCTGCAAGTTTTGCTATTGATGAATTGGAAGAAGATATAAAAGGTTTTGTAAAAGAAAAAGTATCTAGGTTAGATTATGTTTCTGTAAGAGAATCTTCAGGGAAAAGAATTTTAGAAGATTTAGGTTTTGATAAAGTTACACAAGTATTGGATCCGGTTTTTTTACTAGAGCCAAAAGAATGGCAAGCATTAATGCTTCCTCAGATAGAAAAAGATATCGTAGATAAAGGGAAGTATATAGTCGTTTATGATTTTGATAACGATCCTGTAATTAAGGAGTTGGCAGAGAAATTGAAAAAAGAAAATGGATGGAAAATCTATGCTTTTAATGAATTAATTGATTACGCTGACAAAAATTTTTATTTAGAAGGTCCAGAACTATTTCTGACTGTATTGAATACTGCAGAATGTATTTTAGCCAACTCATTTCATGCGGTAGCATACTCTTTAATATTACATAAAAACTTAGCTGTTTTTAATAGAAGTGATAAAATAAATACACGTATGCGAGATTTATTGCAATCTGTAGGACTTAGTAAGTTTTTATTGGATAAAGACACAATATTAGATTATGAGTTGGATACTATAAATTACATAGAAGTGCAAAAAAAATTGGATGTACTTATCAAAAAATCTAAAACATATCTTAATACAGCCCTAACAAGCTAAAAGCCATGAGATTATTATATATAACAAATCAAGTGTGTGGTCCAGGAGGTTTGGAGAGAGTATTGTCTATTAAAGCAAGCTTTTTAGTAGATAATTTTGATTATGATATTCATATTTTAACTTTAAACCAAGGAGATGAGCCCTTATTCTATAATTTTAGTGCTAAAATTTATTACCATGATATTGCTGTAGAAGGCAATCCAATACGCTATATTTCTAAATATAGAAAAGGAATTAAATCCATCTTACAAAAGGTAGATCCAGATATCATAATAGTCTGTGATGATGGAATAAAGGGATTACTTCTTCCTATGATTATAGGGAAATCACATCCAATGATCTATGAAAGGCATGTTTCTAAAAATATTGAAATTAGAAATGATCATCAATCAATAGTAGATCGTCTAATTTCTTCTTTTAAGTTTAAACTAATGAATTTAGGAGGTTCACTTTATGATCACTTTGTCGTTCTTACAGAAGGTAATGTAAAAGAGTGGAATCTCAAAAACCTAAAAGTCATACCCAATCCATTATCGTTTTATCCAAATACGCAAAGTACCTTGCAGAATAAAAAAGTTCTTGCGGTAGGTAAACAGAGTTTTCAAAAAGGTTATGACCGTTTATTACAAAGCTGGAAAATAGCTGTAAGTCAACATCCAGATTGGCAACTGGATATATATGGAACCATAAGTAAAGAAGAAAATTTAGAACAATTGGCCAGTGACTTGGGGATCTCAGATACAGTCAATTTTTACCCTCCTGTAAAGAATATTTCAGAAAAATATAAGGAAGCATCTATATATGTAATGTCCTCGAGATATGAGGGATTTGGAATGGTATTAACAGAAGCTATGGCATACGGAGTGCCTTGTGTTTCTTTTGATTGCCCTTTTGGCCCTTCTGATATTATTAAAGATCAGCAAAACGGATTCTTAGTTAAAAACGGCGATATTGCAGAGTTGGGGAATAAAATCAATACTCTTATGAGTGATGAAAACAAAAGGCAGATGATGGGTAAATCTGCAAGAAAATCAGTAACGTATTATTTACCAGAAAAAATAGCTTCTGTCTGGGATCAATTATTTAAAGAAACACTTAAAAAAAGAGCTTCTTAATGAAAATAATTTTTGTGATAGACCAGGTATATTTGCATGGAGGTATCGAAAGAGTACTTTCTATTAAAGCTAATTATTTTGCAGCAAAGAAAGGATTCGAAATATGTATAGTAACTACAGAGCAAAAAAACAATAAACCATGTTATCATTTTGATGATAAGATACTTTTTAAAGATCTAGGAATAAACTATAATAGAGAAAAATCGTATTTTCATCCTGTAAATCTAAAGAAATTACCGAAACATATTCGTAAGCTTAAGTCCGAGATACACTATTTTAATCCAGATGTAGTAGTAGTTTGTAGTCATAGTACAGACACATATTTTATGCCTTTTGTTAAAAAAAGAATACCTAAGGTAAAAGAATTTCACTATTCAAAACACATTGAAATAGAAAGCCGTCAAAATCCAAAAAATCTTATAAAAAAGTATTTCTTAAAATTTGCAGATTATGTAGAGAGTAAATATGATGCATTAGTAGTTCTTAATAAAGATGAAGCTACATATTATAAAACAAATAATAAGGTTATTATTCCTAATCCACTAACATTTTATCCAAAAGAGGTATCAAGTATATCAGAAAAAATAGTTATCGCGGCGGGTAGAATCGCCCCAGTTAAAGGATATGATATGCTGATTGATATATGGAACACTGTATATGAAAAGAATAAAGATTGGAAATTGTATATTTATGGCGAAGGAGATTTACATTATATAAAGACCTTACAGGATAAGATTACTGTATATGGGTTAGAAAAAGTTGTTTTTTTAAAAGGATCAACAGATGCTATAAAAGATAAAATGTTGAGCTCTTCGATTTTTGTAATGACATCTCATAATGAGTGTTTTCCTTTAGTTTTATTAGAAGCTCAAGCTTGTGGATTGCCTATTGTTTCATTCGATTGCCCACATGGTCCTAGAAATATAATTAATACAGATAATGGATCGTTAGTTTCGTTGTATGACAATGACTCTTTTGCAAAAGAGCTTATACGATTAATGGATCATAAAGAAGAGTTAATAAGAATGGGTAAGCATGCTAGAGAAAACTCTTCTCAATATAAATTGAATGCTGTTATGGAACTTTGGGAAAGTATGTTTAATAATCTAATATCAGAATAAAATAATTGCAATATGAGGTCATTGATTTTAAGTTTTTACAAAATATTTTTAATACCACATATTTTGTTATATAAGTATAGTAATAACAAAAATGATATACATAAGGATATAGATAGGTGGGCTTTTGCTAAACAAAAAAAAGGAAGTAGAATTTCTTTATTATTAGACTTTTTGGCATATTCACCCGATTTTAGAACAATTTTTTATTTTAGAACTAGAGGAATACTAGCACATATTTTAAACTTCTATTGTAGGAAAGAAAAATATTTTAGAATTGATATTAATACAAAACTAGGAGGAGGAGTGTTAACAGGTCATCCATATAGTACGATTCTTAATGCAAATTCTATAGGAGAAAATTTTTATGTTAATCATTTAGTTACTGTAGGTGAGGTTAATGGGAAAAAACCAACAATAGGGGATAATGTTTCTGTTAATACAGGAGCAATTATTATAGGAGATATCACTATAGGAAATAATGTAGTAATAGGAGCAGGAGCTGTGGTGGTAAAAGACATACCTAATGATTGTGTTGTTGTTGGTAATCCAGCAAGAATAGTTAAGAAAGATGGAAAACGAGTTGAAGTATGATGTTTAGAATTGATAGAAATATAAAAAAGATTACTAAATCGGTATAGTTAAATGAATACTTTAGTGCCATTAGAACATTACTACCCTTTGTACATTAATCTGTGCTTATTTTTGGTGGTATTTACGGTACTACATACTTTAATCCTGAAAATGGATGAAACTAAAAATATAAGTTTTATTAATATCACAGGGTATTTATTACTAATCTTTTTAATTTTTTATTTAGGAGAAAGACCTATTCATAGAATATTTGGAGATACTGTAAATTATAATATTGCATTTAAACGATACCAATTAGGAGAAGAAATTACAAGTTTTGATGATTATGGATGGGATGTGTTTATGAAAACACTATCTAGTTGGATGTCTATACATACTTTCCTTACCATTTGTACTTTTATATATATATATCCATTATATAAGATTTCAAAGGTTTTATTTAAAGATTATTGGTACTATGCATTTATAATGTTTGTGATTTCTTTTTCTTTTTGGACATATGGAGTGAATGGTGTTCGAAATGGAGCTGCAACTTCAATATTCTTATGGGGGTTATGTTTTCATAAAAAAAAGATTGTCATGGGGCTCTTCTTTTTATGGGCAACTTTCTTTCATAAAACTTTGTATTTACCAATTTTCGCATTTATTGTGACTTATTTTTATAATAACCCTAAAATATATTTTAAAGGATGGCTTTTTTGTATCCCATTATCTTTAGTTATGGGAGGGTTTTGGATTACAATATTTGCCAGTTTAGGTTTTGCCGATGATAGACTTTCTGGATATTTAACATCAGAATCAGAAGCAGGAACATTTTCTAGTACAGGGTTTAGGTGGGATTTTGTATTTCATAGCGCTTTTGCGGTATTTGCAGGATGGTATTTTATTTACAAAAAACAATTTGAAGATAAATTTTATTTTCAACTATTAAACACATATCTGATTTGTAATGGTTTTTGGATTTTAATTATTAAAGCTAATTATTCCAATAGATTTGCTTATTTGTCATGGTTTATGATGGGATTGATTATTATTTATCCATTCCTAAAACAACAATTTTTTAAAAACCAGCATTTTATGATCGGTAAAGTGATGGTTGTCTATTTTTCATTTACTTATTTTATGTATTATATCTATTACGGATGAAAACACTAACAGTATTTACGCCAACTTATAACAGGGCATATTGCCTTGATCAATGTTATCAAAGTTTAGTCAAGCAAACTTCCAAAGATTTTGTATGGTTAATTATAGATGATGGGTCATCAGATAACACAAAAGAATTAGTAGAAAGTTGGAAATTAGAAAATATAGTTGACATTATATATCATTATCAAGATAACTTAGGGATGCATGGAGGGCATAATGCAGCATATAGATTAATAGAAACAGAATTAAATGTATGTATTGATTCTGATGATTTTATGCCAGTTGATGCAGTAGAAAATATAGTTAGTTTCTGGAAAAAAAATGGAAACAATACGTATGCAGGAATTATAGGTCTAGATGCAGATAAAAATGGAGATATTATTGGAACTAAAATTCCTGAAAAAATACAAGAAACTACGGTAATAGATCTATACCAAAAACATAAAGTAATAGGAGATAAAAAGTTAGTCTACAGGACAGAAGTAGTCAAAAAATACCCTCCATATCCAATATTTGAAGGCGAAAAATTTGTTCCCCTTGGATATTTATATCAAATGATTGATCAAGATTATAAAGTTTTGACTCTTAATAAAGTTTTGTGTATTGTAGAATACATGCCAGATGGTTCGAGTTTAAATATGCTAAAGCAATATAGAAGACATCCAAAAGGATTTGCTTTTTCTAGACTAACAGAGATAAAATATGCTACAAGTTTTAAAGAACTTATCAAAAAAACAATTCATTATATATCTAGCAGTTTGTTATCCAAAAATTGGAGATTTATAAAAGAATCGCCTAAAAAAATATTGACTATACTAATGATTCCTTTTGGAGTATTACTATATATTTATATACTTCTTAAAACTAATAAAACCTCTTAGCACTATACTATGAAACCCATAAGAGTATTACAGGTATTAACTATTATGAATAGAGGAGGAGCTGAGACTATGGTAATGAATTATTATAGGAATTTAGATCGTTCTAAAGTTCAATTTGATTTTTTATTGCACCGCCAAGAGAGAGGTGTTTTTGATGATGAAATCGAGAATCTTGGAGGTAAAATATATAGATTGCAAAATATTAATTTTAAAAATCTGTCAAAGTATAAAAAAGCTTTAGATAACTTTTTTATAGATCATAAAGAGTATAAGATTGTACATTCACATCTTAATGCATTGAGTGTTTTTGTGTTAAATTCTGCAAAGAAAAATGGCGTAAGCATTAGGATTGCTCATAGTCATACCAGTTTGTATAATCTAAATCTAAATCCATTTTCTAAGGAAAGGCATAGTTTAGGCTTTGCATTTAAATTTATAGTTCAGAATCTATTAAAACGTAATATAACTAAATACGCAAATCATTATTTTTCTTGTGGAGATAAAGCAGGGATTTGGTTATATGGTAAGAAAAACATGTCTGAGGTTAGAACTATAAATAATGCTATAGATTCGAGTAAATTTATATATGATCCAGAAAAATCTTTACAAATTAAAACCGAATTAAATTTAAAGGACAAATTAGTAGTAGGTCATGTTGGTAATTTTGTACCCGAAAAAAACCATCAATTTATTTTACAAACTTTTCAAGAATTGATAAAAATAAAAGATGATTGTTTATTACTATTAGTTGGAGGAGGACCTAATAAATCAGTTTTTGAACGTATGGCAAAAGAAATGAATTTAGAAAAAAATATTCTTTTTTTAGGTGTTCGAAGTGATGTCCCAGTTTTACTACAAGCAATGGATGTTTTTTTATTTCCTTCTACAAATGAAGGACTACCAGTTACTTTGATAGAAGCTCAAGCTTCTGGATTAAGAATTATAGCCTCAGATGAGATCTCTAAAGAATTAAATATTACTGGGCAAGTTGATTTTATGTCTTTAGAAGAAAGCCCTCAATTATGGGCAAAAAAATTATTAAGTATATCAAGTAGCCACAAAGAAAATACAATGAAAAAAATAATTGATGGTAATTATGATATACATAATAATGCATTGTTACTTCAAGAATTTTATTACAACCAAATAAATAAATAAAAGGAATGTGTGGAATTAATGGTTTTATTTCTTTAAAAAAAGATAGTGCATCTCAGTTAAGAAATGATATTACAATCATGAATGATATGATTATACATCGTGGACCAGATGATGATGGGGAGTTTGTGTATGAAGGTTCTGATTTTTCTGTCTTTATGGGAATGAGAAGGCTTTCTATAATTGATTTAAATTCAGGTAAACAACCTATATCTTCTGATGATAAAAATATCGTAATTGTTTTTAATGGAGAGATATATAATTATAGAGAATTAAGAGAAGATTTGATAAAACAAGGAGTCACTTTTAGTACTAATAGTGATACAGAGGTTATTTTAAAACTATATGAAACACAGGGTACTGATTCGTTTAAGAAATTAGATGGAATGTATGGATTTAGTATCTATGATAAAACTAAAAATAAGATATTCATTGCTCGTGATTTTTTTGGAGAAAAACCATTGTATTATACCAAGCAAGAAGATAAATTTATTTGGGGCTCAGAACTAAAATCAATTCTTAAATTAATTAAAACTGTTCCGGGTATAGATAAGACAGGATTAAATTTATTTTTTAGACTGACGTATATTCCTGCTCCCTATACAATTTATGAGAATATACATAAGTTAGAAGCAAATCATTTTTTGACATATGATCTAAGTACTAAATCATATGAAATTGAAATTATAGATAAACCTGTAAAAAAGGAAAAGCAGAAAGTTTCTTTTGATAAAGCAAAATCTAAAGTAAAAGAGTTAGTTCAGGAAACGGTAGAAAGTCGTTCTGTTTCTGATGTTCCAATTGGGACATTTCTCTCTGGGGGAGTAGACTCATCAGTAGTTTCAGTATGCTTATCAAAAATGACTTCTTCTAAAATAAATACCTTTTCTATAGGTTTTGATAAAAAATCATATGATGAGTCAGATAAATCAAGAACTGTTGCTAAATTAATTAATAGTAATCATCATGAGTTTATTCTTAATGAAAAGGATCTTGAAAAAAATGTTAATGAAGTTCTATTAAACTTTGATGAACCGTTTTCAGATTCATCATCATTACCTAGCTATTTAGTAGCAAATAAAACAAGTGAAAAGGTAAAAGTAGCATTGACAGGAGATGGAGGGGATGAAGTCTTTGGAGGGTATAATAAATATTATATGGGTAAAATTAACCATAAGTATACTAATGTAATTCCAGAAACTGTTCATCGGTATTTATCAAAATCTATAGATTTTATGATGAATACTAAAAGCGATAAAAGAGGTAAAAGGTTTAAGATGAGAAGACTCTTAAGAGCTATTGATTATTCAGATAATTATTATTGGGATATTATATCTCTTGGTTTTGCTTCTGATACATTATCGATGTATCTACTACCAGAATATATAGAAACATCACTTTTTGATTATTATAAAGAAAAGACAGCTATTAGTTCTCCTAAAAATTTAACAGAGTATAGAAGAATTGATAGACAAATAAGTTTAGAAGGAGATATGTTGGTTAAAGTAGATCGAACTAGTATGCTAACTTCATTAGAATGTAGAGCTCCTTTTCTAAATAAAAAATTATGGAGTTATACAGATAGTTTACCCGAAGATTTTTTAATGAAAGGGTGGAATAAAAAATATATATTAAAAGAAGCTTTTGCTGACGAATTTCCTAAAGGTTTTTTAAATAAATCCAAAGCTGGTTTTGGAGTACCAATTGGAGATTGGTTACGTTCTTCTTTGCGTATAGATTTAGAACGATATATAGAAAAAGATTTTTTGAAAACACAAAATATATTTAATGTCGAAGCTGTTTCTAAATTAGTAACAGAACATTTAAATGGAAAAGATAATACTTTTATGGTTTGGTCTTTTTTCTGCTTTCAGAAATGGTATATGAGAAATTATCATGATTAAAATAATTTAAACTAGATAAATCTATATTGAATTATAAAAATGATACTTTATTTAGGCGTATTGTTTACAAAAAAAAATCTGAGGAGTAATTTACTCCTCAGATTTTTTTTGAATTATAAAAAGATTAAGAAATTATAACTATGTAATACTCTTTTTTATTGTGCATTGACACTGTTTCCGGCTTGTATATCTGTAACATTTACTAATACTCCTTTATCATCTTTATTGGCATTAAATGTAGCATTTTGCCCTCTATAATGAATAAACGAATAGTTGTTATCCCATTTATTAACAATGTTTCCTGTTACTGATACTCCGTTATGACCTTCAATATTAATAACTGCAGAATTAAAAGTATTGTTACTTATTTTAATAACCTTATTTGTAGAGGTTGTTCCTCTTCCTACTATTCCTCGACCTCTATTAGTATTATTTATGGTATTACCAATGATATAAATTTCATTAGATTCATTACCATTTATTTCGATAGGAGAGTTAGATAGATTGAATATATTTTTATTTTCTATTTTTATATTATACGATTTATCTATTCTAACACCATTGTTAAACGTATTACCTATAAAACGAGCTCCTTTTGTTCCTTGCATAATACCAAATCTTCCTGATTTAATCGTATTGCTTTTAAAAGTAAACGTTTCGTTACCAGTATTTACACCTGTAAAAAGGAATGGTCTGTCATCAACATCGATATTATTGTTCTCAATCATTACATTTTCTACTTTTATAAGTCCATTAATACCATCACCATCTATACCAGTACTTGTTATCGTATTTCCAGAAACTGTAGAGTCTTTAATATCATATAATTGAATTCCTACACCACAATTTTTAATTATGTTATTTAATATTTTAACGGCTTGATTTGTAGCTCTAATCCCTGGAGTGCTATTGATAATAGTATTTCCAGAAACTTCTATATTTCTTACGCCAGTAACACCATCAATACCAGCAATAACACCTCCTAGAGATGGATTATCTTTAATTTTAACATTAAAAGCAGTATTAACAGCTGTTCGTTTTTCAAAAGTATTTCCAGAAACCAAAATATCATCACCTGCAGCAACAACTAAGGCGCCACCAATACTTCCTGTTTCTGTACAATTTAGTATTTTAACGGTCTTTACAAGTTGTAAAGGTCTATTATAATCTTGTACATCTGGTTCAATATCTATAGAATATCTAGGAGCAGTACCTTTAGAATTTGGGGTATCTACACCTGCATTTTTAAATGTACAACGATCTACTGTAATATCTACTCCATCAGTAATTGCCATGTTATTTCTTCTATTAGAATCAAATACGCAATCTTTAACATAAACCTTTCTAGTTGGAATGTATTTTGGATCATATGCATTTCTATAACTCTCTATATCTAATCCATCAGAGCCAGCATATCCCATATAAACACCTTCAATATGTACATTAATTCCTGTTTTTACAACCATTAAATTTCCTGAGATATTGAAAGGTCCTGTATGCTCATCTCTTTCTCCATGTAGAAACCCGTTTTTAACAGTTACATTCTCAGAATTAGATATCATAATAAGTATGGTCGAATAGTCTGAAGGAGAAGGAAAAGCTCTTAAATGCGTTTCTTTTGTCATTGTTAATTCAAAATCAGATGGTAATTTCATTGCATAAGCCCATTTATCAGGACCATGAAAAAAAGCATCTAATTTATTAATATTAAACAATGTTTTATCAAAAGATTTTGTAAGAGATTTAACTACATCAATAGCATGTTGTATAGCTAGTCTATTTTCTTCAGCTGTTTTTTGAGGAACCTTACCTTCTACAATTCCCCATCTAGAGGCATAGAATTTAAATGTAGGTTCTTTAAGTTGTACATCTCCTTCAATCTTAAGTTTAGAACTTAAAAGCCTTCCATCAATACTTCCACCAGAAAATATTAATTTACCATCGCCAATAATATCTCCACCTTTAAATTCGAATTTTACATCAGGAGGAAGTGTAATCGTCTTACCATTTAGATCTAATACACAATCTAATATAATTGTAGAATTAGCAACAGTTTTAGATAAATCAATAGTACAAGGAGTAGTTGCAGTATTTTCTGGTTCATCAGGGACAACAACATCTTCTTCCTTATCAGGATCAGGTTTTTCTACTTGAGGTTTTGGAGCAGGGTCATTTATACTTTCATCACTACAAGAAAAAATAATAAAAGTAAAAAACAATA
This sequence comes from Aquimarina longa SW024, assembly GCF_001401755.1. Lineage (GTDB taxonomy): Bacteria > Bacteroidota > Bacteroidia > Flavobacteriales > Flavobacteriaceae > Aquimarina > Aquimarina longa. The sequence continues at coordinate 355,727 of NZ_KQ474101.1, forward strand.
AATACAATAAATTTTTCATTGGGGGGTTATTTATACTTGGTTAATTGATTAATTTTTCTTCTAACGATAAAAAAAAGAATTAATTGTGTATTTTCTTGATTTTGAATGTTAATTTTTTTATTAATTTTAAAATTGACTTTTTTTTATACCTAGTCCTTACTATTTATATTGTTTTACCATAAAAACAAATATTTTGATGATTCTTCGTTTTTTTTATTGTATTTATAATTTACAAAAAGAAACCTTTATTTTTTGATTTTCGAATACAGTCATATGATTATATTTGTTCAGGAAAATATTTAAAATAATTATATTTTTAATCTTGGGATGAGATGCAAAAAATAATAAGAGTTACTACAGTGCCAATATCATTAGGCAAATTATTACAAGGGCAATTAAAATTTATGTCTCAATATTATGAGGTAATTGGTATAGCTAGTAACGGAAAAGATCAACTTAGTATGGTTTCTGAAGCTGAAGGAATCAAAGTACTTCCTGTAGAAATGACTCGTAAAATAACTCCATTTCAGGATCTAAAAGCAGTATATCTTTTATATAAAATTTTTAGAAAAGAAAAACCGCAAATAGTCCATAGTCATACTCCAAAAGCAGGTACATTGTCTATGATAGCTGCAAAACTGGCAGGAGTTCCTCATCGTTTACATACTATAGCAGGATTACCATTGCTTGAAGCTACAGGTGCAAAAAGAAAACTATTAGATGTAGTAGAAAAAATAACGTATAGTTGTGCCACAAAAATTTATCCAAATTCATTTGGTCTTAATACTATTATTATAGAAAATAAATATACAACTCCTAAAAAACTAAAAGTTATTGGAGAAGGTAGTTCTAATGGTATAGATACAACATATTTTAACCCTGAATTATATACAGAAAAAAATAATAAAGAACTTAGAGAGCAATTAGGAATTAAAGAATCAGATCTTGTTTTTGTATATGCAGGAAGATTTGTTACAGATAAAGGGATTAATGAATTAATTAAAGCTTTTAAAGAAGTAGATACTACTTATGATAATGTTAAACTACTGTTGTTAGGTACTTATGAGAAAGAACTAGATCCTATATCAGAAGATTCAGAAAATGAGATAAATACAAATCCTAATATCATTTCTGTAGGTTGGCAAGAAGACGTAAGACCATATTTTGCAATATCGGATGTGCTAACATTTCCTAGTTATAGAGAAGGATTTCCTAATGTAGTAATGCAAGCTGCATCTATGGGCTTAGCTAGTATTGTAACTAATATAAATGGTTGTAATGAAATTATATCAGATACTATTAATGGTATAATTATACCTGTTAAAGATTCGAAAACACTGTGCAAAAGTATGAAAATGATGATTGAGAACGGAACTAAGAGGAATAGTATGGCTACTAAGGCTAGAGACTCTATTACAAGTAGATATGAGCGGCAATATATCTGGGAAGAATTATTAAAAGAATATAGACTTTTGATAGGAGAGTAATAAATAATCCGATTTTTTAGTTATGAAAACAAAGCTATTTTTATTACATAAAAGACTTTTGGTAATTTTACAAGATGATAATAGAAAAGGTTTTTTTCAAATTATAAAAGAAGCTATTATTTTTTGGATAGCGAAAAAAGAATTCCCCTATTTTTATTTTGGAAAATTTCTATATCGAAAAAATGTAAAAAATTACACGGAGTATCTAAGTAGTAAAGAAGTAGATAAAATAACATTATCAAAAAACCTTCATCATTTTCAATATTCATCATTATTAAGAAATAAGTTGGCATTTGCGTTTTATATGGAAAAAAATGCGATGCCTGTTCCTCCTCTTATAAGTTATAATTTAGGCAATACATTCTTTTATGAATCTCAGATGTATACAATTATAGATAATGAAAGTTTATATGATTTTTTTAATACGGTATTCATTAATACAGGTAAGAAATCTTTATTTATTAAATCGATTACAGAAATGGGAGGTACAGGAGTATATCTGATCACCCAACAAAACTTAAAAAAAGAAATCGACTCTTGTGGAGCGTATATTTTAGCTAATGATTGTATTCATCAAGAAGTTGTAATACAGAATGATGTAGTGAATAAAATATATAAGCATAGTGTAAATACGATTCGATTTGATACTTATATAGACAAGAATGCAAATATTCATATCTTATCGGCATTCATGAGATTTGGAGGAGGAGGTAATGTTATTGATAATGGTAGTTCAGGAGGACTTTATGTATCTGTAGATCTAGAAAAAGGTACCCTTATAGGTAAAAGTCATCAATTAATGAAATATGGAGGGCGTCAATTAGAAGCGCACCCAGATACAGATGTAGTGTTTCATAATTTCGAAATTCCATATTTTAAAGAATCTTGTGAATTAATAAAGAAAGCGGTTGCTTATATTCCTGATCGTATTATAGGATGGGATATTGCGATTAGTACTAATGGACCTGTAATTATAGAAGGAAATGATAATAACTCTTTCATAACCCCTGATATTGCTTATGGCGGTTATTTGAAACACCCTATGTTTAAAGAAATTATTGAAGAAGCTTGATAAAGCAAATGAAAAATAATATAAAAATATCAGAGATGTTGAGACATAAAGCTTTCTGGTTTATGGATGCAATAACAGGGGCAAAAAAGAGAAAGCATTATGATGAAATTAAATTTATAATTGATAACCCAACCTCTTTAGAAGCTATAGAATCCAAGAAAGCTCATCTTTATAAAATATTAAAACATGCAGTAGAAACAGTAGGGTATTATAAAGAAAATGAAAGCTATAAAACCTTAGAAGATTTCCCTATAGTAAATAAAAATATAATTAGAAGTAGTTTTGAGGATTTTCAGTCAAAAAAATATTTAGAATTACCCAAATCTATAGTCAGTACAAGTGGTTCTACAGGAACACCTTTTAAAGTATACCAAGATAACAGAAAAAAAATAAGAAATATTGCAGATAATATAGTCTTTTCTGAAAAAGTAGGTTTTAAAATAGGATATCGCCTTACATATTTTAGATTATGGAACGCTTTTGAAAAAAAAGGAATACTTACACGATGGATTCAGAATATAGTACCTATTGATGTTTTTGATTTAAAGAAGAAAACAGTTATGGATACCATAATAAGTAATTTAACTAAGAGTACATCATCTAATAGTTGGTTAGGATATGCTTCTGCTTACCAAGAAATATGCAAATATTTAGATCAAAAAAAAGCATTACCAATAGCTAATAATCTAAAATCAATAATTGCTATATCAGAAAAGTTAAATGATTATACAAAACAAGCAATATATACGTATTTTGGGATTAAAGTAATATCAAGATATTCTAATGTAGAAAATGGGATAATTGCACAGCAGTTTTTAGGAGAACAAGAATATTTTGAGATAAATGAAGCTAGTTATGTTGTAGAAGTTTTAGAATTTGATTCAGATAAGAAAGTAAAAGATGGAGAATCTGGTAGAATTGTGATAACAGACCTCTTTAACTATGCTATGCCAATGATTAGATATGATACAGGAGATGTAGGAGTTATAGGAAATAAAGATTCAAAAGTTATTTTAACTAATATAACAGGAAGAAAGATAGATTTGATTTATGATACAACAGGCGAAATTATATCTGTAAACTTAGTCTTAATCGTCAATAAATACCCAGAATTAAAACAAGCCCAATTGATTCAAAAATCATCAAAAGGGTATCATTTTAAATTAAATGCCGAAAAAGAGTTCATTCGTCAAGAAGAATTTCTTAATGAATTTAAAAAGTATTTAGGAAAAGATGCTAAAATTACTGTAGAGTATGTTGACGAAATTCCTTTACTTGCATCAGGTAAAAGAAGAGTTATGGTTAATGAAATGAAAAACGTATAATCTTACTAAGAAGTGTATAAAAGTTTTACTAAAAGGATTCTGGATTTTTGTTTAGCGTTAGTTTTGTTGATCTGTATCTCTCCAATATTTATATTATTACTTATTTTTCTTGCAATAGCGAATCAAGGAAAACCATTTTTTGTTCAAAAAAGACCTGGTAAAAATGAAAAGATTTTTCGTATTATAAAGTTCAAAACCATGAACGATAAATGTGATGCTAAAGGGCAATTATTACCAGATAAAGATAGATTAACTGTAGTGGGTAGTTTGGTAAGAAAAACTTCGTTAGATGAAATCCCTCAATTAATTAATGTTATACGAGGTGAGATGAGTTTCATTGGACCACGCCCTTTGCTTATACGGTATTTACCATATTATGAAGGAGAAGAAAAAATAAGGCATTCTGTGAGACCAGGTATTACAGGTTTAGCACAGGTATCGGGGAGAAATATGCTTAACTGGGATGATAGACTAGCTATAGATATAGAGTATGTTAAAAATCTTTCGTTTAGATTAGATTTTGTCATTATTATAAAAACGATTAAAAATGTAATTACTTCTAAGGATGTTGTAGTAGATCCTAATTCAGTAATATTAGATTTAGATGAATACAGAACAAAAACTTAATTGGGCGATACTAGTAACCGGATGGGGACGTAATGCTAGAGATACGATAGAAGCCTTTGAAAAACAAAAATTAAAGAAAAGTAGAATTTCTCTCGTACTATACGAGCAAGAACCATGTGGAGCAGCAGAATTAGCTCAGCAAATAGGAATTGAAACACTTCAGTTATATAAAAAAGATTTTGATAATTTAATCTCTTATCAAAAGAGACTAATTGATGAGATTAAAAAACGAGATATAGACTATATATTTATGCTTAACTTTAAGTATGTTATTAAGGATGAAATGTTGACAGCTTTTCCGGATAGAATTATTAATATACACCCTTCTCTTTTTCCTAGTTTTTTAGGGACTAAAACAGCAATTCAGGACGCTCTAGAATACGGGGTTAAAATTACAGGAATTACAACCCACATTATTGATGATAAGTTGGATGAAGGGACTATTTTGTGTCAAGTTCCTATAGAAGTTATGGAAGAAGACACTTTTGATACCATATATCCAAAATTTGTTGAAAAAGGAGGGGAACTTATCATAAAAACAATAAAAGTTATTGAAAATAAGTGTTTTAAGGAAGTGAAAAAATAAATATATAGATACTTTATAGAACACCCTATATACTAAAAACGTACTATCATTTAGTATATAAGTCTACTGAAATAAAAACTAGCTGATTTTCTATTATAATGATTAGAAGCTGTAATTAGAGTTTTTGATACATAACGAGAGGCTAATCAATTAAGGAACTATAAATAAAGCTTCAGGTTTCTAGATATCATTTTATAGGATGTTAAATTACCCTAGATTTTCTGAGGCGTTTTTTTGTTTGGTATAATAACTCTATATAAAGAAGTTCTTTTAGTACTTTATATTGTTTTAAAATACTAAAATATTCCTGTCAATAATAGATAATCCCTTTCTTAATGTAATATTATAAAATACTTTACGACTAAACTCACACTCTTTTATTTGAAATTATTAAGAGTAATTAATTCAAGTAATACTTCATAAAATTGATGAGTTTATGGTTAGGATGTCGGAGATAACTACAAAAAAGACATGGGATAATTTTTTGAATAAAATAGGCGATTTTGATTTCTATCATACATATGATTATCATCAAATATCAAAAAGCGAAAATGATAAAGCTGTTTTATTGATATATGAACATGATGATGTGATTATAGGTTTACCTATGGTGATAAGATCAATTACAGGAACACCCTATTATGATGTAACTAGTGTATATGGATATTGTGGTCCTATTAGTAAGAATGTTACAGATAAGTTTGATAATTCAATCTTAATTAAAAATTTAACAGAATATTTTAGATCAAAAGATATTATATCAATATTTAGCCGCCTTAACCCTTATGTTAAATCACAAAGTATTGTTTTAAATGGATATGGAGAGATTGTAGTAGGAGGTAAATTGGTAAATATTGATGTAACAATAGACAAGGATATGCAACGTCAATCTTATCAGAATAGATTGAAAACCCATGTAAATAAGTCTAGAAGAAATTGTATTGTTAAAAGAGCTGAAACAAATAAGGACATCTTAGAGTTTATAGATATTTATTATGAAAGCATGAATAGAGTTAATGCAAGTTCTTATTATTACTTTAATACAGATTATTTTTTTAATCTATATAAGAGTAATAATTTTAATACAGATATTTTACTTGCTATAGAAAAAGAAAGTTCTAAGATTATAGCAGGAAGCATTTTTATAAAAACAAATAAAATTATTCAGTACCATTTATCAGGAACAAGAAGTGAATATCTACATTTAATGCCTAATAAATTACTGATAGACGAGATGCGTTTAATAGGAACAAAAGAAAATTATAAATTCTTCAACTTAGGAGGGGGATTAGGAGGAAGTAATATGGACTCATTATTTAAATTTAAATCTTCATTTTCTAAAGATATTAAAGATTTTAAACTATGGAAATTAATCATAAACCAAGAGATTTATGATCAATTATTAAAAAAAAATAGCTTAGAAAAGGTAAATGCTATTTCTTTCTTTCCATTATATAGGTATTCAGAAAAATAACGAAATAGTTTTTTTAGTTTAGACATTTTTTTCAATTTAGCATAAAACTTAACGATATAACAATAGGTTATTTTTTTAAGATTATTTTTTAAATTAATACTACTATTCTTAAAGATTAAGATTAGTTTTGTTTTAGGGAAAAAAGTCGATGAGTAAAAATTTAGAAATAATTGCCTTAACAAAGAGGGCATTAAGAGAAGGGATAAAAAACAATACTTTTTGGAAAGACGACCTCTCTCCATTACCAAAAAGTAAAGCATTGTGGTTAGTTTCTAATCCTAGAATAGAAGATGAAGATCATTGTGGTGTTATAGGATATGAAGATAAAAAGATGGTTTCTTTTATTTTTATGTTTCCAGACTTGTTAAATATAAGAAGTGGTGAACCAAAAAAAATGTATTGGATGATATCTTGGTGGGTACATCAGGAATATAAAAATACGATATTAGGAACATATATTTATAACGAAGCTGTAAACCTCGCAGACAATCAGGTTTTTATAAAATCATATGCAGAAAATGTAGCTGATTTTTATAAAAAGCAACCTTTTACCGTTATCGCATCAAGACTAAGACACACTATATTTTTTAGCATAGATGCCTCTATGCTTATTGGTAGATTTCCATTTTTAAAATCATTTAGATTTCTATTAAATAGAATAGATAGCCTTGTGTATACAATTATACGATATATCAATATAGTAAAAGGTAAAAGAAGGACAAAAGAACTGTCATATGATTATATAAATACTATAGATGAAGAAGTATGGGAGTTTATTAAACCATTATGTAAAAATGATCTTATACATAAAACAAAAGAATATGTGGATTGGCAAATAAGCAATATTCAGTATATTCAAACTCCGATTTCTAATAAACATCCATATAAATCATTGCAGACAGGTATGAGTAACAATATAGATATTCATAACCTAAAAATTCTGAAAAATAATAAAATTATAGGCTTCTTATCATATGTTGTCAATTATAATGAGTTAAATGTAAAATACTTTTTGGTAAAAGAAGATAAGGACTATCAGTTATGTGTAGATGCTTTAATAGAAAATTTTATAACAGTAAGGTCTAAATTTATTTTTACAGACGATACTAAATTGTCAGACAGTATTTCTAAAAGATATAGCACTATTTTTAGGCATAAAGTTTTGAAAAAAGGACTAGCACACAATGATACAAAATTAGATTTTGATACGTTAACTATGCTAAACAGAGATGGTCATTTCTATTAGTTGAACTTTACTTTAAAATCTACTTAAATTTAGATATCAAAAATAAGACATGTAAGGTATATTTATACGGTGTATGGAATTTATAAAAAGAATAGGGAATTCAATAGAAAAACATTTTGATCATAATGCATTATGTATCAATAACACTTTTTATACATATCGAGATTTTGCTATTGCAGTATCCAAAATAAGGACTGCTATAATAGACCGGATAGCAGACTCAGAAAAAATAATAGGTTTGGTCACAAATGATGACCTAGAAACATATGCAAGTATTATAGCACTATGGTTAGAAGGAAAAGCATATGTTCCTGTAAACCCCTCAACACCATTAGAACGAAATATAAAAATATTCGAATTAACAGAAACTAAGTATGTAATCGACTCCTCAGAGACTTCGATATATAATGATTATGAAGTTATTGTTTCTACGAATCTTACAGATACTATAATTGATTTGATACCTAAAGCATGTTTAGGAGATCAATTAGCTTATATTTTATTTACATCAGGTACTACAGGGCTTCCTAAAGGAGTTCCTATTACTTTTGATAATGTAGGGAGTTTAGTAAATGCAATCGATGCAGAACCCGAGTTTAATTTGGTAGCATCAGATAGGTGTCTTCAAATGTTTGAACTCACTTTTGATTTTTCGGTAGTTACGTACTTATTTCCGATACTATCAGGAGCCTGTATGTATACAATCCCAAAGAATGCAATTAAGTATTTTTATATTTTTAAATTAATTATAGAGCAAAAACTTACTGTACTTACAATGGTACCTTCTATAATAAATTATTTACGCCCCTATTTTTCTGAGATTAATACACCTGATGTAAGATACTGTAGTTTTGGAGGAGGCGCACTACACAATGATATCGCAAAAGAGTGGAGTGATTGTCTCCCTAATTGTAAAATATTTAATTATTACGGTCCTACAGAGTTTACTGTATATAGTGGCTTTTACCCATACCATAAAATAACGAATCAAAAAGCACACAATGGTATAATAGCCATAGGAACACCTCATAAAGATACCACATACCTTATCGTTAATGAAAAAAATGAAGAAGTATCAGTAGATACAACAGGAGAGTTGTGTCTTTCTGGTCCTCAAATGACTTCTGGATATTGGAAAAATGAAAAACGAAATTCTCAAAGTTTCTTTACTAGATCAGAAAATGGTAAAGAAGTAAAATATTATAAAACAGGGGACCTTTGTTTTAAAGATCAAGAAGGAGATTTCTTATATGTAGGAAGAGCAGATTTTCAGGTAAAAATAAGAGGATATAGAGTAGAGTTGGCAGAAATTGAGTTTCATGCTAAAACCGGAGCTGATAAAAAAAATAATATAGTAGCTCTTGATATTTATAATAATTTAGGGAATGCAGAATTAGGTTTAGTCATCGAGTCAGAAAAATTTGATGTAGAGCAGTTATTTGATTATATGAAAAAGAAAATGCCTAATTATATGATTCCTACGCATGTTCGATTTGTTAAAGAATTTCCACATAGTATAAATGGAAAAATAGATAGAAAAGAATTAAGAAAATATTTTCAACACAAATAAGATAATCATAATGAATAAAGAAGAGATTTTACTAAAAGTAGAAGAAGCTTTTGTTGTAGTATTAGAGCATAAAAATTTTAAATTAACTGATGATACTACAGCAAATGATGTAGATGGATGGGAGTCTATTACTCATATGATGATTATATCAGAAATAGAAAAAGTTTTTAATATAAAATTTAAACTGATGGATTTGATGAATATGAATAATGTAGGAGATTTAATTAAAACCATTCAATCAGAATTATAGTTACTAAAAAAAGTCATTTAGCAATGGCTTAACATAATATTTATGGTGATATCAATATTCAAAAAATCACTTTTTGTAATATTGTAATTATAAAAATCATACGATTAATCTAAGTTTTATGTAATTTGATAAGAAAATATTGGTTCTCGATACATTTTTTTGTTTGTAAACAAGAATAAACACTCGAGCTAACTTATTTTTTTAAAACTTTGATTATTAGTTTGTTTTCAAAAATTTGATGAATATTAATTGTTATGAATATTCTATAATTAAATGTTAATTAAGATATTTATGATCCCAATGTTATTTAGTGAAATAATGGGTTCTATAAAGAACAGGTCTAATTTCAATTTTCTAAAATGTTTAGTATATGAAATAGTTCTTATTGTAGCCAGTTAAACTAAAAACATGGATAGATGATTATATAAAAAATGGAAAAAATCATTGTTATAGGGGCATCTGGTCATGCTAAAGTAATTATAGAAACCATAGAATTGGTAGGGAAATATCAGATCTATGGACTGATAGATTCATATAAAGAAAAAGGAGGTCAATTATTTGATTATAATATCCTTGGAACAGAAGAAGATATTAGAAATATAGCTGCTAAAGGAATTACTAAAGGAATTATAGCAATAGGAGATAACTGGAACAGGTATCTGATGTATATGAGAATAAAAGAAATTGTTCCTGATTTTGATTTTATAACAGTAGTTCACCCATCAGTGGTAATTAGTGCTAAAACTAGTATAGGAGATGGAACAGTAATACTAGCTTCTGTAACAATTAATGCAGATGCAGAGATTGGTGATTTTTGTATTTTAAATACAGGAGTCAATTTTGGGCATGATAGTACTATAAAAAATTTTTCTAGCTTAGCGCCTGGTGTTACTATTGGAGGTAATGTACTTATAGAAGAGTGTACAGCAATTTCATTAGGAACTAATGTGATTCAAAATATTACTATAGGAAAACATACAATTATTGGAGCAGGCTCTTTGGTTGTAAATGATATAGATGATTTTAAACTAGTATATGGAGTACCTGCAAAAGTAATTAGAGAAGTAACAAAAGGAGAAAGATACTTATCTGGCGGGCTACGAGATTCGAATAAAGATCAGAATTAGCAAGAAATAGATAAATTATTTTAATATATACTTAGAGAAAACCAATTAAAAACGATTTAATTAAATAACATAAATGTATCGTAACTATATAAAAAGAATAGTAGACATCTTTTTTTCCTTTTTTGGGATTTTATTAGTATCACCAATCATAATAGTACTAATTTTAGTATTACTATTTGTAAATAGAGGTAAACCATTTTTTTTACAACAAAGACCAGGAAAGAAAAATAGGCTTTTTAAGATTATTAAATTTAAAACAATGTCTGATCTCAGGCCAGATAATAAAAATGATGTTCATAACGTTTCTCGTATAACCAAAGCAGGAGCTTTTATTAGAAAATATTCTTTAGACGAAATTTTACAACTCATTAATGTTTTAAAAGGAGATATGAGTTTAATAGGTCCAAGACCTCTTTTGGTAGACTATTTACCACTATATAATGAAGAGCAACAAATGAGACATGATGTTAGACCAGGTATAACGGGGTGGGCACAAGTAAAAGGTAGAAATGCGATATCTTGGGATCAAAAATTCGAATATGATGTGTGGTATGTAAAAAATTTAACTTTTGGTTTAGATGTTAAAATATTACTTCTAACTATAAAAAAAGTGATTCAAAAAGAAGGAGTAAATGTAGACCAAAACAAGACCATGCCAGCTTGGAAAGGAAATAATTAACCAAATAGCTAATATAGAAACTATAATTAGCTACAATTTATATAACCAACAATAGACTTATAGTATTACTATGAATAAAAAGATAATAACAAAAACCCCTAAAAAAATAAGAATTTATGGTGCAGGAGGACACTCTCAGGTCATACGAGAAGTATTAGAAGATGACGGTTATGAGGTGACAGAAACTTATGATGATAAACCTTCTGGACGTCACTATGCATCTAAAAATGTAACCTCTGGAGCAAGAGAGAACATGGATGGATTTACCCATGATGGATATCCTGTAATCATAGCAGTTGGTAAAAATTCAGAACGAGCAGAAATAGCAGACCTCCTTAAAAGTGATTTTGGAAAAGTTATACATAAATCTACAATTATAGCACCTACAGCAAAAATAGGAGATGGAACAGTCGTTTTTGCAGGAGCAATAATTCAACCTAACACTATTATAGGAGAGCACGTTATTATAAATACAGGAGCAAGCATAGATCATGATAATGTGATAGGAGATTTTGCACATATTTCCCCAAAAGCAGCACTATGTGGTCATGTAGAGGTAGGAGAGGGATCTCATGTAGGAGTAGGAGCAGTAGTTATACCGACAATTAAGATAGGGAAATGGTGTACAATTGGAGCAGGAGCAGTAGTTTTAAAAGATGTTCCAGACTATTCTACTGTAGTTGGTAATCCAGGAAAAATAATTAAAACAAAATCTTTAAACCTAGAGCATAATAATACATTGAAACCATCAAATATTACTTTTATAGGTTCAGGAATATCATCATCATTTACACTTTTACACTTTTTAGATTTACTAGAAAATCATAAAGAAAAAAGAAAAATTCGGATCACTATAATTGATAAATATCAAGAGTTTCATACAGGGATTCCATACGGAGAAAGATCTGGGTTTTCTGTTCATTTGATAACATCTCTAAAGAATTTTTTACCAGAACCAGAGCGAAGTAAATTTATCTACTGGCTTAATAATAATAAAAATTGGTTATTAGATGAACTCAAAAAAGATGGAGGTAAATTATCTTTAGATTGGATTAATACACATATAGACAAAATAGAACATAATGATTGGGAAGATCTTTTTATTCCTCGTCGTTTTTTTGGATGGTATATTAATGAAAAAGTAAAAAAGAGGCTAGAATATTTTAAGATTAAGGGAGTAATTGATATCGATTATATCAATGGCGAAGTGATTGATATCAATAGAGAAAACGATAATTATTCATTATCCTTACGTGATAAAAAAACGATTTCATCAGAAAAAGTAATTCTTTCGATAGGATCATTACCAGTTCGCTACCTATGGAAAAACGAGCCATTAGTAGAAGAAAAAGAATTACTGTTTATTAATAATCCATATACCCCTAAACTAACAAGAGTACTAAATCAGATAGAAAATTTTGTAGAAAAAAAATCAAACAAAAAAATTAACGTTCTTATTGTAGGAGCGAATGCAAGTGGTCTGGAGTTACTTTATAAATTAAATGATATAGAGAATATTAAATCTCGGATCAATAAATTTATTGTGCTTTCTACTCAGGGAATATTACCAGATGCAGTTATCAATGAAGAGCGTAGAAAAAAATATACCCCATTTAATTTACAAGCTCTAGTCAAAGAAAAAAATGTTACCGCTAAAATTATAGCAGAAGCTACATATAAAGATTTAGATTATGCTGATGAAATTCAATTAGGAGCAGCATCTACTGTAGACATCATTTCTAAAGCTTTTGGCTCTTTATTAAATAAACTTAGCCCAGAAGAATTAAAGAAATTTGCATGTCATTATGGTAATGAAATAGGAAGAAGACAACGATGTGCAGGATTTCATTATTCTAAGATCGTTGATGAATTAAAAAAAGAAGATCGTTTTGCTCATATCACAGGAAGATTTAGTGACCTTAAACAGAATGCTATAGGAGAATATTCATTAGAATACTTAGATACAAAATCAAAAGAAAACAAAACGTATGAAGATACCGTACATGTTATCATTAACTGTGTAGGTAGTACAGATTTAACTAAGAATGATACCCCAGAACTATTAAAAAACCTGATCAATAAAGGGTATTGTACCCCTAATGATTCTAAGATCGGTTTAGAAGTAAATGAATCATTAGAAATATATAAAAATCTACATGTTGTAGGACCATTACTGGCCGGAAATATATTTGATGGTAAAGCAGTATGGCATGTCGAACATTGTGGAAGAATATTATGGTTATCACAAGTTCTATCTAAAAAAATTAATGCTTATTTTTTTGAAAAAAGTGAATTAAAAGAAGACCCCCTTTAATAAACAAAAAGACTAATAAACCATACCTAAAACGCTATTTAACAATTGGAACAAAACTACAAACTATTTATAAAAAAACTAGATAATGAATCAGATGTTATAGAGTATAAAAGACTTATTCAGCAAGAATGGAATAATAATGTATACTACGCCCCCGAGCATTTAAAACATTTTGAAAAAGACTCAGATAAACTAAAATACTTTTTATTCAAAAAAAATGATACCCCTATCATTATCATGCCATTTGTTTTTAGAGAAATAAAGCTCAAAAACAAAGAGTACCCATACTTTGATGTGATTAGCCCGTATGGCTATAGCGGACCCTTATTTAATACTGCAGATATCTGTAAAGAAGATAGTATTCAATTTTGGGGCTATGTTGATGAGTGGTATCGGGATAATGATGTAGTAACAGAATTTATTCGTTTTAGTTTAAATGAAAATCATTACGCCTATTCAGGAAACCTTATTAAAACATTATCCAATGTAAAAGGTAGTTTCTTAGGTAATTTTGAAGATCAATGGTCAGCATTTCATCCTAAGGTGAGAAACAATTTTAGGAAAGCTGTAAATTATAATCTAGAGTTTAAAATCTTTCATAAGAAAGAAATAACAAAAGATATAATTAAGATTTTTAATGATATCTATATTGATACCATGAATCGTAATAATGCCGATAGTATTTATTTTTTCTCTAATGCATATTTTGAGAATTTGATATTATCAAATACGGATAACTTTACCATAGCTATAGTATATTATGAAAACATACCAATTTCAATTGAATTGATCATACGTTATAAGGATACTATTTATGCATTTCTAGGAGGCACTAATGCAGAATACTTTAGTTATAGACCGAATGATTTTTTAAGAGTTAAAATAATTGAGTGGGCTATAGAAAAAGGAATTAAATACTATGTTTTAGGAGGAGGAATGAAAGATGGAGACGGTCTGTATAAAAGTAAGAAATCACTTTTTCCTAAAGATGAAGACGCAAATTTTTACACAGGTAGAAAAATAATTAATGAAAAAATCTATGACGAATTATGTTCATACGCTAATGCAGACTATTGTCAGGTTCATAAAGAAAACTTAAAAGATTATTTTTTCCCATTTTATAGACTAGTTATATGTTAATAAAGTAATAAAAAAATATTCTTAATAAGTAAAAATAGGTTTTTTATAATAGTGTATTATTTAACGATTTTATTCCATGCAATTTTTAGTACAATCAATATAATTAAAAAGAGCACTAATAGATATTGAAATCGTCCTATAAAAAATACCCCAAAAAATGTTCTTTGAAGAATATATGTAATTATAAAAGTTATCATAATAATAACAAATAGACCAGAAAGTTTTCCAAAACCAGGTATTCTAGACATAGGAACTGTTTTATGTATAATAAAAAGAGTTATACACATCGACAGTATAGGCACATAATAAGCCAGTATGTTTATTTGTAATAAATTAGTTTTTAAGAAGAAAAAATTATATAAAGTTACCATTAAAGCTAACAATCCTGGGATGGTTACTGCATAAACTAAAATACCATATAGATAAGTGATAGGGGGGCGAAAATTTCTTTGATTAATAAAAATCAAGCCTAGTATTGATAAAACAATACTAATAGCAAAATAAGAAAGAATAAGCCTCGGGTTGTATTCAAACCAGTTAATAATATCTTCTATTGTCATTTAATCGTATAATTATAAAGTATAGCAATATCAAATGAGTTTTCATATACATATTGCTATACCTTGATTTTCTTTATTGTCTACATCAAAAAATTCTGCTTATTTTTTTTGAACACCCTAAAGACAAAATAGTATAAGTTGATAAATTTATGATATAAAGAGCAAATAAGAAAACTCAATTCTTTTTTTCTCAAATTCATATAACCAGTATCAATTTAAATTCTTGGACAGCTAATAATGAACAAATAGATTAAGACAATTAAGAAGCATACATAAGAAGGAATATTCCTAATAGCACACTGAAAACAGGGGGGGAGAATTTCACTGAAAAAGGCGTTTGCCTTCCCTCCTTAATCCTCCAAATTTGCAGTATTAATATAATATAAAGAGTAATACTTAAAAGTTAACTATGAAAAAATTAATTCTAAAGTTGTCAGTAGTAATAGTGATACTACTAGTGTCTTGTAAAAATGAGGCTAAACCAGAGACATCATCATCATCTGATAAAACCGAAAAAGCAGAAACACCTAGATCTTCAAAATCAGCTAGTAACGTTCCAAGTTTTAGTGATGATAAAGTTCAGGAATATGTAAACGCTTATGAAGCCTACATCGAAGAGTACAAAAAAGCAGTAGAGCGTAAAGATATGAACGCTTTTGTTGCGCTAGGAAAAAAAGGGCAAGAATTGGGACAAAAAGCACAAGAAGTAATGGGAAACCTTTCTGGAGACGATGTTCAAAAATTAAGTACATATATGCAAGATAAATCAACACAATTGCAAGAATTATCCCAAAAATTATCCCAATAAAAACAGTATTTATTAGTTAGTTGAGTTAGAAAGCTTCATTCTATATATAGAATGAAGCTTTCTTTTGTAAAAGAGCGATTCTATACCTTAATAGAAGTACATCATCTGTATATTTGTTATTTAAATTTAATCTAAATAAATTTGGTTTTGTAAACACTGAAAAATATATTTGTACTTTATTTTAAATAAGTCTAAATAATTACAAGATGAAAAAACCAGCAATAGGTTATTATTTTTTAAGCATACTAACATTAGGAATACTCTCATGCTCTAGTGATGATGACTTAGCTGCAGCCGATGCATTGTCTAAAGATAAGTCCGCAGTTATAGAGAACTATGCGACTATAGTTTATAAAAATTATCAAGACGCATATGATGGAGCCAAGGCACTACAAGCTGCGATTAACAAATTTGTAGCAACACCTAATCAAGAGAATTTTGATGCAGCCAAAACTGCTTGGAAAGAATCAAGAGAATCTTATGGACAGACAGAAGCTTTTAGATTTGCAAGTGGACCAATCGATGATAGTGATGGACCAGAAGGATTATTAAACGCATGGCCTTTAGATGAAAACTATGTGGATTATGTAAGTGGTAATGCCAATTCAGGAATTATAAATGATCCAGTAAAATACCCAACAATTGATAAAGCAGTACTCGAGGGATTAAATGAAAAAGGAGGAGAGAAAAATATAAGTATAGGGTATCATGCCATAGAATTTTTATTATGGGGGCAAGATAACTCTAGCCCATCAGAAAAAAAATCTGGATTACGACCTTATACAGATTTTGTTGATGGAGGAACAGCATCTAACCAAAGTAGAAGAAGAGCATATATGGTTGCCTGTTCAGAACTATTATTAGATCACTTACAATTACTATTAGATGATTGGAAAATAGGAGGAGCGTATAGAACAACATTTTTAGCACTAGATAAAGATATTGCTTTAAGAAATATATTAACAGGGATTTCTACATTAGGAAAATCAGAACTAGCAGGAGAGCGAGTATTTGTTGCTTATGATAACCAAAATCAAGAAGATGAGCACTCTTGTTTTAGTGACAATACACACCGAGATCTAAGATTAAACTTAGCAGGGATAGCTAATGTTTATAGAGGGCGTTATACTTCAGTAAGTGGTAGTTCTTTAGAAAATTTAATCACAAAAAAGAATGCAAAATTAGGAGCAGCAATAACAGCCCAATTAACCGCGGCAGAAACCGCAGTAAATGCTACAGCAATACCTTTTGATTATGCAATTTCTAATGTTTCAGAGAGACCAAAAGTATTAACCGCAGTAAATGCCCTTAGAGCTTTAGGAGATAAATTTGTTGAAGGCGGTAAAGAATTAGGGATTACAGTATCTTCAAATTTACCAGAATAGATACTATAGCACCTATTTTTTTTAGTATTAAAAAAGTATAAATCAGAACCTTTTTATAGCAATATATAAGAGAGTTCTGATTTTGTTGTTAAAAATATAATATGCTATACGCCACAATATTTAGATATATAATAAGTAGTAGTGTTATAATACTACTGATCAGCTGTCAGAATGATGATTCGGATTATATCGTTCTGCAACCAGAAGAAAGAGAAGAATTTTCTGGAGGTGAAACTACAGTTTTTGATACCTCTAAGAACGCCTTTGGTTTTCAGGCACCTAATTTAGATGAAAACAATGGTTTGTTTTTCTTTACAGGAAACTCCTTATTCAATCAGAGTTGGGTAACAGCACCAGCATCGACTACAGCAAGAGATGGATTAGGACCACTATTTAATGCACGATCCTGCTCAGGATGTCATTTTAAAGATGGGCGAGGACGTGCACCGATATCAGACGGCGAAAAATCCTCTGGGTTACTATTTAGACTTAGCATTCCAGGAACTAATGCAGTAGGAGGGAACCTTCCAGACCCTAATTATGGAGGACAGTTCCAAGATGATGTAATACCAGGAATACTAGTAGAAGGAGATATAAAAATTACATACGAGCCAATAACAATTACCTATCCTGATAAAACAACCATCACATTACAGAAACCGATATATCGTTTTATAAACCTAAACTACGGAGCAATGGCAGCCAATGTTCAGGTATCGCCAAGAGTAGCTAATCAAATGATTGGATTAGGGTTATTAGATGCAGTTGCAGAGCAAACAGTACTGAGTTATGCAGATGAATCTGATCGTAATGGTGATGGAATCTCAGGAAAACCCAATTATGTATATGATATAGCCACAAACTCGGTTAAGATGGGGCGTTTTGGATGGAAAAGCAACCAACCTAATCTAAAACAGCAAGTAGCAGGCGCTTTTTCTGGGGATTTAGGGATTACCTCCTCATTATTTCCAGAAGAAAACTGTCCCACTACAATAGACTGTATTACCATAGCTAATGGAGGCACTCCAGAGATTACAGACGAGAACTTAGACAAAGTTACATTATACTCTAGCACACTTGCTGTTCCTGCCCGTAGAGACTTTGACAAGCAGCATATATTAGAAGGCAAACAATTATTTAAAAAAGTAAATTGTGTAGCCTGTCATATCCCAGTATTACAGACAGGAGATTACCCTATAAAAGCACTCGCTAACCAAACAATTAGACCCTATACAGACCTATTACTTCATGACATGGGAGAAGGGTTAGCAGATCATACCCCCGATTTTAAAGCAACAGGAAAAGAATGGAGAACACCACCACTATGGGGAGTAGGACTTATAGAGACCGTTAACGGACATACTAACCTACTGCATGATGGTCGCGCTCGTACTATAGAAGAAGCTATTGTATGGCATGATGGAGAAGCAGCAGCCTCTAAGAACGAGTTTATGAAACTGACGACTACAGACAGAACCAAACTAATTGACTTTATAAAATCATTATAAATGAATCTTATGATAAGACAAGCACATGCAATATGTATCCTATTAGTAGCAATTTTAATAACCTCTTTATGTACCAGTTGTAATGACGATTCCGAAGGATCTTCACAGCTACAGGTATACAAAAAAGATCAGTTACTAAACCTATATAATAATGAGATCATACCATTATCTATAGCATTAACCAAAGAAACAGAAGCACTAGTAACAGTAACTAAGCATTTTCAGGCAGAAGCAACAGTACTTAATTTACAAGCTGTTCAGCAACAATGGAAAGCCATGCAAGTGATTTGGAAACAATTAGAATTGTATGATATAGGAAAGATCGCAGACAGCTTTATTAGTTTTGAGATAAACCGTTGGCCAACAGACCCATTAAGAATAGATAGTAATATAGCAAGTACAGCAGCACTCAATTTAGACTATATAACCTCATTAGGATCTTCATCAAAAGGAATTTCAGGAATCGAATACCTTATTTTTTATGCAGAAGCAGGAAGTACGATATTAGATAAGTTTACAATCGATGAAAAAGCAGCTAGAAGACATGACTACCTAGTCGCTTTAACCCAAAACTTACAGTCTAAATCCATAGCATTAAAGCATCTTTGGGATACAGAAAAAGAAAATTTTACCACTGCTTTAGAAAACGGAATTAAGGGGAGTCAAAATCAAGTCATCAATGCAATGGTTACACTAATAGAAGAAACCATAATTTCTAAATTAGGAAAACCCCTAGGAGACACTAATGGAGGCACTGTAGAATTACAGCGGTTAGAAGCCTACTATAGTGGGTTCTCTAAAGAAATACTACAGCAACATTTAGTAGCCCTACACCGATGTTATACAGGAGATTTTACAGAAACCTCTACTAAAGTAGGTTTTGATGATATTCTAAACCATATCGGCAGTAAGAAACTATCAAGCACACTCATAACTCAGTTCTCTGTATGTCAGAAAAAACTCGATGCTATCCAAGGAACATTAAAAGAAGAGATCACCACTCATC
Organism: Aquimarina longa SW024; assembly: GCF_001401755.1. Taxonomy (GTDB): domain Bacteria; phylum Bacteroidota; class Bacteroidia; order Flavobacteriales; family Flavobacteriaceae; genus Aquimarina; species Aquimarina longa. The sequence continues at coordinate 375,891 of NZ_KQ474101.1, forward strand.
CAGAAAAAATAATCGCTCTAAAAAACTCTTTTAGAGAGCTATTAGTATTAATCAAAGTCGATATGGCTACTATATTAGGAACTACGATAACGTTTAATGACAATGACGGCGATTAATAAAGTATACGCACGATTTACAAAACAGACCTCTATACTCCCCCTAGTTGTTTTTAGAATAGCCTTTGGGATATTGATGTGTTTTTCGCAATTGCGATTTATGTATAAAGGGTGGATTGAAGCATGTTACACCACACCAAAATTTCATTTTACCTATCATTATTTTCATTGGGTAGTACCATTTGATCCCCCAATGATGTACATTATCGTTGGAGGATCAGCATTATGTGCATTCTTAATCGCAATAGGAATGTTCTATAGAGTAGCAATTTTTTTATTCTTTATAACCTTTACATACTTAGAGTTAGTAGAGAAAGCTTGGTATTTAAACCATTACTACTTTGTTTCTCTAGTAGCTTTTTTATTACTATGGATTCCTGCACATCGTAATTATAGTATAGACGCTTTGATATATAAAAAGATACGACTACATCAGGTACCCTTATGGACAATTAAGATCTTACAATTGCAGATAGCCATAGTCTATATTTTTGGCGGAATTGCAAAGTTAAAATCAGATTGGCTTTTAGCAGCACAACCGCTAAAAATATGGCTTCTGGCAAGAACAGATATTCCTATACTAGGAGTATTATTTCACTATAGCGGTACAGCATACGTCTTTAGTTGGTTAGCGATGCTCTATGACCTTAGTATTCCTTTTTTATTATGGAATAAACGCTATAGACTCTGGGCATATAGTGCAGTCATTGTTTTTCATGTCCTAACCTATCTCCTTTTTAATATAGGCATGTTTCCTTGGCTGATGATAGCCAGTAGCTTAATTTTTATCACACCAGAAGAATGGAAAACGATAGGAGAGAAGCTATCTATTTCTATAAAAAAAATACCCGTTAGCACTACCACAGCTAGGTATATAACGCATCGCAGCACACTACCTATAATAGCAATTTATATTCTTTTTCAGATCACATTTCCATTACGGCATATGGCACTTACGGATACTGTTTTATGGACAGAAAACGGGCTTCGATTTTCATGGCACGTAATGATTAGGGAAAAAAACGGAGTAGTAGCATTTAGAATAGTAGATCATGATACTCAAAAAAAGTTTACCGTATACCCATCACAGTATTTATCCATAATACAAGAGAAGCAGATGAGTTTTCAGCCTGATATGATATGGCAATTTGCACACTTCCTAAAAGAAGAATATCAGGAACAAGGCGCTACAAACCTATCGATATATGTAGACACTAAGGTGGCCCTTAATGGTAGAGCTTCACAGACATTTTTAGACCCTAATATAGATATACTACGTATTACAACAATTGATGAGGTGTACAACCATGTACTACCAATGACTGATTTTTAGTTATTTAGTCATTCAGTTATGGGCCATAATCTATTATTTACTACACTATATACTCTTAATATAGTATTAGAATTGATTATAAATTATTGATTTACAGTATAATTTATATAAAACACACAACTACACTACAGAAGTTCTTAATAAATAAAAAATATTATTTACGTATTTAGGTAACAAAATTACTACTCGATACATTAACAATATACATAGTGATATATAGGTCTTCATACGACATAATATCAACTAAATTAATAGATACAAAAAACATATTTTTTTATGACCAAAAGACAAATCAATCGATTGGAAATGTACCAAGCAGTACAAACATTTATGGACACCAATACTACGGTATGGAGCGGTGTTCCGATATTAGTAACTTTTAAAAATGATCTAGAGGAGTTATTGATACAGATTAATGAAAACAAGGACAGCCAAGAAATCTCTAGAGTATATCTAGGAGGTAACAAGACCACACAAAAACGTTTTGTATCAGAAAAATCAGATATTCTAAATGACGCTCTAGAAGCCTATACAACTATAGAAGGTAATGCAATATTAGAGCAAAAAGCAGCAAAAAGCTTTTCTGATCTCTATAAACTACGCAATCAAGATTTTATTACCATAATTACAGAAACCATATCATTATTAGACCAGCACATAGAACCACTAGGAGATTATGGTATAACACAGGATCAGGTTACGGATCTAAAAAACAGTTTTGATAGCTTTTTAGTATTCAATGGTCAGCCTAGGCAATACCGTATTGCACAGAAACAAGCAACCATCAATCTATCAGACCTTTTTGATCAAACAACCACATTACTAACCCATAAGATGGATAAAGTGATGAAACGTTTTAAACGTACAAACACCACTTTTTATAACGGATATTTAGCCGCTCGCATTATTGTAGGAAACTAATACCATTTTAGCATACTATCATTTAGTAAAAAAAACAATACACTCTGCTTGTCATTCTAGCCCTTCGACTTAGCCAAGGATAAACTAAAGGCTAGAGAATCTACAATATAAGTAAAAGAGTATTTTTTTTTAGAAACATACCTCGTGAGCTTGCTCCGAGGTTGTTTATTAATCAAAAATGTAAATTTAACTTAATAGCATTTTGGGCAACCCCAATGCCATTAAGTTTTATCCCTAAGTAAAAGCTTCGACTACGCTCAGTCATACAATAAGACCTCAAAAATCAGTAACTAAATAACACTACCTAAGCATTCTGTACCAACTATAGGCTACAGCGCAGAAATACACACGTACAATGCCGAAATGTCAGCGTACCGTACAGAAATACGCACGTACAATGCCGAAATGTCAGCGTACCGTACAGAAATACGCACGTACAATGTCGAAATGTCAGCGCACCGTACAGAAATACACACATACAATGCCGAAATGTCAGCGTACCGTACAGAAATACACACATACAGTGCAGAAACCAGTATTTTAGCTCTAATATAAACCTTAGGAGCCGTTAGCAATACTACAAGTACTCACATAATAAAACCGCAAAACGATACATCTAAAAAACGATAAAACGTTAAAATATATACAACAGGGGATACCCTTTTACAGAAATACAGGGAGTATAATCTCTAAAAAATTAACGTTTTAGATCTTCGAGGTTTCCAAAACCTCGAAGGTCTGCAAAACAACCAAAAACAACAAGAGAGCAAATGATACAAGAAATGATTATCAAAATGGCTAATTCTAAAGAGCATAGATTTGATGTCTCTTCATAGTGCATAAAAACTTTTACTAATAAAGTTTATTTATAATTTTGAGTAGTGTGTTAAAAATTAAATTTTCATGGTCTTCTTCATCTTTTTTATGTGGTTAAACATTAAAACAAGTAAGGTTAAACCACGGATTTAAATACCTTTTAATCAATTGATTATGTGATTTGTTATTAGAGTTTCTGTTGAATCTGTTTTTTTTAAGAACTTTTTAAAGACTAAAAGAGGGGAATAACCCCCAAATTACGCATAAAAACAAAATAAATCACAAAAAAAATATTCATTTCTAAAGCTTCTTATTTAAAACCATATCGTTATTTTTACCTGTAAATCAAACACTTATTAACTTACAAATACACAATTAAAATTATGAATACTTCTAAAAAACAATCATTTTTTTTTAAAAACTTTTTTGTATGCTTTCTTTTTTTAAATTTAACATTATTGATATCGGGGTGTTCAGACAATTCAATTAGTGAAACTGAAGAAGTTGAAGAAATTGGATTATTTGCCTCCGATAAACTCGAAGAACCAGACCAAGATGACAGAGAATAAAAAGAAAGTATTTACTTCAATTTTTATAGTAATAGGTGCAGTAATAATTTTTATTGCACCTTTACTACATATTAACTTTCCTAAAAAACCAGAAGAAGTAAAATTGTTTCAAGAAAAAATTAATACTTTTAATAGGTTAAAAAATAAAGAAATCTGTCAGTTAGAAGAAAGCTTAAAGTCAAATGAGATTACACCTCTTGAATATATTGAACAACTGGAATTATTTAATATTGACAGAAGTGTTGAGGCTAATTTATTAGATTATCAATTAAGTCAAATAGTTAATAAACATAGATATTTTGGATTTAGAACATTAAGAGTTTTTTTGATTGGCTTTGGTATTAGATTGCCATATATTCTTTTTTCCTTTATAATATTATTTTTATTTCTTTATTCAAAAGATAAATTAAAAGCTAATGTATACTTATACCGCTCTATTATAATTTTATACTCAATATCATTTCTGATATCGTTTTATATGATTATTTGGTTTATCTTACCACAAGATCTACCTATTACAGCTTATCATATCTTAATTATGACCTTAGCAATTTTAAGTTCATGGTCTTCAGTTTCTTTAGTTAAATATTATTACAACAGAGATACTAATTTTTTATTAAGTTTCAGAATAAAAGAATTAATTCATTTTATTACTATTAGTCGTAAAAATTATGTTTTAGATTTTGCCGTAAAAGCCTTTCATGCAAATCCTGATTTGAAAGAAGATATTCAGGTTAAATTAGAAGAATATGACGAAGAGTTAGAAATAACAATGAAGAAAATAGCTTGTAAAGATGAATCATAAAAAAGAGAAAATATATGATAAAATCTTCAAGCAAGGTCTGATTTATGAATCAGATGCAAATGATCTAAACCAATCTCTGATGGATTTATTTGAGCTAGAAATTAGAAAAAAAGAAAATCAATTGAATGAGCTTAATTTAAAAAAACAGTTATTAAAAGAAAGCATTTCTGCTACGCTATGAATGAGAACTATTCAATTTTCTTAATGTTTCTCTCTGTTATTATTTTTAACTGTTCTGTTATCAATTCTTCGTCTGTGATTTTCCCATCTAAAATTTTCATTTTTATATACATCCATAGTAATGGACTCTGTGAAAACTCACTATCTCTCAAATACATATTTTCAATAATTTCTGCAACAGAATAATTATCAAGTTTTCTTCTTTGAGTATTTAAATTTTTAGGCTTTAAAGTGTTATTGGATAGATCTATATTAATAAGATCGTCAATTGTTATTTGATAAGTTTCAGATATTTTTTGTAGTGTCTCAATCTTTGGAAAAGCTTTCTTATCTATATATGATCCTATATTTCCTCTTTTTAACCCAATTGTTTCTCCAAAAGCATCCTTTCCTAGACCTGTCTTATGTAGTAAAAAGCTTAAATTTTCTGATATATAATTCATTAATTTTGTGTATTTAACATATTATATATGTTTTTTTCATATAAAATATGTATATTTGACTGAGGTTAAAACGTAAATTTATAAAAAAACAAGTGAAGTATGTATATATATAAGGAAAAACGCAGGGAGCGAAACTAGTATAGGTAAGAAATTAATGAGTTGATAATCTTTTTAGATATAAGAGATTTGGATAATAAAGAAATAAAATTGGTAAACTATGAAAGAAGATAGAAAATTAATTATTGAATCTTTGTTTATTAAATATGAAGATGCTTTTAATGCTAATGGTCTAGATAGGTGTTTGAATTTTCCCGAAGGTACAATGCAGAAATTTTATAAGTATAATAGACAATTAAGTAGGAAAAGGATTAATAGGATTTATCGATTTACAGAAAAGTTTGTATCTGATTTTGAAAAATTAAAAAAAAATAAGCATATAACTTAAATCTATAAGTAAATGATTCCACGATTTAACTAAAATATTAAAATTAGATTATTCCCAAATAAATAGATATGAAACCAAGTACCACACAAGAAAAAGAAAGGAGAGTACGTCTTTTTGAAGAACGTGTATTTACTCAGTTACAGATTAAACAATCTCAGTTTAACTGTTGTGTAGAGAGTTATAACGGTTATGCTCTATTATTACGTAGATGGATACAAGAATCTTATAAACAGGGGCTAAATTCTTATGAGATCGCAACTATAATCCGTAAGTCCCCTTTTGCCATAGATCATATACAACAAAATAAACCATTATCTCTAAAAAAGGTAATCCCTAAAAATAGTAGAGTCAGAGTAAGTTAAGTTGAGTTAGTTCGAGGTTCGTCCTTGTATAGAGATGTCGGGTACGGCAGAGTTTTTAGTTCGCAACAGTTCATTTTGTAATTCTAAAGTACCCTGATGTCTTTGTAAAACGCGTAATTATCTATCTAGAGATAAAAAAAATTGATTTTAAAACATAAATATATGGTCGCAGGAGCAATACTATAGTTAAGATTTGGGGAAATTTTCAATATACTATATACCAATTAATTGCTCCTGCATTTTTATAAATAAACTCCCCAATTAATTTAGGATAGCGAGAGTAATTTTTTGCAACCCCTCCATTGTGTAGTCCTCTATGTGCATGATTACTCTTGTGTCCTTTTAAACCAACAACCTCGGAGAATTAAACCTTCAATGAGGGATTAAAACCTAATAAGATGTTAGTAGACGACATAGACGAAGTACCACAAGAAGTATTATTCGGAATATTAAAGTTTTTAAATATCGACACAAACAATTTTATGAATAATTTATTAAACCATGATCCCTATTGTGTCAGTGTATATACATGGATCTATGCCAGGTATCATGAAAATAAAATATCAGATAATTAAAAAAAAGTAACAATCTCAGAGTATAAGACATTAACTAATAAAGTATATAATTAAATGATTAAAAAGCTAACTGTAGGAATAATCGCAACAAAAAAGGGGCTTTTTCCCCCTATACATCCCTTGTATTACCCCTTGTATAAGATTACTTTTGGGGGACTAATTTTTTAAATCATTTATTTAATAATCAACGACTAATAGTAACATTTAAAATCTAATCCCCTTTTAACACATATATTATGGCTCTCCAAACTACTACCACTATTCATTTATCCTCCACACCGCTACACTCTTATCTAAGTCTAAAAATAGAACAACAGTTAGACGCCCACCACGATTTAGAACTCCTATGCCGTGCCGATGTCATCGAGCAACTAAGTGATGAGCTCGTAGGAGCAAGTAAAGAGTATCTAGGTGGGATTATCACAGTACAGATCCAAGCACTCGCTAATTATGGAGGGTATAGCGCATTAGAATTTAAAGGAGTGGTAACTAAAGTACGTGCCATAAAAGGATACGATCAAGAAAAAGGAAATCTGATACTGTTGCAAGCTAAGAGCACCAGTATATTAGCAGATAACGGTAATCACTATGCCTCGTATAGTGATGTAAACCTGTCGGAAATCTTAGAACGTACTTTTCAGGGATATGATATCGGAAAACTAGAAACCAATTTTGCACCACGATCCTCAGAAACCATACACTACTCCGTACAGCATAATCAGAGTGCCTTTAGCTACGCCAGTAGACTAGCCGCCTATCATAATGAGTGGTTCTATTATAACGGTAAGCAATTGGTATTTGGTAACCCCAGCACCGAAGAAACAGAACTTAGATATGGGGTCGACTTACAGGATTTTAGTATAGAATTAGATGTAGTAGCCAATACGACTACCTATAGTAGTACCGATTATCTTACTGATGAGTTACATCAAAAAAGTAGTAAAGAGATCAATATCCCATCAGAGGGATATCACGGATTTATGGATAATAAATCTAAAGAGCTCTACCATAAACCCACACAAGCATCACATAGCCTATACACCGATGGCAATCAAAAATCTAGACTAGATACACAGGTAGAACAGCATACTATCGCTAGAGCGATGCAACAGGTAATTGCTAAAGGGAGTAGTGATAACCCCAGTGTAGCACTAGGAGCAATCATCAGAGTACAAGGCTATGGTAGGTATAGAATTATCAGCATTACCCATACCAATACAGAGCATGGAGTATACGGCAATGAGTTTACCGCCGTAGAAGCCAGTTTAGACACCTATCCATATATGGATCTTAATCGATATCCGCAGAGTGATACTACCGTAGCTACGGTGATGGATAATGCCGATCCACAGCATCTCGGAAGAATCCGAGTACAATTCCCATGGCAAAAAGCCATAGGAGAAATGACCCCATGGCTGCGGATGATCACTCCTCATGGGGGCTCAGAAAAAGGCTTCCACTTCTTGCCAGAAAAAGCAGAAAAAGTAATGGTATCGTTCGAGAATAGGAATGCCGAAAGCCCATTTATACTAGGAGCCTTATATTCTGGTACTGCTAGCCCATCAGGATTTGCTACCGATAAGAATGATGTAAAAATTATAAAGACAAGATCAGGGCATACCCTAGAGTTTAATGACGCTAAAGGAGCAGAGCATATTACCATTAGCGATAAGAACGGAAACACCTTTATGATCGATACTGCTGATAATAATATCAATGTTACCGCATTAGAAACTATGACTTTTAATGCTAAGAATATAGAGATCAATGCCTCAGAAGAAGTAAAAGTGAATGCAGGGACCAATATGATTACCCGAGTAACAGACGATCTCTCTATAAGTGCTAAAAATGCTACAGAAACCATAGAAGAAAATAAAATGCTTATTGCCAAAGAGGTACTCGGCAATGCAGAAAAGATGAGATTAGAAAGCTCTAAAGAGAATATGGAACTCGTAAGCTCTAAACAAGTAGATGTACAAGCAAGTGATAAAGTAAAACTGTTTTAATCCTTTTACTGAGATAAACAAACTACCTCGGGATAATAAAACCTCTCTTAGGAGGTACACCTTAGGCAGGGAGTAAAAATATAGTATGATCAAACGAGATTTTGGAACCAGTATTCTTAGAGAAGAAGAAACCACACAGTGGCAGAGCACCTTTATATATCACCCTATAGGAGTCGCCAGAACCTATGGAGTCGTATTACAATCCGAGAATGAGCAACAGCAAAAAACACAGATCCATTATGAGATTGATGTTATCTGCTTAGAGCAGTCTGATGAGCAGACCTATAGTTTTGAGCTTTATAAAAATCAAGTATTTATCAATCAAAAAAAACCAAGCAGTACATTAGATGAACTAGCGGAGCGCTGTGGTAATGTGATTTACCCCTTACAAATTGCCGTACACCATACAGGAGCAGCATTACGGATTACCAACCCCGTAGCGATCCAAAAACGCTGGCATATCGAGAGACAACAGATTAAAAAGTCATACGATAGCCCTACGGTACAACTATTGATTAAGAAGATGGATACCCTACTAAACAATCCTGATAAAATGGCAGCATATATCCTACAGAGAGATTGGTTTATCTCCCTGTTTTTTGCACCAGTATATAAAAAAAGCCATATTAAAAATCCTGTAATACACCTACCACTGCTCCCTTATGTAGCTACAATACCTTATAGTAGTACCTTGCAGATCCAACCACACCCACATAAAAAAAAGGATATTCTAATCACACAGCAGGGGCAATGTATTGATACCAGAACAGAAAAAGACATCCTACGAGGTAATATGGTTTCTATAGCCAAAGAACCACCGGGTGTACAAGGCACCTATGAGATTACATACCAGATCTATGCAGACTCTCCCATTGCCAATACCATTATAGGGAGTGCCTGTATCGAGTTTCCATCAGGCAAAAAAGAACAGATGGCAATAGAGATCTATCATCAAAAAAACAAAACCCCCATAAATGCGTTACAAAAACAAGAAAAACGCATCAAAGAAGAAAAAGAAGCACCAACACCAGAGAAAAAGAAAAAACGATATTTTCTATTCGGTAAAGAATTTAAATTTAGGTAATCAACAAGCATATGAGTACAGGTCACATAGTAGTCGATGGAGCAATGTGCAAATGTAAATTTGGCAACACCCCAGACACCTTAGTCGTACAATCCCAACAAAAAGCGTATATCAATGATGATGCCGCTAGTAAAAAACTAGTTGCCAACACCATGGATCTAGGAATGCCACTACAGGCAAAAACCTTTGGGCAATGTAAGTTACAACCCTCCTCTAGTGGTTTTCTGCCCTGTGTACCTGCTATTACCATATGGCAAGATGCGTATGATAAGGTAGAACTATCCAATAGCGGACAGGTATTAACAGAAAATAGCAAAGCTACCTGCGCCATTGCAGGAGCACCCTGTGTAGAATTTACATGGCACGGGCAGACAGCAGCACCAGACAGTAGCAATGTAGCACAGGCAAACGAGCAAGAACAAGTACACCTTAATCCATTAGTAAATATAAAAGCACTAGAAGAAGTAGTAGAAGAATTTTCTGTACAGAACTATACCGAGGGGCAGCAAGAGCAAGACCTACGATTTAAAGCTTATTTCACTAGATTACCTGATTATAAGGGAGAATTTGGGTTTGATTGGATGAGATATGATTATATCCCCACAGGTGATAGAGATAAAGATATCTGTGATGATTACGATAAACTAAAAAAAGAATATACGCCTTTTAAGATTGAAGGAGAAGAGTATTTTGTTCCTTGGATTAGTATGTTTCCTAAACAAGAAGGTGTACAACTCAATCTTTCTGTATGTACCTATACAGAGCATACCCCTATCACGGATCAGGATATTATAAAATTACCTGTCCAAAACGGTATCCGTTTTGAACCTGATGAAATCAAGGTATCAGAAGCTAATATGGATAACATACTAGTAACCATCTATTGCGATACTCCCCTTACTAAAGATACTACAATTGAGTTAAAAGATAAAGACAATATTACAGTCGGTAAGATTAATTTTTTGAAAAACTCTAATCATAAGGACTTACATTTTGAGATTACTCCAGTACGAATCTTAAGAAGTATTGCTAAAGAAGAGGATAAAAAAACTATAGAAAATAGAATCGATCAAGGGTTTGGAGACCCAAACAAGAATCTATCAGGAGATTTACAAAATCTGCAAGACTACCTTAATACCCAGTCCCTAAACCAAGCATTACTACAATGTACCATTGGCAAGGTTTATGATATTATTATTGATGAAAAAGAGTGGATAAAACATCAATTAATTGTTGAAGAGGGATGTCTATTTAAAGGGGTTTTATTAGATGAATTTAATAAAGAGTTTGAAAAACAGCACCCTAAAGTTTATAGAAACAGAGGAATAACAGTCTACATATCGCCTCTTAATCATAGTAAGTACGGTGGCGAAGAAGGAGCAGGAGGTTACGGAAACTTAAAAGAGCTTGGAGCAAAAGGTTTAGTTGTTTTTCAATCAAATCTAAATGATAAAACCTCATTTACACATGAGATTGCACATGTAGCAGGGTTAGATCATTCTTTTAAAGAAAAAGACAATTTAACGAAAAAAAAGGTAATCAATTATAATGAATATATAACTCAAGTAGATGCAAGAATAAATTATCTTTTTAAAATAAAAGCATCTAAAGAACAAATCAAGGAAGAATGGCAAGAGTATAAGAGTGATTATAAATTTGCAAGAAGTAGACTTAATATATACTATAGAAATCTATATAAATTTAAACAAGGTAAAACAGATAATTTTATGGATTATTATAACATAAGAAAAACTTTTTGGAAATTTCAATGGAAGGCGCTACAAGATGATATTATAAAATTTTATAAAAAATGAAAATGAAATCAAAAAACATACTATTTCTATTATTCTATTGGGCAATTTTATGTAATCACATAAGTGGGCAAATAAAAGAAGTAAAAAAACCAATTATCCCTACATCATCTCATAGGTTATTAATTAAGAACAACAAAGGAATTAATATCTATAAAAGAAAATCAGATAGTCACTTACCTAATAGTCTATATGAGGTATGTGAAACTTATTTGAATGATGATACTGATATTGTAAATAGTTATTATTTTTCAGGATTATGTGAAACAGGCGCCTTTAACAACGGTTACAAAACAGGATTTTGGAAAACCACCTATAAGAACAAAGTAGTTAAAACAGAAAACTGGAACAACGGATTAATCCTAGGCAAGTATCGAGTATATGATACTACAGGTACATCGCTATACCAAACCAATTTTGGAGCACAAGGCAATGGTACATATAAAGACTATGATTACAAAACAGGAGCACTAAAACAAGAAGGAGACTACCTAAACGGTAAAAAACAAGGGGAATGGTGTATGTATGGCCAACATAAAAAAAGAATAAAATCTATTCTATATGATAAAGGAATCCCTGTAACTAATGAAGAATACTAAAAAAACCCTTATACATATACAAAGAGAAAAACAGATAATATAATGGATTATAGTAAACATCGAAAATTCTTTTTTGCTTGGCAAATACGAGTAATGCAAGAAGAAGCAAAAAAATATTATCACAACAACTAAAGACAATACAGATTATGTATCAAAAAGTCATATTAAATAAATTACGTCTACTTTTTACTATTGTATTACTTCTATTATTTACAAGCTGTTCGTCTCAAAAAAAGCCTCCAAAAGTCAAGAGAGCTAATTATAAAGAAGGCATGATTAGAACATGTAAGATAGAGCTTGATTCGGTATATCAATGGAAAGTTAATGATTTAGAACCTCAGGTTTATGAAAAAAGTTTATTTCAATATAAACTTTCTGATTATATCCCAATAGCGATAGTAAAGAAACAGTTCCATATAAAAAATGGGGTTATTTATGATGTTAAAAATAAATTAGGAGATATAGATATCCTATTACAATATAATCAAAGAAAAAGATGGTTAATAAAAGTTAAAGATGGCGTAATACAAGAAAGTTATTGTCAAGAAAGTTTTAATCAATGGCAATACCAATTCTTTTCTTATAATGGAAACCTAAAAATGGCTGGCTTTATTGTAGCTGATTTTTATATAAAGAAATATAAAAATGGAACAGGATATTGGAAAGATTTTTTTCAGACAGATTACGCTAAGGTAAAAACTAAAAAGGATCTTATTCTAAAAGAGGAGGGGAAAATAAAAAACAATTATAAAATAGGAAAATGGAAATACTATAATAAAGACGGTACTGTCGCAAGAGAAACAAGCTATACACTACAAGACTCTGTAGATGTACGTTTTCCTCATTGTATTTTTAATAAAAATGAACCCTGTTATTAATGACGATCAAATCTATAGTAATAAAGGAGCCCCTATAACTAATTAAGAATACTAAAAAAAACACTGTAACACTCTACCTTAGGGAAAACCCGAGGAGCATTAAAATCTCACTTAATGAGTAAAAAACAAATGAGAAACAAGCTAATCAGAATATTTATAGTATCAATGTACAGCTATTTTTTTTGTACCCAATTGATATATTCTCAGGATACCATAAACCCGCTATCTTATGAGGCTAGACAAAAAAACAGCAATTAACCAATCTAGCACTCATTTTATCATAACTGTAGTATGAAAACCGAAGAAAAAATAAGTATCATAAGCCCCGATACTGTAGATAAAGCCAACTTTACTATAGCTGTCGATCCCGATGGATATATCATTGCCAAAATAGCTAATAAAGAGCAATACACCCCCGAAGAACTAGCAGGGGTACGCTGGATTGCCCGTATGATCCATGGCGCACCAGAGTTTACCAGAAAAGATTTTAGTAATGCCAAGGGAGCTGCTATAAAAGTAAAAGCGCAAGCCGTTTTCTCTGGGATAGGATATGGATGGATCGAACCTGTTTTTGAAAACGAGCAGCCAAAAAATACGACTCCCTACGGATATTTTGTACGCTATAATACCCCTATAAAAAGGATTGTAAAGGTAGAATGGAGAGCATACTCTAAAGAAAAAACAGGCCCATTACTACAAGGAGATAAGTGCTTTGGAGAAGCCGTACAATTACATATCTATACTAAGGGAATGTATGGGCATAAGCTAAAGGTAGAATTAAAAGATTACGATATGCTACCGTGGATGCATACCGATGATCTCGACCTCGATGACAGAACCGATACCTCAGATATCAAAGGAAAGTATTTTACCAGACAAGTACGCTCCTATCCACATATAGACGATCCGAATAAGATTGTACAAAAAGTGGTGATCAATGTGCAGATAGAACACCGATGGAAAGCCACCGCAGGAGACCTCCTAAAAATCGCACCGACTATCTCTACCGATGTAAAAGGAATGCCTACCAAAGCTTTTAAAGCATACCTATCGGTACGCAAAAAAAGACCCAATGAGCAAGTACACTCCCCATTATCTAAGCAGGGTAATAAATTTGTAGTGATAGGAGATATCGCTACAGATGTAGCACATTTTAAACCCTGTAGGTATGAGAAAATCACCAAAGAGTTCGAAGGAATCCCCCCCGTTACCTTATTCTCTAAAGAAGAAGATGTAAACGTTAATGCATCTGATCTCGATGTAGGCGTTATTGCACACGATGATAGTTGTAAAAAAATGACCCTAAAAATCGAAAACCTAGATCTAGAGGATTGCACCTTTCTGGGCAAACCACATGATCATAATAAGAAATTCTTAGACATCACCAAATTACAAAAAGCATTCCCAGATACCACATTGGTTAAGAGCGGAACAACATCAGAACTCTCCTTTACCCCTAAGTACCCGTATAAACATTTAGGAGACAAAGAATACCTTGATTTTTTTACCACCTATTTCCCAGTATTTAGCCCAGAACCGGCTAATTTTGTAATCCCTATAGAGAGCTGCGCTTTTAAGAAAAAAATACACCTCTCCATTCATCCCGATGTAGCCTTTGCCTACCATCTCTTTATTGGTAATCCCAAAAAGAGATTTGATAAAAAAATCTATTTTAGAAATACCGAAGTACAACTCATACGAGGCCTAAAAGATGAATTAGACTGGGTACGAAAAATGCAGGGCAAAACTGCCAAATTCCTAAAATACCTCCCTGGCAATTTCTTACAGCAACCCATACAAGCCATCGTAATGGATTATCTAGAGAATCAAGCCAAGAGCTTTGCCTTTGGGATGCATGGATATCACTCTTACCAAGATACCCTACCTACAGTAATGAACTATACCGCTAAGTATTCCTATATCGCTAAGATTGTGATCGGATACCTATTAGGAGTTACCGTAGTGATCGATGCACTGTTACTTTATCTTACCCGAGGTAAGAATATAACAGGGATCTTAAAAGTAGCTCGTAATGTAAAAAAAGCATCCGATTTTGCTACCGGAAAAATAGAAGGAGGAGACAGAGATAATATAGAGTTTATATGGCCACAGATCTCCTCATCCAGAGGTATCGGCTATACAATACAACCAGATGGACGTACCGCAGTAGTACTACAAGAAAAAGTAGTCGCAGCACCACTATTCGCACTACAATATAAGCTAGAGGAAACTATTGGGTCTTTTGTAGCCAAAGTAGCAGGGATTACCGGAATATTTGATAAAGCAGAGCAAGTAGTCGGTGTGGTTGGTAAGATTAGAAAAGTAAAAAACAATACGACCAAGGCAGCTAAGTGGGCAGATAAAAAAGTGAATAAAGAAGAAAGTGACCGTATTTTTAAAACTAAAGACGATACCAAAACCCATCCAATATCCTATGCCAGACCAAAAGACGTACAAGAAGGGTTAAATTATACCGAAAAACTAATCCATAAAAAGATCGATGATTTTGCCAAAAAATATGGGCAAGAAGCTAAGTTAACCCTTACCTTTAGCGGATTCTATGATGCGCATTACGATCTAAGTGCCAATATCCTTACTAAAACCTACACGCTAGATATTTTTGAAGACAGTGGTAAAAAAATCACTTTTTTTGGAGATCAAAAAGCGGTATTTGGTAAAAACAGAGGGGTAGATGTATTCGTAAAACTAGAAGCCAAATCCATTACCAAAATGAGGTGGAGTAAGCTAAATGAGTACACCCCAGAGTTTTTGGGGGTAGAATTCCAAGATACCTGTACCGAGGTAGAACTAGAGGGAGAACTGGCAGGATCTATTAATTTTGAACGCCTCTTTACCTTCTCCAATACTAATGAACCCCAATATACCGATACCGTTATTTTTACAGGAATCAAAGGAAGTGTATACCTCAAACTTGAAACAAGAAGAAGAGGTAATAAAGTATTTGAAAAACAAATTGGTCGTAAAAAAACGATTAAAGATGGTAAGGGTAAGGATAAGAAGGTCAATGAAAAAGTGGTGTATACCATTGTCCCTGCTTTTACCATCAAAGGGGCTCCTACGCCAATTTTTGAAAAACCAATGGTAGATCAAGTCCGTGCCAAAACCAATTGATTGCTAAACTTATGAATTTTTATATTTTTGCAAGACCTCTAACACACATCAATTATGAAAAACATTAGTATCCTATATATATGCCTGTTATCCATAGTGTCTTGCGCACAAAAACAAACCACTAAAACCACAACAGTAAATCCCACACCATCATCTATGACACATCAAGAGATTACTGCGGCTACAATTGTAGATACGATAGCAGCACAGATACAACACTACGATAAAGAACCCATGTATTTTCTACGCCTTACCCAGAGCAGTTGCGTTTTTGAGGTACTGGTCAATGATATTCCAGTAGAAAAAAATTACGAATTGGGTAAAATGGCAAATGCTATTAAAATCAATCATGCTATTTTACAGAGTGGACCACAGACCGTTACCTATCGGCTGTATCCCTTAGGAGATCTAATGGTAGAAGCCTATGATAAGGGAGAGACGATTACGACCCTATTAAAAAATACCCGTATGACTATCGAAGTGATTAGGGTAGATGATTTTAAAACCTATAGCGGGTTTGATGATGAGCATACGGTAGTCCTACACCATAGCCCTACCAAAGAGGGGAGTCATGAGTTCGAAGGTGCAGGATTGCCCTATTATGAACATACCTTTACCTTTACCGCAGAAGTACCCTATATCCATAAGGGATGGAGCGATGGGCAAGACCTTACTAAGTTTGATAAAAAAGAATTAGAAGAAAAAGTAGTCTCGTATTATAATCGATATAAAAGCTACTATGAAAATAAAAATTTGGATAAAATAATACAAATCAATTATAAAGATGAATTAAGAAATAGTTTATCAGAATATCAGGGTAAAGAAAAAATAAAAAAGCTTTGGGATGAATATCAAGAAATAGTACTTCAGAATGATAAAGAGTTTCAGCCCTTAGAAGATTATGTCTTATCCTTTTATGGTAATGGTAGGATTGTATCCTTACGACATCCCAGTAGAGAACCTGTAGACTATCGCCTACGGGGAGAGTGTGCTCTATGGTTTTTATATGATACAGAGGATGAAACCAGAGCTGATTTTCCTGGGGTCTATTTGTACCTCCCTAAAGGAGAAGAATCCTTGGATGCGTTAAGAATGATAGAATAATGAGACAGGTACTGTATATACTACTCTTGTGTACTATTTCTTGTCAACAAGTACAGACACAAGAATCTTCGGATAGCAATTACGTAACTTCTATTGTTCCTAAGATTAAACAGTACGACAAAGAACCCATGTATTTTCTACGCCTTACCCAGAGCAGTTGTGTTTTTGAGGTACTGGTTAATGACTTTCCTGTAGAAAAAAATTATGAACTAGGTAAGATAGCGAATGCTATTAAAATTAATCATGTTATTTTACAGAGTGGACCACAGACCGTTACTTATCGGCTGTATCCCTTAGGAGATCTAATGGTAGAAGCCTATGATAAGGGAACAACCATTACTACCCTATTAAAAAATACCCGTATGACTATCGAAGTGATTAGGGTAGATGATTTTAAAACCTATAGTGGATTTGATGATGAGCACACGGTAGTCCTACACCATAGCCCTACCAAAGAAGGGAGTCATGAGTTCGAAGGTGCAGGATTACCGTATTATGAGCATACCTTTACCTTTACCGCAGAAGTACCCTATATCCATAAGGGATGGAGCGATGGGCAAGATCTTACTAAGTTTGATAAAAAAGAACTCGAAGAAAAAGTAGTGGCGTATTATGAGATGTTTAAGTCTTTATATCAAAACAAAGATCTTAATGGTGTAGCGAAGCAAAGATATGGATTTGAATTAAGAAATAGTAAAGCAAAATATCAATCTAAAGAAGATTTAGAAAAGCGCTGGGAGGAATATACAGAAATGGTATTTCAGAGCGATAAAGAGTTTCAACCCTTAGAAGATTATGTCTTATCCTTTTATGGTAATGGTAGGATTGTATCCTTACGACATCCCAGTAAAGAACCCGTAGACTATCGTCTTAGAGGAGAATCTGCCCTATGGTTTTTATATGAAACCGAAGATGCAACTAATGCCCATTTTCCTGGGATCTATTTATATCTCCCTAAAGGAGAAGAGTCCTTGGATGCGTTAAGAATGATAGAATAATGAGACAGGTACTGTATATCGTTTGTATAGTATTGTTTTCTTCTTGTTATGCACAGCATAAAGAAACAAATGCAATACCACATCAGAATATCACTGCCGCTACGATTGTAGATACGATAGCAGCACAGATACAACACTACGATAAAGAACCGATGTATTTTCTACGCCTTACGCAGAGCAGTTGCGTTTTTGAGGTACTGGTTAATGGCTTTCCTATAGAAAAAAATTATGAACTAGGTAAGATAGCGAATGCTATTAAAATCAATCATGCTATTTTACAAAGCGGGCCACAGACCGTTACTTATCGGCTGTATCCTTTAGGAGATCTAATGGTAGAAGCCTATGATAAGGGAACAACCATTACTACCCTATTAAAAAATACCCGTATGACTATCGAAGTGATTAGGGTAGATGATTTTAAAACCTATAGTGGATTTGATGATGAGCATACGGTAGTCCTACACCATAGCCCTACCAAAGAAGGGAGTCATGAGTTCGAAGGTGCAGGATTACCGTATTATGAGCATACCTTTACCTTTACCGCAGAAGTACCCTATATCCATAAGGGATGGAGCGATGGGCAAGATCTTACTAAGTTTGATAAAAAAGAACTCGAAGAAAAAATAGTTGCTTATTATAACAAAACAAAACAAAAATATGAAGAAAAGAATATAAATGTATTAATAAAAGATCAATATCAATATCAACTTCGTAATTCAAAAGCTCTCTATCATGATAAACAATATATAAAAGAAATATGGGACGAATATAACGAAACAATACTTATCGGTGATAAAGAGTTTCAGCCCTTAGAAGATTATGTCTTATCCTTTTATGGTAATGGTAGGATTGTATCCTTACGGCATCCCAGTAGAGAACCTGTAGACTATCGTCTACGAGGGAAATCTGCCTTATGGTTTTTATATGAGACTGAAGATGAAACTATAGGTCATTTCCCAGGAATCTATTTATACCTACCTAAAGGAGAGTCCTTAGAGAATGGACTACGAATAATAGAATAATGAGAAAGGTACTTTATATACTACTCTTGTGTACTATTTCTTGTCAACAAGTACAGACACAAGAATCTTCGGATAGCAATTACGTAACTTCTATTGTTCCTAAGATTAAACACTATGATAAAGAACCGATGTATTTTCTACGCCTTACGCAGAGCAGTTGTGTTTTTGAGGTACTGGTTAATGATTTTCCTGTAGAAAAAAATTATGAATTGGGTAAAATGGCAAATGCTATTAAAATTAATGATGTTATTTTACAGAGTGGTCCACAGACCGTTACCTATCGGCTGTATCCCTTAGGAGATCTAATGGTAGAAGCCTATGATAAGGGAGAGACGATTACGACCCTATTAAAAAATACCCGTATGACTATCGAGGTGATTAGGGTAGATGATTTTAAAACCTATAGCGGGTTTGATGATGAGCATACGGTAGTCCTACACCATAGCCCTACCAAAGAAGGGAGTCATGAGTTCGAAGGTGCAGGATTGCCCTATTATGAGCATACCTTTACCTTTACTGCAGAAGTACCCTATATCCATAAGGGATGGAGCGATGGGCAAGATCTTACTAAGTTTGATAAAAAAGAATTAGAAGAAAAAGTGATTGCCTATTGTAATCGATATAAAAGTCTTTATGAAAATAAAGATCTTAATACTATAGCTAAGTATAAGTATAATATGGAGTTAAGAAATAGTAAAGCAAAATACCAAACCAAAGAAGATGTGCAAGAACTTTGGGATGAATATAAAAAAATAGTTCTTATGGATAATAAAGAATTTCAGCCCTTAGAAGATTATGTCTTATCCTTTTATGGTAATGGTAGGATTGTAGCCTTACGACATCCCAGTAGAGAACCTGTAGACTATCGCCTACGAGGGGAGTCTGCCCTATGGTTTTTATATGAGACCGAAGACGCAACCAGAGCGCGTTTCCCTGGGATATTTTTATACCTGCCTAAAGGAGAAGAGTCGTTGGATGCGTTAAGAATGATAGAATAATGAGACAGGTACTTTATATACTACTCTTGTGTACTATTTCTTGTCAACAAGTACAGACACAAGAATCTTCGGATAGCAATTACGTAACTTCTATTGTTCCTAAGATTAAACACTATGATAAAGAACCGATGTATTTTCTACGCCTTACGCAGAGCAGTTGCGTTTTTGAGGTACTGGTTAATTCTATAACACATCTAAAAAAACATATCAAGCTAATAAATTATGACAGGTACAACTTTACTAGAAAAAAACCTATACACTTATTCGTAAATATCCTAAACAAGTTTTAGTATTACCAACACTAACACTATTGGGAGGTTTTTGGCAACTTTTAGCACTATCATTTGTGTCGATAGAATATGTGCGATTTTTTTCTGTAAGTCAACTTATAGCAGATGCTATTAATAATTTAGTAATTATGTCTGGATTTTGATCAATTATAAAATGATGAACTGAATTAATACGATACTATTGGTATGATATATTTAAATCTCTTATTTTTAATCCCACCAGTGGGTTTAATTCCCTGATGCTTGCATCTAAATGATTAAGATTTCTCTTTTTTTTTTGCCTCGTAGGACTTCCCCGAGGTTGTAGATCTATGCTTTTTTATTACAATAGAACTTCCTAATTAATCCCATCCATAAGTTATAGATTTTAATAGCAATACATTTTTTTTAAACACTTTATTTTTAGGTTGTATTAATACATTTTAACTTTATTTTAAATGCAATCATAGTGCATTTAATGCGTTCTTCTATTATGTTTGCAATAATGTTGCAACAAAGGGTAAGCTGAAAACCTTTATAATAGAGTAAGCATCATCTTAATTTATGTAATCATGAAAACTAACAAAGAAACATTCATTTCTAAGATTTTAGTAGAAAAATCTGCAATGCCAGTTGGAGGTACGCACTGTAGTAACTGCGGACACTGTACAGCTACATTGTAGAGTTTGTGCCGGTAGCATGTGTATCATGCTACCGTTTTTTTAAATCCATAGATAAAATGAAAGTATTAGAAGAAAAACAATTAGTTGATATTTTAGAATTTAGAAGTGAAGATGTCTTGTCGAGATTTAGCGATATATATAAGATTGAAGCGGCAGAAATAGAAGATATTTTTAAGGAAACTCTTAAGTTTTTATACATCAGCCAGATCCCAGGGGTTTTCATACCTGATGACCTTTTGATTATTGACGAGATGTGGCATAATATGATTCTTTTTACTCCTCAGTATCATGAGTTTAGTAAACAATATTTTAATACAGATTATTTTCATCATATACCTGCTGCCAAAAAAGAGAAAGAAGATCGTAAAAATAAAATGCGGGTAGATCCTCAAAAAGCAAAAGAAGAGTATTTACAAAAACTAAAGTTTTTACTAACGGTTACCTATGACTATTTGGGAGAAGAAACGGTAGAAAAATGGTTTAGGAAATATCCAGAACAATATAGTAAAGAACAATTAAAAGCATTAAGAAAATAACCATGAGTATTTTTCCTAAAAGAGCTATACTAGGTACAACAGTTACCATTCATTGGAATTTTAATATAGCAGCATTAAAGAACACTCATATACTTCCATGGGTTAGAATAGGGGTAAAAGATCCTAATGGAAAGATAACCATGCTTTTTGAAAATCATGTACTAGGATTACCAGATCCAGAAGAAGATACGATAGCGACAACAAAACAACAACTAAAATATTTGAATAAAAACACTCCTCTTTTAGTATTAGCAGAGTATCTGAGTGGTCCTCATAAGAAAGAGGTACTCGTAGAGATTCTTAAAAATATCCAATCCGGAAGGCATTACTATTTTACATATACCATACCCAATGATGCACCTTTAGGGAAGTATACACTTGTATCAGAAGTACATAATTCTGGAAACATAAAATATTCTAAAACCGAAAAAGATGATTTCTTTTTAGTAGAAAAAGTGACACTACAGAAGGTGATAAAAGAAGAAAAAAAAGCTGTAGTGATGAATCATTCACCAGAGAAAATACCTGTAAAAATAGTTCATTGTCATGAGAATGTACAGGGAGAATTAAAGACAGAGGTCTCAGTTTTTGAAATAGAACCTTTACAAGAAACAGTGGTACAACTTTCTGAAGGTAAAGATTTTCTATTATATAATGAAGAAAGGGAAGTAATTCCTCTAATAGCCCAATCATCATATCTAATACGTAACCAGCAGATATTAGAAATAGAGAAAAAAAATCAATTTACTAGTGTATTGAAAAAAGATACAGAAGAGTCCTATCAATTAACAACTGAAGCAAAAGAATTATGGGAGAAATCAGATGGGTTGTATCAAAAAAATAAAATGTCAATACAAGAAAAAGCTGTTTTTGAAGAAATGAATGTAGAGGGGTTGATTCAGGAAATTCAATTATAGTAGGTAAAAAATACGATTAGAAAATATCAGAAAAATCAAATACATTCTGATAAATCATTTAAGAAATTAGGGCATTGCTTTACATGAAAAACAATTTATTTATTACACTTACTTTTTTTCTACTATCTATGGTCTGCTATAGTCAACATGGTGTTATTTATGGAAATGTAACCGGTACTACCGGAAAGCCGTTATCAAAAGCACATGTCTATGTTCTAGAAATAGGAAAAAGTGCAGTGACCGATGATCGTGGAATCTATAAAATAGAAAATGTAGCAACAGGATCTTATCAAATAGAGGTTTCATATATAGGATATACAACGTTACAAAAAAAAGTAGTTTTAAATACCAATCAATCAGAAACTATAGTACATTTTAAGTTAATAGAACAGTCTAATAAACTTAGCGAGGTAGTCGTAGCCAGTACGTCAGAAGCTACTAAAATAAAGAATAGTACTGCTCCAGTAGCACTTATAAAAGCTAAAATGTTTTATAATCGATCCATTACTACTTCTGATTTGTTAAGTACTGTATCAGGGGTACAAGTAAGACAAAGTGGAGGAGTGGGGAATAGTACAGAGATTTCTATCCAAGGATTGACAGGTAGGCAAGTAAAGTTTTTTATAGATGGGGTTCCGATGGATTTTTTACTCCCTGTAGAAGAATTAGGAATAGGACCTTCTTTAGAAATGTTACCAGTTAATCTGATTAAACGAATGGAAGTATATAAAGGCGCAGTTCCTGTGCGTATGGGAGTAGATGCATTAGGAGGAGCTATTAATATAGTAACCAGAAAAGAAAAGCATGATTTTTTAGAAATATCTGCAGGATATAGCTCTTTTAATACCATAAAATCAACCGTAAGTGCCAGAAAAACAATGCCATCTGGATTAACCGCTGGAGTAACGGGGTTTTATACATATTCTGATAATAATTATAGGCTAAATGATGTTAAAATCATTAACGATCTAGGAAACCCAGAGGCTATTTCTACAAAAAAATTCCACGATGGTTTTAGAAGTTATATGATTCAGGGAGATGTAGGGCTAATAAATCAATCATGGGCAGATCGTATTACGGCAAGTTTTTCGTATGCAAATCTTTACGATGAGATTCAACATAATTTTGAAATGAGACAACCTTATGGAGAAGCACTTAATAAAGTGGCGACGTATACGAATGCATTACACTATGAAAAGAAAGATGTAGTAGATAACCTAGATGCTAGTATATACCTAGGATACAATACAATAATTACTAATTTTAATGACACTACATTAAATATTTATGATTGGAGAGGTCAGATTATTGGGCAACGAACATCAGGAGGGGAGATCACTTCTTCACAGAACAAACTGAAGCTTACAGGAAATACTACTACAGGAAGAATTTACCTAAATTATGCCGTAACCCCATCAACTAAGTTGGTTTTTAATGGAGTTACTTCTTTTTTTAAACGATCAGGTGAAGATCCTGTAGCAGCAGATTTTTATGGGAAAGACCATTTTAGAAACCCAGTACATATCAATAAAAGTACACTAGGGGTAGGAGTAGAGAAAGAGTTTTTAAATAAAAAAATAACGAGCCATAGTGCTGTGAAATTATACGATTATGCAGCAAAAGGTTTTGAAATTAAAGAAAATATAGCTAATAAGATAACTCAACAAAAAACAGAATTCGGTGCTAGCCAATCATTCTCTTATAAGATAAGTAAGAGCTTACTTGGTAAACTATCATATGAGTATGCTACCAGATTACCTGATCGAATCGAAACATTAGGGGATTTTAGTGCAGCCGTAGCAGCCAATCCAAATCTAAAGCCAGAGAGAAGCCATAATATAAATCTAGGGATTCGTATAAAAAAGAAGCAATGGAGTATAGAAACTAATGGTTTTTTTAGAGAAGTAAATGACATTATCATATTGCAAGCGGTTCCTCCTCCAGTATTAAGTACTTATCAGAATTTATTAAAAACAAGGATTATGGGAGTAGAAGGTGAAATTAGATTGAAGCCCCTCTCATGGCTACAGATTGTTTTAAACGGAACTTTTCAGGATTTACGTAATAGATCTAAAAAAGAAAACTCAGGAGTGTCCAATGATCGATATTTTGGAGCTCGTCTTCCTAATAAACCATACTTATTTGGAAACAGTGAAGTTCAGATTACAAAACATGATCTGTTAGCAAACAATGATCGTATACAATTCTGGTGGTCTACAAGATATGTAGAAGACTTTTTTCGCTATTGGGAGATTGACGGACGAAAAGAAGATAAACTAGTGATCCCTTCTCAATGGGTTCATAATTTAGGAATAGCATATAGGGAGAAACAAAATAGATATACAATAACCCTAGAAACTCAGAATGTATTTAATAAACAAGCCTATGATAATTTTGGAGTTCAAAAACCAGGGAGATCATGGCATATTAAGTTAAAAACATCATTATTTAAATCTTAAGGAAAACAAAGTAATATTAATAAACATTAAAAATGAACACTTTACGAAAATTAACACAGTCATATTATATCGGATTAACTTTTATAACGCTTGTACTATTAGGGTGTAAAAACGATGATAATTCAGTACCGAATACACCAACACCACCTCCTGATGCTACCGTAAAAATGAAGCATGGATTGGCGATAGTCTCTGGTGCAGGGGAAGTAAAAACCACATTTTTACAAGGGCTTAAAGACCTATCTAAATCTTCTGTCGATAATTCGAATAGTACAGAGGTAGGTCAGTTTACGTCTGTATATTCTGATGGTAAAGCGATGTTTACAGCAGGATTTGGCGCTCCTGCTACCATGAAAAAATTTGTATTTGATAAAAAAGGAAAAGCCGTTTTTGAACAAGAAATAATAATCCCAGGATCTAATTCATTCTCTACAGTAGAAATTCTTAACGAGACAACAGGGTATGCCACAGTAGGTGGAGGAATAGCTAAAGTTATTCGATTTGATCCTTCTACAATGAGAATAACAGGAGAAATTAACCTAAAAAAAGCTGGTGATGGATTGTTTTATTCAGATATGATTATAAGAGAAGATTATTTATTCGTAGCTCTTAATGATTTTGGGAAATCAAAAAAAGCTATGATCGCAGTGGTGGATTTAAAGAAAAATGCACTTCACAAAGTAATCACAGATGAGCGTACAGCTACATTATTTAATACATTAACTTCAGAAATTATGACAATGGATGCCCAAGGTACTATTTATGTTCAGGCATCAGGATTGTTTAATGATAAGCCTAGTGGTATTCTTAAAATTAAAAAAGGAGAAACAGAATTTGATACGTCTTATTTCTTCGATTTAGGAGCAGCTACTGGTAAAACATGTTTTGGATTATATGCTTTTGAGAATGGCACAGCATTCACGACTATTTCAGAAAATGATGACAATTTTTTTGGTACAGATGGGGCAAAACCTGTTTTTAGATATCGCAAGATAGAGCTTTCTTCGACTAAAGATTTAGGGGATTTAGAACAATCATTACCGAATACTTTTGCAGCATCTCGTTCATCTTTTATGAAAAAAGTTTCTAAAGAAGAAATCCTCTTTTCTATTGCAGGCACAAAAGAAGATGCTCTGTACAGTTATACTATAAGTTCTGGTAAAGTGTCTAAAAAAATGACAAGTACTAGCGGATATATAACAGGATTGATCACATTAAAATAGTAGCTATGTTAGAGGCAATTGATTTAACAAAAAAGTATGGAGACTTCACTGCATTGAAATCTTTAAATCTTACCATCAAAGAGGGAGAAATCTTTTGCCTCTTAGGCGCTAACGGAGCAGGAAAATCTACAACAATCAATCTATTTTTAAACTTTATAGAAGCTACAAAAGGGAGTGCTACTATAAATAACCTAGATGTAGCAAAGTATGCAAAAGAAACCAAAGAGTTATTGTCTTATATTCCTGAAAATCTGATGTTATATAAAAATCTAAGTGGATTAGAGAATTTAAGTTTTTTTTGTGGATTAGGAGGTAAAACTCAGCATAAGGATGAATTAGAAAATTTATTAGAGGAATCGGGATTACAAGTAGATTTTATACAAAAAAGAGTAAGTAGTTATTCTAAAGGGATGCGCCAAAAGGTAGGTATTGCACTAGCAAGAGCAAGAGGAGCAAAGGTATTATTACTAGATGAGCCTACCTCAGGGTTGGATCCTAAGGCAAGTAATGAATTTTCTGAGTTATTATTAGACATGAAAGAAAAAGGAGTAGCTACATTGATGACAACCCACGATCTTTTTAGAGCAAAAGATACAGGAACACATATTGGTATTATGAAAGAAGGGGTATTGCTAGAAAAATTCGAAACTCAGCAAGTAAGTTTTCAAGATCTAGAGAAAATGTATTTAAAACATATGCATAATTAGAATGATAAATTCAATTCTCTTAATCGCTAAAAAAGAAATAGTAATTGCATTACGGCAAAATTTGATACGTATTTTGGCAGTTGTAATTATGGTTCTTCTTGGAGTAGCGTTATACGCAGGGTATGTGGCTTATGATCAACAAAAGTATAGTATTAATAATGCAGAAGAGCGAGAACGAGAAGAATGGTTAGGGCAAGGAGATAAACACCCTCATATAGCAGCTCATTATGGAACTTTTGTATTTAAACCAAAAACAATACTTAGTCTATTTGATTTTGGATTAGATACTTTTACCGGTACTTCGATATACTTAGAGGCACATTATCAGCATGAGTCTATGTTTCGTCCAGCTCAGGATCATAGCAGTATGATTCGATTTGGAGAGCTTAGCGCAGCATTAGTATTACAAATTTTGATTCCTTTACTTCTTATATTTCTAGCATTTCCAGCATTTACCAGTGAAAAAGAAAATGGAACTCTTAGGTTATTGATTAGTCAAGGAGTTTCGTACACAACTATTATTTGGGGAAAAATAGTAGCATATATAAGTATGGTTTTTGTGATACTTGCACCATTTTTTATGATAACCATTATAGGATATGCAGTATTAGAAAATTCGAGTACGATACCAGATACCATACTTAGAATACTACTCCTATTAGCTATTTATATACTATACTTATTCATTTTTGTATCCTTATCAGTATGGGTATCTATGAAATCTTCTACAAGTAGAAATGCATTATTAACGCTATTGACCGCTTGGATTTTGTTTACGATTATTATACCCAAAACTACCGCTAATCTAGGAGAAAGTTTATATCCACTACCTTCTATGAAAATTTATAGGGAGGCTATCCAAAAAGATATTACAGATGGTTTAGATGGTAAGTCGCATATGCGACTTAGGGGAAAACAATTAAAAGAAGAGTATCTACAACGATATGATGTAGATTCTATTCACAAGATCCCATTAAATTTTGAAGGAATACGTATGCAAGCAGGAGAGGACTACGGTAATATGGTATACGATGTGCATTGGAAACGGTTAAAAGAACTGTTTAATAAACAGAATCATATAAGTAGTTTATCTAGCTTTATTACTCCATACCTAGCAGTACGCAATTTATCAATGGGACTTGCAGCTACAGATCTTTATACTTCAATTCATTTTCAAAAAAAAACGGAGAAGTATCGACGGGAGTTAATCCGAAAAATGAATATGGACATGGCTCATAATTCTAGATATGGAGAGTTCTATGAATATACAGCAAATAAAAAATTATGGGAGACAGTTGAAAAGTTTACATACCAGACGATGACAGCGTCTGAGATACTCTCTTTGTATAGTATAGAAATAATATCATTATGCTTCTGGGCAGGATTGGTGCTCTTTCTATTAAATTATTCATCACGTAAAATGAAGCCTGTATTATGAGTAGTGTAACTAGGACATTAATACATTATGAATGGATATCTTTCATTCGCAATAGATTTCAAATCATAATGTTAGGGTGTATTTTTTTATTAGGAATATATGCTATTTATTATGGTCAGTCAGAAATAAGAGTACAACGAGAAACCATCAAAGATGTTTTGGAAATCGAAAAAGAAGAATTCCATCAATATCAAGCTAGTTTTAAAGAAGAGTTAGCTTCTGTAGGAGAAAAAAGGAAGTTAGAAATAGCATCTGATCCTTCTTATGCATGGCATAGACATGGATATCATGCGATTTTACATCCACATGATTATGCCGCTTTGGCTATTGGTCAGTGCGATTTACATCCCTACTACTATCGCCTTACAGGAATGAGTCTACATTATCAACTTTTTGAAAACGAAATAGCAAATCCTGTAAAGCTGTATGTAGGTAATTTTGATCTGTCATTTGTGTTGATTTACCTTTTTCCATTACTAATCATAGCATTTACCTACGGTTTATATTCGGGTGAAAAAGAAAAAGGAGTATTACCATTATTACACATTCAGACAGTAAGTCTCCGAAAAATTATTGGTGTACGATTAGCATTTTATTTTTGTTTAATTACAGGTATTGCTGTATTGATATCTAGTATAGGTCTTGTTACTTCTGGTAGTATTATGACTTCAGAAAATTATCTGGCAGCTCTTTTTTGGATATTAGGGGTTATTCTATACAATGCATTTTGGTTTGCAATAGTGTTTAGTATTGTAAGTTTTAAAATGAACTCATCATCTACTGCAATATGTGCAGCAGGTATATGGTTATTATTTCTGACGATAATACCAGCACTACTTAATGTTTGGATAACAGCTAGTTATCCTATAGATAGTACACCTCTTGCCGAAATTACACGTAGAACAAGTTTAGAAAATGAAGAAGATGAGAATGAAGCAAAAGTAGTTATACAAGAGTTTTTAGAACATAATCCACACCTTAGAGGATCAGATAGTCTCATTAAAAATAATACATTAGCAAAGGCATATGCTGCATTGACTTCTCTAAAAGATTTACATCATAAGAAGGATGTACTACAGTATACGAATCAGGTTCATCAAAGAAACCAGAAAGCAGCAAGCTTACATTGGATAAATCCTGCAGTAAATATGCAAGAGATATTTATTCAGATAGCAAAAACAGATCTTAATACGTATCATCAATTTCATAGTGCTATAGAGTCATTTCATCATACTATTTCTGATTTTTATTTTCAGAAACTATTTTGGGATCAATCTATAGAACCGGAAGATTATTCTAAGTTGCCTTCGTTTACAATGAAAACAGATGAGGTACAATGGCAGAATCTGATAGTAAGTGGTATGACAAAGGTTGGTGTTGTTACATTACTTTTTTTTATCCTAGGCTTTATTACTATTGAAAAAAGAAAGGGATGAGAACTTATTTTTTTTACATACTGGTTATATTACATTATATAGAGTGTATTGCACAAAATAAGAATCAAAATTTCCCCCCTCC
This sequence comes from Aquimarina longa SW024, assembly GCF_001401755.1. Lineage (GTDB taxonomy): Bacteria > Bacteroidota > Bacteroidia > Flavobacteriales > Flavobacteriaceae > Aquimarina > Aquimarina longa. The sequence continues at coordinate 405,838 of NZ_KQ474101.1, forward strand.
TCATGATCCACCCCAAGTTTATGCAAAACGCGCTACAGGTGCTATAAAAATTGATGGTAAATTAGAAGAACAAGATTGGTTAAAAGCACCAATAACTAGGGATTTTTTTCGTACTGAACCTAGGCAAGGAGGAGAATATAAATATAAAACAGAAGTACGAGTATTGTTTGATGATAGGCAATTGTATATTGGTGTTTTTTGCGAAGATTCGTTAGGAAAAAAAGGAGTTAGAGTACAAGATCTAAGACGAGATTTTAAAGATGGAGAGAATGATATATTTAGTATACAGTTAGATCCTCAGAATTTAAAACAATATTGCGTTTCTTTTCAAACCACACCATATGGTAACCAAAGAGATTTACAGAGTTTTAATGATAAAAGTAATGATGAGGATTGGAATGTATTATGGACAGTGAGAACTCATAGAACGGATGTAGGGTATTATGCAGAATTTGCAATTCCTTTTACTTCTATTAGATATGATGACAATAATAGAGATAAGGATGTGACATGGGGTATTACTTTTAGTAGATTAGCCAGAAGAGACTATGAACGAACTGTTTTTCCTGCAATTCCTCAATCTTTTTCTCCATACCGTATGACATATGCAGCGCAATTAACAGGAATAGAATTACCAGATCCAGGGATAAATCTTCGAGTAGAACCATATTCGTTATATCAATATACTACTAATGATGTAAAAGGAAAAAATGACTCAGATAGTAAACTAAAATTTGGAGGAGATATAAAATGGGCGATGAGTCCTAGGTCTGTTCTTGATGTGACTGTTAATACAGATTTTGCTCAGGCAGATGTTGATAAAGCAGTAAACAATCTAGATCGATTTACTATTTTTTTTCCTGAGAGGCGACAGTTTTTTTTAGAGAATTCAGGAATTTGGGCAGGAGCATCCAGTAGATTAATACGTCCTTTTTTTAGTCGTAAAATTGGACTACAAGGTAAGTTTAATGCAATCCCTGCTCCGATAGATGTTGGAGCACGTTTTACGGATCGAACAGATAAACGCACACTGGCAGGGTTATATATTCATCAAAGAAAAACAGATGCTACACCAGGAACAAATTTTGGAGTTATGAGGTATCTTCAAAATTATGGAAAAGAAAATAATATTGGAGTGATGATTAATCATCGTTTAGATGAAAAAAATGGTGTATTAGGCGTCGAACAACAAAACAATACTACAGCTACTATAGATGGGTTGATTCGATTTAAAAATAAGTGGACATTTTCATATTTATTTTCAACATCATATGATGAGAAAATGGCTAAATGGGGGCAGGCAGGGAGTGCTTTTTCAGGATATAGAAGTAATAGAATGTATTGGGGTTGGTCTACAGATTTTGTAAGTAAATCATATGAACCTGGTACAGGTTTTGTTTTCCAAAATGATGTTGTTAAGCATAATCCAGGAGGGTACTTTATTGTTAGACCAAAAAATATTCCTTGGATTCGTCGTTGGGATCCAGGTTTTTTTGCGAGCTATTATCATGATTTACAACATCCAGAACAGTTTCAACAAGCTAGTATATACTTTTTTCCTGTTTATGTGTTTTTTAAGGATAATAGTTTTATAGAATATGCTGTTACTCCAACTTGGCAGAATATAAATTTTGATTTTAAACCTCTTGGTTTAGAAATTGAAAAAAAGCGATATTTCTATACACGTCAATTCATTAGATATAACTCTGATAAATCAAGAAAGTTATCGGCTTCTTTTAAGTATGAATGGGGAGGTTTTTATAATGGACATAGAAATACAATCATAACAGGTATGAGATATGCCCCTATACCACATATTGCTGTAACTGCGGATTATGAGTATAATCATCTAAAAAAAGTAGGAATACAAAAAGAAAGCTTAGAGACTAATTTATATTCTGCAAGTATACGTCTTGCATTGTCGCCTAGAATGCAATTGTCAACTTTTTACCAATATAATTCATTTACTAAACAAGGCGGATGGAATACCAGATTTAGTTGGGAGTATATGCCACTGTCTTTTATTTATCTGGTATTTAATGATACACAGAAAAGGTCTTTAGATCCTATAGAAAGAAACCAACAATTTATTAGTAAAATTACTTTTTTAAAACAATTCTGATTTTGGCAAAGCGACCCGATATATTAAAAGATAACCTTTGGAAATTAATGTGGAAACTCTCATTGCCTGGGATATTAGGGATGATGGTTATATCTATTAATTCTTTGATTGATGCGATATATGTTAGCCATTTTATCAGTGCGGACGCTTTTTCTGGAATCTCATTAGTATTTCCTCTTACCTTAGTGATTACTAGTGTAACGGTTTTTATTGCAGCAGGATCTTCTTCTGTATTGAGTAGAGCAATTGGGGCAAATGATATACAAAAGCAACAAAAAGTGATTCCTAATATGATTGCACTTTCACTATTAAGCTCGGGTGTAATTATAGTTGTAGGGGTTATGTTTGCAGAAGAATTGGTTTTATTAGTAGGAGGAACACAAACAATGTTAACATATGGTGTTTCTTATTTTAGAGTATATATATTAGGAGCTTTTTTTAGTATATATGGACTTTCTGCCAATGGTTTGATTCGATCAGAAGGTAAGATTAAACAAGCGATGACATTTACAGTACTATCTGTAATACTTAATATTTCCATAACTCCTTTATTTATTCATACTTTCTCGATGGGAGTAGAAGGAGCAGCATGGAGTAGTATTATAGCAATGTTAGTATATGCAGTAGCAACTTCTCTTTATTTTATTAGAGGTAAAGCATCTTTTGATACAGGTAGATTTACTGTTGGTATTCAAAAAGAGATTATAACTGATGTAATTAATGTAGGAACTTCTGCCTTTGTTATGCAGTTATCTAATGTCATAAAACAGTTTTTTTTATTTAATACATTAACTAAATATGGAACATCTCATGATATAGCCTTTTTTAGTGCTGCATTTAGGATGTTTTCGTTTTTAGCAATACCAGTTTTAGGGTTATTACAACCAATGCAACCGATAATTGGGATTAATTATGGAGCATCGAATATAGAGAGGTGTGTAGAGGCAATAAAAGTTTTTAGAATTGGTGGGATTCTATTTATCTTTTGTTTAATGATACCAGCGTTTATTTTTCCAGAATATTGTATTCACCTAATACTTCCTGATATAGTACTAAGTACTCAGGAAATAATGAATCTCAGAGCTATTTTGGCAGTATTACTACTATTACCAATTGGATCTAGTAGTATTATTTTGTTTCAGGCTATTGGTAAAGGAAAACTAGCAAGTATATTTCCCATAAGTAGGCAGATTGTATTGTTTGTACCATTAATACTATTGTTACCAGAGGTTTTTGGAATAAATGGAATTTATTATAGTTTGGTTATAGAAAATGTAATATATGCTATTGTATTGTGGGGAGTATGTTTTTATGAGCTTAAAAAACTTAGAATTTTCGATTTTAAAGGGATAGCATACCAGAAGTAGTAGTAAAGTAGTTTATTTTTTTTGAGCTACTACGTGAAAAACATGCCAGTACTTTTCTTTTCCAGAAATTGTTTTACCTTTTTTTTCTATTTCTTTATGATGTATTATTTTAAAATCTGAAAGCAATTCTTTTACTTGTTGAAGAGTATGAAAAGTCATTTCGGGTTTAGAACTCCAAGAGTCATTAATTCCAAAAAAATGACCACTAAAAAAGCCTTTTTGGATTATTGATAAAGTAATAATATGCCATATTTTTTCAAAATAATTGGGATGGCAAAAAGGTAAACTAAAGGAGGCATTTATCAACTGACTATTAGGGAGTGTTGTAATATTTTCAAAAGAATTTAAATCAAGTTGAAGCTGTTCTTTATAGATAACGGGTGTATTTTCTTTAATTCTCTGTAACGATTCATTTTGCTGATCAATAGCCAGTACTTTCCATTGATCCTGTAATAAAGCAAAAGTATCTATACCATTGCCACATCCTAAATCAATGGCAAATTTCTTATCCTGCTGAATAGTTCGCTCATTTTTTAAAAGTTTTAGAGCATTTAATAGTGTCGCAGAAGGGGGATATTTTTTTTGATCAAAATATTGATAATGAGTATCCCAAGAATGTTCCATCAATTATGATTTTAATTAGCTAGGCATGAATTACAAATACCATTAATTGTATAGCTTATTTTTTGTGCTATAAATTTTTCTAAAACATCTATTTTGGGAATTTTAATATCTTCTAAGCAGTAGGTGTGAGAACATTTTTCACATATCAGGTGTACATGCTCATCTGTATGCACTTCTTCAGGGCATTCATGACTACATAATGCGTATCTTATACCATTACTATCTTCAGAAGCCTTATGTAATATACCATGCTTTTCAAAAGAACTTAGGGTACGATAAATTGTTACTCTATCATGAGCAATTTTCATATAAGAAATTACTTCTCTAGCGGATAGTGCATGGTTATAATTCATAAAAATCTTAAGCATTTCTATTCGTGCAGAAGTTTTTTTAAGTTTATGAGATTTTAATAATTCTTCGATATGTTTTTGTGTATCCATAAAATAATGATATTTCAGTGTCATAAAATGATAAACAGAATTATAAAATCTATCATTTTTATACTCGTTTCTTTGTTGTATATCCCTATTTTCAAAGATAATAATAATTTTTAGAGTGACATTATCTTACAGCTATTAAGAGTATCATAAATTGATTATATATTAAACGATAAAAGATGAAATTTAATTACTTTTTATGACTTAAAATTATAGTCTAAATAATTAAGAACACTACCTTTGCATGCTTTAATAAAAAACTGTTTTGATTCGAGATATTATTATTACTATTTTGTGGAGTATTTCTCCTTTTGGAGAAGCTAAAGTAGGTATACCCTATGGTATGCTTAAGGGATTGAATATTTATTTAGTTTTTGTTGTTTGTTTTTTATCTAATGTACTTGTTTTTCCTTTAATGATGTTTTTTTTAGAAAAAGTTAATAGCTATTTACTGAGATGGAACTTCTATAAAAAAGCTGCAATATATGTGGCGCGAAAGGCAAAAATAGGGTCTGGAGATAAAATTAAAAAATATGGTTTTTGGGGGCTTATCTTTTTTGTAATGATTCCAATACCAGGAACAGGGGTGTATGCAGGTAGTATTGCTACATATTTGTTCAAAATAAAAAAAAGAAAAGCTTTTATCGCTAATACTATAGGTATATTTTTTTCCTCTGCTATTGTTTGGGCAACTACATTACTTACTATGAAAGGGATTGCATAAAAACCTTTAAGTACTGGTATTATCTATCACAATCATACACTCAGATTTCTTAATATAAAGAGAGTGAAATCTATTGTGCTAATTGTCATAAGTTTAGATCAAGTATACTTAAAACTGATAAAAGTCATTCTTAAAAACTAAAAAATGAAGTAACATTGATGCTTAAACACATTTATGGAACTCTCGAAAGATATTGTTTTAAGACCTAGATTTTTTCAAGATTTAAATATACCTTCAGAAAAAGCACTCGAAGCATTTGAAAATATAGGAAAGACTTGTCAGGATTTTAAAGTAAGTCGAGTAGACCATCACGTTTTTATACGTATTCCTAAAAAAGAACAACATTTTTGGTCACCGCAGCTCCATCTTGAAATTTATAATATTGGAGAGGGACAACCTAAACTCAAAGGACTTTTTGGTCCTAGCCCTACAGTTTGGACACTTTTTATGTTTCTACATTTTATAGTGGTTACATTGTTTATAGGCGCTGTAGTTTGGATGTATGTAAATATGCGTTTAGATAAACCTTATTTATTATCCATAATTATAATGATTTTTTTATTTGTGATTTGGTTTATACTTTATTTTGTAGGACGTATAGGAAGACATGTAGGTAAAAAAGAAATGCGTAAACTATATTTCTTTATGAATAATACAATAAACTCTGTCCAATAATCAGATAATAGAGAAATTAATGATAAGTTTTTTTCTTTTGATGAATTGATGTTTAACTTAAAAACAATTAATTAAAGTAACGTTTTATGTTTTTATCATTCCTAAATTTAAAATAAAAGTACTCTTTAAAAACGATGGTTCTATTTAGTTAATTTTAAAAATAACAACAAATCAGTACTGCCAGAGTTTTGAAAACAGCTTATGAAATTATAACTTTGAGCACCTAAAATAAATTGTTATGATGTACGAGATAAATATTTGGAACGTAAAAAAGGTATTACTTACAGTAGTAATCGCATGTTTTTTTATACAAGTGAAGGCGCAAAACGAACAGATTTCTATTCAATCTATTAGCGATCAAGAATTTGAAGTAAGGAGTCTTAATGGGATTCCTTATACAATAGTTCTAGAAGAAAGTAATAATGATGGACAATTTCATTTAGGGAGTAACAGTAGTCTTACTTTTAAGATAGAAGATATGATTGATACAAGAAGCACACTTAGAATTGTGTTTGAAGATGAGATATATCACTCCTTAGAGAATAAACTGATTAAACAATATCAAACTGACTTAGAATGGATTGAATCCGTTTTAGACATTAAAGAAGGCGAATTTAAAAAACTTCCATCACGCCCTGTTTATACTGATGCAAATTTAGAAAAACTAAAAGCTAAAGTATTTGAATATGCAACCACTAGTAAAAAAGAAGACTATTTTAATCAATGGATAGAGAAAATAAATTACTCTGTGGGTGCAGTAGGTTATTTCCAAGAGTTATATGCTGCGTCTAATGGTAAAGATAATGCACAGCGATATAATTTTTTACCAATAAATATATACAATGAACTTCACAAAAGGAAATAGTATTAGTCTACAAAACTGATGTTTTAGTAACATCAGTTTTGATAATTTTATATTCTTATTTTCGATACAATATATGAAAACCCCTATAAATAAAAAGATAGGAGAGTAGGAGGTGTACTAATGGCGGGAGCTTTTGTTTGCTTTTGGTAGAGTTTTGTTTGACTTACTATTTTTGTAGTGTAATAATTTACTGTAAAAGGATAAGCCATATCTTTATTTTGTAAATAAACTTTCCTAATAAAATATCTTGAAGAAATGTATCGTTTTTAATTTTGTAATATAAATGAGTTGAAAAATATACTTGATGAATATAGTAAATTGATTGAAGGGGATACTTTCGATTATCAACGATTTAATCAGTATGCAATAGTTCATCATTCTAATGCAATTGAAGGTTCTACTTTAACCAAGGAAGAACTTTTTTTATTATAAACAAAAGCTTTTTGTTTTTGGTATAGTAAAAAAGTAATTAATACTTTTTTGGTCAATAAAAAGAAAGAAAAGACTCATAAAAAGCAAAAGTAAATCTCACTTTTTTTGCAAAATGTCAAACAAAGACAACTAGTACGTCAAAGGAAAACAAATTTACTTTCCGATACAGAAATTGGCAAAGATGTTGCCTAGTAAATCATCACTAGTTATTTCTCCGGTAATCTCTCCGAAGTGATATAAGGCTTGGCGAATATCTATAGCCATTAAATCCCCAGAAAGCCCAGAATCGATACCATATTGTACTTTCTGTATTTCTTCTAAAGCTTTTAATAAAGCATCATAGTGACGAGAATTAGTTACAATAGTCTCATTACTACGTAAAGCGCCGGTGTTTACATACTCAAGAAGTTTATTTTGCAACTCATCAACACCAATATTTTGTTTTGCAGAAAGCAAGTGGATATTTTTGATTTTTGATTTTAGAATTGAAATTTGTGCATTATCAAGTTTATCTACTTTATTGGCAACAATTAGTAATGGTTTTTGCGGATATTGATTTTTTATTTTTCCTATTTCAATTTTTAATTCTTGTAAGCTGTCTACGGTTAATTTAGAACTATCGACAAGATAAATTACTACTTGTGCCTGCTCTATTTTTTCAAAAGTTTTTTTAATTCCGATATTTTCAACAGTATCCTTAGTATCTCGAATACCTGCAGTATCAATAAATCTAAAGCCAATTCCACCAATAATAATTTCATCTTCTATAGTATCACGTGTAGTTCCTGCGATTTCAGAAACGATGGCTCTGTCTTCATTCAATAAGGAATTTAATAATGTAGATTTTCCAACATTTGGCTCTCCGACAATTGCTACCGGAATTCCATTTTTAATAACATTACCTACAGCAAAAGAATCGATAAGTCGTTTTAATACATTTATAATTCTAATGATTAGATCCTTAAATTGAGTACGATCTGCAAATTCTACATCTTCTTCAGCAAAATCCAACTCTAGTTCTATCAAGGAAGCAAAATTAAGAAGCTCATCTCTTAGTTTTTGAATCTCATTAGAAAATCCACCACGCATTTGTTGTATTGCAATTTGGTGAGAAGCTTCAGAATCAGAAGCAATTAGATCAGCAACTGCTTCGGCTTGAGAAAGATCTAGTTTTCCATTAATAAAAGAACGTAATGTAAATTCTCCTGCATTCGCTATTCGACATCCACTTCTAAGTAATAATTGAATGATTTCTTGCTGAATATATACAGAACCATGACAAGATATTTCTACAGTAGGCTCACCAGTATACGAATTAGTTCCCTTAAATAAAGAAACTAATACTTCATCAAGGATTCTATTCTTATCAATAATATGACCTAAATGAATAGTATGTGTTTTTTGAGAACTTAATTTTTTACCACTAATAGAACGAAATAATGAAGAACAAATAGCGATTGAATCTTTACCAGAAATGCGAATAACCGCTATAGCTCCTGCTCCTGATGGTGTCGCTAATGCAACTATAGTATCTTGTGTAATCATTATTGTAAATGTCGAAAGGCAAAAATAGGAATTAATGCAAGTATTCTAAATTTTGATAGCTAAACTTTTTAAATAAAAATGAGTATTGGATATAGAAAACTGTAATTTCTATAATTAACCATATTAAATTTACTTTTGGAATTCTTGAAAAATGAATAGAAGTTTTTGATTTAGACAAGAAAGAGAGCTTACATACAGTTCAGCAGAACATCTAAGAAAGTAATAGTGTTATGCCTACAATTTTATATTAAAAGATAGAATTATATATTTATTGTATTATGGTTTATGCGTATTTTTTTTGAGGATGTAACTATCTTTTAGCCAAAGTTTTATGTGTATATTTATGCTGTTCTAAAAGAAACAGTTGTATCCTTGTTATGATTAAATAATTAGAAGTTCAACTTAAAAATAATATAAAAATAAGCACTGCAATAGTAAAACTTTGGCGAGCCAACAAAAGCAATGTCTTAAAACTAAATAATAAGTACGTATTGATTTTTTTTAAGAGTTTACTCAAAAATTTGATTATGAAAAACCTAGTTGCTTGTAAGTCAAGTTTAATCTAGGTTTTTTGAAAAGTATTATTTTAGGAAAAAAGATATATTTTAAAAGTAACAATTAATCAATGAGATATCATTTTTAACTATGTCTTTATTCAAAATCAATACTCTACTGAATTGATGAATCTATATATGCAATTCTTGTTTTTTAACTTCAGTTTTTGAATTTTAATGATTAAATTACGGTTTAACTGTAAATATTATGAGGTATTAAAAAGCTTATAATCAAAGTTTTATGTTTAAATTTATGATATCTATAAAATTAACATGATGTTTTTGTGATATCAACTATATTATTTATTGCCCATAAATAATATAGTAATGAACTTAACCAATAATAATATTTGCTTATGAATATCATTACTTTTATCTTCTTAATAAAGAATGTGAAAAGTATTTTTACGATTACATTTTTTTACACACGATACCATATATATAAATCTTATTTTAATAGAGATCCTATCTAGCAATATAAAATTCTTAAAACATATAATTAGACTTTTCATTTATATAATTAAGAATAGTCGTGAATACAAAAATTATAAAGAGAACAGTTCCTACAATTGTAAACCTTTGCTGAGGTAGTAGTTGTATGAAGTATGAGCAACGACCAGTTTAATACTAACTTAACGATTATGAAGATTTATTTTAAACCTAAAGGTGTGACAAGTGTACCTTTTATAAAAGATATAGAAAAGAACGATACTGATAGAAATATTGATATTAGTTATATTAAAAAAGAAGTAAATATACTATCTAATTATAGAATTCTAATTTTGATAGAGGCAATGATTATTTTATTAGGAATATATTCTTTTATTGCATATTCATTTTTAGAAACCTCTTCCTCTTTTTTTTAGAAAGAATTCATTATAAATATTATAGATCTATAGAAAATTCTATTACCTAATAGTCCTTCTTTAGCATAGTGATATATGGATACCTTTTTTCTTAAAAATTTATTAATATATCCCAAAAATGAATTTTATAACCTTTTATACTTTTTTTATTGATAATCAGTTATTTATATTTTTTTTACGGGGTAGCCGTAATTATTTTGATACATTAATGTATTGAAAATTAAAATTTTATGTATAAATTTATAATGTTAAAAATAGTTAATATGAGATTGTTTTTGTTTGATGAATTCTAGTTTAAAGAAACGATAAAGAAATAATTTTTTAGTATTAATAGTTTTATAAAAAAAATAATAAACCTAGGATCTGTAAAACTTTTGGCGAGCCAGCGGAATAGGTTTTGAATAACGATGTTTAAATCAATTATTATGAAATTATATTGTCTTACCCCAAAAGATATACCAATATCTTTTTCTGTAAAAAATAATACTTCGAATAATAATAGACTTGTTTTTCAATACCGAATTGTATGATAATAAAATATCAGATTACAGTTCAATGAGTTTGTGAAGAATACTAACTTTTTTATGTATATATTTTTGTTATGTATTCTTTTTTTAGTGTACAATTAAAAATTAGAGTTGTATATATGAATATGCATTTCGTCGATATGTTTTGTTTTTTTCGTCGCGCATATGTTTTGTTTTTTCGATTATATCAATACTTTTTGTAAGATGTAATTAGTTTAGATTATACAAATGATGAAATATATTAATTATGACAGTATAAGTATACTAAAAAATGATATACAGAAAAGAAGCTACTTTTAATTAGAAAGTAGTGTCGAAATATAAATAAAAAAACCCTGCAATTGTAAAACTTTGGAGAGTCGGCAAAAGCAGGGATGAATAACTAATTTTTTAAAATCAGTCATTATGATGAATTATTATTTTATTTTTTGTCTTAAAAACACTAAAATACTTTTTCAAGATCTAGCTTTTTTTATAGAAAAGATGTTCTTATTACTACGTCTTGAAAACTTCAATTACTCAACATTAATTTATAAACAATCCAATACATATCGATTGTTTACATCCTTTTTAATCATTGTAATTTTATTAGAAACGTACAAAAATAGTTTTTATTCTTCAATACAATACTATTTGCAAGTATAAATTAATAGCTGGATACAATACGAATGTATCCTTAATATAATGAAAATGTGCTTGACTTTTGTTTCAAATCTTTTTTAGAATTTCTATTTGTATTATAAAATACAAGATAGGTAAGTATCACTGTAGTATTTCATTAATGTTTTAGCTTAAAATTTCTGATAGTACTTACTAGCTTTCATCAGATGTTTATAGGTTTATTTTAATCAAGAAACTAAACTTGGTTATGGATTATTGGTTAATTAAGTGTTTAAAAGACACATGTTATAAAATGTATTATACTAATTGCTTATGAAAAAAAATACACTTCATTCGGTGTTAGAGATAAATCAGTTTTTAAAGATTTTTATAAACTGGATTTCTGTAAATGTAATCTTGATAAATAAAATTAATTTAGTATTTATTACATTATTAATCGTCCCTTTATTTTTTTACGGACAATCTATAACTAATAGAGATGTTTTTTCTGGTAAAATAGATTATGCTATAGCAGGTTCTTCTTTTAGAGATAAACCAACAGATATTTCAGGGGGAGTTAACTCTAGAGATACTAATGCTTCTATAGCAACAACTGCTCCGTCTGTTTTAACAATACCAGCAGGAGTAACTGTAGAAAAAGCATATTTATACTGGACACATGGTAATTCAGTACAAGATAATACAGTCACATTCCAAGATCCATTAGGAACCTCACATACAGTTGTTGCTGACCAATCATTCTTTGATCATTTTGATGCAGTCGAAAAATATTTCTCATATATTAAGGATGTAACTACTATTATCTCTAATAGTGGCTCTGGTACATATACTATGAGTGATTTAGCTATTGAAAGAGGAGGGTCAACAAACCCCAGTACCGGAGCATGCAATGCTTGCACTCCTTGGTATCAGTATAGTACAGTAGGAGGCACCTGGATGTTAGTTGTTGTATATGAGGATACTATTAATATTTCAGAGATTTATAATATTAATATATACGATGGTCTGAAGTTATTATTAAATGGTAGCGGAAAAGACGCCTCGACTACATTTACACTAAATCAGTTATTAGTAGATGCTCCTGTAGAGGGGAATTTAACGATGTACAGTTTTGAAGGAGATAATAATCCTGCACATACAGGAGAAGGAGTTACTATAAATACAAATCAAGCAACAAATGTAGATGGTGTTCCATTCGGTGCTATGCATGATGAAAGTAATACCTATGCTAATGTAGCAAGTTCTCCTTTTCGTTATGGTATCGATGTAGATGAATATAATATCTCATCATATTTAACAGTCGGTGATACCTCATTAGATGTTGGTCTGCAAACAGGAGCAGACCAAATACATGTAATAGCAGCAATTACAAAAGTAAAATCAAATGATGAGCCTGTAGCTAATAATGATAGTGTAACAACCAATCAAGAAACTTTAATAAATATAAATTTAGCAGATGACGATACAGATGCTAATAATAACCTAGATCTAGCCTCTATTACAATAATAGGAGGGAATAGTACTACTAAGGGAAATGTAGTTGTTAATAGTAATGGAACAATTGATTACACCCCAAACCCAACAGAAACAGGTGTTGATACATTTACGTACCAAATATGCGATACATCACAGCCAACACCTTTGTGCGCTCAAGCAACAGTAACAGTAACTATTCTTCCAGACTCTGATGGAGACGGTGTAAGTGATACAGTGGATTTAGATGATGATAATGATGGTATTTTAGACACTGTAGAGTGTTCAGCTACAAATTCTTTGGCTCTTTTTGAAAATCTTTCTACAACATCGCAATCGTATACTATTGGAGCATATCAAATTACTCAAACCTTATCAGGAAGTCAATTCGATACATATACAGATGATAATGGAAATATAGCCTTAAATACTAATAACTCATATGTTGATATATCAATTTCTGGAAATCCAAAAGTTATAATCTCACCAGCAACAAATGCAGGTGTAAATTTTGATACCGGTGATCAATGGACTATTATTTCTTCAGGAAATACATTTGTAGTAAATGATCCTAGCAATGGTTTAAATATAATTTCAAATACTATAGGTCAAATAGTACTTAACCCAAATTCTATGAACCCTACAGGTTGGTCAATTGAAGTAGCTAACGTATCAGATATTAGGTTTTTGATGAATATAGGGAATACAGCTTCTGATCTAAATGTTCAGTTTTCATTATGTAATGATAACGATAATGATGGTATTATAAATAGCTTAGACATAGATAGTGATAATGACGGAATTTATGATGTAGTAGAATCAGGAGGAACAGCAAGTACTACAATTGGTCAGGAAGGTCGCCATACTGACGATGATGATAATATAGATAATACTGCTACGAATGGAGTTCCCTCTTTAGCAAATAGTGGAGCAGGAAATACGCCAACCAATACAGTAGGAAGCACACCAGCAGATTATTTAAATATCGATAGTGATGGAGATAGTTGTAATGATGCTAATGAAGCGTATAATACAGATTATGCAGATTACCAAGCTAACTCAGCAGATTCTAATAATGACGGTACTTATGGAGGAGTCGTAGATAATACAGGTGTAACGACTAATGGAGCAATCACAGGATTAACCTATACTACTGATGCTACCCGTTTAGGTAATGTAATTAAGAGTACAACTATTGTTTGTGAACTAGATTCGGATGCTGATGGAGTTTATGATGTAACTGATTTAGACGATGATAATGATGGGATATTAGATACAGAAGAATGTACTGAAACAGTTAATACATTATCAAATTCAGACTTTCAATTAAATGGAGTAGATTGGTCTATAGATTCTACTGTTTCTTTCCCAAATGATGGAGGAGATATAAATTTGTATTATTATAATGATAACCCTTCAGGAGCTTTTCCTAATAATGTTGTTGTTCGTAATGATAATACAATCTCAATAGAAAATGGACAAGAGTATAATTTATCTTTTTTTACAGCATATAGTAGTGGTAACCCTTGTGCATTAAACTATAAATTCATTCTTTATAATATTAGTAATAGTACACAGTTTCAGGTCGTAGGTCCTAACCTAACTACAGGTGGCTCGGGATCAATAGGAACACAAGTCCCTGTAACTAGTGCAGGAAATAATTTCGAATCTGTAGCAACTCAAATTATAGAAACTTTTACAGCTACAGTTCCAACAGGTAATTATTACTTAGGGTTTGCTATAGCCAAAGGAGGAGGTTGTGGTGGAACAGGAAGAGATATACACTTAGATGACATTATTTTTAGTTCAAAAAAATGTATATCTGATACAGATAATGATGGCATTATAAATAGCTTAGACTTAGATAGTGATAATGATGGAATCTATGATGTAATAGAATCCGGAGGAAATGCAAGTACCACAACTGGTCAGGAAGGTCGCCATACTGACGATGATGATAATATAGATAATACTGCTACGAATGGAGTTCCCTCTTTAGCAAATAGTGGAGCAGGAAATATGCCAATAAATACAGAAGGAAGCACATCAGAAGATTATTTAAATACCGATAGTGATGGGGATAGTTGTAGTGATGCCAATGAAGGTAGTAATACAGGCACAGCAGAAGGTAATGACGGAGGACAATACGGTGATAATGATCCGCAAACTCTTGTAGATGGAGAGGTAAATAGTAATGGGCTGGTAGTTGCAGCAACTTACAGTAATACGCCTATAGCAGAAGTAACAGATAATAGTGTATTAACGGCTTGTGGTAACTCTGATGGTGATGGAGTTGATGCATCAGTAGAAGATGGAGCTCCTAATGGAGGAGATGGGAATGGTGATGGCACTCCTGACTCGCAACAGTCTAATGTAGCTTCTATTCCAGATGCTACAGGAACGGGGTATGTAACTTTAGAAGTTTTAAATGCAGGAGATTGTACTCAGATTTCAGGAATGAAAACAGTACTAGAAAATGAACTAGCTTCTTTAGATGCTGATTTTGATTATCCAGTAGGGTTATTAGATTTTACATTAACCTGCGGAATGCCAAATCAATCAGCAGATGTGATTATTTATTGGCATAATATCAATACCATAAATGTTTTTAGAAAATATGGATCAAGTACTCCAGGAGCTAATAATGCAACATATAATAGTTTTACAGCTACTCTAGGTACAAAGACAATAAATGGAGTAACAGTTCCAACCACTTCTTATAAATTAACAGATGGACAACCAGGAGATGAAAGTTCAACTCCAAGAATTATTATAGACCCTGTAGGACCTTCGATGCCAAGCGTAGATTCTGATGGAGATAGTTTGGTTAATGGAATTGACCTTGATGATGATAATGATGGTATTTTAGATGTTGACGAATGTAATATCAGTTCAGGAACATTTGGAACAGAGTTAGTAGAAGATGCTAATACAATATTTGAAATAACAGCAGAAAATGACCCAAATATACTTACGTCCTTATTATTTGGTTCTAATACAGATTTAACACTTGTATCTTCTAATATCAATGTAGGAGATGGTTCTGTAACTCAAGTAGGAACTTTTAATGATGGAGATCAAGTTACAGATAGTGGAGGTAATTTAGGAGCTTTTATAGGGTTTAGTAAAGGAATAATTTTTTCTTCAGGAAACGTACTAGAATTAGACGATAGTTTATCAAATCAGTTTTTTGAAAATGAACCTACACCGCCATTTAGCACAACAGGACCTGCTCTTGGAGATGGAACTAATGGAACAGGATCAGCTGGTAATGGTACAGATACAGATTTTGTAGGTGGATTAGATGTTGCTAGTTTAGAATTTGTAATAAATGTTCCTGTAGCAACAACACTTACAGGAGAGTTTGTATTTGCTTCAGATGAATATAATGACTTTGTAAATGCAGGGGTTAATGATGCTGCAAAAATAATTGTTAATGGGACTAATGTGGCAGTAACCCCTTCAGGGTCACTCTTAAGTATTGATACTGTAAATAATACTAATGATAGTTCATTTTATATCGATAATGAAACTGATCCTACAGCAGTAAATATTGAAGCAGATGGATTTACGAGAACACTAACTTTTTCTGCAGTACTTACAGCAGGAAATAATACAATTAAAATAGGAGTAGCAGATGAAGGAGATAGACTTTTTGATTCTTGGTTGATTTTAAAAGCAAACTCTTTAATACTATGTTATGATAAAGATACTGATAATGATACTATTGCTGATAGGTTAGATTTAGATAGTGACAATGATGGGATCTATGATGTAGTAGAATCAGGAGGAATATTAAGTGGTGCCACAGGACAAGAAGGGAGACATAATGACGATGATAATAATACGAATAATGTAGCTACTAATGGAGTTCCTTCTTTAGCAAATGGTGGAGCAGGAAATACACCAACCGATACAGAGAGTAACGGTAGTTTAGATTACTTAACCTTAGATAGTGACAGTGATGGTTGTAGTGATGCTAATGAAGCATATGGAGATGCTAATGCAGATGGAGGTGATGGAGGTATATATAACCCAAGTAATACAGCAACAGAACCATTGACTCTGGGAGCAGGGACAGTAAATGCTAATGGAGCTGTAGTAGCAGCATCTTATGCTAACCCTACAGATGGAGATACAAATAGTGTTAGTGATTACCAACAAGTAGGAGGACCGGATAGTGATGGAGATGGTATACCAAACAGTTGTGATACTATTTTTAATGATGCAGATGGAGATGGTATAGGAGATTCAGTAGATTTAGATGATGATAATGATGGGATAACTGATTGCGAAGAATCTGGTATAACGACAACATCAGAAGTTAATAATCTATTTAGTATTAATGGAAATGCACAGAAAACAACAGCAACAGAATTTTTACTGACACCAAATTTAGATCAGCAATCAGGACAAGCAATGTCTTTTAATCGAATTGATTTTTCAAACAATTTTAAAATATCCTTCGAGGCTAATCTTGGAACCAATAATAATGATGCAGACTTTTTAAACTCTGGAGCAGATGGTATAGCTATTGTGTTTCATAATGATCCTGCTGGAGCTACAGCTGTAGGAGGTGCGGGAGAAGGAATAGGGGCTTCTGGTATTCAAAATGGAATTGTACTAGAAATAGATACTTTTGATAATAGTGGCTTTGGTCCAACATCTGGAGATATAGCTAATGATCATGCTATGATTTGGGACTCTGATAGCCAAGCAACACATTTATCTCCTGCAGTTTCTTTTGGAGATATAGAAGATGGTGCATGGCATCCAGTAGAAGTAACATGGAATGCGACATCTCAAACATTAAAATATACTATAGACGGTACTACAGCAGGAACATATACTGGTGATTTAGTAACAAACTTCTTTGCAGGAGAAAAATTAGTATACTTCGGTTATACAGCTTCAACAGGTTCTGTGAAAAACGAACATAAAGTACGTTTTCCAAGTGGATTATGTACTAGTTTACCATTTGTAAGAGATACAGATAATGATGGAATACCGAATAATTTAGATTTAGATAGTGATAATGATGGTATTTATGATGTTATCGAAACTGGAGGGATAGCAAGTACTATAGCAGGGCAAGAAGGTCGCCATGCAGACGATGATAATAATTCTAATAATACAGCTACTAATGGGATTCCTTCTTTAGCCAATGGAGGTGCAGGAAACCTTCCAACTGATACATTAAGTGATAGTATTCTGGATTATTTAACATTAGATAGTGATGGAGATGGATGTAGTGATGCTAATGAAGCATATAATAGCGCTACTGCGGATGGAGGTGATACAGGAGTGTATGGTACAGATCCAGCTATCGTGAATGCTAATGGGTTAGTAACAGGTGCTGGATATACTACTCCTGTAGATACAGATACTAATAATACAGCAGATTATCAACAAGCAGGAGGACCAGATAGTGATGGTGATGGTAAACCAAATGCTTGTGATCTTATTTTTAACGATATAGACGGAGATGGAGTAGGAGATGCTGTAGATTTAGATAATGATAATGATGGAATACCCGATTCTAATGAAGGTTGTGTACAATTTGACCTTACAGGAACTATTGGTACAAGCAATAATCAAATTGTAAACGGATCAAATTATGCTTTACCAAACACGACCGTTACTTATTCACGTTCAGGTCCTAGTGAATCTAGTATTTTTGGTACAATCGCAGGAGCACAAGGACAGGCTATTAAATTTTCAGGGAGTTCTGGTAATAATGGTACTTTACAACTTAACTTCAATAATTTAATTTCAAATCTTAAATTCAAACTTACAGATTTTGATGAAATAGAAGAATTTGAAGTAAATATTTTTAATGAAAATAATGTACTATATGATTTGACTACAACAGGAGTAGTCTCTAGAGGTACTATAATTAGTCAAACAGGGAATAAATTTTCAGGAACAACAATAGAATCTTCAGGTGGTCCTTCCGTAAATGGAGATGATCCAAATGATGATAGTGTTGGTTCTGTAGTCTTTGATATCAATGGGAAAATATCACGTATCGAAATTAATTATAACTTTCCAAGAGGGGCTTCTATAAGAATGCCTATAAGCAATTATTGTAGCTTAGATAGCGATGGAGATGGAGTATTTAATCATCTTGATTTAGATAGTGATAATGATGGAATCTATGATATTGTAGAAACCGAAAATGCAGCCTTAGATACTAATGGTAATGGTGCTGCCAATGGTAATGTAGGAACTAATGGTATTCCAGATGCAGCTGAAGATGGAGCTGTAGATGGTGCAGGTGTAAGTGGAACACCATTAAATACAGATAATACTGGTAATCCAAACTATCTGGATATTGATTCTGATGATGACGGTATCCCAGATAATGTAGAAGGACAAGCTACAGGAAATTATAATCCACCATTAGGCACGGATGCAGATAACGATGGTATAGATGATCAGTATGATACTGATTTTACAGGGAATAATGCCTTTACACCAGAGAATACTGATGGAGCTGATAGTCCAGATTATATTGATACCGATAGTGATAATGACGGTACAGGCGATGTTGTAGAGAGTGGCCAGGATCTCGGTAATGGTCTGACTAGTGATACCGATGGAGATGGACTACTAGATCGTTTTGACGATGTAGATACTACAGGAGCTACTCCAGATGTGAATGACAACTTAGATGC
>NZ_KQ474102.1 GCF_001401755.1 Aquimarina longa SW024
TTTTTTTTAACTACTAAAGCAATCTTCTTTGCTAGTAATTACTGCCGATATGATAAGGAATCGAACCTTAAAAATGCTATTAATAACACCCTACACCAATACTATCTTTTTTATATAAACTTTGCTTGTTTCTCAAAGCGGATGCAAATATACAACCCTTTTTTATTCTACAAAGCTTTTTCTTAATTTATTTTTAAAAGTTTTTTAAAACTCTTTTTCTAACAAATCGTATCAATGAACTCCCCAAACAACTAACCATTTAGAGGGGTGCAAACCTACACCTTTTTTTTATTCTGACAAGACTTTTTTTTTAGAAAATTTTAAAAGTTTTTTCACAACTCCTACTCTACAAATCTAATCTCAATGAACGTGCTAAACTATATCTCGTTTGGCGGGTGCAAACATACAACTCTTTACAACATAATCAATGCTTTTTTTTAACTATTTCTAAACTTTATCTTAACATATTGATGTCAAATCACTTACATAACAATAAAACTTATTACTCTATCTTTTTCTATACTAAACGCCTTATTTATCTATAAAGATTAAGTAATTCTTATACTTAAATATAAAAAACCAATGGCTCCCTTATTATGGTTTTCAGAACCTTCATGTCTACATAACACAAACAAGAGACTATAGTAAAGATTAACACCTCTTCATTAATACCTTAACAATAAATTAAAACTGATTATATAATCTGGGACTCTAAAAAAACCTCAACTAATTATTTTTCATATTAGGTTATATCACAAAACACCTAAAACTAACTACTTCTTAGGATCACAATCAGACCTGTATCTAAACAATGAAAGTCAACAACACACATCTGAACATTAATTTTCAGCACATAATCCAGATTAAAACTACAATATTATATACGTCCAAATATTTTAAATACTTCACAAAATAGTTGACATCTTTAACCCATATTCTATAATTAATAAAATTAAATATACCGTATACTATTGTATGAGGCATATTATCGTATTATCTTTGCATCTTTAATAAAAAAAAGAATGATCAAGATCACATTACCCGATGGTTCGGTAAAAGAGTATAATAGCAGTAGCATTACTGCTATAGATGTTGCAAAAGACATTAGTGAAGGTTTTGCAAGAAATGTAATTTCTGCAAAATTTAATGATACTATTATTGAAACAACAACTGAATTAACCACCGATGGTAATCTTGTTTTGTTTACATGGAGAGATGATGAAGGAAAAAATGCTTTTAGGCATTCTACATCTCATGTTTTAGCTCAAGCCTTAGAGAAATTATATCCTGGTGTTAAACTATCTATTGGACCTGCTATTGACAATGGTTTTTATTACGACGTAGATTTAAATGGTAAGACCATTTCTGAGAAAGATTTTAAAGCTATTGAAGATAAAATGCTTGAAATTGCTAGAGGTAAACATGATTTCAGAATGAGGTCTATATCTAAAGCAGATGCTTTGAAAAAGTACAAAAATGAAGGTAATGAGTACAAAGTAGAACTTATTGAAAACTTAGAAGATGGAACAATAACATTTTGTGACCATGATACTTTTTCTGATTTATGTCGAGGAGGTCACATCCCAAATACAGGACTCATCAAAGCTGTAAAAATCATGAGTGTCGCAGGAGCTTACTGGCGAGGTGATGAGAACAACAAACAATTGACTCGAGTTTATGGAACTTCTTTTCCTAAACAAAAAGAGTTAAAAGAATATTTAGAATTATTAGAAGAGGCTAAAAAACGAGATCACAGGAAATTAGGAAAAGAGCTCGAGCTTTTTACTTTTTCTCAAAAAGTTGGTCAAGGACTACCTCTTTGGCTACCTAAAGGAGCTGCATTACGGGATCGTCTAGAACAGTTCTTGAAAAAAGCTCAAAAGAAAGCTGGCTACGAGATGGTAGTCACACCACATATAGGACAAAAGGAATTGTATGTAACTTCTGGTCATTATGCAAAATATGGTGAAGATAGTTTTCAACCTATTAACACACCTAATGAAGGTGAGGAATTTTTATTAAAACCAATGAATTGTCCTCACCACTGTGAAATATACAATAGTAGTCCATGGTCATACCGAGATTTACCTAAGCGATATGCTGAGTTTGGAACTGTATATAGATACGAACAAAGTGGAGAATTACATGGATTAACACGTGTAAGAGGGTTTACACAAGATGATGCTCATATTTTTTGTACTCCTGATCAATTAGATCTAGAGTTTAAAAAGGTAATTGATCTGGTGTTATATGTCTTTAGTTCTCTAGGTTTCGAAAATTTCACAGCCCAAGTATCTGTAAGGGATTTAGAAAGTCCAGATAAATATATTGGAGATGTTGAAAATTGGGAAAAAGCAGAAAACGCTATTATAAATGCGGCTAAAGATAAAGGATTGGACTATGTAATAGAGAGTGGAGAAGCCGCTTTCTATGGTCCTAAACTTGATTTTATGGTAAAGGATGCATTAGGTAGAAGTTGGCAGTTAGGAACCATCCAAGTCGACTACAACCTCCCTGAGCGTTTTGACCTTACATATAAAGGCAGTGATAATGAATTACATAGACCTATAATGATTCATAGAGCTCCATTTGGCAGTATGGAAAGATTTATTGCTATCTTATTAGAGCACACAGGAGGTAATTTCCCGTTATGGTTAATGCCTGAACAAGCCATTATACTCTCTATCAGCGAAAAATATGAAAAATATTCAGAAAAAGTTTTAAATTTGTTAGAAAATGACGAAATTCGCGCCCTTGCTGATCATAGAAATGAAACCATTGGCAAAAAGATACGAGAAGCAGAAATGAATAAGTTTCCTTATATAATAATTGTAGGGGAGCAAGAAGAGAAAGATAATACTATTTCTATTCGTAAGCATGGTGGTGAGGATTTAGGTTCAATATCTATAGAAAATTTTTCTAAAATAATAAAAGAAGAAATTAGCAGAACATTAAAACCGTTTAACGGATAATACTATAAAAAGATTAAGTTTAATTTAAATTTTTAAGTCATAGCAATAAGAAGAAGAAGGTCTCAAAAACCACTGAGAGTAATCAAAGAAGACGCTCACAGAATTAACCATAAAATTCGTGTTGATGAAATACGTCTTGTAGGTGATAATGTGGAGGTTGGTGTTTATCCAACAAAAAAAGCGCTACAACTTGCTGAAGAGCAAGAACTTGATCTTGTAGAGATTTCACCTAAAGCGGTGCCTCCTGTTTGTAAAATAATGGATTATAAAAAATTCCTTTATGAACAGAAGAAAAGAGACAAGGCCTTAAAATCAAAGGCTACTAAAGTTGTTATTAAAGAGATTCGATTTGGTCCTAATACGGATGAACATGATTACGAATTTAAGAAAAAACATGCTATAAAGTTTCTTACCGAAGGGTCTAAATTAAAAGCTTATGTATTCTTCAAAGGGCGTTCTATTATTTATAAAGATCAAGGTCAAATTTTATTACTTCGATTAGCACAAGAGCTAGAAGAATATGGTAAAGTAGAACAAATGCCTAAACTTGAAGGTAAGCGAATGATTATGTTTATCGCTCCCAAAAAATAAAAAATAAATCAACGCTATTGTATACTATATACAATAAAATTGATTAAAATAATAAGTGAGATTATTAAAACAAGGATACAATGCCTAAAATGAAAACGAAATCCAGTGCAAAAAAGCGATTTAAGCTTACAGGTACTGGTAAAATCAAAAGAAAGCACGCTTTTAAGAGTCATATCTTGACAAAAAAATCTAAAAAACGTAAGCTTGCTTTAACGCACTCAACATTAGTGCATAAGAGCGATGAAAAAAGTATTAAAGAACAATTACGATTAAAGTAATTATTTTTTAATCAGGTTAGAATTATTATAAACCCAGGAGTTAGGCTAATATTAAAGAATTCAATAGATATTGAATCGCCTACTACTAAAAAATTTAAATTATGCCAAGATCAGTAAATTCTGTTGCTAAAAGAGCTAGAAGAAAAAAAGTTCTTAAACAAGCAAAAGGTTATTTCGGACGTCGTAAAAACGTTTGGACAGTAGCAAAAAATGCGGTGGATAAAGCGATGCAATATTCGTATAGAGACCGTAGAAACAAAAAGAGAACTTTCCGTGCTTTATGGATCACTCGTATTAATGCAGGTGCTCGTTTATATGGAATGTCTTATTCACAGTTTATGGGAAAAATAAAAGCTAATAATATCGAGTTAAACCGAAAGGTTCTTGCTGATTTAGCTATGAATAACCCAGAAGCTTTTCAAGCAATTGTAGAAAAAGTAAAATAACTCTTTTAGTAAAAACAATACAATCTCATTTATATAAAACCCGCTTTTAAAAGCGGGTTTTTTTATATGACACATACTTAAAAAACGTATTTTATCGACAATAACAGTATTTTATCTATATAATCAAGTGTTTATTAATATATTTTCATTACTTTTAAAAAAACTAAAATGTAATGAAAAGAAACTACTTCCCCTTTACTGTTGTATTGCTTTTCATGAGTTTATCTTTAATAGCGCAAGATTATAATCTACAATCTAATGACTACAAATCAGAGTATTTTTTTAGTATCTTAGAAATAGTATTTTTAATCATTGCTTCCATCTTCAGTTTGTTAATTTCTATAAGGCTAAAAAATGGCAAATTTAAATTGAGAATGGCACTCCTAATCTTGGGGTTTATAGTTATAATATTTAAAATAGATTTAAGGAATTACATTTGGTTTACTCTATTAATTCTTACATGGAGATTATTAGCATTAAGTTTTTACAAAAAATATAATGTTAGCAAAACATAACCCTGAATGATACCTAGCTGGTTAAAAAAAATAACACCTTTAAAAAAAACTACTCTTCCAAAGAATCAAGAAGAGCAAGAAGTCAATGAGCTTATAGATTTCTTATGGAAGAAAATTGATTCAGCCGCAAATACCTCTAATTTAAAGTCAAAAATACAAACCTTTAAAGATCTTAATTTCATAAAAAAGATAGAGCGTTTACCTGAATTATATTTATTACTAGAGACGTTTATTACTGAAAAAAATATTGTAAAAAGAGAAAGTAAACAATCTATTCAAAATCAAGTTGTTGAAAAACACAACTCATTGTTACAATATAAAAATTTCAAATTAATATTTGACCCATTAAAGGAACAAGAGTTAATTCTATGCAAAATTTTTCTATCTAAAATACTAACAAAATCTTCAGAACTTATTGGTACGTATAATGATCAAAAGATCATCATAATTTTAAAGTATTTAGAGACCCCATACGATTTTGACACTATTGATCTCATCAAAGAACGAAAAAATTTATTAGAGTTTTCTAATCAAATCTTTTTTAGAATAAAAAATAGTCTAGGTATAAATGCAATAACTAATATTTATTTACTTATTTATAAAAAACATTTTCAGTCATATCATTTACTAGACTCATTTACAGCAATACTAAACGTAATTCCTAAAGAAATTTTAGCTAAAGATTTAATAAACTTCCCTAGCAAACAACAAATGCATAGGATGCTACAAAAGCAACTATACAGCTTGGAAGAAATTAATGAAAGACTTACTAAAGAAATTATAGAGCGAAAAAAAGTTGAAGAGGAATTAAAATATAGTGAACATTTAAAAACTACCATTTTAGAAACAGCAATGGATGGAGTTATTTTGGTTAATAGCCAAGGGATTGTATTAAATTGGAATCAACAAGCTGAAAACATATTAGGTCAAAAAAAAGAAGAAACTATAGGTAATAGTATCTATTTATTAATTCCTAGTAAGTTTAGGTCTAGTCTTCAAAAAAGCTTTAATAATTATATCCAAACAGGAAAAGATAACTTTATTAATAAAAGAGTAGAAACTTCTATAAATAGAAAAAATGGATCTATTGTATATATAGAACTTACAATTATCGCTATTGAGACCAAAGATGATTATCTTTTTAATGCTTTTTTTAGGGACATAACGAATAAAAAGGTTATCGATAACGAAATAAGAGAAGCTAAAGTAGTAGCAGAAAAATCTGCAAAAGCAAAATCTGTTTTCTTATCTAATATGAGCCACGAAATAAGAACGCCTCTTAATGTTATTTTAGGGCTTACTGGTATTTTAAAGAAAAGTGATTTCAATACTCCTCATATAGACAAAAAAAACTTAGATGGAATCCAATTTTCAGCAGAAAATCTTTTAATTCTAATTAATGACATCCTTGACTTTTCTAAAATTGAAGCCGGAAAACTCACCTTACATAGCACTAATTTTAATCTTCATGAACTAATCACTAATACTTCTAGGGGTTTTAGTATTAAAGCAGATGAAAAGGGATTAAAATATAAAATGATTATTGATCCATCAGTCCCTAAATTCATTATTGGAGATCGGCTTAGACTCAATCAAATATTAATTAACTTACTAGGAAACTCTATAAAATTTACTAAAACCGGAAAAATAAAACTACTAGTAAAAACAGAAGAGGTCAGTTCTAAGCATATCACCATCAATTTTTCTGTACAAGACACTGGTGTTGGTATATCTAAACATAAATTGGATACTATTTTTGAGAGTTTTTATCAAGTGCATAAACCAGGAAAAAATAAAATAGAAGGTACCGGACTTGGTCTTTCTATTTCTAAACAACTTATTGAATTACAAGGAGGGACTATTAGTGCTAAAAGCAAGCTAGGAGTTGGATCTTCTTTTGATTTCTCTATCGCATATCAAAAAAGTGATTTCAAAACTTCTATAGAAAATAAAAAAGATGTTTTTAGTGAATATGATTTTGATTTATCAGACATGAAAGTACTCATTGTAGAGGATAATAAAATGAACCAGTTTTTCATGAAACAATTGTTCACAAATTGGAATGCAGAGACTTCTGTTGCAGAAAATGGTCAAGTTGCTTTAAAAAAACTAAAACAGTTTACGTATGATTTTATACTTATGGATATGCATATGCCTATTATGGATGGTCCCGAAACAGCAAGAGTTATCCGAAAATCTAATAATATAAAAATAAAGGAAATACCTATAATAGCTTGCTCTGCGGATGTATTTCCTGAATCAAAAAAGAAAGCTTCGAAATCAGGAATGAATTTTTACCTCACCAAACCACTAAATGAAGAAAAATTAAAAGAAATTATTTTAAATATTCGATCAAAAGAGAAGAGTACTCCTGCCCAAGGTAAAAGTAGTAATAAGAGTATTGAAAGTTTTACTGAATTAAAAACCAAAAAATTTTGCGACTTATCCTTCTTAAAAAGAACATTTGATAATGATAATGAAATTATTGAAAGTGTTATTCAGATATTTATTGATGAAACCCCCGAAGATTATAAAAAACTAAAACAAGCTATTGAGGAAAAAAATATGATTCTAATAAAGGAAATTTCACATAAGCTTAAATCCAGTTTTAAAACTATTGGGGTACAAGAAGGAACTACTTTTTTAGAAAAAATCGAGGTGCTATCAAAAGAAAAATCAGAGTTCACTACTCTTAGGGAGTATTTTAAAAAACTAGATCAATCTTATCCTAAAATTATTTTAGAACTCACTGGATATTTAAAAAATCCATCTTCTCTAATATAGATATAAAATATTTTTTTCGTCACTATTACTATCTTTGTATATATGCATACTATAATAAAAAGCTCCCAGAATGATAAAATAAAATTTCTTAACCAGCTTAAAGAAAAATCTAGAGCTCGTAAAAGAGAAAAACGTTTTATTATTGAAGGTAAACGTGAAATTACTTTAGCAATACAAGGAGGGTATACAATTACACAACTTTATTTTTGTTCTTCAATTATATCTACTGAAGAGATTTCAGCTATAGTTACTAGTTTTAAACATCCGATTGAACTCTTTGAAATTACTACCGAAATCTATAAAAAATTAACTTATAGAACAACCACTGAAGGAATTTTGGCTCTTGTAATCTCAAAAGATATTGGTATAGAAAACTTTGTATTATCTACAAAAAAACCTCTTATTCTAGTTGCTGAAGCGCCAGAAAAACCCGGTAATATTGGAGCATTACTACGTACCGCTGATGCTGCTCAGTTAGACGCTGTACTAATTGCTAATCCTAAAACTGATATGTATAACCCGAATATCATACGCTCTAGTGTAGGATGTATATTTACCAATAAAATTGCTACAGGATCTACACAAGAAATTATAAATTTCCTGAAAAAACAAAAAATAAATATTTATGGAGCTGCATTACAAGCAGCTGTAAATTATCACACTCTAGATTATACTAAACCTTCTGCTATAGTCGTTGGTACAGAAGCGACTGGTCTCAGTGATCTTTTTTTAGAAAGCACAAATCAGAATATTAAGATACCTATGAGCGGTACAATAGATTCAATGAATGTTTCTGTTGCCGCTGGGATTCTCATTTTTGAAGCTAAACGTCAACGAGATTTCATAAGTTAAAAAAAATAAATATCCAAAAAAACTAAAAATAACTTAAATATTTATACAGTATACTCCCTGTATGAACAACTAATTACCATAAACTAATGACCTCTTATGCCCTTTTTTACCTATTAATTGCTATTGTTATTATTGTATTTTTAATAGATTCCTTGTTAGATATTCTTAATGCAAGACATTATAACAATCAGATTCCTGAAGAACTACTAGATGTTTATCCTCAAGATGAATATCAAAAATCTATAGCATACAAAAAAGTAAACTTTAAGTTTAAATTAATCTCTTCGAGTATTTCTCTAGTGATAATGCTTTTATTTTTCTTTTTAAATGGTTTTGCTTGGGTGGACAACATTGCCAGAAATATTTCAGACAATACTATTATTATTGGTTTGTTATTTTTTGGAATTATAATAATAGGTAGTGATATTCTCTCTACCCCTATTACTTATTACAAAATTTTTGTTATCGAAGAAAAGTTTGGTTTTAATAAAACTACTATAAAAACTTTTTTTATTGATAAGATAAAAAGTATTATAATGACAATAGTTGTAGGAGGCAGTATTTTAGCATTGATTATATGGTTTTATGAAATTACAGGGCATTTTTTTTGGGTTTATACTTGGGTGTTAGTATCTGTATTTTCGTTAGCTATGAATATGTTTTATGCAAAACTTATTGTTCCAATTTTTAATAAACAAACACCTCTAGAATCGGGAGAGCTTAGAGATACTATTGAAGCATATTCTAAAAAAGTTGGTTTCCAATTAAAAGACATTTATATCATTGATGGTTCTAAAAGAAGTACCAAAGCAAATGCATACTTTTCTGGTTTCGGAAGTGAAAAAAGAATCACCTTATACGATACTTTAATTAAAGATTTAAACAAAGAAGAGATAACAGCAGTATTAGCTCACGAAGTAGGGCATTATAAGAGGAAGCATGTGATTGCTAATCTATTTTTATCAATCATCCTCACTGGTTTAACCTTATGGTTTTTATCTCTTTTTATAAAAAACCCACTTCTATCTGAAGCCTTAGGTGTAGAAACTCCTTCTTTTCATATTGGTCTTATTGCTTTTGGAATTTTATATAGCCCTATATCAGAAATCACTGGACTGATAATGAATATAGTGTCTAGAACTTTTGAGTATCAAGCAGACAACTATGCTAAGGAGACATATGATGAGGAAGCTATGATTAATAGTTTAAAAAAACTTTCAAAAAACAACCTCAGTAATCTTACTCCTCATCCAGCTATGGTATTCATTCATTATTCACATCCTACTCTTTTACAAAGAATTAAAAATCTTAGAAATAAATCCGTTACTTAAGTACTTGGTGGTTACATTTCTTAATTGTATTTTTAATTATTATTGACATAGATTAATAATAATCAAAAAAATAAGGCATAATTTTGTTTAACACTATTGCTAATAGGGATTCACACGATATTTAATAGGGCTTTCTTAAAAAACATTATGTTATATGACTGAAGCTGCTATAGAAAAAGAAAATAAGGAGATTGCAAAGCAATATAAAGAATTGCTTCGTATTAGTTATAGAGATCTTAGTAAAGAAGATAAGAAGCTTATACGACGAGCATTTGATATTGCAGTAGATGCACATAAAGATCAGCGACGAAAAAGTGGTGAAGCTTATATTTTTCATCCTATTGCAGTTGCAAAAATCGTAGCTAGTGAAATTGGATTGGATGCCACATCAATTGCAGCTGCTTTATTGCATGATGTTGTTGAAGATACCGAATATACTCTTGTCGATATAGAACAAATGTTTGGAGAAACAGTAGCTCGTATCGTAAATGGTCTTACTAAAATCTCTTCTCTAAAAAAAGATAGAGATATTTCTTTACAAGCTGAAAATTTTAGAAAAATGCTACTCACTCTTAATGATGATGTAAGAGTGATTATTATAAAGATTGCAGATCGTTTGCATAATATGCAAACAATGGATTCGATGCGCCCAGACAAGCAGGTAAAAATTGCATCAGAGACATTATTTATATACGCGCCTCTAGCTCATAGAATTGGTTTATATAATATCAAAACAGAATTAGAAGATCTTGGATTAAAATATACTGAACCAGAAGTTTATAAGGATATTCTTGAAAAAATCAAAGATAGTAAAGAAGAGCAAGATGCTTACATCAGTAGATTTTCTGATAAAATAAAAGAAGGGCTTGATAAAGAAGGACTAAATTATGAGATAAAAGGTCGTCCAAAATCTATTTTTTCTATACGTAGAAAAATGGTAAAACAAAATGTATCATTCGATGAAGTATATGATAAATTTGCCATACGAATTATATATAAGTCTGATACTGATACCGAGAATGAGAAGTTTATAGCTTGGAAAATTTATTCTATAGTTACTGATTATTATCGTCCAAACCCTATTCGTCTAAGAGATTGGATCAATCAGCCTAAAACAACTGGTTATGAAGCTTTGCATATCACTGTTATTGGTCCTGACAGTAGATGGGTAGAAGTTCAAATTCGTAGTGATCGTATGCATGAAATTGCAGAAAAAGGATATGCAGCACACTATAAATATAAAAATACCGAAGAACAACAAGATCAAGGATTAGACGGATGGTTAAACAGATTACAAGAAGCATTAGAAAATTCAGAAACTAATGCTGTAGATTTCGTAGAAGAATTTAAACTTAATCTGTATGCCAAAGAAATATTTGTCTTTACTCCTGAAGGCGATTTAAAATCTTTACCTAAAGGAGCAACTGCCCTTGATTTTGGTTTTAGTGTGCATACTGAGGTAGGTTTAAAAACACGAGGTTCTAGGGTAAATGGTAAACTAGTGCCATTAAGTCATCAACTTAAAAGTGGAGATCAAGTAGAAATCATTACTTCTACAAAATCAAAACCTTCATCAAATTGGTTAGATTATGCCACTACAGCTAGAGCTAGAGCTAAAATAAAATCTGCTTTACGCGATGAAAAAAAACAAATTGCAGAAGACGGAAAAGTAATCTTAAAACGTAAACTTCGATCTCAGAAAATAACAATGAGTGAAAAGGTTGTTAATGAATTGGTACTCTACTTTAAACTTAAAACAAGTCTAGATCTCTTTTATAGAGTAGGGATCGGCACCATAGATAACCAAAAGATTAAAGAGTTTGCTACTACTCGAAGTAATGTTTTTATGAATTTTATTAAAAATAGAATTCGAAGAGGAAACATTAAGGATGTAAACAAAGAAGAAATTACATCAAAATATGATTTACTTGTTTTTGGAAAAGATTCAGAAAAACTAGAATACAAATTATCTAGTTGTTGTAATCCTATTCCGGGAGATGATGTTTTTGGTTTTATAACTGTTAATGAAGGTATTAAAGTTCATAAAAACAATTGCCCTAATGCATTACAATTACAAAGTAATTATGCATATCGCATTATTCTTGCTAAATGGATTGATTCTAGTCAAGAAGAATTTAAAGCTGTAATAAAGCTTAACGGTATTGACAATATTGGGGTAGTAAATGAAGTTACTCAAATCATTTCTAATAATATGCACCTTGCTATTTACAATATGAATTTTGATACTAATGATGGTGTTTTTACTGGTAAAATAACAGTAGGAGTTAAAAATAATAATACACTAAAGACCGTCATGAAAAATCTTTCAAAAATAAATGGTATTGATAAAGTAATAAGAGAATAATAGATTTTAGTATATAGCAATTAGTAATGCTAGATAATTAATTTTAAACTAATTACAGAATCCTATTAAAATCAAAGCTTCGCTAATAAAAAATAATGTAACTTTGCCTTTTTAAATGTATGAGTACTAAAGCAACCACACAAAACGATCAAACTGTAGTTAAGAACGTGTTTACCAGTTTCTTAGAAGAAAAAGGTCATCGAAAAACACCAGAAAGATATGCTATCCTTCAAGAAATTTATGAGAGTGATGAGCATTTTGATATAGAGTCGTTATATATTAAAATGAAAAATAAAAATTATAGAGTTAGCCGTGCTACCTTATATAATACAATAGAATTACTACTAGAATGTAAGCTTGTTAGAAAACATCAATTCGGTCAAAACCAAGCTCAATACGAAAAATCATATTTTGACAGACAGCACGATCACTTAATCTTAACTGATACTGGGGATGTATTAGAGTTTTGTGATCCCAGAATTCAATCTATAAAGAAAACAATCGAAGAAATTTTTGATGTAGATATTACAAATCACTCTTTGTATTTCTACGGAACTAAAAAAAAACCAACTAATCAAGACAACTAATGGCTGTAAACTTATTACTTGGTCTTCAATGGGGAGACGAAGGTAAAGGAAAAATTGTAGACGTTCTTACAAAAGATTATAATATCATTGCACGATTTCAAGGAGGACCTAATGCTGGACATACCTTAGAATTTGATGGAATCAAACATGTATTACATACTATTCCTAGTGGTATTTTTCATGATAAAGCCATTAATTTGGTTGGAAACGGTGTTGTAATAGATCCTGTTATTTTCAAAAAAGAATTAGATAATCTTGGTAAATTTAATTTAGATTATAAATCTAAGTTATTAATATCTAGAAAAGCTCATTTAATTCTTCCTACACATAGAATTCTAGACGCTGCTTCTGAGGCATCTAAAGGAAAAGCTAAAATAGGCTCTACTTTAAAAGGAATTGGTCCTACATATATGGATAAAACAGGAAGAAATGGTATTAGAGTTGGAGATCTTGAATTGAGTGATTGGAAAGAACGCTATCGTTCTTTAGCAAATAAACACGAAGCTATGATTGATTTCTATGATGCTAAAATCGAATACAATTTAGAGGAATTAGAAAGTGAATTCTTTGAAGCTATAAAAGTTCTAAAAACACTAACCTTTATTGATAGTGAAGAATATTTACATCAAGCACAAAAAGAAGGTAAAACAATTTTAGCTGAAGGCGCGCAAGGATCTTTATTAGATATAGATTTTGGAACATATCCATTTGTTACATCATCAAACACGACAGCTGCAGGAGCTTGTACAGGTTTAGGTATTGCTCCAAACAAAATCAAAGATGTTTTTGGAATATTTAAAGCATATACTACTCGTGTAGGTAGTGGTCCTTTCCCTACTGAATTATTTGATGAAGATGGAGAAACAATGGCTCGCGTAGGTAACGAATTTGGTGCTACTACAGGTAGACCAAGAAGATGTGGATGGCTAGACCTTGTAGCATTAAAATACGCTGTACAAGTAAACGGGGTAACCAAACTAATGATGATGAAAGGGGATGTCCTTAGTGGATTTAGCACCTTAAAAGTATGTACCGCATACAAATATCAAGGCAAAGCAATTACACACTTACCTTACAATATAGAACCTGAAAATATAACCCCTATATATACTGAAGTTAAAGGTTGGGCAGAAGATCTTACTGGTATGAATGATGCGTCTCAATTACCAAAAGAATTGAATGATTATATCTCATTCTTAGAAGAAGAGCTAGAGACACCAATTACAATAGTCTCTGTAGGACCTGATAGAAAACAAACTATATACAGATAGCAATAACCATCCTCTCAAATTATTTTAAATTTGAGAGGATGGTTATTTATGATAAATCTCTTATTTTCTATTTATACAACAAATCTTCATTATTAAATTAGAAAGTAGAAGTAATATTATAAAAAATCATAACCATGTTGTTTTTTCTTCAACAGGCTTCAAATTGATTTTTTGGGAAAAGATCGTAGTTATTTAAAGCCATATATCTATATCCCCCTCCTTTTTCTCCATCTCTATTACTAGTAAAATATCTCATTTTATTCTCTTAATTGATCATAAAAACAAAGTCATCCTTACGACCAT
Source organism: Aquimarina longa SW024 (assembly GCF_001401755.1). Lineage (GTDB taxonomy): Bacteria > Bacteroidota > Bacteroidia > Flavobacteriales > Flavobacteriaceae > Aquimarina > Aquimarina longa. Next base: position 14,296 of record NZ_KQ474102.1, read on the forward strand.
TTATAGATTCTCCCACATTATAAACATTCTCCTGAGGAAATACAGCATCAAAAAAATAGAACCCCTAAGTTTTTTTTCAAAAACACCTATTATTTGTTTATCAAATAGTATTACATTTCTAGTTTTTATTTTATGAATAATAATTCTTATCAACTTTCATCTATTAAAAAACTGATATAGATAAAAGATTGCTCATCCAACTTTTACATTTTTATTTTAAGGGTATAAAGTATAGAAATCCCTTGTTTATATGATTACAATATCATTCATAAATTTCAAAAAAATCGTTTAACACAAAGTAATTTTTATATACAAAACAGATAACATGTAACATCAAATAAAACATTTGGTTATTAAATTAAAGCTCTTGAACTTATTTTACTGATAGAGCCGCAATCATTACACACAATTTTCGTTATTTTGCATACAAATCTGAGACAATTGAAAAACAAATTCTATTATATAATAACATTTGCCTTTTTATTTTCTATAGCTGCATTTTCGCAAGAAGGAAAACAAATTAAAGTTCAATCTGACCGTACCATAAAAGATCAAAATAGATTCCCCAACGCTACTATCTTAGCCAAAGTAGATAAACAAGTATATCTACAACACGAAGGGATCGAAATCTGGTGTGATCAAGCTGTTCACTATGGTGAAGATAAATTTGTAAAAGCATTAGGTAATGTTATTATAAAGCAAGGAGATACACTTACTATGACTAGTAAATATGCCGAATATAATGGTAATACTCAATTTGCATATGCTAGAGATGATGTATTTATGGAAACTCCTTCAAATACATTACGTACTGATACATTATTTTTTGATCGATTAAAGCAACAAGCTTATTATCGTAGTGGAGGAACAGTCAAAGATTCTTCAAATACGTTAACCAGTAAAATAGGGCGTTATTTTATGGATAGAAAGCAATATTCGTTTAATACGAATGTAAAAATTGTTAATCCTGAAAATACAGTAGATTCTGATCGACTAGACTACTACACAGACGATGGTCATGCATATCTGTACGGTCCTTCTACTGTTAAAGGAAAAGAAAGTACACTATACTGCGAACGAGGATTTTACGACACCAAAGTAAAAACAGGATATGCTATAAAAAATGCTAAAATAGATTATGATAATCGTACTGTTTTTGGAGATAGTATTTTCTATAATAGTGCTGCTCAATTTGCATCAGCTACCAACAATATAAAAGTATTGGATACTGCTAACAATTCAGTAATTACAGGACACTATGCAGAAGTTTTTAAAGAGAAAGATTCTGTTTTCATCACTAAACGAGCCCTTGCAGCAACATTGCAAGAGAAAGATTCTATATACATTCATAGCGATACACTTATGGTTACCGGAAAACCAAATAATAGAATAATGAATGGATTTTATGATGTAAGAATTTATAAAAGTAATATGAGTGGTAAAAGCGACTCTATTAATGTCAATCAAATTACTGGATATACTAAAATGATCGGCAAACCTATCATTTGGTCACAAAAAAATCAAATGACTGGAGATACTATAAAAATTATTTCTAATACCAAAACTGAGAAATTAGATTCCCTTGTAGTATATCAAAATGCTTTTCTAGCACAAGAAGATACTTTAAAAATAGGATATAATCAGGTAAAAGGTCATACGCTTTATGGTTTATTTAAAGATAATGAAATTTACCAAGTTGATATTGATAAAAATACAGAAACCATATTTTACCAAAGAGAGAGTGAAGGAGAATTGAAACTTATTGGTATCAATAAAGTTCTTTCTAGTTCTATTAGATTATTACTTAATAATCGTGAAATAGAAGATGTATATTATTATCAAAATGTCGATGGTACATTATATCGTGAGGTTGATTTACCAGAAAACGCTCGTGAGCTATCAGGATTTAACTGGCGAGGAGATGAGCGCATCAATAACAAGGCTGATCTATTTAGAGGAGAATCACCCCCTAAATTAATTAAAATAAAAGGAATACCATTACCTAAGGATGAAACAGATTTCTTTGATAAAGAAACTGTTAAACGTATAGAAGAAAACAAATCAGAAGGCTCTCGATTATTAGAACAAGAACTAAAAGATGCGGAACTTAAGGAAACAAATATAGAACAGGGTCTAATACCATTAAAAAAGAATCAAGAAAAAACAAATGATGCTCAAGAGAAAAATCAATTAAAGAAAACACCATATCTTGATTTGGATCATACACGTACTCCTAAACAAAGAGATAGTATAACGATCACTCCTTTAAAATACTCAGGAGAAAAATTAAAAGATAGTATTAAATAAAATATATCATACCAATTTATACTATCATAAAATAGTATGAACAGTAGTCTCATATACAGATATAATTCTTCAAGAAATTAAAAGCTTTGAAACAAGATTTTTTTAAATATCAAGCACAAACCACTCCACATCCATTGGCTCTGGAAATTTCACATGCAGAAGGCTCTTATATATATACAACTAATGGCAAGAAACATTTGGATTTTGTTGCTGGCGTATCTGCTTGTACTTTAGGGCATTCTCCCCCTAGAGTTATACAAGCTATAAAAGATCAGCTAGATAAGTACTTACATGTTATGGTTTATGGAGAATATATACAACACTCTCCTATAGCACTTACTAAATTATTAGCTTCTCACCTCCCCTATCCTTTAGAAAAAACATACCTAACCAATTCAGGAACTGAAGCTATAGAAGGAGCTTTAAAATTAGCCCGAAGAGTTACAGAGCGTAGTCAAATTGTTTCTGCAAAACATGCATACCATGGTAATACTATGGGGTCTATGAGTGTAATGGGATATGAAGAACGAAAACAAGCTTTTAGACCTCTTATTCCTGATATTGATTTTATCCTATTTAATAAAGAAAAAGACCTTATAAAAATCACTCATAGAACCGCAGCAGTTATCTTAGAAACAATACAAGGAGGAGCTGGATTTATTGAACCAAAAAATGAGTATCTAAAAAAAGTAAAAAAACGATGTAAAGAAGTTGGAGCCTTATTAATACTTGATGAAATACAACCTGGATTTGGTAGAACAGGGAAATTATTTGGTTTTCAAAATTATGATATCATTCCTGATATTATTGTAATGGGTAAAGGTATGGGAGGCGGTCTTCCTATAGGAGCTTTTACTGCTTCTACTGCAATGATGGATCTGCTTCAAGATAATCCAAAACTAGGACATATTACAACTTTTGGAGGTAACCCTGTTATTGCTTCTGCCGCTTTGGCAACATTACAAGAAATTACCGAGAGTGACGTAATGGCAGATACTCTAAAAAAAGAAAAATTGTTCCGATCTTTATTAATTCATCCATTAATCAAAGAAATAAGAGGATTAGGGTTAATGCTAGCTATTATAACTCCATCTGCAGAAATAACAAATCAGATAATTTTAAAATGCCAAGATAATGGATTAATTCTATTCTGGCTTCTTTTTGATCCCTGTGCAATACGTATAACACCACCATTAACTATATCTGAAAAAGAAATTAAAGAAGGGTGCAAAACCATTATTAATGTTTTAAATGAAATTTGATCCCTTAAAATTAAAAGGACTTAATTGATGTTTTATTAAAAAAAGCTATCTTTAAGAAATAATTTATTCTTTTCAGAAATTCTACACAACATCTTATCTTCTAAAAATATGAAATACTATAGTGTTGCTATACATAGTGGTACACATTTTGTTAATTAGTTTGTTAAAAACAATTAGTTTTTAAAGTTGAATTACTCAATTTCATTTGTAATTTTAATACTGAGGAAATCAATAATGCAAAAATAAATACATAGGTAGTATACTTTATAGATATCCCTTTTTTTTTGGAGACACAAAAAGAATAGTACTTTAAAATGTTTTATAGAGCATCTTTAATCAACGTGTATGAAATTTAACCGCGAAGAAGAAGAAAATAATTTCTCAATTACTCGATACGAGTCTATGCTGAGATCTAATGATGTTAAATTTTTTGATTCAGATGAGTTTGAATCTATCATTCATCACTATTTAGAAAATGGAAAAATTGCTAAAGCTAAAAAAGCAATATCTTTAGGTCTTTCTCAACATCCATCTTCAGTTAATCTAAAACTTTTACAAGTTGAAGTATTAGTTTTTGAAAATCGTCTAGATAAAGCAGATACTCTATTAGCACAATTGCATGCAATAGAACCTGAAAATGAAGAAGTTTATATCCAAAAGGCCAATATTCTTTCTAAACAAAACAATCATATCAAAGCTATAGAATTACTCAATATGGCTCTTAATCATACAGATGATTCAGCAGATATATATTCGCTTATAGGCATGGAATACCTTTTTATGGATGATTTTGAAAATGCTAAAGTCAATTTTATGAGATGCCTAGAATCTGATGATCAGGATTATTCGTCACTATATAACATCATATATTGTTTTGATTTTCTTGAAGAGCATGAAGAAGCTATTGACTATCTTAATATGTTTTTGAACAAAAACCCATATTGTGAGGTAGCTTGGCATCAGATTGGTAAGCAATATTTTGATTTAAAAGAATATAAGAAAGCACTTACTTCATTTGATTTTGCGATCATTAGTGATGAATATTTTATTGGTGCATATCTTGAAAAAGGAAAAGTATTAGAAAAACTAAAACGATACAATGAAGCTATAGAGAACTATGAAATAACATTAGAGTTAGATGACCCTACTTCTTTTGCTCTATTAAGAATAGGGAAATGTCATGAAAAACTAGGCAATGATGATTTAGCAATTCAACATTACTCTAAAACAGTACATGAAGATCCTTTACTTGACAAAGGATGGATTGCTATTACTGATTTTTACATGAGAAAACGAGAATACCAAAAAGCACTATACTACACCAACAAGGCTATAAATATTGACAGTGAAAATGTTTTATACTGGAAGCGTTATGCTAAAATTAATAATAAACTAGCTTTTTTTGAGGAAGCAGAAAGAGGATATCAAAAAGCTCTGGAACTTGGCAATTATGAGATAGAAACTTGGTTAAATCGCTCTGACATCCTTAGGTTTCTTGGAGAGCCAAATGCTTCTATACAAAACTTATATCAGGCGATTGAATTTTATCCTGATAATGCAGAAGTCGAATTTAGACTTGCCGGGCTATATTATGAAATGCATAATTATGATAAAGGCGAATACCATATAAGAAAAGCTTTAGAACTAGACTACGAATATCACATCGTTTTAGAAGAATTGTTTGAAAAAGTTTTTAGTCTTACACTAGTTAAAAATATTATTTCTGAGTATAATTAATTCTAAAAAAAGACTACTTTTTTTCTACTAGATTCCATCACAAAAATCCATACATTTGTTTTGATTAAAAACATCAAAGACGATACAAATGCAAAGAAAGCTTAAGGAGTATCTTATTATCTCTGCAAAAGGATTAGCAATGGGGGCTGCAGATGTAGTTCCTGGCGTTTCGGGAGGAACCATTGCATTTATATCCGGCATCTATGAAGAGCTAATAGAAACCATTAATAATTTAGATATTGGTTTTTTTTCAGTTTGGAAAAAAGAAGGGTTAAAAATTTCATGGAGAAAATATAACCTCTCATTTTTAGTAGCTCTTTTTTTAGGAATAGCAATAAGTATTCTTTCGCTTTCAAAACTTATAAAATGGCTTCTCCATAATGAACCACTATTACTATGGGCTTTCTTTTTTGGATTAGTACTTGCCAGTATTGTCTATATAGGAAAACAAATCACTGCATGGAAACCAAAAGTTGTAATTAGCATTATTTTAGCAGCCCTATTTGCTTATTTTATAACCATAGCAGAACCTTTAGCCTCACCAGATAGTAGCTGGTATTTATTATTTTGTGGGTTTATAGCAATTATAGCCATGATATTACCAGGTGTTTCTGGAGCTTTTATTTTATTAATTCTAGGAGCGTATCAAACATTTATAGATATCTTAAACCAATTACGAGAAGGCATTACTCAGCTAGATTTCAATCTATTATGGCAAGCTATCTCCAAAATAATGATTATTGCTATTGGTGCAATAGTAGGCCTCAAATTATTTTCTAAAGTCTTAAATTGGATGTTCAAACATCATAAAAACACAACTCTAGCTATACTTACAGGTTTTATGATAGGTTCACTCAATAAGCTTTGGCCATGGAAAGAAATACTGTCTTGGAGAACAAATTCTGAAGGACTTAAAGTCCCATTTATAGACAAAAGTATATTACCTACTCATTATGAAGGTGATCCCAAAATAATATGGGTTTTCTGTTTTATAGCTATAGGGTTTTTATTAATTCTAATCTTAGAACGTCTTTCTGTAAAAAAAGTAAATTAGTCAATGCAACAAAGTACTAGAACTTTTACCGATAGATTTTTCCTTGTTATTAAAGGTTTAGCTATGGGAGCTGCCAATAAGGTGCCTGGAGTTTCTGGAGGAGTAGTTGCATTTGTTGCTGGTTTTTATGAAGAATTTATCTATTCGCTTCAGAAAATAAATTTTAAAGCATTTAAGCTTTTTATCAATTTTAGATTTAAAAGTTTTTGGAGATATATTAATGGACGTTTTCTTGGACTTCTAATACTAGGAATGTTAATCAGTTACTTTAGTGTTTCCAAAATCCTTGATTACCTTATTATTAATTACGAATTATATGTTTGGGCAGCATTTTTTGGGATGATTATTGGTTCTATCTATTATATTATAAAAGATTTCGAAGATTGGAGCAGAAGAAATATTCTCCTTATTATTATAGGCATTATAATAGGGGTTAGCATTAGTCTATTAGCCCCTGCAAAAGAAAATGATAACCTTTGGTTTGTTTTCATCTGCGGTATTATAGGCGTATCAGGTATGACATTACCTGGGCTATCAGGCTCTTTTATCCTTATATTATTAGGAAACTACGTTTTGCTTTTAGTTGATTCTGTAAATGCGCTATCTGACACAATAGCTGATGTAATACACTGGAATTTTTTGTTCATCGAAAACCCTAAAAGAATACGATTACTACAAGTTCTTTTAGTATTCAGTTTTGGATCATTAACAGGCTTAGTTACATTATCTCATTTTTTAGGATATGTTTTAAAACATTACAAAAATGCAACTTTTGCTATTATTATTGGATTTATTACTGGTTCTCTAGGCGTAGTATGGCCTTGGAAAGATAAAGTTTACAAATATGATAGTATAGGTAACCCACAAATAGATGCATTAGGAAACCCAATATTAGACAACTATGACCGTTATTTTCCTAATTTCGAAATCATAGAAACTTACATTGGAATCTTTTATATTCTTATAGGTATTGGCATCATTTTATGGTTAGAATGGTATGGTAAACAAACGCTAAAAAATTCAAAATGAAAAAAATATACGGATTATTAGGCAGAAACATTAGTTACTCTTTCTCTAAAGGTTATTTTTTAGAAAAATTTGAAAAAGAAAATTTAAATTGTGAGTATACTAATTTTGATCTTACAGAGATTAAGGATATTATAAAAATTATAGATAATCCTCTAGTACACGGTCTGAATGTTACCATCCCTTATAAAGAAGAAGTAATTTCTTATCTAGATGAGTTAGATCCAATAGCTAAAGAAATTGGAGCAATAAATGTCATCAAATTCGACAAAAAGAGAAAAACAAAAGGTTACAATAGTGATCACTATGGATTTACAGAATCTCTAAAACCATTATTAAACAAAACTATAAAAAAAGCATTAATACTAGGAACTGGAGGAGCATCAAAAGCGATTGGATATGCATTAAATCAATTAAACATCAATTACACGTTTGTATCACGTAATCCTGATTTTAATGAGCTTAGTTATAATGATCTTGATGAAGACATTATACAATCATACAAATTAATTATTAACTGTACTCCTTTGGGAACACACCCTAACATCCATAATTATCCAGACATTCCTTATGAATACATTACTAAAAACCATGTATTGTACGATTTAATTTATAATCCAAATGAAACTACTTTTATGATCAAGGGTAAAGAAAAAGGAGCTACTGTTTCTAATGGATTACAGATGTTAATATTGCAAGCTGAAAAAGCTTGGGAAATTTGGAATGATTAATTTTATCCTAAATTTTAGTTAAATTCTTGTTTAAGTTTTCTCTAAGTAATCTTAAAACCTTCTAATAACTTTGAGGTTTTATAATATTGTTAGTATCTTGGTCTAGCATTAAGCACCAGACAACTAAAAAAGCTCATACGATGTCTACAAATGATAACCTGCCTAAGGCAGACGGAAGTGAAGAAAACAAGGCTAAAACTTTAGAAATAAATTCAGAAGTTGAAAATCTAGAAACAGTTATATCAGAAACATCAAAAGAATCTGAAGAAACATCTACTGAGAAACTAGAACAATCTGATCAAAAAGAAGTTATAGCCAATTCTACAATAGTAAATTCACAAATTACGGATTCTGAAAAGGAAAAATCTGAATCAACAGATGACAGTACTGTCGCATCAGATTTAGAAAATACTTCTAAAAAAGATGAAGATGACATAATTCAGAATCAAATGGATCAAGCTGTTGCAGAACATAGTGAGGATGAAAGTACGATAGAACGTCATGACATAGAAAAAAAGGATTATCATGCCATGAATAAAGAAGAATTGATCAAAGAATTACAAAATTTGGTTAAGAATGAAAAAATTCAGGCAATTAGAGAACACGTAGAAGAAATTAAAAATGAATTTAATGAAAAGTTTAATGAAGAAGTAGAGCAAAAAAAGGAAGAATTTTTAGCTGAAGGAGGTAATCTAATTGATTTTTATTATTCAACACCTATAAAAAAAGAATTTAATTCTATCTACTTTGATTATAAAGAAAAGCGAAATGCATATTATCAAAATCTAAAAAAAGATCTTCAAGAAAATTTAAATAAAAGATTAGAATTAATAGAAGAATTAAAAGGATTACTGAATATAGATGAGAATATAAATACTACTTATAATCATTTTAAAAATATCCAGGAAAGATGGCGTAATGCAGGAGCAATACCTAGAGATAAATATAATACTGTTTGGAATACATATCATCATCATACTGAGAATTTTTATGATTTTTTACACCTAAACAGAGAGTTTAGAGATCTTGATTTTAAACACAATTTAGATCAAAAACTAAAAATTATAGAGCGAGCCACAGAGCTAGCTCAAGAAACTGATGTAAACAGGGCTTTTAGAGAACTACAGTTACTTCACAAAATGTGGAAAGAAGATCTTGGTCCCGTAGGAAAAGAATACAGAGAGCCTATCTGGGAAAAATTTAGTGCATTAACAAAACAGATTCATGAAAATAGGCAGAAACACTTTAAAAACCTAGACAAAGTATATGAACAAAATCTAGAGGTAAAGAGAGAAATTATTACAAAGATTATCGAAGTAGGGCAAGATCATCCTAAGAATCATAGTGGGTGGCAACAAAAAATAAAAGAAATAGAATCGCTTAGAGATAGTTTTTTTAATGCAGGAAAAGTACCTTCAAATGTAAATGAACAAACTTGGAGCGAGTTTAAAAATGCCGTTAGAGATTTTAATCGTAATAAGAATACTTTTTATAAAAATCTTAAAAAAGATCAGTTTGAAAATCTTAACAAAAAATTGGAGTTAATCCAGATTGCAGAAGATAATAAGAATAGTGATGATTATGCTATCGTTACTCCTCTTATGAAAAAAATTCAATCAGACTGGAAAAAAATTGGTCATGTACCACGAAAAGACAGTGATAAAATCTGGAAAAAATTTAAAGATGCTTGTAATTTCTATTTTGACAAACTTCATGAACAAAAGGACGAAGCCAACAAAGAAGAAATTATTTCTTTAGAAAAAAAACAAGCACATATAGAAAAACTCAAAGAAATAGAGCTTGCAGGAGATCCAAAAATAGATCTTGTTACAATCAAAGAAAATATAGCTGTATGGAAAACTTTAGGTAAAGTACCATATAAGAATAAGAATATAGAAGGAGAATACAATAAAGTTCTAGACGGTCTTTTTCAGCAACTTAATATAAGTCGTAAAGAAACTGAACTTATAAAGTATGACAATAAGCTAAATACATTATCAAATCAAACTGATGACCGAGCTCTTAAAAATGAGCAAATTTTTATTCGTAAAAAAATTGATGAGGTTAAAGGCGAAATTCGCCAATTAGAAAATAATCTTCAATTCTTTAAAAATGCTAAAGATGATAATCCACTAGTTAGAGATGTTAAAAAGAACATTGACAATTATAAAGAAAATCTAGAAGTATGGAAAGCTAAACTTATAAAAATCAAAAAATTATAAGTCTTCCATCTAATCTATTAAGTTTTCTTAACTATTACATATAAAAAAAACACTGATTTTTAATAAATTAAAAATCAGTGTTTTTTTATATGTTAAAAATATCGTTATAACTGTTTAGCTTCTTCCCAAAACACATCCATTTCGGATAATGTCATATCCATAAGATTTTTATTATTTTCTTTTGCTTTTGTTTCTAAATACTGAAATCTTTTTATAAATTTTTTATTAGTACGCTCTAAAGCATCTTCTGGATTTACTTTAAGAAATCTTGCATAATTGATTATAGAAAAAAGAACATCGCCAAACTCTGATTCTATTTTATCTTGGTCTTGCTCCTTAATTTCGTGCTGTAATTCATCTAATTCTTCTTTTATTTTATCAAATACCTGATAGGGCTCTTCCCAATCAAAACCTACTCCTGCCACTTTATCCTGTATTCTACTAGCTTTTACCATAGCTGGTAATGATTTAGGAACTCCCTCTAGAACGCTTTTTTTCCCTTCTTTAAGCTTCAAATTTTCCCAATTACGTTTTACATCTTCCTCGTTATCGACAATAACATCTCCGTAGATATGAGGATGTCTATGAATTAATTTTTCACAAATCTCATTTGCTACATCTGCAATATCAAAATCCTTTGTTTCACTACCTATCTTAGCATAAAACACAATATGTAATAGCAAATCTCCTAGTTCTTTTTTTACCTCACTAAGATCATTATCAAGAATTGCATCTCCTAACTCGTAAGTCTCTTCTATTGTCAGATGTCGTAATGATTGTAATGTTTGTTTTTTATCCCAGGGGCATTGTGCTCTAAGTTCATCCATGATAGTTAGTAATCTATCAAAAGCTTTAAGCTGATCTTGTCTAGAGTTCATAGGTTATACTATTTATAAAGAAATGTATTCCATATTATTCTTGGTTATTCTAAATTCTTTGATCATATCCTCCACTATATCTTTAGCTGATTTAATATCATGAATCAATCCTGACACTTGTCCGATCTCTAATTCTCCTTCTTCTAGATCTCCTTCAAACATACCTCGTTTTGCTCTTGCACGACCTAATAATGTTTTCAACTCATCAATAGAGGTTCCTTTAGCATATAATGCAGTTACATCTTCATAAAATTTATTTTTTAATAAACGAACTGGTGCTAATTCTTTTAAGGTAAGTTGTGTATCTCCTTCTTTAGCATTCACTATCATTTGTTTAAAATCTATATGTGATGATGCTTCATTACTTGCTACAAACCGACTTCCTACTTGCACTCCATCTGCTCCCAAAGCCATAACAGCATACATCGCTGCACCTGTTGCAATACCTCCTGCTGCAATCAAAGGAATATCAATTTTTTCTTTAACTATAGGTATTAAAGTTAATGTAGTTGTTTCATCTCTACCGTTATGCCCTCCTGCTTCAAAACCTTCTACAACTACTGCATCAACGCCTGCGTCTTGTGCTTTAATAGCAAATTTGAGGCTACTTACTACATGCACTACAGTGATTCCGTTTTCTTTAAGATACTGTGTATAGGTTTTAGGGTTTCCTGCAGAGGTAAATACTATTTTCACATTCTCTTCTATGACAATCTGTATAAGTTCCTCTAGATTAGGGTATAACATTGGCACATTAATCCCAAAAGGTTTATCTGTTGCCTTTTTACATTTTTGAATATGTTCTCTTAGTACATCAGGATACATTGATCCTGATCCAATAAGTCCTAATCCTCCGGCATTACTTACTGCACTTGCTAGTTTCCAACCACTAGCCCATATCATACCTCCTTGAATTATTGGATATTGGATATTAAATAATTCTTTTATTTTATTCATTAACGTATTGACTTAATATATTTTTATTAAATATTATGAAATTACTCCAGATCCTATCAATTCGTCTGCAATATACCAAGCGACAAATTGCCCTTCGGTTATTGCACTCTGATTATTTTCAAATACTACATACATACCAGAGTCTACCATATATAAGGTAGCTTTCTCTAATAGTTGTCGATATCGAATTCTAGCAACTACCTCTAGTTCTTCACCTACATTTAGCCTAAGATCTTCTCTTACCCAATGTAATTCTTCATTAGTTATGAATAATGCTTTTCTATACAATCCTGGATGTTTTTTGCCTTGCCCAGTATAGATTGTATTTGTTTCGACATCTGTTTCTATCACAAAAAGTGGTTCTGGAGTACCACCAACTCCTAAGCCTTTGCGCTGCCCTTTAGTATAGTAATGAGCTCCTTGATGCTTCCCTACTATCTTTCCATTATTAGTATGATATTGATATTTACTAGATAAGAATTCTAGTTTTTCTTTTTTAGAGGTAAATTCAGGAAGTTTACGTTTATATATTTCTTCAGAAAAAGGTATTTCTATAATATTACCTTCTTTTGGTTTTAATTTTTGTTGCAAAAATTCTGGAAGACGAACTTTACCTATAAAACAGAGTCCCTGAGAATCTTTTTTATCTGCAGTTACCAAATCCTGAGTCTTGGCAATATCTCTAACTTCTGGTTTTAATAACTCTCCAACTGGGAAAAGGGTTTTTGCTAACTGCTCCTGAGATAGTTGGCATAAAAAATAAGATTGATCTTTATTAGTGTCTTTACCTCCTAGAAGACGATATACTTCTTTTCCATCCTTAAGTATAGTATCTTTTCTACAATAATGCCCTGTTGCTACATAATCTGCTCCTAGTGATAGTGCTATCTTAAGAAATACATCAAATTTTATCTCGCGATTACATAGTACATCTGGATTAGGAGTACGTCCTTTTTCATATTCATTAAACATATAATCTACTATACGCTCTTTATACTCTTCGCTAAGATCTACAGTCTGAAATGGAATCCCTAACTTCTCTGCTACTAATAATGCATCATTACTATCATCTAACCAAGGGCATTCATCAGATATTGTTACGGAATCATCATGCCAGTTTTTCATAAACAACCCTATAACTTCATATCCTTGCTCTTTAAGCAAATAAGCAGCCACACTAGAATCGACTCCTCCTGATAATCCTACGATTACTCTCTTCATTAAAAATTCCTTTACTTACTATTTAAAATTATTTTGCAAAAATAGTAAATAAAAAAAGTAACACTAATGAATTTATGATATCCTTTTATTATGGAGTCATATCTCTTTCTTATCTAAAAAAAGTAATTCTATTAAAAAAAATGAAATCTTATAAAACAGAACTATATATAAATAATAAAAGATTATTTTTTAATTGTTTAATGGATATATTTTTTGCTCTGATAATTTCCCATCTTTATAATATTTCCATACACCATTTTTACGATCTCTTTTATAGTTCCCTTCTATGATTAATATTCCTTTTGTATCATAATATTTCGTTACACCATGTAGTTGATCATTCTCGTACATAAATTCTTTCATTATCAATCCTTCCTCAGAATATATAACTCTTTTGCCATTTCGTTTTCCATTAACATAGATTATTTTCTCTGTCAATTGCCCATTTTCGAAATATGTTAACTGCTCTCCATTTAGTTTATCATATTCATAATATTCTGTCATCATAGTTTTATCAGAATTTTTATGATAATATTTCCATAATCCAGTTCTATTTTTCCCTACCATCAATCCTTCACTTATTACTTTTCCTTTTTGAGAAAAATATCTCAAATTAATAGTATCATTATTTTTTGAAAATAATTTTACTGCAGTAGGTAAATTACCACTATTAGGTTTGTAGAATTTAAATTCTCCTACTTCTTTACCATGGTCAAAAGTTCCTTCATAACGAAGTTGATCACTATTATCATACTTTTTTTGCCATTTACCATGACGTTTCCCATTAGCATCATATTGATTATATTCTTGTCCAAGAACAGAAAAACTAACAGTTAAAACAAAAAACAAAAATATTCGCATAAGTGTACTATTAAATTTGGGATATTACTTCAACGAATCTATTACCCAAAAAGTATACCAATATTATAAAATCAAATTGATATAAGGAAGCCCTACCTATAAAAAAAGCTCCTAATAAGGAGCTTTTTTTATAGGTAGTATGTTATTTTTATTTCTTTTTACCTTTTTGTTGCTCTGCTTGTTCCATCAGTTCTTTCATTTTTGTCTGAAACTTACCTTGTTTCTTAGGTTTCTTTTTGTTTTCCTGAATTTTAGCATGGATCTTATCTTCATCTATAATAACATTTTTTATGACTAACATAATACCTATAGTAATCAGGTTAGATATAAAATAGTATAATGATAACCCACTTGCATAGTTATTAAAGAAAAATAACATCATCACTGGAGATAGATACATAATGAATTTCATATTTGGCATTCCTGGCTGTTGCGTCTGCATAGTCTGCCCTGTAGTCATTGTCATATATATGAATATCGCTATAGATGCTAATATTGGAAACAAACTAATATGATCTCCATAAAAAGGAATTGTAAATGGTAATTCTGCTATAGTATCATAACTAGATAAATCATCCGCCCATAAGAAACTTTTTTGTCGTAATTGAAATGCACTTGGGAAGAAATTAAACAATGCATAAAATACTGGTATTTGCATCAATGCAGGTAAACACCCACTCATTGGGTTTACTCCTGCTTTACCATACAATGCCATTGTTTCTTGCTGTTTCTTCATTGCATTATCCTTGTACTTCTCATTAATCTCATTAATTTCTGGGCGTAAAACTTTCATTTTTGCCTGAGATAAATACGACTTATAAGTAACAGGAGAGAGTACAATACGTACTATAATTGTCATCACTACTATTGCAATACCATAAGGAAGGAATCCGCTTAAAAACCCAAAAAATGGGATAAATAAATACCTGTTTATTATTCCAAAAATTCCCCAACCTAAAGGTACAATTTCATCTAGATTACGATCATAAGCATTTACTATTTTATAATCTGTAGGACCATAATACCAATCCATAGCATAGTTTATTTCTCCTCCTTGAAGTTCTAATGGAATTGATGCAGAAAACTCTCTGGTTACTTTTATATCTTTATCATCTAATTCTGTATTACCTGCTATATTTTTTGATGTAAAAGAAGTTGTTTTAAAAGGTGTATCTGTTAATAGTATAGATGTAAAAAAGTGTTGATTAAATGCTATCCAGCTTACATTTTGCTCTTCATCATCTGCAAACTCTCCAGCTCCTACATAGTCGTCTTTTCCTCCATCATACTCATACTTAATTTCTGTATATCTATTTTCATATGCTGCACTTTTAGCATGTCTTATCCCTTGTAGTTTCCAATCAAGGTTTATTTTTTGACTGCTATTAATAACCTGCTGTAACCCCTGAGATCTAATGGTAAAATCTACCATATAATCATTTGGTTTCATCTCATATCTATACTCTAAAAACTTAGCTTCAGAAACTTTAAGTTTCATTGATACTATTGTATTATCTCCATTTTTAGTAACTGTAGGTTCAAAAAATAAATCTTGCGTATTTAAAATTCTATTATCTGTAGTTCCAAAATTAATATTAAAAGAGGCATTCTTACCATCTTTTATAAGATATACAGGTACAGAATCATATGTTTTAAAATTTTTTAGTAAGGCTTCAGAGATATACCCTCCTCTATTATTTATCTTAAGACTTAAAACTTCATTCTCGATCTTAGTGTATTCATTTTTTGCTGATGGTAAACTAGCAGAGTATGCAAATGCTCCTAGTTGGGTTTTAGCATTAGATAGTGCAACAGAATCGAGTGGATTAACTGCAATAGCAGTATTCTCTGTTACAAAGTCAGTAGTAGTTTGCTTATCTGTTTTTTTCTCTGATGTTACTTGTTCTTTTTTAGCCTTTTCTGCTGCTATTTCCTCAGGAGTTGGTTGATTTAGATAGAACATCCAAACGATGATTCCAAAAATAAGTGCAAATCCAATTATCGAATTAAGATCAAATTTCTTTTCTTCCATGTATTGATGTGTAAAAAGCCTTTATCTAAATGATTTAGATTTAGGCTTTCAGTTATATATTTAATAATTTATGATTCCAATTATCCCGCCAATCACTTTTTTTGTGACACTTTGACACTTTTCTTGTTTTTTGAATATGCTACTGCTGCTTGTATAAAAGCAATAAACAACGGGTGTGGTTTAGCTACTGTACTTTTATATTCTGGATGGTATTGTACTCCTACAAACCAAGGGTGATCAGGTATTTCTACTATTTCTACCAATCCAGTTTTAGGATTAACTCCTGTGGTTTTAAGCCCTGCATCTTCTAATTGTTCTTTATAGGTATTGTTATACTCATAACGATGACGGTGACGCTCAGCTATCAAGGTTTTATTATAGGCTTCAAACACTTTACTATCTTCAGTTAATTCGCAATCCCAAGCACCTAAACGCATGGTTCCTCCCATATCAGTAATATTTTTCTGTTCTTCCATGATATCGATAACAGGGTAAGGAGTATTTTTATCTACTTCTGCAGAACATGCCTCTTTTAATCCTAAAACATTACGAGAATATTCTATTACTGCCATTTGCATTCCTAAACAGATTCCAAAAAATGGTACTTTATTTTCTCTAGCAAACTGAACTGCTTTAATTTTACCTTCTATTCCTCGCTCACCAAAACCTGGAGCAACCAAAACTCCATCTAGATGCGCTATTTTCTTATCGATAGTAGCTTTATCTATATATTCTGAGTGTATACTTACTACATTTACTTTCACCTCATTCTCTGCTCCTGCGTGGATAAATGCTTCAAGAATTGATTTATAAGAATCTTGTAACTCTACATATTTACCAATAAGCCCTATCGTAACTTGACATTTTGGGTTTTTATGTCTGTCTAAAAAATTATTCCAACTATCAAGATTAGGGACATCGTCATCTCTTAAGACTAATTGTCTTAAAACTACAGTATCTAAACCTTCTTCTAGCATTAAATTAGGAACATCATAAATGGTAGATGCATCTATTGATTCTATAACAGCTTCTTTTTTAACATTACAGAAAAGCGCTAATTTTCTACGTAAATCATCAGACAATTCATGTTCTGTTCTGCAAACCAAAATATCTGCTTTTATACCACTCTCCATCAATGTTTTAACACTATGTTGTGTAGGCTTAGTCTTTAACTCTCCTGCTGCAGAAAGATATGGTATCAAAGTTAAATGGATAACTAATGCATTCGTATCTCCTAATTCCCATTTTAATTGACGTACAGCTTCTATATATGGTAACGATTCTATATCTCCTACGGTACCTCCTATTTCTGTGATTACAATATCATATTCACCACTTTTACCTAAAATCTGAATTCTTTCTTTAATTTCATTAGTAATATGTGGAACTACCTGAACTGTTTTTCCTAAAAACTCTCCTCGTCGTTCTTTTTCAATAACGCTTTGATAAATTCTACCAGTCGTTACATTATTGGCTTGAGAAGTTGGTGTATTTAAAAATCGTTCATAATGTCCTAAATCAAGATCTGTTTCTGCTCCATCATCCGTAACATAGCACTCCCCATGTTCATAAGGATTTAGGGTTCCTGGATCAACGTTTATATAAGGATCCAGTTTCTGAATTGTCACTCTATATCCTCTTGCTTGTAATAATTTGGCCAGAGAGGCTGCTATAATTCCTTTTCCTAAAGAAGAAGACACACCTCCGGTTACAAAAACATATTTGGTATTAGCCATGTAAACTAAATATTAGTAAAGTTGTAGTAAAATTTTGCGCAAAAGTACAAAGAAGTCATGAAACCTTACCCCAAAAACCTATCTATATTATACTATTGATCAATATTTACTAAGAATGTACTACCAAGAAGGTGAATCAATTGTATCTAAAAAACAAAATCCTATCTTTCGACAGGATTTTTAATACTTAACTTTATATTTTTTATTCTTCTTCTTCCGTTGTTTTTTCTTCTACTTCTGGTTCAGAAAAATCTGTCATTCCTTTAGATTGCAAAATATTATACCATTGGATCACCTTTTTCATATCACTGGTATATACCCTATCTTCATCATAATCTGGCAATATTTCACTAAAATATGCCTCTAATTTATCTTTAGGCTCTTTATGATTCATTGCTTGTTCACCATTTTCTTTATCTAAAATCTTTTTAAAGATTTCTCGTAATGGCACTTCTTCTGTAAATGTATAGATTGCAATTTCACTAAGTACACTTACATTATGTCTTATACTTACTGATAATCGTTTTCCATCTAATAGAGATTCTGCTATAAAACCACTTCGAGTTTGTGTTTTTAATTCATACAAACCGGGTTTACCCGAAATTGCTAGTATCTTATCTAAGCTCATATATTTTTATTTCAAAAGTTGGCAAATATCTATAGTTCATTTTTAAAAATCAAACATTCGCCAACATAAATATTTAATACGTAAAATTGTAATTACCTTCCTTTTTTAGCCAAAGGAAAACGCATACGATATTCTGGTTTAACTTTTCCTTTAGAAATGTTTGCTAATTTTCCTTTTATCAAACGTTTTTTAAGACTAGATAGTTTATCGGTAAACAAAATTCCTTCAATATGATCATATTCATGCTGAATTACTCTTGCTGCTAGTCCATTATATACTTCTGTATGCTCTACAAAATTTTCATCAAAATATTTTATTTTAACGAATTCATTACGAAATACATCTTCTCGTATTTCAGGAATGCTTAAACATCCTTCTGCAAATGCCCACTCTTCTCCTGTTTCTTCTATAATAGTAGCATTAATAAATACTTTTTTAAAGTCTTTTAATTGGTTAGCTTCTTCTTCTGACAACTCTTCATCTTCAGAAAAAGGTGATGCATCAATAATAAATAATCGGATAGGAAGTCCTATCTGAGGGGCTGCTAATCCTACTCCATGAGCATTATACATGGTTTCAAACATATTTTCTAAAAGCTCAGCAAGCTTTGGATACTCCTTTTCTATTTCTTTTCCCTTTTTCTTTAATACTGGGTCTCCGTATGCTACAATAGGTAATATCATGTAAATTCTATATTTTTAATGGATGATTAAAAAAATAGTAATTGTCTTTTTTATAATAGTAATTATTTTACCAAAAATAAAAACAGTCAATTCTTCCTTTTTTTATTATTATTCGTCTTTATAAATTATAAAGATAATCTTGTAATATAATCGTAGCACTAATCTGATCTACTAATGCTTTATCTCTACGTCTTTTTTTTGAAATACCACTAGCTAACATTGTATTAAATGCTATTTTAGAGGTAAAACGTTCATCTATTCTTTTTACAGGAATACTAGGAAATTCTTTGCTCAGCTTTACTAAGAAAGGTTGAATTAGTTTCTCACTTTCTGAGGCCTCTCCATGCATCCTTTTAGGCTCCCCTACTACAAAAAGTTCTACTTCTTCTTTAGCAACATATTCTTTTAACCATATTAACAATTCTTTGGTATCAACTGTTGTCAATCCCGAAGCTATTATCTTAGATTCATCGGTAACTGCTATCCCACAGCGCTTTCCTCCATAATCTATAGCTAAAATTCGTGCCATGTATTTTTTTTTTTTGCAAAAGTATGATATTATTATAAAAATACCTTATTTATTAATGGTTTACTAAAATATGGTTTATCCGTATTTTTTTCAAAGTAAGCTAGTATCTTTACCAAAATTTTTTATTAGATGATTCAACTAAAAGAAACCATAGAAAAAGCTTGGGAAAACCGAGAACTCTTAAAAGAGTCTAAAACCCAAGATGCAATAAGAGAAGTTGTTAATTTATTAGATATAGGAGAACTTCGTGTTGCCGAACCTACTGAAGAAGGTTGGCAAGTAAACGAATGGGTAAAAAAAGGAGTTGTTCTTTATTTTCCTATTCAAAAAATGGAAACTCTGGAAGCAGGGATTTTTGAATATCATGATAAAATTCCATTAAAAAGAGGATATGAAGCTAAAGGGATTCGTGTAGTTCCTAATGCTGTTGCACGTCATGGAGCATATATTTCTCCGGGCACTATATTAATGCCTAGCTATGTAAACATAGGGGCTTATGTAGATAAAGGTACTATGGTAGACACATGGGCTACTGTAGGTAGTTGTGCGCAAATAGGAAAGAATGTGCATCTTAGTGGAGGTGTTGGTATTGGTGGTGTATTAGAACCTTTACAAGCTGCTCCTGTAATTATCGAAGATAATGCTTTTATAGGATCTAGATGTATCGTTGTAGAAGGTGTACGAGTAGAAAAAGAAGCTGTACTAGGTGCTAATGTAGTACTTACTGCTTCTACAAAAATTATTGATGTAACAGGGGATACTCCTATCGAAAGAAAAGGAGTTGTTCCTTCTGGTTCTGTTGTTATTCCTGGTAGTTATACTAAGAAATTTGCTGCAGGAGAATATAATGTGCCTTGTGCTTTGATTATTGGTAAACGTAAAGAGAGTACTGATAAGAAAACTTCACTTAATGATGCGCTTCGTGAATATGATGTAGCAGTGTAAAAAGAAAAGGATAAGAAAATAATTGAGCTTGTCTTTTTAAATAAAAATAAGCTCAATTACTTTTATTAATACTATTTTATGAAGGTTTTAGTAATTCAGCAAAAAATGATTGGTGATGTACTTACAAGTACTATTATCTGCGAATCATTACGCAAAAAGTATCCTGGGGTAACTATCGATTATTTAGTGAACTCTAATACAAAACCTGTTATTTTAGAAAATCCTTTCTTTGATCGTATTATTGAATTCAAAACTGAATATCGAAACGACAAAAGGGCGTTTTATACGTTTTTAAAAAACATACGAAACTCTAGGTATGATCGTGTAATTGATGTTTATGGCAAACTAGAAAGTAACCTCATTACACTATTTTCTGGAGCTTCTCAAAAAATATCTTTTTATAAATGGTATACTCATTTCTTATATACAAAAACTATTAAAAGAAATTCTAAACCTCTTACCAATGCTAGTGTTGCTATAGAAAATAGATTGCGTTTGGTTTTTCCTGAAGATCGTATTATTGATGAGATTAAAAGACCAAAAATTTTTTTAACCAAAGAAGAAAAAGAAAAAGCAAGAGAGTTTCTCGAATCTAATGGTATTTCCAAAGAAAAACCTATACTAATGATTAGTGCCTTAGGTAGTGATCTGAGAAAAACATTTCCTCTTAAGAAGATGGCTGAAGTAATTGATGCAATTGCTCGCACTACAGACGCGTGTATCCTATTTAACTACATACCTAGTCAAGAAAAAGAAGCTAGAACTATTTATAACCTTACTTCGTTAAAAACGAAAAGACGTATTCACTTTGATGTATTTGCGAAGAGTTTACGAGGATTTCTTGCAGTTTTATCACATTGTAATGCATTAATTGGTAATGAAGGTGGTGCTGTAAATATGTCTAAAGCACTTGATATTCCTACTTTTACTATTTTTTCTCCTTGGATTAATAAAAAAGACTGGAGTATATTTGAAGATGGAGAAACTCATATGTCTGTACACTTATCTGATTATCTCCCAGAATTATTTTTAAATAAAAAAACTAAAGAATTAAAAAAGAATTCTTTAGAGCTTTATGCTCATTTTAAACCTGATTTTTTTATAGATCAATTATCTATTTTCTTGAACAACAATGTATAATCTATTATTAACTAGATAGTACAATAAGCGCCACCTTTATATGATTGTCCTTTTATAAACATTTTTAGCGTCTCTTTTTTCTTTAACTTTCTTTTTCAATTCCATAAGGTGTTCGTGTTATTTTATCTCGTTTAGTTACTTTTCTTATAGCATTGTTTTTAATAATCATCTCTGGTTCTACATAGCCCCTTTCATGATATAAATGCACACATATAGCACTATATCGTATTTGTCTTGCTCTAACTCCTATATTGAATAAACGTTCTCCGATTTCTCTATCTTCTCCTCCGTATTGCATACGCTCATCAAAACCATTTACCGCTAAAACATTCTCTTTCCACCCAGAAACATTCATACCATCCCAAGTAGCCTTAGTAGGTGTTATAAAATTAAGAACATGTTCTTTTGTGCCCTTTGCTGTAAGCTTATTTAGTTTAAAAGAAGATTTCATACCTTTACTTTGTAACCAACCTGCTTTAAAACAATTTTGGTTTTCAATATCTTCTTTAGAAATTAACTTTGATATAGATTCTGGTAGTTTAAAATACCCCCCAGATAAAAACCAACCTATTTTTCTTAATCGTATATGTGTTTCTACAAAGTCCTGACGTGGAATACAATCTCCATCCGTGAATAATAAATAGTTAGCTGCTGAATGCATAATGGCCTTATTGAGAATAATTGTCTTCCTGAATCCTTGATCCTCGTGCCACACATGTTTTATAGGATAATCAACTATATTAGAAAATGCTTGAACAACAGCTTTTGTTTCATCTGTAGAACCGTCATCAGCTATAATTACTTCAAAATTTTTACAACTCTGATAATTATAACCAACTAATACTTTTTCTAACCATTCTGGTTGATTATAAGTACTTATAATAACGGTGATTTCTGGTAATTTCATTGCATAAAAATAACTATTTTTGCAGGATAGCCATAATCTATGGCTCCTAAAAAATTATACAATCATTTGAAAATCTAAAATGGTCAAACTCTCTGCTGTTATAATCACTTTTAATGAAGGAAAAAAAATTGAACGCTGTTTATCTTCTTTACAAGGAATTGTAGATGAAATAGTAGTCGTAGACTCATATTCTACGGATAATACTGAAGAGGTTTGCAACCAATATAATGTAAAATTTATAAAACAAAAATTTTTAGGGTATATCGAACAAAAGAATTTTGCTATAGATCAGGCTACTCATGAGCATATCATTTCTTTAGATGGTGATGAGGCCTTATCTAATGAGTTACAAGATGCTCTTATTCAACTAAAATCAAATTGGGTTTACGATGGATATTATATGAATCGGTATAACAATTTCTGTGGACAGTGGATTAAACATTCTGATTGGTATCCAGATAGAAAACTTAGAGCTTTTAAAAAAGGAAAGGGAGAATGGAAAGGTATAAACCCTCATGATTCTTTTAAATTATACAATCCTAAATCTGCAACTCAATTAAAAGGAGATATCTTACATTGGAACTATGCCTCATATCAAGAATTTAACCTAAAAACAGATAAATTTTCTACCATATCTGCTCAATCCTATTACCAATTAGGTAAAAAAGCCCCTATTTGGAAAATTCTGCTAAATCCAACATGGGCATTTTTTAAATCTTATTTCTTACGATTAGGCTTTTTAGATGGGTTAAATGGATTCGTAATTTGTGTTCAAACTGCTAATATTACATTCTTAAAATACACTAAACTAAGAGAACTTATTAAAAACCAATAAAAGCATAATCAATAACTGTGATAATTGTATTCTAAGCAACAATGAGTTAACTGACTAAGTAAATATTGTCTTAGATTTTATTTTATACATTAACCTATACGCTACTCCTGGAGATATTTGTCCTATAGTCGTAGATTTTTTAATGTCTGATGAATCGTATGCTCTGAGAAATGAAAAAATAATTATTAACGGAGAAATGGCATCATAATTTTTTTAGCATAAAAAATACAGGCTTATCTATTTTTTTCAAGGCTTATCCTAATTCTGATGACTATACTATAGTACTAATATAGTTTTGGACAAAATCGTTCAAAACTATATTAGAAATGAAAAAACAATTCATATACTTATTTTGTATACTCTGCTACCTAGCGACTCATGGTCAAGAAAAATTTACGGTAAATGGGTATGTAAAAGACAATCGTTCAGGAGAGAAATTACTAGGAGTTAATATTATTGTAGATAACACTTATGGAACTACAACTAATGATTATGGGTTCTACTCTATTCGCTTAAGCAAAGGGACACATCAATTTGAAATCAGCTATTTAGGTTATAAAGTTATCCATAAAGAAATCTTTGTAAATAGTAACACCAAGACAGATTTTAATCTAAATGAAGAATTAGCAGAATTGGACGAAATCATGATTTCCTCTAATAAACCTCAGAAAAATATCAAGTCTACAGAAATGAGTGTCGTATCCCTTAAAGGGGAAACTATTAAAAAGCTACCTGCTATACTCGGTGAGCCAGATATTCTGAAATCCCTACAGCTCTTACCAGGAGTCTCTAGTATCAATGAAGCTTCTTCTGGGTTTAATGTAAGAGGAGGATCCGTCGATCAAAATCTTATACTTCTGGATGAAGCTACTATTTATAATGCATCACATTTATTTGGTTTTTTCTCTGTATTTAATTCTGATGCTATAAAAAATGCTAAGTTATATAAAGGTGGTATTCCGTCTATATATGGGGGGCGATTATCGTCTGTATTAGATATTAAACAACGAGAAGGTAATGTTAAAAAATTCGGAGGCAATTTAGGAGTAGGATTAATATCTGCAAAAGCGTTAATAGAAGGCCCTATTCTAAAAGGTGACAAAGAAGAAGCAAATGGAAGTTACATGCTTGCAGGTCGAAGATCATATATCGACTTGTTTACATTCCTAACAGAGGATTTTAAAAACAGTTCCTTGTTTTTTTATGATTTTAATCTAAAAGCAAATTATGATATTAATAAAAATAATCGCCTTTTTTTATCAGGATACTTTGGTAGAGATAAGTTCGAATTAGAGAAACTTTTAGGTACTATCTGGGGAAATACTTCTGCTTCATTACGTTGGACAAGTGTACTTAATGATAAACTGTTTTTACAAACTTCTGCTATTTATAGTAACTATGACTATACTCTGGATAACCTAAGAACTGGTTCTGAGTTTAGATGGAAATCTAATATTACCAGTTACAATATAAAACCAAGATTATCTTGGTATATAAATAACAATAATACTCTCAAAACCGGAATTGATGTTACATATTATAATTTTAAACCAGGAAAAATATCTCCTCTTAAAGGATCTAGTATAAATGCAGAAAAATTTAGTAACAAGTTTGGGTTAGAAAATGGTGTTTATGCTGATCTAAAACAAAATATTACTAATAAACTAAGTGTTCAATATGGATTGCGATGGTCTAATTTTTCTCGATTAGGAAAAGAAGAAATTCGCATTTATAAAACAGGGAAACCTCTTACCTATATTCCTGAATTGGATATATACAAAGAAAATAAGGTAACCGAAACAGTTACGTATAAATCGCAAGAACGGATCAAAACATTTAATGGTATCGAACCAAGAGCTTCTATTCGATATCTTCTTAACGATAATAACTCTTTAAAAATTAGTTATAATAAAATGTATCAATATTTACATCTTATCTCTAATACCTCTTCTCCTACTCCACTTGATGTTTGGTCTCCTAGTGGTCGCTATTTATCTCCTCAATATGCAGATCAATTAGCGCTTGGATATTTTACATCTTTTAAAGAGGGGAAATATGATCTTAATGTAGAAACCTATTATAAAAAACTAGAAGACGTAACTGATTTTATTGATGGCGCAGACCTTTTGTTCACCGAAGAAATAGAAACTCAGGTTGCACAAGGAAAAGGTAGAGCTTATGGATTAGAAGTTCAACTAAATAAGAATGAAGGTAAGTTTACAGGATGGCTAAGCTATACATTAGCAAAATCTGAAACCAAAGTTCTTGGTATTAATAATAATGCATATTATCCTAGTAATACTGACCAATTGCATGAATTAAATTTAGTTGGCTTTTACAAACTTAATAAAAGATGGGATTTTGGTTTTAATTTTATTTTCGGCTCAGGAAGACCTGTTACGTATCCCACAGGAAAATATAGACAAAACGGATTGGTAGTAGGTGATTATAATAATCGAAATGGAAATCGACTTCCTGTATATCATAGACTAGATCTTTCAGCGACATTAAATCCTAAAAAAGGAAAAAGAGGAAAATGGATTTTTAGTATTGTTAACGCATATAACAGAAAAAATGCTGCTTCAATTTATTTTAATGAAATAGGAGAAATTAATGATGTAGAAATAGCAACAGGAAAAACCAAAGCCACTAAGCTATCTTTCTTTGGAATTGTACCTAGTATATCTTATGAATTCAAATTTTAAAATTACGATCATGAAAAATATAAGTTCAGCACTATTAATATTACTATTATTTATTATTTTTTCATCCTGTGAGACAGATGTAAGTAATGACATTACTTTAGCCAAATCTCCACTAAGATTAGTCATCGATGGAGGGTTAGAACGTAATACGGTAACCCCTCTTAGTAAACAACAAATACGACTAACAACCACAACAAACTTTTTATCTACTACTGATCAACCTTTTGTTAATGATGCTCAGGTTACGATATCAAATGGAATTGATTCTTGGAGGTTTATACATACAAATAATGGTTTTTATGAAAACTCAGAAATCATTCCTGAAATAGGAAAAACGTATACTATTACCATATTATGGAACGGAGAAACATATCAAGGTACTGACACATTAGTACAAGAAGCTCCCAAGTTTGATAAGTTTTATTATAAATATGAAGAAGAAACTACTTTTTCTGACGCTGGATATTACATAAAATTTGATACTACAGACCCTCCTAATATTCAAAATTTTTATCTTTATAAGCTTTTTAAAAATGGAGAATTTGTGATTGTACCTGATCCCGGAAACAGTGATGTATTAGTGGTTTCGGATAAATTTTTTGACGGAAAAAAACGTATAGGAGTTTATCCTAATGAAGATATTTTTTTTAAAATCGGAGATATTGCTACAGCTCAGCAGGTATCCATCTCAGAAACCTATTATGAATACCTAAAGGAACTATTCATCCAAACAGGAAATGTAGGTACCCCAATAATTGGTAACCCTCCTCCTGCTTCCATACGAGGAAATTTAATAAATTTAGACAATCATACTAATCGAGCTTTAGGATATTTTTATGCAGTAGATATTGAAGAAAACACCGTAACCATTACAGAAAATTAAAATTTTAGACATTGAATCGAAACAGAATATATTTCTATCTATTTATTATTCTTTTATTTAATGCACTTCACTTGATAAGTGAAGTGCATAATGATAATCTAGAAGAAGGGATCTCAGAGACTATAATTTTATTACCTATTAGTTTTACGTTTACATTACTTATTTTTTGGTCTCGGATGTATGTCAAAAACACTGTTGAAAACAAATTAATTACTATAGAAAATAAATTACATTTTTATAGTTTTTGGAGTGTTATTATACTACTTAAAACTGGTATACTCTCTTTTATTCTAAAAGGAGCTAGTTCTCTTCTTTTTAATGATGATGAAGGATCTGAACCTTTCTTTGACCTAGCATTCTTAGCTATTTTACTTGCTGCTTTTTCTATAATTATATTTGTATACTTTATCGAAATTTTTCTAGAAACCCAGAAAGAAAAACAAAATATCAAAATCAAATTAACCCAATATCAAAGTGAAAAATCAATAGCACAATACTTAGCTTTAAAAAAACAGTTAAATCCCCACTTTCTTTTTAATAGCTTTAATAGTTTATTGGGATTAATCAGTATTGACAGTAAAAAAGCAGAATATTTTTTACAAGAACTATCCAATATTTACAGATACAATTTAACTCAAAGCGAAGAGGTTGTAGTACCATTAGAAAAAGAGTTACAAATGATCTATTCATATATGTCATTACAAAAAATACGATTTGGAAATCATATATCTTTAGAAGATCATATAGAAGAATCAAAACTTAAACTGCTAGTACCGCCAATGACATTAGAATTATTGCTAGAAAATGCTATTAAACACAATATTGTAGAAAGCAATAAGCCTCTAAAAATAAAGATTATAAGCGAAGATAACAGTATTAAAGTAATTAACAATTTTCAACCAAAGAATACGAATTATGATAAATCATTAGGTATCGGACAAAAGAACCTAATCAATCAATATAAAATATTACACACAGAATCTCCTAGTTTTACAGTAATCAATGGCTATTTCATAGCCCATATCCCTTTAATAAAACCAGAATTATGACCAAAGGCATTATCATAGAAGACGAAAGTATTGCTGCAATTAGATTACAAAATTTAATCCAAGAAGCTAATGATCAAATTGTAATCATCAAAGTACTTGCTTCTGTAAACGAATCTATACAATACTTATCTATAGAAACCCCTGATATTATTTTTTTGGATATTAATTTATCTGATGGATATTCTTTTGAAATTTTTAAAATACTGGATATCAACATCCCTATTATATTCACAACAGCATATTCTGAATATGCTATAAAAGCTTTTGAGCAAAATAGTATAGATTATCTATTAAAACCTGTTACCAAAGAAGCATTAATTAGAAGTATTGATAAATTTTTTACTCTTAATAAAAGCATGTTGCCAACATATCAGAATCTGCTTACCAATAATGCACAAGGATACAAAAAGAGGTTTTTAGTAAAAATGAATACTAGTCTAAAAATCATAAGCATTGATGAAATTGCTTATTTCTATACTGATGAAAAGATTAGTTTTCTAAAACTTTGGGATGGTAAAAAGCTTCCTATTGATTCTTCTCTAAAAAAACTCGAACAAGAGTTAAATCCTTCTAATTATTTTAGAATAAACAGAAAGTATATTGTTCATTTAAAATCAATAGAAGAAATGTACTACACCTCTAAATCCAGAATAAAAGTTACTTTAAAACCCACTTCTAATGAAAACAATATCTTTGTTGCTATAGAAAAAATAGGAAAGTTTAAAAAATGGCTTTCTTTATAAAATGGATTTCTCTAAATCTTCTACCATAGAAATTTTATGCTTAGTTTAATTAAGAATTACTTTTTAACAAGAAATTTCTGATCTTATCATTATGATACTTCCAACACACATACCATAATTTTCAAAAACAAAGCTCAATATAAGTAGAGGTAAAACATGAGTAAAAATCAATCATCATTAATAAATTTTATTAAGCAAACCATTCCTATGAATGATATTGAAGTAGAGGAAATTGCTAATACATTTCATTTTACAAAAATTAAAAAGAATTCTCTATTCTTAAAAGAAAATGAAATCAGTGATGATTATTTTTATCTTCAAGAAGGAGTAATCAGGTTTTTTCTTTACGATTTAGAAGGAAATGAAATCACTACAGATATTTTCACAGAAAATAATATCGTTTTTGAGATTACTTCATTTTTTAATAGAATTAGATCAGAGGTAAATATTCACGCTATAACTGACTGCATAAGTTATCGGTATTTCTTATGAAGAACTAAATAGACTATTTCATAACAAACCAGCGTTTAGAGATTTTGGAAGAGCTATTTTAGTTAAAGAATTTATTACCTCTAAAAAGAGAAACTATGCTATGATTAACCAAACAGCAGAACAACGCTACCAACACTTATTAACTTCTAATCCTAAAATACTAAAACATGTACCACTAAAGTATATTGCTTCGTATATAGGAGTTACTGACAGTACACTCAGTAGAATACGAAAGAAACTGTAATGATTGATTTCTTGCCTTTTATCAAGTAGACTCCATTTTCAACTATCTAATTTTGGAGTTTATAATAAAAATTACAAAATGGAAGAGGTTTCAATTTTCACATCACTAGGGCTAGTACTAACAACTCTTATATCTGTTTACTTATTTTTCAAAACATCTAACAAGAAAAAAATTCTTTATGGTATTATCATATGGATGATTCTTGTAGGTATATTGGGAGTCCCATTTCATTACCCACGCATAAAGATTTCTCATATAACGGTAACTCATCGTTTTATTACATAAATGATTGTATTTTAATTGACCAGAGTAAGCAACATAAAGATTTTTTTACTTAAATACATGTGTGCTTAACTGATAATTAACTTAAAAACAACTTAAGTCTTTTGTAATATTAGCATACTAAGTTTTCATTATTGAATGATAAGTTTTTCATTGAAAATTGTTCCCTCATTGCTCGAAATAGAAATAATATACACCCCCGTTTGTACGTCTTTAAAAGGATATTTTTTAGAATTACTTTGAAGATCAACTTCTAGCACCTTATTTCCTTTCAGCGAATACAAATAAAGTGTAAATTGTTCTTTTTGATCTGTCTCAATAGAAATTGATCCATTAGAACTCATTGGGTTTTCAAATTTTACAGCTACCTTACTCCTAGATTCGTTCTTTACTGTAGAAACCTTATCTTTACACCCTACAAACTGACTTTGCCCATAAAAAGTAGTATTTGGAGAAAAGTTTATATCATAATCAATTATAGAATTATCATAAATATCTACAACTTTAAAATCATAAGGACCTAAATTTTCATCATCTCTCCAAGTAATTACAAAAAAATCGTTACTATTGTTTTTTGCTCTGAAGACTTCTTTAAATTCATTATTTTGATACCTAAAATAGAGTTTTTTAACAGTTGATTTGGTGTTTACAATCATTACTCTTTTTTCTGACGCAAAGGAAGATTTAGAATAGTAATACCCAATATTTCCTTGTTCAGGGCAAGTTGTGATTTGCCATGTAACTTTGACATTTCCTTTTAAAGTATCTCCAATTTTTGCAAAAGCATCTTTATGAATATCTAATCCATGAGATCCAGATTTATCCATTACTTTTACAATAACACTACCTTTACTAGAACTTACTTTCAAACA
Organism: Aquimarina longa SW024; assembly: GCF_001401755.1. Taxonomy (GTDB): domain Bacteria; phylum Bacteroidota; class Bacteroidia; order Flavobacteriales; family Flavobacteriaceae; genus Aquimarina; species Aquimarina longa. The sequence goes on from NZ_KQ474102.1 coordinate 45,257, forward strand.
TGTATTACAAAGTCTTTCTGCTTTATAATCCGTTGCTCTTAATGCGGCATATAATGTATCATCAGCTTTTGGGGAATAACCACATGATGTCATAGCGGTTGTTACATTATGATACTTTGCTACGCCAGACCAGACTCTATCATCACATTGTTGAGCAGTTATGGATAGGCTAAATAAAAAAAACAATAAACAATACTGAAGATTAAACATAATAAATGATGGTTAATAATTGGTTATACAAAACTTTGTGTTTTTAATAAGGTTTAATAACTCAGCTATTAAATATATAGTATACTACTATATCACAAAACTTTGCAAAAATTATAAAACAGAAAAGTTAAAAATTTAGTTTTATACGACACAGCAACAAGCTAATTAATTTTAATAAATACGCTCTCTACTATTCTCTATCTGAAGTAAAAAGTCATGTATATCTCTCCATAAAGCCTATGATGACATGACTTTGGTTAAAATCTGGCTTACTCTTGATCTATTTTTTCTTGCAAAAATTGAGTCATTTTTTTGATTTTTTCCTCCAAAAAAACAATTTCCTTTTTAAGCGCTTTTTATTATGATATTTATTCTGAAACTCTTGAGTATACTTCCACATTAAATCAAATATATTTTTTTCATCTTCTCCTGTACACTTAGCATATTCATTACTCATTATTTTAATCATAGATTCATGAATCGTTAGCTTAGCAAAATTCTTGATTCTCGTATCAAAATCCATTTCTCCAAATTTCATTCGATTGAGGTCTACTAAATAAAATTCATATCCTTTCTCTTTTCGTTCTATCAACGTATTTCCTGGAGAATGGTCTAAAAAATTAACTCCTTTTTGATGTAGTTTATATGTAAATCTAGTAAACGCCCTTAGTATTGCTTCATGATCAGGAATATCAAAATCAGTAGTTAACTCTCTATATGTTAAATCACAATCTACTAATTCACTTATGTAATAACTTTTCTTAAACAGAAAAAAAGTCGTATACAGGTCATAAGCTATAGGGAATGGTGTTTGAATACCTAGTTCGAGTAATTTATTCGCATAATTATATGATCGTTCTGCTTTTGATTTTCTAAAAAACCGATACGCAACTTGATTAATCAAATTAGGGATTTTAAATGATTTTATAGTATGCTTTTCCCCATTTATCTCTACAATTTTTATGACGTTACGTTCCGCATCACCTAATATATCTTGGTATCCATCAAAATCGAATATCGCATTCTTTACTTGAGCTTCGATTAAGGTATGATTAGGATGTATTATAAACTTATTATGCATTTTTTTATATTTCGATAATAGTACTATAGTTATGTTAACTATTATATATTTCTAATTCGCAAGATACTTATCAATACCATCAGTACACCATACTAGTTTTTTTTCTTGTGAGAGTTTTTGAATTTCATTATTTTCTTCCTCTTTACTTCTCGACTTCTCATGATGCCAAATATGATAAACAATCCCGCAATATCTTAACCTCCTACCAGAACACCCTTTATTCAGCATCCTAACAATCAACTCACTATCTTCTTTACCCCATCCCTCTATAGATTCATTATATCCATTGATATTGATTATATCTTCTCTCCAGAATGAAATATTACATCCTCTTATTTTTTTAGACAACTTAGTATTAGGTTTAAAAAATAGGCTTAAAAAAGGAAGTCTTAAAGCTCTTGTTCTTTTCTTTATTCCTTTTGAAAAAGGAGTAAAAGATAGTTTCTGTTTTTTAAACAATTCTGCTACATACTCTTTTTGAATATTTACTCTAGATCCATATAAAAAAACTCCTTTAGAAGCTAATTTTAGGTGATCTTTAATAAAATCTTTTTGGAGTATACAATCTCCGTCCACTTCTATTAAATAATCAGCATCAGTACTTGCTATAGCCTTGTTTAAAATTTTTCCTTTTCGAAATCCCTCATCTTCATGCCAGATATGTTTTACAGGTATAGCTATTTGCCTTTTAAACCCTTCTATTACCTCAGTAGTCTGTTTACCAGAACCATCATCTGCTATTAGTACCTCATCAGGAGTTACACTTTGATTAACTACACTTTTTAATACTAAAGATAAAGCCTCTGGCCATTTGTATGTTGATATAATAAGTGCAGATTTAATTTTCATTAATTACTTTTTTATATATTTTAACCGTATTTTCTGCTAGTTGTTTAGACGTAAAATTATTCATTAACATATCATAAGATCTTTTTCCAAAAAGTTCCTTTTTAGAAGTATCTAAAAGAAGTTTTTCTAAATTAGATGCTAAATCTTTGTAATCTTCTACTTCACTTAAAAAACCATTTTCATTATGAATTATCGCTTCGGGTATTCCCCCAGCTCTAGTTGAGACAACAGGTATTTTTTTATAAAAAGCTTCATAAATAGTAATAGGAAGTCCTTCTCTTTCTGAAGTCATAAAATACACATCGAATTGACTCAAAACATCCATAGCATTTTCTACAAATCCTGCAAAGCATACATAATCTTGCAGTTTATATTCTTCTACCATAGGCATAAAATCTTCGGAATATTTTGATTCTTTACCTATTTGAAAAAAAAATACATCCTTAACACCAAGAACATTTACTAGATGATTAATTGACTTTACATATGTTTTTAAATCTTTTGCTCTGGTATGGTTAGCAATATTTCCTATAATAGGGGTCTTAGAATCAATGTTATAATTCTTTCTTACATTTAATTGTGATTTTTTTTCTGATCGTTTTATCCTTATTCCATCATAAACAACTTCTAATTTGTGATGATTTTTGGGGACAATAGTGTCTTTAAATGACTCTTTAACTGCTTTAGAAACACAGATAATACTCTTTATGTTCTTATAATTATATTTATAAGCACTCAATCCTTTCTTTGCTTTACTAATTCCTTTTTTAGAAAAAACAATAGGTACTTTAGGTCTAAAAATTAGATCAGTAAGAACACATGTTGTAACAGCATTACTTGTATGCACATGAACAATATCTATATGATTACTTACAATACTCTTTTTAAGAAGTTTAAGTAAGCTAAGTGAATATGATTTTTTTTCTGGAACACTTATAAAATCTAGATTATTTGCTCTCAAGTACTCTTCTAATGGTGAATTTTGATAACAAAAAACAATACTATCTGCCCCTTTTTTTTTAAGATCTTCAATAGAATCAACTAACTGTTGCTCGTTGCCCCCCCAACTTTTTGCTCCTGAAACCTGTAATACTTTCATACTAAAACATAAATATATTGGCAAATATATAGTAATTTTGAACCATAATTTCAAAAAAATGAATATACTCATTGTTGATCGATCTGGCGCAATACCTGTTAAAAAATATGGAGGAACTGAAAGAGTAATATGGGGATTAGGAAAAGAATTAAGCAAATTAGGGCATCGAGTTACTTATTTAGTTCCCGAAGGATCTAAATGTGATTTTGCAACAGTATTAACCTTAGATAAATCTTTAAGTTTAGATATTCAAATTCCGGATTATATCGATATAATTCATTTAAATTATAATCCAAAAATTAAGCTAAACAAGCCATATCTAATAACGATGCATGGTAATCCTCCCAAAGGAGAAGAAATAGATATTAACACTGTTTTTATATCTAAAAATCAAGCAAAAAGATATAATTCTAATCTATACATACACAATGGATTAGATTGGAGTGAATTTAGCACTATCGACTTACATTCTCTTCGCTCACATTATCACTTTTTAGGAAAAGCGTCTTGGAAAGTCAAAAATGTTTTTGGAGCCATCAGTATTGCTCTAAAATCAAAAAACACTATACTCATTCTCGGAGGAGAAAAATGGACATTTTGGAATTTAAAGCGAGGCTTAAAATATATACTAAACCCTAAGGTTATTTTTAAAGGAATGGTAGATAACACTACCAAAATGGACATTATGCAAAAATCTAAAGGTTTAATATTCCCTGTACTTTGGCATGAACCTTTTGGATTAGCTATTATAGAAAGCCTATATGCTGGTTGTGCGGTTTTTGGTACTAAAAACGGTTCTCTAGAAGAATTAATTACTCCTGAGATCGGTTTTACAGGAAATAGTTCTGATGAAATTTCTAATGCCATAAAAGAGTTTAACTATAACCCTAAATATTGTCATGAATATGCTTTAAAACATTTTAATTCTAAAGTGATGACAGAAAAATATCTCGAACTTTATAAAAAAGTTCTTAATGGAGCATATCTAAATGCGGATACTCCAAAATATATAGAAGAATATAATAAAATTTCAAAATTTATATAATGCCAGATCAACAAACAGAACTAGAGAATACAATTATAGCATTAAAAAAAGGAGGAACCATTGTCTATCCTACTGATACTATTTGGGGTATTGGTTGTGATGCAACGAATGCCGAAGCTGTTGACAAAATTTTTGCACTTAAAAACAGAAATAAAAACAAATCATTAATTTGTTTAGTTAGCGATTTTAAAATGCTACAACAATATGTAGAAGAGATTCCAGAAGTAGCTTATGATATTCTAAAATATGCTACAAAACCCACTACAATCATTTATGATCGACCATTACGAATTGCAGAGAACATTATTGCTCCCGATAATACCCTAGGTATACGAGTTGTTAGAGATCCTTTTTGTAGTAAAGTGATCAAAAAACTTAAACGTCCCATTATTGCCACATCTGCAAATATTAGTGATGCGGCTACTCCAAAAAACTTTGAAGAAATATCCAAAGCTATTTTGGAAGGCGTAGACTATGTCGTAAATTTGCCTTTACAAAATAAAGGAGCTAAACCATCTTCAATTATTAAAATTGGTGGAGATAGTACCGTTAAAATTATCAGGAAGTAAATTGATTCATGTCGGAACCTAAAAATTACAAAGAAGCCTTACAACATCCTATTTTTAAAACCATAACAAAAGCCTCAAAAAATCTACAATTAGAGAGCTACGTTATAGGTGGATTTGTAAGAGATTATATATTACAAAGAGGAACTGCCAAAGATATAGACATTGTAGCTGTTGGTAGTGGTATTGAATTAGCAAAAGAAGTTTCTAAACTATTGCCTAACACTCCTAAAGTACAAATCTTTAAAACCTACGGTACCGCAATGCTAAAAGCAGGAGATATCGAAGTAGAATTTGTCGGAGCTCGTAAAGAATCCTATACCAGAGATAGTAGAAATCCAATTGTAGAAAACGGCACACTAGAAGATGATCAAAACAGAAGAGATTTTACAATTAATGCACTAGCAATACAGTTATCCCATAAAAATTTTGGTGCAGTATTAGATCCATTTGGAGGGCTAGAAGATCTAAAAACAAAAATTATACGTACCCCTCTAGATCCTAGCATCACCTATTCTGATGATCCACTACGAATGATGCGCGCTATTCGTTTTGCTACGCAACTTAATTTTAAAATAGAGCCAGCATCCCTATATGCGATCAAAAGTCATAAGGAACGTATTGAAATCATCACAAAAGAACGTATTGTAGATGAACTACATAAAATTTTACTCAGTGATAAACCCTCTGTAGGTTTTAAACTTCTCGAAGAAACAGGACTTTTACACTATATTATGCCCGAACTTATAGCATTAAAAGGTATCGATGAAGTCGAAGGTCAACGACATAAAGATAATTTTTATCACACTCTGGAAGTCGTAGATAATATCTCTGAAAACACTAATGATCTTTGGTTACGCTGGGCTGCATTATTACATGATATCGGAAAAGCACCTACTAAGCGATTTAATAAAAAGGTAGGATGGACTTTTCATGGACACGAATTTGTAGGATCAAAAATGGTATTTAAACTTTTCAAACGATTAAAAATGCCATTAAATGAAAAAATGAAATTTGTTCAAAAAATGGTACTAATGAGTTCTAGACCTATTGTAATTGCCTCAGAAGTAACCGATTCTGCAGTACGCCGATTAGTTTTTGATGCAGGAGATTATATAGAAGAATTAATGACTCTTTGCGAAGCTGATATTACTACTAAAAACCCTAAACGTTTTAAGAAATATCATAATAACTTTAAGATTGTAAGACAAAAAATGGTTGAAGTAGAGGAACGAGATCATGTCCGTAACTTTCAACCTCCAGTGACAGGAGAAGAAATTATGGAAACTTTTAATATCAGACCCTCTCGCGAAATTGGAATTATAAAAGAAGCTATAAAAGAAGCAATCCTAGAAGGAATAATCCCTAATGAACATGATGTAGCTTATCAGTTTATGCTAAAAAAAGGAAAAGAATTAGGATTAGTAATCGAAAGTCAAAAAAATCTAGAATAATAACAATTAAAATTGTTCTTATAGTACCGCTAAAAAAATTAAAGCTCTAAAACCAAGAAAGCAATAAATCTTTAAGAATTGAATACAAAAGAGTGAAAAATGAAAAAAGACAATAAAAATGTAATCTACTGGTTGCTTACAGGATGTATATTGATCTTTATAATGGTAGTAGTAGGAGGTATTACTAGGTTAACACATTCTGGGTTATCTATCTCTAATTATAAACTAATCTCAGGTACTATCCCTCCTATCAATGAAGCAGAATGGAATGCTGCTTTCGACCTCTACAAACAATACCCTGAATATCAAAAAATTAATAATCAATTTACACTACAAGATTTTAAAGACATCTATTTCTGGGAATGGCTACATCGTGTAATAGGGCGATTTATAGGAATTGTATTTATACTCCCTTTTTTATATTTTTTAATTCGAAAACAACTTACTAAACCTACTATAAAAAAATCCATATTATTAATGTTTATGGGAGGATTTCAAGGTTTTTTAGGATGGTTTATGGTAAAAAGTGGATTAGTAGAAAGACCCGACGTAAGTCATTATAGGCTTGCCATGCACCTTACTGCTGCTTTTATAACCTTTGCCTATACATTCTGGGTGGCTTTAGACCTCATATACCCTAATAAGAAAATCATAGATCTAAAATTCAGAAACCTAATCCGATGCGGACTAGTATTACTTTTATTACAAATTATCTATGGCGCATTTGTAGCAGGATTAGATGCTGGATTTTTACACAATCACTGGCCTTTAATGAATGATGGGAAACTAATTCATGAATCTGTATACATAGAGCAATCTCCCATAATAAAGAATTTTATAGAAGGAAAAAGTGGTGTACAATTTATACATCGATACCTTGCCTATATTGTAGTTGGATACATTGTTCTTATTTGGCATCGAGGCAAAAAAATTCAAAAAAATAATACTCAACAAAACGCAATACATAGTTTACTCGCTATAGTTTTTATTCAATTTTTACTAGGTATTTTCACATTACTATATCGAGTTCCACTAACATTAGGCGTACTACATCAGGTTGTCGCATTTCTCTTATTAGGATCAATGACTTTTTCATTACATCGTTTTAGTAAATAATAATGCATTTATAGTATCTTTGCTTTTCTTAAATTAGTAATTGATGATATACCGTTTTAGAATTATCTTAGACACTGAAGAAGACGTGTTTAGAGATATAGAAATAGAACAAGACACCACATTAGAACAGTTTCATAATGTAATAACACAATCATTTGGTTTTGATGGCACCGAGATGGCGTCATTTTATGTAAGTGATGAACAATGGAATCAAGGAGAGGAAATCTCTCTTTTTGATATGAGTGAAGGTGGTAGCTCTGTGCGATTAATGAATGAAACCACTCTTAGCGATGTAGCACATAAAGACTCTACTAGATTAATCTATGTCTATGATTTTTTGAGTATGTGGACATTTATGGTAGAGTTAGCAGAAATTGCAGAATATGAAAGCGGAAGAGAATATCCTAATATAATGTATATTCATGGTCAATTACCTGACCAAGCTCCTGAAAAAGAGTTTAAAGCAGATCAACTTGATAGTTTTGATGAAGATGAAAATCAAAAATTTACAGACCTTGATGAGTATGAAGATCTAGGGTTTGATGAAAACTGGAATTAACCTTTTTACGAGTATTCATTCCTATTCTTTATAGCTTAACGTATAGATTCAAAAAAAAGATATCATTATAAGTATATAACTATAAAGAGCTAAACTACTATAATGCTACTGTAACGTAGCTTAGAAATTAAAAATTATGATCAATTTATATAGCACACAAATCGAATCGTTATCGGTTCACAGAGTTGGGAATAAGAATAAAAATGAAAATGTATTCCTATCAGAGTCTCCATACACCCTTAATGATGAGTTAAACGCACTTTTAAAAGAATATTTCTTTAAACCTTTTAGAGAAAAAGAGGAAAACTATTTTCAGTTCATTGATGAAGTAGATGTAGAATTTAATGCAGTATACAAAGTTGTAACCGAAATTTTTGAACATCCATCTTCTGTACATGAAAAATCTAAGAGAATAGCCTCATTACTGTATGAGCAATCTGAACATCCTCATATAAAAAGTGGTGAATTATATGTTACTTACCTTGATAATGTGAGTATTGATAATGAAAAAGTAGCCGCTATAGGGATATTTAAATCAGAGCTAAAACATGATTTTCTTCAATTTGAAGAAAAAAGTTCTGATATCGAACTATTAATCCAACAAGGTGTTAATCTTAATAAATTAGACAAAGGGTGTTTAATTTTTAATCATAAAAAAGAAGAAGGTTATAAAATTCTTTCTGTAGACTCTAACAGATATGATACTAAATATTGGTTAGAAAACTTTTTAGGGGTACAAGCATTTGCTGATGAAAATTTTTACACTAAAAAGTATATGAAGTTCTGTCAAGACTTCGCAAAAGATGTTGTATTACCTGCTGAAGATAAAAAAGAAGAAGTAATGTTTATGAATCGTGCAGTAAATCATTTTGCAAAAAATGATGAATTTGAAGAAACTGCATTTTTAAATGATGTTATCGATAACCCTGATCTTATTCCAGAGTTTAAACACTATAAAGTGGAGAAAGCTCCAAAATACCAGATTGAAGACCTTACCACTTTTCCTATTGCCAATAATGCTGTAACTGATGCCCGCAAGAAAATGAAAAATGTCATCAATCTAGACACTAATGTACAGATAAAAATGGATTTTATAAACCCTGAATCCGCTGAGAAATTTGTAGAAAAAGGTTGGGATGAAGAAAAGCAAATGTATTACTATCTAGTCTATTTTAATAAAGAGCAAAAATAGCTAAAAATAACACTAAAATTAGAAGTCCGAAGTCTGAGCTTAATCAATAATTAGCACATACTTCGGACTCTAGTTATTAACTGATACTTTTATAGTATTTATTTTTTTTAACTAATTTAAAATATTCTGAATTAAGAAGTTTTTAACCTTCAATCTTTATCCCTCCAACAATCGTTTCATATTTACATTCTCGTAATTACGACGTACAAAATCCATTGCTGTTTTAAGAACCTCTCCCATAGATTGACTTCTACGAAATTTTAAGTCTAATGTAAAATTATACAAGTGTTCTCGTAGTTCTTTTAAATTTTCTTTTGTAGAAATCGTATCAGTACACATACATGCCACCAAAGTTTCATATCGTGATCTAGATGTCAATATTCGTTTTGCTAAAACAGAACGTTCTTCTTTTTTATATTGCTCTATAGAATTAGGTTGTAATTTACTCATTACAACAGCTACCATATCATAATTCTCTTTAAAAAACTGAGGCTGATACACCTTCAATTTCCCTTCATAACATTGCTGATCAAAATCAATTGCCCTAATTTTATACTCTACATGATCAAAATCATGAATTGGTACAATAACATAATTATAAGATCTCATATCCCCTAATAATCGCATTTGGCAACGTTCATTAAACTTCACAAATTCTTTTGCTATCTGGGATTTAGCTTGATTACTTAAATCAGGTAAAAAATCTTTTATAAATACATCTCCCGGAATCCCTGCAATATGTTCCTCTATTAGTGTATTTTTATATACCAAAAAATTAATCCTATTAGGAGATAACATATGCTCTAACTCTAAGCCATAAATACGTGAAGCATCTGCCTTTTTTATATACACATAGCTATAATTATCATTTAATATGTTTCTTACTTTAACTCTAAAAGGTTTAGAATTACCAAACGTACAATAATCAATCGCATCAATATTTAAAAAACCTATTGCCTCCTCATTACCATCAGAGTGCAGAATCGTATATACTTTTTTAAGACTGGATTCTATCTCTCTTCTTTCATGCTCATCATAATATACCCGTACCCATAACGTATCTTCATCATTACTATCATAAACAACTATTGATCCAGAAAATCTAAGTAAATCATCATAGAATACAGGAATTTTAATTTTACGATTACACTCTTTTAAATATGCATCTAAGTCTTCGCTAATAGGATAGGTCGGTTTTTTTTTCGACATTAATTTTTCCTCCATAATATCATTTTGTAAAAGCAATTTACAACTTTTCCTAATGAGTCTGGATATAGAACAGTAATCACTGTAGCAGTATAAAACTAAAATTTCATTCGATAAAAGTCTAATAAAAATTAACTGTATTCTTGTATTATAGTTCTTAATTAGAGGCATCGTTTGTAACAAAACACGCTACTTGCCGTCTTATTGATATAACCATCAAAAGGAAGTTGTAATTTGGAAAATATTCTCACTTTAACTAATCTCACTAAAGAATTTGGGGCAATAACAGCTGTCAAAAACCTATCATTTACCATTAAAAAAGGAAATGTATATGGCATACTTGGTCCCAACGGGAGTGGTAAATCGACCACTTTAGGAATTGTGCTTAATGTAGTAAATAAAACTTCTGGTCAATTTACTTGGTTTGATGGCAATACTTCAACGCATGATGCCTTAAAAAAAGTAGGAGCAATTATCGAGCGTCCTAATTTTTATCCTTACATGACGGCTTCACAAAACCTAAAATTAGTATGTAAAATTAAGGAGGTAAACTCTTCTAAAATTGAAGAGAAGTTAGAAATTGTAGGACTATTAGATCGCAAAGACAGTAAATTCAGAACCTTCTCTCTAGGAATGAAACAACGACTAGCTATTGCCTCTGCCTTATTAAACGACCCTGAAATTTTAATATTGGATGAACCTACTAACGGTTTAGATCCTCAGGGAATACATCAGATTAGGGAGATTATCAAAAAAATTGCTGCTCAGGGCACTACAATTCTTTTAGCCTCACACCTACTTGATGAAGTCGAAAAAGTATGTAGCCATGTCGTGATTATAAGAAAAGGCATGAAATTATATTCTGGTCGTGTAGATGAAATGAATGCAAGTTATGGATTCTTTGAACTTAAGAGTAATCAAAACTCGATACTAAAAGAATGGATCGCTAAGCATAAGGATTTTAAAAATTTTAAAGAAGATCAAAAAGGAAAAATTACTGCATTTTTAGCACATGAACTAGATGCAGAAAGTCTTAACAGGCAACTATTTAAAGAAGGAATTGTTCTGACGCATATTGTAAAACGAAAAGAAAGTCTCGAAGAACAATTTTTACAACTAACTAACAATCTAAAATAAAGCCATGTTACGATTATTACACATAGAATTCATAAAACTTTGGAACAACAAATCAAGTAAATTCTTAATCATATGCTATTTTGGGCTTCTTACTTCAATAGCTTTATTTGCATCTATTAAATTCGAAATAGGTTTTTTTAAATTTCACTTAGCAGATAGTGGGGTTTTTAATTTCCCATATATCTGGCATTTTAATACTTTTATTGCAGCTTTATTAAAATTATTTCTTGCTATAATTATTGTATCAATGGTTGCTAATGAGTATAGTAATAAAACACTTAAACAAAATTTAATAGATGGGCTTAGTAAAAAAGAATTTATACTTTCTAAATTTTTAACGATACTCGCACTCTCTTTTATTTCTACAATTTTTATATTCTTAATATCGTTGATTTTAGGATTCTCTTTTTCTGATTATAACATATTAGATGCTATTTTTAAAGATTTAGAATACCTCGTTGCATATTTTGTAAAATTAACAGGATTCTTTTCTTTTTGTTTATTTATAGGAATTTTAATCAAAAGATCTGCTTTTGCATTAGGCTTTCTTTTTATGTGGTTTTTAGCTGTAGAGTTTTTACCATATATGTATTTATGGTCACATTATTCAAAAAAATTAGCTGATACTATCTATTCATTTTTTCCATTAGGGTCTATGTGGAATTTAATTGCACAGCCCTTTACTAGGCTAAATGCCATAAAATCTATTGCTAAACAAGTCGGAGAAGATGTTACTTACGACTATATAGTACACTGGCATGAAATTATAATAGTGTTAATATGGACTGCTATTTTTATATTTTTATCACATTATTTACTTAGAAAGAGAGATTTATAATATATTTAGTGCTTTTTAGAGGCAAAATATGCAATATGCTTATATAATTTTCTTATTCGTTGTTTTTTATAATTCATTATTATATGGTCAAGGAGAAGCTAATAATTGGTATTTTGGTCAGAATGCAGGAATAAGTTTTAACGCGACTCCACCAGCAGTTCTTACAAATGGAGCATTAAATACCTTAGAAGGATGTACTACAATATCCGACGCTACTGGTAAGTTATTATTTTATACTGATGGGATTACAGTATGGGATCAATCTCATGCAATCATGCAAAACGGAACTAATTTAAACGGAGATCCCTCTAGTACCTCATCTGCATTAATTGTTCCACAACCAAACACTCCTAATATATATATTATTTTTACAGTCGATGAACCGCACCCTCATAACGGTGATAATGATCCCAGCACATCTGATGGAGATGGTATGAATAATGGGCTGATGTATTCTATTGTAGATATGTCTTTAAATACTGGTAGAGGAGCCATCATTAATGGGCAAAAAAACCTTCCTTTAATCACTTATGACACCACTAATACCCAAGAAAGTTTATTTAAATGCACCGAAAAAATTACAGCAGTAAAAGGTAATGATTGTAATTCTTTTTGGGTGATCACTTATTTTAAAGACACATTCTATTCTTTTAAAATTGATCAAACTGGTGTCACCACAATGCCTGTTACCTCTCGCGTGGGAACCATTATTCCTTTCTCTGGTCTTAGTGCATTAGGATATCTCAAGGCTTCTCCTAAAGGAGATAAACTAGCAATAGCACATACTTCTACTACAGGAATAGTCAGAGAAGGAAAAGTACTACTTTATGATTTTGACACTACTACCGGACTAGTGAGTAATGAAATCATATTGAGTACAATCGATTCTCCATATGGAATCGAATTTTCTCAAACTGGGCAACGATTATACGCAACTCTAGGTATCGGAGATCGACCAGGAACTGGATCTAGTTATTTGATGCAATACAACCTATCACTACCCGACAATCAAATAGCAGCAAGTGGTACAAAAATCAAAAATGAAACTGGATTAGTTACTTTCTCTACTACCATAGGAGCATTACAGCTTGGACCAGATAGTAAGATTTATAAGACAATGATTAATCTTGATATAGGTAAGGGGGGTGATTATCTTGGAATAATAGAAAACCCAGAAGAATTAGCCCCTAATATAGTATATAAAGAAAAAGGAATTTTAATTAATCCTAACGGTTTTAATAGTACTCTCTTTGGACTCCCTCCTTTTATACAATCCATCTTTGCTCAGAAAATTGATATTATTAATAGAGGGGATCCTAATAATGTTAATTTACCTCTTTGCGAGGGAGAAACATATCGGTTATCCTATCAAAACATTCCTGGAGCAACATATACTTGGTACACAAATGATGTTCTAATAGCAAATACTACTCCTTTTTTAGATATAACTATTACCGCTAACTATAGATTAGAAGTAGATCTTAATGATGGTAGTTGTCCTTTGATTGGCGTCGCTAATGCCACTTTTTATGAAATCCCAATAGGAGTACCATCAACATTAGTGCAATGCGATGCATATCAAACCATTGGTGACGGCAGTACTTTATTTGATTTACGTAATGCAACTAATCAACTTACATCGGGTAACCCTAATTATTCTATTCAGTTTTTTAATGATTTAGCTTCTGCACAAGCAGGAACTCCTACTATTGATGAAAAAGTACCTTTTGAAAACAATCAAAATAATCAGCAAGTATATGCAAGAGTGATTAGTAATCAAAACACCAACTGTTTTAGTATTACAACACTAACACTACAAGTAAGTTCTACCTCTGTAAATGATGCAGAATTAAGAGTATGTGATACTACTACAGAGGATGGGTTTACCGTTTTTAATCTAAATGATGCAAGTCAGCAGATATTATCAGGAATAACAATTCCTGATTTAGCGATTGCATATTATCAAAATGTAGAGGACGCATTACTAAGCAACAACCCTATTACCACTTATACCAATACAACCCCATATTCGCAAGGAGATGATATGATTTATGCAAAAGTAGAAGAAAGTGGAGGAGCATGTTTTGGAATTAGTACGATACGTTTATTTGTAGTGCCCCTGCCCGACATTGAGACTGAAGCCGACTATTTTTTATGTCAAAATCAGACAAGCACCAATATTGATAGTGGTTTACCTCATAATAATGATAGTAATGACTACTCTTTCTTATGGTCTACAACTGAAACAACTGAAACTATTGCTGTCAATCAAACAGGCACTTATAGCGTACAGGTTACCAACATATTAACCGGATGTACTAAAACCAGAACAGTAACAGTTATTGCATCTAGCAGAGCAACTATACAATCTATAGACATCAATGATGCGAGAGATAATAATACCGTTACTATTAATGCCCAAGGATTAGGAAACTATGAATATGCTATAGAAATAGATGGGACATTAAGTTCATATCAGGATACCCCTACACTTACCGATATCTCTCCTGGATTTCATACCGTATATGTAAGAGATAAAAATGGTTGTATCCCTGTAACAACCAAAGATATTTCTGTAGTTGGTTTCCCTAAATATTTTACACCTAATGGTGATGGTTTTCATGAAACTTGGAATGTAAAAGGAATATCAGCAGAAGTAATGCCTAACTCTTTAATCTATATCTTTGATCGCTACGGAAAACTAATGAAACAACTTAAAGTGGGGAGTATTGGATGGGATGGAACATATAATGGTAAATCAATGCCATCTAGTCAATATTGGTTTCGGGTAGAACTAGAGGATAGTAGAATATTAACAGGAAGTTTTTCTCTCATTCGATAGTTTTTCATTCATTTTTAATACAAACATTAGTGTAAGTGAGAAACAAATCATAAATTTTTGGTTGAATAAAAAAATACAAGATGAGTTCAGTATCTTTATTCTCTAAAAAGTAAGCGCATACATGAAGTTCGAATTAGATTCTGAATTTAAACCTACAGGAGATCAACCACAAGCTATAAAACAATTAGTAAACGGTATTGAATCAAATGAAAAATACCAAACACTTCTAGGGGTAACTGGCTCTGGAAAAACGTTTACTGCTGCTAATGTTATAGAAAGAGTACAACGCCCAACCCTAATATTAGCACATAATAAAACACTTGCTGCTCAATTATACTCAGAGTTTAAGCAATTTTTTCCTAAAAATGCAGTAGAGTATTTCGTATCATACTATGATTATTACCAGCCAGAAGCATATATTCCTACTTCGGGTACCTATATAGAAAAAGACCTATCTATTAATGATGAAATTGAAAAACTACGACTAAGCGCTACCTCATCACTTTTATCAGGAAGAAGAGATGTTTTAGTTGTTGCTTCTGTTTCTTGCTTATATGGTATTGGTAACCCTATAGAGTTTCAAAAAAATGTAATCTCCATACAAACAGAGCAACTTGTATCCAGAACTGCATTACTCCACCGTCTAGTACAAAGTTTATATTCCAGAACCGAAGCAGAATTTACACGAGGAAACTTTAGAATAAAAGGAGACACCGTGGATATTTTCCCAGGGTATGCAGATCACGCATTTAGAGTACATTTCTTTGGAGATGAAATTGAAGAAATTGAAGCCTTTAATGTTATTGATAATAGTATTATTGAAAAATATGAGCAATTAAACATCTACCCTGCCAATATGTTTGTGACCTCTCCAGAAGTTCTCCATAATGCTATAGATCAAATAGCTCTTGATCTAGGGAAACAAGTAGAATACTTTAAAGAAATCGGAAAACATTTAGAAGCCAAAAGATTAGAAGAACGTACTAATTTTGATTTAGAAATGATTAAAGAACTAGGATATTGCTCTGGTATAGAAAACTATTCTCGTTACTTAGATGGTAGAAATCCTGGTACCAGACCATTTTGCTTGCTCGATTATTTCCCTGATGATTACTTGATGATCATTGATGAAAGCCATGTTACTGTCCCACAAACTCATGCAATGTATGGAGGAGATCGATCACGAAAAGAAAACCTTGTAGAATATGGCTTTAGACTTCCGGCAGCAATGGATAATCGCCCCTTAAAGTTTGAGGAACTCGAAGCAATACAGAATCAAGTCATATACATTAGTGCTACACCTGCTGACTATGAGTTACAAAAAAGCGAAGGTATCTTTATAGAACAAATTATTAGACCTACCGGATTATTAGATCCCGTAATCGAAGTAAGACCTAGCCTAAATCAGATTGATGATTTGATTGAAGAAATGCAAAAACGTATTGATGTCGATGAACGTATTCTTGTCACAACATTAACAAAAAGAATGGCTGAAGAATTAGCAAAATACTTAACCCGAATAGATATTCGATGCCGATATATACATAGTGACGTAGATACCTTAGAACGTGTAGAAATCATGCAAGATCTACGAAAAGGGATTTTTGATGTGCTGATAGGAGTAAACTTATTAAGAGAAGGGCTAGATCTCCCAGAAGTATCATTAGTCGCTATATTAGATGCTGATAAAGAAGGGTTTTTACGAAACAAAAGATCTTTAGTACAAACCGTTGGTAGAGCAGCCAGAAATGTAAATGGAAAAGCTATCATGTACGCTGATAAAATCACTGATAGTATGCAAAAAACAATCGATGACACAGAGTATCGCCGACAAAAACAGATTGCTTACAACACCAAACATGGTATTACTCCTACTGCCATCAAAAAATCATTTGACAATGCTTTATATGGTAAAAAAACAGAAGCCTATACATTCGAGAATGCACCTACACTACAAGCCGCAGAAGAAGAAACAGCATATTATACTAAAGAACAATTAGAAACTCGAGTACGAAACGTACGTAAAGAGATGGAAAAAGCTGCAAAAGAATTAGATTTTATGACCGCAGCCCGATTACGAGATGAAATTAAGATGTTACAATCCAAAATTCAAGATCAAAAAGCATAGCTCATTGCTATAGCAAGCACTACCACTATTTTTTTTATGTAATCGAAGTTTAAAACCCTATACACATAATTTAATAAAAACTAATATAACACCATTAAGCAAAACCTCTGCAAAATGGCATGCAGAGGTTTCTAGATTTAAAAAACAAATTTTTATTATTTAGATAATAATAAACATTCTTGTAATGATAACAATACTCTGCCAATGCTTACAAAATAACCCTTTAGGTATTTTTACACATTAATTTCTATATTATTATGATTCGTCCTCTTAGTTGTAGCTCTATTTTTAGCAATAACCTACTCTATAATACCTATCAGACTTATATGCATTTCACTTTTTTAGTATACTTATCTTTAGTAAAACTAAGCAATCATACTAATATACATTTTATTCATTGTACATAGTTCTTATATAATTGTATAAAGCGCTTATAAAAGTGTATAAAAAAGTATTTTTGCAATAAGATATTTTCGCACTATTAAAACATCATAAGATGCCACATTTTATACTAGATTGCTCAGAAAACATTATCACATTAAAATCTCCTAAAGAAATCATACAAGCCGTATATAATACTGCTGATAGCACTGGTCTTTTTGCTAAAGGTGATATTAAAGTTAGAATTAATCCTTTTAAATATTATACGGTAGGAAACACCTCAGATGATTTTATCCATGTATTTGGTAATCTGATGGAAGGTAGAACTGAAGCCCAAAAAGCTGACCTCTCTAAAAAAATAGTGACCACATTAAAATCTATGTTCCCCAACGTCCCTATCCTTTCTATCAATCTTAGAGATTTTGAAAAATCCTCATACTGTAATAAATCAATGGTATAACTATTATTTTTTCAATTCTTTATCAATTCTATACATGAGTGCCTACCACCGTAAAACACCTAATCTTTAACTTGTGTAAACTATGTATCTTAACGAACATATAAATATCAAAAAGAGTGTATAAAAATTCATACACTCTTTTCTCTAAAACAAACACTATTCTAAAAAATCACTTAGGAGCTCACTCATACTTATCATCTAAAAAAAACGTATTTATTTTTATAAAAATTACTTACTTTAATTATCAAACTATTCTAAAACTGAAAACGATATCCAAAATCAGGAAAAAAACCGATCTGATCGACTTGATTTACTTGATTCGTTAAACGATTATAGCGTCTTGCAAAAATATTTTTGTTATTCGTTACATTCTGTAGATCAACATAAAATTGATGAGACCGCTTTTTCGATTTACTATTGATTTTATACCCTATTTTAACATCCCATCTAAAATAATCGTCATTTTGTTTACTATACGCTAGATCTTCTCGTAGTACCTCAAACCCTGCCTGTCTAGAAGCTTCTAAATTTACTGGAGTATAATATTTCCCCCCTGATACAGTTAATTTAGTATCTAAGAAAAAGACATCTTTTTTAGATTTTCCAATAGTAAATTCTTTTCCTGCCAAGAGATTAGCAACATATCCATTATTAAAAGGAGTATTACGTTCTATACCATCACTACCTTTATACTTACTTTCGAAAAATGATGTCGTTAGCAATCCATAATATCCATCGCTAAAAAATTTCTCTAAAGTCAGCTCTATCCCCTGATTAGAACCTGTACCCTCATTAACTAATGATACTCTATCATTTTCAAACCCAAAATCTGCCCCTTCAGTCAAAGAAGAATAACTAGATAAAAAAGGTTCTACAGCTGCTTTATCAATATCCTGATAGTACACCTCTATTTTACTTCTCCACCCCTGGCTTATTCTTACATCATATCCTAGTACATAATGAGTACTTCGTACAAAATCAAGATCACGATTAGTTTGCTTTAACGCACCATTAACATTCTCATTAAGAAACAATAATGGTAGTGATATAGGTTGATGATGCAATCCATACCCTACATTTAAACGATGATTCTTAGCGACCTTATACACTAATCCCGCTCTGGGTTCTATCACAAATTGCTTATTTAAACTACTATACTGACTATGCACACCAGTATTTAGCGTTAGTTTTTCTGTTAACCTAAACTGCCCCTGTATATAAGGCTGTACAATAGACAAACTCTCATCTATATCTGTAAATGTAAACAGGTCAGGATCACCATCGCCATTAATATCTTGTTGTTTCTCTCGGTCACGCAATACTGATTCTACTCCAAAACGCTCTACCAACACCCCCGTTCGGAGTGTACTTTTACTACTTAGCTTAGAATTAAAAAGAGTAGAAAACGTAAAACGAGATTCATTATTATCATTCTCTGTATACCTAATAAGGCGTTCTTGTGATGTATTCTTATCAATAAAACGATCTGCCTGAAACTCATTAGTTGCAAAAGATCCAGATACTATTGTTCTTAAAAAAGAAGCTTTACCAATACTAATCTGATGCTTTACTCCTACTACTCCAAATCCAGAATCCGCAGATGAATTTTCATCTTCGGCAGCAAAGAGATCGTCTTCATCAATATCATCGCCTAAAAATTCTATATCAGAAGCTCCTATAATCCCAAATAATGAGAAATTACCTAAGTTACTTTTTCCTAGATCTATATTGAATGATACATCGTAATAATTTGGTGTTGCAGATGTTCCTCCTGCTCCAATTCCTAATATACTTGCTAATGAGTACCTTCCTGCTACGAGAAAAGAGCCATTATTTTTTCCTAAAGGTCCTTCTGCCATTGCTTCTACTCCACTAAAAACACCGATTTGCCCTGTAAACTCATAATCATCGATATTACCTTTTCTAAATCCAAGATCAAACACTCCTCCGATAGCATTACCATATTCTGCAGGAAATGCCGAAGTAATAAAATCCGAATTCTTTAATAAGTTAGGGTTTAATGCCGATACGGGACCTCCTGTAGAACCAGCAGTAGAAAAGTGATTAGGATTAGGAATTGGTACACCTTCTAACCGCCATAATAGTCCTACAGGAGAATTACCACGTACCACAATATCATTTCTGCTATCATCAGGAGAAGCAACACCAGCAAAATTAGATGCCAACCGACCTACATCACTCCTTCCTCCAGAAAATCGGGTTACCTCCTCTACCCCAAACTGTCGAGCAGAAACAGACGTCAGCTTATTAATTGCATTTACCTTACTATTCTCTGCTGTAATGATCACCTCATCTAATTGCCCAAAGGCTTCGACAAGTCCTACATTGAGTATTGCATTCTTACCAGAAGTAACAACGATATTTGGTATTACAATAGGCTCAAAACCAATATAACTAACACGTATCGTCTGGCGACCTAATGGAACATTCTCTAGTGTAAAGTATCCATCTATATCCGTAATAACACCATTTACTTTATCCGCATCTAATAACGCTACTGTAGCTCCAACCATAGGGGTTTCTGATTGTTGATCTACTACAAGACCTTTTATAACACCGGTTTGTCCACTAGCGATACATCCCAATAAAACACTAAATACAAAAATGACTTTTTTCATGATTTCGAATAATTTTATTCAAAACTGTGTTTTCTTTTTTAGGATTTAAAATTGAAAAAACCAAATTGGTATTTTTACTTTTGAAATGTCAAAAAACATGTTTGAATATCCTATAATAGTATCCTATCTATAGTTTATCAAATCAACTATCATTTATAACAATTCAGCTTCTAATTCGACAATTACATATCACTACAATTAATTAATATAGAGCAGTTATGTATCTTTACACATGGTCGGTTTCAACAAAAAATAGTATCCATTTTACTGTATGATATCAAAAACATATATAAAGAAATTTTCATTACGTTTTCTAATCATCAACATTGCCTATTTATTGATTAAATTAACGGTAGATCATGATGGAGATCAGGCTGAGTTTGACGTTACAAGTCTATTTTATTATGTAAGTGGATTTCTTTTTTTTATGTTAATGTGGGAAACCAATGATTGGCTTATTAGGAGAGCAACTACACCCAATAAAAGCTTAGATCTACATACTGGATTAAAAATTATTACGCTTAATATGGTAATTTGTCTTCCTATAATTGCTTTAGTGTATTATATGGCCATTTTTGAGTTTGATTATCTCTGTAAGATTAATGCTCATAATCCTTGGCTACGGTTTAGAATAGATTTTTTTAGAGCAACCTTGTTAGGATTTGTAGTTATTATTTTTAATCTTTTTTATTATGCATTACAGCAAAAAAAAGAGTTAGAAAACACCATGAATCAGCTCAGAAAAGAAGTGATGACCTCTAGATATCAATCTTTAAAAAATCAAATTAGCCCTCATTTTTTATTCAATAGTTTAAATACGCTCACTTCGTTAATGTACGAGGATAGAGATCTAGCTTCTGATTTTGTATCTAGATTAGCAACATGTTATCGGTATATTCTAGACAACCGAGAAGAAGATCTAGTAAGTTTAGAAAAAGAATTAAACTTTCTAGATTCCTTTATATTTATGATGAATGTGCGACACCAAGATGCGCTAAGTATTACGACACACATCTCTGTTGATCCAAAAGAATATGTAATCCCAACACTATCGTTACAAATGCTAGTAGAAAATGCATTGAAACACAATTATTATTCTAAAGAAAAACCATTAGAAATTAGTATCGTTTCTACGACTACAAACAATATTATAATTCAAAACACGCTACAATTGAGATCTCAAAAAGAAGAATCTACACAACTAGGATTAAAAAATATCAAGAAACGATATTCGTTCTACACCAATCAAAACGTATTAATACAAGCAGAGGAAGATCATTTTAAGGTAACACTACCTTTACTACCTAAGAAAATAAAAGAAATTACAATAGTAAAAGCTTCATAAGATGACAGCAGTAATTGTTGAAGATGAAAATATCGCCTCTAGACGCTTAGCTAATCTTATCAAAGAACTCGCCCCAGAGATTACAATCTTAGATCATATTACATCTGTAGAAAGTGGAAAAAATTGGTTTACAAAAAACCCTTTACCAGATTTAATTTTTTTGGATATTCAATTAAACGACGGCTATGGTTTTGATATCCTCGATCTTCTAGAAGAGCATCCCCCTGTCATATTTACTACAGCATATAATGAGTATGCCATACGGGGATTTAAATACAATGGTTTAGATTACCTCTTAAAACCTATTGATAAAAATGATTTAAAGAAAGCACTAGATAAATATCGAAAAAATTTTAACACCAGTACTACAATTACAGATGATGCTAAATATGAAAGAATAAAAAACTTATTTGCAAAAGAATACAAACGACGTTTTATGGTTAAAGTAGGAAATCAATTCAATACATTTAATGTAGATGACATTGCCTATTTTAAATCTCATGAAGGGATTATTTTCCTATATGCGCATACCGGAAAAAAATATCCTATAGAGTATACTATTGATCAACTAGAAGAAATTCTAGACCCTGTTCATTTCTTTAGAATCAATAGAAAATTTATGGTATCCGTTAAAGCTGTTGTCGAAATTCATAGCTATTTTAATAGCCGATTAGCCCTAAAACTAAACCCATTAGATGAAGAACAAATTATTGTTTCTAGAGAACGGACATCTAATTTCAAAAAATGGTTAGATTTATAAAATCAAAAACAATAGGAAAAAAATGAAGAAAGTTAATCAAGGAATTATATCAATATTAAGTATTGTAATAGGCCTATATCCTCTTATCTATTTATTTATTGATAAAAGATTTGGTCTTTTAAGTTCCAAAAGTACAAACCTATTATCTGATACCTATTGGAATTTTTCTTTTTTCACACATATATTTATAGGTGCAATTGCATTATTAATAGGTTGGATTCAGTTTCATAAAAAAATACGAGAAGCCAAACCAGAAATACACCGACTTATCGGAAAAATCTATATGATCAGTGTTCTAATCAGTGGCGTTGCAGGGATATATATATGCTTTTTTGCTACAGGAGGAATCATCTCATCTTTAGGATTTATGAGCTTAGGAGTACTATGGTTATATACTACCGCCAAGGGATATTGGTACGCTAGAACAGCCCAGATCGATGAACATAAAACGATCATGTATTATAGTTATGCTGCCTGCTTTGCTGCCGTAACCCTTAGAATATGGTTACCGATACTTATGCTATTTCTAGAAGATTTTATCATCGCATACAGAATAACTGCATGGTTATGCTGGGTACCCAATATTATAGTTGCTTATTTTATCCTTAATAAAATAAATTCTAGAGATGCCTCTATAGATACAATATAGGTACTAATATTTATGCAATGTAGATACTCATTTCCTGAATATAGTATCTGCGCATATTCTATAAGTGATATAAAAAATAGCGCAAATACTTAGGAGCGCGTACTCTATCTAACCAGTTACTCATAGATTAAAATGTATTTCCTTAGTATCATAGCATAACCGTAATGTGTTTTTCTAGAATATATACTCCGAACAAAGCATCTAATATGAAAGGAAACAACGCCAAAAAAAACCATGTAAATAAATAAATGAATAAATAAATCAGACCTCTTTTCCTATCTTTTCGCTTTAAATATTCAAACTCTTTTATTATTACTTTCCATTTATTATCATAAATAAATAAAACATAGTAAATTAAAAAAACAATAAGGCTAAAAAAAATTACTATTGTGTTGGAGAAAACTAAAAATTTCTTAGAATCTATCAATAAAGAAATGTTATTGATTACAAATAATAATAATGTATTAGGTAACGCAACTATCAACATTGCACCAAAATGTGCATCAGATCGATCACTTTTATAGGGTCTGTACCAACTATAAGCGATATAAAAAAAATACCGTAGATATTTAGGAGCGCGTACTCTATCTAACCAGTTATTCATAGATTAAAATGTATTTTGTTTATAAATCACTCTAGGCGTTACATAAGTATTATCTCTAGCAAACTCCCTGCTCTCTTGTAGCATCTCTAGACGCATCTGATCTAATAATTTGATGAGTTTTTTACAATAAAATAAAAACTTAATGGCAATAAGATAATTATGATAATAAAGAAATAAAGAAATAAATAAAGAGCACCTCTCTTTCTATCTTTTTTCTTTAAATAATTAAACTCTTTTATATATTCTTTCCATTTTTGTTTTCTAAAAAAATATATATAATGAATACAAGTCATAAAAATAATTATAGTTATGATAATTCTTTTTGAACCTAAACTATTAACAATAAAATTACCTAATATCATAAAAACAAAAGAAATCAACGCAATAGTATTTGCAAAAGCTAAAAAACAAACTGAGTTAAAATGTGCATCAGATCGATCACTTTTATAGGGTCTGTACCAACTATAAGCGATATAAAAAAAATACCGTAGGTATTTTGGTGGGCGTACTCTATCTAACCAGTTACTCATAGATTAAAATGTATTTTGTTTATAAATCACTCTAGGCGTTACATAAGTATTATCTCTGGCAAACTCCCTGCTCTCTTGTAGCATCTCTAGACGCATCTGATCCATAGGTTTACTATATAAAACATCAAATTCTGAACTATAATACTTTTTATGGGCTCTCGCCCAATCGTTACATTCTTATGTCATTTTATATATTTTAATATAATCTAAGTATAATGTGGTGAGTTTTTTACTATAAAATAAACACTTAATGGCAATAAGATCAAAAAAATAATAAATAAATAAAGAAATAAATAAATAGTACCTTTTCTTCTATCCTTTTTCCTTAAATGACTAAATTCATCTATATACTTTCTCCACTTTTTCTTATAAAGAAATAAATAATAGAAAATTATATAAAAGATAAAACAAATAGAAAGTGCCCATATATGTTTGTTCCCCTTTCGATATATCGTATCTGTAAAAATAATACTCAAAAGCATCAATGCTATTAACCCATTTGATATTGATAATATTATAGTAGCTGTATAATGTGCTTCTGAACGTTCACTTTTATAGGGTCGATACCAACTATAAGCGATATAAAAAAAATACCGTAAGTATTTAGGTGGACGTACCTCTTCTAACCAGTTACTCATAGATTAAAATGTGTTTCTTTAAATCGTTCAAAATCTTCTGTAATCTTTCTATCTATTTATAATGAGGAGAAGTTTGCATAATCATCCAACCAGAAAAAATCAGTAATATTATTATGATGAATAAATAAAGAAATAAATAAACAGCTCCTTTTCTTCTATCTTTCTTCTTTAAATGTTCAAACTCTATTAAATAAAACTTCCATTTTTCTTTTTTATAAAATAAAATGTAATGACTCAAACCAATTATAAATACAATGATAAACGCGCCTATATTTCCATCAATTTTTTCAAAAAAATAATTACTAAAAAAAATAAATATGAAAGAGAACAAACCTATCATATGAAAAAAAGCTAAAAATAAAATTGTTGTTACTGGGGCTTCTTTACGTTCACTTTTATACGATCTATAAAAAGAGTGGACGATATAAAAAAAATACCGTAAGTATTTAGGTGGACGTACTCTATCTAACCAGTTACTCATAGATTAAAATGTATTTTGTTTATAAATCACTCTAGGGGTTACATAAGTATTATCTCTGGCAAACTCCCTGCTCTCTTGTAGCATCTCTAGACGCATCTGATCCATAGGCTTACTATATAAAACATCAAATTCTGAACTATAATACTTTTTATGGGCTCTCGCCCAATCTTCTGTAATCTTTCTATCCAACTCATTAGGAGTATACCCAGTGGGTTGTCCCCAGTCACCAAATACCCCTCCCATATCCATTAAAAAATAAGTACCCGAGATTGCCCAGCCAAACCCTGGGACAAAGGCTATAACCCCCATAGTGATGTCTAATGCCGATTTACCTACTACTCCCCATTTATTGGAGTCATTATCATACAATGCTGTACCTGAATTTTTTAAACTAATCGCTACAGAAATCCCAAAGCAAATTTTCCCAATTTTTGGAGAAAACGGTTTTGCCTTATCCCCTCTTACTTTTGCCCAGTGGTGGCTGGTTTTAAGGCTTTGGCGTACAAAACCATTTTTTGCTTCTAAGATCTCTTGGTAGCTATGCCATCCGCCATCTAGGCTTTTCCATTGTATCCCCGGTAGTCCTTGCATATTTAAAAACGAGTGATTGTAATGCTGGGTCATAAAATAGGCATTAAGCGTACCAGCACTCTTACCTACCATACCTGATCCCGATTTTACAATCCCCAGAAAAGGACTCTGGTACTGCATCTCTCGCCAATCCTCCTCTAAGGAACCCCAGCGGAGGTTATCTAACAGCATCAGATCTTGCTTAGTAATCTCGTGATCGATATAAAACAGGCGTTTGCCATACTCGGGATCATAGGCAGAGACATGTATCGCAGGCTCATTATCACTCTCCATACTACGCTCTATAGTAATAGAAATTTCTGATCTTTTAGAAAATAATACCCACGATTGACTATCCCTATCATAGATACGATAACCATTGCTATGCTCCTCGATATAGCGATTGCGTAGCTCCTCATCAGATAGGGTATTGGGATCATCTATAGCCCCCATTGCCATCTCATAGGCACTTCGGGAGACACTATCATCATAGCCATGCATTGCCAGATCTACCTTATATAAAGCTTCTGATAGCTGAGTACGGGTGGCATCTATCTCTCGTTCGAATGCATGTGCTAACTGGGCTGCACTACCAGAACCACTGCTATTGCTATATCGGGCTGCTCTATTCAGTGCCTCGCTAAGAACGCCATCTAACTCCTCTAGGGTTTCATTACACGTATAACTCATAATTATGCACTTTTGGTTGGCCAGTTATTAGTATGTGTAACTCCATTAAATAGGATGCTCTGAGCAGAAATTTTTAATTTTATACGTACCTGCTTACTACTTACTGAATTGTACTGACCTCCCAGTCGACCACAATAGGCATCTCTAAACTCTATAGTAAGTAATGATCCCATACCATCGTGTCGGTTAAAAATTACTTTACCACTCTTAGTCTGGGTAGGGCTTATCATCCACTCTAATAGATCCGTACTTTTTTCTAGATCAATCGNGTAACGTTACACTACAGGCAATAGTATGAGTTTCTGAGATATAATATTCTTTATAATCACAGCAGTATGCCTGATAGATTTGATGATTGATCAGCAACTCTCCATCTCCATAAAACTGAATTGTGATATCTTTTTTTTCGATACCTTCTGCCAACCAATAATTGATTGCTGGGAGGTCATTATTAGCCTCTACATCCACTCGTATATACCGCTCAAAGGGTACGTTAGGAAAATCGGGATGTTCCTCACTTCTATATAAGTGCATCAGCATATCGCATATTATATAACACTTATCATCTACATACATATGCATTGTGTATTCTGTTTCCATAAAATAAAAAATAATACAATAGTATAAAACAGTACTCGCTTTATCTATACAGTTTTTTTAAATGCCAAATTACTTATGGGGTAGGAACAAAAGTAACGATTGGCAATGTATATTATATTGGACTAAAGTAGTAAAGGGAAATAGAAGAAACAATTGCTATGCTTCTTTTTCGATAAAGTACTTATTGCAGGGATACGCTACTATAGCATCCTCGTATGACTACGATACACTACCCTTAGTAAAAATAGCTTGTCAGAGGTTTCTGATAAATAGCCCATTAGACATTAGAAATTGCCCGTTTAATGCTAAGAGGATAAAAATACAGTTCCTGATACGCTAAACTGCCTAAAAAGTATTCATCGGGGGTTCCCGATTGGCTGAACTGCATAAAAACAGCGCGTCGGGAACTCCCGATTCGTAGAACTGACCAAAAACAGCGCATCGGGAACTCCCGATTGGCTGCCCTGAGTAAAAACAGCGCGTCGGGAACTCCCGATTGGTTAAATTGACTAAAAACTAGAAACCGGAAATTCCGATTGGTTAAATTGACTAAAAAATACTCATCGGAAGCAATAATTGATTAAATTTAACAAAAAACGACTTATCAGAAACTTTCTATTGGCTAAACTGAGTAAAACATAAAAGTATAAGACTCTAGTCTACTATAGCTTTGATAGGTATGCTAAAAAATAAAATTGATTGATTTTTAAAATAATTATCTCTCCCTAAATCCTTCCTTTTAGGAAGGGCTTTTAATACTTTTTATGCTAAGAATTAATCGTAAGATTAAAAACTAAAAAACCTACAGATTCAAAAACTAAACAAATCAGTTTAATACCTAACCGTAAAACATTATTTTTAGGTACACTTACATTGGTAACACTTAATAAAATTATATATGAAAGTAACGTCTATAGTTAAACTTATACCTGTTTTATTCTTTATCATTATTATAACTTCTTGTACTACTACTAAAAAACCAGATCATAGTTTTAATACAGAAAATGAAACTGAAGCAAAAGAAGTGCTACAAAAACTATTAACTTCTATTGAAAACAAAAACATAGAATCTCTACAAGCTACACTATCTCCTACAGGGCAGATGGAACTTATTTTACCAAAGACAGCCACTACGTATACAGTAGATGAATTTGTAGAAATACATAAAAAATGGTTTAAAGACTCTACTTGGACTATGAAAACTAAAATTCTGAATATAAAATCCAGTAACACTATAGCAGCCGCTACTACCGAAGCTATATATAATGAGCCAGACAGGAATGGGGTTCCTTATTATAATCATATGATTGTTACCTATGTATTAGAGAAAATAAATGGTAAGTGGTATGTTATTAAAGATCATGCTAATTCCTTAAAAAAATCTACGGATTAAACTACGCTCTGTATCTGTAATCTATACTGTACTCAAAAAAAAAATATTGTATCTTAAATCATTGTAATGCAATTAACAAGCAACCCAAAAGTTAAGGCTATTTTTAATAACTATCCCGAATCTGTACAACCACAATTACGTTATCTTAGAGACCTAGTATTAAGCACTGCTTCAGAAATTAATGGATTAGAAAAACTCGAAGAAACCCTTAAATGGGGTGAACCTAGCTATCTTACAAAACATGGTAGTACTGTACGAATGGATTGGAAAAAGAAAAATCCAGAGCAGTTTGCAATCTACTTTAAGTGTACGGCTAATTTAGTACCTACATTTAAAACACTCTATACAGATAAGTTTACATTCGAAGGTAATAGAGCTATTGTTTTTAAACTAAACGAAAAAATCCCTGAAACTGAATTAAAACACTGCATCTCTATGGCTCTTACTTATCATAAAATAAAACACCTACCCTTACTAGGTGCATAAAAAAACGCCCTCTGATATAGAGGACGTTTTCATAACATTAACGTTAACTAACTAAAAAATAATCAAATCAAACCTATATTATAAAATTTCTATCAATCGCTTAGGCTGCGGTTTTGCCTCTTCTTTTTTAGGCAACTTTACCTCTAGTACACCATTGGTATAAGACGCTTCTATCTCATTACCATTTATAGTATCTGGTATCGTAAATGATCGTTGGAAAGTACTGTACTCAAACTCTTTTTTAGTATACTTTTCGGTTTCCGTATCTTCTGTTTTTGATGTAGTCTTAGAAGATATGGTAAGATTTTCATTATTTAATTCTATAGTAAAATCTTCCTTAGAAAGCCCCGGTGCAGCTAATTCTATTATATAACTATCATCCGATTCTTTTACATTAACTGCCGGAGTATTAAACCCCACCTTAGCAGTAGAGGCACTCCCCCCTAACCAATCGTTAGTAAATAAATCTTCAAAAATAAAAGGTAATCTGTCTGCTTGTTTTAATAAACTCATTGTATATGTTTTTTAAGTTATTTATTCTTTTTAAATACAATAGGTCTATAGCAATATGAGTTCCAATCATAAATTAATGACTTTTTGGCAGCTTATCAATGTAATAAACTGTCAAAAAGTCATTTTTATAGTTACATATAGTGACAAAACGTGAGTATAAGATCTAAAAACAAGATCCTATAGATAAAAAAGAGCTTCTGTTTAGATATAAAAACTTTAAAAACAATCTTGCTAAATCCCCCTCCTCCATTACGTATGTACTCTCCACCAATAAGTACTTCTACGAACTTGCGGTCTTCTGATTACATTGGTTCCACAGTGTATTCCTCCCAATCGCACATGATAAAACCATGAATCGACCCAATGCACAGTAAGATGAAGTGATTCTGCTACAATCTGAGTATAGGCTTCGAACAATCCTATCGTATTTTCTGGAATGGTTAGTTTCCTCCAACCGCTTCTAAGATTATCATTACGATCAAAGTCTCGTCGATTAGCATTAAAAATTAAATCCTGAATTTCATCTAAGGTGTTATCAGGAAATCCATCTCTAAATTGTTTTGCTATCTGCCTTAATTCGCTTTGTGTAGTCCCTGGGTTTAAAGGGCTTTTCATCCATACTTCTGTTTTATGTAATCGTCTGGATACAAAATACCTTCTATTTAGTTTTCCATGATACTTGGTATCCATCACTTGCCGTAATACGGTAATCGCATCGGCTGTTTTCATTCTGGGACCATGTGGCTTAGGGATGAGTAAGTGTCCATTAATGATCTGCATATTAATCATATCTGGGGTAAATGCAGTGGTACTATCATCATCAAAGTTTGGTTCTACCTCTTCTGTATCTGGGTTTTCTCGTTGTACCACTCTATCAAAGAGTACAGGTATAGGGATCAGTTCTACATCTGGTGTTTCTAAACTTAATTGCTCTACCAGATTAGTTATAAAATTATCTGCAATCCACTCATTGGTAATACTACCAAAATATAGCAGTTCGTGTGCATTTAGTGCCGCTGGATAATACCTATCCCGCCCTTCTCCTGATTGATATCTTACAAAATAAGAGAAGTACTCTACCATTCTCAGATACAGTTTTGGGGGTTCTATAGGATTTAATGCTCCTTCGGGATGATGATGCCACCAATATTTACCTCTAAACAAGCGTGTTACGGGATGATTCCCAGCATCCATTCTGCGCATTGTACCGATAGTTAGCGGGCGTCCAATCTCGTGTGGATGACCATTTGGTAGCCCCTGTATGTATAATGTATATGCCTTGGTAAGAATATCCATTGCTATTTTAGGAGAGGCATAAAATGCTGCATGCTTTGCTCCATTACTTCTAGGATCAGAAACAAAGGTAACAAGCTCATCTACATGTGCAACATCTAACCAAGAGGTATTGATATTAAGTATAGGTTGTTTACCCTGACTCATCAAAAATCCAAATAGCTCACTATCCATCCTATCGGCAGATCCTAAGACAATCTTACCTAATGGAGCTCCTGCAATTGGTGGAGTCACCTCTAGATTGCCTCCATAATTTGTAGAATCATGTAATGCATAAATTTTTGCATCCAATCGATTTGCTTCTTCTGTACTAAGGGTAATTACCCCCATGCGCTGTGTTGTAATGCTGATCTGATTTGGATGCTGTAAGACTACAATATCTCTGACCTGATTATACCGTACTGTTAGATCTGCACTTAACCCTGTATAAAAACTCCTTTGATCATCACTATAATTTATATCATCTGCTCCCCTACTATTTAATTCATCTCTGATTGCTGTATAATACCGTTCTAATTGCTCTCGAGCTTCTGATAAGTTTTCATTTTTTAGAATTTCTTTAAGGTTTTCTCGTATTGTATTCATAATTCCGCTAAGGAGCATCGTATTATCCGAGGGAGGGTGCAAAATATCAAAATCCAAGCGTATCAGTTTAGACCATAGGTTCCAGAATTTAACCAGAAGGGACATCACTTCATAACTTTGACTAAAGGATAATGATTGTGATCTTCCATTTGCATCTACATAGTTAGCTACATTACGTTCCCAAAATTCTTGAAACAACCCTAGATTAGTAGAAGGAAAATGTTCTGTCACAAAAGTAGATAGATTAGGTGTATTGTTAACCACTACCACATTAGAGCGCATCCTAGGTAAATGTAAAACTACGCGTTCTATACTTCTAGGTTTATGACAATATCCTACCTGAAACTGATCCTGAAGCCAAGAATCTCCTAAACTGGTACTAATAGGCACTTTTACTAATCGAACTCCTCTTATACTTCTAAAAGCGTTGGTAATATCTCTTATAGCAGGGGTATTGCCCTGATCTATATTTTGGATCTCAGGGATTTCGCAAATATAAAGCCGCTCTACTACAGCATTATTATCCATAAAAATCAATGGTGAAACAGATAATAATGAAGTATCTGCTACCTGTACATTGGCTCCTACTACACATAACAATTCTAGCCTTAGCAACTGATCATTAGTAAGTGTAGTGGACACCGTATTGGTAGAAGGGCTACCAGTAAGGGTATGGACTTGTATCTTAAAGGTGATCTGATTGGTAAAATTAGGTACCGAAAATAAGGTCTCAGAAAAACCAACCATAGGAATAATTCGTTGTCCTCGGGAAGAGTATAATCGTACTTTTTTTCTACTCTTCCCTACTACTTTAAGAACAAGGTTGCAATTAGCTGGAAATCGTGTTCCTGCGCTTTTTTTAATAATTATGTTAGACACTTCATTTTCTCCTCTTACCAAAGATCTATTCTTCCAATCAAGTACAGGAGCTGCTCCATTTGACACCCTATTAGGAAGTCTTCTGGATTCTACATCTATATTAGGAATTACAACGGCTCCTGTCCCAGTATTTCTGGATTGATATTCTCTTGTACTAAAAGATATTCTACCGTCTTTATCATAATCTGCATGTATCGAAAAATCTGGCATTGCTATATGTATTAGTTTACTCCTTCATTGAGGGAGATAATTTTCTCCAAGATTACTACTACTATTACGCCTCAGGGTCGGGTTCTTCTGCATTACGAATATCGATAGGTTTCCCTGTAAGGATATCTCGTATATTAGGGATCTCTTCTAAATCCTGAAGTACTACTAAACTTGTTGGTACTGTAACTTCCCAAGGTTCTGAATCTTCGGGATAGGGTACTCCATCATTTAGTTTGCCTAGATTTTCTGTGATTTCATTAATAATAGGAACGTATAATTTGTCATTTTTTAGAGGAATATCGTTTCCTTCCCATATTTTTCCGAATTGACAGAAATGTGCTATTGCTTTTTCAAAACCAGGTCGTACAGGTACTTGCACTCTTGCAGCTCCTGCTTTTAGGAATGCTGCAAAATCTGGATCGGGATCTGTAAGGTGTAATGCAGAGATCCATTTAGATTTTCTTCCCCAGAAATAAGGATATAATACATATAGCATATTTTGCCATTCGAAGATGTTTTCAAAAA
The DNA here is from genome assembly GCF_001401755.1 of Aquimarina longa SW024. Classification (GTDB taxonomy): domain Bacteria; phylum Bacteroidota; class Bacteroidia; order Flavobacteriales; family Flavobacteriaceae; genus Aquimarina; species Aquimarina longa. The sequence goes on from NZ_KQ474102.1 coordinate 78,810, forward strand.
ATCGAATCTGAGAACCTATTTTACAGGCTTTATCAATATCCATTCTGGGTTCATTGGTATTTAAAAATACATTGATATTAATATTATTAATCCCTGTAAGCATCATAATTACCAATTTCTTTAACTCTTCTTTCTCTAATCGTCGATTCTCTAGTGGATTTCTTCCTAGAATCTGGATGCCTTCTGCAATTTCTTGTGCCGCAATTTGCTCTTCATAATCTGCTTTTTGTTGCAGATAAGCATTCATAATAGAATCATATGTATCTTGTTTCCATTTTGTATACCCTTCTGATGTCAGCTCGCAGAACACATCTACTCCTAGTGTAAAACTATTACTATAAAAAAGATGAATTGCATAGGATAGTTCTTTTTCTCGTCGGGTATGAAAGGATTTATATTGCCCACCCCAGCTTTCTGATCTATTATACTCTCTTCCTCCTACCATTACTCTGTAATGATGCCCTTTATCTTTATGAAAAGTATAATCACTCTGTACAGTCGCTCCATAGGCAGCATATCCTTTTGGGATTTCAATTTTACCTGATCTTCCAAAATGTGTATGATCTCCTGTTTTATCTTGCTTATCAAAAAAGGCTATTGTCTGATACTGTGCTGGTGGCTCATTAGCATTAGTTACCTGATATTTACTAACATAATTATGGTAATTGCTTCTTGTAAGATTACTGGGTTTTAGCGGTTTTCCAGAATATGTTGGTGCTTTGGGTTTGATCAATTCCATTTCTTTAGGTGGGTTATCCACCAATGCGTATAAAAAATAAGCTGCTGGTTCTGGGATCACAAACTCATACATCATCCGCTGTCCATAATTAAAAACCTGAGCGTCATATATTTTATTTAACCAACGATAAATCCCTCTTACATGCCCATTTTCTGCGTTTTCATTATTAATTGCATGTTTATTGATTTCTTCAATCTCTTCGAGGTTTTTATTTCTTCGTTCTTCGCGAACTCGCTCTCGTACACGTTCAGAACTTTTTTCGGTTACTTCTCTGGAGTATGAAGATACTTTCTTTTTAGATTCTTCTGTAGATGTAGAGAATCCTGTATTTAGATTTGCCGAAAAACTTACTACTGGTCCATAAGATCCACTTATTTGCAGACCTGCTTCGAGTTCAAACTGGCTTTTTACCGTTTTTTCTGCTTCTGTCTGTAATTCATGGCGTTCTGTACTTTGTAGATTTCTTTCGCTTTCTGTTTCGGTTTCTATCTCAGTAATAAACTCTTCTTCTCGTACATTTAAACGTCTGTGCTCTCGTTCTCTTAATTCTCCTGCCAATACATTTTCTACATGGGCAAATTCTGCTAGCTCATATGCTTTTAATTTTTGCTTGACCATCAATAGATCACCAATCCCTGCTTTGAACTTGCATTGCTTTACAACTGCTTTAAGCTTATCCTTTATTCCTCTGGCATACCCAATTGACTCATTAAACTTATCGGCACTTAAGTAGGCGCCACCCAGTACTACTATTTTTTCATGAGCTTCTTTTGCTTTTATTTTTCCTCCCACATAAGCCATTTCATTTTCGATTTCGGCTACAACTTTTACAGGATTAATTTTTGCTATATCGAATTGTAATTCTGATAATACTTCTTTAGTTTTTACAGGCAATCTATCTACACTTTTACTGGATAGTATAAATTGACTGTCTGTAGTATCTCCTTCATTTTGTGGCACTCCGCTATTTCCTACAATTAATTTTGAAACCATATCGATTTTACCAGAGGTTTCTTTACTAACCGCATTTAAGGTAATTAAATCATTAATTCTGTTTTCTAAACTACTAATCCTTTGATTAGGAACAGTAGTAGCTATTTTTGACACTTCTCTAAAGCGTTCATCTGTTGCTACCTTAGAAATAGCACGATGTGCTTCACTTAATATAGCGAGTTTTTCTCTTAACTTTTTTTGCTCTTCTTCTTCTGGATCATCTTTATCAGGGTCTGGATCATCATCCTCCTTAGATGGCATTTTTAAAAGATGTACAAGCTCTGGCATTATTAAATCAACTGTATTTAAAAAATCGCCTATTGCTACACCTTTTTGAAGAACAATGGTATCTTCTGCAACACCTTTAATCAATTGTAAGACCTTAAATGATAATATTAAGATATCGAGATTAGTATCTGATTCTTCCTCTTCTTCTAAAACACTATCTATAAGAAGCGTTTCTCTAAGGATCATTATGGAATCATTGAACGCTTTTTCTTTTGCTATAGTTTTTGGAGTTTTACTATAGCGCTCCTTTATTATTTTTGAAAAATCGGTTATCGGAGTAGCTGCATTCTTTTTCTCGGATAACCAATCCAGAAAAATAGAAATATCAAAAGGTAGGTTTTCGATTGTTTTTAAATATATTCCTTTTTTCTTTTCTTCTTTTGCTACTTTTTCTAGTTCTGGTCTAGTTGCTCCTGCAGTAACTACAGCTTTTAATTTTTTAAAAACACTCGATCCTCCATTATCATTCGTTACTACTCTAAATTGACCGTTTATCTTTTTCTTTATTTTGGCAGGTCTAACCGCCAAAAGTCTAAAAATACTCTCTTCTGCCATGATTAATAAATTTGTGATTTATAGTGAAGTTAATTTTATATTCTCAAAAATACGTTTTTACAACACCTTGAATATCAGTTTAAAAACTAAATTAACCGGGGGTGAACACCCCTTTTTTATGAAATATACCCCTCCCATTATTTGTTATTTCTTAAAATATGTAAACCTTAATCAGGTATTTTTGTTTAGGTAAAAAAAAGTTTGTGTTCAGAAATTAGTAAATCAATAACTTCGGAGTAAGATCAATGTTATCAAACTAAGGAGTTAGTCTTTAAATGTAAAGATTCATAAAAACCTATATTTTTAAATATGAATACAGACATTAGGATTGAATGACAAAATGAATCAACAACCTCGGAGTAAGTTCAATATCATTAAACCAATAGTATATTCTATTGATTTAAAGCTTTTTTAATACTGGATTCTGGTATACACCAGAAAGACAAAATGACCAAAAAAAACAATACACTCTACTTGTCATTCTAATATAGGGTAGAATCCATAATGAAAGTAAAAGAGTATTTTGTTTATACAGGCATTTAATAATAAAAAATATACAGCTTAATTTAATGACATTGGGAGCAAGCTTATGAGGTATGCTTCTGAAAAAGGTATTTTGATTTTTAGATAAACCTTAGAGAGTCAATTCCTTAATAGGAGATTTAAAACTAAGATGTATTAATTACGTATAGTATACATTTGAGATTTACTATTATTATTTACCACAATAACGGCTTTCTTTTTCTGAGAAGTTATAAGTAACATCTCTCTAACATCTTTATCTGCATAAAATCCCGTTTCTGTATTTTGTATAGGTTTGAATTCTCCATGTATACTTCCTTTAAGATAGATACCTATGCCTGCATCTGCTCTGGTGGTTTCTACTTCGGTATGATAATTATTCCCTGCCATTAATAAATCTTTAATTTGATCACCATCAAAATCTTCATAAAGTATACTATTTATAGGGCTCATTTGCGCCTCAATAGGAAAAGGAATAAATTCAAAACTAGTGTTGTTATTTATAAAAATACCAGATCTAAATTCGGTAACTTGATAATGAATTGCGGATTGGAAAGTTTCTCCTAGTATTTCTTGAATATCACTATTAGCAAAATCATTGTATGTTTTTATTTTATCCTTTAAGTGTGGTATTTGTTGCGCTGTACAGTGTTTACCTCTTACAGGAACTTGCTTGGACTTATAATACTTAGCCAATATAATATCTTCTGTACCATTGTTGTCAAAATCATTTGTATAGATATGAAAGGGTTTTTCTTTTGAAGCTTTATGTTTATAGTTTAATCCTAGATTTCCTGCTATTATATCGTTGTCTCCATCCTTATCTATATCGGCAATCAAGATCTTATTCCACCAGCCTTTGGTTGATGATAAGTAGTCATATTTAGTTTCTTTAGAAAGAACTCCTTTATGATTAATAAATACTTCTATACCCATCCATTCTCCTGTGATGATTAGATCTAAATCATTGTCATTATCGATATCATTCCATGCTGCACTGGTTACCATTCCGATATTTTTTAATTCAGGTGCTAGCTCATCTGTTTTATCCACAAAACTCCCATTTTCATTACTTAAGAGATAACTGATAGGTGCATAAGGGTATTTGCCTGATATAACACGGTTTCCTATAAACAAATCTATATCTCCATCTGCATCATAATCTGATGCTTTTACAATACCTCCTGTTGCCAACATGACGGGTAACTTTTCTAAAGATCGATTAAAATTATAATTCCCTTCGTTTATATATAATCGATCTTGTAGTAATGAAGAATCTGTAGAAAATTCATAGCTACCGCTTACTACATATAGATCTTTGTCCCCGTCATTATCAGCATCAAAAAAACAAGCGTTTATATCTTCATATGCACTATCTTTTATAAAATCTCTAACAGATACTGGCTTAAAACTCCCGTCTTGTGATCCAATTAATAATTGTGCAGCTTGATTGTGCGCTCCTCCAATAAAAAGGTCGTCAAAACCATCATTATTAAGGTCTGTTTTTGTAATTGCAGGCCCTGTTTGAGATAGTTTATGCGGTAAAAGTAGTTGTTTGTCAAAATCGTTGTAAGGGATTTCTGTATGTTCAAAGTCAGATGGGGCTTCAGTAAAAATCATGTTTGATTTTTTATCAATATTTTCTTTTGTTGTTTTTACACTTTTGGCATACTCAATATGTAGTAATTGATTTGCTTTTATGTTTGTAAGTGATTGTGTGTTGCCATCTGGCCAAATGATTTTGATTTGAGGAACTATAGTGGTTTTACCGATTCCAAAATGTAATGTATTGGGCATAGAGGAGAGATAACCCCTAGCATTTATAAGTTGCCGGGTTAGTATGTCTCCATTATGCTGATATATTTTTACTGTTGTTCCGACTCCAAATGTATTGTCCTTAGCTCCTTTAAAAGCAAATTGTAAAAAATTATTGGTAGTATTTTCTCTGGCGTTATTTCTGAGTATTGTAGCGTTTTCATCTAAATTATTGGTGACAATATCTAGATCTCCATCATTATCTAAATCGACATATACAGCACCGTTTGAAAATGTAGGTTTTTCATCTGACCATACTGCGGTTGTATTCTCAAATTTTAGATTCCCTTTATTTTTAAATAAATAGTTGGTTAATTTTTGTTGAGGTAGTTTTTGAGTGAATTCGAAAAAATCTTTTTCTTTTAGTTTATTTTTTTTCTCTTTGATAGTAGTGTTGATTTCAATATTCATGTCTCTATCAACGACATCTCTATAAATACCATTGGTAACATAAATATCATTTAAACCATCTAAATCAAAATCAGCAAAAAGCACAGACCAGCTCCAGTCGGTTTGAGCAAGACCAGATAAGTGTGCAATTTCACTAAAGGTTCCGTTTCCGTTATTTAATTGCATTACATTATGCATATATTGATGGTGGTAATTATTGTTGACCATTTTATTAAAACGATCGATAGACATCATAGACATCGTTGTTTTGGATCGTACATGGTCTTCTGGACTCATGTCTAAAACCATTAGATCATTAAACCCATCGTTATTGATATCTCCTATGTCACTGCCCATACTGTAGTACGAAATATGTTTAAAGAGTGAATTTCTTTTCTCAGAGAATGTTCCATTTTTATTATTTATATAAGCAAAATCGGGTCCGATAAAGTCATTGGATACATAAATATCCTGCCACCCATCATTATTAAGATCTCCTACCTGCGCATTAAGCCCAAAACCTATATCTGGTAAGATTCCTGCTTGTTCAGAAACATCTGTAAAATATCCAGTTCCATCATTGTTATATAACTTATCACTACTTCTAAATGCTTGCGTTTGTTTACTATTTTGAATTTTATTTATTGGTATTATCTTGCCCGATAGGTCGAATTTAGCGGGAGCATTGGTGATATAAACATCCAAATCACCGTCTTTGTCGTAATCAAAAAATGTAGATGTGATCGATCTGTTTGTATCTGCTAGACCATGAAGTTTTGCTTGTTCTGTAAAAGTGAGATCACCATTATTTATATAGAGCATATTGGCTAGTTTTTGATCTCCTTCATACCAACCAGCTCTATTGATATAAATATCTAAAAAACCATCACCATTAATATCTACAACAGATACAGCCGTATCAAAACCAGTTCTTTTTTTTATTCCTGCTTTTATGGTGATATCTTCAAACTGAAAATTTCCTTTGTTTAAGAAAAGTTTGTTATGATAGATATTAGAGGTAAAGAAAAGATCTTCTAATCCATCGTTATTGAAATCGGCGGCAGCAACACCGCCACCGATATAGATGTATAAATATTTATAATAGTGCAGCTGTTCGGATTCTAATATTTTATTCTCAAAAGTTACCCCAGTGATTTCTGTTGGAATTTTAGTAAACAATTTTTCTGATGGCAGTTTATTGATTGGATTCTTACATGAATACAAAGAGATAAACATCAATATTACAATCCAGGTTTTGTATATATACATCTGCATAGTTAGGGTATATCAATATTTTAAATAGTAAAAAAATAGCATAGACCTCAAAAAGAAGCCTATACTATTATATATTAATCATTTTGTATCAGGGATGGTTGTAAAATGATCTGTTGCTCGGGTATAAATTCTACCACTCTTAGACTCGTAGATGGAATTTCTAGGAATGCGTTTGTTCCATTTAGGTGTGTTCCTGGATATTTTCTATTCATTATACGCCCATTTCTATAAACATCATACCGTCTATGTCCTTCATAGGCTAATTCTAATCTACGCTCTTCTAAGACAATATCTAGTACCGTTTTATCCGTAGGAATATCAGCAAGTGTATATATCGGGATGCCTGCTCGTTTTCTAATAATATTTATGTTATCTAGTGCTAACTGATCCATATTTCTTTTGGCTAAGGATTCAGCTTTGTTTAAATACATTTCTGATAAACGAGATACCATTGGTGACCACATATGTATATCATTTTCTTGCAGTGAGGCTTTAAGAATATAGAATTTTGGGTGACCATTCCGTTTTTCTAGATCAAACCCTTTTATAACATCCTGTCTACCATCGGGGGCATTAAAATAATATACTGTTTTTCCATCTACAATTTCAGACATTAGAGTGTATGTAGTTCCATTATCTTTAAACGTAGTTGTTCCTCCGCTTTCGGATGTATTTCTAAATTCATAAGTGTATTCATCATTGACCCAATAGATAGCAGGGGTTTTATCATCATTATCATCTTTTGTAAATTGTGGTTCGATAAATGATTTTCTGGCATCGTTAGGGTTTTTGTCTATTAAATCCAGATATGTTCTCGAGGCATACATCTCTCCCCAGCCTTTGCCTTCTACATTGGCATAAAAAGAGCCTATGGTGTACCAATCGTCAGAGCCTCCTAATAGATCAGAATCAGAGCTTAATGCTACTGCAAAAATAGCTTCATCATTTTGATCAGGAGTTAAGGTATTCATTTTAGAAAATTGAGCTGTTGAGAGTAAAGAGTAGTTTCCGGATGCAATAACCTTATCTGCATATTCTTCGGCTTTTACATTATCTTCTTTATATAAATACACCCGAGATAATAAAGCATATGCTGCTTCTTTTGAGGCAAAAGAGGCTCCTTTATTTATTGTCATTAAAGATGCTGCTTTTTCTAAATCCTTGATCACTTGAGTATACACTTGTTCTACTGTGTGTCTGTCGGGTCTATCTGTAATGTCTGATGTTAATTTTAGAGGTACAGATAAGTTTGAAGGTCCTTGGTTGTATGGTCTGCCAAATACATTACCCATTTGAAAATAAGTAAGTGCTCTCAGGTAATAATTTTCTCCTAATAATTGATCAGTTTCAACTGATTCTCCTTCTATAATTTTTTCGATAATTACATTACATCCTACGGCTATTTTATACGAATTTCTCCAAAACCGTTCTACTCTAAAATTGGTTTTTATGGATTGGTAATTATATAAAAAGAACAAATGATCTGTTGTACCTCCGCTAAGGCTTACATTATCTCCCGCATATTCTGATATTCTATGCAGGTCATCTACCCAGCCATCATAGCCTTTATCTCCTTTTAGTAACGCATAATTACCTATTGTAGCAGTTTCAATCGATTCTGGATCAGAAAATAATTCTTCTACAGAAATATCCTCGTATGGATTTTTTTCTAAATCGCAAGAATGTAGTATAAATGCAATAGCAAGTAGTAGTATTATTAATTTTTTCATACTATTTGTTTTTAAATGTTTTTAAAATGATACGTTAACACCTAACACATAGCGTTTTGGTATAGGATAAGTCAACCCAGGGTTTCCTGATAAACCTAAATTGTCAGTATCTTGATCATTTGGATTACCTGTAACTGCTGGGTCAACACCACTGTACTTGGTAAATGTCAATAAATTATCTCCTGATACATATATATTGAAGTTGCTTATTCCTATTTTGCTTAACACGTTTTGTGGTAAATTATACGATAGGGTAACATTTGTCATTCTTAGATAACTAGCGTCTTCTAAATAACGAGATGAGCGCTTATTAGAATTGTTATTACCGCCTTCAACAGCCAAGGGATGTGTTGCTATATCTCCTGGTTTTTGCCATCTGCTCCAATCATCTGCTAATACTTGCTGATTAAATGTTGTGTAGAATCCATCTGAGTCAAACAGTTCTCTGGCGCCATTATATAGTTTCCCTCCTTTAGAAAAATTAAAATTGGTAGAAAGAGATACATTTTTATAGCTTAGTTTAGAGTCAAATCCACCTATAAAATCTGGTGAAGCTGAGTCAACAATTTGTAAGGTAGCATCATTCCAATTACTGGTTTCGGTACGCTCTCCAGTATCAGGGTCTACAACTTCCCATAAAGGGTTTCCATTATCGGGATCAACACCTAACCATTTTCTGATATACCATGAATTAGAATCTTCTCCTATTTTAAATAGTTTGCTGTCTCTAGGAATCTCTGTTTGTCCATCGAACAACTCCGTAACTTCATTTTTGTTATATCCTATATTAAATCCTATATCCCAGTCAAAATTTTTGCTTTGTATAACATCGATAGAAACTGCTGCTTCATACCCTATATTGGTAAGTCCTCCAACATTTTCCCAAAACCCACTATATCCTGTAACGTCTGGTAAATCTACAAAGTACAAGAGGTCAGAGGTATCTTTATTATAATATTCGAGTGTTGCACTTACTCTATTAAAAAGCCTTGTGTCAATTGCAATATTTGTTTCATATGTTTTTTCCCAGCTTAAATCTGGATTTCCTAATTGATTTAATATTGCTCCAGGTGTTCCGATATATTGTGTGTTTAATCTATAGGTGTCTTGGTAGGGGTATAAAGATGATGGCCTGTTTCCTACTGATCCATAACTTAATCGTAGCTTCAATTCATTAATATGTTTACTATTAAAAAATGCTTCATTATGTATGTTCCAGCCTGCTCCTAACGCAAAGAAATTACCATATTGGTTATCCAACCCAAAATTAGAAGCTCCATCTCTACGTATTGAGGCTTTTACAAAGTATCGATTGCTATATCCATAATCGGCAGATAAAAAAAACGATTGTAGCGCATAATCATTTTTAGTGCCTTCGATTTCTCCAGCTTCGCTTGCAACATTTAAAACTTCTGTTCCAGCAACAATACCATTACCAGTAACATCTACATTTTCATACACATAATCATTATATTCATACCCTCCTAAAGCTGTTACAGAATGTTCTCCAAATAAATTTGAATATTGTAATACCTGAGTTGTTAATTTAGTAAATTCCTCGTCTATTCTATCTCTTATACTACCCTCTGTAGCTAATCCAGAAATTGACCTGGGATCTGTGTATGTTTTTGATTTATAGCGATAATAAGTGAAGTTATTTGTAGATCTGAATAGTAGATTAGGTATGATTTGATACTCAAAATCAAAGTTTGAACTTAGATTAAATGTATTATCTTCAGAGTAGTTCCACTGCTGATCATATAAATAGTTTCTTTGATCTCTACCTAGCCAATTTGAGTCTTCTTGTGCATTAATTGGTTTACCTTCTGCATCAAAAGGGTTATCCCAAGGCAGGTTAAGGTACAATTCATATAACGGAGCTTCGGTAATCCTATTTCTGTCATCAAAGCTAAATGATAGTTTAGGACTTATTTTTAGTCGTTCTGTAATATTGTAATCCAAATTCATTCGATAGGTATACCGATCTAATTCATTACCTCTTAAGGTTCCTGTTTCATTATAATACCCGCCATTGATATATAAATTTAATCTTTCGGTTCCCGAAGTAAACGATACATTTACGTCTTTTACAAACCCGTCTTGGGTTCCGTTTTTAAGCCAATCATGATTACGATTTAGCAGTTCTGGAGAGAACCAAGGTTGAGAGTTGGCAAATTGAGTATGGTAATCATATAGTTGTTGTGAATCCATAACTTCAAATTTTCCTGTATTAAAAGTATTAATTGCCATTTTAGAACTTACCGTAATTTCTGACTTACCAGAGGTTCCTCGTTTTGTTGTAACGATTATCACACCATTGGCGCCACGAGATCCATAAAGTGATGTTGCCGAAGCGTCTTTAAGTACAGATATCGATTGCACATCGTTTGGATTAACAATGGGTATAGTGTGTTGTATAACGCCATCAACCACCCACAAAGGGGTTACTCTACCACCTAATGATGAGGAACCCCGTATTAATATATTTGGTATAGATCCTGGGCTACCACTAGAGGCTCCTAATCGTACTCCTGCAACTTTTCCTTGTAGCATAGTAGTTACATCGGGAGTTGTGATATCTTTTAGTTCTTCTGATTTAATATTAACTATTGATGAGGTAATTGTTTCTTTCTTTTGTGTTCCATAAGCAACAACTATGATTTCACTCAATTCACTAACATCATTTTGTAGAACAATATCTAGTTTTGTTTGAGTATTGATCTGAACTTCTTGTGTTATATATCCTAGATACGATATTTCAAGAATATCTTTTTCTTTAGCTTCTATTGTATAGTTTCCATCAAAATCTGTAGAGGTTCCTTTTGCGGTACCTTTGATTAAGATAGAAGCTCCCAAGATAGGTCTATTGGATGTGTCATACACGGTTCCTTTTATTGTTTTTTCTTGAGCTGATATGCTATTTGTAAGCATAGACATAAAGATCAATAGAATGATTCCTAGTTTTTCCATATATTGTGATTTAATGATTTAGTACTTACTTTTTATCCAGTTATAAGGTTTACGTTTTACCCACATACCTCTGGTGAAATCAGGAAAATTTTGTGGTTCTCCATTGTTTTCGATAGATAATTCTGAGAGCGGAGTAATTGCACTCCAGGCTGCTGCATCATAAGCATCTAGTGGAGGTGCAATATTTTCTTTTGCAGATTCAACAAATGCATTTAGAACAAAGAAATCCATGCCTCCGTGTCCAGCACCTGTTGCTAATTCTCCATGTTTTTGCCATAAAGGGTGATCATATTTTTTAAGCCATTGATCAGCTTTATCCCATTGATGCGGTTTTGATTGCCCTTCGATATACATTCTATTACCATCAACTTCCCATAATCCATTGGCTCCTTGCACTCTAAACCCTAATGAATACGGACGTGGTAAATTACAATCATGAGTTACAATGATTGTTTCTCCATTAGCAGTTTCAATGGTAGTAGTAATAACATCTCCTTGTTTAAATTTTATTTTCGCATTAGGATGGTCTTTTCCACCATGCTTTACGATATAATTATGTAATCCAATTGCTTTTGTAGCATTAGAGGTCAGGGATACGAAACGATTACCTCTATTTACATCACACATGATAGCTATAGGACCGACGCCATGTGTAGGATATACATCACCATTTCTAAGAACAGAATGTTGGGTTCTCCATTTTGATTCTGAAATTCCTTTTTCTCCAAATTCAACACCTTTTCCATAGGCAGTTTTTCCGTCATTTAGTTTTACAAAACGAAGATCATGTTGGTATCCACATCTAAAATGAACTAACTCGCCAAAAACATTTTGTTTCACCATGTTTAGAACCGCAAGTACGTCTCTACGATAATTCACATTCTCTAAGATCATTAGATGAGATCCCGTTGCTTCATGTGTATTTACCAGATCCCAACATTCTTCGATAGTATTGGCAGCAGAAACTTCTAGTCCTGTGTATTTTCCTGCTTTCATAGCATCGACCGCCATTTTGGTATGCCATAACCATGGCGTAGATATTATTACAGCATCAACATTGTCTAATTCTAATAGATTTCTGTAATCATAATCACTATTTCCAAAAACTTTGGGTTTTGACCAATTAGCGGTATCTATTTTCTTTAATGCTAATTTTATTCGTTCAGGATCGATATCACAAATAGCGGTTATCTCAATATCTTTTCTATTCAGAGCATTGTTAAAATGATTCATTCCTCTTAATCCAACACCAATAAAAGCTAGTCTAAGTTTTTTATCATTTAGGTTGGTCATCGCTCCAAAAGATACATTAGAAAGTAGTGATATACCCGCACTGGCAAGTGCTGTTTTTTTAACAAAATTTCGTCTAGAATTCATTTAAGTTATTTTACTGTTAAACTATTTATAACTCAAATATGATGGATACATTCGGTATTTAAGATGATATTTTAGGCATTTAGGAGTAGTATTTAAGATGTAATCTTATCAGTGCTTATTTTGTCCCCCTTTTTGACGAATTAGACTACTTTATAAAGTGTATTTTGAGTTTTTTGGAATTATGATTGCTAACTTTTATTAATATATTTAACATCATTTTAAATGATAATCAACTTCAATTGTTAAAAAAACATAATTACAGCATAAAACTATAGTTATGTCGATAACACTTCATATACACAATTTTCATAATAGTACAATTACAGAGAACCGTACTAAATGGTATTTTACTAAAAAATGAATATTTTATGTTTAGATCAAGAGTCTATTTTTTGTTAAGTATTTTTATCTGGTGTGTCTCTTTCTTGCATGGTCAAAATCATACAAGTTTTAGACACTTGTCACCTATAAACGATAATAAATTTGTTATCCCTTCAAAGACCACGCAAGATGCATTTGGTAATATATGGATGTTGTCCTCTGATGGGATTTTGGTTTATAATGGTTATGATTATAAATTAATTAAAAACAAGATGGTTTTTCCTAATATTCAGCATAATGATTTTATAAATAATATGCTTGTTGATTACAATAAGAATATATGGATAACTACTCAATTTGGATTGATTTCAAAATATGTTGCAATTGCTAATCAATTTGAAGATATGACTCTTTTATTGCCCAAAAACGATATTATAAGCTCAATTGTAGCAAAAAATGATAGTGTTTGGCTGGTCTCTAAACTTGGTAATATTTATAGATATATTGATTCTAAAATGAATTTTATCACTACAATTTCACACAAAGGTGCTAAGATCAAAAACATCATGGATATTGATGTATTACATTCATCAGAGATATATGTTAGTACCAAAAGTGGTACAATTTATAGGTATTCCCTAAGGTCAGAACAAACAACTGAATTAGTCGGTCTGTTTACAAATTATCCAGGAGATATTATCCTTGCAGCAGATATTAATAATAAGCTTTGGGTGGGAACCGAAACTTATGGACTATTTGTCTATGATCCTATCAATAACCAATTTATTCAGGATTCTTTTTTTGAACAAGAACGGTTTAATATTAATAAAGAAATGTTTCTGTCATTATTTTGCAGTAGTGATGGGTATATGTGGGGAGGAACAGATGGAGGTGGATTGTACAAAATAAATATAACCACTGGAGAGATTGATTTATTTACACGACAATATTCTAATGAGTTTTCTTTGAGTAGTAATACTATTTTGGATATTAATGAAGATAACCACAAAAATATATGGATTACTACAAATTATGGTAAACTTAATATTCTTCCTAACAGAAATAACAAGATTAAATATCATGAAGGCTCTGATAATAATATACCTCTTAGAGTATTAAGTATTTTAAAAAGCTCTAAAGGTGTTTTATGGATTGGAACAGATGGGTCTGGGTTAACAAAAATGACGTGTGCTACCGACGGAACTACGCAAGAAAAACGATACTTTAATGATATATCTTTAAACAGAGGATATTATATTCAATCTATAGCAGAAGATAATCGATCAAATATTTGGTTCGGAACCTATAAAAATGGGTTATGGTATCACAATACCAGTAAAAATACTTTTCAAAAGATAAGCGTTTATAATTCTAATAAACAGGAAGCAAAGGATATACGAACCGTTTTTTCTGATACTAAAGGACGTATTTGGGTAGGATCTAGTCTTTCTATTAATGTGTATTCTTCTGATTTAGAACTTCTGGCCGTTTTTGATAATACTACTAAAGGGTTAAAAGGAACCAACACAGAGAGTATTCTGGAAGATAGAAATGGTACAATTTGGTTAGGACTTTATAACGGAGGATTATTTCAATATAATGAACATCATTCTGATATACAGCAATCTACTTTTATAAGCTATTCTCAGAAAAATAGAAACTATAAAAATGAAATCCATACTGTTAAATCTATGGTTCTAGGTGACTCTGAAGAAATATGGTTACTTGACAGGTTGGGTAAATTATTAAAATTTAACACCAAAGATAAAGTATATACCACATTTGAACATATAGAGTCTACAGAAGAAAAAATATTTATAGCGATTCTTAAAGATGGTAATGGAGACCTATGGATGAGTTCTAAAAATAATGGAATAAGCCATTTTGATGTTAAAAATAGTACTATAAAGACCTATTATGATACAGATGGTTTTCAGGATAATATGTTTTTACCCAGAAGTAAATTTAAAGATGAGCAGGGGCTATTGTATTTTGGAGGAGTTAAAGGGTTAAATAGTTTTAACCCAAAACACTTGAATAAAAAAGCATCTGAAACAAAATTATATATTAATAGTGTAGAGATACTTAACCAACCCGTATATTCTTTGTTACCTTCTACAACTACAACAGGAGTTTTTAATGTCGAATCGCTACAATTAAAACATGATCAATCCCACTTTTCTTTTAGGTTCTATGCTGTAGATAATATTTTAAATCCTAGTTACTATTATGCGTATAGATTGAAAGGGTTTGACAAAAATTGGATCACCAGTAAATCAGAACGTTTGGCTACCTATACAAATATCCCTCCAGGAGACTATACTTTTGAAATCAAAACAGGAACCAAAAAAGGAGTTTGGGATCTTCCTCAAAAAAGTATAGCGATCACTGTACAACAACCGTTATGGAATACATCATTGGCGTATATTTCTTATCTACTGCTTCTGGCATTAACAGTTTACGGAATAAGGAGATGGTATGCTTTAAGAAAAAAATTATTTCTTGAAAAAGTTAGTCATAAAAAAGAAAATGAATTACATGATTTAAAGATGAATTTCTTTGCAAAAATGTCACATGAAATTCAGACACCGATTACATTAATTCTTGGTCCTATTGATGATATGTTACAAAAAGCAGAAAAGAACGGAAACTTGTTATTAAAACAACGCTTGAATATTATATCATATAATACTAAACGCCTTTCTAAGATTGCAAAAGAATTAACACTAGTAAGAAATAAAGAATTAGGAACTTTAAGATTAACAGTTACCAAGAATGACTTATGTAAAGACATAGAAAATATTTCATTATCGTTTAAGGAACTGGCAAGAAAAAGAAAAATAGATTTTATTATCAATTGCCCGAAAAATTTACCTAAAGCATGGTATGACAAAGAAAAACTAGAGCATGTGGTGTATAATTTACTGTCTAATGCTTTTAAATTTACTCCAAAAGAAGGAAATGTTTTTCTAAATATTGTTCCAATCAATACGAAGAAGCATATAAAATTATCTGTTTCAGATTCTGGTCCAGGGATTCCTGATGAAGAATTACAGCATATTTTCAAACTATTTTATCAATCGGATATAGGTAAAAAAAACAAAGGTACTGGTATTGGGTTAGCGCTAACCAAAGAGCTGATGAATTTGCATAAAGGAAAGATAAAAGTAAATTCTAATCCAGCTGAAGGAACAACATTGACTATCAAGTTTCCGATTACTAAGAATGCTTATGACGATACAGAAAGAATAATAATCCGTGATTCTGAAAAACCTAATACTAATACTATATTAGAAAATGAAGTATTAAATCAAGAAAAAGAAAAAGACCTCTCCAAGAAAACTATTCTAATCGTAGAGGATAATTATGATTTACAGACTTTTTTAAAAGAGCTTTTATGTAATGAATATAATATCATCTTGGCAGAAAATGGTGAAGAAGGGTATTATTATACTAAAAACAATTTCCCAGATCTCGTTTTAAGCGATATAATGATGCCAAAATTAGATGGTATCGAAATGTGTAAAAAAATTCTGAATGATCCTATGACGATACACATTCCTGTTATATTACTCACTGCCAAAAATTCTACAAATTCTAAAATATTAGGGCTAAAATCAGGGGCTATAGAATACATTAGTAAGCCTTTCAATACGAATGAATTATTATTGAAAATAAAAAATATTATCTTATCTAAAGAGCATATTATATCAAAATATCGAAAAGAAATCATTAGTCGTCCAAAAGTAATATTAGAAAAGTCACAAGATGAAATTTTTCTTGAAAATCTAATGAATAATATAAATGCGAGATTAGATGATCCAGATTTTAAAATGGAAGAATTGGCAGCATCATTACATATGGGGTATTCTAGCCTTTACAGAAAATGTCAATCCCTAACAGGGCATAGCTTAGTTGATTTTGTACGGTTACTTCGCTTAAAAAAGGCAGCTATCTTAATTACTCGGTATGGCTATAATATCTCTGAAGCTTCTTTTATGACAGGGTTTAATGATCCTAAGTATTTTTCGAAATGTTTTAAAAAACATTTTAAAAAAACTCCTGTAACATTCAAAAAAGAAGCTAAAGAAATGGGAGTTATTTTATACCTAAATAAGCATAAAGTAGATACTACTTTTTAATAATAGATACCTAATTTTTAAATAACTAGTTATAATGTCTCGTAAAAATAGCTATTAATTCTTGTGGTGGAATTAACTTATTAGGATAGTCATGCATTTTTTCTAGAACTGCATCAATAGCTTCTAATCGTAATCCTAGATGTAATCCTATTTCCTTAATTTTATGGATTTCTTGTTGAGAAGTTTCCTGATCAACATTCATAAGCAGTACCAATCTATGAAACTGAAGAATACGCTGTGATTCTGGTTGTAGATTTTTTTTCTCTACTTCTGTATCTTTTAAAGCATCAATCTCTTCTTTTTGTATTCCTAATTGTGATGCAACTGCTAGAATAAAATTATACTCTTCATCTTTAAACTTATGATCTGCTTTTGCAAATTCTATCATTTCTGAAAGCAGACTCAATTTTTCTTCTTTACTATACATGTTCCTAATTACTTTTTGCCGAAAATAATAATTTCTAATTACATTGACCTCTATTTTTTTATACTCTAACCTATATTTTCAACCATTTTTAAGTTCAAAACATATACCTTTGCTTCATGGGTTTAACAAACAATGATATTTTCAAAAAACTACGAGTAGCACATAAATTACGTGATGATGATATTGTAAAAATTTGTGCTTTAGTAGATTTTAAAGTTACTAAAAGTGAATTAGGTGCGATTTTTAGAAATGAAAACCACCCAAAGTATATGGAGTGTGGTGATCAGATTCTACGTAATTTCTTAAATGGATTAGTGATTCATCTTAGAGGACCAATGCCTAAAAAAAAGAAAGTTACTCCTGAAAAATAAGAATCCAAAATAACATTCTATTACCTCAGAATAAATTCTTAATTTGGAGAATATAACTTTATCTAATCCAAACTAAGTATTTATGCTCACTACTACCGAAAAACAAGAATTTAGACAAGAACTTTTCAGGCATTTAGATGGTATTGCTGTTGCTCCTGTTGCCTATACTCTTTTTAAAAACGGTATCACTAATTACCTCTTTAGCAACAAAGAAGTATCTATTTCAGAACTTACTACTTTTTTTAAAGCTAATGAAGGGTATCTTACTATAGCATTACGAATACTGGCAGCTCAGGGATGGGTAGATTACAACATTAATAATAATGATATTATTATCAAAACCAACAACTTTTCTAAATTAGCATTTGATCATTTTTATCTGTATGAAGATATCGTTAATTTATTAGAATATTCTGGTAAGTTTCATCCTCGAAAGTTCGAATTAGAGCCTTTTCATAAACTAGAACAACTATTCAAAAACTATCAAAATCGTTTTAATTTACCTCCTACATCAGATCCTATAACTACTAAAATACAAGATCAAATTATTAAACATATTGAGGGTGTTTTGGTTGGTCCAACTACAGTACATCTCGGTATGGGGGGTATGTTTCATAAGTATTTTATGGAAGCTTCTTTTAGCCCCGATGAGTATCATAAATTTCCTGAGAGTTTTGATACTATTCTTACATTTCTAAGTTATCTAGGTTGGTTTAGCAAATCTAATGGTAACTATACCTTTACTAATAAAGGGTTATTCTTTGCCAAAAGAGCTTCTGCTTATGGCGTTACTGTATCATACATTCCTATGTTTAGACAAATGAAAGATTTAATTTTAGGAAACCCTAATGTATTATGGGAAACCCAGTCTGATACAGAAACTCATGTAGACCGAGAAATGAATGTATGGGGTAGCGGTGGTGCACATGCTAGTTATTTTAAAAAAATTGATGAGATTATCATTAGCCTATTTAATAAACCTCTAGAACAACAACCTAAGGGTATTTTAGATATGGGATGTGGTAATGGTGCTTTTTTGATACACCTTTTTGATGTTATTGCTTCAAAAACATTAAGAGGAAAGCATCTAGATGATTACCCTTTGTTTCTGGTAGGAGCAGATTATAATAAAGCTGCTCTAAAAGTTACAAGAGCTAATCTGATACAAGCAGATATATGGGCTAAAGTTATTTGGGGAGATATCAGTGATCCTGATTTACTGCAGCAAGATCTAAAAGAAAAGTATGCTATCGAATTAAAAGAATTATTATCCGTAAGAACATTCTTAGATCATAATAGAATATGGAGTAAACCCATATCTAAACTTAACACTCCTAGTCTATCTACAGGAGCTTTTGCTTATCGAGGAAAGCGATTGCAAAATAATGATGTAGAGCGCAACCTTAAGGATCATTTTATAAAATGGGAATCCCACATTGCTAAATTTGGTCTAATTGTAATAGAGCTACATACTATATCACCAGAATTAACTGCTAAAAATCTTGGTAAAACTGCAGCAACAGCCTATGATGCTACTCATGGTTTTTCTGATCAGTACATTCTAGAGATTGATTCTTTTCTTAAAGTAATTGAAGAAGTAGGTTTACATAGTGACCCTAACTACTTTTCTAAATTCCCTAATTCTGATCTAGCAACAGTAAGTATTAATTATATTATAGGTATAAACAATCGCGAGAAATAATAGTATTTTATTAATTATAAAGTAACATTTTTCAATATTTAAGACATATACCTATAAAAACTACAGGTTAAACATATAGAAATGGAAAAAATTTATTCAATTATTACTTTATGTTTTTTAATTATTAGTTGCTCAAGTGATGACAATACTACTACTGAGCTCGTAAGCAAACCTACAATCAACAACATTTCGACAAATAGCGCAAGCATAGGTGATATTATAATTATAAATGGAAAAAATTTCAATCCAAACGAAACCTATATCGTAAAATTTAATGAAATTAAGGGGCGAATTACAGAGATTACATCAACTCAACTTAAAGTAGAAGTTCCAGAAAATGCAACTTCTGGAAAAATAATTTTAATATATAAAGGAGAGAAAGTAAATGTAGGTAACCTTGAAGTTACTATAGAATTAATAAATAAACTATATGGATATGTAGCTTATGATAAACTTGTGGAACTGAATATAGATGATGGTTCAGAATTATCAACTATTGCTACAATTGGATCTGATTATCTTTCTGATATTGTATATTCAAAAAACACTAATGAAATAATAGGACAAACCTCTGTATCTAATCCTAATACAGGAAATAACACATATTACTATCACAAAATAGATATTACTACTGGACAAATCAGTAAAAACACGTATCCTGGATATGAAAGTTTGGTAATAACTGATAGTGGAAAATTATATGGATATGTAGCCTATGATAAACTTGTGGAACTGAATATAAATGATGGTTCAGAATTATCAACTATTGCTACAATTGGATCTGATTATCTTTCTGATATTGTATATTTAAAAAACACTAATGAAATAATAGGGCAAATCTCTGTATCTAATCCTAATACAGGAAATAACACATATTACTATTATAAAATAGACATTACCACCAGAAAAACAAGTAAAAACACATATGCTGGATATGAAAGTTTGATCACAGCTGGTGAGTAAGTATTAATTAGTATAGGAAAGTAAGTGCAAATGGATTATAAAAGTATTTTGAGTTAATGATAATTTCTATCACTATATTTTTTTCCTAATTATTGAAAATAACCTATTTCAGAAAATGATCTACAATAATTTAAAAAATGATTAACAAAACACTCCTTAAAAAAGCTGTATTTTCACTTAATCTATACTATATCGCATAAATATTACAAACCGCCATCGATCATGAAGAAATTTAATTTTACACTCTCTAAGTGTATACTAGTACTTACTCTAGCTTTTATTCCATTACAATCATTTTCTATTGATCCATCGGATACAAGAATGATGCATCAACCCGCTATAGGAAAATCACATATTGCATTTATTTATGCAGAAGATCTGTGGATTGCCAATCTAGATGGTACGCAACCCAGAAGACTCACCATTGATAAAGGTCTTGAATCCAATCCTGTTTTCTCTCCGGATGGTAAACATATTGCTTTTAGCGCAGAATATGATGGTAACGTAGATGTATTTATAATTCCTGTTAGTGGGGGAATCCCTAAGCGACTTACATGGCATCCCGGGCTAGATAATACTCTTAATTTTTCTCCCGATGGAAAATTCGTGCTATTTAATTCACAAAGAGCGATACATACCAACAGATACTCTAAGTTATATCAAATCTCTATTGATGGAGGATATCCAGTAGAATTAGAAATACCAAATGCTTGGCATGCAACATATTCTCCTGATAGCAATCACATGGCCTACACCCCTATACAAGAACGTTTTCATCAATGGAAAAATTATAGAGGGGGAACAACTGCTAATATTTGGTTATTTTCTTTTATGGATAAATCTATTATTAAAATTCCTCAACCAAATAAAGGAAGTAATGATGTACAACCTATGTGGAAAGGAAGTGAAGTCTTTTTCTTAAGTGATAGAAATGGAGAATTTAATCTATTTTCTTATAACACTTCTTCAAAAAAAATTAATCAGCTTACTCAGTATAACGATTTTCCTATTATAAATGCGAATCTTAGTGAGAATACGATCATTTTTGAACAAGCAGGGTATCTTCATATCTATAATATCTCTCAAAAAAGCACTACTAAATTAAAGATTGGTATTGGTACAGATTTATTAGAATTACGAGAACGATATATAAAAGGTAACCAACATATCCGATCAGCAAATATATCTCCTACTGGTAAAAGAGCTGTTTTTGATTATCGTGGTGAAATCATAACCGTTCCTGAAGATAAAGGTGATCCCAGAAATCTAACATTAAGCCCCGGTAGCCATGATAAGTACCCTGCATGGTCTCCCAACGGAAAACAAATTGCTTATTTTTCTGATGTTTCTGGTGAGTATGAACTTTATATTACATCGCAAGATGGTAAAGGTGAAACTAAAAAATTTAAAATCCCAGGAACAGGATTTTATGCCTATACAAGCTGGTCACCTGATAGTAAAAAGATTAGTTTTTCTGATAATGGTCGAAATCTATACATTCTTGATATTGCTTCAAAAAAAATCACCAAAATTGATAATGATGAATACTATCTCCCCGGAGCTTTTAGAGATTTATTTGGAGATTGGTCTTCTGACTCGAATTGGATCCTATATTCAAAAATTATAGAGAGTAATTTCGAACAAATATTTTTATACAACATTAAAGATTCTAAATCTTACCCTATATCTGATGGCTTAAGTAATGTAAGTGATCCCATTTTTGATGCTAATGGAAAATATATCTATTTTACAGCTTCTACAGATGCTGGACCTGTAGTAAATTGGTTTGATCAATCCAATCAAGATATGTCGCTTACTAATTCTATATACCTTGTAACACTCCAGAAAGATACAATTTCACCTTTTGTAAAAGAGAGTGACGAAGAAAAGCCTACAGAAGATACTAATGAAGAAAAGTCTAAAGACAAGAAAAATTCTAAAAAAGAAAATGAAAATAGTAGTAAACCGATACAAATTGATCTCGACGGGATACAAAGTAGAATTATTGATCTGCCAATAAAAGCAGGTGTTTATTATGATTTAAGTTCTAGTAAAGAAAATAAATTATTCTATATAGCGGATACTCCTAATAGTGAATCATCTATGCTCTACCAATATGATCTAAAAAAGCGCAAAGATACCATGATCATGGAATTAGATAGCTATGTAATTTCTGCTGATGGAAAAAAGATGTTGTACAACAAAAAGGATACATGGGGAATTACAGAAATAGGTAAAGCACCTAAAAATGGGCGTGGAGTATTAAAAACAGAAAAAATACAAGTAAAAATAAACTCTTCACAAGAATGGGAAAATATCTTTAATGAAGCATGGAGAATTAATCGAGATTATTTTTACGATCCTGGGATGCACGGTTCTGATTGGAAAGCTATGAAAAAGAAATATGCTCAATTTTTATCGCACTTATCTTGTAGAAACGACCTAAATAGAATCATACAATGGATGTGTAGTGAATTGTCGGTTGGTCATCATAGGCTTATAGGGCGGGGAGAACAATTAAATACTCCCAAACATATTCCGGGTGGGTTATTAGGAGCTGATTATACCCTTATAAATAATAGATATCAATTTAAAAAGATATTTGGGGGGCTTAATTGGAATCCAAAATTACGATCCCCTTTAACAGAACCAGGAGTCAATATACAGGAAGGTAATTACCTATTAGCTGTAAATGGAAAAGATCTGAATAGTAACCAAAATATTTTTAGTTTTTTTGAAAATACTGCTGATAAAATAACTGAATTAACCGTTGGACCTAATCCAAACTATACCAATTCAAAAGTGATAAAAGTAACTCCAATAGCTAGTGAATATTCTCTTCGGAATCGTGATTGGGTAGAAGGAAATCTAAAAAAAGTCAATGCAGCAACAAATGGGCAAGTTGCTTATGTGTATGTTCCTAATACTACCACTGCTGGTCATGAGTATTTTAAAAGATACTTTTATCCTCAAGCCAATAAAAAAGCAATTATCATCGATGAACGATTTAATGGAGGTGGGCAAATAGCTGATTACTATATTAATCTTTTACTTAATCCTTATCAATCCCATTGGAATTTTAGATATGGTCGAGATCTAAAAACTCCAAGTGCTTCAATCCAAGGTCCTAAAGTAATGCTTATTGATGAGACTGCTGGATCTGGGGGTGATATGTTACCATGGATGTTTAGAAAATTTAAAGTAGGTACATTAGTAGGTAAACGTACTTGGGGCGGCTTAGTTGGTATATTAGGTTTTCCCGAATTTATTGATGGAGCTAGTGTTACAGCTCCAAATATAGCTATCTGGACCGAAGAAGGATTTATTGTTGAGAATGTTGGTGTTGCACCAGATGTAGAAGTAGAACAACTGCCCTCTGAAGTTATAAAAGGTAAAGATCCTCAATTAGAAAAAGCAATTGAGATTATCCTAAAAGAGCTACAAAATAATCCTATAAAAGAACCTAAAAAACCTCCCTATCCTATACGAGCAAGAAATTAAACACTAAAAAAATGTCTGGTTAAATAATCAGACATTTTTTTATCTTGTCAGCGCTGTAATAATTTCTTTATATTTTGGGTATTCTCTAATTAAAGCCTTTCTTTCGGCTAATTCAAAATCATTAAAATCAAATCCTGGTGATACGGTACAACCTACTAATGAGTAACTATCATCATTTTTTACGCTAGATGCAAACCAACACCCTGCAGAAACCACTAATTGTGGAACTTCTCCTTGATCGATATCCATACCTACAGTATATCTTTCATATCCTCCATTTAGTCCAATGACATGTACATATAATGGAGATCCATCATAAAAATGCCATATTTCATCTTGCTTAATTTTATGAAATGCAGAAAAATTAGCTGATGTAAGAAGAAAGTAAATAGCAGTACAGTAGTTACGATCTCCTGTAAATTCATCTCCTAAAACAGCTCTTGGGATAGTACCTTTGCTTCTATAGGTTTCTTTATAAAAACCTCCTTCGGGATGAGGATTCATGCTTAATCCCTGAACAATTTTTTCTATTTTTTTATTCATACTATCATTTTATAACGTACAAAAAAAAGCGATCTTAATAAAGATCGCTTCTAATATATAACAAAAATTTTGATGGCTATTATGCCAATACTGCTTGTACTTTATCAGCTGCTTCTTGGAATTGTACTGCACTTTGTACATCTAATCCACTAGAATCTATTAATTCTTTTGCAATATCTGCATTAGTTCCTTGCAGACGTACAATAATTGGTACTTTAATTGCATCTCCCATGTTTTTATATGCATCAACAACACCTTGTGCTACACGATCACAACGAACAATACCTCCAAAGATATTGATAAGGATTGCTTTTACATTTGTATCTTTTAAGATAATTCTAAATGCTGTTTCTACACGTTTGGCATCTGCTGTACCTCCTACATCAAGGAAGTTAGCTGGTTCTCCTCCTGCTTGTTTGATCAAATCCATTGTAGCCATTGCTAAACCTGCACCATTTACCATACATCCAACGTTTCCATCTAGATCAACATAGTTAAGTCCAACTTCTTTTGCTTCAACTTCTATTTGATTTTCTTCACGAATATCACGCATATCCACATAATTCTTATGACGGTATAATGCATTATCATCTAAAGTAACTTTGGCATCTACTGCCATAATCTTATCATCACTTGTTTTAAGTACTGGATTAATCTCAAACAAAGATGCATCTGACTTAACATAAGCTGTATATAGTGCCATTACAAACTTGGTCATTTCTTTAAATGCAGTACCACTTAATCCTAGATTAAATGCCACACGTCTTGCCTGAAATGGTAATAATCCAACAGATGGATCAACTTCTTCTGTAAAAATAAGATGAGGAGTTTCTTCTGCTACTGTTTCAATATCCATACCTCCTTCTGTAGAATACATAATCATATTACGACCAGTAGTACGGTTTAGTAATACTGACATATAAAACTCATCTGGCTCATTATCCCCTGGATAATATACATCCTCTGCAACTAATACCTGATGAACTTTCTTACCTTCAGCAGAAGTCTGCGGAGTAACCAAATTCATTCCTATAATTTGTTCTGCAATTTCTTCTACTTCTTGTAGATTTTTAGCCAACTTAACTCCACCACCTTTTCCTCGGCCACCTGCGTGAACCTGTGCTTTAATTACATGCCACCCAGTCCCGGTTTCGGCAGTAAGTTGTTTTGCAGCTGCTACAGCTTCATTTACGTTTTGCGCTACAATACCGCGCTGAATACGCACGCCAAAGCTGTTTAATATCTCTTTACCCTGATACTCGTGTAAGTTCATACTATATTTTTTTTGCCTTTTTTAGGAGTTCCAAAAATAGGAAAAGTGAAGTTATTGTGCCAATCTTTTAAGGTAAAAAAAACTAATCCTATATAATTCATCAAACAATCATAAAAATAGCAAAGCTATTATACTAGATTATGCATGATATATTATAATCTTAGTTATCAAAAAACACTTTCAATTAGAAACTAAAATATCGTTATTAATTCAGTTATTTTTATCCATATCTCTAACTGTCATCTGTTTTTTTTCTATTTCTGAATAAAAAAATGAATCAAATTTTAAATTGTATAATAAAATATAGAGTTCTATATATTCCTATAATAAAAGTGATAAAAACTACCATTACATCTTAAAATCTTCAAAATCTAATGGATTAAAGCTTTTAAAATGTCCATTCATTTTAATTACTTCTTTAGTTTTATTCATTTGCCTAACTACAGGAATTGTTGTCGTAAGATGGTTTATCAGATACTTTAATCTCTCTATTTCGTTTCTAAGTTTTAACAAATAGTATTCTTGATGTAAAGATAACCCTATTTTATGTGCTACTTGATAGCTAATCAAAGGGACGGTAAATACAGGGGGAGTGTCTATAGCTAATTCTGTATATAAAATTGTTATTTTTTTTAGTAGTTTTTCTTGTAATGCTGCTCTACTACTATTATCATCTTTTATAAATTCGACTTCTCCGCCAGCATAAAGCTTATCAGGAAACTCTTGATAAAACTTTTTTATTCTAAACACTCGTTTCCCCATACATATAACATCACACTCTCCTCGGGGATACTTCTGAGATATTTTTAGTAACTGTACTTCGGTTCCGTATTCTAATTTGTTATTTATAAATGTAGGTATTCCGAATAAGATATTTTCTTCTTCGCAATCATTAATTAATTGCTGGTATCTTTTTTCAAAAACATGTAGAGACAAACGTTCTCTTGGATAAACAACTGTCTGTAATGGAAAAAGAGGTAGCATTTTTTTTATTAAAAATACTAATTAACCTTATTTCCTTACCTTAAATAGAAGTTAAATATATCACAATCTCACTTAATCATATTTTTTTTTTGTACTAGTTATTAATATCTGTATTATTATTAATAATTTCGTGGACTTAAAATTTATACCACAATGGAGAATGAAAATTTATTAGCAATTGCAAGAGAATTTGGGAGTCCTGTTTATGTATATGATTCTTCTAAGATTATTTCACAGTATAATCGTCTTTCTAATGCTTTTAATAATGTCAAACAGCTAAAACTTAATTATGCTGTAAAGGCGTTATCAAATCTTACCATTTTAAAACTAATGAATTCATTAGGTGCTGGTTTAGATACGGTTTCTATACAAGAAGTGAATTTAGGCTTGAAGGCAGGTGTAAAACCAAGTAATATTATTTTTACTCCTAATGGGGTATCGCTTGAAGAAATAGAAAAAGTATCTGCCTTAGGTGTACAGATAAATATAGATAACCTTTCTATTCTAGAACAATTTGGAACAAAACATCCTAACACTCCTGTCTGTATCCGTATTAATCCCCATGTAATGGCCGGAGGAAATAGTAAAATATCAGTGGGGCATATTGATAGTAAATTTGGTATATCAATACACCAAATTCCACATATTCTTAGAATTGTAGAAAACACAGGTATGTCTATCAATGGAGTACACATGCATACTGGCAGTGACATCCTTGATGTAGATGTTTTTTTATATGCAAGTGAAATACTTTTTGAAACTGCTAAAAACTTCAAAAATCTAGATTTTATAGATTTTGGAAGTGGTTTTAAAGTGCCTTATAAGCCAGGAGATATTGAAACTAATATCGAAGAGTTTGGTAAAAAATTAACCAAGCGTTTTAATGCTTTTTGCAAAGAATATGGTAAAGAAATAACTCTAGGTTTTGAGCCAGGTAAATTTCTAGTAAGCGAGTCTGGACATTTCTTAGCTAAAGTAAATGTAATCAAGCAAACAACTTCTACCGTCTTTGCTAGTATTGATACTGGTTTTAACCATTTAATTCGTCCGATGTTCTATAATTCTCATCATGAAATTATTAATGTATCTAATCCTAAAGGGAAAGAACGTTTTTATTCTGTAGTAGGCTACATTTGTGAAACGGATACTTTTGCTAGAAATAGAAGAATTTCTGAAATTATTGAAGGGGATACTATTGCTTTTAAAAATGCTGGAGCGTATTGTTTCTCTATGTCTAGTAATTATAATTCTCGTTATCGTCCACCAGAAGTATTGTGGCATGAAGGAAAAGCTCATTTAATTCGTAAACGCGAAACTTTTGAAGATCTTATAAGAAATCAAGTAGATATTGCTGTTTCTTTCTCTAAAGAAACAGAATCGGTATCCTCCTAATTATAATTTATAGATAAGTATATTTATTTAGGAAATTAGTATGCCTTTATATAAAGAATTCTAAAACTTCTTACATAAATATACTTATTCTCTTAAGACTAGGGGAAACAAGCTCAAATTTATAAGTATTCATTTCTTACATAAATGATTTAATTATTCTGATATTTCTTAGAAGGCAATTAGTTATAAGGACTCCAATAGAGTACTAGTTATAAATAAAGTATTTATAATTCTCTAATATTTCTAACTAAATATTCTAATCCATTTACTTTTAACTCATAAACAGTTTGTAATTGCTGACCTAATGTTCCTTTAGGAAATCCTTTAGTATGATACCATACAATATAGTATTCTGGAAGATCTATAAGATATCTATCTTTATATTTGCCAAAAGGCATTTTAGCATGGGATAGTTTGATTAAAAAATCTTTTTGTAGTTGGACCTCCATAGATTTAAAAATTACTTGGCGAAATCACGATAATACCACATTAGTGTTTCCACTTTTTTTACCCATTTTTTCTGGGCTTCTCTATTTTTTGAATGCTCTGTTTCTTCATCATACCTTTCTTGCATATTAACTCTCATTCTTTCCACTAGCTTATACATTTTATTGAGATCCCTCCTTATATTACTTCCAGCATTATACTCTTTTAATCTTTTTCGCATTATTCTAGCATGTAATTCTGAAATATCAAAATGTAATTGCTCATGGGAAAGAAGACCATCTGACATATGCCCTCTTTTAACCCAAGATAGAGAAGGATAACAAAAACTATCGACTTGATAATTTAATTCAATCTCTCCTTTATCTTTACCATAAGACCATTGATATGTTATTCCCGTATTGACACTAGCATGAAAACTACTGTCCATATCAGGTTTTCCTCTAAAATCTGACCACGCTAACTTACTCCTTTCTGTATATGAGAATTTACCTACGTAACCATTATTATTGGCAAAAAATAAAAGTATAATAATAAAGTACTTACCCATAATTGCAAACAATTATGCCCAAATAAAAAGTTATTTTTCCATCCATTTTATAGAGATATTAGAAATACAATATGGGGCAAATATTGCAGTCTATCTATAGAATAGTTATTTATTGTTTAAATCATAAAAGATATATTGTATTTTTAAATCATCCACACTATCTTTTCTAAATTTAATCTTATTTCCTCCTTTGTTTTCCTTAACAATCTACATAAGCAATTATAATGCCAAGGTGGGGTATATTATGTTACATATTACAATTTTATAACCCTTATAATATCAAATATATATAAAAAATCTTTTTTTCTTATATCAATATATAATTTAATTTAGTAATCACATACTATTTTTGCTTTCTATTTTAAAGATTAAATTTGTCGGTTTCTAAAAACTTTACTTACAACTAACTAATCTCTGATCTTAACTTAAAACAAAAATAATCCTGTAGCCCCATATTTATCAATGGATTGGGGTAGTTATAAAAAATCATAAAGCTAATAATTACGAGGAAATATTAGGTTTTTCATAAGAACCATTATCAAAGAATTTCTATATCAGTTTCAAACTTATAATCTTAAGAATCTTCTATTAACTACCTTCACTACTACTTCTAACTACCTCCATAATACTAGTAAAAATCATTTTTTTTAATGTTTCTTCTTTGCCAAATAATAAGATTACTATAGAGTTTATAATTCTAAACATGAAAATATTTCCCTATTAAAAAAATAATTGGAAATCAAATATTTTAAAGTTCTAGATATAAAATAGTCACAAGATATAGTGTATTCTTCTATAGAAGAAGTACTTTACTACGAAATAAACAAATAATTTTATTACATGTCATCAAGCAAGTAGTTAAATGCTATTTATTTAACTATAGTTAATTTTAAATCATCTTCAAACTTAATTAGATATACTGCGTCATTACAATAACCTCCTAGAAGTTTTTTGGAATAACTAAATTTGTTTTCAACATACTCTGTAGTTGTTTCAAATGCAGCTGCATGATACATATCATCAGCAGTACCTAACCTCATCAAAATATCATAGGCTATATCAAAACCTCGTATTGCCCAATTATTAGGATAACTACCATATTCTTTTTTATATCTTTTTATAAATGGTGTAATTTCTTCTCCTTCTTCAATCTCCTTATTATCAAACTCTTTATCTACAGATGGATAATGCATATGTAATTTTGATAAATGCTCATTTTTAATATTATCATTATCAAAGGCATTGTTTTTATCAGTTGTAAATAATGTAATATTGTGGCTTTCTGATTTAGCATTAAGTAAAGGAATTACATTACTTATCATAGCTACGTCATCTGACTCAAGAAATACCCAGTTTGGTTTGTTCTTACTTAATACTTTATTAAGTCGTACCTCATACAAATAATTCCCTTTTTCTATCTTAGCAATTTTAGCCTTAGGAAACTTGGAAACTAATCTCTCTTTTATTGCTTCATATTCTGTTCCTTGTTGTACTACAAGAACAATATTTTTATCCGTAGAATCTTTTTCTACAAAAGATATTATCTTATCCTGAAGTATTATATTTGTTGGACGTGTTTGAAAAAAATTATCATGTAAGTTTGACTCTTTTTTTGATGCGGGAGAAAATACTGGTGTATTATATTTTTTAAGTTCTTCTGCTACTATCTCTGCATTAACTTGATACAATGGCCCTATAACTACATCTGTTTCATCAAAATTATTTTCTTTGATTATACTTTTAACATGTTCTTTATTATTATTTTTTTGGGTATCCAAGACAGTAAGTTCTGTGGTTATTCCTTTAGTTTTAGCAGAATCTACAGCGATTAAAATACCACTATAAAGATCTAATGCAATCCTTAGGCTTTGCTTATTCTTAAGATATTCTTCAGTTTCTTTTCTAGCTTCTAGATCTAAGGCATTTAAACTAAAAGGTAGCATCACTGCTACTTTTTTAGGAGTAAAATTATATAGACTACTTTCTAAGTTAATATATGTTCCTTTAGTAACTCTTGTCTTAACTGCGGATAATGTATCTTTTGGAATTGTAATAACCATACCTGCTTTTAACCCTTCTCTTAAATAAGGGTTCATATTAAATAGTGAGTCAGAAGAGATACCTGTTCTGTTTAAAATACGAAAAATAGTTTCTTTAGGCTTAACTTCATATAACTCATATCCGGGTTGTATTGTTTCTTTTAATGAAACAAAAACTGCTGTAGGAACAGTAATTTGCATTCCAACCGGAAAACTTGGATCCATATTAGGATTAAGTTGTTCTAACTCCCCTATTGTAATTCCATGTCTTCTGGCGATACCATATTTGGTATCTTTTGGTTGTACTGTGTATCTAGTTGTAGTTGATAATCTTGAATCTCCACTATGATCTACTACTTTATCTGGTATAGATTCTTTAGCAAATACGGGGATTCTTATTTTATCTTTCTTTCTTATCTGCTCAGAATATAATCTTTTATTATTCTTCTTTATATCTTCAACAGTGATTTCATATGTTTTTGCTATCCCATACAGCGTTTCTCTTCTTTTCACTTTATGAGTTATAAAACGAATAATTTTTCGCTCTTCTGGAATTGATTTCAAATCATCCAAAATATTATTCTTATCTCCATCTAAAGTGTTTTCTACAGAAATAGCATCTTTTTGTTGTACCTTACCTACATTTAGGATCTGACCAATATTAATACCCTTATCAGCTTCTGGATTAAGTAAATAGATCGCATCTACACTTATATTATATTTTTTGGATAAGCTATACACGGTATCGTCTTTTTCGACAACATGTGTATTATATTCTTGATCATTTACTACCGGAATAACTAAAATTTCCCCTTCACTAATCCCTTCTTTTGCCGTCGGATTAATTTTATATATAGCTTCAGGAGTAGTATTGTAACGTTTTGCTATCCTGTATACATTATCTCCTTTGGCTACTTTATGACTTTTATATTGTTGTGCATAAGTCGAAACTGATACGATCAACAATAAAAAGACCAATACAAACTTTTTCATGTACTTCCTTAATTTATTTTAATTCCCCACTTTAAAAAACTAGATTTTATAGAACTTTATTCCCACTCTATAGTTGCTGGAGGTTTAGAACTAATATCATATACTACTCTATTAACGCCTTTTACCCTGTTTATTATTGCATTAGAGGTTTTTTGTAAAAATTCATAAGGAAGATTTACCCAATCTGCAGTCATTCCATCTGTACTTTCTACCGCTCTTAATGCTACACAATTTTCATAAGTACGTTCATCGCCCATTACTCCAACACTTTGTACTGGTAACAAAATAGCGCCTGCTTGCCATACCTTATCATATAAACCATCTTCTTTTAATCCATTAATAAAAATAGCATCTACTTCTTGTAAAACAGCAACTTTTTCTGGAGTGATATCTCCTAGTATTCGAATAGCCAATCCTGGTCCTGGAAAAGGATGTCTACCAAGTAATTCTGGATCAAGTTCCATTGATGCTCCTACTCTACGAACTTCATCTTTAAACAACATACGTAGTGGCTCTACAACTTGTAACTTCATAAAATCAGGCAATCCACCTACATTATGGTGAGATTTTATGGTAGCAGAAGGTCCGTTTACTGATATAGATTCTATTACGTCTGGATAAATTGTACCCTGACCTAACCATTTAGCATCTTCTATTTGATGTGCTTCATCGTCAAACACTTCTATAAAAATATTCCCTATGATTTTTCGCTTTCTTTCGGGATCACTTTCTCCTGCAAGAGCTTTCAAAAAACGTGCCGAAGCATCTACGCCCTTAACATTAAGTCCCATACCTTCATATTGTTTCAATACAGCAGAGAATTCATTTTTACGTAATAATCCATTATTTACAAAAATACAATGCAGGTTTTCTCCTATAGCTTTATGTAATAGTACCGCAGCAACTGTAGAGTCTACACCTCCACTTAAACCTAGTACCACTTTATCATTCCCTATTTTTTCTTTGAGTTCTGCTACTGTAGAATCTACAAAAGAATTCGGTGTCCAATCTGGTTGGATATCTGCTATCTTAATAAGAAAATTTTCTAGTAATTGTTTCCCGTCAGTTGAGTGATATACCTCTGGATGAAATTGAATTGCATATGTTTCTTCTTCTTTAATTCTATATGCTGCATTCTTTACATCACTAGTACTGGCTAATCGTAAGGCATTATCAGGAAGTTTTTTTATCGTATCACTATGACTCATCCATACTTGTGAGTTTTTTTCTATATTTTCAAAAAACTGTTCTCCTTTTTCTATAAAAGATAGATTTGCTCTACCGTATTCCCTAGTATCTGATGGTGCAACTTGCCCTCCACTAAAATGCGCTAAATATTGAGCACCATAACAAACTGCTAAAAGTGGTTTTTTACCTCGAATCTCTGATAAATCAGGATGAGGAGCATCTTCTCCTCTTACAGAAAACGGTGACCCTGAAAGGATTACAGCTTTAAAATCTGATATATTCTTTGGTAAATTATTATATGGGTGTATCTCGCAATATATATTTAATTCCCTCACTCTTCTTGCTATCAATTGAGTGTATTGCGATCCAAAATCTAAAATAAGTACGTTGTTTTGCATAGGCAAAAATAAAATTAAATTATAACCTCTGAAATCCTAAGCACATTAATTTTCATTTGCTTCGCATTATTTTTGTTAACAGTGTTTTTTTAATACTATAAATACTTCCAATTGACGCTATATATCTTACTATAATTCAATACTATTTGTATTAAAAAAAATTAATCCTCAGATCAATAATCTCAGAACGTACCCACAAGATGTATTTTCTAAAAATATTTTGAATTCGAGAGAAATCCATTGAAATTAGAATCTTCAATGAGGAATTAAAAACAGTCTATTATACCTTTTTACGATACTATATATAATATAGTCAGGTTGATTGTATTTATAATAAAAAAAGATAGTCATGAAAAAAATGTATATATGTGGGAGTTCTTATCTTCTTATCATTATTAACAGTTTTCACTGTTTTGATTTAGAGATAAAGGCATACTAAAAATGATAATATAACGACCAATATTGATTAAACTAAAAAAAGTAAGGCATCTATTTTAAATCATTAAAAAAATAATATACTCCTTTATTGTTTTAAAATTACAAACTCTCCTTGTAATGGATTTAGGCAATTTATTAATATTGGTATTAAATCTTCTCCATACTCCAGATACATTTCAGAAAAATTAGTATTACGCTCTTGTAAACTCTGGTTAGGGAACAACTCATTTTGCAATATTGTTAATCGTTTTACATGGTCACTAAGCTTATATCGCTGCGCTTTTAGTAATCTTTTTTCTAGAGTATCTATACCTTTAAGTTGTTTAGTTTCTTGTGCTTTTACTGCATTATAAAAAGTAACATCTGTTTGTTTTGCTACTTCATACATTGCCTGAAACTGTTCTTTTAGATGCTTACGTTGCGTATCAAAATTAATATCAATATCAGAAATTTGTCTAACCTTTAGATTAATCAACTCATGTTGTTTCAAAAACAATTCTCTATCAGAGACATTGAGCTTCTCAATTTTTTTAGTTTGTTTTGCTTTCTGAATAAGAACTGAATTACGCAGTAATAGCATCGGAAAAGGGATTTCTACTGCTTCAAAATAATCTTTTAGTTCCATCCAATATGCTAATTCTCCTCCTCCACCTATATAGCAAAGGTTTGGCAAAATAACTTCTTGATACAATGGTCGCATCATTACATTAGGACTAAACCTCTCAGGCATCTCATAAAGGTGGTTTATTAGTTCCTTTTCACTCCAAGAGATATCAGTCTCGTTTACATAATATCTTCCTTCTTTTTCAATAATTCGTTCTCGCAATCCTTTATCCAAATAAAACAAATTTATCTCTCGTGGATTGACTTGTACTTTATATCCTGCTGCCTCTAATTGTTTTGCTTTTGGTAATACAGTAGTATATGATACTTTAGAAACTAACTCTTTTTCTACAAAAGGAATTAGCAATCGTTTTAATGCTTTATCATCTCCATCTATAATCACTAAACCATATGCTCCAAATAACTCATTAGCCAAATACCTAGTTGCTGCAGCAAGATTTCCATGTGTTATATATGCTTCCTTAAAAAGGAGTTTAAGGCGTTCTGCATTTTGTCCTAGCCCTATTTCTGAAGAAAAAACTTCAAAAACCTTATCTAACCCTTTTGTATCAAAATCTCCTACTGCCCCACCGTCCTTATGACTCCACTGTATTTTCTTTCCAAAAAGATTGAAATAATTAATTTCATCAAAATCATGATCTTCAGTTGCCATCCAGTAGATAGGCACAAAATTATACTCCGGATATTTTTCTTTTAAAATCTTAGTTAGATTTATCGTAGAAATAATCTTATATAAAAAATATAAAGGTCCTGTAAAAAGATTTAATTGATGCCCCGTAACAACTGTAAATGTATTTGACTGTTCTAAAAAAGCAATATGCTTTACTGTAACATCAGAAAGAATACTATTTTTATATTGCTCTTGTAATGCTTTTACTACTATTGCTCTATTCTCATCAGAGAAAGAGGCTTGTTTTTCTATGATTTGGTTTTTAAAGTTTTCTAATTTTGGATAACGATTATAAAAAGAATGTAACTCAGGTTTTTCTTCTAAATAATCACAAATAAGAGAGGAAAAGTAATTCGTATCACTAAACGGAATACAGTCACTAGGCATATATATATATTTTTTTAAAAAAGATTAAATTTTCTTTATGTATTAAAAATTTTATTCCATTTTCTAAATTTCACAAAATACAGTTCCGTATCTTTAAATACAAATACTATACAAAAATCCTTAAACATTATATTTTATAGTAATTAAAACTCTACTAATACAGTTTAATACATAAAGTGGGTTAAATATACATCAGATTGTTATTGTAAATCCTAAATTTTAGTTAATACCGATTATATCGTAAATTTAACTCGGTATTTTACGATTTTAAAATGAACAGTCAATCAATGAAAAAATTAATTATTACAATCTTTGTCGTAATTGTAACAACTTTCCTAACCTATTCACAACACAAATTACAATCTCCATCAGAGTTTTTACAATATCCCATTGGAAATCAATTTACAAGACATGCAGATGTTATACAGTATTTTGATTACATAGCTCGTAATTCTGATATGGTAAACTATCATACTTATGGAAAAACAAACGAAAGAAGACCTCTAACATATGCCATCATATCCTCTAAAGAAAACTTAAAAAATATTGAAAAAATACGACTAGATAATTTAAAGAATATAGGAATAGCAGAAGGTACTACCTCCAATCCAAAAATTGCAATTGTTTGGTTAAGTTACAATGTACATGGCAATGAAGCTTCTAGTACAGAAGCTGCTATGCAAACTTTATATGAGTTAATAACCCAAAAAAAAACTTGGTTAGAAAACACTGTAGTTATTATCGATCCATGTATGAATCCCGATGGACGTGATCGTTATGTGAACTGGTATAATCAAACCAAAGCTCACCCATATCAAATAGATCAATTGGCAGCAGAACACAACGAGCCTTGGCCAAGTGGTAGACCAAATCATTATCTATTTGATCTTAATCGTGATTGGGCGTGGGTTACTCAGGTAGAATCACAACAACGGTTAGAAATATATAACACGTGGATGCCCCATGTTCATGTAGATTTCCACGAGCAAGGGATTAATGAACCTTATTATTTTGCTCCTGCTGCAGAACCTTTTCATGAAATTATTACTCCTTGGCAAAAAAAATTCCAAACTCAGATTGGTAAAAATCATGCTAAATACTTTGATGCAAAAGGATGGTTATTCTTTACAAGAGAAAGCTTTGACCTACTGTACCCAAGCTACGGAGATACATATCCTACTTTTATGGGAGCCATTGGGATGACCTATGAGCAAGCAGGTCATGGACGAGCAGGACTAGGAATTAAAACTGATGAAGGCTACGTACTAACTCTAAAAGATCGTGTATTACATCATACTACAACAGGATTATCGACAGTAGAAATTTCATCTCAACAAGCTATAAAACTAAACTCGG
Source organism: Aquimarina longa SW024 (assembly GCF_001401755.1). Lineage (GTDB taxonomy): Bacteria > Bacteroidota > Bacteroidia > Flavobacteriales > Flavobacteriaceae > Aquimarina > Aquimarina longa. The sequence goes on from NZ_KQ474102.1 coordinate 116,170, forward strand.
AGTTTAAAAAATTCTTTACCAATACTACTCTAAAGTATAAAAGCTATATCCTAAATGGAGAAACTAATAAAATTAATAACTTAACAAAACTACTAGATCAGCATCAAATCAAGTATGGATTTACTAATGCTTCAAAAATTTCAGGATTCAACTATAGAGAAAACAAACAAGGTAGTATCAATGCTAATGGAGCCCTTGTTATAAGTACTAATCAGCCAAAAGGCAAAATGATAAAAGTACTTTTTGAACCTAGTGCTAAATTAAACGATCCACTTACCTACGACATCACTGCTTGGAGCATCCCATACGCATATGGGTTAGATGCTATTGCTTCCACCACATTGGTTATTGCTAATAGCACAAAAAAAGAAGTTCTTCTTGAAAATAGTATCAATACTTCTGGAGCTGGATATATTGCTAGATGGAATAGTATTAATGACGCTGCTTTTATGACTGATTTACTACAGCATGGTATTAAAGTTCGTTTTAGTGAAAAAGACTTTAGTAATGATGGTAAAGATTTTAAAAAAGGAAGTCTTATTATTACTAAAAGTGATAATCATAAAAACTATGATAAAACAGTTATCAATATAGCCAATACTCATCATCGAAAACTACATGTTGCTCGTACTAGTTTTTCTGATAAAGGAGTAGATTTTGGATCCCCAGATGTAAAACTAATTAACAAACAAAAAATTGCAGTTCTCAAAGGAACATATACATCATCATTAAATTATGGCGAAATTTGGCACTTCTTTGAACAACAACTTAAATTCCCTATTACATCTATTGACACCGAATATTTTAAGAGTTCAGATCTTAATAGTTACGATGTTCTTATACTACCCAATGGAGATTACAAAGACTATTTTAATCCGGATGCTTTAAATAAACTAAAAAAATGGATTACCAATGGTGGAAAAATAATCGCTATTGCTAATGCTTTAAATAATTTTATTGATAAAGAAGGATTCAATCTCAAAAAAAATAAAATCGAAGAAAAAGAAAACGATTCTATAGGGAACCTTATTACTTACAATCAACGAGAACGCGAAAGTGTGAAGAAATTTATTACTGGTAGTATTTTTAAAACCAAAGTAGATTCCTCACACCCAATGGCATTTGGATACAAGGATACATATTTTAGCCTGAAACTAGGAAATGATTCTTATAAACTTCTTCAAAAAGGATATAACATCGCATATATCGATAAACCTGAACTCATATCAGGGTTTGCTGGAGAAGATGCACTAAAAAATCTAAATAATTCATTATTATTTGGTGAGACAAAAATGGGTAATGGGTCTATTATATATATGATAGATAATCCACTATTTAGATCTTTCTGGGAAGAAGGAAAACTATTTTTTGTAAATGCTATCTTCTTTACTAACAATAACAAATCTAGAATTTAAAATTAAACAATCATGATTAACTCACAACTCTCCACAACTTTTAAAACAATAGCTTTATCAGCTATCGTGGTTTTAACAAGTTGTAACCAAAAGAAAGAAACTGTGGAAATAACCAAAACAAAAGAAACTGAAAACATCTTATTAAAAGAATGGACCGGTCCCTATGCGGGGACACCTGCTTTTGATAAAATGAATGTCACTGATATAAAACCAGCTCTTGAAAAAGGAATGGAGCTAAAACTTACAGAAATTGATGAAATTGCTAACAACCCAGAAACTCCTACTTTTGAGAATACAATTGTCGCAATAGAAAAATCTGGAGCAGAACTTGATAGGGTATTTACATACTACTATATTCTAAGTAGTAATCTGTCCTCATCAGAGTTTAGAGAGATCCAAAAAGAAATGGCTCCTAAATTATCAGATTTTGAATCTAAAATATCACAAAACAAAAAATTGTTTGAACGTATTAAAACAATTTATGATAACTCATTACAAACACCTTTAGAAGCAGACCAACAGCGTGTAGTACAACTGATCTATGAATCTTTTGCTATGAATGGTGCAGCTTTAGATGAAGAAAAGAAAAAACGGTATGCAGCAATCAACAATGAGTTGTCTGGTTTGTATACTAATTTCTCTAACAATGTTTTAGCAGATGAAGAAGGATATGTAACCTATCTTACCAAAAACCAATTAAGTGGATTATCAGAACCGCTCATCAAAGCTTACGCAAAAGCTGCAAAAGATAAAGGACAAGATGGAAAATACGCAATAACCAATACTAGATCTTCTATGGATCCTTTTCTTACATACTCTAATGAGAGAGCTATACGCGAAAAAGTATGGAGAACGTATTATTCTCGTGGAGATAATGGTGATGATAAAGATAATAATGAAAATATTGCAAAAATTCTAAAACTTAGAAAAGAACGTGTTGGATTACTAGGATTCGATAATTTTGCAGATTGGAGGTTACAAAACCGTATGGCTAAAAATCCTGAAAATGCCATGAATTTAATGAATGCTGTTTGGCCAGCAGCAATTGCCAGAGTAAAAGAAGAAGTTGCAGACATGCAAGCTGTTGCAAATGCGAACGGAGATAAAATAACTATTGAACCTTGGGATTATCGTTACTATGCAGAAAAAGTACGAAAAAAGAAATATGATCTGGATTCTGATGAGGTAAAACAATATTTACAATTAGACAAACTAACAGAAGCTATGTTTTTTGTTGCAGGTGAACTGTTTAACTATAAATTTACTCCTATTCAAAAAGGAAAAGTTCCTGTATTTCATGAAGACGTAAATGTCTGGGAAGTAAATGATAAAACCTCCGGAGCACATATTGGCTTATGGTATTTAGATCCATTTGCCAGAGAAGGAAAAAGATCTGGTGCATGGGCAACAACCTATAGAAGTCACACTACTTTTAATGGTAAAAAAAATGTACTTGCATCAAATAACTCTAATTTTGTAAAACCCGCTCCAGGAGAGGCCGTTTTAATCTCATGGGATGATGCGAATACATTTTTTCATGAATTTGGTCATGCATTACATTTCTTTTCATCAGAAGTAAGATATCCAACTCTTAATAGTGGTGTACGTGATTATACAGAATTTCAATCTCAGTTATTAGAACGTTGGTTAGCTACTGATAAAGTAATTAACAAATATCTAGTGCATTATAAAACAGGAGAACCTATCCCCAAAACATTAGTTGACAAAATAAAAAAAGCAGCAACTTTTAACCAAGGTTTTGGAACCACAGAATATTTAGCATCTGCATTAATAGATATGAAGCTTCATTTAGCTGATCCTACAAATATTGATATTGATGCTTTTGAAAAAGAAGCTTTAGCAGAATTAAATATGCCTAAAGAATTAGTAATGCGACACCGCACACCGCATTTTGGACATGTATTTTCTGGAGAAGGATATGCTACAGCATATTATGGTTATATGTGGGCAGATGTATTAACCTCTGATGCTGCAGAAGCTTTTGCTAAAGCTCCAGGCGGATTCTATGATAAAGAAGTTGCCACTAAATTAGTTAAATATCTATTTGCTCCTCGTAATGCAATAGATCCAGCAGAAGCTTATCGAAAGTTTAGAGGACGAGATGCTAAAATCGAAGCATTAATGAAAGATAGAGGTTTTCCTATTCCGAAATCTTAAAAAATCATCTAATTAAAAAATACACATATACTAGTTATCCTTAAGTATATGTGTATTTTTTGATTATACTATTATCCTGTTTAATTTATTTTAAAATGAGTATCTCTAAAATAGAACAAGAATGGTTTGATTATACGATTCATTTTGTTGAAAAACTAAATGAAAATAACCAAGATTGGTCAAAACTTAACAAAGATGAACAAGAATTAGCCGCTCTTTGGAAACTAGAAATGGATGTCCATAATGGAGGTTTTCTTCAGTTTTTCACAAATTGGGGATGGTCTTGTTATGAAAATGCTATACGTTGTTTAAAAAAAATAGAAGCAAATAATTCACTTAGAATTATTGAAACAGCCTATGCTATAATTGATAAACACAAAGATGATAACAGATTAAAAACCTTAAACGATTTATATCATATATTATCCAATGAAGAAGTCGATATCATTGATAAACTTGATCATGAGTATTGGGATGTACCAGATGATATTCCCAAATTGACTTTTAAACAATATAAAAAATAATTTAGAAGTTATAATATTGATAATTCATAGCCACTACTAACTTCGTTATTTTATTGGAAACGTCATTACACTACTAATAAAAATAACCCTGATTACACACTGGTTTCTACACACTACATAAAACAATATATTATAAATAGTCTACTACTCCTATTTAAAATCTATTATACTTATAGTAAGTATCCCCATACCTCTATCTCATACGTAGCGTATGTTCATTAAAGTTTTTATTTTTGCGTTTACCATACTAATACTTCCTGCAATAAAAACTGTTAAAAAAAGCTAATGTTTTTTTAACACACGATCATCACAAAAACCTAGTGTATAACCTAGAGTTAATTCTTAAAAAAAATCAGATAATCTTTTCTCTTTACTTTTTAATATTCATTCTATCATATATCAACACCAATTCAGTATAAAATTACGGAACTTTATATATAAATTTAATACAACTTATTTTTTTGTTAATTTTATTGCATTAATTATACGAGTAAAAATATACTACTCATAGAGTATTCAGATATATTAGAGGAGTTTTGTTATAAATATGTAGCTGGTTGTCTAAATAATATGGATGATTGTTTATAACAATTACTTTTGTGTTAAAAAACTTACTTAAAAATCAATGCACTTAGTGTATTATATATTTTAATGCTGCTTATTTTAAATTTATGCTAAAACGAATTTTTATTTTCTCTATCTTAATTCTTATAGTATTTTTAAGCATTTACGCTAAGAGTAAACAGGATTTCTGTGAGAAATGGAATAAACTACTCGATACAACAACCAATGTAGATTTAAAAATACGATATAGTAAGCAAATAGTTTCTAAAGCAGATCCTTTATGTAAAGTACGAATTTATGCAAAAATAGGAGCATTCTATCATCAGAAACAAAAACTTGATTCTGTAGTACATTTCTACACTAAAGCGATCAAATTAGGAGAACACATAAAAATCAAAGAAGAAGAACTCTGGTCTATGTATGCTAACAAATCGTTTTTTTTAGTTAAAAATAACAATCAAAAAGAAGCTTTAATTTTATTACAAAACGTAAAAAGACTTATTAAAAACGATATCAATAATAATGCATGGTTAGATTATTATGCTAGTCATGAATTAATTGCAGAAAAAAACAAAGATTATTATAAAGCTATAGCGTATTCAGATTCTACAATCCAATTAAAAAGAAGAATCAATGATACAACTAGCTTACCTACTAATTACAATAATATAGGATCATATTATTATCTTTCTTCTAATTATGAAGAAGCTATCAAAAATATATTATACGCTACAGAATTAAGAGAAAAACAAGATAATCCTAAGGGTTTAGAAACTAATTATCATAATCTAGGGCTTTTTTATGTAGAATGGGGGCAGTATGAGACTGGAAAAAAATTTATTAAGAAAAGTATTTCTAGAGCAAAAGAAGTAAGAAATCATCATGGACTTATGCTTGCTTATTCAACATTAGCAAGATGCTATCGAAAATTACAAGAAAATGATAATGCAATTAAAACCGTAGATTCTATCTTAGTTCTTGCTAAAAATCAAAAAGATGATATAACAGTTGCTGGAGCCTTAAGAGAAAAAGGTTGGGTATATCTTAATAATATAAAGCAGTATGATACCGCAGAAAAATATTTTATAAAATCTCATGAGATCATTAAGCTCTCTAATAATAACAATAACTTACATCAATCTTTTAAAGCTTTAACAGAAGTATACATTAAGAAAAAATCATATAAAAAAGCAGGGAAATATTTAAAACTATTAGAATATATAACAAAAAGAATGACTCCCTTAATTAATCAGCAAGAACTACATAAAAGATATAGTGAATATTATGAAGAAATAGGGCAACCCTCTTTAGCAATTGATCATCTTAAAAAGTACTACACTATTAAAGATGCTATTGCTAATGAAAAAGTAAAAACTCAAGTAGCGCATCTCGAAAAAAAATATGATACAAAAAAGAAAGAATTAAAAATTGTAACTCTTAATAAAGAAAAAGAAAAGCAAAAAAAAATAGCAATACAAGCAAAGTCTAGGCAAAATTTATACTTATTGGCTACCTTTTTTTTATTATCCTTATTAATTACTGGAATATGGGCTTTTCGAAAATTACGCAAACAGCAAAAAGAACTAGTCTCTATAAATCAAGTTAAAAATAGGTTATTCTCTATCATTGCTCATGATCTTAGAGGAATGATCATACCATTTCAACGATCTGGTAAAATTTTAAAATATCATATTGACAAAGAAAACTTTCATCGCACTATAGAAATTTCTCAAGAGTTAGAAAAAAACTCAGAAAACCTTTCTTACATGCTTGACAATCTACTGAATTGGTCTTTAGAACAAATGAATGGATACAAAATTAATCCTGAAAAAATCTCTATAAAAAACCAATTTCGAGAACTTATTGCTAGTTTTGAACAGCAAACAATCTATAAAAAAACCAAAATTAATTTAAAATATAAAGAAGATATACTTATAGAATTCGATAAAGGAGCTTTTAATGTTATATTTAGAAACCTAATTAGTAATGCATTAAAATATACTGAAAATGGAACTATAACTATTGAATTTAAAAAAGAGTTAAATTCTTTTATATGTTCAATTATTGATACAGGTATAGGAATGTCTGAGAAGCAACTTCAACAGCTATTTACAATAGAAAAAGAACAATCTACCATAGGGACACAAGGAGAAAAAGGTACGGGGATAGGTCTTAATTTAGTATATCGTTTTGTGAAGATGCATAACGGCAAAATTACAGTATCGTCAAAAAAAGAAATTGGCACACAGTTTGAATTAAATATACCTATATTACAATCATTAAAAATAAAAGAAGAGAATGTATCAAAATTCTTTTCTACATAAACTATTTATGGATAATGAATATATATATAGTAGAAGATGAGATTTTTCATTTAGAAGATCTTAAAATTACTTTAGAAGAGTTAGGATATACTTGTATAGGAAACTCTAATGACCCTTTTGAAGCACAAGAACAAATTGGAAAACTAAATCCAGAAGTTGTTCTATTAGACATCCATCTTAATGGAAAACAGGCAGGAATAGATTTAGGAAGAAGAATTAAAACCCTTTATAACATACCTACCTTATTCACCTCTTCTGATTGCAGTCCCACTATTATATCACAAGCTGCTGATATTGAACCTATAGCATATATCACTAAACCAATTAATAAAAAAGATTTACAAGCTGCCATGATTCTTGCAGAAAAAAAGATTTCTACTATTAAAAATAAAAATACTGCCGAAGAGCCATCAAACGTGTTTATTAAAAGTGGTAACAAGCTAGTAAAAGTAACTATCGACTCCATTCTTTTTGCCCATACTGATTCTAAAAATTATTGCTCATTAGTAACATCTGATAATAAAAAACTTTCTGTCCGGTATTCTATTCTTGGTCTACACAAACTCTTAAATAATGATGTCTTTGTACAAACACATCGCTCTTATATTATTAATTGGAGAAAAGTAAATTTTTTTTATGAATCAGACCAGACTATAGAAATAGAAGGATACCGTATTCCTGTAGGACGAACATTTAAAAGTGATGTTTATAAAAAACTAAAAATAATTTAGTCAAATTCTACTTCTAATAATCACACTAATTTTTGCCGTCTAATGATATTAATATTTTATTCTTAGGTCAAACAATTAAGATAGTCTAATGTCGCTAAAAAAATATTCTCCTTCTCTAAATGCGTACAGTATTATCAATCCAAAATTAAATTATATAATAGCTCATTTTTTTATTACAAAAGAAAGTTAACCGTTATTGTTTACCCAAAGAAGAATAGCTTATTCTTAGCTTAATTAAATAACAAATATAAAATCATGCAGTTTAGTCATGTTTTGAAGTATTATTAAAAAAACAGTTATATTCCATTAAATTCACAACAAAAACAACATAAAATAGTTTTTCAATAATTTAAACCATATAATACAACCTAAAATTATTCAGAAACACAACTCCCAATGTTACCAAATTGTTAATTCTAGTGTTTTTTTAAAGAGAATTAGAAGTATTGATTATTCAATAAAACAAATGAAAAATTGAATAAAAATCATAAGATAACTTAACTGTATTAAACAATTCAAAAATGATGTTATGAGTCTATTAAAAACTTCTCAATTCATTTTCTATTAACTTATTAATCTCAAGCAGTTCGTTAATCTATTTTTAAGATTTCATGTCTTTTTTTTAGATACATTTGTCCTCGATTTAACCTAATATACAAAACAAAAAAATAAAAGTGATGATCAAAAAATTCCTATCTCTACTTGCTATTACTGCTGTTCTATGTTCATGTGAAGCAGAATCAGTTGATGAAAGTGTTTTTACTTCAGAAAAAGAACCTACGGAGACAACTCCTGAAAATGAAAAACCTATAGAAGTTATAGATTCGTCTAATGAAGTGAAAAATGATCTAAATTTTTAAAAAAACAAAAATAAAAAGTGATGATCAAAAAATCCCTATCTCTACTTGCTATTACAGTTATTCTATGCTCATGTGAAGCAGAATCAGTTGATGAAAGCGTTTTTACTTCAGAAAAAGAACCTACGGAGACAACAACTCCTGAAAATGACAAACCTATAGAAGTTATAGATTCGTCTAATGAAGTGAAAAATGATCTAAATTTTTAAAAAACAAAAATAAAAAGTGATGATCAAAAAATCCCTATCTCTACTAGCTATTACAGTTATTCTATGTTCATGTGAAGCAGAATCAGTTGATGAAAGCGTTTTTACTTCAGAAAAAGAACCTACGGAGACAACTCCTGAAAATGAAAAACCTATAGAAGTTATAGATTCGTCTAATGAAGTGAAAAATGATCTAAATTTCTAAATTACATATAATTTATATAAAAAAAGAAGTCCAAATTGGGCTTCTTTTTTTATGTAAAAATCTGAATCATACTAAAATATATGCACATTAACTGATCTCTATTTAGACATCAGAAAGCAAAATAGGTCAACAAAATAATGTATCTTTAGAAAAATATCATTGTTAATGCATCCTATAGCAAAGTTATTATTATTATTTGGGTTTTGTTTTTTACAGAGTACTGCTCAGGATAAATCTAATGATCAATATAGAGCATTTGATTTTTGGATTGGAGAATGGAATGTATATAAACATAACACTGATTCTATAGTAGGAAAAAGTAAAATAGAATCTATTATAGATAATAAAGCCATTAGAGAAACCTATCATTCTACTTCATCTAAATATCAAGGTACTAGCCTTAATAAATACAACCCTAGAACGAATCAATGGGAACAGTTTTGGGTAGATAATAGTGGACTTACATTACATCTTCAAGGGAATCTTAAGCATCGTAAAATGATATTACAAAATGAGGTTGTCACTAAAAAAGGAGCTTTATTAAATAAAATCGAATGGCAAAAAAACACTGACGATACCGTAAGACAGACTTGGTACCAAAGTACTGATAAAGGAAAAAATTGGAACATCATTTTTGATGGTGACTACAAGTCTTCAAAAAGTAATTAAATCAAATCGTAACTTATATAAATTCTTATAAATAACAACACTTTAAGATCAGTTTTTCTAAATAGTTCCAAGAAATCTGAAAATTCTTTTAGCGATAGAAAATCTAATGCAGCTTTCATCTCTATTATATTAATCTCAGTAATATATTTTACTCACATCTTAGTATATAATTGATTTTTAAAATTAGAAATACTAAACATATCTATTTATATCAGAATCATGACTTTTCTTCTATTTTTCAAAGAATTTTATACCATTTACATAAAATATGGATATGTAGAATCACATCACTTAAATTTTAAATCATAATATTTTGACAGAAAAAAATAGTAGAAAAATACTATCTAACTAAATAACTTCTCCGTATAAGTCAAAATCTTCGGCTTCATAAATTTTTACTTTTGCAAAATCACCTGTTTTGAGATAATGTTTAGATGCATCAATTAACACTTCATTATCTACATCTGGAGAATCAAACTCTGTTCTTCCTATAAAATAATTTCCTTCTTTACGATCCACAACTATTTTAAACTCTTGTCCAATTTTTTGTTGATTTAACTCCCATGAAATTTGCGATTGAATTTCCATAATCTCATTAGCGCGTTCCATCTTTATTTCTTCTGGGACATCATCTTCTAAAGTATAGGCATGTGTATTCTCTTCGTGCGAATATGTAAAACATCCTAAACGTTCAAAACGCATTTCTCTCACCCACTCTCGTAGGGTTTCAAAATCCTCTTGTGTTTCACCTGGATATCCTACAATAAGTGTTGTACGAATAGTCATTTCAGGAACAGCTTCTCTAAACTCTTTTAAGAGTTTAGTTGTTTTTGCTTTAGTTGTTCCACGGCGCATCGATTTTAATATAGGATCTGCTATATGTTGCAGAGGTATATCAATATAATTACACACCTTTGGTTCTGCTTTCATTACCTCTAGAACTTCCATTGGGAAACCTGTTGGGAATGCATAATGTAACCGTATCCATTCTATTCCTTCTACCTTTACTAATGCTCTAAGTAAATCTGCTAGTTTTCTTTCCTTATAAAGATCTAATCCATAGTATGTTAAATCCTGAGCAATTAAAACTAGTTCTTTAACACCATCAGCAGCTAATTTCTCCGCTTCTATCACTAATTCTTCAATTGGTGTAGATTTGTGTTTTCCTCGCATTAAAGGAATAGCACAAAAAGAGCATGGTCGATCACATCCTTCTGCTATTTTTAAATATGCGTAGTTTTTTGGGGTTGTTGTTAATCGCTCTCCAATAAGCTCATGCTTATAATCTGCTCCTAATGCTTTTAATAATCCAGGAAGTTCTGTTGTCCCAAAATACTGATCAACATCTGGTATCTCCTCTTCTAGGTCTGGTTTATAACGTTCAGAAAGACACCCTGTAACAAAAATTTTATCTACTGCTCCATCTTCTTTTTTCTGCACATATTCTAAAATGGTATTTACAGATTCTTCTTTAGCATTAGCTATAAAACCACAGGTGTTAATAACAACAATATTCCCTTCCTCTTCATGAACAACTTCTTTATTGTTTGCTCGCAATTGCCCCATTAATACTTCGCTATCATATACATTCTTACTACAACCTAATGTAACTACATTAATCTTATTCTTCTTTAATGTCTTTGTTCTCATATCTTCTGAATAAAGGTGTGCAAAGATACGAGGATAAAACAAAGTTTAAGGTATAAATTCAATAACTATATAGATTTAACCCTGATTACTCTATAGTCCTATACTAACTTAAACAGATATTTGGTTATATTATAATATATAAGCTAATCAAATGACTTTCATCGTGTACTATCTAAGCGATATAATGAAAAAAGGTAACATATCTCTTCTACTTTAAATACTATTTATCTCTTGTTCTAATAATAGTTTTATAGGTACTTATATTTTATGCAAAAAATTAAAAATTCTATCTAAATTTAAGATCATATTAATTAAAACAATACTCTATAATTTTCTGGTATAGTATAGATTCTTTATAAGGTTTACTAACGACATCTGTTAACCCTAGGCGTTTTAAATCTTCGGAACTGAAGTCTATTTCTACTGCAGTAAGTGCTAAAATAGGAATATTATGATCTTTTTCTCTAATTTTTAAAGTCGCATCATAACCATTCATCACTGGCATATGTATATCCATTAATATAAGATCATAATAGCATAAAGGTTTAGAATTAAAGGTTTCGACTGCTACCAAACCATTATCGCAAATAGAAAATTCCATCTTATTTTTTTTTAGTGTTTTTGCTATAATCAATTGGTTTAATTTATGATCTTCTACAACTAACACTTGTAGTCCTTCTAGCTTTTTTAAATCAATATCAGTTATTTCTTTAGGTATTTCTAGCTCTATATATTTAAAAGCTAAACTAAATGAAAATTGACTCCCTTTATTTTCCTCACTCTCTATATTAATAGTGCTCTCTAGCGATTCTAAGAGCTGTTTTACAATCGATAACCCAAGTCCACTACCTTGGAATTCTTTATTTATATTCTGTGATTTTTGTCCAAATTCATCGAAAATTCCCTTTTGATCAGCCTTAGAAATACCAATACCGGTATCTTTTACTTCAAATAAAATTCGACAAGTAGTATTGCTCTTATTTTCTAAAATAGCACTAACCCAAACTGTCCCTCCTTCTGTAAACTTTATAGCATTGCTTATTAAATTAATAAGGATCTGATTGAGTTTTAAATGATCACCATGTAGTATTTTAGGAATGGTAGGATCTATACTTAAAAGTAAGTTATCATTTTTATTTTTTAATTGAACCGTAAATGTATCGACAACTTCTTGAATACATTCTCTAAATTTAAAATCAGAGTTTTGAGCTTCTAATCGATATGAATTAGATCTATAATGATTTAACATATTATCAACTAACAATAATAAATGATTAGATGCATTTTTTAAAAACTGTAAATATTTTTTTTGACTAGGTCTTGGTGATTCTTCTAATAAAATATTATTAAACCCTATAACAGAATGTAGTGGTGTTTTAATTTCATGGCTAATCATCGCAATAAATTTTGATTTTTGCTCTGAAATTTTAACTGTACTTTCTCTTAGTTTCTTAAGAGTTTTATTTTTTTTAGATAATATAATGATACTTATAATAAATAATATTACAAAAAAAGAGAGTAATAACAGTGAATATTTTAAACGCTTTTTTTGTTCTTTTTGCAACGCTACTTCTTTTTGAGCAATTTCGAGTGCTAAAACATTATCTTCAAATTGCTTAAGCTCTTCATTTTCTTTTATTTTCTCCTCTAAAAGTTCTTTATTATACTTTTTATCGTGTTTGGCATACGATAAATGATAATCAAAAGCTTTAGTAGAATCTTTGATTTGTATATAATACTCATAATAACGAAAATAAATAGTAGCTATATTTTTGTCATCTCCCTGTCTTATATAATAGTCTAACGCTTTTTTCAAATAGATATCTCCAGACTCAAAATCATCTGACTTTATATCTGCAACACCAATAATCATCCAAGAAAGTGCACGAACTTGATCTAAAAAACGATCATATTTTTTAGAAGAAAAACCCTGGATTACCTGTATTGCTTTTCTTGCATATGTTTTTGCTTTTTCATATTCTTCTTTCTTATAATAATAATTAGCTAGATTTACTAAAGGAGATGAATTATGAGTTTTATTATTTGTTAAAACAGCATATTTAATAGCTTCATTATATTTAGAAAATGCTTCTTTTTCTTTTTTCATATCCAGAAGCAAGCTAGCATAAGTGTTATAAATACCTGAAAGTTCTGATATTTGGTGAATATCTTTTTGGTATTGAATCGCTTTTTTATAATAAATCTCAGAGTTTTTATAATCTTTTACTGCTCTATAGATCGTTGCGTAATAAAAATAAGAAGCACCTATTAAACTGTCTCTTTTATATTTTTCAGCTAATGCAAAAGCATCATTTACAACTGCCATTGCTTGAGTATTTCTGTTTTTATTTCTTAAAAACATTGACTCGCTAAACATATTTTTTATACTATCATCTATAGTCATTTTAGGCACTTCTTGCGCATAACTAACAGTAAGTAGTGTATATAGAAATATTATGATATAAGAAATAGATAGCTTCAATATAATAGAGTAATACTATTTAGATTCATTCCTTAGCTTACGAAAATACAAAACAAGCATATAATGTAGAGCTATAATATATTTAAACACTTAGTAAGAATACAAGTTATATATTTTATCACTAAATAATCATAGTGTATCTGCTAAATTTAAACCAGATACAATGACTAGTTACTATACTTAACAGGTACTTTTCTTTCTTTTGCAACCTGCTCATAGGCATACCCTAATTGCAATAATAATCCTTCAGAAAAAGATTTAGCTATAAATGTAAGTCCCTTTGGCTCTCCATTGTCAGTATATCCCATAGGAACAGTAATCGCTGGGTATTTAGCTACAGCTGCATATCCCGCATGATAGTTATTAATAGATAAAACTGCATCTAATTGATGCTTATGCATATGAGTATCAAAATAATTTCTTGCAATCGTCTTTAAATTTTCTTTTATAACAGCTAACTCTTCAATAGTAGTACTATCTTCAATAATCCCTTTAAATAACTGTTGCCCATAAGGAATTCTCACTAAAGTATCTTCTAGATTAAATGTAATAATATCTTTTATATTTTTAACAGTAACTTCTTTTGCAGCATGTGTTTTAATATATTGAGGTAAATCGTTTTTCATATCTATATTCAGAACAGTTAGAAATTCTGGTAACTGAGTATCTTTGGGTTCAATTTCTATAATCTCTGCACCGGCTTTTTTAATTTTTTCTATTGCTATATTATATATCGAATCTTTAAGAAGTTCTTTTATCACACCTAAACGTTTTCCTTTTAATTTCCCTTTCTTAAGTTCTTCTACAAAATCTACTTCTATTGCTACAGAAGCAGGATCATCGATATCCTTTCCAATAATAGATCTAAGTAAAATAGCAGTGTCAATTACACTTTTAGTCATAGGACCAGGAGTATCGAGTGTGCTAGAAATAGGCACTACTCCTGTTCTACTTACTACTCCTATAGTTGGTTTTAAACCAACTATAGAATTCTGACTAGCTGGGGACAAAATAGATCCACTAGTCTCTGTTCCTATTGCGGCAATACAAAAATTGGCAGCTACAGCAACTCCACTACCTGAACTAGATCCACCAGTCTCAAAAATCATTCTTCCATAAGGATTAAGTGTTTGTCCTCCGATTGCACTATATCCTAATGGACATCCTGAACACAAAAAATATGCCCATTCACTCAGATTTGCTTTACCTAAGATTAGAGCATTATTATCGATTAATTTATCTGTGATATAAGCATTTTTTGTTTGATTATCCTGTAATACAATTGCGCCTGCAGTAGTCATCATATCATTTGTTCCTATATTATCTTTTAATAAAATAGGCATTCCGAAAACAGAGTTTACATCAATATTTTTTTTATCAATTTTGTCCAATGCTTTAGCTTGCTCAATTACCTTAGGGTTAAGTGCAATTATAGAATTTAAGGATACAGTATTATCACTTTCATATTTTCTAATACGATAGATATAAAAAAGAGTAAGCTCTTCATACGTAAATCTACCTTCTTTTATATAGCGTTGAATAGTAGGAATGTCACTTTCTATAATATATTTTGCTAAGTTATTGTACTTTTCTTCTGAAAAAAAGTCTAATTCTACCTCTAACGCACCCCATATATCATTTTTATCTAGTACTTTAGAGTTAATTAATTTAAGGTGCATTCGTGTTTCTTGTAACTTATGGGTAGCCTCTAAATCTTTGGTTTCATCATATGCTTGCCATACTATCTTTGATTGTTTCTCCTTTAGTAGTTTTATGTCCTTTTGTTTTTTGCAGGAAATTAAAAACAAAGTCGAAAGTAAAAAGTAAAGTAATGCTCTCATAATATTATATATGAAGTTTATAAATTATACTAATTGAATTCCTAAGTAGTAAAGCATAAGCTTTACCTGATTGTAAGAATTTAATTGATGATGTCTTCAAAATATAAAAAAAGGTATTGAAAACATTATTCAACACCTTTTTTAACTATTTTGTAACATGTACTATTTAAAGAATGAATCTACAAACTCATATTTATTAAATACTTGAAGGTCTTCTATTCCTTCTCCTACACCTATATATTTTACTGGAATTTTAAACTGATCACTTATTCCTATAACGACTCCTCCTTTTGCTGTTCCATCTAGTTTTGTTACTGCTAAAGAGGTTACTTCTGTTGCTGCTGTAAATTGTTTTGCTTGCTCAAAAGCATTTTGACCTGTAGAGCCATCTAAAACTAATAATACATCATGGGGTGCATCTCCTATTACTTTCTGCATTACTCGTTTTACTTTTGTCAACTCATTCATTAAATTGACTTTATTATGTAATCTTCCAGCAGTATCAATAATAATTATATCAGCATCTTGATTTACCCCAGATTGTAAGGTATCAAATGCTACAGAAGCAGGGTCGCTCCCCATATCTTGTTTTATAATTGGAACGTCTACACGATCAGCCCATACTTGTAATTGATCAATTGCTGCTGCTCTAAAGGTATCTGCTGCCCCTAAAACAACTTTTAATCCTTTATTTTTTAGCTGATATGCTAGCTTTCCTATCGTAGTTGTTTTTCCTACTCCATTAACTCCAACAACCATTAACACGTAAGGTTTTTTGTCTTTTGGGATCTCAAAATCAGTAGCTTCTCCAATATTAGTTTCAGAAAGCAGTCCTGCTATTTCTTCTCTTAATATTTTATTTAACTCAGTTGTTCCTAAATATTTATCTCTAGAGACACGATCTTCTATACGTTCTATTATCTTAATCGTAGTTTTAACTCCAACATCACTCGTAACCAATATCTCTTCTAGGTCATCCAAGACTTGGTCATCTACTTTGGATTTACCAGCTACCGCTTTACTTAATTTAGAAAAGAAATTTGTTTTTGATTTCTCTAATCCTTTATCAAGTGTTTCTTTTTTCTCTGAAGAAAATATATTTTTAAAAAGCCCCATTTACTATTCGATATGATAAAATTAAAAACGCTTAGTTACAATGCTTAAATATAAAAAGAAAGAGCCATTTCAATAGAATTGAAACGGCTTCTTTTTAAATATCTTATTACCAGATTAATTACTTTTTCTTTAAAAAGTCATTAACTGCTTCTGGAGCCATAATTGATTCTACGAAAGTATATGCTCCACTCTTTGGAGATTTAACCATTTTTATGGCTTTTGTTAATCTCTTTGATCCTGTCTGTAACGATGCTACTGATTTCTTTGCCATCTCTTATTATTTGATTTCTTTATGAACAGTCATTTTCTTAAGAATAGGATTAAATTTCTTTATTTCTATTCTATCAGGAGTGTTCTTTTTATTTTTGGTTGTAATATATCTTGATGTACCTGGTTTACCAGAAGCTTTATGCTCTGTACATTCTAAGATTACTTGAACTCTATTACCTTTCTTTGCCATTATAAATATCTTTTAAAATAAGGAGACTACTATTTGTTGAAGAAACCTTTTGCTCTTGCTTCTTTTAAAACAGCAGAGATTCCATTCTTATTTATATTTTTTAATGCAGCAGTAGACACTTTTAGTGTTATCCAACGATCTTCTTCTGGGATATAAAAACGCTTTTTAATTAAATTTGCGTTAAATTTACGCTTTGTTTTATTCATTGCGTGAGAAACATTGTTCCCTACCATTGCTTTTTTACCTGTAAGCTCACAAACTCTTGACATCTCTTCTTAATTTTTGTGTTATTTCAAAAACAGGGTGCAAATTAACGAATTATTTACCTAACGACCAATAATAGTTAACTAAATTTTTACTCTTTTTTAAAGTTTTTTGTTTGGACACTTATAAAAGTAAAAAAACAAAAGTGATAAACACTATCATTATCATCATCACTACTATATCTCTAAAACAATTACCTAATACAAGATCAACCTATTAACAAACAATAAATAAAGTAAATTAATATTTATGTTATTGTTTTTATTGCTCTTCAAAATATTGAAATTTTAGAACTAGCTAATTCACATAATATCTCTATAAAACTAATCTTACAAAAAAATCAGTCCCAATTCTGTTAGTTTCCTAAAATTTGTAAAATAGTACACTAATACTTTAGGAAAAGTGTTTATTAATTTTTATATAAAAGTACCTTCTATTTAGGTAATTTTTCAAGCAAAAGTTCAAAAGATTTATTTACTGCTTTACCAATAGTTCGTTCTCTAAGATTGCTAAACACATACTTCTCTGAAAAAACATTTTCTGGAGTAGCTATTGCTATAAAAACGGTTCCTACTTCTACATCTCCATCCCCTTTTGTTGGTCCTGCATTACCTGTAGTAGCGATTGCATAATCTGATTTAAACTTTTCTTTTACAGCAGTTGCCATAGCTTCTGCTACCTCACTACTGGTCACTGTATGTTTTTTTATGATATTAGATCCTACTGCTAACACATCTATTTTAGATTGTGTAGCATAGGTAACCGTTCCTCCATTAAAATAGGCTGAAGCTCCAGGGTTAGCAGTAAATGATTGTGCTATTCTACCTCCTGTACAACTTTCTGCTACAGCTAGTGTTTTATTATGTTTTGCTAATATTTTTCCTATCCTAACCTCTATAGTCTCATCTTCTTCATATCCTACAATAATATCTCCTATAATAAGATCTAGCGCTGATACTTTATCTCTAATAGTATCTTCAAGGAGTTTTTTATTACCTCCTCGTGCAGAAAGCCGAAGTCTTACTCTTCCCAGATTAGGCAAATATGCTAATTTGATATATGATGGCAAACTATTCTCCCAATCTTCGATCTTTTCGGATATTGCACTCTCTCCCATACCATAAGTTAGAATTGTTTTATGAATAATATATGGTCTATCAAATTTCTTTTGTAATCTTGGTAAAACTTCATCTTTCATCAATCCTTCCATCTCATATGGTACTCCCGGCATAGCTATAAAAACCGTACTTTCTTTCTCTAACCACATCCCTGGAGCTGTACCATAAAGGTTCATCAAAACGGTAGATTTGCTCGGTACAAGAGCTTGTTGCTTATTAATATCAGAAAGAGGTGTTGAAATATATTTTGCAAATAATTGCTCTACATGTAGAAGCACGTCTTTATTTTCTACTAAGGTATCATCAAAATATTCACAAATAGTATGTTTAGTAATATCATCTTTTGTCGGACCAAGCCCTCCTGTAATTAATACTACATTAACTCTATTGGCTGCTTCTTCTATAGCATTAAGAATATGTTGCTTATCATCCTTTATAGAAGTGATTTGATATACATCTATTCCTATTTTATTAAGTTCTTTTCCTATAAATGCAGCGTTAGAATCAATGATTTGACCAATTAGGATTTCATCTCCTATCGTAATTATTTCTGCCTGCATTCTACTTATAATCAGTTTTAAGATCTTCTAAGACATTGTTCACCACATTAACAATATGGTCTAATGCTGGCATAATTTCTTCTTTTGACTTATTGGTCTTAGACCAGGCTTCTATCTGCTTAATCTGTTTTAAAAGATCAATATCAAATAATTGAAAATTTGGTTTCATCTTATGAGCATACTGATATGCCATCTGAGGATTATTCGAATTGACTGCTTGCACCATACTATCAACATCGGGAGGTATTTCTTCTAAAAAAGTTTGTACCAGAACAGCTATAAATTCATCATCACCTCCTGATAACTCATTTACGTTTTTTAAACTATAACCTTTACTCATTTACTTTACTTTTATTGAAAAAAATTGTTGGTTTCTTATATATCCGGTCAAAACATCATTAGCTTTTACTGCTCCAACACCTGCCGGCGTACCTGTAAATATAATATCTCCTATCTTCAAAGTAAAATATTTTGACACATATTCTATTAATTCATCAATCTTCCATAACATAAAACTAGTATTACTTTGCTGAACTATAGTATCATTTTTCTCTAAATGAAAATCAAGATTATCAATATCTTCAAATTGCTTTTTATCCACCCAACTCCCTATTACAGCAGCTCCATCGAAGGCCTTTGCTTTTTCCCATGGCAATCCTTTTTCCTTAAGTTTAGCTTGTAAATCTCTCGCTGTAAAATCTATTCCTAAACTTATTTCATTATAGTATTTATGAGCAAATTTTCTATTAATATGCTTTCCTACTTTATTTATTTTCACCAATACTTCAACTTCGTGGTGCACATCATCTGAAAAATCTGGAATAAAAAATGGTTGTTTTTTTAATAAAATAGCGGTATCTGGTTTTATAAAAACAACAGGATCTATAGGTTTTTCATTCTCTAACTCTTCAATATGATCTGTATAATTACGTCCTATACAAATAAGTTTCATATTTCTGGAATACTAAAGATATTAATTATGATTTTAAGCTATTATTTAATTTTCGAAGCCTCACTGCTGTTAGTACTTTCTTTGTGTATAAAGGAAAATCTGCATTCTGTATCCACCCAAAATAACCTGGTTCTTCTTCCATTACTTGTTCTACCAGCTTGCCTTTATGTTTCCCAAAAGAAAAAACCTCTTTTCCATCATCATTATACACAATAAAACCTGCAAAGTCTGCAAATTGTTTTCTAGAGCTAAACTCTGCCAAAAACTTAGCATCGTTCTCTAGTTCGGGATATCGATCTAATTGTGATTTTAAGACTTCATAAGTTGCTAAAGTATCTGCTTCTGCAGAATGAGCATCAGTCAAATCTTTATCACAATAAAACTTATACGCAGCAGAAAGTGTTCTCTTTTCCATTTTATGATATATCGTCTGGACATCTATTGATACTGTATTTTTCATATCAAAATCTAACCCTGCTCTCAATAATTCTTCTGCTAATAATGGAATATCAAAACGATTAGAGTTAAATCCTCCCAGATCACATCCTTTGATCATTTCACTAACTTTACTAGCAAGTTTTTTAAAAATAGGTTCGTTAGATACTTTAGCATCATCAATACCATGTACTGCAGTTGTTTCTGGAGGAATAGGCATTTCTGGATTAACTAACCAAGTCTTACTTTCCTGCGTACCATTAGGAAAGATTTTTAAAATAGAGATTTCTACAATTCGATCTTTAGAAATGTTGACACCGGTAGTTTCAAGATCAAAAAAACATATCGGTCTTTTTAAATTAAGCTCCATAAATTGATTGTGTAATACTCAAAGATAACTGCTATTCCTTAACATTCTTATAGACTAACTCTATTTTAACATTTACAAAACCTATATAACCTTATTAACGAATACATTATCTGCAAATTTTCTTGTAACGGTTTCCTCTCCTTCATTAAATTGAATACGAATAGATTTATCAAAATCCCTAATTTCTATGATTTTTATTTCACTACTTAAAACCAAGCCTATCTCTGAAACATATTTTAAGAAATTAACAGACCCATCATTTACTGCCACAAGTTCACAAACATCTCCTTCTAACAAAGAAGAAAGAGTAATTTTTGGTAAAATAGCATATTCTCCATCGGCATTAGGAATCATTTCTCCGTGTGGATCTTTTTTAGGAAAATCCATAAACCGATCCAGTTCATCTATCAATTTACGAGATTTAATATGCTCTAACTGTTCTGCAACTTCATGTACCTCATCCCATGTAAAATTTAAATAATTACATAAAAAAGTTTCCCATAATCTGTGTTTGCGAATCAATCTTACTGCTATTAATCTCCCTCCTTCTGTTAGATCCAATTTACCATACTTCTCACTAATCACATAATCCTTAGCTTTTAGCTTCTTAATCATATTATTAGCAGATGCAGGAGAAACATTAAGGTACTCGGCTAATTGATTGTTTCCTACCTTAACTGAGTCTTCTTCTACAATCAAATAAAATAATGCTTTTAAGTAATCTTCTTCACTTTTTGTTAAATTATTCGAATTTAATTTGTTAGTCATAGCTAACTTTTTTAGTTTTACCAAATTAATAATTATAGTCACACGTCAACAATGTACAACAAAAATATCCTTAAATTTATTTATTCGATTACTATTCTTGTATTTTTTAATATCGGAAATGCACAAAATGGTACATTAAAAGGTTCAATATATGATGAAAATGGAATACTACCATTCGCTAATATATCTATAGAAGGAACTTCATTCGGAAGTTCTAGTAATGAAAATGGTAATTTTGAAATTGGTAATATACCTACAGGAACATATAAAATAGTGGCTTCTTTTACAGGTTATAATTCTATCAAAAAAAAAGTTACTATTAAGGAAGGGGAAAACAAAACACGCCTTGTTTTAACTCAGGGGTCTTCTTTAGATGAAGTTGTTATTTCTGGCACCCTTAAACCTGTAAAAAGATCAGAAAGTCCTGTACCTGTAGAGATATATTCCCCTACATTTTTCAAAAAAAACCCTACCCCAAGTCTTTTTGAAGCTTTACAAAATATCAATGGAGTACGTCCTCAACTTAATTGCAGCATTTGTAATACAGGAGATATCCATGTAAACGGGCTAGAGGGTCCTTATACATTGGTAATGATTGATGGTATGCCAATTGTGAGTGGTTTATCTACTGTTTATGGATTATCCGGAATACCAAATTCATTAATAGATAGAATCGAAGTAGTTAAAGGCCCTGCTTCTTCTTTATATGGTAGTGAAGCTGTTGGAGGACTAATTAATATTATCACCAAAACCCCTGATAATGCTCCAAAATTAAGTGCAGATACCTTTGTTTCTGGATGGGGAGAGACTAATATAGATTTAGGTTTTAAAACAAAATTAGGAACTGCAACAACACTAGTTGGTGCCAACTATTTTTTTTATGATAACCCCATTGATAACAATAATGATGGTTTTACTGATCTAACATTACAAGATCGAATATCTGTATTTAATAAATGGAGTTTTAAAAGAAATAGTGGAAAAAACTTCACTCTAGCTGGTAGATTTTATTATGAAGATAGATGGGGTGGAGAAAATGAATGGAATAAAACGTTTAGAGGTAGTGATGAAGTCTATGGAGAAAGTATCTACACTACTCGTTATGAAATATTAGGGAATTACGAACTACCAATCAAAGAATCAGTTGCACTTTCATTTTCATATACAAATCATGATCAAGATTCTTTTTATGGAGATTTATCTTATCAAGCCGAACAACGAATAGGGTTTACACAACTTACTTGGAGTAAAAAAGTAAAATCCCATGATCTATTGGCTGGGGTAGCATATAGATATCAATATTATGATGATAATACACCAGCAACTGCTTCAGAAACTTCTAATACTCCTGAAGAAAAGAATGTCCCTGGAGTGTTTGTACAAGATGAAATTACTTTAGCTCCTAAACATAAACTATTATTAGGTTCGAGATTAGATTATGACAATGATCATGGAACGATATTTACCCCTCGATTAGCATACAAATGGAGTATTAATTCTAAAAACATATTTAGAATTAATACTGGTACTGGTTTTAGAGTTGTTAATTTATTTACTGAAGATCATGCTGCTCTTACGGGATCGCGAGAAGTAATTGTAGAAGAAGATTTAAAACCCGAAGAATCATATAATATAAACGTTAATTACATTAAAAAAATATTTTTTGACAATGGAACCTTTATGAATCTAGATGCTTCTGCTTGGTATACTCATTTCACAAACGCTATCCAACCTGATTATGAAACTAATCCTCAAGAGATACGCTATAGTAATTTAGATGGTTATGCTGTTTCTAAAGGAGTAAGTCTAAACGCTGAACTGAACCTTTCTAACGGTTTAAAACTTATGACTGGTGTAAGTGCTTTAAATGTTTCTAGTACTGAAAATGGAGTACGATCACGACAAGAATTAACAGAAAGTATTACAGGGACGTGGGGAATCACTTATAAAATACAACCTCTCCACCTTACTATTGATTATACAGGTAATATATACGGACCAATGCGTCTTCCTACTTTAGGACCTAATGATCCTAGAAGAAAAAATTCCCCTTGGTGGAGTATCCAAAATATTCAGTTCACCTACACTTCTAAAAACAATATTGAAATATATGGAGGTATAAAAAATTTACTGAACTGGACACCCAATCAAGGAAATCCTTTTTTAATCTCGAGAGCAGAAGACCCTTTTGATAAAAATGTAAAATATGATCAAAATGGAAGTGTATTAGTCACCCCAGATAATCCTTATGGATTAACTTTTGATTCTACTTATATTTATGGACCAAACCAAGGAATACGAGGTTTTTTAGGAATCCGTTATAAATTTTTATAATAATGAAAATAGTTAGTATTATAGTATTCTTTTTTTTATTTATAACATATCAGAATACAATAGCACAAATAAAATTACATTCTTTTGAATCCTTAGAGTACAAAATGGAAATTGCACCTAAGCCTATTGTAGTATTTATTCATACAGATTGGTGTATCTATTGTAAGAATATGGAAAATACTACTCTAAAGAACTCTCATATTATTCAAAAACTGAATACTAATTTCTATTTTATATC
The DNA here is from genome assembly GCF_001401755.1 of Aquimarina longa SW024. GTDB lineage: Bacteria > Bacteroidota > Bacteroidia > Flavobacteriales > Flavobacteriaceae > Aquimarina > Aquimarina longa. The sequence continues at coordinate 140,431 of NZ_KQ474102.1, forward strand.
TTTGAATGCGGAAAGTCGTGAAAGTATTATTTTTTTAAATAATACGTTTAACTTTCAACCAAATGGGCATCGAACAGGCGTACATGAATTAGCAAAAGAACTTGCAACAGTAAATAATAAAATAGGATACCCTACATTAACAATACTAAATAACAAATACGAAATTATATTTCAGAAACAATCTTTCTTAAGTGCTAACCAACTTCTTGAAATATTAAAAAAAATATCATAAAATGATTAAAAATAGTTTATTTATATGCATTCTTCTGTCAATCTTTTCTTCTTGTAAAAAAGAAGTTAAAGACAAAAATCAAAAACTTAGCGTAGTCACTACTACATCAATGATTACTGATCTGGTTAATAATATAGGAGGTGATTTAATAGACGTGCAAGGGCTAATGGGGAGCGGTGTAGATCCACATCTATATAAAGCTAGTGAAGGAGATGTTTCTATATTGGTAAATGCTGATGTGATTTTTTATAACGGTTTACATCTAGAAGGAAAACTTGTAGAAATATTCAAAAAAATGAAACGTCAGGGTAGTAATACTATTGCTATTGGAGAAAGCTTAGATAAAAAAACATTAATAGGCTCTGATTATTTCGCTTCTAATTACGATCCCCATATATGGTTTAGTGTTGCTAATTGGAAAATAATATCTGAATTTGTTATAAATAAACTTACAGAAATCGACCCAAATAATGCGACTGCTTTTAGAGAAAATGGGAAATTATACTTATCCCAATTAGATGATTTAGAATCTAAACTAAAAAATACAATCGCTACATTACCGCAAGAAAAGCGAATCTTAGTTACTGCGCATGATGCATTTAGTTATTTTGGGAAAGCATATGATTTTAATGTAGTTGGTCTCCAAGGGTTATCTACAGCAACTGAAGCTGGAGTACAAGATGTACAAAAACTAGCGAGTTTTATTATTGAGAAAAAAGTAAAAGCAATCTTTGTAGAAAGTTCTGTTCCTAAAAGAACTATAGAAGCTTTACAAGCTGCTGTAAAATCAAAAAATCATGAGGTTACTATTGGAGGAACATTATTTTCAGATGCACTAGGTAATTCAGGAACAAAAGAAGGCACTTATATAGGAATGTTCGAATACAATGTAAATACTATTGTGAATGCTTTGAAATAATTATTCATATATTACAATTGCTTTTTAAAAGTATAAATTAGAATGAATAAAACAACTACTGATCATATTCTAAGAACAATTGATAAAACACATGCATTAGCTCAAGAAGCGATGTCTCAAAAAAACCTTTCTCAATACATGTCTGTATTTGCTAATGAATTAAGCTACAAGGCGCTTAATAAAAAGGTTATTACAAAACAACAATTAACAAAAGATACAAAAAAATATTTTTCAAGAATTTTATCTTTCAAAAATAATTACAAACGTATTAACTATACAATTGAGTACAATAAACTCTTTGAAACTTTAATTCAAAAAGCTAAAATTTGTATACGCGTATTTTTTTTCTTTAAAAAAAATATGGACTATAACTCAAAAAGGAATCTACACATGGATACATCAAGATTGGAAAATTAAAGAAGTAGAAATAGTAAAAGAACATATAAATTAAAAATATAGTACCATTAAATTTAAATTTAAATGCAAGAGCAGAAAATTGCGATTCAAATAGATGATCTTACTGTAGCTTATAACTATAAACCTGTTTTATGGGATATTGATCTAGCTATTCCTGAAGGGGTTTTAATGGCTATTGTAGGTCCTAATGGGGCAGGAAAATCAACCTTAATAAAATCGATTCTGGATATCATTAACCCAATTGCAGGAAGCGTCCAAATCTATGGAAAACCCTATAAAAAACAACGTTCTTTAGTAGCCTACGTTCCTCAAAAAGGAAGTGTCGATTGGGATTTTCCTACTACTGCTCTAGATGTCGTGATGATGGGAACTTATGGTAGTTTAGGCTGGATAAAAAGGCCTGGGCAAAAAGAAAAAAAAGCATCTCTTGAAGCTTTAGAAAAAGTAGGTATGCTCGCTTTTAAAAATAGACAAATTAGTCAACTATCAGGTGGGCAACAGCAGCGTATTTTTTTAGCAAGAGCATTAGTACAAAATGCTGCTATCTATTTTATGGATGAACCTTTTCAAGGGGTTGATGCGACTACCGAAAAAGCAATCATAAATATTTTAAAAGAACTTAGAAAAGCAGGAAAAACAGTAGTTGTAGTACATCACGATCTACAAACAGTCCCAGAATATTTTGATTGGGTTACATTTCTAAATGTAAAAAAGATTGCAACGGGACCTGTTAAAGATATTTTTAACGATGATAACCTTACAAAAACCTATGGGATTAACTATAAAGTTAGTATACAACAATAAAGTTAGCGGTTCATAACTGATGTTATTATAACTTTTGATATAAAAAATGTGAACTCACAACAATCAACTTAATACTATGAATCTAAACGAATACATAGAGTTAGTTTTTACAGATTATACCCTGCGTACCATTACATTAGGCACAGCAATATTAGGGGCTATTTGTGGTATGTTAGGTAGTTTTGCTGTATTACGTAAGCAGAGCCTGCTAGGCGATGCTATCTCTCATGCAGCATTACCAGGTATCGCTATTGCATTTTTAATCATAGAAACCAAGAACAGTTCTATTTTTTTACTAGGAGCATTAATTAGTGGTCTAATCGGTACATTTTGGATTCGTGGAATAACTAGTAAAACACATTTAAAATCAGACACAGCCCTAGGACTTATTTTATCGTTATTTTTTGGGTTTGGGATGTTACTTCTCACATATATTCAAAAAATGCCAAATGCTAATCAAGCTGGATTAGAAAGTTATCTTTTTGGGCAAGCTGCTACTCTTTTAGAAAGTGATGTATGGTTGATGAGTATTGTTACAGGAATCAGTCTAATCATTTTATTATTATTCTGGAAAGAACTAAAACTATTATTGTTCGATGCTGATTATACAAAGACATTAGGTTTCAATACTAAATTTTTAGATATACTGATTACTACATTCATTGTAATTGCTATTGTGTTAGGATTACAAACTGTAGGAGTTGTATTAATGAGTGCCATGCTGTTAGCTCCAGCGGCGGCTGCAAGGCAATGGACAAATAATCTTGCTGTAATGGTTATTCTGGCAGCTATATTTGGTGCTTTTTCAGGAGTTTTTGGAACTGCGATTAGTGCTAGTCATAATAATTTATCTACAGGACCTGTAATCGTATTGGTTGCCGGAGTATTTGTATTATTCTCTTTTATATTTTCTCCTGGACGAGGGTTATTGTTTAGAGAAATACGTTTCAGAAAAAACAGAAATGATTTACAACTACATAAAACATTATCTTTTATGTATAATATTGCCAGTACTCATGAGAATATAGCACATCCACATGCTATTAAAATCTTAAATAATTTTCAAGGGTTTACCAGAAAATCACTCCAGAAACTGGAAGATAAAGAGTATATCAAAATCCAAGGTAATATGTGGTCTATGACTGAGTCAGGATATCAAACTGCCTCTAATTTATATAATCAATTAACTAAAGACGAAGATGAATAACGCGCAGATAGAAATACAATTAATTGCTAGCCTAGTCGCTATTGCATGTGCCATACCAGGTACATTCTTAGTACTACGAAAGATGGCGTTAATTACAGATGCAATAAGCCATTCTATCTTACCCGGTATTGTTATTGGTTTTTTTATCACTCATGATTTATCGTCTCCATTATTAATCATTCTTGCTGCTGCAAGTGGCGTAATCACTGTAGTATTGGTAGAATTTATTCAAAAAACAGGATTAGTTAAAGAAGATACGGCTATTGGACTCGTATTCCCTGCTTTATTTAGTATTGGTATTATTCTAATTGCTCAGAATGCTAATGATGTACATTTAGATATTGATGCAGTATTATTAGGAGAACTTGCCTTCGCTCCTTTTGATCGGCTTAGTATTGGAGGTATAGATGCAGGACCTAAATCCTTATGGATTATTGGTAGTATAGTAATAACTACATTAGGGTTATTACTTGCTTTTTTTAAAGAACTGAAAATAAGTACTTTTGATGCTGGTCTTGCCTCTGCTTTAGGATTATCTCCCGTAATTATGCATTATGGTTTAATGACCGTTTCTTCAATTACTACAGTAGGAGCTTTTGATGCTGTTGGTGCTATTTTAGTTATTGCATTAATGATTGCTCCTGCAGCTACAGCTTATCTCTTAACAAATAATCTTACAAAAATGTTAGCTCTCTCTGTTTTCTTTGGGGTAAGTAGTGCTATTGTAGGGTACTGGGTTGCCCATATAATTGATACATCTATTTCTGGATCAATGACTACAGTGCTAGGCTTGATTTTCCTATCTGTATACTTATTCGCACCTTCTAAAGGCTTATTTTCAGTATTATATCGACAAAGGCAACAACGTGTAGAGGTTTCATTGCTTACTTTTTTATTGCATTTAGGAAACCATCAAGAGGAAGAAGAACGACATGTAAAACACCTTAATGAACATATTAATTGGCAAAAGGTGCAATCAAAATCTGTTTTGGATTTAGCTCTAAAAAATAATATGATCACGATCAATAATGATATTGTCTCTTTAACTGATAAAGGAAAAGTCTTTACGACAGAAGCTATTGATTATATTATAACTAATAAAAATTCTGAAATAGAAAATATGAAAGATCGTTTTTTCCTATTTAGAGGGTAATAGTTAACCCAAATACATAATTCTTTTTTTTCACTATATTAGCTTATATACAATAATAACTCAAATAAAAAATGTATTTTTACAAGAATCCCTAAATCTTATTTCCATGAAAAAAATAATTACTATACTAATGTTCTTACTATATTTTGTTCCTTATGCTCAGGAAGAAAAAATATATTTAGTAGAAGAAAAACAAGAGAAACGAACAATTATATATGTTAAGAATGACACTAGTGAAAGTAAAAGTGTATTCTTAAAAGTTAATCCCACTGGATATAGAAGAAGCGCACAACGACCTATGCTTAAAGATATCCCTGCCAATAGTAAGGTAGAAATGTTAATATTAATACCATTAACCGACAAAGAATCTTACTACACATATGATCTTATTATAAACGAGATGAAAGAGGTTATCAATATCAACAAAAAAACATAAAAGTATTATCTATAACTAATTTTTAAATTTAGTTTTCACAATAGTACTAACTATATTTGAAGCCAATTAATAAGTATATAAAGCCTATTATCTGGCTTCAAAATCATAATTAAATCCTATCAAAAGCGTATCGTACCTTCTCCCTAAACTCTTAATATTTAATTCTGCATAAACATGTAATGGTGTAATAATCTGATGTAATGCACGTATTTTTATTTGTGCACCATGATTAAAATCACCTGTTCTAAATCCTAAAAATGCTTCATCCTCTATGCTTTTAAAAATATTAGAATCATTTCCTATATAACCCATCCCTGCTGTTATAGTTGTAGGGTACCAATTGAATAAAATCAAATTTACTCCTAAAGCAAATTCATTAAATCCTTCATATTCCTTCTCAACTTTTATCGCAAACGAACGATTATATTCTCCAATAAAAGTGGTAGAGCAATTAAATGCATATTCTATTCTACCACCAATAGCTAACTCCTGTTCTTTACCAATTATTTTTGCTAATGTCAAACCATAATTTATCGCTCCTGGATCATATTGAGCAGTAGATATATAATTAGCACATAACAATAAAGTTATCATTACAATTATCCTCATAGTACATACATATCCATATTAAGTCGCATATAAAAAGTGTTAATTACAGGGCTTTATCAGTAATTTTCTGTAAACGAGATTATAAAAAAACAGTAAAAAACTATCGTTATATTATTTTGCTGCAAACAGTTTTACATCCTCTTCACTTACCTCTGCACCTCCAAGAATAATTAAACGCTCTACCACATTTCTTAACTCTCTAATATTACCTGTCCAATCATATTGCTGTAATTGCTTTACAGCCTTTTCAGAAAATTTCTTTATTGGTGATCCTTGTTCTCCTGATATTTTTTTAGAAAAATACGTTACTAATAATGGAATATCTTCTCGTCTATCATTTAATGATGGTACTTTTATTAAAATCACCGCTAGTCTATGATATAAATCTTCTCTAAACTTATTCTCTGCAATTTCTTTCTTTAAATCTTTATTTGTAGCTGCAACTACACGCACATCTACTTTGATATCCTTATCACTTCCAACTCGTTGAATTCTATTTTCCTGTAATGCTCGGAGTACTTTAGCTTGAGCAGAAAGACTCATATCTCCAATTTCATCCAAAAAAATAGTTCCACCATTGGCTGCTTCAAATTTACCTGCTCGATCTTTATTAGCAGATGTAAACGCTCCTTTTACATGACCAAAAAGTTCGCTTTCAATTAACTCTCCTGGTATTGCAGCACAATTCACCTCTATCATAGGCCCTTTAGAACGTTCACTTTTTTGATGAATCCAGTGTGCTACAAGCTCCTTTCCTGTACCATTCGGTCCTGTAATTAATACTCTTGCATCTGTTGTAGAAACTTTTTCTATAATATTCTTAATATCAGCAATAGCCTTCGACTCTCCAATCATCTCATAATTCTTAGAGACTTTCTTTTTTAGCATTTTATTCTCTACTACTAATTCTTTACGATCTAAAGCATTACGTACGGTATTAAGTAAACGATTTAAATCTGGTGGTTTAGAGATATAATCAAAAGCTCCTAAACGCATCGTATTTACTGCAGTATCTAAATCGCCATGTCCAGAAATCATAACTATCGGAATCTCCGGTTTTATTTTTTTGACAGCTTCTAATACCTCTACTCCATCCATTTTTGGCATTTTAATATCACAGAGTATCAGGTCATAATCTTCTGCTTTGATTTTCTCTATTCCAGAAAGTCCATCATCAGCCTCTACAACTTCATATTTAGTATTCTCTTCAGATAAAATTTTTACAAGCACTCTTCGGATTGCTGCTTCGTCTTCAATTACTAATATTCTTGCCATTATATTTTAAATTTTATTCCACTGCGAAAATATAATGTATTACTATCATTGATAGTTACTACATCTTCTTGATTACTATTTCGTAAGCGAATTTCATTACTTAATGTATACCCCATATATGCATATAACAATAAATGTTCCGTAAAATAATGTTCATATCCCAAGCCTCCCATTACTGTAAACATAGACACATTTTTTGCTACAATGGTTGCTTCTCCTTTATTAAAAAATGTTTTATTGTTTTGTAAATTACTATAAAAACGATCTAAACTGACAAAAGTTTCAATTCTACTCTTTTTATTTAGAAAATATTTAATATTAGATTTAGGTGTTCCTATAGCATATGACCAATCAATATGAAATCTTTTAAAATAATTTATAATGGGTAAAGGAAAATTTAAACTTGCTGGTGTTGTATATTTTACACCTATAACAAAACGAGCTATCTTAGGGGTTTCCATATTTTTATAACTCTTTATAAAATATACTGAACCTGTATATCTAAAATCATCTCTACCTACCCCAACACCCTCAAAATCAGACGAAATCTTAAACCCAAAATTAGTTCCGAATCGCCAATCATTCTTCATTTTAAAGGTATACCCTAATTCGAGCCCTATAGTCTGAAAACTATCTAAACGCTCCTTATCATCGTCTATTAACTCTTCTTCTAACTCTAACCTATTAAGCTTATATGTTCCAGTAATAATCAAATAAGTACCTTTATTATTTATTCTAATAGGATAATTGGCAGTAGCTCTAAACCGATTATAAACATTAGCACTATTTGCTTGTGGAATATAGGTATATTCTATTCTTGCTAATTCAGTACTCTGGCTCTGTAAATTATTAAAACTGTACAGTAGTATACATATGAAGAGTAAACTATTTTTTATCATTCATGTTTATTCATAATCCCTTCCCTTACTCTATATTTTTCCTTGCTTTACAGTAATTTCACGTTGTGGGAAAGGAATATTAATATCATACTCTCTAAATAAACGATCTATCTCGAATCTAATTTCACTTTTAGGAATTCCTGATTGAAAACTATCATCGATAGTAAAGACTACTTTAAAATTTAATGAACTGTCTGCAAAATCCGTGAATAAAACAATAGGAGGCGGATCTTTTAATACACTAGGGTTAGAAGATGCTGCTTTGATAAGTAAATCTTTAACCAATTGTGTATCACTCCCATAAGCTACACCTACAGTAACAGATTCTCTGGTTATGGTACCGTTCTGTGTCCAATTATATAGAGATGAAGACATATACTTATGATTAGGGATAATTAAAACTTTATTATCTATAGTTACCGCCCTAGTAGTTCTTAGCTTTATTTCCTCCACTCTACCAACTTTATCATCTAATTCTATAATATCACCTACATGTACTGTTTGATCTATAAAAATAAATATCCCTGATAAAATATCCTGAATAAAAGTTTGTAGCGCCAATCCAACACCTACCAATAATGCTGCAGAGGCAGCGAATATGGCCGTAATATTAAATCCTATACTATCCAACGCAAAAAAGATAACAATGAAATAAATAAAATATTTTGAAAATGAGAATACTGATTCAAACTTCAACTTATCTTGATTCTCCATTTTACGGGTAAAAATTCTTTTACTTATTTTTAAAAGAACTGTTGTAATAATAAAAATCAATATTACAAACAATAACAACCCTACAGTAAGAACAAATGGATGTTCCTCTTTTCCAAGATGAAAAATCTCATAACTAAAAAAATCTTGCAAAATATCCCATATATTTTTAGGAATTGCGTCTTTCACTTGTTTTGTTACCTGTTCTGTAATTTTTTCTTGAATCATACTATTAATATTTCATCCATTTAAATAATTCTTTATAAGTTATTTTTTTACCATACATAAGTATCCCTACTCGATATATCCTTCCTGCCAACCATGTAATAAAAACAATACTTGCTATGAGTAAACATATGGAAATTAAAACTTCCCACCAACGTACTCCAAAAGGTATACGCATCAACATTACGATTGGCGATGTTAATGGAATCATAGAAAATATTGTAGATACGGTACCATGAGGGTTTTCTATAACCGAAAAGAACCCCACATAAATCCCTAACATTAATGGTAAAATAACTGGCAGCATAAATTGCTGAGAATCCGTTTCATTATCTACTGCCGCTCCAATCGCTGCATAAATAGAACTGTATAAAAAATATCCTCCTATGAAGTAGACCAAAAATGATAACACGAGTGTTCCTAACGGAAGTCCTTTAATTTCAATCAAAAACTCGGCAGCATTAGCCATCATTCCTCCTTGTGTTTTTTGTATAGTATTAAGAGCTTCCTGAATATTATTCTGATCCAGATCTATATTAAAAAAAAGAAGTCCTACTGTTAATAAAATACTACCCAAAACTACCCATATAAAAAACTGAAGAATTCCTGCAAATGACGTTCCTAATATTTTACCCATCATAAGTTCCATAGGTTTAACAGAAGAAATAATAATCTCTATGATACGATTAGATTTTTCTTCTATAACAGAGCGCATCACCATATTACCATAAATAATAATAAACATCATCAAAAGGTATCCTGCAAGACCTCCAAAAATCATTTTTATATAACTAGACATCTTCGATGTTTTCTTTCCTAAAAAATTTTGTATTTGAATATTTACTTCGGTTTTAGCTTCTTTTATCAGATGTAGATCTAACCCTTTTTCTTTAAAATTATGATTTGTTAACTCATCACCTATAATTTTTTCAAGCTTATTAAGAGTTGTAACATTTGGCACTTCATCTGCATAGAATTGTATTGATTTAGCAAGTTCTTTTGTGTTTACTATTTTTGGCACATACAGTAATCCATCAAGTTTTTTAATTACTACAGAGTCTTTTGCATCATTTAAAGTTAAATGACTATAATTTATATAATTAATATCATTTGAGTCTTTAAAACTTGTATTAAAAAAACCTGTTTCATCAAAGAAAGCTACTTTATGAATTTCATCATTATTTACTGTAGCCAACCAAGTAATCAAAGAAATCATCCCCACTACAATCAGAGGACTCAAAAAAGTCATTACTATAAATGTTTTGTTACGAACTCTAGCAATAAATTCACGTTTTATGATTAATTTTAGATTACTCATTATCTGTAATAGTTTTGATAAATATCTCGTTAACTGTAGGGATTACTTCATTAAATCTCATTATCTGACCTTTATTAGACAAATACTGCAATAATTCATTTGATGATGTATCATCATTTAAAGTTATTTTCACCTTTAATTGATCATCAATAGTTTTAAAATTCGCTGGAGTTATATCGAAATTGTCTTGCAGGTTTTTATACAAATCATTATTGTTTTCTGTTAAAACACCTACCTCAAATGTATTTGTTTTAAAAGCTTTTTTTATATCTGTTACTTTACCATCTAAGATTTTTTTAGACTTATTAATCAATGCCATATGATCACATAATTCTTCTACACTCTCCATACGATGTGTAGAAAATATAACAGTTGCTCCTTCATCTCTCAGTTGTAGGATTTCATCTTTAATCACATTAGCATTTATAGGGTCAAAACCACTAAATGGTTCATCAAATATTAGGAGCTTAGGTTTATGAAGTACTGTTACAATAAATTGCACTTTTTGTGCCATCCCCTTAGAGAGTTCTTGTATTTTTTTATTCCACCAATCTGTAATATCAAATTTATCAAACCAGTATTTTAAGCGCTCTTTGGCTTCTGATTTACTAAGTCCTTTTAGCTGGGCTAAATACAGTGCTTGTTCCCCAACTTTCATAGATTTATACAGACCTCTTTCTTCTGGTAAATAACCTATATCTTTAATGTGTTGTGGATGTAATAATTCATTATCTAAATATACACTACCTTGATCTGGTAATGTAATTTGATTAATAATTCTAATCAAAGTAGTTTTACCTGCTCCATTAGGTCCTAATAATCCAAAAATACTTCCTTTGGGTACTTGGATTGATACATCTTTCAGTGCTGTAAAACTTCCGAATTGTTTTGTGGCTTGCTGTACTTCTAAAAGGTTAGCCATAGATCGTTAAAATATTGTTATCATTTATATAAAACCCGAATAATACGAAAACTTAAAAAACTATACTAATTATGTTCGTTATTAATAGGCTAAAATCTTATATCCTAAATGGTTTTTCTTATTCCTAAAAAAATTAATAATCAAAAACTTTTAAAAAACAAAACCCACCCTAAATACAAGTACTAAGGATGGGAAAAAAATTGCTATGAAAAAGAAAAATTATCACTAAATATAATAGTGATGTTTCAAATATACGAATTTTTCTTAATCAAACGTTAATAGAGTTAAACGATTCTTAATACACTAAAACCATCTAGTTTCTCTACGAAAACATATCTTTTACTTTTTCAAAAAATGATTTTTCTGCACTATCAGGATTTGGTCTAAAATGATCATCCTTAGACATTTTTTCAAAAAACTCTCGTTGTTCTTTATTTAATGTTCTTGGTGTCCATACATTAACGTGTACTAAAAGATCTCCTTTTCCATAACCATTAAGACTAGGAATACCTTTTCCTCTAAGTCTTAATATCTTACCACTTTGCACGCCATCTTCTATCTTAATACGCACTTTTCCTGATACTGTATCGATCTCTCTAGATGCTCCTAAAACAGCTTCAGAAAAGCTAATATATAAATCATAATGTAAGTTATTTCCTTCTCTCTGTAAGTCTGCATGTTCTTCTTCTTCAATTGCAACTAAAAGATCCCCTGCAATACCATTACCTGGAGCTTCATTACCTTTTCCTGAAACCTTAAGTTGCATTCCATCTTCTACTCCAGCAGGAATTTTTATGCTTACCGTTTCTTCAACAGCTTTTAATCCCTGAGCATCTGCATCACTAGGTCTATGATCTATTATTTTACCAGCTCCACCACAAGAAGGGCAAGGAGAGGAAGTTTGCATTCTTCCTAAAATTGTATTGGTTATTCTAGTTACTTGTCCTGCTCCATTACATGTAGTACATGTTTTATAAGTAGTTCCTGGTGCCTGAATCTTTCTTTTTACTTTAATTTTCTTTTCTACACCATTTGCGATCTCTTCTAGCGTAAGTCTAACACGAATACGCAGATTGCTTCCCTTTACTTGACGTTGCCTACCGCCTCCGCCACCAAAACCACCGAAGCCTCCGCCGCCAAAGATATCTCCAAACTGACTAAATATGTCATCCATATTCATACCGCCTCCACCGCCAAATCCGCCTCCTTCAAAAGCTTGATGACCATATTGATCATAACGTGCTTTTTTATCAGGGTCGCTTAAGATTTCATATGCTTCTGCTGCTTTTTTAAATTTCTCCTCAGCAGTTTTATCATCAGGATTTTTATCAGGATGATATTCTATAGCTTTCTTACGATATGCCTTTTTTATTTCTGCTGCTGTAGCATTTTTATTTATGCCTAATATCTCATAAAAATCTTCCTTCATAATTTTATTATTGACCAGTAACTACTTTTGGGAAACGAATTATTTTATCTCCTAACTTATATCCTTTTTCTATAATATCTATAATCTTACCTTTTAGATCATCACTTGGAGCAGGGATTTGAGTAATCGCCTCATGATTATCTGCATTAAAGACATCACCAATAATTACTTCTACTTCTAATAAACCTTTACTTTTCAATGTTTCTTTTAGTTTATTATGAATTAATTCCACTCCTTTAATCAAGTTTTTATCCTCTGATTTTTCGATTTCTTTTAATCCTCGATCAAAATCATCTAGCACGGGTAACATAGATTGTATAACATCTTGACTTGCTGTCTTGAATAACTCTAATCGCTCTTTAGAAGTTCGCCTTTTATAATTTTCAAACTCTGCAAAGAGTCTTAAAAATTTATCTTTTTCCTTATCAAGCTCTTCTTTTAGCTTTGTTTCTTGATCAACTATTGCCTCTTCTGTTTCTGTTTCTTCTGTTTCTGTTTCTGGTTCTTCAACAGAAATATCAAGTACTTCTTCTACTTGATCTTTTACATCTTCAGTATTTTTATTTTTCTTACTCATGTAGTTCGCACCTTTTATACGTTTTGATTTTCAATTAGCAAAAGTACTGCCATTTTTAAATTAATGTCATAATGTCACAGGTTTTTTTAATATATATTTAAGAGTATTATTTTTATAAAAAAATACTTTTGAAATTATTTTTCAAACTAAAAACTAATCTTATGAAAATCAAATTTATCAACACTCTTGTTATTACTACACTTGTAATAATGACATTCTCTTGTAAAGGAGAAAAAAAGAATGCTGTAGAAACGACTCCTACAGAAGAAGTAAAAGAAGCACCTATAGCATCTATAACATATAATGTAGATGTTCAATCAAGTAATATAGATTGGATTGGTTCAAAACCTTTAGAAAAACATACGGGTACATTAAAATTAACTAGTGGTACTTTAGAAACTAAAGAAAATATTGTAAAAAGTGGTTCTTTTGTTATTGATATGACTTCTATTAATGTTACAGATCTAGAAGGAGATGAGAAAACACATTTAGAACAACACCTTAGAGGTGAAAGTAAAGGAAAAGAAGATCACTTCTTTAATGTTGCTAAATTCCCAAAAGCAGTTTTTGAAATTACTGGAATTTCTGAAAAAGAAGGTAAAACATATTTAGAAGGTAATCTAGAGATAAAAGGAATTAAGAAAAATGTTTCATTTCCTGTCACAACGTCTATAGAAACTAATGTAATGACATTAAATACAGAAGTTTTTACTATCAACCGTACTGAATGGGGGGTAAATTATGGTTCTAAATCTATTTTTGATAATTTAGGTGATAAATTCATTAATGATGATATCGAACTAAAAATAAGTATCAAAGCAAATAAAGCATAAATACAAAAAAATAGTGTGCTTGAGACCGGTACTTTTAAAAAGTATCGGTTTTTTTATTTACTTATCAATAAGTGTATCTACTGCAGATACAATGTTATCATAATCAAATTCAAAGCCTGAATCAGAAATTTTACTGCTACAAACACGTTGACTAGAAAATAATAAGGTATGCATTTCTCCTAAAATTAGTTTCATAATTACTTTTGGTATACTTGGAAAGATTATTTTTTTATCTACCTTTTCTGCTATTGCAAGCGTCAATTTACTATTGGACACAGGATTAGGGGCTACGGCATTAAAAACCCCTATTAAATTCTCTTGTATTACAAACATAAACATACGAGCAAGGTCTTTTATATGAATCCAGCTTTGCCATTGTTTACCATCCCCAAAAAAGGCTCCTAAACCTAATCGAATAGGCTTAAGCATTTCAGGAAATGCTCCTCCTTTATCAGACAACACCAGACCTATACGAAGCAAGCTAACATTTATATCTAATATTTTAAATTGTAAAACTGCTTCTTCCCACTGACATACAACACTTCCTAAAAAACCAGTATCACGCTCTGGAGAATCATCCATATAGTAGTTTTGAAAAGAATCTGGATAAATACCTATCGCACTGGCAGAAACAATATGTTTAACTGAATGCTTTATTTTTTTTAATGTTTCTAAAATGAGAGTAGTTGTTTCTATTCTACTATTTAATATTTCTTTCTTGTATGATGTCGTCCATCGTTTTGCTACAGTAGCTCCAGCAAGATTAATAATTACCTCTACTCCTTTAAAACATTCTATATCAATTTCTCCATTTTTTGGATTCCAAAAATACCCCTGATAGTTAACTGTACTATAATTAAGCTTATTCCTATCCGTTGTAAGATAATGTACACTAAACCCTGATTGATGGCATAATGTTACTATTTCTTGACCTATCATACCTGTAGCACCAGTAATTAAAACCTTCATCTACTTAATAATTTATTTTTATAAAGAATATTTAGAAATCAAATTGATATATCTAGGTTGGTATTTTACTAATTTGGCACAAATTATTGTCACTACAGGATAAAGCCTATTTATTTATTATAGTTTTAACAATCGTTTAGCATCTATGGAAGTTCAAAAAAAACAATATCATACTATAGCAATCATTTTTTTGTAGCTCTAAGCATTTCTCGTTTCCCAGGAGGTCCAGGGAGTCTCTCTACATCAAAACCAACTTCTTGCATTGCTCTTCTTACGCTCCCTTTAGCAGAATAGGTTACTAAAACTCCTTTATGACGCAATGCTTTGTACATTTTTGTAAATATCTCAGAAGTCCAAAGTTCTGGCTGTACCCTAGCTCCAAAAGCATCAAAATATATCAAATCAAAACATTCTATATCGGATATTTCTACAAAAAACTGTTTCCGTTTTAAAAGCTTAAAACTAGAGGAAATATCTACGGGTTTTTCCCAATTAGACTGATGCATTCTACTAAATATAGGGGATTTTTCTTCTACAGAAAGCACCTCGGGATACATCATAAGCTTAGCTTCACTCCATGTAACAGGATATGCTTCTATACTAACATAATTAATAGGCTGATTACACTTTTCAGCCTCCAAAAATGTGATAAAAGCATTTAAACCTGTACCGAACCCCATCTCTAAGATAGCTAAGTGATCTAAGAATTCTTTTTTTAAAATATGATTAAACCCACTTTCTATAAATACATGCATTGCTTCATTGACTGCCCCATGCTTAGAGTGGTACTGTTCATTTAACTCTGGTAAATGAATAGTTTTTGACCCATCATCTGTAATAATAATTTTGCGTTGTATTCCTTCTTTCATCTATTTCTTTTTACTCTTTATTAAAACACCATCTGCTATAAAAGAGTATGTTTTTTTAGGAGTTGTAATACTTGCTATTTTATCCTTGGTCATACCTGCATCACTAGCATAATGGCGTTGTTCCGAAACAGATACTTCATTTACAAATGCTTTTCCAAAAACAATTACGGTATCATTTTCTATATCTTTTGGTACAAAAAAACCATAGTCTTTAAACTTTATCATAGATTCTTGATCATCGGTTCCTAAGGCTACTCTCATCCAACAACCTTTAGCTTTGCATACTGAATTTACAGTACTCAAAAAAGTAGCAGTAATGGTATCTCCTACTTTTAAATTTTTATATTTTTCGGTAATTCCATTCTTATTCAGAATATAATCAGATGGTACAATACTTCCTCCATACTCTTTATAATCTTTCTTCATACTATCTGAAATATAGACAGAGTTCTCCTTTTGAGAATATGAATTACAATTAACTAACACTACTAATCCTATAAAAAACAATACAATTTCTTTCATAATCATTCATTATACTTATGTTTTGTAAAATTAAACATTTTAAAAATTCTTATTTTATCAGAAAAAAGTATTTTTACATTAAATTTCAGAAAAACATTATGTTGTCTCTCCTATTTTTTGAAGCTAAAATTAGAAAATAAGTCTCAGAGGGGCTCTCTTTTATTTTAATAGATAAAAGCACAATCTTTTTTTGTCATTAGTTGGGTACCATATAAAATAATTTCCAAAAAGATAATCATATGAAGAACACAGTTTCCAAAGAATTAAAAATCAAAAAAGCAAATGAATCTAAAATTGGGCAAGTAGATTTTGAGAATCTAGATTTCGGAAAAGTATTTACAGATCATATGTTTGTTTGTGATTACGCAAATGGAGAGTGGCAAACACCAGAAATTGTTCCTTATGGCCCTTTAACTATGGATCCTTCAGCTCGTGTATTTCATTATGGTCAAGCTGTTTTTGAAGGGATGAAGGCTTACAAAGATGATAACGGAGATACTTTTTTATTTAGACCAGATGAAAACTTTAATCGTATTAATAAATCTGCTGAGCGTCTTGCTATGCCAAAATTTCCTGAAGATTACTTTTTTGAAGGTCTAAATACATTATTAAAATTAGATAGCGCTTGGATCAAACCTGGTTTTGGAAACTCTTTATACATCAGACCATTTGTAATTGCAACCCAGGCTAGTGTTTCTGCTTCTGAAGCTGATGAATATAAATTTTTAATCATCTGTTCTCCTGCACAATCATACTATAGTGGTGATGTTAGTGTCTTGGTTGCAGAAAAATATAGTCGTTCTGCTGATGGCGGTATTGGATTTGCTAAAGCTGCAGGAAATTATGCAGGGCAATTTTATCCAACAAACCTTGCTAAAAAAGAAGGATATCAACAAGTAGTATGGACCGACTCTAATACACATGAGTATATGGAAGAGGCTGGGACTATGAATGTATTCTTTAGAATTAATGATACGCTATTAACTGCTCCAGTAAGTGATCGTATTTTGGATGGTATTACTCGTAAGAGTCTTATTGCTATTGCTGAAAAAGAAGGCTACAAAGTAGATGTAAGACCTGTAAAAGTAAGCGAGATTGTAGAAGCTGCTAAAAATGGAAGTTTAAAAGAAATTTTTGGTGCGGGAACTGCTGCAGTAGTAAGTCCTGTAAAAGCTTTTGGATATAAAGGTGAGCATTATGAGATAGAGAAACAAGAAAATTCTTTTGCTTCTCATTTTAAAAATGCATTAATGAATATACAATATAATAAATCAGAAGATTCTTTTGGATGGAGAGTGAAAGTTTAGATCTCTGAATATCTAAAAATTAAATTTATTATTATAAAAGCAATAACTCCCGAAAAAAATATTTTCGGGAGTTATTATTTAATTATCGATCCAATATCTCTTTTATATTAGGTTTAAAATAATTAGGCCCTTTTAGCACCTTACCATCCTCTCGATAAATAGGTTTACCATCTTCACCTAATTTACTCATATTACTACGTTGGATTTCATTAAATACTTCTTCTATTTTATGTTGCATCCCATGCTCGATAATCGTGCCACATAATATATACAACATATCTCCAAGAGCATCGGCTACTTCTACCAAATCATTATTCTGTGCTGCTTCTAAATATTCTTCATTTTCTTCTTTCATTAAATTAAAACGAAGTATATTTTTTACTTCTCCCAAGTCTGCAACAGGTTCGTCTTTATAACCTATTTTAAATGCAGTATGAAATTTCTGAACTGCACTAATTTTATCTTTCATATGAATTAAATTATATTAAAACTTAAACAATTCACATGTGTAGACATGTGAATTGTTTAAAATTATTTTATAAGTATTCTAATTTTCTAAACACATTTTTTTTAAATATGTGTTTAGAAAATTAAAAATATGTTACTTCCAAAACCTAAAAGCATCTATGTAATCATTTACATTACTAAGCATAGTACTTATTTGAACAGACCATTCTGCATCTACAGAACGACCTAAAATATACACTGTAAATACTACATATATCAGAATTAATAATAGTGCACTTATCACTCCCATTTTCTTTCGTGAAATATAAATAAAAAATGAAAATGTCGTAAGAATAAAGAGTAAAATACGTAATTCTGAAATGTTTGTTACTGTTTCTGGAGACATTGTTATAGGACCATATATAACTGTAAATAAAATCAATGGCAATCCTAATGCAAAGCATACATCAAATATATTACTTCCTAATGCATTAGATACAGCATCATCATAATTTCCTTTTTGAGCATCTTTCATCGATAAAATTGTATCAGGAACACTTGTTGCTGCACTTGCCAATACTACTGCTATAAAATAAATAGGAATATGCAATTCATCTCCTAACCATTCACATGATTTAACTAATAAAAGACATGCACTACCAATAATAATCATAGAAAAAATCAATAAACTCCAAGCATTACTACTATTGATTTTTTCTCTAACAAAAACAGGCTCTAGGTTTAATGTTATAAGATTTTTAAAAAACGAACCTTCTTCTTCCTCATCCTCTTCTTCCTCATCCTCTTCTTCCTCATCCTCTTCTTCCTCATCTTCTTCTTCTACAGACTCTTCTCCACTCGATTTCATACTAGATAACATATACACTACGTATGCTACATATAAAAATACTAAAACTAATCCATGAGTCCAATTAAGAGTAGTTCCTCCTAATAAAAATATTAGAACAAATTCACAAATTAATAATGAGATTCCATCTCTAAATAAAACTTTTCTAGAAACCTGTACTGAACTATTCAATCTTTTTAGAATCACAACCAATATCACTACTGCCGGTATAATCATTCCATTAAATATTGCACTACCTGCTGTAGTTCCTATACCTCCTGCAAATCCATCTTTATCTTTTAAAACAAATAAGAAAAATAAGGTGGTAAATAATTCTGGCATCGATGATCCAATCGCATTGATTGTTGCTCCACGAACACCTTCGCTTAGGTTTCTTCCTAAAAACTCTGATGCTGTTTCAAAACCATCACTGGCTCTCCATATAATGAGACAACACACTACGATAAGAAAAAGAGATAATAGTATCATAAATTTTAAAAATTAGTTATAAGTTATTAGTTGTTATTAGTCATTGTTATTAATAATAATCTACCTCCATCTTCTTTGGACAATAATAGTTTTTTACCGTCTGTTAATTCTACCATAGAATTAATAGGGATTTCTTTATCATCTGTAACATCTTTTAAAGATGTTAATTTTTGATTTACAAAAACCCATTTATGGTTATGAAATGTAAAATAACCTACAGGTATTTTTTGTCTGTTTGTTATTTTTTCATTTCTTGTAATATTTCTGTCTACATGCCATTGAAAAAGATATTGATTATTATACACCATTAATCTATGGTTTTCGGGTTTCCACACAGATTCTTTAAACTGATAATAAAAGTCTAATACTGGCAATGTCCCTTGATGCGCTGTACCACAAAATGGGCATCTAGGCTTACTAGTATTATCAAAAACATACCATTTTTGATCACAAGAAGTATTATGACATTGCTGCATTAAATCAGTAGTTTTTAATAGTGCTATCTCCCATTCTTCTGCTGTAGGTCTTGCCATAGGATTGTGTAATCCATCTATAAATGCTCTATCAAACATTGTTTTTAGGTAAGGACCTGTTATAGTATATGGTAGTTTAGAGATATCCGCCCAAGGAAGATCCCACTTAGATACCTGATTTATTTTCGGTCTATTAGATGAATCTGTAGGGTGTTCAATAAACAAAGCTTTTTCTCCCATAGATAGCAAATCATCTTTTTCTGTATCTAGGTCATGAACTTTACTTCCTTTTAAAGGATGTCTATGTAATAAAAACATATAAATCAAAATTGGTAACGCATGTAAATCAGTTAATCGATTAGGTAATTTCCTGTTAGGGTCTGATTTATCTAAATGTTTTGTTGCCAAAACTTCTGGGGCAATAAATTCTGCAGTCCCTATTACTTCTGCCTGAAAAAGACCTGGAACTACTAAACCATCTAAATCAATCATGCATGCTGATTTCTCTACAGGGTCGATCAGAACATTATTATATGATAAATCCGAATGCGACAATCCCATAGCGTGCATTTTTTTTACTCCCCGCGATAAGTTTACACATACCTGAAAATAACTTAACCAATTCCCCAGCTCAGAGCCTGCTACTCGTAATGGAAATTGTGAATTTCTAAATTTTGCTCCTGCAAACCATTTTCCATTTTTTTCCTTTCCTTTAATCAGATCGCTTGTTTCATACCCTTTTTTAAAGAAAAACTTAGAATTATAAATGGGTACAATAATACCTGTTAATTCACCATGTCCTACAACATCTATAGGCCATCGATATACTTCGTTTAAGTAATAATCTCCGGCCTCTTTATTCTTGATTTGTGGTAGATAGTGATTTGTTATTTTTTGTAATCTTTCTTTTTGATTAAAATCTAACTTCTCTCTAAATATAGCCACTACATATGTTTTGTCTGGACTAAAATATACATCTTTTACACCTCCTCGCATCGGCTCGCCATCATCTATGAACTGGTATGTTTTAGAGGTGTCATTGACAGATCTTACTGTTATCGTTTTCATCTGTTATATTTTATTGTTTTTAAATGCTGTTCACATCGTCCTATAGAGACAATTTAATATATAATTGCTAATGTTCTATCATCATGGTTTCCTGGATTCCAAAAATCCATCCATTCAGAGAGTTGTTCTTCGATTCCTTCTTCTGATGTCTCAAAATCAACACTAAGTTTATCTTCGTTATTTCCTTTTAGATCATCGACAAACTCTTTCCATTTTTCAATTTTTTCTAGATTAGCTTCTACCACGAATTTAGGGTCATAAATCCCATCTGTCATCAACATTAAATATGAAAAATCTTCAACTAATTTAAACCCAAAACGTGTAGTAAACTTTTCATTCTGAAAAATATCTTTCATCGTAATAAATCGAGTGCCTCCTCCAAATTCTCCTACATCTAACCAATTCATTAAATTAATTTCAGACATGTCTTTAGACAATAACCCTATCGGGCAGTCTCCTACTCCAAAAGTAAGTACCGTATATCCAAAATCATATTTTTTTACTAATGCAAAAATTAAAGTTGCATGATAATCTTTTAATACTGTTTCTGTCTGCGTTGCTAATTTCTCTAACTCTTTATGTACATGATAGGCTGCTGCAGAAAGTTGTTTGTACACAAAATGGCTTATTTTTTTTGTAGTTTCTGCTGTGCTTTCTTGATAATGTGCTGCTATTACTTCATCAAAATCTTCTAATTTATCTGACAAGAAGTTTTCTTCAAAATAAGAAACTACTAGCTCACATGCTAGTTGAGCCCCTTTTCTAGACAATGTTGCTGACCCTGCTCCATCAGAGACTGCTACAACGCTCCATCCATTCTTCTCATAATTCTTATAAGCAAAATCATCATCTCTAAATGACCCTACATTAGCATGAGAACGTCCTCTTTTTGAGGCTACAACGATTTTTTTATCTAAAAAGCTTCCTGACACAGCTACATCATCTTCTTTCCAATGTGGATCTGTTATATCACTTTCTTTATTTTTCCATAGAGATTTAGGGTCTGGGTTTATAATTAGTGTAATTGTTTTTTCATTAAGTACAGAATCTTCTTTTTCTCCATCTACCCTAAAAAGGAATTTCACTTTTATATCTCCACTTGCTGTTGGTGTTCCAAAAATTAAATCTTCATTATTATCATACTGAAGTCCAATCTCTTCTAAGCCTTCGAATTCAGAAAAAATAACATCATTCCAGTTCAGTTTTATAAATTCTATTTTTGCTTCATATACTTTATTAACTGTTGCATTGGGAAGCATAATTACTTGTTGAAGGATATCATCTATTCTATTCTTCAATCTCCATTTGTCTAGCATTTTTTTCTGATTTTCCTGAATGATTTTCACTGTACTAATCATATCCTCATTTGAGGCAAAATCATTGAACAGTGTTTCTTTATTTGATGTAATAGGAATATTATTTTGTAATAGAAATTTTTCTATATACTTTTTGGTCTGTTCCATACTAGCCCTGTGTCCTATTTACATCAAAGCCTCCTTCTCCATATCCGTATGTACCCTGATTACCACACCAAGGACAAGTACTGACACTTTCTTCTCCTATGCAATGAATTTTACCACATCCACACATAGCAAAAGCTACTTGATTACCGCAACACGGACAGGTAGGTGATCCTATCAGTTCTTCTGTATTGATTTTAAAATTAGTATTGGCTTCATCTGCCAATTCAAAATATGAATTATCTACTTGATATGCTCCTACTAATCTATATTTTTTTGAGGTAAGTTCTACCCCTGCATATATAGATGGTGCTATTGACTTACTATATTTCATAAGGTATGGTCTCTTTGTATTTTGGCATTTTCCGCTCAATACAACAAAATTATCATCAACATATTGCTGATCATTTGGTAATGGATTGGTTGGGTCTATTTTAGTAATTACATCACCATCGATTTTTGCTAGTTCAAATTCTGATGAATTATTTTCTACACTAACACTACTTGTTTTTATAGAATCTGTTACCCATTTAAAAAATTCTTTATAGGATTCTACATTAGTATTTTTAAAATGTAATACATTTTCTGTAAGCTGTCCTAGAATTTTTGTATCTGTTTCATCTCCAAAAGAAATTGCTACCATATTAGCTGTTTTAGCCCAGTTTTGTTTCCATTCTGTAATTGCAGAATTTGTATCATCGGTAGGAACTCCATCGGTAAATAGAAAAACGATTGGCTTCCAATCTCCTTTTTGTTCATAGGTAGTTTTTACAATATTAGATCTCAGTTCATACATTAAGTGCCCTAAGCCTTTGCTTAGTGAGGTTCCACTACCTACAGGAAATCTAGGCGGGTAAAAACTTACGATCTCTTGTAATGGCACTAGTGTTTTTGGTTGACCTGCAAAAACTATAATAGATACATATACTGTTTCCAATGCATGAGGATCTGTTTTTAAAGCTTGTATGATCGTTGATAAGCCTTCTTCTACTTGCTGGATTGGTTCTCCAACCATAGATTCTGAAACATCTATCAAAAAGTAAATGGGTAATCGTCTATTCATTATAAAGAATTTAAAATTACTAAAAACAGGATCAGCAAAACAATCTGAGTCATATCTACTGATAATCCTGTACCTAACTTAAAAGGTTTTATAAACGTTTTAAAAAAATTAAAAATCGGAGCGTATATAGTATTAAAAAAATCAAACACTTTTCTATATTTAGTATCTAATTTATCTTTATATGGTAATAGCTTAGAATACAAAAACAATCCCACAATTAAAATACTAATAATACTGTTTATTATTCTCATTATGTAACTACTGTTATTTCACTTGGTGGAGGTGGTAATCCAATACTTTCTCCTGTTCCTTGACTTTTATTTCCTTGTTCAATGGTTTCTGAAACCCACTTAAAGAATGATTTTAGGGTTTGGCTATCAGCTGAATCTAAATGAACAACGTCGTCTGTTAATTCTTTTAGAATATCATCATTAGCCATATGTCCTGCTGCACATCCTACAACTGCTCCAAAATTTAATGCTTTAATTTCTGGCGTTTTTTGTCTATACAACTGGATATCTGATGGTTTCCCATCCGTAAAAACAAAGAGTAATGGTTTCCAATCTCCTTTTTGAGTTTCGGAGCTTTTGATCACATCACTTTTTACTTTTTGTATAATATACTCTAATCCTGCTCCTGTATTCGTAGGACCGCTCTGAGGACATGTGATTTCTGGAAGCTGAAAATCAACTAATTCTGTTAATGGAACTACTTCTTTTACTTCTCTATCGAATGTAACAATACTTATCCAGAGTGAATCTAATGCCTGAGGGTCTGATCGTAACGTATTAACCATTCCACTTAATGCATTATTTAATGCTTGTATTGGTTCTCCATACATAGAGCCAGATGTATCTAGTAAAAAATAAACTGGTAATCTTCTCATATTAATAATTGGTTTAAAAAAGATTCTTAAAATTATTCTTAATCTTTAAGTAATCAAAAATTAAGAATAGACTAATCACATTAGCTAGACAACAATATTCAATTCTGATGGTGGATCTGGCAATTCATCAAATCCTGTAACTTCTTTCCCTGAGTCTTCAACTTTGGTAGAGCTAACACCTATAGATGCTGTTACCCATTGAAAAAACTTCCCTATACTTGCACTATCTGCAGTGTCAAGACTTACTACGTTTTCTGTAATTTGTTTCAAAATTTTAGAATCTGCTCCATTACCTGCGGCACAAGCTACTGTAAAAGCTGTTTTTCTTTTCTGAAATTCTTGTAACCCTTTTTCCCAATCATCAGTAGGAATACCATCTGTCATTATAAATACTAAAGGTTTCCAATCTCCTTTTTGCTCTGTAGTCGTTTTTGCTACTTCTGTATCTATTTTGGTACTTACTAGTTTTAATGCTTCTCCTAGTGCTGTAACTCCAGTAGCCTTGATATCAACCATCTGAAACGATGCTAAATCTGTTAATGGAATTATTTGTTGTGCTGTACTATCAAAAGTAATTACACTTAGGAATGCTGTCTCTATTGCTTGTGGGTTTTGACGCAATGAGCTTATCATTATCTGAACACCGTTTTTAACAGCTTCAATAGGTTCTCCTGACATAGATCCAGAAGTATCTAACAATAAATATACAGGTAATCTTCTCATTTTATATTGTTCTTTTATTTTAAAATTTTAAAGAATTCTCCGAGATCCCTTAAGGAAATACAAAAAAATAAAAACATACGTTTCTTTTATCACATACCTCCTTATAAGGTTTCTCTAAGAGTATTTATATTACCTCGGAATATTATAATCTGAGGCATTAGAATCTGTATTATTAGAATCTGTGTTACTAGAATTCGACATATTATTTATACCATACGCATTTTCATTGGATGCTGTATTAGAACTTACATTACCATTGATATTATAAGTGCTTGTATTGGCTTCAGGATCATTTTGTATCAATTCGCTTAGCACTTCTTGAGTAACTTTTTTTCCTCCAGAAATATGACTTCCTATTGCTCCAAGTGTATAAATAGGTCCCCAAGGAATTCCCCACCAACCCATAATAAAATTAAGCAATACAAAACCTATAGAATATTTAATAGTACCTTCTCCTGGTCTAATAAAATAAATATCAGAACTTCTTTTAAAGGTTGCCAAAATAATTGATATGGTATAAGGAAAAACAACAAATTTTCCACCTTGCTGAACTAACTGCTGTATTTCTGATACTCTTAGTCCTTCTATATTCTTTATTTGCATAGCTTATAGGTATGATTTTACAATTCTATGTATTGTTTGTCCTAAGAATCTATCATCTGTAGGGTCTCCAATAGCACTAAATTTCCACTCTCCATTTCTTTTATATAGTTTTCCCATAATAATAGAGCTTTTTCCTATATATTGAGATTCAGCAGAAACATTATAATCTGCAAAAACTGAACTTACACGAGTAGGTGTCCCTTCATACATTCTTATTTTTGCATACGGTATCTGAGAAAAATCTTCTTTTCCGGCATTATTTAAAAAGAAAAATATCTGAGTTACTGCTGGATTTACTTTGCTTAAATCTACAGTTATAATCTCATTATCAAGACCATCATCTCCTCCTTTATCTCCTTCTAGATCATCTCCTGTATGTTTCATTGCTCCATCAGAGGTTAATAATTTTCCTTTAGGAAGCCCAAACTGTTGTAATACTTCTACTCTATATAATGGTGAATATAAATGATCACATAAATTCTTTTGATCATCGACTAAGATACAACTTAAATCAAGGTCAATATCCTGAACTGTTTTTGTTAATCCAAAAAGGGCTTTCTTTTCGATAGCTCCCCAGTTTACTCCTACACAAAAATTAGTTAATGTTTCTCCAGTTGATTTTCTTAAATCAATCTTCTGTCCTTTAGTTAAATTAATTGCCATTTAATAATAGTTTATTAGTTATACTTATTCAAAAATTCTTCTAATCCGCCTTTTTGCCCCATTCCGACAGCTTCAAACTTCCACTGCCCTTCTCTGTTATATATTCTTCCAAACTCTACAGCAGTCTCTATAGAAAAATCTTCTTCTAATTCGTACTTAACTATTTCTGTATTATTGCTGTCATCTACTATTCGAATAAACGAGTTACGTACTTGCCCAAAATTTTGTTTTCTTGCCTCTGAGTCATGTATTGTTACTACAATACAAATTTCTTTTACTGTTGGTGTTATTTTAGTTAGATCTATTTTAACCTGCTCATCATCACCATCACCATCACCCGTAAGATTATCTCCTGTATGTACAACTGCCCCATCTGGAGAGCTTAAATTATTGTAAAAAATAAAATGAGAATCTGAAACAATTTTTTTATTATCTCCTAATATAAAAACTGAAGCATCTAGGTCAAAATCTGAACCTGTTGAACTCTCGTTAGTATCCCAACCTAAACCAATTGTAAACTTAGGTGCGTTGATATTTTCGCGTTGTCCTTTTTGTAAATTAATTGCCATATTTAATTTTGATGGATTAAATTAATATTATTCTCGTACTCTACTATTTTATGATAATTATTACTTATTGCTAGCTCAAACAATTCATTTGCTCTTTGGCTAGATATTTTTGATAGGAAAAAATCAAATTGTTCTTTATCTAGTTTTAAAATATACTTGACTATCCTAGTATTAAACTGAAAATCATGGCTATCTAAAACATCAATTATATCATGTATATCCTTAATAGCCGCATAATTATAATAATTTTCAATATTTGGATGAATGTCTTTATTCATCAATTCTGCTAAATACACAAAAACAAAATCTCCATCTACATCATATGTGTCCAAAACTTTCTTTACGGTATACTCATGACTTCCTGTAATCTTTATATCATCAACAAAAATGCATAATTTACCACTAATAAAATTTCTATCGATATAATAGGTATCATTAGAGATCATCTGTATTCTTTCTTCAAAATCTAAATTTCCATAATCTGCTACATATGTTTGGTTTCTATATATCTTAGATTCTATTGCTACTTTTTTATTGTTCTCAAATAAAAATTTATTCAAATGTTTTTTAAAATAGTAACATAAAAAATTTGATGCCGTTGGTATTGACAAATAAGGGCTTGGTAAAATAACTATACTATCTTCATTAGAGAGTAGTATATCTCCATATTCAGCCACAAAGCCCTTAAACAGTTCTTTTGCAAATTTTTTAGCATAAAATTTATCTCCAAATTTAAACTTACTATAGTCCTGTGGTTTAAATGGATGGTTTTCCTTTTCTTCGATTTTATATAAACTATACCTCTTATTCATTTTCTATTTTTCGTATAAAAAAGCATTAAATCCAAAGTTTAAAGCTCCTGTGTAATCTGAGATATAATTATCTCCAATATGAATAATCTTATTCTTTACTATTGATTTATTTTCATTTGCTTTAGTATACACTAATGAATATATTTCTTTATTAGGTTTAGAATATTCTACCTCATCAGAATATATCTGAAACGAAAAATAATGCTCTAAATCATAATATGAAAGTAGTTTTCGCAATGTATTTCCCTTAATAAATCCAGTGTTACTAAGTATATTTATAGTTTTTTCTTGACGTACAATATCATCAAATAAGGTATGAATAGCTGTATTAAGGAGTACAGGTTTGTACTCCATAAATAGAGATTCTGTTTCCTCATAAAAGTCTTGTAGTCTATCACTATTTATTGTCATCATATCAATTTTTAGCTCATTTAATATTAGACAATAAATTTCGAAAGTATTGATATTAAATCCTGTTCTCTCATTTATGGTATTACACAGAACATCAAACTTTCGAACAACTTTGATTACTTCTTCTATGGGGAGTTCTATTTCGAAGAACTCTCTAAACAGTTCACTTCTTTTGTTTTTAAATTCTGGGTTAGACTTTATCAAAGTAAGCCACAGATCAAAAGAAAAATGGTCAAAATCATTAATTTTTAAGTTCAAATCGGTGACTATGGGGTTATTTAATAATCTCTCCTGAATAATATTTTTCTAAGAAAAATGACAAATCGGCTTTATATCCAATACCTGAAGCTTCAAATTTCCACTCTCCATTCTTTTTATATAACCTCCCGAATTCTACTCCTGTTTCTATAGAAAAATCTTCATCCAATTCATATTTTGCAATCTCTTCTCCATTAGCATTATCTACAATCCTAATATATGAATTCCTTACTTGTCCAAAATTTTGTTTTCTTCTTTCAAAATCTTCAATAGTTACAACAAATAAAATTTCATTAACATTAGCATCTATTTTTGACATATCTACTTTAATAGCCTCATCATCATCTCCATCACTACTTTTCCCATCAGGATCATCTCCTGTATGTTCTAGTGAACCATCTGGGGAAATCAAATTATTATAAAAGATAAAATAACTCTCTCCTAGCAGTTTTCTATCTTCATTAATCATAATTGCAGAAGCATCTAAATCAAAATCAAATCCAGTTCCTTCATTTGGATCCCATCCTAATCCAACAGTAATTTTAGACAAACCAATATTAATTTTTTGTCCTTTTTGTAAATTAATTGCCATATATAATTATTTATTATAGGTTAATGTTGTAAACAATAGAATTGTTACTTATTAATATTTTATTTCCCTGTCTCATTAAATATTTTATAAAAATAAAAACTAAGTAATCTAAAAATTTATAGTAATAATATAAGTCTATAAATTGTTTTTATCTACTCTCTTGTCTATTTTTAAAATATTAATATTTTTCAACTTCGATATTCCCCTACAAAGTAAAAAGTGTGAGTAGCTAATTTAATACAAAAAATTAGAAAAGCAATATTTTTTATAATTCGCCTTTCTACAAAGCATAAATATGATGAGATAATCAAAGTCATCTACTATATTTGTAAAAAATAGTAGCATATGTTTAGTCAAGGTCAGTTAATATTTGCAGGAGGTTTTGTAGTTGCTTTTATTGTCTTAATGGTTTTTAGTTACAGAAAAGATAGCAAACTACATCGCAAATATCATAAAGGCAGTATTTATATCTTAATTGGTTTTATTGTATTTATCATATTGCTTTTTTTCTTAAAAATGTATTTACAACCATAGTAATACACAAATACATCACTGCAATTAAAACACTAAATATCAATTAGGTAATATAATTTATTCGGTACACAAAATCAAAAACGTCCTCTCTAGTGTGTCTAGAGAGGACATTTCAATTTTTATAATCAAGAGATTAATTTACCTCTGGTAAGAAATTATAGTTTTTGCTATACATCAACATTTGAGAAGTAAAATCTTCTGGTTGGGTAACGCTAATTTTTATGATCTCTCCATTTTCATTTAGCTCAGGAACTAAAACAGGATTTACAAAACCATTATATGGTGCAGATGTAAATTGCTTATTACGTTCTAACACTTCTGTATGTAATGCTTGATCTACTTTTACACCATATCCTTCTACTAAAGCTTCTGCTGCTTTATAATCTCCTTCTGACTTGATACGTTGTGTTTCACGCAATAAACGTCCAAAGATTTCGCGTAATTTTGCATAATCATTAATATTAAAGTATGTTTTACCGTCTTTAACTATTTTTTCTATGACATTATCTTTTTTTCCTTGCTCAAAAGCCCATCCACTTACCCACTGACGGTTTCTCATATGTGCTTCTTCTACATCATCTCCAAGATTTAATCGTATTAACTGTGTCATTAATCCATTACGGATATATCCATCATAAGCAGCTTTTCCTGTTTTTTCCCAATCTTCAACTAATCCTAGTTCTTGTAATTTTGAGTCCATTAAATAGTATAACCCCACTAAATCAGCACGTCCTTCTTCCATTGTAGATGCATAGTTTTTTAATGTTTCTTTAGTTTCTCCTACACCAGGGTTTAATTGTCCTGATGCATGACCTACTACTTCATGTAAAGCTGTATGTAGCTTATCTGCTAATTGACCATACTTTTCTTCTAACTCAAATTCTTCTTGATCATGTACAAATTCTTTTAATCGACCAGAACCACCTGCATTACTATATGCATTAATGATATTCCCTAATGATACAGACTTAGATCCTACTGCTGCTCTAATCCAGTTCGCATTTGGTAAATTTACTCCTATAGGAGTACTAGGTGAAGAATCTCCTGCTTCTCCCGCTACAGCTACCACTTTATATGTTACACCAACTACGCTATCTTTTTTGTGAGCATCCATTAATGGTGAGTTATCTTCAAACCATTGTGCATTCTCTGATAATACAGCCATTTTTTTAGACATATCAAAATCCTTGATTTGTATAATACTCTCATAAGATCCTCTATATCCTAGTGGGTCATTATACACTTCGATAAAACTATTAATATAGTCAATATTTCCTTCAGTAGCTGCCGTCCAAGCTACATTATAATCATCCCAAGTTTGTAAGTTTCCTGTCTTATAATATGCTATCAATAAACCTATTGCATCGCCTTGTGCTTTATTCTCTGCAACACCCTGTGCTTTCTCTAACCATTTGATAATTTGATCAATTGCAGCTCCATACAATCCTCCTGATTTATACACTCGCTCTCTTAGTTTTCCATTCTCCTTTACTAATTGAGAATTTAAACCAAAAGACAATGGCTTATTAGGGTTTGGAGATTTCATTTTTCCATAAAAAGAGGTCACATCATCATTAGTAACTCCCTGTCCATAAAAATTAACTGCAGATAATGCTACATTATCAACACCCTTTGCTTGATTTACTTTTTTAGCATCCTTATCACTAAAAATCACCTCATACACTTCTTTAGAAACTTCAACACTTGTAGCTGCAAGGAGAGCACTAAAATAATCTTTCCCAAATTCTGGTTTGATTTTACTATTACTGTAATGATGATGAATTCCATTAGAAAACCAAACTCTTTTAAGGTATATTTCAAAAGCTTTCCAGTCTTTAGAACCTTTATCTCCATCATATGAAGTGTATATTTTCTCTAATGCTTTTCTTATAGTAAGGTTATGACGATAATTCTGATCCCACATAATATCTCTACCACTTAATCCTGCCTGAGTTAGATAAAAAACCAGTTTTTGTTCTTTTAAAGTAAGGTTTTCCCATCCTGGTATTTGATATCTTAATACTTTAATATCTGCAAATTGTTCTACAACATAGTTAAATTTATCTTCTTCTACTACTTCTTGTTTTTCTTCTTGCTGATTAATCTGATCTTTTACTTTTGGATCTTTTTTACACGCTATCATCAAACTAGTAATAGCGATAAAAAATAACATTTTGTTAAGTTTCATTTGTCTTATTTTATTGTTTTGTTATTGTTTTGACAAATGTAACAAAATAAAAGGATGTTAAAATTGATTATATTAGCCAATCAAATAATATAAACTAACTAACATGAAAATAGTAAAGTATTTATTTTTTCTATTATTATTAGTCCTAATTGGTGGTGCAGTTTATGTCGCAACCATAGATGGTGAGTTTCAAGTAGAAGAAAGTAAAGTAATCAATGCTCCTGATGAACTGTTGTTTACTACAATTAATGAGTATAGAACGTGGGAAAAATGGGGACCATGGATGGATGAGTCTGATGACCTTATTATGCAATATCCTGATAAAACTAGTGGTGAGGGAGCCTCTTATTCTTGGAAAAGTGAAACACAAGGAGATGGTAAAATGGAGACTAAAAAAATTGCTCCTTTTAGTAGTATAGATCAAAATATTACATTTATTACTCCTATGGGGGAAAGTAATAGTGAAGTATACTGGAAATTCGAAAAAATAGAAGGTAGAAAAACTAAAGTAACATGGGGTATGAAAGGCAATCAATCTTTTATGGAAAAAGCGTTTTGGGCTACTCAGGATAGTACTGTATCGCAAATGCTAAAACCTATGTATGCTCGTGGACTTGAAAAACTTGATGCATTTGTATCTGAAGAAATGAAAAAGTATGCTATTAATGTAGATGGTGTAACAGAGCATGGTGGTGGTTTTTACATGTACAGTGCTACAGCATCCTCTATAACGGCCATTCCTGAAAAAATGGCTCAAATGTTACCTGCTGTTTCTTCCTACATGAAAGAAAACAATCTTCCTCAAACAGATATGCCATTTACCTTATACAATGAGTATAACGAAGAGCAAGGAACCGCTATTTTCTCTACAGGTATCCCGACAAGAGACAAAGTTGTTACTCCTAAAACAAGTTCTATTCTTTGTGATTTCTTACCAAGACAAAAAGCAGTAAAAACCACATTAAAAGGGGATTACGCAAACTTAAAAGAAGCTTGGGAAACCGCATACAAATATATTGGAGAAAATAACTTAGAGCCTAATACAGAATCTGCTCCTTTTGAAGTATATCGTATAGATCCTGAGGTACGTCCAAATCCATCAGAATGGATTACAGAAATTTATATCCCTGTAAAATAATACAGAACTTATAAAAACTACCTTTTATACTAGTTCATAGTAATTGGTATAAAAGGTAGTTTTTAAATTACAACTTAATGAAACAACTATTTTTTGTATTTATAGGTGGAGGTACGGGTAGTATTGCGCGTTATCTTATCAGTAAATACTTTAATAACTCCTCTATAGCTATTCCTTACGGAACTTTTATAGTTAATACCTTAGGTTGCCTTTTTATAGGTCTCATATTAGGGTTTTCTCTTAAAAGTAATACAATGTCTCAAAATACAGTAGCTCTTCTTGCTACAGGTTTCTGTGGAGGATTTACTACTTTTTCTACATTTGCATATGAAAATCATGTATTACTAAAGTCTGGAGATTTTATAAACTTTTTTCTCTATACTGCAGGATCTCTGCTTATTGGACTTCTTTTTGTCTTTTTAGGAATATTTATCGCTAAATAACTTACATCTCTTTTTAAACTATTAAATAAAACACAGCCTCTAAATATAATAGGGGCAAACTATTAATTTATCAAAAAAATTAAACAACCTTATACAAAAACACGATTGAGTAATATTCTCAACTAACTTCAAAACTATAAACAGTACCACAATTAACATTTATTATGAAAACAAAAAACAGTGTATTTTTCTCAAATAAAGCCTTTATCCTTATAAGCTTCATATGCTTTAGTTCGTATGCCCAAGAAGAAGAATCTAAATCAACAGTTAAAGAAATACTATCCAAAGTATCGATATCAGGATCTGTAGACGGGTACTACAGATATAATTTTAATTCTCCTAATAAAGCTATGGATGTTGATAATGATCCTACAACAGAGAACACGTTTATTGCTCCTAATACTTTTTTTGCTAACCAAAGTGGTTTTGCTTTAGGTATGGCAAATGTTATTTTTAATTATGATAGTGAAAAAGTCGGTTTTGTAGCAGATCTCGTATTCGGACCAAGAGGTGAAGATGCTGTATTTAACTCTAGTGGTTCTGCCCAAACAATTAATCAATTATATGTATATTGGAATGTAACCCAAAAAATTAAACTTACTCTTGGTAATTTCAATACTTATATTGGAAATGAATTAGTCTCTCCAACAGGAAATTTCAATTATTCTACTTCATATATGTTTACGTATGGCCCTTTAGCTCATACTGGATTAAAAGCAGATTTTGTTATCGATAAAAAATGGTCTGCTATGCTTGCAGTAATGAACCCTAGTGATTATACAGAGAATAACCCTTTTGACACCTATATCATAGGAGGTCAATTAGGATATACTATAGACAATGGTAATGCATTCCTTAACTTCAGGTATGGTAATGAAGGAGAACCTGGAAAAGTGGGACCTACTTTACAAGTAGATCTTACTACTGGATGGGATATTAACGATGATTTTTACTTAGGAGTGAATACTACCTACTCTTCAACAGAACCTCAAGAAAGTGGTGATACTTCTGGATTTTATGGTTTCGCATTATACCCGCAGTATAAAACATCCGAAAAATTTTCTATTGGATTAAGAGGGGAGTACTTCTCTGTTTACAATAGAGGATTAACAAGTGTAATTGGTTTAAATGATAAAGGCGATGGAGATGTTATCGCTGCCACACTTACAGGAAGCTATACTATAGAAAACTTAATTATAAAACCTGAATTAAGGTTAGATACGACTTCAGAAAATTCTTTTATTGATAATGATAAAAAAGCAACTAAGAACCTTTCGTCTTTTGTATTAGGAGCAATATACAAATTCTAATATAACTAATATTTCTAAAAGCACTCTGAGTTATCAGGGTGCTTTTTTTACACTAAACTTATATAATAAACTACTTGTTTTCAGGTGATTTCTTATACTTTTTAACCCCAGCAAGTATTTTTATATCCATATGGTTTTCCTCTGGGGGTATTGGGCAAGAATACCTATCATTATAGGAACAATATGGATTATAAGCAGTATTAAAATCAATTAAAAGAGTTTCTTTATCAGGAATTTTAAGGTCAATAAAACGACCTCCTGCATAACTCGATTCTCCATTAGTTAAATCTGTAAAAGGTAAAAACAGGTAATCTTCATATTCTAATTGCATTTTCAACCCTTGATTTTGATAGATATTTAAAACATAAGACTTATCCTGAAGAATAAAATGTGCTTCTCCATATTTTACATACAACGGTTCTCTACCTGTTGTAGTTTTCATTATAAAAGGAGTTTCATAAGAAGTCCTTACAAATTTTGCTTGAACACAAAATGATACATCTATTTTGAAGAAATCTAACATTTTAAAATACTCTAATTCTTTTAGAGGCAAAGGTGAAGTTTCTTCAGAAGCAAAATCTCTATTAAGCTCTTCCTGAAAAGATAATATCCTTTTGATTGCTATTGAGTCTTGAGCAATTATATTCCCAATAAAAAACACACATAAAATCGATACCCTAAACACTTTCTTATATTTTATACAAAAATACAGTTTACAATCTTTTAACTTATTAATTTTGGTAGAATTGTTCCCTAATAATAGATAAAAAGCTACTTTTATCTATTATTTGAATCCGTAACATAAATCCTGTACTCTTTGTTAAAAATTATACTCCGTTATTTTAACTCTTTTTCTGGACTATCAAAAGAAGTCTGGTGGCTAGCATTAATTACACTAATTAATAGAGCTGGAGCTATGGTAATCCCATTCTTGTCATTATACCTAACCGATGATTTAGCTTTTTCATTACAACAGGTAGGGTGGATTATGACTAGTTATGGTCTTGGTTCGTTCTTAGGAGCTTGGCTAGGAGGTAAATTAAGTGATAAAATTGGATATTATAAAGTTATCCTTACATCGCTTCTATTAACAGGAATATCTTTTATAGCTATTCAATATTTTACAAGTTTTTGGAGTATCTGTATTGGTTTTTTTATTCTTATTGCTATTGCAGATATGGCAAGACCTGCATTTTTTGTAGCATTAAGTGCATATAGCAAACCAGAAAACAAAACACGATCATTAACCTTTATCAGGCTAGCTATTAACTTAGGATTCTCTCTAGGCCCTGCACTTGGTGGGATAATCATTGCTTCAATAGGATATTATGGGCTATTCTGGGTAGATGGTATTACATGTATCATCGCTGCTATAGTCATGACACAAACGCTACATCCTAAAAAAGCTAAAATATTAGATAAAGAAATTGTTATCAAAAACCCTATAAAAGCACATAGTGATGGGCTATATATTTTGTTCTTAATCACACTAGCTATATTTGGTTTTATATTCGTTCAATATTTCTCTACAATACCATTATATTATAAAGAGATCCACCATCTATCAGAAGAAAAAATAGGTCTATTACTAGCATTAAATGGTGCCTTGATATTTTTCTTTGAGATGCCATTAATTGCTTATCTAGAAAAATCTAAAGTTACTAAGATCGGAAATGTTATCAATGGTTTTATACTTACAGGAGTGAGTTTTATGCTACTACTAATCACACCATGGGCAGGTATTCTTGTTATTGGTATGATCATAGCCACTCTAGGAGAAATGGTTGCATTCCCGTTTGGAAATGCTTTTGCTTTAGAAAGATCTAAAAAAGGAAGGCAAGGTGCATATATGGCATTATATAGTATGGCCTTTTCTGTAGCTCATATCTTTGGGCATAATTCTGGCATGCAATTAATTAATAATTTTGGTTATGAGAATAGTTGGATTTTCATGTCATTAATTGCTGCTTTAGGAATATTTTTGTTATACATCGTAAAGCAAAAATTAAATAAAGAAAAGCAATCTTTTAAGAATAGCTAAACCTAGGAATCATGAAAAACCTACTTTATATTCTGTTCACAATAGTAACTTTTGGATGTACTCAATTACAAAAAGAAAAACCTTCTATTACCGAAACAAAAATCACTAAAAAAAAGTTCCCTAAACTAGCTCCTAATCGATATAACGTTGGATTTCTAATTATGGAAGGAACTTATAATACTGAGTTTACAGCTCCATATGATATTTTCCAACATACACAATATCGCAATACTATAAAACAAATGAATGTTTTTACTGTTGCCAATACAGATGATCCTATAACTACTTTCGAAGGGTTAAAAATTATCCCTGATTACAATTATACTAAAGATTCTTTACCAAAAATAGATATTCTGGTAGTACCCAGTGCAAAACATCATTTAGATACAGACCTAGAAGATCAAGTAATGCTTAACTTTATACAACAAGTGGACAAAACAGCTACATTTGTAACCTCTCATTGTGATGGGGCATTTGTATTAGCCAAAGCCGGAATATTAGACACCGTAGTTTCTACTACTTTTCCTAGTGATATTGATAAAATGCGCACCATGTTTCCTCACTTAGATATCAGAAAAGAAGTAATATTTGTACATGACAAAAAATATATCACCTCTGTAGGAGGAGCAAAAAGTTTTGAAGCAGCACTATATCTATGTGAATATCTATACGGAACAGAAATTGCAAAATCACTCGCAGGTGGACTAGTTATTGATTGGAATTTAGAAAATGTCCCTCATTTAGTTGTTAAAAACTAAGCAATCCTTATATTTAACTCTAAGATCCCTTTGTTTTTAAGTAATATCTCTTATAGTATATTACATCAATCAGACTAAATCTAATTCGAAACATATCTGTAGAATTTATTTGTTTTATATTAAATATAACCACAAGCATTAGTCCTTACAACAACTACATTCATCCACATATTTACTACCAAAATCCACCAAACTATCATCTTCACATCTATACAATATATATTTACTACAATATATAGAAGTAAGGGGTAAACAAAAAATAATGAAGATTACAAAACTAATATGGATCAGTGAATGTATTTATAAATATAGTTTCATCACTAGCACTAACTGATTCTCATTTTTTTTGAAATAAAAAATCTTTATTTCAAAATTAAAAGACAACTTAGTTTTAATGTCTTTCATTATATACCCCCCATTCTCTTTTCATAGTAGAAACCTCATAATATATGGCAATAGAAGCTCAAATTCAGATTTATATCGATGGTAAACAGATACCAGGGTTTATTAGTATAGCATTAGAACAGGAAATAGATGCACATCATAGTTTTGAATTGGTATGCAGAACAGATGTTTTAGAAAATTTCTCTTCTGAGTTTTTTGGGGATAGTAAAAACTTCTTAGGAGAAAAATTTGTATTAATGATACAACCCAACGAAGTTTTTTCTGGCAACAAAGAACTTCATTTTAAAGGAGTCGTAACTTCTATTAGTGCAATAAAGGGCTTCTACCATGGGGCAGGAGATTTAATTAAAATCATAGGTAAAAGTTCTAGTATTATTTCTGATGATGGTCCTCATTATACATCACATATGGATATTAATATTGCTGATATCATAGAAAAAACATTTAGAGAGTATAATTCTTCATTATTAGAATTAAAAATTTCTCCAGAAAACCGTAATGCAATACATTATAGTGTACAACATAATGAAAGCTCATTTCAATATGCCAGTAGGTTAGCATCACAATATGGAGAGTGGTTTTATTATGATGGCATGCAACTTGTTTTTGGAAAACCCCAAAATAAAGAAGCAACCTCACTAGTATATGGAGTTGACTTATTAGAATTATCAATGAGTTTACACCCCATACCTAATAGTTTTAAGTATATCACTAATGACTACTATACAGATTCATATCATGAGACTAAAACTAAAGAAATACACGCTCCCACAACTAATGAAACTGGCTTTGTAAATGAAAAAAGGAATTTATTATACCCTAAAGAAACGCAAGTTTTTATGAATGCGTATGATGATCCCATGATGAAATCCAGAATGGATGATCAAATTACAAGACAAAAGCGCGCTAAAGAAGCAAACCAAGTAAAAGTAACCGGAATTAGTAGCAACCCTTCCATACAAATAGGTGGGATTGTAAAGATTAAAGGAGAAGACTCTTTTTACGGAAACTATAGAATCATTAAAATATCACATACTTGCGATCAAAATGGGAGTTATGAAAATACATTTGAGGCTATTCCTGAGGAAATGACCGTATACCCAAAAACATCTATACAGTCATTTCCTAAAAGTAAATCACAAACAGGCGTCGTAATTAACAATAATGATCCAGAAGGGCTAGGAAGAGTACAAGTACAACATGCTTGGCAAAAATCAATAGGAGAAACCACTCCTTGGGTACGATTAAGTAATACTGCTGGAGGAGCTGGACAAGGCTTCTTTTTTGTACCAGAAGTTGGAGATGAAGTAATTGTGGATTATGAGGGTGGTAATGCAGAAAGTCCGTATGTACAAGGAAGCATGTATAACTCTTCCTCTGTGCCAGATAGTTTTAAGAGTGGAAACAATCATCTAAAAGCTATAAAATCAAGAAGTGGTAACCAAATCACTCTTAATGATGCTGATGGTAGTATTACTATTGCTGATCCTAGTGGCAATACAATCTCTATGGGAGGTAATGGAGAAATTACAATTAATGCTCCTAATAAAATCACATTCTCTTCCACAGACATAGCTATTGAAGCTAGTAATAATATAACTCTAAATGGTGGAAATGATATTACTGCTAATGCTAGTAATAATATGAACTTGGATGGAGGAAATAATCTTAGCGCTAAAGCAGGAGTTAAAGCATCTCTCAATGGAACAAAAAGTGCATCTGTATTTGGCAAAAGAGTATCAATAACTGCTTCCGTAATGGCTAATATACAAAGTGGAGCTATACTAACTATTATAACCGCAGGTGTTCTTAATGTAACAGGAGCGGTAGGTAGTTTTCTAAACGGAGCTAAAGTAAAGATATTAGGTGGTAAAGTAGAAATAAATTAATCTTATGATAACAACTCCAATACAAGAAGATATTTTACTTTCTACAAATACAACACCCATCATTTATGATTTTGGAGTATCACAGCATAATATCTCTAAAGAAAAAATCATCAAAAATCAGATCAAAGCAGTAATTAAAAAAACACTAATCCAAAAAGATAGTCTAGGATATTTATATTTTGTAGAAACTATAGATCGATCACAAACGAATCTAGAAGGCATCTTAAAATTAGAGAATTCACTAGCTTTATTACAAAAAAAAATAGCGCTATATACAGATCCTCATGGCAAAATTATTTCTATCATAAATAGAGGTGAAATTAAAGAAAACTGGTACGACCTATCTAAAAAAATAAAAAAAGAGTTTGCCCATATAATACCAAAAATGGACACTTTCTTAAAAGGAATAGATAAAGTAATAGATACTAATGATTCTTTTGTCAGTCTAATAAAAAAATCAGAACTCTTCACTTTATTATTTCCACCTATCTATAACAACCAATTATTAAATACAGCTCAGATACATCAAGAAAAAGATTTTGATAATTTTTTTGATACCACAACACTCCCATTAGCTATTCAAACCACATTAACTGGGATCAATAGTAATACTAAAGAAAAACAAGTACTACGATCAGGAAAATTAGATCACTCTCGTTTTGATAAAGAAAATGCTACTAAACTATTTACAGAATCTTATGGTACCCACCAATCTAATACAGATTTTAAGGTCTCGTATTTAGAAACTCTAGATCTAGATGAATTTAATATCATAACCAAAGGAAATGGAATGCTAGGAGTAACAGTAGAAGATCTATATAGTTTTAGACAAATGAGCATGCTCAAAAAAAAAGATGTACACTATGGCTGAAGAAAAATTTATTCCTAGCAATACTTTTATAGAATGTACTGGTTGCAAAGGAGTACAATCTAATTTATTATCAAAAACACCAAATGTTTTTGTAAAAAAACAACCTATGGCTACAGCCTTAGATGCATTACCCTCTAGCATTACTCCTTTTAGTGGAATGTGTAGTTTTACTAATAAAGTATGTACCCCTATCCCTTCTGGAAAATGGAAAAATCCTAGAAAAACAGTAACTACCGTAAAAAATGAAGCACTAATAGAGCAAAGTACCTTACAATGTAGTAGTGGAGGAATAATTTCTATACCAAAACTTTCATCTACTCCTCCTCCTCCTCCTAATATAATTGATAAGACACAAGAAAAAATTAATACTGCTGCCAACTATGCTAAACAAAAAGCTGACAAACTAACACAAGCAACTGGAAAAACGATAGAACAAATTGCTAATACATCTAAAGAGGGTAGAATTGCTAAAGTATTTAAAAACAAAAAATTACAAAGCATGGCCTCTAATGCCAGTAAAGCAATAGAGTATACTAATCAAAAAAAGGAAGTAGTAGATAC
This sequence comes from Aquimarina longa SW024, assembly GCF_001401755.1. GTDB lineage: Bacteria > Bacteroidota > Bacteroidia > Flavobacteriales > Flavobacteriaceae > Aquimarina > Aquimarina longa. Next base: position 181,566 of record NZ_KQ474102.1, read on the forward strand.
TAAGGTAGAAAATACTGACACCCGTATATCTAACTTAAGATTAAAGCTAAAAGAAAAAATAACTGGTGTAGAACAAGAATTACAGAAACTAAAAGAAGTAAATGCTACTGAAGTAGCAGCTCAGCAAAAAAGTCTGCAAACTTCTGAAATGACTATAGAAGAAAAGAAAGAACTGGCAGACAATAACGCATTATTCGATAATGCTAATCAAGAGTCTATAAATGTTTTAGTAACGCATTTTGATACTTCTCTCATAGCACCAAATACATCATTAACGCTACTCAGTGATACAAATGAACAAAATAATCTTACTTCAGAAAAATCAATTCTTAATACATTAAACCCATACCCTACTCCTGCACCTCCCCCTGTTATATTTCCTCCTAAAAAAAAATCCTTTCTAGAAAAGGTCTTAGAAAGAAATAAAGCCAAAAGAGAAAGAGATAAAAATACCGCTAGTCGTCAATATGATAAATATGAATCACAAGTTCATTCATTAGACAGTACTATCAACTTAGGTGACAAAAAAGATAGCCTCAATGCATTAATCTTACTGAATAATGTTGCACCTCTCATTAATTCACACTCTTCACCCAACACTATTGTAGCAGTTTCGCCTGCTGATATTAAAGGTCTAAAAAATGTTGCTAAAGATAAAATCAAGAAAAAGATTACAACAAAAATTGCTGATAAACGCGAAGAATTAGATACTAAGGTACAAGCAGAAATCGATGAATTACTAAAAGAGACTGGATACACCGAAAAAATTAATGAATACAAAAATAAGTCTGAAGATTTACAAGAAGATTTAGATAAAGCCTCTTCTGTAATGGGCGCATTAGGTGATTTTAATGGATTTATTGATGGGCTTAAAGATAAAGCCATAGGAAAAGTAGGTGCCAAATATAAAAAATCGCTTTCTCAATTTACTAATAATATGGAACTGGTTAATGCTTCTTTAGGAGGATTAAGTTATGCAGCATCTGGTTTTGTAGCTGGGGATGTAGTTACTATGGCTCCTGATAGAAAACCAGAGAAAGAGAAAGAAGAAGAAACACCACCACCAACTATAGTTTTAGAACCTGCAACTACGTCTTCTGGAGGTGGAATTGGAAAGAATGAAGCAAAATGCTGCTATACAAAGTTAAAAGTAATTAAAAATGATACCATTGAATATACCGTAATTGATGAAAAAAAATCAATCTTCAAAAATATTGACGTTATTAAATTTGTATCTGGTACTACTAAAAATCAAAATAAACTAACCCTAATTATTGAAGGTTTAGAACGAGAAACCTGTGCTCAGAACCATAGTAATCAAGATTTAATATATACAAAATCAGATAATATTTTTGGAAGCCTTACAGAAGAGCACTCCCTTCCATTAAAAGACTTAAAAACAAACTCTTTTGACATAAAAATCCATGCAACAGATCATATTTCTATTTTTAAAGATTTTATGGATATCTTTATTATTGGTATTAAATCAATAATGCCTGTTATTTATCGAATACCTGTAGATACATGTAAGTATTCTAAAGAAATTATCGCAGAAACATATCTCGATGCCGAATGGCATTTATTATTAACATTAAAACCTAATGATCCTTTAACATATAGCCATACAGGATTTAAACCAAGAGGAAAAGATGCATTCAGAAACCATCAAAGTATCGCTGTCCATATAGGAAGAAGAAACCTTAATTTACCTTATTCAGAAAAAGGAGCTCAATTAAGCATCGGATGTGGGGTAATTTATAACGATAAAAGTCAATCTCATAACTTATTAGGCAAATTTCCACTCAAAAAAATCGAAGACTCTTCTCATAAATTATTTTCAATATTAGGTCTTATAGATAAATATACCAAAAAAGTTACTGGAGATCAACGAAAGAGTAAATCCAAATTGGGAGTTAAAGTTGCAGTATACCCACCTTCATTATCATTAAAACTATCTGGAGGTCTAGAAGATCAAGGAAAATCAATTAATACTGAACCAAGTATCTATGGGAATCTTACTATAGATCTAGAACCTTTAATTTCTGCAGAAATTTTTATCGACCTTGTTGTTGCTGCTAATAAACACCCTTTTATACTATTGTTGGATGCAACTATACATTGGATTGAAACTAAAGTTGAAAAAATAGTTAGAAAAGTTCCTTTTAAAGGTGGTTATAATTTACAATTACCCGGAATATTAGATTTTCTCACATTTGAAATTGAGCTTAATTTTGGTTTTCGAATAGGTGGATCTATTGATTTTGGGACTAGTAGAGATAAAAAAATAACCGCTGGAGGGATGGCTTCGCTAAAAATTAATGCAGGAATAGATTTAAAGTTAAAGATGTTTGGAGTTTCTTTTGTTGCAGGAGTAGAAGGTAAAGGTAGTGGAACCCTTGAAGCTGATACTACAGTAGGTTTTGACGGTAATGTATATTGCGAAAGCATGTTACAATTTTCTGGTGCAAAGGTTGATGTTCTGATATATGGCGAAATAAGCGGATTTATATTTGAAATAGATCGTTTTGAAAAAGGATACAAATCTCCTAAGATTGGAAGTTTTCAATACCCTATGGATAAAATGTATTTTACTGGTAGTACTAATGCCTAAAAGTAAATTAAGAAAATAATCTTTAAAAAATATGAATTTATCACAAGCTGCCTACACATTAAGCATAAACATCAATAATTGTCATGCTGAAATATGGTGTAATGATGTTATCATTTTTGAATATAAAAGTGTATCAACTCAAAAAAAAAATATATCAATATCAGTACCATTAAATCATGTTATCTTAAAGCCTTGTGAGTTTAATATACGAGCAACTATAACACCAAGGTTTAGACAAGAAAGTTTTGAAAAAGATTCTTTTGTTAGACTGCAACTATTCGTTCTTGATTATTTAAATCCTAAAAAAACAAAAACAAAATTATTTGATTTAAAAACTCCCGAATCCTCAGATATCCCTGAAAAAAATACTATAGAATTACCTTCTGTTACTAAAGGTATCGAAGGATTACCTTATTATGAGATTTCAGGAATTTTTAAAGATAAAATATTACCTTTTAATGAAATAGGATGGATAAATTCTGTTGATCTAAATGAATATGATTCAAAACTCTTGCTAATGGAGCTTTTTGAATCCTACAATACAGTATATACAATGCTTGTCAATAAAAATGCCGAAGCATTTTTAAATATGAATGCTGAGAAAGATAATTTAATGGCCGTAACCTATTATTTAAAAAGTGATGAAATTAAGCATCATAGAAATAAAATAAAAAACGTTATTCAAAATGATGAATTAGAATTGATCCCCTTTGATATTTCAAATATTGAAAGTGTAATCATGGGAAAAGGTAATGTAGCCAAACTTAGAAGAAAGAATGGACTTCCATTAATAATATTTAATGATCCAAAAAATGGAGGAACAATAAAATTAGATTTAAAGTTTCACAAAAAAAATGCAACATCTAAATTTAGTATTATATAACTATGAAAGTATCAATAGTAGATCCTTTAAACAGTGTTAATATTTTTGATGATCAACTAAATAATAATGAGGTTAATCAACAAATTGAATTATTATCTAATCATCGTGATTCTGAAATAAGATTATTTATGGATGATTATGAAAATTATATTTTTTCTATTAAAAAGAAAAGTCTTACTAAATGGAAAGTCGATTATCCTATAGAACTTTATAAAATCCATAAGCAATGTTATGCTAGTAAAGAAGAATGTTTAATATTGATTAAAAAAATATATCAAGGAGAGCAAATAGAAGATATTGCTATGTTTACTGATGTACCAATACGTCACTTTACTCTAGATGAAATGTTAGAATTTGAACAAGAAGATGCAATGATGCTTAATGGTCAAGATCCTAATCTATAATAATAGATCATCTTTTTTGAAACTATTTCTGTAAAAATGATAAAAAAAGAATTGTTGTAAACTATCTCGAGGCAGACCATAGACGCATTAAAGTCTCACTTAGTGAGTAAAAATAAGAATAAGGCAAGAGTGTTCATGATCATGAACACTCTCTGTTTTTAGGAAAAATTACGTACTCTCTTTAGTTTCAAGATCTGGGGTCTTTAGACTAATGTCCTCACACCTAATTTATTCCCCTACGTATTCCAAACTAATATTTTAATCCATATCGTCATACAAGTTAAAATGTTAATTCTGGGGCATACATCAAAGTATTATAACTTATGGTAAATGTACTATAAAAAAATTATACTAACAAAATTTTTAACGATAAAAAACACTAAATATCGACAAAATACACAAAATACTTATATTTTATAGAAAAAAGCTTCAGAGAATAAATCAAAAATAGTTTAAATAAAGTATTTTTATACAAACTATTTATTACTAAAATTATGAGAAAAACTAAAAACTTATTTGTTATCCTATTTATACTATCTGGTTTTATTGCACAAGCTAATGTGTATATCAGATATTATAATAAAGACTCAAAGAATCACACTTTTGAAGTAAAAATCGCAGGCTCATCCAAGACTGTTGATTTTGATAGTAGCAGAACTTCTTCTGTAACGATCCAAGGAGGCAGTGAAAAAGCAGAGATCAAAACAGATTGTGGTTGGATAACTATTACTAATAATTCAAAAATCGAGATTAAAGACGGTTGTATTACTATTAAATAATTTCGACTATAAAGTGTATCCTACATATGACAAAAAAAAACGTCTGAACAAGTTCAGACGTTTTTAGTTCTTCCTTGCACTCTCTTTAGTTTCCCCAACTAATGTCCTCACACAAGGTAAAATAATACCCACACCTAAATATTATCAATTCTTATGCCAAAACTAGATTTTAGTCTTATCAATTTTTTTATGATCAATAATAGGGCTATTCTCTATTAGGTTCGATAATATAATATGTGTTTTTACTTCTCCATATGTAATAAGCCTATCTATAAACTCTTGTAAGTGTATTTGATCTTTTAGAACAACTTCCATAATTATATTTTCATTACCTGTTATACGATAGCAGTTCACAACCTCCTTAAATTCGGAAACTTTTATCAAAAATGGTTTTAATCGTCCCATAAATGCCCTTAAAGTAATCATTGCTTTTAGCTGATACCCTATTTTAGTATAAGAAACATTAGCCGTATATCCTTCTAAAACACCATAATCTTCCATTTTTTTTATTCTCTCTGCAACAGCAGGCGAACTTAATCCTACCTTACGACCTATTTCTGCATTAGATAATCTAGCATTGTGTTGTAATGCATCCAAAATTGCCCAATTTGTAACATCTATTTTCATTTATCTACATAAGATTAAAAAATCGTTCCATTTATTTTTTAATTAATAAAAGAAAGTTACAGTTGTATATTTAATGCATACATAATCTACAAATTAGCTTCCTTATATTCTTAAGCAAAAATAGCAATATTAACCAAAAATTAAAGTAAAAAATGATTTTGGCTTTAAAAATCAAAGAAATATTATTACAAATAACATTATTTTTGATATAGTATAGTATCATGAGATCACAGCCACGAAATAAAAGATTATATAAAAAAGCGTTAGAAATTTTTACGCTTTCTCGTCATATTTCTAATTATATGATCCATGACTTAGCTACATTACAAAATAGTGGTAATGAAAATCCTCATATTTACTTTACAGGAGATATTATAAGACAATCAGATGCGCTAGCTCCCAAAATAATAAAAGCTGAAAATCAAATTTTTCAGGATGATCGTATTAAACAAGCAACCTCTCTTATACATATCACTAATCTCCTTTATAAAAACTGTGAGCGCTTAGAGCAATCTGAAAGTAATGGAAAAGAATTTATAATTTTATTACGCAAAGAACTTAGAAAATTTAAACGCTTACAACGCTCATGGATGATGAGTTTATAAAAAACCAACTATTTTCTTTACTAAAAAACATCTCGAACAAAAATAACCTCTAATCATAATCAACGATTCTTTTATAGTTCGATAAATAATATTAATCAATTTTTAGTTTAGTTTTAATCCTAATTGTGTTATTTTTTTCAACCAATCTTCTCTGAACTTTAGATCAGATCCATTTATTGGACTGATATAAGTTATTTTTACAGGACTTATTCCACAATACTCCAGTGTTCCTTTTTTAAATTGATGTATTACAGGGCTTTTCATAAATAAATAGTTATACCACTTTGGCGTATCTGATGTTATAATCACTCTAGCTGTTTTTCCTTTTAACAATTTTTCTGGCAACGCTTTTCCTTCGATTGGTTGATATGTTATACCTGGTAAAAAAGTGCGATCTATAAAACCCTTCATAAGTGCAGGAAGCCCAAACCACCATACCGGAAATACCCATACAATATGATCTGCTTTTTTAATTTTTTCTATTGTATCTACTAAATCAGGCTCTAACTCCATTCTCTGAGTATACCCATATTGCAAATTTGGATTAAATTGTAAATCTGCTATGTTTATTTGAGAAATAGCGCATTCTGTAGCATATGCTCCTGCTTTATAAGCTTCTGATAGCGCATAATTAAAACTATTCTTATTAGGATTTCCATTTATTATTAATAATTGTTTCATTCTTTTTTATTGTTTATTGAGTACAAAAAAAGAAACTATTAATACAATCTTATAGGACATTTGTCTAATTCGAAAATGTCTTTCTTATTCGGCTTAAATGTCGCTGTGTAATCCCTAAATAAGATGCTAAATAATGTAATGGAATTTGTTGAACATACTCTGGAGTATTATTTATAAGTTCTTCATATTTTTTTTCAGCTTTTTCTTTTTGCAAAAGAAAAATCCGTTTCTCCAACAAGATATATTGTTGCTCAGCCAATATTTTAAATAGTAACAACCAATTCGTACTTGTACGTACTAATCGATCCATTTCTGATTTAGATATTACAAACAGTTCTATAGCAGTCAAAGCCTGAATATTTTCTTCTGTCGGTTCTTTGGATATGTATGATGAATATGCAGTAATTAGATTACTAGGAAATGTAAAACAATAGGTTACTTCTTCTCCAGAATCTAAATAGTAGAATGAACGAAAAATACCAGTAGATACAAATGCTAATTTATTACTGACATCTCCTTCTTTTATAAAAAAATCTCCTTTATTTAATATCTTATGTCTACCTAGCTTAAGAACCTCTTCAATCTCTTCATCCGTGAGAATATTAAACTCTTTTAAATACTCTTTCATTTCGTTATGATATTCTTCTTTTGGGTATTCACAATTTTGAGCTTAATTATTTTTTAAAAACAGTAATTCTCTTTCATTTTTATTATGAAAAGATTTGAATTAAGATATTTTCACAAAAAGTTCTTAATATAAATAAGGGTGTTTGAATAATCAAAACACCCTTATTATTCTTTTATTTATATTCTTTTTTATGATTTTTAAAAATACAACAGAAATTAAAAAAAGTACTACATATTTCTACGATACTGTCCTCCTACTTCAAACAATGAAGCTGTAATTTGTCCTAAAGAACATTTCTTACAGACATCCATCAAGGCTTCAAAAATATTATGATTATTGATTGCTTTTTGTTGTAGATCTTTTAACAAAGTTGTTGTATCGTCTGCATTGCCTTTATGAAATTCATTAAGCATGGTAATTTGATACTCTTTTTCTTCTTCAGTAGCACGTATAACTTCTCCTGGTGTAACTGTTGGAGATCCTTTAGAGCTTAAAAATGTATTTACTCCTATAATTGGAAACTCTCCATTATGTTTTAATGTTTCATAATACAAGCTTTCTTCTTGTATTTTACTACGTTGATACATTGTTTCCATAGCACCTAACACTCCTCCTCTTTCGGTGATCCTATCAAATTCTAGTAATACTGCCTCTTCTACTAGATCTGTAAGTTCTTCTATAATAAATGATCCCTGAATTGGGTTTTCATTTTTAGCCAACCCTAATTCTTTATTAATAATTAGTTGTATTGCCATTGCCCTACGTACAGACTCCTCTGTGGGAGTAGTTATTGCCTCATCATACGCATTGGTATGCAATGAGTTACAGTTATCATAGATTGCATATAATGCCTGTAATGTTGTACGGATATCATTAAAATCTATCTCTTGGGCATGTAGTGAACGCCCAGAGGTCTGAATATGATATTTTAACATCTGAGCTCTTGGGTTAGCACCATATTTTCCTTTTAAAGCTTTTGCCCATATCTTACGGGCTACACGTCCAATAACAGCATATTCGGGATCAATTCCATTGGAGAAAAAGAACGATAAGTTTGGACCAAATTTATTGATATCCATTCCACGACTTAAATAATACTCTACGTAGGTAAATCCATTAGATAATGTTAATGCTAATTGAGTAATAGGATTTGCTCCTGCTTCTGCGATATGGTATCCTGAAATCGATACTGAATAGAAGTTCCGCACTTGTGTATCAATAAAATATTCTTGTACATCTCCCATCAATCTCAGTGCAAACTCTGTAGAGAATATACAGGTATTCTGGGCTTGATCTTCTTTAAGAATATCTGCTTGTATTGTTCCTCTTACTGTAGTTAACGTTTTTACTTTTATATCTTCATAAACAGCTGCTGGTAGTACTTGATCTCCTGTTACCCCTAGAAGTAATAATCCTAATCCATCATTACCTTCAGGAAGTTCTCCTTGATATTCTGGGCGTTTTACTCCTTTTGCCTCATATATCGCTTTAATCTTAGTCTCTACCTCAGACTCTAAGTTATTTTCTTTAATATATTTTTCACAATTTTGATCGATTGCGGCATTCATAAAAAATGCTAGTAACATTGGCGCAGGACCATTAATAGTCATACTTACTGAAGTCATCGCATGGGTTAAATCAAATCCTGAGTATAATTTCTTTGCATCATCTAAGCAACAAATAGATACTCCCGCATTACCTATTTTACCATAGATATCTGGTCTTGGATCTGGATCACTACCATAGAGTGTCACAGAATCAAAAGCTGTAGAAAGTCGCTTAGCTGGCATTCCTAAACTTACGTAATGAAAACGGCGATTGGTTCGTTCTGGTCCTCCTTCTCCTGCAAACATACGCGTTGGGTCTTCTCCTGTACGTTTAAAAGGGTATAATCCTGATGCATAAGGAAACTCTCCTGGTACATTTTCTTGTAATGACCATTGTAAGATATCACCCCAAGCTTTATATTTTGGTAGTGCTACTTTAGGGATTTGAGTATGTGATAGAGATTCTGTATGAGTTTCTATTTTAATTTCTTTATCTCTTACTTTAAATGAATAAATAGGATCTTTATACTTTTTAACTTTAGCATCCCAACTTGTAATAATTTCCCAATTATAAGGATCGAGATTAAGTTTTACTCTATCAAATTCTGCCAAAAGTAGTTTTAAAAATGCTGTATTCTCTTCTGATTGAGCATTTTTAAAACTTTCTTCTTCAATACCACTTTTTGATAAAGCTACCGTAGTTTCTGCTACGCTACAGATTGTTTTGTAAATCCCATATAGTTTTTGAGCTACTTCAACTTGTATACTTGTGGTTTTATCATATGCCCTGTTATTCTCAGAGATTTCTGATAAATATCGAGTTCTATTTGGTGGAATAACAAATATCTTTTCAGACATTTCTTTAGAAATATGAAAGCCTGATTCTAATGATGCTTCGGTTTTTTCTACAATTTTATCCATGATTGCCTTATACAAGGTATTCATACCTGGATCATTAAATTGTGATGCAATGGTGCCATACACTGGTAACTCATCTTGTGGAATATCCCATAAGTTATGATTACGCATGTATTGTTTTTTTACATCACGTAATGCATCCAGAGAGCCTCTTTTATCAAATTTATTGATTGCTACCAAATCTGCAAAATCGAGCATATCAATTTTTTCTAATTGCGTTGCCGCACCAAATTCTGGTGTCATTACATATAGAGAAGTATCACTATGCTCCAAAATTTCGGTATCAGATTGTCCTATTCCTGAGGTTTCAAGAATAATCAGATCAAACTCTGCTGCTTTGAGCACTTCTATTGCTTCTGATACATACTTAGAAAGTGCTAAATTAGATTGACGTGTGGCTAGAGAACGCATGTATACTCTTGGAGAATTTATTGCATTCATTCGTATTCGATCTCCTAGTAAAGCTCCTCCTGTCTTACGTTTAGAAGGATCTACAGAAATTAATCCAATAGTCTTTTTAGGAAAATCAATCAGAAATCGCCGTACTAATTCATCTACTAATGAAGATTTACCCGCTCCTCCTGTACCTGTGATTCCTAATACTGGAGTTTTGGACGTTTTGTTTTTTGTATGTATCTGATCTAAAGCATCTTTAGCAACTTCTGGAAAATTTTCTGCTGCAGAGATGATACGGGCAATAGCTCCTATTTGTTTTTCTTCTAAATGATTTACCTCTCCATTAAGGCTATCTCCAATAGGAAAATCTGCTCTTTTTACTAAGTCATTAATCATCCCTTGTAACCCTAACGCTCTACCATCATCAGGGGAATAAATACGAGTAACTCCATAATCCATCAACTCTTTAATCTCTTCTGGAAGGATTACTCCTCCTCCTCCTCCAAATATTTTTATATGGGTTGCTTTTTTTTCTTTAAGCAAATCATACATATATTTAAAATATTCAGTGTGACCTCCTTGGTAAGAAGTCATCGCAATAGCATTAGCATCTTCTTGTATAGCACAGTTTACAACCTCTTCTACACTACGATCATGCCCTAAATGAATAACTTCGACTCCGGTAGATTGTATAATACGACGCATAATATTGATTGCTGCATCATGACCGTCAAACAATGAAGCTGCTGTGACGATTCTTACTTTATTCTTGGGTGTATACGGTGCTGTTTGTTCCATTGATAATAAAAAGTAGTTTTAATGTTGCTAATTTACGAAATATGCATCAAAAAGGATTATTTTTTTAGAATTATCTAATTTATTTAATCCTTTTGATGTATTCATTATTTATCGTTTAAATTTAATAAGCATATCTCCTTATTTTTTAAACATTCTGCAATACCTCTGCTTACTATTTTTTAAATCCATAAAAGCAAGGGTATCAGATACATCTTAACTGTAAATAATCCGAAAAATTATTTCAATTATACTAAGTTTATATCTTAAAGATACTTTTACAAATGAAAAAAACAACTTTATTAATCAATTGTCCTGATAAAAAAGGAATTATTGCAACTGTTACTAACTTCATTTTATCCAAAAAAGGAAATACTGTTTATATAGAACAGCATGTAGATCGCGAATTGAAAGAATTCTTTATGAGATTAGAATGTGAATTCGATCAGGATGAAGAAAAACTAACTTTATTCAAAGAATCATTTAATACAAATGTTGCAAAAGATTATAATATGCATTGGAAGATGTATAATACCGAAAAAAAACCAAAGATGGCTCTTTTTGTTTCTAAATATGATCATTGTTTGTATGATATTTTAGGAAGACATGCTTCTGGTGAATTAAAGGTAAAGATTCCTATTATTATAAGTAATCATAAGGATCTTAAATCTATTGCGGATGCTTTTAATATTCCGTTTAAGCATATTCCGGTAACAAAAACTACAAAAAAAGAAGCTGAGACACAACAACTAGAGCTTCTAAAGGAACATAAAATTGATTTTATCGTTTTGGCAAGATATATGCAAATTTTATCTCCTAATTTTGTTGATCAATTCCCTCATAAGATTATTAATATTCATCATTCTTTTTTACCAGCATTCCCTGGAGCAAAACCTTATCATTCTGCCTATAAAAGAGGAGTAAAAATTATAGGTGCAACAAGCCACTATGTAACTTCGGATCTGGATGAAGGTCCTATTATTGAGCAAGAAATCGTTCGTGTATCACATATTCATAATGTACGGGATTTTATCCTTAAAGGTCGTGACCTTGAAAAAATTGTATTATCTCGGGCTATTAAACATCATATCGAAAGAAAAGTATTGGTATATAACAATAAGACTGTAATTTTTTCGTAAAAAATGAATATATTCTATGTAGTATATGTAAACATCATAAGTTAGTTTTCTGCAATGATTTATAAAAAATCCTTTTGATGAATCATTTTTATATCAAAAAATTAAAATAGATCCTATTAAAGATCTAATTTTGCTATTATATGCTCTAATTAATAGTTTATAAAATTAAATAATGATTTACTATATATTCTAGTTGGCATTAAGTTTGATAACCACAAATCATAATATTTTAACCTCATATCTAACATGAAATTAATGAAACATTTTTTTATAGTACTTGCGCTATTTTTAGTATCTAGTTGTGCAGAACTTCAACAAGTAGTAAATAGTCTTCCACAAACAACAGGAGGAGGTTTTGGTATAAGTAATATTGATATCGCCAATGGATTGCGAGAAGCACTAGATAATGGAATTGATAAACAAGTGACCAAACTTACTCAAAGAGATGGTTTTTATAGAAATCAACTTGTTAAAATTTTATTGCCTCAAGAATTGCAAAAAGTTGACAAAACTCTAAGAGACATTGGATTGAGCAAGCTTGCTGATGAAGGTCTAAAAGTAATTAATCGTGCCGCAGAAGATGCTGTAAAAGAAGCAACTCCAATATTTGTAAATACTGTAAGACAAATCACATTTACTGATGCTAAGCAAATTCTTCTAGGTAATAATAACGCTGCTACTCAATTCTTAAAAAACAAAACTCGTAGTCAATTATATCAAAAATTTTCTCCGGTAATTAGCAAATCATTTGCTAAAGTAGGAGCTGATAAAATCTGGTCTAATATTATCTCTAAATATAATGCTATCCCACTTACTAAAAATGTTAATCCTGATTTAACAGACTATGTAACTAACGAAGCTCTTAAAGGAGTTTACACTATGATTGCTGTAGAAGAAGAAGCCATTAGAACTAAATTAAGCTCTAGAACCACTGATCTATTAAGAAGAGTATTTGCTTTACAAGATTGATTACCAATCCAATAATAGTTTATTATGTTATTTTTATCACAACTTTAGGTTATCTTAACTGACTATTAAGAAATCTCTTTTTCTTTATCAAGTATCTTTGTACTGCTATTGAAATTAGAAGAAAATGTTTACGTGGTTAAAAAACAAAACTGAATTACAGAGATTACAGTATAATTACTGTAAACTTATGAAAAGTTCTTATAAATTAGCACTTACTAATAAGCAAAAAAGCGATCAGCTTCATGAAAGAGCTAATCAAATCATGCTTCAAATAAAAGAAATTGAAGGTCAAGGTCAGAGTGCTAGTTAATACTTTATTTTACAATATATACTCTTTGATAAGTATACTATAAATTTAGATCTTATTTATCAAAGAGTATAAAGAGTATTACAATATGTAAATTGCTTTACAATGTTTCTTGAAGTTTTTTAAAATATGAAAATGCTTCTACTAACCGGGATCCGTACCATGAAAAATATTCTCCATCAACAAGAATAACTTTTGTAGTAGGATTATCATTATTTATTAGACGAATATGCTTTTCAGAAAATGGATATGGTTCTGAAGATAGTAATATCATATCTAAATCTTTAATTGCCCTTAATTCTTTTTCTGAAATTACAGGATATCGCTCTCTATCATCAAAAACATTGAGAAAACCATTTATTTTTAACATATAGTCTACAAAAGTATTTCTACCTACGGCCATATAAGGGTCTTTCCATATAAAATATGCCACACGCTTTTGAGGTCTCTTACAAATATAATTTTCAAAAGATTTTCGTTGTATTAGTATTTCAGATATCAGTATGCTTGCTTCTGTCTTTTTATCAAAGATATCTCCGTATTGCTCAATCATTTCTATAACATCTGATATAGAAAAAATATCTGATACATGAACAGGATATTCTTTTTCCAACTGTTCTACGATCTCTTTAGTATTTTCTTCTTTATTACAAAGAATGATATCTGGATTTATTTCTTTGATTTTGTCATACTTGATGCTCTTAGTTCCACCTACGTTTATTTTTTGACTTTTTATAGTCTTGGGGTGCACACAAAACTTGGTTACTCCAACAATATGATCTTCTAACCCTAATGATACTAATAATTCTGTTTGAGAGGGAACTAAAGATACAATACGTTTTGGAGAATCTAATATTACAATCTCCCTTCCTAGTTGATCAAAACACTTCATATATCTAATTAAATTACTGTAACCCCGCCTTCAAAATACTCATAAACACTTAATTAATAGCTATTTAATTAGGAATTCTGATATAATTTCCCTAAATTGTACATTATGAATTAAAATCTTGGGGCTATGGATTCAGTGTTACTTAACGTTGTCATTTATGGTATAATGGCATTTTTTATTATTTTTATTGCATACGGACTTTATGGATATGCAAGACAAGTGTTTAACGCCAATAGACATTAATATTTCTATTGTATTAAAGAAGGAACAAAGGTACTATTACATTTGTTCCTTTTTTAATATTAAATAATAGTACTTAAAAAAGTCTTTAATCTATATCATAATAAATTCTAAAAATATACTCCCAAAAAGAAATATCTTGGTTTCTAAGCATATGTATAAAATTCATAATTCTTGAATAAGAGATTAATTATTATTTTTTAAAATTTCTTCCATCTGTGTTTGTAACTCTAATGCTTTATCGAGTGCTGCACTAGCATAATCTACATCACTAGAAGCATATATAATTCCTCTAGAGGAATTTATTAATAATCCGACCTGATCATTCATCCCATATGTACATACATCCTGTAAATTACCTCCCTGTGCTCCAACGCCAGGAACTAATAGAAAACTATCTGGTATAATTTTTCTTATATCTGATAAGTATTCTGCTTTAGTAGCTCCAACTACATACATCAAGTTTTCTGAATTCTTATAAGATTTAGATACTTCTAATACTTTTTTATATAATTCTTTTTCTTCTAAGTTTTTTGTCTGGAAATCAAATGCACCTTGATTAGAAGTTAATGCAAGTAATATTGTATGCTTATCAGTAAACTCTAAAAATGGTTCTACAGAATCTTTACCCATGTAAGGAGCTACAGTAACCGAATCAAACTCTAGATCTTCTAAAAAGGCTTTAGCATACATTCTACTCGTATTTCCTATATCCCCTCGCTTAGCATCGGCGATTGTAAAAACATCTGGATAATTGGTATTTAAATACCGAATAGTTTTTTCTAAAGATTTCCATCCTTTGATCCCATAAGCTTCATAAAAAGCTGTATTAGGCTTATATGCCACTGCTAAACGATGTGTGGCATCAATGATTGCTTTATTAAACTCAAAAATAGGGTCTTCTTTATCTAGTAAATGTTTGGGGATTCTATTTAAATCTACGTCTAATCCAATACAAAGAAATGATTTTTTCTTGTGTATTTGTTTAACAAGTTCTTGAGTTGTCATATCCTATATTAACCTAGTTTATTAATGATTATTCTTTTCCGTCTACATAACCCTGCAGATAACTATATCGCTCTGTCAATTTTCCTGCTTTAGTCATTCTTGCTCTTTCTAAAATTCCATCTTTATCATCATTAAAAAACGCAGGAATTACATGGTCTAAAAACATTTCTCCAAACCCTTCACTTGCATCTTTTGGTAATTCGCACGGTAAATTATCAACTGCCATTACCACAATTGCATTAGGGTTTTTAAAATCTATTTCTTTCTCTGTATTTGGGTCGTACCCATATACTGGATCAGCTATCGTGGAAGATCTAATTGTACTCGCAATAGGTCCGTCTATATCACATGAAATATCAGCTACTAGTTTAATCGAAAATTCTTTAGATCTAGCATCTTCTTTTGTAAAAATGAAAGGCGCCCCATCTCCAAAAAAGTGACCTGCAATATACATATCACTTACTTTTGCAAACCTCATAAAGTCACTGTTATACTCATTAGGTTTTTTAAAAAAATCTGTTTTATCTAGTATACAACCATCTTTACGCTTATTATACTCCAAAACATCAATCTGTACATAAACAGGCTCATCAAAAGTATGCTCTAAGTATTCTGGTACAGAAACCTCCTTAATATGCATTGCATCTAAAATCTCTTTTGCTCCTCCTCCCACTTTTCCTTTTCCTGTAAGTACTATCTTCATATTAGGTAACGAAATTTTAGATAGCTCTAATTCCAATTCCTTTTGATCTCTTAATGTTTCTGCTTTGGGCAATTGAAAACCACCATAAGCAAGTCCCCATGCTCTAAAGCCATTATATGCGCCAACAATACCAGCATATTTACCAAAACCAATTAACCTAAATCCATTATTACCTGTAATCACTTCGTGATCATAAAACTCTATATTTTTATCCAGAATTGCATTTAACAATGCTCTATTATAAGGTTGTTTCTTGATCGTATGAGAAAAGAAAAAATATTTTTTATTAGGAATTAAAGCCGAAATAGGAACTTCTTTTACTCCTAATAATACATCACAGGCTGATATATCATCAGAAACTATAAATTCCTCTCTCTCATATTCAGAATCATTAAAAACCCTAATATCAGAGTTTTCTATAACAAAAGAAGCTTTAGGAAACTTAGTTTTTACTGATTTTAGCCCATTTGGCGAAAAAACAACACGACGATCTGGCGGGTTTTTTCGCTCTTTAATGACACCGAATTTAATCATATGAATTGGTATAAATTTTGTGTTAAAAAAACGAGGATAAAGATATAATAATTATGATTATATTTGCACCCCTAAAGTGTTTTTGATCAAATTGAAAACAGATTTTATCTCCAAAAAGAAGATATTAGTCAAATTTAGGAAAATACTATCGGGGTCGACTGGTTTTGACAGCGAGATTAATAAAGTGGTAAGCACGTCGAGCGCTGGGATATAGCTCGTAAATATCATATTTCAACTTTTTTAAACGGCGAGAACAACTACGCCCTAGCTGCATAATCTGAATATTAGTAAGATAGTGCCTCGGTTCACAAGGTGAACAAGCAGGATACCTCTCAAGAGCCTTGGTTTATGGCGATTGATAATGAGGTATCGTAAAAATAAACCTAGAAATTATAGGATCTTGATATAATTTCGAAATCTAATCGAGAATAAGCGATAAGTTGGCAGTTTTTGGTCTTTCATATCGACGAAAATTAAACAAGAACTAAGCGTGTAGAAAGCTATTCTATTACTTGTTTGGACGAGGGTTCGAATCCCTCCGACTCCACTGAAGTTAAACAAAATTCGAATAAACACCTGTAAATCAAACGTTTACAGGTGTTTTTTTCACTTTATTTGATATCATTAGATACCACCAGTGGTGATTATAACAACTGCCCTTTTGTTTATCACTAACCCCATAGGATAGCCTTGTTCATTGTATTTGAATGTTTTTCCAGCTCTTGCGATTAAATCAAAATAGGCCTTTAAACTGGCTGGAATACAAAAATTGTACATTGGCGCCCCTATAACCAAAATATCACTGACCATAAGTTCATTCACAAGTTCATCTGATAGTTGTGTCTCTTTTTTTGTTTATCGGTCAGTTCCCCATTATGGAGAATTGCCTCTATGAACTTGTCATTAGGAAATGGTAAATTATCGTAAGCAACATCTCTGTTTATAACCTCTGCATTTGGGTATCTAATCAATAATCTGGAAACAATGGTATTTACTTCTTTACGACTGATGGACTTTTCTTTTGCTCCACTGGAATTAACCTTTAAGATTTTCATTGTATCTAGTTTTATTATTTGATTTCTATTGGCTTGGGTTAAAAATTAAATATTGACTCCGAAAACCAATTTTCGGACTTCAGAGATAACCTAATCGAATGTAAACTATCTAACTACAAACAGTTTTTATTCTGCTTTTTTAAAATCACTATGGAGGCCATCGGCATTGTTATCCAAGATTTTTAAACTATTTGAAGATTGTACCTTCAACACACCACTTACAATAACATTGGACACCTGTACATTTTTAGAATACAAAATAAAACGTTCCATATCTTTTTTGTGGATGGATTTTTTTGTTTTAACTTCGTATGCTCCATTTGAAATCTCCGAACTATTTTCTAGAATCGAATATGTATTGTTCTTGTTCAGTATCAATACCACCGTTTTTTCTGTAGAGGTGGGAGTTTTATCAATGTTATTTCCGACACCACCCTTGGTAGATGTCCAATTCCATTTTCCCAATATATCCGAGTTGCTGGGTAGGCTATCTTCTTTTGTACAAGAAACTAAGGTGAAGATAATTGTTAACATTAAAAACACTTTTTCCATAATCTTGGATATTTTTATTAATTGAATTGCCAATTAAAGATATCATTTGGTATTTTATTATAGGACGTTTTTCAAGTAGTAGTACCCTATAAACTATTACAAATAATAAGTTAAAGACTTGAAAACCTCTGTAAACAAGAGGTTTAGTTGATATTAATAAAATCGTAATTTTAATTATTAGCCTTGGGTTAACTTTTCAACCGAAAAATTTTAATAGATTTACCAACATAAAAAACAAACAAATAAATTCTCTAAAAAAGAAATTAATATATGCTTAGTATGGTTTATTAATTGTCTACAGAGAAGTAGAAAGTTAATAAATGAAATCTATAAGAGCCAAGAAAGAGAAATTCTCAAAATTATTTGACATACACTATAAAAGACTATTTAATTATGCTTTTAAAGTAGTTAGTAATAGAGATATTGCTGAAGGCTTAGTTCAGGAAACATTTATTAAACTTTGGGAAAATATCGGGAATATCAATGATGATGAACGTTCTATAGAATCGTATCTTATTACCGTATTGAAGCATAAAATTATTGATAACCACCGAAAAAAACAAACGCAAGAAAAGCACCTAAATCTTTACAAATTAAATACCGAGTTTACCACAAGCATAGATGGTCAGTGGGAACTAGAAAAAGAAATAGATAACATTTACAATTCACTTCAGCCTAAAACTTCAGAAATATTTAAACTATCACGAGACAAAGGACTTACATATCCAGAGATTGCTTCTTTAAAAAATATATCTATCAAGACGGTTGAGTCTCATATTTCAAAGGCATTACACACTTTTAGAAAAAGATTGAAGGACTATTTGTAATGTAAAATAGGGTACTACTACTTGAAAAACGTCTTATAATAGAACACCTGTTATGGAAGACTCTAATGAGCACCTGTCTGTTGGCAGATAGGTTTGGCAAGCAATGCAATTACCTGTAAAAAAAATTAAATAACTGAACCATAGGTTCTTTATAAAATTAAAACAGATGAAAACCAATATAGTCGACGAAACAGAGGTTTGGGCTTATTTTTCTAATAATTCGGATGAGGCCACTCGCATAAAAGTTGAAAACTGGAAAAACTCAAACGATTTTGATGAGCCGTTTTTCAATTCAATTAAAAAAATTTATGAGGTAACAGAGAAGACCCCATTTAATGAAACTATCGACATTGAGAAAGAGAAAACCAAATTCTTTGCAGCAGTAGCTCCTGTCGATAGAAAAAGTAGTAGTTATAAGCAGTATTTAAAATATGCTGCAGTTATGGTGTTATTTATTTCTATCGCAGGTATCGCTTACCAAAGCATATCTAAAAACATTGTTACTATAGAAACTGGTTATGGAGCAGAAAAACAAATTACCCTTTTAGATGGTTCGGTGGTTTGGCTAAACACTAATAGTAAAATTTCTTACCAAGAAAATGCTCCAAGAACACTTAAATTATTTGGTGAAGCTTTTTTTGAGGTAGCTAAAGATAAAACACATCCTTTTACAGTAGAAACATCAGACAAGGTTATTGTAAAAGCATTAGGTACAAGTTTTAATGTTAAGGCCTATCCTAAGGACATCTATTTAGAAACCACACTTATTACCGGTAAGGTCGAAGTATCCTCAAAAAACTACTTTGAAGAGAAAATTATTATGCTCCCCAAAGATAATATTAAAATTCTTAAGGCGGATGGAATACCAGTAAAGACTATAATTAAAAATAAGAAAACCATTTTGGCTTGGAGAACCGGTAAAATTCGATTTGAAAACACCCCGTTTAAAGACATTGCAACCGATTTAAACAATCAATTAAATATAAAATTAGTTTTTGAAAACGACGCAATTGCCAAATCTAGGTTTACTGCTGTTTTTGATAAATCAACCCCTATAGAAGAAATTTTAGAAGTTCTTAGAACCTCTAAAAACTTTAAGTACAACCTAAACGAACAAACCAATGAGTGGATAATCAAATAAAAAAAGTGGGAAAATTGCCGCTTTCCCACTATAAACTGCTAAAAAATAAATCTTCGAATATCCGTATTAATTAACAATATTCAAATTTATGAAAATAAAACAAATTGCCGTTTCATTAAAACAGAAACATATTTCAAAAAAAAGTATTTTTTTAATGAAATTATCATTTATAATTTATCTAGTCTGTGGCTTTCAACTAATGGCATTTACAAGTTTTTCTCAAAATCAAGTTACCTTAAAAGTGAAAAACACGTCCCTGAAAGAAATTCTGAGCCAGATAGAGTCGCAAACTACGTTTAACTTTATTTACAATAATGATGAAATAAACAGTAACCAAAAATTTAGTATTGATGTGCTAGAAAAAGATATTGCACCTACCTTAGGTGTGCTATTAAAGAATACAGAAATTCAATATAAATTCAGAAAAAATCTGGTTATTCTTTCCAATAAAAAGGCTAGCAATAAAAAATATACCATAAGTGGTACTGTTAAAGATGCTGCTACCGGAGAAACACTTTTTGGAGCAAATGTATTTGTGGTTGGAAAGAACCAAGGGACTATTACTAACGAATATGGGTTTTACTCTTTAACCTTGGCAGAAGGCAATTATACACTTCAAATTTCTTATTTGGGTTATACATCCATAGATGAAACTTTAGACTTAAACAATAATATTAAAAGAAATTTTGAATTACAACCCACATCAAACGCACTTGATGAAGTAGTGATAACCTCAGATATAAAAAACAAAAGCCAGGTACGTAATCTTTTATCGGGTGTAAACACTTTAAAAGTTACAGACATTAAGCAGTTGCCAGCTTTTTTTGGAGAACCCGATATAAACAGGGCAATACTAACACAATCAGGGGTAACCTCGGTAGGTGAAGGTACGGCAGGTTTTAATGTTAGAGGAGGTAACATAGACCAAAACCTAACCTTGCTAGATGAAGCACCGTTATATGTATCATCACATTTATGGGGGCTTTTTTCTGTAGTAAATACAGATGCGATCAAAGATATAACGCTATATAAAGGAGGAATTCCCGCAAGATATGGTGGCAGAGCATCTTCGGTGCTCGACATTCGTCAAAAAGAAGGGAATACTAAAGAATTTAAAGGTGAAGGAGGATTAGGAACATTATTTTCAAGAATAACCTTAGAAGGGCCAATAGTAAAAGAAAAGCTAATTTTTTTGGTCTCAGGACGGAGGTCTTATTTTGATTTGTTTTTCCCATTACTAGGAGGAGACATTAA
The DNA here is from genome assembly GCF_001401755.1 of Aquimarina longa SW024. Classification (GTDB taxonomy): domain Bacteria; phylum Bacteroidota; class Bacteroidia; order Flavobacteriales; family Flavobacteriaceae; genus Aquimarina; species Aquimarina longa. The sequence continues at coordinate 203,061 of NZ_KQ474102.1, forward strand.
AAACAGTAAAATGTTTTTTTACGATTTAAACACCAAACTATCTTGGAACATTAACGAAAATAACAAACTATTTGCTTCTGGTTATTTTGGGGCAGATGTTATGAAATTAGATGAAACCGCTAGTGCCAATGAGCCAAATGAACCTGATACCTCTGTAGATTTTAGGTGGAAAAACGCTACAGGCACCATACGTTGGAATCATCTTTTTTCGGATAAATTGTTTATGAACGTATCTGGTATATACAGCAGTTACAAATACAATCTAGTATCGCAAAACGATAATGGAGGAATTATTAATGGGGCAGGTACATTTAAATGGAGTTCCGGAGTAGAAAATTGGATAGTAAAACCTGATTTCACCTATTACACTAATCCAAATACTAAAATGAGATTCGGAACAAATGGTACACTCTACAAATTTAATCCAGCAGAACTTTCGAGTAATGAGGCAGGTTTAAGCCCGAAAAGTTTTAATGTTGATAAGGGTTTAGAAATCGCACCTTATTATGAAATAGAAAAAACTTGGGATAAACTTTCTCTAAATCTAGGACTTCGCTATTCCTGGTTCGGAAACATTGGTGCTAATACGGTTGCTATTTATAATCCTAATTTTCCTTTAACAGTAAGCACAATCATTAATAAGAAAAAATATAAAAAAGATGAAATTATTAAAACCTATTCAGGTTTTGAACCGAGACTTTCTCTAAAATATGATTTGAGTGATCGAAAAGCTCTAAAGATAGGGTATAACAGAACATTTCAATACATTCACTTAATATCAAACACAGCTGCGGCGTTGCCTTTTGATATCTGGAAACCTTCAGGTAAATATATAAAACCTCTTGAAGTCAATCAGATATCTGGTGGCTATACTTATGATACTTCTGGTAGAAAGTACAACATAGTGATAGAAGGATATTATAAGACCTTTAAAAATTTTGTTGAGTATAAAAACGGAGCCGATTTATTTATTAATGAGAATATTGAAACGCAATTGCTCCCTGCAAAAGGATATGCGTATGGCCTAGAGTTTGGGTTTTATAAAAACCTTGGAAAGTTAACAGGTAGTTTTAATTATACCTATTCCGTATCAAAACGAAAAACAACAAGTAAATTTAATGCAGAAAATATAAACAATGGTTCGTATTACCCTTCTAATTATGACAGACCTCATTTATTAAATATTACTACAAACTATAATTTAAGTAAGAAATGGGATATGGGTATTTTCTTTACCTATCAAACAGGAAGACCCAGTACAGTACCTACTGGTAGGTTAGCCTTTGACGGAAATCCTTATTTAACCTATTCCAAAAGAAATGCTTATCGAATTCCAGATACTCACAGAATGGATATTTCATTTACCTATAAACCCACAGGAAATCCAAATACAAAATGGCAGAGTAGTTGGAACTTTGGGCTGTATAATGTCTATGGTAATTCTAATGCCTTTTCTGTGTTTTCAACTTTTCAGAACAATGAGGTAAAAACCTTTAAATTTTCTGTATTGGGTACTCCAATACCATTTATTGCTTACAACTTTAAATTTTAATATGTATGAAAGCTCATAATGAGCATTAGATAACTAATGGTAACCACTCATTAAAATAATTAAATAATTGAACTACAAGTTCTTGAAAAAACTTAAATAGATGAAATTAATATATAAAACAGCAATTTATTTCTCAATTGTAGTACTATTCACAAATTGTGTTAGTGAAATACCCAATGTGTCAAATTTTGAACCTCAAGTTTTTATATCGGGCTTTTTGACTAATGGTACGGAATATGTAAATATAAAAATTCAGCAGACCGTTCCTATTAACGAACAAAACTTGAACCCCATTAATGATGCCCAAATTTCACTTTTTACAAAAGATCCTAATGGAAATGATACGTTAATTACAAATTCTTTTAACGTTACAAAAGGTATGTACAGAAGTTCTGAAATGATAACATCAAGTATTGGCAATACTTATTGGATAGAAATTTTGCTATCAGATGGCACAACATTTGTATCGGATAAAGAAATTTTAAACCCTGCAATAGTCATTAATGACATTGAAATAACACATGAGCTTAACCGGATAATTTTTGCCGACCCAATTGATGATACCAACTTTTACCTAATCAATTTCCTTTTTTATAATGATGGCTCGTTAGATTTAAAAATAAATGAACTTACAAACGATGTTCTTTTTAATGGAAATGACAATGCTACTTTTGATTCTACAGAATTTCTTGTTGCCAATCCGCAAGAAGTACGTGTAAGCATTTCAAACCTTAATTTTAATTCTTATCAGTTCTATCTAAATCAATTTTTACAGTTCGAAAATCAAATAACCAATGCCGGAAGTGAAGATGACCCTGGACAGCTGTTCTTACCACCACCTGCAAATTTAACAGGTAATATTATGAATACAACCAATAATACTAGAGCGTTGGGTTTTTTTAGTGTGCAAAGTACCACTCAATTTATTAAGAATTTTTAAGACATAACGCTAAAAATAGAAGAGTAATGAGTAATTATAAAAATAAGGAGACTGTCTAAAAAAATTTAGGCAATCTTTTTGGACTTGCAAGGTTAATTTCTGATCTTCTAAAACCCTATTACAAGAACCATTACTATACCATCTATAATAACTACTCCTACTAACTTTTAGCACTTTACATATTTTCTCAATGGAATACATATTATTTATATGAAACCATGAATTGATAGATTTCTCATCGCTCTTGGAGAAAATGGGAACGACTTTTTTTAAGATCTCCGGTTCTAATTGGGCCTCTTTAAGAACTTTACATAACTCCTTTACTTCTTAGATATCTATTTAGGAAGAAGGTAATTTAGAAGTCTTTTTAGAAAACCAATTTTCACTATCTAACTTACGCCAACATAAATCCTATCAACTTTAATCCCTAATTCATTGGCTAATTCTTTTATGTTTTTTCGCTTATAGCTTAACTGAACAGCTTCTGGTTTAAATTCTTTACTGTAAAATCGTTTCTTTATTTTTCTAAGATATTTATTTAAACATAAACTGTCTTAAATATCTGTCCGAATAAAGGTAACAACTCCATTCTGAGCCTGGTGAGAAAAATTACACATCCCAATCATTAGTAAACAATACAAAATCTCTTCTTTGATTTGATGTATTTTTAATAATACATTTAAGCCAAATCATTGCTGTACTAGAATATTCCTTACCTTTTATTCTTGGGTTCAACAAATTTTTAGCATTTGTTTAAACCAACTGTTCGAAGGTTAGTTCTCCAGAAACATCTTCGTAGATAAAAAGTTCTTGATCATTTAGAAATACTTTTTCTGTAATCAAATTTTCATCTATTTTAAATACCTGCGAAAATGCAGGTAATGTAGAAATACATAAAAAAGTGATCGTAAATAAAAATAGAAATCTATTTTTATTGTTGTAAATCGAGCATTTTCAAATTCTGTAAACTGGTATTTGGTCAAAAACATCCGTTAATTTCAATTTATATCTTAAAGAAAGTGAAAAATATAATACTCTTCTCTATTTTAAGAATCTTTAGAAATGCTCTGAATTTTATTACTCCCCGATAAATATTTTATAATCAAAAGAATATAAAAATTAAACTTCTCTCACTTTAATCTTACTTTTTAAAACATAAAAGCCTATCACTGTAATCAGTAATAGGCTTTTTATGTTTTAATCTAATCGATTGTTATACTTAATTTTTTATTACTTTTTGTGTTCGAGTTTTACCGTTTATTTCTAATTTCACAAAATACATTCCTTTAGGAAAAGTATTGGTATCCCATTGGTATTGATGCATTCCAGATTCTAAATTTTTATCAATCAACACTTTTATTTTATTTCCTATTACGTTATATATTTCTAGAGTAACTGAAGTCTCTTCGTGTAAGCTAAATCTAAAATTAGCAGTAGTCTCTACTGGATTTGGAAATATATTGAATGATGTCTTTTCATTTTTTATAGATTTCTGTACTGAAAACTGATTAGTTTTTATAGAGCACTCCCCTAATAATGTCCATGATCTACCACTCCCTGTAGGACCATTATCTACCTCTGGGTTAGATCGAGTCCACCAGTTTGCTCTATATTTTTTAGTATTAAGTTGTACTTCATCTCCTTTTGTATATGTAGCCCCTGATGACCACATCGGTATTCCTGTACATCCTCCTCCAGATTCTTCTTTTACTATAACTTCTATAGCAGAAGAGGTTGCATATGCTCCTAGGTTATCAGTTGCTATAGCTGTTAAAGTATGAGTCCCAACAGGTGCATTATCCCATGTAATACTAAATGGCTTAGAAGTATCTGTTCCTAAACTCGTTTCATTAGCAAAAAACTCTACTTTAGCTATTATACCATCAGTATCCATAGCATTTGCAGTAATTACTATAGCTGTTCCTTGATCAAAAGAAGCTCCTGATGATGGAGATGATATATTTACAACTGGTACCTCATTATAGGTATCCGTAATATTAATTAGTACAGTACTAGATGTTCCTGTAGCCCCTTCGTTATCTGTAGCTATTGCTGTAATATTGTACGTGCCTGTCGTGGTAGGGTTCCACGTTATATTATATGGAGTAGTTGTATCAATACCTACACTTGCTCCATCAATAAAAAATTCTACTTTAGCAATACTTCCATTATCTGATGCACTAGCACTTATATTAATACCATTTCCTAATAGAAAATTATCATTATTAGAAGGTTCTGTAATAGTAACTACTGGCGGTGGATTCCCTCCATTTAGCGCATCTAGATATGCTCTGTGTTCATTAGAAAACTCAAAATTATTAAAGGCATCCCAGTTAATAGACCACGTCATCAATCCTCTAAGGTTTGGATAGCTTTGGGAGAGTGTATAGTTTCCTCCATATGAAGTTCCTTTAATTAAATAATCTAACGCTTTATGAACTTCTGCAGGTGGAACAAAACCTCCTCCTGCATTAATATTTGCTGGAAGACCAATTAGAACTTGATCCTGTCTAAGAGGTGGAAAAAATTTAGAAGGGTCTTTAGTGATAGGAAACCCTTTTAGAAGCATATCAGCCATAGATACATAAAAATCAGCATTACCCATAGCATAAAATTTATCATCTAAGGCTGTAATAGATCCTGAGTTATAATATTGGACTTGTAAGAATGTAAGTTTATCTCGTAATGCATGGATTACAGGTAGGTATGCTCCTGCCCTTCTATCAGCACCAGAAGAAATTCCTCCATAAAAACTATATCCTAATTGTACAAAGAAAGTCTCTGGAGCCATTGTTAAAATAAACGTATCTCCAAAGTGATCATATATCGTGTTAATCGCACTAATTAGATTAACAATACGAGGAGTAGTTGGATTACGAAAATCATCATCTCCTAAATTAAGTGCTAGCGATTGTCCTTCAAAATCAATATCCATACCATCAAATCCATATTCTTCAATAATTGAAATCATAGAAGTGACAAACTCATCTCTTTCTGCTATTGTATTCAATTGTACTGTTCCATTTGCTCCTCCAATCGAGATCACTACTTCTTGTCCACGACTTTGTAATGTTTCTACACCTGTTCTAAAATCTGCATCAGAGATATTGGCTGCATCGGGTGTAAAATCTATAAGTGACGTACTCCCAGAAACTGGTTCTGCAAAAGATATATTCACTACATCAAATTTAGAAGACACATTTTCTGGTCGTATAAAACCAGATCCATTCTCAAAATTATGCCAATATCCTACAATGACACGATTAGGCAGTTTTCCATCAGATCCTCCACCAGCTTTTACTCGAATAGGAATCACAGTAGAATTGGTTCTCGCTCCAACATTATTAGTAGCAACAGCCGTTAATACATAATCATCTGGCGTAGCATCTACCCAAGTAAATGAATATGGCGCAGTGGTATCTTCTCCTAGTTTTGTGGCACCCTGAAAAAATTCTACCAAAGTAATAGTACCAGCTGCATCATAAGCTGATGCTGTTATAGTGATATCATCGCCTACTATAAAACTTGTATTATGTATTGGAGAGTTAATACTCACAGATAGAGGAGGTGGTCCTTCAGGATTCACTGTTATTGAAATAGCTGTAGTGGTGGTCGTTAATCCGTTATCGTCTATTGCTACAACAGTAATCATATGATTTCCAATAACAATATCGTTCCAGTTTATACTATAGGGGGGTGAAGTGTCAACTCCAATACTTGTTGTTCCTTCAAAGAATTCTACTTTTACAATTTCTCCATCAATATCAGAAGCATTTGCTGTAATAGTTACAGTATTACCTTCATCAAAAATACTTTTATCCAAAGGTGATGTAATCGCTACTATTGGAGACTGATTCTGTCCGTCACAAGGACCAAGTAATGTCCATGGATTACCAGTACTCCCCACAGGACCACTATTAGTTTCTGGGTTATCTTGTGTCCACCAATTTGCAATATATTTATTACCGTTAAATTGTACTTCATTACCTCCATTATATGTATTGGTAGATGACCATTCTTGAATATTAACACAATCATTTTGAACCGCATCATACTCCTCTTCAATTAAGATGATACTTGGAATATTATCTATCTTACTAAATCTGTTTACATGGATATTGGCATAACTGTTATACATATGGAGTATAAGCAGGAAAAAGAGCAGTATTAAAAATTTAAATGAGTTTTTGAACAAATAACAATAATTATTTTTCATGATTAAAAAGTTTAGTTTGTGTTATAGTAAAAAATATAGTTGACGCATTGATGTGTAGTTCATTAGTAAGAAATTAAAATATCCTTACTATCACTATGAATTTTCATTACATACTACTCTCTACTCTATTCAAAAACTCTATTAATGAGTTGTTTATGAAAAAACTACAAAACTAAACTTAATTAATTAATGTTAATTCCTTACTGTTTTTTAGCTAAATAAGCTAAAACTATAGACAAACAACATTATAAATAAGGAACTTTTATTATAATGAAAAACTTTATTTTTTAAAATTTAGAATTTGGTAAAATTTAATTTATTGAAGAATCTTAATTAATAAAAAAACTAGATAAAGATTTATCATTAATCGGTGTAATTTCTTAGGAAGAAGAATTTATGTTCTTTAATTTTAGAAGAAAAATATATGGGGAATAAAATTTATCTGAGCTAAAAAAACTGTCTTTACAACAATTTAAGTAACAATTTTTATTTGTTCTCTAAGGGTATGCCAAAACTCACTTAAATCAGTAAAACTATTCTTTGGTAGTACTATAGAACAAATGTACTCTTCTATATGGCATGAAATAGCTTTATATTGGCTAAAGTTCTTAAAACTACTTATATAAGTAGTTCCTATTTTTTCTAAGGTTTCGATTTCTAAAACTTTAAAATCTATCATCAATCCTGTCTTTAGTATTTTTGATAAACCTTCTTTAACAGTCCACATAAGAGTACTTCCCATAGCTGTTGTTAAAGAGTACGAATCTAATTTACTTATCTCTTTATCACATAGATAACTTTTTATAACGTCTATTTTATCTTCACTTATCTTCTCTATATCTATTCCTAACGGGTGTTCTTCAGGAAAAGCAAGAGCGACTCCATAACTATCACAATGACTTATGCTAACCTGTATATTTTGTTCTTTTATGTTTTTAACAACCGGAAATTGAAATACTCCATTTTGTATTAGTATGGAGTGAGCAGTCTGTTGTGTAATCAATATTTCTGATATTGCTCCTTTTGCAGTAATTTTTCCTAGTAGATAACTTGTTTTTCTCTTATCATACCTTAATGTATTGTAATAAGCATACTCATTAGGGTGCAACATAGATATCTCTTTTTCAAGATAGGATAATTCTTTATTAATTACACAAAATCCTCCTTTAAAACAACTTTTTTCTCTTTTAAAAAAAATTATGCCTTTATTCATTGATTATAAATCTAATAAAATAATAGAGCTTGCTCTCTTTAGTTTAATTGATGTACTACTGATTCGCATGCATTACTAATTTTTTGAGCAATAGCTTTTGGATGTTTCAATATAAAAAAATGATCCCCATCCAAAAACTGTATTGTTTGTGGAAATAATGTTTCTTCATTCCATTTCTTTATTCTTTCTAAAGAAACTTTTCCTTTTCCCTCTCCTATTTCTTCTTTACCCATACAAACAAATATAGGTATAGGAAATGGTTCATTCATATCATCGTATACATAATTTTCAATAGCACAAAAATCTGCTTTTAGAATTGGATAATATAATTCTAAAAGATCTTTATGTTCTAAAATCTCTTTGGGAAGTCCTCCCATTTCATTTACTTCTTCCCAAAATAGTTTTTTTGAGAATGTTGAAATTTTCTTTTTTGTAATAACACTTGGCGCTCCTCGACCTGTAAAAAACAAACATACTGGTAAATGCATATCTTTACGAATCAGAGTTTTGATTAACTCATATCCTAATAAGGTTCCCATACTATGACCATAAATAAGATAAGGTTCATTTTTTATATGTTGCTGGACTTGGTTAAAAATATCTTCAACCATAATCGAAACTTCATCAAGTAACTTTTCTTTAAATCTGGCTCCTCTACCTGGAAGCTCTACAGTAATCCACTCAAAATCTTTTGGCAAACATTTAGAAATTTCTTTAAAACTATATTTATTACCTCCTGCAAAAGGTATTGCTATGATTTTCATTTTAATTTATTTTTTATTCATTCTAAAAATACCTCATTAGGTACTATTTAATTATTTAACATTAATCACTTCGCTGCTAATGAGTTATAAACCATTTAAATATATAGTTGCTGTTTAAGATTACAATATAGATGAACTATAAAAGAAATTATGATTCATTTTAATCTTTGGGATCTCCCTAAATCAATATTATAAATATATTAAAGTAGTTTATACTATTAATAACTAAATCCCAACTTTAATAAATTAGGGTTCTATATTAATTGTAACACTTTTTTTACACATAAAAATGTATTAGTAAACTATATAAATAAAAATAGCTACATAATATATCTTATTGTAAGCTAAAAACGAAACTCCATAAGTTTACTATTACTAATAAAAATATATTCATTAATTTTATTCGTATACAACTACAATTCATTCTTAATTCTGATAGTTAAAAAGAAATATAATGTATGCTTTTAAACTATCAGAATTAAGAATTTAAGCTAGCACTAATTCTACAAGATCTGATGAAGGTACTGTTGCTACAATACTTTGTCTAATAGAATCAATACGTACTACTATTTTATCTTCATTTTCTATTTTAACAATCTCACAATCCATACCATCTAATACTCCTTGTTTTATTTTTTTGAACTCACCTACCTTTGGTACCATTCCCAAATTCTCTACTTTCATATCGACATTCATTTTCATAAGATGTCTAATAGAATTTATTTCGTGCTCCTGAACTTTAGCGAACTCTGATCCAAAACGGATAAAAGAACAAGGAGTCCTTACAGACAAAACTCTATCTACATCTTTTTTCAAATTGATTTTTACAAAAATATAAGAAGGAAATAGCGGCATTTCAACTTCTTTTTTACGATCACTCCATTTCCGAATTGTTTTTACAAGTGGTAAAAATGTTTCTATTCGGTTTTCTCTCAATAAAGCATCTATCTTTTTCTCATGACGAGATTGTACATATAGTACATACCACTTATTAGGACTACTAACACTCATTATAATTACATTAAGAATAAAAATTATTTAATTAAGGGTAAAGCTTCGCCATATGACTCACAATTTTTCTCTAAAAAATAGATTTTTTGTGAATCAATACTATTGGAAAATAATTTTAAAAAAACGACTAATTATATAAAAATATTTTTTCTAATTAACTAGTCTTTATAACAAAAAAAACAGTGGGGTAAAATAATACTTAAGCTATTATAAATTGCATGATCATGTTTTCTAAAAAAGCTCATTCAAATGTACAAATCTTAATCAACAAGGTTGTTACGGTTAACCCGTATTTTTTTAAAACAAAACTTTAAAAAACAGCTAAATAACTTAAAAACAATTACTTAAGGCTAAAAAAAACATTACTTAAAGTGTAAATTAACATTTAAATAACTTTTTTTTAATAGAGAAAAAGTTGAAAAAAAACCATTAAGATGCGCTCTTTTTTTGTTGTAAATTTATGTATATTTTAATTCTAAACGCAACCTCCATATTTTCTTTATTAACTACACAATAAATCCACTAATCTTTTAATATATCCATAAATAATAAATATCATATTTAGTTTTATATGCACGTTATAATTTTTTAATTATGATATGGATTTGATTCCTATAGGCTAAGATTATAAAATAGGAAGTAAGACTGAAAAAACAAAACAATTATATTTATTCCATTTAGAGGTAAGTATATAGAGGTTATCATATATCTTTTCTTTAAAAAAGTAAGCAAAACCTAAAAGCTTCTTTTTTAGAATACAGTTAAAATTATCTATTTTATTTACACAAACTCCATTAATTCATCCTTTTTTTAACATAAAAAACACTTATCCTGATAAACCTAACTATCTATATCAAGTAAAAAAAACTTAAAAAACAAAAAATAACATAAAATTCACTTAAATCAAGCCCAGAAAAGAATAATAAATCTTCATAGCGTAACTTTGAATACTTAACATTAACATGAGTATAACCTCATGAAATTTATTAACAAAAACAAACTCAACTATGAAAACACAAAACAAAGTCTTGCTTTATATAAGCATGATGATTTCAATTGTATTAGCATTTAATGTAAATGCACAGTCTCCTCCTCAAAACTCAAATAACTTAGCATGTGAATGGGGGAATAGCTTCCTTACTCCTACGGTAAAATTTACTGATTTTGATGGTTCTACTATAGGATCCAGAATATTTAATCAGGTAATTCCTAATGCAGAAAGTTATATGAAACAACGTTGTCTGGATGTAGCTAAAATATTGTATAGAAATTCTGCAAATTCTCCTAAATTTAGACTGTTAAATTTTAATCTAAAAAATGAAAATTTTGTAGCCCATAAATTTGGAGAGGGTGATCAAATGACTATAGAAGTTAGCACACAACATCTTGCTAAAATCTACAGAGATTCTGGAAACAACTCTCAGGTTATAAAAGACGAAATCGATGGTATATTGTTTCATGAAGTAACACATGGATATAACTACTCTCCAACTACAGGCGGTACTTATGACGGATCTTCTCCGTTTTGGGCATATACAGAAGGTATTGCAGATGGTGTAAGAATATATTCAGGATTTCACCAAACAAAAACACCAGATGTTAACAGTTCTAGCAAATGGCTAGGAGGCTATACTACAACAGGGTTCTTTTTACAGTATGTTACCCAAAAATATGATAAAAACTTTATATACAAGTTTAATAAAGCGGCAAAAGATTTAGGAAAATCTTGGTCATTTGATAACGCTTTTAAAAACATTTTAGGAAAAGGCGTAGCAACGGTATGGAATGAATATAAAAACTATATCAATAATGGAAACAAGTTAGATTATGATGGTAATTATCCTTGGACATTAGATTGTGGAGGAGGTACTACTCCCCCTGCAGGAGACACTATTGATATAACTAATGATGGAGGAACTATATCTAGTCAATATAATGATTCTCCCTCTAATGAAGGAATATCTAATATAGTTGACAATAATCTAAACTCAAAGTATCTAACTTTTAATGCATCTGCATGGGTACAATATAAAGCTACTAAATCTTATGTTCTATCATCTTATACGATAACTTCCGGAAATGATGCCCCAGAAAGAGATCCTAAAAGCTGGACATTACAAGGATCTACAAATGGAAACTCTTGGCAAAATATTAATCAAAGATCTAATCAAGATTTTTCTGGTAGAAATCAAAAAAGAACCTTTACTGTAACTACTACTTCTTCTTATCAATATTATCGATTATCGATGAAAAACAATAGCGGAAACATCTTACAGGTATCTGAAATTGAGTTATTTGGAAAAGAAAAAAACGCTAAGCAACTTCCGGTAGCTAATTTTAGAGTAACTAAAACTAGTATTAAAGAGGGAGAGAGTGTTTCTTTTATTAATTCTTCAACTGATGCCACTTCATATAGTTGGACATTTAGTGGAGGTACTCCATTTAATAGCACACAAAAAAATCCTACAGTACGATATAATAGAGCAGGAACATATTCTGTTACTCTAAAAGCAACTAATAGAGATGGATCTGATACACAAACTAAATCATCATATATTACTGTTACTCGAGATAGTGGTGGTGGATCAGGAGATATCAAAGATATAACAGATCTTGGTGGAGAAGCTTCTAGTCAATATAATGACTCTCCAGCTAATGAAGGTATCTTAAAATTGTTTGATAACAATGCTAATTCTAAATTCTTAACTTTTAATGCATCTTCATGGGTACAATTTAAAGCTGATAAATCTTATATACTATCTTCTTATACTTTAACTTCTGGGAATGACGCTCCAGAAAGAGATCCAAAAAGTTGGACACTACAAGGCTCTACTAACGGTACCTCATGGACAAATATTGATCAAAGATCTAATCAAGATTTCTCTAGTAGAAATCAAAAAAGAGCTTTTCAGACAAATACTAGATCTGCGTATGCCTATTATAGGTTATCTATGAGAAATAATAGCGGAAATATTCTGCAAATATCTGAATTAGAATTATTTGGAAAAGAAGGTTCTACAGGAGGTGGTTCTTGCCAATGGGGTAATAATTTCCTTACTCCAACTGTACAATTTACTGATTTTGATGGTTCTACTATAGGGTCTAGAATATTTAATCAGGTAATTCCTAATGTAAGAAGTTATATGCAACAACGCTGTTTAGATGTAGCTAAAATATTATATAGAAATTCAGCAGATGCTCCAAAATTTAGGCTATTAAAATTTGAACTAAAAAACGAAGATTTTGTAGCATATAAATCTGGAGAAGGAGATCAAATGACTATCGCAGTAAGTACACAGCATCTTGCTAAAATTTATAGAGATTCTGGTAACAATTCTCAGGTTATAAAAGATGAAATCGATGGTATTCTATTTCACGAAGTAACACATGGATATAACTATTCTCCAACTACAGGAGGTACTTATGATGGATCTTCTCCATTTTGGGCATATACAGAAGGTATTGCTGATGGAGTAAGAATATATTCAGGATTTCATCAAACAAAAACACCAGATGTTAACAGTTCTAGTAAATGGCTAGGAGGTTATACTACAACAGGATTCTTCTTACAATATGTTACTGAAAAATACGATAAGAACTTTATCTATAAGTTTAATAAGGCGGCAAAAGATTTAGGAAACTCTTGGTCATTTGATAACGCTTTTAGAAATATTCTTGGTAAAGGTGTAGCAACAGTATGGAATGAATATAAGAACTACATCAACGGTGGTAATAAAATTGACTATGACGGTAATTATCCTTGGACTCTAGATTGTAGTAATAAGCAAAATCGTGCGATTGCATCAGAGGACAAAGAACCTGTTAAATCACTAAGTTTAACATCATATCCAAACCCTGCAAAAAACACTCTCTTCTTTGCTAAATCAGACGATTTAAAAAACAAGATATTAGTCTATGAGATTTATGACACACATGGAAGAATAGTTATAAAAAAACAAACTACTAAAGATGAAATACAGATTAATCATCTTACCAATAAAATGTATTTCCTTATCGTTAGACAAAATGGTAAAATTATTTATAAAAATAGATTTATTAAAAAATAAAATCAATTTCAATTCATAATAGATCTGATTTTATATCATCATATAAACACCTGTTACTTTTTATAGTGCAGGTGTTTTTTTTATTTTTCAAATGATTATAAAAACTAAATAGTATAAAATGAGGGTAGAAAATATAGTTACACATAACAAAGGTAGCGCATATGGTATTTAAACTTCTAGAGTTATTATACTAGTTCATAAAAACAATATAATTTATATTATGAATATACTGTAATACTAGTTATTTAGTCTTAGTACCAAGTTAGGAGATAGATACAACGTACTATAAATATAGCTCAGAAGTATGTTTAATCACTTTTAAAGAAAAGGTAGAATTTAATATTCCTATATTATCTATTTTAGAAAGTTTATATCGAATAAAATCATGGTATTCCTCTAGACTTCTCATATTTATTTTTAACAAAAAATCTATCTGCCCAGCCATGTGATAACACTCCTGAACTTCTTTTAGATTTATAATCTGATTTTCAAATTTATCAATAAAAGACTCGTCATGAGATTTAAGAGATACTTGGCAATATGCAGTTATTGGTAGATCTATTAGTTTATTATTTACTATTGCCACATATTTTTTTATATATCCCTTACTTTCTAATCGTTTTATACGCTCATATATGGGAGACACTGTTAGGTTTAAAAGATTAGCTATTTCTTTTGCTGTTTTTTTAGAATCCCTTTGAAGAATTCTTAAAATAGTCTTATCTGTATTGTCTAGCCCTTCCATAAATTAATCATCAAGTTTATATTCTCTAAATAAAATCATTGAATTATATAACTACGTTGTGCCTGAATAATTCTATTATTAAGATTGATCTAAATTTAACATAAGCTATAAATTTAACAGATTTAATCAATTAAAGCATGTTTTTTAAGTATTTAACAATCAATTTCATGAAATTTAGCCTTTTTAGAAATCAAAATACCATATACGACACAACCATATACATCAATGAAAATTTATGATAAACGAAAATAGTATACATATCATATAAATAATGTGTGGAAATTTATAACTTAAAAAATAGGAAACTAGAATTATATAATATAACCTTATCATAAAGCTTGAAAAAGTAATATACACTAGTGCTTTCTTTGTTTTAGCATAACATCACTATAGTGAAGCTTTAAAAATCAGCAAACCGGCTAGGTGCTTGCAATAATTTTAAGATGGAATAAGTTTTCTATTGCAGAATGCGCGAGTTAAATAAGGATCTATATAGATATGACCATTCTATAATTAAGAATAATAAATATTACCGAACTCAAAATTATTATAAATTGTATTTTTGATAATTTACAAGGCATTTTAGTAGGAATTATTAAATACAGAGTAAGTTTAAAAATGATAATAGGAGTAACTATAGGAGGTAATAGTATTACCACAACTAAAATAGAAACCAAAACAAATAGCATATTAGAAAACACTTTAGTTACTATCCCTATAGATAATAAAGCAGATGCTAATACAATAATAGAACAATGGATCTGTAGTTTACAAAAAGTAATTAGCACCTTTACTGAAGAAGAATTTCTAGAAGGTATAGGAATAGCAATACCTGGCCCTTTCGATTATCATAATGGTATATTTGCCTTTAAAATGAATCAAAAATACACTTCTCTTTTTTGTATAAATATTAAAGAAATAATAGTCAAAAAGTTACAACTTACTGATCATATTCCTGTACGATTTTATAATGATGCTGCTTGTTTTGGCATTGGCGAAGTATGGAAAGGAAAGCTTAAAACTATACAAAGAGGGCTAGGAATAATACTTGATACAGGATTTGGCGCTACATTCTTATATCATGGTCTTCCTGTACTTTCTGGAGAAGAAATCCCAAAAGATGGTGAACTATACCATATCCCATATAAAGATGGAATAGCAGATGATTACTTTTCTACTCGTTGGCTTATCAATAGATATAATAGATGTTCTACTACAACTACAATCACTACTATTAAAGAATTAATCAAAGTATCATTAAATAATGATCTTGTAGCACTACAAACATTTAATAAATTTTCAGAAAATCTAGCTGATTTTTTAGCTCCATGGTTAAAGTCTTATAATGCCGAGGCAATTAGTATAGGTGGCAGTATTAGTAATGCATGGCCATTTTTTGGCAAAAGCTTAGAAAAAAGATTACGTACTCAGGGTTCTACCGTCAAAATATACAAAAGTGATTTACAAGAAAAAGCAATTCTCTTGGGTAGTGCCAGATTGATCAATGATATTTTTTACAAGGGACTTCCTTTTTGACAATATATTGAATTTTTTAAAGATCCATTTTTAGCAAAAAAAAACACGTTCTAAAACTAGAAGTGTTTTCTTTAACTAAGTATTTAAAATAAAATTATTTTTTCACCTCTTTACCTTTATATTTCCATTCTGTAATTCCACCATTCAAATCATAAATTTTAGTAAATCCTGCTTTTTTCATATATGCAGAGCATTTACCACTTCTTCTTCCTGTACCACAATATACAGCGACAGGTTTAGTTTTATCTACTTTAATAATAAGTTCTTCAAAATTCTTATTCCGAAAATCAATATTTATAGCTCCTTCTATATGACCTTCAGCAAATTCATCAGGAGTCCTTACATCAATAAGCTGTACTTTTTCCATTTGCAAAAGAGAATCCATCTCTTCTACTGTTATCAATTCTACTGTAGAAGGATTATCTACCTGCTTACAACTAAACACTATAATAGTAGTAAAAATAACTAATAAGAAAGGTATTATTTTCATAAGACATGATTATCTAATCTTCTTCTATTTCACCAGTCCAGTTCATAAAACCTCCTATCAAATTATAAGTAGTCTCAAAACCCATTTGACTCATCAATGTGCATGCCTGAGCACTACGCGCTCCTGAACGACAATACACATAATAATTCTTATCCTTATCCAGTTTTTCTATTTCATCCAAAAAACCCTGCCCTTGGCGGATATCAATGTTTAGCATATTAGGTATGAAACCATCTTCTACTTCTTCTTCTGTTCTTACATCCAAAATTATTGCATTAGGATCATTAGTGACAAGGTCCTGCCACTCTTCTTGTGTAATATCTTCTCCCATTATAACACTATTCTATTAAAAATTAAGACTATTTTGTCTATACATTCTTTACAAAGATAAAGAGTACTTTGTAAAGTATATGTACATTTAAAAAAAACTATAGAAAATTATACTTTAATACTACAACCAATGGCTTTTGTAGTTTCAATAAGAATTTTTTCTCCGTTCAACAATGCATTAACCGCATCCTCCACATATTTTTTTGTAACGGCTGATACATTCTTATAATTGTTATCAATCGCACCAATATACCTAACAATATTTCCTTTTTCTGTTTTCTGTAATACATAAACATGAGGCGTTTTTGTAGCTCCATACTGAGGATATATATGTTGTCCGTCATCAAATAAATATGGGAACGTAAACCCCTTATTCTTTGCACGTATCTTCATATTTTCAAAACTATCTTCTGGATAATCTTTTGAGTTATTAGGATTAATCGCGACTACAGGGTACCCTTTTTCTTTATATAATGTATTCAATGCTATAATTCTATCTTCATATGCCACAGAATACGGGCAGTGATTACATGTAAAAATTATAATAAATCCTTTAGCATCACTATAATCAGCCAAAGAAACAACAGAATCATCTATATTTTTTAACTTAAAATCTACTGCAACATCCCCTATTAAATACCCTTTAGTCGTCTTATTACTAGATACCTTGTCTATCGCAAAAGCACTTATTGCTATTACAAACGCTACTGCAACCAGAATTTTTAAAGTTTTCATCTGTTTAATTTTTTATATTGAATCAAATTATCGTAGTTATCATCCATTTACAACATTTTCTTTAACTCTTTTTCCAATTCATTATATGTAAAAGATCTTTCATAAAAATTACTATTCCCTCCCTTATATATTATCGTTGCAGGTATAGAACCTGACCAATTACTACTAACTTTTGGAATCCAACTATTCGCATCCGGATCATCTAATAAAACTATTTTACTAGCTATTTTTTGTTTTTTAATAAAAGGAATTAATTTTGATTCAACTTGGCTAGGTAAATCCAAACTTACCAAGATAACTTCTACTTTGTCCCTAGAATATCTACTATTAATTAACTCAAAATATGGTAACTCAGCAACACAAGGCCTACACCAAGTAGCCCAAAAGTTAATGATCCTTATTTTACCATCATTGATTCTTAATAATGGTTTAAAACTCTCAAAATCATATACAGGAATCTCTACACCTCTACCCTCAAAAACATTAGTCGCATCAAGTGCTACTGTTTGTTCTCCTTTACAATTTATAAAAAGAAAAATAAACCCTATGTACAAAATAAATCTTAACATCATACTAATGTATCAAAACAATTAATTAGCCAAAAGAAAATTAACAAGGTTTGTATTCTTTATCAAAAAATTTTGAAAATTTCTAATCTAATAGCATTACTCTTATAAATCACAATAATACTATTTAACATAGTGTTACAGTAAAACTTTAACAAAGAATTAATATCCATTTCTAATTTATAATCAGTCTCTATAATTACATTTGTATATACAAATATTGTAAGCACAAGTGAAAATAGAAGATATCATAAAAACAGAAGTCGAACTCCCTATTGCTAAAA
Organism: Aquimarina longa SW024; assembly: GCF_001401755.1. Lineage (GTDB taxonomy): Bacteria > Bacteroidota > Bacteroidia > Flavobacteriales > Flavobacteriaceae > Aquimarina > Aquimarina longa. The sequence continues at coordinate 221,510 of NZ_KQ474102.1, forward strand.
AAGCAATAATCAATTTGTTCTATACCGAAAATTGGATAATGGAGAAAATCAACATTGAACTAAAAGCATATGATATTTCTATCCAACAATTTAATGTGTTACGAATCCTAAAAGGGCAAAAAGAAAAACCTGCTAACCTCTCTACTATACAAGAAAGAATGGTAACCAAGATGAGTAACACTACCAGATTAGTAGATAAACTTATCACTAAAGGATATGTAAAACGAGTTATATGTAAGTCTAACCGTAGAAAAGTAGAAATTACAATCACTCAACAAGGAAAAATCTTTTTAGATGAAGTAAGTCCAATAATGACCAATTTTGAAAATAGAGTTACCTCAAATCTTTCAAAAGAAGATTTGACACATTTAAACGAATTATTAAACAAATTAAGAAGTTAAAATTAATCATTAATATATAATAAAAATCATGAAAACTAAACTTAGATCATTAACCATAGCTGTATTAGTTCTTGCTACAACTACCACTTTTGCTCAAAAAAAAGAAATCAAAACCTCAGAAAGTACTATTAATTGGACTGGTAAAAAAGTAACAGGATCCCATACAGGAACGCTAGACATATCAAAAGGTTTCTTAATTTTTGATGGAGAAAATATTACAGGAGGAGAATTTATTGTAGATATGACTACGCTTACTGTTACTGATCTTGAAACTGGAAAAGGAAAAGAAAAACTCGAAGGACACCTAAACTCTGATGACTTTTTTGGTACTACAAATCATAAAAATGCAAAGCTAACGATACTAAGGTCCTCAAAGGTAAATGGTAAACATAAAATTGCTGGAGATCTTACAATTAAAGGAAAAACAAACCTTATCTATTTTGATCTTGTAGTCACTAAAAATATTGCTTCCACTACGCTTAATGTTGATCGAACTAAATATGATATTAAATACGGATCAGGTAGCTTCTTTGATAATTTAGGAGATAAAGCAATCAATGATGAGTTCGAATTAACAGTAAATTTAAAAATGTAATTTTTTATTATTTAAAATTATAATTAATTTATATATTTGGATCAGCAAATAAAAAAATGAAAACAATCTTAACTAATAATTGGTGGTGGTATTCTCAAAGCGAAAACGTCGTGAGATAGCTCCTATTATTATGTTACGTAAACAACATATCAAAGGCTTGTCAAATCACGACAAGCCTTTTTTTATTGCCAAAAACTAAAAGAAATAGTAATCAAAATTATTAAATCGTAAAATGAGTTATCATCTAACCACACATTTCAAACAAATTCTGGCAGATACATTTACTCCTGTGAGTGTATATTTAAAAATTAGAGATCGGTTTCCTAATAGTCTATTACTAGAAAACAATGATTACAGAGGTAGTGAGAATAGTTTTTCCTATATCTGCTGTAATCCTATTGCTACTATCAAAATAGAAAATGAAACTATTCATCAATCATTCCCTGATAAGAGTAGCATAGAAACTCCTATTACAAGTAATACTAATATCCCTGAGATTGTAGAGCAATTTGGTAAACAATTCCAAACCTCAAAAAGTGATTTTAAGTTCATTAACAATGGCCTTTTTGGGTATATCTCTTATGATGCAGTACGCTATTTTGAAAATATATCTATTTCTAAAAAAGAAAAAGGGTTACATATTCCTGATATGCAATATACTGTATATCAAAACATAATAGCCATAAGCAATTTTACTAATGAAGCTTATATTTTTGCACACTGCTATGAATCAGAAAGCAATATTGCAGCCATAGAATCCTTATTAAAAGTCAAAAATTTTGCTTCCTATAATTTTACTACAGTTGGTGATACTACATCTAATCTGGATGACCAACAATATAAAGAACATGTTTCTCTAGCAAAAAAACACTGTCAGCGTGGAGACGTATTTCAATTAGTCCTATCTAAGCGTTTTTCACAGAAATTTAAAGGAGATGAATTTAATGTATATCGCGCATTACGTAGTGTCAATCCATCACCATACCTTTTCTATTTTGATTATGGTGATTTTAAAATATTCGGTAGCTCTCCAGAGGCTCAATTAATCGTTAAAGATGATATGGCAGAGATTCATCCTATTGCAGGAACCTTTAAACGTACTGGTAATGATGAACAAGATGCAGAACTCGCTAAAAAACTATCAGTCGATGAAAAAGAAAATGCCGAACACGTAATGCTTGTTGATCTAGCAAGAAATGATCTCAGTAGAAACGGTAATAATGTTACCGTAGAAACCTACAGAGAAGTTCAATTTTACTCTCATGTAATTCATTTAGTTAGTAAAGTAACAGGAAAGAAACACAAAGACACGACCACCATGCAAGTAGTTGCAGATACTTTTCCTGCAGGAACATTAAGTGGTGCCCCTAAACATATGGCAATGCAACTTATCGAAAAATATGAAACTGTAAATCGTGATTTTTATGGTGGTGCTATCGGATTTATGGATTTTTCAGGCAACTTTAATCATGCTATTATGATTCGAACCTTTTTAAGCAAAAACCACCAATTACACTGGCAAGCAGGAGCAGGATTAGTCAATGAATCTAATGAAGAAAGTGAATTGCAAGAAGTATATAATAAACTAGGCGCATTAACAAAAGCTTTAAAGCTCGCAGAAGAAATATAAAAAAGTTTAAATCTAAAAAATTCAAAACTGAAAGGCTAAAAAACTAAAAAAAATGAACACAAAAATATTAGTAATAGATAATTATGATTCATTCGTATATAATCTAGTCCATTATCTCGAAGACTTAGATTGTGAGGTTATCGTAAAGCGTAATGATCAATTACGATTAGAAGACATTGAACCATTCCAAAAAATACTACTATCTCCAGGCCCAGGAATTCCAGAAGAAGCAGGGTTACTAAAAGAAATCATCAACACATATGCATCTACCAAAAGTATATTTGGCGTCTGCTTAGGACAACAAGCCATAGGAGAAGTTTTTGGAAGTAACCTAATAAATCTCGATAATGTATACCATGGAGTTGCAACCAATGTAACGCTATCTGTAACAGATGAACCACTTTTTGAAGGGCTTAACACTAATTTTAATGTAGGGAGGTATCATTCTTGGGTCGTAGCAGATCAAGGCTTACCAGAATGCTTAGAAGTAACATCATATGATGAAAATGGACAAATCATGTCACTACGACATAAAGAATTAGATGTACGTGGCGTACAGTTTCATCCAGAATCAGTATTAACTCCAGATGGAAAAAAAATATTAAAAAACTGGATTAATAATTAAAAACAATATAACTCACAAAAACATATCATTTTAAACACTCTCAGATTATTATAAAAGAAATAAGAGTTACAATCAGGTCATATGAAAAAATTACTAAATCGATTAATTAATCACGAAACCATCTCCAAAGAAGAAGCCAGAAATGTTTTAGTAAACATCTCCAAAGGAGAATATAATCAGAATCAAATCGCATCATTTCTTACCGTATTTATGATGCGAAGTATTACCATAGAAGAACTAGAAGGATTTAGAAACGCATTATTAGAACTTTGCATCCCTATAGACTTAAGTGAATACAACCCTGTCGATCTATGCGGTACAGGAGGTGATGGTAAAGACACCTTTAATATATCTACACTCTCCTCTTTTGTATCAGCAGGAGCAGGCATCAAAGTTACCAAACATGGTAATTATGGAGTTTCTTCAAAATGTGGAAGCTCTAATGTTATGGAACACCTAGGAATCAAATTCAGTAATGATAAAGACTTTCTAAAACGTAGTATTGATGAAGCAGGCATTTGTGTATTACATGCCCCTTTATTTCATCCTGCCATGAAAAATGTTGCACCTATACGCAGAGAACTAGGTGTAAAAACATTTTTTAATATGCTAGGTCCTATGGTAAATCCAGCATTCCCTAAAAACCAAATCGTAGGCGTTTTTAATTTAGAACTAGCAAGAATGTATGGCTATTTATACCAAAATACAGATAAAAATTTTACAATTCTTCATGCACTAGATGGATATGATGAAATTTCCCTAACAGGCAACACCAAAACAATCTCTAATCATACCGAAGGAATGTTATCCCCCCTGGATTTTGGGGTACCAACATTACGCCAAGAAGAAATTTATGGTGGTGATTCTATCGAAGAATCCGCAACTATATTTATGAATATTCTAAACGGAAAAGGAACTGAAGCCCAGAACAATGTAGTCTGTGCTAATGCAGGGATGGCAATTGCTACCGTACAAGGCTTACAGCCAAAACAAGGATTCGAAAAAGCAAAAGAATCTTTACACTCAGGAAAAGGCTTAGTAGCATTAAAAAAAGTACAAGAACTTAGTAAAAACTAATAAGCCTATCATTCTAATATAAAACTAGAAGCTATTATTATATAAAAAAACTAATTCAATACACATGAAAGTCGAAACATATACTATTAAGGGTTGGGAAGAAAAAGAAACCGGACTACTCATTGATGAAAACGAAGACTGGATTTTAGTAAAACATATCCCTGTAGATTATGTTATTGACGGATATCGCTTATATAGAAAAAATACTATACAAAAAAGAAAGTCAAAATCGAAAGAAGAAAAAATAGCTAGAGTATTACGACTTAAAAACATTGAAATAAAAGCACCCAGTACTTTTAAATTTACAAATAGTATTGATATACTTAGATGGTGTGAACAACAATACGGATTATTCGAGTTTCAGGATACCGAAGCTTCTCTTTTTTATGGTAAACTAAGTAGCGCAACAGATCACATCTTTATTATAGACATGATCCAACCCGATGGAAGTATCGAAAAACAGTATAACTATGACTTTTTGCCAAGTGATATCGTAAGTATAACATTCGAAACAGATTATTTTGAATCTATTCGATTATTAATGAACGATGAATTAAGAAAAGGAAGTACACTACTTAAAATATAGACATTAACATTCACTACAACACATATAATTGAATCTTATAGAATGAATGTAACGCATAAAAAACTCGAAGAACTCACCATAGAAGAATGGGGCGAGTTATTTCCTATAAAGATGATACCTTCTCAAAAAAAATGGGCAGCTTTTTTTGAAAAAGAAAAATATCTAATTGAAGAAAAACTAACTAAAGAAATTGCTATAGACATTCAGCATATTGGTAGCACTTCCATCCCTAATTTGGCTTCTAAAGGTAGTATTGATATTCTGGTAGATATCCCACCAAAGTATGTTTTTGATACTAATGTGATTACACTAATGCAAAGTATCGGTTACGAATATTGCGTACAAGGAGGATATGGACCAAACTATATGATATTTGCCAAAGGGTTTAATCGACAAGGCAAAAAAGAACAAAAATATTTTGTCCACATAACCCCAAAAAGCCATACCGAAATTTGGGATAGAATATTTTTTAGAGATTATCTAAGACAATATCCTGAGATTGCTAAAGAATATGAAACACTAAAAATTAATTTAACTACAGAATTTAGTAAAAACAAGAGGAATTTTCAACAAGGAAAAACTGAATTTGTAACAAAAATAACAGCACAAGCCAAAAGGAGATAAAAAATGAATATTCTAGATAAAATAGTAGCCGATAAACATAGAGAAGTATCGCTCAAAAAAACTCTTATTCCTAGTAAACAATTAGAACAATCTGCATTGTTTGATCGATCAGAAAACTCATTAACCAGCGCTTTAAGAAATAGTTCTACAGGGATTATAGCAGAGCACAAACGTAGATCTCCATCAAAAGCAGTTATCAATCAAAAAGTAAGTGTACAAGATGTAGCATCAGGGTATCAAACTGCAGGAGCATGCGGAATGTCTATTCTAACTGACGGAAAATATTTTGGTGGCTCTCTGGATGATCTAATATTAGGCAGAGCAGCCACTACAATGCCGTTATTGCGTAAAGAATTTATTATTGATGAATATCAATTATTAGAAGCTAAAGCCTATGGTGCAGATGTAATACTACTAATTGCTGCCGTATTATCTCGAAAAGAGATTAAGTTTTTATCCGAATTTGCAAAAAGCCTGTCTCTAGATGTACTATTAGAAGTTCATAATCAAGAAGAGTTAGAAAAATCCATTATGCCCTCCTTAGATATGCTCGGAGTAAATAATCGAAACTTAAAAACTTTTGAAGTCAGTACAGATATCAGCAAATCCCTGAGTACATTGATCCCAGATGAATTTGTAAAAGTCTCAGAAAGTGGTATTAGTAGTATTGATGCTATTAATGATCTACAACAATATGGATATAAAGGCTTTCTTATCGGAGAAAACTTTATGAAAACCGAAAACCCCGGTGCTAGTGCTACAGAATTTATAAAAGCATTACACTCCTGATTAGTATATCTAAAAAGATAGAGATCTATACTAGACTATTAAACACATCAAAAATGAATAATTGATATGAAACTGAAAGTATGCGGAATGAAATATTCAGAGAATATAACAGCAATTGCAAGTATGCAGCCAGATTACCTTGGTTTTATCTTCTATGAAAAATCTCCTAGAAATTTTGAAGGAGAAATTCCGAGCATCCCAAAAAGTATTAAAAAAACTGGTGTTTTTGTAGATGCATCTATCGATTTTATTATAGAAAAAATAAAATTGTATGATTTTAAAGCTATCCAATTACATGGAAAAGAAACCCCTGATTATTGCCTAAAATTAAAAAGTAGAATTGCCCCAATAGATACCACTAATCAAATCGAATTATGGAAAGTATTTTCTATAAAAGATACTTTTGATTTTAGTATACTAAAATCATATGAAGGTATTGTTGATTGCTTTCTCTTTGATACTAAAGGAAAAGAAAAAGGAGGTAATGGATATACTTTTGATTGGAATATATTAAAAAAATACCCCTCTACTACTCCATTTATATTAAGTGGTGGGATCGGATTAGAGGAAACAGAAGCTGTTTTAGATTTTTTAAAAAGTCCAGAATCTAAGTATATACATGCCATAGACGTAAACAGTAAATTCGAGAATATCCCAGGAGAAAAAAAGATAGAAGATTTAAAAAAATTTAAAAAAATTATTAGCTGTTGATTGAATCGTTTATTTATACAAACACAATATCAACTACCAACTATACATAAATTATTAGAACATGAATTATCAAATTAGCGAAAAAGGATATTATGGTGATTTTGGAGGGGCGTACATTCCCGAAATGCTCTATCCTAACGTAGAAGAACTACGAACCACATATCTAGAGATTATGAATGAGCCTTCTTTTAAAGAAGAGTTTAATCAGTTACTAAAAGATTATGTCGGACGTCCTTCTCCTCTATACTTTGCAAAACGTTTATCAGAAAAACATAATACCAAAGTATATCTAAAACGAGAAGATCTTAATCATACAGGAGCTCATAAAGTAAATAATACTATTGGGCAGATTCTTGTTGCCAAACGACTCGGTAAAAATAGAATTATTGCCGAAACTGGTGCTGGGCAACACGGTGTAGCAACTGCTACAGTCTGCGCCCTAATGGGTATACAATGTATTGTATATATGGGTGAGATTGATATCGAACGACAAGCCCCTAATGTGGCTCGTATGAAAATGCTAGGTGCCGAAGTAAGACCTGCAAAATCTGGTAGTAAAACGCTTAAAGATGCTACTAATGAAGCTATAAGAGATTGGATCAACAATCCTATAGACACACACTACATTATCGGCTCTGCCATAGGACCTCATCCATATCCAGATATGGTAACACGATTTCAATCCATCATCTCAGAAGAAATCAAATGGCAACTTGCAGAGAAAGAAGGTAGGGAAAATCCTGATTATGTAGTCGCATGTATTGGTGGTGGTAGTAATGCTGCAGGAACCTATTATCATTTCTTAGAAGAAGAATCCGTAGGAATTATTGCTGTAGAAGCCGCAGGAAAAGGAGTGCATAGTGGTGAAAGTGCTGCTACTTCTCAGTTAGGTAAAGAAGGAATCATACATGGATGCAAAACACTATTAATGCAAACCCCTGATGGACAAATCACAGAACCCTATTCAATTTCGGCAGGATTAGATTACCCAGGTGTTGGACCGTTACATTCTCATTTATATAAAACTGGACGAGGAGAATTCTATTCTGTTACTGATGATGATGCTATGGCTGCAGGATTAGAATTATCTCAATTAGAAGGAATTATTCCTGCCATAGAATCCTCACATGCATTAGCCATTTTTAATGATAAAAAATTCAAACCAGATGATATTGTAGTAATTAGTCTATCTGGTAGAGGAGATAAAGATCTGGACACCTATATTAACTATTTTAAATTATAATCATTTGGTTATGAGTATTACTTACAATTACTCTCAACGCGAATTAGTCAATACTAAAAACATGAATAGAATTAACAAAGCACTAGAGCAAGATAAAAAATTACTATCTATATATTTTACAGCTGGCTATCCATCACTAAATGACACCGCAAAAGTCATACAAGATCTAGAAAAAAATGGTGTAGATATGATCGAAATAGGATTACCATTTAGTGATCCTTTAGCAGATGGACCAACCATACAAGAAAGCTCTACAATCGCTCTTAAGAACGGAATGACCACCACCATTCTTTTTGATCAATTAAAGGATATTCGTAAATCCGTTAACATCCCCTTAATCATTATGGGATATTTTAACCCTATGATGCAATATGGTATCGAAGCATTCTGTGCTAAATGCCAAGAGATCGGTATTGATGGATTGATCATTCCTGATTTACCTGTAGCAGAATATCATGAGCAATATCAAAAAACATTCGAAAAATACGGTTTGATTAATGTTTTTCTAATCACTCCACAAACCTCTGATGATCGAATTCGATTTATTGACAGTGTATCTAATGGATTTATTTATATGGTCAGCTCTGCCAGTACTACAGGAGCTAAAAACACCTTTGGAGATGTACAACAACAGTATTTTGAGCGAATCAAAGCTTTAGACCTAAAAAACCCACAAATAGTAGGTTTTGGAATCAGTAATGCTGAAACCTTTACTCAAGCTACAACCACTACTAAAGGTGCCATAATTGGTTCTGCTTTTATCAAACACCTTACTAATGAAGGAGTAGATACTATTGACAAATTTGTAGGAAGTATTAGATAACTATATAGTATGCATGAAGCTGTCAAAAAAATACTTTTTTGACAGCTTCATGATTTTACTTCTCCTTTACTTATTCTTAAGATATAGCGCTCTTCTGGCACCTCCTTCATTAAACAATGCTCGTATTCTTTCTTTCTGCCCATTGGTAAACATAAACATAGTATCATCATCAACACGATCCATAAAATTCATAAACATCTCATTAGTATCACAAGAGCTTTTAGGATGAGTTGGTTTTCCTAAGTTTTGGCTTTTTTGATCTGGAGTATCTGCTACTTCATCTCCAACTTCACAACTACCATCTTTACCATATATATGTTTTAAGTTCAACCAATGCCCTATTTCATGAGTAGCCGTTCGTCCTAATTCATATCCTGCTTCTAATGGGGGTAATGTCCCAAATACTCTAGGATCTATAACCACTGCATCTATTCTTGGATCTGCTCCAGGAAAATATGCATACCCTGCTAATCCTAATCCTCCCCATCTATCAAACATGTCTGCTATATAAATATTTAAATAACTATCACTAGGCCAGATATCCTGTCCTCCTTTATTCTCGAAAAAAAGTTTGTATTCTTCTATAGGTAGCTCACCCGTTAAATCATTTCCAGAAAAACCCGATATATCTGCTTCTGTTCTAATAATTCCCGTAGTTGGTTTTCCATCTGGATCTTTAGTTGCCAAATAAAACTCTATACCTACATCTGCAACCAGATTCATAAACTCATCTGGTGTTTTTACATGATCCTTATTTTTTTTCCTATAATCTTTATTCAATACATCAATCTGAGATTGTATTTTTTCATCACTAATAATAAATGGTCGTGATGGCGGATTGATTACATGTATAACTACTGGGATTTTAATAATCTCATCTGGAGAAACAATCGGTTCTTCTGGCAGAACAACAACCTCTTCAGGCATTTCACCTAAGTTATTTTCATCATCACTACAAGAATAAAAAAATATAACTAACATAACTGTTGTTATAATGCGTAACTGTTTAATCATACAACTATTTATTTATTATTAGGTATTATAGACTTGATGAACATCTAATAAATAGGTTGCGTATCAAATCGTATTTTGAAGTTAATTTTAACAGATGGACCTCATCAATCTCAAAACGAAACTACTAATAACAGGCTATAATAAACCATTTGTAAACCCCAAAATTTTGATAAATATTAAGCGCTAAGACACGAAGTGTCTACTTACAAATCTAATTGGTTTTTATTAACTTAAAATTATTTACTACAATCCCCCCATAAAACAAGATGTTTTACTTCTCTTTTTATCTCAAAACTCTTGGTATACCATCTAATTCTGGTTAGATAATATCAAAAAAAAGAGATCCCCACAATATCATTAAGTTAAGTATATATTTTTTGATTAATCAACAACCTCGGAGGAAGCTTACGAGGTATACTTCCGAAAAAAATAGTTTGATGTCAGGGCAAGTATCGGGGAATTAATCCCTCAATGAAGGAGTAAACACTGGTAAAAATAAAACACTACTTTACTTCCATTGTGGATTCCGACCTATGCCGAAATGACAAACACAGCATATTATTTTTTAGTCATTTTATATTTCTGGCATATACCAAAATCCATTAGTAACAGACTTTTATATCAATACCTTATATCTACACTCTAATAATAAGGGAGGTACCCCATCTCGATACCGGCTCCGAGCCAGTCAGAAGTAGTTAGAACTGATAAATTGCCGCTTCGAAGTGATCAATTATCAAATCGAGCTGATCAGTTGACCCTTTTTTTTGATAAGTTAATGCCTCGAGCTCATCTCCTCACCCTTTTTTTTGATCCTATAAGGACTGCTGACCCTAAAGAAGGTGGTTCGAAGTACCTTTGTATCACTTCGAACTACCTCAGCAACCCTTCGAACTATCTCAATAACCCTTCGAACTATCTCAGTGACCCTTCGAACCCTTCTTAGCAACCCTTCGAAGGACCTCAGTGACCTTTCGAAGTACCTCAATACCCCTTCGAACTACCTCAGTGACCCTTCGAACCCTTCTTAGCAACCTTCGAACCCTCATAAACACTGGGTAGTATAGAAACTCTTCAGTAAAGTGTGTCACCAAGTATAAACATTTAACTTTGTGATATTATGGAAGAAAAAAAGAATGGTAGTGTTCATTAAAATATAATTTAGATCATTTTTGTTGTATTATTTTATATCGGGTAGTGTTCAGATAGTTCTCGATACAATTTTAATCCTGTTATTATGCGAAACATCTACCTGTAAATCATATCAAAGAATAAACCACTATAGATTTAAAATCCATTCTTATAACGAGTATTATGGATTCTGCATCAGGTGCGGAAAGACAAACCTGTAAAAATGTGTATCGCAACTAAAGTAACTGTAATAAAATTGAAGGATTTTAACCTTTAACTAAATACGTAGCTTTTAATATCATAAAAGAGAAACAAAATTTTTAAAAAAAAGGGTCTTTTTCCCCTCATTAATATGTTGTTCCCTTGCTTATATAGCATTACTTTTGGGAATAATATATCGAATACACTAAATATACTAGTATACCAACAAAAAAACACATTCGATAAAAACTCATTAAACCGATACAACATGTCATTACAAACCACTACTACTGTTTACCTATCAGTAGCTAAAGTAGCCCCCTACCTTAGTAACCTCACTACCACACCACAGCACATCACTACACAAGTAACTGCAAAAATCAACTAACTATGCCAGGACCAGCAACCACAGTAGGCAGTATGCACCTATGTCCCATGTGTACAGGTACCGTACCCCATGTAGGAGGCCCCGTAATAGACCCAGGAGTACCCACCGTATTAATCGGCAATAAACCCGCCGCCATTATAGGAGATCTATGTACCTGCGTAGGACCACCAGATACTATTGTTACAGGAGTATCCTCTGTACTAATCGGTGGTAAACCTGCCAGTACCCTAGGCGATACCACAGCACATGGCGGTAGTATTACAGAAGGCAACCCTACCGTACTAATCGGTACAGGATGTAGCCAACCAAGAGCAGTGATGCCCATTGCAGAAATACCGTTCCCCACCATCTCTATTGTTAATAGAATACTCGGCAATACCAGAGAAGCACAAGCCAATCAAGAAGCACTAAGAGAACAGTCAGAAGAACAACATGGATTACTAAATCATTTTGAACTTAGTCTATAATTGATGAATTATGAAAATACACTATCCACTAAGTAATAAAGACACCAAACCTAATTTTAAAAGTCAATTTGGAAACTATCTGATGAGTGACCAAAATACTTGGCATGGAGGGATTCATATAGAAGGAAAAGGAAAAGCTATAAATGCTATTGCAGATGGTAGAATTATCGCCTATAGACTAGAACAGGAATATAAAAAAATGGTAGTAGAAACCTCTGATCCTTCTAAAAAAGAAAACTACCTATATTCAAATAGCTTTGTACTTATACAACATGATATCCCTCTTACCAGAGAAGTAAAAGAAAATGAAGGTACTAAGGAGGAAACAACCAAAAACGAAAAAAAGTATGTTACTTTTTATAGTTTGTACAATCATTTAATGTCATTAAATGAGTTACAAAATGACACCTCTGATATGCAACTACCTGATTTTATGTCAAAAAAAGAATATCGTACACAAACAGATAAAACAATCAAAGGATTAGGGGTATACAAAATCATAAAAGACGAAAAAAGCAACAAATATAAAAAAGACAAAGACTCTGAAGTAGTAATACCTGTACATGAGACTTTTAGCCTAGAAGATGATTCTATCCCAGAAAATACACGAAAATTAATAATTTCTAATAATACAAGAACATATAAAAAAATAAAGCCATTCAAAGATTTAAATGGAGACACTCATTCAGGTTTTTATGCTAATATGAAGAAAAGCTTGACTGAAACAAAAGATAAAATCACGTATAAAGTAAAATTTAAAGGAGACACCTCCTCTATAAAAGGGGTATGGGTACACCAAAAAGCTGAAGCATCGTCCACAGTTATCAAAATATTAGAAAAAAACAAACCTGTTCTGGTGACAGAAAAAGCCATAGGAGATTTTTTTGCACTAAAGGACAATTCTGGTTTTATTCATAAAAATCAATTAAAACCAACCAATGTATTAGATACATCCAATTTTAAAAAAAATAAAATTTTTCGTTGTGATACCCCTATTAAATCAGGGAAAAAGATCGGTTACACAGGCTTAAAACAAAGCAAACTGTCTGGCAAAAAATACTATACATGTCACCACGAAGTATTTATGGCTGATCAAGTAAATGATTTTTTAACAAATAAGTTTAAGGCAGGTACGGATGAGCAAAAGATCTATGCAGTACTTCCAAAAGCAACAGAACTATTTAAAAGAATAACAGTAGAAACCAATCTCAAAAAGAAAACTCCAGTAGAAATACTACAAATCAAAGGTTATTATTATAAAGTAAAGGTTTTAGACAAGGTAGAACGCACCATTCAGGCAAGTGCTCTTTGGACAAAAAAAACACCCAGTAAAGAGGGAAGATATACTCCCTACAATAAAACCAAAGGGTATGATATCATAGATTTTGATTATGTTAACCAAGAATTTAATGGAATGTTAACAAAAGGAAAGAGTGTTCTTACTCATGTTAGTGAGGTAGAAAATACGCTTATTAAAGTTAGATATTCTTTTCAGAATAATTATGGAAACAATGAATTTTGGGTATTAATAACTGATTTATCTTTGAACTATGAATACACAACAACAAGTAAATTAGACGAAGTATATGCCAGTATCAAAAAATCAAAAAGTGTCAAAGCACTTGTACAAAACCCTAAAAATGAACCTTTCGAGTTTCATTTTTTTAATTTTTGGTCAACCGATAATGCAGATACATCTAACAAAGAAAACTCAAAGAAGAATACCGTAAAAAAGAAAGTAAAAAAAGAGGAAATAGGTATTGTAGACATAAAAGACTTAAAGTATAAACTTTTTCATAGAGTAAATGGACCTGATTATTACTACCCAGGAACGATAAATTTTAAAAAAATAAATTGCTGTTTTAATAACAAGCTTACCAGTGCACACGATAAATTATATTGGATAGAAAAATGTGATAAAAATGGAGGAACTAAAACTACTACACATAGAAAATTACGATATGAATATTATGAAGAAGAAGTAGTAGAAATAACTCCCAATACTACAGAAGATGACAACCATATAGATGCAATTGTGCCTAAAGCAGATTATTATCTGCTAAAAAAAGTAGGAACGAAACTAAAAATTAAATCAGCTGATTTTGAATTATTTAACGCCTATTTTGATCAAAAATTACCTGATAAAGAAGTTACACTTATATGGCAAAAAGCATGTGACAGCACAGGGAAAAAATATGACTATACAAATAAAAAAGCTACGCATCGAGCATTAAGATTTGATAAAAAAGCCTACGAGAAAAAACAAGATAAAATGCATGAGGTACAAGATCGGGAATTTGTCGGTGCTTACATAGCCAAAAAAGGAGACACAATACCTCTGATAAAAGATGTTACTACAGCTTATCTTGCAGTACCCGATCATGAGCATGACTGTAATCATATACTAGAAAAAGAAGCTCTAGTAAAACTCACCAAAGAAAAAGAAATTGACTTTGGCAATGGCTACCAGTATAAGCAAGTCATAACACAAAATTATATTTTAGGGAACACCTCTAAACAACACAAAGCTTGGGTAAAAGCTGATTTACTTAATAAAAAAGATTATTTTAGTCCTTATAACTGGGATAAATTCGGTTTTGATGTCATAAATGGAGGTAATGAATATATGTACAAAATAAAAAACGTATTAAATTGCTCTCAAACAAAAAGTGAACTTATCAAAAAAGTCTGGGAAAAATTTGATATTGAAAAAGATACTATCATTGATGCTACAGAAGTAAAAACAGCATATAATATTTTAGAAACCCTAAACGAAATGAGTAAGGTTGTAGCATTACATAAAAATGAATGGAGCTATACTGACGATCAAATCAAAAATGAAGTGGTGCTCTTTTATGATTTTCAAATCAACAAAGCAAAAAATGCAAAAAAGCCTGCAAATGTTATTCAGAAAATGAAAAACTTAAAAGAGCAAAAGCTAAAAAATCTAGATCAACAGGTAGAAGATTTAATGTTTTGGGATGATGCCAGTAAACCCTATGTCCCCAAAGTAAGAAAGGTCGAAAAGCCTATTTTATTAAAACCTAAATCTGTAAAACTAGATTTTGGTGTTACAGACGAGCATAGAGCAGATTATAAAGAACAAGACACTCCAGTAACAACAGCTAAACCTACAACAACAGCATCTGAAACAAAACCCGCAGAAACTAAAAAAGAAAAACCAAAACAACCAGAACGAATATTTCCTGCATCACCAAATGTATATCATTTTCATCCCATTGCTTTTATTAATCAATTGAAACTTATGTTCCCGCAAGGAAATGGAGATTGTCCAGAATTAGTTTGGGGTAAAAAAGTCTCTTCTGAATTTAGAAAACGTGTGGTTCAAATCTCTAAACGTCTTGAATGTGATCCTAATCACTTGATGGCAGCTATGGCATTAGAAACTGGTGGGAAATTTAGTCCTAGTATTGATAATGGATTAGCTAAGGATGCTGATGGCATAGGTTATGTAGGATTGATTCAGTTTGGTAATCTTGCTGTTAAAGAATTAAATAAGAATTATTTTCTTCATAAAGCTAAATTGAAAAAAAACCATTTAAAAAATATGTCTGCCGAAGATCAATTATGTTATGTTGAATGCTTTTTAACTAAACATAAAGGTAAACTTAATACTCTAGCAGATTTTTATTTAGCTATTCTTTGGCCGAGTGCTGTTGGTAAAGGAAATCAAAGAGACTATGTAATATTTGAACAGGGTACAGATACGGATAGTGCTTACTATAGAAACCCTACTTTTCATAGGGAAGAAGATGAGTTTAAAAAAAATAGCAAAGGAAAAGTTTATGAAAGACATGGTAAAGTTGGAGGTAAAACTTATGTTTGGGAAATAGCAGAAGCTATACAAGAATGGTATGACAAAGGAGTTCCACATACCAATACTTCAAATGATTGTCCAACTTGCTCTTGTGAAGAAAAATGTATTGATCTTACAGGTAAAGTTACTTGGATGTCACAATTCAACAACTCGGAATGGAAAAAAAGAAGAAATAAAAAAGGTGAAAAAGTGATGAAAACAGACGGTTGTTGGAGGACTTCACAAAAACTATTAATGAGTGCAGGACTTAGTAAAACCTCTGGTTATAAAACAGGGATGATTATAACTGCTTTGGAGGATGACAAGCATACTGAATTAAAATTAACCGCTAAAGCAAAAGAAGGTGTTGAATATATTGACAGTCAATTAGAAAAAGGAAATCCTATTTTAGTGGGTCTAGATCATACAGTCAATTATAGACATAATGGGAAAATAATTAATGCAGACCCTGATCTTGGAGACCCAGGAACTACAGATCATTATGTTGTTATAGTTGGCAAGGGTTGTGAAGACAATAAAACATATTATAGGTTTTACGAAGTTGGTACTAGTTGGTTACATTATGGGCAACATGCTAGTAATAAGTTGTTTTTAGGAGATGATTTTTCTTTAAAAGGAACTCCTGCTCATAATAAAAGTAGGAACTATACCGTAACACAAGTTCGTAAAAATTAATACAAAAAAATGATTAAACTAATACAAATATTTTGCTTGTCCCTTTTTTTAAGTACTTGTTCTAAAGCTAAACAAACAGATAAGTCAAAAAAAGGTGATCCAAACTTTGCTACTATTGAACAACAGACAAAAGAACCATCACAAGAGCAAGAGTACTTTTCTAATATTGAGGATTTTAAAAAGTTTATTATCGATAAAAAATGGGTTGATATAAAAGGAGATGATCCTTGTGATCCTCATGGTCAACATATTACTGTTAAAGATGGGTATATATATGAATATAATACTATAGAACCTTCAGAATATAAAATAGATAAGATTTTACAAATTGATTCGAAAACATTAGGTATAAAAATACAAAGTAATTCTGGTAGAAATGTTGTGTTTAAAGTGGAAGTACTTGATGTCAAGAAAAGATTAGTGAAGTGGATTTATAATTATGAAACAGTATATGAGGCAAAACCTTATGATATTGTTTGTGATAGTTCAGGTGATTATATAGAAGATACTCTTATGTCAAATGAAAGTAGTTTTCCCAAAAAATGGGGAGGTTTTTATAAATTTTCAGATGCTAAGGGAGATGAAGATTGGAGAGAAATTAAGCATTATGACTTATATGTTTCTTTAGATTCTGTTAACTTAAAAAGCTATGGTTATCAGCATGTAAGAAATAGGAAAAGTTATGCTATACAAAAAGAGGATAGTTTATTTATTTACGGACAGGATCAGGATGAAGATGAGGGATTATTATTAAAGCTTTTTGTTAAAAACAATGAATATGTTGTTTTGTCTCTTGTGGATAGAAAAGGAGAATTTAAAGTCCTGAAAAAAAAGTAATATCCTGCTGCTCCTAGTATGGCTACCGCTAGTTTGTAACTAGTATATAAACTATTTTAAACATTTGGCTAATGAGTTTAATTAATACTCTAAAAACAACATTTTTTTTATTTTTAGTATCGCTTTGTGGTTGTAAAGAAAGAAAACAACCTGTAGCTATTCCTGAAGCTAAAACAAATATGAGAATAGTAAGAGGTAACTATAATATTAATAATGGTGGGTATGAAGGTAAAAATTGCACTCGTACCTCTATTTACCAAAAAGACGGTAAAGCCTTAGCAGGGCATACGGGATGGAAAGGCTACTTTAGACCAAAAAACTACACAAAACAACTGTAATGAAAAAGATATTATTGGTACTTATAATCTTATCTGTTTGCCTAAGTTGCAAAGGACAGACTGAAAGTAAGCCAGAAACTTCTGTAGCTACCTTTAAGTATTTATCAGACAAAGAATTACAATCCAAATCGGCAGAAGAATTAAGATTTCTTCGTAACGAGGTGTATGCAAGAAAGGGATATGTGTTTAAAAGCGATGAATTTAATCAATATTTTAAAACTAAGTCTTGGTATAAGCCTAATTCCAATATTTCTTTAACACTTACCGATCAAGAAAATACTTATATCTCTAAAATAAAAAACTTAGAGAAAAAAGTAGATGATAATTCTTCAATAGTTAATTGTATTGATTTTTATCACGTTAATAATTCAAAAGTATACCCATTGTCTGGTGCTAAAATAGAGAATGAAGATCTTCCTAATGGATTAATCGACATTGAACTAAGTCATAATAACTTAAAACCTGATATAAAAGAAATTTTATTTGATGGATCTATTTTTAATTTAAATTGTGAAGAAAACTATAATTATAGATTTATAATTACAGCATATCCTAATGAAAACCTTCATTCATATTTAATTGTAGGTAATCTAATTGAAATCAAAAAGTTATATGGTAGCTTTGGTTCTTATGACGATCATCAAGAGTATGATTTTGTATTAGATCATAAGGACTTAGAAATCACTATTGAGAGTTGGCAACGGTATAAAAAAATATCTACTAGCGTTGAGAAATACAAGCTTACGGATCAAGGTTTGATAGCGTTATAAAATGCAGAAGGTACTATTATTGATATTTATATGGTTTTTTTGGTTTTGCAAAGGGCAAACAGAAAGCAAATCAAACAATACTAATGAAGTCGCTTCATTTGAGTTCCTGCCAGAAGAAGTATTAAAGACAAAAAACAAAGAAGAACTACGTTTGATAAGAAATGAGATATTTGCACGTAAAGGACATGTGTTTAAAAGCAATGATCTTAATGAGTACTTTAAAACGAAATCTTGGTATAAACCTGACCGTGATATAAAAATTTCTTTATCAAATAATGAACAACTTTATATAAAGAAAATTAAAGAATTAGAGCAAAAAACAGAAGATAAGATACATATTGATAATCTAAATTGCATTAATTCTATTGATAGGAATAAATCAAGTATCTATCCGTTAACAAATGAAAAATTATTATCTGTAGAAATTGAAAAATTAATTTCTAATGCTGAAAATTATCACAAATATAAATTCTATGAAGACATACGGGAATATATTTGCGAAGGTAAAGGTTCTTTTATATATAATATAAATTGCTTAATGGAAATTGAAAACATCTTATTTGTAACATACTGTGGCGAAGACCCTACTTCTCATATATTTAGTATCAAAGGAGATAAAATAATAAACAAAGTGAAAGTTATAGATTCTTCATTAAGAGAGGGTGAGGGCAGCATCACGAGTGGTTTTTATGATATTGATTTTAAACTAAATAAAGATGATTTAGAGGTTTATAAGATTTTTAAAATCTGGGATAAAGAAAACAGTACAGAAGAAAATCGATACCCAACTAAAGAGATTAGACGGGAAGTAACCAAATATAAGCTTACGGATCAGGGTTTGATAGCGTTATAAAATGCAGAAGGTACTATTATTGATATTTATATGGTTTTTTTGGTTTTGCAAAGGACAAACAGAAAGCAAGCCAGAAACTTCTGTAGCTACCTTTAAGTATTTATCAGACAAAGAATTACAATCCAAATCGGCAGAAGAATTAAGATTTCTTCGTAACGAGGTGTATGCAAGAAAGGGATATGTGTTTAAAAGTAATGAACTCAATGCTTATTTTAAAAATAAGGCTTGGTATAAAGAAGACTCTAATAAGGATATAAACACTTTAAAATTTACAAATCAAGAGAGTAATTATATCAATAAAATTAGATATCTAGAAGAAAATAAAAATAAAAAAAATGAAACAGATACATCTACAAAATGTTTAAACTATTTAGTAAAAAAGAAATCAAACTTTTACCCTTTAAATCAAAAAAAACTTGATTCTGACGAAAATTATGAAACTCTTAAACAACTAGATTATGAGTCAGAATCAAGAACCGAAATTGAAAAAATAATGTTTGATGGCGGTTTAGTTTTTGATATTAATTGTTTAGGGAATATAAAATATAAGATAGTATCATACTACAAAAATCTTAAAAATCATTTTGTTCAATTAGCTATCATTAACAATACTAAAATCGAATTCATGAGACTTTATGGTTCTACTATGGGAGAAGATGGAGATAGTCTGGTAGATGGTTATCACGATATTGATTTTAAATTAGATCACGATAATTTAGAAATATACAAAACATATTACATTTTTGATCCTGATGGTGATAGTCCATTTGCTAAAAAATTGGTGCGAAAAGAAACAGAAAAATACAAGCTTACTGATCAGGGCTTGGTAGAGCAATAAACTACTCCCCTAGCTACCGCTAGTTTGTAACTAGTGGCGGTATGAGTAAGCGGTAAAGATATTAAGTAAACCCACGGCAATGTTTTGTTGTGGGTTTTTTATTACATAATACTCTGTAATTTTACTTGTTTTAAAAAGGCATCAAGAAGCGCATGGAGTTGCTACCTTTATTCGGACAGATATTTAAGACAGTTTATGTTTAAATAAATATCTTAGAAAAATGAAGAAACGATTTTACAGTAAAGAATTTAAATCAGAAGCTGTTCGGTTAAGCTATCAGCGAGAAAACATAAAAGAATTAGCCGATGAATTAGGAGTTAAAGTTGATAGGATTTATCGTTGGCGTAAGCTAGATAGTGAAGATGGAGTTTCTAAAAAAGCTTCTAAACCACCTTCTTCTCAAATAGATAACCAAGAAGTGAAGGAGTTACGTAAAGCTCTTAAAGATGCTCAATTAGAACTAGAGATCTTAAAAAAGGCCGTTCACATTTTCTCCAAGAGCGATGGAAAATCTATCAATTCATAGTTTCATATAAACATATGTATTCCATTGAGAGAATGTGTAAAGTACTAAAAGTTAGTAGAAGTAGTTATTATAGATGGTATAGTAATGGCCCTTGTAATAGGGTTTTAGAAGACCAGAAATTAACTTTGGAAATAAAAAATATCTTCTATGATAGTAGACAAACTTATGGGAGTCCTAGAATTAAACAAGAACTTCTTAGAAGAGGGTATAAGGTATCCAGAAGTAGGATCTCCCGATTAATGAAATCTAACGGGTTAAGAAGTAAATTAAAAAAGAAATATAAGATTACTACAGATTCAAATCATTGTTTTCCCATATTCAAAAATCATTTGGATAGGGAGTTTAACCCCAAGAGATTAAATCAGGTTTGGGTCTCTGATATTACTTACATTAAAACCAATAAAGGATGGTTATATTTAACAACATTAATTGATCTTTATGACCGTCAGGTGATAGGTTGGTCATTGAGTACTTCTTTGTTTACTGATCAAACCATAGTACCCGCTTGGAAAATGGCAACTTCTAAAAGAAAAATAGAGGCGCCTTTACTTTTTCACTCTGATAGAGGGGTTCAATACGCAAGTAAAGAGTTTAGAAAAGTTGTTACTACTAATAAGTTGATTACCCAATCCATGAGTAGAAAAGCTAATTGTTGGGATAATGCAGTAGCAGAATCTTTCTTTAAAACATTAAAAACAGAACTTGTTTACCATCATAGTTTCAAAACAATACAAGAAGCTAAAACAGCTGTATTTGATTACATAGAGGTCTGGTATAATAGGAAAAGATTACATTCTTCTTTGGGATACAAAACTCCAATAGAAGTTGAAATAGAATTTTATAAACTTAAAAATGTAGCATAGGTCTTAGTAAAATTGTCCGAATTTATCTTGCAAGTCCAGTATCCTTATGTTCACAATTTAAAGAACCAATCTATGAGTATGAAACAGCATATACTTTCTTTATTTTTTTTCATTTCTTTTATTCAATTTAGTAATGGGCAAACTGATTTTAAGGTTCAATTATCTGATGCAGCACTAGAACTGACTAAAAATAGAGTAATATACGATCCGTCATACTTTTCTATTGATTACCCAAATGGAGATGTTCCTAGTACTGTAGGAGTATGTACAGATGTAGTGATTAGAGCCTATCGAAAACTAGATATCGATTTACAAAAAGAGGTCCATGAAGATATGCTTGCTAATTTTAAACTATATCCAAAAAATTGGGGATTATCTAGAACAGATAAAAATATTGACCATAGAAGAGTTCCTAATCTAATGAAATTTTTTTCGAGGTTTGGAAAAACAAAACCAATAACTAATAATGCAAAAGATTATATCCCAGGTGATATTGTATGCTGGAGTCTGGAAGGAGGACTAACTCATATTGGTTTAGTAGTGAATAAAAAATCTAGTGATCAACAGCGCTATTTAATCGTTCATAATATTGGTAGTGGACAAGTATTGGCCGATTGCTTATTTGATTATAAAATTATTGGTCACTACCAGTATAAAAAGTAATAATATCCTATGCGATTTTGATGATTATGTTTATTCATACCTTCCTATTAAGAGCGCATGATCTGATAATGGATGATATTCTTTTTCTAGAAAAACAGGTTTAATCTTCTTAGCACTCCATATCTGATCTATCTCAAGTAAAGGAATACCATATGGCCAAGTTGCTGTATACCCCTTAGAGACTGAATGAAAACTATTCAGATTATTTTTGTAATCCCTAAAATGAACACTCTCATAAGGTGTATTAAAATCTCCTACAATAAAAGATGGATTATTCTTTATACTAAATTCATGAATAGTGTGTAAAGCAGATTTTCTATACGTAAAAGGCACTGCATTAACATCTGCAATGAGTATTGATTTTTTTTGATTTCTAAGCGAAACTGTTGCGTAATTAAATTTAAAGCTTTGATACTGTTTATAATACTTAATGGATTCTATTTTTCCTCGTATTGCCAATACCATCCCTCCTTGCAATTTTTCTATATTATATGAAATACATGTATTTTTAAACAGCTGTATATCTTCATTCGTTAACTCATCCGCCTCTACCAGTGCAATAAAAGATGGTTTTTGTTCCTGTACTTTTTTGATAATAATATCAATAGCTGATTTTCCTTTTCTTGCGATATTCCAAAATAGAATACTCTGGCTTTTATTAGAAAAACTTGATGATGATGTTTTTTTATAATAACCATTAAACCAATACATTGACAAACATAAAAAAACTCCTACTAAGGGATAAAATATTTTTTTTACTCTAAAAAATAGTATTCCCAAAAGTACATTTCCAAGAACTAGAAATAGAACAGGGGATGCATAATATATAATATTAATAGGATATATGTAATCTTTAAGAATAAAATGAATACAGATAAGTATACTATACAATATAAGAAGAAACTTCTTATTTAAAATTTTATAACTACGTTTCAATGTTTTTCTAAATAGCATCGATTGACAAATCAAAATTCGCCAAAGATACTATTATTCGATATGTAGCCCTCACTTCTTTTTAATTTATCATAAAAACTATTACTCTAAAAAATTATAACTCTATTTGGATAATACTTAATATGTTTACTAACATATTAAGTCGCTACGGATATCTAAGAATCTTAACAAGCCCACTCCATAAGGTATAAGAGTTTTATAAAACTTATTTCTAATAACTTAAAAACATATCACTTAGATCTTTTTCTATTTTTTTAAAACTAAAAGCTTATAAAACGCTTATCCATTGATATCTGTAGGGTACCCCATAATGTAATAACCTAAATTCTTACCGTTTGTTTTTTGAGCATCTGCAATATCCCAATGATACCTTATATTCTCATCTACATCTAATAAGCCTTCTATATCTTTTTTTGTATAAGTTCTCATTAAAGATGCTTGTCCATCCCAAGCATATACGATAGGTATAATAGGTATTAAGTATGTAAACAATACTTGTGTAAAGGTTAAGGGTCTAACAAATAGAGTCATGATTAATGACATTATCATAAGGATGGTTAATGATATTGGTAATAATAACCACCAGACCACTACAGGTATATTATTTTTTGCAATTTCATAAATAAGAATAGGCTCTTCATTTTCTTGTGCAGATTGAAGAATTTTTTTTGCTATAGCTGGTCTCATATGATGAAAACTAGCGATCATGGTTTTTAGCCCTGCTGGTGCCTTTCCTATAGTAGTTGCATCTACAGATTGCTCATTATAAGTAATGTTTTCTAATTTCTGAGCATTTATTTTTTGAACAATTTTTGGGTTAGGATATAAATCTGTAAGCATTAAACGTATTGATGAATGTTTGTTAATGTTATGTATCTTATTTAATACTTCTGGCATAGGGCCTCCTGACCCTGATCCTAAATCTGTAATTTGAGAAAATTTATATT
This sequence comes from Aquimarina longa SW024, assembly GCF_001401755.1. Classification (GTDB taxonomy): domain Bacteria; phylum Bacteroidota; class Bacteroidia; order Flavobacteriales; family Flavobacteriaceae; genus Aquimarina; species Aquimarina longa. The sequence continues at coordinate 245,917 of NZ_KQ474102.1, forward strand.
TTTTATGTATCGTAAGTACTAATTCTGTTATCACTTCTGCCGTTCCCATCATTTTATGAAGAACAATAATCAGATTAGTCGCTCCTGTTCTAATTATTTTTGGTAACCAATCAAAATCCTCAAACTCGAATAACTCTATTCTTTTCATATTTAGATGTATTTTATCCTATAAAATAAAGAGATAGTAAGATACTGAAATATCAGAATCGAACGACTAAAAGCTCAGTTAAAATATAAGCTAAAAAGTATCTATACTACACTATTAATCATCCTCAATTAGAACATTATCTTAATAAAATTGACTAAAATCTTTCTCTAAGGAAACAAACCGTTGTTTATACATTAAAAGTAGTCCTTCATACATTTATAAACTTCTTTCATACAAGCAATATCAATAGCCACATAGAAACATCTTATTTTCGGCCCTTATTTAAAACCAACAAATTTATATATCATGAAATTTTATTATTGCGCTATTTGTTTCTTAACAGTTCTATGCCTTAGTGGTCAGGAACTAAAAAATAAAAATAATGACAGCGGTAAAACCAGAGTAAGTTTACATGGAGGGGTCTCAATTAACAATGTTAAACAGAATCTTTCAAATCTTATATATTCTAAATATTCGGGGTCGAATGGTTTTTTTGCTAGTACAAATGTAGAATACCAATTTATTGGTCCTTTTATTGCCTCAACAGGGATTTCTATCTTACAAAAGAATTTTAAGTTTGAAAAAACAGCATCTAAAAGTTTTAATTCATCCTACAATACAGATTATGAAACGCTGTATTTTAATGTTCCTATAATGATTGGAGTGTATTTGATTAATCCCTATAAGGAAAAAGGAATTAAATTATCAATTTCGGGAGGAGGATTTCTCGGAAAGTGGTTAAAACTGACAAGAGAAGGAAGGTATAATAAAATCTTTGAAGCAAGTAGTACTAGCTTTAATAGTATTGTTTATTTAAAAGAAAACTATGATTTTGATACTAATCAAAATAATTTTAATCGTTTTGATTATGGTTTACAAGGAGAAGCTAAATTGTTATATGATTTTTCATCCCATTATGGAGTTTCTTTAGGCTATACTTATTTACATGGGTTTTCGAATATATATAAGAAACAACGAAATGAACACCCAATTAAACATAAAACATCTATAACTTCTTTAGGGATTTCTTATAAATTCTAAAACTTTAAAATAACTCGTACATTATGAAAAAAATAGTTCTAATAATTTTCTCCGTATTCTTATCTGTTGTTAATTTTTCTTGTTCAGAAGATGACAATGTAATCATCGAGCCTGAACGAAAAAGTCATCCCAGTTCATATGCAGAAATCTTTCAATTATTTTGGGAAACAATGGACACTAAATATAATTATTTTTATGAAGAAAAAGTCCGTAGAGAATTAGATTGGGATGATGTATATAACGAGTACCTTCCTAAATTTAAGCAATTAACAACATATAGCAATGAAAATGCAGATACTGAATTAGCCTTAAAAGAACTTCGATTGGCTGTTAATTATTTTTTTGATATTATAAATCCATTAATAGATCGTCATTTAGAGGTTAAGATTGATTATTCTGTTCCTGCTCTTTCAAAAAAAAGCTACTCCGTTATTTATGCAACAGGTGCAGAAGATAACAAACTGTATGCTAATTTTCCTTATAATTATGAAAATGATATTAATACTACTAAGGTTAACAAATGGCAAATTCGTAGAGTAATGGATTTAAAAATCGATAAGGACAAAGCAGGTTATTTTTCAATGGAAAATTCAATTATAGGCGGATACTTAAAATCAAATCCAGAAGTATATTATTTTGCTTTTGATCAGTTTTTTTTATCATCCTTTAATATCGAAATTAGAAGAAAAACTGATCTAAAGTTAAAAAAAGTACCTGCCTCTTTATTACCAAAAAAGGAAAAGTATTTACTAAATACTATACAAAACATCGAACTTAGAAAGCTTGCAGAAGAGCATATTGATACTTATAGTAATTTTTGGATTGAAGGTCTAAATAACTTAATTCTTTCTACTGAATATAAAATGTATACAAAAGAAATTGATGAATTTTTTGAAACAAATATAGTAGATGGACTTATAGAACCTATTGAACCTTTGTCTGAATCAATAGAAACATTAAAGAAACAAGATAGTTTGTTAACAAAAGGATTTCTTGACAAAGTGTCGGGTTTTATTGCTAATCACCCTGATTTAGAAACTAAGGATAGAAAACGAGTTAGTGATATTTTTGTTCATACTTCCCGTAATATTAAATTTATAAAAAATTTGTATAATCTTGAAGTGTTTCAATCAAACTTAGCGGATATACAATTAGCTTATCCTCTATATCATAATTTTTATAATAAATTGACTGATGGCTCCATCAAAAAACTTATCATTGATTTAAGAAATAATCCAGGTGGTAACCTATTTGATCAAAAATCTTTTACAGAGCGTCTAATTACTCAAGAAAAAGTGTTTTTATACCAAAGAACGAAAGAAGGAAACGGTAGATTTAACTATACTCCATGGATAGAAAACATGGTAAAACCTCACCGATTTGGAATTTCTCAAAATATTCCTATTGCTATTTTAACAAATTCAGAATCGATAAGTATGGCAGAAATAACAACTATAGCACTAAAGTCACAAGGAGATCATGTAATATCAATCGGTGATTATACAAAAGGAGGTACGGCTGCTCTATCAGACACTGATGAGTTTAATGGAGGATTTCTAAAATCTACAGGTAATATAACTTTTTATATGCCACTTATGGCTACAAGAGATGCTTCTAAAAATGTGATTGAGGGTATAGGAGTAAAACCAGATATTAAAATATCACCTAGCCTAAAAGAAATTAATGGGTTAGGTACGTCACCAAGTATTCATGATAGTGTTTTTGAAAGAGCTGTATTAGAAATTTCAAAAAAATAATTACTTCAAAAATGTTGTTTTTTAAATCTGGGAAGAGGGTAATTTCTAATTACTCTCTTCCTGTTTTAATACAATGATGTGAGATAAATCAAAAAAAAAAAAATTGTCTACAAAAAGATATACTACTGTTATAAAAGCTACTCTGAAACTGATTATCACTTCTCTAAAAAAAACGCCTATACTGCTGTACTCTATAGTCGATTGTAGTAAACTTTGGGTTTTGTTTTTTCAAGGTTTTATATTCTTGTAAGCTTCCTATTGCTCGATTAGCCGCTCCTGATGGGGCTGTAAGCGAGATAGTTTTAATAATACGTTTATCTATAGAAAATTGGTGTATTCTAGGAATATCATTAGATACTAATTCTAATTTCATATCATATGTTTTTAGATGCTTTCTAAAAAAATATTCTGGACCATTTTTACTATTCCCTCCTGTAAAAAGTAATGTATCTATTTTTGGATACTGTTTTATATATGATATCAAATTTCTAAGCTGTATCTGTTGCATCCCTAAATCTGATGCATCAATTTTATCGCGCTCACAGCTATGTACTATATCACACACTCCTATATGACGTGATGCTAAAAACGCTTTGCGTTGCTGTACGGCTTCTTTTGTAGTTTCAAATTTTAACTCTAAATCAAAGATTCTATCCAAAACCGGCCATAATAAACCACTAATACTGCCGTAACAAAAATTAACATCTCCATCTTTTAATACTCCTGTAGTAAATCTCGGGGGTGGTAGTGTTCCTACAATCAATTTGGTAGCTCCTTCAGGAAAAAATGGTGGGTATGGATGGGTGTGTAAAAACAAGTTAATGATTAGTTACAAATTATAAAACACGAAGGTAAGTGTATTGCTCCAAACATAAAAAAAAAAGAAGTTTCAAAATCTAGCTGTACATCCTAGAAAACATCACCTGTACTACGCTTCTAACATTCATTATAAGTTTTTAACCTATACTACCGATTAAGGACTATCAATCAACATGCTATATCTTTTATTTATACTATAAAACCCCTTGAAAACTAGGCAGTATATAAAATACCTGTCAGGTATTTTTACTCCCATATATTACAGGACAAGAACTGAAAGTTATAAAAGTCTCTACCTATTAATAGAACTCTTACCTATAGTCTCATTACACAAAATCCTGAAAATGCTTTTACTATAGATCCAAAAACAGGAAAATTAGCGGTAAAAAATTCTATTTTATTTGATCATGAAAACAGAACAGTACTTACTGCCACAGCATAAGTACAAAATGGAAAGATAAATAAAGATGTTATCGTTACTATACATCTAAATGATATCACATTAAAAAATATAAATGAGAATATTATATTTCCTGACTCCAATTTAAAAAAAGCTCTGCTAAATCATACTCTTATAATAGATACCAATAAGGATAATGAAATAGCTATAAAAGAAGCATTAGTAGTAACAGAAATAAAAATATCTAATAAAAAAATAACTAATTTTATGGAATTGGGCATTTTACAAATTTAACAGTACTATCATGCATTCATAATAAAAATATCCAAATTAGATTTAAGTAATAACATGAAGTTGACAAAACTAAATTGTAACAATAATAAAATAAGTAAATTAAATCTAGGTAATAGTATAAATCTAAAAGAGTTAGAATGTATTAGCAATCAAATCAACACATTAGATGTATATGCTATAACATGTTTATTCAATTAAAAACTTAATCTAAAAAAAAAAGGATATCTTTTAAACAATAACCTTATTTTTTCTGACTCTAAAATATAATTAAAAAGAACATATTAATTCTATAACTCGATATTATATCGAAATAAGAAATTCATATCCTAAAAAAACTGACTTCTAAAACTGAAAATAAATAAATGGCTGAAAATCGGCTGCATAGGTCTGGTAACAGATAATGGCTACAATCATTACCACCATAGCTTTTACAATCATATTACTTTTCACAAACGTCTGTTCTAACCAATCTTTAGTACGGTATGGCAACCAATGGGTAATATATCCTATAAGCATTACTATAAACACGATGCGATATTCCCAGAGTACGATCAAGGAATTTTGCCAATCCATATTAGTCATTATTTGATTGTAGAAACGATTGATGTGATCTAAACTATTGCCTCTAAAATAAATACGAGTAAAAGTAATAAATATAAAAGTCAATGCAATTTTCCATACTAATGTATACCAAGCCTTAGAGTTTTCATATGGGCTTACCTTACGCCAGTATTTATAGATTACAATACCAAGACCATTAAGACCACCCCATATCACAAATTTCCAAGCAGCTCCATGCCATAACCCTCCTACTAGCATTGTAATCATAATATTAACATTAGTATTAAAATGAGATGCTAGCTTAGGAGAAAACAATGTAATGATTAATAAAAAACCTACCGCTGATGCCGCTAAGAGCGCTACCATATAATCTGATATTGCAAAAACTCCTAAAAAGGTAAAAACTAATATAAATATATATGAAAAAACAGATCCATGACGATTACCTCCTATGGGAATATATAAATAATCTTTTAGCCAGCTAGACAATGAGATATGCCAACGCTTCCAGAAATCACCACAATGAATGGCTTTATACGGAGAATTAAAATTAACTGGTAATTTATACCCCATAAGTAGCGCCAAACCGATTGCAATATCAGTGTATCCAGAAAAATCTCCATAGATCTGTAATGAATACCCAAACATTGCCATAATATTAGTAAATCCAGAAAACATCTCGGGCACATCAAAAACACGATCCAAAAAATTAGCAGCTATATAATCCGCAAATAACATTTTTTTAATCAACCCTTTTAGAATCATAAATGATGCACTACCAAACTCTTGCTTAGTGATATTAATTTCTTTTCTAATCTGAGGTACAAAATCAGCGGCTCTTACAATAGGTCCTGCTACTAATTGTGGAAAAAAACTAACAAAAAACCCAAAATCTATAATAGATTTTAGAGGGGTAATCTGTTTTCTGTAAATATCTATACTGTAACTAATCGTCTGAAATGTATAAAATGAAATCCCTACAGGAAGAATGATCTTATCTACTGTAAAATAGTCTATCGCCCCCCATGTATTCGCCCATTGCGCTAAGTAATTAATTACTTCATAATCTGTTTCAAAAAGATAGTTATAGGAATCAGTAAAGAAATATGCATACTTAAAATAGCAGAGTGTCCCCAGATTAATGATAACACTAATGGTAATCAGTAGTTTTTGTTTGATCACTGATTTACTGTTATAAATCGCTTTTCCTATAAAGAAATCATTAACGGTACTAAATAATAGAATACCTATAAAGAGTCCACTGGTTTTATAATAAAATAGAAGACTAATCGCAAAAAGATAAGCACTCCGAAGGCTTTTTTTACTATAAAGTAGTGCATATATAAAGTATATAACGGCAAAAAATATCCAAAAGTTTGCCTGCGTAAAAATTAACGGGAAATCTTCTGAAAAAGAAAATATATCAATAAGTCTATTCATTAATAATTTGGTTCAAAATAGAATTTGGTTTTAACTGTAGCTCTTTCTCCCAAGAATTGGCTATTGCTTGTAATAAGAGGTCTGCTTTTATACGATAACCTGGTACCGTAAAATGAATACGATCTCTAGGCATTAGTTTATGGGTATACCAACTCTGTGATGAATTAAAACCTCCCATGATTTCATAAAAATCCCAAACAGCCATTTGTTGCTCTTTTGCTACTTCATAGATTATTTTTTGGGCAATTCTTGTTCTCGGATTTGGTATTTTTCTTTTGTAATATGAATCATTAGGTACTGTAAGTAATACTGCACAATTAGGATTGGCTCTCTGTATTAATTTAATTAAATCTGTGTAGTATTCTTTATACTTCTTAGGATTAAAATCAGGATGATATGCATCATTGGTTCCTATAGACACAATAAATAAATCTGGAGTATATAATCGTAATTGTTCCTCAAAGTAACGACATCGTTTATAGAACGAAAAGCTTCCTCCATTAACCCCTATAGAAGTATATTGGATTCCTTTATTTTCATTCATTAGCTCTATTCCCATCATTAAAAACTCTGCATTTGGTATATCCTCAGTTTTACGAATACAAAATTCAATTTCTTTTACTGTTTTATGAAGTGTATATTCTATATAATGAGCTGTTTTATTCTCTTTGATCTCAGATACTAATGAGTCTTGCTTAAATGAAATCTCATAATCGGTACTCCAGTTATCATAAAAAATTCTGATTTTATTAAAATCATACATATTATCATGGTATGTATTACCATTGGCTATTATTTTTACATTAGAAATAGAATCTTTAAGAACTGCTGTTACTCCTGATAGTCCCCAAGCTATACTATCTTTTCTGACAGAACATCGATATCCTCTCCAGTTGCCATCATATTTTACTTTATAATTACCTGGATTATTCGTCTTGGCAATACTATAGGGATATATAAAACCTCGCTGTCCTGTAGCTGTAGGTGTCATGGTCTGAAGATATGACCTTAGACGATTAGAATAAATATCTGCTTGGATATGAGATCCTCCAATATGAAAAATATGTAAATCCTCCTCCCCTCCTCTAGCAATAGTATCTAGTTTTTTAAAAAAGGTTTTAAAAGCCGGAGACTTTTCTACCATCTTAATTTTGTTGGCTTTCCAATTGATAAAGGAATAGTTACTTTCTATACTATCTAAGAGATAAGTCTGTGATAATGCAGGTATAGACAAAGTAAAAAGCCATATAAAAACAAATAATGTATTACGTATCATCAGCATTGCTATTAGGTTCTTTGAGATCTAGGTATAGGGCTGTAAAAAATAGCTCTGAAATTATTTTGGTTCCTTTCCAGGTAAAATGCATATAATCTTTGGCTGTTAGCTTTTCCTCCACCCATAATTCCATCGATCCTTTTCCTCCCATAGCATCAAACATACTCCAGTAAGCTACATTATTTTCTAGACAGGTTTCCATTAGTTTGGTATTAAGATATGGCAATAATGGATAAGTTTCCATTTTACCATTTACTGGGATACACATATCTGTGGGACCTATAAATATAAAACTAGTGTTTTTTGTACGTCTTTTGATCCAACTTATTTGATTTTTTATACGCTTTGCATACTTATTAACATCTGTCGAGTCCTTAAGATATGGCATTGTATTACCTCCGTACTGCATGATCACTATTTTGGGTTTTAGCTGGCTCATCATCTCTTTATACGTTACAGAATTAGAATTAGCAAAAATAGTTCCTGAAGCTCCTCTCATTGCCACATTATCTATTTGGATCCCATAGCCGCTATCTAGCGTTAATCCATAAAAATCTGGGCTAACCCTACCCTCTAATTCTATAGTAAGATCTGTAGGTGCTGTTGTAGTTCTAATTTTATAGTGATGATAATTACCATCTGCAATCAACTGATCTTTCTGTAGTAAAACCCCATTATTATATACAGATATTTTAACTGGAAAGTTACAATTACCATAATGCAATCCTATCTTTGTAAAATTTCTGAATTTAGCATAACTCTTCACCGATTTTCCAATCTTTATAGAAGCTTTCACAAGAGGTAAAGAATCGATCACAATACTATCTAGGAGTTTTTCCTGATGCCTTGTAAAACGAGAAAGAGAAAGGTATGCTCCATATTTTCTATTCGAAAACTTTTTCTTAGTAGGATCAAAAAATGCAAAACGTTCCCAATGCTCACTAGGCTCTACAACAGCACTAATTTGGTTGTATACGGGTAACACAGGGATAAAACCTGGACCACCTCCTTTATACATATGCTGTAGTCTATTACGTAAATATGCTGTAATACGATCTCCCTCGATCTGAGAATCACCATAATGTATGATTCTGCATGATCTAGACGATAATTTTTTTCTTAACTCTTTAGCAAAATCAGGATTATTCTCTGGATATTTTATCCGAATAATCTGAGTAGTATCAATCTCGGTAAAATCTGGTAATTGTTTAGTCTTTTTTGTTATAACAGTATCAATACTCTCCTCACTATCTTCTATATCTAAAGGGGTTACAATTTCTGTTACTTTTAGAATATCCTCTCTACTAAGAGAAGAATCTTTCTCCAACTCTAAAAAAGTAGTATGTGTAGGGTATTTAATAGAAAACTCTTTGTATGAGAATCCATCATTTTGATTTTTTGCACTTTCTGCTGCTCCTTTTTCACTTAAAAACATTAGCCCAAATAATGCTCCTAATACAAATAGGATAAATACTGATATCTGAATAGGTTTGACTCTCAATGCTTCTAAAAAAAATGTTAATGTATTGTAAAAATAGAAAGATTTTACAAACTACAAAGGAATCTCTGTGAGTAGTTACTCGTAAATTAATAATATTGCTTGTATAGCCATATCACAAAAACACTATCAATCTAAAAAGTAATATTTAAGAAAACCCCACAGGTTTGTAAACCTGTGGGGTTTGAAACTTATTTAAGCATTAATACCAGATCATCGGCATTTACCATAGTACCTGATTTTAGTATTATTTTTTTAACTGTAGCATCTTCATTAGCTGTAATGGTGGTTTCCATTTTCATAGCTTCTATGATAAATAGAGGCTCATTCTTTTTTACTTCCTGACCTGTTTTAACCAATATCGATGATAATGCCCCCTGTAGTGGTGCTCCTATTTGTTTAGGATCTGTCTTATCAGTTTTAGCATGCACTACTTTGGTTACCTTAATTGAATGATCTTGTATCATTACATTTCTGGTTTGACCATTTACCTTAAAAAATACAGTTACCTTACCATCTTCGTTAGGTTCTCCTACAGATATTAATTCTATTAGTAATACTTTTCCTTTATCTAATTCTACTATAATCTCTTCTCCTGGTGTCATCCCATAAAAGAAATTTTTAGTAGGTATATTTACAACATTATCATATTTTAAATGATGGTTATACGCTCCTGTAAAAACCTTTGGATATAGCTTATATGAAAGGAAATCTGTAATATCTAATTCTCTCCCCATACCTTTTTTAAATATTTTCACAAATTCTTTAAACTCGGTTTCGAAATCTACTGGTTCTAGATGAGCATTGGGTCTGTTCGTAAATGATTTTTGGTCTTTAAGAATTGATTTCTGAAGTTCTTTAGGAAATTTTCCTACAGGTTGTCCTAATTCTCCTTTAAATAAACTCACTACAGACTGAGGATATGAAATAGTATCTCCTCTTTCCTTAACATCTTCTATGGTCAAATTATTACTCACTAGATACTGCGCCATATCTCCTACAACTTTAGAGCTTGGCGTTACTTTAACAATATCTCCAAAAAGCTGATTGACCTCACCATACATTTTGGTAATCTCATGAAAACGATCTGCTAATCCTAATGCTGTTGCTTGTGGTTTTAAATTAGAATATTGCCCTCCTGGGATTTCATGTTGATATACCTCTCCTGTCCCTGCTTTTAATCCAGACTCAAAAACATAGTAATATTCTCGTACAGTCTCCCAATAATTAGAATACTCATTTAATTTAGAGATATTCATTTTATGCTCTCGCTCATGAAACCTCATCATCTCTACTATTGCATTAAAATTAGGTTGTGCCGTTAATCCTGATAATCCTCCTAAAGCCACATCTACGACATCTACTCCTGCTTCGATTGCTTTGAGATATGTTGCAGATTGTACTGAGGATGTATCATGTGTATGTAAATGTATTGGAATATTAATTTCGGTTTTTAATGCCGAAATCAGCTCATAAGCAGCATAGGGTTTCAATAGCCCTGCCATATCTTTGATTCCTAAAATATGTGCTCCTGCATTTTCGATATCCTTTGCTAATTGTATATAATATGCTAAGGTATATTTTGTTCTTTTAGGATCGAGAATATCTCCTGTATAACATAGTGAACCCTCCGCCAGTCCTTTTGTTCTTGTACGTACATGTTCTATACAAGGTGCAATAGATTCCATCCAGTTTAAAGAATCAAATATTCTAAATACATCTACACCGTTTTCCCAAGATTGTTCTACAAATTTCCCTATCAGATTATCTGGATATGCAGTATATCCGACTCCATTTGATCCTCGAATCAACATCTGTAATAATATATTAGGCATTGCTTGGCGCAAAGAACGAAGTCTCTCCCAAGGGTTCTCTCTAAGGAAACGTAAACATACATCAAAAGTAGCTCCTCCCCATACTTCCATACTAAAAACCTCAGGATGATTCTTAGCAAACCCTTCTGCTACTTTTAGCATATCGTATGTACGCATCCTAGTGGCTAACAAACTTTGATGAGCATCTCGCATAGTAGTATCTGTAAAATGAATCTTAGTGTCATTTTTTAACCATTCTGCAAATTTCTCTGGTCCTAATTCTGTAAGCAAATCTTTAGTCCCTTTTGTATAAGGAGCAGCCTCTTCAAATTTAGGTAGTATTGGTTTTACAAAGGTTTTTGTTGGATCTATTTTTTTAACATCAGAATTACCATTTACAATAACATCTCCTAAAAAGTTTGCCAATTTGGTAGCACGATTACGTGGCTCTTTTATGCTAAAAAGTTCTTTTGTATCTCTGATAAAATTAACAGTTACTTCTCCTTTTCTAAAAGTTTCGTGTCTTAGAATATTGTCCAAAAATGGCATATTAGTCTTTACTCCACGTATCCTAAATTCAGAAAGAGCTCTTAACATTTTTCTACATGCACCATCCAATGTTCTACTATTAGCAGAAATCTTAACCAACATCGAATCAAAAAATGGTGAAATTGTCACTCCTTGATATACACTTCCCGCATCTAATCGAATTCCAAATCCAGAAGCACTACGATAGGTAGTAATAGTCCCATAATCTGGTTTAAAGTCGTTCTCAGGATCTTCTGTAGTAATTCTACATTGTAATGCAAATCCTGTAGTAGAAAGATGTTCCTGGCTTTCTATTTTTATCTGTTTATCTGATAATTTATAGCCTCCTGCAATAAATATTTGGGCTTTTATGAGATCAATTCCTGTAACAATCTCTGTTACAGTATGCTCTACTTGTACTCTCGGGTTTACTTCGATAAAATAGATACTTTCATCTTCATCTACCAAAAACTCTACAGTACCAATATTATTATAATCTACTGCCTTACAAATCTTAAGCGCGTAATCATATAAGCTTTCTTTTATTTTTTTGGAAACTCCAAAAGAAGGTGCATATTCAATAACCTTTTGATAACGTCGTTGTACTGAACAATCCCGCTCGAATAGATGTACCATATTACCATGATGATCGGCTACAATCTGTACTTCTATATGTTTCGGATTCTCTACAAATTTTTCTAGAAATACGGTATCATCACCAAAAGCATTAAGAGCTTCTCTACGAGATTCTGGATATGATTTTTTTAATTCTTCTTCATTACGGATCACTCGCATTCCTCGACCTCCTCCTCCAGAAGCTGCTTTAAGCATTACAGGAAATCCTATTTGTTTAGCTTCTTTTACTGCTGTCTCAATATCTATCAGTGCTTCTTTATTGCTTCTAATAATAGGAATCTGATTAGCTATAGCGACTTCTTTTGCTGTAATTTTATCTCCTAAAGAACGAAGTACTGAAACTTTAGGTCCTATAAAAATAATATCATTTTCTATACACTGCTGTGCAAAATCTGCATTCTCTGATAAAAACCCATACCCTGGGTGGATAGCATCTACATTATTTTTTTTAGCTACTTTAATAATTGCATCCATATTTAGATACGGTTTTAAAGGCTCATTGTTTTCTCCTATCTGATAGGCCTCATCAGCTTTATATCGATGTAAAGAATACCTGTCTTCATAGGTATATACACCAACTGTTTGTATCCCTATCTCTGTACATGCCCTAAATATTCGAGTTGCAATTTCTCCCCGATTAGCGACTAAAACCTTTTTGATTTGCATAGTGTGAGTTTTGTAATTAAATGATTTTTAGCGAACATTCGCTTCGAAGATATTGATAAGAAAAATGCTATGCAATAGTATCTATAAAAATTACTAGAAATAAAAACCTGTATATAATTAGACAGATTCCTTTTTAATTTCTTTAAATAAAATTAACACTCAATTAACTAGGATAATTATATAACAACATGTATTACAACCGTTCTTAAACAACAAATCATCATAAAAATATATTCATTTCATAAATTCATATACCATGAAAAATAGAGTTATCATCTTTTTAGGTTCATTGTTTATAGCTAGTTCTTTTTTATCGAGTTGTAGTAGTGATGACAATAAATCTCAAGTACCAACGACTAGTGTTGTTACATCAAAGCAGTATACTGATATCGAGTCTGCAAATAAGAATATTAATACTATAGTAGAGGATGTCTTTACTGCGGAGTCTCGTACTAGAAAAAGTTCTGATACCAATCATCAATTACCAGATTGTGTAAAAATAACCTCAGAAATAACAGATCAAAATAAAACGGTTACGATTGATTTTGGAGATAAATGTAAATTATCTAATGGAGAAGTAATCTCTGGAAGTATTCGTATGAGTTTTGATATCAAAGTAGATACTGAGAGTGAAATTAAGATTAGTTATGATCTCGATAAAGTGGTTTATAAAGATATAACGGTAAGTGGGACTGCTACCAAAATATTTTCTTTTAAAAATGATACTGGGAATACTAAGTTTACAACCAATTCTAACTTTTCATTCGCATGGGAAGATAAACTTACGGCCACTAGTAAAACTAATTTTATTACAGAATCTTTTCTAGAAAAAAATACTACTGACACTCCAGAAGAAATAAAATATTATAAACTAACAACCGGAAATAGTGAAACAAAATTTAGTAACGGAGATCAGTATTCTACTGAGATTACGACTCCATTACGAAATGAGACTAATTGTTTGTATATTGTAAGTGGTGTTATTGTTACTAAAAAAAATAAAGATACTATTACCTTAAACTACGGTGATGGTAAATGTGACGCTATCGCTACACAAACAGATGCTGACGGCAAAGAGACTACCATAGAACTATAAAATCTAAATATCTTATTAAAAAATAACCGTTTCGGGAGTGTATTCCGAAATGGTTATTTTTTTTATCACTCCTGTATTTTATTATAATATGCCTTCTCTGTCACCTTTGACCATTTAGCTGTTCTTTTCTGGAAATTAGAATAACTTTCATATACTTCTTTTGATAAAGGGTCATCTCCTATCATTTCTTGGATTGCTTCATTGGTGTATTCTCGTAATGCATCTAATGTCTCTTTAGAAAACTCACGTATTTGAACATTTTCATCATTTACTAACTTATCAAAATAAATACTATTTTGTTTATCAAACTCAGCCAAGACCCATACTTGTGCTCGCTTAGACGCCGCTTGCAATACTGATTGCAAATGTGGAGAAAGACCATCGTACAAGTTTTTATTTATAAAAAATTCTAATTGTGATCCAGTCTCATGCCAACCAGGACTGTAATAATACTTGGCAATTTTATGAAACCCCATTTTATAATCATGATATGGACCAATCCACTCAGTAGCATCAATCACTCCTCGTTCTAAACTTGTGTATACTTCACTACCTGCAACCAGAACTGCAGCACCTCCTGCTTTTTCTATTACTTTGCCTCCTATTCCTGGTAATCGCATTTTTAGACCTTTAAAATCTGCTACAGAATTAATTTCGCGATTAAACCATCCTCCCATCTGTACCCCCGTATTACCTCCCATAAATGGAACAAGATTAAATTTTGCATATGTTTTTTTCCATAATTCATAACCTCCACCTGTTTCTAACCACGAAGTAATCTGTTGACTATTCATCCCAAATGGTACTGCCGCAAAAAATTGTGCCGCAGGGGTTTTTCCTGCCCAATAATATGCTGCTCCACACCCCATTTCGATAGTTCCTTGAGAAACAGCATCAAAAGCTTCTAGAGCAGGTACTAATTCTCCTCCCCCATATACCTTTATTTTAATTTGTCCATTAGACAGTTCTTCTACCCATTTTGAGTATTTTTCAGCTACCTCTCCTACTACAGGAAAATTAGGCGGCCAAGTAGTCGTCATTTTCCAATAAAATACTTTATCCGGTTTTGCTACGTCATATGATGTAGTACTCATACTGGCAGGTGGATCTCCCAGACAAGAAGTTACTAATACTATGATCATTATCAATGTAAATGATCTAATGACGGTATATTGCAATGCTCTCTTTTTCATTAAAACTTTATTTTGAAATAAAAATAATCTCTGGAAAAAATACGACTATACCCACAATAATCAATTGAATGATAATAAACGGTATGATCCCTCTATATATCTGACTTGTTTTTACACTTTCTGGAGCTACTCCTTTAAGATAAAATAAAGCAAACCCAAAAGGAGGTGTTAAAAATGAGGTTTGCAGGTTTAATGCTATCAAAATTCCTACCCATAACATATTCATATCAAAACCATTAAAAATAGGAGTTACTACTGGTACTATAATAAATACGATTTCAATAAAATCAATAAAAAAACCTGCAATAAAAATGATGACCATAACCAATACTAAAAACATTAAAGGTGTTAGATTTGATGACATAATTAGCTCTTGTAAATAAGTATCTCCTCCTAATGTTCTAAATATTAATGTAAATGTGGTTGCTCCCAATAAGATAAAAAATACCATTGTTGTAAGCTTTGTAGTTTCTTGTGCTACTCCTTTTAGAATCTGAAACGAAAATTTTTTCTGAACAACAGTTAATAATGTAGCTCCTATTGCTCCTATTGCGGAAGCCTCAGTTGGTGAAGCTATACCTGTAAAAATAGATCCTAATACCAATGAAATCAGTAATATTGGCAAAAACAATGCTTTCAATATTTTTACTGTAAAATTAGTCCCTCTAAATTCTTTGATCTCTTCTATAGGAATACTAGGAGCATCTTCTTTATGTATCCATGATTTTATTAATATATATATAATATACAGTGCTACCAATACTATCCCTGGTAATAGTGCAGCAGAAAATAATGTGCCTACATCTACAGAATCTGCTCCTCTTGATGCACTATTAATTGTATCTGCCAATAATACCAATACTATTGATGGGGGAATAATCTGCCCTAATGTCCCTGATGATGCAATTACTCCTGTAGCAAGTTCGGGTTTATATCCTCGTTTTAGCATTGTAGGCAAACTTATCAATCCCATAGTCACTACAGTTGCACCTACAATCCCTGTAGATGCCGCTAACAATGCCCCTACAATCACTACAGAGATTGCCAAACCACCACGAACACGCCCAAATAGCATTGCCATAGTTTCTAATAAGCTTTGTGCTAGTCCTGATTTCTCCAGCATAACTCCCATAAAAATAAACAAAGGGACTGCCATTAATACATAGTTATTTACAACTCCCATAATCCGTGATGGAAGTAAATAAAATGTCGCCATCTGAAACTGCTCTGGAACAAAAATAGATACCCCAAAGGCAAAAATTACTGAGACTCCTCCTAATGTAAAAGCAACAGGATATCCTCTTAAAATCAAAAAGAAAACAATTACAAATAATACTACTGCAAGATATCCCATTAGTATTCTTTGTTAAAAATAATTTGAATTGATTTTAGCATATGAGATATTCCCTGAGATAATAAAAACACAAAACCCAAAGTAATACAGAACTTGAGTATATATAAGGCAGGTAACCCCCCAGGTTGTGGTGAGCTTTCTCCGATTATAAAAGAAAATACTCCATAATACCAAGAAGAAACAATAACGACATAACACCATGGAATTAGTAAGAAAACTCCGCCTAAAAGATCAATCCAAGCCTTTCTTTTTTTAGAAAGTTTAGCATAAAAAACATCAACTCGTACATGTTTTTCATATTTGAATGTATATCCAGATGCTAGTAAAAATAGCATCCCAAAGAGATATATCTCTATTTCGATCATCCAAACATATGTAAACTGAAAAACATAACGAATAATAACATCCAGACTGATTACTATTGCTAATACTACTGCTATCCAACTAACCAGCAACCCTATTTTTTCACCAATCCAGTCAAGGAGGTTAATTATTTTTTGCATCTAATGATTTGTGTTCTTAATAGTAAGGCTGAAGATACTAAAATTAGATGCATTTTAAAAAAAGTATTATTATTTGTCTAGCGTAAAAGAATTTATCTTACAAAAACTAATTCATTAGCTTTGGTAGTGTACTCTTCACTAAACCCGTATCCTTCATAGTTAAACCCTTTTAAATCTTCTACAGTTTCTGCTCCTGTATCTATAATATAACGAACCATCATACCTCTGGCTTTTTTAGCAAAGAAACTAATCATTTTTAGCTTATCTCCTTTCCAATCTTTAAATTGTGGAGTAATCACCGGAACTTTCAATGTCTTTTTATCAATTACACTAAAGTACTCATTACTTGCTAGATTGATAAACAACTCACCCTCCTGCAACTCACCATTTAATTGCTGAGTAATTGTCTTTTTCCAAAACTCATATAAATTGTCTTTCCTACCTACTTTGAGCTTAGTTCCCATCTCCAGACGGTATGGTTGCATAAGATCTAAAGGTTTTAAAACTCCATATAATCCAGAAAGTATCCTCAATTGATCTTGTAATGTATCTAATTTATCTTCTGGCAAGTTATATACATCTAATCCTGTATACACATCTCCATTAAATGCATATACTGCTTGTCGAGCATTTTCTGAAGTAAATGGAAGAGTCCATTCTTGATTACGTTGCCAATTGAGTTGTGCTAACTTATCACTGATATTCATTAATTCCGAAAGTTTTTTAGGTGACTTCTTTTTAAGCACTGTATTTAACTTTTCGGATTCTGTAAGAAAATCAGGAGTTGTATATTGCTGAGTAGGTACGGTAGTTTCAAAATCTAATGATTTAGCCGGAGATATTACAATTTTCATGTATATGTTTTTTTTGTATTTCAAAAATACAATTGTGTATTGAGAATTAAAATTTGTAGATGTATTTATTCTCTATTTAAGTATTTGTAAAAGCTATTTCGAATTCAATCGATAATTTTTAAGTTGTTTCACAAACCCTTCTTCATCTTTAAATGCAATGAAATTCCCATCAGGGTCAAAGAATTTTGCCACCTTTCCCCAGTGATGTTCTTGATAATCTACGATGACCCCCTTGTTTTTCAAGTCATTCGTTTCTTTTTTCACATCATTAACATTCAATCTAATACAATTATAATTTTTACGAGACTTTTCTTCTACATTTAGATATATTATTCTATCCTCTTTTTCTACCATTAGATATATTCCATAAAAATCAAAACATGTTAGTTCTTCATTCTGAAACAAAATATCTAATTCTAATATTGTTTTATAAAATAGTATACATTCTTTATATTTCTTAACATATAGGATGAGACCTGTTCGTTTGATTTCCATATCATAAGGTTATGCATCTAAAAGTACAATCATTGACATTAAAAATCAGTTGTTTATAGTTACTCTTCTCTATTATACTATCGAGATACTTTATACTTGTATATCTGTTTTCTTTATTTTTTTTCAAAAAAAAAGCCCATCGAATCGATGGGCTTGTGTTTTAAAAAAGTCAAATGTATATTATAATACTTTCACGTTTACCGCGTTCATTCCTTTTTTACCTTCTTTAAGGTCAAACTCTACTTCGTCACCTTCACGAACTTCGTCGATTAGCCCTGAAATGTGTACAAAATGATCTTTGTTTGATCCTTCTTCTGTGATGAATCCAAATCCTTTGGAGTCATTAAAAAATTTTACTGTTCCTTTGTTCATTATAAAATATTAAAGTGCAAATGTATAAATTATTTAGTTAGCATCCCTCATTCATCATTAAATAAAGTTTTTAATAACCTTAAATTAATACTACACAAACACTTTATTAACAGCAAAATAAAAGTGTCCTATTATAAAAAAATTATTCTTCTGGTAACTGGTTCTTAGCATAATTTCTCCATCGCTCTATACAATGTTGTATATCATCTGGGATAGCGGTTTCAAAATGCATCTGTTCTCCTGTTACAGGATGTTCAAAACCTAAGGTTCTAGCGTGTAGGGCCTGTCTTGGCAATACTTTAAAACAGTTATCTACAAACTGTTTATATTTAGTAAATGTAGTCCCTTTTAATATTTTTTCTCCTCCGTAACGTTCATCATTAAATAAGGTATGTCCAATATATTTCATATGTACTCTGATCTGATGAGTTCTCCCTGTTTCTAATCTACAAGAAACTAGAGTAACATACCCTAATCGTTCAATAACTCTATAATGTGTAATCGCTGGTTTTCCTTTTTCTGCTTCATCTTCCTCAAAAACAGTATTTTGCAATCTATTTTTAGGATGACGACCTATATTACCTTCTATAGTACCTTCATCTTCCTTTAAATTACCCCATACAATAGCAACATACTCCCGTTCACTAGTTTTATCAAAAAACTGTTTTGCCAAATGTGTCATTGCTTGTTCTGTTTTAGCTACGACTAATAATCCACTAGTATCCTTATCAATACGATGTACTAATCCTGGTCGATCACTACTATTATTAGGTAAATTATCAAAATGATAAATTAATGCATTAATCAGCGTACCAGAATAATTCCCATGACCAGGATGTACTACCATGCCTGCAGGTTTATTGACCACTAGTAATGCATCATCTTCATACACAACATCTAATGGAATATTTTCTGGGGTTAGTAAATTTTCATAGGGAGGGTGAGAGAATAATACCCGTACCACATCGTTAGGTTTTACCTTATGATTTGATTTTACAGCAACATCATTTACATACACACTCCCTTCTTTTGCCGCTTGCTGTATTTTGTTGCGAGTTGCATTTTCTACAAAATTCATCAAAAACTTATCTACTCTTAGAGGAATCTGCCCTGCTCCCGCTACAAAACGATGATGTTCGTAAAGTTCATCTTCATTAGTATTATCAAAATCTCCTATATCTATATGTTCTTCCAAAATCAGTTAGAAAGATTTATTGTACCTCCTTGCCCATCTCCAAGAACTAGGTCTATGGTAGAGGTTTTCATCAATTTGGTTCCTGGTTTAATTCTTTTTCCTTTATGTCTCATTTCCAAAACCATATCTCTGGCTATATTGGGTTTATAGGTTACAGAACCTATTTTAAATCCAAGAGCTATTAATTTTGGTTCTGCTTGCCTTTTTGTTCTTTGTACTACATTAGGAACTTCTATTTTTCGATATCCTGAGGGGTTTAAGGTTACATAAATCTTACGATTTTCTTTAACTTCACTACCTGCTACAGGGTTTTGTTCTAATACTGAAAATCTAGGGAAATTAGGATTAAAATTAGCTGAATCCTGAACTTCATATCGTAACTCTTTATTTTCCAGAACTTCTTTTACTTCATCCAATGTTTTTTTACTTAAACTAGGTACTACAATACGTTGATCATGATTAGTTGTGCTTTCTAACCATTGTAACGCTACGTACGATAAGATTACCAGCATTGCAACTGCTATAACTAGCTGAATCAAAAATATTTTACTATAAATAAACTTGAAAAGGTCTTTAATGAAATTCATAAATACAGTTATAATTTGGACAAATATATAAAAACGGAAAGTTTTAAGCTTTTCTTATTAGATAAATGATATTTTTGTTTTTAAAAATCACGCTATGAACTCCTCATTGGGAAATTTTGCAAATCAAAAGTCATAGCCTCTACAAAAGAAAATAAATAAAATGATAGTTGGTAAGAAGTTAACTGTTTTTTTACCACGTCTAACAATATACTGAAGAACAAATGTTTAATTTAAATGTATTCGGATGAAAAAAAATATAGCCATTTTAATGGGTGGATACTCTAGCGAGTTTAAAATCTCAGTCCAAAGCGGAAATGTAGTGTATAAATATCTTGATAGAGATCAATATCACCCCTTTCGAATCTATATTACTAAAGACAGTTGGTATCATATCGATGATGCCGATCAAAAGCATCCTATCGATAAAAATGATTTCTCCTTAACATTAGAGGGTTCTAAAATAACTTTTGACGCTGCTTTTAATACTATTCATGGTACTCCTGGAGAAGATGGTTTACTACAAGCTTACTTTAAATTAATTGAAATACCACAAACAACTTGTGATTTTTACCAAGCAGCACTGACATTTAATAAACGGGATTGTATCAGCACACTACAGCCCTATGGAATCCTTACTGCAACGAATTATTTTTTAAATAAAGGAGATACAATAGATGCTAAAGCTATTCTGGATAAAGTAGGGTTGCCATGTTTTGTAAAAGCTAACAAAGCAGGTAGTAGTTATGGGGTTTCTAAAGTAAAAACTGAAAAAGAATTACTTCCTGCTATCGAATTGGCTTACAAAGAAGATGATGAAATCATTATCGAATCTTTTTTAAGTGGTACTGAAGTCTCTGTGGGTGTCATACAATATAATGGAGAAAACACTGTCCTACCTATAACCGAGATCGTAACTGAAAATGAATTCTTTGATTACGAGGCTAAATACTTAGGGAAATCAGAAGAAATTACTCCCGCCCGATTGTCTGACGCAGATACTAAAAAAGTTAAAGATTTAGCATTAAAAGTATATCAAATCTTAAAAATGAAAGGTTTCTCTAGAAGTGAATATATTTTTCATAATGGAGAACCCCACTTTATAGAAATGAATACTACCCCTGGATTAAGCGAGGCTAGTATTTTACCTCAGCAAGCCAATAAAGCTGGAATTAGTTTAAAAGAATTATTTTCTAATGTTATTGAGGCTTGTATGTATGTCTAAATATTAAACACATATCATACCATAACCCCAGAATAACAAGAAACAATCTCAAAGCGTTAAGAAATATATTCAGAATACTAAAAAACTATTTCAGAATGTAAGAGAATGGTATTGAAATGATAAAAAATCCATAATTATAAATTCATTTATATTTGTATTGCACATAAACAAATCTATAATCACTCATGAGAAGAGCAGTTTTTCCTGGATCATTTGATCCCATTACTTTAGGACATTGTGATATTATCGAAAGAGGACTCACTCTTTTTGATGAAATTATCCTTGCTATAGGTGTAAATGCAGAGAAAAAATATATGTTTTCCCTTGAAGAACGGAAACAATTTATAGCAAAAGCTTTTAAAAACGAACCTAAAATCAAGGTTATGACCTACAAAGGATTAACTATTGATTTTTGTAAAAAACAAAATGCGGATTTTATATTAAGAGGGTTACGTAATCCTGGTGATTTTGAGTTCGAAAAAGCTATCGCGCACACCAATAGAAAAATGTCTGATATAGAAACTGTATTCTTATTAACTTCTTCTGGAAAAAGTTATATTTCCTCTTCTATTGTAAGAGATGTTATCCGTAATGGTGGAGATGTTTCTGGATTAGTTCCAGATACAGTTCTTATTAAATAACATTTATATTGTTGTAAAAAGAAAAAGTAACAAAGTATGCTTCTTAAAAATAATTTGATTTTGACGTGAATTTTCAGTTTCCCTAATAAATAGTATCATAAAGCTAAGCTTTATGTTTTTTTAAGCACTCTCTATTTTTAATAGATACTGATTCTTCAATTATAAACTTAATAATACCTTGTATGGTTTTATACAGTTACTATTTAAGATAGTATAACTTTAAGGCGAGTTATTTACAATTAGGAAGAAAAAAATAATTGTTTTATCAAATGATTACTGACACACCTTTGTCACTATCGATATCTAATTTTATCATACTATTAATTTTTAACGATGATACATCATGATAAAAACAAAAATTGAATCTTTCTGGATTATTGGCATCTCTGTCCGTACTACTAACAAAAATGAACAATTTGCTAAAGACATCCCTGCTTTATGGAACACTTTTATGTCTGAAGGAGTAATGCATAAAATTCCTAATAAACTAAATGATACAATCTATGGAGTCTATACAGATTATGAGAGTGATCATACAGAGGGATATACCACAATCATAGGGTATAAAGTAAAGAACTTAGATATCATCCCAGAAGGGATGAGCAGTGTCCAAATCAAAGAAAGTACTTATATTAGATTTACTGCCAAAGGAGATCTTAATAAAAATGTGATCTATAACAAATGGAAAGACATCTGGAAACTAGATCTAAATAGGGCATACACTACCGATTTTGAAGTATATGGCGAAGAAGCTGTAAACCCTACAGATGCAGAAGTAGATATTTTTGTTGCAATTAATTAGACCTTATAGCTACTATTACTAAAAAAACCAGTAGCATTAATGCTACTGGTTTTTTTTAGTATAATAGTTAATTATTTTGTTTAAAAAATATAAAATTTTAAAATCAAATAGAACATAACATATAGTTCTAAATTAACTATATAATTAATAATCAAAAAAAAACATCTTTGATTGTCAGTTAATAGTATTTAAAATCGACTTCTAGCGCTTTAACTATAGCAGGATTTACATTTACTTGTATTGTATTATCAGCGCCTTTAACATACTTAATCTCTTCATTTGTATCAGAAACAATACTTTTCACTTCTATTTCTTTTGGAATTTCTAATACAAGTGTAACTTCAGAACTTAGATCAGAATTTCCATCATACATCAAAGATATATTTAGTACAGTTCCTACCTGGTTTTGGGTATAGCTAGTATGCTTATTTGTTTCTAGATACTTCATAACTGATGAAGGAGGAGATATCCATAAATCTCCTTTTTCCTGAAGTTCTTGTATTGCTTTCATATGATTGATATAGTCATCCTTGGGTATTGGACCCCAAGAGCCATCTGCTACGCCATGTACCTCTCGTATAGCCCACATTCCTTTTTCTACTGCAAGCGAAGCTGATTTACTAAGATTTTCTATCGGTACTCCAGGGCCATGAGCATAAAACTTGAGTTGGAAATATGGCGTATCACTATCATTTAAAAAATCTGGATTTAAATCTTGTGTAAAAGCGCCTGCTCTAGCTCCTAAGTAGTTTTTTGATTTTAGATATGATATCATTTCTGGAGTACTCTGATCAAAAGGAAATGCAAAAAACAAAGGAGTTATTCCTGTATTTTCTAAAATAAGCTGATGACTAAGATCTATTTCGATATCAAAATCATCAACACCCCATACTTGAGAAGGGCACCAACTAACATCATGCCCACAATAATGGCGGTGTGTATGGTTGATAGGTTCGTGCCCATTAGTTATCATTTTTTTTGCTATAGCCCATTCATTTTCATCAACCTCGTTGGTTATAATCGCAAAACCAAATTTTACATCATGTGCTTTAGCAATACTATCTGCATAGTCTATAATTCCGTTAGCATTAGGTATACCAAAATCATCATGTATTAAAGAGTATACACCTTTAGTATCATTCTTCCATTTAGAAGTTTCTATTTTTACATTTTTAATATGTCCTATTAGTATAGAATCATCTATTTCTGTACAAGAAATAAATCCCATTAAACATACCGCCAATAGAATAGCGAAGTTCATTTTTTTCATAATTAAGTTAGTTAATTGTGTTAATATCTAACTCGAATATACTATTATTTTAACAAAATCTATAAAGCCAAAATAAACTTAAAGTTTTAATAAAAATTTCGCATTTTTTAAACACAAAAAATGATAATATAATAATGAATATCCTCATTTTATAATATTTTTTAAAGCTAAACTAGCCTAAATTAGTTGCTGGGAAAATGAATGATTAAAGAATCTAATCTATGCGAAGAATGGAACGACATGAAACATTTTGAGTTTAAAACGATAACATATCTAATGTAAATATATACTACGGTAATATAGTATGATTATAAAAGAAAATTAGGGGTAATTTTATGGATTAAAATACAATGTATAAAACTATACGTCGTATGCAATTAGTATCGCTAATTATTATTATAATTAGTAAAAAAGCACCTTACAAAAAATAAATCTTTATCGAATATCTATGTAAGATGCCCTTAATATTGTAATTGTTTATAATAAGCTTAATGTTTATATAGTCATAATACCTCCTTTATGCTTACATATCAATTATAATTGAGAAACTACGTTCTTTTTATATTTTTTCAAAAGTGCTCTTGTCATACCTAGGTTTGCTTTTGAAGAATCTACGGCTAGGTAAATAAAATACTCCCCGTTTTCTGAAAGATCGATAATATGGATTTGAGATGTTAGAGTTATCAGAATGTCCTGAATATTCGAAGTTAAACCTAATGCCTTGATTGCACTCTTTTTAGCTTTAACCACTTCTAAATTATAAGCAGAAGCTATTTCTGGATCAAAATCCGATTTTTCTGAATGAGATACATAACATACCCCTGTACTTACCTCTGTAATTGTGACTGCGATATATCCAGGTACGTTTGATTTGATTTCTTCAATAAATTCATCTAAAAAATTTGACATAGTTTGATTTGGTTTAATTATTAATAATATGTTGATAACATTACTTCTCTATAGAATTCATGTATTTAAGAAGTAATCCTAATTTTGATATATTTTTTGATACTACCAATATAATTGAATTCGTATTGATCCTATTAGCTATTAAATACCCTTCTGAAGATTTAGCCATCAATTGATCTAAAGAACCATTAAGTAAATCTTGTGACATATCATTACACATCGAAAATGCTGTTTCTATCATTAAAGCAACATTAGTGTCATATTCTGTATCTAAAGCATCTACCACATTCCCTTCTTTATCTGCAATAACAATGCTATCAACTTCTGTATCTTCTTTAATCTTTTTCAGATCGATCATATGTGTTCAGAATTATAAATTTATTGTTTTTTTAGTAAATATACTAACATTATACAAATTTCAAAATAATTCTTTTATCGTTTATTCTTGCTTTTTAACGATATTTTCTTTATTTTGATAAACTCAATTCATGAACAAAATATTACTCCAAATTTTATTAAACCTTTAACCTACACCTATGATTTTAACAGCGTTACCCTATTCAGAACTAAAGACAATTTTAAAAACTAGAAAAGAAAAATTCAACTCCTATCGAATAGTGCAAGGAAAAATTTATGAAAAAGTTGAATATGTTTCTGAAATAATCGAAAAAATAACAAAAAAAGAATCTAAAAGTGTCCTTGAAAACAACAATAATTCTAACTTAGATAATCATGTATCATCAGAAGATACCACTAAAGCTACAAAAACATATAGCGAAAAAATCAAAGGAGGGTATTTCGGAAAAAGAAGAAGTCGTTTTTAATATTATTATACCACTATTTTAGATACCATAATTACCAAAAAGAAATAACGTTTCTTTTTGGTAATTATAGATTTTTAATTGATCTGATGCTTCATTATAATAGTTTTATTAAGGTTAATGATAAATTAAATAAGTAATCAAATTCCTTATATTTATTTAATTTTAAATTTCTCTTTAACATAAATATCCTTATTAGCATCTATGAAAATCCACGAAACAGCATTTATTGTATCAACTTATCGGTCTTACCATGAAGATATTAGTAAAGATATCTATGCTAAACTGTGGAATAATACCAAAACAGAACTTCTGATCCCTTCTATATTAAAAAGTATCTCTAAAGACGAAGCAATTTTACATAGTCTTAGAAATCGTTTTTTCTATGAGCGTATCAATTCTTTTTTTACTAAAAATAATGGAGGTACTTTAATCAATTTCGGTGCTGGATTTAGTATGTATCAATTTATCATCGATGATACAGTATCTACTATCGAGATCGATAAACGAGAAATTATTGATTATAAAAAAAATAAAATTGATCTATGGGTAGATCAAAATAAATTACCTTATCGAGAAACGCTATACACTGCTATTGATTTTAATCAAAAAACAGAGAAAGAAATCATAGAAATGTTATACCCTCTGATTAAAAAGAAGCCAACCTTTATTTTACTCGAAGGAGTTCTATTCTTTTTAGATCAACAAACAACAAATAAATTATTTCGTGTTTTTAACAAATTACAAAATCAAGGAGATTTAGTTGGTGTAGTATCATATCTTCCTGAAATTGAAAAAACAGAAGTATATCAGCGATTATTGAACTATTTTGATACTCATAATAGTACGAATGATTCTTTTAATCATCAAACTATAGCTACTTCATATTATAAGAAGATAAAAGGTTATCGATTACAAGAACATATAGATGAATTTCAATTATCAAAAATCTATACTCCTCAAAATTCTTTTATAGATAAAACACAGCTACTTAATGAAAATATGTACATTCTAGAAAACTATAAAGTTTAGGCGCTTTTACTTTTACTATTCTAAAAACCTGATAAAAGAGCCCCACAAATCCCTAATCCTACTACTAAGTAAATTCCTGAAAGAATAAATAGAATTTTTGCTGATTTCTTTTTTTTATTACCATATAATATGGCTCCAATAATTGCTAATACCATAGGAGGTCCAAGTAGTATCAAGAGAAAAAAATAAACAATTCCTGCGTAATTCCCTCCTTCCAAAAAAAACAAGTGTAGTATCATATCATATCTTTTCTTAATTCTTCTAAATATTCTTGTTTATCATCTCTATAAAACAAGTTCATTGTCTCAAAAGGGATAATTTTATAATCTTTATTAACAATATGTACGCAAGATTTTTTAATTGCTCTCACATCAAAATTATAAGCATCAATAAACTGCATGATTATAATTCTAAATAAATTATTATACCCTAAATCTGGTGCATCAATCTCTGGTAAACAACACATAATCGATTTCAGATTTTCTGAGGCTGTTTCTACAGAATTACCAGTACTAAATAACTCTAAAACTTTACCATGCAACTCTTCATCTTGTTCGTATACAATAGTATTCTTACCATTATCTAATAAGTCTGCAGGATTAATATATCTGGTAAGAGGTAGAATTCCGTTTTCATTTTTTAAAGCATATCCCATTACCAAAGCATCAGGATTACAAGGAACAGGAATAAGATCATCTGATTCAAAAACAGGAAATTGCTCTAAAATTTTTCTTCGTACTTCTGTTAATGTTATTCTATCTGTTTGAGTATTAAAATCCTCTAACCTCCCTGCAATCTGAGTAGGTTGAAATGTGACTCCCCTCACACATTTTTGTTGTGTTGCAAATGTCAATATGTCTCCTATAAGAGTATCATTTAATCCTTTTTCTAAAGTAACAACCAGAGTTGTCGATAAATTCACTGCATTTAGATGTGTAATAGCTTGCTTTCTAACTTTGGTTAAATCTTCTCCTCTTAGTTTTTTCAGCACCTTTGAATCTAAGGCATCAAACTGTAAGTAAATTTCAAAATCTGGCATATACCCTGCTAATCGCTTTGTAAATTCTAGATCCTTAGCAATACGAACACCATTAGTATTTACCATTAGGTGTCTAATAGGCAACTGTTTAGCATAATCCAGAATTTCAAAAAACTGTGGATGAATAGTAGGTTCTCCTCCACTGATCTGCACTACATCTGGTTCTTTTTCATTCGCTACAATGGTATCCAACATTTTTTTGATTTCATCTAGTGATCGATGTCTCCCATAATGCGGAGATGAGGATGCATAACACGTAGGACATGTTAAATTACACCTATCTGTTACTTCAATAATCGATAGACAAGAGTGTTGCTCGTGATCAGGACATAATCCGCAATCATATGGACATCCATAATCAGTAGCTGTATTAAATTTATAAGGAAACTCTGAGGGTTTGTTATAATTTCTAATATTTTTATAATATGCTATATCATCAGCAATTAAAACTTTTGATCTCCCATGTTCAGAGCAACGCTTAAGCATAAAAACTTTATTATTCTCAAAAACAATTTTAGCATCAATTCTTTTAAGACAGATGGGACATAAACTTAATGTAAAATCGTAATACGTATATTTTCTAGTAGGCATAAAAGAGGTTTCGAATAGTTTTTTGATAATAAATAAAACATAAGATACATAAATATTGAATACTACTAAGACCTAATATAAAAAAGGTATTAGGTTTCAAAAACTCAATGCAAAATCTAAATAAAAAGTATAAAATCATAAAATACTTAAACAGCAAGCCACTTTCTAATTGAGATTTGGTTTGAAAAAACCTTAAAACTCTCCATAAAATAAGTAGAAAAACAACCTCAAACAAAGCTATAGGATACCTAAGCACACCATCTCCTAAATCCATTCCTAAAAAAGAAGCCGTCTCTTTACCATAGGTAAATTCTTTAACTCCTGCCAAAAAACATCCAATTCTACCTATACTAATACCTAAAATGATAGGAAATGTAAACAAATCTCCTGAAGAATGTTTCTCTCCTATAACTCTCTTTGCTAATTCCACTCCTAGCAAGCCTCCAAAAAGCCCTCCCATTATCGTTTTAACACTTAATAATTGAAGTATACACTCTGGTGTAAAACATATAACAGGATTTTCTAAAAAACCAAAAATTCGAGATCCTAAAAAAGCTCCAAATACAGCACCAATAAGTATCGATAATCTGTTTGTAGAAGAAATCGGATCATGAATATGCTTCTTAAGGTATCTGTAATATCTATATCCTATAAAAAAAGCTACATATTCTAGAATTAAATGAATATTTACTTTATTTCCAAAAATGATAGGCTCAAAGGGAATATTCATTTCATCTCACTTGGTTTAGTTTAATCCAAAGTTACGTATTTACTTCATAGCTTTAGCCATTACATGATATCTTGGATCATCTACATTATGTTCTATAACACTTGCTAATTTTGGAGAAGCTTTAATCATCAATGCTTGGCATTCATCACTAAGATGTTTTATTTTCACTTTTTTGCCTGCTTCTTCATACTTACCCACTAATGTAAATATCGCTTCTAAAGCAGAATGATCAGAGACACGAGATTCCATGAAGTCTATTTCTACGAATTCTGGATCGTTTTTAACATCAAATTTACCATTAAAATCCTGAATAGAGCCAAAGAATAATGGACCCCATATTTCATACACTTTAGTACCATCCTCTTTAAAATGCTTACGAGCTCGTATTCGTTTAGCATTTTCCCATGCAAAAACCAAAGCAGAAATAATTACCCCTACAAAAACAGCAATAGCTAAGTCATAAACGACAGTAACTACAGAAACAATAATTAATACAGCTGCATCTGCTTTAGGGATTTTTCTAAGAATACGAAAACTAGACCATGCAAATGTTTCTATAACCATAATAAACATTACACCAACCAATGCTGCAATAGGAACTTGCTCGATATACTGATCGGCAAACAATAAAAAGGTTAATAACGTTAATGCCATCATTACTCCTGACAATCGACCTCTACCACCAGCATTTATATTAATTACCGTTTGTCCTATCATACCACATCCTCCTGTACCTCCTAACAAACCACTTAAAATATTTCCTGCTCCCTGAGCTACACATTCTCGATTACCATTACCTCTTGTTTCTGTAAGTTCATCTACCAAATTCATTGTCATCAATGATTCTATTAATCCTACAGAAGCTGCTAAAAAAGCATAAGGTAAAATAAAAGTAAAGGTTTCTAATGTAAACGGTAAATATTCCCAAAATTCCATATTTGGTGTTGGGAACTCTCCAGAAAGTCCTTCTCCCCCTCCTTCTCTAATATACGAACCTACGGTACTCACATCCAACTTTGCTAAAATAACAACAGCAGTAGTCACTAATATTGCTGTTAATGCTGCAGGAATTTTAGTTGTCAATTTAGGCAATACCCAAACAATTGCCATGGTTAGTAGTACAAGACCTAATGTAGTATATAGCTCTGTTCCTTCCATAGGTATTGTTAGGTATTTTTTTACTCCTCCTTCTGCAATCTCTAATTTTTTATGAGAAAACATCTTTACTTGTGCTATAAAAATTACAATTGCTAAACCATTAACAAAACCCAACATCACAGAATGCGGTATTAAACGCACAAAACGACCTAACTTCAACACTCCTGCTCCTACTTGGATAAGTCCCATTAGTATCACAGTCCCCAACAAGTAATAGTACCCCATATTCTCTATAGGAGTAGCAAAAGCCATTCCTTTTGCATGCCCTTCTGATATCATATGGACAAAAATTACTGCTACCGCTCCAGCCGCACCAGATATCAATCCTGGTCTTCCTCCAAAAATTGCAGTAATCAATCCTATAATAAAAGCTCCTGAAAGTGCTACCAAAGGATCTATCTGAGCAACAAAAGCAAAAGCTACTACTTCTGGTATCATTGCCAATGATACTGTAATTCCTGCTAATACATCATCCTTAGCATTAGGTATAATTTTTCTTACAAACTCAGTCATAGTAGTAGTATTTTGAGGGTGCAAAAATACAGTTATTTTATAGCTCTACAAGTAAAACGTAGTTCTATTCTTTTACTCTAATCAACATAGTATACTTCAAAATTTAAAATCTTAGTATATTTAACGTTCTTATATTCAATACAACATGCTAAAAAATATTTTTATAATAAGTATTCTATACCTTACCATCTCTTGTAATGTATCACAAAAACAAGATGCAATAAATTTTGATTTTACTACAGTTTTTGAAAAAAGTAATGGAATAGAAACCGCTATATATACAGAGATTATTTCGTTTTATAAGAATTTAGCAAAAGCCTACTCTACAGTTAACATTAAGGAAATAGGAGTAACTGATAGTGGTAATCCACTACATATAATTACTATAAATCCTGATAAAATTTTTGATTTTGAAAAAATCAGACAAACAAAAAATATCCTTTTGATCAATAACGGTATACACCCCGGAGAAAGTGATGGTATTGACGCTACGATGTTACTCTTCAGAGATATAGCCCAAGGTAAAATCAACTTTCCAAAAAACACTGTTTTAGTAACCATACCTATCTATAATATTGGGGGTGGACTAAATCGAAATTCGACTACCAGAACAAATCAAAATGGTCCTAAAGCATATGGTTTTAGAGGTAATGCCCGAAATTATGATCTCAATCGTGATTTTATAAAAAATGATACAAAAAATGCAAAAGCATTTGCTTCTATTTTTCATTTGACACAACCCAATGTTTTTATTGACAATCATGTAAGTAATGGTGCTGATTATCAATATACACTCACCCACCTATTCACCCAACATAACAAGTTAGGAGGTAAATTAGGAAAGTACTTACACCAAGAAATGCAGCCTCAATTAAAAGCTTCTCTAGAAGCAAAAAAGTGGGATATCACACCTTATGTAAATGTTTGGGGAACTACTCCAGAAAAAGGTTGGTCTCAATTTATGGACTCCCCTAGATATTCTACTGGTTATACCACTCTCTGGAATACCATAGGGGTGATGATAGAGACACATATGTTAAAACCTTATAAACAAAGAGTTGAAGGGACATATGAACTCATGAAATCTATGATTGAAATTATAGAACGAGATGGTACTAAAATCCAGTTGCTACGTAAGAATGCTTTTACCACTGCTCCTAAACAACATATGTATGCAACAAATTGGGTAGTAGATACAACTAAAAATACTACAATCAATTTTAAAGGATATGAAGGTGAATTTATAAATAGTGATATCACTGGAGGAAAACGGTTAAAATATCACCAAAACAAACCTTATACAAAAGAAGTAATATATCAAAATTACTTTACCCCTACTACTCAAATAAAAATTCCTAAAGCCTATATCATACCTAAAGGATGGTGGAATGTGATTGAATTATTAAAATTAAATCAGATTGAATTTACTCCCCTAAAAAAAGATTCAATGATTACCGCCGAAATATACCATATTAAAGACTATAAAACCCGAACAACTCCTTACGAAGGGCATTATCTACATTACAATACCTCTATAATGAAAAATACAGAAAAAATTATGGCATCAAAAGGAGATATTATACTATCTACAAATCAAAAAGGGTTTAGATATCTTATGGAAACACTAGAACCAGAAGCTACTGACTCATTCTTTAATTGGAATTTTTTTGATACTATACTACAACAAAAAGAAGGATTTTCTCCATATGTTTGGGAAGATAAAGCCGCTGAATTATTAAAAGATAATGAAAAATTACGAGCCTTATTTAATCTCAAAAAAAAAGATTCTACTTTTGCTAATAATTGGTATATGCAGTTAGACTGGATACATAAGCAATCTGAACATTATGAAAAAGCACATATGCGATATCCCATCTATCGGATTTTAAAATAATAAAGAACTATTCTTTTTTCCCAAACTTATTCGCTATAAGCTCCCATAGTTCCGTAGTACCATGATCATATCCTAAAGCCCATATTCCTACTCCAGAAAGCTTTTTTTCTTTAATCCAATCATACTTATATGATAATGAAAGGCTATCATCAAACCAAAGTTGTTGTATCATATCATCTTTTTCATATACTCCATAACGTGTTGTACTCATCGTATCAAAATGCAGCTTGTATTTTTTAAAACCAAATATTTTTTTTATGTCACTATAAGTATTATGAGAAAGAAATTTTTTAACCTCACTAGGTATAGTGGTACTTTTAGTCTGCCATTGATCCCCATAATATGGTAAGCCAACTATCAATTTATCTAAGGCAACACCTTCTTTTATATAATAATCCACAGAAGACTCGATACTATGTGTACCCCATACTTTACTACTTTTTAAAGGGGAGACAGGACCTGCATGTTTACTAAACCCTCCATAATAATCATACCCCATAAGAGTATAAAAATCTATAACCGAATCGATTGTTTTTATATCAAATATTTTATGATAATCAACCGCATATAGTGCTAGTGAAATTTGATAATCAGGATTCTTATTATGTAAATGCATAGATAATCTAATAATAAAATCACTGAATTGCTTTCTATTAGCAGAAGAAACCCCTTCAAAATCTATATTTATACCATCTGCTTTTCTAAGAGATAGCAGCACACTTAAACTATCTGCTAGGGTTTTCTGAGCTTTAGGATTCTTTAAAAAAAGAGCGTTTCGTTTTGCTCCAAAATTAGAAACACTGAGAAAAACTTTACAATTTTTCACTTTTGCACTATCTACCAAAGCAGTCGTTTTCCATTGATGAATAGTACTATAACTCCCTGTTTCTGCATTAACAACGTATGAAAAATATGACACCCCCCATAATAGCGAAAAATTATAGCTTTTATAAGCTGATCCTTTAGAAAAGATATGCCATCCAAAAGTTTTATAATCTTTGCGTACAGCATGTAATGGCATGGGAGTAGAATGTATGGAAACACCATTTATACTATCCCACTGTTGCTCCGTTGTAAATTTATAATCAGAAACTAATGTATCTCGTAGTCGTACCGTATGTATCGGTGAGTTTATTACACCCTTGATATCTTCGGAATTTTTATTTTTACAAGAATTCATAAAAATAATTGTAAAAAAAAGAAGTATACATATATCAGTTTTCATTTTCTTCTAATTACCTTACCATTTATAATATAAGCAAAAAATAATTGGTTTGCTTTTACAGCAAACTTTTATTTAAGACAATCAATTCTATCTAATATAATACTCTATTTACTATCTATAAAAAAAGGAGGCAATACCTCCTTTTTTATAAATTTTATTTGGTTTTTCTATTATCCAACTGCAGGTATACGTAATGTTTGTCCTGGATAGATTTTATCAGGATGTTCTAACATTGGTTTGTTTGCTTCAAAAATAACATTGTATTTCATAGGATCTCCATATACTTCTTTAGATATTTTTGAAAGTGTATCTCCACTCTTGACTACATGAAAAACAGCTTCAGGTTCTGGGTTAGTTACCATAATATTATCTTCCACACACCCTATACAATCAATATTACCCATTGCTAAAATAATCTTTTCTCTATCTGCATTAGTTTCTGTTTGCCCTGAGACAGTTACCATTTCAGAAACAGATACATCAAGACCCGACACTGGTATTCCTAAACGATCTATTTCAGCTTTTAATAATTCTGTTTTGCTTTTTGGTGTCTCTACTGCTTGAGTAGCTTCTGTAGCTTCATCTTTATTGCCAAATATCTTTTTTCCTGCATTTTTAATAAATGAAAATAATCCCATAATGTTTTTAACTTTTAATTAATAATTGCTCACCTGTAAAAATATTTTTAATAAAGTTAAAAAACAACATTATAAAAACAATTATTTTAAATTCATCTGAAGGTCTAAAAAACTCAATTATTTTTATGACCATAAAAAAATAAATAGCAATAAGGGATACCTACTTAATGATAACACCTCTTTTTATAATATCACGACTTGCAAGAATAGTTTTAAAGTTTAACTAATTTATAATATTATTTCTCCAAACACACAGCGCTAATAATTATTAAATTAGTAACTTTAAAGGGATTATAACTCTTAAAACCAAATAATTATGTCTACTCAAAGTAATCAAATTCAATTTATCGGGGCTTATGCAGGACAAAAGAATCCTGGAGCAAACTCAAGTGCAGCTTTTGCATTAGTAACAAACTTAGGGAGCGAACCTGTAAATATCATAAAATGGAAATCTACTACCGTGCCAATGGTTATGCCAATGTATTTTGGTCTTGACCAAGAGAATATATGGAGAATGATTGATGTACCCTCTAAAAAAGTAAATATAGATCCAGGTATACCTACATTATTTGCTCCTGGATATTTACACATAATGCTAAACAATCTAACCTCAGAACTTCCTGATAGTTTTGATATAACTTTTACTATAGAATGTAAATCAGGGCCAGTTTTTGAGAAAACAGTAACTTTCGAAACCGTAGAATGGGATCAACTGGCAAAACAAAATATACTTTCTAAACCAGTCTTATAGTTTTTATACAAGCTAGTTATATACCTTTTAGGCTTTTAAACTATATTTTATAATATCATAAAGTCTAAAAGGTACTGTAGCAATTTAAAATAAAAATTAGTGCTACTTTATTTTTAAAATAAATAAAAGAAATCAAAAAATATAACAAAACCTTAATCTTAGAAATTGCTAAAACAGTAAATTTTATGACAAATAATCGTATGAAAATAACTGCTTGATGTTTGCATAAGAATCTAACAAAGCCTTCTTCGCTCTTTTCCTATTTTTCCATTTTACTTTAGTGATACCTTCGTTTATTTGTGGAATTAGCTTTCCATCATATGATGTTTTCATCTCAAACCAGTATGTAACTTTCAATCTAAACTCTCCATTCCTTTTAAAAACATGATAACTTTTATACAAAAACTTATTAACCACCAAATCTTTAACTCCTGTCTCCTCTTCAACTTCTCTTATTGCAGTAGTTTCCATGTCTTCATTTTTCTCTGCTTTGCCTTTTGGCAAGTCCCATTTTCCATTACGATAAATAAACAAAATCTTTTTACTAGAATTATATACTTTACCTCCTCCAGCTATGACTACAGGTAATTTCATATATAAATGATCTATTAGTTTATCTTCTTTCTTATGATAAAGATGGTATTTTGCCTCTTTATTTAATGCTTCTTTACTTAAAATATCTCTTATAATCGTTGGAAAATCAGCATCTTTTATAGGGATCATTTTATAATCCTTAATAGATTTTTTTGTAGATAGAATAATAGGAGTATTATTCACAAAAACTTTATACATTTGCAATTATGATTTTTGATAAATATACAGCAAAAAAAACTGCTGAACTACTATTGCAAATTAATGCAATTAAATTGAAACCACAAGAACCCTTTACTTGGGCATCTGGTTGGAAATCCCCAATCTATTGTGATAATCGTATCACACTTTCTTACCCAGAAATAAGAAAGTACTTAAGTAAAAATCTTGCCGATTTCATTAAAAAAGAATATGGTAAGCCTGATGTAATTGCGGGAGTTGCCACTGGAGCTATTGGTATAGGAATGCTTGTTGCAGAACAGCTAGATCTCCCTTTTATCTATGTCCGCCCTGAAGCCAAAAAACATGGCAGAAAAAACCAAATAGAAGGCATTATACCTGTTGGTAAAAATGTTGTTGTTGTTGAAGATCTTATTAGTACCGGTAAGAGTAGTCTTAACGCTGTAAAAGCTTTAAAAGAAGCCAATGCTAATGTTGCAGGAATGGTCGCTATATTTAATTATGGATTTGATCTTGCAGTACATAATTTTGAAGAAGCGGCATTGTCTTTGCACACATTAAGTGATTACCAAAACCTCCTTGAACAAGCTGTTGATACAGAGTACATTACACAGCAACAACAAGAAACACTACAGAAATGGAGAACTAATCCTTCTGAGTGGAATATATAACAATTAATTAACACTATGACGCTAGAAAGCCCTACTGTAAACGTAAATAAAACTGCAGAAGATGTATTCGATTTTCTAACTAAAGTTGAAAATTTCGAACAACTTATGCCAGAAAGTAAACAAAAGTTTGAAAAAATAAGTGATTCAAGATTTCTTTTTCAATTAAAAGGAATGCCAGAATTGGTTTTAGATCAAAAAGAGAATACAAAACCTAGTCAAGTAGTTTTAGGAGCTGCCAGTGACAAACTTCCTTTTACACTAACCGCCGATATTATTGATTGTGGTGACGAAAAAAGCACTACAAAACTAACTTTTGATGGACAATTTAATGCAATGATGTCTATGATGATTAAAAATCCAATTCAGAATTTTATCAATACACTTAGTGAAAACATCAGCAAGCTATAAATGAGTCTGTGAGTAAATTAAAATATATCTTTTAATACAATAACTTAATTTCTTTAAGATCAAAACTCAGGATAATCTCATCTTCTATTAAGATTTGAAGTTTTCCTTCATTAGTTACACCTTTAATAATTCCCACAAAAGATTCTCCTTTTGCATTTAAAAATGTAGAAGGTTTATCTTTTCTAAATAAAATATTTTCGTATTCTTTTTTTAATTTTTCAAAATTAGAAACATGTAACTCAGAAAACCGCTCCTCTAATTTATCTAATAGTATATGTAACACTTCATTTACAGCTATTTTTTTTCCTAAAATTTGCTTTAATGATCCTGCCTGAGGAAGATTATTAAATTTTATTTGATTAACATTAACACCTATTCCAATAATAACTGCGATAAGACTGCCACTCTTTACCACATTTTCTATCAAAATACCACATAGTTTCTTTCGATCTGACAGAATGTCGTTAGGCCATTTTATAGCCAGTCCAGGTGTTACCAAATCTCTTAATGTATCACATACCGCCAAAGATGTAGCCATAGAAATATAGAACTGATCCATCAACGCCACACCTGTAACCCTCATAAACACACTACACGTAAGGTTTTCTCCTGGATTACTTTGCCAAACCGTCCCCATTTGTCCTTTACCTGCTAATTGAGTTCTTGTTATAACACAAGTTGGTTTTAAAAGGTTTTTTTCACGATTAAGGTTCCTTAAAAAAGAATTTGTAGAGTCAATGGCATCAACTTTGATTATATGCATATGTTATAGTGTAAAAGTTTTGCAAATGTCCGGCTAAATACAGACATTAAAATCATAAAAAGTAATAACTTTACACAAATTAAAAAAATGCATGACTAAAAAAGAAATTGATAACGATCAATTAATCGCCCAAATAATAAAAGGTATTGAAGAAGTAAAAGGTAATGATATTAATATTTTAGATCTTAGAGCCATCGAAAATACTGTATGTAGTTACTTTGTAATCTGTAATGGAACTTCTAACACCCAAGTAAACGCAATTGTTAATTCTATCCAAAAAACAGTAAGCAAAGAACTTAAAGACAAACCTTGGCATATAGAAGGTAGCGAAAATGCAGAGTGGGTATTAATTGACTATGTAAATGTTGTTGTACATGTCTTCCAAAAACACATAAGAGAATTCTATGATATAGAAGGACTTTGGGGAGATGCTAAAACGACAGTTATCGAAACAAATTATTAAAAGAATAGCGTAAATGGGGAAAGAAAATAAAAAACCTGAACTGAATAAAAAACCGAAATTTAGCGCATATTGGATTTATGCAATTATTATTATTGGTTTTTTAGTACTAAACTTCATCGGAGGAAGCGGACTAGGATCAGCTCCTACAACCTCTACTTCAGAATTCCAAAAATACTTAAGTAATGGAGAAGTAGAAAAAGTAGTAATTGTTAACCGTAGAAAAGCACAAGTTTTTCTTA
The DNA here is from genome assembly GCF_001401755.1 of Aquimarina longa SW024. Lineage (GTDB taxonomy): Bacteria > Bacteroidota > Bacteroidia > Flavobacteriales > Flavobacteriaceae > Aquimarina > Aquimarina longa. The sequence goes on from NZ_KQ474102.1 coordinate 284,995, forward strand.
CTAAAGAAGCTAGATCATTAGAAAAGCATCAAAAAACAAAAAGCAAGTCAATATTACCCAGTAGCCCTAGTGATCCTGACTATCAATTTGAATTTGGAGATTTACAAAATTTCGAAAATAAGATTGCTACTATAAAAAGTCAAAATAATCTTACTACAGAAATCAACTACGATACCGAAAGTAATGTTTGGGGAGAAATCTTCATTACATTATTGCCTTTTGCCTTAATAATAGGAGTATGGATATTCATTATGCGCAGAATGGGCGGTGGCTCTGGAGGTGGTGCAGGAGGACAAATTTTTAATATAGGTAAATCCAAAGCTAAACTATTTGATCAAAATACAGAAGTTAAAGTTTCTTTTGAAAATGTAGCAGGTCTAGAAGGTGCAAAAGAAGAAGTACAAGAAATTGTAGACTTCTTAAAAAACCCAGAAAAATACACCTCTTTAGGAGGTAAAATACCTAAAGGAGCATTATTAGTAGGACCTCCAGGAACTGGTAAAACTTTATTAGCAAAAGCTGTAGCAGGTGAGGCAAAAGTACCTTTCTTCTCCCTATCAGGGTCAGATTTTGTAGAAATGTTCGTTGGAGTTGGAGCTTCTCGTGTTAGAGATTTGTTTAAACAAGCTAAAGAAAAATCTCCTGCAATTATTTTTATTGATGAAATCGATGCAGTAGGAAGAGCTAGAGGTAAAAGTAATTTCTCTGGATCTAATGATGAAAGAGAGAACACGCTAAATCAGTTACTAACAGAAATGGACGGTTTTGGCACAAATACTAATGTAATAGTAATCGCAGCTACCAATCGTGCTGATGTACTCGATAAAGCACTACTACGAGCAGGTCGTTTTGATCGTCAGATATATGTAGACTTACCTGATATCCGTGAACGTAAAGAAATATTTGATGTTCATTTAAAACCTTTAAAGAAAGTAGAAAATGAATTGGATACCGAATTCATGGCCAAACAAACTCCAGGATTCTCTGGTGCTGATATTGCAAATGTATGTAATGAAGCCGCTTTAATAGCAGCCAGAAAAGGTAATAAAGCAGTAGGAAAACAAGATTTTCTTGATGCAGTAGATAGAATTGTAGGAGGTTTAGAGAAAAAGAATAAAATTATTACTCCCGCAGAAAAACGAGCTATAGCATTTCATGAAGCAGGACATGCAACAGTAAGTTGGATGTTAGAACATGCCGCTCCACTAGTAAAAGTAACCATTGTTCCTAGAGGACAATCTCTTGGAGCCGCATGGTACTTACCAGAAGAGCGATTAATCGTTAGACCTAATCAAATGCTAGACGAAATGTGTGCTGCATTAGGAGGACGTGCTGCAGAAAAAGTGATATTTAATGAAATCTCTACTGGGGCATTAAGTGACCTAGAAAAAGTAACCAAGCAAGCTAGAGCTATGGTAACTATATATGGACTGAATGAAAAGGTAGGAAATCTTACATATTATGATTCATCAGGACAAAGTGAATATAACTTCACAAAACCATATAGTGAACAAACGAGTGAGTTAATCGATAAAGAAATTTCTAATATAATAGAAGAGCAATACCAACGTGCAATTCAACTTTTAGAAAAAAATAAAGATAAACTAACAGAATTAGCCGAAGTTTTATTAGAAAAAGAAGTGATTTTTAAAGATAATTTAGAAAAAATATTTGGAGAAAGACCTTTTGACAAAAAAGAAGAAATCATAGAAGAACCTTCATAAAATTACTATTTACTTGTAATTAATTAAAAATTCTTAACCTAACAGAATGCTAGGTTAAGAATTTTTTTATCTTTGTAGGTATTATAAAATTGTAGTCCCAATCCTAATTAAAAAAATGAGTCTATTTAGAAGATTATTTTCCTCAAAATCTAAATCAGACCAAAAGAGTAAGGAACGTCTCACTGATGATCGCAGTAAATATATGCCAGAAATTGATCTTCCGATTGATGAAAGCTTTATGATTAATTTTAAAAGAAATGGTGGTAAATTTCTTTATTGTGATAATGAAAACGAAGTTTTAGACTCTTTTGATAAAATTCTATTGGAAAATGATTGGTATGAAAAAGAAGTTTGCACTTTTGACAAAAATTTAGAAGATAAATTCTCTAATTTTAATTTAAAATTTGTAAAAAAAACTTCTTCTTCTTTCTTTTTTGCTACTTGTGAATATTTGATAGCCGATAGTGGCGCAATATTAATATCTTCAAATCAGCTTAAAGAAAAAAAAATAACAGAGTTACCTGATGATTTTATAATATTAGCCTCTACAAGTCAGTTAGTTCAAAATATTGGAGAAGGCCTAAAAGGCATAAAAAACAAAAACAAAAATACTATCCCATCTAATATTACAACTATTAAGGATTTTGAACCACAAAAAGAAAAGGACTTCTTAAACTACGGAAATAGCTCAAAAAATTTATATTTACTGCTATTGGAAGATTTATAAACATGAAAGAACTTCTTACTAGATCCATATCGGGATTTTTATATATCTCTATATTATTATCATCAATATTTATTTCTAGATATACTTTTATAGGAATCTTTCTAATTTTTGGAATAATTTCTATCTACGAATTTCAGAAATTAATACACCTTAATAATAAAAGACTATATGTCATATTTATTTTATTATTAGTAGCTCTAAACGTATTTCAGGATAAAGAATATCTCATACTCCCAGTCTTAGCACTTACAATTATTACAGAACTTTTTTTAGTAAAAGATTTAATTACAATTCGTATCATTCCAATGTTTGAAAAACGAAAGTACCTTACCAGCATCTTTTACTTAATCACATGTATTGTATTCTCTTCTCTTGCTCCTAGTTACACAGGAGAATACCAACCCTTCATCATTGCTGGAGCATTTCTAATCATCTGGGTTAATGACAGTTTTGCATATTTAGTCGGAAAAAACTTTGGAAAACATAAGTTACTAGAGCGAATATCCCCAAAAAAAACTGTAGAAGGTTTTATTGGTGGATTTATTTTCTCAATGCTATCAGGATATCTAATAGCTATATTTTCTAATACTTTATCAATAAACATTTGGTTGATTATAAGTATAATTATGAGTATTTTTGGCACATTAGGAGATTTAATACAATCTAAGTTTAAAAGACAAGCAGGAGTTAAAGACAGTGGCACTATAATGCCAGGTCATGGAGGCATATATGATCGATTAGATAGTATTATATTCGCTAGCCCATTTTTGTACGCATTTTTACAAATATTAAAGTATGTTTCATAAAGAAGGATATAAAATAATATCAGTTGCACTAGTATTATTTTTAGGAATCAATTTAGCTTCTTACGTAGCTATCCAAATCAAAGAATGGCAAATCGCTATACTACTGATCACATCAGTGTTTCTAATTTTAATTTTACAATTTTTTAGAAACCCTAAAAGAACTACTCAGGTTAATGACAAAACTATAGTTTCTCCTGTAGACGGAAAAGTTGTAGTTATTGAAGAGGTATATGAAAAAGAGTACTTTAAAGAAAATAAGTTACAAGTCTCTATTTTTATGTCTCCAATAAATGTTCATGTAACAAGACACCCTATTAACGGTGAAGTTCTATTTAGCAAATATCACCCTGGTAAATATCTTGTAGCTTGGCATCCTAAAGCTTCTGAAGAAAATGAAAGAACAACTGTAGTTGTAAAAAATAATGTTGTAGAAATACTATATCGACAGATTGCCGGAGCTTTAGCCAAACGAATTGTAAATTATGCAACAGTAGGAGAAAAAGTCATCCAGGGATCTGATGGAGGGTTTATTAAATTTGGGTCTAGAGTAGACCTATACCTCCCCATAGGAACAAATATTAATGTTTCTTTAAATCAAAAAGTAAAAGGTGGAGAAAGTATTATTGCTAAGCTTTAAATAAGGTACAATACATAAAAAATCCCCCATTTACTAAATATCAAAAACCAGACTATAATATAAGTCTAGATATTTGTTTGACTAACCATTTTGAGTTCTCCTCTAGGATGAATTCTCAAAAAAGGAGTAAGTATAATGACTGAAGAAGAATTAAATACAGCTTTCGAAAATGCATATGAGCGCGCTAGCAATACTAAAATACAATTGCCTCCAGATATCATGCTTCGATTCTACGCATGTTATAAACGAGCAATACACACAGATACAGAAGGTTTTTTTACCCCCTCAGGAAATAGTCAACTTAGAAATGCATTTAAACTAAATGCATTTTTTCAAGCAAAAAATCTCACCCCAAAAGAAGCAAAAGAAAAATATATCGAATTAGTGAATACATATATTACAGATTAAATTTAATTTCTATATCAAACTCCTTTATTAAAAATCTGTACACCTTATAAAATAAACGTAATATATTGTTGCTTTTCTAAGTCCCAATGTTTTTTTTCAAAAAATTGCAAATTTAAACACTAAAAAAACCATGATTAATTACAGAATCATGGTGTTTAGTATTAAATAGAATATAAACAATCTACATCTACACGATTACAATAGACAAAACTACTTCTGTAAACTCTCTAAACTAGATTGTATAGTTGCTATTTTAGCCTCCGCATCAGCTTGTTTTTTTCTTTCATTAGCAATAACCTGATCTGGTGCGTTATTTACAAAACGCTCATTTTGTAATTTTTTCTGTACAGATTTTAAAAAACCTTCTGTATAGGATAATTCATCAGTCAATTTTTTAATTTCTTCTTCTATATTTATCGCTCCTGAAATCGGGATAAAGTATTCATTAGATTTTACTCTAAAAGAAAGCGCACCTTCTACTTTAGCATCTACATAGTTTAACACTGATAGGTTACCAAGTTTACTGATTACAGTATCGAAAGTAGTGTTGTTTTTCTCACTATTCAATACAGATAATTCAATAGTTTCTTTAAATGCTATATTTTTTTCTTTTCGTATCGTTCTAATCCCAGAAACTACATCTGCTGCAATCTCAAATTCTGCAATCAAGCCCTCATTAATAGGTTGTGATTTTGGCCAGTTAGCAATAATCAACGCTTCTTCTGGTGTTCTACCTGCAACTTGTTGCCATATTTCTTCTGAAATAAAAGGTGTGAAAGGATGTAAAATTTTTAGATTCTCTTCTAAAATAGTAATCACTTGCTGATATGTTTTTGCATCAATAGGATTACCGTAAGTAGGCTTAACCATTTCTAGCAACCAACTACAAAAATCATCCCAGACCAGTTTATAAGTAATCATTAAGGCATCACTAATACGGTATTTTGTATAACTATCTTCAAGCTCTAACAATGCTTTCTGAAACTTTGAAACATACCATTCTATCGCCATAGTAGAAGATTCTGGCTGATTTATAGTATCATCAACTTCCCAACCCAAAATGAGTCTAGATGCATTAAATATTTTATTAACAAAAGCCCCTCCTTGTTTACATAAATCCTCATCAAACATCAAATCATTTCCTGCAGGAGAACTTAACAACATCCCTACTCTAATACCATCTGCCCCATACTGATCTATTAAATCTAATGGATTCGGGGAATTACCAAGTGATTTAGACATTTTGCGTCTTTGTTTATCTCGCACTATTCCTGTAAGATATACATTAGTAAATGGTTTTTCTTTTCTATACTCATACCCCGCTATAATCATACGAGCTACCCAGAAAAATAAAATTTCAGGAGCAGTCACCAAATCATTTGTTGGATAATAATAATTAATTTCTTTATTATCTGGTTGCAAAATACCGTTAAAAACACTCATTGGCCATAACCATGAAGAAAACCAAGTATCAAGAGCATCAGGGTCTTGAGTAAGGCTTGCCTCTGTTAGTTCTTTATTTCCTGTTTTTTTCTTAGCTAAAACGAGAGCTTCTTCCTTACTTTCTGCTACTACAAAGTCTTCTTTACCATCTCCATAGAAATATGCCGGAATTTGATGTCCCCACCATAATTGACGAGAGATATTCCAATCTCTAACATTTTCCATCCAATAGCGATATGTACTTATAAACTTCTCTGGCACAAGATTTACGTCTTTATTCAAAACAGAATCTAATGCTGGCTGAGCCAGGTCTTTCATTTTCAAAAACCATTGATCACTTAGTTTTGGTTCAATTACAGCTTTGGTACGCTCACTAGTCCCTACTTTATTAAGATGAGTTTCTATTTTTTCTAAAGCTCCAATACTTTCTAATTCTTTTACAATCTCTTTTCTAACTACAAAACGATCTTTACCCTCATATTGTAATCCATAAGAATTTAATGTCGCATCATCATTAAAAATATCTACAACATCCAAATGATGTTTATCACCAAGGATTTTATCATTAGGATCATGGGCAGGAGTTACTTTAAGGCATCCTGTACCAAACTCCATATCTACATATTCATCTTCAATTATAGGGATAACACGATTAGCAATAGGTACAATTACTTTTTTACCTTTAAGATGGGTAAATCGTTCATCATTCGGGTTTATACATATTGCAGTATCTCCCATAATAGTCTCTGGGCGTGTGGTAGCAATAGTAAGTATATCTTTAGAATTCTCTATTTTATAGTTAAGGTAATATAAATTACCTTGCTTTTCTTCATATATTACCTCTTCATCAGACAAGGTAGTTTTAGCTTCTGGATCCCAATTTACCATTCTGTACCCGCGATAAATAAGTCCTTTATTATATAAATCAACAAAAACTTTAATCACAGAAGCAGACAAATTATCATCCATAGTAAAAGCAGTACGTTCCCAATCACAAGAAGCTCCTAACTTTTTCAATTGTTCTAAAATAATTCCACCATGTTTATGAGTCCATTCCCAAGCATGCTCTAAAAACTCTTCTCTAGTAAGATCATTTTTATCAATCCCTTCTTCTTTTAACTTAGCAACAACCTTAGCTTCTGTAGCAATCGAAGCATGATCTGTTCCTGGAACCCAACAAGCATTATATCCTTGTAGACGAGCTCTACGAATTAACACATCTTGGATTGTATTATTAAGCATGTGCCCCATATGTAGAACACCAGTAACGTTTGGAGGTGGAATAACAATAGTATATGCCTCTCTTTCATCAACTTCTGAATGAAAATAATTATTTTCCATCCAATAAGAATACCATTTTTCTTCTATTGATTTTGCATCGTATTTTGCTGCTAAAGACATACTTTGGTCTGATTTTTGATTTTAAAATGCAAAAGTACTTATTATAGTATGAAGAACGAAGTTAGAAATATGAAAATTTAAAAAACATAGGTAATAAATCTCATACTGTTACTATACAAAAAATGTTGTATAGCTCTAAAATAAATGAAATTTTACAACTCATAGTATCAATTTCTAACCTCCAACTTTATAGTTATAATTTTGCGGTTGAATAAAAAGTAAGTACTTTTACATTTAATAAAAACCTACATTATGAAAAAAATAATAATGATTCTATTTATAAGTTTTCTGGGCACAACCATACATGCTCAGGATGCTAAGGCTCAAATAAAATTTAAATCAGAAGTTATTGACTATGGTGAAATAGCTAAGGGTAGTGATGGTGTTCGTAAATTTGAATTTACAAATACAGGAAATGCTCCTTTGATTGTTTCTAAAGTATATTCTAGTTGTGGATGTACTATCCCTAAAAAACCAGAAAATCCAATTGCTCCTGGAGAAACAGGTTTTATCGAAGTAAAATATGATACTAACAGAGTTGGTCCTATTCGTAAAACGATAACAGTAAACTCTAATGCTACAGAAAGTACCAAAGCATTAAAAATTAAAGGAACTATACTAGAAAAAAGCGTTTTAGAAAACTAAAAATGAAACATATATATATTAAAAGGCACTATTTTATAGTGTCTTTTTTTATATGTCAAAATAATACTTTCTTTAATAAGAATTGGTAATTAATTTCCATCCCCAACCTTTTAATCTTCATTTTAATTTTTTTACCCGACTCAAAATAGAACAATTCATTAAGATCAGAAAGTTTATAATTATGAGCACTTTTACCATTTACCTGCAAGATAATGTCTCCTTTTTTTAAACCTGCAAGATCAGCTGGAGAGTTAGACCTCACGTCTAAAATCTCATATTTAGGGTGAAGCACGAAATTGTTAAACAATTCTATAGTTTTTTTACTCACCACCTTATTTATCCCTAAATAAACCCTATCATTCTCTTGATAATTCTTTACTGCGGTAAAACCAGTATGCTGAATAGTAATTCCACTCATATTATAATTAAAAGGCTTATTAAAGAAACTATTCTTTTTAAAAGATATTTTTTGATGAGGGTAATCTACTATTAAATTAAACCTTCGTAATATGCTCCCTCCTAACGATCCTTGTCTGTTATTCAAAGATACTCCTTGTATGTATATAGAATCAGGAAATGAGGCTGTAACTTCTTTCATTTTAAAATCTCCTATCCGAAATTCCTTTATTTTTGTTTTTAGCCCATAAATATCACCATTAAACCCTTTTCCTAAAAAATCTCTAAAAGAATTGTCACTTGCATATATCCCTTTAGCTTTATTTTCAAACAACCATAAAGATGAACTAGAACCAGAATCCAATAATAGATCTACATCAACCAAGCCATTAGCAGAATGGTATTGAGCTGTTATATATGGTCTTCTTTTTTTGTTTCTAAACGCTATATTGGTTTGATAACATTTTTTACAATCCTTATACTCATATTGTTTAGGATCATATACTTTTATAACTTTTTTTGAATAATTAATATCTAAAACAAAATTTTTAAAAAAATCATAGCCTATAATCCCATGTATTGGAAAACCCATTCTGGGAGAGAAGTTAATAGACTCATCCAACACTAAAAAAATCTTATGGTCAGTACTGATTGATTTCCCTATCCTTACTTCATTGTTCATTGATTTTATAGCCTCTACAGGCTCTCCGTCACCCAATCCCCTAAGATAGATCTTTGAAGCATTTTTTAACTCTAATGTGCTCTTATTATCTACACTAAATATAATTGTTGAGCCAACTCCTGTATCCAATATAAAAGAAAGTTCAACTCCATTAACAACAATAGGAATAACAATGAGATTATTTGCTAGTTCAAACTTAATTTTGTCGCTTTTTTTACCAATAGGTAACCTAAAGTCTTTTTGAGCATAAAAGGCAATATTAAAAAATAGGAATAATACTAAAATTTTATTTTTAAAAAAATTATATAAATCTGGTAGTAAGTTCTTCATTACTCTAAATATAAAAAAATAGTTTAAAAATAGTACCAGAGATATTCTTATTTCTTAAAAAAATAAGAATATCATCATTATTTTATTTAATAATACTCACCACATACTAAGTTCATATTAAAAATATATTATATAAATCTCTGGAAAGATTTATTATTACTAAATTATTTCTTTTTTCTTATTGTTAAACAATCCCAAAGAAGAGCCAGAACCCATATCCAATAAAAGAGTAATATCAATCAACCTTTTTTCTAATAAATATTGAGCAACTATAAATGGTTTTTTCTTTTGTTCTCTTAAATAAAGTTTAGCTTGGTAGCACTTTTTACATTTTCTATAAGTATAAGATTCAGGAGGGTATATTTTTATATACTCTTTTGAATAATTAACATCAAAAATAAAATGTTTAAAGAAATTATAACCTATTACACCATGTACAAGAATTCCCATTCTGTGAGAAAAATTAATTGATTTATCCAAAACCTTATAAATCGTATGATTAATACTTAAAAAACTACCTATCTCAATCGTATTATTAACTGATTTTATAGCTTCTACAGAAGCTTTATCACTTAATTCTCTAAGGTCTATTTTTGAAACATTAATATGCTTTATAAGTCTGTATCATCTACCGCAAAAAGAATTGTAAATTCAATACCTATGTCCAACTCCTTTATATTAACAGGAATAACAATGAGATTGTTTATAAGTTAAAATCTAATCTTATCACCTTTTTTTCTAAAAGGTAACCCGAAGTCATTTTATACAGAAAGAACAAAACTGAAAAATAAAATATTCACTACAATCCAGCTTTTCATAAAACGAGAAAAATTAAAAAAATAAAAGCTTTAATATTAAAATTAAAAAATATAATCGAAAAATACTATCAAGGATACAGCTATTTCTTAAAAAAATTAAGAAATTTACGGCTATTTTATTTTTTTTTAAACTCAGATTAAATGCCAGTAGTGTCACATAAAGGCAAAACAATGCCCGAATCTCCAATACGAAAATTGGTTCCTTTTGCTGAAAAAGCAGCAAAAGACGGTAAACATATCTACCATTTGAATATCGGTCAACCAGATATCAAAACACCAATTGAAGCCATGGAAGCCGTACGAAATCACACATTAGACATTCTAGCTTACAGCCATTCAGCCGGATTTGAGAGTTTTAGAAGCAAACTAGCTCTATACTATGCTAAACATGACATTAGTGTTACATCTGATGATATTCTAATTACTACTGGAGGTAGTGAAGCATTAATCTTTACTATGGGTAGTATCACTGACCCTGGAGATGAAATCATAGTACCCGAACCTTTTTATGCCAATTACTATAGTTTTTCAACACAATCTACCGTAAAAGTAGTACCTGTAGTTTCTTCTATAGAAAATGGATTTGCTTTACCATCCATCTCTGAATTCGAAAAACTTATCACATCAAAGACTAAAGCCATATTAATTTGTAACCCAGGTAATCCAACGGGTTACTTATATAGTAAAGAAGAAATCAAAGAATTATCTAGACTTGCTATAAAATACGACCTATTCTTGATCTCTGATGAAGTCTATCGAGAATTTGTATATGATGAATCAGAACATTATTCTATTTTACAAGAAAAAGAATTAAATGAACATGCTATTGTAATAGATTCTCTATCTAAGAGATATAGTATGTGTGGAGCGCGTATTGGATGTATGGTTAGCAAAAATAAGAATGTAATAGAAACCGCCATGAAATTTGCACAAGCTCGGTTAAGCCCTCCTACCTTTGCGCAAATTGCTAGCGAAGCTGCACTAGATGCTCCAGAATCATACTACACAGAAACTATTGCTAAATATAAATTAAGAAGAGATACCCTAGTTGCTGGACTTAAAGAAATCCCAGGAGTAAAAGTATCCACTCCTAAAGGTGCTTTTTACTGTATTGCTGAATTACCCATTAAAGATGCTGATCATTTTACAGAATGGCTTTTAGGTACTTTTCATCTAAATATGGAAACAATTATGCTCACTCCTGCTTCTGGATTTTACTCAAGCATTAATAAAGGAAAAAATCAAGTTCGCATAGCTTATGTTCTAAATCGTAGAGACTTAAAAAAAGCAATAGAAATATTAAAAATCGCGCTAGAAAAATATAATGACTAATGAAGGTTGAGAATAATAAATCCTTAAAAGAATATAATACTTTTGGTATTAACAGTACTGCTTCAGAGTTTGTTTCAATAACCTCTGAAGCAGATTTAATTAATGCGATTTCAATCATACATAAAAGACCTATTTTTATATTAAGTGGAGGTAGTAATATGCTATTAACAAAAAATCTTGATGCATTTGTTCTACATATAAAAATAAAAGGTATTACTGTTATTGAGGAGTCAGAAAACTCAGTATTAATTTCTGTAAACGCAGGAGAAAACTGGCATGATTTTGTACAATATTGTATAAAGAATAATTATGGTGGATTAGAAAATCTATCCCTAATTCCTGGTTACGTTGGTAGTGCTCCTATTCAAAATATTGGTGCTTATGGTGTAGAACTTAAAGACACTATGATAAGTTGTGAAGCAATCAACATTGCCACCAGAAAGAAACACATCTTCTCGAATAAAGATTGTAAATTCGGATACCGCAATTCTATTTTCAAAAATGAAGTAAAGGGAGAATATATCATCACAAAAGTCACATTTAACCTCACTAAAAAAGAACATACTCTTACTACTAGTTATGGAGCCATAGAAAGTGCATTAAATGACCAAGGAATTACCAAACCAACAATCAAAGATATTTCTGAAGCAGTTATCAAAATACGTAAAAGCAAACTCCCTGATCCTTCAAAAATAGGAAATAGTGGTAGTTTTTTTAAAAACCCTGTTATTACAAAAAGTCATTTTACTAAACTTCAAAAAATATATCCAAACATTCCATCATATAAAATAGATGACGATCATATAAAAGTCCCTGCAGGCTGGCTAATAGAACAATCTGGTTTTAAAGGAAAACGATGGGGTGATGCAGGAGTACATGAAAAACAAGCCTTAGTTTTAGTAAATTATGATAACGCTACAGGAAAAGAAATTTTAGACCTTTCTAAAAAAATCATTTCAGGAATAAAGGAAAAATTTGATATTCTTCTAGAAACTGAGGTTAATATAATATAACCGCAAAACTCTTCACATTAAATTTTATTAAAAAAAATAATAATTGTTTTTATTTAATAGGGCACTTACTTAGCCGCACATTCTTTGTATCTTTGTAAAAAAAATTGATTTTTATACAGTTATGAAACTTTTATTACTTACAGTTGGTTTATTATTATTAGCATTTGGTGGTATTGCTATCAAGTTATGGGCAAAAAAAGATGGTAAATTTGCTGGTACATGTGCTAGTCAAAGCCCTTTTTTAAATAAAGAAGGTGAATCGTGTTCTCTATGTGGTAAAACTCCAGATGAATATTCAACCTGTAATGATGAAAAGCATTCTAATTAGTTTTTAACTATGTTAGTCACTTATTCTAATCAAAAAAAAATCATTGAAAAAAGAAAAATCTATTCCTCTAGAAGATCACATTAAAAATGCTAAAGAAGGGAAACAAATATCTTTTAATTATCTTTTAGATACTTTTTGGAATGATGTTTATAATTTTCAGTTAAAAAGAACTGAAGATGAATACGAAGCCGAAGATATTACGATACAAAGTTTTTCTAGAGCATTTGATAGAATCAGCACATTTAAGGAAGAATATAGCTTCAAAACTTGGTTGATTCAGATTTCAAAAAATATTCACATAGATTTATTACGAAAAAAAAATGCTTCAATACAATCTAAGACCACTACCCAAGCAGATGATGTGGTGTACAAAATTATTGACGACACTCCCACTCCAGAAGATAAATTAATTACTAAACAGAATCTAGCTCAGTTACTCCTGTATATTAAGCAATTAAAGCCTAACTATCAAAAAGTAATTAATTTAAGATATTTTCAGGAGTTGAGTTATAAAGAGATCGCTGACCACCTAGATGAACCCATAAATAATGTTAAAGTTAAATTACTACGAGCTAAAAAATTACTTTCTGAGATAATCACTGATGTAAAACATTAATGTTTTAAAAATTACCTTAAAGTAAATGAAGTAAACTCCTTTATAATACTGTATAATGGATCAATCCATTTATCATTAATCTTTTTATCATATTTAATAAACTTTTGTACCAACCCTTTTGGTGCAGAAATTTCTTTCTCTATTGCAGTGATATTAATATATCTCTGATTATTAAGTAACCATTTTTCCACACGCTTTCGATTGTTTTTCTTCTTTTTAAGACTAACCAATTCTTCAGACATGATTTTTTATCTTTAATTAAGAGGATAACTAGAAAAAATAAAAAAAATTTCACGTTAACTTAATTTTAACCTAATGTTAAGACTTTACTTAAGTAAGGTATTGCAGTAAACTAAAAAATCTATAGTTTATGATTTTCAGAATATACTTTTCTAACTAGAACACTTCTTTATTAATCAACAAACTTCTTTTGTAACGATATCTTAACTTTACAGAAAACTTCATTTTAATCTAAGCTTTCTTTGTATTTTTGCTAAAAATATTTCTTGTATGAATAATGATGTTACTAGTGTAGCTCCACCTAAAGGAAAACCAAAATGGTTACGTGTTAAACTCCCCACAGGAAAAAAATATACCGAACTCCGAGGACTGGTAGATAAATATAGTCTACACACAATCTGCACCTCAGGAAGTTGCCCTAACATGGGAGAATGTTGGAGTGAAGGAACAGCTACTTTTATGATATTAGGAAATATCTGCACACGATCTTGTGGTTTTTGTGGAGTAAAAACAGGAAGACCTGAGACAGTAGATTGGGAAGAACCCGAAAAAGTCGCTCGATCTATAAAAATTATGAATATAAAACATGCAGTAATAACATCTGTAGACAGAGATGATTTATTAGATGGTGGTTCAATTATCTGGGCAGAAACTATCCAAGCTATTCGTAGAATGAACCCAGAAACTACACTAGAAACTTTACTCCCCGATTTTCAAGGAAAAACAAAGAATATCGATAGAATTATTGCGGTAAAACCAGAAGTTGTTTCTCATAATATGGAGACCGTAAAAAGATTAACACGAGAAGTTAGAATACAAGCTAAATATGAGCAAAGCTTACAAGTTTTAAAATATCTTAAAGACAATGGCATTGATCGTACAAAAAGTGGAATCATGCTTGGTCTTGGAGAAAAAGAAAATGAGGTTATACAAACACTTACAGATCTAAGAACTGTAGGATTAGATATTGTTACTATCGGACAATATTTACAACCAAGTAAAAAACACCTACCAGTCAAAGAATTTATAACTCCGGATCAGTTCAAAAAATATGAAGAAATTGGATTAGAAATGGGGTTTAGACATGTAGAAAGTGGTGCTCTAGTAAGATCTTCTTATAAAGCTCAAAAACATTTAACATAACTAAAAAAGTAATATCCATTTAATGAATACGTCTACTAGAATTGCTATCAACGGCTTCGGAAGAATTGGTCGTAATTTATTTAGATTATTGGTCAATCACCCACATATAGAGGTTGTAGCTATCAATGATCTTGCTGATTCAAAAACATTAAGTCACCTACTTAAATATGATAGTATTCATGGTATTTTACCTTTTGAAATATCTTACACCAAAGATCATATAGTCGTACAAAACAAAACAATTCCATTACTTAACAAACAAGATCCCGAGCAATGTAACTGGAAAAAATACGATGTAGATGTAGTTATAGAATCTACAGGAAAATTTAAAACAAGATCTAGTGCTGAAAAGCACCTAAAAGCAGGAGCAAAAAAAGTTATTCTTTCTGCCCCCCCTGTAGATGATAGTGTAAAGACTATTGTTATGGGAGTAAATGATCACATTATAGATGGTTCAGAAAGTATTATATCAAATGCTTCTTGTACTACAAATAATGCAGCACCTATGATTAAGGTTGTCAATGATTTATGTGGTATTGAGCAAGCTTATATCACTACAATACATAGCTATACCACAGATCAAAGCTTACATGATCAACCTCATAGGGATTTAAGACGCGCAAGAGCCGCTAGCCAATCTATTGTTCCTACAACAACGGGGGCTGCAAAAGCACTAACAAAAATTTTTCCTGAATTAAGTAATGTTATAGGAGGGTGTGGAATCCGGGTTCCTGTTCCAAATGGGTCGCTTACAGACATTACCTTTAATGTTAAAAAACAAACATCAATTCAAGAAATTAATGATGAGTTTAAAAAAGCTTCAGAAGCTAATTTAAAAAGTATTTTGTCTTATACCGAAGATCCAATTGTATCTGTTGATATTCTTGGTAATCCATACTCTTGTACATTTGATTCATTAATGACTTCTGTAATAGGAAAAATGGTAAAAATAATAGGCTGGTATGATAATGAAATTGGCTATAGTAGCAGAATAATCGATTTAATTATTCACATTTGTAAGAAATAACTATCTTAGTTGAGATATTTCAAAAGAAAAATGCCAACCCAATTCAAATACTTTACAGTTATACTTTTATTAGTTTGTTATTTTTTTGGTGTCTCACAAACAACTAAAGATCTAGAAAACAAACAATTAAAAGACTCTATAGAACATTATTTAATTAATGCCTCTCAATCCATTGATCAAGCAAAATTAGAACTTGCACTTTCTAATATTATTAATGCAAAAGAACTTGCCTTACAAAAACAAGACAAAATCTATATCGCAAGAACTAATATGATACTTGCTAAGTTATATATAGAACTAGGTGATCTAAAAAAAGCTGAAGAACAAATTCTTGATGCAATAGCAATTCAAAATGAAGGGAAAGATGAAATTATGCTTGCTTCTTCATATACTATTTATGGATCAATATATATCAGACTTAAAAAATATAAAGCAGCATTACAATCACTAGAAACAGCACTTATACTAGCAAAAAAAAATAAAATTAAATCTCAAGAAGGGCATATAAAATTAAATCTTGGTATTTTAGCGCTTGCCCAAAATCAACCTGAATTAGCCATACAACATTTTGATAGTGGACTTCCCATTATCAGTTCACTTGATCAATATTATTTTAAAGCACAATTATATACCAATAAAGCTAGAGCACAATTATTACTCAATCAGCCTGTTGATGCAAAAAAAACTAATGATTTAGCCATGCAGATTGGTCAGGATATGGGATATTCTGAAATACGCTCAGAGTGCTATGAATTATATAGCCAGATATATGAAAAAAAAGAAGATTACTTCTCCTCTCTCCGTAATTTAAGAGCTCATGAAAAAATAAAAGACTCCTTATTTAACACCAATAAAGAAATTATAGCTCAAGAGGCTGGCGCAAAATTAAGTCTAAACGAAAACAATGTTCTAATTGAAGAATTAACCGAAGAAAACATTCAACAACAAAGATCTTTAAAATTAGGACGCCTAACTACTATATTAAGTATCGCATTAATAACCATATTATCACTTTTAACTCTTTCTTTATATAAAAATAATAATTTAAGAGCTAGAGCAAATGAATTATTACAAAACAAAAATACAGAACTTATTTTAGCCAAAGAAAATGCAGAAAGAGCAAGCGAAGCCAAAGTACAATTTCTGTCTACAATAACTCACGAACTAAGGACACCATTATATGCTGTCACAGGACTAACTCATTTATTACTTGAAGAAAGCCCTACGCCCAATCAAAAAGAGCATCTTAATTCACTTAAGTTCTCTGGAGAGTATCTTTTATCATTAATCAATAACATACTAGATCTCAATAAACTAGAAGCCAATAAAGTCGAAGTAGAAAACACCTCATTCAATCTCAAAAAAAGAATTAATGATGTACTAATTGCCTTAGGTAAATCTGCAAAAGACAGGGATAACAATTTACATTATGAGTTTGATGAATCCATACCTCCTAAATTAAAAGGTGATCCATTAAAAATATCACAAATTTTAATTAATCTTATTGGAAACTCTATAAAATTCACTCAAAATGGAGATATCTGGATACGTGTAAGCCCCATTAGCCAAGTTGAAAACAAAATAGCTCTTAATTTTGAAATTGAAGACAATGGAGTAGGAATATCAGAAAAGAAACAGCAAAGTATTTTTGAGAATTTTACACAAGGATCTGTACAGATTAACAGAAAATTTGGAGGTACAGGATTAGGACTATCAATTGTAAAAAATCTATTATCCTTAATGGGAAGTGAAATCAACTTAGAAAGTAAATTAGGTAAAGGATCCAAATTTATGTTTAATCTTACGTTTGAAATCTTTGAAGATAAAAGTACTGACTATGCTGAAGAAGCTAAAAAAATAGATTACAGCGTAATGGTTGACAAACATGTATTGATAGTAGAAGACAATAAAATCAATCAACTAATTACACGAAAAATTTTAGAAAAAAATAGAATAAATTGCGATGTAGCCGATAATGGAAATATTGCAATAAATAAAACAAAAGAAAATTCTTTTGATCTAATTCTTATGGATATTCATATGCCAGGAATTAGTGGAATACAAGCCACCAAACAAATTAGAGAATTCAACACCGAAATCCCTATTATTGCATTAACAGCAGTTACTCTAGATGATAATTTGGATGAGTTCTATGATAATGGTTTTAACGACATAATACCTAAGCCCTATAAAACAGAGGAGTTTTTTACAAAACTCCATAAAGCATTAGTAAAAAAACAAGCTACTGTTTAATTTTTAGCAAAAAAACTGAAATAAAAATCTTACAAAAAAATATCTCCCCCCTATTATAGCTTTCTTTTTAGTTAAAACCACATACAAGCGTAAAAGCAAAACACACTTTCTATCTAAATAATTTTAGAGCTAAGACTATATTACAAGTCCCCCCCACTTTGTTGATTGGATATATACAAACGTTACTTGTATAGATTATTTCTTTTTTCATAATCATTAACTATATTAGTTTTTTTAAACTAAAAATCAACGAATAAACTAATATACTAGGATATACCTCACAAAATAACCACTACTCTAAACCCTAGGAAGCATTCTCCTTACAATAACACTACTATGAAATCTTCTCTTTTTCTTCTAAGATAACCACTTCTCAAACAATACGTATATTTTAGACCTATCAAGAAATTAATCCAAAAAAAAGGGGTAAAACGTACTAATCTTAATATCCCTAATTTAAAATCTTATATAAATGAACACCAAAAATTATATAATACTATTCATAAATTCTAATATCTTAACATCAAAAAAATCGCTATTCTCAATAAACTTAATCTCTATTGGCTGATACCATAATTTCTTTTCAGAAATACTCGAAGACAACCTAACATAATCTTTTTCTGTAGTCACTATAAATTCCAGAGCACTTAATTTTATCAATTCAGTATCTGTAAAATTATGATGATCAGAAAAATTAATATGATCAAACTTTAGTCCTAAAGCAGTATAATATTCTACCAAAGGAGTTGGATTAGCGATACCTGTAACTAGAGTAAAATGAATATTCTTCAAAGAACTAACTGATCTAGCCTCAGAAACATTCATAATATTGTCGCCATAATTAATAGTAGTAAAAAACAAATCCTGATTAGGTTTTACAGCTAACTTATATTCTATTTTTTTTCTTTCCTCAATAGATAATTGACTAGGACATTTAGTAACCACTATAATATCCGCTCGTTCAGCTCCTCTTCTTGGCTCTCTTAAATTACCCGTAGGCAACACTATATCATCACAGTAGAGGTCATAATATGGAGTAAGTAAAATATAAAACCCAGCCTTTACCTTACGATGTTGATAAGCATCGTCCAATATAATAACCTCTGGTTGCGGAGTTAAAGATCGTAAAGTAGCAATTCCATTACGTCGGTCTGCATCTACAGCTACAATAACATCAGAAAATTTTTTTTTAAATTGAAGAGGCTCATCACCTACCTGTCTAACCTTAGCATCAGGTCTAACTAACAGAAAACCTTTTGTCTCTCTTTTATATCCTCTACTAAGAGTAGCTAATGTTATTTTATCTCTAAGTAATGTAATTAAGTATTCTACCATCGGTGATTTCCCTGTTCCTCCAACACTAAGATTCCCAACAACAAGTACTGGAAAATCATAAACCGTAGATTTCTTAACTCCTATATCATATAGTTTATTTCGCAACCAAGTAACCAAGTAATAAAATGGAACAAAAGGCAGAAGTATTTTTCGTAGTACATTCACACGATTAAAATTTTAAATATATTGACCTCACAAAAGTATAAAACGAAACTTTAGATTATTGGTAAAACTTTTTTTACATTCAATTTTTATTAAAAAAAGATATTATTATGCAAATAAAAGAAGTTATACAGCATCTTGAAGCTTTAGCTCCAACAGCATACGCAGAAGATTTTGACAATGTTGGCTTATTAGTTGGAAACTCTGAAACTAAAGTAACAGGAATCCTTGTAACACTAGATACACTAGAAAACATCCTTGATGAAGCTATAGAAAATAACTGTAATTTAATCGTTAGTTTCCATCCAATCATATTTAAAGGAATAAAAAAGTTTAATGGTAATACTTATGTAGAACGAGTAGTCATGAAAGCTATAAAAAATGACATTGCAATTTTTTCCATCCATACAGCATTAGATAATGCGCTATATGGAGTAAATAATATGATGTGTGAAAAATTAGGATTACTACAACGCAAAATTCTTATTCCACAAAGTGGGAATATTAAAAAACTAACTACATTTGCCCCTAATAATGAAGCTAAATTACTATGTACTAAACTTTTTGAAGCAGGAGCAGGAACCATTGGTAATTATGACAACTGTAGTTTTTCTTCTGAAGGAACAGGAACTTTTAGAGCATTAAATAATGCAAATCCCTCTCTAGGAATTATTGGAAAATTACATGAAGAAAAAGAAACCCAAATCCAAGTCACCTATCCAAAACATTGTGAAAACAATATCCTTAAAGCGCTTTTTAAAAATCATTCTTATGAAGAAGTTGCTTATGAAATTACCACTCTAGAAAATAAAAATCAAAACATAGGAATTGGAATGATTGGAGAATTACCAGAATCTATGAAGGAAATTGATTTTTTAAAATACATCAAAAGTATTTTTAAAACAGGATGTATACGACACTCAGCATTACTAAACAAGCCTATAAAAAAAGTAGCTGTACTAGGAGGTAGTGGCAGTTTTGCGATACAAAATGCACTATATGCTGGAGCCGATATTTTTATTACTTCGGATTTAAAATACCATGAGTTTTACAAAGCAGAAAACAAGTTCATACTTGCTGATATTGGTCATTATGAAAGCGAACAATACACAAAAAACCTAATTGTTAGTTATCTTAGAAAAAAAATCAGTAATTTTGCAATCATTTTATCGGATAAAAATACCAATCCCATTCAATACATATAAAATATGGCAAAGAAAGAAGTTACTGTTGAGCAAAAATTAAGAGCTTTATATGACTTGCAATTAATTGACTCTAGAGTTGATGAGATCAAAAACGTACGCGGGGAACTACCTTTAGAGGTTGAAGATCTTGAAGATGAAGTAGCCGGATTAAACAAAAGATTAGAAAAGTTAAACAATGATCTTGATACAATCGACGAAGGTACGAAGAGCAAGAAAAACCTAATCGAAGAAGCTAAATCATTAATCAAGAAATACGGAGAGCAACAAAAAAATGTTCGTAATAACCGTGAGTATAACTCCCTAAGTAAAGAAATCGAATTTCAGGAGTTAGAAATTCAATTAGCTGAAAAACATATCAAAGAGCACAAAGCTCAGATTATTCAGAAAAATGAAATTATTAATCAAACCAAAAGCAAACTTGCTGAACGCAATGAGCACCTTGCTCATAAAAAAGGAGAATTAGATTCTATCTTAGCAGAAACAGAAAAGGAAGAAGAAGCTTTATTAGCTAAATCTTTGGATTTCCAGAAAGAAATTGAAGATCGTTTGATTAATGCATATAAAAGAATTCGAAATAATGTAAAAAATGGCCTTGCTGTTGTCCCTATTGAGCGTGGAGCATCAGGAGGATCATTCTTTACCATACCACCACAAGTACAAATGGAAATTGCTTCTCGAAAGAAAATCATTACCGACGAACATAGTGGCAGAATTCTAGTAGATCAAGAACTTGCAAGAGAAGAAAAAGAAAAAATGAATGCTCTTTTTTCTAAATTATAATAAAAAGATAATCAAATAATATATAGCCTCAGTTTTGCTGAGGCTTTTTTGATTTTATGAAACAAATGCAACACATACTCATCATAGGCTTTGTTTGGCCAGAACCTAATTCCTCTGCAGCTGGCAGTCGAATGCTGCAACTCATAAAACTATTTATATCTCAAAACTGGAAAGTTACCTTTGCTAGCCCTGCAGCAGAAACAGAGCATATGACTAATCTTGATGATAGAAACATAAGCAAAGAAATCATAACCCTCAATAACTCCAGCTTTGACAATTTCATTATAAAAAAACAACCTAACATAGTCGTTTTTGATCGATTCATGATAGAAGAACAATTTGGATGGAGAGTAACCAAACACTGCCCTAACGCATTAAAAATATTAAATACAGAAGACCTACACTGCCTTAGAAAATCAAGGGAAGAAAGCTTTAAAAACAAAGAGCAATTCGAAATCAAAAATCTCTTAAATACTAACATTACTAAAAGAGAAATTGCTAGCATCTATCGATGTGATCTATCACTAATAATCTCTGATTTTGAAATACAATTACTTATTGAAACTTTCAAAATAGATCCGGATCTATTATACTATTTACCTTTTTTATTTAGCCCTATCACCACAGAATCAAAAAAGAATTGGCCGAATTATGACGATAGAAAACATTTCATTACTATAGGAAATTTTCGACACGAACCTAACTGGAATAGCATTTTATATCTCAAAGAGACTATATGGCCACAAATAAAAAAAGAGCTCCCAGAAGCAGAGCTACACGTCTATGGTGCTTATCCCCCTCCTAAAGCTACTCAATTACACAACCCAAAAGAAGGTTTCTTTATTAAAGGATGGACTAAAGATGCTAAAAGAGTCATGTCTCAAGCACGTGTTTGCCTTGCTCCTCTACGATTTGGAGCTGGAATCAAAGGTAAACTTGCAGAAGCAATGCTTTGTGGAACTCCTAGTATAACAACCAATATAGGAGCAGAAGGGATGCTTGATGAAGAATCTGACTGGAATGGTTTTATAAGCGACGACCCATCAACCCTCACCAAAGCCGCCATAAGACTTTACAACGATAAAAATCTATGGTTACAATCACAACAAAATGGAATAGGGATTATAAACACTCGGTTTCAGAAAAAAGAATTTTCCACTACATTTATAAAACAAATCCATAAGATCCAAGACAACCTAGCAGAATACCGCACTAAAAATTTTATAGGCAATATGATGCAGTATCACACTATGCGAAGTACTGAATTTATGTCTCGTTGGATAGAAGAGAAAAATAAGATTAAGGAATAAAAAAAATATCACATAGCCTTATCACAATTTCTACCCACCTCCTATTCCGAAAAACACAGAGTTAACATCTTTCCTCAAAAAAACAACTCAAATACTTGATTATCAATCAATAAAATATTTATTAGCTCAAAATAAATTTATCAATTCTTATAGCGTTATCATTTTTGGCATACTGTTTGTCCTAAAAAAGTTAGAAACTAAAAAACAAATCATGAAAACAACTCTACAATTACAAAGTATTTACACTCCAAAACGTAAAACAAAAACTGCAGAAGATTGGATTGGGTATATCAATGCTAAGAGAAAAGAAATCAGATACGGAACCCATCATTCTATATTAACAAAAGAATAAATTATCTTATTAATCGAAGTATAAATACAACCATAAATCATCACTTACTTGATTCTTATTTATTAAATAAATAGTTAACTAATTCATAAATCAAAAGCTTCAGAACTAGCTCTCGAAGCATGCTTCCAAAAAACATTTTGATCATCCGAGGAAAGCCTCAGAGAATTAAGCCCTCAATAAGAGATTAAATGCGCTTTTAAAGGATCATTCGGATCATTCCTAAAAGTTGTGTGTGAATTGAAATAAGAATGTGATCTTTGTAAATAAAATCAACTATTGGTCTTGATCCCATCTATCAAGCATAACATATATATACCAAAAAAAGCTTTTCCATAACAGGAAAAGCTTCTATATGCTAAAAATATGTTTCGTACTGTTTATAGAGCAGCTACATATTTTGTTAATTGTGACTTTAAATTAGCAGCCTTATTCTTATGAATAATATTATTTTTAGCTAATTTATCAAGCATAGAAACAACTGTAGGAAACAAAGCCTCCGCTTCTTTCTTATCAGACTCACGCAATTTCTTAATAGCATTACGTGTTGTCTTATGTTGATATCTGTTTCTAAGACGTCTTGTCTCGTTACTTCTTATTCTCTTTAATGCTGACTTATGATTTGCCATCTCTCTTCTATTAAATTTTTTACTATAAAATTTGTAGCCCGTAGGGGAATCGAACCCCTCTTACCAGGATGAAAACCTGGCGTCCTAGCCGATAGACGAACGGGCCATTTTCCTTTTCCAAGGATTGCAAATCTACAGTTTTCACTTTTAATTTGCAATTAATTTCAATATTTGTAGCCCGTAGGGGAATCGAACCCCTCTTACCAGGATGAAAACCTGGCGTCCTAGCCGATAGACGAACGGGCCTTGGTTGCCTAATTGCGGATGCAAAAATACAACTATTTTTGAATGTTGCAAGTGTTATTTTATTTTTTTCTAAAACTTAATATGCTTTTGCAAATAACACTCTGATTTTAGACGACTTACCACTATAGACACAATTACCATTTTCTTCTTTAGCATCAAAAGGAATACAACGTATTGTCGCTTTTGTGAGCTCTTTAATCTTTTGCTCAGTCTCTATAGTCCCATCCCAATGTGCAGAAATAAAACCTCCTTTATTATCCAAAACCTCTTTAAATTCTTCAAAAGAATTTACTTTTGTAATATGTTCATCCCTATACTGAGTTGCTTTTTTATATAAACTCTCTTGAATTTCAGTAAGCAATGATTCAACAGTTACTACCACTTCATCCTTAGAAACAAACTGTTTTGTTAACGTATCTCTACGAGCAAGCTCTACAGTTCCTTTTTCTAAATCCTTAGGACCTATTGCGATTCTAAGAGGAACTCCTTGCAATTCATATTGAGCAAATTTAGCACCAGGTCTATAGGTATCCCTATCATCAAACTTAACAGATATTCCTTTTGACCTCAAGTCAACAACCAGTTGGTTTGCTACTTCAGAAATTTGATTAAGTTGCTCTTCGCCTTTATATATAGGTACAATAACTACTTGAATAGGAGCTAAATTTGGAGGTAAAACCAAGCCATTATCATCACTATGAGTCATGATCAACGCTCCCATCAGACGAGTAGAAACTCCCCAAGAAGTTGCCCACACATGATCCAATTTCCCTTCCTTAGAAGTGAATTTTACATCAAAAGCTTTTGCAAAATTTTGTCCTAAAAAATGAGAAGTCCCTGCTTGTAACGCTTTCCCATCCTGCATCAATGCCTCTATACAATAGGTATCATCTGCTCCTGCAAAACGCTCACTCTCTGTTTTTCTACCTTTTACTACAGGAATTGCCATAAATTGCTCTACAAAATCA
The DNA here is from genome assembly GCF_001401755.1 of Aquimarina longa SW024. Lineage (GTDB taxonomy): Bacteria > Bacteroidota > Bacteroidia > Flavobacteriales > Flavobacteriaceae > Aquimarina > Aquimarina longa. The sequence continues at coordinate 309,948 of NZ_KQ474102.1, forward strand.
GCATATATCGTATTCATTTGTTCAGTTTCTGCAATCGCCTCTTGTTTTGTTGCATGAGCTGTATGCCCTTCTTGCCATAAAAATTCGGCAGTACGTAAAAACAATCTAGTACGCATCTCCCATCTCACTACATTAGCCCATTGATTAATCAATAATGGCAAATCTCGATAGGATTGTATCCATCCTTTATATGTATTCCATATAATAGCTTCAGAGGTAGGACGTACAATCAATTCTTCTTCTAATTTTGCATTAGGATCTACTATCAATTTAGAAGCATCATTAGGATCAGTTTTTAATCTATAATGCGTAACAACCGCACACTCTTTAGCAAATCCTTCTGCATTTTTTTCTTCTGCCTCAAACAAACTTTTAGGAACAAACAATGGAAAATATGCATTTTGATGCCCCGTTTCTTTAAATTTCCTGTCTAATTCAGCCTGCATTTTTTCCCAAATAGCATACCCGTATGGTTTAATCACCATACACCCTCGTACTGCCGAATTCTCAGCTAAATCAGCCTTAACGACTAATTCATTATACCATTTTGAATAATCCTCACTACGCTTAGTTAAATTCTTGCTCATAACCTATTGTTTGGCACAAATATTGTGGCTCTGTTAAATATAATTTAATTAGCGCAAAACTAACTAAATTTGTAACGTTCAACAATAAAATAAGAAGATATGCAACTTAAAAATTATTTTCAAAGAGTTAGATCTGCTGGATTTTTACTTTTGGCTACCATATTTATGTTGACATCTTGTGGTTCTTATGAATATACCCCATATAATGATGGTATTTACAGTAATACAAGAGGCCAAGAAAACACCAAAAATAGAGTACATAGCATTAAAGAAAAACCAAGTTATTATTCTAGCTATTTTTCAGAAAAATCTGCACAAATTGATGATGCAATTGAGGAAGATATAATTTTTACAGATATTGATTCTTATTCTAGTGAAGGTTATGATATAGCAGACACAACTTCTACTACCCTAAACTATAAAGAGGCACAACCATCATGGGGAAGCAATCCTTCTGAGGTTAGTGTTAATGTTATCAATACTGGTTGGAATAGACCGTATTGGGGAATAGGATTCGGATGGAATACCATAGGATGGGGTGGTTACCAAGGCTTAAACTGGAGTATCGGATGGAATAATCCATACTGGTATAACAATTTCTACTGCCCTCCTTATTACTATAATGGTTATTATGCAGGATATCAGCATCCGTATTATTATAATAGATACCCTTATTACGCAAGAAACCGTTATATAGCATATAATAGAGGTCATAGAAATGCATACGCTTATTCTACAAGAAATCGTAAATCTTACAATTCAAACTATAGCACTCGATTAAGAGGAAATTCAAACTACAACAGCAATAGAACTAGACAAGGTTACTCTAATAGAAAAGCAAGTACATCTGCAAGAACACGATCTTCATCAAATAACAACTATTCTCGCTCTCGATCAGCTACATCTGTAAACAGGAATAGCACTAGAACTAGAGCCAGAAACAATTCTTCTTATACTAGAAGTAGAGGAAACTCTCCCTCTAATAATTCCACTAGAAGCAGAAGTTCTCAGTATTCTAGAAACAACTCTTCTACAAACAGAAGCAGAGGGTACTCTACTCCTAATAATAACTCCTCTAGAAGCAGAAGTTCTGGATACTCCAGAAGTAATTCTTCTTCAAACAAAAGTAGAAGCTACTCCCCTTCTAGAAGTAGAAACTCTGGGTATTCTAGAAGTAACTCTTCTCGTAGCAGTGGGTACTCTAGATCTGGAGGAAGCAGTAGGTCAAGAAGTAGTGGTAGTGGTAGCAGAAGTAGAAGCCGTGGAAGAAATTAGCAACCGTAAACAAGCCTAATTTAGTAACAGTTTAAACAGCTTTTACAGCCATTATGCATAAAGTTTTCAGAAATTCAAAAAAAAATAGATGAAAAAACTATTCTTATTGATAGGAATATCATGTGTATCTTTTCTAACCGCTCAGGATATTAATGACGCATTACAATACTCACAACAAGATATTTTGGGTACTGCTCGTTATAGAGCCCTAAGCGGTGCCTTCGGAGCCTTAGGAGGAGATATTTCTGCATTACAAATAAATCCTGCAGGGTCTGCTGTTTTTTTAAATTCTTATGGATCTATTACCTTATCCTCTAGAAAAGTTAGTAACGATGCTGGTTATTTTGGTACTACTACTAATCGTGATTCTAGAAATATGAATTTTAACCAAATTGGAGCTGTTTTTATTCTTAACAATCAAAACAATACTACTTCTGGAATAAATAAAATTTCATATGGGATAACTTACGATCAAACTACTGATGCTAAAAATAAACTTTTTGCCTCTGGTCGTAGCCCAAACTCAATAGACCGTTTTTTTCTTACTGAAGCACAAGGACTTCCCTTAAACCTAATTTCTAGAAGAGCCGGAGAATCTATTGATAACCTTTACGGTTTCTTAGGAGAAACTGAAAGTTATGGTACTCAACAAGCATTCTTAGGATATGAAAGTTTCATCATAGAATCAAGTGATCCTGACGACCTCAACAGCACTTCCTATATTTCTAATATTGCTTCTGGTGTTTTTGATCATGAATATTATAAAAACAGTACTGGATTAAATGGAAAACTTACGTTAAATGGAGGGATTCAAATCAATCAACGATTTTATGCTGGTTTAAACCTAAACTCACACTTTATTAATTATGATAAAACTACAGAGTTTTTTGAAGGAAATAATAACACAGGGAGTGATATCAATGAGGTTATATTTACTAATAAATTGTCTACTGTAGGTACAGGATTATCTCTACAAGTCGGAGGAATTGCAAAGGTATCTAATATGGTTCGGTTAGGTGCTTCTTTCGAATCTCCAACTTGGTATTATCTAAAAGAAGAGACTGTTCAGCGATTAAAAACACTTAGTGATAGTAATGGGAGAGCAGTAGTCAATCCAAATGTAGTTAATATTTTTCCCGAATATAAATTACGTACTCCAATAAAAGTGACAGGAAGTATTGGTTTATTATTTGATCAACAAGGGTTAATAAGTATCGATTATTCCTATAAGGATTACTCTACCACTAAATTAAGTTCTGATAAAGGAAATGATTTCTCTGCTATCAATAAAGATATAAAAACAAATCTTCAAGGAGTTTCTAGTATCAAAATCGGTACTGAATGGAGGTTTGAAAATTGGAGTATGAGAGCTGGCTATAGTTTTGAAGAAAGCCCATATAAGAATGATTTAATTGCCGGAAACAAAACAGGCTATTCAATTGGTACTGGATATAACTTTGGTAAATTTAGATTTGACATTACATATGATTATACCGAACAAGAGATCACTGAACAATTTTTCCCTAACTCCGCCTTCAATAATGGAACTTTAATTGATAATTCTATTAAAAATATTACGTTCTCTCTTGGAATGAACTTCTAATATCTATTAATTTTTTATTTGATTGTTATTAAAACCACATGACAGATCAAGAAATTAAAGAAACTATTACTAAAAAAGCTATGTAGTATGTAGTACCCTCTAGTTTTTATATCTTGTATGATGGTCTAACTAGTAGTTTTAAAAACGAATTTGAAAATTCTATTAAGAAAAATAACCTTAGATTACTTATTTATAGTCTTCCGAATGGTAATTGGGTAGTCATTGGAACTAAAAAAATTGCTATAAATGATCATAATAAACTTAAATTCCTTCGCATTGATGCTATAACAGGAGTTATTATATCAAAGTCTGAAAATATAAAAAAGGCTAAAGTTAATCAACATGGTAGGACGATTAGCTTCCAAAATTGGAGAAATAATAACCTACACTCAATACAGTAAACAAACACTGCATTGAGGAGGTTTTCATTTCATTATACGTACACATCTTATACAATGATATATTGAATAAATTCATGATATAAATAGTATTACAAATTATTTATCTTTTTTAGCGCAAGCTTTGGAAATATTCTAGATAACATATATAATAATTTTACTTTTGAAACTTTTATTTCTGTTTTTCCTTCTTCTAATCCTTTAATCATTTCGTAAACTGCTGTTTGTGTAGAAATAGCAATCTTTGGAGCATTTCCCTTATGCCAAGGAGTGTCTACTGCTGGGAACAGTACTTCCACTACTTTAATATTACTTTTACCTAATTGAATTCTAAGAACTTGTGTAAAAGAATGCAATGCTGCTTTTGTTGCATTATAAAAAGAATAAGCAGCTTTTGGCGCATAAACCAGTCCTGTAGTAACATTTATGATTATTGGATTATTATTTTTATTTAAGATAGGATATAAATATTTTGTAAGTCGTAAGGGAGCAAAAAAATTGACTTGCATTTCTAAATCTGCTTTTTTTAAAACATCGTCTCCTTCTATAAATGGAGTTACATGAACAATCGCAGCATTATTAATCAAAACATTTAAGTCACTATGGTTTTCTTGTACCCAAGTAGTCAAATCAAAACATTGTTTTTCATCAGACAAATCACATTGAAATATTTCAAACTCGGGGTTACTCCTTTTAGCTTCAAGTAATTTTTCTTCTGTACTACCACAGATGATCACTTTATTTTTTTTCTTAAGCAGTTGTTTACCTAACTCTAAACCTATCCCAGAACTTCCTCCTGTTATAAGCACCTTATTATTTAAAAAACTCATTTTATTTACTTTTATAATTATGTTATTACAAAAGTAATTTGCTTTACATCTCTAGAAATTAACCTATGTTAAGTTTGCTTTTTTTCTTATCCTGCTCAAAGATTCAGGTTGAATACCCAAATATGAGGCTACAATATTTTGCTTTACTCTACTTTCTAAATCAGGGTACTCTTCTAAAAAATTGAAGTATCTTGTCTCTGCATTAAGTAGTAAAAATTCTCTTTCTCTTTTTTCTTTGATACAGAATGCTTTTTCTAACAATTTGATCAAAAACTTATCCCAAAATGGATTATTTTCTCTCAATTGCAACCAATGTTCATAACTTATTTCAAGGATTTCTGATTTTTCTAAAGCTTCTATAAAAAAATGTGACGATGACTTAGATATCATTGCTGAATATGACGCAATAAAATTAGATTCCATAATAATTCCTTTTGTATACTCCCCTCCCTTATTATTAATATATGCATATCGAAAAAGTCCCGAATTTACAAAAGCTAATTTTCTTGGTACTTCTCCTTCTCGAATGAAATATTCCCCAGGATTATACATTTTATTTTTTCCAATCGAGATCAATTCATTAACCCGATCAATAGGCATAATTTTTCTCATAATATCCTTTATTTAATATCCGTTTTTATATGAAGCTACTGTAAGGAGAATTGAATCTCTTATGTTTACAACCAAAAAATAAAAATGCAAGGATAAGAATCATTGCTCAGTTTTATTTAGAAATATTGAAACATAAAGAAACAATTTCATATTTCACATAACAAATAATGTACCAGATGTAACAAGATCCCCAAATCTATATTCAAACAACTAAGGTTAGTAAGTATTCTCACAAATACATCCTCCTTTTAACCGATACACTTCCAATTTAAATTACTACGTGATAAAATTAACTTTTACAAAAAAAACATCTTTCTATAAAAATGCTCTGTACCATATTACCGTATCAAAGAAAAATTACCTGCAAAGGTTCTTCTACGCATGTTTGGATCTCTGGGTTCATTAAACTCTACTCTAAACCAATAATCTGAAGATGGCATATTTTTACCATTATATGTTCCATCCCAACCTAAGCCACCTGGTGCTAATTGCTTTATCAGTTTACCGTATCTATCAAAAATATAAATTTGTGCCGTAGGTTGATTCTCTATATTTATGAGATTCCAAGTATCATGAAAACCATCTCCATTAGGTGTAAAGTATTTAGGATACCCTAATATTACAATCACATCAGAAATTTCTTCGCTAATAGGACAATTTGCATATCTAGCTCTAATAAAATAATCTCCTGGAGGGACGTTAGAAAATATTGGAGAAGATTGAAAAGGTCTATACTCTATAAAACCTCCACCTAAATCTCGATCCAATCTATACTCAAAATTATCAAATCCTGCTCCTTCAATTTCAGAAGTTGCCGCTACACTTGCAGTAATTGTATAGCTACCAGCAAAAGATTCTTCTCCGACAGTATATCCTACAGAAACTACAGCATCAGAAACATCTAATACCACTAAATCATCCGGAGAGTCAGCAACCTCAGTCCCTGCTCCATCAAAACCACTTAATCGATATACTCCCTCTGTAGTAACCTCTAAGTACGGTATTGTTCCTGGAGGTCCTGAAACATTTACAAAATTGGTAGTTCCGACATCTGCTCTTGCCCATTGATATGTAACTGCTCTAGGAAACCTTCCTTCTATTGTAACAGGAAACTCTCCGCATGTAGCTACATCTGGTCCAACACCTGGTTCTAAAATACTACAATCCGTAGTCCCTGCATTAGGTGCATCGAGATTCGTTTGCTGCAATTGTATTACTCCTGATTCATTAGCAAAATTAGTAATCAAAATAATATAGTATTCTTCTGATTGAGCATTAGGTATCGTAAAAGTTTCTATAAAAACATTATCGTCTGGTGTTCTGGCATAACTACAATCTACTATATTTGTATTATCTAGATTATCTATATAATATGAAGGAACATCTACGTTATTAAAGCATTCTACAGCACGTATATTATCTCCATCACCATTATTATCGCATCCTGTAGAGAGCACATCACAGTTTATATAAGAGGTTGTAAAAGGTCCCCAAGCAATAAAATCTACATCTAACTGTCGTTCTCCCCTATCCAAAGTATTATTCTCATTACCATCCACCCATTGCTGAATATCAAAAATTAGTTCTCCTGATTGATCAATTCTAATAAAATACCAAGCTGGATTAGGAGTTGTATTTAAACACCCTATTTCTCCTAAGCCATCTACATCACTCGTTACATTAGGAAAAGTTAATTCTAAAGAAGCATCAGAGCAAAATGGTTGGGCTCTCCTACAAGCTACATCAAAATCTTGAGCGTAAAAAAAGGTGCTTTTAAATAAAATAATCCAAAAAAGCAGCGAAATTTTTGGTAATACTGTTGCCATTTTCATAAAACGTTTAAATCTAGTTCTTTATGTATTAAAGTTCAATTTGGGATTTAAATATACATAACTTCTTTAAGAATTCTTATATTAAATTGTTTAACATAGCTTTTACTAAGTAAAACAACAAAATTGTATCTTTGCAAGCTATATTATAGAAGTATTTACAATCATTCTTCTATTTATGTTCTTTATAAACAATAAAACAAAGAGTTTTAGTACGTAAAATTCGTTTTAATTTATTGTTTTTTTGAAGTTTTAATGAATTGAATTATAAAAAATTGACGTGTGAAAATTGACAAGGCCCTTGAAGCTATTGAAGCGCTAGGTGATAATCATGTAGCTACTAGCGCTACTAATCCTCTTAGAAAAGATGCCTTTAAACTTAGTGATTCTGAAAAAATTGCTTTGATTAAAGAAGATGTTAAACATATTATGGAAACTTTAGGGTTAGATCTAACTGATGATAGTCTAAGTGGTACTCCCCAACGTGTTGCCAAAATGTTTGTAAATGAAATTTTTTCAGGACTTCATCCTGATAAAAAACCAAATGCATCTACATTTGAGAATAGTTATAAGTATGGAGAGATGCTCGTAGAAAAAAACATTACAGTATATTCTACCTGCGAACACCATTTACTTCCTATAGTCGGTAGAGCTCATGTAGCCTATATTTCTAATGGTACTGTAGTAGGATTATCAAAAATGAATCGTATCGTTGATTATTATGCTAAGCGCCCTCAGGTACAAGAACGTATGACTATGCAGATTGTTCAAGATCTTCAAGAGATTCTAGGGACTAAAGATGTTGCATGTGTTATTGATGCAAAACACCTATGTGTCAATTCTAGAGGAATCAGAGATATCGAAAGCAGCACCGTTACTAGTGAATTTGGTGGTAAATTTAAAGATAATTCTGTCCGAAGAGAGTTTTTAGATTATATAAAGCTAGACACCACTTTCTAATTTTTTCAACATAAATTATAAGCATCATTTTTACATTATGGCAACAATCCCATTGTATCAAACTCAGAAATTACAAATTTACAACTCTATTTCCGGAGAGAAAGAAACATTCACATCTATTACAGAAGGTAGTATTGGTATGTACGTATGTGGACCAACGGTATATAGCAATGTACATTTAGGGAATTGTCGCACATTTATATCATTTGATTTAGTATTTAGATATTTAAAACATTTAGAATATAAAGTCCGTTATGTAAGAAACATTACGGATGCTGGGCATCTAGAGAATGATGCAGAAGAGGGAGAGGATAAAGTAGCAAAAAAAGCACGTTTAGAACAATTAGAGCCTATGGAAATTGTACAGCGATACACTTTAGATTTTCATCAGGTGATGTCTAAGTTTAATGCTATTGCTCCTAGTATAGAGCCTACTGCTACAGGTCATATTGTAGAGCAAATAGAAATCATCAAAACTATTATAGATAATGGTTTTGCTTATGAGTCTAATGGTTCTGTATATTTTGATGTTCAAAAATTTAACAAAACAAATCATTACGGAAAACTAAGTGGTCGTAATCTCGAAGATATGATCGCTAATACTCGTGAGTTATCTGCGCAGAGTGACAAGAAAAATCCTCAGGATTTTGCACTATGGAAAAAAGCAGAACCGCAGCACATTATGCGCTGGCCATCTCCTTGGAGTGATGGTTTCCCTGGTTGGCATCTAGAGTGTACTGCAATGAGTACTAAATATCTTGGCGAGCGTTTCGACATCCATGGTGGTGGAATGGACTTAAAATTTCCTCATCATGAGTGTGAAATCGCGCAAGGAGAAGCTGCCTGTGGTCAAACACCTGTAAATTACTGGATGCATGCCAATATGCTAACACTTAATGGTAAAAAAATGTCTAAATCTACAGGAAATACCATTTCTCCTGATGAATTATTCTCTGGTAATAATAATTTCCTAGAGAAACCATTTGATGCTTCCATAGTTCGTTTTTTTATGCTTCAGGCACATTATCGAAGTGTTCTCGATTTTTCTAATGATGCATTAGAAGCTTCAGAAAAAGGTTTTTATAAACTTATTGACGCTATCCAAACTATTGACAATCTAACTACGAGTGCTGACACAAAAGGATTTAATGTTTCTGCATGGAAACAAGAATGCTACAATGCTATGAATGACGATTTTAATAGCCCTATCTTAATAGCTAAGCTATTTGATGCTGTTAAATTTATCAATACGGTAAAAGAGCAAAACTCTACTATTTCTAAAACAGATTTAGAACTATTACAGCAGACAATGCATGCCTTTGTATTTGATGTACTTGGATTAGTAAATATAAATGAAACCTCATCAGATATTAGTGGTAAACTTTCTGGTACAGTAGAATTATTAATTAATCTAAGAGCAGAAGCAAGAGCGAATAAAGATTTTGCAACTAGTGATAAGATCAGAGACGAATTATTAGCTATAGGTATTCAGCTAAAGGATGGACGCGAAGGAACCAGTTTTTCATTAAACTAAATTATGTTGATTTCTAAAACGACTATAAAGCAGATTTTAATATTTCCTTTTATAATTTTAATAAAATTATATCAGAAAGTAATATCACCACTAACCCCTGCTACTTGTCGATATCAACCTACATGTTCTCATTATACATTAGAGGCGTTACAAAAACATGGAATTTTTAAAGGAGGATTTCTATCTATAAAGCGGATTTTTAGCTGTCACCCATGGGGAGGCAGTGGTTATGACCCTGTTCCGGATACAGATAATGAGTAAGACCGTATTTAAAAATAAAAATTGAAAAACAGAGTTTAAAAACAACAATCATAACAATATAGACTAAATAGTTAGTCTAAGAAGTAACTAAATTATTAACATAATATACTGATTTGAAATAGGCATGAGTTACCTTGGATTTAGTTTAAATACCTATATTTACTTTCAGAAAAATAAAATTCATACATGATACTTTCTAAAATTATATGGAGTCCTGTAGAAGGGATAGACTTAGGCTTTTTTATCATTCGTTTTTACAGTTTAATGTTTGTAGTTGCCTTTACATTAGGATGGTATCTAATGAAAAAAATCTACATCAGAGAGAACATCTCTATGGAGAAACTAGATTCTATATTTATATATGCAGTCATAGGCACATTATTAGGTGCTAGATTGGGACATGTTTTCTTTTATGACTGGGCTTATTACAAAAATAATTTACTAGAGATTCTTTTACCTTTTAGGTTTAAACCTACGTTTGAGTTTATAGGTTTTCAGGGATTAGCGAGTCATGGTGCGGCTGTAGCTTTTATAATCGCTATGTATTATTATTCTAAAAAAATAGTCCATAAGCATCCATTATGGGTTCTGGATAGAGTTACTATTCCTGCTGCTTTTGGAGGAATATTTGTACGATTGGGTAATTTCTTTAATTCAGAAATTATTGGTAAAGAGTCTGGAGACTCTCTTTTTGGAGTAAAATTCATTAGAGCCGGAATTTCAAAATCTCAGGCAATGGCAGAAACGAGTATAAAAAATGTAAACGAAGCATATGCTGCAATAATATCAAAACCTGAATTCTCTAACATATTAGAAGCTATACCTTATCGTCACCCAGCACAATTGTATGAAGCCTTTGGATATATATTTGTATCTATTGCGCTATGGTTCATCTATTGGAAAACTGATAAACGAAATAATAGCGGATTTCTTTTTGGGATGTATCTAATTTTAATATTTACGGTACGCTTTATTGTAGAATATGTTAAAACAAGTCAAGGAGGTTTTGAGAACGCTTTAGGAATACTATCAACTGGGCAATGGCTGAGTATCCCTTTTGTAGCTACTGGTATATATTTTGTAGTACGATCAATGAATAAAAAAGAAGATTCGATTTAAAACTTTTATAAATCATTTTTTATATTTCTATTACAAATAGGGGAGATCAATTATAGTGCTTATAATTTGATCTTTTCTATTTTTTATCTATAATCTATAAAACTAAAATGAGGAAATTACTTTTTTTTAAACTAACATTTCTAGTAATCTTTTTAACAATCTATAGTCAAAAAGTATATTCTCAAAGCACTTTACACCCTTTATCATTTAAGGCTAATCAAGGTAATTACGAAGACTCTTATAGCGAATATTATTACAGCCTTCAGAAAGAAGGAAATACATATAGATTAGTCGACCCAAAAGGAAGAGATGTACTACAAAGAGCATGTGATACCATCCTAAAAAATGCTCATTTTATAAAAGCAATACAAAAAGACTCTTTTTATATTTACAAAAACTATAATCTCGAAGCGCTAAAAATACCAAATGCTAAGCAAGTTTATTTTATCAGAGACGGATTAGAAGTTTTGACTACACAAGGACCCCAGTATTATGATAATACTATTACTAAAATTAATAATTTCCCAAAATTAGATCTTTTTGCTTGTGGAAATGTATACTCTAAGCGATATACGCTAAGCTACAATAAAGAATCAAAAAAGCATACTATTCTATTATCATTTGGTGATTTTGGAGAAATTAGAACAGAAACTATTCTAGATTTAAAAGGAATTCCTTACCCTATAGAGAAACTCAGTTTTATTACTACTAAAAATTATATTTCAGAAAGCATTAATAGTTCTTATAACAAGTCTCCTCATCTTATTAAAATTACAAAAGAAGGAAAAAGTGGCATTTATTCTTATACTATTGATCAAGCGACATATCCTCCTAAAAAGGCAAAAGAAAAACCTGATTATTTTATTGATGAAACAACAGGCGATACTATATTCGAACCTATTGCTATAGTACCTATATCTTTTCTAAAAAAAGGATCTGTTATGCTTCAAGAGGTATTACCCTTAGTATATGATAGGATTCAAATGGATTCTAATAATGGATTGATATACCTTTATAAAGACAATTTAATAGGTATTTATCCTAACCATATATCTACTACTTTTGAGGTTTTTGAACGAAAAACCTCATCATTCTACAGAATTGTTAAAGACGGAAAACAAGGATGGATAGACATTAGAACTTTTAAAGAATACTATTTCTAAGAATAGAACATTCTCCTATATCTATAATTAAATACTACAAACAATTACTATAATTAACAACTATGTGGAGACAAGCTCAATATTATTGAGGTAGCCAGAATCCATAGAAAACTAAAAAAGTCCATAGATAATAAGATCTATGGACTTTTTTGTAAAATTTATATGTATTTTTTTTAAAATATCTCGTTAGATTCTTTTAGTTTTTCTGTATTGGCTACTAACTGAAGTTCTTCAATAATTTTATGAATATCTCCATCTATAATATTTCCTAGATCATATAATGTTAATCCGATACGGTGTTCGGTTACCCTACCTTGTGGATAGTTATAAGTTCTAATCTTAGCAGAACGATCTCCTGATGACACCATACTCTTACGTTTTTCTGAATCTGCTGCTTGTTTTTTAGCAAGTTCCATTTCATACAATCGAGAACGTAATACTTTTAATGCTTTTTCGAGGTTTTTATGCGATGATTTCTGGTCTTGGCAACTTACTATCATCCCTGTAGGCTCATGATGCAGTTTAATAGCAGAATATGTAGTATTTACAGACTGTCCTCCTGGTCCTGTAGAAGTTGTTCTTTCTATCCTTACCTCTGTCATATCTAATTCTACATCAAACTCTTCTGCTTCTGGCAATACAATTACTGAAGCTGCACTGGTATGTACACGTCCTTGGGTTTCGGTTTGTGGAACACGTTGTACACGATGTACCCCTGCTTCAAACTTTAGGGTACCATATACATCTTCTCCATTAACTTCGAATATAATTTCTTTATATCCTCCACTAGTTCCTTCATTAAGATCCACTACACTAGTACTCCACCCTTTACTTTCACAAAATTTAGTATACATTCTAAATAGGTCTCCGGCAAAAATACTAGCTTCATCTCCTCCTGCCCCTGCTCTAATCTCTACTACACAATTTTTAGCATCTTCTGGATCTTTAGGCACTAGCATAAAACGAATCTTCTCTTCTAAAGCTGGTAGCTCTTCTTTTGCTTCTTCTAATTGCATTTTAGCCATTTCCACCATCTCGGTATCACTACCATCTGCCAAAATTTCTTCTGCTTCTTTTAAATTATCTGTAAGTTCTATATAACGCTCTCTTTCGTCCATAAGAGCTTTAAGATCTTTGTATTCTTTATTAAGTTGTATGTATTTTTTTTGATCTGCAATGATATCTGGCTGAATGATTAAATCAGTCACCTCGTCAAACCGTTGCTTTACAATATTCAATTTATCAATCATAGTAAGTATATCCTAACTGTGGAATTGACAAAAGTACGATTTTTTGTTAAAAACTCATACCTCCTTATAAGAATAGAAATCAATTTTATGCATAAGTTTTACTACTAATTTCTTTATTTAGAACTATAAATCATTTATATACTAATTATCTAAACGCACCTAACGGCTTTCTCTGTAAAAAACCAGCTCATATTAATTATAAACATTCTTAATCAAAGACAGAATATTTCATTACTTTTAAGAAAACCTATTTCCCTTATTTTTTTTAATTATCATTCGTTCTCTAAAAAATACTTATTTATTAGTTATTAAAATCAGAAGAATCATACCTTTTTTAGCAACCAACCTAACGATATGAAAACTAGCTCGATTTTTATCATTATTTTTATGTTAACAGTCACATTATTTGCTCAACATAAAATTAATTTTGACAATATAATTAAAGGCAAAATTTTAAACAATAACACCGGAGTTCTACTCATTAAAACATCTACATCCATTTATGGTATTAGTCCTAAAGAGCAAAAAATCATTTGGACACAAAAAATCCCTAAACAATTAGACTTTTCTTCTTATCTAGAAATTCCTTTTACTCCTTTAATCATTTTTGATAGAACCCCTCTCATTAACTCTAGTTTATTATCAAATACCTTAGGAGTCAAAGGAAAATCTCGTACCATAATTAATGTGGATAATGGAGTTATTATGTTCGATTCTGAAGCAAAAGGATATAAAGCTATAAATAACACATTACTAATCTCTGAGAAAAAAGCAATTTTTGTAGAGGGCATTAAAGACGAAAACTTAGTAATTGGGCTTTATAATTATGAAAACGGAGATAAAATATGGGAACAATCTATAGAAAGGACTAATTTCTTAAAAACTACAAAATCAGATTTATTAGGTAATGAAAAAATAGCACTAGACATCAATAATGATATTATATGGCTAAAAGGAAAGACCCTTTTAAAAATCAATACCGATACAGGAAGTATTGATTATAAACATGAAGAGGTCACAACTTTTGAAATGAATGAGGAAGGGTCTATAATTTATACATTTTTGAATCAGATAAAGTTAGAAAAACTACGCAATGAAACTTCAATCACAGCTTTATCAGTACATACTTCTAAAACTGTTTGGGATAATGAGCTTACTATATTAGGCGATATCCAACAAACGGTGCTGGATAGTAAAAACCTGATTGTAATCACATCAAAAGGGTTTGATGTAATTAATAGTATCACTGGAAAAAAGAAATGGGATAAATTAAATCCACTACCACTAATTAAAAAAATTGTTCCTGTTAAAAACGGATATTTAGTCGCTCAGGATAAGTTCTTAACTCATATCGATACTACAGGAAAAAGCACATGGGAAAAATCTATTAAAATTTCATTATCTAGTCAAGAAAATCCCGTGCATATCATTGACAATGATCAGTCAGCTATATATATTACACCGTCAATGGTTAATAAAATCAATATCACAACTGGGAAAAAAGAATGGAAAGATGTGATCTTAAACGATGCTGATTTTGTTACTCGAAATTTAAAGTTAAAAGAACATCCATATAAAATTTGGTATGATAAAAAACATAATCAGTTTCCTGTATATACTGATAATAGTTTTTATATTTTTAATCTTCAGACACAAGAAGCCCCCTCTCCTTTATCTGAGTTCGATTTTGGAAATGAACTTCCATATCTAAACATTAGAGAAAATGGGTATTTTTTAAGCTTTAATACTACATTTTATTTATTTGATAACTCCGGAAAATTAGTATACAAAAAAGAATTTCCATCTCATCATAACTCTTCTTTACTAACAGAATCAATGTATTGGGCAAAACGGGGATTACAAACATATACCGCTGCTATTGGTTTAGCTACAAACCAACTAAATCAGATCTATAAAAGTATATTAGTATCTCAGGATATTAGTGTTCTGAGTAAAGTTACATCTGGTATATATGGCTCGTATCAATCCTATCAAAATTCACTTAAAAGTCATACAAAATTAAATAAGGTAAAGTTTAGCTCTAGCCTACAAACAATTTTTAACAGAATCAAAAAAAAACAAGACAATGATGATTATATTATTTTAGTTATTTCTGATAAAGATCAAACTAAAAAAATCATTAGGCTCCATATGGATACTGGTCAGGTCGACGATATAAAACACATTAAAGAAAATCAATCTGATTTTATCATTGATCAAATAGAAGGTATACTTTATTTTTTTAATCAAAAAGATGTGACTATAGAACAACTCTCTATCAATTAAAAAAAGAATTCTTACTATCTTTTTACTCATATAATGATAAGGTTAACCAAAAAAAGCTAATCAACTTGGATAATTGTAGCATTAAGTAATGAATAATACTCTACTATTTTTAACCATTTCTTAAAAACGGTTAGTACCACTACCAATTTATTGATATACGATAAAAAACCCATCATGGTTTACATAGCTCATGATAGGTTTACTACTACTCAACTAATCTCAATACGATACAATGCTAGTTCGATTATACTATTTAATGTACCCCTTCCATTAATTCTTTGATAATAGGTGATATAAGAAGTGCTACTACTCCTATGCCCATTGTAATCACCCCAAAGTTAGCATACACTGATACATAGGAGTATAATTGCTGAAAAGCTTCTGTAGTATTCTCTGTTGTTACTGTGCTAGATATCCCTGTAATGGTCTGGCTTATTGTACCCCATACACCTTCAGAAAACACACTTCCCTCTCCTTCTTTTACTGTAGTGAGTTTTGCTATTTTTCCTGCAAAAAAATGTCCGTAGAAATTAGCAGAAAACCAAACTCCCATAATAAAGGTAGCGTATTTTAATGGAGATAGTTCCGTAATTTTAGACAACCCTATTGGGGATAAGAATAACTCTCCAACAGTTAGTATTAGGTATCCAAAAATCAGGTAAAACATTGGTGTTCTGGCATATTCATCTACTTCTTGTGCTGACATCCCAAAAACTACAAATCCTAATCCCAAGAATAGCATTCCTAGACCAAACTTAATCGCAGAATTAGGGTTTGCTTTTTTCTTACTCAGAAATGTCCATAGTATCGCAAAGGGAATTGCTAAAAGAACGATCCAAGTAGAGTTAATACTATTAGTCTGTGCTGCATTAATCCCTACTAGGTTTACATTTCTATCGGCAAACAATGTAAGAGAACTTCCTGCTTGTTCAAATACTGCAGAAAATAATGCGTATAAGGTTGTAAAATAAACCACTACCAGTAATCTTTTTCGTTCCTTAACAGAGACTTGGATAAGTATATAGGTAATGTATCCTATTAAAAACAAAGAGGCAACCCATACTAAGTAATGCTCAAATTCGTTAAACCGTACGATTAATGCAAATAATGGTACTGATAACCATGCCAGAAACCAAATACGATCTCCTGTATTAAGTCCATATAATCTCTTCTTATAATTTTCGATATCTGGTACTAATCCTTTAGTACCAAATACATCTAGTTGGGTTCCTCTTTTAAAAACTAACAATCCTACCATCATTCCTATTCCTGCTAATAAAAACCCATAATGCCATCCATATACTTCTGCAAACCATGCACATGCTAGAGGTGCTACTGCGCCTCCTATATTAATCCCTAGATAAAAAATTGTAAATCCAGAATCTCTCCTACCATCGCCTTTTTTATATAATGCCCCTACCATTGTAGAGATATTGGGTTTAAAAAATCCGTTTCCTACAATAATTAAGGCTAGTGATCCATAAAAAAATACAGCAGTCTCTATAGTTAGAAAAAAATGCCCTGCTGCCATTAATACACCTCCTAGAATAATTGATTTTCGATACCCTATATATCTATCTGCAATCATCCCCCCTATCATAGGAGTTACATACACTAATGACATATAGGCTGCCATTACCCCAAAAGAGGCGTTATCAGAATACAATAAGTGTTTGGTCATATAAAGCACCAAAAGAGCTTTCATACCATAAAAAGAAAAACGTTCCCATAGTTCTGCAAAAAACAGGTATAATAACCCCTTAGGGTGTCCGAATAATTCTTGCTTACCAACATCTGTTTGATCTATATTCATATCATGTGTTTAAAATAATGTCTTAAAAACACAAAGAATGAATAGTTCTAAACTATCTAAAAATGAAGTTCTAAAAAATAGTAATTTATATCAATTTGTTACTACATTACAAGGAGTTACAAATAATCACAATGCTTGTATACATGCAGATACACGAGTACTACGTAACTATTTAATTGGTTTTACTAAACTCTTGTAATAATGTTTGGTCAATACTAATATTTTCGGGAATAACTCGTAATCGATATTTTCCTTGCCCTATAAATGTAAATAAATCCTTTCGCTCTAGCTGTGAGATGGATTCTAACTGTAGTATCGAATTGATATTTTCTATGATTCTACTCAGGTAGGTTTGGCTTTTTATTTCTCCTCCAGAACTCACTAAGACATACTGCCTATCTCCCTCTTCATATTTACGCTTTATACCAAATTTTAGCAGGTTCTTATACTGTGTTGTTTTAGAACCAAAATCTATCGTTTTATCATAGATACCCTTAGATGGAATTGTTATTTTTACTAACGACCAATCCAGAAACTGAATGGTCATTTCACTAGGTTTAGGAGTTAATGCTAATTGCATTACCCAACTAGTTGCTAATACTAGAAAGATCGAAATAAACGTAGTTTTGGCAATAATCTTTATCAGATGCTCATATAACATATCATCCATTATCACAAAAACATCTGGTACCTGCGAGACTAACATTAATAAAAATGCTATTGTAGAAATTATAGCGACCATTTTTAATCCCCTACTCATAAAGGTTCTGTAAAAAGAAACCGTAAATAAATAGGTTAAAAAACAAGAAAGTAATAAATCAGGAACACCACTTAATCGAACTCCGTTAATGACTGGATTGTTTTTATAATATTGAATTAAAACCAAAGTCAATACAGAGACAATAGCAACCAAAGCTATAAGAATCAGCGTATTCTTTTTATTTTTATATAAAAATGAAGGAGCAAAATCAATATAAAATAATGCAAATAAAAGTAGCGAGGTATTTACTACCGAAAAGAAACTATACCCAATATCATACAGTATTGTATTCTGAAAAGAAAAAAGGTTTGCCATATAAATCCAAGTACCAGAGAACACCCATACAAATAGTGCCAGACTTAGGTATAATAATCCTTTATCAATTCTTTTCTGCGAATCATCTTCTTCTAAAAATTGACTAAACCGCTTTCTTATATTATACCAAATTGCTAATAATAATATCCCTCCTATCAGAGCAATACAGATATGGGCAAGGCTATAAAATTTAGTTATATCTGACATGTAAGTGTATCTACTACCATTTACTTTTTTTAAAAAAAATACTGGTATCATTATCCTTGCCCAATTTACATATATCTTTAAAAACATACATATACTAAATGTAGATTCTTATAAAACTATACTCATCGGATACTAGATGCTAGCACTCTATATGTATAATAGGTTATATATATCTATATCAACTCTCTCCAAGATCCTTATTATGACCTAAAAACACTACTTCATCGTAATTATCCCTCTTTTTTTCTTTTGTAATATTATAATGCTAAATATCTTATGCTGTATAACATACTTTAATAAATACTACCTAACAGTTTAATCATCTATATTGTTATTAGTGTTGTCTGCATCGTTATCAGCGTCGTCCGCTTTGTTATCATCCTTGTCTGCCTTGTTATCATCCTTGTCCGTATCGTTATCAGCATTGCCCGCCTTGTTATCATCCTTATCCGTATCGTTATCAGCGTTGCCCGCCTTGTTATCATCCTTGTCCGCATCGTTATCAGCGTTGCCCGCCTTGTTATCATCCTTGTCCGCATCGTTATCAGCATTGCCCGCCTTGTTATCATCCTTGTCCGCATCGTTATCAGCATTGCCCGCCTTGTTATCATCCTTGTCCGCATCGTTATCAGCATTGTCCGCCTTGTTATCATCCTTGTCCGCACTAGTATTTATCGCTACTGGTCGTGTTTAATACAATAGATCGGGAGTGTTTAACAAAGTATATCACCAAGTATAAACATTTAACTGAGAGTGTTCAGTAAAGTGTGTCACCACGTATAAACATTTAACTTTGTGATATTATGGAAGAAAAAAAAGAATTTAATGATGATGATTTTTAAAAGGAGGCTTTAAAAGGTTTAGAGGGAGTCTTCAATAGATTAATTATTATTTTAAAATAATACTACTAATATGGGGTAACATTTGATCTTGTAGAAACATATACTTACTAACAAACAATATCATTTATATAATCACCCTAGTATTATAGGGGTTTAAAACAAACAAACATATGGCAGAACGTAGTTACAAGATCAAAGACGGTATCGTATTAGAATGGGCAGATACTGTAATTTCTTATCTTAAAGAAGATATACAACTATTTACTGATTTTGACGCTAAACTAGACCAGAGATTTATAACTCTCTTAGAAAGTAAAGTTACACAAGCATATAAAGAAGGAGGTGATCAATTAAATATAGCACAATTACAAGAAAAAACAGAATCTGTAGATCGTGCTATGAATGACTGTCATGCCTATTTTAAAAAACTACGCTACTGGGTACTTGATGCTTTTCCGGATCAAAAAGCAATACAAAAACAGTTTGGTGTTGGTAGATATGCAATAATCAGAAGAAGTCAAATCAAGATGATCCAATATACAGAAGGGCTCACCACTACCATCAATCAGCACCGAGATGCACTTATTGCTACAGGAATCCCTGCACAGTTATTAGAACAACCCGCAGTCTTATCCGAAGCCCTGCGTAGTGCAAATAATGAACAAGAACAAAAAAAAGGAACCCGTACCGTAGATACTGACCAACGAAAAGAACTCTTTAATGAGCTATACCGTATCTTACAAAAAATAAATGCAGCAGCAGACAATGTATTCGATCAACACCCTGCTAAACGAAAACTCTATCGTACTCCCAGAGTAACTAGTAGTACCAGAAGTATAACAACCAATGATGAAGAAGAATAAAAAAATACAGATCCATACAATAAATCATACAATTACACATTAGTAATAATAACTCTTAAAACCTAAACCATGGCAACAAAAACCGAATTACTTATCCACAATCAGCAATACCGTCTTATTGAATCCTCCTTTGACTTCCACCAACCCACTGATTATAATGGCAGACCCAGTGCCAAGGTACGTGCTGGCAGTATCGTAGCTCTCATTGATTTTGATGGAGAAGAAGAACTCATCAGCTGGGCTGGTAATGATATCACCACCCGTAGTGGTAAGATCATCTACTATAGCGCTGATGGTATGGGGATTAAGTTTACTCTAGAGTTTACCGATGCCTATTGCTCAGATATGTACATATACCAGAGCAATATTGTCGGGGGTGGAGTCCTATCAGAGCTTAAGATCACTGCCAGAGAGATGGTAATAAAAGGACATACTCATACGAATAACTGGCCTGTAAAAAGCTAAAAACCTGATATCGCGATGAGAAAAAGTAACCAAACACTACAGGGGCTAGATGCAGTACTAGCCCCTGCTATAGAAAGAGCCGTATGCCCCTCATTTTCTGGCAAGACTCCCACCGCATTTGATATTGGGATTAAACTACATCGAGAGCTCGATAATACCCGTACATCCCTATCAGAAGCACTCTATAAAATAGACCTTGCCAATGATGATATAGGTGTAAAACAAGCCCAGATGCATCAGTTACAGAGCATGCGCCCCTATAATACAGATGCTGTAGACACCAATGATTATATCAGAAAAGCCAATAACGGCTATCAGGTATGGGATGGCAATCGATGGACACAGCTCTCTAAAGATGCCAAAATAAAAATAACTAGTGAGCGTAGCGAAGCCACCAATAATAAGCTTGCTGTAGTCATACAAGCAGAAGATACCAGTACCAATACGCAGATTTTTTTTGTAGATGATAATGTATACAAGCGCGGTGGGGAGATCAGTTATAATGGTAGTATCAGAGATAATCCAGAACTTAGCCCTAGGATGATAAATGAGGAGATCAACTGGCAGAGCATACTATATGATGCCACCAAGATGGGAGTTGCTACAACAGGTAAGGCTGCCGGAGCACTAAGTCTGACCCGTATCGGCAATCTTACCCCGTGGCATAAAGGCGCAAACCTTCATAAAGCAGTAGGATGGTATCGCAATAAAGAAGGGATCTACCGTAGCCTAAGTAGTCAGCGTAATACCATCGGTGCCGGTGGGCACCGTGTAGGCGCACGTACTGCTGCCAAGAGTGTAAAACATCTTAAACTCCTAGGAAGAAGAATTGCAATAATCAGTGTTGGGATTAGTGTGCATGAAGTTATTGACGCATATAAAAAAGACGACTTTAATAAAAATCAAGTAATTACCAAAGCAGGAGTTGATATAGCTATGACGGTAATAGGTACTTTAGGAGGTCCTGTAGGTTGGTTCATCTCTGGGAGTTATCTTATCCTATCGACTACAGGGGCATTTGGGGATTGGGGGACCCCCAGTGGAGTAAACAGTAATGGAATCCCTTATGGCAACACCAATTTTGGTACGACGGGGGGAGCATCCAGCCAATATACCGATGAGTTTACTATAGACTATGTACCCCCAATAGAGCATAAACGCAGTAAGATGAGAGAACGCTTATACCGTATGCAAGACCATACTGCTGTACAACCACAAGTACATTATCAGGTAAATATGGAGGGGCAAGACTTCTTCCCTAGAAATCAATATTATACTAAATTTTAAAAAAGAAAAACGTATGGATTTAACTTCAATAATTTTCATATCAGGTATACTCATCCCTCTATCTGTATTTTTCTTTTATAGAAAACAATTAGAAAATAACGCCCAATGGTTTATCATTGGGGGAGGGATAATCGCACTAATCGGTATATCTATCTATATGACTAGTATAGAAATAGAAGAAGAAAGGATTTTATATCTAAGCTTGCTTACCCCACTATATGCAACCCTGTTATATAAAGGGATGATTTACCTGTTTGTAAAGCTATTTGATAGGATGCCAGTAGATACTACTTTTGAGTTTCATGTTAATATAAGAGATAGCCTGTTTAATATTATATATGCTTTATTAATAACTATTGTTCCTATGCTTACTATAATATATTTTGGAGAACTAGCCAGAGCAGCAGCAAGAACATAAACGCAGTAAGATGCGAGAACGCTTATACCGTATGCAAGACCATACTGCTGTACAACCACAGGTACACTATCAGGTAAATATGGAAGGACAAGACTTCTTCCCTAGAAATCAATAGTATACTAAATTTTAAAAAAGAAAAACTTATGGATTCAGGTGATTTTATTTATATGGCATCAGTAATGATCCCTCTTTTTGCATTTTTCTTTTTAAGAAAACAATTAGATGAAAACAATTTATGGTTTATCATCGGAGGGGGGATAGTAACCGTAATTGGTTATGTATATATATATAAGTACTATAGAAGACAAAAAAATACTTTATTTAAATATGCTGATACCTTTATATGCACCATTGTTATATAAAGGGATGGTTTACATATTTGTAAAACTATTCGGTAGGATGCCAGTAGACACCTCTTTTGAGTTTCATGTTAATATACGAGATAGCTTGTTTAATATTATATTTTTTATCATGATAACAGTTTTTCCAATACTTATTATATTATATATTGTTTCATAAAAAGTGATATCTATAGAAAATAAAATGATATGATCTCTGGGAATTATCTTATCGACTACAGGAGCATACTACTGTGCAACCACAAGTACATTATCAGGTAAATATGGAGGGGCAAGACTTCTTCCCTAGAAATCAATATTATACTAAATTTTAAAAAAGAAAACGATGGATTTAG
Source organism: Aquimarina longa SW024 (assembly GCF_001401755.1). Lineage (GTDB taxonomy): Bacteria > Bacteroidota > Bacteroidia > Flavobacteriales > Flavobacteriaceae > Aquimarina > Aquimarina longa. Next base: position 333,319 of record NZ_KQ474102.1, read on the forward strand.
ATACTTTTATTTTTGCTACGTCAATAGCCATACCTCTTTTTACATTTCTTCTTTTTAGAAAACAATTAGAAAATAATACCCAATGGTTTATCATTGGGGGGGGGATAGTAACTATAATCGGATATATATATATATATATATATATATATATATATAAGTACTATAGAAGATAAAAAAGTACTTTATATTAATATGCTTGTTCCTCTATATGCAGCTTTACTATATAAAGGGATGATTTATCTGTTTGTAAAACTATTTGGTAGGATGCCAGTAGACACCTCTTTTGAGTTTCATGTTAATATACGAGATGTTCTATTTAATCTTTTATATTTTATTATGATAACTGTTCTACCTATGCTTTCATTACTTTTTATATGAGAACATAAACGCAGTATGATGCGAGAACGCTTATACCGTATGCAAGACCATACTGCTGTACAACCACAAGTACATTATCAGGTAAATATGGAAGGACAAGACTTCTTCCCTAGAAATCAATATTATACTAAATTTTAAAAAAGAAAAACGTATGGATTTAACTTCAATAATTTTCATATCAGGTATACTCATCCCTCTATCTGTATTTTTCTTTTATAGAAAACAATTAGAAAATAACGCCCAATGGTTTATCATTGGGGGGGATAGTAACTATAATCGGATATATATAAGTACTATAGAAGACAAAAAAACACTTTATTTAAATATGCTGATACCTTTATATGCAGTATTGTTATATAAAGGAATGGTTTATGTATTTGTAAAACTATTCGGTAGGATGCCAGTAGATACTTCTTTTGAATATCGATCCATGTATGGTGTCGTAGCATCCCGAAGGGTGCTATGCGCCATACATTTTGTTAGGTGTAGTTATTTTATTATCAATTTTCGAGTATAAGATTTTTTCTCGGTTTGGAAGATTAACAAGTAAAATCCTTTTGAAATTCCCTTAGGAATATCTATATCATCTTTTGACCTAATGGTTTGTTCAAAGACTTTATTTCCGTTCTGACTTACTAGACTTAAAAGACCTACTTCTTCGGGTAAAATAATTTCAAAAGAACCATTATTAGGGTTGGGGTATACAAATAAATTGTTACTAATATGATAATCTTTTTGTTCGGAAAAATCATTTCCTTGAGGTTTTGCTTTATAGTCAGCGATTTTGTTTTTTTGACCTGATACTTGATTTGATTTATTACTTGTTCTCAAATTATTAAGTCGAACATATTTATCACATTCAAAACCTATTTTTGCATGAAATGTACTTCCTTCTTCTACCTCAAATCCAGGATGTAGATGAATTTCTTCATGTGCTACATACCTAATATTACTATTGTTAATTATCTTATTATGTGCTTCAATATTAATTGACATAAATGTTTTAGGTTGATTAGGCGGATATGGTTCATAAGGTGTAGAATTATTAGAAATAGTAAAATTTGCTGAGAGGACATTATCAGTATCAGGAACAATTATGTGATTTTTGTCATATATCGCACTATAATTTATTCTATTGTATTGTTCTTGACTAAAATGGTCTCTACAATTACTTCGAGAATATGACATTATATTTCTAGTATCAGGGGAGTAAAGTTGTCCATTAGCATCAGTTGATGAACCATTATAGATACATGAAAAAGATACTTCTCCAAAAAGATTTGGATCGGCAGGAGTGTCGCAAAGTTCATCTCCTGCAGTTGTGCAGTTACTTCCATTTACTAATTCATCTGTAGTACCCGTATTAGTTTTGCCGTGTGTATGATATAATGTAAAAAAGTGACCCATTTCGTGTGTAATTGTAGATAATCCTTGAGCACTTCTCATATAAATTCTATTTTCAGAGTTACCCTGAGGAGAATAAGTATAACCTCCAACAGAGCCACTATTAGTGGTAACTGAGTTAAAGTAATATATATTTATAGCTTCATAATTGTCATGACTTGTAATTAGGTGTTCTTGATTTTGATGAAAATCATATAGATTATCACTATTAACATATTTTACATCACAGACAATGAAATTAATGTTAGCATTTATATAATATTCATTTAGTTCGTCCATAAAATCATTCAGCTTATTTAAACTCATCCCCCCAGTCCCATCAGTTCTTGTAACAATTACATTATTAATTATAAAGCGTATTACAGGTTGAGAAGAAGATTTTAGGTTAGTATTTGAAAAGTGTTTTTGTCTTGCTAAACGAGTTGAGTCTAAATGTTCTTGCTCTAATGTGCCTATGATAGTTCCACATTTTAAATCAGTTTGTCCAAAAGTTATTTTTGCAAAAAGCACTATAGCAAAGAACCCTATTCATCTTAAATTTACCATTCTAAGTATTGTATTAAATTTTGTTTAGTATTTAAAGTTGATAGTTTTTTTGTCTTATTTGATTTTGAATCTTTAAAAATGATATCTTTTAATTCAATTTGAATGTACACTTCATAATCTCCATCTGTTAGTTCCGATTGGTTAGGGTTGACATGTATTATTGTACTGTCAGTTACGATAGCTGTTCCAGATATAGCTACCCAAGTATTTTTTATAGGATTAGGTGATAATGTTTCAAGAAATGGAATGTAACAAAGTTCAAAGGCATTTTCATAGAAATGAATATTAATGTTGAAAGATGAAGTATCTAGTGAAACAGTATCTTTTTGATTATTGGGATCGGGGAAATTCTCGAAATTTATTATCTCTGTTTTTGAAGAATTTGCTCCAAATACAGAAAAATTATTGGATCCTCCTCCGCAACCTTTAAAAGTTTGATACTTAAATTCTGGACTGTAATTCTTTTCCTCAGGAGAAACTGGACTGTTCTCTTTGCTACACGAGGATAGAAAAAAAACTATTATTCCTATTGCTAGTATTTTCATAATTTATTCATTTTCATTCTGACGAACGTTTTTATATCGTTATGAAAATCAGATGTTAGCAGTTCTGTTTTTCAGTGTTGTTTTCTTCTTTTTTATCTAACTAAACGTTATCTTAAAGTAATTATTTGTTTTTCCCACTAAAGGAGGAATTACACCTAACATATAAATATACGAGATGTTCTATTTAATCTTTTATATTTTATTATGATAACAGTTTTTCCCGAAATTACTATAATATATATTGTTTCATAAAAAGTGATACCTATGAAAATAGAATGATATGATCTCTGGGAGTTATTTTATTTTATCGACTACAGGAGCATTGGGGTACCCTCAGTGGAGTAAACAGTGTCTTGTACTAAAATAGGTTTACAACTTCTTTTTAGTTCTATTATTGTAAACTAACAATAGGTTTTTGATAAAAAATTCACTTGTTTTTATAAGTCCTATTAAAAAACTTACATAAAATTAGCGTTAATTAATATATATACGTACCAAACTCACTATTAATTGTAAGTTTCTTTTTTTCAGAAGCTTCTACCCGACCTACAATCTGAGCATCTACATTAAAACTCTTGGATATAGCCATAATTTCTTCTGCAATCTCTGGTGTAACATAGAGTTCCATACGATGTCCCATATTAAATACTTGATACATTTCTTTCCAGTCGGTCCCTGAGTTTTCTTGAATTAGTTTGAATAAGGGAGGAACATCAAATAAGTTATCTTTTATAATATGTAGATTATCTATAAAGTGTAATATCTTGGTCTGTGCACCACCACTACAGTGTACCATTCCATGAATGGTTTGTTTATCAAATTTTGATAACATTTCTTTTATAATAGGTGCATATGTTCTGGTAGGAGATAGCACTAGTTTCCCTGCATCTATGGGTGAGTCTTTAACGGTATCGGTTAAGTTTGTTTTACCAGAGTATACTAAATCAGAAGGTACGGATGGATCAAAACTTTCTGGATATTTTTCTGCTAGAGTTTTACTAAATACATCGTGGCGTGCAGAGGTCAATCCATTGCTCCCCATACCTCCATTATACTCTTTTTCATAACTTGCTTGCCCGAATGAGGCTAATCCTACGATTACATCTCCTGCTTTTATATTTGCATTATCAATAACATCTTTTCGTTTCATACGTGCAGTTACGGTAGAGTCTACAATAATAGTACGTACTAGATCTCCTACATCTGCTGTCTCTCCTCCTGTAGAATGAATTTCTACTCCGAATCCTTTAAGATCTTCTAATAATTCTTCTGTTCCGTTAATTATTGCAGAAATTACTTCTCCCGGAATCAGGTTTTTGTTTCTACCAATAGTAGATGATAGTAAAATATTATCGGTAGCGCCGACACATAATAAATCATCAATATTCATAATCAGTGCATCTTGTGCAATACCTTTCCATACAGAAACATCTCCTGTTTCTTTCCAATACATATAGGCTAATGAAGATTTAGTTCCTGCACCATCGGCATGCATAATCAGACAATACTCCTCATCTCCTGTAAGATGATCTGGTACAATTTTACAAAATGCTTTTGGAAACAATCCTTTGTCTATGTTCTTAATTGCACTGTGTACATCTTCTTTTGATGCAGAAACTCCTCGCTGGGCATATCTTTTGCTTACTTCTTGACTCATGATATTGGAAATTAAAGCGCAAAGATAATCGAATTTAAGAACTCAGAATTCAGAATTCAGAATTATATTACTCCCAATCTGGCATCATTGCATTTTTTATCAATTCTGTTCTTGTATTTACATCATCAATAGGTAACGTTTGAATGTTTTTTACCGAGATTCCATCATTAGAAGTGTTTACAAAAATAATACTAGCTTCATTTGGTGAAAATCGTGCATCTAGATCATTTGTCCCTGCGGGTCTATCTGTAGAGAGGTCTGTACTGGTTGTAGTTGTAAAATCGTATATAAAAATACGAGAGTCTAATTGACGGTGATCGGCAAACTCTGATCCCGACATATCTCTACTATATAACAACTTAGTTCCATCTATTGATAAATTAATACTACCTGCTGCGCCATTTTCTCCTGTAAGTATGGTATTCTGTACTCCTCCTGTACCATCAATGGTAAAAATCTGTACGGAATACCCATCTAGATTGTTTGTTTTTAGAGCGATCATTCCTGTATTTTCATTTTTATCAACTTCTGTAATTAGATCTCCTGTGGTTTCATATAATTTATTAAGGTTACTACCATCTATGTCGATACTGTATAGTTTATTCTGATTAGGAAATAATAATTTAGCTCCCTTAGCATCCCAGGAAAAATCTATTTCTTCTAGGTTATATCCTGATACTCCTACTGTAGCGGTAACTTGTTGTAATTGCGATCCATCTTCATTCATGATAAATAAATGAGTCTGTGATCCTACGGACTGTAAAAAAGCAATTTTATTAGTTATTGGATTTCTTCTTGGCCTAAAACTATTTTTAGAACTAGGAGTAAGCTGTATCTCTGTTGCTCCAGTTTCATCAGCAGAATACACTACACTATTACCATTGACTAATCTGGTATATACAATTCTATTATTTGGTGGTGCAACGGTTGTAAAGGCATGGCTTGTACTGTTCACTTCTGTGTTTATACTATCACTAGCTGTTACTTGCCAAAAATACTGAGTACTGTATAATAATCCTGAAACTGTATATGTAGTGTCTGTAATATTTTCAAAAATCTCTATCGTTGTATTTTTTTCATTTCTAAGACTCACTTTATAGGTCAGTTTATCGTCCTTATCTGGGTCTTTGGCACTCCATATAAGTTTAGCTTCTACAGGAATATCAGTAGCATTATCTACTGGTGTTACTAATTTTATTGTTTCTGGAGGGCGATTTGTTGCAGTAGCCTTCTTCATTTCTATTACCAATTCTACCTCTTTATTTGTCAACACTTTAATCCCTTTAAAAACTCCTTGCAATCCTTCTTTCTGGGCAGAAAGTGAGTATTCTCCAGAGGGTACATTACTTAACTTATACACTCCGTTTTTATCTGTAAAAACTGTACTCGAAGAAGGAGTGGTGGATACTTTAACATTTTCTAGGGGTTCATTAGTTCCTACTTTTACTATTTTTCCTTTTACAGATCCCAATCCTTCTACATCAATTGTATCTTCACTACAGGAAATTGTAATTAGAATTATTATGAAACTTATTCCTTTTATGATCAATTCTTTCATCTGTGTATGTATTACTTTTATAAAGATCATATCGTATATGACTTATCTTTTTAAATGTACTATAGTATTTACTCTACTTTTTTTCTTTTAACGGGGTTTCCAAAATACCAATTAAGCCCTAAAGAAAAATTAAAATAATGGTCATCTCTTTTTCCTTGTGTTACTCCATCCAATTTATCGTCTAACATTATATTGTGGGTTGCATCTATCGAGAGACCTATTGTATTAGAAATTAAATATTCTATCCCTGCTCCGTATTGAATTTTTAATAGTGTATTTTTAAAATCATCATCATTTACAACTCCCATCCCTCCATATAGGAAAGGAGATAGTTTTTCAAACGGTAATAGTGTTAATTCGCTATTTAGATCAATTGCATTAAATCCTTTAGAGAATGATTTTTGATTAGATAGTTCGAATTTAGCAATACTAGCATTAAGGTTAAGATATGGATTAAAATACCATCTTGTTCCTATTTTTGCGGCGTATGTAAGCTCTGGAGTATTATAATCACCACTAATAAGGGCCCCTCCTCCTTTTACAAACATCGATACTTTAGTTCTTCTTTCTTTAAAATATCGATCATATATACCTGTATTCTGTGCTTCATTTTTTTCTGACCTATAGCTTTTTATTAAGGTTTTTACAGTTTCAGAATCGGCATCAACTGCCCATAACTTATCTTCTACACCTTCTATTATCAACGATTCTACAGCTTTCTCTATAGCTTCTGTAACTGCCATCTGAGTAGGTTCATTCTTGGTAAATCCTGTTTCTGCTTCTAGTAATCTTTTAAATTTTACATATCTAAAAAAATTAGCATCTAATGCCTGTGATAAAATGGTTTTAGAGACGTATACTGTTTTTAGAATTTTACCACTAGAGGTGGATACTGCTCTTAGGTAGACTGTAATTCTATCTTGTCTATATTTTGTAGATGCTCCGATCCCAAAGTATCGTGCTCCTACACCGCCTGTTATAATATTAGAATCGTATGAAACAATACCTCCTTCTAGAATGATCCCTGCGTATAATAATGGTGGTAATTGTGGTTCATTTAGGTTTTTTGTTTTTCTGTATTCTTTTCTGGTAGAGCGTATAATATTACGCTCATTAAGCAGGTTACTTAAATTTTCTCTTTCGATAGGTACAAACCACCTAGAGTCTTCGAGTGCTTTTATTAAGATTGTAGTTGCTCCCTGAGTGACTGCGGTACTAAAAGTGCTCCCTCCTTGTGTAGGTTTATATTGTCCTGTCTGATCTCTAAATTTATAAACCCCTACTACTACTGGCTCAATAGGAAGAGGAAAATCTCTTAATGTTTTTGTCACCTCTGTATCCGCTCCTATTCTGGCTTTTTCTATAACGATGGGTTGATTAAAATATGCTCCACAGCGAGGTAATACAAATACGCACGAGATTATAAGGAGTACTCTATATAGTTTATGATACATTAAAAAAAATTAATTAGGAATTATTATTTGGGATTGATCTCCTGTATTGGTGTCTAGAATATCTACAACCAACCCTTCTCCCGAGCGATACACTTCTACAAATAGACTTCCAAAATTAAAAGTCCCTGGGGTAATCCCTTCTTTGCCAAACTGTCTATCAAATAGTGTTCTTGAGATCTTATTGAGTAATTGGCTGTTTAAGTTTTCTGTAAATCTATCTAAATTAGAACGTTGATTTCTGGAGGTACTCCCTTTAGGGTCTGTAAAAGTATTCTGTGCCTCTGCAGAGCTAAGAAGCCATTGATAATTAAAGGTATCTCCTCCAAAAGCTGGGTTTATAGGCTTGTATACTAAATCTTGCCCAAAAGATAAGTTATATATTGAGAAAACAAGAAAAAGAGTAATGACAGTTGACTTCATTGATAATGGTTTTAATACTGAAAGATATCGTTTTTTTGTTTTTCTAAATTCTTAAAGTATGTGTATACTTTTCTAATGCCTATTTTTGACATTTGTTCTAAGTATTCTATATCGGGTTTACCGATAAATTCATGAATAATAGTATCCTCTATTTTTATTTGAATAATAGTACTACGCCCAAAATTTAGTTTTTCTACTACTGCTACAATTTTATTACCGTCTATATGATGCAACACATATGATGCATAGAATAGCTCATAAAAATCTTTTCCTGGTTTAGTTTTGGTTTCTTCGACTACTATTCCTTTTAATTCTATCCCATCGTTGGAGGCACTTTGTTTGGTTGTTTGGGGTGTATTAGTTGTTTGGTCATTAAATACAATCCTATCTTTACCTACGATCTTATCTTCTTCATAGATCAATAAAAGCACTACTATTTTACTACTTGTATCTATATCAATCGAAACTTTAGAAAGTTCTTTACTTTCGTTAGCTTCTAAGGTAAATCTTCCTTCTTGAGTATTCTTTGATACATTATTAGCTGTATCTGTTTTAAATACAGAAATAGTATATCGTAAGCTCTTATAAACTTCTGTAGTATTTGTTGCGTTCCCTACTATAGAAGCTATAGTAGTATTCGTTTTGGTTTTAATTTTTGCTACTATATCCGTATTGGTATACTGAGCTGTTGATATTTTAGATATCATTATTAGCAGTACTATACATGTATATTTCATTGGTGTATTACTTAATACTAAATCAATACTATTGGCACAAATTTATTAGGTACGCTTTTGGATAAACATTTTGATTATAGAAGTATTATTGGGGTTTAACCTCTTTTTTTATAAGGGAATTTTAAAAACTTCTAATAATTATAGTCTTAGCTTTTCCTGTCATTTTATATTTTATATTTTTAGATAACTCATTGCTTCCAAATCGTTCAAAAGTTAGATTATCACCTTTTTGAACAAGCTCTAATTTGGTTGCTATATCAGGGTTAAAAGAAAAATCTTTTACTGTATTGCTATTTCCTGATTGTACTATCTGTTTTTCTATTTCTCTTGCTGATTCATTAAATTCTATAGTATTATAATCTCCTTTTTGAAGTATATTAATATCTGATGCTGTTGCTCTAATCGTAGATGATACTTTATTATAGGTTCCTATTTGTTGTATAAAAACAGAATTTACACCACTAGAAACAGTTGGTTTATATTGATTCGCTGTTTGCGATGAAATAATAAATTTATCCTGATTACTAATAGGGAGTTCATTCTTCTCTTTTATATCCTGAGCGTATATTGTAGAAAAGGACATTAAAAATAATAACATTTGTATAAAAAAAGTTGTATTCATAGTTCAGAATTTAAAAAATTAGGAAAAGAGCTATACTTAATCATAGATAGAGACTAAATATAACTCTTTTACAAACATAAAAACGTAATCAAATTTTATTAATTTGATCCACCATTATTTTGAGTTACAATAATTGAATTATTAACTCCATTTTGAACAATCATACTGGTATGCATATCTCCTGTTTGACTCACACGAGTACTATTACCTGTCCCTAATTGCATATCTTTTGCCATATTCATCTCTCCTGATTGTAAAATATCACTTACATTACTTGCCCCTTTTTGAGTAGAAACTGCAGTATTTTGATTTCCTGATTGAATCTGAAGAATGCTATTAGATTCTCCTGCTATTCCTATATCTCCTTCTTGAGAAGCTTCTGCAGTATTATCATTACCTAATTGAAGTTGTTTTGCTATATTCTTACCTCCAAAAAATGAAACATTCTGAGTAGCAGAAGCAGTATTTCTATATCCTATCTGAGTTTGTCCTATAGTGTTATCATCCTCTTCATGTTTTGCAAATGCTTTATTATCATCACCTAGCTGATATTGATTAACACTACCTCCTCTAGATACGAAGAAAAAACCTCCTTGTTCAGAAGTTGCGCTATTATTAGTTCCTATTTGTTTCTGGATAAGTTTATTATCAAATCCTGATTGTTTTGCTAGAGCTGTATTCTGTTTTTCTGACTGTGATTGATCTGCACTATTATCACTACCATCTTGTTCTATTGTCGCAGTATTAGCATTACCTTTTTGTACTTGAATTGCATAATTATCTCCTCCATATGCTAGCAAATTTTGTTTGGCACTTGCATTATTTCCTTCTCCTTCTTGCCCTTGTAGGATTGTATTATTACTTTCTTCGTGATTAGCAAAAGCTGTATTTTCGTCTCCTATCTGCACTTGTTCAACTCTTCCTCCAGTAGCACTATAAAGATCGCTCCCTTGTAATGATGTTGCGATATTACCATTTCCGCTTTGATCCTGTCGTACAGAATTATTATTTCCCCATTGTTCTGCTTTGGACATATTAGCGTCTCCTTCTTGTAATTGTGCAGAGACATTCTCATCACCAACCTGAGCTATAGAAGCCACATTAGATTTTCCTTTTTGCTCTAACTCACTAAAGTTATCGTTCCCTTTTTGTACAGAAGATGCCGAGTTATCATCTCCTAATTGAACCTGAAAAGCTGCATTAACGTTGCTCTCTTGAGATATCATAGCTTCATTTCTATTTCCTTCTTGGTTCTGCTCAGAGAAATTCTCTTCTCCTGTTTGTTCTAGATTCTGAGTAGCTCTTGCATTGTTATCATTACCTATCTGTACCTGATATACTTTATTACCATCTCCTTGTTGCTGAGAAAATAGTGAGTTTTTATTGCCTGTTTGAGACTGTTCTACAACTCCATTATTCGAATTAAACTCTTTAACTCCTTGGGTAGATTCTGCTCTATTCATTACTCCTTCCTGACTTGTTTTCAATACGTTAGAAGTTCCTGTCTGGTTAACCGTAGTAGCATTTTCATTCCCTTTTTGATTAACATCGCTTATATTTGATTGAGCAATAACTGCTGTAACACTTAATAAAGCTGCTAGACTAAAAATTATTTTTTTCATGTGTGATATAAATTAAAGTGATTAAATATGTTTTATTTCATAAAAGTATAGCGCAGATCTAAAAGAGATTAAAAGAATAACCTCTACATTTCGGTAGCTATAGCTTTATTTTTTTGGGGACTTGTATTAATTTTTATACGAAATAATCGTATATAATTAGTTTCTTATGTTCTATACTTCAAAATAAAATGATAACTAGATTATCTCTTGAACTCGGTTCTACTGAGTACATTTTTTTACTTTTATTTAGAACATAAACAATTTAATTTTGCCTACAATAATTCCAAATAAGAACTGGTATAAGGGGTAATGTTTTACCAAATTTAAGAAATATTAAGACTATTATTACATACTTAATCCTCTTTCGATGAAATACATACGGGAAAACCATAGAAAAATAAATTTCTATGGTTTTTAAAGGGCTTATTAATATGTTAATTTTTTACTAAATCATTTCTAGCAAGAAAAAACGTAAGTTAATTCTTACCTATCTAGTAAACAATAATTCTCTATATTTTGTTAGTGGCCATAATTCATCATCGACTAGTAGTTCTAATTTATCACAACTATATCTAATCTCATCAAACAGTGGCTTTACTTTTTCACAATAACTGGAAGCTTTCTTCTCTAGATTTTCTAATTTGTTTGCCTTTTTACGAGCCTCGGTCATCTCATTTACTTTAGTATTAATTTTTCCTATATGTTCAGAGATTTCTTCTAGAATACCCATTTGTTCTTTAGCATGCTTTTCAAAATCATCGCCATATAAGCTTTTTAAGCCTGACACATTACTAATAAGTGTATTCTGATATCGTATTGCCGTAGGAATAACATGATTACGAGCAATATCTCCTAATACTCGACCTTCTATCTGGATTCTCATTGCATATTCTTCTACTTCTATTTCATAGCGAGCTTCTGCTTCTATTCTATTCATCACTCCCATTTCTTCAAAAAGCTTAAGGTTTTTTTCAGAAACTTTTGCTTTTAGAGCTTCAGGAGTAGTTTTATTATTACTTAATCCTCTTTTTTTAGCTTCTTTCTCCCACTCCTTACCATATCCATTTCCTTCAAAAAGGATGTTCTTAGATTGTTTTATATACTCTCTTAATACATTAAATATTGCTTCATCTTTTTTAAGATCTTTTTGCTCAATCAATGCATCTACTTCTTTTTTAAACTCTTTGAGTTGTTTTGCAACAATTGTATTTAAAATAGTCATTGGATTTGCACAATTTGCTTTTGACCCAACTGCTCTAAATTCGAATTTATTTCCTGTAAAGGCAAAAGGAGAAGTTCTATTGCGATCTGTATTATCTAATAGTATTTCTGGTATTTTACCTACTACATTAAGCTTAAGATCTGTCTTTTCTTGTGGAGATAATTTTCCATCAGTAACACCTTCTAACTCTTTTAATACATTTGTTAATTGCTCTCCAATAAATACTGACATAATAGCTGGAGGGGCTTCATTTGCTCCTAATCGATGATCATTACTAGCTGATGCAATACCTGCTCTCATTAATTCTTCATTTTCATTAATTGCTTTAATCGTATTAATAAAAAAAGTTAAAAATTGCAAGTTACTCATTGGTGTTTTCCCTGGACCTAATAAGTTTACACCTGTACTAGTTGCTAAAGACCAGTTATTGTGCTTACCTGATCCATTGACTCCTGCAAATGGTTTCTCGTGTAATAACACTCTAAGATTATGTCTCATTGCTACTTTATCCATTACATCCATCAATAAAGAATTGTGGTCAACTGCTAGGTTGGTTTCTTCAAAAATAGGAGCTAATTCGAATTGATTAGGAGCTACTTCGTTATGGCGGGTCTTTACAGGAATACCTAATAGCATACATTCTGTTTCTAAATCTCTCATGTAGTCCAAAGCTCTGGTCGGAATACTTCCAAAATAATGATCGTCTAACTGCTGCCCTTTTGCAGGAGAATGCCCCAAAAGTGTTCTTCCTGTCATTACAATGTCTGGTCTAGAGTATGCTAATGCACTATCAATCAAAAAATACTCTTGTTCCCATCCAAGAGAAGCATTTACTTTTTTTACATTCTTATCAAAATACTTTGATACTGCTGTAGCTGCATTATCTACCGCCTGTAATGCTCTTAATAAAGGAGTTTTATAATCTAATGCTTCTCCTGTATAGGCTACAAAAACAGTAGGAATACATAATGTAGTGCCATAAATAAAAGCAGGAGAGGTTGGATCCCATGCCGTATATCCTCTAGCCTCAAAAGTATTACGGATACCTCCATTAGGAAAAGAAGATGCATCTGGCTCTTGCTGTACCAATTGTCCTCCTTCAAACTTTTCTATTGCTTCTCCATCCCCTATAGTTTCAAAAAAAGCATCGTGTTTTTCTGCCGTAGCACCAGTAAGAGGCTGAAACCAATGTGTATAATGAGTTGCCCCCTTAGAAAGTGACCAATCCTTCATCGCTGAGGCTATCTGATCCGCAATTGTGCGATCAATCTTAGAACCATTTTCTATAGCATCTATAACACTTGTATATGCATCTTTGGTTAGACATTGAAGCATTGTTCTTTGATTAAATACATTTTCGCCAAATAATGCAGATCGACGTTCTGTTTCTGTAACAACTACAGTGTTACGATTTAGTGTTTCTTTTAAAGCTTGAAATCTGAGTGTTGACATAGGTAAATTAAGTTTTTACACAAAGATATGAGAAGTTTTTATTGTTATCTTAAAAAAAAACAATCTTTTAAAATAACAAATAATCAAAATACCCCTAAACAAAATAGGGTATCTATAAAAAAACAACTTAAATAACACTTACACCCCCTTTTATTTTGACACCTAAAGAATATATTATAATTTTACAGCCTGTACTAATTCAATTTATAAAGTATTAATTATGAGTAAAGCTAAATTAGAATACATTTGGCTAGATGGTTATAAACCAACTGCTAACTTAAGAAGTAAAACAAAAATTGAAGAAAATTTTAGCGGAAAGCTAGAAGATTGCCCAATGTGGTCATTTGATGGTAGTTCTACAAGACAAGCAAAAGGAGGTTCTTCTGATTGCTTATTAAAACCTGTTGCTATATACCCTGATCCTGCAAGAAAAAATGGATATTTGGTAATGACTGAAGTTCTAAATTCTGATGGAACATCTCATGAATCTAATGCAAGAGCTACAATTGATGATGATGATAATGATTTTTGGTTTGGTTTTGAGCAAGAGTACTTTATCATGGATACCAAAACTCAATTACCATTAGGATTCCCCGTAGGAGGATACCCAGGACCACAAGGTATGTACTACTGCTCTGTAGGAGGAAGAAATACACATGGTAGAGATTTTGTTGAAGAGCATGCTGATTTATGTATCGCTGCTGGTCTAAACTTCGAAGGTATCAATCAAGAGGTTGCTAGTGGACAATGGGAGTTTCAATTATTTGCCAAAGGTGCTAAAAAAGCAGGAGATGAAATTTGGATCGCTAGATATCTACTAGATCGTTTGACTGAACACTATGGTTTTTATATAGAATACCACCCAAAACCTATTAAAGGAGATTGGAATGGTTCTGGAATGCATGCTAACTTCTCTAATGAACTACTAAGAACATGTGGTTCTAAAGAAATATACGAAACTATATGTGAAGCATTTAGACCTGTTACCAAAGAACATATCGATGTCTACGGAGAGTTTAACGATCAACGATTAACTGGTGAGCATGAAACACAGTCTATTCATGAATTTTCTTATGGGGTATCTGATAGAGGAGCTTCTATTAGAATTCCTATTATCACTGTAGAAAATGAATGGAAAGGATGGTTAGAAGATCGCAGACCAGCTTCTAATGGAGACCCTTATAAAATTGCAGCTAGAATTATTAAAACTGTTAAAACAGCAGATGTTGCAGCTCTAGCAGTCTAATTTTTTAATACAATAGCCAACTAATTGTAAACCTTAAACTAAAAAATATCGAAAGTATAATTTAATATACTTTCGATATTTTCTTTTTCTTCTATTACGTTTTAAAAAAATGCGCTTACCATACTAGTTAAGATAGCTTATATATCTAACTATTTAATTTTTTTTAATACAATAATTTCGTTTGCTGAAAAATCACCTATTACCAATAAGCTATTTTCTATACTTATAGCAATCTCCTGATTTTTCTTTTTTTCCAAGTTAGTCCTTGTTGAACTTAAACCAAATCCAAACGAATTAGCTGCAGCAACAAAATCAAGATTACAACCTCCAAATCTAGAAGTAAAAACCCCAGTTCCTTCTAAAACCCCTCTAACCCCAGAAGATATTTTTCTTAAATCACGTGCTTTGAAGTAAATATTCATCGTATTCTCTATATCGCCAGGACAATCTTCTATTAATGCTATTAAACCATTTCCTCTATCCTCTTCCATATGCACAATATGATCAACTGGACTTTCTTTTCCTTCTCGTGATTCAGGAATAGTAAAACGTACTACTTTCCAATCTCCTTTCAGAAAATCAATAAATTCTTGATTCCTTGTCGCTACTGGACCTGGGAAAATTATCCCATTTTTAGAAGAGGATTCTGACTCTATATCTTCCAAAAATGTAGTTTCTGAGTTAGCTTTATTCGTTGCAGGGTTTTGATCACTTATCGAGTCTTTAGAACAAGATGTTGCAATAAAAAGAGCGACTCCCATAATTGCATAAATGATTTTTCGTGTTTTCATGTTTTTTTAGATTTAAAGATTAATATTCGGGACAAAACTACTTTTAATCTTATAAATAAAGTCCCTTATTTGTATGAAGAGGTCTTTTGATTGTATAACAGATATGGATTATTACATGAAGACAAGTAAAAAGTAGAATTTAAGAATCTATACACTAAATCTAAGACCTTGTTTAACATACATTGTAGAGGTTCATTAAGAGCATGCTGTTATACTAAATATTTACTAGATCGTTTAACGATGCATCATGGATATTATAGAACATTCACCTTCTTAAACTAAAAAATATCGAAAGTGTAATGTATTATACTTTCGATATTTTAGTAATGAAATAAAGGTTAAATATCGGCGATATTTAACCTTTTCTTTTTATTGAATTTAAAAAAAGAAGAGGGGTATTTCGGATATTCAATTTTTTAATAATCAAACTCAACTATAATTATAAAAACGTCTCTTCTTTAATACTTTCCCTCCTCTTTTAAACTATTCCATTTTTTTAAATACAATAATTTCATTTTTTGAAAAATCACCTACCACCAATAAATTGTTTTCTATGCTTATAGCAACGTCTCGGCTTTCGGTTTTTTCTACATTTCCAAATCTAGTTAAAGAGTACCCAAATCCATCAGCTAAAGCAAACGCGTCTGTATTACAACCAAGAGATCTGTTATGTGCCCTAAAACCTCCTTTTATAGGTCCACCTGTTCCCTTTAAAACTCCTCTAACATCGTTTAAACCTATTTTTTTTAAGCTACCTACTTCAAAATAAATATCATATCCATTTGAACTACCAGTACATTTATTTATAGACGCTATAATTTTGCCTTCTATAATACTAAAATGTCCAATAGAATTAATCCAACTTTTTTTTCCTTCTTTTTCAGGAATAGTAAATCGCGTAATCCTCCAATCTCCCTCTAAAAAATCAATAAATTCTTGATTCTTTGTCGCTACTTGATCTGGGAAAACTATCCCATTTTTAGAAGAGGATTCTGACTCTATATTTTCCAAAAATGTAGTTTCTGAATTAGCATTATTCGTTGCAGGGTTTTGATCACTTATCGAGTCTTTAGAACAAGATGTTGCAATAAAAAGAGCGACTCCCATAATTGCATAAATGATTTTTCGTGTTTTCATATTTTTTTAGATTTAAAGATTGATATTCGGGATAAAACTACTTTTAATCTTATAAATAAAGTTCCTTATTTGTATGAAGAGGTTTTGTGATTGTATAACAGATATGGATTATTACATAAAGGCAAGTAAAGGATATAATTTTGGGGCATACAACATAGATATTATATCCCTTTTTTAAACAGTAATTCCTAAGAATATATTTGAATAATTAAATCCATATAAATAACAAAAAAAAACAGGCAATCAGTCTCCAATTAAGGACTAGCCTAATAATTCTTATTAAAACAGAATTTTAATAATTCGATTGATCAAATATCAAATTTTAGTATTCACAATAAGTTATTTCATGAAAACTAATGCTATAAAAACACAGTATGCTCCAAAAATCAAAAGTCCTTTAAAACGTCCAAGTATCATTTTTTTAGGTATAAAAGCTAAGGGAAGTAAAATAATAGCAAAACCAAGCATCCAATACATGTTTATATTTATCAAAACCTCATCTTTTACTACAATCGGCTGAATTAGTGCAGTTATCCCTAAAACTGATGCTATATTAAAAATATTAGATCCTATAAGATTTCCTAATGAGATTGCTTTTTCTTGCTTAAGAGCAGCTATAACTGATGCTGCTAATTCAGGAACACTTGTTCCTACGGCAATAAGAGTGAGTGCTATTACTCCTTCGCTAACTCCCATTTTTAGTGCTATAGATTCTGCTCCATTAACTAATAACTCAGAACCAAAATATAACGCCACTCCTCCTATAAGAAGCCAAACTATAATCTTAAAACTAGATGTTTGCTCTAGTGATTCGTCTAGTTTTTCTGAAATAGTATCAGAAAATTTACGAGCTCTTCTAATCAATACAACAAGATAAATCAATAATGATAAAAATAATATAAACCCTTCTAATGAAGTTAAAACACCATCTCCCAAAAGAATGTATAACGCAAAAGATAATAATACCATTACCGGCCAATTAAACTTATAAAAATCTCTATCAATAGCCAAAGGACCAATAATTGCAGTAATCCCTAATACTAAGCCAATATTAGCAATATTAGAACCTATTACATTACCTAAAGACATATCCGACAAACCATCCAGCGCTGCTTGAATACTTACCAATAATTCTGGAGCAGAAGTTGCAAAAGAAACCACAGTTAATCCAATAACCATACGAGATAATTTAAGCCTAAAAGATAATGCTACAGAAGATCTAACTAAAAATTCCCCTCCTACTACAAGGAGAATAAGTCCTATGATAACATAAAATATACTCGTAATCATGAATTTTATTTTTTGGCGAAGATACTATTATCTCAAAAGTTTTTTTAAAAAATAGCATCCATATTTTAAAACACTATTATAGACACATAATCATCTATATATAATCAAATAAGATAATAAAAACATAAACCTATAATAGCCAGACATTAATAATTGTATTTTCTTATGGTTCCTTTATTTATGCTACATTCAACATCATTTTTAACAAATAAATCATGAAAATCATAAAAAAATAACATAACTTTAAGTGTTTTACCAACTTCAATTACACACATTTTAAATATGAAAATACATAAAATTACACCCTTCCTATTTTTTGTATTTAAACTTTTAATTTCTCTATCTATTTCTGCTCAGAATACAATTGTAACTGATACTTATAAAAAAACAAAAGATTCAACACTTATATATCTTAAGAAAAAACAACATCTGGCACTACGCCTCAACAACAAAGACAGCATCATTAAAAGCTATATTGATTTAACAAATTTTCAAACATTTGAGCAACCAAAAAACACAGATACTAATGAGTTATTTTGGTTATTAAATTATTGCAAAAACAACAATGATAAAAATTGTCGAATAAGAGGATATGTTATGTTAGCTAGACAAATGCATAAAAAAGAAGAATACCTACAAGCTGTAAAATATTATAACAAAGCTGAAGAATTGTCTATAGATTATAAAAAAGGAATAACAGTATGGAGTTTATACATAAATCAAGCAGTTTTATTTAATGAATTATTAGAATCTGAATTTGCTAGAAAAAAATTAAAAAAATCTCTTGAGTACATCAAAGAAGATGAATATCATCTAAGAGCTATTACCCTATTAAATATAGCCTCTACATATGATTCTAATAATCCAGCGGCAATGGTTTATTTTTCTAAAAAAACAATTAATCTTCTTAAAAAAACACCTAAAGATGAGAGCAAAAAAACCTTAAAAGTTGCAGCTAATAATATGGCTTATGGATATATATTACAAAACAAACTATTAGAAGCTTCTAAAATTATTGAAACCTATATCGATACAAACATTATTGCTGAAGATGAGACATTTATTTTTCATACTATAGGAGAATTAAACTATAGATTAAAAAATTATGATAGAGCAATTGATTATTATAAAAAATCAATACAGAACAGTACAAATAAAAGTCCTATTACAGTTATTTCTAGTTTAAATGATCTAGCTGAAGTATATGAAATTAAAGGAGATCTAAAACAATCTATTTATTATTTAAAAGCTAAAAATAACTATCATCAAAAAATCACTAGAAATAATCTAAAAAAAGAGATTGCTCGGTCAGAAATTAATAAAAGACATATCGAAAAGAATAAATTAATTACTCATCTTAAAAACAAAAATTTAAAAACCAATAAGCAAGTTTATAACAGCAAAATTATAGCATTAAGTTCAGGAATACTTACTGTAATATGCATTTTAATTTTTTTAACTATCTATCAAAAAAGTAGGCTGAAAATTGCACACCTAAACGAAAAAATAAGCTTAATTAGATTAAAATCATTACGATCCATAATGAATCCTCATTTTTTGTTTAATTCATTTAACACACTACAAAGTTTTATTCTTCAAAAAAACAAGTTCGAAGCTAGTGAACATATGAGGCAGTTATCACATTTGATCCGAAAGATATTATCTAACTCTGATAGTTTATATATTCATTTTGCAGAAGAATTAGAAATTATAAAAACCTATATCGCTCTTGAAAACAAAAGGTTTAATGACCAATTTAAATTAAAACTAGATATCGATGAGAACTTGTCTGAGTTAAATCCTAAAATACCTTCAATGATTATTCAACCCCATTTAGAAAATGCTGTTGTACACGGATTAAGTTCTAAAAATATAAAAATACTAAAATTATCTTTTCAGCAAAAGAAAGATAGTATCCTATGCATCATTGAAGATAATGGAATAGGTCGTAGAAAATCTTTAGAATTAAATAAGAAATTTAAAAATGATGTACACCTATCTATAGCATCAAGAAATACCTTAGAAAGAATAAAACTTTTAAAAAAAATAGGCTACAAAGAAACCTCCATAAAAATTATAGATCTCTATGATAGTTCTAAAATTCCAAACGGTACACGAATTATCATTAATCTACCTATAATAAACAACCACATATGAACAATCCACTTAAATCTATTATTATTGATGATGAAAAAATGGCACGGAGTAGCTTAAAACTACTATTGAATACATACTGCACCCAAGTAGAAATAATAGGAGAAGGATGGGATGAAGCATCTACAAAAATATTGTTTGAGAAACATCATCCAGATATTGTTTTTTTAGATATTCAGATAGGAAACAACACCATTTTTGATTTGATTCCTAATCTAAAACAAATGAATTTTAAAATAATTTTTATATCTGCACACAATGATTATGCACTAAAAGGATATAGATATAATGCTATTGATTATCTATTAAAACCCATCGACCCTATTAAACTAAAAGAAGCAGTTGCTAAAGCAACTTTATATATCGGAAAAGAACGGCTTTCTAATAAAAAGAATCTTTCTCAAAATTTTAAAACTACTCAGCCTACAAGAGAATCTCCTAAACAAATTATAATATCAGACGCTAAAGGGCTACACTTTATTAAAACTGAAGACATTATGTATTGTATTGCTGAAGGCAATTATACAATTATCACTTTTAGCAACCAACCAAAAATGATAGTCTCCAAAAACCTTAAGTTTTTTGAACAAGAATTATTACCATTCAATTTTTTTAGAGCCCATAAATCAAACCTTATAAATCTAAACTATCTTAAACTATTAAGCAACGATAATGGTGGGCATATCATAATGAGTGACGGAAAAACATTGTCTATATCAAGAGATCGTAAAAGAGAATTATTAAAACGAGTATAAACTACTTAGATTTTTATGTTTTTTTGTACTTTTAAAGTATGCAAAAACATGTTTTTTTGGTAATCGCTAAATTCAATAAAGTAATCCTTCCTAGTTTTACTAAAAAGCGTCTAGATCTTAACAAAGCCTCTAAATTACAACTTCTTATATTTGGATGGAAATTATATGTAATCAAAAAAGCTTTAGGTTGAAAATCATTATTTAGTAAATAATAAAAAAATGCAACACCCATTATTATCTCTCGTATTTAATAATGAAGTTATCATTCCAATAAAGAATTAAAAAGAATCATATGAAAAAATGGATTATTCTAGGGGTGAGTATACTAGGTATGCTTCCCTTAAAAGCATTTACTACAATTATAGAACAAAATTATAGAATTGACCATATTCAATCTGATGAAATAACAGCTATAATTAATAAGAATACATCAGAAAAAGAATTAGAAGATCTAAAAAAATTCTTTTCAGAGAATAGCATAGAATTACTTATAAAAAAAATAAATTATAATGATAAAAATGAGATTACTAGCCTGAATATTATTCTTAAAAAAGGAAATTCAAAAAGTCAATACTCTTCCTCATCACAAACTCCTATTTCAGAAATAGAATTGGGTTACAAAGATGGCAGTTTGTTTATCTCTAGTTCTGGTATGTTTGATATTGCAACTTGGAAGAATCAATCTGGATTTAATAACCCAAAAATCGATATAGATAGTATCATAAAGAAACATCGTTTTGCTTTTAATTTTGATAAAGAAAAAGATTCTGTATTCTTTAATGGACATTTTGATATTCAAAAATTAAAAGAACAAATAATGGAATCTTTTAATTTTGAAGAAAATAATGCTCAAAATTTCTCTTTTAGTGGACCACAAACACATAACTTTCAGAATTCCACATCTAGGAGATTTAGTTTTGTTGATAACCCATATATTGAAAAATTGATTATCATTGATGGAAAAGAAACTGATTTTAAAACCTTAGATTCTTTAGCTAAATCAGACATGTTAGCTGAAGTAGATTTCTTAAAACCCGAAACAGCGATTAGTATTTATGGGGATAAAGCTAAAGATGGAGCAATAATTGCCACATCCAAAAAATAAAACTCAATATGAGCAGCTTTCGGTAAAATGAAAGCTTTTTTTATATTCAATATTTTAAAAGAGCGGATACCGGAGTATTAAGTTGCTCTCTTCCTTTTAGAAAACCCAATTCCATAATAAAATTACACTGCACTACTACCCCTCCTAACTCTTCTACCAAATCACAAACTGCTTTAGCCGTACCTCCAGTAGCAAGTACATCATCATGAATTAGAACATATTCTCCTTCTTTAATAGCATCTACATGTATTTCTAAAGAATCTTTGCCATACTCTAAATTATAACTTTTAGAATTCACATCGTATGGTAGTTTTCCTTTTTTTCTTACTGGTATAAATCCTGCTTTTAAACGTTCTGCAATCATACTTCCCATAATAAATCCTCTAGCCTCTATACCTATTACTTTATCAATTCTAGTAGCTTCTGGACATAATTCAACCAATTGATCTGCACAGCTTATTAAAGCTTTAGGGTTTGCTAATAGAGGGGTAATATCTTTAAATAGAATTCCTGGTTTTGGAAAATCAGTAATATCTCTGATATAATCTTGTATATTCATCAACCGAAAATAATGAAATTTAGAAAAAGAGGCTAAAAAAAGAGAAAAATAGCTAAAAAAATCAATTAATAATTTTTAAAATATCAAATATGCTAACATTAGCAGGAATACTAATGATTCTTGCAGAAATCATCATATTTATTATCAAACCATTTATTAGAATATCTAAAATACTAAATTGGTTTATTGTACGTCGTAATTTTCATATGATTAGGTATTGTATTGGTCTAGCATTAAGTGTTATTTCTGGCATATTTTTTTTTATACAGAACCTAGTAACTGCCTATGCTGTACAATACCCTTGGTATTGAAGAACGTAAAAATTATGAAGTAACACAATTTAAAGCTAAAACACAAAAAACAATGGCAGATGCACAACCTTATGAAAATGCAAAATTGGTAACCACGGACTTACTCACCAAGAACGAGCAGAATGGAAGTATAAAACCCCTTTATATATAGCAAGAGAGCTTGAAGAATTAAAATTATCAGAAATTTATATCCAAGATGGAGGTAAATAAAATAATGATGAAAATTTGTTACAATCATTAATTGGTACTGATCTAGCTAAAAAGATGATGTTAAAAAACAATCTTATCTCTGTGAAACAAATTAATAAATTTTAATTAAAAGTATATTAATAAGCTACTTGATTCTTTTTTTAGCATCGCTTTTCAGGAAAACTTCAAGTAGTTTTTTTCTCACTATAAAAAAATCAATATAAGTTTTGTCAGATATATAAAAAACACATATATTTGCACCCGCAAAAAGGCCTCGTAGCATAACTGAATAGTGCACTTGATTACGGCTCAAGAGGTTGCAGGTTTGAATCCTGCCGAGGTCACAGAAGCGGACAAATTAGGTAAAACTAATTCTTGTCCGCTTTTATTTTTCAGTAGACTCTTTGATAAACAGCTTGTTAACTCCATTATTGGATTTATAGAAGAAGTTTGAACTCGGTCATTTTTTCGATTATACACTATTCCATCGGGAAAGAGTATTTTTTGTAATTTTTGCTTCCCTGTATAATCACTTAACTCCCATATTTTGTGAAGGTTAGAAAATAATAGCAAAGCTTTCTCAATATAATTATCAAGGTTTGAACTCAAAGAACTACTATTCTGGATTTCTTGCTCAATTTCTGCTTTTTCATTAGTAAACTTATCCTTGAATTTTCGATACAATTCAACTTCAATTTCACCAATTACATAACGTTCCTGCATCTTCTCGATTTTATCTTCCAGAACCTTTAGATTCTTTTGTAATATTGGGAGATTATCTTTATCTGTTTTATTAAAATATTCGAAAGTCCATTTTAGTTGCTTTTTAAGTGGAGCAACTAGTTTTTTATCTATTTGGTATATGCTCAATATATCTTTGAAATACTGATGCAGTATTCCTGAATTACGATTACAAGAACAACCGTTGGTTTTGCATTTGTAATAATAAATCCCTTTAGCTTTTACAATAAAACCAGTAAGAGGACTTTTGCAAGAAGCGCAACTGGCAAAACCTTTTAGAGGTAGATTCCCATTCTTTACATTATGTTTACTTTTTTGTTTATTAACACCATTAACCTTAAGAAATACTTCTTTAGAAACTATAGGTTTATGGATTCCTTTCACTACTTTTCCTTCTATTAAGCTATGAGAGAGCAATCCGCAATAGACAGGATTCCTAAACATATCCGAAATCCGTTGTTTATAGATTTTTAGTCCTAGTTTTTTTAAACGCTCTACAATCTCAACATTAGTAAGATTTTCATTAGCTTTCCATAAAAATGCCTTTTTTACTAGTGGAGCTTGGTCACTATGCACTATAATAGGCTTATTGCTTTCATTTCTTGTATTCTTATAGCCCAATGGTGCAACTCCCATAAAGTAACCATTTAACAGCCTATGTCGCATACCTCTGATCGTATTAGTACTTTTTACATCATTATCATATCTACTATACAACAAATGAAAACCTTGCATAAAAGTTCCAGTAGGTGTATCACTATCTACATTTTGAGCAATAGACAATACTTTAATCCCCTTTTTCTTTAGATTCTCTACAGTAGCGATAGCAAGCCCACCTGTTCTTGAATAACGATCTAAACTATACACGATAATATTAGTGATTTTCTTACGCTTTACATAAGCCAACATCTCTTTATAAGCTTTTCGTTCGTCAGTTTTAGCACTCTCATTAATTCCTCCAAAATAAGCATAGACGACATAGCCATTTTGCTTAGCAAAATCTTCACATAATTGTTTTTGACTCTCTAAGCTAGTATTCTCTTTTTGTTTGATATCAGATACTCTAGTGTAGATAACCGCTTTATTGTTTCTAACGATTTTATTAGTATTCTGTTTTGCAAAACTTTGAAAGTGTTCTAATCCCATCTTTTATAATAATTTATGTACTAATAATGATACTTCTTTTAAGGTGGTAATAATCTTCAATACTTCTTGATCCGATAGCTTTTCAAATCCATCAAAAGAGCGAAGCTCATCGATTGTCAATACACGTAAATCATTCTCTTTTTTAGCGTCTTCCATTTAAGTATATATTCGTTTTCTAAAAACGAATATATAGCCATAGCTTGTCTTAAATTCTACTCTTGATAATATTGACTCAGCTAAGAAAACTTTGTCACACATATGGACAATTTTGTTTTTTGCTAGTCTTCTATTTTCTGTGTAATAAATTGATTTTATGAACATAGAAGTCTGGCGTAAGACAATTTTTTACCTTGTCTAATATCATTATTATTTTTATGAGATACAAAACTTTTTGAGAATTAAGACAATACAGAAGATCATGCTGGTGTAAAAATAACATAGAGATAGAAATCGTTTTTTATTTAACAAAAAGGTTAATGAGCATTCAATCCTTTGATTTTCAAAATGTATCTATGGTTATTTAATAAGTATATTTACATATAAATATTGAGGTTTTACCATAATGAAAATTCAAAATTTCTTCTCATATTGCATTTTATAAATAAAACTATTTATTCATAAGGATTTCATTTGAATAGATTAACTTTTTCCATTATCAACCCCAGATAAAGTATAGGAATTAGCATTACTTTAAATTATCTTAGGTACTTAATTTATAAAAATCTAAGATAATGAAGAAATTAGTTTTTGCCTTAATTCTACTATATGCAATAAGTTTTATCTATGTGGGATGTTCTCCTGAACCGCTAGATCAACATGATGAAAAATTACTTGATAAAGACGAAATACAAGAAGGAGATATTTAAAGAATTTGTGATAGGAGGGTTAATATTACTATGCTCTATATTACCATATATACACGATATAGTACCCAAGGGTATTCCTTCTAAAATCTCTGGGTACTCTTCATTAAGAGTTTTTTTATATGTAGTTTTAGTGAACCTATTTGGTTTAATAGGTTGGCTAATTGCTTATTTTGAAGCTAAAGGAAAACGATATCGATTTGTGATCATTGTTCCAATCATAAATGTTCTTTATCAGTTATGTATTTATATTCTAAACCTAAAAAAAACATCATTTAATGATATAAATCTAAAATTTTTAATCACTCTCTCTGCTTGTATATTAATATTCTTGTTTTATTTCTTGAGAAAGTTTAAAAAAAATACAGAAAAGATATGAGTCTTAATAACCTGTATTATGCTCTTCTATTAGACGAATATCGTAAAGATTTAAAGCCAGAAGAAAAAGAAAAACTTAGGAGCCAGATACGTAAAAACTCAAAAATTACTCTTGAAGGGTTACTTGATTTGTTAGAGAAATCAATTGATAAAATTAATAAGACGGAGGAGTAATTAACTAATTCTCTTTTCTTTTTTAAAAAATGTAATCAATTCTTCTATACGATCTAGTAATTCACCTTGGTTAAGAAGAATTCTAGATTGTGCCTCTGTAAGAACATCAAGACTCTTTTGTGATGTATCAAACTTAGGAGTAAGCTGTTTAGATAATATATCTGCAATTTGTGTTAGAATAAATTCATCTGCTTTCTGGTTGATATTTTTATTTTCTTTCAAAGAAATTGGTGAATCAGTACTTTTTTGATTTTTATTGTTGTTGTTTTTCTTTTCTAAATCAGGAAGAAAATAATATATGTTTTTATTTATAACTCGAGCTACATCAAGTAAAAAACTGACTTTAATATCTTTTGCTTTTAGTTTACTTTCTAAGTGTTGAGCACTTATACCAAGCCTTTCAGCTACTTCAACTTGTTGATAGCCTGACATGATAATTTTATTTCTTAAATATTCTCCAGTCATATTTTATAAACAAATTTGTTTATTATAAATAGTTTTATTTATATTTGTGTTATAGTACATAAACAAAGTACGTGTTTTTTTAAGATTGAAGCAAATAATTGATTATATGAACAAGTCATCAAATAAAATAAAAGATAAATATTTCTATGGTATTGGTTCATTGATTGCAAAACGGTTAGGTCTTTCAGAATCTTATGTTCGTAATGTACTTAATGGAAAATTTCCAAATAGAAAGACTAAAAGTACAAGAAAGATAAATGCATTAGCTAAGGAGCTGATGAAGGAAAAAACACTCAATGATTAAATATAAAAAAATAGATGACATCTTATTTTTTAAAGCTCAGACAAAATAATAACCTTAAACTAATTACAAATGGCAATAAGTACAACTTCTAGTCTTAAAGAAAGGAGAATACATCTTTTTGAAGAAAGAGTATTTGCACTATTGAATATTAACCAACAACAATTTAATAGTTGTGTAGAAGAGCATGGAGGGTATGCTTTATTATTACGTAATTGGATCAAAGAAGCATATATACAGCGATTAACCTCTCTAGAGATAGCAACTACTATTCGCAAGTCTCCATTAGCACTAAGTACTATAAAAAACAGTAAACCATTATCTCTAAAATCAAGAAAAACCAATACGACAAATCGATATATTAAAAATTACTTAAAACCTTAAAAAAAATGAAACCCCATATAGCCCACT
>NZ_AVQK01000010.1 GCF_001401755.1 Aquimarina longa SW024
GGGTAATGGTAAGTTGGATAAGAAAGCATTACCAGCTCCAGATAGTTCAGAGTTATCGACAAGAGAGTATGTAGCCCCTCGTAATGAGACAGAAGAAAAGTTAGTTGCTATTTGGCAAGAATTATTAGGAGTAGAGCGTGTAGGAATAGAGGACAATTTCTTTGAGTTAGGAGGTCATAGTTTGTTGGCTACGCGTTTGGTTTCTATGATTCGTAAAGAATTATGCACAGAGATCTCTATCCGAGAAGTATTTTCACATACAACGATTTCTAGATTAGGAGAACATTTATTGACTCAATCTAAGGGAGTTTTACTACCAAATATTGAAGTAATGGATCGCTCGGATCGTATTCCTTTATCCTTTAGTCAGGAGCGGTTATGGTTTTTAGATCAGTTGCAAGGTAGTACAGAGTATCATATTCCTATTGTTCTTCGTTTAGAAGGGAGTTTGGATATCTCAATATTAGAGCAAACGTTACAAGAAATTGTTTCCCGTCATGAGGTTTTACGGAGTTTACTGGTTTCAGAAGAAGGTATCGGGTATCAAGAAATTATAGGAGCTGAGGATTGGTCATTGGATCGTATTGAAATAACAGATGAAACAGCATTAGAGAGTAATCTAGAGGACTATCTGACGCACCCTTTTGATTTATCAAAGGAGTATAAGTTACGATCATGTTTATATGCTTTAGGAGGTGATCAGTATGTATTAGCCTGTGTTTTTCATCATATCGCCAGTGATGGCTGGTCAGAGGGTATATTAGTTGATGAGTTTATGGAATTGTACAGCGCTTTACAATCAGGTCGTTCAGCTGATTTACCAGAATTACATTTACAATATTCAGATTATGCGATCTGGCAACGGAAATATTTAGAAGGTGCTGTTTTAGAGGATCAGTTATCGTATTGGGAAGACAAGTTAAAGGGAGTAAGTACCTTATCATTACCGACAGATTATGTTCGACCTTCTGTACAGAGTAATGCAGGGGGCAATATTTCTTTTGAGTTAGATGAAGAGTTAAGTAGTTCCTTAGAATCGTTGTGTCAAAAAGAAGGGGTAACGCTGTTTATGTTACTGTTAGCAGTGTTTAAGGTTTTATTATCTCGATATAGTGGAGAGGAAGATATTTGTGTAGGTACTCCTATTGCCAATCGTACGCAATCGGAGTTAGAGGGTATGATTGGATTCTTTGTCAACACGTTGGCACTTCGCAGTGATTTAAGTGGAGATCCAAGTTTTCAGGATGTTTTGAGGAGTGTAAAACAGACGACCTTAGAGGGCTATGATCATCAGTTAGTTCCATTTGAGAAGGTTGTGGATCGAGTGGTTACTACCCGAGATATGAGTATGAGTCCATTGTTTCAGGTATTGTTTGTCGTACAGAATACTCCAGATTCTTTAGGAGAATTAGGAATAGAAGATATTAGGATTTCTAATTATGATTTTGAAGTTGTTGCTTCAAAATTTGATTTAACATTCAATGTTTTAGAAGGTGATCAAGGTATTTCACTAGGGATCAATTACAGTACGGCATTATTTGATGAGGGTACGATTGATCGAATGCTATTGCATTATGAGTCATTATTGAAAAGCATTTGTAGAGACATTACTCAATCCATAAGTAGTTTGTCCATGCTTAGTAGAGCTGAGAAAGATGAGTTATTAACTGTTTTTAATGATACCAATGTTTCTTATCCTAAAGATAAAACGATAGTAGATTTGTTTGAGGAACAGGTGAGGCGCACACCAGATGCTATTGCAGTAGTTTATGATGGCGAAGAATTAAGTTACCAAGAGTTAGATAAGCGTTCGAATCAGTTAGGTCATTATTTACAAGCAGAAGGAGTTCAACCAGATGATTTGATAGGTATTTGTTTGGATCGTAGTTTAGAGATGTTAGTAGGGATTTTGGGTATTTTAAAGTCGGGAGGAGCTTATGTTCCAATAGATCCTGATTATCCTGAGGGTCGTATAGATTATATGGTTAGCGATTCAGGAGTTAATATGGTCTTGAGTAGTTCATCAAGAGCTAAAGTTCTAAATACTGTAGAGGGATTATCTGTTATTTTATTGGATACAGATTGGACTGTTATTAAAGATTTCTCTGAAGAATCACTTAGTGATGTGGTTTCTCCGTCTAATTTAGCATATGTTATTTATACTTCGGGAAGTACCGGTGCTCCTAAGGGAGTTTTGATATCGCATGAAAATGTAGTTCGTTTATTCAAACATGATTCATGTTTATATGATTTTAACTCTAATGATGTTTGGAGTTTATTTCACTCATTTTGTTTTGATTTTTCGGTTTGGGAAATATATGGATCCTTATTACATGGATCTCGTTTAGTAGTTGTACCTACAGCAGTAACAAAGGATGCTATTTCTTTTAGGGAATTATTAGTAAAAGAGGGAGTAACG
The DNA here is from genome assembly GCF_001401755.1 of Aquimarina longa SW024. Classification (GTDB taxonomy): domain Bacteria; phylum Bacteroidota; class Bacteroidia; order Flavobacteriales; family Flavobacteriaceae; genus Aquimarina; species Aquimarina longa. The sequence goes on from NZ_AVQK01000010.1 coordinate 2,420, forward strand.
GTTTTAAATCAAACCCCTAGCTCTTTTTATGGACTTCAGGAGGAGTTTCTTTCTGGAAATTTAAAACATTCTTTGCGTTATGTCATTTTTGGAGGAGAGTCCTTGAATCCATATAATTTAGGTAGTTGGAAGAATAGTTATCCAGATTGTAAGTTGGTTAATATGTATGGTATTACAGAGACTACAGTCCATGTTACTTATAAAGAGCTATTGGAGAGTGATGTAAATAGTTTGGTTAGCAATATAGGTTCAGCGATTCCTACCTTATGTTGTTATATAGTTGATGCTCATTTAAACTTAGTTCCCATAGGAGTTGAAGGGGAGTTGTGTGTAGGAGGACCTGGTTTATCTGTTGGATATTTGAACCGAGAAGACTTAACGAGAGAAAAGTTTATAAAAAACCCTTTTAGCGATGTTGCTACTTCTAGACTATATAGATCTGGCGATTTAGCACGTTGGTTACCAGATGGAAGTATAGAATATATTGGAAGGAAAGATGATCAGGTTAAGATTCGAGGATACCGGATTGAGTTGGGAGAGATCGAGCATGTTTTATCATCTTTATCTGGGGTTATCCACTGTTGTGTATTGGCCAAAGAAGATGGTATTGGTACAAATCGTTTGGTAGGTTATGTGGTATTAGAAGGAGCATTAGATAAAGAGGGATTACAAGACCAATTAAAGGTAAGCTTACCGGAGTATATGGTTCCTCAATTATGGATTCAATTAGAAGAGATGCCATTAACGGGTAATGGTAAGTTGGATAAGAAAGCATTACCAGCTCCAGATAGTTCAGAGTTATCGACAAGAGAGTATGTAGCCCCTGGTAATGAGACAGAAGAAAAGCTAGTTACTATTTGGCAAGAATTATTAGGAGTAGAAAAGATTGGTATACAGGATGATTTCTTTGAATTAGGAGGTGACTCTATTATATCGATTAGACTAATTTCTAAAATAAATGAAACTTTTAATCAACACATTCAATTACAAGACCTCTTTAAATATAGTAATATACAGAGTTTTTCTGCTTCAGTATTAAATAATGATACTGATAATCATAAAATTAAACAGCTTTATGAAACTGTAGAGTCAGAAATATCATCACTACGATTATCTGTATTGGAGTCTATAGAAGATCCTGATTTGATTGAAGATGTTTATCCTATGACTGATGTTCAGCAGGGTATGACTATGGAATCATTATTAGATCCTAGCTTAGCGGTTTTTCATGATCAGATGATATTTCCTATTAAAGATAAATCTTTTGACATTATTACTTTTAGAAAATCAATTGCGTTATTAATTGAAAAACATTCTATATTTCGTACTAGTTTTAATTTTTCAGATTATTATCAACCTGTTCAAATAGTATCTAAGACAATTTCTTTTGATATAGGGTATAAGGATCTAAGTTTGTTTGATCAACAAACACAAGAAAAGAAAATCGAAGAATTTCTTGTGTCAGAAAGAGAAGCTTCTTTTGTTACTAAACAAGTACCATTATATCGTTTTGATATTTTTACTATTGATACGTATAATAAGTTATTTATATACCAGTTTCATCATTCTATCATGGATGGGTGGAGTGTTGCTTCATTTGTTACCGAACTCTATAAAACCTATTATGAACTCAAAAAAAGAGATGATTATTACCCATCAATAATTGCTTGTAGTCAAAAGGATTTTATTATCAGGGAATTAGTAACTAAACAAGATGTTGCTGCGATTACTTTCTGGAAAGAAGAATTATCAGGATATAAGTATTTAGATATTTTTTCAGAAGCAACAGAAATATCAGAATATTACACAAAACAATATGATCTTGCTTTTTTGACTGATTTACAGAAACAATGTAAAGAGTACAATATCACATTGAAGACTATATTCTTTGGAGCATATATCTACGCATTGCAAATGTTTACTCATGAAGAGGAATTGACAGTTGGTTTAGTATCTAATAACCGTCCACAAATTAAAGATGGAGATAATGTTTTAGGATGTTTTTTAAATACCTTACCTGTGCGTTATACTTTTCAATCGGAAGAAAGTTGGGTGTTATATTTTAAAAGTGTTGAAAAAAAGATGAGAGATATACATCTTAATGGGCATTTAACATTTTTTGAAATCAAGCGCCTTATTGGAATAAATAAAGACGATTCTTTTTTTGATGCATTGTTTAATTACATTGATTTTCATGTATACAATGATATTATCCCAGAAAATTCTTCAACAGATGATTCACTATCTAATAATGATGATGATTTTGAAAAAGACTTAAATACATCTTCTTTTGAGCGAACAAGTTCGAGTTTAAATTTAACCGTAGATCTAACAGGGGATGCTGGTTTTAAGTTTGTATATGAATTACATAAGAACTTTAAATCAGAAATATCTTTAGAACATTTTCATAGTTATATTGATAATATTTTACATTGTTTTAATGACGAGTTAAATACTCCTGTTAGTAGAGAATCAATTCTGTCAGAAAAAGAATCAAAACAATTATTACACGATTTTAATGATACAACAGTAGCTTATCCACAGGATGAGACAGTAGTAAATTTATTTGAGAATCAGGTTAATAAGACACCTAATAGTATAGCAATAGTATTTGAAGAAAAGCAGTTAACTTATAAAGAATTAGATGAAAAGTCAAATCAATTAGCAAGTTATTTACAAAAGCAAGGGGTTACCAGTGAGAGTTTAGTAGGTATTTGTATAGATCGATCAGAGTGGATGATAGTTGGTATTTTAGGTATAATGAAAGCAGGCGGAGCCTATATTCCTATAGATCCTAGTTATCCAAAAGAAAGGATCGATTACATGATAGTAGATTCAGGTATAAAAGTCTTATTGACAGATCTCAATGTAGTTGAGTTCATAGAAGATAAGAATGATGTTAAGACTGTATTGTTAGATAAAGATTGGGAAATAATTACAAAGGAAAAATCTAAAAGATTATCAGTTTTGGTATCACCTAATAATTTAGCTTATGTAATTTATACTTCGGGTAGTACAGGAAATCCAAAAGGAGTGATGATAGAACATAATTCTTTGACAGATTATATAATTACTTTTATAAATTATTTTCAAATAACAGAGTCTGATTCTATCCTAAGTCAATCTACAATATCATTTGATACATCCATAGAAGAAATCTTCCCTATTTTAAGTGTTGGAGGTAAGTTAGTTATCTCTAAGAGTAATAAGGATTTCAATACGATTCTATCATTATGTGAAAAACATAAAATTACAGTATTAAGTACAAATCCGTTCGTAATTGAGTTTTTGAATTCAAATTCAGGAGTTAATTTATTTTCGTTAGAAAAAATAATTAGTGGTGGAGATGTTTTAAAATCATTATATATTAATAATATATATGATAAAATTTCAATTTATAATACATACGGCCCTACTGAGGCTACAGTTTGTGTAACATATTTTAGGATTAATGAATTTTCAAGTACAATTCCTATAGGAAAACCAATAGCCAACACATCACTATATATATTAGACGATAATGAAGATTTATTACCTATTGGAGTAATTGGAGAGTTATGTATTGGAGGATCTGGAGTTGCCAGAGGCTATTTAAATCAAGAAGCATTAACAAGAGAAAAATTTATATCCAATCCTTTTAAAGAAGGAGATAAGATTTATAAGACTGGTGATTTAGCGCGCTGGCTACCGGATGGTAATTTGGAGTTTATGGGTAGGAAAGATGACCAAGTTAAGATCCGCGGATATCGAATTGAATTGGGAGAGATCGAGCATGCATTGTCATCTTTATCAGAAGTTATACACTGTTGTGTATTAGCTAAAGAAGATGTGATTGGTACGAATCGTTTGGTAGGCTATGTAGTATTAAAAGAGGCATTAGATAAGGAAAATATCCAACAACAGTTAAAATTAAGATTACCCGAGTATATGATTCCTACGGTTTGGGTTACACTAGATAGAATGCCATTAACGAGTAATGGTAAGTTGGATAAAAAAGCATTACCGACCCCAGATAGTTCAGAGTTATCCACAAGGGAGTATGTAGCACCTCGTAATGAGACAGAAGAGCAATTAGTAGATATTTGGCAGGATTTATTGGGGATCGATAAAGTTGGGGTTCATGATAATTTCTTTGAGTTAGGAGGTCATAGTTTGTTAGCTACGCGTTTGGTTTCTATGATTCGTAAAGAATTATGCATAGAGATCTCTATTCGAGAAATATTTGAGTATACAACGATTTCTGCATTAGGAGAGCATTTATCAATTCAATCCGAAGGGGTTTTACTACCAAGTATTGAAGTAGCGGATCGCTCGGATCGTATTCCTTTATCCTTTAGTCAGGAGCGGTTATGGTTTTTAGATCAGTTGCATGGTAGTACCGAGTATCATATTCCTATTGTTCTTCGATTAAAAGGATCTTTGGATATATCAATACTAGAGCAGACGTTACAAGAAATTGTTTCACGCCATGAGGTTTTACGTAGTTTACTTCTTTCAGAAGAAGGTATAGGGTATCAAAAAATTATAGAAGCAGAGGGATGGTCATTGGATAGAGAAGAAGTATCAGACGAAATAGTATTAAAGAAAAATTTAGAAGACTATCTGATGCATCCTTTTGATTTGTCAAAGGATTATAAGTTACGAGCATGTTTGTATACTTTAGAGCATGATCAATATATATTAGCTTGTGTTTTTCATCATATCGCTAGTGATGGTTGGTCAGAAGGTATTTTAGTAAATGAGTTTGTAGAATTGTACAGTGCCATGACTCAAGGAAGGACTCCAAACTTACCTTTATTATCAATTCAGTATACGGATTATGCTATTTGGCAGCGTAAGTATATCTCAGGAGAAATTTTGGAGACTCAGTTGAGCTATTGGGAAAATCAATTGCGAGGGGTGACACCATTGCTATTGCCTACAGATTATATACGCCCATCGACTCAGAGTACATTGGGAGCTATCATGTCATTTCATTTAAATCAAAAACAGAAAGATTCATTAGATTTAATTTGTAAATCTGAAGGCGTTACAATGTTTATGTTGTTATTGTCTGTTTTCAAAGTATTGTTATATAAATATAGTGGACAAGAAGACATCTGTGTTGGTACACCTATTGCGAATCGTACACAATCAGAATTAGAGGGGGTAATAGGGTTTTTTATTAATAATTTAACAATACGTACTAAGATAAATTATGAAAGTACATTTAGGGATCTGTTAGTTCAAGTAAAAGAAACAACATTAACTGCTTATAGCAATCAAAATGCTCCATTTGAGAAAGTAGTAGACAGAGTTATGACCACTCGAGATGCGAGTATGAGCCCTTTGTTTCAAGCAAAATTTTTATTAGATAATGCACCAAAATCAACAGAAGTATCCTTAGAAAAATTGACTATAGATACTTATGAAAGAGCACATATAAGTTCTATATTGGATATCTCATTTAATGCAATAGAAACAGAACAAGAGATCTTTTTTAATATAGAATATTGTACAGATTTATTCAAAAGAAGTACAATTGAATCTATGAGTATTCATTTTAAAGAGATCATTGACAATGTGATTAAAAATGTAAATGAGCCAATAAGTACTCTAGAGGTGTTGCCTATTAAAGAAAAACAACAAATACTATTAGAGTTTAATGAAACACAGTTTGCTTATCCAAAAAACAAGACTTTAATTGATTTGTTTGAAGAGCAGGTTAATAGAACCCCAGATACTATAGCTATAGTATTTGAAGATGAAGCATTAACATATAAAGAACTTAATGAACAATCAAACTGTCTAGCATATTATCTGAAGAATACGGGGCAATTAGAGTCTGAAGATATAGTAGGTGTAATGATGAATCGTAGCATATGGTCAATTGTTTCCATGTTAGGGATTTTTAAATCAGGAACATGCTATTTACCAATAGATAAAGATTATCCGGATGCTCGAAAATCATTTATTATCAATGATGCTGATGTAAAATTGTTAATTATAGATTCAGAAAGCTTGTTTGAAGTAATGGACTATGATACAAAGATATTTTCAATAGACATAGAATTTGAAACAATATCAAAAGAAGTACCTACACTATTAGATCTAGATAGTAATGTTAAACCTTCGGACTTAGCTTATATAATTTATACTTCAGGGAGCACGGGTAATCCAAAAGGAGTTATGATAGAGCATGGTAGTATAGTCAATACGATATTATCACAAATTGATGTTTTTTCAGTTACTAAGGCTGATAGTTGCTTACAATATGCGAGTCATTCTTTTGATGCTTCTATATCAGAGATTTTTATATCACTATTATCGGGGTCAAAATTATATATAATAGAAGAGGAAAATAAACTTGATGTGAATTGTTTTGTAGATTATGTCGAAAAACATCAAATAACCATTGCCACTTTACCCCCAGCTTTCTTTACATTACTAGATTGTAACCAAATACAAAGTATAAAAACATTAATAACAGCAGGAGAAAAATCCCCAATAGAGCAAGCAAAATTATTTTCAAAAATAGGAAAATATATTAACGCTTATGGACCAACAGAAGCCAGTATTTGCTCTACTACTTTTAGTTGTGATATTGATACAATTGTTCCTATAGGTAGACCAATAGCCAATACTCAAACTTATATACTTAATGATAGTCAAAAGGTAGTTCCTATAGGAGTGATTGGAGAGTTATGTATATCAGGAGCAGGTTTGGCTAGAGGCTATTTGAACAGAGAAAATTTAACAAGGGAGAAGTTTATACCGAATCCTTTTATTGAAGGAGAACGATTATACAAAACAGGTGATTTAGCACGATGGTTACCTAATGGTAATATACAATATGTAGGAAGGAAGGATGATCAAGTTAAAATTAGAGGTTATCGTATTGAACTAGGCGAGATCGAGAGTGTTTTGACACAATTACCCGAAGTTAAACAAGCCGTAGTATTAGCTAACGAAGATATCAGTGATAGCAAACGTTTAATAGGCTATATCGTAACTGAAGATAATTTTGATAAAGAATCGATCCAAAACTCATTAAAAACACAATTACCAGATTATATGGTACCTCAATTATGGGTAGTATTAGATCATATTCCATTAACCAGTAATGGTAAAGTCAATAAGAAGGCATTACCTAGCTTAGAGTTATCTGATTTATCAAGTAAAGAATATGTAGAACCTAGGAATGAAAAGGAGTCTCAATTGGTAGAGATTTGGAAGAATTTATTGGGTGTTGATAAGGTTGGGATTTATGACAATTTCTTTGAGATGGGAGGTCATAGTCTATTGGCTACTCAATTGGTTTCTATGATTCGTAAGAAGCTGTTGATAGAGATTGAAATTGCAGATATTTTCACATATACTACGATTTTTGCTTTAGGAGAGTATTTATCAGTTCAATCCGAAGGAGTTTTACTTCCGACGATTGTTGTAGAAGATCGTCCTGTTCGTATTCCTTTATCTTTTAGCCAAGAGCGGTTATGGTTTTTGGATCAGTTAGGAGGTAGTATTGAGTATCATATTCCTACTGTTTTTTGTCTTAAGGGGGCTTTAGATATATTAATATTAGAGCAATCCTTGAAGGAAATTGTTTGTCGTCATGAGATATTGCGTACTGTAATAAGATCTGATAATGGTATTGGCTATCAGGAAATCATTCCATCAATGTCATGGAGACTAGATCGAGTTATAATAAATTCAGAATCTAAATTAGAGGATATAATAAATAATTATCTTATGAAACCTTTTGATTTATCAAAAGATTATATGCTAAGAAGCTGTTTATATGATTTAGGTAATGATCAGTATGTATTGACTAGTGTTTTCCATCATATTGCCAGTGATGGGTGGTCTGGAGGTATATTAATGCACGAGTTTATGGAGCTTTATAGAGCCCTACAATCTGGCCGTCCTGCTGTTTTACCAGAGTTACACTTACAATATGCAGATTATGCGATCTGGCAGCGAAAGTATTTAGAAGGAGCTGTTTTAGAAGAGCAATTATCATATTGGGAAGAAAAACTGAGAGGAGTAAGTACCTTATCATTACCAACGGATTATGTTCGTCCTGCGGTACAGAGTAATGCAGGAGCTAGTATTTCTGTTAAGTTAAATAAGGAAGTAAGTAACTCATTAACTTCTTTATGTAAGGAAGAAGGTGTTACATTGTTTATGTTTTTATTATCAGCTTTTAAGGTTTTATTGTCTCGATATAGTGGACAAGATGATATTTGTGTAGGTACATCTATTGCCAATCGTACACAATCGGAGTTGGAGGGTATGATAGGATTTTTTGTAAATACATTGGCACTTCGTAGTGATTTGAGTGGAAATCCCAGTTTTAGAGATGTATTAGCTACTGTAAAACAGACAACTTTAGAAGGATATGATCATCAGTTGGCGCCTTTTGAGAAGGTTGTGGACCGATTGGTTACTACTCGGGATATGAGTATGACTCCATTGTTTCAGGTGTTATTTGATTTTCAAAAAGAAGAGGCAAGCGATAGAAAAGAAGAGAGCGTATTAGCAGGAGTTACATTATCAGATTACGAGTTTGATACTGACACAGCCCAATTTGATTTAATATTCAGTACATCAGAAGGTCAAAATGGTATTTCACTAGAAATGAATTACTGCACAGCTTTATTTACTAAGAGAACTATTGATGGTATGCTATTGCATTATCAGGAGTTATTATTGAGTATTGTGAGTGATATGAATCAACCTATAGGAGGTCTGTCCATGCTTACTTCAGAAGAGACGCATCAATTATTACATGAATTTAATGAAACAACAGTAATTTATCCCAGAGACAAAACAATAGTAGATTTATTAGAGGAACAGGTTAAGAAGACTCCAAATAATATAGCTATAGTTTTTGAAGGAGAAGAATTGACTTATAAGGAACTAAGCGAAAAATCAAACCAATTAGCACTTTATTTACAGCAGAACTATGATTTGACATCAAATGATATAGTAGGGATAATGTTAGATAGAAGCATTTGGGCCATTATTTCAATATTAGGTATTTTGAAAACAGGCGCTTGTTATCTCCCTATTGATAAAGAATATCCAGACATTCGCAAATCATTTGTTATAAATGATGCCAATATAAAATTACTCATTATAGAGTCAGAAAGTTTATTTGATGTAATAGATTATACGATACCTATTTTTTCAATAGACATAGAGTTTGAAACCATCTCAAAAGAAGGTTCAACATTATTAACTATAAATAATGATGGTATTAAATCTTCAGATTTAGCTTACATAATTTATACCTCAGGAAGTACAGGTCATCCAAAAGGAGTAATGATAGAGCACTATAATTTGGTAAACTATTTATTGTATAGTATAGAACATTATGGAGGAAAAGATAGTTATTACAGTTTTCCATTATTCAGTTCATTATCATTTGATTTAACACAAACCAGTATCTATTTGACACTTTTAACAGGAGGGCAGTTGCATATTTACAGGGATAATAATGTTAGCTCAGTATTACAAGACATCGTTTTAAATGATGCTATTAATTCAATTAAATTAACACCAACACATCTCTCTTTTTTTAGTGATTTAGATAATTTTAAATTAAAAAGATTCATCATAGGAGGTGAACAATTAACACATTCAGATTTATCTAATTTAGGACAATTAGATCCATTAGTAAAGTTGTTTAATGAATATGGTCCTACAGAAGCTACTATTGGTTGTACGGTATTAGATGTTACAAACTATCAATCCTTAGATCGTATACATATAGGTCGTCCTATGGGTAATACAAGTATCTATATCGTAAATGAAACCTTAGAGTTATTACCCATTGGAGCAGTTGGGGAGTTGTGTATAGGAGGAGATGGTTTAGCTCGAGGTTATTTGAACCGAAAAGAATTAACCAAGGAAAAATTCATTTCCAATCCTTTTGTGGAAGGCGAGAGATTATACAAGACAGGGGATTTAGCACGATGGTTACCAAGTGGTGATATTGAATTTGTAGGTAGGAAAGATGATCAAGTTAAGATCCGAGGTTATCGTATTGAGTTGGGTGAGGTTGAGAATGTTTTGACTCAATTACCAGATGTTAAACAAGCTACAGTATTAGTCAATTCAGATATTAAGGGTAACAATCGATTAGTTGGTTATGTGGTATTTGAAAATGATTTTGATAAAGAATTGATCCAAGACTTATTAAAGGCAAAATTACCAGATTATATGATTCCACAATTATGGGTTGTATTAGATGATTTTCCATTAACGAATAATGGTAAAATAGATAAGAAGGCACTACCAGATCCAGAGTTGTCTGATTTATCAAGTAAAGAATATGTTGCTCCAACTACAGATATAGAAATAACGTTAGTAAAAATTTGGCAGGCTTTATTAGGTCTAGAACAAGTAGGGATACAAGACGATTTCTTTGAGTTAGGAGGACACAGTTTATTAGCAACCCAATTAGTCTCTATGATCCGTAAGGAGCTATCTATAGAGATATCTATTCAAGAAATATTTGAACATACAACAGTTGTCGAGTTAGCGTCACTTATTGAATTTTTTGAACAAGATATTAATGAAGAAGAAGATAAAGAAAACTATAACGTAACTATTGAAATATAATTTCAACCATGAATGTAGAAATTTTAAATATTCTAAAAGAAGCCCATAATAAAAAAGTAAAAATAGGTGCAAATGAGGGCAAATTAACAATAAAATCAATAGATCCTATAGACTCTGATTTATTACAAAAAATAAAAGAAAATAAAGTTCAGATAATTAAATACATAGAAAAACGCCAAGTTAAAAATAGAAAAAATGTTTTAACAAAGGTTTCTTCTTATAATAGAGACGCTATTCACAAAATCCCTCTATCTTTTAATCAGGAACGATTATGGTTTTTGGATCAGTTACAGGGCAGTACAGAATATCATATTCCTACTGTTCTTCGTCTAGAAGGATCTTTGGATATATCGATATTAGGACAAACTTTGCAAAAAATAGTTTCTCGGCATGAGGTTTTACGTAGCTTACTTCTTTCAGAAGGAGGAATCGGTTATCAACAAGTTATCAGTGCAGAAGCCTGGTCCTTGGATAGAGAAGTAGTATCAGATGAATTATTATTAAGAAATAGCCTACAAAACTATTTGATGCATCCTTTTGATTTATCGAAGGATTATAAGTTACGAGCATGTTTATATGTTTTAGGAAATGATCAGTATGTATTAGCTTGTGTATTTCATCATATCGCCAGTGATGGTTGGTCAGAAGGTATATTGGTTCATGAATTTATGGAATTATACAGTTCCTTACAATCAGGCAAAGATGCAAATTTACCAGAGCTTAGTTTACAATATTCAGATTACGCGATTTGGCAGCGTAAGTATTTAGAAGGTGCTGTTTTAGAGAATCAGTTATCATATTGGGAAGAGAAGTTAAAAGGAGTAAGTACGTTATCGTTACCGACAGATTATACACGACCTTCAGTGCAGAGTAACGCAGGGGCAAATACTTTTTTTGAATTGGATAAGGAATTAAGTAACTCCTTAGAGGCATTATGCCAAGAAGAAGGCGTCACATTGTTTATGTTATTATTGTCTGCTTTTAAGGTTCTGTTGTCTCGGTATAGTGGACAGGATGATATTTGTGTAGGCACCCCTATTGCTAATCGTACCCAATCAGAATTAGAAGGTATGATAGGATTTTTTGTAAATACATTGGCGCTTCGTAGTGATCTAAGTGGTGAACCGAGTTTTAAAGATGTATTAGCAAGAGTCAAGCAGACAACCTTAGAAGGATATGATCATCAGTTGGCTCCTTTTGAAAAAGTAGTGGATCGAGTAATTACTACTCGAGATATGAGTATAACACCTTTGTTTCAAGTGATGTTTGTTTTACAAAATGCATCCTATGTATCTGAAGGAAATGAGATCAGTTTAGAAGGAGTAACTTTATCAGGTTACGAGTTTGATACAATTACTTCTAAGTTTGACTTGCTGTTGAATGTATCTGAAGGAGATAATGGTATTTCATTGAATATAGGGTATTGTACGGCTTTGTTTGATAAGGCTACTATCAATCGGATGTTGTTGCATTATCAGGAGTTATTGACCAGTATTGTAAATGATATTACCCAACCGATAAGTAATCTGTCGATACTTACAACACAAGAAGAACATCAATTACTAAATACTTTCAATGCCACTTTGGTTGATCATCCAAAAGATAAAACAGTAGTAGATTTATTCCAAGAGCAGGTAAAACGTACTCCAAAAGCTGTAGCAGTAGTTTATGAAGGCAAAGAATTAAATTATCAAGAACTAGATGAACGTTCTAATCAATTAGCAAATTATTTGTTATCGGACACTAATATCAGTACTAATTGTCTAATTGGAGTAGTTTTAGATCGTAGCGATTGGTTAATTATTTCGTTTTTAGCCATATTAAAAGCAGGTGCTGTTTATGTACCAATAGATCTTAGTTATCCCGAAGGAAGAAAAGAATATATCAAAAAAGATAGCAACTGTGATATCATTATAGATGCTTTATTATTGGAAGCATTCAAACAAGATAATTCTAAATATAGGAGTGATTTAGATAAGGTTGTAATTAAACCAGATGATTTAGCATATATTATTTATACATCAGGTAGCACAGGGCAACCCAAAGGTGTAATGATTGAGCATAGAAATATTGTCAATACAATTGTATCCCAAATTGCTGCTTTTTCACTTACAAACAAAGATAGTTGTCTACAGTTTGCAAGTATTTCATTTGATGCTTCTATTTGGGAGATTTGTATATCACTTTTTAGTGGTTGTCGTTTATGTATTATAAAAGAAGAAGCAAAATCAGATATTACCTCTTTTAGAAATTTTATAGAAAATAATGCGATTACTTTTGCAACTTTACCACCAGCATTTTTACATTTATTATCGGTTGAAGATTTAGAAAGTGTTAAAACTTTAGTTACAGCGGGAGAATCAATACCTTTAGAATTAGCAAAGACGTTTTCTCAGCATTATAATTATATTAATGCTTATGGTCCTACAGAAACGAGTATTTGTTCCACAACTTTTCAAGAAAGCATAGAGAATCTTGTATCCATAGGAAAGCCTATTGACAATACTCAGGTTTACATTATTAATGAGAAACATAATCTATTACCAATTGGAGTAATTGGAGAGTTGTGTATTGGAGGAGCAGGAGTAGCTAGAGGTTATTTGAATCGAGAAAAACTAACTAGAGAAAAGTTTATTGCCAACCCTTTTGTAGAGGGAGAAAGGATTTATAAGACAGGTGATTTAGCACGATGGTTGCCAAGTGGTAATATTGAATTTGTAGGTAGAGCAGACGATCAGGTTAAGATTCGGGGATATCGTATTGAGTTAGGAGAGATTGAGAATGCATTGTCTTCTTTATCAAGTATCATACAATGTTGCGTATTAGCCAAAGAAGATGTGATTGGAACCAAACGTTTGGTAGGTTATGTAGTTATAGAAGGAGAGTTAAATAAAAAAGAAATACTAGGGCAATTAAAGTTAAGCTTACCAGAGTATATGATTCCTCAGTTATGGGTTGAATTAGATACAATGCCTTTAAACAGTAATGGTAAGTTAGATAAGAAGGCATTACCAGATCCTAATAATTCAGCGTTGTCCACACATGAGTATGTAGCCCCTCGTAATGAAACAGAAGAGCAATTAGTTACTATTTGGCAGACTCTGTTAGGAGTAGAACGTATAGGGATTCATGATAATTTCTTTGAGTTAGGAGGACATAGTTTATTAGTAGTTCAATTGATATCTCGTTTACAAGCGCTGGATTTCAATATAAGAGTAAAAGATATTTTTGCAGGTCCTACGATAGCTTCCATTAGTGATAAGTTATCTTCCATCTCGCTAGTATATAACGTTCCAGCTAATGGAATTACAATTACAAGTGAGTATATCACTCCATCAATGGTTCCCTTGGTTAATTTTAGCCAGAGTGATTTGGATAAGATAGAGACCATGGTTTTAGGTGGAGTTTCGAATATTCAAGATATTTATCCTTTATCCCCTTTGCAAGAAGGAATTCATTTTCATCATTTGATGAGTAATCCTGATCAGGGAGACCTTTATATTGTTCCAAGTTTACTTTCTTTTTCAGATCTAGAAAAGCGAACTGCTTTTATTGAAGCATTACAATTTGTCGTGAATCGGCATGATGTGTTGCGTACTTGTGTTTTGAGTGATGGTTTACCTAGTGCTGTTCAAGTAGTATTACGAGAAGCACTTTTGTCAGTAGATGGTTTAGATTTAGACATCTCTAAGGATATTTTACCGCAGTTGGAATTACTGATAGCTTCAGGAGGTCATTGGATGGATATCTCAAAAGCCCCATTATTGGAGTTGAAATCGGCTGATGACCCTAAGAATGAATGTTACTATCTGATAATATACCAGCACCATTTGATAATGGACCATGTAGGTTTAGAAAAGATTACAGAAGAGGTTATGCTATATTTATCAAAAGAAGAAGTAAATCTTCCAGCACCTTTTTTATATCGAGAATTTATTGGTCATACCCTACATGCACAATCAATAAATGATGGGGAGTCTTATTTTAGAACACTACTGGGAACAATTGAAGAACCTACGTACCCTTTTAATTTATCAAACGTCTTAGGAGATGGAACAGGTATTGAAGAATCTATTGTTATTCTATCTAAAGATTTAAGTGGCACATTACGTAATATATGTGCGAGCCTTAGTATAAGCCCAGCGGTATTTTTTCATGCTGCTTTTGGATTAGTTATAGCTAGATGTAGTAATAAAGAACATGCTTTGTTTGGATCTTTGTTTTCAGGTCGATTGCAAGGGTCTTTAGGAGCAGCAGATTCTTTAGGTTTGTTTATCAACACTCTCCCCGTTGTTTTAGAAGTAAAGGGTAGTGTAAGAGAATATTTAGAACAAGTCAAGGAAGGGTTGCAGAATTTATTATCTTACGAACAAACACCTTTATCTCATATTCATGATTGGAGTAGTATTCCCAATGAGATGGCTTTTTTCAGTGCGTTATTAAATTACCGTCATTCCTCCTCTTTATCAGAAGAAGATAACGCTATAGACGTAGATTTAGGGATAACCCTTATTGGAGGTCATGAACGAACGAATTATCCATTTAACTTAAGTGTAGATGATTTTGGTGTTGATTTTGGGTTAACAGTACTAGTAGATGGAAGTATCGGTGCAGATCGTATACTTGCTTATATGGAACAGTCATTGATTCAACTCATAGAAGGATTGAGGAGTGAAGAAGAAGTAAGTGTAAATAGCTTAAGTATATTACACAAGGAGGAAGCACATCAATTACTAAATATTTTCAATGATACTTCGGTTGATTATCCAAAAGATAAAACAGTAGTAGATTTATTCCAAGAGCAGGTAAAACGTACACCAAAAGCTGTAGCAGTAATTTATGAAGGAGAGGAGTTAAATTATCAGGAGTTGGATAAACGTTCGAATCAGTTGGCACATTACTTATTATCTAATAGTAATATTGGTACAAGTAGTTTGATTGGAGTGACTCTAGATCGTAGTGATTGGTTAATTATTTCGTTTTTAGCCATATTAAAAATAGGTAGAGCATACGTACCAATAGATCCTAGTTATCCAGAAGAAAGAAAAGAATATATACAGAAAGATAGTAATTGTAGTATAATCATAGATGGATTATTATTAGATTCATTCAAAGAGAATAGCTTTAAGTATTCAGATAATTTACCAGAGGTTATCATAAAAACTACTGATTTAGCTTATGTTATTTATACATCAGGAACAACAGGTAAGCCTAAAGGGGTGATGGTAGAGCATAGCTCTATTATTAATTTATGTTTTAATATAATTAATACTTTTCAGATCAATCAATTCACTACATGTTCTCAATTGATTTCTGTATCATTTGATGCATCTGTTTCTGAAATCTATCCATCTTTGATTTCGGGGAGTAAGTTACACATAGTTAATGATGAGATTAAAAAGAGTAGTACACTTATCGATTATATTAAAATCAATAAAATAAATCATCTAACTATATCTTCAGACTTATTTGGACAGATGATATGGGAAAGATTACCGGTTTTGAAAAGCGTTCACGTAGGGGGCGGAGTTTCATCATACAATACATTAAACGAGTGGCGTGATGTAGAGATATTAGTGAATGGTTATGGTCCTACAGAGACTACTGTTTGTGCTACAATGCATGATTTTAAAGAAGGAGATTTAAATACAAATATAGGTAAACCCCTAGATAATACAGAAGTTTATGTACTTGATTCTTCCAATAGTTTAGTCCCAATAGGTGTAATAGGAGAGTTATGTATTGGAGGTACAGGAGTAGCCAGAGGTTATTTAAATCAAGAAGCATTAACCACGGAGAAGTTTATATCCAATCCTTTTAAAGAAGGAGAAAGGATATATAAGACAGGAGATTTAGCGCGCTGGCTACCAGATGGTAATTTAGAGTTTGTGGGCAGAAAAGATGATCAAGTTAAAATTAGAGGATACCGAATTGAGTTAGGAGAGATCGAGAATGTATTGTCATCTTTATCTGGGGTTATTCACTGTTGTGTATTGGCTAAAGAAGATGGTATTGGTACAAAACGTTTGGTAGGTTATGTGGTATTAGAAGGAGCATTAGATAAAGAAGAGTTACAAGAACAACTAAAGGTAAGCTTACCGGAGTATATGGTTCCTATGATTTGGGTTTCATTAGATAGAATGCCATTAACGGGTAATGGTAAGTTAGATAAGAAGGCATTACCAGACCCAGATAGTTCAGAATTATCTACACAGGAGTATGTAGCCCCTCGTAATGATACAGAAGAGCAACTAGTTGTTATTTGGCAAGAATTATTAGGAGTAGAGCGTGTAGGAATAGAGGACAATTTCTTTGAGTTAGGGGGTCATAGTTTGTTGGCTACGCGTTTGGTTTCTATGATTCGTAAGGAATTACATATAGAGATCTCTATTCGAGAAGTATTTGTGCATACTACAATCTCTAGATTAGCAGAGCATGTATTGGCTCAATCTAAGGGAGTTTTACTACCAAGTATTGAAGTAATGGATCGTCCAGTTCGTATTCCCTTATCCTTTAGTCAGGAGCGGTTATGGTTTTTGGATCAGTTGCAGGGTAGTACAGAATATCACATTCCTATTGTTCTTCGTTTAGAAGGGAGTTTGGATATCTCAATATTAGAGCAGACGATACAAGAAATTGTTTCCCGTCATGAGGTTTTACGGAGTTTACTTTTTTCAGAAGAAGGTATAGGGTATCAAGAAATTATAGGAGCTGAGGATTGGTCATTGGATAGAGAAGAAGTATCGTCCGAAATGCTATTAAAGAATAATTTGGAGGACTATTTGATTCGTCCTTTTGATTTGTCAAAGGAGTATAAGTTACGATCATGTTTATATACTTTAGGAGGTGATCAGTATGTATTAGCTTGTGTTTTTCATCATATTGCTAGTGATGGTTGGTCAGAAGGCATATTAGTTGATGAGTTTATGGAATTGTACAGTGCTATACAATCAGGTCGATCAGCAGTGTTAACAGAATTACATTTACAATATACAGATTATGCGATCTGGCAACGGAAATATTTAGAAGGTGCTGTTTTAGAGGATCAGTTATCGTATTGGGAAGATCAATTAAAAGGAGTGAGTACGTTATCATTACCAACAGATTATGTTCGACCTTCTATACAGAGTAATGCAGGAGCAAATATTTCTTTTGAATTGGATCAGGAACTAAGTAGCTCATTAAGCAATTTATGCCAAGAAGAAGGAGTAACGATGTTTATGTTATTATTATCGGCTTTTAAGATTTTATTATCTCGATATAGTGGACAGGAAGATATTTGTGTAGGTACTCCTATTGCCAATCGTACGCAATCGGAGTTAGAGGGTATGATCGGATTCTTTGTCAACACGTTGGCACTTCGCAGTGATTTAAGTGGAGATCCAAGTTTTCAGGATGTTTTGAGGAGTGTAAAACAGACGACCTTAGAGGGCTATGATCATCAGTTAGTTCCATTTGAGAAGGTTGTGGATCGAGTGGTTACTACCCGAGATATGAGTATGAGTCCATTGTTTCAGGTACTTTTTGATTTTCAAAAAACAGAAGGAAGCTCAGGAGAAGATGGATTAGGTTTAGAAGGGATTGCTATTTCAGATTATGAGTTTGATATTGCTACAGCCCAATTTGATTTGACACTTAGTGTATCTGAAGGAGATCATGGTATTTCATTAGGTATCAATTACAGTACGGCATTATTTGATCAAGGTACGATTGATCGAATGCTGTTGCATTATCAGGTACTATTGAGAAGTATTTCTAAAGACATTACTCAACCTATAGGTAGTTTGTCGATGCTTAGTGTTGAAGAAGAATCTCAGTTATTAGATGTTTTCAATAACACCAATGTTTCTTATCCTTTAAATAAGACAGTAGTAGATTTATTTGAGGAACAGGTGAGACGTACACCAGATGCTATCGCAGTAGTTTATGAGGGCAAAGAATTAAGTTACCAGGAGTTAGATAAGCGTTCGAATCAATTAGGTCATTATTTGCTAGAACAAGGAGTGCAAGGAGATGATTTGATAGGTATTTGTTTAAATCGTAGTTTAGAGATGCTAATAGGAATCTTAGGTATTTTAAAGTCAGGAGGAGGATATGTACCAATCAAGCCAGATTTTCCATTGGATCGTATCTCTTATCTAGTTAAGGATATTGGATGTACTTTACTTCTTACTGATAGTTCTAGTGCAGGTATTTTAGAGTCTTTATTAGATAATATAACTATAGTCGTGTTGAAAGATTCTTCTGCGGTATATGCTGATTATTCAGCAGACTCATTAGGGATTTCTTATTCCCCTGATTCTTTGAGTTATGTTATTTACACTTCCGGCAGTACTGGGAAGCCTAAGGGAGCTATGATTGAGCATTGTGGATTGTTGAACCATCTTTTGGTTATGATTGATGAGTTAGATATGAATAGTGATAGTGTTGTAGCTTTTACAGCACCGTTTACTTTTGATATTTCGGTATGGCAGCTATTAAGTGGTTTATTATGTGGAGGTCGTATAGCTATTTATAGTGAGCGAATGATCTTAGACACCTATGATTTTCAGGATGGATTATCTACCTATGGAGTTACCCATCTTCAATTAGTACCCTCTTATGTTTTAGGACTATTGGAGACAGGATCAAGTAAAGGTTTAGAAGATCTACACTACTTTTTAGTTACAGGTGAGGCAGCTACGCCATCGTTATTACGTTCTTGGTTTTCGTTATATCCTTCTATCCCTGTAGTAAATGCTTATGGTCCAGCAGAGGCATCAGATGATGTTAGTCTTCATATCATGGAAGAAAGTCCAGAAAGTATTGTTGTTCCTATCGGTAAACCAATCGCTAATATGTCTTTGTATGTAGTAGATGGATTTGATAGATTATGTCCAATAGGTATAGTAGGCGAGTTGTGGGTTAGTGGAGTAGGTGTAGGTCGTGGTTATTTAAATCAAGAAGCATTAACCACGGAGAAGTTTATATCTAATCCTTTTAAAGAAGGAGAAAGGATATATAAGACAGGAGATTTAGCACGCTGGCTACCAGATGGTAATTTAGAGTTTATAGGCAGAAAAGATGATCAAGTTAAAATTAGAGGATACCGAATTGAGTTAGGAGAGATCGAGAATGTATTGTCATCTTTATCTGGGGTTATTCACTGTTGTGTATTGGCCAAAGAAGATGGTATTGGTACAAAACGTTTGGTAGGTTATGTGGTATTAGAAGGAGCATTAGATAAAGAAGAGTTACAAGAACAACTAAAGGTAAGCTTACCGGAGTATATGGTTCCTATGATTTGGGTTTCATTAGATAGAATGCCATTAACGGGTAATGGTAAGTTAGATAAGAAGGCATTACCAGACCCAGATAGTTCAGAATTATCTACACAGGAGTATGTAGCCCCTCGTAATGATACAGAAGAGCAACTAGTTGTTATTTGGCAAGAATTATTAGGAGTAGAGCGTGTAGGAATAGAGGACAATTTCTTTGAGTTAGGGGGTCATAGTTTGTTGGCTACGCGTTTGGTTTCTATGATTCGTAAGGAATTACATATAGAGATCTCTATTCGAGAAGTATTTGTGCATACTACAATCTCTAGATTAGCAGAGCATGTATTGACTCAATCTAAGGGAGTTTTACTACCAAGTATTGAAGTCATGGATCGTCCAGTTCGTATTCCCTTATCCTTTAGTCAGGAGCGGTTATGGTTTTTGGATCAGTTGCAGGGTAGTACAGAATATCACATTCCTATTGTTCTTCGTTTAGAAGGGAGTTTGGATATCTTAATATTAGAGCAGACGTTACAAGAAATTGTTTCCCGTCATGAAGTTTTACGGAGTTTACTTTTTTCAGAAGAAGGTATAGGGTATCAAGAAATTATAGGAGCTGAGGATTGGTCATTGGATAGAGAAGAAGTATCGTCCGAAATGGTATTAAAGAATAATTTGGAGGACTATTTGATTCGTCCTTTTGATTTGTCAAAGGAGTATAAGTTACGATCATGTTTATATGCTTTAGGAGGTGATCAGTATGTATTAGCTTGTGTTTTTCATCATATTGCTAGTGATGGTTGGTCAGAGGGCATATTAGTTGATGAGTTTATGGAATTGTACAGTGTTTTACAATCAGGTCGTTCAGCTGATTTACCAGAATTACATTTACAATATTCAGATTATGCGATCTGGCAGCGTAAGTATTTAGAAGGCGCTGTTTTAGAGGATCAGTTATCGTATTGGGAAGACAAGTTAAAGGGAGTAAGTACCTTATCATTACCAACAGATTATGTTCGACCTTCTATACAGAGTAATGCAGGAGCAAATATTTCTTTTGAATTGGGTCAGGAACTAAGTAGCTCATTAAGGAATTTATGTAAAGAAGAAGGAGTAACGATGTTTATGTTATTATTATCGGCTTTTAAGGTTTTATTATCTCGATATAGTGGACAGGAAGATATTTGTGTAGGTACTCCTATTGCCAATCGTACGCAATCGGAGTTAGAGGGTATGATCGGATTCTTTGTCAACACGTTGGCACTTCGCAGTGATTTAAGTGGAGATCCAAGTTTTCAGGATGTTTTGAGGAGTGTAAAACAGACGACCTTAGAGGGCTATGATCATCAGTTAGTTCCATTTGAGAAGGTTGTGGATCGAGTGGTTACTACCCGAGATATGAGTATGAGTCCATTGTTTCAGGTACTTTTTGATTTTCAAAAAACAGAAGAAAGCTCAGGAGAAGATAGATTAGGTTTAGAAGGGATTGCTATTTCAGATTATGAGTTTGATGTTGTTACAACTCAGTTTGATTTGATATTAAGTGTATCTGAAGGAGATCATGATATTTCATTAAGCATAAACTATAGTACAGCTTTATTTAATAAAGATACGATTGATCGAATACAAGCACATTATCAGATATTATTGAAAAGTATTTCTAGAGACATTACTCAATCTATAGGTAGTTTGTCGATGCTTAGTGTTGAAGAAGAATCTCAATTATTAGATGTTTTCAATAACACCAATGTTTCTTATCCTATAGATAAGACAGTAGTAGATTTATTTGAGGAACAGGTGAGACGTACACCAGATGCTATCGCAATAGTTTATGAGGGCAAAGAATTAAGTTATCAGGAGTTAGATAAGCGTTCGAATCAGTTAGGGCATTATTTATTGTATAGTTGCAATATCAATAGAGGAGATTTGATCGGAGTAGTTTTAGACCGTAGTGACAGATTAATTATTTCATTTTTGGCCATATTGAAAATAGGTGCAGCTTATATTCCTATTGATCCTAATTTTCCAGAAGAAAGAAAAGAGTATATAAAAAAAGATAGCAATTGTAGTATCGTCATAGATGCTTTATTAATGGATTCGTTCAAGGAGCATAGTTCTGAGGATATTGATGATTTATCTATGCTGACGATAAAACCTGATGACTTGGCATATGTTATTTATACCTCAGGAAGTACAGGGAAACCTAAAGGAGTTATGGTTGAACATAAGAATCTAATTCATTTGTGTTTTTGGCATCAAAAAGAATATTCTGTCACTTCAAGAAGTAGAGGTACTTTGTTTTCTGGAATCGGTTTTGATGCTAGTGTTTGGGAGATTTATCCATATTTACTTTTTGGAGCTACTTTATATCCTATTTCTGAAAAATTTGGTTATGATTTGGATCAACTCTCAGCGTTTTTGATTGAGCATACTATTACACATACTTATATCCCTACATTATTGTGTGAGAGTTTTATAGATCAAGAAATATCTTTACCTAATAGTATTGTTCTAACAGGAGGGGATACATTACATGTAAATAAGTCAAGTGATATTACTATTTATAATAATTATGGACCGACAGAAACTACCGTAGTTGCTACTAATTATAAAATATCAAATACTCCAATGATTAAGGTTCCTATCGGTAAACCTATTGATAACACTCAGATTTACATAGTAAATGAGCACCACCAACTTTTACCGATAAATGTTTTTGGAGAGCTATGCATTGGAGGATCGGGGGTCTCCAGAGGTTATTTGAACCAAGAAGCATTAACTAAAGAGAAATTTGTACCCAATCCTTTTAAAGAAGGAGAAAGGATATATAAGACAGGAGATTTAGCACGTTGGCTACCAGATGGTAATTTAGAGTTTATGGGTAGGAAAGATGATCAAGTTAAGATCCGTGGCTATCGAATTGAGTTGGGAGAGATAGAACATGTATTGTCTTTGTTGTCAGGAGTTGTGCACTGTTGTGTATTGGCTAAAGAAGATGGTATTGGTACGAATCGTTTGATAGGTTATGTGGTATTGGATGGAATATTAGATAAAGAAGAGTTACAAGAACAATTAAAGTTAAGTTTACCGGAGTATATGATCCCTATGATCTGGGTTTCATTAGATACAATGCCACTAACCAGTAATGGTAAATTGGATAAGAAGGCATTGCCGACTCCGGATAGTTCAGAGTTATCCACAAGAGAATATGTAGCACCTCGTAATGAGACAGAAGAACAGTTAGCAGGTATTTGGCAAGGTTTATTAGGAGTTGATAAGGTTGGCATACAGGATGATTTTTTTGAATTAGGAGGACATAGTTTATTGGCTACGCGTTTAGTTTCTATGATTCGTAAGGAATTACATATAGAGGTCTCTATTCGAGAAATATTTGAATATACAACGATCTCTGCATTAGGGAAGCATTTATCCATTCAATCCGAAGGAGTATTATTGCCAAGTATTGTAGTAGCGGATCGCTCCGCTCGTATTCCCTTATCCTTTAGTCAAGAACGTTTATGGTTTTTGGATCAGTTGCAAGGCAGTACCGAGTATCATATTCCTATTGTTCTTCGATTAGAAGGAACTTTGGATATCTCAATATTAGAACAGACGTTACAAGAAATTGTTTCCCGTCATGAGATTTTACGTAGTTTACTTCTTTCAGAAGAAGGTACAGGGTATCAAGAAATTATAGGAGCTGAGGATTGGTCATTGGACAGAGAAGAAATACCAGATGAAATAGTATTAGAAAGCAATTTAGAAAGCTATCTGATGCATCCTTTTGATTTGTCAAAGGAGTATAAGTTACGAGCATGTTTATATGTTTTAGGAGATGAACACTATGTATTAGCCTGTGTTTTTCATCATATTGCCAGTGACGGTTGGTCTGGAGGGATATTAGTTGATGAATTTATGGAGTTGTACAACGCTTTACAATCAGGTCGTTCAGCAGCGCTAACAGAGTTGCGTTTACAGTATGCAGATTATGCGATCTGGCAACGGAAATATTTAGAAGGTGCTGTTTTAGAAGATCAGTTATCGTATTGGGAAGACAAGTTAAAGGGAGTAAGTACCTTATCATTACCGACAGATTATGTACGACCTTCTGTACAGAGCAATGCGGGAGCCAATATTTCTTTTGAACTGGATCAAGAGCTAAGTAGCTCATTAGGAATTTTATGCCAAGAAGAAGGGGTTACCTTGTTTATGTTATTATTATCTGCCTTTAAGGTTTTATTGTCTCGATATAGTGGACAGGATGATATTTGTGTAGGGACTCCTATTGCCAATCGTACGCAATCGGAGTTAGAGGGGATGATAGGGTTTTTTGCAAACACGTTGGCACTTCGCAGTGATTTAAGTGGAAACCCAAGTTTCCAAGATGTTTTAAGAAGAGTAAAGCAGACGACCTTAGAGGGCTATGACCATCAATTGGTCCCATTTGAGAAGGTTGTGGACCGAGTAGTTACTACCCGAGATATGAGTATGAGTCCATTGTTTCAGGTGCTTTTTGATTTTCAAAATGAGGTTAAAAATTCAGGAGAAGAAGAGGCTTTAGAAGGGATTACAATTTCTGATTATGAGTTCGATACGATTACAGCTCAATTTGATTTGATATTGAGCGTATCTAAAAATTATAAAGGTATTTCATTAGGAATAAATTATAGTACCGCTTTATTTGAAAAAGCAACTATGGATCGAATGTTGTTACATTATAAAGAATTGTTGGTTAGTATTACAAGTGATATCACTCAATCTATAGGTAATTTATCAATACTTAGTGCTCAAGAAGAGCATCAATTATTAGATGTTTTTAACGATACAACTGTTAGCTATCCAAAAGATAAAACGATAGTAGATTTGTTTGAGGAACAAGTCAAACATACTCCAGAAGCGACAGCTATAGTTTTTGATGGGAAAATCATGACTTATAAAGAACTAGATGATAAATCAAATCAATTGGTTCATTATTTGAAATCTGTAGGTGTGGTTAGAGATTCTCGAATAGCTATTTTATTTAATAGAAGTTTTGATATGATTATCGGGATGTTAGGTGTTCTGAAATCAGGATGTACTTATATTCCCTTAGATCCTTCATTACCATCTAATCGATTATCGTATATACTAGAAGACTCAAGTGTAAATTTTCTTCTTCATAGCGAAGAATCTTTGTTATCGAGTTTATCCGTTTCAGAATTTATCTTTTTCTTAGATATCACAGAATCTAGTACTTATGAATCTTCTTTTATTTCACATGAAATAGAACCTACTTCACTTGCGTATATTATGTATACTTCAGGAACAACAGGTAATCCTAAAGGAGTGATGATTACCCATAGAAACATTGTTAGTTTATGTAAAAGCTGTGATTATATACCTTTAGGCTTAGATACGATCTGGTTATCAACGGGATCTATTTCTTTTGATGCTACAACCTTAGAGTTTTGGGGTACTTTATTGAATGGAGGTCAACTGATATTAGCAGATACAAGTACTTTATTAGATATCAAAAGCTTAAAGAAAATTATAATAAAACAAGAAGTTACTACTATGTGGATGACAGCTTCTTGGTTTCACCAGATAGTGGAAGATGATGTGTCGATTTTTGAACCTCTTACTTATTTGCTTGTAGGTGGTGATGTAGTACTGTCTACGTATACAAATAAATTGAAAACACTTTATCCGGATCTTCATATCATCAATGGTTATGGCCCTACAGAAAATACTACATTTTCGACAACTTATAATATTGATGAAGTAACATATACGAACCTTCCTATAGGGAAACCTATTAAAAATAGGAAAGTATATATCACAGACTCTAAACTGAATTTACTACCTATTGGAGTAGTTGGTGAGTTAAGTGTTGGTGGATCGGGAGTTGCCGTAGGTTACTTAAACCAAGAAACGTTAACAAAGGAAAAGTTTATATCTAATCCATTTATAGAAGGCGAACGAATTTATAAGACAGGTGATTTAGCTAGGTGGTTACCAGATGGTAATTTAGAATTTGTAGGAAGGAAAGATGACCAAGTTAAGATTCGTGGATATCGCATTGAGTTAGGAGAGATAGAGAGTGTTTTGTCTTCATTATTAGGTGTTGTCCAATGTTGTGTATTGGTAAAAGAAGATGGTATTGGTACTAAACGTTTGGTAGGTTATGTAGTCTTGGAGAGTACGTTAGATAAAGAAGATATACAAGAACAATTAAAGCTAAGCTTACCAGAATATATGATTCCTATGATTTGGGTATCTTTAGAAGCATTGCCATTAACTAGTAATGGTAAGTTAGATAAAGAGGCATTACCAGATCCAGAGAGCTCACAATTGTCTACACAAGAATATGTAGCTCCACGTAATGAGACAGAAGAAAAATTAGTAGAAATCTGGCAAGGTTTATTAGGAGTAGAGCGTATAGGGATAGAAGATGATTTCTTTGAGTTAGGAGGGCATAGTTTATTGGTAGTAAAGTTAGTCGCTCGCATCAACGAAGTATTTATTACTGATATAAGTATTAATATTGCATTTGAATATGCAACGATCTCTGAGTTTGTTAAGAATATGCATTCTACAGATCGATTTAAGGATAGTCTTATGATTCCTTTGCAAGAAACAGGAAACCTAAAAACTATATACTTAGCTCCACCCGGAAGTGGAACAATTAACTGCTATATTGAATTAGCTAAATTATTAGGAAAGGATGAATCTATCTATGCATTCCAATGCCCAGGATTATACGGAAAATCTCCAGTTTCAGCATCTATTGAAGAAATGGCTTCTGAATTTATTACAGAAATGCAAAAAGTAGACCCGTATGGACCTTATCGACTTGGAGGATATTCATTTGGAGCGATCATAGCTTATGAAATGGCATTGCAATTACGAAATAAAGGATTTCTTGTAGAAGAACTATTAATTTTCGATGGAGAGGTTTCCTTTGGAGATAATAGTACAATAGATAGAGACAAAGTGTTTCGAGAATTTTTACAAGAACAAACAGAAATATTTGGTGAAGAATTTGATTGGTCTGATTTAACTCTTGAAAATAAATCGAAGGAAGAACAACTTGAAGCAGTGAGTAAATTATTAAGAGATTCAGAATTTAAAATAAGTGAAGAAGAATTAAAAGGACGCTTAGAAGTTAATTTTAGTAATGAAAATTATTCTTATTTAGACAAGTTTGAAGAAAAATTGGATGCCAAAGTCATTTTGTTTAAAACAGTATATACTCAAATTGAGAAGGATGGAGAAATAGTTGTTGTTAAAAATGATATTAACGAATATGACTATGGGTGGAATCGATTTACTAACAAAGAAGTAATAGTTCATTCAATAGCTGCGACTCATATGACAATTTTGGATAAAGAACATGTAGAACAAATTTTTGAGTGCCTACAACAACAAGAAAACTTTACATATGAATGATTATTCCCCCCTAGGGGGGAATAATCATTTCGAAAGCATACCTCATGAGCTTGCTCCGAGGTTGTTGATATATAGGCCAACTTTTTCGAAAAAAAAGTAGATACTTTGCAGTTCTTTTTAGACCATAAATTATAAATACTAGAATAGTTTTTAGGAACAAGTTTAACAGTAGTGTAAATAATGTTACCTGTGAGATCCGAAGTATTAATAATTTAAATTTTTAATAGTAGTGATCCATTAAGTAATTAGATCTCTTATATAGTATAGAATTGAGTTAACAGTATTAATTAAAGTATTAAAAAAAATAAGATTATGGAATTTGGAATTATGTTTTTTGCCAGTAGTGAAGATTCTTTATCAGGAAACATCTATGATCTGGTAAAAAAGTGCGCCATTTATGGTGATGAAAACAATTTTTCGTCCATTTGGGTTCCAGAACGTCATTTTACAGAATTTGGAGGCATATTTAATAATCCAGCGATACTTCAAGCAGCTGTAGCAAGTATAACCAAAAGGATAAGACTCAATAGCGGAAGTATAGTAATGGCACTACACGACCCTATTCGAGTAGCAGAAGAATGGGCAATGGTTGATAATTTATCTAATGGACGTGTTGGATTATCAGTCGCTTCGGGATGGAATCCTGATGATTTTGTTTTTTTTCCGCAAAAATATAAAAATAAGCACGCGGTAATGTATGAAGGGATATCTAAAGTTAAAAAATTGTGGAGAGGAGAACCTATAGAACGATTAAGTGGTAATGGAAAAAAAACAGCGATCAAGATATACCCATCTACAATCCAAAAAGAAGTACCATTTTATATAACAGTAAGCGGAAATCCTGAAGGATTTAAAAACGCAGGAAAATTAGGATTGAATATACTTACTTCAGTATTAGATCAAACATTAGAAGAATTGTCAGAAAAAATAAATCTATATCGGCAAGCGCGTAGAGAAAATGGTTTTGATCCTAAAACAGGTAAGGTTACCTTAATGCTACACACATTTATTGGATCAGATGATAAGATTATAAAAGAAGAAGCAAGAGAACCCTATTGTAATTTTTTAAAACGAAATAAAAAATTATTCGAAGGAATGGCATATAATAGAGAAAGTAATTTTTCATTAGATTCTTTATCAGAAGAGGATCTAGACGAGTTTTTAGATTTTCTATATGAAAGGTTTGCTAATTCTAAAGGATTAATAGGTAGCAAAGAATCGTGCATGGCTATGGTAAGAAATACAGAAGAAGCAGGAGTAGATGAAATAGCCTGTCTGCTTGATTTTGGTCCGCCATCTAATAGAATATTGGAAAATTTAAAGTATATAAATGAATTAAAAAACTCGTATTAGATTTTGATTCCTGAATTCTACTCCAATCCCAATTACGAGAATTAATATTAAGGGAATGTCTTATAAATGTTGACTCCGTTCTGTTTATATTATAGATTTTGATCTTAAAAACATGTATTGAGATGAAATTTCAGTTTTTATAAGACGTTCTCTTCGGTATGGTATATGAAAAAAACAGTAAAATTTAGTAGGAGATATTTTTATACGCCACTTTAGGGAGATTTACAATAGCAACCAGTATTCATTGTAATAAAGTAATAGAATTAACAAAGAGTTCCATGTACACACATAATTTTGATCATTAAGTGTTGCACCATGTTTTTATTCAATTATCATATTAAAATCGATAACCTAAACTAAAACCAAATCTAGTAACAATGGTGTGATCTGTTTCATTAGCATTAAATAGGAGTTTTCCATAACCAGCATTAACTTCAAAAACAAATCCACTTTTGGTAACCCATTTGTTACCTATACCTAAACCAATAGAAAAATCAATTACATCAGAACCTTCATTAAGGGTTAAATTTCCATCGGTATCAGCCATCTTTTTCCCATCTATAGAACTTAACATTCCAAACCCTTCTACAAAAAAACCTGAAGCATATTTTTTTCCAAAGTACCTTCTGTAATATGATGAGATGGAATGATTAAGATCATCATCGGAACTTTTGCTATTAAACACACTTAAGGCAGAAACCCCCAAAGATGATTTTTTATTTAAGATTCTTTCATACGATATTTCGAAAGCTCCAAATAAAGGAGCTACCACATTTAGTTTAACTTCATTTTTCTTCTCATATAAATTTAAAACAGTAACATTCTCATCTTGCCCCTTAACAGTAAAAAACGAAAACAGTATTACAATTACTAAAAAGTTTTTTTTCATAAAAAAGACTATTTCATTAAAACGAATATATGATATTTTGCTAAGTATATGAAAAAAAATAAAAATGTTTATAAAGGTATTTATTTGTGTATTGTAGTACACTTATCTTCACCAGATTTGATATAAATTATATGTTTAATGAATATAATTTTAATGTGAAAATACTATAGTTTTATATACGATAAAAATAAGATTTAAATACTTAATGTTTTTTTGTCAATTGTATATAATTGTTTAGCTATCATAAGTAATGCTGAGATCGTACAATTTTTATGAAATGATTAGATGTTGTTTTATAAGAAAACAGTATTCTGATGATTCTTCAATAAAAAAGTGTAATAGAAAATTTAAAACATCTAATAAGAAATTGATAATTATTCTATAAAAATAGTTCTTTAGTATTTGCTAATTTAATTCATTATCTAGAGGTATTCTAAAATTACGATCCATTGTTACGTCTATTCAAAAAAACTATTGATTCTCTAAACGCTTTTTTAGAGCTGAGTAGATATATAAATAGACTTATTTTAAATAAAAATTAGGAAAGCAAAACTAAAATCAATAATATTTGTGTCATAAAATGGAACAGAACTATATACATATCGCACCAAAATCACTATTTAGTCAATGTGATAATCGATGGATTAATGGAGTATTCTCTAAAAATAGGGTGCTATGGGACTATTTTAATTATTTTTTCGAAGTGATATAAATTAGAAAAAATAATATAGAAACAGCAAGCGTCCAAGAAATTGGGCGCTTTTTTTATGGAACCTTTTTTGATGTAAAATAATTAAGAAACATAAAAATTGACCAAAATTATCAAGCTAAAAAAAGCAAGTGCTATAAAAAGATATTGAAATATGAATTTACAATTAAAATAATCCGAAAATAAAATTATAAAATTTTTAAAATATATGAATAAAAATTGAAAAACATAAAGAATAGTATTTGGATAGTAAGTGTCAGAGAAATAGATGGTTGCTAAAATATCCAGAACCTGTTGTGAAAACGGACAGGGATTTTTATGTTTAATTTTATTTGTAAAGTACTGTAAATCAATGAATTAAATTTAAAAAACAGTTGCAGATTTAAAAAAATGTTTTCATATTTGTACAATAATTAACAATCAACCATTAAAAATAAAATAATGAAGTATCATCAATTTTCTAAAAGGGGACAGGAGGACAGAAGTCATCTGTTAGCCAATGCATTCGGAGGCACCCTTGGAATGGATTTATGTACTTCGGTTGTTAATCCTCTTCAAGAAATGATAACGAATATCATGGGCTATGAAAAACTACAAGTAGTATTTCGTATATACAAAAAGCCGAGTGATATGGTAATTAAGTTTAGTTACACTTCTTATGAAGCTTATATATGGTAAGCTTTAGAAAAATGATCGTAAGAGATCACGTTTAACATTCTTGTTAAACAATAAAATAATAGAAAAACACTAATTCTAGAAAAGGAATTAGGAAACAATTCTTATCAGCCAATGCTAATAAGAAAGTACCAATAGATGATTTATGTATCTATTGGGGTCTATTCATCTCTCATCATCTGATTACGTAATTAAACAATTACAATTATCAACAGTCTATATTTTCTATTATCGATGTACATGTTGTAGATCGTTACCCTGTTTTTAAGGATATTTTCTTATAAACGGTGGTGACCCCTACATACCAATACTCTAGATCAGTGTATGCCAAATATATAATTTGTTATAGGCTAGTCTGATAGACAATACAGCACAATTAACTCATCAAATAATCCAAGCTACAGTTCGCTGCTATCCAGAAAAAGGGGAAGTGTGGATGTCGCGGACTGTATAGGATTGTTCTTTCCCAAAAACAAGCGGATAATTTCCCATAGGTAATCGGTATGCTGCAACATACTAACCTGGGGTTCATACCTATGGGCGTACCCCAAACTTTGGAAAACAAAAAAACTATTTCGGCATGAAAACTTTAAGATACATACTCGTAGTCGTCGTACTCCTATGTGCTAACTTTACTTCTTGTACACCTGATGATAGCGTCACAGAAACTGAAACCCTACATACTGAAGTGTTGGGAGGTACAGGGAATCAAGAAGAGTTAAAGGGGAATGAAGAATAATTCTTAATTGATATAATTTAGTACATTTGAGGGATGAAACAGATTATAGTTCCATCCCTCTTATTCTTATGTATAGTAGTAGGTGTTTTCTTTAATTCCTGTACTATTAATGTTAACTATGATGAGATTTCTTCACAGATGGTTAAAAAGATTGATTCATTAAATAGTCAGTATGATATTGCTTTTAATAATTCTAATGCTGAAGAAAAAAGATTAGAGGCTATAGATAGGTTTTTATTAGGAACTAAGAAGCTAGAATTAGATTCAATGAGGTGTAAAGGGCTTTCTTTATATGCAAAACTACTTAATAAATACAGAGGCCCAGAAAAAGCAATTGATCAATCTTATTTGTTGTTGAAGTTAGCTAAACAAACCAAGGATAGTTTTTATATAAGTAGAGCTTTGTATAGGTTAGGTTACTATAACAGAGAACAGGACAATCATTTAGAAGCTTTTAAGTATTACAACCAAGCTTTTAAGATTCGAAGGGATTTTAAAGATAGTGTAGGTTCAGGAAGATGTTTAATGGAAATGTCTAATGTTCAAAAAACTTTAGGAGATTATAATGCTGCTAAAACCATAGCTACAGATGGTTTAAGGTATGTGGAAAACTCTACTGAGTATAGAATTATAGCAGGGCTATGTCAGAGTATAGCCATATCTTTTAATGAATTAGGAAGTCAAGAAGAAGCTTTATTTTGGAATTCTAAAATTCTAAACCTATATAACGATTCAGTTGCTAAAAAGAAAATTGGGACTCACAATTTACCGATTTTTAAAAATTCTAGAGCTATTATTTTGGCAAGGCAAAAAAACTATCAAGAAAGTATCCATATTTTACAAGCATTGTTGAAAAATAAGAATGTAATTCAAAAGCGAACACGATACGCACAAATATTATGTAATCTAGGATATATTAAATTTCTTCAAAACTCTGAGAATATAGAAAGTGAAACCATGCTATTAGAAGCACTTAGTATTAGACAGCAAGAAAAAGATATATTTGGGTTATATTCTAGTAACCTATATCTCGCTAGATACTACAAAAATAAAAATTTTAAAAAAACAAGGCATTATGCTAATGAAGCATATGAGAATGTAAAAGATTTTAGGGACTACGAAGCATTGTTACAAATATTAACTCTAATAACTGAATTAAATCCAAATTCGTTAGAAGACCATCAACGTTTTAAAGACGCTAGTCTTAAACTCATGGAGTTGCGTAAAAAAACACGAGAAATCTATGCACCCACTCGATTTGAAAATGCAAGTTTGCTAAAGCAGAATGAAGCAAAAAACAGGAAAATCACAGAAGTACGTAATCAAAATGCGGTGTATCTGCTAGGGATACTATTATTATTTATCAGTATTATATTTGTAGCCTACTTTTTTAGGCAACGTACACATTACCTTAGTCAGCAAAATAGAATAGTACAGTTTCAGGCAAGTTACGAAACAGAAACCCGTATTGCTAAGCGATTGCACGATGAATTAGGAAATGATATTTTTCAGGTAATGTTACAATATCAGAAAGATCCTTATGATCCTCAAATTAAGGATAAATTGAATAGTACTTATGTTAAAGCACGTGATATATCCCGAGAAAATAATGAATTTGATACAGGAAGTGCTTACGCAGAAGAGTTGAATAATATGTTACAAAACTATGCTCTAAATGGGGTTCAGTTAATTGTTGTAGGTTTTAATAAAATAGATTGGAGTCAGATGGATGAAACTATAAAAATAACTATCTATAGAGTACTACAAGAATTAATGACGAATATGCAAAAACATAGTAAAGCTAGTTTAGTGAAGTTAATGTTCTCTAAAACCAATGACATACTAACGATTACTTATTCAGATAATGGAGTAGGAATCGCAGAAGAAGGCACTATATCCAAAAATGGACTTCGTAATACAGAAAAGCGTATTAAAGCTTTACATGGAAAACTTATCTTTGACTCAGAAAAAGACAAAGGTTTTAAAGCTAAAATCGAAATTCCTAATTAATAAAGTTAGCAAGATGTTTACTAAAGTATTGGTGGCAGAAGACTACGAAATCGCTAATCAAGGCATTATAAATATACTGAATGAGAAAATCGGAATTTATAATATCGAAGAAGCTAAATATTGTGATGATGCTTATCTAAAATTCCGAAACGCGTATGATAATCAAGAAATATTTGAATTATTGATCACAGATCTTTCTTTTAGAGAAAATCATAAGACCCAAGAAATAACTTCAGGAATAGAATTGATAAAAAATATTAGAAATATACAACCAGATATTAAAGTGATTGTATACTCTCAAGAAAACAGACCAGATAAAATCAATAACTTATTCGAAAAACTTAATATTAATGGATATGTGTGCAAAGGTCAGGATGCAATAAAAGGATTAATAGCATGTGTAAATGGGGTATATCAGGGTGATACAATATTGCCACCAGAACTAACTAATGCTACTACTGAAAATACAATGATTCATTTAGATGAATTAGATATAATATTGTTAGAAGAATTATCAAAAGGATTTACTAAAAAAGAAATTAGAATTAAACTTAAAAAACAAAAGGTTTTTTCAAGTGGAGAGAGTTTCATTGATAAAAGAGTAAGTAAACTTTTTGATAAATTTAAGGCTAAAAATACTACACATTTAGTAGCTATTGTAAAAGATTTAGGAATAGTATAGCAGTATACTTTAAATAGTTATGTTTTTTAATTCATTGAATTAATCCGAATACTAGCTTTAACAAGTGCTAAAGCTCTTATTTTAGATATTTTTATGCTTTTAGGCTCATGATGTTGGTTTTGACTAACTAATTTCACATAACCATCCTTGTCATCTTTTTGTACAAATTTAACTGTTACATACTCCTCACTACCTACATCTATACTGACTAGGTACATTTCTCCATAAAATAGATCATTTTCAATATCTTGTATTTCTTTATAAAGTACAATATCTCCACTTTTTAAGAGTGGGTACATACTATCACCTTTTATATGTATAGCTCCATCACATTTGGGTAGATTAGGTATAATGATATGATCTATTGGATTAATATCTGTAGCAGCCTCAAAAAGTGGTACCAAACCAGCTGTAGCTTCTATATCATAAAGTGGAACACTCTGATCTCTTATAACTCTATCAGTTCTAAGCTTAAACTTTTTAAGCTCTGTTTCACGATTTAAAGAATCGTGTGCTTTAGTGTTTATACTAGGGATTAATTTTTGTTCATTATATTGAACACTTGTAGTCTCTAAATCACTTATTTTTAGCTCACCAGTGATGATCCAATATAAATCTATCTCAGGATATATTTTTCTTATTTTATCTAGATTATCGCTTCCTATATTTTCTCCAGATCCAATGAAACCAACAGATAAACCTGCTTTCCGGCTAAATTCTCGCAATCCTATTTTTTCTTGTTCAAGCCATTTTCGAAGTCTTTGTTTTGCGCCCATTTTGATATTTTAAGTTTCAAAAATTATATAAAAATAAAATGAACATTACAGTGTTCATTGATTATTTTTATGTACATTTGTTTTCAATTTGGATACAAAATAACATAAAAAAACGAACATTATAAAACAATAACTGAATTAATTCTAGGAACTGTAATCTATAAAATTATAGAGATAAATATAGAAAAACAAGATATTGAGGAGGTGTGATTTAGAAATAATTATAGATAAAAATTATGTGAACAGAATAATCAACACCAAAAAAATAATAAAGAGTATATAAAATCAAAGTTTTTTTTGCGGATTCTAGGTTTTTTTACTCCAAAAAAGGAGTATAAACAGACGATATTTATGTGAAAACCATATCAATTAACAATAAATAAAGAATTTTTTAAAAATTTAAAGTGTTTGTTTTCAGATTGTTGTGTTTGTTTTTTTAAAAAAAACAGACTGCCGTACAGATATCTGTATGGATATGAGCTGTAGCTAATTTATGTTTGTAGTGTAAACGTAAGTGAGTGATGATGGATTTATCCTAAACCTGAAAAAGATACAAACGAATTATAATGAAGAGTAAAGATCAAGTAATCATAGCAGGAATTATTGAAGGAAATGAAAGAATACTAACTTGCTTTTATAAGGAGAATATAAAGTATATAGAGGGATATATTCTTCGTAATTGTGGAAACACCGAAGATGTAGAAGATATCTTTCAGGATGCTTTAGTATTGTTATATCAGAAATTACGCTCAGGACTTTTAGAATTAAGAGTACCTGTAAGAACTTATTTTTATGGAATTTGTAAAAATCTCTGGAGGAATCGATTAAGAAAAAAGAAAAAACTAATTATTGGAGATGAGCATCATTTTTTAGAAGAAGAAGCTAATGATTCTATAATAATAGATATCGAAAATCAAGAGAGAGAACACCTTTATAGAAAATACTTTCAAAAACTCGATACCAAATCTAAGAAGCTTTTATGTCTTGTTTTTGAAAGAAAATCAATGAGAGAAATTTCCAAAATCACAGGCTACTCAGAGGGATATGCCAGAAAGAAGAAATTTGAAGCTAAAAAAGAACTTCTAAGAATGATTGAAGAAGATCCAGTGTACAAAGAACTAAGAGATATATGATGGTATTAATTAAACTTGTTTACAATAAGATCAAATAATAGAATCTCTAAATTCTATTATGTCTCCTTGGTTTTTTTAATTGACATAGTATTTTAATATGCTAATATCTTGTCAATAATTTTGTGTAATGATTTTGTTGATTTCCATGATTCTAAATTTATTAAGTTGAGAAAAATATTAACAATATAACCCAACCCCTTTCTCTAGTCGTTCTTTAATCCTTTTACGAAGTCGTTTAGGTTGTATAACTTCTAGACTATCTCCAAAACCTAACAATAAACGTTCTAGTTCAAAATTAATTTTTACAATGATTGTAATAACAATACTCCCATCCAAGTTTTCTTGTTCGAGAATCTGAGAATGATGTAAAGGTTTTGTAATTACATAAGGAGCATTATATGCATTGAGATAAAGTCTAATAGGAGTGGGACGCTCTCCCTGGTTTACAGTTACCCCTATGACATCTTTATAAAACTGATCAGGATCAAAATTAGTATCAACATACGAGGTCTTAAAATCGTAATCGATGCTAATAATCCTATCTAATGCTAAATTTGAAATTCCTTTTGCTTCATTCCTTTTACCAATTAAAAACCATCGGTTATTAAACTCTTTTAGGATATATGGGTGAAATGTAATAAGGCTAGCCGATTTAGCTTTAAAAGATTTGTAACTAAGATTTAATACCACTTTTTTCAAAATAGCTTGATATAATTCATCCAAAAAATGAAGACCTTTTAGGTTTTCATTTTTATCCATATGTATAATCGATTTATTTTTGGTCTTTTCGGTATATACTTTATCCTCTAAGCGTTGTATAATCCCTCCAAGTTCTGTAAAAAGAGAAAAATCCTTAAATTGCTTTAACATTTCTACAGTTTCACTTAAGACATTCATGTCATTTTCTGTAATAGGAATATCTGTAATCGAAAAATCAGAATCATCATACCTATAATACTTACGATCATACACTACTATTGGAGCATTATACCCCAATTTATCACTACGCATCATTTGGATATCTAATTGTACTGTTCTTTTACTTACGGTAGTATCCTTACCTTCATACTCATATAATGCATCAGAACAAGCTTCAATTAACCGTTCTAATGTCCATTGTTGGTTAGTGTTTTGTAAACACTTATCAATAGTTTTATATCGAATTAAAGCGTTTTTGTTTAATGCCATTTTTTTAGTATTTATCTCAAAGATATAAAAAGAATATAACTACGCATAAATATTGCGTAGTATAAATGCATCTTTGTACCATCAATTATAAATACTATGGAAAACAAAATAAATATTACAGGAAAAACATTAATAGAGTTAGGATTCAGGTCAGGGAAATGGTTCCCAGAAGCAATCGATCATATTAATGTAAATCAATTAGAAGGAGAAGCAAGAGATCGTTATTTAGAGCAATTTAAGTCTCCACCAGTATTAGAATTACATCAAGTAGCTATTCCATTGCAGATTAATATTAGAGCAGAAAACGAATTAGAAAAAACTAATGTAAACTCTGTAGTAACATCAATGCATACATTGATGAGAACACCAACTATAGTTAATGGAGCAGTGATGCCAGATGCATGTCCTACAGGAGCTAATGGAACAATTCCTGTAGGAGGAGTTGCAGTAGCAAAAAATGCAATTCACCCAGGAATGCATAGTGCGGATATCTGTTGCTCGGTAATGCTTACTGATTTTGGAAAATCAGATCCTAAAACAGTTTTAGATACAGCACATAAGAATACACACTTTGGACCAGGAGGGAGAGATCGAAACAAGCAATATAGATTTCCGGATGAACTATTAAAAGATTTTGAAAGTAATGGTATGTTGAATACTGAAAAAATGATCCAAGCGGCAAGATCACATTTAGGAACACAAGGAGATGGAAATCATTTTTTATTTATTGGTAGATCCAAAAAAACAGGAAACACAATGATGATTACACATCATGGATCAAGAGGTCCTGGAGCTAATTTGTATACTCAGGGAATGAAGATTGCAGAACGTTTTAGAAAAGAATTATCACCGGAAACATTAAAACAGAATGCTTGGATACCTTTTGATACAGAAGAAGGGAAAACCTATTGGGAAGCATTACAAATTATAAGAAAGTGGACAAAAACAAATCATGAGGTAATCCATAATGCGACATTAGAAGCATTAAAAATTGAAGCGATAGATCGATACTGGAATGAGCATAACTTTGTATTTAAGGATAAGGATTTATTCTATCATGCTAAAGGAGCTACTCCTTTAGATCCCAAGTTTATGCCAGATATAACAGGACCAAGGCTGATTCCGTTAAACATGTCTGAGCCAGTTTTGATTGTAGATGGAGCAACTACAGAAACCAATTTAGGATTTGCACCACATGGAGCAGGACGTAATATGAGTAGAACCCAACATAGAAAAAGTAAAACAGGGACTTTTCAAGAAATTTTTGAAGAAGAAACAAAAGGATTAGATGTTCGGTTTTTTTCTAATGAGATTGATATTACAGAACTGCCAAGTGCTTATAAAAATGCCGAAACTGTAAGAAATCAGATGGATGAATTTAGATTAGGAACTGTTATTGATGAGGTAGTACCGTATGGATGTATTATGGCAGGGGATTGGCAAAAAAATGCACCGTGGAAGAGAAGAAAGAAAAGAAGATAAGAACTTAAAATAATAAAAATACAAGTTAAAAAAGGAACTCTGTATTAAGTTTTTAATTTATAAGCTTAATACAAAATGAAAACATATGAAAACAAGAAATTTTACAATTACACATTAAGTCACAAAAGAAAAAAGAGAACACGAAGTGCGAAAATTTGGTGGAAAAGTAATTCTTGGGAATATCGGAGATATTTAAGTAAAAAGTATCGTAACAAGTGTAAAACTATATTGCGAAAGAAATTAGTATACGAAGAAATAGAATTTCCATTATACAAAAAAACGTTATGGTGGGAAGCATAAATTAATGATAATTGAAAAAGGGATTTAGAAGTTTATCTAGTTTTCATAAAAATCTAATAGAATTGAAATTTTATAAAATCTTTTAGAATTCAAGAAATAATCTCATATTTGTATAATAAAATGACACAAAGTAGGATACATACCGCATCAAAATCACTGTTAAATCAGTGTGATTACCGATGGATTACTGAAAAATCTAATCGAAATAGGGCGCTGTGTAACTATTTTATATCTTTTTTATAAAGTGATTTAAAACAAAACTAGATATAACCGTAAGCGTCCAAGAAATTGGACGCTTTTTTTATGATTTTTTTTAAAAAATATGGATAAAAGTTAAGTAGTACATAAAAAATAGTATTTGGAGGCTAAGCATCAGAGAAACAGACGATTGCCAGATTATCCAAAAATCCGTTATTAAACGGACAGGAATTTCCATGCTTTTTTTGAAAATAACTAATTGATTATCAGATAAATAAATTCAAAAAAAGCTTGGAAATTAAAAATATGTTTTGATCTTTGTATCGCAATCAAAACAATAAAAATTAAGATTGCCTTCATAATAGTTAATGATAAAATATATAAAAATGATACCGAATAATTCACAACATATTACCAAACGACTCTTTAACGAGCAAAGAGAATATTGTTCTGATCGAAACAAAATAGGTGTCTACTTTATAGAAAGGATGATGATAAGCACATAACTTATACATACATCAAAATAAAAAAAGACGCCCGAACAAGGCGTCTTTTTTTATGCCTTTTTTTAAAAAAAGATAGTATAAAGAGGACAAGGTGGCTGAGTGGTTAAGGCTACAGATTGCAAATCTGTTTTTTTATGAGTTCGAATCTCATCCTTGTCTCTATGCTTAATGCTATCTGTTCCACTCGATTATTTAAAAATAACATTCAACCAATTCATTTTAGTATTATGAAAACAGATGTAACTACAACAAAAGGAAAAATCCAGAAAAAGAGCTTATGGATCACTAAAGTACTATCTAAGTGGGGCTCTAATTATATCAATGCGATGAGCAAAGCTTTATATCCTACCGAAACTAAAGAAGGGAAAAGTAAAAATGACATACATCGCATTTTTTACAAATGATTTTTAGTGTTACGCAAATAGAATGCGTAGTATGTTTTCATCTTTGTATTGTAATTAAAGCAAACCTTCTATTGATGGGGTATAATAGAGGTTTGGAGTAGTGCCCTGCTACATTATAGAAAAGGTAGCAGGGTTATGATAAAAGAAAATGAAATGATAAAAAGAAGAGAATTTATTGTTGAAGCAGAAAAAGATAATCAAGACATTCTTTATGATTGGATTAGTAAAAACAGAAATCAGTTGGTTTATGTTTCTAATGAGAAAGGATGTGGTTGCTGCGTTAGTATTTTCGAAATAGAAGGAGAAGAAGAAATAGTAGAAACTTTTCCGATGGAAATATTAATATGAAAAGAAAAATAGAATAAGAATTCGGCCTATGCCGAAGTAAAAATATCAAGTAAGTCTTGTTGCGTGCTTCTGTATAGCACCATTGTATAAGGGATTGCATAAGATGTATAATTACCTTATATACAACTTGACTTGAAGGTTTGTTTATTACCAAAAATAAACATTTCTGTAGCTGTGGGTTCGATTCCCACTCTGTGAAAACAGATAGTTTAATGGATAGAACAACAGATCATCTATGTGGGTTCGAATCCCGCTATCCTATTGGATATGGCGAAATTGGTAGACGCACCAGATTACGGTTCTGGCAGATATGGACTCATAATCCATCTTTTTTAAAGCTGATCAACTTATAAAACTGATCTCCAGCCTGTCACGCTGTAAAATATGATAGAAACTGTGATTGCAAGTCGGTTACTATAGTATTCTTGCTATAGTAGCAGTCTAGAAAGTACTTTGAAATAGTAGTGATGTTATTATAAGAGATGCATACTTTTTTGGATTCAGATTTAGGAAACTTAAGATTTTTTTTAGATACTATGTTCTTTGATCTCTTTGCTTAAAACTATGTGTGGAATGTATAAACACACCACTGTTTCCGTATTAGAAAGATGATTTGCTTTCACTGTTTTTTTTTAATAAAAATAGCATAAGGGATAGAAACAATACCCTTTTTTACTGTCCTGCACTTGTCTAAGGAAAGATAAAAAGATACAGCGAATAGCCCAATCTCTTTTAGTAATAGTAAAAAGAGGACATGCTCTACTAATAAATATACTTCAGGAGTAAGAAATACTACCCGATATTTCTAATTGAAGTAGACAAAACCTCAGTTATGAGAATTGTCATTTAATTAATGTTTAATAAAAAAATAAAAAGAATGAAACGAGTAAGAATTAATGCGGGCAAAATAGGTTTAGTTTTCCAA
The DNA here is from genome assembly GCF_001401755.1 of Aquimarina longa SW024. Classification (GTDB taxonomy): domain Bacteria; phylum Bacteroidota; class Bacteroidia; order Flavobacteriales; family Flavobacteriaceae; genus Aquimarina; species Aquimarina longa. Next base: position 44,030 of record NZ_AVQK01000010.1, read on the forward strand.
AAAGGAGATTATAATCATGTAATTGCCCAAGGAACTCATTGGTTAGGATTTAATGAACGAGTGATACAGTATGACCTTACCAAACCTTTTGTAGCACCAGTAGCACTGGAACTCTTACTACAAGATAAGGAGTTAGAGGCGATGTGGCATATAATAGAAGTAAAAGATAATGAAATTGTATTAATGTATGAGAATGATAATTTTAAAAATGTATTGGTTGCTGGTCGTTATATATACTGGCGAGACTTGATAACATATAAATTTATAACTGTAGATCTTAGTAAAATCTATATTACAGAAAAGATAGATAAGTCATTGTTTAACCATTTTGCATTGAATAAGTATATCAGAACTTTTGAAGTTGCTGCTTATGAAAAAGCAGTATTAATCGTAGATGACGTATATAACAAAATTTTAGAAAGCGGTACATATCGTTTTTGGAGAAATGATATCTCTATTAAGATCGCTAAAGTGGATTTACGTCAATTACAATTAGAAATCTCTGGTCAAGAATTATTGACTAAAGATAAAGCCGCTGTTCGGATTAATTTTTATACACAGTACAAGGTTATAGATATCGAAAAAGCTTTATTGGAGAGTAAAGATTATGAAAAACAATTGTATATCACCATGCAATTAGCATTGCGAACCTATATAGGAAATTATACTCTGGATGAACTTTTAGAGCGTAAGGAGAATATAGCATTAGCAGTATTAGAAGATACGAAAGCAGAAGTGACCAAACTGGGAGTAGAGATCTATAATTGTGGTATCCGAGATGTGATTCTTACAGGAGAAATGAAGGAGATTATGAACCAAGTACTTGTGGCTCAAAAACGAGCACAGGCTAATATCATTACTCGTAGAGAAGAAACAGCCTCAACTCGTAGTTTACTGAATACGGCTAAGCTTATGGAAGAGAACGAGATGCTTTACAAGCTTAAAGAAATGGAATATGTAGAAAAAATAGCTGATAAAATTGGAGAAATTAGCGTTTCGGGCGATGGAGGTATGGTAAAACAATTGAAAGATATATTCTCGGTGAATAAGTAGGTGTGTAATGAAGTGCGTTAGCTGTTACAGCTAACGCACTTTTTATGATAGACTTATAAATACTATTTACTTTTTGTTTTATAGAAAAGATTAGAATTCTTCTGTAACTTTTGTTACTGAATTAGATATAAAGAAGAAGTATTTTTATGATTCTAAAAAAATGATATGTTTTTAAAAGGAACAAAATTATACGCTATTTTATTTCTGAAATGTCCAAGGTGTCAAGAGGGGGCATTTTTAGAATCTAGCCCTTATAACCTATCCCAATTCAATAAGGTTAAAGAGAGGTGTCCTGAGTGTGATTTAAAATATAGTTTAGAGCCAAGTTTTTATTATGGATCGATGTATGTATCTTATGGAGTAGGAATTGCTGTAGCCGTTGCAGTTTATGTAATATCATTAATTTTAGGACTTACATTAACACCAATAAGGATTTTTATTGCAATTGTTACTGCCCTTATAGTATCAATGCCATATATTGGAGCAGTCTCAAAGTCAATATGGGCAAGTATGTTTTTTAAATATGATAAAGACATAGCCACAAAAATAAAGCATCATAAAAATGATTAAAGAACTTAAAGCAAGCTATGGAGATCTTTTTGAAGCTGAATTGATTAAAGAAATAGTGCAAGTTGGAACATTTAAAGAAGTACCTGCAGGATTTAAACTAATGGATATAGGAGACTATATAAGAGGAATGCCTTTATTAGTTTTAGGGGTTATAAAGGTATTAAGAGAAGATAAAGAAGGAGATGAACTCCTATTATATTATTTAGAAAAAGGAGAAACCTGTTCTATGTCAATGACCTGTTGTATGGGGCAAACAAAAAGCGAAGTAAGAGCTATAGCAGAAACGGATGCTAAACTTATCATGATTCCTATAAGAAAAATGGAGGAGTGGACTGCTAAGTATAAATCATGGAGGAATTTTGTATTCGAAAGTTATCATAATCGTCTAAATGAAATGCTACTTACTATAGATAGTATTGCCTTTGATAAAATGGATGAAAGACTGTTACAATACCTTAAGGAAAAAGCTCGTGTCAATAATAATGATGTTATACATAATACACATAAAGAAATTGCATATGAACTTCATAGCTCTAGAGTAGTAATTTCTAGATTACTTAAAAAATTAGAGAATTTAGGAATAATTGAGTTACATAGAAATTATATCAGAATTATCAATATATAAATAAGCCCTTTGTAACTAATGTTACTTAGAAAAAACCTATAAGATACTACTTTTGATACCAGATTCTTAAGGTATGTTAAAACAATATTTCCCTATATTCGATTGGTTAAAAGACTATAAAAAATCATATTTTTCTGGTGATGTTTTGGCAGGATTGACTGTGGGGATTATGCTTATTCCTCAAGGAATGGCGTATGCAATGATTGCAGGGTTACCTCCTGTTTTTGGATTATATGCATCACTAGTTCCTCAGGTTATATATGCTATCATGGGTACTTCGCGTCAATTAGCTGTAGGACCTGTCGCTATGGATTCACTATTAGTAGCTTCAGGATTAGGAGCACTTGCCATATCTGAGATAGAAGATTATATTATTATGGCAATTTTCTTAGCCTTTTTTATGGGAACTATTCAATTGATTTTAGGAATATTCAGGATGGGTTTTTTAGTAAATTTTCTTTCTAAGCCTGTAATCAATGGGTTTACATCTGCAGCAGCAATCATTATAGGTTTAAGCCAGTTAAAACATTTGTTAGGGACAGAAATTAAGCGAAGTAATCAAGTGCATATCCTATTACAAAATACGATCAAAACAATCGAATATACTCACCTATATACTCTTCTCATAGGTATTGCTACTATTGTATTGATTAAAGGGGGACAAAAAGTAAATAATAAACTTCCCGTAGCACTTGTAGTTGTGACTCTAGGGATTATTAGTGTTTATTTCTTAGGACTACATGATTTAGGAGTTAAAATAATTGGAGCTGTACCAAAAGGATTACCCAGTTTTGAAATTCCGTTAATAGGTTACTCAAGGATCTCCGAACTTATGCCAATAGCACTAACATTAGCTCTTATTGCTTTTATGGAAGCAATATCTGTAGCTAAAGCAATTGAAGAAAAACATTCAGAATATGAAGTTGATGCCAACCAAGAATTAATTGCTCTTGGGATATCGAACATAATTGGATCTTTATTTCGATCGTATCCAACTACCGGAGGTTTTTCCAGAACGGCAGTGAATGATCAAGCAGGGGCAAAAACTGGTATAGCAGCTATAGTGAGTGCTTGTATCGTAGGATTGACACTATTATTTTTAACGCCCTTATTCTATTACTTACCCAATGCAGTGTTAGCAGCGATTATTATGGTTGCAGTTTTTGGTTTGATAGATATAAAATATCCTATCCAGCTTTTTAAAAACAGAAAAGATGAATTTGCATTACTTATAATAACCTTTTTAATAACACTAACTATAGGGATTAAAGAAGGGATTTTATTAGGAGTTTTTATTTCATTATTGTTGTTGATTTATAGAACCTCGCTACCACATATTGCAGTATTAGGAAGGATTGAAAATACTAATTACTTTAGAAATATTGAAAGATTTGACTCAAATACAAAAGTTGATGATACGATACTAATAATTCGTTTTGATGCACAATTGTTTTTTGGCAATAAAGACTATTTTAAAAAAGAACTTTATAAAAATATACAAATTAAAGGAGGGATAGAAGTCTTAAAAGTAATTATTCTTAATGCAGAATCAATTAATTATATTGATAGTAGTGCAGTCTACATGCTTACCCAGCTAATTATTGATTTAAAAAATAAAGGGATACAATTCCTAATAGCAGGTGCTATTGGACCTACACGGGATATCTTATTTACTAGTAAGCTTATTGATGTTATTGGAGAGGATCACCTTTTTGTACATACAAGCGAAGCGTATAAATATTGTGATACTCCCGAAAAGAAAACAGTAGAACAAGAAATTATAACATTACAGGCTAAAAAGCATTTATTGTAAATTTTGCTGATATGTAACTAAAGTTACTGTATATGCTCTAAAATCTTGGTAGTTTTACACTCTAAACTTAAAACATACACTAATGAACGTTGAACAAATTTATACAGGTTGTCTTGCACAAGGAGCATATTATATCGAGAGTAATGGAGAAGCAGCTATTATTGACCCATTGAGAGAGGTAAAGCCTTATTTAGATAGAGCTAAACTCGACAATGCTAAAATCAAGTATATTTTTGAAACACATTTTCATGCAGACTTTGTAAGTGGTCATGTTACTTTATCGAAATCAACAAAAGCTCCCATTGTATTTGGTCCTAATGCTAGCCCAGCATTCGATGCTATCATTGCTGAAGATGGTCAGGAATTTAAATTAGGAGATAGCACTATTATTGCCCTGCATACCCCTGGACATACAATGGAAAGTACCACATACTTATTAAGAGATAAGAACGGTAAAGACCACGCTATTTTTAGTGGTGACACACTCTTTCTAGGAGACGTAGGAAGACCAGATTTAGCTCAGAAAGCAGGAGAATTAACAGAAAAAGATTTGGCAGGTTATTTATATGATAGTTTGCGGATAAAAATAATGCCCCTAGCTGATGATGTGATAGTATATCCAGCTCATGGTGCTGGTTCAGCTTGTGGTAAGAATATGATGAAAGAGACTGTTGATACTTTAGGGAATCAAAAACAAGTGAACTATGCTTTGAGAGAAGATATGTCCAAAGATGAATTTATTACAGAAGTGATTGATGGACTATTACCACCGCCTAAATATTTTCCTCTCAATGTGAAAATGAATAAAGAAGGATATGCTGATATTGATGAGGTATTAGAGAGAGGTACCCGAGCTTTATCACCAAAAGAATTTGAAACAATTGCCAATGAAACAGGAGCTGTGGTTTTAGATATACGTCACCAGGATAAATTTGCTAAAGGACATATTCCCAGATCTATTTTTATAGGATTAGATGGTAGTTTTGCTCCTTGGGTAGGAGCACTTATTGCAGATGTAAAACAACCGATCTTATTAGTTACAGATGCAGGGTTTGAAGAAGAAGCAGTAATACGATTATCTAGAGTAGGATTTGATAACACTTTGGGGTACTTAGAAGGAGGTTTTGACGCTTGGAAGAAAGCTTCTTTAGAATACGATGTAGTTAGTACTATTACTGCAGCAGATTTTAAAAAAGAATTAGAAAAACAAAAACAACCAGTGTTTGATGTACGTAAGGAAAGTGAGTATCTGTCAGAACACGTTTTAGAAGCAACCAATACACCATTAGATTTTCTAAACGATTATTTAACAACGTTTCCAGACAATCAGACATTCTATGTACATTGTGCCGGAGGTTACAGAAGTATGATAGCTTCTTCAATATTAAAAAGCCGAGGGATTCATAATCTAATTGATGTCCAAGGTGGATTTAAAGCAGTACAAGAAGTGGGTATTCCTGTTTCAGACTATATTTGCCCTACTACACTATAATAGTATATAAAAGAACTAAATAAGTTCTTTATTTAGTTCTTTTTTTATACATAAAATGATAAACAATTCTTAAACTTCTGTTTATTTAACTCCCTAGGCTTTTTTTTATATTAGTACTTATGTTGTAGTGGAGAAAAAGAAATTCATGATATTTTATGAGGATAAAATTTAATAATGAATGATGTTTTTATACTTCTATGATACAGTTAGTTAAAGTAATAAAACTATGTATAGATTTTAAATATTAAAAAACTCACGTCATTTTTTATCCGATTCACGTCATTTTATTATTTCTAAAGGTCGTTAGATTTGCATTTAATCTTATTTAGACCAAATAAAAATAATATATGTTATCTGATTCCCAACTTACCTTAAAACCTAGTCTGGCGGTAGATCATCTTCTTGATGCCCATTCTAAATATGAGTATGAAGAATATATACAAAAGGCAGTAGAATATATCAAATCTTTTTTAGACAATGATAGTTTTTATAGTGGAGCATCCACAGAATCTTTAAGAGCTTATAACGACCGTATTGCCATACAGTCAGAAACAAATATAAGTCTTGATCAGGCACTACGAGAAATCAAAGACGTATTTCTAGATCATGCTATTTCTTTTCATCATCCTCATTATGTAGCACATCTTAATTGCCCTGTTTTATTACCAGCTTTGGTAGGAGATTTAATAGCTTCTTCTGTCAATACAGCTATAGAAACATGGGATCAAAGCACTTCGGGAACTTTGATAGAACAAGAAATAATTCGCTGGATATGTGATGTAATGAATCTCCCGCCAGAGTCTGATGGAGTTTTTACTAGTGGGGGGACACAGTCTAATTTTGAGGCTCTTCTGATTGCCAGAGATCATTATGCATTTACACATTATGGAATAAACCTCAAAGAGAATGGTTGGTCTGATGAGGTTAGTAAGTTCCGTATCTTTTGTTCTGATAAAGCACATTTTAGTGTTAAGAAAAATGCTGCACTGTTAGGTATGGGCTATGGTGCCGTAATTCCTGTAGAGACTGATGATAAGATGAAAATGAAAGTGGATACTCTAGTACAAGCAATAGAAAAAGAAAAACAACAAGGTAATATCCCGATCGCTATTGTAGCTACTGCTGGAACAACGGATTTTGGAAGCTTTGATCCTTTAGAAATAATTTCTAAAATAGCAAAAGAATATAATATCTGGTTTCATATCGATGGTGCATATGGAGGTTGTTATGCATTAACAGATACTCATAAACATTTGCTTAAGGGTACAGCATATGCTGATTCTATTACTATTGATTTTCATAAAACATTATTTCAGCCAGTATGTTCTAGTGCCTTTTTGATTAGAGATGCAGCATATTTTAAATATGTATCCTATTATGCAGACTACCTGAATCCTCTAGAAAACCGAAACGAACAGCAACCAAATTTAATAGAGAAATCTATACAAACTACTCGTAGATTTGATGCTCTAAAATTATGGTTTACTCTAAAAGTTGTAGGAGTTAAAACCTTAGGGAGTTTTTTAGAAAAAGTACACTACCTAGCCTTAGAGGCATACTATACGATAAAGGATGATATTTACTTTGAAGTAGCTCATAAACCAGAACTCAGTACACTGGTATTTCGGTTTAAAACCCCTGGAGTCATTAATGATAATCTGCTAGATCAAGTAAATTTACACATTAAAAACACACTTTTTAATTCGGGAAAAGCATCGGTAGCAAGCACTAAAATTAATGATAAAACGTATCTAAAATTTACATTGCTAAATCCTAGAACAACAATGGACGATCTTTTGCAGGTTATCACAATGATTAAAAAACAAGGGGTACTTTATACTACTAATAATTAAAAATCAAAGCAATGAATGACACTAAAATAATAGATTTTGTAGCAGTAGGTATTGGCCCCTTTAATTTAGGTTTGGCATGTCTTACGCAACCGATTGATACTTTAGAAGGAGTTTTTTTAGACAAAAAACCAAAATTTGATTGGCACCCAGGAATGTTGCTTCAGGATACAACGCTTCAGATCCCCTTTATGGCAGATTTAGTGACACTTGCAGATCCTACTAGTCCATTTAGCTTTTTAAATTATATTAAGAAACAAGGGCGTATATATTCTTTTTATATTAAAGAAAATTTCTTGTTACTTCGTAATGAATATAACCAATACTGTCAATGGGTAATACGACAATTACCTAACTTGTTTTTTAATACAGAAGTAACTCATATACAATATGATGAAAAAGATGAATGCTATGTTGTAACTTCTAAGTGTATTGAGACAGATGAACTAAAAATATATAAAGCTAAAAAACTGATACTAGGTACAGGGACTCAACCAATAGTCCCAGAATGTTGCCAGACGTTAAAAGGAAAAGCAATTCACTCCTCATCATATTTGCAGCATAAATCAGTGTTGCAGTCTAAGAAATCAATAACAATACTAGGAAGTGGGCAGAGTGCAGCAGAGATTTTTTATGATCTTCTACAGGATATTGATACAGAAGGATATCAGTTAAACTGGATTACCAGATCACCAAGATTTTTTCCATTAGAATATGCTAAGTTAACTTTAGAAATGACCTCTCCAGAGTATGTTGATTATTTCTATGAATTACCTCAAGCTAAAAGAGACCATTTAGTAAAAAACCAAAAACATCTCTTTAAAGGAATTAATCAAGACCTTATTGCAGATATATACGACATGATTTATACTAAGCAACTAACAAATGAAGGTGTAAAGATCACTTTACGTACTAATTCTGAATTGACAGATGCTAAGTACCATGATACAGAGGAAGTATTTACAATGGAGTTACATCAAGTAGAACAAAATAAACGATATCGACACCAAGCAGAAGCCTTAGTATTAGCAACAGGTTATGCATATCATATACCAGAATTTATAGAGGGAATTACAGACCAAATACAATGGGATGATCAAAATAGATATGCAGTACACCGTAACTATAGTATAGATAAAGAAGGTAAAGATATTTTTGTGCAAAATGCAGAATTGCATACTCATGGATTTGTTACACCCGATTTAGGAATGGCATGCTACCGTAATTCTTTTATTATAAAAGAACTTACAGGAAAAGAATATTATCCAATAGAGAAACGTATTGCTTTTCAACAATTCGAGGTAACCGAAGAAGAGGAGATTAGTATTGAAACTTCTGTTCTAGAATAATTTATAGATCTCATAGGTTTACAAAACCTATGAGATCTACTTATACTAAACTAATGGGCTTAAAAAAAAATCTTATACTGATGACTTTGGTAGCAGTAGTAAGTGACTATATGTTACATCCTTTTTATCCTCAGTTTTTTGAAACTCGATTCGGAGTTACAGATCCTAAATATGTAGGGTACTATTTTGCTGCAATATGTTTTATGGTTATGATAGCATTTCCATTTTGGGCATATATTTCCAAAAAAATAGCAGAACTTAATATTTTAGTATATACCCAGTGTATTGCAGGAGTATTAGCACTATACTGTTATTGGACTACCTCTTATGTCAATTTTTGGGTATTTTCCTTATTGATGATATTATTTAAAGGAAGTTATCTACTGGTGTATCCTTACATATTAAAAATTATTAGTAAAGAAGAACATACCACCACTATAGGAATATTATCTGTAGTAGTACATATGGGAGGAATCTTAGGAGCTGTGATAGGAGGGTTTACAGTAGATTTTATAGATGCTAGTTATATTTTTCTAATTATGGCTATTGGAGATTTTGTACAAATGGGTATGAGTGCATATTTAATAAGAAGTAAAAAATATGATACTAATACCGTTATAACAACTACAGTAACTTCTGATAAGAAAGATAGCTTAATACCTAACGGGTTTATTCTTAAGATAGGGCTTATTACAATGGTCTTATATTTTAGTGATTTCTTGATTCGTCCATTTTTTTCGTTGTACTGGGAGAGTTTATCAGAATATGATGGTAAACTAATTTCTGGGAGTATCTATGCTATACCAGGATTTGTAGCATTATTAGCATTATGGGTTAATAGAAAGTATGGGTCAGAATCAAAATATCAAAGTATTACATCAGCATTATTTTTAGGAATGATAGGAATTCTACTTCAGGGAGTACCTATTAGTGGAATTGTAATCATAGGAAGAATTATCTATGGTTGGGCTATTTTCCAAGGAGTAGTACGTTTTGATGTATTACTGTTTGAATACAGTACGCCAGATCGTTATGCTATTGATTATAGCAAAGTACATTTTTTTCAGAATCTAGGGATATTAATATCTTCTTTTTTAGTAGGTATCATTGTAGATCAGTATGGATTAACAATTCCTTTTACAGTAGCACTTTTAGGTTTTATTATATCATTAGCGATGTACTACCTTATAATCCGTAGAAAACAATTTAGAAGACACATAAAACAACTAGCAAAAACATAAATAAGGTATCAATGGTAGATAAAAAACAGACAGCTTATGTAATGCATTCAGGCAAGGAGTATGAGTTTTCGTCATCATATGATAGTTTTGGCGATATACATATACGACACTTTGATGTAGAAAAGGATAGTAATGTATTGTATGACTGGGTACATCGTGATTATGCTATTTTTTGGGGGATGCAACAACATTCTTTAGAAGAAGTGAAAAAGGAATATGCTAAACTAGTAGAGCCAGATCATTATGATGTTTTTGTAGGAGAGTATAATCACCAACCCGCTTTTATACTAGAGCGATATCATCCCCAAAAAGATCTTATAGGAACTCATTATGATGCCAAAGATACTGATTGCGGGATTCATATTATAGTAGCTCCACCACCTGTGGAGAAAATTCAAAACTTTACCTGGTACATTTTTGATGCAATTATGAATTTTGTATTCACAGATCAAAAAATAGAACGCATCCTCGTAGAGCCTGATATAAGAAATAAAAAAATGTTTGCGATATGCCAACGAGTAGGATTTAAGCTCAGTACGATAGTAGAACTCCCTCATAAAACGGCACAGTTAGCCTTTTTAACCAAAGAAATACACCAACAACTTAAAATAATTCCACAAATTAACAAACGAAGTGCAATGAATACCCTAGATAATGCCGTTTCGCCACAGCAATCCATATCTCATATCCAACCAGAATTATGGGCTAAAGCAAATACACTATTGATCAAAAAATCCATTTGTGAATTTAGCCATGAATTACTCATAAAACCTGAGATATTAGTATCACAAAACGATGGTTGGAATACATATGTAGTAACTACAGATACTCCTTTAATTCAATATAAATTTGATGCGAAACCGTTAGCATTAAATCACTTATGGATTGAGACTGCTTCTATAGAAAAATACAAAGAAGAACAGCCAGTGCCACTCGATGCAGTTCTTTTTATTAAAGAATTTAGAAAACAGCTAGGGATTAGTGATAAAGACATGCCAGTGTATCTAGAAGAAATTATTAGTACACTATATGGTAGTGCTTTTAAACATGCAAAAGGAAATCCAGTAGCCTCAGACTTAGTAACGGCAGGTTTTCAGACGATAGAACAATCAATGATGGAAGGGCACCCTGGTTTTGTAGCGAATAACGGAAGAATAGGATTTGATAGTAGTGATTATAGAGCATATGCGCCAGAAGCAGGAAATTCTTTTTCTTTAATATGGTTGGCAGGTCATAAAAATAATACAGTATATGCTGCTACTGAAGAGTTACCATATAAAACATTACTTCAACAAGAATTAGAAGAAGAGACTATAGTAGGCTTTAATACTATTATAAGAGACAAAGGTTTAAATCCAGATGATTATTTCTTTATACCAATGCATCCTTGGCAATGGTTTAATAAACTAGCTAATATATTTTCTTCAGAAATTGCTAATGGAAACCTGATTTGTTTAGGGTATGGACCAGATCAGTATCTAGCCCAGCAATCTATACGTACGTTGTTTAATAACTCTAATCCTCATAAGTTCTATACTAAAACAGCACTTTCTATTCTAAATATGGGGTTTATGAGGGGATTACCTCTATATTATTTAGGAACAGCACCTAAAATGGCTGTTTGGTTAGAAGAGTTATTATATAATGATTCTTATATAAAAGAAACAGGATTTAAAATGCTAGGAGAGATAGCTTCTATTAGTTACGTAAATCCATATTTCGAAGAGTTTGGGCCACATAACGATTATAATAAAATGCTAGCTTCTTTATGGAGAGAAAGTCCAGTCTCGGCAATAGAGAAAGGGCAAACACCGATGACAATGGCAGCTTTTTTACATATTGATCATCAGGGAGAAGCATTATTGCCTAAACTAATTGAAGCCTCGGGAGTATCCATATCTGATTGGTTACGTAATTATTTTAAGGCATACCTGAGCCCGTTAATACATTGTTTCTATCATTTTGATTTGGTATTTATGCCTCATGGAGAAAATATAATTATGGTGTTGGAAGAACATATTCCAGTAAACGTATTGTTAAAAGATATTACAGAAGAAGCTTGTATTCTAAGCCCAGAAGTAGCTCTTCCGGAGCACTTAAAACGTATGTATGCAGCTGTACCAGAAGATGTAAAATTACTATCAGTTTTTACAGATATCTTTGATGGGTTCTTTAGGTTTATGTCGCATATTTTGGTTGAACACGCAGGATATGCAGAAGAAAATTTCTGGCAATTAGTAGCAGAAAATATCCATGACTATCAAGAGCAGTATCCAGAAAAAGAAGCAAAATATAAGCAATATGATCTTTTTGCCTCTGATTTTCATCTATCATGCCTCAATAGGTTGCAATTACATAATAATAAGCAAATGATAGATTTAGATGATCCAGTAGCATTATTACAGTTTGCAGGAAAATTACAAAATCCTATTGCAACATATAAAAGACAAAAATCAACTTCTTTAGTATAACAATAATAAAACCTGTTTATGAATAACGCTGTGATACGACCGTCTATTATTTTTTATAAAACAATTAAAGGTCTTGGAGATATAAGCTTACGATTATTGGATATAGAAAATGACATAGAAATAATCCATAATTGGGTAACGAAGCCGTATGCTACGTATTGGGGAATGCAAGATCATACTTTAGAAGAAGTAAAACAGGCTTATCAACAAATTATAGAAACAGAGCATCACGATACTTTTATAGGGCTGTTAAATAATGAACCTATCTTTTTAATGGAGCGTTATCAGGTATTAAAAGATCCCATATCAGAATACTATGATGCTAAATTAGGAGATTATGGAATGCATATTTTGGTAAGTCCTGTAGAAAAAAGAATTCCAAATTTTACATGGCATGTATTTACAACGATATTAGATTACTTATTTAGTAATCCTACTGTAGACCGTATTGTAGTAGAACCAGATGTGAGAAATGATAAAATTCACATACTTAATAAGAAAGCAGGGTTTGTATATCATAAAGAAGTAGAATTACCACATAAAAAAGCAGCATTAGCATTCTGTGAGAGAGTATCATATCATAATGCTGTAAAAGCGGAAGAACATAAAAATAATATTCCCAAAAATTAAAATTGATGAATATCATAGATCATATAACAAACACAGAGATTAACCATACTCATTTAAAACCTGAAATTTGGGAAAAAGTAAATAAAGCTTTAGTAAAAAAAGCAATTAGCGAATTCACTCATGAATTACTTTTAAAACCAGAGCTCCAACATCAAAGAAAAGATTGGGGGAAATATATTTTAGTCTCTGATGTACCAGAAGTTATTTACGAATTTAAGGCTAAAAAACGAAGCTTAGATCACTGGAATATTGATGCGGATTCTATCCTAAAAAAACAAAATGGAGAGCTTACAACGATAGATGCAGTACATTTTATTTTAGAATTTAGACAGACATTAGGTATTCCAGAAGATTTGTTACCTACTTATCTCGAAGAAATTACGAGCACATTATCTGGAGCAGCATACAAAGATTATTATAAAAAACAGTTTGCCGAGGATTTGGTACAAAGCAGTTTTCAGGATATAGAACATGCTATGACAGAAGGGCATCCATGTTTTGTAGCGAATAACGGAAGAATAGGTTTTGATGCAGAAGATTATACTAAATATGCTCCCGAAGCAGACCATCCATTTCAGATCATATGGTTAGCAGGACATCAAAGTAAAGCAACATATACTGCTGTAAAAGGATTTGATTATAATGCTTTAATGCATAAAGAATTAGGAGTAGCCACCATTGCTAAATTCAATAATATATTAGAAGATTTAGGATTAGATATAGAGTCTTATATTTTTATACCTGTACATCCTTGGCAGTGGAATAATAAGATACTGCATATTTTTGCAGCTGATATAGCAAACTTGGATTTGGTTTTTTTAGGAAACAGTGAAGATCATTACTCAGCACAGCAATCTATTAGAACATTATATAATACTACTACCCCTGATAAGCTATATACAAAAACAGCCCTTTCAATTTTAAATATGGGATTTATGAGAGGACTGTCTCCGTATTATATGCAAAGTACACCCAGTATTACTGCTTGGATTACTGATTTATTTGCAGATGATAACTATCTTAATGAGGTCGGTTTTACAATGTTAGGTGAAGTTGCTACAGTTGGATATCGAAATCTTACGTACGAAGTTTTAGGTAAAACGAATGCTCATAATAAAATGCTTTCGGCATTATGGCGAGAATCACCTATCGCTAAAATAAAAAGAAAGCAAAAGTTGATGACAATGGCTGCATTTTTACATGTAGATAGTACTGGTACTCCATTACTAACAGAGCTGATAAAAGCATCTTCTTTTGATACAACTATCTGGTTAGAGAACTATTTACAATGCTACTTAAGCCCGATATTACATTGCTTTTATGCATATGAGTTAGTATTTATGCCACATGGGGAGAATCTAATAATGGTTATGGAGGATCACGCTCCTGTAAAAGCGATAATGAAAGATATTACAGAAGAAGTTATTGTTTTTAACTCAGAATTAGAATTACCAGAGCATGTAGAACGGTTATATACAGAAACTTCTGATGAGATGAAAGTCCTATCAATTTTTACAGATGTATTTGACTGCTTTTTTAGGTTTATGGCAGATATACTTGCAGAACATGGAGAATACCCTGAGGAATCATTCTGGAAATTAGTAGCAGACTGTATACATATGTATCAGAGAAATCATCCTGAATTAGAAGCAAAATTTGTAAAATATGATCTTTTTAAACCAGAATTCGAGAGATGCTGCCTTAATCGATTACAATTAAATAATACCAAGCAAATGTTAAATCTGGCATCTCCGATAGAAAGTTTACAACTCATCGGAACTCTTACTAATCCTATAGCAGTATATCGTAATAATAGAATACCAGCACCTGTTGTAAGCACGATATAAAATGAATACAAAATTAGGATATATAGAAGATCGTAGTAATGGAGTAACTAAAGAAAAATTACATCCTATAAGTCGATGGATCAGATCAAGAAAATCAACATATGCTTTTTCTTTTATAGATAAAGAGATACCACTTTCGATTATAGAAGAGATCGTAACTAATGGACTTTGGGCTCCAACACATAAAATGACACAACCTTGGCGATTTGAAATTCTTATGGGGGCTCATCATAAAGATCTAGGGCAATACATGCTTGATTTTTATAAAAAGCATCTATCAAAAAAACAGTTCCCTGAGTCTAGATATCAAGATACGTTAGAATATCCAAAAAATGCAACGATGTTGGCTATAGTTTTTCAGCGTAGTAAGAACGTTGACATACCAGAATGGGAAGAAATTGCAGCAATCTCCTGTGCAGTGCAAAACATGTGGCTTACAAGTACTGCTAGGGGGATCGGCTGTTATTGGGATACTGCAGAGGCGACAATACAATATTGTAATGAATCATTAGAACTGGCACCAAATGAAAAAAGCTTAGGGATTCTTTATATGGGATATCCAAAAGAAGAATTAAAAGAGCGGAGTAGAAAACGAAAACTATTATCCAAAAAATTAAATCATAATTATAAAAAAATCTGTAACCTGTTTTTTTAAAAGATATGAAGGAGACAATTCAAATATGGTTAGATAAATTTCAGAGTATTTCGGGAATTCTTATTATCGTTCTTGTAGTTATAGAATGGACTATTTTATTTATAACAAAAAAAATAGAGAGTCATAAAGAAGGTGTTATCAATATAGTCTCCTATATATTAGAATCCATTCCATATATTTTTTTAGGAAAAGTGGTGATTCTAGGAGTGATGATGTGGTGTTATGAATATCGCTTATTTACTTTAGGATATGAATGGTATATATGGGTGTTAGCATACCTCTTATATGATTTTATGTTTTATCTGTTGCATTACATAGGGCACAAGGTTCGATTTTTTTGGTGTATACACGGGGTGCATCATACCGCAGAAGAAATGAAACTAACAGTAGCAGTACGAGGATCATTTCTTATTTTTTTACATATGCCGCATACTATATTATGGCTTCCTTTATTAGGGTTTGATCCCTTCATGATTTTTATAATTGAATTAGTTGCTAACTTATATGGGTTATATGAGCATGCTAGTGAAAAATTGGTAGGAAAACATTCTTGGCTAGAAAAAATATTTATTAGTCCTTCATTACATAGAGTACATCATGCTAAAAATCATAAATATTTAGATACTAATTATGGAGAGACTTTTTCTATTTGGGATAAAATTTTTGGAACGCTACAAGTAGAATTAGATGATGAAAAACCAGTATATGGATTAATGGGAGACAGTATCGATAGCGAAAGTTTATGGCAGATTCAGATAGTGCTATGGAAAGAACTCTGGAACGATATGAAAACAGCATCTAAACTGTCTGATAAAATAAAATATTTGTTTATGTACCCAGGTTGGAATCATATCGATGGAGGTAAAAAAGCAAGTGATTACAGGTCCGAAGCTTGGATAGAAGATGAAATAATAAAACAAACACACAAAAAGATAGTATAACAGTAGAACTAATGAAAAATCAAGAAAGAGTTTTGGCTATTGATCTTGCAAGAGGTTTTAGCGTATTAATGGTAATTATTGTACACACACTTTGGATATATGGAGATATCCCCACACAGACTAGTACATGGTTAGGAGAAAGTGTACATTTTATAGGTAAAGGAACCCCAATGTTTTTAATTGCTATGGGGGTATCCTTTACATTATCCAGAAATCAAAGCATTATTTTATCTATAAAACGGGCTTTATATATTTTGGCAGCAGGATATCTTATGAATTTCTTAAAATTTGTCCTCCCTGTTTTAATAGGTACTATGCCCGATAATTTTATAGAAGCCTATGGTTGGACAGCTCCTGCTACCATAGATAATATGATCTATATGTTAGGGACAGGAGATATACTTCAATTAGCAGGAGTATCCTTACTCTTTATGGGTATTATCAATACGTTTTCTAAAAATAAGTATATACCATTATTAATAGCATTAATGATAGCTGTAGTAACCAAGGAGGTGCATGGTCTCCGATTAGGGATAGTAGGTGTGGATTATATTCTAGACTTAATTTGGGGAGCAGAGTGGAATGTATATTTTGCTGTATTTCCTTGGTTTTCTTTTATACTTATAGGGATGTTTTTTGGGATGTGGTATAAAGAGAAAAATAAAAGTAATGCTTATATATTTAAAAGAATGCTTTTTGCAGGTATTGCTTTAATGATAATAGGAGGAGGATTATGTTTTTATGATTATGAGTATCACTTTGGGGATTATTTTCACCTTGGTCCAGGAGGAACTATTTATCTAGCAGGATTTAACTTAGTAATAATGTGGATTGCTAATATGTTGGTCTCTAAGATAAAACCAAATAATTTTTTTCAGTTTTTATATTACTGTAGTAAGCGAGTGACTACGATATATATGACTCAGTGGATAATTATTTGTTGGGGTATGGGAATATTAGGCTATCAACAATTTGGTATTACAGGAGTGCTAATTTTAATCTTATTATATGTCATTTTAACATTAATGATTCAAAGATTAATATTAGATAGGTTGTTTTCGCCAAATAAAGCGAAGACTCAGACTATAGAAAAGAATACAATGACAATCCAAAAATTATAGTATTATGAGACAATTTGATAGTATTACTGTAGAATATTTTAGAGATCATGAGTTATTGTTTTGGAAAATCAGAGATACAGGGGTACCAAATTTTTGTTTAAAAGGCCTTCAAGAATTTAGAGAGTTTGCAGTTTGGGTAAAGGAATATTTTTCACATCCAGATCGTCCTCTTAAGTTCATTGTTTCTGGATCAGAACACGATGGGATTTATAATATGGGAGGAGATCTTGGTTTTTTCTTAGAGAGTATTAAATCAGGGAATAAAGACAATTTATCAACCTATGCTCATTTATGTATTGATGCAATTTATAGTATTTATACCTCTTTTGGGCTTCCAGCCATTACTATAGCATTAGTAGAAGGAAACGCATATGGTGGAGGGTTTGAATGCGCATTAGCCCATGATTTTATTATAGCAGAGGAGAAAGTTAAATTCTGTTTACCCGAAAATAAATTTAATTTATTCCCTGGGATGGGAGCATATAGCTTGCTGTATAGAAAATTAAATACTGCAGATGCTGATATAATCCTAAAAAGAGGAAAGACATATACAGCAAGATATTTAGAATCATTAGGGTTAGTAGAAAAATTATCAAAAAAATACATGGAGGTTATATCGTTATATGATTTTGTTTCAAAAATTATAGAGCAATTTAATTTTGAATATCACCATATACAATGCAAAAAAATTGTTTTTCCATTAGCTAAAAAAGAACTTCTGGAAGTTACAGATTTATGGGTAGAAGCATGTATGAAAACAGATGTATTTGATCTTCGAAAAATGGAAATTCTTGTAAATGCTCAAACCAGAAAAGCAAAACTAGAATTATAGTGAGAAAATGTTTTTTTAATCCTACAATTAATTCTTTAAAATAATTTTATTGACTTGGGTAGTATAGTATTATACATTACGTATATTGATGATACTACCCAACTTTTAGAAACTATATAAAATATTATGCAGTAATATATTCTTCTGTTATAAAGGGTTTTAACTCTACCCGTATCTGATCAATCCATTTTTCTAAACGTTCATCACTTAATTGAGATTCATTATCATGATCTATGGCAAGTCCATAAAAATGATCATCTTTTTCTTCTATTAAGGCTACAGAATCGGTAAATCGATACCCTTCTATAGGCCAATGACCAATAATTTTACCTCCATTTTCTATAACAATTTTAGCCAGTATGCCAATACCATCTACAAAATATTCTCCATAACCTATTTGGTCTCCTAATCCATAAATAGCAACCACTTTTCCTGTAAAATCAATTTCTGTAAAGTCATCATAGAAAGCCTCCCAGTCACTTTGTAAATCTCCATCATACCATGTTGATAGTCCAAAAATGAAAATATTAAATTCTTCAAAATCTTCTTTAGATACATCTCCTATTTCTCTCACATCTAATTTATCAGCACCCCAAAGAGATACAAAATCTTTAGTGATGTCATCAGTACATCCTGTATCTGACCCGTAGAATAAACCAATTTTTTTCATAATAATCATAATTTAATAATAGTACAAAAATATATTATTTTTAATTATTCTAAATAAAAATAATGTAATAAATTTGAATACTTAAAATTTAAAGACATGTATATTTTAGACCCATTATATTATAATAGCACAGGAGCAGCTTACACTATAAAGAATTCTCAAAAACAAGATAAACCAGAACCCAAAATACAATTACAGATAGGAGATATAGCTATTTTGATGGATACTAAAGAATTACAATCGCTCTTGCTTGTTATTCGGTCAGCTAGAAAAGGGTGCCAATGCGATCAATGTAATAAACAAGGGACTTACAAAACAATAAAGTGTAATACTCCTCAAGCAGAAATTAATTTTAAGTTAACTCCAGAGATTTTAGATGGATTAGAAGAATTAGTATTAGGAGTTTTATTTCAGGAAGAGTATAATACTATTCTAGAAGATAATCAGATACATTAAGTTTATGTATTGCATCAGTTGGATCAAGCAGAGCATGCTATTTTATCGATTCTAAATCTTTTTGTCTATAGTTTTTAGGAGTAATACCTTCTATTTTCTTAAAAGCAGCTGTAAAATGAGTAGAATTTTTATATCCAACTAATTCTGAAATCTCATAAATAGGTTTTTTACTATGTTTTAGCAATTTTTTTGCTTTAGTCATTCTTAGATTGAGTGCATATTCAAAGATTGTAGTGTTAAAAACTCGTTTAAATTCTTTTTTAAGCATAAAATCATTAAGCCCTACCATACGCGCTAATTCATTAAGAGAGTATTGTATGGTTAGATCTGAACTGATAATAAATTGAACTTCATATAATTTTTTGATAAGATTATCAGGAGTAGAGGTATCTGTTTTAGAATTATTTTTTATATCCAATTGTAGTGATAATAATTCTAATACTTTTGATTCTAAGAATAGACGTTTTAACAATCCTTGGCGAGTATCAGTTAGTAATTCTGCCAATATTTCCTGAGTTTTGTTGCATAAAGGTTTAGTAAAATTTTTTTCAAGATTTTCTAAAGCATATTTTTCTTGAATACCGGATTCTATATCAAGCCTGTGTTTTTTGATAAAATCAGGATCCATCCTAATTTTAATTTCTTTTAAGTGTTTATTTTTATGATACTGTATAGTTCCAGAAATTTTGGATATGTATACAAGATAGCTTTCCTGACTTTCATAAATGAGGTCATTAGATTTTCCATCAATTTTAATGATTTGTTCTCCATCAATTAAGAAAGAGAGTTCCAGAACATTGATAGTATAACTACCATAAATGCTAAGATCCTTTTTTAGCGAAACATCAAAAAAACCTACCTGTAGTCCATCAAAACTAGTATATTCAAAATATCCATTACCATGTTCTGGTAGAAATTGAAATTTTTTAGTAAGTATTCCACAGTGTTCCTGTGTAGTAATTGGCGCAGTAATAGTATGTAAGGTAGGTTTGTTTTGTAAATCTACTTTTATTGTTTTTGAGAATTTTTTATTGCGTCTTTTTTTATCCATAATGCGTCATTTTTCTCTTTCCTTAGATAGTAATTTTGCAATTAAATTTATTTAGATCAAATATAAATAATAATATATGTCTAACTAAATTGTTTAACAAAAATTGTAATGTCAGTGTATATTTTTAGAAAAAATAGTTTTTTGTTTTTTCTGTTTATTGGAATGTTAGTTTGTAATGCTCAGTATAGCATAACAGGAGTAGTTTTAGATCAAAACTCTAATCCAATTACAGAAGCTTCTATACAGGTGCTAGAATTAAAAAACAAAGGGACAGTAAGTGATTTTGATGGGAAATTCAAAATAGAAACCCCTTCTGGAGTTTATACTTTAAAAACTAGCTTTATAGGTTTTAAGGATCATATAAAAAAAATAGAAGTAGATGATTCAAAAACTACATTTATAACTATTGTATTACAAGAAGATATTAAACAATTAAGTGATGTTATTGTAAAAGGAAAATCTAAAGCCCAAAAAACAAGAGAAAAAGCCTTTGAAGTAGAGGTTATAGAAACTAAAGAGCTTAAAAATGTAAGCGCTGATATCAATGCTATATTAACAACAATTCCTGGAGTAAACATACGACAGAAAGGAGGATTGGGATCTGATTTTGAGTTTTCTATGAATGGTTTGTCAGGGAAACAGATAAAATTTTTTATGGATGGTATTCCTTTAGAGAATTTTGGGAGTTCGTTGTCTCTTAATAACTTTCCTGCCACCTTAATAGATCGAGTAGAAGTTTTTAAAGGTGTTGTGCCGATTTATCTAGGAGCCGATGCTCTAGGAGGTGCTGTAAATATTATAACGAATCAGCGCAGAAATGATTTCTTAGATATATCCTATGATGTAGGATCTTTTAATACACATCGGGCTACAGTAAATGGACAATATTATAGCAAAAAAGGATTTACAGTACAACTATCATCATTTTATAATTATTCTGATAATGATTATGAAATTGATGATATCGAAGTACGAGATGCATTAGGTAACGATACTGGGGTTAGACTTAATAATGTAAGACGATTTCATGATGCATATAATTCTCAGATGATTACTGTAAAAGCAGGAGTAGTAGATCAGTCTTTTGCTGATCGATTATTGGTAGGAATTACTACCTCTGCGAATAAAAATGAGATACAGCATCCTATAGATCCACAAAATCCTTTTGGAGAAGTGTTTACTAAAAATGATGTGATTAATGCATCAATCATTTTTGAAAAAGCAAATATGCTCAAAGAACGATTAAAAGTAAAACTCTATGCTTCCATAGGTCAGAATAATGATAAAGTAGTAGATACTTCTGCACGAAAATATGATTGGTTTGGAGGTTTTGAAGAGAGAGTGGATCAAAGTTTAGGAGAATTTGAATTTAATAAAAGCCTATTTGAATTTAAAGATGATACACATATCATTAATGCTTTTGTGAACTATAAACTTAGCGATTATAGTACACTTAATTTTAATTACACTAAAAATTATATTAAAAGAACAGGTAAAGATCCTGCAAAAAAAATTAGAGTAGCTTTTCAGGATCCTCATATTTTAGATAAAAACATACTTGGGTTATCATATGATATGAGTTTATTAGATACAAAGTGGAATACTACACTATTTGTTAAGGGATTTTATCTAAACTCAGAAGCGATTATCGAAGATGAGTTTGTTAACGAAGAAACAGAACGTTTTACAAAAACGAATAACACATTAGAAGAGTTAGGATATGGATTTGCATCAACGTATAAATTCTCTGACTATTTTCAGATAAAAGGATCGTTTGAGAGGACATTTAGAATCCCTGAAGGATATGAAGTATTTGGGGATGGACTGTTATTAAAATCAAATCCAGAACTATCACCAGAGAAGAGCTATAATGCTAATCTTGGATTTCTCCTAAAAGCCACTATTCATAAATTTAAACTGAGTTTTGATTCGAATATTTTTCTTAGAGAATCAGAAAACTTTATAGCTATTAAGTCACAAGGGATTTTTTCTAGGTTTTTTAATACTGCAGATGCCAGAAGTACTGGAGCAGAAGGAGAAATCAAAGCTATATATAATGATGCCTTGTTTGTAAGCCTAAATGCAACGTATCAAAATATTATAGACCGCGGTGTTGGAAAAAGTACAGGATCAAACTCTTTACAAAATCAAAGAATTGCAAACATCCCATATTTATTTGGTAATGCTAGTATTGGATATAATTTAAAAGATTTATTTTCTATAGAAGATCAGCTATCAATATCTTGGAGTTCTTATTATGTACATGAATACCCTTTAGACTCCTATGTAGAGGGAAATCCAGAGGATAGATTTAAAATATTAGAGCAATTTTCACATAATGCTCAGTTAGGATATTCTTTTAAGAAAGGAACCTATAATATATCCTTACAAGCTAGAAATATATTGGATGCTAAAGTGTATGATAATTTTGATATACAACAACCAGGTAGAGCTTTCTATGTAAAATTAAGATACTATTTAACAAATTAACAAGAACACTAATTATAAAATCACAGTCATAATGAAAATCATAAATACAATTAAATACCTACTCTTTTGTAGTATAATTACTATAGGTACTATTTCCTGTAGTAGCGACGATAATGAAGCAATAACTCCTTCAAAACCAAAACCAGAACCAGAATCAAAATCTATTTCTAAATATGTAGTAGGTTTTCAGGCAACTCCTGTAGGTCAGGCAGCCGCGGTAGATTATATTTTAGAATTACCATCACTAGAGTCTCTTACTACTGGTGAAATATCGGTAAAAGGACAAGGAATCCCTCTAAAAGGATGGAGATTTTTTCATAGTGTAAAAAACACCGTTTTTACTGCGGGATATTCTAAAGATGATAAATGCATAGCATATCAGTTAGATGAGAAAGGGAAATTAAAAGAAAAAGCAAACTTTTCCTTTGCATCCACTTTAGATAATTATGCTGCGATTGATGACAAAACATTACTTGCAGTAGAATTAAGTGCTGCATTAGCAGACCCTAAAGCTACTTCAGTACCAGATAGAAGTTTTTATGTTGTAGATGCAGAAACAGGAGCAGTAAAAAAAATAGAGACACATCCTATAGATAGTAGTATGGGAGATGGAACTAAAACTAATCCTGCTTACATCCCTTGGGTAACAGGAATGGTACTAAGAGATGGAAAACTTTTTATTTCTTATCACAAACTTTTTCCTGATGGAAAATATGTTCCTGTTGGAGTAAATAAAGCATATGTAGCAGTTCTTAAATATCCAGAATTTAAATTAGAAAAATTAATTGAAGATGACAGAACTAGTAGTATAGGTATCAATGGGCATAGTACAGGTATTGAAAAAACTGAAAATGGTGATATATATTCTTTCTCCTCATCATCTAATACAGCTGCTGTTACTGGTGCTACAAAACCTTCAGGGATTTTGAGAATTAAAAATGGATCCTCAGAATTTGATAAAGACTATTTTTTTGATGTAGAAAAAGCAGCAAACGGAGGAAAACTATTTTGGATGGATTATGTAGGAAATGGTAAGGCTGTTGGTAGAATTGTTTTAGATGATACTCTAGGAGCATGGGGAGTATTTAAAGAACAAGGAAGCTTCTTTAAATTAGTAATTCTTGATTTGGTTAACAAAACGATAACTGATGTACAAGGAGTACCAGCTCATGCGAACAGATACACTTCACCTATGTTTGTAGAAGGAGGAAAAGCATATTTAAGTAGTCGTGTAGGAGAAGCTATAGGCAAGAATGGCGAAAATGCAGATACAGGAGAAACACATGTATATATTGTAGATCCAGAGACTGCTAAAGCAACTAAAGGTGCAAAAGTACAAGGATTGGCTCTTAAAGGGATTTTTAAAATAACTAACTAGTCTATTTATTTTTAATAAAAAACACTCTCCTAACAATTTTGTTAGAAGAGTGTTTTTATAATAATAAGAAAAGAACAATCAAAATAAAAGTATTGTTTATAAGTAGACTTTTAAAAGATACAGAAGTTATTGTTTTTATAGAAGGAGGGTTGGTCAAAAAAAGTGAAGACAGATAAAGGAGGAATGATAACTTTTAAGCAACCTTTTTTTTAACTTAATATGTAATTAAAGCAGCACACGAGAATATAAAAAACCAGAAACATATGATAATGTCCTCTATCAATTTACGTAGCATTGTGCAGTACGTGTAATTAATTGATTTTTAGTAAATAATATAGAATGATGACCGAAAAAGAATTAAAAGCACTAGCATCTCAATTAAGCTGTCCAAAAGGAGATTTTGGGCTAGAGGTTGCAGAAAAAATGAATCATACAAATTCGGGAATGATTCTTAGTACAATTTATAATTTAGATCTTCAGAAGAATGATCAAGTATTAGAATTAGGGCATGGTAATGGTAATCATATCTCTGAAATTCTAAAACAAGCAACAAAAATATCTTATTTTGGGTTAGAAATTTCAGAATCAATGAAAGCTGAGTCAGAGAAGAATAATACAGAATTTATCAAAAAAAATCAATCAGAATTTACACTTTATGATGGGAATACACTTCCTTTTGTAGATGCTTTTTTTGATAAAATAATGACTGTTAATACACTTTATTTTTGGAAAAAACCAACCTCTTTACTAAAAGAGATGTATAGGGTTTTAAAAGTAGGAGGTACATGTTCTATAACCTTTGCCAGTATGAGTTTTATGAAAACATTGCCTTTTGTAGATTCTCATTTTGAACTATATGATGCACATAAAATTAAAACTTTAGCAAGTAAAGTGCCATTTACGTCTATCGAATTGATAGATAAAAATGAACTTGTAGAGAGTAAAGCAGGAGAATATGTAAATAGAGAGTATATCATAGCTAAATTAACTAAGTAATTTAAGATTATTTCTTCTTTAGAGCTTTTAATGAGGTAATTTTTTTTGTAGTAAGCCATATATATAAGTACCTAGTATTGCTGCTATGATAACGATAACCATAGGTAAAAAACCAACTCCGATTAAAGTAAACATAGGTCCAGGGCAAGCACCTGCTAAAGCCCAACCTAACCCAAAGATAATACCACCAATCATATAACGATAAAAACTTCTATTCTTTGGAGGGAAATTAATTTTTTCGCCATAAAACGATTTAACGTTAAATCGTTTTATAAGTTGAACCATAATGATTCCTATACTAAGTGCAGAACCAATTATACCATACATATGAAATGATTGAAATTTAAACATTTCATAAATACGAAACCAAGAAGCAGCTTCTGATTTAAACATTGTAATACCAAAAAGAATGCCGATAATAAGATATATAAGTGTTCTCATATTAAAATAATAAAGGAAATAAAAAATGAATCATTATAATACCACCAATAAAAAAGCCTATAACAGCAATTAGAGAAGGGACTTGTAAATTGCTTAAACCAGATATAGCATGACCAGAAGTACAGCCACCAGCATATCTTGTCCCGAACCCAACAAGTAAACCTGATACGATTAATATGATAAGGCTTTTTACATTAGTTAATGCATTTAGATCAAATAAATTGGATGGGAGATATGCATTTCCAGCATCATTAAAACCTAAATTTTTAAGATCAGATATGGTTTCTTGACTAATAGCTACGGTTGTATCCGTAGATAAGAAGTTTGAGGCAATAAAACCACCAATGATTGTGCCTATTACTACAATTAAGTTCCATTTTTGGGTTTGCCAATCAAATTTAAAAAAATCTACTTTTTTATCAGCACCACAGATAGTACACAGAGTTCTAAGATTCGATGACATACCAAAATTCTTACCCACCATAAGAAGTAAAAAAAGTATTAATGCAATCATTGGTCCCGATATATACCAAGGCCAAGGTTCATAAATCCAATTCATTTGTTTTCATTTTTTACAAAGGAATAGGAATAAAAGAAAACAGTCAGTAACATTTGTTACCAATGGTTTTGTTTTTCTAAAAATATATTTTGTTGTAAGAAATACCTAGTGTCAGTTTATCTAAATATTTGGAAGCGAAAATAAATGAGAAGTTTTAGAAACTATAAAATGATCTCTATCTATTACAAACATTAGCTATAGTTAACTTATATTATATCACTATATAGTTTGCAAATAAGAAAAATGACGAAATGCTACCCCTTATTTTTTAAATAGTAATTGAAATAAGACAGAAAGTCAGTAAAAAATGTATTTTTGCAATATTCTTTTTTATGGCATTAAAATTGATAATTTTTCGGAAAATATAGAGTGAATTTCATCTATTTCTGTTATATTACCTTTTAGATGCACTCAAAAATAATAAAAGAAACTATTTTTGCTGTTATCTTTCTTAAAATAAGAACGATTAAATAGGTATAGTTAATTAAAAAAAAGAGCTAGACAAGTAATTAACAATATTTATTTTTTTAATATTGATTACGCAATTTGTAGTTTTAATAAAAAGTATATATGGAATTGATAGAAAAAGCTTTAGAGTTCGAAGGAAGAACTATGAGTAATATGACGACAAGTGATAGAGTAGAAGCTTCTAGAGAAGCTAGAACACTTATCCTAAGTTTGAATGAAATTTATAAAGAAACCAAAGATTCAGAAATTATGGATCTGATGAAACTTCTTACAGCTAAAAAACGTAAAATAGAGAAAAGATTAAAAGGAGGACCTGTTACATAATACAATGTGTATCAGTATAAGCTATGGCTATTTACTGAAAAGAAAGAGTAATTACAGAACAATAAGATAGATACAAATAACATATTGTAAAATTATTTTTTGTGATTACTTTTAAAACGTATTGATCTATACTCTTAAATCATTTAGATATAATCTCTACTACATAAAAGTATAACACATTTATTTATACTAATAAGGATATTGAATAGATGAAAGATTTAATTTAGTTCTGTTATCTATGACTATTTCTTAGATGAAATAACTCAACTTTCTTTATAGTAATTTCAAAAATTAAACAGGGGATACCACTTGTGTCTTAAAAACATGAATCCAAATCAATTTGTTATAAGAATTGATTTGGATTTTATACTTTAAATTGTCTACAATAAAAGAACACTGGTTAATCCACATTTATATCTTTTCCAGATTAATAATAAAAGCTCCTTTATATATGAATAGAAGAAGTTGATATGCATTTATTATAGTATTCCGAGCATTTTTGTGTACACTAATTTATTATATTAACTATTTTTTACACACACACATATATATTCTATAAAAATAGACAACCATAAGCTACATATATTTTTTCTCGGATAAAGACTTAGGATCTCTTTTTATCCTCAATTAGTTATAAAACATCTCGTTTCTTCTTTACTGATATTGTAGCTAAGATTTAGTTAATCTTTTTAACGTTAGATTTACGATTTGGGCGTAGTATGTTAATGATTATATAATATTGATTGTTTACAAATAATAAATATTATAAGCATTTTTGGGTTATATATTCACTATTAGTAAAATTTAAACTCAAAAATGAAAAGTTCACTAACACTTTTTTTAGTACTATTTTACTTTTTTTCTACGGTAGTCAGCAGTCAGGAATCTAGTATTAAAGGAATAATTACAGACGGTCAAAGCCCACTTATGGGAGCAAGTATTATACTCCAAGAGACTCAAAATGGAGTAGTAACAGATTTCGATGGTAATTTTGAAATAACAGCTATTAAAGAAGGACAATATACGGTTATTGTTTCTTACATAGGTTTTGAAAACAAGGTTATTACAGTTACTACTAATCCTAATGAAACTAAAGATTTAGGAAGTATAGCACTTACTGCTTCGGCAGAATCTTTAGATGAAGTTGTAGTTACAGCTTTAGGTATAAAGAAAGAAAAAAAACGATTAGGATATGCAGTACAAGAAGTACAAGGAGATGACCTCACCACAGCACGAGAAACAAATGTAGTCAATTCACTATCAGGTAGAGTTGCAGGAGTTCAGATTACAGGCGGAGGCTCAGGAGTTGGTTCTACATCATTAATTACAATAAGAGGAGAAGGGTCTCTAACACCAGGAAAAAACTCTCCATTATTTGTAGTAGATGGTATTCCTATAAATAATGAAACCATTAGTGATCGATCAGAAGGGAACTTAGAAACAGATTACGGTAATGGAGCCCAAGATATTAACCCTGATGATGTAAAATCTATTACAGTTCTTAAAGGACCTAGTGCTACAGCACTTTATGGATCTCGTGGACTCAATGGAGTAATTTTGGTAACGACCAGATCTGGAGAAAAAACAAAAGGATTAGGGATTAGTTTTACACAAAACATAACGTTTGAAGAAGCATTAAGAATACCTAAGTATCAAAATCAATATGGACAAGGTGCAGGAGGAGAATTTTCATTTCTAGATGGATCAGGAGGGGGTACTAATGATAATATAGATGAAAGTTGGGGACCAAGATTAAATGGGCAATTAATACCCCAACATGATAGCCCTACAACTAGTGGTTTTAGAGCAGGAGATTTTGCAGTACGACCAAGAAATGCAGATGGTAGTTTTGCAGATCAGGTTATAGCGACACCTTGGATTGCTAATTCTGGTAATATCGAAGATTTTTTTAGAACAGGATCAACCGTAACTACAAATTTAGCGCTAACAGGCGGAAATGAATTAGGTAATGTTAGGCTTTCTATAACGAATTTAGAGAGTGAGGGTATCTTACCTAATACCGATTATGATAGAAGAACCTATGCATTAAATGGTTCTTATAATTTAGCAAAGTGGTTAAAAATTTCTTCATCTGTTAACTATGTTAATAGTAAAAGTAGCAATCGACCTAACAACTCGTATGGTACAGAAAATATAATGTATTTATGGGTTTGGTTTGGTCGCCAGATTAATATGAATTCATTGCGTAATTATTGGCAACCAGGATTAGAAGGTAGACAGCAGTTTAACTACAATTACAACTGGCATGATAACCCATACTTTACATTACATGAAAACACTAATGCATTTGATAAAAATAGAATATTTGGAAATGCCAGAGTAGACATCAATATAACGAAAGATGTATCACTAATGCTACGTTCAGGAGTTGATTATTTTGGAGAATTAAGAGCTAGTAAACGTGCATACAGTACACAACGATTTGCAAAAGGGCAGTATAGAGAGGATGATATTTTCTTTAAAGAACAGAATACCGATTTTCTTTTGCAGTATACTAAAAACCTACATGAGGATTTTACAATGGGATTATCTCTAGGAGGTAATATAAGAGAAGAAGAAAGACGCTATAAGAGGATTAGTGCAAATTCATTATCAGTACCAGGAATTTATAACTTTGAAAATTCAGCAGAGCCATTAGCAAAAAAACAATTTAATAGCAAGCGTAAAATCAACTCATTATATGCCTTTGCTAATTTTTCATATAAGAATCTATTATTTTTAGATATTACAGGTAGAAATGATTGGGCTAGTACTCTAAAAAAAGGAAACAACTCTTATTTTTATCCATCCGTAGGACTTAGTGCTATTGTATCTGATATGGTAGAATTACCAGAGGTATTTTCTTTTGTAAAATTACGAGGAGGTTGGGCAGTTGTAGGTAATGATACAGAGCCTTTTTCTTTAAAGAACACATTAGAGTTTAGTACTCCCGTAGGTAGCTATCCAGCAGTAAATGCTCCAAAAGTGTTTAAAGATGAAAACCTAAAACCGGAAGAAGCTACTTCTATAGAATTAGGAACAGATATACGTTTCTTTAATAATAGATTAGGTTTTGATGTTACGTATTATAAGTCTACAGTAAAAAATCAAATTCTAAAACTACCCGTACCTATTACATCAGGTTTTACTTCTAGAATTATCAATGCAGGTGAGATAGAGAATACAGGTATTGAAGTTGTTGTAAATGGAACACCTATAAAGACATCAAGTGGATTTACGTGGGATACCAATATTAATTTTGCAAGCTCACGAGGTAAAGTAAAATCATTGATAGACAATTTAAAGAGCTATGATATTTCTTCTAATTATGTTAATGTACAAGCCAGAGTAGGAGGTAGAATGGGAGATATTTATGGTACTGGATTTGTTACAGTAGATGATCCTAATAGCGAGTTTTTTGGTCAGGTAGTACATAACGAAAAAGGATTCGCAGAGCGTGATCCAACCTTAAAAAAATTAGGAAATTACAATCCAGATTTTACAGTAGGTTGGCAAAATACATTTAGTTACAAAGGATTCAATTTTGGATTTTTGTTTGATTGGAGACAAGGAGGAGAGATTATGTCTAGGACAACCTTAATCGGAGGTACCTCGGGGATGATGGATTTTACGGCAGTAGGAAGAGAAACAGGTATTGTATCACAGGGAGTTATTAAAAATACAGATGGTAGTTATCGTAGAAATGATGTAACTCTTTCTGGAAGAGATTATTACTGGTGGCGTTACAACCGTAATAATGAAGAAGTAGGAATATTTGACGCTTCTTTCTTAAAATTACGAGAAGTACGTATAGGGTATAATTTTCCTAAGAAAATCCTTAGAAAAACAGCAATACAGAGTCTATCTGTATCACTAGTAGGAAGGAACCTAGCACTTTGGACAGAGAATCCTCATTTTGATCCAGAAACAGTTTCCTTTAACGGAGGAGTAATTGTACCAGGAGTAGAGGATATGGCATTACCAAGCTCCAGAAGCTATGGACTAAATCTAAATGTAACATTCTAAAGTAAAAAAAATGAAAAAATATATAACATTAGGCATTTTGTTACTATTACTAATAGTATCATGTACCAACGATTTTGAGGAAACGAATACAAACCCTAATCAGCCAGAAAAAGTAGGTTCAGATTTACTGTTGTCTAAAGCGATTTTTACCGTTGCTAACAGAGCAACACAATCAGGATGGGATAGAGGAAATACAGTAGCACAATTAACAGCAAAAATTAATTTTACAGGTTTTGATCGTTATGAGTGGAACTCAGAATCTGCTTTATGGGATGAGTACTACGGTATTCTTCCTGAAATAGATATTATCTTAAGAAATTCTTTAAAAGCAGAAACTAGAAATACAACTTATGAAGGAATCGCTTTAATACTAAGATCCTATGTATTCTCTATACTAACAGACAACTGGGGTAATATTCCCTTTTCTGAAGCAATAAAAGGACTGGATGGAAATTTTACCCCTAAGTATGATAGTCAACAAGAAATTTATACAACAATCCTTAAAGATTTAAAGAAAGCTGTAGCTCAGTTATCCTTAGGACAATCAATTGTAATTTCAGGGACAATAAATGGAGGAGATATCTTATACCAGGGAGATACTGATAAATGGATAAAATTTGCTAATTCATTACAACTACGTTATTTATTAAGAATCTCTAACAAGATAGATGTTGCTACAGCAATAAAAGAGATCGTAGATAGTGGATCTTATATAACAACTAATGCAGATAATGCTATGGTACCATATCCAGCAACAGCGCAGACCGATTCTTGGCCTATAAGTACATCTCGAGTAGGTAGTTTTGATGAGCATCGTCTGAGTCAAACTAGTGAGACGATTCTAAAAAAGTTTAATGACAAACGTTTATTCAAATGGTTTCAACCTACAGATAATCCAGATGATGACCCAAATCTTTATACAGGTCTTACGAATGGATTAAGTGAGGATAATGCCTCAAATTTTAAAGGAGGGGCAAAAAATGTTTCCAGAGTTAATAAAGCCTATTTTTATGATTCTCCTAATAGTGTAAAAGCAGCAATGATACAATCAGCAGAAGTACATTTTATTCTTGCAGAAGCTGCTCAACGTGGATGGATTGCAGCTGATGCAAAAACATTATATGAAACAGGGATACAGCACTCTTTTGAGCACTGGGAAGTAGATCAGGATATTAGTGCTTATACTACACAGCCAGGGGTAGCATATGACGATACATTAGAAACGATTATAACCCAAAAATGGCTCGCATCATTTTTAGTAGGTTTTGAAGCATGGTATGATTTTAGAAGAACGGGGTTGCCTACTATAATTGTTCCAGGACCTGATAATGTCAATAGTAATCAAGTACCTGTGCGGTTCTTATACCCAGACAGTGAACAGACACTAAATAGTGATAACTATAAGCAAACTGTTTCTGAAATAGGAGGAAATACAATCAATATAAAAGGTTGGTGGGAAAACTAATCCATAGGATACGAATTATGAAAAAGTATATCATATTATGTATTTTAACCTTGTGTCAATTTAGTTCTAAAATAATGGCACAAGAGAAGAATACTCCAAAAATTGTTCTCATCACGATAGATGGATTACGTTGGCAAGAACTATACAGTGGAGCCGATCCATTGCTAATCACTAATAAAGATTACGTAAAAGATACCACAAAATTAAAATCAGATTTCTGGAGATCAACACCAAAAGATAGAAGAGAAGTTTTGATGCCTTTTTTCTGGAAAACCATTGCTGCAAAAGGTCAATTATACGGTAATAGAAGCATAGGTAATAAGGTAGACCTTACAAATGAGATGTGGTTTTCATATCCTGGTTATAACGAGATTTTAACAGGAGTTGCTGATGATAAAAATATCAATAGTAATGATAAGATAAATAATCCAAATAAAACAGTACTAGAAATCGTAAATAATACATCAAAATATAAAGGAAAAGTAGCAGCTTTTGGGAGTTGGGATGTGTTTCCTTATATCGTTAATGAAGAACGCTCTAGAGTTCCTGTTAATGCAGGTTTTGAAGAAGCAAAAGGTGATAACTTAAGTCAGAGAGAATTATTTTTAAACCAGTTGCAAGAACAGATTCCAAGTCCGTGGAGTTCTGTACGGTTAGACGCGTTTACACATCACTATGCAGTAGAATATATGAAAAAAAACCATCCAGAGTTAGTATATATTGCCTATGGAGAAACAGATGATTTTGCTCATGATGGTGATTATGCGGCATATCTTAAAGCAGCACATAATACTGATAGTCTAATCAAAGAATTGTGGGAGTTAACACAGCAAGACACTTTTTATAAAGATAATACAGTGTTTATAATTACTACAGACCACGGTAGAGGTACTGATCCTCTAGACACTTGGAAAAGTCATGGAGCAAAGATAAAAGATGCTGGGCAAGTATGGATTGCTACATTTGGAAAAGGAATAACAACCTTAGGAGAAGTAAATGATACAACGCAGTTGTATAGTAATCAAATTGCAGCTACCGTTGCTGCCATAATGAAGGTGAAATATACTGTCAAAAAAGCAGGTAAACCTATTCGAAGTATAATCAAATAAATTGTAAAATAAGACATATAATTAGTTTCTTTTTATCCTTGTTTTTTTAATAAAACATGATGCGAATTATAAGAGCTATATTCTAAAAAAAACAGTTTAAAAAAGACCTTTTCATTAATTTGAGAGGTCTTTTGTTGTTTTAGTGCAGTTTTAATCTTATATGTTTGTGGTTTAGCCACATACGAGTAATTGTATTTTTGAATTACATTTGAACTATACTAAATGAATTTTCAAAAACTACTTTATAAAGAAGGTAGATTTTATAAAAACACAATGTCTTTTGTGTGGTATTAATTATAGAAGGAAAGTATAAAACGATAAATAAAGTTTTGTATTTGACGATTGAGAACTACACAACTTATTACACTTTAATTTTTATGAGGTGTGGTATAAATAGTAACGATGTTACCCCTTGAAAAACGTTACAAGTTTTTTGAATTACATTATTATTAATTATCCGCTATCTGCATGAAAAAATATTACATTTTACTTAGTATAATAGTTTTTAATAGTATTGGGGTATATTCTCAATTAAGTGATTTACATTATTTACCTCCATTAAAACAAGGTAGTACAGGTGTAGGTTCAATAAATCAGCAACGAGTCTATTTATCAACACCAGAAGCAACACCATTTGATGTAAAGATTTATCGAGGTACCAATGCTACTCCTATTGCTACTATTACTAACCTATCTAATACAAGTTCGAAAACCTATAATTTAGCAAATGGGAATAATGGTATTACTCTGGTAAATACTGCTAGTACAGGAACTGTATTAAATACTGCAGGACTGAGGTTTGAAACCTTAGGAGGGCAGAAGTTTTATGTAAATTACAGAGGAAGATCTAATTCTCAAGCAGCATCATTAACATCAAAAGGAAAAAAAGCTCTTGGTACTTCATTTAAATGGGGAGGAAGACCAAATTATGGAAACGGACATAATACTTTGAATGCTGTGTTAGGGATTATGGCCACCCAAGATAATACTACAGTTACTATTTTTGATTACGGTTCTGATTGCACATTTAGAAGTGGTAATACTGCTAACGGAATAACAGCAGATAATCTTACAATAGTATTAAATGCAGGTCAATCATATGTATTAGAGGCACCTAGAAATAATGGTGTGGCTAATATTGATTGCTGGTTGGGGGCTTCTATACAATCAAATAAGCAGATAGCGATATCTAATGGTAATTTAAACGGAGCACCTTTGCCGACTAGTAATAGTAGAGATGCAGGGATTGATCAACCTGTTCCCGAAAATGTATTAGGAAGAGAATATGTGTTTGTTAGAGCAAATGGATCAGATGTTAATGAAACCCCTATAATCATAGGAACTCAGAATGGAACTGATATATTTGTTAATGGCTCTAGTACACCGATAACGACAATTAATAAGGGAGATTATTTTGTGATTCCTGGAGCTAATTATTCTTCAGCATCTGTTGGAGGGAATATGTACGTTACAGCATCTAAAGAAATATATGCATACCAGAATATAGCAGGCTCTAGCGGAATCCAGACAGGAGGTTTAAACTTTATAGCTCCAGTAAATTGTTTACTACCCTATTTTATGGATAATATCCATAATATAAGAAATATAGCAGGCTTAAATTTTGCAGGAGAAGTTATAATTACAGCTTCTTCAAGCACTTTAGATACCAATATAAAAGTAACTGATGGTAATGGGAGTGTTACTTTACCACCTTCTGTTCCTGTTACAGGGACTTCGGATTGGAAAACAATAACAGTTTCGGGGCTTACAGGAGATGTAAAAGTAGAATCTACAGGACCTGTTGCAGTAGGTTTTTTTGGGGTAAGTGGTAATGCAGGAGTAGCAGGGTATTTTTCTGGATTTGATACAGTACCCGTTGTAGAGCTAGATACTACGGGTGGAGGCTGTCTTCCTGGGGCAGATATTTTTGAAGTTACAGATGGGTTTGATGCCTATCAATGGTTTCAAAATGGAAATCAAGTAGCAGGAGCTACAACAAACGCATATAGTCCATCTGAACCAGGAAATTTTTATGTAAGAGTGACTAGAGGAGCTTGTACATATGATTCTTCAATCCTGTCCGTATATAATTGTGACCCAGAAATAGTATTGACAAAAACAGTAGATAAAAGCTCAGTAATTGAAGGAGAAACAGTTACGTTTACGATAACAGTAGAACAGTTAGGAATAAATCCTGCTACCAATCTGATAATTAACGATGCACTCCCTACAGAACTTACATTTGGAGCAGTCACTCCTAGTTTTGGTACATGGGTCGCCCCTGATTGGATTATTGGAGATATGTATAGAGGAGAAGTTCATACATTAACTGTTCAGGCCACTGTTAATGAGGTTTCAATAGGAAGCACGGTCACGAATACGATTAGTAATTCTCAAACAGAAATTGAAGGAGATACATTACCAGATGATGAAACCGAAGATGTAACGATCATCAATAATGAATTAGAAATCAACAAAGTAGATCGACCAGCACCTGATGGTAGTTATGATACAGTAGGAGAGGTAATTACTTATGATTTTGTAATTAAAAACACAGGAAGTCAAGTGATACCCACAGTTACACTTAAAGATCCGAATATTGATATAGGTAGCCTATCACCTATTTCGGTAACTAATCTTGCTGTAGGTGCCTCAGCAAACTTTACGGCAACCCATACGATTACACAGGCAGATATAGAAGCAGATCAGGTAGTGAATACAGCTATAGCAGAAGGAACATTATCTAATGGATTTGTAATTTCAGATATATCTGATGACCCTGATAACCCCAATAGTACTACAGATGATCCTACAATAACAATGATGGATCAAAAAGGAGCACTGGTATTAGAAAAAATTGCACAACCAGCACCAGATGGATTATACGATGCATTAGGAGAGGTTATTACTTACGAACTAACAGTTAAGAATACAGGAAATGTAAGTATAAATAATGTTACTATTACAGATTCTAATGCCGATGTAGGAAGTATAAACCCTGTATCGATTGCAAACTTACCTGCCGGAACATCAGCAGTATTTACAGCAAAGCACACAATTATACAAGCTGATTTTGATAATGGAAATGCAACAAATACAGCAACCGTTACTGGTACAGAAGTAGTCGAAGGAACTTTAATAACAGATACATCTGATGATCCAACAACAATAACTCCAAATGATGCAACAGTAGTGAGTATACCACAGTATGGACAATTAGATGTAACCAAAGTTAGTAGCCCTCCAGCAGATGGAGCTTTTGATACTGTTGGAGAGGTAATAACATATACTATCGTAGCAACTAGTGTAGGAAACGTTTCCTTAACAAATATAAATGTAGTAGACCCAAATGCAGATACCATTGTTTTGCAGAGTACTACAGGTACAGATAGCGGAGGTGATCATATTGTAGATAGTATGCTGCCGACAGAAACTGCTACTTTTATTGCTACTCATATTTTAACACAGGATGATCTAGATACAGCTAAGGTAGTAAATACAGCTACAGTCGGAAGTCAGGATCCAGGAGGAGGAAGTGTAACAGATATTTCAGATGACCCAAACGATCCCAATAATAATGAAGATGATCCTACTGTTATTTCTTTGATGTCTACACCATCATTGATAGTGTCTAAAATAGCTGATGACGATAGTAATGTTGTCGAAGGGCAATTGATTACATATACCTATGTGGTTACGAATACAGGAAATGTAACTTTTGATGAAGTAAGTATAAGTGATATACATTCCGGAACAGGAGTTCTAGGAGTTCTTACTTTACAGAGTACAACAGGGATTGATGATAGTAATGATAATGATGTAGATGAGTTAGGACCGGGTCAAACAGCTACTTGGACATCTGAATATACCATTACCACCGAAGATATTACAAATCAAACAGATATATCTAATACGGTTACTGCAACAGGAACTCCGAGAACAGGTAGCATTACTAATCCTACTACTAATGAAACCATAACAGTTACCCCTGTAGAAACAATTTGTGGAGGAGTGACACTTTCATATGATTTGACTGCTAATGTAGTAGATCCATCAATAACTTCTTTTAGTTGGTCTGCAGCGAATAATCCGTTAATCAAAGGAGAAACAATTACAACTTCAACAAGTTCGAGTATTACAGATACACTAATTAACGATTTGACCACAAATCAAGATATTGTGTATACAATTACAGCTTTTGATGCAGGTGGAGTAGCTCAGGATGTGTACACTTATACAGTAACTGTAAAACCATCTCCCACAGTATTAAGTTTTCCAAAAAAGACTATTTGTAGTGAAGAAACGGTAACTAGAAACCTTATTAATGATATTGACAATTTTAATAGTAGTGTTGGTTTTTCGTGGTTCGCAACAGATAACCCAAATATAACAGGAGAGACTACAACCATTTCGACAGATTCAAAAATAGAAAATACATTAGTAAATATGAGTGCTTCTCCTCAGGATGTAGTGTATACAATTACACCAACATCAAAAACAGGATGTCAAGGTACGATTTATACATATACAGTAACAGTAAATCCTAAGCCAGTAGCAACTACTCCAACCGATACCGTTTGTAGTGCTATTGCACTAAATCATGATTTAAGCAGTGATGTAAACATATCCGGTTCAACTTTTAGTTGGTTAGCAGGCGATAATCCAAATGTAAGTGGGGAGACGACTACGACAACTACCACCACTACTATTACAGATGTATTGACCAATACCAGTGGTAGTATTCAAACAGTGATCTATACGATTACTCCAAAGAGTCCAGACGGTTGTTTTGGAGATCCATATAAATATACTGTTACGATTAACCCCGAACCTTTTGTAGCTAAATCTCCAACCGATACCGTGTGTAGCGCTAGTGCATTAAACCATGATTTAAGCAGTGATGTAAACATATCCGGTTCAACTTTTAGTTGGTTAGCAGGTGATAATCCAAATGTAAGTGGGGAGACGACTACGACAACTACCACCACTACTATTACAGATGTATTAACCAATACCAGTGGTAGTATTCAAACAGTGATTTATACGATTACTCCAAAGAGTCCAGACGGTTGTTTTGGAGATCCATATAAATATACTGTTACGATCAATCCCGAACCTTTTGTAGCTAAATCTCCGATTGATACCGTGTGTAGTGCTATTGCACTAAACCATGATTTAAGCAGTGATGTCAATGTATCGGGTTCGACTTTTAGTTGGTTAGCAGGGGATAATCCAAATGTAAGTGGGGAGACGACTACGACAACTACCACCACTACTATTACAGATGTATTGACCAATACCAGTGGTAGTATTCAAACAGTGATCTATACGATTACTCCAAAGAGTCCAGACGGTTGTTTTGGAGATCCATATAAATATACTGTTACGATCAATCCCGAACCTTTTGTAGCTAAATCTCCAACCGATACCGTGTGTAGCGCTAGTGCATTAAACCATGATTTAAGCAGTGATATAAACATATCCGGTTCAACTTTTAGTTGGTTAGCAGGGGATAATCCAAATGTAAGTGGGGAGACGACTACGACAACTACCACCACTACTATTACAGATGTATTGACCAATACCAGTGGTAGTATTCAAACAGTGATCTATACGATTACTCCAAAGAGTCCAGACGGTTGTTTTGGAGATCCATATAAATATACTGTTACGATCAATCCCGAACCTTTTGTAGCTAAATCTCCGATTGATACCGTGTGTAGTGCTATTGCACTAAACCATGATTTAAGCAGTGATGTCAATGTATCGGGTTCGACTTTTAGTTGGTTAGCAGGCGATAATCCAAATGTAATTGGGGAGACAACTACGACAACTACCACCACTATTATTACAGATGTATTGACCAATACCAGTGGCAATATTCAAACAGTGATCTATACGATTACTCCAAAGAGTCCAGACGGTTGTTTTGGGAATCCATATAAATATACTGTTACGATCAATCCCGAACCTTTTGTAGCTAAATCTCCAACCGATACGGTGTGTAGCGCTAATGCATTAAACCATGATTTAAGTAGTGATGTAAACATATCCGGTTCAACTTTTAGTTGGTTAGCAGGTGATAATCCAAATGTAATTGGGGAGACGACTACGACAACTACCACCACTACTATTACAGATGTATTGACCAATACCAGTGGTAGTATTCAAACAGTGATCTATACGATTACTCCAAAGAGTCCAGACGGTTGTTTTGGAGATCCATACACCTATACTGTTACGATACGTCCCGAACCTTTTGTAGCTAAACCTCCAACCGATACCGTCTGTAGCGCTATTGCATTAAACCATGATTTAAGCGGTGATGTCAATGTATCGGGTTCGACTTTTAGTTGGTTAGCAGGTGATAATCCAGATGTAACAGGAGAAACGACTACGACAACTACCACCACTACTATTACGGATGTATTGACCAATACCAGTGGTAGTATTCAAACAGTGATCTATACGATTACTCCAAAGAGTCCTGATGGCTGTTTTGGAACTCCATACACCTATACTGTTACGATCAATCCCGAACCTTTTGTAGCAACTACTCCAACCGATACCGTTTGTAGTGCTAGTGCATTAAACCATGATCTAACAGGAGATGTTAATTTAGCAGGAACATCTTTTATATGGGTAGCACTTGATAATCCTGATGTAATAGGAGAAACGTTGATGTCTAGTACGACTACTACTATTACAGATGTACTTAAAAATATATCTGGAATTCCTCAAGAGGTTACTTATGCGATATCACCAACTAGCATGAATGGTTGTTTAGGAACTTCTTTTGTGTACTCTTATGTAGTTACTGTAAATCCCGAACCTTTTGTGGCAACTACTCCAACCGATATCGTTTGTAATAATGTTCCGTTGAATCATGATTTGATCGATGATATAAATGTAGTGGGTTCGACTTTTAGTTGGGTAGCAGTCGATAATCCAAATGTAAGTGGGGAGACGACTACGACAACTACCACCACTACTATTACAGATGTATTAACCAATACCAGTGATAGTATTCAAACAGTGATCTATACGATTACTCCAAAGAGTCCAGACGGTTGTTCTGGAGATCCATACACCTATACTGTTACGATCAATCCCGAACCTTTTGTGGCAACTGCTCCTACCACTACTATTTGTAGTTCTAGTGCATTAAACCATGATTTAAGCAGTGATGTAAACATATCGGGTTCGACTTTTAGTTGGTTAGCAGGTGATAATCCAAATGTAATAGGAGAAACGACTACGACAACTACCACCACTACTATTACAGATGTATTGACTAACACCAGTGGCAATATTCAAACAGTGATGTATACGATTACTCCAAAGAGTCCAGACGGTTGTTTTGGAACTCCATACACCTATACCGTTACGATACGTCCCGAACCTTTTGTAGCTAAATCTCCAACCGATACGGTGTGTAGCACTAGTGCATTAAACCATGATTTAAGCAGTGATGTAAACATATCGGGTACGACTTTTAGTTGGTTAGCAGGTGATAATCCAAATGTAACAGGAGAGACGACTACGACAACTACCACCACTACTATTACAGATGTATTGACCAATACCAGTGGCAATATTCAAACAGTGATCTATACAATTACTCCAAAGAGTCCAGACGGTTGTTCTGGAGATCCATACACCTATACTGTTACGATCAATCCCGAACCTTTTGTAGTTAAATCTCCAATCGATACGGTGTGTAGCGCTATTGCATTAAACCATGATTTAAGCAGTGATGTCAATGTATCGGGTTCGACCTTTAGTTGGTTAGCAGGGGATAATCCAAATGTAATTGGGGAGACGACTACGACAACTACCACCACTACTATTACAGATGTATTGACCAACACCAGTGGTAGTATTCAAACAGTGATCTATACGATTACTCCAAAGAGTTCAGACGGTTGTTCTGGAGATCCATACACCTATACCGTTACGATCAATCCCGAACCTTTTGTGGCAACTGCTCCTACCACTACTATTTGTAGTTCTATTGCATTAAACCATGATTTAAGCAGTGATGTAAACATATCGGGTTCGACTTTTAGTTGGTTAGCAGGTGATAATCCAAATGTAATAGGAGAAACGACTACGACAACTACCACCACTACTATTACAGATGTATTGACCAATACCAGTGGTAGTATTCAAACAGTGATGTATACGATTACTCCAAAGAGTCCAGACGGTTGTTCTGGAACTCCATACACCTATACTGTTACGATCAATCCCGAACCTTTTGTAGCTAAATCTCCAACCGATACGGTGTGTAGCGCTATTGCATTAAACCATGATTTAAGCAGTGATGTAAACATATTGGGTACGACTTTTAGTTGGGTAGCAAGTGATAATCCAAATGTAACAGGAGAAACGACTACGACAACTACCACCACTACTATTACAGATGTATTGACCAATACCAGTGGTAGTATTCAAACAGTGATGTATACGATTACTCCAAAGAGTCCAGACGGTTGTTTTGGAACTCCATATAAATATACCGTTACGATTAACCCCGAACCTTTTGTAGCTAAATCTCCAATCGATACGGTGTGTAGCGCTATTGCATTAAACCATGATTTAAGCAGTGATGTCAATGTATCGGGTTCGACTTTTAGTTGGTTAGCAGGGGATAATCCAAATGTAATTGGGGAGACGACTACGACAACTACCACCACTACTATTACAGATGTATTGACCAATACCAGTGGTAGTATTCAAACAGTGATCTATACGATTACTCCAGAGAGTCCAGACGGTTGTTCTGGAGATCCATACACCTATACCGTTACGATCAATCCCGAACCTTTTGTGGCAACTGCTCCTACCACTACTATTTGTAGTTCTATTGCATTAAACCATGATTTAAGCAGTGATGTAAACATATCGGGTTCGACTTTTAGTTGGTTAGCAGGTGATAATCCAAATGTAATAGGAGAAACGACTACGACAACTACCACCACTACTATTACAGATGTATTGACCAACACCAGTGGCAGTATTCAAACAGTGATCTATACGATTACTCCAAAGAGTCCAGACGGTTGTTTTGGAACTCCATATAAATATACTGTTACGATCAATCCCGAACCTTTTGTAGCTAAATCTCCAACCGATACGGTGTGTAGTGCTATTGCATTAAACCATGATTTAAGCAGTGATATAAACATATTGGGTACGACTTTTAGTTGGGTAGCAAGTGATAATCCAAATGTAATAGGAGAAACGACTACGACAACTACCACCACTACTATTACAGATGTATTGACCAACACCAGTGGTAGTATTCAAACAGTGATCTATACGATTACTCCAAAGAGTCCAGACGGTTGTTCTGGAACTCCATACACCTATACTGTTACGATCAATCCCGAACCTTTTGTAGCTAAATCTCCAATCGATACGGTGTGTAGCGCTATTGCATTAAACCATGATTTAAGCAGTGATATAAACATATTGGGTACGACTTTTAGTTGGGTAGCAAGTGATAATCCAAATGTAACAGGAGAAACGACTACGACAACTACCACCACTACTATTACAGATGTATTGACCAATACCAGTGGTAGTATTCAAACAGTGATCTATACGATTACTCCAAAGAGTCCAGACGGTTGTTTTGGAGATCCATATAAATATACTGTTACGATCAATCCCGAACCTTTTGTAGCTAAATCTCCAACCGATACGGTGTGTAGTGCTATTGCATTAAACCATGATTTAAGCAGTGATGTAAACATATCGGGTACGACTTTTAGTTGGTTAACAGTTGATAATCCAAATGTAATTGGGGAGACGACTACGACAACTACCACCACTACTATTACAGATGTATTGACCAACACCAGTGGTAGTATTCAAACAGTGATGTATACGATTACTCCAAAGAGTCCAGACGGTTGTTCTGGAGATCCATACACCTATACCGTTACGATCAATCCCGAACCTTTTGTGGCAACTGCTCCTACCACTACTATTTGTAGTTCTATTGCATTAAACCATGATTTAAGCAGTGATGTAAACATATCGGGTTCGACTTTTAGTTGGGTAGCAATTGATAATCCAAATGTAACAGGAGAAACGACTACGACAACTACCACCACTACTATTACAGATGTATTGACCAATACCAGTGGTAGTATTCAAACAGTGATGTATACGATTACTCCAAAGAGTCCAGACGGTTGTTTTGGAACTCCATACACCTATACCGTTACGATCAATCCCGAACCTTTTGTAGCTAAATCTCCAATCGATACGGTGTGTAGCGCTATTGCATTAAACCATGATTTAAGCAGTGATGTCAATGTATCGGGTACGACTTTTAGTTGGTTAGCAAGTGATAATCCAGATGTAACAGGAGAAACGACTACGACAACTACCACCACTACTATTACAGATGTATTGACCAATACCAGTGGTAGTATTCAAACAGTGATCTATACGATTACTCCAAAGAGTCCAGACGGTTGTTTTGGAACTCCATACACCTATACTGTTACGATCAATCCCGAACCTTTTGTAGCAACTATTCCAACCGATACCGTCTGTAGCGCTATTGCATTAAACCATGATTTAAGCGGTGATGTCAATGTATCGGGTTCGACCTTTAGTTGGTTAGCAGGTGATAATCCAAATGTAATTGGGGAGACGACTACGACAACTACCACCATTACTATTACAGATGTATTGACCAATACCAGTGGTAGTATTCAAACAGTGATCTATACGATTACTCCAAAGAGTCCAGACGGTTGTTTTGGAGATCCATACACCTATACTGTTACGATTAACCCCGAACCTTTTGTAGCAACTATTCCAACCGATACGGTGTGTAGTGCTATTGCACTAAACCATGATTTAAGCAGTGATGTCAATGTATCGGGTACAACTTTTAGTTGGTTAGCAGGGGATAATCCAAATGTAATTGGGGAGACGACTACGACAACTACCACCACTACTATTACAGATGTATTGACCAATACCAGTGGTAGTATTCAAACAGTGATGTATA
Organism: Aquimarina longa SW024; assembly: GCF_001401755.1. Lineage (GTDB taxonomy): Bacteria > Bacteroidota > Bacteroidia > Flavobacteriales > Flavobacteriaceae > Aquimarina > Aquimarina longa. Next base: position 88,988 of record NZ_AVQK01000010.1, read on the forward strand.
CGATTACTCCAAAGAGTCCAGACGGTTGTTTTGGAACTCCATACACCTATACCGTTACGATCAATCCCGAACCTTTTGTGGCAACTGCTCCTACCACTACTATTTGTAGTTCTAGTGCATTAAACCATGATTTAAGCAGTGATGTAAACATATTGGGTTCGACCTTTAGTTGGTTAGCAGGGGATAATCCAAATGTAATTGGGGAGACGACTACGACAACTACCACCACTACTATTACAGATGTATTGACCAATACCAGTGGTAGTATTCAAACAGTGATGTATACGATTACTCCAAAGAGTCCAGACGGTTGTTTTGGAGATCCATACACCTATACTGTTACGATTAACCCCGAACCTTTTGTAGCTAAATCTCCAATCGATACTGTTTGTAGTGCTAGTGCATTAAACCATGATTTAAGCAGTGATGTCAATGTATCGGGTTCGACTTTTAGTTGGGTAGCAGTTGATAATCCAAATGTAACAGGAGAGACGATTACGACAACTACCACCACTACTATTACAGATGTATTGACCAATACCAGTGGCAATATTCAAACAGTGATGTATACGATTACTCCAAAGAGTCCAGACGGTTGTTTTGGAACTCCATACACCTATACCGTTACGATCAATCCCGAACCTTTTGTGGCAACTGCTCCTACTACTACTATTTGTAGTGCAATTGCATTAAACCATGATTTAAGCAGTGATGTAAACATATCGGGTTCGACTTTTAGTTGGTTAGCAGTTGATAATCCAGATGTAACAGGAGAAACGACTATTGCAACTACTGCTACTAGTATCACAGATGTATTGACCAATATTAGTGATAGTATCCAAACGGTTGTCTATACAATTACTCCAACAAGCCCAAGTGGTTGTACTGCCGATCCATTTAGATATACTGTTGTTGTTTTGCCTCAACCAGAATTAGTAGTTACTAAAGAAGCACTTCTACCATCAGATGGGAATTATGATACTGTTGGAGAAGTGATTACTTATACGATCACTATTCAAAACCCAAAAGAAATTTCTATTAATACGATTAATATTACCGATCCTAACGCAGATTTTATAAGTATCACTAATATTCCAAGTTTGGCAGAAAATTCTTCTGTTACTTTTACGGCAACACATAGTATCACACAAGAAGATTTAGATAATGGAAGAGTTACTAATACTTTAACAGCAAAAGGGGTAGATGCTTGTGGTAGAGTAGTATTAGATATATCGGATGATCCAAATACAGGGGCATCAAATGACCCTACAGTTGTACTACTGGATCAAAATCCTAAGATGAGTCTAATTAAATTGGCAGATATCGCTCCGGATGGTTCTTGGGATGAAGTCAATGAGGTGATAAACTATTCTTTAATACTTAAGAATACAGGGAATGTAACCTTAACTAATGTACTAGTTACAGATCCTAATGCAGATACAGGAAGTGTTATGCCTTCTAATATCCCTATTCTTAATCCAGGACAACAAATTTCGATTACTGCTAGTCATACAATCACTCAGACAGATTTAGATCATGGAAGCATTAGCAATTCGGCTATGGTAGAAGCAAGAGATCCGAATGATACTATAATTTCGGATATATCAGATGATCCAAATAATCTAGATGATGTAGATGTTAATGGAGATGGAGACCCAGATGATGTGACAATTACTAGTACTTTACAATCCATAAAATTAGATGTTACTAAAGTAGTTGATGTAGATTCTTATACAGAAATCGGAGATGTTTTACTCTATACTATAGAGGTAATAAATACAGGTAATGTAGCAGTGTTTGATATAATAGTAGAAGACCCAATGATTGATTTTACAAGTATTAATACGATAGACAAGCTTGCGCCAAAGGAGTCATTTACTGTTACAGGTGGGCATGTTGTAACTACAGATGATATCATAAGAGGATTTATTACAAATACTGCAATAGTAAAAGCATTTCTAGCGAATAGATCAACACTAATTACAGAGGATTCTGATGACCCTAATACTTCTACAAATATAGATAATGATGCTGATGGCGATTTTGAAGATCCAACCATAAGTTATCTAGATTCTGATGGTGATGGTATTATTAATATAGATGACTTAGATGATGATAATGATGGAATTACTGATATAGAAGAGCAGAAAGGAGATCCTTTACTAGATACAGATGGTGATGGTATTATAGATAGTATTGACTTAGATTCTGATGGGGATGGTCTTTTTGATTATATAGAATCGGGGCATAATAGTGTAGATACAGATGGTGATGGCAGAATAGAAGGACCATTTGGAAATGACGGAGTTCCGGATAGCGTCCAAGATGATGTTAATGGAGGAGAAGTTAATTATACCCTTCAGGATACAGATGGGGACGGTATTGATGATTTTCAGGATAACGATGATGATGATGATGCTATTTTGACAGCTGATGAAAACCCTGATCCAAATCAAGACGGGATTCCTGAAGATGCTTTTGATATAGATAACGATGGAATTCCTGATTATTTAGAACCTAATAATAGTAATCCAAATGCAGAAGATGATATAGAGGTATTTAATATTGTTACACCTAATGGTGATGGGGATCATGATGCATTTATTATAAGAGATATTGAAAAGTTTCCGGATAATGATTTAAAAATATTTAATAGGTGGGGCGTATTAGTATATGAAGCACGTGGATATGGGCAGAATGATAAGTTTTTTAGAGGAATATCTAAAGGAAGAGTTACTGTTAATCAAGATCGACAGTTACCTGTAGGGACATATTTTTATATTCTTACATATAGGCTAGAAAATGGTAAACAGAAGAAGAGATCAGACTACTTATATATTAATAAATAATGTTATCAAAACACATAAAACTTACTTTTCTTGATAAGAATAATCAAACCTATTAAAAATGCATAAAACTTATTTCTTAATAGTTGTTATATTACTATTTAATGCTATAAAAACAACTGCTCAGCAGGATGCTCAATATACTCAATATATGTACAACACCATTAGTGTTAACCCTGCCTATGCAGGTTCTAGAGAAAGTATAAGTATTACGGGATTATATCGTAATCAATGGGTAGGAGTTGGAGGAGCTCCAGTAACACAAACGTTGAGTATTCATACACCAGTAGGAAGAGCCAATAAAGTAGGGTTAGGGGTGTCTATCATAAATGATAAGATAGGACCTACTCAAGAAACCTATTTTGATATAGATGTTTCATACACTATTAATACATCTAACGATGGGAAATTGGCATTCGGAGTAAAAGCAGGAGGACATCTTTTAGATATTAATTTTAACCATCTTAATCAATATACCAATAGAGATATTCTTTTAGATACTAATATAGATAATAAGTTCTCGCCTAATGTCGGTGTAGGAACATACTATTATGATGAGAAATTATATCTGGGAGTTTCTGCACCTAATCTTTTAGAAACAAAACATTTTGATGAATCAAGAAACGATAATAAGGCTTCTTCATTTTTGGCAAAAGAACGAATCAATTATTACTTCATAGGAGGATATATTTTTGATCTTAATTATTATTTAAAATGTAAACCTGCTGTATTAATAAAAGGAGTAGTAGGAGCACCACTTCAGGCAGATATATCTGCAAATTTTTTAATATATGATAAGTTTACCATAGGAGCAGCCTATAGATGGAGTGCTGCTATAAGTATTCTTACGGGGTATCAGATTTCGGATGCAATGATGCTTGGATTTGCATATGATTGGGAAACTACAGCATTAGGAAATACAGAATTTAACTCGGGATCATATGAGTTCTTTTTACGATATGAAATCTTTAATAGAAATAAGCGTATTATTTATCCACGATTCTTTTAATCTCTCATTGAGGGTTGATTCTTTAAGGTTTGCCTAGGGATCAAAATATTTTTTTCAGAAACATACCTTGTGGGCTTGCTCCGAGGTTGTTGATTTTAGAATATCGTTTTGAAAAATGATACTAAAACGAATATAGTCATTCCGTTTTTATTTAGTACTGTTTTTACATCAGTACAGTGGTATGATCCAATGGTATCTATTTAGGATTATTATAAATGGATATTTATGATTAGGAAACTAACATCGTAGTAGGGACACTATAAATCACTAATCCCTATCATGTTGACGAGGATTTTACGTTTTATTTCATTCCTTTAAAAAATTCTTCAATCGTAATATTGTGAATATCCATAATTTTAAAAAGGGTATCTACTGTATAATTAACACCTTCTTCCCACCGCCATACGCTTTTATTTTCAAAATTATGTTCAATCGCAAATTTCTTATAGCTAGTATATCCTGCATTGATACGTAATTCTTTAATGCGTTTTGCAATCGCTTCTTGTCGTTTTGTATAATCAACTTTATCCATCTAGCAAATTTTTACATTTCGCATATAAAAAAGGGTGTCTTTAAAGACACCCTTTTGATTATTTTATTTATCTTTGTTTTCAAATACTACGAAAAACACTAAAAATATGTAATGAAAATTATAGAATATGTAAATTTTTTTTGCTTCAATCCAGTATTACCCCCATGATCTTGTTTTTTCTCAAATCATCAAAAACCTGTTATGCGCTTATGGCAAAAATGAAGAATGAAAAAATATAAAAATTAATGTACTGTAGTTCATTATCTTATTAAATTGCAGTACCAAAACTTTTAAAACCTTTGACAGCTAAAACCCCCGTTAAGCTGCATAAATTAAACGAATGTCACAAAAATTAGAATATGTTGTGAAGGGGGCATTAATGCTTTGCGACAAGGGCGCAGCACCTTCTCAATTTCAACCAACACACGGCGAAGGCGTTACCTTTGGAGGTGTCACAACTTCAAATACACTCGATAAAATACCCAACAAACATATTATGCCTTTTGGGGCGTGTTCGATGCAAAATGGCAATCCTTGTATGCCTGTTCCTTTGGAATGGCAAGATACCTATGATGTAAAGATTAATCATGGTAAAACCTTACTCTTTAAAAGTTGCATAAACTGTAGCGTAGGAGGTAAAATATCATTTCTTAATAGCGGACAAGTACCGTTGCCCCCCGAAGAACTGGATGCACTTTTAAAAGAACATGGGGAACCGGAAGATGGTAGCGGTTGGGGTTGGTGGGACACCGCCGAACTCATTCCTGTAGTGGGTAATATAATTGGTATGGTACGTGAAGCTAAAAAGGGCAATTGGGGTATGTTTGCCCTGAATGTCGGTTTTTTGGTGGTTGATGTCTTAACATTGGGTACTGCTTCGATAGGAACGACAGCTATTAAAGGTGCGGTAAAAGGAGGGATTAAAGCAGCCGCAAAAGCAACGGTAAAAAATGTTGCTAAATCCACTAGTAAAATGCTTGCTAAAAGTGGCATAAAAGGATTGGCAAAAGGCAGCGCGAAAGCTTTTGCAAAAGGAGTTGCCAAAGCTACCGCGCGATTAGGAAAAGGTAAGTTTTGCGTTACCGCTTGTTTTGTAAAAGGTACACCCATTGCCACAAGTGAGGGGCTTAAACCCATAGAGCAAATACAAATAGATGATTTGGTTTGGTCGTATGATGAAAATACAGGCAAGCAAGCACTTAAAAAAGTAGTAAACACCTTTAGCAATGTAGTGGATGCCACACTGCAATTGACCTTAGAAAATGAACTAATTGAAACCACCGCAGAACATCCCTTTTATACACGGCAAGGTTGGAAAAAAGCCGCAGACCTGAATATAGATGAACATGTTAAAAACAAATCGGGCAAATGGCATCAAATAAAAGCCGCTAATTTTATACATCAACAGCAAAAAGTTTATAATTTTGAGGTTGCAGATTGGCACACCTATTTTGTGGGGGTGTATCAATGGCTCGTTCATAATTATACGTGCCTTAAAACAATGGCAAAAGCTGGGCAGAAATGGGCGCAAAATCTTTTAAAAGGTATTCGCTTTGACCAATTGATGAAAAAGCAAATGACCGACGCTGTACACGAAGTTTGGTTAAAAGGAATGAAAGCCAGAGTTGATGCTATTGTAGCAGGGAAATATATTATTTCACGGAAAGCAACGCAACTTGCAGATGCCACTTTTGATACAGCGAAAAAATATATTGATGAGCTTGCAGAAAAATATAAGAGCGGTAAAAAAATACAAAACCCTAAACGTGCGGGAGCAGAAGAATTAAAAGGGAAATCAATTTTACAAATTCCTAAACAAAATAAGCCTATTCCTAAAGAGGTGAAAGATTATGCTAGGAAAAAGAGAGTTATTTTTGATGAAGTTAAAACCGTAACCGATGATATATTAAAATGGTGGTAATGGAAAAATTAAAATATACGTTGTGTGGTTGGAATGGATCATACGGCGAAATTCAAAACGAAGAAGATACATTAGATTATTATAGGACTTTGTATCAGAACGAAATCTCAACAGAAGAACTTGAAAAACATTTAATATCACTTGATGCGTGGGCACAATATGCCTATGAAAATAAATTGTTTTTTAATGTAACCGCTTTTTTAGATGATAACGATCAACCTTTGATAAGTCTTACTTTTAATGAAGGTAATATAATTGTTGAGTTTATAGACGAGTGTAACCGCATTCATATGGATTATGTTTTTAGTAACGGTCATCATCCTGAAAAATTGTTCTTAACGAGTTTACATTATTTTATTTATCCCGATAATGACAATTTTTATACGATGCTCGATGTCATCAAGGATGTTCAATATATCTTTACGCCCGAAGGTAAATTAACCGTATGGGAACGCTATATAGATGAGAAGGACGGTAAAGAATATGAAGAAGCCAAAGAAGCGAGCGACCCCGTAAATATAGAAAGTAATTGGGAAACATATCCGCAATTGGGAGAGTACGATAAAATTTGTAATATAGATCGTTGGGGTGACGGCGAACTAGCGATGCCCTTTACAGGAGAAAATAAAGCGATATTAGTTAATACCTATGATGGCGATTCTATTCTAAAGAAAAACACCCCGTATTATAGACTCACCGAAGATCAACAAAACATCGTAGATGATGCTTTTACACAAGCGCAACAGCAATATAGACAAGGCAAAATGGATAAGGCTATCGAAATTTTAGAAAATGCTTTTCATGCGCTACCAGAACCTAAAGAAAACTACAAAGCAGCAAGCGACTTTATCATAAAAATCGTAGAGTATCATACCGAGAATAACAACGATGAAGAAGCCCTACGCATTATTAGTAAACTCGATAAATATTTAAACGCAGATAATTACGATGCACTACCATTATATAAAGGAAAGGTTTTATATAATGCGGGACAGAAGAAGGAATCTTATAACGAATTTCAAAAATACATAGAACGTAGAAGTGTTAAAGAAATGGGTAGTGATTACCCCGACTATTACAAGGTTTTTCAGAAATTAATATAGCCTTAGAATAAAAATACGAAAAGTGATCATCACATTCCGTATTAAAATTATCTAAACTTATAGGTTGTCCAATATTTTGAGGTTTTGGGAGGCTTCGATTTTTAGTATATGCCCTATTCTTTACTGTTTTGTCAATAAAAATCGCAGTTTTCTATTTTCGATACGGTAAGTACTCGATTGGCAAAATGTAAAAATGATTACTTGCTAAAAGAAATAATAAAATAGGGTAGGTTCGGAATTTTGATTTTTTGCTTAATGGGTATTTTACAGATATTTAAAAATATTTGTCATAACGACTATTATCATATAATTCAAATATATTAAGAAGTTCTGGATACTGTCTCGTCTAAATAAAGGTAGACATTCCAGATCGCATTGAAGTGCTATTATAACTCTTCCCGGCGTTGCTATACGCTCTCCCGGCACTATATTACCCTCTCCCAGTACTGTTATATACCTTCCCGGCACTATTATCACTGCTCCCGGCGTTGCTATACGCTCTCCCGGCACTATATTACCCTCTCCCAGTATTGTTATATACCTTCCCGGCACTATTATAACTATTCCCGGCGTTGCTATATTCTCTCCCGGCGACTGGGAAGCATACAATTGATACTGGGAGAGTGATAAAAAGAACAAAGACACCTATAAATGTAGCTAGGAACTATAAAATTAGTACTGGGAGCATAATTTATATGAGCAGTCTTATACAATTATAGTGTTGGCTCACCAAAAGATATTGTTTGATCTGCCGAGGGATATAACTTCCTAACTTTAATTGCTTTAAATTCCCTTAGATACATACTTGTTACATTATTTATACATAAGATGATATTATCGGTAGTAGTTATTAATTACCCTATTTAGTCATCGTCTATTAATAAAAAATTAAAGCCCATTGTATTTTTAGAATTTAAGTTAGAAAATGTTTATAACACTACCAAAGGTGCTCTTTTTAAAGGTAAGTATAGGATATCTTTGGGTTAAAGTATTTTAGTATCAATGAGAGGTAATTTGCTGTAGATCGATGGGGTTTTAATACAATACGATTAAACCTAGATTTATAGGTCTGAATAAAGATAAGTGTATTGATGCTTAATTAGTTTTATAAATAATCTAAAAGGGAATAGCAAAAAGAATATGTATAACAGGCGTGTATTTATAACTATAATTTCATACATAATATACATATCAAAAAATTATGATTAATGACGAGTATACAAACGTTATCAATCCCATCATGTTTTTTTGGTGGATAATAAAATTTAAACTAACTTGGGTAGCAAGTTATGAAGTAATTGACTGAAAAACAAAGGTATAACCGTAATTTAATAATGGTTATCACGTATTTTGGTATTAGTTTTTATGATCATAAACTAGTAGATTGATATTAAGTATTATAGCGTCTTTAAAGAAAGGCGTTAAATCATATATAAACCTAAAAACATTAATTAAATAACGAACTAACTAAAGCCTAAACACATGATTCTTACTCCACTAAAAACCCTGTTCAATCTCTCTCAAAAATTAAATAATCCCTATTTAGATTCTTAACTTTTATCAAAATTGTATATGCCGTATTGGATAAAATATAATTATATTTTTTATTCAAGAACTATATTATATCTAATTGTTATTGTAGCTTTTTTTTAATTAAAACTAAAGAATAAATTTAGTTACTATTTAAGAAGGATTTCAGTTTCATTTTAAGATATATTATATATGGTAAAATGATAAAAAAAGACAAGGAAATTTAAAACACAGAATACTATATTTATAAAAGTACGGGATGGCAATTATAAAAAATAGTCAAACAGAAGAGGTAATATACCTTAATACGCAACATACCTTTGGTAGAAATCGACATACAGCTAATACTTATCTTTCAGAACAAGATATCTCTCAATCGCATGCATTGATATTTTGGAAAGGAAACGATTGGTATGTGCAGGATTACAGTAGAAATGGGACTTTGATTAATGGAAAATATATTAATCATACTACAGTAAAGCTTTTAGAAAATCACAAAATACAATTTGGAGAGCAAAAATCTACACAGTGGGAAGTGATAAATCTATCTCCTCCTAAGAGTTATCTAAAACCTTTAGAGAGCAAGGGCCTAGTGATAGAGCTCGCTTCATATCATGCTTTTCCGAATGAAAAATCACCTGATGTGTTTATATATCCAGCAGAAGGAGTATGGAAGTTGGAAACAAAAGAAAATGTTTTAGATTTAGTACATGATACGACATATAAAATCAATGGAGAAGAATATACGTATATAGAAAATAGGATTTTAGAAGATACTATGGATAATGGATATGTCGTAAACAATGCTTATTTCCAGTTTTTATTAAGTTCTGATGAAGAGCATATTCGTGTCAAAATCATTATCGAAAATCAAGAACTAGACTTAGGAGAACGAGTACATAATTATATTCTGCTTGCTTTGGCAAGAAAACGATTAGCAGATGTACGTATGGGATGTGTTTTTAATGATCAAGGTTGGATAACCATTGATGAGTTACTCGAGGATATGAGCAAAGAGTTTGGTAAAGAATTAGATACGTATTATCTAAATCTAAAAATTTACCGTATCAGAAAACTCTTAATGGATACAAAACCGTACGGATATTTATTTTCTAATATTATAGAACGAAGACATGGAGAAATGCGTTTTTCACATCGTTATTTTCAAATATTAAAAGAAGAAGAATGTGTTGGCGAAATATTGGCAACAACAGATTAAAAGAACGACAAGTATAGATAATCAATAACACGATGTTACTATGAAACAATTTTCGATGAATAAAGACCCCAAAACTACCGTTCATCTAGAGAATTACACCATACTAAAAAAAATAGGAGAAGGAGGATATGGGCTAGTTTATATGGCAGAACAAGTTAGCACAGGTCAAACCGTAGCGATCAAAATGCTAAAATTTAAGGATGCTTTAGATGGGCAATCTAAAAGGCAACAAATTGTTCGTTTTGAGAGAGAAACACAATTATGTGCACAGATTAGTCATCCTAATATTGTAAAACTGTTAGACAAAGGATATACGGTAAACAACGAACCTTTTGCAGTTTTTGAATATATCAGCGGAACAACCCTAAAAGAGCTGATCAATTCTCAAAACAGCTTATCTGCAGAAGAAACAGGAGTACTAATGGGACAAGTTCTAGAAGCTTTGGTATACGCACACTCCAGAGGAATTGTACACCGAGATCTAAAACCATATAATATTATGGTAACCAAAACAGGAACGAGTACCTATGCTAAGATTCTTGATTTTGGTATAGGAGCTTTTACCAATGATTTTAAAATAAGCGATTATGCTAGCATAACACTTCCTCAAGAGCTTTTAGGAACCCCTGCATACTGTGCGCCTGAGCAATTAAGAGGGGAGCCAACTACAATAAAATCAGATCTCTATGCATGGGGACTGATTGTTTTAGAATGCCTTACAGGACAACCTGTAATACAAGGTAATACTATAGCAGAGATATTCCAACAGCAATTAAATACTGTAGATATTGTAATCCCACTATCTATAGCAGAACATCCATTAGCTAATGTATTAAAAACAGTATTAAGAAAAGATCCACTACAACGAGCACATCAGGCGACCAGTGTTTTTGAGGCCTATTCTAAAATTAATTTTAATACGATAGTAGGGCAAATCAAACCATTAAACACAGCAACATCCTTAGATGATGCCACCGCAGTCAATCAATTTGTATGGCGTAGTACACACAGTGAAAAACGAGAAATTACTGTATTATGTGCCAAACTGGGACTGTCAATGACAGAAGATTCTACATTGGATATAGAAACCTTAGAAACCATACAAAAAGATCAATTACAGCATTGTAAGGATATTGGAACTCGATATGGAGGATATATCTCAGGAATAATGGCGGATACCATTATCATGTATTTTGGATATCCACAAGGTAGTGATAATGATGCGAGACGAGCAGGAAGAACCGCGTTAGAACTCATAAGCCAATTTCAGAAAAGAAGTACACTACTATATGCACAGCACAAAATAGAAATTGATATCAGAGTGGCAATGAACTCTGGTACAGTACTTATACAACATAAAACTCCGCCTGATGGGTTGATAGCCAATATTGCATTTAATTTGGTATATACTACTCAACCAGGTCATATTCTAGTGGGTAAAGCATCCAAAAAATTACTGGATCCCTACTTAGAGTTTGAAGCATTTGCTACACAAAGTGTTTCTAGTATAGGAGGAAAACCTGTGGCAACCTATCTACTTACAGGAGAACGTATGGCAGAAGCTTTATCAAACCTAAGCCCTCGTAGTGCAGATCAAAAAATGATTGGTAGACAGATAGAACAAGATCAAATACAGGAAATCTGGAACACTATAGAAAATAAAAATGGTAGTGCAATACTCATTCAGGGGCAAGCAGGAATAGGAAAATCTAAGCTCATTTATGAAACTAAAAAACAACTGATCCATGATGAGGTAATTGTTAGAGAATGTCGCTGTTTGCCAGAATATCAGAATAATGCTTTACATCCAATTTTTGAAATGCTTAAAAAGGATATGGCATTGCACGATGATGAAACATTGATCCCTCAATTAGAAGTAATTCTAAAAAAAGCACACTGCGACTTACCTACAGTAATCCCTGTATTATGTTCTTGGTTTTCGATTCCTCTGGGAGAAGCGTATCAGATTTCTGTATTGCCGCCATCAGAACAAAAAGAAATTTTATTCGATACTTTAAAGAAGTGCATCCTTAGTATAGATGCGCAAAAAAAATTCGTATTTATTATAGAAGATCTACACTGGATAGATCCTACAAGTCTTGATTTTTTAACGACCTTAATCGATACAATTGCTCAAGAAAACTACTTGTTACTATGTACCGCGCGCCCAGAATTTCAATACAATTGGAATAAAGAGAACTTGACAACTATAGAATTAAGCACACTTACCAAATCGTATACTCAGACACTTATAAGAGATATCGTACAGCAAGAGGTTACAGAAAAAGCATTAGATTATATTGTAGACAGAACAGATGGAATACCATTATTTATAGAGGATCTAACACATATGCTGTTAGAGCAGCAGTATTTAGTATTACGAAATAATACCTATCAACTAAAAGAATCTTTTGACGAAACATCAGTTCCGGTAACCCTAAAAGGATTATTAAATGCTCGATTAGATAGCTTAGGGTTTGCTAAAGAAACCGCACAATTAGCATCCGCTATCGGTAGAGAATTTACCTATGATCTTTTGGTTAAATCCTCTCTTAATGACGAAGATATGGTGCAATCTAATCTTAATATCCTTTTACAAGCTAACCTGATCTATTGTCATCGTAATGTGCAAAAAGAAACATATGTTTTTCGTCATGCATTGATCCGTGATGCTGCATATGATAGTATGGTAACGATACTAAAACAAGAGGTACATGGTAGAGTTGCAGAAACTATAGAGCATGATTTTCATGATATTGTAAGAGAAAACCCTTTTGAATTAGCTAGACATCTTGCAGAAGCAGCACAATATGAGAAAGCATCTTTTTATGGGTTAGAATCTATAGCTGATATTCTGAAAAAATCATTGTACTTGGAATCAATTAATCAATCTAATATAGTTATAGAATGGGCTAGAAAAATTGAGATAAGAACACAAAAAATAGAATATGAATTACGAACCAATCAATACTTAGTTCAAGCATTAATAGCTGTTAAAGGGTTTGCTAATGAAGAAGTCAAACTAATCAATGATAAGTCTGAAAAATTGAGCCTTTTATTGGAGAATAGTTCTGATTGGTTGTTGAATATTTTATGGACTAGAATTCAATTTAATCTAATGGCTTCGAATTATTCTAAGTATGAAGTTTTATGGGAAAAAGCGGAAAAGGATGCTTTAGAATTAGATCAACAAAAATTGCTTATTGCTCTTTACGGTATAAATGGTTATAAAAATTGGCTATTTGGAGAGTATGAAAAAGCTGAAATTGAATTGTTAAAATCTATTACTATTTATGATCATATAAAAGGAGAAGGAATTATAGAGTCTTTTGGGATAGATTATAAAGTTTATAGCTGTTTAGTATTGTCAAATGTATATGCTTTTAAAGGAGATTTTAATAAAAGTAATAAATTTAGTAGTATCGGTATTAAAATAATGGAAGAACTGAATGATGCACATACAAAAGCTTATGCTTTAGCATTGTATATCTCTCTTTATTTCTATCGAAATGATTATGACAGTATTAGAGAAATTTATAAAGAACATCTAGATTTTTTAATTCACTATGATTTTACAACATTTTTATACTTGTTTAATGTTCTTAATGGGTTATTAAATGGAGATATTCAAATGGCTGCAGAAAATAGAGATCTTATTTATAGTACTGGTGTAAGGGCTGCAGGAACCTACTACTCTCTAGTAATAGCGCAAACAGCATATAACACTAATAAATTTGAAAGATCTCTCAAAATTATAGAAAACTGTATTATTGAAGGAGAAAATAATGGAGAAAAATTTCAACTTGCAGATTTATATAGATTAAAAGCAATGTGTTTAGCAAAATTAAAAAAAACAACTGAAACAGAGATTGATACTAATTTTAAGAAAGCACTTAGTATAGCCAAAGATACTAAAGCGATATTATACTCTCTAAGAACTTTGATAGATTGCTATCGGACTACTAGTAATTTAGAATTAAAGCAAGAATGTGTTAAAGATTTACATCTTTTAAAATCTCAAATAAGCGATAAAAAAAGTATTACAGCAATAACTCAAATATTAGCTGACAAAACTATTGTTTAACTAAAATAAATTTTATAGAAAAAAATGGAAAATCATGAATTAAGCTCTAAAACAGAAAAAGATATTTATAATATTTGTAAAAAATATTTTGAACTTAGTCTCAACTGTGATAAAAATAAAGATTTGTTGAAAGCATTTCAAAATCCTGAAAATACAGTTGCTTTTTTAACAGATGGAATTAAAAACGGGCAGTATGTTTGGACTAATGAAAATGGAGAGAAATGGAAAGGGTGTGGAATGAGATTACCTAAAAACACAAGGGTAATTTTAGATTACGAAGTGTCTTGGCCAACATTATATTTTGAAAAAAAAGAGGGAGAGAAAGAGACAATCACTATAAAAGAATCTCCTTTAATGATACAGGCATTTACTAACAATCCTAGCTTAATTGAACAAAAAAAATTTAATCGAAGAGAGTTTTTAAAAGAAGGTCAAGAAGTAAAAGTGGTTTTACCATTCAATACAGATGATTTGAAATATTACGATGCAATACTCGTCATGCCATGTTTTATACCAAATAAAGATATGTTAACTAAAGTATATTTTAATAATGAGAATGTTGAAACAGATCAACCAGAAATAATATTAACAAGTTGTTAATCATTATTTTTTTGGACAGTATCCAAAATTTTGTGTAAATAAAACTTCAGCGGGTTAGGCTATTTATAGTTTGACCCGTTTTCAAATATAGCCAAGAACTGTAATACTCCCCCATTTTTAAGACAGCAATTTAAATTGTAAATTTAATGTTGTACATATGAAAAAATTAAGAAGAAAATTTCGTTCATTCTTCAAAGCCAAAGTAGCTTTGGAAGCGATCAAAAATCAATTGACTTTGTGAGAAATAGTTTCAAATTTTGATATGATCAAGAAATAATTACGATAAAAGAATCCCTTCTATCCGTTCAGGTTTTTAGTAATGGCTCAGCCGGAATAAAGACAATCAAAAGAGAACTTTTACTAGAAATCGATGAATCAAAAGTTATTCTTCCATTTAACGTTGGTGATCTGACAAATTACGATGCAATCTTATCATGCCTTGTTTTATCCCGGATAAAGATATGCTAACAAAAGTATACTGTAATGATAAAAAAGAAGCAGCGGGAATCATATTAACCACTTCATAAAATAATAGGTTAGCAGCGTATAAAAAACAGCAAGGTTTGTTTATGAAATAATAGTATTAAAAATTTCATAAATGAACCTTATCTTTTTGTGGGTACAGTAGTTTCAAGTATCTTATAGCAAATTAGTTAAATCTTCTGTATAACTCTTAGAATCAAAACCATGGAAACAGAACTCTTACAACCAGAATTCCAATCATTACCTCTTAATTGGAATGCAAACCAAAAGGACATATACTATATCTGTGAGCAATACTTTAAGCTTAGTCTTAGATGTGCTAAAAATCCAGAATTATTAAAAGCTTTTCAGGATCCATCTAAAACAGTTGCTTTCTTAACAGATGGCAAAAATAAAGATGGATATGTGTGGAAAGATACTGAAAATGAATATTGGAAAGGCTGTGGTATGAAATTACCAGAACACACAAAAGTAATTTTAGATTATGATACCTCTTGGCCAACCTTATATTTTACTAAAAAAGGAAATGAGCAAGAAACAATTACGATAAAAGAATCCCCTCTATTTGTTCAGGTTTTTAGTAGTGGCTCATCCGGAATAAAGACAATCAAAAGAGAGCTTTTACCAGAAAGCGATGAATCAAAAGTTATTCTTCCATTTAACGTTGGCGATCTGACAAGTTATGAAGCAATACTTATCATGCCTTGTTTTATCCCAGATAAAGATATGCTAACAAAAGTATATTGTAATGATAAAAAAGAAGCAGCAGAAATTATATTAACCACTTGCTAAAATTATAGATCAACAGAGTATAGAAAAACAAGGTTTGTTTATGAAATAATAGTATTAAAAATCTCATAAATGAACCTTATTTTTTTGTAGCTATAATAGTTTCAAGTATCTTATAGCGAATTAGTTAAAGGTTATTTGTAACTCTTAAAAACCAAAACCATGGAAACAGAACTCTTACAACCAGAATTCCAATCATTACCTCTTAATTGGAATGCAAACCAAAAGGACATATACTATATCTGTGAGCAATACTTTAAGCTTAGTCTTAGATGTGCTAAAAATCCAGAATTATTAAAAGCTTTTCAGGATCCATCTAAAACAGTTGCTTTCTTAACAGATGGTAAAAATAAAGATGGATATGTGTGGAAAGATACTGAAAATGAATATTGGAAAGGCTGTGGTATGAAATTACCAGAACATACAAAAGTAATTTTAGATTATGATACCTCTTGGCCAACCTTATATTTTACTAAAAAAGGAAATGATCAAGAAACAATTACGATAAAAGAATCCCCTCTATTTGTTCAGGTTTTTAGTAGTGGCTCATCCGGAATAAAGACAATCAAAAGAGAGCTTTTACCAGAAAGCGATGAATCAAAAGTTATTCTTCCATTTAACGTTGGTGATCTGACAAATTATGAAGCAATACTTATCATGCCTTGTTTTATCCCGGATAAAGATATGCTAACAAAAGTATACTGTAATGATAAAAAAGAAGCAGCGGAAATTATTTTAACAACTACCTAAGGAGGTATAGGTTAGCAGCGTATAAAAAAATAGCAAGGTTTATTTGTCGGCATAGTTGTTTAAAGTATCTTACACAAACCTAATTAAATTTTTATACAACTTTTAAAACTAAAACCATGACAGCAACAGAAGTCGAAAAAGAAGTCCTTGTAAAACCTACAGAAGAACTCATTAGAAATCAAATCAAAGCATTGTTTGATGATGGTTCTAATGACCCTGTATATCAGGCGTATAGTAATATTGATAAAAATATATCTTCGGATATACTTACATCAGAACATCAAATTAATACGACAAGGGTTACCACATTACGGATATCAGAGTTTTTTAATACCCTATATTTTTTTGAATCGATTAATGATACTATACGAGATGCCTATCTAAATCATCATCATCTAAGACGAGGATTATTAACCAATGGAGCTTTGTTTAAAACTAACAAAGCTAAATCTGCAGTTAGCATAGGATATACTATGGATGAACTTGCTGTATTAGCACAAAAAAAACCACAATTATATCAGCATATTTTAGAGGAATTAAAAACTCAATTAGGTGTTGATGAGACTAATTGTTCAGAAGAAGAATGGTACTTCTGGCCAGGATGTGAGATGAAAATTCCACTAAAAACAACTATTCTTTTAGATACCTCGGTATCAAAATCTAAATTTGTAATTACTAAAAAAGTTCAGCGATCAAACAATACTGAACTATCTCAAATCATTTTAGAAGAAAAACCATACCAACTAGAAGTATCTCTTCTAGGCGAGAATGATTTTTTATACGATAAAAAACAATCAGGAAATTATCAAAAACTAGATCCAGGTTTTTTTACCATCAATACCTCTGAGCCATCATTTAATGGGATCAATGCTAAGAACGATTTTAAGGAGGTTGGGTTAACATTACAAAAAGGAGAAACATATGAATATACCTTGTATGTACCCTACAGTAGTCCTAGATTTGATATACAAACACATCTAAAAATTTATAACAGTGATGAGACTGTAGAAGAATTTATAGCAACATGTACATAATTTAGAATATACAATCAATGCCGTTTGATCAAAATAATTAAGGAATTAAACTTTTTTCTAAGAAAATAAACGGCATTGATTATTTTTATAGCGCGATACCCAATACAAACTCCATAAAAAAAGGACACTACAATAATGTCAGACACATTTTATAGAATTAAAGAAAACTATGCTAAAGTAAAAATAGATGCTCAGTATACGATTATGTCATCAGAGCGAGATAGTGTCGTATTACAATCTCCATTAGCGATTCAGTTATTAGATACCATTAGCAATACCCAAGTCACTAAAGAAATACTTGTTGCCAACCATCAAGATTATAATAGCACACTTAGTGATATCCTCATTACCCTACATCAATTAGAAACTGAAGGATATATTACAGAAAACAAACCATTGTTTACTACAGAGCAAAGTGCGTATTGGGAAGAACTAGGCTATACTACTCAAAAACTGGCAAAGGTTTTTGCGACTAAAACTATTGGAGTACAAACCGTAGGAACTATAGGAACAGAGGCTCTTACTACTTTTAAAAAAGCATGTACCGATACAGGTTTACGATGGTCAGATACTCCATCTCTAATAATTGTATTGACCTCGGATTACCTACATCCAGAATTATCCAAAATCAATCAAAGCGCAATTAAAAATAATACCTCTTGGTTAGTATTAAAACTACAAGGTACTACACCATACATAGGTCCACTAATGACTCCTAGTGTATCAGATGCTGCTTGTTGGAAATGCCTACAGCATAGATTAGTATTACACGATCAAGAAAATAAATTATATCAGGCACTCGCCAAAACAAATGAATCAATTGCTCGCCCTCTGGTGAGTCACCCTCTAGCCCAACAATGGGCAACAAGCGTAGCAGTATCAGAACTAGTCTCTTGGCTATATCACGGGCAAAATGAGACATTGAAGAATACAGTAATAGCGCTAGATACAAAAAAAAGCGAACGTACCCTACATACAGTTGTAAAACGACCACAGTGTACCGCCTGTGGAGATTCTATACTCGTAGAACAACATCCATCCCCCATTACACTACATCCACAGACAACAGTAGCTGATAACCCTGGGGGGTATCGTACAGTACAACCAGAAGAAACTCTAAAACGATACCAGCATCATGTTAGCGCTATCACAGGTGTTGTTCCATATCTAAGAGAATATCACCCCGTAGCGAATGTACCCATCTATAATTTTGGGTCAGGAAAAAACTTAGCACTACAGAGCTCTTCTCTATTTTGGCTAAACCTACATCTTAGAAGCGCTAATGGAGGTAAAGGTAGAACAGCTATACAAGCCAAAACAGGAGCATTATGTGAAGCGATAGAACGATACAGTTTAATGTATCAAGGAAAAACCTATACGATTTCTGCTACATATGCAACACTAGAAAACGCAATTCATCCTAATGATTGTATGTTATATAGTGATGCTCAGTATCTAGATCGAGAACGTATCAATGAAGAAAGCACCAAGTTTTATTCATTGATTCCAATACCTTTTGATACCGATACAATAATGGACTGGACTCCTGTATATAGCTTAACCGAACAAGAATTTAAGTACCTCCCGTCCTGTTATTGCTATGCACAATACCCTGCAACTGATGAAAAGAGACTCTATGCATATCCAGATTCTAACGGTTGTGCGGCAGGTAATACACTAGAGGAAGCCATATTACAAGGTTTTTTAGAACTTATAGAAAGAGATGCTGCTGCAATATGGTGGTATAATCGCATACAATATCAAGCCATAGACCTATCCACAGCAGCTAACCCTTATATTGATGAGATGGTTACTTATTATAAGAGTATCGACAGAAGCTTATATGTTTTGGATATTACTACAGATTTAAATATCCCTGTCTTTGTAGCCATTAGCCATAATCTAGATACAAATGGTAAAGATCAAATACTCTATGCTTTTGGAGCTCATATAGACGCACATATTGCTTTAGAAAGAGCCATTGTAGAACTCAATCAATTACTTCCTGTAGTAATCAATACTAAAGGATCTTACCTAACCACAGATACTATATTTATAGACTGGTTAAATACAGCTACCTTAGATAATAATGGATATGTAGTACCTCTAGAAGGGATACAAAAAAATATGCAGATTGATTATCCTAAACTATGTGAGGCAACAGTATATGATAGTGTATATTACTGTATTGATAGTGTAAAAAAACATGGGTTAGAAACACTAGTGGTAGATCTAACACAGCCAGATGTAGGATTGTCCGTCGCTAAAGTAATTGTTCCTGGATTACGACATTTCTGGAGGCGTACTGCACCTGGGAGACTATATGATGTACCTGTAAAAATGGGTAAACTACGACAACCCCATGCCGAATCTCAGTTAAACCCATTGAGTATTTTTATTTAAAAAAAAGTAAGACAAGCCATGAAATTTATATCTTATAATAATACGTCGTTTAAAAAAACAAAATACTACTTAAAACTACCCGATCAGGAACGAGAAGTGTTTGATATTCTATCTAGTGTTTTTCATTTTAAAGTAAATGCCTATGTATTAGAGTATTTAATCAATTGGGATGCCATCCCTAATGATCCAATCTACAAACTCATTTTTCCGAGAAAAGAAATGCTGCAACCTGTAGATTATAAAGCATTACGTCTTTTATATCAAAGTGGCCTAGATGATAAAACACTGATGCCATTTATACAAAAAGTGAAGAAAAAAATGTATCCTGAAGTTAAACATTGTGAGACTAGTATTCCTAAGATAAATGGAGTACGTGTAAAAGGAATGTATAGTAATTTCGAAACCATTGTTAGCCTATTCCCTGATCCTATGGCTAAAACTTGTCATTCCTATTGCTCTTACTGTTTTAGATGGATTATGTTTAACAATAAAGAAGCACAGCAAAATTCTTCCTATAAAGATCCTAATGAACCTGTAGCATTTCTAAAGGCACATCCCGAAATTTCGGATGTATTATTTACAGGGGCAGACCCATTAGTATTAAAAGCCAAAACATTGCAAAAGTATATAGATCCTGTACTAGATATAGATTCTGTAAAAGTAATACGCATCAGCTCTAAATCATTAGGATGGTGGCCTTATCGATTTACTACTGATCAAGATGCAGATGAATTATTAGAGCTGTTTAGATACATTCAGTCTAAAGGAAAACATCTAAATCTCTGTGCACATTTTACACACGTTAGAGAGTTAGAAAATTCCGTAGTAAAAGAAGCTATAAAACGAATCCGAGAAACGGGTACTGTAATACGATGCCAAGGACCGATTGTAGAAGGGATTAATGACACCCCAGAAGATTGGAGTGCATTATGGAACGCTCAGATTGCACATGGGATGGTTCCGTATTATATGTTTATAGAAGCAGATCATAACTCCGAATCTTGTTTTAGGATACCATTAGCAAAAGCATTACAGATTTTTCAAACCGCTCAGAAGCAAACCACAGGTCTGGCAAGAACTGTAAGAGGCCCTGTTTTTATGAATGACCTTCATAGAACACTATTAGATGGTATTATTACCATTGATGGACAACAGTATTTTGTTCTAAAATCCTTACAAGCACCTCCTAATATGGCTGGTGAAGGTACTATAAAACTAATTCCATATAGCGAAACAACTAAAGATGCAGGAGACTTAATAGCCTTATTTAGTAAAGAATCTAAAGAGGAAACACTTCCCGTTCTAAACCTAAATGAAACAGCGTAATATTCGTAATACAAAAATTACGTTTTTAAAAGCGATGATCTATGATTATCGCTTTTTTTTTTACGGTTTTAAAGGTGAAATAAGATGAAATAGTATTCGTAAGTAACTGGTTATATATTTATTATCATAATATTTGATCGAAATAAAAGCGCTTTTGGAAATCAAAAAATTATTAACTTAAATATATAAAAATGGCAATTTTCAATGTACAAAATCAATGGGGTGGTAATAGTGCACCTTGGCATGCTGGAGGAACTTGGGTTCTAGGATCCAGAGACAATCAGAATGTAGTAGAAATCGACATCAAATCAGGTGATGGAGGTAGAACTTTTACAGGAACAATGACGTATGCCGGAGAGGGGCCAATAGGCTTTAAAGCAAAACAAATCAGTGGTAATAATTATACTGTAGAGAACCAATGGGGTGGTGATTCTGCGCCTTGGCATCCAGCAGGGAATTGGATCATCGGTGGACGAGAAGGACAGAATGTAATAGCACTAAAAGTTAATAGTGTTGATGATAGTGCCAATTTAGAAGGAACCATGATATATGCAGGAGAAGGTCCAATAGGGTTTAGAGGATTAGAAACAGATGGGAGTAGTTATTCTGTAGAAAACCAATGGGGCGGTCATACAGCACCTTGGCATGATGGAGGTACTTTTGTACTCGGAGCGAGAAAAGATCAAAACCCTGTAGCGTATGATATCAACTCTACTGATGGAGGAAAAACATTTACAGGAACAATGACCTATCAAGGAGAAGGACCTATTGGATTTAGAGCTACTAAAATAGGAGCAAATAACTACGCTGCCGAAAATCAATGGGGAGGTGATTCTGCCCCTTGGCATCCAGGTGGAAATCTAATCATTGGTTCTAGAACCAATCAAAATGTGGTGAACTTAAAAATCAATTCTACTGATGAAGGAAAAACATTTACAGGAGAAATGACCTATCAAGGAGAAGGACCTATCGGATTTAAAGGAGTATTGTCGGATAATGTATTAGCTAAAGCATAATTAAAATAAGGAATTAAGATTATTTACTATATTTTGCAAAACTAAGCTGCCAATACTATTTTGGCAGCTTTTTTTACGATAAAGAGGTATATCAGGTTTGTTATTTTTTTGATGAAATATGATGAAATATTTTTTTAGTAGTTTACTATTTAACTTTAAAATATAATAGAATCATGAAATTCTGTTTGTTTATAATGGTGGAATCTGAAAAACCTTAAACAGAGTAAGAATTGAATAAAAATAAAAAGTAAAATGAGTACTCAAGTAGAAGAAAAGCAAGCTTTGGTAGGAGCATATCTTGCTTCAGGAACAATAGGGAACGTAGGTCTTCCAGGAGCTCCTATAGCACATTTTAAATTAGTTGTTGCTCCAGGAAGTAATAGTGTGTCAGGAACAGTTGAGATAACGCAAGCAATATTAGGTCCTAATAGTAATATTATCGTAAAAAATGTTCACGGAAAAATCTATGCAACAGGATATGGTTCAGTTACAAAAGTAGTAAGTTTAGAAGGAGAGTATAATCATTATTTAACCCCTCCAGCTATTGGAGTAATTCAAGAAAAATTTACAGCACACCTAGTACTAGATGATGAGTGGAAAGGTAGAGGAGGATTTACATATGGTAATACATCTATAGAAGATGTACCTGTAAAACCAGAGAACTAAACGAATACAATAATAAATAATATAAAATGGTATAGATTACAATTTATATGTAGGTTGAACTCTAAACCAAAAAATAAGTATTCAACTAAAAAAGAAATACGGAAACCTTTCATTAATCTGAAAGGTTTTTTTTATGATATAGAATACAATACAAGATCAGGGTTTTAAAATTGATGTAAGTAGTACTTAAAATGTTTCAATTCTTAAATGAAATAAGGATCTCAAATTACATTTTTAGTATTTCGTATCTTCAAAATAAAATGATAGCCTATAATTCATCTTAGTTATATTGTGAATTTCATTATAATAAATTCATAGTGTAGATGATATAATTAGGATAAGGTTTTTTATATGTTTTATTTTTTTATGTTTTAAAAAAAACAACAAATCATTGTTAAGTTATTGTTTGTTAGTGTTTTATTTTATTTTTTATGTGTGATAGGTACATTGTGAAATATGATGAAATATTTTGACGCTCAGTTTCTACTTAATTTTACACTGTCGTTAAAAGATAACTGATTGATTTTTAAAAAAAGTTGATTTAAGTCCATAGATAGAATATAAGCATATGAAACATTCCTTAATCGATAAAAAAGCACAAACGGCCAGATTTGGTTATTGGCCATTCCAAGATCGGATAAAGACGACGCTTACATTAGTACGTCTAGGAAATGGAAACTTTGATATTCATTATTCAAGTCAATTTATTGGAATTAAAATCGGAAAGATTGATAACGTAGAGATTCCAGAAAAAGGTAGTATTACCAAAAGAATTAACGGTAATCCAGAAATAGAAGTAGAGATATCTAATTGTAGTCCATTACGTAATTATGTTGCTATACATATAAAAATAAATGTAGAAGTTCCAGGACTAGGTAATCAAACTATTTATAATCAAACTTTAATGGATCATCGAATGCCATCAAAAAACCAAGAGTTCTCTCTTACACATATTTTGAAAAATTATTTAAAGGAAAAAAATTTAAAAAGGCAAACTACCAATGCTTTTTGATATGAAATAAATAATAAATGGTAAGTTTATAAAAATAGGGGGCTATTTATAAAATTTAATTTTCTTACCATGATAAGGGTTGGCTAATCATTAGCCAACCTTTTTTTATGTTTATACTAGGTTGATCATATCAATTGTCTTTTTTGAATAAAAATTGGTACTATTCTAAGAAAAAGATCCAATATTTTTTGGCAAAGATTTAATTCTTATTTCAATTCACACACACACACACACAATTTATGGGAGTAACCTCTAATTGTAGCCTTCTATAATTAAACGTTTAAGTATTATGATGCAAATTTTAACTACACTGATCTTACGATGTGTATTAGAGATCTTCTGACGGGTCTTTTAGACGAAGTGTTTAGCTGAGACTGTTCAATTTTTAAGACAGGAAGTTAAAATTTCAACCCTTTACCTTAAAACTTTAACTCCCGAGGTTAAAGTTTTAGGAAACATGATTAAAAATTGTACTCTTAGAATTAAATGTAACGTCTTTTTGACTTATCGAAACATCTTTTAGGGTAAATAAGGATTAATCTTAGTTATTGCATTTGTATAAAGATCACACTCTATTTTTAATTCAGACAGAATCCTAAAAAAAAGTGCATTAAATAGTGAAAACGGAAATCATTCTGTCTTAACCATATAAAGAATCAATATACATGTTAACGTTAGGTGTTTACAGTAGGTTAGGCATCGTTAATAAACGTATCCATATCGATAATGATTTTACCAAATTGTTCACTATTATCTATCTTTTTAAAAGCTAAGTTAATCTCTTGAGTAGAGTAGACAGAATCAATGACTGGGTGTATCTTCTGAGAAGAGATTAAATCTATCATTTTTTTAAACTCTTCATTGTTTCCCATACTTGTACCATGGATAGATAATTGTTTCCAAAAGATTAGCTTAGGATCTAGATTTTGAATATAACCAGTAGTTCTACCAAATAATGCAATTCTACCTCCTGGATTAGCTAATTTGGTCAATTCTGCAAACCCTTTTCCTGCAGCACTATCTATAATTACATCAAATCCATTAACCTTATTTAATAATTGATTACTCCAATCATTGTCTTTATAATTAACCCCTCCTTTAGCCCCTAATTCTATAGCTCTTGATATTTTATGTTCGCTTCCCGATGTTACGTATACTTCTGCTCCTGATGCAATAGCAAAACTTAATACAAATAAAGCAACTCCACCACCGATTCCAGTAATTAAAACCTTGTTATTGTTTTGAAATTCCCCTCTGGTGAACAATGCGCGATATGCGGTTAACCCTGATAAAGGAAGTGCTGCCGATTCCTGAAATGAAAGGTGTTTAGGTTTATGATATACATACTGTTGATCTATACTAATATATTCAGAAAAAGTTCCTTGTCTGGGAAATCCTAAAATCTCATAATTAGATCCATGTACCTTCCTGTTTGTACCCCAATTTATAGATGGGTTTATGATAACTTCATCTCCTTTTTTTAAGTAGTTTACGCCTACACCTACTTCCATTATTATTCCTGCTCCATCTGATCCCAATATGATACCAGAATCACTCTTTAAGTCTTTTTCTTTGAGGGACCAAAGTTCGTGATGATTAAGAGCCGAAGCTTTTAGTTTAATTAAAACATCAGAATGAGATAAAGTGGGTTTGTCAACATGCTTTGTTTCGAGCTTATACGTTTTTTGATTCAATACAATTGCTTTCATCTGATTTTTTTATCTAAGAATGGACATAATAATGGTTGTGATATAAGTTTACTATAATGTAATAGAAATCATAAATCATAAGATTAAAAAATAAGTATTTAAAGTTGAGAAACTTTAAGGCTAAATTTAGTTATTTTAAGAAATTTTTTAGTGTGTTTTAGGTTATTTTTAAGGAAATGAAATATTGTGAAATATTTTTTTATGGATTACTTCTGTACTTTAGCACTGTCAAAAGTGATATAGATAAATAGGTGTTGGGGTATACCTGTTTTGAAATATTGTAAATGATATTCTGTTTTCGGCCGATTTCAGTAAGTATGTAAAGATCTAAAATTACAATTTAATAAAAATAGAGAGCGTATACTATTATCTATGTAAGCGATCTAGAGTCTCCATCACTTCTATCTTTTTACGGACAGAGACAGGTATATTTTCTCCATTCTTAAGCATAAGATATCCACCATCAGTTTTGATAAATGCACTGATACATTGTAAATTTACCAAATGACTCTGATGTACTCTTAGAAACTGATAGCTCTTAAGCATATCAGAAAAATACTTTAATGTTTTTGTAACAAAAATTTTTTCCCCATTCTGAAGATAAAATATAGTATTATTACTGTCAGATTCGCATCGAATAATATCATCTAGATTAACAATACTAATTTTATCAAAAGTATGTAATGATATTTTATCAGGTTTTTGCTCTGGTGCAGATAAGGTATTTTTTAAAATATTAAGACGCTCTTTATTGGGTTGAATTTGCTCTTTTGCTCTACTAATAGCTTGAGCGAGTTCTTCATTAGAATAAGGTTTTAAGACATAATCTATAGCAGCAAATTTAAAGGCTCTAATTGCAAATTCATCGCTAGCGGTTACAAAAATAATTTTTGATTTTAAATCTGGAAATATTTCTAAAATATCAAATCCAGTACCATCACCTAGCATAATATCTAAAAACAAAATATCAGGTTGTGCAGTACCTAATGATTTTGCAGCTTCAACAACACTTCGTGCAGTATCAATTATTTCTATTTCGGGATGATTTACCTTTAGATCATTTTTTAAAAGCTGAAGTGCATCAGGCATATCTTCTACAATAATAGCTGTAAGCATAATAGGGTGTTCTAATAATCGGTTAGTAATGGGATTTTAAATGAAATTTCGGTTCCGGCTATAGAGTTATCGTTTTGGGTAATTTCTTTTATATGTAAAGAATCTTTTCCCGAAATAGATTCAAGTCGTTCTTTGGTGACAGTAATTGCCATTGATTGATGATCTGTTTTTATTTTATTTTTTTGTGATTGAAAAATACCTTGTCCATTATCAATAATAGTACAATGTAAAAAATCTTCAGTGGTATGAAACAATACCTGTAGTTTACCTTCTCTAACTCCTTTTAAAATTCCATGCCTAACAGCGTTTTCTACAAAAGGTTGGATTAACATAGGGGGAATAAGAATTTCTTCAGGATCCAAATCAGAATCTATAGAGATGTCATAAGTAAACGGTCTATTAGCCATTAATTGTTCTATCTCGATATAATGTTTTAAAGTTTGTACCTCTTGGTGTAGTGTGATATGATCTTTTCTAGAGTTATACAATGTTTCTCTTAATAAAACAGCAAATGTATTTATGGTCGTATTCATACGGTTAGGGTCGTTAGTTCCCATTGCTTTGATACCGTTAAGAGCATTAAATATAAAATGAGGATTCATTTGCAAACGTAATGCTTTTTGTTCTAATGAAAGGAGATGGTTTTTTATCTGTAAACGATTGTGTTCTTCTTTATTTTTTTGTTTAACTCTTCTGATATAAGAAAATCCATATCCTCCTACTACTAGTAATATCAGACCTAATACAGCCAATTGAAACCATGTTTTTTCATAAATAGGACTATCAATAAAAAAACGAAAAGTTATGGGATCACTTTCTTCCCATCGATAGTTCCTTGACTGCGCAGAAAACGAATGTGGACCATATGCCAATCCAGCAAGGTTTTGCTTATGATCTGATGACCAAGGACTCCACTCCGAAGTATTTAATTTCCAACGATATTCTATATCATTAGGGTGATCAAGGTCAATAGTTTTATAGCTAAATGATAGTTCTGTTTGGTTAGGAGTAAGTTGTAAAATATTAGTACTATTAGTCCATGTGCTTAACTGAATAGAATCTACACTACGATAAGCAACTTCTACATCCTGAAAATGTAGACTTGGTTTGATTGTAGTTTTGGTAACTTCGGAAGGCTGATATTTGGTTAATCCATATATCGCTCCAAACCATAGATTTCCTTGATGATCCTTGGTTACAGCATTAAGACAGGTTTCAATCCCTAAAAAACCATCATTTCGTCCAAAATGAAAAACATCTACAATGTCATTTGATTGATTTAATTCAATTTTGTCAACTCCTCGTTCACTACCTACCCATAAGTTGTTTTCATCATCAAATATCATTTGATATATATTATCAGAATAGAGTTTCTTTTTGCCTTTTAATTTTTTAAAAGACATATCCTCATCTAGGTTAGACCACCAGATTCCCCTCCCTGCAGTACCTATATATAGTTTGTTTTTATGAAAAAGTAAGGTGCTTATAGCTGTCGTTTGATGCAAAACACTACCTAAATGAGTAACCTTATTTTTTTGGATATATCCGAGATGTCCATTTTGAGTAGCATACCAGATTCGACCAATAGAATCTTTTTTCATATCCCTAATATCTATATCTTTTATTCCATTCTTTTTAGTGAATTTTTTAAGTGATATAATACGTTTCTTTGTTGGATCATAAGAGAATTTAGAAATCCCCATTGAATACGAAGCTACCCAAACTGTAGTATCGACGACTAATATAGACCTCACCCAATTTGATAATAACCCTTTATGAGTAGTAATATGATGATTTTTAAATACAGTTTTAGTGATAGTATCAGTTAGTATAATAGGATCTTTATCTAGTTTTTTAGTACTAAGAGTATCGACAGTGATACTATCGATTTGGTGTAATTCTTTAAAAAGAATCCCTTTTCCATCTGTACCTGCCCAGATATTACCAGAAGTGTCGCTGGCTATTGTTTTAATTTTTACCTCAGATAAAAGTTTTTCCTGAGCAATATGATGAACTCCTAGAGAATCAATCTTTACTAACCCATTTTCAGAATTAGAAGCCCAGACATCATTTTTTGTAGCGTGAACAGCATAGACACGATTACTTTTTAATCCATTATTTTGATCATAATGTAAAAAGTTATTTTGAAAATATTTATAAAACCCACCACCTGAGGTAGCAATCCAAATATTAGATTGACGATCTAAAATACTTTTTTTAGTATATGAGACTGCTAATCCATTTTTTCGGTTGATTTTCTTTTTTAGTGCATATGTTTCAGAATTTAGTATTGTAATTCCATCATTATCAGTGGAAAACCAGAACTCATTGTTGTTATGTATAGCAATACTTGTTACTCTTACAGGTTTTTTAATCCACCGATTACCATACGTTTTTGTATTTGTGTTTAAAACTAAAATCCCATGATTAAAAGAAGCAGCAAAGATTTTATGGTTGTAAAAAATAGCAGCAGTAAAAATATATGGGCTATGCCTTTTAATAATAGTAGCCTCTTTTTTTAAGTTATTTAATTTCCAGAGTCCTTTATTGGTAGCTACCCAAAATAATTTTCCATCAAAAACAATATCATTAATGATACTAGTATTGATTTTGGGATTAATAGATATCTTAATTAGTCCTAATTTTTCACGATATTCATAAATCCCAATAGTGGTAGCTAGATATGTTCTGTTTTTGATAAAGCATATTTTATTGACACGAGGACCTTCAAGATTAATAAATTTGCTTTTTGTTTTAATACTTAATCCATTTTTTGTACCTATAAAAAGACTATCATTTGCAAAAGCAAGAGAATGAATATAATTAGATTGTAACCCATCATTTTTAGTCCATACTTTAAACTCATCTCCATTAAATCTACAAAGTCCACCGCCTTGAGTGCCTAACCATAAATATCCAACCTCATCTTGTATGATATCATAAACCTGTGACTGTGGTAAGCCGTCCTCTAATGTATATGCTCTTAGTTGGTTGTTCTGTGCAGATAGTGTGCTGATAAAACTAGATATCAGAATTAAAACTGCTAAAGGTATTGTATAGGCTGAATTCACAAAAAGGTAATCTCGTTAATAACAAATATAAATAAACTAGTTTTCTTTTTAGAGATCATAAACTTAAATAAAAAAAACCGACACCTCTTAGTAAAGGTGTGTCGGTATAATAAACAAAAGTTTCCCCCCTTTTGTCTACTTAATTAATTTTAGTTAGTTGAATTTATGATGTGTTAATTAATTCCAGTTATAGCAATTGTTGTCTTGGAGTTTTGGAATATATCATTATTCCAAATAAAACGTTGTTTTAAGTTTACATATTTAATAGCTGTAGCGTTTTCATTATAGAATGTTTGTGTTTCTAAGATGTTTCCTTGTATACCATACTCTTGATTAGGAAATATGTATTGAAGATCAGTATCAGAATTTTCGCAATACACATTTTTAAGTTTGGGTAATTTTACAATTGTATGATCTTCTTTAATCATATAATAATATGCTTCTACATGAGCACAGCATGCTAGATACTCTATTTCTAGTTTAACTACTTTAGAAACTCCTTCTAATCCTGGATTTTCTAAGGTAGTTATGAATACATCTTCAAAAAGTTCTGTATCTTCGAGTATAAGGGTAGATATATTATTTTCTTTTTCAGCATGGATTAGATTAAGAACATATGAAGGATATTCTTTTCCTTGATCCATGATTTTTTTAGTTACTAAAAACTCCTGAGTTTTAGTAAAAATATTTTGAGCATTAATCCCTTGAAAACTTTGTAATAGAATAATGATTATGGCAACATTTTTCATAACAATTTATTTTTAGGTTAGATATCTGGTGTGAAAGTAATTGTTTGAATACTTCTTAAAGACAAAGTTTTAGTATTCGTAATGATTTAATTAGAATTCGTTTTACTCGATAATCGAGATTTAAATGCTCCAAGGCTTGCCTCGAAATCAAAGTTGTTTTTCAATCCCTCCCTCATGACTTGCCCCGAGGTAGTTTACTCTAGTTCAATACATGAAATTATAGAAAACTATAGTTGTTTGTTAAAACTTTATAGCAAAGAAATAGAAATAAATGAATTAGAAACTTTGTTGTATAGTTTGTATAAGTATAAACAATGTGCATGTGTTGTTTACTTCTTTCGCATTATTGTTTTGTGATTCCATTTCTTGTATTACTATCATGATTTAATTTTTTGATAACATAGTAGAGAAGCTTTTTTTGTTATATTTATTATTTATAATGATTATCCTGTCGAATCGGTTTAAATATATTATAACTGATTTTTTTAATGACTAATCTTTGATTATAGTAATTATTAAGGTAAATTTTTCTCCCTATAGATTTTCTGATAATTGATGCCAGTTTGTTGTCTTGGTTAATTTTAGGATAATATTCGTTTTTAAAAAAGGTGATTAATCTCATTTTTTTTGAATATCAACCATATTGAAAAAGAAAATTACAAGTTTTATAGACTAGTATAGAAATAGATTTTTTGACTTAAAAAAGAATATAATTATGAAAACAATACGATATCGTTCACATGGGCGAGATGTTTATTTTTTAGAAGAGCTTTTAACAGATTTAGGATATCAGGTGTATATCTCTAATTTTTTTGGAAAAGATACAGATATATCTGTCAGAGATTTTCAAAGTAAACATGATCTGGTGATAGATGGCATTGTAGGTCTTAAAACTTGGTTTAAACTTATCGAGGTCAAAAAAGATCTAATGGCTTATAATGATAAACTTTTATCAGAACAAGATATTATAGATTTTGCAGACCAGTTTGGTTTAGAGTTAGCAATGGTAAAAGCTGTTAATGAGATAGAAAGTAATGGTAAAGGTTTTTTGATAGGAGGCAAACCAAGAATTTTATTTGAAGGGCATATTTTTTGGAGAGAATTAGAGAAACGAGGAATAAAACCATCACAGTATTCTTCAGATAAGACTAAAGATATATTGTATAAAAAATGGACTAGAGTTCATTATAGAGGAGGAGTAGGAGAGTATGATCGTCTGAAAAAAGCAGAAAAGATTTCGGATTCACATGCTTTTCATGAAGCAGCACATTGTGCTGCCTCATGGGGAGCTTTTCAGATTATGGGGTTTCATTATAAGCATTTAGGATATTCCTCTATAGATCATTTTGTTTCAGAAATGTATGAGCATGAAAGAGAGCACCTTAAAGCATTTGGCAAATTTATAGCTAATACTTCTTTTAGAAGTAAGAGATTAGTAGATTGGATCAAAGAAAAAAATTGGGCTCGATTTGCAGAAGGATATAATGGTCCAGGTTATAAGAAGAATAAATATGATATTAAATTGAAGAAAGCTTATGATAAGTATAGCGCGTAAATAATAATTAATATTGCTTACGAGAATTGATGATTTAGAGACTTAACTAAGTCATCAGTTTTTTTAGAATGATTTTGATTCGAAACAGTTTTCTGAGTTTTTATATTTTTGTTTAATGATAGATAATTTTGAAAATGAATTTTTTGGAATCGGGATTCAAAATGGTAAAACACCTGAAAATCTAGGAGTCTTATGGCGTTCTGCGCAAAATATGGGAGCTAGTTTTATTTTTACGATAGGTAATCGATATGCAAAACAAGCAAGTGATACACATAATGCAGTGAAAGCAATGCCTTATTTTCATTATGATACATTTGATGATTTTTATAAACATTTACCTAAAGGAGCAATGTTGATAGGGGTAGAATTGACCGATATAGCACAACCTTTAGAAACATTTAATCACCCAAAGAGATGTGTATATTTATTAGGAGCAGAAGATCATGGCTTATCAAAAAAAGCTATTGAAAAATCACAATTTATAATTAAGTTTACATCAGAACGAAGTATTAATGTTGCTGTAGCGGGCAGTATTATTATGTATGATAGAGGAATTAACAAGCCGAGATTTATACGGTCAATAGAATAATTTTGGGATAAATTGTTTTGTGTTAGTATATTAGTTTCTTTAAAAAAAAGGAAGCTTTATGCTAAACTTAAGTTATAGTATTTATATTTACTGATTAGAGGGGTAATTAAAAAAATAAGGAGTATGATAAAACAATTTCTGATATTCAGTTTATTAGTTATGGTTACTTTTTTTGGAGTTGCACAAACTGGTCCAGGAGGCGTAGGAAGTTCTGATGGAACATCACCCCTGAGAGTCTGGTTAAAATCAGATGATTTAGATGCCGATGGAGATCAGACTGATAATCCTGCAAATGGAATATCAGTATCTACATGGTCTGATCATAGTGGATATGCTAATAATTATGCCCAAGTTGGTGCTAATCGACCAACATATACTACTACAGGAACTTTTAATGCAGTCAATTTCGACTCTAGTTTAGCCACTCCACAATTTATGAATGGTACTATTTCTGGTTCTTATACTAATGCGAGTGCTTATTTTGTAATAAATCCGGTAAATATAGGAAATTCACACTCTTTGTTTGATAATGGAACTAGTTCATTACGATTAGAACAATGGTTTAATACTGGTAGAGTTGGGTATACTCATTATGGAGTTGCAGATTATGTTACATCAATAACCTCTCCTTTTGGTACTAATTCTATAGTGTCTTATCATAAAGCTGGAGGATCTTCAGATCTTAATGTAAGAGTAAATGCGACATCTCAAGTTTTGAATATAGGTTCTACAACTATAGGTATTCCTTACGATAGAATTGGTAAAAACTCTACAGGAGCTGATGAAGCGAGTGGAGATTTTTTAGAAGTATTACTTTATGATACGATGCTCAATTCAGCACAAACTATTATTGTAGATAACTATTTAAGTGCAAAATATGGTAGTATTTCAATTCCTGTTGATATTTATAACGAAGATGATGTAGCAGCAGGAAATTATGATCATGATGTGGCAGGTATAGGAAGGATTGATGCGAGTAATCTTCATAATGATGCCCAAGGAACGGGAGTTGTAAGAATCCTAAACCCAACAGGATTAGATAATAATGAGTTTTTACTATGGGGGCATGATAATGGAAGCCTAGTTGCTAATAATATAATAGATATCCCTACTGGTATAAGATCTAGGTTAGATCGAGTATGGAGAGTTAGCGAAGTAAATACTTCAGGTACAGCAGTAGATGTAGGAGGAGTTGATATTAGGTTTGACCTTACGGGATTATCAGGGTTTATAGCGTCTGATTTAAGACTTCTGGTAGATACCAATAATAATGGAAGTTTTAATGATGAGACCCCTATCTCTGACGCGACTCCGCTTGGAGGAAATGTTTACGGTTTCAATGGAGTAACTACACTATCTAATAATGTTAGATTTACATTAGCATTAGGTATAAATACTGTTATTACCAATAGAAATATTACTTATAGAGTTAATAAAAACTAAAAATATTACGATCTCTTAACGATTACTACGATAGAGAATAGATATAGTTATATAAAAAAGATTTTTTTTAATAATAACGAAGGAGTTAGTAAATATAATTTTTGTTACTATCTTTAATAACTATGTTTGAAGCCTTAGAGAATTATGTCGCTGTTTTCAGTTCGTGGGTTTGGGATTGGCCTTTATTAGTACTTCTTATAGGTGGAGGTATATTCTTTTTAATATACTCAAGATTTATTCCCTTTTTTTATTTTAAGCACGCTATAGAAATACTTAGTGGTAAGTATGACAGTACACATGATTCTGGTCAGCTCAGTCATTTTCAAGCATTATCATCTGCTATTGCGGCAACAGTAGGGATGGGAAATATTAGTGGAGTAGCAGTGGCAATTGTTATGGGAGGACCTGGAGCTATCTTTTGGATGTGGATTAGTGCATTGATCGGTATGGCAACTAAGTTTTATACATGTTCGCTAGCGGTGATGTATAGATCAGAAAATGAACAAGGTACATTGCATAGCGGTCCGATGTATGTAATCACTAAAGGATTGGGAGCCCGATGGAAACCACTGGCAGTAGTATTTGCTATAGCAGGATTGATTGGAACCCTTCCAGCATTTACAGCCAATCAATTAACACAAACCATAGTAGACGTTTTAGATTGGAGTATCAATGATAAATGGTATATCGGTATTACTTTAGCTAGTATTACATCATTAGTTATTCTAGGAGGAATTAAAAGAATAGGTGTTGTAGCAAGTAGATTGGTTCCTTTTATGGTGGTATTATATTTTATAACAGTTATTACTATTCTGATCTTACAAATAGAAGAGGTTCCAGAGATGTTTTTGTTAATCTTTTCAGATGCATTCTCAGGAAAAGCAGCGGCAGGAGGGCTTTTAGGATTTTTAATCAAAGAAGGGATAAAAAGAGCAGCATTTTCTAATGAAGCAGGTGTAGGAACAGCTCCAATGATGCATGGAAAAGCTAAGACTAATGAACCAATTAGAGAAGGATTAGTAGCCATGATTGGTCCTGCAATAGATACCCTGTTAATCTGTACATTAACTGCTTTGGCAATACTTTCTACAGGAGTCTGGAAGAATACAACATGCACAGGGATATCATTAACCCTAGAGGCATTTAATACAGTTCTTCCCTACGGTATAGGTGATGTTGTAGTCATAATTATGGTTTTAATATTTGGGTTTTCCACACTATTTTCTTATTCATATTATGGAACACTATGTTTAGGTTTTTTAACCAAGCCTAAATATGGAAAATATTATAATTACATATATATAGTATCAATAATAATTGCAGCAGTGGTTAAAATAGAATTTGCAATAAATCTTATTGACAGTGCCTTTGCAATAATGGCAATTCCTACTGTAATTTCTGGATTACTATTAGCACCTAAGGTAAATGCCAGAGCAAAAATTTATTTTAAAAACATAAAAAATTCAAAAACCTACAAAAATATATAAACTGATAAAACGATGATCATTTTTACTCCCATATAATAAACTCACTTCTTCTATTTTCCTGATGTTCTTCTTCTGTACAAGGATTCTCATCAGTACAGTTATTAATCAATTGTCTCTCTCCATATGCTTTACCTTTTGTACGCCTCCAATGAATCCCTCCTTTTTCTATAATATATTTAACAGTAGCCCTCATTCTTTTAACGCTTAACTTTTTATTATACCAATGACTAGATCTACTATCGGTGTGTGAACGAACTTCAATTTTTAACTCAGGATATTTGTTCATTGCCGAAATTATTTTTTGCAGTTCAACCTCTGATTCTGGACGTATTGAAGCATCGTCAAGATCAAAATATATAGGATCGAGCTGTAGAATTTTAGAAAGATCATCCCCAAGGTTTATTTCTACTTTAGTTATTAATAATGTATTAGGAGAGAGTGGAATGTTTATTTGGTGAGTAAACTCAAAAACAGTATTTTTTTCTACAGGTATATCTTTAGAAATAAACTGGTCTAATCTTGCTCTTACAAAATATTCTTTATCACAATCTATTTTAAAACGATATTGTCCTTTACTATCAGAAACTATTTGACTGATGATATTTTGGTTTTCATCTAATAAAACAACATTAGCATCAGAGAATGTTTCATTTGATGTCTCATTAATAATAATACCTTCTATATATTGATTACAAGAAGTAATAAGTTCTTTGGTCTGTTTAAATCCATAGATATCGTCATTACCTTTGCCACCGGATCTATTACTAGAGAAATATCCTGTTTTAGTTTTTTCATTAAGAATAAAAGAAAAATCATCTTTAGAACTATTTATAGGTTTCCCTAGATTAAATATGTCAGAAAAACCGAACTCATCAGGTACTGCAATAAAAACATCTAAACCTCCTAAGCCAACATGTCCATCACTGGCAAAATAAAGCATTCCGTTATCACTAATAAAAGGAAAAGTCTCTCTACCTTCTGTATTAATTTTATTTCCTAGATTTTTAGGCGTTCCATAGGTGTCATTACCTAATATATCAACTACAAATAGATCTGATTTTCCCAAACTTCCAGGCATATCACTGGCAAAATAGAGTTTTTTGCCATCAGCGCTTAATGAAGGGTGAGATACCGAATATGTATTACTAGAGAAAGGAAGCTCTATAATATTTGTCCATATTTTATCTTGGAGTGTAGCTTTATATAGTTTTAATAGAACCACTCCCTTACCATCAGTTTTTAGTTTATTATTGGTATAGTTATTTCTAGAGAAATACATTGTTTTTCCATCTTTACTAAAACAGGTAGAGGACTCATGAAATTTTGTGTTAATTTTACCTTTTACTTTCATAGGTTCTTCTAATGTAATCTGATCCTCTCCTATTTCTGAAGAAAAGATATCCAAAAAAGGCATTTTATTCCACTCATGAACTTCTACGTCATTAGACTTTTTAGATCTAGATGATGCAAAAACAATTTGATTTAGGTGAGTAAAACTAGGAGCATGTTCAGATTTTTTTGAATTTATATCTAATGTATATAAATCAAATCTCCCAGATTGTAGTTCAATAAAACTTAGATAATCTCTTTTTTCGATGAAGGATTTTGCACGTTTATCATCCCCTGTTACCAAATAGAATTGACTCATAACTCTATCAGCATCGTCGTACCGCTCTACACTTTTTAAACTCTGAGCATATTTAAACAAATACTCAGGATTTAACCCATTAGGATACGTTTGGATTAGTTTTTCATACCACTCTACAGAATGCTCAATATCTCCTGTGTAATAGAAAGAGTCTGCTAGTTTAGAATAAAGATTTGCAGAAGAATATCCTTTTGATACTACATCCAGATAGATTGCTCTGGCATCTATATAAGCAAATGCTTTAAAATTTTTATCTGCTTTTGATAGCCGTTTGTTATAATTTTGTGCATGAAGACTATATGATGATAGAATACAGATTAGTAATAGTGAGGTATTGTTTACAGCCAATCTTTTCAAAGAGGTTAAGTGATTTTTCAAATGATCCCGGTTTTAAGAGTTATTAAAACTTGTTTTCACGGGGTTTTTGAAAACTTACTTGACACTAATTTAAGAAAAAATAATAATTTTTAAAATTAATTTTTAACATTTAGATTAAAAACGATAACCTTATTTAATTAGGATAAAGTAACCTTGTAATTGTTACAATAATTTTATGATCTATAGTTTTCTTTTTGAATATTCATCTACCTTTGTATCAAAATCAATTTTATGGTTCACAAAGCTGGGTTTGTAAATATTATCGGTAATCCTAATGTAGGAAAATCTACATTAATGAATGCTTTTATAGGCGAGAAATTATCTATTATTACTTCTAAGGCACAAACAACAAGACATCGTATTTTAGGAATTGTTAACGGAGATGATTTTCAGGCTATTTTATCAGATACTCCGGGGATTATAAAGCCAGCATACGAGCTTCAGGAATCAATGATGGGATTTGTAAAATCTGCTTTTGAAGATGCAGATGTATTAATTTACATGGTAGAAATCGGAGAAAAAGAGTTGAAAGACGAAGATTTTTTTAATAAAATCACGAATGCTAAAATCCCTATTCTATTACTTATCAATAAAATCGATAAGTCTAATCAGGAGCAATTAGAAGAGCAAGTTCAGTTTTGGAGTCAAAAAGTGCCAAATGCCGAAATGTATCCTATATCAGCTTTAGAAAACTTTAATGTTAGAGAAGTTTTTGATAGAATAGTCGAATTATTGCCAGAATCCCCACCATTTTATCCGAAAGATCAATTGACCGATAAACCAGAACGGTTTTTTGTAAATGAAGCAATTCGAGAGAAAATATTAGTACATTATAAAAAAGAGATACCATATTCTGTTGAAGTAGAGACAGAAGAATTTATCGAAGATGAAGATATTATAAGAATTCGTTCTATAATTATGGTAGAACGCGATTCTCAAAAAGGAATTATTATAGGGCATAAAGGATCAGCATTAAAAAGAGTTGGTACCGAGGCGCGTAAAGAATTAGAGAAGTTCTTTGGTAAAAAAATACATATAGAGTTGTATGTAAAAATCAATAAAAATTGGCGTAGTAATGAGCGCCAATTAAAGCGATTTGGATACAATAATAAAGGTTGATAACTCTATGAATTAACTTTTTCTTTTTGGTTTATAAAAATCTATATACAGTATTAAAAATATTTGATGATTATAATATATCCTTAACATAACGTTAAGGATATATTTGTTATTAACATTTGAGGTTTAATCACATAAATAACATCAATAATGAAAATTTTTAACAAAACTACCCTTTTTTCGGCAGTACTACTAAGTGTTTTTAGTGCATGCAACCTTGATGATTACCAAGGAGGTGGAGGTAACGATAAATTAACTTTTAAAAAAATAGGAGGGTTTACTAATGGAACAGGGGATGAAGGGTATGCAGAAATTTCTGCTTTTGACTCTAAAACAAACAAACTTTTTGTTATAAACCCGAAAGAATCAGAACTTTCAGTCTGGGATATTTCTAACCCTAGTGCACCAACCCAAGGAGTAGACATAGCACTAACAGGTAATCCTAATAGTGTTGCAGTACATAAAGGAATCGTGGCTGTTGCTTTAGAAAACTCATCAAATAAGCAAGCTAATGGAACGATTGTAACATATAATTCGGATTCGCAGGCAGTACTAAATACTTACGAAGCAGGTGCATTACCAGATATGGTAACTTTTAGTCCTAACGGAAAATATATTATAGTGGCTAATGAAGGAGAACCTAATGACTTATATACTAATGATCCAGAAGGTTCCATAACGATAATAGAAGTAGCTACGGGGCAGGTTTCTAATCTGAGTTTTACGGCTTTTAATGGTCAAACGATAGGGAATGACTTTAGAGTTTTTGGTCCAGGAGCTTCTTTGGCACAAGATGTAGAACCAGAATATATTGCAGTTTCTCATGATTCAAAAAAAGCCTATGTTACGTTACAAGAAAATAACGGAATAGCAATTGTCGATTTACAATCTAAAGCTATTACAGATATTATTGGATTAGGAGTAAAGAACTATGCATTATCAACTAATCAAATAGATGCTAGTGATAAAGATGATATAGTAGGTAATTTTAAGAACTGGCCTGTTTTTGGGTTTTATCAGCCAGATGCGATAACTTATGCAAAAATAAAAGGAGAAAGATACTTAATCACAGCTAATGAAGGAGATGCTAGAGATTATAAAGGTTTTTCTGAAGAAGATAGAGTAAAAGATCTTACGTTAGATCCTACTTCTTTTCCTGATGCAGCAACATTACAATTAAATGAGAATTTAGGAAGGCTAAAAACAACTACAGTTAATGGTGATATCGATGGGGATGGGGATTACGATGTAATATATGCTTATGGAGCAAGATCGTTTACAATATGGACTACCTCAGGAGCAGTTATTTACGACAGTGGAGATCAAATAGGAAAAACAATTTTTGACCTAGCCCCAGATGCATTTAATTCTAGTGAAGGTGGTAAAGCAGATAAGAGATCTGATGATAAAGGAGCAGAACCAGAAGCTGTAGAAACTATAAAAATAGGTAATAAAACATTATTGTTTGTAGGATTAGAAAGAACAGGTGGAGTAATGATTTATGATATTTCTAATCCATCGAGTCCACAGTTTTTAGAATGGATAAGAGATGAAGTAGATATTGCTCCAGAAGGTTTAATTACGATTAAAGCGACTGATAGCCCTACAGGAAATGATTTAATTATTATAACTAATGAAGTGTCTAATACAGTGGCAATCTATGAAATAAAGGAAAATTAAAAAAGATCCATAAAAACTTTGTTGTTTTACAGTAACCAACTTAGCTATAATACATGCTATATTTGGAGTAAGTAATTATTTCACTGACTGACTATCAATTATGAAAAGCTCCATCGACCTGAAACACGGTCTTTGGGCTTTTTGTTTTTTTATTTCTATAGTTAGTAATCAAATCAAAATATGTATAGTATTGCTAAAATAAAAAGTCTAATTTTGC
This sequence comes from Aquimarina longa SW024, assembly GCF_001401755.1. Lineage (GTDB taxonomy): Bacteria > Bacteroidota > Bacteroidia > Flavobacteriales > Flavobacteriaceae > Aquimarina > Aquimarina longa. The sequence goes on from NZ_AVQK01000010.1 coordinate 130,072, forward strand.
ACAAAATTTAGAATAAAGATAAATGAGTGGTATAGTGGCAATTGTTGGGAGACCTAATGTAGGAAAATCAACGTTCTTTAATCGATTAATTCAAAGAAGAGAGGCTATCGTAGATGCTGTTAGTGGGGTAACCCGTGATCGACATTATGGGAAGAGTGATTGGAATGGAGTAGAATTTTCGTTGATTGATACAGGAGGGTATGTTGTAGGAAGTGATGATATTTTTGAAACAGAAATAGATAAACAAGTAGAATTAGCTATAGATGAGGCAGATGCTATTATTTTTATTGTTGATGTAGAATCAGGAATAACAGGAATGGATCAGGATGTTGCTAATTTACTTCGTAAAGTCGAAAAACCTGTGTTTTTAGTTGTAAACAAAGTGGATAATGGAAGTAGAGCGACAAATGCAGTAGAATTTTATAATCTAGGACTAGGAGAATACTATACTATTGCAAGTATCAATGGAAGTGGTACAGGTGAACTTTTGGATGATTTAGTAAAAGTATTACCAGAAAAAGAAGAAGAAAAGGATGATGAACTCCCTCGATTTGCAGTAGTAGGAAGACCTAATGCAGGAAAATCATCTTTTATAAATGCTTTAATAGGCGAAGATCGATATATTGTTACTGATATCGCAGGAACTACTAGAGATGCTATTGATACCAAATATAATCGTTTTGGTTTTGAATTTAATTTAGTAGACACGGCAGGAATACGACGTAAATCTAAGGTAAAGGAAGATTTAGAGTTTTATTCTGTAATGCGTTCAGTTAGGGCTATAGAACACAGTGATGTGTGTCTAATTGTTTTGGATGCTACCAGAGGTTTTGATGGACAGGTACAAAATATCTTTTGGCTAGCTGAGCGTAATCGCAAAGGCGTAGTAATTTTAGTGAATAAATGGGATCTTGTAGAAAATAAAGAAAGTAATACTCTTAAGGATTTTGAGAAATATATTCGAAAAGAAATAGAACCTTTTACAGATGTTCCTGTTGTATTCATATCTGCATTAACAAAGCAAAGGATATTTAAGGCTATGGAAACAGCAGTCGAAGTATATAAAAATCGATCCAAAAAAATCAAAACCAGTGAGCTTAACGATATTTTATTACCTATCATAGAACGTAATCCACCGCCAGCGTATAAAGGAAAATATGTAAAAATAAAATATATAACGCAGTTGCCAACACCGCAACCACAATTTGCGTTCTTCTGTAATTTACCACAATATATAAGAGATCCATATAAACGATTCCTAGAAAATCAGCTTCGTAGAGAATTTAATTTTAATGGAGTGCCTGTGTCAGTTTATTTAAGGAAAAAATAGTTTTGAATTAGTTTTTTTTAGATAGAAGTTAATAGCTATTTTTATTTTTTGCTTGAATCAAAAATGATTTGATTCATTTTATGGTAGCTAGATACACGATTAGTATGTGTTAAAGAAAAGAGAGAAACAAATATCATATGGAGCTTAAATTTATTTATCCTCGCTGGGGTAGTGCAGATATCGAATTACCATTGTTTTTAGATAAAGTAAAAAGAAAAGGTTATCAAGGAGTTGAAATTGACTTGCCTCTTCTGAGTAGAGAAAAGAAAGAAGTTATATCCATGTTTGATGATTTTGGATTAGATGTTGTCGGTCAGCATTGGGAAACCAAAGAAGCTGATTTTAAAAAGCATAAAGAAAAATATAAGAAGCACCTCTACAATTTAGCAGCATCAGAACCTCTACTTATTAATTCTCATACAGGAATGGATTTCTTTTCCTTTAGTGAAAATGCCGAATTAATTGAACTAGCTTTTTTAATCGAAGAAGAAACGGGTATTAGTATCACACATGAAACACATCGTTCAAGGTTTTCGTATGCGGCACACACTTGTTTTCGTTTTTTAAAAGAATTTCCTTTATTAAAATTAACTTCGGATTTTTCGCATTGGTGTTGCGTAGCAGAAACATTACTAGAGAATCAAAAAGAAGCTACAGATTTAGCAATACAACATACCTACCATATCCATGCAAGAGTAGGATCTGCACAAAGTCCACAAGTTATAGATCCAAGAAATAACATATATTTACCTGAACTAACTCAGTTTAAAAAATGGTGGTTAGCGATGCTTAAAAACGCAAAAGATGAAAACCGCTCTTTCATAACCATTACTCCTGAGTATGGTCCGTTTCCTTATACACTTTTACATCCAGAAACAAATGAACCTCTAACAGAACAATGGGAAATTAACCAATTTATAAAGAGAGCGTTAATCAAAGATTGGGCTATGTTGTCCGACAATGAATAAAGATGTTTACTAGCCATTTGTTTAGTATTCGAAATTTGAATTTTGTGATAAAACAAGTGACAATAATTTGCGAAGCGATAACTAAAGTAAGCTATATATCAAATAGTAAATTGTGTTAAACCCTAATTATGTAATACAAATTCAAGTTAAGGTATTAGAAGTTTTTTGTTTTTTTTTGATTCAAATAATTTTTCGATTTTAGCTAATCGACTAGATAAAGACTTTAGTTCTTTATTTTCTTTTTTTGAGACTTTTAATTTCTTTGTGTTGTTGGATTATATATATTTTTGACATTCCATAATGTGCTACTGAATTACCTGATACGCCAAAAGAATCATGTGTACTAAATCTAATTTTAATTTCTTGAGCAGTATTTATAAATGTAATTTTAAATACGGGAACTAATAGTATTATTTTTTTAGTTCTAATTTTACGTTCTAATTTGTTATATAAGTAAGTATTTTAGATTGCAAAATTGTTAATCTAGATTTTTAGAGTAATGGTTTATAACACCAAATATGCAGTTACTATTTACAAGATATATTTAATAAACCTAAGATTGATCTGTCATAATTATAAACTAAAAAAAAAGTAATTAAGGAAACGTTACCAACTTCCACCAGCACCGCCTCCACCGAATCCACCACCACCAAATCCACCTCCGAATCCGCCACTAGATCCACCTCCAAAACTTCCTCCATCATAGCTTCCCCGTCCCATATTGCTTAGAATAATAATATCGAGAAGACTGCCTGTTCCTGATCGATTTCCTCGGTTTCCTCTTCCGTTATTGTGGTTTTTTATAGAAAATGCTTTAATAATGATAATAACAAATATTAATAATAAGACCAATTCTATAATAGGAATGTCTTTAGAGTTTTCTTTTCTAGTTCCTTTAAACGTTCCGTTAAGAACCTGAAAAATAGCTGTGGTTCCGTTATCTAGACCAGTATAAAAATCTCCTTTTTTAAACTGGGGAGTGATGATTTGATCAATAATGGTTTTTGTAGTAAAGTCAGTAAGTTTTTCTTCTACTCCATATCCAGTAGTGATCCATATTTTTCGATCATTTTTGGCAACTAGAATAAAGACTCCATTGTCTTCTTTTTTTTGCCCAATACCCCATTTATGTGCCCATTCTGCAGCGTATAATCCTATGTTTTCTCCTTGTAGCGAATTTATGGTGGCCACGACAACTTGTGTAGAAGTAGTATCCGCATAGATAACTAATTTATGTTCTAAGTATTTTGATTGAGAAGGAGAAAGCATGTTTGCCTCATCATATACCGCTGTTTGTAGTTGAGGTTTCGTAGGGATTTCTCTTTGGGCATACAGTGTATCTACAGGTAAAAAAAATATTCCTGAGATGAGTAATAGATATAATATGTTTTTTTTGAAGCTATTCATTTATCCTTTAGAGATTTCATCAGGTAATTCATTACTATCATTATGATCCCAAGGAAAAAAATGTTGTAATTGCTCTCCTGCAAGAAGAACTCCATCAATTAGCCCTTGTGTAAAATTTCCTTTTTTAAACTGTTTTTGGATGACATTTTTAGTGTCTTCCCAAAAATGATCAGTTACAATAGTATGAATTCCTTGATCTCCATAAATAGCAAAAGCACGATCTTCTACAGCAACATAGATAAGCACTCCATTTCGTTGAATCGTATTATCCATTTTTAACCAATGAAATACCTCTATAGTCCTTTCTAGAATAGCTTTTTCACTATGTTTTTCGAGATGAATTCGAATTTCTCCCGATGTCATTTTTTCTGCACGTCTAATAGCAGCAATTATCTGCTGCTCTTGTTCAGGGGTTAAGAAATCTTCTACTTGATTAGACATTATTTAAAATCAAAATCAACATCTGGTGCTTTCTCAGTACCTTCATCAGCTTCGAATCGTACCATTTCATTAAAACCTAGCATTCCTGCAAATATAGAATTAGGAAATATTTTAAGATGCTTATTGTACACTCCAACCTGTTCGTTGAATCTATTTCGCTCTACATTGATTCTATTTTCTGTTCCTTCTAGTTGTGTTTGTAGATTAAGGAAATTTTGATTTGCTTTTAGATCGGGATAACGCTCTACTGTGACTAATAATCGAGATAATGCAGAGGTTAAACCACTTTGTGCCTGCTGAAAATGAGTCATTTGAGCAGGTGTTATATTACTAGGATCAATAGTTACTGAGGTTGCTTTTGAGCGAGCTTCGATGACTTCTTTTAGAGTTGTGCGTTCGAAATCTGCTGCTCCCTGAACGGTTTTAACTAAATTGCCAATAAGATCACTACGTCTTTGGTAAGCACTTTCTACATTAGACCACGCTGTTTTGGCATCTTCTTGTAAAACAACAGCTTTATTATTAAAATTATAGGCTATAAAGCCTCCAATTATTACGATTGCTAGGATACCAATTATTACAATTATTAGGCATCCTAACCCTGTAAAAATTCCTTTTTTCATAATATTAAAATATAATAATTTCTTTTTATAATTGTTCTTTGATTTTTAGAAGCTGTCCTTTGATGTATTCTAGCTTTCTAATAATGTCAAAACTATCTAAGGCTTCCTGTTTTTGTTCTTTGAGATGAATCTTAGCACCTTCTAAAGTAAACCCTCGTTCTTTTACCAAATGATAAATTAGTTCTAGATTTTTGATGTCTTCTGGAGTGAATTTTCGATTGCCTTTTGCATTCTTTTTAGGCTTTATAATATCAAATTCTTTTTCCCAAAAACGGATTAAAGAGGCATTTACATTAAATGCATCGGCTACTTCACCGATACCATAATACATTTTTTCGGGTAAGTCTACATACATAAATTATTCCTTTTGTTGTGTAAAACTCCCATCATCTTCAAAAATAATTTTGCTTTCCGGAAAATCTTTTTCGGTTAGCCTTTTGATTTCTTTTAACGCTCTTTTTTTCTCATCTATAAAAGGGTAGATTTCATCTATTTGTTTAGCAGAGTGCAATTTTCCTTTGATGAAATTTCCTTTAGTATCGACTTCAATTTCTGCAATAGGGGCATAACCTTTGATTCCCCCTAAACTAAACCTAGAATAGGTACAAAAATTCCCTAGGCTATAGGCTATAAATCTGTTTTTATATACTTCAAAAGCTCTAGTAACATGTGGTCCATGTCCTAGAATAATATCAGCACCTGCATCAATCATAGTGTGTGCGAATTTATAGACATTACCTCGGTCTTCACCATAAAAACGTTCTGTTTTTCTGGTAACATGAGTGTGTTTAAGGCCTTCTGCACCACCATGAAAAGAAACAATCACAATATCTACTTTTTCTTTAAGTTCGGTTACAATTTTTTTTGCATTGGTTAAGTTATGAATTTTTATGCAATCTTTGTTTGGGGCAAAAGCACAAAATCCATACGTGATTCCATCTTTTTCAAAAATAGTAGAAGGTTGAGCAAACACACCGGCATAGGCGATGCTGTGTTTTTCTAAAGTTTTAGAAGTGTTTTTGATTCCGATACTTCCAAAATCACCGATATGATTGTTAGCAATACTCATCACATCAAAACCAGCTTCTTCTAAAAATTTCCCAAAATATTCTGGTGATCTAAAAGAATAGCATTTTGATGGATCAGAACAGTGTTTAGCATTTTTGCCCTCATCAGTAAGTGTGCCTTCTAAATTACCAAAAAGCAAATCTGCTTTGGTTAATATAGAATTTACATCATCAAAAGGACCTTTACCTTCTGGCGGAAGATAACTTTTGTTAGGGAAATCAGTTCCCATCATAATATCCCCAACAGCCATAACCTTAATATGTTTAGGCTTTGCGAGTTTTAGCTGAGTGTTTTTTACGATAGTATACATCGAATCCAATACCTCTTTTGGATATTTTTGTGCTTGCATCGATGAATATAAGCCAAGAACGATGACAAGAAAAAGAAGTTTGCGCATTGATATTTTAATCTAGAGTTTCATTAATAAGATTAGAGGCTTTAAGCATTTCGTCAAATTCTTCGGAGGTTAAACTTCCGTAATAAAAATTTCTAGGATTAATTTTTTCACCATCTTTAAAGATTTCATAATGTAAATGAGGAGCTACAGATCTCCCTGTACTACCTACAAAACCTATGACATCTCCACGCTTTACTTTTTGTCCTACTGTTACATTGTATTTATTTAAATGTGCATATAGACTTACGTAATTAAATCCATGATCAATACGAATGTGTTTTCCATATCCAGAAGAATTAGCATCTGCACGTTTTACAACCCCATTACCTGATGCATACACAGGTGTACCCGTTGCCGCTGAAAAATCCATCCCGTAATGAAATTTTCGTGCTTTAGTAAATGGATCACTTCTCCAACCATAACCAGATGCCATACGTTTTAGATCAGAATTCTGGATGGGTTGGATAGCAGGTATAGTGGCAAGTAACTCTTCTTTCTGTTCTGCCAAATTAGCGATTTCATCAAGAGATTTAGACTGTACTACAATTTGCTTAGTCAATTTGTCGATGCGTTTACTACTTTCGATAATAATATCAGAATTATGAAAACCTTCTAAGTTTTTATACCTATTCACTCCTCCAAATCCAGCATTACGAAGCTCTTCTGGGATAGGGTTAGCACCAAAATATAAACGATAAATATTATCATCTCGTTCAGCTATTTCTTGTAAAATTCCCTCATCGCGTTTCAGTCTTTGATTCATTAAATCATACTGAAGTTGCATATTCTCAAGTTCTCTTTTATAAGCTTTCTCTTTAGGAGTCTCTAATTGTGGGATGTTTAAATAGATAAGAAGTAGGATAAATCCAGCTAAAAAGACACTAATAACCCCTAGTGCTGCTATACCAAACTTTCGCCCTTTCTTTTGTTCTATTCTACGATAAGAAAGCGTCTCACTATCATAGTAATATTTAACCTTTGACATAATCTAAAATATGCTATTTTTGCATGATATCAACTAATATACGGTTCTTTAAAAACCAAGATATCAGAACAAATATAATAAATTGTTGCAAAGTCCAGAAAAAACTGACAAATATCGATAATATACTTTTTTATAAAAGTAATGTAAAATAGTAGTTACAGTTATAGAGTATAGTATATTTCGAGTAAAAAATAGTAATACATAGAATTCATGAAATCCCAAGAAATAAGAAATCAATTTTTAGAGTTTTTTAAATCAAAAAAACACAGTATCGTTCCTTCTGCACCAATGGTAATTAAGGATGATCCTACTCTAATGTTTACCAATGCTGGGATGAACCAGTTTAAAGAATTCTTTTTAGGTAATGGTATTCCAAAAAATAATCGATTAACAGATACTCAAAAATGCTTAAGAGTAAGTGGTAAACATAATGACTTGGAAGAGGTAGGTATGGATACCTACCATCATACAATGTTTGAAATGCTGGGTAATTGGAGTTTTGGAGATTACTTTAAAAAAGAAGCGATTCATTGGGCTTGGGAGTTGTTAACAGAAGTATATGGTATAGATAAAAATATCCTATATGTCTCAGTTTTTGAAGGAGCAAAAGATGAAAATCTTAATATGGATCAAGAAGCGTATGATCTTTGGAAAGCTATTGTTCCAGAAGATCGTATCATTATGGGTAATAAGAAAGATAATTTCTGGGAGATGGGAGATCAAGGACCCTGTGGGCCCTGTTCTGAGATTCATGTAGATATTCGTTCTGAAGAAGAAAAATCTAAAATCTCTGGTAGAGAGCTTGTTAATGCGGATCATCCGCAGGTAGTAGAGATCTGGAATTTGGTTTTTATGCAATATAATCGAAAGGCAAATGGATCGCTAGAAAAACTACCAGCACAACATGTAGATACAGGAATGGGATTCGAGCGTTTATGTATGGTATTACAAGGAGTAAAATCAAATTATGATACAGATGTTTTTACCCCTTTAATTCGCGAAATTGAAACCATTACTAGTACTACTTATGATAAAAATAGTTTACCAACAAACCCTGATGGTAAGGTAAGTGTAGCGATTCGTGTAATCGCAGATCACCTTAGAGCAGTGTCTTTTTCTATAGCAGATGGACAATTGCCAAGTAATACAGGAGCAGGGTATGTGATTCGTAGAATCTTGCGTAGAGCAATTCGATACGGATTTACATTTTTAAATACTAAAGAACCGTTTATTTATAAGCTAGTAGAAACATTAAGTAAACAAATGAGTACTGCTTTTCCTGAGTTAAAAGCACAGAAAAACTTGATTATTAATGTAATTAAAGAAGAAGAACACTCTTTTCTAAGAACATTGGATCAAGGGTTAGTATTATTAGAAAATGTTATAAAAAATACTAAAAGCAATACAGTTTCTGGAGAAAAAGCTTTTGAATTATACGATACGTTTGGTTTTCCAATAGATTTAACCGCTTTGATTCTAAGTGAGCAAGGATATAAATTAGATGAAAAAGGATTTGAAATAGAATTACAGAAACAAAAGGATAGGTCTAGAGCTGCCTCTCAGATATCAGCAGGAGATTGGGAGGTATTATTAGAAAACAATACAGAAGGATTTATAGGGTATGACCAGCTTACTACAGAAGTGAGAGTTACGCAATATCGCAAAGTAGATAGTAAAAAAGATGGAGAATTATATCAATTGGTATTTGATAAAACCCCTTTTTATCCTGAAGGAGGAGGACAGGTAGGAGATAAAGGGTATTTAGAAGTGCCCAATGGAGATGTGGTGTATATTGTAGATACTAAAAAGGAAAATAACCTAATTATTCATTTTACTAAAAATTTACCAAAACAGATAGATCAACCTTTAAAAGCGGTGGTAGATTCTAAACAGCGTACTAGATCAGCTTCTAATCATAGTGCAACACATTTAATGCATCAGGGATTACGTGCTATTTTGGGTACTCATGTAGAGCAAAAAGGATCAATGGTACATAGTGGTTATCTACGTTTTGATTTCTCTCACTTTGCTAAGGTATCTAATGAAGAATTAAAAGCAGTTGAAGATTTTGTAAATGCCAGAATACGAGAGCAATTGCCTTTAGAAGAGAGACGTAATATTTCTTTTGATCAGGCTGTAAAAGAAGGTGCAATGGCATTATTTGGAGAAAAATATGGCGATACTGTAAGAACAATTCGATTTGGAGAATCCATGGAACTATGTGGAGGTACTCATGTAGAAAATACAGGGAATATATGGCATTTTAAAATCACATCAGAGAGTGCAATTGCAGCAGGAATTCGTAGAATAGAAGCAATAACAGGTGATGCTGCAAAAGAATACTTTACAACTCAGTCAGAATCTTATAATAAAGTTACATCGATTCTAAAAACTAAAGATCCAGTAAAAGCAATTACATCATTACAAGAGGAGAATACCAGTTTGAGAAAACAAATTGAAGTACTTCTAAAAGATAAAGCCAAAAACCTGAAAGGAGATCTTAAATCAGAATTTGAAGAAATAAACGGAATTAAATTTTTAGCTAAAAAAGTAGATCTAGATGCGGCAGGGATTAAGGATTTATCGTTTGAACTAGGTGGTGAATTAGAAAATATTGTAGTTTTATTTGGGTCTGATCAGAATGGAAAAGCCATACTATCATGTTATATCTCCAAAAATCTAGTAGAACAGAAAAAGCTGAATGCTGGACAAATGGTTCGAGAACTAGGGAAATATATCCAAGGTGGTGGTGGTGGACAACCGTTTTTTGCTACAGCAGGAGGTAAAAAACCAGAAGGTATAGAAGAAGCATTAGAGAATGCAAAAAAATATTTGAAATAATCTATATATAAAGTCTCCTATCCTTTTTAAAAAGCATAGGAGACGAAAGGAATTTATGAACTTACAAACCAAAATACCATTAGAGTCCAAAGATCCTAAAATTGATTATGGGTCAGAAATAGTATTATTAGGCTCCTGTTTTTCTGAAAATATAGGAAGTAAGTTTGGATATTTTAAGTTTAAAAAAGAAACCAATCCATTCGGGATTTTATTTCATCCTAAAGCTATCGAAACATTTTTGTGGATGGCTACTCAGGGAGAGCAGTATACAGAAACAGATCTATTTTATAGTAATGAGCAATGGCATTGTTTTGATGCGCACTCCTCTTTAAGTAATGCTAATAAAAATAGTGTGCTCTCAGGTCTTAATCAGGCATTATATGATACACGAGAGAAAATTAAATCTGCAACACATATTTGTATCACTCTGGGAACAGCATGGGTATATCGGTTAAAATCATTAGATATGATTGTGGCAAATTGCCATAAAATTCCACAGAGAGAATTTCAAAAACAATTGTTATCTATCGATGAGAGTAAGCAATGCTTACAGAACTGTATCCATATGATTAGAGGATTAAACCCATCAGCAGAGATTATATGTACAGTATCTCCTGTACGACATAGTAAAGATGGATTTATAGAAAATAATAGAAGCAAAGCACATCTGATAGCATCAGTACATCAGATTATAGAAGAGCATAAAAACCTAAGCTATTTTCCTTCTTATGAGATTATGATGGATGAGCTTAGGGATTATCGATTCTATGATACAGATATGATTCACCCTAGTGCATTAGCGGTAGCGTATATATGGGAGCGTTTCTCAGAAATTTGGATTGCTCCCAGAGCTATGCAAACGATGAGAGAAGTAGAAGAGATTAATAAAGGAATAGCACATAGACCTTTTAACCCTAATAGCGAACAACATCTTTTGTTTTTAAAAAGGATAGCCTCAAAAAAACATCAATTGCAGCAAGCATATCCATTTATGAGTTTCGAGTAAATTTTATATGATTTTGGAAAATTTTCTTGCAACGAAAGCTATGATTGAATGTCTAAAGTATTTTTTATAGCAAGAAAATATGAATCAAGATTAAGTATTTTTAGGCGAAGAAATTCATCATAATTTTTTTATATTTTGATATTGCTTTTTTACATTTTTTTAATTCTGCACACTAGCGCTAAGTTGTCCTAAAGACAATTATAACAAAATTTGTTTCTGTTTTAGGTTTTTTAATAATAAGATCTGGGTTGTTTTTTACTATCGTATTATATTTTTTATGGGATTTTATGCTTTTATAAGCTACATCTAGATATTTTGAGGGACCATAGAAATTCCACTGTCTATTAAGTGTTGTATTTTAGGTCTTTTGTATTTTATATTTTCCAAATGTTTTAAAACCTGTGATGCAAACTTTTCATCTCTATCATATACTAATTCATATATCTCTAGAGTAAGTAACCAATCATTAGGATGGTCTTTTTCTATAATTTCGAATGTAGCTTCTAATGAAAAGATTGCGTTTTTACCTTCTCTGATATTTTTTACAGATTCATATAAAGAATGGAGTTCTATTTCTTTTTTAGAATATGTTCTTTTAATAGTCGTTGAAGAAGGATTATGAGTTACTAAATCAAAGGAGTTCTCATCTGCTGGCCCCGAAAAAGCAGAGACAATTTCTTTTCCTACTGCCAGATCAAAGGTTCCCCACTCGGGTTTAAAAAGAAACTCACCCTTATACATAATAGTACATTCACTAAACTGGATTAAAATTAACTCTCCTTTAATATTTCTCATACCTGTGATATTGTTTCCAGCTACGGTGATTCCACTCTCAAACTCAAATTCGATATACTCTCCATCATAAAAATTATAAGCTTTTAAATCTCTAGGAGACATATTTTCTATGGCAAGGTTAATTCCTTTTAATTTTCCAATAGGAGATCGAAATCCCTTAGGATGTGCATCAATCCCATGTCCTATAAGTTCTTTCTCTCTAAAAGATAAAGCAGTAGCTCCTTTAGTCTCAAAATAAATAACTTCGTTATCTTCATTTTTGATCATTCTAGTAAAAGTTCCAGAAATTTGTAAACCAGTACTCAATTCGATAGTTCCTAGATTTTCTGACTCTATTAACTTGGCAAGACCTCTATGACCTCCTTTTCGTAATGCCATAGTATCTGCAAACTCCTCTAATACTTGACATAAATAGGCGAAATCGGGAGTTACAAAAAGTTGAGGCTGAGGCTTAGTGATGTCAAAATCCTGAAAAGCAGCATCTGGTGAATATGGGAGTTTTTTTACATGATCTGTCATACACCACTCACTTTCTCCAATAGAGGATAGTAATCCCGCTCCATAAATCTTAGGATTTTCTACTGTTCCGATTAAGCCATATTCTACGGTCCACCAATGTAGATTACGTATCAAAGCCATCTCAGAAGGATTTTCTTTCTGGTTTTGTAGTTCAGCTATTTTTTGTTCAGCTTTTTCGATATCTTTTTTAGCAGTGTTATAAGCTTCTTTTAGAATAGAAAGTTTGCGCACAGCTTCATACATTTCATAATCTTTTTTAGAAGAAATAGCTTTGCATCCGATTTTTCCAAACCGTCGTAAGTATTCAGCATAATCGGGATTAGCAATGATAGGTGCATGCCCTGCAGCTTCATGGATAATATCTGGAGCAGGAGTATATTCTATATTTTCGAGTTGTCGTATATCCGAAGCAATAACAAGAATATTATATGCCTGAAACTCCATAAAAGCATTAGGAGGAATAAAGCCATCAACCGCTACAGCTGCCCAGCCAATTTCTTTTAGAATCCTATTCATTCCATACATACTTGGTATGGTATTAATAGAAATCCCTGTTTTTTTAAGACCTCTCAGATAAGAATCATGAGCAACTTTACTAAGTGATGTAATGTTTTTTAACATTACATATCTCCATACAGCTTGATCCGTAGGGGTATATGTTTCATAATTTTGTGGTTTTATGAATTGTTTTAAATGAGCAGGAAGCCTGTCAATTAATGGATTAGATGTGATTTCTGTAGACATAATGAAAAAAAAATTTGATCAGGACAATTTATATGGTAAATTAATAGTTTTATTTTGATATTGAAGTGTTCTTAAATAGTTAAATTTGTTTCCATTATAAAAATAAATGATTGTGAGAGTTAAATTGTTGATATTAAGTTTGTTTTGTGTGTTTGCAATGAACTCGCAAGTTATTACAGGAGAAAAACCTATAAGTTGGACTATGCAAAGTAAAAAAAGTATAACTCCAATGCTGATGAAAAAGTTTGATTTAAATAAAATCAATGCTGAAGATGCTAAAAATGATCGCGATCAATCAATACCATGGCGATTCGGGTATGAGTATAAGGTTAATTATGGACTTGATAATTCTGGAGTATGGGAAGAACTGAGCAATGGAGATAGAATATGGAGAATTAACATTATATCTAAAGGGGCTAAAACATTGAATTTTATTTTTGATACTTATAAAATGCCCGAAGGCGCAAAAATGTATTTGTATAATGATGATAAAACAGATCTATTAGGCGCATATACAAGTGTTTTTAATAGACCAGATCATATGTTAGGTACTTGGTTGGTAGAAGGAGATAATATTTGGGTAGAATATTACGAGCCAGCTTCAGTAAAAGGACAAGGAGAATTAAATATAGCTAAAGTAATTCATGGATACAGATCCGTTACAGATGCTGAAATTCAAAAAAAAATAGGGAGCTCAGGAGATTGTAACCTCGATGTTGACTGTTCTTTAGGAAAGGATTATGATTCATTAAAAGAACGATTAAAGCATTCTGTTGCGCTTGTTATTATAGGTAAAACTGTATGTACAGGTACACTGATTAATAATACAAGAAATGATAAAACACCATATTTCCTAACAGCAAACCATTGTGCTGGAGTAAGTGAATCCGTTTGGGCATTTCGCTTTAATTGGATAAGCCCCAATCCTTCTTGTGCTACAGAGGTAATAAGTACAGATACAGAAGTTAACCAGGTAACTAGTGGAGCAACTCTTTTAGCTTCTAATCCGCAATCTGATTTTAAATTACTTAGACTTGATGGAGGACTTGATGAATCATGGGACCTAGAGTGGGCCGGTTGGGACAGAACAAGTACAACAATAGGATCTGCAATGGGAATCCATCACCCCGATGGTGATATTATGAAAACATGTCTAGAAAATGATGAGTTAGATAATAGAGTAATTACAATACCAGGTATACCAGATCCTATAGATTCTTGGGTCGTAGGTGATTGGGATAAAGGAGTGACAGAACAAGGATCTTCTGGTTCTGCTCTTTTTAATCAAAAAGGACATATAATTGGTCAGCTTTCTGGAGGAAGAGCAGATTGCATAATGATACAAGATAGTATAAATGATAATGGCGAAGAAGACTATTATGGTCGATTTAATGTCTCTTGGGATTTTGGAAAAACCGATGATACAAGACTTTCTAATTGGTTAGATCCGGATAATAAATCAAAAACAGGGACTCTAAATATGTTGTCACAAGAGTTATCAGGTGTAACTCCAAAACCAGAACCGCCTCAAAAAGAGATTGTTGTGTTTTTTAAATCAGATAGACCTGAATTTTCGATATCTAATGGAGTAAAAGCAAGGCTAAAATATTATGTCTATAATATTTTTGGAGCTCTTGTAGCTTCTGGAGAGTTAGCAGAAGATACAGCACAAGAGAATGTAAATATGCTAGGTAAGTTATCTGGGATGTATTTTGTATATATAGAGAATACTACTAATGGGACTTCACTGACCAAAAAAATAATTATAGATAATAAAATCTAAACAGACTACGATTATTGTTTATAAATTAAAATGCATTCAGAAATTTATTATCTGAATGCATTTTAATTTTTTAGAAATTGATAACCTCAAAAATATCAATTTTTAGATTGTACACCAGATAATAAAATAGTGTTATTGTTATCTTTTAAGAATAAAGAATCACCTTTAACAACTCTGATTTTAGATTTGGTTAAGGTAGAGATAAATTTTTTCTCTAACATAGCTGTTTTTTCACAATACATCTTTGTGTACATAGGTGAGGCAAAAGATATAGTCTCTTTTTCTATAGTATATTTCGAAGAAAATTGATTACACCCAGAAAAACCAGAAGCTGAATTGTCATCTTTATTAAAGATGATGTAAAGTTTCTCTTTTTCTATGTTTTCTTTATGTAGTGTAGTGATAAAAAATTTTACTTCTTCTGTAAATTGGTTCTCTGTAAGTTGATTTTTTTTGGTTTTATTTTTTTTATCACCACATGTGGTCGTGATAGAAAGTATGAGGGATGATAAGATGATAATTAAAGATTTCATGATTTTTTATGTTTTGAGACTGTAAATTAGTTATAATTTGGCTTTTTGATGATGAAAAAAATGGTTATTTGAGATTAAAATCTATTTTTGAGTATAAAATAAAGAGTCAGTCAATGAAATCCGAAAACAGAAAGAAAGAAATTATTAGTGCAGCATCCATACTTTTTAAAGAAAAAGGGTATAGTGCTGTGACAATGAGAGATTTAGCTAAGGCAATGGGGATTAAAGCAGCAAGTCTGTATAATCATATTCAATCAAAACAAGAAATACTATCCACAATTATAATAGGACTAGCAGAAGAATTTACTGTAGGTATGAATAAGATTGTGAGTTCTGATGCGAGTACAATCCAGAAATTAAAAAATATAATAGACCTGCATATAGATGTAACCTTACGAAATGCAGATGGTTTAGCTTCTCTTAATAGTGATTGGATGCATTTAGAAGAAGGTAACTTGCAATATTTTGAACAGATGAGAGAAGAATATGAAGAGAATTTTAGAACTATTGTTAAGAGAGGAGTTGCTAATGGAGAAATAAAATCATATAATATAGAGATTATGGTGTTTTCTACATTATCAACTTTAAGAACGCTATACTTATGGTATCCTAAACAACACGGTATCGATGCAGATATATTAAAACGTGATATGATGTCTGTATTGCTTAAAGGTATTGTTTAATTAAAATTTAGTTAATTCTAAAATTAATAAGAAAATATTTGTTTATTAAACTAACAAACGTTAGTTTTGTTTATGTAACTACACATAGTTAAACGAAACATGACTGATTTTTATCCCATACAAGTTTCTGAATTAACAAAAGAAACAAAAGACTGCGTTGCTATAACTTTTGATGTTCCTGAAGAGATCAGAGATGATTTCGCTTATAAGCAAGGACAGTATCTTACTTTAAAGACTACAATAGATAATCAAGAAATAAGGAGATCTTACTCTCTTTGTTCGAGTCCAGTAGAAAACAAATGGCAAGTCGCGGTTAAAAGAATTGATCAAGGAATATTTTCAAATTTCGCAAATAATACCCTTCAGGTAGGTGATACGTTAGAGGCAATGTTACCTGCAGGTAATTTTTATGTAGAAGTAGAACCTTCTAAAACAAAGGATTATATTTTTTTTGCAGCAGGAAGTGGTATAACTCCCATATTATCAATACTTAAAACACACTTAGCAAAAGAGGAGAATAGCACTTTTAAGCTCTTTTACTTGAATCGAAACGTTAAATCAATTATCTTTAAAGAAGAGATAGAAAACCTTAGAAATACATACTTTGGTCGTTTAGAGATTTTCTATTTTTTAACAAAAGAGCAGAGAGACATTCCGTTACTTAATGGTCGATTTACTGAAGAAAAGTTGCAAGAACTTACTGATAAGATAATTGATGTAACTAATGTAGATGAGTGTTTTGTATGTGGCCCTGAAGAAATGATTTTTTTGATAAGAGATCAACTGGTTAATGCAGGATTATCAAAAGATAAGATTCATTATGAGCTATTCTTTTCTGGAAGCTCAGAAGAAGATAAGGAAAAAGCAGCGCAAGCAGTAAAACATAAATTCGAAGGAACCGAAGTTACTATTATCGATGGCGGTAAAGAATTTCATTTTGAGATGGATGATGACTATGATAATATACTCGATGGAGCTTTAGCTTCTGGTGCAGATCTCCCTTTTGCATGCAAAGGAGGAGTTTGTAGTACCTGTAAGTGTAAAGTTATAGAAGGAGCAGTAGAGATGAAAATAAATTACGCATTAGAAGAAGATGAAGTTGCCAAAGGCTTAGTATTATCCTGTCAGGCAGTTCCTACTACAGAGAAAGTAGTTGTTGATTTTGATGTATAAAAAGCAATTGTTATGAGCGAAAAAGAAGTAAAAAATCTAGAAGAACTTTTTGAGCAAAGAATTGCTCGAGATGAAAAAATTGAGCCTAAAGATTGGATGCCAGAAAAATACAGGAAGACACATATCCGACAGATTTCTCAGCATGCACATTCTGAAATTGTAGGAATGTTACCAGAAGGAAACTGGATTACCAGAGCACCATCAATGCGTAGAAAAGTTGCATTACTCGCTAAAGTACAAGATGAAGCAGGGCATGGTTTATATCTATATAGTGCATGCGAAACCTTAGGAGTCTCTAGAGAAGAACTATATGAGCAATTACATACTGGTAAAGCAAAATACTCTAGTATATTCAATTACCCTACGATCACTTGGGCAGATATGGGAGCTATAGGATGGCTAGTAGATGGAGCAGCAATTATTAATCAAGTACCGTTGTGTAGTACCTCTTATGGGCCATATGCAAGAGCTATGATTAGAGTATGTAAAGAAGAGAGTTTTCACCAACGACAAGGATATGAAATCATGATTACGTTGGCAAATGGTACTCCAGAGCAGAAAGAAATGGCGCAAGATGCACTAAATAGATGGTGGTGGCCTTCATTGATGATGCTAGGACCTACAGATGCAGAATCTGTGCATACCGCTCAATCTATGAAATGGAAATTAAAACGAAAAACGAATGACGAATTACGTCAACAGTTTATCGATCAAACCGTTCCGCAAGCAGAATTAATAGGACTTACCATTCCTGATCCAGACTTAAAATGGAATGAAGAAAAAGGAGGTCACGATTTTGGAGAAATAGATTGGGATGAGTTTTGGCAAGTAGTAAAAGGTCATGGCCCTTGTAACAAAGAGCGTATGGATGCTAGAGTTGATGCCTGGGAAAAAGGAGAATGGGTAAGAGACGCAGCAATGGCTTATGCCAAAAAACAAGAAGATAAAAAGCTAAAAAAAGCAATATAATAATTCTGAATTCAGAATTCAAAATTCATAATTATGAAAAAAAACTGGCCACTTTGGGAAGTATTTGTAAGAAGTAAAAATGGTTTAGAACATCGTCATTTTGGAAGTATTCATGCAGCCGATGCAGAAATGGCTTTAGAAAATGCTAGAGATGTATATACACGCAGAAATGAAGGAGTAAGTATATGGGTAGTAGAATCTAAAAATATTACAGCATCAAATCCAGAAAATAACGGAGAATTATTTGAACCCGCTCAAGACAAAGTGTATAGACACCCTACGTTCTATACATTACCAGATGAGGTGAAGCATATGTAATTTTTGCAACTGAAAGAATTGCAATTCCCGTGAATACGGGAAACTTACTATTTGAAATAAAAGTTATTTAAATAAGATACCCGTTTTTACGGGCAGTATTATGAAAAACGAAAATAAAATACAATATATCTACGGAATTGCAGATAACGCCTTGATCCTAGGTCAACGATTATCAGAATTATGTGGGCATGGACCTAATCTCGAGACCGATATAGCAATGACAAATATGGCATTGGATTTATTAGGGCAAACTAGAAGTTACTATCAATATGTAGCTCAGTTATCGGGAGAAGATAAAACCGAAGATGATATCGCTTTTTTGAGAACAGAAAGGCAATATAAAAACGTACTCCTTGTTGAGCAACCAAACAGACACTTTGGATATGTGATTGCAAGGCAATTCTTCTTCGATGCTTTTCATTTACTAGTATTAGAAGAGTTACAAAATAGTACCGATCAAACATTAGCCGCAATTGCTAAGAAAGGAATTAAAGAAGTAAGTTACCATCAAAGATTCTCTTCTGATTGGATAAAAAGATTAGGAGATGGTACAGAAGAAAGCCATCAAAAAGTTCAGGAAGCTGTTGATGACCTATGGAGGTATACAGATGAACTATTTCATATAACAGACGATGATAAGATTGCTATAGAAAATGAGATTGGAGTTAATACTGTAGCTTTTCGAGAAAAATACGATCAAATAATTAGAGAAGTATTAGAAGAAGCTACGATCACTATACCAGAAACAAAATGGTTTCAAAAAGGCGGTAAACAAGGTATTCATAGTGAACATATGGGGTACTTGCTTTCAGATTTACAATATATGCAACGTACTTACCCTAATATGAAATGGTAAAATAATACCGAATTTAGAATATTGAATGATGAGGAAAAATAAAACTTCAGCCTTAAGTATTAAATGTTCGATATTCAATATTTATGATGACAATAGAACTAGAACAACATATTGACCCAACCTTGATTCCTATTCTGGAAACAGTTAGTGATCCAGAAATTCCTGTATTATCAATTATGGATATGGGGGTTGTTCGTTCTGCCCAGATAGAAGATGATGTTGCAAAAATTACAATTACTCCTACCTATAGTGGCTGTCCCGCAATGGATGTAATAGGAGATGATATTACTACCGCTTTTGCAAAAGAAAATATCAAAGCCAAAGTGTCCCTGGTCTTATCACCAGCTTGGACTACAGATTGGATTACTCCAAGAGGTAGAGAAGCATTAGAGAAATATGGGATTGCGGCACCTTTAAACGAAGAAGCTGATAAAGAAGCATTACTCGGAGGTAAAAAAATAGTAAAATGCCCCCAATGTGGCTCAATAAATACAAAAATGATAAGTCAATTTGGATCAACGGCATGCAAAGCGCTATTTCAGTGTAATGATTGTTTAGAACCTTTCGACTATTTCAAATGTCTCAAGTGATATATTCTCTGTGCCCTTCGGCTACGCTCAAGGGACAGGAAATATAGTCGAAGAATAATAAAATAAATACAGAGGGCGATAGAAATGAAGAAGAAAAGGACTGATTAAATTAAAATATACTTGGATTACGAACAATAATAAAATGTATAACCCAGAATTTAAAATAGAGAACTAAACATGCCTTCAATCGAATTTCAAATTGAAAATGGAGTAGCGAGAATAACATTAAATCGTCCAGAAACTTTTAATAGCTTCAACAGAGAAATGGCATTATTACTTCAAAAAACATTAGACGAATGTAGTGCTAGTGATAAAGTAAGAGCAATTATGCTTATCGGTAACGGAAAAGCATTTTGTGCAGGTCAAGATCTTAAAGAAGTAACATCACCAGAATTAAATCCAGGTTTCAGAAAAATATTAGAAGAACACTATAACCCAATTATAGAAAGAATTCGAAATATAGAGAAACCAGTAATCGCAGCAGTAAATGGAGTAGCAGCAGGAGCAGGAGCTAATATTGCATTAGCCTGCGATATCGTAGTAGCTTCAGAAGCAGCAAGTTTTATACAAGCATTTAGTAAAATAGGACTAGTACCCGATAGCGCCGGAACCTTCTTTTTACCAAGATTAATTGGTTTCCAAAAAGCATCCGCCTTAATGATGTTGGGTGATAAAGTAAGTGCAAAGGAAGCAGAACAATTAGGAATGGTATATAAAGTAGTTGAAGTAGAAACTTTTGAAGAAGAAGCCGTTAAACTAGCATCGAAATTAGCAAAAATGCCAACCAAAGCATTAGGGCTGACCAAGAGACTACTAAATCAATCTATGACAAATACACTCCAAGAGCAATTAGCAATGGAGTCAGATCTACAGATAGAATCTGCAGAAAGTGAAGATTATGCAGAAGGCGTAAATGCATTTATAGAAAAAAGAAAACCAGTATTTAAAGGGAAATAAGAATTTAAAATCGCAAAATGTAAAATACTAAATAAACTGACCTCCGACTTCAGACACTTGATCTCGGACTTCAAACCTTAAACTTTTAGATTTTACATTTATAATTTGATATGTCATTCCAGTGTAGACTGGAATCCATGATCATAACTAAGTAAAAATTAAAATACTAAACAAGTAATGAATGTTAATAGACTTGCTGAAAATAAAGAGTTCAGTATTCGATATGTAACATTCGATATTCGAAATTAACTATGATTGTAGGAATAATAGGATCGGGAACCATGGGAAGTGGTATAGCTCAAGTAGCATCTACCGCTGGTTGCAAAGTAAAAGTCTTTGATACGAATCAAGAAGCACTAGATAGAAGTAAGCAAGCTTTAGAAAAAATTCTATCTCGTTTAGTAGAAAAAGGTAGAATAGACCAACCAGAAAAAGAACGTATCCAAAATAATATCTCATATGTAAATACACTAAAAGATCTTAAAGATGCAGATCTTACTATCGAAGCAATTATAGAAAATCTAGAGATTAAGAAAAAAGTATTTTCAGAATTAGAAACCTATGTTTCAGAACATACAATTATAGCCTCTAATACTTCTTCTTTATCTATAGCATCAATAGCATCATCATTACAAAAACCAGAGCGATGTATAGGGATTCATTTCTTTAATCCAGCCCCTTTAATGAAACTGGTAGAAGTAATTCCAGCAGTGCAAACATCAACTCAGGTAACAGATAAGGTTGTAGATATTATTAAAGATTGGAAAAAAGTAGTCGCCTTGGCAAAAGATACTCCAGGATTTATTGTGAATCGTGTTGCACGACCCTTTTACGGAGAATCGTTGCGTATTTATGAAGAAGGATTGGCAGATATAGCAACGATAGACTGGAGTTTAAAAACACTAGGAGGTTTTAGAATGGGACCTTTTGAATTAATGGATTTTATAGGTAATGATGTTAATTATACTGTGACAGAATCTGTATTCGAAGCTTTTTATTACGATCCTAGATATAAACCATCTTTTACACAAAAAAGATTGTCTGAAGCAGGGTACTTAGGACGAAAATCAGGAAAAGGATACTATGACTATGCAGAAGGAGCAGTAAAAAATGCTCCAAAAGAAGATACAGAATTAGCACAGTCTATTTTTGATAGAGTACTGGTCATGCTAATTAATGAAGCAGCAGATGCCTTATTCTGGAATATAGCCTCTGCAGAAGATATCGATAATGCGATGACCAAAGGAGTAAACTATCCAAAAGGACTCTTAGCTTGGGCAGATGAAAAAGGAATCGATTGGTGTGTAAATATGCTAGACAAACTTTATGATGAGTATCATGAAGACCGATATAGATGTAGCCCGATATTGAGAAAAATGATGAAAGAGAAAAGAGTTTTTTTTAATAAAACGGATGAGTTGATTAGTTAGTGAGTATTTGAGTGGATGAGTATTTGAGTAGGTGAGTGAATTAGGTTGTGAGTGTTTGAGTAGGTGAGTGAAGTGGGTTGTGAGTACTTGAGTAGGTGAGTGAAGTAGGTTGTGAGTACTTGAGTAGGTGAGTGAAGTAGGTTGTGAGTACTTGAGTAGGTGAGTGAAGTAGGTTGTGAGTACTTGAGTAGGAGAGTGAATTAGGTTGTGAGTGTTTGAGTAGATGAGTGAATTAGGTTATGAGTGCTTGAGTAGATGAGTGAATTAGGTTGTGAGTGCTTGAGTAGGTGAGTGAAAAACTCACATACTAACTAACTCACATACTAACTAACTCACATACTAACTAACTCAAATACTAACTCACATACTAACTGACTAACTGACTCACATACTAAATAACTAAAATGATTAAATAAAAAATGTGATGAGAAGTAAATATCATTTTAAATTCGAAGATTTGATGATTTATAATAAAGCAGTTGACTTTGGAGAGTCAGTAAATGATCAAATTAATACGTTTCCAAAAGAAGAAAGGTATAGGCTTGCATCTCAATTTATAAGAGCCGCAGATTCACTAGCATTAAATATTGCAGAAGGTTCTGCAAGTTCTGAAGCTCAGTTTAATAGATATTTACAATTAGCATGGGATAGTGCTCATGAATGTGTTGTATGTAGTACAAAAGCAAGGTTAAGAGGTTTTATCACAGAAATGCAAGATGAAAAAAATAGAGAAGAGATTACAGAATTATCAAAAATGATTACCTCTTTCAAAAAACATTTAAAATCAAAAATGAATAATAGATAATGAAGAGTATTGGAGTGAATAAATATGATAGAGATTAAAAAACTCAAATACTAAAGAACTCAAATACTAACATACTAAAAAACTCACATACTCACACACTAAAGAACTCAAATACTAACATACTAAAAAACTCACATACTCACACACTAAAGAACTCAAATACTAACATACTAAAAAACTCACATACTCACACACTAAAGAACTCAAATACTAACATACTAAAAAACTCACATACTCACACACTAAAGAACTCAAATACTAACATACTAAAAAACTAACATACTAAAGAACTCAAACACGAAATGACTAAAAAACTAACATATGCACAAACCATTCCACATAAAATGCTCAGTCAAGATCCCTTTAGCCAATGGTTAGGTATTGAAGTTATCGAAGTAGAAAAAGGACGATGCAAAGTAGGAATGACTATTAGAAAAGAGATGTTAAATAGTATGAACAAAGCACATGGAGGCATAGCCTATAGCCTGGCAGATACAGCCTTTGGTTTTTCGGCAAATACACATGGTAAATATGCAGTATCCATAGAAACCTCTATTAATCATATCGAAGCACTAGAAGAAGGAGACTATATCACAGCAGAAGCTGTAACAGATATTGTTAAAACCAGAGTAGGATTTAATATTGTAGAAATTAAGAGAGGGGAGCAAATTGTAGCATTATTTAAAGGAGTAGTATACAGAACCAGTAAAGACTGGGAGATATAAATATAAAACCGTAAAATGATAAATTTTAAAGTTTTTAGAATCCAGAACTACTTTAGGATTTTAGGATAAAATTAAAATAATATAAAGCAAAAATACTAACAAACTCATTTACTAAAATATTCACATACTAAAAAATGAAAGACGCATACATCATAGACGGAATTCGTACTCCAATAGGAAGTTATAAAGGAACATTATCAGCAGTAAGAACTGATGATCTAGGAGCATTAGTAATAGAGAAATTAATACATAACAACCCAGGTATTCCAAAAGAAGCCTATGACGATGTTATTATGGGGTGCGCTAATCAAGCAGGAGAAGACAACCGTAATGTAGCCAGAATGTCGGCATTATTAGCAGGGCTACCATTTACCGTTCCAGGAGAAACCGTAAACCGCCTATGCAGTTCGGGATTATCTGCAATCATCCATGCTAATAGAGCAATCAAAGCAGGAGACGGAGATCTGTTTATCTCAGGCGGAGTAGAAAATATGACACGTGGCCCATATGTCATAGCAAAACCATCATCAGCCTTTGGTAATGATTCTAAGATGCATGACTCTAGCTTTGGATGGAGATTTGTAAACAAAAAAATGCACGAGTTATACGGTACCGACGGGATGGGAAATACCGCAGAAAACTTGGTAGAGAAATATAATATATCCAGAGAAGATCAGGATGCATTTGCCTATTGGAGCCAGATGAAAGCCACCGATGCACAAAAATCAGGACGACTGGCAAAAGAAATTACCACAGTCGAAATCCCGCAACGTAAAAAAGATCCCATCCTATTCTCTAACGATGAATTTATAAAACCAACCACTACCAAAGAGGTTTTAGCAAAATTACGCCCAGCCTTCAAAAAAGATGGAAGTGTAACTGCAGGAAACTCATCAGGATTAAACGATGGAGCAGCAGCAACCATTATCGCATCAGAAGATGCCGTAAAAAAATATAATCTAAAACCACTAGCCAGAATAGTAAGTTCTGCGGTAGTAGGAGTAGAACCAAGAATTATGGGAATCGGACCTGTACAAGCCTCTAATAAAGCATTAGAAAAAGCAGGAATCACTATGGATGATATTGATATCATAGAGCTTAATGAAGCATTCGCTTCGCAAGCACTAGCATGTATACGAGAATGGGGATTAGAAGACAACGATCCAAGAATAAACCCTAACGGAGGATCAATAGCAATAGGACACCCGCTAGGAGTAACAGGTGCCAGAATAGCATATTCTGCAGCACTAGAATTACAAGAACAAAATAAACGATACGCACTAATTACGATGTGCGTAGGAGTAGGACAAGGATATGCATGTGTGATAGAAAATGTAAACTGATTTATCATTCCAGCGTAGGCTATAATCTATACTATAAAAAAAATAAAACGTCCCCTAGGGAACTAAAAATCTAGATGATGAAAAAACTAGAAAGCTACATAAACGGTAAATGGACTTCAGGTTCTGGAGATGGAATCATAATGCACGATGCCATTACAGGAGATACTATAGGAGCATCGACCACAGAAGGGTTAGATATTCCAGAAGTATTACAATACGGTAGAACCAAAGGAGGAGAAGTTCTTCGAAAAATGACATTTCAAGAACGTGGTAATATGCTTAAAAAACTGGCATTTTATCTTACCAAACGAAAAGAAGATTTCTACGAATTAAGTTATCGCACAGGAGCAACCCGAGTAGATAGCTGGATTGATATCGAAGGAGGTTTTGGTAATCTTTTTGCCAATGCATCGCTACGAAAACTATTCCCTAATCAATCTTATCATGTAGAAGGAGACCCTATAGACCTTTCTAGAGGAGGGCGATTTATGGCGCATCATATTCTAGTGCCAAAAAGAGGAGTAGCCGTACATATCAATGCTTTTAACTTTCCGATTTGGGGAATGTTAGAAAAATGTGCCGTTAATTGGATGGCAGGAGTACCCGCAGTAGTATTACCCGCACCACAAACCGCATATCTAACAGAAGCAGTAGTACGAGTAATTATAGACTCAGGTATATTGCCCGAGGGAGCATTGCAGTTACTTAGCGGAATGACCAAAACGATTCTGGATACTGTGCAATCTCAAGATGTAGTAACCTTTACAGGTTCAGCACACACAGGAAGAATACTAAAAGCACATCCAAGGTTGATAGAAGAATCCGTACCCTTTACTATGGAAGCAGATTCATTGAACGCTTCTATATTAGGTAAAGATGCCGTGCCAGGAACACCAGAATTTGATCTCTTTATCAAAGAAGTTCGAAAAGAGATGACCGTAAAATGTGGTCAAAAATGTACCGCTATTCGTAGAATTATTGTACCAACAGCATTGGTAGAAGACGTACAGATCGCATTAAGTCAGCAACTTGATAAAGTTACAATAGGCGACCCAAGACTAAAAGAAGTACGAATGGGAGCATTAGCAAGCAAACAACAAGTAGAAAGCTTCAAAAATAATGTCTCAGAAATAGCAAAAACTGCCCAGATCATTTATGGTAATTTAGATACTATAGAAACCATTGGGGCAGATGCCAGTAAAGGAGCATTTGTAAGCCCTGTACTTATGCGAGAAGACAACCCATTTAAAAATGACAATGCACATACCATTGAAGCATTTGGTCCTGTAGCAACCATTATGCCCTATGACACTTTAGAAAATGCAATCACACTATCTCAAATGGGTAAAGGATCATTAGTATCCTCTATTTTTACATACGATGATAAGATAGCCAAAGATTATGTTGTAGGAGCAGCTTCTCATCACGGTCGTATACTAGTCGGTAACCGAGAAAACGCCAAACAAAGTACAGGTCACGGTTCTCCATTACCATTACTTACCCACGGAGGTCCAGGACGAGCAGGAGGAGGAGAAGAAATGGGAGGAATACGAGGAATCAAACATTTTATGCAGCGATGTGCCGTACAAGGAACCCC
This sequence comes from Aquimarina longa SW024, assembly GCF_001401755.1. Classification (GTDB taxonomy): domain Bacteria; phylum Bacteroidota; class Bacteroidia; order Flavobacteriales; family Flavobacteriaceae; genus Aquimarina; species Aquimarina longa. Next base: position 156,958 of record NZ_AVQK01000010.1, read on the forward strand.
AACAACACTAAGCGAAGTAACAGGGATCTATCAAGCAAACGCAGCATATAAAGAAGCAGAAAAACACCCATTTGCATACCACTGGGAAGATATAGAACCAGGAATGTCACTAAAAACCCATAAGCGAACCATAACCGATACAGATATTATTGGTTTTGCAAACCTTACTTGGGATCATTTCTATGCACATACAGATATCACATCCTTAGATGGTAGTATTTTTGAAAAACGTACTGCTCACGGATATTTTATCCTTGCAGCAGCAGCAGGATTATTTGTATATCCTAATAAAGGTCCTGTAGCAGCAAATTACGGATTAGAAGAATGTAGATTCTTAAGACCAATCTATCATAATGATACCGTATACGTACGATTGACCTGTAAGCAAAAAGTAGATCGCGATGTGGCAAGTGCAGAACACCCTAGCGGAATCGTAAAATGGTTTGTAGAAGTATTTGATACCGAAGATGAATTAGTAGCTATTGCCACTATTTTAACAATGGTACAGAAAAAACAAACCACATTGGTAGAAATGACCGAAACAAAAATACAAGAATGTTTAGGTAAGCTAACGGTAGATACAAAACCAAAATGGGGAATCATGACACCGCAGCATATGGTAGAACATTTAGAATATACCTATAAAATAGCAGCAGGAGAAATTCAGGATTTTGAAATAGCAACACCAGAGAAGATTTTAGAAAAAGTACATAATAGTTTATACAATTATGAGCCTTTTCCTAAAAACACAGAATTTCCATTACTGAAAAAAGGAGAAGTAGAAGAACTAATACATCCTGATCTAGAAACGGCTATAACAAAGCTAAACGAAGCAAGAGAAGCCTATAAAATATATTTTAAAGAAAATCCAGAAGTGATATTAAAAAATATTGTTTTTGGAGAACTCAATAAATATGAATGGTATCTATTAGAAAGAAAACATCTGAATCATCATTTTGATCAATTTAATCTATTAGATTAAATTGATCAAAATTCCCGTGAAAACGGGAATCTAAATGATACAAAAACGAGAGTTTATAACTACGTGTAGATGATAATATGGAACATATATATAATTACAAATAAACCAAACGGGGTTCTTTACATAGGAGTAACTAAAGATTTGAAAAGAAGAATACACCAACATAAAAATAAAGTACATCCAACAGCATTTTCAGCAAGATATAATTTGGATAAGTTAGTGTATTATGAAAATTATAAACAAAAGAAGAAGCATATACTCGCGAGAAGCAGATGAAAAAATGGAATCGAGAGTGGAAAATAAAATTGATTGAAAAAGATAATATAAGTTGGAACGATTTGACTGAAAATTTGATCTAGTATTTTTAAAATAATGTAGAATTAAAATAATAAGATTCCACCTATGTGGGAACATAAGTAATGACACAACCATACGTAACTATAACAGTAGAGAATCAGGTAGGAACAATAGAATTTTTCCACCCAGCACATAATTCATTGCCAGGCGATATTTTGGCAAAACTAGCGCAGACCATTACCGATGCAGGAACTAATGATGATATCAAGGTAATTGTATTAAAAAGCGGAAGAGACAGAACATTCTGTGCAGGAGCAAGCTTTAAGGAACTCATTAATATCAATGATGCCGAAACGGGGAAAGTATTTTTCTCTGGTTTTGCCAATGTAATCAATGCTATGCGCAAATGTCCAAAATTTATTATTGGGCGAGTACAAGGTAAAACTGTTGGAGGCGGAGTAGGACTAGCCTCGGCAACCGATTATTGTATGGCAACAAAATATGCAGCTATCAAACTAAGTGAGCTTAATGTAGGGATAGGACCATTTGTAGTAGGACCAGCAGTAGAACGAAAAATAGGATTATCTGCAATGACTCAGATCGCTATTGATGCCAACTCATTTTATGATGCAGAATGGGCAAGAGATAAAGGGCTGTTTACCAAAGTTTTTGAAGATATAGAAACCTTAGATGAAGCAGTAAAAACTTTTGCAGAAAACCTATGTACCTATAATCCAGAAGCAATGAAGGATATGAAAAAAGCATTTTGGGCAGGAACAGAAGATTGGGACACGCTATTATCAGATAGAGCAGTAATCAGCGGTAGATTAGTATTAAGTGATTTTACAAAAGAAACCTTAAAACGATTTAAGTAAAAAGAATAAATGTCATATGAGGTTGTAACACTGAGTTTGTCGAAATGTATTCGAAGTTTATAACCTCATTCTAAACCTTATTCTAACTAAACCTCACAGGTTTCTAAAACCTGTGAGGTTTAGTTAGAATGAGAGTGTAGAGAATAAAATTAAATTAATGATTTACAGTTTTAAAGGATACATACCCGTAGTACACGAGAGCAGTTTCGTACATCCATTAGCAGCAGTAACGGGTAATGTAATTATTGGAAAAAACTGCTATATCGGACCAGGAGCTGCGATACGCGGAGATTGGGGAGAGATTATTCTAGAAGACGGAGTTAATGTACAAGAAAATTGTACCGTTCATATGTTTCCGGGTAAATCAATTGTACTTAAAGAAAGTGCTCATATAGGACATGGAGCCATAATTCATGGAGCTAATTTGGGACGTAATTGTTTGATTGGTATGAATACTGTAATTATGGATGATGCAGAAATTGGAGATGAATGTATTGTAGGAGCAATGTCTTTTGTAAAAGCAAAAACAATATTTCCTAAGCGAAGCCTGATAGTAGGTAATCCTGCAAAGGCAATAAAAGAACTAAGTGATGAGATGATCGCCTGGAAAACAAAAGGAACACAATTATATCAGCAATTACCAACCGATTGTCATGACTCATTAAGAGCAGTAGAACCCTTACGAGAAGTGCCAAAAGACAGAAAAACTCAAGAAGAGTTTTATAAAACACTCGAAGAGTTTAAACAAAAAAAATAACCAATTATATAGGTTTATAAAAGAAATATAGAATAGTATTAAAAAAATAACTAAATTTAAAACTAACAAACATTAGTTAACCAAATGGCGATAATCGAATTAAAAATGCCCAAAATGGGTGAGAGTATATCAGAAGCTACCATTCTTAACTGGTTAAAGAATGTAGGCGATACAGTAGAAGAAGATGAAACCATTTTGGAAGTGGCTACAGATAAAGTTGATTCTGAAGTGCCATCTCCGTGTAATGGAGTGATTACAGAGATACGGTATCAATCTAATGAAGTAGTAGAGATAGGGCAAGTAATAGCTGTAATTGATGGTGATGCAGTAGCTGTAACAACAAATCAAAAACCTGAAGAAACAAAAACGATAGAGAAGCCAAAGAAGAAACCAGAGGTACCAGTTCGAGCAGAGTCGAGAACCACTTCAGACCTCAAACCGCTGACTTCAGGCGTAAACGATGGGTTTTTATCACCTTTGATTATTAGTATTGCTCAAAAAGAAAATATAACTATTGAAGAGCTGCAAAGTATTGCAGGTACAGGGGTAGACGGTCGCATACGTAAAAGTGATGTGATGCAATACCTTAAGAACAGGAAATATCCTTTACCAAGTAAGCCACAACCACAAGCTCCGAAATCTACGTATAATGCACCTCCGATCTCATTTGTAGAAGGCAAAGATCGCATAGTAGAAATGGATCGTATGCGTAAGATGATTGCGGATCATATGGTATACTCTAAGCATACATCACCACATGTAACAAGTTATATAGAAGTTGATGTAACCAATATTGTAAACTGGAGAAATGGTGTAAAAGCAGCATTCTTAGAGAAGTATGGAGAGAAACTAACGTTTACTCCAATTTTTGTAGAAGCCGTAGCCAAAGCCATTCAGGAGTATCCTATGATTAATGTATCTGTAGATGGTAAAAAAATAGTGGTACATAATGATATTAATGTCGGTATGGCAACAGCATTACCTAGCGGAAACTTAATTGTACCCGTAGTAAAAAATGCTGATGAGAAAAATCTTTTAGGATTAGCCAAACGAGTAAATCACCTGGCTAATAGTGCAAGAAACAACAAATTAAAACCAGAAGAGGTACAAGGAAGCACATTTACAATCTCTAATGTAGGAACATTCGGGAGTTTAATGGGTACACCAATTATCAACCAACCCGAAGTGGCGATTCTGGCATTAGGAATCATCAAGAAGAGACCAGAAGTAATAACAACCGAAAAAGGAGACGAAATCGCAATCAGAAGTATGATGTACTTGTCATTATCTTTTGATCATAGAGTAGTTGATGGATTTTTGGGAGGATCATTTTTGCGTAAAGTAGGAGATGAGCTAGAAGCCTTTAATAGTACTAGAGAAATATAAAACGAATATAAATGCGCAAGGGATAGAAGCGGCATCCTTTTTTACTTGAAGAATGACCATAAATAAGGTAATCGAGATGTAGACAAGTAAAAAAGATATAGCGAATAGCCCGACCCGATAGGGATGCGCCCAAATATAAATACGAATGCAACAAGAAATCAAAATTACAAAAACTTCAACCTCAAAATTAAAGGACATTGATTTTGATAACATTCCTTTAGGAAAAGCCTTTACAGATCATATGTTTATCTGTGAGTATGAAGATGGAGCATGGCAGAATCCACGTATTGAAGCGTTAGCATTAATCCCAACGCATCCTGCGGCAATGGCATTGCATTACGGGCAAGCAATTTTTGAAGGAATGAAAGCTACTGTTGGCAAGGATAATACCCCTTTATTATTTAGACCAGAAGAAAATGCAAAACGATTAAATCATAGTGCTGCCAGAATGGGAATGCCAGCAGTACCGGAAGAACTTTTTGTAGAAGCAGCAAAACAGATTGTAGGAGTAGAACATAATTGGATCCCACCGCAAGAAGGAAGCGCATTATATCTACGCCCGTTTATGTATGCAGATGAGCCTTTTATAGGGATGCGTGCAGCAACAAGCTATAAATTTATTATTATCTGTTCTCCTGCAGGACCATTCTTTACTAAAAAGATTAGACTGTATGCAGAAACTGAATATATCAGAGCAGCAAATGGAGGAACAGGAGAAGCAAAAGCAGCAGGAAATTATGCCGCAGCAATATTACCTACAGAAAAAGCTAAAGCCAAAGGATTTGATCAAGTATTATGGCTAGATGCTAATGAGCATAAGTATGTACAAGAAGTAGGAACAATGAATATCTTTTTTAAAGTAGGCGGTAAGTTTATTACACCAACTACAGATGGATCTATTCTAAAAGGAATTACCAGAGATAGTGTAATTACACTACTAAAAGATAAAGGATTTGAAGTAGAAGAGCGCCCAATTACTATTGATGAGGTAATCCAATATTCTAAAGACGGAAAACTTGAAGAAGCCTTTGGAACAGGTACAGCGGTAGCCATTGCTATGGTAGAAGCGATAGGGTATAATGAAGAGGTAATTACCTTGCCAGAAGCAAATCCTGTAAGTGAGGATATGAAAGTTACGCTAGATGAAATAAAAGCACAAAAGCGAGAAGATACTCATGGTTGGATTATACCAGTGAGTATAGAAGAAAAAGTTGGATAAAACGAATTACGATGTATTAGTATCATTCTAGCGCAGGTTAGAATCTATATATCAAAAACTGAATTAAAATGTTAGCTGAAAAAACAATAGCAAAAGAAGTCTTACAAACTGCATTTACAACACTTTGTAAAGCTAAGTCAATGGCAGAGTTATATGAAGAAAATTTTAAAGTAGTTTCTAAGTATGTTCATGCTACCTCTAGAGGGCATGAAGCGATCCAGATTGCTACAGCAATGCAATTATTGCCTCAGGATTATGCATTTCCATATTATCGTGATGATGCCATGTTATTAGGGATAGGAATGAAACCATATGATCTGATGCTACAATTATTGGCTAAAAAAGAAGATCCATTTTCTGGAGGCAGAACGTATTATGCTCATCCCAGTTTGCGGGATGCCGATAAACCAAAAATCCCACATCAATCATCAGCAACAGGGATGCAGGCGATACCTGCTACAGGAGTAGCAATGGGAATGCAGTATAAAGAATTGGTAGGGATTGATCACATTTCTGAAAACGACTCGACTAAGAGTGAGATAATAAAACAGCCTATGGCTGCACCGCTAGTAGTATGTTCTCTTGGAGATGCATCTGTTACCGAAGGAGAAATTGCCGAAGCGTTTCAGATGGCAGCTCTAAAACAATTACCGATTTTATATCTGGTACAAGATAATGGGTGGGATATCTCTGCTAACGCAGAAGAAACCAGAGCACAAAATGCATTTGAATATGCACAAGGGTTTAATGGATTAGAAGCGATATCTATAGATGGAGCAAATTTTATAGAAAGTTATCTCGCAATCCAAGAAGTCATAAAAACCATTAGAGAAGAAAGACGACCTATGCTAGTACATGCAAAGGTACCATTACTAAATCATCATACCTCTGGGGTACGTATGGAGTGGTATCGTGATGATCTTGATGAAGCGCGTTCTCGTGACCCATATCCCGTATTGAGAAATCAATTGCTGGAGAATGGTTTTACCGAAGAAGAAATCGTAGCCATAGAGGAAGAAGCAAAAGTATGTGTGACCAAAGATTTAGAAGAGGCTATGCAAGCCGAAGATCCTAAGCCAGAAGATTTGTTTACTCATGATTTTGCTCCAACACCAATTACAGAAGAGAAAGGAGAACGATCCCCTGCTGATAAAGAAGAAGTAGTGATGGTAGATTGTGCCTTGTTTGCGGTAGAAGAATTAATGAAAGAGCATAAAGAATGTCTATTATATGGTCAGGATGTAGGAGGACGACTAGGAGGTGTATTTAGAGAAGCTGCTACGTTAGCTCAAAAATTTGGAGATGAGCGTGTATTTAATACCCCTATCCAAGAAGCATTTATTGTAGGATCTACAGTAGGAATGTCGGCTGTAGGATTAAAACCTATTGTAGAAGTACAGTTTGCTGATTATATCTGGCCAGGGCTAAATCAGTTATTTACAGAAGTAAGTAGATCATGTTATCTGTCTAACGGAAAATGGCCTGTATCAATGATCTTACGCGTGCCTATTGGAGCTTATGGTAGCGGAGGACCTTATCATTCGTCTTCTGTAGAATCTGTGATTACCAATATACGAGGAATTAAGATTGCATACCCTAGTAATGGAGCTGATCTAAAAGGGTTGATGAAAGCTGCTTATCATGATCCAAATCCTGTAGTGATTTTAGAACATAAAGGATTGTATTGGTCTAAGGTAAAAGGAACAGATGCTGCAAGAACTATAGAGCCATCAGAAGATTATGTATTACCTTTTGGAAAAGCTAATGTAGTACAACGTATCTGGCCGCAGGATGAAAAAGAAACTATGACGATTATAACCTATGGTATGGGAGTACATTGGGCATTAAACGCTACAAAAGATAGTAAAGATGCTATAGAGATTGTGGATTTACGAACGTTATATCCTCTGGATGAAGACACTATCATGGAGTCGGTAAGAAAGACTAAAAAGTGTCTTGTCGTAACTGAAGAGCCTTCTAATAATTCTTTTGCAAGAGCATTATCAGGTAAAATTCAGGAAGAATGTTTTAGATCTCTCGATGCTCCTGTGATGACTATTGGATCAGAGAATATGCCTGCGATTCCTTTAAACAGTACATTAGAACAAACGATGATTCCTTCTACCGAAAAGGTAAAAGCGAAGATTGAAGAGTTGTTAAAGTATTAAGAATACTAAATACCCTGATAGTTTTAGCTCAAAATTACCAGGGTATATGTTCTTTAATTTATAGATGAGGTTTTCCTTTCCTTAGCTTGAGTTTGGAATATCTATATTATGGTACCAATTTTAAGCCTCTTTTATTTAGATCAATCATTGTACATATTCTAATTAAGAAGTAAGAATATTGATTGAAGAACTGATATGCTATAATAAAATATATGAAGTACGACAAAAAACCACTCCATTTGACTGCTTTTTAAAATCAAGTTTTTACATAGAAATTCACGTTATTAATGTCTGTCTATAAATCTGATTATTTTTCAATGTATTTTTTTTAATTACCATGAAAAAAGCAGGTAAAATGTAGTTTGGTAAACAGTATAAAAAAAGAAACCTACTTAGATGAGTAGATTTCTTAGTTCTATTTTTAATAAAGGTTATTTTTTAGAATTTATATTGTAATGTTATACGGCCATTAATTCCTGGTTCAGAGCTAGAGACATAAGAGTTATAATAGCCTCCTCCAGAATACAGTAAGTACTCATCTAATATATTATATATGTTTACTGAAACAGCAAATTTATCATTTTTCCAATTTATTGCTCCATCTAATCTAAAATAATCAGGTAATACTATAGGTGCATTATCTTTCCAATCCCACTGGGTATTATCTACTGCATATCTATATCCAATAGATGCTCCAAAACCATCGAGGAAGGATGTTTTTTTAAATGTATAACTAAGCCAACCGTTGGTTACATGTTTGGCATGCCCTTCTAAAGGTTGGTTTACCCTTGCTGGATTGGTGTCTTTGGTTACTTTAGGTTCTGTATATGCATAATTAAAAATAAGATTAAGATCTGAGGTTAGTTGTCCTTGCATATCAAATTCTATTCCCTGAGATCGTACTTCTCCTATTTGTACATTATATCCTTCAACAGCTAGCTTTTGTTCTGGGTGCGGAACTAAGATGTTTTCTTTGGTGATTTGATATGCTGTTAGAGATGTATTTAATTTTTTATCAAACCAAGAACCTTTAATACCTGCTTCTATATCTCTGGCATCTACAGGATCAAAGGGTTTATCTTCTAAGCTTCTTCCATAATTAGGTATAAATGATTGATCAAACAAACCATAGACAGTTATATTTGGGAGCATATCAAAACTAACTCCGATCCGAGGGGTGAATTTTTCTTCTTCGACAGTATTTCCGTATGCAAAGTTTTCGATATTGGTATGTCTTGCAGCTAAAGTTATGCGTAGCTTGTCATTAAGCATCCACATTTCATCTTGTAAGTAAAAAGAAATACTTTTTGCCCCTACTAAAGAACCTATTTCTTTTAGTTCAGTATTAGATAAATGTCTAAACTCTGGTATAACTGCATTACCATACACTGGATTATAAATATTAAAAGGGGCGTTTTTATCAATGTCTACTCTAAACCATCGACCAAAATCATTATAAGATTTCATATGTCTATAGTCCATACCACCCATGATGCGATGTGTAATAAACCCAGTACTAAATTTACCATTACCATAAATTTGTCCTAGTTGGTTATTAGTTAACCCATCCCAAGTACTTAGGGTTCTATTGGTATCTCCATTATCTTTAACACCATCTTTTACATAGGTATAGAATCCATCTATACCATACTTCATATACATATGCTGCCCATTTATTGTCCAATTGTCATTAAATTTATGAGAGATTTTGGTAAACAAACTTACTTCTTCAATATCAGATTTAGGCCAATTTTCGTCCATAAATGTAAAATCTCTTGGTAGTGTTTTTAAATTCCCATCTACATTTCTAGGAAGTATTACGTTTTCTATACCCGTTCTCATTTTAGCTTTATTATAGGTAAGTTCAGTTAAAATTGAAGTTTTGTCGCTAAACTCATACTTTAATGAAGGTATAATTCCTATAGTTTTTCTTTCGTCATATTTTTTATGAGACTCATTGTAATTATATACACCTGTAATATGATATTGTAATTTTTTATCTTTTGTAAGTGATCCTCCCGAAGATAATGCTGCTCTATGACTATTAAAACTACCAAAAGTGAGTGATAATTCATTACGTTTGTAAGGAGTTGGTTTTTTAGTTACCACATTATAAAATCCTCCAGGTTCTCCGCTAGAAAGCATAAATCCAGAGGGTCCTTTTACAAACTCGATGGTTTCAACTGTTGCCATATCTTCTGGTAATGGTCCATAAGTCATTTCTACAAACATTCCATTTCTAAATCCTGGTATTGGAAACCCTCTCATGTAAATTGATACATCATGAAGCCATGCATTACCTACAATTGTACCACTTACATTTCGCATTACATCATCACGCATATTGATAAGGTTTTGACTCTCTAAGACATTCTCATTTATAATCTGTATGTTTTGAGGAAGTTTTACTACTTCGGTATTTAAACGTAGAGAAGAAGAAGGGTCTGTAACAATAAACTTGTTTTTATCATCTGTTTTAACCATTACTTCTCCTAATTGTTGAGATTTTTCTTGGAGTATGATTCTAGGTACATTTATGGTTTGATTTGGTAAAACTTTTACCTTCATTTCGATAGTCTGATATCCTATAAGACTAACTGTTATAACTTGTTGTCCTTCTGCAACTTTGTTTAAAGTGTAATTTCCTTTTTGGTTAGTCATGGTACCTTTATTAGTACCTTTAATTATTACATTAGCCATTTCTAAAGGATTGCCTTTAGCATCTTTTACATCACCAGTAATATCTCCTTTGAGTAGTTTATTTATTATGATCTGATTTCCCGTTAGAGAGAATTTAAGTGATGATTTAGACGAAACATCTTGTAATAATTTTTTTACTGTGGTGGTAGTATTTTTTACATTTACTTTTTTATCTACATCGGTTCGTACAGAACTATATACAAAGTTTAGATTAGTTTGTTTTTCTATTTGAGTTATTAATTGTGCTACAGAAAGTTTTTTTGAATTTATAGTTACTTGTTGTTGTAATTGGTTTTGAGCTATTGCTCCTAAATGCAAAAAAAACAGAAACCCCCATAGCTGTATAGTTTTTATGTGTGTATATTTCAGTTTATTTTGTAATTTCATAGTTCGTTAGTTTTATTTATTATGTTTAGATATTTTAGATAAAACAATTCTATATGGAACTGACTGTGTGCTCGCACAGTCGGTTTCTTTTTTAAGAATTGTTTAGTTTTTTCTCATTTTGAATCATAAAAATTCAAATGAGTTTTTTTATGTAGGGGGGCTTTCTTCTTTCATTCTGTTATATATTACTATTGTGTTACTGTTATTTCTTTTCCTTTTCTAGTAAATTTTAATCCTGTACTTTTTTCTAATAAATACAGAGTTCTGTTTAGAGATTGTTTTTTAAACTTGGCGGTTAAAGGGAGGTTCCATTGTTTTTTTGTTATAAAACGTACTTCATATTGTCGTTCTAGAGTATTCAGAACTTCTTGTAAAGGGGTGTTATCAAACCAGAGTTCTCCTTTGGTCCAAGCTATAGCCTGCGCTGTATTTATATTGGAATATAATTGGGTGTCTCCTGTTTTTTTATTGTATATCAGTTGTTGATCAGGGGTTAAGATCACTGTTTTTTCTTTACTTTTAAACTGTATTTTTCCTTCTACCAGAGTAATCATTATCTGGTCTTGTAGTGGATAATTGGCGATATTAAACTGAGTGCCTAGTACAGTGATATTTACACTATCTGTATGTACTACAAAGGGATGTTCTGGATCTGATGCTATTTTAAAATAAGCCTCTCCGTTAACGAGTTTTACTTCTCGATTTTTTCCTGCAAAGAAAGAAGGATATTCTAATACACTTGCTGATCGTAATTGAATTTTACTATTATCTTGAAGGTGTAGATTAGCCTCTTCGCCAGGGGCTAATGCTATGTTTTTTTGCGTTACAAATGGAATAGTTAAATATGTTCTACCAAACCAAGAGAGAGATAGTAATAATGCTAAACTTGCTGCGACAGCTATTTTTTTCCATTTTTGTATACTTATTACTCTAGAGTTCTTAGATGTCTCATTTTTTTCTATAGTCTTTTTGGCAATATGCTCCCACATGTCTTTGATTGGAGCTTTATTTTCTTCAATTATTGAATTAGGAATGTCACCTTCTATTTCTGAAAGCCAATCTAAAATCGCTTCCTTTTCATTAGGAGTACATTTGTTTTCTGCATATCGTTGTAAAAGTTCTTTGGTAATCTTCATACTATATAGAAAAATATCCTTTTTTTCTTATAGTCGAATGAAAGAGGGTTTTAGTGAAGTGGAAAATAAAATAAAAAATAAAAAATAAAAATTTAGAATAGTAAAATATTGATTGTGATGAGTTTATTTTTTTGAGTATTTGGTATTAGGAATAAAAAACGTCATCAGAATAGTGTTATATAATATCATTTCTTTATAAAGTTCTTTTAAATGATTCTAGTAGTATGTAATCAATAATTTTTTAAGCCTATCATTCACCTTTGCTAGGTGATAGGCTACTGCTCGTTCTGATATAGAGAGTACATTCGCTACTTCTTTATTAGTCATTCCTTCAATCTTACTGAGTCTAAATGCTTTCTGAGTTTGACGTGATAATTTAGCTGTAATTTGCTCAATTTCTTCGCATAAAGCAGAATAAGCAATATCATTTTCAGTAGAAAAATCTATCTCAGATATAGTGGTACTGATTCTTTCTAATCCTTTTTTCTTTCTTGTTTTGGATCTGTAATAATCTATGATCTTATATTTTAAAGCTCTCATTAAATAATGTTCAATAGCTCCTTTTATATGTAGCTCATTTCTTCTTTCCCATAGTGCAATGAATATTTCTTGAATGATCCCTTTTAATTTCTCAGGGTCATCAATCTTGGTTATCCCTACATAAAACATTTTTGAAGCATAATCCATGTATATTTTTTCGAATCCAGAAGACGTTTTTAGATCATAGTTATGTTTTTTAAAGGTGGCCATATATGGATATTTATCACTAATTAGAGCACCAAAATTAAATTATTTATATTTATTAAGTCTAAATAAGTAAGTTAAAATATGTTTTGATGATGCTATTTTTTGATAATAACGAAAGAAAATTCGTGTTAAACAAGTTGTAATTAACCATAACACCTTAATGTTTTTACCGTAGTTAGCTAAGTGTAAAGCTAAAAGATAGCAAAACTATTTATATAAAAAATAATAAAAGAAAATCCATGGTATAAAGAAGTATGAGTACCATTTAGGCTTTATGTTTATTGTTATTGGTCTGGGGATTTAAAATTTTTTAGCATAGTTCTATAATGGTATATTTTCCTATACGTTATTCACCAATAAATTCGTTTTTTTGTTCTGTAGTTGTTATTGAAAATACTGTAGAGCTAGTCTTAGGTATGTTTATACAGTTTATGGGACTACGTAAAATAAATGTCATGGGCATGCAACCAATAAGGTCATACATTTATTTGCGATTGCCTATACTCTAAAAAGGGATCTGAAATTTATCGATAAAAAGGTAACAAACTAGGCAGATAGCTCTATTTTAGTTGAATCTATAATACTTACTTTTGGAAGATTTTTTAGGCTAGAAATATGATCTTCTAAATATTGATTAATATTTTTAATAAATCCTCTTTAAAAACGATTAGAATGTATCTTCATAACAAATTCTAGACTTGTGTATGGGGTATCATTGTTGTGAATAGTTATTCTGTTTTCAATTTGTTTAATTCCAAGATGAGTAAACTTTCCATTTCCTTTTATTCTTTTCAAGTATTTGAAGTATCATAAATTCACCATATTTAGAGGTGATTTTGGATTTGGAGAAATCAACCTTGGGAAGTAAACAGACAAGGTATCTATTCTTTGTAAACTCTATTTTGGGATTCCAGTTTTTAGTTATATCCATTCCAAATAACTTATTGAGAGTCGTTTTTTTAGAATCTTGTTCAATATCTTCTTTCGTTAAAATATACAAATCAAAATCATTATAGAATTCTTTAAACGGAGTCATTATGGTTCGCTCTAATTTAGAGTATTCACCCTTTTTCTTTTTTAATTTTCTCTTACTTTTTTTTAGAACTCTTTTTCTATTTATTTTTTCGCCTTTAAACATTATTACAAAATCGTCTGCATCATTAAAATTTTTATAATATTTTTTAAATTTAAGTGCGTGTAAGTATTTAGTTTCTTTTTTTACAAACTCTTGTATTTCTGTTTTAGTTTTAACATCCAGTTGTTGCGCTTTTACTGAAAAGTTAAGTATACTAAATAAAGAAATTAAGTAATATTTTATTGTAGTAGATTTCATATTATGTATTCTTGATATTTTCTTTAAGAGTTTAGTAGGTTAAAATTTTAACTAAAGATAAAAATTTTGTTCTTAAAAAGCGTGTAAAACCCTATCCGTTAGCTTAAAGAATTAATTGGTTCTTAAAGTAAGTCGCAAGCTGTTTTGAAATTGTAAGAGAAAGTAGGACAATTTTTAAGGACTAAGCGATGATTAAAAGATAGGAGTTTTCAGAAGAAAATTACGCTACAATAAATTATAGCTGTTGTACTTGTTACACAACTTAAAAAAATATTGATTTATTCAAAATTATGAATTGTGTAACAGCTACCGTTGTTGTTAGTAGTATTTCTATTTTCGATTTGATTCATTCACATACTCTAACTTTAAATCAGCAAATTGTTTTTTTAAAGTTCATGATTATTTATTTGACGTTTTGGAGTAATCAGAGTTAATCCAGTTTTTAATCTCTCATTGAGGGTTTAATTCCCTGAGACTTGCCTCTACATTAACATATTTTTTTCGGAAGCATACCTTGCGAGTTTGCTCCGAGGGTGTTGATTTGAATAACATTTTATTCAATTACATAATGAATAAGTTTTCTTAGGTTAAGTCAATTCATACTATTTGGTTCCATCAAAATGAGTTATTAGAGTAGTTTGTTCCGTTGAATAAAAAAGAACAACATATCTGTTGAAGGTGCTTTTGTTAACCCTAATTGATGTCCCATTGTAATTATTTGTCCTCGATGAAAAGTACTATGATTCATACAATGCTGAACTAATTCAGATTGAGTGAAGTTTCCTTCTAAGGTTTTTGTTTTTAAAAATCTAAACTCATGTAATGATTTTTGACTTTTTATATAGTCTACAAAAACCTCTGATTGTTCAATAAGTCCTTTGAGAATTTCTTCAATAGTATTTTCCCATGATCTTTCGAGCGGTTGTTCTTTTAAAATACAATAATAAAAGATTTGACCATCTAAAATATGATTTACTGTATTTAAGATATTAGAAAAACTTGATTGACATTCTTTAGTCAACGATTCTTGTCCGTTAGTTTTTAGCCAAGTTAATAATCGTTTGTTAGCCCATAAATTATAATTAACTAACTCTTTTATTTTATTTATTTCTTCCATTAATATTGAGTTCGTTAGGTATGTTCGTTAAGATATGTCGTTTACACAAGTTAAAGATTAGACGATATCCTAAATTGGTTTTCAACCTCGTTGTTTGCTTCTTGTTTGTTTTTCATTAAAGTACCCTAAAAATACATTTCTATAAAATACTTTCCAAGTATCATTTTCTAGTTCTTCAATAGCTACATTAAACTTCAAAAAGTTGGATGAGTGGTTGCGTAATCGATTACGGTATTGCATTTAGGAGGATTAGAGAAAGCCAGAGCAGAAACGTAAGAATCTGATTTGATTAGGTATTCAATATGGAGAAGTTTATGCTTGGAGTTGAACCAGAATGGGAGGCTAGGCTGTATTGCAAAATCCTATACTAAAAACGACTGTTACTATCTCTAGACTTAAAAGAAAAGGATACATTCTTATGATAGATTATTTAAATAAAGCGTAAACTTTGATTTAGTGAACTGCTGTATACGAGCCCATACATATGGCGGTGTGTGAGACGCAGTGACGGTTGTTTTGCCGTCACTCGTCACACGATTGGTAGTTTATTATTTATTTCTTTATTTTTAGATTTCTAAATTCTCCTTTAGAATTGTAACCTGTCCAAAGTCCAATTTTACTCGAGACTTGCTTTTCTAACCGTTTTATACTTAATAATTCTGTATTTGTTTTTTTATCGTAAACATAAACATTGTTATTATCAATCTTCACGGATATCTCAAACCATTCATCGGGTAAGGGTGCATTGATATATTCTGCTTCGTAAAGTCCTTTTTGATTGGTTCTTAAAAATTTCCATGTATTTTTAGGATGACTGATATATTGAACCGAATGTTCTCTTTTTTCTAATTCATTAGCTTTAAAATTAAACGGTCTAAAGTAGATAGCTTCATAAGTTGAATCGTTTTGGATATTGAAAGCTAGTCCGACAAAACTTTTTCCGGGATTGTTCTCTCCTTTTAGTTCCAACTCTATCGTTCCATTATCAAAATTTTCATTTTTGAGGATAGCCATTCCAGCTCCTTCTTTGTTATTTAGGATTAATGTATTTGGTGTGTTTTGGTTCGATGTAATTGCGTTTCGGTTTACAAGTTCTAAATTCTCACCACTTAGGTCAATCGTGTGTTGAGAACATGAAGAAAATAATGTAAATAATAAAATTCCTGTTATTGTTAGAATTTTGTTTTTCATGTTAATTGTTCTTTTTTGATGAATGTTTGTAAATGACTGCTAACGCCAAATATATGAATCTAAGCAAGACAAGTATACTTTGGTCAGTTGATTTATCTGCGTATTTTTATTTCTTATTCAATTTATAAAAATCTAGTGCTACTGTAAAAAGGAAATGACCGTTTAATTATCATTCCTAAATTTTGTTTCAAATTGTATATAACGAATATAGAGGTTTTAGCCCTGAATTTTAATCCCTCATTGAGGGTTTAATTCCCTGAGACTTGCCTATACATTAAAATATTTTTTTAGGAAGCATACCTGGTGAGCTTGCTCCAAGGTTGTTGATTTATAAAACAGAATCTCTCTTTTTCATAGTATTATATGGATTATATTAAGAAATAAGACGAATTAAAAAAAGATCAAAACAGGAGTATATATATTGCTATTAGATATTATTGTATTTAGGGTAGCCTATGCTCCACCATTTTATTTTTTAGAATTCAATTATCAAAATTTTATGCTTTTTAAGATAGTACCTATGGTGTTAGTACGGGAATTAAAGGTAGTGAGTTTTTGATTAAACATTAACCCCATATTAATTATGGTCATTGTTGTAAAAACTTTACTTCAATTGTTTAAATAGAAGAAATGTATGAATAGATGTATTTAAAAGATCATCTTTAATCTTATATTAATCATAATTAAATGCTTTGAAAACAGTAGTTAATACAATTTTAAGGATAATTTCTATTAGTATAAAAATGTCATTTTTGTTTTATTTTATATGTTATTCCGTATCCTCCAATTAAAATATCATCATTAAAACTTATTACTTTATATAATGGACTATATGATTTACATTTAAAAGATTTGTCACCTATTCTTAATTCATAATAATATAATGTTCTTGAATAATAATTATTAGGAATTATACTACTGAATTTTCCAGAATTATTACTCCAATCAAATTCAGATACTAATAAACTACTATCATCAAATTCTTCTATAGAATGATTCACTTTACTAAAAAAATCTTTTTCTTTAGAACGAGATTCATTTCTTGATATAATTTTTAATTCTCTTGGGTAATCATCTAATCTATCTTCTAAAAAACTTCTTTCTTTAATATAAAATTCGCTACCATCTTTATATTCTATTAAATTAATATGAAGATCATAATAGAGAAGCTTGTAATTTTTTAAAATTTTTTCTTCAATTACTTCATTTCTTTTCTTTTTTATATAATCCCAATATTTTTCGTTTAATTCTCTTTCTGTATTATACTTTAGATTTAACCTTATCATTTCGTCTCTATTATCTTTTTTTATTTTGTTGATATGTAAATCCTCTAAACTTATAGAGTTAATAATAGTTTTATCGAAAAAGGGTGGTTCTAACTTATAACAAATATCATTTTCTAAAAAATAGACACTCCCTGTTGTTGCAATAGAAAACAATTTTCCTATGTTTGATTTATGAATTATTTTGTAATCTAATTTATCTCTTATAATAATTTCTCTAGAAACCCCATCAAAACAATCATCATACCCTTTACGAAAAATTGTGTAAATATAATTATCGGTATCGGTTACAAACTTTTCTTTAAAATTTAATTCTTCTATTATAAGATTATCTGAATACAAATTCAAATCAAATAAAGGTAACTCTGGATACTGATCTTTTTCTGTTATGCAAGAAAACATTATGAGAGAGAAAATAATTAATGATATCTTTAATTTCATGATTACAATTTAATATTATATGCCTACCCGTAATTAATATCAGATATTAATTAAAAAACAATAATTAGTTATGTGATTTTATTTTCGATCTCCTATTAAATTTATATCAAAATTCATTTAAATAATCTGGGATATATTTTGATTTATCACATCGTGATGATTTGTCATAATTTTCGTTTTTTATAATGTTTATTAAGGGGTATGGTTTACAGAAGTTAAAGATTAGGGTTTACACTAAATTAGTTTTTATTCTTGTTGCTTATTGTTTCTTTCTTAGGTTCTTTTGATCAATAAAACCTAAAAATACATTTCTAAAAAATACTTTCCAAATGCCATTACCAATATCTTCAATGGCGATATGTTTTTCATGTTTAAAGCTTTATATGACTTTATGTTTAGTATACTGTTTTATAAAGTTATTTAAATGCCCTTTATAATTGTCAATAAAGAGCAACACCAGTACACATATATCCATTATAGGTATCTACGTCTAATTATTTTTTTATAGACCTCTTCTAATCATTATGTAGAAATAAGCAAGATAGCTAGATAATCATACTTTTTATTTTATACTTTAAATACGCGTAAACAATATTTAAAATCATGAAATAACAAAAAAGGAGGTCGCCTAAAAAGTAATTTTTAGACGACCTCCTTTTTTTAATTCGTAATAGTTTTACTTTTACTTAGAGGCTCTATATGGTTTTAATTCTTCGAAGAAGATATCTCCATTAGGAACATCAAAATCTATAGTTGTTATCTTTAAGTTATTATCGGTATTAAATTTTACTGTCCCGAAACTAAACCAGGCATGTTCTTGATCCCATACGATTTCCCAGGTATCATAATGCCAATGGCGTAGTGTAGCTGATAGATCAGGAGTATGTTCGAACTCCATTCGTAGTTGCTGATTTTTTTGAGTGATTTTAATTTTTCCGTAGATATCAGATATATACTCTCCTGCGATTATTTTTGGAGTAACAGAAGGTTTTGTATTTAGCACTCTCTTTTCTTTTCTGTCGGAGATTCGGGTATCTTTTTTGGTCTTATCATTTGCTTTTTTTAATAGTTTATCAGACCAATCTATAGATGCTGTTCCTAAAAACTGATCTAATGCATGATAGGTAGCGGCTCTAATAGGGCTTTTCATACCATTAGTCAATACAACAACACCTAGGTTTTCATCAGGGATTAAGGTTACTGCGGTAATCATACCATCAAATCCTCCCGTATGCGCAACACTTAGTTTTCCTTGATAATCACTAAGTCCCCATCCTAGTCCATACCCATTAAAATGCTTATTGAAATCATTTTTTGTAGTATGATCTACTTTAAAATTATTATGAGGTGTCCAGATTATATTGCGTGTATTTTTGGTAAGCAACGTGTCTTTGCCAATACGACCATTGTTTAGATTAAATATCATCCATTTAGATACATCTTCTACACTAGAAATAAGACCGCCCATGGCTCCAACTTCTTCCCAATCTACCCATTTAA
This sequence comes from Aquimarina longa SW024, assembly GCF_001401755.1. Classification (GTDB taxonomy): domain Bacteria; phylum Bacteroidota; class Bacteroidia; order Flavobacteriales; family Flavobacteriaceae; genus Aquimarina; species Aquimarina longa. Next base: position 176,477 of record NZ_AVQK01000010.1, read on the forward strand.
TAGGAATGTTATCATTGTTTTTACGACCATGTGGGGTAGCATAGTTTTTTTGGGTATCTAGTTTTTTATAGGATGTTATAGTTCTGTTCATTCCCAGAGGAGTTAAGATTCGCTCTTTTACATTTTGCCCCCAACTTTTACCGGTTACTTTTTTTATAATCTCTCCTGCAGTAATGTACATCACATTAGAATACCCAAACCCTGATCTAAACTCGTGATTTTTTGGAAGGTATTTCACTCGTTTTATAATTTCTTCTGATGTAAGATTGGCTTTATACCAGATCACATCTCCACTAAATGTTCCTAAGCCTACACGATGACTAAGGATATCTCTAATAGTAACTTCGTTACTTACCCATGGATCATATAGTGCAAAATAGGGGAGGTGTTTTTTTACTTTATCATCCCAGTTTAGCTTACCTTCTTGCACTAGCATTCCTATAATAGTAGCAGTAAAGGCTTTAGAATTGGATGCGATAGCATATAAGGTGTTTTTATCGGGTTTTCCTTCTTTTCCTTTTTCTAATACACCATAAGTACCACTAAAAACCAGTTTACCATCTTTAACAATTCCTATGGAGGCACTGGGGATATCCCAATCTTTAACCATTTTTGTATAATATTTATCTAGCTCATTAAGGTCAACGGTAGTTGTTGTTTGCCCGAATATAGTTGTCGTAAGAGCAAGAGATATAATGAGTAGTAGGGATAATTTTTTCATAAGATTAATTTTAGATGCTGTTTTGTGTGTATTAGAAAGTAAATATAGTTTATTTAAGAAAATTAGGGAATCTTTCTTGTACATACAATTTTTTGAATTATCATATTAGTACTCTCAATAAAAAAAGGCTTCACTAAAATAATGAGGCCTTTATTATGGTTTTACTCTTAAACTTTAAACTAGAATATTTGGTAAGATATATTTTACGATCGTTTGAAGAGTAATGGTTTTATAGACTGATTTTTGCAAAATTAGGTGTACAATACGTAAAATAGGTTTTCATTAAATTAAAGTTTTAAAAGCTAAACAAAAATAAATCAACCAAACGGTTAATTTATATAAGAATGTATAAGAAAAGGAGATGAATGTATAAAGAGTAGGTTTTACTGTATTTAGAGTATATCATTAATAAAAAGTGGTTTCATTGAAACAAACATTCCTACAATAACAGGTTACAATCCTACAATAGCAGATTACATTCTTACAATAACAGGTTACAATCCTACAATAGCAGATTACATTCTTACAATAGCAAGTTGCATTCCTACAATAGCAGATTACATTCTTACAATAACAGGTTACAATCCTACAATAGCAGATTACATTCTTACAATAACAGGTTACAATCCTACAATAGCAGATTACATTCTTACAATAACAGGTTACATTCCTACAATAGCAGATTACAATTTTATAGCAACGAGCTAAAAGTAATCATATAAAATTATATTTCTATACTAGTGCATACTATTTTTATACTATCCATTATATAGTATATAAAACTACTGCTATAGCGTAGTTTTTATAACACATCAGTTATATGATTTAGAGGGCTTTATAGTAGCTATTACATTTGTTACTTACTATTGATATAAGTAGTAGGATAGCGTATTTACTAGTTAGTACCAGAGGTAGACTTGTGTTACGTTTTTATAACCTATCCATTTATAAATCTTTTTCAAAAAAAACTCGTAAAAAAAGAGTTATGATTGTTTTTGGTTATATTTATATCCCTAATTAATGTTAAAGCCGTGTTTAAACTATGGTGATACACCCAATTTTTTAAGAATTCTTTAATGTATAAAATAGTATAAATGCAATCTGTTAAAACTATAGATTCTATCTTATGGGCAAAGATTAAATTAGGAGATCTGGATGCTTATAATCAATTATATGATAAGTATGTAGATGCACTTTATAATTTTGGCATTAAGCATACTAATGATAGGGATTATGTAAAGGATTGTATTCATGATCTTTTTTTGGATATCTATAAGTATCGCAAAAAACTCTCTGATGTTGATAATGTAAACTACTATCTTATTACATCTCTAAAGAGAAAAATTAATAGGAAATTTAAATCTAAAATAGAATTGTTCTCTACAGAAGAGAAAAAAAATGAAATTAAATCAGAGTATTCATCTATAGAAGATGTTATCATCCAATCAGAAAATTCTTCTGAGATTAGTGCTAAACTTTCTGAGGCACTCACTTCTCTTTCTACTAAACAGCGAAAAGGATTGTCCTTAAAATTTGACGAAAAAAAATCATATGAAGAAATCTCTATAATCTTAGGGATTTCTATAGAATCAGTACGAACATTGATTTATAGAGCTGTCAAAAAACTACGAAGCGAAATACAGTAAATAAAAAAACATCATTTTTTTTGTCTATACTTTTTGATATTGCTGCTTTCTTAATATAGTAGGCTATACTTAGATACAGTTTACGTTATCATTTTATTTAGATATACTACATGTGTATAACTGTGTAATTGAAATTAAAATTTCCTAAAAATGTTAACTGAAGAAGAAAAACAATACTTAAAATCTAGGATTGGGACTTCTATTATTGCACATCGCAATAAAAGAAGAAAGCGACGTAGAAGATATCTAATGGGTGTAGCTGCAGCAATCGTGGCAGTACTAAGTTCTACGATCTACATAAATAGTGATCAAGGTTCTTCTGAGATTAAAAACTATGTGGATGCTACAAAAATAATTATTGATACGAGTGAAGATGTAAAATTAGTTCTGAATGATACGGATGAGATAAAAATTACAGAACAGACTTCTCATATTAGTTATGCTGGTTCTGGTGGAGAAGTAGAGATCAATAACTCCAAAAAAGTAGCGCAATCCTCCAAAAACACATTTAATACCATTATTGTTCCTTATGGAAAAAGAACGAATATTATACTCTCTGATGGTACTAAAGTATGGCTTAACTCGGGATCTAAATTAACCTATCCTGTAGTGTTTAATGGAACCAAAAGGGAGGTACATCTTATAGGAGAAGCCATCTTTGATGTACACCATAATCAAAAGAAACCTTTTTATGTCATTACCAATGACTATGATATAAAAGTTTTGGGCACCATATTTAACGTTAGTAGCTATGATGATGATTCATATACTAGTACTGCATTAGAAAAAGGTAGTGTAGAGATAGCATACCCAGGAAGTTCTATGTTTGGTAAATCAAAGATAAAAATTACTCCTGGAACATTAGCAGTGTATAATAATAAAACTAAATCCATACGAAGTGATACAGTAGATGTGACTAAATATATGTCGTGGCGAGATGGTAAGTTTATTTTTAAAAAACAACGCATGGATGTTATCATTAAAAAACTATCTCGATACTATAATGCTAAGATTATTATCGAAAATGAAATTCTAAAAAATCAAACCTTTTCGGGTCATCTAGATTTAAAAGATACTATAGACAAAGTACTAGAAATTCTGAAACGATCAACGGACTTAAACTATAAAAAGGAAAACGGAAAAATTATAATTAATTAAAAAAAAGAGAATAATATGACGTAGCTATAGATGATAATTAACCAGTATACTTAGTAAAAAAAGTCAGAAAATGCGGCAACATTTTCTGACCTAGAATTAAAATATTGCGATATCGCAATACGTAACATGTAAAAAGCAAAATTATGAATAAAAAAGTTAGCGGTGTTTCTTCTTTGCCTAAAAAGAGGAGATTCAGTTTTTTATTAACTATTATGAGAGTTTTTATTTTATTTCTGTGTTTTGGGCTAACAAGTGCCTATGCGAATCATTCGTATTCGCAAACCAAGCTTGATATTACCCTAAAAGATGGAACTTTTGAAGAATTATTTGACCAGATTCATTCTAAGAGTGAGTTTATATTTTTTTATAAAGATGATGTGGTCAATACAGCTAATAGGATTACGCTATCCCTTAAGCAATCCACTATAAAAGAAATATTAAATACAGCATTTATGCAAACAAATCTTACCTATACTATAATGGATAGGCAGATTATTATATCCACACAAAAACAACAGGTTAATAGTATTAAAAATACAAAACCACTTATACAAAATACAATACGAGGTAAGGTTTTTACGGGGCAAGAAGAACCACTACCAGGAGCTAGTGTTATTATAAAAGGTACTACTAAAGGAACTCAAACAGATTTTGATGGGAATTATGAATTAGAAATTTTAGAAGGACAAGTTTTAGTTTTTTCTTATGTTGGATTTACTTCTAAAGAAGTAACCTATCAGGGGCAATCAGTAGTAGATATTACATTAGTAGAAGATGCAAGTGAGCTAAGTGAGGTTATTGTTACAGGATATACCAAACAAAGTACTAGAAGTATAACAGGGTCGGTTGCTATAGTAGAGTCTAAGGATATAGCTGCGACTACACCATCGAGTATAGAACAAGCTTTACAGGGGCAAGCCTCTGGTGTAACAGTAGGGGTAGAAGGTGGACCAGGAGGTAATGCCGCAGTACGTATTAGAGGGTATGGAACTATAAATGGTAATGACCCACTATATGTTATTGATGGCGTACAGACAGGTCAGGGATTAAGTGACCTTAATCCAGATGATATCGCTTCTATACAAGTGCTTAAAGATGCTGCTGCAGCATCGATATATGGAATCGGAGCAGCAAACGGGGTGATTATCATTACCACTAAGAATGGAAAAAAGAGCGATAAAGTAACATTTACCTATAATGCGGTTACAGGTGTAGATTTTATACCAGATTCAGTATTCCCTAAAATGGCAACTCCACAACAATTAGCAGATGCCTATTGGCAGGCATCTATAAATGATGGAATTGCAATATCACACCCACAATATGGATCAGGGACAAGACCGGTTTTACCAGATTATATATTACCACAAGGAGTATCAGGAACAGTAGATGAAAGCACATACAGTTATCCCGACAATAGAATAACAAGAGCTAATAAAAGAGGAACAGATTGGTTTGATGAGTTTTTTAATTCAGCATTTGTGCAACAGCATAATATAGGAATTAGAGGAGGTAGTGAGTTTTCAAAATTTTATGTAGGGATAGGATTGTTAGATCAAAAAGGAGTAGCGATAGCAACAAGTTTTGATCGCTATAATCTTAGAGTAAACTCTGAATTTGATGTAACAAAAAGTTTTAGAATAGGAGAAACCCTAAATGTATCATACTCAGAAAAAATAGGAATTAGTGACCCTTTAAATGATAATGATAATCAAAATAATGATAGCCAACTCGCAGCTTTATATAGATTGCATCCTATTATTCCGGTGTATGATATTGGAGGAAATTATGCCGGAACAGCAAATACTCCTGGGGTAGGTATTGGTAACAATGCTATTGCGATAGCACATAGAAATAAAAATAATGTGACTAAAACGCTTAGAGCATTAGGAGCTATATATGCAGAATTAGATGTTACGGATGATCTATTGTTAAAAACAGTGTTTACTGCCGATTTAGGAAATTCTAAATTTTCATTTTTTCAGCCTATAGATCATGAGAATTCCTCGGCTAGAGCAGTAAACCAGCTTAGAGAAACTGTTACAGATATTATCAATACCAATTGGTATAACATTCTACAGTATACCAAAACAATCAATGATGTACATAATGTAGATGTTTTTATAGGAACAGAGTTTAAGAAAAATAACTTTGAGACTTTCTATGCGCAAGCATCAGATTTTCTGATAGAGACACCAGATATTACTTTTTTAAACGCAGGTACGGGTGCTGCTAATGTAGGAAGCGGTCAATCAAAATCATCAAGTTTTTCGGTATTCGGAAAAGCTGATTACGCCTATGATGATAAGTATCTCCTTAGTGCTACACTAAGACGAGATGAATCTTCTAAGTTCGAAAAAAGTAATCAGGTAGGTACTTTTCCTGCGGTAAGTGTAGGGTGGAGAATCTCAGGAGAGTCCTTTTTACAAGACTCTCCTGTCGTTACTAATTTATTATTAAAATTTAGTTGGGGAGAATTAGGGAATGATAATATTCCTGCATTTAGAGGAGTAACTGCTTATGGACCAAATCTTAGTTTTAATAATTATAATGGACAGACAGGATATTTTTTAACCAATATAGGAGATCCTAACTTATCATGGGAAACCACAACGACAACTAATCTAGGTATTGCAGGAGCTTTTTTTAATAATGCACTTAGTGTCAACTTAGATGTATATGAATCTGTTACTAAAGATATGCTTTTACCAACTCCTGTAGATCCTACTGTATATGGTAATACTGTAAATACTATTTATAGAAATCTAGGACAGATGACTAATAGAGGTTTTGATCTGGGAATATCCTATTCTAATACACCAGATCATCAGTTTAAGTATACTATAGGTGTAAATGTATCTCATTATGCTAATACGGTAGATTTTTTGGATGATAAAAATCCAGCACCAATCCCTAATCCTGTGTTAGGATCACAGACTAGTTTCGAAACTACCAATACTGGTAAGGGGAACCCAATATCATCTTTTGTAGGATATACATGGCAAGGAATCGATCAGAATACAGGGAGAGCTATTATAACAGGAGATGCCAGAGATGTTATAGGAAATCCTCATCCAGATTTTACATACGGGATTAATTTTAATGCAGATTATAAAAACTTTGATGTTTCTTTTCTTTTTCAGGGATCACAGGGTAATGATATTTATAATCTCACAAAATTCTGGACTGACTTCTATAATTTTGAAGGAGGTAAGAGTATCGATTATATACAGAATTCTTGGTCTCCTACTAATCGTGGTGGGTCATTGCCTGCACTAACACTACGACCAGATGAGGCTGTAGGGTCTTCTTATTATATTGAAGATGGATCGTATCTAAGACTAAAAAATATCTCTGTTGGATATTCCTTAAACGAAAAGATTACTGCTAAGTTAAAGGTAGCTAAAATACGTCTTTTTATACAGAGTAAGAATCTATTAACCTTTACAAAGTATAGCGGTTTAGATCCAGAGATTAATCTTACCAATTATACCAATCAGCAGCAAGCAAACTTAGAAATAGGGGTAGATCGTGGAGCATACCCTGTTTCTAGATCACTGAATCTAGGATTAAATGTTACATTCTAAATGAAATCAAAGATGAAAGAAGTATTTATAGATATAAAAACAAGAAGAATACTGATTTTAGTATATATATCAGTAATAGTAAGTATACCATTTCAGTCTTGCCAGAAAGAATTAGAAATTCCGTTACAAGGGCAATATAGTACAGATGTCATTACTTATGATGCAAATTGGGTTGGATCTCAGCTTACGGCTGCATATGGGATGCTCGATGGAAATCTCGATGGAGATGATATGTGGAGAGCTGCAGGATCTAACTGGGTGTATGGAGAGGTAGCATCGGATAATGCATATAAAGGGAGTGAGTTTGGAGATCAGCCTATCATTAATAATATAGAACGATATGCTGCTAATTCTAATGAGAGTCGATATTATGGTTATAAATGGAATGCTGTTTTTGAAGGGGTGGCAAGAAGTAATGAAGCCATCAAAGGGGCAAAGAAAGGATTAGAAAGAGGAGAACTTACTCCTGCAGAGTCTATCCAACTAGAGGCAGAAGCAAGATTTCTAAGAGCACATTACCATTTTGAAGCTAAAAAGATGTGGGATAATATTCCATATATTGATGAGACTGTAACGGTATCTCAATCTAATATAGATGTAGATTCTTGGAGTGCTATAGAAGCAGATTTTGCCTTTGCTGTAGAGAAGCTTGCAGAAAACTCTAGATTTGTCGGAGCAGCAAATAGCTGGGTGGCAAGGGCATATTTAGCTAAGGTACACATGTATCAATTAGACTATACTGCTGCAAAACCAGTATTAGATGCGATTATAAATTCTGGACCTTATAGTCTAACACCAAAATATTCTGATAATTTTAATGCAGAGACGAATAATAATGTAGAGTCTATTTTTGCAATACAAAATACTGTAGGGGATGGCTCTGCAGGAGATGATAATGCCAATTGGGGGGATGCTCTTAATTTTCCTAATGGTGCTCCTGTTGGTACTTCGCCTACGGGAAGTTCTTGTTGCGGTTTTTTTCAGCCATCGCAGAATTTGGTGAATGCCTATAAGACAGATGTATCAGGTTTACCTTTATTAGATACATTTAATGATGTAGATGTGGTTAATGATGATGGAATTGCTTCGGATGCTAGTTTTACTCCATATACAGGAGAGTTAGATCCTAGATTAGATTGGAAAGTAGGGCGTAGAGGAATTGATTATAATGGTTGGGGAATTATGCCAGGACAAGCATGGATTAGGAATCAACCTAATGGAGGACCGTATTTACAAAAGATAACTTTATTTAGAAAAAGCCAATTTGAAAATGGAAGTATAGATGCCGGCTTAGCATGGGCTCCAGGAGTTAGTTCTATGAATACTAATATCATCAGATTTGCTGAGGTACTATTATGGAGAGCCGAAATTATGGCAGTAAAAGGAGAAGGCGATCTAGGAGTAGCATTAGTAGATAGAATCCGTACACGTGCTGCCAATCCAGATGATTTTGTTAAAGAATTAGATGCTAATGGAAAGCCAACAGGGAATCCAGCAGCAAATTATGTGATCCAGCCTTATGGTAGTTTTACCAGTCAGGAGCAGGCTATAAAAGCTGTAGCACATGAGTATAGAATAGAAACAGCTTTAGAAGGGCATCGGTTTTTTGATTTAGTAAGAAGAGGAGTTGCAGACCAAGTGCTTAGTACATATCTAAATACAGAGATTACAAAACGTTCTCACTTAAACAGTGCATCGTTTACTGCAGGAAAAAATGAACGTTACCCTATACCACAAACAGTTATTTCAGTAAGTAATGGAAAGATTAAGCAAAATGAGGGATACTAATTAGTTTTTTTGATTTTTTTTAGAACAGCGTGTTGTATGTAAACACGCTGTTCTTTATGTATAATTGTATAATGATATGTATAAATTTATAAGCTCGTTAGTCTGTTTAGTACTGTTTATTAGTTGTTGGCAAAAACAAGCATCAATTGATGATCGAATATTTACTAGTGTACCCCCTGCTGTAACCGGTATTCAGTTTCGTAATACTCTGATAGAGAATGATTCGTTAAATTACTTTACATACTCTTATCTGTATATGGGCGGAGGTATTGCGACAGGAGATATTAATAACGATGGGTTGTTAGATCTTTATTTTACAGGAAATCAGGTGCCTAATAAGCTGTATCTTAATAAAGGGAATCTTAGATTCGAAGATATCACTACTACAGCAGGAGTATCTGGAGATGAGAGATGGTATACTGGGGTAACTATGGTAGATGTTAATAATGATGGTTGGTTAGATATCTATTGCTCAGTAAGTGGAAAATTTGGTTCTAAAAAGAATCAGTTGTTTTTAAATAATGGAGATCATACATTTATAGAAAAGGCAGCTGAATATGGTATTGATGATATAGGAAACAGTATTCAGGGAACATTCTTTGATTATGATCGTGATGGAGACTTAGATCTGTATGTAGCCAATTACCCTTCGACTACATTTAATGCTCCTAATTTTTACTATAAATTTAAAATGTCAAATATAGAGGATACAGAAACGGATCATTTGTATAGAAATGATGGAGATACGTTTACAGAAGTTACAGCGATTGCAGGGGTTAAGAGTTTTGGACTTACACTAAGTGCTACAGTAGGAGATGTTAATAATGATGGTTGGTCAGATATCTATGTATCTAATGATTTTAGTACCCCAGATTATCTGTATATAAATAATCAAGATGGAACGTTTAAAGAGGTTGTTAAAAAAGCAACAGCACACACGGCTTTTTTTGGTATGGGAACTGATATTGCGGATTATAATAATGATGGGAATCTAGATATTTTTCAGGTGGATATGGATGCGCAGACGAATCAGCGCAAAAAAGCTAATATGGCAAGTATGAATCCTAGATTATTTTGGAGTACAGTTAATGCGGGTTTTCATTATCAGTACATGCATAACTGTTTACAGCTCAATACAGGAGTGATTAAGGATGGAGTACCCTATTTTTCTAATATGTCTAGAATAACAGGTACTTCTTCAACGGATTGGAGTTGGGGACCTCTGTTTGCAGATTTTGATAATGATGGACGAAAAGATATATTCATTACCAATGGTACCAGAAGAGAGATCAATAACAATGATTATTTTAAAACCTTAGCTAAAGTAGCACATAAGAATGATAGTTTGTTACAAAGAAGCTTAATGATTCCTTCTGAGAAGATCGCTAATTTTATGTTTCATAATGTATCGAATTATAGTTTTGAAGATGTTACTAAAGATTGGGGTATCGAGTATAAAGGTTTTTCTAATGGAGTAGTCTATGCTGATTTAGATGCTGATGGAGATTTAGAAGTGATTACCAATAATATTGATGACTACGCATCAGTTTTTAAAAATAAAAGTTCGGAAAAGAATAATCATATCACAATCCAGTTTAAAGGAGGTAATACAAATACTCTTGGATTAGGTAATAGAGTATATATAACAACAGAGGGGCAAACCCAAATGCAGGAACTTACCTTATCCAGAGGATTTCAGTCATCAGTTGCGCCACAACTACATTTTGGGCTAAACCAATCCAAAATAATCGAAGAACTAAAGGTCGTCTGGGCAGATGGAAAATCTCAAACTCTTTATAATATTGATGTGAATCAAAGGATGGTACTAAAGTATGATGATGCAATAAGTTCTGATACTATAGAGTTGTCAGAAAAAGAAACAACTGTATTTACTACAGAAACCAGTACTTTTTTTCCTAATTATAGACATCAGGAGAATGCATATAATGATTTTTCTAAACAAGTTTTGCTTCCGCATAAGATGTCATCACTAGGTCCCGGAGTAGCAGTAGGAGATTTAAATGCTGATGGATTAGAGGATTATTTTATAGGGGGCGCATCGGGATATTCTGGGAGTATATTTTTTCAGCATATAACAGGTTTTAAAAAACAAGCGGTAGCGGTACTCCAAAATGATCGATTGTATGAAGATATGGGGGCTGTTATTTTTGATGTAGATCAGGATGGGGATAATGATCTCTACGTAGTAAGTGGTGGATATGAGTTTTCTGCGGCATCAGAATTACTACAAGATAGGTTATATCTTAATGATGGTAAAGGGAATTTTACCAAAGTAAAAGAAGGAGCATTACCAGTACTATTAACAAGTGGATCTCGGGTATATCCTATAGATTTTAATAAGGATGGAAAACAGGATGTATTAGTTTTGGGGCGTCAGATACCTGGGCATTATCCTGCTGCGGCAAATAGTTATTTATTACAAAATACTACTGAAAATGGAAAGGTGCAGTTTAAGAATGTTACGGCTACATTTGCTAAAGAGTTAACTGATCTAGGGATGGCTACAAGTGCTATAATTACAGATTATAATAATGATAGTTGGTTAGATTTTATGATTGTTGGGGAGTGGATGCCTATACGGGTTTTTAAAAATACAGGGACAGGGTTTAAAGAGGTGTCACAAGAGTTAGGATTAACCACAGCGACTACAGGCTGGTGGTGGAGTATCGCACAAGGAGATTTTGATCATGATGGGGATATGGATTATATGGCAGGGAATAATGGATTGAATTATAAATATAAGGCAACAGAGGATGAAACCTTTGATATCTATGTTAATGATTTTGATAAGGATGCTAAAGAAGATATTGTACTGAGTTATTATAATGATGGGAAACAGTTTCCGGTAAGAGGGAGGGAGTGTTCATCGGATCAAATTGCTACGATTAAACATAAGTTTAAAGATTATAAAAGTTTTTCTGAAGCCACACTAGTGGATGTGTATACTAAAAAATCTTTAGAATCTTCATTGCACTATCAGGTACAATCTTTTGCAAGTGTGTATATAGAGAATCAAGGGAGTAAGTTTGTAATTCATTCCTTGCCAAAGGAAGCCCAGATATCTTCAATTCATCAAATCTTGGTCAATGATTTTGATAAAGATGGTTCTCTAGATGCTCTTATTGCGGGTAATATGTATGGATCAGAAGTAGAAACTCCTAGAAATGACGCTGGATATGGGTTGTTTCTAAAAGGTAATGGAAAAGGAGGTTTTAATCCTATGCCAGCTACAGAAAGTGGTGTGTTTATACGAGGAGATGTTAAAGATATGGCTCTGTTACAGACCAGTACATCAGATTATTGTATCATAGCTAAAAATAATGATCATCTACAGGTGGTAAAGACCAATGCTCAATATAAAAAAGAGGAACAACCATAGCAGAAACGTACTAATCTTAGGAATAAAGCTTTTAAAAGTTTCATTTAAATAGAATTTTTGACACTATCCCGTTAAGTATGTAACTTAAAATATCAAAGGGTTAGCCTTTTTTTCTAAATACCATTTTCAAATCAGTTACTAAATAAAACCCAACAAATCCAAAACTGCTTATAGCCATTATATATTACCCTTCTGGGATAAGTAAAAATATATTCACGCCTATTAAAAATAGACAAAATGGATAGGTAAATAATCTAATCAATATATTGTTAAATGACCATTCTTTTTCAGGTTGCTTTTCCCTAATTTCAATATCCAATATTTCATATATTTCTTCAAGCTGATTTTTTGTTTCGAATAGATAGAGTTTACGAAAAACTGTTATTAGAATCAGCAAGAAAACCAACCCAATTAGAATTAGGAACCAATTTTCTAGAAAATCAAAATCAGTTGAGAAATTGATAAAAACAAAGTATAGAATTCCGATTAAAATAATCCAATGAACGTTTTTCCGATAGGATTCAATTTACTCGTTATATTCGTCAGATGATTATTTGTATTAAGTTCAAATTTAAAAATCGGATAGAAAGCACTATTCCACAAATTCTGTTTCCAAACTTTTATTTCGTTCCGATCAATTTCTCCTTTTGGTCTAAAATCACGAGAAAAAATATTCCATAAATGATTCAGAAAAGTGTCTTCTTTTCTCAATTTAATTAGTTTTTCTATGTCTTTTTTTGTGATTTCCACTTTACTTTACTTACTGACAACAATACAATAAATAACAATTGCTACTACATTTTATGTATTTTTTAATTTACCAAAAGCTTACCTCTAACTTACTTATACTTAATTTAATAATTGTGATGAATTACTCGATTATATAGGATTATGTTATATGTTTACTTATTGTTAGCGTATCTTTTGTAAAGGTTATCTGTAGCTTGTAATAGCTTATTTTTTAAGTTTTTATTAAGCTCTGGATGTGTGGCGATATAATTATCGACTATAGAATAAGCATCTATTGAGTTATATCTACCTATTGTATTGTTTAACCATCCCAATGGGAAAAAGATATCTCCTGTTTCTTGGACTTCCTCAAGAAGATCTAAGCTCATTTTTACAGTTTTAATTCCTTCGTTTTGCCATAAAGGATGATGAATATACCAGCAAGCTGTTAGAACCCAATTTTCTTTTTCTCTATTCTTAAGATCTTTAAATGTTCTAAAATAAGCGGTTCTTTTTGCAGGATCAGAATCTAGTGCCGGTTTTAAAAAATCAAAACGCTTTATTTTGTCTGGATTGGTAAGCTCTGATTTAGATTTTTCTAATATATGAGGTGCTTTAGGATGACCAAATAGTGCTAATTGTTGTGCTAAATTGATATAATCATCTTGGTTTAAAATAAGGTTATCTATAGTTTCTTCTTTATTCCATATTTTATACAATCGTGAAATTCCTGACTTAGAATGTGCAATAGATTTATAAGTATTGAAGAGGTTTTTTTTAATATTTTTAGATTCTGGTTGTTGTAGTCTATTGTATATTGTTTTTTCTAATTCTGGTAGATATTTAAGGCGTTGTTCTTCTGTTAATGAATTCCAATAAAGATTAGTCAATTGTATTGAGATCATTCTTAATATTAATTCATTAGACTCTGTTTTTAATCCTGTTTTAAGATTTTTTAAAACGATACTATTATGAATAGTTCCTCTAAGAGTATTTTCATAGATGTTTAAATAAGAATGTGCTCTTGATACATCTTCTTTTATCGAAGAGGTTTGTGCTATAACTTTTTCATTAACCGGAAATACACCATACCCATATCCATTACTATTATACAATACACATATAGGTTTTGGAGCTCCAATGGCCTGCGTTATTTCCATAGTTTTTGCATTGTTTAATACAGGAATTGTAACAGTCTTGTTTGGATATACTAAACTAATATCAAAAGATTGTGGCCAGAATTTTGCAGAGCCATCTTCAGCTTTTTGAGTTAGCGTAAATCGCTTAATATTATGAACTTCATCAAACTGAATATCTCCAGAAAATATGGGTCTACCTGTAGAGTTAACCCATACATCACTCCAAGTTTTTAAATCAAGATCTGATTTTTTATCAAGAATAGTTACTAGTTCGTTCCAGTTCGCATTACTATTTGCATAGGTGGTAATGTATTCTCTAACACCATCTTTAAATTTTTCTTTTCCTAATGAAAACTCTAATTGGCGCATCATAATAGGTGCTTTATTATAGATGATACTTCCATAAAGTGATCCTGCATTATTAAGATTGTCTAATTCTTGACGAATTGGATTTGTACCTAGTGTACGATCTACACTATATGCTCTTGGGTAATGTGAGGTTAAAAACTGTAGATCATGATTGATATCGGTAAAAACAGGATTTACAATTTTATCAGCCATAAAATTAGCAAATACTTCTTTCATCCAGACATCATTAAACCATTGCATCGTTACTAGATTGCCAAACCACATATGTGCCGTTTCATGCGCAATAAGTTTGGCTCTAGCTAATTCTTGTGAACGCGTAGCGCTTTTATCCAAAAATAAGCTTGATTCTCGATATTGTATGGCACCTGTATGTTCCATCCCTCCGTATTGAAACCCTGGGATTATTGCAAAATCAAATTTTTGAAACGGGAAATTATACTTAGTGTAACGTTCTAAAAAGTCCAAAGATGATTGATGTAATTCAAAAATAGGATCAGTACTGGCACTAATTTTCTCTTCATTGGTTTCTCTAAATAACATATGCATTGGACGATTGGTTGCTCGAGAGATAGTTTCTGTAAATTCTCCAGCAACAAAAGAGAACAGATACGTACTCATTTTATCAGACTCTTTAAACTGGTAAGTTATTGTTTCATCATTAGTTTCTTTTGTCTGGATAGGAGCACCACATAATACTTTCCAGTTTTTTGGAGCCGTAATATTAAGTTTATATGTTGCTTTAATATTGGGTTGGTCAAAACAAGGGAATACTGTTCTAGCACGATCAGGTACTAATAATGTGTAGAGATAACTAGTGTTTCTATTTAGAGATAACTCACCAGCAGTAAAAGCAATTTCTATAGTATTTGCGCCTAATTGTAATGCCTCTTTAGGAATGATAATATGCTCTTTAGCATAAGTAATCGTAGTTTCTTTTTTATTAACGATTAAGTTTTGTAAAGTGGATGGTTTTTCTTTAAAATCTAAATAAAGAGGATGGGATAAGTCATTTATAGTAGCTTCTAGGATAAGGTTAGAAGGAATTGGAAGTTCTTTTTCTTTTGGAATATTAAATGATAAATGATATACAATATCTTGTACTTGCGTACTTCGATAATCTGCCATATCTAATGGAACTCCAGTACTGTTAAGAGATACTTTTTTTTGTGGAGTAAGGGAACAGGATGCGTAATAAAGAATTATAAATAAGTATATTAAACGTTTTATCATAATATTTTTTTGTAGAGGAGATTATTTTAGTTCTAAATTTAGTATTTCGACTAATGATAGGTGTACTTCTTGATATTTAGTTATTTATAGTATTGGTGTTTTTCATTTTTTAAAGCTTTTTTTTTCTTAATTAACCCGAGAATTTAATCAGATTATGGTATAGAGAATTATCTAAAAGGTTAAATATATGGTAAGTAAGGGAGAAAACAAGTAATTATCTTCAACAAAAAACCAGAGAATATCATCTAGTGAAGAGAAAGTTTACCTTAAGATAGACAAATGAGATTTTAAAGACACAATTCATAAGAGAACCAAAAATGTAGAAGCCTCCCTACTCAGACCAATTAGGATAGCTGTATAAATATAACAATTGAGTCGGGTTCGTTATATTTTTGGTATCTTACTTATCAAATTTAGAATTATTATTATGGATAATATCTCAACAATTTTTTTAGCAATATCTCTTATTATTATCATGTTAGGAATGGGATTGTCATTAGTTATAGATGACTTTAAAAGAATATTTGTTCATCCAAAAGCAATATTGGTAGGTTTAACTAATCAAATATTGATTTTACCATTAGTAGGTTTTGGACTAGCATCGATATTTCCAACACAACCAGAGATAGCTATTGGAATTATGATTCTGGCAGCATGTCCTGGAGGTCCAACATCAAACTTAATATCACACTTAGCAAAAGGTGATATTGCATTATCTGTTACACTTACTGCGATAAGTAGCTTTGTTACTATTCTAACAATACCTTTTATCATCAATTTTGCACTCTTACATTTTTTAGAACAAGGGCAAGTAATAGCACTGGATATCATTCAGACAATTATTAAAATTTTAGTAATTACAGTTATTCCCGTAGGTATTGGGATGTTAATTAGAAAGTATAAAGAAAATTTTGCCTTAAAAATGGCAAAACCTGTTAGACGTGCTTCGGGTATTTTACTTATCATTATAATAATAGCGATTATTTTTAAAGAAAAAGAAAACATTGTTTCTTATTTCCGACAAGCAGGAGTAATTGCTTTATGCTTAAATGCGGTTACTATGATTATTGGGTATTATTCTGCAAAATTATTTAGGATTACGGATCAAAGAGCGATTTCTATTGCAATTGAATCTGGAATCCAGAATGGGACTTTAGCAATTACCATAGCAATTGTATTGCTTCAAAACACTTCATTTGCAGTAGCTCCTGCTGTATATAGTATCATAATGTTTTTTACAGGAGGTATTGTTGTGTATTTAGGAATTAAGAAGCATAATGCCCAAAACAAAAACTGATACTACAGAACTCCTATCTAAAAATCATTAGAAATACTATACCATATTTTAAACATCTTAGACACCTTTTTTTATATAAATTTTCTTTACAATAATTTCATATAAGAAATGGTGATTTCTGTTGTTTTAAAAATTAATTTTATATCAAGATTTATATTTCTACAAATTCTCTACAGAATTGTAATGTATTTTCGTTCGTGATTATCAACAAAAATCAGTCGTATTATTTTTCTAAATTCTATCTTACTTAAATAGCATTAGATAGAAATAACTTAGAGTCTAAATAAGGAAGACTATTTAAAACATTAAAACTACACATAACTATAAGAATAGAAATTAAAAAAAGGCTAATTTAAATTTAACACAAACACAAACTCAACTCATGAAAACAAGAAAACATTTATGCTTTCTGGTCGTTCTTATGTTCTTATCTGCGATAAGTACTGTATGGGCTCAGAAAGAAGAACAGTGCGGTGCAGAACCACCCGAAAATTACAACAGATTTATGCTTAATCGACTTCAATCGATTACTCGTAATAGGGCTTTATTAGCACCAGTATCACTCCCAGTACAGCATCACGTATCTCGAAATTCGAACGGAAGTTCTCCATCAATAACCAGTGCAAAAATTAAAAATGTAATGGACGAATTAAATGCTACTTATGCACCGATGAATATTTCGTTTTATGAATATGCTCCTATTAAATATATAGATAACAGTAGTTGGAACTCTTCATTCAATAAAAGTTCTGACAGCCAATTGACCCAATATGAAGAAGCAAAAGCTATTAATGTCTTCTATTTTTCTAATGTAAAAGGATCTAGCAGTTCTATATGTGGTTTTGCTAAATTTCCAGGAACAGGGAATAGAGTAATACTAAAAGTATCTTGCTCCCAGAATGGATCAACAGCTTCACATGAATTAGGACATTATTTTTCTATCTTACATACGCATTCTACAAGCAATGGAAGAGAACTTGTAAAACGTACTAATTGTAGTCGTGCAGGAGATTTTTTTTGTGATACTCCTGCGGATCCAAAATTAAGTAATAAAGTAAATTCTAATTGTAAATATACTGGATCTTCTAAAGACTCTAATGGAGATGCATATCAACCAGATACAAGAAATGTAATGTCATATACCTCTAAACCTTGCCGTACAGGTGGGTTTACCAGCGAGCAACAAAATGCAATAACAACATCTCTAAAATCCGATAGAGCTTATTTATTAGCTGATACTAATGATAAAGAAGCTCCAAGTATTCCTACAGGACTTAAGGCTTCTAATACAACTGCAAATAGTACAAATCTCTCTTGGAAAGCATCAACAGATAATATAGGAGTTGCAGAGTATGAGATATTTCAGGACAGTAAACGTGTAGGAACATCTACTGTTACTAATTTTAGTGTAAGTGGATTATCACCCAATACTAGATATAGTTTTACAGTAAAAGCAAAAGATGCCGCAGGGAATATATCAAAAAACAGTAGTAAAGTTAGTATAACTACATCAGAGAGATCAGCTTGTACGGGGATTAGTAGTTTACCCTATACAGAAAGTTTTGAAAATGGTATAGGAGCATGGACACAAGAAACTAATGATGCTATAGATTGGACAAGAAAGTCAGGTGCTACTAAATCAAAAAAAACAGGTCCATCAGAAGCTTCTGATAGACGATATTATATCTATACCGAAGCCACAAAAAACTATACCAAAATAGCATTGTTAACTAGCCCTTGTATTGATCTGTCAAATCAACCAAATTCACAACTTAGTTTTGACTATCATATGTATGGTTCTAATATGGGAACTATGGAATTTAGAGCTTCTACAGACAATGGTATTACTTGGAAAACGATATGGAGTAAGAAAGGAGATCAAGGCAATAATTGGAAATCTGAGACGATATCTTTGTCTAATTATGGAGGTAGTATTATAAAACTACAGCTTAAAGGTACTACGGGGAGTAGTTATAGAAGTGATATGGCAATTGATAATCTAAAGATCACTTCTACAGCTCTTGATAACCAATCACCAACAGTACCAACAAATCTAATAATTTCTAATATAACAAGTACTTCTATAGACCTTAGTTGGAATGCTTCGACAGATAATACCGATGTTATAAAATATGATGTATATCAAGAAGGAGTACTTATTGGTTCCTCAGTAAATACAACATATAACGTTAGTGGTCTTACAGCTAATACAGAATATAGCTTTACAGTAAAAGCAAAAGATGCTACAGGAAATAGCTCCGGAAATAGTAATACAGCTAGTATCACTACATCAGAAGAATCAACTTGTACAGGAATCAGTAGTTTTCCTTATAGTGAAAGTTTTGAAAATGGTATAGGAGCATGGATACAAGAAACTAATGATGCTATAGACTGGACAAGGAAATCAAAAGGCACTAAATCAAAAAGAACAGGTCCATCAGAAGCTTCTAATAAACAGTATTATATCTATACTGAAGCTACAAGAAACTATACTAAAATAGCCTTGTTAACTAGCCCTTGTATTGATCTGTCAAATCAACCAAACTCACAACTTAGTTTTGACTACCATATGTATGGTTCTAGTATGGGAACTATGGAGTTTAGAGCTTCTACAGACAATGGTATTACTTGGAAAACGATATGGAATAAGAAAGGAGATCAAGGCAATAATTGGAAATCTGAGACAGTATCTTTGTCTAATTATGGAGGTAGTGTTATAAAACTACAGCTTAAAGGTACTACGGGGAGTAGTTATAGAAGTGATATGGCAATTGATAATCTAAAAATTATTTCTGTAGTACCTGATACCGAGATACCAACAGTACCTACAGATCTAACAGCTTCTAATATAAGGAATACCTCTGTAGATCTTAGTTGGAATGCTTCGACAGATAATACGGGTGTTACAGGATATGATATCTATCAAGGAGGAATATCTATTGGTTCATCAACAAATACAACATATAGTGTTCATGGTCTTACAGCTAATACAGGATATAGCTTTACAATAAAAGCAAAAGATGCTGCAGGGAATACCTCTGGGAATAGTAATACTGTTAATATAACTACCACAAATACTGTTCAGTATACATTGAATATTAAAATAAAAGGACAAGGAATAGTAAGCGGAGGTGGAAACTACAATTCTGGAGAAGTAGCGACTGTAAAAGCAACTCCTTCTACCGGCTGGGAATTTGGTGGATGGACAGGTGATTTATCAGTAAATACAAATCCATCATCTATTACGATGGATGTTGATAAAACAGTAACTGCTACATTTACAGAGACTCCAGTAATTAGTACCTCTACAGAAAAATATCGTTTAACATGGAGAGGTAATACCGCTACAACTATGGTTATAGGGTGGAATCAAGTACGAGGAACCAACCCTGTAGTGTATTACGGGATTACAGATTTTGGAAGTAATTATACTTCTTATCCTTTACATAAAGCTGTTGATAGAACTGTTTCTAGTAAAGGAATGAACAATAACTATGCACGATTAACGGGACTTCAGGCAGATACTGCATACTATTTTGTGATAAAAGATAGTGAAGGTGTTTCTAAACGATTCTGGTTTAAGACTGCTCCGAGTGATCCTAATACTCGACTATCTATTATTGCCGGTGGAGATTCTAGAAACAATCGTACTCCTAGAAAGAATGCAAATAGGTTGGTTGCTAAAATACGACCACATGCAGTGTTTTTTGGAGGAGATATGACAAGCTCTTCCTCTAGCTCTCAATGGCAAAATTGGTTTGATGATTGGCAATTGACGATAGGTTCTGATGGAAGAATTATTCCTGTAGTAGCAGCGCGAGGTAATCACGAAAAAGCGAATGATATCAGAGATCTTTTTGATATTCCTACTGCTGCAGGTGGAGAGTACTATGCCTTAAGTTTTGCAGGTAATTTGGTAAGGACATATACTTTAAATACAGAAGTAAGCCCAGCAGGTACTCAGGGTAAATGGTTAGCGAATGACTTAACAACTAATTCTGCAAATCATACTTGGGCTATAGCTCAATATCATAGAGCCACTAGGCCTCACGAACCAGGTAAATCAGAACAAAATGATCAGTATGAAGCGTGGTCAAAACCATTTTATACAAATGCAGTGCAACTGGTAATGGAAAGTGATTCTCATGTAGTGAAACGCACATGGCCAATTAAACCATCAACAGGTTCAGGAAGTGATGAAGGATTTGTGAAAGCAGCTACTGACCCCCAAAGAGCAGTGTATGTAGGAGAAGGATGTTGGGGAGCTCCTCTAAGAAATGCTTCTGATACTAAAAAATGGACAAGAGCTTCTGGATCATTTAATCAGTTTAAATGGTTATGGATAGATAACAATAAAATAGAACTTAGAACCATAAAAGTAGACAATGCTAGTAGTGTAGGGCAATTAAGTGATACTAATATATTTGTCTTGCCCACCAATATTGATGTTTGGAATCCAACAGGAGGAAGTGTCGTAACTATTGATAACCCGCATAAAGTAAATGCTACATTGCCAAGAACTAATATTGTATCGATAAAAAATAATACTGCTAAAAGAAAATTAAATCTTTATCCAAATCCAATAGAATTTGGAATGTTGCATATTAAATATCATAATTATACCAATACTCATAGATCAGAAGCATTAATTAGAGATATGTTTGGAAGAGTTGTTGATAAAGTTATTTTTAAATCCGAAACAACAACTTATAACATTAACAAATTGAATACAGGGGTTTATTTTATTGTTATTAAAACAGAAAAAGGAGAAATCAGTGAAAAATTTATTAAGAGATAATCACAATTTCTTTATTTCTTTGTAAAAAGTAAAAACTGCCTGAGATTATTATTCAGGCAGTTTTTTGTAATCTTAATTTTTTCTATCGAAAAGAATTTAAGAATTTTACATTTTAGTATCGTTAAAGGCAAAAAAGTAATATAAAAAGATATTTAAGCCATTTTTTTAAATGGTCAGCAGTTAGATTAGATAAAAACTTTTAATAAATAGTTTATTTTTTAAAACACTAATTTTTACATAAACTAATGACATCATTATTACATTCTAAGCATAGATTAATTACAATTCTAAAAATTTCAGCTTTTGTTATATTCTTAGGAAGAGCCTATCAGCATATACTATGGGATCCCCCGTATAGAACATTTTTATGGGATGAAAGTATTCTAAAGAATGTTGTTGAAAATATCTTTGGAGTAGCATGGCATGATTATGTAACCAACCTCTCTGTTGATAATACAATCTCTTTATCGATAAAAGTAATAGGAGTTTTTTATTTATTATGCGCCATTGTTACATTGCTGATGAAACCTAATATGAAGAAATTAGGCAAATTCTTTTTATTAGGAGGCAGTATCGGACTTCTTATTTTAGCACTACTATATTGTAAAGAAAAATTTTTTCATGTAGGACAGTTTTTTGAGTATACAATTCAATTTTTAAGTCCAGTGCTCCTATACATGATACTATTCACAACGATTGATTTTAAAAAGATACGTCTAATAGCCCTTATCGCTATTGCGCTTACATTTAGTTGTCACGGTCTCTATGCGATAGGATATTATCCTAGACCAGGTAATTTTATTGATATGACTTTAAACAGCATACCAATTAGTGAACCTAATGCGCATGTATTACTAAAAATTGCAGGGATTCTTGATTTTGTTATTGCTGTTGCTATTTTTATTCCTAGGATTTCTTATGTAGCTTTAGTCTATGCATTTATATGGGGAGGATTGACAGCGATTGCTCGTCTAACAGGACATTTTCATGTTGATTTTCTATGGAATACATTTAATCAATGGACATGGGAAGTTCTTATTAGATTACCTCATGCCTTTATTCCTTTGTTTGTAATGATTGCAGATCGTCCTAATTTATATTTCTGGAAGAGAACTCAAGCGATTTAATATTAAATAACCTTTTTTGCTCTATATATCATAAAAGATTTTACAATTAATCAAAGCTATAATAAATATTTCTTAAACTCTATTTTTTTACTATTAGTAAAATAGTGTTCATTTTTGTGTCTTAAAATTTACTATTAGTAAAAATATGTAATAAGAGTTCAAGACTGCAAATGAAGACATCTTATCTAAAGTTCATCATACATGCATCAATAGCTTCTTTTGGAGCTTATTTCTGTATGTATGCATTTAGAAAACCTTTTAGTGTAGCTACTTTCGAAAACCTTTCTGTTTTTAATATAGATTATAAGATTGTATTAATTATAGCTCAGGTATTAGGGTATACATTCTCTAAGTTTCTAGGAATAAAAATAATATCAGAATTAAAAGCTGAGAATCGGGTAAAGTATTTAATAGGATTAATTCTTTTGGCAGAATTAGCATTAGTATTTTTTGCAATTTTGCCACAACCGTATAATGTGATAGCCTTATTTTTTAATGGATTACCATTAGGAATGATTTGGGGTATTGTATTTTCTTACCTCGAAGGACGAAAGTTTACAGAGATACTAGGAGTAGCTTTATGTAGCAGTTTTATTGTATCCAGTGGAATTGTAAAATCTGTAGGTCTATCTCTTATGAATATTTGGCATGTTTCTCAATTTTGGATGCCAGCCGCTACAGGAGCATTATTTATTGTACCATTATTATTTTTTGCGTGGTTGTTAGAAAAACTACCTGTAACAACATTAGAAGATAAAGTAATGCGATCTGAACGTGTACCAATGTCTGCCAAAGATAGAAAGCATCTTTTGCTCTCATTTTTGATACCAATTACAGGGATTGTACTATTCTATACATTACTAACAGCATTTAGAGATTTTAGAGATAATTTTGCACGAGAACTATGGGATAGTATAGGATATAAAGGGGATGTTTCGGTATATACAACTTCAGAAATTAGTATTGCAGTAGTAGTACTCCTAATTTTAGGAAGCACATTCTATATAAAAAATAATGCAAAAGCGGTATACATATACCATTTCTTAATCTTAATAGGAGTTTTGTGTATCGGAATTTCTACGGTTCTTTTTCAATTAGAAATACTAAACCCTTTTATTTGGATGGTTATATGTGGGTTTGGACTATACATTTGTTACGTTCCTTTTAATTGCTTGTTTTTTGACCGATTTATAGCAATGTTTAAGATCAAAGGAAATGCAGGTTTTTTGATCTATATCGCAGACTCTTTTGGGTACTTAGGTAGTATCACAGCACTATTATATAAAAATTTTGGACAAGCAAATTTAAGTTGGCTAGACTTTTTTATTTATGGAGCATATGGGATAACAATATTAGGAATAGTAATTATGCTAGGCTCTTTGTTGTATTTTAAAAAAGCATACCGTACTAGAATAACAACTATAGAAACAGAATTACATTATGAAAAAATATGACCTCGTTGTTGTAGGAGGTGGAGTACTAGGCACTTTTCATGCATATCATGCATTGCAAAATGGATTACAAGTAGCTTTACTCGAAAAAAATAAAATGCCACAAGGAGCAACTACTCAAAATTTTGGACAAGTAGTTCCTTCTGGAATGAATACCAAATGGCAGACTTATGGTAGAGAAAGTTTAAAAATATACAAAGAAATCCAACAGCAATACGATATAACACTTCGTGAGAATGGATCTGTATATCTGGCATCTAATAAAGAAGAAGTACAACTCATAGAAGAGCTACATCAGATCAATCAAAACAATCAATATACCTCGGAATTATTAACCAAAGAAGAGTGTATTACAAAATATCCTGGATTACGACCCGATTATATACAAGCAGGATTATTTTTTCCAGAAGAAGTTACCGTAGAAGCTCGTGAGATGATACATCGTTTACAAGATTTTATGGTAAAGCATATGAGTTTAGACTATTTTACAAATAGAAACGTAATCGCTTGTGAACAAGTAAATAACTCTGTTAAAATAACCTCTTCTTCAGGAGAAATTTTTGAAGCAGAAAAAGTAATTATTTGTAATGGTAATGAGTTTAAAAACTTATATCCAGAACTTTTTAATAGTAGTGACTTAGAAGTTACAAAACTACAAATGTTGCAAACTAAATCTCAATCTAACTATAAACTATCTGGTAATATTCTAACTGGATGGTCCATCAGGCGATATGAAGCATTTGCAGAATGCCCTTCCTTTTTTAAAATAAAATCTAAAGAAGACCTTGATTCTCTACAGAAAAAATGGGGTGTACACATTTTGTTTAAACAAGCACCAGATGGATCGATAATTATAGGAGACTCTCATGAGTATGCAGATGCTAAAGATATGGAAAATCTGGGATGCACTCTTAATATGGATATAGATCATTTTATGATAGAAGAAGCACAGAAAATTATGGAGTTACCTACTTACACGATCCAAAATAGGTGGTTTGGAATGTATTCGCAATGTAAAACTAGTGATGTATTTCAGCAAACTATAGATGATACTATTCATATCATTACAGGAATTGGAGGTAAAGGAATGACAGGAAGTGCAGGATTTGCAAAAGAAAATATTACACAATTATTTAATATATAATATAACCATGAATAAAAAAATTGACCTAGCTGTTTTTGATATGGCAGGAACTACTGTTAATGAGAATAATATAGTATATAAAACAGTACAGCAATCCATCAATGATCAAGGATATACCGTTAGTTTAGAGGAGGTGTTAGAACATGGTGCAGGAAAAGAAAAATACCAAGCGATACTAGATATTCTAAAAAATACAACCTCTTGTGAAGATATAGAAGATACTGCAAAAAGAGCTTTTTCGAATTTTAAACCTATTTTAAAAAACATATATAAACAATCGGATGTAAGAGCTTTTGATAAAGTAGAAGAATTATTCGGAATCTTAAGAAATAATAATGTAAAAATAGTTCTCAATACAGGATATGATTCCAAAACAGCAAATCAACTGATCAAAAAATTAAATTGGAAAAAAGGAGTTGATTACGATGCCTTACTTACTGCGGATGATGTTACTAATGGTAGACCTCATAAAGAAATGATATGTAAAGCAATGCAGATGTTTACTATCACAGATCCATCTAGGGTATTAAAAGTAGGAGATTCTGCTATAGATATAGAAGAAGGTAAAAATGCCGATTGTGGAATTACAGTAGGTGTTTTAACAGGAGCTCAAAACAAGGAACAGCTACAAAAAGCCAAACCAGATTTTATTATAAATGAATTGTTAGAATTAAGAAAAATTATATTCTATTTAGATTAAAATTATATTAATTGTTTTGTTTTTAGAGGTCGTCTTTTAGGAGATGATCTCTTTTTTAATCCTCTTTATCCAAAAAGAAATATAAAACAATCATTTTACAAGATATTTTACTTCGATTAATAGGCACATGTGGTATACGTCCATCAAAAAAAATAGAATCCCCTTCTTTTAAAATAACTTCTTCATCTCCAATAATATAATGACATTCTCCTACTAGCATATATTTAAATTCATATGCATCTGTTTCTACTTTATTACGTTTAGAATCAGGTTGTATTTCTAAAATAACGACTTCAAAACCAATAGAACTCAGTTGCTTCCCAAAAATATAGTTATAACTAAATCCAATAGCATCTTCTTTTTCAATAGAACTATATTCTGAAGCTCTTGTTACGATATATTTAAAATTAGTTTGTGAAGGCATTCCATTAAAAAATGTAGAAACCTCTACCTCTAGAGCAGTTATAATATTTAATAAAACGGGTAATGAAGGGATCGTTCTTCCATTTTCAATTCTAGAAATAAGTCCATTACTAACTCCAGCTTTAGAAGCAATTGCATTGATAGTCTTTTTATCACTTTTACGAATTTCTTTTAAGCGTTTACCAATACCTATTAAATAATCATTCATTTGTTTACAGATAGTAAGTACTACAAATATTAATAAAAAAGATAAGATTTAGAAGCTATTTCAAACATAATATTACACAAATAAGAAAGAACTATTGTTAGGGTAAGAAAACCTCTGATAGAATAAGGATATAGACTATTAAAGAAATAAGAATTTTAAAACTATAGTACCTTAAAAAACAAATAATCATAAGGTAGGATTTTGATTATTTGTTTGGATTAAGATGTATGAGTACTTAATTAAAAAATTTTAGAAATTCAGACTTGCATGTGTAGGGTAAAAATATATAATCGAATACGGTTTTTAGATGCTTACTTATTAAGCATTAAAAGTTCATTACAAACGATCTCGGTGATATATCGTTTTTCACCCTTAATATCCTCATAATTTCGAGAGGTGAGTTTCCCTTCGATAGCAATTTCTTGCCCTTTGTTGACATACTTTTCTATAATATCAGCGGTTTTACCCCATGCGATGATATTATGCCATTGCGTATCGGTGATTTTATCTCCTTGTTTATTATAATAATACTCATTTGTAGCTATCGAGAATTTTGCAAGCTTTTTACCAGACTCTAGATTGATAATTTCTGGATCTTGTCCTAGGTTTCCGATCAACTGTACTTTGTTTTTTAGTGTATTCATGGTTCTCTTTTTTTATATATTAATATTATATCTAGAAATGATTATTCAGGTTTTTTATAATTTATTAATTTTAAAGTGCTGTTAGATAGTTAACTGTATTTTTGATGCAAACTTATAGTGTACTTCTAGGTAAATTCGGTTAGGAAATGCTTGTTTTCGTTTGTATCCGTTTGTAGTCGCTTATTAAATGTTAATGATTAGCTATTAGAATGAAAAATAGTTACTTTCTGTACTAAACTATCACTACCAAGAATATTGACTAATTTGATAAATAAGTAGAATGTATGAGAAAAAGAATATTAATTTCATTGATTATTATGTTAATGATAGCAATAACAATCTCTTGCCAGTCAAGTGAAAATAGCACAAAACATAAACTTAAATATGAATCCACTATCTGGATTAATTCAAAAAAAGCGGTTTGTAATGCTGGAGGAATTAATAAAGAATGTTATATGATTAAGCGTAATCTAAAACAAAAAGAATGGGAACTTTTTTCTGATGAGATTATCGGGTTTCAGTATGAAGAGGGGTATGAGTATGAGATAAAGGTAGAAACTAAAAAAATGAAGACCCCTCTAGCAGATGCTTCTTCTGTAAAATATACCTTAATGAAAGTGATCAGAAAAAAAGAAATTCAAAATGGATTATCAATAGCTAATCAATGGATAATTTCGAGTTTTGCTGAGCAAGAGAATTTGACTATACCTGTTTCAAAAGATTCATTTATTATGATCGATGAAAAAGAAAATAAATTTAATGGAAATGGCGCTTGTAATACAATATCAGGGGATGTACTGATTTCTGGGAATGCTATACGATTTGAAAAAATAATCTCTACTGAAATGGCTTGTGAAAACTTAGAACAAGAAAATAAATTTATAAAAGCCCTAGAAGCGGTAACAACTTTTAAAATAATAGGTTGTGAATTGTTTTTATACAGAAAAAATGAAAAATTAGTAACTTTAGAGAGTTGCAGATAAGATATTTTGAATAAAATGTATACTATTATTAATAAAATATTGAAAATAATTAGGAGCAATTTAGCTATTATAAAATAGAAATCCTCTTTTATAATGACTCTAAATTTTTATAAACTTAAAAAGAAATAAAAATGAACGCTACAGATACTATTTATATTAATGGATATAAACATGTTTCTTATCATTCAGATATATTTTCTGAAGAAGAATTAACTATAAAAAGTAAATCGTTTTATGAATGGCTAGATAAAAGAAGATCTGTTAGGGATTTTTCTGATAAAAACGTTCCCAAAGAAGTTATCGAAAACCTTATTAAAAGTGCTTCTACGGCTCCCTCTGGAGCACATAAACAACCATGGACATTCTGTGCTATCTCTAATCCGGCTCTAAAAAAACAGATCCGTAACGAAGCAGAAATAGAAGAAAAAGAAAGCTATGAAAATAGAATGAGTGAACGCTGGAAAAAAGATTTAGAACCATTAAATACTGATATGCACAAGCCATTTTTAGAAATAGCACCTTGGTTGATTATAGCTTTTAAAAAAGTATATGAACTCGAGAGTGGTGGACATAAGCATAATAATTATTATGTAAACGAATCTATAGGAATAGCTTGTGGAATGTTAATATCAGCAATTCATAATGCAGGATTAGTTACATTAATACATACTCCAAGTCCGATGAATTTTTTAACAAATATTCTTAAAAGACCTAGTAATGAAAGAGCTTTTTTATTGCTCCCAGTAGGGTATCCTAAACTTCCTACATATGTGCCGGATCTAAAGAGAAAAGGATTAGATGAAATGACTGTTTTTTATGAATAATTTTAATGTACTGTTATTTAAAACATTACGATTGCATGTAAGACAACTAGAAGATAAAGATTTAGAGTCATTCTATGACATGCAAAGCAATCGAGGTGTGATGAAATATATTAAGAAAGAGATGAATTTTGAACAAAGTAAACAAGAATTAGATCGTTTTATTGGGTATTATAATGATGATTCTATTTTTTTCAAAATATGGGCTATTATAAATAAAAATACTAATCAATTTATAGGCATATGTGGAGTATACGAAAACGATATGTCAGAGTTGGAGATTGCCTATCGATTAAGAGAATGTTTTTGGGGAAAAGGATTTGGGTTAGAAATAGCAAAAGGATTGATAACATATTGTTTTGAACAAATGAAATTAAAAGAACTAGTGGCCTATGTGGATAAAGATAATTTAAATTCAATACGTATTTTAGAGCAAGAAATGAAGTATGTAACAGAAATATATGTTAAAAAAGAAGATTCTGTAGAACGAAAATATAAGCTGAGTAAAAAAGAGTATTATAACAATACTTAGTATTGAATTATTTTTTCAATGTCATTATCGTTAGTTATAGCAGCATTTTTATATTTTAGTGTCCAACCTAGAGAATTTGTGAGAATATATATTTTTTGTAATTCACTGATAAGTCTATTTTTAGAGTTGGTAATAAGAGGAGATTTTTTTACTTTTTCATTTAATTGCATTAAGGCTTTTTTTCGGATCGAGTTATGATCTTCAGGGCTAAACTTATTAATAACTCCTTCTTGGATATCGTGGTACTTTATTTCTGGATTAATGTTAACTTCTGCACTAGGAATTTCTGTAATCGTTACTGTTTTATCATCTTTATTGATGATGTGTTTAATTTTTCTTAGGTCATAAGATACTTGGACATTGGCATTAACAAGGACTATTATTTTTTTCTTAGAAGAGAGAACTTTAAAATACGTTTTATCATCCTCATAGGTTATAATATCCGAAAAATGCCCTTCTGTAACAACAAGCTTACCTACGTTTTTTATCTGATTAAGAATAAGCCCAGAAGAGGTAGTCTCTATTTTATGGGTATTAAGTTGATCCATACCATATTTGATACCGAGTATTAAAAAGGCTGTTAAGAGCACACCAAGTAAAAAATTACGCATATAAGTATCATTTTTTTTATAAATGTACATAAAAAAATAGCCTACCGGATAGGAAAGGCTATTTGTATATTTATAATAGATGAAATGTATTTATCCTTGTGGAGGATATTTTTCTAAGATTGCAGTAACAATTTCATTCATTTTCTCCTGTTTTTTATGGACATCTTTAACTAATGCAGAAGATCCCATTCCTTGCCAAATCAATTCTTTTTTAGAAGCATCTATAAGATCAATATATAAAGTGCCTTCAGTAGATCTAGATACTGTATTGTAGTTAGGCCCCCAGAACCAAGGACTCCAACCCCATCCATATCCCCAATTAAGGTTATTTTGATAGATATTTATATTTTCTTTAGTTTTTGTAAAAATGCTAACCAATACATCTGGATTAGATGATTTTTTAAAACCTTTAGCATTCATGTCAGCTTCGATAGCTCTAAGAATACGTTTTTTATCAAGG
The DNA here is from genome assembly GCF_001401755.1 of Aquimarina longa SW024. GTDB lineage: Bacteria > Bacteroidota > Bacteroidia > Flavobacteriales > Flavobacteriaceae > Aquimarina > Aquimarina longa. The sequence continues at coordinate 207,443 of NZ_AVQK01000010.1, forward strand.
TCGTTGATTTCTGCTTTATCGATTCCAGGTTTATAAAAAGCATAGCTTTTATAGGTATCAAAATTAGCCTGCTTATCATAGTCTGAAGCTACTCGTACTGTAGTACAAGAACTTAGTAGTATGATAAGGATTAATGATAAAAATGAAAAATTTTTCATAATCCTTGTGTTTTTATAGATTGAACAATAGCTTTTTGTATAAAAAATAACCTCAATAATCATACCATGAGGGAGTTATGGGATTTATTTTTTAGAATAACTATTCGTCTTTTTATCATACCCATATGGGCAATGTCTGCATCCGCTCTCACAACAATACCCTCTTCTAAGATGATATTGTTCTGTAAAACATCGATATCCTTCAGGGGTTATATAATAATCTCCCTCTTGTGGGGTTAACATTTTTTTAGGGTTATTCATAACTACAAAAATAGTATCTTGCACTTAATATGCCCATTGTTGTTAACAAATATTTGATAGGTCGTCATTTTGTAGGTATTGCCCTATGGCCCTTTATTGTGATCAATAACTCGTATCTTAAGAATGATGAGGTCTTTATTAATCACGAAAAAATTCATCTAAGACAGCAAGCAGAACTTTTGGTAATACCATTTTATGGATTCTATCTTATAGAATATGTTATTAGATTGATTCAATACCGAAATTCTCATCAGGCCTATCGTAATATTTCATTTGAAAGAGAAGCATATGTTAATGAAGACGATCTATATTATCTTAAGGTCAGAAAACCTTGGAGTTTTATAAAATACTTATAGATGAATATTTTTTCTTCAGAAAAGAAATTTATAGAAAATCAATCGATTACAGATTCTATTTTAAATGATTTTAAAGTTACTCTTGATATTAAACGCGAAGATCAAATCCATAAACATGTCTCGGGCAATAAGTTTAGAAAACTAAAGTATAATCTGCTTGAAGCTAAGAAATTAGGATATACTACGGTACTTACTTTTGGAGGAGCATATAGTAATCATATTGCTGCAACAGCAGCAGCAGGAGAGATTTTGGGTCTAAGAACGATAGGAATTATACGAGGAGAAGAATTAGCAAAAGACCTTCAGAAAACCCTATCAGAAAATGACACATTGTACCATGCCTCTACATCAGGAATGCATCTAAAATTCATTAGTAGAGAAACATATAGAGAGAAAACGTCTTCAGTTTTCATAACACAATTAAAAAAAGAATTTGGAGCATGTTATATCATCCCAGAAGGAGGCACTAACTCTTTAGCTATTAAAGGATGCGAAGAAATTCTGACTTCTCAGGATAAGAACTATGATATTATATGTTGTGCAGTGGGAACAGGAGGTACTATTGCAGGAATTATTAATAGCATAGATAGCCATCAAAAAGTCATAGGTTTTCCTGCATTAAAAGGAAGATTTCTTACTGATGAGATTAAAAAGTATACATCTAAAACAAATTGGAAGCTTATTGAAGACTATCATTTTGGAGGGTATGGTAAAATAAATCGAGAAGGTATTGAGTTTATAAATAAGTTTAATGATCAGCAACATATCGGATTAGATCCCGTCTATACAGGTAAGATGATTTTTGGGATTTTTGACTTGATACAAAAAGGTGTTTTTAAGAAAAATACTCGTATTTTAGCTGTTCATACTGGTGGTTTGCAAGGAATAGCCGGAATGAATAAAAAATTAAAAAAAAAGAAGTTACCCCTTATTACAATTAGATAGTAGCATGAGAAAATTTATTATATTGTTATGTATCGCTACAGTCATGATTTCTTGTGGAGGAAGCAAAAAAGTAGCATCTTCTAGAACAAATAGACCAATTCCTAAACGAACTACCGTTACTAATATAGAACGAACGACTAGAGAAGTTATATCAGGAGATAACAATATCGAGAAGACTGTAAAAAAACCACTCCCTGTTTTGTCATATAAAGATAAAGTACAGCACTACATATACGAATATGCTGGTATTGCAAAAAATGAAATGAGAGTATATGGTATTCCGGCAAGTATTACTCTAGCACAAGGAATTTTAGAATCAGGAGCAGGGTATGGTGATTTAACGCAAAGAGCAAAAAATCATTTTGGGATCAAATGCCATGATTGGAAAGGTGATCGAGTATATCATGATGATGATAGGTCACAGGAGTGTTTTAGAAAATATAACTTGGCAAGTGAATCTTTTAGAGACCATTCCTTATTCTTAAAAGATCGCAAACGATATTCAAGACTGTTTACTTTTAGCAAAAAAGATTATAAATCTTGGGCACGAGGTTTGCGAGAAGCAGGATACGCTACAGATAAGAAATACCCGCAAAAATTGATTGCTATTATAGAACGTTATCAGTTGTATGATTTTGATAAGGAAGTGCTTAGCGGAAAAAAGCCAAAAAGAGTAGAAAAAGCACAAATTGTTAAAGATAAAGTAGTATTAATTGAAGCAGTTACCCCTGCTGTTACGGTCACAACGACAGATAAGAAAGGAGAGCATACTGTAAAAAAAGGAGATACTCTATATTCGATTTCTAGAAGATATAAAATTTCTGTACAAGAACTCAAAACATTTAATAATCTAGCAGATAATACGATCAAAATTGGTCAAGTTATAAAAGTATCCACTGCCGAGGAAGAGGAAGAAGATTTTAATTAAGATATGATCTACAAAAGAAGTAGCGCACTATTTGCAGAAGCGCAAAAAGTAATTCCAGGAGGAGTTAATTCACCAGTACGAGCATTTAAAGCTGTTGGAGGTGATCCAATATTTGTTAAAGAAGCTAAAGGACCATATTTATATGATGAAGATGGTAATCGTTTGATAGACTATATTAATTCATGGGGACCTATGATCTTAGGTCATGCTTATCCTCCTGTTGTTAATGCAGTTATTGATAAAGCTAAGAAAGGAACCAGTTTTGGGATGCCTACAGAGATAGAAACCCAGATAGCAGAGCTTGCTGTAGGAATGGTACCCAATATAGATAAAATACGATTTGTAAATTCGGGTACAGAAGCTTGTATGAGTGCCGTTCGACTAGCACGTGGATATACAGGTAGAGATAAGATCATCAAATTTGCAGGATGTTATCATGGACATAGTGATTCTTTTTTAATTCAGGCAGGAAGCGGAGCAGTTACTTTTGGAAGCCCGAATAGTCCTGGTGTAACCAAAGGAACAGCACAAGACACTTTATTAGCTAGATATAATGATTTACAAAATGTAGCAGATGTTATTGCCGCTAACAAAGGAGAGATAGCATGTGTTATCATAGAACCAATTGCAGGAAACATGGGGTGTATACCACCTGTAAATGGATTTTTAGAGGGACTTAGAACCTTATGTGATGCTGATGATATTCTTTTGATTTTTGATGAGGTAATGACTGGTTTTAGGTTAGCAAAAGGAGGAGCGCAAGAGCTTACTGGAGTGAATGCAGATATTGTTACTTTTGGTAAAGTGATAGGAGGAGGGTTACCCGTAGGAGCTTTTGCTGCTCGGTCAGAAATTATGAATCATTTAGCGCCATTAGGACCGGTGTATCAGGCAGGAACTTTAAGTGGTAATCCATTAGCAATGGCAGCAGGATTAGCAATGCTTACGGAGTTAAATACAAACTCAGGAGTGTTTAAAAGCCTGAAAGATAAGACAACATATTTGCATAAAGGTATTACTAAAGCTTTACAAGATCAAAATGTCATACATACTATTAATAGAATAGGTTCTATGATTTCTGTTCATTTTGCAGAAGATACTGTAGTAGATTTTGATACTGCAGCAAAAGGAAATAATGATACGTTTAAAAAATTCTTTCATGGAATGCTAGCTAACGGAGTTTATATTGCTCCTAGTGCTTTTGAAACCTGGTTCATTACAGACGCTTTAACATATGCAGATCTAGATGAAACGATTTTGGCAGTACAAAAAGTAGCGAAAGCACTTTAACCATAAAAACAATATAGATATAGAATATTATATCAATAACGATTAGGAGTAGAAATTTCTGGAGTAACTATTTTTTCAAATTGAATTTTGCCAGTTCCTTGTGTATTAATATTTCTCGAATTTATAACCTGTTGATTTGATTTTAATTGCACTGTTAAATTATTTTTTCCTTTTTTTAAAGGTACTCGGGTATAGAATATTGTATTAGGTAAACTTTGCCAGTTACGAGTATCAGCTCCTTCTGTCAAGGCATTAAACAGCCCCAATAAAGCACCAAGATCACTATTTTGATCTTTTAGAGTATATTCAGAAATTTTCTTGGTTGCTAATCGCAACGCTACTTTTCCAATTTCTCTTAGAGTTCTGTCTTTTAATGTTTTAAATGCTATTTCATTATAATTTTGTGCTAACTGGAATGGGTAAGATACACTATCTAGTTGTACCTCTGCATTACTATAAAGAGGTTGTCGACTAACATATTTAGGAAAGGCTACGTTAAATATGTCTATGTCAGAAAAATCAGAACGTCCATTTCCACCTGTAGATATAGGTAAAGGAAGGTTTAGTGAAAGTTCTTCGTTTATGATCGTTACCATTCCTGTGTTATTACCAGGTAAAATAGTGAAGGTGTAATAAGTCTGGTCTTTATATGGTGCTAATCCATTTTCCCAAAAAACGATAGCTTCACCTCCCTCGGTATTGTTTTTAGGAACATAAGAAATATTTAATAGTTTCTCATAACGTTCTACTTCGCTATCAAATCCCATGATATGTGCAGTTCGTAACATATCTTGACAAAGTTGACTGGGTAAGGGGACGCCAATATAGGTTCCTTGATTATTTAGGTATAAATCCACAGCATTACGATAGGATATGAATGCATCATTGATATTTCCAGAAGCTTCATATAATAACCCTTGTAATGTGTGTGCAAAAGCATCGTCTTTGTATCTGTTTTTTTTTCCAGAAGGATATTTTTCGTTTATTTTTTGTAATTGTAAAGTAATGCGTTTAGCTTCTACAATGGCTTCATCATACTTATTTAAAAACATGTAATTAAGTGCCTTATAATAGTGTATTGCTACTTTTTCAAAATCTTCACCTTTATATGTCTCTTTTTGCGGATTTAAAAGAACACCTAATATTTGATTTCCTAGAGCTTTTTTATTAGATTCGATAAGTAGATCAGCTTTGTTAAATAACTCATTACTAAGGGTGTGATCTCCTGTTAGATATGCTAATTTTCCTTTTTCAAATAAGTATAAGAGCTGGTTTCTTGGTTTGGTTAAAAATTTGTTCTTATCGATAACAGTAAGGGCTCCTTGTATATCCCCTTGTTGTACTTTTGTTTGAAAAAGTACACTCTTGGTATGATAACTGCTACAACTACTAAGTATTAATAGAGTTGAATATAATAATATACTAAAGAAAGCTGATTTTATTTTTATACAAATCATGGTCAATTATAAAAAAAGCTTTCCTAAGAAAGCTTACTGTAAGTAGGTGCTTATTTTTTTTATTTAGCTAATTTAAAATTAGTTTTTAACAAACTTCTTAATTTTCTTATCACCAATCCACACTTTTTCATTAGTTTGGATATTAGTTAATTCTAAATCAATCTGATAGTAAACTACTTTTTGTCTGTTATGAGCATCTACTATAGAGTTGATATTCCCTTGCAACATATAATCTGCACCTGTCTCTAATCCAAATTTTTTCATCGTTGATACAGAGGAGTTATTTTGTTGGTCAGCACGTTCGCTTCTTAGCTCTTCTCGCATTTTACCACCTTGTACTACTCTAACTTTCTGACGTTGAATAAATGCTTTTTCTATATCTTTAATAAAAGTTTCACTCTCGATATGTTCATGTGATTTGTTTCGTACTAGTCCAACTATAACTACAGGTTTTTTGCCTTTTTCTTGGATATGGTCAGTTATCCAATTTCCTGTAAGTACTTCGTCAGTAAGTTCTTCTGCAGCAAGTCTAGAATCAGTATCGTTCCAACGACCACTAATATCAATTTGTGCATCTGTAGCTACTCGGGTAACTTTTCTGGAACATGAGGTGTTTATGACTACTGCTAATAGCACTACTATAGTTGTTACTATTGATTTTTTCATTATATGATTTTTATTAAGGTGTTTTTATATAGATTAAGGTATCTTTACCAGATAAGACAGGCTCCTAATAATCCTAATGTTAATAAATCACTTCCGTAATTGTAATAACCAGAGTTAAACCCAGAATACCCATAGTTTTCGTAATAAGTCGTGTTTCTAGCACGCTCTAATCTTCGTTGATGCCTCCAGTATGGTCTTTGAGCACGATATTGTCTTCTTAAAGAACGTAATTCTCTTTTCTCTTCTAGAGGATCAATAGCTTTATAAGTTTCTTGTAGAGTAGTTCCCTGAGCTAATGTATATTCATTGCTATTTGTTAAGAATTTATCCATAGCTTTTTTATAGTTAGGATTTTGATCTTCTACTAGAGTTGTGGTTTTTTGTGCATAACTCGTTAATCCTATAATAACGAAAACGAGTATTGAAACTATTTTTTTCATAATACTTTATTATTAGTTAGTTATTTTAACAAATATCAATCATTATGCCAAAAATGAATGGTCAAGATTTGTTTTATTAATAATAAATACTGACAATTTAAAAATAAAAAGGTTGCACAATGTTATGTAATAGTTTATATTTTATATAAAAAATAACGTTTTTTTATAGGGACATTGCTAAAGTTAGTTAAAAAAATAGGGTATCGCTTACACCTTAAACTATAATATATCAGATAGTTATTAATACTTCAAAATAAAACTGACTGGGGTTATATTTTGGTTACTTTTTTATTTAAATCAAAAATTGTTATTTGTTTTTTAAGTATTTCTAAAAACAAATTGATGTTAAAAATAAGTATTGATTAGTTGTTTTAATAAAATAAGATGATGGATTTAATTTTAAGTTAGATGATTATAAAGTTATAGGGCTAGCCAATCACCTAATTCTATTATATCCCCATTAGGGAACTTTACTTCATATACAATTGGATTCATTTCATTCTTTTGAATATAGGGGTATTTTTGTAAATATTCTTTTCCACTATAATCAGCGTAATCTTCTCGTATAGGTAAAATTGCAATATGATCTATCGATTTTTGAGTATTAGCATATCTGATTTGCCATTTACAGTGTTTAGAACTAATGGCGTTTTCTGTAGCAATAAAAATAAACTTACGACTCTTTTTTATTTTATCCTCTATCTGCTCTTGTATACGTTTAGTAACCATTTTATCTTCTGATGTTATTTCTTCTAATATATAATCTACGTGAATAAGTATTCTAAATCCTTTTAGGAAATTAATGGCGCTATCAAGTTCTTCTAATTCATCATATTTGTAAGAAAGAAATAGTAAGGTTTTAAGGAGCTTTGTTTCTTCTTTAAAGAGTTGCAAGCTTTTGATGACAGACTTATTGTATATCCTAGCATTGTTTCTAAACTGTAGTAATCCATATTTTGACAATATATTCATCCGTTTTGTAACATGTTTTTATACAGATGTTTAACGATTGAGTTATGAGTTTTGTTGTGATGATTTTTATTTAAAGAGATTATAGAATGGATTAAGAAGAAATGAAATATTAAATTTAGAGTTAACTGATATTGATAGTAAACGAATGACGGTTTATGTAAGGAATGCTAAGAATAATAAAGACCGATATTCATTACTATCTGAAAAAACATTAAAAGACTTAAGAGCGTATTATAAGCAATGGAAACCTAAAAAATATCTTTTTGAACCCCCAAATGGGATGAAATATTCTGGAAAAAGTGTAGGAGTAATTGTTGCTAGAGCTGCTTTAAAAGCAAATATCAAAAGAAGGGTTACACCACATATACTTAGGCATTCGTTTTGCAACTCACCTATTAGAGAGTGGAACAGATTTAAGATATATACAAACTCTTTTGGGGTATAGTAGTACAAAAACAACAGAAATTTATACTCAGGTAGCTATAAATAATTTTAAGTTAATCAGAAATCCACTAGATTTATAAATAAATGGAATATATAGGACATATATCCTATATATCATTGTTACAGTCAAGCAAAACAAAATTATGAGAGAAATTGGACTTTTTATTTTTACAATATTAATTTTAGCATCTTGTCAAAAAGAAGCAAAGATTGATGGATATGAAATCAGTGGAATTATTAAAAACGTTCCTGATAGTACAATGGTTACATTTGGTGATTTTTTTAAGCCCACTGATTCTACTTTTGTTATTGGAGAAAAATTTCAATTTATAGGAAAAACAGAAAAACCTGAAAATGTTATCCTAAGAATAAAAGGTACTAGAGATTATTCAGAATTATGGATTGAAAATAGTAAAATAAATTTTATCGCTGAAAAAGGCAAATTTATTGATAGGGTGATTACTGGTTCTGAATCTCAGAGGCAAGCGGACATACATTATGCGAGAATAAAACCACTAAAAAAAGCTTTTTGATAGTCTTTATAACTTATCGATTGATCAAAGTCTGACTCAGTCTTATAGAGACTCTATGGTTATGAAATACAGTCGCTTAATTCCAAAAGAGGCAGAAATAAGTAAAAAATTCATAGAAGAGTATCCTAACTGTTTAGAAAGTACTAAAGTATTAAATAGGTATATGCGAGATTGGGGTAAAGAGATTAGTAATGAATTATTCTCGAAGATGAATATCGATATAAAAGAGTCAGATTATGGAAAAGAAATTTCTCATTACCTAAGTTTACCCAAAAAACCAGAAATTGGAGAAAAGTTTGTAGACTTTTCACTTAAAAATATTGAAGGAAAAGAAATTAAACTTTCGGATATAAATGCAAAATATACTTTAATAGAATTTTGGTCTTCTTGGTGTGGGCCTTGTCGAAAATCTAATCCTGAGCTAGTTAAGGAGTATAAAAAATATAAAGCTCAGGGTTTTGAAATAATCGGAGTTTCATTAGACAAGAATAAAGAAAGTTGGATCGAAGCTATTAAAAAAGATAGTCTTACTTGGCCAAATATAATTGACCTAAAGGGGTTTGAAGGTGATATAAGTTTAATTTATGAAGTAAATGGAATACCGGATAATTTCTTAATGGATCAAAATGGAATTATTATAGAAAGAAGATTAAGAGGAGATAAATTAAAAAATAAGTTAAAAGAAATATTTGAAAAAAAAGCCAGCCTTTAACATTATATAACAAAACATAATTGCCCTTCGGGATAACAACGTTTGTTATATTTAACGTTGTGCGCAATCCCTCATAGCTCCGAAAACCCTTTAGTACTATGCTAACGAAGTCTTATTTTTACACTCTAAATAATTTAAGCTCTTTGTAAGGCCGTTTTTTAAAGTGTTGCTACTTTGTGTAAGCACGTGCGCAATCCTGGTTGAAATGTTTGCCATTTAGTACATTGGCGGCCTAAATCTTAGGACCCCGTTCAGAATATTTCTTTTTGCCTAAAGCACATTTCCTTAGAGCTTTTAAAATCGTAAGTTATGGAACAACAAATGACATTAGAAATCGTAAACAAAAATGCTGCTGGTATTGATATTGGTAGTCGTAGTCATTGGGTAGCCGTCGGTCAAAAAAAGTCTGATATTAAAGAATTTGGAGTATATAATGAAGATTTATACGCTCTAGCAGATTGGCTTAGAGAACATAAGATTACCTCAGTAGCTATGGAAAGTACAGGTAATTATTGGCAAAACTTACACGCTGTTTTAATTGCCAATGGATTTGAAGTTACTCTTTGTAATGGAAAGTTTACCAAAAATATAAAAGGAAAAAAGACAGATGTAATTGATTGCCAATGGATACAAAAATTGCATGCTTTGGGATTACTTTCTTCAAGCTTCTTACCCGATGAAGACACAGAAATATTAAGAACTTTTACCAGACATCGTTTAAACCTAATCCAGCAAGCTGCTGCTTCATCAAAAAAAATGCAAAAATATCTAAGGCTTATGAATATAAGATTAGATGTTGTAGTGAAAGATATTGTAGGACTTACAGGATTGAAAATTATTACAGCTATTTGTTTGGGAGAAACAGATCCTAAAAAACTAGCTAGTTTAAGACATTATAACTGTAGAAAAAGTGAAGAAGAAATAGCTAAAGCTTTACACACAAACCGAAGAAATGATTATTTGTACGCATTAAATGATGAATTGGATACATATAACTATTTACAAGAAAAAATTAGAAAATGTGATGATCAAATAGCTTTGAAAATTGATGACATCATTGGTAAAGATCCTGAAAAAAAAGAGCATCATATAGATAAGAAAAAGCATAAAAGAATCAATAAAAACACTCCAAAAAATATTGATATCAATCTTAAATCTTATCAAATCTTCAAAGGAATAGATTTATTAGCAATAGAAGGAACGAGTTACAATACAGCACTCACCATAATGAGTGAAATTGGATATGAAGGTATTCATAAGTTTAAAACAGCTAAACATTTTACATCTTGGCTCAGATTAGCCCCTAATAACAAAGTAAGTGGAGGAAAAGTATTATCCAGTAAAATAGGTAAAGGAAGTAGTAGACTCAAAATAGCTCTAAGAAATGCTGCAAATGCGATTGGAAATTTAAAAGATAGTACTCCGCTTAGAGATTTTTTCCACAGAATAAATTTTAGAAAAGGAAGAGTCTCAGCTATTACAGTAACTGCTAGAAAACTTGCTATAATTATCTGGAATATGATTGTCAAGGCTAAACCATATCAAAATCCAGAAGGATACTTATACCTTGACCAAAAAAGAAAACTTGGACTCGTCAAAAGAATTAAAAAACAAATTGATAAATTTGACATCAAACCAGAAGATCTTGAATTTAAAACTCCCTGATTTTGAATAAATAAAATTGACGTTAGTCAGAATCTGTAAACTTGTATTTTTTACCAATTTTCGGTATTTTTGAACTAAATAATGTTAAAATGAGTAAAAATACATCAATATCACTCGGAAATTATTTTGACCAATTCATTCAGAGTCGAATACGTGAGGGACGATTTAAAAATGTAAGTGAAGTAATCCGTGCTGGATTAAGACTTTTAGAAGAAGAGGAAAGTAAAGCTGTAGCTCTAAAAAATGCTATTCAAGAAGGAATTGACAGCGGAATTGCTCACGATTTTAACCCAGAAAAACATCTTAAATCTCTAAAAGCAAAAAAACACTCGAATGGCTAAATTCAAACTGACCAATAAAGCAGTTGAGGATTTATCAAAGATTTGGGATTATACTTTTGAGGTTTGGTCAGAAAAACAAGCTGACAAATATTATGAAATGTTGATTTCTAATTGCCAAGAAATAGCTGATAATCCAGATTTAGGAAAAAACTACAATGGAATTACTAAAAATCTATTCGGAGTAAAATCGAATCGACACATTATTTTCTATCGAAATGTTGATGATAATTATGTGGAAATTACAAGGATTTTGCACGAAAGAATGGATTTAAAGAAACGAATACTGGAATAAAAACTACCCACAACAATTTGTATAGTTCATTTGCTCCCTTCGGGAAGCAAACGCACCATACAAGAAACGTTATGGGCAAGTTGAACACAACACAATTAGCAGAATGAATTACAACGAAATTGCAGAAAAAATAATCGAACTGAAAAATACTGATTTGGAATTTCGTGAAAAGCTAATTGAAAGTGGAAAACTTAGTGAAGGCTACAATAAAGAAATGGCTGAAATTCACAACAAAAATGCCAAAACTCTAAATGAAATAATAAATAAAATAGGTTATCCAACGCTTGACAAAGTTGGCAAAGAAGCAAATGAAGCAACTTGGTTAATAATACAACATTCTATCGGACAACCTAACTTTATGAAAAAATGTGTGAAATTATTAGAAATTGCTGTTCATCAAAATAAAGCCAATTCAAAAAATTTAGCGTACTTGACTGACCGAATAGCAGTTTTTGAGAATAAACCACAACTTTATGGAACTCAATTTGATTGGGATGAAAGCGGAGAATTGAGCCCTAATATTTTTGATGACTTGAAAAAAGTGAATCAAAGGCGAAAATCTATTGGGTTTAATTCAATTGAAGAACAAACTAAAATTATAAGAAAACAAGCTAAAAATAATAAACAATCGCCACCGACAGACTTTGAAAAAAGAAAACAGGAAATTGAGGAATGGAAAAAAACTGTTGGTTGGACAAAATAAAACCAGTCCATAACAATGGTTATAAGTAATTGCTTGTTCTCGGCTACTTCTGAAAATCCGCAGGAATTTCCAAAGTAAATAAAAAAGCCTTTATTTATAGGAGATATATAAGATTTCAAAAAAACAAGTAATGATTTAGTAACGAAACTAACTTCTTCTTTCGTTTAATTTCAAATAACTTCCACAAAGTTAGGTATCTTAAATGATAGTTTTCTAAACTTTAACAAAAAAATCTACTCACATTCAATAAAAAAGGAAATTAATCGTTTTAAGTGTACGACATTTTTAAAATAGAGCCTTGATGTAAATTCAAAATCATCACTTTTTTATGAGGAATAAATACTAAAAATCATCAACGACCATTCCGATTTTTAATCAAATATTTCTAACCCTTTAAAACAAAAGTTATGAACCCATTATTTGCAACAACGCTAAATGAAATCTGGAAAAAAGAAGAGCAGATACAAGAAGTTTTGAATATATCTCCTATTAAAACTGCCAAAGAAATGGCATTGTTTACTCAAAGTCAATTAGAAAAAGTTAAGGAATATGTTTTATCATATGGTTTTGAAACGGTTGATGATGAAATTACTTTTTTTAAAGAGGTAAAACCACAAATTCAAGGAATGCTACTGTACTACAAGTACATCTATCACATAGAAACTTCCTGTCCTATAGGTTGTAGAGATAATATAATTATTCATTATCGAAAATTTTATAAAGAACTATCAGAAAGAAACCAACAAAAATATTGTAAAAATTCATTTTATCAATATTTTAAATCTGGGAGAACTGACAAAGATGAAGTCTTTTTTACACAACAAAAAAATAAAGACATTGTTTTCAAAAATTACGATTCGTTTAATTTTATTGATACGAAATTTACCACATTTTATGATTGTTTATTATCGTTAATTTATTCGGAAGAAAAACTTCTTCACTTTATTGAAAGAAAAGAAGGTAAGGTGTATAGCGTTGAGGCACAATCAGAAAATTTGCAATGGTTAGCTTCAAAAAGCTCTTTGGTTGAATTAATTTACGCATTATATTCTTCACAATCTGTAAAAGGAGTAAGTATTCGTAGTATAGCCAGTTCATTTGAAGAATTATTCAGAATAAAATTAGGCGACATACATCATACGTATCACCGAATGAAATCCAGAAGTAACAGTAGAACCCTCTTTTTAGACAGACTAAAAATTTCTTTAGAACATCAACTTCAAGTAAGCGATGCTTGAAGAGCAATTGTCAGTCTTGTTGAGACTGATTTTTTTTGCACTAAAAACTGTTAAATTTCATACCCATTGGCAAGAACTTGGCAATAAAACATATCCAACCTTTTCAATTTTGCTCCATCATTTTAAATCTTTTTAACGATGGAACTTATCACACTACAATCCGAAGTATGGACGCAACTACAAGCTCAAATTAACACTATACACGAACATCTTCAACCACCTAAAGACAGCGAGTTATATAAAAACGTATGGCTCAACCATCGTGAAGTCTGTGAGTATTTACACATCAGTTCTCGAACGCTTACTCGAATGCGAAAAGCAGGAGAAATTACCTACTCTGAAAACCGACGACAATACTTTTATACCATTGGAGCTATTGAAGAATTGCTAAACAAACATGCAGTACCTTCCAAAGAAGAATATCTCAAAAATCTTACAGACCAAGCCAAAAAATACCTAAAACAATAAGCTATGAATTTGGATAGACGAGAATTTTTTGCGTGGATGGACAGAATCCAGGATCGTTTCGATTTGCTAGACGAAAAACTAAACCGATTACAACGGCAGAAAAACGTAGTTGAGGGCGAACAATTGTTAGACAATCAAGATGTGCTAACGATTTTAAAAGTAAGCCAACGCACCTTACAACGTTATCGTTCATCAGGAAAGCTACCGTATTATTCTATCAGCGGAAAAACCTACTACCGTTTATCGGATGTAAACCACTTTATCAAGTCGCTATTCAAACATCCTGTAACGCCAAAATAGGTTTTTGTAGGTCAAACAAGGTCAAAATCAATAGAATTATTTTTTCAGAAATCACACATTGTACTTTCGATTTTAAATGAACCATCTCAGAAAAGCCTCGGATAATTAAACACTTGGCTATCCCTCTGCGATTAAAATCAGAAAAACATGAGTGAAACACATCAAGAATTACCCGAACAGTTTTCGGATATTCTATTGGTATTAGACCAAGAAAAAAAGGAAATCAGAGCCGTAAAAGGCATTGATAAAAACGGGAATTTAGAAACCACCGACCCTAAAAAAGCAAATGAAAATGAGTTTTTAAAGGTGGATAAACACGGCGATATGCTGTCTAATTTTTTTCTGAATTACTTCCGTCAAGCAAAAGACCCAACCCGCTTTAAATTTTTTAAAGTTCCTAAAAAGCAAGTAGAAAAAATAGTAAAAATTTTTAAAGAACAATTAAAGAACCCTACAAAAGCGATGAGTGAGATGATGAAACATCACGAAGTAGATACATCAAAATTTAACACAAAAAAAGAAACAACAATGGCAACACAAGCAAAACCACAAGACACAAACACTCAAGAGGAAACACCAAAACAAGAACCTCAAAAGAAAGGAACAAAAACCCATACCAGCGATTACAAATATCAAGAAAAAGATATCGATTGGGCAACCTTATCCAATTTTGGTATTACCAAAGAAAAATTAGAAAAGCGAAACTTATTAGAACCACTTTTAAAAGGCTATAAAACGAATGAATTAGTAAATATAAGTCTCAATGTAGATACGGTAATTAGCCGATTAGATGCCCGTTTATCACTTCAAAAAAATGCCGAAGGAAAAATAACAATGGCGATTCACGGTATCCGTAGAGAACCAATGCTCAACTATCCATTTTTCGGACATCAATTTAGTGATGAAGACAAACAAAACCTCAAAAACACAGGTAATATGGGACGCGTTGTCGATTTACAAAACCTAAAAACAGGAGAAATGATCCCCTCAATAATAAGTGTAGATAGACTAACCAATGAATTAGTTGCTTTAAAGTCAGAATACATCAAAATTCCTAATGAGATTAAAGGAATTACACTAAACGAAGACCAAAAACAAACGCTTCAAGAAGGAAAATCGTTGTATTTAGAAGGCATGACTTCAAGCAAAGGTAAAGCCTTTAGTGCCAATGTTCAGTTCAATGCAGATAAGCGATATGTAGAATTTCTGTTTGACAAACCAACGCAAAACAAACAGCAAAAACAAGAGCAAATGCCATCAGAAGAAATTCCAAAAATGATACGAGGTAAAGAACTTACCGAAGAACAACGTCAGCTTTTAAAAGACGGAAAAACCATTTACATCAGTGGATTTTTAAGTAAAAGCGGTAGTGCCTATAACGGCTATTTAAAGTTGGATGGCAAAAACGGAAAAGTAGATTTTTCATTTAAAAATCCGAATAAAAAAGAGGACAAAGTCGGACAAGAAACAAGCAAAGGTAAAGCAGAAAAAACCGACGATAAACCAACCAAAACAAAGGGTAAAAAACTATAAAGATGAAAGTAATACTTACAGAAAAGCCCAGTGTAGCGAAAGATTTAGCGCTACATCTAGGGCTTACCCAACGCAAAAATGGCTATTGGTTGGGTAAGGGGTATGCGATAACGTGGGCTTACGGACATTTAGTAACATTAGCACTACCAGAAAGCTACGGTATTAACGGATTTCAACGAGACAATTTACCGATTATTCCCAAAGATTTTTTGTTAATGCCTCGTCAACTGAAAGTACGAGGTGGTTACAAAATCGATGCACGTGCTTTTGAGCAATTACAAATCATCAAAGAATTATTTGAGCGATGCGAAAGTATCATTGTAGCAACCGATGCGGGTCGTGAGGGCGAACTCATTTTCAGATACATTTATCAGTATTTACAGTGTCAAAAACCGTTTCAACGCTTATGGATAAGCTCGTTAACTTACGAAGCGATTACTAAAGGTTTTAAAAATCTGCAAAACGGAACTAATTTCGATACCTTGTATCAATCAGCTAAAGCACGCAGTCAAGCCGATTGGCTTATTGGTATCAACGCTACACAAGCGTTGAGTGTTCAAGCAAATAACGGAATTTATTCATTAGGAAGAGTACAAACACCAACGCTAGCAATGGTTTGTAAACGCTATTTGGAAAACAAAAACTTTGCGTCTGAAACATATTGGAACATTCAACTTCAACATTCGGTATTAGGCACTACTTTTTATACGCAATCTGAAACCTCTTTTTTTAATAAAGAAACTGCCGAAAAGCTGATTGAAAGCATCGCATTTGTAAAAACGGTAACAGTACTTGAAGTTGTTGAAAAAGAGAAAAAGGAACAACCGCCTTTGCTGTATGATTTAACCGCTTTACAAAAAGAAGCACACGTTCAATATAACTTTTCGGCATCCAAAACCTTGGAAATTGCACAGTCGTTGTACGAGAAAAAACTCATTAGTTATCCACGCACAGGAAGTCGTTATATTTCTGAAGATATGTGGCAGAAAATACCTGAATTAATTCAATTTTTAGAAAGAAATGAAACCTTAAAAGAACACGCTAAATTTTTGCGATTACAAAAATTACAAAAACGCATTGTAAACGATGAAAAAGTAACCGATCACCACGCTTTGTTGATTACTGATTATATGCCAGCATCCATTTCAAATGAAGAAAAAACGCTTTATCAACTAATCGCTTCTCGATTGTTAGAGTCGGTGTCAGCGCCTTGTGTTAAAGAGCTTACGCAGATACGTTGCATAGCAAAAGACGAACGCTTTACAACAAATGGAACTGTTATTGTATCCGAAGGTTGGAGAGCGATACGAGGATATTTTGAGCAAACCACAACTCAACAATTACCTGATGTGTCTGATAAAAAAGAGCTAACGATAAAAGCAATTAAATTAGTTGAAAAACAAACACAACCGAAGCCATTACTTACCGAGGCGACCTTACTTTTTGCAATGGAAAACGCTGGAAAAACTATTGAAAATAAAGAAGAGCGATTAGTCATAAAAGAAGTAGGTTTAGGAACGCCAGCTACGCGTGCGAATAGTATCGAAACCTTATTTAAACGTGATTATATTAAACGCCAAAAAAAGGCATTACTTCCTACCGAAAAAGGCTTACAAGTGTATCAAATTGTAAAAGACAAACGTATTGCCGATGTAGCAATGACAGGAATGTGGGAAAGGTCATTAGCAGGTATAGAAAAAGGTGAAATAAGTGAGGCAAGTTTTCAAAAAGCTATTGAAATTCACACACAACAAATTACCAGAGAGCTGTTGCAAAGTGAGGTGAAATCACTTCCAAAAAAGCAACAATTATGTTGTCCAAAATGCAAGAAGTCTTCTGTAAAAATATATCCAAAAGTAGCAAAATGTACAGCGGAAGATTGCGATTGGCTTGTTTTTAGAACTATTTGTGGCAAAACAATGACTGAAAAAGCTATTTCAACGTTATTGGAGAAAGGGAAAAGTCCGTTATTAAAAGGCTTACAAAGTAAAGGGAATAAAATTTTTGATGCGTATTTGGTATTACATAAAGACGGAACTACTTGTTTTAAATTTCCTGTAAAAAGAAAGAAATAAAAAGTTTAAATTTTCGTTCAATAACTGTTGATAGTGAGTGTTTTGACTTTTTAAAACCTAAAGATTATGGAAACAACAATGGAAATAAGAGATATGTCATACTTTGAGTTGCGTTTACAAGAACTTTTAATAGAAAGTTATCCTGAATTAGCCAAGGATCAAGATTTTATAAGCGCACGAGGTGATTTAGCAGTAGATACCTATGTCGATGTAATTAAGAGAGGCGATACTCATTTAGAAGCATCTTATGAGGCTAATCAAGTGTTATTTGCTAATTTACCGTTTTCAAAAATGGATTTAGTTTTTAAGGTAGTTTGTGATGAGTTTTATCGAGATATTGCGAATGATGAACTTCGCTCATTTGCCGAACAAATGCTTCCTGTGTGTCAAGAGGTTTTTGATAAGTACGAATTACATAAAGATTTTGAGGATGATGAAATGTACGACCCATTGTACACCGAACTTACAGGAACTATTCAAATTTGGCTAGAAGAAAATTAATAAGCAATGAATTGTTTTAACCATATAAAAGAAAATGCAGTGGCTTCTTGTCAAGACTGCCAAAAAGGCTTGTGTACTACGTGTGCAAGTCTTTTTTCTTTTCCTATTTGTCGCGATTGTAACAAGAGAAGACAGCAGTCTGAAAAGAAAGCGATTTACAAAGAGTTATTTTTAATGTTTGTTTTTGGGTGTGTGGGATATTATTTATTTTCTCAATTCTTTGGACATCATGATTCTGCTAACCTAAAAACGAGAACTTTTAGTGTTGTATTGTCCGTTCTTTTTGGGTTTTATGCAGGTGGAGCCTTGGTTGCAGGTTGGAAAACCTTAACCTATATCACCCCAAGTGTGTTTTTATTTCTACCCCTTGTTGGTTGGGGCATATATTTTATTGTGAAATTTTTGCTTTCTATTGCTGTGGGTGTGGTCATGTTTCCTGTTCGATTACTATTGCATACACGAAAACTACTTTCATTAAAAAGGCTGTAAAATACAGCAACTAAACCGCCAAACAACGCCAAAAACACAACGAATTAAAATCCGATTAGTTCAGTGGGTACTTTTAAAAAAAGTATCAATTCATAACTATGGGATTTTCAAAAAAAGCACATCTTCAACAAAATATTGAAGCAATTCAAACGGTTTTTCAGTTAGAAAAAGAACAGCGACAAGCCACGTATAAGGAACTTCAAAAATTACAAAAATACGTTGGCTTTGGCGGATTAAAATGCGTACTTCATCCAGCAAATTCGTTTAGTGATATTGCGCATTGGTCCAACTCGGAATTGGATTTATTTTCGTTAGTAAGCGAATTACATCGCATTATAAAAGAAAACACACCCAACGAAAAGACCTACAAACGCTATATTGATAGTATTAGAAGCAGTGTGCTTACCGCTTTTTACACACCAAATGAACTTGTACACAAATTAGGGCAAACGCTACAAAATAACAATATTCAAATTAATCGTTTTTTAGATCCCTCCGCAGGAATGGGAGTGTTTTTGTCGGCTTTAGGCAACAACAGTTCCGTAGCTTTTGAAAAGGACTTACTTACCGCAAAAATGTTACAATATACCTATCCTGATACACTTGTAAAAGCACAAGGATTTGAAACCATTGACAAGCAATATCACAACTATTTTGATGTGGTAAGTAGTAATATTCCGTTTGGCGATATGCAGGTTTTTGACCCCGATTTTTCAAAAAGTACCGATGCAGTTAGCAAACAAGCATCTAAAACCATTCATAATTATTTCTTTTTAAAGGCGATGGACACGCTCCGTGAAGGCGGATTGTTAGCCTTTGTTACTTCGCGAGGTGTTTTAAACAGTGCTAAAAATAAAGTTGTTCGTGAGCGTTTGTTGGAAAAATCACACTTAATAACCGCTATCCGTTTACCCAATAATCTATTTACAGAAAACGCAGGAACGGAAGTAGGAAGCGACTTTATTTTACTGCAAAAAGATAGCAACAAGCAACAATTAACACCACAGGAACAAAATTTTATTGAAAGTTATACTACCGAAAAGGGCATTGCCAACAGTCGTTTGTTTCAATCGTTTGATAACATTGTTACGAATAAGAGTTTTATTGATACCGACCCTTACGGAAAACCTGCAATTATTCATTTACATACTGAAGGTATTACTCAAATTTCAGAAGATTTTGCTACTATTTTACAAAAGGATATAACGACAAATTTCAACAAACAGCTTTATTTACAAGAGGTACAACAACAGCAAAAAATAGTTGCTAAAAATGTTCAAAAGGAAGTAAAATCAAGCAATGCCATTCAAGAAGAACCTCTTGTAACTTTGTACGATTTATTCAATTTTACCGAAGAAGAACGCAACCCGAATTACAAACCTAAAAAGGCAAAACGAAACAAGAAACAAAAATCAGGAATAACACCTGTCAAAACTCCTAAACTGCCCAAAATTTCAGAAGAACCACGGCCGTTTTTAAATACGATTTTACCACATTATAAAGACGGGTGTTTGGTGCTTTATGAAACTCAAATAGGCTACTTAAAATCGTTGAACGAAACGACACCAATGTTTCATCCTGTGTTTTTAAACTCATTACAAGAGCAACGTATCAAAAATTACTTGCCTATTCGAGATGCTTATTTTGAGTTGTATCAGCAGGAAACGGAAACGCAAACCGAACAACCAAAACTACGAGGAAACCTCAATACATACTACGATGCTTATGTAAAGGCTAACGGAAATTTAAACAATTCCAATACTATAAAATTATTGAAAATGGATACCATTGGCAATGATATTTTGTACTTGGAACGTAGTCAGGGAAACACGTTTAAAAAAGCTGATATTTTTTACCGTCCTGTTGCTTTTAATCCTAATGAAATTACCGAGGTTGCCAACGCAAACGAAGCCTTGAGTGCTTCGCTAAACAAGTTTTCAAAGGTTGATTTTGACTATATGCAAAAAATCAGTGGAATTGATATAACAACATTAAAATCCGATTTAAAAGACCGTGTTTTTTATCATCCATTAGTTAACGAGTATCAAATCGCCGACCAGTTTTTAGCAGGTAATGTTATTGAAAAAGCTAAAGCGATAGAAGCGTATCAAAATGAACATCCTACGAATGAATTTTCAGAAGAAATAAACGAATCTTTAGACAAATTAAAAGCAGTTTTTCCTCGAAAAATTGAATTTGAAGAATTGGATTTTAACTTGGGCGAACGTTGGATTCCTACAAAAATTTACAGTCGGTTTGCTTCGCACTTGTTTGATACCGATGTGAATATTCGTTATACTCCCAATGGCGATACTTTTTCAGTACAATGCAATCGTAAAAATGCTACTATTTGGGATAAATGCAACGTAAAAAGCGAAAGCAGAAACTATGATGGTATTGCCTTAATGAAACACGCTTTGGTTAATACCACACCAAAAATCACTAAAAAAGCAACCATCGATGAAAAGGAGGTCAAAATTCCTGATAGCGAGGCCATCCAATTAGCCAATAGTAAAGTTGATGAAATACGCAGTGAATTTGTAGATTGGTTACAGGCTCAAACTCCCGAGTTTAAAGAGCGATTGACCAATCTATATAACAATACGTTTAATTGTTTTGTACGTCCAGATTATGATGGAATTCATCAAACCTTTCCAGATTTAGACCGAAAAGGGTTAGGAATTGAGGATTTATACGATAGCCAAAAAGATGTTGTTTGGATGATTAAAAACAACGGAGGTGCGATTTGCGACCATGAAGTAGGTGCAGGAAAAACCTTGGTAATGTGTTGTGCTTCTTATGAGCTCAAACGATTAGGATTAGCCAACAAACCTATGATTATTGGTTTGAAAGCCAATGTTCACGAAATTGCAGAAACCTACCGAAAAGCTTATCCGAATGCTCGAATTTTATATCCTGGCAAACAAGATTTTACACCTAATAAACGACAACGAATTTTTGCGGATATAAAAAACAATGATTGGGATGCGGTTATTTTAACCCACGACCAATTTGGTAAAATTCCGCAGTCGGCAGAAGTACAACAAGAAATTTTACAAGCCGAGTTAGAAACCGTAGAAACTAATCTATGGCTGTTAGAAAAACAAGGAGAAGAAGTGTCGAGAGGAATGATTCGAGGAATGTATAAACGCAAAGAAAATTTAGAAGTAAAACTAAAATCAATCGCCTATGATATTGAACAACGTAAGGACGATATGATAGATTTTAAAATTATGGGTATTGACCATTTGTTTGTAGATGAAAGCCATAAATTTAAAAATTTGATGTTCAACACACGTCACGATAGAGTGGCAGGGTTGGGGAATTCACAAGGAAGTCAACGTGCATTGAATTTATTGTTTGCATTGCGTACCATTCAACAAAAAACAGGTAAAGATTTAGGGGCGACCTTTCTATCAGGTACTACGATTTCTAATTCCTTAACAGAATTGTATTTATTGTTTAAGTACTTACGACCAAAAGCATTGGAAAAGCAAAACATTCATTGTTTTGATGCTTGGTCGGCTATTTACGCTAAAAAAACAACCGATTATGAATTTTCAGTAACCAATAACATCGTTCAAAAAGAGCGGTTTCGATATTTTATCAAAGTACCTGAATTGGCACAATTCTATTCAGAAATTACCGATTACCGAACCGCTAAAGATATTGGTATCGACCGTCCTGAAAAGAATGAAATATTATACAATATTCCACCAACTCCTGAACAAGAAGATTTTATTCAACGGTTAATGAAGTTTGCAAAATCGGGTGATGCGACTATTTTAGGAAGAGAACCTTTATCAAAATCTGAAGAAAAAGCCAAAATGTTAATTGCCACCAACTATGCACGAAAAATGTCGTTGGATATGCGAATGATTTCACAAGGATACAGCGACCATATCAACAACAAAGCCTCACATTGTGCCAAGAAAATTAACGATTATTATCAAAAATACAAAGCGCAAAAAGGAACACAGTTTGTGTTTTCAGATTTAGGAACGTACAAGCCTAATCAGTGGAATCCGTATTCCGAAATTAAACGAAAATTGGTTGAGAATTATGGTATTCCAGAGAGTGAAATCCGATTTATACAAGAAGCCAAAACAGATAATGCTCGTAAAAGTTTTATTAAGCAAATGAATGAAGGAAAAATCCGTGTGTTATTCGGTTCTACGGAAATGTTGGGAACAGGTGTTAATGCCCAAAAACGAGCGGTTGCTATTCATCATTTAGATACCCCTTGGAGACCGAGTGATTTAGCACAACGAGATGGTAGAGCCATTAGAAAAGGTAATGAAATTTCAAAACATTTCGCTGACAATAAGGTAGATGTACTAATTTATGCTGTTGAAAAATCGTTGGATAGTTATAAGTTCAATTTACTACATAACAAGCAATTATTTATAGACCAATTAAAGAAAAATAACCTCGGAAAACGTACCATTGACGAAGGAAGTATGGATGAAAAATCGGGAATGAATTTTTCGGAATACGTAGCTATTTTATCGGGTAATACCGATTTATTAGAAAAGGCAAAAATTGAAAAGAAAATCACCGCTTTAGAAAGTGAGCGAAAAGCGTTTCATGGTTCAAAATGGGCATCTAAAAACAAATTAGAAAATCTTACCAAGTTGGCAGTACTTGGCAAAGAACGAGTTACTGCAATGCAAAACGACCAGCAACAGTTTCTATCGAGTTTGCAAAAGGATGAAAACGGAACTATTTTAAACCCAATTCAGTTGAAAAATTGTAATGCTACGGATGTAGAAGCTATTGGAAAACACCTCAACAAGTTATCCAAAGAAATGAATACCCAAGGAGAATATCGCAGTATTGGTAGTTTATATGGATTTACCTTACTGATTAAAACGGAAGCAACCATGAAGGATGAGTTTGATTTTACTCAAAATAGATTCTTTGTGTTAGGAAGCGGAGATATAAAATATACATACAACAATGGTAATTTAGCACTTGACCCAAAACTGGCTTCTGCTAATTTTCTAAACGCTTTGTTTAAAATTCCTTCATTAATTGAAAAGGAAGCACAGAAATTACGCGAAAATGAAGTGCAAATTCCTACATTAAAAGAGGTTGTAAATGCAGAATGGCGAAAAGAGCCTGAATTAAAGGAATTAAAAATAGAATTAGATAGTTTAAATCGAAAAATACAAAATGAAATTACTCCAAATGATACATCAGAGAGTAGATTGGTTGTAAATAAAAATGTAGAAAAGGTAACAAATAACTTTACCCGAAAAGTTTCTTAAGATATTGTATTGTTAATTCAAGATAGTTTTATATAACAATATCTATATTTGTGTAATCATCTCATACCATTTTAATTTTGAATTTACTGTAATAATTAGTAAATTTAATTATGCTAAAAAAGATCAAACTAATTATTAGAGAAGAGCTAGAGTTTTTACAGCGGGAGTATTCAAAATCCCAAAGTTCCTTATCCAAGGATAGAATTAAGATACTTATCTTTATCAAACAAGGGAAGTATACGTTTCAGAGTGAAATTGCTAAAAATTGGATAGAACAGAAAAAACCGTTCGAGGTTGGATACAGCAATATTCAGAGTCTGGTTTCAAAGAATTAAAAACTATTAAAAGTGGAGGAAACAACACAAAAATTTTATCTGAAAAAGCCAAAGATTTTATAGCAAATAAGCTTTCTGATTCGACTATCTTGATCACTTCCTATATTGAGTTACAACTTTTGATTGCCTCTGAAATAGAAGAAATCGTTTCTTATTTTGTATTATATGCTCACTGTAAGCAAAATCATAAGTAGTACGTAAGTACTCACTACAAGAAAGGTCCTAAAGCCGAAGAGCTTTTTAAAAAACCTTGAAACTTCATTCAAACAAATTAGTTCTAGTCTTGATATAGATGTCATTACATCTGTTAATCTTTATGATCAGGATGAAAGTAGATTCTGTTTAATCACCAAACAAGCTAGAGTAATTACAGTCAAAGGTGTAAAACCTATAGGGAACTATAAGCATAGCTATCAGTACAAATGGTTATGGGGAAGCTTTTCTCCAATTACAGGTGAAAATTTTTGTATGACTACCAATGTAGTTTGTAAAGAATTATTTATAAGATTTTAGGATAGTGTCAACTCAAAATATTAATCGTTGACAACACGGCTTTTCATTCTACAAAAGATTTAGAGCTACCCAAAAATATATAGTATTAACGTGATTTCTATGATAACTATCTCGTTATTGCTATTGGCTTTTTATTTTTATCAATAGCAACAAAAGTAAATTCGCCATTTATTGCCCGCTCTCTATGTTCAGAATACATTTGCTCTACATACATTTCTACACCTACTTTTAGGCTTTTATTTCCAAGATGAATTACTTTACCTATGAGTTCTACAATTGTACCTGCTGGTATAGGTTTTTTAAAATCAATTTTTTCACTACTTACCGTAACTACTCGTTGTCTAGTAAATCGTGTTGCGGTTATAAAAGCTACTTCATCCATTAACTGTAATGCAGTACCACCAAAAAGTGTGTCATAATGATTAGTGGTATTTGGAAAAACTGCTTTAAAAATATGTGTCTCTGATTGTCGTATTCGCTCGTTTATTGTCATTTTTTTGTTTGATTTTTATAAAATATGCCCAAAATACTTTTTAGCTTGTTTTGAAAATTTTGATTATGATATTCTGCTTTTAACATCTTCATACATTCTGCACAAAGACAATCTTCGTGTTTTGAATTAATATACTTTAACTCATCATTACTCAATTTTACAAATGTGCATTGGCAAAGCAAAATAGAACCTACTTTACATTCAAAAAAACTATTACATTTTGGGCAATATTTTTCTTCGTGTTTTGTCAATTAATACCTATTGATTAACTAATTCTTTTTTCGTGAGAGAATTAGCTACTTGTTTAGATGCTTCCACCATTGCTTTTAGAGCTTTTTCGGTTTCTTCCCAATGACGAGTTTTTAAACCACAATCAGGATTTACCCATAGCTGATTAGCAGGAATAACAGCTTGCGCTTTTTCTAAAAGATGCACCATTTCTTCTTTCGAAGGAACTCGTGGTGAATGAATATCATAAACTCCTGGACCAATTTCATTAGGATATTTGAATTCCGCAAAAGCGTCTAATAATTCCATTTGTGAACGAGAACATTCAATAGTGATAACATCAGCATCCATATCGGCTATATTATGGATAACATCATTAAATTCTGAATAGCACATATGTGTATGTATTTGTATTTCATCGTTTACACCGCTCGATGAAATTCTAAAAGCACGAACTGCCCATTGCAAATAATTTTGCCAATCTGCTTTTCGTAAAGGTAATCCTTCTCGAATGGCAGGTTCGTCTATTTGAATTATTTTGATACCCGCTTTTTCTAAATCAGCAACTTCATCACGAATAGCCAATGCAATTTGATTACAAGTTACTGAACGAGGCTGGTCGTCTCGAACAAAAGACCATTGTAATATGGTAACGGGTCCTGTTAACATTCCCTTTACCAATTTTTGAGTAATTGATTGCGCGTATTGAGACCAATATACAGTCATTGGTTTTGGTCGAGACACATCTCCAAAAATAATTGGCGGTTTTACACATCGGCTTCCATAGCTTTGTACCCATCCGTATTTTGTGAATGTAATTCCTTCTAACTGTTCGCCGAAATATTCAACCATATCGTTGCGTTCAAATTCTCCGTGTACCAAAACATCAATTCCAATATCTTCTTGCCATTTAATTGTTCTTTTAGTTTCCTCTTTTAACAAATTATCATATTCTACGGTTGTTAGTTCGCCTTTTTTGAATTTTGCTCTCCAACTTCTTACTTCTTTAGTTTGCGGAAACGAACCAATGGTCGTAGTAGGAAATAAAGGTAATTTCAACGCTTTATGCTGTTCATTTTTTCGAATGTTAAAACTGTTTTTTCTTCTTGTATCTTTTTCATTAATAGCATTTACTCTTTGTTTTACACTATTGTTGTGAATTAATGAGGAATTGTTTCTGCTTGTTGCTGCATTTTTATTTTCCGTATATATATTCAGAAATGTTTCGTCGGTTGTGCCACTTGCCAATTCTTTTAATGCAACTACTTCTTCTACTTTTTGCTTGGCAAAAGCTAACCAATTTTTAATTTCAGAATTTAGTTGTGTTTCAACATCTAAATCACAAGGCGAATGAAGTAAAGAACAAGACGAAGCAATGAAAATTCTTTCAGAGCCTAATGTTTCGGCCGCTTTTTCAATAAGTTTTAGTGATTTTTCAAAATTATTTTTCCAAATATTTCTTCCATCTACCACACCAAGTGATAAACTTAAATTGTTTGGAATTGTGGCTAAAACCTCTTCTAATTGCTCTGGATTTCTTACCAAATCTATGTGTAAAACATCAGCTTGAAGCGAAGTTGCAAGTGAAAGATTATCTTTTAAACCATCAAAATAGGTGGCAATTATGAATTTTAACTTCGGAAACTTTGCTCGGATTTCTTTATAAACAAAACGAAATGTCTCTTTAGCTTTATCTGATAAATCTAATGCTAAAAATGGCTCATCAAACTGAATATATTCTGCTCCTTGTTGTTCTAATTTCTTTAAAATTTCAATATAAACGGGTAGTAAATTTTTTGCTAAATCGAGTTTATTAAAACCTTCTTCTTTTTCTTTACCAAGCAACAAATAAGAAACCAAACCTATAATTACAGGTTTTGCATTAATTCCTGTTTGTTTTGCGCCTTCGAATTCGTTTAAAATCTTATTAGAAAAAAGCTGAAATTCTTGGTCTTTGTAGAATTCGGGAACAATATAATGGTAATTCGTGTCGAACCATTTTGTCATTTCCATTGCGGTAATGTCAAGTCCGTTTTTTTGATAACCTCTTGCCATAGCAAAATATAAATCTTGCTCGTTGTTCGATTTTACTGCGATTTGATTATAGCGCTTTGGAATTGCACCAACCGTTAAAGTCATATCTAAAACTTGGTCGTAGTAGGAAAAATCGTTACAAGGTACAAGATCGATACCTGCTTGCTTTTGAATGTTCCAATTTTGAATACAGAGTTTTTTACCTATTTCAAGAAGTTCGTGTAATTTGATTTTGCCCGACCAATACTGCTCGCAGGCTTTTTTGAGTTCTCGTTTGCTACCAATACGCGGATAGCCAAGATTGTGCGTTTGCATCTTTTTACTTTTAAAAGTTAAACATAAATTTTAAAAGTTCTTTGAAATGCTTCGCAATGCTTTTTAAGTAATAAGTTTGGAAAAAAATGACATAGCAACAAGGCACAGCTCTCCCGTAAAAAGAAAAAAGCGCTTAAAAATATGTCATCTGTAAGACCAAAAGCTTCAAACCGCGAAAGCATTGTCCATTCAGAATAGGCAGGTCTCCTGACTTATAACAGTTTTATCGTCCTTCCCATTAAAAACAGTGGACATAAATTTGATAAAACCTTTGGGGTGTTACTTACAGTTGCGCGACAGCTCTGGATTTGCACCAGATTCCCTATTAATCTACCTTAAGTAAAACCTAATCCGTTTGATGAAGTATGTTAAAGAACAATAACAGCAAAGCTAAAGATTATTTTTTTGGTTTCAGTCCCTTAAAGAGTAAATTTTTAAGGCCTTTAAAATAAGATAGATTAATCTTAAATGTTATGAATTTGTTTTGTAGAGACAAAAACTAAAAAGTTTATTTTATATTTTAATATTGGATAATTTAGAAAAAAACAATGCTATATCTTACAGTAATTTATGCTTACTTTTAAGTAGGCTTATTATGGCCATTTATGCCATTTCGTAAATAACATCAAAGAGTTTTTCCAATCGTTCTTGTTGTGAGAATGTCTTTTTAATGTTATTGTGCAATACCGAATTAAAGGCATTTTATCCTAATCATAAATTCGGGTTTTGATTGAGGCTTCGGTATAATTAAATCAGTACAATTCTTACTGTGCTTTATCTCAAAAGCAATTTCAGATTGTGAAACGTGTAATCCGTTAGAACAAACTTCACGATAAAACCCAAAATGCCTTGATGTTTTTTCACTACCGTAGTACGAGTTTTAAATCGTAATATTGGTAAAATGTTATCATTGGTATTCTTCAGTGAAAATTGATTTCCGTCGTTAATAATAAAATCAGTAATAAACCAACTCATTACTGTAGGCTGTTTTCAATTAAAAACACCTAATTTAACAAGCCCATTTTTTTTTAAAATACTCATATTCACCTTTGTTTTTTCCCTCACCAAAAAACCACTTAACTTTGAAAGTTGAGTTTAACGAAAGTAAAATAACAAGATGGAAAAAATTCCTGTAAGATGTATTAAGGAAGAAAAACCAAAGTCAAATTCCATTGAGGGTTTCAAAATTTACGATTTGGAAAAATTGTTAAATGGAAATATAATGCACCAAAAAACGCATAGACATAACTTCTATTTCATTTTATTAATCGAAAGCGGAAATGGCAAACATAGCATAGACTTTAATACTCACACTATCTCAAAGTACAATGTGTTTTTCTTAAGACCAGGACAGGTTCATTCTCTAATTCTTTCGGCAGACAGCAAGGGTTACATCATTCAATTTACAGAAGATTTTTTTCAAGCCAGAAAATTCAAAATAGCGAACAGCCAACAACTTAATGATGGAATATACCACGAAATCAAACCAGTTGTTTCAAAAATCGAAAATGAATACATCAATAAACGAAAGGATTACAGAACTGTAATTTTATCTTGTTTAAAAATACTGCTAATAGAACTTTCCCGATATAACTTTAATTCTATTCCTAAAAAAAATCATTACAACCAACAGCGTCTGGAAGAACTTTTGGAATTGATAGAAATCTATTTTAAGGAACAGAAAACCGTTGCATTCTATTCTGAAAAAATGAACCTTACCACCTATCAATTAAATACCATTACCAAGGCACTTCTCGGCAAAACACCTTCAATGCTTATCAATGAATATGTTGTTTTAGAAGCAAAAAGACTTTTGTTAGCAACAAATAATCAAGTACAACAAATAGCCTATTTATTGGGCTATGAAGATGTTTCCTACTTCATTAGATTTTTCAAGAAAAACACCTCTTATTCGCCCGAAGCTTTCCGAAAAAACTTTGAATAAGCACCATAAAACCTAAATTTTGTCCTACTAAACAAGAGGTTTAAGTATCTAATTTTGCCTAACATAAAGCATTAGATAATTTATGAATACTTGGAAAAGGACATTTATTTTAGGGATTGGAGCAACATTTCTAACAGACATTTGGGCAATATTGCTTCGCATTTTTGAAATAAAATCAAGCGGACTGCTAATTATTGGTAATTGGGTTTCTAACAATCTTTTTAACATAGATGCAAGTACTACACAGGCTTGGATTATTGGTTGGACAACGCACTACATAATAGGTATTGCATTCGCTTTTATATTTATTTCAATTTTTAAAAACGACTGGTTTTACAGCCCAAAATTACCAAAATCCTTATTGTTCGGACTCATTACTGTAATTTTTCCATTATTTATAGGTTGGCCAATTATAGGATTTGGGGTTGCTTTTTCAAAAACCCCAATTCAATTCACACTTGTTTCAAAAGCCATAATACTTCATTTGGTTTACGGAATCGGAATTTATCTCACATCAATATTAATTCTTAAAATCAATCATAACAAAAAAATAGATAATGAGCAATTTTAACGATTTAGAATACCAAGAATTTTGGAATGAAAGGTACAAAAACCAACAATTCGCCTACGGAACGAAACCCAATGCATTTTTCAAAAACTGCATAAACCAATTAACACCCAAAAACATTTTATTACCTGCTGATGGCGAGGGTAGAAACGGTGTTTATGTAGCAAATTTGGGTTGGAAAGTGGTTTCTATAGATTTAAGTGAAGAAGGGAAAAATAAGGCATTGCAATTGGCAAAAGAAAAAAACACATCTCTTGAATACATTGTTGGCGACATTGGGCAGTGTGATTTCCCTAAAGAATCATTTGATTGTATTGGTTTGATTTATGCTCATTTTTCGCCTGATAAAATCGCTACAATCCATCAAAAATTGAATGATTCGTTAAAACCAAAAGGCTCAATAATTTTTGAAGCGTATAGTAAAACACATTTGCCATTTAAAGAAAATAACCCAAAGATTGGAGGTCCGCAAAGCTTGGATATGCTTTTCTCGGTAAAAGAAATAAAAAGGGATTTTCCAAATTTTGATTTTAAAATTTTAGAAGATGTAAAAGTTCAACTGAATGAGGGCAATTTTCATAATGGAATCGGAAAAGTAATAAGGGGGTTTGGCACAAAAAAGTAGTTTTAAATATATAGCGTTTTTTGCCTTTTTGTTATCAATTATACATTGTAAAGCCCAAAAAGCAGACCAATTTAATTCTTGGTGGTACTATTCTGGCGAATATACAATAAATGATAAAATTATGATTAGACCTCTTTATGCTTGGAGTAGAAACGAATTTATAAAGAATTGGCAACAGTCCAAACTATCAGTAGGCGTTCATTATATCGAAATTAAAAACGTCCGTTTTGGAGCGGGTTATGAATGGATAATACTATTCCCCTACGGAGCCCACCCAATTCCTGAAAAAAGAACCGAACATCGCATTTTTGAAAGCATAGAAGTAAAAAATAAAATAGGCAAGGTAAAAGTAGGCTACAAAGCAATGCTGGAACAACGTATTTTCAAAGACAAAACAACTCATCGCGTTCGTATGAAAATAGGCGTAAAAATTCCGATTTCGCAGTCTGAAAAAATTAATTTATTAGCATTTAATTCAATTTTTCTAAACATTGGCAATGTCAAAAACCAAAATTATTTCAATCAAAACAGAGCGTTTATAGGTATAGAAACAACTTTGACCAAATCAACTTCCTTTAGTTTAGGATATATGAACCAATATCTTGTTATAAATCCTAACCGCATAGAAAATAATCACACACTTATGGTAGGGTTAAATCATAAATTTAAACTTTAATAAACCAACTTATTACTGCTAATAACCACTTAATTTAACAAGACCAATTTGTTTTTAAAATACTCATATTCAACTTTACTTTTTTTAATAAATTTGTCATTTATATTTAACAAAAGAGTGTCCGATTTAAAAGAAAAAATTAATTTTTCGCCTTGTTTTCTAATTTTTAGAAAATTTATAACCTGACTTTCTTCACTTGATGTTTCAACATTTATATTGCCGATGAATTTTATGTTAGTATTTTCTATTACGTAGACTTCTAACCCGCAATCTTGTTCCATACTTAATTGACAAACCAATATAAATTTACTCCCATTTTTGTAAAAAGTAGGATTACAATGCCAAACATCCATTAAACCATGTGATTTATAAGTAATTTCTTTTTTATCATTTAAAAATAAAATTCTTATTCCGTAATCTTTAATAGTGTCTGGAAATGTTATTTTTCCATTAATTGGAATATAATTACCAATAACCAAAAAGTTTTTTTCTAAATTATATACAGAAGTTATATCAAAGTTTTTTTCTTTAAAGTTAAAATTGTCTATTTCTTTCAGTTCTATTTTTTCTAATAAATCATCGGTTTTTTGAGCATTTATATGTGTTAAACTCAATATAAAAAGGATAATAAAATATTGTTTCATGTTTTTATTTAATATTAAGATGATTTAAATGCTTGATTTTGAGAAATTTTAATTGAATATATGTTTTTTACTTTATCACTCCATCAAAAATTACATTTAATGTTTCCATCATTACAGTAGCTGTGTTTTTTCCACTTTGGTTTGTAATGATAAAAGCCCCGAAATTATGTTTTGGAATAATAAATATATAACATTGCGATCTTGGAACTCCTCCATGATGATAATATTGTTTTCCTAATTTTTTGTTAGACGAGTCTATATTCCAAAAATATGAAAGTGCAAATTCTTCATTAAATTGGACCAGTGGCTTGTGCGATTCTTGTACAATTTCATTATCTTTTAATTGATACTTTATAAATTTCATTAGGTCAGGTAGCGTAGATTTGATACTTCCAGAAGCTCCCCAAGGTAGTTTTTCGATCGGAGATGTGATTGTTGGATTATCTGTATGATAACCGCATGCCAAATTTGTTTTTTGAGCTTGAGTAAGCGTAATGCTAGTGTTTTTCATTCCGATTTTTTCAGAAAAGAATTCGATTAACAAATCTTCAAAATCGGCTTTGTAAATTACTTCTAAAATATGAGCTGTTAATTCTGTTCCTGCGCTTGAATATGCATACTTAAAACCTGGTATTGTATCTGTTTTAATAGCATGAATATCTTTAAGAAATTGACTTTTGCTATAATTTTTTAGTACTTCATTTATTTTCATAGGGGTGTCATAGTTTAAAAAGTTATTTAATATAGCATTTAATTTTAAAGGAAGTACATTAGGAAAACCGCTAGAATGTGTTAATACATGTTTAATTTTTATGGGGGTATTTGAGTAGCGTAGGTTTTGGTATTCTTTACCTAAATACATGCTAATTTCATCCTCAACATTTATTTTCTTTTCTAAAACAGCATTCGCTACCATAGTACCAGTAAATACTTTACTTAAAGACCCAATTTCGTAAATTGTTGTATTAGTTGGCGTGTTTCCTTTTCCTTTTACCAACTCACCGTAATGATTTATATACTCTTTTCCGTTGTAATATATGGCAATTGAAGCAGAATTGATTAAAGGCTTATTAATCATATTTGTTGTAGCACTATCAATTAATTGTATAAATTGAGTATCAATATTTTTTGTTTTAGTACTGTTTTTTAATTTTTCTTTACAGCCTATAACCATTAACGATAAAATTAATATCATATATTTTTTTATGACGCTCTTTGGTATTGATAAATTATTATTGTGTGTCATTTTCGTAATTTTTTAAAACTATAACTACAAGATTTGTGTTCTTTATATTCAATTTTATGCTCCGATAAAAGTTGAGAAATTATTGCTCTTGTTTCTTCTTCATTAAATCCAATTTTTTCTCCAAGGTCAATTTCATTTAATTTACCGTTGTTTGCTACTAATGCTTTGTAATATATTTCTTTATTTTTCATGTATTCAAAATTTTAACATAGTTGTTTAATCGAAAAGAATTCCTCTATGAGGATTTTTGAACAGCTATCATTATATGCGGACTAAAAGATAACAAGTTACTATCATTTTCGGTAATATTAATAAGTTCTAACAATGTATTTTTCTTTTTGTTATTTAACATACTTGTAAAGTAATCTTTAGCTAACCAAGCCATACCTTCAACAGCATACATATTAAGGTATGTTAATTTTTGAGCCATAAACTCTTGTTTGAGTTCTTTAGGATTATGATAATACGCTTCTGCCAATAACCAAGGGAAATCGTCTGGTGGATTATGAATTCCACTAGTTAATTCTTCTTTACACATGTTAAAAAATGTTTTTTTATGAATTAAACCATTTAGTAAGCCAACCAAGGTAGATGCCGTATAATTAATAGCAAAGCCTAAAATAATTCCATTGTTTTTTAAAACACGTTTAGCTTCACTAATGGTAGTATTTCTATCTTCTTTTTTTTGAAGATGATAAAGAGGACCGTGTAAAATTATTAGGTCTGCAAAATTATTCGGAAATTTTAAATTTCGAGATTCACCCAAATGTACAGAAAATTTATTTTTTAGCCTATCTGCTCTACTTTGGGCTATTTTTATATGTTTTAAAACAGGGTCTAGTAAATGAACTTGATGTCCTTTTTTGGCAAGCCATTCTGAATATTTTCCTGTACCTCCACCAATATCAATTATTTTTAATGATGAATTTGATATGTATTTTTCTATAAGTGTTTTAACTCTTTCAAACTCGAATACTCCCATTCCTTTGTTTAGTCTGGTTTCTTCGGATGCTTTGTTATAAAAGCGTTCTATATTTCTGCTAATTAATTGTTTTTGTTTCATTGTAAGATGTTCAAAGAAAATTGTTTCAAAGATTTTGAGTCAACACAATCATAATTAAGTTGTTGACTATGTTTTTGCGATTATATTTTATGAAATAAAAGGATGTTATTGTCTATGTATTGAATAGTTGAAGTTTTTTCAATACATTACTTACTCATTTTTTTGAGTTTGTCTTTTTTTATAAGACTTTAGACAATATGTTGAATTAATATAACAGGCTACAAAGATAGAAAAATTAATTTTTCTCAAGAGGTTTGGTATATTTCACAATATCAATTCCAATTCCGTTAGGATCTTCTATAGCAAAATGTCTTTCTCCCCAAGGTTCATCTCTCATATCTACTTTAATTTCTACACCTTTACGTTTAATATTTTCGTAAAGTTCATCTACATTTTCAACTTCAATAGTTATGTACATGCCTTTACCTAAAAATGGTTCATGAAAAAACGGTTGTTGTGTAGGATGATGTGGTAAAAGAAAACTTAAAGCATCTTTATTATTAGGGGTTTTTAAAAGTAAATAAAATTCATTTTCAAACTTGATTTTAAAACTTAAGTTTTCTACGTAAAAAGACTTTGTTTCAGAAAGCTTGCTTGTTAAAATTCCAGCGTTTAATCTCATGATTTAGTTATTGATTGTTTTGTAAGCATATCAAGGCTTGATAAATAGTTTGGGTTAAACCCTTTAGTTATTAGCCATATTGCCAAAACTATTTCTAGCAATGCTGTAGGAAACGTTAGAGTTACATAAATTGGTGTAATAATATCTATAATATTAAACATAAGAAGTGAGCTTGCTACTACACAGCTTAATAAAGTTACAATAATTCCCGATACAGACAACCACCTAGCTACGAGTTTCGATTGATAAAGAATATAGTAAAATAGTATGTTTCCTACACTTAAAATTAAAGGCATTGCAATATGGTTGATTAAGTTTCTTGCCAAACGTAATAAGTTATCTAATGTTTGAAAATATAACAAATCCGAGTTGTTTAACGTTACAAATTCTTTGCTTAAACCTAATAATAACAATATACTTAACCATCCCATAAACATAAATGTAACAGCAATAATTCTAAAAGCAAGAAATCCTATTGCTAAATTGGCATTAACTTTTTTAAATAATGAATACAGAATTATTGGAATACTGGCATAAATTATAGCTAAAATAAAATGCATTAAAGCTCTAATTAGTATAGCATTTGTATGTATAGAAACATCTGTAAGGTTATTAGGAGTATCAATAACCGTATCAATACTTAAAACACCTACAACTATACTAAAAACTAATAATACGCCTACAACAATCGATTTTTTTCTAATAGTGCTTACCATATAATTTTATAAAAAACTCAACTTATGAGTTTCGCTTCAAAAATACGATAGCCTTACTTTTAACTTATTGACTTAAGTTAAGAAAAGCGATAATGAGCATTTTTATAGGCGATTTGGTAAACAATATATTGTTGAAATTTAAATAGATGAATTCATTTTATTCATTAATCTTTTTTTAATTCTACTTAAAGATTCTGGTTTTATACCTAAATAACTAGCTATTTGATATTGAGGTGCTCTTTGAATAATATTAGGTCGTGTTTTTAATAGATGCAAATAACGCTCTTCAGGGTTCGATGTTTTAAATTCGGTAAAAGATGTTTGATGCTTTGTAATTATTTCTTCTGCTATTATCCTTGATAAAGATTCTAGTTGTGGATATTTTTGAAACATCTCATTCTCTATGGTAGGATTAGCAACATTAAGAACTGTATCTTCAATACATTCTAAATAATATTTAGATGGTGTTGATTTTCCGTAATTAGCAGGTGTAACGACTTGTTCTTCTGTATAAAACTCAATGGTTTTTTCTTCTCCTTCTTTAAAAAAATAACTTCTAATACATCCTTTTAATACGAAAAAACATTCATTTGAAAGGTTTCCTTCGCTAAGTAAAATCGTTCCTTTTTTATAGTTTTTAAAAAATGTACTTTCGGCAATTATATCCTCTAATTCTTTAGTAATTACAGTATATTTTGAGAGGTATTCTATTATTTGCTTATTCATTAGGTCGATGCTTATTATTGCACTATTAGACGTATTAATTATTAAAAAACTACAACTACCAAGGCAACCCTTTTAAATCGATGAGTTTAGGTTTTACCTTATTTTTATTAGCCAAAAGCATTGTATTTGCTTTCCAGAGTTGCTTACCATTAGGTTGTTTAAAATATACAGGGCAATCAATAGCATACCAACCCAGTTTTTTATAGAAAGGAATAAGTGTATCTGCACATAGTAAAACCCCATAATCGCATTTTAAATCATTAAAAATATATGTTTCGGTTTCTTTTAAAAGCTTACTGGCATAACCTTTTCCTCTATACTCTTTTGGAGTAATTACATTGTTTATTCCTGCTACTTTATACGTTTCGTCATTAATAGTAATCGCTCGCTGTACAATGTTATAAAATGTAGCTATTTTATTGTTATGATAAAAAATGAGTGTATAATCTGGTGAAGCCCATTTAGTTTTGTTTACTATTGGTATATGCCCAAACTCGGTATCTATATAGTTTTTTAAGATTGTTTTAGTATTGCTATCGAGTTCAGAATATTTAGTTATTTTTATCATACATTAGTGAAATAATATGCTACAAAACTATGAAAAAAGTTATTTACTCTTTTTTTTAAATCGCTGTAACACTCCTGCTTTAGCTACTATAATTGCTGTTACCTTTCCTTTTTTGTTTTTTATAAATTCAACTGTTCTGTTATTATTTTTTGAAAGGAAAAATTTAGTTTCTGATTCTGGTAATAACACATCGTTATATTTAGCATAATAAAGTTTATTATTTTTCTTTAAAATTGTTACATTTTCGTAAGTTCCGATGTAATCGTTATAAATTTCTGGATTTATTTTTACCTGTACATGTTTGTATGGAATTTCAACAGGTTTATTAAAAATAATAGCAGACAGCGCATAGGCTATTAAATACGAAGGAGATTGATTGTTAGATAAAACTGTTATAAAAATATCGTCTTTTATAAACTTATTAAAAGAAGTCATCACGCCAAAAAAACTACCATCATGTGCTACTAATTCATGATTGTGATTATAAAAAGGATTGATCAACAATCCAAACCCAAAATTATGTTTATTGTAAGATGTGAGCATTTTCTTTTTAGCATTTTTATTAAGTAGCTTATTTGTTTCAAACAATGCTTTATTCCATAAAAATAAATCGTCTATGGTGGTATAAACTCCGTCATGCCCTATATTATAATTCCAGTTTATATACGGATTTTTTACCAGTACATTTTCTTTTAAATAATACGTTTTGGCTAATTTAGAAACTATTGAATCGTTTGTACTTACCCCAGTATTATACATTTTTGCTCTCTTAAATATATTTTGCTTTAAATAGGTAGCATAAGGTTGTTCTGATACTTTTTCTATAATTTGCGAAAGTAAATAATACCCAATATTACTATAAGAAACGTTTGTTCCTGGTTCAAATAAAAAAGATTTTTCGGCAATATGTTCTAAAACAGTGTCTTTTTGTAGCGATGTTTTAGCTAGGTACAATTCGTCAAAATCCATTTGAAAACCAGCGGTATGTGTTAGCATCATTTTAATGGTAATTGCATTTGCTTTAGGAAATTTTGGAAAGTATTGTATTAATTTATCTTCGAGCGATAGTTTTCCTTTTTCTACAAGTTGTAAAATTGCAACTGCGGTAAATTGTTTAGAAACAGAGGCTAAACTAAACTTTGTGTCTAATGTAGTAGGAATTTTCCATTCATAATCGGCAAATCCGTATGCTTTTTTAAGTAATATCGAATCGCCTTTTGTTACTAAAACAGTTCCTGAAAAGCCATTAATACTGGCTTGAGCATTCATATACTTTTCTAATTTTGTCTTGTTTTGAGAAAAGGACAAACCACTAACACATAGCAATAATATTAAAAATTTCATTTATTTAAGTTTAATCAAGAACCTATGGTTCAGTTATTTAATTATTTAAGTAGGTGATAACCATTGTTTACCAAATGTCCATTATGGGCTTTCATTGTTAATCAACTACCTCAAGGCAAGCCTCGGGGAATTAAACCCTTGACTATCGCCCTGCGATTAAAATTTACAGTTTTGGGTTATTTTACTTAAAGTTTCGTATAATTTTACTTGCTCGTGCGTCGAAATATTTCTTAAAGCAGTTTCTCTATTTTTTTTAATAACAGGATTAAGCATTTTTATAGTATTTATACCTTTTTGAGTAATTTTTATTTTAGTTTTTCGCCTGTCGTTTTTGTTAGTAGTTTTTATAATATATTCTTTTTGTATCATAAGGTTTAGTATTCTCGTTATAGAGGCATAATCTTTAAATATAAGGTCGGCTAATTCTGTTTGAGTAAGTTCGTTTTTATCAATTATTATTAATATAAGAGCCTGATCTACAGTAATGCCTTTTACAACACTTGCAATGTTTTTAAAACTTAATTTTCTGTAAGCTTTAATAGTTTCTTCTATAGCATATAAAACTGTATTTGTTGGAGTGTCTAAATTCATTTTATTTGGTATTATTTACTTGTAATTAGTAAAAAAATATCTTAAAATCAAAAGATTTGCGAAGATGAAAAATAGGCTAACCTTTAGAAGTTATAGTTATTCTTAACAGCTGTTATTATTAATCTAATTCAAAATTAATTACTTTATTTCCCTCAAAGCTTATAGGTCTATTTCTTTGTTTTGCAGGAGCAATTATTGGTAATAATTTTATTAATCTAATACTTTCATCAAGAAGATATTCATTTCCTTTAGCTGAAACATTACTAACACTTCCATTTTTGTTAATTATATACTTTATAAGTACTCGCCCCTGTATTTTATTCTTTTTAGCTATTTTAGGATACTTCAAATTATTTTTTATGAAATTATTGAATTGTTGCTCAAAACATTCATTAATATTATTTTTCTTTTCTGATTTACAATTCTTGAAAATAGGCGGGTTATCTATTATTGCAAAAGGAATATCAACATCTTCTTCATTCCAAAGAGATTGACCTAAAGGAAATGATTTAATTTTAGTTTCTCCTTTAACATTTTGCGTTTTTACAGCAGAACAAGAAAACAAAAGTGCGATAATTAAATGTAAAAATATTGTTTTTTTCATTTGTATGAGTTTAAATAGTTGCCAACAAATATAATAAATTATTTGATATATCAAATAATAATATAGAATTAATAACTATCTTTAATTGAAAAGACCTGATGCTAATCTGAAAATCAAAAACCTCCGTTAAAAACGGAGGTTTTTTACTCTAACTTTGCATTCTATGATTTGAAAAATATTACTTGTTTTAATGTAAATACGTATCAAATAAAAATTGTATTTCGGGATCTTTTTCCAAAAGAGAGTACTCTAAATATTTTTGCATAGGAATTTTATTGTCTGGTATAATTCCATGTTTTGATGTTGTGTTCTTGTCAAAAAATAATTCTGTTATAGGAATTCTTACCTTTAATTTTGTTTTTGGGAGCTTATAAGTTAAAAAATAGCCAGCAAAGGTTGAATTTTCATTCCCTCCGGTTTCTTCTCCGATAGTTTTTCCTCTATTGTGATCTTTAAATAGCTTAGCAAAATAAACGGCAGCAGAAAAGGTTTGTCCTCCTACTATTAGATATACATTACCTTTAAAATTGTCTTTATCTGCAGGAAAATTTTCTAATATACCTTCTTTTAGTCGATCATTACCAATATAGAGGCTGTCTTTTGTTTCGTTAAACCTTTGATACAAGAAGTTTTCAAAATCTCGAACTACATCTTCTCCAGCAGGACTTCCATTATCGTTAAGTAAGTTTTCTTTTTCAATTTTAATACTAGAAGCTCTATAGTTAAATACATTTTTAAAACTTGAATCCGTAATAAAAGAAAACAATAAGGCAGCTATATTTGGATTACCTCCTTGATTATATCTTAAGTCAATAGCAATGTTATTATATTTTTCTTTATTAACTCGCTTAAAAAATTTGCTAAACTCATCATAAGCAGAAGTTTCTGTAAGATTAAAAGAATTTACAGTGAGCACCCCAAATTTTTTATCTTTATAATAATGAGGATGTATGGTACTTTCCTTTTCTAATTTATTAATAGGTAAAATAGATAGCTTGCTTATTCTATATAGCTCGTAATAATCAATAGAAGGTAAGGTTACTGTTTTTACGTCTTTGGTCTTTAAATCTAAATATTCAATTTTAAACGTTTTTGGGTTTCTCTCAATAAGATTAGAAAAGTACAAGGGAAATGAATTATAAGTAAGA
The DNA here is from genome assembly GCF_001401755.1 of Aquimarina longa SW024. GTDB lineage: Bacteria > Bacteroidota > Bacteroidia > Flavobacteriales > Flavobacteriaceae > Aquimarina > Aquimarina longa. The sequence goes on from NZ_AVQK01000010.1 coordinate 248,484, forward strand.
TGAGATGCCGTTTTAGTTACATTATAATTGTCTCCATGAATGTGTTTATTCATCCTCTTTACCAATTCTTTTGTAGTAATATCTTGGATTTTGATTATTTCTGTACCATAAGGAAGTATTTTGCTCTTTATATTAGTAAATATTCTATAATTTTTAACAAGTACAGGAAAAGGAAAAAAAGATGAGTTTTCAATAACATCGTAAGTAAATTCATTAGGAAGCGTGTATTCCAAATGCCCATCACCAGTTCTATTAATACATTTTATGAAATTAGGATATGAAGGCGTTTTTTTTAATAGAGATATAGCCTGTTTTTTTTCCTCTAACTGCTCTTTTTCAGAGATTATTTTATAAGGATTTGGATGTTGTTTTTTTATCAGTTGATTTAATAAAGATAAATCAGAGAGATAATCATCTAATGTTAATTCGTCTATTTTTAAGGTTTGCGAAACGCAAGGAATAAAACATAAAAAAATAAGTGAGAACAGAGAATTTTTCATAATAGGATATAGTAAATAAGTGAGTTCGATTTATAGATCATTTATTATCAGTTTTTTTGTTATTACAAATGAGGTGCGAATGAAGTAATCTTATGAAAATATATAAATTTGTAGAGATTGCTTCGTCCTACGTCCTCGTGATGATGAATTTTATTAATAAAAACATGTAAGGTTCATTATCGATTTTTTTATATCGAGGGTTAGGGGAATCCTCCGATATTCTTATAAAAGGGGTGTTTTTTTATCTTAAGATCACCTCTAAAAACTATTATTTTTTTTGTTGTTTAGATTTTAGAGTAATTTTTAGTTTTTATTTTTAAAACTCACTTCACAGTTTTATCTACTGATTTTTCTGAATCAAAAGTACAAGATTTTTTTTGAAAGTTATCTACAAAAGTCTTTTTAACTGGATCCCACCGAGGAGTGTTTACCCTTTGGGGACAATAATCTACCTCCTGACAACAACTGTAAATTACAGTTAAGACAAATACCAACGTAAACAATTGTTTAGCTATTTTATTTAAATTCATTTTTATTGTTTTTAGTAAAATATTCAAAACATACATATCACACCTTGTGAAAATGGCATTTATAGTTTGTTATAAAAGCAATAGCGGATTTATTACACATCAATTTTTCGGTTAAACATGTTTTTTTATATTTACTTACTTCATCTTAGTGATTAAACCGCTATTGCTTTATATATTGTTTTAAAACGTTTTCTTATTATTAAAGGAGACTTACTTTATTTTTTCGATAAACCGATTAATTCATAAAGGTTTGTAGGTAATCAACTTTAATTATTAAGTCACAACTCGTATTTAATAGAGTTATAAATTAGTAGAGGTTTCAAGATTAAAATCGGTATCTGTACTTGTGTTTGAATTCTTATTGTTTTCAAAACTAATACCGCTACCACTAGCATTAGCTTTAAGTTCTATATTACCATTGATAGTACCTGTAGCTTTTACAAACAATTGAAACCCTTTTTGTACGGTAAAGTTTTTAGACCAGTTACCTACGGTTAGTGTTTCAGATTGTAATTTTCCTGAAGCATTTCTGTATTGAATTTTTGGTGAATTACTAAGTGTACCCGTTACCACAGCAGATAAGACTACATTGATAGACTTATTATTATTACCATTATTATTACTTAACAAAACAGTAGGTATGCTAACCAAGGTTTCTAAAGTAATTCTACCTCCTGCATTTTTATCTAACTTACTTAGAGTATTTTTAACAAGACTTCTTACTAAATGTATTTCTGCTTTGCCTGCTTTTAACTTTTTTAAATGACTTTCTTCAAGCACTAATGAAGTAGCGCCAACTTTATTTGTAACAAACAACGCTTTTAGTTTACCATCTTGATAAATATATACCGATACCTGTTCTCCTGATTTTAAAGCCTGGCCTTTCCATATAATTTCATTATCCTTTTTCAAATCAATAGCATCATGTCCTGAATTAAAGTCTATTTTTGGTGCATCAGAAGGGTTAAAAACATTTTCAAATGTTTCAGAGCCGTTTTTAACATACGTAAACTTAGTATTTACTAACCCTTTAATATTCTTCCATCTGTAAAAGTATCCATCTATGGCAGCTGTCGTAAATTGACTATGTTTCTTTCCATTCATCTTAACACTTGAGTTTCCTTTAAGCACAAGTCTTACCCCATTATTATCAATAGTTCTAAAAGTTGCCCTTGCATCGGTCTCTTTTTTTGTATTATCGTATTTAACATAGTAATCTTGAAAAATAGGGTTTTCAGGTAAAATACTATCAGAATCTCTGCTATCACATCCTATGAAAATTGCACTCATCGCTACTACTGCGAGAATAAAAAGTTTATTGATACGTTTCATTTTATTTGTTTTTTAATTTTTTATTTAAAATTTATAGCTTACACCCAAGTTTACAAAACCGTTGTAACCAAATCCACCCTCTAAAAATCCGCCTAATTTTTTTCCTACTCTAATACCTATTGGATTAACTTGAAAAGCAAATCCATAATTTGATATTGATTTTTTGTCAACTTTTGAAAAAGATCTGTTAAGACCCGCAGAAACATTACCGTATAGTTCGAAAAAGTTTTTTCTTATATAAGAATATTCAAATTGAGGTGCTATAGCTAAATAATGAATTTTATAGGAATCGCTCTTATTATTCTTATTTTTATAGTCAAAATTTGTGTAAGAAAAATCTACTCCGATTTTAGTCTTATCACTTAAGCGTCTTTGATAATTAAGATGTAACATACCATAAGTAGCATTATTTAATTCATATCCTTTTCCTCCTATAGCAATATCAAATCCAGATATTATAGATGATGCAAAAGCATTAGAAAATGTTAAAGGAATTGCATCACTTACAGAAACTCTAATTTCATTTTTCTTTGTGGTGTTCTCTTGAGCATTCAAATTACTAATTCCTGTAGAGATTAGTAATAAAATAAATAAGATTGAATTGATTTTAATTCTTTTTGTTCTCATTGTAATTACTTTTTATAAATTTGTTTATATTATTAGCACGATAAAATTTTGCAAACCCCTATTTTAACTTTTTATTTTTTTTTGATTGATTTGATTTTGATTATAAATAATGAAAGCATCACAAACATACACTTCCTTTAAAAAGCTATTCGAGAAGCACTACAGCGAGCTGTGTTCTTTAGCATATAATTATTTAAAAGATTTAGAAAAAAGTAAAGATGTAGTTCAAGAAGTTTATATTAAGGTATGGGAAAAGAAGCAAAACTTAATAACAGAAAAGAATGCTCATTACTATCTTTTTACATCAGTAAAAAACAGTTGTATTGATATACTTAGAAAACACAAATACACACTTTCTTTAAGTGATGAAACTGTTGCTAATACATTAGCAGATGATGAAACTTATGATAATGATGATGAAGATGAAAATATAACAGTACAAGAATTTATAAAAAAAGCATTAGAAGAATTACCTCCTAAATGTAAACTCATATTTATGATGAGTAGATTTGATAATATGACTTATAAAGAAATAGCAGAGAAATTAAACTTATCTGTAAAAACAGTTGAAAATCAAATGGGAAAAGCAATTCGAATCATGAGGGAATATCTAAAAAAACATAAATTACCCAAAGCACTATTTTTAATTATTGTTGCTTTTTTAGAAAATAAATAGGGGTTAGCAAAAAAAATACGTTTTAATAGAAATGGCAACAGATATAGACAAAATACTAGCAAAACATTTTTCAAATCAAGCTACACCAGATGAGGAGTTGCAATTCTCCGTATGGAAGAGAGATAATTTAGATGAATTTAATTCTCTAAAAACTATTTATGACGGTGCTAAATTAAATAATTATAAAGATTTATTCGATGTCGATAACGGATGGAAAGAAATTGATGCTAAATTAACGAATACTAAAAAGCCTAAAGTAAAAAAACTAAATCTAATTAAGATACGAAAATGGCAAATTGCCGCCTCATTTTTAATTTTAGTAACTCTAGGTTATAGCTTAATTTGGTATTTTAACAATCCTATTACTGTTCAAACTACTCAATACGCAAAAACTGTACATTTAACAGATGGTTCAATTGTTACGTTAAACAAAAACACAACATTAACCTACCCTAGAAAATTTGACAATGATAAAAGAACACTTTCGCTTAAAGGTGAAGCCTTTTTTGAGGTAAAACCAAACCCAAACAAACCTTTTGAAGTTTATGTAAATGATGTATTGGTAACTGTTTTAGGAACATCATTTAATATAAAGTCTGAAGTAAATGGTTATGCCGAAGTAGTTGTAAAAACAGGAAAGGTATCTGTAGAATTAAAGGAGAAAAAAGACCAAAAAATAATACTTGAAAAAGGAGAAAAAGGTATTTACAAAAGTGCGTTATTAAATAAAGAAATTAACACAGATAAAAATTTCAATTCATGGAAAACAGGGGTTTTCATCTTTGAAAACGAACCACTTACCAGTATAATTTCTCAACTAGAAAACTACTATAAAACTACTATATTAATTGACAGTAAGAAATCTAATTGTTTTGCGTCTATTATTTTAGAAAACCAAACATTAGATCAAGCTCTTAACGAATTACAGCTGCTTTTTGGTTTTGATATAAAAAAGGATAACCATACCATTAAGTTGAGTAATATAAATTGTAAATGATAAAAAAGAAAAAACTAATATTTGTTTTCATCGCGTTATTTTTTTCTTTAAACTTAACTGCTCAAAATAAAACAGATGTTTTTTCAAAAGAAATTTACACAAAAAATCTTCAAACAAATTGTTTAGAAATTTTTAAGCTGATAAAGAAAAAAGGAGTTAAATTAACATACAGCTCTAATGATTTCGATTTTAATCGTAAAATAATACTAAGCAAGAACAATTACAATCTAAAAGAACTTCTAGAAGTCGTTATAGCTAATAGAGATATTAGAATTATTGAACTAAAAGGAAAAATTGTTTTAACATCTCAACCTATTAATAGTTCTGATAAAATTACTATTAGTGGCTTTATAAAAGAGAACTCAACTAAAGAAGTACTCATAGGAGCTACTGTATATGTAAAAGGAACAAATAAAGGAACAGTTGCAAACTCTTATGGTTTTTACAGTTTAAGCCTACCTCGTAATAAATATATTTTAGAAATTAGTTATGTAGGTTTTGAAAAACAAAAAATAGAAATTGATTTAACAAAAACTAATTTAACTCAAAATTTTTATTTAATTGAAGAAAATAAGCTAGACCCTGTAATTATTAAGGCTAACCCAAATAAACGAAAAATTTATAATAGAAGTGATAAACGTATTACTAAAAAGGATATGAACAAAGCACCTATGTTACTAGGTGAAAATGATCCATTAAAATATTTAAAATTATCCGCAGGTGTGTCGGGTAGTATGGATAATACCACAACACTTAATGTTAGAAGTGGTGGTTCTGATGAAAATTTAATTTTAATTGACGGGACACCAGTTTACAACCATAACCATTTAGGGGGTATAGCTTCAATATTTAATACCAACGTAATAAAGCATATAGATGTTCATAGAGGGCGATTCCCTTCTAAATATAATGGTCGATTATCTTCCGTAATTGATATTAGAACAAAAGATGGGCATATGACAGAATACCATGGTCGCATGAATTTAAACCCAATAAGTTTTTCTTTAACAGCAGAAGGTCCAATAAAAAAAAATAAAGCCTCATTTATTTCAAGTTTTAGAAGAAGTTCGTTAGATTTAATTAACAAGATATTATCTAGTGATTCAGGATTTGATTATGGTTTTTATGATTATAATTTTAAAACTAATTATTTCCCAAATAATTCGGATAGATTTTTTTTAAGTGCTTACATAGGCAAAGACGATTTAGAGATAAAGAATTTTGATTTTTTTAGACTTAATAACCTTAAATTAAATTTGGAAAATCAACTTGTTTCATTTAAGTGGAACCATATATATAACCCTAAAACATTTCAACATTTAAGTGTTACTTATAGCAATTTTAAAAGTAGTTTTTTAGGAGATTTTTTTGATAGATTTTTTGAATACTCAAATATAAACTCTAAAATGACAAATAAAATTAAAGATATTAGTTTAACAAACGATATTGAATATTTTGCATCTGAAAAACTAAAAACTAATTTCGGAGTTAGTCTTAAGTTTATTGAATTTACACAAAACCTATCAAAATTTAATGCTAATGAAATTTTGGAATCAAGTTTATACAAAAATCAATCATTTCACTTAAATGCTTATGCAGAAAACAAAATAAAGTTCAATAATAAATTCTTACTAAAAGCAGGGGTTAATATTACTAACTATTTTTTACCTTCAAAAACATATAATTACTTTTTACCTAGGTTGTCATTTTTTTATACACCGAATAACAAGCATACTTTTTTTGGAGCTTTTAATTCTATTTCACAATTTAATCATGAAATTACTTCTGCTACTTTTTCTTTACCCAACGAATTACGTGCACCAAGTACAAAAAAAACACCTCCAAAAAGAGCCACGTTATTTGAAATAGGATATATTTACAATCTTAACAAAAAAGATTATTTTAGTATTAAAAGTTATTATAAAAAAGTGAAAGGCATAATAATTTATCGTCCAGGACAAGATGCAATTACAAATAATGTAGCTATGAATTGGGAAGATAGGTTTTTATACGGAAAAGGAATAAGAAAAGGAATAGAATTTGAGACAAGAAAACATTTAGGAAAAAAACTAAAAATGACTTTAAACTATACACTTTCTAATTCTGATAATTCATTTGATGAAATAAATGAAGGAAAATATTTTCCCTCAGCATTAGATTTTAGACATATAATTAATGCTTCTACCAATTTTTATGTTAATAACAGCATATCTCTTAATTCTACATTTAGCTATAGTACAGGGAAAAGAATAAATATTCCTACATATAATTACACTAACTTTGATGATGCAATAGATGTCGAAGACAGTGGAGTTTTAATATCGCTACCTGCTACATTACAAGTTTCTTCTCTAAATACACATAGGCTTCCTAATAATTACAATTTTAGTTTAGGAGGAACCTATAAAAAGAAATTTAAAAATAATACTTCTTTACAAATAAATACTGGAGTTTATAACCTTTTGGGTAATGCACCACCTGTTTTTTTAGATGCAACACTAAATGACAACAGCAACAAAATTAGATTAGACGAAATAAAGTTGAAAAGAAACATACCTTATTTAAATATTTCTTATGAATTTTAAAATAATTAGAAAATATCTTTTAGTATTAACACCTCTATTTTTTATTGTTTTCAATTCCTGTGAAGATAAAAAAATAGAAGTTCCATTAATGGGGAGTCAACAAGAATTAGCTTTAACAGGAGAACTTAACCAAGTAGATACTATTCAAGTTATTTTGGCTAAGGCAGGTAATTTAACTATAGGATCTCAAATAGAAGAAATAAAACAAGGTGAAGTTTTAATATTAAACGATAAAGACGAAATAATAGATCAGTTATTTTATAACAATAATAAAAAAAAATGGAAATCAAATAAGTTAAATCAAATAAAAGTAGACTCAACTTATAAAATAGACGTTCAATTAGGTGCAAAAAAATTAATGTCTACCACAGTAATACCAAACCCTATTGATGTTACTATCGTAGAAATAACCGAAAAGGAAACAGAAATTTTAATAGATATAGACATTGAAAATCCTAATCAATCTTCAGCATTTTCCACAATTTCATTACTATCAAAACAAAAAAACAGCTTTGTTAATTTAACTAATGAATACTTTAGAGTAGCTATCTCTACCAATGATGAAGAAACAGATAATATTAAATTTAACGAGCTTAGAACTCCTTTTAGTAAACTGTTTTTATCCGTAAAAGGAGACAAAAAAAAGAGGCTCCGTTTTTCTGTTAAAAAAGAAGATATGGATATAGAAAACTATAATTACTTTATATGGACAAAGTCTACTAAAAAACAGTATTATAAATATCTGTATGATTACGAAGTTCAAAAAAATACATTAGACTTTACGAATTTACCTCAACTACAAAGTAATATTAATGGCGGATTAGGTTTTTGGGGAGGTTGTTTTAAAGATGTTAAAAAAATTGATTTTTAATCTATCAAAGTTAATATTGTGCATTAATGTTTTTTTTAAGTTAACGTAAGTTCTACTTAATACTAATTTATAATCAAACTCTTCCATAAGTAAGTTCAAAAAACTAATTTTCAATAGAATTAATCAATGATTTTATTATTTTAATTTTTTCTGATTGCTGTGACACTAACAAATTCCAAATACTATCTTGGTCTAAAATTCCATACGTTCTATCATGTTCAGATTCGTTGTCTAAATCGTCCATATAATCGTTTTTGTAATATAATTCTAGTTCTTTTAAACGATTGATTACATCTGGTAATTTTTTATTGATTGATTCTAAATATTTAGCATCGACTTGACAATGTTCAAGTAACTGTTCAAACTGTTCTAATTTATGTTTATTATTTTTCATAATTTGTAAATTATTTTCTCCTTATTTTTCTTTCGATATGTAATCACGAAAAAGGAAATTTTGCTTTAATATTATTAATTGCTTTGAGATTTTAACTACTGCTAACAGTCAAGGGGATTGGTTTATTTTCTATTTTATTAAAAGTATATAGCTTCAAATTCTTGCCAAAGGTGCTCTTTTACCGTTCTTAAGCATTAGTTGGCTGCCCTCAAGAGTAAAGTTGTTAACAGTTTCAAGCATTTTGTTAAATTCCATTTCGCTAGAGTGTTGATTGTTACAAGTCATGAGGGTATAGGCAATCTTTTAAATTATTGATTAATCGATTTCGTTCTTTTATTACTGCTAACGGCTCAAGTGTATGAGCCATTTATGAGTCTTAATTGTGTAATATATATTCCTCAATTATTTTGTTAAAATAATAGGGGTTGTCAAGATTGGCAAAATGTCCTGCTCCATTTATTTCTTGTAGTTCAAAATTTCCACGATTTTTAAATTCTCTAATTGTAGTATATATCACATTATTAATTTCTTTATCTTTTTCGCCTTTTATTATCATACAAGGAATTTTAGATTTTTTAATGACTTCTAAGTAATCGAAATTTGCTAGAATTGGAATGAAGCTAAGTATAGTTGCCTTTTCAGATTTAAGCATCATCTCTTTTATCTTTGCCTTCGATTCATTTGTTTGTCCTGCAATTTTTGATAAATTACCTCGCATAGTAGGAGTTATTATTTTATGTAAAAATTTCATAATTTTTAAAGCGATACTAGATGTATTTAATTGCCCCGTTGTTCCATAGGTTGTTATTGTCTTTAAAATATTGGGGTTGGTTTTCATAATTTCAAATCCAACATTTCCTCCCATTGAATTTCCAACATAATGAACTTTTGATATGCCTAAGCGATCTAATAAAGTAGTAATATCATCTGCTATTTTGTACAATTCAACATCGTTACTCGTTAATGCGTGAGTTAATGTAGTGTTACCATGACCACGGAGATTAACTGACAACACCTTGAAATTTTTACTAAAATAGTTTTGCTGATGTTTAAACTGAGAAAGATTAGCTCCCAATCCGTGAACAAATAATATTGTTTCTGAATTATTTTCTCCGTTTAAAAAGTATTCTATTGTAATATTTCCTAGTTGTATACTTTTTGTCATCTTTTTGTATCGAAAAGTTAGGTTTTATAAAGGTAATGTTTCTTTTATTGGCTCTAACACCTAAATATGGGCATTGCGGTTATTTTTTTAATTATGGCGGTTATTCAAATATAGTGTAAATATATAAATAATTGTAATTCAGTTAGTTTATTTGTATTAAGAGTGATAATTATTTTTGTAAAACGAATGTTATGCTGTCAACCAAACAAATATTACTTGAATTTAAAAAGAAGCTCACATTGCAATATCATCTACAAAGTCATATACAAATGCCTTAACCAAATTTTTGACTGCCTTTGTAGGGTCTCTATTAGAGAAAGTTAAAGAACAAAATATTGAGAATTTTCTATTCCATTTACAAAAGACAGAAAATATCAGTAGTGCATATCAAAAACAATTCCTAAATGCTATTGGTAAATACTATGAGTTGTTTTATTCAAGAAAATTAGATTTCAAATATTTATATCTTAAGCGTAAGCAAAAGACATTGAACTCGTTTAAACTTTTTGGGTTTAAGCGAAAATTAGATGTTTTTGGTTGTGTTGAAGGCTTTTTTGAGTTTCATAGCAGGGCTACGGAAGGATAAAGTTCATTGCCTAAATACTTAACAAGAAACGAAATTATCAGATTAATTTCTGCTTGTGAAAACATAAAGCGTCTCTGTATTACAAAACTTCTATATGTATGTTTCCAAACGTTTATAATACAAAATATTGAAGATAGTTCTAACACCTCTGAAAGAGCTTTAATATTAAAAGGGCTTGCAGTTGGAACCACAACAGTAACAGTTACAGACAAAGTAGCAGAAGCTTCTATTAATGTAACAGTAGTAGCCCCTGATACAATGACTTTACATAAAATAAACGACTCTCAAGTTGTAGAAACCAATGAATTAGATGATACTGTTAATCAACAATTAGGAAAGTTTATAATAAAAGGAGGTACAAAAAGCTTTACTGTTACAAAAGACGACCCTAATAATTTATTTCATATTGAAAAACCACCGTCTTTGACGGTGGTCATGTATTAAAGGCTCTGCCATTTTTTAGTTTTGCCATCTACAACTTTTTAAGATGAGTAAATATAGAAAATTAACACATGTGTATTACAAATGTGACTATCACATTGTTTTCACACCAAAGTATCGATTTCAGATACTTGAAGGTACGGTAAAATAACTGGTTGAGCATGATTTACAACTAATCAGCTTATGGAAAGATGTTCATGTTATTGAATTGAATGTTCAAAAAGACCATATTCATTTGGTTTGTTCAATACCTCCCAAAGTTTCAATTTCAGAATATATGGGAATATTGAAAGGAAAAATGGCAATCAAACTTTTCAAAACTTATCCGAATTTAAAGCAGAAACCTTATTGGGGCAATCATTTTTGGTCAAGAGGCTATTTTGTGAGTACAGTAGGATTAGATGAAGCTATGATAAGGCGATATGTGAAATATCAAGAGCATAATGATTCGAAATGATTGTTATGACCCTTTGGGTCTAATCTGAAAACCAAAGCCACCGTTTTTAACGGTGGTTCTTTACATTTTCATTAATTTCATGTGGTGGAGGTGATAATGATAACAATCCTGTAACAGGAAATACAGTATCGTTTGGTAAAGAAAAGAAAGTAACAAATTTATATGCTCCTTCAACAGGAAAAGGATATAACCCTGCTGATAAAAAAGGAGATTTTGTAAAATTTAGTTTTAAAACAGGTGCAGTAACAAATAGCAAAACCGATTGGGATATTGCTTTTCGATACGCTACTATTTTAGTTAATGGAGGAACTAAAGTTGGGTATGATTCTGAGCCAGAACGAATAGGGAGTGTTGGTGTATATGTTGCTAAAAACACTTTTGAAGATTTAAAATCAGTAGACGAGAACAGGTTTAAACAAGATAAAGCAGGCACATTAGCTATTGATGATGATGTTTTAAGCAAAAACGGTATATGGAGTTATAACAGGGAAAAGCACTATGTTTTACCAATTCCAGGACGGATTTTAGTTTTTCAAAATGGTAATAAGAAAAACGTAAAAATGGAGGTCTTAAGCTTCTATAAAAATGCTCTTGATCCCGAACCAGGAGACGAAAATTATAGTTATTATACATTTAGGTATAGTATAGAAGAATAAAATATCAATAATTAGTATAAGTTACCTCAAAATTAGGTCTAAAAAAGAACAAGGAAATAGTTGAAAAAAAAATGTAAATAATATAGGATGAATTTATAAACTCATCCTATATTTATTTTAGTGTAAACATAAAAAGAGTTTTAAAGTTTTTTTTTCTTTTTCCAAAAAGAGATTTTTTCTTTAAAAGCTATTATCTTTTTTTTATCTACTAGTCCGAAATATACTAAAGCAAATAAAACAAGCCATAAAATGCCTTTTATTAGAAAAAATAAAAAACCCGCAATTCCTATATCTTTTAAAAACTCTTGCATAGCATTTTTATTTATGATGTTTCCTTATGTAGTTCGTCTAAAATAGCAATTATATAACCGTATGCTCTGTTAACTTCGTCTGCCCATTCATCTTTTTGCACAGTTCTTACCGATAACATAGCTTCTTTTCGATGTTTAAAATCGTACATTTTACCAGTAGATGGAACCTTAGTTTTCATTATTTTGCCACCAAACATTAATGCTAAATAATTCAAATACACGTGAGGTAATACATCATTTTCTGTTAGTGTATTAATGTAATCGACATAGTTTTGAGTGCTTATTAAAATAGTTTTTGAAGCATTGCCTTTTGCTAGAAGTTCGTCTATGTCTTTTTGTGTAGCCTCAATTCTTGATAAAGCATTTGAAGGAAGTCCTTTAGTTTCTATAGCTTTAAAAATCTCTAGTTGTTGTACTAAGTGTAGAAGATATTGGTCTTCGGTTAATTGTCCGCTAAACATTCTCATATTAAAAGGCATTTTTTCTGCTTTTTCATGATTCTCTTTTGTTGCGTCTTTTAATGTTTTCATGTACTATCTTTGACTTAATTTAAAAATCAAAGATAGTACATGAATGTGAGTTTGACATAGAAGTGATTTAAACTTTTTATAAGAAATAAAAAAGGGTTGTCGATATTTGCGTTACTACACGTAAAATATTTGAAAACAACCCATTATGTACACTGTACTAGACAAAGATACAATAGAAATGGAAATAGTTCCACTTTTACCAAAAACACAACGAGGTTTTCCACCGACGGTTCCGCTTGTTGAAATCATTAATGCGATACTTTATAAGCTCAAGACTGGGGTTCAATGGTATCAACTTCCGGTCAAAGCATTATTTGAACATCAAGCCATTACTTGGAATGCGGTCTACTACCATTATAGAAAGTGGTGTTTATCAGATATATTAAAGCATAGCTGGATTACATTCCTTAAGGCTCATAAAAAAGAGTTAGACCTTTCTAGTGTTGATTTAGACGGGAGTCATACGCCAGCTTTAAGAGGTGGTGATCAGGTAGAATATCAAGCTAGAAAGAAACGGAAGACTACCAATGCTCTCTATCTGACTGATAGACAGGGTTTGCCCCTTGCCATGAGCGAACCCGTATCTGGTAATCATAATGACCTTCATGATATTGAAGTACAGTTTGAAGTGGTTACAGCCACACTCGAACAAGCAGATATCTCAGTTCAGGGGATGTTTTTAAACGCTGATGCTGGATTTGATTCAAAAAATTTTAGACAAGCTTGTGATAAAAAAGAGATTAATGCCAATGTATGTTTTAACAAGCGAAACGGAAATACTCAAGATAGAGAAGAGTACTTTGACCAAGATTTATATGACCAACGTTATGCCGTAGAACGCACCAATGCTTGGATGGATAGCTTCAGATCACTATTAAATCGATTTGATACCACAACAGAAAGCTGGAAAGGTTTTAACTACCTAGCTTTCTTTGTTATAGCGCTGAAAAAAATCAAAAAAAGGAAAACTAAAAAAGTTTAAATCACTTCATAAAAAAAAACTAACTTTTTGTAGTGAAAAAAGTAGAATATTTAGTAGTAAATTACTAACTTTTAATTGTCAATTGATTTAAACATTTTCATTGCTATTTTATCTTTAAACCATTGCCACATTTTTTCAGCAGGATTCAGTTCAGGAGAATAAGTAGGAAGCGGGACTAAAATAATGTTTTCTGGTAAGGTTACATCTTTGGTAGAATGAAATTCATTTTTATTTACTTCTTGTCATTTTTCACCAAATGTTCCAAACTCGGATCATTTTCAATCCGATCCAACTCCCGCAAAACAATATTCTCCACATCCTCTTTAATCTGTCTATAATTACTGTTTATTTGAGTCTCCATACTATCCAAACCATTTCCATCCAAAAAAGACATAATTTCGGGAATAGGTTTGTATTTTTTTTCTTCAGAGAGTACTTTTTCCACATCCACGATAATTTCAGAATGAAAAATCTTTTGTTCAATACGTTGGTCGAAATTGTCAGAGACCGAACCTACAAACATCCCTTGAGTTAGATTGGAAATTTTACTGGGCGGAATTAAGCTATCCATTTGCGTAGAAATTGAAGTAGATTTATCTTGTCTGTTAATCGTCATCGATTGCCGTTTTTGTAATACTTTTCCAAAACGTTCTGACAAGGTTTTAGCCGTTTCTCCAACTACTTGTCCACTAAATATATTACCAACGGTATTTTGAATTACTTTACTTTCTTTATCGCCATAATCACGTGTGAGTTGAGAAAAATCTTGAAAACCTAAACATACTGCCACTTTATTACTACGAGCTGTGGCAATTAAATTATCCAGTCCACGAAAATAAATAGTCGGTAACTCATCAATAATTACAGAGGATTTTAACTGATCCTTTTTATTAATCAGCTTTACAATTCGACTATTGTACAAGCCTAAAGCTGCTGAATAAATATTTTGCCTATCGGGATTATTTCCTACACATAAAATTTTAGGCTCATCAGGATTATTAATATCCAACGAAAAATCGTCCCCAGTCATTACCCAATACAAGGCTGGTGAAATCATTCGTGATAACGGAATTTTAGCGCTTGCTATTTGTCCTTGTAATTGGTCTTGTGCGCCACCTTCCCACGCATCTATAAAAGGTGATAAATAATTCTCAAGTTCAGGATAACTACGTAAAATAGTAAAAACATCTGCATACTTTTTATTCAATAATTCAATGGCGTGTGGAAATGTACAGTACTTTCCGTTTTCATAAATTTTTAGATACCAAATAATGGATGCCAACAAAATAATCGGACTTTCAACAAAGAAGTCGCCTTGCTTCTGAATCCATGTTTTGTTTAAATTAAGCATTATGGTATATGCACTTTCATAGGCATCTGAAATGTCAGTCATAAACGCTGGATGAATCGGATTACAACGATGACTTTTACGAGGATCATCAAAATTAATCACATAAAATTTTGGCGGGATTTTGTACTTATCCGTATGTTTCAATAGATGATTGTAGGCAATGGTAGAAAGGTCATCAAACTTAAAATCGTAGATATACATAGAGAATCCTTTTTCGATTTGCTGTTTGATGTAATTGTTGATGACTGCAAATGATTTACCCGAACCTGGAGTTCCTAAAACAATGGTTGCTCGAAAAGGATTGACAATATTAATCCAACCTTCATTCCATTTTTTTTGATAATAAAAACGTGTAGGTAGATTTACCGAATATTCATTCTCTAACAGACGCGTTTCTTGCATAAAACTTTCATTTTCGATATTAAACACATCGTCCATTAAGTTGTTTTTAAGCAATCGACTCATCCACACACCGCCCATTAACAGTCCAATATACCCTACTGATACACTCGAAATGTATAAAGACGCTACTTGAATTTTAGGTAGCTGAATAGACAGTAT
Organism: Aquimarina longa SW024; assembly: GCF_001401755.1. Classification (GTDB taxonomy): domain Bacteria; phylum Bacteroidota; class Bacteroidia; order Flavobacteriales; family Flavobacteriaceae; genus Aquimarina; species Aquimarina longa. Next base: position 264,036 of record NZ_AVQK01000010.1, read on the forward strand.
CCAAAAATTAAAGAAGAAAAAGATAACACCAATGATTAGTGCAATACTGATTTTAGTCCACGTAATTTTTTCATTTTTAATGCCTTTTGTACCTAAACAAGAGAGTGCTAGAAAAACTATTGCAAAGAATTTCGTCCACAATAGTGATGAAAACAAGCCTGTGTTCCGTTGAAAGTTCCATAAAATTTTATCTACGATAGCAATGGTAAATTTCCAATTTGTAAATGCTTCGTAGCAAAACCAATAACAATGTAAAATGACGAATAATATGCTAATAGCTCGCATAAATTCCATTGTTTTGGCTAATCCTCTAATATCATCTTCGTTTTGCATAGCGTTTCTTTTTTCGTTTTTTCTTTAGTATCTGATTGTTATTATCTTCAGGAACATCCATTGGTAATAATCCACCCAATACTCCCAAAGTATTCGCATTAGAGAAGTTTTCTGCTTCTTCTATAAAAGTGTCTGTTGTAGCTATTTCTGTCGTTGGAGTTGGTAAATCTTTTGTAGAAAAAATACTTGGTGAAGCTTTGCTTCCTTTCCACCATTGATGGAATGTGTTAGCAGACAAATCTTTCCCTAATCGAGAACCATTCAATACTATTTTAGATTGATGGTCTATAAAACTCACACCATAAATTCTACCTTGCGAATTTTCACGAATAAATAGCGATATCTTGTTATCTTGTAAGTGTTTTCTAAAGTCCTCTTGGGTTTGATATTGTTGCATTGCCTCACGTACCAACATACGAACACGTTTTTGAGGTTTTTGCTGTTGTATAAAAAGTTTAGATTTCTTGAATTTTTTATCCAAATCATTCAATCCAAAAGCACCAGAAAATCGAGACGACTTAAACGGGTTGCTTACTTTTTTACCTGTACTATCAGTTGCGAAATAAACCAATCCTCGTTTTTCTTTCCCATGAATGACACCTTTTACCTCTTCAGCAGTAATATTGAAAAATGACAATAAGGCTTTGTATTCACCCAATGTTTGAAAGTGATAATTATCATTAACAAACCAAAGTGCAGAAGTAATTTGCTGTTTCACATTTACCTGTGTTGCATCCACTTTTTGTAATGGAATATCTTTCTTTTCAGAAACGTCAAGTGCAGAGGTCAACTTGAATTGTTTTTCGAGTTTTCGACAAGCATTCATCGAACGTCTTTTCTCAAAACTGTCTGAAATTCGTTTGCCATTTTCATCCACACAAACCGAAACAATATGTATATGCGTCCGATCTGTATCGGTATGCTTAAATACGATATACGGCTGTTTTTCGTAGCCCATTTCTTGCATATAGTTGTCTGCTAACTCGCTAAAAAGTTCATTTGAAACTGCATCATTGGAGCTTGGATTTAACGAAATATGTAGTACAGGCTTTTCAGTTTTATTATTTGCTAACAGATACGGCTCAAAAGAACGTTCTAATAATGGAATGGTGAAATCTCTTTCCATGGGCAATATCATTTTATGCGTATGAATAATAGTACCCTCGTCCTTTTTTACCTTGTCGTAATTGTATATTAATGCTCCTTTTAAGTGATTTCCTCGTCCTATTTTTGCAACCATTTTTCTTCAATTTTTTGTATTAAACGAGTCATCTTTTCAGTAATAGCAATCAATGCGATAGTTTGTTTTTCAAGTTTAGAGAGTAAAAACCGTGCTTTTTTTGTAGTGAAAGTGTTATGTAATAACTTGACTACTTGGTTATAATTCACACCTATTTTTCTAAATTGAGCGTAGAGTTCTGTCAGTTTTACATAAATATCGTGAGCAGATTTATCAACTTTCACCACTTTAATTTCTCTTTCAAACAAAATGGAGCGGATAAAATCGGCTTTGACTTTTAATCCTGACATATCAAATTGGAGCAAAAACTCGGCATTTTCTTCAGCATTTAATCGAAAAACATACCGATACACCAAAGGGTTTTCTTTCGGTTTTCGTCCTTTTTTAAGTTGTTTTTTCTTCATTGTAAGTGTTTTTAAAAGTGAAACTTCCAATTCGTCTATTCAAAATCCTCGACTTCGGAGGGATTTTAAGCTCCGCAGGACAAGTTTGTAAGGAGAGGCACAAAAGGATTTTTGAGGCACTCATTACACAACTTGCTCTGTTCCGCTGAACAGTTTTTGAGATAATTTTTTTCAATATGACTCCCAAAAAATCATAACACAAAGTAAGAGGAGATAAATGGTTGTAACACTATGAGATATAGTGCCAAAAAGCGTCAATGAACGCCATTAAAAGCCACTTTTTGAGATGTTTAAAAATGAGATGAAATCTGTTGTTTATTTGTGGTAAACATATCCGATAGAGCGTACCAAAAACACAACGTTAGTGTATGGTAAAAAAATAACATTCGGCAATTGTTGTAGATGAGAATTACAACATTCAGTATAGTGTAAAAACGAACAATTAGAGGAACAAATGAAATTAAGACATAACATTTGTTAGTAGTGTTGAAAGAATGGTTGCTTCTCTGTTCAAAAGAACTTTTAAACGATTCGATATTGGAATATAGGTTTTAACAATTTAACATTCGTTCATCAGCAAGCACGTAAAACGAAAAGTTTAAACGACAGATTGTTGGTACTAACGGATAAAAGAACAAACGAAATAATATACGAACTCATAAATTTTAATCTCATGAAAAAAGAACCTTTAAAAATCAGTTTTTCCTCTCAAAAGGGAGGTGTCGGTAAAAGTGCTATTACGGTACTTACCGCAGGAATGTTACATTATAAATTGGGCTATCAAGTAGTGGTCTTTGATTGCGATTATCCGCAGTTAAGTATTGCAATGCAAAGAGAGCGAGAGTTAAAAGCTGTGATGGAACACGACCATTTTAAACGAATGGCACACACGCAATTTTCGCAGTTGAATAAGAAAGCTTACCCAGTTATTAAATGCAATGGAAATACCGCTTTAGAAGAAGCAGAAGCGTTTTTTAAAAAAAGTAACATTACCTATGACTTTGCTTTTTTCGATTTACCAGGAACGGTAAATTCAGCAGGAATCTTCAGAACATTATTAGGGATGAATGCTATTTTTTCTCCAATTACAGCTGATAGGGTGGTTATGGAGAGTACACTATCATTCTTACAAATTGTAAAAAAGGTTTTTAAACAGAAGTCAAACAAGAATGGGTTACACTTATTTTGGAATATGGTGGATGGCAGAGAGAAATCTCCTTTGTATAAAACCTATGAAAAGGTTTTAAAAGAACTCGATTTTCATCTAATGCAACACTATTTTTCAGATAGCAAACGCTTTCGTAAAGAGGTTCCAGAAATCAGCAAAGGTTTGGTATTTCGTTCTACCTTATTTCCGCCTCATCATCGAATGATACAGACTTCACGATTAGAAACTTTTATGAATGAATTTTTACACCTTTTAAATTTATAGTTATGAAAAAAGACGAAACATCTATTGATGAAGAAAAGTTAATGGAGCTAATGGCACAACCATTTTCAAAGGATAGAAAGTTCCCTGAACTTGATGAAATCAATACTCAAAAAGAAGAAGAAAAAAGGCCTAAAGCCAAGCAGAAACGAAAACCCAAAACAAATTCTAAAGAAGAAAAGAATGAGTTTCAAGAACTGTTTTTTCAAAAAAATGACTTTACAGCTCGTACTGGAAAAACAGTTTCTATTAGGCCTAAACACCACGAACGATTATTAAGAATATCTCGTGTTATAGGAGAAAATAAAGTATCGCTATCGAACTATTTAGATAATATTTTAGAATATCATTTTACTGAATTTGAAGCCGAAATTATAAAACAATTTAAAAACAAGTATAAACCTATTTTATAAAATTTAATTATTATGGAAACGCATTTACAAACTATTATTTTAGTCATTTTATTAATCGAACGTTTTATTAGTTATAAAAGACAACAAGTACAAAAAGAAAAGTATCAACAAGTTAAAGAAGAAATTTTTTGCTTGAAAGAAAGACAGAAACATAAAAAAATAGAGAAAGAGATAAAAGAACAACCATCTCAAAAAGTAAAACAGGTAGAGCTGTCTAAAAAACCAAAAGTGATTTCTAAAAATTCGAATAGCAAGCCTTATCAAGAGTTGTTTTTGCAAAAATCGGATGTAGTAGCTCGTAAAGGAAAGTCGGTTTATATTCAACCAAAGATGCACAAGACATTATTTAGAATTACAAGGGAGATTACAGATAATGAGATTTCAGTTGCCAATTATTTGGATAATATTTTACGTTGTCATTTTGAAGAATATCAGGCTGAAATAACAAAACAATTTGAAGATAAGTATAAGTCCATTTTTTAAAATCAAGTATTATGGAAACTTATATACAACCACTGATTTTACTTTTGTTGATTGTTTTATTGATAGACCGTTTTCGACCTAAAAAAATAACAAAAGAAACAATAGTAAAGAATAAAAAAAGTAAAAAGAATTCCTCTATTATGGGCGAACCTAAAACTATTGAAAAATCAATAAAAGGAGCTTCTAAAAAGAAGGCTCTGACAAAAAACACACCTAAAAAGAATACTTCTAAAGTAATTCCTACGGAAGCATTAGACGAAGTTTTTGGAAGGCCCAATACACAAACCCTCATCGCCGATGATTGGGAGTTCATTGAAGAAGAAGAGGATTTAAAATCTAATATTTCTATAGAACACGACCAAGATTTTAGCACAGGAATTTCAGTAGATGAATTGGGTAAAATATCCACTTTATTAAAACAAAAGGAGCTAACAAACGAAACATTACCCGTAGCTGTAAAAATTGCAGATACTGAATTATTAGAACTTTTAAACGAGCAAATACCACAAGCACAACAACGAGTAACTTCTTTATTAGATAAGTATTTAAAAACACATCACAATCCTAAAATATCCGAAGATTGGAGGGATTTTGATATTGGGGAGTTTGTGTGAGTTACAACTTCTAATTTTTGACAACACCTCACCAAAAATTGAGGTGTTTTTTTATACCCAAAACTTTCCAAACCCTACCATCTCAAAGCCAACTAAAGCCAAAAAAATGGATTTCTAAAAAGGGCTTCATCTTCAAAATACTTTCGTGCAAAACAAGCTAAAAAAACAGCTTAAAAAATGCACGAAAATGAAAGAATTACAATTCATTCAACAACATTTCGAGTACGGATAGCAAGAGATTGATACTCTCATTTTTTCTAAACCATCAATCAAAGGTTTAGACCACAAAACATTCTATTCAGTAAATAAAATCATCAAAAAAATGAACACTCGAATTTATAAAAAAACAGCATTTAGTATGCTTTGCTTTTTGGTATTTGTAGCCACTACTTATGCACAAGATGGCGCAGGAGGAATTAATCAAGCGACACAAATGGTTACCTCATATTTCGACCCCGCTACCAAACTCATCTACGCCATTGGTGCGGTTGTAGGATTAATCGGTGGTGTAAAAGTATATAATAAATTTTCATCGGGCGACCCAGATACTTCCAAAACGGCCGCATCATGGTTTGGAGCTTGTATCTTTTTAATTGTTTCGGCAACCATATTACGCTCATTTTTCCTGTAAGATTATGGCAAGTTTTCAAATCAATAAAGGCATCGGAAGAACGGTAGAGTTTAAAGGCTTAAAAGCACAATACCTGTTCATCTTTGCAGGCGGATTACTCGGCGTATTTATCGCAGTCGTCATTCTGTATATGATAGGTATCAATCAGTATATCTGCCTCACGTTGGGATTGGCAAGTGGCGGATTCCTCATTTGGAAAACGTTCGCTTTAAACAACAAATATGGCGAACACGGACTGATGAAAATTTCAGCTCGTAAAAACCACCCGCAATTTATAACCCGTCTGCGCTCGGCACAAAAACTTATGCATCTTCAAAATCAAGAAAAATGAGACCTATAGCCAAACGAAATACATTAGCCGATAAATTCCCAATTTGGGCGGTAGAGCATAATTGCATCATCAGCAAAGATGCAGACATTACCATTGCGTTTAAAGTTACACTACCTGAACTGTTTACAGTAACTGGTAAAGAGTACGAAGCCATCCATTCAGCTTGGCACAAAGCCATTAAGGTTTTGCCTGATTATACAATTGTACATAAACAAGATTGGTTTCTAAAAGAGACTTATGAGCCAGAACTGACGAACGAAGCAGTAGCAGAGGCAAGCGAGCTTGGCTCTGCACTGCAAGGAGGAAGAAGACGAAGTCAAATTCAGAAGGATAATTTGAGTTTTCTTTCTCGGAGTTTTGAAAAACACTTTAATCAACGTCCGTTTTTGGCGCACCATTGTTATGTGTACGTTACTAAAACAACCAAAGAGCGTATGCGTCGTCAAAGTAGTTTTTCAACGCTTACACGTAAACGTCTTGTTCCAAAAGAAATTCAAGATAAAGAAACGATGCTCAAATTTATGGAAGCCGTTGATCAGTTTGAACGCATCATTAACGATTCAGGATATGTAGGATTGCAACGTTTAACTGATTCAGACATTATCGGTTCAGACACTAAAAAAGGCTTGTTAGAAGAATATTTATCCTTATCAGGAAATGATAATTTCACTTTACAAGACATCCATTTAGGGGCAAATGAGGTAAAAGTAGGCGACAAAATAGTGTGCCTACATACCTTGTCGGATACTGAAGATTTACCCAATGAAGTTAGTACTGATACACGATTTGAACGTTTATCTACTGACCGAAGTGACTGTCAATTATCCTTTGCATCACCTGTAGGATTGCTATTAAGTTGTAATCACATTTACAACCAGTATATCTTTATAGATAATAGCGAAGAAAATTTACGAAAGTTTGAGAAATCAGCTCGAAATATGCACTCGTTAGGTAAGTACAGTCGTAGCAATCAAATCAATAAAGAGTGGATTGAGAATTATTTGAACGAAGCCCACTCGAATGGATTAACTTCGGTTCGATGTCATTGTAATGTTTTGGCTTGGAGTGATGACCGAAACGAATTACGAAAAATCAAAAATGATGTTGGTAGTCAATTAGCATTAATGGAGTGTCGTCCGCATCACAATACAGTTGATACAGCAACATTATATTGGGCAGGAATGGCGGGTAATGCTGGTGATTTTCCAGCGGAAGAAAGCTTTTACACATTTATAGACCCTGCGCTGTGTTTCTTTACTCAAGAAACCAATTACCACAACTCACTTTCACCTTTCGGAATAAAAATGGTGGACAGGCTAACGGGGAAGCCCATTCATTTAGATATTTCCGATTTACCAATGAAAAAAGGAATTATTACCAACCGAAACAAGTTTATACTTGGTCCTTCGGGAAGCGGAAAATCTTTTTTCACCAATCATCTTATCCGACAATATTACGAACAGGGGACACACGTATTGTTGGTGGATACAGGTAATAGTTATCAGGGGTTATGTGAGTTAGTTCGTCAAAAAACGAATGGTAATGACGGGGTCTATTTTACCTATACTGAAGAAAATCCGATAGCGTTCAATCCGTTTTACACAGACGATGGTGTGTTTGATATTGAAAAACGAGAAAGTATCAAAACACTGATTATGACCTTGTGGAAACGGGATGATGAACCAGCTTCACGTTCAGAAGAAGTGGCACTTTCTAATGCCGTGAATTTGTTCATTAAAAGTATTCAGAAAGGAACAGTTACCGATGTGTCTTTCAATGGTTTTTACGAGTTCACGCAAACCGATTACAAAGCTATTTTAGAAGAAAAAAAGGTACGCGAAAAAGACTTCGATTTAGCTAATTTCTTAAACGTGTTAGAGCCGTATTACAAAGGTGGTGAATATGATTATCTGCTCAATTCAACCAAAGAATTAGACTTGTTGAATAAGCGATTTATTGTGTTTGAAATTGATGCAATTAAAGACCACAAAATTCTATTTCCAATTGTGACTATTATCATTATGGAAGTCTTCATCAACAAGATGAGAAGATTGACAGGTATCCGTAAACTGATTTTAATTGAAGAAGCGTGGAAAGCCATTGCCAAAGAAGGAATGGCAGAGTACATCAAATACTTATTCAAAACCGTTCGGAAGTTTTTTGGAGAAGCCATTGTGGTGACACAGGAAGTGGACGATATCATTCAATCACCGATTGTAAAGGAGTCGATTATCAATAATTCGGATTGTAAGATACTGCTCGACCAACGAAAGTATATGAACAAATTCGATGGTATTCAGGAAATGCTCGGATTAACTGAAAAGGAAAAAGCACAGATTTTGTCGATTAATCTTAATAATCATCCAAGTCGCTTGTATAAAGAAGTTTGGATAGGTTTAGGAGGTACACAATCCGCAGTCTATGCTACCGAAGTAAGTGCCGAAGAATACTTGACCTATACCACCGAAGAAACCGAGAAAATGAAGGTACTACAACTTGCCGAAGCGCAAGGTGGAAATATAGAGTATGCCATTAAACATTTGGCAGAAGAACGTAGAAATAAATCATAAAATTTTAAAAACAAATAGTATGAAACGAATTATCGTAATAATGCTATTGATGATAGGATTTCATCATAGCACGCAAGCACAATGGGTAGTGACTGACCCAACGAATTTAGCACAAGGCATTGTTAATACTGCACAAGAGATTGTACAAACCTCTTCAACAGCAACAAATATGATTAACAATTTCAAAGAAACTGTAAAAATCTATAAGCAAGGTAAAAAGTATTATGACCAACTAAAGAGTGTCAAAAACTTGGTAAAAGACGCACGAAAAGTACAGCAAACAGTCTTAATGGTTGGTGAAATTTCAGACATCTATGTCAATAATTTTCAGAAAATGTTACAAGATGAAAATTACACTCCACAGGAATTAACAGCCATTGCTTTCGGGTATTCCAAACTGTTAGAAGAAAGTGGCGATTTAGTAAAAGACCTCAAAAAAATTGTCAATCCCTCTACATTATCTATGAATGATAAAGAGCGTATGGACGTGATAAACGAAGTCTATAAAGAAGTAAAAGGCTACCGAAATTTAGTGAATTACTACACCCAAAAGAACATAGGTGTAAGCTATTTACGAGCAAAAAAGAAAGGAAATACACAACGTGTATTAGCCTTATACGGAACAGCAAACGAACGTAACTGGTAATAATAAAGCGATGTTTTTAGTTTCTGAATTTGACAATTTACATCAGGTATTACGCAGTTTATATACTGAAATGATGCCTTTATGCAGTAATATGATAGGCATTGCCAAAGGTATTGCAGGGCTTGGGGCATTATTTTACGTGTCGTCTCGGGTTTGGCAATCCTTGGCTCGTGCCGAACCTATTGATGTGTACCCAATGCTACGTCCGTTTGCGATTGGTTTGTGTATCCTGTTTTTTCCTTCTATGGTTTTAGGAACGATTAACGGAGTGTTAAGTCCTGTGGTTAGTGGTACAGCAAGTATGTTAGAAACACAAACTTTTGATATGCAAGCGTATCAAGAGCAAAAAGATAGGTTAGAATACGAGGCAATGCTACGAAACCCTGAAACCGCCTATTTAGTAAGTAATGAAGAATTTGATAAAAAGTTAGATGGATTAGGGTGGTCGGCTACCGATTTAGCAGCAAGAACAGGAATGTACATAGAACAAGGAATGTATGAGTTGAATCAAAGTATGCGAAATGCGTTTCGTTCGTTATTAGAACTTCTTTTTCAAGCCGCTTCTTTAATCATTGATACCATTCGGACGTTCTTTTTAGTGGTCTTGTCCATTTTAGGACCGATAGCTTTTGCAATTTCTATTTGGGACGGATTTCATAATACACTTATGCAATGGTTCAATCGCTATATCAGCGTTTATTTTTGGTTGCCAATTTCTAATTTATTCGGAGTCTTATTAGCAAAAATTCAAGTATTAATGCTCACCAAAGACATTGAAGCTTTATCCGACCCCAACTATATTCCTGATGGTTCAAACACGGTGTATTCTGTGTTTATGCTTATCGGAATTATTGGCTATTTCACTATTCCAACGGTATCCAATTGGGTTATTCAGTCAGGAGGCATGGGCAATTATAATAGAAATATCAATCAATCTTCCAAAAAGGCAGGAAATACAGCAGCGGCAGTAACGGGAGCTTTAGCAGGGAATATTAAAGGAAGATTAGTAGGGAAAAAATAATAAATAAGATGAAAAACAAGATAAATTTTAAAACACTCACTACGGTTGAAAGTAGCTTTAAACAAATACGTTTATTCAGCATTTTGTTTATCGTATTATGTACAGGAATTGTAGGGTATTCGGTATTTAGTTCGTACCAATTTGCCGAAGCACAACGCCAAAAAATCTATGTGTTAGACAAAGGAAAATCGTTGATGTTAGCCTTATCTCAAGACGCTTCGTTAAACCGACCTGTGGAAGCTAGAGAGCATATCCGCAGGTTTCACGAACTGTTTTTTACCCTTGCACCCGATAATAAAGCCATCGAAGCAAACATCAAAAGAGCCTTGTTTATGGCTGATAAAAGTGCTTTTGATTACTACAAAGACTTATCAGAGAAAGGGTATTACAATCGAATAATTTCAGGAAATATCCATCAGCGAGTGGTGGTAGATAGTATTCAGACAAATTTCAATTCCTATCCGTATGAAATGACCTTGTACGGCACACAGTGGATTATCAGAGCGAGTAACAAAACCGAACGGAGTTTAATCACTTCGTGTCAGTTGGTCAATTCTGTGCGTTCCGATAACAATCCACAAGGTTTTACGATTGAAAATTTCAAGGTGCTTGCCAACAAAGACTTGCAAACCATTAAGCGATGAAACGACAACAAAAAATATCGCAATGGTTAAAAACGCAGTGCGAAGCACTCACACCTAAGCAACAAAGAGTGTTGTTGTGGGTGCTGTTGGTAAGTTATACACTACTCACGTTGTGGGTAGTTGTAGAGGTATTTGTTACCTCATAGTAAAGTATAAACTCAATTAAAATAAAAGATATGAAAGATATTCAAAACAACAACGAAAAACGTCCGATACAACTTGAAGAAAAGCATAAAAAAATATTAGTGTTTTCTGCTTTAGGATTATTGTTTGTGGGTGTTATGTACTTGCTATTTGCACCCAGTACGGATTCGACAAAGTTAGCAGAAGGTAGTCAAGGAATGAATGTTTCCATTCCGCAAGCAACAAATATTAGTTTGTTAGATGACAAGCAATCAGCGTATGAGCAACAACAATTAGCCGAAGTACAAGAACGTAAACGGCAAGCGATGGCAAATCTATCAGTGTTATTTCAAAAAGATTCAATGCCAATGAACGCATCGCAACCCTACCAAAATACTACAGAGGAAAATCCCATAGGGGCATCAGTTTCGGCATATCGAAGCATCAACCAAACCTTGGGTAATTTTTACACCGATGATAATTCTGAAAATGAAGCGTTGCAGGAAGAAATCGAAGAACTTAAAACGCAACTAGAAGCTAAAGAAAGTGGTGTCAGTCAAGAAGAACGTCAGTTGGCATTGTTAGAAAAATCGTATCAAATGGCATCAAAATACTTGCCTGTATCCGCGCAAGGAACGATGCCAATATCACAAGGAAATGCTGTTCAGGTTAGTCCAGTTCAAACAATTCAAAAACAAAAACGATTGGTAAAATCGGTACAGCAACACCAAGAATTGGTGGTATCGAGTTTACAACAGCGAAATTGGACAACAGAACAATCATTTGAAACCGCAGTTGGTACAAAATCAACAACGCAAAAAAATACGATTAAAGCCTGCGTGCATCAAACAATAGCGTTAACACAAGGCGAAAGTGTACCTATTCGTTTATTGGAAGCCATTCAGGTGGCGAATTTGGTGATTCCTGCACAAACGGTTTTAATGGCAAGTCCAAAATTAGAGGGCAATCGTTTGTTACTAACTGTTTCATCTATTCAATATCAAGGCGTATTAGTACCTGTAGAATTGAACACCTATGATTTAGACGGGCAAAAAGGATTATACGTGCCTGGTACATTAGAACAAAATGCAGTAAAAGAAGTGTTAGCGAGTTTAGGCAATGCTTCAGGAACAGCCTTTACGATGAACAATTCCGCATCCGACCAACTTTTAACGGATATGGGCAGAGGTGTGTTACAAGGCACATCAAATTACCTCAAAAAGAAAATTCAACACACAAAAATAACCTTGAAAGCAGGACACAATGTCTTACTGCTTTCTGAAATTCAATAACAGACGAAGTCTGATAGATTATCAGCATATCGTCATAAATATTCAAAAAAATGAAACAAACAATTTTAGCATTTATCATTTTAGTAATGATAGGTAACAGCGGAAACGCACAGGAAAAAGAAGTATCAAGCGACTTATTTCGAGGATGGAGTCAGCCTTTTTTATACGAACAAATGATTGTTCCGTATGGTTTGGAAGTGAGCTTCCATAAAACCACGCACCTCTTATTCAAATCGCCCATCCGCTATGTGGATTTAGGAAGTAACGATTTGATTGCAGGAAAAGCCAAACAAGCCGAAAATGTATTGCGAGTAAAGGCAAACAAAGCAAATTTCAATCAAGAAACCAATCTTACTGTAATTTGCGATGACGGTAGTTTTTACACGTTTAATGTAAAGTATGCCGATGAACCCGAAAAACTCAATATTGATATGAATGAGGCAGTATTGCAGGAAAACAGAAAACAACCGAACAAGCAAACGGTCTTTTTTGAAGAGTTGGGTAATGAATCCCCTCGTTGGGTGGATTTGGTAATGCAATCCATTTATGACGAAAACCAAACCGAAATTCGTCATATTGGTTCCAAACAATCAGGAATGCAATTTCGATTAAAAGGATTATACACTGAAAATGGCTTGTTGTATTTCCATACAGAGTTAAAGAATCGAACGAAAGTTCCATTTGAAATTGATTTTATCAGCTTTAAAGTAGTGGACAAAAAACAACTCAAACAAACAGCAATGCAAGAAAAACAGATACAACCATTACGAATGTATCATTTTGTAAATCAGATTAAAGGAAAAGGCAAAGAGCGTTCGGTATTCTGTTTAGGAAAATTAACCTTACCTGATGATAAAATATTGGAAGTAAGTGTTTTTGAAAAAAATGGAGGAAGACATCAATCGTTTCGATTAGAAAGTAAAGATTGGGAACAAGCGGAAATCATTAACAAAACGCAATTACGATGGTAATCCGAATCATATTAATTATTGGGTTTTTCTGGTGGATAAACCCAATACATGCTCAACGGTTGTTAGGAGGAGAAAATGGTCTTCAACTCGCAACTAATGTGCCTTTTAATAGTACCGATGCAATGTCGAAAAACTACGGTTTTCAATTGGCGATGACTGTTAATACAGCATCGGGTAATTATTGGAAATTTGGAACAGCTTATCAGCGTAAAACGCTCAATTATAAAGAGTGGCAACTTCCGTATGATTTTTATAACGGGCAGATTGGTTACTTTTTACAAGCATTTAGCAATCATCGAAAAAACATTTTGTTGTATGTGGGAGTTTCAGGTGTAGCTGGATATGAAGTGTTTAATAACGATGCTTCGCTATTGCAAGACGGTGCAACACTTCATAACAAATCGGGATTTGTATATGGAGGAGTAGGAACATTATCGTTAGAAAGTTATGTGTCTAATCGTTGGGTATTGTTCGGGTTTTCTGAAATAAACTATCTACCTAAAAGTGAGCTTACCCAATGGCAATCGCAGTTTGGTGTGGGGACACGCATTATTATAAATTAAAAACAAAAAAATATGAAAAATAACGTAATTATCGGTCTTATCTGTTGGGTGTGTATCTTGTTGTTCACTTCGTGTACCGATGAACAATTAGATATTCAACAAGACTATGATTTTAAAGTAACACATTTACCTATTCCTGCTGATATTGATGAAAATGGAACAGTAGAAATTCGTTGTGAGTTAGAAGTAGAAGGAAATTATCAAGATGCAAATTATACTATTCGTTTCTTTCAAAATGAAGGAAAAGGACAGTTATTTTTAGAGGATATATTTCTTGAAATTCCTAATGATAGATATCCTTTAGAGAATAAAGTATTTCGATTGTATTATAAAGCAATGTCTTCTCAAAATCATCAATTTGATGTGTATATAGAAGATAGTTTTGGACAGGTAGAAAAAGTTGGTTTTGAATTTGACACACAGGCGAACGAATAGTTTTTTTAACGTATTTTAGTCGTGATAAATAGTTTTACAATGGGACAATTAATTAAGAAAGATAAGGAGTATCAATCGTGGTTTTTAACGTTGAAAAAGCGTATAAAAGAACATCAATTAAAAGCTTTTGTAAGCGTAAATTCTGAATTGATACGAACCTATTGGGGACTAGGCAAAGATATTGTAGAACAACAAGCCGATGCTAAATGGGGAAGCGGTTTTTTTGAGGAATTAAGCAAAGATTTAAAAGATACATTTCCGAATATATCGGGTTTTTCAGTGACAAACCTAAAATATATGAAGCGAGTGTATTTGTTTTATAACCAATCAAATACAAAACGTCACCAAGCTGGTGCCGATTTGGAAAATTTGATTTTTCAAATTCCGTGGCGACATCAAGTAGAAATTGTTAGCAAAACAAATAACATTTCAGAAGCTATGTTTTATATGCAAAAAACACTTGAAAATAACTGGAGTCGTTCGGTTTTGATGAATATATTAGCAACTAATTTATTTGAAGCTCAAGGAAAAGAAATTAGTAATTTTAAAACACAATTACCCGATACACAAGGAGATTTGGCTCAAGAAATAACCAAAGACCCATACAATTTCGGATTTTTAGCTTTAACAGAAAATTACAGAGAAAAAGAGTTAGAAGATGCTTTGGTTGATAATATTACCAAATTTCTATTAGAATTAGGAAATGGCTTTGCGTATGTAGGCAGACAAGTACGTTTAGAAATTGGCGAAGAAGAATTTTTTGCTGATTTACTATTTTATCATCTAAAATTGCGCTGTTTCGTGGTGGTAGAACTAAAAACAGGCAAATTTAAAGCCGAATATGTGAGCAAATTAGGTCTGTATGTATCGGCAATCAATCATCAAATGCGACACGAAAACGATGCACAAACCATCGGATTGCTAATTTGTAAAAGTAAAGATGATGTGGTGGCACAATATACATTAGAATCGACTACGCATCCTATTGGAATATCAGAATATCAACTTTCAAAAGTTTTATCGAAAGAAATAGAAAGTAATTTACCAAGTATTAAAGCTATTGAAGACGAACTGAAATCATAAAATCCATTCTGTCCAAGCGAAGTTCTTTTGCTTCTTTTCTTTCTTCGCAATTTTTAAAAGAAAAGAAGTGCAAAAGGAGGTGTAAAAAGCACTTCCTTTTTTTAATCGAGAATTTGTTCCTCGTAGTATTTACCATTGTCATAATCATCTTCATTGTCTATACAAACATCACCATCTCTATCTACACAAACAGAATAGCCTTCGGCTCTCCATTGGTCGTATTTCTTTTTTAACGATGTAATAGGAAATATACCTACACGTTTTTGTTTGTTTAAATCATAAACATTTACTGTTGTTTTCATAGTTTATAGTTTTATAGGTTGCGAACGAAAATCTTTTAAATTCAGAAAAAAGCCTTTGTTTTCAATCAAACCATTTCGTAGCATATTCCAAAGTAACGAGCAACCCATTTGTGCCAATGTTGAGTTGATAAACAAATCTTGTTTAGTTAAAGCATCGGCAAGTGAACAACTTGGAGTGTTGTCTGTTTCTTCGGACTGTTGTAATAACTCGCCATATTCTTCAGTAACAAAAGGTAGTTTTCTAATAGTATTATACTTTTCAGAATGAGGTTGTTGCAACTCGCCAACCGTTGCTAAAATAACTTGCCCAGTGTGTTGACTATTTCCAAAATCTAACCAATATTTAGGTGTGTGATGATGGTGGTTACGACTTCCTAAATGTAGCGTGTTTAATATTTCAGCAATTTCAAAACGAGTAGCTACGTTATCCACACACGAAATGGTAATAGTTGCTCTTACTTTGTCTAATCTTTTTTTGTTGAATAGTGTCGTTTCCGCTTTCCAATTCGTGCCAAAAAATCGGTTGATACGATTAATTAAAGCCACCGATTTATGCAATCCGAGTTCGCAATCGGCAAATAGTTGTCTGCCTAAATTAGCTTCGGTTATGGTGTCATCATCCCATAAACACACATCAAAACCTGCGTGATTGAGTTCGTTTAAAGCGTGGTTTGTTCTTGCCAAGGCTGTTAAAACCTGTGAGCCTGTACCACCTGCACCAATTAAATTTATGGTTATAGGATTGGTCGCTTCAATAAGCGAAGTATCGGTAAAATGTACATTCGTTTTCATCAGATAATATTTTGTAAAGTTTTGTTATTCGGTTTTAAAACGTCTTTCGGAAATGGTTTTTCGGTATTCATAAGGTCGTTCCAAACATTTACTAAATTGTCGGAAATAGGATTATAATTATCCAATAAATGACTGAAATAACTATTGAAAAAATAGTTTTCCCATAAATAGATAAATTCCTCTAACGATTGTGCTTTTGAGGATTGAATATCCACCGTTCCCATACAAATAGTTCCACTTTCATATACGTTAAAAAAAGGAGCATAAAACAATTTCGTTTTTAATGTTGGTCGCTTTGTACCTTTCAATGCAAAAACTGAAAGTTCCGTTTTTGTCGCTTTCCAAAGTAAGGTTGGTACATTGGCTTTTCCGTTAGAAATACCTAAACTTTTCACAAAAAACAATTGTCTTTTTTGAGGTTTGGTAAACCAAATTACGTGTCCGTTTTCATTGGAATTGATATGTAAAACATTTGTCGGTAATATTCCGTTAGGCAAAAAACAAGCGTTTTCTTGTAATTGTTTTGTGTTGAGTAATTTGCTCAATTGTTCCGCTTCACGAACAGTTAGCGGATGCGCATTAATCGGATTTCCGTTGGCATCCATATCAAAATGCTCTACATAGATTTGCTTGTTGTGTTCCTCTTTGGTTTGGTAGATAACTAATGCGGATATTGGCTCGTAAAGTGTTCCCAAATAAGGGGCGATGTTTTTATAATTAGTGTCCATTTTTATTGAATTTTAAGCCAGTAAACAGATAAGTTTATCTAACAGATTAAAAAAGCGATGCTCAAAATCAAAGTTTTGATTTGGGATTTCTTTTCCGTTGAAAATCTTGTGTAAAGTTGGTTCTTGCATTTCAGAATACACCGATAAATCATTGTTTAGAATTTCATTGATTTGGTCTTGTAATACTCCTTCAAAACTGCACGTAAAGGATAGGTATTTATCCATAGTTAAACATTCATCATTATATTCATTTTGAGGATTTGCATATCTAAAAACACACTCATTTGGATAATCTTGCCACAACTGATAAAACTGTTCTGCAATTGAAAATAGCTTATTATCAAATTCATTTTTAACACAAAACGATTGTAAACGTTGTTGCCAATGATGTAGGTTTTCTTGCGATTGAATTTTCTTTAAAATAGTATCGCCAATGTACTCGCATTGTGCAATTTCTTTTAAAGTTTGTGTTTTATGTTCTTCGTCGCCGTCATACATTTCGCCCTCAATTATCCAATCTTTAGTCATATCGTATAACCAAAATAAATACGCATCTTCTTCACGATAAAACGGTATTCCGATGTTTCGATATAAGTAAGAAAATACGGAAAATAACAAGATTTTGGTTTGTTTATACTCTTTATTATTTAGCATTTTAAACAACGAATGGATAGGCACATAATACAAATAGCTATCTGTATCGTAGGTTTCCGAAACACTTAAAACGGTTTGATTTTCGGCAGTTTGAATAATATGAACTTCGTTATTATCGTTTAATGTTTCTTTTAATTTTCGTTTGATGTCCCAATAGGCAAGACGAATATTGTACGGATATTCCAAATGTTGTGTTTTCATTGGGCGTACCTTATAATAATCAGCAAGTTGAATGAGGGATTTGTAAAAGTCTTTTTCCGTTTGTGTCTGAACTTTTTTCGATTGCTTGGTAATTTCCTCACTCACTTGCATTTTGGGTGAAAATTGAGTTCTTAAAAAACCATTGGCAATGCTGATATCGGTACAGCTTGTCGCTTGTCTTTTAGAATTTTCGCTTGGTCTTTTGGACGTTTCAGAAAGACTGAAAATTCCCCTAAACGTTGGTGAAATTGCTGTTGCGCTCGTTTGTTGGGTAACAGAATTGTACCCTGTATGATGTTGCGTTGCATAATTCATTGATTTACGGTTTTAATTGCTTCCATTCGCCATTCCAACTCTTTTAAATATTTATTAAAGTTATCCGAACGGTCAATCGGTTTAATGTGTCGCATAGCCTTGTAAATGCGCTCTAAATTGTTTGGTGTTAAACTACTTCCAATCATAATTTTAGCCTTTAGTTCCCATTAGGGTTTCAAATTTATATTGCACTGTATCGGCTTTAATTTTTGGGGTGGAAACTTTAGCGGTCGTTAAAATAGGGTAGGTATTTGCATAAAAGTTCAGCACCGCTTGTGGCGACCATTGCGGATTGGGGTCGTAAAGTGTAATGTGTTGTCCTTTGTCTTTGAGTAAGAATACTCGCTCTAATTGAGTTGCTACTAACATAATGTTTGTTTTAAATGATGAAATATTACTTAAAAAGGTCTGGTGCAAATTGTGCAGATAACTCTTTTTTACGTTTACGAATTTCCTCTTCGTGATGCGGAAAATCGTTTACTTCGGGTACAGCTGTCCACGCTTTTCGGTAGTCGCCCTCTGCTTCTAATTTGTCCGTTTTGCTCATTGCTTGTTGGTATTTCTTTTCTTTTGCATCAGTTTGTTTTTTCTCTTTTTCGGCTTTCTCTTTTTCCATTGCCGATTGTTTTTTAGCGAGTTCTTGCGCCTTTAAATAGGCTTCCATATTGAGCATTAACGCCGATGTTTGCTCTAAAGGTTGTGAGATGTTCTCGAAAAATCCGTTGTCTAAATCATCCGCAGTACCTTTTAAAATTAAAGGCGGAATGTTGTTTTTGGCAGTGTCGCCACAATTTTCGTTTTGCAGTAACACCGATACAATTTGTGTGTGTTCTGCTGTTTTCTGAATGTTGATTTGCAAGTTACCCTCAATATTGAGTTGTGCAATTTGATTGAAAAAATTTGTGTTCATTTTTAGTGATTTTAAGATTAGAAATTTGATAGTAATAGACTCATTCCTGCGATAATGCAAATCCATTTCACAATGAGAAAAAGTAACGACACCGCAGTTCTAAACACCCAACGAGCGATTGAAAAGACGATTAACAGCGTGATGAGGGTTAGCACTTCTTTGGTAATAATCATTGATAAGACATAGCCAACACCGATGAGCGTCGTTAATTTTATGGTGTATTTTAATAGATTTGTGTTCATTGTTAGTTCATTTTTGATTGCCATTTGCCATTTTCAAAAATTTGAAAATCTGCATATTCGCATCCAAATTCATAGGATAAGCATCGCATATACAAATCCTTACATTCATTGGGGTAGTTTTGTTTGAGTTGTTGTGCGAGTTGTTGCATTTCTACATTTGGAAACGACCACTTGCTCTGAAAATGGGCTTCAATAAAACATTCATCAAGGTCGATGTTGTCAATTAGTAAATTGTCTTCTAAAAAAGTGCTAATGGTTTGATAAACTGTTTCGTGTTTTTCGGTTGTTTCTGCTACTTTTATGGTAGCAAAAAACAGATTGGTGCATAAATTTGCCATTGTATTATTTAATTTTTTGCTGTTGTTTAATTGTTTCTAGCCACGTATTTGCAAAGGCTACATTTTTTGCAATTGCCTTTTTTCTTACTCCTCTTATTTTTCCATTTTCAAAAAGTATATCTGTGGTACATATTCCCAAATAATCGTTACGAAAACTATAAGGAATGACAATAGCATCGTTTTCATTTTGAGCGAGTAGAAAACACATTTCGGGGTCTGCCATTAAGTCGCCCATTTGTTTACCATAATGAGCAAGTGAGTACAATTCATATCCCTCTATTTCGTCAATTTTTTCAACTGACAAAGGCATATATAACCCTGCGTTATTGTCGATTTTTGTATAACCTTTATTTGCTTTAGCTAAAGCTACGAGCTTTAAAAAAGTTTTTGTTGCTGTTCTATTAATTATTTTCATTACTATTAAGTTTAAATTTTAACCCACTTTTTTTGGCAGTATGCTCAAGGTTTATCCAATAAACATCGGACAATACCATTTTTCGAGCAATTTGCTGTAACGTAGTATTTTTAATGTTTGTGGTGTCGAACCCTAATTGCTCTAAATCTTCTACACTAATCGATGCAACTTCGTAAGCACCTTGCGGTTCTGCGTTTTCATTGTCGGCAATTAATTGACCATTATCATTGAAAATTTGCAGAGTTGGATTTCCGTCATTTAGTCCTAAATCCATTATTTTTCCTGTATCGGTAAGACTTTCAATACGTTCTATTTTAATAGCTTTTTCATTGAAGTTGGCAATATCTTCATTGGATAATTCTTTAACTTTTGCTGTTGCTTGTTCGATGTTTTCTGCTGTGATTTCAAAAAACAAGCGTTCCCATTTGATGACCTTTTGGTCTTGATAAAATCTAAATTTTTTCATTGTATTGTTTTTTTAAGTTATCTCTACTATTTTTTGAATACGCCCATATAAATTATTGCGTAAACTTGTTTTATTTGGAGCATAGTATTCGTGCCAACTATCATGTTGTTTTACCAAATAAGTTTTTAGAATAATGCTAAAATCAAAAGCATAACCCATAAGCGGAATAGCCTTATTGAAATAGATGTTACTGATAAGTTGTCTTACCAACCAATCTTTTTCCTCTTTTGAAAGAGGTAAGCTGTTTATTACTTTTTTTTTGAGTATATATGCTTTAGCGTTTTTTAGTGTTCCAAGTGGCGAAACTTCCCATTTAACAAATTTGTATGCGATTGTTTTCATAACTATATCGTATTTAAAATGATGTTTTTACATTCGTTAGCATAGTTGGTAACATAGCTTTCCAAGTATTCAACAGCATCCACTTTTTGTGCAGTTGATAGTTTTTTGGCTAGTTCAATAGCTTGTTTTCGTTGTCTGTTAATGAGTGATTTTAAGATATGCTCGAAATACTGCTCAATCGAGTTAAAACCGTAGTCTTTAATTGTTTGTCTTGAAACCATAATCTTTATTTTAATAATTAAATTTTAAGGGGGTGTTTGTTTGCTTCTTTCGTGCGTAGCACAATAAAGGAAGTGGGTTTTGTCAAGACTTTTAGAGAAAAATCAGGAGTGTCTGCGACGTAGTAAAATCCTAGGATTTTCAAGGAAGTAGAAACCTTATTTTTGTCTAAAACTTTGTATAGTCTTGACAAGTTCCATAAGGGAATTAGTAGTTCTTTTGAAACTATTTTTGGGTATCGTGTACCGAGAGTTAAGCGATGCACGGAAATAGGTTCAAATTAGAACTTCTTATTTCCTGCCTATTTTTCGCTGTCCCGAAAAATAACCAAGGCTTCCTTTATTATAAACCCCTTAAAATTTCGACAAATGCTTTCGTTTTTAAGACGTATTGCCAAAGTTTAAAAGAAAACTTTGGTGATAGGGCTGTGAAGAAAACGGAGGTATTTGGCGTTCCGTTTTTAAAAATTGAAGAAGAATAGAATGAAAAAATGAGAATACGTTCGAAAAAGAAAAGAGTATTCTTAAAAGAGTGCAACGGTTTAAGAATGTTCTTTTTAAAAGGATTTTCAGAGGCTTTTTTTCTTGAATTTTGTTCTGATATGTTACACTGTTGAAACAGAAATTCAAGAAAATATGCTGAAAAAATAATAAAACAAACAGCCATAAAAAGCCATTGAACGCAATTTGTAGTCAGAAAAAAACCAATAAAAAATGATGCCAATTACACCATTATTTTAGACGAAAAATAAACGACTTTTACCAATGGATGTAGTAACAATAGAGCGAAAAACATTTGAAAAAATGATGACTATTTTGCAAGAATTACAAGCGCAAACCCAGCAAATAACAGAACCTTATAAACGATTGTTATTGCATAAAGAATGGTTGGATAATCAAGATGTATGTTTACTATTGAGAATTGATAAACGAACCCTTCAAAATTATAAAAACAAGGGAGTTTTAGGCTATTCAAAAATCAATCGTAAAAATTATTTTAAAGCATCCGAAGTAAAGAAGTTACTAAAAACAACTGCTGAAAATGGAACTACTCACAACAACTTCTGAAGAAATTATTTCCTTTTTTAACACGGCTAAAATCATTTCCGAAGAACTAAAAAAAGTACAAAAAAATTATCGTCCGTTATTAAATGACGAACACTATTTGATAGGCGAAGAAGTGTGCGAACTTTTGCATATATCTTCACGCACATTGCAATATTATCGAGATGATAAATTGCTTCCGTATATTCAAATTCAAGGTAAAATTTTATACAAAGAATCGGATATAATCAACTTATTAGAAGCTAATTATCAATAAAAAAAACAAATGCGGATACTAAAAAATATCCGCATTACTTTTTAAAAATTAACCGCTAGTTGACTTTCTACATTTTGAAGCTGAACCGCCAATCGTTCCATATCTTCACTAATCTTTTTGTTGGTAATTCTGGCGTAGATTTGTGTGGTTCGAATATTGGTATGACCAAGCATTTTACTTACACTTTCAATTGGAACATTATTTGATAAAAACAAGGTGGCGCAGGTGTGTCTTGATACGTGAAATGTTACGTGTTTTGTAATTCCTGCAAGTTCTGAAATTGTCTTTAAATGTGTAATACAACTGCTATGACTTGGTACGTTGAACACTAAATTATCATTCCCCAAACCTTTATATTTTTTCATAATTTGTAAGGGTGTATCTAACAAACGAACACTAAATTTTACTTTTGATTTTTGACGTTTTTTGATAATCCATAAACTTTTATCCCAAAAACGCTGAATTTCATCAAAAGTTAAATTTTTTAAATCCACATAGGACAATCCTGTAAAGCAACAGAAAACGAATAAATCGCGTACTAACTCTTCGTTTTTAGTTCTAACGGTAACAGAACCAAATTGTTTTAATTCTTCTTTAGTCAAGAAAGCTCTATTGGTTTTAACCTTTTTTACTCTGTGACGGGCAAACGGACTGACTACTATCCACCCTTTGTCAACAGCAATCATTACCACACGTTTTAGGGTTTTTAGGTAGTTGGCTATGGTGTTTGTATGCAATTTTTTGTCAAAAATTAAATAATGCTCGAAATCTGTAATAAAATCTTCTTCTAATTCTCTAAACGGAATATCTTTTAAGTTGTGTTTTTCTTTAAGGAAAGTTTTTACATGCTGAAAAGAGAATCTAAAATACGCCCAAGAACCTTTTGCTTTTGTTTTTCCGACTTTGGTGTAAAAATCGTCCAGATATTTTTGAAATACTACCAACAGCATTTTTTCATCAGTAGTAATGCCTAGAAAAGCATTTTTAACTTTGATTGCTGATACATATCCGTTTTGGTTTAAAATACGATTATAGCAATCGTTTATCCGTACACGAATAGCATCTAATTTTTGATTGATTTCATTGGCTTCTTTTGATTTTCCTTTCAGTCGATTATGGCTTATATCCCATTTTTTAGCATCAATACTAATTTTAGTGCTAAACTGTGTGATTTTACCATTGATAGTAATTCTGCCCATA
This sequence comes from Aquimarina longa SW024, assembly GCF_001401755.1. Taxonomy (GTDB): domain Bacteria; phylum Bacteroidota; class Bacteroidia; order Flavobacteriales; family Flavobacteriaceae; genus Aquimarina; species Aquimarina longa. The sequence continues at coordinate 287,706 of NZ_AVQK01000010.1, forward strand.
ACGGGAATAGATCCATCTTTTTTTGGTGCATTCTTTTTAAGGTAAAACAAGATTTTGAACGTGGCTCTTTTAGTTGTCTTCATAACTCAAGATTTAAGATTAAAATTAAATTTATTTGAGTTATTTGAAACTATGAAAAAGGAAGCAATTGACAGAAAAACAGTGGTTTATTAGGGTTTCTGCTTAAAATAAAAAGTAACGATTTGGTAACTGAACTTTGTCTTTTGATGTCTTTTAAATGTCCAGCTATGTCGCTTTTTTATTTTGAAAACTGTTTTAAGTCGTTGTTTGTCATGGTGTTACGTTTGTTTTCTTTGTTTTTCTTTTTTAACGGAAATTCCGCGAGGATTTTCAGTTTGGTGCGTACTTGCAAAGTTTCGTGCTAAACCACGCAACTACTCATAGCCGAGACCGTTATGTGTAATGCGTGAAAAACATAAACCAACCAAAAGACGAAAACTATTTAGTTTTCGTCTTTTGGTTTTATAAATTCAGATTGATATTTTTCCAAAAACTTTTTCTGTCTAGCAATCATTTGTTGTCGCATTTTATCTATATCCATAAAATCCTTTCCAAAAGGACTTATAAAAAAGTCATCATTGAAGAAATGATTACTAAAAAGTGAATCTTGAGAAAAAATATTTTCAAATCCTTCATTTTCAAACTTTGAAAAATTAGTAAAAAATCTTGATTTAAAAGATTGAATCAAACTATCTTTATCTAAAGATGCGATATCATCAAATTTACTACTAGAAGACCAAGAATAAATACTGTCATATCTAATTAAATTTCCATTTTCATCAAACTCTTTATCAACTTTCCAAGTCCCTTTAGGTTTTTCAACAATACTATTTTCAATTTCTTTTGTTTCGTCTTTTTTTGCTTTATTTTGTTGACTATTACAGCTAAAGCTAAATAAAGCTAATGATAATAATAAAATATACTTTTTCATTGTTCTTTATTTAAAAAATTATACATTCTAAAAAATTATGTTTTATACAAACCACCTGTTTCAATCATCTTGATTAATCTATTTTGGTGGAATACTTCTGATATTCTCTCACCATTTTTATACCAAATACATTCCAAATAACTATCATTATCAGTCAAACCAAAAATTGAATCTCTTTTTGGAACATATTTTAAAACTTCCATTTTTGGTGCAAGAGTTTTTCCTTTTAATTTTACCCAATCACCAGATTTAAATTTTCTTGCCATATTACAATTGAATTAAAAGTTAAACATCATTATAAGGATGAGGCTAAAATTCCAGCCTCATCCTCAAAAATTACTTAAAGATTAATAATTCAATTATGAAATCTTAATCGTCCTTGAAGGTTTTTGTTTTGCCTCTTCTTTTTTAGGTAGAAGAATATTTAAAATCCCATCCTTATAGTTCGCATTAATCTTTTCTTCATTCACACTTTCAGGTAGCGTAAATGTTCTTTTGAATGAAGAATAACCAAACTCTCTTCGAGTATAATTATCTTCTTGAAGTTCATTTTCTTCCTTTGTTTCGGTCGAAATTGATAATACTTGATTGTCTAGGTCAAGATGGAAATCTGATTTTTTTAGACCAGGAACTGCCATTTCTACCATAAAAGCATCTGCTGTTTCTTTAATGTTAACTTTTGGCAAAGTAATTCCAGTATTAAAATTTGAAGTAAATACTGAAGGAAGGTCTCTATTAAATATATCATCTAACCAGCTAGACCAATTTGGGAAGTTTAGGTTTGAATTAGTGTTTGCTAAACCTCCGTTTTTAGGAACATTAACTAAATTGCTCATAATTACAAAATTTTAATTAAACATTATTTCAAATTGAAATCTGTTAAGACTTCACTCTATACCTCGCAAATAAAATGCCATTATGAATAAGTGTTTATTCTAATCTATTTCATTACATTATTAAATGAAATTTTGTCATAATTATGATTAATTGACATATTATATACTAAATAAATGACATATTTTCATTTTAAATTTAACATAGTATTTTGAATTTACTTTTGTGAAATAATGTGAAAAGGAATAGCACTACAGACAACAACGTATATAATCCATTACTAGTGAAAGCCTACTTACGAAAATCCGCGAGGATTTTCTATTCGGTTTTTATTTGCTAAATTACGTGCTAAACCACGCAACGTATCATATACAAAACTGTTATGTGCAACCCGAACAAGAATATAAACAACAATGAAAACTGCTCTAGAAAATAAGCCCAATTACGGTTGGACTTGCAAGAGAAATTCGGACAGTTTTTCTAAGGCCTATGCTACATTTTTAAGTTTATAAAATTCTATTTCGGCTTCTATAGAAGTTTTGTACCCCAAAGAAGAATGTAATCTTTTTCTATTATATCAGGCCTCTATGTAATCAAATACAGCTGTTTTAGCTTCTTGTATTGTTTTGAAACTATGATGGTAAACAAGTTCTGTTTTTAATGTTTTAAAGAACGATTCTACTACTGCATTATCCCAGCAATTCCCTTTTCTACTCATACTTTGTTTTACTAGTTTATGTGCTTTTAATTTTTTTCTAAACCTATCAGAAGCATATTGAACACTCTATCTGAATGAAAAATAAGAGGTAATTCAATCTTTCTGTTGTTACAAGCCATATTCTAGGCAGGTATCATAAGTATGGCTAGTATTCATACACTCGCTAATAAACCACCCAATGATTTTACGATCAAATAAATCATCTAATATGATAGTTAAATAAACCTATCCTTAGATCTGTTTTGATATAAGTAATGTCACTTACCCATACTTGAGATTTTCTAGATACAAGAAAGCGCTGTTTTAATATGAAAAAGTAACTTTTTATTTCTCAACCCTCTTTTTCCTTCTGGGTCTTTAAGCCAATAATAATACCCAGAAGAACTTACCTTCATTACTTTACACATCTGCTCAACAAGAAATAAATCCGTATGATTTTTTATAAATCCATATCTAACCCGTTGCTCTTGGAGAAGATCCTTACCACCTTTTTTAATATATCTCGCTCTAATTTAAGTGCTTTAACTTCCCTTTTTAATGCTAGAATTTCTGTGAGTTTTCTGTTTTTTTGCTTTTGTAAATGACCAGAACCTTGAAAAGCTTCTGACTTTTTAACTTCATATTCACGTTTCCATCTGCTCAATAAATCTAGACGAATATCTAATTCTTTAGCAACTTCAGAAATGCTTCCTCGATCAACAGCTAATGAAATTGCTTGAAATTTAAACTCTTTGCTATACCCTTTTTTTTCATAAGTATAAGTGTATAATTCTTATGCTTAAGGTTGTTTTAAAAACATCCAATCAAAGGTACTAACTCCAGAGAAAGATTAAGCTTTTTCAGCTAGTAATTCTTTAATATAAACCGAAGGTTTTTTTCCGGTAACATTATGAAAAGCTCGAGAAAAAGCTTCTGCATTATTGAAACCAACTTCTTGTGATAGATGTACTATAGTATAATTTCTAAGTTTAGGATTTTCGTTAAGTATTTTAATAGTATAATCAATCCTTAATTTGTTGATATAACCATTAAAATTTCGATTTTTATAATCATTTATTGTTTTAGATAAATATTTGGTATTTGTATTTATTTTTTTGGAGAGACTTCTAATATTTATGTCGTTTTTTAAGAATAACTCTTTTGCTTCAAATTTTTTTAAATCATCTAATATTTTTTGAGTAACCTCTTCTGGGATTTTGAAATTTTTATTATTTTTAGTATCGGTTAATTTTTGATTTAAGTTGAATAAAACTTTGCTTTCTATTCTTGATTTATAAACCAAATCAATTATGTAGGTTACAGTCATTATCATATATCCAGAATTTACAATAGGTTGTTCAATGCTTTGATAGTCTCCAATTGCAACAATTACTGGCATAAGAGATAGAGAAAACAAACCAAGGTAACCAGCTAAAATTCGTGTCTTATAATAACGATTTTTATCATTTTGATAAGATGAGGTTTTATATATCTCGATTAATTCTTTACCAACTTGATAGAAGAAAGCAAATGAAACGAAAAGTGGGGTAATTATAAAGAGTTTTCTCGAAAGAGATAAGTTTTCTGTAAAATAATAAGGGACTATAAAAAAAGAGATAAAAGAGACAATTAAAACTAAAAAAAGGGTTCTGACCCTAAAATGTTTAAAGGGATAAATATTGAATTCTTTGTAGATATAATAAATAAAATATACTGCGACAATTATACCAACTAAATAAGCAACTATATTTTGATAATATATACTTAATGAAAATCTATTATCGGGAAAAATACCAGAAAAAAGATTATATAAAATATAAGTAATAGTTAGAATTAGGAACCTTAATCTTGAGTTATCATTTGGACGAGACAAGAAAAATAATAATTGAGAGAAAAGAACTAATGATTGAAGCACAAGAATTACAAAAGTGCTAACATGCATTTCTGTGTTAAACATATGATTCTTTTTTCATAATAAATAGTTGGTAACCCAAATCTATTTTATTAATAACGTTAAACCCGAATTTTTTATAAAAAGGCAAATTTGATAATGTCGAAGTCTCTAGATAGTATGGTTTAGAGCTATATTCTTTAAGAACCTCTTTTAAGAGATCACTCCCAATTCCTTGATTTTGATATTTAGGATCTACTCCGATATACCATAAGTGAATAAAATCTTCTTTAGGATGATTTTTTTTCACCAAATTTTCACGTTTCATTACAGCTGGTACTCTTTTGATACCAATACACTTTATGACTAGCTTAAGATCCCATAAAATAGATTTTAGGGTACCTCTTTTTTTATTAGAATGTATAATTATACAAGTAGCTTTATCATCATTAGAGATAAATACTTTACCAAATTCCATTCCGTAAAAAAAAGAATATTCGATAAGCGATCTGATTCTCTGACCTCTTTTTTTATCTTGTTTTACAACATAATTAATGGATTTATTTTTATCAAAAGAAGTAGAAATAATATCTATTATTCTTTTTTTATCATTTGATGTAGCTTCTCTCATTTATACTATTTTTTTGAAATATTATTTAAATATTTCAAGACATTAATTTTTTAATTAATAAAACGTTTAATTCTTCATTTTTTAATTCTTCTATTGTTTTTTTATTTCTAGAAGAACAAAAACATTAAAAATAGCACAAATTTCATTTGTGAGCTTTGTAATTGCATAGTATTTTTTAGTTAATTGAAAATCAGTATTTTAATATTTTTGATAGCACAAGTATTTCCGTGAATTACGACTCGTAATTCTTGAAAACAGATTACTTTTTAAGGTTTTGTATTATAATTAGAAGTAATTTTCCACAATCTATAAATGGTAAAACCGTTTTGATATAGGTTAGTTATCTTCAAAAAAAATAGGACTTTTTTATTTTTTTAAGACAGAAACAATAGTGTACCAAATTAGTAACTAATTATTTTAAATACACAGATGAAGTCTTATAAGAAATGTTAAAATATATTTTTTGAGAGTAGTAAATATATCTCTTATGTAATTAGTAGATGAAAAATCCAAGTTTGAGTTATTTTGTATAAAACTCAAGTTTTAAAATTGTTAATTTTTAAAAATGATACTAATCATATATCAATAGGTTATCATAAAGAATTTTTAGAAGCATTTTAGTTAAGGTTTACAAAATGATATTCAAGCAGAAAATTTTAAATCATAAACATCAGATAATGATGAGAATTAATAACACTAAATTTTCTTTTAAGATCGATTTTTTTTATGATTATGGAGTACTAAAAAAAGCTGACTTCAAGATCAAAAAAGTTTTTTTTATTCGATTAAAATCCCTTAAAATTTTACACAATAAGACAGTTGTTAATGACAAAAATTTCTTTCTAAAAGAACTTAGATTAGATAATGAATACAAATGCTATAGATCTATGAATACTTCAATTACTAATGAAATAATGGAAATTATAAAGTTAGACTCATTTAAAGATTCAATTATATTTCAATAAGGTTAAAATGTTTTCAGTTTTTAACAATTTAGATTAAAATAATGATGATAACAAATCATAAAATAATAGCTTTTCCATTTGCAGGAGGTAATAGATATAGTTTTAGTAGTATTGAAAAACATGTGCCAAAAAATATAGATTGGATTACCTTAGAACTCCCAGGTAGAGGGAACCGTTTTAAAGAGAATCTATTGGTAAAAATTGATGATATGGTCGATGACCTTTTGGATAAAATAATACCTCATATTCAAAAAAGTGATTATATAATCTATGGTCATAGCATGGGAACATTGTTAGGTTATGAACTAACAAAAAGAATCATTCAGGAGAAATTAAAACTACCGAAACATTTATTTTTTACAGGACGAGGAGCCCCAGGGTTTGATAGGTTTAAAAATAAAAAGTCAACCTTACCTAAGGAGCTATTTTGGAAAGAAGTAATTGAAATGGGAGGTTTTCCTAATGATATTTTAGACCATGAAGACCTTTTGGATTTATATTTTCCGATAATGAAATCTGATTTTAAAGCAGTTGAAGATTATGAGTTTTGCCAAATGAAAAAACCTTTTTTGATTCCGATACATATCTGCATGGGAAATGAAGAAATAGGAGAAGAAGAAGATAAAACACCCTTAAGCAGTATGAAAGCTTGGAGCAACGAAACATCTTATTCTTGTTCATTTGAATTACTGAAAGGAGATCATTTCTTTATACTTAAACATCCTAAAACTATTGCTCAAAAAATTTGCTTTGCATTTGAAGGTAAATTAAATACAAAATGATATTATGAAAACAGACCAAGTTTATTTAAAACCAAACTTAGTAATAGAGCCATTGTTCGATAATTGGTATGCATGGAGCCATTTGATATCTCCATCAACAGCAGCGATGAATGTTATTGGTAGGCATTTAAAAATAATGAGTTCCTATATTCAGGCTCCTACAGCCCATGCTGCGGCAGTAAAAAACCCAAAAATGTTGGGAGGACCTTTTATTGATTATGAAGGAAAACGAGTAGGTGAAATAGAAAAGTTACGTAATGACACTTTAGAGAATCAAAAAGAGCTTATTGTTTTTAGTGAAGCAGTTAAAGAGCTAGATTTAATGCTAAAGACAAAAGCAAAAGGATATTCTTTAGAACCTTTGTATAAAGAAGTTCCAGAGGTATTAAAAGGTTATGTAGAATTGATTTATGACCTCAATAACCAGCCTTCTTTTCGATTTTTTGAATCATTATTATACAACAGCGAATTTTATAAAGAAACATCACAAAGTATTTCACTTTGGTTAACCAATAATGATGAACGCCCTTTTGTATTGAGTACACCGCGTTTAGAAGATAAGGATAAAATACACTTGAACATACCTTTTAATCATAAAGGTTTAGATGTCCTTAGTAAGATGAGACGTACTCCAAATTCTTTAAAAGTAATAAAAGAAACTTTAGGAATTACTTCTGATATGGAGTCTGTTTTTGATTCCTTTTTTACCACTGAAGCACCAAAACCTTATGAAAAATATACAGGAGATAAGGTTCGAATGCGTTATTTTGGACACGCATGCATTTTAATAGAGACAAAGGATGTCAGTATTCTTTTAGACCCTATAATTAGTTATTATGGTTACCATCAGGAAGTGGATCGATTTTCAGATATGCATTTGCCAGAAGTTATTGACTATGTGCTAATCACCCATAATCATCAAGATCATATTTTGTTTGAAACTCTAATTCCATTGAGGCATAAGATAAGAAATATCGTTGTCCCTAGATCGTCTAATGGTAGTTTACAAGATCCAAGTTTAAAACTGATGTTTAAATCAATAGGTTTTGATAATGTTATTGAAATTGATGAAATGGATACTATTAATTTTAAAGATTGTGCTATTACCGGTATTCCATTTATAGGAGAACATTCAGATCTAAATATACAAGCTAAAATTTGTCATCATGTATCTGTAGGAGGTTTTAAGATACTTTTTGTCGCAGACTCCTGTAATGTTGAATCTAAAATTTATGAACATGTACAAACCTTAATAGGAGATGTAGATGTTATCTTTTTAGGAATGGAATGTGACGGAGCTCCACTTTCATGGCTTTATGGACCTTTATTATCAGAACCATTGGCAAGAGATAAAGATTCTTCACGTAGATTGGCAGGTTCTAATTTCGAAAGAGGAAAAGGTTTAGTAGAAGCATTTAACCCTAAAGAGGTATATGTATATGCAATGGGACAAGAGCCTTGGTTAGAGTTTATTAGTAGCATTAAGTATACAGATGAATCTAATCCTATTGTGCAATCCGATTTATTAATCAAGTATTGTAACAATAATAATATGATTGCAGAACGCTTATTTGGAGAGAAAGAGATTATGTATTAAATCATTTCGGTTTTATTGGTGCTAAAAAAAGTAAGCGTGATAAAAACAATACTCATCATCATAAAAAGAGAACTATGATGGTTACTTAGATTAAAATATAATGAAATTATTTTGTGGGTATTTATTAGAGGAATTTAAAATTAATATTTATAACTAAACTATTTAGGACATTGAGAAAAGTAACATTACTTAATTTATTAAGAGTAAAAATAAAAGTTGCATTACCAATACTGGGTTTTATTGCTGTAATTAATGGTCTGTGGAGCGGTAGTTTGTTAATGCTAGTAAGTCATAAAATAGCAGGTACTCCTTTACCTCTTTTTGATGATTATGATTGGTTAGTTTACTTGTTTTTTGTTGTTGGGTCTTTTTTTTTAACGTACTATTTTAATGGGTACATGATAAAAGCAACATTAAACTTTGGTAAAGAAATGACGCTTCAAATCATAAATAAACTTCGATTATCGAACTATGAATCTTATTTACATATGGGAGAGGCAAGAGTTAGAACTGCATTGGAAGATGTACGTACTTTAGAATCACTGCCAGGGAATTTCATAGTTTTTTTTAATTCTATAATAATGATATTAGCAGGAATAGGATATATGTTTTGGTTATATCCTAAAGGAGCTATAATGATGATCTTTCTTATTCTCATATTAGTTTTTATTTACATACATCGGAATGGAATTATTGAAAAGGATATGGATGCTAAAAGAGATCTTGATGATGTGTTTATGAGGAATTATAATGATTTTTTACATGGTTTCAATAAAGTTAAAATGAGTACTAAAAGGAGTGATTCTATCTTTTTAGATCATATTACTAAAAATCGTGATAAAGCAATAAAACTTAGTATAAAATCAGGATTATCAGCTTTTGGTAATGAATTATTAGGAGATTATTTCTTTTATCTTTTGATAGGTACTGTACTTTTTATATTACCTACTTTTTTTAGCATTGATGCAACTGTTATTTCTGGTTTTATGATTACACTATTATTTTTAATGGGACCAATCGCTATTTTAATAAACCTTATGGAAAGCATTATTAGTTATAAAGTAGCTTTTAAAAGAATTAATGAGTTCAATGATACTCTTACAGATAATTTTAACGACTCAGATTCAATTCTATTATCAACATCAAAAGAGTTACCTGTTTTTGAAACTCTTTATACTAATAATATAGACTATCAGCATATTGATGAAAAAGGAAATATTACGTTTCAACTAAAGCCGATTAACCTAAAAATTAATAAAGGAGAAGTAGTTTTTATTTCTGGAAGTAATGGTAGTGGAAAAAGCACTTTTATCAATTTATTATCAGGGTTATACATACCTAAATCTGGGGAGATATTTGTTAATGATGTGCTCATTACAAATAACAATAGATCCAACTATAGAGATATGATATCCTGTATTTTTGCTGATAATTATCTTTTTACTGAGAATTACGATAATTTCGATTTACTCCCTTCTAATACACACCTAACGAAGCTTTTAAAAGAAATGAAACTTGACGAAATTATTCGACAAGATATAGCTAACAATAGAATATTCCAAAATCTATCTAGCGGACAACAGAAGCGACTAGCATTGATATATTCGGTGTTGGAAGATAAAGACATTTTTATTTTTGATGAGTGGGCTGCAGAACAAGATCCAGAATTTCGAAAATATTTTTATGAGAACATAATTCCTGATTTAAAAAGTAAAGGAAAAACTGTAATAGCAATAACCCATGATGATGCATATTATAAATACTGTGATCGATTAATAAAATTTGATTATGGAAAAATGATAGAAAAAGATACGGTAACATTTTCGAGTTATTAGATCTACTAACGTTATAGTAACCTTATCTATTTAAAAGTAGTTTAACTATTAGATTTCAATTTTGCTGATTACCTAATGAATAATTTTTTATTAGCCTGAATAGCTATGCAACTGTAGACTTATAGTTTGACTTGAGAATTTTACTGATCAAGACCTGTTTTTTTAAATAATTTAAATATTTGTAATTTATTATGAAGTCACTTAAAAAGTATCATTTATCTGAAAGAGTGAAAATTGTTTCTCCTTCATTACCAGGAGAAAAGTCAAAGGCACTATTAAAATTACAAGGTGAAATAGAAGGAAATGTTGTTTCATACCCTAAAAATATGCCAATAGCTATAAAGAGGGCAAAAGGAAGCATTATAGAAGATGTAGACGGAAATCATTTTATTGACTTTTTTGGAGGTTGTGGAGTTTTAAATGTGGGTCATGGTAATGAGTATGTATTGGATTATGTAAAAGAACAACAATCAGAATTGATTCATGCATTAGATTTTCCGACAGAAAATAAGCTTGCCTTAATTCAAAAAATATTAAAACATTTACCCAAAGAGATTCAAGGAAATTATAAGGTTAGTTTTGGAGGTCCTACCGGTTCAGATGCAGTAGAAGCCGCAATAAAATTAGCAAAAATAAAGACAGGTCGGGATGGTATAATTGCTTTTTCAGGAGGATATCATGGGATGACTTCTGGTGCACTAGCAGTTACATCCGATACTTTTTTTCGTAAAAAAATAACTTCCCTTATTCCTAACGTGCATTTTGTCCCTTATAGTTATTGCTATCGTTGTCCTTTTAATAAAGAAGAAAACAGTTGTGATTATGATTGTGCCAAGCATTTTGAATGGATACTAGAAACAGGACATTCTGGTATAACAATACCCGCCGCAATTATATTAGAACCCTTACAAGGAGAAGGAGGTAATATTTTGCCTAAAGAAGGATTCTTGGAGCGCATAGTAGAAATAGCTCATAAGTATGGGATTATCGTAATTTTTGATGAAATCCAAAGTGGTTTTTATAGAACTGGAAGTTTTTTAGAGTTTATGAATACCAGAGCAGTGCCTGATATCATAACGTTTTCTAAAGGTTTTGGAGGGATAGGTTTTCCAATTTCTGGATTAATATATAAAAAAAATATAGAAGCTTGGAAGTCGGCAGATCACATAGGTACTTTTAGAGGAAATCAAGTTAGTATAGCAGCAGCAAGAGGAGCTTTTGATTTTATAGAAGAATATAATATAGAAGAATATACTAAGACTATAGGATCTTATTTAGTAGAGAAGTTAAGGGTATTAGAATCAGAAAATCCTTTTATAGGAGAAGTAAGAGGAAAAGGAATGATGATAGGAGTTGAATTTGTAAAGGATAAAACGACAAAAGAACCTTTCCCAGAATATCTTAAAAAATTTAGAGCGGAGTGCTTTCAGAGAAGACTATTATTTGAAGTAGGTGGCCATTATAATAATGTAATGCGATTGGTTCCACCTTTAATTACAACTAAAAATATTATTGATGTAGCAATTGAAATTATGAAAGATGCGATAGTAGTTTGTATGGAAGAATATATGGAGCCAATTCTAGCAAAAAATAAAACCGAATAAAAATGTCATTAATAAAATCAGCGATCCCAGAGGACATAAATTCAGGAAAAACCTTAGTTACAATATTAAATGATCATATCAGTCAAGCCCCCGATAAGGTTATTTATAGATTTTTAGCAAAAGGAGAAGAAGAAAGTGATTCCAGAACCTATCAAGATTTATATGATAATGCAAAACGTATTGCATTACATATATTAGAATATGTAAAACCCGGAGATCGTGTTTTACTCTTATATCCATCAGGATTAGATTTTACAGATGCTTTTTTTGGTTGTTTATTGGCGGGTGTAATAGCCGTTCCAGCTTTTCCACCACAAGGAAAAAGAAGAATAGGTCGGCTAGAGAATATCATAGCAGATTGTGAGGCTAACCTTATATTAACTACCGACGTTATTTATGTAAAAAGCTATAAGTGGTTTGATAATGAAGATTTCGAGAATATAAAATGGGTTCAAACCGATATCTTGCCCGATGGCATAGATAAAGACTTACCAGTTGTTTTTCCTAGTGACACGGCATTTCTTCAATATACTTCTGGATCAACAGGAGACCCAAAAGGAGTGATGGTTACACATACTAATATCATACATAATTCAAAGCTAATTTGTAATTGTTATCGTCATAATCCTGAAACTATAATTGTTAGCTGGTTACCGATTTACCATGATATGGGATTGATAGGAAATATTCTTCAGGCCGTATATGTAGGATGCGAAACAATAATTATGCCCCCTACTGCTTTTATTCAAAAACCTATTCGATGGTTAAGAACTATTTCAAATTATAAGGGAACTACTAGCGGAGCCCCTAATTTTGCTTATGACCTATGTGTTCAGCAAATTAAAGAAGAAGATCTAAATAATTTAGAATTAAGTAGTTGGAGTGTTGTGTTTAACGGATCAGAACCGATTAGACCTGAAACAATGGATAGTTTTGAAGCAACTTTTAAGCCTTTTGGATTGAAAACAACTTATTTGTCACCTTGTTATGGAATGGCAGAGACAACTTTGATTATAAGTACTAAGGACTTTAATGCTATACCTGTAACATTGTTCCTGAATAAAGAAAATTTTCATTCAGGAAAAGTTGTGATTTCTAAAAACGACTGTAACGAATCAGACATGATAAGATGTATGAGCAGTGGACAGGTATTAGAAGACATGAATGCTATAATTGTAAATCCAAATACTAAAAAAGTATGTGATAAGGATGAGATTGGAGAGATCTGGGTTAGTGGGAAAAGTATCACTAAAGGATATTGGCAAAGAGAGAAATTAACTAAAGAAGTTTTTAAAGCGCAGATTGTTGACTCAAACCAACAAGAAGATACCTATTTACGTACAGGAGATATGGGGTTTATAAACAATAAAGAACTCTATATAACAGGTCGTTTAAAAGAACTTATGATTATTAATGGAGTCAATCATTTTCCGCAAGATATAGAACGTGTTGTACAAAAATCACATACTGATTTACAAAACAATGCAGGAGTGGCTTTTAGTGCTGAAATAAAAGGGAAAGAACAATTGGTTATTGTTCAAGAAATCAAACGAACCTCCATGAGAAGGTATGACTTTGATAGGATTATTAAAAGTATCTGTGATAGTGTATTTGAACAACATGAACTATCCATATATGCCATTATATTGGTTAAACCAGGAAGAGTAGGGAAAACATCTAGTGGAAAAATTAAACGATTAGCCACTAAATTGCTATATGAATCCAATGCTATTGATGGAATATTAGAGCAATGGGTTGAAGGTAAAAATATAAATTCCCCAAGTGAAAACTTACAAGAAGATAAATTATTAAAAGTAGCTGAATTGGCTAATAATGATTTAGAAAAGTGGTTGCAAGAAGCGATTGCAGCAGAGCTAAATGTAAGTATATCAAAGATTAATGTCAGTACTTCTTTTTCAGAATTAGGTATGAGCTCCCTACAAAGTATAAGATTAACTGGGAAATTGTCGGATTATTTAGATACAGAAATAACACCAACAATTATCTATAGCTATTCAAATATAAAGGATCTAGCAACCTATTTATTATCTAATGAAGGGAGTGACTTAATTTCAGGTTTTGAAGATAAAAAAATATTGCATTCAGAGCCGATAGCAGTTATTGGGATGTCTTGTCGTTTTCCGGGAGCACAAGATTTAGAAACATTTTGGGAAAATTTAAAGTCAGGAGTAGACGCTATCACAGAGGTTCCAATGAACCGATGGAAAATAGATGATTTCTTCAGTAGTAATGAAGAAATTGACGGGAATAAAATGAATACACGTTGGGGAGGATTTATAGATACTATAGATGAATTTGATGCATCTTTTTTTGGCATATCGCCCAGAGAAGCTAAATTAATGGATCCTCAACAACGTATTTTATTAGAATTAACCCATGAGTTATTAGAAAGATCAGGATACCCGACAAAGGAATTAAAAGGATCAAAAACTGGGATCTATATTGGAGTTCTTCAAAGTGATTATGCAGCACTACTTAAAAATTACCCTAAGGATATGTATTCAGGAACGGGGGCAGCATTAAGTATTGTTTCCAATCGATTATCATACTATTATGACTTTAAAGGGCCTAGTATATCCATTGATACAGCTTGTTCCTCTTCATTAGTCAGTGTACATATGGCCATAAAAGGTATTCGCAGTGGGGAATGTACTATGGCTATTGCAGGAGGTGTAAATCTAATAGTAACACCAGAATCTACAATAGCATTGTCCCAATCTAAAATGATGGCAGTAGATGGGAGGTGTAAAACTTTTGATAATTCTGCTAATGGATACGTAAGAAGTGAAGGTGCCGGACTAATATTGCTAAAGCCACTATCAAAAGCAATAAAAGACAAGGATGATATCATAGGTGTAATTAAGGGATCTGCTATTAATCAAGATGGTAAAAGCAATGGGTTAACTGCTCCAAACGGATTGGCTCAACAAGAGGTAATACAATCAGCATTACAATCTGCGGGATTACACTCTAAAGATATTGATTATGTAGAGTCCCATGGTACAGGGACATCTCTTGGAGATCCAATAGAAATTAATGCGCTAGATGCAGTATTCAAAAAAAATAGAGACATAGATACCCCTTTAATAGTAGGATCAGTTAAAGCCAATATAGGTCACCTAGAAGCGGCAGCAGGAATTGGAGGCTTAATTAAGACGCTTTTATGTTTACAGCATTCTGCAATCCCAAAACAGTTACACTATAACACCCCTAATAAATATATTAATTGGGAAAAATTGAATATATCGATTCCTAAAGATTTGTTATTATGGAATCAGAAAAAAAATCACATACGCCGTGCAGGTGTAAGTTCCTTTGGATTTGGCGGAACAAATGCACATATAGTACTAGAAGAAGCTCCGTTTCATAAAACAGAAATATCAAAAAATCCAATTTCTTCTAAAAAAATAACAATAACAACAATATCTGCAAAGGGAGAAAAAGCATTAAAATCTCAAGTTGTTTCGATAATTGATTATATAAAGAATACTCCAGAAATTACAATTAATGATTTATCGTATAGTTTATCGGTTACCAGAGATCATTTTGAAAACCGATTGGGAGTAGTTTCCGAAACTAAAGAAGAACTAGTCCAAAAACTAAATGAAGCAGTGGTTTCATTTCAAAAAAAGAAATCATTAAAAACAGCATTCTTATTTACAGGACAAGGCGCTCAATATACGGGGATGGGAGAAGAACTGTATGCTGCCGAACCAGTTTTTAAGAATACTTTAGATCTATGTACAGAATTGTTAAAACCTTATTTAGATGAAAATTTAATTACAGTTTTATTTGCACAAAAAGGAAGTGAAAAAGCAAAGCTAATAGATCACACACAATATACACAACCCGCACTATTTGCAATAGAATATTCATTATACCAACTTTGGATACACTGGGGTGTTATACCAAGTGTAGTAATGGGGCATAGTGTAGGAGAACTTGTTGCAGCCTGCGTAGCAGGAGTATTTTCCTTAGAAGAAGGTCTTAGACTAGTAGCATCCAGAGGGCGTCTTATGCAAGGACTATCACAGGCAGGAGTAATGATATCTGTGCAATCAAGTAAAGAATATATTTCTGAACTATTAAAGGATTATAAAGAGAAAATTACGATCGCAGCAATTAATACGCCAGATCAAATAGTATTGTCTGGAGAAAAAGAAGCGATTGAGAAGATAACGAGTATATTTTCTTCACAAGAAATTAAATGGAAACGATTGAACGTTTCACATGCTTTTCATTCCCCTTTAATGAAACCAATGCTATCTGATTTTAAAGCGATAGCAGATACAATTCAATTTCAATCTCCAAAGTACCCACTGATAAGTAATCTAACAGGAATGGTGGCAGGAAAAGAAATAAGTACCTCGCAGTATTGGGTAGATCATATTAGTGCGCCTGTAGATTTTTTAAGTGGTATACAATCACTAGAGAAGTTAGAATGTGATGTATACCTAGAAGTAGGACCACATCCAGTTTTGATTACTATGGGAAATCAATGCTTGTCAGAACAAAAAGCAGATAAAGCGATTTGGTTACCTTCCTTCAGAAAAGATAAAAAGCAACACCTACAATTATTAGAAAGTTTAAGCGAATGGTATACAGAAGGAGGTGACGTACAATGGAATTCATTTTACTCCAATAGTGATGTTAAGAAAATAAATTGCCCAACATATGCTTTCCAACGAAAAAGATTTTGGATAGAAGAAAATAAAACAACCATTTCTCAAACATCACATACAAGCTCAAATAGTAACAATCAAGACATTTCCGTAACGATGGTTTTTAAGGATATAGAGAATTTTTTAAAGAAAACAATTTCAGCTACGCTTCAGATGGATATTAAAGAAATAGAATTAGATAGACCACTGTTACAATATGGTGCGGACTCATTTTCTTTGATGGAAATCATAAACAAAATACGGAAAGAATACAAAGTGAAACTCCCGATTCGTAAGATGTTCGAAGATTTGACAGATTTGAGAGCAATTATAAAATATATTATTCAAGAAACGAAGCAAATACAAACTATATCGGAATCGGATGATCAGTTACAAGCAGTAGAGGTATTTAATACAAATACTTCTTGTAAAATTTCAGGAGCCTCTAATAAAGATATTGTTGATGAAATACATTTAAATATAGGAAAAGAAGACATAAGCAAATCGATTGAAGAAGATGCTAAAACTCCAATTAAAGAGGTAATTAAGGATACCAAGCTTGATCGTAGTATTGGACTTACAATAATTAGAGATCAGTTTGCAGAACAGAATCGTATTCTAGCACAACAAAACCAGATACTTTCTGAATATCTGAATACCTCTAGTACAACAAAAATTGATGATGAACTTGATATAAAAAAAACTCCGATTCAAGTTTCTGAAACAATCAATGCATTCGATTCTGAAAAAAAAAAAATAACACCAAAACAAAAGATTAATCTCCCAGGATCATTTGGTAGTAAAAGTTTTTATTTTCAAAAATTACCAAAAAATCAGGAAGAACAGTTACCACAATTAATAGAGAGTTATACTGATAAAACTAAGAAATCAAAGTCTTTTGCTGTTAAGAACAAAGCTGTTTTAGCGGATTATCGTTCTACTTATAAGTTTAATATTTCTACAAAAGAAATGGTATATCCAATTGTGTGCGAACATGCTTTAGGATCTAAGTTTACAGATATTGATGGTAATGAATATATTGATATAGTAATGGGATTTGGGTCTTGTATTTTTGGGCATCAACCAGACTTTATTGCTAAAGCAATTCTCGAACAACATAATCAAGGAATGATTATTGGTCCTATGAATAAAATGTCGGGAGAGATTGCAGAATTAGTATCAGAACTGACAGGAGCCGAACGAGTTTGTCTCACCAATACAGGTACAGAAGCTGTTTCTTTTGCATTAAGAATAGCAAGAGCAGTTACACGAAAGAATAAAATTGTAGTTTTTTCAGCCTCTTTTCATGGACATGGAGAAATAACACTTGGAGTTCAAGGGAGTGAAGAAAATGTAGTAGAGTCATTATCTTCAGGAGTAACAGAAAATATGGTTAAGGATTTAATTATACTTAATTATTCTGATGATAATATTATTGAACAAATTAAGACTCATAAAGATGATCTTGCAGGAATACTCGTAGAGCCTGTACGAAGTAGATTTCCTGATTTTCAACCAAAAGAATTATTACATCAACTTAGTCAATTAAGCAAAGAATTAGATATTCCTTTAATTTTTGATGAAATGGTTACTGGTTTTAGAATTATGCCAGGAGGAGCTCAAGAGTATTTTGATATCAAAGTTGATATTGCCATTTACGGAAAAATTGCAGGAGGAGGGATGCCTATAGGTATTGTTGCAGGTTCATCAAAATATCTTGATGCAGTAGACGGTGGTTCTTGGCAATTTGGAGATGATTCTTATCCAGAAATAGATAAATCTTTTGTAGCAGGTACTTTTACACGCCATCCATTAACTATGGCAGCATCAAGAGCAGTTCTTAATCAGATAAAAAAAGATGGAAAAGAAGCATATCTGGATCTTAATAACAGAACAGCTTCTTTAATGGGGCGATTGAATGATTATTTTGAAAAAGAATCACTCCCCATAATGATGGTCTACTTTGGATCCTTATTTTCATTTAGATATAAAGCTAACTTCGAATTATTAGCTTTTCATTTAGTACAGAGAGGGATATATGTGTGGGAGTCTAATAATCTTTTTCTCTCATTTGCTCATTCTGATGATGATATAGAAGCATTATATAAAGGAATTACTGAATGTGCCAAACTGGTTTATACATCTTCTAATATTTCTCAAGAAGAGAAGGTAAAAGATATTACAAATAGTAATGATAATGTGCAAGAGTCACAGATTTCGATGACTAAGTTAACTTTGACACAAAAAAAGTTTAACCTTCTTCAAGAGATTGATCCAGAAAGATCTTTAGCATATACTCAATCTTTCAGCTTACAGATGAAAGGTAAAATATATGCATCATTGCTAAAAATGGCAATACATAATTTAATAGATACTCACAGTATTTTAAGAACCAGAGTTTCAAAAGATGGAGAACATTTAGTTTTTGATCCCCCTATTAATTTACCATTAGAAGAGATTGACTTTTCTGCGGATAGCTTAGAAGAACAAGAAGAAAAATATGAAGCTTTAGTTCATCAAAACCTAGTTACTGCATTCTCATTTATCAATGGCCCATTTGTACGTTTACAATTAATAAAATTTTCATCAGAAAAGAGAACTTTGATTGTAACAATGCATCATATAATAGCAGATGGATGGTCTTGCGCTTTGTTTATTCAGGGAATTATAGATAATTATAATTCGTTATTTCAAGGAAAAAAACTTAATTCATTACAATCCGTAGATTTTAGACAGTATACAGTATGGTTAGAAAATAACTTAAATAGTAATGAGTGGAAGATTCATGAAGACTATTTTATAAATAAATTTTCTAAAAAATCCTTTTATATAACACTTCCTTTTGATAATAATCTATCTAAATATAGTAATACCTCTAATTCAGTTTCGTTACGTATTGTTAAAGAAGATGTTCTGAGATATAGAAAGTGGAGTGGTCAACAAAATTTAACACTTTTCATGACATTTTTGTCGGCATTCGAGCTCTTATTATGTAAAATATGTCAAAAAAATGAACTTATTATCGGTATGCCTTCAGGTGGTCGAACCATGCCAGATATAGAAGAAGCAATTGGAGATTTCTCTCATTTTATGCCTTTCTTAGCATCCTATAATTCCAAAGACTCTTTATTTAAATATCTTAAAGATTTAAAAAGTAGAATATACGAAGCATATGAACATCAAGAATATCCATATGCTAATTTTATGGAATTATTACAAAAAGAAACTGATATAAGGTATGATAATTTTGTAAACGTTATTTTCAATTTTGATGTTAGTATAGCTAATACTGATATGGAAGGGTTAGACTTGCAGATCACACATAATAAGCCGGTTTACAGTGATTTTGACTTAATATTTAACGCTATTGAGGAATCAGGAGATTTAGTTCTTACTTTGGATTATAGAGAATCTTTCTTAAGTAATGAATTAGCAAAAGATATTTTAGATAGCTATCAGTTTATATTAAATCAGGTAATTGAAAACAAAGGAGGTACTATAGAGGATATACAATTGTTATCCA
Source organism: Aquimarina longa SW024 (assembly GCF_001401755.1). Taxonomy (GTDB): domain Bacteria; phylum Bacteroidota; class Bacteroidia; order Flavobacteriales; family Flavobacteriaceae; genus Aquimarina; species Aquimarina longa. Next base: position 307,699 of record NZ_AVQK01000010.1, read on the forward strand.
AAGATAAAAAAGAGCAACAATTACAAGTATTTAATGAAACCAAAGTAGTAATTCCTGAAGATAAAACGATAATTAACTTGTTTGAAGAACAAGTTTTGCGAACTCCAGATAATATAGCAGTAGTTTTTGGAAAAAAAGAATTAACGTATAAAGAATTAGATAAGAAATCTAATCAAGTAGCACATTATTTGATTAAGAAGGGAATAAAATCAGAGGACTTAGTAGGGATTTGTGTTGATCGTTCCTTGGATATGATTATAGCCGTATTTGGTGTCTTGAAAGCAGGAGGAACTTATGTACCTATAGATACTGAATATCCAGAAAACCGTATTCATTACATAATAGAAGACTGTACTACTACTTTTTTTATTACAGATCATGCTCATGAGTTTTTAGTTACAGGTTATAAGAAGATGAAAGTTATTACTATCGATAATAACTGGAAGGCAATTGGCAAACAACCAACAAAGAAGGTAGATACTATTATCAATCCCGATCAGTCTGTTTATGTGATTTATACATCAGGTTCTACGGGTAGACCTAAGGGTGTTGTGATTAATCACAAAAGTTTATTGAATATGGCTTTATGTTGGAAGTCATCTTATGAATTGGATACTACTACTTGTTTATTACAAATGGCAAGTTTTTCTTTTGATGTATTTTCTGGAGATTTATGCCGGAGCTTATTATTTGGAGGTAAAATGGTACTTTGTCCTTCAGATATTAAGCTAGACCCAGTTAGGCTGTATAATCTAATTTTAGAAAAAAGTGTTAGTATATTAGAAGGTACGCCAGGTTTAGTTATTCCATTGATGGATTATATCTATGAAGAAAATTTGGATTATGCTTGGATAAAACTTCTGATTTTAGGATCTGACATATGTAAAATTAATGATTTTAAAAGAGTGTATACTAGGTTTGGACACGCTATCCGAATCATTAATAGTTATGGGACTACAGAAACTACAATAGATAGCTCATATTTCGAAACTGATAATGTTGATAACCTTGATGATTTGGTTAATGTACCAATAGGTAAACCTTTATGGAATAGCAGTTTTTATATATTAAACACTTCAGAATCATTATTACCTATTGGTGTAGTTGGCGAATTGTGTATTGGCGGATTGGGAGTAGCCAGAGGCTATATAAATCAACCTGAACTTACTGCTAAGAAGTTTATAGCCAATCCTTTTAAAGCAGGAGAGCGAATGTACAAGACAGGCGATTTAGCACGATGGTTGCCTGATGGGAATTTAGAATTTATTGGGAGAAAAGATGATCAAGTTAAAATTAGAGGTTATCGTATAGAGTTGGGAGAGATAGAGAATGTATTGTCATCCTTATCAGGAGTTACTCAGTGTTGTGTATTGGCTAAAGAAGGTGTGAATGGTACTAAACGTCTGGTAGGTTATGTTGTGTTGGAAAGTACGTTAGATAAAGAATCAATCCAAGAAGAATTAAAGTTAAGCTTACCTGATTATATGATTCCTATGATCTGGATTGCATTAGATGTAATGCCTTTAACGAGTAATGGAAAGTTAGATAAGAAGGGGTTACCAGATCCAGATAGCTCAGAATTATCAAGTAAAGAATATGTAGCTCCTCGTAATGAAATAGAGTTTCTATTAGTTACAATTTGGCAAAAATTATTAAGAATAGAACAAGTAGGAATACATGATGATTTCTTTGAATTAGGTGGTCATAGTTTATTAGCTACTCGCCTAGTCTCTATAATCCGTAAGGAACTAGCGATAGAAGTCTCTATTCGAGAAGTTTTTACGCATATTACAATTTCTGCATTAGGAGAGCATTTATTGGCTCAATCCAAAGGAGAATTATTACCAAGTATTGTAGCATCAGATCGCCCTAGTCGCATTCCTTTATCCTTTAGTCAGGAGCGTTTATGGTTTTTGGATAAACTACAAGGCAGTACAGACTACCATATTCCTATTGTTCTTCGTTTGGAAGGATCTTTAGATGTATCGATATTAGAGCAAACCCTGCAAGGGATTGTTTCTCGTCATGAGGTATTACGTAGTCTACTTCTTTCAGAAGAAGGAGTAGGGTATCAAGAAATTGTAAGTGCAGAAAATTGGTCTTTAGATCATTCTGTAATAGCTGATGAAATAGTAGTAGAGAGCAGCCTGAATAGTTATCTGACAAAACCCTTTGATTTATCAAGTGATTACAAATTACGTGCTTGTTTGTATGACTTGGGAGATGGAAAGTATATACTAGCTAGTGTGTTCCATCATATTGCTAGTGATGGTTGGTCTGGAGGCGTTTTAGTAAATGAATTTATGAAGTTGTATAGTGCTCTAACGCTTGACCGAACAGCTGTTCTACCAGAATTAAGTTTGCAGTATTCTGATTATGCTATTTGGCAACGAAAATATTTAGGAGGCACTGTTTTAGAGAACCAATTATTATATTGGGAAGAAAAGCTACAAGGCGTTAGCACTTTATTATTACCTACGGATTATGTTCGCCCTTCCGTACATCGTACAGAGGGAGCTAGTATTTCTTTTGTATTAGACAAAACGCTGAGTGCATCCCTAGAGTCCTTATGTAAATCCGAAGGCGTTACCATGTTTATGTTTTTATTATCAGCCTTTAAGGTCTTGTTATCCCGTTATAGTGGACAGGATGATATTTGTGTTGGTACGCCAATTGCGAATCGGACACAATTAGAGTTAGAGGGTATGATTGGTTTTTTTGTAAATACCTTAGCGCTTCGCAGTGACCTAAGTGGAGACCAAAGTTTCAGGGATTTACTGACAATGGTAAAGCAGACGACTTTAGAAGGTTATGATAATCAGTTAGCTCCTTTTGAAAAAGTTGTAGATCGCGTTGTAGCTAAACGAGATATGAGTATGAGTCCATTGTTTCAGGTGCTTTTTGTATTACAGAATACTCCTGATGCATCTCAAAAATTAAACTTAGAAGGTATTACGATTTCAAATTATGATTTTGATACGATTACCTCTCAATTTGATTTGATGTTGAGTGTATTTGAAGACGATAACAATATTTCAATGGATATGTCATATTGTACGGCTTTATTTGATAAGAAAACAATCAATAGAATGTTAATACATTATCAGGAGCTATTGAAGAGTATTGTGAGCAACATTACTCAGCCTATAGATCGTTTATCTATGATCCCTGCACAGGAAGAACATCAATTATTAAACATTTTTAATGATACAACCTTTGTTTATCCAAAAGATAAAACAATAATTGATTTATTTAAAGAGCAGGTAAGAAAAACTCCAGAAGCTATAGCGGTAGTTTATAAAGATAAAAAATTAAGTTATAAGAAGTTAGATGATAGATCGAATCAATTAGCTCATTATTTAAAATCGGTAGGGATAGTTAAGAATTCTCAGATAGCTATTTTATTTAATAGAAGTTTTGATATGATCATTAGCATATTAGGTATTCTGAAATCAGGATGTACTTATGTTCCTCTAGACCCTTTATTACCACCTAATCGCTTATCATATATACTTGAAGATGCTGGGGTAAACTTACTTCTTTATAGTGAAGAATCGTTATTATCAAATTTATCAGTTTCAGGATGTACTTTTTTAAATATAGGAGAGTCTCATAATTATGAAGTTTCAGAAATTTTATATGAAAGAGAACCTGATTCAGTTGCGTATGTAATGTATACTTCTGGTACAACAGGTTTTCCTAAGGGAATCCTTATCAGCGATAAAAATATAATTACTTTGATAAATGATCCATCAAGTAAGATTGCAATGAATGATTCAGATCGAGTACTTCAATGGTCTAATTATGCATTCGATGGATCAACATATGAGATTTTTGGGAGTCTTTTAAGTGGAGCATCTCTTTATTTGATAGATAGTTCAACGGCTTCAGACGCTAGAGCTTTATCTAAAGTTATACATAAAAATGAGTTGAGTATCGTCTTTATTACAACGGCATTGTTTAATTCATTAGCAACCTGTGATTTATCTTTAGTATCAAGTTTGAGACTTTTGTTGTTTGGAGGAGAAAAGGTTTCTGTACCTCCTGTTCGAAAGATGCTATTAGCTTTAGGACCTAATAAGATACTTCATGTTTATGGACCTACAGAGACAACAGTATATGCTACCTATCACGAAATTTATGAGATACCAGATAATTCAGAAACTATTCCAATAGGTAAACCACTTACTAATACAAATCTTTATGTTTTAAATTCTAAACAAGAATTATCACCTATTGGAGTTATTGGAGAGTTATATATTGGAGGAGCAGGAGTATCCAAAGGGTATTTAAATCAAGTAGACTTAACCAAGGAGAAATTTATCACTGATCCTTTTATAGAAGGAGAGGTAATTTATAGAACAGGAGATTTAGCTCGTTGGTTACCTGACGGCAGTATTGAGTTTATTGGCAGATTAGATAATCAGGTAAAGATTCGGGGTTACCGTATTGAGTTGGGAGAGATTGAGAACGTTTTATTGTCCTTAAATCAGATTACTCAATGTCGTGTTTTGATAAAAGAAGACGTAAGTGGGAATAAACGATTAGTAGGCTATGTAGTAGTAGAAGGAGTATTAAATAAAGAAGAGATTAAAGAACAATTAAAGTCTAGTTTACCAGAGTATATGGTTCCTCAGTTATGGGTCGAATTAGATACAATACCGTTAACACCTAACGGAAAGTTGGATAAGAAGGCCTTACCAGAGTTCGATGAATCTCAATTATCTACGCAAGAATACGTTGCACCTCGTAACGAGATAGAGTTTCAATTAGTTGAGATTTGGCAGGAATTATTAGGAGTAGAGCAAGTAGGAATTCATGATAACTTTTTTGAATTAGGAGGTCATAGTTTATTGGTAGTTCAATTGATATCTCGCTTACAAGTGTTAGATTTTAATATTGTAGTAAAAGATATTTTTGCAGGCCCTACAGTAGCTTTCATAAGTGATAAGTTATCGTCCGTATCTTCAGTTTATAGCGTTCCTGATAATGGGATTACAGTTACAAGTGAGGATATCACTCCATCAATGGTACCTTTAGTTAACTTTGGTCAAAGCGATTTGAACAAAATAATGGCAATGGTTCCGGGTGGTGTTTCGAATATTCAGGACATCTATCCTTTATCTCCTTTGCAAGAAGGAATTTATTTCCATCATTTGATAAATGATTCTGATCAGGGCGATCTTTATATTCTTTCGAGTTTACTTTCATTTTCAGATCTAGGAAAGAGAGCAGCGTTTATAGAGGCTTTACAATTTGTCGTAAATCGACACGATGTGTTGCGTACTTGTGTTTTGAGTGTTGGTTTACCTAGTGCTGTTCAAGTAGTATTGCGAGAAGCGGTTTTGTCAGTAGATAACTTAGATTTAGATACCTCCATGGAAATTTTACCTCAGTTAGAATTGTTGGTAGCCTCGGGAGGTCATTGGATGGATCTCTCAAAAGCTCCATTATTGGAATTAAAATTGGCTGATGACCCTAAGAATGAATGCTATTATCTGATAGTACATTATCACCATTTGATAATGGATCATGTAGGTTTAGAGAAAGTAACAGAAGAGGTTATGTTGTATTTATCAGGAGAAGAAGCAAAGCTCCCCGTTCCTTTTTTATATCGAGAATTTATTGGTCATACATTATATGAACAATCAATCGGCAATGGAGAACTCTATTTTAAGTCATTATTAGGGGCAATCGAAGAGCCAACATATCCTTTTAATTTATCAAATGTCTTAGGGGATGGTAAAGATATTGAAGAATCTATAGTTATTCTCTCCAAAGATTTAAGTATTACATTGCGTAAAATCTGTTTAAGTCTTGGTATGAGTCCAGCGGTATTGTTTCATGCAGCTTTTGGATTAGTTATAGCGAGATGTAGTAATAAAGAATACGCTTTATTTGGGTCTTTATTTTCAGGTAGATTGCAAGGTTCTTTAGGAGCTGCTGATTCTTTAGGTTTGTTTATCAATACGCTACCAGTTGTTTTGGAATTAAAAGGAAGTGTAAAGGAATATTTGGAACAAGTTAGAGATGGATTACAGAATTTATTACCCTATGAGCAAACCCCTTTATCTCATATTCATGATTGGAGTAGTATCCCCAATGAGATGGCTTTTTTCAGTGCATTATTAAATTACCGTCATTCTTCTCCATCTTTATCAGAAAAGGATGATATTACAGACTTAGGTATAACCGTTTTAGATGATTATGAACGGACAAACTATCCATTTGATCTAAGTGTAGATGATTTTGGTGTTGATTTTGGATTATCGGTATTGATAGATGGAGGTATTGGTGCTGACCGTATACTTGCTTATATGGAAGAGTCATTGATTCAGCTTATAGCAGGATTGAGTAGTGAAGAAGAAGTGAGTGTAAACACTTTAAGCATACTACGCAAGGAAGAAGAAGAACAGCTTCAAATATTTAATAGATCTAAAATAGCAATTCCCGAAGATAAAACAATAATCGATTTATTCGAAGATCAGGTTAAGCGTACCCCAGAAGCAATAGCAATAATTTTTGAAAAAGAAGAACTAACGTATAAAGAATTGGATAGGAGATCTAATCAAGTAGCTCATTATTTGATTAAGAAAGGGATTAAAGCAGAAGACTTAGTAGGGATTTGTATTGATCGTTCTATGGATATGATTATAGCCGTGATTGGAGTTTTAAAGGCCGGAGGCACCTATGTTCCTATAGATACAGAATATCCAGAAGAGCGTATTCATTATATAATCGAGGATAGTATTCTTTCTTTTTTTATTACTGATCATGCTCATGAGTTTTTAGTTGCCGAGCATAAAAAAATGCAAGTTATTATTGTAGATAACAATTGGAAAGCAATTGGAAAACAATCAATAAAAAAAGTAAACACCATTATTAATCCTGATCATTCTGTTTATGTGATTTATACATCAGGCTCTACAGGTAATCCTAAAGGTGTTACTGTAAGTCATTCGAATTTATTGAATATAGCATTATGTTGGGAATCAGTGTATAAGTTGAATAGTGATACATGCTTATTACAAATGGCAAGTTTTTCTTTTGATGTATTCTCTGGAGATTTATGCCGGAGTTTGTTATTTGGAGGTAAAATGGTGCTTTGTCCTTCAGACGTTCGATTAGATTCGTCGAGATTGTATAATTTGATTTCAGAAGCGGGTGTTACTATACTAGAAGGTACTCCAGGACTAATTGTGCCATTGATGGACTATATCTATGATCAAGGCTTAGATTATGACTGGATACAGCTTTTGATTTTAGGATCTGATGTTTGTAGTATTAATGATTTTAAAAGAGTTTATACTAGATTTGGGCATGCTATGCGAATCATTAATAGTTATGGAACTACAGAAACCACGATAGATAGTTCTTATTTCGAAACAGATACTATTAGTAGTTTAGAAGGGTTAGTTAATGTGCCGATAGGTAAACCTTTATGGAATAATAATTTTTATGTACTGAGTTCTTCGGAATCATTACTACCAATTGGTGTAGTTGGAGAATTGTGTATAGGAGGAAATAGTTTAGCTAAAGGGTATTTAAACCAAGAAGCATTAACTAGAGAGAAGTTTATAAAGAATCCCTTTGTAGAAAATGATAGGTTATACAAGACTGGTGATTTAGCACGTTGGTTGCCAGATGGTAATATAGAATTTATAGGCAGGAAAGATGACCAAGTAAAAATCCGCGGGTATCGTATAGAATTGGGAGAGGTTGAGAGCACACTATCTTTGTTATCAGGAGTTAAGCAATGCTGTGTTTTGGCTAAAGAAGATATCACTGGTATAAAACGTTTAGTAGGTTATGTGGTATTGGAAGGAGTATTAGATAAGGAGTATATCCAACAACAATTAAAGTTACGTTTACCTGAGTATATGGTTCCTATGATTTGGGTTTCATTAGATAGAATGCCGTTAACTGATAATGGTAAGTTGAATAAGAAGGCATTACCAGATCCAGATAGTTCAGCATTGTCAAGTCGTGAGTATGTAGCGCCTCGTAATAAAACCGAAGAACAATTGGTTGTAATTTGGCAGGATTTATTAGGAGTACCGCAAATAGGGATACACGATAATTTCTTTGAATTGGGCGGTCATAGTTTATTAGCTACTCGTCTGGTTTCTATAATTCGTAAGGAATTATGTATAGAGATTTCTATTCGAGAAGTCTTTGTCCAAACTACAATTTCTGCATTAGGAGAGCATTTATCGGTTCAATCAGAGGGAATAGTACTACCAAGTATTGTAGTAGCAGATCGCCCTGTTCGCATTCCTTTATCCTTTAGTCAGGAGCGCTTATGGTTTTTAGATCAGTTGCAGGGTAGTACCGATTACCATATTCCTAGTGTTTTTCGACTAGAAGGGGCATTAGATGTATCGATATTAGAGCAGACGTTACAAGAAATTGTTTCGCGTCATGAGGTTTTACGTAGTATACTGGTTTCAGAAGAAGGTATAGGGTATCAAGAAATTATAGGGGCTGAGGATTGGTCATTGGATTACATTGAGATAACAGATAAAATAGTATTAGAGAGTAATCTAGAGGACTATTTGATTCGTCCTTTTGATTTATCAAAGGAGTATAAGTTACGAGCATGTTTGTATGCTTTAGGAGGTGAGCAATATGTACTAGCTTGTGTTTTTCATCATATTGCCAGTGATGGTTGGTCAGAAGGTGTTTTGGTTCATGAATTTATGAAATTGTACAGCACCTTACAATCTGGCAAAGTTGCAGATCTTCCAGAGTTAAATTTACAATATGTAGATTACGCTATTTGGCAACGGAAATATTTAGAAGGTGCTGTTTTAGAAGCTCAGTTATCGTATTGGGAAAAGAAGTTGGAGGGAGTAAGTATCTTATCGTTACCGACAGATTATGTCCGACCTTCAATACATAGTACAGTAGGAGCAAATATTTCTTTTGAGTTGGATAAAGAGTTAAGTAATTCCTTAGAGTTATTATGTAAACAAGAAGGAGTAACGATGTTTATGTTATTATTATCCGCCTTTAAGGTTTTATTGTCTCAATATAGTGGACAGGATGATATTTGTGTAGGCAGCCCTATTGCAAATCGTACGCAATCGGAGTTAGAAGGTATGATAGGATTTTTTGTAAACACGTTGGCACTTCGTAGTGATTTAAGTGGAGATCCAAGTTTTCGAGATATATTAGGAAGAATAAAGCAAACGACATTAGAAGGATATGACCATCAGTTGGCTCCTTTTGAGAAAGTTGTGGATCGGGTAGTAACCACTCGAGATATGAGTATGAGCCCATTGTTTCAGGTGTTGTTTGTAGTACAGAATACCCCTGAATCTTCTGAAGAATTAAACCTACAAGATATTACAATTTCAGAATATGATTTTGATATTGTTACCTCTCAATTTGATTTGATGCTAAGTGTCTCTGAAGGGGATACTGGTATTTCATTAGATATGGGATATTCTAGGGCTTTATTTAATAAAGGTACGATTGATAGAATGCTGTTACATTATCAAGAGTTATTAAATAGTATTGTAAGTGATATTACTAAGCCAATAAATAGTCTTTCGATGCTTACAGCAACGGAAGAATATCAGTTATTAAATGTTTTTAATGATACAAAGATTTCTTATCCAAAAGAAAAAACAATAGTTGATTTATTTGGAGAACAGGTAAGAAAAACTCCAGAAGCTACAGCAATAGTCTTTAGAGGAGAATCTATAACTTATAGAGATTTAGATGATAAGTCAAATCAGTTGGTTCATTACTTAGAGTCGGCAGGAGTGGTTGAAAATTCTCGAATAGCTATTATATTTAATAGAAGTTTTGATATGATCATTAGTATGCTAGGTATTCTGAAATCAGGATGTACTTATGTTCCCTTAGATCCATCATTACCATCTAATCGATTATCTTATATCGTTAAAGACTCAAGTGTAAATTTTCTTATATATAAAGAAGAGGCTTTATTATCAAGTTTATCAGTTTCGGGATGTACTTTTTTAAATATAGTAGAATCTTATAATTATGAAACTTCAGAAAGTTTATATAAAAGAAAATTTGGTTCAGTTGCTTATGTAATGTATACTTCAGGAACAACAGGATTTCCTAAAGGAATCCTTATTAGTGATGAAAATGTAATTACTCTTGTTAATGATCCATCAAGTAAGATCTCAATAGAGGATTCAGATAGAGTACTTCAATGGTCTAATTATGCATTTGATGGTTCAACATATGAGATTTTTGGGAGTCTTTTAAGTGGAGCTTCTCTTTATTTGATAGATAGTTCAACGGCTTCAGATGCTGGAGCTTTGTCTCAGGTTATAAGTCGGAATAAACTGAGTGTTATTTTTATTACGACAGCATTATTTAATTCTTTAGCAGAATACGATCTATCCTTATTATCAAGTTTAAGACTATTATTATTTGGTGGTGAAAAAGTTTCAATATCTCCTGTTCGAGAGATGTTATCAGTATTAGGTTCGGATAAAATCCTTCATGTCTATGGTCCTACAGAGACCACTGTATATGCTACCTGTTACACAATTAATAAGGTATCAGATCGTGCAGAAACTATTCCAATAGGGAGACCTCTTACAAATACAAGTCTTTATGTTTTAAATTCTAAGCAAGAATTATTACCTATTGGCGTAGTTGGAGAGTTATGTATTGGAGGAACAGGAGTAGCTAAGGGGTATTTGAATCAAGAAGAATTAACGAGAGAAAAGTTTATAGTAAATCCTTTTGTAGAAGGGGAAATAATTTATAGGACGGGTGATTTAGCACGTTGGTTGGTTGATGGTAGTATTGAGTTTATCGGTAGAGTAGATGATCAGGTAAAGATTCGTGGTTATCGTATAGAGCTGGGAGAGATTGAAAATGTGTTATTATCCTTAGATTTAGTTACTCAATGTCGTGTACTGTTAAGAGAGGATGCAAGTAAAAACAAGCGTTTGGTAGGCTATGTAGTTGTAGAAGGAGAGTTAAATAAGGAAGAAATACAAGATCGTTTAAAGTTACGTTTGCCAGAGTATATGGTTCCTCAATTATGGGTTAAATTAGATGAAATACCATTAACATCTAATGGCAAATTGGATAAGAAGGCATTACCAGATCCAGATCGTTCAGAATTATCCGTACGGGAGTATGTAGCACCTCGTAATGAGACTGAAGAGCAACTAGTTGTTATTTGGCAAGAATTATTAGGAGTACAACAAGTAGGAGTATATGATAATTTCTTTGAATTAGGAGGACATAGTTTATTGGCTACTCGATTGGTTTCTATGATCCGTAAGGAACTGTGTATAGAAATCTCTATTCGAGAAGTATTTACACATACTACAATCTCTGCTCTAGGGGAGCATTTATCCATTCAATCCGAAGGAGTATTATTGCCAAGTATTGTAGTAGCGGATCGCTCAGATCGTATTCCTTTATCCTTTAGTCAAGAACGGTTATGGTTTTTAGATCAATTACAAGGTAGTACCGAGTATCATATTCCTACTGTTCTTAGCTTAGAAGGGTGTTTAGATATTTCAATATTAGAACAGACGTTACAAGAAATTGTTTCCCGTCATGAGGTTTTACGCAGTTTACTGGTTTCAGAAGAAGGTATAGGATATCAAGAAATTATAGGAGCTGAAGATTGGTCATTGGATCGTATTGAAATAACAGATAAAACAGCATTAGAGAGTAATCTAGAGGACTATCTGACGCACCCTTTTGATTTATCAAAGGACTATAAGTTACGAGCATGTTTGTATGCTTTAGGAAATGAGCACTATGTATTAGCCTGTGTTTTTCATCATATTGCTAGTGATGGTTGGTCAGAGGGTATATTGGTTGATGAATTTATGGAATTGTACAGCGCTTTACAATCAGGTCGTTCAGCAGTGCTACCAGAGTTACGTTTACAATATGCAGACTATGCAATCTGGCAGCGGAAGTATTTAGAGGGTGCTGTTTTAGAGGATCAGTTATCATATTGGGAAGAAAAGTTAAAGGGAGTAAGTACATTATCATTACCAACAGATTATGTTCGACCTTCTGTAAAGAGCAATGCAGGGAGAAGTATTTCTTTTGAATTGGATGAAGAGTTAAGTAGTTCCCTAGAGTCATTGTGTCAAAAAGAAGGGGTAACGCTGTTTATGTTATTATTATCGGGTTTTAAGGTTTTATTATCTCGATATAGTGGACAAGATGATATTTGTGTAGGTACTCCTATTGCCAATCGTACACAATCGGAGTTAGAGGGTATGATAGGATTCTTTGTCAACACGTTAGCACTTCGCAGTGATTTAAGTGGAGCACCAAGTTTTCAAGATGTCTTGAAAAATGTAAAACAGACGACATTAGAGGGCTATGATCATCAATTGGTTCCATTTGAGAAGGTTGTGGATCGGGTGGTTACTATCCGAGATATGAGTATGAGCCCATTGTTTCAGGTATTATTTGTAGTACAGAATACTCCTGATGCATCTGAAGAATTAGGAATAGAAGGTATTACGATATCCAATTATGATTTTGACGTTGTTGCTTCAAAATTTGATTTGACATTAAATATTTTGGAAACAGATCGCGGTATTTCATTAAGAATGAATTACTCTACTGTTTTATTTGATAAGGGTACAATCGATGGAATGTTATTGCATTATCAGGAGTTATTGAAGAGTATTGTGATTGACATAACTCAACCCATCACTAATTTATCGATGCTTAGTCACCAAGAAGAGTATCAATTATTAAATGTTTTTAACAATACAGTTGTAACCTACCCTAAAGATAAAACGATAGTAGATTTGTTTGAGGAACAGGTGAGACGCACACCAGATACTACAGCAGTAGTTTATGAAAGAGAAGAATTAAATTATCAGGAGTTGAACAAACGTTCAAATCAATTGGGACATTATTTACGCGAACAAGGTGTACAACCAGATGATTTAGTAGGTATTTGTATGGAAGGTAGTTTAGAGATGATCATAGGGATTTTAGGGATTCTAAAATCTGGTGGAGCGTATGTTCCTATAGATCCAGAATATCCAAAGGACCGTATAGATTATATGCTTAGTGATACAGCTATTGATTTGGTATTAAGTAGCGCAGTCAATAGCAAAGTATTAGAGGAGTGTAAAGGTTTATCCGTTCTGTGCTTGGATACAGATTGGACTGTCGTCTCGGGTTATTCTTCAAAAAATCTTAGTAGTGTATTATTGCCAAGTCATTTGGTCTATGTTATTTACACTTCAGGAAGTACAGGTAAGCCTAAAGGAGTAATGATTGAACATAAATCTTTAACAGATCATCTTTGGGGGGTTATAGATAAAACTAATATGTTAGATTGTAGTAGTTTTGGATTAATTTCTAAAATTTCCGCCGACTCAGGAAATACAGTTATTTATACTTCTTTATTAACAGGCGGTTCTCTTTATATTTTTTCTAAAGAAGAAATTACAAATCCTGAAAAAATAATTAACATAAGTATAGATTACTTAAAAATAGTTCCTTCACATTGGAAAGCTTTACAATATAACGAAAAATTGTTTTTACCTAAAAAATGTTTAATGTTTGGAGGTGAGCAACTTACGTTAGATGTTGTAGATATTATTGCTTCAAATAAAATTGATTGCCAAGTTTATAATCATTATGGTCCTACAGAAGCAACAATAGGAAAATTAATAAAAAAGATTTCATTAACTGAAAACTTCCGAAAATCTATCCCATTAGGTATTCCATTTGGTAACACAAAAATTTTCGTATTGGATTCTAATCATAATATTTGCCCTATAGGTATTGTAGGTGAGTTATTTATCGGTGGTGATGATGGCTTAGCTAGAGGTTATTTGAATAATGAAAAATTAACAAATGAGAAATTTATACGTAATCCTTTCAGTAATGAAAAAGAGTCTCGTATGTACAGTACAGGTGATTTAGTACGTTGGTTACCAAATGGTGATATAGAGTTTATAGGAAGAAAAGATAATCAAGTTAAAATCCGAGGGTATCGAATTGAGTTAGGAGAGATCGAGAATGTCTTGTCATCTCTATCAGGAATTAGTCAATGTTGTGTATTGGCTAAAGAAGATCCAAACGGAATAAAACGTTTGATCGGTTATGTGGTATTAGAAGAAGCGTTAGATAAAGAGCGTTTACAAGAAAACTTAAAATCCAGTTTGCCAGAGTATATGATTCCTATGATTTGGGTGGAATTAGAAGCAATGCCTTTAACTAGTAGTAATGGAAAACTGGATAAGAAGGCATTGCCAGAACCAGATAATTTAGATTTATCAACCCATGAATATGTAGCACCAATTACAGATATAGAAATACAGCTTGTTAAAATTTGGCAAACATTGCTAGGTATTGAGCGTGTAGGAATTCATGATAATTTCTTTGAGTTAGGAGGTCATTCATTATTAGCAACTAGACAGGTATCGATGATACGTGAGAGCTTAGAAGTTGAAATAGCCATTAAAGATATTTTTCAATATTCTACTGTAGAAAAATTAGCATTATATATTGATTTCTTGGCTAATGAATTAGTATTTGAAGATGATGTAGACATCATAGATCTTTAATAAGGTAAAATTAAAAAGTAAATATGTCGGATTTAAAAAATATAGATGCACTTTCACTTATAAAAGAAGGTAAAAATAAAGGGTATAAACTTTATGTAGAAGAAGGAAAACTTAAATTAAAAAAGAATAATTCCTCAGCCATAGATACTGATTTTATTAAGCTCATTAAAGCTAATTCTAAATTACTTATCAATTTTTTAGAATCAGAACTTATTCAACCGAATTTATATAAAAATAGAATCGTTATTGAAAAAATTAATAGAGATGATATAGCTTATATTCCATTGTCCTTTAGTCAAGATCGGTTATGGTTTCTAGATCAGTTGCATGGCAGTACAGAGTATCATATCCCTATTGTTCTTCGTCTAGAAGGACCTTTAGATGTATCTATATTAGAGCAATCTCTTAAAGAAATTATTTGCCGTCATGAAGTATTACGTACAGTAATCAAGTCCAATAAAGGTATTGGTTATCAAGAAATAATTTCACCATTATCATGGGAGTTAGATGAAATGATGATAGTTTCAGAATCTAATTTAGAGGATATCATAGATAATTACCTTATAAAGCCCTTTGATCTATCAAGGGATTATATGTTAAGAAGTTGTTTATATAATTTAGGAAATGAGCACTATGTATTAGCCTGTGTTTTTCATCATATCGCCAGTGATGGTTGGTCAGGAGGAATATTGGTTAATGAATTTATGGAGCTGTATAGTGCCTTACAATCGGGTCGTTCTGCTGATCTACCAGAGTTACGTTTACAATATTCAGATTATGCAATCTGGCAACGTAAGTATTTAGAAGGAGCTGTTTTAGAGGCTCAGTTATCCTATTGGGAAGAAAAGTTAAAGGGAGTAAGTACCTTATCATTACCAACAGACTATGCTCGTCCTTCAGTACAGAGTAATGCAGGAGCAAGTATTTCTTTTAAACTGGATCAGGAGTTAAGTAATTCTTTAGAGTCATTATGCCAGCAAGAGGGAGTAACTATGTTTATGTTATTGTTAGCTGCTTTTAAGGTTTTATTGTCTCGATACAGTGGGCAAGAAGATATTTGTGTAGGTACATCTATTGCAAACCGTACGCAATCGGAGTTAGAGGGGATGATAGGTTTTTTTGTAAATACGCTGGTCCTTCGTAGTGACCTGAGCGGAGATCCGAGTTTCAAAGAGGTATTAGCAAGAGTCAAACAAACAACTTTAGAGAGTTATGACAATCAATTAGCACCTTTTGAGAAGGTTGTGGATCGGGTAGTTACTAGCCGAGATAGGAGTATGAGTCCTTTGTTTCAGGTGTTGTTTGTATTACAAAATGCTCTTGATGAATCTGAAGAAACAGATTTAGATTTAGAAAATATTACGATTTCTAATTATGATTTTGATACCGTTACGGCCCAATTTGATTTAATGCTGAATTTATTGGAAAAAGAAGATGGTATTTTGTTAGGAGTGAATTACAGTACAGCTCTGTTTGATGAGAGTACAATAGATCGAATGTTACTACATTATCAGGAGTTGTTGAATAGTATTGTAAGTGATATTTCCCAACCCATAGATAGTTTATCGATGCTTACTAATAAGGAAGAAAATGAATTGTTATATACTTTTAATGATACAAGAATATGTTATCCAAAAGATAAGACAATAATCGATCTATTTGAAGAGCAGGTTAAGAATACTCCAGATGATATAGCGATAGTTTTTGAAGGAGAGAGATTGACTTATAAAGAACTAAATGAGAAATCTAATCAATTAGCATTTTATTTACAGCAGAACTATGATTTAACTTCAAATGATGTCGTAGGTTTAATGTTAGATCGTAACGTATGGTCCATTATTTCTATATTAGGTATTTTAAAATCAGGAGGATGTTATCTTCCCATAGCTAAAGATTATCCAGATACTCGCAAATCATTTCTTATAAATGATGCCAATATAAAATTACTCATAATAGAGTCAGAAAGTTTATTTGATGTTATAGAGTATAGTATACCTGTTTTTTCGATAGATATAGAGTTAGAAACAGTATCAAAAGAAGAATTAAAAGTATCGGCTATTGATAAGAGAAGTATTCAATCCTCAGATTTAGCCTATATAATTTATACTTCAGGAAGTACAGGTCAACCAAAAGGAGTCATGATAAGTCATGGTAGTCTAGTAAACTATTTATTATATAGTATAGAGCATTATAGAGGAGATGATACAAGTTATAGTTTTCCACTATTTAGTTCATTATCATTTGATTTAACCCAGACCAGTATTTATTTAACACTTTTAACAGGGGGGGAATTGCATATTTACAAGGATGATAATGTTGGATCAGTGTTAAAAGATATTGTGTTAAATGCTTCTATTAATTCAATTAAATTAACTCCTGCACACCTGTCATTTTTTAGAGATTTAGATCGTCTTAAACTAAAAAGGTTAATTATTGGAGGAGAACAATTAGCGCATTCAGATTTATATAATTTAGGAGAATTAAATTCTTCCGTTAAGTTATTTAATGAGTATGGCCCTACAGAGGCAACAATTGGTTGTAGTGTATTGGATGTTACAAATTATCAATCCATGGACCGTATACATATAGGGCATCCTATAGCTAATACAAGGATCTATATAGTAAATAAAGAATTACAATTATTACCTATTGGAGTAATAGGAGAATTATGTATAGGGGGAGAAGGTTTAGCTCAAGGGTATTTGAATCGAGAAGAATTAACCAAACAGAAATTCATTTCGAATCCTTTTGTGGAAGATGAGAGATTATACAAAACAGGAGATTTAGCGCGCTGGCTACCAGATGGGGGTATAGAATATATTGGTAGGAAAGATGATCAGGTTAAGATTCGAGGATATCGAATTGAATTGGGAGAGATCGAGCATGTATTGTCATCTTTATCTGGGGTTATCCACTGTTGTGTATTGGCTAAAGAAGATGGTATTGGTATAAAACGTTTGGTAGGTTATGTGGTATTGGATGAGGTATTAGATAAAGAGAGATTACAAGACCAATTGAAGACAAGCTTACCGGAGTATATGGTTCCTCAATTATGGATTCAATTAGAAGAGATGCCATTAACGAGTAATGGTAAGTTGGATAAGAGAGCATTACCAACTCCGGATGGTTCAGAGTTATCGACAAAAGAGTATGTAGCACCTCGTAATGAGACAGAAGAAAAGCTAGTTATTATTTGGCAAGAATTATTAGGAGTAGAAAAGATTGGTATACAGGACGATTTCTTTGAATTAGGAGGTCATAGTTTATTGGCAACCCAATTAATCTCTATGATTCGTAAGGAGTTGTCTATAGAGATTGAAATTGCAGATATTTTTGCATATACAACGATCTCTAGATTAGGAGAACATTTATTGACTCAATCTAAGGGAGTTTTATTACCAAGTATTGAAGTAGCGGATCGCTCGGATCGTATTCCTTTATCCTTTAGTCAGGAGCGGTTATGGTTTTTGGATCAGTTGCAAGGTAGTACAGAGTATCACATCCCTATTGTTCTTCGTTTAGAAGGGAGTTTGGATATCTCAATATTAGAGCAGACGTTACAAGAAATTGTTTCCCGTCATGAAGTTTTACGGAGTTTACTGGTTTCAGAAGAAGGTATCGGGTATCAAGAAATTATAGGAGCTGAAGATTGGTCATTGGATATAGAAGAAGTATCGTCCGAAATGCTGTTAAAGAGTAATTTGGAGAACTATTTGATTCGTCCTTTTGATTTATCAAAGGAGTATAAGTTACGATCATGTTTGTATACTTTAGGAGGTGATCAGTATGTATTAGCTTGTGTTTTTCATCATATCGCCAGTGATGGCTGGTCAGAGGGTATATTGGTTGATGAGTTTATGGAATTGTAT
>NZ_KQ474103.1 GCF_001401755.1 Aquimarina longa SW024
CTATAGCTACGGTATTTTTCTTTTTTATTTTCATCCAAAAAAAGAAAATAGAGGTGCTGTTTGATAACATCTCGAATCCTTCCAATCTGCTGGTGATAGTAATAATAGCATAACTGTATGTCGGAGAGCTTATCAAAAGATTCCTGCAAAAAAAGCTCTACATATAGCTTGGTCTCATCCTCTTTAAGATGAACTCTTTCAATTGCTGTGGTATTGAAACTTGCCAATTCTGTTACATATTCTAATAGTTCAGGGATATTCTCGTCTATAGGAATATTCACATATCCTTTTTTTGGAGTATCAACTTTGTAATTGTAAAACGGGATTTCTGTATAGTGTATAGAGATCGGAGATTTTTCTTCTGTTTTTGGAAATACGAAAGAGAAATGAGTGTGTAGTTTAGGATAGTTCTTTTTAAAAAAATCAAGGTATAATGGAGTAGGAAGGTAACAAGTGGTAAGCCATCCCATATCCTCATGGAATAGGCGATGCAATACATTTAGGTATTTCATGTAGTAAATAGGTATTAATTAGTACTTTTTTTGTCCTCAATAAGCAAAGCGGAATCGCCTTAGGGTAGGATTGCTTATAATAATAAAATTACAATAAAAATTANGCCATTGCTTGGTACTGTAGGGATAGAATAGTAGAACTCATTACTCTCTGAATTTGTTAAAAAATGAAAACTAAAATCTGGAAAAAAATAAGGATCAGTACATTTTGAGTCTTCTTTATGTACTGTAAAGACTTTATTACACATAATTTTATGATCAAGATCAAAAATTAAAAGAGACGTTTTTTTAAGTTTTAGGATATCAATCATATTTCCGACCTGAAGAATACAGGCATCAGAATTCCCGTACACACGTTGATTCATTTTTAAAGGAGTATAACTAATATCTGAATATACAGGGTAACCAGAGAAGAAACCTGTAGTGTTATGATGAAGTGAACACCTAAAATCAGGGGTTAAAATCGTGTCTATAGTATTTTTTATGGTTGTTGGTTTCATTCTATTGGTTTTAAGAATAGTAAACATTATCTGATTAAGTGTGTAACTTAATATATTGAGACTGCTGCTTTAAGACTATTTTCTAGCTTAACGATTTTAGCTTCTATCTCAGCTAAAGATAATTCTTCTTTTATCTTATTAAATGTTGAAATAAATCGAGTGATGTTTTTTTTGTTTTTCCCCCAATCGATTAGTTGACTTTCAATACAAGAACTTTTTAGATATATAGTGCCATTATTAATATTAACTGTTATTTCTTCACTCCAGGAACTCAGAGAGAATTTAGTAATCGCAACGCATCCTGTTTCGGATAAAGTATTAATATTCCATTTTAGTTCTTCTATGGTTTCTATAGCTATAATGAATAATTGTTTATCTGATAGTTCTGGTACTGTAATGTTTTTGACATATTTTGGTGGAAATCCGAATATCATATTATTTATTATTTAGTTGTTGTACAAAAATACTTAGGGATTAATTTTGAAAAAATTGAAAATATGGAGTACAAAGAGTCTATGCTATATAAGTTCTATTGGTCTATTTTTAATGCTATTCTGTGTTTTATTAAACACAAAAACCAAAAATCGATAGTATAGCAGTAGCTCAATTATGAGATATAAGTGTATGTAACACCATCTCGACTAATGTCAATTTTAGTTGTTCATAATATATATTAGTCTTTTTTTCGTTTCTTTAGCCAAGGGAATTAATCGGATTCTGGGTGGTAAATTACCATTATCGTATAATCTCTAGTTTATTACTGCCTTTGGGTTTGTGAAGAAATAGATAAGTGTAATACTTATATTTATAACTTTCCCCATCTTCTACTTCCTCTATAGCATGGTAATAAGCAGATTCTCCACGTTCTATAAGCCCCTTTAAAGTTACAACTCTACCATTCCCTCCAAATATAATCTCATATTTATCTAATGGATATTTCTCTTTAAATTTACTGTCAAAAACATTAATAGAATGGTCTATCCTACTTTGGATTCCAGAGTTTTTGGAATCGTTATAATGAACAGATATAAGATATTCTAGCTCCCTATTTTTAACTATTCTTACCCATTTTTCCTCATTTTGATTATATATAACATCCGCATATTCATCATAAAAATCTAGAATTTCTTTTTCTAATTCTTTTTGATCTAGTTCTGTAAGTATTTGTGATTCGCTCCATCCTTTTAGGTTATACGGCACTTCTGCTTCGAAGGTAAATGTTTCTTCATAATAGGGTAACCCATTGGTAAGAGGGGCATAATATTCTTTTACGATATCATAGTCTCCTGCTTCATATGGTTGTTTTTTATCTCGCTTAAATATTTTAAGCCTAAAACTATCATCAGCATCTATAGTTGTATATTCTTTATCATCTATTTTACCTAGCGGAAATAGCTTGACGGTTACTTCTTGAAGACCACTTTGTAAAATCATATCATTAATCGGAGTCGCATGATTCATTAAGCCTACATTTTCATAATGTCTAAACACTAAAAGTCCATTGATGTAAATCTCATAAAAGCAACCGCTTTGATAGCCTTCTATAAAATATTGTGGCATGGTAGTATAGTCTAGAGAGTCTACATTACTATATAATTGTTCTATAGGTCTTTTCATATTATTTTTTTTATGGTCTTGTGCGCAAGAAATATAAAAAACAAAAACCAACAGAGTAGTAGCCCAATAATAAGACTTGGCTATTTGTAACCTCGCTACCATTACCTTATAATCTCTAGTTTATTACTCCCCTTGGGTTTGTGGAGAAATAGATAGTATGAAGTTCTTGCTTTTGCCCTTTTACCATTACGATCTTTGTTTTGAGCGAAAGAATATGCTGACATCCCCAATCTTTCAGTACTCTTTAAAGTAACAACT
This sequence comes from Aquimarina longa SW024, assembly GCF_001401755.1. GTDB lineage: Bacteria > Bacteroidota > Bacteroidia > Flavobacteriales > Flavobacteriaceae > Aquimarina > Aquimarina longa. The sequence goes on from NZ_KQ474103.1 coordinate 2,888, forward strand.
TTTCCATCTCCTCCAAAAACAATTTCATATTTATCTAAAGGTATACTCTCAACCAATTCTGTATCAAATGGATTTGCATGGTAGGCAATTCGTAATTTCACTTCTTCATTTTGTGAATCATTATAGTAAACAGACTTAAAGTATTCAGTTTCCTTGTTTCGTATCATTTCAACCCAGCCCTTCTCGTTTTGATTCTGTATGATTTTATCATATTCTTGATAAAAATTTAATATTTCTTGTTCTAATATATCCTCATCCATATCTTGTAAATTTATAGATTCACTCCATCCTGTCAATTTATAAGGTACTTCTGCTTCGAATGTAAATGTTTCCTCAAACATAGGAACTCCAACATTTTTAAAACTACCAGTATCTTTACCAGTTGTAGTAGGTGCAAAATACTCTTTAACTATATCATAATCCAAACCTTCCCAAGGTGTCGCTTTGTCTCTTTTAAATATTTTTAAACGGAAACGAGTATTATCTTCAAGTGTTTTATATTCTTTATTACCGATCCTTCCTAAAGGGAATAATTTCACTGTTACTCTTTGTGTTCCACTTTTTAAAATAACGTCATTTATAGGAACTGCGTGATTAGATAATCCAACATTTTCGTAGTGTTTAAAACTTAAAATTCCATTTACATAAATTTCATAATAACAACCACTCTGATGCCCTTCTATAAAATATTGGGGCATAGAAGGATAATTAAGAGGGGCTACATTAGTATATAATTGTTCTATTGGTCGGTTTTTCATACTTGTTTTGTCTTTTTTATGTTCCTGTCCACAAGAACCAAAAAAAACAAAAACTGATAGTAAAAAAGTAGTCCAATACGAGATATACATTTGTACCCTCATGTCGTTATCTTATAATCTCTAGTTTATTACTGCCTTTAGGTTTGTGGAGATATAAATATCTAGAACTTCTAGATTTAACTCTTCTTCCATTATAATCAATATTTTGAATAAATGAAAAAGCAGATTTTCCTTTTCTTTCAATACTTTTTAATGACACCACTCTTCCTTCTGCTCCCAAAATGATTTTATATTTATCTAAAGGTTGAACTTCTAATATTTCATTATCAAAAGTGTTTTTATATTCATTAACCCTTTTTTCAACTTCTTCTTTACCAAAGTAATCTGTAGAATGAATTTGCTCCTTCTCTGATTGAAAAACCATTTCTACCCACTTTTCTTCATCTATATTTTGTATGATTTCACTATAGTTTTTGAAGAATAATAATACTTGTTTTTCTAAGTCCTCCTCATTAGATAAATCTTCTGATTCACTCCATCCAGTTAGCTCATATGGAACTTCAGCTTCGAATGTAAATGTTTCCTCAAACATAGGAACTCCAACATTTTTAAAACTACCAGTATCTTTACCAGTTGTAGTAGGTGCAAAATACTCTTTAACTACATCATAATCCAAACCTTCCCAAGGTGTCGCTTTGTCTCTTTTGAAGATTTTTAAACGGAATCTGGTATTACTTTGTAGCGTAGGATATTCTTTATCACCTATTTTTCCTAATGCAAATAGCTTAACTGTTACTCTTTGTGTTCCGCTTTTTAGAATTACACTATTAATAGGTATAGCATGATTTGCTAAACCAACATTTTTATAATGATTGAATACTAAAAAGCCATTTACATATATTTCATAATAACAACCACTCTGATGCCCTTCTATAAAATATTGGGGCATAGAAGTGTAGTTTATTTTTTGTTTATGTAATTCAAGAATCTTATCTATAGGTCTTTTTTTCATACTTGCTTTGTTATTTTTATTCTCTTGTCCGCAAGCCACTATGGTTATAGCCGCTATTATTAGTAGTAGTATTGTTCTTGTTAATTTCATTTTGTTTAAGAATATGTTGTTTTAGCAGTAAACATCTCAAAAAGATACATAGTACCCAAACTTATAGTTTTTTGCCCAAATACAGGAATATCTTTCTCTTCATTTTTTGGATTAGTGTCTATAATTTCTTCATCATTAAAAATAACAACAGTAAGCTTTTGTTTATATTTTCCTTTAATCCCATCAAAGAATAATTTATCTTCCAAATAGGGTCCTCTTTTATCATCTACACCAAATCTACGGGTAACTCCTGCTGCCGAGTGTAACTCTACATTTCCTTCTGCTGCTANAAAGTTTGTTTATAAATAATTGATTAAAATTGTGTCATGTGTCATGTGGAGTGGAAGCCAAAAAACACCTGTTTGAAGGATTAAAAAGAACTAAATATAGAGGAAGTAGTGTATCTTGTGAAACAAATCAGCAGAAAAGTCAAAAGATAAACAGGAGAGTAATTCCGCATATCCTAAGACATAGTTTTGTTACTTATATTTTAAAAAATGATATCGATTTAAGATATATTCAAACTCTTTTAGGAGGATAGTAGTACTTTAGCAATAAATAATTGAAATTTTACTTGTTTTTCACCTCAGTTATTTATTGTATACTTTTAAACATTAGAGAATCCAACCTGTTTCTTTCTTCCATTAGTTTCTTTAAATTCTGATTTAGTGGCATTTTAAGATGTGATCTATAAATCTGATTATTAATTCCAGAGAGTGTTCTCATTTTTTGAAAGTACACATCTCTCAATAGGAAAAATAAATCAAAAATTTCTAGGTTATTAGAATTAGAGGAATTAAGCTTTTTCAACTGTGTTTCTTTATCTTCGATTAATTTGTATGCAAACAAAAAGTCACGAAGGTACTCATCGTGAAAGAATATTTGTTGTTGAGTTCCGTAACTTCTTACTCTAAAATCCAGTCGCTTTATGTCTTCATAAATTTTCTTTCGATCATTCATTATTGCTTTTAGAGAATCTAGGTTTGTTCTCATTATTCCAATTCTACTTAAAGTGTTTTCATTGAAGAGTTCTACTTCGGAATGAAGTTTATACCATTTAGACTTTAAAAGCGTTATAATATGCTTGAATATAAAACTGATACGCAGTTATTGATTTTATAAGTTGATTTTCAAGAGTTTCCAGGAGTTGGTCTATCTTATATTCCAAATCTTCTAATGTGTCAAATATTTTCATTGCCATTTTATCCTTCATCCATTGCCATACTTTCTCTGCTGGATTTAATTCTGGGCTATAGGGTGGGATAGGTAGTAGAATTATATTTTCAGGTATGGTTACATTTTTTGTGGAGTGAAAAGCAGCATTGTCAATGATCAGGATTTTGACTTCCCTAGGTTTATGTTTAGCAAAATCTTCAAGATATTTTATGAACAATTCTTTGCAAACTCCATCGGTTGTCATGCAAAAAGACTCTCCCGAGATTGGCGAAAAGCTTCCCCATAACCATTTGTATTGGTAACTGTGCTTGTATTTCCCTATAGGCTGTACGCCTCTGGCAGAAATAACCCTTTTCTGTTTGGTAATCAATCCAAATCTGCTTTCATCCTGAAAATATAGGTTGACCGTATCATATTTATTTTTATCTAGACCAGTTCTAATTTGAGTAAATAAATTTTCAAGGTTTTTTAAAAACCTCTTCGGCTTTATCATCTTTCTTATAATGGGATTTTCTAGAAACCTTTAGCTTGGTTTTGTGTTTTCGCCTACAATGAGCATACAAAGCGGCATAAGTTACTTGTTGATTCAATTCCTGTGCTAACATAGCTTGGAGCTCTACATAAGAAGTAATCGTTGTGTGTTGATCCAGAACCTTATTGGCTATAAAAGCTTTAGCTTCTTGGGTAATCATCTTTGTGTTATTGCCACCGCTTTGCACTTCTACTAAACCAGACAAGCCTTTTTCTTGATACAGCACTACCCACAAACCAATAGTGGTAGGGCGTCTTCCCAATTTTATGGCTATATCCTTACGGGATCCGTACTTTTCTTGCTTTATACATAAAAGCATTTTTAAACGATCCCTAACTAACTCTGTAGAGCAGCCTGAATGCAACTTTTTTAAGTACGCTAAATCCTCAACTATATTTATGTTTATCTTTTTTGGCATACCACAAGATAATGAATTATTATCTCGAATTCAAAGTTGAAATAGTATTAGATGTTTCTAAAAACAATTCATTAAGAACGTTTATCTTGTAATTTTCTTCAATTTGTTTTGGAACATAATAATTATTGCCAATAAATGCAATAGCCAATGCAATAAAAGCAGATATAAGCGTCTGTACAAAAGGTTTCTGAAGTTTATTTTTCATAATTGTTTAAAAGATATGACACTTCGTGTTTTAGTACCAAAGATATTGCAGAATTAGCTATGATTGACAAAAAAATTACTTGTCATATCTCCCGTCACAGTTTTGGAAATATTGCTGGAGATAAAATACCAGTACAGATGTTACAAAAGTTGTATAGGCACTCTGATATAAGCACAACTATAGGGTATCAAAGTCATTTTGACCATAGTAAAACAGACAAAGCCTTAAATAATGTTCTCGATTTCTAAAGTTAGCAGTGTTCAATAAACTATGCCAAAGTTTAAATTTTACCTAAAAGGATAGTCGCTATAACTCTTTATTATGAGTTATAGCGACTATTTTACTCTATTTCAATTGCAGCTTTTAAATTATTCTCTAACTCCGTTATTTTATGTTCTATATCAGCTATAGACAGTTCCTCTTTGATAGTGTTAAATGTCGAAATAAATTGAGAACCATTCTTTTTATTTTTTCCAAAATCTGTTAGTTGACTTTCAATGCATTCACTTTCTATAGTAATAGTACCATTATTGATCGTAATTATTATTTCTTCTCTCCATGATCGCCAAGAGAATCTAGTAAAGGCGATAATAATAGATTTTTCATCATGAAAAGCATCAACGTACCATTTTAATTTCTCTATGGTTTCTAAAGCTATGATTACTGATTGTTTATTAGATAGTTCTGTTGTAAAATCAGTTATATATTTTGATGAAAAAAATCGAAATGCCATAATTATTTATTATTGAATTGTTTGTGAAAAATAGTTAATAGTAGAGCTCTAAAAAAAAGCTACCATTCTCCAATACGACTGTTTAAGACGTATTACAAGGTGTTTTTAGATAAATTAGGGTATATCATTTAATATGCTTTTAGGATTGCATATAAAGCTAAGTAACGATCACTTTATAAAATTGATCTTAATTTAAATCAACTTGCCAAAAGCATTAAAAACATACCATTAAATAATGTTTTGAATTCCTAACTCTTATCGAGTTGTTTGGTTATTGTGCCATGCCATACTAGTTTTCCTGTCTTTTGGTCAAAAACTTGAACCGCAACAGGTAGAATATATCTAGGATCATTTTCTACTTTTTTTATAATAGTTTCTATGCATTCTTTTATCCCTCCTAAACTAATTAAATGGTAGTATTCTGAATCCAACCTAAAGGAAAAACCATTATATATTGATGATCTAAAATTTTGATTTATTACACATCTAAAATCAGGATTAATTAATTTTTCTATAATGTATGTACTGGTCATTGTATTATAATTTTAGCTATGATTTACCATCCTCCAATTTTTTTTCGTTCTCTTTGTTGAGCAAGGGTAGCCTCTGGGGTATCAATAGTACTAGGGTATAAAGGTTTAGGAAACCCCTCTGCCTTACGACGCTCATAATCTTGCTGGCGGTAGGCATCAAAAGCATCTCCTAGGGGTAATGGACGGTTTTTATCCATATACCAAACTATTAAAGACCATATTTCATAAGCAGCCCCATCTGATAAGTTATGAGGCTCATAGGCATTGTTTCTATATATATGTAAGTTCTCATAGGCTACGGCATCTACATTGGTAGTAAATACATATTCTCCTATCAATTGATTAAAAGGAAATGTCTGTGCTGGGGTTTTGTTCCATTTAGGCAAGCCTACCAAACCATTTTGCCTATCCATGGTAAAATGTCGTATCTCTGTCTTTCGGACTATATTAAAAATCATTAAAAATAAACCGCCCCCGCCGCCTAGAATTATCAATGCAAATCCTCCAACAGATAATTTTTCTTCAATAGGTAGAAATAAATACCCCCCAGCGAGACAAATAAAAGTGAACAATCCGATGCCTGCATATACTTTTTTCTTAAAGGTATAATCGATAGCAGAAAAATTGGCATCGGCATATAATACGGGGTGTTTTCTTTTTTCTATATCCTCAAGGCGTACAGGCGATGGGCTTTTATATATTTTATGTGATAGTTTACTCATTATAATTTAGCTTACTGTTCCTATTAATTCTGATTTTGTTCCAATCTTTATATTAGTACCAAAAATATCGGTTACTGGTTTGATGCTTTCTTCTAAAGCCCCGAATACAGTTTCTTTATCTAGATCATCTGCTCTAAAGATAAATCCATGATACCTATCCTGATCTCGCTGGCTAGGCCAATATTCTTGTCGCTCTCCATCTAATAAGGCTCTACTGACTAGCATAAACATAGAGCTTTCTTGTTGATAGGGTGGCGCACTGATTTTTTGATATTGTTTGGTGGTTAATCGATAGGTAAGTACCAATACATCTAGGTGATGTTCTTCGTCTAGGGTTATTGTATGGCACTCGATACGTTCTTTATCCATGGTATTGCTTAATCCTTTTGGAAAAAAATAGAGCTCGCATTCTAAGCTACTGGTATTATAAATAAACTTACGCAAAGTCACTCGTACCGCAAAGCTTTTAAGATGTTTTATACCATCTAGTTTTTTAAACTGCTCTTCTTTCCATTTTCCAAAGTCGGTACGCTCTTTATATTCAGGATCATAGGGGTAGTCTTTATCTATGATCTGTAGATCTGTACGGTATCCTATAATAAGATCATACAGATCCTTAGCAGCAATATCAAAATCTGCCCATTGCTCAGAGCCTTTTTCTACCAAGGTATCGCGTTGTTCATACATCATATTACTATACTCATGGGGGTATGTAGGCAGCACCCCTTCTGGCTTGGTATCGCTATTAAGTGCATTATTTTTTAAGAATTTTTGTAAGGGGGTATCGGTATAATAGATTGCAATCACTAGCCCTGCAAAAAATAGAGCATTGGCAGTAATCACCTGCCATGTGGGTAGTTTTTTTACAGTTTTTCCTTTTGCCATATAGCTACTATAAAAAGAAATTCCGCTATTAAGTACCGTTACTGCTGCCATAGCAGAGGTAGCGATCCATGCTATAGAGGCATCATAATCCTTAGCATTATACGATTTTACAGCATCTACCATACACATTATTACTGTAATACCAGAGCCTATTACCCCTAAGCCTTTCCCCCACATAGTTCTATTAGAGAGATTAATAGTTTCAGGAACAGCTCCTCTTTTTATCAATATCGCTTCTTGATATGCTCTGGCTGCGGATAGGGTTTTGGCAAGTGCGCCAAAAGAATTAGTCAAGTTTTTAATATTAAACTCATTTGATAAATCCTTTAATTTTACAGCTAGATTTAGCAATTCTAACCCTGCAATAAAAGCTCTAAACTGTGTGCTGGCGAGTAATCGTTCTATTTTTTTTGCCATCTCAGAGGGTACACGCTCTAGCTCTAGGGTTATTTTTTTGTTTACTACAGCTTCTTCTATGGCTTGCCTAGATTGATTGGTGGCAATGGTTGCAAATACACTTCCTTTTTTGGTATTTATAGTCGTTACCATCTTTAGATTAAGTCCTAATCCCTTGGGGGTATTAGTGGCTAGATCTCCTTTTTTAAACTGAAAAACATTTTGCCCGTTTACCGTAAAAGATTTTAGATACTTAAGAGTTGCAGTATAGGTAAACTGATCTGTGGCGTATTTGGCAAAAGCATCCAATATCCCTTTAAGCGATTTAGCAAATCGTGTTTCTATTTTTAGATGTTCATTGGCTGATAATCCTGTATCACTAAGATCTGTAAACTCTACCCCAGCCATCAGGAGTTTTGGGGTGATTAAGGATTCATCTTCTTGTAGGATTCGATTATAATAGGATGCCCATCGATCCTTATTATAGTTATGCTGATGTTTTAGATCAAACTGGTAATCCTTATATTGTGGGTGGATTGCCAGTAGCGAAAGGTGTTGCTTCTGTAGCTCATATCCTCTAAAAATGCCATCCGCAGTATTTTCTACATAATCATTAAGTCGGTTTTGGTATAGTTGGCTTTGTTGGCAGATGCCAAAATCATCTCGTAGCTTAATGATATATGCTCTTTGCTGTTTGCGTAGATCAACTCCTAGAATTTGTAATAATTTATTCTTGTCTGTTGTTTTACCTAGTTTCTCTATTGCCTCATTATGGTTATAAATGGTTTGATATACAGTTAGGCTATAGGAGAACAATGCATTTATCTGTTTTTCATATACCGATAGTGCTGCTCTATATGGTTGCCCTGATCGCAATCTGTTATAAATTGCCTTGTAATCTTGCCCTGTTTGTATCGATTCTATAATGGCATCTAGTTTATGATACTCTTGCTCTAGTGTATAGCCTATATCTTCTGCAATACCTATGGGATCCTGTAGTATAATAAACATATCCTCTTTTAGCTCTGGATCGGTATCCTCTAACTGCACCTGCTCTAATCGGTGGTGTAACCATCGTGCTTGTATGCTCTCTTCTGCGGTAAATACGGCATCTACCTGATCATAGGATTTTACCCAAGGGATTTCTTCATTGGGTTGCAATCCTGTGCATTCTATACGCTGCATTCTGGCAGCTCTTGCCGAGGTATCGCTACGCATCTTTTGATGATAAGCTACTGACCACTGTACATCAGAGAATGCTACCCATACCACATCGCACTGTGCTACCGATATACCACTATCGATAATGGTGTTATCTGGCTGGCGTACATCATAGAATCCATCATTGCCTGCTATGGTACTGCCTTGCTCCCAGATGATGGGTCTTAGACCGCCCCCCATAACTACTTGGTACTCTAACCACAGACTGTCATCCTCTGCAAATAGGATATAGATATACCCCTGTCGTATTGAGGTCTCTGCATAATAATGGTTATGTAGTTGTGGATAGTTTGGGTAGTGTGTTATTACAAATTCTTCTAATGGTTCTGTACCATCCTTGGTTACTTTAATAGGTTTTGGTTTTTCTTCTTTTTTTGAGGCTGCTACATCTATAGTGCTATCTGTTGCATTTTTATCAAATGCCCCGTGCCTCAGAAAATAGAGTTTTATCCCTGCTTTGGTTACTGTAAGTTCTCTACTCTGCACGATGGGTGCCCCAGGGTATTCTACTTCAAAAATATAACGCCCTACGACCTCATTATATGCCTGTCGTTGTCGCTGCTGAAATGTTAGTTCATCTGCCATTATTGTAGTGATGCTGTATTAGGTTCTTCTTCTGTTTCCCAAACGATGGTTACCTTCTTATCCTGTACCTGCCCCGATAGCTCTTCTATGGTATGGTATCCATCTGCATCGGGTATTGGTTTTTTTACTCGTATGGTAGCAATACCTCCATCGGGGATCGTATAGGTATCTGCCTGTAGGGTTACTCGTTTTATTACCTTAGATTGTCTAATAAGTCGTTCTTCTTTGATCCATCTAGGGTTTACGACTCTGGGGGTGCCTTCTTCTGGTTGTCGTAATAGGTCTTGGTTTTCTTGTGCTATTCTGGTAGTGCCGAGTATACGATTCATAAGGGTACTCTCGGGGAAGGGTATCTGATCTTCGGGTAGGGTGAGTACTGTTTCTGGGCTAGTGGTAGTTAGGGTTACTCCTGGGATGCCTGTGGTGATTACTCCTCCATGTGCGGTTTTGCAATCTACCGTTGCTATAGGGATACCATTGATAAAAACGCCGCTACTGCCTTGTACAATCATATCTGTTGCTCCGACACATGCACAGCTATCTCCTTGTAGAGCAATTGCTTGCCCATTAATGGTTACGCCTGGTGCGGCAGAGGTGATAATAGCACCTCCTATATGTGGGGTGCTACCCGTATACATTGGGCAGCTGTGCATACTGCCTACTACTGCGATGGGTTTTGATGTCATAGGTTCTACTAATATTAGGTGATATCTATTTTGTTACTTGCTCCTTTAATCTCCGTTGTTCTGCCCGATACGGTGGTGGTCTGTCCTATCATATCGGCATTGGATAGGGCTTGGCTACGGATATTTTGCCCCTCTATAATGGTGTCCGATTGTGCGTGTAGGTTCATATTAGCATCGCTATTAATGTTTGTATTACCCTGCGAGTGTAGCGATAGTGTACCTGTGCTATTGGTAGTGATATTGCCCTGTGTGGTGATACTGGTGTCTTGCTGGGATATGATTTGTATATTCTCTATGGCTTGTAGTAGTATATTCTTAGCTTCTAGGGTTAGTGTCTCTGGGGCACTGATCTTAATATTACCATTGGGTTCTAAGGTAATAGTACTACCACTCTGGTTCTGTACAGTGATACTACCAGTTTCATCATCAGAAATTATAGTATTACCACTCTTGGTTTGTATCGCTTTGATCGTATTATCTGGGGTATAGAATTCGCTTTTGGCGGTTTTATTATATGCCGATCCTATAACCAATGGACGTTCTGGATTATCGCCTAAAAAATTACAAAATACCTCGTCTCCGATCTCCGCTACCATATAACTGCCATGTGCTGCTCCTGCATGGGTATTGGTACAGCGTACCCAATCGGTAGTGGTATGGGCTTGTTGCTGCCACGGGAATTGTAGTTTTACTCGGTTTAATCCCTCTGTATCTCTATTATCGATTACTATAGCAGACATGGCTTCTATCTTAGGTACGGCATTAATATTACTATATGGGGGGTGTTCTACTCCTGTTACAATTCCCTCAATCTCATTATGGTAATAGCCAGTGTTATTAAAATGGTGGGTTACTTTAGTCAGCTCATAAGTACCATAGGGATGCTCTGAGGTAGCACTATTACTATAGTGATGCCCTGTTACCTGTAGGTGGTCGCAGGGTTTTAGCCCCAGTATCGTAGTCCTACCGATAGCAGTAATCATACGGGCTTTTTGGCTCTCTGCATGTACTTTGGTTAGGTAATCTAGGTGTTGCTGTGCAAAATAATCATCCTGTAGGTGTGTATAATAATACGTACTTGGTTTACTAAATGCTGCTTCGGATCTATTGGCGGTAGGTGCTAATAGATCTGGGGTACTACTATTGGATTGTATGGTAGTAGCAGTATGGGGCTGCTGTGTGATATGATCGTGGTAGTGTAGTGTGGCTAGCTGCTGCTCTAGATCGTCATTGATAGTAAACTCTTTGATATCTTGCCCGAATGTGCCAGACCATTCTACTACCTTAGTGGGATTTCTACCAATATTTAATTGCTCGCCATCATAGTAGGTAAATATGCCATATCGCTTGCTCATACGGGTAATAAAATCCCAGTCGGACTCATTATATTGTACGGTATAGCCTAGTTGTTTATCGGTTTCTGAGCCGTAGTAAGTGGGTAGTGTGGAGTACTCCCGTAGGATATGATTGCTAATGTTTCTAAAGGTAGTACCTGTATCGAAGCTCTGGCACTGTGTTGATTTTTGTAATCCTATGGTGGGGCTGGCTCCTCTAAAGAGCATCCCTCCATGATTGCCATCATCGTTCTTAGTATGCTGTACACTAAGAATAATCCCTGTAAATTGTAATGCGCCATCTGCTGAGAAGATAGAAATCTCCTGATTCTGGTATTTCTCATGATCTTGGAAGGGTACAGATTGTAAGTCCTTATCCAAAAATGAAGAAAACGATATGCTAAACAAGTGGTGCTTACCTATCTGCTGTATAATTGTTCCATTAAAAGCGGTGTACCCCAATAGCGGTGTACCACCGATGTAAACATTAATTTCTTGTATCATCCTTTATGTTTTTTTTAGTTACTGACTTACGATTATGTTTAGGTTTTAGTCAACTAAATCCGTAAAGGTTTGGGGGGATCATTAGTAACAAATATACCCTATACCTATGGAGTAGTTGCTGCGTAAAAACCGTAGCATTAGTACTGCTTTTTTATGGTTGTTGGTTCGTAGTTTTTTAAAATACTGTTACCCAAATGTACTCTTATATATAAGGGTATACAAGGGGTTGATCAGGGGAAGAAACCCCTTTTTTTATTACGATTATTCCTACACCTGTCTTTTGATCATTTTTAACCTGAGTCTGACATAACAAAATTTACGTCAGTCAGAGTGATTTTCGATAGAAAATAGTATCGAAGACAAGTGAATTTTTCATCAAAATCAAGCCCTTACATCCAATTCATGTTTTTAAGTGTCTTTATGCTCATGATACCTAGCATAGATCCATGCATATATTTTTATGTAACGGGGGTCATCCTCTAGTAGTTTATTTTCAAAATCTGATGTATTGATATTTAGTAGTTCTAGTATACCGAATACGATTTCTTTTGGTACTTCTTCTAAGTTGTCTTCTACTAGCATTATTGTTTTTTTATATGTTATTATTGATCTAAAAAAAAGGATACAAGAGTACTATTGTACACATTGGGCTACAGTGGGGTAATGGTGTACAAAAATTACTCTTGTTCTCCTCATTGGGGGACTACTTTATTTTTTAAAAAATACAGGGGCAATTGATTGGTATATAGTATACATTATATGTCCCCAAGCTATAACCTATTATTATATAGTATTGCCCCTGACCCTATATTTTATTAATTACTTTTTTTTAGTTATTAGACAGCCTATTCCAAAGCCTATTAGAAATAATACTATATGGTCTATCATTTATTTATGTTTTTTGTTTAGAGCGAGGTAGTTAGTTAACAAAGACATCTGGTACGTAGCATTGGGGTATACTGATAGAAAAAAGGAAGATTGTCAAAATAGAAAATAAACTCTATGTATACCTTTTTACTATAACACATCATGTATTATATTGCTATCGTACCGACATCTTTGCACAAACTAACTCAACTTACTCTCACTCTACTATTTTTAAGGATCACCTCTTTTATCGATAATGGTTTATTCTGTCTAATATGATTTATATCTAAAGGAGACTTGCGTATAAGATCTGCAACCTCACAAGAATTTTTCCCTTTTTTATAAAACTCTTTTATCCATTTGCGTAACAATAGAGCATAACCTCTATAAGTTTTTACGCAAAAGCTAAATTGCGAGTGTTTGATCTCTAACTGAGCAAATACGCGTTCTTCAAAAAGGCGTACTTTTCTTTCTTTTTCGTGGGTGGTCGTACTTGGTTCCATATCTATATTATTTTGGGATAATTAAGTTATTTAACTGTGTTTCTAAGGTGTATAAAGTTTCTTTATTATTGGTAATCTTCCTTTTTTAATTAGCAATAGTATCAGTATCATTGTCTTTAAAAATTTGACATTTTCTTTAAATACTTGAATAGTAATAATAAACGTTCGTCATTTAAAGTCCGACCTCCCTTAACAAACTTTTGAATTGAACTAGAAGGAAACCCCAAATGCCTTTCTAAAGCTCTAAGCCTTATAAATTTCTTGTATTTTGTGAGCCAGTTTTTTACCCGTACTCTTATATGATCATTATCCATTTTTAAAATCTTTCAAATTTTTAAAGTGTTAAAAAAAGTTAGAATGTTAGGGGCATATTCCTCTTTTATAAATTATAATTCTTACTTATGCTTTGTATAAAATTTTCTTCGCTAATTATAATTTTCAACTTTAGCTAGTAATGTTTTATTTTAAGTTTGGTCTGCTTTGCTGTTAAATTCTATATATTTGTATAGCACACTATAAATATAAGGAATTTAAAGGAAAAACAGATAAAAATTCTTCAAAATTCAATTATTTTCGGTTTTTTTATGAATACACAAAGAGAAAGAATAGAATTTGTCAGAAAAAAGCGAGGATTAAGTTATCCAAAAATGGCAAAACTCATAGGGGCTGTTAAGGGAGATGCTTTAAGAAAAGCTATCAAAGCTGATTCTGTTAAGGAATACTATATAACACTAATTTCTAATAAACTAAATGTAAATGAAGACTGGATTTTAACAGGCAATGGTGAATGGGAAAATGTAGATGGAAGTAGTGTTGATCTTAATGAGAGAATGTATTTGGAGAAAAACGGAGTAAAAATATATCTAAAGGAAATAACTCAATATTTAGATAAAAACGAGAAAGAGTTAAAAGAAAAAGAAGAGCATTATCGACTTTGGTGGGCAGATAAAATAAATAGTGGTATGTTTAATTTTTTTAAAGAACACGGAATAGAAGTAAAGGTTAATAGTAAAAAGGAAGATTAACTATTACATTAGGGTTTTCCTGTTTAAAAATATGTGCTAGCTCCTGTAAACGAGTATTGTCTCTCTTAACTTTTTTACTTAGGTATTTTTCATAATCTTGATTACTCTTTTGTAAAGATTCTTTGGTTAATAAATCCAGTTCTTCTAAATTTTGTGCATTTGATTGAATTTTGTTTTTGCTCGCCATAACTTTAAAAACAATTATTTTTTAATAATTTCAGAGACAGTATCAAATTCTTTATGATAATCTCGTATGTATTCTTCTTTTTGTTCTTCGCTTATAAATTTCTCATTAACCTCAATAATTATAAAATCAAATAATCGTTTTGAAACGTTGCTTAATTTTTCGAAGCCAATATTAGGTGGTGAAAAAAAGAATTTCTTGGCTAAAAACCAAGTTATTAATCTATATGAAATATAAGCAGCAGTTAATAAGGCGACCATCCAAACTGATCTATCCAAATTCATTTTTGGAGAAATTGCCCAAATTATATATACAAGTGAGGTAATGAAAGAAACTTGAGAAATCAATTTTACCAATTCTGCTACTGAGCTGTATTTTACTCTTTTAAGAAATACGCTTATTATATACAGGAGAATAGAAATACAAAATAAAAAGATGGGAAGACCTATAGCACTAAGAAAAAAGTTTAAATGATTAAAACCCCTCACTTTATGTTCAGCTTTTACTTCATCTAATACCGCTTTTGCATAGTTTGAATTTTCAGCTCTTATAGAATACTCTTGCCTTAAATCTGCAACTTTGGTTTTAAAATCTTCTGATCCAATACTACCGCTTAAATGGTTATCGATTAATAAAAATATTTCATCTCGGGTCTTGTCTCGATCATTTCTAAGTGCAATATTACTACTTCTTGCTTCAGCAATTTTTGGAGGTTTAGGATTTGTCAATAATTGAGAAAAAGCTGCAATGATAGAAATCATTACAGCCGTTATCACAATTGTTTTTCTAATTGTAGTCTTCGTCCTCGTTTTCTCCTGAGTTTCCAATCGATGCTTGATCACCTTTGTCACTATATTTTTCTTCAATTAATACTCCTTGTTCATCTTCAATTTCTGTAAGAGAACAAGCGTTAAAAAGTAACGTGGTTAAAAATAGAAAAGAAAATGTAGAAATTGCGGGAATTGTTTTTTTTAAGCTCATCTTACTAATTTTAAAGTTAAATTTATTTATTTTAAATTTATGTAATTAATTGATATTCAATTAAAATAAACGATATATTCTTGTTTTTTTATTATTAAAAAAATGAATTTTTATGCTGCATTTGCATCTTTTTTTTGAGGTTTTATGTGCCTTTTTTAGTTTTTTTTAACAAAAAAATTACCCAAAAAAGATAAAATGCTACTGCAAGGTATGCAAAATTGCACATTTTTAGACTTATTTAATTGATTATCAATTGATTTAAAACCTTATTTGTGATATGCTAAACCCGTAACTTTGTAGTTCAAAATATGTTTTATTATAGCATCCAATAATTCGGTTTTCCGTAATAATCCATAAAATATATTTATGGCTTTAATGGCAAGATTAAAAGTTATGCAATTTTAGATGGTAGTATCTGCAATTTACGTTCAAGAAAGATCAAGCGCACCTTTTTTACTCAGATAAATAGTCTATTAGATTGGACTGCTATCTCTGCTAGTATTTCTGCACATTACAGCAAATGTAAAAGTGCTACAGGCAAACCTAGTTACAGTGGTTTGCTATTGTTTAAGATGTGTCTACTTCAGACTTGGTATGGTCTGAGCGATTATGAAGTAGAGGATCGTGTTAATGATAGTATTTCCTTTAGTTATTTCTGTGGATTGAATATTGATCAAATAGCTCCAGATCATAGTACTTTAAGTAGGTTTAGGGCAGCTATGACTAACGCCAATGCTTACCAACCACTTTTCAAAGAGATTAATACTCAGTTGGAATCTCATGGTATTATAGTTAAAACAGGAGCCATTGTAGACGCTAGTGTAATAGATACTCCCTTAAAGCCTAAAGGCAAAACCAATCATAAAGTTACTGAGGATAGAGAAGATCTTGAAGAAATAGAAGTAGATAAAGAATATGCCGATAGTGTGGATAAAGAAGCTTCTTGGTTAAAAAAGCAAGGCAAATAGCGTTATGGTTACAAAAAGCATCATGTGACCGATAATGAAGGCTTGGTTTTAGGAATCTTAACTACAAAAGCCAGTGTCAATGAGGTTGGTAATTTAGAAGAGGTATTGGATACAGCAGATTTACCACAAGATATTCCGCTAAAAGCAGATAAAGGGTATCAATCAAAGAAAAATGCAGCACTGCTTAAAGAACGTAAACTAAAAAACCATATTCTCAAAAAGGCATATAAGAATAAACCCTTGACCCATTGGGAAAAGAAATTCAATAAACTGATAGGAAAAACAAGGTTTAAAGTAGAGCGTACTTTTGGAGGTATTAAAAGATGGTTCTCTGGAGGTGTAGCACGTTACAAAGGCATTCAAAAATGCATACTCAAAATCTTATGGAGGCTATGTGCTATAATTTGTATCGAAGTCCAGGGATAATTGCGTCTAATTGTGAAAATTAAGAAAAATGAGCATTAGAAATAGGCATATAGCGGCTAAAAATCAATCAAATTTCGATAGTTACTCCTTTTTTTGATCTAAAAAATAGTAATCCAAATATCATAATCACTTTTAAGAACCTTTTGCAACGGTCTTATTTTATAGGCGCAAAATAGAGTTCATAATAGTATAAAATTAATGAATTATTTAACCTATGTTTAACCTGTAAAAATAAATTAAAAATCAAACTACTGATTAACAGGATATTATGTCTTTTTAATTAGCTATACTCATAGGTTTTAAAAACCTTGAAGGTCTAAAACGTTAATTTTTATACCTAAATCCTAAAAGAACAAAGTGTAAAACATTGCTCCCAGCACTATATAATACCTATTCCCAGTGATAGTATAATTACTCCCAGTAGCTAGGAATACTAAAATTGGTACTGGGAAGTGAATCAGACCTTCGAGGTTTTAAAAACATGTACTGATTATTCTCTAATTTCTATAAATTGTGTGCTTAGGTATAGTTGTTTCCATTCTCCATCTTTATAATCCCCTACCTTAAAATTATACGTGGAGTCATCAACATACTCCCACATATCGGTAACTGTAGATTCTCCATATGTGTATTGATAGATAATGTTCTTTCCTTTAGAAAATACTATTCCCTGAGTTAGTCCACCAAAGACATCAAATTCCCAAAATTTGATCTGCTTAGATTGCTGATCAAATTGTCTTATTCCATGGTTTCGTACTCCTAATTTGGTTTGTTTTTTATCAATGAATCCTATAGAATTTACGACTACAATTGTATTATCTAAGGAGTAGCTAACTTTTATTTCTTGTTTAAACTTGCTTCCATCTCCCCAATTTCCTTCTGCTTTCCATGTTTTATCTATAAGGTTATCAAATATCGAAAGTGCTGAACTCTGCCCAATAGTAAGTATCGGAATCCAGAATAATACTAGTAGTACTGTGTTTTTCATAATCATATATCATAAGTTATCTAAAAAATTAAAAGTATCTGTAGCAACGGTAGTTTTACTTTGCGACTACTCCTAATTCATTTTTTATATCAGTTCGTTCTGTCAGTTTAGTTGGATTTACGCTCCAGCTTTCTGCTATTTTCATAACCAATTCTTCATCGGCATAATCTAAATCTTCTCGTTCCCAATACGTGTCGGATTTTGCTTCTTTAGAAAGTGAATTAAAAAGGTGTAATCCAATTTCTGGCGTAGTCAATTCTCCATAGACTTTTATATTCTCTCCACTTTCTCCGACATAAGCATAGATCCTTTTAGTGGTTCCATTAACAGATTTCATCCAGTTATGGTAGTCTACAATTCTATGAGTTCCAAAAAAATGAGCTTCTCCAAATTCTGTACTTAAACTGTTTAACAGTTTTTCTAATTTTTCAATACTCTGTTTAGTATCTCCTAGTGGTAAGCCCATTCCAACCGCTAAGGTCCATTCTCCTATTGGAGGGGTTATAAAAATACTATTTTTATAAGCACTCTCAATTCCACTTTTCCAGTTCGAAGGTGTAAGGTTCTTTATCTCTAGTATATTTGCTAATTGTATTTTATTATGTGTCTTTACAGCAATCCATACTATTTTATATCCAAAATCGATTGGTTTGTCTTGATCTGTTAGGATTTCTTTTGATTCAGTTTCATATCTAGCTGTTACTCCTTTCTTTTTTGCATACCAAATCGATAAACTGATAAAGGCTATAAGTAATAGTACTAGTACTAGTTTCATTTTATTTTTTTTAATTCTTTATATTTTACAATATTAAAATAGTTAAATAAATTATCTTTTGGTTTTTCGAAATCAATAACCGTTCTTTTAGATTCAATATGAGTTATACAACGATTACAGGTGTTGGTGGTCGTTTTTACACTGGACTCCATTTCCAATTTATACTATATTTATGTTTGTATTTGGGGTAATTAATAGTCCATAATATTTGTTTTCTTTCATCTTTAAAATTTGCCAAATATTTAGTTTTATTTGACTTTATTTTTACTTTTTCAATTTCTTTTTTTATAATTGATTCTGTATAAAGTAAGTCACTAGGGATAAAGTCTTTTGGATATATAATATGAAGGACTAAACTTTTGCATTTATGATACTGAAGTTTAGTACCACAACTATCATCATTTAATTCTGATTCTTTTTCGTCCAAAGTAGCAGTAAATGAATCTTCAAAGATTAAGTTTTCTCCTCTTGATTTGTTATATATTGTATATGTCATAACATCAATAATATCATCTTTTTTTATATATTCATTTTTAATTGGCAGGTTATCAATCTTCAAAACACTATTTTTATTTGCCCCATAATGATTGTAATGTCCAAGTTTTAATTTTGCATTTTCTCTTTTTACTTTGATTTTACAAGTTTGATAAATATCAATTTTTTCTTTGGAAATTATGTCAAATGTTATGTGTAGGTTTTCAAAGATTAAATCATCTTTTGCTAACAAAATTTTAATTTTGTTTACATACAATTCGTAATCTATAATAATTGGTATTGACCCTAGAAGTCCAAAAAATATTCCTATTGCTAATTCCATAGTTCAAATCCCTATTAGTATTAAATTTTGTCGTTGATATTCAGTTGATTATTTTTTTAAATTTATCATTTTTTTTAATTTTTAAAACCTTTTCTTTCTCGTTAGCTCGAGGAATTAAACTGATTCTGATGTGGGAAATTATTGTCGACTAATATTTAATAACAATTCCTACTATTTCTGTCTTATAAAAATAGTGATTATCATTAAAAAAGTCAGACAAAATTATCTGACTTTTTCAATGGTAATCTATAATTCTCTTCATACATCTTTTTATCAAAAATATTTCCAAATAGGTTTTCTTATAAATTTGTGTTTATTTTCTAATAAATATGTGTCTAGCACTCTGGGATGTTTACCTAATAATGATGTTATATTACTTTTTTCTAACTCTGGGATTTTCTTTGCCAAATTGTCTAATTCTATAATATGATTGGCTAACCAATGTGGTAGTTTAGCTCTTTTAATCAACATAGTAAGATGCTCTTCTTTAGATACATTATAATACCGAATAGAGGTGTTAGTAACATATGAAAGCTTTTTTGCTATATCTGTATAGGTTACAGCTTCTGGTCCCGAAATAGTAATGAATTCATTATTTAAGGTATCACTAAGTAAATAATGTACTGCTACTTCTGCTACATCTCTGGCATCAACATAATTACGAGGTGCATCATCCATTGATCCTATTATTTTTTTAAACCTTTTGATTGTAACCGTATTTCGTTCTAAATTTTGCATAAAAGCATATGGCTTTATACAACAGAATTCTATTGCTGATTGTTGTAGATAGTATTCTATTTCTTTATGCCATTTAGCGACTTCTACCAATTCTATCGGATTAATTTCTGGAGCGGATAGTTTAACGATTTGTTGTACTCCTTTTTGCTTGGCTGCATCTATTATCCTTTTTTCATTTTCAATTTGATTGGGGTGTGTCGCTGTTAGCAAAAATACGGTATCAACACATATACAAGCTTTCTCTACCTCTTCTTTGTTCTCTATATTAGCACTGATATAAGAGAGGTTAAAAAAGTTACTTGTTGTAACAGTAGGTTTTCTTTGTGGACTACTCAATACACCTCTAACTTCGCAATTCTTATGTAATAATTCTTTTAATACATAGGTCCCTACAGTACCTGTACAACCAAATACTGCTATCGTTTTTTTATAGTGTTTTTTCATCAGTATCTTTTCTTAGAGGGTTCATTAATGTTACAATCACTCCTCCTATTATAGAGGATAAAAGAATATCAAAGGTATGTGTGTGTAGTTTAAAAGCTTCTACAATGATCATACTTAGTAGTCCCATTAGTATACCAAACAACAGCGCAGTTAGTATTCTATTAAATAATACTACTTTTTTCTTATGTAAATAGGACAGTACTATAAAACAAAATACTGTAGCGATTAATGATGGTATAGCTATATATGAATAACTGCGGTGCATCAGCTCATTATCTTTTAGAAAAAAACTAGGGATACCTGACATAAGAAATGGACCAAGGTATGCTGGTATAGCGTTTTTTAATAATGCTTTTTTAGTAAATCTAAGTTCTTTATTTTCCATTTTGCGGTCTTTTTTTGTGTAAACTAATTTTAATTCCTGCATTGATATAGAGTTTAGTAGTGGATTGAAAATCAAATATTTTATCATCATTAGTATTCTGAAGCTCGAAATTATCTGAGATAGAGTGTAATCCTCTTAGTGTTATCCCTACATTTTTAGTCATCCAATACTGATATTCTACCCCTGTTGATATCACAGTAAATACTGCACGATCAGCCATCTGAGTATTCTCATCATCTAGTGCAATTGGTGTACTAAGGTGAGTCGTAAAATCATTGATATCTCCCACAAGTCGTAGCGTATGCTGCGGAGTAAATTTGTATTCTATATAGGTGTTTGGTAATCCTAATACGAATGAAAATTTTTCATTTAACTTTCCTGATAAACTTACCACAGGGTTAACCCTTGTTTCTCCTGCTAATGTTAGATATCCTACTCCAAACGATAATTTTAAAAAATGCCTCTCTCTACTACCAAACATTTTCTCAGCAAATAGTATCCCATTTATTTGTAAATCATCTGTGCTTATTGCTCCTCTAAGATTAGAGAGCATAAAAGGCATTGCTAGAGCATTGATAGAAAATTTTTTAGAAAAATTATACTTTAGTAACATTGCATAATTAATAGCGTAGATACGTTCTAAATCCGAAGTGGTAAAGGGTATTGATTTTTCATAATCAAAAGTGTGGTAGTCAAATCCAATAGAATTTATGATCATAAATTTTTGTGTGCCTATTGGTGGAATCGTTACTCGTGTTTTTATGCCTTGGTAAGCATATAAATCATCTTTTATAGAGGTATTATAATTTCCGGAAAAAATAGTACGTTCTTCCGTTATTTGGGCATTAACACCTATATAAAGAAATAGTAGTATTAATGAAAAGGGTATTCTGCTCATCTCTGCATTTTTTTTGATTAATTCGATGCAAAGGTTTACAGATTTGAGAAAAGATTACTTGCCATATGATAAGTAATGACTTATAAAAGCCTTTAACCCGCTTTATGCTAGAGCTTCGTTATGAAGTTCTAATACATAAATCGGGTTAAAGAAGTATTTAATTAATCAAAACTAATAGTAACTCATATACATTAATAATCATAGAGTTAGCTCACAAGATATACTTCTAAAAAACACATGTTATTTATGAGATCTACACTTAGGAAGTCAGTTGCTCTATTAGAGATTAAATTACTATATATTAAATCTTAAATAGTTGAAACACTTTTTCTGATACGACTTAATGAGGTGGGTGTTATCCCTAGATATGATGCTAATAGTTTTAGAGGTACTCGCTGAATTACATCAGATTTATGTAAAAGGCGTATGTATCTTTCCTGAGCATCCATAACTTGAAAAGATACTAGTGTGTCAATAATATTTAGCAAGGCATCTTCTGTAATCAACCGTCCAAATTCTTGCCATTCTGGATATTTTTTATACATCTGATGCATTTTTGATGTATGTATTAGGCAAAGCGTCGTATCCTCTAATGCTACTATTTTTGATTTAGAACCTTGCCCTGTCTTTATAGATTCTAAGTCTGTAAAGAAATTATTTTCAAAAATTAACCAAGCCGTGATATCTTTTTCTTCTGTTTCTAAAACAATTCTAATACTACCTTCGGCAATAAAGAAATATTCATTTACAAATTGACCAACCCTTACTATAGTATCATTTTGCTTATATTTTTTAATTATAAAACAATCGACAATATCTTGTAACATTGCTTGATCAACTGTTATTTTTGATTCGATATATTTTGATAGTAGTATCACGTAATGTTAAGGTTTGGGATTGTGTTTTTTACTTTTAAATAAAGTGCTACCAAGTGTTTAAAAAGCTAATTTAGAAAAAACACTTGGTCTAATAAAACTTAGTACTATATCTTATAATTAATAGTGTATTATAGGGTCTAAATCTAGTTTAGTTTTCTGTATTCTTTTTTCCTATTTCGGATATCATCTTTTTAATCAGAGTTATCTGACCTAAATGATAGTAGCTATGCTCAATCATTCCATCAATATTCCTCTGATAATTGCCATATTTTTTATCTACAAATACTTCACCCAGTTTTTTATCTGACATAGATTCTATAGTATCGGCAAATTTTTCTGCCGTGTTCCACATAGTATGTAATAGCTGTTCCCAATCTTCCTTAGATGTTATAGGAGGAAAATCAAAGCTATATTTATCTTTTATCTCTAGAGCTCCTCCTTCTAATACATTTAATACTCCTGTTATATAGTAGCTAATATGAAATGTAAGTGCTGCTATGGTATTTAAAGTTCCAATTTTTTGTATTGCCTGTTCCCAAGTTACGTCTGATAATTGGTCTTTATAGTTTGTATTAGCAACCCATACTCCATTAAGAATAACTTCTCTAAACCGATTCGCTAGTTCTGTTGTACGTTTCATCTAGTTTTTCTTTTTTTTATATTCTAAAGATACTCATAGTCTATCGTATATCGGTTATTTATCTTCAACTACAATAATTATATAGTTCCGTATAGCCTACTGTATATAGCGTTTTTACTAGGTATTATGGTACATATACTGTATGCGTACGCTTCTAGTATGCTAAATTTTGGTTGAATCCAGATCCTAATGTTTCTTTGTTTTCATAAACAATAAACATTTTTATTTTATGAAATTTTCTACAGTATTGCTATTACTTTTTTCTTTATCTTTTATGAATAGTACAGCACAAAATGACTTAAAATCTTTTTCGTTTAAAAAAGGCGAAGTCTTAGATATCATTCTTCTGAGTACAGCTCCTAATTCAGGGGCATTATTTGAACGTTATAAAAAAACCGCTTTTCCTGTAGGATTCGAATACACGTATCAACCCCAACCTGGTTTTAAAACAACTGAACTTACACTTGGTAATCATTTACCTACTAGTTTAATTCTGGGTAAATGGAGTAGTAAAGAAAAACGAGAGGGATTCTTAACTACTATCACTAAAAGGGTGCCTGATTTTCATTCGCAGCGTAGAGCACTTTTTACGTATTTTGGACTTACATATTATGTAGCTCCTAGAGATATTCAATTTTCTGTTGATACTAAAAAATATAATTTAGCGACATCGTTTTGGAAAAAAGATTCAAAAAGTTTCTCTAGTTTTTTAACGCAGTGGAAAAAGGAAGTTATCAAATCCGGAGGAAAAATCATTCTACAGTTACAAGACGGAACATCGCCAACAGGATATGATTATAACCCTGATATATTCTACATTATAGAATGGAAGGATGAATCTAGTTTTGAAACATTTGCTAAGAAACATCCTTTATCTAGTTATGAGGTTTTAAAGAATGTACATCAACTTGTGATTGATTAACTTGCAAAAAAAAAGCTGTAAAAATAATATTCTATGCAAATACTTCTTAACCAATTAGTCTATTTTGGATTTTTTCAAAGTCTTTTTATACTACTCGTTTATCTTTTTTCTCCTAGAAAAAGAAGATATATAAGTGGGTTTATGGCATTCTTGATTGCTGTTCTTTTTATAGGCTTATCGGGTAAGGTTTTGCATAGTGCTGGTGTGTGGGATCGTAATTTTAGGCTTATTGCTTTCTCTGAGCTTTCGGCTTTACTTTTTGGTCCTACGATCTATTTATTTACACGTGCTACTTTAAAAAGAAAAAACTACTCAAAAGAAGATCTGGTTCACTATATCCCTGCTTTAGTATATTCTACATTCATAGCAATATACTTTATAATTCCTTCGGATTCGGTGATACAAGAGCGAGCACGTACTGGAGAAATGATGCGAGTTATATACGCATGCCATGCTGTTGGTTTAATCGTTAATTTAACCTACTGGATACTTAGTTGGAGGGTTTTTCAACATTTTTCTAAAGATATGAAGAACGAGCTTTCATATGAGGTACGTACTCGTTTTATGACTAATTTTTTACTCATCGTAGGAGGGTGTTTATGTATATGGACTCTACTTTTCCTTACGAGCTTGTTTGGTTTCGGTATGCTAGAGCGTAATGCCAGACCTTACATCTGGATTATTTTAACATTCATCATTCTTTTTATCACATATTATGGAATGATATCTCCTCAGGTATTACGCATTGTACCAGATACTGGTTCTAAAAAATATCATCAATCAAAATTAAGCGTAACAGATATGGATCGGTTAAAGGAGCAATTAGAATCATTAATGCTTAAAAAAAAACCGTATTTAAATAGCAAACTTCTGAAAACAGAACTTGCTCAGATGCTTGGTGTAAATAATCCAGAACTTGCTCGGTTACTAAATGAGAATATCGGCATGAATTTTTTTGAGTATGTAAATTATTACCGTATTAAAGAGTTTGTCTCTTTAGCTAAAACTGATAAAGCAAAACAGCTTACTTTTTTTGGCTTGGCACAAGAAGCTGGTTTTAATTCTAAAACTACTTTTAATAAATCATTTAAAAAACTGATGGGAACTTCGCCAACAGTTTACTTTAATAAAAATCTATAAAAAAAAATGAAAATATCTAGTATACTATTAACTATCTTTTTTTCTACCATCATAAATGCCCAGTTAAAAACTCCTAATCTTAGCTCATCGGCTACAATACAACAAACTATTGGGCTTACTGAGGTTACTATTAAATACTCTCGCCCTAGTGCAAGAGAACGTATTATTTTTGGTAAAGATGGATTACTCTCCAATAATGAAGTATGGCGTACTGGAGCTAATGCTGCTACTAAAATTACATTTTCTAATACGGTACATATTAATGGGCAATTATTAGAAAAAGGAAGCTATACTATCCTGAGTATTCCTGGAGTAAAAGAATGGCAGATGAACTGGTATTCATACGAGAATGGAAATTGGAACTCTTATGCAGAAAAAAAACCTGTACTGACATTACAACTTCCTGTGTATACAACGTCTTCTTATATAGAAACTCTAGAAATGCATTTTCAGGACATTACTATCAATAAAGCTTCGCTTGTACTAGAGTGGGAACATACTTTACTAAAAATTCCAATTTTGGTAAATGAAAAAGATCGGATCTTAAAATCTATAGAAAAAACATTGTCTGGCCCTTCTAATTTTGATTATTTCCAAGCTGCATTATACCTCCATGAGTCTAAAACGGATCTTAAGAAAGCGCTAGAATATATTAAAAAAGTAACAAGTTCTGATAAAGCTTTATTTTTTCAGGTTACAAGAGAAGCACTAATACTTAGAGATTTAGGACAAAATAAAGCTGCTATAACTGTTGCCAAACGTGGATTAGCACTTTCTAAAAAAGTAGGAAATAAAGATTTTATAAAACTAAATACTAAAATTATCCAAGAACTGTAATACTACATATAGTGATAGCCCTATGTATGACATTAAAAAAAAATGATGATAATAGATAGTGCTATCACTACGTTTTTGTATGTACAGATGTATAGAAATAGTGATTATTAAAATTTTCTTTTGTAAAATATGCTGTAGGTGTCTTATGAGCATATGATTTAAAATCTTTTATAAAATGACTCTGATCAAAATATCCGTTGTCTAATACTGTATCTAAATAAGCTGTATCATTACTTAGTATTATTTTCTTTACAGTGTCTTGTAACCTTGTTATTTTCTGAAATGCTTTAGGTGTAATTCCAAACTGGTTCTTAAAATTTCTTTCGAATTGTCGAATACTTAGGTTTGTCTTCTTAGCTAATTCTTCTATAGTTTGTATCGTATAATTGTAATATAACTGATCAATAACAGTATCCCATTTTTGGTTTTTTGATTGATAATGGTTTATAAATGATTGCATCAAGAATTTTTCTATTTCTTGGATTTTATCACTAACCGCATTAGTGTTTTCTAATATATCTAATAATAGTTCTCCTCTACTCCCCCATAAATCTTGTACTGATATGTATCTATCATTAAGTTCTGAAAAAGGAACCGAAGTAAAATGACGAAATGCCCCACTTTTAAACCGCACAGATATAAATGATACATTATTGGTTTTATCAAAATACGCAATGCACCTAGGACAAACAATATGCCCTTTACTTAATCGAGTAGTAGCAATAGATAATGGCGTATGTATATAAAATAATAGTTCTAAACCTGTTCCTGGTAATATAGGAGGCAGTCCTAATTCTATATCACTGGATTGATTAAAAGTATAAAATCGATCAATATATTTTGAGAGAAACAGGTTAGGTATATATGTTTTTTTATAGGTCATTAAAACGTTTCTATACTAGGTTCTTTTGCTAACAATGGTATTACCGAATTTACAAAATCTTTATAATGTACTGATGAATGGTGTATTTCAATTGCTTTTTCATTTTCATACGCTTCATAGATAAAAAAATCATTGTCTGTAGCGAACTCTTTCAATAATTTATAGGTCAGACATCCCTTTTCTGCATTACTTTCTGCAACCATAATTTTTGCAAGTTTCAAAAAGGTATCGACTTTATTTATCTGTAAACTTAATTGAGCAATAACAACTTTTTTCATATGTATCTATTTTTATACTGCAAATATGAAAATCAAGATTATATTACAATTGTAAAAAAACGACATTTACCTCAGAATATAAATTAAAAAATAATTTTATGTTAATCGCCTAAATTGTGTAACTGTTTCTATATCTGATTAATGTTATATCAAATTTATATTAAGAAATTATTTGATTATGTGTTATTCATCATCTACTGTACCTCTTCCACCGTATCTCTTATCAATAGTTTCCATATTAAAGTTGCTATTATTCCTCCTAAAATTGGTGCAATTATATATACCCACAATGCGGTTAAATTTCCTGAAATAATCGCTGGGGCTATACTTCTTGCTGGATTAAATGATCCCCCAGAAATCGGTCCTGCAAACAAAATAATCCCTGTCACTATACTGCCTATTACTATTCCTGCTACGTTGGAAAATTCTTTTTTTGCGGTTACTCCTAGAATGGTAAGCATTAAAAACAATGTTAATACCAACTCGATAGTGAAGGATTGTAATACATTTCCTGAGGGTACTGTACCTCCTAAAGATTCGTTTTCAGGAAATAGTACTGTTAGAATAGTACTTGCCAAAATCGCCCCTGATAATTGTGCTATAATGTAGCCAAACACGTTGTTTTTGGGCATTAATTTTCCTATTGCTAAACTAATGGTCACTGCGGGATTTATATGTGCTCCAGAAATTGCTCCAAAAACATAAATCATTGCTGTAACACTAATCCCAAAAGTAGCTGCGATTCCTAATAACCCTAAACTGCCATCTGCATATTGATTAACTAGTATTGCTCCGGTTCCACAAAATACTAATACAAAAGTACCTATAAATTCGCCTATATATTTTTTCATTTGATTGATATCATTTCTTGTTGTAAGTCTTATGCTATTGTAGTATATATACTTCATACATTTTTTGAATAAAAAAAAGAGGATAATGTAAACTCTTACTATCCTCTTTTTTTTACTAATTGTATCTAGTTACCTTAGATTGCTGTTGCTCCAGCTTCTGCTACAGCATGGTCGTTCTCTACAGAACTTCCACTTACTCCGATAGCTCCAATAATAGTATCGTTAGCATCTTTTATTGGTACTCCTCCAGGAAAAGTAATCAATCCAGTATTCGAATGTTCTATATTAAATAGAGGTCCTCCTGGCTGTGATAATTCTCCAATCACCCCAGTGTTCATATCAAAAAAACGTGCTGTTTTTGCTTTTTTTATTGAAATATCTAAAGAACCTAACCAAGCACCATCCATACGTGCAAAGGCTACTAAATTTGCTCCTGAATCTACTACAGCAATATTCATTTTTGTATCTAATGCTATCGATTTTTCTTTGGCTACTTCAATTATTTTTTCTGCTTGTGCTAATGTAATATTCATACTTTTTTATATTTCTGTTTTACTATTTTTAAACACTGCAAAGATATGTCCTAAATCAAGTATCTAATTACTAATATAGCTCATAAACTTATGAAAAAAGGTCAATCAATCGTATTAAACATCTTTTGGGTTAATCCCAAATTTTTGTTTAAAAGCACTACTGAAGTTTGATAGATTATTATATCCAAGGTCTAAATATATATCAGATGATTTTAAGTTTCCTTCTTCTAATAACTCTTTAGCTTTTAATAGACGTTTATGACGTAGCCACTTGCCTGGAGAAACATTATATTCTTTAATAAAATAACGTTTAAATGTTGATAAACTCATATTACATAAAAACGCAATCTCTTCTAATGTAAGGTTTGTATAGCTGTTTTTTTCTATAATTTTCTGAAAGTCAGAAGTCTTATTGGATATCAGGGAATACAAATACGATTCAAACGAAGCTCCATATTTGTTAATTAGGTAAAGCATTAATTCTTCAAATTTAACAGAAAGCATACTTTCCATAAAAACTGAAGATGCTAGGTTTATAGTTGTTAATGAATTTAGATAAGAAGTAATAAAAGTATCGTTTTCAATAGTAAAATAAGGTACTTTATCTTTAATTATGATTTCTGTTGTATGTTTTTTGAGAAATTCTTTAAGCTTCTTATCCGAAAAAAATAATAGTTTACAAAAATAAATAGCTTCCTTGTCTAGTAATTCTGTCCAGAGACAATTCCCTTTTTTTAAAAGTAAAGATTGTTCCTTATTAACTGCTACCGCAACATCAGAAAAATGCACTTGCTTTTTTCCTTCTTGCAGAAAACTAAACATATGCATATTTAGATTAACCTTAGTTTTAATAACGTCTTCAGTCATTCTAAAATCATAGATAAACAAATCAGTATGATCAATAGTATTCTTTAAGTATATTTCTGGAATATTCTCTATTGCCATTTTGTTCTTTTTTTGGCTTATAGCCAATATCACTTTTTATTTTTTCTTCTTCACTGTTATTGTTATAAATGTAAAGCTTTGAAAGCATCTAGATACACAACAACTTTTTTGGTTAAACAAAAATCCTATATCTATGTATAAGCTATAAAAGGTAAAAGCATCTAAACCTAAAATTATTTTTAAATACAAAGTTAAAAAAACAATATTCAAAAAAAGTTAAATGCTTTTACCCTATTAAACTTACATTGACCTATACGCCATTTTTATATTTCTTCAAACAATAATTCTGATGGTTTTCTGATTTTAGCAAGGTTTTGTGTATGATCTTCATCATGTCTATATCCAATTGTAGCAACCACGGATGCGTTTAATCCTTTTTGATCTAATCCTAAAATATCGTTATATTGATCAGAATCAAAACCTTCCATCGGGCAAGCATCTATTTTTAACTCAGCACAGGCAGTCAATAGGTTTCCGAGTGCTAAATATGTCTGACTTTTTAACCAACTACTAGTCTCTTGTGGTGTTTTCTCTGCTAATTTCATTTTCATAAAATCGCTATATCCTTTTAATGCTTCTACATCTAATTGACGTTTTTTAGCTGTTAATTGAATATATTCATCTATTCTATTAGGAGTTACATCCTTATAATTACAGAACACAAATAAATGTGAAGCATCTGTTATTTGGCTTTGATTCCAAGAGACAGGTTGTAATTGTTCTCTAATCTCTTTATTATTAACAATTAACACTTTGTATAATTGTAATCCATAAGAAGAGACTGATAATGTCACAGCTTCTTTTAATTGATCCAAGTGTTCATCCGAAACTTTCTTTATTGGATCGAATTTTTTAGTAGCGTATCGCCAGTTTAAATTTTTAATTAATTCCATTGTATTATTTATTAAGTTGATAGTTTTGCATTATAAAATCTGTTGAGAATCCTATTTTCTTATACATATTCTTTGCCATTTCAGAGGCTTGTAAAGTTACAATAGTCATTTCTAAATCATAAGCTTTATTCAGAATATGGTACATTATTTCGGTTGCAAACCCTTGTTTACGCATTGAAGGAATGATTCCTAAACTATGAACTCCTGCTGTATGCTGAGATTTATAAAAAATTATAGTTCCTACTAATTCTGTTTGATAAAAAATAAGTGTATATGGTATTTTATCTATCGTTTTTAAAAGTATATCTGTACTGATAGTGTAACCAAAAGCTTGTTGAAAAGCTGTACTCCAGAGTGCTGCATCCCTCTCATTTTTAACTACTCTAAATTCTAATTTTTTTGAGATTGTAAATGTTTGGGCTACTAATAAACTCATTCCATACTGTACTGATTTTATAGAAAATCCCTCGTTTACAATAGTTTTATTTTCTGTTCTTTTAGTATCAAAATAAGAAAATGTTAGTGTTTCATCATTATCCTCAATGATAGTTCTAACTTCTATAAGACAAGAGGCAATATCTGTTTTAGCGGTCCAAATTCTATTAGGCCATTCTGAATTAGCTATTGAACAATAGCATATTTCATCAATTTTATAAAAACTCTTAAAAGGCTCACAGGCTATTTCCCAAAGTGAAGTAAGGTTATTGATATTTAATTGGATAGTATTCATATCTATTTTGTATTAATTAAAAGAATTCCGACAATCATTGCTAAGGCGCCTAAAGCACGTTTTATCGTAAAAGGTTCTACAGGTAAGTTTAACCATCCAAATTTACCTGCAATTAATGAAAAAAATAATTGTCCGCAAAGCCCTATAGCAATCATTTTGGAGATCCCTAATTTTGGGATCGTATAGAAATATAAAGAGATGCCTAATACACTAAAAAAGCCTCCAACACACCATAAATACCAAGGTATCTGTTCTACCAATTCCATTTGAATGGTTTCTTTTTTTATAACTAAAACAAATAAAACACCAAATACAGTACTGCTTATTGAAGTCGCAATAACCGCTAAAATTGGTTGTTTTAATAAAGCTCCTAATTGTGTATTAAATCCAGCCTGAATAGCTAAAAATATACCTCCAATGAAGGCTAACGAATACAATATTATTAATTTCATACTACAAATATCAATAGATCAAATGAAGTATTCCTTTACATATGTTGATTGGCTATATTTTATATAAACTTTTACGTATTCTGCTTAATTGTGTGGGAGTGATTCCTAAGTGTGAAGCTATATAATGTAGTGGGATTTGATTTTTAATAGTAGGATGTTCTTTCATAAAATCAAGATATCTAATTTTAGCATCTTTCATTACAAGAGCAATCTCACGTTTTTCTTTATCTAGTATCCAATTTTTTTCTAGGTATGCTATATAAAAGTTTTTTAAGTCAGTATTCTGCTCAATAAGTTCTCTATACTCTTTGTAATTAAAACTGATTAGTATACAATCTTCAATAGCTTCTAAAGCAAAATTAGAAGGTTCATTTGTTAAAGCAGAAACGGTTGAACCAACAAAATCTCTTTCCAAAAAAATATTCTTATGATACATATTTCCATCTTTGCATAAAAAATAAGATACAACGATTCCTTTATATAATATATAGATTTCTTTAGAATGATTTCCTATAGAAAGTAAGTGTTCATTTTTTTTAACATATTTTATTTTGGCAATCGATTGTAACAGCATTATGGATTGCTCACTTACAGGATGATATGCAAAAATTGTTTTTTTGATGAACTGATTATATTCTTTTATTTCTTGCATTTGTTTACTTATCCGTATTTATTTATAGATCTATGAATGCTATATTTCATATAAAAACTTATATGATATTCTTACCTTATTTTTTATGTTTCAGTGCTTTTTTTAGATATTTCTATAGTACTCCTATAATTATCTTTTCTGTACCTAATTCTTTTGTAGATCGCTCCCAAAATTACATTTTTTTTGAACTTTTATCCTTTTTTGATCTTATATAAAAATTAAAATATGGATACTACATAACTACAATCCAATAAACTTCATCTATTTTCTTTACTATACTATGCTTTTGTGTAGTTTTGCATTTTTAAAGAAAATAATATGATTTCTGTAGATGGTATTGCCGTAGAATTTAGTGGAGAGTCCTTATTTAGTAATGTATCTTTTGTGATTAATGAAAATGATAAAATTGCCTTAATGGGTAAGAATGGTGCTGGTAAATCTACGATGATGAAAATCATTGCTGGGGTACAAAAAGCTACAAGAGGTCATATTAGATATCCTAAAGAAGCGGTAATTGCATATTTACCTCAGCATTTATTAACTGATGATAACTGCACGGTATTCGAAGAGGCATCAAAAGCTTTTAGTCATATCACCAGTATGCAACAAGAAATGGATCTCCTTAATAAAGAACTAGAAACCCGAACTGATTACGAATCAAAGGAGTATATGGATATTATCCAAAAGGTAACTGATCTAGGTGAAAAATTCTATGCTATTGAAGATGTAAATTATGATGCCGAAATAGAAAAAGCATTACAGGGATTAGGATTTAAAAGAGAAGATTTTACTCGTGCTACCAGTGAGTTTAGTGGTGGATGGCGTATGCGTATCGAATTGGCTAAGATTTTATTACAAAAACCTGATCTCATATTACTAGATGAGCCTACCAACCATGTAGATATAGAATCTGTAATTTGGCTTGAAGATTTTTTAATCAATAAAGCAAAGGCGGTAATTGTTATCTCGCATGATAAAGCATTTATTGATAATATTACCAACCGTACTATAGAAGTAACAATGGGTAAGATCTATGATTATAAGGCTAATTATTCGCATTATCTTCAGCTAAGAGAAGATCGACGTGTACACCAGATCAAAGCATATCAAGAACAACAAAAATTTATTGCTGATACCAGAGATTTTATAGACCGGTTTAAGGGTACCTATTCTAAAACCAATCAAGTAAACTCTAGAGAACGTATGCTAGAGAAGTTACAGATCATAGAAATCGATGAGATTGATACAAGTGCTTTAAAACTTCGTTTTCCGCCTGCTATGAGATCTGGAGATTACCCTGTGATTGCTAAAGAATTATCAAAAAGCTATGAGGATCATATCGTTTTCAAAAATGCAAACTTGTCCATTTCTAGAGGAGAGAAAGTATCTTTTGTAGGTCGTAATGGCGAGGGAAAATCAACTATGATCAAAGCAATTATGGGAGAAATTGATTTTGAAGGAGAATGTACACTAGGGCACAATGCTAAAATCGGGTATTTTGCTCAGAATCAAGCATCTTTATTAGATCCTAATCTCACTGTTTTTCAAACAGTGGATGAAGTTGCTAAAGGAGATGTTAGAACACAGATTAAAAATATTCTTGGTCAGTTTATGTTTAGTGGTGATCATATCGATAAAAAAGTAGCTGTACTTTCTGGTGGAGAAAAAACACGATTGGCAATGGTAAAACTACTACTAGAGCCTGTCAATGTATTAATCCTCGATGAGCCAACCAACCACCTAGATATTAAATCTAAAGACGTACTAAAAGAAGCCCTATTAGCATTTGATGGTACATTAATACTAGTCTCTCATGATAGGGATTTTCTACAAGGATTGTCTCAGAAAGTATTTGAATTTAAAAACAAAAGAGTAATTGAACATTTCGAAACTATAGATGATTTCCTTATCCGAAATAGAATAGAAAACCTAAAACAGATTGATTTAAAAGAGTAATACTACAGGGTTAATTGTTTGTCTTTATGTACACTTAGTAATTCTATCATTATTACATTTATAGAACTTATCTATTGATTCTTTAAATAGTGAAAGTAAGTGCATATATCGGTAGGATACTTTTTGGTTCTACAATCTCTACAGTGTGTTCTGCTATACAAGAAAATCTATCGGTGTATTACAAAAATTACAATCATCGTTAAAAAGGACAATCTGGTTTCTATCCATACTAGACTACCTTATATAAACTCATCTTTGATTCTGGTATGCCTGTATTGCTTTTTCAATACTTGTAATCATATATAACAAAAAACTTAACAAAATTGTAACTCCTAAAATAATATCTGAACTAGCAAAAATTAAATATATAAACTGCAAATTTATAACGATTAACAATCCCAATAAGCAGACGAATAGTGTGCTTCTCTCCATAATAGAGAGTGTTTTTCTTTGATATATATTTACTCCTACTAAAACCATGGTAATAGAACCTATAAAATTGATATAAAAACCTTCTTCATTTAGCAAAGAAATAGAAAGTACTGTTAGCATAAGAATTACAATTGGTAAGATTATATTAGGAAATAATCTTGCTACCATTGAGGTCTTTATAGAATTCGATTTTACCAATACAAGTCCCTTTAGCGTATCATATTCATATACTAGTACTAGTATATTAAGCAAGAGTATAAAAGTATTAACATATGGAGTTCCTGGCCACTGCTGTGATATGGTTACACTAATTATTCCTAAATTCATTGGGATTAAACCAATCAACCCTAGTAATGAAAAACGCTGTGTTAATACTAATACCCCAAAAATAACTTGCGATATTACAATTAAATATCCAAACCCTTCTAAGTCATATTCTGATAGTGTAGTAATCAAATCCGGAGGACCTATAAATTGCCCAAAACTACCTCCTGAGAGTTTACATAATCCTGATGAAAAAAAGGTAAACCCTAAAAAAAGGCGTATTAAAAGCGTTGTAAAATCTTTATTTGTCATAATAAGGTATTTTACAGTATGACGAGCAGACAATATAATTGTAACTCTTCTTACTAAAAAAATCAATAATCAATTAATTTACATCAACTTAAAACCATAACTTTAACACAATAGAATATTTCTTTTTAATTATATTTAGACACTCTAAACATACTGATCTATTAAGATTTAATTACCATCTGGGTCTGTCAATACCATACTTGCAGAACCTGTTGTTTTTTCACCTGCTTCTCTATCTAATCTAATATTTTCATCTTTCAAGCGACTTTGAATTTTTCTAACATCATTATATGATTCTAATGTACTAGTATTTTAATCTCACCCAAGGTCACATCTGATCATTACCCGAACCAAGGTAAATTATTTAAGATAAAATAGAGAGTATCACCCTAAGCAGTATGGAGTCTCTTTCACTAGTACACATCATATAAAAAGGTATAAGGTAGGATTAACAACAAGAAAGGTGAACCGAAGTGGCTGATTCCTTCTTTTTATGATCTTCATACAGAGTATGAGGTATTGATCTCTTTTTTTTATACATCATATCTCATAGATCATCTATAATCAACAGTATATCGTAAACTATGCACTACAGTATTTTTAAAATTAGAATATTTTTTTTCATAATCAGCATCATAGAACTTATGAGTATGCACTAAATCCACAATATCAGATGTAGCCATCTCTCGTACAACATCCACTGCCATTTTATGATTTTGGTTTCTATAACTAAGATCAGACTGTCCTGCTAATTGCTCTGTAGCAAAAAAAGCTTGATCTAATAAACTAATATTTACATCTATCTTCTCTAGATATACTTCTGGAACTATGGATACAATAGATAGTTTAGCATTATACAGTGATCGCAATGCTATTTTAATATGTCTATCATCCCATGCTATTTTATCAAAAGGATGTCTTACTAATTTTTTATTTTCCCTAATAGGTAATTGTTTCAGACGTTTTTTATATACTCTTTTCTTTCTCTTAGGTATTTTAATTCTTACAAAAACTTTAAAATATATATAACTTACTACTAAAAAAAATAGTAAAAAGAAAACACTTAACACCACTAATACAGGGTTTTCCTCCCAGCTATTAGACATCAAACGGGTATATAAGTATGATGACGTTATACTAAGTATTCCTATAAAAATAATCGGAAAAAAAAGATACGTTACACAAAATTTAAGTATCCCAGTCATCATATCATCAGAGAAAGCTCCTATAGCATATAGTACAGCGAAGATAATTATAAAAATAACTATCACACAAGATAAAAGAACACTAATCGAAAATAACTTAGCATTACCTGAAGCTTCTATCAGCGTACCTGTATCATGATTATATGCTATTGCGAGGCGATCCCCTACGGTATGCCCCCCAAAAGAAGAAGAGGGTATCTTTCTTATAATCTCTTTGGATAAGATATTGGTTTTTATAGTTAACTCTTTTTTATAAGACTCTTCTTCTTCATCTCCAGAGATTTTTATTAATTCTATATCAATTACCTCTCCCTCATAAATAGCGCCCGTTAATTGATCTTGTAACTTATCTATCCAAGTAGGCATTACAGCATATGGGTAGATTACCAATAGAAAAAATAAGATTAAGACATATATGTAATTACCAATTTTTGATGAAAAAAAAAATCCTATTTTATGTAATTTTTGATTAAGACCAATTGCTACTATGATGCAAAAAATAAGTATACTATAAAACATGTAGGTATGTATTAATGGTTTTCTTGTTCTGGAGTTGGTGGTACTGACTCCTCAATTTCCATATTATTTATACTACTCTCCTTGTTACTTCTTTTTTGTTCTTCTATTTTTTTAGAATTAAAATGTCTATAGATATCCAGATGTAATAACATTTTTATATCCTCTCCTTCAAACAAGTTATCCTCTACAATCTTATCCCACATTATCTGGATTTTTTTAAGTTTTTCTATAGGGGTTAATGATTTTATATTCTCTGATGTATTACGCAACTCTTCTCTCATCTTTTTATACAGTTGAGTAGTTGCTAAATCTATTTTTTTCTGAATCGAATCTTGCTTTATTATGGTTATTTTTTTATAAATACAATTTTCAAAAGCTATAATTTTATCTACAGTAATAGGTAACTCTTTTTCATAGATTTTTAGTATTTCATCCTCTTCAAATCCTTTAAACATCAATTGATATATATCGAGTGTCGGTACTAAGTATAGATTTTTATACGTAAGAGTAGATTTATCGTTTAGCAACTTCTTATCAATAAGAACATTTTCTAAGCTTTTTAGTCTACTACTCTTATACCCTAATGTCTCTTCTAAGCAGGTATATATTGGTGATTTATTTTCTTGCGCATAACTACTTAATGGCAGTAATACCATTAGCGTAATAATCAATAACATGCTTCCTTTTTTATGCATAACCAATATCCATTAAACTTTAATATTATTATAATTTATTTAATATTCGCTGAGTTATGATTAAACAAGTGTACCCCTTTATTACTTTGTTTTTCTACTTAATATTAGTATTTCTACTAATTCTATATAATCGATTTTCTATATTTTAAAAGAAAAACTAAATGCGATAACAACATTTTTTTTTAGTATACCTTTTAATACTATGTCCACTCATTATCCAAAAATATACTTTTTCAAGGCGTAATGAAAATCTTTAATTTTCTAAATTTCTGAAAAACTCTTATATAGAGCTTCGAAGGATTCTTTAGGTTAATTCATCCCCCTAATTTCTTTTCTTTTTTAAAGAGGGAGATTATTTTCTAATTCTTTAAGATACTTATCATTAGAATAATCCCAATCATTCTTCATATCCTCTGCAAATTGTTGGTATGTATAACTAGAGTCTTGTTTTTTAATTTTAGCTTCTAAATAATCCTTGTAATACTTAAATCCAAAACCGTAATAATAATTAACCAAAAAATCTATTTTTTTATTTAAAATAAATAAATCAGTAGTGACAGTTTTTTCACCCCCTATTTTGGTAGTGTAGTTCTGTTTTAACAAAAAAATAGTATTTCCTTTTTCCCAAACCCCATTAAAAAAGTCTTTATCTTTACTATAATACCTTGGTTTTCCGAATAGTTTCAAAATACTTTGGTACATTTTTTTTACCATTAATATCATCGTAGGTATTTAACCGCACAAATTGAACGGATTTAGAACTTTCATCTGTATAAAAATATAACCGTGTTGGACTATAATATTTATCCGAAAACTCTTCTATAAAGGTTACTTTATCAAAAACAAATAAGTTTTTATCCTCAGAATCATAAATAGTAAGGTTCTCAAATTTCATTTTATCTTTTTCAATTTTAAAACCTTTATTTTGCAATTGATCAAAATTAAATGGTAGCTTAACTTTCGCTAAATCAAATTTAGATTGTGAAGAACAAGATGTCATTATACTTATAGTTGATAGTAAGATTATATGTATTAGTTTCATTTTTTATGGTTGTATTAATTGAATTTCTGCTTTTCTACCAGAAATATCTTCTAGGTTTTTAATAATATCTATTGGGTCTTCCCAAAATGTTCTTCTTCTATTAAGGGTTTATGTCACCGATTTTAAAATTCCCAACTTCCCTTGTAGTAAAAGAAGTAAGGTATTCAGAAAACTCATTTTCTGTAGGTAAAAAATCAATTTGTTTCGTTAGACTCTTCAAACCTTTATCGAAGACTATATCCAATACATCTATCATGACTTCTTTCTGCTCAGTATTATCTGATGAAGTATTACTCTTTTTTTGAGACTGACAACTTGTGCTAAGTAATCCAATCCATAGTAACGGTATAAAAATCTGCATGGTAGTGGATTGCTGCATCTCTGTGTTTGACCTCTTTATATACTTCGCTGATTTTTTTTGTCATTGTGGTAGCTTCTTTTTGTTGTGCACAACTGCTTATACTTATTGCCAATAGGCAGATCATCAGTTTTTTCATTGGTTACTTATCGTTAAAATATATTTTTTTCATCCTTCTAGCGTCTTGTTTATCAATTACTCGGTACTTAAACTCAGTTTTACCCCCTAATTTCTTTTCTTTTTCTTTATTCATCTTGTTTGATCATTTTTTTATCAAAGGCAGTCAATTTATATTCTTTTACAATTTTAGAATTATTTTCAATCAATAATTTTTCTGCAGCTTTATTCAAATTTCTTTGGGCATGATAAAGCGCATTTTCCTTTTTCGTATTTACAAAATTAACATTTGCACCATGATCAATTAAATATTGAATAAAAAACAATTGTTTCTTTAAAGTTATTTCAGGGTTTAATCCTGTTTTTTGTAAAAAAACAGGATTAAACCTAATACTAGTTTTTATTAATTCTTTATTTAAATCACCCAGTCTAGACTGAAATTGTACGCTATACATAAGAGGTGACATATTATCTTTTTTTGAAACTAAATTTATGTTAGCTCCTTTAGATAAGAGAAATTTCAGCAACCCCAAATGGTTCCCTATTGTAGCCATATGAATCAAGGCCAATTCACTCTCTTTTGAGATCTGATTGATGTCAATTTTTTTATTTAGTAAAATGTTTATTACAGTTGTATCCTTCAATTTAACAAAAACTTCTTCTAAATGTACCCTAGATATCCAATTTTGATCTATCCATTGGATTAGTTGCTTTTCTTTTTCCGCATCACTTTTCGAAATATCTACTATTGTTGTATTATTTAAAGGATCATTAAGCAATATGTTTTGTGATAATTCTTTTTTTTGTGATACAGAAAACCTATTTAAAAATAAATTTTGAATATCAAAGTTGTTTTTGAGCACTGCATAATCTAATGCAGTATATCCATCATTATTTGCAATAGTATCACTCATTTTTTTGTCTAACAAATAAGATACAATTGCTTTGTTTCCATTTAATATAGCAGTATGTAGAGGTGTATCACCATCATTAGTATTTACATCTAGTAGTGCTCCATTATTTACTAGTTTTTTTACCAATTTTAGATCTTTGTTTTGAATAGCACAATGAAGTGCCGATAAGCCTAAGTGAGTTTCAATTACATTAAGATCTACTTTTTTCTCAAGCAATTTATCTATTAATATAGAGTTTTTATTGACTACAGCTATAATTAATGGTGAGATTTGATGATCATCTAATTGATTAATATATTTAGATTCTCTGATTAATTTTTGACTTATTTTATTAGCCTCCTGTATCATTGCAAAATGCAATAAAGTTCTATTATCTTCGAGTTTTATAGTGTCAACATCTATCTTAGAAAGCAAATCTTCAAACTCTTGTATGTTATCTCTATCAATTACCCTCATTATGTCATCAATTTTTATTGATTCGGGTTTAGAATTACAAGAAAGGATCAGATTAAAAAGAACACTAATTAATATATTTTTTTTCATGTCATCAAATTGTTAATTGTATAGTTTGATTCTACCTGTTAGCATGCCTTGGTGTGTATTATGATAATACTTATAATCTATTTAAATCGTAATCTAAAACTAAAACTGAATTCACCCTCAGAACCAAATATAACTCTACTCATCAAAAGAATCTTCTTTCAATTCTCCAGACATACTGCTTTTATAATGCTTACTAAATGGAGAGATACTAAAATACGTTTCTTTTTTAGTAGGTATAAAATCTTCATCTTTCCAGAAGGTTTCTCGTACTAATTGTTGCTCTTCGGTAGCCTCTGGTGTAGGGATCAAGCTTTTAAACAAGGGAGGTGGAAACCCCTCTGCTTTTCTACGCTTATAATCAGCCTCTCTAAACTCATCAAAAGCGCTGCCAGGAGGCAATGGACGGTTCTTATCCATATACCAAACATAAAATGACCAAGTTGCTTTAGGGCTTTCGGTAGTACTCATCATTAAATAATCGGTATCGTGCCATGGGCGCCAAGATCGTGTATCTATAAAAAACTGTAGCTCGGGTCCTGTATACGAGTATTTAGAGTGCATCATTGCCCTACGTGTAGCTCTGAGATGTGTAAATGGAATCGTAAAATAATCAATCAAATTGGCTTTGGGCATGGTTATTAAAGAATTAATGCGATCCAAAGTAATATAGGTTTGATCAGGAGCTATTTTATGTTTTTTCCATTGATTATAGGCTGGTATTAAAAAAGGAAGACCGATACAAATAACTATTATTAAATATATAGTATCCATAGTATCCTCTTCTAAAAGTTCGGAAATAGGAATAAATAAAGCAAAAAAAGCAAAAATACCCATATAAATATACATACCAGTTTTTGCTGTTTTTTTATGAGACGGCATCCATTCCTTAAGTATAGTTCCATTAAAAATGGGGTAATAAGTTTTACTTTTATCTCTTCTTTCTTTTGTAATTCCTAATGGGCTATCATAAATCACAAAAGGTAAAAACGGTTGATTTTTAAAACGTTTGGCGTGTTGATAATTATAATCTATATTGCTTGTTTCTTCCATTTCTTTTTGGTGGTTAGTTCTTGTAGGGTATCCCTATCAATTACCTTCATTACGTCATCAATTTTTATTGATTCGGGTTTAGAGTTACAAGAAAGTATCAGATTAAAAAGAACACTAATTACTATATTTTTTTCATGTCATCAAAT
The DNA here is from genome assembly GCF_001401755.1 of Aquimarina longa SW024. Taxonomy (GTDB): domain Bacteria; phylum Bacteroidota; class Bacteroidia; order Flavobacteriales; family Flavobacteriaceae; genus Aquimarina; species Aquimarina longa. The sequence continues at coordinate 44,864 of NZ_KQ474103.1, forward strand.
TGTTAATTGTGTAGTTTGATTCTACCTGTTAGCATGCCTTGGTGTGTATTATGATAATACTTATAATCTATTTAAATCGTAATCTAAAACTAAAACTGAATTCACCCTCAGAACCAAATATAACTCTACTCATCAAAAGAATCTTCTTTCAATTCTCCAGACATACTGCTTTTATAATGCTTACTAAATGGAGAGATACTAAAATACGTTTCTTTTTTAGTAGGTATAAAATCTTCATCTTTCCAGAAGGTTTCTCGTACTAATTGTTGCTCTGCGGTAGCCTCTGGTGTAGGGATCAAACTTTTAAACAAGGGAGGTGGAAACCCCTCTGCTTTTCTACGCTTATAATCAGCCTCTCTAAACTCATCAAAAGCGCTGCCAGGAGGCAATGGACGGTTCTTATCCATATACCAAACATAAAATGACCAATTGATTTTGGGCTCTTTAGGCGGGTGACTCATAGTCAAGTAGTCCTCATCATGCCAAGGACGCCAAGGGCGAGTATCTATAAAAAACTGTAATTGTGGTCCTGTATATGAGTATTTAGAGTGCATCATTGCCCTACGTGTAGCTCTGAGATGTGTAAATGGGATGGTAAATTTATCTATCCTGTTCGCTTTGGGCATCGTTATTAAAGAGTTGATACGGTCAAAAGTGATATAGGTTTGATCAGGGGCTAATTTGTACTTTTTCCAGTTTTTATAAGCTGGGATTAAAAATGGAAGACCAATACAAAAAACTATTATTAAATAAATAGTATCCATAGTGTCTTCTTCCAAAAGCTCCCAAATAGGTATTAATAAAGAGAAAAAAGCAAAAATTCCTATATATATATATATCCCATCTTTTGCAGTCCCTTTATGAGAGATTTTTGCCAGTTTGATCTTTTTGTCATCAAGAAGTAGATCGGTAAACAATTTTTTTCGTTCCTCTTTTTCTTTTGGCACTTTTTTGGGTTGCAGGTATATGACAAAAGGTAAAAACCTACCTAGTTTAAAACGTTTGGCGTGTTGATAATCATAATCTATATGGGTTACTTCCTCCATTTCTTTTTGGTTGTTAGTTCTTGTTCTGTTCCTACAAATACTCGGTCATTAATCCCATCCATGACTATGATACGTTCTAAAACTATAATTGGTAGAGTAAACAATACAATAGAAAAAAGGCTTTTCAAAAACCACATATTACTTTGCTGTTTTTTTCTTTTTTTTGCGCGATAATAAACTATAATGTGCTTCTTCTTCTGTTGTCATATAGTCTTTATCTTTCCAGAAGGTTTCTCGTACTAATTGTTGCTCTTCGGTAGCCTCTGGTGTAGGGATCAAACTTTTAAACAAGGGAGGTGGAAACCCCTCTGCTTTTCTACGCTTATAATCAGCCTCTCTAAACTCATCAAAAGCACTGCCAGGGGGCAATGGACGGTTCTTATCCATATACCAAACATAAAATGACCAAGTTGCTTTAGGGCTTTCGGTAGTACTCATCATTAAATAATCGGTATCGTGCCATGGGCGCCAAGATCGTGTATCTATAAAAAACTGTAGCTCGGGTCCTGTATACGAGTATTTAGAGTGCATCATTGCCCTACGTGTAGCTCTGAGATGTGTAAATGGAATCGTAAAATAATCAATCAAATTGGCTTTGGGCATGGTTATTAAAGAATTAATGCGATCCAAAGTAATATAGGTTTGATCGGGAGCTATTTTATGTTTTTTCCATTGATTATAGGCTGGTATTAAAAAGGGGAAACCTATAAATAAATAAATAAATAAATATTGTACTTCCATGATTTTTCCATTTCTAATGCTGGTCACTATAGGTAAAAAGAATATGAAAAATATTGATATACTCATATATATATATATACCAGTTTTTGCTGTTTTTTTATGAGACGGCATCCATTCCTTAAGTATAGTTCCATTAAAAATGGGGTAATAGGTTTTACTTTTATCTCTTTTTTCTTTTGTAATTCCTAATGGGCTATCATAAATCACAAAAGGTAAAAACGGTTGATTTTTAAAACGTTTGGCGTGTTGATAATTATAATCTATATGGGTTACTTCCTCCATTTCTTTTTGGTTGTTAGTTCTTGTTCTGTTCCTACAAATACTCTATCATTAATCCCATCGGTATGGTAAAATCCAGACATATAATCCATTCGTATTGCAGGAAACATACCCGCAAGGTAGCGTTTTTTTCCGTTTCGTTCTAATGGAAAATGCTGTGTGTCAGAAATTGTAATACTATTTACTATTAAGAATATTCCTTTTTCAGAAAAATCTATATCAGTAACATTTATCGTTATGGTTGCTGTGGGTGGTTGATCTTGTTTAACAGGGTTAATAGCTACATTTTTTACTACACATTTAGTAATATCTTGGTAATTGCTACTTCCTAAGCCGTCGGGTAAGTATAGTATTTTATTATCAAGGATTTCTGTGTCAGTAAGGTATCCGCCAAAGCTAATAGTTGCTTTAACTTCTTTAATTTTATAATCGGATAAGGTAGTGATACTTTTATCAGAATAACTACCTACCCTTAATGTTTCTCCTACTTGGGTTTCTTTAGTAACTTTAAGCTTCATCCTGCCACTAACCAGAATATCCATTAAATCTTCATATTGTTTGCTAAGGTCTACCCAATCGGTAAATCCTGTTTTGTGCATAGCTTGCCGGGTTTCTGGTTGTGCATGTTGGTTAATCTGCGCGATATAATCCCCCTTAAACGATACTGCATCCCAAAATATATTTGAAGAAGGGATTTCTCCAAAAATTCCATTCTTGGCAATACGCTCTATCGGGGAGTCCTCTAGATAGGCGGCATAAAACCCAACACAAAGCCCTACAATCAATAGCCCCCAACCCACAGGGTTCCAACCTAAGGCAGCTCCGCCAGATAATAACATCCCTGCCAAACCTAAGGCAGCAGAAGCCGTATACGCTACCGCAGCATCGTAATCCCGCTCCCAATAGTTAAGACCCGCCTCTGCTGTGTCTATTAATACTCCTGCATATCCTACTCCAGTAGCGATTTTACTCGTAGTTCCTTTAAAAGCTCTTAATACATCAGCATCCATAACTGTTACCTTCATTTTTAAGTATTTTACATTACGCACCCCCACATAGGCATCGGCTATAGCGGTTAAAAATTTAGAGATAGTTAAACCAAATTGGTAATCATTATCAGATTTTCTTAGTGCTGCTGTTGCAAGGGCTAGGTTGATAAAACTAAGGTTTCTAAGGAGTTTAGTCCAGAACGGGCTTGCCTGAAAATCTCGTATACCGCTTAGGGTATCATTATGAATTGCCTGCTCGAAAGAGGTCGTAAACGCAATTTGCTTGGCTTGCATGATGTCATCTAAATTATTCAAAAATCTTTTTTGAGCTTTTTTAAATGCTTTAAGAGATTTTTTATTAATGTTCATAGACTTTCTTACAAAACTTGTTCTACCAAGATCTGATTTTATAAATTCTTTCCCCAAAGTGGTTACAGTAAAAGAAGTCTTTTGTACTATCCCTTTAATTTTGATACGGGTACTATTCATTGTTTTTTTCCATACCTTCAATATTTCATCACCATCTTCTACAATACCCCGAGTTACATCCATTAATGCATTGGTAATACCCATAAATTTAAGGTAGTTGGCGTTTCCTTCTATCTCTTCTATAATGGTTGGTTCATTAAATATTTTGCCAATGGTATTTTTTCCTTCCAAAAGTTTTTTAATAAAATCTTTTCCTTCTTTAGTATTAGAAACCCATTCTCTAGCTTCTTCTTTGGTTTCTAGAAAACTATCTTTAAAATTGGCAGGCTGCCAAAGATCAGCCAATAATTTTGCTTTAGTGTACTTAGATAATGTAATGCGGTCGGTAGTGTTCTCTAAATAATCATTTTCAATTTTTGCATAATAATCACTATCTGCATAATCAATAAAAATTTCTCGAGCTTTTTTTATTTTTCTCTTAAGATCTAATCTTTCTTTGGTAGCTAACACTATATTTAGTCGATCAGCATCAATTTCTTCTCCTATTTTATCAATATTGTCTTCGCTAGCAAATGCAACAGATCTTAAATTTACACCAATATTGTATAGCGCTTCTATTTGTTTAAAGTCTTTAGGTTTTTGTAATGTTTTTGGGTCTTTTCCATTACGCAATGATTTTTCGACATCTGATACACTAATTCCTGTTTTCATAGAAATCATAGTTGCATCCATTTTATTCCACAGATATTTTAAATAATTAGAAAACTCTTCTAATATCCCTACTGGATCATGTAAACATAGGGTTGCGTCTAGTTTATAGCCTTGTGTATTATTAGCCTCATCTGCACAAGCAATTTTATAATTTTGCCCAACCACATTAAAATCTATTTGCCCTTCTGGGATAAATATAGTACTGTTTTTCATTATACTCCAGGGTGCGGCATCGATCTGAGACTGGTTATTAACATGTTTGGTCAGATCGTATTTTTGCATGCGTCTTTCTCGCGGTGTACTATCCTCTCGCATGGTTTTAAAATAATTAGCACTCCATTGCACCTCTGAGTAGGCAAACCATAGGATATCATCGGGTTCGGCTACGTATTGATCGATCTGTGTTGCCCCAGATTGTGGTTCTCTTATATCTTTTTCTTTAAGCGATTTATCAATTTCTGTTAGGCATCCTCCTATGCCTACTTGCCACTCACTCCATCCCTGAGTATCGGCTTGGTTAATCACATATAAAAACCCAGATCTAAGCCCAGTACCTGCATATACATAGTTACTTAGTTCTTCTACCTCTGGTGCGCACTCGGGAGTAGCGAGGGGCATAAAACTATCTTTATCTACCCCTTCTAACATCAATGGGGCATACTTAGAGGTACGATTAATCAATGCGATACGTAGCAGATTCATACGTATACCTGGTTTGATGACCTGCAATGGTGGGCTTTCTATACTGGTTACTCCTTTGCCCTCTGCAATAAAGGTGCATTGGTATAAGATGTCATTATATTGCCCTTCTTTTTTTTGTTCTGTTGTTTCTGCCATAATCTATGAGCATTGATTTTGTTGTGATGTGTCTTCTGTTTCCCAAACGACTTCTACCTGCTTATCCTGTACTGTACCAGACAGGCTTACTGTTCTGGGATTGCCCCCTTGTTCTTGTGGAGGCAGATTGAGTGTAAAGGTTACTGTTTCTCCATCATCAAAGTTGATTACATCAGCTCTTAGGGTAACCTGGGTGATTACTGATGATTTTCTGGTTATCTTTTCTTCTTTTACCCATTGTAGGTTATAGATTCGTGGTTCTTCTTCTTGCTGCTCTCTAAGCGCGTTTTGATTGGCTTCTGCTTCTTTGGTATTGCCTAATACTCTATTTATTATAGAAATTTCTGGAAAAGGAATTCTGTTTACAGATAGGGTTACGGGAGTCATTGGTTCTGATACAAAGCCATATATGATATTGGGCTCTCCTTGCGAGATTATTCCTCCGTGTGCAGTCATATCTCCTACTGATACAGCAGGTTTTCCGTTATGAAAAATAGCGGGATGACCTTGTGCAATCATGTCTGGGGGCCCTATACAGGTACACATATCTCCTTGTACGGCTGCGGGTTTGTTATTATGTAAAATATTGGGTGCCCCAGGACCAGTAATAGGGCCTCCTACATGGGGTACTGTGCCCGAACACATGGGGCAGGTGTGCATAGATCCTACGGTTGCTGCTTGACCTGGCATAGATTTTTCTTTTTTTTATTACTATTTATTGTTTGATAAAAGGGGTAAAGGCTAGTTCTACATATAATCTGTTTTGCCTGATGCTCCTTGTATGGTGGTCATTTGCCCTTGTACTTTAGTTTGCTGTCCTTTTAGCTTTGCTTCGGATTGCCCTTCTACGACTGTGTTTACTCCTTTTATAGTAGTATCACTTCTTGCCTCTACAGTTACTGAGGCATCACTAGTTATGGTAGTATCTCCTGTGGCTTGCATTGTTGCTGCTCCTTTTGATAATACTAAGGTATCACCCTCTGATGCAGTTTTGATTTCTCTTTTTGCTTGGATATCGACATTTTCTTCGGCGATCATTTTTATATTCTTAGCATTAAAAGTCATCGTCTCCAATGCTGTAATATTCATATTATTATTAACCGTATCGATAAGAATAGTATTTCCATTAGTATCCATAATCGTAATACTTTCGCCCCCTTTAGTATCATTAAACTCTAGGGTATGCCCAGATCTCGTTTTTATAATTTTTATATCATTCATCTCGGTAGCAAACCCCGATGGGTTAGCAGTACCAGAATATAAAGCTCCTAGTATAAAAGGGCTTTCTGCATTCCTGTTTTCGAACCCTACCATTACCTGCTCTTTTTTTTCTGGTAAGAAATGGAAGCCTTTCTCTGAGCCCCCATGAGGAGTGATCATACGCAACCAAGGAGTCATCGTACCCATCGCTTTTTGCCATGGAAATTGTACTCGGATTCTTCCTAAATTCTCTGGATCTGCATTATCCATCACCGTAGCTACCGTAGTATCACTCTGTGGGTATCGATTAAGATCCATATGTGGATAGGTATCGAAGCTGGCTTCTACCGCTGTAAACTCATTATGATACACCCCATGCTCTGTATTGGTATGAGTAATACCAATAATTCTATACCTACCATAACCCTGTACTCTTATCAATGCTCCTAGGGCAACACTAGGGTTATCACTAACCCCTCTAGCGATCACCTGTTTCATCGCTCTAGCGATAGTATGCTGTTCTACTTGGGTATCTAACCTAGATTTTTGGTTGCTATCAGTGTATAGGCTATGTGATGCCTGCGTAGGCTTATGATACAGCGTTTTAGATCTATTATCCATAAAACCATGATACCCCTCTGATGGGATATTGATTTCTTTACTACTCTTTTGGTGTAGCTCATCAGTAAGATAATCACTACTGATATACGTAGTAGCATTAGCTACCGTATCGAGCTCTATACTAAAATCCTGTAGATCTACCCCATAACTCAGTTCAGTTTCTTCAGTACTAGGACTACCAAATATCAATTGCTTACCATTATAGTAAAACCACTCATTATGATATGCCGCTAATCGACTAGCGTAGCTAAAAGCACTTTGGTTATGCTGTACAGAATAGTGTATCGTTTCTGAAGATCGAGGAGCAAAACTAGTTTCTAATTTCCCCACATCATATCCCTGAAAAGTGCGCTCTAAGATCTCAGATAAATTTACATCACTATATGATGTAAAATGAGCACCATTATCGGCTAGTATACTACTACTCTTAGCATGTAACTTTATCAGATTACCCTTTTGCTGATCAGATCCCTTGATCGCACGTACCTTTGTAACCACTCCTTTAAACTCTAATTCTTTATACCCCCCATAATTACCAAGTGCTTGGATCTGTACTGTAATGATCCCGCCTAGATACTCTTTACTTGCACCTACGAGCTCATCACTTAGTTGCTCGATTACATCAGCTCTACATACGAGCTCTAAATCATGATGCGCATCTAGTTGCTGTTCTATTTTTAAACTAAGATAAGAATGTAAAGGAGTAGATGATAAATAAATAGATGTAGTAGTCTGGAGAGCCATAGTGGTTTTTTAGGTTTAGATAATTACTTTTTTTTTATTAGTTTCCCGAAATAATAGCATCAAAAATAGGCTTTTATATCGGTTTTAACAACCTTAATTTTACAGGGGAAAATCCCCCTGTTTTAGAATTATTTAATAATAAAAAGAACCTAAACAGTATTCGCTATAACAGTAAAATAAAACATGTAATAACCTATTAATCAAACACATCCACACATTATATCATTTACTTAAACACCATAAAAACAACTATTTCATATTTCCTAATTTATTTTTTATTTTTTTCAATTCTTCTAGTTTCATACTTCTCCCTCCTTATCACTAGTACGATTAACACATCAATTAACAACGGGTAAACATGATTACTATTTTGCTTTTTTTTAGTCTGTGAGTGCTTTGAGTATTATAAATTCTATCAAAACATTAGCACCCAACCTACAATCCAATATATGCTACTTATCATTCCAATCCATCCACATCCACTACTTGTCATTCTAGCATAGGCATAGGGTAAATAATAGCCAACTTATAACATCAAAAAAAAACTATATTAATAGGTACGAATGAAAAAACAAATCAATAAATTTGATATATACAGAAGAAAAAAAAACCTAACCAACTACTAATCAGCATTAAAATTTAATACTAGTATAAACTACACAAAAAAAAAGAATCATGAAAACTACTGCAAAAAGCACTAACCATACTTCTTATACATCCAATACCCATAGCCCCCCTTTTTTTAACAAAAAGAAAGAGAAAAACTCTTTTTTTAATTCTAAAAACAATACCAACAGCTTTTTTACAAATTCTTCTTCAACCAATACGCCACTGATCCAAAGACAGGAGAGTATACCACAAAGTGATGCTTTTAAACCATATCCAAAAAAAATAGAAGACGGTTTAAAGAAAAAAGAACAATGGGCATATACAGAGGCAGCAAAATGGGATATGAGATATAATCAGGTTTCTTTTAAAAAAATGGATAAACTAGAGGCCCATGATAATAAAACATTTAACTCCTATCATTTTCAAAGAGTTGTTGATTTTTATATAAAAAATGCAAAAAAAGAAAAAAAAGGAAATAAAGGCGAAACCGAACGCGCATGGAAACAATGCTCTCCTGCGATGTATTATGCAATGAATAAATTATATAATTGGTCCGGAAGAGATAAAATAAAATCAGGGTATGTGGTAGATTATAAGGATAAAAAAACAGGAAAAATCAGTAAAGGAATCGTTACCCTAATGAAAGAAAAAAATCTTATCGGAGCTAAAAAACGATTTGTAGCCGTAGATGAAGATGGCAAAGCAGGGCACTATTCTAATAAAAAAGTAGTTAAAATGAATGAAAGTGTAGCCGGATGGGCTAAAAAACAAACCACGATGAATGGAGTAGGGATTTTTCTTGTCTCTGTAATAGGAGGATATCATTCTATAACGCTTATTGCAGATAGAAGAGGTAAAAGTGTCTCATATAGACTCCTAGACCAGCATGGAAACTCTAGCATGGGAGCATCCTCTTCTTTTGACAGAACCATCAAACACACCAAAAAAGAAATAGACACCTATTTTGTACGTATGGCGAGTAGCTGGGGTAGCATAAAAAAGAATTATAGCTTTAATGTATTCGAACTCAAAAGAGATTAGTTATGAACAAAATAATATGCCTTATTTTTTTACTGCTATACAGCTCTTGCATCGACCATAAGCAGCGTAAAAACAAAAAAAATGTACAAACGCCACCCCTTAAGTTCGAAAAAATAAACAACGTCTTATTTAGAGACCCTAAAACACTAATATTTTATTATAATGAGTATGATGTCTGCCATAAAAAAGAACTATACCAATCTAAACAAAAACTCCAATGTATAAAAGATCAAAACAATATCTGTATAACAGATATTGATGTAAACTCTTTTATAGCAACAACTACATTCTGGGTCGATAAAAAATATATCTTTTTTATTAATGATAACCCAACTACTATCCAAATAGAAACCATCCATATTGACTCATCAATTACTGGATATTATTATGAAAACTCAATGTATCGGATTAGAAAAAATAATCTAGAATATTTTGGACAAAAATGGTTAAGCGATACCGTTATAACCTGTAAAAATAACCCCATTCTAAAAAATATTAATTCAGACGAATTTAAAGTAGTATATATTGAAGAAGATCATGACTGCTCTATAAACACCTATGGAATATATAAAGATAATTTTATGTTTCATGGATGTTGGTTAGATTTAGATAAAATTTCCAAAGGATTAAAAGAAAAACTAATTTTGGCTAAACAAAATCAAAGTTTTGCAAAAAAAATTAAAATTTAAAACCCGAATTATAACCCCATACTCATCATTCTAGCACAACCTACAATCCAATACATACTTATCATTCCAACCCTTTCACATCCTCTACCTGTCACTCCTGTATAGGCTACAACCCATGACTTAATAATTATAAACACCTATAAGTCAATAAAATACACAACATCTGACTATAAATTTCAGATCTCGACTCCGAGGGCATACAGTCATAACCCCACCAATAACGAACAACAGAAAACTAAAAACCTAACATCTAAGTCCTAAAAAAAAGTTCAAAAAAAATTCAACTATTTTTTCTCAGTTTCAAAAAATGAAACTGGGATGTTCTATACTTGCCCCATAATTAACACCAATTCAATTTAGAAATCATATGCACTATACTAGAATCGCCCTTTATATAATCAAGATAACATATAGCATCATAGCCATAGTTACCGCATTATTCTTTAACACCTAATCGATACACAAAAACACACCAATCAACTCTATTTTATACTCATAACCATACAAATATGATCCTATACATCATCTCCCCAAAAAAGACTACTATCTATGAAGAGGATTTCATACGACACAATGAAGAACCTGCACTAAACCTAAAAGGACTACTATTAAATGTAACAGAATTTATACCCGACGACAAAGAACCCATACCTAACATAAAAGAATCTATACCCGATCAGAAGGAACCCGTACCTAACATAAAAGAATGCATACCCGACCAGAAGGAACCCGTACCTAACATAAAAGAATGCATACCCGACCAGAAGGAACCCATACCTAACATAAAAGAATGCATACCCGACCAGAAGGAACCCGTACCCGACGAGAAGGAACCCATACTACACAATAACATTTAGTAACGCTTTACTAAAGCACAACAATCACTGTAGTAGTATTTATGATAGTAAAGTAATCTCTTAATTACTATTTAGAAATAAAACTGATACCCAATACTACTACACTTAATAATGTAAAAATTAAATTTATATATATGACTAATTCAAAAAACTCAGAAGCAGGGATATTAGAGCAATATCGTATCGCATTAGAAAATGTTAAAAACCAATCAGAGATTGCCGCAGAAATGGCAGAACTCAGCTACGATGCTAATAAAATTGCAGAAGGAGAACAATTACTACTACAAACCCGTAATGCCTATAATTCTAATAAAAAAGAAGATGATGAAACCACAATAGCATCTGCAACTTTTAAACAAGAAAAAGAAACGCTAGACAAACAATACAAGCAACATCGCAAAAAATCAAAAGCTATATTGCGCAAAAATCCAGAAGCCTTAAAAAAACTAGAAATACATACTAGAATACCATACGGATATGTAAACTGGATAGAAATGATACGTACATTCTATACTAATATAGATCAAGATATCTTACAACAACTAGCATTACTAAAAGTAACTGCCGAGGATATCGACACAGGAAAACTACAAATAGAAAAAGTAGAAAAAGCTCGAGCAGAATACATCAAAGAAGCAGGAGAATCACAGGATGCGACACAGCAAAAAGATCTTGCATTTTCTAAAATGGATGATTGGATGAGAGATTTCTATGCCATAGCAACTATAGCACTAGAGGATAAACCACAATTGATGGAAGTTCTAGGTAGAAAAAGAAAAAGCTAATACCAGTAGACAACATCACCTCACTGACAGATAATGTTAGTGAGGTTTTTTCCTACCCCCTACTATCATACACTACTATATTATAAATGTAATCTAAAAAGAGATAAAAAAATAAGTTAGATTTGTAATCAATATACGCAACGTAGTATAAAACGTAAATCAACAACCTCGGAGCAAACTCACGAGGTATGTTTTTGAAAAAAAAATATTTTGATGTCTAAGCAAACCTCGTGGAATTAAACCTTCAATGAGGAATTAAAAAAACAAGAATATGGGCTGGGATATAAGCTATCATCCAATATCAGAAAATCAAATAAAGGAATGGTATTTTGATGTATTAGATAATCAAAATCTAATCGAAAAATTAACGACTGAAAACAAAATTGAAGAGTTCTACAAAGAAAAATATGCAGAAACTATAAAAATTGGATTAGAAACAAAAATCGATGATATATTTGATAAAAGTCACGGATATAATATTGCAATAGTACAAGGCTTTTTTCAACAATTTTTCTATACCAGAGGCGCTGCCCTTTCATTTTCAGAAAATCCATCACTACAGCAGTATTTTAAAAAATGGAATGAAATAGTCCCAAATGAAAAATTAACTAAAAATGTCAATAATCAAATTATTGAAAACTATTGTTCGGGTGTCTATATTCCAAAAAACAAAGTCATCGAATTAATAAATGACTATGCAGATAATCCTGAAATTAAAAAAGAATTAGATAACTTATTTTCACATCATAGAATTGATGTATTTTTAAAAGCACTAACTTTTGCAAAAGACAATGAATTAGGTTTATTAGAAGCTACAGAAGTTATAGAACCTAATCCAATAGATTTAAATAGTTCCTCTTGTTATTCTAACCTGTTTAATTGTGACCCAGAAGGTGCAATACTATACCAACAAACGGCCATGAAGCAAATCGCCGAAATTGAAAAAAAGAAAAACCTAAAAGAAGGAGAAATAGTATCAAACGCAGAATATCAAGTAACCAATATTGCAACCAATAAGAAAAAAGAAAAAAAAGGGTTTTGGAAAAAACTATTCAGAAAATAAACCACTATAAATATGAAAACCCATAGTTTTAAATAAAAGAATTTCATTCTTTTTCTACCACAAGATTATCATTCCTACATAAGCAAGACCCCATTCTTATAACTAGTATTATAGATTCCACATCAAGTTAGGAATGACAAACCTGTAAAAATGTATCGCACCTAAAATAACTGCAATAAAATTGAAGAATTTTAACCTTTAACTAGATAATAAATAGTACCGCTAGATATCAATAGCTACTTTAAAAAACCAAAAATGAATTATAAACATACCTAAAAAAAGCTTAATTTCATTTAAAGTGCTGTTTAAAACAAATTACAATGGATTCTTAACCTCTACTACATACAACATTCTATTATATCATAAACATAATCAAGAAAAACAATAAAAAATAGGTTAAATTTATAGAAATTACACTACTATTAACCACCATATAACCAAACCAAAATGAAAGATTTTTTTTTACTCCTACTACTTCTTACAACCTTTTCTTGTAAAAATACCTCTAAACCAGAAAATAAGAATACAACCCCAAAAGAAACTATACATACAGAAAATCATACTCACTACGATGACTCTAATACCCCCTCAGAAAACTATTTAAAGTTTCAAGTAAATGATAAAGAAATAAAAGAAGTTAGTTATAATTTTAGCAGTACAGGAACTAAAGATATTGGGTTAAAGAGTAAATTTAATTTCGAGATACCCCAAGATGTTTTTGATGATAAAATTCATGAAATCTATTTTAGTGCACTAAAAAACTCTTTACCTCATAAACTACAGGTAGGCAGTTATAGTATAGAAGGGATTGAAAATGATCAAAGTGTCCTTAAAAAAGACGATAAATTTTATTGTATGAAAGCATTAAGCTTAAGTACTTATCAAAAAATGGTAGAAACATATGGAAAAATGAGCGAAGAAGATTTTCTAAAAGTTATACATTTTGATTTTATTGTATTGCCTGATGATAACAATAAATTTAATATCCAGTCTATAAAAAAAATACCAGGAACTAAAGAATTCATAGAAATTTCTGACGGAAAAGGTATGACCAGAAATACGTTTTTGATACAAGGAAACATTCAGCTAAAATTAATGAAAATATCCTCTAAAAAAGAATTTATAATTAATACTCAATTCCGATCCAACTATGAATATACCTACTCCGATTTTTAATAGATGCTAATACTTATAGTATAAGTATATCTAAAAAGTTTTACCTTATTAAGACCTATAGCCTTCTAATGCAATTATGAGGGTTCTCTCCTACCTATTATCATACTCTAATATGGCGTAAACTTAATCTCAAAAAAAGAGTAAACCACCTCGGAACAAACATACAAGGCATTTGTTAAAAAAATAGTTTTGGTATCGAGGCAAGCCTCAGAACATTAAAATCTCACTTAATCAGTAAAAAATAAGTTAGATTTGTAAAAAAATAGAATCGGTATTGCTATACTCATATCTGTATAGTCGTATAAAGTATACTGTAAATGAGCCTCAACAATTCAATCCTATCAGAAATCTTTAAAGACGTCTCTTTCTCACAGAAAGAAATAAACCTTATCGAAAGTAATATCGAAAAATTGAGTTTAAAAAAAGGAAGCACCCTACTAAAAGCAGAAGAGATAGTTAACAATCAATATTATGTCTATGAAGGATGTTTAAGAACTTATTTTATTGACAAATCTGGTAAAGAACACACCCTACAATTCGCGATCAATGATTGGTGGATAAGTGACTATACAGCCTTCTTTACTACAACCAAAGCCATAATGAATATAGAAACTATTCAGGATGCAACTCTATATAAAATTTCTAGAAAAAGTATGGAAGATTTGTTTTGCAAAATACCACAATTAGAAACTTTTTCTAGAAAAAAAATGGAAAGAGCTTTTGTAAGCTTCCAAAAGAGAATATTAGCCAGTTTAACACAATCAGCCAAAGAAAGATACGTTTCTTTTATACATACCTACCCTAATATCGAAAAGAATATAAAAAACTATCATATCGCTTCTTATCTAGGGATTACAACAGAAAGCCTAAGTAGAATTAGAAAAGAACTAACGAATAATTAGGTTTATTACCATACATCAATTTCTACCCCCTTTTTTCATTATAATTTTGTCACTCCCAAACAATCAATTCATTCTCTAATGAAACGAATAACAATAATGATAATCAGTATAGTTTTATGTTTCTCTTGTAGTAAAAACACAAAAGAAAGTAATCCTATCAAGCAAAAAATAAGCACTAACACCAAAAAAAATATCGCAATGAAAAAAGTATTATTTGTAGTAACAAGCCATGAAGACTTAGGAAATACAGGACACAAAACTGGTTTTTGGGTTGAAGAATTTGCAACTCCTTATTATATCTTAAAAGATAAAGGAATTAAAATCACTATAGCATCACCAAAAGGAGGACAACCACCAATTGACCCAAAAAGTAATGAAGCCGATTTTCAAACCCCTGCAACAGTAAGATTTAATGACGATAAAGAAACCCAAGAAATCTTATCTAAATCAGTAAAATTAGAAACTGTAAACCAAGCAGATTATGATGCTATATTTTATCCCGGAGGACACGGACCATTATGGGATTTAGCAGAAGATAAAAATTCAATCGCCTTAATAGAAGGTTTTTATAAAAATAATAAACCTGTTGCTGCTGTTTGTCATGCTCCAGCTATTTTTAAACACACCAAAAACACCGATGGAACACCCCTAGTTAATGGAAAAAAAGTAACCGGATTTACCAACGGAGAAGAAGAAGCTGTTCAATTGACTTCTATTGTTCCCTTTTTGGTAGAAGATATGCTAAAAAGTAACGGTGGTATCTACTCTAAAAAAGCAGATTGGAATCCTTATGCTGTAGAAGATGGTCTATTAATAACCGGACAAAACCCTGCCTCTTCTGAATTAGTTGCCGAACTTTTATTAGAAAAATTGAACTAAAAAACATTCATAATCATATAGTGAAGATATAAAATAAGCTTGGAAAGCAACTCTAAAGAAAAATTTACGGATTTGTAAAGCAAACTGGGAGTAATATTAACAACAATATTACATAAAAAAGCGACTTTGATACTATCAAAGTCGCTTTTTTATATATTTACTGAAGTTGCTACCTAATATTTAAGACAATTTCTGTGACAACAAACTAAAAAAAATTGAACCATGAAAATAGAATTTGAAATTGACGACAAAGAAACAATTCTTTTGCTCGATGTAATAAAAAGATTCATGGGGCAAACTGGAGACCCTAATGTGCTTAAAACGCTTTCAAAAATTGTAACTGAAATAGAATCAGACCTAAAAACCGGAGACGAAACCTTTAAAAGAGTAAGATATAGACTTTCTCCATATACAAATGGTAATAAGATATTTCCTGAATCTACTATGAAAATTTATCTAGGAATCAATGAAAATTTTATAACAAGACCAGGAGGGTTAGAAGAACAAGCTAGTCTTGTTCTAAAAAATCTTGTAAAGAAATATAAACCTGAGTATGACCTTAGAAAATTAAAGAAAATTCCCTTGACTGAAATAAAAAAGTGTAAAAAAATTGCAGATGTAGTTTCACTAATACAGAGTAAGTATGAAAAATTATGATGCAATACTACTCCTATTTTATTTTTGTACATCACTAAGTGCTTACTCCCAAAATATTAGCATCACCATAGGAGAATCTACTACTAATAAATTAACCAAAAATAAGTCAGCGCAGGTTTTAGCAACATTTCCTAAAAATGATACACTTGATAACAGTTGGCTTGTTAATGGATATTTAGAACTAAAATTAGATAGTATCGGAACATCAAATTATAGTATTGGAATACTAAATGAGATTCATAAAAATACTCTTATCTCTAAAGAACAAGATAATAGACAGTTCGGAGTTTCCTTAGAAAAAGATTTTTTGATTAAAAAGAAAACAATCAACTATGACGGAAAAACAGAGCAAGCTACCAAAGCAAGGTTTATCACAAATGCAACATTCAAACATTCTTATAATGTACTAAAAAAAGAAAAATCCTTTATTGCTAATCTGGGTACTTCATTTTCACTCGAGCGAAGTAAGAACCTGAGGTTTTTACAAACCAATACTCGTTTAATAAATATAAACAAAGGCTTTGGAAAAATTCTTACGGTTACACATAACCATAATTTTGGAATTAGCTACTTAGGTGGTTATGATAATGTTTTACTCGGAGATGCCTCTTTTAGTATTAAATTACTGCCTCTTAGTGGATTAATGAACCAAATTAAACAACCTGATTTTTTTCAGGTACAGTATCATATTAATGTAAGAACAGAAATTCTTGGAAATACAGAAAAAGATTTAAATACGCTTCATACCTTATCAGCCGGTATTCAGTACAAAATCGATAAGAAATCCTCTGTAGGTATTTCATATGGATTCCAAAAAGGAGCAAATCCATATACTGCGCTTGAAGATCAAGAATTTGAAACGATATCTGCTAGATTAAGGTTAGTACTTGAATAAAAACGAATGGTAACACCCCTACACAATAAAACAACCCCCGAGGAAAACCGCACTAACAGGTTTTCTATACAAATAATACATCAGCCTACTCTACTTCTATATATCTATATATGAGGCAAACAATACCCCTAGATTAAATCAAAAAAGAATACTAAAAACTACCCCCAAAAGAAACTAACATTAATATAAGAAAGAGCTAACCGATAGTACTTTTAGTAATTTTTAAAATACCTTTTACTTGCCCATTAGGCAAAAAGAAAATTTCTTAGTTTTGTATAAATATAACACCTAGCCTTGTAAATTCTATTGACCTAATAACTTATCTTCGTTAGTACTGCATAAACGATTTTAAGTAATGGTACTAAGATTATCTTTAGTACGATGCATCTATAACATAAAAAATGAAATTGTGAAAAATGAAATCAATACTATTTGGATTGACTTAAATGAAGAACTTTACAAGTTTATTTTAGGAAAAATAAAAGATGAACAAATAGCAAAAGACATTCATCAAGAAGTTTTTTTAAAAATTCAGACCAAAATACATCAACTAAAACACACTTCGAAACTCACATCTTGGGTATATCAAATCGCTAGAAATACAATTCTAGATTACTTCAGAAAAGCAAACCATAAAAATACCTCCATAGATGATATAGACATTCCTGAAACCGAAATTGAAAATTTCGATTATTCAAAACTTAGTAATTGTATCAATCAAAAAATAGAAAACCTATCTTCTCAGCATAAAGAAGCAATTGTTCTAACTTCTTTTCATAATTATTCCCAAAAAGAATTAGCAGAGCATTTAAAAATATCTTACTCAGGGACTAAATCAAGAGTTCAAAAAGCTAGAGAAATTCTAAGAGAAAATATTTTAGATTGTCCTAATACTGAATCAGATGACTCAGGGAAATTACTAGGTTTCGAAAATACTTAACATTTACTACGTCTTTTTATAGATCATCTCGTCCATTAGATATAACTAATAAAAAAAACAATGGACAAGTCAAAAACAATACAAGTACACATTATTAATGCCTTTGTAGAAAATGACAAAGGTGGTAATCCTGCGGGTATGGTCTTAAACGCAGATAAGTTATCCTATAAAAATAAACTTGAAATAGCAAAAAAAGTAGGGTTATCAGAAACTGCCTTTGTTTCAGAATCTAAAACCGAAGACTTTAAGCTAGATTTCTTTACCCCAAACAAACAAATAGCACATTGTGGACATGCCACAGTAGCTACATTTTCTTACCTAAAACAAATAGGAATTCTAAAAAACGATTGTACTTCTAAAGAAACTATAGATGGAAAAAGAAAAATATGCATGATGGGAGAGGTAGCATTTATGGAACAATTAGCTCCAAAATATATAGACGTGAGTTCAAAGGAACATCTAATTTTAAAATCTTTAGGATTACAAAAAAATGACCTCATACATAATGCTCCTATTAAACTAGTAAACACAGGAAACTCATTCATGCTAATTCCTGTAAAAAATGAAGTTATTTTAAAAAACCTGATTCCTGATTTAAATCTAATAAGTGAAATTAGTCAAGAGTTTGATTTAATTGGATATTATGTATTTTCTACTAAAACAGAGAATCCTAAGAGAGATGCTACCGCAAGAATGTTTGGACCTTATTACGGTATTTTAGAAGAAGCCGGAACAGGAATGGCAGCAGGACCTCTTGCTTGTTATTTATTTGATATTTTAAAACTCAAGAAAGAACGATATAATATACAACAAGGTAAGTATATGAACATACCATCACCTAGTGTAATCATCGTAGATTTAGTAATTAAAAATGAAAAAATAAAGAGTGTAATGGCAGGGGGTAGTGGGCTTGTAAAAACAAAACTAAATATCAAAATAAATAGCTAAAAATCAATACATCATCAAATACCCCTACTAAAATAATTAAGTATCATACTAAAACTCGCATATAGAACTACCCATAAGGGAATTCATCTCCGATAACTAAAAGGTGTAATGTATGCTAGATAAAGGTAAAAAAACAACCCCTAGTGGTTAACAACTCCTCTAGGGGTCTAGGCCGAAACGTAAAATTAAACTAACTCAACTTACACTCAATTAAACCTGCTTCAGCTTCTCTTACATAGTATTCTATAAAACATGTTTTGGGGATATTTGACAAAAAATCATAAATCAAAGTATAAGACTTAGAGTTGTCAACCATGTTAAGTATTTCTTTTTTCCTATTATATTAAGATAAATAATTTTTATGATTATTCCCTATTTTTTCATAAAAATCTAATAATCAACACTTAAAAATATTTTATTTCTTTATGCTTTATTAAAAAAACAACCTTTCATTAAGCTTTATTTAATTTTTCTTTAATATTTTCTAGACATAAATTATTAATACTTCCAATATGACTATGTGTTGTATTTTTATCTGGTTTATAGTTTCCCTTTTCTATATCCTGACCTATTTTTATATAAGCATCTCTAAAAGACATGCCTTGCATCACTAATTTATTTAATGTATCTACACTAAACAGATAATCGTACTTAGTATCATCTAGGATAGTAGTATTCACCCTAATTGTATCCAAAGCATACGTTGTCATCTCTATAGATGCTTTTAAATTCTGAATTGCTGGTATAATCCCTTCTTTTAGCAATTGCATATCTCTATGATATCCGCTTGGTAAATTATTAGTTAACAAACTTAATTCATAGGGTAATGCCTGAATCTTATTACACTTCCCTCTTATTAACTCAAAGACGTCTGGATTTTTCTTATGTGGCATAATACTCGATCCTGTTGTAAATTCTGTTGGAATATGTATAAAACTAAAGTTCTGACTCATATACAAGCACACATCCATCGCAAATTTAGATAATGTTCCTGCTATACTGCTCATGGCAAAGGCTACTGATTTTTCGGATTTCCCTCTACTCATTTGGGCAGCTACAACATTATATTTTAATGTTTCAAAACCTAATTCTTTAGTTGTAAAGTCTCTATCTATCGGAAACGAACTCCCATATCCTGCTGCACTTCCTAGCGGGTTTTGGTCTACTACTTTTAAGGCTGCGTTTACAAAATATAAATCATCTATAAAACTTTCTGCATAGGCAGAAAACCATAACCCAAAAGAGGACGGCATTGCAATCTGTAAATGTGTATATCCTGGTAATAGCACATTCTTATATTTTTCTGCTGCAATTAATAGATGATTAGATAATTCTTTAATCTGTGATTTAAGTTGTAATAATTCATCTTTTAGATATAGATGCATTGCCACTAATACTTGATCATTACGCGATCTAGCGGTATGGATTCGTTTACCTGCATCTCCTATGCGCTGTGTTAGTTCAAATTCAATTTTGGAGTGTACATCTTCAAACTCATCTTCTATTATAAAAGTTCCTTTTTCAATATCTTCTGCCAGATTAGTTAATTCTCGTTCGATTCCTGAAATATCCTCATCAGAGAGTAAACCTATTTTGTATAACATTTTAGCATGTGCCAATGTTGCCTGTACATCATACTTTGCAATTATCAAATCTAACTGTCTATCATTACCTACAGTAAATGCATCTATTTTTTTATCTGTTGGCAGTCCTTTATCCCAAAGTTTCATTGTATCGTAATTTATATCATTTTAATATATTATAGTATTCCTTCTAGAATAGCAATATACAGAGCTACTCCTTCTCTGATTTCTTCGGTATAGATATATTCATTTGCTGAATGTGATCGAGTAGAATCTCCCGGTCCCAATTTTAATGAAGGACAATTTAATACAGATTGATCTGATAATGTTGGAGACCCATAAGTAGTTCTTCCTAATCGTACCCCTGATTTTACAACAGGGTGATCTATTGCTATTGAAGAAGATCCTAAATCTAATGATCTGGGAGTTACTTCCACTCCATCTGGCATCGCTTGTAATACACTCTCTAAAACCTGCGCATTGTTATAGTGATCATTTACTCTAATATCAATAACTAAATCACAACTTGCTGGTACTACATTATGTTGATTACCGGCATTAACTTGTGTAACTGTCATTTTTACTTTCCCTAAAGTATCGGATACCTTCGGGAATTGATATGATCTAAACCACTCTATTATTGGTATCGCATTATATATGGCATTATCATTATTAGGGTGTGCTGCGTGACTAGCTGTTCCTTTTACTGATACATCTAGCACTAATAATCCTTTTTCTGCAACTGCCAATTGCATTAATGTTGGTTCTCCTACAATGGCAAAATCTACATTCTCAATATATTTTAATACACTTTTTAATCCTAATGGACCACTACTCTCTTCTTCTGCTGACGCTACAATCACAAAATTGTACTTTAGATCTCTTTTTTGATAAAAATACGTAAATGTAGCAATCAATGAAACTAAGCATCCTCCCGCATCATTACTTCCCAGACCAAATAATTTTCCTCCCTCTTCAAAAGCTTTAAATGGATCGTTAGTATAATTTCCATTTGGTTTTACCGTATCATGGTGAGAGTTTAATAGAATAGTAGGTAAAGAGTTATCATAATATTTATTGTATGCCCATATATTATTGTTCTCTCTCTTAAAAGGAATATCATTTTTTATAAACCAGTTTTCAATCAGTTGAGCTGTTCTATCTTCTTCTGATGAAAAAGATGGAGTCTCTATTAATTTATGTAAAAGTTCTATTGCTAGATCTGTTAGCTCTTTAATTTTCGAATCATGGAGTAATTGAGCATGTAAGCCCCCAAGTACTTCTCCATCACTGTTATTTATTTGCAAATTATTTTTAGCATTCTCTAACTTTTCCATTTTTATATTTTTAAAACTAATTATCGAATCATTAATACGCTCACTTTATCACCTCTTTATTGTTTAAGCGCTTATGCGCCAAACTAATCATAGGCTTAAAGTGGTGTGTTTAGTGGTATTATCTTTTATAAAACTTGCATTGGCAATATGTACTGTACTTACTTGTTTCTGTAATGCTTCAAAACAATTTTGAAGTTTAGGAAGCATCCCATCTGCAATTATCCCCGCATTCATTAATTCAGTATATTTTTCTAAATTGATATGTTCGATTACCGAGTCTTTATCATTGATATTCTCTAACACTCCTTTTAATTCAAAACAATAATAAAGCGACACTTCATAATCAGTACTCATCTCTGCAGCAATTTTGGATGCAATAGTATCTGCATTAGTATTCAATAATTGCCCTTGACCATCATGCGTAACTGCACAAAAAACAGGTGTAATCTCCTGATCTAAAAATGCTTTAATAATTTTATGATCTACTTTGCTTACATCGCCTACATACCCATAATCAACAAATTGTACTGGTCGTTTCTCTGCTATAATTACATTAGCATCTGCTCCTGTTAATCCTAAAGCATTACATCTATGGTTTTGTAATCTCGCAACAATCGTCTTATTTAACAATCCTGCATAGGTCATTACTACACTATCTAAACTCTCTAAAGAAGTGACTCTTCTTCCATCAATCATCTCTGTTTTTACTCCTAATTTAGCAGCCAATTTAGTTGCTGATTTTCCTCCTCCATGAACTAAAATTTTTGGGATCTCTATTTTAGAAAAATCACCTAAAAAAGAAGCTAAAGCGTTTTCATCTTCTATAATGTTACCTCCTATTTTAGCTACTAACAATTTATTATTCATATTTCTAAAATTTTTCAAGTATTTTCTTTAAGACTAATTGAGCTGCATACGTTCTATTATTTGCTTGCTCGATTACAATAGTAGTTTCACTATCTAGTACACTATCATCGACTACTACGTTTCTCCTTACTGGTAAACAATGCATTAATTGGGCATTATTAGTGAGCTTCATTTTTTCTTCTGTAATTTTCCATGCAGTATTATTATGATCTACTTTACCATAATCAATATAAGAACTCCAATTTTTTACATATACAAAATCGGCATCTTTTAATGCATTTTCTTGGTTGTAATCAATAGGCACCTGTTTAGTAATCTGACTGGCTAACTCTAACCCTTGGGGGTGGGTAATTACAAAATCTGCGTCCATACGTTGCATCATCTCTACAAAAGAATTAGCAACTGCCTGGGGCAAAGCTTTTGGATGCGGCGCCCATGATAATACAACCTTTGGTTTATTTATTTTTTTATACTCGGTAATTGTTATAGCATCTGTTAATGCTTGTAATGGGTGTCTTGTAGCACTTTCCATATTAATAACAGGAATAGAAGCATATTTTATAAAACCACTCAACACCTTTTCATTATAGTCTTCTGTTCTATTTTTTAATTTTGCAAAAGCTCGTATCGCCAATATATCACAGTACTGAGAAATTACTTGCGCCGCTTCTTTTATATGTTCTGAGTTTCCTTGATCCATTATAGTGCCATCGCCATATTCTAGTGACCACCCTTCTGCTGTAAAATTCATAACAACTACATCCATCCCTAGATTTAAAGCTGCTTTATGTGTACTTAATCGCGTACGAAGGCTAGGATTAAAAAAAAGTAATCCGATAGTTTTACCCAAACCCAATGTTGTGTTTGCTAATGGTTTTTTCTTTATTTTAATAGCTTCATCTACCCAATCAGATAATGAATCTATATCCTGTATAGAAAAGTAATTGTTCATTTTTTTTATCTTAAATAATGGGAACTTCAGTTCCTACATTTTGTAATGCTTTTATAAAATGGTCTATCGCTTTTTTGCCTATCGTTAGAGGCGGTAGGATTCTCAATAATTTTTTGTTCATTGCTCCTCCTGTAAAAATATGCTGGTCGTGGATCATTTTTTTTCTTAATTCACTAACTTCAAAATCAAACTCTAAACCTAACATCAACCCCTTTCCTTTTACTTTTTGCACTCCGGAAAGATGCTTTATCTGAGATAAAAAATAATCTCCTACTAGTGCTACATTTTCTATGAGATTTTCGGTTTCTATAACTTCTAACACAGATAATGCGGCAACACAGGCAAGATGATTCCCTCCAAAAGTAGTCCCTAACATACCATAATTAGATTGTATATGTGGTGCTATAAGTATACCTCCTACAGGAAAACCATTTCCCATACCTTTTGCTATAGAAATAATATCAGGAGTAATCCCATGATATTGATGTGCAAAGAATTTACCACTTCGTCCATACCCCGATTGTACTTCATCTAATATTAAAACTGCTTTAAATTCATTACATAAGATTTCTAATGCTGTAAAGAATTCTGTAGTTCCTTCATCCAATCCTCCTACTCCTTGTATTGGTTCTATAATCACAGCACATACATCCCCTTTTTCTAATTCTGCTTTTACAAGTTCTATTTTATTTAATGGTAAAAAAGTAACGTTTTGCTGTTTATTTATAGGTGCATTGATCTTTGCATTATCTGTTGCGGCAACGGCAGCGGAAGTTCTACCATGAAAACCGTTATAAAATGCAACTACTCTAGATTTACCCGTATGAAAAGAGGCTAGTTTTAATGCATTTTCATTAGCTTCTGCTCCAGAATTACACATAAATAATTGATATTCTTCATACCCCGATAATTCTCCTAGCTTTTTTGCTAGCTTTTTTTGTAAACTATTTTGTACTGCATTAGAATAGAAACCTATTTTCTCTAATTGCTCTTTAAGTTGTTTTACATAATGAGGATGTGAGTGACCAATCGAAATCACTGCATGTCCTCCATACATATCGAGATATTCTTTTCCTTTTTTATCCACCACTATACAGTCATAAGCATTTACCGGTTCTACATCGTACAATGGATATACATCAAATAGTTTCATAATATTCGTTTTTGGTTGATCTTACTATTTATTTTATGGTGTTTATTTTTTCATAAGAAGCCATTACTCCTTTTATTACAGATGAGCTTAATCCTTGATGTTCCATCTCATTTAAACCTTCTATAGTACATCCTTGGGGTGTTGTTACTTTATCAATTTCGCGCTCTGGATGTGTTCCATTTTCTGCTACTAATGTTGCTGCACCAATAGCTGTTTGTACTGCTATAATTTGCGCCTCATGAGGGTGAAACCCCATTTGAATACCTCCTTGTATCATTGCTCTTAAAAATCTGAGAAAAAAAGCAATTCCGCTTGCACCCAAAACTGTTGCTGCCTGCATTAAACGTTCTTCAATCACTAAGGTTTCACCTATAGTATCAAACATTTTCTGAACGATTTCTAATTCTTCTTTTACTTCTTCGTTTGCAGCAATACAAGTCATTGATAATTTCTTAGATGCTCCTGTATTAGGCATTACTCTTACTACTTTATTAATAGGGATTGTTTCATTAATTTCAGCAATTGATATCCCCGTTACAGTAGAGATTAATATTTGGTCTGCTGTTACGATGTCTTTAATTTCCTTCAAAACAATATCTAATTGTCTTGGTTGTACACAGAGAATCACCCATTTTACACCTCTTATAGATGTTGTAATATCTTGTGAAGTCGATACACCAAGTTCTTCTTCTATTGCTGTTAAGTTATATTTTGATTTATCTACTACAGTAATATTTTTTACTTCAAACATGGTACTATTGGCTAATCCTGACAGGATTGATTTACCTAAGTTGCCTCCTCCTATAATTGTTAATTTATTCATGATATTGTTTATTTTGTCAATATAACAGCTACATTAAAAGGCGCTTGCTTTTAATTCTAACCCCATTTTTTCTTC
Organism: Aquimarina longa SW024; assembly: GCF_001401755.1. Lineage (GTDB taxonomy): Bacteria > Bacteroidota > Bacteroidia > Flavobacteriales > Flavobacteriaceae > Aquimarina > Aquimarina longa. The sequence goes on from NZ_KQ474103.1 coordinate 70,692, forward strand.
TAATCCAAACATTAGATTCATATTATGAATAGCTTGTCCTGATGCTCCTTTAATTAAATTATCAATCACTGATGTAATGATCAACATCCCATTTTTTTTACTGATGTGTAGGATGCATTTATTCGTATTTACGACCTGTTTTAAATGGATTTCTTCATCTGAAATCATAGTGAATTGTGCATCTGAATAAAATGATGTGTATAACTCTTTTGCTTCATTTTCATCCCCTTCATATTTCGTATATAATGTGGCATAGATCCCTTTACTAAAATTACCTCTATTAGGAATGAAAAATAATGGGGCATCAAAACCTACTTGCAACTGTTCTATACTTTGCTCAATCTCCCCTAAATGTTGATGTGTAAATACTTTATAACTAGAAAAATTATTATCTCTCCAACTAAAATGAGTCGTTCCTCCTGGCATTACTCCTGCTCCTGTACTTCCTGTAGTTGCATTGATATGTATTGTATCTTTTAATCTACCTGCTGAAGCTAATGGTAATATTGCTAATTGAATTGCTGTTGCAAAACATCCTGGGTTTGCAATATTTGTAGCTGATACGATTTTTTCTTTTTGTAATTCTGGTAAGCCATATACAAAATCTCTCCTTAAGAATTTTTTATCTTTATGTAATCTAAAATCATTTCCTAAATCAATTATTTTAGTGCTTTCTGAAAAAGTATTTGTTTCTAAAAATGATTTTGATCTCCCGTGTCCTAAACATAGAAATAATACATCTACATTAGAGTTTACAGTATCTGTAAATTTAAGATCTATTTCCCCTATCAAATCAGGGTGTTGTTTGTAAATTGATACTCCTGCATTAGTAGTACTGTATACAAAATTTAATTGTACTTGTGGATGATGTACCAATAACCTTAATAATTCTCCTGCTGTATAACCTGACCCTCCTATAATTCCTACTTGTATCATGATTCACTTGGGTTTACATTATGATATATTTTATTAGCATTACCATAGATTTTAATAAAACCTTTTGCATCGTCTGATGTCCAAGAATTATTCATCTCTCCGTACTGTCCAAAATCTGATTTCATCATATCATAATCAGACTCAATTCCTTGTAATGTAAAATGATATGGTTTTAATAATACGGTTACATCTCCTGTTACCGATTTCTGAGCATCTTCCATAAATACTTCTATATTTCTCATTACAGGATCGAGATAATTCCCTTCGTGTAATAACATTCCATACCAATTAGCTAATTGCTCTTTCCAATATTGTTGCCATTTGGTAAGTACATGTTTTTCTAGTAGGTGATGTGCTTTTATAATAATCATTGGTGCTGCTGCCTCAAAACCTACTCTTCCTTTAATTCCTATAATAGTATCTCCTACATGAATATCTCTTCCTATGGCAAAGGCACTTGCTATTTTTTCTAGTTTTTGAATATTCTTAACTGGTGAATCTTTATGACCATTTATCCCTATAAGCTCTCCTTTTTTAAAATTAAGAGTGATTGTTTCCTCTTCTTCTTTCTGAAGCTGACTAGGATATGCTGTTTCTGGTAAAGTACTATGAGAAGTTAGTGTTTCTTTTCCTCCAACGCTTGTTCCCCATATACCTTTATTAATAGAATATTGTGCCTTTTCCCAGCTATACTCTACCCCATGTTTTTGAAGATATGCCATTTCTTCTTCTCTAGAAAGTTTTAAATCTCTAATTGGAGTTATAATCTCTATCTCTGGGGCTAAAGTTTGAAAAATCACATCAAATCTAATCTGATCATTACCGGCTCCTGTACTACCATGTGCTATATATTTTGCTCCTATTTTCTTAGCATAGTTAATCACCTCGATTGCTTGAAAAATTCGCTCTGCACTTACTGATAATGGGTAGGTATTATTTTTTAGAACATTTCCAAAAATCAAATATTTAATCGCTTTATTATAAAAGTCATCCAATATGGTTTTATTAATATGAGAAGAACTTCCTAATTTGTATGCTCTCTTTTCTACTTCATCTAACTCTTTTTCTGAAAACCCGCCTGTATTTACCAAAATGGAATGTACCTCTAAGTTTTGCTCGTAAATAAGATATTTTACACAATATGAGGTATCTAATCCTCCACTATATGCTAATACTACTTTTTCCATAACACTAATTCTATATTGTTTGTAAGCATAGTTTGCTTGATTTTTTTTAATCTTTTTAATACTTTTTTATCAAACCATTTCTGTTTTTTCTTCTTCTTTTGTGATGGATCATATAACATCCCTGTACATAGGCACATTTTATGATCTTTAGAAGTTAAAATAGAATAGTTTGTACATGTTTTACACCCTGCCCAAAAATTAGGATCATCTGTTAATTCTGAAAATGTAACAGGTTTATATCCTAACTCAGAATTGATTTTCATAACGGCTAATCCTGTTGTTATCCCAAATATCTTAGCCGTAGGATATTTTTTTAAGGAATGATTAAATGTAAATTCCTTAATTTTTTTTGCTAATCCTAAGTTTCTGAAATCTGGATGTACTATTAACCCCGAATGTGCTACATGTTTTTCATGTCCCCAAACTTCGATATAACAGAATCCAGCAAATTGTTTTCCTGATAAAGCTATAATAGCATTTTTATTTTGCATCTTGGTCTGTATATATTCTGGGGTACGCTTAGCAATACCAGTTCCTCTTATTTTGGCTGAATCAGATATCACATCACATATTTCTTTTGCATAATGAAAATGAGTTTCATCAGCAATTATGATCTCTATTTTTCTCATCTGTCAGTTTTTCTTTTTTTAGTGGTCAAACAGATTTTAAAACAACAATGATCTTTATAACTATAAAATATACTATTGTGTCCCATTTTATAAACGATTTACATTTATTAAAGAAGTTTTGATATTAAATTATTTCTGATTTTTATAAACATCTAAATTGAATAAGTAGTTTTAGCTCTCTTGTTGGTGAGATGCATTTTTTAAACAATAAGAAATCTGCTCTATATCTTTGCTTAAAATAAATTTTACTTAAATAAATTTGGCACTTAAATAGGAAATAGGGCGCACCTATTTCAGAAGAAAATTAAACCCCCAAGGGGCGACGAAAGCGGCGTGTAGGAATAGTGGTATCACCAAATGTGTTCAAAAACTGAACCTTAACTTCTGTAGATATGTAATTTACCGTTTTCATAATAGTAACTCTAAATCGTCGGCTATAGCCCCTTTCGTTAACTAGATAGTGCAATATTACGTAAAAATTTAATAGGTAAGGTATATCTTAAGTAAAACTAACTAATTTTTAAAGCCTTTTTAAAATTAGTTAGTTTTATTAGTCAATATGATATTTTTTTACTTCATAAATGGAGAAAATAAATCTTATACAACAGTTTTTTTAGAGATGCTTGAAGATCAAAATCAAGATTTTTAATTATGAATGAAGTATTATTTTTAAAAACATAATAGAATTAAAATATCTAACATACTTCTTCTTTCACATAATCTTTTGAAAAATTGAAACAACCTGTCATTTATTTTTATCAAACATCTTACATTCAATTATTTTTTCTTAGGCAAAAGATATAAAAAAGGCTTTGGAAGTACTATATCTTAAAGAAAAAACAATTAAACCTAAAGTTCAGTTAATTAGATATAAATCAAATTAAACAACAAAAATTGATTCTATATTTATTATCATTATTAACTACTTAAATATTATTGTTATGAAAAAAAAAATGTATTTACTCTCTCTTTCTTTAATTTGGGGATTGGGTATTAAAGCACAAATTAGTGAATCTGGAACTCCTCACTTTCTCAATGAAAGTAAATCGAAATCAATAACGATTCCAAAAGTAATCATGCCTTTAATTGATTTCATCAAAATTCAACAAGAACAAAGATTAACAAAAAACAGAGAAAAAGACGTTCCTCATCGTTTTGCTTATGCTCATAAAGTAAATATAAATCCAGACAATACAGGGCGATGGTTTACTAAACCAAATGGAGATAAATATTGGTTATTAGAAATTCAATCTAAGGGAGCTAAATCCTTAAATTTCACATTTTCTGATTTTTATTTACCAAAGGGGTCAAAATTATTTTTTTATAATAAGGAACATTCTGATATCAAAGGAGCTTTTACTTCTAAAAACAACAAACCCTATCGCAAACTGGGAATCACTCCTATAAAAGGGGATAATGTCATTATAGAATATTATCAACATTCTAGTGTTACAGAGCGACCTGCATTACAGATTTCTACTGTAGCACATGATTATGAGGATATCTTTAAAATAGCTGATGCTATATACAAATCAGAAATTAATACTAAAAATTTTGGAGATTCTGACCATTGTAACGTTAATGCGTCTTGTAAAAAAGCCCAACCTCATAGAAATCAATTAAGGTCTGTTGCATTAATTATTGATAATCAAGGAACTGGATTTTGCTCAGCAGTACTCATAAACAACACTAACATGGATAAAACTCCTTATCTAATTAGTGCTAATCATTGTTTTAAAAAATTCTCTGCTGAAACGTCTAGATTTATATTTAACTATCAATCTAATACTTGTGAAAACCCTAAACAAAACCCATCTATGCAATTATCAATATCTGGTGCTCAGATATTAAAACCGGATGAGTCAAAAATTTTACATGAAGGACCTAATAACACCATAACTAAAGAAGAAAAAGCAGCTTCTGATGTTACGCTCTTAAAACTTTCTACAAACATCCCTGAAAATTATTTTGTGTATTATAGTGGTTGGAATACTGATCGAGTAATCCCTCCATACAGCTATGGATTTCATCATCCACAGGGTGATATTAAAAAATTTAGTTTTACATCTCATATAAAAAATGGCTACAGAGGTACTCATGGGTTTAATTTTAATACAAGACAATATAACTTTTTTTGGTCTGTGCAATGGCAACTAGGAATTACCGAAGGAGGTTCTTCTGGCTCTCCTTTATTTAATCCAAATGGACAAGTTACAGGAAGCTTGAAGTCTGGAACTTCATATTGTCATACCCCTAAATCATATGATCGTTATCTTAAATTTTCTCGTACACTTTCTCTATATAAGAAATATTTAGCTCCCAATAGTGATCTTCTTTTAATTGATGGTATCGATAGTAACAAAAATAATAAAACCTTATTAAGAGAAGAATTAAATTCTTCTCAGAATATTTCTATATATCCTAACCCCGTCCAAAATAATCTATTTATTAAATCTAACGTAGAATATTCTAAAATAAAGGTTGTTGATATCATAGATATTTCTGGAAAAATTATTCATAGAAAAAACTATACTATTAAAAAAGTAAATGATAATTTATTAAAAGTTTCTGTTCTAAAGTTACCTAAAGGTAGTTATTTCTTAAAAACCACAAATGAAGATTTATCATCCTCTATCAAAAAAATTATTATTTCTAAATAGTATATCATTTTTTTATAATAATGAGTATGTATTTTGCTAGTCATAAAAGGAAATGATACAACGCTATTAAAGAATTAATTATAGAAGCTTTCTAAAACTAGTTTTAGAAAGCTTCTTAATGTATGATGCTGTCTTGATTTTTAATGCTCATACCATATTTATGTATGATAAGATTAACACTATAACTAATCAATCCATAGCTTAAGATGGTTCTACTAATTAGAAATATTATATAGGATAATCAAACTAAAAACTGAAACAAATCTGGTTTGTCATTTAGATAATCTCCAAAGAAATTTAGTGCTTTCATTCTAGAAATCAAAGGCTCTAAATCTTTCTTATCTTTTAATTCAATCCCTACTACTGCTGGACCGTTTTCTCTACTTGATTTTTTAGAATATTCAAAATGAGTGATATCATCATTAGGGCCTAATACTTCTCCCACAAATTGTTTTAATGCTCCTGCTCTTTGTGGAAAACGAACTATAAAATAATGTTTTAATCCTGCATATAACAATGCTCTTTCTTTTATCTCTGCTGTACGTGTAATATCATTATTACTACCACTTACAATACAAACTACGTTTTTACCTTTGATTTTATCTTTATAAAATTCGAGCGCCGCCAAAGTAAGTGCTCCTGCTGGTTCTACTACAATAGCATCTCTGTTATATAAATCTAAGATTGTTTGGCATACCAATCCTTCTGGGATCGTATACATATCTGATAGGTATTCTTTACAAATATCAAAATTGAGACCTCCTACTTTTTGAACTGCAGCACCATCAATAAACTTATCGATATCAAAAATTTTGGTATTCTCATTATTTCGGATAGAAGATAACATGGAAGGTGCGCCTTCTGGTTCTACACCTATAATTTTTGTATTTGGGGACAAAGCCTTCATTGCTCCACATAACCCAGAAGCTAGCCCTCCTCCTCCAATACCTACAAAAATATAATCTATTGGCACATCTGCTTGTTTAAAAATTTCGAGCCCTATTGTTCCTTGTCCTTCTATCGTTTTTGGATCTTCAAAAGGATGTACAAATGTTTTTCCTTCGGATTTACAAATTTCCATCGCTGCATTAAAAGAGTCATCAAATGTATCTCCCTCAAGAGCTATTTTTACATAATCACCTCCAAACATTTTTGTTTGCTCTACCTTTTGTTTTGGTGTTACAGAAGGCATATAGATAGTACCGTTTATTTTCATATGATTACAAGCAAACGCTACTCCTTGTGCATGGTTTCCTGCACTAGCACACACTACTCCTTTTTTTAGTTGTGCCGTAGTAAGTGAACTTATTTTATTAAAAGCTCCTCTAATTTTATAAGAACGAACACGCTGAAGGTCTTCTCTTTTCAACAAAACATTAGCTTCGTATCTACGAGAATACCGAATACTATTCATAAGAGGTGTAACCATAGCTACTTCTTTTATAGTAGAAGCGGCTTTTTGGATATCCTCTAGCTTAGGAAAATATATATCGGTTATACTACTCATAATTAAAATTCAATACCATATTTAGTTCACCTAGATCCATTAAAGACTATACAATACACATCTAAACAACTTTAACAGACCCGGGTAAACAAATAAATAATTTATACTATAGGTTTCATTGCAGTCATAGAGGCTCTTAGTCTAGCTCCAATAACTTCTATAGGGTGATTTCTAATTGCTGCATTTACTTCTATTAATTTGGCATTATCAACACCTTTGTTTTTTCCTTCATCATAAAACGTTCCTATTACATCTGTATTTATGTTCTTCATAAAATCAACTAATAGAGGTTTACAAGCATGATCAAATAAATAACAACCATACTCTGCTGTATCAGAAATCACACGATTCATCTCGAATAATTTCTTACGTGCAATTGTATTAGCGATCAGTGGAGTCTCATGTAGAGACTCATAATATGCTGATTCTTCTATAATTCCTGAGTCTGTCATTGACTCAAAAGCTAATTCTACTCCTGCTCTTACAAAAGCTACCATTAATACTCCATTATCATAAAATTCTTGCTCTGATATTTCTACATCGCCTGCAGGAGTTTTTTCGAATGCAGTTTCTCCTGTAGCAGCTCTCCAGGATAATAAGTTTTTATCATCATTTGCCCAATCTTCCATCATTGTCTTAGAAAAATGTCCTGAAATAATATCATCCATATGCTTCTGAAATAATGGACGCATAATATCTTTTAGCTCTTCAGAAAGTTCAAATGCTTTAATTTTAGACGTATTAGATAATCTATCCATCATATTTGTGATTCCTCCATATTTTAATCCTTCGGTAATAGTCTCCCAACCATACTGAATTAACTTAGAGGCATACCCTGCATCGATTCCTTTTTCTATCATTTTATCAAAACATAAAATAGAACCTGTTTGTAATAGTCCACAGAGAATAGTTTGTTCCCCCATAAGATCTGACTTTACTTCAGCAACAAATGATGATTCTAACACTCCTGCTCTATCTCCTCCTGTTCCTACTGCGTAAGCTTTTGCTTGATCAAAACCGTGTCCTTGAGGATCATTTTCTGGATGTACTGCTATTAATGTAGGTACTCCGAATCCTCTTTTATATTCCTCTCTTACTTCTGATCCTGGGCATTTTGGTGCAACCATAATTACAGTAATATCGTCTCGTACTTGCATTCCTTCTTCTACAATATTAAATCCATGTGAATATGATAATGTAGCTCCTTTTTTCATAAGAGGCATTACTGTATTTACTACTTGTGTATGCTGTTTATCTGGTGTTAAATTAATCACAACATCAGCATTAGGAATTAATGCTTCATATGCTCCTACATTAAATCCGTTTTCTGATGCATTTTTAAAAGATTGCCTCTTTTCTTTGATAGCTGCTTCACGAAGCGCATATGAGATATCTAACCCCGAATCTCTCATGTTTAACCCTTGGTTAAGTCCTTGAGCTCCACATCCAATGATCACTATTTTTTTACCTTTTAATGCATCGACTCCTGATGAGAATTCTTCAGAATCCATAAATCTGCATTTTCCTAATTGTGCTAATTGATCTCGTAATGATAGCGTATTAAAGTAATTTGCCATTTCTTTATTAATTTGTTGTGATTTCCTTTAGGAAATTTGATTTAGTTTTATTTTTAGTTGTTCTATTTTTATAGTGTATTTCTGAAATAAATTCAAGAGCTAGGCTATTTCACTATGTTTTCTTATTTGAATACTTTGACCAGTATTAGAATAACAATCAAAAAAAGATGTTATTCCTAATTCTTTATGCTGTTTCCATTCCAAAATTTTCTATGATTTTAGATATATGCATCTTTTCTTTTGTTATTGCAATTCTTCCAGAGCGAACAAATTGCATTAAACCGAATGGTTCTAATTTATGATATAATGCTTCTACTTCTCTACGTCTTCCTGTTTTTTCTATAACAAAAAACTCTGGAGTAACGGTAACAATATTTGCATTACTGTTTTTAATGACATTCTGAATTTGGCGTTCTTCAAATAATAACTTTGATGCCACCTTAAATAAAGCTGTTTCTTGATAAATAGTCTCCTCATCTTTATGATAAAAAGCTTTAATAACTTCGATTTGTTTTTCTATCTGTCCTATAATTTTTTTTACTTGATCTTCTGTTAACTTTACTACAATTGTAAATCTAAATACATCTTTTATTTCTGAGGCAGATGCGGTCATACTATCTAAATTAATATGCCGTCTTAAAAATATTGCAGAAATTCTATTCAACAATCCTATATTATTTTCGGTATATACCGAAATGGTATAATTCTCTTTTTTCATTATTACTATATTATATTGTTGTATATACTATAATCTCTAGGGTTAAGTAAACAAAGTTTTATTACTCTAATCGTACATCAGAAACCGATGCTCCGGTAGGAATCATTGGAAATATATTATTTTCTTTTTCTACACATACTTCTAGGAAATAGGAATCTTTACAAGCTATCATTTCCTTAATACTTTCTTGCAAATCTTCTCTACGAGTTACTTTTTTAGACTTGATATGGTATCCTTCTGCTATTTTTACAAAATCAGGATTTACCATTTCTGTAGACGCATATCGTTTATCAAAAAACAATTGCTGCCATTGTCGTACCATTCCTAAAAATTCGTTATTTAACACTACAATCTTTACAGGTACTTTTGTTTGAAAAATTGTTCCCAGTTCTTGTATTGTCATCTGATAACCTCCATCTCCTATTATAGCGACTACTTCTCTTTCTGGAGCTCCCATTTTTGCACCAATAGCTGCTGGCAAAGCAAATCCCATTGTTCCTAATCCTCCAGAAGTGATATTACTCTTGGTTTTTATAAACTCAGCATAACGACAAGCTATCATTTGATGCTGTCCTACATCTGATACAATAACTGCATCTCCTTTGGTTTCTTCATTAATCCCTCTAAGTACTTCTCCCATAGATAATCCTTCACTTTTAGGGTATAATTCATTTTTTATAACCTTATCATACTCGATAGTGTCATAATCTCTAAATTCCTTCAACCAAGAATCATGAGAACTCTGTGTTACTAAAGGGAGTAATTGTGCTAATGTATTTTTAACATTTCCCATAACAGCAACATCTGCTTTTACATTTTTATCAACCTCTGCTGGGTCTATTTCGAAATGTATAACTTTAGCTTGTTTAGCATAGTACTCCAAATTACCTGTAACTCGATCATCAAAACGCATTCCTATAGCTAATAACAAGTCACATTCATTAGTCAATTTATTAGGTCCATAATTACCATGCATACCTACCATACCTACATTTAATGGATGAGCTGTTGGTAATGCTGATAACCCCAAAATTGTCCAAGCAGAAGGGATTCCTGCTTTCTCTATAAAACTTTTTAATTCTTCTTCGGCTTCTCCCAAAATAACTCCTTGTCCAAATACTACCATTGGTTTTTTGGCAGTATTTATAAGTTTTGCTGCTGCTGCTATACTTTTGGGGTCTGTTTCTGGTACTGGTTTATAACTCCGTACTCCTTTACATTTTTCATATACAAAATCTAATTCCTCAAATTGTGCATCTTTTGTAATATCAATCAATACAGGACCTGGTCTTCCTGAACGAGCAATATAAAAGGCTTTTGCTAATACAGCAGGAATATCTTCGGCTTTAGTTATTTGATGATTCCATTTAGTAATTGGAGTAGAAATCCCAATAATATCTGTTTCTTGAAACGCATCAGATCCTAAGAGGCTCGATCCTACTTGACCTGTAATACAAACCATTGGTGTAGAATCAATCTGAGCATCTGCTATTCCTGTTACAAAATTAGTAGCTCCTGGTCCCGAAGTAGCAATAGCGACTCCCACTTTACCACTAGTTCTAGCATACCCTTGTGCTGCATGGGTTGCTCCTTGTTCGTGTCTTGTTAATACATGGTGTAGTTGATCTCTATATTTATATAACTCATCATAAACTGGCATAATTGCCCCTCCGGGGTATCCATAAATTAAATCTACTCCTTCTGCTAAAAGGCATCGAATTACTGATTCTGCTCCCGTCATACGCTCAGTTGACATTTTAGTTTGTTTTTTTATCGTTTGCGTTTGTGTTTCCATACACTCCTAATTTTTAGAGGCTAGACTTTTAGAAACTAGAGTCTAGACTTTTTTTAGATTCTGATCTACATCAGAATGATATTTTATTGGTTGCCAGCATCAAAGTGCTAGAATATTTTTTTAGATTCTAATACAAATTAGAGTCATATAATTCATCTAAAACATTAGTTTTAGATATTTTAAAATTCATCTGTTACACACCCTTGGGATGCAGATGATACTGTATGTGCATATTTATACAATACTCCTTTAGTAAATTTTAATTCTGGTTGAACCCATAAGTTTTTTCTTTTTTCAATTTCAGCTTGATCAATAGCTACTGTTATTGTATTTGTTTCGGCATCAATTGTTATGATATCTCCATCTTCTACTAATGCTATTAGACCTCCTTCTTGTGCTTCTGGAGTTATATGTCCAACAACAAACCCGTGTGTTCCTCCTGAAAATCTTCCGTCTGTAATCAAGGCTACATCTTTTCCTAACCCTGCTCCCATAATTGCTGCGGTAGGTTTTAACATTTCTGGCATTCCTGGTCCTCCTTTTGGTCCTTCATATCGTATTACAACAACATCTCCTTTTTCCACTTCACCATCTCTAATCCCATCGTTAGCGGCATACTCTCCATTAAAAACTTTAGCTTTTCCTTGAAAACGTAACCCTTCTTTTCCCGTAATTTTTGCAACACATCCTTCTTCTGCCAGATTACCAAACATAATTCTAAGATGTCCTGTATTCTTAATCGGGTTTTCTATAGGTCTTATCACATCTTGCCCCTCGGTAAGGTCTGGAATGTCTAATAGATTTTCTGCTATTGTCTTTCCGGTAACAGTTAAACAATCTCCATGTAATAAACCTTTTTTTAATAGGTATTTCAATACTGCCGGAATTCCTCCTACCTCATGTACATCTTCCATCAAATATTTACCACTTGGTTTTAAATCTGCTAAAAAAGGAGTGTCATCACTAATTCTTTGAAAATCTGCTAAGGTAAAATCTACATCTGCAGCTCTGGCTATTGCCAAAAAGTGTAATACGGCATTAGTTGATCCTCCTAATATTGTTACTAATCGAATAGCATTCTCTAATGATTTCTTAGTTACAATATCTTTGGGCTTTATATCTTTCTCCAACAGTAATCGCATAGCACGTCCTGCCTGAATACTTTCTTCTTCTTTATCTTTACTTATTGCTGGATTTGATGAGTTATATGGTAATGACATCCCTAATGCTTCAATTGCAGAAGCCATTGTATTTGCAGTATACATTCCTCCACAAGCACCTGCTCCTGGACATGCTTTCTCTATAACACTTTTATATTCTTTTTGTGTAATTGTACCGGCTACTTTTTCTCCCCAAGCTTCAAAGGCAGAAACTACATCTAATTTTTTTCCTTCATGACATCCAGAAGCTATAGTTCCTCCATATACTAAAATCGAAGGACGATTTAACCTAAGCATTGCCATCAAAGCTCCAGGCATATTTTTATCACAACCTACAACAGTTACCATTCCATCATAAGACATTGCCTGAACTACAGTCTCCATAGAATCTGCAATTACATCTCTTGATGGTAATGAAAAACGCATTCCTGGTGTTCCCATAGAAATTCCATCACTTACTCCAATCGTATTAAATATAAGCCCTACTACATCTTCTGATATAGTTCCTTTTTTTACTAATTTTGCAAGATCATTAAGGTGCATATTACATGGATTCCCTTCATAACCTGTACTAGCAATTCCTACTAATGGCTTTTTAAAGTCTTCATCACTCAAACCAATAGCATGAAGCATTGCCTGTGCGGCAGGCTGCGTATCATCCTGAGTCACTTGTTTACTATATTTATTGATGCTCATCTTATTCTAGATATTTTTTTTACGAATTATATAAAATTTTAACCTTTATTTTAAACTATTTATAACATTACAAACAAGTAACAGTATAAAGCTACCTTGTTAGTTGAAAAAAATTACATATCATTTAACAATCTTACAACATTCAAAAACAACATTAATCTTTTAAAACACTTACAACCAACTAATTACATTCAAAATATTTACAATCACTATTCTTTTTTTTTATGAACATTTATTTATTGATCAAAAAAAAACCCTTCATTATATGAAGGGAGTTGTATCTAATTATAGTATATCAATATCCCTTCATTATGGTGAAATAATCACAATAATATTACTAATGACATTGATAATTATGTTGCTACTTATTCTCATTATATAACTTTATACTGCACTAATTTTAAAATTAGATTCTGATTTTTCTTTAAATAAAATCAAAATTTGATTGTATGTATTATAAAAAAAATCCCTCTACTTACGTAAAGGGATTTTTAATATTGTATCTATTATATCAATTATATCCCTTATTGAGGTAAAATAATTACCTCAATACTAATGACATGTGTATGTATTCTATTCATTTATAGCGCTAATATAATAAAAAATCGAAAACATGTTTATAAAAAATTATTATATATTAAGAAGTTTATTCTTTATACAATAAATAACAACGCCTATTCTAGTTTTCACTTCTAGTTTTTTAAATACCGCTACTCTATAATTCTCTACTGTTTTAGGACTTACCCCCATCTCTACAGCAATATCTCTATACGTAAGTTCGGTACATGCATGTTTTAAAAACACTCGTTCTCTTTCTGTTAATTTTTCTTCTAAGTTTCTATATGCAAGATGATCATCTGAGTTTTTTAATGCACTTTCTATTTTACCAGAATAGAAAAAACCTTGATCTATAACCATTTTCATCGCAAACTCAAAGTTATCAGGATGGATATCTTTTAGTAAATATCCTTTTGCTCCCAGTCTAATCATTCTGATAATAGTATCTTCATCATCTTCCATTGTTAAAGCCAATGCTTTTTGCATAGGTCGGTTTTCTTTAAGCCATCGCATTGTTTGCACACCATCCATTACCGGCATTTTTATATCTAATAATACAAGATCCGGTATTCTTCTTTTATGTGTATAATACTGCACAAGTTCTTTACCATTTTTTAAAATAGCTAATACTTGATATTCTTCAAGTTTTGAAATTAAACTCTCTAATGATTGTGCAAATAGCAAATGATCATCAACAATAACTATAGTCTTCTTTTTCATAGCTTACAAACATTTGCTTTATAATAGCATTTCACTTTTATATCTTACAACTTCATTTTAAAGTAGTAGTAATAAAAAAATAACTGCTTTTCTATATGATATAGGTTTTTAAAGTTAAACTGGTAATACTAATTAGTATCAATTATTAAGCGAATGTAGCTAATTTCTAATAAGATCAAGAATACCTTACTAATATTAGCAAATTTTTAGACTTATTATTTTCTATACAAATGTATTAAATTCGTTCTTTATGTACTATAGGATAGGATAAGGTAAGTACAACTCCTTTTCCTAATGCGGACTTATAATCTAGTGTTGCTTTTACTAGAGCAGCTCTACTTTTCATGTTTAATAACCCAGAATTTGACTGAACGGATTTCATATCAAAGCCTACTCCATCATCTTGGATTTTTATATGTAGTGCATCTGACGTATATTTTAGTTCTACATCCAGAGTAGAAGCTTCTGCATGTTTAATTGTATTAGAGAAAAACTCTTGAATAATACGATATAAAATAATTTCATCTTTAGGATTAATGTATATTTCTTCACCAATTACCACTAAAGAAGGAGTTAAAAAATTAAGTTTCTCAAAACGTTTGAGCTCCACGCTAATAGACTTCTCTAATCCTACATTCTGAATCACCTCATGATTTAGGGTTTTAGATAAACTACGTATCTCTTGGAGACTATCTCCTACTAATTTTCGAACATCTTGTAATGATTCTGCTGTTTTCTGATCGATAGAAGTTCCCATAATATTGATTTGCATTACTGCTGTAGATAACAATTGACCAATATTATCATGCAACTCCCAACTTACATTTTTAAGCGCTTGTTCTTGGATCTCTATCCGCGATTTAAAAATTTCATCTTCATAACGCTGTTCTGCTTTATGCTTTTCAAAAATTAATTTATTTTTTCTACGCTGAAAAGCAATAAAAAATATAATACCGAATACCAAAAAAAAGAGAATGATAACAGTAAAATAAATAATTAATAAGATTTGTTCTTTCGCGAGCATATTATAAAACCTATAGTATAACAAGTATACATAAAAATATTTGCTACAGTCAAAATAATCTTATAAATCTGAACAAATTCAGGATCTTTAGAATTACTATAATACGAACCATAAATAAAAATTGGGGTTACACTAAGATGAAATATTATTGCCCCTATAGAGACATAGAAAGTAATTGACTTGTAAAAAGTTAAAATTTTATCACTTTTAAATATTTCAAAGAAATAAAATATCACGCCTAAAAATATTAAGATTGAGCCAACTATATATATAAAAGATGATACTCGTAAAAAAAATGCATCAGTTAAAAACAAACTTACAACACTTCCAACCACATACAATAGAATCATTAAATTCGAGCTTACAATAAACTCTTTTTTTTTAAAATAATTCCGAAAATAAAAAATATAAAAAGCAAAACTCACTATATAATACAAATTATAAATTGGATAATTATTTTTCTCTAAAAATGTTCCTTTAAAAAATGAAAAACTTTCAAAATGATAAATACAAACCGTAAACCACCCAAACACAACCTCTACAAATACTGTAATCCAAAGAAAATAAACAAAATATCGAGTTAAATTATCAACTCGATATTTTGTTATATATATAGCTCCTACAATAGCAGCCATTAATTCTACTATATTTATTATAGCTAAAAACATTTTTAATAAAAGAAAGGAGGATTACCTGCTCCACCACCATTATAAGGAGCTATACTATAATTATTTGGTTCGTTAGCCCCTCCTTTCCCTTGCTCGCCTTCGGGTGCTCCTGCAGGTGCCAAAAATACGGTAGCATACCCTCTATCCATTTTACATTCTTCTTTAGGGTAGGCTCCAAAATAAACTCTAATTCCTGGATTTTTAATCCCTTGCTTCCTAGATTCTTTTTTTACATATTTAAGATATTGCTTTAATTCCTTAACACTCCAATAAAATTCTCTGGTATCTTCAAACCCTAAACATTTATCGATCTCTGGTGTTCTAGTATCGCACCATGCTTTCTGAAGCTCTTTTGCTCGCTCTACAGTAATACATTTTTCAGGTTTTTTCCTCCACTTTGGTAACTTTTTTCCCATAACTATGCTTTGTTTATGTTAATAAACGCTAATATATTCAAAAAACGATGTGCAAAGCAAATATCCTCTACCTTTATAATAAAAACAAAAACAAAAAAAACACCATAATATACTTAAAATCAATTCATTAAAACTAACTCCATAATGACAAAAATAATTAACCAGGGGACTTTCCCCCTGCTATTATAAGGGGATTTTATCCCCCATCCCTTATAACTAGCAAAAACTCACTTAATTCTGTATAAAAATCAAAAGAACGCGCTACTAAATTACCAATATATACTATTTTAAAATACAAAAGGAATCTGCTTTTTTTAGCACTTCATCAGTTAACAATTCTAAAATTAATTTTTTCACCCATTCTCATTTGTGCTATACTATTAATCGCCGATTCTGTTAATTGTAAAACACGAGGATATCCTCCTGTGGTTTGACAATCTCTCATTAATACAATTAATGCACCCGAAGGGGTCAACTGTACTGTACCTGGTAATACTGGAGATGTCAGTATAGAAGCTATTGAATTTGGTATTTTTTCTTCTAATTGAATCGCCATTCTACTAATCGTTTTAGAAACCGTAAAAGATGAATTTATTAGCATTGATTTTTGAGAAGCTGATAGTGTATCAAAATCAGCACCTTTATAAACTGATAACTCACCAGAGTTTGAATCATCCATAGGTGCTGAAATAGTTGAAAACTGCTCTCTGTACTTCACCGTACTATAATACTCTAAATATTCATTAACTCTTAGGATATAATCATTCGTTATTGACTTATAATATGATCTACTCCCAAAAGCTATAGGTGTTAAAAAACCGCTCTTTACTCCTACATAACCATACATTTTATTCTTACAAAATGAAAAATTTAAAACATCATTTTTGAATACTCTGATTTGGTGATACATTTCGACTGGTTTATCATTCAAAAAGGCATCAACACTAGCTCCTGTTAAAGAGATTATTGTTGGTCTTAAAAATTGCAAAACTGGTGGTTGTAACACCCATTCTATACAAGCGTCATCTTCATCATTATCTAACAATAGATTAGCAAAATTATAGGACATTTGATCCATTGCACCGCTTTTAGGTATCCCAAATTTAGAAAAACCAAACCGCCCTTTATCTTGTATGGTAGTACAAAAACCAGGTTTTAATATTTTAACTTCTCCTATCATATTGATATAGATTTTGGAATATACTTACCACTTATCACATCAGATTTTATAGCGTTATATTCTTGTTCTTCTATCGATATAAACTGAACAACATCTCCTGAAGAGATGAAGCAACATTCTTCTACACTAGGTTTAAAAAAATCTATTGGAGACATTCCTATCACATGCCAACCACCAGGACTATCTATAGGGTATACTCCTGTCTGATTTCCTCCGATTGCCACTGATCCTTTTTTTACACTTAAAGAAGGTGTTGTTTTTCTAGCCATCTGTAACTGGGAATCTAAACCTCCTAGATATAAAAACCCAGGTAAAAAACCAATAAAATAAACTGTATAAAATGGAGTAGTATGCAAAGTTACCACTTCATCTATTGTAAGTGATTTACTTTCTGAAAACTCTTTTAAATCCGATGCAAGAGACAGTGAATAACAAACCGGAATTTTCCAAAGTTTGTTTTTTAAAACTACATTTTCATTTTTGGAATCATATATCGATTTCAATTCAAAAATACTACTATAAATATCCTCTATAGCTAAGGTATAAAGAACTAATAATGAGTTATATCCAACTACTACCTCAACAATCAATTTATCATAAAAAGACTCTATTGATTTTTTATACAAAAGTAAATCATGAAGGGTATTTTTATCTATTCCTGAAGGCCATTCTATTAAAATTGTTTTCTCAGAATATCTTTTATATTGCAATTCATATTTCATAAATCCCTCGTTACATTAAGCCTAAACTTAAAAATTCAGTATACAAATATTTTAAAATATGAACCGATTTTGGATTATCACCATGAACACATATCGTATCAAAAAAAATCGGTAACTCTTCCTCTTCCCTAGTTACTACTTTTCCTTCAGAAACCATTTTTAAGACATGCTGAAATACAGTTCTTGGATTTGTCAATACCGCATCATTCTCTAACCGAGAGACTAATGTTAAATCTTTATTATAATTACGATCCGCAAAAACTTCATGCTTTACTTCTAAATCTTTATCACTAAGGTAAGACAATTTTGAATTACACGAAGTAATTAAAATCAAACTTCTATCGACATTTTTTACAGATTCAATAATTGAACAAGCTACTTTCTCATCTACGACGGCTGTATTATAAAGTGCTCCATGTGGTTTTACATGATGTAGTTTTGCTCCTGCTTTTTCTGTATAAAATTTTACTAGCTGAATTTGCTCTGTTATTGTTTTTACTAAATCTTTATGTGGCATATTCATCTTAGCTCTACCAAAATTTTCTTGATCTGGATATGATGGATGTGCTCCAATTTTCACATCGTGATCAATCGCCATCTGAATGGTTTTTTGGATTATTTTTTCATTGCCTGCATGACTCCCACATGCAATATTACACCATGAAATATAAGGCATGATTTCTTTATCAAACCCTGCTTCTTCTCCTACATCTGCATTAAGAATAATTTCCCTCATATTCCTACATTATTTTTTTATATTCTTACAAACTCTGAATTACTTTCCAGATCCCTTTAAACCCTAAAAAACAAGTTATAATCAGGATAAAAACTCCTATGAGATTTTGTCTCCAAGTATTGGTATATTTACCTAATATATTTTGCTGATTCATTACCCATAAAAGAAAAGTTGCTATTACAGGTAAAAGAAGTCCGTTTGCAATCTGTGCAAATCGAATAATCACTATTGATTTTATATCTAAAGAAGAGAATATAACTCCTAACAAAAGAATAAACATCCATACTGCTCTAAACGATTTACTTTTCAGTCCTTTTTTCCAACCTAAACATCCTTTTACTACGTAAGCAGCTGCTAAAGGTGCTGTAATTGCCGAAGTAATTCCTGCTGCAAATAAGCCTATAGATAATACGTATTTTGCAACTGAGCCAAAAACTGGCTCTAGTCCTTTTGCTAAATCAGCAGCATTATTGACTTCTGTTTCTTGTATTGCTGCTCCAGCAACAATAATTGCCATAGATACTACTCCTCCTAGGATTATAGCGACAATAGTATCTTTTTTTGCTTCTGGCAAGTCTTCTGTAGATTTCCATTTTTCACTAACGATAGATGCATGCAAAAAGAGGTTATACGGAACAACGGTAGTTCCTATTAACCCTACAATTGTAAGTACATTATCTACTGAAAAATCGGGTACAAATCCCTTAAAAAGCATCGAGATATCTGGTTTTGTTACTATAGCAGTTACTATAAAAGCAATACTCATTAATAATACGAGTACAATAAGACTTCGTTCTAAAACCTTATAGTTACCTATGTACAAGAGTATAAAAGCAATTATACCTATCCCCATACTTAGATATCCTTTTGGAATACTACTAACTCCTTCTGTGGATTCTAGAATTGTAGATATCCCTAATACTCCTCCACTAATATTACCTGCCTCGTAGGCTGCATTACCAATAAAAATAGCTGATAATATCAATGCTATAAGAATCCCTCTTATAATTTTATTATCGAATTGAGATTTTAATACCTCACTTAATCCTCTTTGGGTAACTACTCCTAATCGTGCTGCCATTTCTTGCAAAACAATACAAGAAATAATCGATAGTACTAGTGCCCATAGTAGTGAATACCCAAACTGTACTCCTGCTAATGTACAGACGGTTACGGTACCTGGTCCTATAAAAGCAGCAGTTACCCACGTCCCTGGTCCTATATTAAAAAACTTCTTCATCTATTTTCTATTAATATCTAATGTGTAAATGGCAAATGATCCTAACCAATGCCCTCCTTCATAACTATCTCCTACTAGATTAGGTAGAGAATAGTTTACATGCATATTTGCAATAGAAAAAAGGTGGGTATATTCTTTATATTGTTTTGCTAATCCATATAACACCCATGCTCTACTAAAATTAAGTCCATCTAGATGGACTAATTTACCATCTGTACGATCAGATACTTCTCCTACTGCAATTGTGAAGTTTTTAGCGTTAAGCTGAGGCATAAAATCAGATATCCAACCATCAAACTCTTCTTTACTTAATATTCTTCTCATGATATCTATTTCTTCAAAACATGGAGATAAAAAATCATAACCGCTAGGCTCCCACTCTATCGGACATTTTTTATCATGGAGATAAAATTCTCTTGCTCTAGTTTCAATAAGTGATTTCAATTCTTGATTTCCTACAACATTAGCATAATCCCATGCAAAGGATAGCCCAAAAGCTGTATTCGTATGTTCTCCTACTCGTATAGGGTATTTTAATTTTGGTAAAAAATCAATATACCTCTGAACAATAATAGCTGTTAGAGGTTGTAAGTTTTGTTCTAACTCTCTAGCCAAAGGATTATCCCATGTATGCAATTCTTCTGCTAGTTTAAGCAACCAAGCCCAACCATATGTTCTCTCATATGATTTATTATGCTTTTCATTAAAGTATGCTATTTCTATTGCTATATTTTCTTTAGAGATATTTTGAAGTAGTTTCGCTGTTGCTTCTTCTTTCTTTTCTAGATTAGGGAAGTTTTTCAAAAGTTTTATTAATGACCAATGCCCGTGAACTGAAGAATGCCAGTCAAAACAACCATAAAATGCAGGATGTAACTCATGTGGTTCTCCTATATTCTCTTTTCTTCCTAAAGTTTGCCCTAACTTATTAGGGTATTCTACTTGTAAACATGCTAAAGGAAGCTCTGCTAATGTATTTGCATGTTTTATTGTAAGCCTTAAGGGTTCCTCTATAGGGGTATCATTTTTTTGTTTTTTCGCTTTTTCTGAAGCTACTTCTCTGGTTTTCAAATTATCATTGCAGCCAAAAAAAATAGCTATCAAAAGAAAAAAAAGTATTCGATACATAATCAATATTTAGAATTTACCTCTCTAAAATATTAATTTCTTAAAATATCTTATACACATTGTTAATAACAACAGAGAATAGTTTATAAAATCTATGCTAGTTAGCCCAACCAACCGTCACGATCCAAACTACGATATTGTATTGCTTCTGAAATATGGTCACCTTGTATAAGTTCAACTCCTTCTAAATCAGCAATAGTCCTTGATACTTTAAGAATACGATCATATGCTCTAGCAGAAAGATGTAAGCGTTCCATGGCAGTTTTTAACAACTCTTTTGAGTTTATATCTAATGCACAATGTTCTCTTATTTGCTTTACTCCCATCTGTGCATTATAATGAATCGTAGATAAGGTTTCAAATCTGTGTGTTTGAATCTCTCTAGCTGCAATGACTCTCTTTCTTATCTCTACACTCGATTCTCCTCTTTGTTCTTCACTCAATTTATCAAAGGGCACAGGAGTAACTTCAATATGAATATCTATTCTATCCAATAGAGGTCCTGATATTTTACTGAGGTAGCGTTGCATCTCTGCAGGGGAAGAGGTCACTGGTGCATTAGGGTCATTAAAATATCCTCCAGGGCTAGGATTCATACTAGCAACCAACATAAAACTAGATGGGTAGGTTACGGTAAACTTGGCTCTTGATATGGTTACTTCTCTATCTTCTAAGGGTTGTCGCATCACTTCTAACACATCTCTCTTAAATTCGGGTAACTCATCTAAAAACAAAACTCCATTGTGTGACAAAGATATTTCTCCTGGTTGTGGATAACTCCCTCCACCTACTAATGCCACATTTGATATCGTGTGATGAGGGCTACGGAAAGGGCGTTGTGCCATAAGTCCTACATGATCTTTGATACGCCCTACTACACTATGTATTTTTGTAGTTTCTAAAGCTTCTTGCAATGACATTGGAGGTAAAATACTTGGTAGTCTTTTACTTATCATTGTTTTCCCACTTCCTGGTGGGCCTACTAGAATTATATTATGCCCTCCAGCAGCAGCTATTTCCATACATCGTTTTATACTTTCTTGTCCTTTTACATCTGCAAAATCAAACTCTGGATTGTCTAGCGCTGTATAAAATTCCTCTCTGGTATCAACTATAGTGGGTTCTAATATTCCTTTTTCATCAAAAAAATCAATAACTTCTTTGATGTTATCTACTCCGTAAACTTCTAAATTATCGACTATTGCTGCTTCTTTAGCATTCTGCTTAGGAAGTATAAATCCCTTGAATCCTTCTTCTCTTGCTTTAATTGCAATGGGCAATGCTCCTTTTATAGGCTGTAAACTCCCGTCTAAGGATAGTTCTCCCATTATTAAATATTCAGAAATCTCCTTTCCTTTAATCTGAGAGCTTGCAGCAAGAATCCCTAAAGCTAAGGTAAGATCGTATGCCGAGCCTTCTTTTCTTAAATCTGCAGGAGCCATATTAATTGTAATCTTTTTTCCGGGTAGTTTATAGCCATTGTTTTGTAATGCTGCTGCAATACGGTAACTACTTTCTCGTATGGCATTATCTGGCAAACCTACAAGGTGATACCCTATCCCTTTATCAATATTAACTTCGACTGTAATAGATGTAGCCTCAACTCCAAAAACAGCACTCCCAAAAACTTTTATAAGCATATCTTATGTTTTGTGTATATACAAACATAAGAACTATGAGTTTTAAAAAATGAAACTGGTATTTTGTATAGGGAAGTATAAAAACTTAAAAAAAACTACTCTACAGTAATTACAGTTTGTGTAGACACAGGTACTCCTTCATTAGTAAAACCCTCTAAACTAATCTCATAGTCTCCTATATTATCAGAGGTAAAGAAATCAATCTTTATTTCTTCTTTATCAAGTATAAAATCAGGAATCCACAATAATTGCTGTCTAAAGTCGGGAATTCGATCTGTACTAGACGTTATAGTTTCATTATATTTTTGATAAAAATATTTTTTTTCAGGTAATGGTTTAAATAATTCTATAGTATGAATGTTGTTACTTGTTTTCTTTCTATAATAATCTTTATCTACGGTTTCTAAATCAATGACTCCTAAAAACATATGTGATCCATAAAAATATTTCTTTCTAGATAATTTTATTCTTTTTATCTTTTTAGGGTTATAATTTATTAAATCATTATGGTCTTGAATCATAAGACCATCTATAATAACTAAAGGCAATAAATCAACTTTATTATATGCTGAATAATTTTTTCTACGTACTTTAAAAACTTCTTTTCCTTTTCTTGTTTTATCTATCCAAACATTATCAATAATTTCTACTATTGTTTCTTTTACAGTAGGAAATCTAGTATATTCATCTAAGTTATATACTTCTATATCATCTCCATAAAAAGGAGTTGCTTTTTTGAACGGCTTAATAGTATCAGGTTTTACAGAAAAATATGCATTATTTATTTGGTTATATATACTCCGTTTTAGAATCATATCTTTCATTTGGGGAGTAATCGTAAATGTATTAAATATAAGGTTAGAGTAATCTATGTCTTTAGGTCTATGAAGTTGTATATCATATTGCTGTTTTTCATCTCCTAAAACTTGAATTAAAGCTTGACTTCCACTATATTTTTTATCTAAATTAAATTTAAAAAAACCTTTTTTATCTGTTGTTGCAATTTTAAGCTGATATTGCTCTTCTTCAGGTATAGATATTACTATTTTTTTATTAGATTCTTTAAAATCTGGGGTTTTTGATTTTATTTTTCCATAAATCAACTCTCCACGTAACTCGGGGGTAAAAAAATGCTGCTTTACTTCTTTTGTATAGTTTATTTCTGTTTTCTTATACTGTTCTGAGTTTTTTTTTGCGGTATGCTTAGAAGGAATTAATATGGTGTCAATTTTTCTAACTGAAAGAGAATAATTTCCATAGCTCAAAGATTTCTTCAAGCTTTTTACCAGTACTGATACAGCTGATCTTTTAGTATTATTCTTAGCATTAACAACTAGTTGTACGTTCTCATCATCACTCTCATAGATTACATCCTTAAGAAGGTTATTAGTAGATTGATTATTATCATTTAATTTTTTTTCCTTTTGAAGTCTTTGATATGGGTTAATAATATTAATATCGCTTTGAAAAAAACTAGAAAGTCCTTCATTTTTCATCCATTGTGTATATCCTATCAGTTTATAATTACCTGATGCGACTGCTACTGGAATAAAAAAATCACCTTGTCCATGCCCTTCTTCTAATCTTATTTTATGCCTAAAAACAGTTTTTTTATCCTCTCCTACTAACTCTACATAAGCAATTTTACTTAAGTAACTTTTCTTTTGAGTTTTTAAATCAATACAGTAGACTTTATAGTACAGATATTCTCCAGAGAATAACAGTGTTGTATTATGGTGTATAAAAATGTGTTCCTTGGGGAGTATATCTATCATCTTACTGATATCTGAGTTTTCATTAACTACAGTTTGTCCCTGCACAATATATATACAACAAAAAAAAGAAATAATATATACTAGTATATTCATTATCATAAAAAATTAATCCTCCCAAAAATCAGGAGCAATATTATTACCAAAAACTGTACAATCACCACATCCTTTTACTACCATTTTATAACTCCCTGAAAGTGGGTTAAAACTATAAAGTTTATCTCCTCGTTCGATTGCTTTATACAAATCTGCCCCAACATTTAGGTATTCTTTAGTAACACAATCAATAACATAAAAAGAAGTAGAATCACCTAGAAAAATATCTTGATAGTTAAAATATATTCTTTTTGATGAAACTGCGGCAACATCAAAGAAACCTACCACTTTTTCATTAGGATTATTTTCTGAAAAAATATTTCCTTCGAAAAAGCCTGGTTGAATTTGAGAAAATAAATCACCATCCACCGAAGAGAATTTTTTTAATGTTTCATAAAATGTATAAGCTTCCTTAGACTGTACATATTGTTTTGCCAAAATACTATATCGATATGTTGCACTATGATGCCTTCTTTCTATAAATCGGATCGGAACTCCTACTAACCTATCTTCGCTTAAATCATTTGTATTACCTATAATAATTTCATTAGATTTCTTAGTAATATAACACTCTTGTTCTTCCTTGTTTTTTTGCACAAGAGATACTCCCGCTGGAGCACCTTGAGCATTTCGATTAATCACAATATCAAAACGTCCCCAATACTGAGCTACAATTTTATAAGTTTCTTCATACTCATACTTATAAAATACAGAAGTTCCTTCTGGATTATAACTATCTATAAAAACACCTATTCCATCAAGACCGTTATCATTTGTTGTACGAGAAAAGTACATTTTATCTATCTGAGCTTCTGCAGTCAAAACCATAGGACTAGAGAGGTATGTATTGGCATTACTTGTGGTGATTGATAAGGTATATTTTCTGTTAGAGACGGCTTTAAATTCGATAAGTGATATATATTTACCAGGTGATGTTTCTTTAAAAATAAATTCGTTTTGTTGATCATCAGTTATTTTAACAACTGCATTAGCTTCTGCAAAGGGAACATCTGTATCATAAGGCACTTCTTCTTTTAACTGAAATGAACGAGAGACTAAAATCTCATGTTTTTTTAGCTCATTAGTTAGTCTAGCTTCTATAACCAATATACTTTCTCGTTTTTCGGTTTCGAAATCATAAGACTCGACACATCCTTGAGTAATACAACTGATAACGACTGCTATAAAAATTTGATATTTTTTTCTAAATCTCATGTTAATAAATTGTGATACATACATTAAAACTTAAAATTATATGTAATTGTAGGTATTGGAATTGAAAAAACAGAGCTTTGATATGCTTTAATTTCTCCTTCTTCTGTTACAAAAAATACGGAAAACGGATTATTTCTACCTAAAACATTGTATACAGAAATACTCCAAAAACTGTGTGCTTTTTTCTTCTTCTTATGGTTTCCTTCTATATTAAAACCTATATCTAAGCGGTAATAATCTGGGATTCTAAATTCATTACGATCACTATATAACACATATTTTTCTCTCTGTAAGATATAACTTCCAACAGGAAATGTTACAGGTCTCCCTGTTTGATAAACAAAATTAGTAGAAAAACTAAAACGCTTTGTAAATTTATAATTTGCTACTAAACTTATGTCATGTGGTTTATCAAAATTAGATGGAAAATAATCCCCTCCATTTACTCTTTCTTCACTAAATTTACTATCCAATTTAGTAAAAGAACGAGAATAGGTATACCCTAACCAACCATTTAGTTTTCCTTTATTTTTCTTTATTAAAAACTCTACTCCATATGCTTTTCCGAGTCCTTGCAATACTTCTGTTTCAACAGTTTTATTAAGTAGCAACTGAGACCCTACTTTATAATCGAGAATATTTTTTATCTTTTTATAATAGCCTTCAATACTAAGTTCATAGATGTCATCTTTTAGATTTTTAAATACTCCTAATGAATATAAACTAGCTTGCTGAGGTTTTATATTTATATCAGAAACCTTCCATATATCAGTAGGGGATGCTGTTGTATTATTAGTTAATGTATGAATATATTGAAATGAATTATTATAACCAGCTTTAATTGATAAGTCAGATGCAAGTAAATACCTTCCTGATGCTCTTATTTCAGGGCTCTGATATGTTTTAACAACCTCATTAGTATCAAAAGACAATGTCTCTTTTATTGTACTCTCGCTCTTAGGGTTATCATATATTCGTTGTTCTGATTCTCCTAATACTGCATATAATGAATATCTGATTCCAAGATTAAATGATAGCTTTTTACTAATATCAAATTTTCCCTCAACAAATACTGCTGACTCTAAAGCTCTTTCTTTAGGAATAGCCAAACTTTCTGTAATAGATTTAGCTCCTTTTGGCTTTATACTTCCTGGGTGTACTTCATATAACTTACTAGAAAATCCATAATTAAATTTATATTTAGAACTATATAGATAATTCATTTTTAGCTTCAATTCTGTTTCATTAATATCATACCCTAGCTCAAAATCATTGTTTGATTTTCCTTCATACTTAATCCCAAAATTATACTTACTGTTAGTTAGCAATAAACTTCCACTATTTTTATCATTAAATCTATGATTCCATTTTAATGATAGTAATCTATTACTATAGTTAAACAAAGAATCTGAGGTTACACTAAAAACATCACTACTGTAATATCCTGTTGCCTGAATATTATTATCATCATTAATCTTATAGTGATATTTAGCTATAAGATCATAAAATGATGCTTTACTATTTTTTAGTTTTTCTTCATCAAGAGATTTTAAGATCCAATCAGAATATGTACCTCTTCCTCCTATCATTAAAGAAGATTTATTTTTAATAACAGGAATTTCTATAGCTATGTTACCCGTTACTGGTCCTATCGAAGCTTCTCCTGAGAATTTTTCTGTATTCCCATTTTTTGTTTTTAGATTAAAAACAGAAGATAATCGACCTCCATACTCTGCTGGAATACTTCCTTTATATATATTAACACTCCCTACTGCAAACGGGTTTAAAGCTGAAAATATTCCGAAAAAATGCTGAGGATTATAAATAACACCATCATCAAGTAAGGTAAGATTCTGATCAGCTTTACCTCCTCTTACATTATATCCTGATGCTCCTTCTCCACTTGTAGTTATACCTGGTAATGTGGTGGCTACTTTTAATACATCTCTTTCTCCTAAAACTAAAGGAATATTCTTTGATTCTTCTACGTCTATCTCTTCTGTTCCTGTAGTCACTTCTTTTACATTTTTATCTGCATTAGTTTTTATAAGCACTTCTTCTAATGCTTCTAAACTTTCACTTAAATAAAGGTCTAATTGTCCATCATTATATATAATCACTCTTTGTCGAGAATCCTCTACTCCTAGAGAACTTGTTTCTATATAATTTAATCCTACAGGTAACTCTATACTATAAAAACCTTTAGCATTTGTTTCAGCACCTATATTCTTCCCTTTAACGATTAGTGCCACATTAGAAATAGGCTTACCTGTTCTTAAATATTTTACATACCCAGTAAGCGTATAATATTCTTTTCTATCCTTTTTTACTTCTTTTCCTATCCTGTATGTTTTTATTATTATTTTCTTCTTCGATGTTTCATTCCCTAAATAAAATAATGGATTGATTGCAATAGTGCTATCTTTTACAACTTCTTTAGATCGATTAAAAAAATGATCTGGGAGTTTATCATATATAATAGTATTACGTGTTAATACAATTTCTTTTTCTGTTAACACATAATAATTAAGTATTGATCTTTTAAGAAGCTGTTCTACTATTGTCGTTACTAAAACATCAGTGTATGTTCCTGAAATTAACGGAACATCATCTAACCACGCTCTAACATAATAAAAACGAAAACTTGTTATTGCTTCTATCTGATGTAATGCTTCTTCTATAGTAACATTATCAAATGTTATTGTTATTCTTTTTGTATCTTTTTGAGCTGAAACCCAATATACATTGAGAAATAAAATGATGACTAAAAAAACTCTCATTCTTTTTTAATTATTTTTTCTCCATGATTAATGTATCTATCCGTTTTAATAAAGTGGTAAGAAAAGTATCTAAATCAGATTTTTGAATTGATCGACTATCTTTTTTATAATATAAATTTATAGTTTCCTTGTAGTCAGGAAATATGTTGGTTATATCTTTTTGACTTTTAATTCTGTAGTATAGATCGTTATAAAAAAGAATATAGATATGCTTATCAAAAAACTCATAAGACATTTTTTTATTTTCTAAGCGTTGTTTTTTATTCTTTTTATGTTTCTTATAAAGTATAAAAGAAGTATTCTTTACAAGCACCTCATAAAAACCAATATCAGCAACCTCTTCTATCTTTTTGGTATGGATTCTATAAAATTGGTGATTATTAATAGTAAAATTATCTATTTTATTTTTTATGAGTTGTAATACCACTTCTCCAAATCCATCTTGTAATTTTACTAAAACCTCATCTCCATAGACATCATATTTAAGCGATAAATCGAAATAAGATTGTTCATCATATTTAATGGTTCCTTTCATAAAATCATTTGAGATAAAAAACCTATATCTATCATTTTTTACAATATACTCTTCTTCATATAAAACCCCATTATATAAACCCGAGGTATTACTTCCTACTACAGTATCAAACCAATTATAATATGCTGGTATATCATAGGTTGATTGGCTATAAAAAAATATAGGATTTAGCATAAATAAAAAAAGTAGAACAACTAAAACATTGTTTTTTTTCTTCATTGTTTTTATATCAATAATTATAATATAGATAGGTTAAATATAGAAGTTGTAACTAAATCATTAATTATATAGCGTCCTTCTATGAATGTTTATCATGGTATAAATATTTATTTTACTTATATCATGATAAACATGTAAGTGTGTTTTTTTAAGTAGTAGATTAAAAAAGTGCACACTAATTACGTAACTAATGTAACATAAATTTCATGATACAAAAAAATTGGTAGCACATTTATTTTTCACAAAGTCATCTTTTACGCTATTAACATATTATCTAGGTTAATTTTATAGATATTTTATAATAACTCCCTTACACTGTGAATTTGTCACTTTCTTTTTTGTAAATAATAATGAAGTTATTAGACTTTTTTGAGATATTCAGGAACTCTGTTCCATCTTCGCCTTGTTAAATATTAAGCATTCAATATTCTTATTGTGTACAAAACTATAGGTTATATATAATAGAGAGAAGATATTTAAAAAAGTAGGGGATATCTTTACTGGGAATATTTAGATATTATTAAAAAGATTACACCCTACTTAGTTTTATGTACAAATACATAACAAACACTATACAACTGCTTCTTTTTTTTGAGTCTGAAACAGTTTTTCATTTAAAAATCTTAATGTTGGTATTTTATCCTTAGTATCTACCAAAAGAGAAATATTATTATTACTCCCTCCATAAGAAACCATACGTACAGGTATATAATTTAATATTTCGAATAATTTATATGAATTCTTATCATTAATAACAGATTCTCCTACAATACAGATAATACTATGATCTTGTTCTACTGTTATCTCAGCATAAGCCTCTATTTCTTTAATAATTTTATCTAAATTATTTATATTATCAATTGTTAATGATATTGCAATCTCTGATGTTGTAATCATATCTATCGAAGTATTATGATTATCAAATACTTCAAAAATTCTTCTTAGATATCCATGTGCCATTAACATTCGATTGGATTTAATCTTAATAGCGGTAATCCCATCTTTTGCTGAAATCGCTTTTAATCCTTTTTTATATGTTTTATTAGAAATTACAGTTCCAGAAGCTTCTGGATCAAAAGTGTTTTTTAATAATACAGGGATATCTTTACCTACTACAGGAGAAACTGTTTGTGGATGAAGAATTTTAGCTCCAAAATAAGCTAATTCTGCTGCTTCATTGTAGGTAAGGTGTGAAATTGGATGTGTATCATCAACATATCTAGGGTCATTATTATGTAATCCGTCGATGTCTGTCCATATCTGTACTTCTGAGGCATATAATGCTGCCCCAATAATTGTAGCAGTATAATCACTACCTCCCCTTTTTAGATGACTGATTTGTCCTTTTTCATTTTTACATACAAACCCCTGGGTAATATATAATGAAGATTGTTCTTTACTTTTTAATATTGCTTTTAGTTTATTACCAACCTTATCTAGATTAGGGTTTTCAATAACATCTACATGCATAAACTCCTTTGCATCTAATAATACATTAGTGATTCCTACTGAATTTAGAAAACCAGAGAAAATATATGTTAACAATGTTTCTCCGTAAGTAATAATTTTAGAATTTATAATTTCTGAATACTCCTGACTAGATATTTCAAACATTTCTGTAATCATAATAGATACACCATCTTTAAGTGTATTTCTTATCTCTTGGTCTTCTATTAGTGTATCTATAACATCTGTATGTTTACTTTCTAGCTTATGTAGATTTCTAGTAATAGCATCCGTATCATTAAATCTTATATTTTCTACTAGTCGAACTAACTGGTCTGTTACTCCCGACATGGCAGAGCAAACTACAATTTTATCGTCTTGATCAGAAGTCAAAATTTCTCTTACTCTATTAAGATTTTCAACAGATCCTACCGATGTACCTCCAAATTTTAAAACTCTCATCAATCTTGATTTTATTATTTTAACATATTGCATAATTAGTTAATAACCTACAAATAGTAAATATTTTAAAAATAAAAACATAAATTTGCACAGAAAGTTAAATATATAACAATGAAAACAATCACAGATTGTGTGCATAACATACTAAGGCATCAACCGTTTCTAGAAGATGCATTATCTAGAGATATTATAAATTTTAGTTCATTAGCTGTTGATTTATTACCCAAAGTAGAAAGAATTATGAAAAAGCCAGTTAAACCTGGTTCAATTGTAATGGCATTAAGACGCTACTACCCCAGACGAATAAAACATATTGATAATTTAAAAAACCTGGGAGATATTGTAGTAAGATCTGGTATAACAGAATATACATTTTTAAATTCTAATAGTATCCTAAACAGCCAGAGTAATCTTTTAGAAAGTGTAAAAAATGAAGCTAAAGCATATTTTACATATTCTAGCAATTTTCAAGAAAGCAACATATTAGTTACTTCATCTCTTAAACACACTGTAGAAAAACATTTTAAAAATGAAACATGTATTTCTGTTACTGATAATTTATCCTCGATTTCTATCGCACTTCCAGAAGATAATTCTAAAGCAGTCGGTTTATACTTCTATCTTTTTAAATTATTAGCGTATGAAGGCATTCCTGTATTTGAAATTATCTCTACTTCAAATTATTTTACTTTATTCTTAGAAAAAGAATATGTAAACAAAGCTTTTTTGTTAATGAACGAGATAAAAGAAAATTAAGTTTGAACTCGTTTGTATTTTTATATTCAAAAACATAAAAATGCTGCTTATTTACTTGAATAAGCAGCATTTTTATAACTCATATAGTTAAAATATAACTATAATATTTGTGCTGTATGATCTTTTGTTTTTACCTTAAGAATAATCTCTGATATCATTCCTTTTTCATCAATGACAAAAGTAGTTCTATGGATTCCATCATATTCTTTACCCATAAATTTTTTTGGTCCCCATACACCAAAAGCTTCAATTACTTTTTTATCTTCATCTGCTAATAGCGGATAAGGTAATTCATATTTATTTTTAAAATTTTGTTGTCTTTTAGCACTATCAGCACTTACCCCAATAATCTCATATCCCTGATTCTGAAAAGTTTGATAATGATCTCTAAGGTTACAGGCTTCCGCAGTACATCCTGGTGTACTAGCTTTAGGATAGAAAAAAACAACTAATTTTTTTCCTTGATAATCATTTAAAGTAATTGTATTCCCATCTTGATCTAATGCCGAAAAGCTAGGAGCTTTATCTCCTATTTTTAATGTTGTCATTATATATTTAAATTATACATGATTTAGAAGCATACAAAATGAGAAAATATAGTATCTCTCATCACTAAATAAATATAAAACTTCTAACTCCTATTTTTTTTATGATTTAGTTACCATAAATGTAACGTAAATTATGAAATTTCAAAATATTATTTCTTGTAATATATTAAGAAAATATAGATCTATAAAACTCAACATAGATACGTCAGAAGTCTTTGTTTTTTTACCCCCCATTCGTATTAATTATATTTTACGATGCAACCTCATCCATGATTATTAAGAAAACTATTCGCAAATAAATATTTTTAGTTAAACATCATACTAAAATACAGTCCTTTCCATCTTCAAAAATGAGTTATTTTATATTCATATTAGTTTTCATAATATCTGATGTCATTATGTTGATAAGCGATGTATTCATCCTTCTAAAAAACTGTTACAATCAACACATTAAAAATCTGAACGCAGAAAAAAATATTTAATCTAAACATGATAAATATCATAGTTTTTATATAAAAGAACATATAGTTTTGGAAAATATAAAACCAACATATTATGCAAAAATCTTCATCAACACCTAATTTTTTTTGATAATACTATAGTATTTCTCGTCTCATGAACACCTACTTCAAGAGAATCAGAGAAAGATCAGTGTTATCTCGATAAGACCTTGTTCTTCATGGTAAGAAGAAATACTTCTGCCATGAAGAACATTAATCAACAACCTCAAAACCCCTAAACCCCCAAACCCCCAAATAAAATGAACCTACTTAAAATCATGGCATTAGCATGCCTATTTATTTGCTGTACTGCAGCAGATGATGATCAAATTCCTTTAAATCCCAAATTGATATTTATTGATAATCCAGAAAAAACTATCAAAATAGATATTATCTATGTTCTTCCGTCTACTCAAATAAATCAATCTATTTATAATCTTAATGAAATGGATTTGATTAATCATCTTAATGGTAGATTTTTTCACAGATATAACATAGGATTTATATTAGGAGAAACAAGAACTCTTATTAATAAAGAACTTTATGATCTTAGAGATAATCGAGGCTCTGAAGCAAGTGTGTTTTTTATGGAAACAAAAGAATCTTACAAAAAAGACAGAGTAAATATGTACATAATTAAACGAGACCATACAATTGGTATAGCTGGTTTAGGCAGAAATCAAAGAGCGCTGATTACTGATAAATTTTTATACAAAACTACTTGTCCTCATGAAATAGGGCATGCATTAGGTTTATTTCATCATGCAGATGAAAATAATATTATGTGTCAAATCAACTCTCATTCAAGAATCATATTTCTAGATAGTCAAGTAAAAAAAATGAAGGAATCTATTCAAAAAATAAATTCTAGCTATTAATTACATTCATATAAGTTTATAATGCCGTATGGTAATGACGTCATCTTTTACATAGAAGTGATTTAAACTTTTTTAGTTTTCCTTTTTTTGATTTTTTTCAGCGCTATAACAAAGAAAGCTAGGTAGTTAAAACCTTTCCAGCTTTCTGTTGTGGTATCAAATCGATTTAATAGTGATCTGAAGCTATCCATCCAAGCATTGGTGCGTTCTACGGCATAACGTTGGTCATATAAATCTTGGTCAAAGTACTCTTCTCTATCTTGAGTATTTCCGTTTCGCTTGTTAAAACATACATTGGCATTAATCTCTTTTTTATCACAAGCTTGTCTAAAATTTTTTGAATCAAATCCAGCATCAGCGTTTAAAAACATCCCCTGAACTGAGATATCTGCTTGTTCGAGTGTGGCTGTAACCACTTCAAACTGTACTTCAATATCATGAAGGTCATTATGATTACCAGATACGGGTTCGCTCATGGCAAGGGGCAAACCCTGTCTATCAGTCAGATAGAGAGCATTGGTAGTCTTCCGTTTCTTTCTAGCTTGATATTCTACCTGATCACCACCTCTTAAAGCTGGCGTATGACTCCCGTCTAAATCAACACTAGAAAGGTCTAACTCTTTTTTATGAGCCTTAAGGAATGTAATCCAGCTATGCTTTAATATATCTGATAAACACCACTTTCTATAATGGTAGTAGACCGCATTCCAAGTAATGGCTTGATGTTCAAATAATGCTTTGACCGGAAGTTGATACCATTGAACCCCAGTCTTGAGCTTATAAAGTATCGCATTAATGATTTCAACAAGCGGAACCGTCGGTGGAAAACCTCGTTGTGTTTTTGGTAAAAGTGGAACTATTTCCATTTCTATTGTATCTTTGTCTAGTACAGTGTACATAATGGGTTGTTTTCAAATATTTTACGTGTAGTAACGCAAATATCGACAACCCTTTTTTATTTCTTATAAAAAGTTTAAATCACTTCATAATAAAGAACGGAGTCAACATACGGCATTTTGAATTTAAAATGGTTTACAAAAAGGAATTCTTATTTTAATATATCTTTGACAAGAAGAAGTTTTATAAATTTGCTTCATAAGCATCACCTTTACATGCTTTCTTATAAAAAGAATAATAAAACCTTATATTTTGAGGGAGATGTAAGTAAGTTTATAATTTATTAGTATGAAAAAAATTACCCTTTTTACCTGTATTTTTCTTACAGTTTTCAGCACTTTTGGACAAAACAAAATTAAGGTTGATTCACTTTTACAAATATTGAAAACCAAAACTAAAAAAAAAGAGAAGGTTGACATTTACATTCTATTAGCTAAACAATATTCCAATTCTGATCATATAAAAACTTCATATTATGCTAATCAGGCTGTTGATTTATCAAAGCAGATTGAGCATATAGAAGGAATTTCTGATGCTTATTACACAATGGCTAAGGCAATTATAAGAATTAAAGATTATACTGAAGCAACCAAAATATTTCAAAATATGCTGAAGGTATCTCAAAAAGAAAAATATGTTAAGGGTGAAGCAAATGCCTATAATGGACTGGGAATCATAGCATACAAACAAAATACTCCTACCCAAGCTTTAGAATATTACTTTAAAGCTTTAAAACTAAAAGAAAAATTAGGAGATGAAAAAGGAGTGGCTAGTATTTTTTACAATATTGGAATCGTATATAATAATCAAAACAATTACTCTTTAGCATTTAAATATTATACTAAGTCTTTAAAGCTAAAGGAAAAATTGAATAATAAAAAAGGTATCGCTAATTGTTACATTAGCATTGGACATGTTGCTAATGATCAAAATAATTACCCTCTCGCATTAGAATACTATTTTAAAGCTTTGAAAGTCGCTACAGAAATTGATCAACAAAAAGTAATAGCCATTTGTAATAATAATATTGGGATCACTTATAATAAACAGGCTAAGTATACACTGGCATTAAAACACTTAAACAAATCACTAGTTATCAAAAAAAAACTAGGAAATAAAAAAGATATCATTTCTGCCTATAATAATATTGGAAATATTCATTCTAAACAAGGTAATTATACTAAATCACTAAAGTATTATTCCGAAGCTTTAAAAATTGCAAAAAAATATGATCATAAATACATATTAACATCAACTCATAATAATATTGGAAATACTTACAGGGAACAAGCCAATTATGAAGAGGCATTAAAGCACCTCTTTAAGTCATTAAAGATCAAAGAAGAGATCGGTGATAAAAAGAAAACAATTTCTAATTACAATAATATTGGAGGTGTTTATTATGAACAAGGTAATTATATTGAATCTTTAAAATATAGTTTCAAAGCATTAAAAATTGCAGAAGAGTATAATGATAAGCATGGAATAGCTTCTAGTAATAATAATCTTGGGAGTATTTATGAGAAACTCTACAATTACCCTTTATCTTTGAAATATTTTTATGAATCTTTAAAAATTGCCAAAGAACTGGATGATGAACATCAAATTTCTTTAGTTTATAATAATATTGGAGAAATATACTTCTATCAAAAAAAGTTTGACAAGGCTATTAATTATTATTTCAAGTCACTAAAAATTGCAGAAGAGCTAAATAATAAATATTTGATCGCTATAAATTTTAATGATCTAGGTACAGTACATCAGAATAAAAACAATTATTCTAAAGCATTATATTATTTACAAAAAGGTTTAAAACTCAATCAAGAGATTGGTGATAAAGTAAACTCTATAGAAGTTTTAATTCAATTAGGTATAATTAATTGGAATTTAAATAATTATATACAATCCGAAAAGTACCTTATCAAAAGTATTTATCTTTCTCAAGATATAAATTATCCAACAGGAATAAGAGATGCTTCAAAAACTCTTGTTAAAGTCCAAAAAGCTATGAATAATCATAAAGCAGCGTTAGCTTCTTATGAACTATATCATGCTACATATGATTCTTTACTTGGTAAAGAAAAATCTAAACAATTATCCCAGCTACAGGTGCAATATGAAACCGAAAAAAAAGAGCAGGAAATCAAGAATTTGGCACAACAAGCCTCTATCCAATCCTTAGAACTAAAACAAGCTAATTTTAATAAAACTATTTTTGCAATCGTGAGTATAGCTTTACTACTTGTCGGATTGGTACTCTATTTAGTAAATAGGCAAAAACGATTAGCATTACAACAAAGAGCACAGGATATAGAACAAAATTTATTACGTGTACAGATGAATCCGCATTTTATCTTTAATGCCATGACCTCTATACAAGATTATATGAATCAAGGAGATGCAAAAAAGGCAAGTTTGTATTTGGTAAAATTTTCTAAATTAATCAGGCAAGTATTAGACAATTCTAGAAGTGAGTTTATTAGTCTGGATCAGGAAATCAATATGCTAGATAATTACCTAAGTATCCAAAACCTAAAACGTGATCATCCTTTTACTTTTACTATCGAAGTAGAAGAAGGTTTAGATACTGATGAGATTGCCATCCCTCCTATGTTTGCGCAACCCTTTATAGAAAATGCTATAGAACATGGTGTAAAAACTATAAAAGAAGGAGCAACTATTACTATTCATTTTTCTATGAAAAAAGACCATCTGGTCTTGAAGATATTGGATAATGGATATGGGATAGAAGAAACCATGAAAATTAAGCGTAATGATCATGTGTCTCATGCCATAAAAATAACAGAAGAACGAATAGATCTCTATCGTAAAATGCAAAAGAAAAGAATTGGATTTAATATACAAAACCTTTCTCAAGGAACACAAGTAATGTTTAATTTACCAATTCAATACATATAAATGAAAGTAGTTCTTATAGAAGATAACCCCGCAGCAAGAAGAAGTTTTTTAGAATTACTTAATGAATACTATCCTAATGTACATTTTATAGGTGAAGCTACAAATGTAGAAGAAGGAATAGCATTAATTACTATCAATCAACCAGATCTTGTTTTTCTAGACATTGAGATGCCAGATGGTACCGGATTCGATTTATTACGAAAATTTCCAAAAATCAATTTTCAAGTAATATTTGTTTCTTCTCATGAAAAATACGCATTAAGAGCTATAAAATTTAGTGCTTTAGACTATCTACTGAAACCCATTGATCCAGAAGAATTAATAGAAGCTATCGAAAAAGCAAAATCTGAATTTGAACATCATAAAACTCAGCAAAGAGTACAAACGCTTATAAATAATATTAATAGTCAATCAAAAGAACCAACGCAGTTAGTACTAAAAGATAAATATGGTATTCAGATTGTAGCTGTTAAAGATATCATACACCTAGAAGCTAATGGTAGTTACACTATTTTTTTTATCAATAAGCAAGATAGTTTGTTAGTCTCCAAAGGTCTTAAAGATTATGAAAATATACTTTCTTCCCAACAATTTTTTAGATGTCACCAATCTCACTTAATAAATTTGGATTATTTATTGAGGTATGATAAAAGAGATGGGGATTACCTTATATTAAAGGACAAAAGTAAAATCCCATTAGCTACCAGAAAAAAAGAAATTTTGCTTAAGCTAATAAATGACCTCAATTGATACCTCTATATTTAATAAAAAATCAACCTTTTTATGAAAATCGTTTGGTTACATCATAGAAATCGAATTGACTTGATTTTCTTACATAGAATTCAGGGTAATATATTATCTTTTTAACCTCATAATAACTAATAATTTCTTCATAATCATTATAATCCATGCATCTGCATTATTTTTGAAATATGGAGTCTTAGGTTACTGATTTTATTTTTAATTTTAATGCAAAATTATTTTACAATATGACTAAACAGGAAAAGGTAGATTTTACTATTAAGACACTTCAGGAATTATACCCAAAAATTCCAATTCCATTAGATCATAAAGACCCTTACACTCTTTTGATTGCCGTATTAATGAGCGCACAAAGTACAGATGTAAGAGTAAACAAAATCACACCACTCCTATTTGAAAGAGCAGACAATCCGTATGCAATGATTCGATTATCAGTAGAAGAAATTCGAGAGATTATAAAGCCTGTAGGCTTAAGTCCTATGAAAGCAAAAGGTATTTATGGATTATCACACATATTGATTGATAAGCATAATGGAGAAGTTCCTCAAAGTTTTGAAGCCCTAGAAGAATTACCTGCTGTAGGTCATAAAACTGCTGGTGTAGTACTATCTCAAGCATTTGGTATACCTGCATTTCCTGTAGACACACATATTCATAGATTGATGTATAGATGGGGACTTACAAATGGTAAAAACGTTGCCCAAACTGAAAAAGATGCTAAAAGATTGTTTCCAAAAGAATTATGGAATGATTTACATCTTCAAATTATATGGTATGGGAGAGAATATTCTCCTGCTAGAGGTTGGAGTCTTGATAAAGACATCATCACTAAAACTATTGGAAGAAAATCTGTTTTAGCTGAGTATCAAAAAAATAAAAAGCCTATTAAGAAATAGGCTTTTTATTTAAATAATTTAATTTAAAATCGTTTCAAATTTAAAGTTATTATATTCTATAACTTGTAACGATTTTGAATAATTAAGAAGAAAATCTATTGTTCTTCTACTAGGTGTTAAATGTTTTTCTTCTCTTTCAGAAGGCTTAAAGTAAAATTTTGCCATATTAGTAATCTTATAAGTTTAAAAAGTTATTATAAGATTATAACGGTGTTATTATTACTTTATTACACAAGTAAGTTATTAATTTGTTAAAACTATATTGTTTTTTTCTATTACTTTTCTCAAATTGATCAATGCATATCGCATTCTACCAAGAGCAGTATTAATACTAAC
This sequence comes from Aquimarina longa SW024, assembly GCF_001401755.1. GTDB lineage: Bacteria > Bacteroidota > Bacteroidia > Flavobacteriales > Flavobacteriaceae > Aquimarina > Aquimarina longa. The sequence goes on from NZ_KQ474103.1 coordinate 110,606, forward strand.
ACCTGTTTTATCAGATATCTCCTTAAAACTCATATCTTTATACATTCTCATTACTAAGACCTCTTTTTGATCTTCTGGTAATTCCTGAATTAAATTACGTAAGTCTTCTTCTACTTGATCTTTTATTAATCTTTTTTCTGCATTTAAATTTCCATCACTAATCACTGAAAAAATACTAAACTCACCATTATCTTCAAACTTCGGCATACGGTTTCCTTTTCTAAAGTGATCAATCACTAAATTATGAGAAATACGCATAACCCAAGGAAGAAATTTTCCTTCTTCGTTATATTTTCCATTTTTTAATGTCCGTATTACTTTAATAAAAGTATCCTGAAAAATATCTTCAGAAATATCTCTATCAAATACTTTGGAATATATAAAACTATAAATACGTTGTTTATGACGTTCAATTAGAACAGAAAGAGCGCATTCGTCTCCTTTGATGTAATTATTAACCAGAACTGCGTCTGACAGACTATAATCTTTCATACCTTGACTCTATTTTAATACAAACAAGCTTGGGGCTCGTGCTACGTTAAACTTAAAAAGTAAAGGTGTTTTATAGGCTATTAGATTTTGGTTTTTATGTACTATTTTGACTGCTAATATAATAACTCTCATCCAATATCAAACTATTTCTTGTTAATTTTTTTAACTCAACTTTCAATATGTATAGGCTAGAATACTTGTTTACTAATCCTTATATTTGCGATCATACCGCATAATTACTATGATTCAAGACATTACAACCTTTGATCCCAAAGAGAATATAATTATAAAAGGAGCTAAGCTTCATAATCTAAAAAATTTAGATGCTGTAATCCCTAGAAATAAGTTAGTAGTCATCACAGGACTATCCGGTTCTGGAAAATCTAGCTTAGCTTTTGATACTCTATATGCAGAGGGGCAACGTAGATATGTAGAAAGCCTTTCATCCTATGCAAGACAATTTCTGGGACGTCTTAATAAACCAAAAGTAGATTATATTAAAGGTATTGCACCAGCGATTGCCATAGAACAAAAAGTTAATTCTACTAATCCTAGATCTACTGTTGGTACTACAACAGAAATCTATGATTATCTAAAGTTATTTTTTGCAAGAATAGGCAAAACCTACTCCCCTATTTCGGGTAATCAGGTAAAAAAAGATAACGTTACAGATGTAACTGAGTATGTAAAATCTTTTGAGAATGGAGAAAAATTATTATTACTCGCTCCAATTCATATCGAAAAAGGTCGCACACTCGAAGGAAAGCTAAAGGTATTACAGCAACAAGGATATGCTCGAATAAAATGTAATGGTAAGGTATCCAGAATAGAAGAAGTAACTATAAATGAAAATGATGATTTTTATTTAGTTATAGACCGTATTATTAAAAGAGATGAGGACGACTTCTATAATCGTTTAGCTGATGCTATCGATTCTGCTTTTTTTGAAGGTAAAGGCACCTGTTATATCGAAGCATTAAATAATGGAACCCAACGACAGTTTAGTAATAAGTTTGAACTAGATGGACTATCATTTCTAGAACCAAATGTTCACTTATTTAGCTTTAACAATCCCTATGGGGCATGTTCAAAATGTGAAGGATATGGCGATATTATTGGCATAGATGATGATCTTGTCATCCCTAATACCGCATTAAGTATTTATGAAGGAGCTGTTTTCCCCTGGAAAGGTGATAGTATGAGTTGGTATAAAGATCAATTAATTAACAGTGCATATAAATTTGATTTCCCTATTCATAAACCATATTTTGAGTTATCCGATGAAAACAAAAAACTTCTTTGGGAAGGAAATGAATATTTTGAAGGTATTACTAGTTTCTTCGAAGAATTAGAAGCTAAAGCTTATAAAATTCAGAATCGCGTAATGCTTTCTCGTTATCGCGGAAAAACAAAATGTACTAGTTGTAACGGAAAACGTTTACGCCAAGAAGCTAATTATGTAAAGATTGAAGGAGCAACATTAACGGATCTAGTAGAAAAACCACTTAATGAATTAGCGGATTTCTTTAAAAATCTTACATTAAATGAATACGATTCTAGAATAGCTAAACGTCTCCTTAAAGAAATCAACAGTCGATTAGAATTTTTACAAAATGTAGGATTAGAATATCTAACACTTAATCGCAAATCAAATACTTTATCAGGAGGTGAGTCACAACGTATTAATCTCGCTACTTCATTAGGAAGCAGTCTAGTTGGTTCTATGTACATCTTAGATGAACCTAGTATAGGATTACACCCAAAAGATACAGAAAAATTAATTAAAGTGCTACAATCACTTCGAGATCTGGGTAATACAGTTATCGTTGTAGAACATGATGAGGATATCATGAAAGCTGCTGATGAAATTATTGATATTGGTCCTGAAGCAGGTACTTATGGAGGTCATGTAGTTGCTACAGGTACTTTTAATGAAATTCTAAAAGCAGACTCTCTTACTGCAAAATACTTAAATGAGACCTTTAAAATCGAAATTCCTGATACCCGAAGGTCTTCTAACTATTATATCGAAATTATTGGCGCTCGTGAAAACAATTTAAAAAATATTAATGTAAAAATTCCTCTCGGTATATTCACTGCTATCACAGGAGTGTCTGGTAGCGGAAAAAGTACATTAGTAAAAAAAATAATCTACCCTTCTATACTAAAACAATTAGGGGGCTATGGAGAAAAAGCAGGGCAGTTTACAGAATTAAAAGGTAATTATAGTAATATAAAACATGCAGAATTTGTAGATCAAAATCCAATTGGAAGATCATCTCGATCTAACCCTGTTACCTATATCAAAGCGTATGATGATATCCGAAATTTATTTGCTGCTCAAAAATTATCTAATATCCGTAATTATAAAGCAAAACATTTTTCATTTAATGTAGATGGTGGTCGATGTGAAACATGTAAAGGAGAAGGAGAAGTAACCATAGAGATGCAATTTATGGCGGATGTACACCTAGAATGCGAAACTTGTAGAGGAAAACGTTTTAAAAAAGATGTTCTCGAAGTAACGTTTCATGAAAAAAATATTCATGATATCCTATCTATGACTATTGATACTGCAATTGATTTCTTCTCTGACCATAATCAGACTAAAATTCAGAGAAAATTACAACCATTACAAGACGTAGGTCTTGGATATGTACAATTAGGACAAAGTTCTTCTACTTTATCTGGTGGAGAAGCCCAACGAATAAAACTTGCTTCTTTTTTAGTAAAAGGTACAACTAAAGATAAAGCACTATTCATTTTTGATGAACCTACTACAGGTCTTCATTTTCATGATATTAAAAAACTATTAAAATCTTTTAATGAACTGATTTCTAAAGGACACTCTATCTTGGTTATAGAACATAATCTAGATCTTATTAAATGCGCAGATCATATCATTGACTTAGGGCTTGAAGGCGGTAAAAATGGAGGAAATCTTATTGCTGAAGGCACTCCAGAAGAAGTTATAAAAATAAAAAAGTCGTATACAGGAAAATACCTGAAAGAAAAATTGTAATACCCTGTTCTGATATAAACTGAATTAAACAACTATTAATTCAAACAAAAAAAGAAAATATAAAGAGATGATTTCTTTGAGATAAGTAATACAATATTCAATTCATTATATATATTATTAAATTGGAAGTTCCAATCTATGTAACTATGATTGGAACTATCCACTTAACAGTTTTTATAATAATTCAGAAAACTATTATAATAGAATATTAATTTATCGTTTTTTTAATATTAGGTTAAGTAAGAAAAGAATAACTATTGCTCCAAGAGCACCTGTAAGTATAGATCCAATCCATCCTGATCCAAGATTAATACCAAATTTTCCTAAAAGCCAGTATCCTAAAAAACTTCCTACAATACCAACTATAATATTTCCAATAATCCCAAGGCTACTTCCTTTGTATATAGTGCTACCTAACCAACCAGCTACTGCTCCGATAATAATTGTTACAATAAGTCCCATTTTTTTAAATTTTTAAATAATTAATATATTCATTTCTAAATTTCATTAACAATAACCTATAATTATAAGTTGGTCATTGAAAACAGAATACTGAAAGTACATATCTTAAGGTATGATACCAAATATATTGATTTATTTTTTTGCTTTTTTCATATTCAAACTAAAAACCAATTATAACTATGCACTATTTTATTTACAATAATTTCATATAAAATTGATGCAAGAAACTAACGCAAATAATTTTTATTCATCCCATAAATGTAATGTAATCATTTTGTTTTCGGCTAACATGTTTCAATTATAAAAACAAAACAATGTCACTCACCGAAGATTTAAAAGCTCGTTCAGAAATATCCGCAAAAAAATATTCTGATAGTATCCATACTATAATGAATAAAGGAATACAAACTATAAGAGATTCTAATCTAATCTCAAAAGCGTTAAAAACTGGAGATCAAATTCCTGAAATTATACTCCCTAATGCTGCACAAATAAATATTTCAGTTCAAGAACAGTTACTAACTAAAAAAGTAATATTATCCTTTTATCGTGGTGGATGGTGCCCTTATTGTAATCTAGAGTTAAATGCCCTACAAAAAGCACTCCCTGAGTTTGAAAAAAACGGAGCTACTCTAATTGCTATAAGTCCAGAAATTCCTGATAATTCACTAACACTTTCAGAAAAAAACAACTTAAGCTTTGAAATCCTTTCGGATCTAAATAATAAAATTGCAAAAGAATTTAATCTTGCATTTACTTTATCTCAGGATCTTATAGAAGTTTACAAAGGCTTTAAAATTGATTTAGAAAAAAGTAATGGTAATCCTAATCAACAACTTCCTATATCAGCAACTTACATAATCAATCAGAATGGAACTATCATATATGATTTTATAAAAGAAGATTATAAAGAAAGAGCCGATCCAAAAGAACTGATTAAAGTTCTAAAAAACAAATAGTTAATACTATATTTTTATAATTCTATTTTTTTTGGCACGGCATTTGGAATACTACTAGGCAAAATAGCGGAAGTCGAAAAGCTAATGAGTAGGCACAAACCCAAAACATTGAAGTTATGAAAAAAATGATACTTTTTATTGTAGTATTATTACTAGTAGGAACAACTGCAAAAGCATCTGACTATAACTATTCGGATGATCGCAATAGGGTTACAAAACACTATCACTATACACAACCTATTTCTTTTACAAATAGTGGCGTAATGTTTTTTGTGTATTCAGACGGAGATATTGATTATAAAATTCTAAATAAAAAACGCAAATCAAAATATAATCACTGGAATAAAAATCTGCACAGTAATACTACTCCTGGCTCATATTATAGTAACAGACCTTATTCTAATTTTATAAGATATGATCAATATGGTCGATTAAGAAAAGTAGGGCATAATCGTATTAGTTATGACCACTATGATAGAGCACGAAGAATTGGTACAATCATCATTCAATATAATAGAAAAGGATTAGTCTCAAAAATTGGTGGACTATACGTTTATTATAATAAAAATATGACAATAAAGTATACAGAAGGTGCTATTCACTACAATAGTTTCGGGTATTGCGGGGTTAATGAATGTACTATTACCCATATACCGTATTACAAACAATTATCGAAATCACTATCGTATAACCATGATGATAACCAACATCATTATAGAGATAGAAAAAGAAAAAAAAGATCAAACAGACATGATGATGATGATGATGATGATGATTAAAATATAGATTAGTTATTGGTTAGTTGTTAGAAATCCCGTTACCTGATACAATAGGTGCGGGATTTTTTGACGATAAATCAACAACCTCGTAACAAGTTCACGAGGTATGCTTCCGAAAAAAATATTTTGATGTCGAGGCAAGCCTCAGAGAATTAAACCCTCAATGAGGGATTAAATTATATACTTTAATGTTTTTGCGATAAAACCTTATAAGTTCTATTCTCTAAATTAATCTTATTACTTTCTAATACTAAAAATATCAATCAACAACTGCTCAACTTAGAATATTTCTAAAAACAATAGTTTTACCTTCTTCAATACAATAAGTTATAGATACTTTAATAGTATATGATATTAGAATCAATAATCAGTTAACAAAATCTACATGTTATAGATTGTAAAAAAACATGATTTCAATTAAGATTAAAAAATAATACGAGTAATATCATGATTTTCATCTTCTTAAATATACTATCAATTATAGTATCATTTTAATTTCAGAATACACATTTATGACAAAAAAATAAACTAATTAACAATTCATTATAATTTTTGGCACATTGCTTGATATTATGTAAAGTAAGTATCGAAACCTAATTTCTATACTTGACTAAAATCACATATTATGAAAAATTTTGTTTTACTATTTACAGGTTTATTGCTGGCATCATTTACTGCTACTGCATCAGAAGCAAAGACAGAATCATCTGCCCGATATTATAATTATGGAAAATCATTTATCTTCTCAGAAGGTGGTATTGATTTTTCGATATATGCTGATGGTCAATTTGATTTTTATATCAATAGTCAGAGAGGTGGCTTAAGTATCGGTGTAAATACACCAGGAGTAAATATAAGTTTCAATTCTGGATATGATTATGATTCTTATGTACAATATGATGATTATGGAGCTGTAGTACAAGTAGAAGATACCCCTATTTTTTATGACTATTATGGTAGAATTATACAAGCTGGAGATATATACATAAATTATAATAATTATGGACGTGTATCTAGGGTTGGAGAATTGTATGTGCATTATAATAATTATGGAAATTTCTTAAACTGTACCGGATACATCAATAGATATAATAGACATTATCAATACAGACCACATCACGCTTATTTTACAGTACCTATAGTAAGTAGATGTATTGTATACGAAAGACCATATAGAAGGTATTATACTCCATATAGATGTTCATACACTGTATATAGAAGAAATTATTATAATGGATACTATAGTAGGCCATATAGAAGTCGCGACTATTACAGACCTTATAATAGAATATCTAGTTATAACAGAGGATACAGAGGTTCTCGTGCTAGAAGCACAAACTATAGAACAAGAGGTCACAGAACAGCAATGTATAATAGAAATGATCGTAATTACAGTAAAATAACACGTAACAGATCTTCTAATAATTATGCGACAAGAAATACAACTAGAAGTAGATCTAACTATAGTACAACAAATAGGCTAAGAAGTAATTCAACCGCCAATACTACAAGAAATATAAACAGAACTCGTCATACGACAACACCAAAGAGGTCATATACAAGTACACAACCTAGACAAAGAACTCAAGCTACTCAAAGAACTAGAAGCTCAGTAGCAAACAGGTCTTATAAAAGTGGTGATAAATCTAGATATCAGAGAAGCAGTAGAACTCATAACCCTGTAAATAGAACCAGTTCTACTCAAAGACAACGAAATTCTAGAAATTATTCTAGTAATCCTGTAGCAAAACGTTCTAATAATAGTCGTTATAGTACTAATAGAGGAACAAATAATTCTAGAACAGGTGTAAGCAGACAAAGAAGTACTACTTCCAATAGAGGAACGAGATCAACTACCAACCGTTCTCGTACTAGCAGAAGTAGAAGTTAAAAAACATATAGATATTTATCTTTTTGGTTGGTTAGTTATGAAAATCCCTTAGAGTTGTATAATTAAAATACCTCAAGGGATTTTCTTTTTGAGTATAGTTTAGCTAAATTTCTTTATACTATTCTGTATTAAAATAGTAAGATCAGAAGATATATTGGACATATAAAGAATAAATGTATACCCACCTCCTATTAAAATACTCTTTATGATTATATTAATAACAGGGTGAAACGATAATTCCCAAAAATAAAATCCAAAAATAAAAGCTATAATTAGAACTAATGCTAAAACTGTTTTTTTTGAAAATGGATGCATCCTAAATTTAGTATAGACAATCCATAACTTAGTAAAATTATAACAAAACACTGCAATGCATGTAGCAATAGCCGCTCCAGTAACTCCATAAGTAGGAATCCAAAGCATATTGAGTATAACAGTAAGAATAGCCATCCCTACTCCTATATACAATACCATTCTGTAATAATCAGAACTATATAGAATCGCATTAGTATTCCCTAAAATATTATCGAATAATTTAGTGCTTCCGATTAAAACTATAACCCAGATAAACAATTCATATTCATCAGGAATGATTTCAAAAAGCTGATGTACATTACAAATGATTAACACAAAAAGCAATCCACTAGTCACCAAAAGATTTAATGAGCTTTTTTTATACAGATCTCGCAATTGATCTTTTGCCTTTTCGTTAATCAATTTAGCTGTTAAAGGATATGTAATCTGATGCATCGCCCTCGAAGGAATAATAATCACACTAGCAATATAGGCGCATATACCATATTTAGCTACATTTTCTATAAGAAGATAGCGTTCTATCATCGTTTTATCCAAATCAATCAATAAGGTAGCTACAGAGCCAGAAATCAAGATCAACCCAGAATATTTAAGTACAGAAATATAGTTGCTAGGTAATGAAAATTGTGGTTTAAAATGATAAAGTTTCAATGCATATACTTGCATAATCCCTGTACGTAATACATATGTAATCATAAGTGCGTATACGAATTGCTCAATTGTTAGGATTTTAAAATATACCAAAAACAAAAGAATACTGATACATAGCCTTAAGAACAGTTCTTTCATAATATTTCCGAACACACTTTTTAGTTTTACTTTAGACCACGCAAAAAACACTTCGAAATAAGACACTGCAAACGCCAGAACAAAAATAGTCCATACATAAGGTTGTACTATTATATTCTTATCACTAAACAAATCAAGAATTGTTGTATAGAAAAATACCCCTATTACTCCTAGGACCAAGGCTACTAAAAAAGGTAAGATCAACATCATAGTTAGAAACTTATCCTGTTGTTTTTGATCTGAATAGGATGAAAAAAATTTCACTAGTGTATTGTGTACACCAAATGCCATTAGAGGCCATATCAAATTTGAAGCTGTCATTAGATAAGAAATCATTCCATAATGTTCTTTATCCATAAAATTAGTGAATAAGAACAATGTATTTATGGCTCCAATACCAAACCCAAGACAGGTAATAATACTATTTCGTATGGTTTGATTAACGACTACTCCCATTACTATTTCTAGATAGTTTTAATTTTAGAGCTTAAAAGTACAAAATACAAGGTTAGTGGAAATAACAATATGTTATTATCATTAGTATAGAAGTAAAACCAAAAAAAGAGGTTATCTATGATCAGACAACCTCTTTTATATATAACAAGTAGTAATCAGTTATTTATCTAGGGCAAGAAGTATCTCCTGTTATTGTCCACTTCTTATCATTAATCAGTGAACTTCTTCCTGAAGTTGCATCACAATACGTTAACCCTTGTACTCCTAAAAATACGTTATCTTGTAAATTTGGTAACGCTGCCCACTTGGTTAATACCGCATCATAATTGGTAGTAGAAAGATTAGTATAATCTAACATGCTAGACATATATTTCACCTTGCTTATATCCCATTCACTAATATTACCATTAAAAGAAGTAGCATGTGCAAACATTCGTGCCATATTAGTAACATTACCTACATTCCAATTACTAATATCACTATTAAACTTAGTACAATTGGCAAACATAATACGCATATTCATTACCTTACCTACATTCCAATTACTAATAACTCCATTAAAAGAAGTAGCTCCATTAAACATCGCTATCATATCTGTTACATTACTCACATCCCATTTACTTATATCCCCATTAAAAGAAGTAGCATCACTAAACATCGTTGACATAGTAGTAACCTTACTCACATTCCAATTACTAATATCTCCATTAAAAGAAGTAGCATATGCAAACATAAAACGCATTCTCTCTACCTTGCTCACATCCCATGTACTTATATTTCCGTTAAAAGAAGTAGCTCTATTAAACATTTGAGACATATCCGTAACATTACTTACATCCCATTGATCAAGATCTCTGTTAAAGGAACTAGCATTAGAAAACATGTTTCTCATATTAGTAACTTTACTCACATCCCAATTATTAATATTTCCATTAAATTTATTACAACCATAAAACATAGACCCTAATTCTGTTACCTTCGATAGGATTGGTATATCCTTAGCATTATAAGTCATATTTTCACAAAAGAAAAAAGCTTCTTCAAAAGATTCCCAAACATTATCTCCCCATGCTTCTATTGTTCGTAATTTTGAGGCATTTGAAGTTAAGGCTTTTGCCACGTTTCTTTCTTCTCCACCTCCAGATTGATCCTTAAACAGTACAGCTGGTAATACCCCTGAAACAGAAACAATATGTATTCCTGACTCTGTATAGGTATGCTTTGGAGTACTTGTTATATTAGTATCTGTAGTACCATCTCCCCAATCTATTGTAAGATTATAGGTTAACTCATCATTAAGTTGATAAATAATTTCTTCGTTAGCTATAGTAGTTTCCCAGGTAGTGATAAAAGGTTCTACTACATTTTCTACAGTAACGGTAATATCTGCACTAGTTTTGTTTTTTCCATCTGATACCTCTATTGTAAGCATATGTGAAGTAACTGTTTCAAAATCTAGTTTTTTATCAGCTACCAAGCTTAAGTCCCCTCCATCAGTCAACTCAAAAAGATCAGCACTATTTCTAGTGAGTATATATGTTAGTGATTTACCTTCTGGATCTGTAGCAACAATACTACCAATAACTGCATCATCAGCGATATCCTCTTTTGCAGTAAATGTCTGCGCACTAATTTCGGGTGCTTTATTATCCTCAGCTGTTGGTGTTTCTTCTTCAGGAGTTTCTGTCTGTGGTTGCGTATCATCATCTTTGCTACAACCAATAGATAATATGACCATCATCGATAAGACCAACATACTTACTTTAATTTGTTTTTGTTTCTTCATTTATACCTCTTTTTTAGGGGCGTGCGCTCATGGTTTTAAAAAAACCTAAGGAGCTCACATAATTTTGTTTATAACTCATTACTATTTTAAGGCAAACCTAAAGAGATCATCACTAAAAAAAGAAAGTGTTTTTTATTCGCTATACTTTATCGGGTATTCGCTAAATCTTAGTTGATATTTGTTTTATGTAGTCTATTTTTTAGCTATAAACGTGAATTTATTTTACATCGAACTCATGTTTACGGTTAAATTGGTATTACATGTAAAAAGCTAGAAAAATATAAAAGAATATAAATCATTCAAACTCGAGTATAAAAGACTCAAAACTGAATAGATTCAGAAAAAGTATAGGATATAAACTTAGGGTTAACTATTTTTTATGATTTCAGTCAAAACTTTGGTCAACTCCCTCCTACTATACTTTCCTACTCCGATAACATGAGATGCTAATGTTCCCTTTTGGAACTGAACAAAATATTCGAGTATTTGGGTTTTTATATGTTCATATTCCTGATATTCAAAAAAGACTCCTGAATTTGTTTCTTTAATAATTCTGGATATATCTGCTTTTTTAGGTCCAACAGCAATAATAGGTCTTCTGGATACCATGTATTCAAATAATTTACCCGGAATGATGCATCGAGTATCTTTACTATCGATTTCTATCAATAATAGTACTTGAGAACTTCTCTGAATCTTAATAGCATCTATATGTGGCACATAGCCTTTTAACTCTAAAAAATCAGATAATCCAGCTTCTTGTATAGAAGATAACACATCATCACTCACAGCTCCTACCAATTGTAATTGAAATACTGATGAAAATGCCTCGTTCTCCTGAGTTAGGTCATATAAAGCTTTCCAAAGAAGTTTTGGATCTCTGCCAGATAACAATGATCCTATATGTGAAATCGTAAATTTGGTATCCAAAACTGTCTCAGAAACCGATTCTCTATCATAGCCGTTAGTAACCACAGAAACAGAGGTATCTGTTAAATCCTGAAATTCTTTTTGAGTAGTAAAACTAGTAACTATTATATGATCCGAAGTTTGTAAAACTTCTTTTTCTAAGCGTTTATGCTCATACACAGATTTCTTGGTTAGCTTCAATTTATTATGATACCCAATAGTAGTCCACGGATCTCTAAAATCTGCCAACCACTTAACCCCTGTATGACTCTTCAACTCCTTCCCTATCAAGTGTACACTATGCGGTGGTCCTGTAGTTATTATTGCATCAATTTTGTTTTCTGAAAGATATTTTGTTAAATATTTGATTGAAGGTTTTACCCAAAACTTACGGGCATCAGGAATAAAAAAATTACCTCGTATGTATAATAGTAATCGTTGTATAAAAGATTGCTTCTCTTTACCAGCAATAATACCTTTACTTATCGTTTTGGTTTCCTGTTTAGAAAAAACCTGAGCAAAACGATATGGTTCAAAAATAGGCTGTTTTAATATCTCTATCCCTGTTGGAATTTCAGATAATAAAGAAGTATCTTCTAGCGGATAAGTTGGATTTTCAGGAATATATACTACTGGCTCTATACCAAAATCTCTAAAATACTTGACAAACTTAAGCCAGCGCTGTACTCCAGGACCTCCTGCGGGTGGCCAATAATATGTAATGATCAGAATCTTCACAATATACCTTACTTATCTTCTTTGGTTAAAGATAGCAAACCCCCTGTTTTCTTGTATTGAAAATACAATCCACTTAGCACTAGTAAAGCAAAAATAATAGAACTGGCAAGTGTAATAGTACTTCCTGTTTTTACAACCTGAGGATCAAATTTGAATTCTATTTTATGCTTTCCTGCTGGAACAGGCAATCCTCTAAGCACATAATTAACAGGAAAAATAGATTGAGGCTTACCATCAATAAATGCCTTCCATCCATTTTTATAATACATCTCAGAAAAAACAACAAATCCATCTTCCGTATTTACAGATTCATATACTAAATGGTTAGGTTTATGGGACTCTAAATTTACAGATGCCAAACTATCTATTTTAAAACTAGTTGTTGATAAATGTAAACTGTTCATCTTAGATGGCGCTGTGTATTTAGAATTAATAATAGCCTCATTTTTAGTATTTATATCTTTCAATGCTAAAATTTCTTCGTTAGTAGAAACAACCGATTTTATAGTAGATATAAACCAAGCATTACCATTCGCATGAGGATTTGTTAATGCTTTTACTCCATCTTCATCTTGTGTTATAATATACTTTACATTAAGCATATTCATCACTCCTACATTATTTTTTGCCAAATAAAATTCAAATAATTCTTGTATTTTACCAGGTTTTGCAGCATGATACCCTCCTAATGCATTATGAAAATAAGAAGCTCTACCAGAATTAAAAGGATTAGCAGTTACATCATAAACTCTAAAATGCCCTTTATCTTTAAAAACTTCTTTATCGGCCTTATTGGCAATAAAAGGCTTATTAAACTCTCTTAAAGAGACAAAATTATCTTTATTAACATAGTTCCAATCTACTACTACCAAATCAAATACTATAAGAACTCCAATCCCTATCAATAGTAAATTTTCTTTTAATTTCTCTTTTAGATAAAACCAACATCCAGCCGCAATAAGTAATACTAAAACTAATGAACGTAATGTATCAGCTGTAAAAATTGCTTTCCTATCTTCTTTTATAGCTCTTAAGTAACTCGGACCTCCTTGTTCTAATAACATACTATCTGCAAGACCACTAAAACTAAATAAAGTCGATTTAAGTAACAAAAACAGTACTGCTAAGCCTCCTACACTAGCTACTGCATAAGTAAGTGCTTTAATCTTTGATTCATTATCAACATCTTTATTTAATAGCTTATGAAGTCCTATAATTGCCAAAATAGGTACACATAACTCAATAATGACTTGTATTGATGAAACTGCCCTAAACTTATTATATAATGGAAAATAATCTATAAAAAATTCAGTCAAAAAACTTAAGTTTTTACCCCAAGATAATAATAGTGCAAGAACCGAACCTCCAATAACCCAGTATTTTACTTTTCTATCAACCAAAAATATAGCTAATACAAATAAAAATAATACCGTAGCACCTATATATGCCGGAGCACCTACAATAGGTTGATCTCCCCAGTATGTTGGTACATGTTCCGTATATGATTTTGCTTGATTAGGAGGTAATCCCAATTTCAATAACTCTTCATAAACATTAGAGTCTGTACCTAGGTTCTCATAAGACGCTCCTCCCATAAAACGAGGAATAAAAAGATTAAAGCTCTCCAGTTTTCCATAACTATACTGTGTGATATAGTCAAAATCTAATCCAACACTTTTCTTTTCTTCTCCATTAGGCTGAATGGTAAGTCCTGTATTTCCTCTTGTACTAAATTGGGTATATTCTCTTGTTGCTAAAAGGCTAGTAGCATTAAGTAATAATGAAAAAAACACTGCAAGTATCATCACACCTATAGATTTAAAATAGGTGACTATTTCTTTCTTTTTATATGCATCTATTATATAAGTTACTCCTAATACAAGCACTAACAAAAACAAATAATATGTCATTTGAAAATGATTTGCAGCAATCTCTAGAGCCATAGATACAGCCAATAAAAGAAACCCCCAGATATACTTTTTCCTAAACGTTAGGATAATACCACTAAGTACTAAAGGCATATAACCAATAGCATGTGCTTTAGCATTATGACCTACGCCTATAATGATTATAAAATATGTCGAAAAACCAAAAGCTAAACTACCTAAAAAAGCAAGTTTATAATCAACTTTTAAAATTAACAAAAGAATATAAAAACCAATGAAGTACAAAAATAAATAATCTGCAGGTCTTGGTAAAAAACGTATTAATCTATCTAATTTTTTGATATAATTATGAGGGTATTGAGCCCCCATCTGATATGTTGGCATTCCTCCAAACGCATTATCTGCCCAATATGGTTCTTCCCCCGTTTGGTTTCTAAAATCAGTTTGCTGCTTAGCCATCCCTGAATATTGAACGATATCCCCTTGTCTTATCTTCTTCCCACTTAATACAGGATTAAAATAAGCTAATGAAACAATAATAAAACCTAAAACAACAAGAATATGAGGTAAGAATCTTTTAATTAAAGACATGATATATGTGAGTTTACTAATAAAGAGCCAAATTAATCAATTTCCTCATAATCGATATATTCTCCTACATCTTTATTAGAAGAATTTTTCTTTGGTTTTTTTTCAATAGTAATTTCGCCTTCTTTAGAAGATGATTGATTAGGCTGTTGATGTTGATTAAACTGCTGCTGAAACTTTTCTCCTGCCTTCTTTGTTACATATCTAAGCAATAGAGGACCAAATAAACGCGTTAGTATTTTTAGTCCATAATATACTAAGATTATAATGAGAATTGTCATTAATACCCCTTGTAGCGATGCTTCTTGCATATTATTTTTTTTCAAAAATAATGAACTCTGTGTACAATTACAGGGAGACAGCCTTAAAAAAATGATAAAATCTCCTATATTTGAACCAAATCTATTGAATATGAACCCAAAATCTATTCTGTTATTAACGATCCTTTTTTTATCAGGATTAACACTTTCTGCTCAGTATACTGAGAAAATTAATACAAATCGACCAGGAACATCTCAGGGTGCATTCTCTGTTGGTAATAATGTGCTACAGTTAGAAGGTGGTTTTGGTTTTGGAAAACAGAAGCATAAAATTCGTAAAACAAAGACTAATGTTTTTAATTTTGATTATTCTGTACGATATGGGTTATTAATAGAACAATTAGAGCTTAGATTAAATGGTAGATTTAGAGCCGATGGAATCAAACAAACTATAGGTGGTAATGAAGAAAAATTTAAACAAAGTGATTTCGAACTTAATACTATAGGAGCAAAATATTTGATTTACGATCCATATAAAAAACCAAAAAAAGACTCTATTAATTATGATGAATTAAAAAGCTGGAAAAAACGCCATAAATTTAAATGGAAAAGTCTTATTCCCGCAGTATCTGCATATCTAGGAGCTAATTTTGTATCCTCAAATAATCCGTTTACCCCCGTTGATGATGCTACTTTTAGTCCTAAAATTGTAGTCATGACTCAGAACAACTGGTCAACAAGCATTAATGGAGATTGGGTATTGGTAACCAATTTAATTGTTGATAAAGTTACCACAAAGGATCCTATTATAGGATGGATTGTTACATCGACACATACACTTAATGAGAAATGGGCTGCTTTTGGAGAATATCAAGGTCAGAAAAGTGATTTTTATAGTGATAATATTATAAGATTAGGAGGAGCCTATCTATACCATAAAGATTTACAATTCGATGCAAACATAGCTTTTAATTTTAAAGACACCCCTTCACTTGTTACTCTTAGTTTTGGGGCTTCATATCGATTTGATTGGCATAACAAGGATGAAATCATTGAACAACCAGGATTAGAAGGAGGTGTCAAAGACGAAGAAAAAATAGAAGAGAAAAAAGAAGGAGAAGAAGAAATTG
This sequence comes from Aquimarina longa SW024, assembly GCF_001401755.1. Lineage (GTDB taxonomy): Bacteria > Bacteroidota > Bacteroidia > Flavobacteriales > Flavobacteriaceae > Aquimarina > Aquimarina longa. The sequence goes on from NZ_KQ474103.1 coordinate 127,068, forward strand.
ATAGCGAGTTTGAAGAAATTGATGGAATCGAAAATGATAGCCTTAAATTACAACAAACTCCTTTTATTAATGATTTTGAAGACAATAGTTTTAGAGAAGGTTTAGAACAAGATCTGGATGAAAGAAGAACTCAAGAACGATTGGAACGCGAACGAATCGAAAATGAAAAAATCGCTAAAAAAGAAGGTAAGAAATTTAAAAAAGAAGAAGCTAGGCGCATAAAGCGTGAAGCAAAAGAAGCTAGAAAAGCTGAAAAAGCTGAAATCCAAGCTCAAAAAGAAAAACAAAAAATGATTGATGATATCGATGCCGAACTAGATAAAATGGAAGAAGAACAAGGTACTGATAAAGAGTTACAAGATATTGACAAAGAACTGAAAGAATTAGAAAAACTAGAACAAGAATTAGATTCTGATTCAAAAAAAGAAAAAGTAGAAGAGAAAAAAGAAGAAGATGTTGATGCTGAATATGAAAAATATCAACAAGAGCAAGAAAAAGTAAAAAAAGAAGAAGAAAAGCGTCGTAAAAAAGAAGAGAAAAAACGCAGGAAAGAAGAGAAAAAGAGAAAAAAAGAAGAAGAGAAAAGAAAAAATAACGAAGAAAAAGATAACGATACCGGCACAGATATAGATAAAGAATTAGAAAAAATGGATTAGTTACGGTATAATAATTGCTTTATATCAAAAATGATCTGCATGCAATCATAGTATTTAGCAAAAGGATTATATATTTGTGATGAATTAGAGATGATATATGATTACGATTAAAGAAATTACTTCAAAAGGAGATTTAGCCACATTCGTTAAATTTCCTTTTGAGTTATATAAAGATTCCCCCTATTATGTTCCATCTATTATCAAAGAGGAGGTAGATGTAATGGATCCAAAAAAAAATCCAGTATTCAAAAATGCTGATGCTAAATACTTTTTAGCTTACAAAAACAATACTATAGTTGGTAGAATTGCTGCAATCATAAACTGGATTGAAGTAAATGAACAAAAGAAGCCAAAAGTACGGTTTGGTTGGTTCGATGTCATTGATGATATTGAGGTTACTAAAGCCTTATTAAAAAAAGTTTCAGAATATGGAGCTCAGCACTCTCTAGAATATATGGAAGGACCTGTAGGGTTTTCAAATATGGATAAAGCAGGAATTCTAATTAAAGGATTTGAAGAATTAAATACCATGATCACTTGGTATAACTATCCGTATTATTCTAAGCACATGGAAGAGCTTAATTTTGAACCCGCAGCTACTTGGGTAGAATATAAAATTAGAGTCCCTAAAGAAACTAAAGATAAGGTCATAAAATTTGCTAGTGTTATTACAGAACGTTATCAACTTCAACTTCTTAAATTTAATAAAGGCAAAGAAATTCTTAAATATGCTGATGATATGTTTGATCTACTTAATAAAACATACAGCAGTTTACAAACTTTTGTACCTATACAACAATATCAGATAGATATGTATAAGAAAAAATACTTACCATATCTAAATCCAGAATATATTACTTGTATTGCTGATAAAACAGGTAAACTTATAGCGTTCTCTATCGTTATGCCTTCTTTTTCTAAAGCATTAAAAAAAATGAATGGTAAAGTATACCCTCTTAGGTTTATGCATATTTTACGAGCACAACGTAGAAACGATACTGCTGCTTTTTATCTTATAGGAGTAGATCCAGAATATCAAAACAAAGGAGTTACAGCCATTATTTTTAAAGAGATGAACGAAGCTTTTCTTCGTAATGGAATCGAAGTTGTAGAAACCAATCCTGAACTTGAGGAAAATAAAGCAATTCAGGCACTTTGGAATGGCTACGAACACGAACAACATAAAATGAGAAGGACATTTAGAAAAAAATTACCTGTCGGATAATTCTTTTATCCCGCTTTATCTCATTTCTATACAATAGTATTTTATAAAAAGCACTGCTCAAAAATTACATTTTTGAGCAGTGCTTTTTTGTTGTTTAAATCCTTATATAAAACGGATATAATCGAAATCAACTTATTTTTAGTTCAAACAATAAAAAAATATTTAACAATAATAAGCAGCTATCCGTATTTTTTATTTTGACAAATGGATGAAAAAAAAATAGTCTTTAATAAATAATTTGCATGTAACGAATAATGTAAAAAAAGAATCAAAAAAATTGTATTCTGCATGGCTAGATATACAAAAATTAAAGTCTCTTATTTTATAGTTAAGTATAGTATTTTAATAAAAAAAACTCCTATACATTTGAAAACAAAAAGGTTATAACCGTACTTTATAACCCTAAATATTCGAACTTATTATGTTAAAACCTTACATAAAAGTTATCAAAAACTATAAAATTCATGAATTTTATAGTGTTTTTCCCTCCACAAAGGTTAGTCTACTTGATCTATAAATATATTAGTAACGGTGCATCAACTATTATTAGTTATACGAATTCAATTAAAACTAATAATTAATAAATTAAAAACAACCTTTAAATGACAAAAAACAAACCAAAGAAAAACACATCGAATATTACGGATATTATCTAAACAATTTATTCAATTACTACACAAGACAATAAAATAATATTGTAAAATCAAATTACACTTCTTTCTTAATTAATAAACTATAACAATTCATTAATTAAGTCTTGTAAAATTCGATAATAACCAATTAAAAAATTATTAAGCAATACTGTATAACAGTCAATGAAAAATTTACTAACAAACTATTCTAAACTATGAAAGACTCATTTTGGAACAAAATTCTATTATTAGGACTTGTTCTTATGTCAAATATAATTCTGGCACAAACATCTTCTATTTCAGGTACGGTTAAGGACAAAGATGGACTTGCTCTTCCTGGGGTAAATGTATTTGTAAAAGACACTGATAAAGGAACTCAAACAGATTTTGATGGTAACTATACTATAGTTGCTTCTAAAGGACAAATACTACAATTTTCTTATGTTGGTATGATTCCTAGCACTGTAACCGTAGGAGACTCTAACATTATTAATATAAATCTTCTAGAAGATGACAATCAACTAGAAGAAATTGTATTAACAGGATATACTAAACAATCATCTAGAAACATTACAGGTTCTGTTACAGTTATTAAAACCGATGACCTTGCAGCTACATCACCAGTAAATATAGAGCAATCTTTACAAGGACAAGCTTCTGGTGTGTATGTTGGATCCGAAGGAGGACCGGGAGGAAATGCTCTTGTACGAATCCGAGGATTTGGTTCTATAAACAATAATGATCCACTATATGTGATTGATGGAACTCCAACAACATCAGGGATCAATCAGCTTAATCCTTCTGATATAGAATCTGTACAGATATTAAAAGATGCCTCCTCTTCTGCCATATATGGATTTAGAGCTGCCAATGGTGTTATTATTATTACAACTAAATCTGGAAAATACAATAGCAAATCTAAAATAACCTTTAGCGCTAGTACAGGTATTGACTATATCTCAAAATCAGATTTCCCAAAAGTATTAACTCCACAAGAGAATGCAAACGCAATTTGGGCTCGTTTTATTAACGATGGCGTAGCGCCAACTCACCCACAATATGGTAATGGTTCTACTCCTGTATTACCAAATTACCTTACACCTACAGGAGCAAATTCTGTAGATGAAAGTACTTATAATGCGCAAAACAATAAAATAACAAGAGCTAATAAAGCAGGGACTGATTGGTTTGATGCATATTTTAATCCAGCCTTAGTACAGAATTATAATCTAGGAATGTCTGGAGGAACAGATACTGCTAAATTTAATATAGGATTAGGAGTATTACAACAAGAAGGGGTTGCTTTAGAAACATACTTTGACAGGTATACGGTAAGATTCAATTCAGAATTTAAAGTAACTGATCGTGTAAGAATAGGAGAATCTTTTAATGTTTCATACTCCGAGAGAGTAGGTGCTGGAGGGGCTCAGTTTACAGGAGGAGATATCTCGTTTATTTATAGAGCAGATCCAATATTACCTATTTATGATATTGCAGGAAACTACGCAGGAACACAGAGTGTTGGGTTAGGAAATGGTATTAACTCTATTGCATCTGCTGAGAGATCTAAAGATAATATTAACAGGAGATTAAGAACTCTTGGGAATATATATGCAGAAGTTGATTTAACAACTGGATTAACCTTTAAAAGCAATATTGGATTAGATTATAATACATATCATGGATCTTTCTTTTCTTTTTTAAATCCAGAAGTACTTCAACCTAGTAATGTTAATAGCTTAAGAGAAGCCACGTCATATGGTTTTTCTTCAACATGGTTTAATACTTTAAATTATAATAAATCTTTTGGACAACATAGTATTAATGTTTTAGCTGGGACTGAGTTTTTTAAAAATTATTTTAAATACTTTGAAGCATCTAGAACTATATTTTTCACTAATACTGTAGACTATAGAGCGCTCGAAGCTGGTTCCGGAACAAGTACAAATGATGGTTTCGCTACAAAAAGAGCTTATTTTTCTGCATTCGGAAAGTTAGATTATAACTTTGATGATAAGTACTTACTTTCTGTCTCTTTACGTAGGGATGCTACCTCTCGATTTGCTAAAAATAATCGAGTAGGATATTTTCCTGCATATAGTGCTGCATGGAGAATCTCTAATGAAAGTTTTATGAAAAATGTGTCTTTTATCAATGATTTAAAAATCAAAGCCGGTTATGGAGAGTTAGGTAATGAAAGTATTCCTGAAGGTCGTATACAAGATTTATATAGAAATAATCAAGATACTTCTAACTATGCTATTTCTGGAGGGAATTCTACAATAGAGTCAGGATATAATCTGCGTTCGATAGGAAATTCCGATCTAAAATGGGAAACTACCACAACTCAGAATTTCGGTATTGATGGAATTCTTTTAGACAACAAAATTAATTTTAGTATTGAGTATTTTAAATCTGAAACAAAAGATTTATTATTACAAACTGCTGGGGATATTACATTATTAGGATATGTTTCTGCTCCCTATACTAATTTAGGTACTATGGAAAATAAAGGTTTTGATTTTTCTATAGGGTATAAAGGTAATGTTGGAAGTGACTTTAACTATAATGTAAATCTAAATGTATCTGCATATAAAAACAAAATACTAAAACTAACAGATAACCCTGAATATTTCCTTAACGGAAGTGCGGCAAGAGAAACATTTCCATCTAGAACGCAATCAGGACAAGCCTTGGCTTCTTTCTATGGGTTTACTATAGATGGTATTATCCAAAACCAAGCTGAATTAAATGCTACAGGGGATTATGGTGGAAAAGCTATTGGAACTTTTAAATATAGAGATCTTAATAATGATGGAATTATCAATGATGATGATCAATCTTTTATCGGTAATCCACATCCAGATTTCACCTATGGGCTAAATCTAAATATGGAATATAAAGATTTTGATTTTACTGTTTTATTCCAAGGTACCCAAGGAAATGATGTCTATAACTTCACTAAATTTTTCACGGACTTTAATAGCTTCCCTGGGGCTAAAAGTCCAAGATATCTTTATGATTCATGGAGTCCTACAAATACAGGCGGTTCATTACCTCAGTTAACAAATAATCCCGCACAGCATTATTCTAGTGCCAGTACATATTATATAGAAGATGGTTCCTACTTAAGACTAAAGAATATCCAACTAGGATACAATCTTCCTAAATCTCTAATGTCTAAAATAGGAATTGATTCTTTACGATTATTCCTTCAGGCAAAAAACCTAATTACATGGACAAAATATTCTGGTTTAGATCCAGAAATTAATTTACAAAGCTATGGAGGCGATAGTGTAAATCTTGATATAGGGATTGACAGAGGAGCATATCCTGTCTCTAAATCAGTTTTACTTGGTCTTAATTTAACATTATAAAATAGTAGTTATGAAGAAAATAATAGTAATGTCACTTTTTGCAGGTCTTATCTTTGCCACATCATGTGAAAATGACTTAGAAATCACTCCCCAAGGAAGCATAACAGAAGATATTATAGAATTTAATGCAAAATGGGTTGATCAACAATTAATTAGTGCTTATGCTATGCTAGATGGCAACCCAGGCTATTTCTGGGCTCCAGCATCTAACTGGGCACTTGGTGATGTTGCATCAGATGATTTTCATAAAGGGTCTACAATCTCTGATCAGCCCCCCCTTAATGATGTAGAGCGTTATACACCTGGTACAACTAATATCTATTTAATTAGAAAATGGCAAGCTATCTATGAAGGAGTTCATAGAGCTAATCAAACTTTAAATACCATAACAAAAGTTATAGAAAAAGGAACTGACCCATCTGAATTAACTGTATTAGGAGCTGAGGCACGTTTCTTAAGAGCGCATTATCATATGGATGCCAAAAAAATATGGAATAACATCCCATATGTTTTAGAAACTACAAAAGAAGCGGTTTCGAATGAAATCGATGCATGGCCCAGTATAGAAGAAGATCTTATTTTTGCCATTGCTAATCTCCCTAGCAAACAAAATGACTTAGGGAGGCCTAATTCTTGGACTGCTAAAGCATATTTAGCAAAAGCACATATGTTTCAGAACGATCATGCTGCTGCTAAGCCTATCTTAGATGATATTATCAATAATGGTCCATATAGTTTGGTCTCTATTTATCATGATAATTTTAATGGAGATAAAAATAATAATTCAGAATCCGTATTTGCTGTTCAGAATTCTGTTAATGATGGAGGTCCGGGTTTTATTAATGGAAATAGAGGAAATAGATTAAACCATCCTTCAGCTCCTGATGCTCCAGGAGGAGGTTGTTGTGGATTTTTTCAACCGAGCCAAAACCTAGTAAACGCTTATAAAACAGATGCTAATGGATTACCCCTATTAGACACTTTTAATGATATAGATGTAACTAATGATCAAGGAATTGCATCAGATAAACCATTTACTCCATATACAGGTAACTTAGATCCAAGATTAGATTGGACTGTGGGCAGAAGAGGTATTGATTTCTTAGAATGGGGAGAAATGCCTGGATTTAGATGGATTAGAGATCAAGCAAATGGAGGTCCATATGTATCCAAAAAACATGAAGTTTTAAAGTCTCAACAAGGTACTGTATCTTCTACTGATGAACCTCAATATAATGCTATCAATACTCCCCTAATTAGATATTCTGATGTATTATTATGGAGAGCAGAAATATATGCTGAAGATAATGATTTGGCTGCTGCCATGAATATAGTAAATCAAATTCGCACAAGAGCTGCTAATCCCAATGGTTTTGTAAAAAATAAAGATGCAACTAACACTAGCGTTAACGCTGCTAATTATGTTATCAATAATTATACTACTTTTCCTGATAAAGAATATGCTAAAAAAGCAATTCGTTTTGAACGTAGATTAGAATTAGCTTCTGAAGGTCATCGATTTTTTGATCTAGTACGTTGGGGGATTGCTGAGCAAGTTCTAAATAAATATGTATCAGAAGAACAAACAAAACGAGTATATCTACAAGGTGCAAATTTTTCTAACATAAACTCTTATTATCCAATACCATTAGAAGCTATAAATACTTCTAGAGGAGTTTTAAAGCAGAACACTGGATATTAATAAATTTGAATTAGCTATTTAAATTATTGAGGCTGTCTTATTATATAGACAGCCTCAATTTTAGTAAAAACTTTATAATTAAAAAAAAGTATACTTTTAGTCCCTAAAGAGTAAAAAAATCATTAATATTCAACAAAAATCCCCTTCAAATTATTGAGCATTAAAAAAGGTTAATCATACACTATGGCATTACTTAAAAAAAACATTGCAAAATTATTTCTAGTATCATTCTTGACTCTATTGTCATGTCAACAAGAAAAAAATAAGAATAAGAATGAACATAAGAGCGATACTACATCAGATACCTCTATATCAGAAAAATCTCAAAATTTTATCCAATATGTAAACCCTTTTGTGGGTACCAAAAACATGGGGCATACATTTCCTGGGGCAACAACTCCATTCGGAATGGTACAATTAAGTCCTGAGACCAATAGTCAAACCATGTTTAAAGATGGAAAATACAATTCTAAAACATATGAATATTGTTCTGGATATCAGTATGCTGATTCTACGATTTTTGGTTTTAGCCACACACATTTTAGTGGTACTGGACATTCTGATTTAGGAGATTTTATTGTAATGCCAACTACAGGGCAACTACAATTAGAACCAGGAAAATCTAATGAACCAAAAAGTGGCTATCATTCTAAGTTTTCTCATAAAAACGAACAAGCAACACCCGGGTATTACAAAGTTAAACTAGATGATTATAATATTAAAGCAGAGTTAACTGCTAGTGATCGAGTTGGATTTCATCAATATACATTTCCAAAATCTGAGGAATCACATATCATACTAGATTTAATGTCTAACATCTACAATCATGATAGTAAAAATGTATGGACTTTTGTACGTATCGAAAACGACTCATTAGTTACTGGGTATCGACAAACAAATGGATGGGCCAGAACCCGAAAAGTATTTTTTGCAGTACAATTCTCTAAACCATTTGATTCTTACGGTCATAAAAAGTATGATAAAAGTAACTATAACGGATTTTATCGTAGATTTAATGAAGAAGAAAATTTCCCTGAGATGGCAGGAAAAAATATTAGAGCTTACTTCAATTTTAAAACTAACGAAAAAGAACAAATTAAAATGAAGTTTGCACTTTCATCAGTAAGTACTGCTGGAGCTTTAAAAAATTTAAACGCAGAAATACCACATTGGGATTTTGAAAAAACAAAACAAGAAACTCAAGAAAAATGGAATACTGAGTTATCAAAAGTTATTGCTGAAACACAAACAACAGAACAAAAAGAAACATTCTATACAGCATTATATCATACTATGCTAAGTCCTATTTTATATGAAGACGTTGATGGAAAATATATGGGGTTAGATCAAAATATACATGAATCTGAAGGGTTTACAAACTACACCATTTTTTCTTTGTGGGATACCTATAGAGCATTACACCCTTTATTTAACATCACACAGCCACAGCGTAATAATGATATGATTAAATCCATGTTGGCACACCATGACCAAAGTGTACATAAAATGTTACCAATATGGAGTCATTATGCTAATGAAAACTGGTGTATGATTGGCTATCATTCTGTATCAGTCATTGCTGATGCTATCGCTAAAGGTACTACTGATGTAGATTACACCAGAGCTCTCAATGCTTCAAAAAACACTTCTACAGTAGGTTATTTTGATGGTATTGATAGTTATATGGCAATGGGATATGTGCCACAAGATAAAAGCAATGCTTCTGTTTCAAAAACCTTAGAATTTGCTTATGATGATTGGTGTATTGCTCAGATTGCAAAAAAAGCAGCTAATGAAGATATGCATCAGTACTATATGAAGCGTTCTGAAAATTATCAAAATGTATATGATCCAAAAACTAATTATATGCGTCCAAAACTGTCTGATGGAACATGGCGAAAAGAATTTGATCCTATGGATACACATGGGCAAGGTTTTATAGAAGGTAATGCATGGAATTATGGATTATATGTCCCCCAGAATATAGACAAAATGATAGCGATGATGGGAGGAAAAGATGAGTTCCCTAAGTATCTAGATAAAATTTTCACTACAGAAATAGAAGAAAAATATATCGAAAAAAACGAAGATATTACTAGAGATGGAATTATAGGAAATTACGTTCATGGTAATGAACCTGGTCACCATATCCCCTACTTATACAACTGGACTAATACTCCTTGGAAAACACAAAAAAGAGTTAGAATGATTATGGATACCATGTATAGTAATGCAGAAGATGGGCTATGTGGTAATGATGATGCAGGACAAATATCAGCTTGGTATATCTTTAGTTCTTTAGGTTTTTATCCTGTATTACCTGGGTCTGATGAATATGCTATCGGAAGTCCCATGGTAAATAAAGCAACATTAAAACTAGATAACGGAAAAACACTTACAATCAATACCGTAAACCAAAGTAAAGAAAATGTGTATGTACAGAAATTAGAAATCAATGGAAGAGAAATTATAAAACCTACTCTACATCATAGTGATCTATTAGAAGGAGGTACTATTACCTTTCATTTAGGAAAAAAACCTAATAAAAATTGGGGTAAAACAAAGTAATAATAATGTATTAGTGTATTAAAAAATATGGAAAATTCAACAAATAATGAAGTTACCAATAATGCAGATATTGTAACAAAAATACCTGTTGTTTCTAAAAAGGTAATCATTCCTTTTATACTTATCACCTCTCTTTTTGCATTATGGGGGTTTGCAAATGCTGTTACTGACCCTATGGTCCAAGCATTTAAAAAAGTATTAGAACTATCAAACTCACAAGCAGCATGGGTACAAATGGCATTCTATGGAGGGTATTTTTGTATGGCATTACCCGCAGCTCTTTTTATAAGAAAATTTTCTTATAAAGTAGGCATATTAATAGGACTTGCATTATATGCTGTAGGAGCATTATTATTTTATCCTGCAGCAATTACAGAACAATTTTGGTTTTTCTGTTTAGGACTATACATTCTTACTTTTGGGCTAGCCTTTTTAGAAACAGCAGCAAATCCATATATTTTGGCAATGGGAGCTAAAGAAACAGCAACACAGCGCCTTAATCTAGCACAGGCGTTTAACCCTGTTGGGTTAATTGCTGGATTATTAGTAGCACAATACTTTGTATTAAAAAAATTACAATCTGATGATATTGAAAATTATAGTGCTCTAACCGAAGCTAAAAAAATGCTTATAAAAACTTCTGATTTATTAGTTATTCGTGACCCATATGTTATCCTAGGATTAGTATTAATAGGAGTTTTTATACTAATAGCAGTTAGTAAAATGCCACAAGCAAAAGATGAAGGCGGTATTCCTAGTATTGGTGATACTTTTGCAGGATTAAGAAAAAATAAAAAATATGTTTTAGGAGTACTTGCACAAATACTATATGTTGGGGCTCAGATTATGTGTTGGACATACATCTATCAATATGCAGAAGGAATTGGAATTAGTAGTGATATTGCAGCAAATTATCAATTCATAGCATTTATTGTGTTTCTTATAGGTAGAGCGATTGGCACATACATGCTACGCTTTATGAGTTCTGGAAAATTACTAATGTATTTTGCAATACTAGCAATACTATTTTGTATAGGTACGATATGTATCGAAAGTGTATATGGAATGTATAGCTTAGTAGGTATTTCATTTTGTATGTCATTAATGTTCCCAACTATATATGGTATCGCATTAGATGGTTTAAAAGAAGAAGAATCTAAAATCGGAGCTGCAGGCTTAGTTATGGCTATTGTAGGAGGAGCTTTAATGCCAAAAATTCAAGGAATGATAATCGATGCAGGAGGAACTGCTGTAAATGATATTAAAATAGTAGGGGTATCCGAAGTTAATTTCTCTTTTATATTACCCCTAATTTGTTTTGTTTATATCACTTGGTATGGTCTTACTGTACATAAAAATAAATCACTATCATAAAAATTAGTAGTCATTATAACATGAAATCGCACAAATGAAAAAAGTAATTCTATTTCTTATAGGTATTTCACTGATGAATTGTACTAAAGATACTTCAAAACTCCCTACGGATTATGTTGATGTTTTTATTGGTACAAAATCACCAGGTCATACATACCCCGGAGCAACACTTCCTTTCGGAATGGTACAATTAAGTCCAGATACCAGAAATGACCATACGAGCTGGCCTGCATGTGCAGGATATGATTACACAGATACATCTATCATAGGATTTACTCATACACATCTATCTGGTACAGGAGTTCCAGATCTTGGGGATATTCTATTTATGCCCACAACAGGAAAAGTACAAACCTATGCTGGTACCGTGGAAAATCCAGAATCCGGCTATAGATCTAAGTATAATCATGCTAATGAATCAGCTGAACCAGGCTATTATAGTGTTCTCCTAGATGACTACAACGTAAAAGCAGAATTAACAACTACACTGCGTACAGGATTACATCGATATACATTCCCTAAAACAGATGAAACACATATCATTATTGATTTAGAGCATAGAGACCCTGTTACCGAAGCTGAGCTTAAAATAATAAGTGATACAGAAATTGTTGGATATCGAAGATCTAAAGCGTGGGCAGGAAATCAAAGGCAATATTTTGCTGCTAAATTTTCTAAACCTATCATTTCATACCAAGTAGTTCATGGTAAAAATAGTAGTACAGAAGGAACTAATTTTAATGATAAAAAAATAATAGCTTCGCTTAATTTTGATCCTGCTAACAGTGAAATTCTCGCTCAAGTAGCGCTATCTGCGGTAAGTATCCAAAATGCTCAAAAAAATTTAAATGCAGAATTTGCCAATTGGGATTTTGATAAAGTAAAAAATGATGCTAAAAAAACATGGAATAAATCTTTAGGAAAAATTGAAGTTTCTGACACTAATGAAGATAAAAAAGAAATTTTTTATACCTCTTTATATCATAGCTTGTTAACCCCTAATTTATACAGTGATGTAGATGGGCAATATCGAGGTATGGATGATGCTATACATAAAGCAGATGGGTTTAATAACTATACTGTTTTTTCTCTTTGGGATACTTTTCGCGGATTACATCCTTTACTAACTATTGTAGAACCTGAAGTTACTAGAGATATTTTAGTAACATTGCAAAAAAAATATGAGCAGTTCGGTGAAATCCCTATGTGGGAATTAGCCGCAAACGATACTAGATGTATGATCGGTTATCATGGTGTATCGGTTATGGCCGATGCGTATGTCAAAGGAATAACAAATGTAAATGCCGACAAAATACTAGAAGCAATGGTCGCCAGTGCTAATGTTAAAAAGCGGGGGATTGACTATTATACCGAATTAGGTTTTGTACCCACCAATAAAAGTAGCCAATCTGTATCAAAAACCTTAGAATATGCCTATGATGATTGGTGTATAGCACAAATGGCTAAAGCTATTGGTAATACCAAAGTATATGATGAGTTTTCAAAAAGAGCACGTTTTTTTATCAATCTTTTTGATAACCAAACAAAGTTTATGCGTCCTAGATACTCTAATAGAAAATGGAATGAAGACTTTAACCCTACTTCTGTCGAAAAAACATATAACTTCAATTTTACAGAAGGAAACTCATATCAATATAGCTTATTTGTTCCTCATGATATTGCTACAATGGTAGATTTAGTAGGCGGAGAAGAACAATTTGATAAATGGTTGGATAATTTATTTGTAAAAAACTTTGAAGAAGATATTAGCGAAGATTCTGACGTATCTGGATTAATCGGTCAATATTCTCATGGTAATGAACCTAGTCATCACATTGCTTATCTGTATAATTATATCGGAAAACCATGGAAATCACAAGAAAAAATACATGAAATACTTAATAAACTTTACACCTCAGAAGCAGATGGATTATGTGGTAATGATGATGCAGGGCAAATGTCTGCATGGTATGTTCTGAGTAGTCTCGGTTTTTATTCTGTAACTCCAGGAAGCCCTTATTATGTTATCGGAAGTCCTACTTTTGAAAAAGTAACTCTAAATCTAGATAATGGTAAAAAATTTATAATTAAAGCCAATAATGCTTCAAAAGAAAACATTTATTTTTCTTCTTTAACATTAAATGGAAAACCATATCCGTATTCATATCTAAAACATGAAGATATCTTAAAAGGAGGTGAATTATCTTTTGAGATGACTAACAGCCCAAATAAAAAATGGGCTACTAGTATTGATCACAGACCAGTTTCTGATACTAAGAGTGTAGTGAGTATTCCATATATAAAATCAGATTATAAAGAGTTTTTAACAAAAATGAAAGTTGATCTAGGATGTGATACCAAAAATGCTGAAATTTATTACACTATTGATGGTACTGAACCTACAAAAAGTAGTACTAAATTTGTAGCACCTTTTATAATTAATCAAACTACCAATCTTAAAGTAAAAGCATTTCATAAAGATTTAATTTCTAGCTACACAACACATATCCCATTAACAAGGTTAGAAAATGTTACTAATATTGCTAAGAAACAACTAGAAAACGGTCTTGATTATGCTTATTATGAGGGGATTTTTCGTTCTGTTTATGATTTCTCACTAGAGAAACCCTTAAAAACAGGAGTAGTTAAAGAAATCGATATATCAAATAGATTACGAGATGAGTGGATAGGGTTTTCTTTTGATGGGTACATAGAAATTATAAAAGAAGGTACCTACACCTTTGAGATTTCTGCAAATGATGGAGCTCAACTTCTAATCAATGGAAAAGAGCTTTTCGAAAGTGATGGAAGAAAATCATTTAGTTTTACTCAAAAAAATAAGATAATTCTCTCTAAAGGCTTACATAAATTTCAAGTCAAATATTTTCAATGCTCTGATAATATCGGTTTATCTGCATTTTGGGAAGGTCCTGATATCAAAAGACAAAAAATACCCACAACTTCTTTTTATAGGAAAAAATAAAAATATTGTTTTTGTAAAACACATAACGATGCCCAAGGGCATCGTTATGTGTTTTACAAAAAACTAAATATCAAATATTTAAAAACGGTTATACTATTTGTTAACATATATACATGTTAAGTATTGCTTTTTGACAGTATTAACAGTATCTTAACACGATTAAAAATAGAGCAATACTCTATCAACGTAAGATAAATCATATATCATACTGTGTATTATTTATTCTATTTTTAATATATAGAATAAATGAATATCTCTTTTAACCTTAAAAAAAAAAATAGTAATAAGCGTTTAAAAAAATAGGTCTTGCGTAATAATTTTAAAATATCAATATTTTTACTTATACTTTTTAGTTATAGTATTACTACATACTCACAGAAAACCTATAAAGATTCAATCAAAACGTATTTTAAACAGATTGAGGATCTTATTAATTATAAAGATAATTATAAAGAAGATTTTTTAAGTACTGAAACCCTATTAGCCCAAAAAGAACTATTATCAGGGACAGAGAAGATTAATACATTATTAAAATTATATACTGTTAATGTATATAAATCTATACAAAATGCTAGAAAATATAATCAAGAGGCATTACAATTAGCAATAAATATAGGCTATAAAAAAGGAGAATTATCTGCTAAATATAATCAAGCATATTTATTATTTATTGAAGGGGATTTTGATACATCTATGACAGTAACAGAAGAAGTTTCAAAAATAGTAAAACAAAGTACTTATCCTGAAACATACTCTGACATAAATACTTTAAAATCATATATTTACACCGAACGAGGAGAATATGATTTAGCTTTAGAAAAAGGGCTAGAATTATTAGATATCGCAGAAAAATCAAATGATGAATATGCTCTAATGAGAGCTTATGCTTCTCTATCTCATTATTATCTGAGAATCGAGAATTATTCAAAAGCTTTAAGCTATTGCCTTAAGGGTCTTCATTATGTTATTAAGCTAAGAAAAATTCGATATATCTATCCAAAAATTGATGAGATAGCTAGAATGACAGCTAAGCTCAATGATACAGAAAGAGCATTAGAAACATATGCTTTTTATTTAGAAATAGAAAAAAAAATATCCCCGCCAGGAAGCTATATCCAAAGTGTTGTTTATATGAATATGGCTGACATATATATATCAAATAACGCATATGATAATGCGCAAAACTATTTATCTAAGGCTTTAGTTTTAAATTATGAAAATAATTATAAATTCAGAGTTCCTAGAGCATTAATCTTGCAAGCTGAATTATTTTTAAAAACAAAAGACACTGTTAATTCAATCATAAACTATGAAAAAAGTATAGAAGCCGCAGAAAGTATAAATGCATTCGATGTTGTAAAGTCAAATAGTGCTATTTTGGCAAACTTATACAAAAAAACAAATCAATTATCAAAAGCATATGAATACAAAACTATTCATAATTCTATACGAGACTCCCTCTTTAACAATGAGATGGAGCAAAAAATAATTATTTTAGAAACCAGAAGAAAAATTAAAGAAGTAACACAAAAGAAAAAGATTCTAGAGCTAGAAAACGAAGCTCAAAAAGCAAAATCTAATTTCATTCTTCTTCTTCTTATATTTATATTAATCATTGTTGCATTTATTGTTTTTTCATATCTCAAAGTAAAAAGTAAAAATAGACTACTATACCTCAGAACCATCGAGCTAACCAAGGTGCAACTAGAGATGGAAGAAAAACTAAATGAGTTAGAAAATGCTAAAGCTATTCTTAAAGAAGATACAAATAATGATACATCTTTAAAATCAAGCAAAACTACTATTGATAATGATGTAAAAAATATCATTCTTAACAAACTTGAAAAACTTGAAAAGGAGCTTTTTTTTATTGATCCTAATTGTAGCTTACGCCAAGTAGCTCAATTATTGAAAACTAATCCAAAATATTTATCTCAAGTAATTAATCAAGAAAAAAAATCCAATTTCAACAACTACATTAACGAACTACGAATCAATTATTTATTATCTAGATTATTAAAAGATGAAGATTTTAGAAACAGTAAATTAAGTTATGTTGCCGCTTCAATAGGTTATAATAATCTGAACACTTTTAATGCCGCTTTTAAAAAAAGACAAGGAATTCTTCCCTCCTATTTTATTAATGAATTGATACAAGAATCAAAACAAAAAATAATATCATAATGTTTTTTTATATAAAATCTATACAAAACAAACATTATAAGAATTGTAGTTTATATCGTTTTCATTAAAAATACGTCATACTTCTTTAATCAACAACCTCGGAGCAAGCTCAGGAGGTATGCTTTCGAAAAAAATATTTTGATGTCGAAACAAGCCTCAGGGAATTAAACCCTCAATGAAGATTAAAAAATGAAAACTATATCTCATAGAATATAGAGAACAATCTTAATAAATTAGTAGTATTATCAATCTTAATTTTGCTTTATAATAAAAGTCTGATTAATTTTTATCATATAGTATTAAAAATAGTATCATCGTATCTATTTTTTTCATATTTTACGATAATCCCCAAAACAAAATAACATTGCAATTTTTACTGAATAAAAAAGTACCTTTTAAAGAAATTATACCAGAAGATTATATAGATATCCATTCTCATTTAATTCCTGGTATAGATGATGGAGTAAAAACAATATATCAATCGGCGTATATTTTAGAGCAGTTCGAAAAATTTGGCATTAAAAAGGTTATTACTACTCCTCATATAATGCAAGATGTATGGCCTAATTCATCACATACTATAACTAATGGTCTTAAAGAGCTTAAGGAAGTCCTCCCTCCTTTAGGAATCACAAAAATAGAGTTACAGGCTAGTGCAGAATATATGATGGATGATCTATTTTATAAACGAATAAAGAATAATGATATTCTACCCTTACATAAAGATTTTATTTTAGTAGAAATGTCAACTTTTAGTCCTCCTATGAATCTTAGTGAGATCCTTTTTGAGATTAAATTAGCAGGATATATTCCTATTCTTGCCCATCCAGAAAGATATTCTTTTTATCAAAATGATTTAAAGAAATATGACAAACTAAAAGAATCTGGTTTTTTATTTCAACTTAATTTATTGTCTTTATCAGGGTATTATGGAGAACAAATCAAATCTTTTGGAAAAAAATTAATTGATTTAGGTTATATAGATTTTACAGGTAGTGATATTCATAATTATCATCAATTAGAGACCTTAGAGAAAGGGTTTGATTCTAAAATGGCAAAAAAAATAACATCTTTAATGAAAAATAATGCTATTTTTTCTTAACCCTTTTTACCATATCCATATCCATAGTTATAACCAACTTTAGTGTCTACAGCATTAAGTAATACTGCAATGTTTGGTAAACGTTTTTCTCTATAAAAATTTTCAGGAACCTGTAAAACTCTCTTGTCAGAATAATTTTCTCTTACAATATAAATACTAAGATCTGCATATTTAGCTATTAAAAGGGTATCTGTTACTAAACTAACAGGAGCAGTATCAACAATTATATAATCATAATTATCTTCTAAATATTTAAATAATATATTCACTCTATCCTGCATAAGAAGTTCTGCAGGATTTGGAGGAATTGCACCAGAAGGTATAATATCAAACGAATCTTCTTCTTTATCTTTATAAATGATATCTTTAGGATTTAACTCCTTATTCATAATGTAATTAGTAAGTCCTTTAGAATTTTTTCCTTCTGGTAAATCAAAAAAATTATGAAATTTAGGGTTTCTTAAATCTGTTCCTAAATATGCTACTTTCTTTCCTGAAATAGCAAGTGTCTTTGCTAAATTACAAGATATTAAAGTTTTACCTTCTCCAGAGATTGTAGATGTTACAAAAATAACTTTACCTTGTTGTCCCTTAATAATTCCTGCCATTAAGAAATCTAAATTAGTTCTCAAAATTCTAAATGCTTCAGCAATTCCTGATCTATCATTTTGAGAAATCATAATTCTATTTTTGGATTTAACTTTGGGTATAGATCCAATAATTGGCATAGAAAGCACTTTTTCTATATCTTCTCTAGAGCTTATCTTAACATTTAATAAATTTGATATATAGATAATAAGAAAAGGTATTATAAAGCCCATAAAAATGGCTCCCATATACATAATTTTCTTATTAGGAGATACTGGGTATGATCCTAATGTAGATGCTTTATCTATAACTCTAGCATTAGAAAGAGTTATATTACTTTTTATCTCTGCTTCTTCTCGTTTTTGTAATAAATAAAGATATAATTGCTCTTTTATAGTTTGCTCTCGTTCAATAGCCCTTATATCTTTCTGTCTAGTCGGAGCACTATATATCTTACCACTAAAATACTGATCTTGAGTCCTTAAACTCCTTAATTGAATATTTATTGAGCTTTTTAGACTATTTAAGCTCCCTATCAATACTTGTCTTAACCCATCTATTTGCTGATCGATATTAACTACTACAGGGTTTTGTATACTTGATGTTCTTAGCAAGCGTTGTCTTTGGAGTATTAATGCATTATATCTTGATATTGTATTAGAAACTGTTGGATCTGTAAAACCAGAATTAGATTGTGGTACGAGGTCATACTTCCCATCTTGGCTTAACACAAAATTACGCATAGACTCTATAAACTGAAGTTGGGTTTGTAATTGTGCCATTTCCTGCATATTTTTTGAATCTATATCAGAAAATTTCTGTGCTTGCCCACCAACATTACTACCTGTTAATCCATATGAAGATAAGTAACCTGCTGCTTCATCATCTACTGCTGTTAAATCATTAGAGATAAGTTCTAATCGATCATTTATAAAATTTGCTGTCCTTGCAGAAGCTTGTTTTTTATTCTCTATTGTTGCTTTATTATATTCTTCAACCAGATTATTAATAATATCTTTTGCTTTTGCTTTAACTGGGTCGTTTAGCGATATTTTAACTATTGATGATCCCTTAATTGGAAAAATTAATAATCTATTTCTATATCCTTCTGCTACAAATTTTACTGGAGAAACTTGAATCTTGATAACTTTACCGATATTAGATTTCATAGCATCTACACTTGGAGTAATTACAATATCTCCAACAGTAGTAGTTATTGTTTTTCCAAAAGCATGACCACTTAGTTTTTTTCCTTCTTTATCTAAAAAAGAAAAAGAAGTTTCAGAATCAATCCGAACGTGAAAAATCTTTGACTTTGTATGTACAATTGAATCATGTGACAAAAAACTAATTTCGACTAGTGATTTTGGATAATTTTCTACTTCTAAAACTCTTCCTGCACTAAAGTATCTAACATTTAGGTTTAAATTATTAACCACGTTATTTGCTAGTGTTCTTGATTTCATTATCTGAATCTCATTAGAAATATCACTTTGTGCATCATCTAATAAGCCTAAATCTTTAAAGGCTGATAATTCAGATTCACTAACGCTTTTATCCTGAGAAATCATTATTGTAGAGGAAACATTATACTGAGGAATTGTATATCGCACCTTAACATAGGCTAAAGCAAAGAAAACAAAAATACTGATTGCGAACCAATACCAAAGTTTAACATATTTAAGTATTTGATCTCTAAGATTAAAGCTAAACCCAGAAGATGAATCAAAACCAGTATTTTTTTCAGATGTATTATTCGTATTAGAAATCATATACTTTTCTATCTTATGACTAAGGTAACTATTGATAAGAGAACTCCAACTATACTAATGATAACACTAAGTGTATTACCTCCTGCCTTAGATTCTCTTACTTTAGAGTTATTAGGCTCAATATAAACAACATCATTTTGTGCCAAGTAATAAACAGGAGATTCAAAAACAGACTTAGATGTAAGGTCAACATGGTGATATGTATTTTCTCCTTCGTTTTCTCTAATAACTATTACGTCTTTTCTTTTCCCTTTAATTGTCATATCTCCAGCCAATCCCAGTGCTTCGATAATAGTTAATCTCTCATTAGGGATCGTATATGAACCAGGTGTTTTTACTTCTCCTATCACAGTAACCTTAAAATTCTTAAGCCTCACACTTACAATCGGATCATTGATATATATTTTCAGCTTTTCTTTAATCATTTCCTTTACTTGAATTCGAGTTAAGCCTGCTATTTTCAGCTTTCCCAAAACAGGAAACTCAATATCTCCCTCTCCATCTATTAAATAAGTAGATTCTCCGGAACCTCCAGAATTGCCTCCCCCTCCATTTTCTCCTAATGATAGATTTGGTGAAGAACCTCCCATAAGATTAAATGGTCTTGCAGCATCCATATCTGCAGCAGAAACCAATATACTAACGATATCATCTACTTTAAAAACTGACGTAAAAGAACTGGTAGAAGAGATTTTCTCGAGATTTTCAGAGTTCTGAAAATAAGCTACATCTTTAGGGGTTTTACATGAAAAAACCAATATTAATATCAAAAACAGAAATCCACATCTCATATTTAACACTTTATAAGTAAGAATTATAATAAGCTACAAAAATATAACTTTATTTTATTTAACAATGAAATATAGCCTCATCTATAAGGTATTATTTTATTTTAGGTTTTAAGAAGAATTTACCAATAATTGTTTATTGGATTATACTGTGTAATATAGTTGTATCTATACTTTATAAAAAAGTAGATACAACTATATTATATATGCTTAGGCAAGAATTTTTTTCTTATTTCTAATACTTTTTTTATTGATTTTATCAATGCTTTCAAATGTTGAATTATTAGAAATAAATTCTGGAACAATCTCTTTTAATTTTCCTACTATTTGATGATCTTGATTAAATAGATTCATGATACAAAGATCATTAATCTTATCTTTAATCATTTCACAATCATTATCATCAAATTTACTTATCATTATTTTTTTATGATATGTAGGTAACGTATTTTCTGTATCTGCAAGAAGTTCTTCATATAATTTTTCTCCAGGTCTAAGACCACTAATCTGGATATCTATATCATCTGGATATTTAAGCCCTGACAATCTTATCATCTTTTTTGCTAAGTCAAAAATCTTTACAGACTCTCCCATATCAAAAATAAAAATCTCTCCTCCATCACCCATTGTACCTGCTTCTATAACTAACTGAGAAGCTTCTGGGATAGTCATAAAAAATCGAGTTACATCTCTATGAGTTACTGTTAGTGGTCCTCCTTTTTCTATTTGTTTTTTAAATAAAGGAATAACAGATCCATTAGATCCTAGTACATTTCCAAATCTGGTTGTGATAAATTTGGTTTCACTAGTTTTATTAACACATTTTATATACATCTCGGCAACTCTCTTAGTTGCTCCCATCACATTGGTTGGATTAACTGCTTTATCAGTTGAAACAAAAACAAATTTATCCACACCATACTCAGACGATAAATCAGCAAGTTTTCTAGTTCCTAAAACGTTTATCTTAATAGCTTCGTAAGGGTTACTCTCCATAAGTGGAACATGCTTATACGCTGCAGCATGAAAAACCATATTAGGTCTATATTCTTGAAATATAATTTCTAATCTTTGGCGATCTCTTATATCTGCAACAATAGGTGTAAAGTTACTTACTCCTTTACTTAAAAGCTCTTGCTGTAAATCATATAATGGTGATTCTGACTGATCAACTAATACCAAATGCTTATAATTAAAATAAGAAGCTTGTCTCACTATTTCGCTTCCTATTGATCCAGCTGCTCCTGTAATCATAATTACTTTATCATGGAGTTCCTTTGATATATTTTGGTTTTCCATATTGATCGGAGCTCTTTCTAATAAATCTTCTATCTGAATTTCTTTTATTTGCGAAACATTTAATTTACCGTCAATCCAATCATTTACTGCTGGTATTATTTTTACTGAAACTTTTTATAATTTAAGCAAATCATCAGATATTTCTGATAATCTTTTTTTACTAATATGTGGTATAGAAACAACAATCTCTTTAATATTATGCTTAACAATGAAGTTATTATTAATAACATTAGAAGCATATACCTTAATCCCATTTATTGTTTTTCCAATCTTTTGGGAATTATCATCTACAAAACCAATTACCGATATAGATCTATTAGAATCATTCGTTATTGCTGCAAGAGTTATCAAACCAGAATCTCCTGCTCCATAAATCAATACTCTTGAAGTCTCCCCTATTTTCGATTTAACATAATAATAGAAATATTTAAATACCAAACGACTTGTAGTAAGTGTAATAATATTTAATAAATAATGTACACAGATTATAGATACAGGAATGTTTAACAACTCTGGTATTAATGATAGTCTACTAGAAGCCATCAAAAAGCCTGTTAATGTAATCAAAACAGTTACTGCTATAAATAAATTATAAGCATCTCTCATTCCAGTATGCCTAACCACTCCTTTATATGAGCCTATTAGCATAAAACTTAAAATCGATAAAACTGTTATAATTGGTAATTGATATACAAAATTAGTTATATCAAAGTTTAATGTAATTCCAAACCTGATTACATATGCTAAAAAGAAATTAAATACAGTTATTAATACATCAATAAATAGCACAAGCCACTTAGATGCATGTTTATGCGAATTATCTATTAGGTAGCGCTTTATCATCTCAATATGTTTTTGATTATTGATACAATTCTATATAAATCTTCTTCTTCAAGATTAGACCCACTTGGTAAACAAAGGCCTCTATCAAACAAATCATCAGAAACTCCATTGAGGTACGCGTCGCAATCTGCAAATACTGCTTGTTGATGCATTGGTTTCCATAACGGCCTTGATTCTATATTTTCATCTGCTAATGACAACCGTATTTTTTCTCTTAACTCATAAGAACTAGTCTCTATACAGGTTAGCCACCTGTTAGAATAATATCCTGATGGTTCTTCTAAAAATTTTAATTCAGAAGAACTTTCAAGATTATTTTTATAAAACTCAAAATTTCTTCGCCTGTTAGCAACATGAGCATCGAGAACTTCCATTTGTCCTCGTCCAATACCTGCTGTAATATTACTCATTCTATAGTTATACCCTATTTCAGAATGCTCATAATGAGGTGCATTATCTCTGGATTGAGTTGCCCAAAAAATAGCTTTGTCTCTATGCTCTTTCTTTTTAGAGATCAAAGAACCTCCTCCGGAGGTAGTAATAATTTTATTTCCGTTAAATGAAAGAATTGAAATATCACCAAAAGTTCCACATCTAATCCCCTGATAGGAACTCCCTAAAGCTTCTGCACTATCTTCTAATATTGGAATTCTATATTCTGAAGCAACTTTATGAACTGCCTCTATATTATAAGGCATTCCATATAAGTGAACAGCAATAATAGCTTTTGGTTTTTTACCTTTAGCTATTCTGTCTTTTACTGCAATTTCTAACTGATTGGGACAAATGTTCCATGTGTCCCTATCACTATCTATAAATACAGGTTTTGCTCCTAGATATGTTATTGGATTAGCTGATGCAGAAAATGTCATACTTTGACATAGTACTTCATCTCCTGTAGTAACTTCTAGTAATTTTAATCCTAGATGTATTGAAGCTGTACCAGAGCTTAATGCTGCTGCATAAACACTCTCTCCAAGGTATTTTTCGATATCAGATTCAAAACCATTAACGTTAGGACCTAGAGGAGCTACCCAGTTTGTATCAAATGCTTCTTTAACAAATTTCTGCTCTGTTCCACCCATGTGAGGAGAAGAAAGCCATATTTTTTTTGACTCAATTATATTCATAATTTTCCCATTAATAATGAACAATAATTACCTAATTAAACTAAAGATTAATAATAATCTATTAGCCAAATTCTTTCATGACATTCTAAAAAAACTTTGGAAGAAAAGGGGGTAGAACTTCCTTCTTTTTTGAAATTATTTTTGAATTTATTTTCCAATGGCTAAATTAGTTTAGTTAAATCAATTTTCTATTCTATTTTCTTTTTTTTAGACACAATACTAAAAAAACGCGTCCAACAACTCATTTTCAAGTACATATTACACTAAATTGCATAAAAAACGTAAGAAAAATACTATGTTTTTTAAATTACAATTATATATTATTACAAGTAATTAGCATTAAGCCGTTTGACTCTTATTACAAAATTATTCATAATTATAATTAAAGTTCATTTTTTACATTACTATTATGTAAACATTTTATACTATACAAGTATAGTGTTATTGTATATAAATATACCAAGTGAAAAACCTATTTATCATATAGGGGTTTTCCCCCTTTAATAAATTTTAAAATTCTCACAAAATCTTTCTAGATATAAGTCATACAATCTAAATCAAAAATAACTTAAAAAAATATTTGATTTATACAATTAAATACGTAAAATTTATGCCTTTTAAAAAATAAATTAAGAATATAATAGCTGATCATTAGCTCTTATTAAATTCTTACTTTTATATTACTTATAGATGCTATTTAATTCAATAGATTTTTTAATATTTCTACCAATAGTTTTTCTTCTCTATTGGTTTATTTTTTGTAAAAAAATTCAAATTCAGAATTTATTCATTCTCTCTGCCAGTTACATTTTTTATGGCTTATGGGACTGGAGATTTTTATTTCTTATTCTTGCGAGTACTATCATTGATTTTTTTGTTGGTCAATCTATTTATACTTCTGATTCTAAGAAAAAAAGAAAAATCTGGCTACGAATAAGTGTACTCTTCAATATTGGTCTTTTAGGTTTTTTTAAATATTATAATTTTTTTATTGAATCATGGGTAGATTTTATTTCTATTTTAGGATATGATTTAAAAAGTACTTGGACTTTACAGATTATATTACCAATCGGAATATCTTTTTACACATTTCAGACAATGTCATACTCTTTAGACATTTATTATAAAAGACTTACACCGACTACAAATTTTATATCATTTGCTACATTTGTTAGCTTTTTCCCTCAATTAGTTGCTGGACCTATTGAACGGGCTTCTAACCTTTTATCACAGATTACTTCTAAAAGGGTTTTTAACTATGTACAGTGCACTGACGGTTTAAAACTTATCCTTTGGGGATTATTTAAGAAAATAGTTATTGCAGATTCTATTGCCCCTATAGTTGATGATATTTTCATGAATTATACTGAGTACTCTGCTTCTACTTTGGTTCTAGGAGTATCTCTGTTTAGTTTTCAGGTGTACGGTGATTTTAGTGGATATTCTGATATTGCTATAGGAACAGCCAAACTATTCGGAATAGAGTTAATGTCTAATTTTAAATTTCCAAATTTCTCGAGAAATGTTGCAGAATACTGGCAACGATGGCATATATCTTTATCTACTTGGTTTCGTCATTATGTATATATTCCATTAGGTGGAAGTAGAGTAAGTAAGCTTAAATCAGTAAGAAATATTATTATCATTTTCTTAATAAGTGGCTTTTGGCATGGAGCTAATTGGACTTTTATAATATGGGGAGCTATTCATGCTATTTTATATATTCCCGTTTTCTTAATGGGTCGAAATCGAATATACATGAATACTGTGGTTGCAGAAAATCGGGTATTTCCATCTGTGATCGAGATCTTACAAATTTTACTTACTTTTTTACTGGTTACATTCTCTAGAGTATTTTTTAGATCACAATCAATTACGGATGCTTTTGGCTTTTTACAACAACTATATACTAATTTCTCATATGAAGCATATCATCATCCATCAGGTTATCGTATGATAGATTACTTTATTTTATTAGGCCTTTTTATTTTATATGAATTCAGAATTAGAAAAGATGAACGTGCTCCTTTTAAGTTTAAATCAAAAACCATACGATTCATTGCTTACACTTTAGTTATTTTAGGAATGCTTTTATTTTTTGATGATAGTATTGACAGGTCTTTTATTTATTTTCAATTTTAACTATAAAAGATAAGTTTATAAATTTATAATATGAAAAAACTTATTATTAAAAGCACTATATATTTTTTTCTAATACTAATAACATTAGAAAGTTTAGTCCGTGTTTTTTATTTGGGTAAGGATACTCCTACTCGGTTTCTTGATGAGTATAAAGTAGAAAAATGGGTACCTAATCAAAATGGTTTTTCTGTTACAGGAAATAGAAGGCAAAATTTTTCTGAATACCATATCAATACGTCTGGTTTTAATTCTTACAGAGAATTTACACCTACAAAAGATAAAGTAGAGCTTGCTCTTGTAGGAGATTCTTTTATAGAAGGATTTCATCAACATTATTATAACTCTATTGGTAAAAAAATTGAAAAAAATTTACCAAAAATTGAGGTATATGAATATGGATATGCGGGTTATGATTTTGCGGATCAAATGCATCTAGTAAATTCGTATAAAAACAAATTTGATTTAATTGACCATGTTATTTTGGGGATAAAATTTTCTAACGACTTAACCAGAGGAGAGTATCAGGTAGTAAAAAACCGATTAGCTCTGGAGTCTCCTATCAATAAGCTATTAAAAAAGAGTAAACTAATCGTATACTGTAAAAGTATTGGTGTCTTAGACCCTCCTCAAAAACTAGTGCAACGTATAATCAATCTAATTAAACCTAAGAGAAAAATAATTCCATTAGATGATATAGAGGTTTTACGAATTAAAAAAGAGAATGAAAAAAAATATTTAGAAAATTTCAAAAGCTTAGTATCTAAATATAATTTTGATAAAAAACGTTTTACACTTCTTTTGGATTCTCGAATAACAAACCCTATTTTTTTATCATATTTACAGCAGAATAATTTTAAATATATCGATTTCTCTACTTATTTTAAAGACTCTAATCACCCCACTACACTCATTTATGACAAACATTGGAATAATCATGGGCGAGAACTGATCAGTCAAGCAATAATAGACTATTTAACACAGCATATACAATAAGAAATCTATCATAACTTTATGATGATAGCTAGACAATTTAAGAATTCATCTAGTAATACTTTAATAACATTGATGTTATTAAAAAGGACTATCTCAGAAAACTAATGCCATTTATAGCTTGAATTCATTGTAATAAATTCAGGCTATAAATGGACGCTACAGTTATTCAGTTATAGAAATAACAAACTCATTTAAACTTTTCTTTTTATATTTTATAAAAAATTAAATTTCATTGTCTAATAAAGGGTTTTGAGTAACAAACCTAATTTTAGCTACATTATAAAAAATCAAAATAACCTTATCATTAATCTATCAACAACCTCTTTATTACAGTTTTTCTATTTGAAATTATTTTTATTAGATACATTCCTGATTCTAGATCATATATTCCTATCTCCTTCATCTTATCAAATTGTTTGATTTCTTATTCATAAACTAATTTACCTGAAACATCAAAAATTATAATTTTTTATAGTTTATCTGTTCCTCCATATGATATTATAAAATATTCATTATTAATAGAGGTAGGAGATATTACAAGTTTATTTCTATTTTTATACAAATGAGGTTTTTCTTCCAAAATAGGTTCTTTATTAGTTTCTATAAGAAAGGAGACATTATCGATAAGTGCTTTAGCCGGGTCTGTACTATCATCAGGGATATACGCAATAAATCTTAAAAAAATATCTTGATTATTATAATTTACGATTTCACTAAACACACCTTACTTACAGTAATATCTAGTCTACTTGTTAGAGGATTAACCTAAAATATTATTTCTACCAATAGATCTCCAAGGATCTAATGTTGCACATTCAAAACTACCATTTTCTATATACTCTTTTTCTTTATCATTTAAAGAGCTTTTGTTCCACTAATAGTTACTTCTACAGGAAATGCTTCTAATTTTGCACTTATTATAGAAGTTGGATTAAAGTTTATGGTTGTACCAAAAGGTAAGTTTTCTGCACTAAATGTAACTTCTTTACAGAGTGTATCTGTTGTAAAAAGTTAAGATGTTACCATAGATTTATGAGTTTAGATCATTTTTATTCCTTTTTTATAAAACCTAGTTTACCAACCACTTACATAAATACAATTTCTAGATTTAATTGATATTTTATACAAAAAAAGACTATCTTTTCAGACAGTCTTTTTTAATGAATATTGTAAAAAAAATTACCAAATATGTACTCTCTTATCTGGTTTTAAATACATTTTATCACCTTCTTTGATATCAAAAGCATCATAAAATGCTTGCACATTCAATAGTGGTTGTATTGCCCTTACATCTCCTGGAGAGTGTGGATCTGTTTTTATTTGAGTTCTTAAAGCATCTTCTCTAATTTTTGTTCTCCATACAGTAGCCCATGACATAAAAAATCGCTGTTCTGCAGTAAACCCATCGATATCTTCTGGTCTTCCATTTTCTGCAAAATGCATTTGCAACCCATCATAAGCGCCTAACACACCTCCTAAATCTCCTATATTCTCTCCCAAAGTAAATTTACCATTGATAAAAACACTATCCAATACTTCTATTGCAGTATACTGTTCTGCTAACGCATTTCCTCGTTCTGTGAACTTAGTAAGATCTTCTTTTGTCCACCAATTAGAAAGGTTTCCTTCTGAGTCAAAGCGTGCACCAGAATCATCAAAAGCATGTGATATTTCATGCCCTATTACAGCTCCAATCCCGCCATAATTAACAGCATCATCTGCTGTATAGTTATAGAAAGGTGGTTGAAGTATTGCCGCTGGAAATACAATCTCGTTAAATAAAGGATTAAAGTATGCATTTACTGTCTGAGGAGACATTCCCCATTTTGTTTTATCTACAGGTTCTCCTATTTCTGAAATTGATTTTTTAAATTTCCAATTTGATACTGCTATTGCATTTTCAAAATTAGAATTCTCTTTTTTTACATCTAATGTAGAGTAATCTTCCCATTTGTTAGGATATCCAACCTTAACGGTAAATTTGTCTAATTTCTCTATAGCTTTTATTTTTGTGCTATCACTCATCCAATCTAAAGCTTCAATTCTTTTTTGATAAGCCTTAATCACATTAGCAATCATTTTTTCGGCTTTAATCTTAGCTTCAGGAGGAAATTTAGCATCTACATATAACTGCCCCATAGCTTCTCCTATAGATCTATTTACTCTAGCTAGTGCACGTTCTTCAAGAGGTCTTTGTTTTTTGCCTCCTCTAAGTGTTTTCTCATAAAAATCCCAATTTGCTTTCTCGATCTCTGCAGAAAGTGATCCTGTTACATTGTTTAATGTAGACCATCTCATTACAGTTTTTAAATCTTCAATATCAGTAGTTACGAATACTTCATGTAGCGTTTTCATGTACTTTAGTTCGGTAACTATTATTGTATCCAATTTCTTTTG
Source organism: Aquimarina longa SW024 (assembly GCF_001401755.1). Lineage (GTDB taxonomy): Bacteria > Bacteroidota > Bacteroidia > Flavobacteriales > Flavobacteriaceae > Aquimarina > Aquimarina longa. Next base: position 156,823 of record NZ_KQ474103.1, read on the forward strand.
AACACCTAGGTCTTTGAATAACAATTTCCAATCTACTGAAGGAGTTATTTTAGAAAGTTCTGCAATACTTCTAGGGTTATTAAAGTTACGAGCATCTCGGCTTTGAACTTTATCTAATCTAGGCGCTGCTAATTTAGTTTCAATATCTAAAATAGTTGTTGCAGATTTACGTGCTTGCTCTTTGGTATCTCCTATAAACTGAAGCATTCTCGTAATATGATCTACATATTGCCCTCTAATTTCTTTTGATTTTTCGTCTTGATCTAAATAGTAATCACGATCTGGTAACCCTAAACCTGCAGTACCTAAGTAAGCTGCATTAATATCACTATCATTTAAATCCGCAAAAGATGTTACTGTAAAAAATGGTGATGAAGCTGCCGTTTCTGTAGCTAGTATTATTTGTAAATCTTTAATGTTTTTTATCTCAGAAATTTTATCTAATACTGGTTGCAATGGAGCAACCCCTGCTTTATTTCTAGCGACAGTATCCATAATAGATTCAAAAAACACTAGAGCCTTATACTGATCCGTTCCTGATAGATATTTACCGCTAGATTTTGCTTCCTTCATAATTTTAAGCATATCATCATCGGTTTTCTTTCTTAAAACTCCAAAACCTCCCCATCGTGTTCTATCTTCAGGAATTTCTGTGGTTTTCATCCAATTACCATTAACATAATTGTAGAAATCTTCTTTAGGACTAATACTAGAATCCATATTCTCTAGAACTATTCCTGGAATCTTTTCTACTGTAGCCATCACTTTGTTATCATTCTTTTTTGTTTCATTTTTACAACTTACAAAAGCAAGAATGAATACTGTTAGAAAATACAGGTTTTTCACTTTTATACTCATTACTTTTTATTAAATTTTAGAATTAGCTATTTATAATATGTCTCTTAATCACAAAAGTTGTTACACATATTATCGCGGAAATTTATGGAAAATGGAATATGTTAAGAATTTTTAAACAAAAATTTAACGAAAAAATAGGATTTAGAAGCATAAATAACGAAAAATACAATAAAAAAGGATCTCAACTTTTATCATTATACTTTTCTTTTTATTATCATATAACGCTATTTACAAAATCTCAAAGAAGTCAAAATAGGCTCTAAATAATAGTATTTAAAAAAACATTCTATTTTAATAATCTAGTATCAAAATGAAAAGGTTCTATCTTAATAAGTTGTACCTCATTAAAATTAGGATGTAGTGGATTGACAATAAGGTTTTTTTCTTTAGGAATTATGATACTAGGTAACTCAAGTCCTAAATATTTTTCTTCTTCTATCCATGGCAATGAAAAATTCTGAACCTCTGTAGGAGCTGGAATTTTATCCCAATTATTAGGCAGATTTTTTAAGTCTACTGTTGTAATTAATTCATCCGGAACTTTTATAGTTGCAATTACCATATCATCAGGAAAATATGCTGCGGGTAAATGTGCTAATACCTCTAGAGCCGAAAGCGCTATTGTAGTACTGGTATACAAAACAGCTACTCCTTTAGGATTCCACCTCCCTCCTACTGTTTTTGCTCCAATTCCAGTAAGGTCATTACTATATTTTTGTTTAGATATTCTATATACTTGCATTATGCAAAAATTCCATGTTCTATACGAATCAATTCTTCATTAAGTAACTGAAAACCAAAAGTGGTATCTAAGAGCTCTTTGGGTTTTTTCATAGCTAATGCTACACTAGGGTGATTCATCCAATTTTTAAACCGAGTAAGGTCTCCAAAAACATTTTCTCCTTTTGCATAAAGCTTAGCTAATTGCAATGCTTTAGCACTAGCCTCTGTACTTAATTTTTTATTCAAATCATATCGTTGTATCGTACGCTCTGACATATGAAGTACATGAGCTAATTCTTTAAGATCAAAACCAATAGTTTTTGCTAAATGTAATAATGCTTTCTTATCAATTCCATTCCTAGATAACTCTATAAAATCATACATATTATGTAATGGAATATCTATATTTAAATACCGTAATAAACCTTTATTCTCAAAACTGTCGAAATCTAATGGAGATACTGCACTCATGTTTTTTTATTTTAAGACAAATATACAAAAAAAAACGACAACTGTCCATATCTATTATCTCAATTTACTGTTAAAACAGAGTCTAATTCTGGTTTTACCTCATTCAATCTAGCTTCCATAGATCTAATAGCTACTGTAGAGAGATATCTTCCTAATGGTAAAACTGGTTTTATTAATAGAGTTTCTTTATTTAATTTTTTTGATTTTGAAAGAGGTATCATAGTTGGTTTTAATTTAATAATAGAATTACTTCCTAATTTCTTTATAATTTCTTGAGTATGACCATACCTAACATTTTGCAAAGTTGTCAGAGGAGCTTCAAACTGTGCTTGTGTCTTCATTATTTTATGCTCTTTATCATTAACAATAAGCAAGTGCTTTATTTTAATCTTGTTCTCTAATAAAGGAAAAGAATCCTGTACTACTTTTCTAAAAATTTCTTCAATACCTTTAGATACAACGCCTCCTATATTATCATAATATCCTGCATCTGCATATTGATCAGAATAAGATGTACTGGATTGAGATTTTTTTTTGACCTCTCCTACTGGCGTTATATAAGGAAAACTAGCATTTATTCTCATTGCTGTAGATAACCCTATTGACATATTAGGATAACTTATTTGTAAATTCCCTATAAAATCAGTCATTCCCATAAGTGGTCTCAAATGAGAATATCTAACTGGGCTTATAATATTATAGTTTCCTGTTTGTGTATGTGTTGTATTGATAAATAAAAGAGGAGGAATATAATGCTGCTTTATCAATCCATTTTTATTGGTTACATTTTTATAAAAAGATAAAAACTCTTTTTGCAAAATATCTTCATCAGAGCTTTCTAAAAAGTGTTGTTTATACGTAGTACTCCATTGCTCTTCTAATAACTGTCCTCTATCTCTAAAATTAAATAAGGCTGTTATTTCTTTAAATAAATCTCTTCCTAATAAAGATAACAAAGCAACTGACAAATAGTTTTCTTTATAAATAGCACTCGCTTTATATTTTAAAGAAGCATATTTATGATGTGCTATACCTTTAAATTTAGCTTTCTTATTCTTCAACTTAGCATGTTGTGCCTCTGCAAAAAACATAGCATTACCAACACTACCTCCAGAAGCCCCTGTTAATGATAATAAGTTTTCTTCAAAATATTTTCCTTTAGATTTTTCATATAAATAGCTATGTACCAAAAAAGACCAAAGCCCTGCTCTAGACCCTCCTCCTTCTGATGAGACCAACAATACAGGAAATTTACCTTCTCTACCTTTTATTAAAGGTACCCTATTTTTTATCCAATGATACATATATTGCTCTATAGGAGGTCTAATAACTGTAGAAGGCTTCAAAGAAAGCTGATAATGATCAGAATTTTTTGAAAAAAACCTAGATGAAAATAAGCACAAAATAACAATGATTGTAAATAATGGTATTTTTAGTTTTTTCCCTAAAAGAATTAAGACAAAACTTATCATAAATAAACTTATCAATGATAATATTAAAACAGACAAGGGATTTATTCTACTAGCCCATTCTGGAATAAAATTAAGTATCAAAAAAAATAATAAAAAAATAAACCCCGAAACAAGAATGGTTCCATAAAATAATTTCACAGGAAATTCTTTTAAAAAGCGATAGCTATTAAATGATAGTGTAAAAAAAAATAAAACTAATGCACAATTAGATAAAAAAAGGTTTCCTAAATCCTTTTCTGTTTGAGTATTTAAAGTCCCCATAGATATCATAAAAAAAACTAACCCTATTGACAATAAAACTAGAAAAATATTAGTTTTAGGAATTCTATTAAAAAAATCGCATAAATAACCATATGTTATCGGTTCTGAAAATAAAAGTAGGAAAAGAATACTAAAAATTAATGTATTGGTCGGATTCAGAAAATCAGTATATATATTATTAAGCTCAAATAACTCCATAGCATTAAGAATACTTAAAGCTGATACCGTTAATAATAATATAGCTAATATTCTTGGCACTACTTTTCTCATATGTACTCTTACTAGATAATGATACCTAACAGATTTACTTTTATTCTGAAACTTGTAATGTTGATTAGGAACAAAGCCTATAAAATTAGCTAGTGAAATATCTTTATAATTATAAAAATAAAAATACTTAGGAATATTCCAGATTAAAAATGCTGAAACTATAAGAAGAAAAAAATACAAAGGGACTTCAAATAAAAAAGCATCTGCCTGATTAAGGATTAATAATAAATCTATAGTCTGAGGAAAATGCCATAACGCAAAATATAAAGCCAAAATAAAAAGAAGACTAATCAGATTGTTAGACAACTCCCCTAATAGTATTTTAAACCAAATACTAAATTGCTGAAAGAACAACAATAGTTTAATCATTTTTATAGTAATTAAGATTTTAAGAAATACATCATAAATCTAATGAATAAAATGAATACTTCTATTTTAAATGTATTCATATTTTATATATTCTAAAAACTAAGAAGATTGATTATATTTTAGTAAAAATGTTAAAAAAAACAAAAAAAATTAAATCTCTCTTAACCCCCCAAAAACTAAAGGAGTTTAGAAAATTTCAAACAAATAAAACTAAATTAAATCAATATTACACTCACTAAAATTACGTTTATAACATAAAAAATTGTATATTGTCGTAAGTTATGTGTTTTACAACGATAAAAAACACAAACAAGTAAGTAAAAACTTACATTTTATAAGTTTAACCTAAAACCCCATCTCTATGAAAAAATATTTACTCTTATTAGTTGTGTTTTTAACAAACATAACATTCGCAAATACTAAAATCGACATTTCTTATAAATTAATGTCAGTTACAGAAAATACTATCATTGATGGTTTAGATGAAAATACAGAAGAAGGTGTTATTTTTATTACAGAAAGCTTACATCTAGAAGATGGAGTACGTATAAAAATAAGAAATGCATGTTTAATAATCCTCGGAGATTTAACAGGTACTGGTATAATTGATATTGATGATACTGCAACAATAACTCTAGAAGGAGAAGAACAAGGAAGAATTACTTTTATTGATAGATTTTTAGCAGATGATACCTGCCAACAAAGTATAGATCAGAAAACGTTTAAACATATAAAAGAATTACCACAAGGTTTAAAGTATAGTCTTTATAATATGTCTGGAAGATTATTAGATAAAGGAGCAATTGATGACTATATTCAAAACTACGTAGATCCTAAAACCTATTTAATTAAAGTAGAAGGATATAAACTAAAAAAAATAATTTTTAAGATATAATTTAATCATTAAAAGTAGGGATCGAAAATCCATGACAGAAGGTTGTCATGGATTTTTTTAAATAAAATGTTGAGCTATTATATTTAAAAAAACTTATATTTATAAAACATTTCCAATAACAATCTCCCCTGTTAGTTAATATTTAGTTTAAAAAAATAAGCTAGATAAAATTTAATCCTATTAAATATGGTACGAATATCATGGTTCAAATCTGAAGCAATAAGATATTCTATATATGGAATAATTTTTGGTCTTACTTTTCCTATTCTAGCTACAATCATTGATCTTTTTAGACTTGATCTTCAATTTTCTTGGCAGTCAATACAATCTGTACAAAATGATTATCCAATTCATTATATCATAGATACAGCTCCTCTATTTCTTGGATTATTTGCTATGTTCGGAGGTAGGAATCTAGATAAACTAAAAGAGAAAAATAAACAGATTTTAAAAACTTCTAAATTTAAAGAAGATTTTCTTGCAAATATGAGTCATGAAATTAGAACTCCCATGGTTGGAGTTATAGGTATGATTGATTTACTTTTAAAAAACACAAAATTAAACGATCTTCAAAAAGAATATACAACTATAATTCATCAATCATCACTTAATCTATTAGAGATTTTAAATGAAGTTTTAGATTTATCTAAGATTGAAGCAGGAAAATTCAATTTATCTCCCTCTCCTATTAATTTAAAAGATATAATAAGTCAAAATATTAATCTTTTCTTAGCTACCGCTACTGCAAAAAAAATAAAATTAAGCGCTACATATTCTAACGATTTACCAGAAAATATTATAGCAGATGGTAATCGTTTAACCCAGATTATGTCTAATCTCATTGGTAACGCTATAAAATTTACTGATACAGGAAAAATACATATACACACCTCTTCCTCATACCAAAAAAATGATGAATTAATAATTAAAATAGAAGTCATCGACTCCGGTATTGGTATCAGTAAAATGGATCAAGAAAAGTTATTTAACCGTTTCAGTCAATTTCATGAAGCATCAATTATTGCAGGTAAAGGAAGTGGATTAGGTTTATCTATTTCTAAAAAACTAGTAAATCTAATGCAAGGAGAATTAAATGTAACTAGTGAGTTAGGAAAAGGTAGTACTTTTTGGTTTACTTTTAAAACCAAAAAATACAATAAAGTCATAATAAAAAATAACCCGAGATTTAGTAATATCAAGAATCACAATTATAAATTACATATATTATTAGTCGAAGATTCAGATATCAACATACTAGTATCTAAACAAATTCTAAAACACCTTGGTTGTACAATAGATATAGCAAAAAATGGAAAACAAGCGCTACAAATGTTCAAAGAGGATACTTATGATCTTATCCTAATGGATATCAACTTACCCGAATTAGATGGTATACAAACCTCTAATCTTATTCGTCAAAATCATATAAAAATCCCCCCCATAATTGCATTAACCTCTAATACACGAGTTAATGATGTAGAGCGATATATTAATCAAGGTCTTGATGATTATATTGCAAAACCATTTACCATTGAGATCCTAAGTTCTAAATTAAAAAACTGGTTTGGAAATCATCAAGAAGAACACTAATCATTTTTAGTTAACAAGCAAATAAAGATTTTTTTTAAACTCTTATCAAGAATATAAAAAATGCCTAATTTATATGCTTTTAGTGTACTCTTATATAAAAATTCTTATCTTGTAAAATAAATATTAAGATCTTATATCTTGCAAATATTAAAATAGTATATGATTGCTAATTCTTAGTTATTTTTCTACCATATACTTCTTTTATTTATAAAAAGTAGTGCTATTGGGGCAGTTTACGATATTATATAAAGAAAAAAGAATAATCATATTATGATATAGCATTTGGATATTCATCAAGTATTATTTACTTTTTCACAACAAAAAAACGAGCTATGAATAAAAAAAATGAACATATTTTCAAAAAATATATAACTTCTCTACTATTTGTTTTCCTTACTGTTGGATATTCAATACAGATATATGCTTTTACTTATTTTCAAGATGATATCTATCAAGGTTCTAAAAATTATAATGAGTATCAAGGATATGTCTTAGATAAAGAAAGTAATAAACCTTTAATTTCTGCATCTGTTTCTTTAAAAGGAACTAATATCTCTACGGTTACTAATAATGAAGGAGGTTTTTTGTTAAAAATCCCAAAAAATATTACCGATGGTAAAATAGTTATTTCTCACCTTGGATATAAAGATCAAACGACCATGCTTTCTTCATTTGGTGAAAAAAAACTGAAAATAAAACTTGATTTATCAGTCACTCAGTTATCAGAAATTAATATCGACCCAAAAGATCCTAAAATAATTATGCAAGAAGTCTTTAAAAGAAAAGGTAGTAATTATTTTAATGAAAATACTATAATGACAGCATTTTATAGAGAAACCATAAAAAAACGAAGATCGTATGTATCTCTTTCTGAAGCTGTAATTGATATCTATAAAACTCCTTATGAATCATCCAAAGCTGATATTGTTAAACTTTTTAAAGCTAGAAAAAGTGCTAATTATAAGAAATTAGATACACTAACTTTAAAATTACAAGGAGGTCCTACCACTACGCTATACATTGATGTGATGAAAAACCCTGAAAATGTATTTACACAAGAAATGCTAAAACTTTATCAATTCAGTTTTGGAACATCAACCAAAATTAATGATCAATATATTTATGTTATAAAATTTAAACAACATTCTCATATAAAAGAACCTCTATATTATGGTACTTTATATATAGATTCTAAAACATTAGCTATGACCAAAGCTGTATTTAGTCTTAATATGGAAGATCAAGAAGAAGTAAGTAAAATGTTTGTTAGAAAAAAACCAAACAATGCTAAAGTAAATTTTACAAACGCTTCTTACGCTATTGACTATAAGCAAAAAAATGGAAGATGGTATTATAGTTACGGACAAGTTGATCTTACTGTAAAGGTTAATTGGAAAAAGAAATTGTTTAATTCAGTATATAAATTAAATGTTGAAATGGCTATTACTGATTGGATAAAAAATACTACCAACCAAACCTTAAAACCAAAAGATAGATTAAAACCTTCTGTAGTTATTAGTGATGAAGCATCTGGATTCTCTGATCCTGAGTTTTGGGGAAAATATAATGTTATAGAACCTGAAAAATCTATTGAAACAGCTATTAAAAAAATAAAGAAACAATTACGAAAACTAAATTAGTATTAATTTTCAATTTGAGCATGTATAAACGAATCCGCGAGTGTGGAAAATAACAGAAAAGAATTATAAAATATAATCAACAACCTCGGAGCAAGCTCATGAGGTATGCTTAAGAAAAAAATATTTTGATGTCGAGGCAAGCTTCAGAGAATTAAACCCTCAATGAGGGATTAAAACAATAAGGTATTCGTTTTTTAATGACCTACTAATTCTATAATTCGCAAAATTCACTCTATAATTTTAGTATTTTTACACCTGTAAGCACAAAAAATGCAACAGTAACCAACCTAAAAGAGTCAATTAAATTATATCTTTCATAATCATCTAATGAAAAAAATACAAAGTATTGTACTTTTTTATATACTGACATGTACACTCTCTGCACAAAAAGGTATGGATTCTTTATCTATAAAGAAAGATTTCCAAATTTTCGAAAACATTCTTAAAAAAGGGCATCCTAGTTTATATACATATGTTGATGAAGAAATTCTTGATTCTATTTTTGAAACTACAAAGGACAACCTATCAACAATAACATCCGATATAGAATTATATAAAAAAATGCTTGTAATTACTAATCAGATTAGAGATGGGCACCTCCAACTATTTTTCCCTAATACGATAAAGACAGACCAATATTATTTTCCTTTAATTTTAAAATTAATAAACGAAAAATTTTATACTGATACTGACGATTTTGGAATCCCTATTGGTTCAAAAATTAATCGAATCAACGGAAAAAAAGCTTCCAGAGTTTTTGAAAAACTAAAAAAATATGCAACTACTGATGGATACAATCTTACTCGAAAATATAGAGAAATTGAATCAAAATTTGGATTATATTTTGCGTATGAATATGGTATAAACAAAGAGTTTATCATTGAGTATACCGAACCAAATGGAATTAGTAAAAATAGTACTATCCCTGCAGAATCTTTTACAAAAGTTAGACGTAGAGATATCAACCGTAACTCTTATTTTGCAAAATATCATAAGCAAGAAAATAATTTTGAGTTCTTCAATACTTTTATTAATAACAAAGCTCCTTTTGTATTTTATAAAAAAGAATTAAATACAGCTATACTAGTTGTCAACTCTTTTGATGGTGATGTAGGCATTTTTAAGTCTAGAATAACAAAAATTTTTCAAGAAATCAATAAGAAAAAAATAGCTAATCTTATTATTGATATTCGACATAATAATGGAGGATTTAGATCTAATGCTGTATGTCTATATTCCTTTATTACACATAATGTTTTTAAACAAGTAAAAAACAAATATGTTGCTTCACTTACTATTCCCGAAAAAAAATATGTTACCAGAACATTTATAAATGAAAAAGAATTTTTAAAAGATAAATATAATAATTACCCAATATATGATGGATGGAAAGTTCTTTTTGATGATCTAGAAGTTATAATGGTACCTCATAAAAATAGGTTTAAAGGGACCGTGTATGTATTAACAGGAGGAGCAACTTTCTCTGCAGGAGCAATTTTTGCTTTAAATGCAAAAAACAGTACTAACAGTACTCTAATAGGTGAAGAAACTGGTGGTGGGTATTATTTTTCTAATAGTGATCTCCCTGTATATTACGAATTACCAAATTCTAAAATTATTATGGCAATGTACATGGAAAAATTTAATCATTATATCAAAGATAAAACTATCACTAAAGGGTCAGGAATACCTCCAGATAGACACATTACTCTATCTATAGATGATTTAATCTCTGGTAAAGATCCTGAACTAGATTATGTATTTAGATTAATTGGTGGATAGACAAAAGTAATATCTATAAACACTTAGCCAATGTATGTATTTACACTAGTAATTAATTTACAAGAATTATGTAACATCTGTTTAAATCTTAATGCAAGATGTTCATCATTAAACTTCATTGCCTCACTAATACTATTAGATAATACCAATTCTCCGATAAGGTATTCAACAAAGTAACTTTCATCATCTGTTAAAAGCACATATTCTGTCATACTATATATAAATTAACATAGTCAAAAGTAAATTTTATATAAACACATATAAAAGTGAGAACAAATACTTTTTCACATAAGTATTAACAATTGTATAGTAACCCTATAACAAAAACCAAAAAACACCACATAACAACCTATAGATCAAATATTAAAACCAAAATTCATTGTTTTTGTTTCAATCTTTACAATAGAACTAAAGTAACATAGTATACCTATTAAAATACCTGATATTATCAAATGAATTCTATAACAAATACAGTAATTTTGCTTTAGTACAAAAAAAAACAACTATTCTATGTCAATACATCAATTAGTCAAAGCATATGAAATCATTGATAAGGCTAACGCTGAAGATCCTACTATCGAAAAAATAAATGAAATATCTGTAGCTAAAGAATTAATCTACGGACAGAGAATGACTGCCATTATAGAAGAATTTGAACCAAATGCTTCTGAGGCACTTAAACTCGCTGCTAGAGCCCAACATATATGCAGGTGGCAAATCCCACGCAATAGCTACCCAATGGATCGTATTGGATACTTAAAATGGAGAGAAGAATTAAAAAAATTTCATGCATCAAAAGCTTCAGAAATCCTTAATCAGGTAGGATATGATGAGGTAACCATTGATCGAGTTTCTTTTTTAATACAAAAAAAACAACTAAAAAGAGATAAAGACACTCAGACTTTAGAAGATACTATCTGCCTTGTTTTTCTTAAATTTTATTATGAAAGTTTTATAACAAAACACACTGATGAAAAAGTGATAAATATTCTTCAAAAAACTTGGCAAAAAATGTCTCCTAAAGGACATGAAGCTGCATTGCAACTTTCATATTCAGATAAGGCATTAGAACTAATTAAACAAGCTTTAGCTTAGCATAAAAACTAGTTAGTTATACACTACTAGTTTTTTTTTTGATTACCTCATTGCGATAATAATCTATAATACCATCAATTGGTCTTCTTACGATATTACCAACGGTAAGGTGATATGGCCAAACTGCAGCTCTAATGATATCTTCACTAAAATGTGCTATTGATCCAATAAAATGAACAGGAACATTTTGAGACTCAGGAAAACAAAGTACTCTAGTTTCTATAAATTCTTGAATTCCTTCAGTTACGATCTTATAAAAATAACCATTACGCTCACTTGTAAAAATAAATTCTGCAAAAGAAGCTAAGTATGTATTGGGGTTATCCTTTTTATATAAATTAAGTTTGATTACATCCGAGGTAAGATCAAAACGTTTTTCAAACTCTGAGGCCACTTCTTGTGGCATTCTCTTATAATAGTAATCTCTTATCAACCTTTTTCCAAAATGATTACCACTAGCTTCATCCATAAGAATATATCCTAAAGAGTCAACAGACATATGTATATCATCTCCATCAAAATAACAGCTATTAGATCCTGTTCCTAGTATACAAACAATACCAGGTTCTGTAGTAGCTGCATATACTGCTGCAACCATATCTTCTTTTACAACAACTTCTGCATTACTAAAAAATTCTTCAAAAACTTTTTTTAGCATTGCTGTAGGCTTTGCCGTACCACATCCTGCTCCATAAAAATGTACTGTATTTATTTTATCCCGATATGATGAAAGTTCTTCATTTTTATGAATCCTTTTTTCTAAAAGAGATTTATCAAATACAGCAGGGTTTAATCCTTCTGTACGGGTTTTAAAAACGATATCTCCTATATCATCAAGAAGAATCCAATCGCATTTAGTAGAACCACCGTCGGCTAATAAAATCATTTCGAAAAGTTGTTAGTTGTTAGTTATGAAAATGCTTACTATTTATAAATCTCTTTTTGGTATATCAAACTGAGTTTGTCACTTTTTTTTCACCTCCCAAAGTTATAGAAAATTTTTTGACAGACTCAGTATTGATATGATATCTTATAGTATACTATAGATTACCTACATGAGTTGATAAATCAACCAATTTTGTAGAATACCCAAACTCATTATCGTACCATGACACCAACTTAAAGAAATTGTCATTAAGAGCAATTCCGGCATTAGCATCAAACACAGATGTTCTAGGCTCTCCTACAAAATCCTGAGATACTACAGCTTCTTCTGTATATCCAAGAATCCCTTTTAATTCATTTTCAGAAGCCTTTTTTATAACAGCCTTAAGATCTTCATAAGATACTGACTTCTTAGTTTTTACAGTAAGATCTACTACAGAAACATCTGCTGTAGGTACTCTAAATGCCATCCCTGTTAATTTTCCTTGTAAAGTAGGAATAACTTTAGTTACTGCTACTGCAGCACCTGTAGTAGAAGGAATTATATTATTTAATGCACTACGTCCTAATCTATAGTTTTTTCTAGATGGAGTATCTACAGTAGCTTGTGTAGCAGTAGCAGCATGTACTGTCGTCATTAAACCTTCTTCAATACCAAAATTATCATCGATAACCTTTGCTAAAGGAGCCAAACAGTTTGTAGTACATGAAGCATTAGAGACAATAGTATCTGTAGCTTTAACATCTTTATGATTCACTCCCATTACAAACATTGGAGCATCTTTTGAAGGCGCAGAGATCACTACTTTCTTAGCTCCCGCTTTAAGATGTGCCGCTGCACTATCTAAGGTTGTAAAAATTCCTGTACAATCCATAACAACATCTACCCCTATAGCATCCCATTTAAGATCTTCTGGATTACGCTCTGCTGTTACTCTAATCTCTTTATTATTTACTACAAGGTTACCATTTTTAACTTCTATGCTCCCATCAAATTCTCCATGTACAGAATCATATTTTAATAAGTAAGCTAAATGCTCTACATCTAATAAATCGTTAATCGCTATAATCTCTACATTATCTCGCTTAGAAGCAATTCTAAAAGCGATTCTCCCTATTCTACCAAAACCGTTAATTCCAATTTTTAACGTACTCATAATTAATATTTTAGTTGTTAATTTATACTGACTGTGGTTATATTACATAAAACTATACCGATGTTATATCGGCTACTTTTATTAACTCATCATATTTATATGATCTTTTATCTAATGCGACTGTAAGCGGTACAATAGTAATTTTTTTATGAACTATTCCAACCATTACCTCACTTCTACCTTCTAGTAATGCCTCTACAGCGCCTACTCCTAATTTACTAGCTAGTACTCTATCATAGCAACTTGGAGCACCACCTCGTTGAATATGCCCTAATACAGAAACTCGTACTTCATAATCATCAAGATTTTCTTCGACATATTCTCCTAATTCAAAAATATTTTTACCTGATTTATCACCTTCTGCGACAACTATTATACTCGAAGTTTTTCCTGTTTTTTTACTTTTCTTAAGAGATTCTAATAAGCGTTCTACTCCCATGTCTTCTTCTGGGATCAAAATTTCTTCTGCCCCTGCTCCTATCCCTGCATTTAATGCTATATCACCTGCATCACGCCCCATCACTTCTATAAGAAATAATCGATTATGGGAACTTGCAGTATCTCTAATCTTATCAATTGCCTCGACCACCGTATTTAACGCTGTATCATATCCTATTGTATAATCTGTTCCATTAATATCATTATCAATAGTTCCTGGAATACCTACAACAGGAAAACCAAACTCCTCTGACAATTTTAATGCTCCAGTAAAACTCCCATCTCCACCTATTATAACAAGTGCATCTATCTTGTTTTTGATTAAATTGTCATGCGCTTTTTGCCTTCCTTCAAAAGTTCTAAATTCTTTTGAGCGAGCAGATTTTAGAAAAGTCCCACCTTTATTTATAATATTACGTACGGATCGAGCATTCAACTCTTCAATCTCATTATGGATAAGCCCCTCATAACCTTTATAAATACCAAAACACTTTACATCATAGTAACTGCAAGCCCGAACTACTGCACGAATGGCAGCATTCATCCCAGGAGCATCTCCTCCTGAAGTTAAAACGGCTATATTCTTAACTTTTTTAGTCATCAAGCCAAATCTATCGCTATTGACATTAATAACCTAATTTGAAAAAAAACTAAAACGTTTTCGGTTGATAAGTTCAGTGTTTAATAAAAAAACTCTTGCTAAATATGGCACAAAAACAACATTTTTTATAAAAACACCCAATAGTACACGCTCTTTTTTAACCTAAAGATTCTTTACAAAAAACAATAATCACTATCAAAACCATCACCCTAGCAATATAAACATGTATATATTTCTTTTTTTTAACAAAAACACCTTAACATTAACATCTTAATTAGTACCGCCTTTTACTCTCTAATTTTATCTTTAATTATTACCATATACTCATATTATCCTATTCAAAACTTGTCGTCCGAATATAAAACTTGTATTTTTCGATTATATCAAAAAAATTGAGATCACTTTATAATCAAAAAGAATTACTTTACTTTGTAAGAAGATTTCATTGCACAAAATCAACATAATTAAAAAAGTTTAATGCCAAAGTTTCCATTTTATAGACAAACAGAATCAAAAGATTGTGGCCCTACTTGTATTAAAATTATTGCTAAACATTACGGAAAAGTTCTTAATACACCAAAAATTAGAGAATTAAGCGAAACTACTCGAGAAGGAAGTTCTCTACTAGGGCTAAGTGATGCTGTAGAACAAATAGGTTTTAGATCTCTTGGTGTAAAATTATCTTTAACAAAATTAGATGAAGTCCCATTACCATGTATCGTACACTGGAATAAGGTTCACTATGTTGTTGTTTATAAAATAAAAACTACAAGAAAAGGAAAAATAACCATCTATGTTTCTGACCCTGCTCATGGATTAATCACATATACCAAAGAAGAATTTATTACTGCATGGATTGGTAATAATGCTAATGAAGATACCGAGGAAGGAGTGGCATTATTAGTAGAACCCTCTCCCAAGTTTTATAATGATGATTTAGATGAAAAAAAGGAAGAATTTGGTTTCAAGTTTATTTCTAAATACCTATTTAAGTATAAGACTTTCCTTTTTCAGCTTATACTAGGTCTTGCAGCCGGTAGTTTACTACAGCTTATCACTCCTTTTTTAACCCAAAGTATTGTAGATGTCGGAATTAAAAATCAGGATCTTAATTTTGTATACCTTGTTTTGATCGCAATGTTATCCTTATTTATAGGTAGAACTTTAATTGATGTACTTAGAAGCTGGATTTTATTACATCTAAGTACTCGTATTAACATTTCATTAATTTCTGATTTTTTTATAAAATTAATGAATCTCCCTATCTCCTATTTTGATGTAAAAATGACAGGAGACCTTTTACAACGAATTAATGATCATAAAAGAATTGAGCAGATATTAACCATGTCTTCGCTAAACGTACTTTTCTCGATGGTCAATTTAATCATATTTAGTATTGTTCTGATTTATTATAGTATTCCGATTTTTGGGATTTTTGCCATAGGTAGTATAATCTACTTTGCTTGGATACTCATATTTTTTAAAAAACGTAAAAAACTAGATTATAAACGATTCTCACAAATCAGTGAAGAACAGAGTAAAGTTATTGAACTTGTAAATGGTATGCAGGAGATTAAACTGCATAATGCTGAAAAAAGAAAACGATGGAACTGGGAGTTCGTACAAGCTAAATTATTTAGAATATCTATCGAAAATCTAGCACTAGAGCAATATCAAAGTGTAGGGTCTGCTTTTATAAATGAGTTAAAAAACATTTTGATTACTGTTTTCTCTGCAAAACTAGTTATCGATGGAGATATTACATTAGGGATGATGCTTGCCATAACAGCTATTGTAGGGCAATTAAATGCTCCTATTGCTCAGTTAATTAATTTTCTTAGAGAACTCCAAGATGCGCAAATCTCACTAGAACGCCTTGGAGAAATTCATAATAAAGAAAATGAAGAAGAAATAGGAGAAGAAAAAATAACAGAAATTCCGGATAATTCAGACTTCGAAATTAAAGATTTATCTTTTAGATACGTTGGATCCGACATACATGTTTTAGAAAACCTAAACCTATCAATTCCTGCAAATAAAATAACAGCAGTTGTAGGTGTAAGTGGTAGTGGTAAAACTACATTAATGAAATTATTACTTAAGTTTTATGAACCTAATGAAGGGCAAATTTTTATCGGATCTCATGATCTAAAAAATGTTTCTCAAAAATCTTGGAGAGATCATTTTGGAGTAGTTATGCAAGAAGGATATATATTTAATGATACCATAGCTAATAATATTGCTGTAGGAGAAGATTATGTAGATAAGAAAAAATTAGCACATGCTGTTGATGTTGCAAATATAAAAGAGTTTATAGAAAATCTACCACTGTCTTATAATACCAAAATCGGTATGGAAGGTGTCGGATTAAGTACTGGTCAAAAACAACGATTATTTATTGCTCGTTCTGTATATAAGAATCCAAAATACCTATTCTTTGATGAAGCAACATCTGCATTAGATGCCAATAATGAGAAAGTAATCATGGAAAAATTAGATGTTTTTTTTAAAGATAAAACGGTTATGGTTATAGCTCACCGACTAAGTACGGTAAAAAACGCACATCAAATTGTAGTTTTAGACAAAGGTAAAATCGTAGAAGTAGGAAATCATGAAGCATTAATTAAAAAAAGAGGAAATTATTATAACCTTGTTAAAAACCAACTTGAGTTGGGTAAATAAGAATTAGACACTATGCCAGACACATTAGACGACATACAATTACGTAGTGAAGAAGTACAAGAAATTTTGACCAGAGTACCTCATTGGATGATTAGATGGGGGAATCTTTTAATTTTAGTATTAATACTATTATTATTATTTCTTTCTTGGTTAATTAAATATCCAGATGTGATCCCCGCAGAAGCTATTATAACTACACGCATACCTCCACAAAAAGAGTATGCAAAAGTGAGTGAAAAGATTGAGTCATTACTAGTAAAAGACAATCAAATTGTTCCTAAGAATACTCCATTAGCAATATTAAAAAGTAATGCTAATTATAAAGATGTATTTCTACTAAAATCAATTATAGATACTATACAGATTAATAAAAAATCTTTTTCTTTTCCTATAGAAGAATTACCAGTACTTTTTTTAGGAGATATGGAAACAAGTTTTGCGTTATTTGAAAATAGCTATTCTGAGTATATTCTAAATAAGGAGCTACAACCTTTTTCTAATGAGGCTATCGCTAATCAAATTTCTTTATCAGAACTTTATCGAAGACTACAAAGTTTAAAGGCTCAAAAAAGACTTGCCAAAGCAGAACTAGAATTTAAAAGAAAAGAGTTGCAACGCCAGAAAAACTTATTCGAAAAAGGAGTCATCTCTGCTCAGGAATATGAAGGAAAAGAACTTGATTATTTGCAAGCCAAACGTAATTATGAAAATAATGACTTGCAGATATCTCAAATTAACGAAAGTATAAGTAATGCTAATAAAACATCTAAAGGCACTGAAATTAATAAACGAAAAGAGGAAATCAACTTATTTAAAAAAGTATTACAATCTTTTGATCAGTTAAAAAAGAGTATTAGAGACTGGGAATTACAGTATGTACTAAAATCAGATATAGAAGGACGTGTTTCTTTTCTTAACTTTTGGACCGAAAATCAAACAGTTGCTTCTGGAGATCTCGTATTTATCATTATTCCTTCAGAATATTCTTCCTATTTAGCAAAAATTAAAGCTCCTTCCCAAAATTCTGGAAAAATAAAAATAGGTCAAACAGCTAATATTAGATTAGAAAATTTCCCTGATGATGAGTTTGGAACACTTAAAGGGACTGTAAAACATATCTCTCTTTTACCGAATAAAGATGGTTTATATTTGATAGATGTAACTCTTCCCGAAAAATTAATCACTACATATAATAAAGAAATTCCTTTTAAACAAGAAATGAGAGGTATTGTAGAAATTATTACCGAGGATTTACGCCTTATAGAACGCTTCTTCTACCAGTTTAAGAAATTAACTGATGAATAATAAATAGAAATATCTTATAAAACTGTAGAAAAAAAAATGATTGTAACTATAATTGCTTTTATTTCACATATCATCAAAAACAGGTTACATTTCGACTAAATAGTGTTCTTTGTAGAAAAAAATTTAAATCATTGATTATTTTTAATTTCTTATAAATTATTAATATAAAATATATGAAACAAATAGCTTCTACTATTCTTTCCCTTATTTTTTTACTGATTTCTTGCAAAAATAACACTACAGAAAATACTACAGACACTTATAAAATCCCTCTTTATGTTTGGGCTCAGCTACCACAACATACTATTACTGATAAAGAATTATTAAATCAATTCCAAAAATTAAAAAATAAAGGAGTGGATGGAGTTATGTATGCTGCTGGTCATGATCCATTAACTTATAAGCGAGTAGGTAAAATTATAAAACAAGTAGGAATGGAGTTTCATGCATGGATTCCTACTATGGTACAAAATAACAATCCAAAATTACAACCAGAATGGTATGCTGTAAATGGTAAAGGAGAGTCTGCATTTGATAAACCTGCTTATGTACCTCACTACCAATTTTTATGTCCTAATAAAGATGAGGTCTATCATTTTTTAGAAAATTTATATCGTAACATTGCTGACATTAATGAAGTCGATGGAATCCATCTAGATTATATTCGTTTTCCTGATGTAATTTTGGCTAAAGGATTATGGAACAAGTATGATTTAGTAATGGATAAAGAATATCCTCAATTCGACTATTGCTACTGTGATAAATGTGTTCATGATTTTAAATCAGTATCAGGTATTGATATAAAAACTGTAGAAGACCCCTCCAAAGTAGAAGAATGGAAACAATTTCGTTATGATTTAATAACCAAAATCGTAAATCGATTAGCAGATGTAGTACATGATAAGAACAAAGTAATTAATGCAGCCGTTTTTCCTGGTCCAAATTCTATTGCTAAAAAATTAGTTCGACAAGAATGGAATAAATGGAATTTGGATGCTTTCTATCCTATGAACTATAATGATTTTTATATAGAAGGAACTGAGTGGATTGGACAACTGACAAAAGAAGAGGTTAATGCTGTAAGTACTAAAAAGCCTATTTACAGTGGCTTATTTATTTGTCCAAAACCAGAAAATAAAACTAATGAAGCAGATCCAGAAAATCATGGTTTATTACCCAGTGAATTAGAAGCAGCAATTAATGAATCTATGCGAAACGGAGCTACAGGTATTTGTTTATTTACACCCGATAGAATGACTTCTGCCCATTGGCAAGTTTTAGAAAAAGCAATTACTACAGATTATACTAAAAAATAGATTTTATATACCCCTAATTAGATAAAATAAAATATAAATGAGGAGAATAGCATCAATAGATATTTTTAGAGCTTTAACCATGGTATTAATGATTTGGGTCAATGATTTTCCTTCACTTTCAAACATCCCTAAATGGTTGAAACACGCAGCAGGTAATGAGGATTATATGGGGTTTTCTGATATTATTTTTCCACTATTTTTATTTATCGTAGGACTTAGTATCCCTTACGCTATCGAAAACAGATTATCAAAAAATGATAGTCCACTTATGATTGCCAAGCATATACTTATAAGATCACTTTCTTTAATACTTATAGGTGTTTTTATGGTAAACTATGAGAGTGCTCATCATGAGAGCATACTTATAGGCAAACATTTATGGGGTTTATTTATGGCTTTAGCCGTAGTCTTAATTTGGATGAACTGGAAAAGAAGCCCCATTTCTAAAAAATGGCATATCTATTTTCAAGTTTTTGGTTTTATCATACTTCTTTTTTTAGCAATTATATATAAAGGAGGCGCTCTAGGAGAAAACTGGATGAAAACCCAATGGTGGGGAATTCTAGGACTCATTGGTTGGGCATATGCTATAAATGCATTAATTTATCTCTATAGCAAACAAAGAATAGCCGTTATGATTATACTATGGATTGGTTTTAATATACTTTCTGTAGTACATCAAACTCATGGGATCGTATTCGAAAACGATTTTATCTCCATATTTTCTACACTATACACAGGTACAATACCTGCGTTTACAACTGCTGGTATTGTAGCAACATTAGTATTTAAAGAGTTGTCAAGAATTGATATTAAATGGTGTTATATAAGTTTTATTGCATTAGGTGTACTTCATATTATCTATGGATTAGCGACAAGATCTTATTGGGGCATTTCTAAAATACAGGCAACACCATCGTGGTTAGGAATATGTACAGGACTAGGGTTCCTTATATTTATACTATTATACTATATTACTGATGTCAAAAAACAAGTCGGTTGGGCAAAAATAATTACAGCAGCAGGTACCGCCACACTAACGTGTTATATGATTCCTTATTTTATATATCCGATTCGTGAAATAACAGGCATTAAACTTCCTGATTTTTTAAACTCATCAATAATCGGTTTATGCGTTTCTTTTGGCTTCTCTTTAGTAGTCGTTATCTTCACAGGTTGGTTAGAGCGTAAAAAATATAAATTAAAGCTATAATACAGAAGATCTATACTTAACCGTAAGTTTGATGTAAGTGACTCACACCAATTCGATCCAATAAAGGGAGGATTGTATTAACCCGTATTCTATGATTAAAGCAAGTAAATTTTCTTTGAGCACTGCGAATATATACGTTATACTTGATTTTTTAATTTAACCATAACGATGCTACGCTAAAACTAAGAAAATCACTGTATTTATGGCATCTTAAAACTTCATAACGAAGTCCTAATGCATAAAACGGGATAAAGAATAGTCATTCCTCAATCAAAAGTTTTGGCATCTTATGTTTATCAAAAAAACAGATACAATTCTCTCTACATTATATCGAAACTTTCGACTTAGCGTTAGACAAACTAAAATCGAGAGAGTATTATGAAAAATCACTTCTTGACGCTTTTTAAAATAGTATAGAAAAAAACAGTATCATATAAAAGCGTATTACAAATCATTCATAACACGTTACATTCTTACAATAGCAGATTACATTCCTACAATAACACGTTACATTCTTACAATAGCAGATTACATTCCTACAATAACACGTTACATTCTTACAATAGCAGATTACATTCTTACAATAACACGTTACATTCTTACAATAGCAGATTACATTCCTACAATAACACGTTACATACTTACAATAGCAAGTTGCATTCCTACAATAGCAGATTACAAATTACCTATAACAGATTACATTCTTACAATAGCACGTTACACTCCTACAATAGCAGATTACAAACCTTTATATTAAGTTAAACCTCATCAAAATCAGGTTAAAAATCATGTATATCGAATTATATTATAAGATATACATACTCAAAAATCTATCAACAAAATATACTCTAAAAGCATAGTTAAACACTTATATACAGACAATCTCTAAGCTTTATAGTTCCTTAAAAATCAAAAAAACTTAGCTTTCTATTCTAAAACTAGAAAACCAAAATACTCTGGGGCATGAAACTGAGGTTTGGTAGTCATAGGACTACTCCAACATGCAAAGGTTGCGCTCTCTACAGTAGCTATCCAATCTTTATCAATATGATCCACATTAGAAATTACTCTAAACATATTTAGTCTAAAAATGTTGTTTACAGTAGTTTTGGGATAATCTAAAAGTTTAAGCGGGATTTTTAGATATCCTTTCCAAAGGTTATTTTCAATATCTTTTTCAGCTGTATGTGCTATACCAGATTCGTGTACATCTATCAACTGTAGTTTATAAGCGTTATCACTTTTATATCTCTTGTTTACTTTACCTATAAACAATGCATTATTAGGGTTTAATTGGATCTCTATATAATGCTCCTGAGCTTCTTTTCCTTTACTTATAAAAAGCTCAAATACTTCTTGCCTAAACATCCAAGAATTATCTTTTGTGTAATAGTTTTGATCTAACCTTGGATTATTTCTACACTCGAATTTTATTTCTAAAAAATCATCATCATACTTCATAGAAACCAAAGTTTCTTCTTGTATAGGCATTCCGCCTACAGCGTGATTAAAATATAAATTATCAATTTCGCTAAATTCTTTCTTATTAATTTTTAGAACAGGAAGCTCAGTTGTACTATCTGTATCTGTCAATTTTATCTGATCTTTATCTTTATTGTCTTTTTTACAGGATAAGGATGATAGAATGAGTAGTATTACTATTATTTTTTTCATGATACACTATTTATTACACTCTAAACTACAATAATATATTTAAAATTAGAATACCTCTCTAGTTTCATTATTGTTAGATTTAAAAATAATGAAACTAGAGAGGTATATGATCTTACCTGATATTATATTACTAATATATAATACCCGTTTAATATATTATAAACTATGAGTCAACTTCTTTTTTAGTACTATCAGATTTTTTACTAGCTATCCAATCAGATACTAATTCTTCTAGGACTGTAAGTGGTACTGCTCCATCGGTTAATACTACATCATGAAATTCTCTAATATCAAATTGGTCACCAAGTTTTTTCTTTGCATTTTCGCGTAATTCGAGAATCTTAATCATTCCAACCTTATAAGCCGTTGCTTGGCTTGGCATTACAATATGTCGTTCTACCATTTTTATAGCATCAATCTCTGCATTAGGAGTATTATCAGTAT
The DNA here is from genome assembly GCF_001401755.1 of Aquimarina longa SW024. GTDB lineage: Bacteria > Bacteroidota > Bacteroidia > Flavobacteriales > Flavobacteriaceae > Aquimarina > Aquimarina longa. The sequence goes on from NZ_KQ474103.1 coordinate 179,964, forward strand.
AATACTTAATCCCTTCTTCTCTTGTCCATTTTTTACTATGGATTCCTGTATCTACCACTAATCTACAGGCTCTCCATAACTCCATTGCTAGTCTACCAAAATCAGAATATGGATCACTATACATTCCTATTTCTTTAGGTAAGAACTCTGTATACAATCCCCAACCTTCTGTATAGGCTGTGTATCCTCCAAATTTTCTAAACTTAGGGACACCTTCTAATTCTTGTGCTATAGATCGTTGCATGTGGTGACCTGGTATCCCTTCATGATATGCTAATGCTTCCATTTGATATTTTGGCATTGCTTTCATATCATATAGATTCGCATAATAGGTTCCTGGTCTTGATCCATCTGGAGTACCGCTTTGATAGAAAGCTTTTCCTGCACTTTTTTCTCTAAAAGACTCCACTGCTTTTACTACAATACCTGCTTTAGGTTTAGTAATAAAAAGTTCATCTAGTTTAGATTTCATAGTATCAATCAATCCTACAGCCTCCTTAAGATACGCTGCTTTTCCTTCTTCATTATTATCAAAATAGAACTTTTTATCTTTCTTCATATAGGTAAAAAAATCTTGCAACGTTCCTTCGTACTCAACTTGTTTCATGATACCACGCATTTCGTTATGAATTCGTTCTACTTCTTTTAATCCAAGGTCATGGATTTCTACCGCAGTCATATCTGTAGTTGTAGTACGTTTTAATGCATTGTCATAAAACTTATCTCCTTTAGGAAATTTCCAAGCACCATCTTCTGTTGTTGCTCTTTGTTGTTGTTGTTCTAATAATGCAATAAGTTTCTGAAAAGCTGGTTTTACACTATCAACGAGTCCTTTTCTTGCTTTGGATATTAATTCATTATGTTCTACCTCAGAAAGCTCTAATACTGAGATCTTATTTTTAAAATCAGCTAGCAATGTACTTTCTTGATTAGAGTTATCAAATGGTTGTCCTGTAATAATATTATGACTATCATCCAGAACTTTAGCAAATACGAACTTTGGAGGAAGAACTCCGTTCTTTTCTCTAATCTTCATGTTTTCTATCCCTTGAATAAATAGTGCATTTACTCCATTTAATCTAGAGATATATGCTTCTGCATCACTTTTATCCTTTATTCTATGCATATTAATCAAAAAAGCCGGTATTGATGATTGCATGCCTCGCATTTGATTTACAGGATAGTTATAAAATCGATATTGAAAATCTTCAATCTTATTTTCAAGACTTTTTTTCATCAACTTATAACTCAATGCAGTCGTTTTATCTAATTTAGATACTTCTATAGATTTTTTTAAATATGTAAGACGTTTCTTTGCTTTTTCTAGATCTTCTACTTCTTTTTTAGAAGATATATCGTCCCACTTACCATAATCTTCTGTTTTTATTCCTAAATAAGTTTGTCGCATAGGAGAATTGGCTACATCTTCCTGAAATTGTACTTCGAACCAATTGTTTAATTGTTTAGAATATTCTTCTATGACTTTTTCTGAAGAAACAGTATCTTTTTCGACTTCTTTTGCTTCTTGCTTACAGGCAATCACTGTAAAAAAAGAAGAAAACAAGGCTATACCAATTTTTATTTTATTCATTATATGTATGTTTGTTAGTTATTAGTAAAAGCTATTTTAAAATTAAAACTTCTATTGCAGAATCATAGTACACCTTATGTGTTTGTTTCTTAAAATCAGATGATTTTGCTTTAAATATGTTAGGGACATAGGTTTGTGGATTCAGATCTATTAAAGGAAACCATGTACTCTGTACTTGTATTTGTATTTTATGTCCTTTTCTAAAAGTATGGTGTATATCTTGTAGTTTTATAGAGACTCCTGTTTTTTGATGTGCTATAAAAGGTTCTGGTGTACTAAAATCATTTCTAAAACGTCCTCTCATCACCTCACTACGAACCATCATATGATAATTAGCCATTTTTAAATACTCTTGTGTTTCTTCTGTATCTATAGCATCATTAGGATAAACATCTATTAATTTTACAATCCAATCTGCATCAGTACCTGTTGTCGCAACGTTTAATTTTGCTAAAACCTCCCCTGATAAAGTCATATCTTCGGTAAGTATTGGGGTTTCAAAAACTAATACATCAGGTCGGCGTGCTGCAAATCGTTGATCATCTGTCATATATTTTCTAGGAGTAAATACCATTTTAACATCTTCAGAATATGGAACGGGTTTTTTTGGATCACTTATAAATTCTGAAAAACCATCTTTAGTTTTATCCGACAATACTTCATTTTCTGAAAGGTAAAACGTTTTTTTCTTTGCATTTTTTGGAGGCCAAGTTTCATAAGAATCCCATTCTTTCTTACCTGTATCAAAAATCTGGATTTCGGGTAATTTCGTTTTTCCATTAGCTTCTTCTTTTAAGAAGTGGTTAAAAAACGGAGTTTCTATATTTTTTTGAAAATGTAATGAAATATCATCTCCAAAATATACATTACCTATCGCTTGTCGTTTTTTAGTTCTCGACCAATCTCCGTGGCTCCAAGGACCAAAAACCATAATATTATAGTTTTCACTTTTCTTTTCTATATTCTCATAGGTTTCAAAAGGACCATATAAATCTTCGGCATCAAACAATCCTCCTACTGTCATCACAGCAGGTTTGATATTTTTTAAATGCTGAATGATTCCTCTTTTCTGCCAGAATTCATCATAATTAGGATGCTCTTTTAATTGCGTCCAGAATACATTATCTTCTTTATAGTACGTATCTAAATTAGATAATGGTCCTACGTCCAAAAAGAAGTCATACTGATCTTTACTTGGTAGATCTGTAAACGTATACCATGCTTCTGATACTGGTTTTGTTTTTTCATAACCAAATAATGCCGTTACTCTCCAATAACTTAATAAGTATGCCCCATTATGATGAAAGTCATCAAAAAAGAAGTCTCCTATACAGGCTTGTGGAGATACTGCTTTTAAGGCAGGATGTGCATCTAATAAGGAATACGTAGCATAAAAACCTGGATATGAAATACCCCAAATCCCTACTTTTCCATTCGTATTCTTCACATTCTTTACTAACCAATCTATAGTATCATAAGTATCACTAGCCTCATCAAATTGTTTACCTGTCTTATTAGGAATATACGCTCGCATATTATCATACACTCCTTCACTCATCCATCGACCTCTAACATCTTGATAAACGATAATGTTACCTTCTTTCATTAAAAATTCATTAGGTCCTATCTTTGATTTAAACGCTCCTTCTCCATAAGGAATTGAACTATATGGAGTTCTTTGCATTAAAATAGGATGTTTTTTTGATGTATCCTTAGGGGAATAAATTGTAGTATGTAGTTTAATACCGTCTCTCATAACGATATCTACTTCTTGCTTGGTATAATGCTCCTTTACATCATATAAAGAAGTTGCTTGAGAAAATGTAGGAGTAGTATAAAAAAACACTATACTCCATATTAGAATTAGCCTAAATGATTGCATTTATATAAATTTAGTTTGCCGATGAAGATAAAAAAACCGAACTTCTAGCAATACATTTTTAAGGAGAATTTAACACCTCAAAACAGCTAAAAATCATACACAAAAATATTTTTTATTTTAATTCTTGTAAGAAACAAAACTATTTTTAAGTGCTATTAATTATGATAAGTTTACTCTATACGATGTTTTTTTAGACAGGGTGTACTAATAGTATTTCTATTTATTAAAATTCTGTAAACCAGTTTTTAGCCACATTAGGTATTCATTAGTATCCGGAGTATAAGCTGTCGTGTAATTAAGCAACTCCATATCAGCATTTAATAACACATAATAGGGCTGAGAGTTATTTTTAAAGTTTACTGTTTGAAAAGTAGCCCATTTATCTCCAATCGTTTCAATATCCTTTACACGTTTATCGGGTTTTAAAAATTTAAACTGATCATCTTTTGATAGTTTCTTTCGATCATCTACATATAAAGAAATGAGAATATATTTATTTTTAAGTATATCCGTAACTTCTGGGTAACTCCATACTTGTTCTTCCATTTTGCGGCAATTAACACAAGCCCATCCCGTAAAATCCAGTATAATTGGTTTATTTTGAGTTTTGGCTGCTTTCACTCCTTCTTCAAAATCTGTATAGGCATTAAGCCCTAATGGACCATGTGATTCTTTTTCATATATACTATAAAATAACGGTGGAGGGAAACCACTTAATAATTTTAAGTTAGCTGCAACGGTATTAGTAAGTCCAGGGATTAAGTAAATCACAAATGCTAAGGTTATAATACCTAACGCTTTTCTTCCTTTACTCAATTTTTGTATCGGGCTATCATGCGGAAAACGTATTTTTCCAAAAAGATATAGCACCATACCTAAACCAATTAATATCCATATCCCTATAAATAATTCTCGTTTTAGAATTCCCCAATGTTCTACAAGATCTGCATTGGATAAAAACTTAAATGCTAATGCTACTTCAATAAACCCTAGCACTACTTTTACTGCATTTAACCACCCTCCACTCTTAGGTAAAGAGTTTAACCAATTAGGGAATAGTGCAAATAATGCAAATGGTAAAGCTAAGGCTAATCCAAAACCTCCCATACCAAAACTTAACTGCATTGCTCCACCATCACTACTAAGAGAGCCTCCTAAGAGTGAGCCTAAAATTGGACCGGTACATGAGAATGATACTAATGCTAGTGTTAACGCCATAAAAAACACTCCTATCACACCTCCTATACTTGTTGCTTTACTATCTAGCTTAGTACTCCATGATGCTGGCAATGTTATTTCGAAATATCCAAAAAATGATATTGCAAATACAATAAAAATGATAAAAAAGATAATATTAAGTGTCACATTAGTAGAAATATTATTCAATATTTCTGGATCTAATGAATCTAATACATGAAAAGGAAGACTTAATAAAACGTATATGATAAAAATGAAGAATCCATATAAAATTGCATTAAACAATCCTTTTTTACGATCCTTAGCACTTTTTGTAAAAAAGGAAACAGTAAGCGGAATCATAGGAAACACGCATGGAGTTAATAAGGCTATCAATCCTCCTAAAAATCCTAGTATAAATATCTTAAAATAACTTTTTTCGTCTACATGCTCTGCCGGAAAAACATCCCACCCTGTTACACCAATATGCAATGCTTCGGATTTATTTTTATCTTCTGCTGTGATACTTGATACATCTCCTTTGTTTTCGGATGCTCCTCCTAAAAGGTTTATATCAAATTTTATTACCTGTGGTGCTAAACATCGCTCATCATCACATATAGAAAAAAACACCTCTGCACTAATGGTTTTAATACTCTTATCTAGGAGTTTAATTTTTTGAGAAAATATAGCTTTCTTTTCGAAATATTTCACATCCATCTCAAATATGTTATCATATTTCTCTATGCCTTTAGGTTCTATAGTTTTTCCTATAAGCTCATACGTATCAGGAGCATTAGCATAGGTAAACTCTGTAGGTGTAGGAGCAATCTCATCACTTTCTATTACATTCTGAGAATACAAGTGCCATCCTTTATCCAATGTAGCTTTAAAACATAAAATATAAGTATCTTCCGTTTCTTTTTTAACACTAGCATCCCATTTTATAGGATCCAATGCTTGCGAAAAAAGTGTCGTTGAAAATAATATTGTTGTTAGTAATAAAAAAAAGTAACGCATCAGGTTATTGTAATTTTTAATATTTGTTTGGTTTGGGGCATTATTTTATATCTATTATCTGCTCTATAATTAATAATCCAGATAATTTCTTTTCCGGAGCATAGCAACCATACTCTTTCTTTGGCTAATAAAGATAGTTTTTCATCTTTAAAATATTTACTCAGCTTCTTTTTTCCACTCATTCCCAATGGGTAAAAATAGTCGCCTTCTTTCCATTTTCTTACAGTTAGCGGATATTTTAACTTTTCTTTATCAACATATATCGTTTTAAGATCTGCGTTGGATAGTTCTGATACGCTTCTAAACTTAAGAGTTCCAGAAGGAATCATCAACATACTCTCGGCTTCGGGTATCGTATACTCACGATCAGAAGTTTCTTCTGCCAGAGAGCTTATTAATAAACATTCTCGATCTTTTACTAATCGATGCGTTTCTGAAAAAATTTGTTTTCCTGATTGTGCTGTAACCATCTGAGCAATATCATCCCATGGTTTAAAACCATAATCATCCTTTAATAAAAAATATAAATATATTCTAGGATTCCCATACTCCTGTAATTTAGGAATTGATATTTTTATAGTAATATCATCTAGGGGTTCCAATAATTCTTTTCTTATTTGAGCCACTTCCATTTTTATAAACTCATTACTTTCTTTAAGATATTCTAAAGTAGTTTGAAAGTTTTTTAAAAACTGTGGGGTTGTCTGTTTTAATTCAGGGATTACAGTATGTCTAAGTCTATTTCTTAAATATTTAGTTTCTCTATTACTGCTATCCTCTCGCCATTGAATATTATTTTTATGAGCAAATTTTAAAATCATCTCTCGCGAGAAAGGTAACAATGGACGAACAAACATTTCATTCTCTTCTGGTATTCCTATTAATCCTTCAATACCTGTACCTCTTGATAGGTTTATTAAAAAAGTTTCGAGATTATCATCTGCATGATGTGCTGTAAGAACATAATTAAATTGATAATCTGATACTAAATTTCTAAACCAATTATACCTCAGTTCTCTTGCTGCCATCTGGATAGAAAGACGGCGTTCTTTTGCATATTGTTCTGTATTAAAATGGGTGATATATATCTGAGAATTGATCTTACCAGCTAATGCTTCTATAAATTTTTCATCACCATCACTTTCTGTTCCTCTTAGATTAAAATTACAATGTGCTATTGAAAATTTTATATTCAGTAGTTTACAAAGATTAACTAATACAACACTATCCAATCCTCCACTACAGGCAATTAATATGTTACTTTCTAAAAGAAAAGGAAGTGTATTAGTTATATGGTTTTTAAATTCGTGTAACAATTAGATTCTGTTTTATATAATTGATTTTAGTTTTTTTCAAATATACGATTTTGAATTGCGATAACAATTCTTCATAAGAACCACAATAAATGCTGATTATCAAGTTTTTAACATTAAAATTAGTTTGTTTTTCTTATTTTGTAGGAAACAATTCTTAAAATCAGTAACTAATGAACACGACACAGACATTTTATGAGGCAGATGATCAAAAAGAATTTTGTAAGAAATTGTTATCTATTGTACCACATTTACACCCTTATGTAAAACACCGATTATATATCGCAGAAAGCGTAGGTATTTTACCCCAGAATATGTATTGTTCTAATGGGATTATTGATGATGCCATTATAAAGCTATATCATGATGATCTCGATGTAGAAATAGATACATTATCTCTAGAGCTTAAACTATTTAAGATAGCAGATGAACATATTGATGAACTGTACATTAAAGAAGGCTGGCATCAACAAAATATCAGCACGAATACTTTTCTAAAAGAAGAACTCAAAAAACTAGAAGAAAACTATACTGTAGAGGCAAACAACGAACTCATTATGCAGGAAGAATTAGATGATATTTGTTATCATCAAAATTTTGAAGAAAAACAAAACTTTATTTATAACGACAGAGATTCTGCCATTCTTAAGGTTATTGAATCAGAGCCTTTTCCGGATTACAGAAAACAAAAGTTATTAGGTAAGTTTTATAGCTGGCTTCCTATCGAAACTTCTAAAATTATTGATTTGTTTGTTTTTGGGAAATTAAATTTTGAAGAAATTGCAACTATCAAAAACATTACTGCTCAAGAAGTTAAAGAAACTATTATTGATGTAAGAAAAAGTTTTAGAAAAAACCTTATTTAATAATGCTTTATATATAGATTAATCTATGTGTGTATTATTTATATTCTATAGTTAGGTATTATAAAGAATCAACAATCTCGGATCAAGCTCATGAGGTATGCTTCCGAAAAAAATACTTTGATGTCGAGGCAAGTTTCGGGAATTTAATCCCTCAATGAGGGATTAAATTCCTTCTAATACTTCTCTCATTGCTTTTGCCTTTAATAAACACTCTTCATATTCTTTATCAGGATCAGATTTAGCAGTGATAGCTCCGCCTACTGTGTAGGATATGTATTGTTTTATTTCATTATAAAGAATACTTCTGATCACTACATTAAAATCAAAATCCCCATCAGGTGTAAAATATCCTACTGCTCCGCTATATAAACCTCGTTTTGATTCCTCTAAGTTTTCTATAATCTGCATTGCAGAGATTTTAGGAGCTCCTGTCATACTTCCCATAGGGAAAGTAGTTCTAATAATATCTACGGCAGAGGTTGTTTTAGCAACCTCAGAAACCACTGTAGAAATCATCTGATGTACCTGATCAAATGAATATATTTTACACAATTCTTCTACGATAACAGACCCTTTTGTAGCAGTTCTAGAGAGATCATTTCTTACCAAATCTACGATCATTATATTCTCGGATCGTTCTTTAGGATCATTCATTAAAGTTGTTACTAATTTATTATCTTCTTCGGTATTCTTTGCTCTTTTTGCTGTTCCTTTTATGGGTTGAGTAATTATTTTTTGCCCTTTTTTTCGCAAATATCGCTCTGGAGAAGCTGATAATAAATAATGTTTATTCATTTTAAAGAAAGTAGCAAAAGGGGGATTAGAAATTGTATTTAATTGATAATATGTCTGTAAAGGATCGATACAACTATTCTTTGCAAAGAACTCTTGGCAGAAGTTAGCCTCATAAACATCTCCTCTATGAATATGAGCTAATAATTGCTGTATCTTTTCTTTATACTCATCCTTAGTCATCCTAAGGCTTATTTTTATCTTACCACAGGGGCGGTGCGTATTATCATCTTTGGGTGGTGCGGTTACTGTGTTTATTAAAGTAGTAGAGATCGTATCAAAATCGCCTGTCATCTCATCATCGACCATTTTTAGATACTGCACCTCTAGTATATTTTCTTTAAGGAGAAAGACTTTTTTTGGTTGAAAAAAATATAAATCCGGAAATCCTAGCTCATCATTATTTCTAGACTCCAAATGCTCTACATCATTTTTTAGATCATACGAGAGGTATCCAAAAATCCAATCTAATGCTAACTCTTGATATTCCTTTAATTGGTCAAATGCATTATGATAATCTGTTTTAATAGCTGTAAAAGCATCTACTGCCAATACTGCATCATAACTAGAGTAATGTTGTACATATTCATTAGAATCTAACCAAACTACTTCATCAAACTGTTGAGACCAGATTAGTAATTTGGTTTTAAATTCTAAACTATTTTCTATCGTATACTGTTTACTGCTTCGCACGTATTCCCTAAATTTGGTGCGCAAAAGTACTGAGAACTTCGTTTAATCCCAATAAAAGTGTTTCATCTGTTACTGTATTTGATGTTACAGAAAAATTATCATGAAAAGATGGAAAACTAAAGCTATCAACAATCTCTGCACCAAACCTTGGCAATACATTCTTAGCAAATTCTAATGAACTCACTCCTCCTCGTTTACCGGGCGAAGTACTCATTAATAAAATTTTCTTTCCTTCTAAAAAATTACGATCCAATCGGGATAACCAATCTATTATATTTTTAAAAAAAGCGCTCCAACTACCATTATGTTCATTAACAGAGATCAATAAAGCATCTACTTCAGAGATCTCTTGCTTTAGCCCTAGTGCCATCCCAGGGAAACCATTATCCTTCTCTTCATCTTCACTATACAATACCATCGGGTAATTAATCAGGTTAATCACTCTTACCTGATGACTATCCATTTTAGAAGCTACATATTCTACTAATTTTTGATTGATGGAATTTTTACTATTAGAACCTGCAAAGGCTAGAATTTTTTTCATACATCTTTTTTGTTAAGAAATTAAAAACAATCTCATTCAATATCTATACATAGACACTGTTTTATTGTTATAAAAATCTCTAACAAATATATCAATTTTTAACGATCAATATCCAGTCTGATTTAGAAAGGTCTTCAATACCAACTGCTGGTTTATATAACATCAAATGTATTTTTGCATTAGGATTATTAATTCGATATTCTTTAAATACTAATAAATTGCTAACAGCACTCCATATTTGTTGATGATCAATACCATCCATAACAGTATGAGGCTCTACATCATAAGCAATCGTTTCGAATATAGTACCATCTGGCATGACTACAGGAGTATCGATCTTTGTAAAATCATCTGGTTTTGTTAAGTTCTCTGGATAGGTTATAGCTCCTACACCATTCCATATTATAGATCCCGAAAACAGTTTTTTATCTAGATTTTTGTAGAGCAATGTTATACTCCCAAAATCCCCAGGAGCAACATATTTTGTTTCGAGATCAAAATCTACAGTAGTATCAAAAACTAATTCTTTTCCTCCTTCAAACGCCTTTGTTTCATAATCAACTTTTAGGATCAAAACTTTGTTTTGATTTGCAGGAGTAATTGTTGTATCATCATCACTTGTACAACTAATAATCAATCCTATTACTAATAACAATACTAATCTTACGTATCTCATAACTATTACCTTTATATGTTTACTAGATAGATTCAACATATGGATATCGGTTGCGTTTATGTATACATTATATTTCATACTCGATAATATTAAAATATTAAAAGAGTAAAACCAATCTTTTTACTGGATCTGGTTTTTTAATCTTATTTTGGATTATCATTTGTATTATAAACATAATACACTAACCATTGGAATGTCTACTTTTATCAGGACAAAAAAATCCGCATATTCTTTTTTTTGTTCTGCGGTATCATTCTCCTTTATTAGTTTACCATAAAAGGGAGGAAAGAATATAGTGCCTATTTCTGATGCTCGGAATGTGGTTGTAAACTCTGTATTGTTATCTAGATTAAAAGTTACGTCTGATAGTTGGGTATACACCTACTAATACTAGCAAGATACTTGTGTCTTTAAACCAAAAGAGATAACAGTAGTCGTGTTATCTCTTTTATTATATTCTTGATTTATGCTTAATTATCTTCGATCAGGTTACCATCTTCATCTTTATAGAATCTGCTACCATCTTTATAGATATATTTTTTAATATATTTTTCTACCCATGGTTGTGCTAGCTCATTATCTTCCCAGCGTTCTAATCGTATAATACTCTGATAATCCCCTAATTGTGGATAAGGTTCCCAGTTAGAAGCTACATTAACAGGCTCTTCTGCTTCTTTAGCTTCTTCATACCATTTACCCTTCTCTAGATATCGATCCCAGATTGTTAATTTACCCTCTGGGGTAAAAATATATTGTACATCTCTGATATCATCATTAGTAAATTCTTTAATACTATCGGGGTATATAAAATAGTGTAGACTACTCATAAAAACCTGATCCGTACCCTCTTGTTTGCTAAATGTATAGGTCATGTAAAAACGATTATACTCATCTATAAAATGTATAAGTATGTTACCATCATTAAACAAAATATCGGCATAGGGTTGGTCATTCTCCATTATTGCGGTTACATGAAACAACAATTTGTTTTTATACGCATACTTAGACCAAGACTCTAATGAAGATAGTGCTTCTTCTAAGATTGTCTTATCAATCTCATCCTCATAGGTTGTTCTATAGAAATCTAAGGTGTCTTCATCATTTTGTAACTCTCCATAGGCATCATTCCAGCCCTCTAATATATATTTTAAATTTTTCATAGTTTCGTATTATTTGTTACCACCATTTTAGCATATCCATAGTCACATCTTTTATTTCATCAATTTCAACCCTTTTCTTTTTAGCATAGTCTACTATCTTTTTTGGGATATCTTTATTCTGTTTAGGGATTTGTAAAACATATTTTCCATCTAATTCCTTTGCACCTGCCCGTTTGGTATTTTGTATTGCTTTACCTTTTTTATATTTTTTTGCGGTATTAAAAGTTACTTCTGATAACTGTGTTGCCTTACGAGATATAATGGCTTTACCTGGGATTAAAGTATCTAATCGGGTTTTCATCCCCTTAGTCCATAACTCATGTACTCCATTAACAATACGTTTTTGCATAATCTGATTAAAACGAATTCCTCTTAGGATATTCTGAGCATATTTTACTCCTGTCTTTGCTAGAGCGTGTAAACACACCTTTGCATTATGTACCAACCACTCCCATGCCCCTACAAAATAGGTATGCCAATCAGCTACCTCAAAGTTATAGACTTTCTTTTTGCTATACAAAAAATTAGTGGCTTCGATACGTTGCCAATTGCCATTCTTGGTTTTTACCTGATCGGTAGTGGTAAGGTCTGCGGCATCTTTCCATCCGTTTTGGGTATAGAATGGATGTTCTGCGGTGGTCTCTATCACTTCATTACCTAAAGTAAGTTGTATGGTAGCATCAATTTCTTTTTCTATAATGGTAACTACAGGCTTTAGGTCACTTTCTCCTGTTTCTTCATTATATGCCCATACGAGATCTCCTATTCGTATATCTTCTATGTTTTTATGCCCTTCTTTTATCGCAACTTTTGTACCCGAGGTAAAACAAGCAAAGACTTAAAACCAAAAAATCCCTACACAATGTAGAGATTTTTTTATGACTATATTTTATGTATTAGTCTTCATCATCTTCATACCAAAGTGTTAATAAATCATCCTCCTCATCTTTATTATTTATTAAACGAGGTTCTTTTCCTTCCTCTTCATAGTATAATTTAAATTCTCCTTTCTGACCTATGTCTGATGTATTATCAATTAAACCTAAAACTATTAAAATCCCATTAGATATAATATCTTCGATATAACCAATAGTTTTTTCTTTTTCTATTATATCAGCATCCTTATAATACTCTTTTAAATTTTTTAATAATAAATTATCAGTAGGTTGAACTTTCTCTTGAATCTGCTCTTTATAATCTTTAACCACTTGATTTAATCCATATTTTTTTAAGTTCTCGATAAATAATTCGTTATCCATTTTTAAATATTTTTAGGGTTTTTAAATAATTCAGGAAACTTTTCCTTATTTAATTTAATTAATTCTTGTAATTTCTCATTAGGTACATCTTTATATACTCTACGCATCTCTTTAATATCTTTTGCTAATAAATCCCTACCTATTTGATATATTTCTTTTCCTTCTTCTAAAACATCATCAATATATTTGTTTATTTTTTTTCCATTCCATCTACTAATAACTTTTTCATCACTAAGAAGTTTCTTATGCCTATGCCCACGAAAAGGTACAAGTATACTAATACCTCCCTCATGGTCAAAGACTTTTCCTAACCTTTCTAACAGAACTTTCATTTTTTTGGATTGCACCAAATGATGAGAATCTAAGCCTGTACTTTTAGCTAGTTTATGTAAATCATCATATCTACCAATAGTCCATTTTATTAAATCATCACAAGGACCGTTATGGACTAAAACACCATCTTCTCCTACATAAAAATTATGTAGATCATTAACTTCTAAATTGTAAACTATAGTGTTTATTTGTTCTATTCTTTCAATAGAAAGGATTTTTTTTAATCTTCCTTTTGCAGTAGTTACCATAGTACCTATCTGCAATTTTTCTGCAAGTATCCAATTCCCATCAACATAAAAAGGATGGATATCAGTAGTAGTTATTTCTTCATTATGAAATTTTAATTTAAGTATGTAGTCTACTTTGTTAACTACTGTATTAGTAACTTTCTGATATTCATTTTTACCTTTTTCAGAATTAAAAGCTAAAACTTCATCTCCTACAGCTATTTGTTCAATTTTAACTTTTCCTGTTTTTGTTGTAACATACGTACCTTCTATAAAACAAGCAGTTACACATTCTTTAAGACCTTTTAGTTTATTAACTTTTTTAGCAGCAGCTTTGGCAAAACCTTTTCCTACTTGTTTTAGACCTTGTTTAGTGCCTAATTTTACAGCTCCTTGTAATGCTTTTTGAGCTGTTTTTTTAGCGGCTACTTTTATACCTCCTTTTATTGCTCCTTTTGCAGCAGCTGTACCAATGGAGGCTGTACCCAATGTAACAATGTCTAAGACCAAAAACCCTGCATTAAGGGCAACCATACCCCAATTGCCTTTTGCTCCCTCGCGCACCATACCGATAATATTACCTACTACGGGTATTAACTCTGCGGTATCCCACCAACCCCAACCACTATCATCATCTTCTCCATGTTCTTCCATGAGTTTGTCGTACTCTTCTGGGGGTATGGGTACTTGTCCACTGGTAATAAATTCTATTTTACCACCTGTACTACAGGGCATTTTACTTTTAAAAAGTATGGTTTCTTGCCCTTTTACTTTTACCTTATAGGTATCTGTCCAATCTATTGGGGCAGGTGTGCAAGGGTTCCCGTTTTTTACAGCGCATGCGCCAAAAGAAGGGATATTAGTCATGGGGGCTTTATCGGCTTTGGTGGTGACTAAGCAGCTATTGATCTTTATATGGGTATTAGATGTGGGAGTAAATGGACCGGGTAGTGCTCCTTTATCACACATCATTAATGCGTCTTTTACGATATATTCTAAATCATGTGGCATACCAATCTTCTTTTCTTTTTTTTAGAATATTATAAGATGTCTGTATCAGAGGATTCTATCTTTATCATACTACCACCATTGATGGTTAAGGCATCGCCATCCATGTTTACTGAGGTTTCTCCTTTTATATTGGTATCGGTCTTAGCATTAAGATTAGCGCTTGCTGTGGTACTGGTAATGGTAATATCGGTATTGGCTTTTATGCCTATAGATTCATCGGCAGTTTCTATTCCTAGATCTCTTTTTGCATAGATACTCATTGTACCGTCTCCTCCTTGGTCGTTAGGTAGTGCATGGATGTTTATACTATTAGATCCTATGATATTAATATCTGTAGCTGCTAATGTCATAGTATTCGGGGCATGGATACGAATATTACCGTCTTGCTGTAATATGATTTTGCTACCACTGGGATTGATTGCAGTAATACTACCATCGGCGTCATTAGAGATTAGGGTATTGCCACTCTTGGTTTTTACTGCTTTAGTGGTATTGTCTGCGGTATAGAATTCGCTTTTGGCGGTTTTATTAAATCCTGATCCGATGACTAGTGGTCGCTCTGGATTATCTCCTTGGAAACTGCACCATACCTCATCTCCACGCTCGGCTACTATATAACTGCCGTGTGCGGCTCCGGCGTGGGTGTTCATACAGCGTACCCAACCTGTGGTGGTATTGGTTTTTTGCTGCCATGGGAATTGTACTTTTAATCGGTTTAGTCCTTCTGTATCGTTATTATCTTTTACGGTAGCAGACATGGCTTCGATCTTAGGGATGGCATAGATATCACTATAAGGTGGATGATCTAATCCGGTGATAACGCCTTCGATCTCATTATGGTAATAGCCTTTGCTATTAAAATTATGGATTACTTTAGTCAGCTCATAACTTCCATAGGAGTGTTCTGATAAGATACTACTATAGTTATGCCCTGTTACCTGTAGGTGATCACAGGGTTTTAGCCCTAAGATCTCAGTTCTACCGATAGCAGTAACCATACGGGATAGTTTACTCTGCGCTTGTACCTTAATCATATAATCTAGCATTTGCTGTCCGCTATGATCGTCTTGCAGGTGTGGGTAGTAGTAGTTGCCTTGTTTGGTAAATGCTTGCCTAGAGCGATCAGTACTGGGGGTTACTAGATCTGGGATGCTACTATTGGCTTGGGAGGCATCCGAGGTATGGGCTTGCTGGGTCGTCCAATCGTGGGTCTGTAGGGTAAATAGTTGTTCCTCTAAATCATCATTGATCATAAATTCTTTGATGTCTTGCCCATAGGTGCCTTGCCATTGTACTACTTTATCTGGGTTTCTACCAATACTTAGGGCTTCTCCATCGTAATAGGTAAACATGCCATAGCGCCGACTCATACGGGTAATAAAATCCCAGTCGGACTCATTATATTGTACGGTATAGCCTAGTGATATACTGGTCTCTGATCCATAATTGGTCTGTAGAATATTAGCGGGATATCCCCGAGTGACTTCTGCCATGATGTCTCTAAAACTGGTGGCTTCATCAAAACTCTGGCATTGTACTGTTTTCTGTAATAAAATCGTGGGACTGGCTCCTCTAAAGAGCATCCCGCCATCTTTGCCATCAGTTTTTTTGAGGTGTTGTACACTAAGAATAATCCCTACAAACTGTAATGCTCCATCGGTGGAGAAGATAGAGATTTTTTGATTCTGATACTGCTCATGATTCATAAAGGGAATCCCCTCTATGGAGTTATCTAAGAAAGAGGAAAATTCTATCGAAAAAAAATGATGTTTCCCAATCTCTTGTGTAATACTACCTTTAAAATTGGTGTACCCTAATAGTGGTTTCCCGCCTATGTAAACACTTATATTATGTAATGTCATCCTTTATTCTTTGATTAGTTTATGGTTTTTAGTTTATGATTATATCTAACTACTATTCTTTATGTTAACTAAAATTGTAAAGGGGTAACGGGGTCGGTAAATATATCATAAAAACATGGTTTAATCGATGATCAATAACCACACAACTTATGTGGTTTTTGCGTATCATTTTTGAGTTATTAGTTTCTGGTTGTTTATAGTTTTATCTTTTATTCTAATGCTATCTAGTATAGATTTTGATGCACTATGAAAAGGATCATCCATTTTTATCACAAAACACTAATTATCAACAATGTAAATAACTCTCGCAGGGGTGCGAGAGCTCTTCGCAAAAATGTAAATAGCTGTTACAGGGGTGCGAGAGCTCTTCACAAAAATGTAAATAGCTGTTGCAGGGGTGCGAGAGTTCTTCGCAAAAATGTAAATAGCTCCTGCAGGGGTGCAAGAGTTCTTCGCAAAAATGTAAATAGCTATATTGGTATGTAAGTGATATTTTTATAAATTAAGGTCTAAGCTCTACAACTTATATATATATTAATAAGTTGTAGCCTAATAAATCATTCTTTAAAATCGAATTAGTTGCATAATTCTTATATTGGATCAGCAAATACATCTATTTTTGCATAAAAACAAATCAATTGACTTTTAGAGATTTAAATTTAAGCACGCAATTATTTAATGCCCTTGATGACTTGGGGTTTATAACCCCTACTCCTATACAAGAACAAGCATTTTCTTCGGTAATGTCTGGTAGTGATGTTGTCGGTATTGCACAGACTGGTACTGGTAAGACCTACGCATATATGCTACCTATCCTTAGAATGCTAAACTATTCTGTTCAGGATAACCCAAGAGTATTAGTATTAGTCCCTACAAGAGAGCTAGTGGTACAAGTGGTCGATGAAATCGAAAAACTAACGACATACATCAATATTCGTATCACAGGAGTGTATGGAGGTACTAACATCAATACCCAAAAACAGGCTGTAGCCAAGGGGTTAGATATTATTGTGGCAACCCCAGGACGTTTATATGATCTGGCAGTAAGTAGAGTTTTACAACTAAAATCTATACAAAAATTGGTTATTGATGAGGTAGATGTAATGCTAGATCTAGGGTTTAGACATCAATTGATGAATATTTTTGATATCCTACCACAACAACGACAAAATATTATGTTTTCTGCTACCATGACTGATGAGGTAGATCAGATGATCTCTGAAACATTTGTAAAACCTAAAAAAATATCGGTTGCCAAAAGTGGAACTCCACTAGAGAACATCAAACAATATGGGTATAAGGTTCCTAATTTTTATACTAAAGTAAACCTATTAGAGCATTTGCTTTCTGATAAAGAAACCTATCATAAAACATTAATTTTTGTTGGCTATAAAAAAATTGCAGATCGACTATTCGAGCAATTAGAGAAAATATATGCTGATGAGATTTGTATTATCCACTCTAATAAAACACAAAACTATAGATTACGAAGTATCGAGCAGTTTAGAAAAGGAGAAAATCGTATCCTTATTGCTACTGATGTTATGGCACGAGGGCTAGATATAGAAAATGTAAGTCAGGTAATTAACCTAGATACCCCAGAGTATCCAGAGAATTATATGCACCGTATTGGTCGAACGGGACGTGCAGAAAAAAAAGGAGTTTCTTTTGTACTCTCTACAATAAAAGAAGAAGAGTACTTAGAGCGGATTGAAACATTGATGGAAATGACAATAGCTCAACTCGATATCCCCGATAGTGTACAAATCTCTGATCAGCTTACGCCAGAAGAACAACCAAAAGTTAAAGAAATTAATAATCCTCATAAACGCCCTAATGACGAAGAGGTAGGGGCTGCTTTTCATGAAAAAAAAGAAAAAAACAGAAAGGTAAATCTCGGAGGGTCTTATCAGAGAGAAATTAAGAAGAAATATAAAAAACCTAAAACCAAAGGGGATAAAACATATAATCTAAAGAATAAAAGAAAGAAACGATAACTATAATATTAAAAAAATCTAACCTCTATTTATGGAGTTAAATCTTGCAGTACTTATTGATGGAGATAATATCCCTGCTACTTATATAAAAGAAATGATGGAGGAAATTGCTAAATATGGCAATCCTACGATCAAAAGAATTTATGGAGATTGGACTAAACCAGATCTTACCAAGTGGAAAAAAATTCTTTTAGAAAATGCCATTACTCCTATCCAGCAATATGGATATACTAGAGGAAAAAATGCTACAGACTCTGCTATGATTATTGATGCTATGGATATTCTATACTCAGAGAAAGTAAATGGTTTTTGCCTAGTGTCTAGTGATAGTGATTTTACACGACTAGCAACACGGTTAAGAGAAGCCGGTATGAAAGTTTTTGGTATCGGAGAGAAAAAAACGCCAAACCCGTTTATTGTAGCCTGTGATAAATTTATTTATCTCGAAATCCTGAAACATGAAAATGAAGAAAATGGAACAGAAACTACGAATACTACATCTAGCAAAAAAAATACTGTAGATAGAATCACAACAAAAGATATTAGACTTATCTCTAATACTATATCAGATATTGCAGATGATGAGGGATGGGCTTTTCTGGGAGATGTAGGAAGTCTTTTGCAAAAAAAACAACCTAACTTTGATTCTAGAAACTATGGTTTCCAAAAATTAACTCCATTGATTCAATCGATTAAAAATTTTGAGGTAGAACAACGAGAAGCCTCAAAGGGTAGATCTAAACTAGTTTTTGTGCGTAATAAAATCAAAAGAAAAAAATAAGTAGCCATCATAAAAATAGCTCTATGAAATTAATACTATCACAGCTAATTATTATTTTTTTGTACTCCTAATTATACTCCATAATATGCAAGCACAACAGCAAATTGTTAGGGTAATACAGTGGCAGAATCTTTTTTAAAAACATTAAAAACATAGCTTGTTTACCATCATAATTTTAAAACAATACAAGAAGCTAAAAACAGCTGTATTTGATTATAAAGAGGTGTGGTATAACAGAAAAAGATTACATTCTTCTTTGGGGTATAAAACTCCCTTAGAAGTCGAAATAGAATTTTATAAACTTAAAAATGCAGCATAGGTCTTAGAAAAATTGTCCGAATTTCTCTTACAAGTCCAATCTATATCTTAGCCGTTCGCTATGCCAGAAAACGTAAAATTTAATCTATGAATGGTATTAAAAATAGAGTTCAATTATTTTCTTTTTTAATAGGACTCTTATGTTTTGTTTCTTGTAAAAATACTTCTCATGCAGAAAAAATTAAGGTGTCAGAAGAACTTCTGATCACAAAAATTAATGAATCTAGTTATATTCATACCTCATCCTTAGTATTAAAAAATGGCGCAACATTCCCTTGTAATGGTTTTATATACATAGAAGGGACAGAAGCCTATATATTTGATAGCCCTGCTAATAATCAGGCAACATCAGAATTGATTGATTGGCTTAATAATGATCTAAAAATAAGTATACAAGGTGTTGTTTTTAATCATTTTCATGATGATTGCATAAAGGGAATAGCTATTTTTAAAGAAAAAGGAATTCCTACTATTGCTAGTCAAAAAACAGCAGAATTAATGCTTACAGAAAATAATAACAAACCTGATCTGGTTTTTGATAAATATTTAGAATTAAAATTAGGTCACAAAACAATCATCAATACATTTTTTGGTGAAGCACATACTGTAGATAATATTACATCATATTTCCCAGATGAAAAGATTATTTTTGGAGGATGTATGATCAAAAGCCTAAGTGCTAAGAAAGGCAATCTGGTTGATGCAAATCTTCATCAATGGTCTGGTACTGTTTCTAAAATTAAAGAAGCATATCCTAAAGTAAAAATTATTATCCCAGGACATGGAAACTATGGAGATATTAGCCTACTAGATTATACTATTTCTCTATTTAAAACCGAACAATAAGCATGAGAGAATTTCAAAATACTACTACAGCAAAAGATAAAAAGAAATCGAAAGTTTCTATGTCTAAAGCTTTTAAGACTATTATTTGGCCTAGAAGAAATCTAGTTTTTATTGGTCTTATTTTGATTATTTTTAATCGAGTTTCTGGACTTATACTACCCTGGAAAAGTAAAACATTATTAGATGATGTAGTCCCTAGTAAAGATATGGGGCAATTATATGAATTATTAATCATTGTAGGGGCGGCAATTCTTGTACAAGCAACGACTTCTTTTTTATTAACCAGAATATTAAGTGTTCAGGCGCAGTATTTAATTTCAGAACTCAGAGCACAAGTACAAAAAAAGGTGCTCTCATTACCTATCAGTTTTTTTGATAATACAAAATCAGGAGCTCTAGTCTCTAGAATTATGAGTGATGTAGAGGGGGTTCGAAATCTAATAGGTACTGGATTAGTACAGATGGTAGGGGGTATTTTTACGGCAATTATCTCAGTTGGTATTCTAATCAGTATCAATCCATGGATGACATTATTTGTACTGCTTCCTGTAATCTTATTTGGATTAGTCGCTTTAAAAGCTTTTAAATACATCCGCCCTATTTTTAGAGTTAGAGGAGAGATTAATGCCCAAGTAAAAGGAAGATTGACAGAAACACTAGCAGGTGTTCGTGTCATTAAAGGGTTTGGAGCTGAAGAACAAGAAAATAAAATCTTCGAAAAAGGAGTTGATCGTTTATTTCAGAATGTTAAAAAGAGCCTTACTGCTACTGCATTAATGACCAGTTCTTCTACATTTTTATTAGCAGGGATGGCCTCTACGGGAATCATGGGAATTGGTGGTTATTATATGATGCAAGGTGATATGACTCCTGGAGAGTTTTTATCGTTTACCATGTACTTAGCTTTTATGATTGCTCCAATTGTGCAAATGAGTAATATCGGAAGTCAATTAACCGAAGCTCTTGCTGGTCTAGATCGTACAGAAGAGTTGATGAATATGACGCCCGAAGAAGAAATTGAAGATCGGACTATAGAGCTTAGAGATATCAAAGGAGATATTGCTTTCAATAATGTTTCTTTTGCATATGAAGAAGGAAAAGATGTACTACATAATATAAGCTTTAAAGCTCCCTCTGGTTCTGTAACAGCATTAGTTGGTAGTTCTGGATCAGGAAAATCTACCATTGCGGGATTATCAGCTACCTTTTTAAACCCTAAATCTGGGCTCATTACTATAGATGACCATAATATCTCTAAGGTTAAATTAAGTAGTTTTCGCCGTAATCTTGGAGTAGTGTTACAGGATGAATTCTTGTTCGAAGGTAGTATCCGACAAAACATACTATTCCCTAGACCAGATGCCACAGAAAAACAGCTACAACAAGCTGTTAAAGCGGCCTATGTAAACGAATTTACTGATCGTTTTGATGATGGATTAGATACGCTAATTGGAGAACGAGGGGTAAAACTCTCTGGGGGACAACGACAACGAATTGCTATTGCTAGGGCTATACTCGCAGACCCACAAATCATCATTCTGGATGAAGCAACCTCTAACCTAGATACAGAAAGTGAAGCCCTGATCCAAAAAAGTCTTAATGAACTAATGAAAGGAAGAACCACTTTTGTTATCGCACATCGATTAAGTACTATCAAAAAAGCAGATCAAATCCTAGTTATAGAATCAGGAACTATTGTAGAACGAGGTACACATGAAGAACTCATTACAACAAAAGGTAGATATTTCGAACTATACACCTATCAATCAAGAATTTAAAAACTAATATTCTCTCTTATAGTATAAATATACTGTAGTAACCTTCAATATTTTTATGTATCATAACTAGTAGTATAATAATATAACCTATTAGTTAAACTACTTTTTAATTCCCATCATAGAATTAGAATACGATTAACTTTCTTTTATTATAAATTTAAAAAGCAGTTAGTACAAAAGCATAAATTAAACTTAAGAAATATATTTTAAGATCATTACAAAGTCGTAAGTAAAGAGGTTAAGTTCTTCTTTAATATTTTAAAAAATATGTGAAATACTGAAACCCAAAACTTAATTATATAATAAATTTTATAATAGCATTTTAAAAATCATAATCCCTTTTTTTTCAATTAGTTAAAATCAATTCGATCTTAATTTTTTCATATAAGTGTTAAAAAAAATTAAAACAAATAGGGTTATTCCATAGTTTACTGTTATGAGTATAAAGAAATCAATTTCTAAAAAATTAGTAAAAACATTTATACAAACATTACACCTATGAAATTATTGAAAAAGAATTGGATGGTAACCTTATTAATTACAGTATTTACCTTAACTATAATTAGCTGTAAATCTGATGACAACAATGTACCTCCTAGTAGTATCCAAGTAATAAAAGCCAATAAAAGAAGTATTGATTTTGGAAAAGTAGTACAAGGTAAAAAAGCCGAAAGTACTAAAGAAGTTATCATTAAAGTAACGAATACTTCTAAAAAAACTATAAAAGGTATGCTATCTAAAACTACCATGTCCGGAGGTTCTTTAGACGTTTCTTTTAAGTTTTCTCCATTAGCTCCTGGAAAATCTATAAACATCCCTGTTAAATTTTCTGCAGGAACTACAAAACCTGGTACGTATAAAGGTAAAGTAACATTAACTCCTTCTGGAGGGAAATCCATAGTGATTAATCTTTCTGCTATTGTAATTGCAGCTCCTAGTACTGATTCTAAAAAGCTAATCTCATTAGATAAGTACGCAGTAGATTTTGGAAAAGTAGCTCAGAGTAAAAACTCTAAAGCTGGAACTAAAGAAGTAATCATTAAGCTAACTAATAATTCTAAAAAGACACTAACAGGTTTATCTTCTAAGGCTACGTTCCCTGGGTCTTTAGAAGTAGTTATTAATTTTTCTCCACTAGCTCCAGGAAAGTCTATGAATATCCCTTTTAAATTCGCTCCAGGAAGTACTAAACCGGGAGATTATAAAGGTAAAGCAATCATAACTCCTTCTATTGGAGAACCTATCGAAGTTGTGTTATCTGCGACTGTTATCTAAAAAAATAAAAATAATATATAAAACTATAGTAATAGTATTCGATACTATTCTAAAAAAACTAAAAAGGAGGTGTACCTTAATTATACCTCCTTTTATTATAAATAACAATCAAACATTTATTTTAAATAAAAAAACAATGAAAAAAATACAGATTATTGCTTTAGGATTTTTCTTTTTAGGAATCTTTACTAGTTCATTAAACGCTCAGGATAAAGGTACCAGTCAGATTAGTATAGGATATGGAACGGCAACTACCAATCAATTAGTAAGCCTACTTAGTGATATTATAATTACAGCAGGTACACTTGGGAATGCTACATTTGATAACAATAAAAGTATTGGGGCTATAAACCTAAATTATAAGTATGCCATAATCGATAAATTAATGATCGGAGGATCACTAGTATATGAAAAAATCGAAGATGATGCATTAATCCAAAACAAGAAAATTGGAGAACGAGATAACACTTTTTATACGGTCGGACTCGAAGCTGATTACCGTTATATTTCAAAAGATGTATTTCAGATGTACTCTGGATTAGGAGTAGCATATACTAATAGTCATCAAAAATTTACATCTAGTTCACCTACTTATAAAAACGATACCTATACAATTAATTACTTTAATTATCAATTAACAGCTATAGGTATCAGAGTAGGTAAATCTATTGCAGGTTTTGCTGAGTTAGGGTTTGGTTATAAAGGTATTTTAAATTTTGGAGTTTCCTATCAATTTTAATAATTGATAAGTATTAATAATATCAATATTCATACGCATTATTCATTCGATTATAAAAATGAAATATAATTAATTTGGATTCGTAAAAAAAATAGTCTAAAACATCTAATTTCAAAATCGATATTGTCAAATTTTATGATAAATAAAATAGTAATTATTGTTTGGGGAATCATTTTTAATGGAATCATTCCCTATTCAATACATGCTCAGTTCAAAAATACCAATCAAATTAGTTTAGGATATGGAGATGGTGATACAAATCAAACTTTTATTCTTTTTGATGATGTACTTCCTAATATGGTTACAGATATAGAATATGGTAATTATAAAACTACTGGAGCTATAAACCTAAGATATAAACATGCTATTAGAGATCAACTTACTGTTAGTGGTATTTTGGTCTACGAATCAATTTCGGAAATTGTAATCTCTAATAAAAATAAGATCGGAAGCAAAAAACACTCTATGTATACTATAGGTATTGAAACTGATTATTATTATATCTTAAAAAAATGGTTTCAGATGTATACTGGGCTTGGAGTAGCATATAGTACAAATAACCAAAAATTTGAATCTTACACGACTTCTTATTCTAATGATAAAAGAAATAATAGTATCATCAATTATCAATTAATTGCTGCAGGGATCAGAGTAGGTACCTCTATTGCTGGATATGCAGAATTGGGGTTTGGGTATAAGGGTATTATAAATTTTGGAGTATCATATCAGTTTATGTAAAAAAATCAAATTTTAGAGTATTCAAAAAAATAGCTGTTCTAAACACCACAATCTATTTTATTTAAAATCAATCTTAACTTAGGATTTGATATTTTTAGATTACAAAAAATAAGTGTTTAAAAAATAATAAAAGAGGTGGTGATGCCCCAATTGCATGTCAATTAGAGGCTGGTAAAAACTACGCTTGGTGTACCTATGGTCATAGTGACAATCAACCTTTCTGTAATGATAGTCATAAGCAAGAAGGAGGTATAAGTCCGGTAATCTTTACTGTTAAATAAGCTAATGAAGTATGTTTATGTACCTGTAAACAAACTAACAATCCCTCCGTATTGTGATGGATCACATAAGAATTAGCACAATCAAAAAAACCGATTAAGATAAGATATCTTAATCGGTTTTTAAATTCTTTATTATTTAAAAAATTAATACTACTATTTCTATTTTAATAGAAATGATACACTAATTCTTTAAATATGCAACGGTCTATTATCCGTAGCTGCTAATGCTGCTTCTTTTATAGCTTCTGTAAAAGTTGGATGTGCATGAGACATACGAGAGATATCCTCTGCTGATGCTCTAAACTCCATTGCAGTTACTGCTTCGGCAATAAGATCTGCACAACGTGCTCCAATCATATGTACTCCAAGTACCTCATCTGTAGCTTCATCAGCTAATATCTTCACAAAACCATCTAAATCTCCACTAGCGCGTGATCTACCTAATGCTCTAAATGGAAATTGTCCTGATTTATATTTTATTCCTGCTTCTTTTAACTCTTCTTCTGTTTTTCCTACTGCAGCAACCTCTGGCCATGTATATACGACTCCTGGTATTAAATTATAATCGATATGAGGTTTTTGTCCCGCTAAGACTTCTGCTACAAAAGTTCCTTCTTCTTCAGCTTTATGCGCTAACATAGCTCCTTTAATTACATCTCCTATTGCATAAATATTAGAAGTACTAGTTTGTAAATGGTCATTCACTTCTACTTGTCCTCTATCATTTAGTTTCACTCCAGCAGCAGTAGCATTTAATCCATCTGTGTATGGTCGGCGACCTACAGATACTAAACAGTAATCGCTTTTAAACTCAACAGGGTTTCCTTTTTTATCATCTGCAGTAATAGTAACCTCTTTATCAGCTGCTGATACATTAGTTACCTTATGAGAAGTATAAAACTTAACTCCCTGTTTTTTCATTACTTTTTGTAATTCTCTGGATAATGATTTATCCATTCCTGGGATAATTCTATCCATATATTCTACCACAGAAACCTCTGCTCCTAGACGGCGATATACTTGTCCTAATTCTAATCCAATGACTCCTCCTCCAATAATAACAAGATGCTTTGGTACTTCTTGTAGTTTTAAAGCTTCAGTAGACGTAATTACTCTCTTTTTATCAATTTTGATAAATGGTAGTGTAGAGGGTTTAGAACCTGTAGCAATAATACTATGTTTTGCTTCGATAGTTTCTATAACACCATCGTTTTTTGTTATATCAATATGAGTAGCATCTTTAAAAGCTCCTACGCCTTCAAAGACATCTATTTTGTTTTTCTTCATTAAAAAACTCACACCATCGCAAGTCTGATTTACTACAGCTTGTTTACGAGCAAACATTTTTTCGAGGTTAATTTTTACCTCTCCTGGAATTTCAATCCCATGATCTGCAAAATGCTTTACAGCATGCTCATAATTATGTGAAGAATCTAATAATGCTTTACTAGGAACACACCCTACATTAAGACAAGTTCCACCCAGTGTTGAATATTTTTCGATTATTGCGGTTTTCATACCTAGCTGTGCGCATCGAATAGCGGCCACATATCCGCCAGGTCCAGAGCCAATTACGGCTACATCATATGTACTCATAATAGATTATTATGTTGTGCGTATTAATTACGAATAGCAAATGTACAAATGTTTTATGTCTTACAGAAGTTCTGATCTTATCAAATTTTTATTAAAAAGCAATATTAAAACAATCAAAAAGTTATACTTTAATCAAGACATCAAAGAATAAGATTAGGAAAGTGTTAAAAACAAAAATCTTTGCTATTTTGCAGTTTTGATATTTTACCTTTTTGTGTTTTAATTATAAAAAACTATTTGATATAAACATGCGTTACTTATCAGCCTTTCTTTTATTTACTGTAATCCTTCTATGGAGTTCTTGTCGTAATGATTTTGAATCAAGCCCCAGTACCGGTAATATAAACTTCTCTACAGATACTCTTTTTCTAGATACTATTTTTACTAATATAGGATCCAGTACGTATCGTTTTAAAGTCTATAATCGTACTAATGATGACTTTACTATTCCTACCATTAGCTTAGAAAAAGGAGAAAGTTCTACCTATAGGCTCAATGTAGATGGGATATCGGGTAAGTCTTTTGAAAATATTCAGGTACTAGCTAAAGATAGTATTTTTATCTTTGTAGAAACTACAACTACGATTAGCGACCAAACTACAAATCCTGAGTTTTTGTATACTGATCGAATATTATTTGACAAAAATGGAAATCAACAAGATGTAGACTTAGTAACGCTAGTAAAAGATGCTATATTTATGTTCCCTTCTCGAAATACAATGACTGGTGAAATAGGATCTCTATCTTTAGGAGTTGATAGCCAGAATAAAGAAATAAAAATAGAAGGCTTCTTTCTAAACGATGATCAATTACATTTTACCAATGAAAAACCCTATGTAATTTATGGATATGCAGGCGTACCTAGTGGAAAAACACTAACCATAGACCCCGGCGCCAGAATACATTTTCATGCTAGTTCTGGTATTATAGTTGCCAAAGACGCTACTCTAACTGTAAATGGTAGCATCAGTGCTGATCCAAAACTATTAGAGAATGAAGTGATTTTTCAAGGAGATCGTTTAGAGTCTCGTTTCAGTAATACCCCCGGACAATGGGGAACAATATGGCTCACTGCTGGAAGTACAGGACATACAATAAACCATGCAACTATAAAAAATGCAACAGTAGGTGTGCTTATGGATTCTAATGATGGCAGTACATCACCAACTCTTACTATTACGAATACGCAAATTTATAACAGTTCTAATGTCGGACTTTTGGCTCGTACAGGGAACGTATTAGGAGAGAATCTAGTGATCAATAATGCAGGGCAAGTAGCCCTCAATTGCTCTCTAGGTGGAACATATAATTTTAATCACTGTACATTTACGAATTATTCCAGAATCGGAAATGGTTTTAGAGAACTCCCAACAGTATTGATTGACAACAATCTACAGGCTAATGAAACAGATATTGTTATTGCTGATTTACGCGAAGCGAATTTTAAAAATTGTATCATTTATGGTAATCAAGAACTAGAATTACTATTTAACAAAATAGAAGGAACTACTTTTAATTATAATTTCAAAAATTGCTTAATTAAATTTAATGATTCTGGAAATAAGTTTGAAAATGATCCTCTATATGATTTTTCTAATACTCTATTATTTGAAAATAACATAACTAATGAAGACCCTAATTTTAAATCTCCTTTTAAGAACATGCTAAATATTAGTGAGGATTCTGCTGCAAATGGTAAAGCTTCTACCCCAACTACAGGAACTGATATTTTAGGTATTTCTCGTAGTACAACTGCTCCTGATATTGGAGCCTATGAAAGTGCTACTTTAGAACAAAAAAACTAAACGATTATTATAAAAAACACAAATGCACCAATATCTATTTAAATCCGAGCGTTTAGGCTTCCGTAATTGGGTACTAGATGATCTAGAATCATTAACTGAGATTAATAATGATGATGATGTAATGGAGTTCTTTCCTTCTAAGCTATCAAAAAAAGATACTAAAGAGTTTATTATAAGAATGCAAAATATGTTTGATAAAAAAGGGTTCTGCTATTTTGCTGTTGATCTATTAGAAAGTACTGATTTTATAGGTTTTATAGGAATCTGTGAACAAACGTATCTAGAGGAATTAGGCGCTTTTATAGATATCGGATGGAGGCTTCAAAAAAATAGTTGGGGAAAAGGATATGCTACAGAAGGTGCTAAAGCATGTGTAGAGTTTGGTTTTAAACATATTGGGATAACAGAAATTTATGCTGTAGCCCCACAAATTAATAAAAAATCAGAAGCAGTTATGAAAAAAATTGGATTGCAATACATCAAAACTTTCGAACATCCTAAATTATTAAATAATCAACGATTAAAACATTGTCTACTATATAAAAACTCTCATTAATTCTATAATTTACAGTCTCAATTATTATTCTAATAGCCCTGTTTCAAAACCATCAATACTTTTTATATTCTTTTCTTTTCTATAATTTTCTAACCGTTCTTCTCCTTGTTTTTGTGCCCACGAATTAAGCTGCCCTCTTTCTTCCTTAAAATCCATAAATGGTACAGCATACCCACAAGAAGTCTGCACCAGATCTACTTCCATTTCGATTATCTGCCTGGAGCCAATAATTTTAGGAAATAAATCGATATACTGATAATATCCTTGATCTCGTTTATGATGTATTTTTGAACTCCCGTACAATCTTAGAATCAACGGCTTGCCTTCAAAAGAGCAGAACATAATAGTCATTCTGTTAGTTTTCATCAAATGAGCAGCAGTTTCATTACCACTTCCTGTTAGATTCAACCACACAATTTTGTTTGGTCCAATAACTCTAAATGTATCCATCCCTTTAGGAGAAACATTTACTCTTCCTTCACTAGCTGCAGTACCTACAAAAAATAATTTTTGATCAAGTATGAATTTTTCTAATTCTGGTGTTATCTCAGTTAACTGTTTTGCCATGTTTCCTTGATTTTTAAAATAACATATATTGATAAATCACTTGGTTTTCGGAAAAATCAACAACCTCGGAACAAGCTCAAGAGGTATGTTTCTGAAAAAAATATTTTGATGTCGAGGCAAGCCTCAGAAATTAAACCCTCAATGAGAGATTAAAACCTATTTAATTGCTCTAATGTAAGTATATCTCAACTATGTAACAAATTATATAGCTGTCGAGTTATTAAAAATACCTCGTACTGACTAGTTTTAAAAATATCATAATAAGATCTTATCTTTTATAAACATATCTCTAAAAAATATCTAAATTATTAAGGTTTTAAAAAGTTCCTATTATATTTGAAAAATACTGTATCATTAATTTAAAATTTAAAATGAAGGTTACACAAAAAATAAAATTCATATTCTTACTATTTTTGATTTCACTAAATAGTAGTTGTGATCAGGTTTCAAAAAATATCGTGCGACAACACATTGAACCGAATGGATATATAGAAGTCATTAAAAACAAGCTTATACTTACTAAAGTAGAAAATACCGGAGCAGCATATAGTCTAGGTAGTAACTTAACTCCATTTCTAAAAATACTTTTATTACAGATATTTCCTATCATCATTTTAGGAGTCTTATTAAGACAATTATTCATCAAAACTGATTATTCTAAAGAAACCAACATCGGTTTTGCTTTTATTATTGGTGGCGGTATTGGAAACCTTTTTGATCGTATTATGTATGGGTCTGTTACCGATTTTTTAATTTTAGATCTAGGAATCATAAAAACTGAAATATTTAATCTTGCTGATGTTTCCATTATGCTCGGAACTATCTTAATATTATTTAGTACTTTATTGCATCACAAAAAATCTTTATTTAAATACAAAAAATGAGTTGGATAAAAAAAATAGCATACACAGAAGCAACTGGTCGATTAAAGAAAATATATGATCGTGTTAAAGGCCCTAATAATACAATCGATAATGTATTATCCATACATAGTCTACGCCCCCACACACTTATAGGGCATATGGGACTGTATAAAAATGTATTACACAACTCTAACAATACATTACCAAAATGGTATCTCGAAACTCTTGGTGTTTATGTTAGTAACTTAAATCAGTGTAGCTATTGTGTAGACCATCATTCTATGGGATTAAAACGCTTATTAAATGATGACACTAAATTTCAGGAAATTATGTCTAGCATCTCTAATGACAAAACCTCTCAGTATTTTACGGATCAATACCTATCGGGATTACAATATGCTAAGCAACTAACCCTATCCCATCACACAATAACAGAATCGGATATTCATAAACTTAGAGAACAACAATTATCTGATGGGGAAATATTAGAAATCAATCAGGTAGTTAGTTATTTTAATTATGTAAACAGAACTGTAGTTGGTTTAGGAGTTAATACTGATGGTGATATCATTGGTCTATCACCAAATAATAGTGATGATGCGGAGAATTGGAGTCATTCATAAGAGATCTAATCATTAGAAAAGTGAAAAACTTCAGTCGGTTAAGAAATAGTGTATAAATCTAAAACGTAAATAATACAAAGACCGCCTAACTATTTTTTTTTCTACACATATATAAAAATTAAAAACCATCTAAAATAAATTATTATTAGATGGTCTTTTTTTTATTAGTATTTTAAAGAATAGGGTTATCCTACAAACAACGGTTTATCAGCCATCATTGCATTAACCTCATTAGCAATATTATGTAATGCTTCTTCATTTTCTACATTAAGAATTACTTTATCTATTAATTCTACAATTGTTAGCATATCACCTTCTTTTAAACCTCTGGTTGTTACCGCAGAAACTCCAATACGAATTCCTGAGGTTACAAATGGAGACTTATCATCAAATGGTACCATGTTCTTATTTACAGTAATCTCAGCAACACCTAAAGCTTCTTCTGCTTGTTTACCTGTTACTCCTTTGCTTCGTAAATCAATTAACATCATATGATTATCCGTTCCTCCAGAGATCACATCATATCCTTTTTTTACAAATGCTTCTGCCATAACTGCTGCATTTTTCTTTACCTGCACAATATAATGTAAAAATTCATCTGTCAATGCTTCTCCAAATGCGATTGCTTTAGCTGCAATAATATGCTCTAAAGGCCCTCCTTGATTACCAGGAAATACAGCACTATCAAATATAGAAGACATCATACGTTTTTTACCACTCTTTAGAGTAATCCCAAAAGGGTTTTCAAAATCTTCGCCCATTAATATCAGACCACCTCTTGGTCCTCGTAATGTTTTATGAGTCGTAGTAGTCACTACATGACAATGTGGTACAGGGTCAGAAATCACGCCTTTTGCGATCAAACCAGCTGGGTGAGCTATATCTGCAAAAAGAATTGCTCCTACACTATCTGCTATCTCTCTAAATTTCTTATAATCAATCTCTCTAGAATATGCTGATGCACCCGCAATAATCATTTGTGGTTTTTCTGCCGTAGCTATTTCTTGAATCTTATCATAATTTAATTTTCCGGTCTCTTTCTCTACTCCATAAAAAACAGGATTATATAATTTTCCTGAAAAATTAACAGGGGATCCATGAGTTAGATGTCCTCCATGAGAAAGATCAAAACCTAATATTTTATCTCCTGGTTTAAGACAAGCATGATATACTGCTGTATTAGCTTGTGAACCAGAGTGAGGTTGTACATTAGCATATCCTGCTCCAAATAATTCTTTAGCTCGATCTATAGCAATTTGCTCAATCACATCTACTACAGCACACCCCCCGTAATAGCGTTTACCAGGATATCCTTCGGCATATTTATTCGTTAATACAGATCCAGCAGCTTCCATTACTTGTTCACTCACAAAGTTTTCTGAAGCAATAAGTTCTAATCCGTTTATTTGACGTTCTTTTTCGTCCTGAATTAAATCAAAAATTTGTTCGTCGCGTTGCATGAATTGATAATTTATTTAATAAGGACGTAAAAATAGGAAATCCATTCTTTAAATTAGCTCAAATAGCAAGTAATAAATTAAGAATATTATACTTTATAATAAACACACCTATACGTCTCTCTATAAAGTTATTGTCATAAAACATATTCTTAGAAACAGCATATTTATACTTGATTACGTAATAGGAATACCGTATATTAAGGTTATTTAAAATATTTTTCACATAATTAAAAACCATTAACCATTCGAAAATTATATATTTGATTATAAAAATTGTCTAAAACACATAAATTAATAATAATGCCCATAACTGCAAACTACCCAGATAGAAAAACATGGATTGAAACCCCTCTCAATACAGATTTCCCTATACAGAATATTCCTTTTGGAGTATTTCTAACAAGAGATGATATCATAACTATAGGTACTAGAATAGGTAATACAGCTATTGATCTTGGTGCCCTACACCAATTAGGTTATTTTGAAGGAATCCCATTAACCGATGACATCTTTTTACAAGATTCTTTGAATGATTTTATTTCTGATGGAAAAAAAACATGGAGATTGGTTCGTAATAGAATTGCTGATATTTTTGATGCAAAAAATAATACGCTAAAAAATAATGAAAAACACAGGCAAGAAGTTTTATTTGCTCTTAATGAAATAGAAATGCAACTTCCTGTTAATGTGGGTGATTATACCGATTTTTATAGCAGTATAGAACATGCTACAAATGTAGGAACCATGTTTAGAGGTAAAGAAAATGCTTTAATGCCTAATTGGTTACATATGCCTGTTGGGTATCATGGGCGAAGTAGTTCAATTATCCCATCAGACATTCCTATACATCGACCACAGGGTCAAAAATTAATTAATGGTGCTACAGAACCTATATTTGGTCCTTCAAGATTAGTTGATTTCGAACTTGAAATGGCATTTATAACTACAGATGCTAATCATTTAGGAGAATCTATACCAATAGAAGAAGCAGAAGATTATATATTCGGTTTAGTTTTATTTAATGACTGGAGTGCTAGAGATATTCAAAAATGGGAATACGTCCCTCTTGGTCCATTTTTAGGTAAAAACTTTGCGTCATCTATATCACCTTGGATTGTAACTCTTGATGCTTTAGAACCCTATAGAACAGAAAGTCCAAAACCATTAAAAAAGCAACTTCCGTACTTACAATATAAAGGAAAGAAAAGTTTTGATATAAATCTAGAAGTCGCTATTCAACCAGAAAAAGCAATAGAAACTATAGTTTCTAAAAGTAATTTCAAATATATGTATTGGAATATGGCGCAACAACTTACCCACCATACCGTAAATGGGTGTCCTGTTAACTCTGGAGATTTAATGGGTAGTGGAACATTATCTGGTCCCACACCAAGTTCTTATGGGTCAATGTTAGAACTAAGCTGGCGTGGAGAAAAACCGGTACAACTTAATGAAGGTGGTAATCGTAAGTTTATTGAAGATAACGATACTGTAATCATGAGAGGGTATTGTGAAAAATCAGGAGTCCGAATTGGATTTGGAGAAGTTTCTACCAAATTACTACCTGTTTTTAAAAAATAACTATACAAAAAAAGCCTTGAAATTAATTTTTTGAGGCTTTTTTATATAAAAGTACTCAGATATAAAATCAACAATTCCAGATCAACCCCACAAGAGTAGGTTTCTAAAAAATATTTTAATTTAGAAACAAGCTTTAGGGAACTAATTCCCCCAATGAGCAATTAAAATAATGAAAGGCAATACGTTTTCATTAGAGACTTACCAAAATATTCAATCTTGTAGTAATACAAAACGCTTATACTACTATATCTATTAATCCTATATCATATCCATAATATGATCGATCATCAAAAATTACTCGATTCAGGAGCAGTGCTTAAAAAATATAAACGAGGAGAATTTCTATTTCAAGAAGGTACTATTGCCCGTTATTATTATCAGGTTTATTTTGGTGAAATTAAAATGAATAATTATAATCAAGAAGGGAAAGAATATATACAAGGTATTTTTACTAAAGAAAAAAGTTTTGGAGAACCTCCTTTATTTGCAGATTTTAAATATCCTGCTAATGCAGAGGCTATTACTGATTCTGAGGTTTGGCAATTACCTAAAGAACAGTTTTTAAAACTTCTGGAAAAAAACCCCGAAATTCATCATAAATTTACTAGTACTCTCGCTTTGCGTCTATATTATAAAGCAATTATGGTTTCAGAAATATCTACTCAAGAACCAGAACATCGTATTCTCAGAATTCTCGATTATCTAAAAAACAATAGCACTACTACTATAGAAGTAGATACCACCTATAAAGTAGAACTTACACGACAACAACTTGCAGATCTTACAGGATTACGAGTAGAAACCGTGATTAGGAGTATCAAAAAGTTAGAACAAAAAGGTGAGCTTTTTATTAAAGATAGAAAAGTATATCGATAACTGCCTTTTTTATACACCTTACACATATAGATCTTAAATTAAATAACAACTATATTCCACAACTTAAATAAGTATGACTCTTATGATTAAGATCATAAAATAATACCCTCTTCTTAAAATATCTTTGAACAACATTAAAATTTTATACTATGTATTCAAAGTTATTAAACGATTTTAAAGAAATGTACATGGCATACATTCCATTGATGATTATTCTATCCAGTTGTTTAGGGTCTATTGCTGCAATGTACATTTTAATGCAAGAAAGGTCTTTTTCACAAGTTATAGAACTATCTCTCTGCGTAATTATATGTATGGTATTTAATGCTTCAATTCTTGCTCAGATGAAAGCAAAATTTATATTTAATCTACTAATTGCTAGTTTAGGAATAAACAGTGTTTTAATCCTTATCAATATGATTTTTCACTAATTTTATTATCTATTCTATGGAAACTGCTGTAAAAAATGACATTCAAAATAGAAATGACATATATATCCTAATCACTACCTTTTATAAAAAAGTGAGAACAGAAAAAAAACTCGGACCAATCTTTAATCATATGATTAAAGATTGGGACAAACATATCAATAAACTGACTGATTTTTGGGAAACTAACCTTCTATTTACTGCAAAGTATAAAGGTAACCCTATCAAAGTCCATCAAGAAGTAGATATTGCTTTTAACGGCTCTATAAATGAAATACATTTTGGTATATGGCTCAATCTATGGACTCAGACGCTAAATCAATTATATAGTGGACAAAATGTAGAACTTGCAAAAAGAAGAGCTCGAAAAATGGCTACTCATTTACACATAAAAATGTTTGAATCCAGAGCTACAGAAAAAATATCATGTCCCTTTCTTAAAGAAAAAGATAATACTATTTTCTAAATAAACTCATGTAATACCTGTGGTGTAATCGCACTATGCGAAGAATGATGTACTGCAATTCCATTTTTAATAATTATAAACTGCGGAGACTCATGAAATACCTGAAATTTAGCAGCAACCTCAGACGATACATCACGATAATTTAATAAATCAAGATAGTGTAAATCTAGTTGATCTTCTGTAAGATCAAAACTATTTTCAAAATTACGAATCACCATTCTACTAATACCACAACGTGTAGAATGCTTAAAAATAGCCTGTATTTTTGTTTTTGAAGCCTTAGCAATACCATCTAATTGACTAACCTCAGTAAGCCCTTGCCAAGGCAATGCTTTCTTTTCTTCTTTAGATTCTTTTTCTTCTGATCCAAATATTTTATTAAAAATTCCCATCTTTTTACCTTATGCTATATTGATTACAAACTTAATCAAATGATTTTTAAAATTAACTATAATCATGTATTGGTCGTGATAAATTCTTTAACTTTACATTAAGCCAAAAAGTCAGTAAAACAAAGCGTTTTCAAGACATTTTGACACACAACTATACTCGGAATATTATTTGATTTATCTAGTATGAAACTCAAAATAAAAAATTATGAATTTGAATAATTTCACTATAAAATCCCAAGAAGCTATACAACAAGCACAACAACTTGCACAAAGTTTCGGGCATCAACAAATAGAAAATGAGCATATTTTTAAAGCTATTTTTAATGTAGATGAAAATGTCTTACCATTTTTATTAAAAAAGCTAAATGTAAATATCAATCTTTTACAACAAGTTCTAGATAGTACTTTAGAAAGTTTTCCTAAAGTTAGCGGTGGAGAAATTCAACTATCAAGAGAAGCAGGAAAATCCTTAAATGAGGCAAATACTATTGCCAAAAAGATGAATGATGAATATGTCTCTATTGAACATCTCGCAATCGCTATCTTTAAATCCAAAAGTAAGATATCACAGATACTAAAAGATCAAGGAGTTACAGAAAAACATCTAATAGAAGCTATTAATGAAATCAGAAAAGGAGAACGAGTAACATCACAAAATGCAGAAGAAACCTATCAAGCATTAAGTAAATACGCAAAAAACCTTAATGAAATGGCCGAAAACGGAAAATTAGACCCCGTTATTGGTCGAGATGAAGAAATTCGAAGAATCTTACAGATCCTTTCTCGTCGTACCAAAAATAACCCAATGCTTGTCGGTGAACCAGGAGTTGGTAAAACTGCTATAGCAGAAGGATTAGCACACCGAATTATTGCTGGTGATATCCCAGAAAATCTAAAAAACAAACAGATTTTCTCTTTAGACATGGGGGCACTGATAGCAGGCGCCAAATTTAAAGGAGAGTTTGAAGAACGCCTTAAATCAGTAGTCAAAGAAGTTACAACGAGTGATGGAGATATTGTACTGTTTATTGATGAAATCCATACTCTAGTAGGTGCAGGAGGTGGTCAGGGAGCAATGGATGCTGCCAATATATTAAAACCAGCATTGGCAAGAGGTGAACTTCGTGCTATTGGAGCCACAACATTAGATGAATATCAAAAGTATTTTGAAAAAGATAAAGCACTAGAAAGGCGTTTTCAGAAAGTAATCGTTGATGAACCCGATACAGAAAGTGCTATATCAATACTTAGAGGGATTAAAGAAAAATATGAAACGCATCATAAAGTACGTATCAAAGATGAAGCTATCATTGCTGCTGTAGAATTATCCCAACGTTATATTACCAATAGATTTTTACCCGACAAAGCAATTGATTTAATGGACGAAGCTGCTTCTAAATTAAGAATGGAAATTAATTCTAAACCTGAAGAACTTGACGTACTGGATCGAAAAATCATGCAACTAGAAATTGAAATCGAGGCCATAAAACGAGAAAATGATGAAACTAAACTAAAGACTCTGAATAATGATCTTGCCAATATTAAAGAAGAACGTAATGAGATCTTTTCTAAATGGCAAAGTGAAAAACAAGTGGTTGACGCCATACAAAATGCAAAAACTGATATCGAAGAATATAAACTTGAAGCAGAACGAGCTGAGCGTAATGGAGATTATGGAAAAGTTGCAGAACTACGATACGGAAAAATAAAAGAAGGACAAGAAAAGTTAGATGCATTACAAAAACAATTAAACGAGCAACAAAGTAAATCTTCTCTTATCAAAGAAGAAGTTACTAATGATGATATTGCAGAAGTAGTCGCTAAATGGACTGGTGTACCTGTAACAAAAATGTTGCAGAGTGATCGCGAAAAACTATTAGTATTAGAAAAAGAATTACAAAAACGTGTCGTCGGACAAACCGAAGCAATACAAGCCGTTAGTGATGCTGTACGAAGAAGTAGAGCTGGTTTACAAGATCAAAAAAAACCAATAGGATCATTTTTATTTCTTGGTACTACTGGAGTAGGAAAAACAGAACTAGCAAAAGCTCTGGCTGATTATCTTTTTAATGACGAAAATGCTATGACCAGAATAGATATGAGCGAATATCAAGAACGTCATGCAGTAAGTAGATTAGTGGGAGCACCTCCTGGATATGTCGGATATGATGAAGGAGGGCAATTAACTGAAGCTGTTCGAAGAAAACCATACTCTGTAGTACTATTAGATGAAATCGAAAAAGCACATCCAGATACATTTAATATCTTATTACAAGTACTAGATGAAGGTCGATTGACCGATAATAAAGGTAGAACTGCTGATTTTAGAAATACAATTATTATTATGACCAGTAATATAGGAAGTCATATCATACAAGAAAAATTCAAAACCATAATAGATATGGATACCGCTATGGAAACTGCAAAAATTGAAGTTTTGAATACCTTAAAACAAGCTGTTCGACCTGAATTTCTAAACAGAATAGATGATGTTATTATGTTTTCTCCTCTTACCAAAAACAATATAAAAGAAATTGTAAAACTTCAATTAAAACAAGTTTCTAAAATGTTAACAGAACAACATATTGTACTTGATGCTACAGAACAAGCTATAATATATCTTTCTGAAAAAGGTTTTCAACCAGAATTTGGAGCAAGACCAGTAAAACGTACTATCCAAAAAGAAGTATTAAATAAACTCTCAAAGGAAATCATAGCAGGAAAAATTTCTACCAAAAGTATCATTCTACTAGATGAGTTTGATAATAGTTTAGTTTTTAGAAATCAAGCTGATTTAGTTTCTTAACTAAAAACTAAAACACATAACTAAACTCAAAAAAATATTACCTCATAATCATCATGCAAGACAATCAGTTTGAAAAATAAATTGATTGTCTTATTTTTTTAAACAAAAATTAATAGCCAAAAATTTTGCAAAAAAACAGAGGTTACGGTTTTACCGTAAATATTAACAAAATAATTCTTATATAGTTAATAACTAAATAAAGAAAGAAATCAGGTTTTTAAGTACATTGCCATCATAATGAAACTATTAACTGTATTATTGT
This sequence comes from Aquimarina longa SW024, assembly GCF_001401755.1. Taxonomy (GTDB): domain Bacteria; phylum Bacteroidota; class Bacteroidia; order Flavobacteriales; family Flavobacteriaceae; genus Aquimarina; species Aquimarina longa. Next base: position 219,403 of record NZ_KQ474103.1, read on the forward strand.
TTATTTTAATCTCTTGTACCTCTTTGGCTCAAAGCCAAAAAAGTACCCTATATGATATTAAAAATAAATATCAACTAATCAAAGAGTTGATAAATACAAATACACTTAGACAATATTACACTGACTATCAGCACGATAAATCTGTAAAAAACGGATCACTTACTTTTTATTTTAATAGTAGCGAATTAAAACATATCATTCATAAATATACTCAGGGGAATACACAATATAAAGATGAATACTATATATGGGATGATCAGTTATTTTTTCAATATTCTACAACTAAAATAAAGTATACTGATTATGAAAAAAAAACATATCAGAAAAAACGTAAATTAATAAACATAACATTAACTATTGAAGAACGTTTTTATTTTAAAAATAGAAATACGATAAAGTGTCAGTTTAAAAGTTTTGAAAACAGAAGTAATAACCCTAACAAAATCAAAACAAATTATGTTTCAAACATTGACATTGAATGCAATCAAGCACAAAATGTTTTGAAAAAATTTGATTTATTATTTGAGTTTCAAAAAACAGAAATTGGGGATCCTTGTAATCTCCCAAAAAGTATTACAATCACTTCACCTTTAGATCAGAACTAAATTCTCTTTACTAATTTTTTTTTGTTTTATAGTAAAGCTTTTTTTTAGAAACATCCCAAGATTTCTTATATAAAAACAAATTAAGAAGTATACTCACTTCTCCTCTTTAGAAAAAAACAATATAAAAACACAATTAAATAATATACCAATTGGTATATTATTTAATATATTATACTTAATTTAGTAAAATGCTTACAAAATCTGAACAAACAACAGAGTTTATTATCCAAACGGTAGCACCAATATTTAATAAGAATGGATATGCTGCAACAAGCCTTAGTGATATAACCAAAGCTACTGGACTTACAAAGGGAGCTATTTATGGAAATTTTAAAAACAAAGAAGAACTTTCTATTGCAGCATTTGATACCACCGTTAAGAACATGCTTAGACGTATTAATACGCATCAATCCACAAGCGATTCCCCTTTAGAAAAACTACTCCTAATCACTGATTTTTATAGAAACTATTATAATTATAGTCAAGAATTAGGAGGTTGTCCTGTTTTAAATATGGGAGTAGATGCTAAACATCAAAATCCCTTACTACTAGAGCGAGTAAAATATACAATAACAAAAGTTCAGAATAATCTGGCAAAGATTATTGAAGCTGGTCAAGAACTCCAAGAAATACATACTAAAATAGCTCCTTTACTGTATGCAAAAAGAGTATATACTATGATAATTGGCGCTATTTTTATGACACATACTATGGAAGATAACAATTATCTTCTCGAAACAATGAATCAAATTGATATTATAATTTATAAAGAATTAAAGCGATAATCTTTTTTTTAACTAAAAATATACCAAACGGTATATTAAAAAACAATACCTATATTATGGAACTACCTAAAGTACTAGAAAGTAAAGCTAAGATACGATTTCAGGATTGCGACCCTTTTAATCATCTTAATAATGCTGCTTATATTAATTATATGATTAATGCTCGTGAAGATCAAATTGAAAAACACTACAATCTTGATATTTTTAAACTAGCAAAAACTAAAGGTGTAAGCTGGGTCGTTGGTACAAACCAGATTGCATACCTAAAACCTGTTTTGTTAATGGAAAATATTACTATTGATTCACAACTCATAAAATATCATGAAAACCAACTTCATGTAGAAATTAGAATGTGGAACCATGATAAAACGGAACTCAAAGCTGTATTGTGGAGCTCTTTTGTCCACTTTAATTTACTAAAACAAAAACGCTGGAATCATGACCAACAACTTATGGAATTATTTAAAAAAATAGTCAATCCTGTTACAGCAAATAATTTTGAAGAAAGAATTTTACAACTAAAACCACAAAAAGTGTAACATTTACTGTTTTCTATCGTCTTATATTTTTACATTAATCATTTAAACTAAGCCATATGAAATCTTCTGACGATTTAGACTCTTCTAATAAAAATAGAAGTCTCTATATTTATATAGGTTTTTTTATCATAGCAATACTATCTATGGGTATCGTTGCTTGGCAAATGGGAATGTTAGAATAATGTAATCAGGTATAAAAACAGAACTAGTGTTTTTATACCTGATATTATAAAATTAATTAATGAAACTCTTAGTAACTGTATTCATTTTTCTTTTTTCTCTACCTAGTAGTTCACAGAACAATACACTATCCGAAGCAACAACAACTTATTTTTTTATAAGACATGCTGAAAAAGAATTAAGTGATCCAAATAATAAAGATCCTAACCTTACTAAACAAGGAAAGATCCGTGCAGAAAACTGGGCAAAAATACTAACAGATACCAAAGTTGACCTTGTATATACTACTGATTATAATAGAACGCAAGAAACTGCAAAACCTATCGCAAAAAGTAAAAATCTATCCCTAAGTTTTTACAATCCTCGGAATCTAAATGATCTACAATTTCAGAAAGCAACTAAAGGAAAAACTGTAGTAATTGTAGGACATAGCAATACAACTCCATCCTTTGTAAATAAAATTATTGGTAAAGAAAAATATATGCCTATTAACGAAAAAAATTATAGTAAGTTATTTATTATAAAAATCACAGGTAATATAATTACCGATACAGTACTTATCATAAATTAACAACAATCTTTATATACATAAACATAGATATCCTCCAATAGTATTTCTGAGAGTAGTTTCAACTGATTTTTTTCATACAATTTATCTAACTGTTTTAACGGCAATGCCAGATTATCTGTTTTATAATTTTTATAATCCACAAAACGTATCCCATTTACAACCCTTGGGTTGTACGCCTTTCTAAAACGTATTCCGCCTCCATTTACGGCATATTTATAAGCTAAATAATCTACTGTAAAATCTTCTTTATGTATCCAATATAAAAATTCATCTTCAAAATCAGTTCCCCCTCCTTCTTGATCGAAAATTACTTTAATTTTATAGTATCCTTTCCCCTCTATTATAGACTCCCCTACCAATTCTTTATGCACCGCAGAAGCATTAAGTCCATAAGGCAAATTAGCAAAATAATGTACTGAGTTAACACCATCACTAATTTTGGTCACCATAGAATCCACTACTTTTACAGAACAATTATCAAGAGTACGAATCAAACCAGAATTACTTACCACATCATTAATTACACCATTAGGAGTATCTATAAACCGCTCTAGTGTATATCTCCCATCCTTTTTTCTATTACTACTATACTGTTTTTTTCTAAAAGTAAAATGTATTACCGAATTATCATACCTAGATCCGCCTGCCACTTCTATTGTCTTTTCTACAATCTCCTGAGCAGAAAATTCAGTAAAAGCCATCGTAAATAAACAAAAAACAAATAATAACACTATATAGTAACGTTGCATAAAATTCTTTTTTAGTCTAATTAATCTTTCTTTTGTGATAATATATAACAGTTTTAATCAATAACTTCAGAGAACTTTCTCCTCAATAAGAGATTAAACTTAATCGATAGATTATCTACATATAGACGAAAAATAAGTCTCATACTTACTTATTAAGTATATAATTTTCGAAATATTTTTTATAGGAATCATTACTATTTTTTTTAAGTTTAAAAAAAGATAATTAATTTGCGGCTCTTAATCCCCTTAATAAAAATATTATGAAATTCATACTACTACTTGTAATCTGCTTTACAGCACAATCGATCTTAGCTCAGGACGCAACAGCATATGAAAATATAACAAAAAAATTTCAGGAGAATTATAATGCTCAAGATGTAGAAGCTATTTTTAATATGTATACTACTGAATTGCAAGAATCTATGACTAAAGAAGGTGTTAATCAGTTTGTAAAAGGGTGCTACGAACAATTTGGGAATCTAAAAAATATAATTTTTATAGAAACTACAGAAGGTGTATATAGTTATACTGCAGAATTTGATAAATCAAAATTATCAATGGATCTACAACTCGATACAAATCATAAGATATCAACCATACAGTTTTTATAGTCATACCGATAAAAAAATAATCAATACTAATACAAAGCTTTCTTTTCGAGAAAGCTTTGTATTTTTGTAGTTATTTATAAAAAGTACTTCGAACACCGATACATGAATCCAAATAAAATTAATATACAAAATCGTAAAGCTAAATTCGAATACGAATTTCTTGATAACTATACTGCAGGGATTAAACTAGCCGGTACCGAGATAAAAGCCATACGAGAAGGAAAAGCTAGTATTGCAGAAAGTTTTTGTGAATTTAATAATAGCGAGCTTTTTGTTATTAATATGCATATCGAAGAGTATTCTCATGCAACTTACTTTAACCATAACCCAAAAAGTGAGCGAAAACTATTACTCAATAAGAAAGAACTAAAAAAACTTGAGAAAGAAGTAAAAAACTCTGGATTAACCATTATTCCCACACGATTATTTATAAATGATCGTGGATTAGCTAAACTTAATATTGTTCTTGCTCGTGGTAAGAAAATGTATGATAAAAGAGAAACAATCAAAGATCGCGATAATAAAAGAGCGCTTGATCGTATTAAAAAAGATTACAAGTAAATACTGCTATACATTTTAATTTTTATTCTCTAATAAGGGTACGAATCTAAACTCTCCGAATTCATGTTTTTCAAATGCTGTTTCACTTTTACGTATAAACAATGTCATGATTTGCTTATCATTACCTACAGGGATTACTAAACGCCCATTGATTTTTAATTGACTTAATAATGGCTTAGGAACATAAGGCGCTCCTGCAGTAACAATAATAGCAGCATAGGGAGCATGTTCTATCAATCCTTTATATCCATCACCAAAAGACAACCGTTTAGGTCTATACCCTAACTTAGATAAAAATAGTTTTGTCTTTTTAAATAACTCTTGTTGTCTTTCTATACTATAGACTTTAAGCCCTAGTTCGCATAAAACTGCGGTTTGATATCCAGACCCTGTACCTATCTCTAATACAGTATCCCCTCTACTTACCTGTAATAATTCACTCTGAAACGCAACCGTATACGGCTGAGAAATCGTTTGATCCGCAGCAATCGGAAAAGCTTTATCCTGATATGCATGATCTTCGAAACCAGAATCGATAAATAAGTGCCTAGGAATTTTATCTATTGCAGCTAATACATTTTTATCTTTAATTCCTTTTTTGATTAAAACATCTACTAATTGCTTTCTCTTTCCGGCATGTCTAAGGGTATCTTTCACTATTCTATAGGTTATTTAGCAGGCTAAAATTACATAAACATTTCATTGGTTTAATTTTTTTATCCCGAAAATATCACAAAAATATACCGAATTACTCATAACTACCACATTATAAAATCATGATCTAATATTATAACAATAGAAGTATTGGTTTCTTTTAGGATTTTATAGACAGCCATACCAATAATCTCTAGCAAAAATCTCAAGAAGAACCCGAAAAACCATCCCACCAGTTAGAACTCTTCTAAGTTATACTTTTTTTAAACCCTAAAAACAACATAAAATACAGTATACCAATATCATAAAATAAATATACTGTAAATCCTAGATAAAAATATAATTTTGAAAAGCAATTCACAACGGAGAGTATCCATTTCGTAGTTTTGCTAATGGTACTTTTACAGGTGGGTATAGTGATCATTTTCCTGTATACCTATATCTTATCAAAGAAAAAAGGTGATCAGAAGATCACCTTTTTTCTTTAACATGATATATTTTATATTAATTTGCTCCTATCTGAGGGTATGCTACATTAAATTGATTTTCAAAAGTTGATCCTTCTGGGATTTTCTGAGCTGTACCTCCTTCTACACTAAACGCTCCATCTCCATTATCACATACTTCAATACGCTACACAACCATTTTTATCTAATAGAAAATCAGCATATTCCGTTTAAGGGAATTTTCCCCATAGTGTAAAAAAGATTTTCTATTCTAGTATAATCCCTTATTTTTGAGGTAGAATATACATAGTAATAACCACTTAATACAATCATTACTAATTTACACAAAAATCAATATTACATGAGAAATGTTATCGAAGACTTACTAACTCAAGAAGAAAGACAAAAAGCAGAACATCTAGTAACACAGCTAGAGTCCATTTTTATAGACAAGCTATCTGCCCTAACCGAAAAACAACGTAGTAGCTATAAAGCCATTAACGAAACCAATAAACTATTTGTTAACAAAGTATGGGATTACAGACAGCGCAGTAGTACACTAAGTTCCCCCGATGTAGACTGGCAAGAGTTTGAAAAAGATTATAACGCCAGAATCTATGCAGAGAATCTCTTAGGGCGTTTACATAGTATTACCTATCGCTTAGAGAGCACCAAGATACTACACGATTACGACAATTACCAAGATGCATTAAATGACTACGCTTACTCACAGTATAGCAGAGGTGCAGGTAAGGCAGGATTTACAGAAAAAGTAGCAGAACTTAAGCAGTTCTTTGCCCGTACCAAAAAAATCAATACCGAACCAGAGGAGTAACCCTCCATTTAGCAAGATATACGCTCTGCTGCGTCAAAAAGACGTTCCGTTTAGCAAAAAAGACGAAGTTTTTAGCTTACTGTATTAAAAAATTAACCTTTGTCGTTAAAATTTCAACACATTTAGTCAAAATTTTAACTCAAAGGGTTAAAAAATAAGCAAACCCAGCCAAACACTTCGTCAAAAAGACGCTCAGGAACGTCAAAAAGACGCACCACATCCTCCCCATGGTTAAACAGTGCATAGAATTGTCTAAAAATAAAGTCATGATCATTAAAAATCCCCACCCTAATGATTAAAGCTTTATAAACCAATACCAATATCTCTTATAAACCTAATCAAAAAACAGCAATGTCTACACAGCACACTACTAGATTCTATATAGACGGTCATAGCCTACCCGTACTAGCATATAGAGAAATCATACAACAACAAACCAATTATAACGGCATGCCCTCTAGTATACCATACGGCAGTGGCATCTATCAATTAGTAGTCCCCGATATAGGCAGATGGACACACCTACTCGACAATTGGGCACTATCCCCCACCATGCGAAAAGAATGTAAGATAGAAACCCAATCCATACAAGGCACTACAATGTTTAAAACCCTAGAGCTATGGGATACCTACTGTACTCGCCTAGAGTATCAAGATGGTGGATACGATGGAGCAATCTATACTCTAACACTATCAGCTGCCACCGTAATCCGTAATGGAGAGGTCATCACCTCTAAGTGGTGGCGTATAAAAGATCCTAATACAAGAAATGAACCTATACAGCAAGCAGAAGAGCTAAATCCACAGATCGTTAGAGGATGGTGGAGCTATGATCAGCAAGGAGAAGAAGTGTATAATTTTGCCGATAAAACTACAGATGTCATCCCACTAGGAGATACTATGTATTTTAATGTACAAACAGACGATATCCCTGTAGGAGAAACTATAGAACTACAATTATTTGATTATGATCATTTTTTTTGGGTAGATAGACTTAATGCAGATACCTCCAAATTTCCTAATGACCCTGTCACAAAAACCGCTACCGTAGACAGTCGTGGCATCGCATCTGTAGCATTGGTACTTAATGAAAAATGGGAACCAGTAATAGATGACGACCATGATGATGTTATCGATCTAGACCATACCATAGAACTCTACTGGCAGGTACGCTACGATAATCCCTCTAACAATCCCATAAAAAGAGAACTTCCAGCAGGTAAAAGTGATTACCTACGGGTAGGATATAGTGATAGAACATTATATTTTAAACCAGCTGTTATAGGGCACAATCTACCAGAATTTATTGCACACGATGGCAGCCCACTACTATTTATGAAATCGGCAACACAGCAAATTGTAAAAGGAAGAATAAAGGCTAAAACAGCCGTAAAAGATAAAATAGTAACAGGTATAAACAAGGCTATAGACAAGCGTATAAGTAACATTGCACTGGCAAAACTAGAAAGAGGAAATATGGTGGTCAATACCGGAAAAGTATACACCAATCCTAAAGCAGGTATTTATAATAAAAACCTTTATACCAATGATGGAAAGCTTCTTACAGATATAAAAATTCGAAAAAACTTTGGGTTTAGACAAGGTGACAACCTTACAACTACCAAAGGATTAAGCCAGTACGATTATTTTTCTCAATCAGGAGCAAGAGTAAAAATATTAGGGCTTTTAAAACAAATAGGAAGTACGATAAGTTTCTTTGATTTGTTTAAATTTGGGATGGATGAAGAAGAAGCAGGTACAAACCCCTTAGCCATACAAGGTATAGCAGGATTAGGAGGATTAGGAGCAACAATAGCATTAGCCTTTGATGTTGCAGGGATACTGATACAACCTATAAAAGCAGAATGGGATGAGGCATTGGATATGGCAATAGAAGAAGAACTAGAGATTGCAAAAACTAAAGGATTAAATGCGGTACGACAATTTGTAAATGCGTATAGCCATACCAAAGCCCATAAATGGGAACTTATGGCTCTCTCTAAAGAAACCGCTAATAAAATGCTAAAAGGGGAATTTAGAACGTTTGAGGAATTAGAGAATTTTGAGTCTAATTTGGAATCTTACGATAATTCAAGAACAAGAGTAGAAATACTTTATAGAATATCGAAAAAGACTAATAGGAATATCAACAATTATATAATAGAAACCATTTTTATAGATGAATAAACTAGTTGTATTAGTTATAGTTCTAATTTTTACTACAATCGGGTGCAGGAATAAAAAAGAAATTCTTTATTATTTCGAACAATCAAATCCTGTTATTATAAAACTAGGGAGAAAACACAATAAGATATTTAGAGTGAATATTCCTGTAGGATTAACTGTTTCGAATAAATCTATTAGTAAAAAATCTTTTATTACAATAGATTATAAGTATAGCCCATATAAAAAAGGTATTGGAGAAGATATCTACAAATATTCTGATGGAAAAAGTATCAAAATAAAAAATAACGAAGAGAAAATTATTTCTTCATACTCATCAAATAAGTATATTATCTATTCTAGGTATAGATTAGATTCAACAAAGGTAACCCAAGATCAGTTTAAGCCTTATATAGAAAAAATGTTATCAGAAAACAAAGACACGTTACATATCGGTACAGTAACTGAGTTTAAGCAAAAGCATAAAGTATTATTTGAGAAACTAACCAAAAACGATAGTATTTCTATACAGTTTTTAGATGGTAAAAAACTAGGAGAACGAATAACAGTGCCTGTAGAATGGTAGTACATTTTTACACTTATAATTTCTGTCTAAGAGTATTGGTGTTATAATTGATATCGCAGGGATACTGATACAACCTATAAAAGCAGAATGGGACGAGGCGTTGGATATGGCAATAGAAGAAGAACTGGAGATTGCAAAAACTAAAGGATTAAATGCGGTACGACAATTTGTAAATGCCTATAACCATACCAAAGCCCATAAATGGGAACTTATGGCTGTTTCTAAAGAAACCGCTAATAAAATCCTAAAAGGAGAATTTAGAACGTTTGAAGAATTCAAAAGATTTGAAGATCAATTAGAATTTTCTAATGATACAAGGATTCAAATATTATATCGAAAAATTTATAATAAGAATAGAGAACAACAAGTTTATATAATCGAAACAATTTTTGTAGATGAGTAAAGGAAAAGTAAAAAAAATTAGTTGCTTTATAGTATCAGTATTTATCTTTTTTATAGCTTGTAATGGAAGTAAAAAAGTAATAAGCATAAAACAAAATACAAATAACTATCCTCTAATAATTAAATTGAGTAAAAAACATGAAAAAATATTTAGAATTAAAATACCTATTGAACTTGAATTAAAAAACAATTCAACTCGAAAAAAAGATTTTGTTACTATCAATTATGAGTATGGTTCTAATAAGGGAATAATGGAGTATTTATATAAGAAAACCAATAAAAAATTGATTGAAATAAAAAACAATAAAAAAAAATCAATTCGGTCAGGTAGTTTTGATAACTATATAATGTATTCCAGTCATAAATTAGATTCTACAAAATCTACTCAACAACAATTTAAACCTTATGTAGAAAAAATGCTATTAGAAAACAAAGACACGTTACATATCGGTACGGTAACTGTGTTTAAGCAAAAACATGCAGAATTATTTGAAAAACTAACGAAAAACGATAGTATTTCTATACAGTTTTTAGATGGTAAAAAACTAGGAGAACGAATAACAGTGCCTGTAGAATGGTAGTACATTTTTACACTTATAATTTCTACCTAAGAGTATTGGTGTTATAATTGATATCGCAGGGATACTGATACAACCTATAAAAGCAGAATGGGATGAGGCGTTAGAAACTTCATTAGAACATGATCTCGAAATAGCAAAAACTAAAGGGTTACAAGCTGTAAAGAATTGGGTGTTTGCGTATGGAAAAAAATCAAGACATGAAATAATAGAATTGTCTGATGACACTATAAACTTAATGCTCCAAGGTAAATTTGAAAATTTTAAGCAAGTTGACGATTTTCAAAGAGAAAAATCTGAACAAAATGTATTTCTACATGTACTCTGTAAAACTGTACAAAAAGAAAATAAAAGAGTCTATATAATTGAAACCATTTTTCATAATGAAAATTAAAAATATTTTTATACTATTAATAAGTAGTATATTCATTTTAAATTGTCAAGGAACTAAAAGCCCTATCGAAATAACACAAACAAGTGTTGATTATCCTGTTAAACTAAGGTTTAATCAAAAAACAAAACAATTAAGGTATTTATTTCTTCCTGTTGAAGTAAAGATTTTTAATAATTCCTATTTAAGTAAACAAAAATTAGAATCAGTAAGATATAAATATAGCAACACTACACATGGCGGAGGAGTAAGTTTATATAAAAAAGAAAAACAGACTCTTATAAGTGTGGGTAATGAAATTATACCTATTACAAAGGGTAAACCCATTAATTTTGTTATATCCTCTGCTCATTATATAGAACAGACTCAATGGATTCAGGATTCATTACAATCATATTTAGATGAATTATTAATTTCTAATGAAAATATAATAGAGATTGGTTCACTCGATGAGTTTAAGTCTAAATATCCCAAGGTACTTAAAGAACTTACTAAAAATGATACTATAAAATTTAATTTTGATAATCCAAAAGGTCAAGGATGGGAAGTAATTAAAATACCCGTTAAGTTTTAAGCATTAGCCTTTGATGTTGCAGGAATACTGATACAACCTATAAAAGCAGAATGGGACGAGGCGTTGGATATGGCAATAGAAGAAGAACTGGAGATTGCAAAAACTAAAGGGTTAAATGCGGTACGACAATTTGTAAATGCGTATAGCCATACCAAAGCCCGTAAATGGGAACTTATGGCTCTCTCTAAAGAAACCGCTAATAAAATCCTAAAAGGAGAATTTAGAACGTTTGAGGAACTTGAAAAATTTGAACGAAATAACGTAGAAGATACTGGTTTTTCCGAGATAGAAGTTCTTTACAGAAAAATACCTAACAAAAACAAAGATGGATATAAATATACTATTGAAACAATATTTGTTAATGAGTAAAAGGAATAAGCTTATCTTTTCTTTTAGTATAGTTTTTATGATGAGTTGCAACAGTAGCAAAGAGGTTATAAAAGTATCTGATACCAACCATCCTGTGATTCTCAGACTTAATAAAAAATACAGAAGAATATTTAGAATTAATTTACCTATAGAAGTAACACTAAATAATAACTCATTCAGAAAAAAAATCTTCATTAATATTGATTACAGTTATCATCCTTATAGAGAAGGGGTTGGGGAGGATATATATGTTTTGGATAAAGAAAAATTGATTAAGCTAAAAAACAATAAAACCAAAATACTTGAATCTTCAGAAACCACTAATTATGTGATTTATTCATGGTATAGATTAGATTCAACAAAGGTAACCCAAGATCAGTTTAAGTCTTATATAGAAAAAATGCTATCAGAAAACAAAGACACGTTACATATCGGTACGGTAACTGAGTTTAAGCAAAAACATGCAGAATTATTTGAAAAACTAACGAAAAACGATAGTATTTCTATACAGTTTTTAGATGGTAAAAAACTAGGAGAACGAATAACAGTACCTGTAGAATGGTAAAAAAGTAATAATGTATAAGCAAAAATAGGAAGTAGAGAAAAAGCACTTGCCTATGTACAAAACTCACAAGAAGTGAAGATGATTAAATCTATTAAATCAGGATTTTTCCTTATAAAAAAAGCTATTATCAATACAGTTCTTCTTTATTTTATTCTAAAAAATCACTCGAATTAACACTTTAATAAACAGTATAGCTTACCTACAACTAAGATTTAAAAAATTAGGCTAGATAACAAAAAAGACGAGATGAGGTACAAAATAAGCAAGATGACATAGTACTACAGTAGGTCATACAACACTACCAAGTGGGTAAACTGATAAACTTACGCCAATCCCCTAGTAATGAAGTACCCCAACTGACAAACGTGCAGCAAGCTTTAACAGTTGGAGTACCCAGTGGTATTTCTTTAGTAGGTAAGGGTACTTATAGAAGTGGGTAGCAATAAAAAATTTGGCAGACAAAAGCAGTACAATTGATACATCAAAGAAGGTAACATTATCAAAACATAACTAGAATAGTTGTATAACTACAATAATTTGGTTTTGATCCAAATATTTACCACTTAGAATATTATAATTAAGGTGCTCAGATAAAAACTTGTTATCCTTAATTATGCATATATCTAAATCAGCAGCATACACCATATACGTATAAAAAAAACAGGATTTAGAATTCGTTTTTATATCCTATCGATAAAAAGTCGAAACAAGTTCTACAGTAAAGTTTTACTTTTTAATATTAATTAAGATTTAAAATTTATAAATAATACTATTTTTGTGTAAAATCATAAACTATGCTCAAAGCTGGAGTAATCGGTGCGGGACACCTTGGTAAAATCCATTTACGCCTTCTACAACAATCAGAAAACTATGACCTTATTGGGTTCTACGATACGAATACTGATCAAGCAGCCTCTATAGTCAAAGAATTTGGATACCAACTATTCAACTCTATCGAAGAATTAATAGATGCCGTAGACGTTGTAGATATTGTTACGCCAACCTTTGCACATTTTGAAGTTGCAAAACAAGCGATACAAGCGGGTAAACATATATTTATAGAAAAACCTATTACCAATACTGTAGCAGAAGCCAAAGAGCTTATCGAGTTGGCAAACACCTATAAGGTAAAGGGGCAGGTGGGTCATGTAGAGCGTTTTAACCCTGCCTATACTGCTGTAGCAAGTAAGATTGAAACCCCTATGTTTATAGAAGCCCATAGACTAGCAGAGTTTAATCCCAGAGGTACAGATGTTCCTGTAGTACTAGATCTTATGATCCATGATATCGATGCTATATTAAGTGTTGTACACTCAGAGGTAAAACACATTAGTGCTAGTGGTGTTTCTGTAATTAGCGAAACTCCTGATATTGCCAATGCAAGAATAGAGTTCGAGAATGGATGTGTAGCAAATCTTACAGCAAGTAGGATCTCGCTTAAAAATATGAGAAAATCTAGATTTTTTCAGCGAGATGCATATATCTCTATTGATTTTTTCGAAAAAAAATGTGAAGTTGTCAAAATGAAAGACGCTCCAGAAACTCCCGATGATTTTGCCATGATTTTGCAAAATGCTGAAGGGATTAAAAAACAAATCTATTTTGATAATCCCGATGTACCATCTAATAATGCTATACTAGATGAATTAGATACATTTGCTATAGCAATACAGAATGACACCACCCCTATTGTATCATTAGAACAAGGAAAAAAAGCATTAGAAGTCGCATTAAAAATCATTGACTGTTTTACACATTAATACGAAGAATTCGCACACTACATTAAACAAACAAAACATATCTAATCATTATGAAAAACATTGCAGTAATCGGTGCAGGAACCATGGGTAATGGTATTGCACATACTTTTGCTCAAAAAGGTTTTAAAGTACAACTTATAGATATTTCTCAGCAATCCTTAGATAAAGGTATTGCTACAATCACCAAGAACCTGGATCGGATGATTGCTAAAGAGAAAATATCCGAAGCTGATAAAGAGGCTACACTGGGTAATATCTCTACTTTTACAACGATTAAAGAAGGTGTTGAATATGCTGAGCTTGTAGTCGAAGCTGCTACCGAAAATGTAGCACTAAAGCTTAATATATTTAAAGAGCTTAGTGAATTATGCGCTGATCATACCATTTTAGCCTCTAACACCTCATCAATATCTATTACTCAGATAGCCGCAGTGACCAATCGCCCTGAGATGGTGATAGGAATGCACTTTATGAACCCTGTACCAATCATGAAATTGGTAGAAATTATAAGAGGGTACACTACCAGTGATGAAGTTACCAATACCATCATGGAGTTGTCTAAAACATTAGGTAAAGTACCTGTAGAAGTTAACGATTACCCTGGATTTGTAGCCAATCGTATTCTAATGCCCATGATCAATGAATCTATAGAAACATTATACAATGGCGTAGCAGGGGTATCAGAAATAGATACGGTTATGAAACTAGGAATGGCACACCCTATGGGACCATTACAATTAGCAGATTTTATCGGTCTCGATGTTTGTTTATCTATTCTTAATGTAATGTATGAAGGATTTAAAAACCAAAAATATGCTCCTTGCCCTCTATTAGTAAATATGGTAATGGCAGGTAAACTAGGTGTAAAAAGTGGTGAAGGATTCTATGACTACTCAGAGAACAGAAAAGCTGAGATTGTATCAAAACAATTTCAATAGGCAACATAATTATAATATAGCTACGCAATAATATGTCTAAACTTCTGATACTAATCTTGTTTTTTGTATGTATTTCTTGTAAAAAAGACCAGCAAAAAGGTGCTTTAAGAATAAATCACCCAAAAACTGTCATACAAGATACCACTACTACTCAGGATCAGTATCAGAAGTACCCTACACTATTTACAAAAAATCCTGATTTTATAGCCTATGAGTTTGATTACCCCGTAGGAAAACCCAATGGAAAAGGATATTATAACGCACAGAAGTTTACAGAAAATAACCATTTAGGAGATGATTGGAATGGTGTTGGAGGTGGTAATACCGATCTAAGAGATCCCATCTACGCTATTGCTAATGGATATATTTTTTTTGCCAAAGATATCAAAGGAGGCTGGGGTAATGTGATAAGAATTATACATCAATATAAAGGGCAATACTATGAATCTGTATATGCACATTGTGATACTATACTGGTAGCAGAAAATACTTTTATAAAAAAAGGAGCTCAGATAGGTACCATCGGCAATGCTAATGGTATATATTATGCTCATTTACATCTAGAGATAAGAGATCATATCCTTATGGATATTGGTGGAGGATACTCAGAGAACACATCGGGATATGTAAACCCTACTGAATTTATAAATAATAATTAATGGCTAAGATTAATCCATTTAAAGCAATCCGACCAACACGAGATAAAGTCAGTTTAGTAGCCTCTAGATCCTATCAGAGCTACACTCCTTTTGAGAGAGACTCACGTATGGATTACAACCCCTACTCTTTCTTACATATTGTAAACCCAGGATATAAATATCAAAAAGAAATATCAGGAGTAGAACGCTATAAGTTGGTTCGGAATCGGTACTTAGAGTTTAAAGAAGACGAAATCTTTATGCAGGATGATAGTGCTTGTTATTATATTTACAAGATTGTAAATCGCGAACAAGAATCATTTTGTGGAATTATAGCAGCTGCTAGTGCAGAAGATTATAAAAATGATGTGATCAAAAAACATGAAGATACGATACGATATCGCGAAAACACATTTAAAGAATACCTAAAAACAGTAGGTTTTAATGCCGAACCTGTATTGCTTACCTACCCTGATAATGATACGATCACAAAAATTGTTTCGGATACGATCAAAATGAGAGCAGAATATGAGTTTACAACAACCAATCGAGACACACATTACCTTTGGAAAATAGCTAATAAAGAATCTATTACTGAAATTCAGAAAACTTTTGCTTCCATACAGACCATATATATTGCAGATGGACATCATCGTTCTGCATCGTCATACCTTTTATACGAAGATTTAAAAGCTAATAACACTAAACATAACGATAGTGAAGCCTACAATTTTTTTATGAGTTATCTGATTCCCGAATCTGATTTAAAAATTTATGAGTTCAATCGATTAATTAAAAACCTTAGTGGGTTAACCAAAGAAGAATTTTTAATTCAGTTAGATGAATGGTTTCGTATCGAAAACAGAGGAATTGAAGCCTATACCCCATCTAAAAAACATCATTTTAGTATGTACCTCGATGGAGAGTTTTATTCATTATATCTTAGAAAAACTATATATAAATTTACAGATGCGCTTGATGAACTAGATGCGCAAATTCTATATAAAACAGTCTTAAACCCTATCTTAAATATAGAAGATCTACGTACAGATACTCGTATCGACTACTCTCATGGCAAAAATGGTATTGCACATGTAAAAAGTCTAGTAGATAGTCAGGAATATAAAGTAGGCTTTGGTCTTTTTCCTGCATCTGTAGAACAAATCAAAAAAATTGCAGATGAAGGATTAACCATGCCTCCAAAAAGTACCTATATCGAACCTAAACTAAGAAGCGGAATCACGATTTATGAGTTTTGAGACGTAAGCCCTTAATCCCCGTTCTTTAACCTGAATACTAATTTTTTAAATATCTTTATATCTTATGAATGATATAAAAAGAAATCTTCACCATATACAAACAACAATTCCTGAAGGAGTTACCCTAGTAGCCGTATCCAAAACCAAGCCTATTGCCGACCTCATGGACGCTTATGAAGCTGGTCAACGTATTTTTGGAGAAAATAAAATTCAGGAAATGAGTGAAAAATGGGACACCATGCCAAAAGATATTAGTTGGCACATGATTGGACATGTGCAAACCAATAAGGTAAAATATATGGCTCCTTTTGTAGATCTAATCCATGCAGTAGATAGTTACAAATTACTTAAAGAAATTGATAAACAAGCTAAAAAACACACCAGAACTATTAATTGTTTATTGCAAATCAAAATTGCTGAAGAAGAGAGCAAGTTTGGACTAACAGAACAAGATGCACTTACTTTATTAAATAGTGAAGAAGTTAAAAATTTAACTAATATACACATACAAGGGGTAATGGGTATGGCTACTTTTACCAATGATCAACAACAAATACAAAATGAGTTTCATAAAATTGCAGCTTTCTCCGAAAAACTAAAATTAAAATATCCGCAGTTAACAACCCTATCAATAGGTATGAGTGGTGATTATAAAATGGCTATTGAATGTGGCAGTACAATGATTAGAGTAGGAAGTGCTATCTTTGGAGCTAGAAATTATGGATAGCCATAACCTTATGTCAGAGTTCTATTATAAAGCTTAAAAAAATGTAGGCACTAAAATCTATGGTTTTAAATTATTTTAAAACCATAATAGGTTCTCTAACACATAATTATTGGGAATAAACTAATAAAATTAAAAACATAATAGCTACACAGATTAATATATGTATGCAATTTTAGATATTGAAACTACTGGAGGTAAATATAATGAAGAAGGAATTACTGAAATTGCTATATATAGATTTGATGGACATAATGTAGTAGATCAATTTATAAGTCTTATTAATCCCGAAAAACCCATACAACCATTTGTTGTTAATCTTACCGGAATAAACAATCAAATGCTTCGTAATGCTCCTAAGTTTTATGAAGTAGCTAAAAGAATTGTAGAAATCACAACGGATTGCGTGATAGTAGCACACAATGCTAGCTTTGACTATCGAATTTTAAGAACAGAATTCTCTCGATTAGGGTTTGAGTTTAAGCGACAATCCTTATGTACTGTAGAGCTTTCTAAGAAATTGATCCCAGATCAACAATCGTATAGCTTAGGTAAATTAGTGCGTGCACTTGGTATTCCTCTTTCTGATAGGCATAGAGCTAATGGCGATGCCCTAGCAACTGTAAAGTTATTTAAACTCTTACTGTCAAAAGATGTAGAAAAAACAATCATTACTGATACTGTACGTACAGAAGTTAAACGGCAAATTGATAGTAAACTTCTTAGCATGATCGAGAGTGCGCCTATAGCAACTGGAGTATACTATATGCATCGCGAGGATGGAGCAATCATATATATTGGAAAAAGTAAAAACATAAAAAAACGACTCAATCAACATTTCACTAGTGATAACAGAAAATCCAAAAGAATACAAGAAGAAGTTGCTAGTGTAACCTATGAGATTACAGGAAGCGAGCTTTTAGCATTATTAAAAGAAAGTGAAGAAATAAAACTCCATAAGCCAAAATATAATAGAGCTTTACGCAAAACAAAATTTGATCAAGCCTTATACCAATTCACAGATGATAATGGGTACATTAATTTTAAAGTTGAAAAAGCTGATCACAGAAAGAAAAATATTACCACCTTTACAAACAGACAACAAGCCAAATCTTTTATGTACCGGTGGACAGAAAAGTATCAGTTGTGTCAAAAGTTAATGGGATTAGATAACGGAAAAAGTAATTGTTTCAATTATACTTTAAAACAGTGTTCTGGGGCATGCATCAACATAGAATCTATAGAAGAGTATAATACTCGTGCACAAAAATTGATCTCTAATGCTTCTTTTCAAAATCAAGATATGATCATCGTAGACCAAGGAAGGACAATTGATGAACACAGTGTTATACTCGTAGAAAATGGGATCTTTATCGGTATAGGATATTTTAATCTAAATCATCAAATTAGTAACATAGATATTTTACATTCTATCATTACTCCTATGACACATAATAGAGATGCGAAACATATTATACAAAGCTATCTTCGCACACACAAAAAATTAAAAATTATCAAACCTTCAAAAAATGAATAACTTTATATTCTTATTATTATTTTTAATATTAACTATACATATTACTGCTCAGGAAACTTATAATAGCAAAAATATGATTGTTAGTATTGCTGACTTAAAAGGTTCAACTTATAAGAAAGACACTACCGCTAATGCATTTTTCATATATGAAAAAGGATATAGCAGAGTACAAAATGGAGGAAACTACAATCTATTAACAGATTACGAGGCTAAAATAAAAATATTAAACGAGCAAGGGTACAACAAAGCAGTTGTCAAAATCTTTTTGTACAAAAATAAAGGTAATAAAGAATTACTTAAAAAACTTGTTGCACATACTTATACAATAGAAAATGGAGAAATCATAAAAAACAAAGTAAATGATGACCAAATATATAAAGAGAAGTATGATGAAAATTATACCCTTATAAAATTCACATTCCCTAATTTAAAACCAGGTTCGGTACTTACCTATAAATATCAAACAGAATCTCCTTTTATGTATAATTTTAATGGCTGGGATTTTCAGGACGATATTCCAAAAATGTATAGTGAATTTACGGCAGATCTTCCTGGTAACTATATATATAATACAAGACTAATAGGAACTTTAAAGCTAGAAACTAATGAATCATCTATTAAAAAAAATTGCTTAGAAATATCTAGCTTGGGGTATGCTGATTGTGCACATGGTGTATATACGATGAGAAACATACCTGCTTTTAAAAAAGAAAAATACATGACTACTAAAGGTAATTATTTTTCTCGTATAAAATATGAACTCAAAGAGTTTACGGGGTTCGATGGTAAGAAAAAAAAGTATACAAAAACTTGGAAAAATGTTGATTATAAATTAGAAAAAGAAATAACTATTGGAGTTCAGTTAAAAAAAATAAACCTTACTAAAAAAGTTCTTCCTGATAGTATAAAATTAATGCCTAATAACATTTCTAAAGCCAAAGCTATTTACCGATATATTACTAACAATTATAGTTGGAATAAAAAAAATCAGATTTTTAAAGAAGGTAATATAAATAAGGTAATTGAAAACAAAACAGGCAATTCCTCTGAAATAAATATACTATTACATAATGTACTAAAGCAACAAAAATTTAATGTTCACCCTGTAATATTATCAACTAGAGATAATGGCTATATTACAAAGATTCACCCCATAATCTCTGATTTTAATTATTTAATTGTACAGCTATCTATAGACAAAAAACCTTTTTTATTAGATGCTACAGAAAAAAACCTAAAATTTGGTGATATTCCTTTTAGGTGTTTAAATCAAGATGGTAGATTATTAGATTTTAAAAATGGTAGTTCGTGGATTAGTATTACTCCTAGAGAAAGTTCTTCTTTTTTTTATAAAGAAAAATTAAAACTTACTAAAAATCTAAAATTAAATGGATATGCAAAACATATACTAACAGGTTATCATAGCTATTTTAAACGAAAAGAATTAGATCAATTCAATAAAAAAAAGTTTTTAGATCAAATAAAAAAACAAAGTGAAGATATTAGTATAACAGACATCGCTATTAAAAATGAAAATGATCCCAATAAGAATTATGAAGAAGAATTTGATTTTATCAAATCTCCTGAAGTAATCGATGATCTTATATATATAAAACCATTTACTAAACCTTTTTTTAAAGAAAACCCTTTCAAGTTAAATGAAAGAACCTACCCTGTAGATTTTGGTTATAAAGATTCGTATACCTATTATATTTCTATCGAATTACCCTTAGATTATAATTTTGTAGATATTCCAAAAAATTCAAACTATACGATTCCTAATAATTTAGGAAGTGTAAGCACTAAATTTAGCAGAAACAAAAATAAACTTACTATATCTCATAGAATAGCATTCAATTCTTCATATTATCCAACAGAATACTATAGTACGTTAAAAGAATTATTAAACCTTGTTGTAGAGATCGAGAACAATACAATTATAACTGTAAAAAGATAATGTGTTTTTTTAGTATTTTTATTCAAAATCAAGAAGTGTGAGCAATAATTCAACCTATAAAACCTGGAAAGAGAGATTACATAGTATTATTTATGAGGCAGATACTCCAGCAGGGAAGCTATTTGATATCATCTTACTTATTCTTATTGTATTAAGTATTGTTTGTGTAATGATAGAAAGCGTAAAAGGATTACCTACAAACATATATGTATTATTGTATTATGCAGAATGGATCATTACCATATTTTTTACTTTAGAATATATCACTCGAATTATCTCTATAAAAAAATCTTCTTCTTATATATTTAGTTTTTATGGATTAATTGATCTTTTATCTACTTTGCCACTATATTTATCATTCTTTATAACAGGTACAAGTGCATTACTTGCTGTCAGAGCATTACGATTACTTCGTGTATTTAGAATTTTAAAAATCTCTCGTTATATTGGCGAATCCAATAAATTGACTAAAGCAATAAAAGATAGTAGAGCAAAAATACTAGTATTTCTATTTGCTGTATTGGTTTTATGTATAATCATGGGTACTGTTATGTATATTATAGAAGGTGAAAATAGTGGATTTAAAAGCATACCCATAAGTGTATATTGGTGTATTGTAACGCTAACTACTGTAGGGTATGGAGATATTGCACCAGTCACCCCATTAGGTCAGTTTATTGCTGCAATTATTATGATTATGGGATATGGTATTATTGCTGTACCTACCGGTATTGTTAGTGCAGAATATGCACACCATGAGGATAAAAAAATTCATTTAAATACCCAGGCATGTAGTCATTGTAATGAGACCATGCATCCTGATGATGCTAAATTCTGTCATAAATGTGGTGAAGACTTGCGCAATGAATAAAAATTTAATCGTAATTATAGGACCAACTGCGATTGGTAAAACTAGCTTAAGTATTCAGCTTGCAAAACATTTTGACTGTGAAATAGTTTCTGCAGATAGTAGACAATTTTATAAAGAAATGAGTATTGGTACTGCTGCCCCTTCTATCGATGAGCTATCAGAAGCCCAACATCATTTTATCCAGCATATAAGTGTTAAAGAAGAGTATACTGTAGGAAATTTTGAAAAAGATGCTTTGGATAAATTAAATGTGTTATTTAAAAATAATAATTATGCTATTCTTGTTGGAGGTTCTGGATTGTATATAGATGCCATTACCAAAGGATTAGATCATTTTCCAGAAATTGATATACAGATCAGAAAACAACTTCAGGAGGAGTATACCAATAATGGGATTGAGCAGCTACAATTACAGTTAAAAAAAGTAGATCCTATATATTATCAAAAAGTAGATCTGAATAACCCTCATAGAGTAATGAGAGCTATCGAAGTATCTATTGGAACTGGAATGCCTTATTCATCTTTTTTAAATAGACCTCAAAAACAACGACCATTTAATAGTATTAAAATTGGGATGACTGCAGAAAGAGCGATTATTTATGATAGGATAAATAGAAGGGTAGACATAATGATTCAACAAGGTTTGATAGATGAGGTAGAAAGTCTATATATGTATAAGTCACTAAATGCACTAAATACGGTAGGGTACAAAGAAATATTTAAATCCCTAGATAAGGAATGGGATTTAGATTTTGCAATCTCTGAAATCAAAAAAAATACCAGACGTTTTGCAAAAAGGCAACTTACTTGGTTTAGAAAAGATAAGGAGGTTCAATGGTTTGATTATAAAGAAACCATTGATCCGATCATTACATATATTAGAAAAAACTCACTATAATACGGTGTATAGCTGTATTACAATGAGTTTTTACAAGAATCAGTAGTTACCGTTATACTATTTTATCTTTAGTTTTTAGTCCTCACTCCTTACAACCAACCTAAAACCTTCTCCATGAATGTTTAAAATTTCAACACTCTCATCTTTTTTAAGATACTTTCTAAGCTTAGCGATATAAACATCCATACTACGTGATGTAAAATAGTTATCATCTCTCCATATCTTTGTCAAAGCCAGTTCTCTTGGCATTAAATCATTAAGATGTAATGCTAGTAAACGAAGGAGTTCATTTTCTTTTGGAGATAATTTAATTGCTTCTTCGTCTTTATATGTTAAAAAACGAAGTTTTGAATTTAAATGAAAACCTCCAATTCTAAACTCAAATTGTTTACTATCTGCAACTGATTCTGTATTCTTTCGCTGCATAATAGCTTGAATTTTCATCAGTAACACTTCACTATCAAAAGGTTTATTAAGATAATCATCTGCTCCTACTTTATAACCTTTCAGTACATCTTCTTTCATTGCTTTTGCAGTTAAAAAGATAATTGGTATTTCTTCATTTTTTTCCCTTATCTCTTTTGCTAGTGTAAATCCATCTTTATAAGGCATCATGACATCAAGAATACACATATCATAGTCATCTTTTTTGAATTTCTCGAAGCCTTCCATGCCATTCTTAGCATGAACAACATTATAATCGTTCATTATTAGATAATCTTTTAAAACTGTTCCAAAGTTCGGATCATCTTCTACTAGCAAAATCTTTTTGTTTTCTGTTTCCATATTTTTAAGATATTAACGGTAATTTAATTATAAATGTAGAGCCTTTTCCCCTTTCACTCTCCACCCAAATTTGACCATGATGGTCATCAATAATTCTTTTTACATATGTAAGTCCTAATCCGTGTCCTTTTACATTATGAAGATCCCCTGTATGTTCTCTAAAGAACTTTTCAAAAATCTTTTTCTGTGCCACTTTACTCATTCCAATCCCTTGGTCACGAATTTTAAGAACAATACTATTTTTCACATTTTCTGTGTACACATCTATCTTAGGTTCTTCTTCTGAATATTTTATAGCATTATCCAAAATATTCACTATTACATTAGTCAGATGACTATCATTAGCTAATATAGTAGCCTTAAGTGCTCCTAAGTGCATTTTTACATATCCATCTCTATTTTCTACAATCAGAGAGATGTGTGTTATTGCATCTTCAATAATATCATGCAATTCTTGTTTTTCTTTTTTAATATTGAGCTCATTTTTTTCTAACTGAGATATTCTCAGTACATTTTCTACCTGAGCATGCATTCTCTTATTCTCTTCTCTTATCATCTTCATATAACGTTGCACTTTCTCTGGATCATTCCCTATTTTAGGGTTTTTAATTGAGTCTAACGCCAAATTGATAGTTGCAATAGGCGTTTTAAGCTCATGTGTCATATTATTAATAAAGTCCGTTTTAATTTGTGATATCTGGCGTTGTTGCATCAACTGTGATAATGCACTAGAATAAGCAACTACAATAATTAATGTAAATATTATAGATAATATGGCCATTCCTTTAATAGAAGAAAGTACATATTGTTTTTTTCCTGTAAAATTAACATACAACTGATACTCGCTCACTCCCTCTTCATTTACAAATAACGGTATTGCATATGTTGTTGTAGGATAATCTAAACTAAAATCATCAGAACGTACTTTGGTTGCCAATGCATTACTATATATAGCATACTCAAAGTTTACTTTTATATCTCTCTCTTCCAGCTCTTTTTTAAGTAAATATTCTATTTCTTTTTTCTGAACTCTTCTATGAATTGGTATAAAACTAGCTATTTCTCCTATAACTATCTCATAATCTATTCTTTGAAGATCTGTCAACCTCCTTATTCTCTCTAGTTTAGATTTAGAACTCTGTTTTGTAAAATCATTTGTCCCTTTTTGAATCGCTAAATCTGTATTACGATCTAAAATATTTTTTAATCGAACTGTATCTATATTAAACTTTATAAAAGATGAAAATAATTTATAATCCTCTTCTAAAATATCATCTGCATAAGCAAATGATTTTGTTGTATTATCTATACTAATATTTAAAAGCTGACGTATTGTTTTATTATCAGGTTCTTCTATACTATCTAAAATTTGTTGAAATGGTAAAAACATCTCTTCAAATTCTCTATATTGAATTTTATTAGATATTGATATCAGTATTTGTTTCGCATTAAAAGAAAATTGTTCTTCATTATTTTCTACTGTATTGTTAATCCAATATCCCTGAACAAAAATAATACCAATTAATGATAAGCTCATTAAAATTATCAGTATTACGAATAATCTTTTATTCATAAATCAAAAATAAGACTTTAACATTTAGCTACTTTAGGGTTTAACCAAATGTTAACAAAATGAAAGATTCGGTTTGTAACAGTCTTATAAAGACAATTCTTTATGTATTTCATATACTTGATTTTCAGTGTTTTCTATATTCTCATTATATATTACAAAATCTGCCAACGGAATCTTTTTATCATCGTTCCATTGATTATTCATTCTAGATTGTATATTTTCCTTAGTTGTAGTATCTCTTTTTAAAATTCTTTGAATCCTTACTGGTGTTGGTGCTGATACAAGAATAGTATAATCACAATGTTTATACCCTTCATTTTCAAAAAGTATAGCCGCTTCTTTTATCACATAAATTCCATTTTGTCGTTCTTTCCATTCATTAAAATGATTCGCTACCACAGGATGTACTATTGCATTTAATCGAAGAAGTTTTGAGGCATCATTAAATACTATATTGGCAATATATGATCTGTTTAATTTATCACTCACATAAGAATCCTCTCCTAATAATTCTATAATTCGTTTTTTTAATAGTTCATCTTTATTCATAAGCAGCTTGGCTTCATCATCAGATATGTATACTGCAATACCTAGTTTTTTAAACATTTTTGCTACTGTAGATTTCCCACTACCTATACCCCCTGTTAAACCTACAACTTTCATAATATGATTATTTTAAAACTACAAATTGAATTTGTTTGACTTGCAAACGTACATCATGGATAGATTTTGGTTTAGTAACCAGTTCTAGTGTTAAAAATGAACTTTCTTCTGATACCTTAGCATAATCAGCTGCAACTATAAAATCTCTAGGACTTATTCCATTATATTTATCTAACCCTACCCTGTAAACAACAGAAATTTCTTTAGGAAAAATCTTAACTTCTATTCCTTCTGGCACATTTTTTAGTGTCACAGGAATTTTCTGACTTCCTTCTGTGAATTTACTTACTAAAATACTAGCTTCTACAGCTGGTGGAACAATAGTCATAGTAGATAAAACTTTATGACCATCTATAGCTAATGGCGAAGTATAGTCAACATTTAAGCCTTCTAAACTCAAACGCTCTGTATATACAGACTTTATAGTGTCTATATGTTCTGAAGGACCACTAATTACTACTGAGTCTGGAGAAATCACTACTCCTCTATCACTACCATAACCTATCGCATATTGAATATCTTTAACGATTTTTACAGGAATCTTTTTCTTAAGGTTATGATACAACCTTAAAATCAAAGTATCTCTTTGTATTGATAAAACCCGACCTTTAAAGTCTAAATTATTCTTAAATAGTACAGATTCCTTATCAATATAAAAATGATATTGATCATCATTACTAATATATGCATCTTCAACATTAAGTTTTAATACTGGTTTAGTCCAATTATAATTCATAAGTCTAAAACCGTTTCCATTAAGCACCATTCTTACTGTCTGATCGCTTCTCTCGCTAAATATTTTATCTTTTGGAATGTTAACATATTGTATTGCCACTTCTACTTCCTCTGTATAGTTTTTAGAAAATTGTATAAATAACCATAAGAGTGAAGTGAATAAAAGGAAAAACAAAAAAGTTTTTACAGTACTTCTTTTAATAAAAAGTCTAGTCTTTTTTCTGTAGGGCATATCAATAAATTACTTAGAAAAAAACAATTTTTTAAATTGTTCTTCAGGCACTTTTTTAATTATATGAATATAATAATAAGATTTAAGGAATCCTTTCCCATATCCATAAAATTGTATTAAAACTGCCAAAATTGATTGAAATCCTATAAGAATATTCTTATATTCTAAAGTAGCTCCTATAAAAACAAAACCAAAATAAATCCCCAAAAGCCCTAAAAAATACCACCATCCAAAAAATGCAGTACATAAAGAAAATCCGATGTACAATAAAAATAATGTAGGAAACCAATAAGTAAGTTTGGCTGTCTGTGGGTGCCATTGATTCAGAATAGGTCTAACTAATCCAAATTTATGAACCTGAAAGTAAAATTTCTTCCAAGAAATTCTTCTTTTATGAAACACTTTAGCATCATCAATTAATGCCGTGTTATAACCTAATTCCCATAGTCTTATGGTAAGATCTGGATCTTCTCCAGGGTGTATATTACCAAATCCTCCAGAGGTTTTAAAAGCCTCCTTAGATAATCCCATATTAAAACTACGAGGCTGAAATTTACCCACTGTATTTTTTCTACCTCTAATTCCTCCTGTAGTCAAATATGACGTCATACTGTAACTTATCGCTTTTTGAAGATCCGAAAAACTATGATGCGCATCATCAGGTCCTCCGTAGCAATGCACAAAGGTATTTGATAAAAACTGTTCTACTTTAGATAAGTATTCTTTGGGCAACAATACATCACTATCTAAGATAATAAAATAGTTTCCTTTTGCCTTCTGCATACCATAATTACGAGAATCTCCTGGACCAGTATTCGGTTTTTGATAATAGCTTATAGACAACCTATTTATAAAATCATTAATAACTATTTCTGAGGTTTCTGATGAGCCATCTTCAATAATAACTATTTCATAGGGTTTAGCATACTCAATAGCTAACATACTATCTAATAATTCTCTAATCTCATTTGGTCTATTATATACAGGTATAATAAAGGAGAAGTATATTTCCATATCTACAAAGTTAAATAAACAAAAAACGTTTACTCATCTTAAGTTTCTTTTTTAAGCTGTTTTTTTTATATTTTCATAAAAAAGGTGCTTAAGAAACTAAAGCACCTTTTTTGTGAAGAACCAAAAGTAATAAATTATACTCCTATTTCTATTGATTTTATTGATTTACCGATCCTCCTAACCAATTTTCTCTTAATTTCATTCGTTCATCTTCTTTATCTAAATCTAAAAACACTAATGTTTTAACAATACCTTTAGGCTGTATTGCTTTTCCTTTTAAAGTCATTTTTTCACCATCTCGGATAATCTCAAAAACCAAATCCTTTTTTTCTTCAACCCATTTCCATGATGAGAATAAAATCGTTTGATTCTCTAAATTTACTTTAACCCCATTAATTACGTCAATAATATCTCCTCCTTTTAAACCTAATTTTAGTAATCCTGTATTGAGTTTTCTTGATTTTTTTAATACGATTTGTTTTGCTTCATTTACCTTATAATAGGTATCCCCGTTACTATCATGAAAATAAGTTAATCCATTTTTTTCCAATTCTTTAAATCCAACACCTACAGCATAAAAATAATCTATGATTTCTTTATCTTCTAATAACTCTGAACCAGAAACATATAACTCAAAAAAATCTTTCATCTCTGGGGTTGTTAGATCTGTTATAATAGAAAATAGTTCATCATCTTTAAATGGTTTATTAGGTCCATAGGTATCTGACATTCTTTTTACTAACTCTAAAACATTATTTTTACCTTTCGATTTAGATCTAGTAATAATATCCATAAACATCGAAACCAGTGCTCCTCTTGTATAAAACACATAGCTTTCTTTTACAAACATAGAATTGTTTAATATTTCTTTACTTCTAACTGTTAAAGGAATGTTCTCATAAAATTTACTATACTGTATGTATTGCTTAAAAACTATATCTTCTAAAAATTCTTTTTGAGTTATAATTCCTTGTTGTACTCTAAAAAGTCCTGAAAAATATTCTACTAACCCTTCATAAAACCATAAATGTTTAGACATTTTAGGGTTATTAAAATCAAAATCATGTATCTCTTCTGAATGTATTGATATTGGAATTAAAATATGAAAAAATTCATGAGAAATAAAATGATCTAATTGCTTAATCAACTCATCCGAAGAAAAATTTTCTTTAACTGTTAATAATGTTGAGTTACGATGTTCTAATCCTGCATCATTACCTTTTAAAGGTTTATCTTCTGGAAATAAGTATAATAATATTTTATACTTATTAGATGTTTTTATATCTCCTAAAAATTCCTTCTGCGCACGTATCAATTTTTCTATTGAAGGTCTCAACTCTGTAGAAGAATGTAACTTATTAGGAGAATAAACACTTAAAGTAACTTCTAAATCATCTACCATAAAAGATACATGATCTGGTTTAGAATATAAAATAGGGTTATCTACCAATTCTCTATAATCAGAAACTATAAAAATATCTTTATTATTATCTCCTTCTTCTTGTTTTTCTATCTTATCCAATGAAGTTATTCCATCTAAACCAGAAGGGTATAAAATTTCTATTTTATACTTACTATTTTCTGCTCCTTCAAAATATCCTAAAAACCCATTAAAATTAATTAGGTAATTTTCATTTTTTTCGATATTTGTTCCTGATGAATTTCCATATGTTTCGCTATCTGGAGCATCAAAAGAATCATTCACTAAATATTCTATTTTATACAATTGGCCTGCATTAAATATTTTCCAGGAATTATCATTTATCCTTTCATATCGCAATACTTCCCCTTTTTGATCTAAAGGTTTAAAATCTTCTACCAGTCGCCCATAATTGCTTTCTTCATAGATTCCTGGCACAATCTTAGGCATATAATATACGATCTCATTAGTAGTAATATTTTTAGGAAAAACCTGAATTACCGCTTTATCATCATTAATAGCAACAAGGTCAATAGAAGCAGTGATACTAACTTTATCTTTTATGGGAACTGTTGAAGGGTCATCATCCTTGGTACAGGATATAAAAAAAACATAAATACAAATGATTTGTATTAACTTAACTATTTTAAATTGAGGTTTCATAGAGTAATGATTTATAGATTTATGAATCACTAGAAACTATCAAATTAATTTTTTATTTTATAATTAACATAGCATTATAAACTAATTAGCTTTTTTTAAGTGTACTAATATCAACATAAAAAAAATCCTGAAAATGTAGTACATTTTCAGGATTTTTTATACTCGAGCTAAAAGCTATTTTTTAGTAAATAATACCTTATTATTCTTCCATAAACTTTTCCATAACGAACTGACTTACCCCCATATTAGAAAAACCACCATCATGGTATAGATTCTGTAGTGTTACTTTTTTGGTTAAATCAGAGAATAATGTTATGGTATAATCTGCACATTCTGCAGCAGTAGCATTACCTAGTGGAGACATTTTATCTGCATAGTCTATGAATCCATCAAAACCTTTTACTCCTTTTCCTGCTGTTGTAGGAGTTGGAGATTGAGAAATTGTATTCACCCTTACTTTATGATCTTTACCAAAGAAATACCCAAAACTACGAGCTATTGATTCTAGATACGCTTTATTATCAGCCATATCATTATAATCAGGAAATACTCGCTGAGCTGCCATATATGTCAAGGCAACTACACTTCCCCACTCATTCATTGCACCTTTTTTATATAAAACCTGCATTGTTTTATGAAAAGAAAGTGCTGATACATCCCAACCTTTTTGGCTCCAATCATAATTAAGATCTGTATAATGACGTCCTTTTCGAACATTTACCGACATTCCTATAGAGTGTAAAACAAAATCTAGTTTTCCTCCTAAAATCTCTGTTGCTTTTTCTACAAGGTTTTCTAAATCTTCTAACGAAGTTGCATCTGCTGGTATAACTTGAGAATTAGTTTTTTCTGCAAGAGTATTTATAGCACCCATACGCATTGCAACAGGGGCATTAGTAAGTACAAAACTTCCTCCTTCTTCAAAAACACGCTCTGCAGTTTTCCAAGCAATAGAGTTTTCATCAAGTGCTCCAAAAATAATACCTCTTTTTCCTTTTAATAAATTGTATGACATTTAATTATAAATTAAAGTATGGTTATACGAGCGGTAAAGATAATAAAACCCCCCAAACCACAACTAATCGAAAGAGAATTTACTTAAGCATAAGAGAAAAATATCATGTTTTTTAAAGATATAAATACATTAATAAACAAATATCAATAAACTGATCATCGAATAAAATTAGCCTCTAAAAGTTAATTTAAATTCAAATTACCTCCTTAATTAGTTGATTTTTACCAATATATAACATATATTTGATACTATGTTTACACTGTTTTTGTGTACAAAATAAATCTCCCCAAAAAGATATACTATATTATTTCTCCCCTTAGAAAAATATGATATCACAACGTCCCCCGCTAGAGTTTTTTAAGTAATTATGAAATTATTTCTATGGAATTTTTAATTATATATAAGCAATATATCCGCTTCTAAAAGCTTCTTATTTTTATTAATGTAAATAAGATTAGTGATTTTTTAACTGTATGTATAATTGAAATTTATGCATTAAAATAATTTTACTAAATAAGATTCACCATTATTAATAATATTATGAAAAACAACTACACAAATCACTTATCATCATTGTCCTATGTTTTCATGTTTTTAAAATAAAAAAACAAGTTTCTAATTAATAAAAAAACAGGGCATATGAAAACGATTACTTTACTATTTTTACGTAAGAGAATTAGTATACTTTCTTGCATTTTCATATTATTTTTCTCTTCAACATCTATGTATAGTTATTCTGTACCTATAAAAAACACCACAAGAGAAACTAACTCTAAATCTTCTTCTCCCCTACGTCTTACTATTATTAAGATACAGGATGCTACAACTACAGGGATATGTTGTAATGGAAAAGCTGAAGCTATAGTATCTGGCGGAAAACCGCCATACACATACCAATGGAGTGCTTCTACCAATAATCAAACAACTGCTATTGCAAAAAATCTTACTAATAAGCTACATCATGTAACAGTTACTGATGCTCTGGGGGCTAAATTAACAGCATGTATAACGATTCTGTGTATAAATCCATGCACTATCGAGGTCTCTAATGAAGTGACAAATATCTTATGTGCTGATGAGTTGACCGGAAAAATTGATATAACTGTCTCGGGAGGTACACCTCCATACATATATGAATGGAGTAATGGATCCTCTGATGAAGACCTTATAAATATAGCTACTGGTAATTATACCGTTACCATTACTGACGCTAAAAATTGTACTATAACAAACTCTGCTACTATAATTCAGCCTAATAAGCTTACGGCCATTGGAAATACAAAAAAAGATATTCTATGCGAAAGCTTAGGTGCAATTACTGTAAACGCATCTGGTGGTTTACCTCCATACAGATACACTATAGATAACGGTGCTACTTTTCAGAATAATGGAACATTTGAAAATCTTACTTCAGGAATCTATAGAGTTACTATAACTGACAATAATGATTGTGAAATTACGATTTGTAAGCACATATTATCTAACTGTACATATGCTATAACAGATATTAACAATACTTTTGTTGATACTCCAGTAAACGGAAATGTATTAACCAATGATATAGATCTCGAAGGAAATACGCAAACGGTAATGACAACAACTGTTACAACTAAAGAAGGCGTTATCGTTACTATAGAACCTCATACAGGAATGTACACCTATACTCCACCTATAGGGTTTATTGGTGAAGATTCTTTTGAATACACTATTTGTGACAATGGTAATCCTGTTGCTTGTGATACCGCTAGTGTATATATTGAAGTATTTCTGGACAAAAACCCTAAAAACAATCCGCCCATTGCTAATCCAGATACTGCCATCACTGAAGTAAATACTCCCGTAAATGGTATTGTACTTGTTAATGATTTTGATCCCGATGGAGACACTATTGCCGTTACAACAACTACAGTTACGACTACAGAAGGAGTTGATGTAACCATAGATGTAAACACAGGTACATATATCTATACTCCTCCTAATGGATTTACAGGTAATGATACCTTTGAGTATACTATTTGTGATAATGGTAATCCTATTTTATGTGATACTACTCTTGTAACAATTACTATTTTAAATAATCAAAGTAACAGCACTTTTGCTAATGATGATGCATACTTTACCACATGTGCCAGCATTCTAGGAAATATATCTGATAATGATTTTGATCCAGAAGGAGATCTACAAATCGTGAATATACTTCCTGTAGATAATGTAGATAATGGGATTCTGAAACTTAACATTAATGGTTCCTTTACGTACACTCCCAATTCTGGATATACTGGTATAGATAGTTTTATATATACCATATGCGATACTAACTCCCCTATTGCTGCTTGTGATCAAGCAACTGTTTATATTACTATCTCAGACGTTATATCTCCTGATATAACTAATTGTAAGGTTATAGATAAAACAATCGAATGTAATGGAACAGATAATGAAACTATAGCAAATATCTGGAATGCCAATAATATTACCGAATTAGAATCCTGCATTTCAGACACCTGTAACACCAATTTTGAAGGTAAGATAACCTCTTCTTATGATTTTAAAAATTTGGTAAGTTCTTGCGGTTCGGGAGGAACCATAGAAGCTATATATACTATAACAAATAAAAATGGAGGTACAACAACTCATACAGCAACACTTACTCTCAATGATTCAATCCCGCCAGATCTAACAAACTGTATAATTGCTGACATAACTTTAGAATGTTCTAATCCTATTATTAAAGAAATTGCTAGTCAATGGAATACTGATAATATCGCTATATTAAAAACTTGTGCTACCGATAATTGTAATATAAGTACAGCTCCTTTAGTTACTTCGGATTATAACTTTGATACGATAATAGATGGAGTATTAGTTACCGAATATATAATCACAGATGATTGTAATAATACAACCAAACTACAGGCAAGAATAATACTTGAAAATAACTCTGAGGTTTTCGATATCACGCGTTTATGTATTGCTGATGATACAGAATCACAAATCTTTGACTTATTCAATTTGTTAGAGAAAGATTATGATCTGAATGGGGTCTGGGAGGTTGTATCCGGAAATGCTAGTGTAATTGATAATCATTTTTTTGATCCATTAAGCATAGAATTAGCAACTGAATCCTCTACTGAAATGATCACATTTAGTTATACAAATAATGATTCTCCTTGCTCAATATACCTCGAAACAACAATAGAGGTACACAATAGATGCGCTGTATTCTCTTGTGGAGAAGATCGTATTAAAATTTCGAAAGTAATGACACCTAATGGGGATTCATATAATGAATACTTTTCAATTAATGGTGTAGAAAATTGTGGTTATGTCATAGACCTTAAAATTATTAATCGTTGGGGAGCGATTGTATATAGATCAAACGATTATCAAAATGATTGGAATGGCACAGCTCATCAATCTTCTGTAGGGTCTGCGAACCAAGTACCTAGTGGCACCTATTATAGTATTGTTACTATAAAAAACAGTGGTTTAAAACCGTTTAGCGCCCCATTATATATTGGAACAAAATAAAATAAGTACTGATGGGAGGTGTAAAAAACATAATAATAATAGTAGTAATACTATGTATTAACTCGGTTGGATTAGCACAACAATTACCGCAGTTTACACAATACATGTTTAATACTATTTCTATAAATCCAGCCTATGCTGGTAGTAGAGAAACACTAAGCATTGTCGGTTTACATAGAACACAATGGACAGGGATACAAGGTGGTCCAAAAACTCAAACGCTATCCGTTCATTCTCCTTTGCAGAATCAAAAAATAGGAATTGGGTTATCAGTAATACACGATACTCCCGGTTTTGAAAACTATCTATATCTATATGGAGATTTTTCTTATTCGATTTCTATTACAGAAAATTCCAAATTAGCTTTTGGACTAAAAGGAGGAGTTACTAATTATAATCTAGATCAGGAATTTTTAAATGATCCAGAAGTAGCGGCAGATCCTTTCTTCGGAAATTACACGAATCACTGGAACCCTAATATTGGCGCAGGATTATATATACATTCTAATAAGTGGTACTTAGGGTTATCAGCTCCCAGAATACTAAATATAGATCATAATAAAACTCCTGAAAACTCTACCGTAGAATATATCGCATTAGAACGTGTCAGTTATTATTTTACAGGAGGGTATGTATTTGACCTCTCTATAAATACAAAACTAAAGCCATCGGCTCTTTTTAAAGCCACCAATGGCGCACCTATTTCTATGGACTTAAATGCAAATTTCTTATTCTATAATAAATTCTGGCTCGGAGGTTCATATAGATATAATCAATATACCGCATCAATTGGAGCTTTAGTAGATTTTCAGGTAACAAAACAATTTAGAATTGGCTATGCTTATGAACATTTTATTTCTAATATAAAACCATATATAGGAAGTACTCATGAGGTTTTACTTATGTATGAATTGTTTAATGAAAAACGGGTTAGATCTCCTAGATATTTTTAACGCTCTATAGATATATGAAAAATAAAATATGGTTAGTTATACTACTTCTATTTAGTATTTTTATTCATGCTCAAAAAGTAAAGGTTGCGGATAAATACTTTAGAGATTTTGCATACCTAAATGCTATTGAATTATATAAAGAAGCATTAAAGAAGGGAGATAGCACTAAACATATTTTATCTAGGATTGGAGATTGTTATTATAATAACTCTGACTCAGAACAAGCTTATTTTTGGTATAATAAAGCAGTTCATAAATACAAGAAAATACATCCAGAATATATTTATAAATACATACAAACTTTAATAAGTCTTGGTAAATATGATAAAGCAAATACATGGCTTAAAAAGCTTAAGATTCTTCAACAAAATAGTAAATATACAAGGGGTATTGAAAATATAAACCTTGAGAAATTTCAAGAATTATCCACTCCTAAAGATATCCATGTTCGTATCATAAATTTAGAATCTAATAGTAAGTACTCTGATTTTGGGGGATTTGAACAAAATGGAAATTTATATTTTTCATCATCAAGAACAGATGATCGTATTAAAAATAAAAAGAAGGTTTATAAATGGAATGGAGAACCTTATTTAAACATTTATCAATCTATAATTGATCGAATTGATGCTACTATTGTTGTAAAAAATATTACCCCTATTACATCTGATCAAATAAACTTAAAAAATGAACATGAAGGAACATTAACAATCACCAACGATGGAAAAACATTATTTTTTACCAGAAATAATATTAATAAAAGAAAAAAAACATCGTACGATAAAGAAGGGAATTCTAATCTAATGTTATATCGAGCGAAGCTCCAAAATGGTCAATGGACAGCTATTGAAGAATTACCATTTAATGGTAAAACATTCTCTACCGGACATCCTGCATTGAGCCCTGATGAAAAAACTTTATATTTTGTATCCGATAGAAAAGGAGGTTATGGGCAATCAGATATCTATAAAGTAGCGATTAATGACGATGGTACTTTTGGAACTATAAAAAACCTAGGAAATCAGATTAATACTGAAGGACGAGAAGTATTTCCTTTTGTAGCCAAAGATACTACGCTATACTTTTCTTCTGACAGTCATATCAACTTAGGGCTTCTAGATATTTACAAGTCTAATATACTACATAAGAAAGCTCATGAAGATGTCGAAATTAAAAACCTAGGAGCTCCTTATAATAGTGGTTATGATGATTTTGCGTTCTTTGTAAACCCTGCTAATGATTCTGGTTATTTTTCATCTAACAGAATTGGAGGAACAGGAAGCGATGATATATATGCATTTGATAGCTACAAGTGTAAACAAATCTTAACAGGTATAACATATAATAAACATACTTCTGAACCACTTGCTGGGGTTACCGTAAAAATTATCGATGAAACAGGCAAAATCATTAACACTACGCTATCTAATAAAAACGGGAGGTATATATTCAGAGAAATACCCTGCGCAAAAACATATTCTATTCTTGCGACTAAAACGAATTACAGGCTCGATTCTAAAAAATTCTCAACAACAACAATTAATGAAAATGAAATCAAACTAGATTTATTTCTAATGCCATTAATTATAAAGAAAGAAATCGTTGTTAATCCTATTTTCTTTGACTTTGACAAATCTGATATCCGAGCAGACGCAGCGTATGAATTAGAAAATATTGTTAGTGTAATGCGGAGCAACCCCAAAATGGTTATCAAAATTGAATCTCATACAGACAGTCGTGGTAGTCATAGATATAATATGAAACTTTCGCATAAACGTGCAAATGCTACCAGAGATTATATTTTATCCAGAGGAATTACTACAGATAGAGTTCCAAGTGCCATTGGTTATGGCGAATCACAACTAGCAACTCAATGTGGTGATCTAAAAGAACATTCCTGTACTGAAAAAGAACATGAAGAGAATAGACGTTCCGTTTTTTTAATTATTACTGACGATTAATAAAAAATTATCTACCTCAGTTTAAAACAGCAAAATCCTAGTTTATAGTAGCGCTGATTAATGAACTACTCTAGGGCTTACTTCTTAATAAAAATGTTAGTATAATATAACACTCCATTTTTATTCTGTTCTACAGAAATATCAAAATCTGTATAATCGCCTTCTATTGTCTCTCTATGACTATCACTTTTAATCCATGCATTGACGACAGATTTTGCTGAGGAATAACCATACCCTACATTTTCTGCAACTTTATTTGCTCCTGTATTAGCTATAAGATATGATTTACGCCTATGAAAGTAATCATGAGACATCTGATTTTGCTTAATCATATAATCTGTATGACTATATGCTTGTGACTTTACAATATCTGAAGTACCTAAAATGCGTAAACCTATAGAGTTTCGATAGTTATTTATAAGTTCTAAAATCTCTAGTTCTATTGATTTTACTTCAGGAATTATTAATTCTTTATGTATAGTATTTAAATCATCTTCAACATTCTCTGATGAACATGCAAACAATAATGTTACTGTATAAGCAATACAGAGCATTCTAATAAGTAATTTCATAAATTTGGAGCGTAGGTTTGGGACTACTAATGCAAACTACAAAATATAGGCTAACAAACTATAAATCAAATGTTAAAATTAACAAAGGACATTAATTTTATCGAACTATTTAGCAGATAATCGGTAAAACATATTATTTTCAAAACCAAAAGCTTGTTTTTTTCAGGTTTTTCAATTAGATCATCATAGTAATGATTATAGTTGTTTTATTTTTTGATTATACTCGGATATTTTTGTTTTTAATCGTTGACTTAGATACTCGTTCTTATTACTAAGGGTATCTAAAATTAGCTTAGCCTCTTCACAATATGCTATCACTTTATCCTTATTCCAATGTTTAGGAGGAGTTTGTAAATTAGTTATTCTATCAGCGATTTTAACTAATCCAACTTCTTTTTGCAATTTATTTATTCGATTTAAGCTATCCATCATCCTTTCTTTTTTGGTTTGTAGCTTTTCATCTTTGGTCAACGCTTCTACTGCTTGGGCTATTGGTTCTCCAAATTTTCTTTTAATTTCTTCAAAATCAGTATTTGTATCTTCAATAGTATCATGTAATATTGCTACCTGAATCGCAAAGTCAATATTAAATTTAGCGCCTAGGTTATAAGCAACTAGCACTTCCATAGCTACATTAGAGATATGTAATAGGTAATTAGAATTTGTTCCGGGCACTTTCTGCTCACTATGCTTTTCTCCTGCAAACTTGATTGCTTCTTGATATAATTCTTGCGTCATTTTCGTTGTTTCTTTTACCAATTTATAATATCGTTTTATGATTCAAAATAACAACGTTCACGTTTCTTTGTATACTAGTGCAGAAATTTGATTGAGATATATTTTATTCTAAATCTTCTTTCATTTTTTTCTCATCTAAATACCCCCAATCATGGATTACTTTAAATTCTGCTTTTAATAAGAATTTTTTCTTTGTACTAATCTCCATTAGGTTAAGAACAAAACTCCCTTTTAC
Source organism: Aquimarina longa SW024 (assembly GCF_001401755.1). Classification (GTDB taxonomy): domain Bacteria; phylum Bacteroidota; class Bacteroidia; order Flavobacteriales; family Flavobacteriaceae; genus Aquimarina; species Aquimarina longa. Next base: position 258,240 of record NZ_KQ474103.1, read on the forward strand.
CTTCTGTTGTCCGGTTACCATATACTTACTTATAGAAGACATCTCATTTTCTTTTTTAGACACTGTATCTTCTGCTGAGTCTATTTCAAAAATATTTTCTTGCTCTTCCATTAGCACGAAACGATCCGGAATATTATCTAACAAGCCCTTTTCTAATCCTAGCTCATAGCTTTTTTGGTCTATTACTCCCGTTATATAAAATTTATTTTTTCCTAAAGCATCTTTTTGACTAGCACTTATAAAAGACTCTATTTCAAACCGATTAGGAAGTATTTTCATCTCATCTTTTTCTGGATAAAACACAAAACCAAAACTACTATAAACCTCATTTCTAGGTTCATAAAATTCAAAACTAATAGTTCGACTATTACCTAGATCACTACTCTGAATAGTAGTAAACTTGACCTTTTCTACTTCGAAGTTTTCATCAAAAACCCCTCTTTCAATAAATTTAAACTCATAGAATTTTTCCTCTTTATATACCTCTACATTATCTTCTTCGATATGTTCTTCTTCAATTGAGGGATTTACATCATATTCTGTTGTTGTATCCTGTATATTATTGTTTGAAGAATTTTCTTTATTATTTTTCCCTCCACAAGACCATAATATAGCTGTTAGAAGTAAAGCTGAAATAAAATTTATAGGATTTTTCATCTAATTATTGAGTATGTTTTTCATAAATTCAATCCGAAAATACAAAAATTATATATTGAAATTATGTATAGTTGTTTATTAAATAATAATCTGCTATCAATTATAGCAACTACTACATAAGGTTTAGATAGAAATACTACTAAAGATTATAAACTTTTTTTAATTTAATGCTGAGTCTAATAACGATTTTGCGTGAGTTAATGCAGAATCAGAACTATTTTTACCTCCTATCATTTCTGCAATCTCTCTGATTCGTTCTTCTTCGTTTAACAACTTAAGTTGCGTAACGGTGGTATTTTTTATATCTTCTTTAAAAACCTTATAATGACTCTGCCCTTTTGCTGCAATCTGCGGTAAGTGTGTAATGCTAAAAACTTGTAAATTCTGACTCATACTCATCATTACATCTGCCATCTTATGGGCTACTTCACCTGATACTCCTGTATCTATTTCATCAAAAATAATTGTAGGTAATTGAGCATATCTAGAAAGAATAGATTTAATAGCCAGCATAATTCTAGACAATTCTCCTCCTGATGCTACTTTTTTAAGCTCTCCATAAGTACCTCCTTTATTGGCAGAAAATAAAAATGTAAGAGTCTCTTTTCCATTAGAAAAATATTTTTCCTGTAAGATCAATGATGCCTGAAATGTAGCGTTTGGCATCCCTAATGCTTTAAGAATACCTTCTAATTCTTTTATCAGCTTGGGTAATGCTTTATTGCGTTTTTTATGAATTTTTTCTGAAACCTCATCTAATTGAGATTGAATTTTCTCTATTTCGTTTTTCAGTACTTCTATATCTTCTGTAAGAGATTCTGTTTTAGAAACTTTTGCTCGCAATGCATCTGTTAAAGTAAGTAGTCCTTCTACACTTGATACATTATGCTTTACTTGCAAGGTATTCAATAACTGAATACGCTGATTTGCTCGTTCCAATTGCTCGGGATCGGCTTCTAGCTTTTCTAATTCATTCAGCAATGATACATTAATATCTTCTAATTCTATATAAACACTTTGGATTCGTTCAGATAACTCATTTAACTGACCTGAATAAGACTCAATTTTAGAAAGATTATTTTTAATTGTATTTAATTGATCTGATACTCCTATTTCTTCGGAAGTAGCTATTGCTATTGATCCCGACAATCTTTCCTGAATTTCTTCTATATTATTAAGTCGTTCATATTCCTCTTCTACTTCTTGTAATTCTCCTGATTTTAATTTTGCATCTTCTAATTCTTTTAAAAGAAAAGCATTATAATCGTATTCTTTTGTAAAATCTTCTTGATTGGCTATAAGTGCATGCAACTCTTTTTCTTTCTTCTTTAAAAGAATAAGTCCTCGTTTATACGATTTAATTTCGCGATCTGCACCAGCTAATGCATCTAATACTTCAAACTGAAAATCATTAGTAGTAACTTCTAAAGTTTGATGTTGACTATGAATATCGATCAACTTTACTCCTAGAGATCCTAAGGATTGTAATGTGACTGGTGTATCATTTATAAAAGCTCTAGATTTACCTGATGGTAAGATCTCTCGTCTAATTATAGTCTGGTCTTCATAATCAAGTCCTTCTTCTTTAAAAAAAGAATCGAGGTCGTATTTTTCTATATTAAATACTCCTTCTATAACGCATTTCTGAGAACTATCTTTAACATTACTAAGGTCTGCTCTTTTACCTAGCAATAGCCCCAGAGCGCCAAGTAGTAAAGATTTACCTGCTCCTGTTTCTCCTGTAATTGTTATTAAACCCGAATCAAACGCTACTTGTAGCTGTTCTATTAATGCGAAGTTTTTTATAGAAAGACCTCTTAACAAAGGATAGAAAAATTTTATTGTTTTTAAAAGACAAAGATACTACAGTTCTAAAAAAAATCACTCGTTTATTTTCAGAATAAAGTACTTTTTTTAAAACTTAATATCTTTCCAGTTTTCTGAATAGGTAGGTGCCACCCTATTAAGTATACCTATAGTTTCTGCAATATTTACTGAAGGACCTCCAGAAAGGATACTAGATATTTCATCTGCTTTAGCATCAAAAAACACTCTCATAATATAAGAATTAGGTCTTGTATTATTCATTTCTAGAAGGGATTCCATTGATTTGGTAATAGTTTCTTTACCTTTCTTTATATTATTATACATTGTATCTAATCCTTCTCTATGATAGGTATACATAGTTTTTCTATATCCTTCATATGTTGGTGATAACAAATCATCATTGAGTCTAAATCTGTTAGGTTTTTGCTCTCTAGTCCACCCCTTAGTATTACTACCTTGAGCATTATTTACTATATTCCTAGCTTCTTGATAGTACTTCGTTCCTTTGTTTAATTCAAAAGTATCTGCATCGATTCCTAAAATAGTATACAAATAAAATGCTACTACAGAAATTAAATTCGATTCGTAATTATTAGGGTTATAATTTAATGGCTGAAACTCTAAATAATTAAAATTAAACTTCTTATCAATAATATTAAATATAGTAGTGTTATAACTAGATCCATATATCGGTCGAGAAGCTTGTACTTGTATCGTTGCCGAAAAAGCATCATTTTCATAACTGACTATCGTAATAAAAAAACTACAATTAATTCGTTCTTCTGTACGATACGATACATCTGTCCATTTTGTATCGTTAATAAACTCTGTTAATGAGCGCTCTAAAGTTTTAAAGACTTGTAGATTAGGGTTACCTGTTTGCTCTGCATTAACAGTCACTCTAGCATTAAATTCCTGAGCGGTAAGGTTTATACTGATACTAAATAGTATAACAAAAAATAACTTATTCATTCTTTAGTATATTAATTTCATTAAATATATCTTTTGCCACTTCTGACTTTGTTTTTAAGTCAAACGCTTTAATATCTAATTTATGATTAATCAAAGTCACTTTATTCGTCTTCCCTTTAAAGCCTGCTCCTTTATCATTAAGAGAGTTTAGAACAATTAAGTTTAAATTTTTACTTTTCAATTTATTCTTTGCATTCTCTTCTTCATTTTGCGTTTCTAGAGCAAACCCAACAAGAAATTGATGTTTCTTATGTTCCCCCATCCATTTAAGGATATCATTTGTTCTTTCTAATGCAATAGAAAATTCTGTAGTTGATTTCTTTATTTTTTGTTTTGATATCAATTTAGGTCGGTAATCCGCAACTGCAGCAGCTGCAATTACAATATCACAATTATCATATAATGATACTACTGCTTCATACATGTCTTTTGCACTAACTACATTAATTACACGTATAAGACTATGCTTAATATTTATAGCAGATGGTCCCAAAACAAGATAAACCTGAGCGCCAAGGTTTGCGGCAACTTTAGCTAACTCAACTCCCATTCTACCACTAGAATGGTTACCTATAAATCGTACAGGATCAATTGCTTCATAGGTAGGTCCTGCCGTTATCATTACATGTTTCCCTTTTAAGGGAAGCTTTTCTAAAATATCTTTTTTTATAAATTCTATAATAGTTTCTGGCTCTGCCATACGTCCTTGTCCCACCAAACCACTAGCTAATTCTCCTGATTCTGCAGGAATCATTATATTACCAAATTCTTGTAATTTTTTGAATGTATTTGAGGTAGAAGGATGTTGATACATATCCAAATCCATTGCGGGAGCAAAATACACTGGGCATTTTGCTGATAAATAGATTGCCAACAACAGATTATCACTAGCACCTATTGCCATTTTTGACAATGTATTGGCTGTAGCTGGTGCTATAATCATTACATCTGCCCATAATCCTATATCTACATGATTATTCCATAATGCATTTTCATCTTCTTCATCAAAGAAAGAAGAGTGAACAGGGTTTTTGGATAATGTCGATAATGTAAGTGGCGTTACAAATTCTTTAGCAGCAGGAGTCATTACAACCTTAACCTCTGCTCCTGATTTTATAAATAAACGAACTAGCCCTGCAGTTTTATATGCAGCAATGCCAGCAGTAACTCCAATTAAAATCTTTTTGCCGCTTAAAACAGACATAGATTTATAAAGATTCTGTATCTATTTTTGTATTCCTGTGATAAATTTTACCTTCCAACCACTCTTGTACGGCTAAAGAGTGTGGTTTAGGCAATCTTTCATAAAATTTAGAAACTTCGATTTGTTCTTTATTTTCAAAAACTTCTTCTAAACTATCATTATAAGTAGCAAATTCGTCTAATTTTTCAAGAAGTTCTTTCTTAATATCTGTATTAATCTGAGTTGCTCTTTTTGATATTATCGAAATTGCTTCGTAGATATTATCTGTTGGTTGATCTATACGATTTTTATCAATAGTAGTTGTATTTACTGGCGCATTACTTTTTTTCAAATCCATCTTCTACTTTATTTTCTATTTATATTGTTCTAATCTTTTCTTTATATCTTCTCCTACTTCATTTGCTTCTTCTAAGTGTTCTCCTTTAGTTTTATAATATTTTTTATAATTATTATAATATCCTTGAGCAACTTCTAAGCGTTCTTTAACTAAACTCTCATAACTTCCTATAGCTAAAAGATACTCAGATTCTAATTTATAATATAACACTTTTTCTCTAAATGGTGATCCTGGATAATCTATCAGATAGTTATCAAATGCTGAAATAGCAACCTTATAATCTTCTCTATGATGGTATTGTTTAGCTACTTCATAAGCTTTTTTCTCTTTCTTATATCTAAGTTCTGCAACTAAGCTATTTGCCTCTTTCAATTTTTCACTTTCAGGATATGTATTAATAAATATCTGAAGTTTTTCAATTGCTTTTGTAGTTTCCTCTTGATCTAAACTATACCTAGGTGATAAATAATAATAACTTTTTGCACCTTTATATAATGCTTCTTCTGCTTTTTGACTCTTAGGGTAAGATTTAGCAAACCTTTCAAATTGATATCCAGACAGATAAAAATCTTCTAACTGATAATAAGTATCAGCGTAATAATACATTACTCGTTCTGCCTGAGGTTTTCCTCTATATTGAGGAACTACTTGCTCAAAAAGACGTAAAGCTTTTTTGTATTTCCCTGCTTTGTATAAATTCTCAGCTAATTTATATTTAGCATTTAAATCATCACCTCTAACTACTCTTTGATATTGACTACAAGACCCTAAAAGTAGTACAAAAACAAGCAAATACAATAATCTCTTCATATCTAAAAAAAACATCTGGCAAAAGTATATATTTCTACCGTATTAGAAAAACTTTAATTCATCTATTAACCTATCATCACATATAATTCTTATACTTACAAGTAAAATCGACTTGTAAACATTTGAAAAATCTATTGATTTGGTCATTTTACTATACCTCAATAACTACACAAGTATAAGTATGTTGCATAATTGTATTGTATTTTAGCATTTTTAAAACCTAAGTAGGTTTATTCATCGTAGTTCTATCCAGATTATTATGATCTAGAACTGTATATCCATCATGATCATAATAAAATGCAGGTACAAAACGTTGATTCTCTTTTAAATTTTTTAAAACATAAGAATGAACCTGATGTACTTCTTGTGCAAAAGACTCATCATAATAACTTACTAATATGAGTATCTCTCCATTCAGTTGTTTTAAACTTTTTTCATCAAAATCTTTCAACGGACTTGATTCATTTATCGGATGCACTATAGTCCAAGTAGTTGGCAAATAAGTTATTGAACTTCTCTCTAACTTAAGGTTATAAAAATTGTTTACATATTTATGCTCTTCATCCTCTAAAGATAATGCTAATGTAGCTTCTATCTTGGGTCTAATCATTACGTTTGCTGTCCGACTCATTAGTCTAAACATAATACGATTGATATCTTCATGTTTATGTAAAATAATACTTTTACTAAACCGAATATTTGCTCTTGGTTTAGAAAACCTTCCATACAAAAGCCCTGTAATAAATGAAAAGCTTAACAATCCTATTAATGCTTCAAATGAGGATATAATACCAAATAAAAGCCCTTTTGGTGACATTGTTCCATACCCTACTGTGGTTATTGTCTGTGCAGAAAAAAAGAATGCATTAAGAAAATCTTTAAAAACATTTCCTGTAGGAGTTATGATATTCGATACTCCCAAAAACGTATAAATGATTCCAAAAAAAGCATTTATTATAATATATCCGAGCAGTACTAATACAAAAAACTTAAACCAACTAATACTTATCAAATAATTATAACTCTCTGATAAAGATCTTGGTCTATTAATATGCTTTATATTAAAAGATCCATCTGGGTTAATAAATCGCTTAGCAAATCGATTTGAGGTTTTACCTATTCCTGGATCTTTTATCTTTTTAGCCATAGATTTTGAAAATTAATAATTTTCAACAAACCCTCTTATTTTAGTTTCTAAATCTGATGAAATGGGTACTAATGGTAAACGAATAGCATCCTCACACACCCCTTTTTGTTTTAATATATTTTTAATCCCTGCAGGGTTACCTTCTTCAAAAGCATATCCAATAACTGGCAAAAGTTTATATAGAATATCAAATGCTTTTTTTGTTTCTCCTAACAATCCTAATCGGATCATCTCTGAAAATGCTACAGGAAATCCTTGACCTATAACACTTATCACTCCATCTCCTCCAGCTGCTACTGCTGGTAAAGCTAATGAATCATCGCCTGAAATCATTAAAAAATCAGCAGGTTTATCTTTAATAATTTTTAATATCTGAGAAAAATCCCCTACGGCTTCTTTAATCCCTATTATTTTATCTAATTGAGCAAGACGCAATGTTGTTTCTGCAGTCATATTAATTGCTGTCCGAGATGGGACATTATACAATATAATTGGTAATTCAGTATTATCATTTATGCTTTTATAATGCTCATAAATACCTCTTTGACAAGGTTTATTATACATAGGAACTACAGAAAGTATCGCATCAAAATCAGATGAATTTACCTCTTTAATCTCTTCTATAACTGCTGCTGTATTATTTCCTCCTATTCCAATAACTATAGGGAGCCTTTTATCGTTAACCTTTACTATGTGTGCTACTAAATTCTTCTTCTCTTCTTTAGAAAGCGTAACCGACTCTGCTGTAGTTCCTAACACTACAAGATAATCTATATTACCTTCTATACAAAAATTAACTAATGCTGTAACTCCATCATAATCTATCACTCCATCTTTATCAAAAGGAGTAACTAATGCTACACCTGTTCCCTTGAGAAATTCACTCATACTATATAATCTGTAAAATTTTTAAATACTTTCTTAGTTCTGAGATAAAAAGATTTGTATCATTTGTTGTTGCCCCAATAATCAAATCATTAATCCTATTATCTACTGCAGTACAGCCAACTTTAAATTTAGCTTTGGAAGCTGCTGCTACATAATTAAGTTCTATAATATCTTTTTCATAAAAATTAATCAAAACATCATAATCTTTATTCACAAAATCCTGTAATGACTTACTTTTGATAGCTCCACTTATCCCAAAATTCTTTTCATTATAATAGGCTGCATCTTTATCATCTATGATTTCTTTTTGATCTTCTTTATACCCCATCACTGTAAGATTATCTGATTTCACGCCTAATTCATTAGCGAGTTTTAATATTGAGACAATATTTACAGATTGAGATGCATCAATAAGAACTGCTAGCGTCTGAAGTCTAGAAATGCCCTGAGATATATGATCTCTTTTATCTAGATATGTTTCAAAACTTTTTCTTAATGCATTCCTTTTAAGACCTTTTAAAATCATTTATTAAAAAAATTAATAAGCCACAAATGTAGCTATTTTACAAATTAAAATCATCTCGCCTTTCTTAAGAATAAGGAAAAGCTATATTATTAAACAACATTGCTATTTTTGTTAAATTTAGAAATATTTATCTTCTACTATTTTTCCATTTATAGGTTTTGCTGTCATAAAAAATATCGTAAGCGAATATACACCTCCTATCTCTGTAATAGTTAAAAGAGGTACAAACATCTTATTATAATAATACAATTCATTTATCGGCACAATAGCATCAACAAACAGAGTACAACAAGCCGCAACAAAAAGACAGATCGCCTTTTCATATCGCTCAGTAATATAGATAAAGAAACAAACTGTAACAAACTGAAGAAGACTTATTAATATAAGTAGCATAAACCCTATTTGATCAATTAACTTTGGTAATACTAACTCCGAAATTGAATAAACAAGATACCCTACCAAAATACCTCCTACCATAACAGATGGAGTCACTTTATTTATTTTAAAATCTTGTTTATGAACAAAATGACGCAATAAGAAAGTACCGATAGCATAATATAATGCAAGCAAAATAGCAATAATAGTATAATATTTTACAAACCCCATACATACAAAGACATCAATCATGATAACGATAAGAATACTTAATAAATATAAATACTTATTGTTTTTTATTCTTTTTAGGCATAAAAAAAGTAATAGCAATAGAGTTATTGATTTACCATATAACAATAACCATTGATCACCAAAAAAAGAAATACATATAGTGACCAAAAAAGAAAAACCGAAAAATAAATGTGTTGTCTTTATTCTTTTCAAGGAATTATCTATAAAGTTTTGTTAAATACAATACAAAATACAGGTTTAAAAACAAAAAACAATCTTTTTTATTGAGAAATCATACCTATCAATAATCAATAAATACTTTTTCTATCTTTTTTAGATTTACTAAAAAAGATCATTTCTCATCAAAACTGCTTTAACCTTAAAGAAGTTGGACTGGAAATCTTAAATTTTACAAGAAAAAAAACAGCTAACAACTGGTAAATTGAATTAATAATTTCAAACTCAATTGAAGGAACGTAATACTTATTTAATGCATAACAAGAATCACTAATAACGAAATTAAGGATCGCAATTAAAAACCATAAAGACTTAGTTGACCTACTATTTATATACTGAAAAACTGCTCCTATAAACAAAAAATATAGTATCAATAAATATAATAATCCTAAACATCGAATATCCCCCATTGCCTCATATACTACATCATAAATTTTATACGAAATAAAAGACCATGATATCAGAAAAATTATTAAGTATATAACATCTGTAGTATCATAATTGAGAGGTCGATAATTTTTATATAAAAAATAAAATAATAATAAATAAGATACACTATAACTAGATAAAACATACATAAAACTATTCTGAATATCAGCTAACAAGAATACATCTCCTAAAAAACAAAGAAACAAAACAAGTAAAAAGATTAAATCTATTTTTTTTACATTAAACCAGTATAACATAAAAAACAAAGGTACAGTAGTAGGCTTTATATAAAACTCTAGAGTTGGCCAATTCATTATTTTACTCATCACACAAAGTCCTCCTGTAATAAGTAACAATACCTTTATCAAAGTTCTTATTTTCATTTCACTTTACTAAGAAATTCATCTTCATTAATGATAGAAATCTCTAAAGCTTTTGCTTTTTCCAATTTACTTGGTCCCATATTAGCACCTGCAATAACAAAAGAAGTTTTAGAAGAAATCGAACTAGAAACCTTACCTCCATTATCTTCGATCATTTTCTTAAGTTCATTACGTGATACTTTTTCAAAAACCCCAGAAATCACAAAAACCTGACCTTGCAATGTATCTGTTTGATTTGCTAATTTTTCTGCAGAAACCTCTAATTGAACCCCATAGTCTTGCAATCGCTTAATCAAAGCTTTGTTTTTCTCTGAACTAAAAAATTCTACAACACTTTTTGCTATTTTTATCCCTATCTCATCTACATTTACCAATTCTTCTTCTGATGCCTCAATTATAGCATCAATAAACTTATAATGTTTTGCTAATTTCTTCGCTACTGTTTCTCCTACATACCGAATCCCCAACCCAAATAAAACACGTTCAAAAGGTATTTCTTTAGATTTTTCAATTCCTACTATAAGGTTACCCGCACTTTTATCTGCCATTCTTTCTAAAGGAACAACTTGCTCTTTTTTTAATTCATAAAGATCTGCATAGTTTACAATCAGACCTTCATTTACTAATAGTGCTACAGTTTCTCCTCCTAATCCTTCTATATCCATAGCTTTACGGGATATATAATGTTGTATCCTACCTATTATTTGTGGCGGACAGCCGTCATAATTTGGACAATAATGCTGTGCTTCTCCCTCCTTACGAATCAATGGTGTTTGACACTCAGGACATTGAGTAATATATTGTGTCGGCTGTGAATCAAGATCTCTTTTTTGAAAATCAACAGCTATTATTTTAGGAATAATCTCTCCTCCTTTTTCTACAAAAACAGTATCTCCAACTCGTATATCTAATTTTTCTATCTGATCTGCGTTATGCAATGAAGCTCTCTTTACTGTAGTTCCTGCAAGTAGAACTGGTTCTAGATTCGCCACTGGAGTAATTGCCCCTGTTCTTCCTACTTGATAGGTGATTTCATGAAGTATTGAAGAAACCTGCTCTGCTTTAAACTTATACGCCATTGCCCATCTAGGAGCTTTAGAAGTAAAACCTAACTCCTCTTGTTGTTGAAGATCATTCACTTTTATGACAACTCCATCTGTTTCATATGGAAGATTATGTCGATGTTCATCCCAATACGCTATAAAATCTAATACTTCTTCAATCGAATTTGCTGATTTAGATTCTATCGGCACTTTAAACCCCCAAGCTCTTGCTTTTCTTAAACTCTCTAACTGAGATGTTATCCCTAATTTATCACCTGTAATAGCATATAATAAACAATCTAATGGTCGTTTTGCTGTTTCACTACTATCTTGTAGTTTTAAACTTCCTGAAGCTGTATTTCTTGGATTTGCATAAGGCTCCTCCCCTGCTGCTATTCGCTCTTGATTCATTTTAGCAAAACCATCATAAGGCAAAACAATCTCTCCTCTTATATCAAATTTTGGAGGAAAATCTCCTTTTAATTTTAGTGGTACCGAATTAATTGTCTTTACATTGGTAGTAACATTATCTCCTTGTATACCGTCTCCTCTTGTTACCGCTCTTATCAGCACTCCTTCTTCATATGTAAGACTTATTGATGCTCCATCATATTTAAGCTCACAAGTATAACTGATTTCCCCATCTACTAATTTCTTAATACGCTTTTCCCAATCTAATAAGTCTTCTCTAGAATATGAGTTATCCAAAGAATACATTCTATGCTCATGCACTATTGTTTCAAAATTCTTAGTTATCTCTCCTCCTACTCTAAGTGTTGGTGAATTAGGATCATAAAACTCTGGATATTTTTTCTCTAATTCCTGTAGTTGTTTAAGCTTCATATCAAATTCATAATCACTTATTACAGTTGTATCCAATATATAATAATTGTAATTATGCCCTCTCAACTCTTCCCTTAACTCATTGATCTGATTCTCTATACTCATTTAATTCACTATATTTTTTTAGATTTCATCTATTTTAATCATTTTACACTTGTACTGGTTTGTAGTTTCTCACCCCTTCTAATAGTCTATCAATACTATGCGCTACCTATGACAGCCTAATACCTTCCATTTACCCTATAGAAATTAACTCAATCCATCTTATGTGCAAAATCTTTTTTTGTTTTAAATGTTGGCATCCTCTTATGTCACGCAAGAACTCCTTCTGTAACTTTTTATATGATTCCGATTTTGATTATTACATTCGCTTCAAAAATTTATTAATCACGAGTTTTCTCTTAATATAAATATCTTTGAAACATCACTACTATCAACCCCCTATTACTTCCACAAAATACATAAATTGATTTGAGTTCATTCATTTTTAAGTCTCTTAATCAATCTTTTTAGTATTACTATAGTTTTATCATCATTTTAACCAAAATAAGCACAGATCATTCGTTCATTACCATACAGATCTTTACGCACCTCTACAATATTAAATCCTATATCCAAAATCATATTTTTAGTCTCTAAAGCTAAATACTGGTTTATTTCAAAATATAGTTTCCCTTTTTGTTTTAACTTTCTTTTAGCTAATCCTGTAATTTTCTCATAAAAAATCAAAGGATTATTATCTTGTACAAATAACGCCAATGATGGCTCATTATCAAGTACATTCGGCTTCATTTCTTGCTTCTCTAATTCTCTCACATAGGGAGGGTTAGATACGATAATATCAAAATTTTCAGGTAGCTCTTTTACTTCCAAGATATCTAAATGAATAAATGTAATGGATACTTGATTTTTCTTAGCATTTTTTTTAGCTATTTTTATAGCCTCTTCAGAAACATCAATAGCATACACGATAGCTTTAGTTAAGTTTTTTGCTAAAGAAATTGCAATACAACCACTACCAGTACCAATATCTAATATGGTAATAGAATCTAGTATCCCCTCCTGGTCTTTTATAATCCAATTTACTAATTCTTCCGTCTCTGGTCTAGGAATTAATACTTGCTTATCTACATGAAATGATAGTCCATAAAAATTAGTATTTCCAATTATATATTGAATGGGCTCTTGGTTTTGCAACTTCTTTATTGCATCACCAAAAACAAAAAGCTCATTATCAGAAAGTTTTTTATCTAAATTGATTGCAATAGCCACTCTAGTAAGCCCTAAAATATCTTCTGATAGTATATAAAAAAAAGATAAGATTTCATCGGAATCATAAATTTCTGATAAAGAATTTACAAAATTAGTTCTAAGGTTTTTTATCTTCAATTGTTGAAGTTTTTTAAAAAATTTATAATTCTTTTATCATCCATGCCTGACAATTATAATGTCCTGTATCTCCAATAGGACCATCCAGAGGTACAAAACCAACTTTTTTATATAAACTTCTGGCTGCTTCCATATAAGGCATTGTTTCTAAGTAACATTTAATATATCCCTGTTTCTTAGCAAAACTAAGACACCTTTGTATCATTTCATACCCAATACCTCTACCTCTTGCCTGTGGTAAAAAATACATTTTTTGTAACTCACAGATACCAGTAGGTATTTTTCCTGCCAAAGGAGCAATACCAGCTCCTCCTATAATAACACCATTTTCTACTATTACATAATAATCCATTTTTGGATAATCATAGGTTTGGTACATCATATCAAGGGAAGCATCTTCATAAGCTGTACCTACTTTAGGCACCCCCATCTCCACCAACACTTTACGTATTAATGAAGCTATCGACTCATTATCTTCAAATTCTATGGAGCGAATTTTTATATCATTCATTCTATATAAAATACTATTTTTGTGATATCACAAAAACGTGAACCAGAAAAGACTTCTGATCTTCGTTTAGGTAAAAATTAAAATTTTAAAATAAGGTATTTAAATATACATCAAATCTAAGCAGAAATCAATGAAGAAGTTTTTTTTATTATTAACAATATTTATACTCCTTATAAGCTGTTCTATTCCTAAAAAATTAGAGTTAGAATATATTGACTCTATAGAAGTTAGAAATATCGGCTTTCAATCTATAACACTTAATACTAATGCTGTTTTTAACAACCCTAACAATATAAAAGGGAAACTGTCTATTGACAGTATTCATGTTTTTATAGACAATATAGATGTAGGAACACTTTCTTCTAAAGAATTTGATGTTCCTAAAAAAAATAATTTCTCTATTCCTCTTGAAGGCACTTTTTCACTTTCTAAAGTCTATAAAGAGAATAAAAACAGTATTCTTGGTAGTGTACTAAAAGCAATCCAAACAGATTCACTCAGCATACATTACAAAGGCATTATAAGATACCATTTAGGAAATTTTTCATACCCTTATACTGTGGAGAAAGACCAAATGGTTAGTCTAAAAAAAAATTAGACTATTATTTTTATCGAAGACAGTGGAGCAATACTTATATTTAATAACAATATCAACAACTTTCCTAATGAACTGAAATAAGAACACTCTAAAATTATACTAATTAAATCCAAAAACAGGATGCTCGAATTTATTAAAACCTTTATTTTGATTACGATTATTCTTCCTATCACAACAGCTTTTAACCCAATTCAAGATATATCCAAAACTATAGAGATAGAAGCGCTAGAAACCAAACCTTTTAAATATTACCAACTTGAAATTAAAACTACTAAAGGAACAGAAGGAGAAATTTATCTAAATGATAATAAACTACATGAATTCAAAAAATTGAGAAGTCAAATAACTAACAATAATGCTCTAGATCTTATAAAGAATGGTCTCAATGAAATTACACTTAAAATATCATCAATTGATGATGATGTAGAAAAGGATTATTTTTCTAATTCTGTTATTTTTATAGCCATACATGGTCTAAATGAAAAAACATTCACCTCTAAAGAAACTCAGATAGTTCGTATCAAATGGAATCCTGAAAAAAACCAAAACAAAACTACTATAAAATATCTATTTAATTTAAAGAGATAACACTAGACACTACAGGTCTTAAAAATCATACCCTATTTATAAAATGAGTAGTTTTACTTATTTTTATAATCGATACAAGTGACTATACATCAGAAATACATAAAAAGGTGCATCCAATTAGCCAAAAATGGATTAGGCACAACATACACTAACCCATTAGTTGGCAGTGTTATTGTGTACAATAACACAATCATTGGAGAAGGGTGGCATTATCAATCTGGAGGCGCACATGCAGAAGTCAATGCTATTGCCGCTGTAAAAGACACATCTCTTTTAAAGCATGCAACCATATATGTTAGTCTAGAACCTTGTAGTCATCATGGAAAAACCCCTCCTTGTAGTGATTTAATTATTAGAAAAGGCATTAAAAAAGTCGTTATTGGTACAGTAGATACTTTTGCTAAAGTATCAGGAACAGGAATCCAAAAGCTAATGAATGCAGGTTGCGATGTAATAGTAGGTGTATTAGAAAAAGAATGTATAGAACTTAATAAACGTTTTTTTACTTTTCATAATAAAAAACGCCCCTATATTATCCTAAAATGGGCAGAAACTTATGATGGTTATATTGCCCCAGATGTATCAGAAAAACGAGAACCTATATGGATTACAAACACCTACTCTAGACAATTAGTTCATCGATGGAGAGCAGAAGAGCAAGCGATTTTAGTCGGCAACCAAACTGTCATAAAAGATAACCCAAAACTTACTATAAGAGATTGGTCAGGAACAAATCCTATTAGAATTATAATCGATAAATCTGGTAAAATTCTTCAGAACTCTGCTATATTAGACCAAACAGTAAAAACTATAGTAATTACTTCAAAAAAACATAAACCAGTTAACAATGACTTTCTTATTTATAAAGACATAGACTCTTGGAGTAATTCTACAGAAGAGATTTGTAATCTTCTTTATAAATATAATATTCAATCAGTGATTATCGAAGGAGGAACCCACACCATCCAATCATTTATTAACAATAATCTCTGGGATGAAGCTCGAATTTTTAAAGGTACATCTATGTTTAAATCAGGAATAAAAGCCCCCATATATAAAGGAGCTATGATTTCTAAAAAAACAATACTAAATGACACTTTAACAATAATTAAAAATAATACTATAAAATAATGATCAAAACTATAATTTTTGACTTTGGAGATGTTTTCATTAATTTAGACAAACCAGCTACAGAAAGAGAATTTTTAAAGCTTGGAAAGATCCCATCGGTTTCTATAATACATGAGATTAATAAACGTTATGAAGTAGGAGAAATTTCTACTCCTGAATTTATAACTATTTTTAAAAAGATGCTTCCAAAAGCTTCAGAAAAACAAATTATTGATGCGTGGAACGCTATCTTAATCGATTTCCCTAAACATCGCTTAAAATTTATTAAAAACTTAGCTTTAGAAAAACGGTATAAGCTATTATTATTAAGCAACACAAATGAACTACACATCAATTGGATGAAGAAACATCTCCCTTTTTTTAATGAATTCAGATCTTGTTTTGACTCCTTTTATCTTTCACATGAAATTAATTTAAGAAAACCAGGGATGTCTATTTTTGAATTTGTTTTAGAACAACATCAATTAACCCCTAATGAAACACTTTTTATTGATGACACAAAAGAAAATACGGATACAGCTCACTCGCTAGGAATTCATACTTGGAATAACAATCCAAAAACAGATGATATTATGAATTTATTTACAGTAAAATCTGACTTATTTTGATCTATTTAATCTTAAGTGTCTTAGCATCCAGTTTAATATTTGTTATCTTTAAAGTATTCCCTAAGTATAATATAGACACACTGCAAGCTATTATCATAAATTATGTAGTTGCTTCGATTTCTGGAATTATAGCCTATTCAGAACCAATAGACATTACCTATATATCAAAAAAAGATTGGTTTTACGGCACAATGATCTTAGGTATTATCTTTATATCTGTGTTTAACTTAATGGCTATTACCACACAAAAAAATGGACTTTCGGTTGCTGCTGTAGCTACAAAAATGAGCTTAGTCATCCCTATTATATTTGGAATTATTGCCTATCAAGAAAGTACAGGCATACTAAAAATAATAGGCGTTTTAATAGCTTTAATTGCAGTATACCTTGCTGCAATAAAAACCACAGAAAACTCTTCGATGCTAAAAGGAAATTTAATTTTTCCTATACTTGTTTTTATTGGTAGTGGAGTTATTGATACTAGTATTAAATTTTTAGAAACACATTATGTCACTAAAAATGATATTCCAATTTTTTCGGCAACTATTTTTGGATTTGCTGCATTTACAGGAACTGCTATCCTAATATATAAAGCAAGTATAGGAAACTTAAAGATATCTTTAAAAAATATCATTGCTGGAATTATATTAGGAGTGCCTAATTATTTTTCTATTTATTTTTTAATAAAAGCATTACGTCATGATAATATGGATAGCTCTGCTGTATTCACTATTAACAATGTAGCCATATTACTTGTATCAACTACTTTAGGAATTCTTTTTTTTAAAGAAAAATTAACTCTTAAAAACTGGACAGGTATTATTCTTGCAATAGTAAGTATTATTTTAGTAGCCCTTTCCATACAACAAACTCACTTTTGAACACTAAAGACACATACAAAACGATTACTACACCAGGCAAAGAAGTTCTTTTTAAAGATCGGAATAGTAAATTTTTTGGATACACATTTCCTGTTACTACAGAAGAAGAAATCAAGTTAATCATAGAACATCTAAAAAAACAAAATCACTCTGCCAGACATTGGTGTTATGCATGGCAAATAGGAACTGAGAGTTTTAGATATCGTAGTAATGATGATGGAGAACCATCTAATTCTGCGGGGCAACCAATCTATGGGCAAATTCAATCTTTTGAAGTTACCAATATATTAATCGTTGTAGTACGTTATTTTGGAGGTGTTAAATTGGGGGTAGGCGGATTAATCAATGCCTATCGAACAACAGCCCAATTAGCACTTAAAGAATCCAATATAATTGAAAAAACAATTAATGTTAATTTCGTCATTACTTTTGAATACAAAAACATGAATAAAGTAATGAGAATTATCAAAGAAAATAATCTAAATATTCTAAAGCAAGAACTCGAGCTAAGTTGTAAAATTTATATTTCGGTAAGAAAAAAGATTGCAGATAAAATAAAAGTAGTTTTCTCTTCGTTGTATGAAGTAGGGATTAAAAGATTAGATTATTGATAGTTTTTTATTTTTTCCATTAAATAAGGAGGGCACTGAATAGGCTTTTTTGTTTCGTTATCAACAAAAACCAAAGTTGATGTTGCAATTGTTAATAAATCTAAGTTTTTATTAAAAATTTCAACATCAAAAGTAATTCTAAATGTAGGAATTTTCCTTAATGAAGTTTTAACAGTTAATTCATCGTCAAAGAAAGCAGATTTCTTAAATTTAAAGTCTAAAGTATATACAGGAAGTATAACGCCACTTTCTTCCATGGATTTATAAGAAACCCCTAATCGGGATAACCAATCAATTCGTGCTAATTCTAAATATTGCGCATAATTACTATGATGTACCACACCCATTTGGTCTGTTTCAGAATATCGCACTTTTAGTAAAGTTTCGGAAGTGATAACCATATTTTTTTGAATAAAAAGTTAATTAGTTTATTGGGTAAATAAAAGAGCAGTCAAATTATGCGAAAAAAATAATTAATATTCAACACCCAAATAGTTTTTTTTTTACATTTTTTGTTCACATATTTGTCATGCAAAATTAGTAAGGAGTTTTTCAACAATTTCCTTTTAGTACCTTAAACAAAATAAAGCAAATTTAATTATAGGAATGAATGTAACCGCGCAATCAGTTTGGGATAGTTGTCTGTCATTTATAGAAGACAATATTACACCTCAAGCTTTTAAAACTTGGTTTGAACCAATAAAAGCTGTAAAACTTACAGATAGCGCCTTAAGCATACAGGTTCCCAGCAAATTCTTTTATGAATGGCTAGAAGAACACTATGTTAACTTACTAAAAGTATCCTTAACACGAGAATTAGGAGAAAGCGCAAAATTAGTATATGTAATTAGAATGGAGAATACTTACGGTAACAAGAAACCATTTACCGAAAAAATCCCTAGCTCTAATCGCACACCTGTTAATTCACAAGAGGTTGACGTACCCATAAAAAGCAAAAACCCAGAATTAAAAAACCCATTCGTTATTCCAGGAATACGAAATGTAAAAATAGAGTCTCAATTAAATCCTAGTTATAATTTCGAAAATTTCCTAGAAGGAGATTCAAACAGGCTTGCCCGTTCTGCTGGTATGGCTGTAGCAAACAAACCTGGAGGAACTTCTTTTAACCCTCTTTTAATTTTTGGAGGAGTAGGACTAGGAAAAACACACTTAGCCCATGCAATAGGTGTGAATATAAAAGATAACTATCCCGAAAAAACAGTTTTATATATTTCTGCAGAGAAATTTACTCAACAATACATTGAATCTGTAAAAAAGAATAATCGAAATGATTTTATTCATTTTTACCAAATTATCGATGTTCTTATCGTTGACGACATCCAACTTTTATCAGGTAAAGCAGGAACTCAAGATGTATTTTTTCATATTTTTAATCACCTACATCAAAATGGAAAACAAGTAATTTTAACAAGTGATAAAGCTCCTGTTGATATGCAGGATATAGAACAAAGATTACTATCTCGTTTTAAATGGGGATTATCAGCCGAATTACATCAACCAGATTTTGAAACCAGAATATCTATTATTAAGAACAAACTATATCGTGATGGAGTAGAAATGCCTGAAGAAATAGTTGAGTTTCTAGCAAATAATATTAAAACTAACATCAGGGAACTAGAAGGTGCAATTATATCATTAATCGCTCATTCCTCTTTCAACAAAAAAGATATCACAATAGATCTCGCCAAAACGATAGTAGACAACTACGTAAAAAACACAAAACGCGAGGTATCCATTGATTATATCCAAAAAGTCGTTAGTGATTATTTTCAGATGGATGTAGAAACACTACAATCCAAAACACGAAAGAGACATATTGTCCAAGCACGCCAATTAGCTATGTTTTTTGCAAAAAAACTAACAAAAGCTTCATTAGCAAGCATTGGAACACAAATAGGAAAAAGAGACCACGCTACTGTTCTACATGCCTGTAAAACAGTAGACAACCTATCCTCTACAGATAAGCAATTTAGAAAATATGTAGAAGATTTAAGAAAAAAACTCACATTATAACAATATTACATAATAATAGGATTACAACTCTAGTTACACAATAGTGATAATACCACAACCAAGAACAAAGTAACTCTTTAAAACAAGTACATGAAAATTAAAATTTTAATGGTATGTCTTGGTAACATCTGTAGATCACCATTGGCAGAAGGTATTTTAAAATCTAAACTAGACTCTAATAACTATATCATTGAATCCTGCGGAACCAGCAGTTATCATATTGGAAGTAAACCTGATCGTCGCTCCATTAATATTGCTAAAAAATATGGAATAGACATCGCAAAACAAAAAGCTGCTCAGTTTAAAAATGATGATTTCAAAACCTATGACCATATCTACACTATGGACAACTCTAACTATCAAGACATCATTAAATTAGCTAAGAACAACCAAGAAAAAGATAAAGTAAAATGTATCCTAAATGAGATTTACCCCGGTAGCAACTTAGATGTTCCTGATCCATATTACGGTGGAGACCAAGGTTTTGAAGACGTATTTAAGATACTTAACAAAGCCTGCGATACTATTGCTTTAAAACTCAAAGCATAAACCCTGCGCTTTTTTTTATTTTCACAACACACATGTACCATAAAAAATAGCACCACGATAGATTACAATAAAAAAAATAATACTATTTTAGTCATTAAACCTAAAAAAAGGTCAACACCAGTAATACGTGTTTTATAAAAAAAACACAAGCTATAAATAGATATAAAAACACCCTATGGAACCTACCCCTCTAAACCCAAAAGGAAAACTATACCTAATCCCAACTAGATTAGGAGATGATATGCCCTTAGAAGTACTCCCTATATCCATTAAAAAGGTATTAGAACAAGTAAATCATTATATCGTAGAAAATGAAAAACCCGCGAGAAGATTTATAAAAAAAGTAAGTCCTAGTAAATCGCAACGCGCTATCACTATAAATACCGTTAACAAATACACTGATACCTCCGAAATACCAGACTACCTCATCCCTTGTCTAAACGGAGAACCTATTGGATTGCTATCCGATGCTGGATGCCCTGGAATTGCAGATCCAGGAGCTGAAGTTATTAAAATAGCTCATGAAAAAGGCATTACCGTAACACCCCTTGTTGGTCCCTCATCAATAGTATTAGCTATGATGAGTAGTGGAATGAATGGTCAGAATTTTACATTCAATGGCTATCTACCAATTGATAAAAACGAAAGAAAGTCAACAATTAAATATTTAGAAAAAATATCTTTAGAAAAAAATCAATCACAAATTTTTATTGAAACACCATATAGAAATGACAAAATGTTTGCAGATCTCACTACAATATTACACCCTAGTACACGCTTATGTATTGCTTGTGATATCACATTAACTACAGAATTTATTGCAACTAAAACCATAGAGAAATGGAAAAAAGAAATAGTAAACCTTCACAAAAGACCTACTATATACATTATTCAAAGAGACTAAAGAATTAAATTGCTTTTGCTTTTCTATCAGAAACCACAAAAGAAAGATCATATCCTCCAAATCGTTTCATATAATACCGTATTGTTGTCCCAAAAGCATCAGAAAAACCTTCTACTCCACCGCTACGTAAATATTTTTTCACAGCCCCTGGTCCAGACAGATGAGCTGCAGCGAGGATACCAGACTCCGTAACCTCTACTCCATTAATCCACTTACCTTCACACCTCTTAATATCTCTACGTAAAATCCATTTATTCCTAGACAAATTTGCATAAAATGCTTTTTCCTGAAGCTCTGGATTAGAAAGGAATTCACTCTTCTTCATTCCTTTAATTCCGATCAAAGCAAGAGTACCTTTTCCAAACTGATATTTCCCCAAATACCCAAACTGGTTCACCACTCCATAATCACCTCTTGATTCCTTAAAA
This sequence comes from Aquimarina longa SW024, assembly GCF_001401755.1. Lineage (GTDB taxonomy): Bacteria > Bacteroidota > Bacteroidia > Flavobacteriales > Flavobacteriaceae > Aquimarina > Aquimarina longa. Next base: position 280,381 of record NZ_KQ474103.1, read on the forward strand.
GCAACAGCTTCTTTAAACCCTATGTAAGATTTTCCGAGTACTAAAGCAACAAACTCTTCTTCTTCATCTTCAATCTCATTAAAATTAGGTGCGACATAATACAAATCTAACCCCGCAGTACTATAAGAACTAAAATCTATACTCTTTTTTACTGTAAAACTTAATAAAAGCCCCCCTACAATTGTAAGTAATATAGACAATCCAATTATCTTCTTTATCATATAAAAATTTTCTAAGTAGCCATCAAAAAGATGCTCCCATCTACTTAAATTTTTGCGGTGCAAATATACGTTTTTTTTTTACACTCATATAAAATATAACAAAATTTTACATTTAACTGAAAAACAGTGATTTACAGGAATAAAATCACTCAAAAAGTCTTAAAAAAGGTTAAAAATCAGCACTTAAACGTCAAATCAAGTATTTTAGTCGGTAAAAAATAAATATTGCACTACTACTAATTTTCAAAAAAGAATTATTTTTTTATAGAAAAATTCATATCATTTACTATTCTATAAAAAAGAGAAAAGCATTTTTTTCTTACAAAAAAAGTATGATTTTTATCGTCTCAATCCTTGTTTATTAATCCAATTGATATACTGTTTCTTATTACGATTATGCTGACTTAAAGTTTTAGCAAACTTATGATATCCGAAATTCTCTACATCAGCAACAAAAAAGTAATACTCATGCTTTTCGTAATTAAGAACAGCATCAATTGATGAAATATCTGGCATAGCTATTGGTCCTGGCGGTAATGTTGCATATTTATAAGTATTATATGGGCTATCCAACTCCAAATCTTTATATAGAACTCTTTTTATAATAGTATTCCAATCATTACGATGCCTTTTGATTGCATAGATTACAGTTGGATCTGCATCTAGTTTCCAACCATTAGTATACCTATTCATATACACACCAGCAACCTTTGGTCGCTCATCGACTTTTGCTGTTTCCTTTTGCACAATCGAAGCAATCGTAATAACTTGATTTTTAGTTAAACCAATCTTTTTTGCCTTTGATTTACGAGATTCATTCCAAAAGCGATTATACTCTTTAAACATTCTATCTCTAAATTGCTCTGCAGATGTATTCCAAAAGAATTCATATTTATTAGGAATATACATCGCTATAGCCGTTTCTACAGAAAAATCTTTTTCATTCAAAAAAGATTCTTCTTTAAATGCTCTCAACAAAGAAACACTGTCTGCTTCAATCTGCATTGCGATTCTTCCTGCAAGATTCTCTAATCTTTCTTGGTTATTAAAACTAATATGAATAGGTGAGTTTTTACTCCTCAAGGTATTTATAATCTGATTATTATTCTCCTCTTTTTGTATAATATATCGTCCTGCTTTAATATTATCTATATACCCTTTTCTCCTCGCAATTCTATCAAAACTGTAAATATCTTTAACTACAGGGCTAATCACTTCGATAAGTTCTGTATAAGTAGTTCCTGTAGGTATATAGAGAGTAACCGTTTTAGTTTCAAAACTAGTATTAGGAGAAAAAACAGCCTGATAAACATAATATGCAAAAATTCCTCCTGCAATCATTCCCAATAATGCAATAATTAATAGTATCTTTTTAATGTACATATACTAATTGATATAAAAATTCGTCTTTATAAACATCTTTTACTAAATTCCATTCTTTCTTTACTCCTACCCTAATAAATCCTTTATTTTCAAACAACCTAATACTCACTGAATTATCTTCAGAGATATTTGCATATAGTTGATGAAGATGAAGATGAGTAAAGCTATACTCCTTAACAAGCCCTAAAGCTTCTGCTCCATACCCTTTACCTCTATTACTCTTTTCTACTATCAAAATACCAACCCCAGCTCTATTATGAGTAGGGTTAAAATCAAATAAATCTATCAAACCTAAAATAACATCATCATTAGAGCAAATAACTAATCGTAATTGTTTAACTTCATAAATATCTTTATGTGCATGTTCTAAATATTGCTTAATCAAAAACCTAGAGTATGGAGTCTGAGTAGAACTCACCTCCCATATTTGCTCATCATTTTCTATGCTGTAAATAAACTCAAGATCTTCTGGTTCAAGAGCTCGTAAATAGATATTTTCTCCTCTTAATGTCACCATATAAATTCTCCCTTAAAAACCTGCTCTGCCGGACCTATCAAAAATATATTTTCATATCCATTTTGTGTTTTTCGAAAAGTAACCCTTAATTCTCCTCCTTGCACAATAACAATCACCTCCTCTTTATCAGTTAATCTAGTTTCATGCATAGAGAGTGCTACCGCCGTAACTCCTGTCCCACAAGATAACGTTTCGTCTTCTACTCCTCTTTCATATGTTCGTACCGAAAATACGTTTCCGTTTTTTTGCTCTACAAAGTTCACATTACTTCCTGCTTTAAAATAAGGTGCTCCATTCCTAATCTCTCTTCCTTTATTTTTAACATCATAATCAGCTAACCCATCAACCATTGCTACATGATGAGGAGAACCTGTATCTAAAAAAAAATGAGTATCATACCTCTCTATCTTAGAAACATCTTGCATTTGTAAATGTACCAACCCATCTTTAATTTCTGCCTGATGCTTTCCATCAATCGCAGTAAAAGTCGCCGTATCTTTCACAATTCCTAAAAAAGCTGCAAATGCTACTAAGCATCTTCCACCATTACCACACATAGAACTCTCATTACCATCAGCATTAAAATACACCATAGTAAAGTCATCCTCCTTATTTTTAGGAAGTTCTAAAAGCATTAAACCATCAGCCCCTATACCAAATTTTCTATCGCAAAGTTTAGCAAACAATTTGGTATTATTTTTGGAGAGTATTGATTCTCTATTATCAATGATTACAAAATCATTACCTGTACCTTGATATTTATAAAAAGTAAGAACCATTATTAAATTAAATTATGAAAGACAAAGGTACAAAGAATGTAAACATAAAACCGTTGTTAATTGTAGGTTAAATATCATAAAAAAAGTATATGATAATTGTAATTTTAATAAATAACGACAGTCTATTAAAGTATTATTTAGTAAAACCAAATTAAAAAAGAAGAACATGAAAAGATTTTTGAGCTTATTGACAGTAGCTATTCTTGCTGGAATAATTACTCTTAGTGCTTACAAAATGTTTTTGGAGCAAGAAACTGTAATCACTAAAGAAAGTAAAATTCAACCAAACCTAATCCCTACGAATTACAAAGTCACCAATACCAATACTACAAATGCATCTATCGCTAGTATTGATTTTACATTAGCCGCAGAAAAAACTGTAAATGCAGTAGTACATGTTAAACAATATGGAATCTCAAGAACACCCAGAAATTTAATGGAATTCTTTCGAAATGGAGGAACTCAAGAAAGAAGAATTCAAGGTGCGGGGTCTGGAGTTATTATTACAGAAGATGGGTATATCGTAACCAACAACCATGTAATCGATGGAGCTTCTGACCTAGAAGTAACATTAAACAATAACAAAACTTACAAAGCAAAGATAATAGGTACTGCTCCACAATCTGATATAGCATTAATCAAGATTGATGCTAACGAGAAATTATCATACATCCCCTTTGGCGACTCTAACTCAGCTAAGATCGGAGAATGGGTACTTGCTGTAGGCAACCCTTTCAATCTTACCTCTACTGTTACTGCAGGAATTATAAGTGCAAAATCAAGAGACTTAGATGAGTCTGATGATAAAGTTCAATCCTTTATACAAACTGATGCTGCAATCAACCCCGGCAATAGTGGTGGAGCATTAGTAAACACAAAAGGAGAGCTAATTGGTATCAATACTGCCATAACCTCACAAACAGGAAGTTATGTCGGATATGCCTTTGCCGTACCTTCTAATAATGCAAAAAAAATCATAGATGATATTATAGAGTTTGGAGGGGTACAACGAGGTATATTAGGGATAATCGGAAGTTCAATAAATCCAACTACCATGGAAAAATATAACATCTCTACTTCACAAGGAGTACTTGTCGTATCTGTATCAGAAGAGAGCGGTGCAAGAAAAGCTGGTATTTTAGAAGGTGATGTTATCAGAGAAATAGACGGACTTCCTATACGGAAATTCGCAGATTTAACAGGATATGTAAATAGCAAAAGACCTAAAGATATAATCAACGTAAAAATATTACGTAAGAAAAAAGAACTAACATTACCAGTCACATTATCAAAATATGAAATCCAAAAATATAACTTAGATGATGTAGGCGTAGAAGTTATGAACCCCCCTAAAGGCTATTTAAAAAACTTTAACCTTGATCATGGAGTTGTAATAAGCAAAGCACTAAACTCTAGAATGAAGAGATACAACCTAAAAGGACTTATAATTAGCGAAATAGACGGAATAAAAGTTACTAATGTCCTCGAAGTAAAACAAATAATCGAAAGTAAATACAAAGATGATGACATTACTATTAGTCTAGTAGATCAAAATGGTAAGAAAAGGGAATTTGTATTTCAATAAGTAGAATAAAACACCTGTATATTGGACACTCCCATTACTTTTTTAAAGTAATGGGATTTTTTTTCATAAAAGGTTTCACGAAAACGTTTGAAATATATACTTTTGCACGAAATTTCAAGACTGTAAAACACAACACATTATGAGCTCTAACGAAGTTTATGAAAAAGAATTAGCCTTTCAGGCAGACAGACGTCGCGCAACAGTAGCATTTATAAAAACAGTAAGCGACTTATGGTACGACAACTCTATTGAGTTAGTCCTTTTCCGCAATCAATTAATTGATAAAAATGTAAGCGAAATTATCAATTTACATGAATACGCGGGTGAATTCGTACAAAAACCAATTTCAATTTTCGATTCTGCAGAAATTGCACAAGCTATAAAGTTGATGAATTTACCTCCATCAAAATTGGATATAGGTAAACTTACATATGAGTATCATTTAGCAAGTGATGAATACAGCTCTATAAATGGTTTTGTACAGGATAAACTAAAAGATGCTAAAAAGTTCCAACCAATTTCTCCAAAGAATGTAGTACTTTATGGTTTTGGCAGAATAGGTCGTTTAGTCGCAAGAGAATTAATGACTATTACTGGCAAAGGAAGTCAATTAAGACTTCGAGCAATTGTAACCAGAGGAGCTATAACACAAGATATATTAGAAAAAAGAGCCTCATTACTTCGTAGTGACTCTGTACATGGTGACTTTGCTGGTACTGTAGAAACAGATTTAGCAAATAGTTCTCTTATTATAAATGGAACTACAGTAAAAATTATCAGTGCTAACAAACCTGAAGATATCGACTACACTGCATATGGTATTGAAAATGCATTACTTATTGACAATACAGGAGCATTTAGAGATAAAGAAGCACTAAGCAGGCATCTTGCAGCTAAAGGAATTGATAAAGTACTACTTACAGCTCCAGGAAAAGGAATACCTAATATTGTACATGGTGTTAATCACAAAGAGCATGACCCTGACAAAGTGAACATCTTTTCTGCAGCATCGTGTACTACCAATGCTATTACTCCCATCCTACAAGCTGTAGATGAAAGTTTTGGAGTTATTAATGGACATCTCGAAACAATACATGCATATACTAATGACCAAAATTTGGTAGATAATATGCACAGCAAATATAGAAGAGGGCGTGCAGCAGCATTAAACATGGTCATTACAGAAACTGGAGCCGGAAAAGCTGTCTCTAAAGCATTACCCAGTTTTGAAGGAAAATTAACCTCTAATGCAATACGTGTTCCTGTTCCTAATGGATCATTGGCAATACTAAATCTTAATTTAGAGAAAAAAACCTCTAAAGAGAGTATGAATGCCGTACTTAAAAAATATGCCTTAGAAGGAAACCTAGTAGAGCAAATAAAATACTCTTTAGATAACGAGTTAGTATCTAGTGATATTATAGGTTCTTCTGCTCCATCAATATATGATAGTAATGCAACTATTGTAGATTCAAAAGGAGAAAATACTGTTTTATATGTATGGTATGATAATGAGTATGGATATAGTCATCAAGTAATTAGGTTATCAAAATACATCGCTAAAGTAAGGCGTTTTACATACTACTAACAAGTAGTTTTATACAAATTAGATAAGTCGTTACCTGTACAAGTAGCGACTTTTTTTTAAACCCAATATAACATATTGTAAACATCGCATTTTAAAACCTCTTACATACAGCATACAATTAACTAATTAACAAACAATTGACACTAAAATAAAGGGAGTTAATTTAATTCTAAAAAAAAAGTTTTTAATTACTTACAATATCGTACATTTATTACCGTTACAGAAGAAATTAATAACCAAAAGAAATAACATATAATACTACTCCCTATACCATAAGTAATCTAGTTATTTTTATCCTCATAACTACCACTACATTATTAGGGGCATATCTAACCATTAAAAAAATTTAACATCAATAATATGAAATTACCAAAGTATCTATTAGTTTTAACGCTACTTCTATCTTTTCTTGAAATCTCATATGCACAGGAAGATAACACAACTGTTACCCAAGCTTTAAAACAGGAAAAGATCGAAGGTCAATTTGATATAGTTATAAAAAAATCTGGAAAATATCAAGAATACAAAGTAGTAAAGCGTATTTGGTTAGATAAACTCAAAACTAATACTATAGACACTATAAAAACATTAGAATCAAAACTAAATACAACCAATACTAAAATCACGAAACAACAAGAAACGATAACTGGGCTTGAAGAATCTCTTGCCAAAACGAATGAGAATCTTTCTGGAGTAACTCTAGAGAAAGACAGCATGAGTTTTTTAGGGATTGCAGTAACCAAATCAAGTTACAATACTATCATGCTAGTTATTATAGGCATACTCATAGCACTACTCGCTTTTTTTATATATAAATTTAAAAATAGTAATGCCATAACAATAGCATCTCGAAAGGTATTAGCAGAAACCGAAGCTGAATTTGAAGATCATAGACGTAGAGCTCTAGAAAGAGAACAAAAAGTAATGAGAAAACTACAAGACGAAATCAATAAACAGCGTAAGACCGGTGCTAAATAGTCCATTTCTAAATTTTTATTATATACTTTTGCATTTTTACATTCAGTAATGAATTTGATGAAAAAAATGCGTATAGATATTATCACAGTAGTTCCCGAAATTCTAAAAAGTCCTTTTGAAGCCTCTATAATGAAGCGATCTATAGAAAAAGGATTAGTAGAAGTACATTTTCATAACCTTAGAGAATACACCAACAACAATTATAAACAAGTTGATGATTATCAATTTGGAGGTGGTGCCGGAATGGTAATGATGATAGAACCTATAGATAAGTGCATCTCCAAATTAAAATCAGAAAGAAAATACGATGAAGTCATATATATGACTCCGGATGGAAAAACTCTTCATCAGGGAATGGCCAATCAATTATCTTTAAAAGGTAACCTAATTATCCTTTGTGGTCATTATAAAGGTGTAGATCAACGTGTAAGAGATCATTTTATTACTAAAGAAATCTCTATAGGGGATTATGTACTATCAGGAGGAGAATTAGGAGCATTAATATTATGCGATGCAATCATTCGACTCATTCCTGGAGTTCTTGGTAATGAAACTTCGGCTCTTACAGATTCTTTTCAAGATAATTTATTAGCTCCCCCAATCTACACAAGACCTGCTGAGTATAATGGATGGAAAGTACCTGAAGTTCTTACCTCAGGTAATTTTCCTAAAATTGAAACTTGGCGAGAAGAACAAGCTTATCAAAGGACACAAAAATTAAGACCAGATTTATTAGACGAATAGTTTTTTATAATCATCATTAAAGCTTATTCATTATTAAATACCGATTATGTATAAAAACCTTCTCTAGAAAGGTTTTTATACACTTAAAACAATTAAACAAAACTTATAACCCATTATTTTACCCATTCTGGCAATTGCCCAAGATCAAGTAATGGTACTACTATCAAATATGATATCAGTGTAATTATAAGTATAGCTATAAAATTCATCAAAAAACCAGTTTTGGCCATTTGCGGAATTGTAATTCGTTCACTTGCAAATATCGCCGCATTAGTACCTGTTCCTGAAGGAAGCATAAAAGCGCACGAGCAAGCGAATGTTGCAGGAATCATTAATAAAAACGGATGCGTTGAATTTGCTATAGCTACTGTAGCCAAGATGGGCATAAATATATTTGCAGTAGCTGTATTAGAATTTATTTCTGTTAAAAATGTTATTGCCAGAACCACTAGAAAAACAATTAATAAAGTAGATGTATTCTCTAACACAGTTACCTGACTTCCTATCCACTCTGCAAGCCCTGTATTCACAAAGCTTTTAGCAATTGCATAACCACCTCCTACTAAAATCACAACACCCCAAGGAACACTTTCTGCTTGTTTCCAAGTAATAAGAGCTTTTTTAGCTTTTTTAGTTCCTTTCTTATTTCCACTAGGAATTAAAAACAAAAGTAAAACTCCCAACATACCAATTGTAGCATCATGTACATATGAAGAAACTCCTAACAGAGAACTCCAACCTGGAAATATAAAATCTCCAAACACCAAATCCTTTCTAAAGATCCATCCGAGAGAAGTAATTAAAAAAACAACCACAACTCGTTTTTCGCCAGAAGTTATCTTACCCAATTTATTTAACTCCTCACTAATTATCTCCATTGACCCAGGGATTTCTCCTTTTATTTTAAAAAACTTAATGATATACAACCATGTTATCGGTAATAAAATTACAGTAAGCGGTAAACCAATAAGCATCCAGTCAGAAAATGTTATCTGCGGAGCTTCTGGGTATAAGGATTCTATAATACCTGCAAAAACCAAATTGGGAGGAGTACCTATTAAAGATCCTATTCCTCCGATACTAGCTGCATAAGCAATAGATACCATTAATGCCAAACCAAAATTAGAATCAGAATCATCTGTTTCTTCTTTTTTAATTACAGACAAACCGATAGGAAGCATCATAAGCGCCACTGCCACATTGGCTATCCACATAGATAAAAAGGCAGTAGAAATCATAAAACTCAATATTATTTTCTTTTTATTTACACCTATTAAACTAATGGTTAAAAGAGCGATTCGTTTATGTAAATTTTGCGATTCGATAGCTTTAGCAATAATTATTCCCGCTAGAAGCATTAAAACATAATTATGCCCATAACTTAAAGCTACTTCTTTCGATTTCAGGACTCCAAACAATGGAAATAATACCAACGGCACAAACGAAGTTGCAAAAACAGGAATAGCTTCTGTAAGCCACCATATTGCCATTAATAATGCAGTACCAGCAGCTATCATAGCTTCTCTACTTAATTCTTTTGGTATGGGAAGTATCAAAAAAATAATGAAAACAATTATCCCAGAAAATAACCCTATTTTTTTTCTGCTCATAAGCTAGTATTTATAAGTATTCTAACTCATGAACCTTTTGGGGTTACATGAGCCAGAATACTATGTTTTTTAAATTAATTTGTATTAAAAATTCAGATTAAAACCTGTACTAAAAAAAGTACCCATAACTCCAAATTGGCTTGTAGATCTACCATAAGGAGAAAGGCCATTAAATGTACCTCCGAATTCGTTCCTATCAGGGAAGGCGTCAAAAATATTATTTACCGAAGCGTTCCAGCTAATTCTTTCAGAAAAATTAAACCCTAGAGAAAAGTCGGTAACAATTTTAGGGTCTTTAACCTGAAAATTACCATTATCATCTCTTGAATCTACATCAGAAACCTCTCCAAACCTTGTAAATCTAAGGTTTGTAAAAAATATTTTGGACTTATAATCAAGAGACAAGATAATTTTACTTTTTGGTTGAGCTACTTCTACCAGACCTTGCATTCTATCTCCAACTACTTCTGTTACTCCTAATTGCTGTAACTCTGCAGAAGTTCTAATTGCACTATCAAACTCTGTTTTATTAAATGTTGCAGAAAGTGTTGTATTAAATATCTTATCATCATTAGCGCCAAATTTCTCTGTATAGGTTCCAACAAAATCTATTCCTGTTGTCTTGGTATCAACTGCATTAGTAAAAAACTGTATCTCTGCTATATTTTCTTCTGTAAATAATTGAGGTAGTCCAACATCATTAACATCTAATGATTCAGAAATAATAATACGATCTTTTACCTGAACTTGATATGCATCGAGTGTAAATAAAAGTTTTTGACCAAGTTTTGCTGTTAATCCAACATTAAAATCTAATGAGGTTTCTGCATCTAAATCGCCATAACCAAGTTGTGCTACTACAGGATCATCATTACGAATATGTAAAATATTAATAGAGTCATCTTCCCCACTTGCGTTAATACCAAATTGAGGGTCATTAGCACTAAAATTTAACTGATGTAACGAAGGAGCTCTAAACCCTCTATTCACAGAGGCTCTTAATGATAGATTTTTTGTAAATTTTATTCGCGCATTAACTTTTCCTGAAATATTAGACCCAAAACCCTCATAATTCTCAAATCTTGCAGCAGCACCTACTAACAAAACTTCAGAAATATCTGACTCTATATCAGTAAAAAATCCAAAACTAGAACGATTTTTGTCTACAGCTTCTCTAGGAGAAAATCCTATTTTACCACTTGAAGAAAACTCTCCTACATCAGCAAAAGGACCTTGAGAATATGAAACTCTATCCCCTGTAGTAATTTGATACTCTTCATTTCTGTATTCTGCTCCAAAAGAAAGTGTCAAAGATTTTAATGCATTCAAATCTTGGTAAGTCTTAGAAATACTCGAATTAATAGATGTATGTCCAAAATTATTATTCCCTAAATAAAATTCTGTTGGGGTAAAAATACCATAACTGGCATTTGCTCCATTTTCTACATAGGTAGCTAACCAATTTTTTCCGTAGGTAACACTTAAATCAAAATTCCATCCATCTCTAAGATCATTCTGAATTCCAAGTGATGCTTGTGCATCTGTAGAAGTCGCAGGATATAAAGGCGAATAGCCAAAAGGATAGATTTCGGGAACAGCTCTTTCTACACGACCTGGTTGTCTAAAAAAACCGAATGACAATAGTTTTTTATGAGATAACCCTCCATATCCATAAATTTCCCAATTTTCACTAATAGGATAAGCTCCATTAAAAAACATAGCTCCCATAGTATTTCGAGATTGACCAAATTGTGTTTTTACATCTCTATCTCTATCAAAACCTCTTTGCCCAATTAATATTTCATCATTTGCAGCATCATCTCTATCAAAAACAAATCCTGTATATCTATCTTTTCTATCTGTTTCATCATTATGATGAAACCAAAATGTAGTATTTAAATAACTATCTTCTTTATTAGCTATTCTATTTCCCAAATTTACCGAAACGTCATAAACCGTACCATCTCCTCTTGATGACATTCCACTCTTGGCTACCAAAGAGTTCTTTTCTGTACTCTTTTTAAGCACTAAATTCACAATTCCTGCAATTGCATCCGAGCCATATTGAGCTGCAGCACCATTTCTTAATATTTCAATACGCTCTATTGCCGCTGATGGGATTGCATTAAGATCTGTACCTACAGAACCTCTACCCACTACTCTATTTACATTTAATGCTGCAGATTGATGCCTTCTTTTTCCGTTTATAAGTACAAGCGTTTGATCGGTCCCTAATCCTCTAAGTGTAGCTGGATCTACATAAGATGTTACATTAACAATACCATATTTGGTCGAATTAAATGATGGAGCTTGAAAATGAATCTGTTGAGCTAATTCTGTTTGCCCTGTAGATACCAAATCTTCTGTTTTTAACACATCTACAGGAACAGCTCTCTCAACATTAGTTCTTGCTACATTAGATCTGGAACCTATTAAAACTACATCTTCTAATTGATCTGCCTCACTCTTTAGAGAGATCGATACAATACTCTTATCAGTAATATCAATTTCTGCAGTAGCAAAACCTAAATAAGAAACAACCAAAATATTACTACCCTCTGGTACTTCTATAGAAAAATTTCCATCAAAATCTGTGAGCGTACCTATATCTGTATCTTTTATTAAGATATTTGCTCCAGGTAATGGTGCTCCCTTATTATCTTTTACAGTACCTTTTACCTCTCTTTTTTGTATTTCGGGCTTAGGTGCTTTATTAGAATATGTTTCTTTAGTCAATATAATTTGATTATCATTTATCTCATATTTCAAACCTTCTTGAGAAGTTAACCTTTTTAAAACAACGATAACAGTTTCATTATTTGCCGTAAATGATATTTTTTTTGCGTCATTAACTTCTTTAATGTTGTAAAAAAAATCATAATCTGATTGAGATTTGATCTCATCTAAAACTTTTTTCAACGGAACCTTTTTATAAGTAAACTTAAGTTTACTCTGTGAACTAACACTATTTGCTGGTAGCTGTAGAATTAATAGAAAAATGAAAACCAAAGATAATTTCATTTTAAGGTTCGTTCTTTTTTTATCATAGTTTTCATATAGAAAACCACGATAGTGATTACTTTTTTTCATAATTTTGAAATGCAATTTGATTGTTAAAACTTAATTTTTAATGGTCATCCGAAAGGAAAGTGTTACAGCACTTTCCTTTCTTTATTTTGATATTGTAATAATATTTTGATTTATCTCATATGTAAAAGAGGTACTTAAGGATATTGTTTTTAAAATAGTTTCTATGTTTTGATCATTCCGAAACTCTCCTTTAAACATTTCTTCGTCTAGGTTTCTTGCTTTGTTTATAAAAGTGACATTATGACTACGTTCTAATTTTTTTAAGATTTTAGAAAAAGTTAAACCATTTACCATTAATCTATTTTTCATCCAGCTTGTATATATTGATGTATCTACTCTTTCTTTTATCAAAGATTTGTTTTCTTTATCAAATGAAGCTTGGTAACTTGGGCTTAGTTGAATTTGATGTTCTGGAGTATCAACTTCATAAACTTTTACAGCCCCTTTAACAAGTGTTGTTTCTATTGTACTATCAGTATCATAATTAGATACATTAAATTGAGTTCCTAAAACCTGAATATTAACCTTATTTGTATTTACAATAAATGGTTTATTTATATCCTTTACCACATCAAAAAAGGCTTCACCTTCCAAATACACGAGCCTTTTGTCTGAAGTAGTTACAAAATTTTGTGGAAAACGCAGTTTTGAGCCAGCATTTAGCCACACCATAGTTCCATCTGCTAATTTTATTTTAAAAGTTTTTCCATTTGGGATAGATATTTCGGTATAAGCTAATCCAGTAGTATCTGAAACAGCATTAGAAGTAAAATCAATAATATCTTTATTTTTAGTAGCAATAGTATCCCCTTTACTATTAATCACTATCTCATCCTTATTCATAGTAATAGCTTTTATACTACCATCTGCAAGTTTTATTCTGATCCCTTCATTTTTTAATGCATCATTACTTACATCAGTAATAATAGGAAAAGTATTAACAGTATCTAAAAAATTAATTTTAGTCAAATATCCAACTGCTACAAGCCCTATAAAAACTGCTGCATATTTATAAAACATTACAAATTTATGCTTGCTCTTTCTTTTTACTAGTATTGTTTCTACAAACCTTTGATAGCCTGATTCTGAATTAAAATCTCTTAAATCATAGGCATTGTTTTCGACTAAATATTTTTTAAAATAATTTAAGTTATCTTCACTTTCTTCAACCCAATTTATTAAATCTCTTTTTTCTTCTGTAGAAATTTCATCTTTTATGTAGTTATCTATTATGGAATCCATTTTGCACATATAGCAATATTTTAACTATAGGATAACATTTTTACAAAAAACCCTTACTCAGTTTTAAATTTTTATTAGATTTGATAACTATTTATTAGTAAATGTCTGAAGAAAAATTACTTAAAAAATTAAAAAAAGGAGATCCAATTGCTTATAAGTATTTATTCTCTAAATACTACAATTGGCTATGCAATTATATTTTTAAATTAAGTAATGATTACTCTCTTTCTGAAGATATTGTTCAGGAAACGTTTATTTACATATGGGAAAAAAGAGATACAATCTTAATCACCTCCTCATTAAAAAACTACCTCTTCAAATCTTGTCATAATCGATTCTTGCAGCACATAAAAAAAGAAAAAGTTAAGTTACATTCTTTAGACCAAATACAATGGGAAACCATATTTGACACTTACTTTGATCAAGAAAATGAATATGACACTAATCTAAAAAAAGTCAATGCTTTAATAAAAAAACTTCCCCCTCGTTGTAAAGAAATATTTATAAAAAGTAAATTTGAAAAAAAGAAGTATAAAGATATTGCTGTAGAACTTGGTATTTCGATAAAAACAGTAGAGGTACAAATTTCTAAAGCGCTTCGCTTTTTGAAAGAAAACACAAATATATTCTTATTATAATTAATTTTTGCATCTGTTCTTAAATTTTTAAACTATTCAATTAAAAAAATATTTACTTTTTTTAGTCAAATAAATACTTGCAGATCAATAAATAATAAGTATTTTTGCACCCTGATTAGATCAACCTCTGGCGAAAATCGTGAATGTTGCTTTAATAAAACCCATGAAACCATATCAAAAATGGAAGATTTAGTAAAATTCGTACAAAACGAATTTGTTGTAAAAAAAGATATGCCTGAATTCTCTGCAGGTGATACTATTACTGTTTATTACGAAATTAAGGAAGGAAACAAAACTCGTACGCAGTTCTTTAGAGGAGTCGTAATCCAAAGAAGAGGCTCAGGAGCTACTGAAACATTTACAATAAGAAAAATGTCAGGAACTATTGGTGTAGAGCGTATTTTCCCAATAAACTTACCTGCACTTCAAAAAATTGAAGTAAATAAAAGAGGTAAAGTTCGTAGAGCACGTATATTCTACTTTAGAGAACTTACTGGTAAAAAAGCACGTATTAAAGAAAAAAGAAACTAATTTTTTTTCTTTAAAAAACTAAAAAGAGGTTGTCTTAATAAGACAACCTCTTTTTTATGAACAAAAGTTAACAACTTTGGTTCATAACCATTTGATAACTAATTTTATACGAATCACTACTTAATGATTTATTTTTTCTTAAATTTATGATAGGATTACATATAATGAAAGATGACACAAGAATTCTAAGTTATATGATCTAAACAAAAGTTCTTTGAATAATAAGCCTTATTTAGAATTAAGAAAAATATAAAACAAAAGTTATTTTTTTGAGTACATCCTTGAAATCAATTTAAAAATTCTAATTTTAAAATCATTTCAAAATGAAATTCAAAAGAAAAAATTAAGTTTTGACACCTTTTTAATTATAAATAGTCTTAGAGATTAATTCTAGTAAAAAATTACAAAAGTAATTTAAGTGTAAAGTACTAGTATTAATCAAAAGAGTAGAAAAAATTCACCAATTATTTTGATGAACTTAAAGCTACTCAAAGTTGGAAATAAGGTTTATGTTATAAATAACGAAAGTTTTTATTTAATAGCGGGTAAAACAGCTAACATTAAAATTATTTCTAATGAAGCCATATCAAAATATTTATATTCTTGATATGGCTTTTATTTTTTAAGAATATATTAAAAAAAGAGAACTATTTTTCCATATTTTATATTTCATTCAACTAATTTTCAAAAAACTACAATTCAATACCACTAAACTCAAAACTAGTCACACACAGGTTGCATTTAGACTCCTAGATTTGTATATTCGTCCTCGGAAATTTACACCTATATAATATTACTAATCTTATAAGAATTATTATAAAAAAAGAGAAGTAATAATATTTACTTTACACAAGTAAATAGCGAATTAGTTTCCATCTATACTATAGTCTAATACAATTAGAGAATCTACTACCAGTAAAGCTTAAAAGCTTCAGACTCTCTAAATAAAAAAACAAAAATATGGGAGTTGATAACTCAAAAATTGTGTACACAAAAACTGATGAAGCACCAGCTTTAGCTACATACTCTTTTTTACCGATTGTTAGAAAATTCACCAAAACAGCAAATATCAATATTGAAACAAAAGATATATCACTTGCTGCTAGAATTTTGTCTAACTTCCCTGAAAAACTATCTGATAAGCAAAAGCAAACAAATGCTCTAGAAGAATTAGGTCTACTCGCTCAAAAACCTGAAGCAAACATCATTAAACTTCCTAATATAAGTGCTTCTGTACCTCAATTAAAAGCTGCTATTGCAGAGTTACAACTTCAAGGATTTGATATACCGAACTATCCTGAAGAACCTAATAGTGAGATAGAAAAAGAGATCAAAAAACGATACGATAAAATAAAAGGTAGTGCAGTAAACCCTGTATTAAGGGAAGGAAATTCTGACCGTAGAGCTCCTAAACCTGTAAAACAGTATGCCAGAAAAAACCCACATTCTATGGGAGCTTGGAGCGCTGATTCAAAAACACATGTTGCCACTATGTCTAGTGGGGATTTTTGCTCAAATGAAAAATCAATTACTATTGATAAGGCTGGAGATGTAAAAATTGAATTTGTAGATCAGAATGGAGATGCAACTATTTTAAAAGAAAAAATAGCATTACTCGAAGGAGAAGTAATCGATACAACCATAATGAGTAAAAAAGCACTCATTACTTTTCTTGAAGAACAAATAGCTGATGCTAAAGAAAAAAACGTACTGTTTTCTTTACACATGAAAGCTACCATGATGAAGGTTTCTGATCCAATTATATTTGGGCATGCTGTAGAAGTATTTTTTGCAGATGTATTCAAAAAACACGCAACTACTTTTGAAGAAATCGGCGTAGAAGTTAATAACGGTTTTGGTGACCTTATTAACAAAATTAAAAAACTACCTGACACTAAAAGAGTTGAGATAGAAACTGACATACAAGCATGCTATGAAAAAGGTCCAAAATTAGCTATGGTTAACTCCGATGAAGGGATCACTAACTTGCATGTTCCTAGTGATGTAATTATAGATGCATCTATGCCCGCAATGATACGTAATTCTGGACAAATGTGGGATGCACAAGGAAACACACAAGACACTAAAGCTGTTATACCAGATAGTAGTTATGCAGGTATATACCAAGAGACTATAGATTTCTGTAAACAACATGGTGCTTTTGACCCTACAACTATGGGAACGGTTCCTAATGTAGGTCTTATGGCTAAAAAAGCTGAAGAATATGGGTCACATGATAAAACATTCGAAATACAAGGAAATGGGATTGTTAGAGTTATCGATGAATCTGGAAATACTCTAATAGAACATCCTGTAGAACAAGGTGATATCTGGAGAATGTGTCAAACCAAAGATGCGCCAATTAAAGATTGGATAAAACTTGCTGTAAACAGAGCTAAAGCAACAAACACTCCCACTATTTTCTGGCTAGATAAAAACAGAGCACATGATGCCGAATTAATCAAAAAGGTAAATACTTATTTACCAGAGCACGATACTACAGGCTTAGATATTAGAATTATGTCGCCAATAGAGGCAACTCGTTTTTCTTTAGAAAGAATTAAAGACGGAAAAGACACTATTTCTGTTACAGGAAATGTACTCCGCGATTATAACACAGACCTATTCCCTATATTAGAATTAGGTACAAGTGCAAAAATGCTATCCATTGTTCCACTAATGAATGGTGGAGGTTTATTTGAAACTGGTGCAGGAGGTTCCGCTCCAAAACATGTTCAACAATTCAATAAAGAAGGACACTTACGATGGGATTCTTTAGGAGAATTTCTTGCTCTTGCTGTTTCTCTAGAACATCTTGGAGAAACAACTAATAATACAAAAGCTATACGCCTAGCAGAAGCTCTTGACCAAGCAACTATCAAATTTTTAGAAAACAAAAAATCACCTTCTCGTAAAGTAAATGAATTGGATAACAGAGGTAGCCACTTTTATTTAGCACTCTATTGGGCAGAAGCTTTAGCAGAACAAACACTAGACAAAGAACTGCAAAGTGAATTTAAAACTGTTGCGAAACAACTTACTGAAAACGAAACTAAAATCATTACTGAATTAAATGAAGCCCAAGGAAATACTGTTGACATGGGAGGTTATTACTGGCCAAATGTTGATAAAGTTTCTAATGGAATGCGACCTAGTAAAACATTAAATACAATTATCGAATCATAACCGATTTTTGACAATATTTAGTACAAGGCTGTCTTTTTAGACAGCCTTCTTTGTTTTTATAGTTTTTAGTCCTACTCTATTTTCAAAATAGAACCTACAAAACTCTTAACTTACAAAAGAGTAAAATTAATATCTAATAAAACTTTTCAAATCCTCATACCGACCTAAACTAAGTAGGTTCGGTTTTTATCTCTTTTATCAATAAAATTAGCACATCATTACCCTATACTTTCTTATTGTTTTAATAAGAAAATAAAAAACTAAGAAAATACATTAATTATATATTAATCTTTAACAAAAACAACTCAGTTTCTTTACCATAATTTTAAATGAAAAATAATTTTTATCATATGCAACCCTTGTATTTTTGAATTGTCTATAGCAATAGACAGGAAATAAAAGTACTTTTAAGGAAATTTACAATCAAGTAAAACTAATTGGAAACCAATATCCTTTATACACATAAAGACCTTGTAGAAAAAAGCAAGGCAGGTGATAGGAATTCGCAATATAAATTATATGAGCTCTATGTAGATGCCATGTACAATATTAGTATGCGTATGTTAGGTATAAAGGAAGATGCTGAAGATGTTGTCCAAGATAGTTTTGTAGACGCTTTTAAGAATTTAAACTTTTTTAGATATGAAAGCACTTTTGGTTCTTGGTTAAAAAGAATAGTTATTAATAAAAGTATAAATCATTTAAAATTAAAAAGAATACCTGTTACATCTCTTGATCAACATAATTATCATATTAGTAATGAGATCGAGTCTAACGAACCTATTGTTGCATCAATCAACATTAATAAAATAAAAAAAGGTATTAAAACTTTACCTAATGGATATCGACAGATTATCACTCTCTACCTTATTGAAGGATATGATCATATAGAAATTGCAGAAATATTAGGAATTACGATTTCTACTTCTAAATCGCAATATCATAGAGCTAAGAAAAAATTAGTTGAAATTGTAAATACATTATAGAATGGACGATTTTGAAAAACTTATAAAAGGAAATAAGGATTTATTCGATGAATATACTGCGGATAAATCAAAAATATGGCAGAATATTGAGTCTAACTTGGATTCTCCTACAAAAACAATTTGGTTATGGAGAAAATCTCCTTTACTAAAAATAGCTGCTAGCATACTTATTTTAATAGGAGCTTTTACCGTAATAAATCTTTTTACTACTTCAGTATTTCACCATAATAATCAAAATAATATTGTACATCAAGAATTACGAGATATAGATACCTATTACAAAGATTTAGTCTCTTTTCAAGTAAAACTTGTAAAAAATAATCCAAAACTTCATATCGAAGATAAAGAAAAATTCTTGTCTTTTATGGACGAATTAGATGAAGAATATGAAGTTTTAAAACTAGAAATGAATAAGAACCTTAACAATGAATATATCTTAGAAGCCATTGTTAATAATTACAAAAAAAGAATCGAACTGATCGAAAATCTATTAAAACAGATCAATGATTCTAAAAAATTAAATGATAATGAAAGTTATATTTTATAAATACCTTTTATTGATTCCTATATTACTAGTATTTACAAATAATATAAGAGCGCAAGAAAAAGTATCAAAGAAGATAGAAAAAGCTTATCCCATGACTAATGCGGGAGAATTACATATAGAAAACAAGTATGGAAACGTAATTATTAATGGATGGGATAAAAAAACAATAGAAATTGAAATCTCAATATTGGTGAGTAAAAAGAAAAAGGAAGATGCAGAAGAACTACTTACACGTATTAATCCCGAAATTAATAACACACAAGATTTTATAAATATTAATTCTGTAATTGGAGAAAGGAATGATAATATAATATCTAGGCTTTTAAATAAAACAAATCTATTTGATTTTGACAAAGGAAATATTCAAATTGACTATACAATTCATCTCCCCTCTAATGCAGAGATCAATATCATAAATAAATTTGGTGATATTATCATAAGTGGTTGGAATGGAAAACTAAAAGCTAATATTAAACATGGTGATATGTGGCTCAACAAAGATGTCAATAATGCTAGTATAGAAATTAAATTTGGAAAATTAAAAACAAAAGCAATCACTTATGGAAACATACAGGCTAAAAATGGAGAAATTAATATTACAGAATCTAAAGACCTTAAAATAAACAGCAGCGGATCAGTCATAAAAATAGAAAATACCGAATTGTTAGAAATGCACTCTAGTAAAGATCAAATAACTATATATAAAATAGGAAAGATCTACGGAGAATTAATGTTTAGTAATATAAATATTGATACATTATATGATGATATGAATCTTACCCTAGAAGTTGCTGATGTTTGGGTTTCTAAAATTCAAAAAAAGAACCCTAATATAACCATCAATCAAGAATCTTCTGAATTAAATATAAACATCAAGAACATAGCTATTGATTTTAGTGCTTCTTTAGAACAAGGTTTATTGAGAATACCAAAATCTTTTACAAACATAAAAACTGATGTAATCGATAAAAGAAAAAAAATCAGAGAGATTAATGCTATTTATGGAAAAAATACTCCTTTAGGAAAGTTTCGGATTAATGGAATAAAAGGAATTATTATCTTAAAAGAATGATTACCCCTTAATTCAATAAAAAAATCATTCTACAGTTATAAAATAATAATAAACACATGCAACCATTACCAATTTCATCTGTCAATGAATATAACAAATCAAGTATAATGCAACATTTAAAAATTGTATTTTTATTCTTAATAATCCCCCTTTTCTCGCACATTAATGCGCAAGACTCTAATGAATATATAGAATTTAATGATCGTAAAAATATTGTGCATGGATTCTATCTAGGCTTACACAGTGCTTATGGAGAAATAAAAGGTAAATCCACATATATAGGAGGGCTTAAAATTGCATATGTAGCTAATCAAAAATTTGAAGTTGGGTTTGTAACAAAAGGGCTTTTTTCTAATCAAAATTTATCAGGGATTTTCTCCTCATATGATGCTGATTTAACAGCGATATATTCTGGTATACACTTAGAACCTATATTTTTTAGTAAAGCAAAAATCAATCTTTCATTTCCTGTATTAATAGGTGGAGGAGTTACAGGATATATTAATACCAATTGGAGTGATGAAGAACTAGAACGAAGTGAAAACGAAGATTGGGATGCCGTATTTGTTGTAGAACCTGGAATAAATATTTTATATAATATTTCTAGATATATTCAATTAGAAACAGGAATAAAATATAGATTCTCCAATGAAGTAGAATTATATTCTGGAACAAGAACAAGAATAAACGGATTTTCAGCAGGTTTTGGTGTAAAACTAGGCGTGTTCAATCTCGGAAGAAATCGATATAAAAAAAAGATACAAAATCATGAATAAATCAAAAACAACACAAAAAAAGAAGCTGAATGTCGTGTACGTATTTTCAGAAAACGACAAAGTTTATGTTAAAAATAATTCAACCCCAGAAATGATTAATAATAGTTCAGAATCTAACGAAGAATGGTTTCCAATTAATTTTCAATGGAAATCATTAATTGAATTAAACAAGAATATGAAACTTCAACATGGAATCGATGAAAACTATTAAAGAAATTTTCTAAAAATAATCCTGTGAAATATCTAAAAAAAGGAATTATACCCTAAAGTTTTCAAATTTGCTATTTAGTAAGAGACCAACCTCTATATCTATATTCTTAAACCCTATAGAATTAACTACTATACTTCTTTTACATAGTAGTATAATATAATTATTGCAACAACATATTTAATTAAAAAAACTAGCATATACAATATGTTGGGAACACTGTTTAATGCCTAAAATTTAGAGTATAAATTTACTAACAATCAATAAACAAATGAAAAAAACGATTTTAGCTTTTATCTTTTTCACATCACTCTTATCAGCTCAAGATAAGTATACGATAAGTGGAACTATACATGATGTCAGTAATGGAGAAACCATATTTGGAGCCTCCGTTTTTCTCAGTGGTACTACTGTTGGTGGAATAACAAATGAATATGGGTTTTATTCTATTACTGCTCCAAAAGGAACTTATAAAATAGTGATTTCTTATATGGGTTATGTTGATAGTACCCAAGAAGTAATTTTAGATAACGATCAAAAATTAAACTTTGAACTCATTGAATCATCTGAGCAATTAGATGAAGTAATCATTACTTCAGGAGAAACAGAACGAGTAAATATAAAAAAACCTGAAATGAGTACTGCTAAATTAAAAGCAGAAACCATAAAAAAAATGCCTGTAGTACTAGGAGAAGTAGACATTATAAAATCAATACAAACATTACCTGGTGTAACCAATACTGGAGAAGGTAGTAGTGGTTTTAATGTTAGAGGAGGAGCAGTCGATCAAAATCTTGTATTATTAGACGAAGCAATTATCTATAATACATCACATTTATTAGGTTTTTTCTCTATATTCAATGCAGATGCTATAAAAGACATTAAACTATACAAAGGAGGTATTCCTGCTCGATTTGGAGGTAGAGTATCATCAGTCTTAGATGTTCGTCAAAAAGATGGAAATAATAAAAGAATAGGACTCACAGGAGGAATTGGATTAATCTCTAGTAGATTAGCTGTAGAAGGACCTCTTTTTAATAAAAATGGATCTTTTTTAGTAGCTGGTAGAGGTTCTTATGCACATTTATTTACAGACGCTTTTAAAGATATCAAAGGCAATAAAGTAAAATTCTATGACCTCAATCTAAAAACGAATTATAAACTTAGTGAAAAAAATAAATTATATCTTTCTGGATACTTTGGAAGAGATGTTTTTAATTTTTCGACAAGCTTCAAAAGTAGTTACGGTAATTTATCTGGTAATTTACGTTGGAATCATATCTTTAATGATCGATTATTTTCTAACTTATCCGTTATATATAGCAAATATGATTATGAACTAACTATAAAATCCGCAGAATTTGATTGGACTTCTTATATCAATAATTACAATTTAAAATACGACCTAAAGTATTACTTAAGTAACGACTTAAAATTAGAGTTTGGAGGAAACGGAATTTTTTATGATTTTTTCCCTGGGGAAATAACCCCTACTTCTCTTACATCTCCTATAAACTATAGAAAATTAGATGAAAAAAAAGCTATAGAAACAGGAGTATATCTAAATGCTGAACATAAAATTACAGAAAAACTTACCGCACAATATGGATTACGCTATAGTGCCTTTAGTCGATTAGGAGGACAAACATTATCTAATTACAAAGACAACCAACCTGTAGTATACAATAGTGCTTTAGGTATTTATGAAGAAGGCGAAGTAGTCGGAGATACTAAATACAAAAAAAGTGAAACCATCAAAAGTTATGGTAATTTAGAACCTCGTGTAGGATTATCTTATCAACTAACAGAAACTTCATCTCTAAAAGCAGGATATTCCAGAACAGCTCAATACATACACCTATTATCAAATACAATATCTGTAACACCATTAGATGTATGGACACCTAGTGGAAAATTTATTAAGCCACAATTGTCTAATCAATATGCTTTAGGATACTTCAGAAACTTCAAAAACAGTACCTATTCTTTAGAAATTGAAGGATATTATAAAAACATAGATAATAGAATAGATTACATAGATGGTTCTGACTTAATAGGACAAAATACTATCGAAACACAAATATTAAATGGTAAGTCAAGAGCTTATGGATTAGAATTTTTATTCCGAAAAAACAAAGGAAATTTCACGGGTTGGTTAGCCTATACTATTTCTAAATCAGAACAAAGAACTCTTGGAGATAATGTAGCAGGACCAGGAATCAATGATGGAAAATGGTATAGCACAGCACATGATAGAACTCATGATTTATCCATTACAGGAATCTATAAACTAAATGATAAATGGACATTTAGTAGTAATCTTATATTCCAAACTGGTAGGCCAGTTACCTATCCTAATGGACAATATCAATATGAAGAATTATCAATTGCTAGCTATTCTGACAGAAACTCTAACAGATTACCTTCATATCACAGATTAGATATTTCTGCAACATATACTCCTAATAATAAACCAAATAGAAGATGGAAAGGCGAATGGATTTTTGGCATTTATAACCTGTACAATCAAAAAAATGCAGCTTCCATATCTTTTGGACAAAATTTAGAAACGGGGGCAAATGAAGCTACAAGAACTGCCATCTTTGGTATTGTACCATCAATATCTTATAACTTTAAATTTTAATAAAATGAAAACATATATAAAAAGCATCATATTAATTATAGTTATAACCTTTACATCATGTTCTGATGTAATTAATGTAGATGTACCTGTAGCAAGTCCAAGACTAGTAGTAGAAGCTTCTATAGATTGGCAAAAAGGTACCTCTGGAAATGAACAATCTATAAAGCTAACCACTTCTACCCCTTATTTTGATAAAGAAAAAAACAATAAAGTACAAGGAGCCTCTGTTAAAATAATCAATGATAATGATGGCACAGAATTTATCTTTATAGATCAAAAAAATGGAAATTATATCACTTCAGACTTTGTTCCTGTATTGAATCAATCATATACCTTAGAAATTATCTATAATAACGAAGTATATATTGCTAAAGAAACAATGACTCCTGTTACAGACGTTAAAAACATCACTCAATCCATAGAAGATGAAGTACTAGAAGTAAATCTTATGTTTGATGATCCAAAAGATATAGAAAACTTTTATTTCGTAAAATTTAAAGAAAGAGGAGATCTATTCCCTGAGTTATTCTATGAATCCGATGAATTTTCTGATGGAAATGAAATGAAAGTTGTCTTCAGTAAAGAAGAAGATGATGACAGTACCATCCAAGAATTAAAACCTGGAAGTATTGTAGACATTAAGCTACATGGAATATCAAAAAGATATTATAAATATATTCGATTAATGATAGATCAGTCAGAAAGTGATGGTGGACCATTCTCTACTACTCCTGCTCCATTACGCGGAAACTGTACCAATCAATCAAAACCAGAAAATTATGCTTTTGGTTATTTTAGACTTACTCAAGTAATCAAAACAAGTTATACTCTAAAACAAAAGTAATTATAAGTCTTTTACAAGACTCTTATTAAATACACAAAGCCGATGTTCTGATATCAGAACATCGGCTTTGTGTATTTAATATTCTATAAAAAAAATGTCTTAAATCTTTAAAAAAAAGCAACCATTATCTAGCCAAACTGTCTTTATAAGTAACATTAATTAATGCCAAAATTTTAAATGATCTGACATCATTTAAAACTAAGAATATCATATATCATCCTATTTTTTTATACAAATTCATATGCCATAAATATAGTCATCTGATTACTGTACCTAAAAATAGTATCCTACTACTGTATGATATAATGAACTTTTATAATACTAATTTTAAATAATCTAAAATGAAAAAAATAATCTTTATATCATTACTTTTTTTAATAATCTCTTGTAATAAGGATGATGATTCCATCAATATCAATAAACATCTAGATGATAAACTCCAAAAAGCATATGACAATTCAAAACTAGCAGGGTTTTCTGTAGCAGTGGTTGATAATAATAAAGTGCTGTATAAAAAATCTTTTGGATTTGCAAACATCAAAAAAAATAAGAAATACTCTAATCATACAGTCCAAAATATCGCATCAATATCCAAAACTTTTATTTCATTAGCCATAATGAAAGCCGTAGAACAAGGAAAACTTAATTTAGATGCTAATATTAACACCTATCTTCCTTTTGATATTATACATCCATATCATCCTACAAAACCAATTACAATTAGACATTTAGCTACACATACATCAGGAATCAATGATGGAGATGTATATAATAAAAGTTATATTTTTGAAAACCCTTCTGAAGTAGACGTGTCTCGTTATCCAGAAGAAATTCAACCATTGATGCTCTTTTTTAAAAATAACATTAAAATGGATGAATCCATATTTTTAGAAAAAGTATTATCCACCTCAGGTGAATGGTACTCAAAAGAAAATTTTATAGAAAATGCTCCAGGAGAGAAATATGAATACAGTAACATTGCTGCAGCATTAGCCGCATTTATTGTAGAAAATGTAACAAATACCTCTTATGAAGAGTATACTAAAAAACACATCTTTACTCCACTACAAATGGATGCTACAGGTTGGAATTTCAGTAGTATAAACACCAAAAATCTATCTACGCTTTATCTTAAAAAAGATTTAGAGATACCTAGATATTCTTTAATAACAAAAGCTGATGGAGGAGTAATAACTAGCACTTCTGATTTTAGTAAATACCTAATAGAGATGATAAAAGGATATCATGGCAAAGGAAAATTACTATCTGCAGAGTCCTACAAAACTATATACACACATCAGGCTAATCATACTGAAATAGCAGAAACAGAAGGAGGTATATTTTGGGAAATCACTGATAATAAGACAATAACACATGATGGAGGAGATCCAGGAACATCAACAATATGCCTTTTTGACCCTATCAAAAATAGAGGATATTATTTTGTAACAAATATTAGTACCGACTTTAATGCTGAAATAGAAGAATCATTAGATAAAATATGGGCTCTAATAACCAATGAAAAAGTCAATTAAATAAGAATCTATTTCAATAAAAAAAAGGTAATTATGTTAGAGAACATAATTACCTTTTTTTTATTCATCAACAAGCATAATATTCTCGGATAAATATATCTAAATAGTAATCACATAATATAATCTACTAGTTTTAATAAATACAGAATTAATACTAATTAATTGTAAAATTCATAACATATTCGTTTCTTTACTATGCTACGTATTATTAGCTGTAATTGGTAAAAATTTTCCTTTGAAAAAACAACTATTATCTATTCTTATATTAATAGTAATATTCCCGTACTCTATTCTTAGTCAGGAAAAATTCACATTAAGTGGTGTTATTTCTGAAAAATCTAGTAACGAAACTCTTATTGGAGTTACCATTTCATTTCCCAAAATAGGAAAAGGGGTAGTTACTAATGAATATGGTTTTTATTCGATTACCCTACCTCCAGGAAAATATAAATTACAAATAAGTTACTTAGGATTTATAGATGTTATTCAAGAAATTGATCTCAATGAAGATAAGAAATTATCTCTCCAACTTACAGAATCTTCAGAAATGCTTGACGAAGTAGTTATCACAAAACAAACAAATAAAATAAACATCAAAAATCCACAGATGAGCATTAATCAGCTCACATCTAAAACAATAAAACAAATACCCGTTGTTCTAGGGGAAGCAGATGTCATCAAATCAATCATTTTATTACCAGGAGTTACCAGTGCAGGAGAAGGAGCATCTGGTTTTAATGTTAGAGGAGGAGCCACAGATCAAAATCTTATTTTATTAGATGAAGCTACCATTTTTAACTCTTCTCACCTATTTGGTTTTTTCTCTGTATTTAATCCGGATGCTATCAAAGATATTAAATTATATAAAGGAGGTATTCCTGCTAAATATGGTGGTCGCATATCTTCTGTATTAGATATTTACCAAAGAGAAGGAAACAGTAATAATTTTAAAATTAATGGAGGATTAGGACTTGTATCAAGTAGATTATTAGCCGAAGGACCTATTGTAAAAGATCGTGGAGCCTTTTTAGTAGGAGGCAGAACCTCTTATGCACATCTTTTTCTACCACTGTTTAATAATAATAACATAGCATATTTTTATGATTTAAATACAAAATTAAATTATAAAATTAATGATAATAATAATTTGTATATATCAGGATATTTTGGTCGTGATATATTTTCCTTAAATAAAATTTTTAAAAACACCTATGGCAATACAGTACTGAATCTAAGATGGAATCATCTATATTCAGACAAATTATTTTCCAATTTATCCCTAATATATTCGGATTATTTTTATGGATTAGAACTCGATTTTGTCGGTTTCAAATGGGATTCTGGTATTCGAAATTTTAATTTCAAATATGATTTAAAGCATTACCTCAGTGATCAATTCCAACTGAATTACGGTATCAATACTATCTATTATAAATTTAATCCAGGCGAAATAAAACCTAATCGAGTAAATTCTGGAATTAACCGAGAAAAACTCACGAATAAGTACGCTAATGAACTCGGGATATATATTGACGTAGAACATAAAATTAATACTAATCTAACCATCCAATATGGTCTTAGGTTAAGTAATTTTATAAGATTAGGGCAAGATGAATTAAATATATACCAAAATAATACTCCTCTTTTATTTAATGAAAAATTTCAAGTTTATGAAGCTGCAAAACCTATAAAAACAGTGCGTTTTAATAGAAACAGTTCTATCAAAACATTTACCAATATAGAACCAAGAATAGCATTATCATATGCATTTAATAAAAATACGTCTATAAAAGCTAGCTATAATAGAATGGCTCAGTATCTGCACCTTCTATCAAATACTAACTCCCCTACTCCCTTAGATGTATGGACTCCAAGTGGTAAATATATACAACCACAATTACTTGATCAGTATGCCTTAGGTTATTTTAAAAATAGTAGTCAAAATAAATATTCTATAGAATCAGAACTTTTTTACAAAGAAATTAAAAACCGTATTGATTATATAAATGGTGCTGATTTAATTGCTAATAATGCTATAGAACAAGACATTCTAAATGGTATAGCTCGTGCTTATGGTTTAGAAGTTATGCTTAGAAAAAATAAAGGGCGATTAAAAGGTTGGTTAGCTTATACTATATCTAAATCAGAACAAAAAACACCCGGAAGAACACCTTTAGAACCCGGTATCAATAATAATAAATGGTATGATACCCCTTATGACAAAACTCATGATATATCTATCAATACTAATTATGAATTAAGTAAAAAGTGGAAATTTGGAGCTAATTTTGTTTTTCAAACAGGTCAACCCACCAATTATCCAACAGGACAATTCCAATACAGAGGATTATCAGTACCCATATTTGATGGTTTAAGAAACAATGAACGGTTACCAGCATATCATAGAATAGATATCTCTGCTACATTAACCCCTAAAAAAAATAAAGACAGAAAATGGAAAGGAGAATGGGTATTCAGTATTTACAATCTATATAATCGAAAAAATGCAGCCTCAATTAGTTTTACAAGAAATTCAGAAACATATATAAATGAGGCCATAAGAACTTCCATTTTTGGAATCATACCTGCGGTAACTTATAATTTTAAGTTTTAGAAAATGAAAAATATAATATATATACTTACCCTGCTAGTAACACTAACCAATTGTGAAGACGTAGTTGATATAAAAGTTCCTAATGGAAAATCTAGATTAGTTATTGATGCTTCTTTCGAGTATTATCAAAACGAAAAACCTGTTACTATAAAAGGAGGAGTAAAACTTACACTATCAACACCTTTTTTTGATAGTATTATTCCGGCTGTAAGCAATGCTACTGTTTTTATTACAGACATGAGTAACAATTCAATTATTAATTTTATCGAATCGAGAGAAAAAGGATTTTACACCCCTGATTCAATACAATTTATTCCAAAATTTAAAACTTCATATCAACTTACTGTCATTCATAATAATGAAACCTATAATGCTATTGCACGGCTCATACCTACGGTTATTATTGATAATGTAAAACAAGGTGATAGCACTTTATTTGAAGGTGATGAAACCGAAATTATTGTTTCTTTTACAGACGATGGTAGCCGTAATGATTTTTATCTTTTTAATTTTGATTTCAGTCTATTTTTAGCAAGTGAAGATCGTTTTTATCAAGGTAAAACATTTAGCTTTTCTTATTTTTATAAAAATATGGTAGATGGAAGAGACATCTCTATAAAAATATTAGGTATCGATGAACGGTATTATAACTACGCTAATTTGCTTATTGACCAAAGTGAAGAAAATGGAGGAAATCCATTTAAAACCCCTCCTGCCTTATTACGAGGAAACATTATTAACATAACTAACCCAGATAACTATGCTTTAGGGTATTTTAATCTCTCTGAAGCTAATCGATATGATTTTACTATAAAGTAGTAACAATTTGTTTTTAAAAAATAAATCATTACTCTTATTTAAAATCAAAAAAGAGTATTTTTGAAATATGTCATTTATAAAAACTACAGAACAAGCATCAAAATATACTAATTTAGAAAAAATGAGTATTAATGAATTGCTAAGTAATATTAATAAAGAAGATAAGACAGTACCTGATGCTGTAGAGCAATCTATACCACAGATTGAAATTTTAGTTACTCAAATCACAAAAAAACTTGCTGATGGAGGTCGATTATTTTATATTGGAGCAGGAACAAGTGGACGGCTAGGTGTTGTAGATGCTAGTGAGTGTCCTCCTACCTTTGGAGTCTCTCCCAATTTAGTAATTGGTTTAATTGCTGGTGGTGACTTAGCTATTAGAAATAGCGTAGAGCATGCAGAAGATAGTACCAATCAAGGTTGGAAAGACCTAGAAACACATCATATCTCCAAAAAGGATGTAGTCATAGGTATTGCTGCTTCAGGAACTACTCCATATGTAATAAGCGCATTGCAATATTGTAATGAACATCAGATTACTACTGGTTGTATTACTTGTAACGAAGGAAGCCCTCTAGCTCTTACTGCACAATTTCCAATTGTAATTACTGTAGGCCCTGAGTTTTTAACAGGAAGTTCTCGAATGAAAGCAGGAACTGCCCAAAAATTAGTACTTAATATGATTTCTACTGCGACTATGATTCAATTAGGAAAAGTAAAAGGTAATAAAATGGTAGACATGCAACTTAGCAATGCTAAATTGATAGATAGAGCACTACGTATGATTATGGAAGAATTATCGATTGATCGTGAACATGCCACAAAATTATTAAACGACTATGGAAGTGTACGTAATGCAATCGATAACTATGGAGCCTAAAAAAACCAATAAAGAAATATTAGGTAAAGGCATACAACGTATGGCTATTGCACTTATTTTTATGTTTATTAGCCCTGTTATTATACATTCTGCTTTTAAAAATCAAGAACATCAATTATACATCCCTATTCTTATTTTAGGAATATCCGGAGCTATATTTGCAATACTAATGGTTTTTAAAGGTTTAAAAACTATAATGGAAGCTATATTTGGTAAAAAATAAATCACTAACATGCCTACACATGCAGTGACTTATTTACAGATCAATCAAAAAACTTTAAATATTATGAAAATATTTAAAATGTTTATGTATTACTAGCGAGTATGGCAACTAGTAGGAAACCAACTTCTACCCGCACCACCTTTTACAGTAATCATTTTATCACTGTTTAATATAGAAATCTTTTTTTTATCTAACTTTAATTTGTTTAATTTATTTATTTTTTTCATTATAAAATGTATTTAATGTTCGCTTACTCTTTTACAGGATTTTCAGCATTCTCCTAATAATATAAGATTTTATTTTGTTCATTAAAAAAGATTAGTTATTCCCAGAAAAAGCCCAAGAATTCCCTGCAATAGTAGCTCCTATTGATAACTTATTATTATTTATTGAAATTCCTACTGAAGATCCGTCAGTAGAAACAGAAGCATATGCCCCATTAGCGGTAATAAACCTCAATCCTTTTATTGAAGGTACTTCATCACTAAAAACAATAGTATATGAATCGCCTAGTTTAGAAATTTTTGCAGATCCATTTTCAACCACAATTTCTCCAGAACCATTAGCAGGTGTATAAACTAACCTACCATCATAATCTGTCAGAGATGTAGTGGGTATCGTTGCAAATTTTTGCATAATTTTATCATCATCATCACTACCACATGAAACAATTAATAAGATAAGAAAAACGAATACTGTTTGTAGTATTGTTAAATAAGAATTATTTCTAAATTTCTTCATGTCTAAATTTTTAAATTATAAAGACAAACTTAGAAGAAACTAAAATGAAAAATGATTTGTTGCGGATTACAAACCAAACAATGTGGACAAACAACCTTTATTTGAGGATTTATGTTTTTTTTAGTTAAAAAAACACTATTAGCAATTCTAAATTAAGTATATAATAGTTATTCTTATAAAAAAGCATCTTGTCCATTGTAATATATAGAATATTAAATTCCTTCTCTTTTATTAATCGGAGTAGTTGGATTGTAACCAAACCCAGAGATCTTTACTTCTACCCCTAAATAATCTAAAATATAACCTATAGTAGCATAATGATGTATTGCATGACTATTAGCATGAGAAAGAATACTTTCTAATGTATAATTAACCGTTACCTTACCCTCCCCCATATGGTCTGTAACATGAATTAAATAATCTGTATTCACATCAATAAAAGAAAGTAACGTTTCCTGAAGGTCATATATATGAGTTATTGCAAACTCTTTATTCTTAGACAAAATTTCATCCCTTTTACGAGCTGTTAAATCTATATTATTAGAATCTAAACCATTAATAATACAATCAAAAAAATCAAGAGTATGTCGTATATGAGAACCTATACTAGAAAAATATGGACCTACTGAAGTATCTTGATAAGTAGTAGAATCTATACTATTAAGTAATGCTATAGCATTATTAAGATTATTATTTATTGAAGATATAACTAATTCTTTCATAAAGCGATTTGACGTAATATTATAACTAACTTACAAAATATCTAGGTCAGATTATATTTTTTTATAAAAAGTCCTATTTATTATACTATTATTACATGCAACAACGTTTATATACTATCTAAATTTAACACAATATATCCCTTGTTGTATAGAGTAGGACATTTACGTCTAACGTTAAGGTTTTCCCGTAAAAATTAAGATAAAAAGCGTTTTTTATCGATTAATGACTTATTTTTTTGGATATTACAAATTAAATATTGTATTATTGTATATCATTTTAAAAGCCCCAATGAAGAATGAAAAAAACTGCAATTATTTTATTCCTTTTATTTTTTGTTTTCGAGATTAATGCTCAAAATTTATACGATGATGCCTTAACTGCTGCAAGCTATGCGTATTCACACAGTAAAAAAGCTCATGGGGCAAATAATGTTTTTCATACTCAAGAATATGCAGATAAGGCTATAGAAGCTTTTTCTAAAGTTGAAAATTTAGCAGAACAATGTGGATGTAAAAAAGCAAATGAAACTGCATATAAAGCAAAAGTAGATATGGAAAGTGCTTTAAATGAAGATACATATGAACGTAGTAGATATTTTGCTAAAAGAGCAAAAGAACTAGGTTCTAACTTATTAGAGCAGTTAACTTTTTGTCAGGCAAATAATAGTAGTACTGACATAAATGAAGAAATGACTTATGTCAAAGAAAAAAATGAGTTGGTTGAAGCAACACAAGACGTAGTTAACAAGCAAAAGGAATTAGAAGAAAAGCGTCTTAAATTAGAATTAGAACAGAAACAATTAGAACAACAAATAGCTGAGCAAAATAAAAAGAAATTAGAATTTGAAGCTAAACGTGCTGCTGAACTAAAAGAGCAAACTTTAATAAAATCAAAAGCAGAATTAGCTTTACAAAAATTAGAAAATGCTCTTCAAGAATTAAGTTTAATTCTAAATCAAGAATCTAAATTTGAATCACAAGCTGATTATTTACGAAGTGAAAATGATCTAAAGAATGAATCACTTGACGATACAAAGACTTTTTATGTAAATAGAGCTAAAGAATTGACTAGAATAGCGATGCAAAAATTTACTAGCTATACAATGGCAGAAAATTAATTAATACTGAATTTTATTTTGTAGCCCCAAAATAGAATTTTTTCTAAACGACACCTAATATATAATACATATGGTGTCGTTTTTTTTATTTTATTTTTTAAAATCAATCAATTTTTAACTACCTAATAATTTTAGAAGGAAATCTTTAAGCTACTTTTGATCAAGATCAATACATAAGATCTAAAATACTCTTTGAGTACTATCCCGGTATCAAAAAAGCGGATCATTCCTAAAAGTTGTGTGTGAATTGAAATAAGAATATGATCTTTGTAAATAAAATCAACTATTGGATCCATATATTGACTTAACTAAAGGTTCTGTTACCAGAATTATTAATTACCCATTTTGATATTGTAAAACACGAGACAGCTAATGATGTTCTTCATCTATATTTTGAAGAGAAGAAGGATGTTCCAGAGGAATTTTCATCTAGCATTATTATCTCTCACGGTTTTCATAAAGAAATTACCATTCAAGATTTTCTTATTCGAGGCAAGAAGGTTTATCTTCATATTAAACGTCGTCGTTGGTTAGATAAAAGCACTAAGGAAATAGCTCCAAGAAATTAGGATTTAGTAGCACAGGGAACTCGTATGACAGTAGAGTTCGCTACTTTTTTAAAAGTACTTAATCAGTACTAAACCTAACGACTGTCATACTATCGGTGGTTTATATGGTGTTAATGGTAAAAAATTACAACGTGTCAGTTTCGAGACTATCTGAGTGAATTTAAAGATTGGAAAGATAAGCCATACGTTAAAGAGTGGCTGATCTTCCCTGAGAATATGGAGAAGTATTTATCCATTGATGAAACCGCACTCTCCAAAGGAGAACTCTACACTATTATTACCAATAAAAGTGCTAAAGGCAAGAAAGGAGCTATCGTTGTTATACTCTCAGAGACCAAGGCTGAACCTATCATAGCACAATTGATTAAGATCCCAAAATCACTTAGGGATAAGGTCAAAGAGATTACTTTAGATATACCACATTCGATGAAGGTTATTGTAAAAAAATGTTTCCCTAAAGCCACCCAAGTTACCGATCGCTTTTATGTACAAAAACTAGCTCTAGAAGCTTTGCAGGATATCAGGATTAAACACCGTTGGGAAGCTATAGACCAAGAAAATAAACAGATCAAGTAAGCTAAAAGCAAACAAAAAGACTATAGCTCAGAAACCTTTAGCAATGGAGATAGCAGAAAACAACTCTTAGCCAGAAGTAGATACCGATTCTACAAAGCACCTAATAATTGGACTCAAAATCAATACCTAAGATCCAAAATATTATTTGACCAATATCCAGACATTAAAAAGCATACAACCTAGTACAATGGCTAAGAAATATATTTAATACTGTTACTTCTATG
>NZ_AVQK01000014.1 GCF_001401755.1 Aquimarina longa SW024
CAGATTTGTTCCATCTTCCGTTAAACTTGCATTGGTTGTATTATTATCGATATCAGCTGCTAAATCTTCAATAGCTTCTTGAACTGTTGTTTCTAGGGTGCTATCTCCATCTACATCGATGGGGGGATTTAAGTTTACTTCAGTAGCATCTTGGTTATCAGTGCCTACAAAGTTAATGGGACTTCCGTTTCCATTATCAAAAGTATAAGTTCCATCCCCATTATTTCTAAGTTGTGCTTTATTGATTATAACAGCGACGTTGTCTTCGTTAGTGTAGGTAAATGTACCATTATTGTTCTCTAGTACAAAGGTGATAGTTTCCATGGGGGTACATAACGATTGCCATATAGAGCCACTATATTGATATACACAATTTTGGGTAGTGTTATATACCATTGCTCCAGCTAATGGAGTGATTAGGTTCATTTGGGCATCTGTTACTCTCGAAAGTACAAATACTTTATCAGTACTTTGTAGTTCCATAAGAGAAGAAGAATCTATAACATCAGGGTCATCTCCAACTTTTACTTGCGCAAACACTGTGCTGAAATTTAAGAAAATAAGTAAAATTAGGGTAATTCTTATATTCATAATAAATGGGGTTTTCTTATAACTATAAACTTAAAGTAGGTAAAAAACTACGGTAATACCATACATGTAAAACAAATAAACAATAATTAATTATATTTTAATCAAGTAATTACAATATCATGTTTTCTCTGATAAATATAATAATAAAATTAGCTAAAATATACATTTTTAAGGATTAAAAGCAATTTTTTCCGATTAAAAACTGTTTTAAAACACTCTTTTTTTTGATTTATTTAAGATTTAGATTTTTTATTTATTTAAGATTTTACTTTTTTTATTTAAAAAAACATTTATATTTGCATTCCTTTTTAAGGCGGGAGTAGCTCAGTTGGTAGAGCGTCAGCCTTCCAAGCTGAATGTCGCCAGTTCGAACCTGGTCTCCCGCTCAATGTCCTATTATTTTTGATAGGACATTTTTTATTTAGTTATATTATATACTATAAACTTATTCGTATTGTTGATGTAGATGGTTTATGAATCTTATTAAGCCTCTCATATTTTATTATATTTACAGAAAATAGAGGTTATGAAAACAAAAGATTTTTTGATCAATTATGAAGAAATCTTGGAAAAAGTCAATTCACAAAAAATTATAATAAGTATTATTATAATAAGCTTACTCGTTTTTAGCCCAGTTTTTACAAGTTCTGAATTTTTAACCTATGATGATAATTGGTATATATACGAAAATGAAAATGTAACTAATTTATCCTGGCAATCCATAAAAAATATATTTACTACATTACAAGGAGGACAATATTCTCCATTAGGAGAAGTTTATCATTCTTTTTTGTATTATTTTTTTGGTGAAAATGCAACTGCTTTCAAGATAAGTGCATTATTTGTACATCTTTTAAATGTCTTTTTGTTATTTAAAATATTTGATAGTGTTTTTCAGAAACGATTACTTGTTGTTATAGTTGTTTTGTTTTTTGCGATACATCCTATGCAGGTAGAAACAATTGGCTGGATTTCTGTTATTTTTAGAAATGCTGTGTTTTTTATGTTTTTAGGGTATTTATTTTATTTGAAATATCTGGATAATAACTTTGGGAAATACCGATTAATTCCGGTTTTGGTTTGTTATATATTAGCTTTTCTAACAAAAGAACAAGCTATTTTGTTTCCAGTAGGTTTGTTTCTTATTCATATGATGAAATCGGATTCTATTATGAATAGAAAATTCATAATAGAAATGATTTTTTGGGCTATTATAGCGCTAATTTTTGGTTTGATAACTATAGAGGTAACTAAGACAGGAGGACCTAGTATTATTGATAGGAATGTTTCATTATACGATAAAGTAGGATTGTTGGCTAAAACTATTTTGTCGTATGGTTATAACTTTTTATTTCCATTTGAGTTATCATTTTCTTATCCATATCCAAGTGCAGGATCAAAGACCTCTTTTCTTACGATATTAATTACTATTGGGTTTTTGATTTTGGGAGGCTATATTGCTTTCAAAAACAAAATAGTTAGATTTGGTTTTTTATGGTTATTTGGTTTTTTAAGTCTTGGTTTGGCGTTCGCTTTTTTTCACCTAAGGGATACGTACATGGCTGACCGGTATACTTATGTTGCTGTAATTGGTTTTTCTGTGATATTGTATCAATTTCTTTTTTATTTAAAAAAAGTATTTATAAATAAAGTTGGTTTTTTGATTTCATTCTTATTGTTTATATTTTCATTTTCAATAATATCATTTAATAGAGTGACTGTTTTTAAAAATAATGGAAATTTATGGACTCAGGTATTAGAGGTTAACCCAGATAATGCTTATGCTTATAATAGTTTAGGTTTTTATTATCGTAATTTAGGTAAAATAGATACAGCTTATACATTATATAAGAAAGCATTAAAGATTGATCCAAAATATTATTTAGCGCATAGTAATATCACAAAAGTGTATTACGAGAGAAAACAATATGATAGTGCCTTATACCATATTTCTAAAGCAATTTCAATAAACCCATATTATGAACAGGCATATGAAAATCGCGCGTTTTTACATTTTATTACTGATAAAAAAGATTTGTACTTGGCAGATTTGAATAAGCTTTTAGTGATGTCTCCTAATAATGTTAAATATTTAAATGAGCGTGCTCAATTTTATTTTAAACAAAGACAATACAATGAAACAATAAAAGATGCTTTGAGAATTATAGAAGTATCAAATAATAAACCAAGTAGTGATATTTTTTATTTATTGGGTCATAGTTATTTGGTAATGAAAAAATATAAAAAGGCAGAAAAATATCTTTCTAAAGCTATTGATATGGATGATGAAAAATCAAAATATTATTTTTCTAGATCAATTGCAAGAGTGAGTACTAATAAATGGAAATTTGCTTTAAAAGATGCTTTACAAGCAAAAAAACTTGGATATAAAGTGAAACAGGAATATATATCTATGTTAATAAGAGAGGTTAAGAAAAAAAATAACTAGATCCCTATAATGAAGTTATCAAAATTATCTATAGTTGTACCTTGTTATAATGAGGAGAGTAATATCGAAGAGTTGTTTAATGAGTTGAAAAAAGTTATTGATTCATTTGATTATGCTTATGAAGTTATTTTTGTTGATGATGGCAGTAAGGATGGTACTTATAAAGAGATAGAAAAAAAATCTACTCAATATGATTTTGTACAAGGTATTTCTTTATCTAGGAATTTTGGACATCAAATAGCGTTACTAGCAGGTTTAGAAAACTCAACCGGAGATGTTATTATCACTTTAGATGGAGACTTACAGCACCCTCCTCAGGTTATTCCCGAATTGATTCAGAAATATAAAGAAGGGTATGATATTGTAAATACGAGAAGGATTGATGATGCATCAACTTCTTTTTTTAAGAAAAAAACATCTAAATTATTTTACATATTCATTAATAAATTATCTGATACAAAGGTAGAGCCTTTTGGAGCAGATTTTAGATTAATGAGTAGAGAGACTGTTGATGCTTTTTTAAGTATCAAAGAACATGATCGTTTTACAAGAGGGCTTGTAAGTTGGATAGGCTTTGATCAAGGAGTTGTTGAATACAAAGCTAATCCTAGATTTTCTGGAAAGTCATCTTACACATTTAAAAAAATGTTTAAGCTGGCTATAAATGGAATCACGAGTATGTCTTCAAAACCTTTGAGAATCTCTTTGTATCTAGGCTTAATATTCTTTATTACAGGATTAGTGTACGCAATATTTATATTATATAATTACTTTGTAGGAGTTAATGTAGAAGGATGGACTTCTATTCTTATTACAATACTAATTTTAGGAGGAATACAATTGCTAATTTCTTCTATTATAGGAGAATACGTGTCTCGGATATTTAATGAGACAAAAGCAAGACCGTTATACTTGGTGAAAAAACAAACCGATAACGTTTCTTAATGTATAGAAAACATACTTAGTGTAGCAAAGGATAGTTTTTTGCCTATATAATTTCGGAAGAAAAATGAATCGATTTTAAAAAATAATTTAACCAAACCTTTTCCGCCGATATTTAAGAAAGGAAAAGCATCAGGGTTGTAAAATAAAATATAAGAAAGTAAGCCGGGATACATTTGATCAACCAAATTGTATCCATTATCAAGGAATAAATCATTTAATTCTTTCAATCTAAAAGCTTTTTCAGTTTCTTGATCAAATAATGTGTTTTTGTTATAAATGCGTTCTCTTATTTTTCTGAAAATGATATTATTATGAGTAGGTTCTAGAACAATAAATGCACCATCAGGAGAGAGATTATTTTTTAAATTTTTGACGACGGCATCACACATAGATGGGACATGATGTAATCCTCCTATAATAATAATGATGTCGAATTTTTTTTCACTTTTAAAAGTAGACACATCTTGAACGTATACATTAAGATTTTCATTTGTTTGTTTTACTTTTTCAATTAAAACAGAGCTATAGTCAAACCCTTCATAGGATCCCAAAACACCTATATTGCGTTCTAATATAGATTTTCCTTCAGAATATCCGCACATCGGTTCTAAAACTGAAAGTTTTTTGTTTTTTAATTGGCTTTTATTCTTGAAAAAAAAACTCCACATTAATTCTTTTAAATATAGATGGTTAGTGGATTTTCTAGCGTTATAATA
This sequence comes from Aquimarina longa SW024, assembly GCF_001401755.1. Classification (GTDB taxonomy): domain Bacteria; phylum Bacteroidota; class Bacteroidia; order Flavobacteriales; family Flavobacteriaceae; genus Aquimarina; species Aquimarina longa. The sequence goes on from NZ_AVQK01000014.1 coordinate 4,702, forward strand.
TTTTTCAGAGATATTCTCAAAATGTTCTCTTTGTTGTTCGATAGGGTTCGCCATTTGGTTTTTATTTGATTAGCCGAAAAGGAGTTTTTTGTCTAGGATTAATGCAATTTAGATAAAATTATTTGTAATACTACATCTGACTTCATTTTAGAATCATACATTTTTTTAAAAAATAGACAATCCTGTTAAAGTTGTTAATCGTTCTAAAGCATACATTCCTAATTCAGAATTTCCTTTAGGGTTTAATGGGGGGCTCCAGACTGTCACGGCATATTGTCCTGGATGGATAGCAGCAATTCCTCCGCCTACGCCACTTTTACCGGGTAAACCTACTCTAAAGCTAAATTCTCCAGCTTCGTCATAAAAACCGCAAGTTTGCATTATAGCATTAATACGTTTTACTTTTCTGGACGGGATTATTTGCTCACCATCAAGTAATCGTTTGCCTCCATTAGCGTATATCATAAACGCAGTAGATAATTCTTTGCAAGACATTTCTATAGCACATTGATACATATAGAAATCTAAAACAGTATTAATATCATTTTTAATATTACCAAAAGATTTCATTAAGTTTAGTAATGCAGCATTACGATGGCTATATGTTTTTTCGGATTCAAAAACTTTGATATTAATATCAATAGTAGTAGTGCCTGTGATTTTATGGATAAAATCAAGAAAATCTTTTTTGGGATTATCTAATAGAGAGATTAAAATATCGGAAATAACTAATGCACCTGCATTTATAAAAGGATTTCTAGGAATTCCATTTTCATATTCTAATTGTACCAAAGAATTAAAAGGGTTTCCCGAAGGTTCTACATCTACACGTCTAAATAATTCATTGCCTACTAATGAGGTTGCTCTGGTTAGTGCAAAAACTTTAGAGATACTTTGGATAGAAAAACGTTCGTTACTATCACCAAAATTGTAATGACCAGAATTTATACAGAATAAATGCATTCCAAACTTTTTAGGATCTATTTTTTCTAATTGAGGAATGTATGATGCTACTTTTCCTGTGTATGGAGTAGAAGAAAGTTCTGTCTGTATGCTATTAAGAATATGCTGATAATCCATGGTAGCGTTTTTTAATTCAATTTAGACAAAGAACTACCAGTTTCTATCTCATAAGGAGTTTTGTCTTTTTCAAAAATTCGGGCACTTAGGTTTCCATGTAGAATAATTTCATTGTTATGAACTCTTAGCCAGCTTCCTTCTCTGAGTCCTACAACAGGTTGTGAATTAAAGTTATGGAACTCTTTGATACGAGTCTCTCTAGTTTCTCCCTTATGAGTTGAATCCGGATCAGGATCAAGATAATGAGGATTTATATTAAAAGGAACAATGCTTAATGTTTTGAAATTCGGAGGATATACAATAGGCATATCATTGGTGGTTTTCATATTAAGTCCACAGATATTACTCCCTGCACTAGTTCCTAAATACGGAGTTCCTGAATGAATAGCTTCTTTCAATGGATCTATAACATTATTTCGATATAATTGATCTACCAATAAAAACGTGTTTCCTCCTCCGGTATAAATCCCTTTAGCATCTTTTATAGCTTTTATAGGGTCAGAAAACATATGTATACTAACTATTTTTTTATTTATTTTTTTAAATATATTATGAATGCCTATAGTGTATTGGTCATGTGAAATCCCTCCAGGGCGTGCATAAGGAATAAATAATATTTCATCAGTGTTAATATATAGGTCTGATAGAGTGTCTAGTATGTATTCTAAAGGGCCACTTCCATGAAGTGTAGATGTGCTGGCAATTATACAGTTTATCATTGTCTTTTGTGAAAATAGTTTAACGTTTTCTTATCCTACAATTTTTTTATAAAAATAAAAAAATGTGGTATCTTAAATGAAATTAATTTGAATCATTATGAAAACAAAAATAGCTGTTCTTTTTCTTTTTTTAGTATTTAATATTGCTGCAGGGCAAATAACTTCGAGAATTATACTTAACGGAAAAATTAATGTCCCTATAGGAGATGATGTAGAGGGTATAGTAGTGTATAATAGAAGTACTAATAAAGGTACAATTACGGATAAAACCGGAAATTTTAAAATTAGTGCAGGTATTAATGATAGGGTTGAAGTTGTAGCAATGCAGTATCAACATTTTGTCATATTAATAGATAAAGGAATATTACGTAACAGAAGGTTACATGTGTTTCTTAATGAATCTATCAATCAGCTAGATGAAGTGGTTGTAACACCTTACGATTTATTAGGTAATGTAAGGGTAGATGTAAAGAAAATAGGGTATAGAGAGAATGGTATCGGTGATGTTGCAGAAGAAACATCTTCAATAATTAATGATGCAGATTACAATTTTAGACCAGATGAATTATCGATTATTAAAAGTAATGCATTCGAGGAAAATAGAATCATAAATGGGTTAAATTTTGTTAATCTATTTAAATTAGTTTATGATACAAAAGATGACACTAAAAAGAAAAACCACCCTGCTGATATTGATGTAAGAGTTAGAGACATGTATAATGATCAGTTTTTTAAAGATTATTTAGCTTTAGAAATAAATCAAATTAATGATTTTATATTTTTTGCAGAAGATAATGGTTTAAATTATGATTATTTTAAACCAGGAAAAGAATTAGATCTATTGCAGTTTTTAGCATATCAGAGTAAATTATATCATAAAAAAGTGTCAACAGATTAGTCCAACAAAAACACTGTAATTTTACTACGGATATCTCGTCTTTATAAATATATCTTTAGCTGTTGCTACAGTATAAAGATTATTTTGATGATGTTTATATGATAAAATACATACATTTCCTTTTTATAATCATTTCATTACAAGTTTTTAGTCAGTCAGAAACTTTTAGAGGAGTTATTGTTGCTGATTCTTTACAAGGATATGCAATCAATATTGTAAACTTTACCAAAGAGATTGGTGCAACCAATGATGAAAAAGGATTTTTTGAAATACGAGCAAGTGTAGGGGATTCTATAGTGTTTTCGTCAGTTCAATATCAGATAAGATCTATTGTGATTACTCAGCCTCATCTGGATAAGGATAACATATCTATCGCTTTATACCCTATAATACAACAGTTGCCTAAAGTAAGAGTAAGTAATATAGAACTTTCTGGAAATATTGATAAGGATTTGACTATAGTAGAACTACAGCCTTTTGTAGATAATGAGATATTAGGGCTCCCATTTAGTGACAAACCCCAACCAAGATTAGTAGAAAGAAGAATTTATACGGCAAAAAGTGGGATATTAGAACGACCTATAAATTATTTGAATGGAAAACTAAAGAAACTAAAAAGAATTAAAGCAATAGATGACCTTAATATATTGGTACAGCAAGGAGAAATCGCATTTGATATGTCTTTTTTTATAGATAACCTAAAGCTACCAAAAAATTTAATTACAGATTTTATGTATTACTGTGCAGAGGATGATTATTTTAAAAATCTTATTCAGAATTCTAAAAAACTTGCACTCGTAGAGTTTTTTGAAAAAAAAGCAGTATCCTATAAAAAACATAAAGAGATTGATTAATCTTTTAAAAAGACGTTTAAATTTGGCACAATTTTATATATAAGGAGTTTGAAATTAGTTATATTGAATTTCTTACAATTTTTTAATAATGAATAAAACAACCTTATTTTTTCTGCTAACACTAGTATTCGTTTTAAATTCTTTTAAAACGATACATAAATTTTATGTAAGTGTAACACAGGTGGAGTATAATGAACAACAAGAATCTCTACAGATTATTTCTAGAATTTTTATTGATGATATAAAAGAACTTCTTAAAGAACGATATGATGTGACAATTGAAGTAGGAGAAAAAGAAGATACTAAAATAGATGAATATCTATCTTTATATATCTCAAAAAAGCTAAAATTTACAGTAAATGATAAAGAAGTTCCTTTTACATTTATAGGTAAAGAATACGAAGATGATCTTATTATTTGTTATTTAGAAATAGAACACATTTCTTTTTTAGAGACTATTGAAGTTACAAATCAGATTTTGATGGACTTATTCGAAGAGCAACAAAATATTATACATGTAAAAAAGAATAATCAACGTAAAAGCCTTATTCTACAGAAAGAAAAGCATTTAGGGGTGTTAAATTTTAATAAATAGTTATTATAATTTAAAAAAACAGTTATTTTGCAACACTATAACATTTAATTCAAAACTTTTATAATGAAAAAAATACTTTTAGTCCTATCAATGACTTTTTTGATATTAGGTATTTCATATGCTCAAAATCAAGGAGAGGCTAAAAATGTTCGAGAATTAGGGCATACCAATCAGAACAAGTTTAAGCAAATGTATGATGAGTTTGCTACTCCAAATATGTATAGAACAGCTTCAGGAGCTCCTGGCTCAGCATATTACCAACAGCAGGCTGATTATAAAATGGATATTGAATTAGATGATAAGAATAAAAGAATTTCTGGAAAAGAAACAATTACATATACTAATAATTCTCCAGATAATTTAGAATTTCTATGGGTGCAATTAGATCAGAATATGCGTTCTAAAAGCTCTAAAACCCCTCTGATTGAACCTAAAGGATTTGCCCCAGCATCAACAAAGCAGGGTTTTATGACTAAATATTTAAATGAACCCTTCGATGGAGGATTTAATATTACTGCTGTAAAAGGTAGTAATGGTAAGCCCTTAAAGCATACTATTAATGGAACCATGATGAGGATAGAAATGTCAAAAGATTTGGCAGCAGGAGATCAGTTTGTCTTTTCGATAGATTGGTGGTACAATATTAATGATCATGTAAACGGAAAAGGAAGATCAGGCTATGAAGAGTTTGAAGATGGAAATAGATCTTATGTAATAGCCCAGTTTTACCCGCGTATGGCTGTTTATAATGATGTAGAAGGTTGGCAAAATCACCAATTCTGGGGAAGAGGAGAGTTTGCTTTGCCATTTGGAAATTTTGACGTAAATATAACCGTGCCTGCAGATCATATTTTAGATGGAACAGGAGTGCTAGTAAATCGAGAAGAGGTATTTACAAAAGATATGATGACTCGTTATGAAAAAGCAAAAAAATCATACAATGTTCCTGTTGTAATTGTTACTCAAAAGGAAGCTATCGCAAAAGAAAAAATATTTTCTGAAAAGAAAAAAACATGGAAATTAAAAGCTAAAAATGTTCGTGATTTTGGCTTTGCTACCTCTAGAAGATTTATTTGGGATATGATGGCAGTTAAAGTAGGAGGAAAGGATGTTATGGCAGTGTCTATGTATCCAAAAGAAGGAAACCCTCTATGGGAAGATTGGTCTACAAAAGTTGTTGCCAGTACACTAAAATCGTATAGTAGAATGACTTTTGATTATCCATATCATAAAGCGATATCAGTGCATGCTAAAAATCAAGGGATGGAATATCCCATGATCTGTTGGAATCATGGAAGACCAAACCCTGATGGTTATTATAGTGATTATGTTAAATACGGAATGATGAGTGTAATTATACATGAAGTAGGTCATAATTTTTTCCCAATGATTGTTAATAGTGATGAGCGCCAATGGACATGGATGGATGAAGGACTTAATACTTTTTTACAATATGTTGCAGAACAGGATTTTGGAGAATCCTACCCAAAAGCATTAGGTAATGATAAACAATATCCATCTAGGCGAGGACCTGCATATAAAATAATTCCATATATGAGCGGAGATCAGAGTTTTATATCTCCTATCATGTCCCAGTCTAATAATATTCATCAATTTGGTTCTAATGCATATTCTAAACCTGCTACAGCATTGAATATTCTAAGAGAAACAGTAATGGGAAGAGATCTTTTTGATTATTCTTTTAAAACATATTCTAAGCGATGGATGTTTAAACATCCTACACCAGAAGATTTTTTTAGAACTATGGAAGACGCTTCTGCCGTAGACTTAGACTGGTTTTGGAGAGGGTGGTTTTATACAACTGATTTTACTGATATAGGAGTAAAAGGAGTAAAGAAATATGTTGTCTCTAAAGTGCCTACATTAGAAGCGCAGAAATTTGCTGCAACAAATAGAAGATTAACGGGAGCTAATTTCTCGGATTTAGTTGTTGCGGTCGAATATGGAAGTAGTGATTATAATAGAATTAAATCAAATGATGGTATTATAGAAGATCCAATAGTCTTAAAAGAATATGTGATGGATAATTTTTCGTCAGAAGAACGAAAAAAACTAAAAAACCCCAAATTTTTCTATGAAGTTACTTTTGAAAAACCAGGAGGATTAGTAATGCCACTGATAGTAGAATATACCTATGTAGATGGTACAAAAGAGAAAATAACATACCCAGCTGAAATATGGAGGAAAAATGATAAAGAAGTCAAGAGAACAATGGCTTCTGAAAAAGAAATCTCTAAAATAACAGTTGATCCTAACCGAGAGACAGCAGATATTGATACCTCTAATAATAGTTGGCCAAAGAAGGATAAATTAGGCAAATTTCAACAGTTTAAAAATAAAGTAAAAGGACAATAATTGAATAATTAGTCCTGAAAATATAAAAGCCATTCGAAAAGATTTTTGAATGGCTTTTTCTATGCAAAATTGATTATATTTGTAACCTTATGATAACTTTACCATTATTTATTAGCGGAACAGAAATTACCTTTATAGTGTTTATATTGGTAATGGTTTTTGGAGCTGATAAAATTCCTGAAATAGCCCGTGGCTTAGGTAAGGGAATGAGAGTCATTAAAGATGCAACTAATGATATCAAAACCGAGATCACTAAAAGTGCAGAAAAAACCGGAATTGATACCGATATTACTACAGATATAAAAAAAGAAATCGATAAAGTAAAAGAAGATATCGATCAAGTAACAGGTCCTATAAAACGCCAGTTTTAATATAGTAGATCTCCTCCCTTCTTTTATATGATTAATGCTTACACTTTTAAAAAAAACATATCGTTTAATTTTTTGATGATTATAAGGTAATATTAAAAGTAATGTTTAGAAAAATAATTCTTGTACATTAGTGATAGTATAATTACGCACAATTTTTTTAATTAAAAACTTTTAAAATCTAATCAAAAATGAAAAAAAGTAGTATTCTGGCTATAGGGGCATTAGCTCTTATATTGTCTTGCTCAAAAGAAAATCCTAATGAAATATCAGAACCAAGTACTAATCTTTCTGGGACTCAAAAAGTATTATCTGTATCAGAAATTAATAAACATATAGAAGGTGAATTAAAACAAAACGGTGATATGAACTGGACTACATCGCCAGCAGTTGTTTTATGGAGCGCCGTAATGAACGGAAATGGGATTTTGAGTGTAGGTTATGGAAATAAGGGAGAAAGCTTTTCTAATAAGCGCTCTGTGAAACTAAATGATGCAAGAGAAAATATATATACGATTGTACAATCTATAGAAGGAGTAAGTAAATCAAGTTCTATAGTCTCTGCAGACGAAATATTGAATGTAACAGAGCTAAAAATTACTAAGTTAGAAACAATAGAAGCTTTACAGAAAGCTTCTCATATTCGCTATTTAGAACCTATTGGCTATGGAGCATATCTACAAGAAAAAGAACCTAACCAACAAAAATCAGCAGGCTGTAATAGAAATAATGAATCTATTAATAGTGCTGATTATAGAGTGATTTCTCCTAATGCTAGATTGCCTTGGAATTTTGATATCCATAAAATACCACAAGCATGGAACTATAGTACAGGTGCAGGGATAACTGTAGGATTGATTGATACCGGTATCTCAGCAAGCCAAAATTTATTAGGTGGTGGGTTTAATGACGGTGCATCAAATGGAAGAACAGTAGAGCGTTTAGGAACTTATATTGACTCAGCAAACGATCAATGTGGTCATGGTACTTCTATGGCAGGAGCATTGGCAGCGCCTCGGAATGACGATGCCATGCCTGTAGGAGCAGCTTATAATTGTAATTTAGTAGCCTATAGAGCTACAGAAGATGTAGTGTTGGATGATTATGATGAGCGAAAGGGAGTTAGTAACGCTTTAAAAGCATTAGGAAACAGAAGTGATGTTAAGATCATTTCTATGTCAATTGGATATCCTTGGTCTATAGGTGTTGTAAAAGATGCTGTGAAATATGCTTATAGAAAAGGAAAAATGATTGTTGCCGCAGGAGGAACTTCTACTCGTTATACAAACTGGGTAGGTGTTATTTTTCCTGCTAATATGTCTGAAACAGTAGCTGTTACAGGAATCAGAAATAATAAGTATGAAGAATGTAATATTTGCCATTATGGAAGAAAAATAGATTTTACTATTGTAATGGAAAAAGCAGATTCTGATAGACATATACCAGTGATAGGGTTTAATACAGGAACACAATCATACGTAGGAGGATCTTCTGTTGCAACAGCTACTACTGCAGGGATTGCTGCATTAGTATGGGCACGTAATCCAAGCATGACTAGAAGCCAAGTGTTAGATAAGTTAAAGAAATCAGGAGAGTTTTATCCTAATCGTAATCGTACGTTTGGATATGGTAATATTAATGCTTTAAAAGCAGTTAAATAAATATCATATCGAATAGGTATATAAATAAATTAAAGTGGAAGTACTCTTAATAAAGAGACTTCCACTTTTTAATTTATATGACTCTACTAATTGTTAGTCCATCTCTAATGGGTAGTAATACCGTTTCAATTCTCGGATCTTCAGCCAAAAGTGTATTGTACTTTAAAAGTGCTTTTGTAGAAATATCATCTGTATCAACTTCTTCAATTACTTTACCACTCCACAATACATTATCAGATAAAATTACCCCTCCTGAATTCATTTTATTAATAATTAAATCAAAATAAGTAGGGTAATTGGGTTTGTCGGCATCAATAAATACTAAATCAAATTTTTGATTCAGATTAGGAATGATTGTAGTTGCATCTCCAATATGTTGATGAATTTGTTCTCCATATCCAGAAAGGTTAAAGTATTTTCTCTGAAAATCTTCTAACTCTTCATTAATATCTATAGTGTGTAGTGCTCCATTTTTTTGTAATCCTTCAGCTAAACATATTGCAGAATACCCTGTGTAAGTTCCTATTTCTAATATGTTTTTAGGATTAATAAGTTTAGAGATTATACTTAAAACTCTACCTTGGTATGCTCCGCTAAGCATTCTAGGTTGTAATATTTTTTGATAGGTTTCACGGTTTAGTTGTTGTAATAATTCTGGTTCTTTTTGCGAATGATTTACTACATATGTGTCGAGTTTTTCAGGTATAAAATGCATAAGCTTAAATTTTGTTGTAACACTATAGTGTTTTTTGAATGTTTTTATGAGATGTTATAGAATACTTTTTATAATAGGAGTTTACTATGCTTAACTGGCGTTTACTTTCCCCAAAATCTTATCTATCAAATCTTGTTTTGCTTTTTCATCACTCCCAAATAACCAGCGTAATACATTGTCTTCCCAAATGTCGTCATACTCATTTGTTGTTATAATTTTTCGATCTAAGGCTAAATCTAAAATTTTTCCAGGATAGGAAGATTGTGGTTCACTTTCCATTTCTCCTAATGGATATGGGTCATCTAGTCCCATAATAACCTGTTTACTACCTTGTCGATCCACTGTTAACTTTAATGAATCAGTATCGTGTACCAGAGTGTCAAAATATATATTGGGATGCCCTACAGCTTTTCTGGGGTGTTGTTTTCCTTCAAAGAGATCAGGTCTTCCATCAAACCCTTGTATGCGACGTCCTAAATTCATCTGTGCTAATTGCCCTCCATGAGCAAAGCATGTCCTAATATTTGGGTAACGGCTTTGCATTCCATTAAGAGTGTAAAAATGATATGCATCACCACATTGCGCTAACATCCAGACTAAATGAAATCGCCAAGACACATTCTCTAATTTAATCATTTTATCTCCATCATAGGGGTGAACTTCTATAGCTAGTTTATAGTTATCAGCTAGTTCAAAAATGGGGTCATTTTCTTCATCAAAAATACACCTCCATTGACCAATAGAATCCATAAAATGAGTAGGTAAACATAATACACGCATTCCTAATTCCTCTACACAGCGTTCCATTTCCCATAATGCCCCATTTATAAAACCAGGATGTACTACAAAACCACAGGAAAATTTATCAGGATGATCTTGTTGCACACGAGCATTAAAATCATTCTGAAAACGTAATGCATGTTTCATTTCTTCTAATCGTAGACCATTACCATATAATTGAGAAAGATTGAGTACTACTGCATGATCAATTTTATAGCGTTCCATCCACTCTAACTTATCATCTAAGAAAAAGCTAGAATGCGTTACAGGGCGTTTCCACCCTTTTTGTAACATATATTTACGTTCATTATCTACCCAAAAAATCTCTTTATCTTTCATAAACTGAGGGATTTCTTCTGGATATGGTAATAAATGTGAATGACCGTTTATACGAAGTTTTCTTTTCATTATAGAGGTTTATGATTTATACAGAAATTTTTTTGTTTTTATTTTTTCTTCTCAGGAGCACTCATTACCGTTCCACAATTAGAACATGTACACTTGTCTTTATTACTATAATATGTATCAAAAATTATAGGCATATCAGTCTCTATATTATCTAGTGAGAATTCTTCTCGATATAATTGGGTATTACAATTTTCACAATACCACTCTAGAGCATCCATCATTTTTTCTTCTCTGGGATATTCAATTACTAATCCTACAGTATTGGCTCCTCGCTGTGGAGAGTGAGGAACCTTAGGAGGTAGTAAATAAATATCTCCTTCTCTGATATGTACATCTTTGGGGATTCCATTATCGATTATTTTTAATACTATATCCCCTTCTACTTGGTAAAAGAATTCTGGGGTCTCATTGTAGTGATAATCTTTTCTGTTATTCGGCCCACCGACTACCATCACAATAAAATCTCCATCTTTCCATACGCACTTATTGCCAATAGGAGGTTTTAATAAATGGCGGTGCTCATCTATCCAGGATTTAAAGTTTATTGGTGTAACTAGAGTACTCATATTACTTCTTTATTTTATAATTTTATTATGAATAGTATTGTATTAAATTTAGCTATTTTGATTGTTATTCAATGCTAATAAATAGTTAACTATAAGGACTTTGTTCTTCCTCCGTCGACGGGTAGATTTATTCCATTAATATAGGATGCTGCTTCTGATGCCAGAAAAGCTACAGCATTTGCTATTTCTTCTGGTTTAGCAAATCGTTTAGAAGGGATTTCATTTTTCATAGTACTAGAAATTTCTTCTATAGATTTTCCTGTTTTTGCTGTTTTGTTTACTATAATTTCGGTCAATCGTTCCGTTGCTGTTGCACCAGGTAATACGTTATTTACAGTAATCCCAAATGCACCTAACTCATTAGCTAATGTTTTAGACCAGTTCGCAACTGCACCGCGGATTGTATTAGAAACTCCTAATCCATTTAATGGTTGTTTGACAGATGTAGAAATAATATTAATTATTCTGCCGTACCCTTCTATTTTCATCCTAGGCACTACAGTTTGTACCAAGATATGATTGCATTTTAGATGTTGTGTAAAAGCGCTTTCAAACTCTTCTATAGATGCATTAAATACAGGTCCTCCTGCAGGTCCTCCTGTGTTATTAATTAAAATATGGAAGGTTTTATTAACCGCAGATATGTTTTGTTTTAAACTATCAGGATTTTGAAAATCTACTACAATATAATCGTGAGATTGCCCTTGATCTGTAGTAAGTTCTTTTATAACATTTTTTAATTTTTCTTCATTTCGGGCAACCAGAGTAATATTAGCTCCTAATTCTGCTAATTGTATTGCTGATGCTTTTCCTATTCCTTGTGTACTACCACAAACTAATGCGTTTCTATGAGTTAGATTTAGATTCATTATTGATGGTTATATATTATTTAATAGTGTATGCAAACATTTTTAGGTTCTGTAAAGAATCGTAGTGCTTCAAACCCACCTTCTCTTCCAATTCCAGAATCTTTAACGCCTCCAAAAGGGGTTCGTAAGTCACGCATCATCCAAGTGTTTATCCAAATAATACCTGCTTGTATGTGTTTGGCTAAGTACATGCTTCGATTTAGATTATTAGTCCAGATGGTCGCTGATAATCCATACCGAACATTATTAGCTAAGCTTAGCGCCTGATCATCTGTGTCAAAAGGCATAATGGTTACTACAGGTCCAAAAATTTCTTCTTGTGTTAATCGACAATTGGAATCAGTAACCTCTATAATAGTAGGCTGTAAGTAATATCCATTTTCATAGCCTTTTACAGTTATATAATCCCCTCCATAGAGAATAGTTCCTCCTTCTTGTTCTGCGATATCTATGTATGATTTTACTTTTTCTAAATGAGATTTAGAGACTAATGCCCCTATATTGGTTTCTTTATTGAGAGGTTCGCCTATTTTTAAAGCTTTTGTTTTTTTTATAAAATCTTTTTTAAATTGATCATAAATAGTTCTTTCGATAAATATTCTAGAGCCACATAAACATATCTGACCTTGATTAGCAAATGATGATCTTAATGTAGTGGTTAACATTTTTTCGTAATCACAATCTGCAAAAATTAGATTAGGGTTTTTTCCTCCTAATTCTAATGATAATTTCTTAAACATTGGAGCTGCTGTTTTAGCAATATGTGCTCCTGTAGCGGTTCCTCCGGTAAAAGAAATCGCTTTGATATCAGGGTGTTCGATTATCGCTTGACCAGTGGTATTTCCTAATCCATGAACAATATTTAAAACACCTTTTGGTAGACCTGCTTTAGTACATATGTCGCCTAATAAATAAGCTGTCATTGGTGTAATTTCGCTAGGTTTAGCAACTACGGTATTTCCTGCTGCAAGAGCAGGAGCAATTTTCCATGTAAATAAATATAAAGGCAAGTTCCAAGGAGAAATACAACCAACAACTCCAATAGGGTTTCTTAGAGTAAAATTGATTGCGTTTTGTCCCATACTCTCATGTGCTTCACTAGCAAACTGTGTAATTGCATGAGCGAAAAAATCAAAATTACTAGAAGCTCTGGGGATATCCACACTAGTTGCTAAGCTTAATGGTTTTCCATTATCGATGGCTTCTGCATTGGCTAATAACTCTAGATTCTCTATGATTAAAGAAGCTATTTTTGCTAAGATATCGCTACGGTGCTGTAATGAGGTTGTAGACCAACTAGGGAATGCTGTTTTTGCAGCCTCATAAGCCATTTGTACATCTGTAACAGAAGAATTGGGGAGTAAACTATATATTTCTCCTGTGGATGGGTTATAATTATCGATCCAACGGTTTTCTATTGGAGTACTGTACTCGCCGTTTATATAGTTTTCGATTTTCTTCATTTTCTTCATTTTTTCAATTAACTGAAAATATGTTTTAATTGTTCTGCGGTTTGTTTCAGATCTCCCGTATATGTTTTAATCTCATTTTTATTAAACCTAGCGGAGGGGCCTGATGTACTAATAGCAGCAATAAATTTTCCTTTGATAGAAAATACAGGAACTGCCACACATACTAATCCAATTTCATTTTCTTCTAAATCTAATGCAAACCCATTATTCTTAATCTGCTCCACTTCATTGATTAATTTACTTTTATCAGTAATTGTATTCTCGGTAACCATTTTTAAATCAAGATTTTCAATACTATTCTTATAATCAAGGTCTGCATATGCTAGCATTACTTTCCCTAATCCAGTACAATGCAGTGGTTTTTCTGTTCCAATTTGTGAATTGATCTGTAAATCGTGTCTACCAACAACTTTATCCAAAAAATAAACTTTTTGATTTTTATAAATTGCTAAATGAGCAGTTTCTCCTGCTCGTTTTACCAACTCTTCCATAAATGGTCTCGCCTTAGAGATAAAGTTTTTATGAATACCTACTTTTTGACCTAATTCAAATAATTTAAGCCCTAGTCGATACTTTTCATTTTCTGGATTCTGCTGTATTACATTTAACGCTTCCATGGTTGCTAACATTCTATAGACAGCACTTTTATTGGTACCTATTTGTTTTGCAATTTCAGTAACTCCAAGTTCTATCTTATCTACAGAAAAACAGTCTAAAATCTTAAACGCTTTTTCTACGGAGGTATTTAGAATTTTTTTAGTAATGATATTGCTCATGAATGTAGTTTTTTATTAAGATTGAGGTTGTTTTTTATAGGCAACAATCTTTATTTCGATTAACAAATGTGGGTGCGGTAATTGATGCACAGCAACAGTAGTTCTTGTTGGTCCATCATAGTCAAAATATTGAGCATATATTTCGTTATATCCTCCAAAATCATTCATATTTACTAAAAAAGAGGTTACATCAACACAATCGTTTAAACTAGCTCCTTCTTCTTTGAGAATATCATTAATGTTTTCTAAAACAGCTTTTGTTTGTGCTTTTATATCTAGATTAGTAGTCCCAAATTCATCGACTTCTACGCCTTCAAAAGTATTGTCAGGTCTTCTGGAACTGGTACCAGAAACATATATAAAATCTCCAACACGTTTTATATGCGGAAACTTCCCTCTTGGAGTAGCTTTAGTTTGTATTAATTTTCCTTTGTTCATGACTAATAATATTAAGAGTTTATTCTTTATTTATTTAGTAACTATATATCTATCTTAATCCTGCGATTTTATCTTCTTCAAGTATTTCATTTGTCTCTTCTTGTACCTGATTATGTATACGTTTTATATCTTTATCAGTGTCAATTTCGCTATCTACAATTAGATTTAGTAAGGCTTTATCTTGTGCTCTACCTATTTTCATCGCTTTTGCATATCCTATATCTTCATTAAAGGTAACCATAGAATATTTTGAAAAGTAGGTGCTTGGAAATGCGCTTTCTAAATCCATTTCTAATTTTCTTTTTTTCTTAAAAAGTGGATTTGCAACATGATCTCGCATTTCATAATAGTTATCTATAGCTAGATCAGCAATAGCATCAGTATCTTCTTTTCTTACTTTTTCATAGGCTTTAAAAGTCGCCTCCCAATCTCCCTGATGTTGATCTAATATCTTATCAAATACAACGACATCTTCGAATGATGCATTCATACCTTGCCCATAAAATGGAACTATTGCATGTGCAGCATCTCCGATTAATATTGTTTTTCCTTTATAAGACCATGGTGAGCATTTTATAGTTCCTAATGCACCAGTAGGATTGTTAAAAAATTCATGATTAATGTCTGGAATGAGCTTTAATGCATCAGGAAATTGAGTTGTAAAAAAATCTGTGACTTTTTCTATAGAGGTTAGGTTGTTAAAATTGTATGCTCCTTCATTATAAGATAAGAATAGTGTTACTGTAAAACTACCATCTAAATTTGGTAATGCGATAAGCATATACTCGCCTCTAGGCCATATATGTAAATGGTCTTTACTTATCTGGTGTTTGCCAATTTTATCTGCGGGTATTTCTAATTCTTTATATCCATGTGTTAGGTAATTCTGAGAATAGCTAAACAAAAACTTTTTTTCTAGATAGTAACTTTTTCTAAGTGCAGAACCAGCACCATCAGCTCCAAAAATAACATCTGCAGCTATTTTAAATTCCTCTTTTGTGTCATAACATTTAAATTTTGCAGTTGTATTTTCGATATCTACACTAATACATTTTTTATTAAAATGAATAACTACATTTTCATATTTTTCTACTTCGGTTAGTAATAAACTGTTTAGACCTCCTCTAGAAATAGAATTAATATACTCTTCTTTTCGTCCAGAGTAGTTAGAAGTAAATGTATTTCCTTTTATATCATGGATTAATCTACCATACATTGGTATGCAAAGCGGGGTTACTTTATCTTGGATTCCAACCATTTTCATAGCTTTTAAGCCACGATCTGATAACGCAAGATTAATAGAACGACCTGCTGATATATCGGTAGTCCTAAGATCTGGTCTACTTTCATAAACTGTTACTTGGTATCCTCTCTGAGCTAATCTTAATGCTAAGAGTGCTCCTGATAAACCAGCACCAATGATTATTATATTTTCTTTTTTTTGCATTAAAGTACTGTTTTTAAGATTTCTGTCATTCTAAATACATCTTCGAAACTATTATAAAGAGGGACAGGGGCACAGCGTATTACATTTGGCTCTCTCCAATCGGTAATAACATGTTGATCTGTAAGTTTCTGATGTAAACTTTTATCAGCATTTTTTACCTGAATTGATAATTGGCAACCTCTTTCTTCGGGATTACTAGGGGTGATGATTTTAATTCTATCGGTGTTTATTTGATGAATTAGAAACTCGAAATAACCTGTTAATGCAATAGACTTTTTTCTTAATACTTCCATACCTACTTCATTAAAAATATCTAATGAAGCTTTGATAGCTGCCATAGATAAAATAGGAGGGTTGCTTAATTGGTATCCTTCAGCTCCAGGCATAACATCAAATTCTTGACGCATATTAAAGCGCGTATTTTTATTATGACTCCACCAGCCTGCAAAACGTTTTAAATCTCTATTGTATGCATGTTTTTCATGTACAAATAAACCTCCTAAACTACCAGGTCCAGAGTTTAAATACTTATAGGTGCACCAAGCTGCAAAATCTACTCCAGAATCATGTAATTCTGGTTGTATGTTACCAGCTCCATGAGCAAGATCAATACCTACCATACAGTTTTTTGCATGTCCTAATTCTGCAATTTTTTTAATATCTATATATTGCCCTGTATAATAATTAAGTCCGCCTATTAATAATAAAGCAATTTCATCTCCTTGCTGATCAAGAATTGTTTCTAAATCGTCTATATGTAATAGTTCTTCTCCTTTTCGTGGTTTCCATTCTATTAATCCTTCTTTAGGGTCAAATCCATGAAATCTTAATTGTGATTCTACAGCATAGCGATCCGAAGGAAAAGCATCACTTTCTATAACTATTTTATACTTAGTTGTAGTCGGTTGATAAAAGGATACCATTAACAAATGTAAATTAGTCGTTAAAGTATTCATGATTACCACTTCTAATGGAGTTGCTCCTACTATTTTTGCCATAGCATCTGTCAAAAACTCATGATATGGCATCCAAGGGTTTTTAGCTTCAAAGTGACCTTCAACCCCAAAATCTGCCCAATCATTTAATTCTTGCTGAATGTATTGTTGAGTGTTTTTTGGTTGTAATCCTAAAGAATTACCACACATATATATCCAATCTTTTTCAGTATGATCTTTAGGGATGTGAAACTGATCCTTATAATGTGAAATTTTATCATTTTGATCCAGCTCTTTGGCGTATTCTAAACTAGCTTTTAATGATGTGATCATTTTTAATGTTTTAATAATTGAAACAGTGTTTTATAAAAATACAAAAATAATGAGAAACGTAAAAACAATTAGTTTGATTTTCCAGTAAATTCATATAATAACTGGAATGAAACTTAAAAAGAACAAGTTAGAGATTCGTAAATCTCCAACTTGCTCAATCGATCATCTTTAATGATGATACCCCCTTTTTTTGTTTTTTACTGTTTGGTGAACACTTCAGTTATAGAGAAATCACCATCTGCACTATTATTGACATCAAACGTAATAGTCATATTTCTGGTAGAAATGTCATACGTTCCTGATCCTCCTTTTATGGTTATAGAGTACCCTCCGGGAGTAGTATATTGTTGCTCAGGAACGACTATGGTATTAGTATCTTCACAAAACAAATCGAAATATACAGTTTGATTTCCTTCTCCTTCAGACCATCCATAAAAATTACTGTGGAGTAACCTATTAGAGATGTTAAGATCTTCTTTTAGAGCTATATTGCCATTGCCGGCAGGGGTGTAAGTGCCCCATTTATCAGTACTGGTGATAGAATATAAACCTAGGTATTTGGAGACTTCAGGAATGCACTTCGGTAATGGATTCATTTTTACAGTAAGTGCAAAATGATTTAGATTTTCGTTAGTCTCTAATCCTTGTGCTGATATTGTATAGCGTATCTCTAATTCTTCATCAATAGTAAATTGAGTACTATGTAGGGTTATAGGAAGGATGGTAGTACTACTGTTAGCAGGGATAATTAAGCTTTTTGGATAAGAAATTTGTTTCTCATTCTTTAAAGTACTCTGTACAGAGACTTTAATTTCTGAGTTTTGTTGTGCTCCTATAAGTTGTATTTCTACAGGGATTATAGAATCTTTTGTAGCTCCCTCGCTTAGTTGTACATTACTACTGTTTTTGGCAAATGTTATTGTGCTTTCTCCTTCATAGATGTAAGATTCTTCTTCTATACAACTGAAAAAATTAAAGAGGATGACTATAATAATTATAATTTTTTTCATTTTATTGTAGTTTTAATGTTCTGTCTTTAATCACTTATAGAGATGTTAATATTCCCGAGGTTTGCCCCGATAGCAAAAAAAACATTTCTGAGGCATACCTCTTAAGCTTGCTTAGGAGGTTGTTGATTGCTATAGAGAATACTTACTACTGGTATCCAGGATTTTGTTTTACGTTGTTATTTACGTCTATTTCTGAAATAGGGATATTAGCAATTACTCTAAAATCAGTATATGGTATACTACATTCACTTGTACAATCTAATCCAGTGTTTCCTTTTGGAATATCTGAGCCTTTTCTTTTAAGGTCAAATATTCGGTGTCCCTCAAAGGCAAGTTCTATCCTTCTCTCTTTTAGGGTGGCCTCTATAATATTTTCTTTAGTTGTAGCAGTGATATTTGTAATACCAGCTCTATTTCTTATCGTATTAAGATCTATTAATGCTCCGGATAGGTCATTATTTTCTGCTTTAGCTTCAGCTCTATTAAGGATTATTTCAGAAAGACGAATAAGAGGTATATTATCAAGTCCAAATTCTCCTAAATATCCTAGATATTTTCCAATAAAATTGACACTTTCACCAACTTTAGTACCTGAGATATATAAATTTTTTCTAATATCTCCACTTTCGATAGATTCATATAAATTTTGTCTGGCAACGAAATCTCCATAACCAATACCATCTTCATTAATATGAAAAAGACCTTCTAGAGATCCATTAAGACCTGGATTTTCATGAGATAAATAAGATAACCCAAATATAGTTTCTGATTTTTTAGAAAATATATTGGTGTAATTATTAGTTTCAATAGAAAAATCTATGTTATTGGTAACATAATCAGAGGCTGTAATACAATCTCTCCAGTTACCAGCATATAAATGTACTCTGGATAATAATGCTTGAATAGTTATATGATTGGCTCTGTCTTTGGTATTAGATGTATTATTCTTTTCAATTATTGAAAAAGCAGTATTTAGGTCCAAAATTATTTGGTCATAAGACTTGCTAATCGTTTCTCTAGGAGGATAATCTATTGCTTCTTGTGTTTTGTAAGGTTGCAGGATTATCGGGATACCTAAAGGTTCTTTTACAACATGATTAGGGTTACGTGCATAGCTTCTCAAGACATCAAAATGAGCAAATGCCCTTAAAAATAAAGCTTCGGCCTTTAATTGATTTATGTCTTTGGCAGATGCGTCTGTTATTACATTATTGTCTACAGATGATATTACAAAATTTGAGGAAGCAATTACTTTATAGGCTTCTGACCAAAAATTAAAATGATTGAAAGGTCTATTATTTGCAATACCATCAAGTCTAGAAGTGTTATTAATCGTTTGTTTGATATTATCCGCAAGTGCATCGGCAGTTACAATAAAATCTCTCTGATAATAATTTGTATTACGAAATCCATTATACCCACCTATTAGAATAGCTAGATTTCCTTTGTAATCGCTTAAAGCGACATCATTACTTACTGTATCATTAGGTTCTGTTTCTAATAAATCATCGCAAGAACTGAATAGTGTTATTATGAGTATAATAATGATGCTATTAATATAAATTTTGTTATGTTTCATCTTTTTAAAATTCAAGATTAATTCCTAAGATATATGATTTTGATTGTGGGTAATCTCCTGTTTCATCTCCTCCAAGTATTTCTGGATCTCTACCTGTATATGGAGTCTCTGTCCATAGATTAGTTCCACTAAGGTATATGTTCATATTGGTAAGGCTTAATTTTTCGATTAGGGTATTAGGGAAATTGTAAGATATTTTAACCTCTTTTAATCGAATGTAATCTCCTTTTTCTATGTGTTTAGAACTATATTCATTTCCTGGTCTGGCATCATAAGCAAATCCATTAACAGCAATAGGGACATCTGTAATATCTCCAGGTTTTTGCCACCGATTTAACTCACTTCTTTGTTGATTCCTATCACCATAGCTACCAGAAGCTTTGGTCGAAAAAGCTAATCTGTTTCTCAAGTAATTTCCACCAGAATATTGAAAAAAAGCAGAGACACTAAAGTTTTTGTAGGAAAAACTGTTGGTCAATCCTCCTGTAAAAGTTGGGATACTATTACCAACTATAACACGATCATCCTCTGTGGGGTTAAAAGTTAATTGTCCATTTTTATCATAATACATAGGTCGTCCATCTGCAGGATTTACTCCTGCCCATCGTATAGCATACCAGGAGTTTAAAGATTCCCCTACTTGGTTAATTGTTCCTGAGGTATTGTCTGTAATTTGATTTACTTGGTCTGTTAGAGCAGTTATTTCATTTTTTATAGTTGCAATATTAAAATTGGTATTCCATGAAAAATTCGCAGTTTCTATATTTGTTGTACTTAAAGATAGTTCAACCCCTCTATTTTCTACTGCTCCTATATTCTCTGTTAAACTAGAATACCCTGTGGTTTCGGGTATTGGTCTGGCAAGAATAAGATCTTTTGTTTTTCTTAAAAAATAATCTATCGTAAGTGCTATGCGATTGTTAAAGAGTTGGGTGTCTAATCCTATGTTAAAGGATTCTGATTGCTCCCAGGAGAGGTTTGGGTTCTCAATAGTAAGCGGAGTTAATCCTCCTGAGGTAATATAAGAATTAGGTGTAAACAATCCTTTGGATGCAAAGTTACCTATATTTGCATTTCCTGTGATCCCATAACTAGCTCTTATTTTAAGGTCATTTATAGTTTTATCTATTTTTTTCATAAAACTTTCTGAGGATAACCTCCAAGCAGCTGATATGGATGGAAACCACCCCCATCTTTTGTTTTTTCCGAAACGAGAAGAACCATCCCTTCTAATAGAAGCTGTTAGGATATATTTGTTATCAAAGGTGTAGTTTAATCGCCCAAAAAGACCTGCTAATTTCCATTCTGCATCAAAACCTCCTATTTGATTAGGGGTGACTGCATTTTCTAGGGATGTAAGATTGGATAAAATAAGATTTTCTCCACTTGTGAAAAAATAATTAGTTTTTTGTTGTCTATAAGTTACTCCAACCAAAGTTTCTAAACTATGAATATCTCCAAATACGTTATTATATGAGAATATTTGATCTGTCTGCCAATTGGTAATTCTATTATTACTTTTATATATTCTTCCTCTTGTGTTAGCCGCTACTTTTGCTTCTGGACTACCAAAAAAATTATAATTATTACTAAGAAAATCAAACCCCAAAACAGATTTAAACTTTACATTTTTAAATAGTTTATAATCTAATGTAAATGATGTTAGGATTTTATAGGTAACAGATGATTCATCATATAAATCAGGATTTTCATTTACTAAAGGGTTTTCATCAAATAATCCAAAAAGAGGTTCTCTTATAGATCCATCTTCGTTGTAAGGGGAGTTGGTAGGTACAATAAATGCAGATGCTACAGTTGGGTTGTTAAAAAAGAATCCATCATCTGTGGTTGCATTATTTTTGGTAATACTAAAATTTGTAGATAAACTTGTTGTTAACCGATCATTAAAATTATTATCTAAATTAACACGTAATGTTCCTCTTTCGAATCCTGTACCTATCACATGCCCTTCGGTATTATTATAAGATCCAGATATAAAATACCTGCTTTTATCACTTCCTCCTCTGGCAGAGAGTTGATAACTACTCATAAACCCTTCTTGAAATAATAAATCCTGCCAGTCATAATTTTTAGCATCTTCTGGTTTTCCCAGATTAGCTAATTGATTTTGATACTGAGAGCTAGTAATCCCAAAACGATTAGCGTACCCTTCTAAGATCAATTCAGTCCATTCTGGTCCAGTAAGTAAATCAAGATGATTAATAACTTTATGGACTCCCCATTGTGCACTAAAGTTGAATTGAGGTGCTCCAATTTTACCTCGTTTGGTGGTTATAATAACCACTCCGTTTGCTGCTTGTGCTCCATAAATTGAGGCAGAAGCATCTTTTAATATATCAATAGAAATAATGTCATTAGGATTGATTGAAGACAACACATTATCTTGAGTATTCACTTCAGAGACTTGTCCACTTAATACTTGGACTCCATCAATGATATAAAGTGGTTCATTTCCGGAATTAATAGATCCAACTCCTCTAATTCTAATTTCTACAGCACTTCCAGGAGCTCCAGAGCTGACTACCTGTACTCCGGGAACTCTACCTTGTACTGCTTTATCAAAACTTTGAACTGGAGCATTTTCAATATCCTCTGCATAGATAGAAGAAATAGCTCCTGATAATTCTTTTCTTTTTCTTGTACCGTATCCAACAACAACTATTTCTTCTAGTTGACCTCTTTCTTCTTCTAAAATAATATTAAAATCGGTGCTATTTTTAATATCGATTTCTTTCGTTTTAAATCCAAGATAGGAAAATACAAGAGTAGTAGCATTTTTAGGTATTTCGATTTTGAAAACCCCGTCAAAATCAGCAATCACACCGTTATTTGTTCCTTTTACTATTACACTCGTTCCTATAAGAGGGGTTCCTTGAGTATCACTTACCGTACCTTCTATAAAGGTTTTTTTTTCTTGACTTGATTTTTTTTCTTTTTTTGTACTTGATGAACCAGACTCTAGTTTTTCTAACTCTCTTAAGTGATAGAATATTTTTTTTAGGTTAGGGTCATTTTCTTTTGTTTTTTCATAAATTACATAGTATTTTTCTCCAAAAGTTTTGTAACCAAACTTTGTCTTGTTTAGTAGCCTATTGATTGCGAGAGTTAAATTTTCTTTTTCTCTGGTTTTGAAATCTACCTTTACAGTATTAAGCTGTTTAGAGTCATAGGTAAAAAAAACTTGATATTTTTCTCCTATCTCTTCTAATACCATTGTAAGAGGTCGTTGTTGTGGAGTAGCTAAAGTTATACTAGGATATATTATTGTGATAAAAAAGATTATGTATATTATTGAGTACTTTAGATTTTGCATTATATTCTTTTTTGATTACTTTAATTTTTCTTTTTTCCTTAGCTATAAAATCAAATATTAACATCCTTGTTTTTTTAAAAAAGGGTAGCTAATATTTTGTTCATTTTAAATGTCGAAATATTATAAAACTGTTGGTAGAGAATTGTGAATTCTATTTTATAATTAATTTGTTATCATCTACGATTATTTTAATGCTTAGTGAAACTTCTAATATCGGAATGACAGTTTCCATATCTTTCATAGGGATACTCACTTTCCTAGTTTCTTTTAATATAGTTGTGTCGTTTACTTCAATATGAGTACCATAAATTTCTTCTATTTTGGCAAAGATTTCCTTAACGGTATCTTCCATTTGTAATGTGCCATCTTTCCACGAAGTATAGGATTCTTGCGGTACTTTATTACGTTTAATAATTTTTCTCTCTATTGCAGAATATGATATAAAATCTCCAGGAAAGAGATATTCTTCTTTACCATTCATTTTGAGTTTTATCTTACCTTCTTTTAAAAAGACTTCTGTAATATTTCCTCTGTTCTGTACATTAAATTGAGTTCCTAGGACTTCAATGATTAACCCTTTTGTTATTACTTGAAACTTACTTTTTTTTACTATTTTTTTTTCAACTTTGAAAAATGCTTCGCCTTCTAACCATACTTTTCGGGTATTGTCTTTAGACCAATTTTCATCTATTTTAAGGTTAGAATTTGAATTAAGATTTACGATAGATTCATCCGGTAATTTGATGGTTTTCCATTCAGCAAAATCAGTTTTGTAATCCATATTAGTAACACTGATCTGTGTTTTGTAGAACCAAATTCCAGAGGTAAATAAAATTGCTATAGCGACTGCGATAGCAATTTTGTGAAATATACTACTGTATCTTTTAATAGTTAGTTTTGTTTCTTCTTTTTGATGAATGAGAAGAGTAGGTCCTACAATTTTTTTAAGCTTATCATTAATATAATCATCACTTTTATCGTCTGTTTCAAAATAATGTTTTGTAGCTAATAAGAATTCTTTAGCAGTGGTAATAGTTTCTTTGTTTTCTGGGTAAGTTTGTAAAAAATCATTCCAGAATGAGTTACTTATATCTGATGGAGCAAGTACCCAATTTGTAAAATCAGGATCCTCGATTAATTGCTCAAATGACATGTTTTTATAAAAGGAGAAGTCACTCATCTACGATTCTTTTTTTATTTAGATTTTATATTTAAAACTTGAATCAATTGTTGTTTTAGCGTAAATTGCTTGTATATGTTAGATATGTGAGTTTTAGTTTTGTAACCTTGATAAATAAAAAAAATAAGTAATTTTATGATTATAGTCAAAAAAGGCTTCTAAAATTTAATCTTTAGAAGCCTTTAGTTTAGTTGTTATATTTAAAATATTGTTGCTAATTCAAAAAATATAACAGGTTGTTTTATTCTACCTTATTTAAAAGGAAATTTATTTTTTTATAAATTTCCTTTTAAATAAGGTGTTATTATCGTTATTCCCTTTTATTGTCAGAAAATATAAATTGTTTTTTAGGAAGCTTAAATCGATTGTGATTTCTTCTAATTTATTGTCTAAAGTATATAGTTTTTTATATACTTCTTTTCCTGTGATATCCTGAATGATGATATTCGCATTCTGATCAAGTTTTTCTAATAATTTTAATCGGGTAGTTTCTGTTACCGGATTAGGAAACATAGCAAAGATATCTTTATTTAGATCGTTTTTGGATATGATTTTATTAGTTTTGTTAGATACTGTAAAAGCTATAAAATCTGGTTCTTCCATACCATATTGTGCTTCAAAATACCATTCCTCGTTTCCGAAACTTGCATCCTTTAGTACAATCGCTTCTGACCAAAATTTCCAATCTTTATTTTCAATGAGGCCTTCCCATTTTTTATATAATGTTCCATTTGGTTTATAGATTTTGAAACGAATTCGATCTCCCACTTTTGGGTTTTGAAAGTATCCTGTAAAATAAATTTCTTGACCAGTTTTAAAATTTCTGTTTTCTGGAGTGTTATTAAGAAAGTAATCACCACTTGGTTGGTAATCTAATGTTTTTAGTCCCAGAAGTTGACGGTATTGTACATGAAAATAACTTTTTACGATACTCTGATTTCCTAGACTTGTTTCATAGTAATACCATCCAGACTCATTTGGATTACCACTTGCCCATGCCCATCCCCAAAAATACCTGTTTCTTTGGGGGACATTTACTGTAGAAGGATTCCAGTAAAATAATGTATCTCCTTCAACTTTTCGTATGGTATTATGAAGTTTAAGATTGGGAGTTTGATTAGCTATATAGGAGGTAACCCAGATTTGTTCTCCACTTTTAAAATATTTATAATTTTTTATATTCTCATTTTCATTACATTTTTTATTTTTTTCTGCCCAATCCGGGATATTATCAATACCTCCAAACGTTGAAGGGTGTACTTTAGGAAAATTATAATGTACTACATTTCCTATTACTTCAGGATTCAAATACGGTTGTGTTTGTTCCCATAAACTTTCTTTATAAGGGTCTATGGTTTTTCCGTTTTTTTCAACTTCAAAATGTAAATGTGGAGCTTCTGAATATCCAGAACTACCGATATAGCCTAAAAACTCTCCTTTTCTTACGGTACTCCCGATTGGTTTGTTAGTGATTGAGTATTTCTTAAGATGCCCATAAAGAGTAGTAGTTCCATCGATATGTTTTATCTTAACCATATTCCATGTTAAATCTTGCTGAAAAATATCATCTATATTTCCGCAGGTCTTATCGTATTCTCCATCTATTTTTTCCACGATAATCCCATCTGCAGCAGCTACTGCATATGTCATTTCTTGATTCATTGTGATCCAAGGGTATGGCCATAAAGAAAAATCAGTACCTTTATGTTGATCATATGTCCATTGACCGCCACCCCAATCGACATATTGTTTTTTTTCTGGATTTTGATCTACAAAGTTTGTGATAAAATATAAAGTATTAAATCCTGAAGGGAGATCTGCGATTTCTATTGGAATTCTAAATTTAATTAAACATTTTTTTGTGCTTGATTGTTGTGATAATTCATTTTTAACATATCTTTTGTCGTCTAAATTACTGATATTGTGCGCTTTAATATTGGTGATTAGGTTGATTGCCAGAAATAAAAAAATAGATAGCTTTTTCATGATTGTGGGTTTTAAGATTGTTATATGAGTTAAGAACCTTTACATATGATATGATGTATGTTTTTGTAGAGGGGTTTTAAAAACAAACGACCCTACAATTAAGATAGAAGCTTAAGTTTTGGTTTTGTAACCTTTAGAATTTTGAAAAGATGAAAATAATTGTTTAATTAGGGACTAATAGTTCTTCACAGGATAGGTGCATTGATAGTGTCTATAAGATAGGAGAGAAGAGAATATACTGGGATAAAATATAATGTAATATACTGATTTTGAAGATTTTGTTTTTTTGTGTTTAACCTAAAATCGTAATCTATGAAAGGGATTGGGATATTGAAAAAAAGAAATCTAGTTTTAATTATTTTTGTTTACGCAACATTTTATGTCTTAATTTATCCAATGCTCGAGAAACATAATTGCGAGCTACTTGATTACTTAGTGATGTTAATTGTGTTATCTGATCGTAACTTAATCCTTCATAAAAACGTAAGTAAATTATTTCTTTTTGTCGGATAGGTAAAGAATCAATATGAGATTTTAACCATAAGATTCTTTCTTGTGATAATTCTTTGCGGATTAATTCTTGTTCTATAGAATCATCTTTATCATCTAGGTCTATAACTAATTTTCTAATTACGGTCCTACGATTTTCTTTATTTAGTTCTGATATTATATTTTGCTTAATTGATTTAAACAAATAGACTTCAAGATTGATTACATGGTTTAGTTTGTCTGGAGTCTTGAACATTTTTATGAAAAAATCCTGAATAACATTTTCTACCAAATTATAATCATTACTAAAAATACTACCAAAGCGTAATAGTTTATTGTAATATATTTTATAGATATCACAAAAAGCTTCTTGATTTCCTTGTTTAAACCTTTCAAATAACTTTATGGTAATGTCTTTGTTCAAAATATAATTTAACAATTTAATTTAAATAATTGTATAAATTTATGAATTAAACTGAATTAATTTTATTTTTAATGAAGTTTTATTGTTTTTTATTAGTATGTCAATGTGCGTTTATTGTCTTTTCCTCCATGAATTGTACCACAAGAGTATTCTTTAACTTTAAGATTTATTGGTGAAATATGATTTAGATAGGTTTAAAAAAATTACGATATCTAATACATTTAAGTTATTGGGTAATGATCTCAATTCCTGTGAAGTAGAGTGTCCGGTTTCCTTGGTTTACCTTATGAGTTTTAGCAATTTTAATACCACTAAAATCTTGATAATCTTCCCATGTAGTACTTATGGATGGTTTTAATTGATTCTTTTTTCTATAAACCCATTCTTTAATAATAAAATCTCCTTCAAAATAAAAGTCATAAGCGTCTCCTGGAGTATACCCTCCTTTATTTTTATATACGACAGTTAATTTTTGCATTTTAGTTTTACTTATTGGAGCTATAGCATTTACTTGATGCTCTGAGGTAAAATTTGAAGCGTCCCATACCAAATTAAATGGGGCGAGTAACCAAAATTTATCATTGATAAATTCTTGATCTGTTTTGATAGAAATACTATCTATCGTAGTTCTATTATATGTTATGGTATCTTTTTCAGAGATTAAGGTTACTACATCATTTTTTGGTTTCCAACTCCATGATTGTTCAAAATGAGTAGTGTCTTTATCAATATTAAAAGTGAATTTTATTTCTGTTACTTTTTTCCAATATTGGAATCCGTTTGCATGAGCAATTGCTTCGGCTGTTGTTCTGATCTTTTTTTTATTATTATCTACTAAGTATTTAGAGTCTCTAACCTCTATGTTTTCTTGTTTTTTAATATGTTTTTCGTTAGTAGAATTCTTTTTACAGGCTATAGTTGCAAGAATAAATGATGCAAAAATTATAATTTTTTTCATTAATTTAATTTTGGCAAAAATATAAAACCTAAAGCCTTATTAATCGAGATTAACAAGGTTTTAGGTTTTATGCTAATTGAACTTTAAAATAGGATAGATTGATTAAATATATCATTAAAAATTCTATCCGAGACAATAATTATAGTTCTATTTTTTTTGAAATAATACGGAAAAAGAGAAATAATTATGTGCTCATTTTAAGAGTTTAATTGGTATGACATTAAAAACTATTTTACAGTTAGGGTATACTGTGGAGTTTTATTTAAAGGGCAAAAATATTTATATGTCCCTTTTTTTAATGTAACAGTATTAGTGCTTTCTGTTTTACCATCTGCAACTACTTTGGTTACATAAGCCGATTTAATATGATTTTTAGCATCAGAAGCATCTTTTCCTTCAGGGATTAATACAAAACCAACATCTGTTCCTACATTATTGTTAGAAATATTGAAGACATAACTTCCTTCTGATACTGTAATTTCTTTTTGGGTAAATTCTCCTTTAGTTTGTTCTAAAGATACCGTTTTTACTTCTTGTGCCTGAGTGCTAAATGCAATTGCTATAACGAATGAGAATATTGTAATTAATTTTTTCATGATTTTAATAAAATTTATATATGATTTAAAAATTGTTTTTTTTAAGACTTCACAAGTTTGTATGGCTTGTGAAGTCTATGTATTATATAATTAAGCTTTTGTACTTTCTAATGGTTGTGCAATAGGAAAATCTACGGGTACCTTAGTTGTACTATGAACGTAATTAGAAATAGTTTTATCTCCAACGAGTACTATAGTATCTATAAGATTTCCTTTGGTATATCCAGCATTAAAGAAATTTTCTGTTACTTCTTGATCAGCTTTTCCTCTATTTTCAGTAATATTTTTAGCTAAGTTAGCTAATGCATTAAGTTTTGAATCAAAAGGTGCTTGTCCTGCTCTAAGTTCTAAGATTTGATCTTCTGTAAAACCGTTCATTTTTCCTATAGCTGTATGTGCAGATAAACAGTAAATACATCCATTTACTTCACTAACAGCTAAGTTTACTACTTCTTTTTCTTTTGCAGAAAGAGATGTTTTTGCATTAGAAAGATTTAGGTAATTTTCTAAAGCTGTTTCACTATGTGCATAAGTAGCATATAAGTTAGGTACAAATCCTAGTGCTTTATTAAGATTATCAAATATTGCTTGATTAGTTGTGTTTACTTCTTCTCTTGTTGGAACATTAAATGTGCTCATAGTTTTAGTTTTTAGTATTCCGAAATTTATTTCGGGATTTGTTATTACTTATTATTTATTATTGTTTGAAATTATCTGGTACAAAGATCTTGTATAAAAAGGCGTTATAGAATGGTTATTTTTCCCGATTACTTGTCAAAATTTCCCATTCTGATTAAAGTGTTTTTTGCTTAGCCCTTTTCTGGGGCACAATAAAAATCATGAATGCCTTTTTGTTCACAATGTGTTTTAGGATGTATAACATTGATTACTTTTTTTCTTCCGTTGCTAAATATCTCTATTAAATTGAATATTGATTTGTTCTGTGTTGCCATCTTATATAGTTTTAAATTAGTGATACAAAGATGCGATACTAATGAGGGGTATGGAATAGTGATTTTTCCCAAGAACTTGTCAATTATTCCCGTATAGATAGAAAATACCTCTGTAGTGATATACTTTTTGAAGTATGTTTATAGAAAATATGAAGAATATTATTTTTTATAGAAATTCAGGTTTATAATAACGTCTTAGGTTTAATTTAAAAATGGAAATTGATCTGTTTTATTACCTGAAGTTGAAAGTTTATTTTGGTAGGAGATTAGATGTAATACTTATCTAAGAATATATATTTTTATAAATTTTGGTATAAAAGTATACGCTAAAAGAAAAGAGATTCAAAAAAATTTAACCTCTCTTCGTCTAATCCATAGAATAATTGCACTTAATATAAAAGTTGTTACAGCAGTAATAAAAAGAATTCCTCCATCATTATTGATTTCAATTCCAATTTTTGTTAAGTGCATCATAATAGCTCCACCAATAATACTAAGCGTTAACATAGCACCGATCCATGCTGTTTTAGGGATTAAAATTAGAATCCCTGCAATCAATTCTATGATTCCCGTTACTATTCTGCCATAAGGTTCTATACCAACTTTTGTAAAAATATATACGCTATCTGGATGGGCAATAAATTTATATCTTAAAGTCTGAATTAAAATTATTGCTATAATGATTCGTAATAATAAAGGAATAATTTTTTTCATTTTATGGCAGTATTATATTAGTTTTTGAACTACTAAATAAAGTTTTACATATTTATGTTATTTTTATAATATAAAAAAGTATAATCTTTCTTTTTATTTGAAGACCGAATTAATACCCCTTTACGGGATTTAATTTTAGCTGTTTTTTAAATTCTGATGGTGAAATAGAGGTATGTTTCTTAAACATTCGACTGAGGTGAGATGCATCTTCAAAACCAATTTCGTAAGCAATCTCTTTGGCTGATTTATTTGTATAGATAAGTAAGCGTTTAGCTTCTAGAATTATTCGATCATGAATAATCTGTAGAGGGCTTTTTCCAAATTTTGAAAAATTATTAGAAAGTGTTTTAGATGATTTAAATAATTTTTCGGCATAAAATCCAACAGTATGTTTCTCTCTAAAATGTGTTTCTACTAAAATATTAAAATTTCTTATTAGATCTACCTGGATTTCTGGGGTATTGTAATTATTTTGTTGTTTAATTAAGCGAGTAGTAGTGATTATAAATCTAGCCATTAGCATACGAAGCATTTCAGCTTGTATAGTATCTACGGTGTCTAATTCATCTAAAAAAACATTATGTAATTGATCTAATTTTTTTTGCTCTTTTATTTCTAGTTCGATTATGGAGATGCTACTATTTCCATAAAAAAGGATTCCCATACAACTAACTTCTTTATCATGATCTTTAATGCAATAGAATTCTCGATTAAACTGATATACTATAATATCTGAAGCGTCAATGAACCTAATATATTGATTAGGAGTTAGTACAATTATTGCATTTTTTTTTAAAATAGTAGAGACCCCATCAATTTCTAGAATTACCTCAGCATCTCTACACCAAATAAAAGTATATAACTCTATAAGCGTGGATGTTGTGTATGCTTGTAATAGTTCTTTATCTCCGATTTTTAATACGGCATTAGTCGAAAATTCTTTAAATTCTTTGATCATATAGGATGAGTCGATTGTTATGTAGTTTCATTACAATATCCTATAGATAGTAACGAGGTATACTAATGATGTAATCTACATGATCATATCTAAGTTAATAATAGTCTAAGAATTAATCCGATTGCTCCTTGTCGACCAATTGAAGTTCTTAATTTCTGTAGACTTGATGGAGTTATTTCTATTTTGTAGGCAAGTCCATTACTGGTTCCTCCATCTACAAAAGTTTGTAATGAAGCGGTGGTAACACCTAATTTTTTAGCAACACTATCTTCTACATTACCATTAATAAGATCTTTGATAGAGTTTAGAGTTACACCACACTTCCTTGCTATTGTGATTAGACTCATGACTTTTTTTATTGGTTAATAAATCTATTTACATATTTGTAATTGACTTAATGGTTTTACTTATAGTTAATTGTAATAATATACAAATGAATTAGGGGGGGTATGTTTTTTGTGAATCTAATTTACGATAGATTTTTTTAAAAATATTACGGAAAACCATCGCTTGAATAAAAATATAGGTAATAATTTGAAAACGAGTTAGACAACGTATTGTTTTTATAAATTATAGAATAATCCGCGATTTTCTTGAGTTTAGAAATGTAAATTCTATAGAAGAATGATTGAGTGTCTAAAATAACACAAAGGTAGAATTTCATTCTATAGTATAGCTCTTTAATTATCTATAAGAGAATCCAGTAATGGGATATGGGGTTCATTACTTGCTAAAGGAGGGTTAATTATCTAATATTTAAAAGAATATAAAGAATCTCCTGATGAAATATTTTTTGATTTGATTGAAAATGAAAACAAAATGTTTGTTTCTGAAAATAAATTATACCTTCTCGTTTTTACTATTAGAGCAATGCTATAATTTTATTTGTATCATACGCTTTTTTGTTACGAACTATCCAATAATCCATTTTAACCATTTTAGTTTCTTTGCGCTATATGGAGCATATTTTAGGTTAAGTTCTATCCAAAATGGTTTTTGTAAGATACTTTTATAATGGGAGAATGTGTCAAAACCATATTTTCCATGGTAGTTTCCAATTCCACTATCTCCAACACCTCCAAAAGGGAGGGATTGTTCTGTAAAATGCATTACAGCATCATTAATAGCTCCACCTCCAAAAGAAACTTCGTTTAGAATTTTATTCTTTATACACTTACTTTTGGTAAATACATAACAAGAAAGAGGTTTGGGTAATGTCTTGATATCACTAATCGCTTTTTCAATAGAATCAAATGTGAGTATAGGTAAGATGGGACCAAAAATCTCTTCTTGCATTATTTTATCACTAAATTTTACATCTTTTAGTATTGTTGGAGATATAATTCTTTCTTTTAAATTATGATCACCTCCTATATAAACTTTATTTGGGTTAATTAATGAGACAAGTCGTTTAAAATGTTTGTGAGTAATTATTTGGGTATAATTTTGATGATTGACATTGTAATCAGCCTTGTTGATTTGATCTTTTATAGCGATCAAAAATTTATCTCTAATGACAGATTCTATTAAAACATAATCAGGAGCAATACATGTTTGTCCTGCATTGAGGAATTTAGCCCAGACTAATCTTTTAGCAGTCATTTGGATATCTACATCTTTAGTAATTATAGCAGGGCTTTTACCTCCTAATTCTAGAGTTACTGGTGTTAGATGTTTTGCTGCTGCTTGATAGATTATCTTACCGACAGGTGCACTACCGGTAAAAAATATTTTGTCAAATTTAATTTTTAATAATTCAGAGGTTTCTTCAATGCCACCTTCAATAACTTTAAAAAAAGATGGATCAAAGTTTTGATTTATAAGTCGAGCTATAGCTGTAGAGGTGTTTGATGGTATTTCACTAGGTTTAAGGATTACAGTACATCCGGCTGCAATTGCAGCGATAGCAGGACATAATGATAATTGATAAGGGTAGTTCCAAGCTCCAATGACAAGTACAGTACCGAGAGGTTCTGGAATAATGTAACTTTTTCCAGGAAGGTTGGTTAGGTTAGTAGTAGTTTTTCTTTTTTTTATCCATTTGTGGATTTTGCTTAGGGCAAGATCAATTTCGTGATATATTATAGATAATTCTGTAGTATAGGTTTCGAATTCAGATTTTTTAAAATCAGCATAAATAGAATTATATAGGAGTGTTTCATTTTTTTTAATACTACTTTTTAGGCGTTTTAATTCCTGAATTCTAAAAGAGATATTTTTTGTGCTATTCGTATTAAAAAATAAGCGTTGCTGATCTATACTATCTTGATAATTCATAACTACTATAATTTAGAGAGTAGTATACTATTTTTTTGATCAAAAGTAACCTTATAAGAGTTTTTATTAATTATTTTTTTTAGACTTAAGTTCTCTTTGCATCTGTTTTACTGTAAGTGTGCTACCATCATGACTCCATCCAGGAGGACCAAAAATATACATAAATTTATGGTATATATTTTTTGATTTTTTAGTGTCATTCCATATATCTTTATACTCATGAGTAAGGATAGTCCATGGGTTATATGAATTAGGGGCATGAGTAACACCATATTGGATTTCTATATTTTCATCCAGAGCTTTCCAAGTACCAAATATTCTATCAAAGATATTAAGAAATCCTCCATGATTTTTATCCATGTATTCTACATTTTTTGCATGATGTACTTGGTGCATTGTATGTGTATTGAAGATTTTTTCTATAAACCCCATTTTTGGAATGTATACAGAGTGAAGCTGAAATTGCCACAAAGCTTCTATACCAAGACAAACGACTACCATCTCTGGAGGAAATCCTACTGCAGGAAGCCACATATAAAATAAAGGTTTGTATAAAAGTGTGAACCATCCATTACGAACGGCAGTGCCTAAATTAAAGTTGTCTGATGAGTGATGAACAATATGTGCAGCCCATAAAGCTCTAACCATATGATTCTGTCTATGAAACCAATAATACGTAAAATCATCTGCAAGTTGACATATTAGCCATACATACCAAGCATAACCAAATGATGTCCATCCCATTATGTTTGTTCTAATGCCATTTACTTCGGGATTAAATATTTCGTATACAAAATTGAATAGTACAATAGAAAATATTGTTTTTATCAGAGGGCCTAAAAAAGCTGATCCTACCCCCATCGTTAGACTAGCGGTTAAATCTTTCCAGTTATATAAATCTTTATGGTCATCATGGGTTTTGCTATAGGTAAGTTCTAATAAAATTAGTCCTAAAAAACAAGGTACTCCATATACCAAGGGGCTTGTAAAATCCATCTTTTTTTGTTGAGTTTATTCCGGGGCAAAATATAGTGAGAATTTTTACCAAATCATTAACAAATTTGAAGTATTCGATTAGGAACCATTTTTTATACTAGTTTTAAAAAAAGAAAGTCATAAAAGAGTTTGTATTTATATTATCCTATATTTAGTACTACTGTATATCTTCTTTTAATTCTTTTTTTGATATTCTGTGATTTAGGAGTAAGCAATTTATAGCTATTTGATACAAAAAGACGTAGGTTTATATATGGTTTTGTCAATTCAGCTAAGAATTAAATTATTATATCTAATTATCCTATAGACGTATTTTTAGATTCTTTATGATTGGCATCAATTTATTTAATTGATCGAAGAGCTTCATAGGTCATTAGAACATTTTTTATAGCTTTTTTTTCTGAGCTACTTATGGTTCTTTTATCAACATCATCCTTGCCAAAAAAACTAATCTTAACAACTTTTGCAGAAGCAATTGCTTTTATCATTGGCATATCAAAGTCTTTTATAATACGATCTAACCATTCTCTTTTTCCACCTGACTCTTCTTTTGATTTAAATTCTCCTGGGCTGTTTTCTTCTATTTCAAAGATTTTTCCATCTACATCTACTTCCATTCTTTGTATAAATAACCATTCTTTTTTGGTAAAATAATTAATAGTCAATCCTAGCCAAGGTTTGCGTTTTTCTTTTTTGCCTACATATGTATAAATAAAATTTTGATTGTTAAGCTTGGTAGAGGATTTATCAGAGTACCATGTTATTTCTTTAGTAACATCGTATTTCTTTTTCATCTTAGAGAGTGCTTTTTTATATGCTTCATCATTATCTTCTTTGAGTTTGTCTTTTTCTAAAGCTTTTTCAGTTTCCAGAATTTCTTTTTTTACCTTTTTAAGTAGGCTTTTTCCTTTTCTAGCCTCCTTAGAACGAGGGTATTTGTCGATTAAAACTGTGAGTCTATCTTTACTTTTTATGTAATTTAATTCATCGTAGTATTCCTCAGCTTGCTCAAGGATTTGGCTAGGAGTTAATTGGCATTCTGTGATTTTTTGAGTTAACTTTTTATTTTTCAGAATTAATTTTTTATTCTCTTCGGATAACTTATCATAATCGGCTTGAGGAACTCCGCAGCTAACTATAATTAATGTTATTAATATACTTATGAGTAAAATTTTTTTCATGATTGTTTTAGTATTT
Organism: Aquimarina longa SW024; assembly: GCF_001401755.1. Taxonomy (GTDB): domain Bacteria; phylum Bacteroidota; class Bacteroidia; order Flavobacteriales; family Flavobacteriaceae; genus Aquimarina; species Aquimarina longa. The sequence continues at coordinate 40,643 of NZ_AVQK01000014.1, forward strand.
TGGTTAAGTACTTGTTAAAATATGAAAATATTACTCTTAAATATGTTAAAAAACATAGTATATTTCTTTTTTTATTAAAAAAAAATTATGGAATTTAACTTTGTAGTTAAGCTTTTTAGAGATATTATAAATTTATAAAAAAGAAAATTGATGTTTTTGGCTATACGAAGAATAAAAATTTATGTTTTGCTTAAGTAGTTGTAAATCAAATCTATAAGATATTACATAAATATAGTAAAACCATTTTCCGGATAAAATTTCTTTAGTAGGACACCACGTGATTTTTTATATGACTACCAAAATTATTGATTTTTTTAAAAATGTAATAGAGTAGTGTCAATTAATTTTAACGATCTCTGCGCTTTTTATCCCTTGATTTGTGAGAATTCTTTGTGCTAGAATTTCTTTTTTTGTCGTTTTTAGGAATAAAGCGACTAGAAGTGTTGTTATGATTAGGTTTAGTATTTTCTAATATAGAAGCTTCTTCTGTTTTACTAGAATCTCCAATATCAGCATTAAGAACGTTTAATTCTTTTTCTGTTAAATACCTCCATTCTCCAACAGGTACATCCAATGCAACATTCATGATTCTTATTCGCTTTAATCGAATCACGTCGTAACCTAGATACTCGCACATTCTACGAATCTGTCGATTTAATCCCTGAGTTAGTATAATTCTAAAATCATATTTACTAATCTGTTCTACTTCGCACTTACGGGTAATTGTATTAAGAATGGGAATTCCATTACTCATCCGTTTTATAAATAGTGGGCTGATTAATTTGTTTACAGTTACCAAGTATTCTTTTTCATGATTATTTCTTGCTCTAAGAATTTTGTTAACGATATCTCCATCACTGGTTAAAAATATAAGGCCTTCGCTAGGTTTATCTAATCTACCAATAGGAAAAATACGCTTAGGATAATTTATATAATCAACAATATTATCTTTTTCATTCTGTGCGGTAGTACAAACAATACCTACAGGTTTATTAAAAGCTAAATATACGTGTTCTTCTTTTTGTTTGCTAATTAACTTACCATCAACAGAAACAATGTCTTTGGGAGTGACCTTAGTCCCCATTTCTGGGATTTTTCCATTAATAGTTACACGACCTTGATCAATTAGTTTATCGGCTTCACGACGCGAACAATAACCAACCTCGCTTAGGTATTTGTTTAATCTGATGAGTGTTTTTTCTGGCATACTAATACTATAGTGTGCAAAGATACTATTTAAAAGTAATGATTATAAGTATTTGTTTTTTAAGAAAGTTGAATCTTCAGGTTTTAAGATGCTTAGTCTTTAGAGTAAACCTTTCTTGCGTCTTGTAGTGCAGAGTGGTTTAGTTTTAAAACTTTAGTGATTTAGAGATGAAGTAAAAAAAATATTATTTTCAAAATTAGCATCAATTAATAATTATCTCTAGCTTAATTTTAGTTCTTTAATATCAATATTACCATCAGGTGAGATTAAAAAGTATTTAGGCTGTATAATTTCTTTTTCAACTGGTTTTTGCTCTTTTGTTTTAGGGGTGTATTGTAGTTTTACTTCTAGACCTATTTGGATTACAGGTTCTAATATAGATGGGTTTATAACAATATCATAGTCGTTGTAAGAAATGGGATCATAATAATAAGAAGTTTGTTTTGTTGCTTTTATAACTCCTTGTTTTTTGCTAAGTGCTTCTATAGAAATACTATTAAAAGCTTTATAGTTTTTATAAAACTCTTTAGGAAAACGACAATATTTAGTGTCTGCAACAGTTGGGGAATATATTGTTAAGTCAAAGCCTAAATCAGTATAGAATTGTTGTTTTTCTTTTAAACTTTTTAGAAGTTCCACACGTAATTGGCGATATACATTTTGTATATCATTTATAAAATAATCAACTTTAACAAGGTTATAGATTTCATTATTTGCACAAGCAGATAGTATTTTTTCGAATTGCTTTACTTTAGTAAATTTTATATGAATGTTTTGTTGTATTTCAAAACCTTTAGGAACTTCATTGTATTTTTTACTAAATAGTTTTTTTTCTACTACAGTTTCATAAACAGGAACAAACGATATAATATCAAGAATGATATTTTTTTCGAGAATACCTTTAGAAAGTAAGGCTTTCTTTACCTTTGTTATCCTCTCCGACATTAATCTATTTGTTTCTTCAGAGGTTTTTCCAATTTGTACAATATTAAATATAGCAGTATATGAATCAGCAACAGTATTATGTAATGCTTTAATATCTATTGTTATTAAAGGGTTTGGAGTTAAAGTTTGTTTTCTGAATTGACTTATTTCATCATTAATAATATTATTTTCTCCTAATATACTGCCTTGCCTAGAAATTGTTATAGCATTCCCTTTTATTTGTGCAGATATAGTAGAAAAGCTGATTAGTAATAGTAAAGTATATATTGTATTTCTCATGATTTTATATTTATAGTAAACCTATGCTAAAAATATTTTTTGTGTAATTAATAATGAGTGACCAATACTTATAAATGAGTGAAGTATTCTTTTTTAGGTACTACTATATATCATTTAGTTAGAAAACATTATTTTCTTATATAGGAAAGTAGTCTTATTAGAAGAATAAGATTGTAGAGAGGTAAGGAAAAATATTTTTTATGCTTTTAGAAAATCGATAATCATATAATCTACTTCTTTAAAAAATAACGAATGCCCATAATTTTCTGTAGTAATAAATTGAACAGTATTCCAATTTTTACTAATGTTTTCTGCTTCTGAATAAGGAACAATATCATCGTTCTTATCATGAATCAATAGTCCAGTAATTGTTAGCTTTTTTACAAATTCAGACAATGAAAATTCTTCAAAATAAAAACCGTGTTTATCTTTAAAATAACTATTCAAGGCTTTCATGAATTTAGGAGAGAATTTTAAAATCCCTTGATAATCTCTCATAATCCTTGACAATTCTGAGGGTGGAGCTAATGCAACTATTTTTTTTATTTCTTGATCAGGGAAGGAATATTGATGAAATATAGTTGCCATTCCTCCTAAAGAATGCCCTACGACATAATTAGGTCGATATAGTTCAACTATCTTTTGAATGCATTTTGTGTATAAGGGAATGTTAAAAATTTTACCAGATGAATTACCATGAGCAGGAGCATCAAAAGCGATAATATTATATCCTTCTTGTTGTAGTTTTTGGATAAGATTTTTCCATCGGTGGGTGTTGCTTTCCCATCCATGTATAAGCAATATAGTTTCTCCTAAGTTAGGCCATCTATATGTTTGTAGCGTAATATTATCTATGTAAATAATTTCATCTTCAGCTTGTTCGAGAAATGTATCTTGTTCAGGCAATACTTTTCCTTTTCTTGGCGTGCAAAATATAGTATATGCTTTATTAAGTGCTTTTTTGGGATTAAAAAAGAAAAGTAAATGGAGATATTTTCCAATGATTAGCGGAAGATGTTTTTTGTATTTTTCTTTCATTTAAGATCCTTGTCGATGTGCTGATTCTATAGTAAATACAGGAAAGCAGATAGTAAGATGTTCGTATTCTTATAATGTTTATTTTGCATCCCAGTTGATCCAGAAGTGTTTGATTTTAGCAGAATCAGGGATATCAGTATCTTTTATTTCTATAGATGTGGTGGATTTAAATTTGTTTGGTAATTCTTTTTTATCAATAGTAAAATATGCTTGGATGCTATCTACAAATATCACTGCTGTACTTAGTGTATTATTGATTTTGGAAATTTGATAATGATCTTTAATATCTTTAAACACACTACCCGAAGATAAGCCAGATGAGGTTTTATATCTAGGATCTATAATCTGAATATTTTCTATAGTACTAGAAGTAGTTTCTTTACGAGCCTCTAAAATTAAAAGTTTCTTTCCTCCTTTTTCATATACTTCTATTTCATTTGATTGATTTAAAAATTGATTGTCATTAGTACGTTTTACGATAGAGTCATTCGCAAAAACAGAATCTAATTTTTTGATAAGAGTTGTATTAGTTAATAAGCCTATTCTATTATGAGAGATAGTAAAAGGATCATTTTTTTGTTCTTCTTGGCAACTATACATTACTAGGGCAATACTACAGATTTGAAAAATTCTTTTTATCATAATAAATTGATTAACTAGTTCATTTTAATAGTAACGGTTATTTTAATAACTTATTTAGTATACCTAAAGCCCCTCTGATAAAGGTAGCACTAGTTAACACTTTTATAATAGCTTTTTCTGTAGTACTGGTTCTTCTGCTTTTCGATCCAGACCTAGATGAGCCTCTATCGAGTTTTTCTCTTTCCTTTTTTGCAGCAGCTTTTGCTTCTTCAGCTTCAGCTTTTTCTATTTTTTTATTTAAAAGTTCATAAGCACTTTCTCTGTCAATTTCCTCATTATATTTAGAGATAAGTTTTGATTTTTTTAATAACTTTTTTAATTCATCATCATTTAATATATCCATTCTACTCATTGGTGCACGTAACATTGTAGCAGCTAATGGAGTGGGTCTTCCTTTTTCATCAAGTGCAGATATTAAAGCTTCACCTATTCCTAAAGAAGTTAGTATTTCTTTAGTATCATAATATTCCGAAATAGGATAGTTTTCGGCAGTGAGTTTAATTGCTTTTCGATCTTTTGCGGTAAACGCTCTTAGTGCATGCTGGACTTTTAATCCTAATTGACTTAGGATGCCATCAGGTACATCGGTTGGATTTTGGGTAACAAAATAAAGACCTACACCTTTAGATCGTATTAATTTTACAATGCTTTCGATCTGTCCCATTAATGCATTAGAAGCTTCTTTAAAAATTAAGTGGGCTTCATCTAGAAAAATAATTAATTCTGGTCTTCCACTATCTCCTTGTTCAGGAAAAGTACTGTATATTTCAGCAAGAAGACTAAGCATAAACGTTGAAAACAATTTTGGTTTATCTTGTATATCCGTTAATCTGATAATATTAATAATACCTCTTCCATTTTCATCAATTCTACATAGATCCTGAACTTCGAAAGATTTTTCACCAAAAAACAGATCAGCTCCTTGTTGTTCTAATTCTACTATTTTACGTAAAATAGCTCCTGTAGATGCTGTAGAAATGCGTCCATAATCTTTTTCTAATTCTTTTTTACCTTCTTGAGTTGCAAACTGTAATACTTTTTTTAGATCTTTTAAATCTAATAAAGGCAATTTATTATCATCACAATATTTAAAGATAATAGAAATAATCCCGGCTTGAGTTGTCGTAACATCAAGGATTCGAGATAATAAAACAGGTCCAAACTCACTAACAGTGGCTCTAAGTCTAACCCCGTCTTGATCGGATAATGATAGGATTTCTACAGGAAATTCTTTAGCATCAAAAGGGATTCCTATTTTTTCATGACGCTCATCAATTTTTGGATGACCTGGACTTGCAGCTGCAATTCCACTAAGATCTCCTTTAATATCCATTAAGAGTACGGGGATTCCTTGTTCACTTAAATTTTCAGCAATAACTTGTAGTGTTTTAGTTTTTCCTGTACCAGTAGCTCCTGCAATTAAACCATGTCTATTTAGTGTCTTTAAAGGGATTTTAACATGTGCATCAGTTATTGTCTCGCCATTATGTATGGCAGCCCCCATAGTTAGAAAATCACCTTTGGTTTTATAACCTTCATTAATATGATCAAGAAAAGCCTTATTGTCACTCATAATATATGATATATTTTTGCATAAAAATAGGAATCTAAATTTTTCTATTGAAATTATAAGTTATTTTTAATATAAAGTTTAAGTAGTAATATCATTTTATAACCCATTTTGCTTATGAAAAAAATAATAATAATAGCTTGTCTTCTATTATTTCTGATAAGTTGTGATAAAAAATCTTTAAAAAGTATAGATTCTACAGTGTTTCATAAAACTCATGAACCGAAAAAATCAAAAGCTCCTTTTTCTGATATTGTTCAGGTTGGAAACATGTATTTTTTATCAGGTCAGATAGGAATGGATCATAGTACACGAAAATTAGTTGAAGGGGGTATAGCATCAGAAACCAAACAAACCTTAGAGAACATCAAAGCAGTTTTAGAATATCATAATCTACCAATGGAAAATGTTGTAAAATGCACTGTGATTTTGGCAGAGATAGAAGACTTTTCTGTTTTTAATGAAATTTATAAAACATATTTCCCTCAGAAACCTGCACGAACTACATTTGCGGCCAAGGAATTGGCAAGAGGAGCTAAGATAGAGATAGAGTGTATAGCTGTTAGATCTCAATGAAAATATTAAATTGATATATTACTAATGGTAGTATTTTTTGATTAATGTATGGAAATTAGGTCTTTGAGTAGGGGTATTTCTAAGTATGAATATTCTAAAATTGTAATTTATTATTATTTACCTTTGCGAACTTATGAAAGAGAGTATACAGAAATTGGTGAATGCAGGTAAGATGCTTCCTTTAATGGAAGAATTTTATACAATTCAGGGAGAAGGTTATCATAAAGGAACAGCAGCATATTTTATTAGAATCGGAGGCTGTGATGTAGGATGCCATTGGTGTGATGTTAAAGAAAGTTGGAATGCAAACCTACACCCTCCAACAGATACAGATAGTATTGTAGAGAATGCTCTTAGATACAGTAATGTAATTGTTGTTACAGGAGGAGAACCTCTAACATGGGATATGACATTGTTAACTTCTGGTTTTAAAGATAAAGGAGCTCAGACGCATATCGAAACTTCTGGAGCTTATCCATTAACGGGTGTATGGGACTGGATATGTCTTTCTCCTAAAAAAGTGAAGCTTCCTAGAAAAGAAGTGTATCTAAAGGCAAATGAATTAAAATGTATCATTTATAACAATAACGACTTTCTTTTTGCAGAAGAACAAGCAGATAAAGTTTCAGAAGACTGCATTTTGTATCTTCAGCCAGAATGGAGTATGCGAGAAAAAATGATTCCTTTAATAGTGGATTACGTTATGGAAAACCCAAAATGGAAGGTATCCCTTCAGACACATAAATACTTAAATATTCCGTAGAAGTCATTATGTTGTCATCCTAACTTAAGTAGTACTATATTCTAAAAAAATGACCTAAAATAATGAGCATAGGAATTACTACAGACCTTAATGGGCAAGATATGAAAATTATAAGTAAAAGAGGGTGTTGATTTCAATCATCCAAAAACACCTGAGCTTGAGCCAAACGATAGTTAAGTTTCTAGTTTTGCTAAAAATCATACAAAAAACATTATAGCTGTAATAAGAGCAACTTGTTTTTAGAGTATATTTTATGTCGAACTACTTTGGTTGTTAGAAGATTGTAGAAGAAAAGCCCTTGAGAGAAAGTCAATTAGATGCTATCTGTCATATGAAAATCGAGTATAGTTCTTTTTTTATACTACCCATTGGTGCTTTTAAGTCTTTATTGAAGATTTGTTTTAAAAGAAGTTTACCTCTCAATAGCAAAAAATCATTTTAGAAACATACTTTGTAGCTTGTCTCGGGGTTGTTGATTAAGTGAAAATAGTAGGTAACATGAAGTAAAAATGAAAGTGGTTCGACGTAAAATTGCATTATTTTTGTTTTTTTACAGGTTTTGGAAGCTTTAAAAAAGGGTTTTTGAAATAGCAACAGGGGAAAACACCCCTAAAAACAAAGCTTTTTTTGTAGGAAAAAGCTTCATTTATTAAGAGAGGATTTTGGGTTTTTGATTTTATGTCGAAAAACTATGCTCTGTGTCTAAAATAGACTTTTTAAAATGTTAATATTTTTATACCAGCTATAACGCGTATTATCTTTGTAACAGAAATTTAAATCAAGAAGTTATGAAGTTATTTTATGGGATTTTGAATATAGATGTTAAAGCATTAAAAGACTTTTTAAAACATTTGCCATCAGCTTGTAGTGATGCAATTCATAGATAAAAATTTGATGCTGTTATAACATGAGTTTAAAAAATGATAGAGTATTTAAAACTCGTTTCAGATTAAGTTTATGTTAAAGGATTAAGAAGGGAAATCCCCCTATTTTTCCTAGTATAAAACGACAAAAGAGTAGAGGTGAGTATAATAGAGAGATTTTTTTGTGTCTGTTATCGATAAAACCTCAATTTATGTCTAAAAATCATGTAAATTATTGACATCACGTAATATGGGTGTTATATTTGAGTAATATTATAAGTAATTTTAATTTTAAAAAACAAACGTATGGGGCTATTTTACACAAAATTTAGATTAACTTTTAGAGTTGTGATGGACTTTTTAAGAGAATTACCTGGAGCATCTGGTCATGCTATTCACAGATAATTAAAAAAGAACTAGATTACTGTTTATTTGGGGACAATAGTAATTAGTATCAACAATTGTTGAGGGAGAAAAAATAGCTTAAGAATTAAATATTTAATTCTTAAGCTATTTTTTATTGTTTTATAATAGATAAAAAGGAACTTCTACTCGTGTAGTATCCCATCCCATTACCATATGGTATCCTTTGTCTACTTGTTTAAAAGCTATAGAGAAAACTTCAAGCTCATCTCCACTTTTAACCTTTGCTTTAATTCTAGCTATATCCTTTGCTTTGTCATAATTATACGCTCCCCAGCTATCCAAGTCAGAATTTATAATAATAGTCCATTCTTTCTCTCCAGGTATTGTAAATAAAGAATAAGTTCCGGCTTTAATGGATTTGTCTCCCATTTTTACATCTTGTAGAAATTTGATTTCGGTGGCTTCATCCGCACCAGTTCTCCAAACCTTATCATATGCCGCTAAACTACCAAAAATTTTACGCCCTTTTTTTTGTGGGCGACTATAGATAACTTTAATTTCTGGTTTACTATTTCTTTCTTTCTTTGCGTATGAAATATCTGTTGGGCTTTTTTGAAGACCAGAAAAACTCTGAGCATTCATTGTTGATAATGCTCCCCAAAGCATTATAGTAACTAATAAGAATGTTTTTTTCATATAAGAATGATTTTTAATTTATAATGATAGACGTAAAGATATTAGCGAACTTACAATTGAAATGTTAATCGATTCCATAAGTTCTGTTAAATGTTAGAAGTGATAAATTGAAGTTATATGTAATGATATTACTTTTTTAAGTTTCTTTTTGTTTGGTTTTTTGTGTTTTTTGTTTAATTATGTAACTAGATATAGTCTTATTGTTTTTGTTTTGTAACTATATGTGCATCTTTGGCTTTCAGAATAACAGAAAAAAAGATACTATGTGTGGAATTGTTTGCGCTTTTGATATAAAGCAAGATTCAGAGATATTAAGACCTCAATTATTAGAAATGTCTAAAAAAATTAGACATAGAGGTCCGGATTGGAGTGGAATTTATTCAAGTAAAAATGCAATACTAGCGCATGAGAGATTAGCTATTGTTGATCCTGTTTCTGGTAAACAACCTTTGTTTAGTAGGGATAAGAAATTGGTGCTTGCGGCTAACGGAGAAATTTATAATCATAGAGAGCTTCGAGAACAGTTTGAAGGAGAGTATGATTTTCAGACAGCATCTGATTGTGAGGTAATATTAGCATTGTATCAACAAAAAGGACCAGATTTTTTAGATGATTTGAATGGGATTTTTGCTTTTGCATTATATGATGTAGAGAAGGAGGTATATTTTATATCAAGAGATCATATGGGAATTATTCCTTTATATATGGGGTGGGATCAGAATGGAACTTTCTATGTAGCTTCAGAATTAAAAGCTCTCGAAGGAGTGTGTACTAAAATTGAATTATTTCCTCCAGGACACTACCTATCTAGTGAGGATGGAGAAGTAAAAAAATGGTACACAAGAGATTGGTCAGATTATGATGCAGTAAAGGATAATCAAACTAGTATTGATGAGCTCAGAGATGCCCTAGAAGCAGCTGTTCATAGACAGTTAATGTCTGATGTCCCTTATGGAGTTTTATTGTCGGGCGGTTTAGACTCTTCTGTAACTTCAGCTATTGCAAAAAAATATTCAGAAAAAAGAATAGAATCTAATGACACTAAAGATGCATGGTGGCCAAAGTTGCATTCTTTTTCAGTAGGATTAGAAGGATCTCCGGATTTAGAAGCAGCTCGGAAAGTAGCAGATCATATAGGAACTGTTCATCACGAAATTAAATTTACGATTAGAGAAGGGCTTGACGCTATAAAAGATGTGATTTATAACTTAGAAACATATGATATTACTACAATTAGGGCTTCTACTCCAATGTATTTGATGGCAAGAGTGATTAAGTCTATGGGAGTTAAAATGGTGTTATCAGGAGAAGGAGCAGATGAGATTTTTGGAGGATATTTATATTTTCATAAAGCTCCAAATGCAAAAGAATTTCATGAAGAAACTGTCCGTAAGCTAAGTAAATTACATATGTATGATTGCTTACGAGCTAATAAGTCATTAGCAGCATGGGGAATAGAAGGTCGAGTGCCATTTTTGGATAAAGAATTTATGGATGTAGCAATGCGGATTAACCCACAAGATAAAATGATCAATGGAGAACGAATGGAGAAATGGGTGATTCGTAAAGCTTTTGAATCTTATTTGCCTGAGAGTGTCGCATGGAGGCAGAAAGAACAATTCTCTGATGGAGTAGGATATAGTTGGATTGATACTTTAAAAGAAGTTGTAGAAACAGAAATTACAGATGAACAAATGGCAAATGCTCATTTTAGATTCCCTATACAAACTCCCCAAAACAAAGAAGAATTTTATTATCGCTCTATTTTTGAAGGTCATTTCCCTAGTGATACAGCAGCATTGAGTGTTCCCCAAGAACCGTCAGTAGCATGTAGTACAAAAATAGCTTTAGAATGGGATGAAGAATTTAAAAACATGAATGACCCAAGTGGTAGAGCCGTTGCAAATGTACATGAAGAAGCGTACTAAATAAAAATTTATTTCTAGAATACAAACCGTAATCTAGATTATGATTGGAGTTCCCCAACTTTAAGGAAAAAAGGCTGTCTGAAAAGATAGCCTTTTTTCGTTTTAGTGCGTCGTTCTGAAATACATCAATTTGTATCAAATATTGTAGAGCGGAACATCAAAATATACTAAAAAGGCAATCTATAATCATTTATAGATTGCCTTTTTATCGAATAGAAGTCTTATTATAACCTAGCTATTTTAATTATTACCACATTTTCCTTCTTTTTTCCATCCAGTGTTCTCTCTAGTGTATAAATAATCATTATAAGTAACCTGATCCCCTATATTATAAGATTGTCCATAAACATACGGGCTTACATCTTTACAGATATCACCACCAGGATTGCCAATAGTAGGATATGCTTTATTCGTACCTTCAATATCTAAGGCAGATATAGTTTCTTGTGCTCCAGTATATGTTTGACCATTAAGTAGCGTAATGGTTGGTTTTCTGTTTTTAGAAAAACCATAAGAGTAGTACATCATTATAGATTTAATATCAAATTCTTTGGTTAATAATTGTGCATTTTGATCTTTTCTAAAATTACCGTCTTTTCCATTTTGGATATTTTCCCATTTTATAATAACATAATCATCTCTATCTGATCTTGTTTGCTCATGTACAAAACCAAGTGTGTGTCCTAATTCATGAACTATTAGACTTATACTTGCGGTACGACCTAATTGTACACGTCCATTTTTTTGCACTCCAAATGAAGCCCGCCCACATCCTGAACATACGTCTGTAGATTCGTATATGTTTACGTAATCAGATTCGTTAGTTCTTTCTTTAAATTTGATATTAGTTTTGTCAGACCATCTTTTAAAAGCTGCTGTTAAATTAGTGCGCAAAGTACTGTTTAGAGACCCCAGTGTATAGACTACAGTGTTATTTGGCCATTTTTTAACCGAATTCCATAATGCTAATTTTGGGCTAATTTCACTAGGAGGGGATTTTGGATCAAAAACTGGTGGAGGCGTGTCCGATAGCATATTGGCAGAAAGAATAATATCCGAATTATAAAGAAACTCTCCGTTTCCTATATCCTCTACGTCAACTAAATTTCCTTGAAAATATTTTTCAATAGTTTTTTCATTTGTTGATGTTGCGGTGTGATCGGTATTCTCGTCGATGTTGTCTTTTTGACAAGAAGCGAAAAATAATACACTACCTAGTGCTACAGTCTTTAATACGTTGGACTTTTTTTGAAATTTCATAATCTTTTTGTTAAATTGAGTTTGTGTAAATATTTTATTTGTGATTCAAATATCATTAATGATTATTCGATAATGATTATTCGATTCTCCTAAACTGCGTTAGTGTGTAAGGTATTGCCGGAAGAAGTGTTAATGTAAATGTAAAAAGTATAACTAGAATGTTAATATATGGCTTTCCATCACATGCTTTATTGTAGAGCCTTAACTTAGAAGAATACTTGTTTGCGTTATGTAAGAAAATAGTTTTTTAGGGCGGCCAGATGAATATTTAGTAAAATATAGTTTGCTGTTAAATCAAATTTAAGGCTGTTTTTATCGTTTTTAAGAGCGTTTTCGGTTTTTATGGTACTGTTCTTAACTGATTGTTAATAACTCTTTAGGTCATCGATAATAAAAGCCTTTCATCCTTTTAGCGTTTTTTTATCTTTGTTTGTTGTCAAAATAATAAAATAATAAATAAGAGATTTATGAGCGAAGAAGCTAATAAGAAGAACTACTCCGCAGATAGTATTCAGGCACTCGAAGGAATGGAGCATGTGCGTATGCGACCATCGATGTATATTGGTGATGTGGGATCTCGAGGACTACACCATTTAGTGTATGAGGTGGTGGATAATTCAATTGATGAAGCATTAGCAGGGCACTGTGATTCTATAGAAGTAACTATCAATGAAGATAATTCTGTTACTACTCGGGATAATGGTCGAGGTATTCCCGTAGGAATACATAAAAAAGAAGGAGTTTCTGCTTTAGAAGTTGTAATGACTAAAATTGGAGCAGGAGGTAAATTCGATAAAGATTCTTATAAAGTTTCAGGAGGTCTGCATGGGGTAGGAGTATCTTGTGTAAATGCATTATCAGATCACCTACATGCAATTGTTCATAAAGACGGAAAGGTATGGGAACAGGAATATGAAAAAGGAAAACCATTATACCCTGTTAAATCTACAGGAGATACCGATTTTAATGGAACCATAGTAACGTTTAAACCAGACCCCACTATTTTTCAGCAGACACTAGAGTATAATTATGATACTCTGGCTAGTCGTATGCGAGAATTAGCTTATCTTAATAAAGGAATAAGAGTAACATTAACAGATAAGCGTAATAAGGATGAAAAAGGAAACGATATTACAGAAACATTTCATTCTGAAGAAGGATTAAAAGAATTTGTAAGATTTCTAGATGCTAGTCGTAGTTCTATCATCGCAGAAGTAATTTCTATGGAAGGGGAGAAAAATAATATCCCTGTAGAAGTAGCAATGATTTATAATGATTCTTATGCAGAGAATTTACATTCTTATGTAAATAATATCAATACGCACGAGGGAGGAACACATTTGTCTGGTTTTAGAAGAGGTCTTACTTCTACACTAAAAAAATATGCTGATTCTTCTGGATTATTGGATAAACTAAAATTCGAAATTGCTGGGGATGATTTTAGAGAAGGATTAACAGCAATTGTATCTGTAAAAGTTCAAGAACCACAGTTCGAAGGTCAAACCAAAACTAAATTAGGAAATAGAGAAGTTACTTCTGCTGTCTCACAAGCAGTTTCTGAAATGTTGGAAAACTATTTGGAGGAGAACCCTAATGATGCAAAGACAATTATCCAAAAAGTAATCCTCGCAGCCCAAGCGCGCCACGCAGCCAAGAAGGCAAGAGAAATGGTACAACGTAAGTCTGTGATGAGTATCGGAGGATTACCTGGTAAACTCTCTGATTGCTCAGAACAAGATCCAGCATTATGTGAGGTGTTCTTGGTTGAGGGAGATTCTGCAGGGGGAACAGCAAAACAAGGAAGAGATCGTATGTTTCAGGCTATTCTTCCATTACGCGGTAAGATATTGAATGTAGAAAAAGCAATGCATCATAAGGTTTTTGAAAATGAAGAAATCAAAAATATTTTTACAGCTCTAGGAGTAACAATTGGGACAGAAGAAGATAGTAAAGCTTTAAACCTTTCAAAATTAAGATATCATAAAATTGTAATTATGTGTGATGCCGATGTTGATGGTAGTCACATATCTACATTGATTCTAACATTCTTTTTCCGATATATGAAAGAATTAATCGAAGCAGGACATATATATATAGCTGCTCCACCACTATATTTAGTAAAGAAAGGAGCTAAAAAACAATATGCTTGGAATGATGATCAACGAGATAGAATTGTAAAAGAATTTGGAGAAAATTCTAAGATACAACGATATAAAGGTCTTGGAGAGATGAATGCAGAGCAATTATGGGATACAACAATGAACCCAGAATATAGAACGATGCGTCAGGTTACTATTGAGAATCTTACAGAAGCTGATAGAGTTTTCTCTATGCTTATGGGAGATGAAGTGCCACCACGTAGAGAGTTTATAGAAAAGAATGCCGTTTATGCAAATATTGATGCATAACTAAATCTTAGAATATAACTAGAAATCCGCTATGTCTTAAATGTATAGCGGATTTTTTTTATATTGCAGCGCCTATAAAACCCAAATCTTATGAAAAAATGCATATTGTTGTTCGCTTTATTATTAAGTAACATTAGTATTTCTCAAACCGATATCAATCAAGTTCTAGAAATAGGAATCGAAAATGCCAGAAGATTTAGTAAAGACTATTTTGCTCCTGCAGGAGAGGTTTTGGTAAATGCAATGTCTAATGGTTGGTATAACTCAGCAAAAACAAAGAAATTATGGCATTTCGAAGTAGGAATTGTAGGGAATCTTTCTTTTGTAAGAGATGAAAAACAGACCTTTACAATTGATACTAGAGATTATGACGGAGTTACATTTAGAAGTGGGCAAGCCAGTCGTACAGTTTCTAGTGCTTTAGGAGGAAATCAAGAGAGAATCTCTGTACTTGTTACTAATGATCAAACTACAGGATTAGAAGTTGTTTTACCAGATGGGATAAGTAGTTCTGGGATTGGTTCGATACCAAGTGGTTTTATTCAAGGAACTCTTGGGTTGATAAAAAGTACTGAAATAAAAGTAAGATTTTTACCTAGAATTAAAGCGGTAGAAGATGCCGAAATACAATTATACGGTATTGGTTTTCAGCATGAATTTACTGACTGGGTTTTTCCTTTAAAAAGATGGCCGGTTAGGCTTTCAGGTTTGTTAGGCTATACTAATTTAAAAGGGTTTTATGATATAGATGCTACTACAGGAATGCCTGGAACTGACCAAAAAGTACAGTTAAATACAAATTCATGGATCATTACGAGTGTTGTATCTACCAAATTACCAGTTTTAAATTTTTATGGAGGTCTAGGATATTATATTGGTTCTAGTGAAGCCGAGCTACTAGGAACATATCAAATCAAAAATGAAACACCATTACCAGAAACACTAACTGATCCAATACGTGTAAAAAATAAAACAAATGGAGTAAAAGCTACAATAGGTGCAAAAGTAAAATATGGACTTTTTAGAGCTAATCTAGATTATACTTTACAAAACTATAATAACCTTTCTTTAGGACTCTATTTTGGGTGGTAATTAACATCTTATTTGCTAATTAATTCATCAAAGAATTTGTATTTTCGCATGGATGCTGAAAACATTTTCAGTATAACGATAAATATTAATTAAAATAACATATAGAACGATGAAAGTTACAGTAGTAGGTGCTGGTGCAGTAGGTGCTAGTTGCGCCGAATATATAGCGATAAAAGATTTTGCTTCAGAAGTAGTCTTGTTAGATATCAAAGAAGGATATGCAGAAGGAAAAGCAATGGACCTTATGCAGACAGCTTCCTTAAATGGATTTGATACTAAAATAACAGGAACTACAGGAGATTATACTAAAACTGCAGGAAGTGATATTGTAGTGATTACTTCAGGAATTCCTCGTAAACCAGGAATGACTCGCGAAGAATTGATAGGGATTAATGCAGGTATTGTTAAGACAGTATCTTCTAATCTTATTGAGCATTCTCCAAACGCTATTATTATTGTGGTTAGTAATCCTATGGATACCATGACCTATTTAGTACATAAGACTACTAATCTTCCTAAGAACAGAATTATAGGTATGGGTGGGGCTTTAGATAGCGCTCGTTTTAAGTATCGATTAGCAGAAGCTCTTGAAGCACCTATTTCTGACGTTGATGGAATGGTAATAGGAGGGCATAGTGATAAAGGAATGGTACCATTAACAAGATTAGCAACTAGAAATAGTGTTCCTGTATCAGAGTTTATTACAGAAGAAAGATTAGAACAAGTAGCAGCAGATACTAAGGTTGGAGGAGCTACATTAACTAAATTATTAGGTACCTCAGCATGGTATGCACCAGGAGCTGCAGTATCAGGTTTGGTACAGGCAATTGCTTGTGATCAAAAGAAAATATTCCCTTGTTCTACTTTGTTAGAAGGAGAGTATGGATTAAATGACCTTTGTATTGGAGTACCAGTAGTATTAGGTAAAAATGGAATCGAAAAGATTGTAGATATCGAACTTAGCGCAGCAGAAAAAGCAAAGATGGTAGAGAGTGCAGAAGGAGTTAAGAAAACAAATGGATTATTAGAGTTGTAATAATCTATATAGGTTTATAATAAGAAAAGAGTTGCTGTTATGCAACTCTTTTTGTTCGCTATAATTTTTTAAATGACTAAGAATATATCATTTAGTACTATAAAGTACTATTTTTCGTTATTGTTTTATGTTTGTATAAGTATACAGAAATATAAATTTAATTTTTTTATATTTGCCGGATGACGAAAAAAAGGTACTTCGTAATTTTATTAACAGCACTTGCATTACTTGTTGTAATGCAGCAACAGGCTGTTGTACCTAATCAAGAGATAGTATTAGAGTTTGCTAATACAGAAGTTACTTCTCTAGAAGCCCAGAATACAATTGCAATTGTAAAAAAACAGTTACAATCTATAGGGGTTACAAATACCAGAATATCAAAGGAGTTAAAAGATGGTAAGCTAAAAATTACGTATTACAGCGATGCAGATGTAGCGTATATAAAAAGAGCACTTTCTAAAGAACGGAATATAGCATTTGATCACGTTTTTTATGATCAAAATAAAAAAGATAATCAGGAGAATCAGTTTCCTGTAGATAAAAATTCAAAAGAGTATAAACTAGATGTTTATGAAATTCAAAAAAGCGCAGATTTTAGTTCTGACTTTAATGATAAATATGTTTTAGAGGTAAGACATGAAAAAAATGGATACTCTAGTACTAATTCTTATAGTCTTATTACAAAGGTTGATACTACTAATATCAATAAGCTTGTAAAAGTAGCTCAAAAAATAAATAAAAATATTGCAATCGCAATAGATAATACTTCACATAATATTCCAGAAGTAAGAGCAGGACCTATCTCATAGTATAGGATTCAAAGCTTTTAAGGAATTCCTAAATACAAATCATTTTTTTATTAAAAGCTAAAAAAGAAGAGTGATTAATAACTCTAAAGAATCGTTTTAGCTTTTACACCCATATATCAGTAATTCTGATAATGTTTATTACATCATATTCAATAATTAAAAACAATTGTCAAATCTTGAGTGAATTTTATAAGCACTCATTTTTTAAAGATTTGACCAAAATAAATAGATAATGCAAAATAAAGGACTTGTTAGGGTATTTGCGATTTTATTTGGCTTGGTATGTATATACCAATTGTCATATACGTATATGGCCTACACAAAAGAGAAAGAAGCTGAGGCTTATGCACAGCAAAAGTATTCTGATAATGTAGAGAACTATTCAAAATTAAGAGAGGCAGCAGAACGAAGTTATTTAGATTCTATTGGTAAAGAAGAGATTTTTGCAGGTATAACCTATAATGACGCTAAGAATAAAGAACTTAATAAGGGACTTGACCTTAAAGGAGGAATTAATGTTATTTTACAAATCTCTGTAAAAGATATATTAAGTGGATTGGCAAATAAATCTAAAGATCCATCATTCAATCAAGCTTTGCTTGCAACAGACGAGGCACAGAAAGATTCTCAGAATACATACTTAGAAGATTTCTTTACTGAGTTTGAAAAAATTCCGGATGCAACATTAGCATCTCCTGATATTTTTGCAAATAAAGACTTACAAGGGATTGTAGAATTTGGAATGTCTAATGATGAAGTAAAAGCTAAGTTAAAAACAAAAATAGACGAATCTATAAAGTCAGCTTTTGAAGTATTACGTAAGCGTATTGATAAGTTTGGAGTTACCCAACCTAATATTCAGCGTTTAGGAGAATCTGGGCGTATTTTGGTAGAACTTCCTGGAGCTAGAGATATAGAAAGAGTAAAAACTTTAGTGACTAGTACAGCTCAATTAGAGTTCTGGGATGTATATAAGATGGAAGAGGTTTTTAATCATCTTATTACAGCAAATACTATTCTTAAAGAAGATCTAGAAAGTGTAAAGAATAAAAAAGAAGAAGTAGCAGATACTAATGAAGCAGTTATTGATTCTGTTAAGGTTGATTCTATAAAAAATGATTCTACAAAAACAGATGCAGAATCTGCTATTAATGATTTATTAGAAGATGCAGAGGATTCAACAAATCTAGAGACTCAGGTAAATCCATTATTTGACCTTATAGCATTACAAGGTAGACAAGGTAGCCCAGTAATTGCATCGGTAGAAAAAAAGAATGCTGATAAATTTATGGCATATCTTAATGACCCTAGAGTTAAAGCTTTACTACCTGTAGAGCAACGTTACGTAAAATTTGCTTGGGGTAAGGCTGTTAAAGATTCTGAGCTTTTAGAATTATATGCAATAAAAGGTAATCGAGATAATGATCCAGAATTAAGTGGAGGTGTAATTACAGATGCAAGACAAGAGTACAACCAATTAGGAGCAGTTACTGTAACTATGCAAATGGATGGTAAAGGAGCTAAGAAATGGGAAGAAATGACCGGTAGAGCATTTAGCCAGAGAAGCCAAATTGCTGTAGTACTTGATGATATTGTATATTCAGCTCCAGGGGTTACTACCGGAGCAATTAGCGGTGGACGAAGTGAGATCACAGGAGATTTTTCAATTGAAGAAGGTCAGGATTTAGCAAATGTATTACGAGCAGGTAAATTACCTGCCTCAGCAGATATTATACAAAGTGAAGTAGTAGGGCCATCATTAGGGCAAGAAGCTATTGATAGTGGGATCATGTCTTTTGCAATAGCATTATTACTAATCCTAATTTGGATGATATTTTATTACGGTAAAGCAGGAGCCTTTGCAGATGTTGCACTTGTTGTTAATATCTTGTTTATTTTTGGAGTATTAGCAGGTTTAAAAGCTGTATTAACACTTCCTGGTATTGCGGGTATTGTATTAACAATCGGTATGTCGGTTGATGCAAACGTATTAATATTCGAAAGAATTAGAGAAGAATTAGCTAAAGGTAAAGCTCAAGCAGATGCCATAAAAGATGGATTTAGTAACGCATTATCATCAATACTTGATGCTAACATTACTACAGGTCTTACAGGTATTATCTTATTGGTTATTGGTACAGGACCGATTAAAGGTTTTGCAACTACATTATTGATAGGTATTTTAACATCTTTATTTACAGCAATCTTTGTCACTAGATTATTTATCGATGGATATGGTAAGAATGGTAAAGAATTAGCATTCTCTACAGGAGCAACAAAAAACTTGTTTAAGAATATTAGTATTGATTTCTTAAAGAAACGTAAGGTTGCTTATGCTATTTCTGGAGTAATTATTCTTGCTGGATTAGCCTCATTATTTACTCAGGGATTAGATTATGGAGTTGATTTTGTAGGAGGTAGAACCTATACAGTTCGTTTTGCTAAAGATGTTGTACCTACTACAGTAGAGAAAGACCTTGTTGCTGTATTCGAAAGCGCGCAAGCAAAAACACTAGGAGCAAATAATCAACTAAAGATTACTACAAAATATAAGGTAGATGAAACCGGTGAAGAAATCGATGCAGAGATCTCTAATAAATTATTTACAGCATTGAAACCATATCTAACAGACGGGTTAACATACGATCAATTTGCGAATGGAGATAAAGATAAGCAAGTAGGGATCATGTCTTCTATGAAAGTAGGACCAACGATTGCGGATGATATTAAGCAAGCAGCATTCTGGTCTGTATTAGCGTCATTAATAGTAGTGTTCTTATATATCTTATTACGATTTAGAAGATGGCAATTTAGTTTAGGAGCTGTTGCAGCAGTATTCCATGATGTATTGTTAGTATTAGGGGTGTTCTCTATAACATATAAGTTTATGCCATTTAATATGGAGATCGACCAAGCATTCATAGCAGCAATACTTACTGTAATTGGATATTCATTAAATGATACCGTGGTAGTATTTGATAGAATTAGAGAGTTCTTAAAAGAACATACAGGTTGGTCATTAGATCAAAACGTAAATGGAGCATTAAATAGTACATTAAGCCGTACTTTAAATACATCATTAACTACATTACTTGTACTTATTGCAATTTTTATATTTGCAGCCCCATTAAGAGGATTTATGTTCTCTCTAATTATAGGTGTAATAGTAGGTACATATTCATCATTATTTATAGCAACACCAATAATGCATGATACTGTACGTAAGGTAGGTCTAAAAGTTAAAGAAACAGAAACAGAAGAAGAAAAAGCGTAGTAAAAACGCTCTTTAGACATTATATTATTAAAAAATCCGTCGTGTAAGCGACGGATTTTTGTTTTATATGACTAATCCACATAAGACACTATAAATACGTATTTCCTGAATGTAGATGTATATTTCTTTAATGTAGATGTATATTTCTTTAGTGTAGATGGGTATTTCCTGAATGTAGATGTATATTTCTTTAGTGTAGATGGGTATTTCCTGAATGTAGATGTATATTTCTTTAATGTAGATGGGTATTTCCTGAATGTAGATGTATATTTCTTTAGTGTAGATGGGTATTTCCTAAATGTAGATGTGTGTTTTCTAGATTTTCTGGATAAAATTTCAAGCAGCGAAGTCTTGATAGAGTAATCATTTGATTTAAAATCAAATCTAAAATTATTTTAAAAGATTTAATTTTTTCCATTTTCTGATTCTGCTTCGAGCATTTTTATATGGAGAAGAAGTGTTTAGCTGTATCATTTTTCCTATTGGCCATTTGTCATACCAAGGTTGTTCATATAAATCAGAGTTTTCAATACTTTCTACTAAAGCGATAATAGTATGTACTGTATGCTCTAGTTTGGTTAAAAGTGCTTTGTACTCTAATTTTTCGTAGTCCAAATAAAATTTTTGAGCAAGCTTCCCTAATTCATTCCATTTATAACCAGTTTCTGGAAAATCAACTTCTTTACCATTAATTTTCCCTCTATTCCATTTTAAAACAAGCTCTCCCCAACCAATTAAATAAGAAACTAAATTGCATACACTCATTTTTGTTCCTTTAGCATGCCCTTCCATTTCTTTTAGAGTAGAAAACCTCACAGGAATTGTATCTAGATCTTTTTTTAATTTAGAATAGGAATCTTTTATTGAAAAAATTAACTCCTCTTTATTTTTAGGAACAGCCATTTTTAAAATTTGTTTATAAAGCCGCTAATTATAAAATCAGCTTCTTTTTTTTATGAGAATTTATGCTATAGAAGCAAAGATAATCTATAGATATAGATTTTTTATGTATATAAATTAGTTTAAACATTCCAGAAAAAACGTTCTTTAGATTTTGATACAGCTCCTAGTTTTTGATAAAAGTTAATAGTCTTTTGGTTAAAATCAGGTGTTTGCCATTGAATAATTTTACAGTTCTTTGATTTGGCATATTCTTTTACTCTTTCCATAATAAACATTCCTAGGCCTTTTCCTCTAGCTTTTTCTTTGATAAACAAACAGTCGAGGTATATGTAGAAATTAGCATCCCATGTAGAAAATTGTTTCATAAACGTAGTATACCCTATAATCTCTTTACTTTCTTCTATCACTAGGCATTGAGTAGTGGTTGTAGGGGTAAAGAAATGTTCTGATAGGAGGTTAGCTTTATTTTTTTATCGAATTCTGATTTTTCAAAAGACGCATGTAGTTCACATAACGTTACTATTTGTTCTATATCATTCTTTTTAATAGGTCTAATTGTCATACCATATTTTGTTAAATTCTAATTTTTTAAAATAGTATTAACATGCACATTCTATAAGGGTGCCTTTTGTAGGATTGGTACCTTCTGTAGCATAGCCATCAAATTTCCACCACTTAATTCCGCCTATTAATTCCTTTACTGTAAACCCTAATTTAGTTAGTTGTAATGCTCCTTTTGTAGAAGCATTGCATCCAATGCCATCACAATAACATACATACGTTTTTGTCTTATCAAGATGTTTTGTGTTTTCTGCGGTCATTTCTCTATGAGGTAGGTTAATTGCAGTAGGGATATGTTCTTTTTTAAAGCCAAAAGGTTGTCTTGTATCTATAACACTATAATTCATATTTTTTTGTAGAGCATCATATAGATCAGACGGATCCATTTCATAGGCAAGTTTATTTTCATAAAATTCAATTTGTTTTTGCATAAGACAGTGATTTTATTTTTGATAAAATTATAGATGTTGATAACGGTATTATAATTTTAAAACTGAATGGTTTTCTACTTTAACTGAAAATTTTTCATATACTAGATTCATGTATTATCGTACCTTTGAGATTATGGATGTTAAGTATTTTAGATTAGTAAAAACGATTGCTGATGAGGGGAGTA
This sequence comes from Aquimarina longa SW024, assembly GCF_001401755.1. GTDB lineage: Bacteria > Bacteroidota > Bacteroidia > Flavobacteriales > Flavobacteriaceae > Aquimarina > Aquimarina longa. The sequence continues at coordinate 63,475 of NZ_AVQK01000014.1, forward strand.
TTGCTAATTCATCTGATAAATTATTTTTAACACAATCTGCATTAAGTCATCAATTAAAGGAGTTAGAAGCACAATTAGGATTTAAGGTATTTCATAGAACTCGAAATAAATGGAGGTTAACGGAAGAGGGTGATGAGTTATATCGATTAGGAAAAGATGTTTTAGAAAGGATTGATGTAGGTTTTAAGAATATTCATAACATAAGAACAGGTTCAGTTGGTCGTATTAAAGTGAGTACAGAATGTTATTCTTTTTACCAAGGGGTACCTCGTTTTATTCAAAAAATGGGAGCTTTGTATCCCGAGATAGAAGTAGATTTGGTTTTAGAAGCAACACACCAGCCAATTTCTAAGGTTTTATCTCATGATATAGATATTGCAATAGTGACATCAAAACCAAAAAATCATTTGTTATCAAGTGTTGAGGTTTTTGAAGATGAGATTTTTACAATTATGCATCAAGAAAATAAGTTGAGTGGTGAAGAGTTTCTTAATGCAAGTCATTTTTCTGATATACATCTGATTATTCATTCTTTTCCATTAGAAACAGTCTCTGTATATAAACAATTTCTAAAATCTCATAACATACTACCATTTAAGATTTCTGCTGTTCCACTTACAGAAGTTGCTTTGGAGATGGTTAAAGCTAATATGGGAGTGATATGTATGCCTAAGTGGGCAGTGCAATCATTTACAATTTCTGATGATTTAATTTTTAAAAAAATTAGTAAAAATGGATTAAAGCGAACACATTATTTGACTTTTCGAAAGTCTGATGAGGATAAAAAATATACTAATGATTTTGTTTTAAATTTTGAAGAACATTTTTCTAATTAGTCTAACAAAAATAGAGTTGTAATAATTGTGAATACTGTTTATAGAAGATAAAAATAATATGATTTTTTATTTCTGATATTACATTTTGATAAAGGAAATAGAATCTCCTTTTTTTAGATTCCAAGTAGTTGTTAGTTTAGCATTTACTTCTAATACATATTGCGCAGGACCATCTGATGGCAGTAAAGATTCATCAAGAGGTCGTGCGTTTTTTTGTATGCTAACAACTTTGTTTTTAGAATCAATAAAAATGATATCTAACGGGATTTTTGTATTTTTCATATAAAATGAACGAGGAGCTTCTTCGGGGAACATAAATAACATTCCTTGATTGTTTTGCATAGATGTACGATACATCAAACCTGTTTGTATTTGATACTCATCATCAGCGATCTCGATATTTAATTTTGTAATAGGAGTAGCGATTGAATCTTGTAGATTAAATAAAGAAAGCTCACCTTCTTTAGTAAATGTAATCTCTTTAACAAGGTTTTGTTTTTCTTTAGAGTCTGTTTTACAAGAAAAAATGCTTAGTATGCAACATGTAATAATAGAGGTGTAAATATGCTTTTTCATACGTTTTTTTGAAGAGTTAAATGTAATTAAAAAAGCCGCACATTCTAAAGATAAAGTGCGACTTTTTTTCAACTAATTAACTAACGGTATTGTTAAGATTTTATCGAATGAATGATCACTGTTTTTTGATCTGTGCAAAAACCAATGAAATAATAGTTATTTTTAATTTTTGATGATGCATAATAAATATATTTCTGATTGCCTGTTTTAATTTTAATTTTTCGATATGTATTGCTTTCTAGATCAGATTGATCTGTCAGTTTTTTAGATTCTCGAATTTCTTTTAATAGCGTATTGAAATCGTTCTTCGAAAGCGTTATGGCGGCGGCAGATATATATTCTCCATAAAGATTAGGTAATGTAGCTTCTTTGTAGTTGAAATAAGTACTATTAGGGATATTAAACCCTGTAACTTCATAGAATTCTTCTTTATAAAAATCTTCGTTAGGATTGCTAGCTATATAAATAAATATAGCTAGCAATATATAGGGGATAAAAAAAGTAATGATCCCTATTCTTAGAGCAGCCTTAGGATAAAATCTTTTTATTGTTATATAGATAATAAAAGATATCGATAAGGGAATTCCAATTATTAATAATATGTTTAAAAAAATAAAAAGCATAAGGTCACTTGTGTTTTGAAATTATATGTTATTCATTTTTCCAATCAATCTTACGAGATATCATCATTATCGTTGCCAAAATGAGGAATAAACCAATACTTCCTACAAGTAATGCGTAATTCTCTAATTGAATAATTACAAATATGAATGTATACAATGCTGCTAAGGAAGTTGCTATAAAGCCCATGAACTTGAAACTTTTTAGAATTGCTTTAGAATACATAGAGATTAAGACTACTACAGCACTGCCAGCAATAGCATATGCTTGTAAAAAACTAGAATGCTCAGATATAGAGATTAATAAAATATAAAACATCGTAAGTGCTAGTCCTATCATTAGATATTGAAAAGGATGAATCTGAATCTTGCTTATGGTCTGAATTAAAAAGAATACTAAAAAAGTAAGTGCGATGACAAGATACCCATACTTAGCAGCGCGTTCACTTTTTTGATATTCATCTACAGGAATTAGTAGTTTTACTCCAAAAGCAGAAGAGTTGATATGCGGCAATTCTCCAAAGAATTCTTGTTCAAACTTTCTATTGATTTGTAATACCTTCCAATTAGCTTTAAATCCTTCTTTAGAGATTTTTTTAGTTTTAGTATCTGGTAAATAGTTACCATTAAAACTAGGAGAAGCCCAATTAGAAGTCATAGATACATTGGTTTCTCGCCCTACAGGGATGAATCTTAATTGTTCACTTCCGTTAATGATAAGGTCTAGGTTAAAATCAATAGTATGTTCTTTAGGTAATGAAGCCTCTTCTAAAAATTTAGTTTCTAAGGTATTGGTATATGAGTTTTTGGCATATTTAGATTGTAACGAGTAAGATTCTTTTCCTAGCTTTAGTTCTAAACTGCTACGTATTCCTTTTAGATTTGTAGAATTAATTAGTACTGTAGCTTTATTCCACAAGATATCAATAGGTTTGATGTCTTTTGACTCAAAATTGGGAGGTGTAAACGATCCTTTTATTTTTAAATCGGCAGTATATACAACAGATTCATAAATACTTCTTCCTAGAGTTTCTGATTCTACTTTAGTATCGATATCTAGTGTATTAGGAAAGAAAAAGGCATGTTTTATAGTAATCAGATCTTCTTCTGTATAAGATTTGGTTTTTTCATCCCAGTTCTTTTTTAAAGTATGTATCTGATATGGGATTTTTAATACAGGTCCATATAGTAATACTTCATTACCCCATTTTTGGTTAATTTCTTTTACAACTTCTTCTTGTCGGTAAGAGCGCTCTTGTATTAAGTTTTTGATGTATGATAGTGGAATTAATAATACAAGAATTAATATTCCGACCATCAACATTCTTATAGTTATTGATGTTTTAAGCCATTGTCCAAAAGACTTTTTTTGTTTTTGCGTTTCCATAGATATAAAAAAATATAATGTTGTATTTAGCTTTAGAAAAAAGAGATATTCATATTGTTTTTTTTTGAGAAGTATATTTCTTAGAAATTACCTCTTTTCTTGATAGTATTGAATCATCCTATAGGTGGCTATCAAAAAGATTCCAAATCCTATTGTAAATGCCCAAGTATTTATATACTGAGAAGGGAATAGAATTCTCTTGGTGACATCAGCAATGATTCCTACTGGGTTTTGGATAATATCCCAACTATTCCATCGTAGTACTCTTCCTAGATAAATTCCAAAACCACAAAGAATTAGTATAGCATAGCTGATGTAATTAGTGATTTTTTTAGAAAAATACTCAATAAGAAGAGTTTGCATGATCCATAAGGAAGCAAAGCCGATGATTAAGCCATTGATGGCAAATGATAAAATGAGTAGTACATCAAACCAAACAGATTGAAGTGTACTTAATTTAATATATTGTAAGTCTGTAAGGATGTATGGTGAGTTTGGTAAAAATGCTAACCAAATACAGAACCCTATCCAGAAAATATACCATTTTGTTTTTTGTAGGCTTAATAAAAGTACAATGGCATAAGGGATACATGCAAGAAAAAGATTCCAGACCAGAAATAGGTAAAAAAGGGAATCTGTTTTTAGATATCGAATTATCAATAGTATGAAACTGAATAGTACTGAGATTGTAAACCCTTTGATGAAAGGTATTTGTTTATGTATCGTGTTCATTTGTATAGTATTTAAAAAGGATTATTCAGAACTATTGAGATATACCCAATGGTAATAGGGATGTTAAGAACAACAAGTAGGATTGTTATTAGGTTCTCTTTATAATACTGGTAATTGACAATAGCATTGATGATTAGTTCGATAAAAAAGAATGTGTTTAAGGCCGCGGCAATGATGACATAAAATATACCGATCTTGAATACTGTATCAGATTGAGATATTATAAATGATAATAAGATGATCGTTCCTAATATAAAACTTAGTGCAGCTATAAAGAGTGACTTTTTGTTAATGGTTTGTATAATTTTCATAATGATGAGATTAAAAATGTAGTTTTTAATGTTTGTACGGGTTGTTGTAAAAGTTTTTTGTAATCTAATTGATGAAATGGATATGCTGTTTTACCTGTTTGATATGCTTTTTTAAACAACTTGAATTTATCAGGGTAGCATATAGATCCTATAACGATCACAGAGAGTAGGTATAAGCTACGTTTACCATTTCCTAAAAGATAATATTGCATAGCAATCTCTTCGGGAACAGATATGCCTATGCCTGTAAGTACATGAAAAACATCATGATTCTCTAGTTTAGGTTGCGGGCTAAAATCATACTGTAATAAAAAACATCCTAGATGAAACCCTAAGCTCTCGTGAGAATACTTAAGTAATGTTTGTACCGAAATATCCCAAGGGCTTTGAGACTTAAACCATTTTTGATATGGTTTTTTGCTCCATTCATAAATTGTTTCTAAAATATATTTCCTCATTTTGTTTAATCTTAAAGTACTTTGAATTTCAAAGTAAATTGATAAAAAAATATAGCTATTGTTTTAGTAATTTTTCAATAGCCTCTACATGCTTTTTAAAAGCTTCTCTTCCTTTTTTGGTAACCTTATATTTAGTATTAGGTTTTCTACCTATAAATGATTTTTCGACAAGTATATATTCTTCTTTTTCTAAAGCTTTTGTATGACTAGCTAAGTTACCATCAGTAGCACCAAGAAGTTCTTTTAACATCTTAAAATCAGCATATTCATTAACCATTAGTATCGACATGATCCCTAATCGAATTCGATGATCAAATGCTTTGTTTATATTGTTAATTATACTACTCATTATACTACCTAAATTTTCTTTTTTAGGATTCTATATTTTAGTGATTTATGGATGGCTAAATTATGAATTTTGGAGTTATTTTAATGAGAGTTCGAATCTTCATTAAAATAAATAAGACTTCCATATATAATGTGCATTATACCAAATCCTAAGATCCAAAACCAAAAGCCATACCCCGGATATATAGCGCATATTAATCCTAGTATAATTTCTATGTATCCTAGATACTTTACATTTCCGATTGTATATTTTGATGCATTTACTAATGCTAGTCCATAGAATATTAGCATTAATGATCCTGTTAAGCCATAATGATGACTAGAAATTTTTATAAGTATATAAATACCCCCTGTAACTAATGGAATTAAAAAAGCGGTAAGCAGCCTTCTTGTTGCGCTAGTCCATAATGTCTCTTGGTTTGTTCTCGCTTTTCTGGTGCTTAATATAATTGCAGTACCAATACTTAGGATTGCAACAGCTGCAAGATCTAATAAGATATAGTTAAATATTTTTCCGTCAAGAATTAAGTATTCTCGTCCGCTAATGCTAACAAGGTAATACGCTACTACAGCTCCGATAAGAGCATATACCCCTGCTAGGATTCCTGATAAACCACTAAGTGAGAAAAAGCGAGATGATTTATTCATCATATCTTTAATCTCAGAAATATCTCTTAAGTATTCTTCTGTATTCATATTAAAAGTACTTTGAATTACAAAGTAAAAATAAAATATTGAATTACACAAGTTTTATTTTTAAATGATTACTAATTTTATGATGATGTTGTATAATTCATTTTAGAAATTATTTTAATAAGAGTAGTATTTTTTATAGACATCTGAGCAAGAGTTATTTCCATCGAATTTTAATATAGTTGTCAATTTCTTTTACCTGTTTAGGGATGTTGTTTTTAATTTCTAGAAGCAAGTTTTCAATTAATTTTTCTTTGGTAAAATTTTTGTTCACTACTATACTTACTTCTCTGGTTGGTTTTGGAGTAGCAAAGGACTTTATATACTTTTTTTCAAAATCTTCTGTGATTGATAATTGAGGAACTAAAGTGTACCCTAGTCCTGCTTTAACCATATTTTTTACAGTTTGTATTGATCCACTTTCGAATAGAAAAGCTTTGTTACGATGCTTTTCTTTGTCTTGGCATATGTTTAGTGTTTGATTTCTAAAACAATGGCCTTCTTCTAAAATTAGAAGATCATCTGGGGTAAGGTCATCTTGTTTTACAATTTCTGATGAGCTAAAAGCTTTTTGATCCTTACAATATACTAAGAAAGGTTCTTGATATAAGTTTATCTCACGGATCATTTTATCTTCTAAAGGGGTTGAAACTATACCGATATCTAATGTGCCATTATGTAAGGCATCAATGATAAAATCTGTTTGCATCTCCTTTATTATTAACTTAGTGTTTGGGTTGTTTTTTAAAAAACTTTCTAGAAATAAGGGAAGTAAATAAGGCGCAATGGTTGGTATGATGCCTAGTGTGTATTTGCCCGAGAGACTAGAGGTGTTACTATATGCAATTTCTTTAAATTCATCAGCTTCTCTAAGCAAGCTTTTTGCTTTAGCAATTAAAATTTTTCCTATAGGTGTTGGTGTAAGTGGTATTGTATTGCGATCAAATATCGTTGTTCCAATTTCTTCTTCTAATTTTTTTACCTGAATAGTTAATGTGGGTTGAGTAACAAAACATTCTTCTGCGGCTTTTATATAATGTCTTTTATGATCTAGTGCTATGATATATTTTAATTGCTGAAGTGTCATATATGTATATTGATAATGTAAATATAGTTATTAATATTATTAATTTGATTTATAAGATTAGCTAAGCGTACTTTGCATTTACATAGTACTAACTTTAAATATATTTCACACATGAAAAAAATAGCATTAATTGCAGTTGTTGTAATGATGTGGCCAACACTCTATGGTCAGCAAATTATAACAACTAATGGAGGTGTTCCGGTTGGGGACAATCAAAATTCTAAAACAGTAGGAGAGTATGGACCTGTACTGTTAGAAGATATACATTTAATCGAAAAACTAGCGGCTTTTGACAGGGAGCGTATTCCTGAGCGAGTTGTTCATGCCAGAGGAGCAGGAGCTTTTGGGTATTTTGAAAGTACAAAAGATATGTCTGCGTTTACAAAAGCTACTTTGTTTACCGGAAATCATAAGCGTACAGATCTCGCAGTTCGTTTTTCTACAGTAATCCATGGTAAAGGTTCTCCTGAAACTGCAAGAGATCCGAGAGGATTCGCAGTAAAGTTTTATACCGATAAAGGGAATTATGATATAGTAGGAAACAATCTTCCTATATTCTTTATAAGAGATGCGGTTAAATTTCCTGATATGGTACACTCATTAAAACCTTCTCCTGTAACCAATAAGCAAGATCCTAATCGATTTTTTGATTTTTTTGCTAATGTTCCTGAGGCAACACATATGATTACCCGCTTATATACAGATTTAGGAATACCTAAAGGGTATCAGTATATGAATGGTAGTAGTGTGCATGGATTTAAATGGTTTAATCAAAAAGGAGAAGTAGTTTATGTAAAATATTCTTGGGTAAGCAAGCAAGGAGAAAAAAACTTAGATCTTGAGCAAGCAGCGAAACAGCAATCGATGGATTGGCAACACGCTACAGTAAGTCTTAGAAATGCGATTAATACTAAAAAATATCCCCAATGGGATTTATACGTACAGATGATTAAACCAGAGGATATTCATGGTTTTGATTTTTGGCCATTAGATGCTACCAAAGATTGGCCAGCTGATAAGATTGAAAAGGTAAAAATAGGAACGATGACTTTAAATAGAAATCCGGTCAATTATTTTCAGGAAGTAGAATCTATTGCGATGTCACCAGGTAATTTGATTCCAGGAGTAGAGCCATCCGAGGATAAACTTTTACAAGGGAGGCTGTTTTCGTATTTTGATACACAGCGCCATAGATTAGGACCTAATAATCAACAAATAGCTGTAAATCAGCCTAAAAATAAAGTAGTGAACTATAATTCTGATAGTTATTCTAGTGCAGCTAATTCTAAGTTTCCTGATGCAGATATTAATTACCAACCTAGTTCTAAAGTTTCTTTAAAAGAAGATTCTAGCTATAAGCCTTCAGAAACGCCTGTAAGTACGACTAAGATTGTACATAAAAAGATTTCTAAAACTAATGATTTTGCACAACCAGGAAATTTTTATAGATCTCTTACAGAACAAGAAAAGACAAATTTGATCAGAAATTTAATAGGAGATTTAAAACAAGTAACGAATAAGAAGATTCAGAAAATTATGATTACATATTTCTATAGATCAGATAGAGATTATGGAATGAGAGTTGCTAAAGCTTTAGGTTTTACGCAAAAAGATTTTATGTAAAAAACATAAACCGAAACACCTCCTTATCTTTATATTGTCTATCTGTGTGGCTATAGTGAGCTGTATAATGAAGGAGGTGTTGTTTAAAGAAATAGAGTTATGAAAAAACATATTGTATTGCTCTGTTGTACGTTACTATTTAATGTATTAGTACGTGGGCAAGAACAGATATTTGAATATAGCAGACAGGGTAATATAACAGCAATAGAATCATTATTAGCATTAAAAAAAGAAGTGATAGACACTGTTAATTACATGGGATTTAGTCCTTTAATTTTAGCAGCATATCATAATCAGATAGAAACAAGTACTTTCTTATTAGATCATAATGCGAATCCTGATATACAAGATAAAATGGGTAATACAGCGCTTATGGGAGCTTGTTTTAAAGGATATGTTACTATCGCAAAATTACTTATTGAGAATGGAGCAGATATAGATGTTAGAAATCATGGAGGAGCTACCGCTCTGATTTATGCAGCCACATTTGGTCATCCTCTTATTGTTGAAGAATTATTAAAACAAGGAGCAGATTTAACCATTAAAGACTATAGAGGCAATACCGCTATAGATCATGCACGAATGCAAGGAAATCAAGAAGTGTTAGAGATATTATTATAGTAATAGTATAGCTAATAGAAGTTATTTTATATACCTTCGAAAAAAATAGTCCGTATTAATATACTTTTATATAATACTATATGAATCCTGCAGAAGAATATATTCTTAATCAATCAGAACCTTATAAGACAATAATACTACATATACAGATACTTGTAGAAAGTTCTATTCCTGAGATAGAAATGAAGTATAAATATAAAATTCCATTTTATTATTTAGGCGATAAACCATTTTGTTACCTCAATGTATCTAAAGGATATGTTGATGTTGGTTTTTGGAAAGGAAATCAGATCTCCATACACTTAGACCATTTGATTACAGATGGGCGTAAAATAATGAAATCATTACGATATACAGACCCCAAAGAGATCAATGATAAAGTGTTTCTTGAAGTGCTTAAAAATGCTCAGGGATTGTATCATTAATTAATCTTTTACATCTAAGCTCATTAGATATAGATCAAAATCTTTAGCCCAATAATCCTTTTTGATGCGGATTAACTTAAAACCGATTTTTTCATAGAATTTATATGCTAATTGTGATGTCCTAACGTTAATTAATTCGATTACAGAGTTTTTTTTGATATACTGTATTCTATGCAATGTTAACTTTTTTCCGATCCCTTTTCCTTGCTTATTAGGATGTATAATATCCCAAGATATTCTGGCAATTTTTTCTTTAGGAAAATAATTAATACCACCTGAACCAATAATTTTGGAGTCTTCTTGTACAACAAAATAATCTTCTATTTCGCTATCTAGGTAACTAATAAAATCACTTTCTTCATCAGGTGAAAAATAATTAGGTGTGTTAAGTCTAAGTAATTTTATTAGTTCTATTCTATCACTTTTTAAATAAGGTCTAATCTCAATCATGGTATTTTGTGCTAAAGGGATTTGCTCTTACAACATGATTCTGAGTTATTATATTCTATGTTTTTCTAAAATATTTTAAAAATTCCTCCTAAAGTGATATTCTGTTGTAAGAAAAAGAAATGTTGTTTTGCTTTATCACTACTATCACTAGTTGTTCTTATATCAGGTAAATTTATAAAACCTCCTTTAAGTTCTGCCTGAATGAAGAAACGATTAAAGAATGTAATATTAAGTCCTCCTTTAGCAGATATCCCATAACCCGACAGATGAAAAGCATCGTGTCGCTCTTTGCCTAATACTATAGCATTTGTTTTAGGGAACAATACACCAGCACCTATACCTTCGGTAATACTAACTTGTATTTTATCAGGGTTTAGCCCAATGAGTTCACCTAGATAGTCTACATGCGCTACTTCTAGGTTAATATAGTTTAGCCCATCAGTATGTTCAAAGGCAACAAATTCTTTTAATAATACAGTATCTGTATTATCGTACGTACCATTAAAATAAGGGACACCTTTGTTTTCTGGCGCTAGGTTGATTTCTCCTGATACTTTAGCAGTTTGTAATTGAGTTACCACATATTTCATATGATCTAACCCAATTGATGCATTCCAATTATCATGGAAATAATACCCTAATCTAGCATTAGTTTGCGGGATAGTTAGATTTGATGGGTTTAGATATTTGTCATAACCAATAGGTTTGGTCACTTTATCTTTAGCCCTAGCATCATGGACAGTAAAATTATAGTTATCTCCAGAAAAATGGATGTCAGATTTACTATACTGTGATACATTCCATCCCCAATAAAAATAAAATTTTCCTTTATTTCTACTTTTGTTCTTGGTTTTACTGATAGGAGTGGGACTTGTATTTTCTTGTGCAATAGTTTTGTATTTTCCTATTATTAATAATAGAAAAACGAGGATAGTTCTTTTTTTCAATGTAGTTATAGATTAATAATAGCTTGTCTAATTGCTACTAGATTACTTAATAAACGTTCTAAGTATTTTAAATCTAACATATTTGCACCATCACTTTTTGCATTAGATGGGTCAAAATGTGTTTCTATAAATAATCCATCTACTCCTGTAGCAATTCCTGCTCTGGCAATAGTTTCTATCATATCAGGTCTTCCTCCAGTCACACCACTAGATTGATTTGGTTGTTGTAAAGAGTGGGTTACATCAAGAACAGTAGTAGCATATTGTTTCATAGTAGGGATTCCTCTAAAATCAACAATCATGTCTTGATATCCAAACATGGTACCTCTATCTGTAATCATTGTATTGCTATTACCACTATCGTGTACCTTTTTCACAGCATGTTGCATGGCTTCAGGACTCATAAACTGCCCTTTTTTTAGATTAACTGTTTTACCTGTACGAGCAGCTGCAACCACAAGATCAGTTTGTCGTACTAAGAATGCCGGGATTTGTAAAATATCTACATATTCAGCAGCAAGTGCAGCATCTTCATTTTCATGAATATCAGTAACTGTAGGGATCTCAAAAGTTTCGCCAACTTTACGTAAGATTTTTAATGCCTTTTCATTACCAATACCTGTAAAGCTATCAATACGACTACGATTAGCTTTTTTAAAAGACCCTTTAAAAACATAAGGAATTTTAAGTTTAGAAGTGATTTCAACCACTTTTTCTGCGATGCGCAAAGCCATTTCTTCTCCCTCTATAGCACAGGGACCAGCGAGAAGGAAAAAATTATTCTCCTCTAGGTTTTTAATGTTTTTTATTCCAGAAAGATCCATACAATTTTTTTAAAACGCCAAAGATATACCTTTATAGGATTTGAAAGAAAGAATTAGTAGTAAAAGTACGTTAAATATCATTCTTTTAGATAGTAGTAAAGGTGATTAAGTAATACAGTTGTGGGGATGTTCTTTAAATTAATGATCTTCTTATACTTAAATAAAGAATCATGCTTTTTGAGGAATTACTTATTAGATATCGTTTAGTTAACATACAAAGCATTTTATTAATCAATTTTTTTATACAACCTGTCAAAATATCTTGTACATTTGCAGCCTTAAAAATGAGGTGTTTATGACAGCGATAAAAAATATTGCGATAATTGCTCACGTAGATCATGGTAAAACTACGTTGGTAGATAAAATTATGTACCATTGTCAATTATTTCGTGAGAATGAAAATACAGGCGATTTAATTCTGGATAATAACGATTTAGAACGTGAAAGAGGGATTACAATTACTTCAAAAAACGTTTCTGTAATTTATAAAGGAACCAAAATCAATATTATTGATACTCCTGGTCACGCTGATTTTGGAGGAGAGGTAGAACGTGTATTGAACATGGCAGATGGAGTACTACTATTAGTAGATGCTTTTGAAGGACCAATGCCACAAACTCGTTTTGTACTACAAAAAGCAATCGACCTTGGATTAAAACCATGTGTGGTAGTTAATAAAGTAGACAAAGAAAACTGTACACCTGATGAGGTACACGAAAAAGTATTCGATCTAATGTTCGAATTAGGAGCAGAAGAGTGGCAGTTAGATTTTCCAACAGTATATGGTTCGGCTAAAAATAACTGGATGAGTGATGATTGGAAGAAAGAAACGGATAACATCGAGCCATTATTAGATATGGTAATTGAGCATATTCCTTTTCCAAAAATTGAAGAAGGAACTCCGCAGATGTTGATAACATCATTAGATTTCTCATCGTTTACAGGACGTATTGCTATTGGACGCTTACAGAGAGGTACGCTTACAGAAGGAATGCAGGTCTCTTTAGTAAAACGAGATGGTACCATAAAAAAAGCAAAAATAAAAGAACTACACACTTTCGAAGGACTTGGTCGAATGAAAGTCGAAAAAGTAGAAGCAGGAGATATTTGTGCATTAGTAGGATTAGAAGGTTTTGAAATAGGAGACACTGTAGCGGATATAGAAAACCCTGAAGCATTACAAACTATTGCAATCGATGAGCCAACGATGAGTATGTTATTTACAATTAACGACTCACCTTTCTTTGGTAAAGATGGTAAATTTGTAACCTCTAGGCATATTAAAGAAAGATTAGAAAAAGAGTTAGAAAAAAACCTAGCCCTTAGAGTTAATGAAACGAATAGTGCCGATAAATTTCTTGTATTTGGTAGAGGAGTCTTGCATTTATCAGTATTGATAGAAACGATGCGTAGAGAAGGATATGAATTACAGATTGGGCAACCACAAGTAATTATTAAAGAAATTGATGGAAAAAAATGTGAACCAATAGAAGAGTTAACTATTGATTTACCTGAGAATGTATCAGGGAAAGCTGTAGAAATGGTAACACTTCGTAAAGGTGAGATGCTAAGTATGGAAGCTAAAGGTGACCGTATGGTGTGTGAGTTTATGATTCCATCAAGAGGTATCATCGGTTTACGTAATCAATTATTAACAGCAACTGCAGGTGAAGCAATAATGGCACATCGTTTTAAAGAGTACCAACCACTTAAGGGTGATATTCCAGGACGTATCAATGGGTCATTAGTTTCTATGGAAAAAGGATCAGCAATACCATATTCTATTGATAAATTACAGGATAGAGGTAAGTTTTTTGTAGATCCAGGAGAAGATATTTATGAAGGACAAGTGATTGGAGAGAATTCTCGTGGAGATGATATGTCTGTAAACATTACTAAGACCAAGAAATTATCAAATGTACGTTCTTCTGGAGCAGATGATAAAGCTAAGATTGTACCAGCAATTAAGTTTTCTCTTGAAGAAGCTCTAGAATATATACAAAAAGATGAATATGTAGAAGTAACTCCTAATCATTTAAGATTAAGAAAAATATATCTTACTGAAGTAGAACGTAAACGAAATAAAATCGTGTAATACTTCCCTTCCTTAATAAAAATATAAAGCCTCGAAGAATTTTAATTCTCTCGAGGTTTTTTTGTTTTACGATATATAATCGTTGTACGATATTTTAAAAAGAAAAACCCGAGATAGCTCGGGTTTTCTGTCGATATTTTGGGGTATCATTTTGGGGTATTCAAAAAAACAGTTTAATATCTAGGGTAATTTATGGGGGTTGATTATTTAGTTTCTTATAGTACAAATGTAAGAGTAATTTCTAAGATGTAGCTTGTAAAAAACAATAAATTATCGGTAAAATACATTTTTTTTCAGATGAAATGCATTTATAGTGTTGTTTTGTTATGGTTTTTGTAGTGTTTTCTTATAGCATATAACGGTTAGCAATATTCTTTTTAAAGAATATTGTTTTTTTGTTGTTCAGTTTTATATAATTATATATTGTTTTATAATACCTAAAAAAAATACTACTAAAATGATTGAACTGATTAGTGAATTGATTGTTGAGTGGTTAATTATGGGGATTTGTACTGTAATCCATAGTTTATATGACTGGATTAAAGGGAAAATATTAAGAATTCCTAAAGTTGAAGTTGAACGAAAAAGACTCGAAAAGAAATGGTTGTATAAAAAAATACTTTTGATCAAAAACCAAGAAAATGGACTAAAAAAAGGAATGACAGGAATCGTTATGGAAATAATAGATAAAAAAACCCTGTTTGTAGAGTTTAAAGATCAGAAAGGAGGGGTAATAGAATTGAATGGAGAATTGACATTTCAAATCAGAATCAATCAAATTAAACTAAAAAACTAAAGTCTATTAGACTCTAAGTACAATATCTCATCAGATAAGCAATCAATCCTAAGCTTCTCGTATATTTGTTAAGGCATAATTATTATATCCACTATATATAGTATGCTTTAGAATACCGATTAAACGATACTACTGTTATAAACAATAAAATACACCCCTATGGAGAATAATTTACAATGGAAAGACTTTATGAATGTTGATATACGGGTAGGGACCATACTCCATGCAGAAATATTTGAAGAGGCACGAAACCCTGCATATAAAATGCTCATTGATTTTGGGACATTAGGGCAACGAAAAACCTCTGCACAAATTACAAAACACTATACGCCAGAACAGCTTATTGGCAAACAAGTAATTGCAGTAGTTAATTTCCCTCCAAAACAAATAGCTAATATAATGAGTGAATGTTTAGTCTTAGGAGCTATAGGAGAAGATAAAGGAGTAATACTACTAACTACAGATATGGATGTTAAAAATGGATTACGAATCGGATAAGTATATATTTTATACTCATTCATAGAAGAAGTTATCTAACCTTGATCCTTACTACTATAAATATTAGACTCTATTTATTAGCCTTTTCTTTGTACTACTTCAAATACTTTATTACCATCACACTTTAGTGTTTTAGAAGGATACTTAAGTAATAAAGCATAATCATGAGTTGCCATAAGAATGGTATTTCCATTCTTATTAATATCTCTTAGAACCTCCATCACCTCTACAGAAGTCTGCGGATCTAAATTTCCAGTAGGCTCATCAGCCAATATCAATTCGGGATCATTGAGTAACGCTCTGGCAATAGCAACACGTTGTTGTTCTCCACCAGATAATTGATATGGATATTTAGTACCTTTAGTTTTCATACCTACTTTATCTAATACCTCATCAATTTTACTATTAATTCCTTTTTCATCGATCCACCCAGTAGCTTTAAGAACAAATAAAAGATTACCATTTACAGTTCTATCATTAAGAAGCTTAAAATCCTGAAATACAATACCTAATTTTCTGCGTAGGAATGGGATTTGTTTTTCCTGTAATTTAGGGAGATCAAAATCAACAATACTACCCTCACCTTCTAATAAAGGAAGATCGCCATACAATGTTTTCATAAAACTACTTTTCCCCGTACCTGTTTTACCAATAAGATATACAAAATCCCCTTTATTAACCTCGACATTAACATCAGAAAGAATTAGATTTTCACGTTGATAAATTGAAGCATTTTTGAGATTTAATACCGTATTAGACATAGTTTTTGATTATAAATTAGATATACTTGGTAAAAATATAAAGTTTTCTGTAAAATGATATGAGGTATGGCAATAGTTTTTTAGTACTGATCAAATGAATATGTTATTGTAACTAAAAGATACTTATATAAATCTCCCTAATGGTTACATATCTAGTATAACAAGATCTAAAGAAAAATAGTTTACGATTCATAAAGAAATCCTAATTCTGAACAGAAAATGTAATTATCTTTAAAATCTTCCGTTATTTAGACAGAAGATAGGAATATCTTCAATACAAAAAAATATTCGCGGGAAACAATATTTACCTTAACTTAATACTAAAGAACATAAAACCTCAGGACTAGATCTTAGAGAGTATATGTTTTGGGCATTTTATTAATATATACGTTTTATATTTGGGGTGTTCAATGTTTAAATATCATAAAGTTTACTATATGAAATACATCATTTCGATGCTTTTTGTGATTGGTTTGTCTACCCATATAATGGCACAACAATCCGCCATTTATACTAATGACTTAGTGTTGTATAATCAAGCGCTAGAGTTATATCATAATAAACAGTTTCTGGCGGCACAAAATTTATTTGATAAAGTCAGAGATGCCTCAGAAGACACTAATATAGATGCCAATTGCACCTATTATATCGCTAACTGTGCTGTTTGGTTAAATCAAAAAGGAGCAGATCAGCTATTAGAGAATTTTGTAGTACAATATCCAACAAGTATTAAGCGTAATGCTGCTTATCTTGATGCTGCCACCTATTATTTTGATAATGGGAAGTATGCATATGCTCGTAAGTGGTATGATAAGGTAGATCAAAACAATTTAAGACGCACCGAAAAAGAAAAATATAATTTTAATAATGGATATGCATATTTTAAAATTCAGCGATTTAATGAAGCAAAAAAGTTTTTAACTCAGGTAGAAGATTCTCCTAAGTATGGAGCAAAAGCAAAATACTATCTAGGATTTATAGCTTATGAAGGAGATAATTATCAAGAAGCAGATAAACTATTTGATGAAGTAAAAGACCTTGACCAGTATAATAAAAACTTATCCTATTTTCAGAGTGATATGAATTTTAAATCTGGTAACTTTCAGGAGGCGATTAATGAGGGACTTGTACAATTGCCAAAATCAAAACCTTCAGAAAAATCTGAATTAAATAAAATCATTGGCGAAAGCTATTTTAATCTTGGTGAGTATGATAAAGCAATCCCTTATCTAAAAGAGTATAAGGGGCGAAAAGGAAAATGGAATAATACAGATCATTACTTTCTGGGATATGCTTATTATAAACAAGGAGCATATCAAAATGCAATCTCAGAATTTAATAAAATTGTAGACGGGCGCAATGCTACCTCGCAGAATGCATACTATCACTTAGCAGAATCATATCTTAAAACAGATCAAAAACAACAAGCACTTAATGCATTTAAAAATGCTTCAGAAATGGATTTTGAAGCAAAAATAAAAGAAGATGCTACCTATAATTATGCAAAACTAAGTTATGAAATAGGAAACTCCTTTGAGAGTGCTCCAAAAGTATTATTATCCTACTTAGACCAATATCCTAATACACCATTCGAAGAAGAGATAAAAGAACTTCTGATAAGTTCATATATCACCTCAAAAAACTATAAAGAAGCAATGGATTTGCTAGAAGGAAGTAGAAATTATGCAGATAAAGAGGTGTACCAAAAAGTAGCATTCTATCGAGGTATAGAGTTATATAATGAGGGAAATCATAATGATGCAATACTATATTTTGATAAATCCTTAAAACAACAAGTTGATCCAGTATTTACCGCTAGAGCTACCTATTGGAAATCAGAAAGCGATTATTTATTGAATAATTTTGAAGAAGCACTAATTGGATTCAAGCAATTTCAGGGAAGCACAGGAGCATCATCAACCAATGAGTATAAACATATTGATTACAATTTAGGATATACCTATTTTAAGCTAAAACAATACCCACAAGCGATTACTCATTTTGATGCTTTTTCTAAGAAAAGCGAAGTAGATGAAGCCAGAATCATAGATACGTACCTAAGATTAGGAGATAGCTACTTTATTTCTCGAAACTATTGGCCTGCTATGGAAACGTATAATAAAGCAATCAAAAAAAATGGTCCAGATTCTGATTATGCACATTATCAAAAAGCAATTAGCTATGGTTTTGTAGATAAACATGACAAGAAAATTAAAGATTTAGAGATGTTCTTAAAAAAATATCCAAAATCGACTTATCGTGATGATGCTATGTTTGCCTTGGGAGACGTATATATATCAGAAAATAGAATCCAGCAAGGTTTTGACGCTTATGATCGTCTTATTAAAGATACACCCAGAAGCTCATATGTGTCAAAAGCATTATTAAAACAAGGGTTAATATATTATAATGGAGATAAAGGAAATTATGCATTATCAAAATTTAAGAAAGTAGTAGCAGAATATCCAGGAACAGACGAGGCCATACAAGCCGTAAAAACAGCACGGCTGATCTATGTAGATCTAGGAAGAACAGATGAATATGCATCATGGGTAAAAGGATTAAGTTTTGTAGAGGTTAGTGATGCCGATTTGGATAATACGGTTTATGAAGCAGCAGAAAAGCAATTTTTAGAAAATAATGATACCTCAGCAACTAATGGTTTTAAGAAATACCTAGCAGAATTTCCTAACGGGTTACATGCCCTAAAAAGTCATTTTTATCTAGCACAATTGTATTTTAAAAAAGAACAAAAAACTGCTGCAATCTCTCATTATCAATATGTATTAGAAAAAGAAAGAACCGAGTTTACAGAACAAGCACTAGCAAGGCTATCACAAATATATTTAGAAAATAGAGACTATGAAAAAGCTATTCCGGTGTTAGAACGCTTAGAAATAGACGCCGATTATCCACAGAATATCATCTTTGCACAATCTAATTTGATGAAATCATATTATCAATTGATACAATATCAAAAAACTATTGTATATGCAGAAAAAGTTTTGGCAAACCCAAAAATCCAGAATGATGTAAAGAGTGATGCCAATATTTTTATAGCCAGAGCAGCTTTACAAACAGTCGATATGCAACGCGCAAAAAAAGCATATGCTAAAGTGCAAAAAATAGCAACAGGAGTACTTGCTGCCGAAGCATTATATTATGAAGCCTATTTTAAAAATGACGAAAGAAATTATAAAGGATCTAATGAAACGATACAGCAGTTATCTAAAAATTTTTCTGGTTATAAACTATACGGAGCTAAAGGATTAGTACTTATGGCAAAGAATTTCTATGGACTTAAAGACGCATATCAAGCAACGTATATTTTAGAAAGCGTAATCAAGAACTTTACAGAATATCCAGACGTAGTTGATGAAGCAAAAACCGAACTTAGAAAAATTAAAGCAGAAGAAGCAAAAACAAATTCATCTATCCAAACCGAACAATAGTAATCGGTCATTAAACGAATTGTATTGTATGTTCAGATATTTAAAAAAAACAAATAAACCTAGCAAATCTCTAGATCCTGTATCGTTTGATATGAATAAAACTATATATATAAATGTTTCCAAAGGATATCATATGAGTTTAAAAAATTTCCAAGAACATTCTCTTGTTATGAGAATGATTTTAGAAAGCATCAAAAAAAAATTCCTGTTAAAAACAGCAAATACAAGTAACCCTATGAAGTACAATGTCATATTTCTTGTTGGTATTTTTATGATAGGAATGATCAGTTTTGGACAAGAAAAAGAAACGTTAGAAACAGAACGAGTCGTTATTGTAAAAACATATACCCCAACCATCAGTGATGCATTTAAAGTAAAATCTACACCAGTACTTAACGACTCTGTAACACAGCAGAAAAAAGAAATAAAATACAGTATTTTTTCGGCACCCGTAGCTTCGACATTTACTCCAGCAAAAGGACGAGCAGCCAATATTGATAGACCAAAACCAATAGATATCTACGATAACTATGCAACATTAGGATTTGGGAGTTTTACATCAGTTCTTGCAGAATTTTATAGTAATTTTCAGATCAATCGTTCTGATAACATTGGGCTATATCTACATCATAACTCCTCGCAAGGAGGAATTGATAAAATACAATTAGAAGATAAGTTTTATAACACTTTTTTAGACGCCAATTACACATCTCGTACCAGAGATTATACCTATGGCATAGAAATAGGAGCAGAACATCAATTGTATAATTGGTATGGGGTGCCAGAATTACCAAAATTAACACAAGAACAAATAGATGAAATTGACCCTCAACAAAGTTATTTTGGAGCAAAATTAGGAGGAAAACTTCAATTTGATGACTTATATTTTAAGCAAGTATCCGTAAACTATCGCTATTTTAGCGACGCCTTAAAATCGATAGAACATCATATCGTAGCAAAACCAACTTTTGAGTTCGAAATAGGAGACAATTTGATAACCACTAACTTTATTGCAGATTATCTAAATGGAAGTTTTAAACAAAACCTAGGCACATTACCTAATGAATATAATATCCTTAATGTAGGAGTCAATCCAAGCCTTGTCGTATTAAGAGATAACCTTACACTAAGTTTAGGTGCAGCAGTATACTATAGTATTGATATTAAAAATAAAAATAGCGATCTCTTTATATACCCTAAAATTACAGCTTCTTACAGATTGCTAGACGAAACAGTAATCGCTTATGGAGGAGTAGAAGGAGGATTGCAACAAAACACCTATAGAGATGCAGTACAAGAAAATCCATTTGTATCCCCCACATTGATTATTAGACCTACCAGTAAGTTGTACGATGCATATATCGGATTAAAAGGAAAATTAGGAGATGTAGTAAGTTATAATTTTAGAGGAAGCTATGGTTTCGAAGACAGAAAACAACTATTTGTACACAATCCTATGACGATATTACAATCAAAAGGATATGAATATGGAAACTCATTTTCATATCGATATGATGATATCAATACCATGACAGGGTATGGAGA
This sequence comes from Aquimarina longa SW024, assembly GCF_001401755.1. Classification (GTDB taxonomy): domain Bacteria; phylum Bacteroidota; class Bacteroidia; order Flavobacteriales; family Flavobacteriaceae; genus Aquimarina; species Aquimarina longa. The sequence goes on from NZ_AVQK01000014.1 coordinate 84,560, forward strand.
ACTAAATTTCGAAATCAGTAAAAAAATTACACTAGGAGCTACCGCAGCATATTTTAAGTATACTACAGAAAAAGAAAAAGAAGCATGGAACCTCCCAGAGATTAAAGCCTCTACACTAGTAAATTATCAAATCAACACACAATGGTATGCAGGAGCGCAGTTCTTTTATATAGGAGAACGAAAAGAAATCAATAATCAAGTAACCATAACAACCACTTCAGTACCTGTAATTACCTTAGACTCATACTTTGATGCCAATGCGCATCTAGGTTACCGATTAAACGACCAACTCTCTTTTTTTGTAAAAGGAAACAACCTAATAGGCAAGAATTATCAACGTTGGGTAAACTATCCCGTGCAAGGCATACAAGTATTAGGAGGAGTTACCTATAAGTTTGATTATTAAGTAACCTTTTTTTTGCTGTAGGTTTAAAATAATAACTACTACAAAGTTTATATATTTACCCTTGATTTTGTTTTCAGAACTTACAGTATTTTTATATCATCTATGATTGCTAAATTATAGAATTTAGTATTTTATATCAGTTTTTGTATCTTAGAGAGATAAAACGAGTTATATGAAAAGTATACTGTCCCTTATGGTTATGATGTTTTGGGTTACTGTTTATTCTCAGGATAATTTTAAACTCTATTATGAAGAAACAGCAACAGGTTTTAAAATTCTGGCAGATAATGAAGAGTATAGCCCTGTTTCTGCAAAAATAGATTTTAGATTAGAAAACCTTTCCTCTACCAATGGTACAAATAAAGTCTATATAATACCAGCAAAAACTAAAAGACATACGATAACAGATCTAAATGTAATAGATAGAAAGAAACGAATAAGATTAGGATACGAATCGATCTATAATCATGGAAATCATAATCAAAAAGAATATGATGTTGATTTTCAATACTACTTACCGTTTAAGAAAAACTCAGAATATTGGTTGTCACAAGGATATAATGGAGCAATATCTCATAAAAATGAAAACGCATTAGATTTTAAAATGCCAATAGGTACTAAGATATATGCCGCAAGAGGCGGAGTTGTAGTAGATATAGAAGAAAGTTTTAGTAAAAGTTGTACTACAGGAGAATGTGTAAAGTATAATAACTTTATTGTCATCTATCATGCCGATGGCACTTTTGCAGAGTATACACATATTAAAAAAGATGGAGCAGAAATACATATAGGAGATCAGGTAACCGCAGGACAGTTTATAGGATATAGCGGTAATGTAGGCTGGGCAACAGGACCACACTTGCACTTTATTGTATTTTTACAGAAATTAAAAGAAAGAAAAACTCTAAAAACAAAGTTTCGAATAGGAAATGGAGACCAAGCTATTACACTGGTCGAAAAAGAGAAATATAAACGAACATATTAGCCAATATCAATCAATTTATTTCACTCCTCCCCCCTCATCAAAGCGTATTCCATGAGAGCTAATCTCGATAGCAAAAAAATATTTTAGAAACATACTCGATGAGCTTGCTCAGAGGTTATTAATTCTGTACTCACTAAATGAGATTGTAGTGCTCCAAAACTTGCCTAAGACCTATACATACTCAGTTAACGAAACATCAACTTTATTACTTACTTAGATGACAAAACCCTAGTGATCTCTTAAACCATTCTAAAAACAAGACAATACTATATGCTGTAAACTAAAAAGTAAGGCAATACTATCCTTTTATTTTACATAACATAGAAAATAGAGTATTGTTTTTAGATCGTAGTACCCCATCCCAAATGATTTTTTAAAAGCGACACTACTATTTACAAAAAAAATCATGAGCAATATATCACCAAGAATAGAGAACCTAATAGTAAAAGATTGTAATATGATATTAATAACTATAATCTACTATTATAGGAATACAGTGTAATATGAACAGTTTGTAATCTGTTGTTGTAAGAATACAATCTACTATTGTAGGAATATAGTGTAATATGAACAGTTTGTAACGTGCTGTTGTAAGAATGTAATCTGCTATTGTAGGAATGTAATCTGTTATGAATAGTTTGTAACGTGCTATTGTAAGAATGTAATCTGCTATTGTAGGAATGTAATCTGTTATGAGTAATTTGTAATGTGCTATTGTAAGAATGTAATCTGCTATTGTAGGAATGTAATCTGTTATGAGTAATTTGTAATGTGCTATTGTAAGAATGTAACCTGTTATTGTAGGAATGTAACCTAATATGAACAGTTTGTAACGTGTTATTGTAAGAATGTAGCCTGTTATTGTAGGAATGTGACCTAATAAATAGGGAGTGTTCAGTAAAGTGTGTTATCAAGTATAAACATTTAACTTTATGATATTATGAAAAAAAGTAGGGTTTATTATAAAGTTTTAAAAAAGCAATACACAATAGTATTTCCTTGATTTTAGCATAGCCCCGCTATGATGAAATTAGAAAACCCAGCAAAGCAATAGCTTTTTTAGCAGTCTCAATAGTTTTATCTCAATACTCTTTTTGCAATCAGGTATAAAAACATATGACAGTAGTTAGTGCCATAAAACTTACACCCCTGTTTTCAGTACCCTATTTTTCATTGTTTACCGTGTTTTAGATCGCTGTAAACGATACTACCTTGCACAGTATTAAGAAGCTAATTTTATACTAATTTTCAATACCAGATATAGAGATGAAAAAAATTAATATACAAACGTACATCACCACATTTATGTTACTTTTTGTACTAGCAGTGATATGTAGTTTAATCGGATATGCTAATGATAAAGGGACTCTTGTTTTTACTCCTGCAACAGTATTTTTAATGAAATTACATGCTATATTAAAGCTTCCTACAGAAACTATAGGATACTCCGGATTGATAAAAGGGATATATGGTCTTATAGGAGGGCTAATTCTTAATGTAATATTATATTCTTTTGTATTAGAGCGATTTGTTTTTTATGTAAAGAGCCTAAAACAAAAAGTTTTTTAGCATACACAACCACTTTGTGTTTGATAAAAGTTAGAATAATAGTATGAGAGATGACATACCAGTATGATAAGAAACCAGAATTAATTAAATCAGGCTGTACATAATACCCTCTATTCAATTATAGCAGACGATGAAAAATTGAAGATAAACATTGAATCACAACAGAAGAAGAATATATATTGGGGGATATATATAGTAAGTTGATGTGGCAAACAATGAGAAAGGGGACGCCTTATTTTTAGTATGATTAAAATAAGGTATGCAGTTATAGGATGTTTCTTTTTGATGAGTTAAGAAACAGTTTTTATAATTGCTTTAATAAGCCTTGTGGGTTTTTAAAAAACCTGCAAGGTTTATTTTTTTAAGAAGTTACGACATTGTTAAGAAATAGTTCTTATTGTACTAATTTTCCTATCTTACAATTTAACAAAACATAGCATACCATGATTAAAAAAATACTTACTATAGGGTATCTTGTATTACTTTTTACAGCATGTAAAAACGAAACTACAACAAAACAACCTGTAGAAGATACTACTATTAGTGATCGATTCAATGAGATGTTGGATAATTACTATGAAGAAGGATTAAAACTAAACCCTGTACAAGCCACTTTTGCAGGAGATAATAGATTTAACGATCAATTTTTTAATACTCTGGCAGAAGAAAATGTGCATACTACTAAAGCATATTATACTACATATAAAGAGCAGTTAGAGCAGTTTAGTGATAGTATTCTTTCTGAGAGTGAGAAAATGAGTAAAGCAATTCTTAAATGGGAGTGTGACATATACCTAGAGACGCTTAATTATAAAAAAGAGTATACACCAATTGATCAAATGTGGTCTATTAATTTGGTAATGGGGCAATTAGCAAGTGGATCTAGTGCACAACCTTTTAAAACAGTAGAAGATTATCATAACTGGCTAAAACGATTAGACGGATATGTAGATTGGATGGCATCTGCTAAGACAAAAATGGAAGAAGGTATAACAGCAGGATATGTGTTGCCAAAATCATTGATTGTAAAAGTAGTACCACAATTAAAAGCACTAACAGTCGAGGACTTAGAGAAACATCTTTTTTATAGCCCTATAAAGAACCTCCCTAAAGATTTTTCTGAAGAAGACAAGAACATGTTAATAGAAGCATATAGCAATATGTTATCCAAAAAAATAATCCCAGCATACAAACGCCTACACCAATTTATGAGTACAACATATATGGAAGCAGGGAGAAGCAGTTCTGGGATTGCAGCCATTCCTAATGGAGAACAATATTACCAGCATCAGATAAAACAGTATACCACGACTAATATGACTGCAGATGAGATCCATAATTTAGGACTTGCTGAGGTTGCTCGTATTGCTACCGAGATGGAAACCATAAAAAAACAAGTAGGATATACAGGAGATCTAAAATCATTCTTTGATCATGTACGTAATAAAAAAGAATTAATGCCATTTACAGACCCACAAGAAGTAATTGATAATTTTACTGCGATTCATAACCGTATGAAACCCCAGATAGAACAGCTATTTGATGTAAAACCAAAAACTCCTTTCGAAGTACGACGTACAGAAACTTTTAGAGAAAAATCTGCTAGTGCAGAATATAACCCAGGATCATTAGACGGCACCCGACCAGGGATTTTTTATACCCCGATACCAGAAGTAACAAAGTATAATATATATAGCGATGAATCATTGTTTTTGCACGAAGCCATACCAGGACATCATTATCAAATCTCATTAACACAAGAAAGTAAAGAGTTACCAAAATTCAGAAAAACACTATGGTACAGTGGTTATGGAGAAGGATGGGCATTATATAGCGAATCATTAGGAAAAGAACTTGGATTATATACAGATCCATACCAATATTTTGGAATGTTAGGAGCAGAAATGCATCGTGCCATACGTCTAGTAGTAGATACAGGATTACATGCTAAGGGATGGACACGAGAGCAAGCAATACAATACTCATTAGATAATGAAGCCGAATCAGAAGCAGGGATCACCTCAGAGATAGAACGATATATGGCTAATCCAGGACAAGCATTATCATATAAAATAGGACAATTAAAAATAAGAGAACTTAGAGCCAAAGCTAAAAAAGAACTAGGAGATCAATTTAATATCAGACAATTTCATAATCAAGTATTAGAAACAGGATGTGTACCCTTAGCAATACTAGAACAAAAAATAAATACTTGGATTGCTAATAGCAAGTAATCGTTATGTTTTGTTAAAAAAAATAAGACATCATTATATATCAAAAAACCCTGTAGAGCTAGTTTCACAGGGTTTTTTGATACATAAACTTAAATAAATTTAAAAAAAACCTTCTCTTCTTAATTTTAAAATCAAAAAAAAAGTAAAAAAAAAAATCCCAGTTTCAAAAAATGAAACTGGCGTGCCTTATTATTGCATTGGGAAAATAAACTATTAATCATTTAAAACAAATTCACAAACTAATGCATATACTACTCACACTATTATCTTATAGTACAGCTATGAGAAAAAAACTAATCTGGCTACTCATCATAGGGTTTAGCAGTATTACCGTTTTTGGTCAAAATGCCGCTCCTGTAAATCATTTTAATGTAAACTCTGCTCTAGGAGTTTATAATGTAAGTACACCAAATATGGCAAGTTTTCAAAAAGTTACCCATATTCCTATGAACCCCTATACAGGTAGGGCAAATGTAACAATCCCTCTGTATGAGATCAAATCAGGAGACCTTAGCGTTCCAATCTCTATCTCCTATAATACTTCTGGAGTAAAAGTAGATGATATCCCTTCATCTGTTGGTAGTAACTGGTCATTGAGTGCAGGAGGCAGTATCAGTAAAACAGTAAAAGGTCTTGAAGATTTTTATTACAAAGCTGAAGAAAGCCCTCAAAGTAAAGATTATTATGTATTAAAAAGCTTAGGATGGAGCCATCGCTTAGATTATGCAGCTACTAAATCTATAAAAACCCTTTTAGGAACCACACTACCTTTTACATTACCAGCAAAGAGTAATGGTTCTGATTTATATTCTAATGCTTTTAATCTACAAACAAAAAATGATGACTCTAGACCTGATCTATTCACTGCTAACGCTCCAGGACTATCTACATCATTTGTACACCGTATGGATAAAACCGTAATGGAATTACAACATCAGGGCAATACCATTGTATCTGCCTTTGGAGAAAGCAACCCTATAAGCCTTTTCGGATTCAATGACGGTTGGGAAGGCACAAGACCAATCAAATGTATTACTAATATAAATGTAACCAACCCACAGGGGGTTACTTATCAGTTTGGTCATCTCGATATTTCTCAAACTGCAGATACCTTATCTTCAAAATCCAGTGATAGACGAAAAAAATACGAAGTATATTCCTATAACCAGGTAGACACCTATCATTTGTCGTCTATGCAAAGTAGTGCAACTCACAAAGAAATTAAGTTTAATTATAATAGATATACATCAGAAAATGAAGAGGTTAAAATATCACAGGTTGAGAGTTATTCTGGCGGAAGTTTTGATAAAGGAATACCTATAACCCCTTTTATTTATCCTGCTCAACTTTTAAAAACAAAACATCCTCAATTAAACCGAATCAATACCATTACTTTTGAAGAAGGTTCTGTAGAGTTTATTCATGCTAAAAACAGAGAGGATCTAATAGGAGGTCGCGCTTTGACCACAATTATTGTTAGAGATTTTCATGGAACTGTGATCAAAACATTAAAGTTTGAATATAGTTATTTTAAATCAAGTTTTAACTGTACTACTCCAGAATGTAAACGATTACGACTAGATAAGATACGTGTTTTTAGTAAAACAGGAGCAGAATTACCTGGGTATACATTTAGTTATGACATTACTTCTTTACCTCCACGAGGTACCTATAACCAAGACTTTTTGGGATATGCAAATGGATTGGCAATCCCTAAAGAAGATACTCCAGCTTTTCCTAAGTTGTACTTTTCTGTTAATAAAGGAAAATACTCTTTCTTTCCAGTTTCATTAGGTCAGGATTACCGAGAATTACCAGGAGATTATTCTATGATTCCTGATCTAAAATATGCAAAAGCAGGTGTACTAACAAGTATACAATACCCTACAGGAGCTTCTACACAGTTTTCTTATGAATTAAATTCTTTTTTGATAGGTACCAAAGAAATACAAGGAGGAGGTTTGCGAATCAAGTCCCAACGTATTATTGATAAAACAGGACATCAAGAGATATTAGACTATCGATATCTTGATACTGACTGGAAACCTTCTGGTCGATTAAACGCAATACCAACATATGCCAATGTAAAAATTGGTTATGGAGACTCTACAGATGGTAATCTCGAAGATCTGCTTTTTGAAGTATATTCTTCCTCACAGTTTCAGGCAGAACTAACCGATGGAGCTTATGTAGGGTATTCTAGAGTTTTGATCAAAAACAGAGAGAACCACGGGATAACCGAAAATATATATACAAGTTCTAAAGACGAACCCAATATACAAGCACCTATATATGATGTAGGTACTCTTTTTAAAAATGAATTCTATGACGTAAACGAACCTTCTCTCGATTTTTATAATCAAAATGGAGGACTCCAAAATATATTGATCGATAAAGGCTTGTTTAGAGGTAAACTAAAATTACAACGATTATACGACTCTACAGGTAAATTAATACAACGAACCAATATCACGTATACTAAAGATCTTTTGGATTCCTTTTCAGTAGATCATATACAAGTAGAAGGAGATTTTATTGACACTTTTGGAGAACCAGCTTCTCGTGCTAAATATTATTCACAAAAGTTTGACCTGTCTTCACAACGCCATATGAAAACCTCAGAAATCGTAAAAGACTATTATAAAGATGGCACAACCAAAATTACCCAAACCAGTCAAAAATATCATTCTAAGTTTCCTGTCCTTAAAGAACAAACCGCAACCAATAGTTTAGGAATACCCATAAAAAATATCTTTTATTATCCTGATGAAAAAGCATCCTTATCAGACCTAAGTACCACAGAATCTTTGGCGATAGATCATTTAATTGGCAATAAAAGGTATACTATACCAATCCAAACCGAATCTTATATAGGAGATACAAAAACCCAGACACAACGTACCAGTTTTAAAACCTGGCAAAATTCGATTACAGCTCCTGCATCGCAGCAAACCGCCAAAAAAGATGCAGTTTTAGAAGATCGTGTAACATATAAACAATACGATGCATCAGGTAATGTAATATCAGTATCACAAACCAACGGTACCGAAATTTCTTACATCTACGGTTATAAAAACAGTGTGATTATTGCAGCGCTAAAAAATGTTTCTTATCAAGATATCCCTCAGGCTACGATTACACAATTACAACAATTATCAGATAATGATAAGGATACTGCAACAGAGCAAACGCTCAAAGATGCATTAGATGCTTTACGAACTACCTTTACACAAGGGCAGATTACAACCTATACGTATACGCCATTAATCGGAGTAACCAGTATTACTAATCCAGCAGGTATGACTACCTATTATCAATACGATGATTTTAATCGGTTACAAACGATTAAAGATCATTACGGAAAAATCCTAAAAGAGTATTGTTACGGATACAAAGGGGTTAGTAATCCATGCAATAGAACTTTACCTGTAGGAGATTTGGATGATATCATAGGCAATGAATCTTCTAAAGTATATATTGAGGTAGGTGCCCCAAAAGACTATCAGATTCCAATCCCAGATCATCTTGATGCGGCAGAGTATTATTGGCCAGAAATTGATAATACCGAATATAAGTATAAAAGTTTACACCCTGTACTATATTTCCCTAGGCCCAGACTTGTTCATGGGGATGGTTTCCCAAGTAACTCTATTAATTTACAAGGGTTTAACCTCCTTTATCCCACCGAGTATTATAGTTCGGGTTGGACAACCTCACGAAAAGGGATGTCTTATAAGCTAGTAGGTAAAGATTTAGGTAATAATGCGGATATAGTAGTGTGGGGAATCGTATTGGCAAACGGAAAAGAAATACCGATATCTACCACTATACCAGAACTAACCAATGTATTGTTTCCTGTGTTTTGTCTAAATGGAGTAAAAGGAAAAATATTTTGTAGAATAGTAAAAACAGGTCCTGTAACTCCTGTTGGTCCAGCATTAGCATCTGTAGATAACATTGTTCCAGTATCTTCAGAAATATATTATAGTAAACCTATTCTATTTACCGAAGGCTTATCTTATTTGGATAGATCAACACCTTATGCCCTTAGTAGTTCAACTGTAAATGCCTGTGAGATAATAGCGGGGATAGCTCCTGTAGATACACAAGATACGGGTACAACAGAATTTGATCTCCCCTGGAGCTATAGCGATTGGGATGTAAATTTAGAACAAGATGCTGATTATGATAGTATGACTGTAGGTGGATCGGGTATCCGAAATACAGAATTAGAACGTATCAAAGTTCATCTCAATTATGGGAAATATAGGATTCCTATTCCTAATGATTTTAAAGCACAAGAATATGAGTGGACAGAAGGAAACAGACCGAGTTTACACCCTGTATTTTATTACCCTAGGCCACATTTGATAGATGATATCACAGTACCGAGTGCTTCTCAGTTCAATTCTATTTTTAAACGGCACTATCCAGATTCGTATTACAGCTCAGGGTGGTATGTAGAACGAGGAGGATATCGCTATAGTATCACAGGATTAGAAGTGCTGTCAGAAGAGTATACAACCGAATGGTTTATAGCAATAGGGAATACTAAACATAAGCTAGAAGTATTTATACCAGAAACTACTGAACTCTTTTTTATACCAAGAAAGCTAATAGGGCAAAAAGGGCAAGTAGTATGTAGAGTCACTATAGGATCTTCTGATAATCCTTCTAAAATTATGGATATAAAAAGTGAGGTTACTATTTTTAAAGAAGGCTTAGCACCATCTGATTTAGGCGCAAGAAGTATTTCTCCTTTTGACTTGCAAAACTAATACAATACGTAACTATTATATATCCAAAACATTTTAATTTATTAAGATACTGATTATGAAAAAAATATATATATACATATTTGCGATACTATTTACCATATCAGGGTATTCGCAGTTTGTAGAACCCGTAGGTCCAGGAACTCCTACGCCAATTAATCCAGGAGGTCCTATCAATCCAGGAGGTCCAATAGATCCAGGTCCAATAGACCCAGGAGGAGATGATTTGTTTAAATATTATAAAGATGCTGATGGTGATGGTTGGGGTGATCCAAATGAAGAAATATCATTCATTCCAAGTATATTTAACCCCAATCCCCCTTCTGGATATGTTAAAAAATCTGGAGATTGCGATGATACAAATGATCAAATATATCCCAGGGACTGGTATCTGGATTTTGATAAAGATGGACAAGGAAGCGATCAGGAGTTAAAAGGGCTAACAGAAAGTGACTTTGTGTTTAAGGGATATCCTGTGCCATTTATATTTTCACAAAACCCAAAACCAATTGCTACAACAATTCCGGCAAAAGTATATAGAGGATGTCATCGTCCTAATGGACCATACTCTTATTCGATGACAAAAGGAGATTGTAACGATAATAATTCGTCTATTATATTAAGAACCTGGTATCGTGATAAAGATGGGGATAATTTTGGTACAGATACCGATACCAAACAACAATGTGAACAACCACAAGGGTATGTATATCAGGGGTTTGATTGTGATGATAATGATCCTAATAAAATACCAAAATACTGGTATCGCGATAAAGATAATGATGGTTGGGGAAAAGCTAACCATACCGTAAATACCCAGGGTATTACCTCAGATATAAAAACGCAATGTGATCAACCAGAAGGCTATGTCCTAAAAAGAGGAGATTGTAACGATGATGATCCATCCATAATACCACAATATTGGTATAAAGACTCAGATAAAGATGGTTGGGGGAAAATAATAGCTCCGTCTGAGTTAAATAACCCGCTCAACTCAGATATAAGAATAGCTTGTGAACAACCAAACGAATTTGCATTTGCCGTATTTGTAGGAAAAACAGGAGATTGTAATGATGGTAATGACCAGGTACACCCTGATGTTGTTTGGTATAAAGATAGCGATGGCGATGGTTGGGGAGATGCTAATAACATTCAAAAAAAATGTACGCAACCCGTAGGCTTTATTGCCAAAGCAGGAGATTGTAATGACAATGATAACCAAGTACATCCCGAAACCGTATGGTATAAAGATGGAGATGGAGATACCTGGGGCGATGCTACTATTACAAAAAAACAATGCACACAACCTGTAGGATTCGTACCCAAAGTTGGAGATTGTAGAGATGATGACGATCAAATACACCCTGATATAGTTTGGTATATCGATACCGATAATGATGGATTTGGAGAAGATGGAGATATCAAACAACAATGTGATCGCCCTATTGGATACAGTGCAAGTAAATCAGACCAATGTCCAGGTGTTTTTGGTAGAGATAAAGGTTGCCCTTCTGATAACTATACAAATCCATATATCAGTGACCAAAATTTTATCTATACCCGTACTCCACAAAAAGAAATCACCAGTGTATCAGAAATCCAAAAACGACAAGATGTAATCGAAGAAGTAACCTATTTTGACGGGTTCGGCAGACCAATACAACATGTAGGAATTGCACAGTCAAAAAGCGGATCATCATCTTTTAAAGATGTAGTACAGCATTATTCGTATTCTAATATTGGTAGACAGGATAAAGATTACCTGCCATATGCAGAAGGAGGAGACTATAACGGAAATTACCGAAAAGGAACTAACGAAAGAGCAATACAATACTATTATAAAAATCGATATAAAGATGACTTTAAAGATGTAAAAAACGAATCCGTTAATGTCTATACAGAACGCCAGCATGAGCGCTCTCCTTTGGCTCGATTAGAAAAACAAGCAGCTCCAGGAAAAGATTGGGCAATGGGTAACGGACATGAAATTAAACATGAATATGCTACCAATGCAGTAAACGAAGTACAAGCCTTTATAGCTACAGTTGGAGATAATGGAGAAACTACTTTAAGTAGCCCCGTACCCTATTATCCTGTAGCAAGTTTAACTAAGAATATTACCAAAGACGAAAACTGGACATCCGGTAAAAACCATACTACCGAAGAATTTAAAGACAAACAAGGTAGAGTTATACTAAAACGAACTTATGTGTCAGAGGAACAACATAATACCTATTATGTATATGATGACTTCGGTAACCTATCATTTGTCATTCCTCCAAAGGTGAATACGAATGATGGAATTGATACTACAGAACTATCAGAATTATGTTATCAATATAGATATGACTATAGAAATCGACTAATAGAGAAGAAAATCCCAGGTAAAGGGTGGGAGTCTATTGTGTACAATACACTAGATCAACCCGTATTAACTCAAGATGCATTATTAAAAGCACAAAACAAATGGCTCTTTACCAAATATGATGCTCATGGAAGAGTTGCCTATACAGGTAGTATAATAGATCATCGAGAGCGAAATAGTATACAAGCTGAACTAAATACTTTTACCACTACCTTATGGGTACAACGCAGTACTGCTATCTCAATAGGTGGTGTAACTATGTATTATACTAATGGAGGATATCCTAATGCGGATAATGCAGAAGTATTAACCATCAATTATTATGATGATTATGATTTTTTACAAAATGAAGACACTACTGTATTTACAGTTCCAACTACAAGTTTAGAACAATCTATAGCTACGATTACAAGATCATTGGCTACAGGTAGTAAAGTAAAAGTATTAGAAACCGATCATTGGATTACTACAGCAACCTGGTATGATAAGCGTTTACGACCAATCTATGTTACTACCAAGAATGAATATCTAAATACTCAGGATATTATAAAAAGTAAACTTGATTTTGTAGGTAAAGTACTAAAGACGCATACAGAGCATTATAAAGATAATAACGCACCTATTGTAACTGTAGATACCTATCAATATGATCATGTTGGCAGGCTATTAACGCAGCATCAGCAAATTAATGAGCAAGCACCCACACAATTAGTATCAAATACATATGGAGATTTGGGACAGCTAACATTCAAAAAAGTAGGAAATAATCTACAAACAATACGTTATGACTATAACGTGAGAGGGTGGCTAACAGGGATTAATAAAAATAAGGAAGGATATTCTTTACATTTATCAGGTCTAGGATCTTCTATTCAAAAACTCTTTGTTTTTAAGATCAATTACAATACCCCACAACATGGAGCTACACCATTATTTAATGGAAACATCAGTGAGACAGAATGGAAGACCGCCAATGATAATGTAGAGAGGCATTACACATACGGTTATGATGCATTAAATCGTATTACTAGTGCTATAAGTAATGATGGGAACTATGACCTAAGCAATGTTACTTATGATAAAATGGGTAATATAGAAGGCCTAACTAGAAAAGGATGGCAAAACTCATCGGATTATACTAATCTAGATATATTGGGTTATGATTATGACCAAGGTAATAAACTCTTAAAAGTAACTGATACAGGGAACAAAACCTATGGTTTTAAAGACGGTACTAATACCAATGAAGATTTTGAATATGATAGCAATGGTAATATGACCATTGACCGTAATAAAGGAATTACAGGGATTACCTATAATCATTTAAACCTACCCGAAACTGTTACTGTAACTAATACAGAACATACCGGAACTATTTCTTATATTTACGACGCCACTGGCGCAAAACTAAAAAAGATTGCAACAGAGGGAAGTTCATTAACAGAGACAGTATATGCAGGCAATTATGTCTATAAAAATGGTAATCTAGAGTTTTTTAACCATCCAGAGGGCTATGTGGAGAAAGAAGCAGATGGATATAAATATGTGTATCAGTTCAAAGACCATTTAGGTAACATCAGATTATCATATAAAGATGCTAATGATGATAAGTTGATTACACAAGATGAGATTATTGAGGAGAAGAATTATTATCCCTTTGGACTTAAACATGAAGGGTACAATAGTGCCGTGTCATCTCATGGAAACTCTACAGCACAGAAGTTTGGGTATAATGGAAAAGAAGAACAAGATGAATTGGGTCTAGCTTGGTTAGATTTTTCTGCTAGAAACTACGATGCTGCTATAGGTAGATGGATGAATATTGATCTATTAGCCGATGCAATGCGTAGACACTCTCCTTATAATTACGCATTTGATAACCCTATATACTATATCGATCCTGATGGTATGATGCCAATAGGAATTGGTGGAGATGATGAAAATTATAATAATTTTGATTTTAATAGAATTGATCCACAACCACTTACTTCAACAGTAGTAAATGACACAGGGACAATAATAGACCATAAAGATGATAGAGATGATAATATTTATTTGAATTCCAGAAGTGAGGAGAATATAATAGGAAAAGAAAAAAGTAGTAGAACTTATGTAGAAGGTCAACATATTTATAGAGATGAAGTAACTGCTGATTCAGATAAATTACCTAAGAATTTTTTAAATTTTCTTATGCTTGCTGAGATTCTGGATAATGATCCTCCGGAGTTGATACATCCTAGAGATATCGTGAAGGTTTCTATATTCAAGTTTTTATTTGCACAAAAAGCATTAATTACTTTTGGTAAAAATGCTAATCAAATCCATCATACTTTTAGGCATATATTAAAAGCTGGATTAACTAGAAAAGCTGTAGAAAAAGCTGTGACAAAAAGTGTAAATAAGAATTTAAAAAATATCAAACCAGGAAAGTCATTTAATAAAACTATTACCGTAGGCAGGCAAAAAATCACATATTCAGCTTATAAGTTGCCTTCAGGTGAAGTAAACGTAGGTAGAATAGTTATACCCAAATAGAATATGGAAGTAGAAAGAGCTTTAAAAATAGAGGAATATCAGTTATTAGAAAATATGATTAAAGAGTTAAATGATTATGATTTTAATCTTGACGACTTAAAGGTTATGAATATGCTTGACGGAAATATGGGAAGTCTTTATATTGTTAATCCTCAAAAGTCAAGAGAAGAAAGAGAAATGGATAAAGCTATTATAGAAAAACAGTTTTATGATACTGACAATGTACCTATATCAGTTTGCTTAAACATAGATACTGACGGGAATTTATTTGAATTAGATATATGGCGAGTTGATTTTAATCCGATAATTAATTTTCCTAAATATTAGTAATAAAGATTATGTATCAAAATTAAACCACCTTCACCTTCGGGTAGTTTTTTTATGAGTACGCCCCGCTCTTCGAGGAGTGATTAGGCTCTACGAATGTCTCTGACTTCGTAGCGGTGAGAGTGATAAATAAATGCTAAGAACCAGTTACAGAAATGTAACTGGTTTTTTAATTTTTGCAATACAAAAATGTTTAAGATATGGATGTCGGTTACAAAAAAGGAAAGAAACCTAATACAACATAATCAGTAGAACTATTTCTTATATTTACGACGCCACTGGCGCAAAACTAAAAAAGATTGCAACAGAGGGAAGTTCATTAACAGAGACAGTATATGCAGGCAATTATGTCTATAAAAATGGTAACCTAGAGTTTTTTAACCATCCAGAGGGCTATGTGGAGAAAGAAGCAGATGGATATAAATATGTGTATCAGTTCAAAGACCATTTAGGTAACATCAGATTATCATATAAAGATGCTAATGATGATAAGTTGATTACACAAGATGAGATTATTGAGGAGAAGAATTATTATCCCTTTGGACTTAAACATGAAGGGTACAATAATACTATCGTTGATTCTGAAAATAAGCACTTTACATATGTCGGTAAGGAATTAAACGAGAACCTTTGTTATAATATGCTAGAAATGGACTGGCGTCATTATGACCCTTCCATTGGAAGATTTGTAGGGATAGATGCAATGGCTGAGAGTTTTGAGAACTCTACACCTTATCATTATTCAAACAATAATCCAATATCATATGGTGATCCTACAGGGTTATTTCCTGAAAATCATGCGACGTGGGTAGTAAATGGAGAAACCAATGAAAGGTTTTGGGTTGATGATGGATATGATTTTGATTGGATTGTTAGTACAGACACTTTTAATACTATAAAAGAAGCAGGGGAAATTCCAGATAATCTAAAATGGGCGAGAACTAAAGAATTTTTGAGACAAGTTTGGGCAGGTGTTGTTAAATCCGATGGTTCTGCTAGTGACGAAATAACAGCCTTCTTGATAACGGACGATATAAATGATGTTGGTGAAGTTGTAGTGAATGAAGCAGGAATGGGTAATATGGCTATTGGAGTAGCTTTAGCTATTGGTGCTGGGAAATTAAAAAAACTGAAAAAACTTGCCAGATGGGCGAAAAAAAGGGTTAATAGAGGTAAAAAAATTCCTGGAACTAAAAAAGGAGGAGTGCCTTGGGAAAATGATGGAAGAGATGGAGGAGCAATTCTTCCAAAGAAAGATGCGAATGGAAAGCCTATTACCTATACCGAATATGATATAAATAAAGCACCACAACATGGAGCAACTAGAGGGAAAGAGAGAATGGTCGTTGGTTCCGATGGAAGAACTTATTATACAAGAAACCATTATGAGAGTTTTAAAGAATTTAAAGATTAATTAAGGTATTATGGCTTGGAAATGGAATAATAGTTATGATGAGGATGAAAATAAAGATTGGTTAACTGTAAGAAATGGACCAATAGTAAAATACTTTTCACAAAAAGTATTAGAGAATGATGTTAAAGAGTTTGAAAAAATGAGATATCAAGTTATTGAGATATCAGCTATAAATTGGACGAGTGAAAATGCACATAAAAAAATCCAAGAAGGATTTGATTTTCCTGATTATTATGGTGAAAATATAAATGCCTTCAAGGACTGTTTGGATGATAAATTTAACAAAAAATATAAAGGATTAGTTATTGTATTTAAGCATTTTGATTCATTCTATCAACACTCTAAAGACTTTAGTGAAGCTATATTAGACATTATTGTTAATGTTGCTTGGACTTGGTTACTTGCCGAGCAAAAATTAATTCTTTTTGTTCATTCTGATGATCCTGACTTTATTATTGATAAAGTAGGTGGGTTTGAACCTGATTGGAATGGACAAGAATGGTTTAATGATGATAGAAAGCCTCAATAAAAAATAAACCCCGATCGCTCGGATATGATAGCGCAGAAATGTTTTCTGTGCTGGGTATGAGTAAGCAATAAGAATAAATGATAAGAAAGATAAACCCATGGCAGTAATGTTGTGGGTTTGTTGTTTTATAAGGTGTTATGAACACCAGCTCTGCGAAGTGTGCTGCTCTGCGAATGTCTCCCGACTTCGTAGCGGTACGAGTAAGAAAATAAAGATCCCCGCTCTTCGAAGAGTGATGCTCTACGAATGTCTGTGACTTCGTAGCGGTAAGAGTAAGAAACAAAGATTAAGAACCAGTTACAGAGATGTAACTGGTTTTTTTATTATAAGAAGATTTATTCTTTGTATAGTTTAGCTACCTTTTTATCGATAAGATAACCCGGAACTATTTCTTATATTTACGACGCCACTGGCGCAAAACTAAAAAAAATGCAATAGAGGGAGGTTCATTAACAGAGACAGCGTATGCAGGTAATTATGTCTATAAAAATGGTAATCTAGAGTTTTTTAACCATCCAGAGGGCTATGTGGAGAAAGAAGCAGATGGGTATAAATATGTATATCAGTTCAAAGACCATTTAGGTAACATCAGATTATCATATAAAGATGCTAATGATGATAAGTCGATTACACAAGATGAGATTATTGAGGAGAAGAATTATTATCCTTTTGGTCTACAACATGAAGGGTACAATTTTGCTGTAAATGGTAGAAAACATAGCTTCGACTTTTTAGGGCAAGAACGCCAAGAAGAACTTGGGTTAAATTGGGTATCATTTAGGCATAGGAATGGAGGTCCTTCTATTGGTAGGTTCTTTGGAATTGATCCTGTATCTGCTGATTACGTTTCTATATCTACTTATCAATTTGCACATAACAATCCTGTTTGGAAAATTGAACTTGAAGGTCTTGAAGGAGCAACTACCTCTGGAGAAGACACACCAAATTATGAACCTGTAGGAAATCCTTCTTCTCATATACCTTTACCAATAGGGGATACTACAGCAGGTAATTATGGAAGTGAGCCTGTATATACTACATTTAATACTGGTTCTGGCGGCAGAGAACCTATGCGAGGTTTTATTAATCCATCATCAGAAGGAGCATACGGAGATGATCCAGTGCGAGCACTAGTTACTGATATTACATTTATAGGTTTATCTTTAATTGGTTTGGATGCTCTTGATGAAGCTATAGTTTCTCAAGTTGACCCTGAAGCTTCTACAGGCGAGAAGGTACAGGCGGCAGTAAATGTTATACCTGCATTAATTAAAGGTGGTAAAGGTAAAGGAACAGCTCCTCTTAGTAGAACAGGTCGCCCATTACCTAAGGCTCAGACTAATGGAGGAAGAGCTTTAGATCCAAAAACAGGACAGCCTCTTGGGGGTAGTGGAAAAGCAAGACCAGTTACTGTTAAAACTTCATCCTACAAAAAGGCAAAAGACGCAGCTAGAAACTCAGGAAGTGGATCGGCGGTTAAGCACACTCAAGATTCAAAAGGTGGTAACCACTTTCATACTGGAAAAGGAAAGAGGGGAAAAGGAAAAGGAACCAAGAAATATGGATCTAGGGCAGGTAAAGTAGGTAATAATGTGCATTATGAGTACCCTAAAAACTCTAGTAATTGAAAATATGAAAGATAGTAAAGTAGTATTTATTGGATTAGCAGAAATCAAACCAAAAGAAGGAAACAATTTTCTTAAAGATAAGGATTGGGCTATAGTTAAAGTTATAGGAAAGTTTTCAAACGAAGAAGACATGAATATATCTGTTAAACTTTATTTTGATAAAATCGAATGCGATTTGATCGATTTGAGGAATGTAGAGTTATTTAATCAAGAAAAGAAGTACTTTGATGATAATGTTGATTTTACCTCTGTATTAAAAACAGTAGAAAGAGAAGGGGAAATACAAATAGGAACTTTCTATGGTTATAAAAATGATGAAGAAATAAATAATTGGTTAGCTTTAGTACAGGTTAAACCCGCTAATGATAATGATACCCTTAATGGAGCATTAGGAGCCTTTGTTAATGTAGCTTATCGTGCTTGGGATATAAATAATTTGGAAGATCTAATTTCTAGCACCTTTAAGGAACAAGATTATGAGGTTTTAAATATTGAAGATATTGAAACAGAAAATGATTTAAATATTGATAATTCTGAGGAAGCAGAGAAATTAGAATTATTAAAAGATATTAAAGAAGAAGGTTATAGTTTTTCTTGGGGTACGTTTTATACTTATGAAAATGAAGAAGATTAATGCTCCCGCTCTTCGAAGAGTGATGCTCACCCCGATAGCTCGGAGTGTGCTGTGAGAAGATCAAAAGATTCTCGTAACTGAAAATAAGATGGTAGTAGGTCTACCGATATCTGCTTACAGGAGCTGGTATCAAACTACCTTTCTAGTGGTATAAGAGTGATTTTATAGTTCGAAGCGAGAAAGGAAAAGGCTCAGGTATGAATAAAAGAGATGAGCGAGAGCAAACCTTTGAAGAAGCGTCGAGAAATCGTACTTACTGTCAAAACCGAGACATTCTGAGGTCTTAGGGATTAGTATAACGGTCACCTGTTTACTGGCTATATGACAGTCGTCGTTAAGGGGGCATGACTTTTATTTAGGCTTATTTTCGGAACGCAGGAAGCCTTTTATTGATGTAAAAGAGAACGCTCAAGCTAGGTAATAGTGAGGAAATTATCGATACAATAAAAGGTGGCGGATCAATTCGTAGTAGTGAAGAAGTTTCTGTAATGGAGATGGAGCGAAGGGATTGAATTGTACAAGTAAATAAATGCTAAGAACCAGTTACAGAAATGTAACTGGTTTTTTAATTTTTGCAATACAAAAATGTTTAAGATATGGATGTCGGTTACAAAAAAGGAAAGAAACCTAATACAACATAATCAGTAGAACTATTTCTTATATTTACGACGCCACTGGCGCAAAACTAAAAAAGATTGCAACAGAGGGAAGTTCATTAACAGAGACAGTGTATGCAGGTAATTATGTCTATAAAAATGGCAATCTGGAGTTCTTTAACCATCCAGAGGGTTATGTAGAGAAAGAAGCAGATGGGTATAAATATGTATATCAGTTTAAAGACCATTTAGGAAATATTAGATTATCATATAAAGATGCTAATGATGATAAGTCGATTACACAAGATGAGATTATTGAGGAGAAGAATTACTATCCATTTGGACTTAAACATGAAGGGTACAATAGTGCCGTGTCATCTCATGGAAACTCTACAGCACAGAAGTTTGGATATAATGGTATAGAACATGAGCAAGCTTTAGGGCTCGATCTCTACGAAATGCCGTTACGACAATATGATCCAGCCATTGGAAGGTGGACAGCTATTGACCCTATTACGCATCATTCGATGTCTACATATACCGCTTTTGATAATAATCCAGTTTTCTGGGCAGATCCTAGTGGTGCGAATTCCACGGCAGAATGGATGGAAGAAAATGGTATAACGGATAATGATTTGATTACTGTTTATAGTGCAGATGATTATGGTCCAGATAATAATGTAACAGTCAATAGCAAAACTAAAAAAGCAGAGATTTCAGAAAATGATAATGATTATGATACTGTAGTAACAGATGGTGAAGTTAGTTATGCTCCTAAAGGAAGTAGTAGATCATATTTAGAATCTCAGGGTTATATAGTTAAAGACCTCGAAGGAGTAGGCATGGGAGCTGTTGATAATGCTATTTTAATTCTTTCAAGTGAAGCGGTATTAGCTTGGGTTGGTAGAGGAATTTCAGCTTGGTGGGCAGGACGAGCAGCTAGTAGTATTGATGATGTTTCAGGAATTGTATTACAAAGATCAGAGCAGTTAAGTATTTTGGGTGGTAATGCGGGTAAATGGCCTTGGAAGAGAACAACGGCGAGTATTGCTGAACTTACTGCTGGTGGAGGAAATTGTCTAGCTTGTGCAAGAAAAATTCAAGAAGCTATTGGCGGAAGAATAATAAATATAGTAGATAATTTTGGGGCCCCAGGAATTGGACCTATGTACAATAAGGCAGGAAAATTAATTTCGAGAGATTTTAAAATTCATCACGCAGTTAGAAAAGGAGATATGATTTTTGATAGAGTAACAGGGCCAAGTGGTATGAGTGTAGATAATTACAAAAAATTATTTGAATATGGGAAATATTTGAATTTTAAATAAAAAATATGAAATCTAAGTTAAAAAATATTATTAAGCACTTGAAAGAAAGAAAGGAAATGTACTTGTTTGGTAATGATTCTTACTCTACTTTAATATCTTTCTTAATTGGTTTTAGTATTGGTGCTGTTGAAGGAGATAAAAATATTCTTAATGAGTTTGATGATTGGCTTCAAGTAAAAGAAGGAAAATCTTTCAGTTTACATTGGTCTAGCTATATTCTTAATGAATTATGTAATAGTGATGAGGAAAAGGCAGGTAAAATGGTTCTAGAATTAATGGAAGATTTTATTACCCAGACAGGGTAATGTCCCAAACTGGTGCTTTTGAGAAAAAGTACTCTAAAGTTTGATTACCAAATGAATTATATAATTAAAAAAGAGTTGTAGAAATACAGCTCTTTTTTTATACATAAAAGTGAGCAAAAAAACAGCTCTCTACCCTACCAGAAAGGAGGAAAAGAAGACTACAACCCTATTAAAACCAAATCTATGCGAACAAACAACACCCCGATAGCTCGGATTTGCAATCCGTGAAACACACGAAGCAATAAAGAAAAGAACCAGTTGCAGAGATGTAGCTGGTTTTTTTAATTTTTGCAATACATAAATTAAAAAAATAGATGTTTAAGGCATGGGCATTGATCACAAAAAAAGGAAAGAAACCTAATACAACATAATCAGTAGAACTATTTCTTATATTTACGACGCCACTGGCGCAAAACTAAAAAAGATTGCGGCAGAGGGAAGTTCATTAACAGAGACAGTATATGCAGGTAATTACGTCTATAAAAATGGTAATCTAGAGTTTTTTAACCATCCTGAAGGCTATGTGGAGAAAGAAGCCGATGGGTATAAATATGTATATCAGTTTAAAGACCATTTAGGTAATATTAGATTATCTTATAAGGATGCTGATAAGAATGGTTCTATATCTCAAAGTGAAATCATAGAAGAGAAAAACTACTACCCCTTCGGCATGACTCATTCTGGATATAATACTACTGTTAGAGGAAGAGAACATAACTATGGCTATAATGGTAAAGAAGAACAATCAGAATTAGGGTTAGAATGGCTCGATTTTGGAGCTAGGAATTTTGATGCTTCATTAGGACGTTGGATGAATATTGATCCATTAGCTAATAAATATTATTCTTATTCTCCATACAATTATACAGCAAACAACCCTATTAGTTTTATTGATCCTGATGGTCGAGAGTTAAAAATCGCAGGGAACAGAAAGCAACGTAGACGAACACTCAGAACCTTAAGAAAACTTACGAATAATAGATTAAAATTAAATAGAAAAACTGGAGTAGTAAGTATTGGAAGAGGAGCTAGGAATAGAAGTAAAAGTCTTAAAAACGGGACAGGTTTGATTTCCAGAGTTATTGGTTCAAAAAATACAGCGACTATTAAACCTATTGAGCAGTTTAGAGCAGAAAGTAAAGGAAGAAAAACTATAGAAGCCATAGATCTCGGTACACTTACAGGTAATGGAACTGAAGGTCACGCCTCACCTGAAAATCTTTCCAATGGTGTTGGTGGTGATGTAACGGTGATATTTGATCAAAATGATAACGGATCTGAAATTAAAAATGAAGATGGTTCTACAGGTCGACCAACTGAAATTGGTTTAGGTCACGAATTGCTTCATGCAGACAATATGCTTTCTGGAAATGTAGATGATGGTGATGCTCCTGAAGATATAGAAGACCCTGATACTAGACAAGAAGGAGTTTTAAGTGCCGAAGAAATTTCTGTTCGGGAAAATGAAAACGAGATAAGGTCAGAGCAAGGTGTTAAGCAAAGAAAAGCACCGATCAACAATACTCTAAAAAATTTGCAAGAATTCTTAAACGATAATTAAAATGATCATTAAAAAAATATTTTGTGCTGTAACAGTTTATTTTACAATAACTTCTTTTAGTATATGTTGCAAACCATTACCTACAGATTTAAACGATAATAATTTAGTTGAAAAACAAGTTAAAACTTGGCAAAAGGTTAGTGATGATTTTTTGCTTAAAGAAGGTATTTCTAAGCCTGAAATTCTATATAATTATATGAAGAACTCATTTAGACCTATTAATTTTGAGGAAAAAGAGTTAGATAGTTATAAAAAAGCTATTTTAAATTTCACATATGCTAATTATAAAAATAAAATTATAAATAACGATTTTTTTATAGCAGAAAGGATGAGTCAACATGGTTTGTCATATACCTTAATTTTAAATACAGAAGGAAAGAACTTGATCATGTTAGGAGCCTTTCAGGGAGAGTTGAACGTAAAAGGTAAACAAGAGTCTTCAATTTTAGATTTTGAAAAAAAATTTAATAGTTATAAACCTTTTGATAAATGTGAGGTAAATAATAATCCAAACCGATATACTATATTAAATAAATTTAGTTCTAATGGAGATATTGAAATTAAAGTTGTAGATCGTCAATGTAGAGGGGAATATAAATAATCCAAAATTAAATCAAAAAGTAAAACCACCTTTAACGAGGTGGTTTTTTTATGAGTACGCCCCGCTCTTCGAGGAGTGATTAGGCTCTACGAATGTCTCTGACTTCGTAGCGGTGAGAGTGATAAATAAATGCTAAGAACCAGTTACAGAAATGTAACTGGTTTTTTAATTTTTGCAATACAAAAATGTTTAAGATATGGATGTCGGTTACAAAAAAGGAAAGAAACCTAATACAACATAATCAGTAGAACTATTTCTTATATTTACGACGCCACTGGCGCAAAACTAAAAAAGATTGCAACAGAGGGAAGTTCATTAACAGAGACAGTATATGCAGGCAATTATGTCTATAAAAATGGTAACCTTGAGTTTTTTAACCATCCTGAAGGCTATGTGGAGAAAGAAGCAGATGGGTATAAATATGTGTATCAGTTCAAAGACCATTTAGGTAACATCAGATTATCATACAAAGATGCTAATGATGATAAGTTGATTACACAAGATGAGATTATTGAGGAGAAGAATTACTATCCCTTTGGTCTACAACATGAAGGGTACAATTTTGCTGTGAATGGTAGGGAACATAATTATGGATTTAACGGTGTTGAGCATGAAGAAAGTTTAGACCTGAACCTTTATGAAATGGATGTTCGTCAGTATGATCCTACAATTGCTCGTTGGACAGGAATTGATCCTGTTACTCACCATTCAATGTCTACATATAATGCTTTTGATAACAATCCTGTATTTTGGTCCGATCCCAGTGGTGCGAATTCTGATGAAGATATAAGAAATGCTAAAGCAAATAAACCTGATTGGGATCACACAATTAGCTCTAATGCAGATGGAGGTAACAATGGAAATAATGGTTGTCCTAGTGGCTGTGATGGTGTTGCAAACCCCAATAACCCTATTGAATTAGATACAGTAGTAGTTAATTCAACTAATCGTAGTGAAATGCCTGCTTCTTTACATGCTATGGATGGTCAAGGAGGTTATACAACTTCTTTTGAAGGAGATATTGATTCTTATAATGCACAATATGGAACAAGTTATGATGAAGGTGATCTTGGATCGTGGTATTATGATAATTACTATAGTATTGAGTTAAGTCAATTTAGAGGTAGTATACAAGCAGCACAAGCTGAAGCTGCTGAATATGTAAGTTATATTTTACCAATGGCACCAGCAGCAACATTATCTTTAAAGGGGTTTGGTTTATGGGCAAAGGCAAGTAAAGGTTATGCAGGTTTTCGAGTTGGACAAAAATATATTGGTTTTGGGTATAAAAAATTTACTAGAGGAGGAATTAGTTTAAGATGGTATGATGATTTTGGAAGACAATTTGGTATTGATTACCATAAAATAAGTAATGTTGGATTTCGACTACATGGTCATTACGTTCAGAAAGGAGTTTCAAACATATCAAAACATATTAACATATCTAAGTTTTACAGAGAGGCTGGTTTTAAAGGACTTGATCAATTTCTCAGATACCCCGTACTTAGAAAAGGAGGGTCAAGTATACAAACTAGCATCCGAAGAGGATTAAATCAAACATTTTAATTTATGAAAAAGTTTAAATTCAAACCTTATAATTGGGATAAAGTATCAAATCCTAAAAAAGGTATATATAGTTTTTATTCTGAGGATCAAGAAAAAGATATTAATTTTTCAGAAATGGATTATAATCGTATTCGAGCTTTTTTAATTGAAGCTATTTACTCGAAAAGTACTACTTTTTTATATTGTCAATTTAGTTTTAATTCTAAAGATAAACCATATGGCTTTTTTGGAAATGAGTATTATATAGGTAATGATCTATTTGTAAAAGATTCTCCAAAGAATATAATTAACTTCTTTTTATCTTTTGACAAAGTAATAGGTAACTCTATATTTATCAAATTTGAAAAAGAAATTAGTTTAAATGAATTTTTATTATTAGAAAAAAAATGTTTTTCATTAAGCAACAGACTCAAGAGAATTTTTAATTTATCTGTAAAATGGATTGAATTTTGGAAAACTTACTCAAATGATTATTTAGTATTCTACTTAATGTCGGGTGGTTTCGACTATTATTCAGATAAGTTAGATACTATTGTAGAAATCTGCCCTTTGCCCCCCGATAGTCCGAGCGTATGATCGCTAGTGCGATGGCTCTGGCTCGTGCCGTTATAGATTGGCGGTTATGAGTAAGGGGTAATAGTAAATACTAAAGATAAGAAGCAGTTACAGGCGTTGAGCTTGTAGCTGTTTTTTTTATTATAGGAAGATTTATTCTTTGTATAGTTTAGCTACCTCAGCTCCGCAAAGAGTGATTAAATAAAAGTGGGACGCTGTTCGAATGTCTCCTGACTTCATAGCGGTACGAGTAAGAAAATAAAGATTAAAAACCAGTTACAGCAATGTAGCTGGTTTTTTTATTATGGTTAATCTTCTCTGTAATCCCAATGCTTTGGACTTTGTGTCATAGCAAATACAGCAGAGATTATGATAGTTTTATTCTCTTCATCTACAACAAAATGTATCATATATAGGAATACATCTACGATGGGAGTTTTAACATCACGGTATCTCGTCACGATGTTCTCAAGGTTTTTACAGATATGTGCTACTATTATACGATTTTCTTTAGTAAACTATAATTTAATAGGATCGATAAGAGAGATAAAGTTGAACAAAAAAGAAGTACTATCGTTCTCATTGATACGATTATCTGTAAGGTATTTTCCTTCAATTGAAATCCAAAATTGTTCATTCAGATTTTTTAGGTGTAAATGTGTGTCATAAGCATTCTCTATATAGTTTTTTAAATTCTTATCACAAGCAATAAGATATGTAGCACTAGATCTTTTTTCAGAATTATGCTGAACGCTTTTAAAGATAAATTCACCTTTAGAATTGATATGTACCACTCCATCCATACTTAGTATAGAATCCTGATGTATTTGATTACATAGAGCTTTATTATTAGAGTTCCTGTTTTTGGATTCTTGAGTACACGCAATGAAAAAACAAGATATCAGGAAGAGGAAGAGGTAATAAGATCTGTTTATTAGACACGTTTTACTCACTAAGTGAGATTTTAATACTAAAGGAGACTTGTCTCTAAACAAAATATTTTTTCGGAAGCATACCTCGTGAGTTTGCTTCGAGATTGTTGATTTATGGGTAATCAAATAACTTTTAAAAGATTTATTTACCTCCATTAGCTTGTAGATCAGCAATACATTGAGCATCGAGTTTAGGAACTTCTTTTTCTGTACCTATCATGCCATTACCAAATACTGTAGAGGATTTCATCAAACAATTAGAGACATTACAATGCCCCTTAGAATCCGGATCTACATGGTCAGACTGCCGAGGAGAACCGATATCTACTAAGCCTAATAGGTGAGAAAACTCATGATTTAAGGTAGCAGTTTCGATAATAGCAAGTGATGGAGCATTAGGAAAGGAACTTAACTCCCGTAATGTGCTTTCATAAATTACGATAGAAGTATTTAGATATGCAGATCCTAACGTTATTTTTTCAGCAGTATCATCTTCTTTACTCCCATTAGCAAAATAGATATATACTGTGATATCATCTTCTTTATTAAATAATGTTCGGGTTGTATTTTCTATATCTAGAATTTCTTCGGTAGTAAAAGGAGCTTTGTTAGAAGAAGGGATTATACGTTGTGTAATGACAATTCCATCAGGTTTAAATAGGCGTTCTTGCAGAAATTGCCTAAAATTTTCTATCGCTTTAGGTGTAGGTTCAAAACCTTGTACGGCTACAATCTCTATCGTTAGACTTGTAAACTTTGCATCGCTTAGTAAATCTTTAGCAGAACTTCCTAAAGGTTTTTTAGTACTGTTCTTAAGAATAGTATCGATAGATATATCATCATCTTCAGAACATCCTACTATAAAAAAAGAGGACAATACTAGGTAGGTTAAGAGTTTTAGTATTCGCACAAGACTTGTTTTTTTTTAAGTACTGTTTAATTTGGATACAAATTTACATAATCCTATTCTATTTCTAGAATAGGATTATTTTTGAACAAAGATTGTACCATGAATAACTAAACATTATGTTGCAATAGTAAGTTTTGCTAAATAATCGTTATGCGTTCCTTGGTATAGTAATTCGGTTATAAAACCATTGTTATTTGCTGCATTCTGCAATGTGTTATAATCGATATATAGCCAATCAAATGGTTCTGATTCTTGTGTTTTATATTTTAACGTATAAGTCATCTCTCCATAATACCCCGCAGATGCATCTACCCAAAAACCACCATCATCATCTTGGAAGAGATACGAAATATCTGAAGAGTCCATTAGGATTTGTCCTCCGGGAGCTAATAGTGTTTTAGCATGGATAAAAAACCTGTCAATAGTGCCTAGAGTACCAATAATACCACTTCCATTCATTAAGAATAAAAGGGTATTGTATGCTACTTGGTTATGATTAAAAAAATCTTGTGACATGGTTTGTTTTACTCCTCTTTTTTTAGCAATTTCGATTGCTCCTTTAGAAATATCTATTCCTACTACATCCAGAGCTCGTGTATTTTGTAAGAATAAACTATGGCTCCCCGCTCCACAACCGACATCGAGGACTTTTCCGAATGCAGTATCTAATGCTTTTTGTTCTAGTATTGGCATTTCTGAATATTCTCTAAATAGATAGGGTAAAGGGATATGATCATCATCAAAATCATCAGCTAATACCGTAATGTCTTCAGTATATTTTTGGTTATAAAAGTCTTTGATGGCTTCTCCAAAGATGTCTTTATTCATAAGATAGTTGTTAATCGTAAGAAAACTGTTAAAAAATAGTACATAAAAAAAGCTGGTAATAACAGATACATCATAATTCCTGAAAAGCTTTCTTTATTTTTGCATAATGCAAGAGTTTATAGATCAATTACCAAAACTGGCCAAAGATAAACATAACGAGAATAAAAAATTCTTTACGAAACTTAAAAAAAAGCCTCCTAAAAAACTAGATCAGATGATGCAGGAGTTGCATGATGATGAGTTTGGTACTACCGATTGTTTACAATGTGCAAACTGTTGTAAGACGACAGGTCCATTGTTTACTGATAGGGATGTGGATCGTATCGCTAAATTTCTAAAAATAAAACCAAGAAAATTCGAAGAACACTATTTACGAACTGATGAAGAGGGGGATCTGGTATTACAGCAAACTCCTTGTACTTTTCTAGGAGTAGATAATTATTGTGCTATCTATGAGGTAAGACCTAAAGCTTGTAGAGAATACCCGCATACGGATCGAAAAAAATTTCAGCAAATAACTAATCTAACACTAAAGAACGTAGCGATTTGTCCAGCTGCTTATCATATTGTAGAAAAAATGAAAGCTAAATTGCCAATATAAACTGTTTATAAAATGAGTATTCCTATACATCTTATAAGATGTATAGGAATACTTGTAATGTGTATCTAATTCTATACAATTAGATTATAACCCCTTTTTTAATTCTTCGATAGTTTTAGCCATCACTACTCCTGGTAATTTGATAGGAGCAGCAACTTGTGCTACAAAAGTACCTTTTACTTCTCCTTTTTTGTAAGTAGTAAAACCAATACGGTATAATCCAACAGTTAATGCTTTAGTAGGACTTCCCATTTCGCTTTTATATCGTAATAAAGAGTTGTATCCTCTTCCGCTAGGTTGCTTAGGCATTTCGCTACTATCATCATTACGAGCTAAAACAGTCCAGTTAGCACTTTTAGCACCTTCTACACTAATTTTATCTTTGCTAATGATATCAGAACGCTCTAAAGTAATGTAGGTATCAAAATAATCACTAGAGCTAGCATTTTCTTCATAAGCTTTAGAAAGTGTTGCTCCTTTGATTTTATTTTTTCCTACAGGAGATAGCATTCGTACTCCTAGTTCTGGTGCTACAGCAGGAACCCATACATAAATGTAATAAAATTTCTTACCATCTTTTACTTCATCCTCGTTACCAGGAGCAGCATAGCCTAAATAAGATACGATATCTGTATATGGAACTTTTATTGTTTTTGGACCTATTTTCTTTTCTGTTAAGCCACCAAATTTCTTTAGCTTTTGTGCTTGAGAATCGATAGAGGTTCCTAAAGCGAATATGCTTAGTAAAATTAAAATTTTTGTTTTCATAATAATAAAATAATAATTGATTTGATTTTAGTTGTTAATGATTTCATTTAGATACACATAGAATTAACATAATTTTATACAAATATGAACTTTTTTAAGGATACTTATACAAGTATAAAGTAGTTTTGTTTAAAAAATATTAAAAAAATTACCCCTATATCTTTGATTAAGAAGCATAGGGATACTAAAAAGAGGTTAGTATTCTAATTTTATATTACTCGATAATCGAGATTTAAATGCTCTCGGCTTCCCTCGAAATCAAGGTTATTTCTCAACCGACTTGCCCCGAGGTAGTTTACTATAAACCTTTCTTTAACTCTTCGATAGTTTTAGCCATCACTACTCCTGGTAATTTAATAGGAGCAGCAACTTGTGCTAGAAAAGTACCTTTTACTTCTCCTTTTTTGTAAGTAGTAAAACCAATACGGTATAACCCAATAGTTAATGCTTTAGTAGGGTTTGCTACATCGCTCTTATATCGTAATAAAGAGTTATAGCTACTTCCACTAGGTTGTTTAGGCATTTCACTACTATCATCATTATGTTTTAGTGTTACCCAATTAGCATTATTTACAGCACTTTTACTAATATTGTCTTTACTAATAATATCAGAGCGTTCTAAGGTAATATAGGTGTCAAAATATTCGGATGATTTAGCATTCTTGGTATATGCCGTCGATTTAGTAGCTTTTTTAATTTTATTTTTTCCTACAGGAGATAGCATTCGTACGCCTAGTTCTGGTGCTACAGCAGGAACCCATACATAGATGTAATAAAATTTCTTACCATCTTTTACTTCATCTTCATTACCAGAGGCAGCATACCCCATATAGGATACAATATCTGTATATGGAACTTTTATTGTTTTTGGACCTATTTTCTTTTCTGTTAAGCTACCAAATTTCTTTAGTTTTTGTGCCTGAGCGTTAAAAGAACTTCCAAAAGCTACTAGTACAATTGCAATTAAAATTTTTGTTTTCATTTTTATGTATTAATCGTTCTTTTTTTTAGGTGTTATATCATACCATTTATTCTAATGTAAATACTACTTTTACTAGATGTTTTTGTATTTCGTTTGGTCTATATGAGGCGATATGCTGGGTTTTTGTATCTGTATTTTCAATTGTTATGATCTTACCAAGCTTCTTACTAAGATGACTAGCGATCTTCTTTCCTTTTATTTTAGCATCTTGGATTGCAGCATTTGTTAAATTAGCCCACTCCTCATTAGTCAATTTTTTAGGAGAAGCCTCAGTTTGTATAACTGTTAGACCAGTAGACTTTTGTTTGATAACTTTTAAGATCTCTTCTTCAGAACTAGATGTGTAATTGTAATAGGCTACATCGCCTACTTCTGAATATGATGATGTATATACTTTATAAAGATTATTCTTGTTGAATTTGCCAAAATCAACTCCTATACCCTTTAATTTATCACTATATAGTTGTGTCACTTCTGATAAGCTTTTTGGTTCTGTTTGTTGATATCCGTTTGATACAATCTCTTTTAGTGCTATCGTAATTCTATAGTTGTTGATAACTATTTTTTTATCTGTTTCTCCTATTATAGACAGTGTACTATTGTTATTTTCTTGAGCGATAGCGGATGTAACTCTTAGAAGTATGAATGCTATAAAAATAATTTTTTTCATTTTCTTAAATATTTAATATGATTTGTTCTGCTCTTATTTGTGATACAAGATTTTTATAAATACAATGCCAGTTATTAAAATAATAAGCTCTATAAAATGATATCAAGGAGTTTTTTTTCTTTATTAAGGAGTTAATTCCCCGAGACTTACATAGAAATGAGTACGTTTTTTCTTCTTTTATGGTTTTGTCTCGAGGATATTATGATGTATAGTTCTATTATTATAGAGTTTCATCTCTTGTGGAGAAAGTTTATTTCTCCAGAGATTATTAATCTAATCATATCTTATACAAAGAATAAGAAAGATGCTACGATCATCCAGCATCCTACAATGATTCCTAAGACTCCTAATTTACCTTGTTTTGGAGCTAATTTTTCTCTTAATTGGTTTGCTTTTTCTTTGGCAGCTTCATTTTTGGACAAGAAAAACTTATTGATCAAACCAAAACCAAGCATAAAACCAAGTATAGCTTCTATAACGTTTCCTGCCAATAGTGTTACCCACCAAATAGGATATGATGTAAGCCAACCGAGGTTTAAGATAGCAGTTATCACTCCCCAAACTCCCCAGAAACAGAATACAAGTCCTATCCAACCTTGATACGGTTCAATTTTCTCCAAAAGTTCTTTGGCGTTAGGTTTTTTAGATAATAGTAATGATGGTACTGCGATAATACTTAATAAAATTAATGTGATTCCCCAAGTCATAATTTTTAGTTTTTAAAGGGTTAGTATTAGGTTGTTTAGTACATTCTTTTGGTTTACTTATAATACTTATACTGATATAAGATTCTATATTGTTATGTAAAGAATTACACTGCAAAGATGGGGAGGATGATAGTGTAGAAATACACCCTTTATAGTGAAAAAATATACCCTGAAAACAGGGGGGAGGAATAATATGGGAATAAAATATCGATTTGTACAGTACTATCTCTAATTTAGTAACATTACGATGTAGTATACCCAATCATGATTAGAAAATTACTAAGAAAGAAAAAAGACTATTTTATTATGATTACTTCAATGTATGGTACGCTATGTCTAGATATGTTGTTTAGTAGCGACATAATGCTCTTAGATTGTGTACAGATAGGCAATGACCTTAGACTTGCCTCGAGGTAGTTTACTCACTAAGTGAGATGTGTTAATGCCCCGAGGTAGTTAGTTTACAAAAAAGATATTGTTAATACTTTATGTATTTCATTTTTAAGGCATGTTTTGTTAATCCGGCAAGGTTTCTGACATTAAGTTTGGCGATAAGGTTTTTTCTATAACTCTCTATAGTGTGCTTGCTTAAAAATAGTTGATCTGCGATCTCCTGGGTGGTAAACTCTTGTGCAATTAGTGTGATGACATCGATTTCTCGTTGTGTTAATTTTACTTCTTCTTGTTGTTTCTTAGAGAACTTATTCTCTAGATAAATATCTTTTATTTCTTTAGAGAAATATTTTTCTCCTTTTAGGATTGTTGTTATCGCTTTTAGGAGTTCTTCTTTTTCGGCATTTTTTGGTACATACCCATCAGCACCATGTTCTATAAGGTTGTCAATCTTATCGGCATCGTTATGCATACTAACGATGAGTGTTTTTATATTTTTATTTTGCTCTTTTATAATTTTATTAAGAGCAATACCATCTAGCTCGGGCATAGATATATCTGTTATAATAAGATCTATCTTTTCATCGGGGTTAATTTGGAGATATTTAGCGATGTGTTTTCCATCTTTAGCAGTAAGTAAAATGTTGTACTCTTTTTCTGATTGAAGAATGCTTAATAAGCCGTCTAAAAACATTTTATGATCATCAACTATGATTAAATTATAAGCCATTAGGTGTGTGGTGTTATTGTTGATATTTCTATATTAATAATGGTACCTCTACTGATTCTAGAATCGATATGAAGAGTTCCAGATATTTTGTTTAATCTACTGATTATATTTTTAAATCCAATCCCTTTAGTAGTATCTTCTGTTTTAAAACCTACACCATCATCTTCGAATAGGATGCTTAGAGTGTTTTCTACCAGATTTAATTGCAATTCTGCTGTAGAGGCTTTAGCATGTTTAATGGTATTGGTGATTAATTCTTGGATGATTTTAAAAGTTTGGAGCTGTAATGTCTCATTTAAATCATCAATCTTAGTTCTGGGATATGCTATAAAAGACATTTGTAAACTACTGGCTTCTGCAATATTATTAAAATATTCTTCGAGAACATCAGAGAAATTGTTTTCACTAAATTTTTTAGGGATTAAATTATGGGATAAATTGCGTACCTGCTCATAGGTGTCATCTAATTGCTTATTAATTGTTTTTATGGATGGTGTATCTTCATTTACAGTAGTACTATTTAATTGTAGTTTTATAGCAGCAAGATTTCCTCCTATACTATCGTGTAACTCTAGAGCGATACGTTTTCGTTCCTTATCCTGTCCTTCTATAGAAGCTTTGATAAGTTTTAATTCTTGCTCTTTTAATAAAGAAGACATTTTTTGCTCATTTACTTCGTCTTGCTTTTTATTTAATTGACTTTGTGTTTGTAGTTTTTGATAATAGGTTATTAATAGTCCAATTACAGGAACAAGGAGAATTAAAAAAGAATATAGAATGATGTTTTTTGTGCTTTTTTCTCTGATGAGTTTAGCTTCTTGGAGCTCCTGATCTTTTTTTAATAGTGTAATTTCAGCAACTCTTTTTTCTGATGTGTTCTGAAAGGATAAGATTTTATTTTCAGCTTCTTTTTTTTCTACTTCTTGTTGTAGTGTAAGATTTTTAATAGCTTCTTCTTGATTTTTTACCTCTAGTTTTCGATTAGAATTTTCTACTTGTAGAAATCTTATTTCTTTTTCTTTTTGTAGTGTTTTATACTTTATTTCTAGCTCATTGATTTCTTTTTCTTTTTGTAATTTGCTTATTGAATCCTTAATACTAAGAGATCTGGTCGTAAATCCAAAAGCATTTTTATAATCGTTCTGAGCGATAGAAATATCTTTTAATCTATCATAAATAGCTTTTTGCTCGTTTAAAAAACCAAGCGCTATAGCATCATGAAGCCCCGAAGAATACATTACCTGAGCATTTTTATATTTCTTTAAATGAACATAAATATCTCCGATGCTGAGATACCCCGTGAGTGCAAGACGTTTATATCCATTTTCTCTAGCAATTTTGATACTTTCATTAAGTAAAGAAAGTGCTTTCTTTATATTGCCCTGTTGTTGATAGTTTGTAGCCATATTTTGTTTAATCACAGTAATGGCTGTACTGTTTTTGATGTTTTTATTTAATATTAATGCTTTTTCTAAGTATTGATTAGAAGTTTTATAATCTTTTAGACCAGAATAGATACTTCCTATATTGATATAACTCCCATAAGTAATTTCTGGATCACCTCTATAGGTTAAACATTCTTTAAATAGGTTTAATGCATTCTGATAATCTCCCATATCACTATAGGTTAGTGCAAGACCATGAGTATGGGTGTAATATAATCCTATTTCACCAAATTTTTGCGACGCCTCAATACCTTTTAGATGCCATTTTTTACTTTCTTCTAGTAATCCTTTATTTCTGTAGTTCTTTGCAAAAAGATAGTACACCAAGGTATGTCCTTTAGTTTTTAAGGAATCAGATATGTTTTTATTATGTTGTAAAGATTGATTCGTATAATATAGAGAAGAATCAATAGCTGTTTTCTTATTAAAATAATATGCCAGAAGTATATTAGTATTAAATTTTGATGTATTTAATGTTACTGTTTTTAGAAGTTGATGTGCCATTTTGTAGGCTTTTTCTTCTTCATTAGTATTAAAAAGAAAGAAAGCTTTATTAATTAACTTTTTTTCTTTTTCGGTTTTATTTTTTTGAGGGGGTGGAGGTAATGTAGTTCCATCTATCTGTGCTTGTATCAAAAATGATAGCATGAAAAAATTGAATAGTATAAAATTTTGTAAAAACCGTAACATATGCAAATGTATTAATTCTTAGAACTATTAATATCCCTGAAAACAGGGAGTAATGAGTATGGTTTTACTCGATAATCGAGATTTTAATGCTTCGAGACAAGCCCCGAGGTAGTGTACTCACTAAGTGAGATTGTAATACTCTAAGGCTTGCCTAGATACTAAAACTATTTTTTATACGAATGGCTTGTGGCGTGCCCCGAGGTAGTGTACTCACTAAGTGAGATTGTAATACTCTAAGGCTTGCCCAGATACTAAAACTATTTTTTATACAAATGCCTTGTGGCGTGCCCGAGGTAATGTACTATGGATATATTAGATATTTTTTTCTGATAGCTTTAAATTTTTGAAGATCCTTATTCCACGTATTTCTAATCTCTTGGGCAGTTAATCCATCTATGATTTGTTGTTGTAGTTTTTCTGTACCTGCATGAATGGTAAATGATTTAGTTTTGAAGAATTTTTCTTTAGTAGTAGAATTATGATATGCTTCGATTAACCATTCTAAGTTTATAGAGTCTAGAGATGTAATTGATCTTAGATCTTTTCCATAGCATAGTTTTCCTTGTTGTTTAGGGGTTTTAGATCCAAAATTAGGCTGCGGAGTATACGTATAGTTGTATTTTTCTTTAGCTAGATTAGGGGCTCCAAAAATCTGAAATTGCATTTCGGTACCCCGACCTGCATTTATGGTAGTGCCTTCAAAAAAACCGAGACTAGGATATAGGTTAATAGCTTTATCATTAGGTAGGTTAGGAGATGGGCGTATAGGTAAGCTATAAGAAGTATGGTGAGTATAATTCTTAATAGGAATAACAGTAATATCGCAGCTTAAATTTTCTCCAAGCCAGCCTTCTCCATTAATCATTTTGGCATATTCTCCTATAGTCATACCATGTACTAGTGGTATTGGGTGTACGCCTACAAAACTAGAATGTTCTGATTCTAAAGTAGGACCATCGATATAATGTGCATTAGGATTAGGGCGATCGAGGATTAAGATAGGGATTTTATATGTTGCGCAAGCTTGCATAACATAATGTAATGTAGAGATGTAGGTGTAAAAACGTACACCAACATCTTGTATGTCAAAAACAACAATATCAATGTTAGATAAGGATTCTTTAGATGGTTTTCTGTTTTTACCATGTAGTGATACGATAGGAAGCCCCGTTTTAAGATCCTTTCCATTAGCGACAAGCTCCCCAGGATCTGCCTTACCTCTAAATCCATGTTCTGGAGAGAAAATTTTTTGGATATCAATGTTTCTGGATAATAAGGAGTCTACAAGATGTGTATAATTCTTGTTCGTAATACCATCTCTAAAAATAACAGAGGTTTGATTTCCTACAAGGGCTACTTTTTTATGTTTTAGAATAGGGATATAAGTATCCATAAGATTAGCACCTATACGAATAGGTTTTTGTGCTTTTACGGTATCCTGAGTACTATGCAGCTCAGAAAAAGAGCCTTGAATCTCTGAAGAAGTAGATTTTCTTCCATTTACACAAGAAATAAAAATCAGGAAAAGGAATAAAAATGTATTTTTGAATGCATTTCTAATAAAAACCATAGTTAAGCTTGAATTTAGAATATTTTATTGCTAAGCGCCTGATCAAAGGTAAGGAACATAAGAGTAGTATTTCTACTCCAATTATAAAAATTGCAATTTTTGCTATTGCTATTGGGATGATTATGATGTTAATTACAATTGCTACGGGTATAGGCTTACAACGCAAAATAAGAGAAAAAGTAGCGGCATTTAATGGTCATGTACTTATTTCGAGTTTTGATAATAACAGTAGTGTAGAGTCGTTGGTTCCTATTACTAAGGATCAGAATTTTTATCCAGATTTCCCCGAGATTGAAGAGGTCGTACATGTACAAGGAGTGGCAACAAAAATGGGATTGATACGTACCGCAACAGATTTTGATGGAGTAGTTGTAAAAGGGATAGGAGAAGATTATAATTGGAATTATTTTGAAGAGTATCTTGTCGAAGGAAGGCTACCCGATTTTAAAAAAGAACTAAATGAAGAAATTTTATTGTCCTCACATATCGCTAATCGATTAGGTCTTACTATTGGAGATAAAGCAATTACATATTTTTTGAAAAAGAAAGTAAAATCTAATTCAAAACCTTTTATCAGAGCTTTTAAAATTGTAGGAATTTATAGTTCTGGATTTCAGGAGTTTGATGAAACTTTTTTGTTTGCAGATATACGTCATATTCAGAAAATGAATAAATGGAAAGCTAATGAAATAGGTCATTTTGAGGTGTTTATTAATGATTTTAATAAAATTGATCAAGTAGGACAAAAGATATATGAAACGGTACCATCGACTCTAGATAGTCAGACTATTACCTTAAAATATGCAACGATTTTCGAATGGCTAAAGTTATTTGACCTTAATATTATAGGGATTATAGGGATTATTATTTTGGTTGCAGGAATTAATATGATTACAGCGTTATTGGTTCTGATCTTAGAAAAAACACCTATGATAGGGATCTTAAAAGCATTAGGTACTAACGATTGGAGTATAAGAAAAGTGTTTTTGTATAACGCAGGCTATTTAATTCTAATAGGTTTGTTTTGGGGAAATCTTATCGGTATTGGAGTACTACTCCTACAAAAATATTATAGTATCGTAAGTCTTAATCCTGAAACATATTATGTAAGTACTGCACCAGTATACATTGATTTTAGCTATATCATACTACTTAATGTCGGTACTATGATATTATGCTTGTTGATGTTATTGATCCCTTCGTATATCATCGCTAAGATATCACCAACTAAATCAATACGTTTTCAATAAAAAAATAACGCAAAAAACAAACTATTCCTATCTTTATTAAGTGAAATAGTCATAATTTTAGGCTTAAAAATAGCAACAGTGAAGTACGCAAATAATATATTAGAGACAATAGGAAATACACCTTTGGTAAAAATGAATGCTTTGGTAGAAGAAGTTGATGCTTTAGTATTAGCAAAGTATGAAACCTTTAATCCCGGGAACTCTGTAAAAGATCGTATGGCTTTAAAAATGATAGAAGATGCAGAAGCAGATGGTAGATTACAACCAGGAGGAACTATCATAGAAGGTACATCAGGCAATACAGGCATGGGACTGGCCTTGGTAGCTATTGTAAAAGGATATAAATTGATCTGTGTAATGGCAGATAAACAATCTAAGGAAAAAATGGATATCCTTAGAGCAGTAGGAGCAAAAGTATTAGTCTGCCCAACTAATGTAGAACCAGATGATCCAAGATCATACTATTCAGTTTCTAAAAAATTAGCAGAAGAAACACCAAACTCCTGGTATGTAAACCAATATGATAACCCATCTAATGCACAAGCTCATTATGAGAGTACAGGACCTGAAATATGGGAACAAACTGATGGAAAAATAACTCATTTTATTGTCGGAGTAGGAACAGGAGGAACGATATCCGGAGTAGGTAAATATTTGAAAGAGAAAAATCCAGATGTTAAAATATGGGGTATAGATACCTATGGGTCTGTTTTTAAAAAATATCATGAGACTGGAGTTTTTGATGAAAATGAAATATATTCCTATATCACAGAAGGGATAGGAGAAGATATCTTACCAAAAAATGTAGATTTTTCTATTATCGATGGATTTACTAAAGTAACAGATAAAGATGCAGCTTTGTATACTCAGAGATTAGCTAAAGAAGAAGGAATGTTTCTAGGAAATAGTGCAGGGGCTGCTATAAAAGGATTACTGCAGTTAAAAGAACATTTTACAAAAGATGATGTTGTTGTTATTTTATATCATGATCATGGAAGTAGATATGTAGGAAAAATGTTTAATGATGATTGGATGCGAGAAAGAGGTTTTCTAGAAGAAGAAGTATATACTGCAGCAGATTTGGTAAAAAGTCATATCGGAAAATCTTTGATTACTGTAAAAACAGAAGAGTTGGTATCACATGCTATTGAACGCATGCGTAAGTTTCAGATCTCACAAATACCTGTTGTTGATAGCGAAGGATTTGTCGGTTCTGTAGATGAAAGTGCCCTTTTTACGGCATTTCTTGATGATAAAAATATGGATAGTACGCCTATAAAAGATGTTATGAAAAAACCTTTTCCGGTTGTAAATGCTAAAACTTCACTCGATGAAATTTCAAAACTTATAAAAAATGGTAGCGCCGCTGTTTTAGTTGCTTTAGAAAATGGTAAGCATCATATTGTAACAAAATATGATGTTATTAGCCATATAAAATAAATTCTTATCTTTATAAAATAATTTATCTCCCCTTTCTATCCGCATTGTACGCTTATAAAAGGGGTGTTTTTATACTTTATTATTTGTAGCATATTTTCATTAGGATACAATGAAAGCAACAAGTGTAAAATGGAATGATATGCTTAAGTACTCTTTTGACTTTTCTGATATTACGAAGCTAAAGAATTATTTTAAAGATCAATTTAATTCTGGGAACTCTTGTGATCGGATCTATTTTCCATCAGAAATAGCAGAAGGATATGTGTTGTATTATAAAATATCTCCAGAAGTTTTTCTTTTAATAAATAATTATAAAGCAAATACAGATATAAAATATATCAGAACCCCTATTGATGAGAAAGATATTATACTACATTTTAGAAAATATGCTTTAAATCATAGATTAGAAGAAGATCAAATTACTAGTACCTATTCAGATAGATATACTCCAGGCAATATGCGATGCATGGATGCTAGACAAGGAGAGCAAATTTATATAACTAAAGGAGCAGAGGTTAAATCTGCTATGATTGTATTAAAAAGCTCATATACTAAACCGTATTTTATAAAAAATGCAGGAATGGCCGAAAAAGTAGATAGCTATATTAGATATTCTCATCAAGACATTAATAAATTTTACCTTTCCTATAAACAATCAAAACTCTTTGATCAAATTGTAGAACCAGATACAGATAGAGTAGAAAATTATTTATATTTTGTTGCTAGAGGAGTTCGATTACTAGAAACTTTTTGGAAAGATGTTTTAAAATGGGATACAGAAAGTAATCCATTTAATATTAATAGTACACAAGTTGATAATATCTATAGAGTAAGTGATTATCTTAAAGGTAATCTTAAAGAACCTTTTGTAGGTGTCGATCAATTAGCAACTATGGCGAATATGAGTAGAACAAATTTCTTTAATATGTTTAAAGAAATTCATAACCAATCTCCATTAGAATTTTTTAATAATAAAAGGCTTGAAACTTCATATAATATGATAATTGGAGAAGGATTGTCTATAAAAGAAGTTATGAATATTCTTAATTATTCTAATTCTTCAAAATTTAAAAAAGCGTTTTTTAATAAATTTAATATTTATCCTGATATCATTATATAGAGAATAAAGAAAAAGTAAAGCGATAAAATTTACCTTTTAGAGTCTCTAAAAAAATAAAGATGGTCACCAAAAATGGCAACCATCAATAACCTAACACAAACTCAACTTAGCTTAGGGTTTTACTTTATAATCTTAAATATTTTTGAGTGAATTAATTTTCCCTTTAATTCGATACAACAAATAAAAGAAATGAAATTGTTGTTAAGTTTTCCATTAATACATAATATCTTACCATTAGTACATTTTTAAGTGTATTTAACTTATTTTTAAGAATTTTATTAAGAAATCATACTATACCAAGAGGGTTAGTTTGTTATTTAAATGTTAATTTTTGTTTAAGAAAAGAGTTTGTAATTGTTTTTAAAAAAACACGGGGTAAAAAAACAAGTAGGATAGAAAATCAAATAAAATTTTAGTACTTTGATCAGCTATGACAGAAGATTTTATTCAATACTTATGGAAACATAAAAAACTAATACCAAATATTCTTAAAACTACTAGAGATGAAAATCTAATCATCCAACAAGTAGGAAATCATAATACAGATAATTCAGGACCAGATTTTTTTAATGCAAGACTTATTATAGAAAACCAGAAATGGGCAGGAAATGTAGAAGTCCATATCAAGTCAAGTGATTGGTATGTTCATAATCACGAGAATGATCCTGCATATGATAATGTAATTCTTCATGTAGTTTGGGAAGATGATATGGATATTTTTAGAAAAGACAATTCGGTAATACCAACACTACAGTTAAAAGATTATATCCCTCAGGGAATATTGATTCGGTATCAAAATCTTTTTGAGAAAAGAACTAGAGACTGGATCAGTTGTGAAAAACAATTACCCGAAGTCTCAAGCTTTATAATTTCTAATTGGCAAGAAAGATTATATTTAGAAAGATTAGAGCAAAAATCAAATATGATACTAGAACTTCTAAAGGATTCTTCGAATAATTGGGAGGCAGTATTATTTAAACTTCTGGCAAAGAACTTTGGTTTAAAAATAAATGGAGATGCTTTTTTAAGCTTAGCAAATTCAATAGACTTTTCAATAATAAGAAAATGTACAAACCAACTAAATCAATTAGAAGCATTGTTTTTTGGACAGGCAGGATTTTTAGAAAAAGATATAGAAAATGAGTATACAAAGACGCTAAAGAAAGAATATCAATTCTTACAACATAAATTTCAATTAAATACTCGGGGAGTGTTAAGTTTCCAATTTTTTAGATTAAGACCTCCCAATTTTCCTACGATACGCTTAGCACAATTTGCAATGTTATATTTTAGAAATCATCAACTTTTTAATGAAGTCATTAGCATCAATACAGTAGAAGGTTTTTATAGTTTTTTTATGGTCGAAGCAAGTGATTTTTGGAAGAACCACTATACTTTTGAAAAAGAATCAAAAACTAGTAAAAAGAGAATAACAAAACCATTTATTGATTTATTACTTATTAATACGATTATCCCTATAAAATTTATGTATGCCAGAAGCCTAGGGAAAAATATAGAAGAAGAAATTTTTGATTTAATTTGTCAATTAGTTTATGAAAAAAATAGTATTGTCGATAATTTTAAAAAATTAAAAGTCCCAGTAAAGAATGCACTACATTCTCAGGCTGTGATTCAGCTAAAGAATACATATTGTGATCAAAAAGCATGTTTAAAATGCGCAATAGGAAATTATTTATTGCAAGGATAATGGAATCTAGGATAATATAATTATTTTGCAGAATGCTTTATAACCTAAGACATTTTTTAGAACGCAATGGATTTTATGTTTCTTCCAGATTAGCCGATAGGTTAGGGATGCGAGCTAAAAATGTGCGTTTATTTTTTATTTATCTAACTTTTGCTACCGTAGGTTTAGGTTTTGTGATCTACCTTAATATGGCATTTTGGCTGAAGTTAAAAGATTTGATTTATACTAAACGGACTTCTGTATTTGATTTATGATAAGGATGTATAACTGGGGTAGGTCAAAAATATATATAGCTTTAATTTTGATGATAACAGTAATTGTTATTGGAGTATTAGGATTTCGCTTTTTTTCTGATTATTCTTGGGTAGATGCTTTGTATATGACCGTAATTACAATGTCTACTGTAGGTTTTGGAGAAGTACAACCTTTAGATGATAATGCAAAGTTATTTACTGTATTTCTGATTACGATTAGTGTAACCATATTTGCATATGCAGTATCTGTTATAACAGAATATATTGTAAGTAAGAGTGACCCTAAAAGAGTTCAATATCGAAAAACCCAGAAAATGATACACCAGATAGAGAATCATACTATTATTATTGGTTATGGACGTAATGGTAGGCAAGCAGCAATAAAGCTATTAGCATATGATAAACCTTTCGTTATAGTTGAAAAAGAAGATGAGGTTATAGAAAAATATCAGAATGAAAAACTGTTTTTTCTAAAAGGTAATGCTACTGAAGATGAGGTTTTGATAGAAGCAGGTATAAGAAATGCATCTTGTTTAATATGTACATTGCCAGAAGATGCTGATAATTTATTTATAGTGCTTTCTTCAAGACAGATTAATAAAGACCTTAAAATAATAAGTAGAGCCTCCCAAGATACTTCTTATAAGAAAATACGATTAGCAGGTGCTGATAATGTGATTATGCCAGATCGCATAGGAGGAGATCATATGGCTTCATTAGTCGTAGTACCTGATCTAATAGAATTTTTAGACAACCTTTCTATTGTAGGAAAAAGATCAATAAATATAGAAGAGATCTCTTTTGAAGATATGTTTGAAGATCAAAAAGAAAGGACGATATTAAATATAAATATGAGATCTAGAACAGGATGTACTATTATTGGATATAAATCTCCAGATGGA
The DNA here is from genome assembly GCF_001401755.1 of Aquimarina longa SW024. Classification (GTDB taxonomy): domain Bacteria; phylum Bacteroidota; class Bacteroidia; order Flavobacteriales; family Flavobacteriaceae; genus Aquimarina; species Aquimarina longa. Next base: position 128,373 of record NZ_AVQK01000014.1, read on the forward strand.
GAGTATGTTGTAAATCCCGAAGCAAATACTGTTCTAAAACCAGGTTCTAAAATAGTGGTTCTTGGTCGTCCAGAACAAATTAATCTCTTAAATAAGGAGTTTGGTATTTAATGATAAGAAAACATTTAACCTAAAAAAAATTGTAAACAACCGTTTTTTTTAGGATCTTGCTCGCATCTAAACAATTAAATTTAATTAACTCATAATACTATGAAGAGAATTCTTCTTTCGTTCTTAGCTCTTACTATTCCATTTTTAACATTTGCACAAGAGACCGTAGAAAAAGGTCTAGATAAAAAAATTGATGAGGCTTTTAAGCCTATTTCTGATTTTTTTTCCAACGTAATCTTTTTTGAAGTTTTTGAAGGAGCTCCTTTTGTTATAGTATTATTAGTATTAAGTGCATTGTTTTTTACACTTTATTTTGGTTTCCCTAATATTCGATATTTTGGAAGAGCAATAAATGTGGTAAGAGGTAAATATGATGATGTAGAAGGGCATGGTTTAGGAGACTCTGCCGCTGCTGTAGATGGAGACATTAGAGATACCATAAGAGATGAATCTAAAGAAGGAGAAGTTTCACATTTTCAGGCATTAGCGACAGCGGTTTCAGGAACAGTAGGAAATGGAAATATTGCAGGTGTAGCCTTAGCAATAGCCTTAGGAGGACCAGGAGCAACATTCTGGATGATTATTTGTGGATTATTAGGAATGTCTACAAAATTTGTAGAATGTACCCTTGGAGTTCAGTATAGAGATGTAGGAGAAGATGGTACTGTATATGGAGGACCAATGTATTACCTAAGTAAAGGACTTAAGGAAAAAGGATTTAAGGTACTAGGAAAAATTACAGCAGTTATATTTGCTATATTTTGTATCGGAGGTTCTTTTGGTGGAGGTAATGCCGCTCAGTCTAATCAAGCTACAGTTGTTTTAAAAGAGCTTTTAGAACTTCAAAGTACAGGAGCAGGTTTTTGGATAGGAATAATATTAGCAGTTCTTGTAGGGATTATTATCATCGGAGGGATTAAACGTATCGCTTCGGTAACAGAAAAAGTAGTTCCTTTTATGGCTGTATTGTATATTATTGCATGTTTATACATCATTTTTGGAAATATTTCATTAGTAGATGATGCCATAGCATTAATCATTAGCGAAGCTTTTAATCCCACTGCAATAGGAGTAGGAAGTATTATAGGAGTTTTATTAGTAGGCTTTAAAAGAGCAGCATTTTCTAATGAAGCAGGAGCAGGATCAGCATCTATTGCACACTCAGCAGTAAAAACAAAATACTCAGCCAGTGAAGGACTAGTAGCATTACTAGAGCCATTTATTGATACGGTGGTTATTTGTACGATGACTGCATTGGTAATTGTTATTTTTAATTTTGGAGGCTTCTTTGATTATGGAGGGATTCCAGGTGCTATTGAACAAGCAGATGGAACTTTTAATGTTCTAATTGATGGAGTAAACTATATAGATGTTAAAGGGAAGGTGCTTATAGATGGAGAATTAAAAGAAGGAGCTGGTATAACAGCTTCAGCTTTTGCAAAATATATACCATATTCTAATATTTTCTTAACTATAGCAGTAGTGTTATTTGCAGTATCTACAATGATATCATGGTCATATTATGGTTTACAATCATGGAAGTTTTTATTCGGTAGAGGTAAAGCAGCAGATTTAACATATAAATTATTATTTTTAACATTTGTGATTATCGGAGCAGCAGCAAGTATGGGGTCAATATGGGCATTCTCAGATGCTATGATATTTGCAATGGTATTTCCTAATATGGTAGGGTTGTTCTTCCTGTTTCCAACAGTGAAAAAGGAATTGATACGATATTTTGATGCGATAAAAGGAGCAAACAAATAATAAGTAGCTTTTTATTTTATAATGAATTATAAAAAATCCCATCTTGAAATACATTCACGTTTTCGGAATGGGATTTTTGTTTTATCACTTATAATAGTGGTACTAGTTCTGGGATATTGTTTTTACCCAATTCCTGTTGCAGTAAAAAAACATAATTTTGTAGCGCTACAATCATTTCAGCAACAAGTAGATTCTCTTAAAGAAATTTCAGCCAAACAAAGAAAAATATATCGGATACAACCTTTTAATCCTAATTTTATTTCAGATCATAAAGGATATATGTTAGGGTTTTCTTCAGAAGAATTGGATAGACTTTATGCTTATAGAAAAGAAGGGAAATGGATCCGTTCGATTACCGATTTTAAAAAAGTTACAAAGATTTCAGACTCACTTCTCACAATAGTAGCCCCACTATTTAAATTTCCAGATTGGACAAAAAATAAAACGACAACTAGGAAATACAAGAAAAAAGTATTTCCTATTAAATCATATGCTCAGAAAGCAGATTTAAATACAGTCTCCGTAGAACAACTTAAGAAGAGCGTTGGTCTACCTGATTTTATAGCAATTAAAATAATTAAATATAGGAATCGTATAGGAGGTTTTGTAAACGATATACAATTAGGAGATCTAAATCTGTATGAATATCAAAAAAATAAAACGCTATCGATGTTTACCGTTAAAACTTCTAAGAAAATAAAAAGAGTCAATATAAATAAAGCGTCTGTTGAAGAATTAATTGAAGTACCATATATTGATTTTGAAACCGCTTTAGATATTAGAGATTATATTGATCATAATGGGCAAGTTTCAAGTTTTGATGAATTAGGAAAAATCAAGAGTTTTTCTTTAGAAAATAAAGATAAAATAGCATTATATTTGACAATAAAATAAGAATTATTGAAAAATGCTGTAAAATTTGATAAATCGTTAATTTGTGATTTTTGAAATCTAGATAGGTTTTGATAGATGAATAAGTACGACAAATCATATATATGCACAGTAATAAGTTAATTTAAAAAATAAAGTTATCATATGAATAACATGTATTTTACAGAAGAGCACGAATTATTTAGGCAAAGCCTTAGGGAGTTTTTAAAGAAAGAAGTTGCGCCAAATATAGAAAAGTGGGAAAAAACAGGAAGTATAGATCGATTTATTTGGGAGAAATTTGGAGAAATGGGATACTTTGGTATAGCATATCCAGAAAAATATGGAGGGTTAGATCTTGATCTTTTTTATACAGTTATATTCTTAGAAGAATTACAAAAAATTAACTCAGGTGGCTTTGCAGCTGCAATGTGGGCTCATGCATATCTCGCAATGACACATATTAATAAAGAAGGCGATCACAATATAAAAGAAACATATTTACGCCCAAGTATATCTGGAGAAAAAATAGGATGTTTGTGTATAACAGAGCCTTTTGGAGGATCTGATGTTGCAGGAATGAGAACAACAGCAGTTAAAGACGGAGATCATTATATTATTAATGGATCTAAAACATTTATTACTAATGGAGTTTACAGTGATTACCTTGTAGTTGCTGCAAAAACAAAACCAGAATTAGGTAATAAGGGAATAAGTATCTTTGTAATCGATAGAGAAACAGCAGGAGTCTCAGCAACTAAATTAGATAAATTAGGTTGGAGAGCTTCTGATACAGGAGAAATAGCCTTTGATAATGTGAGAATTCCTGTTAGTAATTTGATGGGAGAAGAAAATAAAGGGTTTTCATATATAATGCAGCATTTTGCATTAGAAAGATTGATTATGGGAGTTAATGCACATGCACGAGCAGAATATGCATTAGAGTATACCATAAGATATATGTCAGAAAGAGAAGCCTTTGGAAGAACGATAGATAAATTTCAGGCCTTAAGACATACTATAGCAGATATAGCAAGTGAAGTAGAAATGTGTAAAGAATTTAATTACTCCATAGCTAAAAGGCTTAATGATGGTCAATATGTAGTTAAAGAAGCCAGTATGTCTAAATTGCTTTCTACAAAAATGGCAGATGAATCCATATATAAATGTCTACAATTATTAGGAGGATATGGATATATGGAAGAGTATCCTCTAGCAAGACTATCTAGAGATAGTAGGTTAGGACCTATAGGAGGAGGAACCTCAGAGATTCTAAGAGAAATTATAGCTAAAATTGTTATTGATAAAAAAGAATACAAAGCGGCAACATAAAGATCTGTAACCATTCAGTAAATAGAATTAAATACTGATAAAGTCATCTAATAAAGTTTTAGATGGCTTTTGTTTTGATGTAAAGTTAAGAATAGAGTAGATGAAGATTAATTATATCAGTTGCACCTTGAATTTACTGTAAAAGAAAATCAGCTATTTTTTATTTTAAAGCATAAGCGAAAAAGAGAATTTTATTGCGGTAAATCCAAAGTATACAATACAACTTCGTTATAAAATTTGAAAAAGCAATAAAGAAAGATATTTTCTTGATGTTAACATAGCACCACATGATGAAATTAAAAAACTCAGCGGAGAGATAATGTTTACAGCAGTTTTAAGAAGGGATGGGTTTTCTATGACATAATTCGGGTTAAAGATCCTAGGTTTCTATTAAGGTTTAAAAAAAAATATTAAATTATTTATTTAATAACGTTTTGTGGGTAATAGTTTTATGTTATATTTGCGCCCTAATTATTTCTAAAGAAAGGAGGTGCCACTATGTTAATTATACCAGTTAAAGACGGAGAAAATATAGATAGAGCGTTAAAGCGTTTTAAAAGAAAATTTGATCGAACAGGAACAATGCGTCAGCTTCGTAAGCGTCAAGCGTTTTCAAAGCCTTCTATAGAAAGAAGAGCACAGATCCAAAAAGCGCAATATATTCAGCACTTAAGAGATCAAGAAGAGATTTAAATGTTAATAGCGTCGCTATTTTGAGTTCTTTGGGAGCAAAGAATAGACTTCGTTTTTCGTTATAAATTTTAACCGTTAGAAGAGTAAAAGTTTCATACTTTTGTTTTCTAACGGTTTTTTTTATGTTTATTTCAGAGTTTATAGACTACTTATTTCTTGAAAAAAAATATTCTAAGCATACAGTAACAGCTTATAAAGCAGATTTATTGTCTTTTTTTGAATTTTATGAGATAGAGTATGAAGGTGCAAAAGTGATAGAGGCTAATTACTCGCAAATCCGATTTTGGATAGTGAACTTGGTTGATGATGGGGTTTCTAATAGAACGGTTAATAGAAAAGTGTCTTCTCTTAAAGCATATTATCGATTTTTGCTTAAAGTAGGGCAGATAGACAAGACGCCTTTACTGAAACATAGAGCTTTAAAAGAGTCTAAAAAACTTCAAGTACCCTTTTCTTTGCAAGAAGTTCAAGATGTTTTGAGTATTCTTACGGATAAGGAAGATTATGAAAGTGTTCGAGATAGATTGATTGTAGAGCTTTTTTATGCAACAGGGATCCGAAGAATAGAATTGGTAGATCTTAAGATTTCTGATATTGATTTAGCTAATAAGCAGATTAAGGTTTTAGGTAAGCGAAATAAGGAAAGATACCTGCCGCTTCTTTCGTCGGTCTGTGAGACTATAAAAACGTATTTAGTTTTAAGATCTGATTTGGTTATAGAGTCAGAAGTTTCTTTTTTGTTTTTGACAAAAAAAGGAGTTAAAATCTACGAAACACTTGTGTATCGTGTCATAAATAGCTATTTTAGTAAGGCATCTTCAAAAGTAAAAAAAAGTCCGCATATCTTAAGACATTCTTTTGCGACACATTTGCTAAATGAAGGAGCAAACCTAAATGCTGTAAAAGAATTGCTTGGTCATTCCAGTTTAGCTGCTACTCAGGTGTATACGCATCATAGTGTGTCTCAGTTATCGAAAGTGTATAAACAATCTCATCCTAGGAATAAAAAGTAAAGGACAAGTTGTTGGCTTGTCAATCTTTTTGGCTTATTAAAAATTTCGTTCAACCAATTAAATCAAGTAAGTATGAAAGTGAACTTGCAATCCGTAAATTTTAATGTAGATCAAAAATTGGTGGATTTTCTCCAGACTAAGTTAGATAAATTAGAAACTCATTTTAATCGAATAATTTATGCAGATGTTTTTTTGAAAGTTATGAATACAAGTAGTAAGGAAAATAAAATTACTGAAATTTTATTAAGTGTTCCTGGAGATGAGTTTATGACTAAAAAGATTAATAAAACCTTTGAAGAAGGTGTGGATGAGTGTGTTAGTTCACTTGAAAGGCAGTTAAAAAAACGTAAAGAAAAATTAAATGCACATTTTTGATTATTTTTCTCGAAAATTATTTTGTGAAAGTAATAAAATAGTATACATTTGCAGTCCGTTAGAAATAGCGGACTTTTTTATGTTCTAAAACATAGTGAAAAGCCGATGTAGCTCAGCTGGCTAGAGCAGCTGATTTGTAATCAGCAGGTCGTGGGTTCGAGTCCCTCCATCGGCTCTAAAAAACTTAAATATTTAATAAATAAATAAGTTTTTTAATTAGAGTTTTGAATTGTGAAATAAATTACTATTTTTGCGCACTCAAAATTCATAAGTTCATTAATAAAATATTGATTTTTTTCAATTGGGGAGATACTCAAGCGGCCAACGAGGGCAGACTGTAAATCTGCTGACTACGTCTTCGCAGGTTCGAATCCTGCTCTCCCCACTTAATTTAGAATATTTTTAGGTACTTGATTTAAAGTAGTAAGAAAGCTTCTGTAAAGTAATTCTAATGTGAAAATAAAGTTTTGAAATAATTTTTTAAATATTATTTTGAAATTTACAAGCGGGAGTAGCTCAGTTGGTAGAGCGTCAGCCTTCCAAGCTGAATGTCGCCAGTTCGAACCTGGTCTCCCGCTCTATTTTCATAATTAATTAAATTTTTATAATTAATTAATGAAAAACAGGTTGAAAAACTTGTACTGAGTAGAGTCTGATTAAGCCTCAGTTTCTAGCTCTAAAATTAGAGCAAATCTTGATTTACTAGTTAATTTAAGATTGGATTTTTAATATAAATGTAATGATTGATTGGATTTCTTTCTAATAGTAATGAAAGTGCTCTGGTTTTTCATTATATCTGTTAAAAAGCCGGTGTAGCTCAGGGGTAGAGCGTTTCCTTGGTAAGGAAGAGGTCACGAGTTCAAATCTCGTCATTGGCTCTAGGTTCAGAATTTTATAATTGAACACTAATATATAACTAAGATTAAATAAATTAATTATGGCAAAGGAAACTTTTGATCGTTCCAAACCACACTTAAATATTGGTACTATTGGACACGTTGATCACGGTAAAACGACTTTAACTGCTGCGATTACTAAGGTATTAGCTGATGCAGGTCTTTCTGAAGCAAGAGATTTCGATCAAATCGATAATGCTCCTGAAGAAAAAGAAAGAGGTATTACTATCAATACATCTCACGTAGAGTACCAAACACAAAATCGTCATTACGCACACGTAGATTGTCCAGGTCACGCCGATTATGTAAAGAACATGGTTACTGGTGCTGCTCAGATGGATGGAGCGATTTTAGTAGTTGCTGCTACTGATGGTCCTATGCCGCAAACTCGTGAGCACATACTTTTAGGACGTCAGGTAGGTATTCCTAGAATCGTTGTATTCCTTAATAAAGTGGATATGGTTGATGATGAGGAATTATTAGAGCTTGTAGAGATGGAAGTTAGAGATCTTCTTTCTTTCTATGAATATGATGGTGATAACGGTCCTGTAATTTCAGGTTCTGCACTAGGAGCTCTTAATGGTGAGAAAAAATGGGTTGATACAGTAATGGAGCTTATGGCTGCTGTAGATGCTTGGATTGAACTTCCTGAAAGAGATGTAGATAAGCCTTTCTTAATGCCGATAGAAGATGTATTTTCTATTACAGGTCGTGGTACTGTAGCAACAGGACGTATCGAAACTGGAATCGCTAATACAGGAGATCCTGTTGAGATCATTGGTATGGGTGCTGAGAAATTAACATCTACAATTACAGGTATCGAAATGTTCCGCCAAATCCTTGATAGAGGAGAAGCAGGAGATAATGCAGGTATCTTATTAAGAGGTATTGAAAAAACTCAGATATCAAGAGGAATGGTAATCGTTAAGCCGGGTACTGTAACTCCACACCAAAAGTTTAAAGCAGAGGTGTATATCCTTAAAAAAGAAGAAGGTGGACGTCATACTCCATTCCATAATAACTACCGTCCTCAGTTCTATGTACGTACTACTGATGTAACAGGAAATATTGCACTTCCTGAAGGAGTTGAAATGGTAATGCCTGGAGATAACTTAACAATCACTGTTGAGCTAATTCAGACAATTGCTATGAATGTAGGACTACGTTTTGCTATCCGTGAAGGAGGAAGAACAGTAGGTGCAGGTCAGGTAACTGAAATTTTAGACTAATTACAATATATTGTAAATAAAAGTTGAGGTATTCGTCAATACGAATACCTTGACTTATGTTACGGGTTTAGCTCAGTTGGTAGAGCACTGGTCTCCAAAACCAGGTGTCGTGAGTTCGAGTCTCTCAACCCGTGCTAAGTCAATCAACATTTTTACTTAAAGTTGATTGTAATAATGAAGTTTTATAGCGAAATTAGGGTTTATCTAATTTTGTTTAAAAAATAAATAAGAAGATGGCTGGATTAATAAATTATATTACAGAATCATATAGCGAGCTAAAGAATCATGTAACGTGGACTCCGTGGGCGGAAGCACAAAAACTTACTTTAGTTGTAATCATTTTTTCGGTTATTTTCTCTTTGGCTATATGGGGTATTGATACTACGTTTAGTAATGTAATAGAATACTACTTTACTTTGGTTAAATCTTAAATAGTTAAAATGGCTGAAGTAGATAACTCCAAGAAATGGTACGTGGTAAGGGCAGTAAGTGGTCAAGAAAATAAAGTTAAAGACTATATTGAGCGCGAGATAGCTCATATGGGACTTGAAGATTATATTTCTCAGATTCTTGTTCCTACGGAAAAAGTAGTGCAAATCCGTAATGGAAAAAAAATAAATAAAGAAAGAGTATATTTTCCAGGTTATGTTATGATAGAAGCAAACCTTTCTGGAGAAGTACCTCACATAATTAAATCTATTAATGGTGTGATTGGATTTCTAGGCGAAGTAAAAGGAGGAGATCCTGTGCCATTAAGAAAATCTGAAATTAATAGAATGTTAGGTAAAGTTGATGAACTAGCAGTTAAAACTGATAACGTAGCAATTCCTTATACTGTTGGAGAAACAGTAAAGGTAATTGATGGTCCGTTTAATGGATTTAATGGTACAGTTGAAAAAGTAAACGAAGAAAAGCGTAAACTAGAAGTAATGGTTAAGATTTTTGGAAGAAAAACACCACTAGAGCTAAGTTATATGCAAGTAGAAAAAATATAATAATTGTTACATTATAGATCCAGAGTTGTTCTTTTGCTTCCACTTATAGAACAATTCTAATTTAAAATTAGAAAAATGGCTAAAGAGATAGGTAAAGTAGTAAAATTACAAGTGCGTGGAGGTGCAGCAAACCCATCCCCACCAGTTGGACCTGCTTTAGGTGCTGCCGGAGTAAATATCATGGAATTCTGTAAGCAATTCAATGGTAGAACACAAGATAAAGCTGGTAAGGTATTACCAGTTGTAATTAATGTGTATACAGACAAGTCTTTTGACTTTGTTATAAAAACTCCACCAGCAGCTGTTCAGATACTGGAAGCAGCAAAACAGAAAAAAGGTTCTGGAGAGCCTAACCGTAAAAAAGTAGCAAGTGTTACTTGGGATCAAGTTCGTACAATAGCAGAAGATAAAATGCAAGATTTAAATGCATTTACTGTAGAGTCTGCTATGAAAATGATCGCTGGTACTGCTCGCTCAATGGGTGTAACTGTAAAAGGAGAAGCTCCTTTTTAATCCAAAAACGTTTACAAAATGGCAAAAGTAACTAAAAAGCAAAAAGAAGCACACGCTAAGATTGATAATAATAAAGCGTATTCATTAGATGAAGCTTCTGCTTTAGTAAAAGAAATAACAAGCGTAAATTTTGATGCTTCTGTAGATCTTGCTGTTCGTTTGAACGTAGATCCACGTAAAGCGAATCAGATGGTACGTGGTGTGGTAACATTACCTCACGGAACAGGAAAAGATGTTAAAGTATTAGCATTAGTAACACCAGATAAAGAAGCCGAAGCTAAAGAAGCAGGAGCTGATTTTATAGGTTTAGATGAATACCTTGAAAAAATTAAAGGTGGTTGGACAGATGTCGATGTAATCATCACCATGCCTAGTGTTATGGGTAAATTAGGACCATTAGGAAGAATATTAGGACCTCGTGGATTAATGCCTAACCCAAAAACAGGGACAGTAACTATGGATGTTGCAAAAGCAGTATCTGATGTTAAAGCTGGTAAAATTGATTTTAAAGTTGATAAAACTGGTATTGTTCATGCAGCAATAGGAAAAGCATCTTTTGATGCAGATAAACTAGAAGGAAATGCTAAAGAATTAATAACAACATTAGTAAAGTTAAAACCACAGACTGCAAAAGGAGTATATATTAAATCTATATATATGTCTTCTACAATGAGTCCAGGTATAGAAGTTGATTCTAAAAACTTTGCTGGGTAATTAAGATAAACGATTATGACAAGAGAAGAAAAATCACTAGTAATTGAAGACTTAACTGCTCAGTTAGCTGAAAATGCTGTTATATATTTAGCTGATATTTCAGGATTAGATGCAGGAACAACTTCAAATTTACGTAGAGCTTGTTTTAAAGCCGACGTATCATTAAAAGTAGTAAAGAATACACTCCTTGCAAAAGCGATGGAGAATTCTGATAAGGATTTTGGAGATTTACCAACCACATTAAAAGGTAATACTTCAATATTATTTTCTGAAACCAGTAATGCACCAGCAAAGGTTATCAAAGAATTTCGTAAGAAATCAGAGAAACCACTATTAAAAGGAGCATTTGTAGAAGAAGCAGTATATGTAGGTGATGAAAACTTAGATGCTTTAGTTAATATTAAGTCTAAGGAAGAAGTTATCGGAGATATTATCGGTCTATTACAGTCTCCTGCTAAAAACGTAGTTTCTGCGTTAAAATCAAGTGGAGGTAAAATAGCTGGTATCCTTAAAACATTATCCGAAAAAGAAGGATAATAACAGTAGTGTACGCACTTTTTAACAATTATATTTCAATTACAAAAAAAATTATTTAAAACGATAGAAAATGGCAGATTTAAAAGATTTCGCAGAACAATTAGTTAACTTAACAGTAAAAGAAGTTAATGAGTTAGCTGATATATTAAAAGAAGAATATGGTATCGAACCTGCTGCTGCTGCAGTAGCTGTTGCTGGTGGTGCTGCCGCTGGTGGTGATGCTGCTGAAGAAAAAACAGAATTTGATGTAATCCTTAAGGCTGCAGGAGGTGCTAAATTAGCAGTTGTAAAACTTGTAAAAGAACTTACAGGTCTTGGTCTTAAAGATGCTAAAGGGTTAGTTGATGAAGCTCCTAAAGCAATCAAAGAAGGAATATCTAAAGATGAAGCAGAAGCTCTTAAAGCTCAATTAGAAGAGGCTGGAGCTGAGGTTGAGCTTAAATAAGCTTACCATTATTGACATATAGGTTTAGACCCAGAGAATGTTCTCTGTGGTCTAAACCATTTTGCGTATATAAACATTAAGTGTTAAAATACGCACCTTTTTTAAAATTTTAATTTAATTCCGTCCATTGATGTTAGCAACGCAAACTGAAAGATTGAATTTCTCTTCTGTAAAGAATAGACCTGATTATCCAGATTTCCTAGATATTCAGATTAAATCCTTCCAGGATTTCTTTCAATTAGAAACAAAATCTGAAGAAAGAGGAAACGAAGGTCTATATAATACCTTCATGGAAAACTTCCCGATTACAGACACACGTAATCAATTTGTACTAGAATTTTTAGATTATTTTGTAGATCCTCCAAGATACGATCTTCAAGAATGTATCGAAAGAGGTCTTACGTATAGTGTACCTTTAAAAGCACGACTTAAACTATTCTGTACAGATCCAGAACACGAAGATTTTGAGACTATTGTTCAGGACGTTTATTTGGGTACCATACCTTATATGACACCTAGTGGTACTTTTTGTATTAATGGTGCCGAGAGAGTTGTCGTATCTCAATTACACCGTTCACCTGGAGTATTCTTTGGACAATCATTTCATGCAAATGGAACTAAATTGTATTCTGCAAGAGTCATCCCTTTTAAAGGATCTTGGATAGAATTTGCTACCGATATTAATAGTGTAATGTACGCTTATATCGATAGAAAGAAAAAATTACCAGTAACTACACTTTTCCGCGCAATAGGATTTGAGCGTGATAAAGATATTTTAGAAATATTTGATCTTGCAGAAGAAGTAAAAGTTTCTAAATCTGGATTAAAAAAAGTATTAGGGCGTAAGTTAGCTGCTCGTGTATTAAATACATGGCATGAAGACTTCGTGGATGAAGATACAGGAGAAGTAGTATCTATAGAACGTAATGAGATTGTTTTAGATCGAGATACGATTTTAGATAAAGATCATCTTGAAGAGATTATAGAATCTGGAGCAAAAGCAATTTTACTTCATAAAGAAGATAATCAAAAAGGTGATTATGCAATTATTCATAACACATTACAGAAAGACCCTACGAACTCTGAAAAAGAAGCAGTAGAGCATATATACCGTCAATTGCGTAATGCAGAACCGCCTGATGAAGAGACAGCAAGAGGTATTATTGATAAATTATTCTTTTCTGATCAACGATACAACTTAGGTGAAGTAGGTCGTTATAGAATGAATAAAAAATTAGGGCTTAATATCGAAATGGATAAGCAAGTGCTTACCAAAGAAGATATTATTACCATCATAAAATATTTGATAGAATTAATTAATTCTAAAGCTGAGATAGATGATATTGACCACCTTTCTAATCGTCGTGTTAGAACTGTAGGAGAACAATTATCACAGCAGTTTGGCGTTGGTTTAGCTCGTATGGCTCGTACCATTAGAGAACGAATGAATGTTAGAGATAATGAAGTGTTTACGCCAATTGACTTGATCAATGCAAAGACCTTATCATCTGTAATTAATTCATTCTTTGGGACCAATCAGTTATCTCAATTTATGGATCAAACGAATCCATTAGCAGAGATTACACATAAACGTAGACTTTCTGCACTAGGGCCAGGTGGTTTATCTCGTGAGCGTGCAGGGTTTGAAGTACGTGATGTACACTATACACATTATGGACGTTTATGTCCTATTGAAACTCCTGAAGGACCAAATATTGGATTGATATCTTCTTTAGCCGTTTTTGCTAAGGTAAACTCAATGGGATTCTTAGAAACCCCTTATCGTAAAGTAACTGATGGTAAGGTGGATATTGCTGAATATAGATACTTAAGTGCAGAAGAAGAAGAAGAAAAACTGATAGCACAAGCTAATATCCCTATGACGGATGAAGGTAATGTTACTGCAGAAAAGGTAATTGCACGTATGGAAGGAGATTTCCCTGTGATTGATCCTACTAATGTAAATTATGCCGATGTTGCTCCTAATCAAATTGCTTCTATTTCTGCATCGTTAATTCCATTCTTAGAACATGATGATGCAAACCGTGCTTTGATGGGATCCAATATGATGCGTCAGGCAGTACCATTATTAAGAGTAGATGCACCTATTGTAGGAACAGGACTAGAACGTCAGGTAGCTTCAGACTCTAGGGTATTGATTAATTCAGAAGGAAACGGAGTTGTTGAATATGTAGATGCTCAGAAGGTCACTATCAAGTATGATAGAACTGAAGAACAAAGAATGGTAAGTTTTGAAAGTGATTCTAAAACATATGAATTAATAAAATTCAGAAAAACCAATCAAGGAACTAATATTAACTTGAAACCTATAGTAAATGTAGGAGATCGTGTTAAGAAAGGAGAGGTTTTATGTCAGGGATACGCTACAGAAAAAGGAGAATTAGCTCTTGGTAGAAATATGAAAGTAGCCTTTATGCCTTGGAAAGGGTATAACTTTGAGGATGCGATTGTAATTTCTGAAAAAGTAGTAAGAGAAGATATTTTTACTTCTATTCATATTGATGAGTATTCTCTTGAAGTTAGAGATACTAAACTAGGAAATGAAGAATTAACGAATGACATTCCTAATGTTTCAGAAGAGGCTACCAAAGACCTTGATGAAAACGGAATGATAAGAGTTGGTGCTGAAATTAAACCAGGTGATATTCTTATTGGAAAAATTACTCCAAAAGGAGAAAGTGATCCTACTCCTGAAGAGAAGTTATTAAGAGCAATCTTTGGAGATAAAGCAGGTGATGTTAAAGATGCTTCATTAAAAGCTTCTCCATCATTGCATGGTGTAGTAATTGATAAAAAATTATTTGCTCGTGCGATAAAAGATAAAAGAAAACGATCTCAGGATAAGGAAGATATAGAGATTTTAGAAAGATCATATGATACTAAATTCGAATTATTAAAAACCGAATTAGTTGATAAATTATTCCTTATTGTTGGAGGTAAAACTTCTCAAGGAGTTATGAACGATCTTGGAGAAGAAGTACTTCCAAAAGGGAAGAAGTATACTCAAAAAATGCTGAATAGTGTTGATGATTATGCGCATCTTACCAGAGGAATGTGGACTACTGATGATGATTTAAACCGTATGGTTGCGGATCTTATTCATAATTATAAGATTAAAGAAAATGATTTACAAGGTAATCTACGTAGAGAGAAATTTACAATTTCTGTAGGAGATGAATTACCTTCTGGAATTATAAAACTAGCAAAAGTTTATATTGCCAAGAAACGTAAACTTAAGGTAGGAGATAAGATGGCAGGTCGTCACGGTAACAAAGGTATTGTTGCCCGTATCGTAAGAGAAGAAGATATGCCGTTCTTAGAAGATGGAACACCAGTTGATATTGTATTAAACCCATTAGGTGTACCTTCTCGTATGAATATTGGTCAGATTTATGAAACAGTATTAGGATGGGCAGGACAAAAGTTGCATAGAAAATTTGCTACGCCAATTTTTGATGGAGCAACATTAGATCAAATAAATGGATTTACAGATGAAGCAGGAATTCCAAGATTTGGACATACTTACTTATATGATGGAGGAACAGGAGACCGTTTTGATCAACCAGCAACTGTTGGAGTGATTTATATGCTTAAACTTGGGCATATGGTAGATGATAAAATGCACGCTCGTTCAATAGGTCCTTACTCGTTGATTACTCAACAACCGCTTGGAGGTAAGGCTCAGTTTGGAGGGCAACGTTTTGGAGAAATGGAAGTTTGGGCGTTAGAAGCTTATGGTGCTTCTGCAACCTTACGAGAGATATTGACAGTAAAATCTGATGATGTTATAGGAAGAGCTAAAACATACGAAAGTATTGTTAAAGGTGAACCTATGCCAGAACCTGGATTACCAGAATCATTTAATGTATTAATGCATGAATTAAAAGGTCTGGGTCTAGATATTAGATTAGAAGAATAATAATAAAATAATCAAACTGTCACCTGAGCTTGTCGAAGGAGACAGTTTGTATATCAAATTATTATTCAATTTTAAATTACAATAATTCTTTAGCAACCATATATTATGGCAAGAAATAATGATAAGAATACAGTAAAGAGATTTAATAAAATCTCTATAGGTTTAGCATCTCCTGAGTCGATTTTAGCAGCATCTAAGGGAGAAGTATTAAAACCCGAAACTATCAATTATCGTACTCACAAACCTGAGCGTGATGGTTTGTTCTGCGAGCGTATTTTTGGACCTGTAAAGGACTTTGAATGTGCTTGTGGTAAATATAAAAGAATTCGCTACAAAGGTATCGTATGTGATCGATGTGGAGTAGAGGTTACCGAGAAAAAAGTACGAAGAGACCGTGTAGGTCATATAAACCTTGTTGTTCCTGTAGCACATATTTGGTATTTTCGTTCTTTACCAAATAAAATAGGATATTTATTAGGCCTTCCTTCTAAGAAGTTGGATATGATTATTTACTACGAACGTTATGTAGTGATCCAACCAGGTATTGCGAAAAATGAAGAAGGAGAAGCCGTACAGAAAATGGATTTCCTTACTGAAGAAGAATATTTAAACATATTAGATAGTCTTCCTCAAGAGAATCTTTATCTTGATGATACAGATCCTAATAAATTTATAGCTAAGATGGGGGCAGAATGCCTTATCGAAATTCTTAGAAGAATTGACCTTGATGAATTATCTTATGAATTAAGGCATAAAGCGAATAATGAAACATCTAAGCAACGTAAAACTGAGGCCTTAAAACGTCTTCAGGTTGTAGAATCATTACGTGATGCTAATAAAAATAGAGAGAATAATCCAGAGTGGATGATTCTTAAAGTTGTACCAGTAATTCCACCAGAATTGCGCCCGTTGGTACCATTAGATGGAGGTCGTTTCGCGACATCAGATTTAAATGATTTATATCGACGTGTAATTATTCGTAACAACCGTTTAAAACGTTTGATGGAAATTAAAGCTCCAGAAGTTATTTTACGTAATGAAAAACGTATGCTTCAGGAATCTGTTGATTCATTATTTGATAATACACGAAAAGCTTCTGCTGTTAAAACAGACTCTAACAGACCACTGAAATCGTTATCTGATTCTTTAAAAGGTAAGCAAGGACGTTTTCGTCAGAACTTACTTGGTAAACGTGTAGATTATTCAGCACGTTCTGTAATTGTTGTAGGACCAGAATTAAAATTATTTGAGTGTGGTCTTCCAAAAAATATGGCTGCGGAACTTTATAAACCATTTGTAATCAGAAAATTGATTGAACGTGGTATTGTAAAAACAGTAAAATCTGCTAAGAAAATTATAGACAGAAAAGAACCTGTTGTTTGGGATATATTAGAAAATGTTTTAAAAGGACACCCTGTATTACTAAACCGTGCTCCAACACTTCACCGTTTGGGTATTCAGGCATTTCAGCCTAAACTAATTGAAGGTAAAGCAATACAATTACACCCATTGGTTTGTACTGCATTTAATGCCGATTTTGATGGAGATCAAATGGCAGTACATTTACCTCTTGGACCTGAAGCAATTTTAGAAGCTCAGCTATTGATGCTAGCATCACATAATATTCTTAATCCAGCTAATGGGTCTCCAGTGACTGTACCTTCTCAGGATATGGTACTAGGACTTTATTATATGACTAAGCCTCGTAGATCTACTCCAGAATTAAAAATAGAAGGAGAAGATTTAACTTTTTATTCTCCAGAAGAAGTAGTGATTGCTTATAATGAGAAACGACTTAATATTAATGCTAATATTAAAGTACGTACTAAGGATATTGATGAAAATGGAGAACTGGTTACTAAAATTATAGAAACTACTACAGGTAGAGTTTTATTTAATGATAAGGTTCCTGAAAAAGCTGGATATATTAATGAGGTACTAACGAAAAAATCTCTTAGAGATATTATCGGAGGTATATTAAAAGTAACCAGTGTTCCCGAAACAGCAGCATTCTTAGATGAAATCAAAACTTTAGGATACAACTTTGCATTCCAAGGAGGATTATCATTTAGTTTAGGAGATATTATTATTCCAAAAGAGAAGCATACTATGATTGCTAGTGCTAACACTCAGGTTGATAATATTGTTGCTAACTATAATATGGGATTGATTACTAATAACGAACGTTATAATCAGGTAATTGATATATGGACATCTACAAACGCGGAATTGACAGAATTATCGATGAAGCGTATTCGAGAAGACCAACAAGGGTTTAACTCGGTATATATGATGCTTGATTCTGGAGCAAGGGGATCTAAAGAGCAAATTAGACAGCTAACGGGGATGCGTGGATTGATGGCAAAACCTAAGAAAGCTAGTTCTGCTGGAGGTGAAATTATTGAAAATCCAATTCTTTCTAACTTTAAAGAAGGACTTTCTATTTTAGAATACTTTATCTCTACTCACGGTGCTCGTAAAGGTCTTGCAGATACGGCTCTTAAAACTGCGGATGCTGGGTATTTAACACGTCGTTTAGTTGATGTAGCACAGGATGTAATCGTTAATATAGAGGATTGTGGTACACTTAGAGGAGTAGAAGTATCTCCATTAAAGAAGAATGAAGAAATTATAGAAGGATTAGCTGCTAGAATAGTAGGTAGAACTTCATTAATAGATGTTATTAATCCTTTAACAGAAGAAGTATTAGTAGAAGCAGGAGTAGAAATTGATGATGCTACAGCTAAAATTATAGAGAATTCTCCTGTAGAATCTGTAGAAGTTCGTTCAGCATTAACTTGTGAAGCTAAAAAAGGAATCTGTGTAAAATGTTATGGACGTAACCTAGCAACTGGTAAAACTGTTCAGAGAGGAGAAGCTGTAGGAGTTGTAGCTGCTCAATCTATTGGAGAACCAGGTACTCAGCTTACCTTACGTACATTCCACGTGGGAGGTATTGCAGGTAACATTTCTGAAGAAAATCAATTGAAATCTAAGTTTGGTGGAAAAGCTGAAATAGAAGAACTGAAAACAGTAAAAGGAGAAGATAACGAAGGTAATGAAATTGATGTAGTAATTTCTCGTACCTCAGAAGTTAAGATTATCGACCCAAAAACTAAAATTGTTTTAAGTACAAACTTAATCCCTTATGGTTCTCAATTATTTATTAAAGATGGGGATGTGCTTGCAGCAGAGCAAGTTATATGTCAGTGGGATCCATATAATGGGGTAATTATTTCTGAGTTTGCTGGTCGAGTAAGATACGAGAATATAGAGCAAGGAATTACATATCAAGTGGAGATTGATGAACAAACTGGTTTCCAAGAAAAGGTGATTTCTGAATCTCGTGATAAGAAAAAAATACCTACGTTACATGTACTAGGAAAAGGAGATGAAGTATTACGTTCTTATAACCTTCCGGTTGGGGCTCACCTTATGGTAGATGATGAGGATAAGATTAAGGTAGGTAAGATTTTGGTTAAGATTCCACGTAAGTCTGCTAAGGCAGGGGATATTACTGGAGGTCTTCCAAGGGTAACAGAATTATTTGAGGCACGTAACCCTTCTAATCCTGCAGTGGTTAGTGAGATAGATGGTGTAGTATCATTTGGAAAAATTAAACGTGGTAATAGAGAGATTATAGTAGAATCTAGAATAGGAGAAATTAAAAAGTATCTTGTTAAACTTTCTAATCAAATTCTGGTTCAGGAAAATGATTATGTACGTGCAGGAATGCCATTATCAGATGGTTCTACTACTCCAGAAGATATTCTTAAAATTAAAGGACCTTCTGCAGTGCAACAATACTTGGTTAATGAGGTACAAGAAGTATACCGTCTACAAGGGGTGAAAATTAATGATAAGCACTTTGAAGTGGTAGTACGACAGATGATGCGTAAAGTAAGAATTCAGGATCCAGGAGATACTATTTTCTTAGAGAATCAATTAGTGCATAAATCTGATTTTATAGAAGAAAATGATGGAATGTTTGGGATGAAAGTTGTTGAAGATGAGGGGGAAAGTGAGAGACTTAAACCAGGACAGATTATTTCTCTTCGCGAATTGAGAGATGAAAATTCTTCTTTACGTAGAGATGATAAAAATTTAGTCACTGCAAGAGATGTGTCTCCTGCTACAGCAACTCCAATACTGCAAGGTATTACTAGAGCTTCGCTACAGACTAAATCATTTATCTCTGCAGCATCATTCCAAGAAACAACAAAAGTATTAAATGAAGCTGCAGTAAGCGGTAAAGTTGATACACTTGAAGGTCTTAAAGAGAATGTAATTGTTGGACATAGAATTCCAGCAGGGACAGGAATGAGAGATTATGAAAGTATTATTGTTGGTTCAAATGATGAGTTTGAAGAGCGAATGGAACAGCGACAAGAAGTTAATTATAACTAATATGAATGAATAGCCTGCCTTTTTAGGCAGGCTTTCTTTTTTTTTGACCAAAGCATTTTTTAAAAATAAATAAGAGATATGGTAGATAATGAGAATCAAAATCAGTTAAATATTGAATTAGATGAGGCTACAGCAGATGGAGTGTATAGTAATCTTGCAATTATTAATCATTCAGTTTCAGAATTTGTAGTTGATTTTGTAAATATTATGCCAGGTAGACCTAAGAGTAAAGTAAAGAGTAGGATTATCTTAACTCCACAACATGCAAAAAGATTATTAAAAGCTCTTCATGATAATATAAACAGATTCGAAGCAGCACACGGAGAAATTAAAGACTACGAGCAACCACCAATTCCGATGAACTTTGGTCCTACGGGAGAAGCATAGATGAATTATAATATTAGATTTTTTTATTATATGTATAATTTAATTTCATTCATTATTATAATGAATGAAATTTATTTGTTTTAGGATATGAAGTTAGATCTTCTTTTCGCTTTTCATCCAAAAAATATGTACATACAAAAAAATAATTTTGATTAGTAATTTTATTTTATAAGGGTACTATTTATCACTTAGAATATCTACCCAATTGTCAAGTAGCTCATTAGAAATCTTGTTAAACTCTTTTTTCATAAAAGGATGAATTATAATGTTGTGAATTTTCTTTTTATAAGCAAAGTCAAACATCATTATGATTTTTGTTTTGTTTTCAGAAATCTCTACAACTTTCCAGGTTCCTTTTAATAATTTTAAAGGATAGGGGTAATCCTTAGCATTTGTATGCACTCGAAAAGAGTATTGCTCTCCTTCTTCCCATAAAATAGCAGTTTCTGTCCAACTGTCAGCTTTATGTGAACAGCTTCTAACCATACCTTCTCCTTTACCAGATATAATCTCTACACGATCAATATTAGGAGCAACTTTGTGATAATTTGCAACATCCGAAATTACCTCCCAAGTACTTTTTTTTGAAGCGTTCACAATTCTTTTATATTCTAGATGTTTAACTTTTTTTTGACTTACATTATCTATTTGAGCAAGCCCTATAGTTTGTCCAATACCAAACAACAGAATTATAAAAGCAATAATAGAAATAGTTTGATATCCTATAGTTGAAATATTAAATGGTTTTATTATCACTATAACTACACTGACCAATACCCATATTATATCTTGGGTTATAATATAAAAGACTGCATCAGGTTTAGGATTTTTAATTTGAATATATACAGAATACGAAAAATAGAGAAGTCCTATCCCAATTACCCAAAAAATAACTGAATTTTGCTTGTTAAACCAACTTGCTATTGTTTTATTAAATAGTATAAGAGAAATACCTGTTATAAATGAAAAAATAGTATTGCATAGTAATACAGTTTGTAAAAAGCTCATGATGTATTATGTTTTTGTTTCTACAAATGTCCTATAGTATGTATTATTTCCTCTTGATAAATGTTAAGAAATTGACTGCGTCCAATTTTTTCTTAATCTACTTAATGATTCTGGAGTAATCCCAAGCATAGAAGCGATATACTGAAGCGGAACATTATTAAACAGAGTAGGTTCATCATTAAGTAAAGATTCAAACCTTTGTTTTGCAGTTGTATGCAATTGCGCAAACATACTACGTTCTAATAATGCAAAAGAATGTGCGAGTAATAAATTATCAAACTCAAGCCATTTAGGTTGTTGTTTACAGATACTAAAATGATTATCTCTACTAATAACGCATAATGTACAATCAGTCAATGCTTGAATATTCCAATAATTTTCGGATTTGAAAATAAAACTAGAAAGTGAAGTAATAAATTTTCCGCTACTACCAATCCAAAAAGTAATTTCTTTTCCTTCTACTATATCATACATTCTTAAATACCCTGATTCGATAAATGCCATTTTTCGGCAGATTTTTCCTGATTCAAGAAAAAAATCTCCTTTTTTTATTTTTTTAATTTCAAAAGAAGAGATTATAGAGTTTAAAGAGTTGTTATCAATATAGATTTTATCTAGGATACATTTTTTTAGCAGTTCCATTGACTAGTGTTTTAAAAATATGAGTATTTAAATATTGGTATCTTTATGTTTGATTCTAAGTCTATTGATTTGTTTTTCATTTTTGATTTTATTTAAAACTATGGATTTTTAAATCTATAGTGGTTTATTTTATAAAAAGGCTATTTTTTTTCTTCAAGATGTTTCAATAAAAATAGGGACTTAATTACGGTTTAATTTTGTTTTTTAGCTTTAATTTTTTTTAAAGAACACATTTAACTTTTTCTATTTTATAAAAAATATCGTATAAATGTTTTTATAATTTACAAGTAATTATATGAAATATTATTTTGGGCTTAAAAATAGATAATTAACTGTTTAGTAACTTCTTATCATAAACTTTGTCTTTCAATTTGTTAAAAAGAAGTACGGTTTATTACCTCTTGAAGATCTGTAAAAACCTTATTTTAAAACACTCTTTTTGTGGGTTTAATATATTGATAATCAGTTGATTTTTTGAGGAAAAACAGTATCTGATTTACATTAAAATCTATTAAATTTACAAAGAAGAGGTACATGATAGATTTGAAAAATTATACTTCATAGTTTATTTTATATTTCGAAACCCACATTTGTCAAATAATTTGTTGTTCATTAATTAGAGTGTTTTAATCAGTTGTAATCCCAGATTGATTAATTAACTAGATAAGAGACATGAACTTATATGGCTTTGACACGATTTTTATTTGTAGTAGTGTTTGTTATAAAAGCACCTTTTACTTATTCACAAGAGAATGATCCTTGGGTACTAGGTATAGGTGTAAATGTGGTGGATAACTCTGGTAGTCGTTTTGGAGAGTTACTTGATATAGAGAATAACTGGAATTTTTCTCGTTTGATTAAGACAACTATAGAAAAAAGATTTGAGTATGATTATGGAGCAGAGCTATCACTATCTCTTAATGAGTTTAGTAAGGGTAAAAAAGTGAATGATAATTATAATACAGAGGCAATTAATTATTTCGCAATTGATTTTATGCTAAAGAATTATACGTCTAATTATTGGCAAGATGCAAGGCATGCTAATTATACTGGTTATTTTATTGGTGGATGGGGAGGTAATTTTTTTGATAGTGTTATTAATAACAGCATCAATTTTGGATTTGGTATAAATATAAAATTAGGCATGTATTTATGGCTTAATTTTCAAACATTAGGGAAATTCTCAATAGATAATAATACTCCTGGAAATGCGAATCATTTACAGCATTCTGTTTCTATGATATTCTGGTTGTGAATAGTATTAAAATAATATAAATTAATTAATTAGATATATGGAACCCAATTATTTTGTGCATAGAACTGCTGAAATAGATGAAAGATGCACGATAGGAAATGATACTAAAATATGGCATTTCTCGCATATTATGACAGACTGTATTATTGGTGACCATTGTAATATTGGTCAAAATGTAGTCATCTCTCCAAAAGTTATTTTGGGTAACAATGTAAAAATACAAAATAACGTATCTGTTTATACAGGGGTTATCTGTGATGATGATGTATTTCTTGGTCCTTCTTGTGTATTTACAAATGTAATTAACCCTAGAAGTAGTGTTAATAGGAGGGGGCAGTATAGTAAAACTCATATAGGAAAAGGCGCAACGATAGGAGCTAATGCGACTATAATATGTGGTAATAATATAGGGACATATGCTTTTGTAGGTGCAGGTGCTGTAGTTACTAAAGACGTAAAACCATATGCGTTGGTTGTAGGAAATCCAGCTAAACAAATAGGATGGATGAGTGAATATGGACACCGATTGGAGTTTAACTTAGAGGGAATAGCAACCTGTTCCGAAAGTGAAGAAATATATAATTTAAAAGATCAACAAGTTTTTAAAACATATTTTGTCAAAAAAGAAGTATGATTTCTGTTCTACCCCTTTTTTAATAAGTACAGATAAAGAATATAAAGTGTTAAAAAACAAATAATTATTTATATGATGATGAAAAAAAACTTTGCATTGATTGGAGCAGCAGGTTATGTAGCACCTAAACATCTTAAGGCAATTAAGGATACAGACAATAACCTTTTAGCAGCACTTGATAAATTTGACAGCGTAGGGATATTAGATAGTTATTTTCCTAATACTGATTTTTTTGTAGAGTTCGAGCGTTTTGATAGGCATATTGAAAAACTAAAAAGAAGAAAAGGTGTCCTTTTAGACTATGTAAGTATATGTACTCCAAATTATTTACATGATGCTCATATAAGAATGGCACTTCGTAGAGGAGCAAATGCAATATGCGAAAAACCTCTTGTTTTAAATCCCTGGAACATACAACCTCTTATAGAAATAGAAAAGGAGTCAGGAAAAAGAGTACATACAATCTTACAATTACGATTACATCATAGCATTATGGCACTAAAAAAGATGGTAGATGAGGGGCCTAAAGATAAAATATACGATGTTGATCTTACTTATATAACTTCTAGAGGTAGTTGGTATACTAATTCTTGGAAAGGAGAAATAGGTAAGTCGGGAGGAGTTGCAACTAATATTGGGGTCCATTTTTTTGATATGTTACATTGGATATTTGGAGGGGTTACAGAAAATATAGTGCATAAGAGAGATGAACATAATGCATCAGGATATATGGAACTAGAAAGAGCTAGAGTAAGATGGTTTCTTTCTATTGATTATAAAAATATACCAGAGTCTATTAAAATGAGAAATCAAAGAACTTATCGTTCTATAGAGATTGATGGAAATGAAATTGAATTTAGTTCAGGTTTTACGGAATTGCACACTAAAAGTTATGAAGAAATTTTAAAAGGAAATGGGTTTGGATTAATTGATGCCAGACCTTCAATACAAATAGTGCATGATATAAGAGAAGCAGAATTAAGCCCTCTAAAGAATGATTATCACCCTTTATTGATCAGTAATGCTAAGAAAGTACAGTATGTGTAATTTTTACAGAAATTATTTAGATCGGCATATTTAGGTTTAATCAATAGTGTTTTATGAATTAGTAATAGTATATGACGATGATAAAAAATTTAATTGTTTTTGGGACAAGACCGGAGGCTATAAAAATGATCCCATTAATAAAAGAGTTTTCAAAGCATAGAGGTATTTTTGAGACTAAAGTTTGTAGTACTGCTCAGCATAGAGAAATGCTAGATCAAGTGTTATCATTTTTTGAAATTACACCAGATTATGATATGGATGTAATGACGCCAAATCAAACGTTATATACTTTAACTGCTAGAATAATAATAGGATTAAAACCTATTTTAGAAGAATTTAAACCCGATTATGTATATGTACATGGTGATACAACTACCACTATGTCTTCTAGTATAGCAGCATTTTATTCAGGAACAAAGGTATGTCATATAGAGGCTGGATTGAGAACTTTTAATAAAAAGTCTCCTTTTCCAGAAGAGATGAATAGATCCATTACTGGGCGTATTTCTGACTATCATTTTGCGCCAACAGTAAAATCAAAAGAAAACCTACTAAAGGAGAATATCTCTGATGAAAGAATTATTGTTACAGGAAACACAGTTATCGATGCTTTAGAATATAGTGTAAATAAGGTAAGATCTTCTAGATATAAAGATGCAGAGATTGAAAATCTAAAACAAATAATAGATCCGGATAAGGACTTAATATTGGTAACGGGTCATAGAAGAGAAAATTATGGACAGGGTATTCATAATATATGTATGGCTTTACAGAAAATAGCTTTACAGAATGAAAATGTACAAATTATATATCCTGTACACTTAAATCCTAAAATACAAAAACCTGTTTATCAGTTATTATCTAATGTACAAGGGATAGAACTAATCATACCATTGAGCTATCCAGCTTTTATATGGTTAATGGATAAAGCATATTTGATTATCACAGATAGTGGAGGGATACAAGAAGAAGCGCCAAGCTTAGGAAAACCTGTTTTAGTAATGCGTGATACAACCGAAAGACCAGAAGCGGTAGAATCAGGTACAGTTGTATTAGTAGGTACAGAGGTAGAAAAAATTGTATCAGAAACAGAAAGTCTATTAAGAAATAAAAATAGATATACTAAAATGAGCTTGTTACATAATCCATATGGTAATGGAGATGCTAGTCATAAAATTGTAGGTTTTATAAAGGATATACACGCTAAGGATGAAACAAAACTAATTCTTAAGTAGATAAATGATACTACATATACTTTTAATGAGAAATATTAATTAACCATTAGTAAATGAATAATGTAATATCAAGAGTAGTTGCAAATGACTTATGTATTGGATGTGGGATGTGTGCTGCTGTTTGTCCTTCTCATAATTTAGGAATTAGATTAAACCAGCAAGGTACTTATGAGCCTTTTTTAGAAAAAGATCAATGTGATGATAAAGGAAATTGTCTAAAGGTGTGTCCTTTTAATCCATTTCCAGAAAAAAAAGTAGCCACAGAAGATGCTATACTGTCTACAATAACAAAAGAAAATGATTCGCCTAATTATTCTAAGTCTTTTGGGGGGTATAATTCTTTATATGTAGGATATGCAAAAGAGTATAGAAGAGAGGCTTCTTCTGGGGGAATTGCTACTTGGTTGCTTAAACAATTACTGAAACATAAAATAGTGGATAAAATTATTGCTACTATAGAAAATGATAAGGACGATTCAGTATTTTATAAATACACAATAATTGATACTATAGAGGATATTAACCTTACTTCAAAAACAAAATATTATCCAATGCATATTGGTGATATAGCAAGATTAATCAAGGGAACAAACGAGTCATATGCTATAATAGGGTTGCCGTGCACTATAAAAGCTATTCGATTGGCACAAGTATCAGAACCAGAAAACTGGAAGACAATAAAGTTTTGTATCAGTATTTTCTGCGGTGGGTTAAAGAGTACATTTTTTACGGAATACTTAGCTTCTAAGATTGATGTTAGGTATGATGAGATTATAAAGCCTGAGTATAGGGTGAAAAATATAAATTCTACTGCAGGAGATTATTCATTCTCGTGTAGTAAAAAAGGGGATGATAATACTCCTTTATTATTGCCTATGAAAAAAGTAGGGGATATGTGGGGTACAGGATATTTTAAACCTAATCCATGTGATTTTTGTGAAGATCTTTCTGGAGAATTAGCAGATATCTCTTTAGGAGATGCATGGATTCCTCCTTATAATAAAGATGGAGCAGGGCATAGCCTTATTATCACCAGAACTCAATTTGCAGAACAGTTAATAAGCACTGGTATGAGTGCTCAGCAATTGATATGTGATGGTATTCATCAAAAACAAGCATCTCTTTCGCAAGAGGGGAATTATAATCATAGAAGAGTAGGGTTGTCTTATAGATTAAAATGGGCAAAAAAAAGGGGAGATATTATTCCTCCTAAGAGAACTAGAAGAATATGGATTGAGAATCCCTTAAAATCAAAAATCTTTAAACTTAGACAGAAACTTCAAAAAGAGAGTACCATTTTTTGGATTGAAGAGAGAATTGAAAAAGGGAAAAACTTTGAAGAAAAAATATCAAAAACCAAAGCAGAGTTAGCGTATTATACTAAAATAGAGCATTTGTTTAGAAAAAAATATTGGATAAGAAAATTAATCAGAAAATGAAAAGAATCTTATTATATGGCATATTAGGAGTCTACAATTATGGATGCGAAGCAATTGTAAGAGGGACAGTAGATAACTTAAAGAAAGCTTTCCCTAAAGCCTCAATAACATATGCATCTATTAATGTAGAAGAAGATAAAAAACGGTTAAAAGGCTGTGATGTAGAAATTATAGAAAGACCTGTAAAAGGAGCTATAAAAAGAAGAATAATCAGAAAATTAGTATCATACATAGGTATTGATTATAAGGTGTATTATGATTCTTTTAAAATCATTGATGATTATGATATTATTGTATCTATTGGTGGAGATATGTATACCCTAAGTGCTAAGGGAGTGTATCCATATTCTTTAATGAAACTAGGAGACATTGCAATAAAGAAAGGTAAAAAATATATCATATGGGGAGCCTCAATAGGTCCTTTTGATAGCTATCCTAAAATTTTAAAAAAGATTCAAAAACATCTTAGAAATGTATCATTAATCATTAGTAGAGAGCATGAAACCATTAATTATTTAAAAAGTATAGGTATTCATGAAAATGTTATTTTTTTACCAGATCCTGCTTTTTATGTAGCTACAGCAAATGAAAAATTGATAACAGAAACTCGAACAAAAAAGAATACGATAGGAATAAACTTAAGTCCATTATCGACGTTTTATTTTACAGATGATCTCCAAAAGATGATTGCTCAGCAAGTGGATACTATTCTAAAAATAATAAGAACGTTTAATTGTGATATCGTTTTATTACCTCATGTAATATCAGAAGATATTAATGATGATGATTATCGGTATCTTTTAAAAATAAAAGATATGGTATCAAGAATATATCCTCAAAATATAAGAATTGTAGAAGATGACCCTGGTTTTATAGGAATTAAGGAAGAATTAAAAAAGTGTGATATTGTTATAGCTGCCAGAATGCATTGTGCTGTAAATGCCGTAGCCACAAAAATCCCTGCAATATTCTTATCATATAGTAGAAAATCTTTTGGAATGGCTAATCTGATATATAAAAACAATGATTATGTCGTCGGATTAGAAACATTTAGTGATGCAAATAGTATTATTGATAAAATTAAAGAAATCTCTAAATTAGAAATCTCAAATTTTCAATCTAATGTTGATCAGTTAAAAAAGATAGAGCAGATAGATAAGGTCAAAGAATATATATAAAAATTCAGTATAGAACTATGATAATTAACTATATAAACCCTATTTGAAAACAGTTGTACAAAAAATAAAGAACTTTCAGTTTTCTAATGATCTAAAAGAGTTAATACGCAATTCATTTTGGTCGTTATTAGGCGGAATTATTTCTAAAGTAACTTTATTTATAGCATGGGTAATGGTTGCTAAAATATTGGGTAAAGAGGGTAATGGGCAAGTGGGTATTGTAAAATCTACCATCAATATGTTTGTACTATTTGTAGGCTCAGGTATAGGATTAACCGTAACTAAATATATACCGCAATTATTATCAGAGAATCTTCATCGGATTAATAAAATTATAAGCCTTTCATTTGTTGTATCTATTATTGTAGGATTGTTTCTTAGTAGCGTACTTTTTTTTGGAGCTGAATTTTTATCGACTACTATATTAAACTCTCCAAGTTTAGTAATTACATTAAAAATCAGCGCTTTCTTATTATTTTTAAATGCTATAAATGGAGTTCTTTCAGGAAGTCTACAGGGATTTAAAGGTTTTAAAGATTTAATGATTATTAATAGCATTTATGGGGTAGTACTTTTTGGGTTACTCTATTATGGAGCATTATTGTATGGTATAGAGGGGACTTTTTTAGGATTTGTTCTAGGAACATTTTTTCAGGTGATCTTAAGCTTTTATTTTTTGAGAAAGCATATGCATAAGAATACAATCAAATTTACATTTGCTTTTAAAGAAGAGTATAGGGTTTTAAAAAAATTTACATTACCAGCAATCTTAACTGGATTAATGGTTATTCCGTTTAAATGGTTAGTAGATACAATTATGGTCAACTCAGATAATGGCTATGCATATTTAGGTTTATATGCAGCTATTGTACTATTTCAGACCTTATTATTGATGATTACCAATACTATAAATGCTCCTTTGATAACTATAATGACAAAAAAAAATAGTTCGGGTAGTATTGATAGAATAAATGTTGTACTCCCATGGGCTATAGGGATATTGGTATCATTACCTATTTTGTTTTTCTCATACTTTTTTGGTAGTATTTTTGGAAAAGAATATGTGTTAGATGATAACTATAGGGTAACTCTTTTTTTAGTAGTATTTACTACAGTGGTGATGTTGTATAAACAGGGACTTGCCAGAATTATGATTGTAAACAATCTAATGTGGTTTAGTTTTTTAAGTAATATGATATGGGGAGTTGCCTTACTTGTTAGTTTTTATTGTTTTTCTGATAAAACTCCTAAAAGTCTAGCTATAAGTTATCTGATAGCATATAGTATTAATACGATTATTGTTTTTCCTATTTATATCAAAAGAAAAATTATTCCGATACATTTAATAAAATCTACAGATTCATTCATTATCTGGATCCTTTTTATAACAATAGTAGTAAGTGTTTATTATTATCCGGATATGAGTATTGGTCTAAGGTTAATTAGTATGATTGGTAGTATGCTCGTATTTTCATTCTTTTTTTACCGTTTAATTATGATTAAAAAGAAGACTGTCTGACCAAACTATAAGCAAGTATTAAAGAAATGAATGTTATATTTTATATCTCTAGATCAAGTCCTGTAAGCGATGCTACAAAAGTGTATTTAAAAACGCTTCATATGGCATTATCGGAAGAAGCAGAGATCGTAATTACTTCTTCTCTTGGAGATTTAGTAAAAGATACTTTAGTAGTAACGTATACTGCCAGAAGTTTTTTAGAGGTTAAACTTTATAAACCAGGATTAACTGTTTTTAATTGGTATCAGGGGATTAGCCCAGAAGAATCTCTAAGTCTAGGAGGAAAGAAAAGAGGATATATAAAACATTCTTTTTTAGAAAAAATAGCTTTGATGTTCTCTGCATTTAATTTTTTTGTCTCAGAAGCAATGAGATCGCATTATAAAAAGAAGTACTATTATAAAAAAAGTAATTATAGTATAATGCCATGTTTTAATAGCAATCTACTTCCTGAGATTATTAAAAAGAATTATAAAGAACCTTCTTTTGTCTATATTGGTTCGATGTCTAGTTGGCAATGCATTGATGAAACATTAAGTGTGTTTAAAAATATTAGCTCACGGATACCTAATGCAACATTAACATTATTAACTGCTCAGAAAGATATTGCGTATAATAAGCTAAAAATACTGGATATTGATGATGTCGTACGTGTAAAATATGTGCCGTTACAGGATATTGCTAAAGAGTTGTTAGCTTATAAGTATGGGTTTCTATTACGAGAAAACCTTAAACTGAATAATGTGTCAACACCTACCAAGATGAGTACGTATATGGGGAGTGGTGTTATTCCTATTTTTTCGGATACGATAGATGATTTTAGACATAGATTTTCTAGTTTAGAATATACAATAATGATAACCTCTTCTTCTATTAATGATATTGTAGATCAGATCATAGATTTCGAAAAAAATGTGATCATAGATATAGAACAGATTTATAAAGAATACGAATCTGTATTTGATACTTATTATAATAGAGAAAAGTATATCACTGCTATTAGAGAAAAAATACCATACATTCTCGGTAATAGGTAGTGTATATTCTGCTTGCATGATGATCTGCTAATTGCAGCTATACCGGAATCCTATCCTAATTCCCAATAGAGTGGAGGGATATGCTATAGGTTAATCGACTAACTTTTTCTTTTTCTTCCGATGGCTTCTAAGAGTTGAGGGCTATCCTTTAGTGCTATCACTGCAATGTTATAAAAGTCTCTCATCCAATCTTCCATTTTGGCAAAGATTATATTCTTTTGTTTAGTAGCATCTTGTGATTCGCCTACTTTTTGAATATATACTGCACGTGCTTTTTCTACCTTTTCTATCTGCAGTTTACTAGCATGGATATCTTCTGCAGTTATTTTTAATGGTTTTAATTTTTGTAATATGTCTTTATCTATATTGGTATAAAACCTACGTATCATTTCTATCCAGTTTATATATGCATTGGGAACTACGGTATCTATTCCTAATTTTTGTAGTATTTCAGGGTTTTTGCGCAATATAGCTTTTGATTTTTTTCGATGTTCTTTAAACTGTTTGTCTAAGTGTTTTTTTTCTTGTTTAAAAAGTGTTGATGCTGCTACCGTTTTTTCGTTTTCTTTTTTATTAAAATCATATCCATTACGAGTTTGTATGAGTAATTCTTTTCCTTCTGCAATTTTAATAGCATCATAACTAAGGTCTGCCATCTTTATAGCGATTTCTGATTGTTCTTTAACATTTTCTAATGCGATACGATATTGTTCTAGTAGTTTTGGTTGTGATTTTTTTGAAATTATCATACTTATATTTTAACTTTTATACTGTTTATAGGTAGTTGTTTTTATTGATTGTCTTTATAATCCATAAATTTTAGCAAGCACTACTGTTCTAATCTACTAATTATATATCCCGTTAGAGTAATCATGTTTTCCGAAATAACAATCATGAGTTCCGACAAAGTAATCATGCTTTCCGATAAAGTAATTATGAGTTCCGACAGAGTAATTATGCTTTCCGATAAAGCAATCATGAGTTCCGACAGAGTAATTATGAGTTCCGAAATAACAATCATGCTTTCCGATAGAGTAATTATGCTTTCCGAAATAGCGATTATATATATTACTATCTTTAATTAAGAGCAAGTATACAGCATATGAGTTTCATTTTTCGAAACTGAGAAAAAAATATTTTTATCTTAGGATAGTTATCAAAATAAACTGTAAATACTTATTCTATCTTGAAACTATTATAAATAGGAGTCATATTTTTAAGTTTTCTGATTTTACACGAGGT
This sequence comes from Aquimarina longa SW024, assembly GCF_001401755.1. Lineage (GTDB taxonomy): Bacteria > Bacteroidota > Bacteroidia > Flavobacteriales > Flavobacteriaceae > Aquimarina > Aquimarina longa. The sequence goes on from NZ_AVQK01000014.1 coordinate 160,833, forward strand.
AGGTGTATATTATTTGTAATCAATTAGAAATAGCCTAGATTTGTAATAAATACATGGAATGTAATAGCAATTGCTATTACAACATTGTTAGCCACAAGCAGAGCAAAATGCGGATAACTTTAATCATATTAATTGGAATACACGGGATTATCCATTTATTTGGTTTTTTTAAAGCATTTGGTATATCTGAATTTCAAGCGATTTCACAACCGGTTTTAAAAACTTACGGAATATTTTGGTTACTAGCATTTGTTCTATTTGCTATAACAATTGTTCTAGTTCTTATACATTCCGATTATTGGTGGTTAAGTGGGATTTTGGCAGTTATTATTTCGCAAATACTAATTTTTAATTATTGGTCAGAAGCAAAATTTGGGACAATAGCTAACCTAGTAGTTCTAATAGCAGCAATTATTGGGTATTCAAGATTCAAATTTGAAGATAAAATCAAAAGAGAAAGAACCGTGTTATTCGAAAATTCGCAGCTCAAAAGCCAAGAAATTGTTACTAAAGAAGCTATAAAAGATTTACCTCTAATAGTTCAAAAATGGTTAATTAGCAGTGGAGTAATCGGCGAGAAAATGGTTTCAAATGTGTATTTAACTCAAGAATTACAGCTTAAACTCAAACCTGAACAAACAGACTGGTATAATAGTACAGCAGAACAATATTTTACCATTTCCCCGCCTTCGTTCAGCTGGAACATTAAGACAGAAATGAATGCGATATTGAGTGTAGTAGGTAGAGATAAATTTGAAAACGGCAAAGGCGAAATGTTAATAAAGCTCCTTTCACTCATCCCAATTGCAAATGCAAGGAATAGCGAAAAAGTAAATCAAGCAACTTTACAGCGGTTTTTGGCAGAAATTGTTTGGTTCCCTTCAGCTTCTCTTAACCAGTACATAAAATGGGAGTCTATAAACGACTATTCTGCCAAAGCGACAATGGAATATAAAGGAACTAAAGGTTCGGGTGAATTTTATTTTGATGAAAATGGAAATTTTAAAAAAGTTGCGGCAATGCGTTACAAAGATGCAACTGATGCAGAGCCTACCAAATGGACTGTTATCGCAACCAAAATTGAAGATAGAAATGGAATAAAAATACCTACAGAATGTGAAGCAAATTGGTATTTGGAAGATGGCAAATGGAATTGGTTGAAATTAAAAATAAGAGATATTAAATATAATGCGAAAATAATGCCAGTGGCTAACAATGTATATAAAAAATAGGCGAAACAGCAATAAAATAAAGAACTTGGCTTGTATCAAACTTTGTGTTTAACTGAAAGCTCAGTACTTCAAAATCGCCTACTTTTCATATACGTAACCGTTGTAGCTAATTTGATGAACGAAACAACATATCACCTTAACCAAGGAATTGAAACGATTTTAGATATTCATTTATATCTTATAATCGGGTTAATAATTTCTACAATATTTTCGTTTTCTATATTAAAAGGAACAAATAACAGATTAGGGAAATCGATTATTCTAAACTCTTTCTTTTATATATCAATATTAATTTTCTATCAATTATCAATTGAAAAAAATCTTCATATAGCTATTTTTAGTGCCGAAAAAAAAGAAGAACCTTGGCTGGTAATATCTTTTATAATCACATTTATAATCATTACATATTTTCAAGTTTTGATATTTAGAAAATGGTTTGAAAAAAAAATAAAAAGCCAATTATTTATCTCAAATTTTATTTTCCTAACAACTATTTTGATTGTTTTCTATCCAAAAAATTATACAAATGAGAATATTATTGATTACGACAGAATTTTATTTCTACCAGACAAAAATGAATTTGAATTACTAAATAATACTATTATAAGAATTGACACAGCTTGTACTTCGAAAGATAATTACATTAACGGAAAAGTAAATAATTCTTATAATTTTAGAGTACCGATAATTAGTAATAAGAATGAAAGAATGAAGTTTGGGTTCCAACTTCTAAATAAATCAAATCAATTTGGAACATCAGAAAATGGGAGTGATTGTAAAGTATTACCATTAAAAAAGTTGAATGACAAAATTATTGTTTTAATTAAACAAAAGAATCCAAATAAAAATATAGGTTGGAAAAAACCAATTATAACAGATACAATAACATACAGAAAAATAAAAGAGGAAAAACGAAAAACTGGTTATTATGGAGATGCAGATTGTGATTGTATTGAACATTAAAAAACTAGCTACAACACCGTGTATAATTAATTGCTGGTTATAGCCTACTTACGAAAGTCCTCGCGGACTTTCTATCTGTGATTTATTTGCTAACTTTAGTGCTTAAATCACGCAACTAACCATACACAAACACGTTGTGCATAATTGAAGAAAAATGTTGTTTCAAAAGAAAATTAAGCCTAAAAAAATAAAAGATAAGAATACTAGAGAATTACGTTCTTCTGGAATTGAAGTAATTGAACACCTACCCTATTTGGATAGTCCTGAATTTAGAGAACCAAAAGAAATTGCTCGTAGAACAATGGTTCTCACAGCATTATTTCAGTTGCATCTTCAAGCACCAAGAGAAATAATAAAAAAATGGCTTAAAGAAAACGGACTTTTAACGAAACTAAACGCTGAGGAATTAGAGTATTTGGAAACAGAATATTCTGACTTGCCCGAACAAACTCAAACCGATATTTATTGGTTTGTAGAAGCTATTTGGGCTTTCGCTTGGGTAGGTGGATTTCATAATAATCTGACTTTGAATACTGGTGTGGAAGATTCACTTGCTTCTTTAATTCCAAACATTGCGAAAAACGAACCAGCTGAAAAATTTATATCTGAATTCAAATTGAGAAATCAAGTGGATATCTTTAAAATGTTAGACAAGTTTTATCGTGCTCATTGGTTCGCTCGAAATAACAACTTAACTGGAAAACAATCGGACAAAGTTGATTTGGACATAATATTGGAAAGAAGAAAAGCATTAGAATATACAGTTTACAAAGAATTTGATTGGGATGAAATTTCACTTAACACCTAAAACAACTATGCACAACACAGTGTATAAAACATAGCTAATAAGTGCTAAACCGAAAGGTTTGTGTATATTTATAAAGACCGCCAAATTTTTAATTTGGATTTTAAAAAGAGAAAAATTAAAAACAAAATATAAAAATTTGGCTCTGTGTTAACCCGAAAAGTTAGCGTCTTTTTACACGCTACGTTTCATACACAAGACCGTTGTACTCAATTGCTAATTAGAATTCAAAATGGGAATATTTAAGAACATATTTAAAAAGAATAAATCAATACCTGAGTTTGACTTTATTGAAACGTATGAGCACAAAGACAAATATTTTTCAAGAATAAAAAAATGGAATTGGATTAACTCTGAACAAATTTCAATATTTGAAAAAGATGAAAAAGGAAAAATAAAATGAAAGCAAGTAAAGTAGAAAATAATTCAAAATCTGTAAATTCAAGCAAAACTCCTTTTTTCAATAGAAATGGAGAGAATTCTTTTTTTGGGAATAAAGATTTTTTCTTCAGCCCTTCTACCCCTTTACAGACTAAACTAATCGACGGAGAAAATCAAACTTTTTCTGATATTAAGGATAAAGGGAAAGATGATTCTGGCATTTCAGAATATGTAGTTCAATCAGGTGACGGAGCTTATAGAATTGCAAAAAAGAATAATGTAAATGTTCATGAATTCTTGAAATTAAATGGATTAAAATTAACAAATAAATCAAAGGTAGTTTATTTGAAATCAGGGAAAGAAAAGGTTTTTGAAATAGGAGAAACAGTTAAAATACCACCAAATACTGATAGGAGTTTAGACGCTAAAAAAATATCAACTGAGAAAGAACCCAAACCTGAACCGAAAACCAAAATCAACATCTTTGTTACACCTAAATCTGATAAAACAACCGAAAGTAGTATGGATGATTTAGGTGCCTGGGCAAATGATGGAATTGATGATGCTACACAATTAAATGAAAAAGGGGCAGATAATGCCACAGAATTTTCCTTTAGAAAAGTGGGCTATATTGATAATCTACGAACTATTAAAATAGAAAATTTAGACGACCTAATTAAGCAATTAGAAAATATGAAGGCTGGAACTGAAGTTGGTATAAATTATCTTTATTTTAGTTCTCATGGAAGTTATAATTCTCCTTCTTTCTATATCGGTTCTCATTATGATGGGAAAGGGAAATGGAGTTCAAAAAATAAGATTAGCATGGGAAATGTAAGCAAGCTTAATAAACTTAGTAAATTCCTTAGCCCAAAAACAAAAGTGTTAATTATGGCTTGTCATACAGGTGGAGGAAAAAACACAAAACAGTCTGAGAAATTCGTACAAGAATTAGCAAATCAACTAAATGCGACTGTATACGCAAATAGAAGCTGGGGGTTAGCATCATCTGGAAATTTTGAAGATAATCTTTATGCATACACTAATGCGTTATATGGAGACGAAACTCAAGATTTATATAAGAAGAAACCCAATGCATTCAAGTTTATGGGAACTATGTTGAAAGCAATGCCTCAAAAGAAAGGTGAAAAATCAGTTCCAGAAATTACAAATGCCCTTATCTTAAAAAGAGATGGTACTTTCAAGGTAATGGAATCTAATTACAATAAAGTCATCAAAAAGGTTTTAGATAAAATCGCTAAAGGAGGCACCTATAAATCAAAAAAAGAAATGGTCGATGATAAAGAAATCAAATAACTTAAATTTAATCCATCTCATAATTGGATTACTTATCGTTGGTTGCGTCGATGCCAACAAAAAAAATGGCAGAATGGAATTAACAGAAATTGTAAAAAAGCATAATTCAGAAATGGTAAAATTTTTCTCAGATATTAATCTCTTCACTATGAAGGGAATTTCTCCATTCAATTCTTCTAAAGAGGTAAACTTCCCTTTTATAGCCATTGAGGACAAAGAAGAAGAAAAATTATTATCATTTTACTTTAACAGTTCAGTTTCAGATACATACTCATTTAAATGGGATGGACAAAATTATCTCTGGTCTGAAAGTTATTTAGATGATGATGCAAGTAAATGGTTAGAGTATATATTAATCACTTCAAAGTCAATTTTTAAAGTAAATGCTTTTATTGATGAAAAAGATAGAAGTATGTTTATTAACGATATAATAGAGTTTAAATCAAACAGCAAGATAATGTACTTTTTCCCAGAAAAATCAATTCAAATTAGAGAAGTTAAAGAAGTTGTCAGCTTAGATTTAGAGAAAATCTCTAATTTAATCAAAAAAATAAACTACAACTATGATGAAATAAATAAAGAATTAGTAATTAAAAAAATCATCCTGCAAAACTTAATTGATGATGACAATAAATCAACATGTAAAGTTTTAAATCAAAAATATTTCTCCTTCTTGTGGGATATTTTTTTAAATAGAGAAAGAGGTGTTTTAGTTAAGGAAAATGAATGCTAAAAACGCCGCCTAACAATGCATAAAACGTTCATTGCCAGTAAAATCTGGCAATGCCGTTTATGCGAGACCGTTAGCCATTATTTATGAACGACAAAACTATAAAAGAAGTAATAGAATCTGAATTAAAGATTTACGACCGATTATTCCCCTTTGGTTTTATTTTATTAATGTCTATATTTTTTGTTATAGTTGGATGGAGTAAAGAAATCAGTTTTTTTGGAGTTAAATTATCATTACTGAATTTCGCCTATATTTATTGCGTAGCCGCACCTTTTTATTTTGCATATATAGATAGAGTATTTGATTCTATTTTTGGTGTTATTTCTTTATCCAAAAACAAAAATGATGATTTATATTACTCAATAACTGCAAAAGGCTTATTCAATATTTATTACTCACCTACAATGCGAATTCCACTAAATGGTACAATTAATAAGTTATTATTATTTATTGTAATGTTTACTTCTTTATCAATAATGTTGTCGTTCATAAGAGAAACTGAATTGAATAAATACATATTAGGAATCTTAGGCTTGTATTTAGGAAAGTCTCACATATCTATTATTAGAAATATAATCCGAATTGACAAATACTTACTTTCTACAAAAGATAAAGTTATACCAACAACAGGAATTTCCTTTACAATAGCAATAATTGCATCAATTGTTATGTGTTTTTATTTAAATTAAAGAGCAATTGTAATGGAAAAAGCGAATAAAGTATGGCTAACTGAACTTGGAACTGAAATTGCTAAAGCTTTAACTGATGAGTCATTGATATTAGAAAGAAAGATTGAAATAGGGAATAAAAACAATGGCTAACAATGTGTATAATTCATTGCTGGCTATTGCCTACTTACGAACCTGAGTTCGACGTAAGAAAACAGATTTTATAGTATAGAAAAAGCAGAATATTTAGTAAATTAAAGTGCTGAATTCCAATTAACTAAAATTATTCTGCTTATGATTTCTAAAGATAAAATTACTGAAATATTTTGTTCTATTGATGATTTTTGTGCTGTTTATGAGCCTGCTATGCGAAAAAGACAAGTTACCACAGGTAAAAAGACCAGAAATCGAAAATTTAGGATGTCTACAAGCGAGATAGTAACTATTACGATATTGTTTCATTTAAGTGGGATACGAACTTTTAAACATTTCTATATTTTATATGTGCAACAACAATTACAAAGTGAATTTCCTAATACTGTTTCTTATAATCGTTTTGTAGAATTAATGCAATCTAATCTAATGCCTTTGACTCTGTTTTTGAAGACTTGTTGTTTGGGAGAGTGTACAGGTATTTCTTTTATAGATTCGACTCCAATTAGAGCTTGCAAGAATAAGAGAATTAGCAATAATAAAGTCTTTAAAGATATTGCTACTATAGGAAAATCAACAATGGGATGGTTCTATGGTTTCAAGCTTCATATCATTATTAACGATAAAGGTGAACTCCTTGATTTCATTATTACTCAGGCCAATGTAGATGATAGGACGCCTTTGAAAAGAGACAACTTTCTAAAGAAAATATTTGGAAGTTTATATGCCGATAAAGGCTATATATCTAAGGAATTAACTTCGATATTATTCGATCAAGGATTGCATTTAGTGACTAATATTAAAAATAATATGAAAAATGTATTAATGACAATGAGAGATAAGATACTACTAAGGAAAAGATCCGTAATTGAAACTATAAATGATCAATTAAAAAACATTGCTCAAGCAGAACATTCCAGACATAGAAGCTTTGGTAATTTTATTACCAATCTTGTCGCTAGCCTTATTGCTTATTGTTTTCAAGAAAAGAAACCAGCTATTAAATTTGAAACTGAAAACACATCACAATTAGCACTGTTTTGCTAAAATCCTTAGATCGAGTTCAGGTTACGAAAGTCCTCGCGGACTTTCTATCTGTGATTTATTTACTAACTTTAGTGCTTAACACGCAACGAAATCATACACTAGACCGTTGTAAACAAGTAAAAACTATAGAGTGCAAAATAACACTATGAAAAAAGATTATTTATATCGAATATTTGGAGGGATATTAATTTTGATATTTCTATTCTTAACATTTTTCGAATATGATAGGATTTTACACCCTGCATCAGAATTTATAGCTAACGGGAAGTACATTGATTATTCAATATTGTTGTATTCAAGTCGTTGGATAATTTATTTTCTACTCTTTCTAGCTGGATTTTTCACTTTCCTTAAATCAAAAAAATCATATCTGATTTTATTAATATTTAGCCTAACAGCCTTACTAGAAATTTACATTAATGAAGTTTTCTACATCGTAAAAAGTTTATCTGGATATCCAAAATATTTTCTATTAGGTAGTTCCATAATGTCAATAGTGGTTATTGCCATAAATGCATTAAAAACGAAAAAAATAAGTTTTATTGATTTTTTTCTAAGCAGTATTTTGGCTATACTAATTGTGTATCTACCCAATACTTTAATTACATATTATTTTTAATCTAGCTCTATGATAATGGTTAAAAACACCAGATATACTGTAATTCTATTATTCCTATTTATTTTTTCGAGCTGTAATAATAAATCAGAAGAAGAAACTGAAATGACAGTTGAAAAATGGGAAAATGATATTGAAAATCTCTTTAATACTTTAAAATCGAAGCATATAAATCTTTATCACAGCTTACCTGAAATTGAAATGGAACAAGCGGTAGACAGCTTACTAAAAAATCTTCCTGATCTTTCAGATGATCAAATTTTTATACGTCTTTCAAAAATAATAAGATCATTAGATGATAGTCACACTGGAATATGGGCTCAACCCAAGTTTTATAACACCTATCCTTTAGAGTTTTTTATTTTTAGCGATACGGAGATAAGGGTCTTAAGAACTCCAAAAGATTACCCGGAACTATTAGGAGCGAAACTAGTCGGTATAGATAATACTACCTTGAACGAAATAATAAGCAAAGTACTTCTCGTGATTCAATGTGCAGATAATTGGTATTCTGAAAGGGATCGATTAGCTAGATATCTAAAATATTCCAAAGTCTTAAAAGCATTGGAAATCACCAATGAAGGCGAATCTGCTAACTTTGAGTTTATATTAGAAAATGGCACATATAAAACAATTAAACTAGAAGCACTTCCACAAACTGAATATCTGGCATCCCTTAAAGATCCAATTAATCTAGAAAGTCCATTCAGTTTTGAGGAATCTTTGATAGGAACTCCCTATTTATGGTATCAACCAATCGATAAGCTCAAAACAGGATATCTTTATTTTGCAGCATACCCAAGCGCGTTGCAAATGAGACGATTTGCTGTTGCCCTATCAAGAGATGTAATTCAAAGAGGTACTAAAAATATTATTATTGATGTAAGAGATAATGGCGGAGGGAATTTCTATGTTGGTTTAGAACTTATAAAATTACTATCATCCACTGATCAAATTGATTGGAAAAATGGAGTTTACGTTATAACGGGAAGAAAGACATATTCAGCAGGAATGAGTAACACTGCTCATTTTAAGGAATTATTAAATGCAAAAATTGTTGGAGAGCGCACAGGAGGAAATCCAAACGATTATCAGGATGCCGAAATGTTTCAATTACAAAACTCAAAATTACAGGTGCAATTTTCCAAGAGATATTACAGATTTCAAGATACTATTTCGAATGGAATCATTCCTGATGTTCATATCAAACCAAGTTGGAAAATGCTAAACAATAAAATTGATGCTAATATAAAATGGGTTTTAGAGGATATTAAACAGAATGAGGACAATAAAAGCCAGTTTACAACAATGTATAAGCGACATTAAAACGACCGCTTATACAGTCCGTTGGCAGTAATTCCGAACATAAACAAACTAAGTTAATTGTTATTGATATATATATGAAAAAACTACATTTTTTATCAACCATATTATTGTTTTTTGTTATAACAAATGATTTATATTCTCAAAATAAGTCAGTTGATAATTTATATAAAAAATTTCCTGAAATCTATAATGGTTATACATTTAACGAATACAATGTAAATAAAGACTTTACAGATATTTTATGGTCTTTAAAATTGAATTCTGGGAAATACATTTATGATGAACAACACTACAGTAGAAATTATTATTTGATATCAATTGGGAAAAGTAATATTGATACAATTACTATTAATGCGGGGAATAAGAAAAAAAGAAGAGTTCTTGTATATAGAAATAAGAAACTAGAAAGAGAATTTGCTTATAATAGTATTAATAAATTAAAATTTAGTTCAATATTTTTTTATAAAAAAAACAAAGAAATTCAAGTTAAAGATTATAGTAATCTGAAACAAAAAGATAGTATTATAACTTATTTGAAAAATAATAAAAGAATTAGAACAGAAAAGTTTATCAATAATAGACTAATTGAAGAAAATATATACGAAAAAGATAAAGTAATAATTAGTAAACAATATTTCAAAAAAAACACCTATGAGATTGTAGAGTATTTAAACGATGACTGGGTAATCAAAAAATACTTTGTAAATGATAAACTTAAAGTTTATGAAAAATTGAACCTTTATACTTCTTCGAGTGATAATCCTCAAAAGATAAGTGTTAAAATAGAATACGACAAATATGGAAAAGAAATAAAAAAAACTCATTCTGAGTACGCTAAAGAAACTATATTCACTCAAAACTCAAAAATAGTTAGAGTCCGTAAAAATGATGGTACAATTCATATTACAGAATATAACCCTAATGGAAAAATTATAAAGACCTACATTCAAACTCCTAGTCAAACTGAAAACCCAGAAGATATAGATTAATTAAAAACTACTGCCAACAAAGTATAAAGCACACAACACTATGTATATTTCATTTGGCAAATAGTTTGTCTTCGCTATCGCTACGCAAACGATTATCACCAAACAAAAACATACATTTAACGTTGTAATGCATTTACTCTAAACTATATGAAAATAAGAATACCAAAATTAATTATTTTAGTTTTTACACTTACCCTTTTAAATTGCAAATCGGAAAGCAATAATAACCATATGGAAACTATAAAGAAAAACCATAAGTCAGTGGATGTTCTATGGAGAAAATTTTTAATAGAGAACCCAAATAACAGAACAAAAGGAACACCTTTATCGTTCTATTTTTGTGATAACAAAAAAGATGCTAATGAATGTGCTGAATTGGTTGTAAAAGGCATAAAACAAGCTACCGCAACATCTTTGTGGTGGTATAAAAAGAATAATGAACAACTTCCCAAAGTTGGTGACCAATATATTGTAACTGATTGGAATGGAAATGCAAAGGCTATAATTAAAACTACTAAAATCGAACAAGTTCCTTATAATAAAATTACTCCAGAATTTGCAAAAATTGAAGGTGAAGGCGATAAATCTTTAGACTATTGGAAAAGAGTTCACGAAGCATATTACAAGAGAGAAATGGAACCTCACGGAGACAAGTTTGATGAAAATATGATTATCGTATGTGAATACTTTAAAACTATATATTTAAAATGATTAATACAAAAAACTACATATTAAAAGAAATAGAACAATCAGACATAAACAATATACACAAAGGACTATCGAACCCTGAAATAACAAAATACTATGATGTTCATTTTTCTACATTAGAAGAAACAAAATAACAAATGGAATGGTATAATAACTTAAAAAAGGAAGGTACTGGAATTTGGTGGGGAATTTATGATAAAAAAAGTAATCAATTTTGTGGTGCAGGAGGTTTTAACAGTTTGGAGAAAGAACATCAAAAAGCCGAAATTGGTTTATGGTTACTAAAAGAGCATTGGGGAAACGGAATTTTAAAAGAAGTTATGCCAAAACTATTTGAACAAGGCTTTACTGAATTAAACTTAAATAGAATAGAAGGTTATGTAGTAAGTGAAAATACAAAATGTAAAAGTGCATTGGAGAAAATTAATTTCAAATATGAAGGAACAATGCGTGAATGTGAAATTAAAAACGGAGAAAAAATAAATGTTGATTTCTATTCAATATTAAAAAGTGAATGGAATAAATAAAAACGCATTACAACAATGGCTATAAGTAATTGCTTGGGTATGGTAAGTTCCAATCGGAAAATTCGGAGAATTTTCCTCAGTTTAATGACTTTTGCTATCTTAGTGCTCTTAAGCAATTACTCATAGCTGAGACCGTTGTAAAACATTCCCCACATCAGAATCCGATTAATTCCTCGAGCTAACGAAGCGAAAAATTAATCTAAATGTTGGTGAAAATTAATAGATTTGACAAAAACATAATTAACTGAATATCAATAACAAAATTTGACGTTAGTCGAGATTAAAAAATGAAATCTTTAAAATTTATTCTAATATTAATTTCACTAAGCATCTTTGCTTGTTCTGAATCTAAAACAAAAGATTCGAAGAAGGCTAATGATTATATGAATATCGAAGTAATTTCGAAATCTAGTATTTTATCAAAACAGCAAACTGTTGATTCATCAAGTATACTTTTAACAATTGAACGTGGAGCTTTTCATTATGATAAATTTATACTGAAAGACACCATAATTACCTTTTATCCATCTTCAGAAAATTGGGGCAAAGAAAATGACAAGTACAACCAAGTTTCTGAACAAATAATTAGTAAACAAACACTAAATAAATTTATAGAAAAAATTATTGAAGATGGTTTTTTCGAACTAAGAAATTCATATTCAAGTAATACTAGTTGCAATAGTCATTTAACAGTTACCTTTAAGTTTAACAATCAAACAAAAAAAATAGTTTCAGAAGATTTTGAAAGAGAATGTCCAGAACTTTTGAAATTTATAGAACAAGAAATAATTCGAATGCATAGTAAAAATTTAAAACGGATTTTATTGCCTGGTTAAAAAAACGTTTTACAACAGTGGTAACCGTTGCACAACCCTATAATTTCACGAAAAATGACTTTAAATAAGCCTTTTTAAGAGGCTTGTTTTTTTAGTAATTGTAAGCTGTTTTTAATTTAGAGTGGCTTAAAAAGTAATATATAAAGCCTATGAACATCAATTTTATTAAAAACAATGTATTTATGGTTTTAGCCTTACTTTTTATAGTCTTTTTTATAAATTTTAAATACTTTTTCAAATTATAAGCCATTGCGGATACATGCATCACCTTATTTGCTTGCTTGATTCCTAATGTATTTATTTTTCGAAGTCCCATAAACTGGGTTAATGTGCCAAAAACAGGCTCTACAGTACTTTGCCGTTTACCTTTCATATAACCACCTTTTTTACTATTTACTCGTTTGTTATCACGTTCATATTCTTCTTGGTAATAGGTAACACTAAACTTTTTCTCTTTTGCTGTTTTCCTTAAGCATTGGTTCTTTATAGGACAGGTTTTACATAGTTTACTTGATCCTCGATATTCTTTCTTCTTTGTTTGTGTTCTATAATCTAAAAATACTTTTTTAAATGGAATGATTTTCCCTTTTGGACATTGATAATAATCTTCTTTTTTATGATAAATAAAACCTTCTGGTCCGCCTTTGTAAGTTCCATGAGGTGGTATAAAACTGGTGATGCCTTTTTTTTCTAAATAAGCATATACCTCACCACTACTATACCCTGTATCGGCTATGCAGTTTTCTAATAAAAAACCAGAGCGCCATAATCGTTTATACAAACGGTTTATAATATCTTCTAAACATAGACTGTCTTTTTTATCGGCATGATAAGCTTGTATATCAGTAATCACATGATTTGCTGTATCTACACTAAGTTGACTACTATAATTTAATTTTCGTGCCTTACCTGGTTTTACACTAATTCGTGCATCTGGATCCGTAGGACTGTAATGTGTTTTATTACTGGTGTAACGACTTCCTTTATTATTGGCACCCGGACGATGATTTTGGTCTTTTTTCCATTTTTATTTCGTGATACAATACTATCTAATCCCTGTTTATTGGCACTTAGTGTCCTTTGTTCTTTGGTAGTTTCATCTTGCTTTGCCTTTCTAAAAACTTCTTTATCTCGGTTGCTTATATGACCAATGGAAGCTAAATGAGATGCTAAATCTTCTTTGGGAACTTTTAACTCCAAACTATCCATACTAGCATTGGCTTTTATTGGTGCTGAATCAATTGCTTGAGTATGTCCACTTACCATACCATTTTCTACGCACATTTCTAATACTTTGGTAAAAACAGTTTCAAAAACGGACTCTGGAAATAGTTGACGAGTACGACTAAAGGTAGAATGCCAAGGGAGTTTTTCATCGATGTCGTAATCTAAAAAATATAACAAATCTAAACGCATACTACAATGAGAAATCAGTTTACGATCGCTGATAATATTTTCTAAGTAACCGATTAAATTGAGCTTAAAAAACACGATAGGGTCTATACTTTTTTGTCCGCTTTTACCATAGTAACATGCCGTTTCTTTATATAAAAATTCTAATTGGAGTATGTCTTTTAATCGTCTGTAAAAATTAGCTGCGGGTACATGATCGCTTAAGCGAAAACTATTAAATAACTTCTCTTGGTATATTTTAATGCCTTGCATCAATAAAAATAAGAAACCTATTAAATCTCAACTCTATTCTAATCTTATTTTTTTGTTAACTTGTGCAACAGACACAATGTATAAAAAACATAGGGCGGTTTAAGTTTATTCGAAATGTTGAGGCTTATCCGTTATGTCGCCAAATATAAAATTTGGTGTTTCAATATTGAAGATAAACACAAAACATTATATTTGGCTTAGTTATAAACGTGGAGTTAGTGATTAACCACCTGCCCTACGTTTCTTATACGAGACGTTACCTACAAGCTCAAAAAAATGAACAATTTCGCTGAGATATCTAAATTTTTCAAATCTGAATATTCATTAAATCAAGATGGATTAGAGGAACTGTTCTCATCATTTGAAATTAAAGAACATAAGAAAGGAACCCTATTAATTAAAGCTCAAAATAAGGAGAAACAACTTAGGTTTCTTAATAAAGGAATAGTAAGGGAATACTACTCAAATCAAGAAAAAGAAATTAATATAAACTTTTACGTTAAACCACAGTTCATTTCTGACTTATTGACTTTCAGTCAGAATACTTTAACTAATAAAAATCAAGAATGCCTTTCTTTAGTAGAGGTTTTAAGCATTGACAGAAAACCTTTTTTTGATTTGTTAGAGAAATATCAATGTGGAAAATCTTTTGTTGAATCTTCGTTTCAAAAATTATTAAAACAAAAAGAAATGTTGGAGTTTAATCGCATCACTAAAACTCCAGAAGAATTATATAAAGAATTATTCATTTACAAATCTGAATGGCTTCAATCTATTCCTCAATATCATATTGCTTCTTATTTAAATATAACTCCTGAAACATTAAGTCGTATTAGAAAACGTACTTCTTGATTTGAATCAATGAAAAGGATTCTTATTTATTTGACTTTTGTATAACACATAAAAAATACAAAATGCTAAATATTCATCACATACGAAATGCTACTATGGTTCTTGAAACAGAAAATGAAGTTATTTTAATTGACCCAATGTTAGGAGATGTAGGAATTATGCCTTCATTTACATTATTCAGGCATAAAGCAAGAAAAAACCCTATCGTTCCACTACCACACAAGGTAAATTCTATACTTGAAAAAGTAACTCATTGTTTAATTACACATCAACACCCTGACCACATAGATAGTAAGGGAATACAGTTCTTGATTAAAAATGATATTCCTATTACTTGTAGTATCAAAGATGAAAAGGCATTAACCAAAAGAGGACTAAATATAGTTCAAACATTAAAATACTGGGAAGAACAAACTTTTTTAGGAGGTACAATTGAAGGAATACCAGCTAAACACGGTTATGGATTTGTTTCTAAATTAATGGGTAATGTAATTGGTTTTTTTATCAAACTTCCACAACAAAAATCTATTTATATAAGCTCTGATACAATATACACAGAGTCGGTTGACAAAGTACTAAAGAATTACAAACCGGAGATTAGTGTTTTAGCTTGTGGAACAGCTCAATTTGACTTATTTAACAAACTTATTATGGATATGAATGATATTTTAAAGTTTGTTAAAAATACATCAGGAAAAGTAATTGCTAATCATATGGAATCCATAAATCATTGTCCATTAACTCGAAAAAAACTAAGAGAAATATTGATTAAGAACAGCTTAATAAATAAAGTTCTTATTCCCGAAGATGGAGATGTGATAGAAATAACCAGTAGGTAACAATGTATAAGAAAACATAGGGCTGTTTAGGTAAAACTTAGAAGCCAGTGCTTCTTTACAAAGTCACCAACTATAAAATTTGGCATTTTCAATAAAAAAGATAAAAGCAAAATATTATATTTGGCTTAGTACCAATCCGAAACGTATCGCTTATCACCTGCCCTACGTTTCATACACGATACCGTTGTGGGTAATTTGAAAAAACAAGATATATGAATAAACATCTTTGGTTTGTATTAACCATTTTTATTGTGAGCTGTACCTTAAAAGCTCAAGAAAAAAAAGAAAAATTCTTAAATGAATTAAAACAAGAAATTCAAAAAGAAAGAATCCCAGGATGTGGAATAGTAGTAATCAAAAATGGACAAACTGTACTTTTGGAATCTCTTGGACTCTCTGATTATGCTTTTACCGTTCCTGTTGATAGTAATACAATTTTTTCAATCAATTCACTTTCAAAAATATTTGCTGGTACGGCAACTATGCAGTTGGTAGAAGATGGTAAAATAAAGCTATTAGACCCAATTTCAAATTATTTAGACGATTTACCGAATGAATGGAATGAAATTACAATTCGTCAACTTTTAAGTCATACTTCTGGTTTACCAGATATTGAAGACACGCAAAACGGTGGACTGATTGGCGGGAAAGGGGAAAAATTTGCTTGGGACAAAGTGAAAAATGAGAATATTCGATTTAAAGCTGGTGAAAGCTTCGACTATATCCAAACCAATTATGTATTGATTTTAAAACTGATTGAAAAAGTAAGTGGAATGACTTACTTAGAGTTTTTACAAAAAAATCAATTTGACAAAATTGGTATAAACAAAGAAATTGTTTTTGGAAGTTCTTTTGAAAGTGTTCAAAACAAAAGCTCAACATACAGTTATTATGAAAAGAATAAACAAACTGGCAAATACGAAAAAGGAGAAAAACTATTTGAAATTTCAGAAGATTTTTCTCCACTTGTTTGGGCGGATGCAGGCGCATTTGCAACCACTAAAGCTTTGACTAAATGGATTAAAGCCTTGGAAAACGACATATTCATAACTTCAAAAAGCAGGAAAGAAATGTGGACTGCCGTACCATTAAATGACGGCCAATATGGTGGATTTGGTGGGTTTTTGAATGGTTATGGATATGGATGGCCTGTTATTATGCGAGAAAATCATCCTGCTATAGCACCTATTGGTGGTGGAAGAGCATCTTTAATTATTTATCCTGATGATAAATTAACAATTATTCTTTTAACAAATTTGACAGGTAGTTCACCTCAGAAAATAATTGAAAAAGTAGCTCACCACTATTGGGAATAGAAAAACTACCCACAACATTGTATAAAAATAATAGCGGTTTAATGACTAAAACGAAAGTAAGAAAATATAAAAAAGCCTGTGTTTAAACGAAAAGTTAGTGGTTACAAATCCGCTACTGCTTATACTTGACCGTTGTGGGTAATTTGAAAAACATATCGGAAATGAAAAAAATACTTTTATTATTAATCTTTCTAATTTCTATTTCTGGTTGTAATTCACAACAAAAAGAATCAGATAAGGAACTTGGTCAATTCTATAAAATATATCCAAAAAAACAATATGTGGAGGATATTGACGAACTGACTGAAAAGTTAATAAATGAGCACCCTCAACCTTTTGAGTTTGTATCAAAAGAGACTTTTTTTCAAATGGTAACTGAAAAGAAAAATTCAATTACCGATAATACAACATATGGAGAATTTATCTGGCATATTAGCGAGATAATTGCCCGCATAGGCTGTAGTCACACAAACTTAGGTGCCTTCTTCCAAGAAAGTAAAATTCTACCAATAGAACTGGTATTCCCTTTAGAAATTCGAATGATTGAAGGTAAAATGTACGTTTCAAATTCATTGATAAATAAAGATAAAAAATTAGAAGGTTCTGAAATATTAACTATTAATGGTGTAGATGCTAAAAACATTAAAGACAATATTTACAAACATATATCTGCCGATGGCGGAATTGGTCGCGAATCTCAAAAAAAATATTTCAATTTCTTTTCACCTTACTACATTTCATATTCTCTCAATTTTCCTGAACATTATGAAATAAAAGTGGCAGGAAGAAAAGAATCCATTTCCTTAGAAAATCTAAAAGAGTACAAATTCACTTTTGAAGGTAAAGAAAGTTATTCAAAAAAATACTGTGAGGATGTTTTATGTTTTCGGACTATTGAAGCTAAAAGCACAAGCATACTTACTATGAGAACCTTTTATTATAATGGAGAAGATTTGACTAAATATCGCCAACTGCTTGAAGAATCGTTTAAGGAAATAAAGAAAAAAGGAATTAAAAACTTAATTGTTGATTTAAGAGGTAATGGAGGTGGTCAAGGATTTAATGGGGCACACCTGTTGAGGTATTTGTCATCTGAAACTTTTACCTATTCTATAAGAAATAAGTATTCTAATGAAGAACAATTCAACCCAATGAATCCCTTTGAAAACTCATTCAATGGAAAAATCTATATTTTGCAAGATGCTGGCTGTGGCTCAACTACAGGACATTTTTTATCATTGGTCAAGTATAATAAAATAGCCATATTGATTGGGGAAGAATCTGGCGGCACTTTTAGTTGTAACGACTATAGTATGAACTTAGACTTAAAGAATACAGGTGTTTCGACTAGAATAGCAAGGAGTACTTTTGCAACAACGGCAAAAAACCTACCAAAAGACAGAGGAATTATACCAGACCATTATGTCGTTCGAAATATTCAAGATTTTTTAAAAGACCACGATACCGTTATGAAATATACTTTTGACCTAATAATAGCGGAATAAAAACTATTAACACCGTGTATAATTCATTGCTAGTAAAGGCTTACTTACGAAAATCCGAGCGAATTTTCTATTCGGTTTGTATTTGCTAAATTAGGTGCTTAAAACATGCAACAAATCATACACAAACACGTTGGCAACAATTCAAAAAACTCACCCTTGATTAAAATATGAAACTCCCTAAAATTTTAGTATTAAGCTAAACTTCAGGTTAATCTATTGGTTTACTTTATTTGAATAAAGGCAAACGTTCTTAAATCGTTTTTAACGGATATAGCAAGGATGAAATTATCTTAAAATGTATTTTTTTATTGTAAAACAATATTTTTTTATATATTTACAGTAATAAATTACATTTTGTTCTATGCAAAAATCAATCATTATTTCCAAAGTTTTATACTACATCTCTAGGGTATTGGGCGGAATATACTTAATTACTGGATTATATGGATTATTTAGCTGGGTTACAAACACCCATTTATTAATAAAAAATCAGCAAACAATTATCAACTATCCCTTTACAGAGGAATCTTTTTTAATTTTAGATAGTAACACAACGTATTTGGTTTTTTCGTTTTTAATTCCCGTTTTTGCGTATGGTTTATTTTTTTGGTTGCTATCTAATGTTTTTAAGGTTTTTTACCAGAATAAGTTATTTACCGCAGAAAATATTGCTCATTTGCGACGGTTTTATCTTGTCAATATATTTCTGCCTACTGCGCTTACTACATTCGCATCATTTTTTATGCAAATAGAA
Source organism: Aquimarina longa SW024 (assembly GCF_001401755.1). Taxonomy (GTDB): domain Bacteria; phylum Bacteroidota; class Bacteroidia; order Flavobacteriales; family Flavobacteriaceae; genus Aquimarina; species Aquimarina longa. Next base: position 180,065 of record NZ_AVQK01000014.1, read on the forward strand.
CATGAAATGTTTTTAATCATTATCCTGCATCTTGTTCTTGGCGTTTTTGTGTTTTTTATGTCAGAAATATTTAACCAAGGATTGAATTTACAAAACGAACAAGACTTATATATCTAAACTATGCCAATTGTAATAAATATAGACGTGATGCTTGCCAAACGAAAAATGAAGAGTAAAGAGTTGGTTAAAGAAATTGGCATTACAGCTGCAAATTTATCAATACTGAAAAATGGAAAAGCCAAAGGCATTCGCTTTGAAACTTTAGAAAAAATATGTAAAGCCTTGGATTGTAAACCTGGAGACATCATAGACTATGTAGACTAGTTTTTCTTTAAATATTATCTTATGAATGCTTTGAATATCAATAATGTATCCCTTGTGTATAACAACGGATACCAAGCACTTAATGTCATAAATATAGAAATAACAAACGGTGTTTTTGGCTTACTTGGGCCTAACGGCGCAGGAAAATCTTCGCTTATGAAAACCATCGTAGGTTTACAAAAACCATCGGAAGGACAAGTTTTTTTTAACGATGTAGATATTGTAAAAAAACCATTAGAGATACAAAAGCAGTTAGGTTTTTTACCACAGTATTTTGGTGTTTATCCTAAAGTTTCGGCTTATAATTTATTGCAACATTTAGCTAAATTAAAAGGCATTCATAACAAAAAAGAATGTCATGACCAAATTATGAATCTTCTGGATAAAGTGAATATAGTTGATGCTAAAAACAAAGAAGTACATACGTTTTCTGGCGGAATGAAACAACGTTTTGGTGTGGCTCAAGCTTTATTAGGAAATCCTAAAATTGTTATAGTAGACGAACCTACAGCAGGTTTAGATCCTGAAGAACGTAATAGATTTAATGCGTTATTGAGCGAAATAGGTGAAGACATTATCATTTTATTATCCACCCATTTGGTAGAAGATGTACGAAATCTTTGTTCGGAAATGGCGATTATAAAACAAGGAACTATTGTCGCAAAAGATAGCCCAAATCAATTTATTGATGCATTGCAAGGGAAAATATGGCAAAAAGCGACCAACAAGAGTGAGCTTCTTAATATAGAGTCAAACAATAATGTAATCAGCAAACAATTTATTGAAAAGGTTATGCATGTAACCGTGTATGCTGATGCTTGCCCTACTGGGTTTAAAGCTGTAACGCCTAATTTAGAACACGTTTACTTCACTTATTTAAACAATGCGAAATGAAAACGGTTTTACTTAACGATATATACAGCTCACTAAAACAAATAGCGACTCAATTTGCGTTGTTAGCTTATTTAGTACTTGGTTTTTTTGCAGGTTTTAAGTTTCATATTAATGTAGGCGACGGCATTGCAGCCAATGCGCCCTATTCGGTTGGATTTATGACTGGTTTGTTAAGCCTAATTATTATTTTGATAGCAACATTATTGGCTTTTTCTGGGCTATTTAAGGAAAGTGACACTAATTTTGGCTTAATCGTATTTACAACACCCACAAAGAAACGCGACTTTGCTTTAGCACGCTTTTTATCCTTCTTTTTACTTACTGCATTTAGTTTTCTTATTTTAATGCTTGGTTATGTTATAGGATTGCATGTACAAACAGGTTCTGAAATGCTTTCAGGGTTTAATCTATGGCATTATGTATATTCTTTTTTAATTTTTGGTGTGGTCAACAGTTTATTGGTATGCAGTATTCTGTTTTTCTTTGCTAAACAATTTCAGAATAAATTATTGGTTGCTATTGCAGGTTTAATGCTGTATATAACCTATATGATTGTGTTAATGTTTTCAAACGCTCCGTTTATGGCGCAATCATTACCACAGTCTTTATTAGCTCAAAAAATATCTGCCATAACAGATGTTTTTGGGTTATCGGCTTATTTTTATGATGCCAAAGACTTTAATGTCTTTGAAAGAAACCATAACACTGTTTCGTTTAGTAATATTCTGTTAATAAATCGTTTAGGCGTTGTCCTGTTATCATTAATTATAGTAAAATCAGGTATACGTGCGTTCTCATTTCTGCCAGTTTTCAAGCAAAAGTTAAAAAAGAAACATACTGTAGCAACGTCTGAGAAGACTAAATTTTTAGATATGCCATTTGCAATAGCTGGCACTTTATTTAATTCTAAAACAAAACGGAAAGCCCTCTACTCTTTTGTGAAAATCGATCTTATTTATTTGTTTAAAAGTATTCCGCTTATTTCGGTTTCTGCCTTACTCTTATTTTATGTAGGTGTAGAAATGTATGGTGATATTGATATGGGCATTAGGCTACCACAACAATACGCTAGCTCTGGCTTGTTAGCTAAAACTATTAATGAGACATTTTACTTTATAGGCGCTTTGGTTGTGGTTTACTTTACAAACGATGTGTTTTGGCGCGCAAATACAAGTGGCTTTTCAATAATTCAAAACACAACCTATTATGCAAGAGAACGATTATTGGGACATAGTGTAAGTATGGTGTTTTTAATCACATTTCTTACAGGTTTAATGCTCTTGGAAGCTGTTATTTTTCAACTTGGTTTTAAATATCTTTATATTGATTGGCAGGCGTATTTTGGTATTTTAACCTTTAATACATTACCACTCATACTCCTTTCCTTAATACTTCTTTTTATAAATAGTATTTGCAAAAGTAAATCTGTTGCATTAGGCATTTCAATCTTATTATTCTTATTGTTTATAACTCCTATTTCAAAAAGCATCATAACGAATCCGTTGTTTAGGTTTTTATCTGGCTACAAAGGTGCTTATAGCCATTTTATAGGTTACGGCCCTTATTTAACGATATTTATTTACAGACTAGCTTTTGGGTTTACTCTTGTAGGACTTCTATTTACTTTATTTCATTTGATAAAAACTAAAGCTATAAAATACCGTTTGCTTATTGTATCTATTACTTTTGTAAGCATAGCCATTTTAAGTGGGTTTTCATTTTTAGATGGTTATGTTTCAAAAGATAAAGATTCCGCTATTCTAGAGCGAGTTGCTTACGAAAAGCAATACCGAAAATACCAGAACCTTCCGCAGCCAATAATAAAAAAGGTTCACACAGAAATAGATTTATTCCCAGAAGAAAAAGCATATAATATAAAAGGCTCTTACCGGTTGGTAAACAAACATAACCAAGCTATAGACTCTATACTTATTAGCGTACCTAAAGATTTTGAGATACAATCACTTTCCTTTTATTATAAAAATGATACGATAAGGTTAGACAGTTCTATTTTTGAAATAAAATTAAAACACGCAATACAAGCCAAAGACTCGGCAAAACTTACTTTTAATTTGGCTTATAAATGGCAAGCTGTAAACAGTCACAATCCTTTTAATGCTATTGTTAAGGATGGTTCTTTTATGCGAATTAGTCGTTATTTCCCTCGTTTTGGATATGATGCTAGCAAGGAACTTTTAGATAAGACTATTAGAAAACAACATGCATTGGGTGAAGTAACAGCCATGAAACCATTTGATGCTGCAAAGACCACTGTAGATGATTTTATTGCGTTGGACATGCAAATTTCAACAGATAAAAATCAAATTACTGTTGGTACTGGTGAATTAAAATTGCATTGGCAAGAGGCTAATAGGCATTACTATACCTATCAAGCAGATGACATACCTTTTAGGTTTGCGGTTGCTTCAGCTAAATATGAGGTTAAAAAAGTACAACATATGGATGTTTCAATTGAGGTTTTATACCATCCTTTGCATGAAGACAATGTAGATCATCTTATTGAAAACACAAAATTGTCATTAGATTATTGCACCAAGTACTTTGGTCCTTACCCTTTTTCTTCTGTTAAATTTGCTGAAGTTTCATCATTTACACAAGGTTTTGCAGGAACCGCTTATCCTGGTGTTATATTTATGACAGAGCATATGACGTTTCATGCTAACCTAGCAGGTAATTACAATCAAGATGTAATTAATGAACTGGCTGGACATGAAGTAGCGCATTTTTGGTGGGGAACAAACCAGATTGATCCCGATTATCGCGAAGGCTATGGGATGTTAACAGAAAGTTTGGCAATGTATACCGAAATGATGATTTATAAACACATGTACGGTAAAGACAAAATGTTAGAACGTGTGGCGATACACAAACAAATATATGATGCTGAAAAAGGTTTTAGTGATGATAATTCTTTATTGAAAGCCACAAAAAACAATGCCTTCGTTTCCTATTCTAAAGGTGCTATTGTTTTTGTAGAATTGAGTGAGATGCTTGGAGAGGAACGATTGAACTTAGCATTACGTACTTTTTTAGAACAACACGCTTATCCTAACGCGAAGCCTATTTCAACTGATTTACTAAAAGAGATTTTGAAGATTAGCGATGAAACTCTTAATGAGAAAATTAAAGCCATGTTTGAATAAAAACTATTAACACCGTGTATAATTCATTGCTAGTAAAGGCTTACTTACGAAAATCCGAGCGAATTTTCTATTCGGTTTGTATTTGCTAAATTAGGTGCTTAAAACACGCAACGAAATCATACACTAGACCGTCAAACTGACGTTGCGTCATTCTGAAAAAAACTAACATATAATTATGAATTATCAAACATATAAACCTCATTCAGATTTAGAATCGCTCATAAGTTGTTATTGGACTCTAGAAGTACCTGCTGAATCTGATACACAAAGACAGCGAATAATTCCTGATGGTACAATTGAAATGGCTTTTATACTTGGAGATGATATTAAAAGATACACTTCGGAAGATGAATTTATCCTTCAACCTCGGGCAATGGTTCTTGGACAGATCATTGAACCTTTTTATATTCAACCAACTGGCTATGTCAACACATTTGCAATTCGTTTCTACCCCTACGGTTTTGGAAATTTTGTAACAGTACCAATAAAAGACTTGGCAAATAAGGAAACGCCAATAGAATTGTTGTTTGGAAAAAAAATTGCTAAAGAATTAGAGCAAAAAATAGTTGAGGCAATCAGTAGTAGTGAACGAATAGAAATTATAGAAAATTTTCTTTTAGATAGGTTGAATGAAAAAACTACTGTCGACAAAATAGTAAAAACTACAATTGATGCTCTTATAGCAACAAAAGGAAATGCTTCGATAACTTCAATACTCAAAGAGGATTTATCTAAACGCAGACAACTTGAAAGAAATTTTATAAAGCAAATTGGCGTTAGTCCAAAACAGTTAGGTAAAGTAATCAGACTTCAAACAGCACTTAAAATGTTACTGAACAAAAAGTCTGAAAACCTGACGGACATAGCTTATGAAAGTGAGTACTTCGATCAAGCTCATTTTATCAAAGACTTTAAGGAGTTTACCGGAATAAATCCGAAAGCGTTTTTAGGTAATGAAAACATGATACTTTCTACTCTTTTCTACAAATAGTTAATGTGTCGCATTTTTACAATTTCATCATTTATAGGTAAGCTAAATTTATCTTTTAAAATTAAACAGGGTAATATGAAAAAATCTATACTATGTTCAGCCATAATACTATGCATTGTTATTACTGGCTGTAATACTCAAGATAAATCAAAGGTCGAAACTAGTGTGGTCGAATCTAACTTAAATCAAAAAACAAAAGAAATGAAAAACTATATTTCACTTTTTGAAATTCCAGCAACGGATATTTCTAGAGCAGTAAATTTTTATCAAGCAATTTTGGGGATTAATATTGAGAAAATGGAAATACCAGGAATTGAAATGGGAGTATTTCCATACGAAGATCAAATAATTACAGGAGTTATAATGAAAGGCGAAGGGTATAAACCTTCTGCTGATGGAGTAACCATGTATTTGAATGGCGGAGATAATCTTCAAACCATTCTTGATAAGATTGAGAAAAATGGGGGGAAAATTCTTATGCAGAAAACAGCTCATGCGGATGAAAGTGGTTTTTTTGCGTTGTTTTTAGATACTGAAGGAAATAAACTTGGTCTAAATTCCCCTAATTAACGAAAAAAGCGAACATATAACAACTTTTTCTGTTACTGTTTTGGTAAGGGGAATATCATGTTGTATGAGTACAAAGCTGTTCACATATTTAAAATATTCTGTTTCAGTTTCTGATGATTCTGATGCTGCTGTTGTGACTTTGTCTTTGGTTTTAAGAAGTTCTTTATATTCTTCGGTAAATCGATAGGCAATAATTCTACCATTGGCAATGGCCTGTATAGGGGTGTTTAGTCCTTCTATATGTACTCCTCCGTGCCAAGTGTTTAAGTGACTAATGAGATATTTACCAAAACGATTATTGAATTTTAAGTTTTGGTTAGGTCCACTTTTTTCTGGATCACTTATTTTCATAATAGTTTTTAGTTTTATAGGCTTAGTCCAGTTTTATCTAATCGTCCACTTTCTTCTGCCTCTTCTCTCAACTGTTCTTGATTTTCTTGTGCTTCTCTAGTATTGCCGAGTATGCGATTGGTAATAGAGATGGTGGGGAAGGGTATCTCTGCAATGGGCATTACTGCTCTTGGTTGGCTACATCCTGTACCGATTAGTACGGTAGGGTTGCCTTCTGTAATACTACCGCCGTGTGCTGTGAGGTCTCCTATAGTACTGGCTGGTCTACCGCCGATCAGTACACTGGTGACTCCTGTTGCGACGGTGTCTACTGCTCCTATACAGATACATAGGTCGCCTACTACTGCGGCAGATTTATCACCGATCAATACACTGGGTACTCCGGGTCCTATAATTATTCCTCCTACATGGGGTACGGTACCCGAACACATGGGGCATAGGTGCATACTATCTATTGTTGCTGCTGGTCCTGGCATAGTTAATTGATTTTTACGATTGTTGCGCTTACTTCTGTAAGGGTTTGTCCTGTTATTTTGGTTTGTGTACCATTGATCTCAGCGGTGGTTTGCCCTTCTATAGTGGTGTTCTGCGCTGTGGCAGTAAGGTTTCTTATAGCTTGTAGTGCTAGATTACTGCTACTTCTAGCAGTCATATCGCCAGTGGATTGTAGTGCTACAGTGCCTTCTGCTAATGCGCTAAGGTCTTGCTTTGCTGCTACTTGTATATTTTGATTGGCTTGGATATCGATGTGCTCCTCTGCAGCGATACGGATATTCTTAGCGGTGATCTCTATGTTTTCTGTAGCGGTAATGGATAATGATTTTTCTTGGGTATTAAAACTAATCCTACTGCCTTCATTATCATAGATATTGATCATCTCTTGCCCCTCAGTATCATTGAGCTCTATGGTATGACCGCTACGGGTTCGGGTTACTTTTTTATTGTTAGCATCAGAGCTCCATTGATCGGGTTTATTAATGCCTGTATATACTGCTCCGATTACATAGGGTTGTGCTATGTCTGCTGAGTGGTAGTTTACAATTACCGAACTATCGATCTCTGGGATCATATGGTGTCCGTAAGTAGCGCCTGTATACGGGGTAACGACTCGTATCCATGGACTGGTAGTGCCTGATTGGGTATCAAATGGATAACGGATTTTTATACGTCCCATCTTATCGGGATCATTGGTGTCTACTACGGTAGCGGTATTGGACTGCGCTGTAGAGAATGCTCGTGTATCGGTGAGGGGAAATATATCGATATCCATCGGTACGGCAGTGATATGATTCTGATAGCTACCGATAGCGGATAGGCTGTGTTTTATATTTGTTATTCTATAGCTACCGTAGGTTCCTCGATCATTGCGGATGCTAATGACTTTACCAACACTGATCCCCATATGGGTACTATCGCCAGTAATACTAATTTGTTGCTGTTCGGTTACTTTTTTTTGTAAAATGGCCATGGTATCCATACGTTGCTGTAGATCGGGATGCTCATAGGAGTGGTGTAGCTCTTTTGTATCATTAGGGTATAGGGCATCGGCTACGGTATTAGCGATTGCGGTTACTCCCTGTGCATTGGTGATGACATCGGTGGTGGTTGCGGTGGTTTCTTCTTCGGTATGGTAGTTATGTCCTAGGTAGGTTGTTTTTCCATGCTTGGGGGTGATCCCGATTTTAAAACTTTTTAGATCTATACCATAGGTAAGCGGGATGGTGTCGCCAAGATGTGGTTTTCCAAAATATAGGGTGTCGGTATTGTAGAGTAGGTATTCTCCTCTGGATATGGCTAATCGTTTTAGATACTGATATCGACTCTCTCCATTCATTACAGAATACTGCAGGGTACTATTATCCTCTGGGGCTATAGTAACGGTTAACTTAGATTGATCATAGGTGCCTAGTGTTTCTTGTACAATATCTGCTAGTGGCATCTGGTTATAGGATCGGTATTGTGGTCCACTATCGAGTATGATAGAGCTGCTATAGCCCTCGAATATTACGACATCTTCTGATGCTCCATTAAATCCTTTTTGGGGATTCATAGCGGTAATAATTCCTTTAAAGGCTAGCTCGCTATAGCCTTCTATAGCCATAATGGATCGTGCTTGTATAGAGAAATCTCTACCTAAAAACCTTCTGCTATCGCCTAGTAGACTATCTTGATCGGTGTTGCTTTCTAATACGTCTGTACGTATGGTAACGCTAAATGAAGAATGCTCGCCTACGTGCTCCTGTAATGAAAATGCTACAATATCAGAGATCTGCTCCCCGTCCATTCTAATAAAAAAATCACTTTGTAAACCCATTTTATCTATTTTTTTTATACTTATATTATATACGCTACTGCTACTGTGGGTAGTAGTAAAAAAACAATGATTGTATATACGTTATATATAATAGACATCGTATTGGGGTACGATTGGGGTGTCTACGAACTTCATACAAAACTACATACTTATTGGTTGTTCTGTATGTTATCTTTTTGTAACCATAGGTATTTTGTGGGATTGACGTATCGGTCATTGCATCAGTTAGTATTTGATGGTTATAGCTCTAAAACACTATTAAATAAAGGAACTATCCTTAGTAAAATGACAATTGATGTTTATAAACCAGAGTGATTTAGGTAGGTACTGTTTTGTTAACTAGTAGTTTATAAGTAGAATCAGGCTAGCCTGATTTTTTTTGTGTTGTTAAAAAATAATTAGATATAGTAAAAAAGCTAGTGTATATAAATATGGGTTTATTCATTACGTATGTAAGTTATTTCATATTTAGAGTTTTAAAATCAATAACCATCACCCTAATAGTATTGATTATAATAGCAGTATCGGATGCTGTTAATGTGATGTAACTTATTTGTTTACAGTAGGTTTTCTATAGATTGTTTGAGGTAAAACAGTATCCTGATGAGAGAAAAAAAGAGTAATTTTATCTTAGTATAATAAGAATTGTTTTTTTTAAATATTCACTCTTCCTTTGATTTTTATGGTTAAAATTCCTAATAGAGTTTCTAAGTGGATCAGTTAATTTTTTAGGATGTAATAAGAGTATAAATAGATAGAGAATGTAGGATTAGATTTTTTTTTTTGATGTATCGATCTAAATTGTTGTTATATACAGATAACGCTACCTCAATACGGGGGCTAAAAAAAATAGCATAACATAATAGTAGTATTGCGAAAATGAAAATTGTACATATTATATCAAGCCTAAATATTGGAGGTGCCGAAAACTTTGTAGTTCAGTTAGCTAATGCACAGTCTGTATCTAATGATGTGATGTTGATTATTCTAGGGATTACAGATTCTAAAAGGAATTATATGGCATCAGTGCTCCCATCTATTGTAGTTAAATCTATGGGATGGACTTATAAATATTCGATTAGACAATTTCTGCAGTTAAACACGTTGATTGGTAAGATTAAGCCAGAGGTGATACATGTGCATTTACATAATCCACTGTATTATGTATATGGTATTTCTTTAATCAGACCACAGATTAAATATATCCATACGGTGCATAACAGTTTTACTGTTTGGAAAAAATGCTTTAGCTATCTCAATGCATTACGTTTTATAAATAATAGAATTACCCATGTATGTATCGCGTTTAGAATATATAAAGACTTACGGCGTGCTTATCCTAAACTAAAAAGTGTAAAGATTACTAATGGTATAGCACATTATATTCCTAAAAGAAGTGCGACAGAAATTAGTGCTTTTTGGCATGGATTTTCTACAACATCAGATGCTAAAATCCAGTTTCTAGCAATAGGAAATATTAGTAAATATAAGAACTTTAAACTCTTAGCGCTTAGTTATCAGTCTGTATATGAGAGGTATAAGAATGCAATGTGCGTGCAGATTGGTAGAGTGATCGATAGTAGATTGTTTGCTGAATTAAAAGATATAAATACTCCTAATTTATTTTTTTCTGGAGGACAAGAGAATGCAGCAGATTTTTTAGCAGAAGCAGATGCTTTAATTATTTGTTCTACCAACGAAGGAATGCCTATTGTAGCATTAGAGGCATTGTCTATGGGGGTTCCTATAATTAGTACTCCTGCAGGAGGGATGATGAGTATTATTAAAGATGGGTATAATGGATTTATTACTACAGATTTTGAAGAAGCATCATTATATAAGGCAATCACTAAGTTTATAGAGTTACCAACAGTAAAAAAACAAGAGTTATCGGATAATGCTCGAGAATGTTTTGAAACTAATTATGAGATTATGCAGATAGAGAAAAATTATGAATCTTGTTATCAATGATTTATGTATTGGACTAAACAACAGTCAAATATAAGTATATCCTTTGCCATAAGTATTGTCGTATTGCATATACTATTATTTCCGTATTATATAATGCCATTGCCTATCCTGTTTACAGGTTTGGGGGTTATTATTTTTTTTATAGCAGGATTACAGTATTATTCTCAGGCATGGTCAAAAAAAGATAGTTTTATCCATAGAATCTTTGTGCATAGTTTCTTTTACCGGTTAATTGCAATAGGACTATTATACCTTCTTACATTATTGTATGACCCGGCTAATTTACCGATGGAGGTTTATGCACAGGATTCTTGGAATTATCATTATTCTGGGATAATGGTTGCAGATGCTATAAAAGATGGGAGAAGTATTTTTATTACGTTATCTAATTTCTGGAGAAGTGAGGCAGATTATGGTTTTTCTATAATTATTGGTTTTTTCTATGCTGTTTTTGGGAAAAGTATTCTGGTAATCAAAATATGTAATGCCATATTAGGGAGTATTACTGTAGTTAGAATATACCAAATCACCAGAATTTCTTATGACGAGAGACGAGCGCGATTAGCAGGTATAATTACGATGCTAATGCCACCGTTATTGTGGTTTACTGGGTTTTTCTTAAAAGAAACTTTCTTGATATTTATTATTGTACATATCGCCTACCTAATCAATCTGATCATTATACATAAGAAATTTAGAGTAATCAATTCATTAATAGTTTTAGTCTTGTTTGGAGCAGTATTCTATTTTAGAGTAGTATTGGCTCCTTTATTATTGGGGTGTATTATACTTCAGATCTTATGCTATAAAACGACTAATAAAAACTATCGGTTATCCTCGATATTCATTTCTATACTTTTTGTTATAGGTAGTTTTTGGGTAATGAATGTTTTAGGGATGAACAAGCATATAGAGGCTGCAATCGAAGCTAGTAAAGATCAATTCGGAACTGAATTAAGTACAACATCCCAAAAAAGAGGAATTAGTTATGCCGCAGCAATTGTAAGTCCTCTTTTGGTGGCAGGGGCTATTATAACACCTTTTCCTTCATTACTAAATTTTGAAGAAGCACAACTGGGAATCTTTTCACATTTTCAGAACGAGATTATAAGAAACTGCTTGTACTTTTTTGTTTTTATAGGGTTGTATAGGGCCTATAAACATCGGCAGAGAGGAGTATTGTTTCTAGGAGGGTTTTCTATCCTGTATATATTGATATTAGCAATTTCTGGGATTTCTTTTCAAGATCGGTTTCAGATACTGGCACTTCCTTTTTTGATCATTTTTATGGCAGATGGGATTGTAACAACATATCCTAAAAAGAATATGTATTGGATTAGGTATCTATCCGTGATTTTTGCAGCAATACTATTATGGAATTTGTTTAAACTGTCTAATAGAGGACTACTATAAATCAAATAATTTAGATGAGCGATTTTATTATTTTACATAAAAATTTAGTCTGTGAGAAATCAGAAAAAAGAATCATACAACTAACTAACGAATGGTTTATGGTTTTAACAAGTACTACATATTCTGAATATAATTCTGGTACTACCAAAGTAATTATAATAGGAGATTATATAGATTCTTCAGAAAAAATAGTAGAAATCAATGATGACGATATTCCAAAACTTAAAGGGCATTTTTATGCTATTGTTCTAAAAGAAGAAAAAATAAAAGTATACAATAGTTTTTTTAGCATGTTACCTGTTTATTATACTAAAGAGGAGCTATTTATTTCTTCTTCGATACAATTCATAAAACAATATATAAATAGTGATCTAACAATAGACAAGAAATTTATTTTAGAAAACCTACTGTTTAACTATGGTATTTTTAATAGGACATTATATAATGAAATCCATTTATTAGCATGCCATTCTTTTATTGAGTTAGCGCATCATAAAATTACGGTCAATAAGCATTATACGATCACAGATTTATTTGTACCATCTCCTAAAAAAGGAAAAAAAGTGGTGGATGATATAAGTAATTTGTTTATAGCTACGGTAAAGGATTACTTGCCAGAACAAGAATTTGATATTGCTTTTACAAGCGGTTTTGATGGTAGAACATTGGTAAGCTGTGCGATTAACCATTGTAAAAGATTTAAAACATTTTCTTTTGGTAGATCAGAAAATAATGATGTAAAGATTCCTCTGGCTAATGCGGATGAATTAAAGGTGCCTTATCAATATTTTGATCTTGGTGATGAGAACTATATATTATCTGAGTATTATAAGAATGCTACAGAATATAGCTCATCGGGATATATGGGAAACGGTTTTATATACCCTCACTTTTTATATAGTACTAAAAAAGTAGCAGAGCAAACAAATTATCTGATATCAGGGGCAGGCGGTAGTGAACTGTTTAGAGCATTGCATATCACAGGAGCAGTAACTTCACAGACTTTGGCAAAAATATTTACAACTCAGGATGAGTCAGAGTTAGCAGAAATTATTAAGAAAGCTAAGCCTCTTAGGGTATTATATATGGAAGAATTTACAACAGAATTGGATGAACTCATAGCAGAAATTATTGCTTATAAAAAAACACTACCTAAAAACCTATCTACAAATCAACAGTTTTACATTTTTGTATTCGAAGAAGTATTTAGGAAATTCTTTGGGCAATGGATTACAACGCAGCAACAGTATCTGACTGTTAGGACTCCATTTCTGGATTATAATTTTATAAAAACATTACTGACTACAGTATATGCCGGTGCTAATAATGATTTTTTTACCAAAAATCCACTAAAGCGTATGAAAGGGCAATATGTATATGCTGATATCATAAAAAAAACAAACCAAAAGATATATAGACAGGTAACAGGAAAAGGATATCGCCCTATTGATGTTAGAAATCCTAAGTATCTTTTAAATCTTCTTCTTCCATTTTTAAAAAAAAGAATACAGAAAAAAGCTAAAAAAACAAACTTGGATAATCTGGGAATCATTTCTGGTATCAAGGCAAATGAAAAAAAGATACACCTATTGATAGCCCAAAAACAATCATTTTTTGATGCCGAAATACTAACTATTATGCTTACCAATTTATCCCCATATACTCCAGAAAAAGATCGAGATACATTAGCACTATCATTAGCTATATTGTATAACCTATCAAGTCATTTTATTTTACCAAAAACAGAAACTCATGAAGTCTATAGTAGCGTTAACAGATTATAAATCAAAATTTGGTTCTAAACATTTTGATGTTCCATATCGTAGTGGGATGGATAAAGATAAGTTGTCTAAATATTTTTATGATTTAGAGTATAGATTAGAATACAAATATTTTAATGATATTAATTTAGCAGATGATATTTTTAATGGTAGAGATGTGATTTATACATCTTCTGAAGATATAGGATATAAATATAAATCCTATATCGAAGATATAATCTATGCATTGGAGCTATCAGGTGTTACTGTTATCCCAGCATACAAACATTTAAAAGCCAATAATAATAAGGTTTTTATGGAGCTGATGAGACAATATGAGGGGTTAACAGGCAATATCGAATCCCAAATTTTTGGATCTATGAAAGATCTTTTAATGCATTTAGATACAATACAATATCCTATCGTATTTAAAACCTCTGGTGGAGCATCGGGGACAGGTGTCTGTCTTATAAAATCAGAGAAAGAATTAATTGGCAAAGTAAAAGAAATCAATAAGCGAGAGTATAGTATGGATCTAAGAGATTACGGTAGATCTCTAAAACATAAAGGATATATAAGAGAATCACTATATCGAGAGAAATTTATATTACAAAAATTTATTCCTGATCTTCAGAATGATTGGAAAGTATACATTTTTGGAGAACGATTATACATCTTTAAACGTCCGTTGTTAAAAGGACGTGGTATTAAAGCTAGTGGAGGAGGGTATGATAATTACTTCTATGGATTAGAAGCAGAAGCTCCCAATGGTCTTTTTGATTTTGCTCAGGAAATATATAAAAAATTAGATGTCCCTCATGTTTCCATAGACATCGCATATGATGGGGATGAATTTTACCTAATAGAGTTTCAATCACTATATTTTGGAACAGCAGGAATACCTTATTCCCAAGGGTATTTTACAAAAAAAGAAGGAGTGTGGGATTTTATAACAGAAAAGCTAGAAATAGAAAAAGCGTATGCCGATAGTATTGTTTTATATATAGAAAAGAAAACTATAAAAAATAGAAGTAGTGTAAATCATAGTGTATAGTATAAACTAATATTTTTTATGAAAGTACTTTTTGTAAGTAGCGGAAACACAATACATGGGATATCTCCTATTGTTTTTAATCAAGGAAATTCTTTGATTAAACTAGGACATGAAGTCTCGTTTTTTACGATTAAGGGTAAAGGAATAAAAGGATATCTAAAACACATTTTTATACTTAGAAAATTTCTGAAGCAACAATCTTATGATATTGTTCATGCACATTATTCGCTTAGTGCAGCAGTTGCAGCAATGGCAGGAGGAAAACCACTTGTAGTATCCTTAATGGGGAGTGATGTTAAAGCCTCTAAGGCATTAAAATATGTAATTAAAATATTCAGTTTTTTATTTTGGAAGAAGATTATAGTAAAATCCAGAGATATGAAAACATCTTGTGGTATTGCAACAGCATCCATTGTTCCTAATGGTGTAGATTTTAGTAAGTTTAAACCGTTATCAAAGAAAGAAGCTCTAGAGATTACAAATTGGAATCCTAATAATCGTCATATTCTTTTTGCTGCAAACCCTAAAAGAAAAGAAAAAAATTATGCATTAACCCAAAGCGCTTATGAATTACTAGATCATAAAGATATAGAGTTACATTCCTTAATTGATATCCCTAATCAACAAATGCCAGCATATTTTAATGCCGCAGATGTCATAGTTCTTACCAGTCTTTGGGAAGGTTCTCCTAACGTAATTAAAGAAGCTATGGCATGCAATTGTAAAATCGTAGCAGTTAATGTAGGAGATATAAGTGAACTTATACAAAATACAGAAGGATGTTTTGTAACAAGTTTTGATAAAATAGATATATCCAATAAGATTACTAAAGCCTTAGAATATCATACAAAGACAACAGGGAGACAGGATATAGTACACTTAGATTCAGATATTATAGCCTCTAGATTATTAACCATTTATAAAGAAGCCCTATGATTACTAAACCTTTTACCATACATCATAAGATTAGCCAACTAAGCCTAGAACAACAGCAAGCTTTTTTAAAAAATGATTTAGCAAACTTTTTCCAAACAATAGAAACACTGCATTTTTTTAATACAATAGGGTTAGAGACATTCACTTTTGCAGTAGAGTGTAATGAAAAAATTACTGCGTTTGTATCTGGAGTGATTTATAAAGAAAGCGGAGTTAAATCCTTGTTTACTAGCAGAGCAATTATCTATGGAGGGCCTGTTTTTTCTGAAGAAGTAGAAGAAGAACATATTATAGAACTGTTTAAAACAGTTCTTAGAAACATAAAAAATAAAGTGGTGTATATAGAAATACGAAACTTTAATGATTATAGTAAATATGCAACTATTTTTGATGAAATTGGTTTTGAATATCTCCCACATTTAAATTTTCAATTAGAATGTAGTACTGAAGAAAATACTCGAAAAAAATTGAGTAGTAGTAAGCTTAGACAAATAAAGAAGAGCATAAAAGAAGGTGCAGAAATACGAGAAGCCAAGCATGAGTCTGAAATAGAAGACTATTATATCCTATTAGTAGATTTATATAAATCAAAAATTAAGACACCATTACCAAAACTAAATTTCTTTACAACATTATGGAGTCAGGGAATTGCTAAATTTTTATTGATTTTTTATAAAGAGGAAGTGATTGGAGGAATCGTATGTCCCATATTTCAGGATAAAGTAATTTATGAATGGTATATCTGTGGTAAAGATGCTGTTTATAAAAACGTTTACCCTAGTGTGTTAGCAACTTGGGCTGCGATATTATATGCCTGTAAGAATGATATTAAGCTATTCGATTTTATGGGAGCCGGAAAACCTGATGAAGATTATGGAGTCAGAGAGTTTAAATCAAAATTCGGAGGGGATCTTGTAGAACATGGTAGATTCATTTATGTTACCAATCCCATATTATATGGTTTTGGGAAAAGAGCGGTTAAAGTTTTAAAAAGTTTGTAACAGAGGAGTAATATATAAAATACTATGAAAATTCTTATCGATATAGGCCACCCAGGACATGTACATTTATTTAGGAATTTTGCCTTTGAAATGCAAAAAAGAGGGCATGAGTTTTTATTTACATGTCGCGAAAAAGAATTTGAAATCGAATTATTAGAAGCAGCAGGACTTCCTTTTATTTCTTTTGGAAAGAAATATAACAGCACCTTAGGTAAAATTATAGGGCTAATTAAATTCGATATTCTAGAATTTATCCAAGGTCTTAAATTTAAACCTGACCTTTTGATGAGTCATGGATCTCCTTATGCAGCTCATGCCTCTGCATTATTGGGTAAGCCTCATATATCTCTAGAAGATTCAGGCAATTGGGAACAGATGAAATTATACCTTCCTTTTACCTCCTGTGTACTTACTCCCAATGTATTAGTCGAAAATCTTGGAAAGAAACAAATTAAATATCAATCCTATCATGAGCTAGCATATTTACATCCTAATTATTTTGAGGCAACAGAAAACTATGCCTCAATTCTAAAGTTATCGACTAATGATCCTTACGTAATCCTACGGTTTGTTTCCTGGAACGCCTCTCATGATAAAGGGCAAACAGGTTTTTCCGAAAAAGAAAAAAGCAGAATCATAGAATATCTGGCATCTCGCTACAAAGTGTTTATTACATCAGAGGGTTATCTACCAGAGAAATATCATAAGTATAAAATTAAAATAGTACCAGAAGATATACACCAAGTACTTGCCGGAGCTAAGTTTTTTATCGGAGAAGGAGCAACAATGGCAGCAGAATCAGGAGTTCTGGGAACACCATCGATATATGTAAATTCTATACGAAGATCTTATAATGAAGATCAAGAAAAATATGGATTAGTATTCAATTTCCAAAATGAAGAAGGGGTATTGGATAAGATTAAAGAGTTAGAAAAAATACCAGATCTCAAAAATACATTTGCACAGAGACGTCAGAAACTATTAGAAGATAAAATAGATATTACCGCTTTTATGGTTTGGTTTGTAGAAAACTATCCGCAAAGTAAAGAAACTATAATCGATAACCCCAAAATACAATTTGAATATAAATGATAGATTTTACCGTACGACGATATAAAAAATTGCTTCAGGCATTACTTAATAATGAATATCAATTTCAGACTTTTCAAGAGTTTATTATAACTCCACAAAAAAAGAGCATTATTCTTAGACATGATGTAGATTTATTACCTAAAAACTCACTGGTTTTTGCTCAGATCCAAGCTTCAAAAGGAATTAAGGGAACTTATTATTTTAGAGCCGTTCCAGAAAGTTGGGATAAAGAAGTAATTCTGGAGATAGCGACGCTAGGTCATGAGATTGGATATCATTATGAATGTCTTACTACTACCAAAGGTGATTTAGAATTAGGGATTTATGATTTTCAAAAAAACCTCTCTGAACTTAGAGCGCTAGTACCTGTCTCGACCATATGTATGCATGGTTCGCCACTATCTAAATATGATTCTAAAGACCTTTGGAAAACATATAAATACCAAGATTATGGAATTATTGCGGAACCTTATTTTGACATCAATTATGACAAAATTTATTATTTAACAGATACAGGTAGAAGATGGGATGGTCATAAAACTAGTGTGAGAGATCGAGTGAATACTGTATTTACCCGAAAATTTCATAGTACTTCAGAGATTATTGAAGTTCTAAATGCAGCAGTTTTTCCTAATCAAGTAATGTTTACATTTCATCCTCAGCGATGGAATGATAATGTACTACAATGGAGTAAAGAATTTGTTATGCAAAATGTAAAAAATGTAGTAAAAAAGCATTTTTTTGTTAAACATTAAAATGTGATATCTGATTTATAAGGATATGAGTATCTACATCATAAAGTCCTTCTGAGTTTGACTAATGCCATTACGCTATAGTATTTATTTTGATTATTAGCATATTAAAAGAAAACTGGTGGATCCTGGTTTATGTTAGAACGATACTAATAGCCTATTTTTTTTAAAGTTTTATTTCTATCTAGGTTAGTCATGTATGACTTGTTTTTCTGTAACTAAAAAAAACAAGTCATTATGTTTTTTGGTTACTTTAACTAAGTTTTGCTTGCTTTTTTAACAAATATTGTAGTTTTTTTTACTAAGGTTAACGTTTCTTTTTGTTAAAAATTTAAATTCTCATTGTATTTAACAAGTAAATTTCTGTAAAACAGATGTTTGACTTAACTATTCTGCGGTAAATCCATCGACGAGATTCTTCCTAATTATTTATCTTTAAGGTAGTTAACCAAAAAAATATATTATGCTCTTAGACCTGGAAAAAATAGGGATTCGTAAAAAAAAACCTTCGAGATTTTTATCAGATTATTCACCTCTTATAGAATTACCTAACAAGTCTATCTATAGAGAACTAATAAGTACTATAATAGATGTAGTTGCTCACCCTTTTAAGAACAAAAAAATTGAAGTTCTTAATAATTCTATTGCTTTAAGGACTAAACCTTATGTGCTAAGAGGTAATAATAAGGTTACTATTAGAAAAATAATCAGCAAAAAATTAGGGAATAATGTATGTGATTTTATTGCTAATCATATAGAAGGGTATAAGTTATTCGATGTTCAACTATGTGATACCAGAAAGAAAGAAGATATTTTATCGTACCGTAAAGAGTCATATCCAGTGATTATAAACTTACAAAAAGCTAATGATTACCTAAGAATTAATAAATTTTTTGAAGCTATTAATAAAAAATTACCAGAAGGTGGCGTATTTATTAATACCGTAGAAGTCTATGATAAAAGGAAAGAAAGGATTTTAATGAAATATCCTAAACCATTAAATTACATATATTATATAGGAGATTTTATAGTCCATAGGATACTTCCGAAATTAAAACTGACCAAAAGCTTGTATTTTAGGATAACTAAAGGATACGGTAGAGTATTAACCAAAGCAGAAATTTTGGGGCGTTTATATTCTTGTGGTTTTGATGTGATAGAAGAAAAACTAATAGATGATCAGTTGTATTTTATAGCTAAAAAAGAAAAACAACCCATATATGATATGAATCCTACTTATGGTCCATTAATACGATTAAAACGAGTAGGTAAAAACAAGAAATCTATTAGTGTGTATAAGTTTAGAACGATGCATCCCTATTCAGAATATTTACAACCCTATGTATTTAATAAAAATAATCTAAGAAAAGGCGGGAAGTTAAATAATGATTTTAGAATTTCTAATATAGGAAAAATCCTTAGAAAATACTGGATAGATGAGCTTCCTATGATTCTTAATTTTATAAAAGGAGATATGAAGCTTATAGGAGGCAGACCTCTTAGTAATCATTATTTTAGTCTTTATACAAAAGAATTACAAGAAAAGAGAGTACGGTTTAAGCCTGGATTGATCCCTCCTTTTTATGCAGATATGCCAGAAACATTAGAGGAAATAATGGAATCAGAGATGAGATATTTAGAAGAATATGAAAAAAATCCTTTTTTTACTGATATCAATTATTTATTAAAAATAGTTAAGAATATTGTTTTTAAAGGAAAAAGAAGTTTGTAAGTATAAGTTCTAGTGATTAGATAGTTTTTTTTACTTTATAGGATTGATATTAAAGGATATTAATTAAATTTATATTCTTTTTACTTAAAACCGAAATCACTTATTAGATGAATTATGAAACCGATGATGACTCTGAAAATCTATTTATAAAAGAATTATTAGAGAAATATTTTACCCACTGGAAACTTTTTATATTAGCCTTTGTAATTTTTTTTACAATAGGCTTTTTTTACATGAGATATACCCCTAAGCTATATCGAGTAACATCTAGTGTTTTAATAAAAGCCGAAAAAAATGGAATACTATCTGAACTTTCTGCTTTTGAAGACCTTTCTATATTTAAAAATGTGAATAAAGAAGTAGAGAATGAAATTCAAATCTTACACTCTAGACCTCTAATAGAAAATGTAATAAAAAAATTAAACTTAGATGTTCAATATTTTCATAAAACGAAGTACTCTAAGAGGCTTATAGAGCTTTCTAATAACTCACCTATAAAAGTTAATTTTATTGATGATTCTTATTATAATAAAGGAGTAAGGTTTATAATCACAGTTCTTTCTGGAGGAAAATTTATAATAAAAGATAATGAGGAGAATTTTATAGCACAAGGAAAATTTAACCAATGTATTGGCTCTGTGTTCGGAGACCTTATTGTAGAACCAGATTTTAGAATTCTTACACAATATATAAATACCAATATTTATGTTAGTGTCACGCCTCTTTTGGATGCTGTAGAACTATATAAATCAGCTATTAAAATAGGCTTAACCAATAAACATACTAGTGTAGTAGGCTTAAGCATGACTACCATTGATGTAGAAAGAGCAAAAAATATTCTTAATGCTCTTATCAAAGAATATAATGATGACGTGATTAATGATAAAAATCAAATTTCTACTAATACTGCCCAGTTTATACAAGAACGATTACATATTATTAATAAATCATTAGATAGTTTAGAAAAAAATGTAGAATTTTTTAAATCAAAAAATAATCTTACTGATATTCCTGCAGAGACTTCTGTAATGCTTACTAATGCATCGAATAATGAAAAAGAGATTGTAGAAACTACAATACAAATTGGTCTTGCTGATTTCTTATTAGAATATCTAAAAAAATCTAAAAACGAACTTTTACCAGTAAATTTAGGTTTTACAGATCAATCAGCAGTATCAATGATTGATAAGTATAATAGTATTGCGTTACAAAGAAATAGATTAATCAAAAGTTCTGGAACAGAAAATCCAGTACTAATCATTCAGAATGAAAAGTTATCAGATTTACAACTAAGCATACAACAAAGTTTAATAAATCTAAAAAAGACATTAGAGTTAAAAATTAAATCACTTAGAGGGAGAGATGTTAAAGTAAATGCTCAGATCGCATCATTACCAGAAAAAGAAAGAAAACTAAGAGATATACAACGGCAACAACAAATCAAAGAAACATTATTCTTATATCTTTTAGAAAAAAGAGAAGAAACCGCTATTTCTCTTGCAGCAACAGTATCTAATGTAAAAATTATAGAAAAAGCATTTGCAACAAGAAGTCCTATAAAACCCAAAAAAAATATAGTTCTTATAGCATGTTTTTTAGCAACTATAATGATTCCTGTAATTATCATTTTTTTTAGAGATATAATGAACACTAAAATTAATGATATAAAAGAGCTAAAAAAAATAATAAAATTAACACTACTAGGAAGCATACCTTCATCACCTAATGATAAAAAATTAGTAACTCCTAATGCTGATCGATCTATATTAGCAGAAGCATTTAGATTATTAGAAACTAATTTAGATTTTATTTTAGGGCATTCTGAAAAGAAAGGAAAAACAATGCTTGTAACATCTAGTATTAAAGGAGAAGGGAAATCTTTTGCTGCTAGTAACTTAGGAATAACACTTGGCCGATCAGGTAATAAAGTAGCCTTGTTAGAAATGGATTTAAGATCTTCAGAATTAAAACAAAGCATGGGGGTTAAATCAAAAAAAGGGATTACAAATTTTATTGTAGATGAGTCGATGCGTCTTACTGATATACGAACTAATATAGAGGGGTTTAAAAACTTAGATGTTTTTACTTCGGGACCTAAACCACCGAACCCAGCAGAATTACTGAAACACAAGCGAGTAAAAGAATTATTTGATTTTCTAAAAGAAGAATATGATTATATTATTATAGATACACCTCCTATTACAGTTGTAGCAGATACATTGTTATTAAAATCCTATGCAGATTTATGTATTTATGTAGTACGACAAAAGTTTTCAGATAAAAGACTTTTAGATATCCCCAAAACACTTGTTCAGGAAAAAAGATTTACTTCATTAGCGATTTTATTTAATGATGTGGATTTTAAAAGAGTAGGGTATGGGTATGGCTACGGATATGGTTATGGAGAGACGACCAAAGAAATGAGTTTTTTTAAAAAAATGTTTAGCTTTATAGTAGGTAAAGCATGATGTTTTCTAGCAATAGACTGTATATGATTACCAATTATTCTTTGGATTTTATCTAAAAAAATAAAATCCAAAGAGTAATTAATATATGCTAAAACTCTGATGTAAAATGAAATTGAATTGAAGGATATTTTTGTTGAGTCATTTGTAGACTAAAAGAAGAATCAGCAAAAAATACTAATTGCCCTTGTTTATCTTTAGCTAGAAATTTATTTTTTACGCGTTTAAAGTCTTTAAACTCATCATTATCATGATTTTTAGCCTCTACCCAGCAAGCTTTATGAACATTTAGATTTTCGTAAGTGCATTTTGCTCCATATTCATGCTCTAATCTATATTGTATCACCTCATACTGTAATGCTCCTACTGTTCCTATAACCTTTCTTCCATTGAGCTCTAACGTAAAAAGCTGGGCAACTCCCTCATCCATTAACTGATCAATACCTTTTGCCAGTTGTTTAGATTTCATAGGATCTGCATTATTGATATATCTAAAATGCTCTGGTGAAAAACTCGGAATACCTTTGTAATTTAATAGTTCTCCTTTTGTAAGGGTATCTCCAATTTTAAAATTTCCAGTATCATGTAAGCCTACAATATCTCCAGGGTATGATATGTCTACAATTTCTTTTTTTTCTGCAAAAAAAGCATTGGGGCTAGAAAATTTAAGTTTTTTATTGTGCCTTGTATGTAAATAAGGAACATTTCTTTCAAAAGTTCCGGATACGATTTTTATAAACGCCAAACGATCCCTATGTTTAGGGTCCATATTAGCATGAATTTTAAATACAAATCCTGTAAAATCTTCTTCCTCAGGATGTACTAGGCGAGTATCACTTTCTTTAGGTCTAGGTGTAGGAGCAATAGAAATAAAACAATCTAATAATTCTCTAACACCAAAATTGTTTAATGCAGAACCAAAAAATACAGGCTGTAAATTTCCACTTTGATACTCTTCTTGTTTAAATTTAGGGTAGATACCATCAACTAATTCTAACTCTTCTCGTAATGTGTCTGCAGCAGTATCACCTATAACGTTATTAAGATCTTGAGTT
Organism: Aquimarina longa SW024; assembly: GCF_001401755.1. Classification (GTDB taxonomy): domain Bacteria; phylum Bacteroidota; class Bacteroidia; order Flavobacteriales; family Flavobacteriaceae; genus Aquimarina; species Aquimarina longa. Next base: position 203,904 of record NZ_AVQK01000014.1, read on the forward strand.
GATAAGTCAGATATTTCGATAGTTTCTTCGATATTCTTTCTATTGTCACCACTAAAAAGATTAATGTTTTTTTCCCAGATATTATAGATTCCTTTAAAATCATATCCCATTCCAATAGGAAAACTTAATGGAGTAACCGTAAGCCCTAATTTCTGTTCAATCTCATCAAGAAGTTCGAAAGCATCTTTTCCCTCACGATCTAATTTATTGATAAAAACGATCATAGGGATATTTCGCATACGACATACAGAAACTAGTTTTTCTGTTTGTTCCTCAACTCCTTTAGCAACATCAATTACAACAATAACACTATCAACAGCAGTTAAAGTTCTAAACGTATCCTCCGCAAAATCCTTATGACCAGGGGTGTCCAGAATATTAATCTTTATCCCTTTATACTCAAACGCTAGTACAGAAGTAGCAACAGAGATACCACGTTGGCGTTCGATTTCCATAAAATCACTAGTAGCTCCTTTTTTGATTTTATTAGATTTTACAGCACCTGCTTCCTGAATAGCACCTCCAAAAAGTAATAATTTTTCGGTTAATGTGGTCTTACCTGCATCTGGATGAGAGATAATACCAAAGGTTCTTCTTCTCCCTATTTCATCTATAAATTTCATAATGTATATCTAATAAGGATGCAAATATAATATTAAATCTATATAGTCGAGTGTATCGAATTACTTCTCTAAAAATATAATGATTAGTCTTCATTGTTAGAAGAAAGAAAATTAAGTATAGTTGAAGATTAGTAATGACTAAAAAAATGAGTTTTATAAAATCATAAAGAACTAATTAGAATATACATTTTATCATTTTCTTAAAGATAACAACTTATATGGTCATATTAGTCGTACAAAATGAAGTTTAAGTACGAATATGATTGTCTTTTATCTGCAAAATGTGTTTGTTAACGAAAAACAGGATTTTTATCTAGAATATTTTGTTAAAACTTAAAAAATATTGGCAAATTTGTACCCCCTCCTATTTAATTACGGTTTTACCATAACTTTATTAAGGCATGCTGTCATGCAGTATGTTTTTATAGATCATAATATCATTTTAAAATTAGGGCTGTATGAGAAAAAATACATTATTCAGAAATAGGCATAGTGGTTTATTACTAAAAATTTTAAGGCTTACATTATTTATATTTTTAGCCATGTATGTTGAGGAAATACAAGGAAGAGCTATAAATAATGAAAGAATAAGTTTTGAAGAATGTGTTACAATAGATTCTAGACTATATCCAGAAGATATAGAGACTTCATCACTAGTGACATGTACTGTGGAGCAATCTGGTTTTTGGAGTATTTCTGGTACAACAGCGACATATGATTTTGGAGATGGTGTTATTGCTAGAGTGACTACTACAACTACAGATCCATTTATAAAAGGTGAGTTTAATTCTGCAGGAACAGGTTTTTGGTCTACCGCTTTAGATGGAGCCATCTCATTGCAGAATAAATTTACTTGGGGGTCAACGCTAACAGTTAGTTTTGAAGATAATTTTGGTACTCCGGTAAGCGTAGAGAATCCAATCATTCATATAGATAAACTTGGGGAATTTTTTGGAACTCTTCAGAATTCTGCAGAACTAACATTACAAGGTGGATTAACTTGGAGTTTTTTAGGCGGAACTAATGATTTTTTAGCAACTACCACCACTGTTAAAGATGCAGGTTCAGGAACACCTACAGGTATTGGATACACGTCAGAAAGTACCCAGAACGATGACAATGGATCTGCGGCTGGATCTCTACAAATTAATGGAACAGTGACTTCTTTTTCTATGCAGTTTGTACAATCAGGTGTCGCAGGATTTGGTGATGATACCATGAAGTTTATACTTGCTGCTTGTACAGATAAAGATACAGATAACGATAGTGTTCCTGATACATCAGATGTTTGCTCTGATTTTAATGATGTAGCAGATAATGATAATGATAGTGTTCCTGATGGTTGTGATTTAGACAATGATAATGATGGTATTTTAGATACAGATGAAGGTAAGTGTACGCTTTCCCAATCAGGAGAATGGAACATTTCTGGTACAACAGCAACATATGATTTTGGAGATGGGGTAATTGCTAGAGCAGTTACTACAAATACAAGAGCTTTTGCTACAGGAAATTTTAACCCTATAGGAATAGGTTTTTGGTCAGAAACCTTAGAAAATCAAAAATCATTACAAAATGTCTATAAATGGGATACAACATTAACAATAAGTTTTGAAGATGGATCAGGTAACCCTATCAAGGTAAATGATCCGGTGATTCATTTTGATCGTATAGGAGGTACTTCTGGCACTCAGAATTCTGCAGAAATAACGTTACAAGGAGGATTAACTTGGACTCCTTTAGGAGGGACATCAGATTTTAGAACAAGACCAACAACAGTTAGAGATGGTGGAATAGGAAAGAAACTAACAGGACCAAGTGGAGGAGAGAGCACCCAGAATGATTTAGATGGCTCTGCAGCAGGTTCTTTAAGAATCCACGGAACATTATCTTCTTTTACTATAAAGTTTGTACAATCAGGAGTAAATGGTTTCGGCGAAGATGGAATAGAAATCATATTGTTTACATGCAATAGCAGAGATACAGATGGGGATAATGTACCGGATTATTTAGATTTAGACAGTGATAATGATGGGATTTATGATGCAGATGAAGCAGGACATGCACAATCACATACTAATGGTATTGTAAATGGAGGAGTTGGGATAGATGGGGTTCCTGATGTAGTGCAAACTGTAAGCGGTACGAGTAGTGGTTTGGTGGATTATAGTTTAGCAGATTCAGAAACTACCCCAGATGGGATTCCTGATTATAGAGAATTAGATAGTGATGGAGATTTATGCTATGATGTTATCGAAGCGGGATATACAGATAGTGATACTAACGGGTTTTTAGGGACAGGAACATTTGGAGGTGGTTTATTAGTAAACTCTGATGGGGTAGTAACCTCAGGTATAGATGGGTATACCAATGGTATAGTCAATGGAGTTACAGCACAAGCGGTTACGCCAACCATATCAACTCAACCGGAGAACCAATCTATTTGCCCTAAAGGAAATACCGTTTTTGAGGTGATGACTACAAATGCTACGTCTTATCAATGGCAAATTCTTAATGGAACAGTTTGGGAAGACCTCTCTGATATGGGAATATATACAAATACAACAACAAGTTCATTAACTATCACAAGGGCTTTAGTATCAGATAATGGAAGTAGATATAGGGTATTGGTTTCAAACGCAGGTAATGCATGTGCTGTTCTTGTTACAACATCTAATGAGGTTGTTCTTGCTGTTACAGATATTATAAAACCGACAATTACATGTCCAACTCCACCAGCAGATATTCCTTTTGATCTTACAAATTGTAATGCAATAGTACCTGATTTAACCTCAGGAGTTACTGTAGCAGATAATTGCTCTGCAGTAGGAAATATAACCATTACTCAAACTCCTGCAGCAGGAGATGTTATAGGACTAGGAGTAACGACAATAACTATTACTGCAGAGGACGAATCGAATAATAAGATCAATTGTACTGTAGATATAAAAGTTATAAATGTAATGGATGCAGCAAATGATCTAGTTACATTAGATGGAGATCAAGGAGAGAGTTCTATGAATATCGTAGATGATAATGATATGCTTAGCTGTACTAATGTTACTTTGGGTACAGATGTTACTATGACAGTGACAGATAATGCTCCTAGAGATGGAGTGAGTTTAGATCCATTAACAGGAGAAATTACTGTTTTAGCAAATACACCTCCTGGAATTTATACTATTGATTATCGATTATGTAGTATTGCTACTCCAATAGTTTGTGATGATGCTACAGTTAGTATTACAGTAACAGGAGTTATTGCTGCTATTGATGATAGTGTTAGTCTGGACGGTAACTCAGGCGAGAGTTCTGTAAATATTGTAGATGATAATGATACTTTAAATGGTATTAGTGTTACTTTAGGTACAGATGTTACTATGACTGTTATGGATAATGCTCCTAGTGATGGAGTTAGTATAGATCCGTTAACAGGAGAAGTAACGGTTTTATCAAATACCCTTCCTGGCATCTATACTATTGATTACCGATTATGTAGTATTGCTACCCCAGTAGTCTGTGATGATGCTACAGTTAATATTACAGTCACAGGAGTTATTTCTGCCATTGATGATACTGTTACTTTAAACGTTAACCTAAGAGAGATTCCTGTAAATATCGTAGATGATAATGATACTTTAAATGGCACTAATGTTACTTTGGGGGTAGATGTTACTATGACTGTCACAGATAATGCTCCTAATGATGGCGTGAGTTTAGATCCATTAACAGGAGAAGTAATCGTTTTACCAAATACTCGTTCTGGGGTATATACTATTGATTATCGATTATGTAGTATTGCTACTCCAGTAATTTGTGATGATGCTACAGTTAGTATTACCGTCATAGGAAGTATTCTTAATGCTAATTTAGCATTAACTAAAACAGGAAACTATGTAGATACAAATAGAAATGGTACGCTTAATATAGGAGATCAAATAGAGTATACATTTACTGTAGAGAATATAGGTAATGTACCTATAACTAATATCACTCTAGATGATCCATTGCCAGGAGTAGAAATTATAGGTGATCCAATTGATTTAGATACTGGAGAAAAAGATAGTACTACATTCTCCGCATTGTATACATTAACAGAAGAAGATTTAATTTCTGGAAGTGTATCTAATCAAGCAACTGTAACTGGTTTAGATCCAGATGGTAATGAGGTGGTCGATGTGTCAGATAACCCACTAGATGATACAAATATTGACACGGATAATGATGGTGATTTTGAAGATGTCACTGTAACAATATTAGAATCAGTGGAGGAAATAATAACATATACAGGTATTACTCCTAATGGGGATAATATTAACGATCAGTTTAGAATGCTAGGATTGCGAAATTTTCCTAAAAATATATTAAGAATTTTTAATCGCTGGGGAGTCGCAGTATTCGAAAAAGAAGGGTACGAACGAGAAGGAGAAGAATTATTCGAGGGTATTAGTAAAGGAAGAGCTACAATCAATGATAATGAAAAGTTGCCAGTAGGAACATATTTTTATGTCTTAGAATATGAAAATGCTATCGGAGTTAATAAGTCAAAATCTGGTTATTTATATATAAATAGATAGATGTTTTTATAATATTATATATTTGTTATATCCTAAATCGAATAAAATACTTATGAATAAACTATTTAGAACATTTATGTTGGTGGTTTTTATTACGACAGCTATCAATGCTCAACAAGATGCACAGTATACTCAATACATGTATAATACAGTAAGTGTTAATCCAGCATATGCGGGCAGTCGTGGAGTAATGAGTATTATGGGACTCCACCGTAGTCAATGGGTGGGATTAGAAGGTGCTCCACGTACTCAGACCTTAACCATTAATACTCCAATTGGAGATAGTGAACGTTTAGGATTGGGGCTATCTATTGTAAATGATGAGATAGGTCCTACAGATGAAACTTATTTTGATATTGATTTCTCATATACGATCCCTACTTCAGAACAAGGGAAATTAAGTTTGGGACTAAAAGCAGGAGGACATTTGTTAAATATTGATTTCCAAAAACTATCTCAATTTGATAATGGAGATGCTTTATTCGGAAACGATATAGATAATAAATTCAGCCCTAATGTGGGAATAGGAGTATATTACCATACAAACCGTTTTTATTTAGGATTAAGTGCTCCTAATCTATTAGAAACAGACCATTTTGATGAAAGTGCAGTAGATAATGATGCAGCAGTAAGTTTTTTAGCAGAAGAGAGGGTCAACTATTACTTCATAGCAGGTCATGTTTTTGATATCAGTGATGAGGTAAAGTTTAAGCCAGCTGTTTTAAGTAAACTAGTGTTTGGAGCACCTTTGCAAGTAGATCTTTCGGCTAATTTTTTACTCTATGATCGTTTGACACTGGGAGTAGGGTATCGCTGGAGTGCTGCAGTTAATGCAATGATAGGGTTTCAGGTATCAGATGCTATGATGATTGGTTTTGCTTACGATAGAGAAACCACAGCATTAGGAAATACACAATTTAATGCAGGAAGTTATGAGGTGATGTTACGATTCGAATTATTTAAAAAATATAAAAGAATGCTAACGCCTCGTTTCTTTTAATCAATCTTAAAAATATATTCATAATATGAAAGGATATTTACTTAAATTCTTATTTGTTTTTACATTGTTCTTTTTAGGAATTACTACACTTTGTTCTCAAGAAAGAAAACTTAAAAAAGCAAAGGAGCAATATGATAAGTACCAATATATTGATGCTCAAAAAACATATCTTAAAGTAGCTAAAAAAGGTTATAAAAGTGCTGATCTTTTTATGAGTTTAGGAGATAGCTATTATTTTAATAGTCAATTTAAAGAAGCACAAAAATGGTATAAAGAATTAGTGGATTCTTTTCCGGAAGAAGTTGAGCCGGAGTATTACTTTAGATATGCTCAGACATTAAAAGCTACAGAAAACTATAAAGAGTCAGATGTCTATATGCAAAAATTTGCAAAGCTTAGCAAAGACGACCTACGAGCAAAATTATTTTTAAAGAAACCAGATTATTTAAATCAAATTGATTTTCAGTCAGGACGTTATGAAATAGCAAATGCATCTATTAATTCATCATTTATAGATTTTGGAACAGCATATTATCAAGGAAATATTGTTTTTAGCTCTTCTAGGGATACCTTAATATTGAAAAAAACAATTCATCAATGGAATGATGAAGCTTTTTTAAATCTTTTTGAAGCAGAATATGATTCTGTCAATAATAGTTTTTCAAAAATAAAAAGATTTGATAAAAAAATAAACTCTAAATTTCATGAATCAACTCCTGTTTTTACTAAAGATGGTAAAACCATTTATTTTACAAGAAATAACTTTAATAATCGAGAATTTGGGCGTGATAAAAATGGGATTAACAAATTAAAAATATATCGATCCTATAAAAATGATCAAGGAAAATGGACTACGCCAGAAAGCTTACCATTTAATAGTGATGAATATTCTGTAGCACATCCTATGCTAAGTAACGATGAGAAAACATTATATTTTTCATCAGACATGCCAGGAGGTAAAGGGGCATCTGATCTGTATGAAGTTAGGATAGATGCTGATGGAAATTTTGAAGAACCAAAAAATTTAGGAGATAGAATTAATACCGAGGGTAAAGAAACATTTCCTTTTGTAAGTATAGATGATCATCTATATTTTTCATCAGATGGACATCTAGGTTTAGGAGGGTTAGACGTATATGTTACTAACCTTAACCCAATAACAAAAAAAGAAGAATTAGTTACTAATGTAGGAAAACCTGTTAATAGCCCGAAAGATGATTTTGCTTTTATAATAAATAATACGTCTAAGAGAGGGTATTTCTCATCTAATCGTAGTGGAGGTAAAGGAAGCGATGATATCTATAGCTTTATTCAATTAGAAGACCTTAGAAATCCTTGTGAAATTATAATTGCAGGAGCGGTTACTGATAAAGATACAAAAGAACCATTAGCAGGGACTAAAGTATCTATATATGATAATAATAATGCTTTGATAAATAGTACTGTAGTAGGAGATAATGCTACATATTCTCAATTGGTAGAATGTGAAAGTGGTTATTTTGTGAGAGCAGAAAAAGAAGGTTATGTTACTTTAGAAAAATTAGTGAATACATTGGCAGAAAGTAAAACATTAGACACACCTCTTATGTTAGAAAAGAAAATAAAATCTGCTGATGTAGGAGATGATCTAGCAAAAGTACTATCACTAAAACCAATTTATTTTGATTTTAACCAATCTTATATTCGTTCTGATGCTGCTGTAGAACTAGCAAAAGTGATTGAAGTGATGAATCAATATGATCAGATGAAAATAGAAATTGGATCACATACAGATAGTCATGGAGAAGATGCATATAACTTATATTTATCAGAGAAAAGAGCAGAAGCAACTCTAAATTATATGATTGATAAAGGAATATCACCAGATCGATTGACAGCAAAAGGATATGGAGAGACGCAACCAATTAATGATTGCGGTGATGAAACAAATTGTAAAAAAGAAGAATATCAGCTAAATAGACGAAGTGAGTTTATTATCATAAAATAGTAGTATTATATAAACTATAACAATATCTGTTATGACCCAAAAGATTAGAAAAACTAATCTTTTGGGTTTATTTTTATATATCTACTACGTCATTTTTTTTAGAAACCGTTCTGCGTTTTCAAAATGATTATTTTTCTTTTCTGGAGGCATTTTATCTAGCATAGAAACAAGCATTCTTAGTCTCGGATTTTTTGTAAAAAAAGATCGGTGTTTATCCATGAAATTCCAAAATAATCCATCCCATACATGTTGCCATTCACCTTTTTTATAATTACTCATTTTTAGTAAGTAATTGCTTCCGCTTATATATGGTTTAGTAGCCATTAATCCACCATCAGCGAATTGACTCATGCCATATATATTGGGGACCATTACCCAGTCATAAGCATCTATAAATAACTCCATAAACCATCGATATACCTCATCTGGATCGAACTCGCATAACATCATAAAATTACCTAATATCATTAAGCGTTCTATATGATGGCAATATCCTGTTTGTAGTATTTTTTTTATCGTTTGATCGATAGGAGGAATACCTGTTGTACCATCATAAAATGAAGCAGGAATCTTCTTTTTAAACTTCCAGAAATTACAAGTACGTTCATAACTACCTCTGGTTTCATACATACCTCGTATAAATTCTCGCCAACCTATAATCTGTCGTATAAAACCCTCAGTAGAATTAATAGGGATATTACATTGCTCAGCATATTTTAGACAGCTGCTAATAATTTCTTTAGGAGTTAATAGCCCTACATTAAGCATAGGAGTTAAAACACTATGGTTGAGGATTGAATTTTCTGCAACTATAGCGTCTTCATAGGTTCCAAACTCCATGAAGCGTTGTTCGAAAAATTGTTTCAACCATGACCTAGAAGTTTTAAAATTTGTGGGATATAATGATTGATCCGTAAGATTGCCTATATGATCCGAAAAATGTTTTGTTACATAAGTTTTAGCCTCTTCATAATAACTGTCGACATCAGGGAATTGAATAGGAGGAGGTGTCTTTTTTATTGGATATTTCTTTCTGTTTTCGGTATCATATGTCCATTTTCCTCCTACAGGTTTTCCGTTAGTCTCTAAAAGAATAGCTCTCTTTTTTCTCTGATCAGTATAGAATGTAGTTTGATGATATTTTTTTTTATCACTTTTAAAAAAAGGTAAAAGGTCCTCCTTTTTATTAAGAAATAGAGGAGAATCAAAAATTGTAGTTGTAATAGCTAGTTGGTGACACTTTTTTTGAATTCGTTTTTCTAGCCAGTTATCCGTTGTGTCGATATAATTAATATGTGTAACCCCTTTTTCATGCACCTCAAGAATTAATTTTCTTACATCAGAGATTTCCTCTGTAGCTTCTATATAATAGACTTCTAAGCCATAGGATTTTAAAAATGATTCATAACATTTCATTGTAGCTCTATGAAACGCTATTTTTTGTTTATGAAAAGGATATTGGTTAAAAAATAGATATTCTTCTATTATGTATACTGGAGCATCTAATTTTAAAAGTGGAGATACTTCAAATAGTTGATGAGGAAATATAAATTGTATTTTTTTCATTTGTTTTTACGACAGCGTTCACTACAATATTTTACAGCTTCCCAGTTCTTTTCCCATTTTTTTCGCCATGCAAATGGACGCTTGCATATTGGACAGGTTTTTTGAGAAAGGTGTTGCTTTTTCATGGATTAAAATTTTGGCACTTCTTTTACTCTTACATATGGATATTTGCCTATTTTGGTTAAGGAATAATAACTGTTTAGACCAGAGATTCCTACACTATTTGTTTTTTCTAAATCGATATCGTCACCTTTTATAGTATCATCTGGGATTATTAAATGTTCTACTTGACCTATAACCATAATAGTTCCATTTAGTTTTATATCAATAGACTCTTTAAACCGCATCCCTATTTTAAATGTACTTTCCTTGACAAAAGGAGCTTTAAAGTCCGGAATAAATTCTTCACTAAGATGGCAACGATTAAACTCTGAAATTTCTTTTTCGAATTTAGCAGAAGTGTAGTGCGCATTTTTTATGAACTCTGGGTGAATATGATTAATAGTGTAGTAACCATTTTCTTGGATATTCTGATAGGTATGTCTAGGGACTTCTCCTGTTGGTCTTACAATAAAGCCGAGTAATGCAGGGTCGCTTCCTATATGGACTACAGAGCTGAATATGGCAAGATTTGTTTGATTAGTATTAGAGATAGTACCTATTAAATTTGCAGGTTTTATCCCTGTTACAGAATTGATTATTTTTAGTTTAGTAATGCGATCTAATTTATTAATATCTTCTTTAGTATATTTCATTTTAGGTATTTCTATTTACATGTATTGCTAATAATCGTTTTTTCTCCTGTTGTACAGAAGGATGTTTTTTATGCCCCCATATTTTATCTCTTGCAGCTTGAGAGCTTTTTTGTAAATCAACAATAGGAAAAGGATACTCTTTACCAATACTAACGTTACAAAAGATTTGTTCCATTGGAGGCATTTTCCAAGGTTCATGGATATGAACTATTGACACATTTTTTAGTTCAGGAATCCATTTTTTTATGAATAATCCTTCGGGATCATGTTCTTGCGAATTTTTAATTGGATTGTATAACCGTATGGTATTAATCCCTGTAGTACCTGCTTGCATTTGGAACTGAGGATAATGTATCCCTGGATCATAGTCCAAAAACTGACGTGCTAAATGATACGTACCTTCTCTCCAATCCTGATCTAGATTAAGAGTTAAAAAAGAGACTACCATTGCTCTCATTCTAAAATTGATCCATCCTGTTTGCTTCACAGCTCGCATACAAGCATCTACCAGCGGATAGCCTGTTTTTCCTGTTTTCCATGCTTTTATAAAGTTGTCATTTTTTTGATGTTCTAATAGCTCGTAGCCTTTGTTTATGCATTGTGTTTCATAAGTACATTCCATTTCAAATTTTTGAATAAAATGACAATGCCAATGTAATCTAGTAAGCATAGCAGAAAATGCGTTACTATTTTTTGTACCATTAGGGTGTGTACCGATATACTGAAAAGCTTGTTTTATACTCATATTACCCCAAGCTAAATAAGGCGATAACCTACTACAGGCGATTCTACTTTCTGTGGGTTTAGAGATGTGTTTTTGGTACTTAAAACCTCTTTGTGCTGTAAAGGATTTTATATAACGCCATGCGTTTTTTTCTCCTGCAGGTTGGTATTGTTTAGGATAATATTGTAATCGGTGTTTAATTTTATTAGGAATCGAAAAGGGATGTGCTAAAGGTGTGTTTTTTGAAATTGAAAAGTTATTTAAAATCAAAGGTTTATGCATTGTAATATGCCATTGTTTGCTCCAAGAATCTCTATTTTTAATCCCTCTGATGACACCATCTCTCTGCGATTCTTGCCATCCGATATGATATTGCTTACAAAGCATAGCAATTGCTTTATCTCTTTGCCAAGTTTTTTGTATTCCACTTTCGCAAAAACTAAATAATTGTTTGATATTAAAATGAGTGTTTAAATAGTTGAAAACAGTTATTGCTTCTTCATAGAAAACAGTTACAGTTCTATTATAAAACTTTAGTGAGTCATTAAGCGCTAGGATAGAATGATAGATGAATTGTAAGTGTCTATAGCTAGTGTCGGGATAATTGATGATTGAGGGTTCAAATATATAAATGATATAATAAGGAATACCAGCTTTCTCTGCTCTAAAAAGAGGTTCGTGATCTTGTGTGCGTAAATCACGTTTTAGCCAAACGATATTTATCTCTTTTTTTTTCAATAGTGTAATTGTTTTTTACATTTTTTCCAAAAAGCAAAGAATGATGGGTAGTATCCTTGTACATCAAACATCCAATCTCGAGATTCTTCATACCCTTTGTAATGTGTGTTTAGAGGATGTTCTTTGTAATAGATGGTTTTTAACTCATATTCAGAAACAAGTGCATTAAATTCTCCTACGTAGATCTGAATATTACTTATGTTTTTAGAGATAGCAATCATAAAATCGATTGATTTCTGAGCTATGGGATATTGTTTAAAAACAGAGGGTTCTAAAAGAAGTACTCTATTAGCTATACTATTTTTTTTCCAAATAGGATCTAGGTTGTAAAAATTATAGATATATGTGGGAAGCGTTTTGTTTATTGAGATTCCTTTTCTTGGAGGTAAAGGAGTTTCTAGTTGTAAAGCTGTAGTTGGAATTAATTTTTTTGGAATTCCTAGATCTTTAAAAACATCATAATTTACATCTAAAAAAGTTTTTTTTTGATTACTAAAACAATATTTGTTGATGTTTTCTTGATTAGCATAATATTTTTTATTGCTATTGGTACCAGCGACCCATTGCCAGCTTAATGCATTGCTTGCCCAGTCTGCATCCAATAAATGATAATACATCCATTGAGCAGGGGCTTTCCAATAGCTCTGTCCAACATTACAAACGATAGAAGCGATATACATCCTAAGGTGATTATGGATGTATCCAGTAGTGTAAAACGTTTTAATAGCATTGTCTATTGCTTCAATACCTGTATTTGCATCCAAAATAGATTTTGGTATGGCAGTATGGGCAACTTTAGATTGTTGATGTTTAATATCAGAGTTAATAGCATCTTTTTTTACAACCCATAGCTGTTGCCAGTAATCTCGCCAAGCGAGTTCTTGGATAAATTTTTCGATCTTAGATGGGTTAAATCCTTTGTTCAGAATTTCTGTAAGTATATATTTTGTAGAAATGACACCTCTAGATATATAAGGAGAGAGATAGGTAACTGCACCGTTTATATAATTACGAGTAGCACAATATTTTACAGGCTTACTAGTATTAACACGCTGTAATACCTCTTTATAATCAGTAGGGAATATGGATAGTTCATTTTCGAATAATTCCATTTATCTTTTACTAATTTTATTTCCAGAAATTGCGCTTTGACGAGAACATTTAAATCGTTTAATATCTGGGTTTCGTTTTTTTAAATGTTTCTGACTTACACCACTATTTACTCTTCTGCGCCAACGTTTAAAACTAGATTCTTTTAGGTTTCCTCTCATAAGTTTAATAACCTCTTTCTCAGGTAAACCAAACTGAAACAGAATTGCTTCAAAAGGAGTGCGGTCTTCCCACGCCATTTCTATGATACGGTCTAACTCTCTTTCACTTAATTGTTTTATGTCTTTCATACCTTTTTCCATGTTTGATCTGCATTTAGATAAAAACTACCTAGTGAATTAAATGAACATTGATCAGGAGCTATAATAGATAGAAAATTCTCGTTAGTGTCTCTTTTGTATAAATGATAGACTTCTCCAATAATGGGTTCGAAAGTGATTTTTGCGCTAAGAACAAGCTTGTTGTACTCGAATTCTTCTATCATTTTTTCATATTCAGCTTTTAGCTCTAAATATTTTGTCTGAATCTTATGATTTATTGTATTAACACTTCTGTTTTTCCAAGCAGTTGTATCTGTAGTTGAAATTACAGGAGCACCAAGAGAAGTTGCATATGGTTTAAGCGCTGCGTCATATTTTAAAGTCTCAGAATTAAAAACGATGTGGTCTGGTTTTTTATTGGTCTTCATTTTTCAGTATTTTATTCTAGTTTTTCTAGTATTCTCATTATTTCTTCTGCTTCATAGATTTTTTGGTCACTTAGTTTTCTGTTAATAGTAGAGAGTGAGTGGGCTTCCTTAAGCAATATTCCATATTGTTTTTGAAGTTTTTCTTTCTGAGATTTCTTTTTAAATAGCTTAAACATTTATATTTTTTTTAGATTTTATATTCAATAAAAATTTATTTATAAGAAGTAATCATCTCTATATTATGTAAAGAATTAGTTATTTAAATAATTTTGCAATTCTGCGATTTTTTCTGAAGCATTAAATGCTCCACCATAATATGAAGTTACAGTAGCAGAGGTATCGTCTTTTATACCTCGAGAAGATACACATAAGTGTTTAGCATCGATGATTACTGCTATATCTTCTGTAGTAAGGATTTGTTTTAACTCTATAGCAATTTGATTGGTTAATCGTTCTTGCACTTGTGGGCGTTTTGCAAAATATTGAACGATTCTATTCAATTTAGATAGTCCAATTACTTTACCAGAAGAAATATATGCAATATGTGCTTTTCCGATAATAGGTACAAAATGATGTTCGCAGTTAGAATAAAAGGTGATATTCTTTTCTACCAACATTTGTTGATATTGATATTTATTATCAAATAAAGCTACTTTAGGCTTGTTATTTGGGTTTAATCCAGAAAAGATTTCATCGATATACATTTTTGCAACCCTATTAGGGGTTCCTTTTAATGAATCATCATTAAGGTCTAATCCCATTACATCCATTATTTTAGCAAATAGTTGGGCAATACGGATCTTTTTATCTTCATCAGATATTTTAAAAGCATCAACCTTCATGGGAGTTTCAATTCCTGTATGAATATGATCATCTCCTATTTCCTGTTCTGTAAAACTATTAAGACTTACTTCCTTATAGAGTGTGTTTAACATAATTTACTTGTATTTTATATGCTATTATTTTTAGAGCTAATTAGAGACTGTGTTTTTGATCAGAATATCATATCGCTTACGGTTTAAGTATAGATGCTCTTACTATTATAATTTAATTTTCTATGATTAAACTTTTGTAATATGTTGTTTTTGGAACATTACTTACCGTTCTTTTGATAAAAACTTATTATTATCATCTTAGCTGAAGTAAAAATACTATTTTTGTTTAACAAAAAAAGTTAAACATTAAACAAAATTTATAAATTAAGAGATCTAGTATATGATTTTTTGAATAGTATAATGGTTTAGCTTATAATTTTTGAATGTAATTTAAGTAGTGAAATATTATTTGATATAAAAAATCATATTGATTTACCTAAAGTTGATTTTAATTTTCTTGATTATGATATACTCTTGTGATTTTGTAATTTTGAAAGCAATACAATAGAATGGAAGAAGAAAAAGTTATTTTAGTTAATGAAAATGATGAGAAAATAGGTCTTATGCCTAAATTAGAAGCACATCAAAAAGCGGTATTACACAGAGCTTTTTCAGTATTTGTTATTAATAATAATAATGAATTGATGCTTCAACAAAGGGCTCGTCATAAGTATCATTCCCCAGAGCTATGGACTAATACATGCTGCAGTCATCAAAGAGATGGAGAAGGTAATGTAGAAGCAGGAATGCGTAGATTGCAAGAAGAAATGGGATTTGTAACCTCATTAAAAGAAGTTATTTCATTTATTTATAAAGCTCCTTTTGATAATGGACTTACAGAGCATGAATACGATCATGTATTGATAGGAACATATGAAGAAGCTCCAGTGATCAATCCCGAAGAAGTATCTGATTGGAAATGGATGCATATTGAAGCTGTTAAAGAAGATATATCAAAACATCCAGAGATATATACAGCATGGTTTAAAATCATTTTTGAAAAATTTTACTCGCATATAACCTTATGAGAATTAAAGCATGTAGAAAAGCTCATTTTAATGCAGCGCATCGGTTGTATAGAAAAGATTGGACTGATGAAAAAAACACTCAAGTTTTTGGAAAATGTAGTAATCCTAAATATCATGGACATAATTATGAACTTATTGTAGCGGTTATAGGAGAGATTGATCCTGAAACAGGGTATTTAATGGATCTTAAAATTTTAAAAGATCATATTAAAAATGAAGTAGAAGAGTATATGGATCATAAGAATCTTAATGAAGAGGTTCCAGAATTTAAAGACTTAAATCCTACTGTAGAAAATATAGCTGTGGTCATATGGAATAGGTTACGTGCTAAAATAACTTCTGATTATGATCTTGAAATTACGTTATATGAGACTCCTCGTAATTTTGTAATTTATACAGGAGAATAGTCTGTATTAGAAATACTGAATGATAGAATATTTTATTATTAATACTGAATTATAATAGAATATAACATAAAGATTTATGACTAAAAGAAAAAGTTCAAATAAGTTCGCGCTTAATATTTGATTGAAAACACTAATTTTGCAGAAAATAAATTTGATATGGCAAATAAAAGAGATCTTAAAAAAGACATCAACTATGTTTTAGGAGATATTATAGAAGCAGTTTATCTATGGGAATTAGAAAACCCAGATAAAGATAATACATCAGGAGAAGCAATCATAGATGAAGCAATAACATCATTTGATGGATTTATGGCTAGAGCTAATGATAGAAAGATAGAAAATGCAGCGAAGCATTTTAAATCTCTTCGTAATGATTTAGACCAAACAGCGCAAGCTTTGGTGGCAAAAGTGAATGCTTTATAATTTTTTTTATAAAAAATTTGTAAAAACGGTTGTAGATATTATCTTTGCAACCGCTTTTGCCGATGTAGCTCAGCTGGCTAGAGCAGCTGATTTGTAATCAGCAGGTCGTGGGTTCGAGTCCCTCCATCGGCTCTAAAAGAAAAAGTCCTAAATATAGTATTTAGGACTTTTGTTATTTTATAAGTATAGAGATCTATTATTACTTAAGAGAATCAGCTTTTTGTATTCTAATAGCTTCTTTAGTTCTACGATCATCAATATATTTAATTAACTGCTTACCGTATAATGATTTTTTTACTTTAGGGCTTAATGAACTAGCTATAGTATCCAAAAACTTGATATTAGCATCATAAACTTCATTAAGTGTTACGTAAGGAGCTACTTCTAATTTTTTATTAAGTACTGCAAAGTTGATCGTATACAGGTATTTTTGTTTTACTAATTTTTTATATTCTTTATCGATCTGCATCAATTTTTCATCATCTTTCTGTTTAGTAGCCTCAAAATCTTCTTTAATGAGTCTAAGATTTCTTTCATTAAATCTCTTAAGGATTTTTTTATATTCCAGAAATTTCATTTGATTTTTACCACCATTTATTTTTACGTCTTTTTCAAAATCTAGTAAAGAAGTTGTAATTGTAATCTCGCCAGGTTCAGCAAAGAAATCAATACGGTCATTATATTGAGCCCCATCATCTTTATCAAGATATAAATAGTGGATTTCTGGCTCTTTGATTTCTGATGTAAATATAAATTCAGAATTACCGTCGATATGGACAGAATCAATGTTTACTAGTATTGTATCCTGTATTCTCTGTAAGTATACAGTTCCTTTTTTTAACCCTTTAATGTTACCAATAATGGTTACATTTCCTTTTTTGGGAGTATTGCAATTCGTTAAAAGAACAGTTAAGAGTAATAGAATAGAAAAATACCTCATGTATAGTTTTTAATTTTTTTGGTTGGAACCACAAAGATGCAAGTTTTATTTTAAAATGAAGCTGAGATTTTTAAAATCTAAATAATACTAATCATTAATCCACTTTTTTAATAGTGCAATTTGATGTTCGGAAGCTTTTGGGTTCTGTTGTAAAATTATTTTTTCTACAGTGGGCTTAATCATATTAGACTGTAATGTTAGGATAGTATTATTACGTTTAATTTTAAATGTAATCTTATCACCTAATTTCCATTTATTAGAATCTCCAAACAGATCATAAATGTTTTTTAACGTATATTTTTTTTGATTAATACTAATAAGAATATCTCCTTCTAGAATTCCAAAGCTATTCAGAAAACTATTAAAAGGAATATCTGAGGTGAATATAACTTCCTTAGAAGTTTCTGAACCTGCTACAAATGGTTGTTGCTCGAAAATAAAACAAGAAGAAGGTACTTTTTTTACACCATATGATAAGCCTACTTTCTTTAGGTAATATTCATAATCAATAGGAGTATTGTTTGCAACATGTTTTTGTAAAAAATCACTAATTTCTGGAAATGAAGCTTCTTTTATGGCTTTAAATAACTCTTGATCATCAAAAGGGGTGTCACTTCCATATTGGATAGATAGGTTTTTTATAAGACTTAATATCCCATGTGCTCCATTACTTTTTTCTCGCATAATAATATCTATACACATAGAAATTAAAGCTCCTTTTTCATAGACATTTCTATAGTTTTTTAGATAAGGTTCTGTTAATATGTTTTTGCTCATGGTGGTAAAAACTATACTATCATCAAAAGAGGAAGAAGCTTCTATCTTATCGATAATTCGTTCAAAAAACTCCTCTCGGGTAATTAATCCTTGCGTGATTTGGAATAATATCGAAAAATACTCTGTGGTTCCTTCATATAACCATAAATGCTTTGACATTTTTGGAGTATTGTAATCAAAATTATGAATCTCTTTAGAATGTATAGTTAGAGGGGTTACAATATGAAAAAACTCGTGAGAAACGACATCAATAAGTGCTTCATTTAATTTTTTGTTAGATAGTGATTCTGGTAAAACTACTACGGTAGAAGTATTATGCTCTAATGCACCAAAGCCTTTTGCATCATCTGATTTAGAGGAAGAAAGATATAATAGAATGCTATATTTTTTAGTAGAGTTAATATCACCTAAAAAGTTTTTTTGTGCTCTAATCATGCGTTCTATCTGAGGCATTAAACGAGCTGCCCTAGGAGTTGTATTGTTGGAATATACACTGAATAGAATTTCTATATCATTAACCGTAAAAGTAACACTGTCGGGTTTAGAATACATGATAGGGCTATCTACTAGATCAGCATATCTTTTAAAAGAAAAATAATCAATATCATTTTTTGAAGTAGTAGAGTTTTTTGGTAAAGCTTCTACCAATGAGGTTGATGCTTTTAGAAATGAAGGATGTTTGATAAATAAATTGTATTTGTTTTCTTTCATAGAATTAAAATAACCTACAAATGCATATAAGTTTAAAACAAAATTTTTATCCTTTAAAATATTAGATCCTGTAGGAGAAAAAACAGTGTGCTTATCTTCAGAATCAAATGTGTCGTTTACCCAGTAGGTGATTTTATGTAGTTGATTTGCAGTAGCTATTTCCCAACGATTATCTCCATATTTTTGAACAGAAAGAGGGTTTCCCTGAAGATCAAAAGCTTTAAAATCATCAATATATTGACCATAATTATTGTTTTGGTAGGTTCCAGGAACAATTTTTGGTAAATAGTAACTTATAGTATCTGAATTTAAATTACTGACTTGTAATTCTACTTTCACTTTATCATTTATAACATTAACAAGATCAATAGAAGCACGTATGGGAGAGGATGTATATGTGATCGTTGTAGGTGGAATACTCTTACAACTGTTAATCGAACTAAATATGCTGCACGCAAGTATTAGTTTTACTATAATTAGAATTTTCTTTTGCACTAGTATATAATGTTTTTTTGAATATAAGTAGCGACTCCATCTTCTTTACCAGAAAGTGTTATAACATCCGCTATTTCTAATGTTTCAGGTTTTGCATTTGCTACAGCTACACCTGTTCCAACTGCTTGGAGCATATCAATATCGTTATAATTGTCTCCAAATGCAACCACATCAGTAATAGGAATGTTATAATATGTATTAAGTAGGGTTTCTATTGCAGTTAATTTAGAAATACTTTTATGAGCAACTTCAATGTAAGTTGGTTTAGAGCGATACAGATGTAATATGTCTCCAAAATTATTTTTTAAAAAAGCGTATGCATTATCTATGTATGTTTCTTCTCCCATGCACATTATTTTATGAGCTCCTTTATCATCAGCTCTCCATTCTTGTAATATATGTTTCGCTGATTTTACAACGGGGGTTACTTTAGTATTATTTGCCTCTCGGTTTGCCCAAAAATCCATTTCAGGAACAAACCAATCATCATTATGATATAGACTGATATGAATTTGTTGATTTTTATTAAAATCAACAAGTTGCTCTATAACATCAGGAGCTATAAAAGTAGAATGAACTGGTTTTTGATCTACCAAGATTAATCCTCCGTTATAACATATTATAGGTTGATTTTCTATAGTTAACTCTTTTTGTAAATGTATCATTGCACTAGGCATTCTCGAAGAGATTAAAATCACAGGAACAAAGTTTTTAATTCGTTTAATTTCTGAAATAGTAAGTTCAGAAAGTTCTCTTTCGGCATTTAAAAGTGTTCCGTCAATATCAGAGAATACAATACGATGTGGCATTAGTTGATTTTTTTTGTTATACGATTTCTCTATGCATTATTGATTTACAAAGTTAGCGATACCTGCTAAAACTTCGGGTGCTATTTTTCTAAAGGGTTCATTATATGATTTATGATTTTCTAATCGGCCTCCTTTAATTTCTTTTAAGATGTGATTCATATTTTGAACAAATAGATATTCGGCTTGTGGAATTACTTCTTTAAATTTATCTGCTTGTGCTAAATCTACTTGAATGTCTTTATCACCATAGAGGATCATAACAGGAATTTCTAATTTTAGAATCTCTTCGGATGGATTGTATTTGATCCAAGATCTCATAAATGGTTGCAAATCGTATCTAAAAATAGACTCTAATGCGGAGTCATATCCTGTAGCTCTACCATTTTCTTTTAATTGTTTAAATGCTACGGTAGCACTTTTGTCTAGACCAGGCGCTTGTTTTGCAATTTGTTCTATAATTACTTGATCTATTGATAATGCATTTCCGGCTATAGAAATAAAACTATTTGCTCTTCCTCTTGCTGCGATCATACCAATTAGAGAACCTTGACCATGACCAGCAATGATAATTTTATGATACTTTCCCTTTGTTTTAAAGTAGTCTATTGCTGATACCGCATCTTTAATAAAATCATCTAAAGAAATTTCGTGTTCTTTAATTCCTAGACCATCCATTTTAAAAAGTCTTTTGTCATAGCGATATGTGGCAATACCTAATCTGGCAAGTTCATAAGATAATTGCTTAAAAGTATCATTTTTAGACATTCGATCATTACCATCTCTATTGATAGCTCCAGAATCCATTATAAAAATAACTAGAGGAACATGGTCATCAGAATAAGGGGTTACCAAAGTACCCTCTATATACTTATTAATTTTAACCACTGCAGAATTATATTCTTTTTCTTGGGCAATACCCAAAGTAGTAATTAAAATCATAAATAAATAAAATGTACTCTTCATAATGATGTGAATTTATTGATATAATAAGTAACCATTTGTCTATTCTGAATTAAAATGGATAAATGAATAGTGGTAACGAGCCAATTTTTATAGTATCATAAAACAAAAAAATATAAGCAGATAAAACGGTAAATCTCGCAACATATTTTGATTTAAATCCAATAAACATGTATTCAGCTAATAGTTTTATTAATTATTTTTAACGAATCACTAACATACCCTTTTTTATCTTTGTCTCAAAATATAAATAAATGAAACTTCAATATAAATGGTTACTTGTATTATTGGTTATATCGCTATCAGGATTTTCTTCGGATTATGATTGGGGGATGACGGGGCATAGAGTAACAGGGCAGATTGCAGAAAACTATTTGACTAAGAAAGCAAAGCGAAAGATTGCAAAACTTCTTGATGGTCAAAGTCTAGCTCTAGTTTCGACTTTTGCTGATGAAATAAAGAGTGATGAATACTATAAAAGTTACGGTCCTTGGCATTATGTTAATTTTTCATTTGATAAAAAATATGGAGAAGAAAAGCCTAGTGAATATGGGGATTTAGTACAGGGGGTGCAAAAATGTATAGCGACATTACAGGATGAGAATTCCACAAAAACTACTATTGCTTTTTCGATTAAAATGTTGGTACACTTTATAGGGGATCTTCACCAGCCACTTCATGTAGGTAGAGGAGAGGATAAAGGAGGGAATGATATTCAAGTACGTTGGTTTAGAGAAGGATCTAATTTACATAGAGTTTGGGATAGTGAAATGTTAGATTACTATGGGATGAGTTATACTGAATTGTCTGTAAATATGAATACCTTGTCTAAGGAACAGATTAAGGATATACAGAATGGTACAACACTGGATTGGGTTTATGAATCTCAAAAACTAGCAAAGCAGGTTTATGTTTCGGCAAATGTAGGAGAAAAATTAAGTTATAAATATATGTATGATTATTTTCCAATAGTACGTTCTCAATTGCAAAAAGGAGGAATACGGCTAGCAAAAATACTGAATGATATTTTTGGATAACTCTAATTACTAGGAGTAAGTTCTTTACGATATTGCTTAGGAGACATAGAGAAGTGTTTCTTAAATGCTTTGGTAAGATGACTTTCATCTGTGTATCCTAACTGATGTGCAATCTCTGCAATGGTAAACTCAGTATGTAGTAATCGATATTCAACTAATTTTATCTTATACTTTGTAACATACTGATGTATGGATTCTCCTGTTTTTCTCTTAAAGTATGTACTAATAGAACTCTGAGACATATTAAACTTATTGGCCAGATAAATAATTTTAGTAAGGTCATTATCATAAACATGCTGCCTGATATGACTTAAGATCGAATCAATTTTTGTGTGATTAACAGGGATGTTTTTTGGAATAGAGTTATGTTTTTGGGCAATGTTACGAACAATAATACTTAAAATAGTACTTATAGCATTAGAAATGATCTCTTGATAGTATACTTTTTCATTTTTAAACTCTTCTAAGACAACATTATGAATATCCCAAACAATACTTCGATCTTCTTCATGAGATATAACATCACCAGGGATGATATTAGGCTGATGTAATAATTGTTCTATACGTTGTAACCAATATTTTCTATCAGGCAAATTAACTTTACCCGAAAATAAAAGTTCTGTAAATTTAAAATAAGTGAAGTTCGTACGACTTTCAATTTCAAAATGATGAACATCCTCAGGAGCTAACAAAAAAATATTATTTTCTTTATAAGGAAATCTAACATCATTAATGGTGTGATATCCATGTCCTTTTTTAATAAAAATGATTTCAAAATAATTATGATTGTGAGGCTCCGCTTCCCATTCATCAATACAATATTGATGTACTACAAAGGTTTCATGTAAGGTATAACGAGTCATAAATAATACTTTAACATCTTAAAGTTACAAAAATAAAATTAATAAAAGAGTAAATATTTTATACTAGTATTTTTGGTTTATATAATGTAATTACATTGATTTTTAGTATGTTATGTTGGATTTTGTACAAGTAGTAAGTAAAATTATACAAGAATTAATATCGAGGTGAACTTTAGATTTGTAACATAAAATTTCACACAAATCCATCATGAGAATTAGAACTGTTTTATACCGAGTTACTAGAGTTTTATTAGGTGTCTTCTTATCATTATTAGGCGTTTATAGTGTGTATAAATACTTAATACTTATAGAACGAATGAATATTTATTTTGGTGATAACGACTCGTTTGGTATAGATTTTGTTAAGGTGTTTGTGTCATTAATTCCTTTTGGAAAGTTTACAGGAGGATTGTTTTTAACTTTTGGGATTTTTACCAGAAAAGTTTTAATAATTGTTATAGGTGGTTTTTTTGTGTCTATAGTTTTTTTGTGGTATGAAAATTATCTTATCTATGCTCTTATTTCTTTGATTTTATGTGGTATAGCCATATTATTATTGAAGAGTAATAATTATGATAAAGACTCATGTAATATTATGCAGTAAAATATATAACTTCTTTGCAGAGAGGTAACTCATAATACATAATATTGTTTTTTTGATTGAATATAGAATGCCTTTATAAGTTTTTATAAGGGCATTCTTATGAAAAATATATTATGATTGAGTTCTGATAGTTTCTTTTTTATCAGATGTACTAAACGAAAAACGTTTATTCGATGTTGTTGGTTTCATAAAACTTATTTTTCTAAAACGTAGTGCTGTCCAGTTTTTATCAATAGAAACTTGTCTCACCGGTTTTAGATTATAATCGCCTAAAACACCCCAACCATAATTTCTATTAATTTCTGAAATGTCTTTATTAGGGTATGCAAACCATAGTATTGCATCTCCTATAAGTTTAGGGTATACTGTTTCTATTCGATTTTCTATTTGTTTTTTTTCAGTAACAAAAATTAATGCAAAATCAACTTCTGATAGTTGAATCAAAGATTCTTTAATAATTACATCGTCTAAGCAGTCTAGTTCTTTACAAAATCCTTCAGGTTCATTAAGGATTAATATTTCATCTAATGTAGGAGGGAGTTGTAATTTTTTGAATAGCGGAGTCATGAGAATGAATTTTAAAAAAATTAGAGTCTCTTAAAGATACAAAAAAACTATCATTTTATGAACTCATTAATTGTTAAGATATAGAATAGGTTGTTTTAGATACATATATTGATTATTAGGTGTTTATAAGTAATTAAGAAAAGAGTTTTACGATTGTCCATAACCCGAAACTCAAATATATTACATTATGAAAATAGTATTAAAGAATGCCATTATTGGTGCTTTAGTACTTACTATAGTAACGTTCGTTTTTTATGAGAAAGGATAACTAAATAATTCACAAACTATCAGGTTGGAGATCGTGTACTATACCAAGGATAGTTATTCAAGAAAATAGCACTTCTTTCTAAAAAGAATAATTTTAGAAGGGAGGGTGTAGATATATCATAGAGCATTGTTATAATCTATTTAGATTATCGTCTACATTTTTATTTTTAAAAATAGATTTCTTTAAAGTATTAAAAGAGTATGTTATCGAAAACGAAATTTCTTTTGCGTTGACATAGAAAAAATTATCAGAAGTGATATTGTTAATTGTATATGAATCCTTATAATTCATATTCTTAAATATATCATTAGCATGTACAGTGATATTGAATTTCTTTAAAAATGTTGTAGAAAAGGAAGTTCCTAAAATGAAAAGCGAATTTCGTTTAAAAATCCCTTCATTACGACTCGTTAATCCCCAAAACTGTATTCCAAAAGTTGTTTTTGAAGCGATTTTAAATTCGTTATTTGAATGATAATACAAATATGGATGTACTTTTTTATGTACTGCGGTAACATCCTTAATGTTATTATAAGTTAGTGTGGCAGTATTGGTGGTATTCCAAAACCGATATGTATTTGTATTCCGTAAACGGATACGATATCCAGACTCTTGTCTAAAATTTTCTGGGGATGAGATAATTTTGTTTACTAAAGGATTAAATTTTACACTATAGAAGATAGGGTTTTTGGAATAAAAGTAGCTAAGGTTTATTTCCGATTTTTTTAAAATAAAACTACTTGAGACTTCTTGGGTTAGTGTAGGTTTTAAGTTAACATTTCTAGAGAATTCAACAAAAGGGTTGATAAATGTGCTAATGGAGCTAGCGTTTAGATAGCCAGGACGTTGTATTGTTGTAGTATAGTTTAGTGTAATAGTTTTAGTGCTATCAATAGGAATTTTTATGGTTGTTTTAGGGAATAATTGTGTTTGTTTTCTGTCTATTAATAAATCTAAGCTGTCTCTAAAACTACCTGTAACTATATTGGTTTCTGATCTAACTCCTGCAGTATACTTAATTTTATTAATAGTTCCTGATAGTTCAATATAAGATGCATATAGATCTTCATTATAATCATAAGTAGAAATTATAGACGTATCAGTGTTTTTTTTTGATTTAAAATCAGAGAAAGCAAGGGCATCACTATGAGATAGGTTTCCTCCAATATCTAACTTCATGTGATCATTCACTTTTTTTTCAAAATCTATTTTTGCAGCAAAAACACCTATTTTATAAGATTGATTACGATCCTCGGATGATTTGATTTCTATTTGATTAATGGTATTAGAAATTTCGTTCTTTAGATTTCTAACGTAATAAGAATATTGTGTGCCAAAAAATATAGAGCTTGTTTTAGTAAATTTTTTATTGAAATTAATGTTACTACTTATAAAATTTCTAGATTCTTCATCTAAGCTTTGGGTTAAGATTAGGTCTGTCTTTGTATCTTTAGTAAAAAATGAAGTCGTTTGCAAAGGAAAATTACCAGACTGAGATCTTAGATTGACTTGAACAGAGATATACTCATCAGTGTTTAACTGATAAAAAATACCACTGCCGGCTATAAATTGTAGCCTAGGGCCTGTTACAGTTGTTTTTTGTTGTGATGTAATATTTTGAAAAGGTATTATGAGTTTAGAAGCAGCACTTTCCCAAAACCCTAATTGATTATAGTTAAAGTTAGCTTTTAGTTCTAATCTGTTTTTTTTAAAATTAGAATTAAATCCTATATAATTGCTAAATTTTCTTTTAAAAGAAGCTATCTCTGATATCGTAAAAGAGGATCCATCAATACGATTGTGTTTTTGTGTAATTAGAAGTAAACTTCTTCCATCTGCATCATATTTTGCAGATGGATTATCGATGATTTCAATACTTTTTATATGCTCTATAGCTATTGATTTTAATTGATCAAAATTAATTCTTTGATTATCTAGATAAATTAATGGGTTTCCTTTTCCTATAATTGATATTGATTCTTGATTTGAACTAATTTGTATTTCGGGAAGTTGTGATAATATTGCTATAGGAGAGGAGAGTGATTTAAAAATAGAATTTTCTAAATTGATTTTGAGATTACCATCCTTTAAACTGATGGCTTTCTTTTTAGTTTTTAGGGTGATTTCATTTAAAGTAATAGTGTTATCCTTAAGAAGGATTTGAATAGTTTTATTGCTATCAATTTTTAAACGTTTTATTTTTTTTTGATACCCCATACTAATTACAGATATCTTATATTCTCCTGCTTTAATGTTGTTAAAATTAAATGCTCCTTCAGAGAGGGTAGTATGTTGAACAGGGTTTTTATTTTCTAAAAAAAAGAGATACGCATCTCCCGTTTTTATTAGAGCGTTATTTTGATCTGTAACAGTACCTGATAATTGATATAATGGTTGCCCATATCCTATCGATGATACTATTAAAAACAGTAGACAATATGTTTGCTTCATTATAGTTTTATTTTAGAAGCAAATAACTATCGAAAATTGATGATAACTACTATGGGATGATGCTGAATAAGGTACTAGTACCGGTATGATTTTATTTTTTTAATAATAAATCTTGTCGATTACTAATGTTTAATTTGCTGTAAATGTTAGTGATATGTGTTTTTACAGTACTTAGACTAATAAATAATTCATTAGCAATCTCTTTATTACTTTTTCCACATACGATAAGATCTTTTACAGCTTTTTCTTGTTTACTTAATGGTATAGGCTTGGGGATAACTACTTTTTTTCGTGATTTTATAAGAGTTAATGAAAGTATAATGATAAGCATTACTCCGTTAGTCCATAAACTGATGTGATACTTTTGAGTAGTGATTTGTTGATTGAGTATCGCTAATTTGTTCTCTAAGTATGCATATGTTGATGATTCTAACTCACTAGATTTTAGTTCTTTTAAAAGACTTATGTAATATTCTGGGTTTGCTTTAATGTCTTTATCTAATAGATTCTGATCATCAAGTTTTTTGATACCAATAAGTTTTACTAATAAAATTTGTAATGAATCTTTTACATAACCTTTAGTTTCTAAAAGGTATTTTTTTGTGTCAAAATCAGAGGTTAAGTTTTCATATTTAGCTTCAAAATTTTTCAATTTTTGCCACTCACGATCTGCATTATTGTCAGTAGTGTATGTTGCAAATAGTTTTTCTTCTTTGTTAAAAAAGATAGTATCATTTTTAGAGACAATAAATAGCCTGAAATTTTTTATAGTAGTAGAGAGTCTTTTTTTTGTTTCAGCAGTTAAGGGATTGAGTTGTATTTTATAAATATGATTTTTTTCTGTAAACAGGTTTTTATCAAACTTAAAAAAACCATCTTTTTTTAGTGGAGAGGATGCAATTGGTAATGTTGTATAGGTATTCGTATTTCCTTCAAAAATAACTTTACTAAGATATACTTTGTCATCCCATTGATTTGGTTTTTCTATAGTTACATATCCCGAAACACAATTTTGACCAAATAGAGATATGTTAAGGAAGAGTAGGAGTATACTAATATAATTAGATCGTTTCATACGTATTGTTATAGAGGATCATTACGAATGTAAAAGTTTTGGGATATAAAACAAAAAAGATTATAATAAAAAAAACCGCTTCAAGCTTTTGACAGCGAAGCGGCTTATTTTAATTTATTGTGTTATTATCACCTCATTATTAGAAGCATTCACACGATACGATATTTTTATTTAATCATATCATAACTACGTTTGATAAAATCAGTCAATTCCTCTCCTGTTAATAGGTTTTGAGAAAGTCTAGCTAAGTCTAATGATTGCTTGATTAAACGTTCTTTTTTCTTATCCGTTTTAGCTTCTTTAATTTGTCCTACCAAATCATGATTTGTATTAACAATTAGGTTATACATTTCTGGCATATTACCCATACCAAACATTCCACCGCCACCACCGGTTTGTTGCATTTCTTTCATACGACGCATAAACTCTGGTTGTGTAATTATAAATGGAGAGGCATCGCTATCCATAGCTTCTAATTGCACTGTATACTTCTCTTTAGGAATTACTTTTTCTAAATCTGTTTTTAGTACTTCTTTTTCTTCATCAGATAACTTAGAGATCGTTTCTTCATCTTTTTTAATAAGGTTGTTAATATGATCTCCATCCACACGAGCAAAAGTGACATTCTCTTTAGAAGTCTCTAACTTTTGGATTAAGTGAGAAACAATAGGAGAATCTAATAATAGAACTTCATATCCTTTATCTCTGGCAGCAGAGATATATGAATGTTGCTCATCTTTATTAGAAGCATAAAGAATAACAAGTTTATTATCTTTATCAGTTTGTGTATCTTTAATTTTCTCTTGTAACTCTTCGAATGTTAGGAATTTACCATCTACAGTTGGGTATAATGCAAATTTATCAGCTTTTTCAAAAAACTTTTCTTCGGATAACATTCCATACTCGATAACGATTTTTATATCGTTCCATTTTTGTTCAAAATCTTCTCTATCATTTTTGAACATACTATTTAGCTTATCTCCAACCTTACGAGTGATATAACTAGAGATTTTCTTAACATTACCATCTGCTTGTAAGTACGAACGAGATACATTAAGAGGGATATCAGGAGAATCAATTACTCCACGAAGCATGGTAAGAAATTCTGGGACTATACCTTCTACGTTATCAGTAACAAATACTTGATTTTGGTATAATTGGATTTTATCTTTTTGCATGTTCATATCCTGTCCTAATTTTGGGAAATATAAAATTCCTGTTAGGTTAAAAGGATAATCTACATTAAGATGGATATTAAAAAGAGGTGCTTCAAACTGCATAGGATATAACTCTCTATAGAAGCTTTTATAATCCTCATCTTTTAAATCAGCAGGTTGTTTTGTCCACGCTGGATTAGGATTATTAATAATATTGTCTACTTCTTGAGTTGGAGCAGGATCTTCTTCCTTAGCATCTTCAGGTTTTGGTAACGTTTCAGTCTTAGTACCAAACTTGATAGATACGGGCATAAATTTATTATATTTTACCAGTAATTCTTTGATTCTATTTTCTTCAAGAAACTCTACATCATCTTCATTGATGTGTAAAATAATTTCTGTTCCTCTTTCAGTTTTATCATGTGCTTCTAGGCTATATGTTGGTGATCCATCACAAGTCCAATGTGCTGCTGGCTCATCTTTATAGGATTTAGTAATGATTTCTACTTTATCTGCAACCATAAAAGCAGAGTAGAATCCAAGACCAAAGTGCCCAATAATTCCTGAGTCTTTAGCACTGTCTTTATACTTGTCTAAAAATTCTTCTGCCCCAGAAAAAGCAACTTGATTGATATATTTCTCAACCTCTTCTGCAGTCATACCAAGACCTTGATCAATAATATGTAATTGCTTTTTATCTTTATCTACTTTAACTTCAATAATTGGATTACCATATTCTACATTAGTTTCACCAATACTAGTTAAGTGTTTTAATTTTAAAGTTGCATCTGTTGCATTAGAAATTAACTCTCGTAAAAAAATCTCATGATCAGAATACAAGAATTTTTTAATTAATGGAAAAATATTCTCTACAGATACATTAATACTTCCTGTTGCCATTTTTATTTTATTTTAATTAAATTATCATCATTAGCAAATTCTTATAGTCAAAAAAAATACCAATACTGCATATATGACAAACTGGCATTTAATCATTTTTTATCTCTTGTTTATAGCTAGTAGTCTGTAATTGACTCTGGATGATTGTTTCATTTTTTTTGAAACAACTTTAACATATATTTTGTTTATCTATTTTTATGTAATGTTAAACAATTAGTATATTTACATATGAAATTTAAACACTTAGATATGGATTCTTTAAGTAATGATCAAATTGTAGATAGCAAGCTAATTATATCAAAGTATATGGATTATGTTTTGGAAAATGATGGTTATCCAAAATCAGTATATAAGTTTTGTAAAAATGTGGAGATAGAGGAAAAAGATTTTTATTCATTTTTTAGTAGTTTGGAAAGTTTAGATAAAGGTATTTGGACAGCTTTTTATGAGACTACAATAGATGTTATGTATAAGAATGATGAATATTTAAGTTTTTCTAATAGAGAAAAAATGTTGACTTTCTTTTTTACATTTTTTGAACTTTTAACATTGAATCGTAGTTATGTCTTATTTGCTCTTAAAAGGTATGATGTTCCTTTTGAGAATTTAAAACAATTAAAAGGGCTACGAAGACATGTTAAAAAATTTGCTAGTGAATTGATAAAAGAAGGAAATGATGAAAAGCAATTTAAAATTATTAAAAACTCAGAAACAGTATATTCAGAAGGAGCTTGGTTGCAGTTTTTATTTTTATTAAAATTTTGGCAAGAGGATGAGTCTATTGCTTTCGAGAAAACAGATATAGCTATAGAGAAATCGGTGAATACAATATTTGATTTATTTGATAATACTCCGTTGACTAATGTATTAGATTTTGGGAAGTTTTTGTGGAAAGAAAAAATGAATTGGAATTAATTAGTTGATTAATTATCGACTATTACTACACTATAAATACAAAATAAAATCTGAGGGATAAATGAAGACAATTGATAAAATACCAACAACAAAGTTAAGTCGTACAGCAGAACTTGTAAAAACAGGTGTAAAAGTTGGAGGAAACTATCTTAAATATTATAGTAAAAAAGCAATTAATTCGGATCTTACTAAAGATGAATTAAATGAAGACAATGCTGCAGATATCTATGATGGGCTTAAAAACTTAAAGGGGAGTGCTCTTAAAGTAGCACAGATGCTATCTATGGAAAAGAATATTTTACCAAGTGCATATGTCGATAAATTCTCATTATCACAATTTAGTGTTCCACCTCTATCAGCACCATTAGTACGAAAGACGTTTAAAAAATATCATGGAAAATATCCAGAAGATTTATATGATTCATTTGCAACTCAATCTGTAAATGCTGCTAGTATCGGTCAGGTACACAAGGCTAATAAAGATGGGAAAAAACTTGCTGTGAAAATTCAATACCCAGGAGTTGCAAATAGTATAGGTTCTGACTTGGCGATGGTAAAACCTATCGCCATCAGAATGTTTAATCTAAAAGGAAAAGATTCTGAAAAGTATTTTAAAGAATTAGAAGGAAAACTGCTAGAGGAGACAGATTATATATTAGAGGTTAAGCAGAGTAAGGAAATTACAGAATCTTGTAGCAAAATTCCTAATCTAAGGTTTCCTAAATATTATGAGACTTTATCCAGTGAACGTATTATTACTATGGATTGGATGGATGGATTACATCTGAGTGAGTTCACCAAAAAAAATAAAGATCAGACAGAAGCAAATAAAATAGGGCAAGCACTTTGGGACTTCTATATGTATCAGATGCATATTCTCAGAGCTGTTCATGCAGACCCACATCCTGGGAATTTTTTAGTTGATAACAATACTAATTTAATAGCAATAGATTTTGGATGTGTTAAAAAAATACCTACAGAGTTTTATACTCCTTATTTTGAGTTAGCAAATCAAAAAAATATTGATGACCCTGTTTTTTTTGATCAAAAAATGGTTCAGCTAGAAATACTTAGAGAAGATGATTCTCCAGAAGAAAGAGAGTTTTTTTCAAAACTGTTTCATGAGATGCTTAGCTTATTTACAAAACCCTTAAATGCAGCAGTATTTGATTTTGCAGATAAGGAGTTTTGGAGTAAAATTACAGAATTAAGTGAGAAGTATTCTAAGGATACAGAATTAAGAAAAATGAATGGTAATAGAGGTAGTAAGCATTTCTTGTATATTAATCGTACATTTTTCGGATTATACAATTTATTGAATGATCTTAAAGCAAAAATTGAAGTTAGAAATTTTGAAAAATATATATAACTACTATTACTTAACTAATTTTACATGATATATTTTATTGTTTTAAAGTTAATTAAGCTTAATTAAAATTATAAGAAAGATGCACGAGAATTCATGCATCTTTTTTTTAGAGTTTTTGGACAAAAAGGTAGCCATATTTTATTAGTTGTTATGCGTGCATAGAATATAGTTGAAGTTTTTTTTATCAAGATCGTAAGAATACATATATTGAACTTTAGTTTTTAATTAAGAACAGAAAAAAAGAGAATTACTATATGTATACTTCAAAAATATCAGGTTTAGGACATTATGTTCCAGAAAATATTGTAACCAATAATGATCTTTCTAAGATGATGGATACCAATGATGAGTGGATTCAGGAACGGACGGGGATAAAAGAAAGAAGGCACATCAAGAAGGGAGATGGTAATTCAACTTCTGTAATGGGAGTAAAAGCGGCCAAAATAGCTTTAGAGAGAGCAGAATTGACTACAGATGATATAGATTTGATTGTTTTTGCGACACTTAGTCCTGATATGTATTTTCCTGGAGGAGGAGTACAAGTTCAGGAGATGATGGGTATGAGAACTATTCCTGCATTAGATATTCGTAACCAGTGTAGTGGTTTTGTATATGCTATATCAGTTGCAGATCAGTTTATAAAAACTGGGATGTATAAAAATGTACTGGTTATAGGAAGTGAAAATCATAGTGGAGGATTAGATATGACGACTCGTGGTAGAGGAGTTTCGGTAATCTTTGGAGATGGAGCAGGAGCTGCAGTAGTAACAAGAAGTGAAGAAGAGGGAAGAGGTATTCTATCTACTCATTTACATAGTGAAGGAGCACATGCAAAAGAATTATCTCTAGAAGGACCAAATACAAGTCACTGGGTTCCTGAGATTATTGCAGAAAACCCTACGGAAAACATCCCTTACTATCCATATATGAACGGTCAATTTGTCTTTAAGAATGCAGTAGTACGTTTTTCTGAAGTAATTAACGAAGGGCTACAAGCGAATAATTTATCAGCTGTAGATATAAATATGTTAATACCACATCAAGCAAATCTTAGAATATCTCAGTTCGTACAGAGACAGTTTAAATTATCAGACGATCAAGTTTTTAATAATATTCAAAAATATGGTAATACTACAGCTGCTTCTATTCCTATTGCACTTAGTGAGGCATGGGAGCAAGGTAAAATAAAAGAAGGAGATGTAGTAGTATTAGCCGCTTTTGGTAGTGGATTTACTTGGGGTAGTGCTATCATTAAATGGTAACTCAATTGTATATGGCTATATAAGAATAAAAATATATTTAAATAAAAAAACGCGAAGATTCCTTGCTTCGCGTTTTTCTGGTTTAACAACTCGGTTATTAATTTTTTAAAGGCTAATTCAAATAAATCATAACCATGATTCTCTTATATAAACGAGGTAAAATTTAATGTGTTACATAAATTTCATTTTTTTACATTTTTTTAACTTTATGTTCTTTTTATAAGAGAATAAAATAGAAATAATAAGTAATAGATCTATTAGTTGAGGTGTTACTGTAATTGAGAATTATAAGATTCCTCCTCCAGATTTTTCGTTGTCATCTCTTCTTTTTCTAGATACTTTTTTGTTTTTTCCATCTCCGAATCGATATGATAATCCTAAGAAAACAGTTTGTGTTTCTCCCTGAAATTTTCCACTCTGAGGATATGGGCTATCACTAGAAAACCTAAATCGCATTGTATTAAAAATATCATTAAAGTTAATACTAGCAGTCCCTTTACCTTTCATAAAATTATATCTTGCACCAGTATTTACAAAATAAAATGGTTTTGTTTTGAATTGTACTCCTTCTTGTTCTCCTCGATAAAACCCAAATATCTGAAAAGTTAAATTTTTAGTTGCTTTTAAGTTATTATTGATTCTAAAACTGTAAAGAATAGCATCTACTTCTTTATTGATAGAATTAACAACTCCTTTCTGGGTTTGCCCATAAAGATCAAAACTGGCATTAAAACTCCACCAACTTGTCGCTTTGTAATTACTGGATATCTCCATACCGTAGGCAGAATTATCATCAAAATTTTGAAAAGTTAATATCTGCCCTTCTTCAACATTTGGATTTTCTATAAGAGCTTGATTAATTTCATCATTAATCAATCGATAAAATACACCTCCTGTAATAGATCCTTTTCCTAATTTTCGAGTATAATTTGCTTCAATAGAATTGGTGAATTGTGGAGCTAGCGATGGATTTCCCATAGATGTAATTCTAGGAGTACTCCACTCTCGTATAGGATTTACCTGATTTAATCCTGGTCGATCAATTCTACGACTGTAACTTAATTGATAACTGTTTTTTTCTCCAGGGGTATAGTTAAGATATCCTGATGGATATATTGTAAAAATATCATCTTCAAATATTTTCTTTCCATTAAAAATAGCTTCTACTTCATAATTTTCTGCTCGTGCTCCTAATTGGTAGGACCATTTTTCAAAATTTTGACCATAAGTTGCATAAAAAGAATGTATATTTCTATCGTAATTGTATTTAGAATTTGGAAAAAGTGTTGATGTATATATATTATCAGTTCTTCTTACTCTAGCTTCATATCCTAATTCTAATTTAGTTTTTTCTGATAATGGGTTTATATAATCTAAATTGATGGTCGTATTTTTTCTTTTATTATTAATAAGATCATTATAGTTGGTCAGTGAACCATTACCTCCAAGAAAACTAAATTTATCATCATTATCACCATCAAAAATATTATAATCAACTTCTAACTCTATATTATGTCCTTCTTTTTTAAAATCATGCTTATAGTCAAAATTATAGGTAGAGCCTAAATTGTCATTATCGCTTATTAGATTTTGTGTTACATCATTTTGATCTTTATTAAAAAAAGTAATATCAGTACTACCAGTAGTTAAACCGTCAAATAAGTTTTGATTCGTATATACAGAAACTGTATTATGATCATTGATAAAATAATCTAAACCTATTTTAAACAGATGGGATTTATTATTATCTAAAAATTTAAAATCTGTTTGATAATTTTCATCTTCTCTCAGTACATACCCTTGATTTAATCTTTTATTAATATTGTTTCCATAATTACCATAAAAATTAACTTTCCCTGTTTTGTAGTTTAAATCCACAGAACTATTAAAACGTGCATTTTTATCAAAATTAAGCCCTAGATTAACAGCTCCATTAAATCCGATATTACTGTTTTTATGTAATATGATATTAATAATACCACTCATCCCTTCTGGGTTATATTTTGCAGATGGATTAGTAATTAATTCTATTTTTTTGATAGAGGTTGAAGGGATTTGCTTCAATAATTGTGTTGCATCTATATTCGTTGGTTTACCATCAATAAGGATACGTACATTTTGATTCCCTCTTAGGGCAATATTACCATCTTGATCTACATTAACAGATGGAATATTATTCATAATTTCGGCAGCAGAGCCCCCTGTTGTTGTTAGATCTTTTCCTACATTAATAACTTTACGGTCAATTTTTTGTTCGATAGTAGTTCGTTCTGCAACTACAGTTACATCATCTAAAGCTTCGGCAGTTTCTTCTAATGGAATAGTTCCGACATTGATATTTTTATTCTTTTTAGAAATTTTTATAGGTTGTGAGTACGTTTTGTATCCTATGAATTGTATTTTTAAAGTATAAGTTCCACTAGGAATATCGGAGATTAAAAAAATTCCATCTTCTGTACTAATACCTCCACTAATCACTTTATTACTTCCATCATAGATAGCAACAGTGGCATAAGGTATAGGCTGGTTTAAATTTTTGTCAATAACTTTTCCTTGTATAGAGCCTACTATATTATTATTACTCGGTTGTGCAATCATAAATAGACAGCAAAAGAAAAAAAAGAGAAAAGTGATTTTTTGATTGATTGTTTTCATCTGAACAGTTATTTGATTGATGTTTGTTATGCATTGTACTTTGTATAACATAATACAAATACATAGTTTTTTGATAAATTTTGCATGTTGATTAACAGTATTGTATAATGGTAAGACGGGAGAGCTTAAACTCTGTTACACCTTTTTTTTAACTTTAACATAATATTAAATAATTAAAAACCGCCCCCTTTAAACAGAGAGGCGGTTTTTTTGTCTAATAATCGAGTTATTAACACTAACTATCAATTACGAATGAAATTCGATTATTATACTATTCAACTACTTTATTATGAAAAAATTACTCTTTGTATATAAGACGTTATGCTGTAATAGGTATTACAATTTTCTTCTATTTTTAACATTTTTCGTTTTATTTTTAACATTTATGTTTTACTTTAATTATTTTTATTATTGATTAGGAACTAAATGAAATATTTACTAATAGGAGAGGAAACAGAAAAATTAAAATTTAGATTGCTCAAAGATGAAGATTTTGAATCTTGGATAAATTTATTTAGTGTAAATAATATCGCTGAATTTTTAGACCTAGACCCAATTTATCTGATAAAGAATTATGTAAAATATGGTTTGATAAGGTGTTTTATAGATACGAAAATAATCTGGGCGGAATAAATGTATTAATTGATAAAAAAACAAATAAACTTGTAGGTCAGTGTGGTCTTTTGGTTCAGACTGTTAAAAATTATAAGAGGTTAGAAATAGGGTACTCTATACTTCTAGAATTTTGGAACCAAGGATTTGCATCAGAATCGGCAATTAGATGTAAGAATTTTGCATTTGAAAATAATTTTGAAAACTCATTAATTTCAATGGTTCATATAGATAACATAGGTTCTGAAAAAGGTGCGCTAAAAAACGGAATGATTTTCGAAAATAAAATAGAATCTTTTAATATTTTTTCTATTGATAAGACACATTGGATGAATACTAAATAATTTATATGGAGATACTTCTTACGATCACTATAAATAACCTAAATCGATTAACAAAAATTATATTATAATTATTAAAAAACACTCATGAGCATCAAAACATTAGTACTGGGAGCTTCTTTAAAAACAGATAGGTATTCGAATATCGCTATTCGTAGATTGATAAGCTATAATCATCAGGTCGTAGCTATTGGTTTAAAAAAAGGAGAAGTTACAGGTGTAACTATACAAACTAGTATAGGAAGTGTAAAAAATATTGATACAGTTACTTTATATCTAAACCCTTTTAGACAACAAGAATATTATGATCAGATATTACAGTTAAAACCTAGAAGAGTAATTTTTAATCCAGGTACAGAAAACCCTGAATTCTATGAGAAATTAAAACAAGCAGGGATAGCGGTAGAAATAGCGTGTACCTTGGTATTACTTTCTACGAATCAGTATTAATCCTAAAAAAGTTAAAATTCCATTAAGAATTAGAATAAAAAAACCAAACTTAAAGCCGAACCAGATCTCACTATTAATGCTAATGATATATGATAAAATAGGAGATAAGATTCCAATAATTGGAACTAAATGATCTTTGACTTTAAATTTAGTAAACAGCCCAAAAGCATATAACCCTAATAAAGGACCATAGGTATATCCAGCAAATACAAAAAGCTTAGCAATTACACTTTCATCTTTTATAATATACTTAAACGCAATTATTACTGTTACTAAGATAAAAGAGAATAGGATATGAATTTTTTTTCTGATTTTAACCTGATCAGCTACATCATAATTCTTCTCAATACCCAGAATATCTATACTAAACGATGTCGTTAATGAAGTTAATGCACTATCAGCACTACTATAAGCTGCTGCTATAAGACCAAGAACAAAAAAGATTGCAATTCCTACACCATTCTGAGTAGCAATTGTAGAGAAAAGTTGATCTTTATGAGCATCAATACCATACTGTGATGCATATTGTGTTAGTAATAATCCAAGTCCTAAAAATATAAAATTTACCACAGTTAGTACAATGGTAAACCAAAACATGTTTTTTTGTGCATCTTTAAGGCTTCTACAGGTAAGATTTTTTTGCATCATATCCTGATCTAATCCTGTCATAACAATAGCGATAAAAGCTCCTGATAAAAATTGTTTCCAAAAATAATTTGCACTTTTAAAATCATCAAAGAAAAATGTTTTAGAAAGATCACTATCTATAATATATGTAAGCAAATTTGACCCCTGAATTCCTAAATCATCAGAAATATAATATATCGCTACTCCCAGCGCAATTAGCATAAATAAGGTCTGTAATGTATCTGTCCAAACAATGGTTTTGATTCCAGATTTAAAGGTGTATAGCCAGATTAGTAAAATAGTTATGATAACAGTAACCCAAAAAGGGATATGTAATGCATCAAATAATATAGATTGTAAAACATTGGCAACTAAAAATAGCCTAAAACTTGCTCCAACTACTCGTGATAGTATAAAAAAAGAGGCTCCAGTTTTATAAGAATACGTACCAAAACGCTCTTCTAGATATGTATAAATAGAAGTAAGATTAAGCCTATAATAGAGAGGTAGTAATACTAAACCTATAACAATATATCCTAATATATATCCTAATACTACCTGCATATAGCTAAATTGTGAAGCTTCTACCCAGCCTGGAACTGAAATAAAAGTAACACCACTTAATGAGGCTCCAATCATCCCAAAAGCAACAATATACCATGGTGATTGTCGATTAGCTTTAAAAAAAGCATCATTTCCTGAATTTTTTCCTGTGAAATACGAAATAAGAAGAAGAACCCCAAAATAAGCTTTAATAAGAAGTAAGATGTATAAAGGTTTCATAAAATTTGATTAAAAATAAATCCAAAATACAAATTAAAACCTTCTATTCAATTAAGTATATGTGTATTTGTTTATAAACCTGTTTTAACGTTCTGTATTTTGTGTCTCCTTCAATTTTAGCACTTATAAAATTAGCACTAAGCACTTATCAATAGAAATGCGACAAATATAAAATACCTCTTTTTTAAACAGTACAGTAGTATATTTTTATCAAGGCATAGGAGTTTAGGTTTTATATAAATTTTTATCAGAACTTAATATTGTATTAGTATTATAATGAATGTAATTAATGGGAATAATAAACCAACCTAAAGATGATTGTTTGATAGAGAATTTTGATACGATAAATTTATATCAAGTAGGGAAAACAAATCTTTCTGAATTTTCTGAATTTGTTTTTGAAATGTACTCATATCACTATTTAAAAAAATATGATTGGCTACCGAATACTAAAGAGTTAGAGGAAATGAAGCAAAGTGATTATAACCATTTTGATGACTCTGTATATTTTGGGTTTAGAAGCTCAAAACAAAAATTTTTAGGAACTATAAAAGCAACAAAAAGGTCTAATAAAAAGACTTTTCCTATAGAATACGAGTTTAATATTGATATCGAAAGAATAATTAGCCAAAAGAACCTAAAAGTAGATGAAGTATGGCATTTAGGGAGATTAGCAATAGATTCTATAGTATTACGGGCTCAGAATTCAACTCTTACTTCGATGCAGATGGTGCGTCTCTTATTAATACACTCTCTACGAGTAATTAACCATAAACCTAATAGTTTAATGATCGCAGAATCAGATGTCTTGATTCATCAAATATTTCAGGATTTAGGGATTCATATGGAGATTGTAGGAAAAGTTAAAGAGTGTTTAGGTAGTCCAACATATCCTGTAATTTTTACGGGAGAGAATATTGATAAATGGCTCAAAAATAATCCTATAGAACAAAGTGTGTTAAAAAATGTTTTGATGTAATTAAGAAAAGTACTTTAACTGTTTTTAGCAAAAAAAATAATAAAATAAAGTGTACTAATGTTAGAAAAATTAATGCCTGAAGAAAAGAAGAAAAGTATTCCTGAAATGCACGATAGTGAGCGATATCATAAAAATGTACTATATATTACACCAGAGCAACAAGATAAAATTAAGGATGTAAAGATTCTTTTTGGAGGGGTTGGCCTTGGAAGTGTTTTGGCGGAGAATTTATTAAGGTTAGGATTTGAGAATTTTGTGTTTATAGATGGAGATGAGGTGGAGCTATCAAATTTAAATCGCCAGAATTACCAAGAAAAAGACATTAATGTATCTAAAGTAGAGGCAATAACACAACGACTTTTGGCTATTAATCCTAATGCAAAAATAGAATATCATCATTTATTTTTAGAACCAGATACTATTCCGGAATATTTACAAGGATGTGATATTGCGGTTAATGCTATTGATTTTGATACAGCAGATACACCCTTTGCTTTTGACCAAGAGTGTAAAGAAAAAGGAATACCGGTAATCCATCCATTAAATTTTGGTTGGGCAGGAGCAGTATATGTCGTTACACCAGATAGTGAACAAATATATGATGTTGCTCGTAATGAAGGTAGTTTTGAGTTAGTTTTGATTCAGAATATGCTTGATTATTTTAAGTATGAGAAAAGTATGGATCTAACATGGTTTTATGATTTTTATGAATCATATAAAGTAAACGCTACAAAAATCACACCACCACAATTAGTAGTAGGTTCTTTTCTAGCAGCTGCATTAGTGACTAATGTAGTATTTAGTTTAGTTAACGGTCTAGAAGTAAAAACGTTCCCAGAACCCTATTTTTTATCTACTAGATGATTATTAGTGGGTAGTATTTATAATCAATGATAGAGTGTGATTATAAATGTTATCTATTTCGTACATCACTTTCGATCATACCATCACGTAGACGAATAACTCTATGTGCATGTTCTGCGACTTCTTCTTCATGAGTAACTAGGATTACAGTATTACCAGCAGCATGAATTTCGTCAAAAAGCTGCATGATTTCTAATGAAGTTTTAGAATCTAAATTTCCTGTAGGTTCATCTGCTAATATGATTGAAGGTTTGTTTACTAATGCACGCCCTACGGCTACACGCTGTCGCTGTCCCCCAGATAATTGATTTGGTTTATGATCCATTCTGTCAGAGAGTCCAACATCTGTAAGCACTTCTTCGGCTCTAGTAGTTCTATCTTTTTTAGAAATACCTGCATATACCATTGGTAATGCAACGTTATCTAATGCAGTAGTTCTGGGTAATAAATTGAAAGTTTGAAAAACAAAACCAATTTCGCGATTACGTATATCTGCCAGTTCATTATCTGTCATCTTGCTAACATCGTTCCCGTTTAGAGTGTATGTTCCTCCTGTAGGAGTATCAAGACAGCCTAGAAGATTCATCAGCGTAGATTTTCCTGACCCCGAAGGTCCCATTATTGCTAGATATTCTCCACGAATAATATCAAGATCAATCCCTTTAAGTACATAAACCGTTTCCTGACCTAGTTGAAAATTTCTGATAATCCCTCTAATCTCTATCACATTTTCCATATGGTACTATATTCTTTACAGATTGTTAAGATACATTGTTTAGACTATATGACGCAGTAGGCAAAAAGTTGTTACACTCTAATGAAAAAATGTTTTTTTAGAACCTTTGGTATCATAAACTATAGTAGGATTTACTGTAAACACATAATCATTTAAATGTTTATAGATACTCCCAATAATACTATGATTTTTGTCATTTTTTAGAGCCCCTGTTACGTTTAATTTTGCACTAAATTACTAACTAACAATACGTAAAATGAAAATACTAAAACGTCCCGCTCCTATTAATGTAGAGATTCCTTTAGACCCAAAGAAAACAATTATGAGTAAAACAGATCCTAAAGGGATTATAGAGTATGCGAATGATTATTTTATGGAGATATCTGGTTATGAAGAGCATGAGCTGATCGGTCAACCTCATAATGTAATTAGGCATCCGGATATGCCTAAAGTAGTTTTTAAATGGTTATGGGAAAGATTAGGGGAAAAAAAGAACATGCATGCTGTTGTAAAAAATTTAGCAAAAGACGGAAGGTTCTATTGGGTAATCACTGATTTTGAAGTTAAGTTAGATGATACAGGTGAGGCATCGTCTTATTTTGCAAGAAGAAAAGCTCCTCCAAAAAAGACGATAGATTTAGTAAGCGAATTATACAGAAAGATTTTATCGATTGAAGAAGCAAGAGGGGTAGAAGTTGCAGAAAAGTACTTAATAGGTTTCTTAGAAGAAAAAGGAATGACTTATGATGAGTATATAGAGAGTATCTGTTTTACTGAAGAAAAGAAGCCTTTAGATATGAAAGATTTACAATACCACAAGCGTAAAGGTTTGTTTGTGAGAATGTTTAAATAAAATAATTTAGAACGAGTATATATGATATAAAGACTACGTACTATTATTTATTGCGCGAAGCTTAGAGGTTATTTATAAAGATCTCTAGGCTTTTTTGTAAAGGACTAAATTAATCTGCTACGATACTCTAATTATAAAATCTTCTTTCACTTGTTCTTGTCGAATAAAAACAAATCCTAAATAAAAAATATCAATTGTTACTGTAACTTTAGAATGTTCTTTTACTTTTTTCCAGGAAAAAGCATTCTCTTGTTTTTGATGAGTAGCATTAAAAATAAGAACACTATTATTATGCATACTAGATAATAAAGTTTCTAAAGTTTTGGTATTATGAATATCAGTTATATCTACATAAATCAGATCATATGTGTTTTTTTCTGATATGCTTGTCTCAATAGCAAGGTTGTTTAGAGTTACAATTTTAGAAATCACCTCAGCGGGTTTTGCTAGAATAAGTGTCGATTTAATATCTAAATATTGAAGTAAGCGATTTAGTAATTTTGCGGTTTGATAATTAATTTCTGGTTTTTTTGTAGACTCCTTAATAATTGATCGTATCGATACATCTGTTTTTCTTTTTTTTGTATTATAAAAACATTTGGTAACTAGATTGTATACAAAAGGCGAGTGTACCCCATGTTGATTGGTCGACTTAAAAAGAAACTTGAAATATGCCTTTATCCTGAAGTACATTTTTTAACCTAAATCAAATTAAGAGGTGTCATCTGAGGAATTCAATAAATTACCCTTCCATTTTTTCAGAAAGCTCTAACCAACGCATTTCTCCTTCTTCAATTTGTTGAATGATTTTTTTTAGTTTTAAAGATTCTTCATTAATCTTTTCGGCATCTAGATTTCCTTTAACAAATAAGGTTTCAATATCTTTTTTCTGAATTTCTAATTTTTTTAGATCTCTCTCGATTCGATTAAACTCTTTTTGTTCGTTATACGAGAGTGTGGTTTTATGATTTTTTTTCCAAGAGTTTTTTGGTTTTGACTCAGTAGTATCAGATGATTTTACTTCGGGTTCTTTACTACTTTCAT
Source organism: Aquimarina longa SW024 (assembly GCF_001401755.1). Lineage (GTDB taxonomy): Bacteria > Bacteroidota > Bacteroidia > Flavobacteriales > Flavobacteriaceae > Aquimarina > Aquimarina longa. The sequence continues at coordinate 247,509 of NZ_AVQK01000014.1, forward strand.
AAATACGATAATCAGTATAATTACCCGGAAAATCTTGGATAACGCCATTACCTCTAAATACAAATAGGTGATCTACAATTTTATCCATAAAATAACGATCATGGGATACTACAATCAAACATCCAGGGAAATCCAATAAGAAATTCTCTAGCACATTAAGTGTTACAATATCTAGATCATTAGTAGGCTCATCCAGAATTAAGAAATTAGGATTCTGAATCAAAACGGTACAGAGGTATAGCCGTTTTCGTTCACCACCACTTAGTTTTTCTACAAAATCATATTGTTTTTTACGATCAAAAAGGAAGCGTTCTAATAATTGTTGGGCAGAGATTTGTCTACCTTTTTTTAGAGGGATGTAGTCTCCGAATTCTCTAATTACATCAATTACTTTTTGTCCTTCTTTAATAGTAATACCACTCTGCGTATAATATCCGAATTTTATAGTATCACCAATAATTATTTTTCCATGATCAGGAGTAATTGCTCCTGTAATCATATTTAGAAATGTAGACTTACCAGTTCCGTTTTTACCAATGATACCGATACGTTCTCCTTTTTTAAAAACGTATTCGAATTTGTCTAATAATAATCGGTTATCAAAAGATTTAGAAATTTTATGAAGTTCTAGGATTTTACTTCCCATACGCTCCATATTAATTTCTAATTGTACCTCATGGTCATTACGACGTTTATGAGCGCGATCTTTGATTTCATAAAAATCATCAATCCTAGATTTGGATTTGGTAGTACGTGCTTTGGGTTGGCGACGCATCCAGTCTAATTCTTTTTTATAAAGTTGTTTAGCCTTATCAGTAGCGATTTGCTCATTAGCAATTCTAGATTCTTTATTCTCTAGATAATATGCATAATTCCCTTTATAACTATAGAGTTTTCCATTTTCTAATTCTACAATTTCATTACATACATTTTCTAGAAAATAACGATCGTGAGTGACCATAAAAAGAGTAAAGTTCTCTTTTGCAAAATATTCTTCTAACCATTCTATCATTTCTAAATCTAGGTGGTTAGTAGGTTCATCAAGATATAATAGATTAGGTTTGCTTAATAAGATATTGGCTAGTGCTAATCGTTTTTTTTGCCCTCCTGATAATTCGTTTACTTTTTTACTTAAATCATCTAGCTTAAGTTTAAAAAGTATTTGTTTATACTGCGTCTCAAAATCCCAAGCATTAATAGCATCCATTTTTTCGAAAGCATGTTGATATCCCTCTGCATCATCAGGGTTTAGTAATGCTTTTTCATATGCATTAATTACCTGTAGGATCTCATTATCCGAAGCAAAAATAGTTTGCTCGATAGTAAGGTTAGGATCTAAATTAGGCTCTTGTGGTAAGAATGCAACTTTTAGATTTTTACGATAAATGACTTGTCCATCATCTGGTTCTTCATCTCCAGCGACAATGTCTAGGAGTGAAGTTTTTCCGGTTCCATTTTTGGCAACAAAGCCAATTTTCTGACCTTCATTAATCCCAAAAGAGATGTTCTTAAAAAGGATTCGCTCTCCAAATCCTTTAGCGATATTTTCTACTGATACGTAATTCACAATTTTTTATAAAAAAGCAAAGGTACAAAGATGTGGAATAAGGTATGGTGTAAAATGTGTTTTAATACATTTTTAGAAACAGTGATATAAAATGATTGTTATTTCTTTTTGGGCGGTCCTCTTTTTTGAATTCTATTTCTAGTTGCTGGTCTATTTCGTTTAGTGCTTCATTACGGATAGCATCATCAAAGGTTTCTTTAACGATGCCACTGATCTGACCATCTAGATATTGGTTGCTCATTACATTATTTTATCTCTATAGGGATAAAAGCAAAATCAAATGGTAATGGTTTTTTACTTGCTAAAAAATCGTCTAAAAATTGCATAATCTGATTAACAACTTCATTAGGTACATCATTTTTAATGCAATACACCGATAATTTTCCGTACTCATAAGAAAATAATATGCCTACTTTTGTATAACGAGGAGATTCTTTATTAAAAGTAGGGATTCCAAAATTAATATTATATGTGCTAATAGCATTATGAAGTTCCTTTATGAAATCATGAGAATTAATAAACCCTCCATCTTTTGAAAAAGGACCATATTCTATCTTTTCATTACTACAACGATCAAATATTCCTATCTCATTAAATAAGTCAATAGATGCTTTAGATTGAAAAAGAATATCGTTTGTCTCAACATATAATATCCGATTTACAGAATCTAAATGTAATTCATAACTATGCTTCTTTATTATATCTAAATTCTGATGATTAATCTCTAGATATTTTTTTAATCGTTCTAGATCTTTTATGCTTTTTATTGGAGGGTAATTTATGTAGTATGATTGTACTAGTGATGTAAACTCTTTTTTAAGTAGCTCATCATTCATTTCTCCTTTGCAACCTATAAAGGTGCAGACCAGCAAAATACTAACTAATTTTATTGTCTTTTTCATCATAATTAAGTATTAAATTACTAAAAATCCCATATAAAATCTTTTATATATTTGACTACTTGTTCATTTCCTACACTTATAATAATTACATCTTTTGTGCTTCCTTTAAAAACAAATGCATTTTTGTATAATTGATGCCCTCCACCTGTTACAAATGTATCTTGGTACTCAATCGTATTTGCTAAGTTTTTACCCATATTACGTACGGTAAAATAAGCTCTATATGGTATAATTCGACATCCCAAATCCATGGTTCCTTTAAATGTATATTCATTCGAAGCTACAAAAAAACAACAGGTATGTAGACGTAATCAAAAGTAGCGTTTTGTTGTGATTGCAATATGCTATCAATCTTGTTTTGAACAATACCTAATTGATGTTTTGGAACCCCTTTCTTACAGAGGATAGATGTTTTTTTGTTTTTATATTGAAATATAGCAGACTTTTTAAAGCTTTTTTCTAATGTGCTAGAATAGATATAAGCAGTTGAATCTAATGTTTTTATGATTTCATTTTGTAATGTTTTTTCTACGCTTTTTGGATAGTCATCATTATTTAAATTTGAAAAATCTTTAGAGAACCCTATAAACTGTAAGTTGTTACAATAATCATATAAATTTACTTTTTCCAGATCTAAATTTAGCTTGATTTTCTTTTCGTACCACTTTTCATTTTTCTCTGCAATAGTAATCGTGCTATCCTTATTTAAGGTTAATAAATAAAATGGATCATTCATCCCTTTATATTCATAATGCTTTTCTACAAAACGTAAAAAATTCTGAAAATCAGATTTAGATCTTATAGGATAATAAGACACAAAAAAATTAGTCAATATAAGATCCCATTTTTCTCTAGTCTCTTTTTCTTTTTTCTCATTTTTACAAGATAAAACTCCTGCCAAGATAAAAAATACAACAAGAAATTTAATTTTTACCATGAATGAAGTTTTTAATAAAATAATAATCAATCTCATTTTTAGTCTCTAAAATAATAGTAGGGACTTTACCTCTACCTTGAAAATAAAAAGAGTTCTTATATGAATCTCCAAAAACTGTAGCATGATTACCTTTAGCTTCAATTTGAGCTACATTATTTGATTTTTCTTTAACTATGTAAGTTCCTGTTACAGGTATAACACCTCCATTGATACATACAATTGTTTCAAAATGATAATTTCCTATTCCCATTCCTAAATAACCCGTATTTCTTTTAATACCTGATATGCTAAAATCCTTAGGATAGAAGCCCCCAGCATTATTTTTACCTGCAATCATCCTAATATACCCTTCTCTTTGACTTAGTATTGCGTTTTCAATTTTTGGTTTCAACTTGGCTCCTATATAGCTTGATATATTAATACGAGGCCCTCCTGATCCAGCAAAGTCTCTAACCTTATCCATCCAACTAGCATTTTTATTAAAGTGAGGTCGGATGTCTCCAAAGGTTTTTCCTACATACTCATATGCATCGGATACATCAGAATCATTAGGAGAAGAAATATCCTCATCCCAGATATATTCTTTGGTTTCTTTATTACGAATCCAATCGTAGGGTTGTGCGTTTTTTTCTGTATGCACCTGTATATAATCTTGTACCTCGTGCTCTACGTTATTTTTAATATATGCATCGATATACTCATCGATATCATCAGTACTATAAAACACTCCACTATACGCCATCTGTATAGTAATTAACATTTTGGTTTTTTCTATGGCAAAACCACTTTCTAGTCGCTGGTCTATTTCGTTTAGTGCTTCATTACGGATAGCATCGTCAAAGGTTTCTTTAACGATGCCACTGATCTGACCATCCAAGTATTGGTTGACCAAACCTAGTTTTAGTTGTAAGTTGATATCCATGCCTTATGATTTAGTAGGCCAGTTATAAACCTATTTTTATAGCAGTTAAATATATTATTGATGATCTGTAGACAATATTATCAAAGTTCTTAGTGCCATCGATTAATTTATCAATTAATTCATCGTTATTATATCCATCAGCCATTAGTTGATTTATTTTTTTTATTTGAAAGGCCAAGTTAGTGTCTAGTCTATCTTTGTATGCAATCAAAACTCTTTCAGGACAGCCAACAAGTATTTTGTCTACTCCAACAAAAAAACTAAATTCATAAGAATCAAATAATTTATTTATCTTTTTATTCAGTTTTTTTTTATCCGTTTTTTTCAAAAATGATTTATAACTTTCTTTTGAAATACTTACAAGAAACCCGCTTTTAAGATAAATTTCTTCTAATCTTTTCATTAAATTATAATAATCAATTTCTATTTCTTTTTTAATTATTTCATCGCCAAATGTTTTAAAGTTTATTGATTCATTTATGCAATTCTCTAAATCAATCAACAAAGGTTTCTTTGCTTCTTTGCAAGAAATAATTATTAAAAAAAGTAAAGCTAATTTTTTCATGATTTTTTTAATCTAAAAATCCAGACTTAGATTTATTTATAAATGTTCTTTCTAATCTTTTTATTACTCCATTTTCATGTGATCGATGAATCGATAATTCATATCTGTCAAACCTGTTACCAGTTATTGGATGATATAAAGGTAAACGTATATTTGAAGTCTTACCTCCAAATAACTGACCACTTGTAAACTTAGGAGCTAAATCAGTTACTCCTATTTGAATTGTTCTATTTCCACTACCGTCAAAAGTAGATTCTCTTAGAAAAGGTATATTGTAATAAATTAAAGCATTACCTGCACCATAATCTAGATTAGCTTTACCTGATATTCCGTAACCATAATTTGAAAAATATTGATTTGGAAGAAAATGATCTAGTCCAAATACTTTAGAGAGATCACTGGCAAATAAAAATTGATCAAATTTTCGTTGTCCAGTAATAATATTTTTTCCAGCCATTAGATCTAACTTTAAAATCTGGTTTCCATCAAAGATGTTCGCTACACTTTCTCCTGTTACAGTAGTTAGCATCATCAAAGGTTTCTTTAACGATGCCACTGATCTGACCATCTAGATATTGGTTGCTCATTACATTATTTTATCTCTATAGGAATAAAAGCAAAATCAAATGGTAATGGTTTTTTACTTGCTAAAAAATCGTCTAAAAATTGCATAATCTGATTAACAACTTCATTAGGTACATCATTTTTAATGCAATACACCGATAATTTTCCGTACTCGTATAAGAGTAATACTTTAGATTGTGTTGTGAAAGGTCCTTTTTTGTTATATCCTGGCACTCCCAAAGTATTATCAGATACTTTGCTTATTGCTTCATGAATTTTTTTTAAAAAAGAATAATCACCTTTTTTTAATTCTTTTGAACAAAAACCTTTAATCACCATATCACCAGCACATTGATCAAGAACTCCAAGTTTTTCTATTAGGCTAATCGCTGCCTTAGATTTCCAAAAATCATTCTTGGTTTCTATATGTAATACTTTGTGTATAGAGTCTAAATACAAAACGTAATTCTGTTCTTTTATTATATTTAAATCTTGGTAATTAACTTCTAGGTATTTTGAAAACCTTTTTACATCTTCATTATTTTTTATCTTAGGATAATTAAAATAATACCAAGATAAAATAGAGGTAAACTCTTTTTTAAGTAGCTCATCATTCATTTCTCCTTTGCAACCTATAAAGGTGCAGACTAGCAAAATACTAACTAATTTTATTGTCTTTTTCATCATAATTAAGTATTAAATTACTAAAAATCCCATATAAAATCTTTTATATATTTGGCTACTTGTTCATTTCCTACACTTATAATAATTACACCTTTTGTGCTTCCTTTAAAAACAAATGCATTTTTGTATAATTGATGTCCTCCACCTGTTACAAATGTATCTTGGTACTCAATCGTATTTGCTAAATTTTTACCCATATTACGTACGGTAAAATAAGCTCTATATGGTATAATTCGACATCCCAAATCCATGGTTCCTTTAAATTCATATTCATTCGAAGCTACAATACTTTCTCTACGAGTTATAGCATCGATACCAAAATCAACTGGAGAAAAAGTAAAATTAGGATATGGGTAATTAGGATCGCTACTAGTTCTTCTATTAGCTTCTTTTTGTCTCAAAAAAGCATTTTCTATTTTAGGAGCTAATTTAGCTCCTATATAGCTTGATATATTAATACGAGGCCCTCCTGATTTTGCAAAGTCTCTAACCTTATCCATCCAACTAGCATTTTTATTAAAGTGAGGTCGGATGTCTCCAAAGGTTTTTCCTACATACTCATATGTATCGGATAAATCAGAATCATTAGGAGAAGAAATATCTTCATCCCAGATATATTCTTTGGTTTCTTTATTACGAATCCAATCGTAGGGTTGTGCGTTTTTTTCTGTATGCACCTGTATATAATCTTGTACCTCATGCTCTACGTTATTTTTAATATATGCATCGATATATTCATCGATATCATCAGTACTATAAAACACTCCACTATATGCCATCTGTATGGTAATTAACATTTTGGTTTTTTCTATAGCAAAACCACTTTCTAGTCGCTGGTCTATTTCGTTTAATGCTTCATTACGGATAGCATCGTCAAAGGTTTCTTTAACGATGCCACTGATCTGACCATCTAGATATTGGTTGACCAAACCTAGTTTTAGTTGTAAGTTGATATCCATGCCTTATGATTTAGTAGGCCAGTTATTACCATGCTTAGCAGTACCGATTTCTATATCTTTGGCACTAATAACTACCTGTGATGTCATAGCCTTATTGTTCTTACTATGATAGTTTTGTACATAATTGAGACAAAAGGCTTCATCGAATTTGATCGTCTGCATCACAGACATCGCATCGTTATTAAAAAACTGTATTTTTCCACTTTTCATCATGGTAGGGGATACTGCCCATTCTGCAAAAAGATTGACCTCTTTATGATATACAAGGGTTACTGTAAATTGTCCTGCTATAGGTCTAGAGTTGGGTCTGCCGTTATAATCGCTATTTTGATTAATGGCTACAGTACAATCCTCGATAGTAAATGGTATTCCTTCGATTTCTAATTTTCCTAAAAATGACATGTGATATTTGGTTTTAAAAGTTTATATTAATTTATCTTCTTCTCAAAAGTAAATTATTAGTATTAGTTTACCATACAGATATCTGTATGAGGTAGTATATTTTATAGATATGCTATAGTATAAGGGAATGACTTATGTGTTTTATTTATTTGATTTTCAGTAATTTGAATGTTTTTTTGGAGATGTGTTATTTTTCTGTTTTTTTTAGATAAAATTATTGGTTCTAAGAGTATTGTTCATCATTTTATCTATCTACAGTCGAGAAATTAGCACTTACATCGAAGAAATAGACGCTTACAGTCGAGAAATTAGCACTTACATTAAAGAAATAGGCGCTTACAGTCGAGAAATTAGCACTTACATTAAAGAAATAGACGTTTACAGTCGAGAAATTAGTACTTACATTAAAGAAATAGGCACTTACAGTCGAGAAATTAGTACTTACATTAAAGAAATAGGCACTTACAGTCGAGAAATTAACATTTACATTGAGGAAATTAACATTTACAGTCAAGAAATTAACACTTACATTAAGGAAATACAATAACCTTAGGATAACTGTTTACTAAAAAGCGGGGATTACTTATTTTTTCTTCTTGTAATAGCGAGTAAAAAAACACCTATAGCTATAAAAATAGCAATACGAGCGATGTAATTACCAGCTTTTGCATAAAAAGTGATTGTATCATTAGTGATAAGAGTTCCTTTTAGTGTTCCTTGTTTTTGATACCCTAGAGAGGCAACAATAGTACCTGTTTGATCGATAATGGCAGAGATTCCTGTATTAGCACTTCTGGCAATACTTCTACGAGTTTCGATGGCTCTTAGTTTAGCATAGGCCAGGTGTTGTCTATGTCCCTGTGTATTGCCCCACCAAGCATCATTGGTGATGATGGCTAAGAAATCAGCTTTGTTTCTAATATACCCTGTTGTAAATTCTCCATAGATACTTTCATAGCAAATCAATGGTGCGACACCAATACTATCTTTAGTAAAAAAAACTTCTCGTTCTTCTTGTGTTGTTTTCTTGGCTACGGTTCCTCCTAGATCGATCATGGCATCACCAAAAATAGGTTTTAGGGTACTTTGATAAGGGAAATTTTCTACTCCAACAACAAGTTTACTCTTATGATATAACGCATCACTCCCATCAGAACGAACAAAGAAAGCAGAGTTGTAATCATCATAGTAAATTCCATCCTTGTACGTATTGGTTTGCTTATGGATTTTGTTTGTATCATTAAAAACATCAATGAGCGATATCCCTGATAAAAAATTAGCATTAGGGTATTCGTTAAGTAATTTGATCGCTGTTTTTTTTGCTATAGAGCTAGGGAAATTATGTAGTCTGTTACTGTCAGCAAAAACAGTTTCTGGAGCAATGATAAAATCAGTTGTGGGCGTAATTACTGTTCTGGTAAGAGAATCTAATAGTACGCTAATTCGGTTATCGGTGGTATTGTATTTTTCGGTATACGGATCTACATTAGGTTGTAGGATAACGACTTCTATAGGTTTTCCGTTTTCTTTATATGTTTTTAGTATGATGAATGATAGTATAATGGGAATAATAATCATCAACCCATTGCGGATAGCGGATCTGTATAGAATCGTTTTGTCTTTATGTTCTAGATATAGTAGTATGCTTTTAAAAACACCGATGTTTACTACCCAAATCCATAGTGTTCCGCCAAATGTACCAGTATATTCATACCATTGTATCCATGAGGTAAAATCGGCAAATCCATTTCCTAGAGTAAGCCAAGGCCAAGATACTTGCCACTGTAAATGAAAATACTCAAAACCTATCCAAAAACATGCTAAAAATATAGTGCTGATTGTAAATGTGGCTTTTTTGGCTATAATGTGGTATAATAAGAATACAATATTCATTAATAAGCTATTGACTACTACTGCTATCCACATGCCTATTGCGGTAGAGTTATATATCCACCAAGTGGTAATGATATTCCATATAAAAAAAGCGAGAAAACCAAGAGCAAAAATTTTAGTTTTACTGTACTTATTTTTTCGAATAGTATATTCTGCAAGTAACAAAGGGACAAACCCAAAGAATAAAAATAAAGGAAATCCATAGGTAGGCCAGCTTACAGCAAGTAATAATCCGGTCAGAATGGCTAATAAAATGTTTTTCATAGCAGAAGATATACAATACAATAACGAAATTAAACTTATTTAGTTACAAATAATATAATTGAATACTTCTTTTTTGTTAAGCTTATGTGTGATATTGTAAATCTATATGAACAGACTAAAATAGTTTACTACTTTTACAAAAAAATAAAGTGTATGTGGATTAAAAGACAAATTCCGAATTGTATAACGTTGCTTAACCTTTTTAGTGGATGTATTGCGGTTATTTTTGCTGTTCAGGGGCAATTAGAGTTAGCAGCTTTTATGGTTATACTAGGTATTGTTTTTGATTTTTTTGATGGTTTTGCAGCGAGGATTTTAGATGTGAGAAGCGAGCTAGGGTTACAACTCGATTCTTTAGCAGATATGGTTACTAGTGGTGTTGCTCCAGGTTTTATAATGTATCAATTATTATCTCAGGTTTTTGGGAAACCATTTTATGTTATCCCTAACTTATGGGATACGGATCAGGTTATAGCAAGTTTGGATATGTCTTATGTATCTTTATTAGGGTTGTTAATTATATTAGCTTCGGCATATCGTTTGGCAAAATTTAATATTGATACACGTCAGACATCTTCATTTATAGGCTTGCCTACGCCTGCAAATACATTGTTGATTATTAGCCTACCACTTATTCTGCAGTTTCAGCAAGAGGCATGGATCCATGCAATACTCCTAAATAAATGGTTTTTGATTGGTTTAACACTGCTAAGTTGTTATCTGTTAAATGCCGAAATTCCTTTGTTTGCGTTAAAATTTAAAACATGGGACTTTGCAAAGAATAAGATCCGATATGTTTTTCTAATAGTAGCACTAGTTTTAATAGTGTTATTACACTTTATGGCTATCCCTTGTATAATTTTATTGTATGTATTAATGTCTCTTATACCAGATAAAGGAGCATAAAATAAGCGAGACAAGCTCGCTTATGATATATTATAAAGTAGGATATATACTATAGATTTATTACAATAAAGATATTATGAACCGAAATAGAAATAAGAAGAACTACTTATTTAGTTAAAATCTAATTTCTTTTTTCTAAGCTCAAAATTTTGTCCTAGATAGACCTTACGTACCATTTCATCTTCTGCTAATTCTTCAGGAACTCCTGCTTTAAGAATACTTCCTTCAAACATCAGATATGTTCTGTCTGTTATTGCTAGAGTTTCTTGTACATTGTGATCTGTAATCAGGATGCCAATGTTTTTGTCTTTTAATTGAGCTACGATACGTTGTATATCTTCTACCGCCACAGGATCTACTCCGGCAAAAGGCTCATCTAGTAATATAAAATTGGGATCGGTAGCTAGTGCACGAGCAATCTCTGTACGACGACGCTCTCCACCACTTAATAAGTCTCCACGGTTTGTACGGATATGTCCTAAACCAAATTCTTCTATAAGAGCCTCCATTTTATGCAGCTGTTCTTTTTTAGACAATTTAGTAAGTTGTAGTACACTTAGGATATTATCCTCTATACTCAGTTTTCTAAATACAGAAGCTTCTTGCGCTAGATATCCAATACCGTTCTGTGCACGCTTGTACATAGGAAATTTAGTGATATTAGTATTGTCTAAAAAAATGCTCCCTCCATTAGGTTTTACTAAGCCTACAATCATGTAAAAAGATGTTGTTTTACCAGCACCATTAGGACCCAAAAGCCCTACGATTTCTCCTTGATTAACTTCTAAAGAAATTCCTTTTACTACTTTTCTACCTTTATAGGATTTTATCAGATTGTCTGCTTTTAACTTCATATCAGAATGACTTCTTTAATAATAGGGTGTTGCTAAAATGAGTTGGTAAATTTACATTATTCTACTTAATCCTTGTTGATTTAAGAAACTTTTGCTTCGAGTGCATCCCAAAACTCATAGGCGCGACGTAAATGAGGGATTACAATAGTTCCTCCTACCAGTGTAGCAATGCTAAGTGCTTCTACAACTTCTTCCTTACTAAGACCTTCTTTATGACATGTTTCTAGATGATAGGCAATGCAATCATCACAGCGTAGTACGGCAGAAGCCACAAGTCCTAATAGCTCTTTGGTTTTAATATTTAGAGCACCCTCCATATAAGCATTAGTATCTAGATTGAAGATTCTCTTAATTATTTTGTTATTATCCTCTAGAATACGAGAATTCATTTTTTCTCTGTAGCTGTTAAATTCGTCTACAATATCACTCATGTTAGCTTATTTTTCGTTGTTTTTTAATGACTGCTTTAGAAATAAAGATACTTATTTCATATAATACTAAAACTGGTATGGCAACAATAACCTGACTAGCAATATCAGGAGGTGTGATTATTGCAGAAAGGATGAGTACAATGACTAAAGCAAATTTCCTGTATTTTCTTAAGAATTCGGGGGTTACTAAGCCTATTTTTGTAAGAAAAAACATAATAACTGGTAATTCAAATATTAATCCACATGCAATAACTGATGCTCTTACCAAAGCGATATAACTATCAATATCAAATTCATTAAGGACTTCTTTACTTACCTGATATCCTCCTAGGAAATTAATAGATAATGGAGTGATGATATAGTACCCAAAAAGTACCCCTAAAAAGAATAAAAAAGAACAAATAATGATAAAACCTTTAGAGCTTTTTTTCTCATTATCATACATCGCAGGAGCAATAAATTTCCAAAACTCATATAATATATAAGGAAATGCCATAATAAAACCAGCAGTTATCGATGTCCATATATGAACAGAAAATTGCCCAGATACTTTTCTACTTTGTACACTAAATGGTAATTCTTTAAAGCATAAACTTTCGTCTAACCCCATGGTTTTTGACAAATTACATAAGCCTTTATAGGTAGGGAAGTCAGGTTTTTTTGGCCCAAAAATAAGCACATCAAAAATAAATTCTTTTGCAATAAAAGCGATAATACCAGTGATAAGTACTGCTGTAGTAGCTCTGATTAAATGCCAACGTAACTCTTCTAGATGATCTAGAAAAGACATATACTGAGGATCTTTTTTAGTAGTAGCTGCCATTATAGAATTCCTTCTCTCATTAGATCATGGATATGTAATAGTCCCATGTATTTACCATCTTGTTCTGATAATAATTGTGTGATTGCATTTTCTTCTAACTTATCAAGAGCGTCTACAGCCATAGCATTATCATTAATATGCTTAGGATTAGGAGACATAATATCTCTGGCAGTTAATCCTGTAAAAGAAGTATTTGTTGTAAGCATTCTACGTAGATCACCATCTGTTATAATACCAATAATAGCACCATTTTCTGTTACTGCTGTGGCTCCAAGTCTTTTTTCTGTAATTTCTACAATTACAGTATTGATATCAGCATCAGGAGCTACTTCTGGTTTTTCATTTCTAGAAGTAATATCACTGACTCTTAGGTATAATTTTTTTCCCAGAGCGCCCCCTGGGTGATATCTAGCAAAATCACGACTAGAAAACCCTTGAAGATGTAATAAACAAACAGCTACAGCATCACCAATAACAAGTTGTGCCGTAGTACTGGTAGTAGGAGCAAGGTTATTAGGGCAGGCCTCCTTCTCCACATAAGCGTTTAATACATAATCGGCTTCTTTTCCTAGGAAAGAATCTTTATTAGCAGTAATCCCGATCAAAGGGTTTTTGAAATTTTTGATTAGAGGGACTAACACTTTTATTTCTGGAGTATTCCCGCTTTTAGAAATACAAATTACGGTATCATCTTCTAAAATATTTCCTAAATCTCCATGAATAGCATCTGCAGCATGCATAAATACTGCTGGAGTACCTGTAGAGTTCATAGTAGCTACAATCTTAGTAGCAATAATGGCACTTTTGCCAATACCAGTAATAATAACTCTGCCTTTTGAGTTATGAATGGTCTCTACGGCATTGGAGAATTCTTCATCAATAAGTTCTTCTAAATAAGCTATTGCGCGAGCTTCTTCTGCAATAGTTTTTTTTGCGTATGAAATTATAGTTTCCTGAGTCGTCAAAATTTGAAAAATTTTCATGTTATAATTAAAGATTTTATTATCTTTAATTTACGCAAAGGTATACAATACCTTATTAATTTTAAATAATGATAAAAAAAAGCATATTAATTTATGCTTTGTTTATCTTTGGCATGCTAAAATTAAAAATGAAACATCCATTAAATCAGTATTTGGGGGAGTATAGATTTGATGTTAGTAAATTTGTTAATTTAATTGGTATATAAAAGTTAAAATATTTAATGAGTTTGAACGGAACTGACTTGCAAAGTGCTTTAAAAAAACATTTTGGCTTTAGTCAATTTAGAGGACTACAGGAAAAGGTAGTACAGAGTGTCTTAGAAAAAAAGAATACTTTTGTAATAATGCCTACAGGAGGTGGTAAATCCCTATGTTACCAACTGCCTGCTTTGATGTGTGAAGGAACTGCTATTGTAGTTTCTCCCTTGATTGCATTAATGAAAAATCAAGTGGATGCTATTAGGAGTATCTCATCGGTTGATGGGATTGCTCATGTGCTTAATTCATCTCTTAATAAATCTGAGATAAAAAGAGTTAAAGAAGATATCATTAATGGGATTACAAAACTATTATATGTAGCTCCAGAATCGCTAACAAAAGAAGAATATGTAGATTTTTTGAAAGCTCAGAAGATATCCTTTTTAGCGGTAGATGAAGCACATTGTATAAGTGAATGGGGACATGATTTTAGACCTGAATATCGAAATCTACGTAATATAATTAAAAGAATAGGAGAAGATATTCCGATTATTGGACTGACTGCCACAGCAACTCCCAAAGTGCAAGAAGATATTCTTAAAAATCTTGCAATGAGCAATGCAGAGACATTTAAAGCTTCTTTTAATCGCCCGAATTTATTCTATGAAATTCGACCAAAAACCAAGAATGTAGATGCTGATATTATTCGTTTTGTAAAACAAAACTCAGGAAAAAGTGGTATCGTTTATTGCTTGAGTAGAAAACGAGTAGAAGAATTAGCACAAACGCTAGAGGTTAATGGTGTAAAAGCGGTTCCATACCATGCTGGATTAGATGCAAAAACAAGAGCGAGACATCAAGACATGTTTTTGATGGAAGATACAGATGTTGTAGTTGCTACTATTGCATTCGGGATGGGAATTGATAAACCCGATGTTAGATTTGTGATTCATCATGATATGCCTAAAAGTATAGAGAGTTATTACCAAGAAACAGGTAGAGCAGGGCGCGATGGAGGAGAAGGGCATTGTCTGGCGTATTATGCATATAAAGATATAGAGAAACTAGAGAAGTTTATGAGTGGTAAACCTGTTGCAGAACAGGAAATAGGGCATGCCTTATTGCAAGAGATTGTAGCCTTTGCAGAAACTTCCATATCTAGACGAAAATTTATATTACACTATTTTGGGGAAGAATTTGATGAAGTAAATGGAGAAGGTGCGGATATGGATGATAATATACGTAATCCTAAGAAAAAACACGAAGCAAAAAACGAAGTAAAACTTTTGTTAGAAGTTGTTAAAGAAACAGGCGAAATCTATAAATCAAAAGATCTTGTAAATACACTGATTGGTAAGAGTAATGCATTGATTATATCTCATAGAACTCATCAGCAACCTTTTTTTGGAAGTGGTAAAGAAAAAGATGATAAATATTGGATGGCACTTGCTAGACAAATATTAGTAAAAGGGTATTTGCGTAAGGATATCGAAACATATGGAGTGATAAGAATTACAGAAGAAGGAAAAAAGTTTATTGATACCCCATCTAGTTTTATGATGACAGAGGATCATGTTTATAACCAAGCTAGTGATGATTCTATAATAACTGCTACAAAATCTGGAGCTAAAGTAGGAGATGATAAATTAGCAAATATGCTACGAGGTTTAAGAAAAACAGTAGCTAAGAAGTTAGGTGTCCCTCCGTTTGTAGTATTTCAAGATCCATCGATTGAGGATATGGCCCTTAAGTACCCTGTTACCATTGAGGAGTTAGCAAATGTTCATGGAGTAGGAGAAGGGAAAGCAAAAAAATATGGTAAAGAATTTGTAACTTTTATAGCTAAATATGTAAAAGAAAATGATGTAATGAGACCTGATGACTTTGTCGTAAAAAGTACAGGAGCCAATAGTGGTCTAAAATTGTATATCATACAAAATGTAGATCGAAAACTACCTTTGGATGATATAGCCGCTGCAAAAGGAATGGATATGCCAACCTTTATAAAAGAAATGGAAGCAATAGTATATAGTGGTACTAAGCTTAATATAGCATATTGGATTGATGAAATCTTGGATGAAGATCAGCAAGAAGAAATTCATGAATACTTTATTGAAGCTGAAAATGATAAAATAGACACCGCAATAGAAGAGTTTGATGGCGATTATGATGATGAAGAATTACGCCTATATAGAATAAAATTTATTAGTGAAGTGGCGAATTAATACACCCACATGATGAATGAAATACAAAAAGGCTTTAGAGAATTTTCTAAAGCCTTTTTTCTGTTATATAATTCTTACTATGAATAAGTTGGTGTAAAGCGGACCTGTTTATGAGAGATTTTGAAAGACCAACCAAGAAACGTACTCAATAGATTTCTAAATAATACTTTTTAGATTAATAGCATTATCTAAAAAAAAAAATCATCTATTCCAAAACCCAGAAGAAGGCGTTAAAACTAATTGGTTGTGTTTTTTGCTTGATAATAGTAGTCTTGATTATTAGTTAAATATGTTTTTAAAAAACCTGTTTTGATATAATGCGAAAAAATATTTCTTTGTTTTATTTTTAAATTAAAACCATCTACAATTACCTATCTTTGCAACTTAAAAATTAAAGCTTAAAAACACGCAGTTATGCAAGACGGATTATACGCAAAATTCAATACAACAAAAGGAAGTATCCTTGTTAACTTAGAATACAAGAAAACTCCAGGAACAGTAGGTAACTTTGTAGGCCTAGCTGAAGGGAATTTAGAAAATGAGGTTATTCCACAAGGAAAACCATATTATAATGGTTTGAAATTTCATAGAGTAATTGCAGATTTTATGGTTCAAGGAGGAGATCCACAAGGAACAGGCGCTGGTGGTCCAGGATATCAATTTGATGATGAAATACACCCAGATTTAAAACATGATGGACCAGGGGTTTTGTCTATGGCAAATGCTGGACCAGGAACAAATGGGAGTCAGTTTTTTATTACTCATGTAGAAACTTCTTGGTTAGATGGAAAACACACTGTATTCGGAAAAGTAGTAGAAGGACAAGATATTGTAAATGCAATTGAACAAGGTGATGAAATAACATCTTTAGAAATACAGAGAGTAGGAGCAGAAGCAGAAAACTTTAATGCAGTAGAGACTTTTAGAAGTTTTAATGGAGCAAAAGCAGAACGTGAAGCTATAGCCCAAAAAAAATCAGAAGAACTATTACAGGAAGTAGCAGCAGGGTTTGATAAAACAGATAGCGGTTTACGATACAAAATTATCCAAAATGGAGATGGAGTAAAAGCAGAAAAAGGAAAAACAGTTTCTGTACACTATAAAGGAAGTTTGGTCGATGGTACTGTATTTGACTCTTCTTATAAACGTAACCAACCAATTGATTTTCCTTTAGGAATGGGACAAGTAATTTCTGGATGGGATGAAGGTATTGAGTTATTACAAGTAGGAGATAAAGCAAGGTTTGTAATTCCTTCACATCTTGCATATGGCGAAAGAGGAGCGGGAGGTGTTATCCCTCCTAATGCAACACTTATCTTTGATGTAGAATTAATGAATGTAAAATAATATTTTTAAATAATATTTTAAAAATCCCTGATGAAAATTCAGGGATTTTTTTGTAAAAAATGAATTAGTCTTACTACGAATTACCTAATGTCCTTTTTAGAGATTTTTAATATCAACTATTATAAATGTAGATTATTATGTTGATAGGGATTTTTGCTGAGAATTTCATATATATTACCTGTTAAAATGTTTTTTAACATTTTTTAACGCTTTTTATTGTATTTTAACAGAAGTATACAGTGAAATTTTATAACAATGATTTTTGTTAAAAAATAAAAATAAGATGTATAAATCCTCTTTTATTTATATTTTAATAAAAAATTGGACACCCCTAAATATGAAACAAGGACTTATTATTACTTTTCTACTATATAATATTAGTCTTGCCTTAGGACAAGGAAAAGCTGATATTTTAGTTGATATAAACGATCAAATAGAGATTATAGATAGTTATACAGAGTTTGAAACTTTTTTCTTAGACCCCGAAGAATTTCTTGATAAAATGGCAGATCATGGAGCAGAGCTTAATGGATATTATGAGCATGAACGCCTTAAGAAAATTGTAAGAAAAGTAGGAACTAGAACAGCAGATGTAGAAACTACATTTTACTTCTGGAATGATAGGCTAATTCATGTGAATTATAAACAACGACCATATGTAGAAGCAAAAAATGAAAGTGGTCAACGAATTTTGGATTACTCTAATGCGTATACTAAATATGAATCTAATCATTATTTTAATGAGGATAAAGAAATAGAAAAAAAAATAAAGGGGCAGCCATTAAGCGAAGTTGCCACAGAGAAAGACTTTGTAAAGTATGCTAATAAAATGAAATCTTTGTTAGATAATAAATTCTATAATAGAGATATCTACGAAGCATTACAAGGAAAATGGCTTTTTATACAGAATACAGAAGATTACTTAATGTTTGAGGGTACTATACGATTTAATTTCTATAACGGTAAATTCGCTAATCGTTTAAAAACTAAGATAGATGATAATATCTTAATTTGTTTTTTTCCTATGGATGATAGAAATTATCGGTATGAGATAAAAGAAGTGACAGAGAATGTATTGACGCTGATAGACCTTTCTTCTAAAGAAGAATTTGTATATGCTAAAGTAGAGTAACCCTTTATTTTAATAAAATAACAAACAAATAGTATAAACAGTAAATAATACCATCTATAATAAGTGGAGTATTCATTAGAGTAGTACTATCATTCTTTGTATTTCTCCATATCCTTCCTTTATATTAGGGTATTCTAAATTGTAAAAAGAGATAGTGTTAAACCCCATTTTTTAATAAAAAATAAGTGCAGGACTAGTAGTCATAACACCTAACCATATGATTTTCTTTCCTAAGTTAGCAGCATAGTTTTTAGTGAATTCTATTTCTTATTTACCAATTCCCATACCTTTAGCTGCTTTTAAAAGGTATATCTTTTCTAATTGTAATGCTTCAGAGGTGCAGAAACCTGTAACAGCTTGGTGCTTTCTAATTTTTAATACCCCTAAAACGGTATGCTCTTTTTGGATTAAATAGTAAGTAAAAGTATTGGATTGAAAATCGTTTTCAAAAGCTTCTTTATTAAAGTTAGATCAAGATAGTAACTAGGATCTTCATTTTTTCATATATGAGCATAATGTTCAGGGTAGAATTGTTGACTAATACTAATTAGAGTATTGATGTCAGTACTAGAAGATTCTTTAAAGGTTATTCTTTCCATTTTATGTTGCACCCAATACTGGGTTTTTGTTGATCAGAAACTTTGACGTTACGACGTACAGCATCTAATGCTTGGCGAAGATCACGACCATTAACTGGGATTCCGTTGCCAGGTCTGGAGTCATCAAGCTGCCCTCGATAAATTAGTTTTAAATCAGAGTCGAACAAGTAAAAATCAGGAGTGCAAGCAGCATCGTATGCTTTAGCGATTTCTTGATTTTCATCAAATAGATAAGGGAAAGTATAATTGTTTTTTTGTGCAGTTTTCCACATTTCTTTAGGATTGTCTTGTGGATATTTTTTAATATCATTGCTGCTAATAGCTACAAAACCAAATCCTTGTACACGATAATCATTGGCAATGCGAACAATTTCTGCATTTACATGGATAACAAAAGGGCAATGATTACAAATAAACATTACGATAGTCCCTTTTTTACCTTTAATATCTTTTAGGCTGACCGAATTATTGGTAACAGCATCTGTGAGTGTAAAATCGGGAGCGATAGTACCTAAAGGTAACATGTTAGAAGGAGTACGTGCCATAATTTTTATGTGTTCAAAAAATTTAGATTGTAATTTGCAATTTTTGATTACAAATATATTTACATTTCATTACTAAAGAAAATTGCATTCATAAGTAATTTATTAGTACCATACCAGAAACCTCTAAAATTGGTGTTATCGGTAAATAGAATTGTATTTCCTTTGCCAAGGTCATTGTGTCTAAAAGGCACTGTACCTGATAAAGAATCTAAATTATTTTTACTTATATAGCCACTCAATAATGGGTTTTTAGTGTACTGGATAGGATTTTTATAACTTTGTTTATGAGGCTTTATAAATAATCGGGTATTTCTAAATAATGAAATTTTATTGTTTTTGTATCCAAAATTAATAGGGTGAGAGCGATCTATTTTAGCTTCAAAAATAGCTCCACCAATTACTTGAGCTCCATGAAAATCTTGTTTCTGCTCAAAAGAGATATGGACAGCATTTTCTTTTGGTGTGCTAAAACTTATAGTCATAAAATTATTAGCAGCAAAATATTGAGCAGCATTTCTATAACCGATTAATGTACCTCCATTACGAACCCATGTTTTTAATTTTTCTGTCTTTTCTTTACCAAAAAGCGGCTTAGAACTGTTCGGTAATATGATATGTGTGTATTTTGATAGATTAATTGTGCTAAAGTTATCTGTTGCTAATTTTGTGATAGGAATATCATAACGTTGATCCATTAGATGCCAGATTTCGCCAGAATCATAGGGGGTAATACCAGTACCTGTGCATAAGCCAATTCTGGGTAATGATACTATTTTGAACTGAGAACTTCCTAAATCTATGCCTTGTGTAAGACCGGTTTGAACGCCAGTGATATTAATATGGCTATTAGTAGCTATTTTTTGTAAAAATACATGTAACTCGTCTTTGTTTAATCTTTGATCCTGAACAGGAATTAGAATAGTACCATAATCATAATAGTTGGATTCTAAGGAAAAAGGTTTCATACCTACCTTTGCTCTTAATCCTTTTGATAGAATTTGATATAAAGCTTTAGGGCTATAATATTCATGCCATTGCATTAAATAAGCATAGTTACTTTTATTGACCTCACTAGTTTTTTGGTAAGAAAGCTCGGATATTTCGTCACCCATATTTGATAAAGAGCTATTATCAACGTAATCTAGGTTAAAAGCTAATGGAAATGTCCATGCAGATACATCATAAAATAAGCTATCCTTAAACGTAGTCCTTTTTTCAAAAATAGCTTTTAATAACCGTTTTTGCCTTTGCTTTTTAGGCACGACATAACTATATCCTTTTTTAAAAGATTTGCCTTGTGATATGGTATTTTGTTTGAGTTCATGAACTTTGATGTGATGTCTCTTAAGGATTTCTGCTAGATGGTATGAGGATGCAGCATCTTTTTCATTACCAAAAATATAAGCACCTTCTGAAGCTTCTTTTCTTGCATTATTATAAAAATCTCGTTTATATTCTAATAGTTCTTTACGCATTGATTTTGCAGCTTCTAATGTAGATAATGTGGCAGTAAGTTGATTTCTTATCGTAAAAGGAAAAGTAAGTATTCCATTATCAGTTTGTTGTGCATGTCCACGAGAGCTGCCTTGCTCAAATAAGATGCCAATACCTCCATTAATGTCAGGAAAAGTAGAGCCTTTTCCATAATAGAAATCGTCGAAATTTTCTTCAGTATAATATAACGACCCTATATTGTCTAATGCCTTAACATGGTAGTTTGCAATTTTTTTGGTTAATTTTTGATTTAATTGTGGAGTTAGCGGGTGAGTCCTAGATTGGATTCCTGGTTGAAAAAAGAAAGTACTATTAGAACCCATTTCATGATGATCAGTAAGGATATTAGGATACCACTGATGAAATGTTTTGATACGAGCACGAGATTCGGGTAGTTGTACGGGTAGCCAATCGCGATTCATATCAAACCAGTAATGGTTTGTTCTCCCACCAGGCCATATTTCATGATATTCTCGATCTTGTGGGTCTGTACTAATGTTTTTACTTTTATTGGTATTGGCCCAATATGCAAAACGTTGCAAACCATCAGGATTTAGCGAAGGGTCAAACAAGATAACAACAGTGTTTAAGAGATCTTCTATTTCTTCGCCCTGAGCTGCCGCCAGATAATAGGCTGCAATTAGAGAGGCATTAGAACCACTGGGTTCATTACCATGTATAGAAAATCCTTGATATACAATTGCTGGTAATTTTTCTATAGCTAACTGATTAGAATTGCTCTGGGTAAGTTGGATATGTTGTTTTTGTATTTCATCAAGATTTTGATGATTTTTTTCAGAGGTTATAGTGAGTACTATAATCGGGCGATCTTCAAAAGTATTTCCTCTATCTTCTAGAGTTATCCTAGGAGATGTTTTAGCAAGTACTCTCATGTAATTTACAAGCTTATCATGTGTTACATGCCATTTCCCAGGAATATAGCCAAGGATACTTTGCGGAGTTGGAATATCTGGATTATAAGTAATGTTTTTGGGAAGATAATATGCTAAAGAAAGATCATCTTGAGAAAAAGAAATAAAATTTATTGATATGAAAAAAAAAGTAAAGATGAGTTTCATTTGAGTTATTTATTTGATATGTGAAGATAAAAAAAACCGCTTCAGTGAATGAGGCGGTTTACATAATTTTAACTTTAGGTTTCTTATAATAGTATCCTAGATATCATCAAAGCTTACATCTGTAAAGCTTTCTGTGGATGCAATAACTTCTGCTTCATGACCATTATTTTCAACTACATCTTTCTCGTATGATTTTTGAAAATCTTTCTGGTGTCTTTCGCTTATTACTTCCTCTCCTTTTTCTTTAACAATAAAGTCGGTCATCTCATTCAAGATTTCTGTAAAGCCAACGAAATCTTCTTTATATAGATAGATCTTGTGCTTTTTATAGTGAAAAGAACCGTCATCATTGGTGAACTTTTTACTTTCAGTTACTGTTAAATAGTAATCTCCTGCTTTTGTAGCTCTTACGTCAAAAAAATATGTTCTTCTTCCTGCTCGCAAAACTTTTGAGAAAATTTCTTCTTTATCCATCATTTCATTATCACTCATAATCCGTATTTATTAATTAATATGTTATGATAGTTTCAAAAATCCAAAAAAAATGTTAACCGTACAAAAAAAAATTAGATTTCTTTTTCACTAAGTTGTTTTAAATAAAGGTCTTTATAATATCCAGAGCTGTTTATTAGTTGATTATGAGTACCTTGTTGTGTTATTTTGCCATCTTCAAGAACTATAATTTTATTTGCATTTTTTATGGTAGAGATTCTATGACTCACTATAAAAGTGGTCTTGTTTTTAGAAATGCTATGTAGATTATTGAGGATTTCTTCCTCAGTTTCGGTATCTACCGCAGATAAACAATCATCAAAAAGTAATATAGATGGATTCTTTAGGATAGCTCTAGCAATAGAAACTCGTTGTTTTTGTCCTCCAGAAAGCGTTATTCCACGTTCTCCTAAAATGGTATCATATCCTTTGCTAAATTCAATAATATTATCATGTACTACAGCATTTTTTGCTGCTCTATATACTTCATCATTTGTTGCTTTTTCATTTCCGAATTTTATATTATTTTGTATGCTATCGCTAAATAAAAAAGCATCCTGAGGGACATAACCGATCTGCTTTCTTAAATCAGTTAGGTTCATGTTTCTTATAGGTGTTTCTCCAATTTGTATCTCCCCTGATGATACATCATAAAGTCGACCTATTAGATCTAGCAATGTTGATTTTCCAGAACCTGTTTTTCCAGTAATTCCAATTGTTTCTCCATTTTTTACTTCAAGATTTATGTTTTGTAAAGCTGTAATATTAGTGTCATCGTAGATAAAAGAAACATTAGTAAAGCTAATATTACCTTTGATAGGAGTGTGTTGCATTACAGTATTTGTAATTTCGGGTTCTTGACGAAGAAATTCATTTATTCGCACTTGTGAAGCTTCAGCTTGTTGTACTATTGAACTAACCCACCCAACAGTAGCTACAGGCCAAGTAAGCATGTTAACAAATATGATGAACTCTACAATAACACCAAGATCTTGTATGGTACCATTTATGAACTGTTTCCCTCCTATATATATGACTAATATGTTACTAAACCCTATAAGTAAAACCATTAAAGGAAAAAATAGGGCTTGGACTTTTGCTAAGTCTAGGTTTTTGTCTTTACTGATATTTGATAGATCAGTAAAACTTTTTTGAGTTTGTGATTCTATACCATATGCTTTGATGACTGTTATCCCACTAAAAGATTCTTGAGTAAAAGTGGTGAGTTTTGACAAGAATTCTTGTACTATAGAGCTACGGTGATGGATAGCAACGCTTAATTTATATATCAATACAGATAATATTGGTAAAGGGGTTACGGTGTACAACGTAAGTTCGGGAGCAATACTGATCATATATCCAATCACTATAATAAATAATGTAAACGTGTTTACACTATACATAATCGCTGGTCCTACGTACATTCTAACTTTAGAAACATCTTCACTAATACGATTCATAAGATCCCCAGTTCTGTTTTTCTTATAAAAATTCAGAGAAAGTTTTTGGTAATGCTGAAATACTTCATTTTTTAGGTCAAACTCTATAAAACGCGAGACTACAATAAAAGTTTGACGCATTAAAAAAGTGAATAAAGCAGAAATAAGTAAAGCACCTGCTATTAATGCTATATTAGTAATAAGACCACTTTTTACTTCTGCAATATCAGTAATTTCATTAGTAAGATATTGCTCGACAACATCTACAGAATCTCCAACTAATGTAGGTACTAATGTAGCAAAAATCCTAGCTATAATAGTGATAATTAGACCTATAATAAGACGGTATTTATAATTAAGAAAGTACTTGTTTAAATATCGTAATGCACGCATAAAAGATTAGTATTTAAAAACTTAAGTATTAGTAAATTCGTAAAATTTAACAGCTTTTAATTTAAAATTAATAAATATATACTATTTTAGCATCTTGATTTTAAATATAATATAATTTCATTTTTAAATTTTTTACAACATGATAACCGAAGTACTTACTGCAAATCAACTAAAAAAAGAAGCACCAGTATTTGGTCAACTATCTTTTGATAATCATGAACAAGTTGTTTTTTGTCAGGACAAAGATACAGGATTGAAAGCAATAATTGGAGTGCATAACACAATTTTAGGACCTGCACTAGGAGGGACTAGAATGTATGATTATGCAACAGAATGGGATGCTCTTAATGATGTATTGAGGTTATCAAGAGGGATGACATATAAAGCAGCTATAACCGGTTTAAATCTAGGTGGAGGAAAAGCAGTAATTATAGGTGATCCAAAAAAAATAAAAACGCCAGAGTTAATGAAGCGCTTTGGTAAATTTGTACATACATTAGGTGGTAAGTATTATACAGCAGAAGATGTAGGGATGGAAACATCTGATATGGATACTGTAAGAGAGGTTACTCCATATGTAACAGGGATTTCTGAGGCTAATGGTGGAGCAGGAAATCCATCTCCAGTTACAGCTTATGGGGTGTATATGGGAATGAAAGCATCGGCAAAATTTGCTTATGGAGATGATGCCTTAGAGGGTAAACGAGTTTTAGTTCAGGGAATAGGACATGTAGGAGAAGAATTGGTACGTTTGGCATCAGAAGAAGGGGCAAATGTAATTATTAGTGATATTAATGAAGAACGATTAGCAGCAGTAAGTAAAAAATACGGAGTAGATATTTATAGAGGAGATGATTTATATGCAGAAACAGCAGATATTTATGCTCCTTGTGCACTTGGTGCTACAGTTAATGATGACACAATTAATAAATTGAATGTTAAAATAATCGCAGGAGCAGCAAATAATCAATTAGCAAATGAGAATGTACATGGTGCATTGTTACAAAAAAAGGGAATTATATACGCTCCTGACTTTTTGATTAATGCAGGAGGTATTATAAATGTATATGCAGAGATAGAGAAATATGGGAGAGAGCAAATTACTACTAAAACAGAAAATATTTATAACACTACTTTAGATATTTTAAATAAAGCAGAAGTAACAGGTGTTACAACAAATGCAGCTGCAATTAGTATTGCCGAAGATAGAATTGCAACTCGAAAAAAGGAACTGTAATAAGAATAGATTCTTAAAATGAATACAACAACAATAGTTATTAGAATTTTTATTTCTAATAACTATTGTTGTTTTAAATACCCTCTATTATGAAAAATAAATTAGAGTAGAAGTATTTAGGCATAAACATTTTAATTTATTTAGGATAAATAGTCTAATAAAAAAGAAGTTTTGCAGAGGGTAGAATAAAAATAATAGTATTTTTGCAAGGCAAAAGTTAAGAGAGACTTTTGCCCTTTTTTAATATAAAGTTCTTTGTAATTTTCTATGTTAACCAGAAGACATATTAGAGTAAAAGTAATGCAGTCCCTCTATTCGATGGAGCAGGCGCAAAGTGAAAACCTAGATAAAGAAGAAAAATTTCTTCTTTATAGTATTGATCAGATGTATGAGTTATTTCTTATAAATCTTCAACTTCTTATAGAAATAAGAAAGCATGCGGCTGATTTTTTAGTAAAAAGTAAAAAAAAGCATCTTCCTACTTCCGAAGAAAAAAATCCTAATACTAAATTTATAAACAATGAAGTTTTATTGTTGTTGGAGAAAAACCTTCAATTACAAGAAGAACTTGATAAGAAAAAAATGAACTGTTGGGAATTAGATGATGAGTATGTAGCGATATTATGGAAAGAGATAAAAGAAAGTGAGTTCTATACATCTTATATGAGTACAAAACTTAGTTCTTTTAGAGAAGACAAAGATTTTGTACTAGATATTTTTAAAGAAGTTATAGCTCCTAATGATAAGTTGTATGAATATATTGAGGATAAAAAGTTAACATGGGTTGATGATTTACCTCTAGTGAATACCTCTATTATTAAAATGCTACGTAAGGTAAAACTACCTCATGATGAGCATATGTCTTTACCAAAACTTTATAAAGATGTTGATGATAAAAAATTTGCTATCGATATTTTTAGAAAAACAGTACTTAATGGAGCTGATTTTGCAAAAGAAATTGATGGAAAAACTCCGAATTGGGATCAGGATCGTATAGCAGAATTAGATAAAGCGATTATAAAAATGGCTATTTGTGAATTTATAAAATTCCCTTCGATACCTGTAAAAGTAACAATTAACGAATATTTAGAAATAGCAAAAGAGTATAGTACTCCTAAAAGTAGTATTTTTATAAATGGGATTTTAGATAAAATCTCAAAAGAATACCAAGAAAGTGGTAAATTAAACAAAGTAGGTCGAGGACTTATGTAGTATTGTAAAAATATAGTATTTTTAACCCTCAAATAATTAAAAACCCAAGTAATGAAAAAAGGAATCTTAATTTTAGCCGGAGCTCTTGCAATGACATTTGTATCTTGTAAGGATAAAGCGGCAGAGAAAGTTAAAGAAGAAAATGTGGAAATAGCAGCAGATCGTGATGCGAAGAATACAGATTTTCCAGTTATGACTTTTGCTAAAACAGAACATGATTTTGGAACTATTAATGAAGGAGATGTCGTAGAGCATAAATTCGCATTTACTAATACAGGTAAAGCACCATTAGTAATTGTAAGTGCAAAAGGTAGTTGTGGATGTACAGTTCCAGAATGGCCAAAAGAACCAATCGCTCCAGGAGCTACAGGGGAAATGTTAGTTAAATTTAACTCTAACGGAAAACCTAATCAGCAAACTAAGCAAGTTACAATTACTGCAAACACAGAAGCTGGTAAAGAAATTATTAAGATTAAAGCTATGGTAACTCCAAAGGCTCAACCTGTAAGTGGAACACCAGTAAGTAAATAATTTTATGGATCAAATTCAACAGTTTCTACCTTTTATATTAATATTTGTGGTAATGTATTTTTTTATGATACGTCCACAGATGCAGAAAGCTAAAAAGGAGAAAAAATTCGCTGAGGATTTAAAAAAAGGAGATCGAATTGTTACAAAAAGCGGTCTTCATGGAAAAATATTTGATTTCAGTGAAAAACATAACGCTGTTATTATTGAAACAGGGTCAGGTAAATTAACGTATGATAAGTCTGCTATTTCTTTAGACATGAGTCAGAAATTAAATGCACCAGCTGCTGATACTAAAAAATAACATTGTATTTAAAAAAACAAAAAGCGCGATAAATCTCTTATCGCGCTTTTTTTAGTTGTATACTATATTCTAAACTTTTTATGAAGGCTTCATTGTAACAATTCGTTGAGGTAATGGAGCATCATAACTCGCATTCCCTAGTGCTTCTACTATTTTTTGTCTTGTATCCCAATATACATCCCAGTAATTTTCACAAGTGGCATAGGGTAAAGCTAATAGTTCTACGCCGTTAGCACCTAAATTGTTAACAGCTACTCTAGGAGAAGGGTCTTGTAGCACATTATGATCAGATTTCATTACGTCCATTACAACTTGTTTAGCCTTTTCTATATCAGTTCCATATTGAATCCCAAAAGGCATATCTACTCTTAGGTTTCCAATTGTAGTGAGATTAGTTATGGTTCCGGATGTGATAGTTCCATTAGGGATGATCTCTGTTTTGTTTTGAAACGTCTCTAGAACAGTTACAAATACAGAGATTTCTTTGACAAAACCTAGTTTTCCTCCAGTTTCAATAAGATCTCCTACTTTAAAAGGTTTAAATATAAGAAGCATTACTCCTGCTGCCATATGCCCTAAAGAACCATTAAAAGCACCTCCGATTGCTAATCCTACAGCAGCTAATAATGCAGCAAATGTAGCAGTAGGAATTCCTACAATTCCTGCAATGGAAATGAATAGAAGAACCTTTAGTAAAAAACTCATAAGAGTGATAAGAAAGGGTTTTAGAGTAGTGTCAATGTTGCCTTTGTCAAAAGCTTTTCTGATAGCCTTCATGATTATTTTTATAATCCAAAGCCCAATGATTAAAGCCACAATTCCTCCAACAATTTTTAATCCATATTGTCCAGCTCCTTGTTGTATGGAATTAAAAAAACTACCAAGAGAGTCCATAATGGTTCCTCCTGTTTCTGTAGTAGTGGTTACTGTTGTGTCTATAACTTTTTCGGTAGTTTGCATGATTTATATAATGTTAAAATTTATACTATAAATCTACCGCTATGTTAAAAATAGTACTCTTTTTTTAAGGAAGACACATTATGAAAATCGTTTAACGTGAAAAAAAATCGATAAGTAGTTAATCTAGGGGTTTTAGATACGTCACTGTTGTTAAGAGTGCGTATAATACTATGCATTAAAAATTAGGATTAAGAATCAAGAGCCAAGAAAGAGCGCTTCTTGTTTCTTGATTCTTTATTTTAGCATGGTTTATTTTGATTGCTTACCTGTTAATTCTGCAATTTTAACAATTACTTCTACAGCTTTTATCATACTTTCTACAGGGACATACTCATATCGTCCATGAAAATTGTGCCCTCCTGCAAAAATATTAGGACATGGTAATCCCATAAAACTTAATTGAGATCCATCAGTTCCTCCACGTATCGGTTTTATAATAGGAGTGATGTTTAGGGATTTCATAGCTTCTTCTGCGATGTCAACAATATGCATTACAGGTTCAACTTTCTCTCGCATATTATAATATTGATCTTTAATATCTACTTGTATAACTTCATTGGCATGTTGCGTATTAATCTCTGTAGCTAACTTTTTCATAACCTCTTTTCGAGCTTCAAAATGAGTTCTGTCATGATCCCTAATAATGTAGTGTAATTCAGTTTTTTCGACAGCACCTTCAATATTGTGCAAGTGAAAAAAACCTTCTCTTCCACTAGTATGTTCAGGAGTTTCCATTCTTGGTAAAGAATTTATAAAATCTTGTGCGATGTACATACTATTAATCATTTTTCCTTTGGCATAACCAGGATGTACGATCTTACCTTTTATGGTTACTACAGCACCTGCAGCATTAAAGTTTTCATATTCGAGTTCTCCAATCTGGCTACCATCCATAGTATATGCCCAGTCCGCACCAAATGTAGCAACATCAAACTTATGGGCACCGCGACCAATTTCTTCATCAGGGGTAAAACCAACACGAATCTTACCGTGTTTGATCTCAGGATGTTGTACTAGATACTCCATAGCAGTTACGATTTCTGCAATCCCTGCTTTATCATCGGCTCCTAATAGAGTCGTTCCATCGGTAGTAATTAGCGTTTGACCTATATATTGTTTTAGATCATCAAAATAACTAGGAGAGAGTACAATATTTTCTGTAGCATTTAATATAATATCTTTTCCATCATAGTTTTCTATAATTTGAGGTTTTACATTAGCTCCTGTAAAATCAGGAGTAGTATCAAAATGAGATATAAAACCAATAGTAGGGACTTCATAATCTAGATTAGAAGGTAATGTAGCCATGATATAGGCATGTTTATCTATAGTCACGTCTTCTAAACCAATATTTTTTAATTCTTCTACTAGTTTATTAGCAAGATCCCATTGTTTTTCTGTACTGGGAGTGGTGTTGCTTTTAGGATCACTTTCAGTATCAATGGTTACATATCCTATAAACCGATCTGTTATGTGTTGTTTTGAAATCATAATCATGAATGTTTTATATCCGAAGAATCCAAAAATACGTTTTTATTAGAACCTTGGAAGACTTATTTTTGCACTAGCAAAATTATAGATTAATGTATAAACTTCTATTACGTCCGTTATTATTTTTATTTGATCCAGAAAAAGTGCATTATTTTACTTTTGGGATGGTTCGATTTCTGTCTAAAATTCCTTTAGTATCATCAATATTTAGGGGATTGTATCAGGTTAAAGGAATTAAATTACAGCGTGAAGTTTTTGGGTTAAAATTTAAGAACCCAGTAGGATTAGCAGCTGGATTTGATAAAAATGCAGTTTTGTATAATGAGTTGGCTAATTTTGGGTTTGGTTTTATTGAGATAGGAACAGTAACTCCTAGAGGTCAGGAAGGAAATCCTAAAAAAAGATTATTTAGGCTTAAAGAGGATCAGGGTATTATTAATAGAATGGGATTTAATAATGCAGGGTTAGAAGCTGTGATACATCAATTGAAAAAGAATCAAGGAAAACTTATTATAGGAGGTAATATAGGAAAGAATACTGATACGCAGCCAGAGGAGTATACTAAAGATTATCTGCAATGTTTTAAGGCACTACATCCATATGTAGATTATTTTGTACTGAATGTAAGTTGCCCTAATGTAGGAAGCCATGCTAAGCTAAATGATAAAGAGTATTTACAAGAATTAATACAGGCAGTACAACAAGAGAATGTTACTTTTAAGAATCAAAAACCGATTGTATTAAAGATCGCTCCGGATTTAAATACACATCAACTTGATGAAATTATAGAACTGGTTGCTCAAACGAACTTAGATGGTGTTATCGCAAGTAATACTTCTGTTTCTAGAGAAGGGTTAAAAACATCTAAAAATCAATTAGATGCTATCGGTAATGGGGGAGTAAGTGGGCAACCTGTAAAGGATAAGAGTACTGCCGTTATTAAGTATTTATCAGAAAAAAGTAATCGGGCTTTTCCTATTATTGGAGTAGGAGGTATACATAGTGCTAAGGATGCTATAGAAAAATTAGAGGCAGGTGCAAGCCTAGTACAGGTGTATACAGGTTTTATTTATGAAGGCCCTAAGTTGGTTAAGGATATAAATAAAGCGCTGCTTTATAGCACAAACCTTGAAGGTTTATAAAAACCTTGAAGGTTTAAAAATTATGAACTACGAAATTCTCTATACTTTTATTTTGGCGACTTCGGCGCTAGCAATCTCACCAGGACCAGATAATATATTTGTATTAATGCAGAGTGTGGTGAATGGTAAAAAATATGGGTTAGCTGTTGTAGCAGGTCTAATGTCTGGTTGCTTGATCCATACGACATTGGTTGCTTTTGGCGTATCGGTGATTATTAAACAAAGTGAAATCCTCTTTTTTTGCATTAAGCTATTTGGAGCATTGTATTTGTTTTTTTTGGCTTATAAAGTCTTTAGAAGTAAAGCTTCTGTAAATCTCTCAGAAGGTAGTATGCCTAAAAAAAGTATAGGGCAATTATTTAAACAAGGATTTATAATGAATGTCTTAAATCCTAAGGTATCGATATTTTTTTTAGCGTTCTTTCCTGGATTTTTATTTAGTAAAACGATGAGTAATGTTACACAATTCTATGTTCTGGGTTTTCTTTTTATTATAGTTTCATTTACTGTATTTGGGTTAATTGCTGTTTTGGCGGGATCTATTTCTGAATATTTAAAAAAGAATTCAAAAATAGGTGTTGTTTTAAAGTGGCTTCAGATTGTTGTGTTTATAGGGATAGGTGTTTTTATTCTTATTTCGGAGAAATAAGCGGAGATAGAAAAAACCAAGACATTAGTTATTAGTCTTGGTTTTATAGTAGGGAAATTAACTAATTGAATTATAAGTTAGTTTTTTAGGTTATAATATTCTTTGACCTCCCAGAAACTTGAAAAATCAACACTATTAGTATCGCTACTGGCAACTAGTATAAATCTAAGCCTTAAACCAGATTGATTAAAAGTGGCACGTAAGGTAGCTTTTCCAACTTCAATTTTATCAATTTCTAATATTATATCCTGACTAATGCTAAGTGGCAAAGTTTCCCAATAGTCATTACCAGTAACGGTTACATAGGCATAAACAAAACCTGTGTCAAATATTTCTTGTGTTAATTGGGGGATGTCAAAAACATTATCTCCATTAGATATAGTCTGATCTTCAAATAAAACAGAAACTACGTTGGCGTTACCATCTTGTCCGTTTGTACCATCTTGTCCAGAAGTACCTTGTTCACCTTGTGGACCTTGTGGTCCTATTGCGCCGTCCTCGCCATCTGAGCAAGCAAATGCGATGATCATAATAAAAGCGAAAAAAAAGTACTTTAGTGTTAAAATTGTTGTTTTCATAATGTGAATTTTTAAAATTATTGTTTTGATTATATAAAATTTTAATAATGTGTTTTTTATTTAGAATGATTATACCTAACTGAAAAACGTGCCAGAAAACTGGGGACGTTTTTCAGTCCAACTGGATATCATGTCAGAAAACTAGGGAAGGTTTTAGTACAACAGGATGTCGTGCCAGAAAATCAGATAAGATTTTTTGCTCTATTGGAGTGATGTCTGATGTTCTGAGGTGATTTTTATATTATTTATAAGGTTAGTCTAGGTTTTAATCTCTTATAGAGGAATTAATTTTTTAAAAATGTTGTTAATTATACCAGAAGTAGTGTGGTATGCATTTCTTAGTGTTGAACCAAAAATTAGTAGCATAGTATGCTATTTTTAATTAATTGCTACTACTTCACTTCGGGTAATCAAATTTCCATTTGTTTTACGGGTTTCTTCTTTTACCATACCCACACCTTCTGCAATCCATTGTTTAGAATAAAAAGTTTTGGTCATTCCCATGGTTAACGTATTGGTATAGGTAAGTATATAGCAATCAAAAGTTCCGGCAGGAGTAGTAACATATTCTTTTGCAATTACTTTTCTATCAGACATAGTGGTGGTCATATTTATATTCATGATTCCAGCATTTACAGACATGTATACTGACGCATCTGGAAGTTCCTGATCAATTTCAAGAGTATTGGGAATAGAGATATCATCACCAGTAATACTATATTCCATATCACTATATTGATCAAGTATTCCTGGTGCTATAAAAGATTCTGGATCCAAACGAGTAGTTTTATCAGAACAACGTGCTTTAAATGATGAGGAAATAATATGTTTGTTATTTCTGCCATCTGTTAAATCCATTGCAATCGTAATAATACTTTGCCCGCCAGTATGTTCTACTTCGGTAACTTTATACTGGCTAATGATTTCGAGACGTTCTCTTTTATCGTATTGATGTATGGTCAGTTTTTTACCTTCTTGAGAAGGATAAAATTTGCTGCAATTATTCTGTGCAGATACTGATGTTAGTGTCAGTACTGCGATTAAAAATGTAAGATGTTTCATCTGTTTATGAATTGATGATTATTGTTTTGATGTTATTAAAGGGTTAGATTTTAATAAATTCTACCCTTCGGTTTTTTGCTTTTCCAGATACAGAGGTATTATCTGCAATGGGGTTTTCCTCGCCTTTGCCTTCAGTTATGATTCTACTAAATTGGATATCATAGTGTTCTACAAGCATCATTTTGATCGCTTTTGCTCGTTGTTGAGACAGCTTTTTATTATTTTCTGAACTTCCATCAGCATCTGTATGACCTATAATTTTTATTCGTATAGATGGTACATTTTGTAGGGCAGTAGCAATTTCTTTTATGATAGTTTCAGAGCCTCCGGTAATGGTTGCAGATCCTGTTTTAAAAAGAATTGCATTGGTAGATAAACGCCCTTCTGTAATTAGTTTACTTCGATTGTCTTTACCGCTTTTGGCGATCTTAAAATTAGAAATATATACTTCATCTTTATCGATAGCATCTCTCAATCCCTTAGTATGGATTTTGAATACATTAGCTCCTTGGGGAATTAATCTTGGAACATCTACTATTTTATTTTCGTTCATCCAAACACGCATTCGGGTTTTGTTGATCGCAATAGAGATACGAGATTTTCCGTTGATTACAGTACGATAGTCTTTACCTATGGCATTGCGAATTTGACGTTGTCCATTTGCAACTTTTTCTACAACTCCTCGGGATCCGATAAATTGGCAGGGGGAAAGCTCTACCATACACCAATTTTTTGGTTTTTGAAAACTAGTGTTATCTTCTAAAAGAAGTTTAATCCAAGCTTCAGAACTCGTTTTTTTATCTAATCCTTGTGTAAGGAGATCAAACTCGATAGTATAGTTTTCAGGAAGTGTTTCTTTACTTAGTGGGATATATTTAGAGTTACCTCCTAAACGTAACCATTTTTTAGTGTTAATTACTACGATTTCACCAGAACCATTTGTATCCCATTTTGCAGGAAAATCTCCTTGTATGTCATTTATAAAATTATCCTGAAACAGAATAATATTTCCTGGGATGAAATCAGAAGCACGACTAATTTCATAATCCTTAGAATCGCCTATAATGGTTCCCTTTTTCTTCTTGTTTTTTTTCTGCTTATTTTTTCTCTTTTTTCTTTCAAAAATCCCATCAAGACCTTTGTCAGTCTCTTTCTCTGTTTCTCGTTCTACACGTTTTTCAATAGTACGTTTTGCTGCTTCTTCTGCTTTTTTACCTAATTTCTTTAATAGTTGTGCATTGCTTGTTGTGATAGTACATAATGCTATAAGTATGCTGAGTGTTGTTGTAGTTTTCATCGTTGTTTATTTTTGTACTCCTACTAGTTTTTATTGATCTCGTCGGGCTTCTAAGATTTTTTTCTCAATAGCTTTACCTAAAGAATCTTTTTGTTTTTGCGTAAGCTCTTTGGCTTGTAGGTAATACATGTTCTTGTATTCTACTTTTTGCTCAGCAGAGATGTCCATTTTTTCTAATAGTTCTAAAAAACCAATTGTTTTTCCGTTTGATTTCCCGTCGAGGTTTTCTCCAAAAATGCTAGATAGTGTATTGGTTTGCATATCTAAGAAGTTATCTTTTTTTACAGTGTTTTTACCTGTTGTATTGGTATCTGAATTTTGAGCGGTTGTTAACTGTAGGGTAAAGAAGGCGATGATTATTGCTAAAATTGGTATTGTTTTCATGATTCTTACTGTTTTTTAAATTTTACTTCCTTAATTATTTTGTCTTTATGTATGATCTTTAATGTATAGGTTCCGGGTTCTAAGTATTTTATATTTATATATATACTGGTTGTGTGCAAATGATTGAGATGACCTGTATATTTTTTCCTTTTTTTATTCATGTCTGTATGCTCAAATAGATAGATCAGACTTGATGGTTTGATAGGATAGTAAAGCTAGGATATGAAAAGGCAGTTCGTTATAATGTATGTAACAAAGATTATGAATTATGTAACATTGTAAGAATAGGGGTGTTTTCCTATGTTTTTAGGGGTATTTACTCACTAAGTGAGATTTTAATGTTGTAATACCATTTCTTATTTGAAATAACTGTCTTGCATTGTTTCTTTTTACTTCATGCTTCAAAATAAAATACATCGATAGTGATGCTATCCTTGAATTTTTTTTGCCTGAATCAAAAATAATTCAATTCAGATTATGGTTATTTCAAATAAGAACAGATGTAAGGTCTGCCTCTAAATCAAGAATATTTTTTCAAACGAATAGCCATCAGGTTTATTATAAGGTTATTAATTAAAAAAAATGATTATGTGTTTTCTTTTATAGCATATTCAGAAGGAGTACAATTATATACTTTTTTAAAACACTTAGTGAAATAAGAATGATCATTGAAACCAACTGAATAACCAACTTGAGATACGTTGGTATCAGAGTTTTTAAGTAATTGAGCAGCTAACTTAAGGCGTTGGGATCTAATAAATTCTGAAGAAGTTAAGCCAGTTAGTGCTTTTAGTTTTCTATGTAGTTGCATTCGGCTCATGCCTATAGATTTACTAAATTCTTCAATTGTAAAAGAAGATGTTATCATTTGCTTATCTACTATTTTTTGTATTCTGTTTAAGAAATTTTCATCAACAGAAGTTATAGCAATATCTTTAGGGGTTAATACTATTTCTTGGCTGTATCGGAGTTGTAATTTTTTTCTAATAGCCAAAAGGTTAGTAATCTTGGTTGCTAGTATTTTTTGATTAAATGGTTTAATCATATACTCATCAGCACCGGTTTGTAGTCCTGATAATTCGTTTTCTTCTCCAGCCTTTGCGGTTAGTAAAATGATTGGGATATGGTTTGTTCGCTCATCGTTTTTTAGCTCTTTGGTAAGATCTATACCATCTTTTTTTGGCATCATAATGTCTGAGATGATGATGTCGGGAATGTGTTTTATAGCCAGTTCACATCCTTTTTTTCCATTAGTACTACTGATAATACGATATTGATTCTTAAAATTATCTTGAAGTAATTGGTTTAGGTCTTTATTATCTTCAATAATTAATAAAATCGGGCGATCATTATTTTTAAGATCAATTTTTGGTTTATTTGTACAAGTAACAGAGGGGTTATGAATGATAGAAGGGGTAATAATACTTGGTTTTTTTTCTATAACTACTGCATTTTTTATTGTATTTTTATGTAAAGAGATAGTAAGGTTAAAACTAGTCCATTCATTGGGTTTACTATCTACAGCAATAGTTCCTTCATGCAGTTTTACAAGTTCATTAACCAAAGCTAATCCAATACCTGAACCAGATTGAGCATCATGAGTTTGGTAAAAACGTTTAAAAACCAGTTGTTGTTGCTCTTTGGATAACCCTTTTCCTGTATTTTTAATATCTACAAAGAGTTTGTCTTTTTTGATATAAGCATTACAGATAATAGCGCCATTTTCTGGAGTATATTTTATGGCATTAGAGATTAAGTTGGTTACAATTTTATATAAGGCATCCCGATCTAACCAACCTTCTTTATCGTGATTGTTTAAATAAGTAAGAAAATTAATGTTTTTTAAGCTAGCGAGATATTCAAAATCTTTAGCAATAGCACTAATTTGTTGTATTGGTTTTACTTTTTGTAACGATAAAGTCATACTGCCGGCTTCAATTTTAGAAATATCTAATAATTGATTTACTAATTCAGAAATTCGATTACTGTTATTTAAAACTAATTGAAAATCCGCACGATCTTTTTTGCTTAGATCTTTATTCATTAATTTGTTTTGTATGGGACCGGATATTAGTGTAAGTGGAGTTCTGAGTTCATGAGATATGTTCGAAAAAAAATGAGATTTTACTTTATCTAATTGTATGAGTTCTTTCTTTAGTTCTCGTTCATTATTTAGCGCTAACTGACTTTTAATCCTAGATGCTACATTTCTTTTATTATTGTAAGATACAATTCCAGAAAAAATTAAAATTTCGACTAATACAGTATTTAAAAAGTATAAACCGTTACTAGTGATTATGGAGGCAATATTTCCGATGATAAGTAAAAAACTACTGATGAGTACAACTTTGGAAATCAAATCTTTTCGTATAGAGAATAGGGATATAAAAACAACTAAAGTAGTACTACCAAATACTACTCTAAATGCGAAAAAAACATCAATGCGATAATTAAGATAAGGGTTAAGTATAGATACGATTAAGTTGATGCTAGCAAAAAGAATAATACTAGATAAGAAATAGTTAGAGAATTTATATAATCGAGTATAATTAGTCTTAAATTCTAAAATACAGTAAACAAAATAAAAGTAAAAAAATGAAGCCCCGATAACACTAAGTTGATTTATATAGTGAAGAAGCATAGGATGGATGCTATTGAGTAAAGAAAAAAGAAATGGGGTGTCGGGAGCAAAAATTCCGGTTACACAAAATAAATAAAGACTATAGTTTAAAAAGTTTTTATCTCTAGAGATAAAAAAACTTACTAGAAACAGTAAGCATGCAATAGATGTTGCTCCTGAGTAAAACTCTAGATATTTTACTACAGAAACTTCTCTAACTAAATCACCAACAACACTATTATTGTTAATAAGTACAACCCCAAAAGATTCTCTGATACTTAATTTTCCAGTATTAGAGATTGGTTTTTTATTAAAATAAAAGGGTTTAGAAAAATCAATTGAATCTGTAGGTATACTTAATGATGAAGCTTGTTCAATATCATAAGTGATTTTTCCTTTTTTTATAAATGTTCCAGTTTTGTGTTTTTTATAGCCTTTTTTATGAGGGATGTAAAAGTCTGAAGCATCACTAATAAAGGTTAAAAAATATATTATTTTGGCATCTGTTTTTTGATCTATCTTAAAACGATACCAATAAAAAGCATTAGGTTTAGAGTTTTTAAGATGTATAGAAGATATAGGTTCGAATACTTGAGATGTAATTTGATTAAAACTAAGTTTTTTAGAATAGTCTTTGTGAAGTCCTACTTCTTCTACAGGTATATAAATACTATCTTTATTAGTAATTTCTATAGATTTTGTAAAGGCTGGTTTTGATTGAGCAGTAGTATTGGATTGAAGGATTAAAAAAAGTAGAACAAAGAAACTTCTCATGTTTTTAAGTTGGCTTTTAAGTATAGCAATTATAAATAAATCAATTATTTATAGTTATAAAATATGTAACCATTTTATGTTACATATACTATAATTAGCCTTATTTAAAATTACGATAAAAATATTTCTCTATCGTAATTTTAAATAAAGTTCTTATTTTTAGACACTATCCTTTTTTTTAGTTTATGGAGTAAGTTCTCCTTCACCTACAGGTTCTTTACCAGTACTTAGAGAACCCCATTTTAGAGTAGTGTTAAACTTTACATATACAGGATTTTCGTTTCTGAGTGTATCAAGTATAGATAATAACTCTGCTTCATGGAAATAAATATTAAGAATCTTATTAGAATGCTGTATATTCTGAGGGAGTGTTTCTCCATCTTTGATGATTCCAAAATATCCTAAATATTTTGAGTTGGTGTCATATAGATATATAAAACCTATTTGTTTTCCTCCTGAGTAATTACTGATAATTAGAGTGCTGTAATCATCTATTTTGTGCGAAATAACCATTTGTATTAGTTTTAAGAATTAATAATTTTTATGTTAGAATAAAAATAAGAAGCGTTATATAAGGAGGAAAGGGGTAAAGAACTGATTTTAAGAGGGTTTATTACTTGTTTTTGAAAATAAGATACTAATTTTAATCTTACAAAGGAGTAATTTTATAATAGTTGCATCGAAATGATTAAGGTTTTTCTTTTTTTACCCTTTCGTTCTAAGGGTATTGATTACCTCTTAAATTGTTCGAGTTTTATGAAATTATATAGGAGATATATTGATCTACAGGTTTTGAGAAAAAATAATTAGAGTTAGGGTATTATACTGCTAAAAGAGTTTTTATCTAGTGGTACCGAAATTCGTTAAGTTTTGAAAAATAATCATACTTTTATACTCTAGATTGAATTTTTCTTAGTTTACTATTCTAAAATGACTGAAAACGTAAAAATTATTGAATGCCCACGAGATGCCATGCAAGGTATAAAGGAGTTTATTCCTACCGAAAAAAAAGTTCAATACATTCAATCGTTATTGCGTTGCGGTTTTGATACGATTGATTTTGGAAGTTTTGTATCGCCAAAAGCAATACCACAGATGGTCGATACCGCAGAGGTTTTATCACAATTAGATTTATCGGATACCAAAAGTAAGCTATTAGCTATTATAGCCAATGTTAGAGGAGCAAATGATGCTGTACAACATGCTGCAATTGATTATCTGGGGTATCCTTTTTCGATTTCTGAAAATTTTCAGATGCGTAATACGCATAAAACTATTGCAGAGTCTGTAGCCACATTACAAGAGATATTGAATATTGCTGATAAAGCAAATAAGCAAGTAGTAGCTTATCTCTCTATGGGATTTGGAAACCCTTATGGAGACCCGTGGGATGTGAATATTGTTGGAGAATGGACAGAAAAATTAAGTACTATGGGAGTGAAAATTCTTTCTTTATCAGATACTGTTGGTACTTCTACTCCAGAGATTATAGACTATTTGTTCTCTAATTTGATTGTAAAATATCCAGAGATCGAATTTGGAGCACATTTACATACTACACCTACAACTTGGTTTGAAAAAGTAGATGCGGCATATAAAGCTGGTTGCAGGCGGTTTGATGGTGCTATACAGGGGTTTGGAGGTTGTCCAATGGCAAAGGATGAATTAACAGGCAATATGCCTACCGAACGTATGGTTTCTTATTTTACAACTGTTAATGCAGATGCAGATATACGAACATTAAGTTTTGAGTCCTCATATAATGAAGCAACAAAGGTTTTTAGTGCATATCATTAAATTATTTTTTTATAATTAAAAAAAAGAGCTTTTAAAAGTACTGGTTTACTAATCGTATTAGCATTGGTTCTTATGTAATTTATGCGATCTGATAAAAATAAATCAGGATATTCTTTTTACAGATAAAATTTAAGTACAGGACCAAAAATAATTATTATTGAAATTATAAGATTACTTGATTATCAAGACCTCACAGGTTTTTAAACCTATGAGGTTAATAAAATCCTTATTTTTAAGTGTTTGATTTGTTTTAGTACCTAAAATAAAAAATATAGAAATATATGATATCTTGGATTTATAGGTTACAATGCAAAGAAATGGATTAATAAATGTTTATATAAAATTTTAAATCTTCATATAGTGAAGTAACAAAGGTGTTAGTACAGATCAATAAATTATCATTTTTAGAATGGGAAAAAAATATTAATTGTATTAACATATTAAGAAGTCAATATATCTGAGCATAATACTTTAGAATTAGTTTCTTTTTCTCTAATTTTATTTAGATTTACTTAAAATAGTTTTGTCAATTCTTTTTTGATAAATATATTTGTGGCTTATAATTATTGATATTAAGTCTAAATAAATAGAAATGAAAATTACAAGTTTACTAAAAATAGCATGCATATCAGGAGTTTTTGCCTTTATATCATGTTCTTCAGATGATGATGCAGCTCCAGCGGATCAAATAAAAGAGCCAACAAATTATACATTCGAGCGAGATGGTAAGAGTTCTGTAAGTTTTGGTGGGCAGACTACACGGATAGAAATGGCCACTATATTAGCTGGTAAATTAAAAGATAATACACAGACAGAAGCAGTATTAGATGCTATGTTTGATCATAAAAAAGGTGCTAATGATTTTGGTGATAATGCAGATTTAAATGCATCCACTAAGAGTGTAAGAAGTAAGACTGCAGCATCTAAGGATTATTTCTCTATTAATGTTACTGATGCTGCTGATATCAAAAAAGATTTTGATGGATGGATTAAAAGTCAGGTAGATGATGTATTTCCTAACTGGACAAAAGAAGCCTCTGCGGGTGTTGCTGGATTTCGTCAAGAAGCAGAAGGAGGGTCTAAGCGATATATTACAGCAAAAGGATTAGAGCTTAATCAAGTATTTGCAAAAAGTTTGATAGGTGGATTAATGGCTGATCAAGCATTAAATAATTATTTAGGAAAAGCGGTTCTTGAAGAAGCAGACAATGTAAAAAATAATGATAATGGAACTGTAGTAGAAGGAAAGTCTTATACGACTATGGAACATAAATGGGATGAGGCATATGGATATTTATTTGGTGCTGCTCCAGACAAAGCTAACCCGTTAGCAAATATAGGTACTGGTAGTAATCAGAAAGGAGATGATTCATTCTTAAGTAAGTATCTTGATAGAGTAAATGATGATACCGATTTTACAGGAATAGCAAGCGATATTTTTAATGCATTTAAATTAGGTAGAGCTGCTATTGTAGCAAAAAAGTATGATGTACGTGATGCGCAAGCTGCTATCATTAGAGAAAAAGTATCTCAGGTTATTGCAGTAAGAGCAGTATATTACTTACAACAGGGTAAAAAAGCACTAGAAGCACCTGTAGTTGATCATGCTGCGGCATTCCATGATTTATCAGAAGGATATGGATTTATATATAGCTTACAATTTACCAGAAAACCAGATAGTAAGACACCTTACCTTACAAGATCAGAAGTTCAGGGCTTAATCAATCAGCTTATGAGTGGTACTAATGGACTATGGGACGTAACACCAAAAACTTTACAAACAATTTCTGAAGCAATTGCCAAAAAGTTTAGCTTTACTGTAGCACAAGCAGGAAGCTAATCCTGTCATGAAAATATAAAGTAAGAAAAAAGAGGCAGGAAATTATCTCATTTCCACCTCTTTTTTTACATTTGCAGAAATTTATTAAGAATAAATAAAAATAGGATGATGGTCAGAAAGTCAGTGTTTTCAGTTATAGCATTAGTTTTTTTTATGTTAGGCTGCTCTTCAGATAATAATACTAATGATGAAGGGGCTAATGGAGGTAAAGATAGTTTTGATAGAAAGGCATTGTTGACTAATATCGCAGACAATATAGCAATACCAGCATATCAAAAATTTTCTGAAGATATTACAGCCTTAAAAGCCTCGACTTCGAATTTTGTTACTACAGCTAATGCGTCAAATCTTGTAGCATTACGACAATCATGGATAACAGCTTATACGTCTTGGCAATCTGTAGGAATGTTCCAAATAGGAAAAGCAGAGGAACTTTCATTAAGGAATTTTATGAATGTATATCCAGTAACTGTAAGTGATATAGAGTCTAATGTTACCTCTGGATCATATGATCTAACTTCAGTTACCAAACAAGATGAACAAGGATTTGGAGCTTTGGACTATCTTTTGAATGGATTATCTGATACTGATGCAGGTATAGTTGAGTTTTATACTACTAATCCTAATGCTAGTGGGTATAAGAAGTATATATCTGATCTGGTAAATCGTATGGATGATCTTACAAAGCAAGTTTTAGCTGATTGGAAAAATGGGTATAGAGATACATTTGTAAATAATAATGGTTCTTCTGCAACAAGTTCATTGGATAAGATTGTTAACGATTTCATTTTTCATTATGAGAAACATTTTCGAGCAGCTAAAATAGGGATTCCTGCAGGAGTATTTTCTGGCACTCCATTAGATACTAAAGTAGAAGCCTTTTATAAAAAAGATGTGTCAAAAGCACTTTTTAATACAAGTCTTACGGCGCTACAAGACTTTTTTAATGGAAAACATTTTGCAAGTACCACTACAGGAGAGAGTCTAAAAACGTATTTAGATTTTTTAAATACGATTAAAAATGGTGAAAACCTGAGTTTGCTTATCAATAATCAATTTGAGGCTTCTAAGAAAAAGGCAGCAAGCTTAGATAATGATTTATCGAATCAAGTACGATCTAATAATACGTTAATGCTTGAAACTTATGAAGAACTACAGAAAAATGTGGTTTTGCTAAAAGTAGATATGCTTCAGGCAATTTCGGTGAGTGTTGATTATGTAGATGCTGATGGAGATTAAGTAAAGAATATAATGATCATTAATAGTACCGAATATCTAAAAAAAAATACGGAGGCTGCACCACTTGCAGTCTTTCGTATTTTTTTTGGGATAATGATGCTGATTAGTATTATTCGTTTTTGGAGTTATGGATGGATTGATAAATTATATATTCAGCCAAAATTCTTTTTCTCATATTATGGTTTTGAATGGGTAAAACCTCTAGGAATATATACGTATGTAATTTTTATATTGTGTGGAGTCTCTACAATCTTTATAACATTAGGATATCAATATAGAATTGCAATCATTACTTTTTTTCTCAGTTTTACGTATATAGAGTTACTCGATAAAACGACCTATCTCAATCATTACTATTTTATAAGTTTACTGAGTTTTATACTTATTTTTTTACCTGCAAATGCATATTATTCTTTAGATGCAAAAATAAAAGGAGTTTCGTATCAATCGATTCCTAGCTGGACAATAGATGCACTTAAACTGCTGTTAGGAATTGTATATTTTTATGCCGGTTTAGCAAAACTTAATTCAGATTGGTTGATCAAAGCCATGCCTCTAAAAATCTGGTTACCCTCTAAGTATGATGTACCACTTTTGGGAGAGTTGATGCAGCAAGAATGGATGCATTA
Source organism: Aquimarina longa SW024 (assembly GCF_001401755.1). Taxonomy (GTDB): domain Bacteria; phylum Bacteroidota; class Bacteroidia; order Flavobacteriales; family Flavobacteriaceae; genus Aquimarina; species Aquimarina longa. The sequence goes on from NZ_AVQK01000014.1 coordinate 291,851, forward strand.
TCTGTTTAGTTACTCAGGGATGATATATGATCTTACCATACCTTTATTGTTATTATATCGTAAGACAAGACCTTTTGCATTTATACTTGTAGTCGTTTTTCATGTCTTAACCCGAGTACTTTTTCCTATAGGAATGTTTCCATATATTATGATTGTTAGTACATTGGTGTTTTTTGATTCAGGTTTTCATCATAAGGTATTACGTAATATCTCCAAGATATTTAAAATAAATAAGGCACAGTTTGATACCGATAAAGTATTAGAGATTATTCCTCAAAAAAATAAAATTCTCTTTACTACTCTTATACTATTTTTTGTAATTCAGTTCCTTTTTCCGTTTAGATATTTGCTCTATCCAGGAGAGTTATTTTGGACAGAAGAAGGATACCGATTTTCTTGGAGAGTAATGTTAATGGAAAAGGCAGGGTATGCTAATTTTAAAATAGTTGATGGAGAAACAAAAAAGCGGTTTTATGTAGATAATGATGATTTTCTAACCGTTTTTCAGCAAAAACAGATGGCAACCCAGCCAGATTTTATATTAGAATATGCACAATATTTAAAAAAACATTTTGAGAATCAAGGGCATCAAAATGTACAAGTATTTGTGGAGAGTTATGTAGCGCTTAACGGACGGTTAAGTACGCCATATATTGATCCTCAGATAGATTTAGGAAAGCAAAAAGAGTCATTTAAACATAAAAAGTGGATTATTCCATTCAACGATGAGATTAAGGGATTATAGAGTATTTATAGGAATGTTGTTAATTGCAACTTCAGTTTTTGGACAGTATCAATTAGAAGGAACAGTAATCGGTAGAAATAACGAGCCTATCGCTAATGCAGAGGTGTACAATCAGGCTATAGGTACGCAAGTAGTCACCGATAAAAGTGGGAGATTTATATTTGATGATCTACCTGCAGGAAAGTATTTGATTGCTATTTTTAGTTTTGATTTCGAAATTTATGAAGAGCAAGTTACTATTGAAGGTAATGCATCAAAAACTTTTGTATTAAAACCTCTTGGAGAAGAGTTGTCTGAGGTATTGATCACGCAGAGACGAGAGAAAATTTTTGGGTTAAAACAGTTGAAGCCTGTAGAGGGAACTGCAATTTTTGCAGGAAAAAAGAGTGAAGTAGTGCTAGTAGATCAAACTGTTGGTAATTTGGCATCAAATAATGCTCGTCAAATATATGCACAGGTAGTAGGCTTAAATATATATGAAAATAGTGATGCGGGATTGCAATTAAATATAGGAGGGCGAGGATTAGATCCTAATCGATCTGCTAATTTTAATATCAAGCAAAACGGCTATGATATCAGTGCTGATGTTTTAGGATATCCCGAGAGTTATTATACTCCTCCTGCAGAAGCATTAAGTGAAATCCAGGTGATACGAGGAGCAGCATCATTACAGTATGGAACTCAGTTTGGAGGGTTGATTAATTTTAAGATGAAACAACCTAATCCAAACAAAGAGATAGAGTTGGTATCTAGACAAACATTAGGCTCATTTAATCTGTTTACTAGTTTTAATAGTTTAAGTGGTACTATAGATAAGTTTAGTTACTATACGTATATAAATTATAAATCGGGAGATGGTTATCGACCAAATTCTGAATTTGATTCTAAAAATATTTATGCTACTATTGGATATGCTTTTACGGATAAGACAAAGCTAACTTTAGACGTTACATATCTGGATTATCTGGCACAACAACCAGGAGGATTAACCGATACTCAGTTTAATAAAGACCCCAACTATAGCAATAGAACCCGAAATTGGTTTGATATTGATTGGAAATTGTTCTCACTAAAATTAGAACATAAATTTTCTAAAAAAACTGATTTTAGCCTTAACCTTTTTGGTCTTGATGCTTCTAGAAAAGCAGTAGGTTTTAGAGGAAATCCTACAATATTAAATTCTAATCCAATTACAGATGTTGATGAAGTAGACGCTAATGGTACTTATGAGTTTCCTCGTGATTTGATTACGGGTAATTTTAGAAACTGGGGGGCTGAAGCTAGAGTATTAAGCAGGTATAACTTACTAGGGAAAGAGTCTGTTTTTTTACTGGGGGCAAAATATTATCAGGCTAATAATGATTCTAGGCAGGGAGCTGGTAGTAATAAGACTGATGCAGATTTTAATTTTGCTACAGTAGCATTTCCTGATTACCCAAATCAATCTACTTTTGATTTTCCTAATTTAAATGTGGCACTATTTGGGGAGCATATTTTTAATCTTTCGGATACATTCTCGGTTACTCCAGGATTTAGGTTTGAGTATATTAAAACAGAAAGTAAAGGAGAGTATAATGAAGTAAATTTTGATTTAGCAGGAAATCCAATAGCTAATACCATAAGAATGGATAATAGAGTTTTTGATCGTTCTTTCTTTTTATTTGGTATAGGCGCAAGTTATAAACCTAATAGAAATATAGAAGTGTATGCTAATATCTCTCAGAATTATAGATCTGTAACCTTTAGTGATATTCGTGTGGTGAGCCCAACATTTAAAATAGATCCTCAGATATCAGATGAAGAAGGGTATACAGCCGATTTTGGGGCTAGAGGTAGGGTAGGTGATATACTATCTTATGATATTGGAGGTTTTGGATTATTGTATGATGATCGTATTGGTACTGTATTCGATGATAGAGCAAATCGAGTTAGAAAAAACATAGGAAAAGCATTTATATATGGATTAGAGTCTTTTGTAGATTGGAATATCCTTTCGACATTTTTTACTGATACAGCTAATTATAAGGTTAATTGGTTTGTCAATACATCACTGACGGATTCAGAGTATCTAGAATCAGAAGAAGCAGGGGTAAAGGGTAAGAAAGTAGAATTTATACCGGCAATTAATTTAAAAACGGGAGTAAAATTTGGGTATAAAAACTTTATGGTCAGTACACAATTCACCTATTTATCAGAGCAATATACAGATGTTAGTAATTCTGCTATAGCACAATCAACAGATAATCGTAATGGTATTATAGGAGAAATACCATCATATCATATCTTAGATGTTTCAGCGTCTTACACCTATAAGAACTTTAAGCTAGAAACAGGGATAAATAATGTATTAGATACTTCTTATTTTACCAGAAGAGCCACAGGATATCCTGGTCCAGGGATCATACCCTCTGATCCATTGACTTGGTATGCTACTCTGCAGTTTAAATGGTAGTATGGTAATAAATTAACTTTTGTTCAATCAAAAATATAATTGCATTTTTATATTTTTGGATGGGTATAATTATTATTATACACATGGCATACTAATCTATTTCGAAAAACAAAACGATAGACTGATGAAAGATTTTTTAGAGTATGATACGATGATAGCACAATATTATGGAAATATGTCTAACCATATATTGCCATTATCATCATGGGAGTTTTATGGAGAACATCATACTCAATTAGAGCGTTTTAAAGAAGATCTTACTGCTATAAAGAAAATAACCAAAGATTGGAATTTTGAAAGAGATTATAATAAAGAATTCTTAGAAAAAGAGTCGGTCATTGTTATTACCAATCCTAATTTAACTATTGTATATGCTTCGCAGAATATTCAAAAGTTAAATGGATATTCTTCTGATGAGGTAATTGGGAACTCTCCAAAAATGTTTCAGGGTAAAGATACCTGTATTAAGACAGCAGCACTGGTAAGAACAGCGGTACAAGAAAGAAAACCTTTTAAAGTTTCGATATTAAATTATAGAAAAGATAATACTCCATATACATGTATAATCAAGGGATTTCCTGTACATAATAAAAAAGGAAAATTGGTCAATTACATTGCTTTTGAAAAAGCTGCATAAATACATTAGCAGAGTTTAGAGAATTTTATTTTTTGATAGTCTGATTATAAATTAAGGATAACACTACTGGAATTTTCTTTTTAAGATAGATTAATTATGTATTTTAGTTTTTTAAATAAAACCAAGAAATGATACCAGAAATAGAGCAATTATTAAACGATCAAATAACATATGAAGCAAAAGCTTCTGCACAGTATTTATCTATGGCTAGCTGGGCTGATACAAATGGGTATAATGGTGTTGCAGAGTTTTTTTACATGCAATCAGAAGAAGAGCGATTACATATGACTAAGCTTGTTAAATTTATAAATGAGCGAAGTGGTGTTGCAATTATACCAGCAGTTGATAAACCCAGAAATGATTTTGATTCATTGATAGAATTGTTTGAGATATTTTTAGAAAGCGAAGAGTTTGTTACTGCTAAGATCAATAACATTATACATGAATGCCTAACGCTTAAAGACTATAATGTTCATAATTTTATGCAGTGGTATGTATCAGAGCAGTTAGAAGAAGAAGCGACTGCACGTACATTATTAGATAAACTAAAGATTATTGGTGATGACAAATCTGGTCATTATTTGTTTGATCGAGATATTAATACATTTCAAGCTACTGAACAAGCCTAAGTGATTGTTAATAAAATAGTAAAGAAAAAATGAAGCTTCCTTTTTTAGGAAGTTTTTTTTATTAATTTTGTACTTATTTAGATTTGATAAAAATTAAAAAACAGTGCAAAACACTACTATCTCAGTCATAAATACTCCATGTGTGATCATGAATTGTGAAATATCTTGTGGAGGTAAAAAGAAAAAATGCTGTAAGAAATACAAAAAGAAAGGAAAGACGAATTGTAAAAAATGTCCTAAATTGTAAGCTTGCCTTTAGGAAGTTAGTTTAATAACAATCCATTTTTAGTTGCCCTCTATTTTGATAAAAACTTAAGGGTTTATGATTAATTTTTTCACAAATCTCATCCAAAATAGTGATAACTTCTTTTTGCATTATAACAGATCCGCAGATTAAGATTACTCCTTTATGATCTAATGCTTTTGCAATAAAATCAGTATTTCTTTTTAGTAGATCTTGCACATATATTTTTTCTTGTGATTCTCTAGAATAAGCAGGATAAAAAGCTGTTAAATGATTATTTTTAATACTACTCTTAATGATTTCTTGATACAACTCACCAGACTGCTGATTTCTTGCTCCCCAAAATAGATATGTTTTTATGTTTTTGTTATGCTTACTTATCATCCCTAAAAAAGGAGCAATACCTGTTCCATTTGCAATCATAATGACCTCTGATGTATTGGTAGGAAAGTGAAAATCAGGATTTCGTTTTATTGATCCAGTAATACAATCATTTTTGATAAGCTGGCTAAAATAGGTAGAGCATATCCCAAATTCATGTTTTTTGATACTTAGAAGAATATCAGTATCAATTTTTCCAATAGAATATAAGCGTTCTACAGGGTCACTTTTTGGATAAAAAGCTAATAAATCTCCTGACTCAAATACTACTTTTTTTTCTGGCTGTAAGCGAAGTAAAAATGTATCATCAATGCCTATAGAAGATCGATAAACGACAGAGAATGACACTTCTTTTTTTGGTCTCATATAATAGGGCTGACCTAGCGCTATAGATACATTAATACATTTACCCCATTGAGAAGCCCAATCCCGAAAAGCTTCATAAGATTGATTATTTATTTTATAGACTTCTAAAACAGGGGTAAACTTTGGGTGAGATTTTAATAATTTATGGACATCAATAGCATATTTACAAAAATCAGGGTATGCCAGAGAACCAAAACCTACTACAGTAAATAGAATTTCTTTTTTTTGGTGTATTGTACGGAGTAGTGTTTCAAATTTTTTAGCATTTATAGGTGACTCTCCCTGACCATAAGTAGATGTAAGTACAATTAAATGTTTTGCTTCTTTATAAGAAGAATACTTGTTTAATTCTGATATAAAAACTGTTTTACCTAATTTTAATAATGAGTTATATAGAAGTTTAGCAAGACCAAAAGTAGTACCTGTTTCTGAGCCCACAAGAATAATATATTCTGCTATATCTTTATGGTATTTGTTTTTTGGAGTAGCACTTTTTTTTCTTCGTTTTAGAGTCATCGAAAAACCTGAATATATAAAAAATAAAATAGAGCAACTTACAATACCCAGAATTATAGACCATACAATACTGCCTTGCCCAGTATGTAATACTAAGCTCCAATGCGATGCTAATGTTACAAAAGGATATTCTGAGGCACTTAGGGTATCACCAGTAAACTGATTGATAATAAGTTCTTTATCTGATAGTTTTATATAAAAATGATCTTCTGCATCATCAGAAAAAGGAAACTCAATAACTCTAACGTTTTTTAACGTTATTTCATTAAAAATAATGAAATCATTGAGTTGTTGTTTAGGTGTTGTTTTAATGTTTTCAAAATCAATATGATGATCAGGAGTATATGAGGGTAATAATGAAAACTTTTCTAGTGATAGATACACTCCTGTTACCGCTATGATGATAATAGGAAGTAATGTCAATCTACCTATTATAATATGATAGTATTGCTCGAAGTTTTCTTTTATGATTTTAGAAAAAAAGCGATGGATGCCTTGTTGTCTTTTTATAATTAACAAAACTCCTGTTATTGCAATCAGAAATAAAATGAAAGAAATTAATCCAACAAAAAAACGCCCCATACTTTTTAAGAACAAGGAACGGTGTAGATTAGTAGCGAATTTAAAAATGGGCGCTTTCTCAATGATTTCACCATTTTTTTCACCTGTTAAAGGGTTAATGTAAAAAGTTTGATTTTTACCTTCTGTTGTAATAACAGATACTGATACAAAATCGTTGTTATCAACTTCTAGTGATAGGATTTCATCATAATGATTTTTTAAAACTGATATAGTTTGTGCGATTGTTTGATTTTGTGCATGCTCTATAGCATATGGTTTTAGCTGATTCGATATAGGCTCGAATGCTAAAATGATCCCTGTTATAGAGGCTATAAGTATAAAAGAAAAAGAAGATATAGCCAATGCTAAGTGGCTATATCTCCAAATTGAAATGGTCATTTAGTTGGTTGTTATTGTGGCATCATACGTACATAGCGTATAAATCCTTTTCCTTCTACTTTACTTTTTGTAGTCTCTGATGTGAGTTCGAATTCTACATCGTCTTTATAATATTCTTGATCTTCTACAGCTGTCTCAAAACGTATTTTGTAGCCAGTATTAATTTTATCAGCATCAATGCTAACCACACTAACCGTTCGTCCACCACCACTTATGGTTGCGCCTGTAATAGCATCAATATTAGGTCGTTTTTTTCCATAGAATTTCCACCAATCAGTAATATCATGGTACCATTCTTCATCATCTCCTTGTACAAATAAGGTTTTTGCATATGTACCATCAGGATTCATTAATGAAATAACTACATAAGCACCTTCGCCAGTATAATTAGTCATTTGTATCATGCACTTATAGGTATTACTTTCTGAAAGAGGTGTAAATCCCAATACAGCAAAAAAAGCAAATATAAGTATTGGAAATATTTTAAAAATGAGTGTCTTCTTCATGTACAATAAATTCGAATTTAATACTTGTTTTTAGGATATTGATAATCGTATTAAAAGCGAATAGCTTGTTATAAAATAATACGTTAGTAATCCTCTTTAATTTTAAACCCTTTAGCTAAAAGGGAATAATGTTATTTTAAAAAATTTAGATCTATAGCATTTGATTTTAGTGCTTCATTCTCACTAGCTAAATCGAATACAGATTCATCAAAACTAGTTTTTATAGTTTTATCAGCCCCAATAGATAATAAATATATTAAAGTTTTATCATTTTTAGTAGTCATAGCAGCTTTATGCAAAGCAGTAATCCCTTCTTTATTCTTAGCATTGATATCGATAGTATATCCATAATCATGAATCATCTTTAATAGTTTTAGATCGTTTTTTTCTATTGCTAAATGATAGAGTGTATTACCATCTTTCTGAGGTTTAGAAATATCAAACCCATGATTAGTTAAGATTTTTATTTTTTCTTTAAATTGATTGATATGTTTAGGGTTGTAAGATTTCATTAGATAATATCCTATATGATTACCCTTTGTATCAACTACATTTAGATCTGCTTTTGTATTAATTAAGAAATTAACAGTTTCTACAGTATTACTTTTTATAGCATACGTAAGAGCAGAATGCCCTTCTTTATTACTGGTATTGATGTCTTTTGTATGTTTTTCTAGGAGTTGTATAACTTCTAATGTATTATTGTAAGCTGCATTGATTAGAGGGATGTTTCCTTTATGATCTGCTTGATTAGCATCTACATTTTTACTTAAAAAATAAGTAAATACATCTAGGTCTTTATTTCTATAGGCTAGATTGTGTAAAGGCGTTACTCCATCGGTATTAGTAATATTTGGTTCAATACCTAAGCCCTCTAGGTATGTAAAGAAAGATAAAGGATTAGATCCTTTTCTGGTTCCTTGACTGGCAAAAATCATTGCATTACCACCTTTTTTATTAAGTTTTTTATAGGTAATTCCTTTTTTGATTAATTGATTAATCATTTGGGTATTTCCGGTACGAGCGGTATAGTTGATAACACCATTTCCATCATTATCTACACTATGAAGATCTAAACCTTTAGAAGTGAAATAATCGATCATTGAAAAATCCTTTAAATGCGGAGTTAATAAAAGTAGAGCATTAGCTCCATGTTCATCTCTATCATTTTTTACATCTATTCCATTTTTAATACATAAGTCATAGATCTCTCTATTGGTTTGACCTGTAGCCGCGGCAAAAGTCAATACCGAAAAATGATGAGAATCTATAAGATCCATTCTGGCATTATTGGCGATTAAATGTTTCATTAACGCTACATTATTAGCATAGGCAGCCCAGAATACATATGTTCTCTTATCATGAGTAAGTTTATTAACATCATTTCCTTTTTTAGAAAGTAAGTGTTCTATACTAGTATTAGGTACTTTTTCTAAGATTGCATATACTACAGCATCGAATCCATATGGATTCAATACTGTAACATCATTACCATCTGCTATTTTTTGTTCTATTGTTGCTATCGTAGGATTTGTTTTCCAGAATTCTCTTTCTAAGAAAACATTTTTTGTTTGTGCCTGTGCGATAGTAGCAAACAGAATATATATAGTAAATACTTTGATTATATTCATTTTTTTAGATTTTAAAATTTATACCGTAATGTTGTGCCAAAACTAACAGGTTGTATTCTATTAAGGTATACTGTACGATATGCATTATATCCCAGTTCATCAAAAACATTATTACCAAAAATATCTAAGCTAAATCTGTTATTAAACTTATAAGATGCTTGTACGTTTACTGTTGTATATGCTTTTAAGTCAAAAGGTTTTACTCCTGGGGTAACTCCAACATGAGTATAATTTCTAGACCATACATTATGAGGTCGTTTTCCTAAATAATAAGCACCTGCTCCTAGAGATAAGCCATCTAGAGAATTTTTGAAGGCATATCGTACCCAAAAATTGGCAGTATGTTTAGGAGTATTTATTGGGCTAGAATTAAAATAATAAGAAGCATGATCTTTATATTTAGCATCTAGATAAGAATACCCTGCGATAAGCTCTAAGTTAGATAGTATTCTGCCTATTATTTCTATTTCTATACCATTTCTGGTGTCTTCTCCTCCTTGTTGGTAATACCCTAAAGAATTACCAGCGACATCGATTACTTCTAAGTTTAGATTTTTGCTATATGTAGAAAAGAATGTAGCATTAAAACGTAAAGCTTTATGTAACCAATTAGATTTTATACCTGTTTCGAATTGATCCCAGCGTTCTGTACCAAGTTCATTACCATTGATATCTCTATAAAAAGAAGTCATAGGGTTAGAACTACTAGCATAAGAACCAAAGACAATAATATTTTCTGTTGGTTTGATATTTAATCCTACTAGAGGATTAAAAGCATCATCACGTTTAGCCCCTGTTAAACTACGTCCGATAAAATTACCTTTAGTTCTTTCTAAAGAAGTATATCGTAATCCTAAGAAAACATCTACCCATTTTGTAACAGAGATTTTATCCTGAATGGTAAATCCATAGGATTTTGTTTTAGAACCTGTAGCTCGTGCTGGATTAATTGTTAGTGATATGGCCGATGGTAAAACAGTATTGATAGGTTGAGTAACATCAATAATATCTACATAAGTAGGAGGATCATTATCAGGGTTATCATCATTATCAGGATAGTTAGTTGTATATGCAGTAGTATTAAAAGTTGTATTTCTGTAATCTATACCTACCTGAAAAGTATGGCTTAAGATTCCTGTTTTAATATCTTTACCCACTAGATCAACCTGTAGGACACTATTTTTATCACTTCTTCCCTGTCCGTAATATTCTCGATATCTCTGTGTATTAGATAGCTTCTTATCTCCTCTTCCTTGATATGCATAAGATGTTTCTGCATAGGTTTCTAAATCAGAAGCAAAATAACCAGCCTTAATAGTTAGCTCATTATTTATTTTTCTGTCAAATCGTATAGCATAGGTTGTATTTACAGAATTGTTTCTATCAGAATCAAAACCTAAAAATTTATCATCAGGTAATTTATAGATAGTATTAGTACTATAATCTCCTAAATTAATAGTACCCTGATCAGGAGTTCTACTATCATCCATATAATCCATTTCTAAAACGATAGACGTTTTATCATCTGGTTTCCATGCTAGAGAAGGGTTTATATAAAAACGTTCTGAATTTACTTTTGCTCTATAACTATCTGCTTTGTCATACGATCCAGCTACTCTAAATGCTACTGTTTTTTCTTTATCCAAAGGTCCATAAAAATCAAAAGTAGGTCGTATTGCACCATAACTACCAGCTCTTAGAGTTATTTCACCACCGTTATAAAATTTTGGCGTTTTAGTAACTACATTGATAACTCCACCTACAGAACCCAGATCTCCTCCTAGACCCTGACTGATAGCAGAAATCCCTTTTAATACTTGGATGTTATCTACACCAGCCATATCAGTAATAATACCGACACCTCTAAAATCTGAGTTGATTCGTACTCCATTTTTTAATAATGGAATACCTCTATATCCTCTAAGAGACATACTTTCTCTAATGTTTCCGTATGTAGCAAATGTATACACACCAGCAACATTTTTGGTAACTTCACTAAGAGTTAAGGCATTTTGTTGATCAATAAGTTTATGAGACAAGATCGAGATACTTTGTAATTGCTCATTTGGTTTTAGAGGCAGTCGGGTTAATGTTTCTAATTTTTCGGCTCTTTTTTCTCTCGATCCAAAAAGTTCAACCTCTTCTAATTGTGTATCTCTTAATAGTGTAAATAGAATGTCAGTTCTATTTTTATTTATAATAATAGTCTGAGATAATTCTTGATACCCAACAGCACTAGCACTGATAGTATAGGTAGAAAAAGGAATATTATCAATACTAAATGTTCCATCTTCTTTTGCCTCTGCACCTAATCCAGTTCCGACAATAGAAATATTGGCATAAGAAATAGGCTCATTAGATTCATTTATAACTTTTCCATGTAATGTTGTTTGACTGTATATAAAATTGATACTACCTAAAAGAAGTAGTATTAGGGGTAATTTTTTCAATATTGACATAACTATTTCTCACTATTATTGTATTACAAAAGATTCAATGACTTTGTTGATATCTTCTTTTTTAGTATATTGATCAGAGAACAAGTGCTTATAAAGTGCCTTATTATCTACTTTAGTTTCAAGTACTAAGTTGGTATTTCTACCATATACTTTTTCCCATTTGTTACGAACCAAAGCCCATTTTTCTGTATTCTCTTTCCACCAATCGGCAGCAACTTTACATTTACTGTCATCTACTTTTACATAAGTATTATATCCTTTTTCTTTGGCTAGGATTACATCTGCCTTACCTTCCTCACGTATTACTTTATCATTGTTTTGATCATGGATCCAACCCTCTTTAGTAATTTCATGTCTGTTACCTCTAACCGTTACATTATAATCACTTCTTTTGGTATATTCTCGTCTTGGTAATGGAGCATCTGTTGTATTTTCCCAAAAACTTTTTCCATCAACATGTACCCAGGTTGCAGAACCTTCATAGCGTGGACTATCATCTACTTGATATACTTTTTGTGTCCATTGTCCTTTTACCTCAGACTCAGGCTTACGTTCATAGTTCCATCTGTTATTACCATTAAACATATAAAAATCAGTATTTTGATATATCCAATCTTGTCGCCAATGTTTTACAATATGCGGTTTAGATGGATTACCTACTTGCAATAAGTGCTGAATGGAAACTTTATTTTTATCATCTTCGATTAATTGAGCCCACTCTAATGCCTTTGCAATTTTTGTTTTAGAAGGTTTATAAAGAGAATCGGTACTATACTGGAACGTTTCTGCAAAATTGAAAGTTACTTCATAACAACCACACATTTTTTTTATGGCTTCTCTATCCTGTGTTTTTTTGTTTTGTGCATTTATAGTATATACAAAGGCAAATACTATAAATGATGATAGTGTAAATCGTTTCATTACTTAAAAATTTTAAAAAATTATTAGTTCTTATTTAGATTGAATTAAAATAAGATATATATTTGTTGCAAATTTATTAAGAATGAATCTAAATAGAAGTCAATTTTCATTTTATTTTTTATTATTTTTTTTCAGTTTCACATTCGCTCAGCATAAAAAAGTAGAAAAAGACTCTGTTAAAACAGAACAATTAGAAGAAGTAATCGTAACGGGGCAGTATGCTCCACAATCAATAAACAAGTCAGTTTTTGAAGTTAAAGTAATCAGTAGAGCTCAGATAGAGCAACAAGCAGGGAATAACCTTGCAGATGTATTAAACCAAACTCTAAATATTAGTATTATCCCTAATGCATCTACAGGAAAATCAGCAGTACAGCTATTTGGATTAGATGGTCAATATTTTAAAATACTGATAGATAATATTCCTGTAGTAAATGATGAAGGTTTAGGGAATAATACGGATTTAACCCAGATAAACTTAGATGATATCCAACAAATAGAAATTGTTGAAGGCTCTATGGGAGTGCAATATGGAGCAAATGCAGTTTCTGGAGTGATTAATATTATTACCAAAAAATATGGTAGATATAAATGGGAGATTACTCCTTTTTTACAAGAAGAAACAGTAGGAGATGAATATGGCTTATTTGATAAAGGGAGACATATACAATCGCTAAGAGTAGGATATAAAATCTCTGATAAATGGTATACCAATGCGATGTATACAAGAAATGATTTTGCTGGTTTTTGGGATAATAAAAAGGGGCAATTCCATGAGTTAGATGATGGTAAGAGAGGATATCTATGGCTACCAAAACTGCAGAGTACAACAAAAGCTCTACTCAGTTATAGAGGAGATAATAGGTTTAGAGCCTTTTATAAGTTCGAGTATTTTGATGAGCATATAGATCGGTTCTCAGAACAGGTAATCCTTAATTATAATGCTTCTACGCAGACTACAGATCCTGTAGGTAACGATGCTATTTTTACATCACAGCGGTTTTATCATCACCTTAATTTTTTAGGAAAATGGAAAACCAGTTTTAATTATGATATTTCGTTGTCGTATCAGCAGCAGAAAAGAAATGCAGAAATTTTTAAATACAGAATTAAAGCCAGAGAAAAATTTGATATCGAAAAGTTTGAATATGAGTCTAGAAAAGTGCTGTATTCTAAAGGTAATTTTAGTAATTTTTTAGAAAATGATTTTTTCGATTTTCAGTTAGGGTATGAAGTAAATCATATTAATGGATATGCATCCAGTACCTCGGGTAGTTTTGATGGACAAAACATAAAAAGAGAGTTAGGATCGTATGATTTTTTTAGTTCTGCAGAGATATATGCTAGCGATAGCTTTTCTATTCGTCCTGGAGCAAGACTACTTACCTCTTCTGTTTTTAAACCTCAGGTAGCAATGTCATTAAGTACTAAATACATTTTTGCTAATAAGTTAGAAATAAGAGGAGTAGTAGGTTCTTCTCCCAGATTGCCTAATTATACAGAGTTGTACACCTATTTTGTAGATACTAATCATGATGTAAGAGGAAATCAAAATATAAAACCCGAGCAAGGTATTTCTGCTTTTTTACATATTAAGAAAAATCTAAAACTAACGACTGATAACAGTTTTAAGATGCTTAGTAAGCTTTCTTTAAATTATCTAAACGTATCTGATAGAATAGAGTTAAGTGTTGTTAGCCAGACTCCACTACAATTTCAATACATCAATATAGACTCATACAAAACTATTGGAGCATTTTTTAATAATACGATGAATTATAAAAATATAAATGCTGCTGTAGGGATTGGTTTTTCTGGAGAATCAAAAGTATTAGACAGTAGAACACTACATAATGATGATTTTTTATATCGTATGCAACTTAATGTTAATGCATCATATTATGCAAAACCAATAGGTATGATATTCTCTGCATATTATAAGTACAATGGTGCTACGCAGCAATTCGTACAACGACAGAATCAAAATAATGAAACAGAACTGATCAAAGGAAAGCAAGAAGGGTATAGTTGGTTAGACGCTTCTCTACGCAAAGACTTCTTAGACAAAAAAATACAACTCACTTTTGGAGTTCGTAACCTTTTGGATATTACCAGTGTAAATACTACCGCAACAGAAGGCGGAGCACATTCTGGACCAGCATCAACTATTTTATTGGGGTATGGGAGGTCCTATTTTTTAAAACTAGTTTATAATCTTAATTTTTAATTGACAAGTCAAAATGAATACCAATTTATTTTTTATTAAAACATTACTACTACTCTTTATACTAAGTGGGTGTAGCAGTGATGATGATGCTACAGTACAAGAATTTGCTGTAGCGTTCGAAAACCCATCAACAAGTTTTTCTACTACAGATGAGAAGAAAGATGCAAAGATTGTTTTTTCGCGTAATGCCTCAGAGGCAGGAAATATAGTTGTAACATATACTGCAGAGAATGCTACTTATGGTGCAGAAGCAGATTTTACAACAACCCCATCAGGAGAAACGGGTAGTCTTACAATTCCTTTTAAACAAGGGGCTAAAGAAGCTACATTTACCATCAATAAGTTTAAAAACCCTGTCGAAGGAGTGACTAAGGGGTTAACATTTTCTATTACTAAAGTAAGTGTACCTAATAGTACGATACGTGGTAACACTAATATGGCACTAAGCTTTACAGAATCCGCAGCCTTAGGAGGTAGCATTGCTCCAAAAGTAGGAGGAGTAAACTATCCCAATCAAGTATATATAGATTTAAGCGCTCAGAAAACAACACCCGTTAGACGAGATACGTGGGAGATAGCGTTTCACTCAGGGGCAGAGAATACAGTATTTCTAAACTCTTCTCTAAGAATTACAGCAGCAAAATTATCTCAGTTTACAGATATTACATCAGTAACCAGTACTACAGCATTTAATCCTCCTTTAGAGATTAATGCTAGAAATCTTTTTACGAAACCCATTTCATATAAAAAAGTAACCGTTACTACGGTTGAAGACTATAAGAAAGGAGTGAAATCATCTTATAATATGTATGAATCTTATGCAGATGCTACAGATGGTAGTACTACTGCAATATCAGAGATTTCTTCTAAAGAAGAAGAAAACAAGGTGTATTTGGTATATATGGGATCAGAAATACCTACAGAACCAGGAGCAGGATCTATTAATACAACAGGAGATGATAGAGGATGGTATAAGATTAGAGTGCTAATGGATGGAGATGCTTATAAGCTTCAGTACGCAGCATTAGATGCTACAACTTTTACCGAAGTAATGATTAATAAGGATCCTAATTTTAATACAGTAGCATTTAGTTTAACTACAGGAAAAAAAGTGAATGTAGAACCTACAAAAGGAGAATGGGATATTAACTTTAGTGGTGTATTTGGATCTGAGTATGGTACTACCTATAGCGATTATGTAGTGCATAATACATTAGGAGGTACTGGATTGTATCAAGTTACTTTATATAAAACGGATAAAAATGGTGTTGTAGAAAAATTTGATGTCCCTTCTTACGAAGATTTTGGATTAGCCAATGTAGATGAGAAATTATTAGATTTCAAAAAAAGAAATGCTATAGGGAGTGGCTGGCGTAATGCATTTGCAAAACCCGTAGCAAAACTAAAAGATGATAGATATTATATCATAAAAGATAAAGCAGGAAACTATTATAAACTCCGTTTCACTGCTGTATTGAATGAAAAAAACGAAAGAGGAAACCCTAAATTTGAGTACACTCTATTAAAATAGAAAAGAGTGTTTTTTGTCTTATTATTATTTAAAAGTGTTGATGTAAGCTCTCCAGATCTTTTTGATCTGGAGAGTTTTTTTGTAATAGTCAGTATCCGATTAAGAAGGGGAGGAGGTAATGGTATTAAATTAAGATGTGTCTTTTTGATGATTAAGGGTTTATAAAAAAAATCTTTACTTCTATCATAGATTCCAGTCTTTAGTTTATCCAGAGTTAAGCCTTTAGATTTGTTTATTGAAATACTATTATTAATAGTCTTAACCATTCTCATCACTACAGTAGAGAAATAAGCATCTACAGTAGAGAAATAGAAATCGGAATTTCTGAGGGTAGAGGTGTGAGATCAAAATTACTGTAAAAAAAAATAGTTATAAAAATATAGGTAACAATAGTACTACTTATAGCATTAATAAAACAAATAACCGATATATCCTAATAGGGTAATATCATAAATTAATACATACTTATACATACAAATTTTATGGACAAAAGACAGATCAATCGTTTAGAAATGTATCAAGCAGTACAAACTTTTATGGATACCAATACTACAATATGGAGTGGTGTACTGTATTAGTTACTTTTAAAAATGACCTAGAGAAATTATTAATACAGATTAATGAGAATAAAGATAGTCAAGAAACCTGTAGAGTCTATCTGGGTGGTAATAAGACTATACAAAAACGTTTTGTATCAGAGAAAGGGGATATTCTAAACGATGCTCTAGAGGCCTATGCTGCTATATAGGGTAATGCTGTATTAGAGCAAAAAGCTGCAAAAAGACACTACCTGCAAAAACATTTTCTGATTTGTATAAATTTCGAAATCAGGATTTTATTACTGTAATGACAGAAACCATATTATTATTAGATCAGAATTTAGTTCCTCTTGGTGACTATGGTGTAACCCAAGATCAGATCACTGATCTAAAAAATTGGAGTTGCTAGAGAACTATAGAGGTTATGCATTATTATTGCGTAGATGGATACAAGAGTCTAATAGGGGCTAAACTCTTATGAGATCGCAACCCTTATAAAGCAGTCTCCATTAGTGATGGATCATATATGATAGTGTAAGTCATTATCTCTAAAAAATTAACGTTTTAGACCTTCGAGGTTTCCAAACACTGTAGGGTTAAATAGTGTTTTTCGTTAAAAAA
>NZ_AVQK01000015.1 GCF_001401755.1 Aquimarina longa SW024
GGGATTAGAACGAATCAAAAAGACTCCTATTTCTTATTATGGAGGGAAACAAAATTTAGCAAAACGTATACTTTCTCTAATCCCAAAACATAACCTCTATTGTGAACCGTTTGTTGGAGGAGGTGCTATTTTCTTTTCCAAAGAGCCAAGCCCAGTAGAAGTAATTAACGATCTCGATGGAAGAGTAGTTAATTTTTACAAGGTTTGTAAGCTTCAGTTTGCTAAACTCAACAAACTGATACAAGCAACACCCCATAGTCGAAAACTACATACAGAAGCTAAGACTATATTACAAGATACTACTGAAAAAAATGCTGTAAAACGTGCCTGGGCATTTTGGGTGCAAACCAATATGAGTTTCTCTAAAATTCTGTTTGGAGGATATGCCTACGAACGAAAAACCAACGGAATATCTCGTGGTATTTTTAATAAAAAACAAGCATTTACCAAAGAAATCTGTGATCGGTTAAATTTGGTGGATATTGAATGTAATGATGCGCTAAAAGTTATAAAAAGTAGGGATACCTCTGATAGTTTCTTCTATATAGATCCTCCATATTTTAATTCTGATATGGGGCATTACAAAGGATATTCTAAGCAAGATTTTATACATCTATTAAAACTACTCAGTACAATCAAAGGAACGTTTTTATTAAGCAGCTATCCATCGGATATACTAGAATACTATAAAACAAAATATAAATGGGCGCAGTATTCTATTCAACAAACAATTAGTGTTACTAAAGGATCTCGAGATAAAAAGAAAACCGAAGTACTAACGGCTAATTATGATATCCATAAAATGAACAAATCTTTAAGTGGAAATACAACTGCTGCTATGCTATTAAAATCAAAAGCACTTAGAATTCGATTTGCTTTGTTAAAATAATAACAAAACAGGAACAAAACCGAATCATCCCGAAGAGCTCATCATCTAAATTTATAAAATTGTTAAATGAAAAAAAATCGTATTTCTTTTAATAATTATGATCAAGAGATTACACTTGTAAACATTAAAAAGCTCTCTGAAATATTACAAAAAGGGCATCAGTTTTTTATGGAAGCTAGAGGTTTTTACCATCAGGAGCAGGAAATCAGAGAAACCATTGATATCTATATAAAACAACTTAATATGCATTTAGCTAGTGAAGATATTATAAATACTAATGAGGACAACACTATACTCGTTGATTTTGTAAAAAGGTTTCTGCAAATGCATCAATCAGTTCAAAATAGAGCTACATTAAAAAACTATATTATTGACCTGCAGTGTGCTATCTCTAAAAAAGAAATTACAAAGAATACTCTTCATGCATCACATATCGAAAAAATCCAACAAAAACTGATTACTCAGTATAACACCTTATCCCTAAATGAAAAAGTAAACATCGTCATCAATCATAAATGGAGGAAACAACTGGGGCATGTTTTCAACAATACAATAAAACCTTTGGGAAATATTACAGAATCTTCTCCTAGTACTACTAATATCCTTTCGATATCAAAAACAAAAAATGTTCCTCTTTTTACGGCAATCAATAGGCAACCAAAACAAATTAGTACTAATACATTTCGTCTCAATGGTGCATTAGGAGAATTATTAGGTGACTTAGAAAAGTTTGAATTAGCACTTACTATAGAAGGGGATCAGGGAGGTGGGAAAACAAGGTTTACGTATCAATTAGCAGACGCTTTTGCAGATATAGGAAATCAAATCGGTATTTTTACTTTAGAGATAGGGAAACACTCTGATCTCATCACTAGAATGAAACAAGAGTATTTACAGTCTAAAAATCAGGGTAAAATATTCATTACAGATCAATTGCCTGATGGATATGATACCATTTCGAGAGCAGCGAAAGACTTTGATGTGATCATTATTGATAGTTGGAATAAGACAAGGTTACTTTCACAAGATTTTGATCGATTACGAAAACAACATCCAGAGACTATATTTATAGTTATTTTTCAGCGGACTACACAAAAAACTATACGAGGAGGAACAGCTCCATTATTTGATTCAGGGATTAATATAGAAATAATTAAAGTAGATGATACATTCAGAAATAATTATGCAGTTACTTCTAAAAACAGATACGGAGTAACAGGAATTAAATATAATATTTTTAGTAAAGAAGTTATAGGAGATACAGAGACGATCTCACAACCATTAACGGATTTATAAATCTATTTTGGTTAATAAACTGGTCAAAAATCCAGAACAGTATTCAAAGCCTCGTCAGTTTTAGTATGATCAAAATTGGACTGATATCCAATAGTTGTACTTAAATGTGAATGTCGGTATAGCTTTTGAAGCATTTGTACAGGAATATTAGCTCCTGCAATATTACCAAAACTGTGCCTAGAAATATGATTGGTGAGTTTTTTGTTGATTTTAGCTTGTTTAGCAATTTTTTTAAGATGTTGATTAAATTTTGCTCCAGCTGAATTGATTTTTCGTTCAATATCTTTAGCATCCTTTAGGTTTGCTTTTTTCAACTCTGGAAATATAAAATCAGTATGACTCATTTTATCTTTTTCATAGAGAGACAGTATGTGCAACGCTTTTCTAGGAAGTTCAAGGGAATCAGGTTTTTCATTTTTTCCCATCTGATAATACAATCTCCCACTTTGGATATCTTGCCATTTTAAGTGCAATGTATCACTAATACGTATTCCTGCTAAGTAAAAAGAAAAAAGAAATACATTTCTGGTGTGCCATGTCGTGGAGCCTTCTTCTAACTCTAAAATTTCAATCCTTTTTATCTCTTCCTTATCCAATCCTATTTTTAAAGTTTTACCGTGCTTTATTTTGAACTTACGTTTTCCAAATGGATAATATTCTGAATCCACAATTCCTTCAGTAATTGCTTTATTAAATATAGTTCGTACAACTGATAAGCAATTGGCTCTGGAAGTTTTGGATTTTAAACCATTCACTTTCATATATACCTCATACCTCTTGATCAAGGATTCTGTGATATTCTCAAAATGAATATCATCTCCTTTGAGGAATTCTTTAAACTTTTCTACCCGACTGACACAGGAAGAATATCCTCTTTTATTAGATGATTTCTTTTCTTTAAGATATTCTTTAGCCAATTTCGAGAAATTCATAGAATCTCGGTTGCCTTTTAAAATTGTCATTAGTTGGTTGGCAGTAAAATTTTTATCTTTAGCCTCGAAGTCAAGGATTAAGTTCTTTGCACGGACATATTCGTTATCAATAAGGTTATTCAACAGCTTGTAACTGTGATGGGATTGTCTTACCTCTGTTTTCTCTTCATTCCAGTCTTTAAGATCAATGTATTCCAAAAACTTATACTTTGGAATACGGTCTTTTGTAATTCGCAAAACTATTGGATATTTTCCTTTAGAATTTTGTTTATTCTTATACAATAAAATTTTAACTGAAGCCATGTTGTAAGTATTTGAATTCAAGACAAATATAATCAATATGGTTAAACATAGGTTAAACTATTTAAAGGTTTTAAATGATTTTAAGCAACACTTTCAAACAAGGAAAAATCAATAAGGGCAATGATTATTAGCGATTTATGTTTATTAGTGTTATTTAATGTATCAATCTATTAGAACTTAAAGACCTGTGAGGTTTAAAAAACGAATAAAATGACCTATAAATTATCAACTTAAAAAATAATGAATACAAAAAAAGATAGTATAAAAATGAATTTAATTCACATAAAGAAATTTTTTAGCATTTTGATTGTTGTACAAATATTAACAGCTTGTGTACAAGAAGATTTTAAAACACCAGAATTAGCAATTGAAGAACCAGATATAGAAGGAACTATGGTAACAATTGATGCGTTACTTGGTATTCTAGGGCAAGAGGTAGTAAAAGAAGGAGAAAATGCTAAGGTAGTTTTTAAAGACACGGATAATTTTATAGAAGGTTACGTAGTATCAAATGATAAAGCGAGTAATTTTTTTAAAGAAGTAATACTTCAGGATAAAAATGTTAACCCATCAGCAGGAGTACGAGTACTAATCGATGATAACCCTCTATTTACCACTTATGAATTTGGTCGTAAGGTTTATATTAAATTAGATGGTTTATCTATTGGGATAGAGAACGGTGTTCCAACCCTTGGAATTTCTGAAGGGAATGATATTGCAGCAATTCCCTCTTTTTATATAGATAAGGTACTGATACGATCTACAGAAATTGTTAGAATAACTCCATTAGAGGTTGTATTAGAGGATTTTACGGATAAGCTTCTTAATTTATATGTTAAGATTAATAATCTTCAGTTTTCTAAAAACCTCATTCAAGAAGAAAATGTCTTTACTTTTGCGGCAGAAACTAATGATAAGTTTGATGGAGAACGTATTATAGAAAGTTGTGCAACAGGGAGAACAACAATAGTAAGCACAAGCACTTTTTCTGATTTTAAAGGCCTTAAATTGCCAGTTACGCAAGGAAGTTTTGAAGGAATATTAACCAAAAACTTTTTAGGTAATAGATATAACTTAGTACTTAACGACTCTAGAGGACTTGTATTTGATACTGATATACGTTGTGATCCTTTAGTTTTAGAATGTAAAATAATAGCAGGAGATACGAAGGAGTTATTTAGAGAAGATTTTACAGGGATTAAAACTAAAGATTTGCATGATAAAGGATGGATTAATAAGAATACTACAGGAGGTAAATTAACCTATAAAATAGGAGATTTTGCCAACAATCAATATATGCAAATTACAGGATTTAGGTCTAAAGAAAGCCTATATGAAGTTTGGTTGATAACTCCAGAGATTGACCTAAGTATGTCTACTGATGAGGCTTTACATTTTGATCTACAGGCAGGTTATGATAACGGAAATATTATGGAGGTTTTTATAACCAATGAATTTACAAAGGATCCAACAACTACATCATGGGTAAAACTAGATGCCACAATCCCAAGAGGACCATTAAATGGTTTTGGAAATTCTATACCTAGTGGACCTATTGGAGTATCATGTATAGATGGTACAGTCCGTATAGGTTTTCGATATATCGGCGGAGACCCTAGAGCAACAACACGATACCATATTGATGCTATTAAGATTATAGGAAAAGAATAATGATATTAATTATTTACACCTCACAGGTTTTAAACCTGTGAGGTGTAAATTAAAACTTAAAAAATGAAATACGAACCATTAACACCTGATGCTTATTTTCATATATACAATCGAGGAAATAACAAAGAAGATATTTTTAAAAACCATCGTAACTATAGTTATTTTCTAAGTTTACTAGAGAAGTATATTTTAGATGTATGTGAAGTTTATGCATATTGCTTATTAAAAAATCATTTTCATTTAGTAGTCAAAACCCATGATCATGTTGAGGGAAAATTAATTTCTCAGAAGTTTTCAAACATGTTTAATGCTTATGCAAAGGCGGTCAATAAGGCTTATGATAGAGACGGGAGCTTATTCAAAGATAGGTTTTCGAGAAAAAAGATAGAAAATGAAGACTATTTAAAACAACTTATTATCTACACACATTTAAATCCAGAACATCATAAAATGGTATCAGATTTTAGAAAATATTCGTTCTCTTCGTACCAAAGCTTTTTGTCTTCTAAAGACTCTAAGCTTAATAGAGAATTTATACTTTCTCTATTTGAAGGTAAGTCCAATTTTGAATATGCGCATTTACATAAAAAAGTGAAAATTGAAGAAAGCTATACCTTAGAATAGATTAGAAATAATTAGACCTCACAGGTCTTAAGACCTGTGAGGTCTAATTATAAACTAAATATACTTCGAGTTTATTGATTATTATATTAAAATTGATATTTAAGACCTAATCCAATTACTTCTCGTATCTGAAATCCAGTTGTTGCATTGTCATCATAGATTGCCTGAAAGACAAAACTACCTGTAATATATTTATTAACTAGTAAGTTAATAGTTAATGTGTAGTCAATATCTATATTGGCTGGATCCTCAATGTAATTAGAATATAAATTTAATAGATTCTCTACCGTTACATTTTTTAAAACCATAAATTTATTATAAGCAGCTAGTGATCCACCAAACTCAAATCTAGAGCTTTTACCGGTATCTACTCCAAAGTAATCCCCATCTTTATACCCCTCAATATTAGTAAATTGTTTATCCACAAGTATAATACGAGCAGTAACAGGAGCGATATTAATGTTTAAGTTATCACTTTTTTTCCATAATAGACCTGGACCTATTTGTATAAAAGCCGGAGAGAAAAAATGAGTTTCTTCTGTACGAATGGTTTCTTCTGTTTTAGGGTCTTTAGTAAATCGATATCCTTTAGCAAATTGAGATCTGAAATTGATAAATAAAGAATAGTTCCAAAAACTTTGTCCGATTCTTTGACCTAATCTAGAGTTGAATTCAATCCTATCATTAGTTTTGCGAGCAAAATTTTCTCCTTTTAAAAAAGTGAGACCATAATCAGATAAAATTTTATTGTCCCAAACCAGATTATTTCGCTTATAATTAAACTCAAAAGTTAATGCTGTATTTCCGGCAATATTAGAAGTTCCCCCTCCTTGCCAATCTAAATTAAATGCAGACTGATTAAAAAGTAAGGAATAAACAGCCTTGGTTTTCCATCCTAATTGTTCTGTTTTTATTTTCTTAGGGCTAATCTCCTTTAATTTTTGTTTTAAAATAATAGTATTCAATTCATTTGGAGTGTTTTTTAAAATACTATCTAAGGAACGTTTTAAGTTAACTTGAATGGAATCGAGATATTTTACTTTTTGTTTTTCTTGACCAGAAGTTTTTAGTATTAAAAAGAGTACAAAAACTGCTAGAAAAATTCTTTTCATATGAATTCTATTGCAGGGGTAGAATGCAAATATAAAGGATGCGTTTAGTTTTTCAAATTGAAAAGTAATTCTGTTGTTAAAGAAAATAGTACCTTATCGGTTTTGAGATATATCACAGATCTCTTATGAAGGCCTATAATGAGTATTTGGTTAGCCAAAATTAATGTTAAATAAAATGATTAAACTACTGAATATCATTTTTTTGTAAAATTTTAGATAGATGAAAAAAATAGAGTTAATTAAGGCACAAGAATCAGATAAAGATTTCTTATTTAGGTTAAGAAAACTAACGATGGATGAGCATTTAAAGAATTCAAGGATTCATTTATCAGATGAAGAACACTTATCTAGAGTAAATTTTGAATATGAAAATGCTTATGTATTATCGTTATCTGCTCAAAGAGTGGGTATGCTAAAACATATAGAAAAAGTGCACTATATAGAAATCATACAGTTACAAATATTACCAGAATATCAAGGTCAAGGAATTGGAAAGAGTGTTCTTAAAGATATAATTACTGAAGCTAAAGCCTTAGGTAAAAGCTTAAAATTAAAGGTATTAAAAGAGAATCCTGCTCGATATTTATATGAGCGTAGTGGTTTTAGTATAATAGGAGAGGATCAGTATGAGTTTGATATGCAACTTCTGTATATTAAATAGTATAAAAAGGCTTGTTTTACTGTAAAACAAGCCTTTTTTTAAATTTGTACTTATATTGATATTATATATGCTTTTTCTTAAAACCCATAATTTACACCAAGCCCAAATACTTCTCTGATTTGAAAAGCACCCACTGCATTGTCATCATAGATTGCTTGGAATGTAATATTAGTAGATAAATACTTATTAATTTTCATTACTACATTAGCGGTATAATCAATATCTACATTCTGTGGATCTTCTAGGTAATTAGAATATAGATTAAGGATATTTTCCATAGATACGTTTTTCATAAGATCAAATTTAGCATATGCACTAACTGCTGCTCCAAATTCAAAACGAGAAGTTTCATTAGCATCTACCCCGAAATAACCACCAGTAGCATTAAATGCATCGATAGCAGCCTGTCCTTCTGCTTTTGTAAACTTATCATCAACAAAGATAAACCTAGCTGTTGCAGGAGCAATATTCACTTTCAGATTATCACTTTTTTTCCATAACATACCTGGACCGAATTGTAAGTATGCAGGAGAAAAGAAATGAGTTCTAGAGGTTCTTATATCTTTTCCATCTTCGTCTTTTTCGTATATAAACCCTTGATCCATCTGAGTTCTAAAGTTTAAAAAGAATGAATAATACCAGTTAGATTCTTTGATTTGTTTACCAATTAAAGAATTAAACTCGAAACGATCATTTGTCTTTCTTGAGAAATCTTCATCTTTTAGTTTTGTTAACCCGTAATCAGCAATAATTTTATTATCCCATGTTAGTGGTCCTTTTCTATAATTAAAGTCATAAGATACAGATAGGTTAGCAGCTATATTAGAAACTCCACCGCTAGTCCAATCATTATTAAAAGCAGATTGATTAAACAATAAACTTATATTTCCACCTCTTGTCCATCCATCTTTTGGAGTGTCATCTTTTTTTGCTTCGTCCTGAGCAAATGAAATTGCTGAGGTTGCTATTAATGCTAGAGTTAAAAGTGTTTTTTTCATGTAGTCAGTTAATTTTAGTAATTTAATTGAGTCATTTTTAAAAGTTAAGTAATATGGTAATTGATATCAATGACTGCCTATTTTTTTACGTCGGCAAATATAATTTTACAGAATATTTTTGTGTTATATGAAACTACTTACAGTGTTTTTTTTCGATAAAAGACCAGATTAGAGGATAAAAAGATTATTTTCTTTTATATAAAGGAACTGCAGAGCATGCTTCTCCATACATAATGCTTTTGGCAATAGGTTGCAGTTTCTGTAGTATAGCAATGTAAGCTCCTTGTGGAACAGGTTTATGAGCACACCCCTTTATGATAATAAGTTTGTCTTTATATGATGAGATATCAATAGTATTTATAATAGGAGTATAGAGTACTGTTTCCAAAGTTTCTAAGGATCCTACGACTACTTTTTTTGTAAATGGAAGTAATGCACTAGTTACCAAAAGATATGCCCAACCAGGGATAATAGCATCTGTAGAACAGTTTAATGCAACATATGTATCCTTATATTGACTCCAATCATGATCAGAGACCTGTTTTCTAAACTCTTTTTCGCGTAGTAGTAGCCCTTCAAAAAGCCAATCTTTGATATCAAAAAGTATACGATCTCCTTCTGGATAATAGTCTTCTAAATCAAAGGTGATTAAGTTTTTGTTATTTGCTACTCTATTTATAATTTCTTCGGCCATTATATTCTCATTTTTCTTGGGGTTAATTCCCCGAGGCTCGCCTTGAGGCTAATACCGTTATTTATATCCTATTTTTTCTGACAATGTTACATTACTTTTTGTGAAATTACCAGTACCAAATGCAATATCTTTACCATTTTCATTATACAATGTTGCTTCTGCAACATAAAGATTTCTGGATTTAAATTTTAGTTTTCCAATAGCGGTGATGACTCCTTTATTAACAGGTCGTATTAAGTTAATATTGAATGAAGTGGTAAGTACAAAAGCATCTTTTACAATAGAGTTTACAGCAAAAAAGGCAGCATCGTCTAACAACTTAAAATAAACAGAACCATGTATTGCTCCTAATGCATGAAAATATTTTTCAGAAATCTGTAGTTTGATTTCTGTTATACCTTCAGAGATTTTTATAGTAGTTGTCTCATACAGTGTCGTATTAATAGCTGCTTGTAGATACATTTTTTCTAATTTACTATAATGTTCAGGATTCATGTTCCTTAATTTACAAGATGTTAGAAAATAGTGTTAAAACCTATTTTTTATATTAAATTAACAATTTTGGAGCAAACTCTAGAGGTTTGTTTCTGGAAATATATTTTGTTTTAGAGGCAAACTTAGACCCTCGATGAGGGATTAAAGCATTCCTAACTCTAATTTAGCTTCTTCACTCATTAAATCTTGTGACCATGGTGGATCAAAGGTAAGTTCCATCTCTACATCGTTTACTGCATCAAGAGATTTTACCTTTTCTTGTATTTCTTGAGGTAAAGATTCTGCAACCGGACAATTAGGAGAGGTAAGTGTCATTAGGATTTTTACATCGTAATCTTCATTAACAAATACATCATATATTAATCCTAGTTCATATATATCTACAGGGATTTCTGGATCATAAATTGTTTTTAAGACTTTTACAATTTTTTCTCCTAATTCATTAGTGTCTATAGTCGTTTCGCTCATTTGTTTTGTTTTTTAAAGATATAACTTAATCATATGAAAAAGCTATATTTAATTTAGTTGTGTTTGATAAGCAATCGCATATAGTTTTAATTGCTTTATCATGCTTACCAAACCATTAGCACGTGTTGGAGATAGATGTTCTTTTAATCCAATTTTATCAATAAAATCGGTATTTGCTTCGATAATATCTGTTGGGTGTTGTCCAGAAAAAACACGTATCAGTATTGCAATGATTCCTTTAGTGATAATAGCATCGCTATCGGCAGTAAAGGCTACCTTGTCATTTTTCATCTCGGCATGTACCCATACTTTACTTTGGCATCCTTTTATGATATTAGTATCTGTTTTATATTTTTCTTTGATTAGAGGGAGTGATTTCCCCAATTCAATCATATATTCGTATCGTTGCATCCAATCATCAAACATATCAAATTCATCAACTATCTCTTCCTGGATTTCTTGAATCGTCATGAGCTATAATTTTTTCACAAAAATACAATAAGAAATAACCATAATCAAGATTTTCAATACGAACTAAATTGATTATTATATAAATTATGTGCTAATCTGTATCAATATTACTTTGATTATAAAAACAATGTATGAAGGTGTGTTATTTGCTGCTATTCAGTATGTTCTGATAATGATAGCATAGTAGAAACCAATTGCTGTAGTTCTTTAGGAGGCGAACCATGATCAAAACCACTAGAGGTGATTGATTTAATCTTAGAAGTGATTTTTAACTGTGCATGTGGAGCACCATCAAAAAGCCTTTTACCAGTTGGAGCTTCTAATTCACTAATTTTATCAATATCTATATTTTTAAGAACAGAAAGGATTGTATTCCAATCTTTTTCAGCGCATTTTTTAGTATTAATTTTTTCTAGATTTCTATCACTACTTGTTTTTATAAGGTCTTTATTGATCTTGATTTGCAAAAAAGAGCCTCTAGAGAGTGCCTCATACTCGATACTTATAATATCATCTTTATGATTTTGGGTTTTCTTAGAAGTATGTTGTGCTACAGACTGATCTTTTTCTTTTGATATTATTTTTACTAAAGTATATCGTAATGAAGAACCGTCTGCAGGAGGGTTTTCAATTTTGGTAATTATAACTTCGATTTCATAAAGATATCCTGCTTCATATTCAAAACCTGTTATAGTATCATAAAAGTTGGACCATTGATCAGAAGCGTTTTCTTTATATAATAAGCATTTTTGAGGGACTACACCAACACAATCTGCTTGATGACTACCAATAAAAACTCTTTTTGTCTTTTGACAAGAAGAGCACAAAAAAACAATAACTAATAAGAGCACAAACTTATTCATAGAATTTTTCTTTTAAAGATATTAAAATGAAATTAAACCTAAGGTGTTACTATGGTTATTAGTAAATAATTATATACTGCAATTTGTTTTATAGATCTATGATTTAAAATTTTTTACTCCCATAGAGAGTTTAATGTTCCAAGTCTTGCTCCGAAATCAAACTATTTTTTCGGAAGCATACCTCGTGGACTTTACCCCAATATTATTAAGTTAAGGTGTATCTTTTTGATTATCAGATTTTATAAAAAAAGGTTTCCTTTGTTTCCATGATGGATTCCAGCCTAGTAGGTATGAAATATTATCAAATCTAAATTATGCTAACATCATTTTTGCTTTTTTTACAGCTTCAACCAAACTATCAATCTCTTCTTTGGTATTATAAAAAGAGAAAGAAGCTCTTATAGTTCCTGGGATCTTATAAAAATCCATGATGGGTTGTGCACAGTGATGTCCTGTACGTACAGCAATCCCCAGTTTATCTATAATACTTCCTATATCATAGGGATGAATATGATCTATATTAAAAGAGATTACAGAGGTTTTATTTTTAGAAGTACCGTATATTTTTAAACCTTCGATTTCTAATAACTTTTGTGTACCGTACTCTAATAGTTCATTTTCGTATGCTGCAATAGCATCAAAACCGATACTATTCATATAGTCTAATGCTACTCCAAATGCGATACCACCACAGATATTAGGAGTACCTGCTTCAAACTTATGAGGTAATCCTGCATAGGTAGTTTTTTCAAAAGTTACTTCATCTATCATTTCTCCACCACCCTGATAAGGAGGGAGTTTATTTAACCATTCTTCTTTACCATATAATAAACCAACACCTGTAGGACCACAAAGCTTATGCGCTGAGGCAACATAAAAATCTACATCGAGAGCTTGTACATCTGGTTTTACATGTGGACATGCTTGCGCGCCATCGATTAATACAGCAGCGCCAGCATTATGTGCTTTTTTAATAATTTCTTCGATAGGATTTATCGTTCCTAATGCATTAGAAATATGATTGGTAAAAACGAGTTTGGTTTTATTAGAGAGCAACTGATCATACACATCCATTAGTAACTCTCCTTCTTCGTTCATAGGAATAACTTTAAGAATAGCCCCTGTACGCTCACAAAGCATCTGCCATGGTACAATATTAGAGTGATGTTCTAATGCAGAAACGATAATTTCATCTCCTTTAGAAAGCAAGTTTGTAAAACCAGTAGCTACAATGTTAATACTATGTGTTGTTCCTGAGGTTAAAATAATCTCATGAGAATGTTTAGCGCTAAAATGTTCTTGTACTTTTTTACGAGCAATCTCATAAGCATCTGTTGCTTCTTGTGATAATGTATGTACACCACGATGTATATTAGCATTGTAATTACTATAATAATCTACTATAGCATCAATAACAGTTTGTGGTGTTTGTGAAGTTGCTGCATTATCAAAATAGACTAAAGGTTTACCATTTACTTGTCGTTTAAGAATAGGGAAATCTTCTCGTATGTTTTGTACATCTAGCATATCAAATTATTTTTGCAAAAATACTAATACCAATTGTCAAATGTCTTGCTGTAGAAGAAAATTTTGAGCCTATATAATGATGGATATTAGATTAAGAAGGGTATTAAATTATTTTGATAAAGTGATGAAAATACTTTAAAAAATTAAGTTTAATATAACAGATAATACAGTTATATCTAATCCTATTTTTTTATTTTTAGAATTATTTAATTCTTAATTTTCCTATGAAACGCTTTAAAAAAAGTATCAGAGTTATAGTTCTTATTCTTTTTGTGGGGATTTGTGGTGTAGTTGCTCTGAATTATCCAAAACTTACTATATTGACAGGGTATTCTGCTAAGAATATAAACTCATCAGTTTTTGTAGCCAATCGTAGTTTAGAATACACAGATACAAATGATAATAATTTTTCTCCAGTTAATTTGGCAGACGATAAGATTGATGTAGAGGAAAGAGTTACCATCTCTTCTGTTTTTGGTCTTAAAGAAAGAAAAGCGATTTATAGAGAAGGATTAGGCAGTGTTTTGATTGATGATGATTTTGATGAAGATAAGCTTGCTTTAGTACCAAATAGAACTATAACGGATACGGGATTAGCATATCCATATGGAGATCTAAAACAAAAAGATACTGTTTTTACTACTATTAATTATGATACAGTAACTAAAGCAGTTGCTTCAATTTTTGATACTAATGGAGAGAATATACAAAAAACAAGAGCTGTTATGGTGCTCTATAAAGATCAGATCATTGCAGAAAAGTATATCAATGGATTAGATAAAGATTCTAAATTATTAGGATGGTCTATGACTAAGAGTATCCTTAGTACAGTATATGGAGTACTACAAGGGCAGGGTAAAATAGATATTTATAGTAAAGCCCCTATAGAGGAGTGGCAAAATGATGTAAGAAAAGAGATTACCATCAATAATTTACTACAGATGAACTGTGGTTTAGAATGGGAAGAGGATTATGGGTCTATATCTGATGTTACAAAAATGTTATATGTTGCATCAGATATGACTACTCCTCAGATTCATAAAAAAGCTATTCATAAGCCTAATGAGTATTGGTATTATTCTTCTGGTGTTTCTAATTTATTATCTGGGATTTTGCGAAAGCAGTTTAAAAACTATCAAGAGTATCTAGATTATCCTTACCGAGAGTTTATTGATAAAATAGGAATGCACTCTATGCTTATGGAGACTGATATGAAAGGTAACTATGTAGGTTCTTCTTATGCTTGGGCTACTGTGAGAGATTGGGGTAAATTTGGATTGTTATACCTTCATAAAGGCAATTGGAATGGAACACAAATTTTTAATCCAGAATGGGTAGATTATGTAACTACTCCAAGCCCTACATCTAATGGGGATTATGGAGGGCATTTTTGGTTAAATTCTGGCGGTTTTTATCCCGATGCACCTAGAGATATGTTTTCTGCTAATGGATTTCAGGGGCAACGAGTGTTTGTTATCCCTTCTAAAGATTTGGTAATTGTACGATTTGGGTTAATCGGAGATGCAGGGGTAGATTTTAATACATTTCTGAAAGAGATTACTGAGGCAGTAGAGTAAAGGGTAGGGAGATCTTAAAAACGAAAAGCCAAATCTTGTATAGATTTGGCTTTGATCATATTTTTTAAAGGATTGATTTATAAATCGAAACCAATATCCACTCCAAGTTTTTTAGCAATTAGTTTATTAATTCTGCTTTTTAGTTGAGGTATTTTTACACTAGACAATACATTATTAGCAAATGCATACATCAATAATGCTCTTGCTTCTTTTTCTCCAATACCACGAGATTTCATATAAAATAATGCATTATCATCTAATTGCCCAATAGTACATCCGTGAGAGCATTTTACATCATCTGCAAAAATCTCTAACTGAGGTTTAGAATTGATCGTCGCTTTATCACTAAGTAAGATATTATTATTAGACTGAAAAGCATTTGTTTTTTGTGCCTCTTTGTTTACTATAATTTTTCCATTAAAAACACCAGTAGCTCTTTCATCAAAAATACCTTTATAATCCTGATGGCTTTCGCAGTTTGGTTCTGTATGATGTACTAATGTATTGTGATCTACATGTTGTTTTCCTTCAATGATTGTTACACCATTAAGAATAGAATCAATTCCTTCTCCTTTTTGGTAAAAGTTAAGGTTGTTTCTAGTGATATTTCCACCAAAAGCAAAAGTATGTACAGATGCTACGCTTTTTGCATGTTGCTCAATATAAGTGCTGTCTATTAGAGAAGCACTTTGGTCGTCATTTTGGATTTTGTAGTAGTCTACAAAAGCACTTTTATCTGCAAAAATCTCAGATACAGAATTGGTAAGTACTGGATTTTTGCTTAAACTTTGATGCCGCTCAATAATTTGAACATTAGAATTTTCTCCTACAACAATTAAATTACGAGGTTGTAGCATCTGAGCAGACTCTTTTCCTGTAGCAAAATGTATAATCTGTATAGGCTTATCTGCGATTGTGTTTTTTGGAATATAAATATAGGCTCCTTCTCTAGAAAATGCAGTGTTTAAAGACGAAAGTCCATCTTGAGGAGTTATTTTATTAAAATAAGTATCGATTATTGGTTTATATTTTTCATGAGTTAATGCCGATGACATTAAGCAAACATCTATCTTATCATGAGTAGTCTCAGATAAATGAGAAGAATATTGACCATCAATAAATACAATTTTATACGTATCAAGATCATAAAGAAAATATCGTTTTATGTCTTTAAACTCTATAGCATTTTCTTCTTTTGGAAAAATACTATAATCGTGTTTTAATACAGTATTTAGAGAAGTATATTTCCAAGCTTCTTCTTTTTTAGTAGGAAACCCTTTTTCTTCAAAAGTCTTAATAGCTTGACTTCTAATGTCATGAACAGCTGTATCTACGTCTACCGTATTTTCAAAAGCCAAAAAAGAAGATACTAGTTTATCTTTCAATTCCATAACTATGCGTTTATTTCTTCTTTAATCCAGTCGTATCCTTTTTCTTCTAGCTCTAAGGCTAACTCTTTGGTTCCAGATTTTACAATTTTGCCATCATACAGGACGTGTACAAAGTCAGGGATAATATAATCTAATAAACGTTGGTAATGTGTAATAACTACGATAGCATTTTGCTCGCTTTTTAGTTTGTTTACTCCATTGGCGACAATACGTAAAGCATCAATATCAAGTCCAGAATCTGTTTCATCTAGTATAGCCAATTTAGGCTCCATCATTGCCATTTGGAAAATTTCATTACGCTTTTTTTCTCCTCCAGAGAATCCTTCATTAAGAGAACGAGATAAAAACTTGCGATCTATTTCTAAGAGTTCAGATTTTTCACGAATTTTTTTAAGCATATCCTTAGCAGGCATTTCTTCTAATCCTTGTGCTTTTCGAGTCTCATTGATAGCGGTTTTCATAAAATTTGTTACCGTTACTCCTGGGATCTCTACAGGGTATTGAAAAGATAGAAAAATACCTTTATGTGCACGCTCTTCTGCAGCAAGTTCTTCGATATCTTCTTTTTCTAAGACGATATTACCTTTGGTTACTTCATATTCCTCTTTACCGGCAATGATACTCGCTAATGTACTTTTCCCTGCACCGTTAGGCCCCATAATGGCATGAATCTCTCCAGCTTTTACATTTAGGTTAAGACCTTTTAAAATTTCTTTTCCTTCGACACTTGCGTGTAAATCGTTTATTTCTAACATGTTGCGCAATGCTTTTACCTCTTTTGAGATATAATTTATGTATTTAACTTTTTTTGTCTGAGTTTGTATCAGAGTTTTCTTTTTCTAAAGATTTGATTTTAGTGGGTAACTCTGATGTTGGAGTACTTACTCCAATAATTTCTTTGATTTCTACTATTTCTTCCCACCCTTGTTCTGGATTGGGTTTTATAATTCCTTTTATGACTACAGGAACCATATCATACTCTTCTCGTTGTAAGGGTTTAATTTTTTTTGCCAGCTCATTTGTTAATTCATTAATAACAACACCATAAATAAAGTCGTCTCCTTTTATGACAGCAGCATCGTCTAAAAGAATAAATTCACCTCGAATTAAATCGAGTTTTTCATTTTTAGAATTACAAGAAAAAAGTACTGTACTTAGTGCGAATAGAATGAATAGTTTTTTCATTAATAGTAGATTTGATGGTTTTACAATTAACTTACCCAACAGAGCCTTCTAAAGAAATTTCTAGAAGTTTTTGTGCTTCTACAGCGAACTCCATAGGTAGTTTGTTTAAGACCTCTTTACTAAACCCATTAACGATTAAGGCTATTGCTTTTTCTGTATCAATTCCTCGTTGATTACAATAAAAGATTTGATCTTCACCTATTTTGCTTGTAGTAGCTTCATGCTCTATTTGAGCAGTTTTATTTTTAGCTTCTATATATGGAAACGTATGAGCTCCGCATTCATTGCCCATTAATAAAGAATCACATTGTGAAAAATTACGAGCATTGGCGGCTCTACTATTTATTTGTACTAATCCTCGATAACTATTTTGAGATTTTCCGGCAGAAATACCTTTAGAAATAATAGTACTTTTAGTGTTTTTACCTAAATGTATCATTTTTGTACCTGTATCTGCTTGTTGATAATTATTCGTAACTGCGATAGAATAAAATTCTCCAACAGAATTATCACCTTTAAGCACACAAGATGGATATTTCCAAGTGATTGCTGATCCTGTTTCTACTTGAGTCCATGAAATCTTAGAGTTAGTCTCACATAAACCTCTTTTGGTTACAAAATTATAGACTCCTCCTTTTCCTTCAGCATTACCAGGATACCAGTTTTGTACTGTAGAATATTTTATTTCGGCATCATCTAAAGCAATTAATTCTACAACAGCAGCGTGTAGTTGGTTTTCATCACGAGATGGTGCTGTACAACCCTCTAGATAACTTACGTAACTTCCTTGATCTGCTATAACCAAAGTACGTTCGAACTGACCTGTACCTGCTTGATTGATTCTAAAATAGGTTGATAATTCCATAGGGCAACGAACTCCTTTAGGAATATAACAAAAAGAACCATCACTAAATACTGCAGAATTTAAAGCTGCATAAAAATTATCTTTTTGTGGAACTACAGATCCAATATATTTTTTTACTAATTCAGGGTGTTCTTTAATTGCTTCAGAAATAGAACAAAATATAATTCCTTTTTCTGCAAGAGTTGACTTAAATGTTGTAGCTACTGATACAGAGTCCATTACAATGTCTACAGCAACACCTGCCAGTTTCTTTTGTTCTTCTAACGAGATCCCTAATTTTTCAAAAGTTTCAAGTAATTCAGGATCTACCTCATCAATACTATTGTATTTAGGCTTTTTATTTGGAGCAGAGTAGTACGATATATTTTGAAAATCAGGTTTTGTATAAGCAACATTAGCCCATTCGGGTTCTTCCATTTGTTCCCAGATACGATACGCTTCAAGCCTCCATTCTGTCATCCATTCTGGCTCTTCTTTTTTCTTAGAAATTGCACGAACTATATTTTCATTAAGACCTACAGGAAAAGTATCAGATTCTATATCGGTATAAAATCCATACTCATATTCTTTGGTTTCTAACTCTTTCTTTAAATCGTCTTCGGTATATGCCATTTTTTTTATCCTATATGTAATTCAGGATTTTTTTATCAATTAAAGGGAAAAACTTTCTCCACAACCGCAAGTTCTACTAGCATTGGGATTATTAAAGACAAAACCAGTACCGTTCAAACCGCCAGAATATTCTAAGGTGGTACCAATTAAATAGAGGAAACTTTTCTTATCTACAATAATTTTCACACCATTATCCTCAAATACTTTGTCTTCTTCTTGTTGCTCTTTATCAAACTTTAAATCATATGATAAACCAGAACAACCACCACTTTTTACTCCTACGCGAACATAATCAGTAGTCACACTATATCCATCATCACTCATCAATTCGATTACTTTCTTTTTTGCTATGTCTGATACTTTAATCATACTTTATATAAATAGATTAACTCTAAATGAAATGCAAATATACTACATAAGTAGATTTTATTTACATAACCTAACATTTATCTATCATATATTACAATAAGCGAAAACTATAATAGAAGATTATGATGTCTGAAATGAATGCCAATTCGTAATGATCAATTACCTTTGCAAAATGATTGAAGATAAAAATAAACTAAGAACACAGTTGTCTGAATTGGGAGAATTTGGACTTATTAATCACTTGACTAAGGGTTTTGAGAATACGCAAAAATCCACATCCTTTGGTATTGGGGATGATGCTGCGGTATTAGATTTTGAGAATAAAAAATGTGTATTGACTACAGACTTATTGATCGAAGGAGTACACTTTGATCTATCTTACGTTCCTTTAAAGCATTTAGGATATAAGGCTGTAATTGTAAATCTTTCGGATGTATACGCTATGAATGCAGTAGCTACTCAGGTTACAGTTTCTATTGCTGTATCAAATAGATTTCCCTTAGAAGCTTTGGAAGAATTATATGAAGGAATTAAAACAGCTGCAAAATTATATAATATTGATGTGGTAGGAGGGGATACGACCTCATCAACAAAAGGATTATTGATTAGTATTACTGCTATTGGGTATGCAAATGAAGAAGACTTAGTATACCGTAGTGGAGCTAAAGAAAATGACTTACTGGTTGTAACAGGTGATTTAGGAGCTGCATATTTAGGACTTCAGGTATTAGAGCGTGAGAAACAAGTGTATGAAGTTAATCCTAATTCACAACCAGATCTTGACCAATACGCTTACTTGATTGAGAGACAACTTAAGCCAGAAGCACGAAAAGACATCTCAGAACTTCTTAGGGGATTAGATGTCAAGCCAACAAGCATGATTGATATCAGTGATGGGTTATCATCAGAGATTATACATCTCTGTACTCAATCTAAAGTTGGAGTAAATTTATATGAAGAAAAAATTCCATTAGATCCTACAGTTATAGCTACTTGTGAAGAATTTAAATTGAACAGCACAACAGTTGCATTAAACGGTGGAGAAGATTATGAGTTGTTGTTTACAATTAAACAGGAAGATTATCCAAAAATTAAAGCAAATCCTAGCCTTACTGTTATTGGCCATATAGCAGATGAAAAAAGCGGTATAGGTCTAGTGACTAGAGCTAATGAAAGAATTGAAATAACAGCCCAAGGATGGAACCCAATCAAAAAATAATAAAACTTATAATGCTATCTTAAGAGAAGTATTCGGGTTACTGGCTTTTGCTTGTTTTTTAGCATGAACAAAAGCTAAAGCATTATTAATTTCTTTTAATTTTGGTGTCATGACTTCTAATCGACCTCTACTATTAGTTGTAGCCTGTTCACCACAATGTGCACAAGTGTATTCTTTAATATGATGGGTGACATTTTTAGAAAGAAGATAGTCATGCCCAAATAAAGAGCAATAAATTTTTGAAAAGGAAAATGCGAGGTTTGGGGTATTTTTTTTCATTGTTTTCTGGGGTTAAAAACTCATGTAAAATAGTTATAGATTATTAATATACACAAGTATAGGGATATTTTTCGTACAAACAATAGTATTTGTAAGAAAAAATGACTAATGAAGCTTTTTTAACTAAAAAACAAGAGTTTTTAGTTGTTTTGACTGATAAAAATGTCGTTAATCTGGTTTTTTAAAAATAACTCTTACTTTTTGTAAAAGAAAATAAACTATTCTGAAGTATAACCAAAAAATAGTATTACAATAAATTCATGATATTAGGATATAGAATTTAAAAACGTATATAGTTCGGTTATATATTCATCTTTATTTTCTAAATATGACATATGTCCTCCATCGAAACTAATAAGGTCAATTTCGTAATGTTTAGATTCTTTAGCACTTTGCTCATAAGATAGTACTGGGTCTTGTTTTCCTGCAAATATAATTTTGGAACCATTAAAACTCGAAAGAATAGTAGTACGATCTTTACGAGATTTCATGCCTTCTAAAGCAGCAATAATACCCTGTAGAGGTGTATTAGAAGCATGATTTTTAATTGCAGCTATTTGATCTAAAAATCGATTTCGGTTTTTTTGTGCAAACAGATTGGCAATTGCCATACTAGTATATGCATTGGGATTTTTTTTAACAATCTCAATTGCTCTATTACGGTTTTTTTTTCTTTCTGGACTGTCAGGTAATGCTGTAGAATTGAGTAATGCTATACCAGAAATATGATCAGGAAAAAGATCGAGATATGCTAAAGCTACATAGCCCCCCATTGAATGGCCAATAAAAATTGCTTTAGGAATATTTAAGTGATCTATAATTACTTTAATAGCCCTAGCCATATCTTCCATAGTATGTATATAACCTAAGCATTCTGTATTACCATGACCTAATAAATCAATAGTTATACAATGGTACGAAGTCGATAGCTGTTTGATTGTTTCTTCCCACATGGTAGCGTTTTCTAAAAACCCATGTAGTAGAATAATAGAGTTCCCTTTTCCAAAGGTGTTATAATTTATTTTAATCCCTTTGTATGTTATTATCATTTTGAAAGTTTATTTTTAGACAAATAAACGTAATTAA
The DNA here is from genome assembly GCF_001401755.1 of Aquimarina longa SW024. Classification (GTDB taxonomy): domain Bacteria; phylum Bacteroidota; class Bacteroidia; order Flavobacteriales; family Flavobacteriaceae; genus Aquimarina; species Aquimarina longa. Next base: position 21,588 of record NZ_AVQK01000015.1, read on the forward strand.
ATGAGATTTAATAAAGAAACTTTCATAGCAGGATTTGCATTATTTTCTATGTTTTTTGGTGCAGGAAATCTTATGCTCCCTCCTCTTCTTGGTTTTAAAGCTGGTGATGCATGGTTTATGGTAATTATAGGATTTGTAATTTCTGCAGTGATTATACCCTTATTAGGGATTTTTGCGTATGCGAGATTACAGGGCACCATGTTAGATTTTGCAAAAAAGGTATCTCCGACGTTTAGTCTTGTTTATTGTATACTGGTATATCTAATATCTATAGCATTACCTTCTCCAAGAACAGCTTCGGTAACACATGAAATGGCAGTTCAACCTTTTTTTGGTACAAGCCCTTTGTTAACTAGTACGTTATATTTTGTGTTAGTATTGATTTTTGTACTTAATAGATCTAAGATTCTTAATTTATTAGGTAAATTTCTATCTCCAATTATATTTATTGTTATTCTTAGTATTATTTGTATAGGTGTTTTTTTTATAGAAACCCCTGTTATGAATCCATCTGAATTGCAAGCACCAGTAATTAGTGGGTTGCTAGAAGGATATCAAACTTTTGATGCTATAGGAGCTGTTGTAGTAGGTGGAGTGATTATCGTTTCATTACATATAAAAGGAATAAATAACTTTGAACAAAATCGCAGATTGATTATAAAATCAGGTATTATAGCAGGAATAGGTCTTTTGATTATTTATTCAGGAATGATTTATACTGGAGCACTGTTTAATACTCAGTTTAGTGCAGAGGTAACCAGAACTGATTTATTATCGGGATTGAGTATGAAAACCCTTGGTAATATTGGTAAAATTTTCCTGAGTGCTTTGGTTGGAATAGCTTGTTTTACTACTGCAGTAGGTATTATAACAGGTACCGCAGATTTTATAAAAGGGTTATGTAATGATTCTCATAAATCATATCTTATTACTGCAATTATATCATGTGTTCTTGGAGTATTAATAGGGCAATTTGATGTACATTATATCATCAATATAGCGATACCAGCATTGATGTTTATTTATCCTATTACTATTATTCTAATAGTATTAAATGTTTTACCCGACAGATTTACTACTGTATCAGTATTTAGAACCGTCGTTATTACGACAATTATATTTAGTATTCCTGATTTTTTAGGAGCTATAGGAATGCAAAATATTGCTCGTCCGGTTTTAGAAGTTCTTCCTCTAGGAGTGTATAGTCTAGCATGGTTGGTACCCACGTTAATTGTGCTCTTAGGGATAAATATCTTTTCATATATAAAGAGATGAAATAATAATCAAACATTGTGAAATTAGATACTTTTTTGAGTAAAATCTAAGATCATATTGTAATCGTTTTTACTATTTTGGCACTGAACAATAATGATTATTTATATCCCAAATAACGAAAAAACCTATGCGAAAAACAATTACTCTAGTGCTTATTGGAATACTTTTAACTTCTTGCAATAATGATGATTATGTTCCTATAAAATCAGATTTAGATGAGAATTTAAGAAAATTGGTGACAACTATTTCAGAACAAAATGGACTTTCTTATTTTATCTTACCCCAAAGTGATGATTATCTTAAAATTCCTCAAGACCCTAAAAACCCGATTACAAGACAAAAAGTAACATTAGGAAAATTACTATTACATGAAACAGCATCTGGAGGAAATCCAAAAATAGATAAGATGAAAGGCACCTATTCTTGTGCCTCTTGTCATCAGGTAGCTGCAGGATTTAGTTCAGGACTAAGGCAAGGTGTTGGAGAATGTGGTATTGGTTTTGGAATGAATGGTGATGGAAGATTCATAAATAAGAATGTTCCTATCGACTCTGTAGATATACAACCAGTTCGTTCACCAACACTTCTTAATGTAGCATATCAAGATGTTATGCTTTGGAATGGGCAGTTTGGAGGGACAGGAACTAATGAGGGTACAGAATCTAATTGGGGCAAAATAGAGGAGAATTTTTTAAGACTTCAGGGGGTTGAAATTCAGGCAATAAAAGGTCAGGGTGCCCATAGATTAAAAATTAATAGTGATTTTGTAAATACCTTTGGATATAAAGAACTATTTGATTTAGCTTTTAGCGATATTCCAGAAAAAGAACGATATACCACTAAAAATGCCGGACTTGCTATAGCTGCTTATGAAAGAACATTACTTGCTAATAAATCTCCATGGCAAGAATGGTTAAGAGGAGATTATGATGCTATGAATACTACTGAAAAAAGAGGAGCAATTATTTTTTTTGGAAAAGCAAAATGCTATGAATGTCATACAGGACCAGCATTAAATGATAGAAGTTTTCATGCTTTTGGAATGGGAGACTTTGATAATTCAGCAAAAGCAGTAGTATTAAAAAATGTAGATTTTGATAATGTAAAGAAAGGAAGAGGAGGGTTTACTAAAAACGCTGAAGATAATTATAAGTTTAAAACACCAACTTTATACAATTTGATAGATAACAATTTTTACGGTCATGGTGGAACATTTACATCAGTAAGAGATGTCATAGTCTATAAAAACAAAGGAATTCCTCAATCTAAAGAGGTAACAGTTGAAAATCTAGCGATTCAGTTTGGAAATATCAATTTAACAAATCAAGAAATAGATGATCTAACGGTTTTTATAGAACGGAGTTTACGAGATCCAGACCTTACTAGATACGTGCCCAAAGCAATACAATCTGGATTATGCTTTCCTACAAATGACATACAATCTCAAAAAGATTTAGGATGTAAATAATCATTTGTTTTGAATCTATATCAGTTTTGTTTTGAATTAACCAGAATGATTTATTTTTTTTCTGGTTAATTCAAAAAAGAGTTGATATTAATTTAATGTTGCAATCCACCAAGTATTTCCAAAAGGATCTTTAAAACCAGCTCCTCTAAGATCATGGTCTTCTTCCATAGGTTCCATTAAGGATATGGCTCCAGCATTTATAGCTTCATAATAAGTTTGATCTGTATCTTTTACATATACATACATAGATCCAGGATGTGCGGGATGATGCTGTGATGCTTCTGTAAGAAATAGGGTAGTATCTCCTATTTTGATTTCAGAATGTTGGATCCTATTATTTATGTCTAATCGCCGTATCATCTCCTGTGCTTGAAAAATTTTTCGAATAAAATCGATAAAATCTTCTGCTTTTTCAACAACTATATATGGCATAGCCTGCTGATGACCAGCTGTAATTTTCATTCGTTGCATGATGTGAAAAAAGAGTTTTGTCTGTAACGAAAGAACTATAGGAAATATTCTATAAATTATTGAAAATATAGATAAAGAACATATAATTAACAGGTATCATGGGTTTTAAACTCATAAGAATACTCGTGTATCGCGTCGTTTCAATAGCAGTCTAACGCCATTAGGTGAGCAATTTCCAGTTAACAATGTAAATTCACGTTCTTCTTTAATCTGTTCCTTAGCTGATATCCAAATGGTTTTAATTTTTTATTTTGAAATTGATGTTTAGTCATGCCAGAACATCTTCTTTTAATTTTTTTTGAACTTATGTTTTTATTTTATAAAAACTAAGGTCTAATAATAACTGTATTTCCATTAGATCTTAATGTTTCTGCATTTGTAAGCGCTTGCATAGATGCAGCTCCTCCTACCGATATTCTTTTACCAGTGATTGCAGGAGAAATATTTACGAGTCTTGTAAATAGCGTGTTGATATCTTCTGTAGGTATTTCGGGTAGTTGTAGATTTGTAAAATCCAGAACCGAAGAAATTTTCATTGATGTTAATGTAGCTGTAGAATTAATACGTAAATCAGAAAAAGTAGTGAGACTATTGAAGTTTACGGTTTCTAAAGCATCGGATTCAATAGTAATACTATTTGCAACAAAAGTTTCTAGGCTTGAAAAATCAATATTTTTTAGTATTTCATTCCTTGTAATTCTAATGAAAGATCTACTGGTTTCAGAACCAATTGAAGTTACCGTGGGAAAAAATAATGCTTCTAAGTTAATATTGTTAGAAATTGTTAGCTCTCCATTTAATTTGATCAAAGCGGGACAAGAAACAGTTTGTAGATTTGTATTGTTAGAAATATGTAAACTCTCAGAATTAACTAAATTAGGTAGTGTTATTGTTGTTAATTTGGGATTAATGTTCAGGTTTATAATAGCTGAGGTAGTTGTGAGTTGTGATAAATCGACAGTTTCTAATACTGGATTTTGAGATATGGATACCTTACCAGTATTTGTTATACTTGAGAGGTCAATAGTCTGCAGTTTTTCATTTTTGTTAACAAAAAGCTCGTTTGTAGTTAGTAAAGCGCTTGCATCAAGAGATGATAAACTCTCATGATTTAATATTTTAAATTCGTCTCCGACTTTGGTAAGCATTGGTAAATTAATACTTTGTAACAAAGGGTTTTTATCAAACACAAAATTTTGTACTCTGTCTAGCTTGCTCATGTTAATTGAGGTCAATGCTTTGTTTTTTTTATAATAAATATCTCCTGCACTAATCAAATTTTCTAAATTGACTGTTGTCAAAGAAGGATTGGATTGGATAACAATTTTACCTGAAACAGATTCTAGACTCGGAAAAACAAGGCGCTGAAGTTTTTCGTTATTGGTTAGTGTTAACTTGGTCATAGTTGCTATTTCGGGCAACTCTAATGTTGTTAGATTAGTGGTATTTGTAACCAAAATAGCAACTGTGGTCTTTCCGAAATTTTCTGAGATTATTTTTGCAGCATCTTCGTCTGTAATATCTCCTGCAAATACCAAAAACTCTAATCCTGCATTAATCCCATTGGCGCCATCTACTCCATTTTTTCCATCTTCTGCCTCGCATGAAATAGTAGTTATTGCTACCGTTAGCAAAAAAAGTATAAGATATATATATTTCATAATTAAATGATTTAGGTTTTTTTTAAATTAAACTGCTGTAAAAACTATTCAGTAATATTTACAGTATTACTATTAGATCTTAATGTATCTGCATTGGTTTGTGCTTGTGCAGATGCTACTCCTTGTATTGAAATTGTTTTATTAGTAATCACAGGAGTAATATTTACCAATCGGGTTAATATACCATCTATTGCCGCTGTAGAAAGTTTACCTGAACTATTGAGATCTAATCTTTCGAAATCTTGAATAGAAGAAAGAATAACTGAGCTAAGTAAAACTGTAGAGTCTATATTTAAAGTAGAAAAAGTAGCAAGTTTCGAGAAGTCTACGGTTTCTAAAAGGTCTTCACTAATATCTATTGTAGTTGAATTAACGCTTTCTAAATTTGGGAATTCAATATTTCTAATCATATCATTATCCCTAATTCTAAAACGAAAGCGATTCTCAGTTCCAATAGAAGTTAACATAGGAAATGATAATGTCTCTAGTATGTCGTTACCAGTAATTGTAAGATTAGATTCCAGATTTCTTAAATCGGGAAATGCAATATTCGTTACTAGATCGTTTTCAGAAAAATTAATGTTGTTTATAGTTGTTATATTAGGAAAAGATATCGTAGTTATTTTTGGGTTTGAACCAAAAGAAACAGAACCCAGAGACACTAATTTATCTAGATGTACTGTAACTAGATTTTCATTGTTTCTAATAGTAAGTATGTTTATAGAAGTAAGAGCATTAAGATGTATTGCTGTTAGAGTTGTATTTCGTTCAATAGATAGGCTACCGTTAATGTCTTCGTCTTCGGGAACCTCAATAGTATTAAGTACAGGTAGATTTATGGTTTCTATAGTTATATTATCTGAAATCAAGGCCTTCCTTAGAACGATTAGTTTTGGTAAATCGATAGTAGGTAGTTTTTCATTACGATTAATTTGCATAAAATTAGCAGATACCAAAGAGGATAGATCTAAAGTTGTTAAGTTATCTAGATTTGATATAGACAAACTATTTTTAGAATCAATTAGTGAGGGGAAGCTTAAATTTTCTAATAAAGGGCTTCCGTTAATGGCAAAGCTTCCTATAGTAGTAAGCTTAGAAAAATTAATAGAGGTTAGTGCTACGTTTGTTTGAATCTTTGCTTCTCCAAAAATAGATTCGAGATTAGCTATAGCGAGTGTCTGTAATTTTTCATTTCCGATTACCTCTAGTTCAACCAAGGTTGAGATTTCGGAGATTTCTATTGTTGTTAAATTTGTAGTGTTTTTGATGATAATGGTATGTGTGTTTTTCCCAGTATTTTCTGCTATGATTTTTGCGGCATCTTCATCAGTAATATCTCCAGAAAATACAAGAAGTCCTAATCCATTTTCTCCACCAGTACCATTAATACCGTTGGCTCCGTCAATACCATCTGCTCCGTCAGAACTACAAGATATAGTTAGTATTGTTAGGGTTATTAAAAGAAATATATGTTTCATAATTAAAAGAATTTGGTGCTATTTTTTAAAATTGATGTTAATAGTTTTTGAATATATTCCGGATTAAAAACTATTCTATAATGTTAACAGTATTACCATTAGTTCTTAAAGTTTCTGCATCTATTAGCGCTTGTGCAGATGCTATACCATTAATTGAAATTACTGTTTCTGTAATAGCAGGAGTGATATTTACCAGTGTGGTGATAACCTGATCTATAGCTTCTGTAGAGAGTTTACCAGGGCTATTTAGTTGTAATCTACTGAAAACCTCGGCTAAAGGAAAATCAACTGTAGTTAATAACACTGTAGAATCAATATTAAGAGTAGGAAAAGCACTAAGCTTACTAAATTCGATAACTTCTAAGAGATCTTCTCTTATGTCTATATTGTTAGTTACACTTTCTAAGTTTGAAAATGTAATACTTTTGATCATGTCATTATCATTAATCTTTATTCTAAACGCATTGGCTAAATTGGCTAGATTAATAGTTGTTAATTTTTTATTCTCTCGAATAGTTAAAGAACTCACATTTTCTAAAGTATTGATATCTATACTTGTTAAGTTATCAAGATTAGCAATAAATAAAGTTCGTGCTTGAGTCAATGATGGTATGCTAAGATTTTTTAGTAGAGGATTTCGAGAAAAGTAAAGATTTTTTGCATTGCTTAATAGTTTGGGTAGGCTTATAAGTGGTAATACATTATTGTCACTAACCCTAAGATTATCTATAACAGTTAAGTTATCGAGATTAATATTTGTTAATGCATTGTTGTTTCTAATGATTCCGTTATCCAAAATGGATTTTAAATTAGACAAATTAATAGTTTCTAGTTTTTCATTATCTATAACTTCTAGTTTTGTTACAACCGAAATTTTTGATAAGTCTAATGTGGTTACATTGGTAGTATTGGAGACTATTATAGTGTGGGTATCTTTTCCAACACCTTGTTCTATAATTTTTACTGCATCTTCATTCGTAATATCTCCTGTAAGAATTAGAGTTCCTAACCCATTAGTAGTACCATCTATACCATCTACACCATCAATTCCATTTTTTCCATCTTCGGGACTACAAGAAAAAGATAATGACATTAGGATTATCAAAAAAACTTTGAGGAATACATATTTCATAATTAAAAGATCTAGGTTTTACTTTTTAGTAGATTTGTAAAATATTTTGATCAAATGTAGACTACATTAACAAGAAAAAAGTACCAGATTATAATTTGGAACATGTAGTTTTACAAGCTGTCTTTAAAGCATAGGTTCATCAAATCAAGATGTTACCAAAAACGGATATATGGTAGAAATGTAAAAGCCAAAATAAAATAAACAGTAAGTACAGAAAGTAATGTGGCAACTATAAATCGAATGATGCTAGAAGCTTTGGGTAAAAATAATATAGAACTAATACTTATTGATCCTATTAAGCAAATTAAAAATACTCCTGCAAAAAAGACAAGTTCTATAAAGCCTCCTAAACCATCACCTCCACTATTAGAGCTTCCTCCATTCTTGAAATAATTAAAGGTGAGTATTGATAATCCTAGAAAAAGAAGTGTAAAAGTCAAAAAAACACCTAATACAATTTTTAATGTTTTCATTTTTAATTATACTTTTATTAAGTTGGAAAAGTATAAAGAATGGTAAAGAAAAGAGTACCATATTATAAAATGGAGCATCTAAATGTTTTCTGTTTTTGAAATTAGTATGTTAGTTTTTTTTGATATTCGGTAGGTGTAAGACCTACTAGGTTTTTGAAAACCCTGTTAAACGACGTTTTACTGGGAAAACCAGCTTCATAGCCAATAGCCAGAATTTTGTAGTGTTGGTATTTAGGTTCTTTCATTAACTGTTTTGCTGTATCAACTCTATATAAATTAATGAAATTATTGAAGTTTTTTTGAAAACACACATTCAGTACTTCAGAAAAAAGATGTACACTCATATCTAATTTATTTGCGATATCAGATTGTTTGATCTCATGGTCTAAATAAGGCTTTTTCTCTTCCATGTAATTTAGAATAAGCTTCATATGTTTTTGTTGATCTTCACGACTAAGCGAAGATTTTTTTGGCTGTTGAGTTCTGGTGTTTCCTTTTACACTTTCTTGTTTTTGAATCTTTTGAGCAAACGTATTTAATTTATCCTTTAAGGCTTCGTTTTCGTTTTTAAGTAAAGCCTTATCATCTTGTAGCTGTAAAGACTCTTCTGCAAGTTTTCTACGTTTGTTCCAATAAATTATTGAGGACACGATTAATACGATCATTAGAAATACTCCGACAAATACATATACTTGTTTTTCTTTACTTAGAAATACAATAGATCTCTGTTGTTCAGATATAATATCAGACTTGTTTTCAGACTCTTTTTCCACTTTTAGCCGCTGAGCTTTAGAGAGGGTTTTTAAGTATTTTTCTCGAGTATTGGTATACGCTTTTTGCTCTTGTAAAGATTTTTTTATACTATCTAGAGCCTCATAGGTTTTTGCTAAATATTGATGGGCTTCCATTTTAATATTTAGAAAATTACCTTCGCCAGCAATATTTCTCGCCTTTTTTAAATTAGGAAGCGCTTTAATAGGTTGGTTCGATAAATAACGAGAAATTCCAATAATAACATTTGCCGAGGCGATTAGTTCAACCGATTCATTTTCATCAATTTTATCTAACGCTTTTTTGCTATTCTCTATAGCTTGGTCATATTGCTTTAAATAACGCTGACATTCGGCAATATTGATCAAGGCTCCAATGATTTTATCATTCCGGTTCATTTTTTCAGCCAGATCTTTTACTTTATACATGTATTTCAGAGCTTGCGAATAATTACCTTGATTGAGATTTGCGGTGCCGAGGGAATTATATGCCGAAATAATAAATCTATCAGGATTTTCCTGATAGGAGGCCAACGTAATGACCTTTTTCATAGATGATTTTACCTTTTCATAATCTTGAATATGATTATATAAATTTCCCATATTAACTTGTACAAGAATTCTTGAAAAAGAGTTTTCTGGGAGAGATTCACTTAATTTTTCTGCCTCAAGGTATTTGACTATAGACTCGTCATATTGATCTATTTGTTGATGATAAATAGCCATATATACTAATGCTGAAATTCGTTCTTCCTTCAGATCATTAGCGATTGCAATGTGCAAAATTATTTGGCTATAATTTTTAAATGCTTTAAAGTCACCAGTACGGTGGGAGGCACTCAGCAGTTTCTTATATTTAGTAATACTATCTTGTGGTGAAGAAATTACTTGATTAAATTGAGAAAGATCTATTTCTTTTTGATCCTGAGCAGAAACAGAATAAACAGTTAGATAGAAACAAAATATTAAAGAAAAAATCTTTAGCATCTTTTATTTGAAGTTATTTTTAAATGGGCATCTATGCTAATAGATGCCCTTATTTTAATTGTAAATCAATGAGTTATGAGTATTACTTATTCATTAATTCTTCAATTTCTTCAGCTTCAATAGGGATATTACCCATTAAATTAAAAGGCACCCCTTTTTCTTGTATCACGACATCATCCTCTAATCGAATTCCGAACCCTTCATCAGGGAGGTAAATCCCAGGTTCTACAGTAAATACCATATTTGCTTTCATTGGTTCTGTAAGAATACCATAGTCATGAGTATCTAAACCAATATGATGAGAAGTACCATGCATAAAGTATTTTTTGTATGCAGGCCATTCTGGATCTTCGTTTTGTACATCAGCTTTGTCCAAAAGTCTTAATCCTAGTAGTTCTGAAGTCATAAGTTTACCAACCTCTACGTGATAATCAGCCCAAATAGCTCCTGGAACTAATAATTTAGTAGCTTCATTTTTAACTCTAAGAACGGCATCATACACAGCTCTTTGGCGAGTAGTAAATTTTCCTGATACAGGTATGGTACGTGATAAATCACTAGCATAATTAGCATATTCTGCAGCGATATCCATAAGAATTAAATCTCCTGCTTTACATTGTTGATTGTTTTCAATATAATGAAGTACATTAGCATTATTTCCACTTGCAATTATAGGGGTATATGCAAAACCTTTGGATCTGTGATTGATAAACTCATGCAACAATTCTGCTTCAATATTATATTCCCAAACATTAGGTTTTACAAAGCTGAGAAGTCTTCGAAATCCTTTTTCGGTAATATTACAAGCAGTTTGCATTAGATCAATTTCTATAGCATCCTTTACAGCACGTAGTCGTTGTAAGATAGGATTACTTTTTGCTACAGTGTGAGCAGGATATTTTTCTTTCCACCATTTTGTAAAGCGATCCTCACGAGTTTCTGTTACAACACTTGATCTGTAGTGTTCATTAGTATTTACATATACTGTTTCACACTGTGTCATTACTTCATAAAAAACCTTTTCTAAATCTTTAAGCCAATATACTGTTTTAACTCCTGAAACATCAAAAGCACGTTCTTTGGTAAGTTTTTCACCTTCCCAAATTGCAATATGTTCATTAGTTTCTTTTAAAAACAAAATTTCACGATGTTTTTCTGAAGGAGCATCAGGAAAAAGTAATAACATACTTTCTTCTTGATCAACACCACTTAGATAAAAAATATCTCTATGCTGCTGAAAAGGCATTATACTATCAGCACTTATTGGATATATATCATTACTATTAAATACAGCAATGCTATTAGGTTTCATCTGCGCAGCAAAGTTTTTACGATTCTTGATAAAGAGATTTCTATCTATTTGGTGATACTTCATTATGTATATGATATTTAATTATAAACCTCACAGATCTTATTGATCAATTGAGGATTAAGAATACTAATTTTTTATCAAAAATACTAAAGCCAAAAGGATGTAATGTTAAACAATATGTAAAAATTTTGAGGTTATTTTAACAATATCTATTTTCAGTAGCTTAATTATATCTATAATATGAAAATATTCGCATCGTTAATATTCTTTTTTTCTTCTCTTATTCTTTTTTCTCAACAACCCGCTACTACCGCAGATGTGATACAAAAAGGATTGGTTCACAAAAAACAAATGGAAACATCCTCATTGGTAAAAAATATACCTTTTAAAAATATAGGACCGACAGTTATGAGTGGTCGTGTAGTGGATGTAGATGTAAACCCTAATAATACAACAGAATTTTATGTCGGTTATGCTTCTGGAGGCGTATGGTATACCATAAATAATGGAACTACTTTTAAACCAGTTTTAGATTTAGCAGAAACGATTAATGTTGGAGATATTGCTGTAGATTGGAAAAATAATATCATTTGGGTTGGTACAGGAGAGAATAATTCATCAAGATCATCCTATGCAGGAACAGGGATCTTAAAATCTATTGATAATGGTAAAACATGGAAGAATGTAGGATTACAAGATTCTCATCATATTGGTAGAATTATACTCAATCCGAATAATTCAGATGAGGTAGTTGTAGGAGTAACAGGACACTTGTATTCTTCTAATAAAGAACGAGGAATTTATAAAACTATTGATGGAGGAATTACTTGGAAAAAAACCTTATTTATAAACGATAAAACAGGGGTTATTGATGTGTCGGTTGCCTCAGATAACTTTAGTATAATGTATGCTGCTGCTTGGGATAGAGATCGAAAAGCATGGGATTTTAGTGGTAGTGGTTCTGGATCAGGAATTTATAAAAGTATAGATGCAGGTGATACGTGGAGCAAAGTTTCTTTAGAAGGGAGTGGCTTTCCTACAGGAGAAGGAGTAGGACGAATAGGGCTAGCTGTTTTTGATGAAAATACGCTATATGCTGTACATGATAATCAGTTTAGAAGAAAGAAAAGTGATTCTCAAAAAAATAATATAGGATTGACCAAAGATGACTTTAGAACAATGTCTGACGAAAACTTTTTGAAACTAGAAAACAAAAGGTTGAATGCGTTTTTAAAGACCAATGGATTCCAGGAAAAATATCGAGCAGATAACCTAAAACAATTAATTAGAAGTGGAACCGTGCAACCAATTGATATTACTAAGTATCTAGAGGATGCTAATTCCATGCTATTTGATACCCCTGTTATAGGAGCAGAAGTATATCGTAGTGATGATGCCGGAAAATCCTGGAAGAAAACACATACAGGATATATAGATGATTTGTTTTATAGTTATGGTTATTATTTTGCTCAGATACAAGTAAATCCCGCTAATAGAGATCATGTATACATATCAGGAGTTCCAATATTGAAATCTAAAGACGGAGGAAAAACGTTTATAAGCATCAGTGATAAAAATGTTCATGCAGATCATCATGCATTATGGATTAACCCTCAGAATCCAAAGCATTTGGTTAATGGTAATGACGGAGGGTTAAACATATCATACGATGATGGTAATCACTGGATTAAAGCGAACCAACCTAGTGTAGGGCAGTTTTATGCTATTAATATAGATTATGAAGAACCTTATAATGTATATGGAGGACTACAAGATAATGGAGTTTGGGTAGGCCCGCATAATGCTAAAGAAGATGTATCATGGCATCAAAATGGTCATTATTCTTGGGAGAGTATTATGGGAGGTGATGGTATGCAAATTGAGATTGATAATAGGAATGCTGATATTGTATACACAGGATTTCAATTCGGAAATTATTTTAGATTGAATCGTGCAACTAAAGAACAAATATATATTCAGCCAAAACATGAGTTGGGCGAATCTCCATATCGATTTAATTGGCAAACACCGATTTTGTTATCATCCCATAATCAAGATATTTTATATATGGGAGGTAACAAGCTAATGCGATCTATGAATAAAGGAGAAGAGTGGGCTGCCATATCAAATGATTTAACCAAGGGAGGAAAAAAAGGAAATGTAGTTTATGGTACATTGACTACTATTGCAGAATCTCCATTTCAGTTTGGATTAATATATACCGGTAGTGATGATGGATTGGTATATATAACCAAAAATTCTGGAGATAGTTGGACTAAAATTTCTAATACTTTCCCTAAAGACCTTTGGGTGTCAAGAGTGTTTGCTTCTTCTCATAAAAAAGAAAGAGTATATGTTACTCTAAATGGCTATCGATGGGATGATTTTAAACCTTATGTGTATGTAAGTGAAGATTATGGGCAGAATTGGAAAAATATAGGAAGTAACCTACCAATATCTGCTATAAATGTTATTAAAGAAGATCCTGAAAATGAAAATATACTTTATCTAGGAGCAGATAATGGGGCGTATGTCTCATTAGATAAAGGAACAACTTGGCAAGTATTTTCTAATGGATTGCCTAATGTAGCAGTACATGATATTGTTATACAGCCAGATAAAAAAGACCTATTATTAGGTACTCATGGCAGAGGTATTTATAAAACTAATATAGAAGCTTTGCAGTTGCTAGATAATAAGATAATGAGTAAAGCGCTACACGTTTTTAAAATGCCTGAGATAGAATGGTCAGAACAATGGGGATCATCATGGAGTAAATGGTTTGACTCTAGTGAACCAACTACCATGATTAAGTTTTATACAGATAGTTCGGAAGATTTTTTAATTAAAATTACTACCCAAGAAGGAAAAGTAATACAAGAATTTTCTACTAAAAGCGCTAAAGGGTTTAATTATGTAGCGTACGATCTATCTATTACAGAAAAAGGTAAAAATATTTTAGAAAAAGAGTTTCCTGATGAAAAAATTACTCAAAGAAAAAATGAGAAATATTATCTTCCTGTAGGTGCATACTACGCTGTAGTTAGTAATGGTAAGAAAAATGTTCAGGTTAGTTTTGAAGTAAATTAAGACAACTTCAGAGTAAATTTATCGAAATGATTATGAAAATAATATTTTAATGTAGAGAAGTTTTAGAAGAATTAAACGTTTCAACCATGGATTAAAGTATTATAGTATATAAGATTATAGAAATTAAATCTATCTATGCCAAAATACAAAACAGAAAGCAAGGTTTTTTAACAAAAATTTAGTATTATTGATTTAGGTATACTAAAAAACGGCAGGTATTTTTATAAAAAAATTAAAAACTTATAATTATGATACAAGGGGTATTAAATATTGATGGGGAAACAATTAAAGTGATAGATTATCATTATACTATTTCTCAAGGAACAGATTATAATGGCATGGTACGGTCCAATCCAGTAGCAGGTCAAATAGCAGTAACTCTAGATGTAAGTAAATCACAAGATACAATGCTTAATGAATGGGCATTGTCTAAAACTGCAGTAAAAAAGGGAGGATTGCAGGTTCATGATAGTACAGGGATGCAGGTACGTAAGAATATCGACTTTGATCGAGGATATTGTGTGCGGTATGATGATATTATGGAGACAGAGGGTACTGCTCAAAATATAGTGCGTATTGTAATAAGTTGTGAACAAGTAAGCTATGGAGATGCAGAAAGACATGTAAATAACTGGCCACAATTAAAAAATAGTTAAGAGTGTTAACATAAATTAAGTAGCGATAGTATTTATAAGGTTTTTGTAGGATTAATTTATTTAGTTTTAATCATACAGATATACAATAATATCCTTTTTTATAATATGTAACTTATACTTAAATATTATCTCAGAATATTTTATATAATAGTAGATATAGAACCATACGGCTAAATTGACGTATGGTTTTGTTATTTTATGATAATAAGATCAGTATGTTCTATTCACTATATCTACTCATTGAATTTATAAATCTTAGATATAGTTAAAACTATATACTTCGATACATTCTACTTTAGTTTCAAAAGACAGTCCTAACGTTTAGATAGCTTTTTAAGATTATAAAACTATAGCTTTTAATTATTTAGGTTGTCGTATTTATGCTAAATGAGCTGTTTTAAACAGCAAACTATCCTTACTGTAAATGGTAAACTAAAAGGATGAATTACATTAAAATTACTGTTAGAGACTATATAACTAAAGCAAATAATTAATAAATCCCTATCTTGTTAGTGTAATTTAGATATTTAAAATAGTATTAATGCTTAAAAAGGAGCTATTTAATGTTGTAGCGAAAGACTTCAACTCAGGGTATTGGGAGCTTTGTGATGATTCACAGAAAGAGATTTGGTCAAAAAAATTCTATGAGAGTTTAGGTTATATGAAGGAAGAAGTGCGACCAACAATAGATTATTTTTTGGAGTATTTAATACATGAGGATGATACTTCTGTTTTTAGAGATAATTTTTTAAATTATAAGAATAATTCTATTGATTTTAGGCAGCATATAAAGATTCTAGCAAAAGAAGGGAAGTATAAGTTATATCGATGCGCAACTAATGACGAACTACCAGTAGATATAAAATCTGAAGTTAATTTTATATTTTTTTCTGAAGTAAAATTAGAACCAGAACAAGCAACCACAAAAGATAATTTTTATTATAAAGAAACTGCACAGATGACTTCTACAGGGAGTTGGTATGTAGATTTTGAAGAAAAGAAAAGTTATTGGGATTTTGAAACTAGACGAATTTTGGAATATCCAGATGATTATATTCCTTCTCTTAGAGATTCTACTAATTATTATACAGAAGATTCTAGGCAACAAGCTGCAAGTTTATTTTTTAATTGTGCTATGGCAGGCACACCTTTTAATACCGAGATTAAAATGGTGACTGCTAAAAAAAGAGTTTTTTGGGTAAAAGCAATAGGAAAACCAGTATATAATAAAAATAAAGAAATTATAGGTGTTAGAGGTGTTTTTCAAGACATCGATGAGATCAAAAGAAAAGAATTAAGATTACGAAAATCAATTGATATTATTGCTTCCCAGAATTCTAGACTATTTAATTTTGCACATATTGTATCTCATAATCTTAGGTCACATACTAGTAACTTATCTTTATTAGTACAATTAATCGAAGACATAGATAATATTGAAGAAAAAATAGCATTTATTAAAGATGTTAAACAGATATCATGTAGCCTAAATACTACTATTGAACACCTTAATGAAATTGTAGCAATTCATACTAATAAAAGTCAGAAAAAAAAACCGGTTAAGTTTCAAGATGCTTATAATTTGGTAGTAAACGGTATCGGACAAATGATTGTTATGAGTAATGCGCAGATTAATGTAGATTTTAAGAATTTAAATACGATTAATTATATTCCTGCATATTTAGAAAGTATTTTATTAAACCTGATAACAAATGCTATAAAATATAAACATCCTGATAGAGATCCAATACTAGAGATAAAAACTTACTGTTTGGATGATAATGAATATTTAAGAATTTCAGATAATGGTAGAGGAATTGATATGAAATTGTTTAAAGATAAAATATTTGGGATGTATAAGACATTTCATTATAATGAGGATGCTGTAGGAATAGGACTGTTTTTAACAAAAAACCAAGTAGAATCATTAGATGGTAAAATTACTGTTGAGAGTGAGGTTAATGTAGGTACAACTTTTATAATTGAATTTTAAAACAAATACAATACTTTATTATGGGACATAGAATAGGGCTAGCATGTATTATTGATGATGATAGTATGTATGTAAATCTTGTAAAAAAAATTGTGGAAGTAAAAAATTTATGTAGAAATTTAATGGTATTCCAAAATGGGATGGATGCTTTTAACTATTTTGAAGCTATTTTAACTAATTTAGATAAAAAAGCAATTCCTGAAATTATTTTCCTTGATTTAAACATGCCAATAATGGACGGTTGGGAATTTTTGGAAAATTTTACTAAAATCAAAAATAAACTTGGAAAAACAATTACGCTTTATATTGTAAGCTCCTCGATTAATCCAGTTGATATAGAAAGAGCAAAGACGATTAATACAGTTAAAGATTATCTTATAAAACCAGTTACAATAGAAGATCTAGAAGCTATCTTTTTAAAACAAACATTATAGAAAAGAGGATACCCGAAAGAACTGGGTATCCTCTTCTACTTATTTTTTACTATTCTTAAATCTGTGAAACCCTAAGTGTGTTTACCATTCCTTTTGCTGTAATAGGCATTGCAGCAAGATTGATCAACATGTCACCTTGTTGTACAAAACCACGTTCTAATGCAATTTTATTAATATCCTCTACAGTTTCATCAGTACTTACAAATTTGTCGTAGTAAAAGGCTTTTACTCCCCAAAGAAGGCTAAGCTGAGAAAGGATTCTATGATTACTTGTAAAGACCAAAATATGAGCATCTGGTCTCCATGCAGAGATTTGAAAAGCAGTATATCCACTATTGGTAAGAGTACAGATTGCTTTAGCATTAATATCATTTGCCATATGCGCGGCATGATAACAAATTGATTTAGTAATAAATCTGTTAGTTCTAATGTGTGGAGGAGCTTGAGGAACTGTTATTAAATCCGAGTCTTCGACACTTTTAATGACTTTAGACATGGTTTCAATTACTTGTACTGGATACTTCCCTACAGAAGTCTCACCGGATAACATCACAGCATCAGCTCCATCCATTACTGAGTTAGCCACATCATTTACCTCAGCACGTGTTGGTGTAAGGCTATCAATCATGGTTTCCATCATCTGTGTTGCGATAATTACAGGTATCCTAGCTGTTTTTGCTTTCAACACTAATTTTTTCTGAATTAACGGGACTTCCTGAGCAGGAATTTCTACTCCTAGATCTCCTCGGGCAACCATTAGTCCATCACAATAAGCCACAATTTTATCAATATTTTCTACACCTTCAGGCTTCTCAATTTTGGCAATAATTGGGATTTTATGTTCGCTATGTTCTTTGATAAGATCTTGTAATTCGATAAGATCCTGAGCATGTCGGACAAAAGATAGTGCCATCCAGTCAACTCCTTGTTTACAAGCAAAAATGGCATCTTTTACATCTTTTTCTGTCAATGCAGGTAAAGAGATTTTGGTATTTGGTAAATTAACACCTTTTTTAGATTTTAAAGGCCCTCCTTGTATTACTTTGGCTTTAACGGTGTCTTTTTTGTTTGAAGAAACAACTTCAAAAATTAATTTACCATCATCTAATAATATTTTTTCTCCTGCTTTTACATCTTTAGGAAAACTTTGGTAGTTCATATAAACTTTCTCAGAAGAACCTTCAAAGGGTTCTCCTGTTACAAAATTGATAGTATCTCCATCATTAACAATGACATCACCTTTCATAACACCTACTCGCAATTTTGGTCCTTGTAGATCACCAAGTATTGCTGCATTATAGCCATGTTCTTTACTTAATTTTCGTATCATTGTTACACGCTCTTTAACATCGCTATAATCAGCATGAGAGAAATTTATCCTGAAAACGTTAACACCAGCTTCCAGCATTTTTTTTAAGATCTCTTCGCTACTTGTTGCGGGTCCTAGGGTAGCAACTATTTTAGTTTTTTTACGTTTTGGCATTATTCGAATATTAAGTTGTTTTTTGATTTAAGTGTTGACCACTCTATTGTATATGCGGTTATAATTTGTGAAATAGCAGCTATGTTAGTAACTAAAGATGTACTAGAGAAATTTGAAGATTCTGTTTCTACCTTTAAAAAATAATCTACATTTTTTAATTCTGGAATTAAATATTTTGTAGCATATATATCTGATACTATATTAGTAAATAACCCTTCAGAAAGATGGCTTTTTGATCCTGTGTGAATTTGAAATTTATTTCCAAAAAGATTGTATGTATTATACTTAAAATGATCATCATACTGATATAGCGGAAAATTTGCTATAAGATCATTATTATAGTTAAAATTAATATCTTCTTTTTTTCTAAAAAGCTTTAAATTCAGACTTTTATTTAACAAAAATGCTAATCTATATGAAGGTAATGAACAATGAATAGCAATAAGCTCATAGTCATCATCGGTAATGCTATCTATTACTAAACGTTGAATAGCCACTTTGATTTTATTTCATAATTAACACGAAATATACAAATTATATCATCCAACAAGTTTAATTAATTATAAAGTTATTTTACGAAAACGATAGAGTTAGTATCTTTTGCTTATAAAAATTAGAATTTATATAAGAAACAGATATTTTGGTACATATTGTTTGTAACGATCTAGATATTAATCTTAGATTGAAATGCAAAATAAGCTCTTTTTGAAGCTTTTTCTTCCGCTTTCTTTTTTGAAGTAGCTCGTGCTTTTGCAATTACTTTGTCATCTATCCAAAGTTTTACGGCAAAATGCTTCATTTCGTCTTTTCCTGTATCCTCATACACTTCATAATTAAACGCTTTCTTCTCTTTTTGACACCATTCTATCAACAAGCTTTTATAGCTAATAACTTGCCCCTCGAGACTTTCTATGTCTACATAGGGGTTAATAACGGCTTCTTGTATAAATCGTTCACAGTATACAAAACCACGATCTAGATAAATAGCTCCAATTAAGGCTTCAAAAAGGTTACCATGTATATTTATTCCAAATTGAGATTTTGGAATATTGGTTCTTACTAATTCAATTAATTTAAGATCTTTACCAAGTTCATTAAGATGCTTTCTACTTACAATTTTGGCTCTCATTTTGGTTAAATAGCCTTCATTGCCTTCAGGTACTTCTTTGAATAAGTGCGCAGCAATAACGCAACTAAGCATAGCATCACCAAGAAACTCTAGCCTTTCGAAATTGATTGCATTTCCTTTTTTATCTTTTAGATTTAAAGATCTATGAGTAAATGCTTTTTCGTACGTACTGATAGTTTTGGGTTTGAAACCTAGTATTTTTTGAATTTTGGCAAAAAAATTCCCGTTCTTTTCAGAGCGGGAATTAAATATGTTTCGAATAACATTCATTTATTCGTTCAATTTTTTAAATAACACACAAGCGTTATGACCTCCGAAACCAAAAGTATTACTCATTGCATATGTGATGTCACGTTTTTGCGCTTTGTTTAATGTCAAATTCAATGAAGAATCTATGTTTTCATCCACAGTCGTGTGATTGATAGTAGGAGGCACAATACTGTTTTGCATAGCTAGAATAGATGCTATTGCTTCTATTGCTCCTGCAGCACCAAGTAAGTGTCCTGTCATAGATTTTGTCGAATTGATATTGATATTAGATGTATGATCTCCAAAAACTTTAGTAATAGCTTTCAGTTCTGCCACATCTCCTAAAGGAGTGGATGTGCCATGAGTGTTTATAGCGTCTACTTGTTCTGGTGTAACTCCTGCATCTTTTAAACAGTTAAGCATCACACGTTCTACGCCTATTCCATCAGGGTGTGGTGCTGTCATATGATATGCATCACTAGACATTCCTCCACCGACGACTTCGGCATAAATTTTAGCACCTCGTGCTTTTGCGTGTTCATATTCTTCAAGAATAAGAGCCCCACTACCTTCTCCCAAAACAAAACCATCTCTGGTTGCGTCAAATGGTCTGGAGGCTGTTTCTGGACTATCATTTCTTGTAGATAAAGCGTGCATCGCATTAAATCCTCCCATACCAGCTATAGTAACTGCAGCTTCACTTCCTCCTGTAATAATAATATCACAATGTCCTAAACGGATATAGTTTAGTGCATCGATCATTGCATTAGCAGAAGAAGCACAGGCAGATACAGTGGTATAATTAGGTCCCATAAAACCATTTCGGATAGAAATATGTCCTGGAGCAATATCGGCAATCATTTTCGGGATAAAGAAAGGGTTGAAACGAGGTGTTCCATTACCATTGGCATAACCAACTACTTCTTCCTGAAAAGTTTCTATTCCACCAATTCCTGCTCCCCAGATTACACCAACTCTAAATTTATCAACCTTTTCTAGATCAATAGCAGCATCTTTTATAGCTTCTTCAGAAGATACAATGGCATACTGAGCAAATTTATCAAGCTTACGTGCTTCTTTTCTATCAAAATAATCTGTAGGAGAATAATTTTTGACTTCACAAGCAAATTTAGTCTTGAAATGCTCGGTGTCGAAATAGCTAATGGGTGCGCAACCGCTTTTACCATTAACTAATCCATCCCAATATTCATCAATATTGTTACCGATAGGCGTTAACGCCCCTAGTCCTGTGACTACAACTCGCTTAAGATTCATACTTTGTTGTGAAATTATTACTTTGCGTCTTCAATATATGATATTGCTTGACCAACTGTTGCAATGTTCTCAGCTTGATCATCTGGAATCTGAATATCGAATTCTTTTTCGAATTCCATAATCAATTCTACGGTGTCTAACGAATCAGCGCCTAGGTCGTTTGTGAAACTAGCTTCATTTACAACTTCGTTTTCGTCTACTCCTAATTTGTCAACGATTATCGCTTTTACTCTTGATGCAATGTCTGACATAATGTTTAATTTTAATTTTTAAATTAGGTGGCAAAAATAAAAAACTTTATTTTAAAACCCCACAATCCCGTAAAAATGTATCTGTATTTTATCAAATATAGCGAAGTATTAGCTTTTTGCTGCCTAAAAATGGATAATAATTATTTTTTTTGTGCTCTCTAATTAACAATTTATCATACTATCTATGAAACGTATTATAATTTTTGCTTCTGGTTCAGGTACTAATGCTGAAAATATAATTAAATACTTTCACAAGCGAAAAATTGCCGAGGTAACACATGTATTCTCTAACAACCTGCGTGCCAAAGTTTTAAAAAGAGCTCATGCCTTGAAGGTAAAGGCGTTACACTTTGACAAAGAGTCATTTTATGAGACCAATGAGGTTCTTAATATTTTAAAAGATGCCAAACCTGATATAATTGTGTTGGCTGGGTTTTTATGGATATTTCCTAAAAAAATTATCGATGTTTTTCCTAATATGGTTGTAAATGTTCACCCAGCATTATTACCTAAATATGGAGGAAAAGGAATGTATGGACATCATGTACATGAGGCTGTAGTTAAAAATAAAGAAAAAGAAAGCGGGATTACTATTCATTATGTAAACGAGCATTATGATGAAGGAGCAATAGTTTTTCAGGCTACAACTTCAATATCAGAAGGAGATTCTGCCGAAGATGTTGCTCAGGCGATTCATCGATTAGAACATAAACACTTTCCTGTTGTTATCGAAAAATTATTACTTACTAAAGAAGATTAGTTTAAGGATATTCATCTAAGATAGCTTAGTTAGTGAAGTACTTTTGTATTATAAATTAGCTTTGACAGGTTCAATGTGATATCCAAAAATATATTTGACGAAGCCGAACATATCTATTAATAAATAATGATCAACAAAGAAAATGGCTAAGAAAGAAAAATTTTATGTGGTTTGGGAAGGACATACCCCTGGGATTTATACTAAGTGGAGTGATTGTAAGGCAGCAGTAGATGGATATGCAGGTGCAAAATATAAATCTTTTGAATCGTTTGATATAGCAAAAAAGGCATACGATGGAAATTACGAGGATTATAAAGGAAAAAGTAAGCCAAAAGCTACACTTACCCCCGAACAGGTAGAAAAGATAGGAGAACCTAATCTATATTCTATTTCTGTAGATGCTGCATCAAGTGGTAATCCTGGAAAGATGGAGTATCGTGGAGTAGATACTCAAACGGAAAAACAATTGTTTCATCAAGGACCTTTTATACAAGGCACAAATAATATAGGAGAGTTTTTAGCACTAGTACATGGTCTGGCTTATCTAAAAAAGAAAAATAGCGATCGTATTATTTATTCTGATTCTAGAATAGCAATAGGATGGGTGAAAAAGAAAATCTGTAGAACAAAGCTAGAAAGAACACCAAAAAACGAAGAAATGTTTCATTTGGTAGACCGTGCAATACAATGGCTCAAAGACAATACTTATACTACTAAAATTGTAAAATGGGAAACAAAAGCTTGGGGAGAGATTCCTGCAGATTTTGGAAGGAAATGAAATAGTTTTAAAAAATGTATCCTCAGGGAATGTTATTTATAAAAAAATGCTCCGAATATTTTTTCGGAGCATTTTTAATTAAGCTTAAACTTTAATTATTGAACAGGTAAGGATACAACCGCTGCGTTGCTTTTTGCTTTATTAGCAGCACTAGTTCCACATGCTCCAAGATTATTCCATCCGGTAGCTGTTTTTTGATATAAGGTTCCCTGATAAGTTACCTTGTCTCCAGCAGAATAAGAACTGCTATTACCATTATACTCAGCTACACCTGCACAAATATCAGTACTAGGAGTACTATCACATGCTCCAAGGTTATCCCATCCAGTAGCTGTTTTTTGGAATAAAGTTCCTTGATAGGTTACTTTATCTCCAACAGAATAAGAATTACTATTACCATTATATTCAGCTACACCATCACAGTTACCACCACCAGTACTAGTACCTGGATATATCGAGGCGATAAAAGATTTATCTGTAGAGGACAATCTTGTGTTATTTCCTACAGCAACTCCATCTGTGGTATGTTCTGCTGGGATAGAGTAATGCATAATTGATTGACGATCATATACACTATAATTAGTGATGTTTTTTTCATAACGTCTAAAAAGATTGTGATCTACTTGTTGTCTATTCCAGTTATTAGGTGGTCCAGCATAGTATGCGTAAACAGCTTCTTTGTCCCAGTTAATTTTAGCCACAGGGTTTTGGTGTTCATGAATCAAACCAAGGGCATGTCCAAATTCGTGAATGGTAGTTCTTCTAAATTCAGTGTCAGAAGTATTATTATTAAACCATCCAAAATGCATACTATGATCATAGTTATTAGAATCAGTTCCTAAATAAGACCAAGATCCACCATCGTCTGCAAATTGACCTTCTTTAAAACCGATTTTAATATTTGCATTACTACTTGAAGAAACAAATTCAAATTTTAGATTGGCATATTTTTCCCATTCTTTAGCGTATTGCTTTACTTTAGATTGGACAAAGTTATTACCATTCAGAAATTTTACACGAATAGTTTGACCAGGTTCCCATTGTTTTGCTTTAACACTGGCTGCTTTTGAATAATCAATATCCCATTTAGCAATACATACATGAGCGTTTTTAGCTGCTTCATTTTGACTTGTTTCGAAAACGCTTTCAGAATCTTTTTCACAGCTAAAGAATGAAATCGAAAGCAAAGCGATAAAAATAAATTTAGTTAAATTTAAATTTTTCATAAATTGATAATTTTGAGTTTGTGTCTGGGGATAACGCTATATTTTTACATTTATTTTACATTTACTTCATATTAATTTTAGAATTGATGATTATTGGTAGTTTTTTATCTAAAAAATTATCATTTTCTTAAAATTTAAGACATGACCTAAAAACAATTACATTTCTAATAAAGTATATAAGATAAGTGTTGATTTACAGTAGGTTATTTATGGCTATCAAATAAATAGACTGTTTTTAAAACAGAGCTAAAAAGTGAATTTCCATAATATTTTTCCTATAATTAAAAACATGTGATTTATTTTAAATATTTATACATAATTTTTTTTTTTGATGTAAAAACGACACCTTGAATCATAGATTTATTTTTAAGAAGTAGTAATCTATTTTATATAGATTCTAAAAAGGATGTGTTGTAAATTATGAAAGTGTTTGGTTTGTAGAGTTTTTTACTTAGGAAGGCTATTTTTTATTAGTTTTAAAAGATATAGTAACTATCCAGTGTACTGTTCTTAGGATGATAATAGAAAACGAAAACATAAAAAAGATAGTAAAGATGATTTTGATGATGAGGTAACTAACCCCTAAGTTAATTAGATTTGGAAATACAAAAGCGTATATTTGCAAAAAAATATAACGCTAGTTTATGAGCAAATTACTTATTGTTGGTTCTGTCGCTTTTGATGCTATTGAGACTCCTTTTGGGAAAACTGACAAAATATTAGGAGGAGCGGCTCCCTATATTGCACTTTCTGCATCTAATTTTAATGTTTCTTCTGCAATTGTTTCTGTAGTAGGAGAAGATTTTCCTTTAGATTATTTAACTATGCTTGAAAGGAAAAATATAGATATATCAGCCATAGAAATAGTAAAAGGAGGAAAAACTTTTTTCTGGAGAGGCCGATATCATAATGATTTAAATTCTAGAGATACTTTAGAAACTCAACTTAATGTATTGGCTGATTTTAGCCCTGTGGTTCCTGATACACATAAAGACTCAGAGATTATAATGTTAGGTAACTTACATCCATTAGTACAACTTAGCGTTATAGAACAACTTACCACTACTCCTAAACTAATCGTACTTGATACGATGAATTTTTGGATGGATAATACATTAGATGATTTATTAAAAGTAATTGCTAAAGTAGATGTGATTACGATCAATGATGAGGAAGCTAGACAGTTAAGTGGAGAGTATTCTCTGGTAAAAGCTGCTAGGGTGATCGAAAAAATGGGCCCAAAATATGTGGTAATTAAAAAAGGAGAACATGGAGCCTTGTTATTTCATGAAGAACAGATTTTCTTTGCTCCAGCCTTACCATTAGAAGAAGTTTTTGATCCTACTGGTGCGGGAGATACATTTGCAGGAGGTTTTTCAGGATATCTAGCCAAGACAAATGATATTTCATTTGAGAATATGAAAAAAGCCGTTATTCATGGTTCGAATTTAGCTTCATTTTGTGTAGAAAAATTTGGTACAGAACGGATGGAAAATTTAGATCGTAATGAGGTTTTAAAACGACTTCAGCAGTTTAAAAAATTAACACAATTCGAAATTGAATTGTTTTGATATAAACATAGCCCTAGTGATTATTGGGGCTTTTTTAATTATGGGTTACCTAAACACAACAATATTTAGAATTTTTGGAATACAATGAGTGATGCATTAAAACACGAATGCGGTATAGCATTTATTAGACTATTAAAGCCATTAGAGTATTATAAAGAAAAATACGGAAGTGCATTTTATGGAGTGAATAAAATGTATTTAATGATGGAGAAACAGCATAATCGCGGTCAGGATGGTGCAGGATTTGCAAGTATTAAACTAGATACTGCTCCTGGAGAGCGTTATATAAGTAGAGTTCGATCTAGTCAATCACAACCAATACAAGATATTTTTTCGCAGATTAATGATAGGATTAATAAAGAATTAGTAGATCACCCAGAATACGCTGATGATGTAACTCTGCAAAAAAAACATATCCCCTATATTGGAGAAGTACTTCTTGGGCATGTACGATATGGAACATTTGGTAAAAATAGTGTAGAGAGTGTGCACCCTTTTCTAAGACAAAACAATTGGATGCATCGTAATCTTATTGTAGCGGGTAATTTTAATATGACAAACAATGATGTGTTGTTTGATAACCTTATTAGATTAGGTCAGCATCCTAAAGATAGAGTGGATACTATTACTGTAATGGAAAAAATAGGTCACTTTTTAGATTCAGAGGTAGCAAAACTATATAAGAAATTAAAAAAAGAAGGATTTAATAAAAATGAAGCCTCTCCACAGATTGCAGATCGATTAAATGTTACTAAAATTCTTAAAAAGTCATCTAGGGATTGGGATGGAGGATATGCTATGGCTGGTATGTTAGGACATGGTGATGCTTTTGTTTTAAGAGACCCTGCAGGAATTAGACCAGCATACTATTATAAGGATGAAGAAGTAGTCGTGGTAGCATCAGAAAGACCAGTAATTCAAACGGTATTTAATGTCGATTTTGATGATGTAATAGAACTTGATCCAGGAAAAGCAATCATTATTAAAAAAAATGGAGATACTTCTATAGATAGAATTATTGATCCATTAGAACGAAAAGCATGTTCTTTTGAGCGAATTTATTTTTCGAGAGGGAGTGATGCTGAAATTTATAAAGAAAGAAAAAAGTTGGGGAAATTAATTATGCCTCAGGTTTTAGAAGAGATTGATCATGATACGATGAATACTGTTTTTTCTTTTATCCCTAATACTGCTGAAACTTCTTTTTATGGTATGGTAGAAGCTGCACAAGATGAACTAAATAAGCAGAAAACCGAAACGATACTTGCTGAAAAGGAAACATTAACAGATGAACGACTATCAGAAATTTTATCCTCTCGATTAAGAACAGAAAAAATAGCAATTAAAGATGCTAAGCTTCGTACTTTTATTACAGAAGATAGTAGTAGAGATGATTTAGTAGCTCATGTTTATGACGTAACATATGGTGCAGTAAAAAAAGAAGATAACCTAGTGATTATCGATGATAGTATCGTAAGAGGGACAACCCTTAAAAAGAGTATTATCAAAATGATGGATAGATTAGAGCCAAAAAAGATCGTTGTGGTCTCTTCTGCACCACAGATTCGTTATCCTGATTGTTATGGAATTGATATGGCTAGATTAGAAGGTTTGGTTGCATTTCAGGCAGCATTAGAACTTTTAAAAGAAAATGGAAATTATGACTTGGTAGAACAGGTTTATGAAAAATGTAAAGCACAAGAAAATTTAAAAGATTCAGAAGTGCAAAATTTTGTAAAAGAAATTTATAGCGGATTCTCTGATCAAGAAGTAAGTGATAAAATATCAGAGCTGTTAAGTGATGATTCAGTAAAAGCAACAGTAAAAATTATATATCAAACAGTTGATAATCTTCATAAGGCTTGTCCTAAGAATCTTGGTGATTGGTATTTTACGGGAGATTACCCAACAGCTGGAGGAAATAGAGTTGTAAATAAGGCATTTATAAACTTCTTTGAAGGAGTAAATAAAAGAGCTTATTAAAAAATCAAAAATGTTAGCTGTTAAAAAAAGCTTATTTGTGTAGTTCAACAAATATTTTGACCTTTCATCTAAAACATTTTTTCACTATGAAATAACCTTATATATTAGCAGAGCCATAGCATAAGTAGGTTAAGTTCATGGTAGATTTGGGGCAAAAAAAGGTGGATCTTCCACCTTTTTTTATTTTTAGACATTTCGTAAAATTTATATATAAAAAAGAGTCGCAATATTCATTGCGACTCTTTTTCGTATTCTTAATGTGAAAAAATTATTTATACTGTGCGTATCGTTTTGATACTTCGTCCCAGTTAATTACATTAAAAAATGCAGAAACATAATCAGGACGACGATTTTGATAGTTTAGGTAATATGCGTGCTCCCAAACATCTAATGCTACGATTGGAGTTCCTCCACAACCAATACCAGACATTAAAGGATTGTCTTGGTTAGGGGTAGAACAGATTTCTACTTTTCCTCCTGGGTGAACGCATAACCAAGCCCATCCTGAACCAAATCGAGTACCAGCAGCATTAGAGAACGCTTCTTTGAAAGCATCAAAAGATTCATACGCTGCATTTATTGCATCAGAAAGCTCTCCAGAAGGTTTTCCTCCACCATTAGGAGACATTATCTCCCAGAATAAATTATGGTTATAGTATCCTCCACCATTATTTCTAACAGCTGTGTTTGAAAGATCAAGATTAATAAGGATGTTTTCTATAGTTTTTCCTTCAAGATCAGTTCCTTCAATGGCAGCATTTAGCTTGTTTGTATACCCAGCATGATGTTTATCATGATGAATTTCCATAGTACGGGCATCTATATGAGGTTCTAACGCATCAAAGGCGTAGTTTAATTTTGGTAATTCGAATGACATATGTTATTATTTTGATTAATAAAAAATAAAATGACACCAAATTTAACAATTCGAGTGGTGAATAAAAATTTATAATTGTTATAAATTAATTAAAAACAATACACTAGTAAAAATGATGACTTTGTCGCTATTTTATTTATACTAATCTATGATATAAAAATCTCTGCTTTTAGTATTTTAGTAAAAAAAAGAATTGAATCCAGATACAGCTTTTACCGTATATAATGCCGCCGCAGGTGCGGGGAAAACCTATACCTTGGTAAAAGCATACTTAATTGCTTTATTAAAAGGAGAGTTTAAAGATAGTTATAAAAATATTTTAGCGATAACTTTTACAAATAAGGCAGTTGCCGAGATGAAAACAAGGATTTTAGAAAACCTTGTTGCGATTAGTAAACAGAATACCCCATTAAAATATCAGAGCTTATTAAAAGAACTAGTAGTCGCAATTAAGGTTCCTGAAAAAGAACTTAAACAGAAAGCAAAACGAATTCTAAAGAGTATTCTTCATAACTATGCCGCGTTTGATGTTGTTACCATTGATACATTTACCCATAGAGTAATCAGAACATTTGCATATGATTTAGGGATTCCTATGAATTTTGAGATTGAAATGAATACAGATGCTCTAATTGAAGAGGCTGTAGATGCGGTGATTGCTAAAATAGGTTTAAATCAGGAACTTACTAGGCTAATTATTGATTTTGCAATCAGTAAATTAGAAGATGATAAAAGTTGGGATATTACTATAGAACTAAATAAGATTGCTAAACTTTTGTTTAGTGAAAATGATCGGGAACATCTTAATAAACTTTCAGAGAAAGAAACTAGTGATTTTGAGGAGCTGAAAAAAATATTGCATAAAAAAATTACAGACTTAAAACATATCATCAAAGATTCCTCACAAAAAATTCTTAATCAAATACACAGTTTAGGATTAGATCATAAAGATTTTAGTAGAGGCACTATTCCAAATCATTTTCAAAAACTTTGTGATGGAGTAACCAAATTTGATTTTAAAAAAACAAAATGGGCTCAAAATATTGAAACTACTAGTTTTTACACAAAAACATTAGAGAATACTAAAAAAGAAAGTATTGATAGTATCCGGCCTGAGATCGAAGAAGCTTTTGTAACAACAAAAACTCAATTATCGCAACTTACATTGTTTAATAACATCTTAAAAAACATAACTCCACTCTCAGTATTAAATGCAATTAATAAAGAAGTGTTAGAGATTAAAAAAGAAAGAAAGATTTTATTAATATCAGAGTTTAATGCTATTATAAGTGAAGCAATACAAGGACAACCAGCACCATTTATTTATGAACGTTTAGGAGAGCGGTATAGGGATTATTTTGTTGATGAATTTCAAGACACATCGGAATTGCAGTGGAATAATTTGGTTCCTCTTATAGATAATGCAGTTTCTACAGAAACATTAGCAGGAAAAAGAGGTAAAGTTACTATAGTAGGAGATGCTAAGCAGGCTATTTATCGATGGAGAGGTGGTAAAGCAGAACAATTTATAGACCTGTCTTCTGATAAAGATCCTTTTTCGATACAAGAAAAGCAAGTCCTTAATTTACCTAAGAATTATCGTAGTCATGAAGAGGTTGTTAAATTTAATAATAGCTTATTTACTTTTTTGTCTGGAGATTTTAGTGATGAAAAACACCAGAAGCTATATTTGGAAGGTAACAGACAAGAGATTAATTCTAAGAAGAATGGATATGTTAATGTATCGTTTATAAAAGCTAAAAATGTTGCTGTAGAAAACGAATTATATCCAGAAAAAACATATGAAACGATAATAGAATTAAATAATAAAGGATATGCTCTTAATGAAATTTGCATTATTGTAAGAAAGCGTAAAGAAGGAGTTGTTATAGCAGACTTTCTTACTCAAAAAGGCTTAGCTATAATTTCTTCTGAAACCCTATTAATTAATAATGCTCCTCAGGTAAGATTCATTATCAATTTGCTGACTTGGAGTATACAACCAGATCATTTGCAATCAAAAATTAATGTATTACATTTTTTAACCGAGCAATTTTCAGTAGAAGAAAAGCACATATTTTTACAAAAAATGATGGATAATACTACCAAAACATTCTTTTCTTCTGAGTTAGAAACTCTGGGAATCAGTTTTAGTTTTTCTGAATTAGCTGTAAAACCTCTCTATGATGCTGTAGAATATATTATATCTACTTTTTCTTTGGCTGATAAAGCAATAGCATATGTGCAATTTTTTCTTGATGTAGTATTTACATTCACTCAGAGATATATAGAAGGTGTTGTAGGGTTTTTGGCATATTGGCATGCCCATAAAGATAAACTAAGTATTATAGCTCCCAAAGCAGAAGGTGCTATACAGATTATTACTATACATAAAGCCAAAGGACTTGAATTTCCCTGTGTGATTTATCCATATGCAGATATTGATATGTATGAAGAAATAGAACCCAAAACATGGTTGTCTGTTGTCAAAGAAGACTATGCTAATTTTGAAGAAGTATTTATTAACTACAATAAAAACATATCTGAGTATAGTGATGCCACTAAAGAAATTGTTTTGAACCGACAATCTCAATTGGAATTAGATGCCTTTAATCTCTTATATGTAGTACTTACCAGAGCTAAAGAGCAATTATATATATTGTCCAATTTGAAACTAAATTCAAAAGAAGAGAGTAACCCTCATAAATTTTCAGGAAAATTAATTGCATATTTGAAACATTTAGGTCAATGGAACCTCGAAAAGATAACATACGATTTTGGAAACCCTATAAAGCCAGATATTATAAGCACTGATGCAGAAGAAAAATTAAAAATAATTTCTCTTTCTCGATTCGAAGATGCTTCAAAGAAATATAAGGTTAATATTGTAACTAATTCGGGGAAACTATGGGATACCTCTCAGCAAAGCGCCATAGAGAAAGGAAATTTGATACACGATCTTATGGCTTCTATCGAAACACATAGTGATGTTGAAAAAGTTATCCAAGAAGCGCATGATATAGGCAAGGTTTCGAGTTCTGAAAAAGAAATCTTTTATAATGAAATAAAAAGGATTGTTGATCACCCTAAGCTTTCTCAATATTTTTCTATCGATAATAAAATATATAATGAAAGAGATATAATTTCTAATGGGAAATTGTTTAGACCAGATAGAATAGTAATTGATAAAAATAATATAATTACAATAATAGACTATAAAACAGGTGTATATGATATTTCTCATGCAATACAGATACAGAAATATAGGTCACTTCTCGAAGATATAGGATATGTTGTAAAGAATACAATTT
The DNA here is from genome assembly GCF_001401755.1 of Aquimarina longa SW024. Lineage (GTDB taxonomy): Bacteria > Bacteroidota > Bacteroidia > Flavobacteriales > Flavobacteriaceae > Aquimarina > Aquimarina longa. Next base: position 53,681 of record NZ_AVQK01000015.1, read on the forward strand.
TATTATATTCTAATGAAGAAATCTCGTTAATGTATATATAGATTAAGGAATTATTTTTATAATTACTAATTTTTTTTAGAGATAAAAGATATTTTTGTCTTATAATTGTAGCTAGTTATTATGACAAATACTGTAATTTTTCTCTAACATGATTAATATCATGTTTTTTGGATATTTTTTTTATAAGGAAAAATTGAAATACCTTCCAAAGCTATTATATTTACTGGTATGTTAAGAAAAATTTATTAGATTTGTCTTTGACAGTTATTTTTAACATATTACATTTGCTCTAATTAACACTTAAAAATTAAATTATTGAATATGAAACATCTTAGCAGATTTTTAGTGGCTTCGTTACTAGTACTTGGACTTAGTACGGCGAATGCACAAGATGAAAACAATCCTTGGGCGGTTTCTATAGGTATTAATGCCGTTGACATCTTTCCTACTGGGGGAGACCTTACTAATCAGGGAGAAATTTTCGATGAATATTTTAATGCTAGCGACCACTGGAACATTCTTCCATCTGTTTCCAAATTATCTGTTGGGAGATATATAGGGGATGGTTTTTCTTTTACAGTTGCAGGGTCAGTTAATAAAATAGAAAAATTTGGAGAGCTTCCAAATAGTGGGGAAACGGTAAAAGTTGATGACCTATCTTACTATGCAGCTGATGGAAAAATTAGCTATAGCCTTAAAAATGCATTAAACACAAAATGGTTTGAGCCTTACCTAGGAGTAGGTGGAGGTTATACTTGGATTGATGAAGTAGGAGCAGGAACATTAAACGGATCTCTTGGTTTTAACTTTTGGTTAACAGAGAATCTTGCGTTCAACATTCAATCAACATATAAGCATGTATTTGAAGAATACGCTAATAGCAATGGAGGTTTTGTAGATTACATTCCTACACATTTCCAACATTCTGCAGGACTTACTTTTGCATTTGGAGGTAAAGATACAGATGGAGACGGAGTATATGATAAAGATGATGAGTGTCCAGACGTTCCTGGTTTAGCAGAATTTAAAGGATGTCCTGATACTGATGGTGATGGAATCACTGATGCTAAAGATGATTGTCCTGATACTGCAGGTACTGCAGAATTTAATGGATGTCCTGATACAGACGGTGACGGAGTTCCAGATCCTAAAGATGATTGTCCTACTGAAGCTGGATTACCTGCACTTAATGGATGTCCTGATGCTGATGGTGATGGAATCGCTGATGGTAAAGATGGTTGTCCAAACGAAGCTGGACCAGCTGCTAATAACGGATGTCCTTTCAAAGATAAAGATGGAGACGGTGTATTAGATAAAGATGATAACTGTCCTGATGTTGCTGGTACTGTAGCAAACAATGGTTGCCCAGAAGTAACAGAAGAAGTACAGAAAACACTTAACTCATATGCAAAAACAATCTTATTTGATTCTGGTAAATCTAGTATTAAAGCAGAATCTAATAAGGCACTTGGAGATATCATCGCTATATTAAAAGAATATCCTACTGCTAAGTTTACTGTAGAAGGACATACTGATAGCGCTGGTGCTGCTAAATCAAACCAGAGATTATCTGATTCTAGAGCTAACGCTGTTAAAAATTACTTAACAGATAACGGGATCGATCAATTTAGATTATCTGCTGTTGGTTACGGTGAAGACAGACCTATCGCTTCTAACAAAACTAGAGCTGGTAGAGCACAAAACAGACGTGTAGAGATTAACTTAGTAAAATAAGTATAAAAATCTTACCAAGATAAATAGTAAAAAAGCGCCTCGAATTTTCGAGGCGCTTTTATTTTTACCTAAAAACAAAATATAAGGCTTTATGCCAATTCATATTTTGTTCTAAATTCTATTTTTTTAATTCTAGGTTATATTGATTTCATATAAGAAACCGGTATAATACGCTTATTTTAGATAATGTAGATTAACGATATACTACATTATCCACTTAAACGATAATTAAATTGTATGGTGTCCTCTTAAGAATTTGTATTGAGAAAATAAGATGGTATATTGAGTATAAATTATACAAGGTGATAAAACAAAAAAATCTATGCTTAATTCTGTAAGAAAGATAGGGAAGTAGGTTTAAGAAAAATTAGAGATCAAGTATACGTTTAAATAGCTAAACACTCTAAAATAACAAACACTTGAAAAGTTTTTTAAAAGAAGTAATATTAGAATTACAAGACGCTCCAGAAAAAATAAGCGACTTGATTTTTATTGTCCCTAGCAAAAGAGCAGGGCTTTTTCTTAAGAAAGAACTGTTAGAAACATATCCTGATCAAACTTTTTTTGTTCCAATAATCCTTAGTATAGAAGAGTTCATAATTAGATTATCTGGGCTTCAACAAATCGATAATATCCAGACATTATTTGAATTTTATGATACTTATTTAAAGACTCATCCTCATTTAAAAAAAGAAAATTTCGAAACATTTAGTAATTGGGCTCAGACAATGATTTATGATTTTAATGAAGTCGATAGATATTGTATAGATCACGAGTCTTTTTTTTCATACTTATCAGGAATACAAGATTTAAATCATTGGTATTTACAAAAAGAAAAAACAGAATTAGTTAAAAATTATATACAATTCTGGGAAAGCCTCATAGATTATTATACTAATTTTAGAGATAAACTTCTTTTAAAAAAAATAGGATATCAAGGGTTATTGTATCGAAAAGCATCAGAAGATATCTCATCTTATATTAAAGAAGAAAAAAGGAAGCACATTTTAGTAGGATTTAATGCTTTAAATAATGCCGAGCAAATCATTTTTCAATCTCTTTTAGAAGCTGGTATTGCACAGGTATATTGGGATGCAGATCAGTTTTTTATTGATAACACATACCACGAAGCATCCCTGTTCCTAAGAAAATATAAAAAACAATGGACGTATTATCAAGAAAAACCATTTAAGTGGATACGTGATAATTTCTCTCAGCAAAAAGATATTACACTTGTTGGAGTTCCTAAGAATATAGGACAAGCTAAATCTGTTGGACAATTACTTACTGTTATTCCTAAATCTGATATGGAGAAAACAGCACTGGTACTTGCGGATGAAAGTTTATTACAACCAGTACTTAACTCCCTTCCGAATACAGTTGAATTTCTAAATATTACAATGGGATTACCTCTTAAAGAAGTTCCTATAGCTTCTTTTTTTGAGTTATTATTCAATCTTCATAAAAACTATAGTTATAAAGGGTTTTATTATAAATCGGTATTAGAGATTTTAAATAGCCAGCCCGGAAATAGATTATTAGGCCTTGAGGCTGCACATTTGATTGCGATTATATCTAAAGAAAATATAATTTATATTACACTAAAAAAATTACAAGAGCATGTTTCAGATAAAAAACAAGAAACATTAGCATTATTGTTTGGATCATGGAATGATACTACTACTGCTTTGGATTATTGTAAAAAAATAGTATTAGCACTTAAGCATTGTCTTTCCGTAAAAAAAGATGAACTAGAATTAGAATGTGTATACCATTTTCATTTGATCTTTAATAAAGTATCTGCATTACATGATAGCTATCAATGCTTAAAAACAATAGGATCTTTGTATACACTATATAAAGATATTTTGATGAAAGAGACATTAGATTTTTCTGGAGAACCATTTAGAGGTTTGCAGCTTATGGGGATGTTAGAATCTCGTTGCCTTGATTTTGAAACTGTGATTATCACCTCAGTTAATGAAGGAATTTTACCAGCAGGCAAGAGCATGAACTCTTTTATACCCTATGATTTAAAAAGAGCATATGATCTACCTACTTATAAAGAGAAGGATGCGATATATACATATCATTTTTATAGATTAATTCAAAGAGCCAAAAAAGTATATTTGTTATATAATACAGATGATGAAGGAGTAGGAGGAGGAGAAAAAAGTAGATTTTTGCTTCAGTTGGATATTGATAAAAGACCAAATCATAATCTTAAAAAATACATTGCCTCATCTGAAGTCCCCAAATTAATTAGTAAACCATTACAAGTAGAAAAAAACGAAGAAGTTTTACTAAAACTAAAACAATTAGTAACTCATGGATTATCTCCTTCTGCATTAACAACTTATATAAGAAATCCTATGGATTTTTATTATAAATATATTTTAGGAGTTAAAGAAGTAGAAGAAGTAGAAGAAACTATTGCTGCAAATACGTTAGGAACAGTTATTCATAATACACTCGAAATATTTTATAAACCGATAGAAAACAGATTTCTTACACTCGAAGATATTAAGAAGATGAGAAATCAAATAGATACACAGCTTAAGTATCAGTTTAAACAAGAGTATACAAAACTAGATATAACACAGGGTAAAAATTTACTAATTTTTGAAGTAGCTAAGCGTTATATCTATAATTTTTTAAAAACTGAAGAAGAATTACTAAACCAAGGAGCTCAATTAAAGATCTTATCAGTAGAAAGTAATCTAAAAACCAAATTAGAAGTTCCTGAATTAGGTTTCCCTGTTTTTATTAAGGGAAAAGTAGATCGGATAGATCAATTAGATAATCAAGTACGTATTATCGATTATAAAACAGGAAGAGTAAACCGAAGTGATGTTGTTATTATGGATTGGAATATGATTACAGAAGAATATAAATACAGTAAGGTTGTGCAAGTTTTAGCATATGCTTATATGCAGCATAATGAAAATCCAATTACTGAAGCATTTCAAGCAGGGATAATTTCATTTAAAAACCTTCAAGAAGGATATCTAAAATTTGGAACAAAAGAGAGTATAAGAGGTAAAACAGATTATGAGATTACTAATGTTGTGTTTGAGGAATATCTATTACAGTTAAAAAATCTCATACGAGAAATTTTTAATATTAAAATTCCATTTATCGAGAAAGAAGTATAGTTGATAAAAAAAGAAAAAGCACGAGCCCGTAATGGTTGTATAATACAATATTAAAGTATGATAGTAAAGAGAAAAAACATAATAGTTAAAGGAAAACATCAAAAACCAATTTTAACAGATGTTTTTTATAATGATGATAAAAACCTCAAGCCCGTGATTATTTTTTGTCATGGATATAAAGGCTTTAAAGATTGGGGAGCTTGGAATATGGTAGCAGAAACATTTGCTAATGCAGGTTTTTTCTTTGTAAAGTTTAATTTCTCTCATAATGGAGGCACTGTAGAGCAACCTATAGATTTTCCTGATCTAGAAGCTTTTGGAGCTAATAATTATATAAAAGAATTAGATGACTTAGAAACTATTATAGATTGGATTACCTCTTCAGGATTTGAGTTTAGAAATGTAATAGTTTCATCAAATATTTCTCTAATAGGACATTCTAGAGGCGGTGGTATTGCTACGATTAAAGCATCAGAAGACAGTAGAATTGCCAAACTAATAACATGGGCAAGTGTTTCTGATTATAAAAAAAGATTTCCAAAAGAAGATGCTTTAGAGCATTGGAAGCAGGCCAGAGTATTATACATTGAGAATAGTAGAACAAAACAGCAGATGCCACATTATTTTCAATTTTATACATCTTTTATAGAAAATGAAGAAAGGCTTACGATATCTAGAGCTGTTATAAAAAATCAAGTACCACATTTAATTATTCATGGTACAAATGATCCAACAGTTACTGTACAAGAAGGAAAAGATTTACACTCTTGGGGTTCTAATACTAAATTATTTTTAGTAGAAGGTGCAGATCATATATTTGGCGCGAAACACCCATGGATAAAGAATACTTTGCCAAAACACCTTAAGAAAATAGTACAAAAAACAATTACTTTTATAAGTCTTTAACACTTTATTTAGTTAAAAAATATAATAATCAATCATTTTTTTTCGTTTATTTGCTGTAATGAAGTTAAACAGGCAAATATTAGCATCCATATTTTTGATATTTTTTGGTATCATTCAATTGGCAGACATACATATTGTAGGTCATGATACTGATGATGAAGACTGTTCTCTTTGTGAGTTTACTTTAAATCATCATAATGATGATTTTACACCAGTAGATACACTTACTATTTCTAAAGTAATACAGATTCCTATTGATGTTGTTAGAACTACATATATAAAACAATATTTTGGTTCATCTGTTACTTATTCATTTTTAAACAAAGCCCCTCCTACAGCTTAGTTTTATTCAAACTTTTTTATTGACAACTAACTATTGATATATACCATATTAATAGCTTATTCCATTATTTTATAAATGAAAAGATACACTTGGTTAGCGGTGTTTCTTCTCGGGATTAATCTCTTATCTGCTCAGGAATGTGATCATATACTTTCTGGTAGAGTCATAGATTTTCATGACGGAGTTCCCCTAGAAGGCGCTACAATAACATTTAATAATCGTACTATTGTGACAAATGCTACTGGTAGATATTATATCGAAGATTTATGCGCAACAGCATACGCTTTTACTATATCACATGAGAAATGTAACTCTCAGGTAATAACGTTAGATGTAGCAAAGATCTCATCAAAAGATTTTTATCTAGAGCATCACCTTAATGAATTATCAGAGGTAAAAGTCGCAGGTGCTACTACTAATAAAACAACTTCTGCTCAAGAAGAGGCTATTGATTCTGATATTATTGAAAAATATAGTAGTGGCTCTTTAGGAGATGCTCTTAAAGAAATTACAGGTGTTTCATCATTAAATACAGGAGCAACTATAGTTAAGCCTGTTATTCAGGGTCTTAGTGGGAGTCGTGTGTTGATTATGAATAACGGTGTTCGTATGCAAGATATGGAGTGGGGAGACGAGCATGCTCCTAATATAGATATTAATACCGCAGGGAATGTGACTGTTGTCAAAGGAGCTTCTGCATTACGTTATGGTGGCGATGCTATTGGAGGTGTTATTATTCTAGAACCTATTAAAGCGCCTGTAAAAGACACCTTGTTTGGTAAAACAATAGCCACAGGAGGAGTAAATGGAAGAGGAGGATCAATTTCTTCAGAACTGATAAAAGGATATAAAAATGGTTGGTTTTTTAAAGCACAAGGAACTATAAAACGCTTTGGAGATGTAGAAGCACCAGATTACGTTCTCTCCAACACAGGAGTATTTGAAAAAGGAGCTTCTCTATCTTTTGGAGTTAATAAATTTACTCATGGCTGGGATATATATTATTCTTTTTTTAATAATGAAATAGGGGTTTTAGCAGCATCACATGTTGGTAGTATAGATGATCTTATTAATGCGATTAATAGTCAGCAACCAGCAATCATTAGAGATTTTACTTATAAGATTGATAATCCTAAACAAGAAGTGACACATCATTTAGGTAGGTTACGATATTTTAAGCGTTTTGAAGAACTAGGTAAATGGAGTACACAATATGATTTTCAATATAATAAAAGGTTTGAGTTTGATATTCGAAGAACAGAAGCGCTAAGCAAACAAGCTAGTATAGATCTTGAGTTAAAAACGCATACAATAACTTCTGGTTTTAGTTTTGATTCCAATCCAGAATTTTTGTGGGATGTAGGAGCTGTATTACGATATCAGAATAATTTTGCAAACCCTAATACAGGTGTAAGAAGGTTAATTCCTGATTATGATAAACATGATGTCGGAATTTTTATTACTGGAGAACATGACGTAACAAGTAGTATTATAATAGATGGAGGTGTTCGATATGATTATAATCGTATGGATGCTAAAAAGTTTTATTTAAAATCGAGATGGGAAGAAAGAAAATATGAATCAGATTTTTCGGATTTTATTATCGAAGATTTTAATACCCAATGGCTCACTAATCCAGTTTTTGAGTATCACAATATTTCAGCCACTGTAGGAGCACAATACACTTATAAAGAAGACTATGAATTTAGGTTTAATTATGCTATGGCACAACGAGCGCCTAACCCTTCAGAGCTGTTTAGTGATGGATTGCATCATTCTGCTGCCAGAATTGAATTGGGAGATTTAGGAATCGATCAAGAAACATCTCATAAAATCTCAATAGTTGCTAAGAAAGAGACAGAAAAATGGGGATGGGAAATTGCTCCATATGCTAATCTTATAAATGATTATATTTTGCTAGAGCCTGTAGATGTACAACTTTCGATAAGAGGAGCATTTCCTGTTTGGGAATACAGGCAAACTAATGTTAATATATTGGGGTTGGATGCTAAACTATATACCAATTGGCATCATAACTGGAGCACCAATCATAGTTTTTCTATCGTAAAAGGAAAAGAGAATAAAAATAATACCTCATTGATTACGATACCCGCCCCTAATTTTAATAATCGTATTACCTATAAGAATAAAACTTGGTATGGATTTAATGTGTCATTAGAAAATCAATATTTTTTTAGACAAAACGAATACCCTTCTAATATATCTGTATTTTCTCCACAACAAGAGAAAGATGTATTACTAGAAATTAATACACCTCCTAGCGCATATAATTTATTAAATGCAGATACAAGTATGGAATTTTCTTTAGGAGAAAAAAATAAACTAAAAGTAGGGTTAGCCATAAAAAACATATTCAATATAAAGTATAGGAATTATCTAAATCGTCAGCGATATTTTGCAGATGATATGGGTCGAAATTTTTTACTACGATTATCTATTAACTATTAAATGAAAAAAGTAATGAACACACGCAAATTTTTATCAATCCTTACGATCACTGGCAGTATTTTATTTATGTCATGTTCTAATGATGATGATAACCCTAAACCTGTTAACGAAGAAGAGTTAATAACCAAAATGTCGGTGTCCCTTGTAGGAGGAGGGCAAACTATAAACTTGGTGGTCGTAGATAAAGATGGGGAAGAAGGCCCATCAAAACCAGAAGTAACGGTTTCTGGTAAGCTAAAGGTAAATACGCAATATAGTGGATCTATAGAGTTGCTTAATGAGTCTAAAAATCCTGTTGATGTGATTAGCGATGAAGTTAAAAAAGAAGCGGATGAACATCAGTTTTTTTATGTACTAGCTTCGGGATTAAATATTACAGCTGCATATGCAGACAAAGAATCTGATTATAAAAAAGAAGATGGGACAGCTTTTACTTCTGCAAATCCCGTAGGGCTTAAGTTTCTATTAACGACAACTAATGCTGGAACAGGAACTTTTAGAATAACCTTAAGGCATAAACCTAAAAAAGACGCAGAAGGAGTAGTTAAAGGAGATATCACCAATGCAGGTGGTGATACAGATATTGATCAAACCTTTAATATAACAATTGAATAACAAATAATACCATTTTTAATTCGAAATGGCATGAAAAGTTAAAATATTAACAAAAATATAATTGAAACTTAATAATTATGTAAGTTGAGTTTGTGTAAAAAATTACGTAATTAGTTTCAGTTTTAACCCCTAAGTACTTGTTTCTTAGGGGTTTTGTTTTTTATTTAAAAAAAGACAAAATAAACTAATAATGGTATGAATTTTGATGAACTTAATAAAGCTATACTATTTTGTAAGGAGTTTTATGAGAAATAGACTAATACTCTGGAAATAAGAATGTTAAATAATTATTAATAATGTTAAATAAAATCGTTTTTAGGAATCTTAAGACAATGATATTATCACATTGTTAAATGTTAATTATTATCAATAAAACGTTAAAATATTTAGGATATAGGGCTTATCTTCGTGGTGTCAACCGAGAGGAGCAAAACAGCAAAATTGAAACTATCATAATTAGTATAAGTTGAGTTTGTGTTAAATACAATTAAGTTTCAATTCAGACCCCTGGGAGTAGTTAACCCGGGGGTTGCTTTTTTTATACAGCTGTTATCGAATAGGTACAACTATAAAGTATCATTTTTTAACATAAGATTAATACATTAATTTTATGTTTTATAATACTGTTTTCGGTTTTTTTAAGAAAAAAGTTTACTGTAATTTACAATAGTTTTGTTATTACCTTTTTTCAATCTGATTGAATACTGCCTCAAAACCATTTCTTATCAAAAATAGTAGTATGACCTGCTTTTAGTAATGCATAAATCATTTTGAATAGTACTATAGAATTTAGTATTAATAAGAAGATTTATTTTTCAACATATCATAGAATCAAGTAGGTATATAAGTTGATTTTTTAAAATGATATTTGTCATGTTTTGCGTTAATCTATAGCACTACTTTTGTCCGCAAACTTAAAAATATATCGTATTTTACAAGTAATTTACCGTTGTCAAATAATAATAAAATTGAAACTATTATAATTAGTATAAGTTGAGTTTGTGTTAAATACAATTAAGTTTCAATTCAGACCTCTGGGAGTAGTTAACCCAGAGGTTGTTTTTTTATATACTTGTCTAAAAAAGACTTTAAGATTAGGTTCTGTTTATAGTTATAATACTTTAAATACAAATCCTAAAAGCCAGTATAAAATAATAAATACAAATACAGTACCAATACAACCGCACTTTCCTCCTCCTATTTTTTTTGCACCCCATCCCGCTATGATTGCCCTAATTAATTTTTCCATATATATTGTTTTATTAATGTTATTTTATATTTTTTTTCAATATTTAGAAAAGTTCTAATAAGAGTTTTTCAACTGGTTGTGTAGATAGAACAAAATTTTATTGAAAATTTAAAATAGTATCGACCAGTCCTCACTTTTATAATTTACCTGATATGTTTTTCACTCATTAAAACTGGATAGTTTACAGATACTTATTTCTTCAATATCGTAATTATATTTTGAGTATAAAAAAATGTAGATAAGAATATAGTAGTAGAGTGTTATGAATACTCATTAAAATTGGATGTGATTAACAAATTGTTACAACAAAATTAATTCAATAATTATTTGATAATCAGTTTATTGGAATTGAATTCAAAACATTTTATTATTTCTTAAAAAAGTAATATAAAAAGAATAAAGAATCTTACTTAAAAAAGTTTAATATATTCATGATTTTTATGAAAAATCTCTTTTTAATACTTCCTCTAATGTTTCAGGATCTCTTCCTGTTAGTTCCTTTATACTATTAGTAGTGTTTTGAATTGTACCATTTTTAACTAATCCATATATTGGGATCATATAGTCTGCAATAAAATCTGGCGCTCCAGAGTCTTTTAGTACCTTACGATAAGTGTGCTGATCTGGATTAGCATATGCTATGGGAGTTCCAAGAATGGTAGTAAGTAATTCTGCAACATCAAAATGAGAATATGCCTTTGCTCCTGTTAATATATGTGTTTGATGTTTCCTATTCTGATCAGTAAGTAATACTGAGATGGCACTGGCAATATCTGTTGCAGAAACAAAAGGGGTTTTTCCTTCTCCTGCAGGAGAGAATAAAACATTACGCTGCTCAATATTTTCTCTTTCATAATTACCAAAATTCTGCATAAAGAAACCTGGACGTACAATATTCCAATTAAGATTAGTGCTTTTTAATTTATTTTCCATTAATGCATGAAAAGGCATTTGCTTAAGAGCATCCATACCATAACCAGAAAGATATACTACTCTACCAGTATAATTATCTTGTATATAACCTACAAAAGGTTCTAATAATTCAAAAAGTGCAGGATTTAATGGCGGACCTATAATAAGTATTCCATCAGTACCTTGTACCTGATTAAAAGTATCTTTATTGCCATAATCAAAATGAACCGATGTTGCTTTATTATTAAATAGGTCTTGTGATTTTTCTGGATTTCTTGTTGCAGCAATAACAGTAGCATTATTTTCGAGTAATGATGTTACTACTTCTTTTCCTATAGTGCCTGTAGCGCCTGTAATAAAATAACTTGCCATAATTTTCTTTTAAATTTTTGAACAAGATATTAAGTATAGTATCTTTGTGCAAGTAGGTACATTAATAATACATACTATACTAAAATATACTAATGCTGATTATCAGAATGTTAAAATGAATAAAATTTATGGTTTTTTAGAAAATGAAGAAGATCTTTTTACATCTTGTCCTGTTATGACAACATTAGAAGTTATAGGAGGCAAATGGAAACCTGCAATATTATGGCAATTAGAAAATAATGAATTCTTACGCTTTGGGCAATTAAAAAAACGTCTTGGAGTTATTACTCAAAAAATGTTAACCCAGCAATTACGAGAATTGGAAACAAATAACATTATCTTACGAAAGATATACCCCGAAGTGCCTCCAAGAGTAGAATATAGATTATCAGAGTACGGAAAAAGTCTTGTACCTGTACTTAATGAAATGGCAAACTGGGGACTTAATCATAATAAAGCTAAGATTAAATAGCAGAAATTTTTTAGATTATTTTTTACTATGGATATATTAAATTTTTTAGGAGGGAATGGATTGTTTCTAATACTAGGAATCGTTTTGGTTGTGGTTTACTTTGTAAATAAGAGAAAGAGACGATAATGTTTATGTAACTTTGTCAAAAATTATAAAGTAAGTAATGAGTAAAATTCGTATCACCAAACAATTTTCTTTTGAAACGGGTCATGCCTTATATGGCTATGATGGTAAGTGTAGAAATGTTCATGGGCATAGTTATAAATTAAGTGTTACTGTAATAGGAGAACCCATCACAGATACTTCGCATGTAAAACTAGGGATGGTAATTGATTTTGGAGATCTAAAAAAGATCGTAAAAGAAGATATTGAAGATGTTTTTGATCATGCTACGGTATTTAATAAAAATACTCCACATAAAGAACTAGCAAAAGAACTACAAGATAGAGGGCATAATGTGATTCTGGTAGATTACCAACCTACTAGTGAGAATATGGTAATTGATTTTGCTAAAAAGATTAAAGCCAGATTACCAGAAAGTATTATGTTATATGCATTAAAACTGCAAGAAACCGAAACTTCTTATGCAGAATGGTATGCTACCGATAATGAATAAACTATTTGAATCACTTCACAGCTTTAAAAACTAGTGAAAGATTAATTCTTTTTTTACCTTATAAATTATAGCTATGAACCTTCCTGAAGGGAAAAAAATATATTTTGCCAGCGATAATCATCTGGGAGCACCAACATCACAAAAAAGTTTTCCCAGAGAACAAAAATTTGTAAAATGGTTAGATAAAGTTAAAGAAGATGCAGGAGCGATTTTTTTACTAGGTGACCTTTTTGATTTTTGGTTTGAGTATAAAACGGTAGTTCCTAAAGGTTTTACTAGGACACTAGGAAAACTAGCAGAAATTACAGATTCTGGGATACCAGTATATTATTTTGTGGGAAATCATGATTTATGGATGCATGGGTATTTTGAAGAAGAATTAAATATACCTGTCTATCATAAACCTCAAGAATTTACATTTAATGAGACTACTTTTTTTATTGGTCATGGTGATGGTCTAGGACCAGGAGATAAAGGGTATAAACGAATGAAAAAAGTATTTACTAATCCTGTTGCTAAATGGTTTTTTAGATGGTTACATCCTGATCTGGGAGTAAAATTAGCGCAGTACTTATCCGTAAAAAATAAATTAATTTCAGGAGATGAAGATGTCACTTTTTTAGGAGAAGATAATGAATGGTTAGTGCAATATTGTAAAAGAAAATTAGAAGATAGACACAGAGATTACTTTGTGTTTGGTCATAGACATCTACCTATGGAAATACAATTAAACGAAAAATCACAATATACTAACCTTGGAGATTGGATTAGTCATTATACCTATGCTGTATTTGATGGAAGTCAATTGAAATTAGTGAATTATACAGACTAGATTCGTTGTCTCTTTTTAATGATTTCGTCTGAAATTGTAATTCCGACTATTTCTGGAGGGGTCAATATGTTATGATGATTGAAAAAGATAATAGTACTATCAAGGATGCCTTCTATCAAATAATAATCACCGTTAAAATATGCGTTTTTCACTCTAACTTTTAGTACCGAATCAGAATCCACTTTTATTTCATGGGGGTATACAAGAATGACTTCTTCTGTATGTGTAGTACTAAATAAAGAAAGACGTATTTTATTTATTTCTCCAAAAAGAGATGCAGCGTAGTAATTATTTGGATTTTGATATAGGATAGTTGTATTTTCTTTAATTAGGATTTCACCTTTATGAATAACAATAGCCTGATCGGTAAACGATAAAATATCAGTTTTATCATGTGTAGCAGTGATACTCGTAATTTTATTTCGTTTTAAGTATCGATATAAATTTCGACGTAATGAACTTCGCCTAAAATTATCTATATTTCCAAAAGGTTCATCTAATAATAATAATTCTGGTCTTTTTGCTAGTGCCTTAGCTAATGCTACTCTTTGTTTTTGTCCACCACTTAGATTTTCCACTTTAATATCAGAAAAATGTGTCATTTCTACAATTTCTAATAATTCCTGAATACGATTTTCTTTAAGTTCAGGCTCAAAACTAGATAAATATTGCCCAATATTTTCTGCAACAGTTCGATACGATTGTAACTCGAATCCTTGTGATAGATATTTCATGTTCTCCTCTCCTGGGACAAGGCTAAAAAGAGGTCCTAGTATTTTAGTGTTATTCCAAGATAATTCTCCTTCTTGTATATGTAAAAGACCGTAAATGATTTTTAATAAAGTGCTTTTTCCGCAGCCACTTGCTCCTATAAGAGCAATATGTTCTCCTTTTTTGATGGTAAAACTAACATTTTTTAAAACAGGTTGGGTATCGTAAGCAAAAGATACATTGTGGACTATAAGCATAGTTAGCTGTTCTTTGTTATTATTTTTAGTACTACTATATCAATACATAATTAACTGCTTAATATATTATAGAAGTATAAATGTGGTTAATATAGTCTATTCCAAAGATATTGAACTTTACTAAAAAAATCCGCTTCTTTTCAGAAAACGGATTTTTTATTTTTATTTAAGAGAATAATATTTATCCTTTTATTTCATTAATAATTTTTTCTGGTAATACTTCATACCCCATATTATAGAGTGTAAAACCAAAAATATCAGCATATTGCTCAATGGTTTTACTTACAGGTGTTCCTGCTCCATGTCCAGCATTCGTTTCAATTCGTATTAATGTAGGGTTATTACCTGATTGTTTTGCTTGTAGCTCAGCTGCAAATTTAAAAGAATGTGCAGGTACCACTCGATCATCATGATCTCCTGTAGTAACCATTGTAGCAGGATATTGTACTCCTTCTTTTACATTATGAACGGGAGAGTATCCTTTTATATATTCAAACATTTCCTTGCTTTCTTCTGATGTACCGTAATCATACGCCCATCCTGCTCCAGAAGTAAAAGTATGATAACGTAACATATCTAAAACTCCAACGGCGGGTAAAGCTACCTTCATAAGGTCTGGTCGTTGCGTCATCGTAGCACCAACAAGTAACCCTCCATTAGACCCTCCACGAATAGCAAGATAATCACTAGAAGTATACTTATTTTGGATTAAATACTCTGCAGCGGCTATAAAATCATCAAATACATTTTGCTTTTGCATTTTAGTACCTGCTACATGCCATTTTTTACCATATTCACCACCACCTCTTAGATTTGGCACAGCGTACACACCACCTTGTTCCATCCATACTGCATTGGCAATACTAAATATGGGTGTTAAACTAATATTGAACCCTCCATAACCATATAGAATAGTGGGGTTTTTACCATTAAGTTCAATACCTTTTTTATAGGTAATAATCATAGGTACTTTTGTACCATCTTTAGAAGTATAAAAAACTTGCTTGCTCTCGTAATTCTCGGAATTAAAATCAATTTTTGGCTTTCGATATAGTTCTGAGGTACCTTCAGCAATATTATACTTGTAAATACTAGTAGGTGTTTTATAATTGGTAAACGAATAATATAGTTCTTTTTCTTCTTTTTTAGCACCAAACCCATTAGCGCTTCCTATTCCAGGAAGAGCTACCTCACGAATTAACTTACCACTATAATCATATTGTAGTACTTTAGATACTGCATCAACCATATACCTAGCAAAAAAGTATCCACCTCCTGTACTTGTGCTTAATACATTTTCTGTTTCTGAAATAAAATCTTTCCAGTTTTCTGGTGTTGGATTAGAAGCATCTACAGTAACAACTTTTTGATTAGGTGCATTTAAATTTGTAACCAAATATAATGTAGATCCTGTGTTTTCTATAACATAAGTATCACTATCTGTAGTACCCAAAATAGTAACTAGTTTACTATTTGGATTCTTAAGATCTTTAATAAATAATTTATTTCCTGAGGTCGAAACACTAGCAGATATAGTAAGGTATCGACCATCTTTGGTTACAGTAGCACCTACATATCTATGTTTTTCTTCAGGAGTCCCTCCAAAAATTAAAGCATCTTCTTTTTGTGAAGTTCCTAACTTATGATAGTATACTTTGTGTTGATCTGTTTTTGCTGAAAGTTCACTTCCTTCTGGTTTATCGTAGCTAGAGTAATAAAACCCTTCATTATTTTTCCATGATAATCCAGAAAACTTAACATCAATAATAGTATCTTCTATTACTTCTTTGGTTTCAGCATTTTTAATAATTACTTTGCGCCAATCACTACCTCCTTCAGAAATAGAATAGGCAACAAGTTTTCCGTTTTTAGAAAAACTAACTTGTCCTAATGATGTTGTACCATCCTTACTAAAAGTATTGGGGTCTAGAAAAACTTCTGCCTGATCCCCCTCATTTTTAAAACGATAAATAACGTATTGATTTTGAAGACCGTTATTTTTATAAAAATAGGTATAGTCTCCTTCTTTAAATGGAGAACCTACTTTTTCATAATTCCATAGATCCGATAAGCGTTTTTTAAGATCTTCTCTAAAAGGGATTTTTTCTAAATAACCAAAAGTAGTTTCGTTTTGAGCAGTAACCCAGTTTTCGGTTTCTTTACTTCTGTCATCCTCTAACCAACGATACGGATCTTTAACTTTAGTTTCAAAATAAGTATCTACTGTATCTACTGTTTTAGTTTCAGGATAGTTCAATGCAATTGTAGTTTTAGTGGTTTCTTCTTTAGTCTGATTTTTGCATGCCATTACTGTTAAAATAATGGATAGTACAAAGAATACCTTTTTCATAATATTGAATTATTAATATACTTCACAAATCTATCAAAAGAAGTTGCGATAAATGCTAAATAAAATATAAAAAAAGACTGCTCTACACATTTATTCATCAGGAAAATAAACTATGTTACTTTGGGGTTTAGTAACATGAACATGTAGGAATACTATGTAGGAGCAGTCAGAATTTTTTGTAAGAAACGAAAAATTTTGATGTTAGAAAAGGATTTTATAATTGTTCCAACGTTTAAATATCAAAAATGCATTTACTAGAAATACAAATGTAGCAGGACCAATATTGGCTATATCTAATGTAAGATGAAATAATACAATGTTTACTGAAATAGGAGCTAGTATTACTAAAGCAAAGGGAATAGCCTTATTAAAAATTAATAAAAACCCAACAATTATTTCAATAATTCCTACAGTTTTTAGAACATAACTATCTGCTAAAGTGCTAAAAAATACGGTTGCATCTGGGTTAGCAAACTTTAGAGCAGGTATAAATTCTAAAAATTTATTACTTCCAAAAATGATTAGTATCGCTCCTAATAGGATTCTTAAGACTAAAATTAATGTATTCATAACTTTTTTATTGAATACTATAATAGAGGGAATAGTTTTAAAAACCTTACATTCTGTAACTTAAATATTGTTTTGATGCTAATTTTATAGCCAAAAAACCCTTGTTATCATTAAAATAACAAGGGTTTTTAAGAAAATCAATAACCTCGTGAACTTGCCACGAGGCATGCCTCGAGGAATTTATACCTCAGTGAGAGAGATTAATAAAGCGCTATATGTTTATCCTATAAGCTTGTGTTCTACTAGGTATTCTCCAATCTGAACTGCATTTGTAGCAGCTCCTTTACGTAGATTATCTGCTACAATCCACATATTTACAGCATTCTCTCTGGAGTGATCTCTTCTGATTCTACCTACAAAAACATCATTTTTACCTTCGGCATAGATAGGCATTGGATAAGTATTGGTATCAGGATTATCTTGTACTGTAACACCCGAAGTTTCATTTAGTAATTGTCGTATATCATTTTCATTAAACTCTTGATCAAATTCTAGATTTACACTTTCACTATGTCCTCCTACTACAGGGATACGAATAGCTGTAGCTGTAACAGCAACAGTACGATCATCAAGAATTTTTTGAGTTTCATTAACCAATTTCATTTCTTCTTTAGTATATCCGTTTTCCTGAAAAACATCACAGTGCGGTATTGCATTTCGATGGATAGGGTATGGATATGCCATTTCCCCTTTTTCTCCAGCATATTCATTTTCTAATTGTTGTACTGCTTTTACTCCTGTACCTGTAATAGACTGATATGTAGAAATTATGGCACGTTTTATTTTATATTTATTGTGTAATGGACCTAAAGCCATTACTAATTGTATAGTAGAACAGTTAGGGTTAGCAATGATTTTATCATTTGCTGTTAAATCTTTGGCATTGATTTCTGGAACAACTAATTTTTTTGTAGGATCCATTCTCCATGCAGATGAATTATCAATTACAGTAATTCCTGCTTCTGCAAATTTTGGAGCCCATTCTAAAGAGGTACTACCCCCAGCAGAAAATAATGCTACGTCAGGTTTCATTTCTATAGCAGTAGCAAGACCCACTACAGAAAATGTCTTGTCTTTATAAGAAATTTGTTTGCCAATAGATCGTTCTGATGCTACAGGAATTAATTCTGTTACCGGAAAATTTCTTTCCTCTAATACTTTTAACATAACGGTTCCTACCAGACCGGTAGCACCTACGACAGCTACTTTCATTAGTTTATAATTTATTGTTTTTAATAGTTAAATGTACTTTTATGGTGTATGATTAATTCATTTTTTATAAACCTATACTAGATTGTTTTATCTTATAGGTACACAAATTTGGGGATTATTTTCTAGATGACAAGTGTTTCTATAAAAAATATTAAAATTATTATTATTTGTTATATATGCAACAATTTGTAAAAAAATAACCGCCCTTTAGAGCGGTTTAAGATTAGAATATGTAGTATAGCGGTAGCTATAGATAATTCATCAGTAGGAGATTATTTATTTTTAAGTAAATCTCTTATTTCTGCTAGTAATTCTTCTTGAGTTGGTCCGGCAGGTGCAGGTGCAGCAGCAGCTTCTTTTTTCTTAGATTTTTCATAGGCTTTAAGTACTATAAAAATAAATAGCCCTACAATTATAAAATTAATTACAGCTTGTATTAGATTACCATAAGTCATTACAGCAGCTCCAGCTTCTTTTGCAGCTGCAAGAGTAGCATACTCACCACCATCAAGAGCAATAAATTTTTGAGTAAAATCTGTTCCACCTGTTATAACTCCAACAATGGGCATTATAATATCTGCAACAGCAGAGCCAACAATTTTGTTAAAAGCTCCTCCGATTACAACAGCAGTAGCTAGTGAAACAATGTCTCCTTTTAATAGGAAAGATTTGAAATCTTTAAAAAACCCCATAATTAATTATATTTAGATAGTTAGTAATATACGAATTTAACAAAAAATTAAAGAATTATTTGAAGTGACTACCTTTAAATAAGGGTGGTTTTTCGACAAGGATCAATTATCATCGATAACAACGCGTTTTACTCTTGGGGATATTGCTGTGAGCAGTTCATAAGAAATTGTTCCAGAGTTTTCGGCAATTAGTGCAGCGCTAGAGTTTATATCAAAAATAATAACCTCATCACCTTCTTTACAGTCAATATCTGTAATATCTATCATAATCATATCCATACATACATTACCGATAATATAAGCCCTTTTATTATTAACAGTTACAAACCCTTTTTTATTACCATATTGTCTACCAATCCCATCTGCATGTCCAATAGGTATTGTAGCTGTTTTAGTAAGTTCTGAAGCAATAAATGCTCTATTATACCCTAATGATTCTCCTATATGTAGGCTATGAATTTGAGAAATGATGGATTTTAATCCTGCAACAGGCTTTAATTTAGTATCATACTTGGCATCATTACCATAGCCATACAAACCTATTCCGGCACGCACCATATCAAAATGTGCTTTGGGATAATTAAGAATTCCAGAAGTGTTAGATTGATGAAGTATAGGGGTGTATCCTAGCTTATCAATCATTTTTTGAGTTATTTTTTTAAAAGAACTAATTTGTTTTATAGTAAACTCTTTTTCTGAAACATCCTCACTAGCTGCCAAATGAGAAAAAAGAGAAATTACTTTAATTGTTTCTGCCTCATTGAGATTTTTTATGATTTGGTCAATATCATTTTCTGAAAAACCGAGCCTATTTAATCCAGTATTAAATTTTATATGAATGGGATATTCCTTTTGATGTAAAGTAATAGCTGTTGCAATAAACATTTTAAGAACTCTAATATTATATAAGTTAGGTTCTAATTGATATTCAATTAATTTCTGAAAATTTACAGGTTGTGGATGTAATACAAGAATAGGAGTTTTTATCCCTGATTCACGGAGTGCTATTCCTTCTGAAACATAGGCAACTGCAAAATAATCAGCTCCTATTTTTTCGAGGTGTTTTGCAATTATTGAAGCATCACTACCATAACCAGACGCTTTTACTACGGCTAATATTTTAACATTTGGATAAAGTTTACTCTTTAGATACTTATAATTATGAGTAAGATGAGCAAGATTAATTTCTAGAACAGTTTCTTTTATATTACTCATTAGATTTTTTATCTTTTTTGGATACTTCTTTAGGGTCTTTAACCTCTATTTTTTTTATTTTTTCTTTTAACCTAGCTTTATAGTAAGCGGCTCTACTTAAAGGCTCATATTCATCGGTTTCTCCTAATAGAACCAAGTCATCCTTAGTAGATTTTCTATAGCTAAACTGTGCAAGGTTACCAGTTCGGGTGCAAACAGCATGTACTTTGGTGACATATTCTGCAGTAGCCATTAATGCTGGCATAGGTCCAAAGGGGTTTCCTTTAAAATCCATATCTAGTCCAGCTACAATAACACGAATGCCTTTATTAGCAAGATCATTACATACTGCTACGATCTCATCATCAAAAAATTGAGCCTCATCAATACCAACAACATCGCAGGTATCAGCTAGGATACGTATATTAGCAGCAGCAGGCACAGGCGTAGAACGAATTTCATTAGCGTCATGAGATACTACCATCTCATCATTATAGCGAACATCTATTGCGGGTTTAAAAATTTCAACATTTTGTTTAGCAAATTGGGCGCGTTTCAATCTGCGAATCAATTCTTCGGTTTTACCCGAAAACATAGAACCACAGATTACTTCTATCCATCCAAATTGCTCTTTATGATTTACTGTATTTTCGAGAAACATTTTGTATTTTTCAGCATCAATTAAAGAAATCCCTTCTCCTTACTCTAAAGGTGAGGTAAATTTATTAAAAAACAGAAAGCAGTATTGTAAACGAATAAGAAAGTTATGAAGAAGAAGTTAGAGGCAGAACTTATAAGTATTGCCCATAGAATATTACAACTCAAAAGCAAATCTACGGTAACTCAATTACAAGAGGAAGCCCGACAGCTTTATGAAAAGTTAACTATTCTTAGTTTTTCGGAGTCTCATTTTGCAGGACCACAACCTACGATTGGTCAGATTAGAGAAGCTTTAGATACTGATTCAGTAGAGGACATACAGCAAGAGACAGAGGTAGTTATTGATCCTATACCAGAGCCAGTTGATACACCAGTAAGTAAGCAACAGCAGATAGAAATACCTATACCTGATGTAGAACGTAAGCCCGAAATTATTATTGAAGAAATCAATGCACGTGTTACCGAAGATCTTTTTATTCGAGCAGATAAACCTGTTGTAGAAGAAATTTCTTCCTTAGACCCCATAACACCAACTCAATCATCATATGAAGAGAATGATAAAGAACATGTATCTTCGACACAGTACACAGAAACTAATGATGATCGACCAGCATCTCTTAATGATCAATTAAGAAAAGATATTCATATAGGACTAAATGACCGGTTGGCTTTTGTTAAATACCTTTTTGATGGTAGTAGCCCTGATTATAATCGAGTACTTTCCCAATTGAGCACATTAAGAAGTACAAAAGAAGCAGAAGATTTTATTACCACGATGATAAAACCAGATTACAATAATTGGCAAGGTAAAGAGGAGTATGAAGAACGTTTTATGAATATTATTTTAAGTAAATTTTAATTCATATCCATAAAGTATATTTCTTAAAAAAAAACGTTACGATTTAGAAGTAAAACTTGGGAAATTAAACTCTTTAATGAAGAATTAAACAATAGTAATTATGAAAATTATATATTGGATTGCAACAATAGCCTTATGTGCTATTATGTTGTACTCTGCTCAGATGTATTTTTTTAATACAGACATGGTAAAAAGCTTTTTTGAAAGTTTTAATTATCCATCCTATATTGTAATTCCGCTAGCTGTGGTTAAAATATTAGGAATACTCGCTATTCTTACGAATAAAATATCATGGCTTAAAGAATGGGCATATGCGGGCTTTTTCTTTGATTTAGTATTGGCAAGTTTAGCTCATTATTATGCAGGACACCCTATAGGGATGTCAGTATATGCGATCTTACTTCTTATTATTTCTTATAGTATTGGTAAAAAAATAAGACCTTAATGTCAAAATTATATATCGTACCCACACCCATAGGTAATCTTGAAGATATGACTTTTAGAGCAATAAAAGTTCTTAAAGTAGCAGATTTGATATTAGCAGAAGATACCCGAACTAGTGGTAAATTATTAAAGCATTTTGAGATTACAACACCTATGCAAAGCCATCATATGCATAATGAACATAAGATGATTGATCGTGTTATTCAAAAACTAAGAGGAGGAGAAACTATTGCTATGATCAGTGACGCAGGTACTCCGGCAATAAGTGACCCAGGATTTTTACTTACTAGAGCATGTGTAGAACAAAAAATTATTGTAGAATGCCTTCCTGGCGCAACAGCCTTTGTACCAGCATTAGTTAATAGTGGATTACCTAATGATAAGTTTGTTTTTGAAGGTTTTTTACCTGTAAAGAAAGGAAGACAAACGAGATTGAAAATTTTAGCAGAAGAATCTAGAACGATGATTTTTTATGAGTCTCCTCATAAATTAGTGAAAACTCTAGGTAATTTTGTAGCATATTTTGGAGCAGAACGACACGTCTCAGTATCAAGAGAATTGAGTAAGCTATATGAAGAAACGATACGAGGTACTGCAGAAGAAGTGACACAACATTTTGAAAATAAACCGCCAAAAGGAGAAATAGTTATTATTGTAGCAGGAAAAAAATAACAGATGAATATATTAAGTTTTTTAAAAAAGTTAAGAACTAATCCAGAAGAGGTTTCTTTTCAGGATACGATGAATAGTATTGATGCAAATTATGAATTTACTCCCTCAGCATTTACCAATGGAAATCAAAATAATGAAGAAGGACAAAATTCTGGTTCTTGTAAACTATTTTATTTTGCTAAACTTCAGGGATTTACAGAAGAAGAAACATTGCACTGTTTTGGAGAATATTATAGAGAAGATGTATTGCAACATCCAGAGGCAGAAGATCATCAAAATATTCGCAATTTTATAAAAACTGGTTGGCAAGGTATTTCATTCGAAAAACAGGTACTGCTTGAGAAATAAATCTAAGTATACTATTTTTTTGATTGCAGCTATTGTATTTGCACTATGGCAATTACCATATTTTGGATGGATTCAATATCCATTTATTCTATTAGGAACTTGGTTTCATGAGATGGGGCATGGGCTTACTGCAATACTTGTAGGAGGAGACTTTAAGTACCTCGAAATTTATGAAAACGGAGGAGGAGTTGCATACTATACGATTAGTAGTGGATATTTATCGGTTTCTATTGCAAACGCTTTAGTTGCAGCAGGAGGATTGTTAGGACCAGCTATTACAGGATCTCTATTGATTATTAGTGGAAGATCTGATAAAAGTGCTACAATAGCCTTAAGAATTTTGATTGGAATTATGGTGCTTTCATTAGTTTTATGGATTCGATCTTTTTGGGGAATAGTAGTGCTACTTTCTTTTGTAGTAATTTTAATAGTGATTACGTTGTTTAAAAATCGAAAATTAGAAGTGATAACGATTTTATTTCTAGGGTTACAATCTGTATTAAGTACATATCTTCAGTTAGATTACTTATTTACGAAACAATTTGAAAGAGATGGAGTAATTCAGATTTCTGATACAGAGGCTATTGCAAAAAATACCATAGGTATGTATTGGATGTGGGCGATCCTAATTATATTGATAAGTATTTATCTGTTTTATAAGAGTTATAGATATTATTTAAAAAAATAACAATCCGATAGTGTCTATTACGATTGTTATTGGTAGCACTATACTTATATGTGTAAGAACTTTACTTGCTGAATGTAGATTAAGGAAGTACAACTTGAAAAGGCAATATCAGAAAATATTTACAGAAGAATGTAAAATCATTTATAGGAAAAAATACAATGTCTATCACAAGAGGTTTTGATCCAAAATAACACCTGAATAAGAACAAATAAAAACACATATAAATTCTGGATCGAAAAGTTTAGGATGTTATAATTTGTTCATTCTATAAAGAGTTAGTAAATAGAGCCGGAAGATTACTCCACTATAACCAAAGATGATAAATTAAGATAATAGTAATAGTAGAATAGTCAGTCATGTTTGTGAAAAAATGAGATTGTTTTATTGTAAGAAAAGTATGTTTTGTGGCATTAAAATTATAGTTCAGAGCATTAGTAATAATTTATCTTTATAAATCAATGAAATCACAATACCTTTTATACTCAAGGCTCTGTCGTTAAACCACATATCTATGTCAAAACCCCACTAATTAATTTAAGATAATACTGATTAGTGTATATTTACCAATGTCAAGAATAAAAATGAACAGTTAATTGATTTTAGGATATTTAGCAATTAAATTGTTAGGTAGTACTAATTTCTAAGTGAGTAAAAACAGTGTTAAAGCAGTCATAGTAATGTGACTGTTTTTTTTTGTTATGATCAAGTAGGATACAAAAAATAAAAGCGAGATTAGAATTACCTCGCTTTTTTTACTTTTCATACTTCATTTCTGATGTTATCCTATACCTCCTCATGATTATCTATGGATTGCATAACTACAAGAAGCAGGAAGTTCTTTTAAAAAGTGAATTAAAGGTTTAAAATTTAGCGTAAACGAAAAAGTGTATAAAGTTTTCATATTTTATTTTATTTAACATATTATTATTTCTTTGATTGTTTTATAAACAATTGCCATGCCAAAAATCAAGAAACCTCTGTAACTCAATAATAATAAAGGTTTACAAGCACTACTTTTTAAATTGGTTAAAACAAAGAGCTAAACCTTTATGCTTTATTAAAATTTAATTTTAAAAAAAAACTCCCAGTTCCGAAAAATGAAACTCATATGTTTTATCATTGCCCTATCAAATAGAAATAGTATCTCGATAAAACGTATAATGTGATAGAGCTATCAAGTTTATAAACAATGAATATCTCTTAATCAAATTATAAAAGAAAGGTATTTAAGATGATGAAAAAAATGATAATTAATAAAAACCTTATTTTTGATGCTGTTTTTTTATTATAAAATAAGAGCTTACTAGTTAAAGAGTTATAAAAGATACTGGTTAGTAATCAAAATCAGTCAAACAATATATACATGAAAAAAGTCCTATCCATAAAAATAAAAGCTTTTAACCTTCAAGAAATGCTTTTGGTATTAGCAATTATTGGAATCTTACTCCTAATCGCATTACCAAATTTTTTACCATTAATCGCTCAGACTAAAGCACAGGAAGCAAAAATACAGCTTAAAACGATTACGAATATGCAAACTCAGTATCGTTATCTTAATTCTAAGTATTCTTTAGATTTCACAGCACTTAATTTTGAAGCCCCAAAAACGGTTAAAAATGGAGGGACAGCTAATTATAGTTATGAGATATTAGAAGCCTCGGTATCTAGTTTTAAAGCACGAGCTACTGCAGTCGTAGATTTTGATGGAGATGGTGTGTTTAACGTATGGGAGATTGATGAAAATGGTAGCCCGAAACAAATTATAAAAGACTAATGATTTTCATTAAAATAGCAATTTTAGGTTTTCTAGGAGTCATTATATACCAAGATTTTAAAGATAGGGAAGTCTATGGGTTTATATTCCCTATTTTGATTAGTTTATTAGGAATATTACATTATCAAAATGTAGTCCGTATTAATTTCTTGTATACTATTCTAATCAATATAGGAGTCCTTGCTATACTTATGGGAATCCTTTATTTATATACACTAATAAAGTTAAAACGACCATTTTTTGAAGAAGTATTTGGGATCGGAGACCTATTGTTTTTTGTAGCACTCGCTATTGGTTTTCCTACAGTAGCATTTATAATTATATTAGTATTTTCTTTACTTTTCTCATTAGTGATATGGTTATTTCTTAAAAAAGAATCAAAATACGATACCATACCATTGGCAGGATATATGTCCATATTTTTAATCATCACACTCATATGTTACTGGACAACTAATTCTATAACACTGTACTTGATATGAATATGATGAGTAAAACAGCATATGAGATTCCTCTAGAATTAAAACAACTGATTACTTCTAATCAGGCATTTCATTATAGAGTAGTCCCTATGTCTAAAAATGAAAACACATTACAACTAAAAACAGACAATACTGATCCTGATAGTTTACAAAAAGAACTTGCAATTATTCTAGGGTGTACCATTATTATAATTCCTGAAACTACAGAAAATATAGAGTCATACCTAACCTTTAATTATAGAAAAACAACAGTTTCTTCTAGTGAAAAACTACAGTACGAAGATCGGTTTTTACAAAAATTGATTACTACAGCAAAAGATTATGGAAGTAGTGATATTCATATGGAACCTTATGAAAAATTATGTAGAGTACGATTTAGATTAGATGGTAAGTTAAAAGAGCAGTATACAATCTCTAATACCGAGTATCCTCAGTTAGTCAATCAGATTAAGATACAATCAGGGCTTGATATTTCTCAAAAAAGATTAGCACAAGATGGAAGAATAACTTTTAAAGAAGGAACAGAAGAGTTTGATATTAGAGTATCTACAATGCCTACTTTATATGGTGAAAAAATAGTACTTAGACTACTGAACAGGAATACACAAGAAGTATCTTTAAATGATTTAGGCTTTACTAAAGAAGAACTAGAGAATTATCGAGAGGCTATTAAAAACCCTCAAGGGATTATTTTAATTTCGGGTCCTACAGGATCGGGCAAAACAACTACACTATATGCCACGCTAAAAGAATTAAATAAAGAAACTACCAATATTCTTACGATAGAAGATCCTATAGAATATACACTACAAGGGATTAACCAAGTCCAACTAAGAGAAGATATTGAATTTGATTTTCCGGCAGCACTTCGAGCATTTTTACGACAAGATCCAGATATTATTATGGTAGGAGAGATCAGAGATGATCGTACCGCTGCAATGGCAATTAAAGCAGCATTGACAGGCCACCTAGTCCTTTCTACAATACATACTAATTCTGCATGGGCAACAATTTCTAGATTAATCGATATGAAAGTCCCTGCATTCTTACTTGCTAATACAATAACAATGAGTATTGCGCAACGCTTAGTGAGAAAGTTGTGTACACATTGCAAAACAAAAAAAAATACTGAGATTAAAGATTTTCCCCAAGGATTTGATATCCCAGAAGAAATACACCACCATTATATTGCGGTAGGATGTAACCAATGTTATCACACAGGGTACATGGGGCGTAAAGCAATCTATGAAATACTACCAATTACTAAAGATTTAGAAATAGCAATACGACATAATGAACTGCAAATAGATACTTATATAGAAAAAAGAAATATAAAAACATTACAACATAATGCTATACGTATGGTCATCGATGGAACAACTTCTGTAGAAGAAGTATATGCATTATTATCAGATAATTAATCCATTAAATAATGGAAAAAGTAAACAAAAATAAATGAGAAAATATATACTACTTATTGTACTTGCTATTGGGATACAAGCTTGGACACAAGAAGGTTTTCAGAATCAAGCCAAAAATAACACTAGAATTTCTATCATAGAAAACAAATTACAACTTCTAAACATAGACATTCCTGGACTAGTAGAAAAAGTAAATGTAAATATTTCTAATACGTCATTACTTAATTTTTTAAAAGCAGTATCTCAGGTACATAAAATTAATATCAATCTAGCAGCAGAATTAAATAACATTACTATTGTTAATGGGTTTAATGATGTAAGCGTCCAGGATTTATTGATTTTTTTAGTAAAAGAATATCAATTAGATATCGAATTTACAGGTAATATCCTATCCATAAAGCCATATATTGCTCCTATCATTGCGCCTGTAGAAAAAGAAATAATGGTGCAATATGATGTTCTTGCCACTACGCTATCCACAGATTTAAATAATGACCCCTTACCCAAAGTGTTTAGAAAGATAACCGAAATCTCTGGTAAAAACTTGCTATTCACCCCAGAATTAAATTCCAAAACGCTAAACCTTTTTATCAGTAATGTCCCTTTTGATTTAGCAATGAAAAAATTAGCTGAAGCCAATAATCTTGATTTTAATAAAACAAGAGATGGGTTTTATGAATTTAATACATTACCACAATCAGGAAATTCAGGAAATGGGTCCGTAAATTATCGTTCACGTCGTTCTAATTTTTCTTATAAAGTATTGGATACGGTTGCTAGAATTGTATCTGTAGACTTAAGAGATACTCCAATATCTAATGTAATTTATACCCTGTCAGAAGATCTAAAATTAGATATTTTTACAGCATCCCCTTTAGAAAATGCAGGAACAGTAACAGTAAAAGCAGAATCAATTACTTTTGACTCCCTATTAGTTAAAATTTTTGAAAGTAAGATGAATGCTGATCATAGTAGCACATCAAATCAAAATAACACTACTAATTATAATGGACAACAGTCTTCACAGAATGCTACCGGAGGAGGTCGTTCTAAATCTTTTACTTTTAAAAGAGAAGGAAATATATATTACTATGGAACAGAAGATCAGCTAGCCTTAAAAAAAATAGAAATGGTGCAAATGATGCATCGTTCTATAGCCATGTTAGGAGATGCCAATTCTTCTAGCAATAGTTTTAATAATTCTAATTTTACAACAGGAGGAGTCAATTATATTTCTGGCTCTTCTACTAATGGGCTGAATCAAAATAATGGAACTAACAGAAACCAACGAAGATCTTCTTTTAGAAACTCTAGCTCTTCCGGAGGGTCGCAACAAGTAGGTTCTATTTCTGATATTTTTCCTTTAACTATCACTGACGGATTAGATGTAAAAATAGATACAGAACTCAATAGTTTTGTGGTTAGCGGTCCTGGAGCTCGCGTCGAAAAATTTAAAAAATTCATCAAATATATCGATAAGCCAGTTCCATTAATATTAATAGAAGTAATGATTCTAGAGGTTAATAGGTCTGCTACAGTAGAAGCAGGAGTAGAGTTTGGGATAGGAGAAAAACCTGTTATAACCCAAGGAAAAGTTTTTCCGAACACTAGTATTACGTTAGGAGCTTCTACTATAAATAGAGTTATTGGAGGATTTGATGGTTTTGGATCTTTAAACTTAGGTAAAGTAGTCCCTAATTTTTACATGGATATTAAAGCCATGGAGACGAATGGAAATGTAAAAATATTGTCTACACCTAAGCTCAGTACTTTAAATGGTCATAAAGCCTACCTATCTAGTGGACAAACCACCTATTATGCAGTAACTAATCAAAACTTTTTTGGATCACAGATTCCCCAAACATCCGAGGTTGTCAACTATCTCCCGATTGATGCAGAATTAGCATTAGAGTTTAAACCTTTTGTATCAGGAGATGGTCAGATAACATTAGATATCCAAGTAATTCAGTCTAGTTTTAGTGGTAAACGTATTGCAGAAAATGCTCCACCAGATATTAATAGCCGTAGATTCTCATCAATCATGAGAATGCGTGCTAACGACGTAGCAATTCTAGGAGGGATAGAACAAAAAGTAAAAAATGATTCGGGATCAGGAGTTCCCTTATTATCTCGTATACCGATTATAAAATGGTTATTTAGTAAAAGAAAGAGAGAAGACTCTAAGAAAAAATTAAATGTAATTATTAAACCTACAGTATTTTATTAATGATAGGATTTCTGGCATCATACAGCCCATTTAGAAAAAAATTGATTGCACTAGAGTATTCTAATAATAAGGACACACCTATTATCATAGGTCTAGAGTTAGCTCAGAAAAAAGGAGAATTAGAGAACACACAAACATTTACTGTAGCCTCTGCTGATGAGTTATCTGAACTTATAAAAAACCAAAAAGCTAGTTTGGTTATTACTGATGATAATGTATTATCAAAAGAAGTCTCGCATACAGGAACTGATATAGAGATCGTAGGAGAAGCTTTTCCTAATCTAAATTTAAATGATTTTTACTATCAAATTTTACGTACATCAGAGAAATCTTTTATTGCTGTATGCAGAAAAGAACATGTAGAAAATAGTATCGAGCAGTTTAAAAAAGAAGCAATCAAAATTGTTGCTATTTCCTTAGGAGGATTAAAACTAGAAGCATTATCAGGATATGCTGATAATGAAAATTTGAAAAGCTATACTACTACAGTAAGTTTCAATAATGGAGAAGTAGTTTCTTTACTACCCAAAAAAGAAGATATCGAAGAAGAGTATACTATTGAAGGACTTTCCTTTTTATCCATTCATACATTACCATTAGCAGTCGTTTTAAACACAGTATTAAATTCGGATACAATTTCTGGAAATCTAGAAATTAAAAATCAAGAATTATATCAGGAGTATACCGAATCTCAATTTTTTAAAAACACATTACAGATTGGAGTTGGATTCCTTCTAATTACTTTACTTATCAATTTTTTTGTATTCAATGCTAATTATAAAAAATGGCAAGGATTGCAAGAAGAGCTTCAGGTATATACAACTCAGAAAGAGCAAATTCTCAAAAAACAAGCTGAGGTGAGTATCAAAGACACTTTAGTGCAAAGCATATTAGCTACGGGATTCTCTAAAAGTTCGTATTATATTAATACGATAACACAGGTGCAACCTTCTACTATCATTTTAGCATCAATTGCATATCAACCTTTAGAAAAACCTATTAGAAAAGATAAAGCTATAGAGCTGACACAACATCACATTTCTATTACAGGTACATCAACTGACAAAACAGATTTTACAATATGGCTCAGAACAATCGAAGGATTACCTTTTGTCAATACTGTAACGATCATACAATATGGATTAGATAAAAAAAATGCTTCTAATTTCGAATTAACACTTAGTATAAAAACGGATGAAACAGAAGACTAAAAACATAGTATTGATAGCAGGTCTGTTATGCATACTATTTATTGCATATCGTTTTGGTTTTTCCAAAACATTTGCAATACAATCTGAAGTAGCCAAATTAGAACATGAAAAAGAAACCTATTTGGCAGCACCTATGCAATTAGCAGCATTGACAAAAAAAGAAAAACAGCTAGATGCCATCCTAGCAAAAAACAATGTAGAAGGAAGCTCTTTACAACACAATCTTTTAAAAACTCTAAACACCTTATCCAATACATCAAATATTAAAATTATTGCTTTTGAAGAACCTCATAACTATAGTAATGAAATAACGAAAGAAGATATTATTACTTATGATTTTATATTACAAGGCGATTATAAGTCACTAATTGAAATACTATATGCTTTAGAACAGCACTATAGTTTTGGAAATATTGCTCAGGTACATTTTGAAAAAAAGAAAAACTTTAGAACAGGGACAAGATATTTGCAATGCAGAATATTGCTACAACGTCTCAATTAATACTATAAAATAATACTATGAAGTATAGAATATACTGTTTTATCATACTAATAACACTTTGCTGTATAGGTTGCCACAGTGTTAGGATTAATCAAAAGACAATGCATACAGGGTCTAAAACACTGATAGCACTAGGAGTTGTAGGTTTACAAGAAGAAGATATCTATAGCTCAGAATTTCAGGTTTCTGCAATACCAGAATATAAGAATCCTATTAGAGTAGGGAGTAGTACTGTAGACTTTACTAAAGATACTTTTAAAACCTATTTAAAAAGATCAAAAGGTAATGAACAAAAAATCAATTACGTAGATTCTATAGAAACGAAACCTCAGTTTATAACTTTAGAACTATTAGATCGTGTTATCACAATTACTGAGCTCGAAGAAGAATACAATGCACAAGCAATTACATATCTAAAAAATCAAAAAGAAGCAGCAATTGTAACTTCTGTATCTATAGCATTATCAAAAGAATTAATACAAGAAATAGATGTTGCAGAGGCTCTATTTTTAAATACTAGCGGATATAAGCAGTATCAATTATCCCTAATTAAAAAAGGAAAACCATATAAGTCTATTGATTTTTCAGAAACTACAATTTTTGCATATACGTTATCTTTTTTCTGTTGGGGAGAAAATGATAGAAAACAAATTGTTTTGGCAGATATCATTGACGAAAAATCTTCTTGCCCAAGAAATACTTATCGAGATGTAGAGAAAGCGAAAGCAAAAATGAATTATTTTAAATTATAATGATTAAATGCAATTCTAACAACTAAAATGAATTGTTTGGATTGCAATAAAAAGTTTAAACAGATGAAAAAACTATTTATATATATACCTGTATGCGTATTGATACTATTCAGTTGTGAAGAAGTACTTTTTGAAGAAGATCTAAAAGACAAAAAAACAGTACTTATAGCACCTGCTGAAGGTACAACAGTAGAAAAAACTTCAGTTACCTTTAGTTGGGAAGCGGTAGATCAAGCTACAGGATATCGCCTTCAATTGGCACAACCTAGTTTTGAAAGCGCTTCTCAAATTGTAGTAGATACTACTGTAACAAATACTAATTTTAATATCACTCTAACTAAAAACACGTATCAATGGAGAGTTAAAGCTCAGAATTCTGGCTCTGCAACTCCATATGCTATAGCTAGTTTTACCGTAGTAGAAAGCGAAGATTTTTCAGCTCGTAAGATCGTATTAATTGCTCCGCAAGATAATGAGGTTGTCAATAAAAACGCTTTAAATCTACAATGGCAAGCTATAACCGACGCCACAATATATAGAGTACAATTATTAAACAAAAACAATGAAGTGGTAAGCGATAAAACAACCGCTGATACTTCAATATCTATTACTTTTCCAGAAGGGGTAACACAATGGCAGGTACGAGCAGAAAATAATACTCAGAGCACCTTGTATACCAAAAGAACATTGACTATAGATAGTAAAAACCCTAAACAACCAGTAGCTACAGCTCCTGCAAATGAAACTACACAAGCAGCGACCAAAGTTACTTTTAGTTGGACCAGAGAGACTGTAGCAGGGACAACAGAGTTCGATAGTATTTATATCTATAAAGATCAGAAATTAACACAATTAGCAATAAAAAATAAGGTAACCTCTCCTTCTGATATTGATCTCGATGCGAGTACCACATACTATTGGTTCTTAAAAGCATTTGATCAAGCAGGTAATCAGAGTGAACCCAGTACAGTATCTCGTTTAACTATACAATAAATAAAGATTTATAATGTTAAAAGGCAAAAAAATAATATACATCTTATTACCAGTAGTGGTTTTTATATGGGGAGCAATTATTTTTCAAGTTATTGGAGCATTCTCTGATGAAGATCCTATTGCTAGTAATACTATAGAAGTATTAGTAACTCCTATCAAAGGTAAAGAACGAGATAAGTTTAGCTTAGGAACTATAGAAAGGGACCCTTTTTTAGGAAAAACATATCGTACTAAAAAGAAAGAAAAGAAATCTGTATCTAAACCAAAAATTAAAAAGTCTCCTTTAGTATGGCCCTCTATTAGATTTAAAGGTGTAGTTTCTGGAGAAAGTAATACAAATGCAATTTATCTAATGGAGATCAATGGTGCTGATCAATTTATGAAATTAAAACAAACAATTGATAATGTAACACTATTGAGCACTACTTCTAATTCTGTTAAGGTACGATATAAAGGAAAAGTAAAGAATTTTAAGATTGGGGATTGAAATTATTTTCAAAAATAAAAGCACAGGCTATGCAATTTGCGATACTGATCTCAGTACTAATCGCAGTGATTCTAAGTGCTTTTTTATTATTGACCCATGTGCATTCTTTTTTTAGGATTAAGTCCAAAGAAATACTACAGGCTTTTGAAGAATCTAATACACTATTATTTGCCTCATTAGAAAACAATACGATAACAGAAGACACGATTACTACTACAGTAGATCATAAAACTACAAAACAAATACTGAAATATCATGGCGCATGGTTAAAACGATATGCATCTGTTAGTATGCATAATAGAAAAGTTATAAAAATGATGTATACAGGATCTAAGAGATCTGACAACACTCCAAATTTTTATATAGAGGATACTAATTCACCCATAGTAGTGGCAGGTAATACTCGATTAGAAGGAAATAGCTACCTCCCTAAACAAGGGATTAAAGCTGGTACTATTTCCGGAAACTATTATCAGGGTTCTGCATTACATTATGGACGCATATTAAAAAGTAAAACGACATTACCTGAGCTAGATTCTAATTGGATTAAATATCTAAATACTATCGTAAAAGGTTCTTATATCGATCAAAAAGGATTAATTGATTTAAAAAAAGAACTTCGTAATTCATTTCAGAACCCTACCCAAATTATATATGATTTTGCCCCTATTTTTTTAGAAGACCATAAAATATCAGGAAATATAATCATTCAATCCAAAACAAAAATTGTTGTTACTGCAACATCTCAATTAACAGATGTTATTCTTATTGCCCCTAAAATTATTATAAAGAACAATGTAAAAGGTCGTTTTCAAGGAATTGCAACAAAAAATATTGAAGTAGGAAAGAAATGCCATTTATCGTATCCTTCTTCTCTTATACTTTTAGATCAAAAAGTTATCTCGGAAAATACTCATAACAATCAAGTGCGGTATACTAAACCAGATTTTATACTTGATGAAGGAACAGTAATCGATGGTACAGTAGTGTATCTTAATGATCATAAAACCAAAAAAAATAGAATTAACCCCCATCTTGCTATAGCTCCTAATGTTACAGTTGTAGGAGAAGTATATTGCCAAGGCAATATTGATTTTCAAGGAACAATATTAGGTTCTTTATATGCTAGACAATGTATTGCAAGGCAATCTGGGTCTGTATATCTTAATCATGTATATAATGGTAAGATATTGATCAATCCAATTGATGATTATGCCGGATTACCTTTTGTAAATTCAGAAAACGATATCGCAAAATGGTTATACTAAAAAAAATACAAGCAGCCACTTTACTAGAAGTCCTCACTGCTTCAGTATTAATAATCATTGTATTTATGATTGCTAGCCTAAGCTTTAATACTATTTTTAATACTCAAATAAAAAGAAATCATAGTACTATAGAAAATAGAGTAAAAGAAATAGAATACCTCTCTATACATGAAAAAATAAAAATCCCATATGTAGAAGATTTCGATGGATGGGAAATTATCATCACTCCTGTAAAAAACCATATGGTTTTATCGTATAGCAGAAAAAGTGAGACATATACCAAATTACTATTTACAAAATGAAAAAAGGAAATTATAAAATAAAAGCTTTTACACTAACAGAACTTATGGTAGTTATTGTAATTTCTACAATAGTAGTAGGTTTAGCCTTTTCTGTATTAAGAATAGTACAAAATAACATGCGTAGCATTAGTAAAAACTATGAATCTCGAGAACAGATACAATCATTAGAGACTGCTTTAACAATTGATTTTAATCGATTTACATCCATACAATGGGATCCCTCTAAAAATGTATTAACAGCATCTTCTCCTATAGAAGAACGAGTATATCAGATTTTTAATGATAGTATCATAACAAATATGGAAAGCTATATTGTAGCAGTAAAAGAAAAAAAGTTTTATTTTGAAGGAACGCCTGTAAATTCTGGAGCCATTGATGCTATGAAGTTAACTTTCGATAACACCCGAGAGTTACACCGACTTTTTGTATTTAAATATAATGACCCTACTATACATTTCTAACATATGGGAATAAAAATAGATACTGCCAAAAAGAAAAATCAAAAAGACACCTCTTATGATATCTCTTCTTTATTAACTAAAGAAATTACTTTATTCGGTAATTCATTTACAGCTAAAAAGAAAGAACAATGGTATGCTGAGCTTAGTGTATTATTAAAATCCGGAATCGATCTTAGAAGTGGATTAGAGTTACTATCAGAAACTCAGAAAAAAGAAAAAGATAAACAATTGATGACATCAATGCTTTCTCTACTAGTTTCCGGAACTCCTTTTTCAGAAATTCTAAAACAAGACAAGAATTTTACCGATTATGAATATTATGCTATAAGGATTGGAGAGCAAACAGGGGAACTAGCGAAAATAACCTTAGAGCTTAGTGAATTTTATAAACGCAAAAACGAATTGCGAAGAGAAATTGTTGCTGCACTTACCTACCCTATTATTGTAATGTGTACCGCTATGATTGTTATCATTTTTATGCTTAGGTATGTAGTACCAATGTTTGTGGATATTTTTAAACAAAATAATGTAGAACTTCCTGCTATAACCAAGGGAATTATTAATTTTTCTAATTTTATAGGTACCAATGGACTATTTTTATTTGGCAGCTTTGGAATTATAATTTTTGGAATTATTTTTATTTCTAAAAAACAGTGGTATCGTAAAATATTAGGAAACGTTCAATTAAAATTACCAATTTTGGGGAACTATTTCCAAAGAATTTATATGGCACAATTTACTCAAGCTATTTCTTTATTAACCTCGGCTAAGGTTCCTATGGTGGAAAGTATTGACCTGGTAAAAAACATGATTAATTTTTACCCCCTTCAACAAGGATTGCATACAACCAAAAAAATGGTGCTTACAGGAGATTCATTAAGTACTGCTTTTGCACAAAGCCCAATTTTTGATAAAAAAATGATTGCTATGGTACGTGTAGCAGAAGAAACAAATCAAACAGAGTTTATTTTTCAGAAACTAAATGAACAATATAATCAGCAAGTTAAATACCAATCTCAGGTTATTTCTAATGTATTAAATCCTTTACTAACTATATTTGTAGGTATTATTGTTGGTGTAATTCTTATTGCCATGTATTTACCTATGTTTAGATTAAGTAGTGTGATAGGGTAAGGGCATAAATTAACAAACTCAGAGATTAAACCTTCGAAGAGAGATTAA
Source organism: Aquimarina longa SW024 (assembly GCF_001401755.1). Lineage (GTDB taxonomy): Bacteria > Bacteroidota > Bacteroidia > Flavobacteriales > Flavobacteriaceae > Aquimarina > Aquimarina longa. The sequence continues at coordinate 91,075 of NZ_AVQK01000015.1, forward strand.
AACCCTACATACCTGAACTATCATCATTATATAGTGATGTATAAAAAACGTATAGCTCTAAATTCTCCTAATGAATAACTAGGATAGTAATTCTGATTAAATTATGCTTGGCAAGGGCATATATAATTAGAATTAAAAACGACTATAACTATCTAAAAGCTATTGTTTAAAAAAATAACAGAAATTATTTTGCATTAAAAAATGACAATTTTAAATTTTAAAAGGGCTATAGTTTAGTTATATTTGCGAGAAATTAAAAAAAATACATGATGTCAATATCTGATTTATTTGATAGTGGATTTCAGAAAAGAAACCAAGATCACTTTGCTGCAATCGTAAGAGTAGCGATGAGTGATGGAGTAATTAATGATGATGAGAAGGTTTTTTTAGATAGACTCGCCAGAAGACTGGATATTTCTGAAAATGACTATAAAGAAATTTTAAAAGATTATAATACACATCCTATTAATCCACCTACGAGTTACGAAAGAAGGATTGAGCGATTATATGATCTTGCTAGAATGGTATTTGCTGATCATGTTAAGGGAGAAGGGCAGGTAAGCTTACTACAAAAACTAAGTATTGGTTTAGGGTTTAGATCAGAAAATGCAGCCTACGTTGTTGATAAAGCGTTAAAACTTGTAGATCAAGGAGTAGATGGAGATACTTTCGTAGATGAGATTAAAAATATGAATAGATAATAATACGATTATTTATATTCTTAGAATAACAAAAAGGCTACTTAATCAGTAGCCTTTTTTGCTATTTGTTTTACAATTTTGTAGATCAAATCTTCTTGTTCAAATGGTTTTGCTATAAAATCATCCATTCCTGATCTAATACATTTATCTTTTGTTGCCTCATTTGCTTTACCAGAAAAACCTATAATTGGTACTTCTGATATAAATTTATCTCCATAATTATTCCTAATCATATGGGTTGCTTGATAACCGTCTATTTTAGATGTATTGAGATCCATTAAGATCAAATCATATTTACGTCGTTCTATATACTTAATTGCCTCTTCTCCATTAATAGCAACATCTACAAAGAAACGACCATGAGAGATCAATACTTTCATGATTAAGTATTGTGTTACCTCTTCATCCTCTACAACAAGAACTCTAAATTTAGTAGTACTTTTAGGTAGTGTATATTTTTTCTTTTTTCGTTCTGGAATTGTCTTTCTTACCTCAAATTTAAAAGGGAGTTTGATATTAAAAACCGTTCCCTTTTCTGGCTGACTGGTTACTTTTATTTCTCCATTTAAAAGATCCACTAGGCTTTTTACTATAGCAAGTCCAAGCCCAGTACCAGAAACTTGTTTATCTTTTTCAAAACGAGTAAACCGATCAAACAAATACGGTATATTTTCTTCTAAAATACCAAATCCTGTATCCTCAATTCTAAAATTAAGACTCAGTTTATTGGTACGTTGGTAGTTTTTACTAATAGAAAATAGTATTTTACCCTCTTCCGTAAATTTAAATGCATTAGAAAGTACATTATTTAGGATCTGGTATATTCTAGTTCTGTCACCAATTAGATATTCCTGTATACTAGAATCGATATTGGTTTCAAAGATAATCTGTTTTTCTTCAGCTATTTTTGCATAGCCTTCACTAAACCCATTTATTAAATCCTTAAAAGCAAAACGTTCTTCTACAACCTTAAGTGTTCCTGATTCTATCTTAGATAGATCAATCATATCGTCTATAAGAGCATTAAGGTGCTTACTTTCTCGTTTTATAATTCTTGCAAGCTCCTCTTGTTCAAAAGTTAATTTTGTTTTTTCAAGAATCTCTACAAATCCTAATATACTTGTTAATGGAGTTCTAATCTCATGATTAATATTAGCAATAAAACTATTTTTAAACTCTTCTTTTTCTAATAAATATTTATTTCTAAGTTCTAGCTCTTTAGCTAGTAGTATTGATTCGTTTTTTTGTTGCGCAATTTGATTTAGATCTTTGTACTTTACTGTATAGTCATAAAGAAGAATTGTAATTTCATCTTTTTTTAGAGTAAAAGTAACATCACAAATCTTCTGAGTATTATCATCTTCTATATGTATACATGGAAAATTTATAGGATCTTCTTCTTCTGTATGACTATCTTTTTCATACACTTTAAGCATTTCGAAAAAAGGATGAGAATCAAAAATCAAAGCTCCTTTTGACCAATTAAAAAAAGTATTATCTGTCTCTTTAATAACACCATCGTAAGAGACATTAATAACCTGTATCTGAGGATTAAACTGTAAATGGTCGTCTTGATACTGCATAACGCTTATTTAGTTATATCTTTTGCTAAATCAGAAAAGAAATCTTGGACATTCTTATTCGTCTTAGCACTAGTAAGACAATCAAAAGGAATGTTTTGAGATTTTAAATGACTAGTAATTTCTTTTTCATTAACTAAATCTAATTTATTACCTAATACTTTTGCAGGAACTTTAGTATAGTGTTTTTCTAGATACTCTAGATCTTGCTTAAGTGTCGAATATGTTTGTTCTCTGGTAATATCAAAAACATAAATAAAAGCATGAGACCCCAGAAGATATGATTTTCTAGTATCTTCAATACTATCAGAATGACCTTCTGTATCCCAGATGATCATAGATAATTCTCTACCATCTGGTAGTTGTACTAATTTCTTTTTTATCTGAACCCCTAAGGTTACCTTGTATTCTTCAGAAAATTCGTTATCTACAAAACGTCTGAAAAGAGAAGTTTTCCCTACACCGAAGTGCCCTAAAAGCACTACTTTTTTAGACAATTTCATCTGCAAAATGTTTTTTTATTTTTTTAGTAAAAAGGTTACTATTTTTTAATTCTTTATTAGAAACATGATTTTTGGCAAAATCTATAATTTGATCCTCCAACACTTCTTTAAACATCATAGTATATGCTCCTGAAACTACTGCAGCTACATAATATGAATAAAAATTTTGAATATGTATGGTGTACAATTCATATTCTATAAGCTCTAGATTTTGATCTCCTCCCTGAAAAGCATCTTCAACAAAACTTTTTATTGCTGTGAGCATTCCTGCAACCATCTCTTTATCTACAGTATTATCAGATAATGGACTATAATCTGCTAGAAGTATTCCTGAGTTTTTCTCAATGACAAACATTTGGATTAATCTAGGTTTTGCATAATCACTTAAAGCAATATCTCCATCACTAATTCCTTGAACTTTAGCTTTGGTTTTACGAAACCAATTTCTAAAAGAAAATGCTTTTTTAGTCTTGTTACTAATATTCTCGCTCAATAATTTCATTTCGTGAGCGATATATTTCTTGATCATTTTACCGATTATCGGAAACAATGCTTCTACTACAGCATCCTGAGAGTTTTTAATTTCTTCTCGTAAAGCTTCTGTAATAGTGGGACCTAAGGTTTTGGGAATCTCCTGTACAAACTCTTCTAATTTTTCATCAATAATAGGATCGACCTTATAAGAAAGTTCTTTTTTTTGGTGAACTATTTTATGTAAAGCTTCAACTTTTTGAGTAATGGAATCAGCAAACTCTTTTTCTTCGGAAAGAAGAAGTTGTTTAAGAATTTTAAGTTTATCCTGATCTTCCATAGTTTTGGATAGATGGATTATTTTTGGTTGATTTTTTCACCTAGGTTGATCAATAAGTCTCCTAATGTTTTTTTGTCAACTTTTTTAGCATCCAATATCTCTATTTTATCAGTTAAGTTATCTTCTAATTCAGTGATTCTGATATTTATATCAGTACTTAAACTATCAATGGCTTGGTTTAATTCTTTACGAGTTTCATCGATAAAATCCTCTAACTCTTTCTTTTTAGAATCAATATCATTTTTTACTTTTTCAAATTCTGAATTATAAGCAGCAATATTTTCTCCGAAGATGAGATTTTTGATTGCTTCTATTTTTGAAGAAGGATCATTAGAAATTGTTTCTTCAACAGCTTTGTTTTCTTTAGCCATTTCTATTAGTTTATTTAGATTCTTACTTTTGAACTCACGTAAAATTAACACAAAAAGGTTAAAGAATCACTTGTAATTATAGATAATGTTAATTTTAGCGTGCCAAAGCTTGTGTTTTCACAGATTTATTTTATTCTTTTTAATTTTTAAAACCTTATAGGTAGGAAATCCTAAAACTAGTTAGTAATACCTGAATAACCAAAAAAACATAATCAATAGAGATGTTAGGTTATTTAATCCTAGTAATAAAAATAGGTTTCATTTATACATACCATGTTTTAAAACTCACTTGATATTATTTCATAAACGACTCTACTTTTTTAACCATGTTTTTACTGCCACAAATAAAAGGAGTACGTTCATGCAGTTCTGTTGGTTTTATATCCAATATCCGTCTATATCCATCACTTGCTTCACCTCCTGCTTGCTCTGTAATAAAAGCCATAGGATTACATTCATATAGTAATCGAAGTTTTCCGTTAGGCGATTTTGAAGTACTTGGGTACATATAAACTCCACCTTTTATCATATTACGATGGATATCACTAACTAAAGAACCAATATACCTAGAGGTATATGGGCGATCTTCTTTTTCTTCCTGACAGTATTTTATATAATCCTTAATCCCTTGTGGAAAATGAATATAATTCCCTTCATTGACAGAGTATATATTGCCATCTTCAGGAAATTTCATATTAGGATGTGATAAATAATAGGTTCCTAGTGCAGGATTTAATGTAAAACCATTCACACCATGCCCTGTCGTATACACAAGCATTGTAGAAGTTCCATAAATAATATATCCTGCAGCTACTTGTAGATTACCTGGTTGTAAAAAATCTTCTAAAGTTACAGGTGTTCCTGTTGGCGTTATTCTTCGGTAGATAGAAAAAATTGTTCCTACAGAAACATTAACATCTATATTAGAACTACCATCTAAAGGATCCATAAGAACTACATAATTATTACGATGATCATTCTTTTGTCCTTTTATAGTAATAAACTCATCATTTTCTTCAGAAGCAATACCACATACAATTTCTCTATTGGTAAGCGTATTTATAAAAGTTTCATTAGCCAAAACATCAAGTTTTTGCTGATCTTCTCCTTGGACATTAGTTTCACCTATAGCCCCAGTAATATCGACTAATCCTGCTTTATTCACCTCATGATTCACCATTTTTGCAGCCAATCGAATTGAGTTAATCAAACGAGAAAGCTCTCCACTTGCATAAGGAAAATCTTTTTGATTCTCTATAATAAATTCTCCTAAGGTTTGATTTTTTCTTGTCATTTAAAAGTGAGTTATATTTGGTGCAAAAGTATTATTTTTTAGGCAACTATAACGTTTTAGTAGATTTAAATTATCAATCTTCGTTTAAGAATGCCAAAAACAAATATCATAACAGTATAGCAATAAAAAATTGACTTGTTATTAAACACTAATTTTATAGTTTTGACAAAATTTTATATTTATGGACTATGTGATTAGAACTGCCAAAGAACAAGATATGGTAGATGTATTGGGTTTAATTCGAGAATTGGCAATTTTTGAAAAAGAACCTGATGCGGTTGAAATAACTGTAGAAGAACTTGTTAATGAGGGATTTAGGGATAATCCGTTATTTCATTGTTTTATTGCAGAAGTAGCCGATGAAATTGTAGGGATTGCATTAGTATACTATCGATTTTCTACATGGAAAGGTCGTTCTATACATCTAGAAGATCTTATCGTTAAAGAATCTATGAGAGGAACAGGTTTAGGTAGTGCATTATATGCAGAAGTATTAAAATATGCCCAATCAAAAGGAGTACGAAGAGTAGAGTGGGTAGTTTTGGATTGGAATACACATGCAATTGATTTTTATGAAAAAACTGGCGCCAAGCTTTTAAAAAACTGGCATTTGGTTCAAATGGATAAAGAAGGAGTTAATAAATTTGTATCAAAATTATAATACCCATTTATATTACTAATTTACTGTAAATGGTATACTATATCTTAATAATTTAAATCATAATCTTAAAACCTAATTAATGAGAGTTTTTAAATTTGGAGGGGCATCTGTAAAAGATGCCAATGGAGTAAAAAACGTACTTAATGTACTTAAAGAAACGGGGTACTCTAATCTTGTTGTTGTTGTTTCTGCAATGGGAAAAACAACTAATGCTTTAGAAGACTTAGTAGCGCTATATCTTAAGGAAGGTGCTGAATTCAAACCATTAATCCAAGATTTGGAGCATTATCATAAAGAAATTTTGGAAACCCTTTTTGAAGACAAGAAACATTCTGTTTTTAAAAGAGTTAAAAAACTATTTAAGGATATGCAAACAACATTAAAGAGAAATAAATCTACTCAGTATGACTACATCTATGATCAAATAGTAAGTTTTGGAGAATTAATTTCAACCACTATTATTAGCGAATACCTAAATCACGAAGGACTTAAAAATGAGTGGTTAGACGCTCGAAATTTTATTAAAACAGATAATACCTATAGAGATGCTCAGGTAAACTGGGAGACTACCCAAAAAAAGATACAAGAAAAAGATATAAAAAACGGACTTAGTATCACGCAAGGTTTTATCGGATCTGACGACAATAATTTTACAACTACTTTAGGTAGAGAAGGAAGTGACTATACAGCTGGGATTTTTGCATACTGCCTAAATGCTGATAGTGTGAGTATTTGGAAAGATGTTCCTGGAGTTCTTAATGCAGACCCTCGTGTTTTTGATAAAACTGAATTATTATCTCATATTTCTTATGAAGAAGCAATAGAACTTGCATTTTATGGTGCATCTGTAATTCATCCTAAAACTATTCAGCCATTACAACGTAAAGAAATACCATTATATGTTAAATCATTCCTTAAACCAATGAATGAAGGTACTTCTGTAAAAAAAGGGCAACCATTAGACCCTCATCTACCGTGTTATATTGTAAAAAAGAATCAGATTTTAGTATCATTATCTTCTTTAGACTTTTCGTTTATTGTCGAAGATATGGTTAGTGAAATCTTTAGTCTGTTACATCAATATCAAATAAAAGTAGATCTTATCCAAAATTCTGCGATTAGTTTTTCACTATGTCTAGATGATAAATTTAATCATTTGGATGAGCTTTTAGCTAAACTTAAAATAAAGTTTAAAGTTACCTATAATACAGGCGTATCACTGTTTACAATTAGACATTTTACAAATGAGGCTATTAAATCATTGGAAACAAATAAGGATATTTTGTTAAAACAAATTACAAGAGAGACTTATCAAATGGTTTCTCGATAAAAAGTAACCCAATTCAATGATTTTGCTATATTTGTAAGCTAGCATAAATACTAATTAATGCCCATAATTGAAGCAAAAGAAATAGCCAAAGGACTAAAACTAGATAAACTAGGTTTTATCGGTGTTTTTATTGGTTGGTTAATTCTAAAAATTACTAGGATATCAAAAATAAATCGACAATATGATAAACTTAGTCATCTTGAAGGGTTGGAGTATATCAATAAAACTCTAGATTTATATGGAGTTACCTTTGAAATTCCTGAAGAAGACTTGAAAAGATTGCCAAAAGAAGGGGGGTTTATCACATTATCGAATCATCCTTTGGGAGGACTTGATGGAGGATTATTGCTTAAGTTAATGTTAGAACATCGTTCTGATTATAGGATTATTGCTAATTTTTTACTCTACCGGTTTGTTCCTTTGCAACCTTATATCATGCCCGTTAATCCTTTTGAAGATAGGAAAGAAGCAAAATCTAGTCATAAAGGGATTAAAGAAGCTATCATGCATCTTCGAGAAAACAAACCATTGGGTATTTTTCCGGCAGGAGAAGTTTCTACGGTAAAAGAAGGAAAAAGCCATGTAGACAGAAAGTGGGAACCTAGTGTTATGCGATTGGTACAAAAGGCTAAAGTTCCTGTTATACCTATATACTTTCATGCCCGTAACAGTCGACTCTTTTATCGTATGGCTAGTATAAGTCATCTACTACGAACAGCAAAATTACCTAGTGAACTTTTTTCTCAAGAAAAAAGAGTCATTAAGGTGCGAATAGGAAATCCGATTTCTGTAAAAGATCAAGAAGAGTATTCTGATCTTAAAGATTTCACAAATTTCTTGCGGAAGAAAACGTATATGTTAGCTAAACCTTTTGAAAAGAAAACATTACGAGAATCCATTCCTCAAAATTTAAAATTACCAAAATCACCTAAAGAAATAGCCCTCGAAGGAAGTATTAATGTAATAGAATCAGAATTACAATATTGTAGAGATAATGATAAGAGACTATTAGTTAGTAAAAACTATGAGGTTTTTCTAGCAAAGAAAAATCACATTCCTAATGTGGTTCATGAAATAGGTAGGTTACGAGAAATTACTTTTAGAGAAATTGGAGAAGGAACGAATAATTCTTTGGATTTAGATCCTTTTGATGAATATTATCATCATATGTTTTTATGGGATAATGGCGCTAAAAAAATGGTTGGAGCTTATCGTATGGGAATGGGATCAGAAATCTATGCTAATCGTGGTATTGATGGGTTTTACCTTCAGGATTTATTTAGATTTGAACCAGAATTATATAAAATGATGAATGAGTCTATTGAGATGGGTAGAGCTTTTATCATTAAAGAATATCAGCAACGCCCTATGCCATTATTTTTATTATGGAAAGGGATTGTACATTGCACACTTCGTTTTCCAGACCATAAATACTTAATTGGAGGAGTTAGTATTAGTAATAAATTCAGCAATTTTTCTAAATCTCTAATGATAGAATTTATGAAATCTCATTATTACGACCCTTATGTAGCACAGTATGTAAGACCAAAAAAAGAGTTTAAGGTAAAGCTAAAAGATGCGGATAAAGATTTTGTTTTTGATGAGAGTAAAAGTGATCTTAATAAATTCGATAAAATTATTGATGAGGTAGAGCCTGGGAGCCTTCGTATTCCTGTTTTAATAAAAAAATACATTAAGCAAAATGCTAAAGTAGTAGCATTTAATGTAGATCCTTTATTTAATAATGCGGTTGATGGTCTAATGTATATTCGTATCGCAGATCTTCCTGAAAGTACGGTAAAACCTGTAATGGAAGAATTTCAGGAAGAGCTAGAAAAGAAGTATTTCAAAACTGGAGATAAGTAATCTTATTTTCCCTTACGTGTTAAAGTATATAATAATAAAAAATTAGACCTCACAGGTCTTATATTTGTGTTTTCTAATGCTCTTTAATATTATCAAATAACAATAAATCTTTTAATAACAATACATTAAAAGGTTTTTGATAAACATTAAAAAATTTTAGAAACCATTAGAACTAAGTATTTGTTTAACCTATGTTTAATCTTTAATTTGTTATATTTGATAAAAACAAATACTAAATAGGTTATGGTTTCTACAAAAATTCTATTATATAAAAGTAAAAAAAAAGCAAATGGTGAATTTCCAATAGCATTACGTTTAATAAAAAATAGAAAGCCTAAATATATTTTTTTAGACTACATCAACGAAAAAGATTGGGATATAAAACGTAATAAAGTAAAAACCTCGCATATACATAGTGCAAGGATTAATAATCTTACAATAAACAAGCTTGCATTAGCAAATAACTTAATTCTTGAAGCAGAAGCAAAGAATATAGATCTAAACTTAAACCAGCTTGCGGATAGGATTAAAAACAATAGGAGTGATTCTGTAACTCTTTTTAAAGTTGCACAAGAGTATTTTGATGAACTAAATAAATTAGAAAATTACAGTACTAGAACAACATATATAACGAAATTTGAAACGTTTAAAAATTTTCTAAATGGTCAAGATTTATTTTTTGACCAAATAGATGTGCCCTTATTAAATAAATATATACTGTATTTAAAATCAAAAGGCTGTAGTGACAATACAACTGCCAATCGATTATCTTTATTAAGAACATTATATAATAGAGCTATTCGACATGGCGAAGCAGAACACAAAAACTATCCTTTTGGACGTGGTAAAATAATCATCAAACGTCCTAATGGTCTAAAAATAGGGCTAGACGCTTACGAGATAAAAAAAATAGAAACGTTAAAGCTAGAACCTAATACACCTATATGGGATGCTCGTAATGCATTTTTATTTTCTTTTTATCTGGCAGGTATACGTATCAGTGATACATTAACGATGAACTGGGGAAACATCAAAAAAAACCGTTTGTATTATACAATGCGTAAAAATGACAAGGGTGATTCTTTAGAACTTCCTGAAAAAGCAATTGAAATATTGAAACTTTACCAAACTGCTAAGGATCAAACTAATTTAATTTTTCCTTACTTAAAATCATATTCTTTTAAAAATAAAAAAGAAGTCTTAAACGGGATTAGTTATGCTAATCAAAAAATAAATGAATTATTAAAAGATATTGCAGAATTAGCTATGATTGACAAAAAAATAACATTTCATATCTCCCGTCACAGTTTTGGAAATATTGCTGGAGATAAAATACCAGTACAGATGTTACAAAAGTTGTATAGGCACTCTGATATAAGCACAACTATAGGGTATCAAAGTCATTTTGACCATAGTAAAACAGACAAAGCCTTGAATAATGTTCTCGATTTCTAAAGTTAGCAGTGTTCAATAAACTATGTCAAAGTTTAAATTTTACCTAAATGGACAGTAGCTATAACTCATAATAAAGAGTTATAGCTACTATTTTAATCTATTTCAATTGCAGATTTTAAATTATTCTCTAACTCCGTTATTTTATGTTCTATATCAGATATAGACAGCTTCTCTTTGATAGTGTTAAATGTCGAAATAAATTGAGAAACATTCTTTTTGTTTTTTCCAAAATCAGTTAATTGACTTTCAACGCATTTACTTTCTATATTAATAGTACCATTATTGATAGTAATAATTATTTCTTCTCTCCATGATCGCCAAGAGAATCTAGTAAAGGCGATAATAATAGATTTTTCATAATGAAAAGAATCAACGTACCATTTTAATTTCTCTATAGTTTCTAAAACTATGATTACTGATTGTTTATTAGATAGTTCTGTTGTAAGATCGTCTATATTTTTTGACGAAAAAAATCGAAATGCCATAATTATTTATTATTGAATTGTTTATAAAAAATAGTTAATAGTAGAGATCTAAAAAAAACTACCATTCTCCAATACGACTGTTTAAGACGTATTACAAGGTGTTTTTAGATAAATTAGGGTATATCAACTTAATATGCTTTTAGTATTGCATATAAAGCTAAGTAACGATCACTTTATAAAATTGATCTTACCAATATGTTCTGGTTATTTTTAGTATTGTTTTTACTGCTTACTTCATATCATAGGGGGTATCTATATTACTAGGATATAGGGGTGGTGGATTACCCTCTGCTTCTCGTCGTTTTCGGTCTTTTTCTCGGTAGGGATCAAATGCTGTACCATTAGGCAACGGTCTGTTTTTATCCATATACCATACAAAAAAACTCCATGCTTTGATTGGTGGATTATCATAGGATAGTGTTTTTACATTACCAAATATCGTAGGTTGCCACGTATTGATAACATTTAGGTACTCTCTATGGGCATACCCATCTGTAGCTCCAGAAGTACCGATGACAACATCTAATCTGCTAAAACGACCACTTATAGGCTTTTGAAACCAACCAATAGGATACGTAATAGTGCCGTTTAACCGATCTAAAATAATACGTTCTTTTTTCTTATCTCTAAAAAGACCATAAATAACCATTAATAGTCCTAGTAAACCTACCAAAACAAAAATAAATGAAAGGACACTAGAATTCCCTTCAGTAAATATAAAAAAGCTAACTCCAATAGCTAAAAGCATTAAACCAAATTCCCAGTTAGCTTTTAATGCGTATGAGCGATCACATATTAATTTTTCATCGTCTAAATGTGCAATTGTAGCCCCCTTATGTGGTTGTACCTCATAACTATGTGTATATCTAGGTTTTTCAAAAATTCTATGTTCTAAATAGTTAGCCATTATCGTGTTGTTAAATCCATAATTCTGTTTTCTGATACTACATTTACCTTAGTATCGCCTAGATGCAGTGATCTTACCTCCATCACACCTAAAGAAGACCCCATCCCTGTTACCATCCCTTGTTGTATTTTATGATAGGTTAGTGCATTGGCACATAGATACCGAGGGGTGCATCCGTCCTCTAATGGAATATACTCATTCTGCCGAGTATTTAATCTGCAAAGTACTAAAATTTCGCCATATTGCCATTGCTGATAACGGTAGGTATCGGGTAGCCCAAAACTAATTTTACAACGTGTCGGGTAATTGCGATCATTAACCACCTGATGCCCCATAAATGTAATTTGTACTCTATAAGGGTGTGCTTTTAATTTTTGTTTACCAATTCCATTAGGATAGAACCATACCTGTAGATCTAATTGGTCAAAATCCTCGAAGTATTGTACAAACTGTATCACTGCACTAAACCAATTGGTATAGCCTTCCATAATACTATTATTAGTCTTGTTATAAGTCATTTTAGGAGTTATTTTAATCACTCCTGGTACAATCAGATCCATTAACCGCAGATATGCTTTTTGAAAATTGGTATACTCTGTATAATCTGTTTTTAATAAATCCTTAACCATAGGTGTACTAATTGTATAGGCTTTATTATCATATAACCGATGGATATAGTGATAGGGAGTTTCTGCGGTATTGGGTAATACGCCATACTCGCTAATCGGGCAGTTTTTAAAAAAAGCTTCGATCTCAGAATCTGATAAGTACATCGCTACTCCATAAGTAGCAATCATTACCCCGCCTAATATTGCAGCAGGATAAAACCCTAATACTACTGATCCTGTGGTAAAAGCAACAATATCGGAATATAAAAACACCGATGCCATTACTGTAGCAGCTCCATACGCTGCTGCTGCATCATAATCCCGAAATGCAATACTTTGATAAGTATCCCTAGCAGTCGTTAAGACAGTAACCGCAGATCCTGCAATACCCCATAGTTTTATTTTGGTATTAAATTTTTTCAATGTTTCAAAAGACATTCTTTCAGTAATCCCTTGCCTGATATATATAGATTCTTTAAATTTCATAAATGCTGCCCCTAATTTAATACTTGCGCCAACAGTTAGCCCAAAATTTAATTCGGTCTTATCCTCTGTATAGGTTTGAATTGCTTTACTTAGTGCAATGATCTCTAGGAGTACTACAAAACTTGCAAAATCGGGGCTTTGGATGATATTTTTGATCGCATCAGCGTGCTTTCTCGGAACATCCTGTAGATTAACACCAATCTCCTCGTTATCAATCATACTATAGATTTGCTGTGCAGTCTTCCCTTTAATCTCTATATGTAGATTTTTGTTATATGCTAATAAGCTATTATTTGTTTTGGAAAACTCTTTATTACTTTCCTTTAGATAGGTCATTAACTTATCTTTTCTGGCGTATACATATTTTTTGCCTGTCTGTTTATTTTTAAAATAAAAAACCTTTTCTAGTATAAACGCATAGTTTTCTTGCCCTGTGATACGGCTATAGGCATCACTTATTTTTTTACCTACACTTACCGTTTTCTTACTATAACTGCCTAATAGCATATCTACCAAATCCAAGGGCTTGGATAGGATCATATTTAGATTTGTAAAATGCTCTGTATGATTAGGATCTAGAGTGCTATGTATCTTTTGTACCCAAGGATCTTTCTTTGGTCGGTATAGGCTATCTAGGTCTAGGTCTTTATCATAATAATTAGGATATTGAGAGAGTATCAATAAATGATTAATAGCATACTCCTTACCATCTTCTATATAATCAGTTACCGCTTCTAGATAGTCATCATATACATTATGGTAGTACTCAGACTCCATAAAATGCCCTAGATCATCTCTATACTGATTGATAAGAGTACGGATTGCGCTACGTTCTTTAACGGCTAATAGTTTTTCTAATTTCTGTTTGCTCACCCCTGCCTCGAACGTAATAGGCTTATCGGATATTTTTACAGGGATAATAGGGGTAATCCCTGATGTAACAGGAATAAAAGAACTTCTAAAAGCACTATACTCCTCCTCTCTATCGATATTACTATATACAAACTTATAGGTGGTTGCTGCTAGATTATGTAAGTATCGTATTTGTGTTGCTTTTTCTGGATCTGGATCTGGTGTTATTTTTTCGTTTGCTAAGAGCTGTCTATAAATATCTAAATCGGGCTTACCTGTCTGTGTAGATAGTACTACAGCTCTAAGTCTTGTAATCTCCCTATCAATATCAGCACAAATGGTGTCGGCACATCGTAGGGGATCGTGTAGGGTGATAAACATATCCTCGTAGGTGTCATCTTGTTGCTGGGTTTCATCTTCTGTAATATCTCGTAGCTTGTATTGTAACCACAGTGCTTCGGTATGCTGATCGCTGGTAAAGTGTGCTAATACATCTTTGCACCCAGTAACCCCTTCTTGGCAGCTCTCTCCTTCTTTAGGAACTCCCTCACATACGATCAATTGCGTTTTTTGGGCTTTTAGCTGTGGATCGTTTTGCACTTTTTGATGATAGGCTACTGACCATTGTACGGGGCTAAAACATACTCGTAATCTCGTACCTTTTTTAGGTACTAGATGATAGGCGCTTACTCGTTCTCTATCTTTTCTATTGGGTTTTCTTATATCCTTATATGTACCATCCTGATTGGTATTGGTACTGCAATCCCAAGTAATGTTATGCATCTGTCCGTGGTCATTAACTTGGTATTCTTTATGAAAAAGGGGATTCTCTTCATCAAAGATATAGACATATCCCTTGGTTAAGGTAGTACGCTGATAGGTATAGTGCTGCGGTGTCGGGGCATTATCTGGCGGAGTTAGTGGTGTATCGAGTACGGCAGTATCTAGGTTGATTTGCTCAAAAACGTAAGGCTCTTTATAGCTCATCTCGCAATCATGATCCGCTTGTTTATCGGGGGCATAGATAATAAAGGGGGCTTTCCCTTGCTCTGGTTGTTTTCTAAAAAAAGCATATCTAAAGAAATGTAACCGAATCCCCGATGCGAGAATATCTAGTGGTGGACTCTCTACCTCTGGTGCGCCACCGCAATTCACTTTAAATCGAAGAGTCATCAAAACTTCGTCTATGGCAGGGGTTTGGTATTCTTGTAATGTGGTTGGATTTCTCATACTATGTGGTGGTTTGTAGGTCTTCGATTTCCCAAATAACTTCTATCTGTTTATTGTGTACCTCTCCTGATAGGGTTACGGTTTCTTCTGGTCGATTAAATACCTCTGGTACGCTAAAGGTAAGTGTGGCGGTATTTCCGTCGGGGATATTAGATACCTCTGCGACTAGGGTAAGTTGCCGTATCTGGTGGGAGTTCCGTAATATCGTTTCGTCTTTGATCCATCGAGGGTGTACTACTTTGGGTACTTCTTCTGGGTCTTCTCGTAGTGCGTCTTGATGTTGTTGCGCTACTCTGGTATTGCCTAGTATTCGATTAACCAAGGTAATCTCAGGGAATGGGATATTATGTATAGGCATGGTTATAGGAGCTATATCCGCAAAGGCGGTA
Source organism: Aquimarina longa SW024 (assembly GCF_001401755.1). GTDB lineage: Bacteria > Bacteroidota > Bacteroidia > Flavobacteriales > Flavobacteriaceae > Aquimarina > Aquimarina longa. The sequence goes on from NZ_AVQK01000015.1 coordinate 106,604, forward strand.
TAGGTGATATTGGCTTCTCCACTGGTAATCGTTCCGCCATGTGCGGTCATATCTCCTACACAGGCTACGGGCTTACCATTGATAAAAACAAAGGCTTGCCCTTGTACAACAGTATTGGTAGCTCCTACACAGGTGCATAAGCTTCCTAATACCGCTACGGGCTTACCATTCATTAATACGGTAGGATCTCCTGTTGTAATTGTACCACCTACATGGGGTACTGTACCTGTATACATTGGACATTGATGTGTACTACCTAGCGTGGCTACTGGTTTTGCAGACATAGTTTATCTAATTTCTTGTTTACCGCTAGCTCCTTGTACAGTAGCTATTGTAGTTCCTTTTATGGTCGTTTGACTGCCTATCATATCGGCATTGGATAGGGCTTGGCTACGGATATTTTGCCCCTCTATAATGGTGTCCGATTGTGCGTGTAGGTTCATATTAGCATCGCTATTCATACTGGCATTACCCTGCGAGTGTAGCGATAGTGTACCTGTGCTATTGGTAGTGATATTGCCCTGTGTGGTGATACTGGTGTCTTGCTGGGATATGATTTGTATATTCTCTATGGCTTGTAGTAGTATATTCTTAGCCTCTAAGGTTAGTGTCTCTGGAGCACTGATCTTAATATTACCATTGGGTTCTAAGGTAATAGTACTACCACTCTGGTTCTGTACGGTGATACTACCAGTTTCATCATCAGAAATGATAGTATTACCACTTTTGGTTTGTATCGCTTTGATCGTATTATCTGGGGTATAGAATTCGCTTTTGGCGGTTTTATTATATGCAGATCCTATAACCAATGGACGTTCTGGATTATCGCCTAAAAAATTACAAAATACCTCGTCTCCGATCTCCGCTACCATATAACTGCCATGTGCTGCCCCTGCGTGGGTATTGGCACAGCGTACCCAATCAGTAGTCGTATTGGCTTGTTGCTGCCAAGGGAATTGTAGTTTTACTCGGTTTAATCCCTCTGTATCTCTATTATCCATTACTATAGCAGACATGGCTTCTGTCTTAGGTACAGCATTAATATTACTATAAGGGGGGTGTTCTACTCCTGTTACAATTCCCTCAATCTCATTATGGTAATAGCCCGTGTTATTAAAATGGTGGGTTACTTTAGTCAGCTCATAAGTACCATAGGGATGCTCTGAGGTAGCACTATTACTATAGTGATGCCCTGTTACCTGTAGGTGGTCGCAGGGTTTTAAACCCAGTATCGTAGTCCTACCGATAGCAGTAATCATACGGGCTTTTTGGCTCTCTGCATGTACTTTGGTTAGGTAATCTAGGTGTTGCTGTGCAAAATAATCATCCTGTAGATGTGTATAATAGTATGTACTCTGTTTACTAAATGCTGCTTCGGATCTATTGGCGGTAGGTGCTAATAGATCTGGGGTACTACTATTGGATTGTATAGTAGTAGCAGTATGGGGCTGCTGTGTGATATGATCGTGGTAGTGTAATGTGGCTAGCTGCTCCTCTAGATCGTCATTGATGGTAAACTCTTTGATATCTTGCCCGAATGTGCCAGACCATTCTACTACCTTAGTGGGATTTCTACCAATATTTAATTGCTCACCATCATAGTAGGTAAATATGCCATATCGCTTGCTCATACGGGTAATAAAATCCCAGTCGGACTCATTATACTGTACGGTATAGCCTAGTTGTTTATCGGTTTCTGAGCCGTAGTAAGTGGGTAGTGTGGAGTAGTCTCGTAGGATATGAGTACTCATATTCTTTAATGTAGTACCTGTATCAAAGCTCTGGCACTGTGTTGATTTTTGTAATCCTATAGTGGGGCTGGCTCCTCTAAAGAGCATCCCTCCATGATTGCCATCATCGTTCTTAGTATGCTGTACACTAAGAATAATCCCTGTAAATTGTAATGCGCCATCTGATGAGAAGATAGAAATCTCCTGATTCTGGTATTTCTCATGATCTTGGAAGGGTACAGATTGTAAATCCTTATCCAAAAATGAAGAAAACGATATGCTAAACAAATGATGCTTACCTATCTGCTGTGTAATTGATCCATTAAAAGCGGTGTACCCCAATAGCGGTGTACCACCGATGTAAACATTAATTTCTTGTATCATCCTTTATGTTTTTTTTTAGTTACTGACTTACGATTATGTTTAGGTCTTAGTTAACTAAATCCGTAAAGGTTTTTGGGATCATCAGAGAGTACATATACCCTATACCTATGGATTAGTTGCTGCGTAAAAACCGTAGAATTAGTACTGCTTTTTTATGGTTGTTGGTTTGTAGTTTTTTTTAAATACTGTTACCCAAATGTACCCTTATATATAGGGGTATACAAGGGGTTGATCAGGGGAAAAAACCCCTTTTTTTATTACGATTATTCCTACACCTATCTTTTTGATCTTTTTTAATGTTTTTAAGTGTCTTTATGCTCATGATACCTAGCATAGATCCATGCATATATTTTTATGTAACGGGGGTCATCCTCTAATAGTTTATTTTCAAAATCTGATGTATTGATGTTTAGTAGTTCTAGGATACCGAATACGATTTCTTTTGGTACTTCTTCTAAGTTGTCTTCTACTAGCATTATTGTTTTTTTATATATGTTATTATTGATCTAAAAAAGGATACAAGAGCATTTATGTACACAGAGGACTACAGTGGGGGTAATGTGTACAAAAATTACTCTTGCTTTCCTCATTGGGGGACTACTAGAATTTTTAAAAAATACAGGGGCAATTGATTGGTATATAGTATACATTATATGTCCCCAAGCTATAACCTATCATTACTATAGTATTGCCCCTGACCTATATTTTATTAATTACTTTTTTTAGTTATTAGACAGCCTATTCCAAAACCTATTAGAAATAATACTATATGGTCTATCATTTATCTATATTTTTATGTTTAGAGCGAGGTATTTAGTTTGTTTGCTAGTTAGCAAAGACATCTGATACGTAGCATATTGGTATACTGATAGAAAAAAGGAAGATTGTCAAAATAGAAAATAAACTCTATGTATACCTTTTTACTATAACACATCATGTATTACATTGCTATCGTACCCGACATCTTTGCACAAACTAACTCAACTTAATTTACACTCACTCTACTATTTTTAGGGATCACCTTTTTTAGGGATAATGGTTTATACTGTCTAATATCATCTATATTTAAAGGAGATTTACGGATTATGGATGCAATCTCACCAGAGTTTAATCCCTGCCGATTAGATTCTTGTATCCATAGTCGTAATAATAAGGCGTAGCCTCTATAGCTTTCTACACAGCAATTAAACTCCCATTGCTTAATGTGTAATATAGCGAATACACGTTCTTCAAAAAGACGTACTCTTCTTTCTTTTTCTTGGGTGGTACTTGTTTTCATATCTATTTTATTTTAGGGGTGTTGTATTAATTTAGTAAACTCTTTTTGTAATAGCATCAAAAGATTCTTTCCCTTTTTGATTTGATCTTTTTGCGTATTTATCGCTGTTTCTATCATCTCCTTTAGAATAGTTTTATCTGGGGATTTTTTTTTTCGATCTCTTATATTAATAATAGTATTATAATGCACATCATATTTTTTAGCTATTGCGCGTAGCTGCGATGTAGATAATGATTCTTTTAATAATGTAGATAATACACTACTTATAGGATTGTTATTATCTGATGCCATATCTCAAAAAAATTATAGTTCTATGATATACCAATAGCCTATAAGCTCAATAGTACGTAAATCATCAATTGTTGATACTGTTTTCATATATTTGTATTTTGTATTTTACTTTAGGTAAAAATAAGGGTAATTTTTATCAAAAACAATATAAATAAAGAGAAATATTTCTCTTTATTTACTCATCATGTATTTATTATTAAATTTTTAACTGATTTATAGTGTTTTGAATATCAAAGAAGAGAGAAAGAAAAGAAGTATGACACAGCAAGATTTTGCTGATTTATTATGTGTGACTAGAAAAACAATTGTGAACTACGAGTCTGGGAGTAATATTCCCGAACATAAAAAGAAGTTATTTGGAAATATCCTTAAAAACTATGATATATCTTATGGTTTTAAAGATGATAATAGTCTAGTAAATAATAATGAAGTTATAAAAGTGATTACTGAAAAATTTGAAGGAATTACAGAAGATGAAGTTGCATTATATTTTAATTCTAGAAAAGAGAGTATGTTAAAAAATCCTTTGATAAAATCTATTATTAAATCAGAAGCATGGAAGATTATTGAGCTTGAAATGCAAAGTATTTTAATAGAGAAAAGGTCAGAAACTAAAGAATAGAACTTAGTAACTTTTTAACTTTATAGTTAATCGTTCTAAAAATTGATGTTTTGTCATTATTTTTTGGTTTCTAAAAGCCTCAATAGATTTTTTTTTTATTTCTCCTATTTTTTTTTCATTTTCCTTAATAGCCAAAATCATCAATTGATTAAGGCTATCCCTACTTGTTATAAATCCTTTCTTTTCTAATTCTTTTACTATTTTAATTTCTTCTTTCCCCATCATCGCCTTATTTACTTGTCTTTTTGAGAACTTCCCACATATCTTTATCAAAGGATTTCTTATCCAATGTATGGAAATCATTATTTCTTGTACTTACAATAAATGAAATTAAGTCTCGTATTTTTAACTTTAGGTGGTAAGAATTACGTATTACTTTAAGGTAAATCAGATAAGATATTCTTGATACTAAAATCAAAAATTCGTTAGAAAAAATAACTATTGAAGACATTATTAATGCTGTACTCCAGCCTACTAATTCTGTGTAAAAACCTTCATCAATTTTATCTACAGGAAGAAGAATAAATGTAAGTTGATAGCAATATATTAAAAGAGTAGGGAATAAAAATTGTTTAATCGTCAACTTTTTTTTGAGAATAGTTATTGGCTTAGGGTTTAAGAAAAAAATAGAAATGAATATAATTGGTGATACTTTAGATAAAAAAGCAAATAGAAATGAATAGGATGATGTAAAACCATTAAAATCCCATTCATAGCCTAATATTGAAACAACTTCTACCTTCGGAAAAAAACGATAGCTATATAAAATAAAAGGTAATATAGCTATCGAAGTATAGCAGAATATACTTTTTAAATTTTCACCCTCTCGATCCTGGTTCGATTTCGTCTTTATCAATAAGTTTTTGAGGTTTTTGCACCTCTTCGATTCCTGTTTCATTATCTATTGTTTGTTTCTCACAGCTACTTATCAAAACGATCATAAGTAACATGCTTACTAAAGTAATTAGGGTTTTCATTTGGAGTTGTATTTTATGAATTAGTGTTTCTAAAATACAACTAAATATTTGATTCTCTATATGTTGTTAGAAAACAGTCAAATATACTAAAGAAGAAAGTGTATTTAAATACGGTTTCCCCGTAAATCGCTAATTTTGTGTGAGTAAAACAATATTATGCCATTGGTAATTAGAGGTTTATACGATGTTTTTTTTTTGTTAAAAATGCTGATTTCCCCTAACTATTCAGAAATACTAATCCTATGTTTTAGATAAACAGTATTTTAAATGTGGTTTTACACCTTTTTTTCCCTTAAAAAGGGTAAAAATTTACCTTTTTTTAACATTTTTTTTTACTGAAAACGTCAGATATTTAATTGTCCGTTATAAAAATCAACCTTTTATATCTTTAATTCGTTAATAATCAAAAGATTACATGTATTGGTAATAAGTATTTTTACTATGGTTTTACCGTAATTTTTAGTTAAAAAATGTGGTTTTCCGTAATTTAGGATTTAGAGAAGGAGTGTAGACGATAAAGTAGGAAATGGAAAGAACATTTATAGTTTCTATGACAACAATATATAATTTCCTTTACGTTGTCCTGATTTGTATAATTTCGCTAGTGTGGTATGGTGTTTACCAAATCGTTTTTGAAAGTGTGGTTTGTCTTTATCTTGTTTATCTTTAACTTGTTTCCAGTCGCCACCCCACTCAAAGCCTAATGATTTTCCTAAGTTGCCTATTTTTTGCCAATTGGGATTATTCCATAACGCTTTCCCGTTTTTGATTTCTACGACATCGAACGCAAGACCGTAATTATGATAGCTTTCCCCTGCTTTTGCATTGGTTACTCTTTTACCAGGAGCGGATCTTCCTTTTTTGTATAATCGGTTTTGTTCTTGCCATGTTCTAAGGGCAGAGGTAACACGTAATTTAATGCCTAGTTCTTTTTCTGCTCTTATAATAAACTCTTTTGTTTTAGCTCTTATATCGGGGTGTAGGGTATCTATTCTACGATTAGAATAGATATCCCATGTTTTTTGCTTGATATAGTTAATGGTATTCATAGCAGTTTTTTTAAGCTTTTTTCTTTTTTTGTAAGCAATAGCAATGATGATGAATAGCACAATGACAAGGAGTATTTTAGCAGTTCGATTAGGGGTAAATTTGATATTCATAATCTTAGTCAATAATATTTTTCCAGTCCTGAAATTCTTTAGGGCTTAATTCTTTTCGTAATCTATCGGTTAGCGATTCTTCAAACTTTAAGCGGTATGCGTCTGCAATGGGCTGTAATTGCCCTTTGGTTTGGTAGCCTAAACGCTCAATTTCCTTTTCGTCCGTTCCGTCGGCATTAATCATCCACGATATACCAGAGGGATTAGCTGCCGACCTATATTGTTGCGCTAATTGGTTAACGTCTCTAGCTTCGTTTTGGTTAAATTTTCGCTGTCTGTAGTTGTAGATCATTTTTTTAATTTTTCTTCTAAAAACGAAATACAGAATAACAATGAGCAGTACTATTTGTACTTTTCTGTTTGATAATAGATTACCAAACATAGCGGTTGTACCTTTTAGAGCTTCTGCAATGATTAATGGATTCATGATATATAGAGTAAGGGGGTTATAAAAAGGTATTATGAGAAACGTTCAAAGGCTTTTTTAGCTATTTTAATGTAGTCTGTCATGCTCAATTCTTCCCCCTCTTCTGGTATTACTTCTTTTATAAAATCAACAATATCGGGATGCTCGACTATAATAGAAGTAGAAGTTATAAAGTCCTCATGTTCTAAATGATCTTGAAGATCTTGAAACGCTTGTAATTTTTCCTGTAGTTGTTCTTTGTTTTCGGCAGGTACGGTAAGCGATATATTAAAGTCCTTCATGGTCTGTTGTGTTTTGTGTTTGGTCATCATCATCAGTAGGCAGATTATCATTTGTATTGTTTTCTATTTGACTGTTTTCGACTTCTGGAGCTTGGTCTACTTCTTGATGATCGTACACCGCTATATCCAATAGCTCGTTATCCTCTGTTAGTTCATTTTCTTCTGGCTCATCGATAGAAAACTGAACGGGATTTCTAGGTTTTGGCTTTTGTTTTGATTTTTCTTTTTCTACTGTTCCTAATGGTGTTTTTTTTCCAAACGGATTTGTTTTTATCCATTCATTGATAACACCTCCTAGTGTAGAGGGGATGAGCTTGACATAACCTTTTAACTGATCGGTCATTTCTGCTTCTTTTTCTGCTACTATACTTTCTTTAATCGTTAGATCTTGCTCTCGCTCTGCTATTCTACTTTCGCGCTCGGAAAGCATCATTTCTTTAAATTTTAGCGTTTGTTCTGCTAATTTGTTATGTAAATCAGATTGATAGCGTTGTTCTTTTAGCTCGCTTTCTTTTCGCAATCCCTCCAATTGTATTTCCATTTCTTGACGCATTATATCGCTAGGAGCTTCGATAATTGGTGTTGCGTCTTGTGGAGATGAAAAATTAATGTTCACATTACCATTTTTATCTACTTTATGGGCTACACCGTTAATGTTTATCGTTTCTTCTTCTTCTGGCTCAACCCACTCGATTGTCTCATTAATACGAATAAAAATAGGTGCGTTTTGTCGGCTTGATTGTTCGTTAGTTCCAAATTTTACCTGTACTTCTGCGTCTACATTGTCGCTTATAATTGCGTCTAATACTTCACCGAAGCTACGCCCATCGGTTATATCTTCGCTAGATGTAATACTTATTCCGCTTTCGTCCTTTATATTCCAGTACTTGTATCTTGCTATTTTCTTTTTTGCCAGATCAGGGGCGATGTAGTTTTTTACTTTTTTCATGTTAATATTGTATTCTTAGCAGTTGTACAAAAAAATTGGCTTGCTCTACACTTTTAAAATGAATGTCAGATACGGCTCTAAGTATCGTATTGCTACAGTGATGTACTGTATTATTTCTATCGAGTACTATTGTTTCTGTAGCTGTGGTCATCGTTATATTGAATTTAGCTACATTGGAATGAAAATAATGTAAGTAAACCACCTCATTAGCTTTTACTTTAATTGTTTTCGGATTCGTTATTCTTTCATCAGTAACTAGTTTTGCTAACTTATGATTTACGTAATCATCTTGCGTAATCATGTGGGAGAGTAAGGAGTCATTACTTTTCATTTATTCATTTTTATACGTTAATAGATAAAGACTGACGTACTGAGCTGTACTTTTAATGTTGGTGATGTTCCCCACGATAACACGACATTGGCTAAGATCTTGATCCCATGATAGTATACGTGTGTTTGGAGGTAAATCAAGCGAATCAACAAACATTGTTTCTAAGCTGTTCATTTCTAAATCAACACCGTTTAAAAAACTAATTGTTAGCTGTGTATCGTTGCTACATAATACCCCCGTCATTTGTTTCATGTTTTTGCCTACTACGTACCGAAAGGTAAGACGTTCTTTAGCTTCAATAACAGCTCCAACAATGCGAATGATATGTGTTTTATTAGTCATTGGTTAGGAGCATATATATTTTCAAACTATAAGGGTATGCAGTTGCATTACCACTGTCTATGTACTCAACCTCCACTTTTTTACCATCTGCAATTTCTGATAATGAAAAAAAACGTTCGTTCGGTGTGACATGGCTAGAAGATTGTAAAAATTCGACTTCGAAATTTTTAGGAAACACCTCTGCGCCTGCAATCGTAAATGATCTTAGTAGATGTCCTTTTCCTATACTACTTAATATTGCTATTCCACCTATTTTTTTATAGTTAATGTCTAGGTTTTCGTTGAGTCGTATCACTTCATTTGCTGCCTTAACAGTGGTTTCTAATAATTGAATTTTTGTTTTCATTATGTTGTAATTGGAGGTTATGGAGTAGACTAGAGGGTAATTTACATTCCGTAATTAAATGCTATAAAGCCTTTTATACCATTATTGGTGGTACGCATTAAAAATGGTAGTTTTTGTGTCTCTGTTTTTGGTAGCTTGATAAGCCTATCAATAAGACTTATTGCAGTATCACTGTTTTGGCATTCGGTAAGCTCTTTTTGTATGTTTTTTATTTTGGCTTCATACTTTATTACGTTCTCATTTGCATTTTTTTTGACTTTTTCTAGTTCTTCAACTTGTTTTTTTACTTGAATATCTCTTTTTTTTAGCAAGTCAATTAGCTCTACTTTGACAAGATTAGTATAATCAGGATTGTTCATTGTACTCATATTATGTTATGTTTTTAAAAAGCTACTGTATATATTTTGTAGGAGTACAGTAGCTTTAGGGTTACATTGGGGAAATAATTAATAGCTGTATACGCTTGTTCCTTCGAGAAATATTTTTAAAAATCCTTGAACCTCATTTGGTAGATTAACATTAAACTCAATTGGTGTTTGGGGGTTGATTATTTTAGGGTTATTTAGGACATACAAACCAAAAGGTTTAGTCGTATTATAGCCGAAAAAACCATCAAAAAATTTACGAATCGGTTGTTTTTCAAAAACTTTTTGACCGTTCAATTCTAGTTCCCATTCGCCATTAAGTAAGTCCGCAGGAAATGTATCTGTAAAACGCCCTTCTATGCTATCTTTATCAAAGAGCAAACGGATTCCTGAGAGTGTTAAAAACCTGTCTTTGTTCAGCTTACCATTATCAATATTTGTCATACCTAATTTTTCTGAGGTAGATAGTTTGATAAGTTCAGAACGTGTACCTTTTAGTTCATTTGTAGCATAATAGGGGGCATCACTTATCTGTGCTTTACCACGTATTAAATCTTGTTGTAATTGTCGTGGTAACTTATGTACTCTGTCTAAAAAGTGTCGTCTGAATCGGGATGCTCCGATTTCGGATTTTACAGCCTGTTGAGCTTTAGTATGTCTTCCTCTTCGTCCGTCTATTTCTCCTAATCCTGCTAATATGATTTCATCGTTTGTTAAATCGTCCATTGTGTTTTTGGTGTTTAAAAAAATTACTTTTTGTGTATGATTATATTTGTTTTGCTGCGCGTTTTAATAGTGTGCTATATTTTGTTTTAGGGCTAGTTTTTTGTAGTTCTTTAGCCTTTTTGTGCATGGCTCTTAATCGTGTAGCATTAGAGGTTTTTCGCGTTCTTCGACTCACTGCTTTAGAGGGTAGCCGTATGGTGGTAGTACTTCCTTTTAATTGTGGAGTTCTTCGTTTTTGGGTTGTTGTTCTGCGTGGTGTGGCTAGTTGTTTACGGTTTCTAGCTCTAGTTCTGGCTGCTTTTATACCTGCTAGGGAGCGTTTGTGTTTTTTTTGATTTTTGACATAATATTTACGCCCTACAATAGCGATCACCATTACTACAATTGCAAAAATCCATTTCTTTTTATGCTTGGTAAATACATTTTTCACCTTTTGTAAAAAGCTTTGTTTTATAGGATCTGTATCTACGTTATTGTATGTTGCTTGGTTTGTAGATGGGTGTGTATCTCCTCTAGGTGTTGGAGGATTCCAAGAATTAGGAGGTCTATACACTGTAGGCTTATTTTTATTTTTTATTTTATGAACTATTTTTTTTACTAATCGAATAGGTTTTATGCTTTGTAGTAATTTCCGTACAAAAATTACAAAGCCACTAGCAGCAGCAGTACTGGTAGTTGCAACTGCACCTAAACCACTTAGGGGGAGTCTTGTTTTTCTACGTGCGCGACCTCTTACAATTGCACGTCTAAACTTACTTGCTCGACCCCCTATTTTTGTAAAAAATCGTTCTGCTCTACGTAATTTTCGTACTCTCGATCCCCATTCTCCTATATTTAATCCTTGTTGTCTGGCTTGATTTCGGGTTAAATACCCGTAGATTAATTTTTCAGAAAACTTGAATAGGTTAAGCTTTAACACTAAGATGATTGCACCACGCATGGCAAGGGTAAAGGGATTAAAACGGGTAACAAACTTGATCGCCTTTTTTACTCCTCTTTTTACTTTTCGGAATACTTTTTTAAAAAAACCACTAAGATTCGGCATTTCTTCTTCATCCTCTTCAAAATCATCTATTTCAAACCCCTCTAGCTCGTCATCCTCTTGGTCTTCTATCACATCTTGTAAAAAGTCTGGATGATTTTCTGTTGTTCTCGCTAAATATAACGGTTCGTCTAATTCCTCATCATCTATACCGCTAAGTTGCTCGTTTTTTAACTCGTCTAATGCTTTTTTGATCGCTCTAAAAAAATTAGTATAGGCACTATCAGAGCGCATTGCTGCCATAAGGGTACTGTCTCGTAGATCTTCATTATTCCACGATTTCATTACGGTATCAATTAAGCGTAATTCTTTGCTAACGTCTACCAATTGACTTAATACAGTAGGTTGTCTACTTTCGTTAGCTAATGTCTGGCGAGCTTTGTTTACTTCGGCTAAAATACCACGTTCTAAAAGCGCAATGGTATCAGATGTTCCATGTAGTACAATATCAGCTTCATTCTCGTTATATACTTCTGCAAAACCAGATAAAAAATTACTGTCTAAAATGGCATCCTCGTAATCATCTTCAATACCCTCTAACTCGTTAGCTTCGTGCATTTCTTCGGCATAATCGTTTAAAATTTCTTCGTCTGTAATCGGGTATTCTAAATTTTCGATTTCTGGATCTATTCCAGATAATTCGTGTAATTCCATAGGTATTGTTTTTAAGTCTATAATTGGGTGTTCTTCGTAGTTAAAATGTGGGATTTCGGGCACAATATCAATAATATAAGGTGTGCCGTCTGTATCAAAAGCAACGGGATAGATATGTTGAAATTTACCTACTTCTTCATACGCTGCTACGCGGTATTCATGATCTATACCTAAATTTAGGAGTAAAGCACTGACTAGTATGGTATAATCATCGCAATCAATACCATAATAGGTATCATATACACCTTTTTGTCCGTCAATGATACTTCGTGTAGGGGTACGCAACTCTTCAATGCCTTTTTGATCTAGTTTATATCGTGTATTCTCCCGTAGATATTCCCAAATATTTTGACTTGTTTTTGCAATGGTATTTCCTTGTAGTTCTATGGCTAGCCCTTCAACTTGCTTAAAATCGCGCAAAGCTATACGTTTCATGGCTAGTAGCGTATCGTCAAGGTTAGCACTCTCTTTTAATGTTTTTCTAAATCCTTTGTAGCCTGTAGGGGTGGTAATGCCTTGTAGGGTTGTGTTTTTATGCTTTCTGATTTCAATAAATCCTTTTTTTATCATATGATCTATGATAGGTTTTACTAATGCAGAAAGTGTTTGATTAGGATAAATAATAGATTTATAAGAAGATTCTACCAGAAAAGTATCCTTGATTTTAGCATCTTTTAAAAGGTTAAAAGTATAGACCTCAAAGGAACGGGCGAAAACCTCATTTCTACGTTCGTAATAATCCCCTTTATTAAAGCTAGAAATATCTTTAGAAAATTGAGTTTCTTCACCATCTTTTGTAAAGTATAAGAGGTTAAAAAAATCCTCGAATTGTTGCTCAAAGAAATTACCGTTTTTTGCGATATCGGAGTTATATCCTCTTCGGATTATTCGCCCTCCTGAAACAAATGTTTGCCTACTTTTAGTAAGGTAACTAATGATATTATCTACAGCGTGGGCGTATTCGTGCGCTAATGCGCCAAAACCTTGTGTTTTAGTTAAATTAATTACTGCGTATGGTGTGCTTTCATAATGCGCTGCTGCTGCCCCAGAACCTCTTGCCCCTAGTGCAATTGATAAACGCCCCCCTAGACCTATATCAGCATCTTTGATCTTTAAAACTTGGGCTAAATGATGTAAGGATAGGGTAGATGCGTATAAAAAATTGGCTCGGTCTTGTTGCGTCATCCAGTTACCAAATTCAATACTCCGTAAATTGAAATGAGACAAGGCTAAGTTGCTATCAAAAAGCCAATCGTGTTTTGACTTTTTTCTAAACATGCTTAAAAACTCTTGTTCAGGTTCAATGCTTTGCCAATGTCGATCTATTCCGCCACCTCGTACAATTGCCCCTGCATCTTCTATTTTGCCTAAATCTTCCATAGTTAACTGTCGTTTATATAGTTATTGATTGATTTATAGGAACTTGTATGTTTTCTGTCTCCACAAAACCTTTTAAAATGATTGGCAAACCATACTGACCTGTAGTGAGATAATTAGCTGCTAAACTGCTTAATCCTCCTATGGATTTTAAAGCAAGTAAAACTACTGTGGTATCAATAGTAAAGGATAGGGGTAAGATGCTATTTTGATTGGGTTTTAATACAAATGGTTGCGCTAATGGGGTTGTTTGTTCTGCCAGTAGTTTACCGTCTTGTGTATAGGCATTTACTTTAATTTGTGCTATCGTAAATGTAGAACTGCTAAAGTTACCAAGTGATACTATGATGTTGCTTACAGGAGTTAAGGAGAGGTTTAGCAGTTGAAATTTTTGTACTCCTATTTTTAAACGCTTGGCATGGCGTATCTTTTCGTAGATACGCCAACCTTGCGTACTGGCAATGAAAATAAATATAAATAGGGAAACAAGTAGTATTTTTTTCATAGGGTTAAGATGCCACTATGTGGGAATATGGTTTCCGAAAAAAAAGCCTAACATTACTAAAAGTCGGGATAAAGAGGATTAAAGAGGTTTCTAACTGATATGTGAAAAATAGAATAAGAAAACAATGATACTGAATATTGAAATCTAGTGATATGTAGCGTGTTTTTTACTCGATATTGACCAATATTAGTATAAAAAGAGCTTATGTACGCCTATATTTTGACTACTTACAGTCAATAGTTTCACAAAACTATTACAAGAAAAAAAGAAAATAAAAAGTTTGAAAACTTAAAAACTACAGACTACAGCGACTACATTTTGAAAAAAAGATGAATTTGCGACTACAAAAACTACAAAGAAACTACACCAAAGCAATACTGCTGGTTATTATAAATACTTATATATTAATATATTATATATTTATAATAGAGATTAAAGATACTGTAGTCGTTGTAGTCGGTAATATTCTTAAAAAATGGTTTTTTATTAAAATTCAAAAAATGTAGTCGCAAAAAAAACCGATAGCGTAAACTATCGGTTAAAGAGAAATAATTAAGTTTTATAATTTCATAGATCCTGTAGGGGGGTATCTATTCTTTACATCTTGTTGAAAAGAACGTTTTAGTTCTCGTTGTATTCCTCCGTCTTGTTCTTCTAAGAGATATTTAACGGCGTATACCTTTCTGGGGCTTTTTCCTTGTACTCGTTTTGGAAAAGGTCTACCATGTAGTTTTTCTAATGCTTGTAACAATCTCCTATTATTAAACCGTAATCCAGAATGTGCATTTAAGTGGGCTTGTATTTCTGATGCCATTAAAAAATTTGCTTTAGGGTCTGATTCTTTGCATATTTCAAACATCTTAGATAACCATTCTTCCTCCATACTAGCACTTCTAAAGTATTCATTCATTTTATTGAGTGTCGTAATTTCGGAATCAGAAAACCAATAAGAATGATTGTTTTTAAAAAGATGTAATGCCTGTGCCCACACTTTTTGCATTGGTATTTTATGTTTGTAATTTACAGTATCAGTTGCAAATACTAAATATCTTCTATTTTGATTATCTGTTAAAAACTCTGCGGTATCTACAGATCCCATAAAAGAACACACCCTAGCTCGTGTTTTAGATATTTTAGCCCATGCCTTACGGTTTGATACAAAAGGAACTGTAATAATTGATTTAAGGCTATTAAAATCCTTTTTAAAGATACTTTGTAGCTGATCGTCTATATTCACAAACCATTTTTCCGCGAGAAGATTAATTGTGTTTTTGTCAGTCATTGAGGGAGTGATATGACCAGAAGACAAATAATCTCTCATTTCTTTAGGACATAATTTATTTAGCCACGTTGTTTTCCCTTTTGTTTGTTTCTTTAGTATTTTTTTTAGGCTCATACTCGCCCCCAATTTCTCTATATTCTAGTGCCATTCTTTAAAACATTACTGTTTTTTGTTTTTTTTAATAACTCACTTATTTCTTTTCTTGATTTCTCAAATAGGATATTTTCAAGCACTTCTTTTTGTTCTACAGGCAATTCTTTTATAAGGTCTTTAAAGCTGTCTGCATATAAAAAATGATTGTCTTTATAGAGTTGTTCCGCCCAGTCTATTAGTGTATTTTTAGGCAAGGCTAGAAAACGTGGAAAGTCTAAAATTCCATACATAATGCAAATTGCTTCAAACTGTACGATACGATTTTCGAGTCTTTCCCTATAGGTACTATTAGCTATTCGCGTTTTTATAAGCTCTGACTTTGAAGTCTCTAACTCTTTTTGCGTATGATTGTAATAGCAGATAAGGGATTTAAGGATCTGATTTTGTTTTTTAATAAATCGTTTACTTACGCTTCCCTTATCTGTTAGATACTGCAAATCATTCTGCATTTGATGAATTGCCTTTTCAAAATTTATAGAAGTATCCTTATCTGATTTAGACACAAATCAAGTTGTAATGTTCTGGTATTCCTAAAACAGATACAATTGTTTCTATTTGCTTAGGAGTATAACATTGGAGTTGCTACCTTTATTCGGACAGATATTTAAGACAGTTTATGTTTAAATAAATATCTTAGAAAAATGAAGAAACGATTTTACAGTAAAGAATTTAAATCAGAAGCTGTTCGGTTAAGCTATCAGCGAGAAAACATAAAAGAATTAGCCGATGAATTAGGAGTTAAAGTTGATAGGATTTATCGTTGGCGTAAGCTAGATAGTGAAGATGGAGTTTCTAAAAAAGCTTCTAAACCACCTTCTTCTCAAATAGATAACCAAGAAGTGAAGGAGTTACGTAAAGCTCTTAAAGATGCTCAATTAGAACTAGAAATCTTAAAAAAGGCCGTTCACATTTTCTCCAAGAGCGATGGAAAATCTATCAATTCATAGTTTCATATAAACATATGTATTCCATTGAGAGAATGTGTAAAGTACTAAAAGTTAGTAGAAGTAGTTATTATAGATGGTATAGTAATGGCCCTTGTAATAGGGTTTTAGAAGACCAGAAATTAACTTTGGAAATAAAAAATATCTTCTATGATAGTAGACAAACTTATGGGAGTCCTAGAATTAAACAAGAACTTCTTAGAAGAGGGTATAAGGTATCCAGAAGTAGGATCTCCCGATTAATGAAATCTAACGGGTTAAGAAGTAAATTAAAAAAGAAATATAAGATTACTACAGATTCAAATCATTGTTTTCCCATATTCAAAAATCATTTGGATAGGGAGTTTAACCCCAAGAGATTAAATCAGGTTTGGGTCTCTGATATTACTTACATTAAAACCAATAAAGGATGGTTATATTTAACAACATTAATTGATCTTTATGACCGTCAGGTGATAGGTTGGTCATTGAGTACTTCTTTGTTTACTGATCAAACCATAGTACCCGCTTGGAAAATGGCAACTTCTAAAAGAAAAATAGAGGCGCCTTTACTTTTTCACTCTGATAGAGGGGTTCAATACGCAAGTAAAGAGTTTAGAAAAGTTGTTACTACTAATAAGTTGATTACCCAATCCATGAGTAGAAAAGCTAATTGTTGGGATAATGCAGTAGCAGAATCTTTCTTTAAAACATTAAAAGCAGAACTTGTTTACCATCATAGTTTCAAAACAATACAAGAAGCTAAAACAGCTGTATTTGATTACATAGAGGTCTGGTATAATAGGAAAAGATTACATTCTTCTTTGGGATACAAAACTCCAATAGAAGTTGAAATAGAATTTTATAAACTTAAAAATGTAGCATAGGTCTTAGAAAAATTGTCCGAATTTATCTTGCAAGTCCAAATCGAGAGCGATACACTCCTATGGCTTTTTTATGGGGTTCTAGCCATTTATTTAACGTTTTATCGTTAACACTATAAGCTTGTGCAACGATTTTTTTGGATGAGGATTTGAAATGTTTTTTATCTGAGTATACATTGGTTTTCATATTTTCTTTTTTAAATGTCATTAAATTTTACTTTTTTCTAAAAATTCCATGATACTTTTACGAGAATAAACAATAGTCCTACCATGTTGAGCTGCTGTAATATGTTTTTCTTTGACTAAGCGGTTTAGTTTTCCTGTACTTTTGATGCATAGAAGTTGCTTTGCTTTTGCCCCGTTTACCCATTCTATTTTGGGTTCTTCTTTGATAGGTTGTACTTTTTTTACTACTCTAGTCGTTAGCTCATCAATTAACCTGTAAAACGCTTCAGTTTCGAAAGCGATAAATTTACCTTTCATAATTTTTTCCTTCTTACTTAATTAAAAATTAGATGTATACACTTTGCAAAGTGGGATTTATAAAAATCCTTGATGTAAATTTTGGCTAAATATCTTAGAAAATCAATACCTTTTCTATTGGCACAGCAGTTTTGTTCTTTAATACACTCTAATGAACTTTAAAGGCAAGTTAATTTTTTGTTAAAGTGTTTTAATAAACGCTAATGAACATTAAAAAAAGCGGCTTTTTTCCGATTTTTAATGCTTAAAAAATAAATTTTAAGCGTTAAAACGTCAGATCTAAGCATATAAAAGAAAAAATATGTAAAAAAGCTCAGGTAGGATAAAGCTTTTGTTGGGGTGTACACTTATTTGCCTTTTAAGTACTAAAAATCAACCAAAAGTTAAAATATACAAGTATAAAACGACTAAAAGTATGTAATGTTGCAACTTGTCAAAAAAAAATATCTTTTTTTTAACATTGAATATAATATAAATGAATGTTTATATTTTAATTCCTTAATTAGTTTAAATAAGTATTTAACTCTAATTGTTTAATCTATGTTTATTCTAAAAAACAATAAATAGATATTAAACAACTGATTATTAGTTAATTACAGATACTTAGGTTAGAAATAATTAGATCTCACAGGTCTTAAAACCTGTGAGGTCTAATAACATCATTTACTAAATCCACTTATTGAGGTACTGATTTTACTATAGTTTTCTCTATGAAATCTTTGCAGTACTCCTTGATTTGGTTTCTAGTTTTTGTAAATGCAGCATGAATTTCTTCTTCTGTTCCTTCTACTTTAGAAGGATCAAAGAAATTATAGTGTAAACGTTCTGCTTTTCCTGGAAAGAAAGGACATCTTTCTTTAGCATTATCACAGACAGTAATAATATAATCAAAAGATATATCTAAATATTCATCCAGATTATTAGAAGTATGTTCTGAGATATCAATCTCCTCTTCTTTCATTATTGCTATTGCTCTAGGGTTTACTCCATGAGTCTCTACGCCTGCACTATAGATAGTTGCATTTTTTTTTGCAAAAAATTTTAAATAGCCTTCTGCCATTTGGCTTCGGCAAGAATTACCTGTACATAGTACTAAAACATTCATAATGTGGTTTTTGTGGTTATATTATTTTTTTACTTCTTCGTTCTAAAATGGTGTTATCATACCATTTATTATGTAATTTGGCTACCTTCTCTCTATAGCCTATTTCTCTAAATCCTAAGCTTTTATGCAATATAATACTAGTATTGTTGTTACTAAATACCGAAGCTTGCAAGGTCCAAATCCCCGTTTGCTCACTCTCTTTAATCAATTGAGATAGGAGTAATTTCCCAACACCTCTGCCTCTATATTTTTTTGAAACATAAATGCTTACTTCTCCGACCCCTTTATACACTTTTCGTTTTGATATAGGGGATAGTGCTGCCCAACCTAGTATTTTTTCCTTAACGATTGCTTTAATTCTACATGATTTTATATGAGAATTATCCCATTGTTTCCAGCTAGGCACTTCAGTTTCAAAAGTAGCTATTCCTGTATCAATTCCTTCTTGATAAATAGTAGAAATCATTGACCAATCTTCTTTTGTAAAGTGCGCTATTTGGATCTCATTATTCATTAGCAACAACCACTACCAGGAGCACAAGAAGATACTTCTGCGGTATCTGTTTCAGAAATTCCACAAGCCTCTTTAGCTTTACAATCAGTAGGGTTTACAGTCAGTTTTAGAATCAATTGCGAGTCTTTGATTTCATAATCCAAAACATGCAAATGTGCCGTATGAAATGTTGTATTTCCATATTCTATTTTCACTGTAGCTTCCATCTCATAAGTTTTTATCGTGCCAACTTTTCTCAGAATTCCTAAGGCTTTATAGGCACTCATATAATTAGGCTTACCTAATTCACTAGGGCTTTCCCAAAGTTGAATAATAGTTTCTTTCCAAGAATCTGTTCCAGCACCGCAATCTACAGAATCTACAGTCATATGTTTTACTTCGGTAATATGGTAATTAGTTCCTACTAACATCCCAGGAGCGTACTCGAATAGTAATGATTTATCTTGGTGTTCTGCTAGTAATGTTATAAAATCTGATGTATTCATGAGTTGTAGTATTAAATAGGTTTAACAACAATTTGTTTTAGTAGTATTAAAAAATGAGTTTAGACTTTTTTGTAACATATTCCATCGATCAACATCTATACAATAACATATGCTTTTACCTTCAATTTCTCCTTTAAGTAACCCTATGCTTTTTAACTCTTTAAGATGCTGCGATATTGTCGCCTGTGCTAACCCTATTTCTTCAACTAAGTCATTGCATATACATGTATTTTGTTTGCTGATATATTGAAGAATAGCAATACGCGCTGGATGCCCCAATATTTTGAAGAATTGAGCTAGCTCATTTTGATGATGATCAAATATTTCTGTTTTAGTAATACCCATAATTCATATTATAATATTGCAATATTACGATAATAAACTAAAATAAAAAAGCTAGAATTAAAAACTCTAGCTTTTATATTATTTAGAACCAAGGTTTTTTACCTACTTGATATGTTTGATAAAACTCTTCATCTGATTTAGTCAGATAAATAATCCCTTCTATTAGACCAATAAAAGAACCGATACCACAAGTTACAATAGTTACTATTATTTGAATTATACCTTCCTTAGTATATCCTAAAATAAACTTATGAACTCCAAAACCACCTAATAGTATTCCTAGAATACCAGCTAGCATTTTTTTGTTCTCTGTAGAATTAACAATTCCTGTAGCTTCGTTAGCAAAATCATTAACAGAATCTGCTGCTGCTTCTGCTCCTTTTTTTATATCGTCTCCTAAGTTGTTGTTTTCTTCACTCATAATTGTCTATAATGGTTTATTAATTTTGAGAAAAATACAAAAAAAAACAATTAAAAATCAGAAGTCTTGTAAGAATGTTTTTTATCTCTTCAATTTTTCGCTAGGTGAATTAATTATAATTCTCAATGCTTTATAAATTATATTCTATGTTACTAACTAATAACACCTTCATAAATTGGGATTCAAAATTTTTGGATAATTCTGTAGAATTTTAAGGAATATCTCTCCTTAAAGAATATTAATTTTTTCCTGTACAAAGAAGGTACAAAGGAAATGATCAATAAAATTATAACCCAAAAACTGATACTCTCTTCTGAATAAAGATGCATTTGTCTACATACTAAAAAGCTTTATCTACAGGCTCCCAAAGTTCGATTTTATTACCTTCAGGATCTATAATCCAACCAAATTTTCCATATTCATATTCTTCTACCTTATCAAGTACAGTAACCCCTTCAGTTTTGAGTACCTCTAGTAAATCGATTAGGTTTTCTACTCTAAAGTTCATCATAAATTCTTTCTTGCTAGGAGCAAAATAAGTGGTGTCATCCTTAAAAGGACTCCATTGCGTAGAACAATTATTACCTTCTTTATCTTTCCACCAAAATGTACATCCATAATCATCAGTATTTAGTCCTAGATGATCTCTATACCAGTCTTTTGTTTTTTTGGGATCTGCGGTTTTAAAAAATATCCCTCCAATACCTGTTACTCGTTTCATAGTTATAATAATTTTTAGCAAGAATATTCTTACTTCTTTTTTATATTAGACTCATAGATATCAATCCATTCTTGTGGAGTCATTTTAGCAGCTAATTCTCCGATAAGTTTCATAGGGATTTGATCTATTTTTTTAAACCGGATACAGCTTTTACCCATATCCAATTTTGTTTTTATATAATTAGGGTATTCTTCTACAAACCATTTCATTAAATCAGCATTAGCATAGATGCCGCTGTGATATACTGCAATAAAATTCTTTTGTGAAGCAATATTCATAAAAGGCAGAGGTAGCTTAGGATCACAGTGATACCCATCAGGATATATATTGTGTGGGACGACATATCCTATCATACCATAGTTTATTTCTTCAGAAAACCCCTGTGGTAAATTCTCTTTTATTACCTTTCTAAGCGTATTCATCACTGCTTGTCTTTCTTTGGGGATCGCCTCTATATATTCGTCAGGTGTTTTCGCTTTATATTGCATAACTATAATCTTTAATCAGAATTTTTAGATGAGTACCTCTTACTTCTGATTTATAAAGTTACTAAAAATGAAAATTATAAAATCTAGCTATTAAATTCTAATGCAATCAATAGCTAAATGATATTACTTAGTAAGTGTATCCATCTCTTGTTGAAGATTTTTCTTTGCCTGTTGTTCATACCTACGATAAAAATAATCAGTTTTAAAGATAGTAGGCATCTGTATAAAATGATGAAGCACTTTTACTCTTCCTTTATTGTACATAAAATTAGGGTAGTACTTATACTCTTTTCTTACGTTTGCAAAATAGATCGTATACTGCCCCCAATCGCTTCCTAATATAGAGAGGTCTGCATCAGTAAAATAATTCACATCATTGTTTTTAGAAATATGATGTCCCTTAGTAGCTAGTATCATATCTGAACAAGATGTGATACGGTTTTTATCTATTGATAATGAACTCAACACTTCGATGGCTTTTTTTGCGCTTTGTTCTTCATTATTTTGCTGAAGTACATTGTAGACATAATCATGATAGAACAGCGCAAATAGTATCATATCCCAATCTTTAATGTTATTTTTTACATTGAGTAAACATCGATATAAATGCTCTAAATGAGCAAGATTATGATAATATCTAGCCTTTGTATTATGTGCATTTTCAATAGCGTTCCATAAGGACTCAATATGTGTAGCATCATCACAATAGTTATGAGCTAATGGTATAAAAATATCTCTTAGCAAAATTCGGATTTAATTTTATCCACTATAGTCTGCGCTAATTTTTCTTTGGATTCTACAGTCCATCCTGCTACATGAGGGCTTAGAAGCACATTATCCATTTTCAGTAACCTTGCTAATGCATCTGGGATTTCTTGTTTAGAAGTAAATAAGTTTTCAAAAGATGATTTTTCATATTCTAAAACATCTAAACCTGCTCCCAGAATCTTTTTATTATCTATCGCTTCTACTACATCTGCGGTTACTACACTTTTTCCTCGCGCTGTATTGATTAGCCAAAATGGTCGTTTAAACTTATTAATAAATTCTGTATTAATCATACCTATAGTATCCTTGGTTTCTGGGGTATGAAGACACAATATGTCTGTTTTTTCAAACAGCTCATTGAGTTCTACTTGAGTAGCATCACTATTTTCTACATCTTCTTTGATATCATAACAGATAACTTCTACTGCAAAACCGCGTAATTTTTTTGCAAAAGCTCTTCCCATATTACCGTATCCAATAATACCTACTGTTTTTCCATCCAATTCGATACCTCTATGTGCTTCTCTAAGCCATTGCCCATTTCTAATACTTTGGTTTCCATTATTTAATTTATTAAATAACGAGAGTATCATCCCTAATGCATGTTCACCTACGGCATTACGATTCCCTTCAGGGGCATTATAAAGTTTAATTCCTAATTGTTTTGCATATTCTATATCGATATTTTCTAATCCTGCACCTACTCTACCAATAAATTTTAAGCTTTTAGCTTTATCCAAAAAAGGTTTATCAATTGCAAATCGACTTCGAATAATGATGCCATCATAATTTTCGATTCTATCTTCAATTTCAGATTTATCAACAGTATACGCTTCATCATTCTGAAAACCTATCTCTTTAAGCTCATTAATAAGTAATGGATGATTAGTGTCTAAGTGAAGTATCTTCATGTATCGTTTTTAATCTTCAAAATTAAGTAATAAAAATCATATCCCATATTTTTGATAAATATCAGGTTAGATTTTAAGAGTATTTAACATCAATCCCTGTATAAAACAACACTTATTATTAACTTCCTTTAGACTTTTCCATAGTCCTTTAATTAGTTGTTATCTTCTGTTTTGAAAAGTAATGCTCAAGAAATAATGTATAGTTCTCTAATTCTTGATTAGCATTCGCATTTTTTTCTATATCATGAAATTGTAATGATGCAATACGTTGTAATCCTAGATATTTATTCATTCCATGAAACCCAGACATTGGACCATTATCTACACTTATCTCATTAAAAAATTCATTAGGAAGTATAAAAGCACCTTTTGGGGCATTCCAACTTGTGGTTAATATATATTTTTTGCCGGTTAGGAGTCCGCCAGTTCCATAATTGATTTCAGGATTTTTAGCAGTACGTCCATCACTTTCCCACATTCCGTTTTTGTAGCCTGCCGTTAATACTTCATCTAAGTATTTTTTAAAATTAAAAGGAATAGAAAACCACCAGATAGGAGTATGATAGATAACAATATCCGACCAGATAAATTTTAAAACTTCATCCTCGATATGATATCCATTATCTATTTCGGTAGTTTTAATGGTATACATATCAGAAGTATTAAAAAAAGATGTTGAAATCTTAAACAGAGATTTGTTAAAGGTTCCTTTAGAACCTGCAAAAGTATGCCACCCATTGATGATAAGAATATTTTTCATAATACTATTTTTTAAATTTTAATACAAATATATTTTAAAGAGAACTATAATATAAATAGTATATACTATACTTTTGTATTATAATTATAATAGCATGATACATCTAGAATGGTACCGAACTTTTAAAACAGTATATGAATTAGGGAATTTAACTAAAGCCTCAGAAGAGCTTTTTTCTTCACAACCTGGGGTAAGTTTACATATCAGTTCATTAGAATCTTATATTGGATACAAGCTTTTTGAAAGAACATCTCGAAAAATGATTCCAACAGAGCGGGCAATTATCTTATATGATTATATCATTGATGCTATAAAGAGGTTAGAAAAAGCAGAACAACATTTTAAAAAGACTGGAATAAAAGATAGAATAACAGTAAGTATTGGAATGTGCTCTGAGGTTTTTCAGACTTTTTTTGAACCCCATATCGGAGAGTTTGATTTTGATATCATTGCGCATTTTGGGGAATACCCTCAGCTACTAAAAGAACTAAATGAAGGGATTTTGGATATCGTTATTACGCCAGAAAAAATAGAGAACCCTTATCTAGAGTACACTTCTTTTTTTAAACAAAAAATCTTATTAGTTGCAGGAAGTAAAACTGATACAAAAAACATCGAATCATTAATTGATACTAAAAACTGGAAAGAATTAGAAGAAGAGCTTAAAACTCAAATATGGTACAGTTCCTCTAATGTAATGGGGTTTTTAAAACGGTTCTGGGCACATAATTTTAATAAAAAACGCTACAACAAACCTAATTACTTAGTGCCTAATATGATTTCAATTCTTAGATGTATATCTCATAAAAATGGACTAGCATTGATTCCTAGTTTTTTATGTAAAAATCAATTAGCAACAGGAGGTATTAAAATTCTTTGGGAAGGAAATAAAGAGGTAGAGGATATATTTTATTATGCTATAAAAAAACAAACAAAATTAGCAACAGAGGTGTTACAAATTAAAACTATGTTAGCAAAAGAGATTAATCGAATCAATTAATAATACTTGCGTTAAGGATTGCAGCGACATCCTTTTTTTATAAGCACTCCTTTGATGGAGTTCATATAGAAAAAGATATAGCGAAAAGCCTGACCTGTAAGGAAACGTCATAGATATGACTATTATACTATAGGATCTGCTCCGATCAGTAAGACTGCGGGCATTTGTATATCGCTATAGGTTACAAGTTCCTGAATTGTTCCTAGAGTACCTGTTAAGGTTGCTTGATCTTCTCTTGATACTCTAGAGGCAATAGTAACTGGTATGGTGTCATCTTTACAAACCTCTAGCAGTTTAGGGATAATTCTGTGTAGGCTTTTAAGTCCCATGTATATAGAGATAGTATTACCAGCTTTTAGCATATGCGCGATCCCAGTAAGTTGCTCAAAAGAATAATCTGCCGTATGTGCAGTACATATCAGCATCGCATTAGATTTATTTCTCTCCGTAATCGGAATATTAAAAATATTAGCTGCTGCTAGTGCTGCAGAAATACCTGGTATTACCTGAAAAGGAATTTCTTTTTCTGTAAGATACCGTGCTTCTTCTGCCGCTCTACCATAGATATATGGATCTCCAGACTTTAGCCGTACTACTTTTTTACCTTGTAGGTGATAGCTTGCTAGCAATTCATTAATTTTTTGTTGGCGTTCTATCTGATCCGAGGTGTCTCCAAACTTACGTCCTACATAGATTTTTTCTCCGTTACTTATTGCTAATATAGCGTCTGAGACGAGGTTATCGTGCAGAACCACGTCTGCATTCTTAATAAGACGTGATGCTTTAACGGTTAATAATTCTGGATCTCCAGGACCAGCACCTACAATTGCTACAGGGTACATTCTTAAATCAATTTTAAAGGATCGGGGTGAATATACGAATATCCTAAAAGTGTTTTGCTCTTAGCATTAGATATAATCTTATATGCTATTTTTTCTTGTGAAATAAAACTTGGTGGAGTAAGCCCTATATTTTTAGCTGCAAGGGTATAATATTCTTTTCGTATCGGATGTTGATCCGCACAACCATTAATAACCTCTCCCCACACTTCTTTTTCTATAACTGCATTGATCAACCCAATACAATCGTCTCTATGAATGACATTAATAGGGGCATCTCCATTGCGGACTTCTTTCTTATTGGCAAGAAATCTCCCCGGCAAGCGATCATCTCCAATAAGCCCTGATAATCTAATGATGGTTACACGATCTCCTAATTGCTCTTGCAGTAACTGCTCTACTGCTGCAACAGCTTTTCCTGATTCTTTTTCGGGAGTAATTTCTAATGTCTCATTCACCTCATCATTTGTATTCTGGTATACTGAGGTAGAACTGATAAAGATTACTTTTTGGGTTTTAGGAATATACGGAAGTATAGATTGTAGTTGTTCTTGGTAGATATCTATTATATTAGGAATCCTCTTTGGTGGAAAATTGATAACCATAATTTCACTATCGGATACAAAATCTATATATGTTTCTTTTGTAGCAGTGCCAAGCGTAAAAAGGCTAGGAATAATCCCTTCTGCTTTTAAACGCTCTAACTTACCCTCTGTAGTTGTAGATCCTTTTATGGTATCTCCTTTACCAATACGGTCAATAGCCAATGGCAATCCTAACCATCCGCATCCTAATATGCTTATGTTCTTAGACTTCTTCACTAATTCTAATATGATCTGGTGACATATTTAGGTATATGCTTAGAATATGATTCCAGGTAGTTCTATCATCTTCTTTTATCCAAAATGTAACCAAGTGTTTTCCTTTTTTATTTTTTAGTCGTATTGCTTTGGTAAAGGTACTTATTTTTTTTAGCCAAATCACCTCTGCAACACTTACTTTGCGATCTATTATCTCTTCTGAGATATTTTTAGGCATCCCAGCAATAGCAAGTCTTAGCTGTACTTCTTTTCCTTTAATCTCTACCTCATAAGGGTCTGTATACAGCACCTGATGAGAAGATTTTAACTCAATAATCTCGGTATCATATTGCTGTACTGCGATAGGCTTAGGTTCTGTACATAAGTATTGAAATAACGGATAGAGGTGTTGATCCGAAGCAAATGACCTAGCGACTAATGCTTCTCCTAGTTCTGGATCTATTTTATTTTTAAAAACAATAGGTGCTATTGTTCTCTCATTATCAGTTAGCAACACCGACCATCCTTCTTTATATAATAAGTGTTCTTCTACAGGCTGATTTTTTTCCATATGAGATTTCATAATAGCTGTAGCTTTTTCTGGGGTTACATTTTTATACCAGAAGTTACCAGGTTGTACGATCCATGTTGGGGCATCCTCACACCTGCCATTACATCTAGTTTTTATCGTATGAGTAGTATCCCATAATCCATTATTACGCAGGTATGCTCTAGCCTCTCGGATAGCAATTTCACTTTTTGCTTTTTGGCAAGATCCTCCATCACAGAATTGAAAAGTAGTAGTTACATTACTGATATTTTTTCCCATAATTAAAAGAAATATGTTACGTTTAGTTTCGCTAAGAAAGGGTTTCCTGGAGTAAAATGAAAATCATCAACCGGAGCGGTTTCGTTAGCTAGCTGTGAAGCATCATAGAATAACGCTTCGGTCCATTTTTGATCAAAAATATTTTCTACAGACAGCCCTATTTCATAGGCTGATCTAGTATATTTAATTGTAGTATCCATCAAAAAATAATCCTGTGCAGTAACCGATTCATCCTCAACCAATGGTCGTTCTGCCATATATCGGTATCTCAGAGATCCTTTGATTCCATTTTTTAATTTTACGGTAGCTCCTCCTGTAGTTGTAAATCTTGGAGCAGAGGGGATTTTATTAGCGTCTGCAGGTTCATTTAATAAGGTACCATAACTATAATTAAGATCTGTATCTAACCAAAAATAAGGTAATGGTTGATAACGAAAAGAAGCTTCTCCACCGATCCGTTCTGATCGCCCCTTATTTTCGAACTCAAAACTATCGGATACAAAAACATATTCTGCATCACTTTTGATATACCAACCGGCAAGATTACCGATGAACTGTTTTCCTATTTTAAACTCAGTACCGATATCATATCCAATAGCTTTAGGTAGTGGGTGTATTTCTTTTTGGGTAACTGCAGCATTCGTATAATTAGAATGAAAACCAGAACTCGCCTTGGCATACAACTGAATCTTTGGTGTAATATCATAGAAAAGACTCAATTTAGGACTAAATCTAAATGCATTAGTATCATCTGCGCTAGCATTAGGAACCAATTCTTCTAGATCAAATGTAAAGTAATCTCCTCTAAGCCCCGCCAGAATAGAGAACTTATCTGTTAGTTTTAGTTGTTCTCTAATATACAGGCTATAATTAGTTTCTTTAATTTTAAAGGTGCCTACTGTTTCCAATAGCTCTCTTTTGACACTCCTATTAAGGCTGGTTTTATTCCTAGTATGTTGCACACCAAGCCCTAATTTGGTGTTGCTTTTCATTGTTCCAATTAAGGTATTTATCTGTAGTGTTCCATTATAGGCAAATACATCTCGGTTTTCGAATTGATGGATCATATCTCCATTTATCGGGTCATCTAAATAAAAGGTGAAATTAGAAAATAGATTATACAGATTAGAGATGTAATACAATTGGTTTTTAAAACTGATCTTCTCTGATAGCTTAGACTGTAGCTGAGTATTGATATGGATACGTTCTGTATCTCCACCTTCACTATCATCTATTGCTCCAAATCGATTTATTATCCCAGACTGTACTGCTCGTAGGGGGATTTGCCCAGATGCATTCCAATTGCTATGAAAAGTCGATACCGAAGTAGTTAAGGTATTACGATCATTAATGGCCACCGTATATTTAGAGAATGTATTTATTTTCCTTAGGTTTTGATGACTTTCAAAGAAGCTTTTATTATAGGTTCCCTCTACTGCAATATAGGCATTCTCATAGTTTTTGGTTAGAAAATTCTTTTTATCCAAGAGTGTCACCATCCCCAGAGCTCTTACAAAATCATACTGCCCGTATTCTAATTTTAGGGAGTTTTGGTTTAGCCTACTTTTAGTAGTATAAGTGGCACCACCAGATACTGCAAAATTTCCTAAAGAAGCCTCATGAGGTCCTTTATAATAATTCGCATCTCCTACAGTTTCTGGAATCAAAAAATGCATATCTGCATACCCTTGTCCATGTGCATGCGAACTTAGATTTACAGGGATATCATCTACCAATACAGCAAAATCAGTCCCATGATCATTATCAAATCCTCGTAAAAATATTTGCTCCGCTTTACCACCACCAGCATGCTGTGCTATAAAAAGACCGGGAACTGTTGTAAGTAAATCCTGAGCGCTATTTATAGGTCTTAACCTTAATGATATTTTGGATACATTATTAACCCCTATCTCTTTTTTTCTGCCCGATTGGATAATCACCTCGGATAGCGCTGTCTCAGATATAGTAAGCCCTATATGTTGTACCTGTTCTTTTTCATTTAAAGTAATCTTTTTAGTAAAAGTCATATACCCTATTGCAGAGAATTGCACATCATATTCTCCAACAGGAAGCGTTATCTGATATCGCCCATCTGGATCACTAGTAGTTCCTTTATTTTTTTCTAAGATTGAAATGGATACATCAGGGATATTACTACCTGTATTGGTATCTTTTATAATTCCTTTTAAAACGGTGTTGGATTGTGAAAAGACTGATAGACTAATCAAAACCAATACACCACAAAACACATTTTTTTTCATTTAAAAAACTGAAGTTATTGTGGGAAAAGTTATAGAAATAAATAGAGTCT
This sequence comes from Aquimarina longa SW024, assembly GCF_001401755.1. Taxonomy (GTDB): domain Bacteria; phylum Bacteroidota; class Bacteroidia; order Flavobacteriales; family Flavobacteriaceae; genus Aquimarina; species Aquimarina longa. The sequence goes on from NZ_AVQK01000015.1 coordinate 136,414, forward strand.
TTGTTATAGATCATATAAGACTCCTAGCTATATCTAACTCTTTACCCGAGAGTTATTATTACATTGTGATTTGTGGCAGGTCTCCTGACTTTACATCGTTATAATTACCTTCCCATAGAATATCTCTACAGTGGCCTATTAATCATAACATATTAAACTATGTATTACAGTTGCGGGAACAGTTTTGGATTTTCACCAAATTCCCTTTTCATCTTTTATTTCTAAAAGAACCATAAATCAGCCGCGAAGATACTGTATTTTATGATATCTAAATTTAAGTTTGTATTTTTTAAGTTCGTTTGTGTATAACAATAGATAACTTATAAAACCTATGGTTCCATCTATTTTTATAGTACATTAGCAATTAAATCCACATTCTATACTATATTTTCTATCATAGAATGTGGATTTAATACGCTCTACTAATTAGGGAGCATTACTTTTTTTGTTCTTGCTAGTAAGTAATTACAAAAACACGGATAAGTTTCATTTATTTTCAATCAATGATCTCGGGACAAGCCTGCGAGGTATGATTCCGAAAAAATAGTTTAATTTTGAAGCAAGTTTCTGGTAGTAACCTTTCTATAAGGGAATAAAAAATATAGTTAACTTTTAACTCTTTTATATATGCGTAATTTTTTCAAGCTTTTACTTTTTTTAATCTTTTTTATAATCACATTAGGACTTTATAATATGATTATAACTAATTTTTATTTACAGTTTAATTGTAATACACAAGCTTGCCGAGAGTTTGGGAGGATATTTATTTTTATTATTAGTTTCATTCTTTCTTGTAGTACCGTTTATATTATCAATAATTATCGAGAGAAAAAAAGATCTTAAGTCATTGCTCCACAAAATATAGAATACCATATTTCCTTTAACCTACTATTTAGTTACACTCCCTATAACAACAGCAGAGGCATACTCATGGCGCAATAAAGGCATAAAAGATTTACTAATTTAACTACTCATATAAGAAATATAGTTATTTTGGGAAAAGTATTGGCAAATATTAAAACTGAAATGAGTATTAAAATTAAAGTCATAAACGCTCAAGAAACATATAATCTTAGGCACCAAGTAATGTGGCCAGATAAACCACGTGAATTTATAATACTGAATAACGATGAAGAAGGCATACATTTTGGACTTTTAAAAGACTCAACCATTATTTCTGTTGTATCATTATTTATAAAGAATAATTGTGCCCAATTCAGAAAATTTGCAACTAAAACTTCTGAACAAGGCAATGGATATGGCTCTATCTTACTTCATCATGTAATAGAGCTTATTTCTAATGAAAAAAAGATTGAGAAACTATGGTGTAACGCTAGAGCGGATAAAACTTCATTTTATGAAAAATTTGGAATGATACAAACTACCAAAAACTTTATTAAAGGAGATATTAATTATATAATAATGGAAAAAACATTTGCCAATTGAGTAGTCCGGTAATTCTCTGCTGTCACTAGTAAAAACACGTTAAAACAACCTTAAGTAAACTAGATATAGGTTAAAACATTTTATAAAGTGTAGTTGTTATAACCCCTTTACAATCATTTAAAACAATAGACAATAATTGTTTTTCTTCTTTTACTTTAAAATTAAAGGGCGGAGCTAATAGGTTTAAACCACTCTGTTTTTTTAACCTAGTTCCCTGTCCTGAAATAATCTCTTTATTGGGTGTAAAATCTCCTTCGGGTACATGTTCTGTTATAATAATGTATTTAAAGTCAGTTAGTTTTCGTACTATACTTAGCACTTCAGCATTCGATAAATGTTGTAGTACTTGTCTTAATAAAACACAATCTCCAGTAGGCAAATCATCTACTGCAATATCCAAACAATGAAATTCTAAATGTTCTACTTTAAATTTTTCTTTATTATAAGCTATAAGAGCTGTTACGATATCTACCGCAACATACTTCTTAGTATGTTGTACCAATTCTTTTCCTACATTAAAATCTCCACAACCTAAATCGCAGACTACAATAGGGCTTTTAAAAGAGGTTAAAAATGATGTTAAAACAGCTATATATGGAGTTACTATCTCAGGACGATGCGACCCTATACCCGAATAAAAATCAGATGTGTTACCTCCCCAAAGCTTCTTCTCATAAATCTGTTCCATAGCAGCTTTAGTTGGCCAAGGTTTCTTTATTCTCCTAGTTCCATTTTCTTTTTTCTTCATAAACACTCTATTGATCTATATAAACTATAAAAACATAATTATAGACATATAAACAAACGTACAAATTATAAGCTATACAATTTAAAAAATTGCATGTATACAAACGGACTTGTTCTTATGCCATAAAGGCAAAGTCTGCTGACTTCGAAGAGCAAGTTATATCCCACAATGATCAAAAAAAATATACCATACCACTATTCTCTCCTTGCACACACTCTATCAACCAGTTACAATACATTTCTTAATATATCACTGCCCTTATCTTATGGGCTTTACCCCCATCAGGCTAGGGGGTCTATAGCTTAATTAAAGTACCCCGAAGTACTTCTATAAGGGGTCTAATGGGTAAGAATAGTAGATAGAGTCCATAAGGTAAAGCCTTGTAATACTTTGCATAGGGATAAAACCCATTAGAACAGGTATCATATCCCTTACTATACTCCTTTGGAGTACTTCTGTAATACTTAGAAGTACTTCCATAAGGGGTCTAATAGGTAAGAATAGTAGGTAGAGCCTATAAGATAAAGCGTCGTAATACTTTATATAGGGATAGAACCCCTTATAATAGGCATCATATCCCTTATTACACTCCTTCGGAGTACTTCTGTAATGCTTAGAAGTACTTTCATAAGGGGTCTAATGGGTAAGAATAATAGATAGTAGCCTATAAGATAAAGCCTCATAGTACCTTATACAGGGCTAGGACCCTTTAGAATAGGCATCACTGGTCTTTGATACTATTTTCTATCGAAAATCACGCTGACTGACGTGAATTTTGTTATGTCGAACTCAGGTTATGTTAATTATGTAATCGATTATCTATCTGTTTTAATCCCTAAAGTTGATTTTTTAATCAAAACTATTATGATTTTAACGCAGACCTTCAAGGTTTTTAAAAACCTTGAAGGTCTAAAACGTTATTTTTTTGTACCTAAATCCTAAAAGTACAAAGCGTAAAAACGTGAATTCGATGTAAGGGCTTGATTTTAAAAAGTCGTCAAAATGAGTGGTTTTTCGTAGTGACCTCTCGACTTTAGGCTGTCCTGAGCTAAGTTGAAGGGCTAGAGATGACATGGAGAAAAATTGTATCGACCTTTCGACAGGCTCAAGATGACAAGGCTTTTGATGGAAAAATCACTGGTCTTCGATACTATTTTCTATCGAAAATCACGCTGACTGACGTGAATTTTGTTATGTCGAATTCAGGTTGGTAGTATAGGATATAAACCAATAAAAACTGCATTAAGCAGCTTTTATTGATATCTAAGATGGGTATTGTTTTATGTAGGGGTATTCTTTGTAGTAGCAGTAGTAGAGGTTGATTTTTTGAATAATACTTTCATATCTTCATATACCGTTTTTGCTCCAGGTTCATTTTCGCCAGCTAAAAAACGTACCATTCTATAAAATGTAATAGAATTTGTATAATTATCATGATCCAGCAATGTCTTGGTATCTACTAATTGTTGTGATAAGCTTCTTAATAATTGTATCCTATCCTCTACTTGTTTGCGAGTAATATAATCTCTATCAAACTCTTCTTTGTCCAAAAAATGGGGTATCCAAGTAGGGTTTTGCTCCATATAACTTTTTGCTTTATCTACAATCAATTTATTTTGATTAGCGATACGACCATACTGCTGTCTTTGGTCTGGAGTAAGGTTTACCGTTTTGCCTTCTAATACTCTTTTAATTCCGGTAAGATGTTGATCTAAGGTAGTTAATTCCTCATCGGTAAATGCAATACTGATTAAATTTTCTAACGCCATATTATGGTTTGTTTTATATATAGTACATCATGTGTCGTATGCTCTCTAATTACATACTTCGTTATTTCTCTAAGATGTCTATCTATTATTTTTATACTACAAGTATAAGAGATGCCAGTTTCATTTTTCGGAACTGGCATTTTTTTTTTAACGATTTTAAGCACTTATTGCATTTAGGTATTAAGAGTAGTTCTAGTAGTATCAAGGAAATATATTTCTATATTTTCAGATTTCTCTTTTTAACGCACATGTTATTTCGATATACTATTGATTTATAATTGATTGTGTTTTTTTTAACCTTTTTCTTAGCACAATAACGAGATAATATGGTCTTTTATCGAGGTTTACATTATTGAGCTTCACGGAAAAAAGGGATTATCATTTTCACTAGTATTGGTGTATTGCCAAAGAAGAATCAAGAAGATATTTGCACTATACAAAACATCATAATTATTTTTACAATGAAAAACATAAAAAGAAAAATAGCGATCGTATTAAATTTCTTAATCATCATTCAGGCAAATGCTAAAGATATTAATACACGATCCTTTTTACCAGATACTATACGATATACCTCTTCTATAACAGAAGAACCAAAGGAGAAAGAAGCAAAAAAAGAGACCAAAGTAAAAAGTTTTCATTCTATAAAGAAATGGAAAATCACAGTAGAATTTATAGATGGGGGATTTATGTCTAAAATTATAACGATCAAAGGAAATTCTGCATTAAGCCCTATGCAAGCAGCATTTGAAGAGGCAGAAAAATATCTCAAAACTATTGAACATATAAAAGAATACAATGTTTCTCCTGTGTCAAACAATTCCTTTGTTTTATTAGCAGAAGCAGAATAATGCTTAAACCCAGAGTATGTAATACAACTTGGTTATGAAGCTTAAAAAATCAATCCGTAGTAATAATCGATTGCATAAAATCCACTCGTTGTGCTACCGTAGTTTTAGGCACTACAATAACCTTAAACCCTAAACGCTTATATACTCGGATAAGATGTTGATGAATCAGCATCGCTTCCTCATAAGACTGAGGGCGCTGTGGATCAGTACTATAAATCTCCTCCCATAGTGGCATTAAAAACACCGTAGTGTTATAAAATTTCTTAAACGGAAAATCCAATAAATATTCTGGGATAGGATGTGTCCCTGCTTGTAGATATGCAATGATATCTGGCAATCCCCGATCTACAAATGTATGTTTGGTAATAGTTAATTGTAGTTCTATGATCGTTTGTTGGTATATCATATCGGTAAATCCCGTAAGATCTCCCCAAGGCGTTTTAGTCCCTCCGTTCTCTTGTTGATGAGATATTATTTTTCTAGAAATTTCTTCAAAACACTGATATCCAGATTTGCGTAGCGTATTAATAGCCGTTGTTTTTCCTGTACCAGGAGCTCCGGTGATGATAAATCTTTTATGCATTACAATAAATAATATACAATACAAATTATAATCACAAATGCTAGAGTTACTTTTTGATTTACTCTTGCTACAATCTTTATTTCATAATCCTGTAGAATTCTATCATTAGTACCGATAAAAGGCTTATCTACCAATGTACCATGATAATAATTAGGTCCTCCAAACCTACAATCCAGAATCGCTGCCAATGCTGCCTCGGGATACCCTGCATTAGGGCTAGAATGCTGTTTGCCATACCGTAGTACAAAGGGAATTTTATGCAGTTTTAAGGTCACTAGCAGCATTAAGAATGCCGTAACTCTAGCAGGGATATAATTAGCCACATCATCGAGTTTAGCAGCAAATTTTCCAAAATCAATATAACGTTTATTTTTATACCCAATCATAGAATCCAGTGTATTGATCATCTTATATCCCATTGCTCCAGATACCCCAAACAACGCATAATAAAACAGTGGAGCGATTACCCCATCGCTAAGATTTTCTGATAAGGTTTCAAAAACTGCCGTTTTGATCTGTTGTGGGTGTAACTGATCTGTTTCTCGCCCTACGATCCATGATAGTCGTTTTCTACCCTGTATCACCCCTTCTGACAGCGCTTTAAAAACAGCTTTTCCCTCATCTATCAGACTTTTATTTGCCAAGGCGTAGAATACAAATATCGAAGTAAATGTATAGTAGATAATCGGGTATGGAGTACTCATTTTTTGAGCATAATAAAAAAATAAAACAGTAGCCATTACTAATCCTAGCGTAAGCACCATTCCTTTGATAAAACGAAAAGAAGAAGTATTCAATAATTTTTCGCCATACGCAATACAGTTACCAAATAATCGTATCGGATGGGGTAACCACCTGGGATCTCCCAGTATCAGATCGAGTATATACCCGATAAGCAAAGGAATCAATACTACTGCTTGCTCCATTGATGTAAGGCATTAAGGAGTAGCTCATTTTTTTTTGGATCTTGGCTAGCAATACGAATATAGTGCCCGTCTAGTCCTCTAAAATTAGAAGCATCTCTAATCAATAACTGATGTGTATGGATCAAATACTCTTTTAGAGCAGTCGCATTAGGATGCTCTAGGCGTACCAAAAAGTAATTTGTTTCTGATGGGATAACTGTAAACCCTGATATTGCATCAATTTGCTGTTGCAGTACCTTGCTATAGTTTAATAAGGTTGCCATATTAGGTGATACCTCTTGGTAGTTATCATAGATATATTTTCCTGCCTCAATTGCCATTGTATTTACGGTCCACGGCATTTTAGACTGTTGTAGTTTTTCTCCTATATCCGAGGAACATAAGATATATCCTAATCGCAATCCTGGTATCGCAAATAACTTGGTTAGCGATCTTACAATAATCAGATTGGTATAGTGTGCCAAAAGGGGTACGCACGATGTGATCCCAACAGTAAAATCAATATACGCCTCATCTATGATAAAGGTAGTATTAGGAAAAGAGGATAGCAGTTTCTCTATCGCTACTATTGTAGTACTCACTCCATCTGGATTATTAGGGTTACATAAAAAGACCAAGTCTTCTGTAAAAGAGGACTGCATTACCTCTGCCCGATTATAGTATGTAATCTCCATAGCACTACGTAAACACGCATCCTCATACTCCGAAAAAGTAGGAATACCAATCGCTACTTTTTTAGTATAAAAAAGATGAGTAATACTATAAAATGCTTCAGTAGCTCCATTGGTCATTACGACCTGCGATGGATTTAATTGATGGTACTCTGCCACTTTCTTGGTCAATACATCAGCATTAGGAGTCGGGTAATTGGCAATACGGGGTAACTGTTCCATAAGATGCGATATGAGCTGTTCCGAAATCCCCTCATGCCAAATATTAGAGCTAAAATTAGCTTTAAAATCTATTGCATAGCGATAGCCATCATCGCCGTGTCCATATATCATAATGGTATCTGTGTTTGGGAAATAATAGCATTAATATCCAGATGCTCTTCTAATAAAGTCGCTAGCTTATCATAATTCTCTTCCTTATACGCTTTATAATTAAAAGGAATAGCCTTAGCAGTAGTATACTCCTGTAACAGCGCTTCGATCACGGTAGTATTATCTAGGATTCCGTGGATATAAGTCCCCCAGCAATTACCAACAATTACCCCTTCTGGGGTGGCTCCGATATGATTTAACGGCTCACCTCCCATAATGGTAGTCTCTCCCATATGGATCTCATACCCTACGCAGGCTGCAGTCATATTCTTAAACCTAAAACGGCACTGTGTCGTTGTTTTCTCTGTAGCCAATCGAGTAGTTATTGGTAAAATCCCTAACCCAGGGATCGCCTTAATACTACTCTCTACCCCCATAGGATCTTCGATCATTTTTCCTAGCATCTGGTATCCTCCACAGATTCCGATAATCTTTTTTTGTTGATTATACGCCTCTAGTACTACTGTAGCAATCCCCTGATTTCTAAGAAATAGTAAATCCTGTATGGTATTTTTACTCCCCGGGAGTATAATGATATCCGATGTAGCAATACTCTGGGGGTCAGTGGTATAAAAAACATGAGTTCTGGGATCTTTTTCTAATACATTAAAATCGGTATAATTAGCAATATACGGCAGCAGTATAATGGCAATAGTAACCAATCCGCTTGCTGTAGTCGTATTCTTTTTTTGTAACCCTACAGAATCTTCCTCTTCGATATAGATCTCTTTTGCATACGGGATCACTCCCAGTACAGGAACCCCTGTAAGTTTCTCTAAGAGCAATTTACCCTCTTCGAACAAAGAAGCATCCCCTCTAAACTTATTGATGATCACTCCTTTTATCAGTGCTTTTTCCCAAGGCTCGAGAAGTGTTATAGAACCATATACACTAGCAAAAACCCCTCCTTTATCAATATCTGCAATAAGATACACATCAGCATCCGCGGCAGCTGCCATACGCATATTTACAATATCACGATGTTTTAGATTCAGCTCACTGATACTACCAGCTCCCTCTAACACAATAGGGCTATAGGTTTGCTGTAGTCTAGCAAATGCCGTCTTAGCCTCTTTAAAAAGATGCTCCTTATTATTCCCTAAAAAATAATCTCTGATCGTTTGATCTCCAATTGGCTTACCGTGGAGTACTACCTGAGAAGTATTCGCTCCCGAGGGTTTTAATAAAATAGGATTCATATCCGTAGTACAAGCAATACCACAAGCCTCTGCCTGTACCGCTTGTGCCCTCCCAATCTCTAACCCATCTGGGGTTACAAAACTATTAAGCGACATATTCTGCGCCTTAAACGGAGCCGGGTGGTATCCCTTTTGTTTTAATAGCCTACAGACCCCCGTTACCAACATACTCTTACCTACATCAGACCCTGTACCTACAAACATAATAGGACGTAATTTTTTCATTTGCAATAAATATCAGATTTTTTAAATACACTAACCCTATAACATATATCGAAACCAAAATTACTTAAATAATCTGGTTGTTTTATTTTTTATGATGGATTGTATCTCAAAGCCCTTATTGAATACGATATACCCCCTTTTTTTATCCTAATTATGGGGTCTTACATTAGAGTAAGATTGCCTTCATACAAATAATAATATAATCTATATCCTCTATATTTTGTATCCTGTAACAGTTTTAGTACTTTTAAACGCATATACTCATACAATATACATATACACATGACTGATATAGAAATCTATCTGGGGCATCTAGGATTTAGAAGCATGGCAAATAAAGTAGGCAGAGAGGTACAAAAAACCATCGCCAGGACACTACAAGAAGCAGCAGGGCAACCTAGCACTAACCTTAGTCATACACTACATAAAAATATTACAGCACGAGTTAATCAACTGGCAAGAAACCCTTTGTTTAGAAAAGATTTTCCTGGGGATGTACTAGAGATCAAAGACATTACCTATACAGATCGCCTGCGCGATGGAGAGCTACGAGGCACTATGGTGATCGCTAATGGATATGTACACGACCCTGTAAAGTATGGAAAACCAGGATACCCTGGCAGAGAAGATGGGCAACTATGGCAAGATGAGATCCGCAATACCTATAAGTGGCACGAGGGTACCTGTAAGTGGTACTTATTGAAAGACCATCCCAATCACTACGGAAAAGTAGATGAAAGAAAAGAATGGGGAATGCCCCAACTGCAATACAGCAGGCATAATACAGACCGAGGTGGTGCAACCCTATGGGGGTCATCTGATCAGGCAGGAGGCTATGGTATAGAACCCAGAGATAGCAATCCTACAGACCATAATAAGTGGGGAAGCCCAGGGATAGCACCCCGTGGAGAAGGACCCCTAAAAGGAGAAAATATACTACTAGTCTTTAACCTAGTCGTAAGTGGCATCAAATCAATAAAAAAATTCTATGATATCTATGTAAAAGCAGATGAAGTATATGGTGGGAGTGAGAAACAAGGGAAAAGTGAAAAGTTATACACTAAAAATATGGTAGATACAGTTACTTATAGAGTTAGTCGTAGTCTTACAAGAGAGCTTGATGCTAAAGTGATCAATGGTAGTATTAGTGATGTTATCGGAAGAGAAAATGCTGAAAAAGACTCGATATACCATACTAAAAAGAATACCCCTATGCTAAAATATACCATTAAAATAGAACCGAAATATGCACAATAAAATTGTACTGTTCTTATTATGTATGAGTACATTAGTAGTAGTAAGCTGTAAAAAAGAATTGACTAAGGTTATTGAAAAATATGATGATGGTACTATAGAAGGCTATTATTATATAGATAAAGATTCACTATGGCAAGGAGAACGAATAGTATATCATAAAAGTGGGCGAATAATGTCTAAAACATCATATAAGAATCATGTAAAAAATGATTCTGTATATTTTTACGAAGATTCTGAGAATGATAATTTATATATGATAAAATATTGGAATGATGATGGCTCTATTTATTACAAAGATTTTTATGAAAATGGAAAAGTAAGACAAAAAGGGCTGTATAGTCAAAAGAATGAACGTATTAAAATTTGGAAGAACTATACTAAAGAAGGTACTCTAGATTTTGTAAAAGAATATAAGATTATTAGAGGAGAATCCTATACCAATCAGCTATGGTTAATGCTCCCTGGGGGTGATACCATACGAGAGGGGACGAGTATGAAATATAAAGTACAACCTAGGAAAGTAAAACTAGGAGATTCGATACGGTTTTTCTTTCAATCCGATGTACCTGCTTTTAAATTTAAAGAAAAACAAGGAGATTTCTTAGTGGTATTACCGAAAGACTATACCAAAGAAAATTTTGATGCAGAATTTTATAACCAAGAGAGTACTACACAAAACGGAATCCCAACACAGCGCATCCTAAGCCTAAAATACAATACCAAATACCCCGTAGAAAAAACAAAAATAGATACTGCCGATCATAAAAAAACCGTAGTATTCTACTTAAAACCTAAGCGAATAGGTAAGGATACCATACGAGGGTATTTTAATGAAATAGCTGCTATAACTCCTGGAAAACATAACCTAAAAGAATTTTTTGATAAAACAAAAAACGATACCATAGTATCAGACACCAGAACCATATACTTTGATATACCTATAGAAGTGATACCACGATAAGGATATGGAGTAATGAAACCATTAGAAATATACTATCAAAATAGAACCTAAATATGCACAATAAAATTGTACTGTTCTTATTATGTATGAGTACACTACTAATCAGTTGTAAAAAAAAACTTACCAAGGTTATTGAAAAATATGATGATGGTACAGTAAAAGGATATTATTTTATCGACAAAGATTCTATTAAACAAGGGGAGCGAGTGATATATTATAAAAGTGGAAGAATATCATCTCAAACTTTTTATAAAAACAATTTCAGAAACGATTCTATTTATTACTATAGGGATAATGAAAAAAATAATCTTTATGCTATTAGATATTCGAATGTAGATCGATCTTTATATTACAAAGATTTTTATGAAAATGGAAAAGTAAGACAAAAAGGGCTGTATAGTCAAGAGAATGAACGTATTAAAATTTGGAAGAACTATACTAAAGAAGGTACTCTAGATTTTATAAAAGAATATAAAATTATTAGAGGAGAATCCTATACCAATCAGCTATGGCTAATGCTCCCTGGGGGTGATACCATACGAGAGGGAACGAGTATGAAATATAAAGTACATCCTAGGAAAGTAAAACTAGGAGATTCGATACGGTTTTTCTTTCAATCCGATGTACCTGCTTTTAAATTTAAAGAAAAACAAGGAGATTTCTTAGTGATATTACCGAAAGACTATACCAAAGAAAATTTTGATGCAGAATTCTATAACCAAGAGAGTACTACACAAAACGGAATCCCAACACAGCGCATCCTAAGCCTAAAATACAATACCAAATACCCCGTAGAAAAAACAAAAATAGATACTGCCGATCATAAAAAAACCGTAGTATTCTACTTAAAACCTAAGCGACTAGGTAAGGATACCATACGAGGATATTTTAATGAAGTCGCAACTGTAATGTCTGAAGAACATAACCTATATGAGTTTAGAGATAAAACAATAAAAGATAAAGATACTGTTGTAGTATTGGATACCAGAACCATATACTTTGATATCCCTATAGAGGTACTACCACGATAGGAGTTAGGAGTATAGAGTAATAAGATCACTTATATGAAGAATAAATCAGTTCTATTGCTTTTTTTTATATCTCAAATCATTACAAATTGCACTTATAACCTTAAGAAAATTAAAAGAATGTACAAAGATGGTAGTAGAGAAGAGTATGCTATTGATAAAGATTCATTAATACAAGGTAAAATGATAGGATATTACCCTAATAATAGCCTTGATTATATTGCGCTCTATAAAAATGGAAAAAAGATAGACTCAACAATATATTATTATAAATCTACTGATAAAAAAGTAAAATTAATTAAGCACTGGAAAAGTGATAAAGAAATTTATTATAAAGCTTTCTATACAAATGGTAGTCTATCAGAAGAAGGTCTTGCAGAAAGAAATAGCTTATTAAGAAAAGGCATCTGGAAGTTTTACAATGATAATGGTACATTAAACTACACCAAAGAATTTAAAAAAATTAGAGGGAAATCTTATACCAATCAATTATGGGTAATGCTACAAACAGGTGACACTATAAATGAGGGCACTAATATGAAATATAAAGTACATCCTAGGAAATTGAAATTAGGAGATTCGATACGATTTTTCTTTCAATCCGATGTTTCTCAATACAGGAATAAGTCTGACTTTTTTGTAGAGATCCCTAAAGATTATACCAAAGAAAATTTTGATCCCGAATTCTATAACCAACAAGGCTTGACACAGAAAGGAATCCCAACACAACGTATCCTAAGTCTAAAATACAATACCAAATACCGCACAGAAAAAACAAAAATAGATACTGCTGATCATAAAAAAACAGTAGTATTTTACCTAAAGCCTAAACGAATAGGTAACGACACCATACGAGGATATTTTAATGAAGTAGTAAACATGACCCCTGGCCAACACAACCTAGAAGAGTATATCGACAAAACAAAAAATAACATGATGACTACAGAAACCAGAACCATATATTTTGATATTCCTATACAAGTAACACCACGATAGTAAAGCTATATATGGCATATAGATTAAACATAGACAAGAAACTACCAAAACACCTAATATTCCTGTGTGTTATTTCTATAGTCATTGTTTCTTGTTTTAATAGTCAAAACAAAAAAAAGGTCATTAGGAATTATAAAGACGGTACCAAAGAAGTGTATACTGTAATCAATGATTCAATCCTAGAAGGAAAATTAATTGGGTATTATAACAGTGGAAATATAAGTTACGAATCGATTTATAAAAATGGAAAAAAAATCGATTCTTCTATATATTATTATGATTCTAAAGAAAAGAAAATAACAGCAATAGAACATATAATTAACGAGAATACTGTTTTTTTTAAATCATTCAATAGCTCAGGAAAAATAGTAAAAAAAGGGAAATATTATAATGATTCTATTAAAATTGGAAAATGGAAGAATTATGATAAAAATGGGAATTTAGACTATATTAGAGAATATAAAATAATTAATGATAAATCATATACAAACCAGCTATGGTATTTATTACCTAGTGGTGATACTATTAATAATGGTACCAGTATGAAATACAAGGTGTCTTCTAAGAGAATAAAACATGGAGATTCTATACGGTTTTTCTTTCAATCTGATGTGCCTACCTATATTAATTCTGATTTTTTAGTGACATTACCCAAAGAGTATACAAAACATAATTTTAATTCTGATTTTTCTAATATTCCAAACGATACCATAAAGAACTCTGCAATCAAACATATCTACAGTCTTAAATATACAAACAACTACTTATTTGATAAACAAAAAATAGACAGTACGAAGCATTACAAAACTGTGGTATTTTATATTGTACCAAAAACAAAAGGAAGAGATACTATAAGAGGTTTATTTAGCGAAGTTAAATCATTTAACAAAGGGGTTCCTAATCTCATAGAATATTTTAACGAAACAAAAAAAACCAATACTTCAGATACCATAACTACAGAAACCCGAACGATCTATTTTGATATTCCTATAGAAGTTTATTAATTAATCGGAAAAGAAAATGCTGAAAAAGATTCGATATACCACACTAAAAAGAATACCCCTATGCTAAAATATACCATTAAAATAGAACCGAAATATGCACAATAAAATTGTACTGTTCTTATTATGTATGAGTACATTAGTAGTAGTAAGCTGTAAAAAAGAATTGACTAAGGTTATTGAAAAATATGATGATGGTACAGTAAAAGGATATTATTTTATTGACAAAGACTCGCTAAGGCAAGGAGAACGAATAATATATCATAAAAACGGAAAAGTTTTTTCTAAGACCTCATATTTAAACGATAAACGAAACGATTCCATTTTTTTTTATTACGACAACCTATCTAATAGTATAGAGATTATTGAATTTAAGAATGATGATGGTTCTATTTATTACAAAGATTTTAACGAAAATGGAAAAATAAACAAGATAGGTGTTCTCGATGGAAAAGATAGAAAAATTAAAAAATGGAAATACTATACTAAAGAAGGTACTCTAGATTTTATAAAAGAATATAAGATTATTAGAGGAGAATCCTATACCAATCAGCTATGGCTAATGCTCCCTGGGGGTGATACCATACGAGAGGGAACAAGTATGAAATATAAAGTACATCCTAGGAAAGTAAAACTAGGAGATTCGATACGGTTTTTCTTTCAATCCGATGTACCTGCTTTTAAATTTAAAGAAAAACAAGGAGATTTCTTAGTGATATTACCGAAAGACTATACCAAAGAAAATTTTGATGCAGAATTCTATAACCAAGAAAGCTCTACACAAAACGGAATCCCAACACAGCGCATCCTAAGCCTAAAATACAATACCAAATACCCTGCAGAAAAAACAAAAATAGATACTGCTGATCATAAAAAAACCGTAGTCTTCTACTTAAAACCTAAGCGACTAGGTAAGGATACCATACGAGGGTATTTTAATGAAGTCGCAACTGTAATGTCTGAAGAACATAACCTATATGAGTTTAGAGATAAAACAATAAAAGATAAAGATACTGTTGTAGTATTGGATACCAGAACCATATACTTTGATATCCCTATAGAAGTACTACTACGATAAGGATATGGAGTAATGAAAGTATCAAAGAGAAGAATAATTTTATGAAACACACATATAAACGAACCATTGCTCTTTGTATTCTTGTACTTTTCTTTAGTGGAAAAAAACATCCAAAAAACTCACCTATGAATATTACCAGAGGTCTTAAACCTGCTATAGCAACATATACTAGTTTAGAACAAGAGTTTATTATAAAAGTTGCTAACAAAATGAAAGATAATGGGTTTCCTGTTAATCAAGTAACAAGAGTTCACCTCAGCAAAAGAATTCTTACACATAACGACTATTATTCTTATAACGAGATTGTATTTTTTATTAACCCAGGAGTTTATAAACAAGATAAATTTAATTGGGGAATAGAAAACATTGGTATAGGCTGGGAAGATCCTTCTGTTATAAGAACTCCGGATGGAGGTATGGAATTTGAAATAGGTTATAAAACAAAACCAGAAGATCTTATAATGAACCTTTATCGTTTGGATGATTCCTATTCTTATGGCACACTCCTAAAAAATCATAATAGTATAATCAAAAAAATAAATGACATACTACTAGCCAATACCTTAGAAGAAATTAAATATTTTACCTCCAAAGGAATTTTAGAATTGATTAAAAATTATCTTATTGTAATCACTACAGATAATGAAAATGTATATGAAATGAAGATCAGAAAAATAGATCATAAACTCATAGATACGAATCATTTTAATAAACTGTTTAAGCAATATCACTTAAAAATACATCTAAACACATCAACAATAGAAATACTAGATAGTTTTGACCCAACTTTTTTTCCTACTCCTATTGCCGACCCCATTAAGCCTATTATTAAAAAGAATTAGAAAAACAAGGCTTTGTTCTACAAAACAACTGAATTACTAATTATGTAATCGATTATCTATCTGTTTTAATCCCTCATTGAGGGTTTAATTCCCTGTATTCTATGATTAAAACAAACTTTATACGGATATTTTGTTTATCTATTATGCTTTTAACGCAGACCTTCAAGGTTTTTTAAAAACCTTGAAGGTCTAAAACGTTAATTTTTTTGTACCTAAATCCTAAACGTACAAAGCGTAAAAGATATCTTTTTTAGAACTTAGCCAAAAACAATAGTATAGATCCTCAGTTCGATGTAATTTATAGTGTTTATAAAGCGTCAGTTCAGGAGAGAGTCTTTATAAATAACCTCTCGGCCTTATAGCCTGTCTATAACAAAATCAAAAGACTTAAGATCACACTACTTTTGATGAAAATCACTTATCTTCGATACAATTTCCTATCAGAAATTACTCTGACTGGCGTAAATTTTGTTATATAGAGCTATCGTTACGAGGGATTAACGATAATTAGGATAAAAGAGAATCTCTTTTATGTGGTTTGTTTTACTAGAAACTCTACGCTGTTGCAAACAAGTTCCTTTTTCATCCATAGCCATACAATGGATTAGAATTTCATCAATAAGCTTGTGATTCTTATCCTTAATAACAATTTTAGACAATTGCCTATCTGTGTAATAAAAATACTGTGTATAGAAGGTTGTAAAATTATCTACTATCTTGTGGATTGTCCCATCTTTATTATAGTGATAGATACCTTCATTCTCTTTATATTGTTTTCTGGTATAGCAACTGATACGTTCGCGTTGTTTAGGTTTCCAACGAGTCTTACAATAATAAGGTTCTTTATCTGCATAAGACTCTTTTATAAACCATAATCGTTTTTCTGTTTCTTGTAATAAATTACCTAACGAATCTATCGTTTTAGAATATTTGATACGACCATTTTTAGTAAAAACGAGCTCTTTTTTCTGTAAAAGCTTTTTTTGATCATGTACTAGTACATAAATTTCTTCAGTAGCAGAAGCTATTCCCTCAGGAAGCAACTGTTTATTGATGTATTTTTTTGTAGCACAAGATTGTAATAGTACGAGTATCATAAAAAAAAGTAAAACCCTCATAAACCTTAAATTTAGCTATATCGTAAGTTACGGATTTATAATAAACTCTATATATTAAAAGGTATTATGATAACTTAATATCTTCTTTAAATAACATATGGATATATTCCGCATGAGTCTCTGCATCGTGTTTATTTTCTACACAGTGAAATAGCAAATGGATCAACCCGTAATCGCCTAAACTATCTCTATACTCATGCTTTTCTTTATTTTTTATCCATAAAACAAAACAGCACAAATGACCTATCTCTCCTAATTTTCGAGAATCTTTTAAACATTCCCTAAATTCATCTAGTGTCATACGAGCGTACTCATTATATTTTCTTTTGCAAAAATTATAATCAAACGTATGTTTATATGACTCTAGTCTTCTATTTTGTATCTCGTAATTCATACCACTCATAACAAAAAAATTATTTGTGTTAGCTATTTATATCATTACAGCTATAAAGTTTACAACTATGTCTGTTTTTACAAAACACATGCCAAGACAATAAAAAGAGTAATTTATGATACCCTATTTTAAACTCTTATTTCTTTTCAAAACAAAAACATAATTAGGAATTATTCCAATGCAAAGATATAAAATATGGAATAATTCCCACTAACAAAATCAAGTTTTATACTATAATGAGAAGCATTTTTCCCTAAAAAAGCAGTCTAAAAAGCAATACAAGTGTAGGTGTAACTATTTAATAGGTAGGTTGTTGTTGATAAAAAAGCACTCTTCTTGTTAATAAAACTTAATAAGTTTATTTTTAAAAACGAAATCTGACCATTACATTTACTCTGTCTTTAATAAGATAGAATATGTTTTTTGGGGAAAGAACTACTATTACAAAATTAAAGAGGAAAACAAATCAAATCAAATTATAGAACTATGCAGTATAAAGTAATTGATACAAAAAGCCAGTTTTTTGGTGAAGTATTGGATTTTGAATCCTGCGCTACATTAAACGATCTGGGAGGAGTACTCCTAAAGATCGAAAGAAACAGAGTTTCACTTTTTAAATTTAACGAAGTAGAATTGGTATAATTACCATTCTACTTCTTATCACTACCTATTTTAGCTCGGTAATTCGTTTTACATACTTACCAATAACATCAAACTCTAGGTTAATAACAGTTCCTATAGTAAAAGTGTTAAAATTCGTATGTTCATAAGTAAAAGGAATAATAGCCACGCTAAACTCGTTTTGTTTAGAATTAACGACAGTTAAGCTCACTCCATTAACAGTAATCGAGCCTTTTTCTATAGTGATATTATGTAATGATGGATCATAATTAAATGTAAAATACCAGCTCCCATTAGCTTCTTCAATAGCAGTACAGATTGCAGTTTGATCTACATGTCCCTGTACAATATGCCCATCTAGTCGATCTCCTAACTTCATACCTCTTTCTAGATTTACAACAGTACCTTCCTTAAGAGTAGCAAAATTAGTCTTATCTAATGTCTCTTTGATAGCTGTAACAGTATACATATCCTCAGTAATAGAAACCACCGTTAGGCAAACACCATTATGCGCTATACTTTGATCAATTTTTAATTCAGAAGTGAAATTTGCTCGCACTGTAATATCTAGATTCTCGTTAGTTTTTTGCAAAGAAACCACCGTTCCTAATTCTTCAATAATTCCTGTAAACATAAATGCGAAATATTTAGTTAAATTTGTGACCTTGAAGTTTGAGGTCTGATTTTAGATTTCAAAAATACAGATAAAGTAATTTATATAATGAAGAAAGAAGAAAAAATAAGATTAGGAATTTCTATTGGTGACCTTAATGGTATAGGAAGCGAAGTCGTACTTAAAACTTTTGAAGACTCTAGAATGTTAGATTTTTGTACTCCTGTAATTTTTGCTTCAGTAAAAATTCTTTCTTTCTTAAAAAAACAATATAAGAGCACTACTAATCTACATGGTATTGATAAAATATCCCAAGTTCTGGATGGTAAAATTAATGTTCTTAATGTTTGGAAAGAACCTGTAAATATTAATTTTGGGCAAGAAGATCAAAAAATAGGTAGCTATGCCATTAAATCGCTTAAGTCTGCTACAGCAGCTTTAAAAAATAATGATATCGATGTACTCGTTACAGCTCCTATTAATAAACACAATATCCAATCAGACGAATTTAAATTTCCAGGGCATACTGATTATCTAGATCAAGAACTAAAAGGCAATAGCTTGATGTTTATGATTACTGATGATCTAAAAATAGGATTACTAACCGATCATGTAGCTGTAAAAGATATTGCAGAAACCATAACACCAAAACTGATTGAGCAAAAAATAAATACTATTTATAACACCCTAAAACAAGATTTTGGTATTTCTAAACCAAAAATCGCAGTACTAGGAATTAATCCACATAGTGGAGATAATGGTGTAATTGGTAAAGAAGATGAAGAAGTTCTAAAACCAACTATTCAAAAAATTAACGAATCCGGTAAATTAGTCTATGGTCCATATGCTGCGGATAGTTTTTTTGGATCTACTGCATATAAGGCTTTTGATGCTATTGTAGCATCATATCATGATCAAGGATTGATTCCTTTTAAAACACTCTCTTTTGGTAAAGGTGTAAACTATACCGCAGGGCTAGATAAAATACGAACTTCACCAGATCATGGCACTGCTTTTGAGATTGCAGGAAAAAATAAAGCAGACAATAGCTCTTTTAAAGAAGCTGTTTTTGCGGCATTAAAAATTTTTAAAAACAGAAATGAATACGACGAGTTAACCAAAAACCCATTAAAGAAGCAACCTCGTAAACCACAGAATAAGGGTAATTAGGTTTGAGATTTTAACCAAAAAGAAGATCAATAAATACTTGATCTCTTGCATCTGTCGATGGCAGAGATCTCACAGCGAAGCGTACTCACCACTAATTTGCTAACAATCTGATATAATTTTGTTTACAAAAATACTTTCATAAAATTTTTTTACTATCTTTGCACCCGCCTTAATCAGATCGATGAGGCCTGAAACTGATGATGAAATGAAACAACTTAAAGAGTATACTATTCCTTTTGTTGGGCTGAAGCAAGGATTACACCAGTTTGAGTATCAAATTGAGAATACGTTCTTTGAACATTTTGAGTATGATGAGTTTAATTCATCTGCAGTAATTGTTGATATGGAGTTCAATAAAAAAACAACGATGTTGGAACTTCAGTTTAAAGCAACAGGTACTGTAAATGTAAATTGTGATCTCACCAATGAACCTTTTGACTTACCTATCGAAAATGATATTTTTTTGGTAGTAAAGTTTGGAGATGAATATAATAATGAAAATGAAGAACTTCTTATTATCCCTTACGGATCGTATGAAGTAAATATTCAGCAATATATATATGAGCTTATTGTATTAGCCATACCATCCAAAAGAGTTCATCCTGGTGTTGAAAACGGGACATTAGAATCTGATATACTTGAAAGACTAGAAGAATTAAGTCCAAAAGAAAAAACAAGAGTAGAGAACAATGAGGAAACAGATCCTCGTTGGGACAAGTTAAAAAACTTATTAAACGATAAAGATAAATAATAGCTAAGCAATGGCACATCCTAAGAGAAAAATATCGAGAACCAGAAGAGATAAAAGAAGAACGCATTATAAAGCTACTGTACCACAAATAGCGACTGATCCTACTACAGGAGAAGCACATTTGTACCACAGAGCACACTGGCATGAAGGTAAATTATACTATCGAGGTCAGATTGTTATCGATAATACTGAAGAAGAAGTAGCATAATAATAGTGTTGAAATCTTAAAAAAACTCTCACATTTGTGAGAGTTTTTTTGTTTTTAGTTGAATATGTCTCAAAATCCCATTATTTTGCGCCATATTTGTGTACAATTTAGTAATTTCAACGAATTTTTAAGCACATTTTTGTGCCCTAGTTCACGAAACTAAAACTATCGTATGAGTAAAATAACAGCCGCTATAACAGCTGTAGGTGCATATGTGCCGGACTACGTGTTAACTAATGATATATTAGCCACTATGGTCGAAACCAATGACGAATGGATTACCAGTCGTACAGGTATTAAAGAACGTAGAATACTAAAAGATAAAGATAAAGGAACATCTTTCTTAGGTATAAAAGCAGCAGAAGATCTAATTGCTAAGAAAAATCTCGATCCAAAAGAGATTGATATGGTAATTTTTGCAACTGCTACTCCAGATCTTCCCGTTGCCGCAACAGCAGCATATACTGCTTCGCAGATTGGAGCCGTTAATGCATTCTCTTATGACTTACAAGCAGCATGTTCTAGCTTTCTATATGGTATGTCTACCGCTGCTAGTTATATAGAATCCGGAAGGTATAAAAAAGTATTAGTGATAGGAGCAGATAAAATGTCTTCTATTATTGATTATACCGACCGTACCACATGTATCATCTTTGGTGATGGTGGTGGTGCAGCCCTTTTTGAACCAAATGATGAAGGACTAGGACTGCAAGATGAATATCTACGTACGAATGGTATCGGAAGAGAGTTTTTAAAAATTGAAGCAGGTGGATCTATATTACCACCTACAGAAGAAACCGTAGCCAAAAGACAACATTTTGTACAACAAGATGGAAAAACGGTGTTTAAATATGCCGTTTCTAATATGGCAGATGCCAGTACAAAAATCTTAGAGCGTAATAACCTAACAGGGCAAGATGTAAATTGGCTTGTTGCGCATCAGGCTAATAAGCGTATCATTGACGCTACAGCCAAAAGAATGGAATTAGATGAGAGCAAAGTTCTTATGAATATTGAGCGATATGGTAACACTACCTCTGCTACACTGCCATTATTATTAAGCGATTATGAAAAGCAGCTAAAAAAAGGAGACAATATAGTATTTGCCTCATTTGGTGGTGGATTTACTTGGGGCTCTATTTATCTTAAATGGGCTTATAACTCCTAAACAACTAAACATACAATACCCACATATTATGGATTTAAAAGAAATTCAGAATTTAATTAAATTCGTAG
Organism: Aquimarina longa SW024; assembly: GCF_001401755.1. GTDB lineage: Bacteria > Bacteroidota > Bacteroidia > Flavobacteriales > Flavobacteriaceae > Aquimarina > Aquimarina longa. The sequence goes on from NZ_AVQK01000015.1 coordinate 158,478, forward strand.
CCAAATCAGGGGCAAGCGAAGTAAAGTTAGAGATGGATGACATTAAAATCACCATCAGAACCGCATCAGATGATAGCAAAGAGACGACATTTGTACAGCATATACCTGTAGGTAACACCGTTACACCTCAGCAACCTGCAACTCCTGTACAAACAACTCCTGTTGCATCTTCACCTAATGTAACAGAAGAAAATACATCTGAAGACAATTCAAAATACATAACAATAAAGTCTCCTATTATAGGAACTCTTTATAGAAAACCGTCACCAGATAAACCTACATTCGTAGAAGTTGGCGATTCAATTAAAGAAGGCGACGTACTTTGTATTATTGAAGCTATGAAACTTTTTAACGAAATCGAAAGCGAAGTTTCTGGTAAAATTGTTAAAGTATTAGTTGATGACTCTTCTCCGGTAGAATTTGATCAACCATTATTTTTAGTAGACCCATCATAACCAATTTTAAAATTCCAATACACAACTCATAGAACTTAGTTATTTTAGGTTTGGAGTTTGGAATTTGAGATTTTTAAATTTTAAAAGTTATGTTTAAAAAAATTCTAATTGCAAATAGAGGTGAGATTGCTATGCGAGTAATCAGAACCTGCAAAGAAATGGGTATTAAATCCGTTGCGGTATATTCTACAGCAGATGCAGAAAGCTTACATGTGCGCTTTGCAGATGAAGCCGTTTGTATCGGACCTGCACCCAGTAGTGAATCTTACCTAAAAATGTCTAATATCATAGCTGCTGCAGAAATTACAAATGCAGATGCTATACATCCTGGATACGGTTTCTTATCAGAAAATGCTAAATTTTCTAAGATCTGTGAAGAGCACGAAATAAAATTTATTGGTGCCAGCGCAGAGATGATCGATAGAATGGGAGATAAGGCTTCTGCAAAAGCAACAATGAAAGCAGCAGGAGTACCAACTATCCCTGGTAGTGAAGGAATCTTAGACTCTTTTGAAGAAACAGAAAAGCTTGCAGAAGAAATGGGATATCCCGTAATGCTAAAAGCTACAGCCGGTGGTGGAGGAAAAGGTATGAGAGCCGTATGGGCAAAAGAAGAACTAAGAAAATCTTGGGATAGCGCTCGCCAAGAAGCAGCAGCTTCATTTGGTAATGATGGTATGTACATGGAAAAACTCATAGAAGAGCCTCGCCATATCGAAATTCAGGTTATTGGAGACAGTAATGGTAGAGCATGTCACTTATCAGAAAGAGATTGCTCAGTACAACGTAGACATCAAAAACTTACCGAGGAAACCCCTTCGCCATTTATGACAGATCAACTGCGCAAAGAAATGGGTGAAGCAGCAGTAAAAGCAGCAGAATATATTAAATATGAAGGCGCTGGAACTGTAGAGTTCTTAGTAGATAAACATCGTAACTTCTACTTTATGGAAATGAATACTCGTATTCAGGTAGAACACCCTATTACAGAACAAGTAGTAGACTACGATTTAATTAGAGAGCAGATTCTTGTAGCAGGAGGAGTACCAATTTCTGGTAAAAATTACTTCCCGCAGTTACACTCTATAGAATGTAGAATCAATGCAGAAGATCCATATAAAGATTTTAGACCATCACCAGGTAAAATTACCAATTTACATATTCCAGGAGGTCATGGTGTACGAGTAGATACTCACGTATATAGTGGATATATTATTCCGCCAAATTATGACTCTATGATTGCTAAATTGATTACTACTGCACAAACACGTGAAGAAGCAATCAATAAAATGAAAAGAGCTCTAGATGAATTTGTAGTAGAAGGAATAAAAACGACGGTACCTTTTCATAGACAACTTATGGATCATCCAGAATACGTAGCTGGTAATTATACCACTAAATTTATGGAAGATTTTGAAATGAAAGATCCAGCAAAATAACTAATAATAAAGCCTCAGCAATGAGGCTTTTTTTATGAATTGTAGTTATTAGGAATATAAAGCTTTGTTATCTAATACCGATTTTCTATTTTGGTAGTGAAACTGTAGAGCTTTCCTGTGTACGCTACAGTTAAAAAAGAAGAAACCACCAATTTTGGTTTGACAGGATTGATACAAAAAAAGTTAGAAGAGATTTTATCAGAAATTTTACCAGATATCTAAAATAGCAACCGATGGAGTGGGATTATGGGAGTCGGAAAGCAAAAAAATCAATTGTAAAACAATTATCAAACAATGTATATTGTGGAGTACGACAAGGAGGAATGGAGGCTGCGATCAGTAGTTTAATTGGTGCAGAATTAGCAGACTTATTATAGGCAATCAATACGATTATGAAAAGAATTATCCGATGTATTGTCAAAAGTTGTATCCTATTCATTTCCTTGAGCATATTATGGGTAGTAGTATATAAATGGGTTAATGTTCCGATTACCCCATTAATGATCATTCGAAAAATACAATCAGAGAATCCTTATACCAGTAAACATCAATGGGTACCATTAACCAAAATTTCTAAAGTAGTACAGCTCGCCGTTATCTGTAGCGAAGACCAGCAGTTTATAAAACACAATGGATTTGATACAAAAGCTATCAAAAAAGCAATAGCCGAACACAAAACCGGAAAATCATTACGAGGTGCAAGTACGATCTCTCAGCAAACAGCCAAAAACGTTTTCTTATGGCCACATCGCAGCTGGGTACGAAAAGGATTGGAAACTTATTTTACATTTTTAATAGAGATTTTTTGGAATAAAGAACGTATTCTAGAAATCTATTTAAATAGTATAGAAATGGGAGATGGAATATATGGTGCTGAAGCTGCTGCTCAATTTTGGTTTAATACCTCAGCAATTGCACTTAACAAAAATGAGGCTGCCGCTATCGCTGCAATACTCCCTAATCCAAAAAAAATGCTTGCAACTCCTGCTTCTAAATATATCCAAAAAAGAAAAAAATGGATTATGAGTCAAATGCAAAATTATGGTACTTTAGTATTTGAAGATAACAAATGATGAAAAAGGCTACTTTTAAGGATCAAAATACGATAATAAACATTCTACATACTACTTTTATAACCGAAACATTTCCTAATTCTATTAATTTTGTTGCAAAAAAAGATAAAAAAAGATCACAAAGTATCTATCATTTAATGAAATATCAATGCAAAATGGCATTACGTTTTGGCGAAATATTTCTTAGTGATGATCAGTTGGGATGTGTACTGTTTCTAGATTCTGAAAAGAAAAAAACAACATTCACAACACTATTATGGGATATGGAACTAGTAATTCGATGTATTGGTATCAGTAGTATATATAATGTACTCAAGAGAGAAAAGATCCTGAAAAATAACCACCCTAAAATTCCATTTTTGCATTTATGGATCATGGGTACACTTCCTAAATACAGAAGTAAGGGAATAGGTACCAAATTATTGAGTGAAGTACTGGCATATTATAAAAATGAAAAACCGATATATTTAGAAACTACAACAGAGCGTAATAGGAATTTTTATATAAAACTAGGTTTTAAGGTTTTTAATGAAACTCATGTTTTAGACTATCCGCTCTATTTTCTTTTAAAACTCTAAATCAGCTATAGCAACTCATGAATCCAAAACAAACCAAAGAAGAATTATTATATCAATGTCAAAACTATGTAGATCAACGATTGCAAAGGATTCAAAATACAATTTTTGATATCCAACAATCATTAACATCCGAAACCAAAAGTACTGCAGGAGACAAACACGAAACTGGTCGAGCAATGTTACAATTAGAACGCGAAAAAGCTGGAAAACAATTAGCCGAAGTACAGAAATTACAAGAGATTTTATCCAAAATAAAGCTTTCTGACTCAGAGCATATTCACTTAGGTAGCTTAGTGAGTACTACACAAGGTAATTACTTTATAAGCATATCTGTTGGTAAGCTAACTGTAGAAAATCAATTCTATTTTGCCATAGCTGCCAATTCTCCTATTGGTAAATTAATATTAGGAAAAACCATTGGGAGTTCTTTTAATTTTAATGGAAATACAATCACTATAACCTCTATATTTTAAGTAAAAATATTCAAAATTTAGTAAACGTTATTTTTCTACTTTAAGACATACTCATATCCAATTGTATATAAATTATTTTTTTTATCATCAAATTCTTCAATCAATAGTATACAAAAATGATTTTGAGTAAATTGCTAATCCATAAATTATCATTGTTATGCAAAAGCTTTTTATACTAACACTTATAGGGATATTACTTTTTTCTTGTAAACCATATCAAAATACCAAGATCAGAAAAAACCAAATCACTTATGAGGATTTTAGAGCAGATCAGCGATTGTATCCTACCGATGATGGTTTACTAAAATATATTGATAAAGGAAAAGGACCTACAATTCTATTATTACATGGAGTGCCTACTTCTGGCTGGTTATATCGTAAGATGATTACTCCTTTAGTAAACAATGGATATCGAGTGATTGTACCAGATATGTTAGGATACGGATCCAGTGATTCTCCAGAAGGTTTTGAAATTTATAATGCAGAAAACCATGCGAAACGTCTTTTAGAACTTATGGAAGCATTAGGCATAGAAAAATGGTCTCATGTGATGCATGATGCTGGTGGATTATGGACTTGGGAACTTATGAAACAAGCTCCTGATAAGATCGAAAATCTGATTGTACTTAATACGATTATTTATGAAGTGGGGTTTTATCCTCCTGTACGAATGAAACCTGGTGGGCTTGCCAAAACAGCAATGTGGGGATATCGAAATGGAGTAACAACCAATACACTACTAAAAAACCTTTTTAATAGAGGGTTAAAAGAAAATACATTAAATTCTTTGGATGTAGCGGGGTATAAAACACCATTATTAGAAGGTAAAACACACGCCATGTATTATTTTTATAGTCAGACGTGTAATATATTACCCGACTACTCTGATGTTTTTGAAAACATCAATATCCCTGTCTCTGTTATCTGGGGGATCCATGATACCATGCTACAATGGCCACCACAACAAACAAGAGCTGCTAATGCTCTAAAAGTTAATAGTGAACATATTCATTTTATAGATGAAAAACATTTTTTGCAAGAGACAAAATCAAACGAAATCGTAGATAAAATTCTTGATTTTCTTAATTAAGAGAAAGGTTCTTGATCCAATACTTTAATTCTACCCTAAAAATAGTGCCTGTAATTAATTCCTGAATTTGATGTAATTCTTTTTTACTTACAGCAAGATCTATTTTATCCGAAGGTGTTTTTAATAATAATGGTCTACATTGCGTATTTTTGCATTGACTACAGCACTGATCATTAATTGCAGTAATACAAGAGTTTGAAAAATCTTTTAGTTCATTTAACGTTAGTAAAAAACCAATATCTTTAAATATCAATTGAACCTTAGGTTTTAAAATATGTTCTTCTTGTTTCCAAAAAAAAGAAATGCCTAACTCGTTACTGTAAATTTTATCTATAGCGTTCATTCTGAATCCATATTTAATTCAAAAATAACAACTATTTATAATAAATCTAAATAAAAATAAATTAATTTATGTCTTTTAATTTTAATTGAAGAGAGACCTCACCATTCCATTCATTTTCATCGATAGTATACGCTGCTTTAAAAAACTGCTGTCTGTTAATCAAATCATGTTTTGCTCCAAGATTAAAACCTATAGCACCTATAGCAATTTTATTTTTTTGTACGTTACATTTTAGATGAGTTTGATTAGCACCGACACATTTCCCGTATCCTGTATCTTGCAATCTTTCTGTCATAAAAATGGGAGTCATATTTCCGGGTCCATGTGGTGCAAACTGTTTTAGAATACGAAAAAACTTAGGGGTAATCTGACCCAGTTCCAGAGTAGCATCAAGAGCTATCTCTGGAGTAAGTAGTCTTTTATCTATAGTTTTAGAGACTACGTCTTCAAATTTTTGTTTAAAGGGTTCGTACTGTTCTTCTAATAGGGTTAATCCTGCTGCATACTTATGTCCTCCAAATTGTTCTATGTAATCAGAACAGGCATCTAATGCATTGTATACATCAAATCCTTTTACTGATCTGGCTGAGGCAGCCAATTTTGAACCACTTTTGGTAAAAACTAAGGTAGGACGATAATATGTTTCTATTAATCTAGACGCTACAATACCAATTACCCCTTTATGCCAGTTTTCTTGATATACTACAGAGGTATATTTATCTTCTTCCTTATTACTACGAATCTGTATTAAAGCTTCCTCAGTAATTTTTTTATCAGTTTCTTTTCTATTACTATTATATGACTCTATTTCTACGGCATAATGTAATGCTGTTTCTAGATTTTCTTCTGTTAGTAAATTAACCGCATGCAATCCGTGTTTCATCCTTCCTGCTGCATTAATTCTGGGAGCAATACTGAATACAACATCTGTTATTGTCAAAACCTCCTTTTTTACTTCTGATAATAATGCCTTAAAACCAGTTCTAGGATTTTTATTAATCACCTGTAAACCATGATATGCCAGTACTCTATTTTCTCCTGTAATAGGCACAATATCTGCTCCAATTGCAGTAGCTACCAAATCTAAATATGGCACTAAATCATCGATTTTTTGATCTTGATATATTGCTAATGCCTGAATGAGTTTAAATCCTACTCCACATCCACATAATTCTTTATATGGATAGTTACAATCCTCTCGTTTAGGATCTAACACTGCCACAGCATTAGGAATTTCATCTCCTGGCCTGTGATGATCACAGATGATAAAATCTATGTCTTTTGATTTAGCATAGGTTACTTTCTCAATAGCTTTAATACCACAATCGAGTGCTATAATCAGAGAAATATCATTATCGTGGGCATAATCAATTCCTTTGTATGATATCCCGTATCCCTCATCATATCGATCAGGTATATAGGTGGTAATCTGAGAAGATACTGTTTTTAAATAAGAAGATAATAATGCTACAGATGTCGTTCCATCTACATCATAATCTCCATATATCATTATATATTCTCCCGCAGCAATTGCTTTATGGATTCGAGCAACAGCAAGATCCATGTCTTTCATTAAAAAAGGATCATGTAAATCTTCTAAAGAAGGTCTAAAAAATTTTTTAGCTTGATCAAAAGTCTCTATTCCTCTGTTAATCAATAAGGAAGCGATTATGGGGTCTACATTAAGAACTTTCTCTAAATGCTGTATTTTTAAAATATCTGGTTTTGGCTGTAGTGTCCATCTCATTTATGTACTAAATTCGAGCTTTAAAAAACCAAAGTACAAAAAACATCTAGACTACCCTTAGTTTGCTATTAGTTTTGTATTTTGGTTAGCTGAAAAATTAAATTTAAAAAATAGACATACACATGGCATTAGTTACTCCATTATCTGCGGATCATGATCCGGATACTAAAAAATTAGCAGAATTTTTTAATGAAACCCTAGGATTTTGTCCTAATTCTGTTCTTACTATGCAAAGAAGACCTGCCATTTCTAAAGCGTTTATTAACCTTAATAAAGCTGTAATGGCTAATGAAGGTAGAGTAACCTCTGCTTTAAAACGTATGATTGCTTGGGTGAGTAGTAATGCTACAGGATGTCGATATTGTCAGGCGCATGCAATCCGAGCTGCAGAAAGATATGGAGCAGAGCAGGAACAATTAGATAATATATGGGAGTATAAGACTCATCCCGCTTTTAGTGATGCAGAGCGTGCAGCACTTGATTTTTCTCTTGCAGCATCAATACTTCCTAATGCAGTAGATGATAAAATAAAAGAAGAATTATATAACTACTGGGATGAAGGTGAAATTGTAGAAATGCTAGGAGTAATTTCTTTATTTGGATACCTAAACCGATGGAATGACTCTATGGGTACAATGGTAGAAGAAGGCGCGATCGAATCTGGTGAACAATATCTTGGTAAACATGGCTGGGAAAAAGGAAAACATGTATAGTATTTCCTAAAAAAAATACCAGTCTTTTAAAAAATATCGTAGACAATTCTTAAGAATTGTCTACGATATTTTTTATTGATATACTTTATAGTGTAAAACAATAATAGGGCTAAGAATAAGTAGTAAAGCTATTTTAGAATTACTACAAAATATGTAAACTTTTTTTAGGACGAGACAGTTGACGGCAAGAGTAGAGGCATCGTGCTAGCTGGAGAACAAGAACACATCCTATTTACTCTTGATGTAATGATTACCAAAATAAAACTAGGTTGTCTTGTACTAGAAATTTGTTCCCTAGATTTAAGTATAATTTTTTACTTTTTTGTCCGATACCTAAGTTTTTTCTAAATAGATTTTTTTAATAATTTTATTGTTTTTGTAGAGGACTGAAAATAAAACGCGAATATAAAATTTTAAAATAGTATCATAAGTTTAATTTGTATTGTTAATAAAAACATAATCTGTTTTTAAGGTTTTGATATATACCTTTGTTATTTTATTGTTGTTATAAGAGAAATTCTCCCACACCTAAATGTGGGAGAACTCTGGGAATTGTAAAAATCAATTACATACTGATAATGTAATGAAGATGGCTCTACCCTTTTGTGCCCCATAGTTTTAATCTAAACGTAGTCCTACCCGTGGTAAAGATTATAAAAAATGGAGTTGTCATCTATCATTGTTTTCAGTATGTTGGTTTTTACGATATAAAATGGTTTTGATGACCATTTATAATGCAATATTAAAACATGCCAGTTTCATTTTTCGGAACTGGCGAAAAAAAAAATCATTTTTTTTTATCAATCCTAAATATTTAAAATATTCCTGATCTAATTTTGATTATACATACCTTTATGCAATAGCACTTATATTGTATTAATGTAATTTCTTTTTAAAATAAAACAATGCAACATCAAAAACATCTTTTTGACCTATCTAATGATATTACGTATTTAAATGGAGCATATATGTCTCCTCAATTACAATCAGTAACAGAAGTAGGTCTTATGGCAGTTACTCAAAAAGCAAAACCGTATAAAATTACAGGAGAAGATTTTTTTACCCAAAAAGAAATTTTAAAACAGCGATTTGCTACTTTAGTTGGCGCTCTTGATTATAAAAATATGGCTATTATACCTTCTGTATCTTATGGTATTGCTAATGCAGCTCAGAATATCCCGATACATATGGGAGATGAGATTTTAGTAGTAGATGAGCAGTTTCCTAGTAATGTATATATCTGGCAAGAAGTTGCCCAAAAACATGGTGCTTCTATAAAAATAATTAAACCTCCAGTAAGTTTTAAGAACCGAGGAGCATTATGGAATCAGAATATTCTAGATGCAATCACTAAAAAAACTACTGTTGTGGCTATGCCCCATATACATTGGGCAGATGGAACGTTGTTTGACCTAAAAACAATTAGAGAAAGAACTAAATCGGTAGATGCTTTTTTAATCATTGATGGTACCCAAAGTGTAGGTGCATTACCATTTTCTATTGATGAAATAGCGCCAGATGCTTTAATCTGCGGAGGTTATAAATGGCTATTAGGACCGTATTCCATAGGAATGGCATACTATAGTGACGCCTTTAATGAAGGAATACCGATAGAGCAGAACTGGATGAATCGCTATAATAGCGAAGATTTTACAGGGCTAACTCAATATGAAAATCGTTATAAAGAAAAAGCTGCAAGATATTCTGTTGGTGAGTCTAGTAACTTTGTGTTAACGCCTATGCTAATTCGTGCTATAGAACAATTAATAGAATGGACACCAGCCGCTATCCAAGACTACTGTAAAAGAATTTCTGAAGAAGCTGTGGAATACCTTAAACAGTTAGGTTGCTTTATTGAAGATGATCTGTATAGAGCACATCATCTTTTTGGGATTTACCTTCCTAATCATATAGACTTAGAACTACTGAAATCTAAACTGAAACGAGAAGATATTTTTGTTTCTTATAGAGGTAATGCTATTCGGGTTTCTCCTAATGTATATAATTCTAAAATAGATTTTGATCGGTTAACTTCACAATTCAATTAAGAATTTTATGATCTTTTTGCCTGAAAATGATATTGCGCTTATATTTGTCTTAAAATCTGCCAAGTGAGTGCATCTATAATCTCGCAAACCTTCTCAAAGTCTCTGCAAGTGCAGAAACTAGGAAAAGCTATTGCCCAGTCTCAAACCAAAACACATATACAAGGAAGTATAGGATCATCAGTATCTTTTGTTATTGAAAACAGTTTTAGGCAAGCCGAAAAACCATTTTTATGTATTTTTAATGATAAAGAAGAAGCGGCCTATTACCTAAATGATCTCGAACAATTACTAGGTGATAAAAATGTACTTTTTTATCCAGGTAGTTATCGTAGACCTTATCAGATAGAAGAAACCGATAACGCTAATGTATTGTTAAGAGCAGAAGTGCTCAATCGTATCAATTCTCAAAAAAAACCAGCACTAATTGTAACCTATCCAGATGCACTATTTGAAAAAGTAGTCACTCGAAAAGAGCTTGAAAAAAATACATTAAAAATTAGTCTTAATGATACACTCTCTTTAGAGTTCATTAATGAAGTATTATTTGAGTATCAGTTTCAGAGAGTAGACTTTGTTACAGAACCCGGAGAGTTTTCAGTTCGTGGAGGGATTGTAGATGTATTCTCGTTTAGTAATGACGAGCCTTATAGAATAGAGTTTTTTGGTGATGAGGTAGATAGTATCAGAACTTTTGATGTAGAAACGCAGCTTTCTACCGATCAAATCAAAAAAATTACTATTATTCCTAATGTAGAGAATAAAACATTACAAGAAACCCGAGAGAGTTTTTTAAAATATATTGCTTCAAAAACGGTAGTATTTACAAAGGATATCGATTTACTTTCGGCAAGGATAGATAAAAATTTTGAAAAAGCAGAAGAGGCGTTTAAAACGCTTTCTACAACAATCAAGCATAGTAAACCTGCTGAGCTTTTTGTAACTTCAGAAATCATCAAAAAACAATTATTAGGGTTTACATTAGTTGAGGTTGGTGATAGACCGATGACTAAAGCTGATTATGCTATTAAATTTGATATCAAAGCCCAGCCTTCATTTAATAAGCAATTTAATTTGCTAATTGAAGACCTTAATAAAAATCACGAAGCAGGGTATAAAAACTATATCTTTTGTGTAAGTCAGCAACAGGCAAAACGTTTTCATGATATTTTTGATGATGCAGACCTTGATGTAAAACAATATGAAACAGTTGTTTTTTCAGCCTTTCAGGGGTTTATTAATCATGATGCTAAGATTACCTGTTATACTGATCATCAGATCTTCGAACGATACCACAAGTTTACTCTTAAGAATGGATATGCCAAAAAGCAAGCGATAACTCTAAAAGAACTAACAAGTCTAGAGGTAGGGGATTATGTAACGCATATCGATCATGGGATTGGTAAGTTTGGAGGATTACAAAAAATAGAGGTAGAGGGTAAAAAGCAAGAAGCCATTAAATTAGTTTATGGAGAAAGAGATGTATTATATCTCAGTATTCATTCGCTTCATAAAATATCCAAATATAATGGTAAGGATGGCAAACCCCCGCAAGTATATAAGTTAGGTTCTAAAGCGTGGAAAACTCTTAAGCAAAAAACCAAAGCACGAGTAAAACACATTGCTTTTAATTTAATTCAGTTATATGCTAAACGGAGATTGCAGAAAGGATTTCAGTATAACCCCGATAGCTATTTACAACATGAGTTGGAAGCGTCTTTTATCTATGAAGATACTCCAGACCAGAGCACTGCCACTGCTGCAGTAAAAACAGATATGGAGAGTGAACGTCCTATGGATCGCCTTATCTGTGGAGATGTTGGTTTTGGTAAAACCGAAGTTGCTATCCGAGCAGCATTTAAAGCTGTAGATAATGGAAAACAAGTCGCGATTTTAGTACCAACAACGATTCTTGCATTTCAGCATGCTAAAACATTTAGAGAACGCCTTAAAGATTTTCCTGTAGTAGTAGATTATGTAAACCGGTTTCGTACTGCAAAACAAAAAAAAGAAACCTTAGAAGAATTAGCTTCTGGGAAAGTAGATATTATTATTGGTACCCACCAATTGGTGAATAAAAATGTAAAATTTAAAGACCTTGGATTATTAATTATTGACGAGGAGCAAAAATTTGGAGTGTCAGTAAAAGATAAGCTAAAAACCATAAAAGAAAATGTAGATACACTAACGCTAACTGCTACGCCAATCCCTAGAACATTACAGTTTAGTCTTATGGCAGCGCGAGATTTATCAACGATTACCACCCCACCTCCTAATAGATATCCTATAGAAACTAATGTAATACGATTTGCAGAAGAAACAATACGTGATGCAGTAAGTTATGAGATACAACGAGGAGGACAAGTATTCTTTATTCATAATCGAGTTGAAAATATCAAAGAAGTTGCTGGGATGGTACAACGTCTTGTCCCTGATGCTAAAATAGGAATCGGGCACGGTCAGATGGAAGGAAAAAAACTAGAAAGCCTAATGCTTTCTTTTATGAATGGAGAGTTTGATGTATTGATTGCTACCACGATTATAGAAAGTGGATTAGACGTTCCTAATGCTAATACTATTTTTATTAATAATGCTAATAATTTTGGACTCTCTGATCTTCATCAAATGCGAGGTCGTGTAGGGCGAAGTAATAAAAAGGCATTTTGCTATTTTATTACTCCTCCATATTCTTCAATGACCGAAGATGCGAGGAAACGTATCACAGCATTAGAACAATTTTCTGAATTAGGAAGTGGTTTTAAGATCGCAATGAAAGACCTAGAGATCCGAGGAGCTGGAGACCTGCTAGGAGGGGAGCAAAGTGGTTTTATTAATGAAATTGGTTTTGATACCTATCAAAAAATCTTAAATGAAGCGATAGAAGAGTTGAAAGAAAATGAATTCGCGCAACTATATGAAGATACGAACGAAGAAAAAGTATACCTAAAGGATACACAGATCGATACCGATTTTGAATTACTATTCCCAGATGATTATATTAATAATATTACCGAAAGACTAAGTTTATATACAGAACTTAATGCTATTAAAGAAGAATCAGCGCTGCAAGAATATGAAAAACGATTAATAGACCGCTTTGGAGAATTACCAGACCAAGCAACAGATTTAGTAAACTCCGTTAGAATTAAATGGATTGCTACCACTATTGGATTAGAAAAAATAATCATGAAACAACAAAAGTTGATAGGTTATTTTATTAGTGATCAACAATCTGGTTTTTATCAAAGTCCAGCATTTACATCTGTATTGCAATTCGTGCAGCAGAATCCTAAGGTGTGTAAAATGAAAGAAAAACAAACCCGAAGTGGATTACGTTTACTACTAACTTTTGAGCAGATTGATACTATAGATAAAGCACTACATGTATTACAGCCATTACAGCCTAAAACGGATGTGAGAGACGTGGAAACGGAATAAGAATACTAATATATTTTGGGTATAACTAAAGGCTGGATACATTGATTTTTTAAGATAAAAAAATACCTACCCAGTAAAAACGGATAGGTATTAAAATTATAGTGGTATTTAAAAATTAATGATTATAATGTTGAAATTCCTTCATCATTTCTTCAAACTCTTTATTCTTTTTAAAAGATTTAGACTTGTTGTTATCGTAATCAGGATTTGTGAAAATCAATGATTCTTTAATGTATGTATTGTTGTTTTCAAAAGAATTATCATCTGTAAAAAAATTCTCATAAGTTACGCCCTTTGAAAAACCAGTACTGTTATATTCTAAATTCTCTACCTTAAAGAAGGGGTAGAGATCTAAAAATTCCTGTGGTAGTTTTGGGATAGTTTGATATGGAAGCTCATTACTTCGGAAAGCCCAATTATCAGTACGAAACTTATTCTTTTTATTATCGTTAATTGACAGTGTCCATGTTGATTGTTTAGTACTGTGTTTTTGATTCATTGTATATGTGTACTCAAAAGCGTTCATAGAACTATTGATTACTTTAAAATCTGTACTGTATGGTGAAACAGTTATAGCATCGAGTGTAGGAGATCTTTTTATATATCTATAACTATAGTTTTCTGCATTATTTGATGCAAATATATGTATGTAAAAATCATAAAAACCCTTAAGGATACCAAAATTAGACGCTGCCTCGCTTTCGATATCACTAAACCAAACTGTTGAAAATGACTCTTCTGATGTAAGACGAGCTGTTAAATCTTTAGAATACGTATTACCATCGTCTGGTATATTAATAGGTATATATGAATCAAATTCTTTTAATTCACTTCCATCAACACTAACTTTTTGTTGATCTTGTATATTGTCTATAAAAATATATTTTGATTTTTTTTCCTTAAAATGAACCGTAATTAAAATTTTATTAGGGTTCCCATGTAATTCAATAGAATCATAATCTATTGAATTAGCTGTTCCAGAAGCAGAATAATTAAGACCTCCTCTGGGTGACGATAGATAAACAGTACTATATCCATCAATATTTTTAATTTTCAAAGAAATTTTTTTCGAAGTATTATTTGCTTTTCTAGTAGTAGCACTAGTAGTTTCACGACCTTTAAAATTCCAGGTTGTTCCTTTTTTAATATTAAAAAAGGAGTCCAAAAAATTATATTGAAAAACTTCTTGATCACTGTATATAAATCTAGAAACGGTAAAGGATTCTTTTTCTTCTCCTTTTTTTGCTTTAAAAGCATATTCTTTGCTATTCTCTATTTGGGTATGAGCCAAAATATTCCCCTCATTATCATTAATAATAAGATACCCTGAGTTCACTGTTTTACCAATATAAAAATCATTAACTTTTAAGGTAAAGTAAGTGATACTATCATTAACAGGAGTAGTCTCGTTATTTGTATTGGGTTTATTTATAGGGTCGTCATCTTTCGAACAACTGATAGTAATAATAAGTATAGCTAAAAGGAATATTTTTTTCATGATTTATTTTTGACTTTGATTGAGCGAGCAAAAGTATGAAAAAACTTATATATAGGTTAGATTCTGAAGTTTGACTAGTACTAAATGTTTCATTATGCCTTTCTTTTTTTATTTCCAACCTTATATATGATTATTTAATCGCTCTAAGGCGTGTGTTCAATGTTATTAAGTGAAGGTATAAGTATTTGATTTCGAACCAGTTCTGCGAATCAGGAAGTTCCGATGAGCTGCTTTTACTCAGTTCTGTGAATCGGGAAGTTCCGATGAGCTGTTTTCACTCAGTTCTGCGAATCGGGAAGTTCCGATGAGCTGTTTTCACCCAGTTCTGCGAATCGGGAAGTTCCGATGAGCTGTTTTCACTCAGTTCTGCGAATCGGGAAGTTCCGATTGGTTGTTTTCACTCAGTTCTGCGAATCGGGAAGTTCCGATGAGCTGTTTTCACCCAGTTCTGTGAATCGGGAAGTTCCAATGAGCTGCTTTCACCCAGTTCTGTGAATCGGGAAGTTCCGATTGGTTGTATTTTAGTGTATTATTCCTATACGATATCTAATACATCGATAATAGTTTTATATATTTTTTGTAGTTGCTCTTCTGTAATTACATATGGAGGAAGAATATATATGGTACTACCTAATGGCCTTAAAGCAATACCATTGTTCATAAAGTGATCAAAAATCTCATATCGTTTTTTGCCATAACGATTCATATCGATATCTAAATCTATTGCATAAATAACACCTTGCTGTCTTGTGCTTTTAATTTTTGGATGATTTTTTATCGTTGTATCAAAACGCTTATGAGCGTGTATTATTCTACCGATATTATTTTGAAATTCTTCAGTTTCTAAAAGCTCTATAGCTGCAGAGGCTACTGAGCAAGCAATAGGATTAGCAGAATAGGTATGTGCGTGAAAAAATGCTTTACCAATAGAATCATCCAAAAAAGCATCGTAGATTTCTTGTGTACAGCTTGTTACTGCCATAGGTACAAAACCTGCGGTTAGTGCTTTAGATAATGATATAATATCTGGTTTTGTCTCTATATAATCAGAGGCAAAGGTTTTTCCTGTTTTTCCAAATCCTGTCATTACTTCATCAGCGATAGTAATGATATGATGCTCTTTACATATAGAGAGAATTTGATCTAAATATTTACTCTCATACATATGCATGGCATTGGCTCCCTGTACTAAAGGTTCATAAATAAAAGCAGCAATTTTATGAGTTTTATTATATTCTTGTAATTGTTTTATGACAGCGTCAATATTCTCAGAATTAGGAGTAGGAATCCGTTGTACATCGATAAAAAAATCTTCAAAAGGACCATTGTAGACTGATAATCCCGAGGCTGACATTGCGCCAAAAGTATCTCCATGAAAACCATCTTCAAAAGCAATAATAGTATTTCTTTTTTCTCCTTTGTTAAAATGGTATTGCAGTGCCATTTTAATTCCTACTTCGTTTGCTGTAGATCCGTTATCAGAAAAAAATATTTTTTCTTGATTATCAGGTAATATTCTAATGAGTTGCTCAGATAATCTAATTGCAGGTTCATGTGTAAATCCAGCAAATACAATCTGATCTAATTGTTGCATCTGTTCTTGTACTTTTTCTAAGATATATGGATTGCAATGCCCATACATAGCAGTGTACCATGATGCAATACCATCGATATACGTAGCCCCATTCTCATCGTAGAGTAGTGCCCCTTTTGCTTTTACAATAGGTAATGCTTCTGGATGGATTTTATGTTGTGTAAGTGGATGCCATAGATGCTTTTTATCTCTTTGTTTAAGTGTTTCTGCTTTGATGGTAGAAGAGATTTTTTTAGTAGAATTGATCATGATATGTTTTCTAGATGTTCTCTGAATTGTTCTGCATATTCTTTAATTACTGCCGTATCAAAATAAGGTTCTTCTTCAATTCTACCTATGATATTAACACCTGTCATTCCTTTAATTATATCCTCTGTAGTTTTGTGTTCGTCTCCACTAAAAATAACAGATACATTATATCCTTGTTCTTGTAATATCCATAGCGTCATTAAGGTATGGTTAATACTTCCTAGATAATGCTTAGACACTACAATAATATGGCAATCAGAATCGATAATATCTAGTATGGTATCCTCGTCATTAAGGGGGACTAATAATCCTCCTGCACCTTCAATAACCAAGTGATTATCGGTCTGAGGAGTGATTATCTTATCAATATCAATAGTGATATGATCAATTGCAGCGGCTGCATGTGGGCTCATGGGTGTTTTTAGGGCATAGCTATTGTTATGAAATTTAGTTTTTGAGTTAGAGACCAGTTCTTTTACCTTATGGGTGTCGGAATAGGCTAAATCTCCTGCTTGTATGGGTTTAAAATAGTCGGCTTGTAATGCTTCTACAATAATTGCCGAAGCTATAGTTTTACCTACTTCAGTACTTATGCCAGTAACAAATATTTTTTTAGAAGCCTCATTAATAGTATTCGACATGATGATTTTCTTTATGATAAAACAAAGGTAGCTAACAACTCTAAAACTTTACCTATTTCTTCTTTAGAATTATACGAATGCAAACATAAGCGTAATCGTTCTTTGCCTTGGGGAACTGTTGGTGATAAAATTGGTTTTACCTCAAAACCATTTTTTTGTATTTCGGTAGCTATTTTTTTGATAGTTTCATTCTCCGGAATAATACAGCAATGTATAGCAGAATTGCTTTTGATAAAATGAGGCTTTAGATGTGTTATTGCAAGTTGTTGATTAAAAAAAGCAATATTCTCTCTAAGCTTTTTGATTGCTATAGTATTTTGAAGTTCTTGATACATTTTTTGTATAGTCGCTAATGAATGTGGAGGCAACCCTGTGGTATATATAAAACTTCGTGCAAAGTTAATAAGGTAATTTTTTAATGCTATAGACCCAAGAATTACTGCTCCATGACATCCCATGGCTTTGCCAAATGTATTGATTCGAGCAAAAACCTGATTCTCGATGCCTAATTGCTGTAGTATACCTTCTCCATGAGTTCCAAATACTCCAACTGCATGGGCTTCATCAACAATAAGATGACAATTATAATCCTTACAGAGCGATACAAAACCATTTAGATCCGGAGTGTCTCCATCCATAGAAAAAACAGATTCAGTAATGATATATACTTCTGTTTGATCATTGTATATGTTATGATTAGACTGTATTTGTACAACTCTTTTTTGCAAATCGTCTAAATCATTATGTTTAAATTTATAAGATCTGGCTGTACTCATTTGCATCCCATCTCTAATAGAAGCATGAATTAACTCATCATAAAAAATAATATCTCCTCGCTGTGGTACAGATGATAAGAGTCCGACATTGGCATCATATCCAGAATTAAATAATAGTGCTGCTTCTGTATTATGGAATTTAGCTAATAGGGTTTCAGTATTAGTGTATAACTCATGATTCCCTGTCAATAATCGAGAGCCTGTTGCTCCGTTTTGATAGATTTTTTTTGCTTCTAAAAATTGATGTACTTGATTAAATATTTTTTTTGAAGAGGCGAAACCTAGATAGTCATTAGATGAAAAATCAGTACTATTCTTTGGCTCATAGAGTTTCCGAAATGCATTATTCTCTTTTCTATCATTAAGTTTCTTCTGAAGATTTTTTGGTAATCGCATAATAATGTCAAAAATAAAACAAATCCTATTTTCTGCCTATACTTCAGGATAAAAATGAACTATGATAACTATTTTCATTTGAGAAGTGGTACTATGTTTATTCTCTGAACAAGTGTGAGCACAAGCTGTTATTTTTTCTTCAAAAATCTAAAAACACCATATTTAGTAAACTAGTTTACTAAATATGGTGTTTTTAGATACTAATCTTTAATCCCTTATAGAAGGTTTAATCGCCAGAGGCTTACCCTAAGGTTGTTTACTTTTTTAAAACTTAAAAATCAGATTTTGTTACATATACATGATTTTGATGAAAGCCTATGATATTAGCTTTCCCATTTCCATCCACATCAGCAACTTGTCTAACATGTTTATCGACGCTCCATCCTGTATTAAAAACAAAACCTCCTTTCCATGCTGTTGTAGGATCAAAACTAGTACCAGTAGAAGGAGATATGTATACATGATTTTGATGAAAACCTATAATATCAGCCATACCGTCTCCATTTACATCAGCAACTTTTCGAACGTGTTTATCAACATTCCATCCTGTATTTACAACATAATTATCTTTCCATATTTGTATGGTGTCAAAATCAGTACCAGTAGAAAGAGATACATATACATGGTTTTGATGAAAACCTATAATATCAGCCATACCATCTCCATTTACATCGGCAACTTCTCTAACATGCTTATCAACGTTCCATCCTGTGTTTACAACATAATTATCTTTCCATATTTGTATAGTGCCAAAACCAGTGCCAGTAGAAAGGGATACATATACATGGTTTTGATGAAAGCCTATAATATCAGCCATGCCATCTCCATTTACATCGGCAACTTTTCGAACATGTTTATCAACGTTCCATCCTGTATTTACAACATAATTGTCTTTCCATATATCAAATTCAATAGTTGTGTTAGAAGTATAAAGATTTTGAGATGATTTTTCGTTTGTTGTTGGTTTTAATTGATCAATATCATTTGTACAAGAATAAAACAAAACAAAAATGATACATAAAGAAATAAATGAGAATTGGTTTTTCATGAGTATTGTTATTAAGTTGTTTGCTAATTATTATGCTTGCCCCATTACAATTATGCGTATTCTATATTTTCCCTTAATTATAATAAATATATATATTATTGTAGATTTTATAATCCTATTTTACAAAAAGGTAATGTTTTTTTAAAACTTCAGTTTTAATGCGTCTGAATAGTTATTAAATGCATTTAAACAACTTATTTAGAGATGGTTATGTTTGGCTAGGAAATAGCTATTATACCTATTTAGATATGGTATAGATGATAAGAACTCTATAATTAAAACAATAGAGCAATTTTTGTATGATGAAATTCTACTGAATATTTTTTTAACTTAACGGTGACTTAAACCAAATTATTAGTACCTAAATTTGATATAAGAAAATCACATCATGTCGAACTCAGGCTAGTAGTGATAAAAAAAACCTTTTGAGTTTTTCAAAAACTTAAAAGGTCTAACTTTAAATTGTATTTTTTAATACTTAACGTAGTATTAGCTTTGCATATTTTTTGCTTCGATACTTAATGTAGCATGTGGCACTAGTTTTAATCGATCAGGATTAATTAATTTTCCAGTTACACGGCAAACTCCATAGGTTTTATTTTCAATACGAAGTAATGCATTCTTTAAGTCACGTACAAATTTCTCTTGTCGAATAGCGAGTTGCGTATTTGCTTCTTTAGACATTGTTTCACTTCCTTCTTCGAATGCTTTAAAGGTTGGAGAGGTATCATCAGTACCATTATTACCATCATTTTTATAAGCACTTCTAAGAAGCTCCAAATCTTTTTGAGCTTTTTCTACTTTATCAAGGATAATTTCCTTGAACATTGCTAAATCAGCATCGCTATACCTTACTTTTACATCTTCTGCCATATTCTTAATGTTTTTTTATTACCAATTGGGTTGCAATGTCGTCAAACGCAATTTCTGTACCATTTATTACATTTGTTGCAAATTCAATTGTCTCGGTTAAGGTTTCATTTTTAATATAATTTTCATTAGTGGCGATAGCTTCTTGAATAGTTTCGTTCTTTTGAAAAACAATTTCTATTTTATCAGTTACTTCCAGACCACTATCTTTACGGATATTTTGAATACGATTTACAAGTTCTCTGGCAATCCCTTCTTTTTTAAGCTCAGGACTTATCAAAACATCTAATGCTACAGTTAAAGCGCCTGAATTTGCTACCAACCAACCCTCTATATCCTGAGAGCTTATTTCTACATCATCGGTATCTAATGTAATAATTTTATCGTTAATTTCTACATCAATATGCCCTGTTTGTTCTATGATTTTGATATTTTCTTGATCAAAAGATTGTATTTTATTGGAAATCAGCTTCATGTCTTTTCCAAAACGAGGGCCTAATGTTTTAAAATTAGGCTTGATTTGCTTTACTAATATTCCTGAAGCATCATCGATAAGTTCTATTTCCTTAACATTTACTTCATTTTTTATAAGATCAGCAATGTCGTTAATCTCATTTTTTTCGGCTTCATTTAATACAGGAATCATGATACGCTGTAATGGTTGGCGCACCTTGATTTTTTCTTTTTGACGAAGTGAAAGAACTAAAGAGGTTATTGTTTGTGCTTTTTGCATTTTATGCTCTAAAGCGCTATCTACAAAGTTCTCATTGTATTTAGGAAAATGTGCTAAATGTACACTTTCAAAACTTTCTTTTTGTGTTCCATTACTTAAGTCTTTATATAACCTATCCATAAAAAATGGCGCTATAGGTGCTCCAAGCTTGGTAACCGTAAGCATACAGGTATATAATGTTTGGTAGGCAGAGATTTTATCTTGTTGGTAATCCCCTTTCCAATACCTTCTTCTGCTGAGGCGTACAAACCAATTACTTAAATTTTCTTGTACAAAATCAGAAATTGCTCTAGCAGCTTTTGTAGGCTCATAATTATCATAATAGGAGTCTACGTTTTTGATTAAGGTATGTAGTTCACTTAGTATCCAACGATCAATTTCAGGTCGTTCTACTATAGGAATGTCAGCTTCTGTATAAGAGAAGTTATCGATATTAGCATATAGCGTAAAGAAAGAATAGGTATTGTATAGTGTTCCAAAAAACTTACGTCTCACTTCTGCGATACCTTCTAGATCAAACTTTAGGTTATCCCATGGATTAGCATTACTAATCATATACCATCGTGTAGCATCAGGACCAAAAGTTTTTAGTGTTTCAAATGGATCAGCGGCATTACCTAGTCGTTTCGACATTTTCTGTCCATTTTTGTCGAGTACTAGTCCATTAGAGACTACATTTTTATAGGCAACATCATCAAAAATCATGGTTCCGATAGCATGTAGGGTATAGAACCATCCACGAGTTTGATCTACTCCCTCGGCTATAAAATCTGCTTTTTTATCACCAGATTCTACTTTTTCTTTATTTTCAAAAGGGTAGTGCCATTGTGCGTATGGCATAGATCCTGAATCAAACCATACATCAATTAGATCACTCTCACGTTTCATCGGTTTTCCTGAAGAAGAAACTAAAGTGATTTTATCGACTACATTTTTATGAAGGTCAATTTTATCATAGTTATCATCACTCATATCACCGATAACAAAATCTGCATAGATATCTTCCTCTAGTATTCCAGCTTTAATAGCCTTAGCCATTTCTGTTTTTAATTCTTCAACAGAACCAATGATAAGTTCTTCTTTACCGTCTTCGGTTCTCCAAATAGGTAACGGAATACCCCAGAATCGAGATCGAGATAAATTCCAGTCGTTAGCATTTGCCAACCAATTACCAAAACGCCCTTCTCCAGTAGCTTTAGGTTTCCAGTTAATACCTAGATTAAGTTCGTGCATACGATCTTTAAAATCAGTAACCTTAATGAACCAAGAGTCTAGTGGGTAATATAAAATAGGCTTATCAGTACGCCAGCAATTAGGATAACTATGGACATACTTCTCTACCTTAAAAGCTTTGTTTTCTGTTTTTAATTTAATAGCGATTTCTACATCTACAGATCTATCAGGAGCTTCTCCATCACTATAGTACTCATTCTTAACATATTTTCCTGCAAATTCACCTACATGTTTTGTGAACTTACCTTGTAAATTAACAAGAGGAATCAAATTATCATCTTCATCTTTAACTAGCATAGGAGGAACCTCTGGAGTAGCTTGTTTGGCTACCATTGCATCATCAGCACCAAATGTTGGTGCAGTATGTACAATCCCGGTACCATCTTCGGTAGTTACAAAATCTCCGGTGATTACCCTAAATGCATTTTCTGGATTTTCGTAGGGTTGAACATAGTCTATTAATTGCTCATATCGAATATTTACCAGATCAGTTCCTTTACATTCTTTTAGTATAAAATAAGGAATTTTCTTATCCCCTTCTTTAAAACGATCAACTTCTTCTTCGGTTTCTACAGCAACAAATTTTCCTGCAAACTGTTTTCCTACCAAATTTTTAGCAAGGATAACATTAGTAGGTTCAAAAGTATACTGATTAAATGTTTTTACAACTACATAATCAATTTTTGGCCCTACTGTTAGTGCGGTATTAGAGGGGAGTGTCCATGGTGTTGTTGTCCATGCTAAAAAATACATTATCTCTTCTATATCTTGTAAGAATGCTGGTAATGTGTCTTCTATTATTTTAAACTGCGCTACAACAGTGGTGTCTGTTACATCTTGATATGTTCCAGGTTGATTTAGCTCATGCGAACTTAATCCTGTACCTGCTTTAGGAGAATACGGTTGTATCGTATATCCTTTGTATAATAGTCCTTTTTTATAGATTTGTGCAAGTAACCACCATACACTCTCCATATATTTAGACTTATAGGTAATATATGGATCTTCCATATCTACCCAATATCCTATTTTTTGAGTAAGATCATTCCAGATATCGGTATAGCGCATTACGGCTTTTTTGCACGCTTCGTTATACTCCTCTACAGTAATCTTTTTACCAATATCTTCTTTGGTGATTCCTAATTCTTTTTCGACACCAAGCTCTACAGGAAGTCCATGAGTATCCCACCCAGCTTTACGCTGTACTTGATATCCTTTTTGAGTTTTATAGCGACAAAAAATATCTTTGATAGCACGAGCCATTACATGATGAATTCCTGGTAATCCATTTGCAGAAGGAGGTCCTTCAAAAAAGATAAACGGTTCTGCTCCATCACGTTCACTAATACTTTTTTCAAAGATGGCGTTCTGTTGCCAGAAATCTAGTATTTCGTCAGCTAATTTAGGTAAGTCAAGTCCTTTATATTCAGGAAACTTCGTGCTCATTTGATCGTTCTTTCTATTAAGTGAGCGAAAATAAGAATTTTCTACAAAAAAGCAGTGTGAATTTGGCGTGTGATATCAAATAATTGTTATAGAATTATAAAATTTTAATAAAGGTTTTGATTTTTTATCGATTTTGGAACATAAGAGTATCCAGAATTAGTGCCAATTCTTATTTTATTCCTTTAAAAAACTCTTCGAGGGTGATGTTATGAATATCTGCGATTTTTAGTAAGGTGTCAATTGTAAAATTATATCCTTTTTCTAAACGCAATAATTTTTTCGAGGAAGGTCATTGTCAATAGCAAATGTTTCATAGCTTGTATAGTCTGCCTTTACCCTTAATTCCCTGATACGTTCACCGATAGCCTTTTTTAAGAGTTTTGTTTTTCTATGATAACTCACTAGGTACATTTAAGGGGGCTTTAGCTAATGCATAATGTTTATTCCCTAGTGTTATTTTTCGGGCTTATAAGTACCCGATAGTGTAGATCATAGTAATCCAGAATTTATAAATCCCCCAGTTGTTTTATCAGATCAAACTGCATCTTGGCAAGAAATTAGCACATATGATGCAGAGGAAAATGGCGGACGACCCACAACATGGGATGATTGGGCAGATAGTTTACAAACAGAATTAGATATTGCGGGGCTTGTTCCTAGTCTGGGTGAGATTGTTGATTTAGCAAATGGTATATCATTAGCAAGAGGAAACTATGGCGATGCAGCACTTAGTTTTGCGGCAATGGTAACAGGATTTGGAGTTGTTGCTACCATTACAAAGCAGTCAAAAAACTAAAAAAAGCAGTTGATGATAAAGGAATTTATGACCTTATTATTAAAAATGCTAGTGATCTAGAACAGATGTATATAGGGCAGTAAGAGAATATCTTTAAAAGATTCAAGAGATATTTTGGTAAAAGTGATAAACTTAGGACAAAAAACAGAGGAAGTAATAGGGGGGTGATCCATAAAATGGCAGGTTCTACGAAATTAGAGCGTGAAATTTATGAGCAGTTTATTCTTAGAGAAATATGGAGGTGTTATAAAAGAGAAAAGTATATTTAAAAAACTTCTAAATAAAGTTAATCCCGTTGGTGGTAGATTTAAAGCTTATAAACTCCAGAGGTAATAACGAAATTCAATAATAAGGCAATTGAGATAGCAAAACGATATGATTTACTAACAGAATAGATCAAAGGATTTTAAAGAAGAGTGAATATATTACTATAAAGGAAGGGTGGGATTTTACTGTTATCGATGGGATGATGAATGAAAAACCATTGATGGGGCACATAAATTTTTCTTACAATCGTTTTAGTAATACCATAAAATATTCGTGGTGTCTGCATATTGCAATACCTTTGTAACCAGAGGAAACTAACGAAAAGGGATGGTAAATAATTTAATTACTACGCAATCCTGCTATCAACTTAAAGATAATCTTATTTCAGAAATTGAAAAACGGGCCACTGTTCATTATGTAGCGCATTATTTCCACGATAATTTTTTTGATGTGTACATGTATATTGATAAGCCTAAGGGAGTGTATAAATACTTACAGACTCAAAACAGATCATCCCAATAGTAGCAGAGGTTTTGGTTATGAGATTAATAAGGATACAAATTAGGAAAATGTAAACTTTCTTTTGAATATGGAAAAATAAAACGCTAAACAAGTTAGAACTGCTGAATTTGGTCCTGAAGTTATTATCTTTACTCAGAGAGAATCAATAATGAAGAAAGATCATGAGGTATGATTCTGAAAAAGATGATTTCTAGACAACCTTCGGGGAAATTATACCCTAGATGGGGAAGTTGACTACCTTAGGGCAAGCCCACGAGCCATCCAGCGGAAACCCAATTTTGGGATTTCTAGGCGAGCCTCGGAGAATTAAACCCCACAATGTGGATTAACATAAAAAGCTTTATAAATGAAAGAAACCTTAGTTGTTGCGCTAATCCAATCTCATCTAGCATGGGAAAATCCAGTGCATAATCGAGCAAATTTTACTCAAAAAATTAATTCGATATCATCAAAAGTAGATTTAATTATATTGCCAGAAATGTTTACTACAGGATTTACTATGAATGCTGTTGAGGTAGCCGAAACGATGGAAGGAAATACATTGCAATGGTTAACAAAAATGGCTAAAAAAGTAGATTGTGCGATTACAGGAAGTCTGATTATTAAAGAAGAGGAGAACTATTATAATCGCTTGATATTTATGTTTCCCAATGGCTCTTATGAGATGTATGATAAGCATCAATTATTTACATTAGCAAAGGAAGAAGAGGTATATTCGGCAGGACAAAAAGAGTTGATTGTTGACTATAAAGGATGGAAAATAAAACCTTTAATCTGTTATGACCTGAGGTTTCCTGTTTGGGCAAGAAATACTGCGGATTATGATGTATTACTATATGTAGCTAGTTGGCCAAAAGTTAGAATAAGTGCTTGGGATACATTACTTAAAGCCAGAGCAATCGAAAATATGTGTTACTGTATAGGGGTAAATCGCATCGGTTTGGATGGTAAAGGTTTTGAATATAATGGTCATTCTGATGTGTATGATGTTCTTGGAAATTCAGTATTAGGGGAAATTCCTATTGAAAAAGAACTGATTTTATATACAACATTAGAGAGATCTCATATCAAAAAAATGAGAGAGAAATTTTCTTTTTTAAAAGATAGAGATGACTTTCAATTACTCTTTTAGTATAAAAGTTTGTTTTATTTCCCAATTGGCTCTTACATCAATAGGTTCAGAAAAATAACGAATCTCTTCCGGTTGTATCCCTTTTAAGAAATTACCGGTATCCCATTTATTATTGTTGTTATGATCGAAAACTACCCTAATATAATATTTGTTTGGATCAAGATGGTCAAAAACTAAAGTTTTCTGGCTGTTTACTGTTTTTTCTGAGATTACCTTTTCTTTCTCATCTGTAACCTGTACCAAAACAGGATATGTTTTTACGTTTTCGAGAGTTAAGAAAATAGTCCCATAATCGGTTAGTTTTTTAGTTCCAAAATTGATGGTTATGGTATCATTAGTATTGCCAATAAAATCTTTTATCGCTTCTGGTAGAAATTGTAAACTATAAGTATTGCTTTCTGATTTTTCAAAATTAAGCGTTGCTTTATTTGTAGTTTTATCTAATGCTATCGAAAAGGGAACTTCTAAGGTATCTTTATCAGTTAAAGAAACCAGTTGTTCATTAATGCTGTCTAAAGCGGTATTTGCAGAAAAAATAAAATCCTTATTAAGAGCAAGGCTTGATCCAATATCTGATGACATCACAAGAGAATCCTTATATTGATCTTTAAACCTAGTGATTAATGTATCTCGATACTTTTTAGTGTTAGTCACTTCAAACAGTAGTGAATCGGCTTCAAAAAATGGTCTGAACCAATAATGTAATGTATCTGTTTCTTTATCCGGAAATATTCGAGATTCGAATGTATCAGGTGTTTCACTAAGCAATTTAATTCTCATACTATCTCTGATTCCTTCATAGGGAAAGATAAATTTGTTTTTTGAAACTTGTTTTGGTCTGAGTGCTTTAAAATCAAGTACTTCTTTAAAAATATTTAGATTGAAAACCTTAGCAGTATCTTCAGGAAGTGTAACGATCTCTTCATAAAACCCTATCTTATCTAATCTAGGTTCGTACGTGTAGTTGTTAGAAGCATCTTCTAAAGCAATAAGTTTAAATTTTCCTTCTTTAAGATTATGTAGACTAAAAGCGGTACTGTCTAATGTATTGGTAATATATCTAGGAACGGTTTTATATACTAATGAATCGGTATAATCGTCATTAACCTCATATAATGCTACGGTGATGTATGTATTGGGATTTTTTTGAACAGCATCACTAATAGAGCCTTTTATACTTAAAGAATCAAGAGAATTTCCTGTAGAAAAAACATATGTAAAAAAAGGATTTGGGTTTCCTTCATTATTATCTACTACACTTTCTCCAAAGTTAATGCTATAGGTTGTATTTTCTAATAATGTATCTAAAAATTTGATTTTGATGTATTTACTTGCTCCTCCCAGAGGTGTAATAGTTGGTTTAGGATCCATAGGAGGGGATACAATTATTTGTTTTTGTGGGTCTTTCAATTTTATATATTCATCAAAATATATTCGGATCTCGTTTGCATCAAAATTTGTAGAAAAATTAGGAGGGAAAGCTTTTGTGAAAACAGGAGGAGTCTCATCTTTAGATCCACCAGTTATCGAACCTTTTTTGGCACAATTAGTTACCATGATTAGCAAAATCAAAGTAAGCAATGCCATATTTATTTTTTTACTCATATCTCCACAATAGTTTTAAAACACAAAGAAACAATTATATTTAAAATACAGAAAACATAATGAAACTCTATTTATAAGTACGCATTCAAAAAATCATACGGTTATTGCCATTGTAGCAATACTTATTTTAATACCAGATATAGGTTTTAGAGCATTTACACACGATTCAATAGTAGCTCCTGTAGTCACAATATCATCGACTAACAAAATATGTTTGTTTATAAGTAAAGACTCATTTTGAGTATCAAATGTTTCAACGGTATTTGTCCATCTATTAAATCTCCCACGTTTGGATTGTTTTTTTGTATAAGATTTTTTTTTCAATACAGAATTGATGTATTCTGCATTGAGTTTTTTCGCAATTTCAATTCCGAATTTTTCTACCTGATTATATCCTCTTTCTTGCAATCTTTTTTTATGTAGTGGTACTGGTACTATAAAATCAATAGATTTATAATCACGTATTTGGGATAGTTCTCGACCTAACCATTTTCCGAGTTCTTCTCCTATTTCTTCTTGCCCTCTATACTTTAGATTATGAATTAAATTTTGAACAAGGCTGTCTTTATGAAATATAAATAGAGAAGTAGCGTTTTCTATTTTGATACGACCATAAAATACTTTTTCAATTTTTTTTGCGTTTACGTTATGAAAATTGCCAAGAGGGAGTTCGTGTCTGCAATAAGTGCAAAGTATTCTTTCATTTTTATGCAGAGGATTATTGCATGCAGCGCAATGTATTGGATAGAATAGATATGCTAAGTCTCTTAGCATTTTACTAATGGAGATTAACATTAATTATTATATTTTAGCGATTAAAATAACCATCAAAATTTTAAATTTTAATTATGACAACTCAAAACAATAATTTGACCCTTAAAATTCTTATAGGTGTTCTAGGAGCATTATTACTTATTCTGGGTATCTTTACGTATAAATTTTATAACGAAGAGAAGCAAAATAAAGCAATTCTGCAACAAGAAAAAGATCTTATTGAGAGTGAATTAGGAGAATTGATTACAAAATATGACAATGCTATTGCTCTTAATGAAGTAATGGATGATCACTTACTTAAAGCTAAAGAGCGTATTGTAGTTTTATTAGATAGTGTTAAAGATAACGATGCTAATTTAGCTTTGATTTCTCGTTACAGAAGAGAAGTCGGGAAACTTAAAAAAGAACGTGAAAGATTATTTAAGTTAGCAGATAGTCTAACAGTAGCAAATACTCAGTTGACTACAGATCTTGATAGTACAGCTACAGCACTTAATCAAAGAATTGTTTTCTCAGATTCATTACAGACACAGAATAGTAAACTAGCAGAAATTGTAGAAAGAGGTTCTGCTCTTACTGCAGCAAATATAAAAGCAGAAGGAGTACGTGTACGTAATAGTGGTAAAATCACAGGAGCTACTAAAGCTAGTAGAGCAGAAAAAATAAGAGTTTGTTTTACACTTTCGCCAAATAAGTTGACAAAGAAAGGGGATAAAGATCTTTTTGTACAGGTGATTAACCCCGAAAACAATTTAATAGGAGATAAAGTATCAGTAAACTTTAATGATGCTGTACTTACGTATAGTGGTCGTAATAAGGTGTTCTATGAAAATGAAGCTTTAGATGTTTGTGTACTGGTTGATGCAGTAAAAGGAGAACTAGTTAAAGGAAATTACGTAGTAAACCTATTCTCTGGACCAAAAATGATTTCTAATACTCAGTTTGAGTTAAGATAATTTTTTAATATAAAACTAGAAAACCGCCATATTTTTAACAATATGGCGGTTTTTTTATGCTTTTTCTAGAAATCGCATTCTCTAGTTATTAATTAGGTAAATTCATTTTCAATTCATTTAAATTCGATTATTTTTGTGCAATGGCAAAGCAAGAAGATAAATTTAAAAAGGTTATAGCTCATGCAAAAGAGTATGGGTATATTTTTGGTTCTAGTGAGATCTATGATGGGTTAAGCGCAGTATATGATTATGGTCAGAATGGTGTAGAACTTAAAAAAAATATTAGAGAATACTGGTGGAAAAGTATGGTACATATGCACCAGAATATTGTAGGCCTTGATTCAGCAATATTTATGCACCCCACAACTTGGAAAGCTTCAGGACATGTGGATGCTTTTAGTGACCCGCTGATTGATAATAAAGATTCTAAAAAAAGATATAGAGCGGATGTACTTATAGAAGACTATGCAGAAAAGCTATACCAAAAAGCACAAAAAGAGATTACTAAAGCCAAAAAACGTTTTGGAGATGCTTTTGATGAAGCACAATTTGTAGCTACGAATCCAAGAGTTGTAAAATATCTTTCTCAAAAAGAAGAGGTTGTAAAACGTATGGCAAAATCTTTAGAAAATGAAGATCTTGCTGATGTAAAAGCATTAATAGAAGAATTAGGTATTGCAGACCCAGATACAGGTTCTAAAAACTGGACAGAAGTACGACAGTTTAATCTTATGTTTGGAACCAAATTAGGAGCATCTGCAGACTCAGCAACCGATTTATTCTTAAGACCAGAAACAGCTCAGGGGATTTTTGTAAACTTTTTGAACGTTCAGAAATCTGGACGAATGAAAATACCATTCGGAATTGCCCAAACCGGAAAAGCGTTTAGGAATGAAATTGTAGCACGTCAATTTATTTTTAGAATGCGAGAATTCGAACAAATGGAAATGCAGTTTTTTGTTCGCCCTGGGGAAGAAATGAAATGGTATGAGTATTGGAAAGAAACTCGATTGAATTGGCACTTATCATTAGGGCTGGGGAAAGAAAATTACCGTTTTCATGATCATGATAAATTAGCGCATTATGCGAATGCTGCAGCTGATATAGAATTTGATTTTCCATTTGGATTTAAAGAATTAGAAGGGATTCATTCCAGAACTGATTTTGATCTTAAAGCACACGAGGAGTATTCTGGAAAAAAATTACAGTTTTTTGATCCCGAATTAAAAGAAAGCTATGTGCCTTATGTGGTAGAAACCTCAGTAGGATTAGATAGAATGTTTCTAGCAGTATTCTCTACAGCATTGCAGGATGAAGAATTAGAAGATGGTACCAGTAGAGTAGTATTAAAACTTCCTGCAGTTGTAGCACCGATAAAAGCAGCCATACTTCCTTTGGTGAAAAAAGATGGTTTACCAGAGATAGCACAGCAGATCGTAGATGATCTAAAATGGAAATTTAATGTTATCTATGATGAAAAAGATGCTATAGGACGTCGTTATAGAAGGCAAGATGCTAACGGAACACCGTTTTGTATAACCGTAGATCATGATACAATAAATGATCAAACCGTTACCATACGAGATCGTGATACGATGGAGCAGAAGCGAGTTCCTATTGTAGAATTAAAAGCAATTATCTCAGAAAAAACAGACGCTGAATATTGGTTGAAATAATATAGAAAACAGCAATTT
This sequence comes from Aquimarina longa SW024, assembly GCF_001401755.1. GTDB lineage: Bacteria > Bacteroidota > Bacteroidia > Flavobacteriales > Flavobacteriaceae > Aquimarina > Aquimarina longa. Next base: position 190,102 of record NZ_AVQK01000015.1, read on the forward strand.
TTTTATAAAAGCTGTCTGTAATAAGACAGCTTTTTGGTTTTCAATAAGTTTTGATGCAATAAAAGAATGCCTGTGATTCATCCTAATTTCTTTCTATAAGTTATATTTTTACTAAAAATTTAAATCTAATATTCAATGAAAATTGCTTCTTACAATGTAAATGGAATCAGAGCTGCATTAAAAAAAGGTTTTATAGAATGGTTACAACAAGCTAACCCTGATGTAATCTGTCTTCAGGAGATAAAAGCAACTAAAGAACAATTAGACCTAGATATATTCGCAGAAGCAGGATATCCTTATAATTATTGGTATAGCGCTCAGAAAAAAGGATATAGTGGTGTAGCGATTTTGTCAAAAATAAAGCCAGATCATATAGAATATGGTACAGGAATAGATTATATGGATTTTGAAGGTCGTAACCTAAGAGCAGATTTTAATGGAGTATCAGTAATGAGCCTTTATTTGCCTAGTGGTACTAATATAGAACGATTAGAACATAAGCTGAAATATATGGCAGATTTTCAGACCTATATAAATGACTTGAAGAAAGAATATCCCAATCTTGTCATACTAGGAGATTACAATATCTGTCATCAAGCAATAGATATTCATGATCCAGTACGTAATAAAAAGGTATCGGGATTTTTACCAGTAGAGCGAGAATGGATAGGAGATTTTATGGATAGCGGTTTTATTGATTCATTTAGGTATTTTAATACAGAACCACATCAATATTCTTGGTGGAGCTATAGAGCAAATGCTAGAGCAAATAATAAAGGATGGCGATTAGATTATGGGATGGTATCTAAACCCTTACAAGATAAACTAAAAAGAGCCGTTATTTTATCAGAAGCTAAACATAGTGATCACTGTCCTATTGTTGTCGAACTGGGGATTTAATTTTTCTTTGAGAAGTTAAGTTCTTCAAGTTTTGTGCTCAAAATCAAACTATTTTTTCAGTAAGTATATCTCTTAGGTTTGCTTCTATGGTATTGATTTTTTATAAATAGAATAACCCCATAAATATTATAAAATGATAAAAAAAATTGTATTGATTATAGCTATCGGTACCTTTATGACCTCTTGTGTAACTACAAAAGTATATAAAGAATTAGAAAATAAATATGCACGTCTTAAGCGGGATCACCGTAAAATGGAAGATGAACTATCTACATTAACAACGGTAAGTACTACTGATAAAAAAACGTTAGAAGAATTAGAGGCAGCATATCAAAAACTCAAAGCAGAGAAGGATGACCTACAAGGGCATTATAACGCTACTCTAGCGAATTATGAGAACTTAAAAGACTCATACGATGCATTAGAAAAAAATAGCTCTGCGGCTATTGCTGCCAATAGTAAGAAAAACAGAGAATTATTAGCACAGTTAGAAAGTAAGGAACGTGATTTGATTGCAGAACGTAATCGTTTGGATGCCCTAAAAAGAGATTTAGCCTTACGTTCTAAACGGGTAGATGAATTAGAAGGATTAATAGCTGCGAAAGATGCTAAAATGCAAGCTTTAAAGACAGCCATATCCAAAGCACTACGTAATTTTGAAGGTAAAGGACTTACGGTAGAAGAACGTAATGGTAAAGTATATATCTCTATGGAGAATAAATTATTATTTCAGTCAGGGAGTTGGGCTGTAGGAGTACAAGGACAAAAAGCGGTCAAACAATTGGGTCGTGTACTTGCAGATAATAAGGATATAGTCGTTTTAATAGAAGGACATACTGATAATGATCCGTATATCGGTACGACACAACTTGCAGGTAATTGGGATTTATCTACCAAAAGAGCTACTGCAATTGTAACTATTTTGCTACAAAATAAGGAGATCGATCCGCAAAACCTTACCGCAGCAGGGAGAGGAGAGTTTGCACCTGTAGCGTCTAATGATACTAATGAAGGAAAAAGTAAAAATAGACGTATTGAAGTAATTTTAACTCCAAAATTGGATGAAATTACGAAGCTATTGAATGATGATATGTAACTTCATAAGTTATTGGAAAGCAAAATAGCGGCTCCTAGATTCAGAAGCCGCTATTTTTATTTATAAACTATAAAGCTTTTTTATTCTTATAAGGTATTTAAAATATCGTCAATAGCTTTTGTATTATCTTTATCAAGGCTTTCTTTTACTTTATTCAATACATTTTGAAATTTCTCAATAACTTTTTCAGTTTGTCCTTTATTCAATGGAATACGTCTACCTGTAGAAGTCAGTAAAATAAAATCATAAAATTCTACAGGAACAGAAGTATCTCGTTTTCTCTGGAAAGAAGTAGTACCATTTTCTTTTACAATTGAGATAACATTACCATTAGCAATTACTTTATCTGTTTTTTTACTTATTTCTGTTGCTAAACTATATAAATCTGTAAATTGTGCATTACTTTCTGCCCAATCCTGACCAGAATTATCTGAGGGTTGAGCTTGAGCGGTTAATCCTGCGCCTAGCACGAATAGAAGTAGAAATAATTTTTTCATAATGTTTGGGTTAAATAATATATTAAAAATTTTATAGGTTAATTATATTGGTTATCAGAACGTAATAAAAATTATTTTATTGTTAAAATAACCTTAAAAATCGACTCAAAATAGGCAATTTATTTGATAAAAACCAAAAAGCATGCCACGAATTTATATATAAAATTTAGAGGTATGATAGAGTTTTGACAAACGAATAAGAAAAGAATTCTGTTGAATACGATTATAGATGAAACTTTTCTATACAAATACTTGATAATGAGTTTTTAGTTTGATTTATTTTTTTTGAATTATATGTAACATTTGGATATAGGTGGTATTAAAGCTTTAAAATTAGGAAGTCAAAAGATGATAATGAATAAGATCCTATATAAACCAAACTAAATATTTAATTTTGTACCATACAATATTGTATGTTCTTTGTAAAATCTGTACTCCATAGTTTTTGAATTAATACTTAATTTTTAAAACTATAAATAATGAATTGGAAAATTCAAAAACTATTGAATGGTGAGACAATTGTCTCCAAAGAATCAGGTAATTCTATGTTACCTATCTTAAGATCAAAACAACCGATACTTCTTGAACCAGTAATCTGGGAAAGCTGTGAAGTTGGAGATATTGTTTTTTGTAAAGTAAAAGGAAACTGTTTTACACATTTGGTTAAAGCTAAAAATAGTAAACGAGGATTGTTGATCGGTAATAACCGAGGTCGCCTAAATGGGTCGCCTAAAAATGTATATGGCAAAGTGATTGAGATATTATCAAAGCCATAATAATAGCGCTAAGAGCGCTTTTTTTGTTTTATCTGAATAAAAACCGCTCTCATTTTTTGTTAAAAAGACGGATAAAACTTAAAAATAGGTCTTTCACTAACTCAAAACAACCGTTTATACATTATGAGTGTTATAAAATGATATTATACTATATCTTTGAGTAAACAGGTATATACCTTATATAATAAAAAACTATATTTTTTTATTTAAGAAAATGTTAGAGTCTTTGAATTTGACTTAAGAATAAAGGGTTTTATAACAATCGCCATAGTTTTAATTCTCTTTTTTTTAAAATCTTGAAAATCATAATTAATTTTTGTTTAAGTAGACTCTTGGTTTTAAGGTGTATAGGCGTGTGGACTTTTGATTATTTTATAATTGATTACGCACGATAAAAATTATTTTTAGGTTAATTAAAACGGATGCGGCAATAGGGGGTTGTGTCCGTTTTTTGTTTTATGCAATTTTGATTTTAAAAGCATTCAAAAAGCAAGCAGAGTTTTTTTAGGTAAATTATATATCAGTTTTTCATGATAGGTTTATATATTTGGATAAAATAATTAATAATTTCCGAAATAAATCTCGGAAAGTTACCCTCTTAATGAGAAATTAAATTAAAAAAGATGTATAGATTTTATATATTATTTGCAAGTTTGTCTACAATTATAGGAGTTTCTTGTAAAGGAGATTCAGAAAAAAAAGAAGGAAATAAACAAGATGAAATTATAGAAGAAGTAAAGAACCAATTTGATGATAAAAAACCTTCAACATCAAATTCTACTTCAACAACAAATTTTACTTTAGTAGCACTAGAATATATTGTTAAGGATTTTATGAGTTGTAAAGCTCAGGCTGTGGGTCGTAATGATTGCAGAAGCCGTATCTCTAAGGTTATTAGTGAGAAACATAATTTATCAGAGTTTAAAGATGCTAAATTAGGATATGTTATTTATGATAGTATACGACCTATCATAGAAAGATCAAATGATTGGAAAAGTATCGGTACTGCTATCGATCAAGATGTGTTAGATCATGCTTTGGAACATACTAATAAAGGAGGATTGTCCTTAGTAATAGATACTTCAACAACTTATGGTCATGTAGTAATGCTACTTTCTGGAGAGGCTAAAAAATCAAATTCTTGGGGTTTAAAACTACCTAAAGTATTGTCTCTGGTTAATTATAAACCAGAAAAATCATTTCATGATAAGTCATTATCATATGCAATGAATAAAAGTGAAGATCTACAGGTATATATCAGGAAATAGGCACTTCTTTTTAAAATAAATTTAGAAAAATACTACAAAAAAGAAAAGAGTATTAGAATTCTCTAATACTCTCTTTGGTGGTTACAAAAATATAAGTTGGCTACTATAGTTTTAACTATGTTATAAATATGAGTTTTGTGTATAATAGCAATTCTTAATTTAGGGTATATGTATGGTTGGTTTATAATACTATAAGAAAAAACTGTTCCATAAATTTAAAAACTAAACAATACATGTTCAATGTATTGTTTTTCAGTGGTTTAATTGTTTTAGCAGTTTTGTTGACTTATCATAAAGTTGTTGACTATATGATCTTTACTGTAGATATTTTCCACACTTTTAAAATATAAATGAAGTGATAGCTTGTATTTTAATTAAATTTATCGTGATAAATTTTTGTAGTAGCTTATAAGAAGAGTTTCTACCTTTGAATATGTTTACCATTATTAGTTAAAAATGGTATCATATTTAAATTATACAAGAGTATTTAAGATCATCAACATTAAAAATATAATCAAAATAATGAAGTATACTACACTACCTAATACTGATATACAGGTAAGTAAAATATGTTTGGGAACAATGACTTGGGGAGAACAAAATACTGAGACAGAAGGGCATGAACAATTGAATTATGCTATTGGCAATGGGGTTAATTTTATTGATACAGCAGAGTTATATGCAGTACCTTCAAAAAAGGAAACCCAAGGAAGTACAGAAAAAATTATTGGTACATGGCTAAAAAAAACAAGAAAACGAGATAAGGTTGTGATTGCTACAAAAATTGTAGGACCGAGAGATTTTGTAAAACATATTCGTACTGGAGGGTATACAAAAGAAGAGTTTTCTGATGCTATTGATAAAAGTTTACAGCGTTTGCAAACAGATTATATTGATTTATATCAGTTGCATTGGCCAGAGCGGAACACTAATTTTTTTGGTGTAAGAGGGTATATACATGATGAGGCAGAACGATGGAGTGATAATTTTGCGGAGGTATTAAATTACCTTCAAGGATTTATTAAAGAAGGGAAGATAAGGCAAATAGGTCTTTCTAATGAGTCACCATATGGAGTAATGCGTTATATTGAAGAATCTCGAAAAGGAGGGGCAAAAATGAGTACTATTCAGAACCCATATAACTTGTTGAATCGAAAAGATGAGGTTGGTCTTACAGAGGTATTACATCGCGAGAACATAGGTTATTTGCCATATTCTCCTCTTGGTTTTGGGCAATTAACAGGAAAGTATCTTGAGGAAATACCCAAAAATGCTAGAGTAACCTTGTTTCCACAATTTTCGAGATATCATAATGAAAATTCTTTTGCAGCAACTAGAGCGTATAATGAAATAGCGAAAAAATATGGTATTAGTTTAACTCAAATGGCATTAGCATTCATAAATGACCGTTCTTTTGTAACCAGTACTATTATTGGAGCTACAGCTATGGATCAATTGAAAGAAAATATTGATAGTATTAATATCACACTTTCGAATACAATTTTAAAAGAGATTGAAGCTGTGCATGAAAATATTCCTAATCCAGCACCTTAGTCATCCGAATAAATATTCAACTACATCTTCAATTTTGGCAACCATTAGAATTTGGATTTGAGTATTTTGTAAAGATATTTTATTGTATTTAGAGACAAAGATAGTAGAGAAACCTAGTTTCTCTGCTTCTTGTATTCGCTGTTCTACTTTGTTTACGGGTCGTATTTCTCCTGCTAGACCAACTTCTGCTGCAAAACAATATTCTTTGGAGACAGAAATATCCTCGCTAGAGGATAATATTGCGACAACTACCGCTAGATCAATAGCAGGGTCATCTACAGATATTCCTCCTGTAATATTAAGAAATACGTCTTTTGCTCCTAATCTAAAACCAGCTCGTTTTTCTAAAACAGCCAATATCATATTAAGGCGTTTTAGATTATATCCAGTAGCACTACGTTGTGGTGTGCCATATACTGCTGTACTGACCAAAGCTTGTATTTCTATCATTAAAGGGCGCATGCCTTCTACTGTAGATGCTATCGCAGTACCACTTAATTCTTCTTCTTTTTTAGAAATCAGTATTTCACTAGGATTGGTTACTTCTCGGAGACCACTCCCTTGCATTTCATATATTCCTAACTCAGAAGTAGATCCAAAACGATTTTTTAAAGCTCGTAGGATTCTATAGACATGATTACGATCTCCTTCAAATTGCAGTACAGTATCGACCATATGTTCTAGAATTTTAGGTCCAGCAATAGTTCCATCTTTGGTAATGTGGCCGATCAATAGAACAGGAGTAGCAGTTTCTTTGGCAAATTTGATGAGTTCGGTAGTACATTCTCTAATCTGCGAAATACTTCCAGCGCTACTTTCTATATAGTCACTATGTAGAGTTTGGATAGAATCGATAATAACAATATCTGGTTGTATTTCCTCTATTCGTCTAAAAATATTTTGAGTCTTTGTTTCAGTAAGGATTAAGCAATTATCAGTTTTAGAGCGTATACGTTCTGCACGCATTTTGATCTGTTGTTGACTTTCTTCTCCAGAAACATATAATGTTTTATATGGTAATTTAAGGCTAATTTGTAGTAGTAATGTGCTTTTTCCTATCCCTGGCTCGCCTCCTAATAATGTTAAGGATCCAGGGACTAAGCCTCCTCCAAGTACACGATTTAGTTCTGCATCATCAGTATTATAACGAGCCTCTTGACTAGTGTTAATTTCAGAAATCCGTAACGGTTTAGCAACTTTAGTTGCTTTGGAAGAGCTAGAGGAAGTACTTTTCCAGTCGTTTGCTACTACTTTTTGAACAATTTCTTCGGCAATCGTATTCCATTCTTTGCATGATGTACATTGTCCTTGCCATTTGGTATATTGCGCTCCACAATTCTGACAGAAAAAAACAGTTTTAGTTTTAGCCATAAAAAAATCTATGAAATTGTAAAAATACTATTATTTTAATAACCTGTAGAAACAAAAAAGATCCTGAATAATAGGACCTTTTTTTGTGTAATATAATTGGAGATTACCAACCAAAATCTTCTTTGATTTTATTTACTTTATCCAACATATAATCTTTAGTTAAGAAGGCAACTTCAGAAAGCTGAAAACCACTTTCGTAGGCTCTCATTGCTTTTTTTGGCTCTCCTATTTGCTCGTAATGCATTCCTAGATAATAATGTCCTAGCATTAATTCTGGATGTTCTTTTATAGCTAACTTGCCTAAAGGTTCTAACTCTGACCAATTTTGATTCTTTTCTATGGCTGTAGATACGGCAATAAAATCATTGATTCTTATTTGGCGTTTTATACCATATAATTGCTCTGTAGTTTTGTAAATATCTACTAAATAGTCATAAGGAGAAGTTTCCATGGGTAGAAGTACCTCTTTGTATGTTTTTTTGCTTATAGGACGATACATCTCAAAAATTCCTTCAAGAGCTTTAGGAATTGCTTTTCCTACTAAAGTATAGTGTGATGACTCTTCAAAATTATCAAATAAATAACTCATCTCAGAGTTTTCTATTGCAGCTAGTTTTTCATCTAATGCAATGACACTCTTTTTGATGTTATCGGCGTCATTAGTTGCAGTAGCTAGATAATACCATATATCAGCAGAAGTAGTTAGTTTTGAGTTAATTCGTTCTCCCATAGGTTCTCCTAATTCTGGACTAATACATATATATCCCTGAAAAATAGGATTGTCTTTAAACAAAAAATAATTTATAAAATTAGCCGTATAGTCATGACCAACAATAATTTTTAGTTGTGCAGTACGGTAGGTTTTATTAAGATGTGGAACAAGTTCTTGACCTATAAATTCAAAAAACTCTGCACCCTTAAGTGTAGGTAAAAACTCAGCAACATCATATCTACAATCATCAACCCTAGTTTTTCTCTGATTTACTCCAACTACAATTGATTCGGGCATATCTTCCCAATAAGAGAAGTAATCTACATTTCCGGCGACAGGTTCAAATAAATAATCACCATCCAATACAATGATCAAAGGATATATTTTGTCTACATTTTTCTTATAATTACGTGGGAGTTGGATTTTTAATTCTCTACTTTGATCTAACTTAATAGATCTAAAAGACTCATAAATTACTTGACTATAGCTCGAAACGGCAAAAAGACATGCTATAATAAGAATTATACTTTTTTTCATAAGTACTGTGATTAAGTTAAGTGAGGGACAATATATAAATTATTTCGTTATTTCTGCCTGTTTAAAATAGGTAGAAATAAAAACGATAACGCTCCTATGATTATATTTATTGCAGTTTGAGAACTCCATAGGATCCACCCAAAAGCCTCTCCTGCGGATTTTTCGACATCAAAAAGTATTAAAATTGCAGCTATTGCAATAGGAAATGCGCCAATTCCTCCATTAGTAAAGGTCATCGCAAATGAACCTGCAACAAATGTAGCTAATATTGGACCTATAGATAAAGAAGCAGTTTCTGGGACTGCAAATTTGATAACGTAAAACATGGCGATGTAGAGTGTCCAAATAAGGAAGGTGTGAAACACAAATGCACCTTTTTGCTTTATTTTAGAAATAGTTTTTACTCCTTCTAAAATACCATCACCAAAACTCCGGAGTTTAACAAGTATAGGGTTTTTTGAGGTTTTTATAATCCGAAGAAATATAATTCCAGCAATCAACAAACCTATTAAAATAGCAAGATAGATAAAAGGGCTTGCAATTTTTTCTTCTAAATATGATAATAACGATTCTGATTGAAAAAGGAGAGTAATACCTATAACTAATAAAAGCATGAGTAAATCAATCACTCTTTCGGAAATAATGGTTCCAAAAGCTTTTTTAAAAGGAACCCTTTCGTAGGTTGATATAGTGCCTCCACGAAGAATCTCTCCTGATCTAGGAATTCCCAAATTAGCAAGATATCCTACCATAATAGCCATAAAACTAGTAGAGATTTTTATAGAGTGCCCTAAAGGTTCTAATAAAAATTTCCATCGATATGCTCTAGAGAGGTGAGAAATAATTCCCATAAATAAAGATACGATGATCCATTTAGGGTTTGCTTGAGTAATATATTGAAGTGTTTTTTGTCTTTCTTCTGGGGTAGCAGAAGCAATAGAATACCAAATTAAAAAAACTCCCAGTGCTAATGGGAGTATAATTTTAAGAAGCTTTATAAGTTTAGGCTTCATTAATTATTTTAGTAAATTATTTTCTTCATTAGGAAAAAGAAGTTTTGGTTTGAAGTTTTTAGCATCTTCAATGTCCATCATAGCATAGGTGATGAGTATAAGCACATCTCCTTTTGCTACTTTTCTTGCGGCAGCGCCATTTAGTGTAATTTCGCCACTGTTTCTAGGTCCTGGGATAGCGTATGTTTCTAAACGCTCTCCATTATTATTATTTACAATTTGAACCTTTTCACCTTCGATAATATTGGAAGCATCCATTAAATCCTGATCAATAGTGATACTACCGATATAGTTTAAGTCAGCACCGGTTACTTTAACGCGATGAATTTTTGATTTTACTACGTGTACAAACATGTTACAAAGTTAGTTATTTTTAGTTTAGGGCAATGTTATCAATAAGTCTTATTTCTCCTGCAAACACAGCTATAAAAGCTCTGTATTTAGTGTTTTTTTGTTTTCGTTTAATAGGTTTTAGATTTGATACCTTGGCAATTTCAAAATATTCTAATTTTAACTCATCATGATTTTTAAATTGTTTTGATACCCAATTGTTTAAAGTAGTAACACTTTTTGTGCCAAAATCTTTTTTCACTTGTTTTAGAACTGAATAGATCAGAGGAGCTACAGCAAGTTGATTTTGATTTAGTCTTTTGTTTCGAGAACTTAATGCTAAACCATTTTGTTCTCTATATATAGGACAGCCAATAATTTGGGTAGTTATTTTTTCAATTTCAACTAATTTTTTAACAACTTGAAGTTGCTGAAAATCTTTTTCACCAAAATATGCTTTATCAGGATTTAGAATGTTAAAAAAATGTTTTAAAACTGTTCCTACTCCATCAAAATGGCCAGGTCTGAATTTACCTTCCATTTCATTTTCTAACCCTTTAAAATCATAAGAGTTAGATGTGATCTGCTCTCGATAGATTTCTTTTGGACTAGGAGCAAATAAAATAATGTCTTCGGATAAGCTTAACAAAAGTTTAACGTCAGAGTCTAAAGTGCGCGGATAATTTATCAAATCCTCTGAAGTATTGAACTGTGTAGGATTTACAAAAATACTCACTATAACGACTTCATTTTCTTTGATAGCTCTTTCTATAAGGGCAAGATGCCCTTTGTGTAAAGCTCCCATTGTAGGAACAAAACCAATAGTTTTATGTTGCTTTTTTAAAATTGCAACATCTGCTAATATGTCTAGTCTTTTTTCGTGTACCCGCATTGGTATATAACTTAATAAGGCATGCAAAAATAAGATATTACTAGCAGACTGCATAAATTTTCGTAATTTTGCAAAATTAATTCCAAAAGGAGGACGATAAAACTATCGATTATATGAAAGATAAGAGGATATTGTATGTATCATCAGAAGTAATACCTTACCTGCCAGAGACTGAAATTTCATCAATGTCTTTTGAAGCGCCAAGAATGGTTAATAGTAAAGGAGGGCAAATCAGAATATTCATGCCTAGATATGGTAATATCAATGAGAGGAGACATCAGCTACACGAGGTGATACGACTTTCAGGAATGAATTTAGTAATTAATGATTTAGATATGCCTCTTATAATAAAAGTAGCTTCTATCCCAAAAGAAAGGATGCAAGTATATTTTATTGATAATGAGGATTATTTTAAGAGAAAAGCAACATTAACAGATGAGGAAGGAAAATTATTCCCTGATAATGATGAGCGAGCAATATTTTTTGCCAAAGGAGTTATTGAGACTGTTAAGAAACTAAACTGGTCTCCAGATGTAATTCATGTACATGGGTGGTTAGCATCTCTATTACCATTATATTTAAAACATTATTATGCTAATGAACCGCTTTTTGGTCATAGTAAAATTGTAACCTCTGTATATGATAGTGGTTATGAAGGAATACTAGATAAGAATATGATGGAAAAAGTGAAGTTTGATGGTATAGAAGAAGAAAAAATAAGTGATTTAGCAAACCCTACGTATAGTAACCTTATGAAAGTAGCCGTAGATAATTCTGATGCTGTTATTGTGGGGTCTGAAGAAATTCCGGTAGAACTTGTAGAACACTTAAAAAAGATAGACCAACCAGTTTTAGAATATAAAAGACCAGATGAATTTGCAGATGCTTATGAGTCGTTTTATCAAACAGAAGTATTGGTGTAAATAATACCACAAAATGTTTATGAAATTAGAATGACAAACTATTTTAATGTAAATTAAAATAGGTAGTATGTGGGTTTTGTCTGGGGAGATAAAAAAGTAATGAAAATAAATAGATGAGATTGAAGAATATTTTAATTAAGATAACAAGCATAGTAGTTTTTATTACATTTTTGTCTTGTGATAATGATTTTAATTCTGTTGGAAATGAAGTTATAGGTGGTGTTAATTTTGAAGATAACCAATATTCAGCAGTGCCTATAGCCTATAGTAAAAAAATTAAAAGAGCAAATACAAATAGCTTAATTCGTGAAGTAAAAGGTACTCAAACCAGTTATCATGCTAATTTGTTAGGAGTATATGATGATCCTACATATGGGCAATCTGTTTATAGTATTTTATCACAAGTCCAGCCCACAAAGTTTAATCCAAATTTTGGAACCAATGCTGTATTAGATAGTGTCGTTCTTAGTTTACCTTATTTTAGTACTGTCACAAGCACAGAACCTGTGACCATTAGTGAAGGAGTTACAGAGACAAGAACACTATATCGGTTAGATTCTGTTTATGGAAATCAACCATTTAAATTATCAGTGTATAAATCTGATTATTTTTTAAGAGACTTTAGCCCAGAGTCTAATGAAAGACAGTTGTATTATTCTGATGATGTAAAAGGTTTTGAAACTAAGGTTGTAAATGGAAAAACTCCTTTGTATACAACAGATGCTTTCACTCCTTCAAATAAAGAAATTGTTATAGAAAAAACAACTACTACTAATGGAACTACAACAACAACTAGAGAAAGACAAAGTCCTAGAATGAGAGTTACTTTTTCAGATGATGTTAAAGCACTATTTAAAACATTGTTTTTAGATAAGCAAGGTAGTTCAGAGTTAAGTAATGCAAATAATTTCAGGAATTATTTTAGGGGTATTTATATTAAGGCAGAACCTGTAAACTCTGGTAATTTAGTATATGTTAATACCAGAGGAGCTAATATCACCCTTTATTATAGTTTTGATTCTACAACGAATAGTGTTACTACTCGTAAGCAAGGTGAGTTTTCTTTAGGGTTTTCTAATAACATTATAGGTGGTATAGAAACTGATTTTAAATCAGCTTTTGTAGAGAATCAAGATGTTGTAAACGGAGAGGATAACTTGTATTTAAAAGGAGGAGATGGTTCTTATGCAGTACTTGATTTATTTAGTAGATATGTACAAGTTGATGAAAATGGAGATTTTGTACTTGATGAAAATAAACAACCAATCTTTATAGATACACCAACAACTCCTACAGATAAGGATAAAACAGAACTAGACTTTTTAAAAAGTCGCGATTGGCTAGTTAATGATGCTAGTATTAAGTTTTATATTAACCAAGGTGAAGGCGGTCTTACATCAGGTGGTGATGTAGAGCCAGAAAGAATTTTTGTTTTCAATTTAGAGACAGGAGCACCGGTGTCAGACTATTTTTCAGATATTAATGACGCAAGCAAACCTCTAAATTCTATTGTTAATCATTTAGGTAGAATTAGCCGTGGAACTGATAAAAGTGGAGAGTTTTATAAAATAAGATTAACACAACATATTATAAATATTTTAAATAGTAAAATAGATAACGTTAAATTGGGAGTCTCAGTTTCTCAAAACGTAAATACAATAACAACTACAAAAGTAGATACCCCTAACACTAAAAATGAGACTATCCCTACCTCATCAATAGTATCACATGAAGGAACAATTCTATATGGAAATAAAGCTGTTCCTGAAGCAAAACGTTTAAAACTAGATATTTTTTATACAGCATCAAAAACAAACTAACATAACAATAATAACATTTTAAAAAATTTAAATCATGTGTGGAATTGTAGGGTACATTGGGCATAGAGATGCCTATCCAATTGTTTTAAAAGGGTTAAAAAGATTAGAGTATAGAGGTTATGATTCTGCAGGAATTGCGCTCTATGATGGGGATGATATTAAATTATCAAAAACAAAAGGTAAAGTTGCAGATTTAGAGAAACGATTAGAAAAAGAAATTTCTACAAAAGGTACTATAGGGATTGGACATACTAGATGGGCTACACATGGTGTGCCGAATAATGTAAATTCTCATCCGCACTATTCTAACTCAGGCAATCTGGTAATCATACATAATGGTATTATAGAGAATTATGAATCTCTTCGTAAGGAATTATCAAATAGAGGATATACATTTACTTCAGAGACTGACACGGAGGTATTAGTAAATCTGATAGAGGATGTAAAGACTAAAGAAGATGTAAAATTAGGTAAAGCTGTTCAGATAGCTTTAAATCAGACTATAGGAGCTTATGCGATAGCTGTTTTTGATAAAGAGAAGCCAGATGAGATTGTCGTAGCAAGATTAGGTAGTCCATTGGCTATTGGTGTGGGTGAAGACGAATTTTTTATAGCTTCTGATGCCTCTCCTTTTATAGAATATACAAATAATGCGATTTACCTTGAAGATGGTGAAATGGCTATTGTGCGAAGAAGTAGAGGAGTTAAAGTAAGAAAGATTAAAGATGATAGTGATGTAGAGCCTTATTTGCAAGAGTTGCAAATTAACTTAGAGCAAATAGAAAAGGGAGGCTATGACCATTTTATGCTTAAAGAAATATACGAACAACCTAATGCAATTAGTGATACCTATAGAGGTAGAATGCGTGTTGCAGAAGGGATTATAAAAATGGCAGGGATTGATGACAATCTTGCTAAGCTATTAAATGCTAAGCGAATTATTATCATCGCTTGTGGTACTTCATGGCATGCAGGTCTAGTTGCAGAATACATTTTTGAAGAATTAGTTCGTATACCAGTTGAGGTCGAATATGCATCAGAATTTAGGTATCGAAACCCTGTAATTCATCAAGATGATGTTGTGATTGCTATATCTCAAAGTGGAGAAACAGCTGATACAATGGCAGCAATTAAATTAGCTAAAGAAAACGGAGCTTTTGTTTTTGGGGTTTGTAATGTCGTAGGATCTTCAATATCTAGAGAAACACATGCAGGTGCTTATACCCATGCTGGTCCAGAGATTGGAGTTGCTTCTACAAAAGCATTTACTACTCAGATTACGGTATTATCTTTAATTGCATTAAAGCTAGCAGAACGAAAAGGAACAATCTCTAACAGTGATTTTCATTATTATTTACAAGAATTAGAAAGAATTCCAGAAAAAGTAAAATTAGCATTAGAATCTAATGATCATATTAAGTTTATTGCAGAAACATATAAAGATGCAAAAAATTGCCTGTATTTAGGTAGAGGATTTAATTTTCCTGTAGCATTAGAAGGTGCATTAAAGCTAAAAGAAATATCATACATACATGCAGAAGGATATCCAGCAGCAGAAATGAAGCATGGTCCTATAGCATTAATTGACGAGCAAATGCCTGTTATTGTAATAGCAACCAAAAAAGGACATTATGATAAAGTGGTAAGTAATATTCAGGAGATTAAATCCAGAAAAGGAAAGATTATAGCGATTGTTACAGAGGGAGACGAAACCGTAAAAAACCTTGCAGATCACGTAATAGAAGTTCCTGAAACAGAAGAATTTTTAACACCGCTTCTTACAACAATACCATTACAATTACTATCGTATCATATAGCAGTAATGCTTGATAAAAATGTAGATCAACCAAGAAACTTAGCAAAGTCAGTAACGGTAGAATAATTTTTTAGAGATTAACTTATTTGCAAAAAGATATAACGCCTGTTTTGAAATTTTCAAAACAGGCGTTTTTAATTTAAACCCTTCAGATTAATTTTTAGTAGCCTTATAAGTTAGGAATAATCATAGATGCGATTGATACTATCCATGTAGATAAACGATTAATATGTTAACAGTGTTTTTTATAAAAAAAAACACAAAGTTTTAACGTTTTTTTATATAAAAAACATTTAAAACGTATATTGTTATATAATTATTTAAAACCTAGGGGCATGAAAAAAGTTACATTAGTACTATTACTGATGATGGTAAGTAGTATTGTTATTTCACAAACAACAGTCAAAGGAAAGGTTACAGATGATAGAGGGCAACCCGTTTTAGGCGCTAATATTACACTAAAAAATTCTTCTTTAGGTACCGTGAGCGATTTTGATGGGCTTTTTTCTTTAACTATTAATGAATCACCTCCTTTTATTATAACAGTAAGTTCTGTAGGGTTTAAATCCTCTACAGTAGATATATCCGCACAAACGGAAGATATAGTTATTGTATTAGAAACAGGAACAGAATTAGATGAAGTTGTTATTTCAGCTTCTAGAACACCAGAACGCATATTCGAATCACCAGTAAGTGTAGAACGTTTTGGGATTAAAGAAATTAAAAACACGTCTTCTGTAGATTTTTATGACGGACTAGAAAATCTTAAAGGAGTTGATATTAATGCTAATAGTCTTACATTTAAATCAATTAATACCAGAGGATTTGCAACATTTGCTAATAATCGTTTTGTACAATTAGTGGATGGAATGGATAATGCATCCCCTGCTCTTAATTTTGTATTAGGGAATCTATTAGGAATGACAGAATTGGATGTAAATAGTGTAGAGCTATTACCAGGAGCTTCTTCTGCTTTATATGGGGCAAATGCCTTTAATGGAATTCTATTTATGACTAGTAAAAATCCATTTGATTATGAGGGTGTTAGTGCTTATTTTAAAGGCGGTATTACATCACAAGAAGCAGCAGGAGATAATGAATTCTATGATTATGGAGCTAGAGTTGCCCATAAGTTTTCTGATAAATTTGCAGCAAAAGTTAATTTCTCTTATTTACGAGGAACAGATTGGTATGCTGTCAATACGGTTAATGTTTTAAATCCTAATACAGACAGATCAGACCCTAATTATGATGGACTTAATGTATATGGAGATGAAGTGAGTACAAATATAAGAGGAGTAGGAGAAGCACTCGTAAGTAAAGGAATCTTGCCTGCAGGAGCCGAAAATTTATTGCCTAATCAGAGTGTTAGTAGAACAGGGTATGATGAGAGGGATTTAAATGAGTATAAAGCTGAAAGTGTAAAGTTTGATGGAGCAATGCATTATAGACCTTTTGCTAATGATTTTGAAATTATTTATAATGTAAAGGTAGGTAAAGGAACTACAATTTATCAAGGAGCAAACCGATATGCGCTTCGTGATTTTTTTATGCAACAGCATAAATTAGAATTTAAGAATAATAATTTTTTTGTTAGAGGATACCTTACCGATGAAAATGCAGGGGATTCTTATGATGTAAGATTTGCAGGAATAAATATTAATAAAAAATGGAAAGATAATGAGACTTGGTTTGGTCAATATGCAGCTGCATTTGTTCAAGCCTCTTTAGCAGGAACAGCACCAGAAACAGCTCATATTGCAGCGAGGAAAATAGCTGATACAGGGCGATTATTGCCAGGAACTCCAGAATTTAAAAAAACCTTTAATGAAGTCATAAATGATTCTGACTTATCCCAAGGATCAAAATTTCAGGATGCTACTCAGTTAAAACATATTGATGTCAATTATAATTTCAGTCATATAACCAATGATTTTGCAGATATACAAGTAGGAGGATCTTTTAGGGAATACAAATTAAACTCATCAGGTACGATTTTTACAGATTTTGACGGTCCTATTAAATATTCAGAATATGGTGCGTATACACAGATTCAGAAAAAATTTGCTGATGAAAGAGCAAAAGTCACTGCATCAATTCGATATGATAAATCAGAATTATTTAAAGGAAACTTATCTCCTAGACTATCGATAGGATATACATTAGGAGAAGAAAGAAATCATAATATCCGAGCTTCTGTACAAACGGGTTTTAGAAACCCTACAACTCAGGACTTGTACATTGGATTAGATGTAGGTCGAGCAATATTGGTAGGATCTGCTAAAGATAATTTAGATAGAGATGTAAGAGTATTTGATGACCTGAGTGGAGCAGGAGAGGCAATTGTAGGCTCTGATAGAGTTACTGTCATTGGTAGAGTAGCCTATGAAAATTCATTTTCTGTAAACTCTGTGGAAAAAGGAAATCCAGAAGCCTCTAATGTACAACTAGTGAAGTCCGAAAAGATAACAGCCTTCGAAGTAGGATACCGTGGTAAAGTAAAGAAAATTACTATTGACTTAAGTGGATATTATAACCAGTATAAAGATTTTATATCTTCAGAAAATGTAATAGTACCGTTATATGGTAAAGTAGGAGATGGAACGTTATCTCTTTTAGCATTAAAAAATGATGATTTTAAAGTATATCAGGCATACACAAACTCAGATGTAGCTATAAAATCTTTTGGAGCGATTATAGGAGTTACTACTAAAATCCTAGGAAACTTTGATGTAGGGGTGAACTACACTTATACAGAACAAGATTTTGATAAAAGTAAAGATCCTGATTTTAGAACTAATTTTAATACTCCTAAACATAAAGTTAAAGCTACTTTTGGTCACACAAGTTTGTTTAAAAATTTCGGGTTTAATACTAGTTATAGATGGAGTGATAGTTATTTTTGGGAACAATCTTTTGCAGATGGAGATATACCATCTTTCTCTGTAATTGATGCACAGATAAGTTATAAAGTTCCAAAATTAAAGGCTATTCTTAAAGTAGGGGCAACCAATATTGCGGGAAAAGAATACTTCTCAGCATTTGGAACAGGGCATATCGGTTCTCAGTATTACATAGGGATATCAATAAATAATTTATAAAAGAACAAGTTGTTTTTGGATACTTCGAATTATTTTGAATCAAATTTAAAATAAGGATCTAATTTGTAAAACATATGATGAAGTACTGTAATTTTTATATAAAAAAATAAGAAACATCTTGTTTTAAAAATAGTTCGAGTAGATTTTAAACTTATGAAAAACCTCTTAAAAAAAGGATGTTATTAAGATTTGAAAAATAGGATGAAGACAGCTTCAAAAAAACAAAACGAAATCAGTTATTTTTTTAATTTTAAAAGATTATATTTGCACCCTGAAAAAAGCTAGTATTCAGTACAATTGAGTACTTCTTTTTTTAATATAGTTAAACACTAAACATTAAATAGTTATATAATGTCTAAGATTACGGGTAAAGTATCTCAAATTGTAGGTCCAGTTATCGATGTAGAATTCGCAGCTGGTTCTGAATTACCAAAAATTTATGATTCGTTAGAAATTAACAAAATAGACGGTAGTAAGCTAGTGTTAGAGGTTCAGTCTCACATTGGTGAAGATACTGTACGTACTATTGCGATGGACTCCAGTGATGGACTAAGCAGAGGAGTTGAAGTTGTTGCAACTGGGGCTCCTATCCAAATGCCTATAGGTGGTGATGTATACGGACGTCTATTTAATGTGATTGGAGATGCAATAGATGGTTTAGGAGATCTTCCAAAAGCAGGAAAGGATGGTCTTGCAATTCACCGTCAAGCACCTAAATTCGAAGATTTATCTACTTCTACAGAAGTTTTATTTACAGGAATTAAAGTAATTGACCTTATTGAGCCTTATGCAAAAGGAGGTAAGATTGGATTATTTGGAGGTGCCGGAGTAGGTAAAACAGTATTAATTCAGGAGTTGATTAACAATATTGCAAAAGGGCATGGAGGTCTTTCTGTATTTGCAGGAGTAGGAGAAAGAACACGCGAAGGAAATGACCTTCTTCGTGAGATGTTAGAATCAGGAATTATCAAATACGGAGATGATTTTATGCATTCTATGGAAGAAGGAGGATGGGATCTTTCTAAAGTAGATAAAGAAGTGATGAAAGATTCAAAAGCTACTTTTGTATTTGGACAAATGAATGAGCCACCAGGAGCACGTGCACGTGTAGCGCTTTCTGGTCTTACTATAGCAGAATATTTCCGTGATGGAGCTGGAGACGGGCAAGGAAAAGATGTACTTTTCTTTGTAGATAACATCTTCCGTTTTACACAGGCAGGTTCTGAGGTGTCAGCACTTCTAGGGCGTATGCCATCAGCAGTAGGATATCAACCTACATTAGCAACAGAGATGGGGGTAATGCAAGAACGTATTACTTCTACTAAGAAAGGATCTATTACATCAGTACAGGCAGTTTATGTACCTGCGGATGACCTTACCGATCCTGCACCAGCAACAACTTTTGCTCACTTAGATGCAACAACAGTATTATCTCGTAAAATTGCAGAGTTAGGTATTTATCCAGCGGTAGATCCATTAGACTCTACCTCTAGAATCCTTACTGCAGATATTTTAGGAGATGAGCATTATAACTGTGCACAGCGAGTAAAAGAGTTATTACAGCGATATAAAGAATTACAAGATATTATTGCTATCCTTGGTATGGAGGAATTATCAGAAGAAGATAAATTAGCGGTAGGACGTGCTCGTCGTGTACAACGTTTCTTATCTCAGCCATTCCATGTAGCAGAACAATTTACAGGGATACCAGGATGTTTAGTAGATATTAAAGATACTATAAAGGCATTTACAATGATTATGGATGGAGAACTAGATCATCTACCAGAAGCAGCGTTTAACCTTAAAGGTACCATAGAAGAAGCTATCGAAGCTGGTGAGAAAATGCTTGCAGAAGCATAATTTGGTTAATTGTTGGCAGTTGATGGAGTTGTAAAATGTTTTAATAACCATCAACAAACAACGAATGACAAACAACTATAAAATATGTATTTAGAAATAGTAACTCCAGAAGCTGTTTTATTTAGTGGTCAAGTAACTTCAGTTGCAGTACCAGGAGAAAACGGTGAGTTCCAGATGTTAGACAATCACGCACCGATTCTTTCTTTATTAGTAAATGGAAGTATAAAAATATATGGTGATATGAATCTAGAAGAAGAAGTTGCCAATAAATTTACTAAAGGTGAAAATGGTGCAACAGTACTTTCTATTGTTTCAGGAACTGTAGAAATGAAAGATAATAAGATCATTATTCTAGCAGATTAAGACAGTCTAAAAAATATATGATAACATCATCTTATCCCTGTTAATACATTCATTAACAGGGATTTTTGTTTTTACTCCTTTATAAAGAATTTAATGCTTTTGAGATTATTGATTAAATAACGATTTAAATAGGTAAAATGTATTGAGAATATATACTATTTCTTAACAAAAACCTGATCATTCAAAGAGATCGAAAGATCTTTCGATTTCGTTCTAGATTATACTATGTGTTATTTTGAGTAGTTATAGAAGAAACTTCTTTAAGAGTGAATTCTGGTTTTCTAAAATGAAAGATAATTCCGGATAGAGACACAAAAGCAGTTAGTATAGAAAATAGAAGTCCTACAGTGACTGCTGTAGTGCTATGAAATACAAATAGTGTAGCTGCTTGATAAAAAATCATTTCTCGTATTCCTATACCAGAAAATGAAAAAACAGATAAAACAGAAGAGATTAAAAATACAACTACATAAGGGATGTATTGGTTAACTTCTGTAGTAGCCATACTTTTTAGTATAAAAACGATAGAAAGACATTGTAATACTTGGACTAGCATAGATAAGAATAATGATTTCCAGTAGGCTTTTAAAAAAGATAGAAATATCCTTTTTGTAAAATAATATGATGACAAAACACCTGCTATAAGAATAAAAGGTGCGACCCAAACTAGATTTTCCTCTATAATAAAAGGGATAAAAACAATAAGACTGGTTAATAATATCCCTATAGCTGTTAATCCTATAAATCGATCGAGTAGAACTGCTGCGGATAATTTTTTAACAGACCAATCGAATCTTTTATGTAAGATATATACTTTGTAGGTATCTCCACCAATTCCACCAGGGATAAAAAAATTATAAAACATCCCGATAAGATACAGGATATAGTTACTATTGTCAGATAACGAAAAGTTTACTGATTTAAATAGTAGGAGTAGTCTTTTTGCAGATATCCATTGTGATAAAACAAAAAAAAGTAATGAAATACCGAGAAATATACCATTAGACTTTTTTAGTATTTCCCATACTTCATCAAATGGAATTTTTGTAAAGATGGCATAAAGTAAGAGTAGTGTTACTCCGATTTTAAGAAACGTGGAGAATAGGTTCTTTTTCGTTTTTTTCAAAAGTGGTAATTTTTCTTATGTTATATGGTGCTTTGTTTTGAGATTCATAATACGTTCTCATTAATAAATCTGCGACAATACCTATGGTAAAAAATTGAATTCCAACTAAGATTAATAAAATACCTAGTAATAATAATGGTCTTGTTCCAATATCATTACCCATTAGTTTTATGGTTATTAAGTATAAATTGATGATGACTCCTGTTCCAAAAAACAGCATTCCTATATTGCCAAATAGATATAAGGGTTTCTGTAAGTATTTACGCTGAAAAAGGATAAGTAATAAATCATTCATTACTTTAAATGTTCTTCCTAAGCCATATTTAGAAACACCAAACTTTCTTGCATGATGTTGTACAGGGATTTCTGTAATACGAGCACCATCTATATGAGCATTTAATGCTATAAATCGATGTAACTCCCCATACAGAGGCACTGCTTTTGCTGTTTCGGCAGTCATCACTTTTAATGCACATCCTGCATCTGTAATATGTAATTTGGTTGCTTTTCGGATAATATAATTAGCTATTTTAGAAGGTAATGTTCTGATAAAATTATCTTTTCTTTTTTGTCGAATCCCTGTAACTAGATCCCAATCTTCATTAACTGCGATTTCTAACATTTTTGGGATATCAGAGGGATCATTTTGCATATCCCCATCCATAGTGATGATGTAGTCTCCTTTTGCATATTCTATCCCCGCAGCTAAGGCAGAGCTTTGCCCATAATTTCTTTTAAGCTCTATAAGAACTACATTAGGGTTTTCTAATGCTTTAATCTCTTGTCTTGTCTTATCCGTAGAAAAATCATCGACATATATAATTTCATATTGATAACCTTGTAGCCCTTTTTCTATGGCTGTAGTCAGTAGGTCAGTATTTCCTTCTTCATTATATACAGGGATTACAAGTGATAAAAGACACATATCAGACATATTTAATTCGCTAAATTAGCGTTAAAGTGTCAATTCAGTATTTAGTAATTAATACTAAATTGATAACAAATATCTCTAGAGTTATAAAATTGTTAAGTGGTAGTTTAGTAGTGTTTTACAAACTATTCTTAGGTTACTTTTGCGCCAATTTGGATTGATATTATATGAGTAATATACTTCTTTTAAAAAGAGATTCTATTTTATTATACGCTTTGTTGTTAGTAGTTTATCTCTCTGGACTCTGGATTCCATTAATGGAAAATGATTCTGCTCAGCATGCAACTATGGCGATGCGGATGTATCTAGAAAATGATTTTCTGAATATTTATAAAGCGGGTCATGATTATTTAGATAAACCTCATATGCATTTTTGGCTGGCAGCTTTGTCATTTAAGATGTTTGGGATTTCGCAATGGTCATATCGAATCCCTGCACTTTTGTTTACGCTTTTAGGAGCATATTCCTGTAATCGGTTAGCAAAAGAATTTTATGGAGATAAAGCATCACATATAGCATCATTAGTGTTCCTATCTAGTCAAGCAATTTTTCTATCTAATCACGATGTTCGGACTGATGCAGTACTTACAGGAGCAACTATTTTTGGAATTTGGCAATTGGTAGCGTATATAAATCATCGTAGTGTACAACATATTATTTTAGGAGCTATAGGAGTAGCTATTGCGTTTTCTACCAAGGGGCAATTAGGGGTTTTTATTTCTGGAGTATGTGTATTAAGTTATATCGCGTATAACCAAAAATGGAAAGTATTATGGTCTTGGAAAGTAGGGATAGGGATTTTAACTTTTATAGTAGCAATAACACCAGTACTATATGCATATTATATACAGTTTGATCTTCATCCAGAGAAGTATGTTAATGGAGCATCTAATGTATCAGGAATACGTTTTATACTTTGGGATCAGAGTTTTAATAGGCTAACAGGGTCAGGATTCGAACATACCAGTCCGGATTACTTCTTTTTCTTTCATACGTTATTATGGGCATTTTTACCTTGGTCATTATTATTTTATATCGCTTTATTTACAAGGTTAAGAACGGTATTTACAACCAAGTTTAGATATCAAGATAATTTCGAAATTTTGACTTCAATAGGAGTTCTTATCGTGATGATTGTGATTAGCTTTTCAAAATTTAAGCTACCACATTATTTGAATAGTTTACTACCAGTAGGATCTGTATTAGTTGCGGGGTATATTACTAGATTATTTCAGACGAATAGAGAGCGTATTGCAAAAAATATACTTAGGATACAATATGTTATTCTAACATTGGGAAGCATTGCCATTTTATTTTTAATATTTTGGGCTTTTACAATGCCAAACGTAATTATCATTTTATGTTACCTATTATTAATTACGGGATTATGTTATGTTATAACAAAAACGATGAATCCATATCGGAAACTGGTGATAATCTCTGTCTACTTTATGGTTCTAATTAATTTTTGTTTAAATACCCAGTTTTATCCAAAACTACTATTATATCAAGCAGGAAATAATGCCGCTAAAATTATTAAAACAGAGCAGATTAATCCAAATAGTGTTTTTATGCTTAATGGAAGACCAAGTTGGTCGTTAGATTTTTATACCAATAGAATTACTCCAATAGTTGATATCAATACCATTTCAACAACAATGAAAACAGGGGATTGGTTGTTTTTATACGATAATCAATTAGAAAAATTAAAAGAACATACTATATCTTGGAGTACAAAATATGAAATTAATCATTATCGAATTACCAGAGTAAAAGGATCTTTTCTTAATCCAAATACAAGAGACAATACTTTAGAAAAAGCCTATCTTTTAAAAATAATTAAGTAAGACAATAGACGACTTCTTAATAGATATTAGCTATTGAAAGCATAGGAGAATGATATTACATGCTCTAAAGTATTGCTTTTTTAGAAGTATTAATAATACCAGTAGAGGTCTGTTGTTGTTTAAGCTCATAAGAAATATACCAGTTTACAAAGTGCTTAACACCAGTCTCTATATTTGTTTTTGGAATATATCCAACAGCATTAGTAATACTAGAGATATCTGCATACGTTTGTTGTACATCTCCTGGCTGCATAGGAAGAAATGTTTTTTTAGCAATAGCTCCAACATGTTTCTCTATACAATTGATAAAATCCATTAATTTTACAGGAGTACTATTACCTATATTGTGTAAAGCATACGGAGCCTTCTTTGGATCTATTATGGGGGGAGCTTCATTAACTTTTATAATACCATCAACAATATCATCGATATATGTAAAATCCCTTTCCATATCACCATTATTAAATATTTTTAATGGTCTATTGTTAATGATAGCGTTTGTAAATAGCGATGGAGCCATATCTGGTCTTCCCCAAGGACCATAAACGGTAAAAAAGCGGAGTCCTGTAGTTGGGATTTTATATAAATGGCTATAGGTATGTGCCATTAATTCGTTACTTTTTTTGGTAGCAGCATACAAGCTTATAGGCTTGTCTACATTATGATCTACAGAAAAAGGAACAGTTTTGTTATTACCATAAACAGAAGAACTAGAAGCATAGGTAAGATGTTTTACAGGATAATGTCTGCATGCCTCTAGGATATTAAAAAAACCATCAATATTACTCTTTATATACGCATCTGGATTCTCAATACTATAGCGTACACCCGCTTGGGCAGCTAAATGGATTACAGTATCAAATTTTTCATCACGAAATAAATCCATAATAGCAGATTTCTGTGATAAATCCATTTTGATAAAACGAAATGCTTTAAACTTATGAGAATCAGTATATTCATTATCGAATATCTTATCACGATCAATACCTATTTCGTTTAGTCGATCATATTTTAATGAAGTATTATAATACTCATTAATAGTATCAAAGCCCAATACATTATGACCTGATTGTAACAGTTTTTTAATAGTATGAAATCCGATAAATCCAGCAGCACCTGTTACTAAAACTTTCATAAATATTTGTTTAATGATTAACTAACCAAACTAGACATTTCTTATTTCTTAATCTCTTGGTTCTTTACCGTTGCGGACGAGGCATACTCATCATTTTTCTGGGAATCATATTTTTTTAACCACTCTCCTTTTGGAGTATTATGATCAAAAGGACTAAGAAAAACAGGAATACGTGTTTTTAAACGAGCCTCTTCGTTAGAAAAATTTTCATATTCAACCCTGTATAAAGCACTATATAAAACAGCTCTACCAGTTCCATGATGGCAATGTATAAGTATTGGATAGGAGATATCTTTATCTAATACATTAAAGAATTGCTCTAGATTTTCTTCACTAGGTATTTGTTCTGAAGGAATATTGATATGCTTTACCCCTTTTACGCTTTCAACAGCTCTTTTTTCTTTCATTATATCCGAAGATAAGCTTGGATTTAAAGGGTCACTAACATTTCCTATTCTAAGATCAATTACGGTTTTAATACCATATTCCTCTATATAATTACTAATTTTTTCTGGCGGTATAGCAGCAGATCGATATACTTTGTTTTCTGTTATTTCCGAAAATCGATAATCAACATGAACATGATAAACATATAAAGAAGTAAAAATAATAGCTACTCCTAAAATAGAAAAAATAAACCTCTTTGTAGTTTTCATAAGTACTGTATTAGCAATGTCATTTCTCGAATGTATACATTTTTTTAGCTTAAAAAGAGGTGCTATAAAAAGCCTAATGATAAGATAATGATATCGAAATATTATGAATGAGTATTCATGATTTTCATAACATAGGGATAATGATTTATTGATAAAACGCTGAAATTAAGTTGCTTGATTGGGGTGGGAAAGTAGAGACAACAATTAAAACTTAAAAAATGAGATTAGTTATTATACTTTATATGAAGGTTTGTTTACTGTATTCCAATCCCATCGAATAATATGCCATTTAATATTATTAACCTCGTAAGTGATCCATGTTTTAAAACCTATAGCATGATGTGCTTGTAATGATCGTAGATTATTTGCTGCCACCTCGGTGATAAGCACATCATATTTTTCGTGTAATTCAATTCTCATTTTATAATATAAACCTCTAAAAACACCTTGTTTTCGATATGCTTTATCAACACATATTTGCCCCATGATTACATAGCTAACATTCGTTTCTAATTGTGTATCAATTTTTAAAAACATAGGTTTTAAAATATCAATTTCATTTTTAAATTCTTGTGTCATGCAGAGTGCATACCCAATTACATTGTCTTCATCTTTGGCAATAATATGAGGTTGTTGATCATTCATTTTTGTAAGAGTAGTAAGATCGTGTTGCACTGAGACAAAACCTTCTCTTTCTTTTTCTGTTTTAGAAATCGAAACAGGTAAGTTATTGTATTGCAGTGTTAGAATTTGCTGTAATTCTTTAGAAAAAGAAGCTCTAGTATATATAATACTTTTCATTGTAATCGATATAGTGTAATTAGAATGATGAAATTTTGAAAGTACAATAAAAGCTAACGCTTTCCTAATGTAGTTTATTGATAAATAGTTTTGTAGATGAATTTTTAATAGGTATAGATAATATTCATAATACAAATCTAAAGGAGGCTTGCCATGAGGCTATTGATTTTATAAGTAGAAGTCCTATTTCGACACTAGCGATCTTAATACAACCTATATAATTCCGTATTTTTACCCCAGTTAAGATCAAAAACGTACCAATACAGATGCAATCAAAATATATCTATCCCTTTACTGCCATCCCAGATCAGGAAGATCTAAAATTATGTTTAATCCTCAATCTAGTAGATCCAAGTATTGGTGGAGTGTTGGCAACAGGAGATAAAGGAACAGCTAAGACGACTATGGTACGTGGATTAAGTCAATTGATGGGAGAAGATTTTCCGTTTGTAAATCTACCTATTGGAGCTACTGAGGATAGAGTATTAGGGAGTATCAATCTAGAGGCATTAATCAACCAAAAAATTACAATTGTCGATAAAGGACTATTGGCACAGGCGCATCAAGGATTTTTGTATATCGATGAGATAAATTTACTTAACGATTATCTGATGGATGTATTGTTAGATGCCTCTGCAATGGGAGGATATCATCTAGAGCGAGAAGGGATTTCTCAATGGATGGATAGTCGTTTTTGTCTTGTTGGTACGATGAACCCCGAAGAAGGAGCTTTACGTCCACAACTACTAGATCGATTTGGACTAAGTGTTACAATACACACTCCAAAAGAAATAAAAACACGTACCAAAATAGCCATGCAGCGCCTTAGTTTTGATAGTGATCCTATTGCGTTTTATAAACAATTTGAAAAAGAAGAAGAAAGTATCAAAGCTCAGGTGTTATTAGCCAAAGAACGATTGAATAGCATACAAATCTCTGAAGCTATACAACAGCAATGTGCAGAACTCACTATTGCTAATCAGGTAGAAGGAATGCGGGCAGATATTTTATTGTTAAAAACAGCAAGAGCTTATGCTGCATATCATAATCAGAAGGAAGTAACTACAGAGATGGTAGCTATCATTGCTCCATTTGTATTACAGCATCGAGCAAAAGAATACACACCACCATCTGATCAAAATAAAGAAGAGTCTTCAGATCAGGAGCATCAAAATTCTAAGGAAGAAACCACTACTCAAAACAGAGAAAATACTACCTCATTTCAGTTGCCAAAAGCCGTACAACAAGGATTGAAATTTTCGGCAACCCAAGCCACCAAAAAACAAGAAATTAGGTTGGAGACCTCACAAAAACTACAAGAAGTGTCACACTCTGTACAGAAGCAATCAGAAGTTTCTGTAGTACAATCTGTAAAAAACTACCTTAGTACAGGTCGATTTACAACTATATATAAACATATAACAGAGAAAGCAGTAGCACGAATTATATTTCTGGTAGATACCAGTGCCTCAATGGCGGTAGATCAGCAAATGGGGTATATCAAAGGGATTATAGAAAAAACTATTGATTCACATCCGATGCAAAAAGTACACTATGCAATTGTAGGTTTACAAGATACCACCGCAAAAGTTATTCAGGAGTTTACGACCAATGTACAGCAGATTTTTGATATAAATTACCAATTAAAAACAGGAGGTAAAACCAATCTAGGAGCAGCTTTCTTAAAAGTATATGAATTGTTACGATCTGTACATATACAAACCATCCAATTATTCGTTTTTACAGATGGAAAAGTTAATACAGGAGCGGCACAACCATTTCAATATGCTGTAGAAACCTATAAGAAATACCTCTCTAGAATCTCTAAAGCTACAATTGTAGATACTGAAAAGGGTTTTGTAAGACTAGGTAAAGCGCAACAATTGGCACAACAGTTACGACTTACGTATACCACAATTTCTGATTTTTGATACGTAATGATTATAGTATAAGCTAAAATTTAAACACAACAATATGAATATATAAGAAAGTAATATGGAAGTGTTAGAAGTGATATTATTGGCATTAGCATATACCTTAAGTATCATCGCTTTATTCTTAGAATTAATATGCTATACCCGAAAGATAGAAACACTCGAAACTATTTTTTTTACCATTTCATTACTACTATTGATGGTCACAATATCCATTGCAAACTTTTGGCAATTAGATAAACCTGTTACTAAAACTCATGTTTTAGTACTCATCTCTATGATATTTGTAGGATTGGCTACGCCTTTAAGCATTTTTCCTGATAGACAAATATCAATAAAACCAGTAGTAAAAAAAATACTTATCGGCATCTCGGCTTTAATGATTGCACTAACAGTAACAGACTATTTTTTTAAATTATCTGCTATAATAGAAAGTAGTGTTTATATCTACCTGTTTCTTTCGGTTGCGTGTTCTATGATTTTGATAAGAAAGACAAAACCAATTGCAAGGGTAGTGCATAGAGAAAAAGTAGCAAGAATAACAACCGTTGTTTGTTTGATTATTTTACCCATTACACTATTTGTAGACTCTTTTCCTGAGAAAATTTTTAGGTTAGATTCAGAAAATATTAGAGTAGGGTTTACACTACCTCTTTTTTTTATATTCTTATTTGTTTATAAAATAAAAGACGATATTAATCGATTATCTCTATTTAAATCTAAAAACGAAATCAAATCTCAAAATCTAAAAAACTATTCTTTTACCAAGAGAGAATTAGAGGTTGTACATCTTATCGTAAAAGGAAACACATATAATCAGATAGCAGAACAATTATTTATATCTATGCCTACAGTAAAGACGCACATAACCAATATTTACAAAAAAGCGAAAGTAAATAATAAGGTCGAGCTAATTCATTTATTACTGCATTAGTACCAGTTTGAGATACTAGATACTGATATAAAAAATTAAAAAGGTATTATTTAGAGGGTATGTTATATAACTATCTTTCTAAGAATAAACGTTTCCTAGATTATGAAATAGACTTTCTATTCCATAATCTAGGTTAAAAAACGATTATAACCCTGTTGCTACAGTAGACAATTTATCTAATGCTCCTGCAATAGTAGTTAGTATATTATCATTATTCGTTATTTTATGACGGCTTTTTAGAAAAACCGGATCGTTGTATGATACCATCACTTTACCATTATTATCCTCCCAAACCAAAAATTTCTGAGGTAGATCAATTCCTGTATTTTGTGCATTTTGCATTAAAGGAGTTCCTAAGTTAGGGTTTCCAAAAATGATAAGCCGAGTAGGATTTAATTGCATATTAACAGATGCAGCATTTTCCTGATGATTTAGTTCTGCAATAAGTTTTAGATTTTCATTTCCTTTAATAGCGGTTAATAAGGCATTATAAGTCTCTTCAAATTTTTTGGTGCTCGTTTTGGTAATAATACCTTCTCCCTTAGTAATAGATTCCGCATTATTAGATGTAAAAGAAGTATCACCTACAGTATTTGTAAAATTAGTAAGTGCAGTATGTATCGTATTTAGTGCTTTACTATCTTTTAGTCCATGTCTGGCTTTGAGGTAAGATGTGTTATTAAATCCGACTCTAACAGTATTCTTAGGATCTTTCCAGATAAATAGTTTTTGAGGTAGATCTAATCCAACTAATTGGTTCGCTTGCATTAAAGGTGTTCCTAGTGATGGGTTTCCAAAAAAAATAACCTTAGTACTGTCCAATTTTTTCTCAATAGAGGCAGCATTAGTGCTATGATTTACTTGAGCAACAATACCCACAGGTCTAGCCAATTCTAAAGCATTTACAATAGTAGCATCAGTAGTTTTAAAATCTTTAGTCGATTTACTATAAGTTACTCCTACGATATCTATTGTATTTGGATTAGTAGTGTCATCATCATTTTTACAGGATAAAAGCAATAAAGTGCAGATAAATATATTAGAAAACATTTTCATAGTTTTTGGGTTTATAAGAGTAAAGGTTAAAAAAAACGTATTGCAGTATAACATCAAGAAGATGATTTTTATTTTTGCGTTATGATAAGATTAACGCCGTCTGTTATGCCTTTAAGATTTAATTATAAAAACAAATCTAAAGGTGAGCTCGCTCCGAGGTTGTTGATTTTATGTTCAACAACCTTAATAGTATCTTTTTTAGGTTAAACGTTTACCCTTTGCGATACAAATTTTAACCATCCAGACCTTACAATAGGTCTCTGAGACCCTATGACGGGTCTTTTTGACGAAGTGTTTAACGAGTACCTCTCAATTTTTAATACAGGAGGTTAAAATTTCAACTCTTTACCTTAAAAATTTAACCTCAAAGGCTGAATTTTTAAGGGGCATTATTAAAAATCCCACTCTTAGAGTTAAACGGAGCGTCTTTTTGACCCATCGGAACGTCTTTTGGATTAAACAAGAGGTAATAGATCTTGAATCATTACTTTCTATAAAATCTAGATTTTTCTGAGTTATCACCCACTTTTCAATAAAAATCCACAGAACTAAGGATACAATACACATATTTCTGACGATTGTGCTGCACTCTGATATAGTAGAGATTTGTAGTGTTAAATAATTTTAAACTATAATAACATGAAAAACAAGAAAACAACTAACGTACAACCAGAAAAGTCTAAACTATTTATCGACCCTAAAGATGTAGACATTCCAAAACCTGATGGAGAGACCATAAGTTCTAATGAAGAAGATGAAGAAAATGATAAACCTGGGGGAAATATCTTCAAATAGAAGATGAAATATAAGAGGCTTTCTATATCTTTAAAACAGAATAGAGAGCCTTTTATCTCTTTCTTTATTAACCACATAAATATAATTTACTACATGAGAAAAATAAACTATTTCTTATTGCTAGTTATTGTGTCTTACAGTATTTCTCTGCAAAGTCAGAATTCTAAAACTATTGACAGTCTTATACTTTTACAATCAGAGCAAGAAGGAATTAAGCTTGCTAAAACCTTCAATGAACTATCCTGGGAGTATACTAATAAAAATGATTCGCTAGCGATCAATTATGCACAGCGATCTAGAAAAATAAGCGATTCATTAGGTTTTACATTAGAGTTAGCAACCAGTTATATACGGTTAGGAACAATATACTTAGATACAAAAAAAATTGAACAGGCAGAAACTAATTTAATGTATGCGCTAGTATTAGAAGAACAAGAGGGTAATTTATCTGGGATAGCAAGAGCAAAAGCACAATTAGGAAAACTCTATAAAAAAATAAGGGATTATGATAAAGCATTAGAGTTTTATAAAGAAAGTCTATTTATTAGGCAACAGCAGCAAAATTATAAAAAAGTAGCTTTACTCTTTAATAGTATAGCACTCTTATATAAAGAAAAAAACGAGCCAAAAAAAGCATTACAATATTATTATAAGAGTATTGACCTTAGAGATTCTATACAAGATAAAAAAGGATCAATTAGATCATATAAAAATATAGGAGCGTTTTATAATCATTTAAAAAAATACCAAAGAGCCTTAACAGAACTAGAAAAAGGCCGAAAATTAGCTGTAGAATTACAAGATTCTATTCACCTATCAAGTATTCTATTAAATATGGGAACGTCATATAATTATATAGGAGAATTAGATTCCGCATTGTTCTATTTTAATCAAAGTTTAGCTATTAAGGAAAAATTGAATGATCAAAATAGAGAAGTAATCTATAACAATATAGGATCTATAAAAGAGAAGAAAAATAAGTTGGATGAGGCTATAGATTTTTACAACAAAAGTATAGCGATAGCAACAAAAAATAAAAATAAACTACAATTAATAGACACGTATCTTAACATAGGAAAAACTTATAAAAGAAAAGAACAATACAATACGGCACTAGACTACTATTTTCGAGGATTAAAACTCGCTGAGAAATATAAAAAAGAATATCGGATTTTGGGTGCTTTATCAAGTATAGGAAAAGCATACGAACTTTTAGGAGATTATGAGAATGCCAACTTGTATAATGAAAAACATATTGTAATCAGAAATCAACTAGAAGCTCAGGCTAGAGAAAATGAAGAAGCTATAAAATTATTGAATGAACAACGAAACAACGAACAAAACAAAAATAAAGTTTTAAAGATAGAAAAAGAGAAATTAGAAGCGCAAAACAACCAAAAAACAACACAGCTCATAGGATTGATTATAGGTAGCATCTTATTATCCATATTATTTTTTATGTTATTTAAATACTACAAGCAAAAAAAGGAAAAGGAAATAGCCGTACAAAACGAAAAAATAAAACAAGGAGAAATCGAAGAATTACTGAAAACCCAAGAGTTAAAATCGATACATGCTATGATTGATGGGCAAGAAAAAGAACGAAAACGTATTGCCCAAGATCTGCACGATAGATTAGGGAGTATGCTATCGGTAGTAAAAATTCATTATAAATCTGTAGAAGAGAACTTAGAAAAAATGAAAGCAGATTCTAAAACACAGTACGAAAAAGCAAACGAATTGTTGGATGAAGCCTGTGTAGCGGTTCGAGAAATATCGCACAATATGGTATCGGGAGTATTAACCAAATTCGGACTGATCCCAGCATTACATGAACTAAAACAGAATGTAGAAAATACAGGTGAGTTAGAAATAGAATTGGTTGATTACGGATTTGATGATCGCATAGCGAATGAAATGGAAATTAATATCTATAGGATCATTCAAGAACTGATTAGCAATATTATGAAACATGCTAATGCAAAAGAAGTGAGTATTCAATTACTAAAAAAAGAAACCACGATCAACATTACGGTAATTGATGATGGAGACGGTTTTAATACCCATGTGATAAAAAACTTTTCGGGTATGGGAATTAAAGGAATACAATCCAGAGTAGAAAATTTACAAGGCGAGGTAGTATTTGATTCTGGTAAAGGAAACGGCACTACAGTAACTATCGATATCCCTATAGATCCACAAAAACATACAATATGACACTTTCTAAAAATATAAATGTTCTTATCGTAGACGATCATCAAATCGTTATAGACGGAATTCGTTCTTTACTAAAAGGCAGTAATCACATCCATATTGTAGGAGAAGCACTTCATGGAAAAGAAGCCTTAGAAATATTAGATAAAAAAACAGTAGATGTTATTATTCTGGATATTGAAATGCCAATTATGGGAGGTATAGAAGTAACCAAAATAATCAAAGAAAAATATACAGACACCAAAGTATTAATACTAACCATGTATGATACTCCAGAATTTGTACAACAAGCTATAGAAATAGATGCAGATGGCTACATTCTAAAAAACAGAGGAGCCGAAGAATTAGAAGCTGCACTACAAGCATTAACCAATGGAGAAGACTATTTTGGAAAAGAAGCAAACAAAGCATTACGCTCTGGAGTACGAAGAAAAAAGGACAAGGATAAAAATGAAATACCACTGACCAAACGAGAAACAGAGGTGTTAAAGCTAATTGCAGACGGAAAAACGACTCCTCAGATTGCAGATCAACTTTGTATAGCCTCTAGTACTGTAGAAACACATAGACGCAATCTTATAGAAAAAACACAGGTACAAAATTCTTCTAAAGGATTGATCAAATTTGCAATCGAAAATAAGTATATCTAGGATCCAAAAATTACTCCAAATAGAAGTAAACACTCCATTCTTTATAGAATCGAGTGTTTTTTCATCTCTATTAATATCTGAATCATAAGATTACGAGATGTAGAGAACATTGAGTTCTACTCACCTATCAAAATTTATAAATATCCCCAATTCTGAGGATAAAATTTCCACAGTACTACGGTTTTACAGCAAGTATTATAACCTCAATTTTGTAAGTATAAATAACTAATATACTTATAATGAAAAGTTTACAAATACAGTATTCTAAAGAGGTAGCTCGCGAGCTAGGAAAGATAGCAGTCTACCTACCAGGAGAAGAAATAGAAGTAGGAGACATTCTAACGTTTCCTTACGGAAAAAAAGGGTTCTTAAAAAAAACAGCGCCTTTAGGAAGTTTTCAGAAAATTACTAGCCTAAAAAACTTAGGAATCAGCGAAGTTAAAGTACAACAATCAAAAACTCCAGATAGCTATCGATTTACAAGTAAACAAGCCGTTGACCTTCAGTTTGGAGTAAGGGTTGATGCCGATTTAGGGAATGATACATTACCCAAAGCCAATGGAGAATTACGCATCAAATTATCAGCAGAAGGAGCTATTTGTTTTTTTGCGCTTCATTGTTTTAAAACATCGCTAGATGATATTATGGCTTTAGAAAATGAAATAAACACCAAAGGTAAAAAAATGGTGTGGGAGGATACCTACTTAGTCACTTCTGTAACTATTGCTAAAAAAGCACTGATTATACAATCTAATAGTAGTTCATCAGAACTCACCCTAGGAGGAGATGTACAAGGATTGCAATCTAGTAGTATAATGAAAGTAAAAACAGATGCCAAAATTCATATCAAAAAACAGACAGGCGATATGCTAATAAAAGATTGGTCTGATGAGGTAACCGTCTTTATGGATCTAATGAAATTTGAAAAAGAAACGTTCGCAACCGAAACCAAAAACTCCTCCTTTACATCTAAATCGTTAGATACAGATATCATAAGGTTACAGCCCGTTTCAGTCTCAGAATTAGTAGAAAACATAATATAATACATAGACATAAACCAAAAAATCATACCCATGAAAAGAGCATTAATCGTAGGCATTAATCATTACGAAAAAGCACCATTAAAAGGATGTATCAAAGATGCAGAGAAAATACATAGAGTATTAGCTACCAATGAAGATGGTTCACCAAATTTTGATTGTAAACCATTAACAAGTACAGAAGATTCTAAATATCCAATAACAGTTTCTAAGTTAAAAAAGCATATTCATAATTTATTTAACCAAGAAGCAGAAATCGCAGTATTTTATTTCTCGGGTCATGGAGCAAGTACTGATGTTGGGAGTTATTTAGTGACTCAAGATGCTCAAAAATATAATGAAGGAGTCTCTTTAGAAGAAATTATTGTAATGGCTAATGCTTCCAAAGTAAAAGAAGCCATCATAATTTTAGATGCTTGTTATAGTGGTAACTTGGGAAACGCAAAAGAATTTGGCAACAGAAAAGCAATATTACGAGAAGGAGTTTCTGTACTTACCGCCAGTAGAGATACACAATTTGCAGTAGAGCGAAACGGATCTGGGTTATTTACTTCGATTATTTACGAAGCAATGAGTGGAGGGGCTTCTGATATTTTAGGAAATATTACGGTAGCAGGAGTCTATTACTTTGCAGACCAATTATTAAACTCCTGGGAGCAGCGACCTGTTTTTAAAACACATACTTCCAAAATGATTCCATTAAGGAATTGTTCCCCAAAAATTCCTTTAGAAATTCTTAGAAAACTACCCGTTTACTTTGAAGAAAGAGAACAACAACTTCAACTAAGCCCTCTTTATGAAGCTAGTATAGAACCCAGAAATGAAGTGTTTGAAGAGATTATGGTACACTTACGAATGTTTCAGACCAATGGACTTTTACTACCCGTAGGAACCTCATTTATGTATAATGCTGCTAAGGATAGTAAAGCATGTGAACTCACTACGTTAGGTAAATTTTATTGGGATCTGGTCAACAAAAAACAATTGTGAGAAACTATGAGATACTAGAAATCAATAACCCTATCTAACTATCAAAATGTATATAAATGAGAAATATATTCTACACCTATAAATGGATCAGTTTTATTATAGCAGTAGGCGTTCCGCAACTAGTATATATGATCCTAAAAGAAAATAGCGGATTTACAGGAGTAGCGGCAATTACACATACGCTAAAAAAAATAGGGTTTAGTATTCATATGGAGGCAGGAATACGAGTATTGCTTATTATAGGTATACTCTCCTTCATACTCTCCGAATGGATCATCATTGAATATTATAAATCCAAAATTGAAAAAGATATCACAAAACAAAAATTAAGTAGTGTATTAAAAGTACTCTGTTTAATAGAAAATTATAGCATACCACCATCATTAAAAAATAAACTAAAAACCTATTATTTATAGAACACATGAATGTTATAGAAAAAAAGAGCATCGCTCAAGAAATCTCATTATACCTATTTGCCAAGTATGAGCCACAAGATATTCTCAAAAAAATGAATCAATATAACGTGAATGTTCCGAAGGGAACAGATATAAAACGGCAACATATAACCAAAATACTATTTGAGCAAGAGGCACATATTTTAAAGAATATACAAAATCAGGAAAATATAAGACCAACAGTGGTACTCACTGCTTCTGGCGCAAATCCAGAACCAGCTTCTCATAAATCTACCAAGCCAAAAAAGATATTTATAAGCCATTCTAAAAAAGATATGACTTATGTACAAGAGATCATTAATGTGCTAGGGACAATAGGTGTAGAAAGTGACAGGATTTTTTGTAGCTCTTATGAAGGATACGGAAATCCATTAGGAACAAACTATCTGGAAGCTTTAAAAAAAGAGTTACAAGGAGACGTATTAGTATTGTTTATGTTATCTCATAATTTTTTTGAAAGTAAAATAGGTCTCTGTGAGATGGGCGCAGTATGGATACTAGCACAAGATCAGATACCACTATACATCCCTCCTTTTACAGCAGAAGATGTAAAAGGTGTTTTTCCCGCAGCACAAGGGATGTATATAAATAATAGAACACAACTCCTTCTATTAAAAGAACGAATGGAAAAAGAATTTAATATACAAAAAGGTATCTCTGGTGTACGATGGTATCAACAGATAGAAAGATCGCTAAAAGTAATAGATAATGAGATAAAACAAACCCTATCATAAAACAATACAACCTTTAAAACCAAAAAGATATGATTAGCAAATATAGTTCACTGCTATGCGCCTGCTTATTAGTTATTGCCATTTTTTACCTTCCGATACCCTATTATACATTTCTTAGAATAGTAGTCACATTGGGAGCAACTCTGGTAATAATAAAAAGTAGTACTACAAAAGAATACCTGTGGATCGCAGTTTTTGTGATAATAGGGATACTATTCAATCCATTTTTTCCCATATATCTATATCAAAAAATGAAATGGATATGGGTAGACCTACTCGTAGCAGTATTATTTCTTATTGATTTTTATCCCTACAAGTCAAAAGAAAAAAAGGTGACACAAAACAAACAAACGATCCGCCAATATGATAGAGATAAAATCTATTAGATAATACACTAAATCAACATATCAGTTTTGATCAAAAATTATAATACCTCATAAAAAATACATACACATGGCACTATTAGAACAATTCACCAAAAAGAAAGAAGAAACAACAGAAACAAAAAACGGAATAGCAATACCATCAATAGATACTATAAATCAGACAACAATAGCTTATGAAGATTCAAAAGCTTGCGGCGGTAGAACGCCTAACCTAAAATCTTCTTTAGAAACACTATACGAACAATTCTTTACTAAAATAAAAAAAGATGATGTCGAGCAACAAGAATTAAAACAACCCTACATAACCGAATTAGAAGGTCTAACCGTAAAACTATCTAATAAAGAAGAAGAAATTAAAAGATCAGAAAAGAAATTAGATGAGGTACAAGAAGAAGTAAATAATCTAAACCAAGAAATACTAAAAATCAAAAGTAGCCCAGAAACTTTAGAAGAAGTAAAACCAAAATCCAATATCAAATTATGGATAGGATTGGGGTTTCTAATTCCATTAAGTATTTATATACTCATATTTTATATCTCTACTGCTTACTCTGCATTTTTTAAAGTTTTTGACCCTAAGATCAGTCTTTTTCATACCATTTTCGAACCTAAAGCTCTTGAAAGAGCACTTGAAGCAGGGTGGATGGAAGCAGGTTTTGTGTTTTTGATCCCCTTTGTATTCTTCTCTCTAGGGTACTTGATTCATATGTTTTGGAGTCAAAAGAAGCTAAGTAGCTATATAAAAGTATGCGCACTACTCGTCATAACACTATCTTTTGATGTAATCCTCGCATATCTGATTGATCAAAAAGAATATAATTTTAATAAAACATCAG
Organism: Aquimarina longa SW024; assembly: GCF_001401755.1. Taxonomy (GTDB): domain Bacteria; phylum Bacteroidota; class Bacteroidia; order Flavobacteriales; family Flavobacteriaceae; genus Aquimarina; species Aquimarina longa. The sequence continues at coordinate 229,451 of NZ_AVQK01000015.1, forward strand.
AATCCCCTGATTTTACCATTACAATGGCACTAGATAGCCCTACTTTTTGGCTGATCATTTTTGCAGGATTTGTATCGTATTTTATATGGGGATTAGTATTTGACATGGTAATGATAGAAAATGACAAGAGAAATGTTAAAGAGTCTCTGAAAAAGAATCTCAAAGAAAAAATAAATCAGAAAAGAAAACTATTTTTTAAAATCAAAGACACAGTAGAAGATAATGAAAATGAGATCGGAGTATTTAAAGTTAGAGCCAAAGAATTAGAATGTATTATCGAAGGATTTATTCTACCAATTCAAAACTATAAAGTATTCGCGATAGAATATTTAAAAGGATGGCAAAAATATATTGCAGCAGAACTACCTATAGGGCAGCAAGAAAAAATAACATTGCTCCAAGAGTGCGAAGCTATCTATGAGTCTCATATACAAGAGTTAGACCTAGTTGCCGATGATTATCAGAATAAAGTGTTTACCAAAACAATATAATTAAACTAAAACTAATAAAGTAATGAAATATATAATCAGTGTATTAACGATACTATGCTTGCTGTATAGCTGTAGAAAAGAAGAGATCACCCATAAATCAATATCTAAAGTTAAGACTGAATCCAGAACAATAAAAAAAACGCTAGATAGCCTTAATATAAGTATACTATTAGATCTATCAGATAGGATAGGATATTCCAATCAAAAGGAAAATGACTTAAAGCATGTAGTAAACATTGCTGAAATTTTTAAAAACCATGTGATGAACAAAAAGAGCATTTTATTAGAAGAGCATTTACAAGTTTTTTTTGAACCCGATCCGCATCCAGATAAGACAGATGATGTTGTAGCTGAGTTAAAATTTGATATTACTAAAAACTCTACAAAAGAAACAATGACATCTATTAAAAAAAAGTATAAAGAATTCATTCCACAATTATATGAATGGGCAAAAGAGAGTCCTGACACTAAAAATGGAGCTGATATCTGGCGTTTTTTTAAGGATAATGTAACGGATTATTGCATAGAAGAAGGGCATAGAAATATTTTAATCATTCTTACTGATGGATACCTATATCACCAAGGAAACATTCTCAAAAAAGGAAAAAGAACAACAAGGATTAATCAAAAATTATTAAACAGCACCACACTAAATAGACAAGATTGGAAAACTATAATTGATAAAAATAATATGGGGATCCTTTGGGAAGAAGGAGAATTAAAAGATCTGGAGATTCTTGTTTTAGGAATAGATAAGCATGATAATAAAAACCCAAATGCAGAGGATATTATTAAATATTATTGGAGCAATTGGTTTACAGAAATGGGAGTTCAAAAATTTAAAATAAAAAGAACAGGGAAACCAGCGCATCTCAAAAAAGTAATCCATGATTTTATCCTAGATGAATAATATAACCGATATACTAACCACCAATGAAACTCTTTTTACAGTATTGGCTATCAGATGATGAAAACCCAAAAAAATATCTAGTAGACTTATGTATAACAGGCATCATTTTTATATCTATACTATTATTATGTATAGAAAGTGTAACAGGAGAATTGCCTTATAATTTGGTTATAGTAGATCATTGCATCATTATAATTTTTATTATAGAATATCTAGCGCGTTTTTATGTCTGTAGTGATTTTAGAAAAGACTGTAGAGAAAAAGGTTTTTTTTTCGCCATAGGACAAAAGATCAAATGGATGCTTAGATGGTCTTCCATTATAGATTTTTTAGCAATCTTACCTGTAGCACACTATTTTAAGACCTTTAGAATGCTAAAATATCTGAGACTGATTAGAATGATACGTCTTTTTAAAGCATTCAGAATTATAAGAGATATTCATAAACTGACTATTATTCTTAGAGGGATGCGAGAAGAAAACAGGGTGTTCTATATCTTTTTTGCCACAACAGTGGGTATATTATTAGCCACCTCATTTGGGTTATATCTCTCAGAAAACCCCCATGGAGATCAAACGTTCTCATCCTATACAGATAGCCTATTATACTCATTAAAAACAATAGAACTAATAGATGATACCCCAACCACTAGTACAGGTAAAATTTTATCAGGTTTTCTACTAGTATCTAATATGGCCATTTTTGGCTTTTTTGTTTCAATTACTATTAATAAAATCAAACTCGTTATGGATACACTAACCTCAGGAAAGATTCAAAAACTAAATCTTACAGATCATACCATAATCTGCGGATATACCAAATCCTCACAAAGTGTTATAAAAGATCTATTAAAAGATAGAAAAAACCACAATAATGTAGTATTGATTACTACAAAACCAGTAGAAGATATCTCTGGTATCATCTACGTAAATGCAGATTATACAGAATATCAAAGTCTCGAAAAAGTGAATATCACCGAAGCAAAAAACGCAATAATATTTTCCGAATCAGGGGATCATGATACGATAAGAGACATTGATTTGCGAACCGTAATGACCGTTTTTCATATAGAAAAAAATGCACCTCATGTACATACAATAGCCGAAATAAATGATGAGCATAATGCAGAAATCATACAAGATAAGATCAATGGAGATGAAATTATTTATAAAGAATTGATCGATGCTAAAATTATTGGTAATTGTATAAAAAATCCAAATATATCAGCATTGTTTTATGCACTTTTTGAGAATAATGGGAAATGTGTTCAAAACACCACATTAGTAGACCTTAAGATTACAATACCTGTAGATGTAAAAAAAGTAAAGCTCCTTTTTATAGAACAGGATAAAACATTTTTAGGAATAATAGATTCCCAAAACAGGGCATATTTATCCCCTCCTAATGCAATGGTTATTGATGAGGAGTGCCAACTAATTTATATTTGATTACATGACTATTTTTGTTTCTCTCTTTCAGTCTTTTATTATTCTAGCGTAGGCTAGAATCCATGTAAGGATTGCTGCTTCACGTCAGATTCTAGATCAAGTCTGGAGTAACAGTTTTTTTGTTTTGTCTTAGAATGCTCAGAGTAAACTAAAGGCTGGAATCTATACAGGAGTTCTTTCTTCAACAAAACCTTAATCCCAATAAAAAAAGAAGTGATATCTAAATATATCCTCAATTCTGAGGATATGATATACTGAGATCTAACGATTGTTTTGTCTACTGTTATAAGCGAATTTTGTATCAGAAATTAATCATAAATCTAAATCACAAAAAAATGAGTAATCCAAAATTTCAAATTAAAGAAAGCAAGAACAATCAATTCTTTTTTAACCTACATGCGTTAAATGGTCAGGTGATTTTAACCAGTGAAATGTATACCACAAAACAAAGTTGTAAAAAAGGTATAGAATCGGTAATAGACAATGCTCCAACAGATGAACAGTATGATCGAAAAAAAGCTAAGAACGAACAGTTTTTTTTCAATCTAAAAGCAACTAATGGAGAAGTGATCGGTAAAAGTGAAATGTATACAACCAAAGCAAGCAGAGACAAAGGTATTGAATCTGTTAAGAAAAACGCTCCTATAGCAAGAGTAGAAGATGCAACAAAAGAAGTTGTGAATTAATTGAGAATACCAAAGGTTGTTCTTATAAAGAGGTATATCATACCGATTTCTGAACAACCTTTATTTCTTTTAAAATAAGTAGAGATGGCTTTTAAATATCATAAACGTATTAAACTAGGTAAAGGATTCGGGTTGAATATCAGTAAATCAGGAATCTCACCCAGTTATCGATCTAAGATAGGATCCATAAGTTCTAAAGGATATTCTATTAGAACAGGAATCAAAGGGCTGTCTTATAGAAAAACGTTTAAGAAAAGTAAAGGTTGTATGTCCCTGTTTATTATGCTAATCAGTATTAATGTAACCATAATCTCGATTCTCTTTTTCTTAATTAGATAAAACAGATCAGAACCAAAGTAAACACTAATTGTATTATGAAGACCCTATACTCTTTAACCTTTTTGTTGATCACATTTTTTTTACTATCGATTAATAATGCTTGTACAACACCTAACCCACCAAAATCAGAAACTACTTGTATCGATACAAATTGTGAAGACTATAGTTCTCAACAAGAAGCGCAGAGGGCTTATGAATCAGATCCCGAATGTAGAAACGATCTGGATCATGATAGCGATGGGATAGCTTGTGAGCATTTAAATAATGAAACTATTAATGATTGCCCAACAACTGCTAATTGTGGATGCTCAGGAAAAAGTAAATCCCAATGCCTACAAGACCCATGTTGCCAATGGATCTCAGAAAAAGGGTGTCGTTGTAACTAATAAAAATAAATACCAATGAGTAAACTAGTACTGTATATGTTCATCGCAGCTATTATAACACCTTTTACCTCAGTAGTAGAAGCTGATAAAGAAGTATATATCTGTAATGGTCCTAAAAGTAAAAGATATCATTATCGTAAGAATTGTAGAGGATTAAAAAGATGTTCTACAAGAATATATAAGATGTCTCTAGAAGAGGCAAAAGAAGAAGGAAGGACTTTATGTGGTTGGGAGGATTAAGGTTAATCAAAAAATATATAAAAACTAAAACAAATTATTAAATACAATAGATATGGCTTTATACAGAATATCAGGAGTTTGGAAAGACTCAAAGAATGCTATCACTCACTATGCCTTTCATGAGGTAAGAAAAAAATCAATTTCCAGAGCAATAAAAATAGCAAAGCATGATGCTGTAAGACTGTTAGAAACAAGAGGTAATACAGCTACAACATGGGTATGGAATTATGCAAAAGCTATTTGGAAGATTGGAGAAGAAGTAACGGTTGTTAATGGAAGTAATGGGAAATATTTAAGATCAAACCCAGATGATAAAAAAACAGATAATTTGGGACATTTGATAGATTTTGATTGGATTGCTCCTTTAAAAGAATAAAGAAGATCTAAGATCAAACAAACTTTTACTATCACACTATATTATAGTGTATACTACTATAAAACATGGATAAGATCACTAAAGAAGCTTTATTAAAAAGAAGAAAAATAAATTCTAGAATTTTCAAATTTGAATGCTTATCCATGTTTATATTTTTTGGTCTAGTATATATGGTTGCAAGTTATCATACATCTAACTCTAGAGATAATGAATTTAAAGAAGCGCAACAGTTTTTGATTACTAAAGAATATGAAAAAGGAATTAACGCTATTAATACAGCTATTGGTAAGAAACTGTTCAATAAAATGTGTCAATCTTTTTTTACAACCTTCATTTTTAGTTAAAAAAAATAATGTTTTTATAATTTTTTTGTAAGGATATCAGTTATATAACGACAGTGAAGAATACCAGCTTTAAAATACGTATATCTATTATATAAGTCCACACAAAAATTTGACAATATGAAACGCTTACACTATTGGGGTTTTACCCTTATTTTATTAGTATTGATTAGTTGTACTAAAAAATCAACATCAAAAGACGCAGATTATATTCCTGTTCCTTTTACAAGAACTGAAGAGTTTAAAGCATTAGAACTAGATCGAAAAGCACGACGTACATTTGGTGCATTACCAATTGATGCAGAAAACCCCAAGAATCCAACCACACAAGATAAAATCACCCTTGGTAAACTCTTATATTTTGACAAAAGATTGTCTAAAGACAATACACAGAGTTGTAATACCTGTCATAATATAGCTACATATGGAGTAGATAATCAATCTTTTTCTATGGGTAATGATGGTAAGTTAGGAGGGCGTAATTCTCCTACAACTTTTAATGCAGCATTACATTTTTCTCAATTCTGGGATGGTAGAGAACCTGATGTAGAGCAACAAGCAGGAGGACCAATACTAAACCCTGTAGAAATGGCAATGCCTAATGAGGCAGAAGTAGTCAGTAGATTATCAAAAATTGACGAGTATATCGAGCTATTTAATACCGTATTTCCAGAAGATAAAACACCAATCACGTATAACAATATTAAAAAAGCAATTGGTGCTTACGAAAGAAAATTAATTACCCCTTCTAAGTTTGATCTCTATATGTCTGGAGATGATACTGCATTAAACACCTATGAAAAACAAGGTATGGATACTTTTATGAGTGTTGGTTGCATCACATGTCATGCAGGTGCCTTATTAGGCGGTACTATGTATCAAAAATTTGGTCTTACGGTAAACTACTGGGAACATACCAAAAGTAAAAAAATCGATAACGGACGATTTGACCTTACTAAAAATGAAGCTGATAGATACGTATTTAAAGTCCCTTCTTTACGGAACATAGAAAAGACAGGTCCTTATTTTCATGATGGTAGTGTTAATGATCTAAAAAAAGCTATCGGAATTATGGCAGAAACCCAGTTAAATAAAAAACTCAGCGCCAAACAAATCAATGAAATTCATATATTCTTACAATCTCTTACTGGGCAATTACCCGATGAGTTTGTAGAAGAAACAACCAATACAATAACAGCTATTAATTAGACTTAATATATTCTTGTTTTACAAAATTAAGAGGCTTTGCGGAACAAGTTCTTATATGTACCTTTGCAAAAAAACGGTATGGTATAAAAACGACCTAATCATCAATAAGGTTGTAGTATACTTACTTTAAAAAGGTTTTTTAATTAAACATATTATCATGTATCAGACTATCCAAATCGTTCATTCTTATTGGGCGTATCTTGTTGTTATTATTGTTACTTTATCGACTATTAATGCACTTATTGGTTTTTTTACCAAAAGAGAATACACCCCAAAAGATTTTAGAATTTCTCTGTTTGCGCTTATTGTAACACATATACAGTTATTAATAGGAATTATAATTTTCTTTGTTTCCCCTTTTGTGGTTTGGTTTTCGGGAACACATAAAATGGGAGAAATTATGAAAGATGCCACACTACGATTGTATAATGTGGAGCACCCAACAGTTATGATACTAACAATAGTTTTTATTACAATGGGATATTCTAAACATAAGAAAAAACTTACTTCTACTCCAAAACTTAAAACATTAGCTATTTTTTACACTATAGCATTAATATTAATGCTATCTAGAATCCCTTGGGCAAATTGGTTCTAAATTATGGATTACAGCTCTTAAAAAGAGTGAAAACACTAAATCACACCTATTACAATACAAGAATACATCCCAGAGTACATCTAGGATGTATTCTTGTATAAATATGTATGTTAGGAGTAGATATGCTACTAATAGTTAATTTCCATAAGCTGTTAACACTAACTTCCGAGAACCTCCATAATCTCTATGTTCACATAGATAAACTCCTTGCCAAGTTCCTAGATTTAATCTACCTTTTGTTACTGGTATCTGAACAGAAGTTCCCATCAATGAAGCTTTGATATGTGCCGGCATATCATCAGGACCCTCATACGTATGAATATAGTACGGAGCATTCTCAGGAACCATCACATTCATATGACTCTCAAAATCTTGTCGTACTGTAGGGTCTACATTTTCATTTATTGTAAGACTTGCAGAAGTATGCTTTATAAATACTTGTAATTGACCTATCTCAATCTGCTTAATTTCGGGGAAAGCCTCAATAATTAGATTTGTAATTAAATGAAACCCTCTAGAGCAAGATGGCAATTTTATTTCTTTTTGAAAAAACTTCATCATATATAAATGCTAAAAAATACACTAATATACTGTCTTTAATAACTTCTTAGAATACTCTAGACTCTTTTTTAACATCATAAACACTATGATTTAATGTAAATTTTATAATCTTTACATACACTATTCTTTCTAACCTATTACCTTTATAAGCTAAAACTAAGAGTTTCTATGGATTTATCTCAGATAAAAATGGTTGCCACCGATATGGATGGTACGCTTCTTAATGATAAGGGCGAAGTAAGTACTCATTTCTATACTCTTTTTGAACAACTACGGAATCTTGGAGTTGTCTTTGTAGCTGCTAGTGGAAGACAATATTACAGTATTATCCATAAATTAAATGCTATCAAAGATGATATTTTTGTTATTGCAGAAAATGGTGCATTAACAATGCAAAAAGACTTAGAATTACAAACCACCACAATCGATAGAGCGACCTATCTAGAACTACTCGATATTACGAAAAATATAAAAGGGTCTCAGGTAATTCTCTGCGGGCGAAAAAAAGCATACATAGAAGATTATGGGCAAGATTTTAGAAATATGCTAGATGAATATTATGGTAAATATGAAGTTTTGGATGATTTATCACAAGCAATAGATGACCAGTATCTAAAAATTGCTATCTGTCATCAAGAAGGATCCGAAAAATATCTCTACCCTGCACTAAAACACTTAGAAGATCGTCTAAAAGTAAAAGTATCCGGAGAAGTATGGTTAGATCTATCCCATAATCTTGCTAATAAAGGATATGCATTAGAGCAGTTACAAAAAAGCCATAACATTCGCCCAGAAGAGACTATGGTTTTTGGAGATTATAATAATGACCTAGAGATGATGAGCCAAGCAACTTATAGTTTTGCTATGGAAAACGCACATCCTAATGTAAAGGCGATTGCTAACTATATTACAAAAAGCAATAATGAGAATGGTGTAGAGTATATGTTACAAAAAATGATAGAAGACAAGAAAGTAATGCTTAATAAGTAAAAACAGTGTCTTTGATTAATAGGTTGTTCTATCCGTTTTTGCTTCCCATTGTTCAAAAACTTTAACTGCTTCCTCTCTCATAAGGCCTACAAAATTAATCTGTCTTGCATCGATTTTTTTGTCGATTTCATCATAGATAAACTGATCATCAAAATTAATTGCTGCGGCATCTTCTTTTGTACAGCCATAAAAAACCTTCATAGGTCTGGCCCAGTAAATTGCTCCAAGACACATAGGGCAAGGTTCGCAAGAAGTATATAATATACAGTTGTCTAACTGAAATGTCTTTAGCTCTGCGCAAGCCTTTCGTATAGCCACCACTTCTGCATGTGCAGTAGGGTCATTGGTAGAAGTAACACTATTACACCCTTCTGCTATGATTTGATCATCTTTGACAACTACAGCTCCAAAAGGTCCACCTGTATTAGAAGTCATACCTTGCTGGGCAACTGTAATAGCTCTACCCATAAAATACTTATCTCTTTCTGTCATATCTTATCTTTGTATATAGAAACTATTTATAACCAATAAAAGCAACTCAGTTTTTTAAAAACTAGTATCGTTAAAAAAAGAGAGGTTAGATAACACTATATCTAATCATTTAATTTCAATACTGCCATAAATGCTTCCTGAGGGATTTCTACATTACCTACCTGTCGCATACGTTTTTTTCCTTTCTTCTGCTTTTCTAATAATTTACGCTTACGAGAAATATCCCCTCCATAACATTTTGCTGTTACATCTTTTCTAAGTGCTTTTACTGTTTCTCTAGCGATAAACTTAGCTCCAATTGCGGCTTGTATTGGGATATCAAACTGCTGACGTGGGATTAACTCTTTTAGTTTCTCACAGATTTTCTTACCGATATCATAAGCATTATCTTTATGTAATAATGCGGATAGCGCATCTACTATATTTCCATTAAGTAATATATCTACTTTTACCAATTTAGAAGCACGCATTCCGATAGGAGTATAATCAAAGGAAGCATACCCTTTTGAGACCGTTTTTAAACGGTCATAGAAATCAAAAACGATTTCTGCTAATGGCATATCAAAGGTTAATTCTACTCGTTCTGTAGTTAAATACGTTTGGTTTGTAATCTCTCCTCGCTTCTCTATACATAATGACATTACAGACCCTACAAAATCGGATTTAGTAATAATTGATGCTTTTATATAGGGTTCTTCTACTCGATTCATAGATGATGGATCAGGTAAATCTGATGGATTATTAACAATAATAATATCATCAGGATGCTTATGTGTAAATGCATGATAAGATACGTTGGGAACTGTTGTAATCACTGTCATATTAAACTCACGTTCCAAACGTTCTTGGATAATCTCCATATGTAACATCCCTAAGAATCCACATCTAAATCCAAAGCCTAATGCTGCAGAACTTTCTGGTACAAATACCAATGAAGCGTCATTAAGTTGCAACTTCTCCATAGAATTACGAAGCTCTTCATAATCCTCAGTATCTACAGGATAAATCCCAGCAAATACCATTGGTTTTACATCTTCAAAACCTTCGATAGCATTTTGCGTGGGTGTTTTGGCATCTGTTATAGTATCTCCTACTTTTACTTCTCTTGCATCTTTAATACCTGTGATAAGGTAGCCTACATCTCCTGTTTTTATCGCTTTTTTAGGTACTTGATTAAGTTTTAAAGTACCGATTTCATCAGCAAAATAGTTTTTATCTGTAGCAACAAATTTAATCTGTTGCCCTTTTTTGATCTCTCCATTAATCACTCTAAAATAGGTTTCTACTCCTCTAAACGGATTATAGACTGAATCAAAAATCAATGCTTGTAAAGGCTCCTCAGGATTTCCTTCTGGCTCAGGGATACGATCAATAACTGCTGCTAGAATTTCCTCAATCCCGATTCCTGTTTTAGCACTTGCTGGGATTACATCTTCTGCATCACAACCTAATAGGTCAATGATATCATCTGTTACTTCTTCTGGATTAGCACTTGGTAAATCTATCTTGTTCAGTACAGGAATAATCTCTAGATCATTTTCTAAAGCCAGATATAAATTAGAGATCGTCTGCGCTTGTATGCTCTGTGCTGCATCTACGATGAGCAATGCTCCTTCGCATGCTGCAATCGATCGAGAAACTTCATAAGAAAAATCTACATGACCAGGAGTATCAATAAGATTCAGAATATATTCTTCTCCTTTATATGTATATTCCATCTGGATTGCATGACTCTTGATTGTAATACCTCGTTCACGTTCCAGATCCATACTATCTAATAACTGTGCTTGCGCTTCACGAGCTGTTACTGATCCTGTAAAATCTAATAATCGATCTGCCAAGGTACTTTTACCGTGATCAATATGTGCTATAATGCAAAAGTTTCTAATGTTTTTCATGTATTGTGTCTCTTGTCTCATATACCATCTACGCTAACATATCCGTCTCGTTTGGTATAGCAATCCTTCTTTAATACCTATTGATAGGTTCTTTATTTTTTTTCAAAAATCATTTTAAGGTGTAACCCTATACTATGTTTCGGGTCGAGCTATATGCGCTACATGGTAGCTTACTGCTATCCCTTATGCAATTTTCACACCTTTAATGACTTGCAAATATAATTGATTTTAGATGCTTTATACTATCCCTTACTGTATTTTTAGACCTCATAGGTCTTAAAGACCTGTGAGGATAGTTAACTTAAATAGTATAAAATACTGATAATCAAATATTTATATTTTAACTCGTTTTTATAGGTTAAACATAGGTTAAATAATTAATCAATTTTCTACTATTATGAACTCTATTTTTACGCCTATAAATATACATCAAAGCACAAACCATCGTTCGTCACTTTTATCAATACTTATCTGGTGAAAAAAAAATCCCTACCAATAGACAAAATAACCCTCTTATGGCTAAACAACCAAAAACAACAAGAGAGCAAATGATACAAGAAATGATAATCAAAATGGCTAATTCTAAAGAGCATAGATTTTAGAATTATGAGTAAATCACATTAAAAATAGTGCTATCGTAATACACTATTACGGCTTTAACGTAACTCATTTAAGGTTTTGATATACAGTTACATAAGGTGTTTTTTCATGTTTGATCTTAATTTTAGCTCAAATCTGCATTTTAGCCTTAATTTTTGGGGAATATTTAGATTGAAAACAGGTTTTTTTGCTAAAAAATTGAGCAAAATTACGTCCAAAATATTAAAAAACAGTATAGATTTCTATGTATTATTTCTTTAGCTTTACACTGTAAATCAATTAATTATAATACAATTGATTTGATATCAATATTACATAATCCCTAAAAAAAATATTATGAAGTCGAATTTATTTGTTTTAAGTATTCTTTTTCTATTTTTATCTATGATGTTTTTTACAAGTTGTGAAATGTCAGATGATAATGAAATTTATGAAACAGAAATTAAAGGTGTTGACAAAGATATTCAAAGACCTGGTACGCAAGGTGTCTTTAATGACAAAGCTGTTAACCAATATATTAGTTGAAGAAAAAGTTCCATTTCATATTAGGGTAATCGGTACTTTTTTTATTATATTATCTGGAAGTATGCTCTATTTGGATAAACTTTTGGCTCTTTTGGAGATCAATAGTATGGAGACATTTGGATATTCTAATTTTAGTAATTTTATTTGGGCGTTTACTCAGAGTATATCGCCCATTTTAATGTTATTAGGATTTTATTTAAAACCATATAGGTTTTCATTTTTAATTCCCATTTATTGCTATGGACTTCAACTTATTTGGATTTTTAGCTCTGAACATTCAGATGACTTTTTAAGTCATATTTTTGCCATTGGAATATGTTTCATTTTTGTAATAACAGTTTTTTTAATAAAAAGAATCATTAAGCTTTTTGAGTATAGGAAAAATAAAGATGAAGAATTTATTAGTGAAGCAAAAGATGTTTTAGAGATATTGAAATCAAGAATGTTAGAAGAAAGTAAAATTTAAGTATGATGGAAAAAGATTTACTCACGGAAATTAGAGGTTTAAAAAACAAGTTAATTCTAAATAATATTACAATTGATAATGCTGTAGATCGATTTTCTCAATTAATTAATCAATTTCAGAATGATTCAACTTATGATAAAGAAATTACTTTGTTTGATGAATTATCATTATCTGAGATTGAAAAATATTTTTTAGAAAAAAATAGAAAAGCTATAGATCGTATAGCTACCTTGAATAAGATTTTAGTACTCCAAGAACTTGGAATAAAGTTTAGCCCAGAAGAACTGAATAACTTAATATCAAGAAATAATTAAACATAAGTATTTTAACATTATTCTCCTTGACTATTTAAAATAATATGCTTTTCCAAAAGTTCTGCTTTTGCTTGATTTCGATGGTATTCAATAAACATTTTAACACTTGGTATTTTCTCATATTCATCTACATGCTTTAAACAGAATGATGCCATTTCTTCTATAGATAATTCATTTTTATGAGAAACATCCATTGTTATTAATGGCGTTTTTTGATCAGACAGTTTTTCATGCAATTTTTGTTTTAGAAATTCTCCAACGGTTTTTGGAACTTTTTGTTGATCATACTCCCATGCTTGTATCGTTCTAGTTCCTACCTCTATCAGTTCAGCAAGAGCAGCTTGTGTTAATCCCAAACTTTTTCTAATTTCTTTTAATTCTCTAGCATTCATTTATTTCAAAATAATGATATTTTTGCGTATTTATGTTGTTTTTAATTGTAAAATACGCTATTTTTGCGTGTATTCAATTTTAAAACACATGTAAAGATAATTATTTTAGTTGCATATCTTTCATTAGAGGTTGTTTTTAAAATAGAAATTTATAACTAACATTAAAAAAAAACGTGAGATGATTTACTCAGTAAATTAAAGAACAATTTTAACTAACAAATACTAATCACTAAAGGAATTACCCCGCCTTAGTTTTCCAAAATTAATTTAGTCAACATAAACATATGTTAATTCATGAAAAAAAAGAAGACAGCATCTTACAAAAGGGAAAAATTAGAAACTTGGTTAATGAAGAATTGCAAATTTTTCAATATTACTAGTCTGGAAAACCATTTATCATTTCCAAAGGGTACTATTCATAAATTTATAAAGTATGATCGTAAAATGACAGATGAGAAAATTGAAATCTTATATAAGACGTTTGAACACATCGTTTTTGATTTTATAGAAGAAGAATGAATAAACTTTTAATGAAAATAGATATTTTAAAAAATAACCCTAAATAAATAGATATGAAACTAAGTACCACACAAGAAAAAGAAAGGAGAGTACGTCTTTTTGAAGAACGTGTATTTACCCAGTTACAGATTAAACAATCTCAGTTTAGCTGTTGTGTAGAAACTTATAGCGGTTATGCCCTATTATTGCGTAGATGGATACAAGAGTCTAATAAGCAGGGACTAAATTCTTCTGAGATTGCAACCCTTATACGCAAATCTCCTTTGACTATAGATCATATAAAACAAAATAAACCATTATCCCTAAAAAACATCATCCCAAAAAATAGTAGAGTGAGAGTAAGTTAAGTTGAGTTAGTTCGAGGTTCGTCCTTGTATAGAGATGTCGGGTACGGCAGAGTTTTTAGTTCGCAACAGTTCATTTTGTAATTCTAAAGTACCCTGATGTCTTTGTAAAACGCGTAATTATCTATCTAGAGATAAAAAATATTGATTTTAAAACATAAATATATGGTCGCAGGGGCAATACTATAGTTAAGATTTGGGGAAATTTTCAATATACTATATACCAATTAATTGCTCCTGCATTTTTATAAATGAACTCCCCAATTAATTTAGGATAGCGAGAGTAATTTTTTGCAACCCCTCCATTGTGTAGTCCTCTATGTGCATGATTACTCTTGTGTCCTTTTAAACCAACAACCTCGGAGAATTAACCCCTCAATGAGGGATTAAAACCTAATAAGATGTTAGTAGACGACATAGACGAAGTACCACAAGAAGTATTATTCGGAATATTAAAGTTTTTAAATATCGACACAAACAACTTTATGAATAAATTATTAAACCATGATCCCTATTGTGTCAGTGTATATACATGGATCTATGCTCGATATCATGAGAATAAAATATCCGATAATTAAAAAAAAGTAACAATCTTAGAGTATAAGACATTAACTAATAAAGTATATAATTAAATGATTAAAAAGCTAACTGTAGGAATAATCGCAACAAAAAAGGGGTCTTTTCCCCTGATGAATACCTTGTATTACCCCTTGTATAAGATTACTTTTGGGGGACTATTTTTACACCTAACTACATAACCTAATTATAACTTAAAACCTATTCCCTAAAAAAACTACTACGACATTATGGCACTACAAACAAATACCTCTATTTACCTATCGGGCAATAAATTAGACTCCTATATAAGTCTTAAATTATCACAGCAATTAGATGCACATCATGATCTAGAGCTAGTGTGCCGAGCTGATGTTATCGAGCAACTGACAGAAGAACTTATAGGAGAGAGTAAAGACTATCTAGGAGGTCTTATTACCCTACAGATACAAGCAGTATCAAAGTATGGTGGATATAAAGAGTTAGAGTTTAAAGGAGTAGTTAGTGGATTGGAAGCCATCAAAGGGGATGATCAATACCAAGGTAACTTAATCGTATTACAGGTCAAAAGTACAAGTATATTAGCAGATGATGGAGAGCACTACGCTTCATATAATGATATGAATTTGTCTGAGATTATGGAACGCACTTTTCAGGGATATGATGTAGGGAAATTAGAAACCAATTTTGCACCCCGATCCTCAGAAACCATACACTACTCCGTACAGCATAATCAAAGTGCCTTTAGCTATGCCAGTAGATTAGCAGCTTATCATAATGAGTGGTTCTATTATAACGGTAAACAATTAATATTTGGCAACCCTAGTACCGAAGAAACAGAGCTTATTCATGGAATAGACTTACGATCATTCAGTATACAATTAGATACAATAGCTAATGCTACTAGCTATATCAGCAGTGATTACCTTACAGGAGCGTTGCATAAAAAAAGTAGTACAGAGATCAATACCTCCTCAGAGGGGTATCATGGGTTTATGGATAATAAATCCAGAGAACTCTATCATAAGACCACACAGGTAGTACATTCGTTACTTACCGACCCTAATCAAAAGTATAGATTAGACCAACAGGTAGAACAGTATACTAAGGCTAAATCTATGAAACAGGTCATTGCCCGAGGGAGCAGTGATAACCCAAGTGTAGCACTAGGAGCGATAATAAAAGTAAAAGGTTATGGGAGTTATAGAATTATTAGTATTACCCATACCAATACAGAAGATGGAGTATATACCAATGAGTTTACCGCCGTAGAAGCTAGTTCTGACACCTACCCACATATGGATCTCAATCGATATCCTAAAAGTGATATCACCACAGGGATAGTTATAGATAATAATGATCCCGAAGGACTAGGAAGAATAAAAGTACAACTCCCTTGGCAAAAAACAATCGGTTCAACAACCCCTTGGATACGGGTGATGACTCCCCACGCAGGAGCAGAAAAAGGCTTCTTTTTTGTTTCCGAAAAAGGAGAAGAGGTCGTAATCGGTTTTGAAGGCTCTAATGCCGAAAAAGCTTTCGTAATGGGCGCATTATATTCTGGTACAGCAAGCCCATCAACATTACAAGCTGATCTAAATAATAGAAAAAGTATTAGAACCCGTAGCCAACATTTGTTAGAATTTGACGATACAGCAGGAGCAGAAAGTATTACGATAACCGATAAAAACGGAAATGCCTTTAAGATTGATACCGCTAATAACAATATCAATATTACTGCGTTAGAAAATATGACCTTTATGGCTAAAAATATAGAATTTAGAGCAACAGAAGATATTAAGGTCAGTGCAGGTAAAAACAAAACAGAGCAGATAGCAGGTAATTATAATCTTACCGCTTCTAATATTATAGAAACAGCATCTCAGAATATGAGAAGTCAGGCAGAGCAAGTATCCCTACAATCTAGTACCGATGCTACTATTGCAAGTACTAGTGGTAATGTAAACAAGCAAGCAGATCAAAAAGTGAATAATAACAGCGGAGAGCAAGGAAACGTTTTTTAGATATGGGTAAAAAAGGAAGAATCGTTAAAATCGCAAAAGGGTCGCTATCTATTATCGCTAAGAATGATATTAATATCTACGCCAAGAATATAAATACCTATGCAGCCATTAGTATTAATGAAACAGGAGGGCAAGGCGTATTTTTTGGAACACCAGAACCACCGCCTTCTGGAATGTTTGAAGAAATATCAACTAACTCCGAACAACAGACCTTGGAACAACAAGCAACTAGCGATACAGGTATCGCTAGTAATGATGCAGTAATAGAGGATATTAATACTACAGATGTTAGTAGACCAAGAAAGTGTATTATTAAGTTTACTGTAAAAAGTAGTGTTATTAGAGAGGGAACATTTGGCTTTGATCAGATCCCTTCTGATTATAAAAGTATAATCAAGTCAAATGCCCGAGACTTAGAAAATGATATTCAAAGTTTAGAAAATGAGTATAATCCTTTTGAGGTAGAAGGAGAACAATATTTCCCTTCTTGGGTAAGCCTTCGAGTAGGACAAACGATAATTTTACAGTTAGATAAAACTTTCAATAAAAAGGATGAATATCAAAGAGTAGCTTTTGAAAATCATTCAGATTTTTCTTTTGTTTATAAAAAAGGATCTAATGAAGTTAATGATATGATTGAAGCTAAAGAAGTGCATATTACTTGCAATACAAATAATGAGAGTCCTAATGGCACGCAGATTAAGGTAAAAGCAGATGGAACTGATGCAGGAGGAATAAACCTATGGTATCCAAGACCTAAAACTATTGATCTACAATGGCATTTTGTTGAGATAACAGGAAATGATAAGGATCAAGATGTTTTAGAAGATAAATTAGAATTAAACCAATTATCAAGTCTTTTAGAAAAAGGATTGAAACCTGCTTTAATTGATATTAATATTTTGAATGATGATCCAAATATTTTGGATATTAGTGCAGAGAATGAACAATTAAAAAGGGAAGGTATTATAAAAAAATCAGATCATCATAATTATATTGAAAGAGATAGGAAGCAAGATTTTGTAAATGTAATTAAAGACAATCATGTTGCATCAAATAATATAGTTACATTATATCTTGTAAATAGGAGCTGTTTAATTACTGGTGCTATGGGGGAAGATGGAGGACAGTTTGATGTAATTGCAGGATTTTCTCCAACAGGTACAGGGGTTGCCTATGGAATATTAGATGGTGAAAAAAGACTACAACATACTGCAATAATGCACGAAGTCATGCACGCTTTAGGTCTCAGGCATACTTTTAGTAATCGAGCTACCCACACTTTTAAGGATAAAAAAACAAAAAATTATATGGACTATCATGAATCAAAAAAATATACATGGAAATGGCAATGGACAAAACTACATACATACACACATTTACAAGAATTATGAAAACTAAACTTCTGTTAGTTGCTTATATTTTAATTACCCTTTCTTGTTCTGCGCAAAATAGATTTGTGAAAACAAATGAAACCTGCTTATTTGATGATCCAATTTTTGAGATCAAAAAAGAAGAAATGGTTTTTGATAATGAAAAATATAGCAGTATTCTTTCTAAAAAAAAAGTTTTTTATACTGATTCTGAACAATATATCACGAGAATTCAAACAAAAAAAATATGGCTAACCGATAAAAAAACTCAACTAACTAAAAAAATTAAATACAATAACTCTAACAATATCAAGCATTTGTATTTCTATAAAAAACACTCAACTAACACAAAAATTGGAAAAGAGTATTTTTTTGATGAAAATGGTACGATAACAAAAACTATTGATTACGAAAAAGGATACAATATATGCTGGGCAGAAGCAATCTCTATCGTAAAAAAAATAGCTGAAAAAGATATTAAAAAGTACAACATTAATGTATTTTATTTAAGTAGAGTTGATCTTAATGAATTCCCTAATTCAAAACCAAAATGGAGAGTTTCTATGAATGGTGATGAAGAGTACAACGATCTTGATACTAAATTCTATGAAATTGATGGGATTACGGGTGAGTTCATTAGAACATATAAGGTAAAAACTATTTATGAAGAGTAGTATACCTTAAAAAGTAATAAAAAAACTATTTACTATAATTAATGACATCTTTTAACCACCCTATAAAAAAAAGAATAGAAGGCACACATAACTTTTATGGAATAGAAA
>NZ_KQ474104.1 GCF_001401755.1 Aquimarina longa SW024
ACTTCCTATTTTATCTTCATGTACAACTGATGGAAGAGAAACCTTACCAACTCCACCTTCTATACAAACAACTAAATCTGAAATCATAGGGTTATCAAAGATCTCTCTAATTGATACTTCAACTTCTAATCTCTTACGAATCATAGAAACCAATCGAGTCGCGAGAAGGGAGTGGCCTCCTAACTCAAAAAAGTTATCGTGGATCCCTACTTTAGGGACTCCTAACAATTCTTGCCAGATCTCAGCTAGAGATATTTCCATGGCACTCTGAGGAGCAACATAGACTGAACTCGATACATCTGACATGTCTGGATCTGGTAATGACTTCTTATCAATCTTACCATTACTAGTTAAAGGCATATCCTCTAATGTCACCCAAACACCAGGGATCATATAATCTGGTAAACGAGTTTTTAAATGACTCTGTATCGAACTCTTATCAATAGCATCAGAACTGACGACATACCCTACTAATCGATTACTACCTGATCCATCTGCTCGTGATACAACACAGCAACTCGTAATTGATGGCAATTCTGATAAAACACTCTCGATTTCTCCTAGTTCAATACGATATCCTCTAATCTTTACTTGATCATCTTTACGTCCTAAAAACTCTATATTACCATCACTAAGCCAACGTGCTAGATCTCCCGTCTTATAAAGGCGTAAGCCTGAAGTAAATGGATCTGAGATAAATCGATCTTCTGTTAATGATTCCTTATTTAAATAACCTCTAGAAATTCCTATACCCGAAAAACATAACTCTCCTATAACTCCAATAGGTTGTAATTGCATACTATCTGAAACTATGTAAGCTCGAGTATTGTCGATAGGAGTACCTATATTTATGGTTTCTGATCGCTCTAATTTTTGAGCAGTAACCCATATGGTGGCCTCTGTAGGTCCATATAAATTCCATACAGTACTGCTAATAGTTGTAAGGCTATTTTTTAGGTTTTCTTTTATAGCTTCTCCTCCACATAAGATCGTAACATTTTCTTCATTATTCCAATCACTACTTACGAGCATTTGCCATGTAGAAGGGGTAGCCTGCATAAATTCTGGTTGATATGTAGTAATCAGATCTCTTAATTTATATGCATCTACTGATGATTCTTCATTCGACAAAACTACTTTTGCTCCCTGAATAAGTGGTGTAAATAGTTCTAAATAAAATATATCAAAAGTATACGTCGTAACTGATAAAAAGGTTTTCATTTTTTCTAAACCTAGCTTATTTATCATCGAATAGAGAAAGTTTACTACACTTTTATGTTCTATCATAACTCCTTTAGGATTACCTGTGGAGCCTGATG
Organism: Aquimarina longa SW024; assembly: GCF_001401755.1. Taxonomy (GTDB): domain Bacteria; phylum Bacteroidota; class Bacteroidia; order Flavobacteriales; family Flavobacteriaceae; genus Aquimarina; species Aquimarina longa. The sequence goes on from NZ_KQ474104.1 coordinate 1,320, forward strand.
TATAAATAACATAGGCTAATTGATTTTCATCTATATGTAGAGAAGGTTTGTTTATCGATTCTTTTTGTATTTCATCTCCATCTGTATCTAAGAGAATAGTAGTTGTTTTATACTCATTACCTAGTGCTTTTATGCTTTCTGAGTTACTTATAATTAAGGAAATAAATGCATCTTCGAGAATATATGTAATACGATCTTTAGGATAATTAGGATCTATAGGAACATAAGCTCTTCCTGACTTAAGAACTCCTAAAATTGAAATCACCATTTCTAAAGATCGATTGAGACATATCCCTACTATTTCTTCTTTAATAGTGTCTTCTCTATTCAGGTAATTTGCCAATTGATTAGATCGTTCATCCAGTTCTCTGTATGATAACTGTTCTTCTTCAAAGATTACTGCAATAGCATCAGGGGTTTTGGCTACTTGGTTTTCAAAAAATACAGGTAGTGCATTATCCAATGGATAATCCGCATAGGTATTATTAAATTCATCTAATAATTGGTATTTTTCTTGTCCTGTAAGTAGTGTCATCTTATCTATTGGATACTCCAATTCTACCTCCAAATTCTTCATCAAAATCTCATATTGTGATTTTAAACGTTGGATTGTCTCTTCTTTAAATAATGCGGTTGCATAGGTTAGATTTAGGGATAATCCAGAATTTGTTTCTGTAACGGTTAGTGTAAGATCAAATTGAGAAATCGTAGTCCTAAAAGGTTCTGAAGAAAGTGTTACTTCTGGCAATGTTATTACATCGTCATTTACTGCATTTTGCAATGTAAACATTACCTGAAATAATGGAGATATACTCATATCTCTTTTTTCTATTACTCGATCTACTACTTTCTCAAAAGGAGTATGCTGGTGTTCATAGGCCTCTAATGTTGTTGTCTTTACCTGTCGTAACAATTCTTTAAATACTACACTTTTAGAAATATTATTACGTAGCACTAATGTATTAGCAAAGAATCCTATTATTTTTTCTGTTTCTTCTTGTGTTCTATTCGCTATTGGAGTACCTATACTAATATCACTTTGTCCTGTATTTCTATATAACAGCACCTTAAATGCACTTAATAATAGCATAAATAAGGTTACTCCTTCTTCTTTACAAATCGCTTTTATTTTTTTAGTAGTTTCTAAATCTACTGTAAAAGAAATGTCAGCTCCTTTTGTACTTTGAATAGAAGGTCGTGGATAATCTATTGGTAGATTTAGTGAAGAAACTTTTTTTAATTGGTGCTCCCAATACGATAGTTCTTGTTGTAATATTTCTCCTTCTAAATACTCTCTTTGCCAGAACGCATAGTCACTATATTGAACCGATAGGGGTGGTAATTTATCTTCTCTTTTTTCTACGAATGAACTGTATAGCTCTATAAATTCCTGAATCAAAATACCAATAGACCAGCCATCACTAGCAATGTGATGAAATACTCCTGTTAGTACATAATTATCGGCTCCTTGATCATATATCCCTGCTCTAAACATATAGTCTATAGATAAATTAAAAGGATGAGAAATAAACTTTTCTATCTTATCTTCTAAGTTTTCTTGCTTTCCATCAACAGTAAAGTGTCTAATATTCCAGTCTTTTTCCGAAATCACCTCTTGATATCCTATACCTTCTTCGGACTTAATAATAGTTCTTAACGCCTTATGACGATATAGTATTTGTCGTAATGATGTTTCTAGTATTGTTATATCTAAATTCCCTTTTATCCTTAATACTATTGGAATATGATAATGGATACTACCTCCTAATTGATCAACAAACCACAATCGTTCTTGACTAAAAGACAAAGGAACTTTACCTTCTGTATCTCGTGGTTGTATTGCAGATGTAATTGTTTTTTGCTGACTATTAATGATCTGCTTTTTTAATGTTTTTATCGTGGGGTAATTAAATACGTCTTTTATTTCTATTTCTACTTCTACTTTTTTTCTGATTATAGAAACTAACCTCGTTGCTAATATAGAATGCCCTCCCAAGTCGAAAAAATCATCTTGTATTCCTACTTTATCGATGTTTAATAAGTTTTGCCAGATAGTAACTAATTCTTTTTCTAGCTCATCACGGGGCGCCTCATAAGTAACCGTATTTAAGTTTGATATATTGAGTGTTGATAATACTTTTTTATCTGTTTTACCATTAGAGGTTAATGGCATATCATCTAATTCTACCCATAACTGAGGAATCATATATTCTGGTAGTTTTTGCTGTAGTACCTCTTGCATTTTTACCTTATCAAATACATTTTTACTAACTACATATCCTACTAATTGTTTACTCCCATCAGAACTTTCTTTAGCCAAAACACAACAAGTATTGATATCTGATATCTGTGATAATATACTTTCTATTTCTCCTAACTCTATTCTATATCCTCTAATCTTTACCTGATCATCAGATCTACCTATATATTCTATAGTACCATCGGGTAACCAACGGGCGACATCGCCTGTATCATACATACGCTCTCCATCCATAAATGGATTAGTAATAAATTTTTCTTGTGTTAACTCTTCTCTATTTAGATATCCTCTTGCTACCTGAACTCCCCCTATATAAAGATCTCCTGAAACACCTATAGGTACAGGAATATAGTTTTTATCTAATATATATAACCTTGTATTAGCTATAGGTTTTCCTATCGATACCAACTCCAATGTATTTCCTTCTGGTATACGCCAAGAGGATACATCAATAGCTGCTTCTGTAGGACCATATAAATTATCTAAACGAACTTTAGGGAATTTTTCTTTAAATAGTTGTATCTGATCTAAACGGAGAGCTTCCCCACTACATAAAACTCTCTGTAAGGAAGTACACTCCCCTTTTTCTATATCTAATAAAAATGCCCAAAGCATAGAAGGAACAAAATGTAGCGTGGTAATATTATAATTATCTATTGTTTGTTTTAGATAGGTGGTATCTTTATGTCCTTCTGGTCGTAAGAATACCAAAGGTACTCCTGATATTAATGGCCAAAATAATTCCCAGACAGAAACGTCAAAACAGAATGTTGTTTTTTGCAATATAGCATCTACATTGGGTTGAAGTTGATACTGATTCTGTGTCCAGAGCAATCGATTAACAATTCCTCTATGTTCATTCATTACTCCTTTTGGTTTTCCTGTACTACCTGATGTATAAATTACATACGCTAGATTACTTGGAGTAATTGTTGTAGGTACCTTTGTTATAGGATAATTTTCTAATTCTAATTTTTTATGAGACACATCAATTAACGCTACTTGATCTGTAACTGCTGTTAGTATATCTATAGATCGGCTATCGCATAATATGACTTGTGCGGCTATGTCCTGTATAATATATTGAATCCTTTCTTCTGGATAATCAGGATCGATAGGCACGTATGCTCCTCCGGATTTTAATATGCCCAGAATACTAACCATCATATGTAATGAACGATCTAAACATACTCCTACAAGAGATTCTGTAGTAACTCCTCGACTTCTTAAATGATGAGCTAACTGATTTGATTTTTCTTCTAATTCACTATAAGAAAGCTGTTGTTCTTCAAAACGTACCGCAATAGCATTAGGTGTTTTATTAACCTGATCATTAATTAAATCTAGAAGTGTTTTATCTAATGGGTATGCTACTTCTGTGTTGTTAAAATCATATTGTATTTGATGATTTTCATTTGGTGTTAAGACCTGTAGTGTACTTGTTGTACTGTCTTCTGGTATAGATGTTAGTTGTTCTAATATTGTTTTAATATGTCCCTGTATCGATTGTACATAAAAAGGGCTTAATAGCACATCATTGTATGTAAATTTTATATCTAATGTTTCTCCTAATCCTATAGTTAACGTTAGTAAATAATTTGTTTGTTCTTTTGCTTCTACAGCGCCAAGTTCTAATATTCCTTCTTGTTCTTTAACCGCATCGGATACTGGAAAGTTTTCGAATACAATAATACTATCAAACAGACTTCCTTTAATACCATTTAATTTCTGAATTTCAGATAAATTTATATACTGATACTCTCTACTTGTTGTATGCTGTAATTGAATATCAGATAGCCATTCTGTTATTTTTTGGCTAGCATCTATTGTTGTACAAAGAGGTAGTGTATTAATATATAGTCCTACTCTTTGATCCGCATTTTCTATAGCCTTAGGTCTTCCTGATACTGTTACTCCAAAAACTATAGTATCATTAGCTGTATATGTATGTAATAAGAATGCCCAAACTCCCTGAATGATTGTATTGACAGTTAAACGATTACTTCTTGCATATTTTTTTAACTGATCTGTTAACGAAGCATCTATGAGTAGTGAGGACTCTCTATAGTCCTTATTTTGATCTTGTTGTACTATTTGTTTTTTGGAAAAAGGCAGAAGACAAGGTGATGTTAGCCCTTCCATATACGTTTTCCAAAAAGATGTTTCTTCTTCTGGATCTTTTGATGCAATATACCTGATATAATCTTCGTAATAATCTATTGATTTTGTAGGTAGTTTTTTTCCTTTGTAGAGTGACTGATAGGCTTGTAAAAAGTCTCCCATAAGTATTGATAATGACCATCCATCCATTAAAATATGATGACTAGTAAAAACCATATTGTATGATGTCTCTCCTGTTTTAATAAGAGTAACTCTCATTAATGGTACTTCATTAAATTTAAAACCTCTTTCTCTATCTGATAGTAAGAATGATGCAATTTTATTTTTCTTTTCGGCAGTAGAAAAAGAACTATAATCTAATTCTATAAAAGGCATTGTTACTTGTTCATAAACACGCTGTACTGGTATACTAAAGTCTTCATGAAAAAATGCGGTTCTTAAAATACTATAATGCTGGAGTACATATTCCCAAGATGATTTTATCACGGTAACGTCTACTCCTTTTGTAAATTCTATTGCCAGTTGCAGAATATATGCATTTGAATTTTTATCATATAATCCATGAAATAGCATTCCCTCTTGCAGAGGACTCAATTTATAAATTACATTAGAAGTATTATTTTGTATCTTCTGTTCTTTTAAGAATTCTATTAATGCTATTTTATTTTTGGTAAGAAAATCTTTTATATTTTCTTTATCTTCCTTAAAATCATAAGGATTTGTTACAGAACGATTTTTATGTTTTTTAAGGATTAATTCTCCATTTTTTTCTACTAAAAAGAAATGTAATTGATCTAATTTTTTTATAAAACTTTCCATTATCCAATACTTTTTTTAAATTTTAAAAACTTCTTCTGAGTCTGATTCTTCATTAAAGAATGTCTCTAATTCTTCTATTCCTATTTCTTGTTCCAATCCATAATCAGAAGGTGTAAAATCTCTCTCTTCTTGATTTTTACAATGTTCTATGAGTAGCATTAGATTAGAAATAAAGTTATGAGCAAGTTTTTCTATAGTCTCTCTATTGTATTGTTTTGTAGAGTACCCCCACTCTAATTGTAAAACTCCTGCTGTCACAGAACTATTTATTTCTAACTTATTCGTTAATGGAGTTATATCTGCAATAGGGAATCCTGGAGATTCTGATGCTACTTCAAACCAATCTCCTGAAGTAGTTACGTTATCCAATTGCCCTAAGTAATTAAATAATATATCCCATTTTATTTTTCCTATATCTTCTCTAACCTCATCGGATGAATGATAATTGAGTAATGCTCCATAGCCCAATCCTTTATCAGGAATTTTTCTAAGTTGTTCTTTTATATTTTTTATAAGGTTACTCAGAGAGTTTTCTGATCCTATCGATAATGATACCGGATAAACATTTGTAAACCACCCTACTGTATTACTAATATCAATATCTTTTGATATATCTTCTCGTCCATGACCTTCTAAGCCTACTATGAGCGTATTTTCTTTAGTCCATTCGTTTATAGTTAGCGTAAGACAGCTCATTAATATATCTTCTATCTCTGTACCGTAGCTCTGATGTATATTGGTAAGTAGCTCAGTGGTATACTCTTTATCCAGAACTACTTTATAATACGATAAGTCTGCACGAGTAGATACTGTTCCATGCTTATCTATCGGAAGTTCTTTATAATCTGATCGTATCGATTTCCAGAATGATTGCTGTGATCGTACAGAGTTTTTCTGTGCGTATTTTTGTAATGCAATTCCCCATTCTCTATAAGAGCTTCCTTTTTTACCTAGGTCAATTTGTTTTTCTTCGTGTAATGCTGTTAGCATATGGTTTAGATCATCTAATAAGATTCTCCAAGAAACTCCATCTACAACTAAGTGACTCGCTAATAGGAATAATCGATTCTTATAATCTGATTCTGGGGTTTTAATTAAGATGAGTTTAAATAAATTTCCTTTTTCTATAGAAATCTCTCGATGATAGGCATCACATATATTTGTTATTGTCTCTGAAATAAAATCATTTTCTATATTCTCCAGAGTTACTGTTTCTAATACTCCTTCAGAAACTCCATAAGATTGAATCCATGAATTATCTTCTTTGTTATACATAAAACGTAATGCATCATGATGGGTAGTTAGTTCTTTAGCAACTTGTTGTAGTGTGGTATCTTTAATCTCTTTTGATATCGATATTAAAACAGCTTGATTAAAATGTGCTTCTTCGCTATAGATTTTATCAAAATACCATTGTTGTATTGGTAATAAATCACTTGTACCCGACAATACTCCTTGTTCTCCTTCTATACTACTTCCTCCAAGTGCTATATATACTGCTAAATCGGCAATTATTTGATGCTCGAATAGGTCTCTTGGTTGCATGGCATATCCTAATCGATTCATCTTACTTACTACCTGAATTGTAATGATTGAATCTCCTCCTAATTCAAAAAAGTTATTATAAATTCCGATATGTTCTACCTGAAGTAGTTCTTGCCATATTAATACTAACTGTTTTTCTAATTCGTTTCTAGGAGCTACATAAGATTCTTGTAGTGCATTAGAAAAATCAGGGGTAGGAAGTGCTTTTTTATCAATTTTCCCATTGCTTGTCAGTGGCATTTCCTCCATCAAAATCCATAACTTCGGAATCATATAATCAGGCAAAAATGATTTTAATTCTTCTTTGATTTTTTGTTTATCAAAATCTCCTTGCGATACTACATACCCTACTAATTGCTTCGTATTATTTGTATCTTCTTTAGCTAGTACACTACAATTTATAACATCTTTTATTTTTGATATCGCTTTTTCTATTTCGCCCAGTTCGATACGATATCCTCTAATTTTTACTTGATCGTCTGTTCTGCCTATAAATTCTATACGCCCATCTGATAACCATCTCCCTAAATCTCCTGTACGATACATCTTTGTTTTAGAGATCAATGGATTGCTAACAAATTTTGTTTTGGTTAACTGGTTTTGATTAAGGTATCCTTTAGAAACTCCAGCTCCTGCAATATAAAGTTCTCCTATTACTCCTCTAGGCACCAATTGTTGTTGTGCATCTAATACATATATCTGAGTATTCGGTACAGGACGACCAATTGTGATAGAATCGTCATTGTTTTCTAGTGTTGCTACTGACGCCCAAACAGTACATTCTGTAGGCCCATACTCATTATAAAGCCGTATGTCTGTATAAGTTTCATAATGTCGATCTACTATGTTTTTATGAAGCTGCTCTCCTCCTAATATGACACCTCTTAATGATGTGTTTTCTATAATACTTTCATTAAGCATAAATTCATAATATGAAGGCACACATAGTAATATATCTACATCTTGCGCTATTAATGATTTTATCTTGGTAGCATCTGTAATCTCTTCTTTAGCAGGAACTATTAGTTTCCCTCCTGTTAATAATGTCCCTAGAATAACTGCTACTGATGGATCAAAAACGAAAGAAGGCAATAGTAACATAGCCTGTACTTGTCCATAGTAAGATATTCTAGAAAATGCCAAGTTGGTAACATTATCATGGGAAACCATAACCCCTTTAGGAGTACCTGTAGATCCCGAAGTATAGATTATATACGCAAGATCATTTTGAGATATATCAACAATAAGGTTTTTATCTGATTCTTCTTCTATTGATTCTTGATTTTTATCTAATAGAAGAAGTTCTAGGTTTCTATCTCCTTCCCATGTATCTATAATAGTAGTGGTGGTCAATAAAATTGTTAATCCCGTATCTTCTATCATATATTCTACTCTCTCTTCTGGGAAATCTGGATCTATTGGAACATAAACCCCTCCTGCTTTTAGAACTGATAGTATAGAAACAATCATATCACTGGATCGTTCTGTACAGATTCCTACAAATACATTTTTTTGTACTCCTAGTTTTCTTAATTTTCTGGCAAGCTGATTCGACTTACTATTTAATTCGCTATATGTCAGTTTTTGATCTTTAAAAACAACTGCCATTGCTTCTGGCGTTTGCTGTACTTGTGCATTGAATATGTCTACAACTGTTTTATCTTTAGGGTACGATATATGAGTATCATTAAAATTGTGTACCAACTCGGTTTGTTGCTCCTTTGTTAATATTGGTACATCCGCAATTGTTGTCTCTATATCATCTGCCAAAGCTACTAGTATATGCTCATAATGCAATACTAGCTCTCTTATGGTTTCTTCTCTAAAAAGATCTGTACAATACGTCATATTTAACATGATACCTGACGGATCTTCTACCACTGCCAATGTAAGATCATACTTAGAATTATCAACTTCAGATGGCGTATTAGATATTGTTAACCCTTCTAATTCTATTTTTTCTTCTGGAGTATTTTGTAATACAAACATTACCTGAAATAATGGGCTTAAGCTTCGGTCTCGTACTTTTACAACAGTATCTACTACTTTTTCGAAAGGTGCTTGTTGATGCTCATATGCTCCTAGTACATTTTCTTTTACTTGTTTTAGAAGTTGCTTAAATTTTATATCTTTTGAAACTTCACTTCTTATGACTAATGTATTTACAAAAAATCCTATTAAGTCTTCAGTTTCTTTTTGCGTTCTATTTGCTATTGGAGTTCCTACACTAATATCTTCTTGACCGCTATATTTATATAGAAGGACTTTAAACGCAGAAATGAGTAACATAAACAAGGTAACTTCTTCTTTTCTGGTAATTGATTTTAGAGATGTACTTAGTTTTTGATCTAATGAGAATGTAAAACTTGCTCCATTTGTACTATGAACTGCAGGACGAGTATAATCTGTTGGCAATAATAATGGTGCTCCACCTTGCAACTTATCTTTCCAATATGCTAATTGTTGTTCTAAAATAGTTCCTTGAAAATAATCTCGTTGCCATATCGCATAATCAGAATATTGTATTGCTAATGGTGAGAGTGTAGTATCTTTTCCTTCTATGAGGGATGCATATAATGCTACTAACTCTTTTATCAAAACACTATTAGACCAACCATCTGTAGCAATATGATGAAAAACAACTATTAAAATGTTTTGTTTTTCATCAATTTCATATAGTCGCACTCTAACCATATAATCTTTTGATAAATCAAAAGGTTGGCTTATAAATTCTTCTATATCTTGCTCTCTAGCTTCTAACGAAGGAGATTTTACAGTATCCATACTCCATTCATCTACTGCTATGACGTGTTGGTATCCTTTTCCTTCTTCGGTTTTAAGTACAGTACGTAGTATTTTATGACGATCTATAATTTCTAGTAGTGCTGCTTCTAATGCTATAGGATTCAATATTCCTGTAAGATGTAATCGAACAGGCATATTGTATTCTGATGTCCCTTCTAATTGGTCTATAAACCATAATCGTTCTTGGCTAAAGGATAAAGGAAGATACTCTTCTTGTTTATCATATCGTTTTATAATAGATATCTGATCTGTTACAGACTGTTTATCTATATACTGTCCTAGTTCTGCAATCGTTGTATACAAGAAAATATCTCGTATATTAATTTCTACATTTATTATTTTTCGAATTGCAGATACTAGTCTGGTTGCCAACAACGAATGTCCTCCTAGTGTAAAGAAATTATCATTGATTCCTATTTTCTCTATTTTTAAGAGCTCTGACCATATCATTACTAACTGAGCTTCTGTTGTATTTCTAGGAGCTACATATATTGTAGTAACATGTTCATTATACTTAAATTCTGGTAATGCTTTTTTATCTATTTTTCCATTAGTAGTTATAGGCATTTCATCTAAGTACACCCAAAATTTAGGGATCATATATTCTGGAAATTTTGTTTTTAAACTATCCAGAAACTCTTGTTCATCAAACTCTTTGTTTGTTGCCATATAACCTACCAAAAAGTATTCTTTGTTAGTATTCTTTTTAGCTAACACACAGCAGCTTATAATATCATCTTGTTCTAAGACGACTTGCTCTATTTCTCCCAATTCGATACGATACCCACGTATTTTTACTTGATCATCCTTTCTTCCTATGAATTCTATATCATTGTTTGGCAAAATTCTTACTAAATCTCCTGTTTTGTATATTCGCTCTCCTGATATGAAAGGGTTCTCTACAAATTTTATATTGGTTAATTCTTCTTGGTTTAAATACCCTTTTGCCAAGCCTTTTCCTGCAACGCATAATTCTCCTACAACTCCTTTTGGTTGTAGTTTTAACGTTTCAGACAATACGTATATTTTTGTGTTATGAATTGGTCTTCCAATTGGGACTCCTGAGTTTATTTCTCCTTTAAAAATTGTAGCGCAAATGCTTGTTTCTGTTGGACCATATGCATTGTAATAATTTCCTATTTTAGAAAATTCTTTTACCTGATCTAAAGGAGCTTGTTCTCCTGCTGTTACTAATGTATTTAATCCTTTTAGGTCATCTATAGATATTGTTTTTAAAAATGCTGGCGGTATGGTAGCCCAAGAGATTTCATGCTTTTTTATAAAATCTATGAAGTAATCACTATCTGATTTATGGGGCTCTGGTATAATTACCAATTTTGCTCCTGATAGCAGTGATACAAATATTTCGGATATAGAGGCGTCAAAAGATTGGTTCGAGAATTGTAAACAAGCATCGTTTTCTGTAATCCCAAAACTTACTATCTGCGAGCATATTGTATTGACAATCCCTCTATGCTCAATCATAACCCCTTTAGGTTTTCCGGTTGATCCAGATGTATAAATCACATATGATATGATATCATCCTCTATCTTTATTACTGGATTAGTAATAGTAGTAAAATCTACTTCTTTTTTGAATTTATGTAAAAAAGAAGTATCGATAATTACTTTACATCCACTATCCTGCTCTATATAGTTTATACGTTCTTCTGGATAATTTGGGTCTATCGGCACATAAGTTGCTCCTATTTTTTGTATCGCTAAAAGGGCAACAATAAGCCAATTACTTCTTTCTAATTTTACTGCTACAAAGTCTTCTTTTTCTACGTCATAGCCTGCTAATAAATAATTAGCCATTTGATTAGAATGTGTATTTAGCTCTTCATACGTCCATTTTTGCTCTTCATAAACCAGTGCTATTGCTTCTGGTGTTATCTCTACTTGTTTATTAAATAATGTTGTCAGAGTTTCTTTTGGAAATTCTACAATTGTATCATTATAGAGATTCAATAATTGATTTTGTTCGGATATAGGTAGTATCGGTACTGTTGTTATACCTGCACTTGGATTTTCTGTAATATTAGTTATCAATTCTGTATAATGGTGTGTCATCCGTGCTATAGTCTCTTCATTGAATAACTCTGTACAGTATGTAATCTCTAATGAGATTCCTGACTCTTTTTCTTCTGCTACTAATGTTAGGTCACAGACAGAAGAAGTTATATCTAATGTTCTCATACTGATATCTATTCCTTCTAATGCTACTGCTCCTACATCTGGAGTATTTTGTAGCACAAACATTACCTGAAATAATGGGCTCATACTCATATCTCTGGTTTCAACGACACTTTCTACTACTTTTTCTAAAGGAGCTAATTGATGTTCATATGCTTCTAATGTTGTTGTTTTAACTTGTTGTAAAAAATTCAAAAAAGAAAGATCATTACTGAGATTACTGCGTATCGCTAATGTGTTTACAAAAAAGCCTATTACATCTTCTGTTTCTTTTTGTGTTCTATTTGCTATTGGTGTTCCTACGCATATATCTTCTTGATTACTGTATTGATGTAGCAGTACTTTAAATGTTGCTAACAAGACCATAAACAGCGTTGCCTCTTGTTCTTTGGCAATATGATATAATGATTGGGTCAATTCTTGATCTAATGAAAACGAAAAAGCAGCCCCTTTTTTACTTTGTATTGCCGGACGTGTGTAGTCTAATGGAAGCATCAAAGAGCTAACTCCTTTTAATTTTTCTTTCCAATATTCTAATTCTTTGTCTAATACTGCTCCTGCTACATATTCTCGTTGCCATAATGCATAATCTGCATATTGTATTTGTAGTGCTGGCAAGTCAATCTGTGCTTCTTGCTGTAATGCTCTGTATATCGTTGCTAATTCTCTTATTAATATACTATTAGACCATCCATCACTAGCAATATGATGAAATACTCCTCCCAAAATAAAAGATTCTTTTGCTTGTTCGAATACACAGATCCTGAGCATATAATCACTGTATAAGTCGAAGGGTCTATCTATAAATTTTGTGATTTGACGTTCTAGGTCTTCTGAAGTTTCTATAATTGTCCTCTCCAATGACCAATTCTCTGCATCCATTATTTTTTGATATCCCACTCCTTCTTCTTCATATATCACCGTTCTTAGTACCTCATGTCTTGAGATAATTTCTCTTAATGCGCGCTCTAAAATATCTATGTTTAACGCTCCTTTTAGATCAAGAGATATTGGCATATGATACTCTATACTACCTTCTAATTGATCTATAAACCATAAACGTTCCTGACTAAAAGATAGTGGTACTAAAACATCTTGTTTTCTTTTGGTTATTGCTGGAAGTGTCGATTTTTGACTAGATACTGCTACTTGTTGTTCTTGTTGTGCAATGGTCGGGTTAGCAAAAATCTCTCTAATAGTAAGTTCTACTGTCATTTCTTTGCGTATAGCAGAAACTAATTGAGTAGCTAATAAAGAGTGTCCTCCTAATTCAAAGAAATTATCATGTACTGATATTTTTTCTATGCCTAATACTTGTTTCCATATTCTTGCCAATTGTACTTCTGTTGCATTGCGCGGTGCTTCATAAACTGCTGTTGTTGCTTCGAATATTTCTTTAGCTAATAATATCTTTTTGGCTATTTTACCATTACTCGTTAGTGGCATTTCTTCTAATGATAGCCATAATTGGGGTACCATATATTCTGGTAATACTGCTCTAATTTCTGACTGGATGGCTTGTTTATTAAAATCACCTTCTGTGACTACATAACCTACTAATTGATTATTTCCTTTTATATCTGGTTTTGTTAGAACACAACTATGCCGCACTCCTGCAATTTTAGAGAGTACACTTTCTATTTCTCCTAATTCTATACGATATCCTCTTATCTTTACCTGATCATCCTTACGCCCTATATACTCTATAGATCCATCTGGCAACCATCTTCCTAAATCTCCTGATCGATATAGTTTTTCATTTGCTTTAAAAGGGTGATCAACAAATTTTTCATTTGTTAATTCTTCTCTATTCAGATACCCTTTTGCTAATCCTGCTCCGGATACACAAATTTCTCCTGTAACACCTATAGGAATTAATTGCATAGCTTCGTCTAAGATGTAGCAGGATAACGTAGGAATTGCTTTTCCTATGGTACTGGTTGATCTGGTTACATCTTCTTTAGTCAACTCTTTATATGTAACATGTACTGTGGTTTCTGTAATACCATACATATTGATTAGTTTGCAATCTGGTAGTATCGCTTTCCATTGTTGTAACTGTATCGGATTTAAAGCTTCTCCTCCAAAAATCACATACCGTAATACTATCTTTGATACGTCTTCTAATAGTTCATCTTGTAAAACATAGAAAGATTTTGGGGTCTGATTTAGTACTGTTACCTTCTCTTCTTTTAGTAATCTACTGTAAGCGATTACATCTTTGGTGGTATCCTTAGGAACAATCACTAATCGTCCTCCAAACAATAGCGCTCCAAAAATTTCCCATACTGAAAAATCAAAACAGAACGAATGAAATAACGTCCATACATCTTGCTCATTAAAATCAAATAATGGAGTATCGTTCTTAAATAATCGAACTACATTTTCATGAGAGATCAATACTCCTTTTGGATTACCTGTCGATCCTGATGTATAGATTATATAAGCCAAGTCTGATGATGATAATTCTTGATATATTACTGCCTCTGTAGTATTGGTATATTCTTTTTGATCTAATAAGATAACGTCTATATCTCCATTAGGCATCAAAACATCTTGACTATCAGATTTGCTTATTACGATTTCTAATGAAGAGTCTTTTATGATATAGTCTATACGGTCTTTTGGATATCCTGGATCTATCGGAACATAAACTCCTCCTGATTTTAGTATCCCTAATATTCCTATAATCATATCTAAAGATCGTTCAAGACATATACCTACTAAATCTCCTTTTTTAACTTCTTTAGTGATCAAAAAGTTTGCTAATTGATTTGATTTATCATGTAACTCCTGATAGGATATACTTTTATCCATATAGGTAACAGCAGTATTATCGGGATACAGAAGTACTTGTTCTTTAAAAATATCAACTATTGTTTTTTCTTTTGGATACTTTACTTCTGTATCAACAAAACTTTCTAGTAATTGGTGTTCTTCTGGTGCAGTCAGTAATGACAAACACGCTATATTTTGATCTAGATTTTTGATAATACTAGATAGTAATTCTTGATAGTGGTTTAACATCCGGCGGATAGTGCTTTCTTTAAATAAAGCTGTGCAGTATTCTACTCCCAGAGAAATTTTACCATCTTTCTCTAATGCCATTAATGTTACATCAAACTTAGAAGTATTAATCTCGTATTCATACTCGGATAATGTTAGACCGTCTATCTCTAATGTTGTTTGATCTGTTGTATTTTGTAATACGAATAAAACCTGAAATAGTGGAGACATACTCATATCTCTACTCTGTAAAACTTTTTCTACCACTTTCTCAAAAGGAGCTTGCTGATGTTCATAGGCATCTAGTGTTACTTCTTTTATTTGCTGTAGTAGTTCTCTAAATGTTGGCTGATCGCTTAAATCACTTCTTAATACAAGTGTATTGACAAAGAACCCTATGATATCTTCTATATCTTTTTGTGGTCTGTTAGCTACAGGAGTCCCAACGCTGATATCATCTTGTCCGCTATATCTAAATAATAAAACCTTAAATGCAGATAATAATAGCATAAACAGGGTTACTTTCTCTTCTTTACAAATCTCTTTAAGTTGACTTGTCATTTCTTCTTCTAACCAGAACATCATACTTGCTCCTTCCATGCTCTGTACTGAAGGACGTGTATAATCAGTTGGTAAAAGAAGGGGTGCTATCCCATCTAATTTTTGTTTCCAATATGCTAATTGTTCTTCTAATGCTGATCCCTGAGTATATGCTCTCTGCCAAATTGCATAATCAGAGTATTGTAATAACAGATTTGGTTTTTCATATTCTTTACCAGATACATATGCATTATATATTTCTGTAAATTCCTTAATCATTAAATTAATTGACCATCCATCACTAGCAATATGATGAAATACAATCGCTAAAATATGAGTATCCTCTGTTAGTCTATATAAACAAGCCTTAAGCATATACTCTTTTGAGAGATCAAACGGTCTCGCAATCAGCTGTGCTAGTTTATATTCGAAATTTGATTCTTTTTCTAAAGCTTCTTGCTCTAAGTACCATCCTTCTATGTCAATAGTTTTTGTATATCTACTATCATCTTCTGATACAATAACTGTTCGTAACACCTCATGCCTTTGTATAATTTTTTTAAAAGATGCTTCTATTATAGTACTATCTGGAGTTCCTTCTAGTCTCAATACTAATGGCATGTGATATGCAATACTTCCTTCCATTTGGTCTAAAAACCATAATCGTTCCTGACTAAAAGATAGTGGTATTTTGTTTTGATCTTTTTGTCTCGTTATTAGAGGAATTGTTTCTTTTTTATAATGTGTTCCTATAAATAATGCCAATTGCGATATAGTAACGTTATCAAAAACATCTCTAATGGTTATTTCGACATTCATTTCCTTTCTAATCGCCGAAACTAGTCGTGTTGCCAGTAATGAGTGACCTCCAAGATCAAAAAAGTCATCGTATACTCCTATTTTTTCTATTTTTAATAATCGTTGCCATATCCGGACTAACTGTATTTCTGTTTCATTACGAGGAGCAACAAATTTAGAGTTATGCATATTGGATAACGCTACTTCTGGTAATGCTTCTCTATTAATTTTTCCGTTACTAGTTATAGGCATCGTATCTAATGTGATCCAAAATTGTGGGATCATATATTCCGGAAGCTTCTGCTTTAATTCTTCTATAGCATCATTTTTATTAAAATCAACCTCAGAGACAACATATGCTACAAGATACTTCTCTTCTTCTTGGTTTGTTTTTGCTACAATACAACAGTTTTGTATGGTGTCTATTAGTGATACCATACTCTCTATTTCTCCAAGTTCAATTCGATGTCCTCTAATTTTTACTTGATTGTCTTTACGCCCTATAAACTCGATAGTACCATCTGGCAACCATCTGGCTAAATCTCCTGTACGATAGATTCGTTCTCCTGATATAAAAGGATTAGGAATAAACTTTTCTGCTGTTAATTCTTCTTTATTTAAATATCCTCTGGCTACTCCTTTTCCTGAAACGCATAATTCTCCTACTATACCATGTGGTTGTAAGTTTAGATCTTCTGAAAGTATATATACTTTTGTATTATCAATTGGTTTACCTATAGGAATTTTATTGATAATCTGCCCATCAAAAACGGTAGCACAGATACTAGTTTCTGTTGGTCCATATGCGTTTATATATTGTCCTGTCTTAGCAAATGTTAATGCTTGTTCTATTGGTGCTTCTTCTCCTGCTGTAATTAGCATTTTTATAGTATGTAGTTTTTCTACATCTAGTAATTTTAAATATGCTGGAGGTAATGTTGCCCAAGTAATGGTATGCTTCTCTAGATATTTTGTAAATAGTTCGGTATCTTTTTTTATGGAATCTGGTATGATACAAAGTCTTGATCCTGTAAGCAGTGCTGTTAGTATTTCCCATATCGATGCATCAAATGATGAGTTGGCAAATTGTAAACAGTGTTCTGCAGTACCTATAGCATACTGCCGCTTCTGCGATAAAATGGTATTTACAATCCCTCCATGTTCTATTAATACTCCCTTAGGAAGTCCTGTAGACCCTGATGTATAGATAATATATGCTAGATCTTCTGCTTTTATCGAAACAGGTATGTCTAGAATAGTATACTCCTTACTATTGTTTTTAAAATCTGATAATAAATGGTCATCTATACTGATCTTACATTGACTATCTTCTTCAATATATTGAATACGTTTTTCTGGATAGTTTGGATCAATAGGTAAGTATACTGCTCCGCTCTTTATAACGGCCAAAAATGAAATGATTAACCATTCACTACGCTGCAACTTAACTGCTATAAAATCTTCTTTTTCAATACTATGATTAGACAGTAGATACTGTGATAATGCTGTAGAAAGTTTATCTAATTGTATATATGATAATGATACCCCCTCATACATTACTGCTATATGATCTGGGTTTTTAGAAACTTGTTGCTGAAATAAAGTGATAATCGTTTCTTCTGTATCATATGTTACCTCAGTAGCATTATACTGCTCTAAAACTAGCTTTTTCTCATTGTCTGGTACTATACAAATATCTTCTATAGCTTCAGAGGTATTTGGAGATACCATTTGCTGCAATACTTCCTGAAGGTGTCCTTGAATATTTTTAACTTCTGTTTCTTCTATAAGAGATGTATTATAAATGAATTTAATACTCAATTCATTATTAAATACTGTTACTTCTAATGCTAAAGGATAATTTGTTTGCTCTTTAATCTCTATAGTATCTAATTCTAATAAAGCTTCTGCAGTAGATAGGGTTTCTGATACTGGGTAATTTTCAAAAACCATAATGGTATTGAATAGATCTCCTTTTATAGGACTAAGGCTTTGTATATTAGCTAAACTAGTATATTGATGCTCTCTACATAGTGTATGATTTGATTGTAATGCTACTAGCCATTCGGATATAGTCATCCCTTTTTGTATAGTTGTACATAACGGAATCGTATTAATATATAATCCTATTCTGTTTTCCGAATTTTCTAATTCTGCGGGTCTTCCTGATACCGTAACTCCTAATGAGACACAATTATTACCTGTATATCTCGATAATAATAGTGCCCATGCTCCTTGCATAATCGTATTCACTGTTACGTGATTTGATTTTGCATATGCTTCTACTTTTTGAGTAAGATCTGAGGTTATCTCTAGAGTATTTTCTTTAAACTTTCCTATTGCTTTAGTACTAGAAACTGTTTTGTTTTTTACAAAGGGTAGTATGGTTGGTGATACTGCTTTTTTTATATACTCTTTCCAAAATGTTTCTTCTTCTAATACATTTCTAGTATTAATATACTTTATGTAATCCTCGTATATATCCTCTTTTATCTCTGGTAACGTTTCTTTTTCTAATATCGTTTGATATACCTTTACAAACTCTTTTATCAATATAGCCATTGACCAACCATCTATAAGTATATGATGATTCGTAATAATCATTTGATAAGAATCTTCTTCTATTTTTAGTAGTGTAATACGTAATAAAGGGCCTTCATTAAGGTTAAACCCTAGCCTACGATCTGACTCTAAAAAAGAAGCTATCTTTTCTTTTTGTTCTATAGGAGTGAAATCACTTATGTCTATCTCATGAATTGGTATTTTCATAGTGCTATGCACTAATTGAACTGGTATACTCAATTCTTCATAAGAAAATACAGTTCTTAGTATACTATATTTCTGAAGTAAATAATTCCATGATTCTGTTATTATATCTATCTGTACATTTTCTTTAAAAGCCATACCTACTTGAACGATATAGGTTTCTGCATTAGCTTCTTCGTATAATTCATGAAACAACATCCCTTCTTGTAAAGGGCTTAATTTATATATGGATTGAACTTCGATATTCTTTCCTTTAGTAGTTTTATAAAAAGCATCAAATTCTTTATATCCTATTTCTTTTCCTAATCCATAATCAGATGGGGTAAACTCCTTTTCTGATTTATATATACAATGACTAATCAATAGCTGTAAATTATTTAGATATTGGTTTGCCAGTTCTTGTGTCGCTCGACTGTCGAATTTCTGTGATGAATACTTCCAAGTTATTCTTAATTCTCCATCGATAATCGCACTGTCTATTACAAAAGTATTATGAAATGGTATGCTATGATCTATTTCTGCCTCGCCTACAAATCCTTCTTCTTTTTTAAACCAGTCATTTGTAGTAATAATTGTATCTAATTGTCCTAAATAATTAAATACGATATCCCATTCTACTGATGCCAAAGTTTGTTGTATATTCTCATCATTATTTAAGTAGCGTAAAGCCCCATACCCTAATCCTTTATCAGGTACATTTCTCAGTTCTTCTTTTACATGCTTTATTACATCTGCTAATGCTGCCTTATCTGGTAATGAAAAAGAAACTGGATATAAGCTAGTGAACCATCCAACTGTATTGGTAAGGTCTATGGTATCAGATATCTGCTCTCTACCGTGCCCTTCTAATCCTATTACAATTTCATTCTTCTGGAAGGACTCTTGTATTGTCAGGGCTAAACAACTTAGTAATATATCTTGTATCTCTGTAGTATAGCTATGGTGTACTTCTGTTAGTAGTAATGCGGTATCTTTTTTATTAAGGATACTTTCATATTTTACAACAGTATTTTGATTGGGTATTCCTACAGGATCTAGATTTGGTAATGGCTTGTATACTGATGCTATTGACTGCCAATAGGGTACTTGTTCTTCTACAGTCTTACTATTTGCATACTCTTGTAGTACAGAAACCCATTGACGATATGAGCTGCCTTTAGGGTCTAATTCTATTTCTTTTTGCTGAGCAACCATCTCCAAAATTCTTCCTAAATCCTCTATTAAAATTCGCCATGAAACAGCATCTATAACTATGTGGTGTGCTACTATAAATAGTTTATTTGCTTCTTCAAAATCTGGGGTTTTAATCCATACTACTTTAAATAGTATTCCACTATCAACAGATATCATCTGTTGATATTTAGTACAATATTCTTTTGATATTATATTTAATTGTTCTGGATTTCCTACCTCATGCAGGCGTACTACTTCGATAATGTTGGTGCAATCGTCATAATATTGATTCCATTTGTTTTCTTCTTTTCTATATTGAAAACGTAATCCATCATGCTTGGATATCAACGCTTGTATCGCTTGTTCTAGATATAACTGTGATAGCTTTTTGTCTACTGATACTAAGAGCGATTGGTTAAAGAATGTATCTTTTATGTACATCTTCTCAAAATACCATTGCTGGATTGGTAACAATTCACAACTTCCTTCTAATTTTCCTTGCTCCGTTACGATCTCAATTGCCTGTGTATTTACAATTTTTGCAAGCTTATAGATCGTTTGGTGTTCGAATATATCTTTGGGCTGTAGATGATACCCGGCACGTTTCATACGACTTATTACCTGAATTGTAATAATAGAGTCTCCTCCTAGTTCAAAGAAATTATCATAGATACCAACTCTTTCTATCCCTAATAATTCTTGCCATATCAGTACTAATTGTTGTTGTATATCATTCTGAGCAGGTACATACTCTTTTGTAGATAAATCTAAAGTACCTGGATCAGGAAGTCGTTTTTTATCCGTTTTCCCATTAGTTGTTAAAGGCATACTATCTAGCATTACCCATAACTTTGGTACCATATACTCTGGCAATTTCATTTCTAATTCTTCCTGTAAATCTTCTTTATCTACATCCTGTTCTGAGACAATGTAACCTACTAATCGTTTATTACTCATAGTATCTGATTTTGCTAAAACACAACATGATTTAACACCGTCAATTGTAGCAAGCACATTTTCTATTTCTCCTAATTCTATCCGATACCCTCTAATTTTTACTTGATCATCTTTTCTACCTATAAATTCTAAATTTCCATCAGGTAACCATCGTACTAAGTCCCCTGTACAATACATCAGTGTATGCTCTACAAAGGGATTGGTTATAAATTTCTTCTGAGTTTCTTCTTTGGCATTAAGATATCCTCTCGAAAGACCATCTCCTGCTACGCATAATTCTCCTATAACTCCTTTAGGCTGTAGCTGTGATAAACTCTCATCTAATACGTATGCTGTACTGTTTTGTATTGGTTTTCCTATAGGTAAGTCTGTATCATGAATAGTATTAATGGTATAGGTCGTAGAAAAAGTGGTATTTTCTGTTGGTCCATATCCATTTATAATCTGAATATTTGGGTATTTACTAAGAATTATATTCGTATACCTATACAATACTTTATCTCCTCCTACTATGATATAGTTCAGTTTTTCAAAAACTTCTGGATCTTCTTCTGCAACCTGATGAAACCAAGATGCTGTCATCCACATTGTATTTATGACATTTTTTTCTATGCTCTTTTTTAGCACTTCAGGATTTAGTAAGCTTTGATTGTCTGTAATGACTAATTTACCTCCATTTAATAATGTACCCCAAAATTCTATAGTAGCTGCATCAAAAGAGATTGATCCTGTTGCTAACCAAGCTGTATCTGTACCTAAGGGGACATAGTCACAAGATTTAGCTAATCTTACAATATTTTGATGTGCTATCATTACTCCTTTTGGTATTCCTGTAGAACCCGAGGTATATATGATATATGCTAAATTTTCTGCTGTAATTAATTTTACATTAAGTCCATTAGGGTACAGTTCTTTGCTTGCTTCAAAAGATTCTAAAATCTCTGTATCTATAATTAGCTTAGCTTTTGTATCCTTCTTAATATGGTTAATTCTAGATACGGGGTAACTAGTATCCATAGGAACATATGCACATCCTGTTTTTAGAATTGCTAGCATTGAAATAGCTAACCATTCTGTTCGCTCTACTAGGATTCCTATTAGATCTTCTGATCGTAATGAATATGTAGCTAATAAATAGTGTGCTAACTGATTAGATTTTTCTTCTAGCTCTTTATAAGTAAGCTGATTTTGATCAGAAACGACGGCAATATGATTAGGTGTTTTTTCTACTTGTTCTCTAAATAGTGTTACTACTGTTTTCTCTTTGGGATACTCTATAGTAGTATCATTAAATGTTTTTAGAATTTCTTTTTCTTCTGCTGAGGATAATACAGGTAACTTATGTATTGATTGATTCGTATTAGCTACAACACTATGTAGTAATTGCTTATAGTGTATTGCTATCTGTGAAATTGTTTCTTCTGTAAATAGTGCTGTATTGTATTCTATTAAAAGTTTAAATCCTTCTTGTTGCTCATCTAAGATAAAGGTAAAATCATATTTACATGTAGGGTTATCTATTTGGTAATGAGAGGCTGTAAACTTATCTAACTTAAACTCGCTTGCTTCAAACGAATTTTGTAATGTAAACATTACCTGATATATAGGTGAGCTATGCAGCTCTCTATGAGGGGCTACATGTTTTACTACTTCCTCAAATGGGATTACTTGATGCTTATATGCTTCTAAATTGGTTTCTTTTACTTGCTGTAGTAAACGATCAAAACTAACTTCTTCTGATATAGTACTTCGGATAGCTAAGGTATTCACAAAAAAGCCTATTAAACGTTCTACTTCTTTTTGCCTTCTATTGGCTATTGGGATCCCTACACATATATCTCTCTGTCCACTATATCGATGCAGTAATACTTTAAACACTGCTAATACTGTCATAAACAAGGTAACTCCTTCTTGTTTAGATAATTTCTCAAGATCTGTTTTTAGAGTATTCTCGATATCAAAAACTAATGTTTTTCCTTTTTTAGAAGATTCCTTAGAAGGTAAAAAATCATACGGAAAATTTAGAGGAACGACTCCTTGTAACTTGTTTTTCCAATAGATCAATGAATCTTCTAGCACACTACCCCTTAGGTAATTATTCTGCCAAATTGCATAATCTGCATATTGAACTGGTAATGGTGGTAATGATGGTATATCTCCTGATAGGTACTCATTATATAGTGTTGTAAACTCATTTAGAAGTATTGATTCTGAATATCCATCTGCTGCGATATGATGGATTACAAAAACAAGAATACTTTCTTTATGGTCTATTTCTATAATAGATAGTCTAAACGAAAAATCTTTAGAAAGGTCAAAAGGTTTAAAAACAATCTCTTGTAGTTTTTGATCTATATCTCTCTGTTGATCTACTAATACATGTTCGATTGTAAATGTATCCGGAGCTACTATATTTTGATATAATTTTCCTCCTTGATCAGTTACCATAGTGGTACGAAGAACCTGATGTCTTGTGATTAACTGGTTGGCTACTTTTTGTAAAATCTCTAGATCAGGAACTCCTGATAATTTAAAAATTTTATAAACATGGTATTCCTTACTTCCTCCTAGCTTATCCAAAAACCATAAGCTCTCTTGCTGATATGATGGTATTATTTTATGGGTGCTATCTTCTTGTTTTTTGATTTTAAAAGTAGAGTCGGATACGATACTATTATTATTTTTGTCGAGGGACTGGGCGCAACTCCGTATCGTCGGAAATTCAAAAATATATGTTTGTGGAATATCTGTTCTAAGATATTCTGATAATAAACCTGATAGCCGTATCCCTAGTAAAGAATTAATTCCTAATTCTGCAAATGAGTAATCTAAAGAGATTTGATTTGATTCTACTCCTAATTGATCTGCTATTGTATTCTGAAACCACTGCTCTATTATACTCTTAGGTGGTACGATTTGCTTTGGTTTCTCTTTTTCTATATCAGAAGTACTATTTTTACCATACTCCCATTGTTCTAGTATTCCATCTATTGTTTCTTTTTCGTATGCTATTTTTGCTCCTACTCGTTGTATTTTTCCACTAGATGTTTTAGGAACTCTACCTGGGCTTATTAGTACAATACCATAAACTGCTAGTTCGTGTTTTTCGAATACGGCTTCTCGTATATTTTTTACAATCGTTTCGAAATCGTATGTTCTCATACTAGTACGTTTTACCTCTTGTATGATTACTAATTGTTGGTTTCCATTACGATGAACACTTATAGAGGCTCCTGCATTGTTTTGTAAATCTGGGTGCGAATACTGTACAGCACGTTCGATATCTTGGGGATAATGATTAACTCCATTAAAAATCATCATCTCTTTTAAACGTCCAGAAATATATAATTCTTCATTATGGATAAACCCCATATCTCCGGTACGTAAATAAGGGCCATCACTTATATTATTTTCTTTATCAGAATCATGGATATATGCCTGAAAGATTTCTTTAGTTATTTCTTCTTTTTGCCAATATCCTTTTGCTACACTTGCTCCACTAATCCATATTTCTCCTATCTCTCCTTCATTACATTTCTTTTTGGTTTCTGGATCTACAACCTTAACTTTCATATCTTCCAATACTGGGCCATTACCCATAAACTTCATGATTGCAGTAGTGTCTTTTATTGCTTCCTGCAGGTTTACTTTACCTGAGTGAAAATCTTCTTTATCCAGTATTAGGATTTCTGGTAGCATTCCAAAATTACAGGCACTAACAACTAAGGTTGTTTCTGCCATTCCATAACATGGAGATAGGTATTCTCGTTTGAAACCATTAGCGCTAAAGGTATTAGCAAAATTATCCATTGTTTCTGGTCTGATCGGCTCTGAACCATTATAAGCAACAAACCAACTCGATAAATCTAATGCTATACGTTCTTCTTCTTTAATCTGATTTGCACATAAGTCATAGGCAAAATTAGGGCCTCCACTATATGTTGCTTTATACTTTGTAATTGTTTTTAGCCATCGAACTGGTTTTTGTATAAAAGCCGTGGGTGGCATAATAATCATTTCAAAACCTACATAAAAAGCCTGAAGAATGTTTCCTATTAATCCCATATCATGATAAATAGGTAACCAACTTACTCCGATAGTTTCTGTATTTTGATTAAAACAGTTTTGTATCAGTTTATTATTATGAATAATATTAGCGTGTGTTACTTTTACTCCTTTTGGTGCTCCTGTTGATCCTGAGGTATATTGAAGAAAAGCAATATCTTCTGGTTGAATCGATGGAACATCTATATCAATAACATCTGCCAAGATATTGGTTTGAAGCCAATTTACTTTTTCAAAGACTTCATTATCAAACCATTTATTAGTTTTAGTATAAATTACATCGGTAGTTAGAATAAATGAAGCTTTACAATCTCTAACTATATTTTCTAACCTACCTATTCTACGTTTTCCTTGAGGAGGAAAAGCAGGAACTGCGATAACACCAGCTATCAAACATCCAAAAAATGCATCTGTAAAATCCAATCCTGATGGATATAACAATAGTACCCGATCACCTGGGTTTGCATTTTTTAAAATATGGGAGGCTATTATTTTGGCTCTATCGTATAGTTCTTGGTAAGTTCTAAAGTCATTTTCTTCTTCTCCATTTTCTAAAAATCTATATATCGTTTTATCTGGAAATTGATTCAGATACTTTTTAAATACCTCTACTAGTGTTTTTTCAGAAAAAACTTCTTCAGAATTCAATTGGTTAATTGGTAACATTTTTTGGTTTATTTTAAAAAAAATTAAGCAAGATTAGGTTTCTAAATATTCTTGTAAGCATGTAGCAATAAGCTCATTTATGATTTCAATTGGGTGTCTATAATAAGTAGGTACCGTAATTATAAAGTGGTGTCAATCTTAAGATATTAGGATGATGACTCTCTTTTTCAAAACAATACATTTCTTTGAAAATGTTCTTGTAATTTTTGAACAAACTCTACTTCTATCATTGTTCTTCCTATGAATTGATAAAAACAGGGTAGTTCGATTATAAAAAAACAAATCTCTAAATCATAAGTATAGTAAGTAGGTCTATTTGGGGAAAATAGTTTTAATCCGATTACTAGAAAAAATTATAATTGATAATTGATAGTTAATAAGCTAATGAGAATTATTCTTCACCAAAAAGTGGTCAAAAAATAAAATACTATTATTCTCTCATCATTATAGAATGAAAATGCCTTTTTTATCAGCACATTTACATCTTAAATTTTAAAGTTTTTCTGATTGACTTTGATGGTTTACTCTTACTCTAATAGACTAATTTTAAACAAATTAGTAATAAAAATTCCTCAACAATAAGCTAAAAAAGCTTTTAACTTATTTGATTAATGGGAAGGCTACGCCGTCTGACTCACAATCCATTTTTTTCATCGTAGATTTTTAGTGAATCAATAGTCTAAAAACTTAGGCATAAACAATCGCCCATAAAGTTTTCTTTTAGGGGAAATTCTATCCTAGAAAGCTCTTCAAATGTACAAATTTTAATCAATAAAAAAATTACGGTTATACTATCTTAAAAACAAAAAAAACATAATATACATATGATAATCAATTAGTTACCAACAAAACATATATAAATATATTTTTATTTTAACAAAAAAATAACTTTTCATTAACCAACTAAAGAATTCTCTAACTTTATCCTTACATATCAAGTATTTATATTAACTGAATTTCTGTTTATTTGATCTTATTTGTACTTTTTTACTGTAGTATTAACAAAAACGAATAAGAGTTCTAACTACGACCTGAGCTAAAGAGATCACAAAAAATGACATCTATTTTATGTTTCCTTTTGTATTATTGCATCATTAAAAAATCAATTAAAATTTATTAATCTATATGTTAGAAATATTAGCACTTGCTTATTTTGTTAAGCAAATAAAAAAAATAGCTTTAGAAAAAGGAATTAAACCAGGGAAATGGATAGCTGTTACAGTTATTTCTTGGTTTGTTATAGAGGTTATTGTTTTTATAATTGCTTTTACAGCTTTTGATATTAGTAGAGATGAAATACTAATGGCTTTAATCCCTGCTCTGCTCTTATCTGCAACCTCGGCTTACTTTATTTTAGAACGGTTAAAAAAACAAGTTCCTATAGAGGCATAAGATTTAGTATATCATCAGGTAAAATTTTAAACCTAAAACACATAAGTGATTTAAAAAAAATAGATGCTACTATAAATACATATTATATTCGTTTATAGTACTATAAAATAGCGTATAACTGAATTCTATTTTTATATTCTATAACTATTAAGAATGTCTAGGATCAGTATACTAGAGTATAAAATAAAATCATTGAATTACTAGATGGTAAAATCTAAAAACGTAATTTGTTACCTAGATAAAAATCGCTATCTAAAAAAATAAAGATGAAAAAAAAATGTCTAAAACAGTTAAAAAGTATAATGATATGGTCCCGCAGTAGCGCGTCAATACCAATTATGCTTTTTATGCTATTACTAACTATAAATACGTATAGTCAAACTAAAACGATACATGTTTTTGTTGCATTATGCGATAATATTAATCAAGGTATCGTTCCTGTACCAAAGTCTATCGGTAATGGTCAAGATCCTAAAAATAATTTATATTGGGGGGCTGGTTATGGTGTAAAATCATTCTTAAGGTATAAGACAAAAAGTTGGAAATTAGTACAAACAATTCCTCCTACAGATACTGATATTTTAGAACGAGTACTATTTAAACACACTACAAAAGATGTGTATCTACTAGCGGATGCCTATGATGGTGCTACTATAAAAAACTGCACACGTACTTTTTTAAAAGCTGCTAATCATCAAAACCCTATATCGATAACAACATCTTCTAAGACACTACAATTTGGCGGTGCCGCTGATCTAATAGCTTATGTAGGACATGATGGGCTTATGGATTTTAATCTTAACCTCTCTTGTACCAATAATGTAAACATTCCTAAAGATGTTATCATTCTAGCATGCTATAGTAGAAATTATTTTACAGAAAAAATAAAAAAAGCAGGAGCCAACCCCATCTTATGGACAACACATTTAATGGCTCCAGAAGCGTATACATTAAAAGCTGCAATTGATGGATGGATGCTAAATGAAACAGGGCTACAAATAGAAGAAAGAGCAGCACAAGCTTATCATAAATATCAAAAATGTGGTATCAGAGGTGCTCGAAACTTATTTGCTACAGGGTTTAAACAGTAAAAAATTATGACAATATATCTATGACTATACTGATCCCTTTTATTTTACTAGTACTCTTTATACTTTTTTTTGTAAGTTTTAGAGTTATAACAAAATATAGAAAAGGTAATACCACAATTCTTACTATAGAATGTATATTATTTGTAGTATATATTCTGTCGCTCTTTATTTTTGGAGGAGCTTATCTTTTTAATAGTGCAGATTATAAAATAGCTATTGACCCTCATGATTCATGGTACACTCCATTTTCTGAAAATCATATACTTACGCTACTTGTATATTTTATCTTCTTTATGACAGCCAGTATTTTAATATGGTTTAAAGGAAGAGAGTTACCTCCATTAATTTTGGTTATGGCTATGGGTATCTTACTAATTGGTAGTACTATTTCTATGGTTATACTCCTACAGGTATCAGTTCCTATCACTACTAATCATTATGATATTTCACACGGAGGGATTACAGGTTTTCATTTTGCGCCACTATTGAGTATTGTAAATAGTGTTTTACTTATCATAAAAATTATTAAAGAAGAATCTAAACTAGCGAAACAGCGAATTTATAAAAATAAATTTCTGAATAGTATCAATCTATATTTATCTAATTCTAAAAAACAGACGTATTGGGTCATTATAGGGCTATTCCCTATTTTAATTATCATTACGCTCATCTTAGTCGTATTCGGGCAAGATTTTTATAGCTTAGGGAAAGTTTTTACTGAAACGACAACTTGGAGATTTTCGCAAGAAACGCATCCTCCTTTTTTGGATTATCAAGGTCACTACTTATGTACTGTTGCTGCTTGTGGAAATCCCAAGATTGTAAAACCATCTCGGTTAGGTGTTAGGCATGGCACGACTATTATTGTTAATAGACAATTACTTGTTGCGAATGCTTTTGAAGATGTTATACAAAGAAGAGTTCCTAAATTCCATAAAATGATACGGTATTATTATGATACTTATGGCTATAACTTATCAAAGAAAATAAACACTCCTAAACGATCTAATTATACCTATATACTGATGAAACCTTTAGAGTTCTTTTTTGTAATTGTCTTGTACTTATGTTGTACCCAACCCGAAGTACTTATTGATAAACAGTATAGATCATAATACAGCATGTTTATATCAATAGAGAAATTACCATACTATAGCTATACTTTTTTTTAAACAATTAAAATTCCATCATCAATACATCGCTTAATTAGTTCTGATTGTTTTTGCACGTTTAACTTTTGAAAAAGGTTTTTCTTGTGTGTTTTTACTGTTGTTATAGATATAAATAATTGAGTTGCAATTTCTTTTTCTGAGCTGCCTAAATACAATAATGTAACGATCTCTTTTTCTCGTTCTGTAATATGAATACTTGTGTGAGGTATATTAGGTTTGGATAGGGCTTCGAAATACTGTAATAGAAGAGATTTTAGCTGTTCTAGATCATTATACTTATGTATAAAACCATCTGCTCCTTTTTTTAATGCTTCATGTTCTACAAATTCTTTGTCATGGGAGGTTAACATTATGATTTTGATATCATTTTCTTGTTTTAATTTCTGTAATACATCAATAGAGTTTTTTCCTGAACCAAAACTAACATCTAATAACAGTAGATCTATCGTATATTTTTTAATATCAATTAACAAAGAATCGTAATTCGTTAAAATTGCTTCGATAGAAAAACAATCGTCTTTTAAAAAAAACGCTAGACTCTGAGCAAACATTTTTTGATCGTCTGCAATTACAATGGATAACTTCTTATTGTTCATAAGGTAATGCTATTGTTATTGTTGTCCCTTTATTAATTTTAGAATCTATCTCCATATCTCCAGAAAGGAGTTTTACTCTTTCTTTTAGACTTTTTAATCCAAAACTTCCTGAGTTTTGCTTTTTAGTATTGAATCCTACTCCATCATCTTTAGCTTGTATAGAAATTGTTTTCGACTTTTGGTTAACAGCGAGTAGTATATGCTCTGCCTTGGCATGTTTTATACCATTAGTAAGAAGTTCGCTTATAATTTTATAGATACTAAGGCAATTTAATTCGTCTAGATATTTTCCTGAGAATTGTATGTCTGAGGTAATCTTAGTAGTTGATAATTCGTCTAGTTTTTTTACTAAGTTTTTTATCTGAGAGATTAGACTTTCTGAATTGATGGTTGGAGAAAACTTAGAGTTTAATATATATCGATATTCTTTATTAAAATTATCTAATACGGTTTCTATATGGTCTAATTGAGCTGTTGTAACTTCTTTTTCCTTAAGGCTTAGTAATGACATTTTTAGGATTGCGAGGTTACTGCCAAAAGAATCGTGGACATCATTAACCATGTTGTTCTCTGCTTCAATTCTGGTATGTAGTATTTGCTCCTGAAAATTTATCTTTAGTACATTTGCTTCTTTTTTTAGTGTATTATATCTTAGTTGAGATCGAATTACTGAACTTAGAATAAAATAGGTTACTACTATTATTTCTATAGTAACTCCTATATAAAATAGATTAGAGAGTACCCATATATATAACTTAGGATCATAAACAGATGGGTTACTAAACAACTGTATTAATATCCCAATAATGGGTAATGAAAATGCAATTCCTAAATAATATGGTAATACTTTTCTATATCCCAAGATAGCGTGTAATACTACAAAAATAATAACCAATACTTGTAGTAGCGCCCATACATATACATATAGTCGTACTAAGCCTCCAAAAAGATATTTGTAGAGATAAAGTCCTAAAACCAGAGATACAATGAGTACTGATCCTATGAAAAAGTACTGTATCCATTTTGTTTTTTTAGTATAGTTATAGAAGTAGATATAAAAGCAACCTGCACTAATAAAAGCTAAACATTGGCTCATACTCCGCATGTTTTTGATTATAAATGGTTGTTCCCACCATAAGAATTGAATTCCTATACCTTTTGCTGCTAAATATTCTATACATACTAAGATGATGTATAGGCAATAAAAAAATATAGAATATTCTTTTTGTATCGATCCAAATATTGATAGTGCAAAGATTAGAATTAATAGAAATCCTATGAACAGCCCTGTTCTTAGGTATTCTAATTCTATTTTTCTAAAAAAGTGTTGTTCTGTTTCTAGCTTAAGGTCTAATCGTGTACGGGTTTCATTGTCTACTACTTCTAAGAAGACTTCTACCATTTCTGCTGTTGGGATATTTATTTTCCAGGCAGGGTGTCTATAGTTTACACTTCTAAACGGGAAGTTTTGATAAAAACTTATTTCTTTAAGGGCTGTTGTATCTTGTTTAGAGAGGTAATATACTTTTCCATAGTTAAGATAACTATTACTGAGGGTAAGGTAGGTGGGTATATCTGTAGTAGTCGTGTTTTTGATCCTAAAATGAAGAAGCATTGTTCTACTCTGTGGTTGTATATATAGTCTTTGATTTTTTGGTTTGTAAAATTCTCCTTTAGTATGGATGTTTATAATAGTGTCTATAGGGATTTTTTTCCAATCATTATGATAATATATAGAAATATGGTCATAGAGATGTACCTCATCCTCCATAGAGTTAAGGATGATTGGTTGCTGCGTATACCCTATACTTGATAGTAATAGGAATACTCCAATAAAAAAATGATTTATCTTCATAATCTTCTGCTCGCCAAATTGAAAATTTTGCTGATACAGCTCTAGGGGGATTTTAAAAATAGTCATAAAAATAGAATTATCCTGATCTAAAGGGGAATAATCTCCTACTTTAATAGGATTGACTTGCTTCTATTGGTTTGGTAGTTTTGGTAATAGGGAATTTAAAAAACTTAAGACCATGGAAAAACAACTATCAAGACTAATTGTAATTATCTGCTTTTTGGCGTTTGGTTCTATAACTGGACAACAAAAAAAAGGGGTTAAAAAAGCAACAATAGCAGAGCTTAATCAAAGGATTAAAAAGCTAGAAAAAGATTCTATAGCATTAGGTGCTATCAAGAAGCAGTTGGATCTCCAAAAAATTAGCTTGTTTGATACATTGAATATTATGCGAGGCATAAAAAAACCTTACAAAACAATAAAGACAGGAAATTTCCAGACATCAGATATCTATAATCCTATAAATTTTACGATCATTAAACATCGAAGACCTGCTGAGAACGGAAAATCAACTAATGAAATCTTACCTAATCGATCATCGGTTCATTATATCAAAAAGGGAGGTGTACTACACTTAGAATTTAGAAAAGATTTTGTAGAGAAATTAACTAATGCAGGTAAATTAAATCTTAATGTAAAAGCTTTTATCCAAAGAAAAGATAATACCATCAAACCTTTATCTGTTCTAGGATTGACAGAGGTAACCAAAAATGCTTCTTCTTCTAAAGAAACTATACTTAATGATTCTGATGGTAAAAAGGGACCAACAGAAGTAGCTGATAAGTATTCAATAAAATACCATGCTTCTTCTTCAGAGACGATTTCTGCTGAGATAGATCTCTCTTTTCAGGAAGTTTCTATAGATGATGTTGTTATACTTCGGGTTACTAATAAAGCTGTTCATAATGTAGGATTTACCTATAAGTTTGTTTTTGCAGAATACGGATGGGGGCAAAGTACTACAGGAGGTTTTTCTTTTGTACAAACCATTCGTGGGGATGACCATATCTACAGAGCAGCAGGAACTGCTGGTTATGCGTTTAGATATACTCCTAAACCTTCTTCTAAATTTTTATATCATTTTTTTTCTCCTAGTTTTGGCCCAGAGATTAATACGCTACAAAAAGATAGCGAAACATTAATCGGAGCTGGGGTTTTTGTTACATCTTTTGCTAATTCTGTTAAATTTGGATTGGGTAGCTATATCAATGGAGAAAGTAATAAAGTCTATTTCTCTATAGGACTTAATTTTATCGAAGGATATAGCCAGATAAAAGATCTTATTGCTAGGAGTAAGTAACTGAAAATTACTCTTATTTTTTTTTATCACATTTTACAGTAATCTAATATACTTCTATAGTAATCATAAGGGCTTGGATCTGTATATTTATAACACATAGTACTAAACACTAAAATCATGGCTATTCCAAAAATAATAGATGTTCACACTCATATTTTTAATCTTAATTATCTACCTGTAAGGGGGGTATTACAGGCGTACGGAACACCGTATCCGATAGCAGTCGCTGTTGCGTTTATATTTAGGCAGTTTACGAATAAACCTTCTTCTATTAAGTCTGATAAACGGTTCTTTGATGAGTCTTTAGATTCTTTTCCTTTAGAGTATCTAAAAGCTGATGAAGCTATTGTAATCAATCATATTGCTTCTGGGGTTTCTAGAGAAATTTTCTTCCACCCTACTGTACAGGATAATATCCAAGATGCTATTGATCAGGGGTATCTTAGTCTCGATGATGAATCACTAACGATGGTTAAGGGGTTAAAAGAGATCGATATTGATATTGATGAGAAGATTTTTAGAATTATAAAGAAGGTGTTAGCGTTGCTTAAGGATGGTTTTCATTATCTAAAGTGGTTCTTTTTTATGATGCGATCCGAAAAAAGTATTGTAGAAATGCTACTGAGAAGTTATGGGGATGATGTCGATCATTTTGTTTTTCATATGATTGATTCACATCATTTTTTTAATGGAAGATCTCGTCTAAGAATCAAGGATCAAATCAATCGCATGAAAGCATTGATGGATAAGCATAATGGTAAGCTTATTGGTTTTGTTCCTTTTAATCCCAAAAGGCGTACTGCAAAAGGAATTAAATTGGTAAAATATGGTTTAGATAGAGGGTTTACTGGGGTAAAATTTTACCCTCCTCTAGGATATAGAGCGACTAGTAATGAAGAGTGTATCGCGGGGTATCCTGATGTAAAAAATGGTAGGAAACTAGAAAAGAGGATTCATAATTTTTTTAGGTTTTGTGTTAAAGAGGGTAATGATATACCTGTTTTTACACATTGTACTCCTACTGGTTTCCAAGCTAATCCTAAGGAGAAGTCTGGTAGGAATGCTGATCCAATGTTTTGGGAAAGGCTTCTTAGCAAACCTAAGTTTAATACGCTAAGGGTATGCTTAGGGCATGCTGGTGGTGAACAAGGATGGGAGACGGCTAATGATGCTGATTTTGATCAATCGTATGCTAAGAAAGTGTATGAATTATGTATTACATATCCTAATGTATATTGCGAGGTAGGGTTTCTTGCGCATATTAAAAAAGGGGTGCCACGACAAAATTTTATTAAACGATTGCAAGATTTGTTTCTGCGAGATGAGGGTGAGTATTCTTTTTTTGATAAGGTAATGTATGGTAGTGATTGGCATATTCTGTTTAATGATGGGATTCAGTTAGCGTATCATAAGGAGTTTCTTTCTATTTTTGAAAATGCTATTCTTAAAGATTATAAAGAGCAGTTTTTCTTTCTTAATGCTCAGAGGTATCTAAAGATCTAAAGGAAAAGGCTTTCTAATAAGGTAGAAAGTATCTTTTATCAGAAAGTTTATTTTCTTACATGTTGATTTTGGACTCCTTCGTGTTAGGTACGCGTTCCTTCTCATTAGGTATGGACTCCTTCGTGTTAGGTATGCGTTCCTTCGCGTTAGGTATGCGTTCCTTCTTGTTAGGTATGGACTCCTTCGTGTTAGGTATGGACTCCTTCGTGTTAGGTACGCGTTCCTTCGCGTTAGGTATGGACTTCTTCGCATTAAGTATGGACTCCTTCGTGTTAGGTATGCGTTCCTTTATTGTAGTATTCTAGGAGAGTTACTAAAGATCTCTTATTAAATTGTTTTTACAGACAGTTAGGCTTTTTTTATTGGCAATATCTCTTTATATGTCAGGCTTCTCCATACCCATTCTAATGGACCATACTGATAATATGTTAGCCATAATTTACTTAGTAGTACCTGAACAATGAATACACTAATTGCTGTTACTAATGTTTCTGAAGGGCTAAACGTTTCGTAACGTTTAAATCCTATTGATGAGAATAGTAGTATTCCTATAAGGCTTTGTAGTATATAATTTGTAAGTGCCATACGCCCTACGTATTTTAATGGGACTAAGATGGTTTTCCACTTAGTTGCATACCACAGCCATCCTATAAGCCATAAATAGAATAGTCCCATTGCAATGTCAGAGAGCATCATTGCTTTAATACATATTGGTCGAAAGGTTTTTGTTTTATAAATTTCATAATTGGGGAGTACAAATAAAAATAGAATCCTATAAATGTTAGTTATAACGGCTATGAGTAGCATTGGTTTTTTAATCTGCTGAATGAATATATCTAAGGAGTTATAGATTTTGTTTTTACCAAGATAAAGACCTAGGAGAAACATCGAAACTGCTACGGGTGCTAAAAAGCCAAATAACATGGGTATATTAGAGAGGTATTCTAATAGTCTTAACTGTATTCCTTCTATATATGTTCCGTTTTTTATAATTTGATTAATGGTTTCTCCTGTATGATTACTCAGGTAAGTTTCTGGATGAAAATTTATATGGTTAAATATATATTCAAAAAACTGGTCATAAAATGGAAAGAAGAGAAATAATACGGATAGTACTAGAATTAGTTTATTAGATTTTTTTATCATAAAAGTGGTAAAAAGCCCTAATAGTGCATATAGGTTTAAGACATCTCCTGACCATAAAAATACAATATGCAAAATTCCAAAAATAAACAACACAACCATTCTTCTTACAAAGAATGGGAAGGGTAGTTTATTTTTATCAACCATTTTTATAGCTTGCATTGATATTCCTAATCCAAATAGTAATGAGAAGATCGGGAAGAATTTTGTGTAGAAAAATAATTGTAAGATTTTCTCTGCTATCTGATCAATATTTGATGTCCATTGTTTTGCAAATTCGTCTTGATTGAGAAAGGTTGAATTCATTATTACAATATTCACAACAAAAATTCCAAGAATCGAGAATCCTCTGTAAATGTCTAATATATCAACTCTTTTTTTTGCTTTGGTCGGTTGCTTATTCAATAGTTTAATGTGTTTCTGTAATATCCTCTAAAGGGGATATATATGATTATTTTAATGCTGTATGTGTATCATACTTCATAAAAATAGTGATCTATAATAGATAAGGCAAAAAAAGAGTTTCTAATGGTTAAGTAATCGATCTTCTAATGTTACTTTTTCAAAAATTTAGGACACAATAAACGTATCCGATTATGTTATTATACTAAAGTTTTATCTATTTTATAGATGATACTTGTTTATCTCTTTTTTTGCTATTCGTCTAAGGTTAGTTTAAAATACTTTTTACCTGTCTCACTGCTAATCAAAATCTCTTTTTTATCAATTCCCCACTTTTTTAACAAAGAGATCGAGTTTAAATTTTTAGGGTTTACAGTCGCAATTATCCTTTTATGCCAGTTTTTTTGATTTTGCTTTAATAAAGAGAGAACTTCAGTCATAATTCCTTTTTTTCTTTCTTCTGGATGAACCATATAGACTATTTCTAATTCGTTATTATTAGTGTGATCTGTTTCTTTTATTTCTAAATGTCCACATAATAAATCACCTCTGTAGATCCCCCATAACCAAAACCACCGTTTATCGTTTCTTTTATATATCTCTAATCCTTTTTTAAAGAGTTTTCTTTCTTCTATTTCATTACCTGAGGCGCCTCCCATAAATTGGGTGGATCGTATATCTAAAGTCATCTCAATGAACCTATCTTCATCGTCAGATGTATAGGGCTTAAGAGTTAAATGATTTGTTTTTAATACTGGTGGATACATAATTCTTTTTGTTATTGAATATATTATATTTATATATTCCTTATAAGGTATAGATCTGATTTTTAATGATTTCTTTTTTTATTGGTATTACATTAAATCAAAAGGGGGTTATGTATTTTGCTTAAAGTGCTATACTTGTAACTTAGTCCTAAACTCCTTATGAGTTATATTCTTTACTCACTAAGTGAGTTTTTAAACCCTCATTGAGGGTTTAATTCCTTATGGCTTACCTCGATATCAAAATATTTTTTTTTAATTGATAGTGTTCTACAAAAAACGTTAGTATGGTCTTAGGTTAATCTTACGAAGACCTCCTATTCCTGTATATTCAGATATGTATATTACTTTGGACCATTTATTTGCTGCAATACCATTGGGGTTACTTAGTGATGCTTCTAGTAGTGGTCCATCTACCTGAGCTGCTTCTCCGTTACCTGCAATAGTTTCTATTTTACCGTCCATGGTTACTTTATAAATATAATTTACGGCTATACCTGTAGCAAAAATAACGTCATTAATTACTGTGATATAACCAATCCCAAAATTCTGAATAACGATATCTGGTATATTGGCTATTAATGAAATTTCTCCTTTTTGATTAATAGAATAAATATCGGCTGTATAAAAATTTGCTACTATTACGTTTCCTTTGCTATCTAAATCAATGCCTACTCCACCAAGTAATCTAGGGTCATTAGCATATTCTGTTATTTCTCCATTAGCTGAGATTTTATGTACTGTTGGTGCTGTATAATTAGAGATATATAGATTGTTTTGTCTGTCTATTGCCATACTACTGGGCCATCCATCAATTACGGCAATTACTTCTCGTTCTCCTGATGGAGTAATTTTTAATACCTGACCATTGATTGTATTATTAGCATTGTTAACAAATAAATTTCCTTTAGAGTCTTTTGCAGTTCCCATAGGACCTGATAATCCTTTTATGGTATCTAGGATTTTCCCTCTAGAATTAAGTTTAAAAATTCTTGTTCCGCTACCACCAGTATCTACAAATCTACCATATTCAGAGACATAAATATCTCCATTTCTATCTACTGATACGGCTCCGTTTGCTGCAAAGTTACTGATCAGTGTTTCTACTTCTAAATCAGGGGTTATTCCATCTCCATAACAAGATATCAATATTGTTAGCAAAGACATTACAGTTCCTAATGTAATAATTTTAATGAATCGTTTTTTAATAGTTCTCATGATTAGTATTTTTAAGTTTCTTCAATACTACTTATTAATGATCCTACATATCGACGTTTTGGGTACATTCAAACTCTTTTTATCAAAAAAGAAGGACATCATTTGTAACCGTGTAATGAAATACTAATGTTTATTATACTAGAAAAGAAAATTGGTTTTGAAAAAGCTATGATCTAGTCTTTGATCATTTTTTTTATGTAATTACTAGGGGTATCTCTAAGAATTATTTTAAATGCTTTATTAAAGGTTGATTTAGAATTAAATCCAGAATCAAGAGATAACGCCAATATAGTATGCCGTTTATGTTCTCCTTTATTAATTTTGGATATAAACTCTTGTACTCTATATGTATTAATGTATTCATAAAAATTACATTTATGTATTTTATTGAGTAACCAGGATACATCGTTTGTTGATGTTTTTAGCTGAGTTGCTAATCTAGCAAGTGTAAGGTTAGGGTTTAAGTAAATTTTATCGTGTACTAGTAAGTGTTCTAGGTCTGCTGTCAGTTGCTCTATTTTAGCTTTACTGAGTCTACTTTTAAATATTTTCTTTTTCGGAGTTAGAATAGCTACTCTAAAAATTTCGGGTTGCCTGATGCTATAAAAACCGACGACGTACATAATAATTGGTATGCATAACCATACTGTATTATAATTAAAATATGGATTGTAGGTATGTAGTAGATAGCTTTTTGCAAAGTTTAGAAACCAAAAAACAGTTACTAATGCAAAAATTGAAATTAATATCATTAAGTATACATAGATCTGTTGATGAAAGGATAGGATTCTTTCTTCTGCTAAGCGAAATTTTTTTAAAATTATGAAGCATTTAATAATATAAATTGTGAATAGAATAATTATAGATAATTCAATTATAAAAAATGGTATCGTAAAAAAACCGTTGTCATACATTTCCTGAAGTTGTATAATAGAGAAACGATACGTCCATAATACATACATTAAATGTAATGCTGAAGGAAGGAACTCTACCCATCGAAGAACAGGCTTGACATCAGAACTTACAATCATTCTTCTGACATATAGATATAACAAGGGACCAAATAAAAAAATAATACTGTCAACAAGCATTACCAATCGGGCAAAAAACTCGTTTTCTTCATATCCATAATAGTATAATCTTCCTGTTAGCATAATAGCTGACAAAAACAAGATTAAGGATAGGACTAGATTGGCTGAAAGGTTTTTTTTTGGTAATAATTGTATAATAATTGCCAAAAAAAAACCTTGGCTTATTCCTAGAAACAATACTAAATCTATAATTCTTAAGTCACTCATATACATGCATCCAATTTAGTCTTAAAACTATTAAAATCAGAATAAATAGTGTCCTATTGGATACATTAATACCAATAGGACACTATTTAGTGTATTAAGAATAAGAAGATTACTTTGTATAACCTTGGTCGTGATTAAAAGATAGTGCTACATCTTGTTATTTATTATCAAAGAAATCGTTTTTAGTCTTTTCATAAATGAATTTATAATTTAGAGTTTTCTCTCCATCAATAATCGTTTCAGAAAGAACTAGCTTTTCATTATCAAATGATATTGTTTGTGGGTCATTTTTACCTTTAGCTTCTTCTATGAATTGAGGAACGTTTAAATCATCTGGTATAGCTATTATATTAACGTTAGTAGTTGTTAAGATGTTAT
This sequence comes from Aquimarina longa SW024, assembly GCF_001401755.1. GTDB lineage: Bacteria > Bacteroidota > Bacteroidia > Flavobacteriales > Flavobacteriaceae > Aquimarina > Aquimarina longa. The sequence continues at coordinate 41,149 of NZ_KQ474104.1, forward strand.
TTGCTATTTCAAAAGTTCCGGAAGTTCCAAAACCATCAAAAACACATATACTACTATCCATTTCACTATCAATTACAGCTATATTAGTAAATGTATTATCAGATTTAAATTCAACAATTGATTTTTGTTTACATTTATTAGCTTCAGAGAGTTTCCCATTATCTTCATATTTAATCAATTTCCATCTACCTATAATTGTATTTTTTTTAGTATTTGGGTTATTTTCATCATCATTATTACATGATATAGATAAAAATATTGTAATTAAAATTGTAATCAAATGAATTAAAAAATGTCTCATAAATTTATTATTTGTTTTTATTATTAGTAAGGTGTAACGATTGTAATCTGATTGTGTAGCTATCCCGATAGGGTAGCTATTAATTATATAGCTTGTTCTAAGTTGTTTTCATTTTTAGGTTTATAATTCATCTAACTTTTTGTGTATTTCTTTTTTAGGGTATTGCTTGTTGTATTTATTATTCTGACTGCCAAAAAATACGGGTATGTGTTCGGCGGGTGTGGTGTCATAGTCATTTATAATCGTAGTTCCCAAAGTGGACAGACGTTTCAAATTAGGCATATCTTTTACAAATTTGATGCTTTCAAGGTTTTTACAGTCTAATAATTGAAGTTCTTTAAGTGCTTTTAGTTCTCCAATAGGACTAAAATCTTTGAGCTTCCAACAAATATCAAATTCTAATTGTTCTAATTTTTGCAATGCTGTACTGTCTGAAATGTCGGTAAGACTTCGTACACTACCTAATGATAGATTTTCTAAATTAGTAAGGGTTTCTATACCTTTTAAGGATTTGATTTTTGCTGTTGCAAAACTTAGGCTTTTTAAATTAGTGAGCTTACTTAATTTTGTAAGGTCTTTTTCATCAAATTCAATGATATGCAAGGTTTCTAAGTTTTTAAGCTGGTTAAAATTAGTAATCATTTTCTTATTCCACCACATCGATAAATTCTGCAATTGTTTCAAATACTCAAAATTCACAGAATACATTGTGTGCAGGCTTAGATCTTTAAGATTAGGTAGCTCATATAAAAAATCATAAGAAACACCATCACCAAAAGCCTGGAAACCTAAACTTTCGATGTTTTTAAAATGTGAAACAAACTCCTTCAAGAAATTGGTATTGTTTATTTCCCTGCCTATCCTAAGCGCATAGTCATTTTTAAAGAAAATCTCTTTTGCTTTTTCTAAGTCTGAACTCTCTATCAAGTCCATCCGAGTATGCCACGGTAATTTCACTAAGTGCATAAATCAATCATTCAAGTTAATTAGTAAATTCTTTCGGCAAACCAAATTCATCTGCAATTTCGTACGCCTCTTTATAAAACTCCTTTAACCCTTCCGGTGTTTTCAAATCAAATCTTCCACCAACAGGATTAACCTTATTTAGCAATCGATGAAACGCACTATTATTTCTTGGTGTTATATCAGAACCGTATTTTTCTATAATAATAAGTTGTTCATATATTTCACGTTTCCTTTTGGTAAAACCAGCCATCCTATGAGTTATACCGCCAACAATTTCCTCTACCTGTTGTCCGAGTTTTCCGCTTTTCCCAAAATGTTGTTTAAGTCTTTTAAAAATGTTCTTGGATTGCCCTATATATGCCTGATCAAGATCATCTCCATTTTTAATAATAAGATCATAAATACCTTTATTATCAACAGCCTTTTTTAGCTTTTTTGCTTGCTTAGCAATTGTAGCAGCAACTCCAAAACTTGGTACCATTGCTGCAAAGCTTAGTGCTGCATCGCCATAATTCCCTCGTGCTAAAGATATACAGCCATTGGCTAAATCTGCTATTTCACCAAAGCCAGGAACAAGACCGGCAATATCTAATCCAGTTTGTAAACTATCCGCCCACTTGCTCCACGTTGTAGGCTTTCCTCCGTTTTCTTCTGCATCGTATTTGTTTATTTCTTGCCAATATACTGCTTGGTCTGGTGAAATAATAGAGTAATTTGCAAATTCTGGATTACTGTGGTCTACAATGTCGGGGACTTGCAACTCTGAAAAATCAACATTGGGAAATAACCTTTGTGCATCTGCCAAAGTTCCTTCAAATGTGCCTAGTGAATTGTCATAGAAAAATACATCTTCACCCCTTGATGAAATTTCAGATTTCAACTGACTTACCAGTATCGTTCCTCTGTCGGTAACCTTGGCAGTGGTAGAGCGTTTAACTTGGGCAACACTTTTGCCTACAACAATAGCTTGGTGATTGATGTACATTAAGCCTTTTCCGTTATCATCTGTATAAGTAATATTAGTTTGTACAGGTTTATCTATGACATCGCCTCCACCAAGTTGCACCCTGATATCTGCCTGACTCACAACTTTACCCTTATGTATGATCTTTATGGTATTTGTACCGTATTCATCTTTATATTTACTGCTCATCTTCGTGATCTTCTGAAATTACTTGTAACGGGATTTTTTCTTCGTCTGCGCTTATCGTATACTTTTTGATGATATTGTCTTGTAACCGTTCTCCACGGTACAAAAGAGGTACTTCAAATTTTGACAGGTCAACATCTACGGTTGCGTTATCCATATTTTCAGATATGAGAACACAATATATTTCTTGCCCGCGTGCATACTCGCCTAATTCAATATCTTCGCGGTCTGTAATGTAATGTTCTATTATACGAGGCTCATTATCTTCTGACTGGTGTTCAGTAGGCTGCATATTGAGCATTGCGGGATCTGTCACCGCCCAATACCTTTTTAGCATTACTTTGCCGTTACGGATGATTGTTGCAGGGGATAAGTCGAAATTTACAACAAATGGTTGGCTGCCCGTTGCTGTAAAATGATAATTACAATATAAACAATGCACGTCTAGTAATTCAATGGTGGTGCTTTTACTGATTCCATTTACTGGAGAAAACACAATTTTAGCTTGTTGTTTTTGCATAGCGGGATGTATCGCCCATTCATAAAAAGTAGCATCTTTACTGGCTTCTATAGTAAATTTAAATGGATAAACATTTGACTTATTACTTGGTCGTCCGGTATAATCTGAATTTTGAAAAAAGCCGAAAAAGAAATCTAAAACACGAAATTTTTTATCGTCTACATAAAGAGTTACTTTTATACTCATCAGTTATTGGTTTTAAGAGTTTACTAATTTATACATAGTTTTGATTCAATGGTTTAGAACGTCGATTGTACGGTACGTTTGCTTCCCGAAGGGAGTATATGAATTATAGTAAATTGTTAGCTCCAGATTTTATTTTTTATGTATTACTTTAATTTCGTTTCCGTTAACCCAACTTTTCAATAGCATTTCATTTGTACTAAGTTCAGCTAAGTAATATCTATCATAAGAAGCAAAAACATCTGATGATTCGATTTTTTCAATTTCAACTCCTTTAAAATCTATATAGTTTGAATGGATCATATACAATTCTCCTTTTTCTTTCAAAATATATCCGACATGGCTAGCATCAAAGCCTATAAAATGGATTCCGTCTTTAAAAGTTGATTGAATTTTAGAGATATTTTCTTCTTTAGAATTTTCAAATATTTCAATTACTTTGGTATTTAAAGCTAGGCTACGTGCTTCGTTAATAGGGCTTTGTTGGGCTAATCTATATCTGTTTAAGTTTACACCTAGATCTTTTAGTGTTGTTGAAACAAAATACCCGCAAGCAATTTTTCCTTTTCTTGGTATTGATGTATGCCCCTCAAATGACCATTCAGTTCCTTCCCAAAAGGGTAGTATCCTATTCACTAAAGAAATTTTAAAAAGAGATGATAAGGAGTCGATTGATAGTTTTTTATTGTTCAGGTTTAACTTCTCTTCTTTAATTATATTTTTTATTACTCCATAACTTTTTAAGGAATCATTATCTAATTTTAATTCCTTAAGAGTTTTTATGTACTCCTTTTTTTTTGAATTATTAATTTTGACTATGGATTCACTAGGTTTATTTTTAATCTCTTCACGACTCTGTCCATTACAACCAAAGTGTATTATTATTAATATTCCAAAAACAACGTTTTTCATTCTTTTAAATATTACTTGCAACTTAAAATGTTGTGCGGTTTTATTTTTTTTAGATGCTGACTAACGTCAATTTTTTCTATGAACTATTTTCTCTTTTTTAATGGATAAGTAAAGAAAAATAATAGATATTAAAATTAAAAAACTTATTGATAAAATAGAATCTTCTATTCCAAATTCACTTCCTATAAGTAAAATAGGACCATCAAAGCTCGAATTAATAATATGTCCTTCTTCAGTTCCGGAAAGATTGGAACCATAAAAAGGTTGTGCAAAGTTCCATCCTAAATGGAAGGCAAAAGGAAGCCATAATCTTTTTGTATAGGTGTACATTATACTATGAGCAAACCCAAAGGCTAACAATAATAAAATCGATAACATTGTCACATTATCATTCAATAAATGTGGAATCGTAAAAAGAATTGATATTATTAATAAAGCAATATAAGTTCCTATCCATTTTTCTAAAATCCTATATATGATTAGTCTGAAAAACACTTCTTCTATTAAAGCTGCTATTATTAAAAATGAAAGAGGGGCTAATAAATAAGAAAAGTTAGCGATACTATGAATAGTGTAATAACCTAGCAAGTAGAGAATTAATATAACTAGTGATACAACTAAAAATCCAAAAAAGAAGCCTCCTAATAATTCTGTTTTTAAATTTGTCTTAAATAGTTCTTTAATTTTTCTTTTCTCATAAATTCTAAATAAATAAAAATAGCTTAATAGTAAGATCACAACAGAACTATAGTTTATAATAGTATCACCAATTTCCTTATTGGCTATCAAGAAATATATTAAGGGTTTTGTAATCAGATTTTGGACTCCGATTAGTATTCCTAGACATATTGCGATCCCTAAAATTATTTTTGTGATCGGAAAGTAAATTATTCGTTTCAATATTATATTCATTGATCAATTTAAGATTTTAGTTTAACGTTCGTTAAGTACCGGTTAGCGTTTGTTTTTCTTTATTATTTCTTCAATTTTATTTTGATATGAAAAAGCATATTCTTCAAATATTTTGGCTCTACAACTCACATAGATTAACCTATTTTCATTTTGTATAATGTAATCGTAGTTCTTTTCGTTAAAAATGTCACTTCGGTTTATTATTTGTGTAATTTTTCTGTAGTTTTCTGCTGCACTTGATTCGTCTTGAAAACAGATTTCAGTAACAAAAAATGACGGATACCAATTGTCTTGCATCTGTTCTAATTTGTTCTTTCTTTTTGCATAAATCGATAAATACTGGGATTTGGGAAAGGAAATAGTTTCATCAACTTCAAATTTTTCATTATTCTTTTTACTCCTAAACCAAAGGTCATTTTGTTGTTCTTTGATTTCAACCCTGTAATTTTCTTGTTCTAAAAGCTTCTTCAACTCGGTCATCGCTTTTGAAAACTGGTTACAGTCAATTCTTATATTACTGTTAGTTTGTAAATTGTGTTTTTGTTGTTGCTCGTATTTTTCTCTTATGTTCTTATCAGGTTCTGGAACAAGTTCTAGTCTATTATTCTGATATTCTGCCTTTTGTCTATTATCATTACAACTAATTAAGGTCAAAATAGTCAATATGATTATGTGAGCTGTCTTTTTCATTTTAATAAATGCTAACGCCAAATATATGAATCGGAGCAAGGCAAGTATACCTAAACCAATTGATTTATCTGCGGATTTTTATTTCTTATTCAATTTATAAAAATCTAGCGCCATCACAAAAGGGAATGACCTTCCAATTGACACTAAACTTTGCTCTGATTTCATATATAATGTTGTAAACCGTGCTTATAGTTCTTTATCAAGTATTTCGTGTAATTTTTCGACATCCTTTCTCATTGATATCAAAGGAAAAATAAATACCATTGAAAACATTAATAAAATTATAAGTAAGGGAGGTAATTTATTTAATAAACTCATATCACTAATTAATATTAAAAAAAAGAAAAAGGTCAAAAAAAGAAATGTAATAATTAAACTAGGGATTAAGGTAAAATCTATTGCGGATACTTTTGCTTTCACTTCAGTTTTATTACCTATACTTTTAAAACTCCCTTTAGCAATAGTAACATCTAGTTTTAAATCAAAGAACTTAAACCCTTTTTTACGTCTAATTTTAAATTTTCCTTTTTTAACATAACCGACTAATTGATTATTTGAGTTAGAAAAAAAATCTAGTGGTTCAAATTTTATAAAACTTTTCTGATTGTCAACAATTTTATTAAAATCTTCAAAGAATTCATCAAACTCACAATCTATAATTTTATTAAAATCTTTTTTAAGTTTTAATTTTTTGAGTATTGACATTTGGTTATGTTTACAACAATTGTATATATGTAGCTAAATTAGCTTTTTTTTGATTTCTTCTTTAGTTGTTATCCTTATTAATGTATAGCATCTGTATTGGACACTCTCACTCAATTTATGACTTAGAAAAAAATATCATTAAAATTAAGGGTTCATTTAACAGGGATGACATACAAGAACTGTAATATTAGATAATAGGATTATTACTTCACTACTTACGCTGATTGATAAATTCAATTACTTTTTCTGCAAAAAGATCAGGCTCATTACTCATAGGGCTGTGTGCTGATTTCTCAAAAATAAAGAGTTCTTTATCATTAGCTCCTAAATTATCATAAGCTTCTTGGGCATATATCGTGGGAACAATAATATCATATTTACCCCAAAGCACTAAAGATGGTATTGTAATCTCGGATAATCTATCGGTAAAAGACACTTTCTCAAAAAGCCCTTTTTTAACTAAAATAGACTGTATTTTATTGGTATTCCATAAGGTTGTTAAAAAATTATATTGCCCTAAACTATTTTCGCCATCAGATCTTGGTTTGTTAATTACATTATCATCTACCAGTTTTTCTTCGCTTTTATGGGCTTCTCCATTTAATTTATAAAAGTCTTTCTCATTATATGTTGAACTTACGTTTTGTATTAAATTAAGTGTATTTTTCCAATAATTAACATTGTTTTGTAACGCGATTTGCTCATCTGCTATTTTCTTAAAAGTAGTTTTATATTCATTATACATTCCTTTTGAATTATGAGCGCCATCAACATCAATCCATCCTACAAAATCTTTTTGATTTTTTAACAAAACAGCAGGGCCTAAAGTACCACCCCAACTATGTCCCATTAAAAATAGCCGAGAGTCATCACCGTATTTAGCCTTTATTACCTTTGCTAGAGCTAATACATCTTCTGCCATTAGATCAATACTTACATCTGCTTCAGAATAACTTCCTTGAGAATTCCCAGAGCCTCGTTGATCAAAGTAAACAACGGCATTATTTTTTTCAATTTCACTTTTGATGGTGTTCATTCTATACTGTAATCCAGTTCCACCAGGACCACCATGTAGTATGATTAGGAATACTTTTTCGGAGGCATTGCCATGAATATATGCTGGCATATCAGCCTGCCTATGTCTTACAAAAATAGTTTTACTTAAATTATTTATATCATCATTCTCTTTAGAGCAAGAGAAAACACCAAAAATTATTAGTGCGAGAACTACTATTTTTACTTTACTAAGAATCATTTTTTGCATTATTTTTTTCTTTTAAAATTAAATCGATAACCGTATTCTAACGAAAAAACGGGTAATGTCCCCGCATTATAAGGTGTTCGTATAGAGCAGCGAAGGTTTAAATACCATCCCGATCGTTTTTTTCCTTTACGAAATTTTCCTAATCCAATTGCAATGGAAGGTGCATAGTAGCTTCTCCCAGGAAATCGAACTTTGGATACATGGTCTCCTTTTACCTCATACGTTTCGGGCAAAAATGAACGATAATATCCTAGTGGATTTAATTCTAAGCTGAGTTGCTTTCCTTTGGTGTTTGTTCTTCGCCAAATAATACCGTAATAAGTAGACAATCCATTATCTGTTTGTGTTGAAAAGTTAGTGGAGTAGCCTATACTTCCGTTAAACAAAAGTTGTCGGGTAATTATTTTTTGTCCCCTTTTTCGCTCTTTAATTTTAATGTTTTCTTTCCATAGGTATTCAGCTCCAAGGTTAATTCCATTATCCCATAATACATTTCCATAATACCCTACTTTAAAATCAGTTTTATCTAAGAAAGAAGAACTATTGGTTTGATTTTGGGCTTGAAGATTTACAGTAGCCACAAGTAAAAAAATGATACTATATATTTTCATGTCTTCCATTTTTATTTAAAACTAAATAGAGTAATTAATAATACGTTTTTTGTAATACATTTTTCTGTAGTCTGCCTCTGAAGACTACTACTACATAAAAGATTAATCGCAATAATTAGATATTGTTTTAATTTCATTTTAATATTTAATTTATTTTGATGGCAAACGTATAGAAATTAAGCATATTTAAGGTTTCAATACCTTAAATTCGGACAAATCCGTACTTATTTAGCCATTTTTGACCTTCTTTTTTTTATAAATCTATGTCATGCATCGTTTTACTAGTGTATCTGAATATATATATTTAACTACTAAAGAGATCTATTTGCTATATTTTCAAAACAAGGAAGTACCTAATTCATCTATCTTTTCTGAATCAATATCAGGAGCACTGGAGAGCACAATACAGCCTTATTTTTTTTCGATCATTAAGGTAGAACAATAACTAGCTGTAGCACCATTGTGTTTTAGTATTCTAAAGTCATCATATGATGTTTCTATTTTTTTTAACAAAATATACTACAACATTTCCATTCTTAAATTCGAATAATTGAATTGTGTACCACTTATCGAGTTTTAAAGTGATGCCATTTTATAAGTATTTTTACTGATGATTTATATTATAAGTTGTAAATGTGTCATTGCTATCATAATTGATAAAATTATCAATTATGATAGATAATAGAAGTAATCCAGAGGTGGGATTAGCCAACTGTACTAAATTAATACCTCCACTTACAGCGAAAAATCAACTTGACTTTATAATGTTTCTATTAATGTTGCTTTCGATAAGCATTTGGTGTAATGCCTGTTATTTTTTTGAAAGCGTTATGAAACGTTGATTTTGAAGAAAAACCACATTCTAATCCAATGGCCAAAAGACTATAATTATCAAACTCAGAATTTAAAATAATATCTTTTACTGCTTTAACACGATAGTGATTAATATAAGTGGCAAAATTATTTCCTGTAATTGTATTTACAAGTTGCGAAACATATCCAGTACTAATACCTAACATATCTGCTACTTTATCTCTATCTAATGTACTATCTCTATAAATATGATGGTTTTTGCAGAGGTCTTCTAGCTTTTTAAAGTAACTATTTTCTTGAGTAAAGGTTTCTATTTTTTTTTCACTAGATACTTTAGGTATTGTAATTTCTGCAACAGGTAGGTTAGTATTTATTTTTAATAAGGTTTTAATTTCTTCTTGATCTTTTGCTAGTTTAAATTTAAAAATACCTGTATACACAATCCAATGGATTAAAAATGTAGCTAGTAAAGCAAGAGTTCTCATAATTGGCGTAATGTCAATATCTAAAAATAACGCAACAATAATGGTTAAGACAAAAGATGTTAGCAATATAAAAATAAGCAACCACAGATGAGTAATCCATTTTTTTTCTTGTACATTATTCGATACTTTAATACAGGTATACGCATAAATTAATATGCTTGGTAGAAATAGTAGTGAAACTATGATTTGTATAAGCTTGAGTACCTCAATGATTTGTTGAATAAAATTCGGGATTTTATAGACATGAGCAATGGTATCAAGATTACTAAAAATATTAATGACTGCTGTAAACAAAAATGGAGTAAATAACCATAAAATTCTCTTGGATTGTAGTATTGGGTGATTTACTTGATGAGTTATAAACAATAGGATAAATACAGGAAAAGCTAACTCTAAACCTATAGTATCAAAAAAATATAAAAATGGGATCGTATTATATATTTGAGTTAACTCAAAAACTAAATTTAATAGTAAAATTGAAAGTGAAAAAATGGCATAAGCTAAGTACTTATTTGCTTTACTTTTAAATATGGGGGATTTTAAAATAATCACCCCTAAAATTATTCCTTGGAATATTGCAATATTAAGAAGGGTTATAAATATCAATTGTAAGTTTTATTTTAAGATTCAAGAGTTTGTTCGATATTTATTATGGTAGATGTATTTCGTCCATTAAAAGTACGAGCAAAACCAAAAATACTACTGAAAATATTAGAGGTAAGATATGATTTTTCTTGTTTTATTCTTTTTATCTCAGCAATTTTGGTAAATCCATTTTTCTTGATTAGAAAATAGAAGATTAAAATTAGATTTGCACCAATACATATAAATGTATCGGTTTGATAAGAGTCAATTTCATTTTTAATTAAGTGAAGAGAGCAGAATCTTATTACCATTACAATGGCTAAAAATGGAATTATAAATAGCATAAGCTGATTCCAGAATTTTGATTTAATCATTTTTTGGATAGTTATTAAAATCTATTTATCTACATAGACATAAATTTTATTCAATAGGTTGCTTTATATTCATTTTTTTTAACGTTAAGCACCTAAATCTGTATTAAACTATAACTATATATTGGTAAATCATTTTAGTTTTTATAATGTAGTTTAATAAATCTTGTTTTTAATATCTCCTGACAGAATACCATGTGTAAAGAATTATCGATAGAAATTACAGCAATCTTCAATTCCTAAATTATTTTTTTATGTAGAACTTGGCGCATTTATGCCCGAACCAGTACGTAATTGGGTTATTGAAAATATGCCAAATTTAGAATCGGTGAATATTGGTATGGGTGTTCATTTTATTCAAGAAGATAATCCAAATTTAATAGGTAAAAGAATAAAGAAATTTGTTTTAAAACTTGAAGATTAAAGTTCTATATACTTCCTATAATTTTAAAATGCCTCATAATTCTAAATGATTTTGAGGCATTTTTATTCTGAATATTATTTTCTAATAAATTGAAAATAGATAAGTTAGTATGCTATTATATTTTAAAACTTTTGATTATAAGTTAACAGACATCTTATAGCAATGTTTAGATATATCATTTTAATTCATAGTTGCATTTTCTTTTCTCCATTTGTTTAGGTTCATCACCAAAAAGACACTTGCAATCGCCATTAATAGTAAGATAAAGATTTCTGAGTAATTAGTCGCTTCATGTAGTATAGCTTCTATTACATGGTATATATTAAATAATGCTACTATACTCGCCCAGATAAATGATGCCCATCGAAACCATATTCTAGATAATTGTACTGTTAGTATGGCAAATAAAAATGCTAGTCCTTCCATTAAAATACGCCATTGATGTGCCCAGAATGGTGTTTCTCCTGTTGAGCCTTCTATAAATACTGATTCTTTAAAAAATACTGTGGCTAGTCCATAAATATGATGAAATATAAATCCTAGGATGATAAACATCCATAACATAATAATTTTTGTTCTCATGGGTATATAATTTTGATGGTTAGTTTCTGTCTTTGATGAGGTATTAATTGTTTCTGCTATCTTTTTAGCTTCTTCTGCTTGTAAGGCTGCTAAATTTTTATAATCTATTGGATTTTTGGTATAAGAGCTTTGTGTTTTTACTTGTGGTTGTATTTTTTTATAAAAAATAAGAGAAAGTGTGGCAATTATAATCCATAGAACATCGACTAGCAAGATATCGTATTGATGCTGTACATAGGTATTCCATATCCAATTGCTAGATACTATTCCATTAGCAATAGGAATCAAAAAACCAAAAATAGCTCCTAATAATAAGCTATACTTATTTGTTAAGTAATTGTCTCTTTTAAATCGGAAAAAAATAATCGCTACCAGCCATGTACTAAAATAGAAATAATAGATCGCAGTCTGCTTATCTACAAAATAACCATTAGATAATTTTACAAATAAAAATGATAATGCTGTTACTGGTAGCATAGACAAACAAATTGCCATATATATATGTCCTACCTTGGCTGTATATAGTCTTTGGCTAATGGACATACTTTTTTTATTACGAGTTTCGATCCAAATTAAAACCCCTGTAATAATAACAAAGCAGGTTATAAATGCTAGTATAAAGTAGACGATTTTTGTAGGAACACCTCCAAAATCTGCAAAATGAAGACGACTCAATACACGTTGTACATCTTCTGTATATGCTAATTCATTTGGGCTTTTTTCTTCTTTAATTGTTCCTGAAAAAGCATCTAAAACCGTACGACTTGTTCCTATAAAACGTTTGCTATCTTCTACTTCACTAAGTAAAACGTATTTCATATTAGTGCCTCCGTAGTTTTTAATAAATCCCATAGTTAAATGGCAGTCATCCCAACGAGTTACCGCATTTTTTGCAAAATCATTAAAACTAGGAACTTTTGTATCTGCTTTCGCTATCCATTCATCAGTCTGTCGTTCTGGTCGTAAGTCCGCCATTAGTTTAGCTTGATCATTGTTATATAAAGCATTGGCAGGAAGCAATACAAGAATAGTTAAACAAAAATAGGCTCCTGTTACGGCAAAAATAAACTGAAAAGGGAGTCCTATAATCCCAAGAGCTGTATGTGCATCTGCCCATACTCGTTTTAAAACAGCTCTGGGATTAAATGTATAAAAGTTAGGAATGATTTTTTTCCAATGTACAATAACTCCGGTAACAATAGCAAATAAGAAAAAGAAGGCTACAAAACCAGCAAGGTAGATCCCAATTGTAGGAAATTGTGCGAAAAAGTGTAGTCGATATAAAAATTCGCCTAAACTGTAATGTTCTGGATATGTAGTGGTATCAACTGAATTGATATCTACAGAGAAGTAATGGTATTGTTTTGCTTTTTCGGATGCTAAGGAGTCTTTACTCCCGCCCATGTAAACACTTATCTTATTACTTTTTTCTCCAAAATTAATTTGTAAATCTCTACCTATTAATTCATATTTATGATCTAGTTTTTTTAGAATAGTATCATAGTCTATATGCTCTCTTTCTATATAATCTATTGGTTCTCCTTCTTCCCATATTCTAATCTCATCTTTAAATAATGCAAATGCTCCTGCAAAAAATATAACGTATAGCGCAAAACTGATGATAATGCCACTAACGGTATGGGTATTAAAAAATACGTTGTAATTTCTTTTACTCATTATACAAAAGGATTATTTTGATTACCTAAATAGTAAATTCCTAAGAGTACTATAATAATTAAGATATAAATGCCCCATGCTTTCCATCCATTTTTAAATAAAAAGGGGACAATTAATAATCCACACCAAACTATAAAGAGTGTAAATATGGTCGTTACCAATACTTCTTTTGGGTTTGGTAGCCATAAGGACATACACATATGTAATAATGCACTAATAGCATAGCCTCCTAAAATGCCTGCTGAAATTTTAGCAAATTGCTGCCACGGTGATTTGGTTAAAAATTTAGGATTTGCTGGCATGATTATATAAAGATGATTTCTAAGATTAATACTAGAATAAGAAAAGGGAGTGTCGTTTTTATAGTAATAAAGTGTAGTGGATATAATATAATTACAAGCCCTAAAATAACCATTAGGGTAACAAACCAAATAAAGATTCCTGATCCTAGACCATAGTAAGCAATAGAAATTAGTAAACTTACTACCAAAAAAACAACGCCACTAATTTGGGTTATCGCATAATTGTCCTGAAACCAATTTTCTAATTTGGTAGTCGCTACTGATACTTTGTTTTTTGATGTGTTATATAAAAAAAATACAGCTAAAAAAACACTGAATATAATGACTGTAAACATTTTCAATTTTTTTATAAAAATGGCTCTGATCAGTTATTAATCTCTTTATACTTTTATTTTTGTACAAAAAAAATAATCCCAATACTAGTATCGGTGATCAGTACTTGTTATTCCATTTATCTGTTATCTATCCAATAAATGTATTCCGCGCAAAACTATTAAGATTTATTCTAAATAAAAATAATACTGTTGTTATTTTATGTTAAAACCTGAGTTAGATATAAGAGATACGTATTAATCTATTCATTTTTAGATTTTTAATGTATATCAAAAATAGATTGTTTTCTAAAGATTATTTCTAAAAACCAATCGATTTGGTGGTTTTTATGATTCTATATATTTATATAGAACTCTTGTTTAAATAAACTCGGGGATATATCTCCTGTAGAAAGTATATTGTCTATACTATAACCACTTTACTGACTCCATTGTTTTTTTTGTGTATCTGAATTTGAGTAGAGATGCGTTCTTTTAAATTTTCTACATGTGAGATAATCCCAATCATTTTTCCTTGTGCCTGCAAGGTTTCTAAAGTAGCTATGACACTTTCTAAGGTGGTAGTATCTAATGTTCCGAATCCTTCATCAATAAATAGGGAACCAATAGATACATTATGACTTGCGAGATCTGATAGTCCTAATGCTAGAGACAGACTAATTAAAAACTTCTCCCCTCCGCTAGAGGTATCCACCAATCTAGTTTCATCTGCTTGATAATGATCGACTAACATAAAGTTTAGTTCTTCTCCTGATTTATAGGTTTCTTGCATTTGTAGCGAATATCGTTTATTTAACTTATACAAATGGATATTCGCTAAATGAATGAGATTTTGTAGTGTAAGACGTTGTACATAGGTATTAAAAGCGTCTTTAGATCCTCCTATTAGATGTAGAAGTTGAACCCATTTTTGTACAATCCGTTCTTGTTTTGTTATCTCTGCTACAACTGTAGTATTACGTTCTTTTATTTGATTATCTACTAATAATCGCTCTTTTATACTTCCTATTTTGGTTAGCAACTCATCTTTGATTTGTACTACTGATTTTTTTTCTGCTATCGTTTGCTTTAGAGATATCTCAAAGTCTTTTTCCTTTTCTTGTTTAGCTATCGATGTATTGAGTCGTTCTTTTTGGGTATTTAATTCTAAATCCTTGTCCTCTATGGTTCTAAGGATAGCTTTGTATTTCGTTTCATCTGCTTCTATTAACAATGCTTTTTCTATATGTTCTCGAGAAGAAAAAAGTGTTAATTCAATAGCTTTTTGTAAGGTTTCTGTATCGGTAGATACTTTTATTTTTATTACTTTTCCTTCTCTTTTAACAACTTCATATTCTTTATGTAATGCCGTTAATCTCTGTTGCAATTCCTGAAAAGCAGTAGCTGATTTTTCTGCCTCAGTTTTTGCTTTTTCTATAGCTGTATTAAGTATAATTCTTTTATGCTCGGTAGTAATATCTATTGGTAATATTGTATTTCGATTAGTCTGATACTCTTGTAACTGGGCTTCTAATTGAGCAATTGTATCTTGTTGTTGACTATATTCTTTTGTTTTCTCTTCTAGCTGATTTGATGTTGTTTTTATGATTAAGATTAATTGAGATATGGTATTCTTATGACTGTCTAATTGTTTTTCTTTTTCTTTATAAGTAGCTACCTTAGTCTCTAAATCTGTAATAAAATGAGTTCCGTTTTCTATCGTCGGTAATTGCAATTGGTGTATTGCCAATTCTTGTTGTAAGTTGATTTCTATACTAGAGATTGCTTCTGTGATTTTTTCTTGATCCGCATGCTTATTTTGCAATTCTTGCTTACTGTTCTTTAGTTTTTCTTCTAATGTTGCAATTTCTTGTTGTAGTACTGCTATGCTATCTTTTTCTGAGTTGAGTACTTTAGATTTTGATTCTTTTTGTTGTTGTAAATTTTGTATCTCTGTAATAGTATCTGTAATGGTTTTTAGCTGAGTATTTATCATTGCTAAAGAAGCCTCTATAGGCTCTAAATCTTCAATCGTTGTTGTAGTCTGTAGGGCTATAAAATTAGTGTGATGTGTGTCTAAAGTAGTACGTATGTCTTCTTGCTGTGATAGTGTATCATTTAATGATACCTCTGTTTTGGCAATTTTGATCTTTAGCTCCTGATTTTTTTCCTGAAGTTGTGAGAGTATCTCTTTTCTATCTACTAGTATTTTTTGACTTTTGGATAGTTCTAATGTTTTATACGTATGTATATAGGGATGTTCTATACTCCCACATAAAGGGCAAGGTTCTTCTGAGACCAGTTTTTTTCGTTCTTCTTCAAAGGACTTTAGAGTATGCTCTAGATCTAGTATTTTTTCTGCATCTGCTACTGCTTGCTGTGCTTGTATATATTTTGATGTAGATAGATTAAGATCAGTAATATCTCTTTTTTTATTGGTCTGTAATGTCGCTATTTTTTGTTCTGACTCTTTTTGTTTTTTGACATCTATTTTATACAGTTTGGCAATTCGATGTGCATTAGTAATCGCTTCTTTTTGGTTTTTAAGCTTTTCTTGTTTAGCTAATATTGTTACTAGTTCATTAGTTGCTAATTTTTCTTCTACATTCTGAAGTGCTTTTTTGTAGTCATCAATAACTCTAGTTTGCTCACTAAACTGCGCTTTTTTTTGTTGTAGTATTACTTCTGTCTGTTCTAATTCATTCTGTTTTTTTAGAATGTCCTCTGTATATTTCTGTAGTTCCTCTTTTTTTCCTTTTCTAAGAGTGAGTTGTGTACTCCAATTCGTAATTTTTGTTTCTAGAAGCAGGTTTTTTTTATGTGCTGCCAGATAAGATTCTATTTCCTTGCTATTTTTTTCTATGCGTGTATAATCAATCTGATGATCTGCTATTGATTTTTTAAGAGTTTTTAATGCTTTTTCACCCTGCTGCTTTGTTTTTAAAAGGGTGTCTCTATTGGTTGCTATACTTTTAATATTCGCATCTAATTTGGTTACCTCATCTAATTTAGGTAGCCAAAGATCTCGTTTACGCTCTGTTTTGAGTACGTTTTCTTTATGTTGACTATCTTTTTCTTTTACTGCATCAAACTGTTTAGAGAGAGTATGGTATTCATTTTTAAGCTTTTGATAGTGTTGTCTTTTTTCTTCTAAAGTGGTTTCTGTCCGTTTTAATTCATCTACTTGCTCTTTAAATGGTTTTGCTTTTTGATGAGTTTCTAGTAACTGAATCGTTGACCTTTGTGCATCTTTTTCTTTTTGTAATGCTTCTATTTTCTGTTTTAGAATTTCTTTTTCTTTCTGTAATACTTCTTGATTAACATACCATTGTTCTATTTTGTTTAATTGCTCTAACTTTGGTGTAATTGCTAATATCTCAGCGGATAAGTTATTTTGTTCTTTTAATAATTCGGTACGTTGGAGATCCGATAATAAATCTTCGGTATTGATTTTAGATTTTATACTATCTAGATTTTTAGTTTCTTCTGCTTTTTTAGCTCCTATAGCCTCTCCTATTTTTTTATAGATTTCTTCTCCTGTAATTTGCTCTAATAATGTTCCTTTTTCTTTGGCACTTGCCGAAAGAAAGGCTGCAAATTCTCCTTGTGCTAACATCACAGACCTTAAAAACTGCTTATAGGTTAGCTGAGTTATTTTTTCTATTGCTATTTTAAATTCTGTTTTCTTTTCTGCTATTATTTTCTCGGAACTGAGATTTTTTAATCGAACTGTTTCATCTGGTCTATTTAGTTTCTTACCACTTTTACCTACTAATCGTATGTTCCACTGGGCTTCATATCGAACTCCTTTATTAGAAAATGTAACTCTAGAGAATGCACCTGTTGCTCCATAGCTTACTACATCTATTAAACCTGCTTTACTATTAGATTTATTAAATCGAGGTACTTCTTGATACAATGCAATGGTAATCGCATCCAAGATAGTGGTTTTACCTGCTCCCGTAGGTCCTGTGATAGCATATAAGCCTACATCCTGAAAGGTCGCCTCTTCAAAATCAATGATAATTGGAGTGCTGGATTGTAATGAGTTGATATTTTGTAACTCAATTTTTAGAATCTTCATAAGCTATACTTATTGTTCTTTAACGATTTGTACAATTTCCTGAAATGCATCCAAAAGATCTGGATGCTCTTTTAGATCTACTTCCTCTTCTTCGCATTTCTTTTTAAATACTTCTATAGGAGATAATTCCTTTACAGATTGCGAATAATCAATGAGCTGTTCTAATCCTTTTATTGTACGTTGGTCTTTCACAGTTATTTTTAACACCTTAAAATTACTATGTTCTACAGCCTTAGTTATTTCTGAATGATCTGCCCGAATACCTAAATTCTTATCTAATACTACCTCTACCCATGTGGTTAGGATATCGGCACTCGTATTAATTTCTTGTAGTTTAGCGATACATTCTTCTATAGTACCTTTTACTCTCAGTATTTTTCTAAATGTAGGTACAGTTACCTCTTCTATATCTTTAATTATATTGTTTTGAGTCTCTAGTACAATAACTTTCTTATCGTATCCGATTTCACTAAAACTAAGAATATTGGGAGATCCCGAATACCGAATATGGGTATAATCTCCTACAATCTGAGGGCGATGTAAATGTCCTAGCGCTACATAATCAAAGGTTTTAGGAAAATCTTCTGCTCCAATATGCCCTAGGGTACCTACATAGATATTTTGCTCACTATCTGATGTCGATCCCCCAATCGCAAATAAGTGTCCCATGGCTATAATCGGAGTATTTTCTTTTGCTAATGTTTTGCAATAAGTAGCTGCTGCTGCATAATGATTTACCAAAGCTGCTTTATAACGATCCGTAACTTGATCAAAGGTTTCTCCTGCTACTGCACGTCTGATATCCTGATCTCGTAGATAAGGAACAGCTGCAATAATAATTTGTTCTTCTCCTACGGTAAGCTCTAAAACCTCATCTTCAATATTTTCTGTAGCTTTACCCACTACATGCACCGATAAAGCTTGTAATAATGCTTTAGGAGCATTGATAGTACCAGGTGCATCATGGTTTCCTCCTGTAATTACGACATGACTACAGTTAGTCTGTTGTAAATTGATTAGAAAATCATAATACATTTTTTGACTTTGGGTAGAGGGTACTCCTGTATCATAGATATCTCCAGAAATTAATAGAATATCTATTTTATGTAGATCAATCTGGGTAGTCAACCATTCTAAAAATAGTAATTGTTCTTTATATTGGGAGTGCTCGTGCAAGCGATGTCCTAAATGCCAATCTGCAGTATGGAGAAGTTTCATTGAGGGAAACATGGTTTAATTGAACTATATGATGTTACATCAACTAAACCTCTACGTTTTCTAAAATCTACTTGTCCGTTTTTAGGTACATTGAAAGGTTTAATTGATAATACAAAGCTACAGATTAACTTTTTTAAAATTCTGAAACATTTCTGTTAAGTTCTGTTCTTTACCTTTTAGTACTAAGTTTTATATTAAATATGGAGCTATACGGTGTAATATTATATCTGGTATTCCTTAAAAAATTATATAACATGATCTAAATGAAAAATTATATAAGACTCCTCTTTTTGTTATATAACAATAGAAGCATATATTACGTTATGATTACTTTATTATAGTATAACTCTAAAAAAAGCTGTTATTAAACAAGCTCGATATATGAAATTTTTAACATCCATTCTTGTATTCCTAATCATATATCAGAGTTATGCTCAACAAAGAGAAAGCGCTAGTCCTAATAGATATCGATTTAGTTATAAATCCAATACCTATAAAGGTACAAGAGTAGAGATCACTACACAATTAAGAACATTAAAAAATAATTCTTGGTTTATAAATATTCCTAAAGAAAAACAGACTGTACTCAATACTTTATTTAAAAAAGTAAAAGAGCAGCCTATACCAAGATTATACCGAAAACGTGCCATCATATTTCTTGATGCCTTGTATGCTTATGAGAAGTTCTTAATACTATATGATAATGCTGTCTATGAAGTTATCCAAAACCTAAAACAAGACATGCGACGTCTCGATTTTAAATTCGAAAGGCAATATACAAAAGCCAAAAGAATACTAGATCGAACTCAAAAAGAAGATAAAAATAATGTCCAAAAAATAGGCTTCTTACAAAAAGAACTCCATGACAGTCAAATAAAATTAGTTAGTCATCGTTGGATGAAGAAAATAATTGAACGATATAACGGCATGGATGCTGTTAAAAAACCAGATAAATTCATTACAGAATTTAAAAAAATAGAAGCTATGAATGTTTTTATTATGATTGAAGAAAAAGAAATCGACAAAATCAATTCATACCTTGAAAATCAGATTATTGACTTTTTTTATAAAAAATCTATACCCGAAATAGATCCGGATAAACTTGAACTTGATTATATTGATAAAATATAAAAACTCAGTAATACTAATAATTTGTGAGTATCTTACTTACTATAAAAACAATTCATGACAGCATCAAATAAAGACAAAAATGCTTGGGCTTGGGTTCCTTCTTTATATTTTACCGAAGGATTACCTTATATCATTATTAGTACTGTTTCTGTAATAATGTATAAAAAATTAGGAATTAGTAATGCCGCTATTGGATTATATACTAGCTGGCTTTACTTACCCTGGGTAGTAAAACCCTTATGGAGTCCTTTTGTAGATATTAAAAGTACCAAGCGTCGTTGGTTTCTGGGAATGCAATTGATTATCGCAATAGCATTTTTAGTAGTAGGTTTAACAATTCCCACTACTAATTTCTTTGTTTTGAGTCTTTCATTTTTTTGGATTGCTGCCTTTGCATCAGCTACCAATGATATTGCATCTGATGGATTTTATTTAATTAGTCTTTCAGAAAAAAAACAATCTTTTTTCTTAGGTGTACGAAGCACATTTTATCGTCTAGCAATGATAACAGGACAAGGGTTAATTGTAGTACTCGCTGGTTTTTTAGAAAACCAATATGGCAATCATCAAACAGCGTGGTCATATACCATGATTATTACGGCAACTTTTATGATTATATTAACGCTGCTAAATCTCTTTACCACTCCAAAAATAGAAGAAAAGGATACTGCTTCTAAAGTAGAAAAAATAGATTTCTTAAGTGTTTTTAAAACATTTTTTCAAAAGAAACAAATCGGTATTGCCCTCGCTTTTATCCTTGTATATCGATTAGGAGAATCCCAATTAGTAAAAATGGCATCCCCCTTTTTATTAGATCATATAAAAGATGGTGGATTAGCGCTATCCACTACAGAGGTTGGTACTATATATGGTACTTTTGGAGTTATTGCGTTAACTATTGGAGGTATTTTAGGAGGTATTGTCATTTCTATGCATGGATTAAAAAAATGGATGCTCCCTATGATTCTAGCACTAAATCTCCCTAATGTATTGTATGTTTTATTAGCGTTCTGGCAACCTTCTTCTATTGTATTTGCTACTATAGTCGTCGTTATAGAACAATTTGGATATGGGTTTGGATTCGCTGCCTTTTTGATGTTTTTAATCTATATCGCAGAGGGAGTTTCTAAAACTTCTCATTATGCTATTGCAACAGGGTTTATGGCACTAGGGATGATGTTACCAGGTATGGTTAGCGGTTTTATTCAGCAAATTATTGGATATACCGGTTTTTTTATATGGGTAGTTATTGCTGTAATTCCTGTATTGATACTATCTCGATATATTCAATATCCTGAAAATTATGGAAAAAAAGATAGAAATTAAATAATGGAAAGCCCCACTCAAACAATGCATATGCCTAAACTATCAAAAATCGAAAAAATAGGTCAGCTTTTCTGTCCTGCAGCATTTATAAATGATACAGATCAGGAAGTAAAAGCAATTGAAAAATTAATATTAGATTATAAAGTAGGAGGTCTTACTTTTTTTCATAGTAGAGCTAGTGCGGCTACTAATTTTGAAGGAAAGAAAAAAGTTATTAGAAATGAAGATAGTTCTAAACGACTTGCCGAACTCATTACACACTATCAAAGTCTATCTTCTACTCCTCTATTAATAAGTATTGATGCAGAATGGGGCTTGGCAATGCGAGCAGAGAATACTCCACAATATCCTTATGCTATTACTCTGGGTGCAATCCCTAGTAAGCATACAGAACTAATCTATAATGTAGGGAAACAAATAGGATATGATTTAAAAAATATAGGGATTCATCTTAATCTGGCTCCTGTAGCAGATATAAATACCAATCCTAATAACCCTGTAATTGGATATCGTTCTTTTGGAGAGCATAAAAAACAAGTTACTGATCAGTCTCTTGCATTTTATAATGGGTTAAAAGCATCAGGAATATTAGGTTGTTTTAAGCATTTTCCTGGGCATGGCGATACAGAAGTGGATTCGCATTTGGGACTTCCTATAATCACTAAATCTAAACAAGAGCTATATGATCAAGAGCTATATCCATTTATAAAAGCAATCGCTTCAGGAATCGATAGTATATTAATAGGGCATCTGGCAGTTCCTTCTTTATCAAAAGGAAAAAGTATTTCTGCTACTTTATCAAAAGAAATTATCCAAGGAATACTACGAAAAGAATTAGGATTTAAAGGTGTCGTTATATCAGATGCCCTTAATATGCATAGTGTTTCTAAACTATATCCCGAAAAAGGAATACTAGAATGGAAAGCATTTGATGCTGGTAATGATATCCTCTGTTTTGCAGAACATGTAGAAGAAGGAATTCGTACTATAGAGAAAAATGCAACTGATCAACAAATTGAAGAAAGCGTTAGCAGGATACAAAAATTAAAAGAAAATACATCCAAAGAAACTACTTCTGACCATACTTTAAGTTTTGAAAAAACAGCCTCCATAAATCTTGATATCGCTAAAACATCGCTAACACATTACCAAATAGATAAAGAAAGTTTTCAAAAATTTATTACCGAGGATTTTGAAGCTATAGCTATTGGAAATACAAAGGATTGTATATTTTTTAAAGAAATTGAAAAGTTTAGACGTTTTAATAAAATTACTACAGATATTTCTACAGATTTTTCTAGTACTAATATCCTTATTGCCCTATTTCCTCCTTCTATAAAACCAATGCATAAATTTGGTATTGTACCAGAGCTATTACAAATGATTACTGAATTAAGTAAAACAAAAAATGTAATGCTATATCTATTTGGCAATCCCTATGTATTACAAATATTACCAACTAAACATATTAAAAACATAGTACTTTCGTATCAAAGTTTTGATACTTTTCAACAAGTAGCTGCTACTCACTTTCTTGGAGTACATCAAGCTATTGGCATATCGCCTATACAACTTCCTATATGATACCTATAAAAAACCAATACACCGTAATCGGCTTAATGTCAGGAACCTCATTAGACGGTTTAGACATTGCCTGTTGTTATTTCGAAAAGAAAAATAACCTCTGGACATATGCTATTCTTAATAAAGATAGTATTGATTATAAAGCTTCTTTTAAAGAGAAGTTACAAAGTACAATTACTATGACCCCTACAGCTTTATTAGCCTTTCATAATCAATACGGAAGCTGGTTAGGTGTTCAGGTAAAAAAATTCATCACTACACATCATTTACAAGTAGATTTTATCGCTAGTCATGGTCATACTGTTTTTCATCAACCAGAGATTGGGCTTACCTATCAAATAGGATCTGGGCAACATTTAGCTAATACCTGTAGTCAAAAAGTGATTTGCGATTTTAGAACTAATGATGTAGCTCTAGGAGGGCAAGGTGCTCCTCTTGTACCTATAGGAGATCAATTATTATTTAGTCATTATAATTTTTGCCTTAATCTCGGAGGGATTAGTAATATTTCTTTTGTTACCAATGGAAAAAGGATAGCCTATGATATTTCTCCTGCAAATATGGCTCTTAATTATATCTGCAATACCATAGGAAAAATATATGACAAAGGTGGAGAAATCGCCAGAACAGGCACATTAAATACTGCACTATTAAACACCCTAAATGGTTTAGCATACTATACTCTACCCTACCCTAAATCTTTAGGATATGAATGGTTTATAAAAACCATGATTCCTATCATAGACACTACTCAAGACTCTGTAGAAAACCTGTTACATACAGTAGTACACCATATTGCAGATCAGATTACTAATACTATTAAAAAAACTACAATAAAAAATGCTTCTCTATTAGTAACTGGTGGAGGAGCAAAAAATAAATTTCTTATTGAGATACTACAACAAAAACTAGAGGGCTACGCTACTGTTATAGTGCCCTCAGAAGATCTTATAGATTTTAAAGAAGCGCTTATTTTTGCATTTATGGGAGTATTACGAGCTAGAAATGAAACAAATTGTCTAAGATCCGTTACTGGTGCTAATAAAAATTCTTCTTCTGGAGTTATTTTTGAACCTTCGTAAAACTTATGTTTTTATAATCAATTTAGATCATCACTGATATAAAATTTAATCATCGAGCCAGATCATACATATTATATTACGATCTACTCCTATTATCGCAGAAACTGGAGCTACATCATCAAGTCCTTCTGGAGTATTATTAATAAAAAAACGAGTGTGTTTTATATCAAATAATTGTCCTAAAAATAGTTTTTGAAGATAGCTATAATCTTCAAAATTTATAATGCTCTTTCCATTATAATCATATGATACTGTTTCTGATTTAAAAAAATCATTAACTTGTTTTTTTATCAAGGGATCTTTTGCATAAAGACCATCAAGTGTTTTTATATTTAACCTGGATAACAAACAGCTAATTTCATTACGATTATAATGCTGTCTTTCTTTAATTTCTTTTATAGATTTTGAAATCATTTGATGAAGTACTATTTCATGCGCTTTATGTTCTGCAAGTTCCCAATAACCATCTAAGAGATCATAATAAGGCGTAGTCTCTGGTGTACAATACTTTAATTTCTTTAAAAAACAATCTCTAAGTCGTATATGAGTTTCTATTGCATCTGGCATATTTATGTAACTATTCATCCCTTCTTGTTCCTCTTCATTGAGCCACTTAGTAGTTAGTACATCAATACTCACTGCTTTACACCAAGCAACGCTTAGATCATAATGATATACAAATTTCATTATCTCTTCTATATGATCTTTATAATTTTGACTCATATTTTACAATAATCAGATAGACATTTATTTATAATTTAATAGGATATGCTCAAAAAAAAATATTCTCATCTTATACTAAGATAAAGTAATGTAATAAATATTTAATTTGATAATTATAATCAATTTAATTTTTAATATTGATACTAACCATTACCCATCTTAATAATGAAACAAAAAGTTCTTTTGATCTAATAGGCGTTTTTGTTCCCAAAATTATTCTTTTAAAATATTGTTTTAATATTTTACTGTTTTATAATTCTAAAACTTTTATCTTCAATTACTCCAAAACTCAAAAACCACATTCTCTTTAAAACTCAAAAACAATCTTTAAATTTGCCAAAAAAAAACAGAAAATGCTCATTATAGGAATAGCCGGAGGAACAGGTTGTGGTAAAACCACCGTTGTTAATCAAATTGTAAACGAATTGCCAGAAGATGAAGTATGTGTCATTTCACAAGACTCCTACTATAAAGATACCAGCCATCTTACTTATGAAGAAAGAGTAAAAATAAACTTTGATCACCCACAATCTATAGATTTTGACTTACTAGGAACACATCTAATCGCGCTAAGAAAAGGAGAAACTATAGAACAACCTGTATACTCGTTTGTAGATCATAACCGTACTCACCAGACCATCCCAACAACACCTAGCAAAGTTATTATTGTAGAAGGAATTTTGATCCTTACCAATCCTCTAATTAGAGATATGTTTGATATCAAAATATATGTACAAACCGATAGTGATGAACGACTAATACGAAGATTAAAAAGAGATATTTCTGAGCGCGGTAGGGATATTGATGAGGTTATAGATCGATATCAAAATACATTAAAACCGATGCACCAACAATTCATAGACCCAACCAAAGAATTTGCTGATCTTATTATACCTAACAATAACTATAATAATGTCGCTATTGATATTGTACGTACAATTATTAAAGAACGCTTAGATTAACTTTTGTACCTTTACATCACTATATTTTCTAATAGATTGAAGCTAAAGCACTATTTTCAGAAACTAAAAAATACACCGGCATTAATACCTGTGTTTGCCATATTTTTAAATAAATATGTTCTTATTATTTTTCTATTTATAATCTGGATGCTGTTTCTGGATACGAATTCTTGGTTAATTCATAGAGAATTGGATCAAGAAATCCAAGAATTAAAAGATAATAAAGAATATTATGTGAAAGAAATTATAAAAGATCAAAAAAATATTAAAGTTTTAAAAGATAGTAGTGAACTAGAAAAATTTGCTCGAGAAGAATATTTTATGAAACGAGATGATGAAGAAATATACATCATCGAATATGAAGACAGTATCCCTAAAAACGAAAATGATGACTAAACCGCTATTTGAAAGTTTTGAAGAAGTTTCTGCAAAACAATGGAAACAAAAAATTCAATTTGATCTTAAAGGAGCTGATTATAATGAAGCTTTAATTTATAAATCTTTAGAAGGCATTGATATCAAGCCTTTCTATCATCAAGAAGATCTAATAAATATAGATAATCCAGTATCTCATCCTTCTTCATGGAAAAATGCTGTAAAAATACTAGTTGATGACCCAATCATAGGGCATCAAAAAGCATCAGAAGCTATAAAAAAAGGCGCTGAAAGTCTACATTTTGTAATCTCTAAAGAAGCTATTGATCCAAGAATAGTACTACAAAACAGTACTACAAAAATTGATATTTTTATACAGACCAATTTTATTTCACCCACTTATATTCAAAAACTAAGCGACATCGCTAAAGAGAAGGGACTGACGATTTATATCCTAACAGATATCATTGGCAATCTGGCAAGTACCGGAAATTGGTATCACAATCTAAAAGAAGATCATACACTACTAGATGAGATTGTTACAAAAACTCATCTTAATAGTTACATCCATATTGATATGGGATTATATCAAAACGCAGGTGCTACCATGGTACAACAGTTAGCATATGGATTAGCCCATGCTAATGAATACCTAAATCATTTTAACAATAAAACAAGTTCCCCTTTTACCAAAACACCAATAGTATTTAGTATCGCAATTGGGGGTAACTACTTTTTTGAAATTGCAAAATTAAGAGCTCTTAGAATCGTATGGAGTACATTAACCGAAGCCTACAATACACTCCCAGAATGTCATATTATAACGTCTCCATCACATAGAAATAAAACTATTCTGGATTATAATGTAAATATGCTACGTACTACCACAGAGTGTATGAGTGCAATATTAGGTGGTGCCGATACTATACAAAACCTACCCTATGATGATATCTATCATCTCGAAAATGATTTTGGAGCCAGAATATCCCTTAATCAACTATTAATATTAAAAAATGAAAGCTACTTTGATCTAGTATCTAACCCTGCTTCTGGATCTTATTATATCGAAAGTTTAACAGCTCAGATGGCAGAAAAAGCACTTCTATTATTTAAAAATATCGAAGAAGGTGGTGGGTTTTTACAACAACTAAAATCAGGTATCATTCAGAAAAAAATAAAAGAAAGCTCCAAAAAAGAACAAGAATTATTCGATGATGAAGAAATTATACTAACAGGAACTAATAAATACCAAAACCCCGAAGAACATATTCCCGAACTTCAGAAACCTGTATTTATTGAGAAAAACGTAAGAAAAACACTACTCCAACCCATTATAAAACAACGATTAAGTGAAGAAATCGAGAAAAAAAGCCTAATAAAACGTTAATATTTACCAACTTATTGTTAACTTCACGCAGATATAACACAATTAAGTTCATTTATTAACATTACTAAATCTAAATCAATGCCCCTTAAGATTGGATCTAGAACCATATTACTCTATTTATTAATCTGCGTAAATACTATTTACTCACAATCTATTGACAACTGCTTAAGAGTCGATGACACAGGTATTATAAAAAAAGCATATAACTCTTTTGAAAAAGATTTATTTGATTACTATAAATTTAGTAACGACTCTATAAAAACTTATCGAACTTTCTTAGCAGAAGTTGCCAGTTTATCATTAGATCTCAGAAAATTCCCTTCTATTAATTCTATACAATTAGCACGCGAGTTTAAAAAAAATGCAGATACTAAAAAATCACTCTGGATTAAGCTAAGTGAGTATGAGAGCCAAGAGGTAACAAAAAAAACATCCTCCACTACTTCTAAAAAAAATGAAAAAGAAATCCTAATCTTTAACTATCGAGGTGGGTTTATTCAATGTTTAAAAAACACGAGTAATAGTAATGACTTTAAAGAAATCATTACAACCCTAGAAAACGATGGAAATGTAAGCACCTCGTTAATTTCTCAAAAAGTGTACTACCTTATTGATAAAGAATTCTCGACTATAGAAGTCAAGAATTTTATCGCTTTTGATATCTACTACTCTATTTTGATGGTTATTGAAAAAGCTTTTAAGTAAACTACCTCTAAGCAAGCCCGAAGCATCCATCTGAAAAATATTTTTGGTATCGAGGCATAAAATACAACGTATTAAAATCTCACTTAATGAGCCTTTTTTTATCATATTCACTAATAAACTTAGACCTCAATCTATTTTTTTTGATAATAATCATTAATAAAACCTTAATTTTATGGCTTTATTAATGTATCATTTTAATACTACCAATTAAATAACACTAAATAATTTTATTTTATTGGTATATATGAGGCTTTGAGTAATGAATAGAAAAAACATACAACACATACAATTACCAAAAAAAAAGACACCCAATAGAACCGTAAAAACCTCAACATTTACCTCCTCAGAAGGTGTTTCTATTAAGTCTTCATATACTAAAGAAGATACTACAGAGGTAACACATCTCAATTTTTCTGCAGGAATCCCTCCTTATTTGCGGGGTCCTTACTCTACAATGTACGTTCGTAGACCATGGACCATACGGCAATATGCAGGATTTTCGACTGCAGAAGAAAGTAATGCTTTTTATCGTAGAAACCTTGCTGCAGGACAGAAAGGATTATCTGTAGCATTTGACCTCGCTACACACCGTGGGTATGATAGCGATCACGAACGTGTATTTGGTGATGTAGGAATGGCAGGAGTAGCAATCGATACAGTAGAGGATATGAAGGTTTTGTTTGATCAAATTCCATTAGATAAGATGTCTGTTTCTATGACGATGAATGGAGCAGTTCTACCCATCATGGCGTTTTATATTGTTGCTGCCGAAGAACAAGGTGTAGACAAGAACCTACTATCGGGTACAATACAAAATGATATTTTAAAGGAGTTTATGGTACGTAATACATACGTATATCCCCCTACTCCATCGATGCGTATTATAGGAGATATTTTTAAGTATTGCTCTAAGAATATGCCTAAGTTTAATCCTATCAGTATCTCAGGATATCATATGCAAGAAGCCGGAGCAACCTGTGATATAGAACTAGCATATACACTAGCTGATGGACTCGAGTATATTAGAAAAGGAATCGAGACAGGTATGGATGTTGATGCCTTTGCCCCACGTCTTTCTTTTTTCTGGGCAATCGGTATGAATCATTTTATGGAAATTGCCAAAATGCGTGCTGCTCGTATGTTATGGGCAAAACTCATCCAACAGTTCAACCCTAAAAATCCGAAATCTTTAATGCTACGTACGCATTGTCAGACTAGTGGATGGAGTCTCACTGCTCAGGATCCTTTTAACAATGTCGCACGTACCTGTATTGAAGCTAGTGCAGCTGCCTTTGGAGGCACGCAAAGCTTACATACTAATGCCCTAGATGAAGCCATTGCATTGCCTACTGATTTTTCTGCAAGAATTGCCAGAAATACACAAATATACCTGCAAGAAGAAACACAGATAACTCGTACTGTAGACCCATGGGCAGGAAGCTACTACGTAGAATCATTAACTAATGATATTGCTAAAAAAGCTTGGGAATTAATAGAGGAAGTTGAAAAACTTGGGGGAATGACAAAAGCAATTGAAGCAGGAATCCCAAAAATGCGAATAGAAGAAGCCGCTGCTCGCAAGCAAGCAAGAATTGATAGCGAACAAGATGTAATTATAGGGGTTAATAAATATAAACTAGAAGAAGAAGAGGCTATCAATACCCTAAAAGTAGATAATCAAGCCGTAAGAACCCAGCAAATAGAAGGGTTAATCAAAGTAAAAGCCTCTAGAGATGAGCAAGCTGTACAAAAAGCATTACAAAACTTAACCATCGCAGCAACAGATGATCAACAAAATCTACTTGCACTAGCTGTAGAAGCTGCAAGATTGAGAGCTACATTAGGAGAAATTAGTGATGCTCTAGAAAAAAAATTCGGAAGATATAAAGCTGAAATAAAATCATTTACAGGAGTGTATGCCAAAGAAATAAAAGACGATGCATCGTTTAATAAAGCCAGAGAATTAGCAAATCAATATGCCGAATTAGAAGGGCGAAGACCTAGAATAATGATTGCTAAAATGGGACAAGATGGTCATGATCGTGGAGCAAAAGTAGTTGCTACCAGTTATGCAGATGTAGGTTTTGATGTAGATATCGGACCACTATTCCAAACCCCAATTGAAGCTGCAAAACAAGCCGTAGAAAATGACGTACATATTGTAGGGGTATCTTCTCTAGCAGGAGGACATAAAACATTGGTTCCCCAAATTGTAACTGAATTAAAAAAATATGGAAGAGAAGATATTATGGTTATTGTAGGAGGAGTAATTCCACCAGATGATTATGATTTTCTTTTTGAAGCAGGAGCAGTAGCTGTATTTGGCCCTGGAACAAAAATAAGTGATGCCGCTATTACAATCTTAGAAATCTTAATCTCTACATTCGAGTAGAATGTATCTATTGGTATTATTTAGATCAATAATTTTTTAAAAAGAAGAGACTAAAGTACAAGCAATCTTATACTTCAGTCTCTTCTATAGAATTAAAGAACCTGATTCGTAAAAAAGTTAGTTATTTTTTATTGATATCTATTAAATACCTAAATTATATCTTCTTTTTTTACTGTACACTAAAGTATTGATCTAAAGAAACGTTATCATCAAAAAAACCGCAGTTTTCTAAAAAGAAAGCATTCCCTATAGTTCCTCCTCTGTAATCTAATCGTGATTTTTCTCTAGCAGTAGCATCAGCTGTAAACTTTGCTTTGTTAATCCTGTGCCATTGATCATTAGTATCTTGTACCCATTGATTAGAGAGACTTACTTTTCTGGATATATTCCCAGTACTAGTATCAAAGTTTTCTAAAAAAGAATAAAAATTCTGAAGATATGTAGTCGTATAAGGTCTTCTAAAAGAAGCTATAAGATACCAAACTCTTGTTTCTGGATCAAAGAATTTTGCAGTATAATCCGTTGTATTATTTATACTATTTGGCTTTCCTTCTAAGCGAAACTTATACGTTACTTCTGTTTTCCAATTAAAAACTTTATAGCTTTTTCCTCCAGAGCCTTCATTACCAAACTTTCCTGTAACAACACCTTCTCCTTTTTCGAGTAGTTTGATTTTGTAATCTTCAGGAATACTATTAGGATCATCTGTTGTATAAGGACTCCAAACAGAAAACAAAATTCTACGTTCATTTTTAGAATTTACCTGCATCCCAAAATAGCCTTCTTTAAAACCATTAACCATATAATAAGATCCTACAATATCATTGCCAGAAGGTACTGTAACCTCGGAATGAAAAATTTTAAACTCCTTATTTTTTGGTAAATCATATCCTAAATGTACAGAAGGTCCTCTTCTACCAAAATGAAAATCATCTTTTACAAAGAAAATATCTTGTATCGTATCACTATCTAGCAAAATAGTATTGACATCTCCTATATATACTCCGGTTTTTTCTATCCCTTGTATATCTACGTAATTGTACCCTTTTTTTGTTATACTAAAAGTGCCTACATCTATGTTCTGGTATCCTGTATTAGAGACTACTATTTCTTTAGACTGCCCAGCCAAAGATACTCTGATTTTAGAAACACCAGAAGGTACTTTAATCGTTAATCCTAGCTTCACATTTCCGGTGTTATTTACATGAAAATAAGTTCGTATAACATCCTCTAGCGCTATCCAGTTGTGTAATCCATGATCAAAAATAACATTGTTTTTAACATCACTTATTACCCAACTATTTCCTCCAATAGGAATTTCTGCAGTATACCTTTGAGTACTTTTTTGTAATCCTTTAGTTGTAGTAAAATCTTCTGTAACAAGATCCATATCCCTTGTACAGGATAGAAATACGATAGAACACAAAAGAATCTTGATGGTTGTTTTTAAAAATAAATTTTTCATTGTATTTGGGGTTTTCGAAAACATGTTTATATCTGCTCTCATTTATAAAATTAATTTACGGATCAGGTTTCTCCTTAATTTCAGCGTGCAAATAACCTCTTTTAAAAATCTTATGATGTTTAAAAAAAGTAAACTAATTATTATTTTAATGTGCCCTATCCCTAACTGGGTAATGGTCAAAAAACAATCGATTACAACCTTATATTTACTAGTGAAAATACACAAATTAAATGCCCATACCTAGATACAAATTTTACTATAACTTAAATAAATAAAGGCTTCTAAAGCTATAATTAGGTAACTATCAATTAGAATAAGTTAGAAATTCGTTTTTAATTTAATGTCTTTAAAAAAACCAATAACACTAGTATAAATCACACTTTTTGTTTTACTAATAATTAACAAAAAAATCACATTGATAAATAGGGTAATTCATGATTAAAATGTTGTTAAAAGATATAGGTAATCATTTTAACCCAAAACCACTACTTATGACTAATTATAAAGGCACTCTAATCTTACATACCTCTAGACTCTATATTTAATTAATAAAATTAAAACAGGTAGTACTGTTAGTAGCTCTTACCCTTTAAAACACTCATATTATCAATCAAAATATTCAAAAACCTGAGCTAAAAAAGCTCTAAAAATCATTTTAAATCAAGTTTATGAAAACAAAGATACTCTTCGGTACTTTATTACTTATTCAGTTTAGTTTTTCTCAAGAATTAGAAATTAATGAACTAACATATGACGATTATTTTAGTGATTTACAGGTTCTAAATAAAACTATAGAAGCACAACACCCTAACCCATATAAATATGTATCAAAAGAAGAGCAGCAAAAGAAACAAAGAATAGCTCTTAATCGTTTAAAAAAAGAACCTTCTTATCCAAAATTTCTACAAGCATTAAACCGATTTGGAGATGGTCATCTACAGTATGATTTTCCAGAAGAATTTATAGACAATAGTATTATGAAGTTTTCATTTTTCCCTTTTCCTGTACTGGTCAGAGAAGGAAAAATGTTTGTTAATTATAAAAACGGAGTGATTCCTTTTGGTAATCAAATCAGTAGTATACAAGGTACTTCTATAAAAAGTATTCTAAAAAAAATTAATGAACATGTCCATGGAGATGGGTATATTAACTCACATACAGAAGAGCAAGTATCCCTTAACTTCCCTTTTCTATATTCTTATTTTATGCATACAAAAACAACTATATTCTCAATAGAATATATTGATGATATTACCGGATTAAAAAAAACAATACAGATCCCTGCAATAGATTATTATGAAAATTATAGAAGAAATAGGCTTGCAATACATCCTGTAAATCAATTAGAAATTGCAGAGAACATACATGGTCGTTACTATCCTTCTAAAAAAACAGGAGTACTGACTGTTAACAGTTTTGATAGTAATGAAGCTTCTGCATACAAATCATATAGTAAATTCTTTAAAACAATAAATATAGAGGGGTATCAAACTGTGATAATAGATATTAGAAATAATACAGGGGGTGACCCTAATATTGCTGCCTTGTTATTTTCTTTTATTGTTGATCAAAATTTTAAAAACATTTTTAATTACCGAGTCAGCTCTATAAAAGTTAATTCAGAAAATTTAATGAATGATTATGGCAATCCTGCTGGGGAAAATGAAATTGAAGAATTTGAAAATTTCTTATACCAGCGTTTTAATTTAAATGAGAATATATATATCGGAAATGATCGTTTAAAAGAAGGCGTATTAGAAAACTTTCCTCCGGATAAAGACAACTTTAAAGGAGAGGTCTATGTCATTACTGGAGGACAAACTTTTTCTGCCGCGGTATATTTTGCTAAGTTATTCAAAAAATATAAACGAGGAACTGTGATTGGATTAGAGACCGGAGGAAATGAAAACACTACATTTGCAGGATATTTTCTAAACTATAAACTCCCAAAAACAAAACTAAAAGTACGAATCCCTATTGCTGAGCTATATTTTGATGATATCTCTGATACAAATCATGGAGTTTTACCTGATCGTATCATCCCTCTATCTCAATATATCAATTACCTAAAACAAGAAAAAGATCCTGAAATACAATATATTTTAGATCTAAAAGCTAAATAAAACTATCCCTATTAAACCCCGTACATTAAATATTTAATCTAATACCTCTTCATCGAGGAGGTATTAGGTTATAAATCACTCTAGGCGTTACATAAGTATTATCTCTGGCAAACTCCCTACTCTCTTGTAACATCTCTAGACGTAATCATACACTCTTCTTAATTAATACTTTGATCTAAATTTAACACTCTACCATATCCTCTAACATCACAGGTTAAGCACTTTTTTCTGTAAGTTGTATCCCAAACAATTCATCCAAAATTATTGGAGAAAAAGCTAAAAAGAGACATATAACTAAATAAACAAATAAATAAAAAGTACCTCTTCTTCGATCTTTTTTCTTTAAATGACTAAACTCGTCTACATAACTTATCCATTTTTTTTGGTACAAAAAAATAAAATAAAATAAAGCTCCAGTAAACAATATTGAGCCATATAAAATTGGTTCATCATAAGGGTCTCTTTTATAGTATGATTCAAGATTATCATTTAAACTAACATACGGAAAAAAAAAGTCCTTAAAAAAATAAGTTAACATTAGAAATAACAAGCCATGAAAAGTAGCTAAAAAAACAATCGAATTAAAATGTGCATCAGATCGATCACTTTTATAGGGTCGATACCAACTATAAGCGATATAAAAAAAATACCGTAGATATTTAGGAGCGCGTACTCTATCTAACCAGTTACTCATAGATTAAAATGTATTTCTTTAAATCGTTCAAAATCTTCTGTAATCTTTCTATCTACTTATAATAAGGAGACGTTTGCATAATTATCCAACCAGAAAAAATCAGTAATATTATTATGATGAATAAATAAACAGCTCCTTTTCTTCTATCTTTCTTCTTTAAATGTTCAAACTCTATTAAATAAAACTTCCATTTTTCTTTTTTATAAAATAAAATGTAATGACTCAAACCAATTATAAATACAATGATAAACGCGCCTATATTTCCATCAATTTTTTCAAAAAAATAATTACTAAAAAAAATAAATATGAAAGAGAACAAACCTATCATATGAAAAAAAGCTAAAAATAAAATTGTTGTTACTGGGGCTTCTTTACGTTCGCTTTTATACGATCTATAAAAAGAGTGTACGATATAAAAAAAATACCGTAAGTATTTAGGTGGACGTACTCTATCTAACCAGTTACTCATAGATTAAAATGTATTTCTTTAAATCGTTCAAAATCTTCTGTAATCTTTCTATCTATTTATAATAAGGGGAGGTTTGCATGATCATCCAACCAGAAGAAATAAAAAAAAGCATCATAATAAGTAAATAAATAAATAAATGAATAGCTTTTTTTCTTCTATCTTTTTTCTTTAGATGACTAAACTCTATAATATACGACTCCCATTTTCGATTAGAATAAAAACCATAATAGAAAAAAATACAATTTAAAGTAAAACCACATAAAAATGTTAATTTCAAATATGAATCCAATTTATATTCAGTCTGTATATCATTTAAATTTAGTGTGTTTATATAAAAAGAATATAAAAAGATAAATACTCCTAAAAAAAAGAACATATGACAAAAAGCTAAAAATAAAATAGCAGTCACTGGAGCTTCTTTACGTTCACTTTTATACGATCTATAAAAAGAGTATACAATATAAAAAAAACACCGCAGATATTTTGGTGGACGTGCTCTATCTAACCAGTTACTCATAGATTAAAATGTATTTTGTTTATAAATCACTCTAGGCGTTACATAAGTATTATCTCTAGCAAACTCCCTGCTCTCTTGTAGCATCTCTAGACGCATCTGATCCATAGGTTTACTATATAAAACATCAAATTCTGAACTATAATACTTTTTATGGGCTCTCGCCCAATCGTTACATTCTTATGTCATTTTATATATTTTAATATAGTCTAAGTATAATGTGGTGAGTTTTTTATTACAAAATAAAAACTTAATGGCAATAAGATCAAAAGAATAATAAAGAAATAAAGAAATAAATAAAGAGTTCCTCTCCTTCTATCTTTTCTATTTAAATGATTAAATTCATCAATATGACTTTTCCATTTTTTCTTATAAAGAAAAAAAAAGTAAAAAAATAAAAAAATTACAAAACAAATAAGGAATATTACCCCATTTTCATTAGCATTCCCATATAACTGATTTGTGTAAAAAATATTGAGAAAAATTAATAACAATAATCCTTTTGATACCCCCAAAATTATAATTGATGTATAATGTGCTTCTGAACGTTCACTTTTATAGGGTCGATACCAACT
Source organism: Aquimarina longa SW024 (assembly GCF_001401755.1). Lineage (GTDB taxonomy): Bacteria > Bacteroidota > Bacteroidia > Flavobacteriales > Flavobacteriaceae > Aquimarina > Aquimarina longa. Next base: position 77,722 of record NZ_KQ474104.1, read on the forward strand.
ATAAGCGATATAAAAAAAATACCGTAGATATTTAGGTGGACGTACCTCTTCTAACCAGTTACTCATAGATTAAAATGTGTTTCTTTAAATCGTTCAAAATCTTCTGTAATCTTTCTATCTATTTATAATGAGGAGAAGTTTGCATAATCATCCAACAAGAAAAAATAAAAAATAGAATTATTATAAATAAATAAGTCAATAAATAAAGAGTGCCTCTTCTTCGATCTTTTTTCTTTAAATGACTAAACTCCTCGATATAAGATTTCCACTTTTTATTTTTAAAAAAAAGTATATAATGAATAACCCCAATAACTATAACTACCAATCCTATTGCTGTGCTTTTATCTAATCTTTCTAAAAAATATGTCCTAAAAAAAATAGATATAATCGATAAAAGAACTAAAATATGAATTGTAGCTAAAAAAACAATCGAATTAAAATGTGCATCAGATCGATCACTTTTATAGGGTCGATACCAACTATAAGCGATATAAAAAAAATACCGTAGATATTTAGGAGCGCGTACTCTATCTAACCAGTTACTCATAGATTAAAATGTATTTTGTTTATAAATCACTCTAGGCGTTACATAAGTATTATCTCTGGCAAACTCCCTGCTCTCTTGTAGCATCTCTAGACGCATCTGATCCATAGGTTTACTATATAAAACATCAAATTCTGAACTATAATACTTTTTATGGGCTCTCGCCCAATCTTCTGTAATCTTTCTATCCAACTCATTAGGGGTATACCCACTAGGCTGACCCCAGTCGCCAAATACCCCTCCCATACTCATCAAAAAATAAGTGCCAGAGATTGCCCAGCCAAACCCTGGGACAAAGGCTATAACTCCCATCGTAATATCTAGTGCGTTTTTTCCAACTACTCCCCATTTATTAGAATCATTTCTATCCAAAGCATCAATTATATTATATCCAGAAATCGCTACAGAAATCCCAAAGCAAATTTTCCCAATTTTTGGAGAAAACGGTTTTGCCTTATCCCCTCTTACTTTTGCCCAGTGGTGGCTGGTTTTAAGGCTTTGGCGTACAAAACCATTTTTTGCTTCTAAGATCTCTTGGTAGCTATGCCATCCGCCATCTAGGCTTTTCCATTGTATCCCCGGTAGTCCTTGCATATTTAAAAACGAGTGATTGTAATGCTGGGTCATAAAATAGGCATTAAGTGTACCAGCACTCTTACCTACCATACCTGATCCCGATTTTACAATCCCCAGAAAAGGACTCTGGTACTGCATCTCTCGCCAATCCTCCTCTAAGGAACCCCAGCGGAGGTTATCTAACAGCATCAGATCTTGCTTAGTAATCTCGTGATCGATATAAAACAGGCGTTTGCCATACTCGGGATCATAGGCAGAGACATGTATCGCAGGCTCATTATCGCTCTCCATACTACGCTCTATAGTAATAGAAATTTCTGATCTTTTAGAAAATAATACCCACGATTGACTATCCCTATCATAGATACGATAACCATTGCTATGCTCCTCGATATAGCGATTGCGTAGCTCCTCATCAGATAGGGTATTGGGATCATCTATAGCCCCCATTGCCATCTCATAGGCACTTCGGGAGACACTATCATCATAGCCATGCATTGCCAGATCTACCTTATATAAAGCTTCTGATAGCTGAGTGCGGGTGGCATCTATCTCTCGTTCGAATGCATGTGCTAACTGGGCTGCACTACCAGAACCACTGCTATTGCTATATCGGGCTGCTCTATTCAGTGCCTCGCTAAGAACACCATCTAACTCCTCTAGGGTTTCATTACACGTATAACTCATAATTATGCACTTTTGGTTGGCCAGTTATTAGTATGTGTCACTCCATTAAATAGGATGCTCTGAGCAGAAATTTTTAATTTTATACGTACCTGCTTACTACTTACTGAATTGTACTGACCTCCCAGTCGACCACAATAGGCATCTCTAAACTCTATAGTAAGTAATGATCCCATACCATCGTGTCGGTTAAAAATTACTTTACCACTCTTAGTCTGGGTAGGGCTTATCATCCACTCTAATAGATCCGTACTTTTTTCTAGATCAATCGTTACCATAATGATTCCCCCTCTAGGTNCATAGGTAACGCTACACTGCAGATAATAGTATGGATGTCTAAGATCGTATACTCCTTATAAGCTATCATATAAAAAAATAATGTATTAGTATAAAGTGGTAACAACTTTATCTATACCGTTCTCTAATTGCCAAATTACTTATGGGGTAGGAACAAAAGTAACGATTGGCAATGTATATTATATCGGACTAAAGTAGTAAAGGGAAATAGAAGAAACAACTGCTATGCTTCTTTTTCGATAAAGTACTTATTGTAGGGATACGCTACTATAGCATCCTCGTATGACTATGATACACTACCCTTAGCAAAAATAGCTTGTCAGAGGTTTCTGATAAATGGCCCATTAGACGTTAGAAATTGCCCGTTTAATGTATAAGAAGATAAAAATACAGTTCCTGACACGCTAAACTGCCTAAAAAGTACTCATCGGGGGTTCCCGATTGGCTGAACTGCCTAAAAACAGCGCGTCGGGAACTCCCGATTCGTAGAACTGACCAAAAACAGCTCATCGGGAACTCCCGATTGGCTGCCCTGAGTAAAAACAGCGCGTCGGGAACTCCCGATTGGTTAAACTGACTAAAAACTAGCAACCGGAAATTCCGATTGGTTAAATTGACTAAAAAATACTCATCGGAAGCAATAATTGATTAAAATAAGTAAAAACGACTTATCAGAAGAATTAGAGATCCAGAGCTTACTAAAAACATGTAACAACTAAAAAAAATAATTTTTTCTTAAAAAAAAGGTAACAATATCGAAACGTAGCACATTAACTAATAAAAAACTGTATCTCCATTCCTTTTTTATGTATCATAAAAAAATGGCTTGTAGATATATGTATCATATAGTAATCCATAATTCATTCATAAATGATAGAAACAATAGATATTTCCAAACTACGTAATGATGAGTACATCCAATTCATCACCGATATTATTAGTATTAGTAAAAATGAACGTGCTGTAGTAGAATTGATCAGAGATCAATTAACACCAATAGAAAATCACAAAGAAGAACTAGATACCGTTTTTAAAAAACAATTAGGGAGCGACACCTCTGATTATCTAAAGGAGTTAGACCAGCATAGAGATTTTGCTACTATAGGTATCAAAAAAGTTATCGAAGGATATGCCTATCACTATGCCCCTGAGATAAAAGAAGCTGCCAACCTTTTATTAGATAACATGTCTAAATACGGTTCTCAGATCTATACCCAGAACTATCAGGCACAGACCACCACAACCCGTAATTTAATTAATGACTGGACTACAGATACCAATCTAAATAATGCGATACAAACATTACATCTCACTAATTGGGCATTAGAATTAGATACTGCCAATAAGAACTTTAACACCACCTACCTTGATCGTAATACAGAACTATCAAAAGCTAGCGAAACCAGTGTTACCAGTCTTAGAAAAGAAGCTGCTACTCATTACAAAACTCTAATCGCACATATCAGTTCTCATGCCACACTACATGCTACAGATGCTCTTAATAGCCTTGTAGAACAAATTAATACCTTAGTTAATCAATACAGTAAATTACTTATCAACAGAAGTAACCGACAGAGTAACGATAACGAGTGAGTTAATTCTAAAAAACCTATGCGCGCATAGGTTTTTTTAATACTTTAGCAAAAAAACGACTCATACTATGAACTATACAGATAAAATGCTTCGTGATGGAGCGCTAAAAGGAAAAAACATTGTGGTAACTGGTGGGGGCAGTGGACTAGGAAAATCCATGACTCGTTATTTTCTAGAGTTGGGCGCTAATGTAGCGATTACCTCTCGTAACTTAGAGAAATTACAAAACACCGCAAAAGAATTAGAAGCAGAAACCGGAGGTACATGTTTACCCGTACAATGTGATGTAAGAGAATATGAGCAGGTAACTGCTATGAGAGATCAGGTTCTAGAAGCCTTTGGATCTGTAGACGTACTTCTTAATAATGCTGCAGGAAACTTTATATCCCCTACCGAGCGATTATCACATCGTGCTTTTGATACCGTTATTGATATTGTGCTTAAAGGAACTAAAAACTGTACACTTGCCTTTGGTAAACATTGGATCGATACGAATTATAAAAACACTGTAGTTCTTAATATTGTCACTACCTATGCATGGACAGGATCTGCATATGTTGTTCCTAGTGCTACGGCAAAAGCTGGTGTTTTAGCAATGACCAGATCCTTAGCTGTAGAGTGGGCAAAATACGGAATGCGCTTTAATGCCATTGCACCAGGGCCTTTCCCTACTAAAGGAGCATGGGATCGTTTACTCCCAGGAGATTTAAAAGATAAGATAGATATGGCAAAACAAGTTCCTCTAGCACGTGTAGGTGATCATCAAGAGCTTGCTAACCTAGCAGCCTATCTAGTTTCTGATTTTTCTGCCTATGTTAATGGAGAAGTAGTAACACTAGATGGTGGTGAGTGGTTAAAAGGTGCCGGACAGTTTAACCTTCTAGAACAAATCCCAGAAGCAATGTGGGATCAGTTAGAAGCAATGATCAGAGCCAAAAAAAACAAGTAGTTATTAACAATAATAAAAGCACATTAGGCTACCCACAATAAGGGTAGCCTTTTTTTATTGACAACTGTTAACATTTTTCGTTTTTATAATATATAATTAATTGTATTTTTATCGCTAATAAATCCAAATCTCCCCATATGGGTAAAATAATAGCAATTGCCAATCAAAAAGGAGGAGTAGGTAAAACTACGACCTCTGTTAATTTAGCAGCTTCTTTAGGAGTTTTAGAAAAGAAAGTACTATTGATCGACGCCGATCCACAAGCCAATGCCACATCGGGATTGGGATTAGATGTAGAAACAATCGAAAAAGGTACCTACCAGATTCTAGAACATACCGTAAAACCAGAAGACACTGTTTTAGAAACTAGCGCTCCAAATGTGCATATTATTCCGGCACATATTGATTTGGTAGCCATAGAAATCGAACTTGTTGATAAAGAACAACGAGAGTATATGTTAAAAAAAGCGCTCGAAGAGATCAAATCACACTATGATTATATTCTTATAGACTGTGCTCCATCGCTTGGGTTATTAACCCTAAATGCGTTAACAGCTTCGGATTCGGTTATTATCCCTATCCAGTGTGAGTATTTTGCATTAGAAGGATTAGGTAAACTGCTAAATACCGTAAAAAGTGTTCAAAAAATACATAATCAAAGTTTAGATATAGAAGGATTACTACTTACTATGTATGACTCTAGATTACGATTATCAAATCAAGTCGTAGAAGAAGTTCAGAAACACTTTAATGAAATGGTCTTTAAAACAATTATACAAAGAAACATTCGCTTAAGTGAAGCACCTAGTTATGGTGAGAGCATAATTAATTATGATGCCTCTAGTAAAGGTGCTAGTAATTATTTAAGTTTGGCACAAGAAATTATTAAGAAAAACACGTAAAGATTCATGGCGAAGGCAGTAAAAAAACAAGCACTAGGAAGAGGATTATCAGCCTTATTAAAAGATCCTGAAAATGATATAAAATCTGTAGAAGATAAAAATGCAGATAAAGTAGTTGGTAATATTATAGAATTAGAACTAGACAGTATTGATGTTAACCCATTCCAACCTCGTACTAGTTTTAATGACGAAACATTACGAGAGCTTGCAACTTCAATAAAAGAAATTGGCGTTATACAACCCATCACAGTTCGTAAATTAGATTTTAATAATTATCAACTCGTAAGTGGTGAGCGTCGTTATAGAGCCTCTAAACTAGTTGGATTAAAAACAATACCCGCCTATATACGTATAGCTGATGACCATGAGTCATTAACAATGGCACTGGTAGAAAATATCCAACGACAAGATTTAGATCCCATAGAAATCTCATTATCATATCAGCGCCTAATTGATGAGATTAACCTTACCCAAGAGCAATTAAGTGACCGAGTAGGTAAAAAAAGATCTACCATAGCTAATTACCTCAGATTATTAAAACTAGACCCTATTGTACAAACAGGGATACGAGATGGTTTTATATCTATGGGACACGGTAGAGCCTTAATCAATATCGAAGATCAACAAAAACAACTCGATATCTATGAATCCATTATAGGAAAATCATTATCTGTTAGAGATACAGAAAAATTAGTACGCTCATTAAACAACCCATCAGAAACACCATCCAAAGAAACTGGAGCAACAACGATATTACCAAGACATATTTCTAAAGGAATTAAAGAGTTTTCTGATTACTTTGGCGCAAAAATTGATATAAAAGTCTCCAACAAAGGAAGTGGTAAATTGATCATACCATTTTCATCAGAAGAAGATTTTAAACGTTTAAAGAAACTTATAAATAGTGAAGACTAGATTCTTTTATATTACTTTTTTTGTGATACTTTCAATTCAGAGTACTTTTTCTCAGGAAAATGAAGAATTAAAAGTAACTACAGAGAAGGTCGCCGTAAAAAAGAAAAAAAAGGAGAAAAAAAAGGAGAAAAAAAGCAAGATCCGACCTTATGAGCCCTTGGCTCCTGCTCGGGCAGCGTTTTACTCTGCCATAATCCCTGGACTCGGACAAGCATATACTAAAAAGTATTGGAAAATCCCTATCGTATATGCAGCACTAGGAACCGGTATTTACTTCTATACCAGTAATAATGACAATTATAACCGCCTAAGAGATGCATATAAAAGACGATTAGCAGGTTTTACTGACGATGAATTTTATGGCTCTGGCACTACTCCCAGAATAAGTAATGAACAATTAATATCATTACAAGATCGATATCGCCGTGAGAAAGAATTATCTTTATTACTTACTGTAGGGATGTATCTTTTAAATATTGTAGATGCTAATGTAACAGCACATTTAATGCAATACAATATTACTGATGACCTCTCTTTTAAACCAAAACTAAACATTAATGAGTTTGACTATAAGCCTAATTATGTAATGTCGCTCAACTATAGCTTTTAAAAAAATACGTTTTTTAAAACTAGTAAACTATAATACTATCAAAATATGAAAATTGCACTACTAGGATATGGTAAAATGGGTAAAACCATAGAAAAAATTGCAATAGAAAGAGGTCACACCATAGTACTAAAGGTAGACAAAGACACAACAACATATACTCTAGGAGATGCGGATGTAGCCATAGATTTTAGTATTCCCTCTGCTGCTGTAGATAATATTACAAACTGTTTTAATGCTAATATACCTGTTGTATCAGGAACCACCGGTTGGCTAGATCACTATGATGCTATGATCAATCTATGTAAAGAAAAAAATGGAGGTTTTATTTATGCTTCTAACTATAGCTTAGGTGTCAATTTATTTTTTGAGCTAAATAAAAAACTAGCAAAAATGATGAGCCCACTAGAGGGTTATGACGTGAGTATGGAAGAAATTCATCATACCGAAAAATTAGATGCTCCTAGTGGTACTGCTATAACTCTTGCAGAAGGGGTTATTGAACATACCAATAAAAACACATGGCAACTGGATCATGGGGACCAACACACAATTGCAATCACCGCTAAAAGAATCGAAAAAATCCCAGGAACACACACTGTTACATACTCATCAGAGGTCGATGATATAGAGATTACACATACTGCCCATAATCGTAATGGATTTGCATTAGGGGCTGTTGTAGCCGCAGAATGGTTAAAAGACAAAACAGGAGTCTATGAAATGAAAGATGTTTTAGGACTATAAAAAGTGTAACACTTTATAAGTAACAACTACTTATATTAAAACAAATATATAAAAAAATGACACTAACAGAATGGCTTATTTTTTTCCTAGTACTACAAGTAATTCACTTTTTAGGAACATGGAAATTATACAAAAAAGCAGGTAGAAAAGCATGGGAAGCTATTATACCTGTATACAATGCCGTAGTTTTAATGAAAATTATAAATCGCCCATGGTGGTGGGTGATCTTACTATGTATACCAGTAATTAATGTAATCATGCTACCTGTTATCTGGGTAGAAACCATTAGAAGTTTTGGCAAGAATACAACTACAGATACCATTCTTGTTGTGGTTACCCTAGGGTTATATATCTACTATATAAACTACATGCTAGAAGTAACGCACATAGAAGATCGGAGTCTAAAACCCAAAACAGCGACAGGAGAATGGGTAAGCTCTATACTATTTGCAATCGTTGCAGCCACTATAGTACACACCTATTTTATGCAACCTTACACCATACCAACAGGATCACTAGAAAGAACATTACTAGTAGGAGACTTCCTATTCGTAAGTAAATTTCATTATGGTGCACGTACCCCTATGACCGCGGTATCGTTTCCTATGGTACATGATACTATCCCAAAACTAGGTGTAAAATCCTACTTAGAAAAACCACAGTACCCATATTTTAGGCTACCTGGTTTCCAAAAAGTAAAACGTAATGATATTGTAGTATTTAGCTGGCCAGTAGATACCGTACGTTATTTTAGAGATCAATCTGGTAAACACTACTACAAACCTATAGACAAAAAATCAAATTATGTAAAACGTTGTGTAGGTGTCCCTGGGGATTCATTAGCCGTAGTAGATGGATATGTACATATTAATGGTAAACGAACTCAATTACCTGATCGAGCACAATTACAATTCTCATACTCAGGAACCACTAAAGGAAATAACTTTAACTCACAAAGCATATATAATCGCTATAAAATAAAACTAGGCGAGTTTGGTTATAACAATACTCAGTTTAGTGCTGCAGGAATGACAGAAGATGCCGCTACTAGGTTTAAAAACCATCCTAACGTAGCAAGTATACAACGTAATGTAACCCCTAAAGGCGTAAAAGACTCTAATATATTCCCTAATAATGGTAAAGTAAATTGGAACTCTGATAACTTTGGAGCAATCTATATTCCTGAGGCTGGTAAAACAGTAAAAATGGATCTAAAAAGCTTCTCTTTATACCGAAGAATTATAGAAGTTTACGAAGGCTCCGAGATAGGAATCGAAAACAAACTATCTGTTAAAGGTACTCAAGTCCTTCTTAACAATACTCCTATAGATAGCTACACGTTTAAACAAGATTACTACTGGATGATGGGAGATAACCGTCATAATAGTGAAGATAGTAGAGCATGGGGATATGTACCTGCTAACCATATTGTAGGGAAACCTGTTTTTATATGGCTTAGTTTGGACTCTAATGCTAAAGGGTTGTTTAATAAAATACGATGGGAACGTATGTTTACTACCGTAGGAGGAAACGGAACACCAACATCTTATTTTAGATATTTCTTAATTCTACTTGCTGGATGGATTATATATCGCCAGTACCAAAAAAGAAAGAAAAAAGCATAAACAAACATAATTATTATAAAAAAATATACTTAATCCCGACTTAGGTCGGGGTTATAAAAATAGAACAGTATACCACTCGATACACTATGTGTATAAAAATTTATCATTATCATTAAAACAACCCTACTCCATCCTATGTATTTTGGTCCTATCGCAAATTATGTTGCTATAGCACAATCTGATGTACTACTTTTTGAAAATGAAGATAATTATCAAAAACAGACCTATCGTAATCGTACATATATTTATGGAGCTAATGGTAAACTTTTATTAACGATCCCTATAAAACATTCTAAAAAAGGAGTTAAGCAATTGTACAGAGACATCCGTATAGAAAATGATTTTCAATGGCAGTTATTACACTGGAAATCATTAGAAAGCGCTTATAGGACTTCTCCATTTTTTGAATATTATGAGGATGAATTTGTTCATTTATTTAAAAAACCAAAAGAATTCCTCCTAGATTTTAATTATGAATGTATGCAAGTAGTCATGGAGTGTTTACAGTTAGACATCCCTCTATCAAAAACAGACACCTATAATAAAGAACCTAAAGAAGCACTCGATCTAAGATATATTGTAAATGCTAAAAAGGAACAATCATACTCCATGCAGCCATATATTCAGGTTTTTGATGATAAGCAAGGGTTTATCCCTAATCTTTCTATTCTGGACTTACTGTTTAATGAAGGAACTAATGCCCTGACATATCTCGAAAATCAGTCAATTAGCTAGTACTAATGATCCGACCAATTATACACTATGGATTTCATTTTATAATCCCTTTATTGATCGCCGTACTTGTTTATCCAAAACAATGGAAAAAAGTGTATTTCATTTTTATAGGAGCAATGTTAATTGATCTCGATCATCTATTTGCTAATCCTATTTTTGATCCAAATCGATGCAGTATTGGGTTTCACTTTTTACATAGTTATTATGCTATTTTAGTATACTGTATTACGCTATGTTTTACTACAACTCGGATCATCGGAATAGCATTACTATGGCATATCATCACCGATCAGGTTGATTGCTGGATGATCTAAAAACCACTAAAAAGCTATAAAAACGCTATAAAGAAAGGTAGTAACTATTAATAATTAATACTACAACCTAATTTGTGTTGAAATTGGGTAATGATCAGACAGTTCTAGATCATGATTATGAAAGCTCAATACTTCAAACTCTTCAGGTACTAGAATAAAATCAATACGTGCAGGAAATAATTCAAACTTAAATGTTTTTCCAAATCCTTTTCCTGCTTCCTTAAAAGTATCTTGTAAGTTTTCTGACTTAATCTTATCATATACATATGAATATGCTGTATTATTAAAATCTCCCATTACAATATTCTTATATGGAGAAGATTTCATATGTGTAATCAGTTCTTCTGCTTGGCTTTGCTGTTTTTTAAAAGAAACCCCTATACGTTTTAGTAATTTTTGCGAATCCTCTTTGGCAAGTTCATCTGTTTTAGAACTAATTCTATGAGATTGCAAATGAATATTGTATACTCTAACGGTATCTCTAGGTAACACTACATCTGCAAAGATTACATTGTTTGCTGTTTTTTTAAAACTTAAAGAGCCTTTATTTATAAATGGATATTTAGAAAATATTACTAAAGCTAATTCTCGGCTATTATGATTAAAATAATCATATTTATAGCGGTATTGACTAAAATCAATATCCGGATTATTATAAAACTCCTGAGTACAAAGGATATCTGGGTTTTGCTGTTTTACCAATTTAGAAATATCCTGAGGGATCGTTTCTGAATCAATCCAATCAAAACGATTAAAACTATGTACATTATAACTCATTAATGAGATACTCTCCTCTACTTCACCTACTGACTTACCACTTAGTTTATATAACGAAGAAACATGTGAAATCCCTAAAATCAAAACAATAAGAGAAAGAAGTACTCTTTTACTCAATATCAGCGCCCAATACAATAAAAACAGTGTATTAATAACAATCAAAATTGGTACTGCTAAACTTAAAACCGATAATAACGGAAACATTTTTGGGGAAACATAAGGCAGTAGATATGATAATAACAACGCAAAAGCTGCTATAGAATTCATTAAAAAAATAAGCTTATTGATTATTTTTCTCATAACTACTACTCTCTTCCTGCTTTAAACAAAAAATCTTTTTCTTGTTTAGTTAGGCTATCGTATCCACTTTTACTAATCTTATCTAATATAGCATCTATTTGCTTTTGATTTGGTTGATTCGCTGTAGAAGTTGTCGTACGTTCAGTAGTTTTAGTAGTTGTTTTTGATTTATGAACTGTTCGCAAAGGACTTTTCTTTTTAGGCTTAAATAGGTTTATCAATTCGTCCATTAGTTTTTCAAACCAAGCACCTATATCTTTTCCTTTTTTTAATTGTACTGCATACGCATATCCAAATATAGCTCCTCCTATATGTGCTATCATACCTCCTGCGTTTCCTGTAGTAGGAGATTGATTTGGCAATTGGATTAAATCTAGAAGCACCATAAACACTCCTATCTGCCATAATTTTACTGTAAACATAAATATCCTAACTTCTGCATTAGGTGTATATGATGCTATAAAAATTACTATTGCTAGAACTGCTGCAGAAGCTCCTAATAAATAACCTGATTTACCACTAAGAACTGGTAATACATTGTATGCTAGTACAAATAGCAGTCCTCCACAAATCCCTCCTAGTAGATATATCGTAAGAAATCTTTTCTCTGTAAACAAGTTTAAAACATACCGCCCAAACCAGTATAACATCAGCATATTCCAAAAAATATGTCCAAAACCAAAATGTAAAAAACTATAGGTTACTACTCCCCATACCTGAACAATAAAAGCATCTAATGCTGCTGGTAACACAAACCATTCCATCAATACACCAGGAGTAGTTTTAAACATCCAAGAGCCTAGTGTTGCAAATAAAAACAATGCTGTATTAATTACAATAAGCTTAATAGCAATACTAGCTGTTTTAAACTGATATAAAAGGTTATTTGCTGCCATATTAATCCCAACGATGCTGATTAAACGAATTTTTTTTCCAATACCACATAGTAATAAAACCAATTACTGCTCCTCCAATATGTGCCCAATGTGCTACATTGGATGGACCTAAAATAGCTTGTCCTGTTATTCCAGAGTATAAATCAAACAAAAAATATCCACCTATCAAATATTTAGCCTTGATAGGAATAGGAATAAACATAATATATAATGGCAAATTAGGGTATATTACTGCAAATGCTGCTAAAATACCAAAAATAGCACCTGAAGCTCCAACCATAGGCGTATGATATGCATTCTTAAAGTTTTCTATAGTATCCTCGGACGCTTTTATATCGTAATTCGATAAATTTAAATTAGAAGTTCCTCTAAACAAATCAAGTATTTGTTCTCCTGATATCCCTGCATCTAAAAAAGCTTGATACCCTGGTTGAAATTGAAAATAGGTAAACAACAATTGAAATCCAACTGCTCCTAAACCTGACGAAAAGTATATGAAAAGAAATTTTTTCTGGCTTATAGAGTTTTCTAAATGACTCCCAAACATATATAAAGCAAACATATTAAAAAAAATATGCCCCATATCACCATGCATAAACATATGTGTAACAATCTGCCATAACTGAAAGTTATCATTTTTAGGATACCAGAGTGCAAATAAATTAAATGCTGTATTTCCTAGAGTTAATGACCCTATAAAAAAAATAACATTTATGATCAGTACTACTTTTACTGTTTCGGTAATTCTCCCCATTGATTAAAATTTCTTATCGATTTCATCCATCGTTACTGTGATAAATGTTTTTTTATGATCTGGTGTTATTGTGGGTTCTGTACATGCAAATAAACTATTCACTATATACTGTTGCTGTTCTGACGCTAGCTCTGCTCCTGTACGTACCGCAATACTTTTAGCTATTGATTTAGCTAATAAATCTGTTTGTGAGAATCCACTATTCGGTACTTCGTTTTCGAGATCTCCAATTAATTGCTCTAATAACACAGCCACTTCTCCTTCTGATGTAATTGATGGTATACCATTAATTTCTACCTCTTCCTGAGACAATTCTCCAAATACAAAACCTGTATTTTCGAGCTGCTCTTTTACTGTTTTAAGCAATTCAATCTCACTGTTAGAAAACGATAACTTTAATGGAAATAATAATTGCTGACTTACCGCACTCGCCATAGTAATATTTCGTAAAAACTCTTCATACAATACTCTATAGTGCGCTCGATGTTGATTGACGATTACCATTCCACTCTTAATTGTAGTAACAATATACTTTTTTCTAAGTTGGTATGTAATATCATGCCCCATCTTCTTCTCATCTCCTTCAAATAATGAACCTGTAATTTCTGTACTTTCAAACTCTACTGAAGAAAAATCATTTTTTACAGATGTAGAAGCGGTCATTTCTGACTCTAATCCTACATATAAATTCTCCCAATCTCCTGCAGATTCTTTTTTAAATGAAGTATAATTTTTTGTAGCAGATTGATCTGTTTTACCTGTATTACTACCACTTGATATTTTTTCTTCTTTAAAAGGGTTAAAATTTCTATCTACTTCTATTGTAGGAGTTTTAACAGTCTTACTTTTATACTCGTATGGGGTATCCATAGAAGAATCTCTATTAAAATCTAATACTGGAGCTACATTAAATTGCCCTAAGCTATGTTTTATCGTAGCACGTAACATCGCATATAATGCATGTTCATCTTCGAACTTAATTTCGGTTTTAGTAGGGTGAATATTAATATCTATCGACTTAGGATCTACGGTAAGGTATATAAAATAACTTGGATGTGTTTTATCCTTTAGTAACCCTTCGAATGCTGCGCTAACCGCATGATTTAAGTAAGCACTTTTGATAAATCTATCATTAACAAAGAAAAATTGTTCTCCACGAGTACGCTTAGCGTATTGTGGTTTTCCGACAAACCCCGTTATAGTCACTAAATCTGTTTCTTCATTTATCGGAACTAACTTCTCATTAGTCTTACCTCCAAAAATGGCTGAAATACGTTGACGGTGGTTTGCAACGGGCAGATTAAAGACTTCATTAGTATTATGATACATATCGAACCGTATAGATGGATGTGCCATCGATACACGATGAAATTCGTCTATAATATGACGAAGCTCTACTGCATTTGATTTTAAAAAATTACGCCGTGCAGGAATATTATAAAATAAATTCTTAACACTTATAGAAGTTCCTTTTGATGTCACACACACTTCTTGAGCAACAACCTCACTCCCTTCAATCTTTATTTCTGTTCCTACCTCATCATCTACTCGTCTCGTTTTTAATTCTACATGAGCAATTGCCGCAATAGAAGCTAAGGCTTCTCCTCTAAAGCCTTTGGTATCGAGATGAAAAAGGTCTTCTGCTGATTTTATTTTTGACGTGGCATGACGCTCAAAACTTAACCGAGCATCCGTAACACTCATCCCTAATCCATCATCAATAACCTGAATAAGAGTTTTACCAGCTTCTTTTATAATTAATTTTATATATGTAGACTTCGCATCAATTGCATTTTCTAACAGCTCTTTAACCACTGAAGCTGGCCGTTGGACTACTTCTCCGGCAGCAATTTGGTTAGCTACATGATCTGGTAATAATTGAATGATATCAGACATTTATCGTCGTGCAGTAAATATGGATAAATCAAAATCTATGAGAACTAAAAAAACAAAAAGCAATAGTAGAAAAATCCACAAAATCCTACGATTAATTTTTCGGTCAGAATCATGTCTTAATTCCTCCCAAGCTGTCTTAAATTTATCTTTGAGATTATTTGTTCTTCCTACAGTACTTCGATATTTATCAAATCTATTTTCTATCTGATATGGATTGCCCTCTCCTTTATCATCCCAATATCGAGGTGAATAACTAAACTTTTTATTTTCTCTTGTTTTAAATATTCCCATAATTAACTCAAATATAATTAAAATGCATTATAATCTAAAGTTTTTTAGCATTACAATAACATCATAAGATCATTAGCAAGGATTATGCCGATTAAGTTCTTTTATTTTCATAATTATGAGAAATTCTATTTACACTAAAAACACATAAGCAAATCATTGTTTTAGTACAATTTAGATTTCAGTAATTAATAAGCATATATTACTTACAATTTACTATTCTCTAATTTATTATTTGTTTTAGATGATATTCTAAATGATCAACATAATCTTTGATTAAAAAATTCAGATCAGACAGTTCTCCATTATCTAACTCAATCTGGTAGCTCAAGGTATCTGTATCTAACACCTTAATCAGTTGAGTAATCCGTTCATTAATTGATAACCAAAAACTTAATAACTCCATTGAATCAGCATCGTTATATCGATTTATTTTCACTAATTCATTTTGGCTATATTTTCTAATCTTGTATGGTTTATTTTCAAATTGAATTTCGGAAAATCGTTGTAGATTATATATTCCAGAATCTATTAGATGACCTAAAGTCTCTTTTTTAGACCATATATCTGTGGATGCTTTAAATCTCAAATCTTCTTCAGTATTGTTTGCTACAAACCGAGTCCCCTTTTTTAATAGATCTGTCAATTTTACTGCTATCTCTTTCATTTTTCTGACTACTCCCTCAAAGATTTTTTTACTAAAATTTAGCTTCTTTACGTAGTTGTGCCATTTTAATTGCGGCTATTGCGGCTTCTGTACCTTTGTTACCATGTTTCCCTCCAGAACGGTCTATAGATTGTTGTATTATATTATCTGTAAGTACACAAAAAATCACAGGAATATCACTTTTTATATTTAAATCTTTAATCCCCTGAGTTACACCATCACATACAA
This sequence comes from Aquimarina longa SW024, assembly GCF_001401755.1. Lineage (GTDB taxonomy): Bacteria > Bacteroidota > Bacteroidia > Flavobacteriales > Flavobacteriaceae > Aquimarina > Aquimarina longa. Next base: position 94,016 of record NZ_KQ474104.1, read on the forward strand.
AATGAAAATGCTCAGTTTCTCCTTTTATAACTGATCCAATCGCTATAACAGCATCTAGCATATCAAAAGATTCTTGCATCTTTTTACAACCATATATCAATTCAAAACTTCCAGGCACATCCCATCGTACAATATTTTCTTTTACTACTCCACAATCTATAAATGCATCAAAAGCACCTTGAAACAATCCTTGAGTAATTTTTTGATTCCACTCTGAAACGACAATCCCAAATCGAAAATTTTTCGCATCTGGGATTGTATTTTTATTATATTGTGATAAATTCTTATTTTCTGTAGCCATATTTAGTATATACTAGGTAGGTATCTATTTTTTTGAGCACTTTCTACAGCTATTAAGGTACTAGACCACAAGAGCATATATTATAAAATATAAAGTAAATCCATCACTACCAATAAGATTGCTCCTTGGAGAAAATATTTTTATAAAATCACGTAATGCAAAAAAGACATACCTATAAAGGTTGTTAAATTACTTCATTGCTTGTGCTTTCCCTAAATGAACATCAACTTGATTAGCTTCTACACTTTTAGGAAACTCGTTCTTAATACGTTCTAAATAAGGAACTGCTACTGTTGGTTTATTAATAGATATTGCTGTTATTGCAGCTTTCAATAAAAATTTAGGTGTAGTAAAGTCATTAACCTTTGCTTTTGCTGCTTTTTCATAATATCCTAATGCCTCTTCTGTTTGATCTAATTGAGAAAATGCATCTCCAATACCTCCAAGTGCTAAAGGATTTAAAATATCATCATTACCTTTAAATTTATCAAGATAATCTATTGCTTCTTGGTACTTATTCATATTAAGATAAGAAAATCCTGCATAATAATTTGCAAGATTAGCAGCGTTAGTACCTCCATAATTTTCTATAATTTCTAAAAAACCATATTTACCCTCTCCTCCATTAAGAGCTAAAGTATATAATGAGTCTTTAACTACAGAATTGCCATTAACAGCATTATCAAAGTATTGTTGCGCAGTAAACATTTCATTAGCTGCTTCTTGCTCTTTTGGTTCTTGAATAAATTTCTGAAAACCAAGGTATCCTAATACGACAACTGCAATCATTGCAACTGCTCCAAGTATATATTTTTGATTTGCCGCAACCCATTCTTCGGTTTTAGAAGCTCCCTCATCTAAAGTATTAAAAACCTCTGCTGTAGTTGAGTTATCCTCGACCTGTTCAACTTCTTCAACCTTATTTTTTGGTTTGTATCCTCGTTTCTTGTAAGTTGCCATAAATTTTCTTTAATGAACGGCAAAAATAAAATATTTATTCATAATAAAAAGCACAACTATTTATTATTTTTCAATATTTTGCACAGATTAACTATGAATCTTATTTAGAGTCTTGATTCTTTGATGATCACCATGTATATGATTTTAAAATCTCTTTCTTTACTTAATTATAAAAATTTTAAATCTATTAATCATAAGTTTGATGACAAAATAAATTGCCTTGTAGGAAGAAATGGAGTAGGAAAAACAAATATCCTAGACGCTATTTATCACCTATCATTTGGTAAAAGCTATTTCAATCCAATTACTAGTCAAAATATCAATCATAATGCGGATTTTTTCTTAATAGATGGTCATTACACAAAAGAAAATCGAGAAGAAAAAGTTATTGTAAGTGCAAAAAGAGGGCAAAAAAAAATAATCAAGCGCAACGGAAAAATATATGACACTCTTAGTGCTCATATTGGCTTTTTACCATTAGTTATAATTTCTCCTGCTGATAGAGACTTAATAACGGAAGGAAGCGATATCCGACGTAAGTTTATAGATGGTGTAATTTCTCAAAGTGAACAATCGTATTTAAAAACATTATTAAAATATTCTAAAATTGTATCACAACGTAATTCTTTATTAAAATATTTCGCAGTCAATTCTACCTTTGACCCTACTGCACTAGATGTTTACAATCAACAATTGCATGAATATGGAAGTAGTATTCATAAAAAAAGAGCCTCTTTCCTTGAAACTTTTATACCAATCTTTATAAATAGATATCAGGCTATAAGTTCTGGAGCAGAAAAAGTATCTCTTACTTATCAGAGTAAATTATCCGAAACAAATTTATTAACTCTTTTAGAACAAAGCATAACTAAAGATAGAATGCTTCAATATACTAGCACTGGAGTTCATAAAGATGATTTAGTATTCGAGATTGACGGGTATCCTATCAAAAAATTTGGAAGCCAAGGGCAGCAAAAGTCATTTCTTATTGCATTAAAATTAGCTCAATTTGATTTTATTAAAAAACAAAACAAAGTAAACCCTATATTATTATTAGACGACATTTTTGACAAACTTGATGAAAAACGTGTAGAACATATTATAAAACTAGTAGATGATCAAAATTTTGGACAATTATTTATCAGTGATACTCATGCAGATCGAACAGAAAATGTGGTAAAGAAGATATCACAGTCCTATAAAATTATTAAACTAGAAACTGAATATACTAAATGATCTTATATCAAAACATTAATTCTGAGCATTTTCTGACTGAAATTAAAAAGAATATCATAAATATTAAAACATGCTAAAATTGCTATTATACGTATTATTGTTATCTGCTTTTTCTTGCACAAAAAAGAATCCTGAAAAATACACTCAGTACCTAAATGGGTACTGGGAAATAAAGACGGTAATCTTAGCAGATGGAAGCAAAAAACAATATCGTTTTAACCAAAATATAGATTTTATTGAAATTAAAGATTCAACAGGTATACGAAAAAAAGTACAGCCTAAATTAGACAACAGCTTTATAACTACTAACGATAGTGAATTGTTTACATTAAAAATTGAAGACGATAGCTTACGATTATATTACAAAACCTCACTAGCAACATGGAAAGAGACTATTATTTCTATAAAAGAAAACAATATGACAATCAAAAATGAAACTGGAAATGTTTACTTTTATAGCCGATACAAAAAGATAGAATTATAATGTCCAAACGTCATCAAGAAAATCAAAGCATAGAGGAAGTTTTAAAAAATTTTGTTTCCAAAAATAATCTACAAAAAGGGTTGGACAAAGTAGCTGTACATGATGTATGGGAAAAGGTTATGGGACCTGCAATAACAAAGTATACTAGAAACATTAAATTAGATAGAGAAACTTTGTTTATTGAACTTACCTCTTCTGTATTAAGAGAAGAATTAAGTTATGGAAAACAAAAAATAATAGATAACCTTAATCATGAACTAGAAAAAGAACTTATTAAAAAACTAGTTCTTAGGTAAGATAATTTAAACTCAGAATCCTCACGCTCTCTATTCTTTTTAATTATAATTTATTCTTATAAACTTGATATCGTATATTTCTTTTGCTTTTTCAGACTCTTAAGAATATTCAATTTTCAGTTTTTTTTTGTAATATCATATGTAATTCATTTGTATTTTATGTTTTGTATTCATTATAGAAGCTAACTTTTTTATTCGTACAAAGAAAAAAATTATAGTAATTTAACTTATGTTAAGCACAAGGGTTTTGCTACAATAGTTTATTCTTATATTAAAAAAGAATGATTCTTACATTAAGATTACATTGTTTATGCAGGATTAAACCACACTCTTAATGGGTAGTATCATATTTATATCAAAAAAGATCATACATAACAATAACTTCAATCCTTCTAAAGGTTAGTTTTTTTCGACAAAAAACACAATTTCATATTTATGTTAACATAATTTTTACAAGAAAAACACATTGTTTTTTAGGTCCAAAAACAGAATTACAGTAATCAGTTATTCTCTTTTTTATTTTTTTTAAATCCTATACATAATAACTAAAAATTGTTAGCAGTCATAACATTTACAAGCACTAAACTCTAGCCTTCCATTTCTTAACAAAGAAAACACAACTATCTATATACCAACTCATAAAAATTATAAAAAATCATATATAATTTAACCGTATACAGTTCAGGTTTTAAAAAAAAATAAAACTTCTGATTTCACTTTTATACAGAACAGAAATACGTCATTTAATTGTTAAAAAATACAGCAAAAATTAACATTATAAATCTCTATAGAAATTCTCACAAACTCATTAAGTCGATCTTACGGTTTACCCTTACAAAACTAACGTTAATTTGTTGTTAAAAAAATATTATTTTCGTTCGTGTGTTAATTTATTAATACTTTTTCACCCACTAACAAAAATCATCATATGATAATGAAATTATTAACAAAAAAAATGCTAATATTTTTAGCTGTATTAGTCACACAACTTGCAGTTGCGCAAGAAAGCGCTATAACTGGTAAAGTTACAGATAGTGGAGGTCTGGCTTTACCTGGTGTAAACATTACCATAAAGGGTACTAATAGCGGAACTCAAACAGACTTTGATGGGATGTATGCTATACAAGCTCCCCAAGGAAGCGTTTTATTATTTAGTTACTTAGGTTTTGCTGACCAAGAAGTAACTGTTGGAGCTCAAAACACTATTAATATACAATTAGAAGTTTCTGCTTCTGAATTGGATGAAATAGTTGTTACAGCTCTTGGTATTTCTAGAGATAAAAAATCTTTAGGATATTCTACACAAGAAGTTGATGGGGAAGATTTAAACAATGTAAAAAGTGGTAATTTTGTAAATGCTCTTTCTGGAAAAGCTTCAGGTATTCAGATTAGAAAAAATAATAACTTAGGAGGATCTACTAACGTTGTTATTAGAGGTAATGCTTCTTTAACAGGAAGTAACCAAGCTCTGTTTGTAATTGATGGAATTCCTATCAACAATACAAATTCAAATTCAAAAATACAAGGTCAAGCTCGTGGAGGACAATATGATTATGGAAATGCTGCTTCTGATATCAACCCAGAAGATATCGAATCGATTAATGTCTTAAAAGGTGCCGCTGCATCTGCTTTATATGGATCTAGGGCTGCAAATGGAGTGATTATGATTACAACTAAAAAAGGTAAAGATTCTAAAGGGCTCGGAGTTTCTATAAATTCTGGAATTACTTTTGGAACAATTGACAAAAGTACATTTATTAAATATCAGACAGAATATGGAGGAGGATATGATCCTAGTTTTTATCTAAGAGATATAAATGGAGATGGTACCGCTGATGACCGTACAGTTCGTTATAGAGGGGATGGTTCTTATGGACCTGCTTTTGACCCTAGTATATTGGTATACCAATGGGACTCTTTTGATCCGGATTCTCCAAATTACAGAACAGCAACTCCGTGGGTTAATGCTAAGAATGGTCCTATAACTTTTTTTGAAACACCTATTACAATAACAAATTCCGTTTCTCTAGAAAAAGGATTTGACAAAGGATCATATAGATTAAACTATACTAAGTTTGATCAAAAAGGATTGATGCCTAATAGTTCTATTAAGAAACATAACTTCTCTATGAGTGGAAACTTTAAACTTAGTGATAAGCTTACTGCTACTGGTTATGCCAATTATATCAAAACAGATGGATTAGGGCGTAACTCTACAGGATATGGTGACAATATTGTTGCTGGTTTTAAGCAATGGTGGCAAACTAATGTTGATTTACAACAACAAAAGGATATTTATTTTGCCACACGAAGAAATATAACTTGGAATCCTCGTTCACCAGATGCAGGTTCTACTCCAATATATTGGGATAATCCATATTGGAATCGTTATGAAAACTATCAAACAGATTCAAGAAATCGTTTCCTAGGAAATGTATCTCTAAACTATATAGTTACTGATTGGTTTAATATTACTGCAAGAATTGCTACAGATACCTATTCTGAATTACAAGAAGAACGAAGAGCTAATGGTAGTGTCCCAACTTCTTTTGGTGTTAATCCTGGTAGAGGAAACGCAGATAATAGAGGTAATGTAGATTCTGGATATAGTAGAAGAAACATCAACAATACAGAGACTAATTATGATTTGATGCTTAACTTTGATAAAGACTTAAATGATGAGTTCAATATCAAAGGTATTCTAGGAACTAATATTAGAAGAAACCATTTTCAATCCATACACGCATCTACAGGTGGAGGTTTAAGTGTCCCTAGGTTATATTCTTTACAAAATAGCAAAGGCCCCTTACCACTACCTTTCGAGAGAGATGAAAAGATAGGTGTAGATGGGATTTATGCTAGTGCATCGATAGGATATAAAAACATGCTATTTTTAGACGGTACTATAAGAAGAGATCACTCTTCTTCACTACCAAAAGATAATAGTACTTTTTATTATCCATCTATTGCAGGTAGTTTTGTATTTTCAAGTCTTTTAGATACAGAAATCATATCATTTGGTAAAATCCGTGCTAATTATGCTGAAGTAGGGAATAGTGCTCCTTTTGATTTTTTAGCCGACATCTATAATGTTAATACTCCTATCGGGAGCGCAAGCACCTCTGTTAATGACCAAAAGAGAAATTCTACTCTAAAACCAGAGAGAACGACTTCAACTGAACTTGGTTTAGAAATGAAATTCTTAAAAAGTAGATTTGGGTTTGATGTGGCGTATTATATCAATAATTCTATTGATCAAATTTTTGGTGTCCCTGTTACTAGATCAACTGGATATAGTTCTAAAATTCTAAATGCAGGAGAGATTGAAAATAAAGGAGTAGAATTATCCGTATCTGGAACTCCTATACAAACAGAAGATTTTTCTTGGGATGTAAATGTAAACTGGTCTAAAAATGAGAATAAAGTAATCACTTTAGAAGATGGTATTAAGAATTTACAATTAGGTTCTTTTCAAGGAGGTGTTACTATAAATGCAACTGTAGGACAACCATATGGTGTTATCTATGGAACAGATTACACTTATTTAAATGGTCAAAAAGTTATTGACCCAAGTACTGGAAAACACATTATCACTAGTACTTCTAACAATATTATAGGAGACACCAACCCTGATTGGTTAATGGGTATTTCTAATAAGTTAAATTATAAGAATGTTTCATTTAGTTTTTTAATTGATATTCAAAAAGGAGGAGATATTTTTTCTTTAGATCAATATTATGGTTTAGGAACAGGTTTATATGCAGAAACTGCTTTTATCAATGACTTAGGAAATCCCGTAAGAAATACACTTGCTGATGGCGGTGGGCTTATTCACCCAGGAGTAAATCCTGATGGAACACAAAATACTACAAGAGTGGATGCTAATAAGTATACTGCTTTTGGATCTGATGGAGGTCACCCAAATGCTGGATTTGTCTATGATGCTAGTTATGTAAAACTAAGAGAAGTAGCTTTAACTTATAATTTTTCCAAAAAATTACTCGATTATACATTCTTAAGTAATGCTTCTCTAAGTGTAACTGGGTCTAACCTTTGGATTATTCATAAAAATATTCCGCATGAAGATCCTGAAGGTGGTTTAAGTTCTGGTAACTTACAAGGATATTCCGTAGGTTCATTACCAACAACCAGAGATTTTGGTTTCAATTTAAAATTACAATTCTAAAAAAATAAAGATGAAAAAAATATTAATCCTAATCACAGCGATAATTATAGCATCTTGTTCTGATAATTTAGAAAGTCTAAACGAGAATATAAAAGATCCATCTTCTGTTCCTGGAGAGTCTCTATTTACTGGAGCGCAGAAGAATTTGGTTGATCAAATAGTTGATTTAAATGTAAATAATAATAATACTAAGCTTTGGTCTCAGTATTTACAAGAAACAACCTATTTGGATGAAAGTAGATATAATCAAATCAGAAGAAAAATCCCTGACACCCACTGGAGTATTCTTTACAAGGATGTCATAAAAGATCTGAATGAAGCATCAAAAATCATAACAGATACTAAATATTCATTACCTGCCGATATAGAAACCAAAGCAAACAAACTTCAAGTTATAGAAATATTAATCATCTATTCTTATAGTATATTAGTTGAGACTTATGGAAATGTTCCATATACTGAGGCCATGAATATTAACAATTTATTGCCTAAATATGATGATGGAGAAACAATCTATAAAGATTTAATTAATAGATTAACAGTAGCTATTAATGCATTAGACACTAGCAAAGGAAGCTTTGGAGCTGCTGATAATATATATAGTGGCAATATAACTTTATGGAAAAAATTTGCTGCTTCTTTAAAATTAAGAATGGGTATTCTGTTATCTGATGTAGACAATACTTTTGCAAAAACTGCTGTTGAAGCTGCAGTTACTAGCGGTGTATTTGATAGTAATTCTGATAATACCAATTTCAAATACTTATCAGCTGACCCTAATACAAACCCTGTTCATAGTAATTTAGTATTGAGCGGAAGAGATGATTTTGTTGCAGCGGTTACAATTGTTGATATGATGAATACATTAAATGACCCTAGAAGGCCTTTATATTTTAAAACCGTACCAACTACTGGAACATATATTGGAGGAAACATTGGAATGCTTTCTGACTATGACGCATATTCTCATGTATCAGACAAGGTAGAAGCAGCTACAAGTCCAGGTATAATTATGGATTATGCTGAAGTTAAGTTTTTATTAGCTGAGGCAGCTGTAAGAGGTTTTAATGTTGGAGGAACTGCCAAAACACATTATGATGATGGTATTAAAGCATCTATAGAAAACTGGGGAGGAACAGCTACTGATGCTACAACCTATCTTGCACAATCAACAGTAGACTATGATACAGCTTTAGCTGCAAGTACCGCTACCATACCTTGGAAAGAAGTTATTGGTAATCAAAAATGGATTGCCTTATTCAATAGAGGTTTAGAAGCATGGACATCTATCAGACTTTTAGACTATCCTAAATTAGCAACTCCTGATCAAGCAGTTTCTGGTTTCCCTACCAGATATACATACCCTATTATTGAACAAACCTTAAACGAATCAAATTGGACCGCTGCATCTGCCAAGATCGGTGGTGACCTTCCTGAAACAAAGCTTTTCTGGGATAAAAATTAAGTAAATTATTTTTAACTAGGTGAAATAAAATTTCACCTAGTTTTTATAAATCAGAGAATTACAATTCATAAATCAAAAAACTCATCAATAATATATTATTGATGAGTTTTTTATTCTTAACTTTAGTAATCTTATTAAGAATTAAGATATTACTAAAGATTTATTTAGACGATATTCTCTACCTAAAATTGCTCTCTTCCTGAAAAATGGAAAGCTCCTTCGATAGCAGCATTTTCATCACTATCACTACCATGTACGGCATTCTCACTTATAGAAGTAGCATATTTTTTACGGATAGTACCTTCTGCAGCTTCTTGTGGATTAGTTGCTCCAATTAGAGTTCTAAAATCTTCTACTGCATTTTCTTTTTCTAAAATTGCGGCTACAATCGGACCACTAGTCATATATTCTACTAATTCTCCGTAAAAAGGACGTTCTTTATGAACTGCATAAAATGCTGAAGCATCATCTGTAGTAAGTTGCGTTAACTTCATTGCTACAATTCTAAATCCTGAAGCTGTGATTTGCTCTATAATTCCTCCTATATAACCTTTTCTTACCGCATCCGGTTTAAGCATTGTAAAAGTTCTGTTTGTTGCCATTGTATTTTTTTGTTATAACACTCTAATTGATAAAAAGTGTTCTTTAATTACTAATTCTAGGTATGTAAGCCTCTATTTTTTAATTTTGTGCAAAAATATGTATAAAAATATCAAAAACAAGAATTATTATTCATTCTCTTCTCATATCAAAAAAACTATTTTTTAAGGTATTCTATTTTATATTCTTGTAGTACTTTATTATTATTTCCACGAATTTGCATTGCTACACTGTAAGATTTAAAATCAAATTTTAATACTCCAAAACTAGGAACCGAGGTAACATCACTAATTCTATATGCATTTGGCTCTCCTTTAAATCCTACATATGAATGTGTTAAACCACTAGATGTAAAATCAATTAATGGATATCCAAGCCCTTTTACTTTAGCTGAAGAAAATTCAGAAATATGTCGATCTCCACTAAGTAGTATTGCATTTTTCACTTTTTTACTTACTAATATTTCTTTTAATCGCTCTACTTCATGAGGAAAATTACCCCAAGTTTCAAAACCATGTTCTGATGATAGGATTTGAATACTACTGACTATAATCACGAAATCTGAATAATTAGATGCTAATTCTTTTTCTAACCACCTCCACTGTTTATCCCCTAATAGCGTTCCTTCTTTATTTTTATAGGGTTGATATCGCTTAGTTTCCTCATTACTCTTTTTTAATGGTGTTCTAAAATATCGAGTATCTAAGATAATTACCTTAACACTACCTTTTTCTGTTTCAAATATTTTAGATGTATAAATCCCTTTTCTAGTTCTTCTAGGGCTATCTTTTTCTACTCCTAAAAAATCTAAGAATAATTGCTGGCTTTTTTCTTTCTGACTCCACTCTTCTCCCCCATCATTAAGCCCATAATCATGATCATCCCAGGTAGCCATCACGGGAATTACCCTTTTAATTTTTTGATAATCAGCAATATTATTTTGTATCAGATAATCATTCTTCATATTAGAAATATCATCAGAAGTGGTATAAATATTATCTCCTCCCCAGATGAATAGATCAGGATTGTTTTTCTGAATTTCATCCCAAAAAGGCTGAGGGCTATTTTGTTTGTTACAACTTCCAAAAGCTATAACAAAATCATTAAAAATCGGCTCTGTGATATCTTGTGAAAAAGATAGTTGGACGGCACCAAAAATTATAAGAATAAAACTGCAACTATATTTCATTTTAGAAAATCTAATTATACAACAAAATTAGTGGTTCTAATATTACCAAAATATTATTTATCGTATCTTCGCTGACCTATGACTACTAATGACGCAAATAAAATAAAGGAGTTACTTTCTACTCCCAAAAATATTATTATAGTAACACATAAAAATCCTGATGGCGATGCTATAGGTTCTAGTTTAGCCTTATATCACTATCTTACTTCATTAAATCATAATGTTAGCGTAATTACTCCTAATGATTATCCTACTTTTTTAAAATGGGTTCCTGGAGAAGATACTGTTCTAAAATATGATAGTGCTACTAAAACTGCTATTTCAAAAATTGAAAAAGCTGACCTTATTTTTACTTTAGATTTTAATCATTTATCGAGAAGTGGTGATATGGAAAATGTTTTAGCAAAAACTAAAACTACTTTTATCATGATTGATCATCATCAACAACCTGATGATTATGCTACATACACATACAGTGATACAAGTATGTGTTCTACTTGCCAGATGATATATCATTTTATAGAAAAATTAAATGATATAGATAAGATTACTCCAGAAATTGCTACTTGTATCTATCTTGGTATAATGACAGATACAGGATCCTTTAGATATCGATCTACTACAAGTACTACTCATAAGGTTATAGCAGATTTAATTGATCGAGGAGCTGATAACACTAGTATTCATGAAAATATTTATGATACAAATACACTTTCTAAAATCAGGTTAAAAGGAGTTGCCTTAAACAACTTAAAAGTATTACCTAAATATAAAACAGCCTACATTACCATATCTCAAAAAGAATTAGATCAAAATAATTTTAAAAAAGGAGATACAGAAGGGTTTGTTAATTTTGGGTTATCTATCAAAGGAATTAAATTTGCTTTAATTTTTATAGAAAATAAAGGAGAGGGAATTATTAAAATTTCTTTACGTTCTAAAGGTGATTTTTCGGTGAATGAATTTTCGAGAAATCATTTTGAAGGTGGTGGACATCATAATGCTGCTGGTGGCAGAAGTAATCTATCGTTATCTGGCACAGTTGAAAAATTTATTAGTATCTTACCGACATATAAAAACGCCTTAAATCAATGAGATTAGCACTTCATTCACTCTGTCTTATTTTTTTATTATCTTCTTGTAAAACACCTGAAGCCCGTAGACCAATAAGTAGTAAATCAGGCTCTTTCATAAATGAATCTATTCATCGAAATAAAGAACTTGCTGCTAAAGAAGAGTCTAGAATTCTAAAAATTATTAATAGCGATACCACCAATAGCTATATTACATCTGAGACAGGTTTCTGGTATTTCTACACAAAAAAAGATACGCTATCTACAAGTATCACTCCTAGGTTTGGTGATGTTGTAACCTTTACATATAATGTAAAAGATCTAAGTGGAAATATCATTTACACTAAGCAAGAATTAAATACAGTTACATACCGCATTGACAAGCAAGAACTTTTTTTAGGTCTTAGAGAAGGATTAAAGCTTATGAAGCAAGGCGAAATGATAACTTTTCTTTTCCCTTCTTATCAAGCATATGGATATTATGGTGATGATCATAAGATAGGGACAAATATTCCGTTAATAGCAGAAGTGACACTCAATACAATTACAAAAGAATCAACAACAGAAAATTAATTATCAACAAAAATGAGAAAATTAAATCTATTATTCTTAGCTATTATTACATTAGCTTTTAACAGTTGCAATGAAAAATACCCAGATTTGCAAGAAGGTATATATGCAGAGATTATTACAAATAAAGGTACGGCTGTAGCAAAATTACATCATGATCTTACTCCAATGACCGTTGCAAATTTTGTTTCTTTAGCAGAAGGAACTAATACTATGGTTGATAGTACTTATAGAGGAAAAAAATATTATAACAACATTTTATTTCATAGAGTAATTAAAGAATTTATGATACAAACTGGTGATCCTTTGGGTACCGGAGCTGGTGATCCTGGATATAAATTCCCTGATGAAATTGTAGATTCACTTACTCATAAGTCAAAAGGGATTTTGTCAATGGCTAATTCTGGTCCAAACACTAATGGTAGTCAATTTTTTATTACTTTAAAAGAGACTCCTTGGTTAAATGGAAAACACACCATATTTGGAGAAATTATTATAGGACAAGATATTATTGATAGTATAGGCGTTGCAAAAACTGGTCCTAGAGATAAGCCAGAAGAAGACCTAAAAATGCTAGAAGTTAATATCATTCGTAAAGGGAAAAGTGCTAAAGCTTTTGATACAGAAACTGCTTTTACAAATAAAATAAAAGTTCTAGAAGAAGAAAAAGCAGAAAAAGAAAGAGTACAGAAAGAAAAGAATGCGGCTACTTCTAAAAAATTTAATGAATTAAAATCTAAAGCTACAAAATTAGAAAGTGGTTTAGAAATTACGTTTACTAATCAAGGAGATGGAAAACAACCTACATCTAGTGACATGGTTAATGTAAACTATGCGGGTTATTTTACTGATGGTAAAATCTTTGACACTAATATTGCTGAAAAAGCTAAAGAATCAGGAACTTTCGATGAGCGTAGAGCAGCAGATCCTAGAGGGTATGCTCCTATGCCTATGTCATACTCTCCTGATGCAAAAATGATTCCTGGTTTTAAAGAAGGTGTACAAAAAATGAAAGTAGGTGATAAAGCAATACTTTTTATCCCTTCACACCTAGCCTATGGCGAAAAAGGTGTTGGTCCAATACCTCCTAATACTGATCTTATTTTTGAAATAGAACTTATAAGCATTCAGGAAAAAAAATAATAAATATTCTATTAGTATAATTTAATAAAAAGAGGCTACTTCTATTGTAGCCTCTTTTTATTAAATTATAGTTTTAAATTCTTCCTTTCCTTCTTTTGTTAAAAATGGATATAAAGAATACATAAATGTTTTTTTATAATTAACCTTATACTCATCCTTACTATTTTCTTTTAATATCTCTACCGATGATAAGTAAAAATCAGAAAATACTTGAACTCGTAAATATAAGTTATCATATTCATCCGGTAATTCTTCCCTTCTTAATATTCCTTTATCTATCAAATAATATATAGTCCGAACAAACTGATCTTGTCTTAATTTTAGTAATTCATTATAATGCTTAACCACTTTATCATTACTTTTCATCAAGTGTACAAAATCTAGGAATATAAATCTGTATTCATATATTAATTCAAAAAAAAGATCTATAAAATCCCCCAAAATAGATAAGTTTAAATCCTTATTCATTACTCTAGTATACAGCTCATCAACATAAAAAACCAATTCGAAATACAGCGCTTCCTCTATATCTTCTTTCTTTTTAAAATGATATGTTAAATTTCCTGGACTAATATTCAAATACTCTGTTATTCTTCTTTGGCTAACATTAGATACACCATAAGTATTATAAAGTTTCAAACTAGAGTCTAGTATTTTTCTTTTAGTTTTATTCACGAGATAAAAATAATTAAAATAGTGCGGTTGTACTATTTTAATTATTAATTAGTACATTTGCACTAATTATTTTTATATCAATTTTATTATGGTAAAAAAAGATACTACCCCACAGACAAAGGGAATAAACAACGCTTTACATAAAGTAGATTTCACTGATACTTTTTCTACCACGAATCATAAGAATAACTTAGAAGAAATTGCAAGATTAATTTTTGAAACTACTCCTACATGGGTAAGCTATCTATTTAGGATAAGAAACTTTATAGTTAGCTTTATAGGTTTAAAAACAGGAATCCCTAAAGATTATAATACTAATTTTAAATTAGGAGGCTATATTGGATTCTTTTCTATCTATACTATTCTAGAAAATGAAATAATATTAGGCGCAAATGATAAGCATCTTAATTTTAGAGTTAGTATTTTTAATTCTGAAGAAAGTAAGTATAATATTAAAGTGGCTACTCTAGTTGAATACAAAAACCTTTTTGGAAAGGTATATATGACCATCATTACTCCGTTTCATCGTATTATAGTTAAAAGGATGGTGCAACAAGCTTATGCCTAAAAAACATTTACAGCAATTAAAACTGTAAGCTATAGAAGGTAAAAAAAGAGAGGGGGTTTAAAATTAAACAGCCCTCTCTTACCTAACAACTACTACTATGATAAAACAGTTTGTTTATTTTTTTACAATAGGACCTACAAATTTAGATCTTCTTGCGCTATTTGGCATGTTCTTTACAAACAACAATACAGCAATATATTTTTCAACATCCGTACTCTTAAGAACATAACTTCTTTTAGTTGCTCCTATTATTTTTTTTGATTTAGTTCCCTTTAATCTATCTGATATATACCATTGAAAAGAGACATTAGTTTTTTTCTGGAGTAGGTATTCTACCGTTAATCTCTCTCCTTCTTTATTTTTACCTATAATATTAACATACTCTATCTTAGTAGTATCATTTCTAAGATTTTCCTCATCACCTATATCACAAGAATTAATAAAGACAATTAAGAAACTGGCTATACTAATTTTTATAAAATTTTTCATGTGTTTTCATTTCTCAATACATTTGGTTTTACTATACAACAACTAACTTAAAAAATACCCTATCAAATGTTTTAATCTTATTTAGGGTGTAACTAGGATTACTACAGATAAGTACCGAAGAAAATCTAAAAAAAAACAACCATCGTTAAAAACGATGGTTGTTGGTCAAAAAATAATGAAAACAACACTTATTTTTATAGCTATTTTCAAACTATAAAAATTTATATAAAATTGTTACCACCACCAAGATGAGGCGTTGATGTTATCTCCTCCCATAGCTTTTGAAGCTTGCTCATAATTGGTAGTATTAACTGATTGTTCTAAACTAGGATATCTTAACCTTACTGGAACTACATTATTATTAAGGTTACCTGATCCTGCTTTAATAAAAGATGGTTTATCTGTTCTTTTCCAATCTAACCATGGTTCTATTCCTGTATGATAGAGTGCTAACCATTTTTGCTCATATAAACGTTCTGTACTGTTATCATAGGGTGTTATAACAGTTAGAAAATCAACAGGCATAGTAACTCCCCATTGTATAAAAGAAGCTTTTACCGCAGTATCATAATATTCCTTAGCTACTCCTGTAGCAATTATATTTTTTTCCACAGCTTCTGCTAAGATAAAATTGAGTTCGCTATACGTCATAAATATTCCTTGAATTTTTGTAGCAGACTCAAAAAATTCATTAGATCTACTACTAAAATCTGCAGGTCGTCCTATCTCCCTTAATGATTGTCCCGGTACAACTCCAAGTGTTCTATTGTCCGTATCTTTTTTAGGGCTTATCCATAGTTCTAATCGAGGGTCATTATTAGCATTTAGCAAATCTAAAAAATGTGTTGTTGGGATTGGTAAATAATATTCATACCCTCTTCCTCCTCCGGGTTTAGAAACATTAGAAATATCCGGAAAAACTCCACTATAATTATAAATAGCATTATCTTGATTAGAGGTAAAAATAGGATAGATATCAGGGTTATTGATTATTTTTTCCATATCTACTTTTACATTCTTAACATTAGAGATTCTCATTAACAAACGCAAATGCAGAGAGTTTGCAAATTTTTTCCATTTATTTAAATCTCCATCATATATCTTGTCTCCTTCAATTTTTTTAGAAATATCTACAATAGTATTCGCTTCTTCTAGTTTTTTAAATATCGCTGTGTAAATAGCCTCTTGTTTATCATATACAGGAGCAGTAATACCTTCTAGTGTTTTATTTGCCTCTGTCATAGGTACATCTCCATATGCGTCTGTAATAACACTATAAATGTATGCTTCTAGAATAAGGCTTATTGCTTTATAATTAGTATCGTTGTTAGTTTCTGCAAAAGTTTTTAAATCCTTTACATTTTGTAAAACTTTATACATCGGTGACCAAAACCTGTCATCTGCCTGCCAACGATATATATCGATATCATTAGACTCATAGTTTGCACCATATTGACCAATAATATCCCCAAACGCATAAGTCTGATTTACAGTAATATTAGATAGATCCAAAAGTATAGAAGGTAATACTAATTCCTCAGTTACTGTTGACGGATCATTTGGATTCGTATTTAATTCTTCAAATCCCTCTGTACAAGAACTCAATAAAACCAGAGTTAATACATAAATTATTTTTTTCATGATCGTATCGTTTTTTATAATTTCATATTTAATTTAAATCCATAAGTTCTTGCTGAAGGCAATTGTGTTACTTCAATACCTGGCAATAACGATCCTCCATTTAGAGCCTGAGCTTCTGGATCTATATTAGGTACATCTGTCCATAAAAATAAATTAGACCCTACTAAACTCATTGAAAATTCTTGTAATCCTAATAAGGAAACAACACTTTCAGGAAAAGAATATCCTAAGCTTAATTGACGTAATTTTACATAAGAAGCGTCAAAAATATTTGCTTCTGCATTACTTCTTGGTATACCATACCCCCACTCTTCTGCAGTTACCTCTTGTGTATTTGGCACAAAACCACCAGAGCCATCTCTTACTACTCCTTCTCCTACAACACCATCTCTCCACCCAGAAGTAAAGTCTAAAATACCACTCTCTCTTCCTATAGCATTTGTATATGAATAGATTTCTCCACCTTGCCTTACATCAAATAATATAGATAAGTTTAGTCCTTTATACCTTAGATTTGTAGATAATCCTAACATCCAATCTGGGTTATAGTTTCCTACTTTTTTTCTATCTCCTGTCACTGGTATTCCATTCTCATATATGATATCGCCTGTTTCATTTCTTTCGTAGGCTTCTCCATAGATATCGCCCATCTGTTCTCCTGGTCTTGCCTCGACAGTTACATTATTAGGTCCTCTTGCTATGATAAATGTCTCCAAGTTTCCGGATAAGGATTTTACTTTACTTTTATTTTTAGAAAAATTAGCTTTTAAACCCCACTCAAAATTTTCCGTTCTTACGGGCACTATGCCTAAAGCTAGTTCTACTCCAGAGTTTTCTATTTCTCCAGCATTAGTTACTAAAGAATCAAAGCCATTAGCACCAGAGATTCCTACATTTAAAATCTGATCTCTAGAGGTAGAACTATAATACGTTGCATCTAAAGAAATTCTTTTCTGGAACAAATAGGTTTCTAATCCAAACTCTGTAGAAGTGGTTCTTTCTGGTTTTAAGTTAGCATTTGGTAATTTAGATCGATTTGTTAAAGATCCTGGTAAAACTGCAAATTCGAATGTTTTTTCAAGATTATATGGATCAGTATCTTTACCTACTTCTGCAACATTAAATCGTAACTTTAAAAAATCTATTGTTTCTGGTAATGTAAATAATGTCGAAGGAATTAAAGATAAAGAAGCTGCAGGATAAAAATAAGAATTATTGCCTTTCGGAAGTGTTGATGACCAATCATTTCTAGCAGATACATCTAAGTATATAAAATCTTTGTATCCGATAGTGGTAAATGCATAAGCACTATTAATTCTTTTTTCAAAAATATCACTTCTTAATTTTGGTATTACATTAATATTTTGTGTGTTATAAAGCCCAGGAACTGTTAATCCATTTCCTTGTAATAAACTTTCTTTAATTTTTTGATCAAATCTATTTCCACCTATAGAAAATTTAGTGTCAAAATCACCAAATTCTTTTTCATAAGACAGTAGAAAATCTGCATTAATTTCAGAAAAATTAATTTTTTGCTCCCTATATAATCCATTAGATGCTCTTTGTGCTCCTTTAGATCTTCGAGACCATCTAAAATCATTAGACTCGTCTGCTCCAATCCTAGCTAATATGCTTAAGTGTTTTGTTAGCTTATAGGTAGTATTTATGTTTCCTATAAATCTTTTTTTACTGAATGCGTTACTATTTTCGTTTACAATAAACCAGGGGTTGTCTCCCCAAGTGAATAATCTACGTTGCTCCTCATCTTCTACTTTCCAATAGTCCCTTAGTTCACCCAGATCCACGTTTATATAATTCCAAAGTAGCGTATACATAATACCTTGAGAGCCATATCCAGCTACAGGAAGGTTATCAGAACCTCTGGTGATATAATTAGAAGTAGCATTAATTCTCCACTTATCATTTATATCATATCCCGCATTTAGTCTAAAGCTATTCCCTTTTAAGTTACTATTAGGTATGATCCCTTCATTATAACTATTACCATAGCTAAATAAGAAATCTCCTTTATCATTTGCTCCAGAAATGGAGACTGTATTATTTAAGTTTAACCCTGTTTTAAAAAAGTCATTAAGATCATATCTGTTTATAAAGGGTCTATCAACAGGTTCCCCTAATGCTAATTCTTGAGAAACTATAGAGCCGTCTAATCTAGGACCAAAATTAGTTCCAAAATTAGATGCATATTTTCCTGCCCATCCGCCACCATATTCTGTCTGTAATTGTGGTAGTTTTAATGCTGAGCTAAACATGGTAGAAGAAGAAAGTTCTACTCCCAATCCATGTCCTGCTTTACCTTTCTTAGTTGTAATTACAATTACTCCATTTCCTGCTCTGGATCCATATAATGCAGATGCTGCAGCTCCTTTAAGAACTGTTATTGATTCAAAATCATCTGCGTTTAATTCTGAAATTCCATTACCATAATCCGTAGGAAGATCTGCCTGATCTGTAGAGTTTCCTCCAATACCAAAAGCTCGATTGTTTACAGGAACCCCATCTAAAATAAATAATGGTTCATTACTATCTAAATTAAGTGAATTCTCTCCTCTAATTATTACTCTTGTAGAACTAGCTAAACCATTACTAGCCCCTGTTATCTGTAAACCTGGAATTTTACCCGAAAGAGTATTCATTACATTAGTTGACCTTACTTTAGTAATCTCTTCTGCTTTTAACTCACTAACAGCATATCCTAATACTTTTTTTTCTTTTCTTATTCCTAGAGAGGTTACGATCACTTCTTCTAACTCATCAATACTATTTTCTAATATAATATTAAGAATACTTTGATTTTTTATAATAACTGTCTGATCCTTGCTCCCTAAAGAAGAAAATTCTAAGATTTCTCCTTCTTTAGCTTCTATAGCATATCTACCATCAAAATCTGTTATTGTACCTCTGGTTGTATGTTGTACTACAACACTAACTCCTGGGATAGGTACCCCAGCAGAATCTTCTACAACCCCTGTGATTTGCTTTTGTGCAAAAAGGGAGGTAGAAAATATAAAGAATAAAATAATTAAGTTCTTGTTCATTTTCACAAGTTTTTTTAATGTTATTTAATAGTTTAGTAATAGTTGATTATGGGGTTATTTTTACCCAAGTATTTATAGTTTGATTTTTTGTAGACATTACAATTTTTATGTACTCTACTCCTTTAGGAGGACTTATTACAGTAGTAAACTCTCTTTTCTGAACATCTACATTTCCTAAAAAAGTGAAGTCATCATTCTCTCCCTTCTTATACTTATCTGTATAGCTTACATATACATTCGCCATTTCACTTTCTTTCTCTTCTGTTAGCCATCTAAGACTTATATACTTTTTATTTACACATACTCCTTTTAGGTCAAACAAGTCAACTTTTTTTATTAAAGAGACCCCATCTAGCTCGTACGCTATTTTTTGAGGTACTGTAATACCCATATGATCACAAATGGTAGGAAACACGTCTACAATAGCTACTCTATTATTCTTAAAATATTGATTAGAAACAGGTTTACTTAAAGCTACCCAAGTGCTTCGCTCTCTATAGGATTGTTGTCCATGATGTTTTCCATCGCTTGGCATTCTTCCATGATCTGTGGTTACCACAATTAACCAATCTTCTCCTGTTTCTTGTTCTCGCATTTTAACAGCATCCCATATTAATCCTATTAATGAATCTTCATATGATACAGCATTAAAATACGCTGGACTTTCTCCATACATATGCCCCATATCATCACTATGTTCTAAATACACCCATGATAAGTCTGGTCCTGATTCATATATATGATTTGCTGCTTTTCTAGCGACCTCTGCATCAATTCGTTTTAAGTATTTCTTTAATTTATCATGGGGATATTTTACCTCATCCAATTCTAAGCCATCAAAAGAAAAATCCATTTTAATATTTCCTGTAGCCTCTAACCCTTCTCCTACCAATTTAGTTCTGTTCTCTAACCATGTTGAATAAATCGCTATACTCTTATTAGGAGATGAATCTTTAAGTAATCTAAATATCGTAGAGTAGTTATAATTAGGATTTACAATCTCATTCCCTAATACATTATGCTTATTAGCCCAAGTACCTGTTAGTAAACTATTATAACCCACTGCGGATATTGTAGGACTTTCTGAGTACCCTCCTTTTTCACCTCCAACATATGCTTCTGAAAAAGCGCCTTCTTTGGACATTGCATCTATAAAAGGAGTGTTAGCTTTATAGAATAAATCTGAAGAAATACCATCAACTAGTATAAAAACTACTTTTCTAATATTACTCTTTGGAGTGCTTTTAGAAGTTTTATCTTGACTATAAGTAAAAAAGCTAAGTAGTATGAATACTGCATTTAAAAAAATCTTCATGAGATATATTATTTAGTTACAAAACGAGGTTAAAATATCAAAACAGTACTGTTTTACCGTCACAAATCTACAGCGAACCACAAATAGATTGACCAACCATTCAATTAAAAAAAGTTTACTGTATCGTTAAACTAACGTTAAAGAAGACTACCAAACGTTAATTAAATATTTTATAAACAACAGTATAACAGCAATACTAAAAACAAATTAAAACACTAAATATCAAATAGATAATCTCAAAAAAGGCATTCTATTATGTATCTACAATAAGAGTTTTAGAAAAACCACCTATACTATCGAATCATATTCCTAGTATAGTATTCTTAATTACAGAAAAGCTAAAAAATCGAGTTTAAAGCTATATTTTTGAAAAAAAACAAACAGTCAATGGGCAGAAAAAACCTAAGTGAAATAAGACAAAAAGAAATAATCATTGCTTTTTACACAGTAGCAAAAAAAATAGGCTTAGAAAATACTTCTATAGCAAAAGTAGCAGAAGAAATGGGGATTAGTAAAGGTTTAGTCATGCACTATTTTGAAACAAAGGAAAGCCTTCTCGTAGCTCTAAAAGATTATATTCTAGAAAAATATCTAAGTTTTATAGATTCAGAAAAACATAAATCTATCGATTGTAAAGAAAAACTAGAAGAATTTATTACACTACTATTCTCTAGAAAATGGAATGATTATGTGGATGATGGTCTTTTTTATAGTTTTTATGCCCAAGTATATAGAAATAAAGAGTTTAGTAAAAGTTTTAAATCTTTTTCAGAAACTCTTCATAACGTACTAAGAGAAAAACTCTTTGATGCAAAAAACAATGCTATCATCAGTAATACTAATATAGAGGAGCTTACAGAAATTATTTTTGCATTAATTGATGGTGCCTATTATTATCTAGGAACTTTTACCGAAAATGAAGAAGAATACGAAAAGCAGGTTACTATATATAGGAATCATGTACAGCAATTAATTAAATATACTTCTTATTAATATTTTATTTCTTTAGCTATCATTAGTCAATCGAAGGTGTGTGTTTTTATTATAATTTTAAATATAGATAGTATAGCAATTAAACCCCAAACTACATTTACTGCAATTGTGGGATAATCATTAACCGGCATTGCATTGATAATCAAACATAAGGCTCCCAAAGCATTTAAAACATGAAATGATTTTCTTTCTGATTTTAAAACCCCTAGACTCAAAAGTAAATATGCTACTACATAAGCTATAGCTCCAATCCAACCTATCAATTGTGTTATAGTCATCTTCTTTTTTTATATCAAATAAACTTCTATTTTTTCGAATTATATTTATATAACTACTCATATTTACATTTTAATAACATAACAATACTCCATAAACAATTCAGCCTAAAAATTCGACAGTTCAGTAGCTTTACTTCGTAAATAGGTAGATTTTTATAGACTTTTGAGTAAATCACTAAATATAATTCTATGAAAACCTTAGCTACATTAATTGCATTATTAATCTCTAATTTTTTTCTCCAAGCCCAAAAAGAAGATAAAGGAGTACCTATAACTGTAACTGTTGAGAATATTAAAAGTTCTGAAGGAGAAATTTTATTTGGGCTTTATGATCAGAATACTTTTATGAAAACTGCTCCTATAAAAAGTAAGAGTAGTAAGGTCATAAATGGTACTACTCAGATCACATTTACTGATATCCCTAAAGGAATCTATGCTATTTCTTGTTTTCATGATATGAATGGAAATCATAAAATGGATTTAGAATCTAATGGCATCCCAAAAGAGCGTTACGGAATATCTAATAATATAAAAAGTTATGGTCCTCCGCAATGGAATGATGCAAAATTTGAAGTAGAGGCAGAAAATCTAAACATTAAAATAAACTTACGAAATTGAATCATAAATAAGTAATCAAAAATCAAACAATTATGTAAACAAAAAGTGTAGTTTTGCCAACTAATATTTAATAAAAAAAATTATTTATGAGAATTATTATCAATAATTTATCAATTTTATTTAGCATCATATTTTTATTTTCCTGTAATACTGATGATGATGATACTCTAGAAAATCAGAGTAAGCTAGCTCTTATTACCGATTTTAAAGTTGCTCATAATAATGTTTTTATCAATGCTTATATTGACGATAAGTCATCTACCATACTTCTAGAAGTTCCTAATGATTTATCAATCAATTCAATTTCTCCAAAAATCTCTACTTCTATAAACGCTAGTGTTCATCCTAAATCAGGAGAATCAATAAATTTAAATAATTCCGCTATTTATACAGTTACTGCCGAAAACGGTGATAAGAAAGAATATAAAATTAATATGTATACAAAAAACTTATTAATTAATCCTAGAGGGGAAAATAATGGAGCAAACTGGGAGTTTACTAATAAAACAAATGCAGGAATTGAAAAAAACTCAAAAGGAGAAAACATCTTTTATATTATTCAACAGGATGATGGTAGAAATGAAACCATTAGTCAAAACATATCATTATCAAGAGATTACAGCAACAAATACATCTTATTTATCGGAGACATGACAACCGAAAAAGTCGTTAATAAATCAATTACCAGACATCCATATTTTTGGGGACTTCAGAAAGGAGATTTTAGTAGTGATATAGAACCAATTGACCAAGTAATACAAAGTGGTATGATGCATGATGAAGAAGCTAATGTTTGGCAAGTCGTATCTGGAACACATTTACTCTTACCAAATGTTAATGAAATATATTTTCAAATAGGTCAAGCATCAATGGTTGGTGATCCTAACGATGGCACAAAAAGTATGTGTAAAGATATTGAAGTTAGAATTTTTCAATCTAAACAAGATGCAGAAATTTATGTTAGTAAACTTTATCGATCATAATGATTAGTCAAAAAATACAATAGTTTTTAAATTGTTATAATATTACAAGGATTAAACAATAGATAAAATAAATTTTTAATATTTAATTAATAAATAATATCAATAGCTTTTATATTTTTGTTGTTCAAAATATAAACTATGACTATAACACAATTAAGATATGTTTTAGCAGTAGCAGAACACAAGAATTTTACGAAAGCAGCAGAAAAAACTTTTGTAACACAGCCTACATTAAGTATGCAAATCCAAAAGCTTGAAGAAGAATTAGATATTTTAATTTTTGACCGTTCTAAAAAACCAATCGAACTTACTGACATTGGCAATAAACTTGTACAACAAGCTAAAAATATTGTAAATGAAAGTGAGCGCATACAAGATATTGTAGACCAACAAAAAGGATTTATTGGAGGTGAGTTTAAATTAGGTGTAATCCCTACGATAATGCCTACTCTATTACCTATGTTCCTTAACAATTTTATAAAAAAATACCCGAAGGTAAAGTTAAAGATTGAAGAACTAAATACAGAGGCTATAATCGAACGACTTTTAGACGGTCATCTGGATGCCGCTATTGCAGCAACTCCTTTAGAAAATGAGAATATAAAAGAACGTGTATTATATTATGAACCATTTGTAGGATATATCCCATCGGTACATAGATTAAATCAAAAGAAAAAGATTGATATTATAGATCTTGATATTGATGATATGCTTTTACTTGAAGATGGGCATTGTTTTAGAGATGGCATTATAAATTTATGTAAGACTAAGAAAAGTTATGAGGAAGATCATTTTCAATTAGAAAGCGGGAGTTTTGAGACGCTTATAAAATTAGTAAATGAAGGTTTAGGAATGACACTTCTACCCTACTTACATTCATTAGATATAAAAGATAATGAAAAAAATAACCTTCATCACTTTAATGACCCCTCTCCTGCAAGAGAAGTAAGCTTAATATTTAATAAAAATGAGCTAAAAATGCAAATTATAGAAGCATTACACGCTACTATTGCCGGGGTTGTAAAAGGAGCAATTACATTTCAAAATGTAGAAATTATAAGTCCTATAAAAATAAAGAGCGACTAAAAAGTCGCTCTTTATTTTATGATTTTAAATAGATTAAACAAGATTGCAATTCTGGTTGTTTTACTGCAAGTGATTGAATCCAGATTTTTAATTCTTCAATCTCATGAGGAAGTAGTCTATTTAGTGCTTTTAAAACTTCCTTTGTAAATAAATTAACATCAAAACTTACTTTATTAAGAACAGTTTTGGTGTAATCGAACATTGCTCTAGCCATAAATTAATAGGGGTTTAAAAATGTTATGTTTAAACGAGTAATTGTAGGAATAATCTTATATTTTTTAAAGTTGTCTTTGCTAATGTATGTAAATATAACTAAAAAAAATGTCTTTTGGCGCTTATTTAACATTGTTAAAAACTATTATCACCATCTAACAGGTTTCCTATACCTCCTAAAATGCTCCCCTCTCCTTTACTTTTTCCTCCTGCTCTAGGTGCTAAAGCTAACACTCTATTAGCTAACCTACTAAATGGTAATGATTGAATGTAGACCACTCCTGGACCTGTCAATGTAGCAAAAAACAGTCCTTCTCCGCCAAAAATAGTATTCTTAATACCTCCTACAAATTCTATATCGTAATGCACTCCTTTAGAAAAGCCAATGATACAACCTGTATCTACTTTTAATTTCTCTCCAGATTGCAATTCCTTACGGCATGTAGTTCCTCCTGCATGAACAAAAGCCATACCATCACCTTCTAACTTTTGCATAATAAACCCTTCTCCGCCAAATAATCCTCTTCCTAATTTTCTAGAAAATTCTATTCCTACAGAAACTCCTTTAGCCGCGCATAAAAATGCATCTTTTTGACAAATAAATTTCCCTCCATAATTTCTTAAATCTACTGGAATAATTTTTCCAGGATATGGAGAAGCAAAACTCACTTTCTTTTTTCCACCTACTTGGTTATAAAAAGCGGTCATAAACAAGCTTTCACCTGTTAACAATCGTTTACCTGCACCAAATATTTTACTCATAACTCCCGTATCTTTTGCAGAGCCATCCCCAAATATTGTGTCCATTTTTATCCCATCGTCCATCATCATAAAACTTCCTGCTTCTGCAATTACTCCTTCTTGTGGATCTAGTTCTATCTCTACATATTGCATTTCTTCACCTATTATCTCATAATCGATTTCGTGTGCTGTCATAATAAATTTGTTTTTATATGATTTCTAAGAAAATAGAAATCATGTTATTAGATTGATTAATGAATGATTGTATACACTATATGCTGTTTGAATCTCTCAGAAAGGAAAAGCCAAAAAACATATACTACTATATGAGTAAACTATTATTAAAATATGTTACAGCATTATATTAAAAATAAGTTCTAAAATATAGCCTCATTCTTACAACTTATTATAAAGATGGTTTTTTTAAAAGCATATCATCTTTCCAGATTTTTTGATTTGTTACATGGTCTATATTACTTCCAGAAAGTAGTATCACTATTTTTTTCTTTTTAGATTGCTTCTGCATCCACTGTTTTGCGGCTTCCATTGATAGTGCACTTGTTGGCTCAATTCTTACTTTTAATAAATGGGTTAACCACTGAGTCCAGTAAATCATTTCTGATTCTTTTATTTCATAAAACTCGTCTAACTTTTTTAAATATTCAAAAGTAATATCGCCTACTGCTAGAGTCATTGCTCCATCAGCTAGAGTTTGTGGAGTTGATGTTAATCTTTGGATTGTATTTTTTTGCAATGACATCGAAGCATCATTAGCATTTAAAGGTTCTGCTCCTATTACTTTAGTTTTTGGAAACAATCCTTTTGCAGCAATTAAGGAACCTGATAACAATCCACCCCCTCCACATGGTGCAAATACAGCATCTACCTCTCCTATTTCCTGAAGTGTTTCATAGATAGCAGTACCTTGTCCTAAAATCACTTGCTCATGATTAAATGGTGGTATCCAGTATACATCATCTTTTTTTGATTCTTGTATTACTTTCTCATCTACCATCGCACGAGACTCGCATAGTACCACATTTGCACCATATGATGATGTAGCTTGTATTTTAACTTTTGAAGAAAAATCTGGCATATATATCGTAGCAGGTATATCAAAAATTTTTGATGCCCATGCCACAGCCTGAGCGTGATTACCTGAACTATTTGCTATAATATGATTAGGTCTTTGATTATTTTCTATCAACCATGCAATTGTATTACAGGCTCCTCTTGCTTTAAAAGCACCTATTTTCTGAAAACCTTCTGCTTTAAAATAAACTTCGTGTCCTAACCATTTATTTAACATAGATGATGTGAGAACAGGAGTATTATTAATTAATTTATTGATTCGGTTCTTTACAGTAATTATGTCTTTTATAGTAGCATTCATATTTTCTTAAAAAATCAACAACCTTAGAGTAAGTTTCCGGGGTATGTTTCTGAAAGTATATTTTGTTTTCGAGGCAAATCTCTACAAGTTAACCTCTCTATAAGGGATTACATCAATAAACTTATATCACTTCATTTTTACTGTCCATTCAAAATTAAATGTAGATACCTCTACTCCATCTTTATTAGTACCAATAGATTTCATCTGTATAATCTGTCCCTCTCCTGTTTTTATCGTTTTTTGTATCGCATCTTCTACCAAATATCCATCTGTACATAAAAAAGTAACTCTACCTGTAGCCTTTTTAGTAAAAGTAGCATTATTGTTTGCTACTAACATTGATATCTTCTTTCCACTGTTTCTTATATACCCCGTTACCAAAGCTCCAGTAGTCAGCTCTGCGGCCATACCCTGTACTGCCCAAAACATAGAATTAAAAGGGTTTTGATTGATCCATCGATGCTTGACACTTACTGTACAACTTGTATTATCTATACGCTTTACTCGTACGCCACAGAGCCAAGCAGAAGGTAATTTAAATAATAAGAATAGATTAAGTTTTCTAGGAGTGATATTCATAAGTTTCTTTTTTTATACATCACAATATAAACAAAAGAAAGCCTCTACAAAACAAATAAAAATCTTAAATTAATGTTAAAATATGGTACTATGTTTTGCATAATACCTTTTTTTAACCATATATTTGCATAAGAAACTATTATATACTTTATAAAATGTCAATCAAAAATCATAATAACATATCAACATTCATCCATTTAGGAGCATTCTCTAAATACTTTATTCCGTTTGGAAATTATATCATTCCGTTATTATTATGGACTACGAATAAAGAAAAATCTAACTTCATCAATGAGCACGGTAAAGAAGCTATAAATTTTCAATTAAGTATTTTATTATATACCATAATACTAGCATTATTCTCTTTTCCATTTTTAATTTTTAATATTTTTGGGGATGCTACAGTATATGATTTATTTCACTTAGATGATATCTCTATCAATCTCTCTAATGCAGGAGGGTTTAGAACTCTAATTGGTGCTTCATTTATTGGAGTTATAGCTTTAATTGGTTTTTTTCTAGAAATAATTTTTATAATTAAAGCTGCTATAAAAGCAAATAATGGAGAGAGTTATAAATATCCTTTATCAATACGATTTATAAAGTAATGACCATGATTATATAGAAAACAAGAAAATATCTCTAAAATCTAACTTCATCAATTATATTTTAAGATTTTCTACACTGTACACTTTATAGTACTGTCAATATTTAAAAATCATCAATCATCAAAATCAATCAAAAAATGAACAGTTTAACAATTAAAAATTAGTTTTATGAAGATCGAAAACACAAAAGCGCAAATGCGTAAAGGTGTTCTGGAATACTGCATACTTTCTATACTTAAGGATAATGATGCTTATGTAGCTGAGATTTTAGAAACCCTTAAAGATGCAAAGATGCTTGTGGTAGAAGGTACTATATATCCCTTACTAACCAGACTAAAAAATGCTGGATTACTAAGCTATCGTTGGGAAGAATCTACCTCAGGACCACCTCGAAAATATTACGGACTCACAGAAACAGGACAACTCTTTCTAAAAGAATTAAATATTACTTGGAGTGAATTACAGAATGCTGTAAACCTGGTAACCAAACAAAAAAAGAAGTAACATGAACAAGACAGTTAATATAAATTTAGCAGGCATATTTTTTCACATCGACGAAAACGCTTACCTAAAGCTGCAACGTTATCTAAATGCTATCAAACGTTCTTTTACCGATTCGCAAGGTAGAGATGAGATCATAGCTGATATCGAAGCTCGTATTGCAGAGTTGTTTAGTGAAAAAATAAAAGATGAAAGACAGGTTATCGGTAACAAAGAAGTAGAAGAAGTTATTGATGTAATGGGGCAACCTGAAGATTATAGATTAGATGAAGAGATTTTTGAAGATGATATCAATACACCTCTTCAAAAACCTAAAACATCAAAACAGCTTTTTAGAGATACTACAAATTCTTACATAGGAGGAGTAAGTTCTGGATTAGGAAATTACTTTGGTATTGATACAATTTGGATACGGTTAGCTTGGATATTATTTACTATTTTTTCTAGTGGAGCATTCATACTCATCTATATTGCATTCTGGATTTTTGTTAAAGAAGCAAAAACAACAGCAGATTTTTTAGCAATGAAAGGAGAGGCTGTTACCATAGGTAATATAGAAAAAAAAATTAAAGAAGGACTTAATGATGTAACAGATACTGTAAAAAGTGTCGATTATCAAAAATATAGTAGCAAAGTAAAAAGTAGTTCCACTACATTTTTTGAGGCCTTAGGAGATGTATTTCTTTTCTTTTTAAAAGCTTTTTCAAAATTTGCAGGTATATTTCTTATTCTATTTTTTGGAGCTACTTTAATTGGTTTATTTATTGGATTATTTACAATAGGAACATTCGGATTTATGGACACTCCCTGGACCGAATATTTCGAAGTAAGTAGCGCTCCCGAGGTTCCTTTATGGGTGATGTCATTACTAGGATTTTTGGCCATTGGAATACCATGTTTCTTTTTATTCATTATCGGATTAAAAATCTTAATAAAAAATCTAAAATCTATAGGTAAACCCACTAAACTAGGTTTATTAGGTGTTTGGATACTTTCGATTATAGGCTTAGTAATTCTAGGAATCAGACAAGCCACCCTAGAGGCTTATGATGCAGAGGTTATTATCGAAAAGAAAATGCTTCCGATTACACATAATGATACCCTAACCATAAAAATGGTAGGAAATAATCGATATACTAAGCAACTTGGACATAGACATAATTATAAAATCAAAAGAGATGACCAAGGAAATCGTGTGATCGTAATACAAGATATAGAGGTATACCTAAAAGCTGCAACAATAGACTCTACAGTAAGTATTGCAGTAGAAAAGAAAGCCGAAGGAAAATCATATGACGAAGCTTTAAAAAGAGCTAAAGATCTTAAATATACATATACAGTTGAAGGAAATACACTACTCCTTAATGGGTATGCTATCACTGATTATGTAAACAAATACAGAAGTCAAGAAGTAAAAGTAATTCTAACATTACCAGAAGGAATTACAGTATTTGCTGACGATAATACATCAGAGTATAATAACACTTGGACATATGATGATTATATCACAATTGATGGTAAAGAAGAATACTTCAATACACTAATCAATGGAAAATTAGAATGTGAGCAATGCCCAGATAATGAAAATGATTGGGAATATCATGAGTCTGATGATGATGGTATAAACATTAACCTAAATTCTGATGAAAATGATTTTAAACTAAAAATTAATGAAGATGGAGTAGAATTAAATAATGAACCCGTAAAAGTAAAAATAGACGAGAATGGAATAGAAATCAAAACCAAAAAATAATCCATACATATCAATCTACAAATACATCAAAAAACGAACAGTATATAAAAACAATCAATCATGACAACACTAGCCAAAATATTAGTAACTTTTTGTTTATCAATCTCTTGTTGCTCTTGTAATATCTCTTTTAATGGTATTAAAGGACAAGGAGAAATTATCAAAAAAGAAAAAACCATTAATGAAGATTTTACTGCCATAAAAGCCAGTAGAGGTTTAGATGTTATTCTAATACATAACTCTGATAAAAAAGTAACTGTAGAAGCCAATAAAAATCTACATGACTATATCAAAGTAACTGTAGAAAACAACACATTACATATAACTTCTGATAAAAATATATACGCTGCAGATAAAAAAAACGTATATGTATCATATCATCAGCTAAATAAAATATATGTTAATAGTGGTGCTAGCATATCTTCTAATGAAGCTGTTATTCAAAAAAACCTTGACCTTAGTGCTACCAGTGGTGCGGATATAAAGTTAAATATAAAGGCTAAAACTATAGCAACTTCTGTTACCAGTGGAGCTATGATGGATCTCGCCGGAAAAGTAAATAACCATAAAGCAAACGCTACTAGTGGTGCTAATCTCCGTGCAGAAGATCTGTTAAGCCTTAGATCAGAAGCAAAAGCGACTAGTGGAGCTTCTATTCGGATTCATGCAAAAAATGAATTTACAGGAAAAGCCACAAGTGGAGCAAATGTAGTATACTATGGTAAACCAGAAAAAGTATCCGAGGTAGATAACTCAGGAGGAAATGTTAGAAGACATTAAAATATAACAACCTAATCAATCAAAATCATACTGCCTAGTAAACAATCATTATGTATTGTTTACTAGGCAGTTTTTTACTACTGATCATCATTTGTTTTAATACTGATTTGTATTTCACACATTTATCATTCCTATTATTTTACAACTCTTATATAACTGATGAATCTATTATATTTGTAACAAGTTTTATACAACACTATACTTTACTATAAAAAAAACTGTTTAGTATATAAATTTTGCATCAATATGAGAACACTATCATTTATATGTATATGTCTTCTGGTTATAGGAAATACATATAGTCAAAAAGAAAAAATTAAAGGTAATAAAATCGTAAGTACAGAACGATTTGATGTTGATGGATTCCATACTATAGAAATATATGAAAACTTTGAAGTTACATTAGATGAAAGAAGTGACAATCAGGTAAAGCTTGAGACCGATAGTAATTTACAAAAAGTTATTCAGGTAGAAGTAAAAGATAGTATTCTAACGATTACATCCGACAAAGAATTACGACGTGCAAAAGCATTAAATTTAGACATTTCTTATGCTTCAGAATTAAAAAAAATAATACTCCATGATAAAGTTATTGTAAAATCATTATCTCCTATCAAAACCAATCAGCTTATACTAAATGTAAATGATTATGCAGATGTATTTCTATCAATAGATGCCAACAATATAAGCTGTACTGCTTATGGTAAACCAGAAATAGAATTACATAGTACTGCTAAAGAGGTGATGTATCAACTTAATGACAATTCAAAATTAAAAGGAATCGTTACCGCAGATCATCTTAAAGTAGATTTATACCAAAAAACATCTGCTAAACTCGAAGGAGAAGTACAGTCTATGTTAGTTCGAACAGATAACGATACTGATTTCTATGGTGAAAAATTAAATGCGATGAAGACATCATTAATCGCTGAAGGATCTAGCGATTGTTATATTCTAACCAATGAAGAAATTTCTATCGATGCCAAAGAAAAAACTGAAATTTACCTCATCGGAAACCCTAAAATTACTATAGAAAGTTTTACTAATGAAGCTATTTTATATAAAAAAGAAATAGACTATACTCCTAGTAGATTTAGATACTAATACTATTTATTGTTTAGGTTTAAAATAGAAATAAATTGTAGTTTTTACTACCATAAAAAAAGAGATATCTGTTAGTTTACAGATACCTCTTTTTTTTATGTATGTATATATATAAATTAAGATTTAGTATCAATTATGCCGACACTTCTTCATTAGTTTCTATAGTTGCTAAATACCGTTCTGCGTCTAGTGCTGCCATACATCCTGTTCCTGCTGCAGTAACAGCTTGTCTATATTCTTTGTCCTGTACATCTCCTGATGCAAATACTCCGGGTAAATTCGTTTTTGTAGACTTACCCTCGGTAATAATATACCCAGTATCATCCATATCAATCTGCCCCTTAAAAATATCGGTATTAGGCTTATGACCTATTGCGATAAACAAACCAGTAATTTCAATTTCTTCTTTTTCTCCAGACTGATTATTTACCGTACGTAATCCTTCTACAACCTGCTCTCCTAATACCTCATCTACCTCTGTATTATATTTTACAGTAAGATTCGGAGTATTATTTACACGATGTTGCATAGCCTTAGAAGCTCTCATAAAATCTTTACGCACCAACATAGTTACATGAGAACATATATTAGCCAGATATGTAGCTTCTTCTGCTGCAGTATCTCCTGCTCCTACTATAGCTACATTTTGATTTTTATAGAAAAAACCATCACATACTGCACAAGCTGATACTCCTCCTCCTCTTAATTTTTGCTCACTTGGCAAACCAAGATATTTAGCAGTAGCACCTGTAGAGATAATTACAGCTTCTGCTTCAATCTGCGTTGTATTATCAACAGTAACCTTATGGATACCTCCTACTTCTTTACTAAAATCAACCGCAGTTACCATTCCAATACGCACTTCTGTACCAAAACGCTCTGCTTGCTGTTGTAATTGCACCATCATTGTTGGACCATCAATACCTTCTGGATATCCAGGAAAATTGTCTACCTCTGTAGTTGTAGTCAATTGCCCACCAGGTTCCATACCAGTATACATAATGGGTTTAAGATCTGCTCTTGCTGCATATATTGCCGCAGTATACCCTGCAGGTCCTGAACCTATAATCAGGCATTTTATTCTCTCTATTGTATCAGACATATTCGCTATCTTTTTATGTACTGTAAAAGTAGCAATTTGATTAGAAACCTTACAGTAAAATTATTAAGAATTATTATCTACCTATAAAGACTAGTTATTAAACTTTTCTAAAAAACCTAAAACAATATAGCAATTATAGCTCTAAAAAAACGCCAAGATAAAAATACTCGACGTTTTTAAGAGCTATTATATTAATAATAGTATGTTACTATACAATCATTGTTTTTTTAGTATTTGTCTAAACTATTTTTAATTAAAAAAACTTATTTATGTAAGAGTTTTAAAAGCATTAGTTCTAATTTACATTTATCTTGCTTCCACAACTTTGATTAGCGGTAACAATTAAGGTACCATTACTTGCAGACGAATTTCCATCAAAGCTATAATATTGGTTTTTCTTACAATTAAAAGTGCCTCTTCCATTTGCAGAAACTCTTGATCCATTGCTAGAGCCTTCTTGATATATATAAATATCTTTTCCTGTATTATTATTAATAGTCACTTCGTTTTCAAGACTGCTTTGTCTAGCATCTGCATTTCTTTCTTTAATACGCTTATACTCTGCAGAATTATACCAATCATCTCTTTGCTTATTAATAGCTCCTATTATAAATTTTCTAATCTGATCTATATTTTCAATAAGTGCTTCATTTTTAGGAGTCTGTATCCATTTTGCATATACTTCTTGTTGTTTATTATATGCATTATCCAAATATTCCTGAAGGGTTTTATGAGGTTGCATCGCCTTCATTTTCTTAGGAGATTTCATCACTTCTTTCATCTTTTTTAATCCTCCCATTTTTTTAGCTTGATACTCTAATACAGCCTTGAGTTCATAATTATCCTTATCAACCCATTCTTTGATCACATAAATTTTACCCTCTATGAAAACCAATCGGTTTCCATCAGACAGTCTATTAATTCTAGGAGAGTACCCTATTTCTTTTTGCATTGCTGGGCTTCCTTCATAGACTTTTTGAACATAGGTTATCGGGAATGCTTCATTATCTGGTAAAAACATGGTTTCTTTATGGTCATCGGGACGATTAACATCTTCTCTAAATAACATATATACTTCCTTATGAACCCCAGGTTGAACTGTATAGTCTTTAAAATTGGTGATTTTATATAGTAATACATCCAATCCTCCTTCATAATCACCACTACTACTTTGCTGTGTTAAATACGCTGTATAATTTCCTAACTGTATCGACTCTAGTTGTTGGGTTTGATGTTTTATCTCTCCCTGTGCTTTTAGATTATGACTAAAAAACAGTATGCATACTACTGCTAATAATGTGATATTTTTCATAAAATATTTTTTAAAATTTTATATTTGATAAATAATGAGACATATTAGAAGTTATCTTCCCAAATCGCTTTTACTTCATCAACACCTAAGGTTCTGTCATAGAATGCCATATCATCAAGTATCCCAATGAATGGAACTTCGGAACACACCTCTCCATTACTGTTTAATCTATTTCCTAATCCCAAATGACTCGCTGTATCTTCTATATCAAACGGAAATGTTCCTCCACTTTCATTAGCAGTAAAAGACTCTGTTGCACCATTAAGAAAAATTTTAATTCGATCAGTACCGTCGTTTGTATCTACTGTACCATCATAATTTAATACCACATGATACCATTGATCTAACTGTACATCGGTCTCTCCTCTAAAACCTCTATAAGCATTAGTCGTATTACCGTAGTATACAGGTGCTATCTTACCATCTTTAATCCTCAGAATAAATTCCTGCTCATTCTCCCCACAGCTAGTATTTTGTGAAAGTTTTGATACTATGGTACTATTACTAACAAAGGTTGTTGGTTTCATCCAAAAAGATATTGCAAACTGCTTATCTTCTCCTGCAAAATGCATAACGTCTCCCAGACCTGCAAATACACCCGCTTCAGAAAAGTTTAGAGCTTTACCTGTTTTATCATTTCTATCATTTGCTGGAGTTAGTGCATTCATTGTACCATTGTTATTTGCTGTATCATCTACTACATCTCCCTCTAATTTATAATAACCTACTAATCCATTTTGTGGAATCTTTACATCATTAAGGGTTATAGTGATTTTAGCATTTTTTGAAGCATCACCAGTAGACACTTCCACAACAGCAGTTATAGAAGGGTTAGTTTCAAAATCGAACAACGCTTTATTTTTTACGGTAAGCTCGCCAGAAGTAGTGTTTATACTTAATGCTCCTGATGGTTTTTCGTCTTTAAGCTTAAACGTTACTTTACCCTGATTTGCAGTACCCGACACTTTGGTTATGCGTGCTCCCGATTGTGGGTTCTCATTGATAGAAACAGCTACATCCTTAGTGGATATTGTGGTAACAACAGTTACAGTAGCATCATCATCTTTGCTGCAATTGGTAAACATTAAAACAGCACTAATTGCAAATGGGATTAAAGTTTTTGATATTTTTTTCATTTTGTTTATTGTTTAAATTTTGGGTACATTATTGTTTTCTTATCCATCAACCTGAGATCAGGTTTATTCAATCTATTTCTAAGATGTTTGCTGAAAAGTTATTTTTCGAATGCTCTTATTTTTTATATCACCTACGTAAAGATTTCCAGAAGCGTCTATTGTTATACCCCCTAATTCATTAAATTTTGCCACGGTTCCATCACCATTTTGGTTACCTGCATTTCCTGATTGTCCTGCCACAGTGGTAACCTCTCCTGCAGGAGTTATTTTACGTATTGTATAGGTTTCGCTAACATATAGATTTCCAGAAGTATCTATTGTTATTCCTGTAAGATTATTAAACTTTGCTGCACTACCTGTTCCATCTGCATAACCTCTAGATGAACCTGCCAAAGTAGATACTTGACCAGAAGGGGTTATTTTTCTGATTCGATGATTACCATCTGTTACATAAAAATTACCCGAAGCATCTATAATCAAATCTTTTGGAATAGTAAATTCGGCAAAGTTTGCTCCTCCATTCATACTTCCAGCTCCATTTCCTCCAGCAAAAGTGGTTACCACTCCTGCAGGTGTAATTTTTCTGATAGCATGGTTATTACCGTCTGCTACATACAGATTTCCTGAAGCATCTATAACGATACCTGTTGGACTGGCAAAACGAGCTGCAGAGCCTGTACCATTAACCAACCCTCTATTGTTTGGAGATCCAGCAAAAGTGGTAACATCTCCTGCGGGTGTAATTTTTCTAATAACAGCTGTACCTTGATCACATACATAAAAATTACCTGAAGCATCTTTCACTATTCCCGAAGGGTTACCAAATCTAGCCGCTGTACCCATAGCATCTACTGTACCATATTGCCCACTACCTGCAAATGTACTTACTACTACTGAACCGGTTCCCTGTATCATTTTACGAATATGATTACGGTTTTTATCTGCTACATAAAAATTACCCGAAGCATCTATAATAAGATCTCTGGGGCTAAAAAGAACGTTTTTTGACGGTGATCCTACAAATGTACTTACCGTTATACCAGATGTTGTTTCTACTACATCGGTTACATTAATTTTTACACCATGCTGCAAAACTATTAGATCTCCATCGGTTACCTGTACTGTAACTGTATGACTTGTTTGGGTTTCGTAATCCAACATTTTTCCCGTTGCCAGACTTATTTCTCCTGAACTATTAATCTCAAAAAGATTACCTGGGTTATTATTAAGGGTATACATTAGAGTATCGCCATCAGGATCCGTTGCTGCTACCGTACCTATGATAACCGTATCATCGATATCTTCTGGTTGACTAAACGTATAATTCTGATCTGGGATTGTTGGTGCTTCATTTACATCGCTTACATTAATAGTAATCTGAGCAGATGCGGTAAGTGTACCATCATTTACAGTAACTGTTACCGTATGACTTGTAAGGACTTCATAATCTAAAAACCCTGATTTTAGTTTAATCTCATTACCTGTCATCTCAAACTCGGCTAAAGCTCCTGTTGAATTAGCGACAGTATAAGTTAGGTTATCGCCATCAGGATCCGTAGCAATTACAGTTCCTATCACAGTACCTAATGGTGAGTTTTCTGCTACACTAAACGTTTGGTCTGCAATTACCGGTGGCATGTTTTCATCTACATCGATAACAGTAATCGTTATTTTTGCAGCGGCTTTGGATTTACCATCGGTTACTTCTACAGTAATCTCATGAGTTGTTTTGGTTTCAAAATCTAATGTTTTTCCTGCTGCCAGGCTTAGTGCTCCTGTTTTGGTGATTTCGAATAGGTTATCACTGTTTGCTGTAATGCTATAACTTAATTCATCTTTATCTGCATCGGTAGCTTTTACAGTACCAAATATGTCTGCATCTGTTGCAGATTCTGATGCGTTAAAGGATTGCGCCTCAATCTTTGGTGCTTTATTCGTTGGTGTAGGAGTTGTTGCATCATCATCTTTGCTACAAGATAATGCTAGTATCGCTATAGATAGCAATAGTAGTTTAATTATTTTTATAGTATAGTTTCTCATTCTGGGTTACTTTTTTTGATTTTTGTATTCAATTTATAATAGGGAGTAATAGAAAAGCTAAAGGTTACCCTCTTAAATATTCTTTTTTTTAAGAACATCGTATTCTCTAGCATTTATCTAGTATTAAAACATAGGGTAAGATTTTGTTTTAGTGAAGTAATCAAACTCTGTTGTAGTATTAAAAAATGTATCACATATCATTGTAGAGATTCCATTTAGGGTAATTTTTTGTATCATACTTTTTGTTTTAGAATTTATAATTCTCAACAAGAATACAGACAACTGTGCAAAAGCATACAAATGAGTTTGTGAAACGCTATTTGAGTTTGTGAATGGAAAAAAAACGCCTAAAAAACATATAATCTATTGATAACATGAAATATAAAAAACAGAAGCCCTTTACATTTTTATAAAATTTACTCACACCCTTGCAACAGTTATTTACATTTTTGTGAAGAACTCTTGCACCCCTGTAACAGCTATTTACATTTTTGCGAAGAACTCTCGCACCTCTGCAACAGCTATTTACATTTTTGCGAAGAACTCTCGCACCCTTGCAACAGCTATTTACATTTTTGCGAAGAGCTCTCGCAGGGGTGCGAGAGCTATTTACATTGTTGATAATTAGTGTTTTGCAATAACAATGGATATCCTCTCCATAGTGCATCAAAATCTATACTAGATAGCATTAGAATAAAAGATAAAACTATAAACAACCAGAAACTAATAACTCAAAAATGATACGTAAAAACCACATAAGTTGTGTGGTTATTGATCATCGATTAAACCATGTTTTTATAATATATTTACCGACCTCGTTACCCCTTTACAATTTT
This sequence comes from Aquimarina longa SW024, assembly GCF_001401755.1. Taxonomy (GTDB): domain Bacteria; phylum Bacteroidota; class Bacteroidia; order Flavobacteriales; family Flavobacteriaceae; genus Aquimarina; species Aquimarina longa. Next base: position 133,322 of record NZ_KQ474104.1, read on the forward strand.
AGTTAACATAAAGAATAGTAGTTAGATATAATCATAAACTAAAACCATAAACTAATCAAAGAATAAAGGATGGCATTACATAATATAAGTGTTTATATAGGCGGGAAACCACTATTACAGTATACCTATTTTAAAAGAAGTACCATTAAAGTAACACTCTCCGATAAAAATATCTTATAAAAACAGCACCATGCCACATGATTTAGAATATATCGTAAAAGACGCATTAATGATGTGTGATAAAGGAGCACTACCCGCCCCATTTACTCCCACATCTAATACCCATATAAAAATCAATAGCTGTTTAGTCACCACCAAATCCGATAAAGCCCCCATGACTAATATCCCTTCTTTTGGTGCATGCGCTGTAAAAAACGGGAACCCTTGCACACCTGCCCCAATAGATTGGACAGATACCTATAAGGTAAAAGTAAAAGGGCAAGAAACCATACTTTTTAAAAGTAAAATGCCCTGTAGTACAGGTGGTAAAATAGAATTTATTACCAGTGGACAAATACCCATACCCCCAGAAGAGTATGACAAACTCATGGAAGAACATGGAGAAGATGATGATAGTGGTTGGGGTTGGTGGGATACCGCAGAGTTAATACCCGTAGTAGGTAATATTATCGGTATGGTGCGCGAGGGAGCAAAAGGCAATTGGGGTATGGTTGCCCTTAATGCAGGGTTTTTGGTCTTAGATATTGTTACATTGGGTACAGCCTCCATTGGTACAGCTGCTGTAAAAGGAGCAATAAAAGGAGGTATAAAAGTAGCCGCTAAAAAAACAGCTCAAAAAGCATTACAAGGAGCTGTAAAATTAGGAACCAAACAAGGTCTAAAACAAGTAGGAAAAGGTTTTGCCAAAGCTGCTGCTAAAAGGGTAGATGCTATTGCTAGTCTCTCAAAAAAAGTTTGTGTCTTTGCTTGTTTTACTTCGGGTACAAAAGTTGCGATAAAAGAAGGGCATAAAAACATAGAAGATATACGAATAGGAGATCTCGTATGGGCATATAATGAAGAAACAGGAGAAAGTGACCTAAAGCCTGTAGTTACCATTATGGAAAAAGAAATTGATGCCACCATACAACTTACTTTAGGTAATGAAGTGATAGAGACCACCGCAGAACATCCATTCTATACCCAAAACGGATGGAAAGATGCCGCAGACCTTACCACTACCGATCAGGTAAAAACCAAGAATGGCAATTGGCAACGTATCGAAGCCACTAATTTTTTGTATAGCAAAAAGAAAGTCTATAACTTTGAGGTAGCAGATTGGCATACCTATTTTGTAGGGGCATGGGAGTGGTTAGTACATAATGCAAAGGTGTGTTTACACGCTCTAGCAAAGACAGGAGTAAAATATGCAAAGAACATTCTTAATGGACAGATGTTTGACAAGGCTATGCGAAAAGCATATGGAGCTGCCAATTCGCAGATTAAAATGGCGAATGGGAAGTTTCTAGATGTATTAAAAAATAACCAGATAATTTCTCATAAATTTACCCAACTATCAGACGTAACTTTTAATACCGCAAAAAAATATATCGATGAGATTGGTAGTAAATATGCTAATCAAACCACAAAAAGTAAAAAGCTGATAAAACAAGTCGAAACTAAAAAAATGAATCACATACTCGAAATCCCACCGCAGAAAAATGGGATTCCTGACGAGATTTTAAAATATGCAAAGAAGAAGGGAGTGAAAGTTAGAGAAATTAGTGGAGAAGCATTAAAACAATTTAATAAAATGAAATTCTGGTAAACAAATGAATATATATTTATATCAAAATTGGAACAGACCATATAACGAGATGCAAAGTGAAGAAGATACACTTTGGTATTATGGAGATCTATACAAACCCAAATACGACCCTAATCGTGGTGATATAAGCACCCAAAAAAAAGCTAATAAATTTTTAAAAACCTGTAAGAGTGGTGAAGAATGGGCACGATTCGCCTATGAACACGGCTTAGAATTTCAAGTTTGTAAAATGGATGGGCATTTAACAGAGTCTAATCTTGAACAAGATATTTTAAATGACATCGTAATTTCTTTTCTTGATGATGATAATGATATTTTTATGTACTATGTTTTTAGACCTCAAGAAAATGGAGATTATTTTCTTATCGGCATGAAATTTTGGGAATGGAAAGATGATAAAAAAACAGATGATGATTATACCAAAGAATGGGTCTATACCTTTGAGCCCAACGGTAACGTACAGGTAGTAGAAAGAGAAAAAGATGCAGAAGAAGAATGTGTATGGACTAGTAAAGAACCTCTAAATGTATCTAGTAACTGGGAGCCAAGACCAGAATTTGGTAACTGGGATGGCTTTTTTAAGATGAAACGTTGGGAAGAAGGAGAAATTGATGCCTTGTCACGATCACAGACACAAAAAAAATATATCTATAAAGATTTTAGTAGATTCTATAAAGATGAAGATGGTAACCTGATCGAAGATAATTAAGCATAAATCAAGAATATAATAAAGAGATAACACGCGACTACTGTTATCTCTTTTGGTTTAAAAACACAAGTATCTTGCTAGTATTAGTAGGTGTATACCCAACTATCAGAAGTAACTTTTAATACCGCAAAAAAATATATCGATGAGATCGCAAAAAAATATAAAAAAGGTAAAGCAATACAAAATACCAAACGGGCAGGTGCAAAGGAATTAGATGGAAAATATGTTTTACAAATCCCTAAACAGAATAAAGATATCCCAAAAAAGATAGTAGACTATGCTAAAAAGAAAAGGGTTGAAATTGATGAAATAAAAGATGTGACTATGGATATGCTAAAATGGTGGTAACAAATAATACGAAACTATGAAAAATTTAAAATATATATTAGAGGGCTGGAATGATGCCTATGGAGAGTTACAAAATGATGAAGACACCTTAGATTTCTATAGAACAACCTATGAGGATGAGATTGATAAAACAATCTTAGAAGAAGCACTATCTTCATTAGAGTCTTGGTCTAAGTATGCGTATAAAAACAAATTGTTGTTTCATGTAACCGCAATAATGGAGAATGACCAACCCTATGCTAATTTAATTTTTAATGAAGGACATTCTTCAGTAGAATTTATAGATGAATATAATAGAATATATTTAAGATATTCATTTGGAGGAAACCATCATCCTGAGCAACTTTTTTTAGAAAGTCTACACTATTTTATATACCCCGATAGTATTAAAGAATTTACTAATGATGATATCAGAGATGTACAATATATTTTTACCCCAGAGGGTAAATTAACAATCTGGGATCGATATCTAGAGAAGGGTAAATGGTATGAAGAAGCTAAAGAAGCAGAAGAGCCTGTTAATGTAGCTTCTAACTGGGAACCTTATCCACAATTAGGAGATTATCAGAGTATTATACGATTAGAACGCTGGGAAGATAATGAGCTAGCACAACCATGGGTAGAAAAATATATTAAAAAATATATCTATAAAGATGGTAGCAGATTCTATAAAGATGAAGATGGTAACCTGATCGAAGATAATTAAGTATAAATCAAGAATATAATAAAAGAGATAACACGACTACTGTCATCTCTTTTGGTTTAAAAACACAAGTATCTTGCTAGTATTAGTAGGTGTATACCCAACTATCAGAAGTAACTTTTAATACCGCAAAAAAATATATCGATGAGATTGGTAATAAATATGCAAATCAAGCCACTAAAAGTAGAAAATTAACAAATCAAACAAGAACTGATGATTTAAAACAAATCCTTGAAATCCCTCCGCAGAAAAATGGGATTCCTGACGAGATTTTAAAATATGCCGATAGAAAAAAGGTAGAAATACGTGAAATCAGCGGTGAGGCATTAAAACAATTTAATAAAGTTAAATTTTGGTAAATGAACATATATATATATCAAGACTGGTTTAGAGGTAAAAGAAAAATGCAAAGTAAAGAAGATACACTTTGGTATTATGGAGATCTATACAAACCCAAATACGACCCTAATCGTGGTGATATAAGCACCCAAAAAAAAGCTAATAAATTTTTAAAAACCTGCAATGATAGTGAGGAATGGGCACGATTCGCCTATGAACACGATTTAGAATTTAATGTTTGTAAAATGGATGGGCATTTAACAGAAGCATACCTATATCAAGATTTTTTAAAAGATATTGGAATTGCTTTTCTTGATGAAGATAATGATGTATTTATGATTTATACTTTCCGAAAAGAGGAAAATGGAAAATATTTTTTATTTGATATGATTTTTTGGGAATGGGCAGATAATAAAAAAACAGATGATGATTATACCAAAGAATGGATATACTCCTTTGAACCTAATGGAAACGTACAGGTAGTAGAAAGAGAAAAAGATGCAGAAGAAGAATGTGTATGGACTAGTAAAGAACCTCTAAATGTATCTAGTAATTGGGAGCCAAGACCAGAATTTGGTAACTGGGATGGCTTTTTTAAGATGAAACGTTGGGAAGAAGGAGAAATTGATGCCTTGTCACGATCACAGACACAAAAAAAATATATCTATAAAGATTTTAGCAGATTCTATAAAGATGAAGATGGTAACCTGATCGAAGATAATTAAGGATATAAATAAGCCGAGAGCAAAATCTGACAAGTGATTTAAAGTTAAAACTGGTTTCATCTACTGAAACAGAAAAATTTATTAATCTAATAATAAATTTTTCTTACTGCCTCGAAGATAATTTCTCACATCTATTAAGTTATATATTCTCAGAAAAGTGCTTTTCATATGTCAATACTATAGCAACATTAAATCAAAGTGATAATTACTTTTTGTTATACAAAAGCAATCATGAAAGCCCTATTGGTTATATAACACTACAAAATTTTCATCCTACATTGAACAGATGTGACCTCATTTTTTTTATCGACTCTAAATTTGAAAAACTTGGATATTGTACTTTAATGATCCGAGAAATTATTATTATTTGTTTTGAAAAACTCAATTTAGAAAAAATAATTGCAAAAGTAATACCATCAAATAAAGCAGCAAAAAACATCCTTGAAAAAGTTAATTTTTTGAAGGAAGCAACATTTTGCAATGAGATATTAACTTATAAGAATGAACTTAAAGATATTGAATTATATGGTTTAATTTCAGAAGATTTTGACATTGACTTTGATAATAGTCCTAATAAAACATTTTCTATTTGATGTGAATTCAATCTAACAAGAGATATTTATAAGTATCGAAAAAGTAAAACATTTTGTAAATAAAAATTTTAATTAAATAACATATATAACTCACTTAATAACATCACCATACAAAATAAAAAAGAGTATTGTTCTTCTACTCATATACACTTCTATTAATATTCCTTTTTATACGGCATTCTTATTTCTACCTTCGTACCCATTGCAAGCGCATCATCATATAAATCAAACACCTGATACCCTACATCTTTACCATATTGTTCTTTTAGGATTTCTAATCGCTGTTCTATGGCTTCTAAGGCAAAAGACTCATGATATCCTCCTTGTCTTTGTTGAATTTTCTTTGCTTCCTTTCTTCCAATACCATTATCGGTAACTGTACATAAAAGATGGTCTGTAAATGTAAAATCTATTGTGAGTTGCTTTTTACCTGATTTATGTAGTAACCCATGTATTAATGCATTTTCTATAAAAGGTTGTACAATTAATGACGGAACAGATAAACCTTCTGTATTAATATGCTGTATCGTATATGTAAGATCATCTTCAAATCTTAATTTCTCTAACTGAAGATAAATTTCTAAAAACTCTAACTCTTTTTCTATAGCAATAAAATTTTTGTTAGAATAGTTTAAGGTATTTCTAACCAATTGCGAGAACAATACTACATAATCGTATGATGAATCTGTATTTTGCTGAAGAATTAAGTCCTGTATCGAATTAAGAGAATTAAATATAAAATGGGGATTCATTTGTGATTTTAATGACTTAAGTTCTAAAAATGCCAACTCATTCTTTTTACTTAGCTCTAATTCTTTATAAGCGGCTTCAAGAGCTTGCTTACTTTTATTTAATTCAATTTCTTTTTTTCTATTTAATGATTGCGAATAATTTAGGATCACATAAGTAGCTATAAAAATGGCCAATATATAAATTGGATTCATCATTTTTTCTGGATACAACTCTGCAGTCGTTATAAGAGGGATACAATGTAACAACCAACAAAGTATCATTATGGATAAGGTTATCCACTTTTTATCGATTAACACAAGAGCTACCAAAGGGTATATAAAGTAAAAGCTCTCCATTAAACGAGAGGGTTCATAAAAATATGCAAAAACAAATGTGACAAAAATTATTACTAAAATAAACAAGACACGAGCAAACAACAACTTTTTATGTTTTTGTAAAAAAAACACACAACCAATTACCAAAATAGAAAAGAGATGCACTTTAAAATTATCTAAAAAACTTCTAGAAAAAAAAATGTCTGCTGTTATAAAAAAGAGAAGAAATACAAACCATGTTAAACCAAAGGCATTTAACAATCGTATCCTCTTATGTTCTGTTTTATTATCTGCATACACGCCAGTATTTATAAATTGTTTGTACCGTTTTTTTATTTTGATCATTTATTTATATTTATCTTTTTTTAATAAAAAATGCTTAAATCAACTAGTGTATTAAATTACATTTTGAGCATTTATCTAATAACATTTTCAAAGGCACTAAAACGAGTTCTTGATATTTTGGCTGTTATATTTTGTGCTAATTGTATGGTTAAACTCGATTTATTAACGATTTCAATATATTTTAAATTTATAATCCATGTTCTATGCGAGCGAAAAAAAGAAGTGTCTTCGGGAAGCAAGTTTTCAAAGTATTTTAGATTCTTGCTTGTCGTTACAGGATTACTTTCTGTTGTATACATCTTGCTATACGATCCATCTGCTTCTATAGCAATTATGCTATTAATGGCTATAATACGTCTATTTCCTAATTCAGGAAGTATAATCTGCTTGTACTCTTTTTCTTTTATAGTATTTAATAATATGCGGTAGTCCTCGATCTTTTTTTGCTTTTCTATTTTACTTTGCAGTTTTTCTACGGCTTCTATTAATCGTTTTCTATCTATTGGTTTTACCAGATAATCTATAGCCGATAGTTCAAAAGCTTTTATAGCATACTCATCAAAAGCAGTTACAAAAATGATTTCAAAATTCATTTCTTCAAAGAAATTTGCGATCTCATATCCTGCATAATTTGGCATCTGTACATCTAAAAAAACAACATCGGGTTGCAACTCTTTAATCTTTATAACAGCATCTTCAAGACAACTGCATTGCGCAAGAATATCGATATGCAAACTACAACGTTTTATCAAATTTGATAAAACATTCCTTGCTCTTTGCTCATCATCTACTAATATTGCTTTAATTACATTCATATAATAAAAATAAAGTATTTATTATTAGTGGTTATAAAACAGTTTACGAATCTCAATTTGAGTTTATGAATAGCAAAGATCATTATACATAAATGTTTCTTTTTTACTTAGAAAATAAGGCGGTTTATCAAATCGCTTTCACTTTGACTACGCTCAGTGACCGCTATACTTTATTCTTATTCAAATTCTCTTACTCCGAGGACTGCGCAAAGCCGAAGTCTAGTGCTCTAAAAACTATAGAATCTTAACTAAACGGCATTGCTATGATAATTAATTAGTATACGTACATTCTAAAATATTCTGACCAGGAACAATACCTTCTGTAAAAACTTTTTGATAACCACTACCATTATATTGTTGTGCAAATGTTGCATGATGAAAACTGCATTTACCATCTTTGCGTTTCATAACAATAACACCAGAAATTCGTCTACCCAACTGTGCCCCTGTTAGTGCATTTCTATAAATACTCCAATCATTACTTGTAAAATAGGCTTTAGTAATCGTTTCTTCCCAGTTATATTGATTTGCCCAGGATTTTGCAGCTATTGTAGCTTGCTTTTCTAAATCTGCATTGCTTACCCCTTTTGCTGGTAACCTTCTGCTTTTTATATCTTTTGCTACTTTGGCTGCATAGGTCTTTTCGGTGTACTCTTTTGCTTTTAATGACCAACCTGCCAGTTTTGTATCTATTTTATCCTGAGCTTCTTTACTCACCAATAAATTTCGTATTACTTTTTGATCTTTATGGAAGTAGTTAAATTTTTCATGGGCACCCCATGTAGATTTCCCTAAACCACTTCCTGAACTATATCTCCCCCATATAATAGAAAGTGGGCTTTCTACAAACATATATTCTCGTCTATTACCTCCAACATCATAAACATCAACCTCTAAAACCTTACTCAATTCTGCCATATAGCTATAACGCTCACCATAACCATTAGGAAAATTAAGACGTATCTCTTTTCCTTTTGTAATGTCTATAGTAACAGAATTAAATGACTCTCCATTATGTAGTTCTTTTCCCGCTGGATAATACAAGTTACTTTTACTATCTACGGCTTGTGCGCCAACTCCTCCTGTCATAATTTGTTTTGAAAAGTTTATCGCCCAAGCCTCTACTTTATTTTTAGTCATACCGGCAACTTTAGCTTTATCTGTGCTAAAAAAATTAGCATATAAAAAAGTCTCCCAAATTCCTTCTCCTATAGCTACCGCTGGCGTTTGGGGAGCTACAGCTACATAACTATTTTCATCATATGGAATCACATAAATACCCGATCCACCATAAATAAGTTTGCCTGATGCTTTACTAGCCTCTAGATTATGAACGAAAGCTGCTGGTACACACCGTTTACAAGAAGCCATTGCTAATATCTTTACTCCATTGTTTTCTCCAATTTGTAAAATTTGTTGTTTTTGACCATCTCGGGAAGGTTCTAATAAATGAACCACTTGATCTTGTGCATTAAGTTGATTACAAAGTATAAAACTTAATGCTAGTAATGTATGTAGGTAGTTTTTCATTTTCATAATATACGGTTTAAATAGGCTATTAGATTTATTAAGTTTTTAATAAATATATGTAGTTCATTATTAGTATATATAAAGCAGTTTGTGAATGGCAATTTGAGTTTATGAACCACATTGCTAAAATTACTTCATAGAGGACAGCTATTTTTCTTTATATGATAGTACACCTCATTTGAATATTTTAAAATTAAATTAGATAGCTTACATTTAACCCCAAATTATTTATTTAATGACATTGATAATTTGGGTTTAACTACAAAATAAATAAAATGACCATTTTTACCATTCTAGATATTTTAGGAACTATTGCATTTGTTATATCGGGGGCGCTAAGTGCAATGAATCGAAAGTTAGATCTCTTTGGTATTTTTATTATTGCATTTGTTACCTCTATTGGTGGAGGTACTATTAGAGATATACTCATTGGTAATACTCCTGTATCCTGGATGCAAAACACTACTACTATGTATCTAATAGGTGGAGTTACTGTATTCTCTATAATTTTTAGAAACAAACTTGATTATCTCAAAGGATCAATTTTCTTATTTGATACCATTGGACTGGGAATTTTTACAATTATAGGAGTAGAAACAGGAATCAATGCAGGATTAGAACCCATTATATCAATCGCATTAGGTACAACAACAGGATGTTTTGGAGGAGTAATCCGTGATATCTTATGTAATGAAATACCTGTTATTTTTAGAAAAGAGATTTATGCTACAGCTTCTATTGCTGGGGGGATTTGTTTTATGATCTTATATTCATTTTCTATAGATCAGAATATTATATATATTTCTACCGCACTACTCATCATTCTAATTCGTTTATTGGTTGTAAAATATAAAGTCTCTCTTCCATTATTCACAACCAAAAATCCGAATGATACAATCGTATAATTTTATAAAAACCTTAATACCTAAATTAAATCAAAATATTTATATTTCTTGATTATCAATACCATATAAACATGAAAGAAATTATACTATTTCTAGTACTTATTACATCACAGTTCACTATTAGTCAAGAAAAAAGCGATATTCACCCAGTATTAAAAAAAATAATGGTGCAATTTCCTACTGTAAGGGATTTTACAATAGCTCCAACTGAGGATGAAGCTTATTTTACAGTACAAGGCTACTCAGGAGAACTTTCTACTATTGTAAAAGTGTCTAAAAAAGATACAACTTGGTCTACACCAGAGGTAGCACCTTTTTCTGGTAGATTTACAGACCTAGAAGCCATGTTCTCTCCTGATGGATTAAAATTATTTTTTGTATCCAATCGCCCTCTTAATACTACTAGTACAGAAGTAAAAGATCATGATATCTGGTATATAGAGAGATCAGATCCTAATGCTAAATGGTCTACTCCTAAGAATATAGGAAAACCAATTAATACCGATGGAGATGAATTCTACCCTTCTATTGCTATGAATGGCAACTTATATTTTACCAGTACAGCTAATACATCCAAAGGAAAAGATGATATTTTTATGAGTCAATGGAAAAATAATATATATACCAATCCTATTTCTTTAAGCGAAGCCATTAATTCTAAAGGATATGAATACAATTCTTATATCGCACCAGACGAATCTTTTTTAATCTTTGGAGGATACAAACGAAAAGATGGTATGGGTAGTGGAGATTTATATATATCATATCGAGATACTCTAGGAGTTTGGTCTAAAGCTAAAAATCTAAGCTCAAAAATCAACTCTGATAAAATGGACTATTGTCCATTCTATGATATTAAAACACAAACCTTATACTTTACCAGTAAAAGAAACCTGATAAAAACCAACAATTATCAGTCTAAGAATCTAAAACAACTACTAGAAACAATGAATTCTTATAAAAATGGATTAAGTAGAATCTATAGTACTTCTATAAAACTATAGTTACAAAAAACATTCTATATTAACACTACCTTTTTACGTTAATAACGTACATAGAATAATTCTAATTCGTATTTTTGCCAAAAATTAGTACGTGCTGATGAGAATTGTATTCTCTATATTATTATTTGTAACTTTTGCTATACGACCCGCTATACAAATCAGTACGGTATTGTATTATCAATGTAATATTGATACTATTGTAGAAAAGTATTGTGTCAATAAAAAACGACCTAGACTTAATTGTAATGGTAAATGCTATTTGATGAGTCAGATGAAAGCTAAAACACAATCCTCCTCAAAAAGCAGTGATAGTATAATCATTACAGAAGCATTTATCCCTCTTTTTTTTCAGGATAATAGCATACAAATAAGTAATACAAATCTAACAGTTTTTAATACTAATCAAAATTGGAAGTTAAAAAACCTCCGAGTAAAAACTATTTCTAAAGATATTGATCACCCTCCACAATTTATATAAATCCATATTTAGATGATAAATCTTCCTTATCAATAACTATTGATATAGGGAACATATCTTGTACTATATAGAATTTGATTTCTAAAGGATAAACTATTGTTTACTGTTCAATTTAATATCTACATAGTCACATCTAAACATTTTTAAAAGGAATCGTTTACCTATTCAAATAGATTCAAAAGTATCTCTATACTATCTAGTTTTTTTACTAGTATATATTCTCTTATATAGCAATTATTATATAAGAGGATATATAATGCTATCAAAAAGAAATGACTACGATTATAGCACTTTAACATCTATCTGACACCTAGCTATGTATTACTATACGCTAATAGCTACCAAACATCCCTTTCTAGTATTTACATATTAAAATTAAGTAATGAAAAAATATATTGTACTCGTACTATCATTATGCACGAGTTTATTAAGCTACGCACAGCAATCCTATACAGGAACAATTGTAGATGATTCTAACACCCCAATATCAGGAGCAACTATTATTGATTCTAATAATAGTAGAAATGGCGTAATGAGTGATGAAAAAGGAAATTATGAAATCATTCTAAACAACACTACAGAAGTTACCATCAAATTTTTAGGATATATCACTAAAAAAGTAAACCTAATAAATACAAATACTATTAGCAAACTAAGCATAGATAATGTAGCCTTAGAAGAAGTTTTAGTAACCTCTGCCAGTCGAGAAATCCAAAAACGCTCTGAGGTACCTGGATCTATCGCTACAATTAATGCAAAAGGCATACAAGAAACCAAAGCTTTTGGTATTGATCAATTGGTAAATCAAGTCCCTGGAGTATTTATGGCTACCTCTAGAGCCGCCAGTAATGAGCAACATTTTATGTCTGTACGCTCCCCTATCTCTACAAAGGCATTATTTCTATATCTCGAAGATGGTTTACAAATCCGACCTACTTCAGTTTTTAATCATAATGCACTATTAGAAATGAATACGACCTCTTTTGAACGTATCGAAGTATTAAAAGGTCCTGCTTCTAGTATCTATGGTAGTGAAGCCATTGGAGGTAGTTTTAATTTTATAACCAAAAAACCTACAGAAAAGCTTAGTGGTAGTATTGGTTACCAAACTAATGATCTTGGAATAGATCGATATGATGTAGAAATCTCTGATCAAACCAGTGAGAAATTTGGGTTTTATATCGGTGGTCATCATGTACAACGAGAAAATGGACCGATAGCACATAGTGACTATGAGAAACTTGCTGTCACTTTTAAAACAGTTTACGACATCACTCCATCTACAAAATGGACTTCGGTAATAGATATCATAGACTTTAGATCAGATATGTCGGGATCTTTAAGTAAGAATGATTATGAAAAAGGAAATTATGAAAGTGACCAAACTTTTACTGAGCGAGAAGCAATCTCATTTAGAGCTAGAACTACTGTAGATCAGCTATGGAATGACAATCATAAAACATCATTCAATTTCGTCTTTAGAAATAATAGAATGGATCAGATCCCTTCATATAGAGTACGTCAGTTTAGAAACAAAGGAAAATTAACAGGATTTGGTTCTGGAGAAATAAACTCTAATAGATTCCAAAGTTTTGTAGGGCTAATACAGCATAAATTAGATTTTGATTTTGCAAACTCATCATTAATTATAGGAGCTACCGCAGATTATTCCCCACAAGATTATGAAGCCGAAACAATAACCGTTACTGTTGATACCGAAACAGGAAGAAACTCTAATTATACTGTAAACTCTGGAAACTTCATTCTTAATTATGAAGCCAATATACTTAACTATGCAGGCTTTTTTCAGTATGAAATATCTCCTATTACTGCTCTAAAAATTACTACAGCCTTGCGTTATGATAGTTTTGAGTATGATTATGATAACCAAAAAGATGGAATTAATAGCGTTGATGATACTATTGATACCTACACAAACTTAACTCCTAAGTTAGGAGTTAATTATAATTTTACAACTACAACTGGGGTATATGCAAACTATTCACAGGGGTTTACTCCTCCTCAGGTCTCTACACTATACCGTAATAGAAATGCACTACGAGGAATTACACCTAGTCGTTATCATAATTACGAAATTGGAGGATACTTTAATATTGCTTCTAAATTAAAATTAGATGCTGCCATCTATCTTCTTGAAGGCGAAAATACCTTGATTACACAACGAGATGAGAACGATAATTTCTTTAATACTAATGCCGGAAAAACAAGATCTTATGGTATTGAATATGGAATAACATGGAAACCGTTAAAAGAACTATCAATAACCCATAATGGCAGTTATGCACAGCACCGGTACATTAAGTTTTTTGATAAGGGTGTAGATTACTCTGATACTGATAGAGCAACAGCTCCAAATTTATTAGGAACTTCTTTAATTACCTATAAAAAAGAGTTTACTACTAATTTTGGATTTAGTATTACTGCAGAACATGAATTGGTAGGCACTTACAATACTAGCTTAGAAAAACAAGTAAAAAATGAAGATGGTACATCTAGTACAGCTACATATGACGGTCATAACATTTTTAATCTAAGAGCTGGGATATACTATAAAGGTTTTGAAATATGGGGGCATGCACTTAATGTATTTGATAAACTATATGCTGCAAGAGCTTCCTTTAATCGATTTAGAGGAGAAAATAGTTTTACAATAGGCAACCCTAGAGCTTTTCACTTAGGAGTTAAATATAATTTTTAACAACCAGATTTCGCAGGTTGCATACAACCTGCGAAATCTAACTGTATTTAAAGTATAGTCCTTATAAAAACAAGAGTATTTAATCTAAAAAATTATTCGTGTGAAAAAGAATGAAAAACTGAATAAATGGCTTTGGAAATGGCACTTTATCGCTGGTCTAATATCGCTTCCTTTTATACTAGTATTATCAATAACAGGGGGTATATATCTGTTTAAAACAGACTATGAAAAACCTAAGCAACAGCATATAAAAGAAGTTACTATCCAAGGTACACCTATTTCATTACAAGATCAATGGGAGATTGCAAGTAAGAATACTACTAAAAAACTAAACTCGGTAGTACTGTCAACCACCCCAAATCAAGCCACTGAATTTATTTCTGGGCGTTTTGGAGGTAAAAGTAGTGTCTACATAAATCCGTATACCGGTACTGTATCAGGAAAAATCAGCTCTCGAAAAACAGATATGTTTAAAGTCAGAAAATTACACGGGGAACTACTTCTTGGTAAATTTGGAACTACAATAGTAGAACTCATAGCGAGTTGGATGGTTGTTCTAATCCTTACTGGTTTATATATCTGGTGGCCTAGTCGAGGTTGGAAACTATCTGGTTTTTTTATTCCTAGAATCAAAGAAGGAAAAAGAACTTTTTTTAGAGATCTACATTCGATTATAGGATTTTGGTTTTCTGGAGTATTACTCCTAATATTAGCCGGAGGTTTTCCTTGGACAGATGTCTTTGGAGATAATTTTAAACAAATCCAAAAAATAACAAATACAGGTTTCCCTTCTACATGGCATGCATATCAAACAACACCTCAACCCAAAGAAAAGATCTTAACTTTAGATCAAATAGCCTCTAAAGCTAAAGAACTGAATCTCCCAGGAGTTACCACAATTCATTTTCCTAAAGGGCTAAAAGGGGTTTTTAGCATCTCTAATAATAACCTATCTGAACTAAACACTCAAAAGAAAATTCATGTAGACCCATACTCTGGCAAAGAACTATTATCTCATAATTGGAGTGATATAGGAATATTAATGCGAGGAAGAATGTGGGTAATGGCTTTTCATCAAGGACAGTTTGGAGCTTGGAGCTGGTGGTTGATGCTACTTACTGCAGTAGCATTAACTATAATGTGCATCTCTGGATTAATATCCTACATAATAAGAAAACGTAAAGGAGCTTGGGGAATCCCTAATGTACCTAAGTCTTTTAAAACTGGATATGGAATTATTATCATCATAGCAATTTTAGGAATCATATTTCCTTTATTCGGGATGAGTATACTTCCCATATTCTGTATCGAATACCTGAGGAAGAAAAAAAGAATCAAAAAAGAATTCTATCAACATAATATTTATAATTAATAAACATAACTCTAATGAATACGTTTTTAATTACAATACTAATAACTATCACAAGTTTCTCTATATATGCGCAATCAACACTAAATGGAGTCGTAAAAAATAAACTCGGAGAAAGCATACATTATGCAACTGTGAGAATAGTAAACTCATCTATTGGTACAGCTACAGATAGTAAAGGGATTTTTGAATTAAAAATCCCCTCAGAAAACGCCATTATCGAAGTCTCTGCAATAGGATATGCTACTAAAGTACTATCAACAAGCACTCCACAGATTACCATTATATTGTCTAAAAGTACCGAGACATTAGATGAAATTATCGTTTCTGCTCAAAAACGAGAAGAATCCCTAATAAATACTCCAATTGCTGTTACTTCATTAAATGCTCAAAAGGTAAAAGACACAAGAACATGGGATCTATCTAGTCTTAGTGCTCTTGTTCCTAATTATTTATATCAAGAATTAGGAGTCGGATTTCAACAGATACAATCTATACGAGGTATACAGGTATTTAGTGAAAACCCTGCTGTAGCCACTTATATAGATGAGGTAAACAATCTGGATATATTAGCTAATGGTTTTATACTAACAGATATAGAACGTATCGAAGTCCTTAGAGGACCACAAGGAACGCTTTTTGGAAGAAATACTATTGGAGGAGTTGTTACTATCACTACCAAAAAACCTAAAAATATTACAACAGGTTTTGTAACTCTAGGATTAGGAAACTTAAACCTTAATAGACATAGTATAGGAATTAAAACACCTATTATAAAAAACAAATTGTTTTTAGGATTTAATGGGCTATTTCAGGATCGTGATGGATATTGGAGAAATGACACATCATTATCTATGACTCCTAATCTAGATGCTAACAATAAAACTGTTGGGGATAGTAAGAACCTATTCGGAAACTTTTACCTAAAATGGTTAACCTCTGATAGGTTTAGTGTTTTATTAAATCTAAAAGCTCAAAAAGACTGGTCTAATGCTTCTAGTTTTTTTGTATCGCAACCTGATGAAAAAACTGCTTTTAAAAATCCTGATAAAATATATTTAGGGAAATTAGCAAGTCATGAGCGAAATATAATGAATACTTCTATGGTTCTAAAATATAACGCACCTACCGTTATCATTAACGCTATAACTACTTATCAAAACATCGGGTTATCGTTTAGAGACATTGATTTTAATGATGGCACTTATTATCATTCTTTTGCAAAAACCGAGTTTGGTGAAAAACTACCAAAACAAGAAGTTTGGAGCCAGGAATTTAGAATTAATTCTATAAACTCCTCTTCTAAACTAAACTATACAGCAGGAATATATGGTTTTAATCAATTAGCCTATGAACCCTCTACCAATCTAGCTCTAGAACCTGTAACAAGTCAGTCCTCACTTCTTTTAGGACTACCTCCTAATACCAGTATTATCAATACCAACAAAGGAGAAAATTACGGAACAGCTGTTTTTGGAGAACTCAGTTATAAGATTACTGAGCAGTTAAAGGTAACTACTGGTATACGATATGATTATGAAAAACGTAAAAATACATTTAATGGATATGGTGATCTACTACTAAGCAATGGAGTTCTTATAGAAAACAACTCCTTACTTACCAAAAGTAATTCTTATGAAGCCTTGTCTCCTAAATTTGCTTTATCATACGCTATAACGGATCGTTCTAATATATATGCTAGTTACAATCGAGGGTTTAGAGCTGGAGGAATCAATGTTCTACGATTACCAGAAGGAATTAAACAGACCTTTGATCCAGAGTACTCTAATAATTTTGAACTAGGATATAAACTAAATACACTAAATAATACACTTCATCTTGGTATAGCAACATTTTATATAGATTGGACTGACCTCCAGTTTTTTAATCAAGTATCTATAGGTACTTTTTCTAGAGAAAATGTTGGAGATGCAAAATCAATGGGAGTAGAATTAGAAGCCTCTGCAATTCCTGTAAAAGGATTACAAATAGAAGCTAGCCTAGGACTAACCGATACCGAATATAAAGACTTTATACTAAACCGAGATAAAATGACATCTCTTGTTCCTGTTACAATAGAAGAAAATAAAATCAATATCAGCGGCAATAAACTATCCAACACCCCTAACCACACATTATTTTTTGGTGCACAATACACTAGTAGTATTTCTAAAAAAACAAAAGCTACATTACGAGGTGAAATCAAAAATATTGGAGCATACTATACTGATATACAAAACGATTTAAAACAACCTTCTTATACACTTATAAATGCTAAACTAGGGATTAGTTTTGGTAAATATGAACTATCTCTATGGGGGCAGAACCTAACAGATCAAACTTATCTATCCTTTGGTAGTTCTGACACTAGTTTTGGAAGAAATGTAAGAACAGCGGCCCCAGTAACATATGGAACAACACTTAACATCAGATTTTAATATAAAACACTATATATGATAAACTATATATTAATATCCGCAATCTTTATCTGTCTTTTTTGTATTATTAAACAAATGCAAATAATGAATAGAATAGGAGAATCCTATAAAAACAGTAAACTACAGCAAGAAAAAATAATATCTTTGAAATAAGGTAAAATCATTTTAATTGAACCACAAAAAAATAAAAATTATGAAACGATCATTTGTATACTCAATCATAGGATTACTACTATTCATATCCTGTAATCAACTTTCTAAAGAAGAACAAGAGTTTGATGCACTTATGCAAAAAGTAATCAATGTACATGATGAAGTGATGCCCAAAATGGGAGAAATGAGTACTCTTATTAAAGAATTGGAAAGTAAAATAGATACTACTACACAAGGAAAATCATATGCAAAAGCACAACAAGATATAAAAGATTCATATGATTTTATGATGACTTGGATGAGTGATTTTAGTGATCAATTTCCTCATGAAACAGAAAGCAGTAAAACAGATTCAAAAAAAATAGCTTCTCAGATGGAACTTCTTAAAAAAGAAGAAGTCAAAGTTATTGAATTAAAAAATCAGATCAATTCTAGTATTAAAAACGCTAAAGAATTACTAAAAAAGTAGTCTTACTAGCTTGTTTTGATATTTACAAAAATGTTATACTTTAGCAATTGCAACAAATCATATGGAAAAACCGATGAAAAAAAATATTTTATTTGCTTGTGTATTATTTATTTCAACTATATCTATACAAGCTCAGAAAAAAAAAGATCTTCTTAAAGAAATAGATGATCTAAGATTAGAATTAAAAACAGCTAAAACTGAGATACACAATTCTAGAAAAAAGGAAAAAGCTACGCTTACAAAAGTTGAAAGCATGGAAGCACAAATGAAGGATCTAAAAGAAACTAATGCTTCTCTTTTAACCAATATGAGTAGTTTTACTCAATTATCTAATCAAAAAGCTAAAAATCTAGAAACATCTCTTAAAAATCTTCAAGAAAAAGATAAGCAAATTAAAACCATTAATGATGCTATTACTAAAAGTGATTCTATCAAATTAGCATCCTTAACCATTTTTAAAAATGCTATAGGTGGTGAAGCTAATATTGCTGTAAAAAACGGAGCTGTACTCATTACAATACCTAATACTAAACTATTTGGTAGTAATGATAAAAACTATAAAATAGAAGAAAAAGCTAAAGGTGTTTTAGGAAAAATTGCAACAGCTCTTAATGCTAAACCTGGTTTAAAAATTAGTATTGAAGGTAATAGTAATGCATTGAATATTAAAGATAAAAGTATTGCAGATAATTGGGATCTTAGCTCTAAACAGGCTGCTGCTGTAGTGAGAATGCTACAAAATGATTTTAAAGTAGACCCGAAAAGAATGGAAGTTATAGGGAAAAGTGAATATGGCTCACAGAGTATAGAAACTGCTACTAGAATTATAATCGATCCTAAGTTTGATGAATTCTATAGTCTTGTAAAAGAGAATATGAAGAATAATTCTAAAGGATAAAACGTAAGTAACAATCCTTGTTATATATAAAAAAATCCGATCTAATGATCGGATTTTTTTTATGGCCTTAATTGTTATTTCTCAATAATCACACACATTTTCATTTTAAAACAATCTCCTGATTTTATTCATTTTAAACATTATTTTTTTAATCATGTAGGTATCATTGCTATTAGTACTCGATTAAGAATCCTTAGCGAACGAATGACCTAGGATGCTACAAAAATTTATGAAATGTATAATGTAAATTTAAAACCAAAATGGTTTTCAGTTTTTTATATGGTATCTCATAATGATAAAAAATCAATTACAGAAATTGCTAACGAGACTGGTCACTCTCATCCTTCTGTGAGTAAAATAGTTAGTGAAATGGATTGAAGAATTTGAATTTCTTTTAGATCAAAAATCAATATACCAGCGTGTAAAAGAGGTTAAAAAATATAGAGAAGCAGATGACATCACCATCGTTTCTTATGACCCAAAATATAAATCAGCTTTCAAAAAACTGAATGAAGAATGTATTACAACATTTTTTAAGATGGAAGAAGCTGATTATAAAGCTTTAGATACCCCTAAAAAGTATATATTAGACTCTGGCGGAGGAATATTAATCGCTTTATATAACAATGAACCTGTAGGTGTATATGCTTTAATAAAGATGAATAGTTGTATTTATGATTATGAGCTAGCAAAGATAGCTGTTTTCCTAAAAACCAAAGGAAAAGGTATTGGGTGGATATTAAGCACCTCAATACTTAAAAAAACGAAAGTATTAGGCGCACAAAAAATATATTTAGAAAGTAATACTATTTTAAAACCTGCTATTAATTTGTATCACAAACTAGGGTTTAAAAAAGTAGTAGGAAGTACAACGCCATACGAAAGATGTAATATACAGATGGAATTAGAATTAGAATTATAAGAATACTATAAAATTATCTGATTAGTTCTTATCAGATACTAAAAAAAGAAGGTCGTACAATAAATGTACGACCTTCATCAATTAAATATTAAGATCTTATTTAGGTTATTGCTTATTAACGCTTAATAAACTTACCTGTTGTCTTATTTTTATTTGCCGAAATAGTATAAAAATACATTCCAGACTCTAAATTTCCAATATCAAATCTCTTAGTATCTTCACCCGCATTAAGTCTATTGTTTTCAAAACTTAACACTTCTAATCCACTAGTATTAAATATCTGAAGGCTAAAAGTAGTTGTAGCTCTTCCTGATTTAGCAACTGCTGGATCCATAGTAATACTAATTGAATTACCAGAAACTGGGTTAGGGAACACTTTTCCTATATCACTAGATTTAGAAGCAAGACCATTTCTACTAGAAAGTCCATCTAAATATGCTCTATGACTTGAAGAAAAAGAAGAGTTATTATGTAAATCCCAGTTTATAGACCACGTCATCAATCCTCTAAAAGTAGGATATGTTGATGCAGTAGTATATTTTCTATTAGGATAAGAAGTTCCTTTAATCAAGTAATCTAATGCCTGTTGTACAACAGCTTCAGAAGTATAACCGCTTCCTGCCGCATTTGTAGTTGATGGCAATCCGATAGCAACCTGATCTGCTCTAAGACCTGAGAAAGTAAGTCCTGTTTGTGCAACAGGGAATCCTGTAATTAACATTTCTGCCATTGCTACATGAAAATCTGCTGTTGCTGGTTGGTATACTTTACCATCTCTTCCAGCCATAGATCCTGTATTATAATGCTGTACATGTATATAATTCATTTCACTTCGCAATGCATCAATTAAAGGTAAATATGCTCCATATACACCTGTATAATTACCATAACCACCTTGTACATAAGCAGTTTCTGGAGCCATACTTAATATAAACTTACTAGCTCCTATATTAGCTCTAATTTCTTTTGTAGCTTCAATAAGATACTTAATTTTTGGTGTAGTTGGATTTCTAAAGTCAGTATCTCCATTATTTAATGAAAGTGAACTTCCTTCTAAATCAATATCTAAACCATCAAAACCATAGGTATTGATAATATTAATCATAGAACTTACGAACTCATTCTTCTCAACTTCATTATTTAATTCTACTCTAGCATTAGCTCCTCCTATAGAAATTAATACTTTCTTACCGCGGCTTCTTACTGTTGCAACATCATTAATAAAGGCCTGAGTATCGCCATTATAAATTTCGAATGGACTAAACTGCATATCTGCAGTACTACCAGACTTAGGCTCTGCAAAAGCAACACAAACTACATCCCAATCAGTAGATACTTCACTTAATCTTGGAGTAGTAGATCCGTTATCAAAATTATGCCAGTATCCTACTAATATTTTACTTGGTAAATCACTAGGAGTCACTATCACTTTTTCTCTAATATCAACTGCTTCTGATGTACCTTTTTTACCATCAGTATCCGTAGCTGTAGCAGTTAATGAATAACTTGTAGATTGTGCATTAGTAATTGTATATGAATATGGACTTGTAGTATCTTCTCCTAATTTAGTAGTTCCATTATAAAACTCTACTTTAGAAACAACTCCTTTAGCAGTAACATTAGCATTTACAACAATTGCACTTCCTTTTTCGTATGTTGATCCATTTACTGGAGAAGTTATTGTAACTACAGGTGCATCTCCTGCTCCACATTTACCAGTTTTAGTCCAAGCATCTTGCCAATGTAATCCAGTACCAGGTGCATATGCCCATGCAGATGCAGAAGAACACCATCCAGGAATATTACACTTAAATTTATATCCGTCATTTTGTACTTCTTCATCTTGTCCATAAGAAGTTCCTGCGCTATATTGTGATAATCCTGCGCAATCACTTCCATTGCCTCCGCCATCTTTTACTTTTACAATAATAGAAACTACAGCAGAAGTAGCTGTTTTGTTACCATCATCAGTTGCTTTAGCCGTTATAGAATAGTTACCTATAGCAGCATTTTCCCATACATACTCATATGGAGCCGTAGCATCTTCTCCTAATTTAGTCGTTCCATTATAAAATTCTACTTTAGAAACTGTACCATCTTTATCTGATGCATCTGCTGCTATAGTAACTGACGCTCCAGCCTCGTAAGTAGCTCCATTTTTAGGAAGAGTTAGACTAATAACTGGAGCAACATTTCCTGTATCATCTCCACAAGGACCTATTTTTTCCCATACTCCACCTTTTTCTGGATTCTGGTTTTGTGTCCACCACTTAGCTCTATAATGTACATTGTTATATTTCACATCTTTTCCTCCAGTATATACTGCTGTAGCTGACCATTCTGGATAAGCATCACATTTATTACCAACTACCTTAGTAACTACTATAGAAATTTCAGAAGATGTTGTCATCCCTCCTTTATCATCTGTTGCTTTAGCTGTTAATGTATATGTACCTGCTGCAACATCTGCCCATACATACTCATATGGAGCTGTAGTATCTTCTCCTAATTTAGTAGTTCCATTATAAAACTCTACTGTAGTAACTGTACCATCTTTATCTGATGCTTCAGCAGTTATAGAAACTGATGCTCCAGCTTTATAAGTAGCTCCATCTACAGGAGATGTAATACTAACTCTAGGAAGAACATTAACATCGTTTCCAACTGTTATAGAAACTTCAGTAGATGTTGTCATTCCATCTTTATCATCTGTGGCCTTAGCTGTTAATACATATGTCCCCGCAGCAACATTTGCCCATGAATATTCATATGGAGCAGTAGTATCTTCTCCTAGTTTAGTCGTTCCATTATAAAACTCTACTTTAGCAACTGTACCATCTTCATCAGACGCATTTGCAGTTATAGCAACTGATGCTCCTGTTTCAAAAGTAGCTCCATCTACAGGAGATGTAATACTAACTTTAGGTAATATGTTATCATTTTTATTAACTGTTATAGAAACAGCAGGGGAAGATCTTTTTGTTCCTCCTTTATTATCTGTCGCTTTAGCAGTTAGTTTATAAGTCCCTGCTTCAACACCTGCCCATACATACTCATATGGAGCTGTAGTGTCTTCTCCTAATTTAGTAGTTCCGTTATAAAACTCTACTTTAGTAATTGTACCATCTTCATCTGATGCAACTGCAGTAATCGTAACTGATGCTCCAGCCTCATAAGTAGCACCTTCTACAGGAGATGTAATACTAACTTTAGGTAATATGTTTCTAGGAGTTCCATCAGCAAATACCTCATTAATCTTATTAACTAAAGGAGATTTTACATCAGACCATCTTTTTAATTTTCTACCAAAAGATGTTACAGAACCTCCAAATTCTAAATCTCCATAAGCTGTCCAAATTATCGCTCCACCAAGATCATTGTCTTTAATAAATTGTGCTTTAATCCCTATAGATTCTTCATCATCATAGCTTAAGAAATATTTTCCTTTTACTAAATAAGGAACTTTAGCTTCATCATCCCATTTTCTAGTCCATCCACTATTTGGTGATAATGCTTTTTGTTTAATAAAGAAATAATTTGGTGTTCCGTCATATACTTCTTTTGGCCAGTTATCGTAATCCGCTGCAGTTTGTATAGGACCGTCAGGTTCTACTGTTTCTGCTCGTTTTACTGTTTCTCCATTAAGATCCGCTTCTCCTTTTGTTATTACCCCTCTTCCATAGAAAGGTGCTCCAAAACATATTTTATTTTTTGGAACCCCTAATTCTATAAGCTTGTCTAGGGTAGATTGCCAATTAAAGAAAGGTACTTCTGCTCCTGTGTGCGTATATAGAGGTGCATTATGATTTGCTTTATTTGACCAACCTCCATTAAAATCATAGGTCATCATATTAAAATAGTCCATATTACTAACTAAGTTTGACCAATTGAATCCTCCTAATTTTCTTGGATCTGCAGACATAGCTGCTGTAATTAATTTATCAGAACCTATTTCATTTCTTAGTTCTTTTATTAAATTTTCAAAGTTTCCAAAATCAGCTTCTGTTCCTGTAAAATTCATCCCTGAATAAGGTCCCGGGTACTCCCAGTCAAAATCAATACCATCAAAACCAATCGCTATCAATCTTTTACAATCAGCTATAAACTTTGCTCTTTTTACTGGATCAGCTGCCATTTCAGGAAAATGTTTGCACATACTCCATCCACCAAGTGACGCCATTAATTTCACTCCTTTTTGACGAGCCAATTCTATTATCCCAGGAGCTCCTCCTTCTTTTTTAAGAGGTAATGGTAAGCCACCACTTAACCCCCATACAGGATGTTCCCAAGTAGTACCTTCGAAATCTACAACAAAACCTTGAGCTTCCGCACGTTTTTTAATATCTTCATTGATATAATTAACATACTCTAACTCTCCGAATAAAAGGTGTAAATCCCAACTACTATACAAATCTGTATAAAACAAATCTGCTGGTTCTTGAGTTACCCCTTCTTGATGAATTTTTTTATTTCTATGGTCACCACTGTGTAATGATCCATCTCT
Source organism: Aquimarina longa SW024 (assembly GCF_001401755.1). Lineage (GTDB taxonomy): Bacteria > Bacteroidota > Bacteroidia > Flavobacteriales > Flavobacteriaceae > Aquimarina > Aquimarina longa. The sequence goes on from NZ_KQ474104.1 coordinate 158,123, forward strand.
AGCTACCCCAAAAAAGGAATAATTTAGGATCGTATACTTAGAATAATCAATATTTAAATGAGTTAAAGCTCCTGCACTAGGCACTCCTGCCTTACTATTTTTCCATGCATCCCAATTGGATACATATCCAATAATTTGCTTCTGATGATCCGAAGTTCTTGCTTTACCTCCCGTGTCTACTTGTGCAAAACTTATGCTAGACAAGCATAATAAGATTAAAAGCAAAGGTATTTTCAGTTGTGATTTTTGAAAACACCAGACTTTAAAAGTTTGTGTTGATTTTTTCATAATTTTCTAATTAAGTTAAGGTTTGTGTTATTTTATAAACGAAAACGTTATAGTTTAAAGTGAAATTAGAAAAAACATAAAAGCTCATGAAACTAATTAGCTGAATGGTTTAAAAACATAGACTTTCAGTTAAAAAAAAGTAATAAAATGCATTTATTAGTAATCTATATTCCCTATATAAATAGTAGATAATTGATTTTTAATGAAAAAATACCCCTATTTTAATCAACAATAAAAGAAGATATTGCTTACTTTTTATAATAAAAAACTATATAATTCACTAAAAAAACACTCTTACAACTTCTATGAAAGAAGCCTACATATTCTAAAATTAATTTTAAAACATGATACATCTAGTTTAAAGTCATTAGTTAACATCATACTATAATCTATACTTTTTTAATAGTATATCTCTTCTTGATTTTGCAAAAAGAACATCTCTTTAATAATCAGTGTCAATCCAAAATCATAGCCTTTTATAATTTATTTCCTGTTATAAAAAAATCGATAGTATTGCTTTTTTTGTATAAAACATAAATCTAAAACCCACAACTTTTGTACAAACAAAACTCTGTATAGTAATTATGTATGCTATAGTCGCATTTAGTTCTTTCATTATATTCATCGTACAGTATAATTTTGTTTTTAACTCTCTTACATTTAGCCACAAGTCCTAATTACCTGATTATAATACTCATAACAAATTGTAGATTAAAAATGAATTTACTTATCTTCATTCTCTAATAGTAAATATAGGATTGACTTAAGTAGTTGAATTTATAACTATTAATTATTTTATAATAGAGAACCCATAATAAACAAGGAATGATTTAATAAAAATCAGAGGTGAGATCATATACTATGATCATTTTTTTGAGGTCTAAAATGTTCATGTTTCTTTTTTTGTTATATCAGATCTAATGATCCTAATCATCTTATTTCTTATATAAAATGTTTAAGTATTTATAAAAATAGAATTGTCTGATTTCTTATATTATGTGTTCATTAATACAATTTGCTTTTTTTTGACTAAAGATTTAGTCAATCAATTTAGAAAGTCATAAAAACCAATTAAAACATTTGATTTTTGATATAATAGCAAAGTACTTTTGTTTCGTTTTTCTGAGCTAAAAATTTTCCTTAATAATTTTAAATAAAGAATAAAAGACCATAAATAGAAGTTTTTTTCTTATTTTTAAGAATAGATTTTTTACACAAACACAACTATTTACACATAAAAAGTTTGCTTTTCCTCCAAAAAAGCTTTAAAACAAGTTTTAATTTTATTAGTAAACAATAAAATACAATTAATCTAGTTTGGGTTACTAATTTGTAAATATTAACCTACTTATAACTGATATGGAATGTTCCCAAAGCAATCCGTATTGTTTTATCAATTTGCTATGAAAATAAAATGTTTATTACTTGACGATGATTCTTTGTCATTATATATTTTGAAAAAACACTTAGAGTCTTTTGAAAATTATGAAGTTGTTTCCACTTGTCATACTCCTAGTGAGGCTTTTGATATGCTGAGTAAACATTCAATTGATTTAATTTTTGTAGACATACATATGCCTCAAATCAATGGTTTAGAATTTATTAAAAAACTAAAAAAACCTCCAATACTTATTATAGTTACTTCTGATCCTGATTTTGCTGTACAAGGGTTTGAACTTGGAGTAATAGATTATTTAATAAAACCTATACATCTAGGGCGATTGGCTAAATCTCTAAATAAGGTATCACGAATGTTACAAAACAATGAAACATTAAAAGAATACCTTAATCAACAATCCGAAGATCACATTTTCATAAAAGTTGATAAAAAAATGATCAAAATACCTATTGATGAAATACTTTATATCGAAAGCTTGAAAGATTACGTAAGTATAAAAACAGTATCTAAGAATTATGTTACACATTACAATTTAGCTGCAATTACAAGACTACTTCCTGAATATCTTTTTATGAGAATTCATCGATCATATACTATAGCTATTAATAAAGTTAAAGCTATAAGCAAGAATTGTATCGAGATTGATAATAAATCAATTCCTATAGGTAGAAATTATATAAAAACTGTTAAAGGAAAAATTATCAATGGAGGAGTTGTCAATTACTTAATAAAGGATTAAAAAACATAAATTATATGATACTTATTCTATTTTTTACGAAGTGATTATATAAAATGTAATATATAATTTCAACAGATAAACTAAATAAATTTTAGATTTGACATCAATAAAAAAAGATCTGAGTCTCCTCAGATCTTTTTTTTGGTATAAATATTACTTATTCTAATAATAATTGAATTATTAATACCCCTAATCTTCTGCTAATATTCTACAGAAGATTAAGAGTTATTAATTTTTATTATTGTTTAATAATCTTTTCTGTATATACGTTTCCGTCTACACTGATTTTATAAATATACAGTCCGTTATCTAGACCCGATATATCTTGTAAATAAGTATTTACTCCTTCTTTTAATTGCTCATTAATAGATAATGTTCTTATATGCTTACCAGAAAAATCATAAAGATCAACACGAACTTCTGATGATTTCTGAGCAGTAACTTGTAATTGAACTTCATTATTTCTTTTAGCAATTACTAAATCTGAACTAGCACTTCTATTAGATGAATTGTTATTTGAACAATCTGAAACAAAGCTCCATACATCACTAGCATCCGGAATATTATTTTTAGTCCACCACTGAGCCTTATATGTTTTTTGTTCGTAATACACCTGATCTCCGCTATTATATGCTATTGCTGAAGCCCACTGAGATAATCCGCAAAACTCATCATCTCCATTAGAATCACCACCACATTTAGAAACAAACTCCCATACAGAACTACTACCTGGAGTTTCATTTTGTGACCACCATTTATTTTTGTACACATTACCTTCATAACTAACTTCTTCTCCTCCAGCAGCATAAACTTTACCAGGTTCCCATGCTGGAACAGTACAATCACCTATTATTATGTCTTTTTTCTTTATTTCAAAAACAACTGAAGTTTCCGTTTTTAATTCTTTATTATCCATAGCAGTAATTGCAAATGTTACTTCTCCAAATCCATTAGGAGTCCAAGAAGCTGTATACTGATCTCCATTACGAGATGCTGAAACTGCTACATTATTGACCATAAATTTTACAGAACTAACTTCAACATCATCTGTAACAGTTGCTTTTAATACAATTGAAGAAAGTTCAGTTTGCTTAATAATCGAAGTATTTTTAGGCTCAACCGAAGTTATTACTGGAGGTGTATTAGCTCCTATCACCTTTTCTTTTACAGTAAATGTAACTGATTTCTTTGTAATTGCATTTTTATCATCTGCTGCTGAAGCCACTATTGTATACTCTCCAAAAGCATCAGGGGTAAAACTTGCTGTATACATATCACCATCATTCGTAGTATTGATAGTTAAACCATTATGCTCAAGAGTTAAAGATTGAACACTACCATCCTCATCTGTAGCATTAACTTTTAATGTTATTGCTGATAATTCTTTTTGCTCTATAATTTGATTATCTGTTGGAGTATTCCAAACTACTACAGGAGATATATTATCAACAATTACTTTCTTTTTTACTGTAAAGGTAATTCTCTTTTTTGTAGTCGAATTCTTATCATCTGTCGCTGAAGCTACTATTGTATATTCTCCAAAAGCATCAGGAGTAAAACTTGCTGTATAGATATCTCCATTTCTAGTAGCATTGATAACTACGCCGTTATGCTTATAAACAAAAGATTGAACAGTACCATCGCTATCTGTAGCTTTAACGTTTAAAGTTATCGCTGATAATTCTTTTTGTTCTATAACTTGATTATCTGACGGAGTATTCCAAACTACTACAGGAGAGCTATTTATATCAATATTACCATTAATTGCTTTAAGTATACTAGATGATGAATTGTAATCTACATCTTGAGTAAGTTCCCAAACAATTAATCCTTGGTGACCATATTGTTTTGAATATTTAGCTTTCTCTGCAGCCATTTTTGGAGTATTATAATATATTTTTTTTCCATTTTCTCCGATATATCCTCCAAGACCATTAGGATCTTTAGGGTTATAAGATGTTGCTGCATTCGGAAACTCCTTTACGATATCTTTATAAGGTACAAATTTTGCTCCATTACCTCCATCAGGTTTTTTTTCAGAAAAATCATAACCATAAACTGGTAATCCAAAAGCTAATTTTGATTTTGGCACATTAAATCCACCTGAGTGATTCCATGCTGGTGGTGCAAATCCCATCCAATACTCTAATGCATCTTCTGCTGAATAAATAGGGTTATCTGCTGTTTGTTTTGGATAAGTTCCTGGTTTTACTTTATAAAGAGAAGAGTGAGGTCCTTCTGGTGATTTATCCCAAGATCCTGTAAAATCATAAGACATTAAACCTATCCAATCCATATATTTTGCTATACCATCATCGTAGTTATTACCATACCAAGAAGTACCAAAAACAGCTGCTGTAATCAACTTATTTGGCATTTTTGCTCTTAAACTTTTACTTAATTTTGTCAATCCAATACCTGCAGGGTGAGCTCCTCTATCTTTATCTCCCCATTTACTACCACGTATTCTACCACCTTGATCTTTTGTTCCACTAATTGCTTTATCAGCCCACCAACATTCCATATCTAAATCAATACCATCTATATCATTCTGCTTAACATAATTAGCAATTAAAGTTGCTATTTCATCAATCTTAGCATCATTATTATAATATTTTGTCATCAACCATAAAAAAGCATAATCTGTAGCTCCACCAAGTGCAACTGATACTTTTACTCCTTTAGCTTTTGATTTCTGTAGTACCCCTAAATCATTAAGTACAGAGTCAACTTTTCTTTCTTGAAATTCATCAAAAGATATAGAAGCAAAATCAGCACTATTATAGTTATTATTATTTTGCTTAAACATCAAAAATGAAATATTCAAATTTGTAACAACTTCTGGGTTAAATTTGTTTTCGATATCATATCCAGCAACCCAAGTAGGCAAATAACCTATAATTCTTTGTTTACCAGCATAATCTGGTCCTAACCCACCATCTCCACATGGTCCAACAAGCTGCCAAGACCCTGCTCCTGGAGCATCGTTAGTGTAATACTTACACTTATAATTTAGCCCCTCATAAGAAACTTCTTGTCCTTGCTTATAAGGATTATTACTTGCACTCCATTCTGGAGAACATTCAGGAAAATTGTATTGCGCTTGCATTAGCATAGCACAAAGGAACAAGCCGAAAAATGTATAAATTTTTTTCATGATTACTTAAATTAATTTGAGTTTGTATATATAATAGTTAATTAAAAACATTAAAATATCTTAAGTATGAGTACACACTTATTTCTGAATCATATTTTTTAATAAAATAATTATAGTCTAATAGAAGTTTATTTAGACTTTTTTTTAGTTTCTAAATCAAAAATAATTTGAACTAACTATATGATATTTTAAATATTGATATCATAAATCGAACAATTGCTCTTTACAGAGCAACTGTCCGAAATAGTTTTTTTCTAAAGATTAGTTTTTAAGAATTTTTTCTAAATAAACCTCTCCATCCATATAAATCTTGAATATATAAAGCCCTTTTTTGAGACCTGAAAGATCTTGCGTAAATGACTTTTCTGTATTTCCTTGAAGATTATTAAATGATTGAGTACGCACTAATTTACCTGCAAAATCATACAAATCTACTCGTGCCCATGATGCTTTTTCTGTATTCATTTTAAGATTAACAACATTTTCTGTTATTGTCGGATATAAAGAGTACTTCGCCGTAGCTTGCTGAGGAGTATTTCCTTTGCAGGCTCCTACTTTTGTCCAAGCTAATTGCCAATGAGCACCAGTACCTGGAGCATAAGCCCACGCAGCAGATGAAGAACACCATCCTGGAATATCGCATTTAAAGACTTCACTTTCATTAGCTACTTCTTCATTCAATCCATATGAAGTACCTGCCACATATTTATTGACTCCTGCACAATTTTGATCGCCATCATTACCTCCTGAAACTATAATTTTTACAGCTTCTGACACAGTAGATAACCCTTCATTATCTGTTGCTTTTGCTGTCAAAACATAATCCCCTACTACTGCATCTGTAATTGTATATGTATACGGATTAGTTAAACTTTCTCCTATTTTAGTATTCTTATTAAAGTATTCTATTTTATCAATAGTTCCGTCACTATCAGAAGCGTTTACTGTTATAGAAATAGAAGCTCCTGCTTTAAAAGTATCAGTCTCAACAGGAGAAGTTATACTCACTACTGGGGCTTTATTACCTATTATTGTTTCCTTTTTTATAGTAAAAGAAATTGATTTTTCGGTAGTTTTATTTTCGTTATCAGTAGCTTTTGCTATAATTGTAACTTCTCCAAATGCTGTAGGTGTAAAATTAGCAGTATAACTATTTCCTGAAAGAGTTGCTGGGATATCTGTACTATTATATTTAAAAATCAAAGATTCAACAGATCCATCAGAATCATTCGCACTAGCTTTTAAGTCAATTGATGTCAACTCTTTTTGCTCTATAATCTGACCATTACTAGGAGATTGCCAAGTTATTACAGGTCCTGAACCATTTGGTGCATCACAACTTTTTATCAATTCCCATACTCCATCAACTCCTGGAGTATTACTACTATCTGCATACCATTTATTTTTATATACTTTATTACTATACTTTACAAAAGTACCTTTATCTTTATAAATCTTTACAGGATTCCACTCAGGAACTTCTTGGCAATCAAGATTAACTCCATCCCAAATAATTACTTTTATTGATGAGCTTGCTGTAGTTCCATTCTCAAACTTAACATCAGCAGTTAAGATATGAGTAGCATAGCTAGATGGTGTCCAATTAAATGATTTTCCATTAAATGTTTGACTCCCTACAGTTGTAGTAACACTAAGTAATTTAGTATTTTTTTCATCTATCGATAAGCTTACTGAAATTGGAGAAAATGTAGTTTGCTTAATTATTTGATTATTTTTAGGGTTAGAAAAAGTAACTTGTGGTTTTTGAGCGCAAGGTTCTGCTGTTAAATCAGCTGAATCTCCTCCATATTTAGTCATATCTTTACAACCACAATCAGATAAATCATGTACTCCATCCATATCCGTCCCTATACCATACAGTTCGGTAAATCTTTCGTAATACCCTATTCTATCTAATACTTGAGGCTTCTCTGTTCCTTGTCCACATTCTACACCTCCATTAATAATATTTACAGTCATTCCTAATCCTGGAACTCTGTTTTTTGTTTTATCAAGTTCATTAGGCACCCATTTATCTACCATAACATTATGAGCTGACGGCTTAGGGTATTGAGGTGTCATCCAAAACCATATTGCTGTTTGAAATGCCAAAGCTGCATCTTCAATTACTTTTTCAGGATTATCTAATAATATTTGTTTATCTCCGAATATAAATTCACTTGCTGGTCCATAATTATAGTTATATGATAACTGTATTGGACCTCTACCCTTATATGATTTACCAGGAGTTGGAGGGTAGTTTGTATCAGGATAAGCATATGAAGCCTGTGTCGGCTCTTCTCTAAAATGTAACCCCCATGAGAATCGACCGCCTGGAGCTGTTGACCATCCTCCTGTAGTTTCATGAGAAATATTAGCAAAAAAAGCGGTAATCTCTCTTTTTCTAGTATCTAAATCTCCTTCTTCTAGAAACATTCCATAATCAACCTCTTCCGTAATTATTTCTTTTTCTGCGTGTCTAGGCGCATCAAAATCAACATCTGTCCTAATCACTTTAGATACCCCAGTAGTTTTATCTACACGTGTTACTTTATACGCATTTGTTCCACATCTTCTATCAAAAATTACTTTAATTTTACTCATTCTATTGATAGCTTCAATAAAAGATTCGTAGGTATAAAAGTCGTCTTTAGGGTCTAAAACCCATACTCCATTACCAATATCTTTAGAACCAAAACGATATGGGAATAATGTATTCCATAGCTCTTTATTTATTAAATCGGTAGCTTGATATACGGGTAATGACGATTCATTTAAAAAAAATGCATCTTCTGTTCCTCTAGAAAATACATTAGGCTCACTAGAAAACCCTGAGCTAGCAGTTAATAATAGTGTTGCAAAAATCATTATCCATGATTTATTGCATAAATCTCTAAAATACTTAGAGACAGTGAGTTTGTGTTTCATCGTTAAGATATTTTTTTGTATTAAGAAGTAGTTAATTTCTTTAATGAGTTATTTTTTATTATGAATAAAAATACCTTTTTTCGGTACTCTCGACGAAATAAAATATACGAGTAACACGATTTAACCTACAAAAACCATCAGATTAGAAACAAATGAAAACCTATTTTAAATTTTATTTCATATAAAATTTAATTTCACAAAACACAAATAAGAGATAATTAATATCAATAAAACGTAAAAAAAACGACTTCAAATGAATATATAACATATCAAAACACATATTATATGAATACTACTAAATTGATAAAGGACTAAATATATTTTTAAATATAAGTAGTAACCCTTATACTTAGTTCTAGTTATAGGGTATACCTAAAATATTTACAAAATATCTAATTTTATAATACACTTTACTCTCTCTCAGATTCTTTTCGTGAAGAGAAATTGAGAATGAGTAAAGCATGTTATTTTTTTAAATAATAGATATGATTATAATCTAATTGACTATATGACTATACTTTTATAAATATATTTTTCTTATACAAAAAATAAGCAAACAGAGTATAAAAACCAACAACAGAAATAGCATAAAAAAAAGAAGACAACAATTTATCCATAGATTGATAAACAAAAAAAGTTTCAAAAATAAATTGATGTACCGAAGTCTGAGAATCAATCTTAATGAGATAAAAAGATTTAGATAGTATACTCGACAAAAAATAAATACTAATTGCATTAGCACCTACATACTTCACCGCATTTCCAAAACGATACTCTTTAACATCCATTAAGTAATGAAATAATCCCAAAAATAAAGTAGCATAACCTGATGTTACCAAAACAAAACTACTACTCCACAATGCTTTATTTATAGGAAAAAAAATACTCCATAAATACCCTACTACTATAAAACAAGCCCCAATCACATATAAAAAAATATGCTTTCGCTGTATTTCACTAACTAAGACTTGTCCTATAAAGACTCCTGTAATTGTAGTAACTATAGCTGGTAACGTACTAAGAATCCCTTCTGGATCATAATCTGGTTTCCAAATGTGTCCTTTAAGAATACGATAATCTAAATAATTAGCCCAGTTATGCACTCCTCGTTCTAATGTTGGAGAAGTTCCATCAGGCAAAGGCATACACACTAACCACAACCAATATCCAATAAGTATTGTTATGGCTGTAAAAATTAATTGTTTCTTATTAAAGTTTAAATACAATACAGATACAATACAAAACACAATACCTATACGCTGTAACACACCTGGGATACGAATCGACGTTATTTCTAAAAAAGGAAAATAAGGCAAAAACACATTAAGAAACAATCCTAACATGATGAGTTTTAAACTACGTGTTACAATTTTCTTATATACATCAGTATTCCCTTTTTTATTTCTATATACAAATGAAATCGATATCCCGACAATAAATAAAAAAAAAGGAAATACAAAATCTGCTAAGGTAAGACCATTCCACTCTGCATGTAATAACGGAGTGTATACATACGACCAATCTCCCGGGGTATTTACTAATATCATAAGCATAATAGTAAGCCCCCGGAGAAAATCAACCGATTGTATTCGTTTTTTTATCATTATGACATCATACTCTTACCAAGAGATTTCCATACTCTTAATAATAAAAAGCCTGAAACTAAAGCCAATAAAGCTGTAATTCCTGCCATAGTATAATCACCATAAATTAGGTTACCTGTTGTAAAAAGACAGCTATACACCAAGACACAACCTAGTAACATTGCTAGAATCCCAGATGGGATAGACCATTTTCCTTTATCCTCAACAATATCTACCCCATCTTCTTTAGCTTCATCAATAACTTTTTTCCAACCTGGCCCTCCTGGTTGAATGCTTTTATAAAAAGATTGCAAAATTTCTTTTGATTCTGGTTTTGTAAGATATGTCGCTACTATCCAAACTATTGATGTTACAATTACCATCGCTATAAACCTAAACCAAGATGGAAAAACTCCTGAAACTACTTCTCCAGAATCATTAATATGTCCAAATAAAATATCACCAAGAGGAGTAAAAGTTAGAAGTAATGGAATAACCATAGCAGAAAACATAACAGAGATCTCACTCCATGCATTTATACGCCACCAAAACCAACGTAATATATATACTAATCCTGTTCCTGCTCCAAACATTAAAATAATATCAAATAATTGTTTTGCATTAGTAAGGAATAGTGCAAAAACTGCACTAGCAACCATAAGAACTACTGTTGTTACTCTTCCAATATTTACCAATTCTTTTTCGCTAGCATCTTTCTTAACCTGTTGCTTATAAAAATCATTAACAACATATGATGACCCCCAATTAAGGTGTGTAGACAATGTCGACATATATGCTGCCCCTAATGATGCTAATACCAATCCTAACAAACCTGCTGGAAGCTTTGTTAACATTGCAGAATAAGCTAAATCATGCCCTAGTTTACTTGATTCAACATTAGGGAAAGCTTCTTGAATACTCGCAATATCAGGATACATTACTAAAGATGCTAGCGCTACTAAAATCCAAGGCCAAGGACGTAAAGCATAATGCATAATATTAAAAAAGAAAGTCGCACCGATTGCATGGTTTTCGTTTTTAGCAGCAAGCATACGTTGTGCTATATACCCTCCACCCCCTGGCTCTGCTCCTGGATACCATGAACTCCACCACTGTATTGCTATTGGTATGATCAAAAGAGTTATTAATGTTTCTGTATTAGAAAAATCTGGAAAAAACGAAAGTTTATCAGACACATTTGGATGGGTAACCAAATTATTTAATCCTCCAACTTCAGGAAGATTAACTAAATAATAAGAAGCACCAACAGCACCAATTATAGCAACAAAAAAGAGAACAAAATCTGTGTAGATTACTCCTCTAAAACCTCCAAGAGAACTAAAAGCTGCAGTTACAACTCCTCCTATCAAAACAGTTTGTACCGGTGAAAGACCTAACATAATCTGCCCAATTTTAATCGCCGCAAGGTTTACCGCTGCCATCGCAATGATATTAAATACTACCCCAAGGTATATAGATCTAAATCCTCTTAAAAATCGAGCAGGTTTACCACTATATCTCAGAGAATAAAACTCCATATCTGTAGTAACGTTTGATTTACGCCATAACTTAGCATATACAAACACCGTTAAGAGTCCTGTTAATAGAAAAATCCACCATATCCAGTTACCAGCAACACCATCTTGTCTTACAATATCTGTAACCAAATTTGGAGTATCAGTAGAAAACGTAGTAGCTACCATAGAAAACCCCAGTAGCCACCATGGCATATTACGACCTGACAGAAAATACTCTGCGGTATTCTTCCCTGATCGCCTTGAAACCACGACGCCTATAATTAGAGTGGTTAAAAAAAATGAAGCGATAATTATGTAATCCAATGTAGTTAAAACCATTATTTTAAATTCTTATTTTAATAAATTTGATTTGTTTTTTAATATTCGTTGTTTTGCGTGAGCCGCATAATTTCTCCCTATAGGAATTCTTTTTTCACCTACCTCTACAAGATTTCCTTCTATAGATTTTACCTTATCTATTGCAATAGTATACGATTTATGAATTCTTATAAAATTTTCTGAAGGTAGTTCTTCACTAATACTAGATAAAGACTTGTGTGATAAAAATGTCCCTTCTAGTGTACTTACTCTTATATAGTCTTTTAAGCTTTCTATAAAAAAAATATCACTAAGAAGGATTTTTACTAATCTTTTATCCACTTTTAGAAAAACATGAGCAGGTTGAACCAAATCTATAGATGGTTCGTATTTCTTTATAGCAATAAGTCTTGCTGTTAATTTATTTATGGATTTCAAGAATCGATTAAATGAAATAGGCTTCACCAAGTAGTCAAGAACTTCTAGCTCATAACTCTCCAAAGCATACTCTTTATATGCAGTTGTAATTATGGCTTGAGGGTACTCCTTTAGACTTTTCAAAAACTCTAACCCATTCATTCTTGGTAAATTAATATCTAAAAATATAGCGTCAACATCACCTTGTTCTAATATAGATAAAGCCGCTACTGGATCTCTAAAAGTGCCTATAATTTCAATATTTTTAAACTCTTCTAAAAAAGATTCAATAATTTCGATCGCTAAAGGTTCATCATCAATTATGATACATTTAATAGTCATTATATAGGGATTTTAAGCAATATTGAATATTTATTATTTTTCTGTACTATTTCTAAAGCAAATTTTTTGGAATAAAGAATTTCTAAACGTCTTTTAATATTTTTAATTCCAATTCCATCAGGTTTTTTTGATTTTGATTTTTCTTCATAATTATTACTAGAGATAAATATCAACTCATTAGAATGTCTTTTAAAAGATATTTCTAAATTCATACTGTCATTATTATCCAGTCCATGCTTAAAAGCATTCTCTATAAATGGTAAAAACAGCATAGGAACTACTTTAACGCCATCAATGTCACCAATTATATCAATTGTGGACGTAACTCGATCTCCGTAACGCATTTTTTCAAGTTCAATATAATTATCTATATGATCAATTTCTTGTATTAAAGGTAGTTTTTTTTTGCTTGTTTCATATATAACATATCGCATAAAATCAGATAATTTTAATATTAAATTAGGTGCCAAGTCTGATTTTTTCAATGACAGTGCATATAAACTATTAAGTGTATTAAAAAAAAAATGAGGTTGTATCTGTGCTTTTAAATATTTTAATTCCGTTTTATACTGAAGTTCCATTAACTGTCTATTCTTATTATGCATAATACGAAAATCCACAGTATACTTAATTGCAGAAGTCAATCCTACTACATACAATTCTCCTATAGCCACTGCCATAATATGATTAAACCCAAATGGAGCATGCCTACCTCTCACTTCTGGCCATATGTCTTCTGTAACCAATAAAAGATTAAGACCTGACCTTAGTATATAGTGAATTGCAAGAGATAATAATAAGAATAAGACATAGTATACATATTTCTTCTTGAAGATATATTTAGGAACCAAATAGTATAGATTAAAATACACTAAAGCTATATGTAAAGGAAACTCTACTAAATTAGACTTTAACGAATACCAATAATCATTAAAATAACTCCCCCATCGAATTACATTAAATAAAAAATAAATAATCCAAAAATATAGATGATATTTTCGTTTAATAGTCTTTTTCACCTTATACTTCTTTTACCAAAAACATTAAATAGCACTGTCAAAACTTCTTAATTTAACAAAAATTTTTGAAAAATGTAAGGCTATTTGTACAGAAAAACAAAAAAAATAAGAATATCAATTTTTTAAAAAACCGTCATCTACTACTCAATGTCGATTGTTACTAAAACAATGTCGTTTGTCTAAAAAAAAATTTGTTAAAAATTTTATATATTACTTTGAGATCATTCAAAAAAACAACACTTTAATATGAAACAAAAATTTTTAATCTTAACAATCCTATCCTTTTTCTCTTTTCTGAGTTTTGGGCAAGGAACTCAAATTACAGGTACCGTAAAGGGAGCTTCTGATAGTAGCCCTCTACCTGGAGTTAACATTTTAGTAAAAGGGACTACAAACGGAGTACAAACAGATTTTGACGGAAACTACACAATTACAGCTTCAACTGGTGATATACTTGTTTTTTCTTATTTAGGAATGATGAACAAAGAAGTAATCATAGGTGGTAATACAGTAATAGATGTTATTCTGGAAGAAGACGCTGAACAACTTGAAGATGTAGTCGTAACTGCCCTTGGTATCAAAAAAACAAGAAAATCCTTAACATATGCTGCTCAGAATGTAAGTGCTGCTGAGTTAACAAAGGTAAAAGATGCTAATCCTATCAACAGTCTTTCTGGTAAAGTTGCCGGACTTGTTGTTAACAGAAGTGCTTCTGGAGTAGGGGGATCTGTAAAAATAACACTTAGAGGTAATACGTCTACCAGAAACAATCAACCGCTATATGTAATAGACGGTATTCCATTATTAAATAATTCGGCTACACAGCCTAATAGTACATTTGGATCTATTGAAGCTGCTGGTAATAGAGATGGAGGAGATGCTTTATCATTAATAAATCCTGATGATATTGAAAGTATCAATGTATTAAAAGGTGCATCCGCATCTGCTTTATATGGTAGTCAGGGATCTAATGGGGTAATCTTAATCACTACCAAAAAAGGAAAATCAGGAAGTTTTAAGACCAATGTATCTTCTAGTTTTACAATAGATGAAGCAGCTTATTTGATAGATTTTAATGATCGTGCTCAAGACAATGTAGATGACTTCTTAAAAACAGGAACAACTGCGATCAATTCTATCTCAGTTTCTGGAGGAACAGAAAATGCGCAAACCTATTTTTCTTATGCTAATACACAAGCATCAGGGATTATACCGACTCATAATGTAAAAAAGCATACTTTTAATGTTAGAGAAACTGCAAAACTTTTTGATAACAAATTAACTGTAGATGCTAATATTTTACTTTCTACTCAGAAAATACATAACAAGCCTATTTCTGGATTCTATTACAATCCACTAGTTGGAGCATACAATTTTAATTCTGAGACCGAGAATTTAAACGATTATAGCGTTTTTGAAGAATTTAATGCAAGCAGAAACTTAATGGCGCAACGCTGGTTTAGAGGAACTACTGACATTGAGCAAAATCCATATTGGATTATCAATAGAAATGCTAGTGATGATACAAATCAAAAAGTAATCGCTTCAGCCTCTTTAAAATACAAGGTTAACCCCTGGTTAACTATTGCAACACGTGGTAGCTATGATAAGAATTTCTATAAGTTTGAAAGAAGAATTCATGCAACTACTAATGGAACGTTATCGGCAAACAGAGGACGTTTTTTATTAAATGAAGTAGAAGACACACAAATCTATGCTGATGTTATTACTACTATTAACACGCCTATAGGAGAGAATTTTAATTTTACAGCAAATATTGGTACTAGCCTTAGACAATCAGATATAGGCAATGGTGTCTTATTAGATTCTGGTGTAGGTGGTAATTTAAAAATCCCTAATGTTTTTACTTTATCAAATTTTGAAGTTGGTACAGCTGGGTTTAATCCAGTAATAAAACAAACTCAAGCAGAACAAAAAGAAGTACAATCATTATTTGCCAGTACTACCTTAGGGTTTAAAGAGATGCTATACCTAGATATAACGGCTAGAAACGATTGGTCATCTACAGTTACCAAGTCTTTCTTTTATCCATCTTTTGGTCTTACAGGAGTAATCTCAGAAATGATAGAAATGCCAGAAGCTGTAACATATGCCAAAGTAAGAGCTTCGTATGCCGAAGTGGGTAATGATATTCAAAGTTTTTTAAACAATCCTATCAATACTATTGGCACAGGTCAGGGAGGATTAAATCCACCTAATACGATCCCATGGGTCGATTTAAAACCTGAAACTCAAACTTCTATAGAATTTGGTACAGAATGGCAGTTCTTTAATAACCGATTAGGGTTTGATATCGGATATTATAAAACCAATACTACAGATCAGTTTATGAGGTTCGCTACCTCTGGGGCTCTTGCAAATCCAGCAGGAATAACATCGCCTTTCTTTTCTATCAATGCTGGAGATATAGAAAACAAAGGAATTGAGATTTCTGTTACTGCGACTCCTATAGAAAATGATAATTTTTCCTGGGACACTTCTATAAATTATGCTAGTAATAAAAATACAATTATAGAATTAGACGATAGACTATCAAGTGATTTTATAACACTTACTCCATTTAGTGTTAATGCATATGCATTATTATTACAAAAAGGAGGATCTTTTGGAGATATCTGGGGGGCTCAACTGCTTAAAAATGAAAATGGACTACCTGTATTAAGAACAAACCCTGAGGATAATAGCACATCTTTCCCTACTGTAGAGCCAAGTGAAAGTACTCGTGGTGGTTTTGAAAAGTTAGGAAATTCCAATCCTGATTTCTCATTAGGTTTCAGTAACTCATTTACGTATAAAAATGTAACTCTAAATTTCTTAGTAGATGGAAAATTTGGTGGAGAAGTAATGAGTCTTACACAAGCAGAAGCGGATCTTAACGGAACCTCAAACAGAACAGGTACTGTACGAATTTTTGACGAAGCAACAAACTCAGAAACAACAATACCTGCTAAAGACTATTATCAAATTATTGGAGGTAGAAATGGAAGAACTAGTGAGTACATCTATGATGCAACAAATGTACGTTTAGCAGAATTATCATTAGGCTATAAATTCAATTTAGGAGAAGACAGCTTCTTTAATTCTATTAACGCTTCTTTAGTCGGTAGAAATTTATTCTTCTTTTATAAAGATGCTCCTTATGACCCAAATATATCGTTAAGTACAGGAAATGGACTTCAGGGTGTTGATATATTCGGATCACCATCTACCAGAAGTATTGGTTTAAACGTTGGATTATCATTTTAATTAAAAGGAATAGAATAATATTATGAAAAATATAATTAAAAAAACAATTATTACTGCTTTTGCATCATTAGTTGTACTCTCATGTACAGATGATTTTGAAGCATTAAACACAGATCCTAATGGTCTTACAGATGAACAAAGTGAAGGAGATTTTTTCAATGTAGGTGGGCCATTTAAACCTATATTTTTAAACCTATATCGATATGATCCTGCTTGGCATACACAGCTACAGCATAACTTAAATGCTGATACATTTTGTGGATATATGGCGCCCCCAAGACCATTTGTAGGAGGAGTAAACACTACAAATTATGGGTTTGTTGATTTTTGGGATCAATTCCCTTGGGATGTTCCATATTCTGAGACAGGAGTTATGAAAAGTGCAAGTCTAGTGCAACAACGTGGAGAAGAAAAATTCCCATTAATCTATGCAATTGCTCAAATACTAAGAGTAGAAGGAATGCATAGAGTAACAGATGTCTATGGACCAATAGTGTATTCAAAATTTGGAGAGATAGGAGCTTCTTTTGCAGAGTATGATTCACAGCAAGAAGTATATAATCAATTTTTTGATGAGCTAGATCAGGCAATTACTAAATTGTCTACAGATCTTACTAATGAGCAGTTCAAAAATTTTGATTTAGTATATGATGGAAAGTATGCACAATGGGTGAAATTTGCCAATTCATTACGATTACGATTAGCGATAAGAATTGCTAAAGTAGATCCTGCCAAAGCTAAAATACAAGGAGAAAAATCATTATCACATAGTGTCGGATTGTTAGCAAGTAACGACGATAATTTTATTATTCAAGGAGGAGCAACACATCCATTAACCGTTTTTAATTCAAGCTGGGATGATGTACGTATGAATGCATCTATGGAATCAATACTAGTAGGATATGATGATGCAAGAGGAAATGTTTTGTTTGAAGAATCTAAAGTAACAGCAGGGACTCTCAAAGGGTTACGAGGCGGAATGCCAAAATTAGGTAACTATTCTGATGAAGTAGCTCAAAAAGATGATTATATAAAGTTCTCTAGATTAGGAAACTCTTATATTGCTGATGAAAGTCCAACAACAAGTATTCAACTAATGACTGCTGCAGAAGTATACTTCTTAAAAGCAGAAGCTGCATTACGTGGATGGGCTGGTGCTGGAGATGCGCAAGCTAATTATGAAAAGGGAATTACAACCTCTTTTACTCAGCATGGAGTCTCTGGAAGTGCTGCAGCTTATATAGCTGATGCTACATCTACTCCTATTGATTATGTAGACCCTATTAATACTTCTAACAACATCAGCGCATTATCAAATATTACAATTAAATGGGATGGCGGAGCTTCTAATGAAGAAAAACTGGAGAGAATCATTACCCAAAAATGGATCGCTATGTTCCCTGATGGGCAAGAAGCATGGAGTGAATTTAGAAGAACTGGATATCCAAAAATATTCCCTGTTGTAGCTAATAATAGTGGAGGTACTATTGATACTAATATACAAGTAAGAAGGTTGCCTTTCCCTGCTAGTGAACGAAATTCAAACCCACAGGGAGTAGAACAAGCAAGAACACTTCTTGGAGATGCTGATGACGGAGGAACACGATTATGGTGGGATGTTGCAGGATCAAATTTTTAATTAGATTAATTAGCCAATAAATTGAGTTATAAAAGAGATGGATAGAGATCTTATAAAGATATAAACTCAACCCCATCTCTTTTATTAAAAGCCTTAAAATAATAATAACAATAAAAAAATCATCATCAAACTCTTGAGTAAATGATCCAGGAAATTGAATACAAACAGGTAGGACAGTTTGAAAAATCAAAATTTGAGAAAATTCACAGTGAGATTTTCCCAGATTCATCGATAGCTTCAAAACTAGTTGCAAATGAAATAGCAACACTTATTAAACAAAAACAACAGGAAGGTAATCCTTGCGTGCTTGGTCTTGCTACAGGTTCTTCGCCTATAAAAGTATATGAAGAATTAGTAAGTCTACACCGCTCTGGAGAATTAAGTTTTTCTAATGTGGTAACTTTTAATTTAGATGAATACTATCCAATGGATAGTACTCATCAACAAAGTTATTACCATTTTATGCATCAACATTTGTTTGATCATATAGATATCAATCCAGAGAATGTAAATATTCCTGACGGTACTGTTCCAATTTTAGAAATGGATCAGTATTGTATTGATTATGAAATGAAAATCAAAGAATATGGTGGATTAGATTTTCAACTTCTAGGAATTGGTAGAACAGGTCATATCGGCTTTAATGAACCAGGATCACACCCTAATTCTGGTACAAGAATAATCACTTTAGATCATGTTACCAGAACAGATGCCTCTTCTGATTTTAATGGATTAGAAAACGTGCCAAAAAAGGCCGTAACTATGGGTATTAGTACCATTATGAAATCAACAAGGGTACTACTATTAGCTTGGGGGCATAAAAAGGCTTCTATCGTTAAAGAAACTATAGAAGGTGAAGTGATATCGAATATCCCCGCATCATTCCTTCAAGAACACAAAAACACTACTATTATTCTCGATTCTGAAGCTGCATCAGAGCTTACACGTATAAAAACGCCATGGCTTGTAGATCAATGTATCTGGACAGAACAATTAAAGTTTAAAGCAGTTACTTGGCTTAGTGAAGAATTAACTAAACCTGTATTAAAACTTACAGATAAAGATTATAATGACAATGGAATGTCTAGTCTTTTAGCAGTAGAAGGATCTTCTTATAATCTTAATATTAAGATTTTTAATAAACTCCAACACTCTATAACAGGATGGCCTGGAGGAAAACCTAATGCTGATGACACCAATAGACCAGAAAGAGCATTACCCGCAAAAAAACGAGTATTGATTTTTAGTCCTCATCCTGATGATGATGTAATCTCTATGGGTGGAACCTTCTTACGATTAATTGATCAAGGACATGATGTACATGTGGTTTATCAAACATCTGGTAATATCGCAGTAACTGATGAAGAAGCTCTTAAGTTTGCTGAAGTAGCCAATAGTTTCCAATCTAGTAATGGAGACAACTCATCTTATGAAAAAGTGATTTCATTTCTAAAATCAAAAAACCAAGGAGATATTGATATTCTAGAAGTCCGACAGATTAAAGGATTAATAAGAAGAATGGAGTCTATCGGTGCTACTAGATATTTTGGATTAAATGATGATAAAGTTCACTTTTTAGATCTTCCTTTCTATGAAACAGGAAAAATTAAAAAGAATCCTCTAGGTGAAGAAGATATAAAAATAACAGAAAGTATTATTGAGAAAATAAAACCACATCAGATATATGCTGCGGGAGACTTAGCAGATCCACATGGTACTCATAAAGTTTGTTTAGATGCCGTTTTTAGCGCATTAAAAAACTTAAAACCAAAAGAATATATGGATGATTGTTGGTTATGGTTATATAGAGGTGCTTGGCAAGAATGGGATGTTTCTGAAATTGAAATGGCTGTACCTTTAAGCCCAGATGAAGTTAGTAAAAAAACAAATGCCATTTTATTTCATCAATCTCAAAAAGATAGAGTTATGTTTCAGGGAGAAGACTCCAGAGAATTCTGGTTAAGAGCTCGTGAAAGAAATAGAAATACCGCAAAATTATATGATCAGCTTGGACTCGCAGATTATGAAGCGATAGAAGCGTTTAAAAAATATGATTTTTAAAAATTGTTATGTTTTGTTAGTTTAAGTAAACCTTTTGCTTAAAAAAATCCTCCCCTCAATATTTGAGGGGAGGGTTGCTTTTATTCCTATTTTTTCATAAAAATAATTCTCTATTATACATAAATATAACTAATACATAACTAATGATATTATTTGCAGATAGTGGTTCTACAAAATGTGATTGGATTCTTCTTAATGACGCAGGAAGACTCATTCATAAAACCCAAACAGAAGGCATAAATCCTCTTTTACTTTCTGATAATAGCATCTTAGAGATTGTACAAAAAGCAAATATTATACTACAAAACAGAGACTCAATCAGTGAAATCTACTTTTATGGAGCTGGATGTAATGAAAATGATGCTAAAAAAAGAATAAAACTCGCACTTCAATCTATATTTAAAAACCTAACATCTATACTCATTGAAGAAGATATTAATGGAGCAGTAAAAGCAACAACCAAAGAACCTGGCATTGTATGTATTCTTGGGACAGGGACAAATTGTTGTTATTTTGATGGAGAAAAAATTATACAAAAATATCCTGCTTTAGGATATCTATTAGCAGATGAAGGAAGTGGTAATTATCTTGGAAAAAAGCTAATAAAGGACTATTTTATGAGTAAAATGCCTTTAGATGTAGCCTCTCTTTTTAAAGGTTATTATACTGCTCAACTCGATCAACTTCTAAATGAATTATACAGCACTGATTATCCAAACAGATATTTAGCGTCTTACGCTCAATTCATTTTTAAAAATCGAGGAAATGAATATTTAGAAGATGTATTAAATCAGGCTATCTCTGATTTTATAAAAACCTACCTTTTTCAATATAAAAAAGAATTATCACAACATCCAATACATTTTGTAGGCTCTGTTGCCTATTACTCTCAGGATGTTATCAAAAAATTATTGGATGATTATGGGTATCGAGTTAAAAGCTTTATTAAGAGTCCAATAGATCAATTAGTAAAAAATATAGTCACGCAAAGAAATTTTTAAAAAACACATTAATAATGAATTTACGAATCATACCACTCCTCTTTTTAATTTTTATAGGTTGTAAAAACCCAGAAAAATCATCACCGGTAATCGATCAATCACTAAACATCACACCTAAACCATTTAATATCACTAAAGGAAAAGGGTATTTTAAACTAAACGGAAACACTTCTTTTCTATATAATGATGAATCCTCTAAACTTATTGCAGATTTTTTTATTGAAAAAATAAAGACTTCAACAGGTCATGCCTTTTCTGTAACCAAGGGTAATGATATTAAAAATAGCATCCAACTAATTAAGGAAACGACTCTAAATTTTAGTGAAGAAGAATACCGTTTATCTATCTCAGAAGACAATATAAAAATAAAAGCAAGTACTGATAAAGGGTTATTTTATGGAATGCAGACTTTTATGCAACTCTTACCCTTCTATACTACTAATAGCCAGATTTCTTTCCCTATCAAAATTAAGGCTTTGGATATAGAAGATAAACCACGTTTTAGCTGGAGAGGAATGCATCTCGATGTTTCCAGACATTTTTTCTCTGCTGATTTTATAAAAAAACATCTTGATATTTTATCCCTTTTTAAAATAAATAAATTTCACTGGCACTTAACTGATGATCAGGGTTGGCGTGTAGAAATAAAAAAATACCCTAAACTTACAACAATAGGATCTAAAAGGAAAAATGCTGATGGATCTTATCATCAAGGATTTTATACTCAAGAAGAAATAAAAGAAGTGGTACAATATGCAAAAGAACGATTTATAGATATTGTTCCAGAATTTGATACTCCAGGTCATGCCATAGCTATTTTAGCAGGATATCCAGAACTTTCTTGTGACCAAAAAGAATATAAAGTAAGAAATTTATGGGGGGTTGAATCTAGTATCCTTTGTCCAGGGAAAGAAGAAACATACACATTTATAGAAGATGTAATTACAGAACTAGCTACTCTTTTCCCTTATGAATACTATCATATGGGAGGAGATGAAGTTCCTAAAGACCAATGGGAAAATTCTATTGAATGTCAAAAACTAAAAAAACGAGAAGGTTTAAAAGACGAAAAAGAAGTTCAAAGTTATTTTATGGCTAGGGTTGAAAAAATATTATCCAAGCATCATAAAAAAATGATTGGTTGGGATGAGATCCTAGAAGGCGGGATTACTGCTACAACAAATATCATGTCATGGCAAGGTGAAGAAGGAGGTATCAAAGCTGCTAATGAAGGGCATGATGTTATTATGACCCCTTCTGAATATTGTTATTTCAACTTTTATCAAGGTGATTTTAAAACAGAACCTTTGGCGTTTGGAGGATATATTCCTCTGGAAAAAGTATATAACTACGATCCAATACCTAAAGAAATTGAAGAAGATAAAAAGAAACATATCTTAGGTGCGCAAGGAAATGTATGGTCAGAATATACGTATAAGGACGAGACCATAGAATATTTGCTTTATCCTCGTATAATAGCATTAGCAGAGGTTACATGGACACAAAAAGAAAATAAAAAATTTGATGACTTTTTAAATAGATTAAATCCTATCTATACTATTCTGGACTATTACAAGACTAATCATCATATCCCTCTACCAGAAGGTCCTACGTCTAATACTATTGTATTTACGGACAGTATCAGTATACCGTTTACAACAACTCACCCTGTTAAAATGGTATATACTATAAATGGAACAAATCCGACCCAAAATAGTACCGTATATAAAGAACCTCTAAAATTTACTAAGACTACAGACTTACGTATAGCTTCTGTTCTTGATAATGGTAAAATGAGTAGTATTAGAAAACTTAATGTAACTAAAGAAAAAATTATTTCTGCTTCAAGTAAAACTACTGAATTATCCAAAGGATTAACGATGAAAGAAGTAAAAGGATATTTTAATACTGTTAATGATGTTCCTGATCACACTAATGCCTCTTCATCAATCATTAAAAAGATTGAGGAAAGTAACACTACTTATCATTGGGGGCACGAAGTAAAAGAAGAAAATTTTAGAGCAGTATTTTTAGATGGATATATTGATATTCCAGAAGATGGAGTATATTATTTTTCTAGTACTCAAGATCAAGTTTGGATAGCAGATCAATTAGTTCTTGATTATAAAACTCCTTTAAAGAAGCATCCAATAGAAAGTTCTATTGCATTACAAAAAGGAAAACATAAATTAAAAATAGTATACTTAAACAATATAGCTAAAGGATGGGCTACTGATTGGAATACGATAGAACTTAAATACCGAAAAGCTTCTGAAGTAGATTACAAAGCAGTAAATGAAGATATGATATATCATTAAAACAAAATATTTACGAATGCTATCGCATTAAGTGTATATAAAAAAAGTATCGAGAATCTATATAAATTCTCGATACTTTTATTTTATATTATACCTAAAACACTAAGTAATAGTTATATCAGAAATTCTAAAATAACTATTTAGTATATTATTATTTTTTAGGAATATTTTCTAAAATTTCTCTTACAAATTTCCAGTATTTCTGTACAGAAGAGATACTAGCTCTTTCATCTGGTGAATGTGCTCCTAAAATTGTTGGACCAAAAGATATCATATCCATATCTGGATAATTTTGTCCTAAAATACCACATTCTAATCCTGCATGACATGCAGCTACATGGGCTTTTTCTCCATTTAATTTTTGATATAATTCGTCTAATACTGTCAATATAGACGAATTCATATTAGGAGCCCATCCAGGATAATCACCACCAACGGTCACCTCACAACCTACTAACTCAAAAGTAGCTCTTAATTTATTTACTAAATCCTGCTTAGAAGACTCTACGCTACTCCTTGTTAAACATTCGATAACAATACTTCCGTCCTTGATAGTTATTTTAGCAATATTATTCGACGTTTCTACTAAATCAGGAATCGATGCACTCATGTTATACACTCCATTATGTGCAGCGTATAATGCTTTTAAAAATCCTTCCTGAACTCCTAGTTCCATCACTTTTACTGGCAGATCTGTTGTACTAATCTCTATAGTAAGGTTTGGATCTACTACAGATAACTCTGCCTGTATTATTTTAATCAACTCACCTATTTCAAATTCAAAAGCTTCTGCTTGTACCATGTCTACTACTATCTTAGCAAAACTCTCTCTAGGGATTGCATTACGTAAACTCCCTCCTCTAACTTCATTGATTTGTAATCCAAAATTCTCAAATCCATCAAATAATAGACGATTCATAATTTTATTGGCATTACCTAAACCTTTATGGATGTCCATTCCAGAATGCCCCCCGTTAAGTCCACGTATAGAAATGGTATATGCAAGCTTACCATCAGTGACAAGCTCTTCTTTATAATTTCGTTTTGCAGTAACATCAATACCACCAGCACATCCTACTCCTATTTCATCATCTTCTTCGGTATCAAGGTTTAGTAATATATCACCTTGTAACCACCCTCCTTCTAATCCCATTGCTCCAGTCATCCCTGTTTCTTCATCAATAGTAAACAATGCTTCGATTGCAGGATGTATAATATCTGTTGATTCTAAGATTGCCATAATTGTAGCTACTCCTAATCCATTATCTGCTCCTAAGGTTGTACCATTAGCTCTTACCCAGTCTCCATCTACATACATTTCTATACCTTGTGTATCAAAATCAAAATCAGTATCTGCATTCTTTTGATGTACCATATCCAAGTGAGATTGCATCACTACTATCTTTCGATCCTCCATCCCAGATGTTGCTGGTTTTCTGATCAAGACATTACCAACTTTATCAATCTCAACTGCCAATCCTAAAGATTCCCCAAAATCTTTCATAAATGCTATCACACGTTCCTCTTTTTTTGAAGGTCGTGGTACAGCATTAAGGTCTGCAAATTTATTCCAAAGGTTTTTAGGTTCTAAAACTCTTATTTCTGAATTCATAGGTGTATTGTGTTTAGATATGCGAAATTCTATATTTTAAATCAAGTATCAAAGTTTCTAGGTGTCAAAGTTTCAAGAGCTAAGAAAAAGAATACTAAAAAACTCTTAATTTATAATTCTTAATTAAGAAATGTAAATATATTTACTCAATGCAATCTAAGACAAAACTATATCTTACAATATTATTACCAATACAAATCATATTGATTAAAATTATATCATTTTTCCCTGATTTCATTGAGCAATTTTATAGTAATAGTTTATTTATTTATATTTCCCGAATTTTACGATACATATTTGGGTGGTTACCATTTTCTTTTGGAGATATTTTATATTGTATTTTGATCATTTTTCTCATTCGTTTTTTATTTAAAAAAGTCCTTATTAAAAAAATTATTTGGAAAGAGGTTTTCTTAGATATCGGAGCTACTTTATCTATCATTTATGCCCTCTTTCATATCCTATGGGGGATAAATTATTATAGATTACCTCTACATGAAATATTAAAAATAGATGACGAATACACAGAAAGTGAGTTGATCAGAGTTTCAGAAAAATTAATAACTAAAGCTAATACATTACATATAAAGCTTCAACCAAATGATTCTTTACCTATACGAATCCCATATTCTAAAAAAGAAATATTTCAGAAAACAGTACCTGCATATCAACAATTACAAAATATATTACCTACCCTACGCTACCACCCAAAAAGTATTAAAAAATCACTTTTAAGCCTACCGCTAACCTACATGGGTTTTAGTGGGTATTTAAATCCTATTACTAATGAAGCTCAGGTAAATAGCTTAATTCTTAATCATAAAACTCCAACAACAAGTGTCCATGAAGAAGCACATCAACTAGGTTTTGCTAAAGAAAATGAAGCTAATTTTATAGCCGTATTAGTTACGACAAATTACGATGATCTTTATTTTAAGTATAGTGGGATTACATTTGCCTTAAAATTTTGCCTTAACGATCTTTATCTTCGAGATGAACAAAAAGCAATATGCCTTATGGAAAAATTAAGACCTGGTATACAAGAAAATTATCGTGAAGTAAATGAATTCTGGGAATTCTATGAAAATCCTATCGAACCAATTTTTAAAAGTACTTATGATACCTATCTAAAAGCTAACGACCAACCCGACGGTATACATACATATAGTTATGTTGTCGCATTAGTCGTTAACTATTATAAGGCTAAAAAATTATAATAAAGTATTATAATAATTAATAATCTTTACAATATGTTTCTCTTTCTTATAACTTAGTTTATTAGAAGATGTAAATTTTTCTATTTCATTTTTTTTACCTAAAACATGAAGTATTTCTTTCTTTTTAAGTTTTACGTTCATCATTTCTCCTTTTTCACTATCAAATATAAAATACTTATTATCTTCAATATATTTAGAAGGAATACTATTTCCATATCCTCCTCTTCCCGGTCTTCCTTGTTTTATTTTTTTCGCTATTTTAAGTAATAAAGAAAATCTTCCTTTATTTTTGTTTTTTACAACAAAAAACTGTTTCAATCCTTCATGATCAAATATTGTATAAGTATATCCATCATCAAGAACAACTTTAACACCATCTCTTTTGATCATGTTATAAACCTTACCTCCCTCAACTGTCATTTCCATCTCACCATTAAAAGCATTATATCTAACAAAACTTCTAGTAGACTTTCTTTTGCCAATATAAATCGTAGCTAATTTATTACTCTCTTCATTGTACACATGACCTTTAATACGAGATTTTGTTGCTTTCTTGATTACTATTTGTGAATTATAAGGACTTAAGTTTGATGAAAAGTCTCCTCCTGAATCAGAGGTATTTATTATAGTAGATTGACCATAAACTAGGACATTGCTTAATAACAGGGTAATTAATAGTATTCTCATTCTAAATATAAAGTTTTATTCTTTTGGAGGTAATTACAAACAAAAAAAGGAAAACACAACAATATTTTTTGTTAAAAAATAATTAATTAACACTATTTTCTTTAGGTAACTACTATATTTAGTTTTCAATTTATTACACTTCTTTTCATGAAAAAAAAACTACTATTGCTCGTAGCAATATTTTGTTTTATATTAAACTTATATTCTCAGGATTATTTCCCAAAAAATGATGGGGTTAATATAATAAACTCTAACTATATTGTATTTAAAAACGGAACTATCCACACCACACCTAATTCTGAAATCAAAAATGGAACATTAATCATCCAAAAAGGTAAAATTGTTCAGGTGGGTAGTGCTATTTCTATTCCCAACAATAGTATAATTATTGATCTTAAAGGAAAACATATCTATGCCTCTTTTATAGATCCCTTTACTAACTTTGGTATCAAAAAACTTAGTACTAAAGGAGGGAATCCTTTTGCAGGAAACCCTCAGTATAAAGCCTCTAGAGAAGGTTATTATTGGAATGATCATATTCGTCCTGAAACAAATGCTCTTACACATTTTAAATATGATGCAAAAAAAGCTACAGAATATGTAAAAGAAGGATTTGGAGTTCTTAATACTCATATGCCAGATGGTATTATAAGAGGAACAGGATTATTAGTAGCTCTAAACAACAATGGTACAGAAGGAGATCGATTATTAAGTGACCGCTCTGCGCAATTTTTATCTTTTTATAAAAGTAACAAAAGTAAGCAGTTATATCCAACCTCATTAATGGGAGCTATGGCATTACTAAGACAGACGTATCATGATGCAAGATGGTATGCGGATGGTAATGCAAATAGCAAAGATTTATCATTAGAAGCACTGAACAGAAATAAAGCTCTTCCTCAAATTTTTGAAGCAGGAAGCCGAATTAATGGATTTAGAGCAGATAAAGTTGGAGATCAATTTAACACACAATATATTATAATTGGCGGTGGAGATGAATATGCAAGAATTGATGAAGTAAAAGCTACCAATGCCAAGTATATCATTCCATTAGATTTCCCTGATGCCTATGATGTATCTGACCCTTTTGCTGCTAATATTGTAAGTCTTGGAGATATGCGCCACTGGAATCAAGCTCCAACAAATCCTTCGGTTTTATCAAAAAATGGTATTACCTTTTCTCTAACTACACATAAATTAAAAAAGGTCGCAGATTTAAAAACCAGAATTATTAAAGCTATAGAACATGGTTTAGATAAAAAGACAGCTATTGCCGCGCTGACAACTATACCTGCTCAAATTCTGGGAAAAAGTGATCTTTTAGGAAGTATCAAAAAAGGAAGTTATGCCAATTTTTTAATTACCAAAGATGAGTTATTTACTAAAGACAATATCATTTATGAAAACTGGGTACAAGGTCATAAAAATGTAGTAAATGATATGAATATTACTGATATTAATGGAACATATGAATTAACCGTTGCCAGAACCACATATGAGCTGTCAATTTCAGGAAAACCGTCAAAACCAAAAGCCGAAATAAAATTAGGGAAAACCAAATTGAACTCTAAAATAAGTTATAAGAATGATTGGGTAACCATTACATTTACAGGTGCCGACACTACCAAAACCCAATACACAAGAATTGTATCTAAAATTGGGGACACCTCAAATTCCTGGAATGGCAAAGCAATTCTTCCAAACGGAACACAAGCTTCTTTTTCTGTAAAGAAAAAACCTAAAGAAACTTCGACTAAAAAAGAAGAAAAAAAATCTACTGATAATAAGAAAAAACCTCAAATCTTACCTATCACATACCCAAATATTGCATATGGTAATGCTGTTTTACCCAAATCAGAAACTATGCTATTAAAAAATGCAACGGTATGGACTAATGAAGCAAATGGTATTTTAACAGAAACGGATGTACTCATTAAAAATGGTAAAATTTCTGCAATTGGTAAAAACCTTAATTCTGGAGGTGCTAAAGTAATTGATGCTTCAGGGAAACATATTACTGCAGGTATTATTGATGAACATTCTCATATTGCAGCAGCTGCCATTAATGAAGCAGGACATAATTCTACAGCAGAAGTAACAATCGAAGATGTTATTTCTCCCGACGATATCAATATCTATAGAAATCTTGCCGGAGGAGTAACATCAATTCAAGTACTTCATGGTTCTGCTAATCCTATTGGGGGACGTTCTGCAATCCTAAAACTAAAATGGGGGGAGCGTGCTAATAACCTTATTTTTCCGAACACTCCTAAATTTATAAAATTTGCATTAGGAGAGAACGTAAAACAAAGTAATTGGCAAAGCTTTAGTCGTTTTCCACAATCAAGAATGGGAGTCGAGCAATTATATATAGATTACTTCTCACGAGCAAAAGAATATGAAAAACTTAAAAATAGCGGTAAACCATATCGTAAAGATACCGAAATGGAAACATTGGTAGAGATCCTAAATGGTAAACGATATATTAGTTGTCACTCTTATGTACAAAGTGAGATTAATATGCTTATGAAAGTGGCAGAAAAATTTAACTTTAGAATCAATACTTTTACCCATATCCTAGAAGGATATAAAGTAGCCGATAAGATGGCAGCACATGGTGTTGGCGGGTCTACTTTCTCTGATTGGTGGGCTTATAAATATGAGGTTAATGATGCTATACCATACAATGCTGCGATTATGCATAGTCAAGGAGTTTTAACGGCAATCAATAGTGATGATTCAGAAATGTCTCGTCGTCTTAATCAAGAAGCTGCAAAGTCTGTAAAATACGGAGGAGTTAGTGAAGAAGATGCTTTAAAATTTGTAACCTTAAATCCTGCCAAATTACTTCATATAGATCATCGTGTAGGAAGTATTAAAGTGGGTAAAGATGCAGATTTAGTTTTATGGACAGATCATCCTTTATCTATATATGCTAAAGCAGAAAAAACCATAATTGAAGGAGCTATTTATTTTGATCTTGAAAAAGATAAAGCAATGCGAAAATCTATTGCAGTAGAAAAAAATAAGCTTTCTACAATGATGCTAAAAGCAAAAAATAATGGTCTTAAGACACAACCCGTTAAGAAAAAAGAGAAACAGCATTTTGAATGTGAAACGTTAGAAACCATTCATTAAAAAAATATAGGTCAGACTTCGAATATTGTAGTTTAAAATTAAAAAAAACATGAACAAAATTATATATATAGTAGCCTTCTATATCTTCTTCTTTGGAAATATAACAGCTCAACAAACTCCTGCTAAGCCACAAAGTACCCCGATTACAATCACTGGCGCTACGGCACACATTGGTAATGGAAAAGTTATCGAAAATAGTATGATTATTTTTGAAAACGGAAAAATAACCGCTATAGATGCTATTGGCAGTACTCCTACAAAAGGAAAAATAATCGATGCGGCAGGAAAACATGTATATCCGGGTTTTATCGCCCCAAATTCTACATTAGGATTAGTAGAAATAGGTGCTGTTCGCGCCACAGATGATGATAGTGAAATCGGAAATTACAATCCCCACATACGAAGTATTATTGCCTATAATGCCGAAAGTAAAATTGTAGAAAGTATGCGCCCAAATGGTATTTTAATTGCACAAGTCACTCCTCGTGGCGGGAGAATTTCGGGAACTTCATCAATTGTACAATTAGATGCTTGGAACTGGGAAGATGCTGTTATAAAATTAGATGATGGAATTCATATAAACTGGCCTAGTACTTTTACCAGAGGTCGCTGGTGGATGGGAGAAGATCCAGGTTTTAAACCTAATAAAAACTACTCGAAACAGATTACAGAATTAGTAGATTTCATCCATCAATCTAAAGCGACTACGAACTCAAAAAACACTATGAACAACTTACCCTATCAGGCAATGCGTGGTATTTTTGATGGCTCCAAAACCTTATTTGTAAATGCTAATACTGAAAAACAAATTTTGGACATACTCACATTTGCTAAAGAAAATAATATTAAAAAATTAGTATTAGTTGGAGCTTATGAGGCATATAAAGTTGCTGCACAGTTAAAACAGAATAATGTTTCGGTTCTAACTACAAGAACACATAGTACTCCTACATTAGAAGATGATGATTACGATTTACCTTATAAAAACGCAAAATTACTAATGGAAGCTGGAGTACTTGTTGCATTGCAAAATAGTGGCTCAATGGAACGTGCTAATACTCGTAACCTACCTTTTCAGGCAGGAACTGTTGCGGCTCATGGATTAGACAAAGAAAAAGCACTACAACTTATTACTGGTAATAGTGCTAAAATTCTTGGTATTGATGATATTGTAGGAACTCTTGAAGTTGGTAAAGATGCAACTTTATTTATTAGTATTGGTGATGCTTTAGATATGCGTACCAATCAATTAGAAAAAGCATTTATCCAAGGACGTAATATTAGTTTAGAAAGTCATCAAACTAAATTATGGAAACGGTATCAAAATAAATACACTAAATAATGTAATAAAAATACAGAATGTAGATAATTAATTAAGTCTATGGAAGATGTTTCAAAAATCGATATATCAAAAACTTTGACAGACTCAATTTGATAACTCTTAGTTTTTCAGAAACCCCTATTCTTAAACCCCCATTTTTTTCATGTGATAATTGCTTTTATATTTTAATGCTACTGTAACTCGAACGGTTTCATAAATTTCATCTCCCCCTTTGGATCTCCATACTGCTTTTACCCCTTCTTTTATCAACCATTTAAATGAAGGCGTATAGGTTGGTCTAGGCACAAGGTGCATAGCTTGTGAGGCTTCTAAAGCCTCTGCATACATTTCTGCAGCTAAATCACGTAAATCATCAGTAACATCATAGGCTTTTATGTTGTTCTTTGGATAAAAGAAATTAAAGATTTCGGCAACCATTTCGTCATTTTGAATCGAACTCATAGTGATATATTTAAATATTGATTAATTTTTACTTTACAAAATTGACTAATCTCACTCAAAAATAACACCCTGTTTTCAGTGAAATCATCTAATTTTATAACCAAAGTCCTTTACCTATTCTAATATATAGAAATCAGTCCTTAAACTTCTTTGTATCCTCTAAAAGTATTAATCCTTTTTATATTTTACACACTATTATAGCTTTATTTTTTTATATATCTAATTGAGTAAGAAAATATAAGGTTAAATAATTTTATCTACTTTAAAACTTAGTAATGTGTTAGGTTTTGATTAAAATCTAACACATTACTATAAATTATTATCATAATAACTCAACACCATATAAAAAATGCAACGTTAAATTATTCATAATTTTTAGTATTCTATACCAATAATCAACTCGAATCATTTTTCGAAACAGTAAAACTATATTCATCCTTCAAAAAGCTCTGGATGATATCGTTTTTATATAAATTGAATAAAAAAAGTCATCAATATAGATTGATGACTTTTATGAATTTAAAATATCTTTATATCGTTTTATCTTTTTCTAATACAGTTTTTTGAAATAATGAGGGAAGTGGTTTTTCTTTACTTACACTAGCATTTACAAAATTTCTTTCGCCTTTAATTTCTCCAACTACACCATCTTTATACTCTCTCCATTTTAGTGTTTTAGGAAATAATAGTCCATCTATATTCTCCCAATCAGCATATTCAATCAAACTTATTTTTTTACTCTCTTCTTTACTAAAAAAAGTAACCGTATAGGCAAGATATTTCATCTTACCTGATACTTTATCATAGTACAAAAAATAATTATCTTTTGGTGAATCTCCTACTCCATCATCATAGGACACTTTATAGCCTAAATATGAACTATTTTCTACTTTAAGATCTTCTACTTTTTCATACGAAATCCCATCATCTCCTAAAACAAAAGGCATTGCATAAAAATAAAACATAAGATTATGATAAAAACGAGGGTTGCCATTAAAATATGTAGAATCTTGTTCTAACCAAGCCTCTTCACCATCAAAACCTAAAATAAACTGATCTGTTTCTATACGTGCATGACGAGTTTTAAGATCTATAGTATGCTTTTCATTCCCTTCTGGTTTAACCATCTCAAAAATCAAAGTATTCATTTGATCAAAAGCTTTGATACCACCATGAGCATTAAAAACTGCTGCAATATCTTTAGGAAAATCATTAGATCGATCTAGTATCGTTTCTTCTTTAATCTGAGTTTTTTTTTCAGATGTTGTTTCTTGTTTACAGGATATTACAGTAGTAATTAAAAGTAATCCTATGAGTAGGTTTTTCATGATCAACATTCTTATAATGAGTTAATTTTACAAACTATAGTCGCATTATCTAAATAACCTTACAACAATAGTTTATCATTTTTTTAATTTCCTCTGATTCATAAACATGATCTATAATGCCATTGTTGAATAGAGTCATAATTAGAAGCGCTTCCTTTGGAAATAGGTATTAAATAATTAGTCATATCTGATTCCGAAATTATCCTTCACAGAAACCCTATTCTTCTATTTAGTTTCATATTCTGTCGTATACTCAATATATTTTTTAGTCTTATCTTGTAGTTATTATATTTCTTCAAGAACTGATTCTATTAACATAAATTGTACCGTATGGATAATCTTATTCCAAACTCGAAAAATAGCTGAATCTATCTTCATTTCGTTCTCCTTTAATGAAAACTAGTTTTTATTGAGCTATATATGATCTCTGGTATAGCAATAGGAATAAAATTTATTTTCATTTACCAACTTACTCAAATGAATTAAAAACAATATAATTCACAAACTTTTAGGATAACAGTATTCTAAAAATTGAGACAATATAATCATCTCTCTTTTTATCATTTTATTTTACTTCATTTGGCTATAAAGGAAAATAAAGTCACAAAAAGTAATATGTAAATTTGTTTCTATAAACCATTATTAAAGAAAGAGTAATAGATAAAAAGTAGTTAAGTTTTTTGTTTTTTCTTTTTTGCTGCTGGAAAAAGTACGTTATTCAGGATCAAACGATATCCAGGTGAGTTAGGATGTAACTCCAGTTCGGTTTTCGGATCTCCTACTCTATGGGTATAATCTTCAGGATCGTGCCCTCCATAAAATGTAAAAAAACCTTTTCCTTTAATTCCGTGTATATAACGTGCTTCTGAATTGGTTTTATTCTCACCAAGTATTAATACATTAGATTTAATCTCATTAGGATTATATGCTGTTGTTTGTCCCATAAATCCTTTTACTAAAGCAGTGTGATTTTGGCAAAGCATTGTTGGAATTGGGTCCCACTTCGCAGAAAAATCCATAAGTGTAAAATAATCTGTAGTCTTAGTAATTCTACGTTTTCTAGTCATATCTATAGAAGAAAACTCATAAACATTGGGACTCCGTTCTAAAGTGAAATTTTTAAAAGCAAAAGTTTTATTGTAATCTATTTTTGATTGATACCCTGGTTCACTAGGATCTCCATCAAACATTGGTTCACAAATATCTACTCCTTCTGCTGCCAATGCTATCTCAAAACTATCTGTAGCACTACACATGGCAAACATAAATCCACCTCCTACAACGTAATCTCGGATTTTTAAAGCTACTCCTAGTTTTTCTTGTGAAACCTTCTGATATCCTAGTGATTTTGCTAGTTTTTCTGCAGATGCTTTTTCTCTAATATACCAAGGTGTAGCTCTATAGGAGGCATAGAACTTACCATACTGCCCTGTAAAATCTTCATGATGTAAATGTAACCAATCATACAAAATAAGGTTATCTTCTAGTACTTCTTTATCATAAATAGTTTTATAAGGGATTTCTGCAAAGGTTAACACCATAGTAACTGCATCATCCCACGGTTGATTCCCTTTAGGAGAATATACTGCTATCTTTGGCGCTTTTTCTAAGACTACAGCTTCCATATTCTGTGATGGACTACTAATCTCTTCTAAAATCTCATTAGTTTCAGCATCGCTAAGCACTTCATAAGAAACTCCTCGAATAGTACATTCTTTCCTAATACCTTCTGTATCGGGTAAAAGAAAAGATCCTCCTCTATAATTTAATAACCATTTTACTTTAAGATCTTTACTTAACGTCCAGTATGTAATCCCATAAGCTTTTAAATGATTTTGCTGCCCCTCGGCATCCATAGGCACTAATACATAAGAAGCATAGGACTGTAATGTTCCTAAAAGGAATAATGCAATTATAATTGGTTTTACTACTTTCTTATACATTAAGAAAAATTGAAAAACTGGTTTTTTCTTAGAACGGTACTTCGTCATCATCATTAGAATCATTTATGCTACTCCCAAAAGCTTCATCGGCACTAGGAAGATGACTTGTATTAAGCGATTCTTCTTCATTACCATCATTCATTTTAGAATGATACTCAAAAGGAGTATTAAAATCATCTAAGTTATCAAATTTACCTAAGTGTCCAATGAATTTTAACCTAATATTCTCTAAACCACCATTACGGTGTTTTGCTACTATGAATTCTCCTTGTCCTTGGGTAGGAGATCTTTCTTCGTCATCCCACTCATCTATTTTATAATATTCAGGTCTAAAGATAAATGCAACTATATCTGCATCCTGCTCGATTGCTCCAGATTCACGCAGATCACTAAGTAATGGTCTTTTACTCCCTCCACGAGTTTCTACCGCACGAGATAACTGAGATAAAGCAATTACAGGAATATTCAATTCTTTTGCTAAGGCTTTTAGGTTACGAGAAATCGTAGAAATTTCTTGTTCACGGTTTCCATTTTTACCACTTCCTCCTGCAGTCATTAATTGAAGATAATCAATAACAATCATTCTAATACCATGCTGTGATGCAAGACGACGTGCTTTTGCTCGTAAATCAAAAATAGATAATGAAGGTGTATCATCAATAAATAGAGGTGCTTTCTCTAGATCTTTTACTTTTACATTAAGCTGTTCCCACTCATGTTTTTCTAGTTTACCTGTACGTAATTTTTCTGAAGAAAGTCCTGTTTCTGAAGAAATTAAACGTGTAATCAATTGAACCGAGGACATCTCTAAAGAGAAAAAGGCTACAGGAATATTACTCCCTACCGCCATATTTCTAGCCATTGATAGGGTTAAGGCTGTTTTACCCATACCAGGACGTGCTGCTACAATGATTAAATCACTAGGTTGCCATCCAGAAGTGAGTTTATCCAATTTATCAAAACCAGATGGAACTCCACTCATCCCTTCTTTGTTTGATATCTCCTGTATCTTTTTCTTTGCTTGTATAACCAAATTCTGGGCTGACTCTGTAGATCGTTTTATATTTCCTTGAGTAACCTCATAGAGTCTAGATTCTGCCATATCCAAAAGATCAAAAACATCTGCAGTTTCATCATAAGATTCTTCGATAATTTCATTCGAAATTTTAATCAAACTTCGCTGTATATATTTCTGAAGAATAATCCTTGCATGAAACTCTATATGTGCAGAAGACGCTATTTTTTGGGTTAATTGTACTAAATAATAATCCCCCCCAGCTAGTTCTAATTTCGAATCTTTTTTTAATTGAGTAGAAACCGTTAATAAGTCTATTGGTTCAGAGTTTTCGAAGAGTTTAAATATTGCTTCGAAGATATATTGATGTGCTTCTCTATAAAAGACATCAGGATTAAGTATGTCAATAATTTCATCGACTCCTTTCTTATCAATCATCATTGCTCCGAGAACAACTTCTTCTAAATCAACGGCTTGAGGAGGTATTTTTCCTTTCTCAAGCGAAATTACGTTCCCCCGACCATAATTTTTTTGTTGAGTTTTTTGTACTTTTTCCATGACTGCGAATGTAAAAAAATTGTAAAGAGATGTATCTAAATATAAAGATACGAATGTTCACTAGTCTTCAACAAATGAACTGTTAATAACTTAAATTTATTGTTAATAAGCATAAAAAAATCTGAAACCGTAAGCTTCAGATTCAGTTAGTAAGTGGTTTTTTTAGGGTTTAATCTTTATAGACCCCCATATTTGCATATTTATCCATTCGCTTTTCGATCAATTCTTCTGGTGATAAGTTTTTTAATTCCTCAAACGAAGCCAGAATTCTATCTCTTACTTCTTCAAAAGTAGCTTTTCTATCACTATGAGCGCCTCCTAATGGTTCTTTAACAATTTCATCGACTACCTTATGCTTCACACTGTCTTTTGCAGTAAGTTTTAATGCTTCTGCTGCTTGTTCTTTCTGCTCCCAGCTTCTCCATAAAATAGAAGAGCAGTTTTCTGGAGAAATTACAGAATACCATGCATTTTCTAACATTAATACTTTATCTCCCACTCCAATTCCTAGGGCTCCACCGCTAGCTCCTTCTCCTATTATGATAACTATAACAGGAACTTTAAGGCGTGTCATTTCTAGTATATTACGTGCAATTGCTTCTCCTTGCCCGCGTTCTTCAGCTTCTAATCCTGGATAAGCCCCTGGAGTATCTATAAAACTTACTACAGGAATATTGAATTTCTCTGCGCTTTTCATTAAACGAAGCGCTTTACGATATCCTTCGGGATTTGCCATTCCAAAATTACGATACTGTCTGGTCTTAGTATTATATCCTTTCTGTTGACCTACAAACATAAAGCTCTGGTTGCCTATTTTTCCTAATCCTCCAATCATTGCTTTATCGTCACGAACATTTCGATCTCCATGCAATTCTAAGAAAGATTCTCCACAAATCGCATCTATATAATCCAGAGTATATGGTCTCGATGGATGCCTTGATAGCTGAACACGCTGCCAAGGTGTAAGATTTTTGTATATTTCTTTTTTGGTTTCTTTTAGTTTTTTTTCAATTTGTTTGCAAGTGTCAGTAACATCTACTTCACTTTCTTCTCCTATAGCGCAAGCTTTTTCAAATTGCTCTTCAAGCTCCTTAATGGGAAGTTCAAAATCTAAATATTCCATATCAAGAATATATTTTAATTAACTAGGGTTAGCCGACAAATATAAAAACTTTACTTCGTAATGTTATGTAAAGTTTCTTCTCTTTTTGTTTTTTTAGCATTTTTAAATATTCCGTTCAGAATTACTGTGCTCAAAATGATGAGTGCACCATAGTAAAACTGAGAGGTCATTTTTTCTGCTTCTCCAAAAATTAAAAATGCTAACACTATCCCATACACTGGTTCTAAATTAGTTGTTAGCATTACTGTATAAGGGCTTAAATACTTCATTACTTGTACCGATCCTATAAAAGCATATGCTGTACAAACTGATGCTAATACTATAATAAATAACCAGTCCGATGTCGATAATTGAAAGAATGAGGTTGTAAAACCATCTGTTTCCGTTCCAAAGAAAGTTACTGCCAGTAAATAAACAGTTACAACTCCTACTCCGCTCAAAAGTTCATAAAAAGAAATCATCGATGGATTGTATTCTGTTGCCATTTTTCCATTAATTAAAGAAAAAACAGATGATAAAAATGCTGAAGATAGCGCGTATAGAATACCCATGAGATAATCTCCTTCTACTTTAAATATGATATATAATCCCAAAATAACAATACCTCCAAAAACAACTTCATACCATATCATCTTCCTCTTATAAAAAATTGGTTCTAAAATCGAAGTAAAAAAGGCTCCTGTAGATAACATCGCTAATGTTATTGATATATTAGAGACTTTTATTGCTGCAAAAAATGTAATCCAATGTAGTGCAATAATAACTCCTGCTAGAAAAAGTGTAAAAAATAATCTTCTAGAAACTCTTAATTTTATATTCTTGAAATATATATAACTATAGATAAACCCTGAAGCTAATAGCATTCTATACCAGACTAACGGTAATGCTTCGATAGAGATTAGTTCTCCTAAAATTGCTGTAAACCCCCATACAAATACTATAAAGTGTAAGTGTAAATAGTTTTTAAATTTAACGTTTGGCATTATATAAAAGATAAATAGCTAAAATCCCAAAAGATATATTAGGAAACCATACTGCAACTATAGGAGGGAAATCTGATTGATTAGCTAATGTCCCTAATACTTTATCAAAAAAGATAAAAACAAATGCTAATGAAATCCCTACGGCGAGATTAACTCCCATACCTCCTCTTCTTTTCATAGAAGAAACAGCAACTCCTATTACAGTAAGAATAAATGCAGAAACAGGTATACTCCATCGTTTATATGCTACTACTTTATATCTGTTGATATCAGAGGATCCTCTTTTACTTTCTTTTTCTATAAATTTACTCAACTCTACATAATTGAGTGTTTCTGCAACATAAGTAACAGGAGTAAATTCATCTATATTAAAAGGTAATACGGTGTCTTTTGTTGTTGCTTTTTCTATAATATCTTTGTCATCTAATATTGTACGTTTTACATAGTTTTTTAACTCATAAATACTATCCTTAAATATAATTTCTCTGGCAGATATTTTTGTTTTTAATTTATTACCATTAAAATATTCTAATGTAAAATATGTTGCTGATTTTTCTAAAGGTCTAAAATTATTTGCATATAAATACATACTATCATTAAGCTGTCGGTATACATTTTTAGTCTCCTGTATTTTTTTACCTTTCTTAAGATAAGAATATTTAAATTCATTAAACCCTTGGCTTGCTTTTGGAGCTAAAAACAACCCCATAGCTAATGCTGATAGACAAATAATAATCGCACCGATCATATATGGTCTAAGAAATCTCCAAAAAGAAACTCCAGAGCTTAAAAAAGCAATAATTTCTGTTTTATTTGCTAGTTTAGAAGTAAACCAAATTACTGATAAAAACACAAAAAGAGGAAATAATAAATTAGCAAAATAAATAGTAAAATTTAAATAGTATCCTGCCACTATATCTATAGGCACTTGATGCTCTAGCATATTATCTATCTTTTCTGAAAGATCTACTATTATTCCTATAGGAATAAATAATAAAATCATCATAAAAAATGTTCCTAGATATCTTTTTAGTATATACCAGTCTAATATTTTCATAAAAATCACTCTAAATTCAAAATCCTATCTTTAGTTATCAATTGATCAAAGATCACTCCATAGGATTTAAATAATCTTAGTTTTTACAATCTTTTATCCATTTGTTTAACCATCATATTTTTCCAAGAGGTAAAATCCCCTGCTAATATATGCTTTCTCGCTTCTCTAACCAACCATAAGTAAAAACCTAAATTATGTATGGTTGCTATTTGTTTACCTAATAATTCATTTACTGAAAAAAGATGTTTCAAATATGCTTTTGAATACTCCGTATCAACAAAGGTGATTCCCATTTCGTCAATTGGAGAAAAATCATCTGCCCATTTTTTATTTTTCATATTAATAGTTCCATGTGCAGTAAATAACATACCATTACGAGCATTTCGTGTTGGCATTACACAATCAAACATATCTACTCCTAACGCTATATTTTCTAAAATATTAATCGGTGTTCCTACCCCCATTAAATATCTTGGTTTATCTTCTGGCAAAATAGTTGTCACTACTTCTGTCATAGCATACATTTCTTCTGCTGGTTCTCCTACAGATAGCCCTCCTATTGCATTCCCTACTGCTCCTGCATTTGCAATATACTCTGCTGACTGTTTTCTAAGATCTTTATAAGTACTTCCTTGTACTATTGGAAAAAAAGCTTGATCATACCCATACTTAACCGGAATTTTATTTAGATGTTGCATGCATCGATCTAACCACCTATGTGTCATATGCATGCTTCTCTTGGCATAATTATAGTCACAAGGGTATGGTGTACATTCATCAAATGCCATTATAATATCCGCTCCAATTGTACGTTGGATTTCCATTACATTTTCTGGAGTAAATACATGATAAGAACCATCTATATGAGATTTAAACTTCACTCCTTCTTCCTTAATTTTACGATTAGCAGATAGAGAATACACCTGATACCCACCGCTATCGGTAAGGATATTACGATCCCAGTTCATAAACTTATGTAAACCTCCTGCTTTTTCTAGAATAGGAGTCTGAGGTCTCAAATATAAATGATATGTATTTCCTAATATAATATCTGGATTGATATCTTCTTTCAGCTCCCTCTGATGCACCCCTTTTACAGTAGCTACTGTACCTACTGGCATAAAAATCGGTGTTTCTATAACACCATGATCTGTAGTTATTTTTCCTGCCCGAGCACTACTTTCCGGGTCTTTAGACAAAAGGTCAAATTGCATAATTATTGTTTGATCAAGCGCAAAGATAACTAACAAATTTAAGTTGTGGGACTATAGTCTTTTTTTTGTGTTATAACTCCCTACATCAATAATTAGATAAAATCTCTTTTAAGCTTTGATGTATTACAAATTATATTAAAATGTTACATATTAAAAGTGACAGTAAAAACAGTTGATTTTCTTCATGGATTACTCGTATTGAAAAAAAAAGAAGTATCAATTCTATTATGATAAAAATCAAGAAAGAGTTTGTATATATCTAAAAAAGCATGTTTTTAAAGACATAAACACCTATTGATCAGTTGTTTAAATAAATTTTTGCATTATTCTTAATTATCCCCCTTATTTTTCTTTACTCTATCAATATCATTATCAATAAATTAAAAAAAAATAAACTTTCTGTTATTAACCTCTGGATTTTAATTAAAAGCCTCTTTTACATTTTGCTACCGTATGCAAAACCTGTATTTTTGGATTTTTAAATCTAAGATAACAAATACTGTAATGCCAAAAACAAAGCAATTAGAAGATTTTGTAACACAAGTTCGTAGAGATATCCTACGTCAGGTACATAAAGTAAATTCAGGGCACCCCGGAGGTTCTCTAGGATGCGCCGAATTTTTTGTCGCGTTATACCAAGAAATTCTAGAAAGAAAAGATGGTTTCGATATGGATGGTATTGATGAAGATCTTTTTTTCTTATCTAACGGTCATATCTCTCCAGTTTACTATAGTGTGTTGGCTCGTAGTGGATATTTTCCGGTAGAAGAATTAAACACATTTAGACTTATTAACAGCAGATTACAAGGTCACCCTACTACTCACGAGGGACTTCCTGGTATTCGTATTGCTTCTGGATCTTTAGGTCAAGGAATGTCTGTTGCTCTAGGTGCTGCACAAGCAAAAAAACTTAACAAAGATCCACATCTGGTATACAGTCTACATGGTGATGGAGAACTTCAAGAAGGTCAAAATTGGGAAGCTATAATGTATGCTTCTGCAAAAAAGGTAGATAATATTATCGCTACTATAGATCTTAATGGTAAGCAAATAGATGGTGCTACAGATGATGTTCTTGCCATGGGTAGTTTAAAAGCTAAGTTTGAAGCTTTTGGATGGGATGTTATGGAAATTGAAGAAGGTAATAACATTACTGCTGTAATAGAAGGATTAAAAGAGGCAAAAAGCAGAACAGGAAAAGGAAAACCTGTTTGTATATTAATGCACACCGTAATGGGTAATGGTATTGATTTTATGATGCATACTCATGCTTGGCATGGAAAAGCTCCTAATGATGAACAATTAGCAATAGGACTAGAACAAAATCCTGAAACCTTAGGTGATTATTAATATACCAAATTAAAAAGAAAATGAAAAAATATATAGATACAGGAAAAAAAGATACTCGTTCAGGTTTTGGTGCAGGTCTAGAAGAATTAGGTAAAACCAATGAGAATGTTGTAGCATTATGTGCTGATTTAATTGGTTCTTTAAAAATGGATGCTTTTATAGCTAATCACCCTGAGCGTTTTTTCCAAATAGGTATTGCAGAAGCTAATATGATGGGAATTGCAGCTGGATTAACTATCGGAGGTAAAATACCTTTTACAGGAACATTTGCAAACTTCTCTACAGGACGTGTTTATGACCAAATCAGACAGTCTATTGCTTATAGTGATAAAAATGTAAAAATCTGTGCTTCACATGCAGGACTAACATTAGGAGAAGACGGTGCTACGCATCAAATTCTTGAAGATATAGGTCTTATGAAAATGTTACCAGGAATGACTGTAATCAATACTTGTGATTATAACCAAACTAAAGCAGCTACGATTGCTATCGCAGAACATGAGGGACCTGTATACCTGCGCTTCGGTAGACCAAAAGTAGCTAATTTTACTGCAGAAGATCAAAAGTTCGAAATAGGAAAAGCTGTTCTTTTACAAGAAGGTACTGATATAACTATCGTTGCTACTGGTCATTTGGTATGGGAAGCTTTACAGGCTGCAAAAGCGCTACAAGAACAAGGAATCAGCGCTGAAGTTATCAATATACATACTATAAAACCACTAGATGATGAGGCTATTATAGCTTCTGTAAAGAAAACACGATGTATTGTTACTGCAGAGGAACATAATTTCTTAGGTGGTCTAGGAGAAAGTGTTTCTAGAGTTTTAGCTCAACATTATCCTGTTCCTCAAGAATTTATTGCAACAAAGGATACTTTTGGAGAAAGTGGAACTCCAGATCAACTTATGGAAAAGTACGGTTTAAATGCCGAATCTATTACTAAAGCTGCACAAAATGTAATTAAGAGAAAACAATAAACCTCTCATACATAATAACAACAAAGCCTTCTAAATTAATTTAGAAGGCTTTTATTTTTATTTTTCTACAAGTTAATATCTAGTTAGTTAGTCATAAAGTAATATAACTATTCATTTTTTAAATCTCTATCATCAAAATCCAAATGATTCTTTATACCATCATTATCATCATCATAGAATGTAATTTCATCTAATGTAATCACTCCATCCCCATTAAGGTCTTTAACTGTTATTTCATCTTTAGTTAATGTACCATCCTTATCATCATCACTATCTGCATAATTTGGAGTTTTATCGCCATCCGTATCATCATCAAGATCAAAAACCACACCGTCTCCGTCTAAATCCTCTAAATAAGATGGTATCCCGTCACCGTCATGATCCGCTTGTTTTGCATTATACAATTGTATATTAAAAATCAAAGGAGAATATGCAGGAATATTAGGTTGATTAGTTGCATTAAAATATGCTAATCCCGAAGGCATAAACACTACCAACCTACCAAATCCAGTGTATGTAGTAGAACCATCATTATTAGGCATAGGATTAGGGTCAGTTGCCCCTTTAAAATCTACTACCGCTTCTCTAAATCCATCTACAACAGATGCTAAATCAAACCAAACAGGAGTAATTGCACTATCAAATACTTTAGTACTTTTACTATACAGCAACTCTCCTTTATATGTAGTATAAGCAAAATCTGCAAACGTCGGCTGAGACTTTCCTTCTCCTTTATCTAAATTTAAAATATACAATATATATTCTACGTCATTTTTTGTTACTTTTTTTGTAGTTAAAAGGCTAGAATTAAAAATTGCTTCTTTACTACTATTATCACCTGCTATTGTATCGAATTTTACTATCTGATATTCTACAACAGCATCATTATTAACATCTACATCTTCTGGAGTATAAAAATGTGTTTTAAGGTAGTCTTGTAACAACTTATCATCTGCTATTTGTTGCTCTCCTCTATCTCTTGGAGGAGTAACTGTTGCACCTCCATCATCATCTTTTTTA
Organism: Aquimarina longa SW024; assembly: GCF_001401755.1. Taxonomy (GTDB): domain Bacteria; phylum Bacteroidota; class Bacteroidia; order Flavobacteriales; family Flavobacteriaceae; genus Aquimarina; species Aquimarina longa. The sequence goes on from NZ_KQ474104.1 coordinate 203,121, forward strand.
CAACTATATAAAGCCAATACAACTAACACAATAGCACAACTATATTTTATCACATTCATCTATTTACTTTTTTTTAAAGGCGCAAGATACGATTTTCTTGTACTTTTGTTTCATCTGTTTATAGTTTTTATAATGTAGTATAAATAGAATTATACAAATACGTACTGTAAACCTTATTCTTAATTTATTATTTTAGTTCATTTTATTATATAAATACAAACAAACTTAACATCCTTTATGCGAGTCGATAAATACTTATGGTGCATCCGATATTTTAAAACACGAAGCATTTCTACAAAAGCATGTAAAGATGGTAAAATCCGTGTTAATGGAGATCTTATCAAACCATCTAGGGAAATTTACCCTATGGATAAAATTACTGTTCGCAAAAATCAAATTAATTATGAACTTGTAGTACTTGACACACCTGATAATCGAATTGGAGCTAAGCTCGTCGATATATATCGTAAAGACACCACTCCAAAAGAAGCGTTGCAAAAATTAGATCTTTTAAAATATTCTAAAGAGTATTATCGCAAAAAAGGTACAGGAAGACCTACTAAAAAAGATCGAAGAGATATTGATGATTGGTTTACAGAAGATACAGAAAAAGATAACAATACGGAAGATAACGAAGAATGAAATTAGATAAAAAGTATTGGAAAAACCGATACCATGATAAACAAACAAGATGGGATATTGGCTTTGCTTCGCCTCCTCTAATTACTTATTTTGATCAATTAATAAATTATAACACTAAAATCCTTATACCTGGTTGTGGAAATGCCTATGAAGCAGAATATCTATTCAGAAAAGGGTTTAAAAATGTCTATATATTAGATCATGTAGAAGATGTATTACTAAACTTTAAAAAACGATGCCCTGAGTTTCCTTCTGATAATCTAATCTGTGATGACTTTTTTAAACATACCAATACATTTGACTTAATTATAGAACAGACTTTTTTCTGTGCTATACCTCCTGAACAAAGAGAAGAATATGTCCAAAAAATGGCAGCTCTTCTTTCTTCTAAAGGAAAAATAGTTGGTCTTTTATTTGATACTAAGTTTAATCATAAAGGACCTCCCTTTGGTGGTCGTAAAAAAGAATATGAGTTATTGTTTTCAAACTATTTTACTATAAAAACACTAGAAAACTGTTATAATTCTATAGATCCACGCATGGGTAACGAACTCTTTTTTATATTTGAAAAACAATATTAATTTACCTCTGTCGTCACAAAAAACACTTATTAATAAATTACACACATGCAAACTAATCATAATATAATCCTTACACACCAACAAATACAACATAAAATAAGACGTATTGCGTATCAGATTTATGAGACTAACATTAATGAAAGAGAGATTATAATTGCAGGAATTGCTGAAAACGGATATATATTCGCTCAGCGATTAAAAACTATTTTAGAAGGGATTTCTGATTTACAAGTAATTTTATGTGAGGTAACTATGAATAAGAAATCTCCACATAATACTGTAAAAACCTCTATAACACCAGATAAATACAAAAATAAACCTATAATTCTTGCAGACGATGTACTCAATTCAGGAACTGCTCTTATCTATGGTGTAAAGCATTTTCTTGATGTTCCATTAACCAGATTTAAAACAGCCGTTTTAGTCAATCGAAATCATAAAAAATATCCTATTAAAGCTGATTTTAAAGGGATTTCTCTATCTACTTCCTTACATGAGCATATTGTTGTAAAATTCGGAGAGGAGGATATTGCTATTTTAAAATAGCGCAACCTTACACTCTTCTACTATTTGTGCTACATTTTTCTGATCTGTGGTCACCTTATAATCTGCCTGATTGTAATAAAAAGAACGTTCAAAAAGGTGTTTCCTAATAAAATCTTTAAGCTGATCTAATGTCTCTAGATGTGCTATTAATGGTCGTTTATCACGTTCTGTAAACAATCTTTTTGTTAGCTCTTCTAATGAGGTTTGTAAATATACACTTTTTACAGTTTCTTTATTTGTTATGATTTCTATATTTCCAGCAAAACAAGGCGTACCTCCTCCAAGAGAAATAATCGTATTTTGATGACTTTCTAAAACCTCTTTTAGGTATAAAGATTCCTTTTTCCTAAAATATATCTCTCCTTGGTCTTTAAAAATCTTAGAAATAGATTTTTTTTCTTGATTTTCTATATAATCATCTAAATCTAGATAGTTCAACTTTAAACTACTCGATAAACCACTACCTAACAGAGATTTACCACTCCCCATATATCCTATTAATACTATATTCATGTTGTCTAAATTAAGTAGATTTTGATAAAAAAACGCGTCATTTAAAATAAATTATAAAAATATATCAATTTCTTCTTGAAAAATAAATTAATGATAGTATATTTGCACCCGCATTCAAGGAAAAGAATGTATGACCTGGTAGCTCAGTTGGTAGAGCATCTCCCTTTTAAGGAGAGGGTCCTGGGTTCGAGCCCCAGCCCGGTCACTAAAAAAAATATGATTTATATTTTAAGTCTTATTTTTGGCTCATATAAATATTTGATAATAGAATTATCTATGACCTGGTAGCTCAGTTGGTAGAGCATCTCCCTTTTAAGGAGAGGGTCCTGGGTTCGAGCCCCAGCCCGGTCACTAAAAAGTATCGTAAATTATTACGATACTTTTTTAGTTTTATGTTATATTGTAATATCGTTACCGCCCAGGTGCTGAAACTGGTAGACAGGCATGGTTGAGGGCCATGTGTCCATTAGGGCGTGCGGGTTCGAATCCCGCTCTGGGCACTTTTTATAATAACTATATAGTAGTAAATTTTATACATTAAAGTATTATTAATTTCTAAACTATTTTATCTCCTTTATAATTATCTATTTTCTTACTCAAAGTTCTAGAGCATACACGATATTTCAGATAATTTTTTACATTAAGATTTTTTTTGTTTCTTTCTCTATAATAAAGAAAAAATCTTTATTTTATTTCTCTTAAAATAACTCAAAAGGTTTGCATAATTCTTTATTAACCAAAAAAATCTAAACAGCTAATGAACAGCTTTTCATTATCACAAAAAATTGGACTTCTTTTAGGTCCGTTACTATTTATAATATTCATCAATTTCCCTGTCGAGTTAGTATCAAAAGAAGCTGATAAAGTAGTTGCTATTGCACTATGGATGATTATTTGGTGGATAACAGAGGCTGTTTCTATTTCTGTAACAGCATTATTACCACTTGTTATATTTCCTTTAACAGGGATTATGGATATTAAAGAGGTATCTGCGAGTTATGGCAGCCCGATCATATTTCTTTTTTTTGGTGGTTTTATCATGGCATTAGCTTTAGAAAAAGTGAATTTACATAAACGGATTGCTCTAAATATTATTAAACTAACTGGTACAAGTCCTAACAAAATTATTCTCGGTTTTATGATATCAACAGCTTTTCTCAGTATGTGGATTAGTAATACCGCAAGTACTTTGGTTATGTTACCTATTGGTTTATCCGTGATACATTTATTGATAAATGACGAAGATGGGTTTACCAAAAAAGATAGGAATTTTGCATTAAGTATTATGCTAGGGATTGCTTTTTCTGCAAATGTAGGAGGTATTGCTACAATCATTGGCACTCCTCCTAATTCTGTTTTAATAGGTTTATTAGAACGTGAATATCAAATAGAAATTTCATTTTTAAAATGGATGTCAGTAGGATTACCATTCTCTATTATAATGATCGCCGTCATCTACATCATTATGGTAAAAGTAATTTACCCTAATCATTTACAATCTTTTAATGCATCAGAAAATGTAATTCAAAAAGAAATTGATTTATTAGGTTCTTTAAGAACTTCTGAAAGAAAAGTTATTGTCGTTTTTATTCTAGCTATTTTCTTTTGGATTTTTAGAACTCATATTAATAGCATATTTTCGAACTTTAGAATAACAGATACAGAAATTAGTATTTGGACAGCCATTATTCTATTTATAATTCCTGATAATTTTAAAAAAGGAACCTTCGTTTTAAAATGGGATGATACTTCTAAAATTGCATGGGGTATTTTAATTCTTTTTGGAGGTGGCTTAGCACTAGCTTCTGGTTTATCCAAAACTGGTTTAGTTGATCTTATTGCCACCAGTATAGCTTCGTATGAAAACATTAGTATTCTTGCAATTGTTTCATTACTTATTCTTCTTATGCTTTTTATGACAGAATTAATGAGTAATGTTGCTTTAGTAGCAGTTTTAGCACCTGTAGTAGCTGGGATTGCCATGGGGCTAAAAATCCCTATACTATATGCTCTCATTCCTGTAACGATGGCTTCGAGTTGTGCTTTTATGCTACCAATGGCTACTCCGCCTAATGCTATTGTTTTTTCTAGTGGTTATGTAAAAGTAAAAGATATGGTAAAAGCTGGTGTGTTTTTAAACCTTATTGCTGTAGGGTTATTAATCATATTATTCAATTATTTTATTCCTTTAGTTTTTTAGTTTTTATTCTTTTTAAAATTTTATTCAAAATTAACTCAGCATACAAATATTTAACCTGTAATATCTACAACTATTTTTAGCATTACTCATATTTATCTTCTATTTTTGAATTTCATATTTCTTTATATTATGATTAACTTTATGCAAAAACAACTTATAACCTTGTTTTGTACTTTAGTACTTCTTTCTTGTAGCAAACAAAAAAACACCCCTAAGACAACTCCTATTCTTAAAAATACTAATCCACTAGAAGGAGCTTGGAAAATGGTTTATGGAGAGATTAAAGAAGGGGATTCTATCCAGATTAAAGATATGACTTCATCAGATTTTATAAAGATTATAGGTAAGGATCATTTTGCATTTTTTAATCAAGATCAAGTTAATAATGATAATTTTTATGGAGGAGGGGGTATTTATACGTTAGATGGAGATACCTACACAGAGACATTACAATATTCTGCCGTAGAAGCTATTCGTAATCATGAGTTTCCATTTACAATACAAATAAAAGGAGATACCCTTATCCAATATGGGTTAGAAGAGATAAAAAAAGCAAACATCAAACGCCATATCGTAGAAAAATATGTTAAACTAAAGAAATAGAACTCAATGATTACTATGTTTTAGCATATATTGCTATAGAATATTCTTTCTGTTTAAATAAGGCGATATACATATAAATCTCTTATACTCTCTTGTTACTTTTTATTATACGTTCGTATACTATCCTTTTTTTTTAATTATTCTTAAGTTAAAAACTTTATAAAAAATCATCAGATTAATTAAGCATAAGAAAATTGTTTTTCAACATCATAGCAAACAAATTCTTTAAAAAATATATATTTTTAACAATAAATATCATTATTTTAACATTTACAGAAAAGGTATTCATTTTCTTTTACTTAGTTTTGTTTAACAATTTATCTAAAAAGGTGAACAATATTAAACAAACATTTAGTATAAAAGATTTAGAAAATCTTTGTGGTGTAAAAGCGCACACGATTAGGATATGGGAAAAAAGGTATGAATTGCTTTCTCCTGACCGCACAGAAACGAATATTAGGACTTATAATCTAAAAAGCCTCCAAAAATTACTTAATGTTACATATTTGGTAAATAGCGGTTATAAGATCTCTAGAATTTCTAAATTAGACCCATATGAAATCAATGAGTATGTAAGAAGTATTGTATCTGATAGTAGTACTAAAAGTCAATCTATCAATTCTTTTAAAATTGCAATGCTTAATTATGACTTAGAATTATTTCTAAAAACCTATGAGCAATTAGAAAAAAGAAGGAATTTTAGAGAAATATTTATTGATGTTTTTATCCCATTATTACAGGAAATAGGGTTGTTATGGCAAACAGATACTATTAATCCATCACACGAACATTTTATCTCTAATTTGATTAAGCAGAAAGTATTGCTTAACATTGAAAAGCTTCAATATTCTAAACCTACTAAAAAAGAAAAAGCATTCATTTTATTTCTTCCAGAAAATGAAATACACGAATTAGGGTTATTGTATATCAATTATGAAATACTATTACATGGTTATAAGGCTATTTATCTAGGATCTAGTATTCCATTAGATAGTTTATCTGACACCCTTTCGTTTCATGATAAAACTATATTTGTTTCTTATTTCACAATCAGGCCGGAGACAGCCAATATCAAGAAATATCTACAAGAGTTTGACACTATTGTATGTAAAGATAGGGTTAGTGAGTTTTGGATTCTTGGTAAACAAATTATAAATATATCTAACAATAATCTACATCCAAATCACCGTTATTTTAAATCAATTAACTCACTGATTTCAGAACTTTAACATATACTTATGTCAAAAAAAATAGCAATTATTGGGTCTGGGTTTTCATCACTCTCTGCATCATGCTACTTAGCTAAACTGGGATATGATGTTACTATTTTTGAAAAAAACACTACTGTTGGTGGCAGAGCTAGACAATTAGAAAAAGAAGGATTTACGTTTGATATAGGTCCATCTTGGTACTGGATGCCCGACGTATTCGAAAGTTTTTTTAATGATTTCAACAAGTCAGCATCCGATTATTATATTTTAGATAAATTAAATCCTGCATATAAAGTTTTCTTTAAAAATAATGAAAGTATTACTATAGAAGACTCTTTAGATAAAATATTTATAGCTTTTGAAAAAGAAGAAAAAGGAAGCGCTACTAAATTAAAAGAATTTATAAGAGTAGCACAAAATAATTATGATATTGCTATCAAGAATTTAGTATATCGACCTGGTGTATCCCCTTTAGAATTAGTAACCAAAGAGACTATTCTAAGAATAGGTCAGTTTTTTAGTACGATTTCTAAAGAAGTACGGAAAGAATTTAAAAATGAAAAACTTATCAAAATACTAGAGTTTCCTGTACTTTTTCTAGGAGCAAAACCTAGTGATACCCCTGCTTTTTATAGCTTTATGAATTATGCTGATTTTGGATTAGGCACTTGGCATCCTAGAGGAGGAATGTATCAGGTGATACTTAGCATAGAGAAATTAGCTAAATCATTAGGAGTAAAAATTCATACTAGTGCTACTGTCGAAAAAATACTGATTGAGAATAATTGTGCAAAAGGAATTATAGTAAATTCTAAAAAAACAGATACTGATATCGTATTATGTGGAGCAGATTATCACCATGGAGAGACGTTATTAGATCCTCTGTATCGACAATATTCTGAGACATATTGGAAGCACAAAACTTTTGCCCCCTCTTCATTATTATTTTATGTAGGTTTTGATAAAAAATTAAAAAATGTCAATCACCATAATTTATTTTTTGACACAGATTTTGATCAGCATGCAAGAGATATTTACGACTCTCCTAAGTGGCCTGAAAACCCATTGTTTTATGCCAATTTCACTTCTTTAACCGATTCTAATTCTGCTCCTGAGGGTAAAGAAAATGGATTTTTCTTAATACCACTAGCTCCAGGAATAGAAGATACTCTTCAGTTAAGAGAGTTTTATTTTGAAAAAATCATAACTCGCTTTGAAGCGATTACAAATCAAAGCATTAAAGATAGTATTTTATTTAAAGAATCATTTTGTATCAACGATTTTATAAAAGAGTATAATTCTTATAAAGGTAATGCATATGGTATGGCAAATACTCTTTTACAAACTGCTTTTTTACGACCTAAACTGAAAAGTAAAAAAATAAAAGATTTGTTTTTTACAGGGCAACTTACTGTACCAGGACCTGGTGTACCACCTTCCTTGATTTCGGGAAAATTAGTTGCTGGACTCATCGAAAATCAATACCAGATATCTAAAAAATCTAAACTACAACATAACACAAATTAAATCATAAATTCTGTCTCTATGAAATCTATTTTTGATACCGTATCCTATAGCTGTAGTAAGATTGTTACGAATTCATATAGTACATCTTTTTCACTGGCATCAAAAATGCTATCTGACTCTATACGACAAGATATTTATAATATTTATGGGTTTGTTAGGTTTGCAGATGAAATTGTAGATACATTTCATGAATATGATAAAGAAAAATTGTTCAATGATTTTGAACAAGAAATGTACAAAGCAATAGAGAGTAAAATTAGTCTAAATCCAATTCTAAACTCATTCCAAAAAACAGTTCATCAATATAATATTAATCCTGAGTTATATGAAGCTTTTATGAAAAGTATGAGATTGGATTTATCTAAAACTAAATATCTTACTGAGCAAGAGTACAAAGATTATATTTATGGATCAGCAGATGTAGTAGGGCTAATGTGCTTAAAAGTTTTTGTTAATGGCAATCAACAACAATATGATGCTCTAAAGCAAAGTGCTATGTATTTAGGTTCTGCGTTTCAAAAAGTTAATTTTTTGCGTGATCTAAAATCTGATTTTGAGAATCTAGACAGGTCTTATTTTCCTAACGCCGATTTAAACCAACTTGATGAGAGTACTAAACTTAGAATTATTAAAGAAATAGAAAATGATTTTGAAAAATCCCTAAAAGGTATTTTACAGCTTCCTGTAGAGGCTAAATTTGGCGTTTATACCGCTTTTGTATATTACCAAAAGTTATTAAAAAAACTAAAAAAAACTCCTTCTTTAGAAATAAAAAACACACGAATACGAGTATCTAATTATCAAAAATTTGGATTATTAGCTAAATCTTATTTTGAGTATCGATTAAACTTAATCTAACTCGTATTTTTGTATAAAATCTGGTATATGAAAATTTTCATTCAATTATTCGTATTTCTAACAACTTTCTGTATTATGGAATTTATGGCTTGGTTTTCTCATAAATATATCATGCATGGGTTTTTATGGTCATTACATAAAGATCATCATCATAAGGATCATAATAGCTGGTGGGAGCGTAATGATTTATTTTTTGTGTTTTATGCAATAATTAGTATGTCTTGTATCTTATTACATAATTCACAGACATTTTGGATAGGTATACCTATTGGTTTAGGTATTTTGGCATATGGGATTGCCTATTTTATAGTACATGATATTTTCATTCACCAACGCTTTAAATTATTCCGAAAAGCTAATAACTGGTATGCCAAAGGGGTAAGAAGAGCACATAAAATTCATCACAAAAATATCGGTAAAGAAAAAGGAGAATGCTTTGGTATGTTAGTTGTACCTTTTAAGTATTTTAAAAAATAAACTATTATAGCTTTTTTTAGTATCTAAATTCTATATCTAAGGTCAAACTAGGGGGGTACTTATTCTTCTAATAAAGCATCTATTGTTTCTCGTACTTTAGAACTATTCCAATCTGCAGCACCTACCTTATCTATAATAATATTCCCTTTTTTATCTAATATATATGTTGCTGGTATAGTTTTACTTATAAAAGGCTTTGGATGCTCTGATAATGATCTATATATAGGATAATCATAGCTCTTATTACTCATAAATTTATATAGCTCAGGATCATCATCTGTTGTTAAAAAAACAAATACAATCTTATTCTTATAATCATTATATAATTTTTGAAGAGAAGGCATTTCTGCAATACATGGAGGGCACCAAGTCGCCCAATAATTTACTAAAACAACCTTGTTTTTAGCTGTATTAAAATTAGTAGATTCTGTATTCACACCATGTAATTTCCAATCATAGGTCTCTATTTTCACCCTTTCTTCTACTGCTATCAGACTTGGGCTAAACGAAAAAATTCTGGTTAAAAATATTTGCATCATTCCTCTCGTATTAGGAATAAAAAACAATACTAATATGATTACAAAAATTACATTGGAGATATTTTTCTTGTTAAGTTTCATCTATTTATCCGTTTGTTATTTTAAAGCTATAGTTATCACCATCTACACTACATTTTTTATATAAAATAAGGGCTGATATAAAAAACATTTTTAAAAACACTATTTTTAGTCATTATCAAACATAACTCTAAAAACAATTTATTTGATAGTTTTGTCTTAAAACCTTAGTATACTTACAAAGTTATCATAAATTAAGTTGATTCTGCTATACTATTTTTATCTATCATAGATAGGTAAACTCACTTTTACTCATTAAAAATCATTATATGAGCTGAGTACTGGTATAAAAAAAGCTACCTCGGAAGGCAGCTTAGTTAAATAATAAAAAATAAACAAAGAATTATCGTGATACATTTCCTGAGGGAAATGATTTGCTATTAAGTTTAAATGGATAGCTAGTTGGTGCTGTATCCTTACCTGCTGTACCGACCAAAGGTTTTAATAAAAATGGCGCTGCTGAGTTATCTGGGAATGGTTCTACTGAAATTACCACTGTTTTTTCTCTAACGTCTAAAGGAAATGGTACTCCATCTGGTGCATTTCTAAAAAAGTCTTCTCCTGGCAAGTTTGGTCCATTAGAAGCTACCTCACTAAAACCATTTGCATCTCCTGCATTATCATCAGGGATAGTACTCATAGTAAATGTTCCTGTAGAAACTGGAACCCCTTCAGACACTACCCAACCTTCGTATTTCCATCCTGCATTAAGAACTGGCAATTTTAAATCTGCTACTGGTGGCATTCCTGGAGTACCGAACCATACTCCGAACTGATCATTTTTATTATTAGCTGTTCCTGAAGCTTCATCTGTTGGTGTTCTCAAGAAAAAATTTCCTGAAGAAGTAGAAAAATCTCCTTTCCCTACCGGTTCTAATCCTACAGTTGCTGTATTAGCTGTTCCAAAATCACCTTTTAATAATTTTGTATCTGCTGGTGCTGGGTTTGTATCAGGGTTAGGTTCTATTGTAAGTACAAATGATGTAGCTGTACTAAGTGATTTTGAATTAACTTTAAACGATGTACTTGATAGTTTTCCATCTTTATCTACAGAAAATGTTCCTGTAGAAACAGGAGCTCCATCAACAATAATCCAACCTTCATATAGATAATTACTCCCTAAATCTTCTAACCCCGTAAGGTTAAGTGTTAAATTAGATTCGGTTACTCCACTAGAATCATCATCACTACTACAAGAGGAGGCGATACATCCAATCACCAAGGCTCCCATTACTATTTTTCTAAACATTTTTTTTCTTTTTATAGTTTTACACTACAAAAATACTTGCCTTAATTGTATTAAAACGTTAGCTAGCTTACACTAAGCGACATTTTTTAATCGAATTTCTTTTCTATTAAAGTCAATAACATTAGATTCTTTGAGTTCGTTTAGAATAATATTTAGAGTTGGCCTCGATGTTCCTATCAGATTAGCTATGTCTTTTTGAGTATAAGGATGCTCTATAACCATATCACCTGTGTCTGGGCAACAATGTCCATAATCTTCTTTAAGTTCATTTAAAAACTCTAATAATCTTGTTTTTGTGTCTTTAAAAAGAAGTAATTGCAATCTTCTTTCTAAACGTTTAAAACGCATTCCTATAAACTTATAAATCCTAAGACTAAAAGAGTAATTATCTCGCATAAGTCCATGCATAGTTTCTACTCCAATAGGGCAAATAGAAGTTGTATTATCAACAGATTGTGCAAACTCTGTTCTTTTATTTTCTCCAAGAATAGCTTTCTCTCCAAAAATCTCTCCTTTAGTGAGAATAGCTTTTATCACCTCACACCCATCTTCAGCATAGTATCCTATTTTTACCTTACCTTTTTCTATAAGATAAACTTTGTTAGCAGAATCTTCTTCAAAATAGATATAATCATTTTTTCTATAGGCATCAAAATCATGCCCATCTTTAAACCTCTTAAACTTATGTGGACATAATAATTTAAAGAGATTAGAGTCCTCAAAAAACCAAATAGTGTTCATCATAACTGTTTTTTTAAGATATTAATTAATTTTTAGTCATAAAACGCTGAAATCCCTTACATTATTATACAAAAATACTCTCTCATAATTTTATTAACAGGGGCATTGTCAAGCAGGTATGCTACTTATTTAACAATTCTCTTTCTAATTACCGATAAGCTTTCATCAATCAATATTTCTCCATCTTTAAAGATAGTTTTTAATAAGCCTTCTTTTTCTTCTTCACTAGAAACCTGATCTTTATATTTAATCTGCCCTTGATCTTCATATAATTTGATACGTCCTTTTGCTGATTTCTTAGTTCCATCATCAGTAATAGGGTCTTTAAAAATCTCTCTTCCTTCTCCATTTATTTCTACATAGGTAGCTTTCATAGCAAAACCAAAAGTATCTCTGGTATTATATTGATATGTAAAACTTCCTATTCCTAAAACTACATTGGTAGATGCAAATCCTTTTGCTTTTAATCGTTCACAGATCTGAGTAGCTCTATGAATAGTAATACTATCTCCATAGATTGCTCCTATTTTAGGGTTCAAAACTTTATATCCCTGATCATTTATAGTTCCTCCAAATTCTTCCCAAAGCAATTCTATTACTCCTTTTGCAATAGTAACATCATTATGATCACAACCACAAATAATATCCACAGGATCACCGGAATCAGGTCTAATCACGAGCTTACCTTCTCTTTCTAAAATTTCATTTCTTAGTTTAGGTAAATACTCTGTTAATACTTTCCACAAATCCCATGTATCAGAAACTACTGATAGTATTCCTGTAGGGTATGTCTTTAATAATCTTCTAAAAGTTCCTATTTCATCGTCTTTACTACCTGCACACATCACACTATGCTCTGTTGCATTAACACTACCTACAACTAATTCTGTAGTAACATCTGCATTATAATATGTTTCAAAAGATTTTGCTACAGGTAATGTATCGCTTCCTGAAAAAGACAAAGCGTGCCCCATACCACTTAGAATAGAAGATTCTATTCCAGACATCCCCCTCATAGAAAAATCATGTCCTTGCCAAGTAATAAAATCTACATTATCCTTATCAGTCTCCATAGCAAAAGAAAATAAGATTTTTCTATACTGCTTCGCAATGGTAGCAGAGGTACAAGGCTGCCAAATAATATTAGATAGTAATGTTTCTAAGTAATTTGTAAGCCAAAAGAATTCTGGTTTTGTATTCATTACGGTAAACATTGGTACTCTAATAGGAACTTCTGTTCCTTCTGGTAAAGCTTTAATTGTAATAGGTAAATATCCTAAATCATGTAATTCTTCGATATGTGAAACATCATAATCTATACCTAGATAATGATCTACATATTTTTTATATGCTATAGTTACTTCTTTTTTAGGACCGCATCAACTGCTATTTTTATATTTTGGCGTATCATACACGCAAATTTAAGTAATTCTATTTTTGAAAAAAAACTTCTCTATATTATCAAGAACACCTACTATTTTCATACCAGAAGAACATTATAAATTGCTTAATTCGTTTTTCAAATCATTTTACTCCTTCTTAACACTAGTTTTATGGTAGTGTTAATATAACAATTGGCTAAAGAAAAAGCTGTATTTTTATGGATAAGCTCATATCCTGAGAGCCATATACAGTTCAGGGTTATTACACAAAAAATTATGAAAAACACACTTTTAAACCTAGGAAAAAAATTATCCAGAACAGCACAAAAACAAATTAATGGTGGCGGCAATCCATGTGATACATACAACGGTCCAATAATTGTTACCTGTAGCCAATACGAACAGCTTCCTCCTCAGCACAAATTTTGTGTAATGGTTAGTGTAGATTGTTTTCCTCGCTAATTCATTTCTAATTCAAACAAAAAAACTCCCAAAAGTTAGCTTTTGGGAGTCTGTTTTTTTTATAATATTTTCTTATATTATTTTAAGCATTTTCTTTTTTAATTAAGTTTAAGGCTGATCCTTCTTTATACCATTCAATTTGGGAATCATTATACGTATGATTTAGCATAATACTATCTTTAGTCCCATCTATATGAACAATTTCTAATGTTAACTGTTTTCCTGATGCAAATTGATTAAGATCTGTAAAATTAAACGTATCGTCTTCTTGTATCAAATCATAATCACTTTCGTTAGCAAATGTTAACCCAAGCATCCCTTGTTTTTTAAGGTTTGTTTCATGGATACGAGCAAATGATTTTACAATTACTGCACATACCCCTAAATGACGTGGTTCCATTGCTGCATGTTCTCGTGATGACCCTTCTCCGTAGTTATGATCTCCTACAACAATAGTAGGCACTCCTGCAGCTTTATATGCTCTTGCTGTATCTGGTACACCACCAAACTCTCCTGTTAATTGATTTTTAACAAAATTTGTCTTTTTACCAAATGCATTTACAGCTCCTATTAAACAGTTATTAGAGATATTATCTAAATGTCCTCTATAACGTAACCATGGACCTGCCATAGAAATATGATCTGTTGTACACTTACCAAATGCTTTTATAAGCAATTTAGCGCCTTTAATTTCTTCTCCTATTGGCTCAAATGGTGTTAGCAACTGTAATCTTTCTGAAGTTGGACTTACTTTTACTTCTACACTGCTACCATCTTCAACTGGGGCTAAATACCCGTTATCTTTTACTTCAAATCCTTTTGGAGGCAACTCCCATCCTGTTGGTTCATCAAACATCACCTCTTCACCGTTTTCGTTAATTAATTTATCTACTAACGGGTTGAAATCTAATCGTCCTGCAACGGCAATTGCAGCAGTTAATTCTGGTGATGCAACAAAAGCGTGTGTGTTAGGGTTACCATCTGCACGCTTAGCAAAGTTTCTATTAAAAGAATGTACTATACTGTTTTTTGGAGCATTTTTTGGATCACTATACCTTGCCCATTGCCCAATACAGGGTCCACATGCATTAGTGAATATTTTCGCATCTAGTTTCTCAAATATTCCAAGAATACCATCTCTATCTGCTGTATATCTTACTTGTTCAGAACCTGGATTAATCCCTAATTCTGCTTTCATTTTTAATCCTTTATCTAATGCCTGCTGTGCAATTGAAGAAGCACGAGATAAATCTTCGTATGAAGAGTTTGTACAAGAACCTATTAATCCCCATTCTACTTTTAGTGGCCAATCGTTAGATGACGCTTTTTCTGTCATTGTACTACCTACTGCTGTTGATAGATCTGGAGTAAAAGGTCCGTTTAATAGAGGTCCTAATTCAGATAAATTAATTTCGATTACTTCATCAAAATATTGCTCTGGATTAGCATATACTTCAGGATCTCCTGTTAGATGTTCTTTTACCTTATTTGCTGCATCAGCTACATCTGCTCTTTCTGTAGCTCTTAAGTAGCGTTCCATAGACTCATCATAGCCAAAAGTAGATGTTGTAGCACCAATTTCGGCTCCCATATTACAAATAGTACCTTTACCAGTACAGGACATTGACGTTGCCCCTGGGCCAAAATATTCAACGATCGCGCCTGTTCCTCCTTTTACGGTAAGAATTTCTGCTACTTTTAAAATCACATCTTTAGGTGCAGTCCAACCAGATAACTCTCCTATTAACTTTACTCCTATTAACTTAGGAAACTTTAATTCCCAAGCCATACCAGCCATAACATCTACTGCATCTGCTCCTCCTACACCAATTGCTATCATTCCTAATCCTCCTGCATTTACGGTATGAGAATCAGTACCAATCATCATTCCTCCTGGAAAAGCATAATTCTCTAGAACAACTTGATGAATAATACCCGCTCCCGGTTTCCAGAATCCAATTCCGTATTTATCTGATACTGATTCTAGGAAATTAAATACTTCACTACTAACATCATTAGCGTTTTTTAAATCTACTGCTGCTCCTTCTTTAGCTTGTATTAAGTGATCACAGTGCACAGTAGTCGGTACTGCTACTTTATTTTTTCCGGCCTGCATAAATTGTAGCAATGCCATCTGTGCTGTTGCATCTTGACAAGCAATACGATCTGGTGCAAAATCAACATAATCTTTTCCACGTGTAAACGCCTCTTTTGTTTTTACATCCCAAAGATGTGAATACAAAATTTTCTCTGCCAGGGTTAAAGGTTTACCTGTAACTTCTCGTGCTGCATTAACACGGTCTGCTACTTGACTGTATACCTTTTTAATCATATCGATATCGAATGCCATATCTAATTTTTTTAGTATTGAAAAGTTCTGCGAAAATACAAATTTTAAAGGATTTTCTTAAATGAATACTTATAATCCTTTTTTTTTGCATTTAAAGAAAAATAAGCCTTGTTATTCCTCTAAATTCATAAATTAATTCAATAAATATTATTAAATCATTAAAAATTAAGATAAGGAAATAGTTTAGTCCCTTTTTATATTACGAAAACGTTATAGCTACTATTAAAAAATAACTTAAAAAAAAAGCAGAAGTACTTAAAAAAAAGTAAAAGTGAAGCTCCATTGCCCCACTTTTTAATTCTATTCTTTTTTAATCTCTCGTTTCTTCTTTCTATTTTTTATCTTTCTATATTGTGCCAATTGAACTTCTGTGAGAGATGTTTTAAATTTTTCATTTTCGGTTTTCATAAACTGCTTATGATTCTTTAGCATCGTATGTTGTTTATCGCTAAATGTCATCATCAAAGCTTTTCTTTTTTCTTTCTTATCAATACTTTTATCTTTTACAATTGCTAATTGTTCTTCTGTAAAAGTAGCTCTCATTGCTTTTCTATGTTCTTTTCTCAATTGTTTTTTAGCATCTAATTGAGCCTTTTGACTTTCTGAAAGGTTTTGATAGAATTCTTTTTTCAATGCCTTATGATGAGCTCGTTTTTTCACTTTTTCTGATTGAGCTGATATGGACATAACTGCCATAACTAATAGTATGGTGCATATTATATTTTTCATCTATTTCTTTTTTTTATATTAAACAATAATCTATCGAACGTTCAATACCTAAGACTAATAAATGTAAAAAAGGTTTAATTATCGAGAAGAAAAAAAATAGTAAATTCAGTGCACTCTAGATCAAACTACGGGACAGAGAAATATCTCTCGTTATTTAGTCACTAAAAAATAATTTAAAAAATATTGGAAAAAACTTTAAGTACTAAAACAGACTCTGAATCACATCTTCTACACTGACGCCTTCTGCTTCTGCTTTATAGTTTTTTATAATACGATGACGAAGAATCCCCATAGCAACTGCCTGAACATCTTCTATATCAGGAGAGTATTTCCCTTTTATTGCAGCATTTGCTTTTGCTGCTAAAATTAAATTTTGAGAAGCTCTCGGTCCCGCTCCCCAATCTATATAATTTTTCACTAATTCGTTAGCAGTATCTCCATTAGGTCTAGTTTTTCCTACCATAGAAACAGCATATTCAATTACATTATCTGCTACTGGAATACGACGAATCAAGTGCTGAAGATCAATAATTTCTTGTGCTGTAAATAATGAATTCACTGTAGCTGAATGATCTCCTGTTGTGCTCTTTACAACTGCTACTTCTTCTTCAAAGCTTGGATATTTTAATTCTATCGCAAACATAAATCGGTCCAATTGCGCTTCTGGTAATGGATAAGTTCCTTCTTGCTCAATAGGGTTTTGTGTAGCAAGAACAAAATATGGCAAATCTAATTTATAATGATGACCTGCTACAGTTACTGATCTTTCTTGCATTGCTTCCAAAAGTGCTGCTTGAGTTTTTGGAGGAGTACGGTTAATCTCATCTGCCAGAATTATATTAGAAAACACTGGACCTTTTATAAATTTAAAATGTCTTGTCTCATCTAATATTTCACTTCCTAATATATCACTAGGCATCAAATCTGGGGTAAATTGAATTCTTTTAAATTCTAAACCCAGAGCTTTTGATATCGTATTTACCATAAGAGTTTTTGCTAGTCCTGGCACACCAATCAACAGGGCATGACCTCCTGAAAAAACAGAAATAAGTATTTGGTCTATTACTTTTTCTTGACCAATAATTACTTTAGAAATCTCATTCTTGAGTTCTGAATGTTTTCTTACTAGTTTCTCTATAGCTACTACGTCGTCTGACATCTTATATTTATTTTTTTAACCAGTTACCACTATATTCACAATCTCTATATTCGCCGTTTACCTTTATATAGGTATCCATTATCTTCTCACTCTGCCATTTTCGAATAGCATCAATTTGTTTTTTTCTCAATGCTAATTCTCTAATTTTAAGATAATCATTTGCGTAATCTGCTATATGCTCATCATGTCTATTAAGCACTGTGATTAGTTTAAATTTTTTACGTCCTTGACGATCTTGATCAGGAATAACTAAGGAAACTTCATTAGTTTTTAGTTTAGAAACCTGATCATACAATATAGGGTCTATTTTTGAAAGCTCAAAATGAGTATCTCCTGTTGTAGGGTTTAATAATTGTCCTCCATCTTCACGGGTCTCTTTCTCATCACTAAATTTTCTTGCTGCTTCTTTAAAATCTATAGTTTTTGAAACAATCTCTCTACGTAGAGAGTCTACTAATTTTTTAGCTTCTTCTACAGTTGCTCTAGTTACATCTGGGATAAGAAGGATATGCCTTACATCTATTTCTTCTCCTCTTATCTTATCTACTTTTACAATATGCCATCCAAAATCTGTTTTAAAAGGTTCGCTTACCTCTCCTTCTTGCAAGCTAAAAGCTACATCTTTAAATTCTTTTGCAAAGTTCGTCTGGCGATCCATTGTATATTTCCCTCCTTTAGATTTAGAGCCTGGATCTTGAGAATATAATACTGCTTTAGTAGCAAAACTACTTCCGTTTTCTACGATATCTTCTCTAAACTGCTTTAATCTATCTACTACTTTTTCTTCTTCTTCTTCTGGTATCTCTGGTTCTATTACAATCTGAGCCAACTCGACCTCTGTCCCGAAAAGTGGTCTTTCTTCTTTTGGGATATCATCAAAAAATTCTCTAACCTCTTCTGGAGTAACCTCTATATCTTTAATAATTTTAGTTCTCATTTGTTCTGCTAGTCTATTTGCTTTATTAATCTCAAATAGTTCGCTCTTAAATTCTGCTAAATTATCTTTTTTATAAAATTTTAGTACTTTTTCTACTGTCCCTAACTCATTTGTCATATAATTTAGTTGCTGGTCCACCATAGAATTAACTTCAGCATCTTTTACTATGATACTATCCTGTATGGCGTGATGTGCATATAGTTTACTTTCGAACAAGCTTCCTGCAAGCTCACAACGACTTACATCAGAGGTGGAAACTCCTTCGCTCACCAATTGTTTATAAGCAGTTTCTACATCACTATCTAAAATTACATTTTCTCCAATTACTGCTGCTACACCGTCTATTTTGGTTCTTTGAAATGATTCGTTTAAGGGTGCTACAGCGGTAGCTTCTGTTGTTGTTGTATCAACTTCTTGTGTTACACTCTCTATTATTTCTTGAGCATAAAGCCCTGCATTCACATTAAAGGTAAGTATCGCGCATAGCACGGTAATTTTAATCATAAACTTCAAATTGTTTGTTCTCAACTGCATCTCTTGTAATGTCTTTTTCTATTTTTTTTATCAGTTCTAGCTTTCTTCGATTTAATATAATTTGCCTTATTGTAGGTTTAATATATTCTAAAGGTGCTATTTCGCCACGCTTTAACACCTCTTTTATTTTGATCATGTATACTCCTGTAGAATCTTCAAGCTTACTATACTTTCCACTTTTCAGGAACTTTGTTTTATCTTGTTTTTTAAAAATCGCAACTTTATTAAGAACTTGATCTAACTTCACCCAAGTAGAATCATTTAGTGAATAGGCTATATAATCTAACTTATTCTCTTGTAACTCTTCAACATCCTCTTCATTAAAACGATCAAATTGTCGCTGCGTTGCACTCCTATTTTTATAATCAAGTGGCAAATGTAAGTAACGTAATTTTACTAACTCCTCATTAAGGTTAAAATTTTTTAAGTTTTGATCATAATATAGCTTAAGATCTTGCTCTGTAATCTCCATATTAATAGATTTATTGATTACAGCATTCTTATACGCGTTAATATATAAAGTACTTTGGTAACTCTCGACAAGGTCATCAAATTCTCCAAGCTCTTCTTTACTAAGATTTAGTTTAGCCTTGTCTATAAATAATTGACGTGTCGCCCATCTATTAATATAATTATTAATGATATTAACGCTATCGTTTTTAGAAGTATTTAGAGGTACTATTTTTTCAATATCACTTTTATACAAATAACTGTCATTAACTCTAGCAATAGCTTCTTGCTTAATCTGAGTTTTAAAATTCTGACAAGAAACAACTCCTAGGCATAGAAGTATTAATTTATAATATTTCACATTTTTCAATCTTTTCTACTGCTTAAAATTCGAAATTAATTGCAAAATATAAGGATATATAATTAACTTCTCGTTATTAAAGAATAATTAATGAAGAGCTTTCTTAGATAGACAGTTCTTTTTTAGCCTTTTTTAAGGTCTTTTTATTGACTTTTATTGAGTATTTAGTTTTCAAATACTCAATCCATTCATTTTCTGCATTTTTTTGAAAATCATTAATAACCTCTCCTTTTGTTTCTTCAAAAGCCTTTATTCGTGGAGGTAAAACTTCTTTTACCATAATCAAAGTCATAAAATTCTCTTCTTCTAAAATCATTGTTTTCCCTTTTTCTGCAGAAAAGTCTTTAGGCAATATATCTCTTCCCTTAATTAATTCTTCTTCTGAAAAAAGTACTAATGATGTATTTCCTTTATTAATTTCATTTTTTATTTCTCCAATAGATTTTTCTTTCTTTAATAGTTCTTGAACTCTATGTATTGCTTCTTGCTTTGAAGATGAAGCTTTAAACACTTTATATGTTTCATTTTGGGTATAGCTCTCTTTATGAGTTTCATAATATTTTTTAAGTCCTATAGAATCTGTCTTAGATACATTCCATATTTTTGATTCCATCAGATCAAAAAGCAAAAGTCCATCACGGTATTCTTGGATTATATTTGCAAATTCTGAATTATCTTCTTCTAAATGCTCTTCATAATACCTTAACAATGTCAAAGATTCAAATTTTGTATAACTATCCTCTACAAAAGCTAAAACATCTACATGTTCTGCGATTTTATTTTGATTAATTTTTAAGAATTCTGCAAAATCTTTATAGGTATATATTTCTTTTTTTATGTTAAAAAGGTGTTTTTCCTGTTCTTTGTCTCCTAACGTATTACTTTCGTTATTTAAGGATGCTGATGAAGAAATAAATTCTTTAAAATATGCAATCGCTTTTTCATTTTTAGGTACTGAATATTTTTCTTTTAATGAGTTAATAAACGACTTTGTTACTAACTTTGATCTACTATCTCTTTCTACTTTTTTGGTTAGTTCGCTTTTTTGTTCTTCAAAAGTTTTGGGAGCATGCTTTTCTATTAATTGTATAATATGCCAACCATATTTAGTTTGTATTGGTGCTGATATTTCGTCTTTCTTTTGTAGGCTAAAAGCTGTTTCTTCGAACTTCTTAGAATTAAGCGCTCCTTGACCAAAACGTCTAATCTTACCTCCATCTACTGCTGTACTAGGGTCATCACTATATTGTTTTGCTAAAGAAGCAAAAGAAACTCCTTGCTTAAGCTGTTGATCAATTGTTTTTATTTTTTCTTCTGCCTCTTCAGTAGTTCGATTCTGATTAATCCCTACCATGATATGTGCCACTGTTACTTCTCCCAACTTCTGTTCTCTATTATTAACTTTGACGATATGATATCCAAATTGAGTTCTGAATGGTTCTGAAACCTCTCCTATCTTAGTCTTGTATGCAGCTTCTTCAAATGGATATACCATTCTAAAAGCAGAAAACCATCCTAAATCTCCATTGTTTTGACTCACCGAAGGATCTTGGCTATATTCTTTGGCTACGCTACCAAAAGGCACTCCACTATCAATTTTGTCTTTTGCTTCTTTTATTTTTTGATAAGCCAAAATAGTATCTTTTGCTAATGCATTAGGCTTTACCATAACCAGAATATGACTTGCATTAACTCGTTCGAGAGAACGCTCATATGCTTGTTTTATCAATGCAGCAGAAGTTCTTGTATCTGTAAGATATCCTTTTGCTAATTGTTTTTTATATCCTTCCAACTCTTTTTGGTACGTAGCTTTCTTATCTAATCCTAAGTCTTTTGCTTCTTCTATTTTTAATTTATAATTAATAAATAAATCTAGGTAATCATCTATATTTTTCTGTGAATTATCCTTAACCAAATCTATATTCTTAAGGTACACCCTTTTAAATTCTGATATATATATTGGTGTTTCATCTATTGTAAACAGTACTTCTTTTGATTGTTGAGCATTTGCTAGTGTAAAAAGAATACCTGTCAGAAAAAATAATAATGATTTTTTGTACATAATTTCTATATAATAAGCCCTGAATTGGACAAAAATAATACTATTAAAATGTTTTGCAAGCTCCTTTCTAACGATGTAAGTATAGTATATAGTATTCATTGTTTAAAAAAAAATACATTCAGAACATGTTCTAATTACATTATTTATGTCATAGCATAAAAAAGTTATCGAATATCATTTAATGATTCGATTGTTTAAAGTCAATAAATTTAAAGTTTCTTTTTCTGAATTATTATATTGTTTTATTTTTAGCGAATACTATATTATAATATTATTTTGGAACGAAAATTAAAATTAATTTGGGATTTTAGAGGACCTAACGCAAGTAAAACAGCGCAACATCATGAAATCCACCTTAAAGAATATATTTCTTTAGAAAAACTATCTCTAAACATTACTGGATACCAAGATCTTAACGATTCATATAGTTTAGCATATATGATCGTCACTGATTCTGAAATGAAAATTGTTCGTGATGCTTTAAAACCTCATCGAGGACAACTATATGAGGAATAGCTAAAAAAAATAATTTATGGCATGCATATTGTCTATCTGCTTATATATATATTTGTAGCACTTAAAAATTAGAAAATAAAAAATAGAATGAAAAAAATAATTGTATCAATCTTACTATTGGTTGTTAGCATTCAATTAAATGCTCAGTCAAAAACCGGAACAATCGATTCTGAGTTTATTCTTTCTCAAATGCCCGAACTTAATAAAGTTAAAGAAGACTTAAAAGCTTACAACACTAAACTTGAAGCTCAATTAAAAGTAAAGGTAGATGATTACCAAGGTAAAGTAAAAGCATATCAAGAAAATGTAGCTTCTTTTACAGAGCCTGTAAAAAAAACTAAACAAGAAGAAATTATCACTTTAGAAAATGACATTGCAAAATTTCGTCAAAATGGAGCTCAACTAGTTCAGTTAGAACAGAACAAATTATTACAACCATTATACAAGAAAATTGGAACTGCACTGGAGCAAATAGCTAAAGCTGAAAAATATACTCAAGTATTCACTATTACTTCTAGCGGTTTAGCTTTTGTTGATCCTGCTTATGATCTTACTAAAGCGGTTATGACCAAACTTGGAATTGAGATAAAAGAGCCTAAAAAATAGGTAAAAAACGAAACTATTTTTCATAAAAAAAACGCATCAAATTGATTTGATGCGTTTTTTTATTGCTTAGACAATTCTTTTTTGTGTTATCTCCTACTATAATTAGGAGCTTCTTTTGTTATAGTAACATCATGAGGATGGCTTTCATTTATACCGCTAGCGGTGATTTTTACAAAGCGTCCTTTATCCTTTAATGTCGGGATATCTTTTGCTCCGCAATACCCCATACCTGCACGCAAACCTCCTATAAACTGATGAATACTTTCTACAAGATCTCCTTTATAAGCTACACGACCTACAATCCCTTCTGGAACTAATTTTTTAATATCATCTTCTACATCCTGAAAATATCGGTCTTTAGATCCTTTTTTCATAGCTTCTACAGATCCCATACCTCTATATGTTTTAAACTTTCTTCCTTCATAGATTACTGTTTCTCCAGGAGATTCTTTAGTTCCTGCCAATAGTGAACCTAACATTACCGTATCTGCTCCTGCAGCTATAGCTTTAGGAATATCGCCCGTGTATCTAATTCCTCCATCTGCTATTACCGGAACTCCTGAGCCTTTTATAGCATTAGCTACTTCTAATACGGCAGAAAACTGAGGAAACCCTACTCCTGCAACTACCCTTGTTGTACAGATAGATCCTGGTCCAATACCTACTTTTACGGCATCAGCACCAGCTTCTACTAAATATTTTGCTGCCTCGGCTGTAGCGATATTACCAACTACCACTTCTAATTCTGGAAATTTTGCTTTTACGTCTTTTAATATTTCAACAACTCCTTTGGTATGTCCATGAGCTGTATCAATAACAACTGCATCTACACCAGATTTCACCAATGCTTCTGCTCGCTCAATCGCATCGCCAGTAACACCAATAGCAGCAGCAACACGAAGACGACCTAAATTATCTTTATTAGCCATTGGCTTTAAAGTTAATTTGGTAATATCTCTAAATGTAATTAATCCTACTAATGTATTTTCTTTATTTACTACTGGTAATTTTTCTATTTTATTATTTTGTAGAATCACTTCTGCTTGCTGTAGAGATGTTCCTTCTGATACTGTCACCAAATTTTCACTGGTCATTACCTCAGATATTGGGCGCTGATCATTTTTCTCAAAACGAAGATCTCTATTCGTAACAATACCTATCAGTTTATAATTATCATCTACAATTGGTATTCCTCCAATACTATGCTCTCGCATATTATTTTTGGCATCAATTACTTTTGCATCTATAGGCAATGTAACGGGATCGATAATCATACCGCTCTCTGCACGTTTTACCTTACGGACTTTAATTGCCTGCTCCTCGATTGTCATGTTCTTATGCAATACTCCAATACCTCCTTCTTGAGCCATAGCAATAGCCATTTTACTCTCTGTAACTGTATCCATCGCTGCAGATACAATAGGAACATTAAGAATGATATTTTTTGTAAACTTAGTCTGAATACTAACTTCTCTAGGGAGCACTTCGGAAAAGGCTGGGACTAAAAGGACGTCGTCATAGGTTAAACCTTCTCCAACGATTTTGGTTTCATGTGCTGTCATCGCAATTAAAATTTAATTGCGTGCAAATATATGCCTTTTTTAATGAACATCAGACTGATATCATTTTATTTTACTGTAAATTTCTTCTGTTTGATGTCTACTTACAGATTCTATATTTTTCAACTTATATTACATTCTCCTATTTTACACCTCTAATCATCTATATGTCACAAAAACAGTGTAAAAAAATTATAATTACCTGACTGGCAATCTATTTACAGAAATACATAACGTTTATTTGATGAGCAGTATGTTATTATTTCGCAAAACATTTTGATATTATGCACTATAGTAGTTTATGATCTTTTTTATCATTAAAAACAATCAATTAACATTGCTATAACAATTAGTACTTATATTTAACAAAATATCCTTAATGAACTACACTAAATTTTGCCTATCCTTATATATCAAAAACTCATTACCTATAGTCGTATTATTTTTATATTTCGGCATCACAAATGCACAATTCACTACAACTTCTATTACGGATTCAACTTTTAATACTTCTAGCCAAATAGAGTCTACTCCAAGAAAAAGATTATTTTTAAAAAGGATTTTACCTATTACCTTAATCTCTACAGGGATATTTATATCCTCTAGTAATTTTGAAAAGTCGCTCCAACAAGATTTAAGAAAAATAACAGGGGATGATTTTTATTCTAATGTAGATGATTATACTAGATATACTCCTGTAATAGAGATGTATACCGCAGATATCATAGGCATAAAATCCAAAAATCATTGGTTTGATCAAACCAAGAATCTCATTTTATCATCTATTATAAGTAAAGGAACTACAGCATTATTAAAAAAGGAGATTTCTAAAAATAGACCTGGAGCGTCTACGAATACCAACTCTTTTCCTTCAGGGCATACTTCTACAGCATTTACTACAGCTACAGTAGTATATGAAGAGTTTAAAAATTCTAATCTTCTTATTGCGTATAGTGGCTATTTTTTTGCTATTGCAACTGGAAGTTTAAGAATGCTTAATAATATGCATTATCTCTCTGATGTTTTGGTAGGATCAGGTATAGGAATAATATCTGTACAGTTAGTATATCATTTTGATCACCTCATCTCATGGAATCCTTTTAAAAAATCAAAAGGGTTAACTTTTATTCCTCAGTTTAATAAAAGCACTATGGGTTTTTATTTTACAAAGACGTTTTAAGAATAGTACTCAATCATTTACATCTAATAAATACTTAGGTTCTTATTTTAAAAACAATCAACAGGGGAAATACACCCTATAAAATTGCGTGTTTTCCCTCTACCGTATAATGATAATCTATAGTATTTTTGAATATACAGAATAGTTAAATTTATAATTCATAAACAATGGTTGTTTCGTATCAAATAGAAAATTATAACCTCCAAATTGTTAGTAATTATGCTGGAGGTGGTGGATATCAAATGGGCTTTATATATCTATATGGTAAGCATCAAGAACGCCTAGGAAGTATCGGTATTATTAAAGAGGAAAAAACACTACCTCAAAACAGACAACACAGTAATGGTACGCTCACTATTTATTTTCACGAAACCGAATTATCATCTATTCTCGAAACACTTAAACATGAGAGTTCTGTATCTATAAAATTTAATACAAGTTCGAAATGGGGAGCTATTGAAACAGGTAAAGAAACAGTAGGCAGTGGGGAGCTTGCTGCATAGCAATTAGAAGGTCTGAAAAACTAACAAGGTCATTCTCTTAATTAGCACATGGGCCAACCAGAAGTAAGAGACTGAAAAAAATAT
Organism: Aquimarina longa SW024; assembly: GCF_001401755.1. Taxonomy (GTDB): domain Bacteria; phylum Bacteroidota; class Bacteroidia; order Flavobacteriales; family Flavobacteriaceae; genus Aquimarina; species Aquimarina longa. The sequence continues at coordinate 229,760 of NZ_KQ474104.1, forward strand.
AAATTGTGAAGAATGTAATTGGTTCACAATCTGGTGACAGTGGAAGTGTGTTAAATTAATGACACCTAGTTTTTCAGATCTTTTAGTTGCTTTTTCTTTATAAGAATAACTGAATAGATTTTATATCTACTAGATATGGACTATTAGTTCTAGATATAATAGCATACTCTTCAGGAATTTCATTAACAAAAACTCTACCTATAACTTTTATATATTTATTACCATTGTGTTTTATCAATACTTTTTCTGTATCCTCATCATCTTTTAAAGAAAGAATTATTTTCGTCTTATCTTTTAAGATTATTTTGTAAGTAGAAAAAGGTTTTTTTTCTTTTTGGTGTTCGAACTTACCTATAAAAACAGTTTGTTTTCCTTCATTTTTCAGCACATACTCTAGATCCATTAGTTCTTGTTTTTTTAATTCCTTTGGGATTTTACAAGATTCAAAAAATGACGTATTACATTATAAGAAATCTACAACCCCAGAGCAAGATCACGAGGTATGCTTCTGAAAAAAATATTTTGATGTCGGGGCAAGCCTACGTGGATTTTATGAAATACGCAGCAGCATAATAGATAAACAAAATATCCGTATAAAGTTTGTTTTAATCATAGAATACGAGGAATTAAATCCTCAATAAGGGATTAATGTCTATTTTATAATTTATACTGACAATTTTTAATCTTTCAATTGTTTTCCATAATCACAATCCTTTGATAAGGCTTTTGAGTAGCTTGTTTTTGTATTCATATCCATAATAAGATATGTTTTCTTCTTTATTAGTATGGTTATACTTTCTTTTTGCCATTGAATCTTAATATTTTTTTTCTTTAGATTCTTAACATAACTATATTTACTTGCATAAGCAGTTGGCAATGGTATCTCTTTTTTAATTTTAGAGATTTCTTTTAGATCTATTGGCAATGCTAATGGATCAACTACAGCACACACAAGCCCTTCAAAATCAACATTTTCCTTATCAGGACTCAGTAAATAAGCCCATAAGGTATATGCTTCTTCTTCTAGTACTAAAGTTCTTCCTGAACTTTTGTGGGTAGATGTCATAAATATCTTAGTCGTCCTACTTTTTTTCTTTTTTTCTTTAATGTTTAGACTAAACAAAACATCAAATAGGGTTAATAATTGAGTCATCATTAGTTCATTTTATTATTTGGAGCCGTCATTATTCATTTTTACAAGGACATTACTCTTTTTTATACATACTACATCAACTTTTAAAGTTCCATACAATCTATCGGAAGCTTCATTAGCAAAGGCTTTATATCTAAGAGTTTATCCGGCTACTAACATAAGTAATTATTTCTAAAAATGCTTACGGATTCCCCTACTTAACAGGGGGGAAAACACCCCTTTTTTATCATACTTCTACTTTATATAACTAATACAAACCATTTCATACTCGAATGGCTCTTAGAACAACTCTTATTTATTTTTTTTCTAAGACAAAACTGGTTTCACTTGCATTACACTTTAAACCAAAACAAAACGATAGCCGTGGCTATCGTTTTGTTTTGGTTTCTTATGCAGAATAAAATTAATTTTAATTATGATAGTTTTTTATGAAAAACTAATATCGTGTATAAAAACAAGATTTCGATTATTCTATATTAGAGTTCTGTGTATTATTTCTTTTTCATCATAGATAATGTAAAGCCTCCTAACAATAAAATCACAACAAGCATTACTCCCCATAACCAATATTTATTGACAAATAATGGTTCTGTAACATTAGCCACTTCTCTTTCTATTTTTTCTTGTTTTCCTAATGTTACATTAGATATGTTTTGAGGAATCTTAGCAGATACATGATTAAGATCATACAGCGGTTTTTGTACTTTATCATTACCATAAACCAGATAGTATGTTGCTGGGCTTATAAAGCGTGTGACCAACTCATGCTTATATCCTTTTATATTAATTTTATTAATTTGTAAGGGTTGATTATCATGATTCTTAATTAGAATTCTTAATTTTTGTGTAATAGTGCTACTGCATATAAATACATTATCCTCTATAGAATTAAGCACTCCAGAACTTAGTTTATGATATTGAGGCACCCATTTTCCTTGCGATGTTTGGATGCTATCTGATACATACTCTATTGATATCGGTCTATAATAATCAAAGGTATCTTCTGGTGCTATCTGTATATAACTTACAGGGACTGCTGTCGAAAATTTTACATCTATAACTGTTTGTTTTGTTTTTTTAACATTCTGAATATTTATATGTTTTATTGGATATTCTTGATACTCTGCTATTGTTTTTTCTTTTTTGGTTATCGTAGCAGATTCTAGCACTGGTTTTTGATTACTTTTTATCAATATTCTAAAGTAACGATATTGAGCAGTCGAAAATTTTACCGTAGAAAACTGATAGTCCGTAAGCTCATTTTTTATAGAGAGTATACGATAGTTTTCTGTAATGGTATACCACTGAGTCTGATCTTGGCTTCCTTCTAAGGTGATCATCCAATCAAAATTGGATTGGTTAAAATCTAACTGTATTTGATTAATAGGCTCTTCATTAGGAATCCCTAATGTTATATACGACCCTTTTTTATTATATGTCGTATTTAGTATCGTAAAAGGTATCGTTTGATGAGATGCCTTCTCTTTTTGTAAGCGCAATACATATGGTGCTTCTATAGTATCATTTTTTGGTGTAATCCCAAAAACACGAACATCTGATAAGTTAGGGGATATTTTACTAAACATTTCATTAGGCAGCCCTATTTTATGCCATGTATCGGTGATATTATTCAGTTTAGTTTTATATGCATATTGATCCATCTGGGCATACCCATCACCATAATACGCAACTATTAATAGAAGGGTTACAATTTTAATTTTCTTTTTCATCACCAATAATGTTTTTGTATTTATTATATAAGAATGAAATAATCAAAAGTAGTACTCCTAATGATAAGAATACAATAGCTTTAGATATAGTTCCTAAATGCGAAATATCATAGAAAAACAATTTAAGTAATGTAATTCCAAATACTATAATTGCTAAAATCCGTAGGTATTTCTTCCTTTTCCATATTCCAATAATGATCAATAATAACGCATAAGATCCCCATAAAATACTCAAGCCTAATTTATATATCCCTTCATAACCTGCTAGGTCTAGCCAATGGATCAATTCGCTACTTACTATCCAAATCAGTGCGCAATGTAATATAATTTCAAAAGCAATTTTAAAGGTTCTGTCCAGAAATTTTTGTCGTACATACGTGTAGAGCGTAGCTAACAATCCTCCTAAAAAGATATAGGAAATATATCGTATCCCTACATACAATAATGGATCTACAGTAAATTCTGTTTCTTTTAATGCTAAATAAGTTTCTCTCAGTTCGCTTAAGACATATAGTCCTCTAGTTAAAAAACTAAATAGTACAATCAACATAACGATTATAGTGATATATCCTAAAATCTTATTTTTAAACTTTTTAATATTTACAAAAGATACTAGTATTATAAATAGTACCGTATAATTAATCAACCAAATAGCTTTAAAATTTCTAACTCCCGATATAACTTCATACTTTACATCAGAATATCCCTGAGGGGATAATAGTTGTTTTTTATACAATAGAATCTGATCCCAGTAATTGTCTATTTCTATCCAAAAAGTAAAATAACTGGTACTGATTAATAACAGTGTTATGACTACGGTAAGCATTGTATATAACCAAGATTGTTTTGGCCATGGAAATAATAGTTTTTGTCTACGATGAGTGTTATAAATGAATAGCTGAGAGATGATACATACTACCGATGTCATTAAATATATATTAAACATTGGTATTAGTTTAGTTTCTGGCTGAACTGGATCATATTGATAATACAGCTCTCCCCAATCATGTATAAGACTAAAAAAGGTTAAGAACCACAGAGGATATGACAATACTTCATATATCTTAACTTTTTTAGTTCTTCCAATCCAAAATAGTAACGCAGCTTCTCCTGCCCATAATAAGGTTACCCAATTACCATCTAATTGTACTGGGAATGCTATTGTAATAAAAGTAAGTACCATTCCTGATGCAAAATAAAACAGATTACGATTAGCTAGTTTCATTTTATACATAATAACACTAACTATAAAATGAATAATCGCGTTTACCAAAGTAAATACTCCTAAAAGTTCTTTCCCTAAGTCGTGATTACTTAACATCGAAATCCCAATCCCATAAAAAACAAATGAATTGCAGAGTTGTAAAATTACATCAGTAGTTCTAAAACTTTCTTTTTTTCTAAGCTTGTATACCAAAAAGATAAGGTAAAATAGTATAAAAAATACCGAAAGAAATGTAAACCCGAGTATAAAATGTTCTTCTGTATTATGCTCAAAAACATACCACGATAGAAAAATAATCCAAGTCAGAAAAAATGATACAAAATATAAAGGTTTCCAATATTTCTTAATAGCTATACTAAGAATCCCTATATTGATAATAGTCATATAACTAAAGAGAATTTTTACATTACCTGAACCATCACTTAATAAAAATGGTACTGCATATGCTCCTACCAATCCTATATGGGCTATAATTTGTTTATTGTAATGTATTGCTGTAAAAACAGTAAATGCTGTAAACAATAACATGAGTATAAATGTCATTGTTTGCGGAATGATATTATATAAATCATATGCCAAAAAGGTGATAAAATACATAATTGCCATAGCACCACTTACTAATACTGCACTAAAGTTTTTATATTTCTGTTTCAATTTCATCCCCACTCCTAAAAGTCCTAACCCTGTAAGATATCCTAATACAATTCTGGTTAACGGACTTATCAAATCATTCTCTATACTATATTTTGCACCAATAGCAACTCCTATGATAATAATTAAAATACCAATTTTATTGACGAGATTTTCTCCAATAAATTTTTCGATATTGGATTTCTTTTTAGGTTTTTGTATTCTAGAGACTATAGGTTTTTTCTCTGGTTGTATCGGTTTATTTTCTTCTCTAGAATGATCTGGTAGTATTTGCTCTTCCTTACTTTTTTCTAATGGTTGTATAGAAGGAATTGGTGTTGGAGGTGTTATCTGAGTATCAGGCTGAGCAACTGAGGTTTTTTTTAACTGATTTAGTTCTTCTTTTATCTTCTGTATTTGTATTAAAAAACCTTGCTGTTGTTTTGATAGGATTTCTAGTTTTTCAAAAAGTTCTCGTATTCGATCTTGGTTGTTTCCCATAGTATTATATTCTAGTGCACCTATACATCTTAGCTCACTATAAAAGCATTTTCCTTTCGACCACTAACACTATTCAACTATCTGATTATCTTTAACTATAGGGCAACTAAAAAAAAACACTGTATATCATCATTTTTTGTATTCATTATTATAGCTATAAATTCTACATCAATGTACTACTATTTAATATGTCAGTATTTTTCTATTTACAAAAATATAAGCATCCCTACTATTATATTCTAAACTTCTAATTAAGATAAAAGATTTGGTGTTATACTAGCCTATAGTAAATCTATAGAGTACATCACATCATTCTGGAAAGGTAAAACTATTTTCTGAAACAATTGTAAGTGATATACTTCGGTATTCTTTTTTTAACTCTTAGCATGCCTAGTTTTCTTTTAAAAAACTGTTGTTTGTACACGATTGGATAAATCACATTCTTTTGTAGTAAAAAAACAATACTATATAGATCTATCTTTTTTGATTACCAAATAAGCCTATGTTATAAAAAAACCCTCTAAATCAAAAGATTTAGAGGGGGTAGATTAATTATTTATATAGTATTATTTTAAAAACAGTATCAATGATAGTCTATACTTTTACACATAGGGTTTTCAAAAATCAGGTTGTATTAGAGATGATTCTATTTTTTTTACAACTCCTTACTTTTTTAGTGCTTCTTGTAATTTTTTAAAATCCTGTTTAGAGTGTTGAATAATTACTGTAGCATTAGTTTTTTTGCATAAGCTTCAAAAGCTTCCATACTCTTTAGAGTCTGTGCTACATCATAGTTAAAAGATGGAACACCTTTATTTTCTCTGTTTTTTTCAAAATGATATAAGTCTCCTGTTAATAGAATAGGCTTTTCTAAACCCGCTTCGATATATAGAACCTGATGTCCGATGGTATGCCCTGGCATAGTTTTTATAACAACTGTTCCATCGCCAAAGACATCAAAATCTCCGTTTAACTTTTTAATCTTTGTTAATTCTTTTATAGCATTATATATATTTGGATTTTTTGTTTTTTCGGAATCACTAGTTACTAAATTGTATTCATTTTCTTGTACTAACCAAGTAGCATTTTTAAAGTAATTAGCATGCCCTATGTGATCAAAATGAGTATGCGATAATGCCACATAGTTAAAATCCTCAACCTTAAAACCGATAGTTTTTAATTGATTTACTAAAGAAAGAATTACCAAATATTTCGGAACAGGTTTTGAGTAGAAAACTAAAGGCTCTAGAAAAACAAAAAATTATAACTAAAAATAATATCCCTAATACTGTCCCTATGGGTGTTTGTTATGTTCTTACGAGCAAAGGAAAGAATTTAATTCCGATTTTTAATAGCATGTGCGAGTGGGGCAAAAGCTATACTACTGATAGTGACACCTAATTTTTATAACTAAAAATTCCTTGAGTTTTAAAAAAAACTCAAGGAATTTAGAATTCATAAATAATCGATGTACTACATTATGAATCAACAGTTAAGATTAAAATCATTTTACTTAATTTATCAATATTCTTGCGTTTAACTTTTAATCGCAATCTTAACCTATAAAAGACTGATAAAACTTTAGTTTTTTAAATACACTCCTAATTATTCTCAGTGGGGCAAAAATAGCGAGATAAAAACTCTAAATTTTTCCTTAACTAAACAAAATCATTTGATTTATATATCAAAAAAACTATTGCAATTCTTTTTGTTTTTCTAGTGCTTTTTGCCATGCAGGTATAGCTTTAAAAGCAGTAACCATATCATAATCTAAGCTTATCTGCCCTGCATCCATAGGTTCAGTACCATTACGATTAGAAAACCATTTCATCCACCCTGTTGATCCTGGATCATATAATACCAAAGGAACAGTTTCACTTGGTATTTTTACAGCTGGTAGCAAGAATGATTTAAACTTATATTGTGCAGAACTGTGACATCCTAGACACCCTACTGTACTTAGTCCATGCGGCGCTTCATATTTTTTCCCACTCTGGGTAACTGCAGGACTCACTACCGCTCCATCATTGGGTCCAGAAAGTCTACCATCCCATCCTAAGGTTGCTCTAGAATATGCTGGAGAAGCCATATTAATCCAGTTCTCTGTTAATGCTTTATTTACTTTAGAAGGCACTCCTATTGCTGCTGCGGTAGTATCAATCATCTTAGGGTTATTTCCCCAAGTAGCACCTAGTGGTACCATTCTATCCCATGCTGTCTCTCCTTTATTATCTTTATCATAGACTAAAGTACTAAACACCCACCCTGTTTCTGGTGCTGCTGTACTATCTTTTACAATCATATCAAACTGCATTAGATATAATTTTCTAACCACAGTATCACTAGTTCCTGGAGCATCCTTCCCCGGAGCAACATCTGTATATACATCCCATGTTGCAGCATTTTCCATAGGAGGCCAATATTCCTGTAGTGATACAAAAGCAAACTTAACAATAACACTCCCTTCTGCAAATTGTGCATCCTCTGTACTTGACAAGTTAGGGTTATATGCCTTTTCTTTATTCTGCCCCCAAATTTTATTTAATGTCACTGCCGAAGTTTGATCATACAGTGTATACACATATGTTGTTAAACCCGCTGTTTGACTAGGTGTTAATGTCCCTGCAGGAAAACTAGAACCTACATACATCCCATGGATTGGTTCTCGTACATTTCCTAACCATATCGATTGAAACCAAGGCTCTTTAGAAGGATTCCATTGATCATATTTATATAACAATCGTGTCATATCATCTGATACATATGATTTTATAGCTTGTACATAATCATAAGCATTAGTCCTTGTAATAGCCCCATTATTAGTAACTTGTTTCCAAGGCAAAGTATCTAAGGGAGTGCTTGATAATGGATAATCATGGCGTAATGAAAATAAATTACCTTGGTATACCGATGTATCAGGAGCTGGTAAATATGAATTCTCGAAAGGAAGTATATTGCCTTTCTTCTTATGATTAATTACGCCTCTTTTACCTAATAAAGAATAGCTTGTAAAAAGTTCTTCTTTGATGATTTCTTGTTTTTCGATTACTTTAGTTTCCTTCTTCTCCTTTTTACAACGTATAAACGTGAATAAAAAAAATAATAGGAAAAAAATTGAAATGATTTTTTTCATGAGTGGCTTTTTTACAATTATACCTTACTAATTTCGAGGAAAAATTCTTAAAAAATATTTCATCATATTTCAAAAAAAATACACAAAGCACTAATAAGCAAATACTTAAACCAAACTCATTTGCTACAAATACAGCCTCTATATTTAGAGATAATATCAATAGATTTTAGTATTATTTCACAACAGTTAAAGAACCTAAAGCCAGTCTTATTATTTTTTAAAAATTCAATTGGTCGTATTCAACTATTAGAAATCAGTACTATAAAATTAATCCAGTAGATCATCATATTCATGATCGTAAGTTTATAACTAAAACTTGTATGCTACTTAAAAATAGAGGTGATCTATGCAAAAACATAATAATTGAGAATCATTTACTGTTTATCTCTAAATACGCTCCGATGGGTCTAAAAGACGTTCCGTTTAACTCTAAGAGTGCATTTTTTAACAACATAGGTTAAAAATTTAACCTCAGAGGTTAAAAATTTAGCCTCAGAGGTTAAAATTTCTAAGTAAAGGGTTAAACGTTTAACTCTTTACCTAGAAATTTTAAGAGCTCAGGTTAGACACTTCGTCTAAAAGACCCATCAGAAGGCCTCAGAGACCTTCTGATGGGTCAGTGTAGTTAAAATTTGCATCATCATTGTTAAACGTTTAGCCTTAGAGGGCTAAAATTAGGTGCTTAAAAAAATAGTATTCGATTTTTTCTTAGGGGAAATAGAATATTTTGCATAAACACTACTTTAGACGTTCTCCATAATAACAACCTATAGGTATTTAATTATTTTGCAAATCGGTATGAAGATATAGTAATACTAGTGCTCAAAACCTAGTTACGTTTCTAAACGTACTATAACACTATTATGTGTCAAATTATTTTTTTTATCTTAAAGAAATGATGATTATAGGTTACTCTATCACAAAACTAATTCCTCCCGAAAATAAACTTGCACTTAGCCCAGTACTTCGTTCATACTGTCTAAATCTAAGGTCTATGCTTTTTAAACCAAACTTCCAGATATGAAATTTTGTAAAAATATCAGTATAACTAATCCCAAAACCATATTGATTGGCATCGAAATCCGATAGATCATAATCCGAAGTATAGAATCGTGTTGTAGAGAGGTGTTTATTAAACGGGGCAAAGTAATCTGCTGCGGTTTGGTTATACCATCGATAAGATGGATATACTGTAAACTTATCCGTAATCTTAATAGGAACTTCTATACTAGCTGTATGCGAATTAATCCCCCAATTATCGGTATAGTATCTATAAAATGTGCGTACGGTTATTATCTCATTAAGGTAGTAATGTACTCTTCCTCCTAAGGCTACTTTAGTTCTAGAGTCTGGTAATCTCTCTACATCATCACCATAGGTAAACTCTTGGATCACTACATCTGGTACATCTACAAATTGTACTCGTTGGAATGGTGTGGATAGCAGGCCTTCTTGTTGTATCAGATCCAAGGATAGTGATCCTTGTAATTTCTTAGATAAAATCTGCGAAAACCCAAACCCTACTGAGTAGGAGTTACGGGACTCATCATCAAATTTAACGAATGACGGTAAATCTCTAAGTTCTGATGGATATATCGCAGTCCATGTATCGAAGAATGCATTAGCTTTTATACTTAATTCTGTATTTTTTTCATTGAATAATCGAGTATAACTCCCTCCGACTCCTATAGAGGAGTAATCATGCTCGTTTGCTGTAGACACATTGGCTGACCATATTGTATTACGATCATCACTACTATGACTATAATTAGCTGAGAGAGTAACCAAAACATCTTCTTTTGATGCTCCTGATGAGGCTACATAAGGATTTGCAGGGGCATCACCATCAAAAGGGTTTACATTACTAGAAGATGCTGATGTGTATGCAGATATCCCTGCGTCTATAGTTAGAACATCATCATCATTTAATGGTATAGAAACTACTATAGTAGGGGTTAGATCTGTCAATTCTTCGGTACCGATCCCTCCTGTTACTGCTGCATTATCTCCATCCTGGGTGTAATAACTGGTTAGAAAATCTACTTCTGTAGCTTCTAAGACTCTTTTTTTATAACTCTTACCATCATATTGTTGCTTTTCTTGAGCTACTACAAATGTTGTAATTACTAATGCTATGATTAGGGAACTTTTTTTCAAAGTAAATATATTTATATAAATTATCGTATTCTTAATTAATGTTTTAATTAGAGATTAGTTACAACCACAACCTCCACCTGTTTTACCTCCATTTGCTCCTGCTGCAGCCTCTCTATATGCTTGAAAATTTGTCTCGAAACGATCAATTTTTTTAAGCGCTAATTCCATATCAGGATCATTGATCTGAACTTTTTCATATTCTTTTACGGCTACACAAGAGTTAAGTAATAACACTAGTACTGAGGTTAATCCTATTAATTTCATTCTAATAAATTTTAGTCAACTTTTTATTCATCTCTCTTATCAAGGATATGTTTTTTATTATAAAATCCTACAATGAGAATTTTATTGATGTATTGTAATATGATTAGACGTATGAATATCTCCTTGATCATCGATAATAATACATTCTACTCCTTTTAATTGATTTATTCTATTTACTCCTGTCTCTATTCCCATCACAAAAACAGAAGTTGCTAAAGCGTCTGCCAACTCTGCTTTTGGCGCAAAAACAGTTACACTTATAATTCCTGTAGATGGATATCCCGTTCTAGGATCTATAATATGTGTATATCGTTTGCCTTCTAAAACCACATATTTTTCGTAGTTTCCAGAAGTTACGACTGCACTATTCACTACTGGCAACAATGCAAATGCATTATTTTTATTCATAGGATTAGTTATTGCCACCTTCCACTCACTACCATCGGGTTGGTTACCCCAAGTATTCATATCACCAGATGCATTTATAATCCCTGCAATTACTCCTTGTTTTACCAACAGGTCTTTAGCTTTATCAGCAGCATACCCCTTGCCTATTGCTCCAAATCCTATTTTCATTCCTTTTTTGGTAAGATATACTGTAGATTTTTCTTTATCCATAATAATATTATGATATCCTACTCTTGCTACAGATGCATTTATATCTTGCTCAGTAGGCATTGTAGTCATACTATTATCGAATTTCCAAATCTGATCCATTGATGCATAACTGATATCAAAAGCGCCATCTGTTAACTTAGATAATTGTATTGCTCTATGGATTAAATCAAAGAGTTCTTTATCTACTGTTACAGCCCGTATACCCGCATTAGTATTAATCAATGAGGTCTGAGAACTTTTATCCCACGAGGATATCAATTTTTCTATTCTAGAAATTTCTTCTACTGCTTGATCTATGTACTGATGTGCTTTTATCTTTTCTGTCGCAACAACAGTAATATCAAAACGACTACCCATTAGAGTTAACGTTCGTTTATATATCTGCTGCGAAAAACCTATATTACTTATAGTGGTTACTGCTAGAACTATAAAAAAATATCTAAACATATTATTGAATCATTGTATTTAGAATTTTTAAGTACGAGTCTGGTGTTCCTTTTTTATACCCTACTTCTCCTAATTTTTTTCCATTACTATCTAAAACAACTACTAATGGAAATCCTCCACTCTTATTATAGGTCTCTGCTAGTTCTTTATTCTGGTTCTGAAGTTCTGCCGTCAACTGGTTTTTTTTCTTTCTAGGAAAATCTGCTTTTAGAAGTACATAATGCTCCTTAGCATATTCTTTAAATATATCAGTATTTAGAATCTGTTTTTCTAGCTTTATACATGGTGCACACCAATCCGACCCAGAAAACACTAAAATAATAGTGCTATCATTCTCCTCTGCTATTGTTTTTGCTGTTTCAAAATTGGTTAACCATTCTTGTGCACTTCCTTGCTGAATCCCTAAGCATATTAAGAATATACTGATATAAATTTGCTGCATAATTATAGTACCGTTAGTATAAAACTGCTCTTTTTAGACATAAGTAGTCGTAATATATACAGAAAATTAACATGTCTTTTTAGAAATGTTTAAAAAATCTTAGATTATTAAAATAACTCAGTACTAGTCATCTTCATAGTAGACTAGGTTTATATAATGATATTTTCTGGTATACAACACTTTACCTTCTTCCTCTAACCATGTTATATATAAATCTTCAATTTAGAAATTACAATCCCTAAAAACCTTAGGTTTACTTAGTATTTCCCCATTCTGATCCTCTAGTACCATATAAGCTAACCTATGTGATTGTTTACCTTATAATGATATGGTAAACATATTTGTTCGCACATATATTTTTAAATTATATTTTCGATCAGGGCTTATGTAACTTTTATGACATTCTTTAAACTTTGGTTTTGTAAAAAAGTACCCGTACCCTGCTCCAATACGTATTAAAACCGTCAGTAATAGAATCTTTATTTTTTCATCATGATAAGTATAAATACTAAGAGAGCCTTCTTCATTTCTCTAGGGTTAACCACCCCAGTACACGATTATTATCTATATAATATGTGCCTTCTGATTGCTGTATTGATAGTTGCTCTCTACTTTTTCCAAAAGGTCCTGGATTTTGCTGGATAATAGTAATGCTATCTTGCTGTACTGCTGCAATAATAGCTACATGTCCATAGGGATTCCATAGGCTCTTATCTATAATCAAAATATCATTTTCTCTGGGAGGCACTGTAGCCCCATTATGATATTGTAATAGATTTCTCTGAGGGTTTATAACCCCATCTTTTAGGTCACTATCAAAAAAATCTTTGGCGTTACCATAGGTATCTGGCATCTGATGATTCAGATACTCATAATAATACCGTTTTACAAATTCTACACATTGATATTTAATCCCTAAGTTATATCCATCTGGTGCAAGGTTTCTACCTTCTGTATGAGATACTCCTCCGTTATAATATACTTTTACATGGTGTAGACTATCAATTACCTGCCCTGCTGTATATCGGGTATTAAAGTTTATTTTTTTGGTCATTTTTATACCAAAAAATATCAAAATTAGAATTGCGACACTACTAATTATTTTGTATTTCATTGAATAGGAGTTATATGATATAGCATACTTAGGTGTATTAAAAACTAATCAATTTTTATCTCTACTTTTTAATATATTGTTACCAACTTACATTTATTCTTCTTCCCTAAGCCCTAAACTACGGAAAATCACATTTTTTAACAAACAACTACGGCAAAACCATAGTGAGAACACTTGTTAACAATAATTATAATCTTTTGACTATTAATACATTATAACTAAAAAAGGGTACTTCTCATAACAGACAATCAAACATCTGACGTTTTTACCAAAAAAATGTTAAAAAAAGTAGGGATTTATGTCTTTTTATGGTTAAAAAAGGTGCAAAAGTAACCTTAAAATAAAAAAAAGCATTAATGTAAAAACAAAATAAAACTTATAATTTTGTTTGATAATCAAATATTTACATAACAAATATGTTGTGTAAATCATCAATAAAAATTAGTATTTAAAAAAATAAAAAATGAACTTCAAAAAACATTAGTAAGAATTTCTTTTCTACTTTTAGCTTTATCAATTTTCGCATCTTGTACAAAAACATCAATACATGATGACGTTAGTTACCAAGAATTAGAATATTATGGATCAGATAGAAAAAGTAGTGGATCAATCGGTAGTTCAGGAGGAGACGACTCGGACAACGACTACAATTAAAAAATCAATTATTGTTATATCTGTGCCTATTACTATTGCAGACCTTCGAGGTTTTGG
>NZ_AVQK01000018.1 GCF_001401755.1 Aquimarina longa SW024
TTTAATATAACAAACGTTGCTGACCTAAAGGGCAGCTATGTTTTGTTATATAGTGTTGTCATTAGTTTTATTCATTTATAATTTCGATTATTTCAGCTTCTCCAATTTTTCTTGGACCTTCATGAATCCACCAGATCCTTCCTTCAATTGTAAGTTCCTCAATATTTTAATGCTTTAAAAACCTAACTATCACGTTTTCTGTTTCTCCAGGGTAGATAAGTTCTTTATCAAATTCAATTTGTCCGATATATGTCGTTGGAAATTCATCCGAGTTTGGTAAATACTCCATTACGTGATTAGGACGATAATTAGTTGCAATTCCGGTATTTCTTCCTCCATTTTCAGGCGAGTATAGAGTCAGTTTAGCTTTAACACTGATTACATCTGAGTTCATTTCGTTTCGCAAGAGTTTTTAAAATTCCACCATTCCATAATTTCAGTTGCGATTTTTTCCGAATCGTCTAAGTCAATAGATAATTCGTAAGTCACAGTCAATTCACTATCTAAAACACGAGAGACTTTTTCAAAGTCTGCTCCTTTATATAAATGACTTAAAATTTGATGATTTAAAGAGTCAAATTCATCTTTTGGAGAACTGGGAATCAATTCCCACGAGTTCAAGAGTTTTCTTAACTCGAGAAAATCTTCTTGAAATTCCTTTTTAATTTGATCTTTATTCATCCTCAATTAATGACAACGTGTTTGTATATGGTTTGTTGCGTGTTTAAGCACTAAAGTTAGCAAATAAATCACAGATAGAAAGTCCGCGAGGACTTTCGTAAGCAAGCTAGAACTAGCAATAAATTATATACGGTGTTGTAAGTAGTGCTTTTTTCATTCACTTACTTAATTTCAAAATCCTAAACGCTCCTTGAATTACCAAAACAAAAACGATTGTTCCAATAATCAAATCAGGTTTATTTGAACTCAAATAATGCACTAAAATTCCTGCAATTATTACTCCTAAATTTATAATCACGTCATTAGAGGTGAAAATCATACTCGCTTTCATATGTGCTTCTTCTTTACTTTTTGACTTTTGCAAAATGTAAAGACAAATTCCGTTTGCGATAAGTGCAAAAATCGAAACGATAATCATTGTCGAAAAATCGGGTAATTTCTCGTCTCCGAAAAATCTTCTTAAAACTTCCACAAATCCGATAACCGCAAGTGTAATTTGAAAATATCCAGCAAGTTTGGCAATCCGCTTTTTCTTAATCAACGTTCCGCCAACCGCAAACAAGCTAATTCCGTAAACGAAACTGTCCGCAAGCATATCCAAACTGTCGGCAACAAGTCCCATTGATTTTGAGATTATTCCCGTTGTCATTTCGATAATGAAAAAGGCAAAATTGATTGCAAGTACAGACCAAAGTAGCTTTTTTTGGTTTGCGTTTTCTTTAAATTCCGTTTGGTCGGTCTGTTCGGTCGAGATTTTTTTTCCACCTAAATTCAGTTGGATAACGGACTTTTCGATTTGGTCGGTTTCTCCGCTGTGAAAAACGGTCAGTTTTCGATTTGGAATGTCAAAGTCCAAATTCGCAATACTTGAAATTCCGTCCAATTTCATTCGGATTAGATTTTCCTCGGAAGGACAGTCCATTTTGGTAATTTCAAATATCGTTTTATTCACTCGGTTTCTGGGTTTTTCAGCATTACTTACAACAATGTTGTAATAGCAATTGCTATTACATTCCATGTATTTATTACAAATCTAGAGGATTTTTAATTGATTTAAAATTATTTACAGCCACTTGAGTATATATTTCTGTTGTTTTTGTACTACTATGCCCTAAAAGAGTTTGAATATATCTTAAATCTGTGCCATTTTCTAATAGATGAGTAGCGAAACTATGCCTTAGCATATGCGGAGTTACTCTTTTGTTTATCTTTGATTTTTCTGATGCTTTAACTACGATTTCTTTTACACTACTCCCACTATATTTATTTCCTTTTAACCCCTCAAACAAATACTTTTTTGGTTTCCATTCTTTATAGTATATCCTTAGTTCTTTTAGTACGGTTTCTGATAACAAGGAATATCTATCTTTATTATTTTTTGCATTTTTGATATGGATCAACATCCTTTTACTATCTATATCTTCAACTTTTAAATCTAGTAGTTCACTTCTACGTAATCCAGCAGAATATAACAGACTTACTATACAACGATGTTTTATATTATTAGTATTAGCTATTATTGCAAGGATTTCTTCTTTAGAAAGTACTTGTGGGAGTTTCTGTTCTTTTCTAGGCCGTTCTATACTATAAAATCTATTGGGCATTCCCATGACAACCTCATAGTAGAATTTGATACTATTAATGGTTTGATTGATATAGCTATTGGATTTTTTTTCTTGGATGAGCACTTGTAGATATTTTCTTATTTCTTGTTCGGATAACGCTATGATATCTTTCTGGGGATAATAATTGATGAACCTTTCGAACAATGAGATGTATATTTTACAAGTGTTTAAGGCATATCGTTTGAGTTCTAATTTCATCAAATATTCTTCTGGTATATATTTATAGGAAGCCGTTTTAGCTCTGTTACGATACCAATTGATATCTACAGGCTGATTCTCACGTATGATCTTTTCTTTAAAGAAAGAATTCCCATTAACCCAAGCCACTCCTCTAAATTTGTCAAAAACCATATCGACATTTTCTTTAGTATTTATGATGTATACCATAGAGAACTTCTTACTCCATCTAGGATTGGGGAGCTCTTTGATCAACGCTTGGATTACTTTATCGGGTGAAAATTGTATCCCAATCATCTTTTGATTATGAATCAACAAATGTTTCAATGTGATATGTTTAGTGAGGTTCATGATACAAAAATGCAGTATTTAAAAATCATAGTGGTATTTTAGCCGAATAACATTCGAATAGGATTCGACTACTATTCGATTAACTAGAGATAATGAATATATGTCCACAATGTAAAGCTGAAATTATAGGTAGGTCTGATAAAAAATATTGTTCCATACACTGTAAATCTGCCCATCAATATCAAAAACGTAAATCCGAGGAAGCTTTATATTACACTATTGACAAAAAGCTAAAAATCAATCGTAAACTCTTAAAAGCGTACAACAAATCTGGATTATCCACCGTGCGTAAAGAAAAATTGGTATCAGAAGGTTTTGATCCCAATTACTTCACGCATTATTGGAAGAATAAAAAGGGGCAGATCTATCTGTTTTGTTATGAATATGGATTTCTGGATCTTAAGGAAAACCAGAAAGAAAAGTATCTTTTGGTAAGATGGCAGGATTATATGAACAGTTAAGCATTTTGATTTTGTGATACTTCCCAATTATTGGGTAACAACTCATATAATCGATTTGCCTTATACTCCTGTATTTTCTCCAGTACATCTTTAAGCCAATTATAAGCATTTACGTTATTGATTTTACAGCTAGCAAAGAAAGAGTATAAAATAGCTGCTTTCTGTGCTGCTTTGTGAGATCCAGAGAATAAATAATTCTTTCTCCCCAGGGCTAACGGTCTAATCGTGTTTTCGACTAAGTTGTTATCAATTTCAAAACGACCATCGGTAATATATCTTTTCAGTTTACCCCATAATTTTAGTGTATATCCAATTGCTTTTCCGATGGCGCTTTTAGGAAGTACCATAAGAACCTGCTCTTTTAACCAATTCTCTAATGTACTTAAGACGGGAACTGCATATAATTTTCGATAGCGTTTTCTTTGCTCAAAGCAACTTTCCCGCTCTCTGATTTTTCGTTCCATAGCATACAACCTTTGAATTTGTTCTAATACATAAGTGGCTCTGGAGGCATCATTATCCAGTGCTTTTTCAAAATATCGCCTTGCATGCGCCATACATGCTAGTAAAGTCATATCTCCTTTAGTGTTTAGGTTTATATACCCAGAATATCCATCAGTTTGAATCCCTCCGTTATACTCTTGTAATAATTCTTCAGGTATCTTTCTAGATCTGCTAGGAGCATATTTAAATAGAACCAACCTTTCTATCGGAGCATGGTATACCCAATGATAACCCATATGAAGTTTTCCTTTTTTAGCAGTATCCTGAACTCCTATTGGTGACTCATCCACCTGAAGGTAGCTACTTTGTAAAAGTTGTTTTTGTAAGGTATCATATAATGGCTCTAATAGTTTAGTCGTTGCATTAAACCAACTACAAAGTGTTCCTCTACTAATATCAAAGTTTTGACTTTTGAATATTTGTTGCTGTCTGTAAAAAGGTAGGTGATGTACAAATTTACTGACCATAATATGCGCTAATAACCCAGCTCCTGCATTTCCTTTTGGAATAGGAATGGAAGGTCACTGCGAACTGGTTGTTGTTTCTCTTTTACCTTTTCCTCTCGTTTATAACTTATTTCAATAGATTTAGTATTAGAAACTTCCACCTGCTCCACAAATAAATCTAGCAGTCCAATATCAGAAGAAATAAATCGCTCACTTTTACTGCCAAAAATCATACGCTTGAGTTCTGATACTTGCTGTTGCAAGTACTGATAATCAAATTGCAATTCCTGATGTTCTTTTACAAGAATGTCAGAAGCTTCTTGTAGCACAAATTGCTGATTAGTAAAGGGATTTATAGGTGTTATTTCCACAATATAAAGATACTGAAAACCTCTAAAAACTAATATTTTTACTCCAGATTGATTTTTGTTATCCTCTAAATTCTTGCTTGTTTTTCTAGATTATTCCTATATTTTTTGATAATCAACATGATTTTATATTTCTCCCTATTGATTGGTATACACACGTTCCTACAATTTGTTTAGCAAGTTGAATTTTACGGAACATTTTGTAAGTAAGATTCATAAGACCTATAGTCGTTACTGCAACTTTAGAAAAGGCAGGAATATCACTAAGTGGAATCTTTTTAAATGCCGATGCTGGATTTGATTCCAAAGATTTTAGGTATTCGTGTGCTAAAAAAGAGATTAATGGTAATATTTGTTTTAACAAACCAAATGGTAATACAGATAGAGATGAATATTTCGACTCCAAACTCTATAAAAAAGATATGCCGTGGAGCGAACCAACACATGGATTGACAGTTATAAATCATTGTTAAACAGGTTCGATACAACTGTAGAAAGCTGGTCAGGGCTCAACTATTTATTGTTCATTGTAATAGCTCTTAAAAAATTTAAGAAGAAACAAAAGAAAAAAGTTTAAACAACTTCAATAAATGACGATTCAGTTAATCCATTTTTGTAAAATTAATTTCCTAAAATCTTTTAAATGACTACAAAACCAATAAAATCATAAATTTAAAAAATATCCTATTTGAACTATTTGAGTCAACGATTTTACTTCTAGCTTCTTATAAATATTTTTTTTGTGTTGTTCTATAGTTCTTATGGACCTTATCAAGTTATTAGCTATTTCTTTTACCGTCCATCCTTTTACCAATTTTAAGAAAATTTCTTTTTCCCTTTTGGTAAGTTTTAAGTACTTATCTATATATTTTTTGGTTTCATATTTAACATTTAGAGTGTTACATATTTTTTTGGTAAATACAGGTAACTGATCTGTAGTATTAGTTATACAAATAAATGTCTGTTGATCAAGATCTAATCTTACACTGGTCACTACCAATGTATACCCTTCCTTATCTTCTTTTTTCAGTCTAAGTCGATAAAAATAAGTTAATATTTTCATCTCATCTTGTTTTATGGCAAAATCCAAAAGCTCTTGCCTTACTCTTTCTAAATCTTCGGGATGCGTTACATATTCCTGAAACATAGGGCCAGATGCTTTAATTTCTTCTAGTGTAAGATCAAACTCTTTACAGCTTTCTTCATCCAAAAAAACAACAGAATAATCTTGTATTGTATGAATATGGTAAAAACCAGGATATTTTGGGTTTGAATACCCTATTCTCCTTCCTAACAATTCTGGTAATCTGGAAGTATTCGGTATAAACTCTACCATATCTTTGCTAACAGTAGTATATTCTAATTCCATAGGCTAATAAGTTATAATCTAATGAATAAGATCAAAAGCCGAAGCGTATCGGTGTAATTGGTTAAATGTATTTATCTCTAATTTTTTATATATTTTCTTTTTATAAGTTTTAACGGTTTGTTCGGTTAGTGTTAGCTTTTCTGCAATTTCCCTATTAGAGAAATCCTGAACCCATAGCTTTATAAGGTTTTTTTCTTTTTGTGTTAATGTCCCAAAATTTACAAATCCCATTTTTATAAAATTGGTTTCGTTATTAATTTGATTCACTTGTTTTTCATTCACTAGGTGTTCTCCCAAATCAATACTGAAACTTACCAACCCTCCCAATTCTTCTATTAATAAGCTCGTTGTATACATTAATCTATATTGATTTTCTTTAAGTTCAACACGTTGTAAAAAACTAACAGTACTAAATTCGTCAATATGTTTCAGATAATATTTACAAGAGTTTATTGCAGCTTGCAAATCATCGGGGTGTACTATTTTGGTGAGACTTCCTTTAAGGTCATTAGGTGTACTCTTCTCCGCAATCCCTATTTTTTTTCTAGCTACAGGGTCTAAATACAATATTTCAAAATTAGATGCATCATTGATATGCAGCATACAAGGTATTTTTTTTGCAAAGCTATCCAAGTCATGCTTGGACTGTAAAAGTTGGGTTATTAAATCCATGGTTTTAAGACATTAGTTCTCTTTGTTCAATTGTTTATTCAACACACTATAACATTATTGATGTTTACTGATTAAAAAGATATAATTGTAAGACTTCTACTAATTAAATTCTATAATACAGCTACAGAACTTTTGAATTTCTATACTGCAAAATGGGTATATTATAAGTAAATATAAATAATAAACTTAAAAATAAAAAAAGCAACTATAAACTTATTGTTAAAATAACTGTTCTTCTATTCTTGTACTATTCAATATCTTTAGTTAATCCCAAACCCATTACATCAAAGCAATCTCGCAGAACGCTCAACAGAAATATAATCTTTGAATTTCTAATAAATCTCTAAGAATTAGACTCCATTGTATAGATTAAAATCTTTGTTCAAATATTCTATTTTCTTTTTGATATTCTTTACGTAATGATGCAAGCAAATTATCCCGTGAAATATTGCACTCCCTATTACTTAAAGCATAAATAAAACTACTTTGCACAATATTACTAATCTGTGCTGCAGACAGGTCATAATTGCGTGCCAATTCGTTTATATCTATTGAATTATCTAATGGTAAATCATCTGGTATACACATGCTCCATAGTTTAAAACGTTCTTGGTGTTTTGGAGTTGCGAAATGTACCATAGATTGAAAACGGCGCAAAAATGCCTTGTCAAGATTCTGTTTTAGATTAGTCACCAAAATCACCAAACCATCATAGGTTTCTATTCGTTGTAACAAATAGGCAACTTCCTGATTGGCATAACGATCGTTTGAAGAGGCATTCTCTGTGCGTTTACTGAAAAGGGCATCTGCTTCATCAAAGAAAAGAATCCAATTCTTATCTTCAGCTTTTTTGAAAATATTAGATAGATTTTTCTCTGTCTCTCCAATATATTTGGACACTAACAAGGAAAGATCAATCAAAAACACCGGACGTCCTGTACTTTTACCTAACAGACTGGCTGTTAATGTTTTTCCGGTACCTGGTGGGCCATAAAATAATGCTTTGTATCCTAATGCAGATCTCCTTGCTAGTTTTGGGTGTTTTTTGAGTTCTTCACCATAGTGTAACCAATTTTGGATGTCCTGTAATTGTTTTTGGGTATCAGGAGCCAAAATTAAATCTTTCCACTCTAGATTTGTATGCACCTGCCTTGCCGGAAAATGAATAGAAAGCTTAGGAGGTATCACTTTTCCATAAGTTAATTGTTGTATAAAATCGGGATGTGGTATTAGTTTACCGCTTAACATCGGTTGTGTATCGGGTACTGTTTCCAAATACAAGATATTTTGTTTATAAAATTTATGTTCTTGCAGAAAAAAACGGGAGATTATTTTTCTTCTTTCTACATCACGTCCGGTAAGTAAAAACATAGCCGTTTCGCCTGTTGGGATCACTCCTCTGTGATTACCATCAGTTACCCCTCCAAATTCGGTACATATACGGTCAAAATCCGGGTTTTTGGCAAAAAAAAGATCCAATACCTGTGGGTAGAAGTATGGAGCGATAGCCAGTAACAATATAATCCGTTCTTCAAAGGTAAAGTCATCATTCTCCATAAGGGTGTTTAACGGATTATTTGGATCATAAGGCGCTTCAATACGATATAACTCATCTATAGCATAGGGCTCACTAGTGTCTATATGTTGCACATGTAACTGCGCTGCTTTTTTGATGATCTTATCTAGGTAAGTGAATTGGTGGTTCATTCAATTTTTTTTGCATTATGACTTTAAACTCTAATCTTTAAATTCCTCCCAGTGTGTAAATTTAGATTTTATCCTAGTCTCTTTGGGGTTTAAAGAATTAGTATCAAGTAGTTTTACATTGAAAAGAGGCTTTGCATGACCACTCATCATTTGAAACATTCTCTGTTTTTCTATTATCTTATGTGCTATAATATTTTGAAAAATATGACGTATCCATTCAAAGTCAACTCCCATACTATATCCCATGTGATTTATGGATAGTTCTGAAAATCTATACTTTGGTCCTATTTCGTCTACAAAACCATGTTTATAAAACTCCCCAAACTTTCCTCTTCCTTCTCCTTCTCCAAATTCATTAAGCCCAAGCTC
This sequence comes from Aquimarina longa SW024, assembly GCF_001401755.1. Classification (GTDB taxonomy): domain Bacteria; phylum Bacteroidota; class Bacteroidia; order Flavobacteriales; family Flavobacteriaceae; genus Aquimarina; species Aquimarina longa. Next base: position 8,731 of record NZ_AVQK01000018.1, read on the forward strand.
TCCTCCAGGTAAAATATTTTGTTCTCTATAATAACTTGTTTTATCTCTTTTTCCTGTTAATAGTCTCATCATTAATAACCAATCTCTAAATCCTACACCTATAGCGGCACTTTTATGGCTATCATTACCATCTGCTAACCTCAGCCATTGAAATGGTGTTCCATCATTTTCATAAGACAGTCTTAAATCCGCATTATTAAAAGAAAACTTCCCAGTGGTTTGATCGAATTCTGACATTTTTCCTAATCCATGCCATTTATTTGTACTTAAACTTATACTTCCATAACCATAATCATATTCTGCCATTGCAGAATTTCTAATTTGTATTCCACTCTTACCTGTTTTATAATAATCTGAAAAATATGTCGTAGATATCTGATGTGAAATATGGAAATTCCCGATAACTAACGATGTAAAGCTTAGTTTTAAACCAAATTTAACCCCATCCGTACCAAAGGATATATAAAATCCAAAAGTTGGAGGATCTGGGCAATTTGGACAAAGATTATTATTACTATTTTTGCCAGCTTTTTGAGTAGCAGAAAAATTACTGGAATTATATTTTGTTAAAGCAGCATTTTCTAATTCATACACTCGTTTAAGTGACTCTTCTGTGAATTTAATTATGCTATCATCAGATATTAATTTGCTAAGATTAAAATCATCTGTCTTTTTACTATTATTCTGTACAATTTGTTTTATATTTTTTCCTGTTGAAAAATGCAGCCTATTATTGGCTAATTCAGTTTTTTTATCGTATGTGTTCATAATAATTCTGTATTAAGTGAAAATTTAATTTTTCAGAGTTTATTACTATAGAGTCGCTTCAACAAGATTAATCCTATAGTTGCGATTTTCTGTATTTATTTTTTTGAAATGTCATATAGAAAAGTTGCCATATTTTAAAGCTTAAAAAATCTGATTTTCTAACCTAGTAAGTATAGAGTATTGAAGGGAGCTGATTTCATTGAGTTTATTAACTAATTGATATCATTTAAGTACAAGAAACATGCTTTTATCAGGATCTGTACCTGGATTAAACCTAATACCTAGTTAATTTTAATCTTTACTAGCCATATTTATCAATTGTTTTAATTTAAGGTAACTACCTGTCATTGCTCCTGTAGCAGGTTTTACAGCTTTTTTAGGGAAACTTGACATCAAAGCAGCTTTTGATGCTTGAACTCCTTGATTAATTTTTACTACCCCTACAGCTAAAGTACCATAATCATACACATTTTTCCCAATTGATTCCGATCCAGTTGCAACTTTTGAAAGCTCTCGTAATCCTTGCCTGATATAAGGGTCATTTGTTTTGTCTCCATCTTCATAATCATTGGTTAGTTTTCGATAAATCACCCCTACTTTAGTTATCATATTATCACCTGTCACGAAAAAAGCTATCGTGGTAGCTGGTATCAAACTCGCACTAGCTCCTAAAGTAGCTGGAGTCCCCACAACTTCCGTCACTAAGGCTTCTCCACTTAAAAAAAATAAGTAAGTATTGGTTGCTAATTCCAATACATCAACAACACCTTCTACAATTCCTGTATATCCTCTTTTTGTTGATTTTGGTTTTTGAGTTGGCCTTTTGGCTATTTCAAAGATGTCAGAAAACCTAAATCCGGTTTTTTTGATCGTCCAAATATTCTCTTTAAAACCATTGGCATTCTCTTTCGTTATCCTGGACAGGTATTCTATTACAAGAAGCCCTCCCTCACTCTCTTCAGTATATTTTAAGTCTGCTACATTTTTTTTCCCAATAAATGCGAAATGCCCCAATTGAAAATACTCTGGATTGCGTTTAATATGAGGGGCACCATTAAGCTTCCCTTCTCTTATTAAATATTTGGTTACATCTCTTTTCACCCAATTCTTTCCTTCAAATGGGATCGATCTATTTTTTGAATGTAAAATTAAAGATAGAACTTGTAGTGTAATGTAATAATTGTTTTTTTTCAAAGCCGCGTCAAGTAAGTTGCCAAAAAACTGAGATCTCACTTTTAAAGTTGAATCCGCAGGGGAGGTGTCAATATTTTTGATTTCTGTTTCAAATGTAAAATTCAAAGCATATTTTCCTAACAACTTAACATCAACCTTATTTTTTGATTTTGTTTTCAGAATCATTACTGGAGCTCCTCTTTGTATCAAAACACTTTCCCTTCCTGAAGTATTTTCCACAGGAATATAACCTGCTGTTGGCGAAAAATCATGAGTGTAAGGATACATTTGACCTTTTAAGGGTACAACTATTGATCTATTTATTGAGTAAATTTCTCCTTCTTTTAATCTATTTTTTCTCTTTTTATAATTTAAATTCTTTTGATCAAAATTTGATATCAATTCTTCAATATTCTTACTATTAAAAATTTGTTTTTTATCATCAATTAACTCAGACTTTTTATCGTATTCCTTCATAAGCAATTAGTTTTTTAGTTTATCTAATCAAGCTGCCTCCCAATCCACAATCAACATATTCTCTATCCAGGGGTGGTGGATATAGGTGATAGACCAGCTTAGTTTTTGTAACAGGATATCAAAAGGCCCTTTTTCTATGATCAAGGTCCAGGGAGATTCATCTTTGCGTATTGCCTTTGCTTTACGCTGCAAAAAATCGTGACGTAAACTTTCCCAGGTACAGCCATCCATGGGTTTCCAGTGTTGGTGTATTGCTTCTAGCAACTCATCCAATTGGGTGGCTAACACATCGTAGATAGGTTTTGTATCTATCTTTGGTAAAGGTTCTTCTTCAGGCCATCCTGCCAATAATTTGGCAACAAACATTGATGATTCTTCAGGGGCTTTATCTCCTGTTGCCAAATAATGAATGACATACACTGCTTGTAACCGATATTTATCTGTTTCCCAGCGTTCTTCTTTATCCAACCAATCCAATTGTTTAAACAAAGAAGGAAGAAATACATGTAACAACACAATACCTGCATTAGAGGTATAAATCTCTTCTGGAAACTTGTTTTCTTGCTCTGATTCTACATGTCTGGCTATTTCTTTCCATATTTCTTCTTTGGTTACTAACTCATTTTTTATTGCTTCCGAATTGTCCGGAGTTTTAAACTCTTCCTTCGTATCTACAGTTAGGTTTTGAATCTTTTTGGACGAAACATCCATAAAATTGGAAAATAGCTTTTTGGGCAATTCATTGTCTTTCCAGTATTGCAATAATTCGTTTTGTAAGGTTCCTGACAAAAGTTGTATTGGTTTTACCTCTTTCTGCTCAATAACCTGTAAAGGGTTTTTATAGATTAACGGGTTTAGTGATTGTAGCTGTAAACAGCTATCAGTTAAAAATCGTCGAATCTCCTGGTGTTGCGTTGTACCTATTGCCGGGTCTGTTATCCACTCAGTCATTTTTTTTATTACTATAGTCGCCCAATCCCATTTTGTATTATGATGATTTACCCAATTTTTAAAGATGTTTGGTGCTATCCACATAATCCATCGTTGACGTGCATTAGTATCAATAATTAGAAGTTGAGAGATTTCCTGCCATTGTTCTTTTCTCCATTCTGTAGTATCAATATTCTCGTTTGATATACTATACCAAGGAGTCACACCTTTCTTAAGATAATATATTATTCCCTGCATCATCCTATCTACACCAGTATATAGCCCCTCTAATTGTACTTTTGTTTGTAGTATATTAGCTTCATCCCATTCTTTATTTTCAGAAATTTCCTGAAAATAATTATTGCCTGGTTCTTTGCTTTTTCCCAAAAGTAAACTCTCTAAATTCTCTTTCAATTGTTTATCTTCTTTCTGAAAATTTGCTACTCGATTTTCATTATTTTGAGGGTCACCAATACTATTTTGTTCATTCTCTTGCTCAGTTCCTGAATTGAAATCTTGTATTGTACTATTGTGATTTTTATACTCTTTCATCTCTGATGTCAAAGATGCTATATCTAAATTCGGATTTTCTTTTAAAATCTCTGATCCTTCTTTTCTAAGTTCACCTATAATACCATGAACACAGATATCAAACCAACCGGTCAGATCCTGGGCATAGACATCAATTTCTACTTTGTCATATACGACCACCTTTGATTGATCAGATAGTTTTTCTAATGCAAACCCTAATAGGCTGATTAACTCATCTTTAATACGTTCTATAAGTGTAATGAGGGTAGCTCCATCCAATGTCATTTTAGCGGCATAAAAATCAACCTGTAGTTTACCAATCAGTATTTCATCATTTCCTTTCATTTCTTTTATATCATTTCTAATTGGTGACCATTAATACAAGTTGTACAATAAGTTTATCTTTGACATACCTAAGAAGGTATTCTCCAGGTGTATCTATGGTCAATTCTGTAAAAGATATCTTTGATTTTTCTTCTGTCAAAATAAAATGATCCATTTCTTTAAGTTGCCCGTTCTCTTCACTATACATGAATAAGTCACCTCCAAAAGGTTTTCCTTCAAAAACATATTCTTTATTTTGATTTCTATCGATTTCTAAAAATGTGATAGGGTTATTATATTCGTCAACAAGTGGCTCGCTGCCATCTGTGTCATAGGCATAAATAAAAATTGGGGTTGCTTTTTTATTTACGTATACGAATACTTCTTTGCTTTTTTCTACTCCGTCTGGATAATAATCAATCCGGAACTGACCTATCCCATTTAACGCTGCAAATCCTTTTCCTTGCTGGGTTATAGGAAGTATTCTAGAAGTAATTTCTACAGTTTCTTTTTCTATCCATTCATCTGTTTCCTTAAAAAATATTCTATAATTCCCTCCAATTCTACTCACACTTATATAATGGATATCAACCTCCCCCAACCAAAATGCAATAGTTTCATCTATCGAAGTAAATTCATTAGCATAAGCATCCAGTACTTTTAATTCGGGTTCTATAGGGTCCTGTAAACTTGTGATCAATTGGTTATGAATCTCTGTCCATCGTTGATAATTTTCTGAATTATCATCTATTAAATGAGGTTTTACATTTTGTAGTATTTGCAACCACTCTAGGTAAGCAGTTTCAAAACGTTTCCCATATTCATGATCCATCCAACATATATTGACGGTAATATGCGCTGGTGTTTCTCTATAAATAATAGTTTCTGTATACTCTCTAAAGTGGCTATCTTTAAACCGTCCTGCATCCTTAGGTAATACTACGGAAATATGAAAAGAATATGGGTCTTTTTCTAATTGACCGTTACCATAAGATATTGCATTGGTGTTAAATTCTAATAAAATTTGTTCATCGGTTTTGGGTCGCAACAATATATGCTCTACAACATGCATTCCTTCTACATCTATATCAAAAGAATCTTTTCCTCCAAAGATAGGTTGGTTACCCGTTTGTCTAATTCCTAAAAGTCTACACAATCGTTGTTTATATCCAGACACAATTTTATTATCCTGTCCTTTTATATCATTATTATCTTTACCATTATAATCAAAACCATTAGCTCGTTTTGTTGCCACAGCCTGATAGTCCTGAGCAAATAACTCTTTATCTTTAATTAATTCTGTAAGAATTTTGCCCCTCTTTTTTTCATAATCTTCATACTGACTGGGGTCTTTTAGGATTTCTTGAATTTGACTCAATTGTATCAATGCATACTCCTCAAAGGTTTCTGCAAATCTTCCTAACAAATGATCTAGAAACTCATTACGACGTTGTAACCAGGTAAATCGATTCTGTGCTATAGATTGGTTATTAGCTGATTCCTCACTTCTCAGAAATTTTTGATAAACATTATCTAAATCGGTTTTGAACCGATCCCATGTTTCTCCACTGGTTAAGAAGGGTTTGAGAAGAGGAGCTATATCTGGCACTTCATAGAGTGGTTGATGATGATAGGTACGATCAATACGATTACTAAAAGAAAAGAGTTCGGGTAAACTAGTTATCTGTTTCAGGTAATTAGCCAAAAGTTGTTCAAACGGTAAAAGGAAGGCTTTTAGTTGTTTTGCCAATGCTTTCCTTTCATCGGTTACATCATCAGCCAATCCATAAGTCCCTATACCATATATTTCTGGAAAATCATGTTGTACTGAATAATACTTATCTATTTTTCTATCAATGCCTGCAGGAGGTGTAAGATCATAATAAGGAGATTGCGGAATTTGATTTGTTTTGGCTGCGGCATGTTTTATTTCATAATACTTTTGTAATGTATCAAATGACAGAGCTGGTGTTACTGCATTTTGAGAAACGTTAAGTTTAGATTTCGTAAGGCTAAAACGGGGTTTATATGTTTCTGCATAGGTTAAATCCAGACAATCTACAACATTACGACCAATGAGTCGATTATCTATATAACTGGAAATCGAAAAATCAATAATTGCTTCGACTCCTTCTACATTCATAATTAATCGTATCAGATCAGAGGTATACACTACTGCTTTGTTTCTATTGGTTTCGAAACTCTGATCATCAATAAATCCATGTGTAAGCAAGGGACCATTAAATATCTTGTCGATCTCTAATCCTTTTTCTTTCATTTCGTTTAAGGTGTGAAATTTGATAGAAGGATTCAAAAATTCTGCTACTTGAAAATAGGCTTCTGCCAGTACCTCATTTGCATTATAACCGGGTTTAATAATAATATCGCCAAATAGGGCTATTTCCTGAATACGGGAAGACATTATTTTTAAAATATCTTCTCCCAGATTTCGGTATCGATGTATATAATTCCATACACCATTGGTTTCATAAATCAATTCATAAACCCTTTTTATCTTCTGTTGATATTCTTTAAAAACTGTTCCATTTGCTTTCGATAGGCTTTGGTATATTTGGTTTTCTAACTGAATTTGATACTCAAAAGCAATAGGAAAGGAGGTTGATTTGCTATTCGTTTTTTTGTAAGGTCCGAAAACGTTCCTTAGTTCATTTTGCAAGACGATCAATGAAGGAAGTGCATTATCAGCATTACAAATAGCCCTTGCTAAAATAGAAAATGCTTCTTCAGCTCCTTCGAGAATTATTCCGATCTGGATATCAAAGACCTTCTTAGAGATGTCTAAACTGATATTACCACTTACATCAATAACATTAATCTCTCGGATAGCCGCTTCATAATTACGATTCGATTGATTTGCCAGTTCATGCCAGTCAACCCATTGAATGGTAAATAAGACTTCTGTTTGCTCACCTATTTTTATAGGAATCTGTAAAGGGTCTTTTAATTTTACAGAAGCAGTAAGTGGTATATTATCGATGGTAAATTCTGCATAATACTCAAAAAAGAACTCATCATAATTAGCTTTATCAATGGCTATAAAATATGCTGATGCTTTCTCTTTTTCTAAATCAAGAAATTGAACCTTAGACTGCTCTAAATCGATATCTTTAAACCTCCAGTTTACCTCATCCCAGTATGGAAAAAGCACAGAAAATTCGTAGTCTATACCATTGCCAATTGCTGCAGTTTTTCCCTCAAAATAGTTTTGATTAAGATCTTTTAAAAAATACGTTGACTGATGCTCATCGTATTCGAATTCGATTTGAATTTCATACAATCCCTGCAGATTAATTTTTTCTGATTCGAGATAATTTCCTGCCTGCTGGTTCTCTAATATTGCTTTTACAGAAAGGGTTCCTAATGGTTTTACAGTAGCGTGTGGATGATAATAGATATTTTTCTCTGACTGATTGGCAATAGCAGGCCATGCATTGCGTAATAACAACCTCGATTTATAGGTATTTATACTATCTGGATGAGGAATATCTACGAGTACTTTTCGTATATCCAATAAGGTAACCGGATGATTAGGCAATACTACATCTGCAGGTGCCAGATCCATCGATGTAGTTTTATCTCCTGTATAAGATGCCAGTATGTCTTTGATATCAAAACCAGTGCGATAACTCAGATCTGCGATAGCCAAACAAAGTACTTCTGCGATGGTTATCCCCGGATCACCCAAATTATGATCTGTCCACGTATCACCTGATAACTCTTTAATATGCTCTTTTAACAGAGAAATAAGTTCTTCGGCATTTAACATATGATGCCAAGTCATTTTTGATAAAGTAGATGTACTATTTTCCATATATCGTCTTAAGAAGAATTCGTTTTAATTTATATGATGAATTATTTTTCGAGTGCTGAGATTCGTTCTTCCTGATCAATTGCATACAGGGTAAGTTCTTCTACTTTTTTTAAGAGTAGCAGTACCGTATCCAACATATCCACTCCTTTACGTTCTACTTCTTTAGCAGAAGGTATTTCTGGGAGATGTTTGTACTTTTTTATATGTTTTTTTACTTTGGATAATGGCATTAGGGGATAGTTCTCTTCGAATACATAATCTGGTATTACAGATCCCTGATTTTTAACTATGATTTTGCCATATAATGTTAGATATGAGTTATTATTTCTACTATCCGGATGTAATATCATAAATGTAGCACTCCCACCGCTATAGTGATGACTAAAATAAAGAGGGGTTGAATCATATCCAAATGATTGGATGTTCCAGCCTTCTCCACTTCCTTCTCTATGTTTAACTACCAATGATTTTTTTACTTCAAGGCTGTTTGCTATTATTCCTCCATTAACATCCAGTTCTTTTTGTGGTTGAACAGTACCTATGCCAACCTTTCCAAGTAAAGCATTGTCCGTATTTCGTGTAGCCAATATGGTATTGCCTCCTACCGTTTTTATCAAATCTAAATAGCCTCTTTCTTCGTTATAACTTACCCCATCCCAATATGCATAGGGTACTTTAATTGCTATATTTGTAGCTCCTGAATTGCTATGATATCCTCTATCCTCAAAAAATAATGCATTGTAATGTAAATTTTGCTTTTGGAAACTTAGCTCTAACTTAGCCCTGGGGTTTGTTGTACCTATACCTACGTTCCCATTTTCTCTTACCTGAAATAATGGTGTTAGATCATCACCTATATTAGAAGCATCCTGACCAGAACCTCTATACTTCTTTCTTGCCACTGTAAAGGCATTTCTACCTCCAAATTCGTACATCCAAACTATAGGAGAAGCTACATTGGCAGATCGGATTAAACCTAATCCGTTGGAGGTATTCCAATCATTGGTTATAACATTTATGGCTCCGTCACTTAGCTCATCGGTAGGAGGCAGGTTAAAAGTATTTACCAAAATGTTATTCTTAATAAGATTTCCTCCTCTTAACATGATACTCCTTTCACTTGGAGATGTATGAATACATAGTTGGGCATCCGGATCTGTAGTTCCTATACCAATGTTACCATTCTCTTTTATAACAAACGGGTAACTTCCTGACGGTGAATTATACGTGTCGGATTGCCAAATGCTAAAATCTCCATCTTCAGAATATACTCCCCAATCTCTTTTTCCTTCTCTTCTCCATAGCATCCCAACCCATTCATTGTTTGGTTCACTATTTTCTATCATTAAAGGAGTGGCCCCTGATCTTTCTGGTTCATTGTATACACGGATATGTAGTTTTTTTTGAGGGTTTTCAACGCCAATTCCTATTTTATCAGAATTCAAATAACTAATCCCTCCTGGTTGTAAATTAATACTATTTCCATTTTCTATTAACTTGATCCCTCCTCCATTAGCCACCAAACCCCCGTTATTTATTTTTACCTCTCCAAGAATAGTCAATCGCTTTCCGTTTTCGGGGTCTTGCCCAAGTCCGATTTCGTGTTGATTATTGATAAATAACTTATCAGATTGTTGCACGACCACAGAGTTAATCAACTTGGAAAACTGGGCTTCTGTAGGGCGATCTCCTGCTTCGAAAAAAGTTTTTAATTGTTTTCTGTTTTCTTTGTTTGAACTCATCTTATCTTAATTTTACACTCTAGATGCTATTGGCCGTTGTATTCTTCCTGTTTATTTTTCAAACTAATCATGTCTTGTTGTAACAAGATTCCGGATTCTTTACGAAATCAATTTTCGCATCAATTTATTAGCCTTCATTATACCGCCTGCTTAGCTGGTTTTCTTTCTTTTAGTTTTTTTGGCTCAGTATTTTCATGTAACTGTGCTTGTGCCTGTTGTTGTAATTCATTTATAATTTCGTGTACCTGAATAAAAGGTTGTTGTGCTAGTGCATTAAGGATCTGATTTAATTGTTCTGTAGTTACTTCAATGTTCATGATAGGTTCGTTTTCTTATTATTATTTTTCAATTTGTTAATTTCTAATTGCAGTTTTTTAATGGCCTCTATGACCAGAGGAATGAAACCGTTGTAGTTAACCGTATAAAATCCATCATTACCAAGGGTGACTAATTGTGGAAAAATTTCTTTTACTTCCTGAGCGATAACGCCAAGTTGTATACCTTTATCAAAACCTCTGTCCTGAAAGTTATCTCCATCAAACTCGTATGACACCCCTCTTATCTCTGTTAATTTTTGGACTAATGTACCTGATAAAGTATCTATGTTTTTTTTAAAACGTTTGTCAGAAGTTAACTCACTACCCTGTGAGTATACCTTACCATTAACCTCAAGAGAACTACTTGTACCTCCATAGCCAATGTATACAGGGTATCCTGTCCCATAGTTAAGATAAAGAGGATCATAGTCTGAAGATGTAAAACTTTTACCCTTAATATGTCTTACCTTTATCTCTGCATCACCTTCACCTCCAACATTTAAAGATCCTGATATTGTTAGTTTATAATTATCTATCGTTGTTTCTCCTATGGCAATGTTACCATTATCAGTAATCTTAAATAATTCTTGAGCTCCATCATCTTTCGTAATTGCAAAATGAGAGTTTTCATCGTTGTTATTAGAATCAATATTTATTACTAATCCCCCTAATGTTTTTATCAACGCCGTACGTGTGTAGTTTCCGAAATCAATGTAAGGGTTAAAATTTAACTGATTCGCACCCAAGGATAACATATCTTTTGGATTGGTTGTACCTATACCTACATTACCTTTTCCTGAAACTACTAAATGATACCCTCCTGAAATATTTCCTGTTCCATTAGGATTTTGATAAATTCCAAACCCTTGATCTACGATATTTCTATCAGAAAAAAGCCCCCAAACCTGATTATTAGTTTTAAACTGCATACCTACATAATAAGGGTTCTGATTTGTATTTTCAAGTAACAAATAAGAGTCATTTGTGTCTTTTTGAATATGTAGTTCTTGTTGTGGTTGAACAGTGCCTATACCTACGTTCCCATTTTCTCTTATCTGAAATAATGGTATTAGATCATCACCTATCTTAGAAGCATCCTGACCAGAGCTTCTATGTCTTTTTCTAGCTACAGTAAAGGCATTTCTACCTTCAAATTCATACATCCAGACTACAGGAGATGCAACGTAAGCTGATTTAATCAAACCTAAACCATTAGAATTATTCCAATCACTTGTTATAAAATTTATAGTTCCATCACTTGTTCCATCAGTTGGAGGTAGATTCCAAATATTGACTAAAGTATCATGATTAACAGGAGTTCCCCCTTCTAGCATGATGCTCCTTTTTCCTGATGAAGTATGGACACATAGTTGGGCATCCGGATCTGTAGTTCCTATACCAATGTTACCATTCTCTTTTATAACAAACGGGTAACTTCCTGACGGTGAATTATACGTGTCGGATTGCCAAATGCTAAAATCTCCATCTTCAGAATATACTCCCCAATCTCTTTTTCCTTCTCTTCTCCATAGCATCCCAACCCATTCGTTGTTTGGTTCACTATTTTCTATCATAAATGGAGTAGCACCTGCTCTTTCGGGTTCATTGCCGGTACGAATATGTAGTTTCTTATTTGGATCCTCGACTCCAATCCCAATCTTATCAGAACTAAAGTAACTAACTCCATCTGGTTGCAGATTGATCCCATTTCCGTTCTCGATTAACTTGATCCCTCCTCCATTAGTTACCAAACCCCCGTTATTTATTTTTACCTCTCCAAGAATAGTCAATCGCTTTCCATTTTCGGGGTCTTGCCCAAGTCCGATTTCGTGTTGATTATTGATAAATAACTTATCAGATTGTTGCACGACCACAGAGTTAATCAACTTAGAGAACTGGGCTTCTGTAGGGCGATCTCCTGCTTCGAAAAAAGTTTTTAATTTTTTTCTATTTTCTTTGTTTGAACTCATCTTATCTTAATTTTATACTCTAGATGCTATTGGCCGTTGTATTCTTCCTGTTTATTTTTCAAACTAATCATGTCTTGTTGTAACAAGATTCTGGATTCTTTACGAAATCAATTTTCGCATCAATTTATTAGCCTTCATTATACCGCCTGCTTAGCTGGTTTTCTTTCTTTTAGTTTTTTTGGCTCAGTATTTTCATGTAACTGTGCTTGTGCCTGTTGTTGTAATTCATTTATAATTTCGTGTACCTGAATAAAAGGTTGTTGTGCTAGTGCATTAAGGATCTGATTTAATTGTTCTGTAGTTACTTCAATTTTCATGATAGGTTCGTTTTCTTATTATTATTTTTCAATTTGTTAATTTCTAATTGCAATTCTTTAAAAGCTTCTACCAGCACTGGAATGAGACCAGTATAGTTTACCGTATGATAGCCATCCAACCCTTTACTTACCAATTCGGGATAAACTTTCATCAAATCCTGAGCGATAAAACCAATTTTGGTTTGCTCCTCATTAATTAGCTGATATTCTATGCCTTGTACTTTATTTAGTTTTTCTGATTGTAATAAGGGAAGCGATTTAATATTTTTTTTAAGTCTTCTATCAGATGGCTCTTCTGTATAAGCTACAAGAGTAGAATACCCTGCAGGTGTATTACTTTCCGGTCCATTTCCTCCAAACCAATCATTCACAGAATGTACAAAATGAAACTTGGATAAACCAGGTACCCACCACATTGCACCGTATCTAGTGCCATCTCCTCCAAAAGAAACTTTGGTTGCAGGGTTGTTACCGCTATGATAGAGCCCTCCAATAATCAACGCATTGCTTGTTGTGTTATATGTCTCAAGTCTCGTAGTCCCTCCTACAACGTGGAACTTAGCCGATGGATTGGCAATACCTATACCTATCTTCCCATCTTTTCTAATGACCATTGCCTGTTTATGTCCACTAGTATAATTTTCTGATTCTCCCCTTACTATTCCTTGAGTCCAGAATTGAAAACCAGCTCCACCAGCACCATGAACATCCTGATAGGCTTCTGGTTTAAATATTACTGCACGTTCGTGTTTATCGGGCCATCGATCTATATATTTTGTTTTAATATGATCAGCCTGTTGATAGTACATGGTTGCACCTTCCACAAGATTGTTGTCAGAAACACGAAGTTTCCCCTTAACGTCTAATGTTTCACGAGGTTCTGTTGTTCCGATACCTATATTTCCATTTTCCTTTATGATCAATGGATAAGTTCCTGATGGCGAATTGTAAGCATCCGACTGCCAAATGCTAAAATCTCCATCTTCAGAATATACCCCCCAATCTCTTTTTCCTTCTCTTCTCCATAGCATCCCAACCCATTTGTTGTTTGGTTCACTATTTTCTATCATAAATGGAGCAGCACCTGATCTTTCTGGTTCGTTATATACACGGATATGTAGTTTTTTTTGAGGGTTTTCAACGCCAATTCCTATTTTATCGGAATTCAAATAACTAATACCTCCTGGTTGTAAATCAATGGTATTTCCATTTCCTTTCAATTTAATCCCTCCTTCATTGGTAATTAAGCTTCCATTATTTATTTTCACTATGCCGTTTATGGTGAGCCTTTTACTATCTTCAGGGGCTTGTCCAATTCCGATTTCATGCTGATTATTGATAAATAACTTATCAGATTGTTGCACGACCACCGAGTTAATCAACTTAGAAAACTGTGCTTCTGTAGGACGATCTCCTGCTTCGAAAAAAGTTTTTAATTGTTTTCTGTTTTCTTTAGTATTACTACTCATCACAAAAAATTAATCTGTTATAAAATCTACCTGTATGACCATTTGACCAATACCAATAATTAAATTACCTTCACATTTATAATCTCCAGATTTATAAACCTCTATACTATGATTGTCTGAAGAAACTAAAATGCTCTTTGCTGTTTTAGCATGTACAACATCAGTATCCTCGATTACCCAATCATCTTTTATAAAGTAAAAGTCTATGTCTACAATTTTATCTATATAGTGCATGCTTTTTAGTACCCTTAGAAGCATATTTTTTGTAATTCTTTTTCCTCTTTCTTCTGCATTTTTAAGAATAAGCTGAAGCTCATCTATCAATTGATATCTAATGGGTTTGCCATCTTTAGCTATGTTTAACCCTTTATAGAATCTGATTTTAAGACGGGTAATAATGGTTGTTTTCGTTTTCAATTCATAAACAACGGGTATTGTTTCGTATGGATCTAATGGGCTTGTTAATTCGTTTACCAGTCTGTTTACCAGATTGTCACTCTTGTACTTATGATACAAGCTAAAATCATTTACAAAATCTACATATTCTATATTCTCAATAAATTTAAGAAGGGTGGATTTATATGTTTTTCCTCCAAATGGGAGATCGTGTCCTGTTTCGAATGCCCAGGGTGATAAAAACTGTTGAATTTCTTCATATAATTTCCTTCCATAAAACCCTTCGTCCTTACCTTTATGAAAACCTACTTTGAAATGTAGACTTATGGGTTCATAGGTAGGGTTAGTTATATGTAGTTTTACAAATGGGCTGGTTCGTTTGCTTAAAAACTCTTTGATTTTTGTTCTTCGGTTTGCACTAGCTTTTGGCTCAAAAACATTTCCTAATCCGTGATTTCTGATATTCGGAATTACAGCAAGTAGCGTGTTTCCAGATGCATAATTACCATACTCATTTGTATTAATCAAACATTTAACTTTGTAGATATCGGGAAACTCTCCCAAAATCAATCGTTCATAATCCCAAATGGTTATTGCCCGATCTTTATGTCTGATACGTTCGCTTACCCTACTATAAAAAGATTGATTTTCTTCAGCATTTTTCCCTCCAAAGGAAGGATATAATTGTTTCACTTTTGTAATCCCTTTTTGATTACCAGAGAGGCTGGAGATACTTCCCGATTCTATTGGTAACATCTCTTTTTTTGGGGCTATTTGTACAGCTTCTATTACTTGAGTATGTATATTACGTACATTGTCTATTGTAGCTGCATGAGCTGGCAATTCTGCACGTATCCAATAGAGATTAGACGGCATGTGCCTATGTTCCTTAGAGAGTCCTACCGGAAGATCAAGGCGTATTATTCCTGTATTTACTAATCCTCTTGTTGTATCTTTACTAATCCTAAACTTTTCTATGGGTACCCATGCAGATCCAGACAAATAACTCCACGTGATATTAGTATCTAATAACTCATCCTCAGTGTTTCCTGTTCCTTCTTCCATTTGAAAAAGTATGGTTACTGATTGAGGTAAATTTAATCCCTCCAAACCAAGGTATAAATATCCTTCTGCAGTATACTGCGTAAGCAAATAGGGATCGCCAGTTTCATGGTTCCCAATATTGGATATCCCAAAAGGATTAATATGTAAAAACTGTTCTTTATACTGGGATTCTGATTTTAAATCAAAATCTATAAATTGAGATGTGTAATCTAGGCTGATCTCTTCTAGTAATGGCGTATATGGAGGAGATATTGCTACCCCTTGCCCCTGGTTGATTGCCACTTCTGTATAGTTGGTATGACCAAAAGCTTTAAGTCCTTTGATATCTGGATTGTTAAGTGTAAATCGTAGATAGCTGTGTGGGGTATTAAAATCCCACTCTGTACCTTCCAAAATATCTTCCTTCCTTTTTATTCCTTCGAGTATCTCGGAGTCTTTTATGACTATGGTAACCTCTTTGGTAGCATCGTTTTTATTAAAAATTGAAGGAGGATCCAACTTAGAAGATATTTGATTCCATTGATAGTTTTCTAATAAGGATATACATGTTGTAAAAGCACTGTTTTGTATTAGTTCATCTGCTCCTGTATATTGTTTATAATACGTAGCAAAGTTTTCTGGGGTATCTTTCCATTTAAGTTTAAAAGATATACTGGATAATGGTTGCCTAAAGACATTCGGATGTCCTATGGTACAATGACTTCCTATGACAGGTTTTAAACCAAATGGAAAAAAAGGTTTGGATGCATCTACTGTACCCTGGTCATTCTGAATCCATAATTTTTTTACCCCCAAAACTTTTACTTGCAACCCTACTCTTCGTAATCGAATATTTTTTAACACTTCGTAGCCATACACAAAATCAGTACTGAGTTGCTTATCATTTGGGTGTTTTAATATCATTTTTAATACCGGATGCGACGTTTTAAAGTGACCTTCATGTATTTTTTGATGATACTGTATTATTGGGTCTTCTGTTGGAGCTAATTCTAAACACAGCAGTACTTGTTGGTAATCTCTTTGTTGTATTTCTTTAGGATTAACACTGTTGGTTAACTCTTTGGCACCTGTTCTTGATGTTTTTACATTTTGAATTTTTATCCATCCTTTTACCCCACTTATATAAAAATCAAAATACGTATGTAATGGTTCTTTGGTAAGTGTCGTTTTATCTATTAGTAACTTTACCATAATAGTACGATGACCTTCATTCAGTTCTAACAAAGAGGAACAAATTGCAAAACCAACTTGAGCTTCGTTCATTGTTCTTTCATTGTCGGGTTTAAAAACGGGAATGTTATTTTCTTGTATTTTTGAATGAGTTTGAGATTCTCCGAATAGATTCCAGTAAGGGGCAGGTCCTTTTGCATTTTTAGGTTGTTTGGAATCTTGTAATACAAACATTCTATTACCCAAATCGGAAGATTCTATAAATTGTGATTTGGTAGCAGCAATACGAGCTTTATTGACCAGAATTTCTTCTGCTAATCGGAATAAAATTTTTTCTCCGGTTGCAGAAGTTCCAGCTTCTAATAAGGTATCCTTAGAAAGATATTTTTCTTTTAAGGTATTTGCACATTCAAAAAACACATGAACTTTTGCCGGATGTGCTTCTTTTTCTACCATTTGTAATACTTCCTTATAATAATACTCTAAGTGTCTTTTTGTTAAACCATTAGAGAATTCTTTTAACAATTCTAACAATCTCAGAAAACCAATAAATAATGTTTTTTGAGGTTTATTATCCGGTGCATCAAAAAATACGGCCCAATCTCCATCAGGAATATTATTAATATTATAGTATTGAATATGTGATGCAAATCGAATTGCATAGGATAACAATTCATTAGAATGTCGATTTTCTATCTTCACAAAGTCTTCTTCAAGTGCCTGAGATAATCTTTGAAACTGATGTGTTCCTCCTTGTTGTAATATTTGTAATCTCGTAGATTGTTGCTTACTCATAATGAAATATTCGGTAAATAATAGGGTAAAACAAGGTTTTGAGATTCTTTGGTAGCTATTACCTCAAACACTATATGAATGGATAGTTTACCAATAGTTACATCTGGTTGATCTATACGCATATCAGTAATATCGATTCTTGGTTCGTTTAGTTCGATAGATTCTTTAAGACTTTGTGTCATATATGTCTTCATGTTCTCGGTTATAGATTCGAATAGAAGTTCATGGGTACGTGAACCAAATTGAGATCGTAATACGCGTTCTCCTAAACGGGTATTAACAATTATTTCTAGATTCTGGGCGATTGCATCTATATCTCCAACCAATTCGATTTGCCCAGATCTATTATCAAATTTTGGTGGAAATGACCACCTTTTTTCAATACTGTTCGAAATACTCATATATTATAGTGCTACAGTTGATAATCGATTAGGGGCTGGGAATGTTCCTCCGTTTTTAGTGGCATCGTTCAACACTATGACCGGGTTTCCATGATGAAATACTCCATTAGGTAAGGCTAATGCTTGATCTGGTATGGGAACAATACTATCATTGGCTGTTAATACAGGTTTTTTGTCTATAAACATACTTGTAGAACCTACTGCTATTGCTGGTGATATTCCACCCTGCATTTGTGGGTTTGTGTAAAAATCTTGAACAGTTAGTATGGGTTTTGCCATGATTACATTAGTTAAATTTAATAGTTGTTGCATCTGTTTTGGCACTTGTCTTTGCCTTATGTGCTATTTCTTTACCTTTGATAATTACATTACCTTTATCGGCATTTAAAACAAAGTCTTTATCTAGATTAATTGTAGTACCATTGGATTTTTCTAACCGAATCCCCTTATCAGATTTAAGCGTAATTCCGTTATTGTCCATAATGATCATATTATTTTGTTTAGTGCTACTTATTGTTAGTTTATCATTTTTATCATCTAATTGAATCATAAACTTGTTGGTAGATGAGATTTCCATTTTTTCTTCCCTATCATCAAATAACAAATTCCAGGACTCTTCTTTTTTTTCTTTTTTCTTAATGTGTAACCCTTTTTTAAATTGCTCTTCCTGATCATTAGCCCCTTTTTCTAGCGGCCATTCTGGTAGCGTTTTAGTATTATGCAAAGAGCCTAGAACAACAGGAAACCTAGGGTCATTACCAATGAACCCTAATACTACCTCATCGTTAATATCTGGTCTAAAAACAGTACTTCCTGTAGCTCCCGCAAAAATTGTAGATATTCTGGCAAAAAGAGTGTTGAAAGTATCATCAGAAGATTCTTTATCAGGAGAAAATATTGCCACTTCAATCATTTCATATCCTCCTGTACTTTTTGCATATCCCACTACTTTTCCATATACGAGTCCACAAATCGGAGGCATGAGATCCATGGTAGATTGCCCTTGGATAGGATATCTTTCTAAATGTGATTCGGGATCAATACCTATCTGAACTGTTGTAAACCATTCTTCTTTTATAAAATGTCGAACTCCTCCTACAAAAAATAATCCATTCCAGTTTTTTCCCAATCCTTCAATTTTAACCCAATCTCCTGGTGATATGGAATTAGTACCAAAAATTGTAAAAGTCCCCCGTATTTTGGATAATGTATTACGTTGCATGGTTGCATATCCAAACGTTTTCGATTCTGATTTTAACAAATCACCCGCATGATAATAATTACTTGTTGTGACACCTGTTTTATCAGCTATCTCAGTAACAGTGTTATTTTTTTGTCTCTCCCAAACTATGGTTTTATCTTGTTCTATCTGAGCCTTTTGTTCGTCTATATCCCATGATGTTATTGCTATTTTATTAGCATGTAACCTCCCGTCCATTTCTGTATTAAACTCTATAACATTGGGTCTTTTACCTCCAAAACTTAAAGTTTCTACTTCATTTGCTTCGTCCGGTTGTGGGACGACCAAACGTATTGTTCCATTCTCACAAGAGACTAATCTTCCTGTAGCTTGTGCTCTGATTACTAAAAAATCCCAATCAGTAGTACTATATTGTGGTAAATTTTCATGAACCACATCTTGATATTCGTCATTATTTAGTGCTTCTATCTTGATGGGGATTTCATAAATTTTTCCTAATCTTTGGAACAACTGATCATCAGTCATTGTAGGTACGGTTTCTTCATTTGATGAAAGATCGTTATGATAAAATCTCAATTTTTTACCTAAGCTCATTCTATATGCAATATCCCTGCACTCTACTTCAAGAAAAAAGGTGTTTTGCTTATTTTTGCTACGTAAATGGGTAATTACTCCTTTAAAAATGGAGGTAGTATTATCATAACCTGCCTTGACTTCAATAGTACTGCCTAAGTGTAACAAATCATTATCATACATATCTTCATTAAAGATTTCCTCATTAACAAATTCCAGATATGCTTTCGGTATGACCTCAACCGCTCTATCTACAGTTAAATTCATCAAACTCCAAGAATTATCTTGAGATATTTCGGTTTTCCCGTCTATGAATATTTCAACTATCATGCTTTTTTCTATTGCGTCTATTGGTTTCAGGTTACATCATTTTCACTAAATACACTTGATATATTGCCTCTTAGGGAATTAGGTAATTGATCGTAGGGTATTTTTTTTAATTCTTCATCATAGCCCCTCCCATTCTGAGAAAGGGTATGTACAAAATGCTTTTCATTTTTAGATGATACTCCTGTAGACTTCTTTTCCTGTGAGATCCGCTCTTTTGTGTTTTTACTTTTATTTTGTTCCATAAATTTACATTTGGCTTTTGCTCTAATCGGAGATCCAAATCTATCAAAATGTGTATATTCAATATTAATAGATGATGCTACCCCTTCAAATAACATAGGCCCCCAAATTAATTGTAATCTTCTAGGGCGTTTCTTTTCTTTATCAGGTCGATACACTATATCCAAAAAATCATTAATCTGTGCCATAATCCCTTTTACAGGATTTAGTGTTGTTACCCCTAAAGATCCTGTGCTATCAAAAAGTAACTGGATCTTTAAAACTGAAGGTGTAATATTGGAAA
This sequence comes from Aquimarina longa SW024, assembly GCF_001401755.1. GTDB lineage: Bacteria > Bacteroidota > Bacteroidia > Flavobacteriales > Flavobacteriaceae > Aquimarina > Aquimarina longa. The sequence continues at coordinate 29,035 of NZ_AVQK01000018.1, forward strand.
AATGATGGCTAGGTGATGTAGCACCAGGAACATACAAATCTTTATAACCATTAGAATAATCAATACTGTAACTAGCAGGGTTTACTAGTACAGTATGGGTTTTCCACTTTGATTCTGGGGAGGTATCCAATACTTCCTTAATCAGCATGTGCTGTCGATAGCTCCTATTCATGATTTTTTACCTTACCGTTCTTTCTTGTTTTTAAATTGCTTACTTATCATTTCTTCAACATCTTTATGGGACATTTGATCCAAATAATTAGATTCTTTCCCTTGAGGAGAATAATCTGAACTAGAATGTATTGATGTGCTATCTGTATGTACTCTCACATGTAGCTCTTTAATTTCTATAGGCATTGTTATATTCTTGTAAAATATTGATAGTTTAGTTTTATAGTTTCAAAAGCTATTTTTGATTGAGTTGCATCAAAACTGCTCACATCCCAATTGAATGGAATCGCGTGAACAATTAACCAATTATCGATAGGCTGCTTATTTTCATCTAACAGTGATATCAGAATATTTGCAGGTACTGTTGTCATTGTTTGAAACGTAGCTTCACACCATGTAAATAGGGCTCGGTCTTTTGTTAACCCCCTTTTTAAGGTAAGGGGGCCAAAAGAAGACCTGTTGGTAAGTTGATGAGAAAAGGCAGCAACTCCACCCTCGGCATACGGGTTTGTGGAATATCCTCCTTTTAAACCATCAATGGACTGAAAATATCCCTCTACCTCAATATTACCAAACAAAAAAGAAACTTTAAATCGATAGCTTTTATGTGGAAATATACTTGACACTATTATACCATTTTTTGTGTATAACCTTCATTGCAGAGCGTCATTGTTTCTATCGCAGCTTCACTCGATCCAGCTTTTAATGATGCTGGATCCAGTTTTTTGACCCATGCTTTTCGCACTTCCCAAACGATAACGGGTTCCAATTTTGCATTAAGCATTGTAATAGTAATATTACGACGAGCTTCATCATCTGTTTTTATGGCATTAAACCAGTTCATCGAATCTTCATCATTAGCAAACATCCCACTTTTTAATGTGATTTCTCCATATTTAGGTTTACCTGGACTTTTCATAGGCACACTTTCTGCCATCGCACCATGTTCATAAGAGATAACATCATGCTCAAAACTGAAACCACTAACTTCTTGAAAACCTATTTTTGTACCTTCCCAATCTACACGAAAACGAAAAGTTGACAATACATAATTACTCATAATTGAAAGAAAATTTTTATGATTTTAAATAATGACTAAATTGAATGGTGATAAATTCTGCTGGCCTCACCACTGCCATTCCGATACTTACAATCATTTTACCTGCAATAACGTCTTGCTCAGACATTGTTTCGCCCAAACCAATAGATACTGTAAATGCTTCTTCTTGGGATTGTCCGACCAATGCCCCTTCTTGCCATTGCTGGATCAAAAAACTGGTAATCATTGCTTTAACCCGTACCCAGGTTTGGGCATTATTTGCAGAAAACAATAGTGGAGTAATCGCTTGTTCGATAGATTTTTCTGCAAAATTGAAAAAACGCCTTACTGATATATATCTCCATTCATTAGAATTACCAGCAAGAGTACGTGCTCCCCATAGTAAAGTTCCTCTACCTGTGAAATTACGAATCACATTAATTGATTTTCCTGTAGTAGGATCTACATTTAATGCATCTTGTTGACTACGTGTTATAACTGTGACAGGACCCTTCACTCCTTGTAAACTTAAGTTTGCCGGAGAAGACCATACTCCTTTTGTTCGGTCATTCTGAGCATATAATCCCATAACAGCTCCTACAGAGGGTTGTTGTTGCATATAATGCTTTACAGCTTTTTTTGCTGATTTATACGCTGGATGTTCTGCTACTATTTTTTTCTTTGCCTGATTTAATGAAAAAGATCCACTTTCATATATAGTTGCAATTCCAGAAAAAATAATCTCTAAATTCACAAACTTTCCAGATTTCAAATCTTGTAGTATTTGTAATCGTTTATCTTTAATGCCACCATCATCAGAAAAATCTATAACATACTCTGACAACTGATCATCTTCTTCAATCGATTCTACCGTTGTACTATTTTTGGGATTGAGTGAATACCAAGAGCGTGCTTCATCATCAATTAAGGTTGTAGTTTTATCTACCAAAGTAAGGTCTCCGTTTTTATAAGCATCACATATCCCTTTAAAACTAAGTAGTTTTTCAATCTCCTTAACAAATAAATCATTACTTTTCACTTGTTTCACCCATTGCTGTAAAGCAATTATTTCTGAACTCTTTTCTAATAGATATAATCCATTGATAAGCTCATATAGATATTTAAAAACATTGGTGAATTTTTGTTTAGTGTTTTTTCCAGAGTTTACAAAGTCTTCACTTTTCTCTTTAAACCTTCTTTGGATATTTGTAAGTAATGGTGTATCCGATCCTATTGGGAAATAAGTAGACCATGGTTCTTTTAATTCTTTGGATAGTCTCTTTATCTGATTTTCAAGATTAATTTGTTCTTTTGTATATACTCCTTTCAAAATCCCCAGATCGAGTTCTTCAAAAATTATTTCTTGAGATGTGCCAGAGGAGATCCATGGGTAATAACAAGCTCCATATTTTAAATTATCAATGCTTGGGTTTATTACCTTTCTTGTAGTATCTGCATCCTTTTTAGGGTTACGATTTACAGTTAGCACATCATGAATCAAAAACTTATTTTTATCTTCTCCACATTTATTAAGAATATCGCTTAACAAAGTTCCAAATTGCGAAAGGCTTAAGACCGAAACTCTTTTATTGTCAATAGTTTTCTGAACATGCAAGTCTGGAACACAGATCAAATTAGCTTCATTTACATCATCCAGAAGAATTTGATTTATTGCTAATTGTAGTGCTTCCTGTATATTTAATGTTTCATAGTTTCCTGCACTGATAACATAACAGGGACCTCCTCCATTCTTAAAATAAAGTTGTATACAATCAGATAAAAAAAATCGTTTAGAAGGAAGTATATCAAGTATTTCATCTTTGTCATTCATGTCAAATTTGAATTCAGGAATATACACTTCTCCAAAGATTTCTTTAAACTCAAGCATGGATACAAGTCTTGCTCTGGTTTTATTAGTTTTTTCGGTAAATCCGATAAAAATCGGTATGGCTGTAGATGCTCCTGCGATTGTGTTGGCAAGAGAATTCAATTCTTTTATGTAAACACCGGGTGTATTCATTCTACTAAGAATTATATGGTGATTACTTACCTACTTTATGAGTAAAAGAAAGGATGATAAACTCAGCAGGTCTTACGGTTGCTAATCCTACTTCTACACGCATGATCCCTTCAAGAATATCTTGTTTGCTCATTGTTTTTCCCAATCCGATATTTACAAAGAAAGCTTCTTCCGGTACTGCGCCCATCAACGCACCACTTCTCCATAATCCTTGTAAATAAGAAGATATCATTGAAGAAAGTGTAACCCACGTATTTGCATCATTAGGAGCAAATACGAACTGATCACAAGCTTTACCTATCGATTCTTCAACTGTAATGAAAAATCTACGAACAGAAATATAACGCCATTCGTTATTATTTCCTGCTAATGTTCTTGCTCCCCAAACCATAGTTCCTTTACCAGAAAAACTTCGGATAGCGTTAATAGATTTTCCTCCATCTGCATCTACATTCAACTTTTCCTGCTGTCCCGAGGTAATTCCTGCTACCGGTTTTATTGCTCCAATTAATGAAATATTTGCAGGAGCGTTCCAAACACCTTTATTTTGATCTACATTTGCACAAATACCAGCCATAAAAACAGAAGAAGGTAGTATCACTGGCCATGACTTCATCAATTTTGATGCTTCCAGATAATTTTCACTTCCTGTATCCTTTAAAGCACTAATCGATGTTCCTGCATATGTACTATCATCATCAAATGTATAAGTCATGATGGTTTCAACATTTGGAAAATAGGATGCTCCGTATGATAAATTAGTAGTTCCTAAAGATGTTCGATATGCTGCTAATCCTTTTGAGCTATTATTATCCAGTAAATTTGCTTCTTTAGGAGCATCTAATAATGCAAAACGATCTTTCATATTAGCACAAATAGATAATATCGTTTTGGCCAAAGTTCCGTATTCATCTATATTTAATTGTACCGCTTCTGGACATACAACTAAAGTAGGTTCATCTAATTTCTCTAATTCATAAATTCCACCTAATTGATTATTACCTATAAAATCACCTAATGAAGCTTCAGTAATAGGTGATGAGCCAGAAAAATGCCCTAGAGAAATAATATAACAGGAACCACCTCCATTCATAAAATATGCTCTAAGAGCTTCATAGAAGAAAAAAGTGCCAAGTCCAGAAGGAGGATTGGTCATAGATTCGGTTATTTCTATTTTGTATTGATAGGCTCCTCCAAAATGATCCTCATATTCTTTAAGAGAATTAATACGTATACCTGTATTGATCTCTCCTTTTTCAGTATAACCAAAAAACGCAGGGATTGAAGTTGATACTTGTACTATACTAGGAGGTAATGTTGATACTTCCTTGATTTTTACACCAGGTGTATTAGGATAGCTAATTGTCATAATTTTCTAGCTTTTATAAGTTTCAATTAATAATGGTATTTACATGGTTCTGTGAATCAATCGACTCAATTCGATCACTTATATATGCATGATCTGCAGCTGGACTAAATCCTATCACCTGTAACTTATATATTGCAAAAGGTTGTTGCTTATTCCCTATATTAGACCACATATTATTAGAATCCTCTAGGTTAATATTATGGTAGATCATTTCTACCTTAAAATCTGGATTAGAAGCAATTGTTGTATCAGTAATGGTCACATTCGTTCCGTCCTTACTACGCTCTAAATATCTTTTCCCCTGATAGTAATTAACTACTTCGGACAGAAACATCAAGGACTGACTGTATTGTTGGGAATGAAAAACAAAAAGTAGATATACCTTATATTGTGATTCATATACTTCATGAATCTTATTATCAAAAGATTCCTTCTGTATTAATTCATTACTACTGGTATGCTCTTGCTCCAGATTTAAAAAATGCGCTACAACCTGACCTTCGGAAGAAGAACCTTCCTCATTAAAATCTTTTTTAGCAGCATTTGCTAACATTACAATATTTTGCCCCCCCAGTTGATATTTATTTGTTAAATGCTCATTAAGATCATCTACAATAATATTAAGAATGATATGTAACATTTTTTACAAAAAATAAGTTAATGATGATTTGTTGATTTTCTCAAAGTGAAAAGCATATTGTTTTTAACATACTTGTTTTATAGCAATATGTTTTTTTCAAAAATAAAAGGAATAATTGCACAATGATAGTCCCCTAATTTGGTATTTTTCAAGTACAATAAAATTGTTGTAAAGTAACTTGCAAAAATAAAAGCTTTTAGAGCACAGTTCAGAGGTGTCAAAAATGTAGAGTTCTTCCTTTTTAGATTAACCAGAATATTTGCATAAACACAACAATTGAGCTTGATCCGCTTTAAAAGCGAAGTCCCAAAAATTAGTAGACAAACTTATGAATGACGTAATTGATGATTATACATACAAGTCGTATAAAGAAGAAATAGATAAAGAGTTATTGCAATTAAATGAAAATCTCAAAAGTCAGAGCAAAAAAATATCTAACCTTGATGATTTTGTAGATTCAATTGTTATGTTTTCTCAAAACATCAGTAAATACTGGGCTTCGGGAAGCTTTGAAATAAAAACAAAATTACAAGAATTGATTTTTCCTAAAAGTGTAACGATTAATCCAGAAAACAGGCAATATCTAACCAGTGAAATCAATTTCTTATTCGCTCTAAATGCAACAATAACGAGGAGTACGGGAGCTTCTAAAAAAGAAAAAGCCAGTATAAATACTGGCTTGTCCTGTTTAGTATCGGGAACAGGACTCGAACCTGGACTTGCAAGATAAATTCGGACAATTTTTCTAAGACCTATGCTACATTTTTAAGTTTATAAAATTCTATTTCAACTTCTATTGGAGTTTTGTATCCCAAAGAAGAATGTAATCTTTTCCTATTATACCAGACCTCTATGTAATCAAATACAGCTGTTTTAGCTTCTTGTATTGTTTTGAAACTATGATGGTAAACAAGTTCTGCTTTTAATGTTTTAAAGAAAGATTCTGCTACTGCATTATCCCAACAATTAGCTTTTCTACTCATGGATTGGGTAATCAACTTATTAGTAGTAACAACTTTTCTAAACTCTTTACTTGCGTATTGAACCCCTCTATCAGAGTGAAAAAGTAAAGGCGCCTCTATTTTTCTTTTAGAAACTGCCATTTTCCAAGCGGGTACTATGGTTTGATCAGTAAACAAAGAAGTACTCAATGACCAACCTATCACCTGACGGTCATAAAGATCAATTAATGTTGTTAAATATAACCATCCTTTATTGGTTTTAATGTAAGTAATATCAGAGACCCAAACCTGATTTAATCTCTTGGGGTTAAACTCCCTATCCAAATGATTTTTGAATATGGGAAAACAATGATTTGAATCTGTAGTAATCTTATATTTCTTTTTTAATTTACTTCTTAACCCGTTAGATTTCATTAATCGGGAGATCCTACTTCTGGATACCTTATACCCTCTTCTAAGAAGTTCTTGTTTAATTCTAGGACTCCCATAAGTTTGTCTACTATCATAGAAGATATTTTTTATTTCCAAAGTTAATTTCTGGTCTTCTAAAACCCTATTACAAGGGCCATTACTATACCATCTATAATAACTACTTCTACTAACTTTTAGTACTTTACACATTCTCTCAATGGAATACATATGTTTATATGAAACTATGAATTGATAGATTTTCCATCGCTCTTGGAGAAAATGTGAACGGCCTTTTTTAAGATTTCTAGTTCTAATTGAGCATCTTTAAGAGCTTTACGTAACTCCTTCACTTCTTGGTTATCTATTTGAGAAGAAGGTGGTTTAGAAGCTTTTTTAGAAACTCCATCTTCACTATCTAGCTTACGCCAACGATAAATCCTATCAACTTTAACTCCTAATTCATCGGCTAATTCTTTTATGTTTTCTCGCTGATAGCTTAACCGAACAGCTTCTGATTTAAATTCTTTACTGTAAAATCGTTTCTTCATTTTTCTAAGATATTTATTTAAACATAAACTGTCTTAAATATCTGTCCGAATAAAGGTAGCAACTCCACATTTTCATCTTTAAAACTTTTAGCACATGCATCTATAAAGATATGCGCAGTTTTACACTTCGACTTTCTCAAAGGGTCAAGTAAAACTTTATTTAATGAAATTGCAGTTTCTGCAATATGATGTTTATGCATATCATATGTTGACAAATAGTTTGTAATTCCGTTATGGAAGCCATGTCCAACAAAATAAAAAATCAAACGATCTTCTTCTGTTAAGTAATGAAATAGGCTAGATAAATCATATTCTAAAGAACTTTTCATAGCTTCTTCATTAAGGAATGAATGAATATTATTTGCGTCGACATTCATTCGTTCAATTAACATCTTCTTGAATTTTATAGCATCATTATTAGCATATTTTACAGGTGATATTTGATGTTCTTTTTTAACAGCATAATCTTCAATCCCAATAATAATGGCTATAGTTCTATTAAACCCTGGAACGGCAAGTGTTTTAGAAACATTAGATATATTTTCTTCGGGTTCTGTAATTGATTCTTTTCGAGTGTATTTTTGGTTATCAAACAATATATCATTGCTTGATTTCATTGTTTTAATTACAAAAACAGATTTTTCGTCAACTTGAACCCAATCATAAGTTACCGTTGGAATTGGCGAAAGTAATGAAATTGCTTTTTTTGTAATTTCAACAATTCTAAAATCAGCGCTAAGACCAACTACCTCGTTCTTAGTAATATTGATTTCTTTAAGTCCGAAAATTAAAGACCCCCCATTGGTATTAGCAAACGATGAAATAATTTTAGCTATCTTTTGTGGAACAAATGGGACAGCATTAAAGTCTAGTTCCTCATTTTTGGGAGTATTTAGAGAAGTTTCTATATCAGAAACATTAATATTTCTGACAGGTATTCTGTTAATACCAGTTTTTTTCAAAAGTTGGCCTATAGTTACTTGTTTAGGGAAATTCACGCCATCTTCACACCATAATTCAGCATCAACATATTCAAGAACATCAAATTCTGATGTGTAATAAAGTAATATGAACTCTTTATCAGATGGTCTTGCTACTACAGTAATCTCATTCCCGTTTTTTGTTATACCTCCTAGAATACTTTCAGCAATCTCATAATAATTACTACAATCATATTCCGGGTGTATTTCAAGGTATTTAATCACATTTGAAACAGCTCTCTTAATAATATTCTTTGTATAATTTAATCCATCATAGTCTGATTTTGATAAGTGGAAGAATTCTGGCGAAATTTGTCCTTTACCTATTATTTTTCCTGATTTTGTTAATAAGTCTAAATTTTGATTATTTGCTTCAGATTCAGAAATACTTATATCAAGAACTTCTTTAGGTATACTAATATTTTCTTGTTCAAAATACTCTTTAATTTCGCTAACAGTGGATCTAAGTAAAAAATCTAACTTTTTATCGTGTCCAACTAAATAAAAATATCGACATAAGACTTCAGGTAATCTCAATAGTACGTTATTTGAATTCCAAGGACTGGTTACAAAAAGATTGAATTCATTAAAATGAACATTAACACTTTTAATAAAATCAATATCTGTATAATTGATATCAAGTTTTTCTGCTTGATAAATATTTAATTCTTCAATTTTGTTATTAAGACTTTCTAGAGATTCATTTGTGTTTTCATTAGTAGCTTCACTACTAATCCAAATTCTAAAATAAGGAAGAATAACTTTCAAATGACAAATTAAACTACTACATACTTCTTTTTTGATTGAAGTTAATTCAAAATCACTTTGTTTTAGAATTTTCACTTTAAAGTAAAACAAAAAATTCTCTAGATTAGAATGCTGTTTATTTTCAGCATTCATATCTAGAAAATAAAACTGATCTTGAAAAATAGATTCGTTACCATCTAAGAAATATTTAAGATCATTAGATTTTGTAAATTCTTGTTTAGTATTTAATAAGGAACCACTATTTGCCCAGACTTTAACTTGTGAGATTTCTTCTTCACTCCAATTTATACTTAGATCTAATAATATTTTGTAAATGGATTGAATTCGGTCTAAGTTGCCTTTTCTTACTTTACTTTCTTTAGTAAGATCTAATGATATCCTATTAAGCAATTCCAGATAATCTGATAATTCAAGACTTGTTTTAAAGTTGAAAAAGGCCTTCCAGTCTTGAGGTAGTTCTTTACCATAAAAAACAGGCAAATAGTTACCTGATATTTTGACAATATCTTCTGAATTAATAAATGTATCATTTGCCTTATAGCATGTTTTCATTAAGGTTGGAATACATTTATTATTCCTAACATACCACCGGATGTAATTAGCTACCTCATTTCCTGTATTTCTTCCAGCAAAACCTTCTCTTCCCCAGTAAGCAGTTGCAAGAGAATCAAAACTAACAAAATCAATATTGGTGATAACATCAGACCAAAATAGTTTAGAAAAGCCATATTTGAAAGTGTTTTTAATGAATGTTAATGTTGTTATACCTGAATAATAATCTGCTTTAAATTTTGTAACAAATGGTTTAAAATATTTATCTTCTCCTTCAAAATAATCTCCTTTAAATTTATATTTTTCGATTAAGTTGGTCTTACTTGTTTTATCATAAGTAATAGATGCTATAGCTTCTTTTACCCCCATCATTTTAAAGAAACGTCTCAACTCATCTTTGTGAGATGTATATTTAATGTATTCTTGGCTTACAAAAATATCATCCTTTAAAACAGGTTGTAATTTTAGTTTTGGAAAATATGAATCAGAAAAATAACAAGATTTTGCCGACAATAAATTTCCTTTTTCAGTTAATATTTCTAACTCTGATAGCTCACCTAATTCTTCTTTCCCAATATCTCCTTTAACATAAAGTCCGAATATATTTAATATTGTTTCTATTGAATTTTCAAGCGTACTATATGTGGAAGCATTTTCAATTATAGTTTTCCTTAGATAGGAAAGGTCTGTTTTCTCAATTACACCTAATTTTTCTAACCATATTCTTGTCTCTGTATTCTGTAATAGAAAATCTTGGGTTTCATTATGCAGAAAAGATATTTCACTATTGGGGTCATTCCAATTGTTATCATCAGGTGTTGGAAAATAAATATTACTGGGACGATGAAGTTTTCCCTTATGATCAAGTATAAATGACCAGTTCTTAATTACCGAATCAGAAATATTTTTTGGTTCTTCATTTTCACTTAACTGTTTAAAAAACTGAATAAGTTGAATGTTTGCTAAAGTTGTATGAGACTTAGAGAAGACATCCGATTCCAATAATTTAGATACCTCATTCCACTCAAAAGAGGCTACACCAATTTCTTTGAATTTTTTTTCATATACCTTAAAAGGTAAAAATGGGTTTGCATTAATGCTTTTTCTATTCTCTTTTTGAATTACATATTCTCTTATCAGACTTTCTGTAATAAATGGCTCTTTTGAGATTGAAGTGGAGTCAATTATAGCTTGATTAATTTTAATCAATTCCTCCTGATTTGACAATATAAACGGAATAGTATCAAAAGCATTTGATACAGCCTTACAATATGAAGAACCTAGTGAATTAGATATGGTAGATTTTGAAGGTATTAGTTCGTAAGCATTATATTTATATTTTCCTTTTACAAGTTCGGCAACCCATTTTAATAATTCAAAAGGAATATTATGAAAAAGCCATTGATTCCATTTAGAATTTTCGTGTAATGTTTCTCTATTTGCTCCAATAACAAAACTACTATTTACTAGAACGGGTATCTCATACTGCGTCTCTTCTGTAGGAAGATAAGAATACAGAAGTCTTTCATTAATCCCCAGTTTTTGAATACCATATTCACCTAATTTCGCTGCAAAAGTTAATTCTGTTTCACTCGCATTTAACAGCTTATCTGGTATATTTCTTTCTTCTTTTAGTTTTGATTTTATGGCATCAGGGACTTGTAATTGAATTGTTTTGATTAGCCATGATACTTTAATTTTCCCATTCTGCTTAATTTCTACTGTCTTATCATTTTCTTCTGTTTGTCTATGAAGAGTAATAATATTTGAAGTTTTTAAGTTAAAATCTAGCTCTTCAACGTTTTTAAGAAACAAAAACATATTAACATTCGAAGACAATTCATTTATTGCCTTCTTAACATCATCCTTACTTTTAGATAGCAATACGATTGTTGCAACTGTCCATTCTCCGCTATCTAAAAAGCTTTTTATTCTTCTATCTACATCTTCATTACAAGTATATATCGGAATAATTTGCCAAGGATATGAAAATTGTCTTTCATTCTCTTCCTCCCAGATTTGCTGATTCTCTCCCCATTTACTATTCCAATCAAAAGCATATCCCGAATCAAATCGAAAGTATTCATTATTCGTATATATGATAACTTTGCTGGATTGCCCAAAAACAGCTTTAAAACCAATCCCTTTATATCCCGTTTTTTCTACTGAATCCTTTTTTGTTCCATCACTGACTCCACATATACCTCTTAGGTCTCTTTTATCGAAAGGTTTACCTGTATGTGCTACAACCAGATAGTCATCAAAAAGTCTAATTCCAACTTTGACAAGTTTTTCTGACATTACCGAATCATCGGCATTTTGTAGTAACTCATATATGAACCTCTTTGAATCAGTATATAAATCAACAGATAACGATCTTAGAGATTCAGCTTGATTTATCGCATGTTCAGGCTCTGCGTAACCAGTATTTTTTTTAAAAATATATTCAATGTCAGCTTTTAAACTCATACTACTTCTCATTTTTTAGCATAACAAGGAAAAAAGTTAAATTTTCTAGAAATTACAATCATACTTATAAGTTTATTTGAATTTTATCAAAAGCGCAATTTTAATTCTTCTTTAAAAAAATCAATTAGTCTTTCTCAATAAGAAAAAACACTTTGTCTAGATTTTGATTTTTACCATTATCTATTTCTATAATATTCTAATTATTTCGTCATATTCAAGTGTTCCTTTTTTAAACTCTGATATAACCATATTTTTATTTACATTTTTTAATTTACCGTCTTCTATACTAAGAGCTGGTCTACATTTTCGATAAATGGCTAAAGCTGTATGTCTTGAAAGTCCTATATTTTGAAGTGCAATTGCTATTCTGTTTTGTGTTCCATATTCAAGTAAAGAAGCCCAGTTTTCTCCAGCGGAATCTTCTCCTAAAATATTAGCAATGACCTGATAATAATGATTAAAATATTTTTCGAAAAGGAAGCGTAAAACATATTCTATATTATCAATTATATTTTCTATAACAATATTGATATGCTTCTTATTTCCTTTTTCAAAAGGAGCATATTCATTAAAATCAACCGCTATATCAACACCATTGTTTTCGTGATAATCAATGGATTGCTTTATTATTTGACTTAGACCAATACCATTTACCCATTGATTCATAAGAAGTGCGTAATAAGAAAGACTTTTTTTATTCTTTAGTTTCTTTTCTGCATTTTCCCATTCGTAAATTTCGAACATAAAATTCAAAATATCTAAACAAGTATTGTAATCTATTGTAGAACTATTTGGTAACGTTATGCTTTTTCCTTGTTTGTGTTGTTTTAATAACTCTATAAATACCTTGTTTTGAATTTTAAGGTTTATAGATTGATTCGAGTTTAAAATATAAGAAGGAATTGAATAGTCTTTAACTTTATTTTTAGCAAGTTCAATAATTTTTCTCTTTTTTTTCTCTATTAGTTTTTCAATTAATGGGCTTTTGTAATTTGACTTTATTTCTAATGTATCTACACTTATGATATTGGCAATATATTGTAAAATAGCCTTTTCTTCTTCTGTACCAGATATGTCTTGCTCATTTAGTATCTTTTCAATTCGCTTTAAATTCCTATCAATTTTTGTTAAAACTGTTGGTGTTAATGTTATCTCAGATTTATTAAGGATTTCTTTATTATCCCAAACACAGTTCTCATGTTGAATACAGAAAATATTACCATATAATTCTTGTGAAAGTCGCCCAGCTCTGCCTGATAAGTTCCAAAAATCAATTGGCATTAATTTTTTTAACCCGTTTTTATTATTTAAAATGAAAATATTCTGAGTAGGCATATTAACACCTTCGAGCAATGTTGAAGTGCAAAAAACATTCTGTACTTCTTCATTTTTATATAAATTCTCTACGAGGTTTCTAATTAGTTGAGGAAGTTTACCATAATGAAAAGCAACTTTATGCTCTAATAAATTTGCTAAATAGTATTGAGGATGAATATATTCTTTAATTTGTTTTATTGCTTTGCTTAAAGTTTCACTCAAATCAACTTCTGCGACTGTTTTTGAAAACTCATTTGCTTCATAAATTGTCTTTGATTTACTATTACAATAAATTAAATTGTTTTTATTTAAACCTAAATGTTTAATAAGTTCTGTTGTCGAATTTGCTACTTGAAATAATTCAAAATTTTCAATATTTGTATTAGTGTCATTTTGTATTAATTCAACATTTTGACTTAATAAATCTATAAAAAATAAATTTTGTGAAACTGGTGATTCATTAGTTTTGAATGTACTATTTGATTTGTTTCTGTCAAATAACTCTAGAAAAACTTCAGGATTTGAAACATTTGGAGAGGAAAAATACAACTTTATGTTTCCGTATTTTTTAATTGTTTTTTCTATAGCCGTGTATGTTGTTACACTTCTTGAATCTTTTTCATTTGCTAATTTATGAGCTTCATCTATAAATACAAATCCAATAGGAGGGTTGTTTTCTTGAGATAAATAACTAATAAGTCTTTCAGGCGTTAAAATTAAAATATAGTTATAAGGTTCATCTCCTATGAAGTCATTTACATTTGAATTAGTTAGAATTCGATATTTATATTGTTCAGAAAGTTCTTTTATTTCATCTTTTAAATCAAGTGTGAATTGATTAATTAAAGCCCTTGTAGGAACAACTATAACTAAATTTTCTGGAGGGCTGTTTCTCATTACTTTCTTTATAAAAGCTTTGATGATAAAAGATTTTCCCATTGATGTAGGCCCAGAAAAACTATATTCAAGTGTATTGCTTAATTCTGAATACAATTCAAATTGTGAATCTGTAAAAACAAAATTTTCAGAATCAGGTACTTTTTGAATAATTTTTTTAGCATCTACCTCTATTGCTCTTAATATGGGTAGAGTAGCAGTGTTTTCATTAAATTCATTTAAGTAATTAATAGCTGGAAAATTTCCTAATTTTGAATAAACAGCTTTTGCAAATGTTCTGTAAATTTCATTGTTTTTAAAATGATGATTTAAGTATGTTATGATTTGATATGATTTATTTCTTGCTTCTGAGAGTGTGGAGTTTGATAATATGTCTGAGAACCTTAGAATATCTTTTAATTCTTTCTCCGTTGGAATGTTTTCCGAGTTATCATTTTTAAGATTGTAGTCGGCAGAAAGTAAAGAACATTTTTTATAAAGCAGATTAAAATAATCATCAGTTAAAATGTCAGTAGTTAATTTGTCTATAATCCTCATAGTTTACGTCATTTGTTTAATAATGTCTTTTCGGTTTTCACTTAAATTTGTAAACGGAACGACATAAACATGAAAATTGTAACCAGTAAATTCAGATTTTTTAATTTGAAAGTTTATTGAATCTGTTATATTTTGAACTTGTTGTTGTATTTTATTTCGAATGTGTTTTCTAAACTCTGAATTAGGTTTATTTAATTCCTCATCTGTAATCTCAATATTGAAGCCTAGAAATATGCCAAATGAATAATCGGTATTTATTTCATCTTCTTTTGCACTTGGAATAATTACTTTTTTAAGAAAATCATATAGATTTTTATCAAATGCTTCTTTCACTAATTGAGAGTTGATTAAGCCAATTTCAAAATCTAATTTTTTGTTTTCTTTTAGTAATTTTGAAAGAGAGCCAAATGCCTCATAAATGCCTTTTTGTAAATCTGAATTTAATTTTGATTCCCCAAGAATTAGTTGGTAATCTGTATCTGTAAGTTTAAGTAGATGAACTCCATCAGCACCTTTAACATAATCGTTATTTGATGTTTTTATTTCTAATTTCGTTAAAATTTTTGGGGCTCCTAAATGAGATTCTAATAAGCAGTAGAGTAGTATCTCTCCTAATTCACCTTCATTAGCAGAATAAATTCTTAGCTTTTCTTTCGCTTTATCTACTAAGGTTGCGTATTCTTCAACATCCTTTAATTTTTGAACCTCTGTTCTTGATAAAGCAAAATGATATAATTGATTTGAAAGCAATCTTACTAATTCATCATAGACAAATGAATTATTTCTAACTTTTAATGTAAATAGATTTAGCTTATTAGACTTATCTAGCTCTAAGTTTTCTATATCATGATAGAATAGGTCTAAAAAGGTTTCTTTTACATTAGTTTCAATCATAAATTGTCGATTATTTCAAAATGTATTGTTTAATTATTGATAAAATAATTATAACTGAATACACAAAATATGGTTACTTGTCCTTATCCACTTTTATTAAATTGCCCTATAGAATTCTTCGTTCGTTTAATGTTTCTTTACGGAAATCCGTAACCATTATCTGTTTTTATCAAACAACCCCATTCTTCAATTTTCGTAATTGAAGAATGGGGTTGTTTTTACTTTCTAAATTTAACAATTATAATTGAGTATAAAAAATCACATAATCCAGAACTTGTTTTTTAATAACTCTCTCCACTTGATAAACAGAGATATATTATGAAAAATACTAAAACAGTTACTTAAAACTCAAATGAGAATTATCATTCATTAAAAACCATATAAAATCTATAATCATATGCTTTGAAATTAAAAATACCCCCCACCTATTCCCCCCACCACTATTATATAAATTAACTAAGCCCTAGCTTTAAATAAAAATCAAAATACTCATTATCAATCATTTACATTGAAAATGAAAATAAAAAAAGAATTTGTGACCTTCGGGTAGAGAAGATAAAAGTCACACTATTTTTAAGATAAAAAAGGCTTTTTAAGTAAAAACAAGTAGAAAAAACAAAAGCTAAAATATTGAAATTCAATATTTTAGCTTTCTTAGTAGCGGGAACAGGACTCGAACCTGTGACCTTCGGGTTATGAGCTTAAAGGTAACACCCTTATATATCAATCATAATATCATTAAATATATGATTTATAGCTATATACATAAATTATAGATTCATTTAATATCATCTAAATTCAAAATATTCTGTACCTATTCTGTACCCAATTTGCTTTATTTTCTTAACTTTGTAAATATATAAATCAGATATGGCAAGTATAAAAATAGTTAGGAGGAAAAATAAAGAGCGTAAAGATGGTACCGCTCCACTTGCATTGAGAATTAGCGAAAATTACAAAACAAACTATAGATTTATAGGACAATATGTCCTTGAAAAAGACTGGGATACTAATAATGGAAAAGTAAAGCGTACACATCCTAACTCCAAAAAACTAAACAACTTCTTGTTAAAAAAATTAACTGAAGCAAACGACATCTATTTTGAGTCAAAAAAAAATCTCACACCAAGAGAGGTAAAACAAAAATTAAAAGGCGCCGGTGGTACTAAGTCATTTTTCGCAATAGCCTCAAATAGAGTTATGAATAAATATGAGAAAGGTATATTCTCAGTAGCAAAATCTGAATTATCAATTTTATATAATCTTGAAGAATTTTTAAATCTTAATACATCGAAAGACAAAGCAACAATAATTCAAGACATAAAAAATCGCAGAAAAGAACGAGTAAGTAAAGGTAGAAAAGGGGAACACTCCTTTTTAGATTCAGTAAATCACTTCAAGAAAAACAAGTCACTAAAATTTCAAGATATTACAGAATCGTTCTTAGATAACTACAAGGATTTTTGTACTGTCTATCTTGGTCAACAATCACGTACCGTCGTTAACCAACTTATCTTTATACGCACTCTCTTTAATAAAGCGATTAAAGATGGTATCGTTGATGTTAAATACTACCCGTTTGGTAGTGATAAACAGAAAATTCGAATTAGCTCTGGTCATAAAATTGGTTTAACCAGTAATGAAGTTGAAAAAATTGAAAATTTAGATTTAGAAATTCGAACATCAATATGGCACACACGTAACGTATGGCTTATCGCATTTTATTTTGCAGGCATAAGAATTTCTGATAGCGTACAACTGAGATGGGCAGATTTTGTAGATAACAGATTGTTATATACAATGGATAAAAACGAAAAACCTGTGAGCTTAAAAATTCCAAGTAAGGCTGCAAAGATTTTAAGTATATATAAGAAATCAAAAGAAGAAAATGGTGGTTATGTTTTTCCTTTTTTAAAAGACACAAATATCGCGAATGATGAAGAAGTTTTTAAAAAGACGAGAAATGCAACGAAACTATTCAATAAATACTTAAAACGCATTGCGATAAGATGCAATCTTAATAAAAATCTTTCAAATCATATTGCGCGGCACACCTTCGGAAATATCGCTGGCGACAAAATACATCCGTTGATGCTCCAAAAACTATATCGTCATAGCGATTTAAAGACAACTTTAAATTATCAAGCCAATTTTATCCATAAAGATGCTGATGATGCATTGGATAGCGTAGTCAATTTTTGATTGGATTTGTTAGTCTTTGATTAAAACACTTTACCAACATTTTATACAATTCTGGATGTTTCTTTTTTAGTAAGTCTGGACGTTCAAAAAAATATTCTGAAGCTACTGCAAAAAATTCAGCCTGATTTGTACCTCCGTATTTTCGGATATCAGAATGATTATCATTTATCGCTTCTATTTCCTTATGGATTAAATTCAACCAAGGTATGGCATATTGATGTTCTAATAATCGCTCTGGCACACCATCTGTTCTCTCGTCTAATTTATCAATAAGATGAACAAATTCGTGTATGCCGGTATTGCTTTTATCGGTTGTATTTTTAAAACCGTGATATAATGCTTTTTTAGATAAAATCATTTGCTTCTCGAAACGTCCATTCCCAACAATTCCTCCAATATTACGCGAATTATCTTTGCTGCCAAATTGCATATCCTCGTTGAAGTTATCCGGATACAGTAGAATTCCACTTAAATTGGTGTAATGCCATTCTTTAAAGCCAAAAACAGGTATTACTGCACTCGCAGCAATTAAAATCTTGTCGAGCTCTTGCAATTCCAATTGTACGCCATCAATATAGACTTCACTTAAAAATTGCATCATTCGCTGCTGAAAAGCTACTTGTCTTTCCTTTAAAAGATTACGATAGTAGAGCACATTATCTAACAACAGACTGTGCCAATGCTTTGGGAAAGGCTGCACCTTTTGTCGCTGTGCTTTTCTATAAAAGTGAACAACCAAAAGAAGAATGACACTTAAGAGAATAACGTAACTCATATTAATTTATTTAAAGGTATTACTCTAAGGACTCTGCCTTAAATCCTACTTTTTGCAAAGTAGCTTTTACATCTTCTTCTGAGGCACCATCACTTTCTACTGTTAGAATTTTATCTGGATTCGCAGTATCAACTTCCCAGCTTTCAACACCATCTTGTTTGTTTAAAAAAGGGGTTACTTTTGATACACAACCACCACAATTGATATTTGTTTTAAATTTTAAAGTTTTCATAGTATTTGAATTTATAATTAATCTTAAAGTTTTACTCGTTTAAGCCTTAAGCTATTTAGAACGACAGATACGCTACTGAATGCCATTGCTGCTCCCGCAATCATTGGATCCAATAAGAACCCATTTATGGGATACAAAACGCCCGCCGCAATCGGTATTCCAATGATATTATATATGAATGCCCAAAATAAGTTCTGACGGATACCCAAAACTGTTTTCTTTGATAGTTCCAAAGCCTTGGGAATGGATTGCAAATCTGACGTTATAAGTGTCATTTTCGCGACGTCCATTGCGATGTCTGAGCCTTTACCCATTGCAATACTTACATTGGCTTGTGCCAAAGCGTGAGAATCGTTTATACCGTCGCCTACCATTGCCACTATCTTACCATCAGCTTGTAATTTTTCAACAAAAGCTGCTTTCTCTGAAGGCATTACTTCCCCTTGGAAATTTGTTATTCCCACTTGTTTTGCGACAGCAGATGCGGTTTTATTATTATCTCCTGTAAGCATATAGACCTCGATACCTCGTTCTTGAAGCGTTGCTATGGCCTTTTTTGAAGTTTGCTTAATCTTGTCTGCAATAGCGAGTATCGCCAGCACTTGTTTTTCATTGCCAAAGAAAATAACTGTTTTTGCTTGCTCTTCGAGACTTTCTGCTGTTTGCATTAAGGAAGCTTCTACTTGAATATTTTTCTCAAGCATTAGTTTATGGTTTCCAACATAGTATTTCGAACCATTTCCTGTTTGAGCTTTTACACCCATTCCTGTAATACTTTCAAAAGAAGCAATTTCAGTTTTTTCAATATTTTCATCTTTTAAGTGGTTGACTACTGCTTCTGCCAAGGGATGTTCTGATTGTGCTTCTATTGCTAAAAGAATTTGCTTGTATTGATTTTGATTTTCAAACTTGTCATTCCAGAGCACGTCTGTTACTAATGGTTTTCCTTCCGTAATCGTGCCTGTTTTGTCAAGAATGACAGTATTCACTTTATGTCCTAGTTCTAAACTTTCGGCATCTTTTATTAGGATATTGTTCTCGGCTCCTTTTCCAATACCCACCATTATAGCCGTAGGTGTTGCCAATCCCAATGCACATGGACAAGCGATAACCAATACCGCCACAGAAGTTAGTAAGGCCTGCGAAAATGCATTATCGCCTCCAACTGACATCCAAACAATGAATGTAATAATAGATATCCCCAATACGACAGGAACAAATATTCCTGCGATTTTATCAACCAGTTTCTGAACTGGCGCCTTACTTCCTTGAGCTTCCTGAACCATTTTGATGATTTGGGATAGTAGTGTTTCTCCACCTACTTTTTCGGCAGTAAATTGAAAACTACCTTTTTGGTTTACCGTTCCTGCAAAAACTTTTTCATCTTGAGATTTTTCAACTGGAACTGGTTCTCCCGTAATCATACTTTCATCTACATACGAGCTGCCTTTGGAAACTTCCCCATCCACAGGAATCTTTTCTCCAGGACGAACTAAAATAGTTTGACCTACTTGCACCGAGGAAATAGGAATTTCTTTTTCTTCCCCATTCTCAATAATTTTTAGCGTTTTGGGTTGTAATCCCATAAGCTTTTTAATGGCCGAAGAGGTATTTGACTTTGCCTTTTCCTCCAACAGTTTTCCTAAAGAAATAAATGTGATAATTACTGTCGCAGCTTCATAATAAACATGTGGCTCAATACCACGACTTAACCAGAATTCAGGAAAAAAAGTATTGAATAGACTAAACAAAAATGCAATTCCGGTACTCAAGGCCACCAAGGTATCCATATTCGCCTTACCGTTTTTCGCTTGATTGAAAGCATTGATAAAAAAGCTACGACCAAACCAAAATAGAATAGGGAAAGCTAATACCAAAGAAATCCACTTACCTGGTCCCCATTGCATAAAAAACATTCCTAATACAAAAATTGGAAGCGTAAGAATGGCTGACCAAATAGTGCGATTTTTTATGTCTTGATAGTGCTTTTGCTGTAGTTCCTGTTGAACTTCCGAAGGATTCTCCGCATCAATGATAATATCATAGCCCACTTCGCGAAGTGCATTTTGAAGTTGATTAGGACTCAACCCTTTGTCGTACTCTACAAGAACAGAACTGTTGGCAAAGTTTACGCTTGCATCAAAAACGCCTTCGGTATGTTTTAGAACAGATTCTACACTCGATGCACACGACGCACAGGTCATACCTGTAACCGGGAATGATTCTTTTATTCCTTGTTTATGGCTCTTTTCTTTGGTTTCAAATATGTTAATTGTCTCCATAATCCTATGTTCATTTGTAGACTACAAATTTCAGGATTTAAAGTCTTTAATATGTTACGTTATTTGCTGAAGGATTTGTAGAATTTACTCATTCACCTTCTTTTATTCAGAAAAATTCAACGGCAATGATTTTGAATGATTACGTTATTTTTCTAAACCAGCAAAACACGAAATTTTGATTGGTATCAAAGGGCGTTTTATGGTCAATTTTAATGCACCTAATTTTATCAAAGTACATTTTAAATTGATTGGTCATGGTGCTTTCCGAATATTGTTTTATCTCTAAACCACTACACTTTTTGGGACCATTTTCAGAAAAAGTGGCAACAACTAAATTACCGTTCTTATTTAGATACTCTTGAACAGTTTCGATATAACCATTTATATCTTGTAATTCTGTTAAGAAATGAAATGCTGCTCTATCGTGCCAAAAGTCATAGTGTTCTGGTGGTGAAAAATCAGCAACATCGGCTACAATCCATTTTACTTTCTTTGATTGGCCTTTTAAACGTTGTTTAGCTCTATCTAATGCAGCTTCAGAAATGTCTAACACCGTGATATCTTTATAACCTAGCTTTAATAAATTATCTACCAAAAAACTATCTCCACCACCAATATCGATGATTTTTGCAGATTTAGAAATATTAGATTCTTTAAAAAAAGATAAAGATGTTTCTGGCACAACTTCATACCAACTCACTTCGTTTAAGGGTTTTGTTTTAAAAACGTTTTCCCAATGTTCTTTTCTCTTCATAGTATTATGCTTTAACTCCAAGTCATTCTTTGCAATCTAACAGCATTCAATATTGCTAACAATGCAACACCAACATCTGCAAAAACTGCTTCCCACATTGTTGCTAAACCACCTGCTCCTAAAATTAATACTATAACTTTTACGCCAAAAGCCAATATGATATTCTGCCATACAATTTTTCGAGTGGAACGACTAATTTTAATAGCTCTAACTACTTTTGAAGGTTGGTCGGTTTGAATAATGACATCTGCGGTTTCAATAGCCACATCACTTCCTAAGCCACCCATAGCTATACCCACGTTACTTGCTGCTAAAACAGGTGCATCATTGATGCCATCACCTATAAATGCTACTTTGTTTTCTGGATTCTTCTTTAAAGCTTCAACTTCATTTAGCTTATCCTCTGGTAATAATCCTCCTTTAGCTTTTTCAATTCCTAATTCTCTTGCGACTTGTTGGGTAATGGAATGTTTGTCACCAGAGAGCATTATTATATTTTTGACACCTACTTTGTGCAAATTGGTAATTGTTTCTTTGGCATCATCTTTTAATTCATCTGCAATAACAACATAGCCTGCAAATGTATTGTCTATTGATACTAACACTATAGATTCTACAATAGTTTCTGTTTCCTCTAAAGCATTGATTTTATTGGCTGTCATTAGAGCTTTGTTACCAACTAAAACAGTCTTACCATTTACAATACCTTTTAAACCTTTTCCTGCTATTTCAGATACTTCGGAAGCCTTGTAATCTGCACCCTCATCTTTATATTCCAAAATGGCTTTTGCGATTGGATGTGTGGATTGTTCTTCCATAGCCATTAGGTATTTCATAAATTCAGATTCTTCCCAACCTATAGACTTGATTTCCTTGATTTTGAAAACACCTTTGGTAACCGTTCCTGTTTTGTCCATCACCAATGTATTTATTTTGGTCATAGCATCTAAAAAGGAAGCTCCTTTGAACAAAATTCCATTTTTTGAAGCTGCACCCAATCCTCCGAAATAACCCAACGGAATGGATATGACTAAAGCACAAGGACAGGATATAACCAAAAATATTAAGGCACGATATAACCAGTCTCTAAAGACATAATCATCTACGAAAAAGTAAGGAATGAAAGTAACACCAATAGCCAAAAACACAACAATTGGTGTATAAATGCGTGCAAATTGCCTGATGAATAATTCTGTTTTTGATTTTCTTGCTGTTGCATTCTGCACCATATCTAAAATTCTCGCAATGGAACTATCCTTAAACTCTTTGGTAGTTTCAATTTCAATAACACCATCCATATTAATACTGCCTGCAAATACTTTCTCGCCTTTTGCAATTGTATCAGGTTTGCTTTCGCCTGTCAATGCTGCTGTATTAAATGAGCCTTTTTCGGAAAGTAGAATACCGTCTAAAGGCACTTTTTCGCCAACACGGACTTGCACTTTTTCGCCAATTTCAACCGTTTCTGGACTTACAGAAATGTAATCATTATTGCGATATACCAAAGCCTCATTAGGACGTACATCGAGCAAAGCTTTAATATTGCCCTTTGCTTTATTTACTGCTGCACTTTGAAATAACTCACCAACAGCATAGAATAACATTACCGCTACTCCTTCAGGATATTCTCCAATTACGAATGCGCCTATGGTTGCAATAGACATTAAGAAAAATTCGGTAAAAAAATCGCCACTTTTAATACTGTTCCACCCTTCCTTTATCACAGGAAAACCTACGGGAATATAGGCTACCACATACCATAGTAAACGAATCCATCCTTTAAAATATGGGAACATATCGAAATAATCGATAGCAATACCTATCATTAACATTACAAAACTGAAAATTGCTGGCAAATAGGTATTAAACTTTCCTAAGCTTTCTGAACCGTTGTGATTGTGACCATCATTTTGACTATGCTCTTTTTTTGGATTTGGTTTTATATCTCGTAAATTGAGTTTCTTTTTCTTCATTGTTAAATTATTAATAATTCAAAGCTATTGTAAAATTGCCTGCAATGGAAGTGCATTATTAACCGCTACATTTATCACAAATACCTTTTACTACCAAGTTTACATTTTCTGAAACAAAACCTTCTGGCACTTTAATTTGAGGTATTTTATGTTCTGTTAAGCAAATGGTTTCATTACAGTTATTACAATGAAAGTGCAGGTGTAAATCCGTTTCAATTTCACAGCTGCAATCTTGTTCACATAGTGCATATTTTACTATACCTGTACCGTCGTCTATTTGGTGTACAATATCTTTTTCTACAAATGTTTTAACTGTTCTATATAGTGTTGTTCTGTCTGCCTTTTCAAAAGCGTTCTCAATATCACTTAACGTTACGGCCACCTGGTTTTCCGCAAGGAACTTATAAATTAATAAGCGCATTGCAGTAACACGTATGTTTTTTGACTCTAATAGTTGTTCTATTGTTTCCATAATTAATGTTCGTGTTCTGCTTCACCTTTTTTCATTTCTGCAATAAGGTAGTATGCATTATTATAAGCGAATTTTGTATTTGACTCTATGTCTTTAGAAAATTGAACCGCTATCCAATTGTTGTCTTTTGCACCCAAAATAACTTCTACTGGTTTAAAACTCCAATCTTCATTTTCTTTTTCTACTGAAAATGCATAATACCTATCGCCATCTTTAATAATCGCACTTTCTGGTAATGCTTTTGTCTTGGTGTTCTCTACTTGAATTTTACCTTGAATATACATTCCAGGGATTAAGTTGCCTTTCTTGTTTTCAATTTCTGCGTGAACGTGAACTGCTTTTGGATTGTCTTCAAAAGTTTTGCTAACGGAATAGATTTCTGCTGTAAGTTCTTCATCCGGAACGGATTGTATAGTAAAAGATACTTTCTGACCTCTTTTTACTTTATACACATCCTTTTCAAACACCATTAAATCAGCGTGCACGTGATGCGTGTTTACAACTTCAAATAACTCGGTTTGAGGCTCTACGTATTGGCCTGTTTTTACTTCAACCTTTTGTACAAAACCTTCTATTGGACTACGTAATGCAATTTGTTGAGCAATAGTACCGTTACGGACTGAAGTGGTATTGACGTTTAGTATTTTTAATTGGGCAGCTAATCCATTTACCATTGCTTTTGAAGCATTATATTCTGCTTCTGCCTTTTGAAAATTAGCACCAGAACCTACACCTGCATCGTATAATCTTTTTTGACGCTCATAGTTCTTTTTCAAAAAAACACTATTACTATGGGCATTTAAGTAATCGGTTTGCAGTTTTATAATATTTGGGTGAGAAAGATAAGCTACTACTTGACCTTTACTGACTTTATCGCCTTCAATTACTTTAATAGATACTACATTAGCACCAACCACAGAAGTTATAGCAGCTTCGTTTTGCGGTGGGACTTCCAATGTTCCATTAGCTTCTACATAGCCACTCATATTGCGTAATGTAAGCGTGTCGATTTTCATTTTTAAAGCATTGAACTGCTGTTTGGAGAGCACAACTTCTTGTCCTTCATTTTGCGACTCCTTTGCTTCAGTTTTTTGTTCTCCATTGTCGGTATGAACATCTGAGCCATTTTTATTTCCACAAGCGGTTACTAAAATTGAAGCTATAAATAGTGTTAAAAATTTATATGATGTATTTTTCATTGTCTTATTGGTTAAAATATTGTAATTGAAATGTACTTTGTAAATAATTGATTAGCGCGGTTTGAGATTCCAAATCAGATTGAACAGCTTCTTTTATAAGTTGTGTAAATGCGGTATAATCAATTTCCCCTTCTTTATATGCCAATAAAGCACCCACTTTTTGTTCTTTCACAAGTGGTAACACTTCATTTTTGTAGAAAAGCCAAGACGTTTTCCATTTTTGGTAATTTTCTTTAGCTTGAATAAATTTGGATTGTACTTCTTTTTGCTTGAATTGCACATTGGCTTCCGTTATCTCCTTATCAATTTTTGCAGTTCTAATTTGCGCTTTGTTTGAGCCAGATAAAAACGGAATTGAAATACCTGCTTGATAGGTGTAAAATCCCGAATTGCCATCAACTTTTTGTAAACCCCCTTGTAGGTTGAACTTTGGCAAATTATTTGCTTTTGCAGCTTTATAATTGGCTTCGGCTTCATCTACAATATTCTGTGCCATATTGTACAACGGATGATTTTCAATATTGAATGCTTCCATATTTATATCTATAGCAATATCAAATTCATCAGAAACCGTATAAATTTCCTCTGAAACAAACCATAGATTTAATTGCTGTAAAGCGACTAAATATTCACTATACGCCTGCGCTTTTTTATTTTGAATTTGTAAGACTTGATTTTTAGCTGCTGAATATTCTAATCTTGAAATGGCTTCTACTTCATAATTTAAGGCAACAGCTTTCTCGAAGTTGATATAAATAGAATCTAACTCTTTGTACAAATTATAATTTCTTTTACTCTTCAAAGTGTTCGTCCAAGCCTTTTTCACTTCCAATTCTAAATCCAATTCTGAAAGCTGAAACGCTTTTTGAGCTAATTGAATGCGCTGTTCTTGCAATCGCTTTTTCGCAGAAATACCAAACACATCAATGTTGCTTTGGCCAATTCCTATGGTAGTATAAATACCATTTCCATTATTAATTTCCTCACCTCCGGTAAATATTTGAGTTGTGCCAAAATCATAGGCTGTAGCTTTTAGTTGTTCCTGTTTTGTGATTTCCAACTGCTTTTGCTTCAACAACGGATAATTGTTTTTTGAGAGTTTTACAGCCTCCTGTATTGTTATTTCAGGAAGTGTATCGCTTATCTGCTGTGCGTTACTTTGTGTCGAAAAACCAAACATTATAAGTAAAACCGCAGTTGTTGTAACTATCCTTTTATTCATTTTGAACTTAAAAGATTTGTTTTCTACCCAATGGTATAAAATTGGTAACACGAATAAAGTCAGTAATGTAGAAGTCATTAACCCACCAATAACGACGGTTGCCAATGGGCGTTGTACTTCTGCTCCAGCAGATGCCGAAATTGCCATAGGTAAAAATCCCAATACATCTGTAAATGCTGTTAACATAATTGGTCTGATTCTTCGTTTTGTGCCTTCTACAATCCTGTCTTTTAGATTAGTTACGTCTTCATCTTTTAACTCGTTGAGCCCGCTAATCATCACCAATCCATTTAAAACCGCAACGCCAAACAGCACAATGAAACCGACACCTGCCGAAATACTAAAAGGCATATCACGTAACCACAATGCCACGACACCACCAATGGTTGCCATAGGAATTGCGATATAAATCATTAAGGTTTGTGGTAAAGATTTTAATGCAAAATATATTAATATAAAAATGAGCAATAATGCAATAGGAACAACGGTTTGTAAACGGTTACTGGCGCGTTCCAAATTCTCAAAAGCCCCACCATAGCGAATGAAATAACCTGATGGCAATTCTAATTGTGCATCTAGTTTTTTCTTTATTTCAGTTACCAATGATTTTACATCACGACCTCTCACATTTATACCTACATAGGTTCTTCTGTTGGTATTGTCTCTACTTATTTGCATTGGTCCTGCTTTGTAGCTCACGTCAGCAATTTCACGTAATGGAATTTGAGTACCAGAAGGTAGATTGATGTAGAGGTTTTGAACATCTGAAATATCCTTTCGGTTTTGAGAACTTAAACGCACCACTAAATCGAAGCGTTTTTCACCTTCAAAAATCACGCCTGCTGTACCACCAGCAAATGCAGATTGTACAGTTTGATTTAGCGCATTTATTTGAAGTCCGTATTGCGCTAATTTATCCCTATCGTAATTAATAGTCATCTGTGGCAGTCCGGTTGTGGCCTCCGCTTTCATATCACCAATACCTTCTGTACCTGCGATAATTTTAGATATTTCTTCAGCTTTTTGGGACAACACATCAATATCTTCACCATATAGTTTTATGGCAATATCTTCTCGAACACCTTCAAGCAATTCATTAAAGCGCATTTCAATAGGTTGGGTAAACTCATAATTAACGCCCGGAACGATTTCAACCGCTTCTTTCATTTTCTCAATCAGCTCATCTTTAGTAGTAGCTGTCGTCCATTCGCTTTTTGGTTTTAGAATTACGAAAACATCCGCTAAATCCATTGGCATTGGGTCTGTTGGTATTTCTGCAACACCAATACGACTAACTATTTTTTCAACTTCTGGAAATTTAGCTTTTACAATTTGTTCTATTTTTGTCGTTGTTTCAATGGTTTCTGTTAGAGAACTACCTGGTTTTAATATGGCGTGAAATGCAATGTCACCTTCATCCAGTTGCGGGATGAACTCGCCGCCCATTCGGCTAAACATAAAAACTGCAATTCCGAATAGCACGACTGCAATACCTATAATCCATTTTCCTTTTTGCAATGCCTTTACCAATAATGGTTGATATTTATCCTCAACCCAATGCACAAATCTATCTCCATAAGATTTTTTGTCGTTTTTTGGTGCTCTTAATACCAATGCAGACATCATTGGTACATACGTCAAACAAAGCACCATTGCACCTATCATAGCAAAAATGAAAGTTAAAGCCATTGGTTTAAACATTTTCCCTTCTATACCTTGTAAAGCAAGAATTGGAAGAAACACAATAAGAATAATAAGCTGACCGAAAAAGGCAGCATTCATCATTTTTTTTGAAGCATTAGAAGCTACTTTATCGCGCTCTTTAGCTGTAAGGCTTTTCTTTTTTAGGACTTGAGATGTAATGAGAAAAACAGTACTTTCAACAATAATTACTGCACCATCGACAATAATTCCAAAATCTATTGCCCCCAAACTCATTAGATTTGCCCACACGTCGAATACATTCATCAATATAAAGGCAAACAACAGAGACAACGGAATGGTCGAAGCTACTATTAAACCACCTCGCCAGTTTCCTAATAAGAAAATAAGAACGAAAATGACTATTAATGCGCCTTCAATTAGATTGGTTGCAACTGTAGAGGTTGTTTCGCCAATTAATTTACTTCGGTCTAACAATGATTCAATAATGATTCCTTCAGGTAATGACTTTTCTATTTGTGCCATTCGCTCCTTTACATTAGCGATAACATCATTGGAATTAGCACCTTTAAGCATCATCACCAATCCACCTACAACTTCACCCTCACCATCTTGTGTTAATGCACCATAGCGAATTGCAGAACCAAATTGAACTGTAGCAATATCACCAATAGTTACAGGAATATTATTAACGTTCTTGACCGTTATTTTTTTAATATCCTCTAAACTGCGCACCAACCCTTCCCCACGAATAAAATTAGCTTGATGGTTTTTTTCGATGTATGCGCCACCTGTATTTTGGTTATTAGCTTCAAGTGCATTAAATACATCTGTAATAGTCAAACCAATAGCGTTTAAATCGTTTGGGTCAACAGCGACTTCGTACTGCTTAATTTTGCCGCCTATAGCATTGACTTCAACCACACCTTCAACCATAGCCATTTGACGCTGTACAATCCAATCTTGCATAGAACGCAAGTTTGCAATGGTATATTTATCTTTAAACTCTGGTGCTACTTTTAGTGTGTATTGGTAAATTTCTCCTAAACCTGTTGAAATGGGACCCATAGTGGGTTCGCCAAAACCCGCTGGAATTTGCTCTTTGACTTCGTTTAGTTTTTCTGCTACTAATTGTCGCGGCAAATATGTTCCCATATCATCGTCGAACACAATGGTAACCACCGATAAGCCAAAACGAGAAATTGACCTAATTTCCTGTACATTGGGAAGGTTGCTCATTGCGACTTCAACAGGATAGGTTACAATTTGCTCAATATCTTCCGTTCCCAAATTTGGTGCTTGTGTAATAACCTGCACTTGGTTGTTGGTAATATCTGGAACAGCATCGATTGGTACTTGGGTCATACTCCAAATACCTGCTCCAATAATGGTGAGCGTTAGCAAACCAATTATGAATTTGTTATTGATTGAAAAATCAATGATTTTATTAATCATAGAAAATGTATTAATTCAGTTGAAAATTTGATGAAAGTTTGGATAAACCCATCGAATAAAAATGACCAATACGGTCAAAAAAGGATATAGTTATCCTATAAAAACTGAATTATACCTGGGGTGGTTGTAAGATGGTGGAATTGAAGTCTTTTTCCAGACCGTTGAAGTGATAAAACACTTCTGTAGAAATATCGTTTGTATCTATTGTAAAGTCTACAATTTTAAAATATGTTGCGTGGATATGGCAACAATGACAATTGCAGAATGGCGAACACAAATCTGAATTTTGATGATCGTCACCGACAGCCTGTGAAATTTCTATTTTAACTTCATTATCAAGCGCAACATTATCTTCACAAGGTGCCAAGTTAAGCGCGAAAATATAAATTGATAATATGAATGCTAAAAATTTCATCGTAACAAAGATATGATAAATTTAATGCAATGGTTGTGCAAAAATCTATTCTGAATTAGCAACAGCTTTTATTCTCTTGAATTGGCGGACAAGGTACAGTTCCATAAGAGCAGTAAACACAACAATCTCCTTCTTTTGGTTTCAGAACCTTTTTACAATTTTCACACTCATAAAAAAACTGACACGCATTTGTTGGCATGTCTTCTGCTTTTTTATGTCCGCAGTTGGGGCATGTAATTTCTGATTTTAATTGGATTTCCATTAGTTTTCTTCCTTGTCGGTTACTTTATAACCTGTTGAGTTAATTACTTTCTCAATTTCCATTTCATTCGTCTTGGTTTTGTCAAATTCAATAATTGCATTTCCTTTTTCGTAGGACGTCTTTGAATTTACAATTCCATTAAGTTTATTTACTTCGTGGTTGACGTGTTCCTCGCAACCTGTACAGGTCATTCCGCTGATTTTAAATTCCGTTGTTTTAATATCAGATTTGTCAACTAAGATTATTTGCTTTTCTGTGTTTGGATAAAAAATTCCTGAATAGTATGGAAAAGCCAACATTACAATTGCAAATACGGTTACAATTCCTAAAAAGGTTTTTGACCGTATAAATTTTGGCTTTTCATTAATATCACATTCACAGTCAATTTCGTTCTTGGATTTCAATTTCTGATACCAAGCAAAACAAAGAACTAAAATTGTCAATCCAATTAGGTAAGGTCTAAAAGGTTCTATCCAAGAAAATGTTGAAGCAATTCCACTTGTTCCCGCTATTACAGCCAAAACAGGTGTAATACAGCATAGTGACGCTGTAATTGCAGTAAGTAAACCTGTACCGATTAACTTATTTTCAATTTTCATATAGCTTCTAAAATCTTGTTTTTATCAAGTATTACGAAGAATGGATTTAATAATTTTTCGTATTCAGCCGTGAGTGAGTAAAAAATCGTTTGAGCATCTCTATCGGTTTCCAATAAATTTCGGTCTTTCATTTTTCTCAAATGTTGAGAAATGGCAGAAATATTCATTCCAAGAATATCACTTAAATCGCAAACGCAAAGTCTTTTTTCTTCAAAGAGTAGGTATAGGATTTTCAGTCGAACACTATTTCCAACCAATGAAAGTCCATTTGCTAAATAGTCAAAGGAATCGCTTAATTCCGAAACTGTGTCTTTACAACGATTAATTTGTTGTAAATCGGCTTGTTGCCTTATGCAAGAATTATTTTCCATAAACACAAAGGTAAATTTATTTATTATTTAAGCAAATGCTTAAATAAAATAATAAGATTTAAAAAATAATTTCTTTAACCTTTTAAACATCATCCAGAGATTTTCTGTTTTGTATAGCACCTTTCTTAAATTGAGTTGGTGTCATCCCTGTAACTTTTTTAAACTGATTACTCAAATATGCTACACTGCTATAGTTAAGTTTAAAAGCTATCTCACTTAAGTTTAATTCATGGTACATCAACAACTCCTTTATGCATTCAATTTATTGGTTGGTGATTTATTACTCAACGAAAGTATAAACCTCATTTACAAGTTCTGTAACCCTAAAGTACCCAAACGCATAATTATCAGGATTTTCTAAATTTTTATAATTGCCCCTTAGTCTTGTTGGAACAGTAGCAAAAGGATCTCCTGCATTATCAGATTGTTCTATTAATCTATGTAAAAAATCATAGTATTCTTCGGATATGCCATATAGGTTTATGTCCACCATATCTCCGGGCAAAATTTCGTCTTCCGCATCCGCTTCATCTTCTTCGTATAAAAGGGACATTTCATTACCATTTGTAAACTCATCAGACATTATTTCTCTTGTCGGAAGCAGATCTTCTCCTTCTAAAAAGGTGATGTAATAAAAATTCACTTCATTTGCTGGATCATTGAAGTATATTGTGAGATCTAACTCTTCTGGGTCCGAACCGAGTTCACGAGATTGCTCTATTCTATCTATTTCTGGGACAGGTATTAATGTTTCTTCAGCAGTATAGGTCTCATTATTATAAATTACCTCTAAGTTATAGGTGTTGTTAATCATTGGTTCGAAATCTGAGGTTGTGTAACGACCATCTTGTTGGTCTTCAAAAATAAATATATCGCCATTTGTGATGTTTTCAACTCTGACTGATGCACCTGCTACAGGGTTTGGTGCTGTATCATAATAAGGTGTGGTAAGGCTCAGTTTTATGGTTTGATTATTTCCTAAAGTACCTTTTTCCCAACCTATAGATGCTTCAATAACCAATCGTGGAGATTCGGTAGGTACAGATAGGTCTATAGCTTCTGTACAAGAAAAAATAATAATGCTTAATCCTAAAAGGCTTACAATTTTAATCTTATTTTCTATTTTAAATATATTTTTTAAGGACATCATGTTTTTTAAAATTTAAAGTTATAGGTTACTGAAGGAATAATGCCAAATATTGTAGTTCTCAAGGCTTCGTTTACTCCAGTGTTATAGTCTTGGTTAAATGATATGGAAGCTGCATTTTGCCTGTTATAAAGGTTATAAATACTAAATACCCACTCACCTTTCCATTGCTTATTGGGTTTACGGTTGGGCTTATAGGTCGCTGAAACATCTAACCTATGATAAGCAGGTAGCCTGTCGGCATTTCTTTCATTATAAATTACAACAGAGGATCCGTCATATTCAAATTGCCCGGTTGGATAGGTGACTGGACGACCGGTTTGGTAAATAGCATTTGCACTAAATTTCCATTTATCTGTTAATTTATAAACTCCTGTAATAGAAATATCGTGTGTACGATCAAAAGGTGCATTGTACCAATTACCATTATTGATTCCAGGGCCTCCAGCATTTCCGCCAAAAGAACGTTGCTCAGATTTAGCCAATGTATATGATAGCCAGCCTGTAAAACGCCCTTTATTTTTTCTGAGCATTAATTCTAAACCATAGGCTCTGGCTTCGCCATTTAAAATTTCGGTTTCGATTGTATTATTCCCAATTAAATCTGCTCCGTCAATGTAGTCAATACGATTATCTGTTGTTTTAAAATAAGCTTCGGCTTCAAATGAATATGCATTGCCATTGAATTTCTTATAATACCCTAAAGCATATTGGTTAGAAAGCTGAGGTTTAATATAGGTCCCACTAGGTGTCCAAACATCTAATGGGGTAACAGATACCGTATTAGACAGTAGATGTAAATATTGTGCTGTACGTGTGTAACTTCCTTTTATTGAAGAGTTGTCTGTTAGCAAGTAAGACAAGCCTAAACGCGGTTCTAAATTTCCAAATTGTTTAATTGTTTGGCCTTTTGAATAAGCTGTTTCTCCTATGGCTTCGCCATTTTGGTAGATGCCTAATCCTTGGTTATAAACTACTGGCTGATTATTTGCATAATTTGTGATGGCCTGCCCGCCCAATCGGTTGAATGTACTGTAGCGCAAACCATATCTTGCAGTAAACTTATCTGTAAGTTTATGTTCTACACTGGCATAAGCCCCTGCTTCAAAAGCTCTTTTTTGATCTAATGTCAATGGATTAATAGGAGAGGTTGGCGTTGAAGGCATAATTTCTCCTGGATTTAGATTATAAGAAATGCCACTTAGTCCAAAATCTATTTTTAGTTTATCACTTGCATAATATCCAAAATCGTATTTTAAGTTATAATTTGTGATGTCAGATATCCAATCCAGTTGTTCAAAGTCCAGTATTATCTGATAATCGTATTTACTATATATAAGCGATAGGTTAGAGAATAGCTTATAATTGAAAACATGATTCCACCTAAGATTTGCGGAGATGTTTCCGTAATTACTATCTATTAAACGTGAAATATTAAAAACATCCCGCCCAAAATAACTTGACAGATATATTTTATTGTTTTCATTAATTTCATAATTGGTTTTTAGGTTTACATCGTAAAAACTAATATTACTATTTGCCAAATCGTCCATCAAACCAGAAAAAAGCTGAGCATAAGTTGTTCTTCCTGCTAAAAGAAAAGAGCCTTTCTTTTTAAATAATGGTGCTTCTACTGCAAGCCTACTTGAAATTAATCCAATACCTCCATTGAGTTCAAGCCGCTTATTGTTACCGTCTTTTTGCCTTACATCTAAAACAGAAGCAGTTCTTCCGCCGAATTTAGCAGGAATATCACCTTTATAAAGTTTTACATCTTTAATTGCATCGTTATTAAATACAGAAAATAATCCGAAAAAGTGAGACGTATTGTAAATGATGGCTTCATCTAAAAGCACCAAGTTTTGGTCTACTGCTCCACCTCTTACATTAAAGCCTGCTGAACCTTCTCCATTATTTGAAACCCCTGGCAAAAGTTGTATGGTTTTAATAAGATCTACTTCGCCTAATACAGCAGGCGCTAATTCAATTGTTTCTGCCTTTAAGGTAACAACTCCCATTTGTGGTTTTCTTACATTTAGATTTTTTACGCCTTCATCTGCTGTAATAATTACCTCATCTAAAGTGGTTGAATCTTCTTCAACTTCAATATTTAACTTTATATCTTTAGTAAGCGTTATTTCTTTCTGTATCTCTTTGTAGCCTAAATACGAAACTATTAATATATACGTTCCCTTGGGTGCTGTAATAGAATAAAAGCCATACTCGTTTGTAGTTGTGCCCATTGTTGTACCTTTTAGGTAAACCGATGCTCCAAATACAGTTTCGCCATTTATTACATCACTAATGCTTCCTCTTATGGTGTATTCCTCTTGGGCAAATAACGCGGTGTTAATTAAAATAAAAAGAA
Source organism: Aquimarina longa SW024 (assembly GCF_001401755.1). GTDB lineage: Bacteria > Bacteroidota > Bacteroidia > Flavobacteriales > Flavobacteriaceae > Aquimarina > Aquimarina longa. Next base: position 63,999 of record NZ_AVQK01000018.1, read on the forward strand.
ATGATAAAATTGATTTATTGAATAATTGATTTGAATATTCCATGTATAATTTAATTGTTTTTAAATAGATTTTTTTGTTCTGACAGTAAGGTTAAAAGGTTCACTCTTGGCTATGATAAATGACTAGATTTGATAGTACTACAAAAGAACGAATTGTCAATGTACAAGATTATTCACCTGTTGTCCAGAGTGCTTATTCTGTACCAATTATCTTTTTTTCAGCAATTGAATTCTTGAATTGTGCCTAGGGCAATCCTTTGATTTTCTTGAAATTAGCATTAAATGAAGACTTAGAGCTAAAACCAACTTCTGTCTCCATACCAAAAAGGTAAAATGGGCATATTGGTCGTTTTGCACGCTTTTGCAGAGGTGTTTACCTTTTGGCTTTAGAGGAAAACGGTTATTATTTTCATATCCTTAATTGTAAAATATTGCTTCCTTAATTTTTTTTATTATCTGAGTTATTTTAATAGAGTTGGTGTTTATGGATTTATTTTTATCTCCATAAGGCTCATAGGTTTTTGGCCTAGTAACATTAAATAAGCCAATTGTAGTCGTATTTGTAGACGCTGACAAATGCATAATACCACTATCCGCTCCAATAAAAACGACAGAATTTTCAATTATTGAGGCTATTTCTCTAAGATTTTTACTATAAAAATGTGTACTCTTAAAATTGATTTGAGATACATTTTCAAAGGGCAATATTTCTAAAATATTAAAATCAGTAAACTCAGTTTTTAGTTCTTTATAAAACTCTAACCACCATTTTTCTCGGTGACATTTAGCTCCGGTAGCAAAAGTGAAAATGCAAATAGTTTTTTTGTTGCCATTAAATAACGTTTTAATAAGTTGATTTCCTTTTTCTATTTCTTGACTGCATAGTTTTATTGATAGCTTTGGGTAATTATGGTTAAAGTCTTCTGATAGATTCAAAAATCTTCTTAAATTATATATAGGGATTTTTGCAATATGCTCAGGTTTATTAAAATTAGTAGTACCAGAGTTATAAATTTTGAATTTAGCTCTTGATAGTTTAACAAATATTTTGCTTGAATTTGAGTCTTCACATCCCATTATTGCAATGTCGTATTTATTTGAGATTAGACTTATAGACTTTTTTAAGTAGTCTAAAATATTGTTAAATGGTTTTTTAGGAAGGTTGTAAATTGTCTCTACATAATGATATTTAGAAAGTAATATGAAAGAAAGGTTTCCATTAACTATTAAATGTATTTTACAGTTTGGAAATTGTTCTTTTACCTCTTGTACTAAAGGGGTTATTAAAAGTTGATTACCTAACCTATGATTTGGCCTTGTAATTAAAACTTTAATTTCCGAATCTTTAGGAAGGATTTTTATCAGATTAATTCTTTTAGAGTTTCTAAAAGAACCTGTTAGTACCTTAAATATTTTATTTTTTAATGGATTTAACTTTGTAAACAACAATTCTTTGAAGGATTTAAATTCCCCCAAATAACGAAATGTCAATGTACAAGATTATTTGCCCTTTGTCCGGAATGCTTATTCTGCACAAATTACAATCATTTAGCCGTAGATTTTTTGAACTGTGTAGGGGTTAATCCTTTGATTTTCTTGAAAGTAGCATTAAATGAAGACTTAGAGCTAAAACCAACTTCTGTGGCTATCCCAAAAAGAGTATAATGGGCATATTGGTCGTTCTGCAGGTATTTTACAAACGCTTCAACCCTATATTCATTGACAAAATCCTGAAAACTGATGTTCATATGTACGTTAAGAACTTCAGAAATATATTGCCTTGGAATATTCAATTTTTTTGAGACACTATGGATTGATAACCTGTGGTCTAGATAAAGTTTTTCCTTTTCCATTATTTGTATTAAGGCGTTTTTATATTTTTCAATCAATTCGGGCGTTAGGTTAGACGATTTGTACTTGGTGACCTCAGCATTTGGTATGAGTTCTTTTGGCTTACTTATCATATAAAAGGTAATAAAATAGAACAAGAATGCGACAACAAGAAGCAAATAGGAATTAAAATCGTCATCACCGGAAAAAACAATAGGCGCCAACTCAAACAAATCTAGAAGGCCGTTTATATACGAAATGCTCAATATTAAAACAATAGGGGCAACAAAGTAAAGAATCCAATTAGTCCTTTTAGTTTTAAGTAAGTTGTATAAAATATAGATTAAGTAGCCCAAAAACACGAATTCTATTAACGTCTCTATTATCTCTAAAAAATCGTTTTCCCCGTCCGAAATCATTTCCAATGTTTCACTTAAAAACAAAAATATACTAGGTAAGAAAAACAAATAGTCTCTTTTCAAAAAGGTCTCTCTGTCAGAATTAAAGTACTTGAAGTATAAAAAAAGAAATGTTAGAAACAACGAGCTGTCAAATAAGAACCAATCTGTGTCATCTATAAAAAGGTTGTTATCATCATCACCAATTATGTATAACAGTATGGATGTAATGCTCCCAAAAAAGAGCCAAAAAGTTATTTTTCTGTAATTCGTTCTACTTCTATAAAAAATAAATAAAATAAAAAGACCTTGTAGTAAGGCAACTATTTGTATGATTTTAAGCATCGATTAAAAGTTTAATTGTATTATGAAGTATTGAGATGGTCTAGTTGCCTTGGACAGCTTTCTTGATAAAGTGAACTTGCAACAAAAACTTCTTAAACATCATCGAGAGATTTTCTGTTTTGTATAGCAGCTTTTTTAAATTGAGTTGGTGTCATTCCAGTAACCTTTTTAAACTGATTACTTAAATAAGCAACACTGCTATAGTTTAGCTTAAAAGCTATTTCACTTAAGGTTAATTCATCATAAACTATGAGTTCTTTTACGCGCTCAATCTTTTGGTTGATAATATATTGCTCAAAAGTGATGCTCTCTACTGATGAGAAAAGTGAGCTTAAATATTTATAATCTAGATGTAATTTTTCACTTATAAAGTCTGCCCATTTAATATTCAAATCTTCAGACGAGTGATGGATTTTATCCACCACCAAGGCTTTCATCTGTTCTATAAGTTGACTTTTACGGTCAATGATTAGGCTGAATCCAGAATCTTGAAGTGCTTTAGAAAATAAGTTTTTAGTTTCCACGCTTAAAGGTTTTGTTAGCTCAACTTCTCCCAATTTAATTGAGCTATATTGAATCTCTAACTCTTGCAAAATATTAGATACTGCCGAGATACATCTTGGACAGACCATATTTTTTATGTGAATAATAGAACTCATTTTTTAAAATAATTTTAGCCCTGCTCTTGAAAGGGAATAATAATATGCGGCAACAACGGCCACAATAAAAACGATTACCATCGCTATAAAAGCGATAATTTTATCCTTTCGTGAAATATTACTTTTTACTTGATGCTTGTTCTTTTCGGATTTTCTTCTATTTCTTCTACTTTCACTCATCATCAATTTTCTTTAAAACTTAAAAGCTTTAAAATTTTTATTAAGACAGGCTATTTAAATCATTGTTTGCTTTATTCTATAGTCGCTTTTACTTCACCACAGGTTAACATGGCTTCTCCGTAATAAGGATTCCTAATTTCTTTTTCTAAACTCAACCAGTATGCGCCCTTGTTATTATCTGCCATTGGGCAGAATTCGCTATATACTTTTTGGTTAATTCCAAAAAGCTTTACACTGCTTATCATATGAGCGGAAAGATGTTTAAAATGTCCTCTTTGTGTTGCTATTTCCAGGCTATTTTCAATAGCATTGGCTGAAGTTTTCAATTCCTTTTGAATAGTCATCCAATGGTTATGCGCTTCCTCATTAGATAATAATTTCATATCCACTTTTTTCAATGACTGGTTTATTTGTTTTCCTGCTAGTTGGGCGCCATTGGCATCATCATTAACCAAGGCATCTTTTAAAAGGATGTAATCATCGAAAACCTGTTTTAACTGTTTTTGAAATTTATTAGACACATCAATCCTTTCGTTCATTTGCGAGTGATTGGTTTTATCCATTTTATCTCCAGCATTATCACCTTGCATTCCCAAATGCCCTTCGTGTCCGGTTGTTGTTTTACCTCCTTCGGCGTTCATCATAGACTTTTTACCCTGCAACTGGGCTGCTGCATCAACCGTAAACGTTCCGTTAGTTACCACTTCATCTCCGTTTTCAAGACCTTCAAGAATAGTGTAGTTATCCCCGTTGGCATTGCCTAACAGAACTTCCCTCATTTCGAAAACAGACTCATTTGGTTTTGTTTTAATATAGACAACAGAGCGTTCTCCTGTCCACATAACGGCAGTAGCTGGAACAGTAACTGTACTTTTAGAGCCAGATTGAATCCCTTCAACTTTCCCTTCAACAAACATTCCTGGCTTAAACTTGTCTTTTTTATTATTTAATACAGCTCTTACAACTATGGTTCTGGTTGCAGAATTTAATAATGGGTCAATGAATGAAATTTTTGCATCAAAGACTTCATTACGATAGGCGTTTGTGGTAATCTTAATAGTCTGTCCTTCTTTTAATAGCGCAATTTGATTTTCATAAGCATCAAATTCTGCCCAAACAGTATTAAAGTTTGCAATCTTATATAACGGCTGCCCTTGCTTTACATAGTCGCCTTCTTCTACCATCTTATGAGTTACTGTTCCAGAAACCGTGGCAAATACAGGAAAGTATTCTTGTACCTTACCCGCATTTTCAATGGTATTAATTTGCTTTTCTGAAAGCTTCCAAAGTTTCAATTTATTGCGTACTGCCTTGTAAAGTTCGGGTTGTGATTCTTTTAGTGATGAAGCGGTTAGTAGTTCTTGCTGTGCAGCAACTAATTCTGGCGAATAAATGGTTGCCAATCGTTGACCAGCTCCAACACGTTCTCCCGTAGAATTAACGTATAGTTTTTCAATTCTTCCACCAAAATAGGTTACTTGAACGGCATTGGATTCTTCATTAGTCATAATCTTACCAGATAACTTTAAAGAATTATCTCCCATTTGTCCTTGTCCCACAACGGATGTTTGGATATTAGCCAAAGCTATTGCATTTTCGGTCATTTTAATTTCGTTGACATTAAGACCGTCTGCTCCAGTTTCAGCGGGAATCAAGTCCATTCCGCATATAGGACAGTCTCCAGGTTCTGGTTGCATTATTTGTGGATGCATTGAACAGGTCCACATTTGATTAGAAGCAATTTCTTCCGAATGATTGTGGCCGTCTGTAACCTTGTTTGTTGCAGTATCAGCAGAACCTCCTCCACCGAATATTAGAAAGCCGCCTAGAAGGCCAACAATCAACGCAACGCCGATATAAATGGTGCTCTTATTCATAATATTACTTTTTATGTTTTGTCTTTTTTATTATTTTTCTGATAGTAGGCGAACTTGTATACCACAGTAAAAATCCACTGAGTACTGTTATTAATCCTAAAAGTGAAAAAGCTCTTAGAACTATTGTATTAAAATTATCTCGCCCTTGATAATCCATTGTATGCGTCATCCATAAAAAATCGAACCAACGCCAATCTCGATGGCGTACTGTTTGAAAAGCTCCATTTTCAATTGCCACGTAGGCTTTAAGATTTTCATCAGTTTTATATGAAATCTCGTAAGCCGGTAGAGGTCTTCCTCTGTATTCGTGGTGGTCGCTTACAGTTTCAATCCTCCGTATTTTGTCTAATTTTAAATCCGATAACATATAGCGTTCAGCAACCTTAATTGCTTCTTGTTCGGTAATTCCATTCTTTTTATTACCTGAAACCGCATTGTACAGATTGTTCTCATTTATCCAATAATAGGGTTCGCCGGCTATTTCCAACAGTTCCAAGTTTTGAATTGGTTCTTTTAAATTTAGTTGAGCAGTACCTAACAAATTATTAAAGGACGTTTTTTTTGGTTTCTCCTTTTTAAATTGGTCACCGTGGATGTCATCAATATCTGTCCAACTAAAATATAGACCGCTAATCGTCCACATTAGGAATTGGACACCTAAAAAGAGGCCCAAATAACGATGTGCTTTTCTTATTTTTAATGCTGTATGTCTATTGACCATCTTATTGGTTTAATTTGAAAGGAAAGCTAATCGTTACCTTTTCCCAAGCAAGAGAAATAGTACCTTCTGTTTCACTTAACTTATTTACTTTATATTCTAAATGCTCCGTAATTTCATCTGTAATAATTGGTGTCACTTTAAATCGTATTACATCATCTTTTTCATCGTAATCATCTTTTCCATGCTGATTCCAATTTTTATTAATCATTATAGTCCAATCCTCTTTTGATGGTATTGAAAAAAATCCATATTTACCTGCAGGTAGTACTTTTCCATCAATGGTCAAATCTTTATTAGTTTCTAACCAAGTGGCCATATGTGCACCTGCTTGCCAAACATTATTGTAACCAACTAATCCACCGAAAATAATTCGTCCCCTAACCCCAGGCGATGAATAATCAATATGAATATGCGCATCACCGACCATTCCCATAGTTGAAGTATGCGGACTTAATACTTTTTTTGGTGGCTTCGATGAAGTTTCAGTTTTTGGTTGCTCTAAAATTGTTTCGGTTTCTTTTGTTTTTTGCTTACAGGCCACAAAAAGAAGCGTGCACAACAATAGGGTAAAAAGAATACGTAGTCTCATACGATTTTATTTTTTATTTCTTGAAGAAGAATGTGTTTTGATGATTTTCCATTTTTCATCTATTTTCTTTAGAATAGAAGTTGCTACGCCTTTTTTAGCTATAGTTCTACTTTCACCTTTATCATTGGGCTTTAATACAATGGTATAGACGTATGTTTCTGTTGTAAATGCATAATCTTCATCAACCTGAACATCGATTTCATAATCTGAAAAAGTAAAGCTTTTAAAGTGCCCCAATTCTGGCCCCAAATGATGTTCTATGTAATGCGTATAAGAACCTTCTACACCTCCGGATTCAAACACTTTAGAATCTTCGGTAAACAACTCAAATGTTCCTTCGGTCGTTAAGTTTTGTAAAGCGTCCTTGTATGATTTCATTACTTCGATAACGTCTTGCTTATCTATCGTATCATTACTGTTTTGTGCATTGGTAAAATTGACTGTTGTAATGAGAATAGTTATTAGTGTAATTAATTTAAGTACTTTCATAATTATAGTTTTTAAAAGGGTTATTTGTTAACGTGTATTCTATTAATATTGGCAATACCAAAAACCAAAACAAAAAAGCTCAAGAATACTTCCATCATTACCAAGAGTTTACCAGAAATTGTTAATGGTACTATATCACCAAAGCCAACTGATGAAAATGTGATTAAGCTGAAATACATAAACTCAAAGAATTGCATAAAAAATGAACCATTAAGTGATGTGGCAGATTTAAAGTTTTCAGAATTTAGTACGTACAGCGCTTGATAATCTGCTGAAAACGAAAGGATAATCAAAACAATTAATACAGCAAATAATGTAAGAACATGTGTAAGTTGATGACTTTCGCCTATTATTTTGCTTAACTGTATAAAAGTGAGCCTCACAATAAAGACCGTTTTGACTAAAGCCAACACAACAATTAAAAGAGGTAGAAATAAGCTATCAGGATTTTCATTAGCCCATAATGCATAACTTAACGACAAAGCAGTAACAACGCTAGCAGTGAGTAATACTTTTTTAAAAAGCTGTTCATAAAAGCCTGTATTTTTTGATGTGTTTGTTATGTCTTCCATATTCACTTTATTAATCCTCTAATCAAATAATTGAAGTGCCAACGCACCAACAGTTATTATAATCAGTATTGTATATATTATATAATTGAACCATTTTTTAACCACAGATTTCTCTTCTTTGCGATGGCATCCGTCTTTGCAACAATCTTTCATTATTTTATTTTGTTATCGTTACATTTTTAAATAATACCTGAAAATGAGAGTTAGACAGTATTCCATCAATCAAAAAAATAAGTCCTTCTCTCAAATTCAAGTATCTTACACTAAACTTCTCTTTTTAAACTTTTTGTTTGCCTGTCAAAGGAAGAGAGATACTATTATTCTAGGGGGATTTAATCTCTCTCCCTTATGCAGGCTGCTATTAACCAAATCAACTTCTCTTTTTCAATTATCTTGTGCCTGACACGGGAAGGAACTAACACTAACCATAAACATTGTTTTCCTTCCCACGACAGGACTTAATGACTATTAATATATCCTTAAAATCGAAACCATTCTGCTAACTAATAAAACTAAAAGACTCCAAAACATAAGGAAGGGATTATCTAATTAATAGTCTCTTTTACTTTTCCACATTTGAGCATTTTACTGCCATAATATGGGTTTCTCACTTCGTCACTTTTACTTAACCAAGCACTACCCTTATCGTACATAGGACAAAACTGCTGATATAAAGTATTTTTTGTTCCTGTAATTGCAACCATATCGGTTATGTCCTTACTCAAAGTCTTAAAATGTTCTCTTTGGTGACCTATATCACTTTTTGCAATATGTTCTGCGTGCTCTGTAGCATCTTCAATAATATCAGCTAATTCTTTTTGTTCTTCTGCTGTATATTTTGAAGCATCAAATGCTTTAAGTGAGGCGGCCAATTTAGAGCCTTCCTGGGCTGCCTTTTTGGTGTCATCTGCTACTAAAGCATCTTTTAAGTTGAAGTAGTCATTTAATATTGCTTCTGCTTTTGCATCACTGTTCATATTCATCATTTTACTATGGTCCATTTTCATAGTTGCGTGATCGTGGTTCATTTTTTCTTTTTCTTGTCCATTGGCAAAAGAAAGGGTTAACAATAGCATTGCTGCTATACTCATTTTTAAATTTTTCATCTTATCTTTTTTTAATTATAAACTGTCTTTTAAATTTTCCATATACTTAATAACCTGTTGAATTTCTTCTTCTGAAAAAGCTGCCTCTTTGTGAATCAAAGTATAAGAATCCATAGGCATTTCACCACTTTCAATTTGTTTTATAATGGACCTTAACTTGCTTACTTTTCTTCTACTAGATAGGGAATCCCACTCATTGAAGTTTAACTCTGCTTTTCCTTCTTTGATATGGCCTTCTAGAAACCAAGCTACAGGTTGCACCTTGTTATACCAAGGATACTTTGTGTTGTTACTGTGGCAATCATAACAAGAGACTTTCAATTTGTTCTTTATATCGCTTGGGACATCATTTACCAACATAAAGTCGATTTTTGGAACACCATCGCTTTGATTGCGTTCTACAGGCATAAACTGTATGCCTACAAAAGCAACCAATAAGACTATTGCTATGATTTTTACAATTTTCATTTAGTTAATTTCTCGCTGTACCTTTCCGCATTTCAACATCTTGCTTCCATAATATGGATTGCGCACTTCTTCCTTCGTACTCAACCAAGCTGTACCACCATCGTACATCGGGCAAAACTGCTCGTATAGCTTCACTTTTGTTCCTGTAATCGCAACCATATCTGTCATATCCTTGCTCAATACTTTAAAATGCTCTCTCTGGTGCGTTATATCACTTTCAGAAATATGTTCTGCGTGCTCAACTGCATCTTCAATAATATCTTTTAAATCGTCCTTTTGACTTTCTGAATAATTTGATGAGATATCTAGGCTACGTAAAGTTTTTGCCAGAGTTGCTCCAAGTGCTTTAGCCTTTGCATTATCATCTGATACTAAAGCATCTTTAAGATTAAAGTAATCATTTAATACAGCTTGTGAATTGCCATTTCCTCCCATTGCCATTTCTTTTTTATCACCATCGTGATGACCATCGCTATTATCGTGATTCATTTTTGAATGGTCTTCATCAGCATTCATCTCTGAATGATGGTCTGTTGAATTGTTCTTGTCTGTTTTTGCGTCTTTACAAGACACAACTGTTAAGGTTACAAATGCTATTGTAACTATCCCTAATACTAATTTTAATTTGCTCATTTTGTTTTTGATTTAATTGTTATGTTATGTTTTTTAATATTTATTTAAAATCGTGCTAAGAGACCACCACCCCAACCATATCGGTTGTTATAGTTACCCTGTATTGAAAAATTACGTGAGAGGATATACGAAGCCCCTACCAACCACTGGGTTTCACTTTCAAATGATTTGTTATTCTCTAAATCGTTAACCCATCCAAAGTCTGCTCTATATTCGTATTCGCCTTCCAGAAAAATTCTAGGAAAAATCAATAGCTCTCTGTCCAAACGTATTCTTGGGCGCAGTTGACTATCCATACTCACATCAACGTTAAACCTGTAAGGCGTAAAGTATTTTACACCAATAAGACCAACTGTATTGAACTCATCGAAGGAATCTGGTAATTCGGTTTCGGTATTAACACCTACGTAAAGACGCACCCAATCATTGAGATACCTATTATAATTTATTTCGGCTTCAAGGTTTTGGTCGTAATCAAACTCTGCTCTCAATCCAAATTCATTACGGATATTGCTCGACGTTAAAAAGAGTTCATTAAAGTTTGAGCCTAAACGAGCCAATCCCCACGAATAAAAATGGTCTGTTTCATCAATTATTTTTTTTGCCGGAAATTCAGCCATACGCTTATCTCGAGGGGTATCGTAACTAAAAACCCTTGCCATACCACCCATCATATGATACAATACGTGGCAGTGAAAGAACCAATCGCCATACTCTTCGTTATAGAATTCTATGACTACTTTTTGCATTGGCGGTACATTGACGGTATGTTTTAAGGGCGAACGTTCTCCGTTTTCATTAATGACCCTAAAATAATGCCCGTGCAAGTGCATCGGATGATGCATCATCGTTAGGTTGTTAAGTGTTATTCGGGTTACTTCCCCACTTTTAATTTTTATTTTATCGGTTTCCGAAAGTGGAACACCATTCATACTCCATACATAGCGTTGCATATTACCGGTAAGGTTCAACAGAATGTCGTTTACGGGTAAATCAGCTTTGTAGCTGGTATTTTCCTTTGCCTTTAAAAAGTCGTAGTTGAAATAAGTCTTACGAGTATCATAATCAAAAGAGGCAGTATCTTTCTGCATCATTTGCATATCGTGCATATGGCCGTCCTTTTTCATTCCCATCGTATCGTCCATCTTCATTTTCATATCCATTTGGTCATTCATCTTACCATCTTTCATTGACATTTTATCGTGCATCCCCATTTTCATTTGGCCGTCTTTCATATTCATCTTCATCCCATACTTCTGCATTAAAACTTCAGGTGTCTTCTTTTTTTTATTTCCAACCATTGCAGGTGCTCCCATTTTCATATCCATTTTACCCATTTGTTTCATCATCTCTACTTTATCAGGTCTGTCTATTCTTTTGGCTGGATAAAGGGTGCCATTACCTAATTGTATAGAGGTATGACCTGAACCATCTTGAGCTGCTGCGGTAACTTCTAAGGTGCCTTCGGGAATAGTGACAATAACATCATACGTTTCGGCTATGCCAAATAGAAATCTGCTTTTAGATACGGGCTGTACGTCAATACCATCACTAGATACCACCATTGGGTTTCCTCCGCCAAAATCCAGCCAATAATAAGTAGAGGCGGACGCGTTGATGAAGCGAAGACGTATTTTTTCGCCTGCTCTGAATTCTGGATACTCCGCCAATTTTTTACCGTTGGACAAAAATGCCGGATAATAAATGTCGGCAATATCAGCGCCTTCCATACGGTCTCTCCAAAATTTAAGTTGAGCCCCAAAAGCACCTTCTGAAATGACCCTACTAAGTGGAACTGCTGTACCTTTTTTAACTTGATACCACTCGTTACCTCTTTTAAGGTTTCGCAATACGTTCATTGGTCTTTCATTGGTCCAATCTGATAATACCACGACCAAATCCTTATCATATTCCAAAGTTTTTTCTTTTGGATGAATGATAATAGAGCCATAAACACCCTTTTGCTCTTGTAACATTGTATGGGAATGGTACCAATACGTACCCGATTGGTTGATTGGGATTCTGTATTGAAAAGTTGTTCCGGGTTTAATAGGTGGCGTGGTTAAATAGGGTACACCATCGTAAAAATTGGGAAGTATCAAACCGTGCCAATGCACTGAGGTTTCTTCATCCATTTTATTGGTGACGTTGATTATGGCAAGTTCTCCTTCATCAAATTCTAGTACAGGTCCTGGAATACTACCATTGATGGTCATTGCTTTTGCACTTATACCACCAAGTGTCATTTTATTCTCTTCTATAGTGAGATTATATTCCTTTATAGTTCGTCCTTCTTCTTTTCTATCCTCCCCATTAGTTCCCACTTGAGCGAATACTGTTGAAGAAAACAGCAATAGTATTATGATTTTTATTGTTTTCATTTTTATTGTGTCAAATAATTAATTAAGGCATACTGTATGTAATAACCCTTAATTGATTCTATAAGATTTATTTGAAATTTTAATTGCAACTCTTGAACATCCAATACATCGTTAAAATCAATAGTGCCTGTTTCATAATTCTTTATCAGAATTTCTTCTGCATCGTTAGCTTGCTTTAAGTTATCCGATTGAATATTGAATTTTATTCTCGTATTTTCTCTGTTGTACTTTGCATTTGCTAACAGCGTTTCCAGTTTATTTAATCTATCTTCCTTTTGGGATTGTATTTGCAACTGCTTTAATTGATTTTGTTTTGTAATAGACTTGTATTTATTATTAAAAATTGGAATTGAAATAGATACCATTGGCATCACAATATCCTTTCCATTATCATTAAAGTTCATCTCTGGTCTTTCCGCGACTGGAACATAGTCTAACCCAAAACCAATATTTGGGGCACTTTCTTTTTGGTTCAAAAGTTCAGATTGTTCCACAGATTCGTATAGCCTATCATACTTTATAAGTTCAGGGTTAAGCTGAAGATTTTCAGTTAAAATTAATGGGTCCTCATCCGGTATGGACATTTCTTCTGCTACAATTACTTCCGTGTTTTCATCCCGATTTAGTAGATTATTGAAGGTTACCTGTTCTGCTAAAAAATCTTGTTCTAATACTTCTTTTTGCTGTACAAGTTCATTTTGTCGTATTTGCAGACGAAGTACATCTACAGCGGATGCCTTACCAACTTCAACTGAAGTTAATGCCAGACGCTCATAGGTTTCCAAAAGCTCAATATTCTTATCTAGAACTATCTGTTTTGCTCTAATGGCGTATAATTTGTAGTGGGATTGGGAAACAGATAAAGCAAGTTTTCTTTTTGCGACTACGATATCTATATATTGAGTTTCTGCTAATGAGCTTGCATAGTTCTCTCTTGCCGTTATGGTACCAAACCAAGGCAACATTTGAGAAACCGAAAAACGTGCACGCTGCGCACCTGTTCGGGTTTCAGGCTCACTCAAAAAATATCCAGCACTTACCGTTGTATTTGGCAACGTATTGACCTCGTTTACTTTTTCTTCGGCAATATTATAACGCAGCTCAAAAGCTTGAATTTCAGGATTATTGTTTTCGGCTTCCCGAATGTAAGAAGCTAGTTGTTGTGCATTTGTTTCCGCGAAAGCGAAAAAAATAAATCCTATTAAAATTATATATCTCATTTCGTCGCTCTTTTTAATTGAAATTCTTGTTTCCAGCTATACAATACGGGTACTACAAACAGTGTTACAAGTGCAATAAGCATCCCACCGAAGGAAGGAATAGCCATTGGAATCATTATATCACTACCTCGGCCTGTTGATGTTAATACTGGTAGTAAAGCTAATATGGTAGTTGCGGTAGTCATCAGACACGGCCTAATACGCTTTTCTCCTGCCTCTACAACAGATGCTCTTATCCCTTTTTTATCCGTGGGATTATTTCTGTCGAATGTTTGTGTTAAGTAGGTAGCCATTACCACACCATCATCCGTTGCAATACCAAACAGCGCAATAAACCCTACCCAAACCGCTACACTCAAGTTTATGGTATGCATTTGAAACAAGTCCCGTAAATTTTCTCCAAAGAAGTTGAAATTCAAAAACCAATCCTGACCATAAAACCAAATCATTAAAAATCCACCGGCAAAGGCAACAGCAATGCCTGTAAAAACCATTAAAGAAGTTCCTACCGAGCGGAACTGGAAGTAAAGAATTAGGAAAATTATTGCTAATGCCAAAGGCACCACAACACCAAGAGTTTTCTCTGCACGCAGTTGATTTTCATAAGTACCAGTAAATCGATAATTAATTCCTTTTGGCACGATTAGTTCACCGCTATCTATTTTTTCTTGGATAAGAGCTTGGGCGTTTTCCACCACATCTACCTCGGCATATCCATCTAACTTATCAAAGAGAACATAACCTATCAAAAATGTATCTTCGCTTTTTATAATTTGTGGTCCTTGCTCATAACGAATCGTAACCAGTTCGTTTAATGGCACTGGGGTTCCTTTTTCTACGGGAACATAAATATCTTTTAAGTCATTAGGATTTGCGCGTAGTTCTCTTGGGTAGCGCACACGAATACCATATCGTTCTCTGCCTTCAACAGTTTGTGTAAGTACCATACCACCCACAGAGACTTGTATAACCTGTTGCACTTGTTGTATGGAAATTCCATACCGTGCAAGTCGGTCTCTATCGATATCTAATAAAAGGTAAGGTTTCCCGACAATTCTGTCTGCAAAAACAGCTTCATCCTTAACACCATCTGCCTGTTTTAATATATCTTCCAATTGTACTCCAAAGTCTTCAATCTCATTTAAATCTTGTCCTTTTACCTTAATACCCATTGGGGCTCGCATACCAGTTTGCAACATAACCAAGCGAGTTTCAATAGGTTGTAATTTAGGTGCTGAAGTAACTCCTGGAAGCTTTGTAACCTTTACGATTTCCTTCCAAATATCGTCTGGGGATTCAATTTCAGGCCTCCAATTTCTATAATATTCACCTTCATTATCTGGTATCAGTTGTGAACGACGCACCGAAAAGGGATCTTTAGTTTTAGAAAGATCATAGTCAGCACCTTCGTTAACTTCACTATTTGGGTTTACAACTAAGCTTCCGTCTTTCAATACAAATAATCCATCTTCATCTACCTTAAAGCGTTGCCTTTCTCTTTTTTCATTTAGGATGTATTCGGATTTATACTGAATCACATTTTCGTACATAGATAAAGGGGCTGGATCTAAAGCCGATTCTGTACGACCAGATTTACCTACTACAGTTTCAATTTCTGGGATACTGGCTACCGCCATATCTAATTGCTGTAACACGCGCTTATTCTCTTCAACCCCAGCGTGTGGCATTGATGTAGGCATTAAAAGGAAAGAGCCTTCATTAAGAGATGGCATAAATTCCTTCCCTGTATTTCGCATAATCATCACTCCAAAAATGATTATGGCGGTTGGCAGAGAAAGGAATAATAACTTATTACGTAACGCCCAATTTAAGATACGTACATAGTACTTTCTAAAAAGAGTAAATACACCTAGTAGTCCAAAGCAAATAAGACCAACAAAAATTAAATTTACTAGTATGCTTCGATCGACTCCTAAAGGCCTCCAATATTCTGCTAATAAGAAAATGATTGCAAAAGCCGATACGAATATATTGATAGTATTGGCACGTTTAGAGGTGATTTTTTCCTGTAATGAAAGAAAACCAACTACTCCAAACGCCATTAATATCAACCCAAGTGGAAATCCAAAAACAAGAGCTATAATTCCTGTTAGAACTAAAGTACCGTTTAGCATATAACTAAATGATTTTTTTACGCTACGTTTTTTAAATAAATAGGCTGCAAACGGTGGTATTAAAAATAATGCTACAATTAGCGACGCCGTTAAGGCTGAAGTTTTGGTAAACGCCAATGGACGAAACAATTTACCTTCAGCACCAATCATTGTAAACACAGGAATGAAACTAATAATGGTGGTCATCACAGCTGTCAAAATGGCTCCGGAGACTTCGGCAGTTGCATTATACACAACAGTGTTCATAGGTAAGTTCTGCTCATTTTCGTCAATATGCCGTAGCACATTTTCTGATAGGATAACACCCACGTCCACCATCGTACCGATAGCAATAGCAATACCTGAAAGCGCAACAATATTAGCATCTACATTAAATAGCTTCATTGATATAAAGACTATTAGAACTGCAACTGGCAATAACCCTGAAATTAAGACAGATGCTCTTAAATTGAACACCATAATAATTATCACAAAAATGGTAATTAAAATCTCTAAAGTAAGTGCCTCATCAAGTGTCCCTAATGTTTCTTGAATGAGCTCTGTTCTATCATAAAAAGGAACAATGGTTAATTGTGATGTCCTTCCATCGCTCAAAGTTTTGGAAGGTAAACCCGAACTTAATTCATTTATTTTCTCCTTAACATTATTAATAACGGCCATAGGGTTAGCTCCATAACGGGCGACCACAACACCACCTACGACCTCTGCGCCTTCTTTATCTAAAAGACCTCTTCTTGTTGCAGGGCCGTGAGAAACTTTGGCGATGTCCTTTAAACGTATAGAGGTGAAATTTTCCGAGGTAACTACTGCATTTTCTAGGTCTGAAATAGATTTTACATAACCCAATCCGCGTATCAGATATTCTGCTTGGTTTATTTCTAATGTTTGAGCACCTACATCTTGGTTACTTTGTTTAACTGCTTTGACAACCTCGTTTAAACCAATTTTATACTGCTTCATCAACTCTGGATTGACATCCACTTGGTATTCCAATACATAGCCACCAATTGAAGCCACTTCTGAAACACCGCTTGCAGATGATAATGCGTATTTAACGTAGAAATCCTGAATACTACGAAGTTCTTGTAAATCCCAACCCCCAGTCACATTTCCGTTTTCATCACGGCCTTCTAAGGTATACCAATATATTTGTCCCAACCCAGTGGCATCAGGACCCAATGCTGGATTTACACCATCTGGCAAAAGTCCAGCTGGTAATGAATTTAATTTTTCGAGTATACGGCTACGTGACCAATAGAATTCAATATCCTCTTCAAAAATGATATAGATACTTGAAAAACCAAACATTGAAGAACTACGAATGGTTTTCACTCCAGGAATACCAAGTAGTGATGTGGTAAGAGGATAGGTTATTTGGTCCTCAATATCTTGTGGTGAGCGACCATCCCATTTTGTAAATACAATTTGTTGGTTCTCACCTATATCAGGAATAGCGTCTACAGCCACAGGATTTCGAGGAAGCGAACCAGTATTCCATTCAAATGGTGCATTCACAACACCCCAAGCTACAAATAAAGCTAGCAGTAAAACGGCTACCAGTTTATTTTCTATTAAGAATTTGATGCTTTTATTTAGCATAAAAAATGATTTTAAGTAATTATGATTTTTGTTGACAAAACAACAAACAAGTGATTTAGTCCAAACAAATTAATGTAGGACTTCAGTATTAATTACTTAAAAATCAAATAAGGAAAGTTTGGTCTAAAACTTGTACGTCCCTGACCAAGGGAGGCGGAGAGTAATCTCTAAAAGAGATATTTTCTGTTTGTAATTCTGTAAACAGATTTATGTAAGAGTAAATTAAAGTGGCAACTAATATCTGTTGCTCTTTATCTAACTTATCAAAAGAAATTTTTAAATTATCTTGACCATCAACAAAGTGCTTCTCATCGCTACAACAATCTTTCTTAGTAATATCACATTCTGTTGAAGACGTTTTTTGCTGAACCTCCATACCACAAGATTCAACTGTGCCAAAAATTGAAGTATCAACTAGCACTTCACCACAATAATGGCTTTCAATTGTGAAAGACATCGTCGAGGCAAACACCAAAAGTGCCATACAAAATGATAGTATTTTATAAAAAGTCTCTTTCATTTAGGATGCAAAGCTACAAAAATTTTAACACCTTTATTTTGTTTAACATAAATTTAGATACATTGCATAAGTAAAACACTATAATTTATTGGTTGATTTACTTAAATTTATTATATATTCTACAAGGTCTTTAATTTCCACAGGAGGATTACCATGGTCAAAGTTAGATGATTCATTTATATCATTTTTGTAAAAAACTTTTAGTTGTGCGTGAGCAGCACCATCAGATTTTCGTTTCTCAGATGGAGCTTTGAAAGACGAGAGTTCTTTAAATTTAATTTTATCTGCTAAATTTACTATTTCCCTCCATTGTTTATTACTTATTTTTACCGTTTTGCTCTTTTTTCTAGCTCTATCTTCACTATAAACAAATGTCTTTTTGCTTACTTTCATTTTTTGATAAAAACCTCTAGAATTAGCTTCATACTCTATAGACTCTATAGAAAGATCATTTATTCTCTCTTGGGAAAATACTGATTGTCCAAGTGTAATTATCAAGATTGTTATAAGTACTCTTTTCATGATTAATTAGTTTATCAGGTCCAAATGAAATACAAATTTAGTATACTAGTCTATAGATAAATATGATAAAAATCACATTTTCTAAAAACTTCTATATGATATAAAAGTGATTCGGTTCGAAGAGGGGTACAGTTAAGAATAATTCTAAATAACCTTGATTTTTCGATTTCATATACATATTTTTGTTTTTTTATTTTTATTCAATCTAAATTAAAATAGTAATATGAAATATTATTTCTCCTTTTTAATGATCGCTATAAGTAGTGTAATCTGGTCTCAAAACGGAAGTAATGAAACAGACACAATTCAAAAACAAACAGAGAAACTTAAAGAAGTTATCATAATTGGTAATTCTATAATTGGAAGCCAATTTGAGGCTAGAAACAAAACTGGTTCGGCCAATTATATTTCTAAAAAGGATTTAAAAAAATTCTCTTATACCAACATCAATAGAATTTTACAGACTGTTCCAGGCATCAACATCTACGAAGAGGATGGATTTGGATTACGTCCCAATATTAGTTTACGTGGTACTTCGCCCGAGCGTAGCGCTAAAATTAATTTAATGGAAGATGGTGTCTTGATTGCACCTGCTCCTTACAGTGCACCGGCTGCTTACTATTTTCCTACTATTGGCAGAATGGAAGCCATAGAAGTGTTAAAGGGAAGCAGTCAAATACAGTACGGGCCCAACACCACAGGTGGTGCCATAAATATGATATCCTCTCGAATACCGGAAAAATTTTCTGGAAAAGTGTCGATTGCTGCAGGAAACTATGATTCAAGAAACACCCAGTTGGTATTAGGCAATAGTTTTAAGAATTTTGGGTTTGTGACGGATTATTTCAACTACAGTTCTGATGGTTTTAAGGATTTAGACGGTGGTGGTAATACAGGTTTCGACAAGACAGATTATTTGGCCAAATTCAGAATAAATACAAATTTAGATGCCAAAATCTATCAGTCGCTACTATTTAAAATCCAATATTCAGAGGAAGTTGCCAACGAGACCTATTTGGGGCTGACAGATGCAGATTTTGAGGAAAACCCTTTTAGAAGATATAGAGCTTCTTCAGAAGATGTTATGAACGCAGAACACCAACAGTACCAGCTTACCCATTTTATCCGTTTGTCAGCATCACTTGATATAAGGACCACAGGCTATCTCAATAGATTTAAACGAAATTGGTATAAATTAGATGATGTAAATTTGGGCGAACGCGTAGGTATCAACAATATCTTGTCTTCACCAGAAAATTTTCCTTCTGAATATCAAACCCTCTTGGGTAACGAAGACACCCAAACGGATGCATTAGGTATAAAGGCCAACAATAGGGTTTATACTTCAAATGGAATTCAATCTGTTGCCACACTAAAATGGGGTAATCAATGGGTACAGCACTTAGAAGCGGGAATACGATATCACGAAGATGACGAGGATAGGTTTCAATGGGTGGATAGATATGCGTTTCAAAACCAAGAATTAATAAGGACTACAGTTAGCGAAAAAGGAACAGATGCCAACCGTATAGTCAGTGCCAAAGCATTGGCAGCTCATTTACTGTACACGGTAAAAATTGAAAATTTGACATTGACACCAGGGTTGCGCTATGAAAACATTACATTGACCCGAACAGATTATGGTACAAATGACCCTTCCCGAACGGGTCAAGACCTGTCAATTAGAGAAAACGAAGTGGATGTCTGGATTCCCGGAATGGGGGCTAATTATAGGTTCAGTAACTCCCTATCAATATTTGGCGGTGTACATAAAGGCTTTTCGCCGCCAAGTAATACGCCAGGGCAAAATGCTGAAGAAAGTATTAATTATGAATTGGGTTCCCGATTTAGCTTTAAAGGTTTCAACGGCGAAGTTGTAGGCTTTTACAATGACTACCAAAACCTACTTGGAAGTGATTTGGCCGCTACTGGTGGTACAGGAAGCCTTGACCAATTTAATGCAGGCGAAGTTCGTGTAAGCGGTATTGAGTTTTTACTTAATTACAACCTGTTGTACAAACAAAGTAGTAGATTTAAACTTCCCTTATCCATCTCATACACACTTACTGATACTGAATTTTCATCCAGTTTTGATAGTAATGAGGATATTTATGGGATAGTCACTGTAGGTGACGAAATACCCTATATTGCAAAAAATCAATTTAACTCGTCATTAGGGTTACAGCATAGTAAGTTTGAAGTAAACGTAAACTCAAGATTCACAAGTGCCTTCAGAACAAAAGCAGGTTCTGGACCAATCCCAGAGAATTTTAAAGTAGATTCAAATTTTATAGTGGACTTATCTGCCCGTTATTTTATTGATAATAACTTTACCCTGTCTTCTAATATTATAAATCTTTTTAATAAAACGTATGCGGTATCGAGGGTTCCAGCAGGGTTACGTCCGGGACATCCATTTGGTCTAAATTTTTCAATAGCTTATGCATTTTAGAAAATCAAAATATATGACAAATATCATATTTCTGTTTAATCTTTAAATTTACATTTGTATGAGTGAAAATTCATTTAACATCATTAAGCGTTTGATATTAAACGAATTATATCATTAAGATTTAATTACATTATATTCCAAACGTTAAACAAAATTTCTTAACTTTACAATGTGAAAACATTTTTTACAAAAATATTGTCTTTCTTTTTGGCAGCATTTATATTGTTGTCCACCTCTTCTTTTACGGTGAATATGCATTTTTGCTGTGACAAATTAGTGGATATGGCATTCTTTAATAAAGCTGAAGCTTGTAAAGACAAGGTTCAAAAGAAAGATAATCCTTTTAAGAAATGTACATCTTTACAAGAAAAGGATTGTTGCGACAATCAGACTATCCTAAAAGAAGCTAATGATACCCTCAAAAAATCAACTACGGTCTTAGAGATTGACACTTTAGTTTTCTTTAATACATTTATTTACTCCTACATCAACCTTTTTGAAGGACTGGATAAAAATATAGTTCCTTTTGATGCCTATAGGCCGCCCTTGTTGTCCAAAGATATACATACTCTATACGAGACTTACTTAATTTGATTTTCTGCATCGCAGTAAAAGCCCTTTTACTGCACAATTAGTTATAGCCAGCGCATAGCCTATTGGCTATAAACTATTGTACCCAATTTCCTATAGCATTATTTACTCATTAGACTGTAAAACATACAATTACAGGATTAACTATTGAGCAAAAGCCCAATAACAATACCTTATAAATATGACACAACCAAAAGAATTTTGGGTTAAAAATATGGTGTGTAGTCGTTGCTTAAAAGTAATAAAGCAAGAACTACGAGAACTAGGAATAACTGTCCTTTCGCTAGAACTAGGAAAGCTTTTAGTGGAAGCACCAGAATTAAGCGATGCACAAATTAACCAAGATGTTACCAAAGTGCTACACGCAAATGACTTTGAGATTGTAAAAAGCGAAGAAGATATGCTTGTTGAAAGAATAAAAATTATTCTGATTGAACAACTTGTTGAACTGCCATTGACCTTAAAGGTTAAGACTTCAGAACATTTGTCATCAACCCTTCATCGAGATTACAAGGCATTAAGTAAACTGTTCTCATCTAAGGAAAAGACCACCATTGAAAAGTACTTTATAAGATTAAAAATTGAAAAAGTAAAGGAACTCATTCAACTTAAACAACATTCCTTTTCTGATATAGGATACTTATTGGATTACAGCAGTGTAAATCACTTATCCAGACAGTTTAAAGATGTGATTGGAATGAGCATGACAGATTATAAAAACACAGAAAATTGGAAGCGTAATTATTACGATGAAATTATATAGATAAGAACGAAAGTTATGTAGATGAAGACTAATGTCATTCTCTAATTTCATCAAACTAAAATGAATCAAAATGAAAACAATCTTCCTTACATTATTAATTATCCCAATGCTAGGAATTGGGCAAACCATAGAAAATATTGACTTTATCTCCCCTTTTCACGATGGCCTTGCCGCAGTGAAAAAAGGAAATGAATGGGCATTTATTAACCAAAACGGCTCCGTAATCATTGACTTTAGAAAAGACTTTGTACAGACCAAAACAGACAAGGGTAACTATCCTTTGTTCAGTAATGGAAAATGCATTATAACTCATCAAAAAGATGGTGTACTTTATTATGGCTTCATTGACAAAAAAGGAAAAATAAGTATCAAACCACAGTTTCTAAATGTCTCAAATTTTCAAGGCGACAAGGCCTTGGCATTAATAGTACATAAAGAGACCATAGGATATAATGATATCTTTAAAAAAGATGTTGTTAACTACCATTATTTTGAGGTGGTCATTGATGAAAATGGAGATGTTACAGACCATTTAACTCAATTGGCTAAACATACTTCTCCGAAATACACTAAAAGCAAAAATCCGCCTGTCATCACATCTAAATTTATTTCTGATAATCTGATAGTGGTAAAAAACGATGACAATAAATGGAACCTAAGAAAGATTTCGCATTGAATTCTATCCAGACCGAATCTAAAACATTTTTAAAAACAAACACAAACTAAATCCTAATCATATGAAAACAAAAAAGATTTTTTTCAGCATAACCCTACTAGGATTAATTTACTTCTTAACAGTAGGGTTTATCAAATCCCCTAAAACAGAATATACTCCTATAGAACAAGATAATTGGGTAGCTCCGGCAAGCGCAGATAAAATCAAGAACCCATTAAAAGGTGATGCAAAGGCAGCGGCATCTGGTAAGAAGATATACAAAATGCTATGCTTTGTTTGCCACGGTCCTAAAGGGAAAGGTGATGGTATGGGTGGCACAGGGCTTAAACCAAAACCAGCAGACCTAACAAGTTCAGCTTTTCAATCACAATCTGACGGCGCAATTTTCTGGAAGATAGAACAAGGACGTTCACCTATGCCCTCATACAAAACCTCAATCCCAGAGAAAAAACGCTGGGAACTTATTAACTATTTAAGAACCCTGAAATAATGAAAAAGCTAATCTTATCACTTTTCGTGTTTGCTTTTGGCTATCAAATTTATGGCCAAACATATAATACTTTTGAACCGAGTAAAACCCAATTTATGTTTCGTGGTTACGGACATACGGGGTTTGAATATATGGACTCTAATGACGAAACAGAATCAACATTTCTAGGCTTAACCTATGCACCAATTTTTCTCTACAAGCATTCAGACAGGTTGATGTTTGAAGCCGAATTAGAATTTAAACTAGAAGGAAATGAATTGGAGATTGGACTTGAATACGCAGATGTGATGTACGTCCTCAACAAGAATATGACAATTAGAGCAGGTAAATTCCTATTGCCTTTCGGAACCTTTATGGAACGATTACATCCTGCTTGGATAAATCGATTACCTAATGCGCCTCTCGGGTATGGACACGATGGTATTGCGCCTTCCTCTGGAATTGGTGTAGAACTTCGAGGTGCTTTTGACTTAGGAGGCCCAAGGCTTAATTATTCTATTTATTCAACCAATGGACCAAGGATAAATGATGGTAGTGAAGAACCCGAGGAAGCAGGTATTTTACAATTCGAAAATTTTGAAGATAATAACCTAGCAAAAGCATATGGTGGTAGAATAGGAATACTTCCATTTTCCGATTCATCGGCAGAATTAGGATTTTCGGCCTACTCGACAAGTGGAACTGGTGAGGAAAACTCTCAATATGAGGATGTGGGTGCCTTTCTTTTTGCGCTAGACTTCTCATATGTAAAGCCTATAACACCTTTAAAGGGAATTGTAGATATCAAAACCCAGTATAATAACTCTAATGTAGATACAGCAACATTTGTAGAAGTACACGAGGATGGGGATGCCGAAGAGTATTCCTTTAACAATCAAAGCAACTCATTTTACGCCCAATTAAGTTACAGGCCTACGATGGCAGGAAGTGACTTTATGAAGAAATTAGAATTCGTAGGGCGGTACTCTGATTTTAATACTCCAGAAGGCGCAGAATGGGAAGAAGCATCAGTTCAGTATGCCTTTGGACTCAACTATTGGTTAAGCTGGCGCTCTGTGCTAAAGCTTAGTTATCAAACTACCGAAACTGAAGGTGGTCACGATGGAGATGGTATTACCAACACTGATGGATTATTTATCCATTGGGCGATTGGATTTTAATTGAATCATAAATCAAGAGATATGAAAAGAATATACAAAATAACAGTAACTGTAACATCGATTCTTGTTGTTCTAATTACGATAGTCGCTTGTACATCTACAAAAGAAGTTTATACGCCTATTCCAGAAACGGAGGTAGCAGGTAGTGACCAAGAATTTAAAATGGAAAAATCAGGAGCTCAACTTTGGGGCGAGGTATGTAACAGGTGTCATATTGCACCTTCGCCTTCAGATTATAACGATACAGATTGGGAAACCATTAGTCTACATATGCGAGTAAGAGCGAATCTTACAGAAAAGGAAAGCAAGAAGATTGAGGAGTTTCTAAAATCTGCTAATTAATAGCTGACAACTCATTCCCTTAGTAGGATGAACAGATTACGGGTAATGGGTTTAAAAAACAAATAATAACCTTAAAACTAAAAAATTATGAAAAACAATCACTGGATATGGATGATTATTGGCTGTGGATTACCACTTCTGTTCATTTTTTTAGCACCTTCTTTTGGCATAGGTGGAGGCTCGTCCCTTTTCATCTTCATACTATTTATGTTCGCTATACACCTGTTTATGCCACACGGGTCTCACGGCCACGGAGGGCACAAGCACAATAATGGGAACCATAATGGTCACGGCCATAATCAAAAGAAGTCTGCTGATGGTTCAACAGAAAAAAGAAAAGAACATCAGCATCATTAATATTAAACACAATGAAACAGAAATTTCAAATAGAAGGAATCAGTTGTGGCGGATGTGTCGCAAGGGTCAAGAAAATATTGGAAGAACATCCCAATATTGAAAAAGTAGAGATTTTTTTGGCACCAAAAGGTGCTACAATTATCACTATGAACGAAACGCTCTCGGTTGAAGACATACAAAAGCAACTTGATGATCTCAACGGATATACAATTTCAAAAATAAATCAATAACAATTTAAAACTAAAAATTATGCATTTATACGACGGACATTTTGGAGGTATGCACCTTATATGGTGGATTATTTGGCTCATTTTCATCGTTTGGATTTTTTTAATCCCAACAGATATACCTTATCAAAAAACAAAAAAAGAAGATCCTCTAGATATTCTTAAGAAAAGATTTGCTGAAGGCTTCATTACAAAGGAGCAATATGAAGAGTCAAAAAAGATTTTAAAATCAGAATAATAACTTCTAAATCTAAAAATAAAATGAAAACAACAGTAAAAAGAACTACAGGAGTGATATTGATGGCTCTAACGATCTCTGCTTGCTCACAAAAACAAGAAAACTCTATAAGTGAAATGCTTAAAGACCCATCACAACAGGAAAAGATTTTAGCCATGATGACAGAAGATCACGACCTAAGCAAAACGTATATTGACAAGATGATGAATAATGACCACGCAACTGGCATGATGGTGGATGAGTTGGTAAAAGCCGCTGCCAAGGACACTATTTTGGCAGGAAAATTAAGTGCTATGATTACTAAATATCCTGACCTCATGGTTCTCACTAACCATCATTTTATGCCAATAATAGCGTCTGATGAACATTTAAGCGATACGTTTTGCGATCACGCATTAGAGCACGATAATATAGCTGATTCAATGTGTCAGAAAATGAAAGACAAAGAAGGTATGGAGCCTTGCCATTAAGAGCAATTAATTAAAACTAATTCAAAATTATAAAATTATGTACCGATTAAACGTAAAAAAACTCGGGTTTGCCTTTGGTCTAACCGGAGCACTAATCTATATGGGCTGTATGATAGTAATGTCAACCACAGGTCGTGAAGGCACAATCGATTTTTTCAATAGCCTTTTGCACGGCTTGGACACTACAAGTATAATTAGAATGGATGTTCCATTATGGGAAGCTGGTCTGGGAATCATACAGACCTTCATACTGGGTTGGCTGGTTGGTGCCTGTATTGCTGCATTCTACAATGCACAACTTAAAAAAATCTAATTATATGGATAGGAGAGATTTTCTAGCAACTGGCGCAATGTCTACAGCAGGAATGCTGTTTATTCCTGGCAATTTACTAGCAAAAGAAGCTAAGACTGAAAACAGTAAGAGACTCGTTCAAACTTTGCCCTATAAAAGAGATGGCGAATGGAAAGAATTTGAGCTTTATATAGACCTACATACACACGAGCCTGCACCAGGTTACCAATATCACACCTTAGCTTTTAATGATATGATTCCTGGGCCTGAGATAAGAGTAAATGCCGGTGACAAAGTTCGGGTGAAATTTATCAATAAAACCGACCTAAACCATACCATCCACTGGCACGGCATCTTTGTTCCCTGGCGAATGGATGGCGTTCCTTTTGTCACACAACTGCCGGTGATGCCAAAAAACGAATTTATATATGAGTTTGTTGCAAAACCTGAAGGAACACATTTCTATCACTGTCATTGGGGAACCTTAATGCACATGCAGGCAGGTATGTTTGGCAGCCTTATTGTTGAAAATCCAAACGACACAATCAAAGAAAGGTTTCCATACGAAAGAGAATATACGTTGGTCTATTCCGCTCACGACACCAACTATATTAGGGAAGAAATGAATGGCATGTTAGAGCGAATGAAACAGCGTAGTTACTTAATGAAAGAAGGACGCTTTAATAGTGAACAATGGGCAGTATTTGACAATAAGGAGCAATTTACAGCTAGTATGGAAAACGGATATCAACCACCATATGTAACCAACCGAAGGTCAAATTCAGATTTACCACAAGCCAATTGGTTTACTGTTAACGGGAAGTCATATCCATCTACGCCTTATCTCTTTATTAAATCTGGTGAGAACATTCGTATTCGACTTATAAATGCTGGTGCAGAAACACATCATTTGCATATGCACGGACACGATTTCTGGATGGTGGCGGATGACGGAGTTCCTCTTGAGCATCCTTTCAAGCGCAATACAGTGCCTCTTACGCCTGGTAAAACATTTGACATTATTGTTGAGGGCACCAATAGAGGCATTTGGACATTTCACGACCATGATACGCGCAAAGTAACCAATAACGGGCTATATCCAGGTGGTAACTTATTGGCTTTAGTATATGAAGACTTGCCTGCCGAAGAACTGGTGATTTCAAAATACTCAGGCAACCCTATGTATAATCCAAATGCTGGTATGGGATATATGAAAGGAATGGACACAATGAAAAATGAAAATATGGACAGTATGAATAAAATGATGTTTGGAGAAGATAAACTTCCAAAAATAGCCCTTGACGAATAATTTTAAAATAAACACAATGAAAAAACTCATATATCTAATGATACTTATTTCAGGGCTGACCAATGCTCAGATTACACCAGAATTTGAAATTGGTGCAAAAGGTGTTTTCTCGGGAAATCTAAACTTCAATTCTGATGAATCTAGTGCAGTTTCTGATTTCTCAGACACACAGTTATTGATGGGTCTTAGCCAAAAATTATACAATAATTGGAGGGCACAGTTTGTCCTTGGACTTCAATTTCCCGATGCAAATTCAAATCTTGGTGAAGTCTTTTATAATAATATTTTTATTAGACTCGAAGACCAAAAAAATGTGGTTAGGGTAGGACGTACACTTGCACAGACCAATTTAAACGAATTCCCAACACTGCGCGACGATGATGCTCAACAGTTCGTATATGCGCTCAACCCTTTTTCAGATGGCATAAATACAGAGCGTGACCAATATTCCAACGTACTAGAGTATACCCACATCTTTAAACAACGGTTTTTTGTTTCGGTACACGGTGAAAATTTCTACGACAGTTTAGAACCTGATGATTTTAGGCTAAACTCTATGGGGATTTCGTTGGTTTATCAAGTACCTCAAAGCCAAAGGTGGAACAGAAATATAGTACAGCAAATTGGGTTGAGCTACAACAACTATTTTACCGACAGACCTGGCTATTCAAATGATTTTGAATCTTCCGTCAAAAATATACTCTTAAGTACGGTACTTAATATAAAGCCCGACCCAATAAATTTTATGGACTTCAAATTTCAAGCCATTCAAAATCTGGGTTGGGAAGAAGTTACCCAACTCAATGACTATTTTGATTACACGCGAACGCAGTCAACATCTCTATTCGGTACTTTCAGGTACTTAAAACAAAAATTAGAGCGCCCTCACTTTCAAGTTTCCGTTGGTGGTGGATATAAATCTTTCAATGATTTAACAACAGATTCGGACCAGTTAATGTTCATAACAAACGGTTTTTATCGAATGGGCGAAAATTTCGATATCGGTATTCAATACCGCTATACCGAAAATTCAGGTTTTACGCAAACCCTATTTGGCAAAAACGAACATAGGTTACAATTGTCCGTGGTGTATTCATTCAGTAAAATTTTCAACAAGCAATTTGGTGACCGTGAAGACTTGTTAAACTTAGAGCACAACTATATAAAGTAAAATAAGTGAATAGTACTGCAAGTAATATCAAAACAATATTAATCCAAATGGTAATTTGGAGCGGCATTTTTTATTTTCTTGTCCATCCTTTTACAATGGTACTGTATTGGTTTGAATTTAACAATACGTTATTCTCATTTTCCCTGTTTTGGGATGTCCTAGAACCCCAATTTTTAAAGTCTTTCACTTTCAATATGAGAGGAATGAGTCTCATGCTAACAGTCCTAGGGGCTTTTCTAGGTTTACTTTCAGGTCTGTTTTTTACAACCCTCAGGAGAAAAAATAGGCTTATAGGTACACAGCAGCGATTGCTTATACGAGATATTAAAGAATTGATACACGACGGCGAAAATGAACGGGTGGAATTCAAATCTTCCATACGCTATGATTATTATAGGAAAATCACCAACCGCGAGCTGGAGTTAGTCATCGCCAAGACCATTGTAGGTTTTATGAATGCAAAAGGCGGAAAATTAGTCTTGGGTGTTGACGACGATGGAAATATCCTGGGACTGGAAAACGATTTTAAGACACTTAAGCACAAAAATAGGGATGGCTATGAGCGTGAAATTTTTAGGATAATTTCAACACAGTTAGGTCACGAAGCCTGTTTCAGCAATCACATTTCTTTTTATGTTGTGAATGAAAAGGATATATGCGTCATAGACATTGAAACTTCTAAAGAGCCTGTGTATGTGAAGGATGGAACGAGTACAACTTTTTATGTACGGACAGGTAATGCCACTTATCCTTTAACTGTAAAGGAAACAGTGGATTATTTAAAAACCCAAAAAACTTAAAATTATGCAATACGTCTGGTTTATATGGTCACTAATTATTCTTGCACTTTGGGCAATAATCTACCTGTCAAAAAAAGCGTATAGAAAAGAAATGCTCAAAATGAGTCTTATTACAATGCCCTTTGGTTTAACAGAACCATTGTTTGTGCCAGAATACTGGATGCCACCGTCACTTTTTAATTTGGCAGAAAAAACAAGTTTTGATATCGAAAGCCTTATTTTTTCTTTTGCCATCGGTGGTATTGGCGTGGTACTTTATAATCTAATTTTTAAACAAAACCTTATTGAAGTAGACCATACAGAGCGAAATCACAGAAGACATCTTTTGCATAAATATATCTTATTTATACCTGCTGTAGTTTTCCTTTTTCTAGCAGTTTTAACAACACTTAATCATATTTATTGTGGCACTATAGCAATGTTCATCGGTGGTCTATCCACGCTATACTGTCGCCCAGATTTAAAAAGAAAGATATGGGTTGGGGGCATCTTGTTTACCATACTGTATTTCATATACTTTGGAAGTATTCTTCCATTTTACCCCCAGTATGTGGAACTATATTGGAATCTCGACAATCTCACCCATATTCTAGTCTTAGGAATCCCAATTGAAGAATTACTTTTTGCCTTCACCTTTGGAATGTATTGGTCTGGCTTATACGAACACTTGTATTGGCATAAACTAATTAGCCTAAATAAAACTCATAATCAATAATAATTTAAAAAATGAAACGAAGACATTTTAAACAACCGAACAATGAACCCATAGTAGTAACAGTAGAAAATCCAAGCGGAAGAATCTACAAGCTATTAATCAGTATTCTATTTTTGATTTTAGCCTCAATAATACTGCTTTCGTGTTCCAACCAGAAAAAAGATAAGGCTGAAACAGCTACGCTTGCAGTCACTAAAACAAAACCCATTCAAATGAATTCAGCTGTTGCTTCTCAAACAACTTATGAAATAGTACCGAATGAAAAAGTCTGTATGGTAAACGACAGGTTTATGGGTGTAAAACAAATACCGATAGATGTAGATGGTACAACCTACTTTGGTTGTTGTCAAGGCTGTGTTGAAAAACTTCAGAAAAACATTGACAATGTCCGCTTTGGAAGTAATCCGATTGATGATACAAAAGTAGACAAGGCCAACGCTGTAATCGTTCAGGATAAAAGTAAAGGGAGCGTCTTTTATTTCGCTTCAAAACAAGACGCCAAAAGCTTTATAAGTAAAAATAAAGCCTAAAATATTTCAATTAATAAACTAAAAATTATGAAAATAATATTGGCTCTAGACGGTTCAGATTTCAGTAAAGCAGCTGTTGAGCAGCTTAACAGAATAACCTTGCCACCAAGTACGGAGATTTGTATTATAAACGTTTACGAATTTCCTACAGCACTAGGCCCTGAACTGATGGCTACAGGTGGTAGCTTAAACAATTATTATGAAGAATTCATAAGCGGTGCTCAAAAATTGGGTGAAAAAATTGTTTCGGAAGCTAGTGACAACCTTAAGAATTTAAATAAGACACTTACCATAACCACCAGTGTTGTTAGCGGGCTACCCAAAAATGCAATTCTAGAAAAGGCTGAAGATTGGGATGCTGATTTAATTGTAGTTGGCTCTCAAGGTCAGGGTGCGCTCTCACGTCTATTATTGGGTTCTGTTTCACAATATTTAGCCACCCACGCTAAATGTTCGGTAATGATAGCAAGGGACAAAAACAACAGTTAGAGAATCTAAAATAATTATGGAAGATAATCACATACATAGTATATCATCAAAATCTACTTGTAAAGTAACAGATGATATATGCCTACCAGACACCAATTGGCCGCGTTTGGTTATTGTAGGCGGTGGTTTTGCAGGTTTGGCTTTGGTAGAAAAACTAAAGAACAAAAAGGTACAAGTGGTTTTGTTTGACAAAAACAACTTTCATCAGTTTCAGCCATTACTTTACCAAGTGGCAACTAGTGCCCTAGAGCCCGATAGCATCGTGTTTCCCTTCAGAAAGCAGTTTAACGGTTATAAAAACGTGGTTTTTCGATTGGCAGAAATAGAAGAAATTCAACCTACTTCAAATATTGTAAGAACCAATAAAGGAGATGTTCATTACGATTATTTGGTGTTAGCTACAGGAACAACTACCAATTTCTTCGGTATGGATAACGTAGCTGATAACAGCTTGGGGATGAAAGATATTCGCGATTCTCTCAATATCCGACATATGATGTTGCAAAATTTAGAGCAGGCTGCTATTACCTGTGATGATGAAGAACGTGATACACTAACCAATTTTGTGATTGTTGGAGGCGGTCCTGCAGGAGTAGAAATGGCTGGAGCTTTAGCGGAATTCTGTAAATACATCCTTCCTAAAGATTACCCAGAATACCCTTCAACTATAATGAACATTTATTTGATAGAAGCTAGGGGTGAGTTGTTAAGCTCGATGTCAGACAAGGCATCATCAAAAACCCTAAAATACCTAGAAGATTTGAATGTAAATGTATTACTCAATGAATCAGTAAGTAATTATGATGGCTCAAAGGTTATCACAAATCGTGATAACATCATTATGGCAAAAAATCTAATCTGGACAGCAGGTGTAAAAGGCCAGTTTCCAAAAGGTATTGACAAAAAATATGTTGTCAGAGGTAACCGTATTAAAACCAACCCCTTTTTGATGGTAGAAGATTATAAAAACATATTCGCCATTGGTGATATAGCGGCTGTAATTACCGAAAAAACACCAAAAGGGCATCCACAGGTCGCGCAAACAGCTATTCAACAAGGAAAGTACTTAGGTACATCAATCCTAAATATCATAAAAAACAAGCCTATTAAACCTTTTGAATATCACGATAAAGGTTCATTGGCGACAGTAGGTAAACGTAAAGCAGTAGCCGATTTAGGCAAATTCAGATTTGGTGGTTATTTCGCTTGGCTACTCTGGTCTATCGTTCACCTTATGTCCATTAGCGGCTTTAGAAATAGATTGATGGTTGGTTTTAATTGGGCGGTAAGCTATTTCACTTACGAAAAGAGCAACCGCCTGATTATTAGAAATTTCAACAAACCATCAGAATCAAAATCCAAAATCAATTCGCAACCCGCAGTAAAAAAAATAACAATCAATGACTAAAAGTACTGCACATAATAGCGTCTGGAACATTACGAATAAAGTATTTAGTAACACAGGAATTGTGCTTTTAATAGCAGTAACAATAGCTATGCTTTGGGCAAATTCACCTTGGCAAAGCACTTACCAAAATATTCTAAATACTACTATTTCATTTAGCATCGGTAATTTTCAATTGACCGAACCATTACTACTCTGGATTAATGATGGATTAATGGCTCTGTTCTTTCTTCAGGTTGGTTTAGAATTAAAAAGAGAAATATTAGGTGGAAAACTATCAACACCTCAAAATGCAGTATTGCCTATTGGTGCCGCTATTGGGGGAATGGTTTTTCCTGCCCTCATATATTTTATCCTCAACACTACCGGTGAAGCTTCACAAGGTTGGGGAATACCTATGGCTACCGATATTGCTTTTTCTTTAGGTGTACTAGCTCTTTTCGGAAAACGCTTACCCATTGCATTACGTGTCTTCCTAGTAACACTTGCTGTCGTTGACGATTTAGGCGGTGTATTGGTAATTGCACTTTTTTATACTTCTGGTATATCCACTATGGATTTATTTCACGCCTTTCTTTTCTTTGGATTACTAATTATTGGCAATTATGCTGGAGTACGAAAAACTTGGTTCTATGCCATTATAGGAATAGGTGGTGTTTGGCTAGCTTTCTTCTTCTCAGGAGTACACCCTACTATTGCTGGCATACTAACAGCCCTAGCTATACCAGGTCGTGTAAAAATAAACGAGGCTACATTTTTACAACGCCTTGCGACATTACACAACAAGTTCAATAAAGAAAAACCTGTAAGAGGTTCGCTAATTTCTCATTCCCAATTAGAAATACTAGAAGAAATCAAAACTACAAGTTCAGAAGCTGAAACACCACTCCAAAAGCTTGAAAATGCTTTAAATCCATTTGTGAATTTTATCGTACTACCACTATTCGCTTTTGCTAATGCTGGTATTCACCTACACGGCAAAGTGTTGGAAGTACTTACCCATCCGATAAGTCTAGGAATAGGTTTTGGTCTCATATTCGGAAAGTTTATTGGTGTCGTCTTATTTTCAAAAATTTTGGTCTTTCTAAAATTAGCAAAACTTCCTAAAAACATTACTTGGTATCACATCTACGGAATTGCCTTTCTAGCTGGTATCGGGTTTACAATGTCCCTTTTTATAAACGAATTGGCATTTGCCGATGAGGAATTTATCTATACCGCTAAAGTCGGCATTTTATTTTCTTCAATAATTGCAGGCATTATCGGTTCCATCATTTTAATAAAAAATCAAACACTTAAAACAATATAATATGAAAAGAATAGCAGTAATAGGATACGGAGTAATAGGAAAAAGAGTGGCCGATGCAATCAACCTACAGGATGATATGAAGCTTTCTGGAGTATGTGATATCATAAGCGATTGGCGCATTCAAAATGCGGTAAGAAAAGAGTACGATATCTATTCAGCAACTGATGAAGCTGAAGACAAAATGAAGTCTGAAGGCATTACAATAAAAGGAAATATGCAAGAACTTTTAAATAAGTCAGACCTTGTTGTGGATTGCACCCCTAAAAAGATTGCAGCTCAAAACGTGGCAATCTATAAGGAACAGAACATCAAATTCATATTGCACGGTGGCGAAAAACACGAAACCACGGGGCATTCCTTTAGTGCCGAAAATAATTATGAATCGGCGTTAAATAGAGATGCGACCAGAGTAGTCTCTTGCAATACAACCTCTATATTAAGAACGTTAACCGCGTTAAAAAGAGCTGATTTATTGGATTATGCCAGAGGGACGCTTTTAAGAAGAGCTACAGACCCTTGGGAAAGTCATTTGGGTGGTATAATGAATACAATGGTTCCCGAAAGAGATATCCCGAGCCATCAAGGTCCGGATGCTAAAAGTGTCGACCCAGAATTGGACGTGATTACTTCTGCGGTAAAAGTCCCTGAAACCCTCAGTCATATGCATTATTGGAATGTGAAGTTAAAAAAGCAAGCCTCGAAAGAAGAAGTTTTAAATGCTTTTAAAACGTCTAGTCGTATAAAGTTTATTCAATATGACCAAGGCCTAGTCTCAAACAATACCATTAAAGAAATGTTTTTGGATATGGGAAGACCTTGGGGCGATATGTATGAAGTTGCACTTTGGGAAGATATGCTAAAGGTAGTGGGAGATGAACTCTTTTATGCCTATATCGTGGATAACCAAGCTATAGTAATACCAGAAACTATAGATGCTATAAGGGCACTTACTGGAATAGAGGCAAATGGGACTAAATCTATATCTAAAACCAATGAAAGCTTAGGTATACACTAATTCTTATCAAAATGAAAACAAGCAACAACATTATAGAAATATTAGGCGAAAAAGCACCCTATTATTTAAATCACATCTGTGAAAAAATAACAAAAGATGAATTACTAACACCAAGTGATAATAGCCTTGACAAGGTTTTTATTAATAGCAATAGAAATCCACAGGTACTACGCAGTCTTTCACAGTTGTACGGTCACGGAAATCTGTCAGGAACTGGGTATTTAAGCATCCTGCCTGTTGACCAAGGCATTGAGCATAGTGCTGCTTTCTCATTCTATAAAAACCCAGATTATTTTGACCCAGAAAACATTATTAAGCTCGCTATAGAAGCTGGTTGTAATGGAGTAGCATCAACCTTTGGCGTTTTGGGACTAAATGCCAGAAAATATGCCCATAAAATACCTTTTATTGTGAAGATTAATCACAATGAACTACTTACCTATCCTAATAAATATGACCAAACACTATTTGATAAGGTAAAAGCGGCTTGGGATATGGGAGCCGTTGCTGTGGGTGCTACTATTTATTTTGGTTCTGAAGAAAGCAATAGACAGCTCAAAGAAATTTCAGGAGCTTTTGAAGAGGCTCATAATCTGGGTATGGCAACCATCTTATGGTGCTACACCCGAAACGAAGCATTCAAAACAGAAAAAGAAGATTATCACGCAGCTGCCGATGTAACTGGTCAGGCAAATCATTTAGGTGTAACCATACAGGCAGATATTATTAAGCAAAAACTTCCAACCAACAATTTTGGTTTTAAGAATATCGATTTCGGTAAATATGATGATGAAATGTATGAAACGCTCACTACAGAACACCCTATTGATTTATGCAGATTACAAGTAGCAAATTGCTATATGGGAAAAATAGGATTGATTAATTCAGGTGGTGGCTCTAAAGGGGAAACTGATTTAACTGAAGCTATTACAACAGCAGTAGTTAATAAGCGTGCTGGAGGCTCAGGGCTAATATTAGGAAGAAAGGCTTTTCAAAAGCCTTTCGGTGAAGGCGTTGAATTATTGAAGTTGGTTCAAAGTGTTTACTTGGATTCAAAAATCAGTATAGCATAACAAAATAGGAAATGTTTGACACGGAGATAAAATCACTTAAATCACTAAACGACTATCTGGTAAAACTGGTAGAGAATCGCCTATGGCTCAAAGTAATTATCGCTTTGTTTCTAGGTGTTGGGTTTGGTTTGCTCTTGAGTCCTCAAAATGGTTGGATATCTAAAGAAACAGCTGACGTGGCAGGTAATTGGCTAGCACTTCCTGGTGTACTTTTTCTAAAGTTGGTTCAAATGATTATGATTCCTTTGATTGTTGCATCTATCATCACTGGTATTGCAAGTAATGATAAGGGCAGCCTAAAAAAATTAGGTGGTGGTGTGTTACTCTATTTTCTAGGCACTACTATAGTTTCGGTAAGTCTTGGTACCATTATCTCTCAGCTCTTCAAACCAGGACGCTTCTTGCACCAACAGGCACTAATTGAGCACAACGATTTACCATCTGTTAACTCAGAAGACACTGGGTTGTCATTCGGCCTAGAAAACATCCCTGACGCTATATCAAATTTGCTTCCAGAAAATCCTTTGGCCTCAATGGTAAGTGGTGAAATGTTAAGTATTGTGATTTTCACAATCATTATTGGTGTAGCTGTGCTATCACTTGAGGATTCTTTACTGCGCCCAGTAAAGCTTCTTTTAAGTGCCATACAGGAAGTCTGTATGACGGTAGTAAAATGGTCAATGCTTCTAGTACCTATTGCCGTTTTTGGTCTTATGGCGCAGCTTACCTCTAGTGTTGGATTAAGTTCCTTATCTGGTCTAACATACTATGTAGGAGTAGTACTTCTTGGCCTTCTATTGTTGGTGATTTTCTATTTAGGACTTGTTGCACTATTGGGAAAAACAAACCCATTTCAATTCCTAAAAAAAATAAGGGATGTACAACTATTGGCTTTTTCAACGACAAGTTCTGCGGCTGTGATGCCCTTATCACTAAAAACCGCTGAAGAGGAACTACAAGTAGACAAGACCATCAGCAATTTTATAATTCCCATTGGTGCTACAGTTAATATGGATGGAACTGCACTCTATCAAACCATAACTACGCTGTTTATCGCTCAAGCCTATGGCTTGGAAATGAGTTTACTAAACATCATAGTGGTCATCGTTACCATTGTAGCTGCATCCATTGGCACACCTGCTATACCAGGTGGTGGTGTAGTTATTTTGGCTTCAGTACTCAGTAGCGTTGGCATACCCTCAGAAGGCATAATCATTATTATTGGAGTAGAAAGGCTGTTAGGAATGTTCAGGACTGCTGTTAACGTAACTGGTGATTTAACTGCTTGTGTAGTCTTCAATAAGTTTTATGGTAAAACGCCAATTTTAGTAAATAGAAATATAGTAAATGAAAGTTCAAAACAATGACATTACTACTCATATCCATAGTGTTTATTTTTCCTGTTATTGCTATAGCAGGTTATCAACATTACAAGATTGGTAAGCAACCAGCTTTTGATGCCAACAAAACTTTATTGAACTATGAAACAATAGGTTCTGGAGAGAACAAACTTGTTTTGTTGCACGGTTTAACAGGCTCGTTGAATTATTGGAAACGCGAATTAGAAAGCATAACAAAAACACATTCATTGCTTTTGATAGACCTTCTCGGCTTTGGTGATTCGCCAAAACCAAAAAGTGATTATTCCTTATCGGTGCAACTGCAAGCGTTAGAATTGATTTTAAAAAAAGAAGGGTTCAATGATGGAAAAACAACTATCGCGGGACATTCAATGGGAGCGATAATTTCATTAGCACTTTTAGAGAAATATTCTCATTGGTTCAAGGCAGGAATTTTTATCGGCATACCTGTTTATAAGGATGCAGATGAATTTAAAAAAGTAATGTCCACACATTCCTTTGTGGATAGAATTTCGTCAAGTAAATTCTCAAAATACATCTGTATGATTCATCCCATATTTATGTCACGTGCATTCAAGCCCGATAACCTAACGGATGAAGTTTATGAAGATGCAAAAAAGCATCATTGGATGAGTTATTATTATTCGCTCACTGAAGTCATCTTGAAAACAGATTTATATGCGATGGCAAGGAAAATTAAGGATAAAGACGTGCTTTTTATCCACGGAGAAAAAGACATCACGGCACCTTTAGAAAATGCCTTAAAATTATCAAGGGAATTTAAAAATGCACACCTGATTACTTCATCGGAAGGAGACCATCAATTCTTTTTGAAAGAAGCAGAATTTGTTTGGAGCACAATCCAAGATTTTACTATTTCAGAAAAAAAGTTACAAAAAACCATATCTAATGAACACTATTAAAATTAAACATATAGGCGTATTTACATCTGGAGGCGATAGCCCTGGTATGAACGCTGCTCTGTACGCCATTGCCAAATCCGCTGAAGCAAAGAGTATAAAAATTAGTGGTTTTCGAAAAGGGTTTGAAGGGTTGATAGATGGGGATTTAATATCCTTAAAATCACACGAATTACAAAAGTTAGTACACCAGGGTGGCACTGTCCTAAAAACAGCACGGAGCAAGCGATTTCTGGAACTGGAGGGTCGAAAAAAAGCATTGCAAACCATAAAAGCGAACAACGTAGATGCCCTAATTGCAATTGGCGGCGATGGCACATTTAAAGGTCTATTGGCTTTTTCAGAAATATGCGATATCCCATTTATAGGTATTCCTGGGACTATCGATAATGATATTTCCGGTACAGATTACACCCTTGGTTTTGATTCCGCAGTAAATACAGCCATTGAAAATATTGATAAAATAAAGGACACCGCCGAATCCCATAACCGCGTATTTATTGTTGAAGTAATGGGAAGGGATTCAGGTTATATCGCTATTCATTCGGGATTGATGGTAGGTGCAGATGCCATCCTAATTCCAGAAAGCGCAAAAGACTTTATATACCTATTGGACAAGGTTAAAAACTACGATAGCGAAGATGCCTTCCTTGTCGTGGTTTCTGAAGGTGATGAAATAGGTGCTGAACTTGTTTCCTCAAAAATAAAGGAGGTTAATCCCGATGTCGATTTACGAATCACCAAACTTGGCCACGTACAGCGAGGCGGAAATCCTTCTGCTTTAGATAGAATGTTGGGAATTAGACTTGGAGTGGCAAGTGTAAACGTTCTTTCAGAAGGTAAAAAGAACGCGATGGTTGGAATTTTGAATAATCAATTGCATTTAACCTCTTTTGAAGAAGTAGTCAAACAACATCAGGTAAATACTGAATTATATGAACTTTTAGAACTATTTGGAAAATGAAAACCTATAAAGAAGAAAGACCATGGGGAAACTTTGAACGCTTTACCCATAATGAGATAAGTACCGTAAAAATACTTACGGTCAATCCAAACGAAGAGCTAAGCCTTCAGTATCACCACAACAGAGAAGAATTCTGGAGAGTGCTTGAAGGAACAGGGAATTTCGTCATCGGCGACAAAACAACTGTGGGCCAAAAAGGGGATGAATTTTTTATCCCAAAGGAGACCGTACATCAAATAAAAACAGCCAATGCCTCCGTGAGCATACTTGAAATAGCTTTTGGGAATTTTGATGAAAATGATATTGTAAGGCTAAAGGATAAATACAACAGGAAAGACCCAAATTAAATATAGCAATATGGAACATATACATCAAATCAATACCTGGATAACAATAGAAAAAAAAGGAATAATGCTTAGTCCCACTAAAAATCCTTTTGAAAACAACGGCGTGTTAAATCCCGGAATATTTCAAGAAGGTGAAGAAGTGCATATCTTTTACCGTGCGGTGGAAGATGGCAACTACTCTACCATTGGATATGCCAAAACCAACGAACATTTAGATATTATAGAGAGGAAAACAAGCCCCTTGATAGGGCGTAATTTCGACTATGAAAATCACGGCGTGGAAGATGCACGTATCGTTAAAATTGAAGATACTTTTTATTTAACATATACAGCTTATGATGGCGTAAATGCCATGGGTGCCTTGGCTACCTCCAAAGACATGATAAATTTTGAGAAAAAAGGTATTATTACGCCGCCCTTGAATTACAAGGAGTATAAATTTCATTTAGAACATTGCAATCAGGATAAACTCAATCCAAAATATTTCCATTACTACAACCTTTTTGCCCAAATAGGTATGGTAGAGGAAAAACATAGGTTATTGAGGGATAAGGACATCGTACTCTTTCCTAGAAAAATCAACGGGAAATTCGTAATGCTTCATCGTATTTGGCCTGGAATACAAATAGTCCAGTTTGAAAGGTGGGAAGACCTTACCAAGGAATTTTGGGAAGACCACATAAAGAACCTTACCAATCATATCCTTATGGATCCATTGTACGATTTTGAAGTGAATTATCTGGGCGCAGGATGCCCGCCCATAGAAACAGAAGATGGCTGGCTCATAATTTACCATGGTGTTTGTGAAACCCATATTGGTAGAACGTATCATGCGGCCGCAGCACTATTAGATATAAACGAGCCAAAAAAAATAATTGGGAGGCTGCCGTATCCATTATTCTCACCTTCTGAGGAATGGGAACTAAAAGGGGTGGTAAACCATGTAGTATTCCCTACGGGAACTGCGCTATTTGGAGATAACCTCCATATTTATTATGGGGCGGCAGATAAACATATTGCTGTGGCTAAACTCAGCCTAAAACAATTATTGGATGAACTAAAAAAGACAATGAAACCATGAAAAAGCTGAAAATATTATTTATCTGTTCCTATCCACCCCGGCAATGTGGCATAGCGACATTTTCAAAAGACCTTATAACATCCCTTAAAAACAGTTTTGGTGCTTCAATGGATATAGAGGTATGCGCTCTGGAAAACGATTGTTGCGACATTGATGAATATCCCACGGAAGTCTCATATATAATAGAGGCACAAAAACTGAATTCCTTTTTTAAAGTTGCCGATAAGTTGAATGAAAGGGAAGATATTGGGATGGTTTGTGTACAACACGAGTTTGGACTTTTTGGAGGGGAATACGGAAGCCATTTGGTAGCATTCCTGCTCCGTCTTAACATCCCTATCTCTTGTGTGTTCCATACCGTATTACCCAACCCAGACTTAAAGCGATTGAAAGTAATGCAGGCACTGGATGATCTGAGCGAAAAGTTTATTGTACTCACCAATAGGTCCGCCGAGATACTGGAAAAAGATTATTCCATAGAAAAAAACAAAATAAAGGTTATACCACACGGGACACATATTGTACTGTGGAAAGAGCAGCAAGCCCTTAAAGAGAAGTATGGATTTCAAAACAAGATGGTGCTCTCCACCTTTGGCCTGCTCAGTAAAAATAAAGGAATAGAAACGACGCTTCGCGCTCTGCCCAAAGTACTCAACAATTTCCCAGACACCATCTATCTTGTATTAGGTAAAACCCATCCGGAGGTAGTAAAAAATGAGGGTGAGACTTATAGAAAATCACTTATGGAACTCGTAAATCAGTTGGGCCTCAATGAAAATGTTATCTTTATTAATGAGTATTTGGAACTCAAAACATTACTAGAATACTTGACGCTTTCTGATATTTATATATTTTCTTCAAAAGATCCCAACCAAGCGGTAAGCGGTACCTTTGCGTATGCAATGAGTTGTGGCAATCCCGTTATATCAACCCCAATTCCCCACTCTAGGGAATGCCTGGATCCCAGTACTGGTATACTGTTGAACGGTTTTGAAGATGCTTCGGAAATAAGTAACGCCATTGTTGACTTATTGAAACAACCCACTTTAAGAACCTCAATGGGTAAAAATGCGTTTACCCAAATGCGCGCCTTTAGTTGGGAAAATGTAGCGCTAGCTTATGCTGATGTCTTTCAGGAATATTTAAAAAATCAAAACCCACTGGAATTTGTGCTGCCCACCATTAAAACAGAGCATATTGAAAATATGACCACCAACTTTGGCATCCTTCAGTTTTCAAGTTTTGATGAACCAGACCCATCCTTTGGCTATACGCTTGACGATAACGCAAGGGCCTTGATAACCATGCTAATGTATTATGAACAGAAAGCTTCGAAAAAAACTCTTCAGCTAATAGAAATTTATTTGAACTTCATCATGTTTTGCCAGCAGGAAAATGGGGAATTCTACAACTATGTAGATTACAATGAAAACTTCACAGACCAAAACTCCGAAGTAAACCTTGAAGACTCTAATGGCAGGGTTATATGGGCACTGGGGTATCTATTTTCGGAGGCATCACAGCTTCCTGAACATTTAGTGATAAAAGCCGAAAGCTGCTTTAAAAAAGCCTTCCCAAACATAACCAATTTTAGATCGCCAAGAGCCTTGGGTTTTGTGCTAAAAGGCCTTTACTTTTATCAAAAAAACAGAAAAGAAACAACCTATACTGCCATAGCACAAAAACTGGCCGATGAGCTCTTGCGCATTTTCCATATAAGTGCCGACAACCAATGGGAATGGTTTGAAGACTACCTTACCTATGCGAACAGCGTCTTGCCCGATGCCCTGTTATATGCTTGGCGAATTACCAAGGATCAAAGGTATAGGGAAGTTGCCGAAATTACGTTCGACTTTTTGCTGTCTCAGTATTTTATGAAAGGGCAGATAACGGTAATTTCCAATGATGGCTGGTTCCATAAAAGGAACAAACGTGTTTTCTACGGCGAACAACCCATTGAAGTTGCTTACACCATCCTTTCTTTGGACCTGTTCTACAAGGTTACCCAGAAAAAGAAATATGCCCAGCAACTGCATACGGCGTTCAGTTGGTTTTTAGGCAACAACCACCTTCAGCAAATTATGTACAATCCGGTAAATGGCGGGTGCTATGATGGCCTTGAAAGTGAAAACGTGAACATTAATCAAGGGGCCGAGTCCAGTATCTGTTATTTAATGGCCCGCCTTATTGTTGAAAAATATCCTTTGGGGATAAAACAGACCATAATGCCACCCAATATTAAAATCTGGAATGAATTGGGTGCAATAAAAACAAGGAATAAAAATTCAAAACATAAAAATGAAACAGTAAGTGGAAAATAGTGCAGCCCCCCTTTGACCATAAGGTTTTTCTGTAAAAATCCAATAAACAATTTAAATTACAATAATGACAGAAGC
Organism: Aquimarina longa SW024; assembly: GCF_001401755.1. GTDB lineage: Bacteria > Bacteroidota > Bacteroidia > Flavobacteriales > Flavobacteriaceae > Aquimarina > Aquimarina longa. The sequence continues at coordinate 107,186 of NZ_AVQK01000018.1, forward strand.
TTTTAAAAATATCAACCCATTTATCCTCGGACTACTCATCAGTATGGGAATTGGTCTTATTCTGGGATTGGAACGTGAATACGATAAACTGAAAGAGGAACAAGGTTTTGCCGGCATAAGAACATTCCCAATTGTCGCCATCATTGGTTTTATCTTGGGAAATCTTTCCACAGCCTACACACCTTGGTTGGTCATTACAATCGCAGCTGCCTTTCTTTTGTTTTTGTCCTTAAGCCATCTTTCCATAGTGCAAAAGCATATTATGACTGGTATTACCACCAATATGGCTTTATTCGCTACATTGATTTTGGGGGTTATGGTTGCTAATCATTTGCACAAGGAAGCCGTTGCTACGGCTGTAGTTATAGTTACTTTGTTATCATTAAAAACAACCTTTAATACCTTCATTAAGAATATAACTTCAGAAGAACTTTATGCCTTTATTAAGTTTGCAATTATTGCGCTTCTTATTTTGCCTTTCTTACCAAATCAAGATTATGGCCCAGAAGGTTTGCTAAACCCTTTTGAGATTGGAGCAATAGTAGTGATTGTCTCTTTTCTGAATTTTATCGGCTACTTCCTTGTAAAATATGTAGGTTCAAAGCGTGGTATATTGCTCACTGCAATTTTGGGCGGCTTGATTTCAAGTACCGCAGTATCGTGGATATATGCTGCGCGAAGTAAGGAATCGCCTGAACTTTCTAAAGAATATGCTGCGGGTATCATCATAGCTTCGGCCATAATGTTTCCTAGGCTTGCCATTCTTGCCTATATTTTTAATACTGCCATACTCTCTTATTTGGCCGTTCCCTTTACCATCCTAACATTGATTTGTTTGATAAGTGCCATCTTATTTATTAGAAAGAATACTGAAGTCTCAAAAACAGCAATTGACCTGGGTAACCCACTTAATATATTGAACGCCCTTGGCTTTGGTGGTATTTATGTGGTAATCCTATTTGCAGTTTTTTATGGAAATCAATTTTTTGGGGAAAGCGGTTTATACTATTCAGCGCTAATTGCAGGATTGGCAGATACAGATGCTATAACTATTAGTATGGCAAAATTTGGCTCTTTGGAAGACAAACTCGCTCTTGCCACCAATGTCATTATAACAGCAACTATTAGTAATATGATTGTGAAACTAGGCATTACTTATTTCAAAGGTTCAAAAAAAGCGGGGAAACTGGTAATGCTCATTTTTGGAAGTGTCGTTGTCGTTGGTATGGCCTATATATTAATACAATTCGGAATTTAAAAATAGAAGAATGAAAACAACCATATTTAGCACCCATAAATTTGAAGAACCATATCTGGTAAAAGCGAATAATGGTAAACACCAATTAAAACTGTTAGAAAGTCGTTTAACAGAAGAAACTGCTATTCTGGCTACTGGCTCTAAAACCGTAAGTCTATTTACGGGTGATGATGCGTCTTCCAAAGTTCTTGAAAAGCTAAACGCTTTAGGTGTTAAGCACCTCGTGCTACGGTCAGCCGGTTTCAATCACGTCGATTTAAAAAAAGCATCAGAACTTGGAATAAAAGTGGCTCGTGTGCCAGCATATTCACCGTATGCCATTGCCGAACATACTATGGCGCTGATACTCGCATTAAATCGAAAATTAATTAAAGCGCACAATAGGGTTCGCGAACAAAACTTTTCATTGAACGGCCTGACTGGTTTCGACCTCAATGGAAAAACCGTCGGTGTCATCGGAACAGGAAAGATTGGGTCCGTGCTTGTAAAGATTCTACACGGCTTTGGATGCAAAATACTTGCCCAAGATGTCATTGAAGATCAAAATCTAATCAATTCGTATAATGTAATCTATACCAATTGTGAAACCATTTGCAAGCAATCTGATATTATAAGCCTGCACGTACCATTAACGGCTACAACCAAACATTTAATTGACAAAGAACACATAGCACTTATGAAACCTGGGGTAATGCTTATCAATACTGGTCGTGGCAGATTGGTGGATACCAAAGCAGTTATCGTAGGATTGAAAACCAAAAAAATCGGCTATTTCGGGATTGATGTGTATGAGGAAGAAGAAGGTTTGTTCTTTGAAGACCATTCCAATGACATTTTGCAAGACGATGTCATTGCCCGATTAATGACCTTCAACAATGTTTTAATAACCAGTCATCAAGCCTTTTTAACCGAAACAGCTTTGGCCAATATTGCTGAAACAACCATATATAATCTGGATTGTTTTGAAAAACAAATACTTTCTGGAAATGAAGTTACCATAGAATAATATACAAAATATAAAAATTATGAAAAATATACTCGTACCCACCGATTTCTCTGAAAACTGTACCAAAGCTGCACATCTCGGGATTAAAATGGCAAAGTTATACAGTTCTGAAATTCACTTTTTACACCTTATGAAAACCCCTGTGGATTGGGTAAAACTGGATAAAGAAAAAGAAAAACGATATCCTGAAACATTAAAGCAAATAGGTGTCGCTAAAGCGGCTCTAAGAAAATTAGAAAAGTCAGCAGAGGATGAAGGTCTAAAATGTCGCACATTTCTTCAATATGATGCTGGGCAAGGAGATATTCTGGAACATTCAGGCCATTTTCACCACGATTTTATAATTACTGGAAGTAGTGGCACTAAAGGTGTCATTAGGGAAATTACAGGAAGTAACGTAGAAAAAATCGTGCGAAAAGCAAACGCACCTGTCATTGTTGTAAAAGACGAGGCTGTAAACTTCCCTTTCAAAAATATTGTTTTTGTATCTGATTTTGAAGAGGACGTTAGCAATGCCTTTAAAAGGGTAGTTTCCATTGCCTCAAAATGCAAAGCAAAAATACACCTGTTGCGTATCAATACAAAAACCGACACGAATAGTATTTCTCTAGGCTTACAACCCATGAAGCGTTTTTTGGAGAAATTCCCAGAAGTTGAAAACTATACAATGAATGTATATAACGAAATGTATGTTGAAACTGGAATAAACACCTATTTAAAAAGTAATCCTGCAGACCTCATTGCATTGTGTACACATGGTTCAACTGGTTTTTTAAGTTTATTCTCTAAAAGCATCGCTGAAGGTGTTACGAACCATTCTACATTACCCATAATGACAATTCGAATATGAAAAATTCAATAAACATAGTAAAATATTCAGGAGACATTGTTCCTTTTAATGTTGACAAACTCAAAGATTCATTGCGACGTGCTCAAGCAAATGAGGAGATAATTCAACAGATAGTAGCACAAATTGAGTCTGTAATTTACGATGGGATTACTACAAAAAAAATCTACCAAATGGCATTTAAAATGCTTAAAGGTAAATCACGTGTAAGTGCCTCAAAGTACAAACTCAAAAAAGCCTTGATGGAATTAGGGCCTTCCGGTTTTCCATTTGAAAAATTAGTGGGAAAACTATTGGCACACGAAGGGTTTGAAACAAAGGTTGGTGTGATTGTACAGGGCAATTGTGTGCAACACGAAGTAGATGTTATAGCCCAAAAGGATAATTACCATTATATGATTGAATGCAAATACCACAGCGACCAAGGACGGTTTTGCAATGTCAAGATTCCTTTGTACATCCATTCACGATTTTTGGATGTTGAGAAACATTGGGAACATCAAAAAGGTCACGAAGCTAAACTACATAAAGGAGGTGTATATACCAATACACGATTTACTACGGATGCAATACAGTACGGCAAATGTGTTGGATTGTTATTGACAAGCTGGGATTATCCAATGGGAAACGGTTTAAAAGACAGAATCGATAAGTCGGGGTTGCATCCCTTAACAGCATTAACAACGATGACCAAATCTGAAAAGACAAAATTATTGGATAAAGGTATTGTACTGTGCAAAGAGCTTCACGAAAAACCTACTTTATTAAATCAAATCGGAATTGATAAAACAAGACATAAAAAGATTTTGGAAGATTCTGAAGCATTGTGTAAAAACAATTAAAAAATAATTATATGAAAACTGAAGAATTAAAAAAACAGAACAATATAGATTTTGAGCCTTTTTACGAAGCATTGGAAGACGACCCAAAACTGCTTGAAGAGGCCTTGGAAATACTATTGGATATGGTAGACTTTGAACCTAAATCCGTAAAAAAGGTAGCACTTTATATCAAAGAAGATTCACGAAATCTATATAATGAAGTGGTAGCGTTATACAAATCGACCCAAGACAAAGGAAACACATCCTCCTGTTGTGGTGGACACTAATACATAAGAATACGATGAAAAACAATAGAATCAACATCCACTTTTTAGGAGCGGCCGGTACTGTAACTGGCTCAAAATATTTAGTGGATACGGGAGAGAGAAAGATATTGATAGACTGCGGACTATTTCAAGGGTTGAAGGAATTGCGCCTTAAAAACTGGGAATATCCACCCGTTAAAGTTTCAGAAATTGATATGGTCTTGCTTACCCACGGCCATATGGACCACACAGGGTATTTACCTCGATTGGTAAAACAAGGGTTTAAAGGCCCGATTTACGGCACTAATCCCACTTTGGACATTGCAAAAATCATTTTGAACGATAGTGCAAAAATCCAAGAGCAGGAAGCCGAACGTGCCAACAAAGAAGGCTATTCCAAACATAGTCCGGCAGAACCGCTTTACGATTTATACGATGTTGAGAAAACCATTCCACATTTTAAGGGAGTACCACCTGCTCAATGGATGCCATTGATGAAAAATATAAAGGCCAGATTTCAGTACAATGGTCATATTCTCGGTGCTACTTACATCGAGTTGGATATACACGGAAAACGTTTTGTCTTTTCGGGAGATATTGGAAGAACCAATGATTTATTGCTCTACCCACCACTAAAACCAAAAAAAGCGGATGTGCTTTTCATTGAATCCACTTATGGCGGAAGATTTCATCCAGATGAAGTAGAAGCACTGCCACAGATTGAAAAATTGGTCAACGATACCATCAATAGAGGTGGCAGCCTTTTTATTCCAAGCTTTTCGGTAGAACGTGCCCAATTAATGATGTTGATTTTTTGGAGATTGCTAAAAGAGAACAAAATACCGAAAGTACAAATGATAATGGACAGCCCAATGGGAGCGAATGTACTCGAACTCTTCCACCGCACGAGGGATTGGCACAGATTAGAGGACAATGAATGTGATGAAATGTGCTCACATTTCACGGTCGTAAGTAGTTATCGGGAAACTATGGAATTACGAACCGATGACAAATCAAAAATCGTGATTGCGGGAAGTGGAATGCTTACTGGTGGTAGAATGCTCAACTACCTTGAAACACAGGCACAAAATCCAAATAACACTTTGCTTTTTGTGGGGTATCAAGCCGAAGGCACTCGGGGAAGAAAATTACTGGAAGGCGATAAGGAATTGAAAGTGTATGGAAAATGGGTGCCGTTTCATATGGAAGTTGCGGAAATCGAAGGGCTTTCGGCACACGCTGACCACACAGAACTTATGGATTGGATGAGTAAAATAAAAAATAAGCCCGAGCGGATTTTCATAGTGCACGGTGAAAAAGAAAGTGCAGAAGCATTACAAAAAGGTATCAAGGAAACCTATGATTGGAATGCTGAAATCCCACAATTATATAGCATTGAAGAAATAAAATAAACTATGGAACAACACTCAAATATCTTAAAATACAAACATCTTGGAATCTACACTCAGAATGAAAATGTGGTGTATATGCGTGAGGATTGCCACGTCTGTATTTCCGAAGGTTTTGAAGCATTAACACGAATAAGGATATCAAAGGCAACCCATTCAATTGTAGCAAGTCTCAATGTTATAAATTCTGACATACTGCTACCCAACGAAATAGGGCTATCGGATGCTGCTGCAAAAAAGTTGAATGTTTCTGACAATGACACCTTGTACGTTTCCCATTTAGAACCTATAGAGTCGTTAAGCCACGTCAGGGCAAAAATCTATAACCAAAAACTGGATTACAACGCCTATAACCAAATCATAACCGATATCGTTGAAGGCGACTATTCCAACATACACCTTTCGGCATTCATTGCAGCCTGTGCTGGTGACCGAATGGATATTGATGAAATATCCGACCTCACAAAAGCTATGATTGCCTCTGGAAAGCAACTAAATTGGAACAAAGAAATAGTAGTAGATAAACATTGTATTGGCGGATTACCTGGCAATAGAACAACCCCATTAGTAGTTGCCATTGTTGCTGCTTATGGACTTACAATGCCAAAAACGTCCTCGCGAGCCATTACTTCGCCCGCTGGTACAGCAGATACTATGGAAGTTCTGACCAATGTAACGCTCTCTTCCGAAGAAATAACGGCTGTGGTAGAAAAAGAAGTAGGTTGTTTTGTTTGGGGTGGTACAGCGCAATTAAGCCCTGCCGATGATGTACTGATTAAGATTGAGAAGGCCTTGGATATAGATAGTGAAGGGCAGCTCATAGCCTCGGTACTTTCAAAAAAATCTGCGGCAGGTTCAACCCACGTTGTTATAGATATTCCCGTGGGAGAAACTGCAAAAGTTAGAAGTGAAGAAATGGCACAAAAACTAAAAAACCATATGGAAATAGTCGGTAACGCTGTTGGGCTTAATGTGAAAGTGGTCATTACAGATGGTACGCAACCTGTAGGGAGAGGAATTGGCCCAGCTTTGGAAGCCATCGATATACTAAAGGTTTTGAAAAATGAGACAGATGCACCAATCGACCTTATGGAAAGAGCATTGCTTTTGGCTGGCGAACTAATAGAGCTTTCGGGGAAAGTCGAAAAAGGAAAAGGGACGGAAACCGCCAAAGAAGTGCTTATATCTGGTAAAGCTTATGAAAAATTCCTTGCCATTTGTAAAGCCCAAGGCCACTTTTCAAAACCTGTTTTAGCACCTTATAAAATTGAAATCAGAGCAGAAAAATCAGGCAGTCTAAAGCGTATTGATAATCGAAAAATAGCAAAGCTCGCCAAACTTTCGGGTGCCCCTCAATCTAAATCTGCTGGAATTTTATTGAATGTGCATTTGAATGATAAAATTGAAAAAGATGACTTACTATTCACGCTTTTTGCAGAATCGCAGGGTGAATTAAATTACGCCTTAGAGTACAAGAACAGTCATAACGACATTATAACTATTAAATAAAAAATAAAATGAAAACTATACTATTTAGCCTTCCGGGAAACGAGGAATTAACAGAGCTAATGGCAATAAAAATGAATGCTGAAGTGGGAAAGACCACCTTACGAAAGTTCCCTGACGGCGAATCCTACACGCGCATATTATCTGACGTAAAAGATAAGTGTGTGGTCTTGGTCTGCACCCTACACGACCCTGATAAGAAATTATTACCACTATATTTTTTAAGCCATACAGCAAAATCATTAGGTGCTATGTGTACTTGTTTGGTAGCACCGTATTTGGCATATATGCGACAAGACAAGATATTTAATGAGGGTGAAGGCGTTACCTCTACCTATTTCGGGAAGTTAATTTCCGGTTTTGCTGATAGTATTACCACTGTTGACCCTCACCTACACAGGATACACTCATTGAGTGAAGTCTATAACATTCTAAACAAAGTCATTCACGCTGCAGATGACATTTCAAAGTGGATAAAAGAAAATATTAAAAACCCAGTATTAATAGGTCCGGATTCCGAAAGCGAACAATGGGTATCTGAAGTAGCTAAAAACGCAGATGCACCATTTACCGTCTTACAAAAAGTACGTCACGGTGACCGCGATGTAGAAGTTTCTGTTCCTGATGTAGATAAATATAAAGATGCCACGCCTGTTTTGGTTGACGATATTATCTCAACAGCTCGTACAATGATTGAAACCGTAGGGCACTTAAAAAAAGCTGGAATGAAATCGCCGATATGTGTGGGCATTCACGCTGTTTTTTCAGGCAATGCTTATCAAGACCTAATGGATTCTGGCGTAGAAAAAATAGTGACCTGTAATACTATTCCACATCCTTCAAATGCAATTGACTTGAGTGATGTTATGGCAAAAGAAGTTAAGAAATTGATGCATCACATATGATAAAACAAAGCTATATACTGTTACTTATCCTATTCAATATCCCAATGAATGGACAAACTGAAATGCTCGTTGGGCAAATCTCAGGCAGGACAATAGCACGTGAAAATTTTGATGAAGATGGTGTGTTGCTTAACAAGCAAACGTTTGAGGCCGGAAAAATAATAGAGAAAAAGGGATATTATCAAATTGTGGTCGTAACGGAATTATTTGATGAAGAAAAAAAACCTACAGAAAAATACACGACGACCTATCGATGTAAACCTGATGAAACAAGCATTATGGTAATGGCATTCCCGTTTGCAAAACCCAATTCTAAAGAAACCGAAATCAATAGCTCAACTAAAAACTTTACTAAGTTATATGACCTAGGCAATCTAAAAGATATTGAAATAGAAATGAATTTTGATTCTGGCCTACTAAACTTTTTTGGTTCTAAAAGCCTTATTAGAATATATGACCGTCAATTGAATACCGACAAAGCAAATATACAAATCGAATCAAAAATAAATATTAAGGCCTATGCATTGGGTATCCGCATCAAACAACTCAACTATACTGTTATTGAAGAATTAAACAATAACTATTTGTTGACGTTTCAAAAATTCACTGAAACGGATGGCAGCTATTTTACAATGACTTATAACTAAAACAAAATGAAGAATTACGATACGCTTTCAGAAGCAATTAACGATTTAAAGCAAAGAGGTTACAGTTATGATTTTAACCTAAAGCCTTCGTGTTTGGAATGTGCATCACTTAAAATCGAAATTAAACCTGAAGATTTTAAAGTCGATGAGACCCATCGTTTTGAAGGTATGAGCAGTACCGATGATAATAGCGTACTGTATGCCATATCATCTAAAGATGGTATTAAGGGCACTTTGGTGGATGCCTATGGGGTCTATGCAGAAAACATTTCTGAAGCAATGAGAAAAAAATTACGATAACACTTAAACTTTATAATAATGGAAAACCACGAACATCACAATCACGAAGAAATGGACCATTCTAAAATGGACCATTCAAAGATGAAGCACAAAAAAGAAGACCACTCTAAAATGAACCACGGAAGCGGTGGTCATTCTGGTCATAATCCTGGTCACGGTCAAATGGGTCACGACCATCACAAAATGATGATTGCCGATTTTCGAAAACGGTTTTGGGTAACTCTTGTTCTTACCGTTCCAATTCTATTCTTATCCCCAATGATTCAAGAATTTTTTGGATATGAATTTCTCTTACCAGGAAACCCATATATCCTATTTGCACTTTCCACCGTAGTGTATTTCTATGGTGGCTGGCCATTTTTAAAAGGATTTTGGTCAGAAATAAAGAAGGGTTCACCAGGGATGATGACCCTAATTTCTATGGCTATTAGCGTCGCCTACTTTTATAGTACCGCTACAGTATTCGGTTTACGTGGTGAAGATTTTTTCTGGGAACTTTCAACACTAATCGCAATTATGCTTTTAGGCCATTGGATAGAAATGAAAAGCGTACTAGGTGCATCAAAAGCCCTACAGCTTTTAGTAAGTATGATGCCAGCCGAAGCTCACAGGGTAAAGGGTGATACCATAGAAGATATTCCCTTGGAAGATTTGTTAAAAGACGATGTGATTTTAGTAAAGCCTGGTGAAAAAGTTCCTGCTGATGGGATTATAGTAGATGGTTCGAGTTACTTAAATGAATCAATGCTTACAGGGGAATCCAAACCTGTAAAAAAAGATGAAAATGATAAAGTAATTGGTGGCTCGGTAAACGGCAATAGCACCTTAAAGGTTAAGGTAGAACATACAGGTAAGGATAGTTATCTCAATAAGGTCATCAAAATGGTTGAGGAAGCACAAAAGACCAAATCTAAAATGCAAAACCTTTCAGACAGGGCTGCAAAATGGTTAACCTACATTGCTTTGGCTATTGGTTTTGGAACATTGGCCGTTTGGCTCATTTTAGGCTTTCCTTTTGTATATGCCTTAGAGAGAATGGTGACGGTTATGGTTATTGCTTGCCCGCACGCATTAGGACTTGCCATTCCGTTAGTTGTTGCTATATCTACCGCAGTATCTGCCCAAAATGGCTTATTGATAAGGAATCGAACAGCTTTTGAAGAATCCCGAAAAATATCAGCTTTATTGTTTGATAAAACTGGAACATTGACGAAAGGTGATTTTGGTGTCACAAGAGTTGAATCCACAAACCAAGATTATTCAACAGAAGAAATCTTAAGGCTTTCAAGTGCTTTGGAACAGAGCTCGGAACATCCTATTGCAGTTGGAATTATAAAAAAGGTCAAAGAAGATAATATTACAATTCCTAACCCAGAAAATTTCAATGCCATTACAGGTAAAGGTGTAGAAGCTAATGTTGAAGGAAAGCAAGTTAAGGTAGTAAGTCCTGGATATTTAAGAGATGAAAAAATCACTATTCCTGAAGATGCTTATAGTGACGCTGCTGAAACTGTTGTGTTTGTATTAATCGATGGTCAGCTAGCAGGATACATCGCTCTTGCTGATGAAATAAGACCAGAATCTGCGGATGCGATTAAAGTGTTCAAAAAGAACAACATCAAGGTATTGATGGCTACTGGCGATAACGAAAAGACAGCTAAAGCCGTAAGTGAAAAATTAGGATTAGACGGTTACTACGCAGAGGTGTTACCACATCAAAAAGTGGAAATCGTAGAAAAGCTTCAAATCGAAGGTGAGTTTGTAGCAATGACAGGAGATGGTGTAAACGATGCACCTGCGCTTGCAAAAGCTAATGTTGGAATCGCAGTAGGCTCTGGTACTGATGTAGCTGCTGAAACTGCCGATATTATATTGGTAAATAGCAATCCGCAGGATATAGCTAACCTAATTCTATTTGGAAAAGCTACTTATAATAAAATGATTCAGAATTTAATATGGGCGACGGGTTATAATGTAGTAGCCATTCCTTTAGCTGCTGGAGTACTGTATTCTTCAGGGTTTGTTTTAGGGCCGGCAGTAGGTGCGGTATTTATGAGTTTAAGTACTATTATAGTGGCTATTAATGCGCAATTATTGAAGCGAAAAATTGGTAAAAAGTAAATGGATAGGAAAGAAAAACTCAACAGGATATTTTTAATCCTATTGAGTTTATTTGTAGTAATGTTAGGGTATGGTATTTTATTACCAACCCTTCCCTACTATACCGAAAGATTAGCTTTAAAAGACAACCTCGATACTGACCTTATCAACTTCCATATTGGACTGCTAACGAGTATTTATCCATTTTTTCAATTAGTATTTGTAGTGGTTTGGGGCAAGCTATCTGATAAATACGGACGTAAACCAATTATAATAATAGGTCTTATTGGTTTTGTAATAATGCAATTACTTACTGGTCTTGCAACATCGCTGACTATGCTGTATGTTGCACGCATATTTGGTGGCATATTCACATCCTCTGTTATTCCCGTAAGTAATGCTTATTTAAGTGATATCACTTCAGAAAAACGAAGAACGAAGATTATGGCTTGGTCTGGAGTTTCAATAAGTTCTGGTCTTATTTTTGGTCCCGTAATTGGTGGTTTCTTATCACAAACAGATTTACATTTAGAATATTCGTTTGGACAATTACACTTAAACCAGTTTTCTATCCCTTTTGTTTTTGTTGCCATAGTGGGGTTAATGGTATTGTTTATAGTAGTTAAATGGCTTCAAAATTCAAAGCAAGTCAGTAAATTCAAATCTAAGAAAGTAATATTTCATTTTTCGTTTAGCAGGTATTTTGTTGCTCTGCTGTTACTCTCGTTTGTGATACAATTTGTAGTAACCTTATTTGAAACAGTCTTTTCAATCTATGGTAAAGATGAATTAGCATTTAATAGTAACCAAGTAGGCATTGGCTTTATGCTTTGTGGATCAGTAATGGCAATTTTGCAACCAGTTTTTGCCAGTTATGGCGAAAAGATCTTATCAGCAAAAAATCAAATTGCTTTAGGGCTACTAATATCTGGAATATCCTTAATTATCTTTCCATTTTTTAATAATGAATTCTTGGTCTATGGTTTAATTGTTGTTTTTGCCGCGGGTGGTGCCATGGTTACACCAAATTTGCTCTCGGCAGTTTCTTTGATATCAAAGAAAAATACAGGAAGAAATATATCCATACAAAGTTCTACTAATAGCATCGGTCAAATTTTAGGACCAATTATAGGAACGTGGTTAGTTGCTGGTGGATTTTATTATCCTTTTATAATTGCTGGTGTTTCTATTTTACTGACTCTTGGATTGATTTTACCTTCTTTAAATCTCGATAAATTGAATAAAGAATGATTTCAAAACGAATATTAGATTTTTAGCTTACAAAACATAAAAGTTATAAAAAACAACGGTAGACAGATGATAAATATGCTTTTTAAGGACAATGAAAATATAACGCTGATACATTCTGGTGACGAATATTTCATTATGATGAAAGAAATCATTGAAAATGCGCGAGAAGAGATTCATTTACAGACTTACATCTTCGAAAATGATGAAACAGGAAATGATATAGCAAATTGTTTAAAAGAAGCAGCACATCGAAATGTGAAGGTTTATATTCTATTAGATGCTTATGGCAGTTCGTCACTTACTGATAATTTTACAAAGGACTTGCAACAGAATGGAATATTTTTTCGATTTTTTTCGCCGTTATTTTCTTTCAACAATTTTTATTTAGGCAGAAGGATGCATCACAAAGTAATTGTAGCTGATGCTAAAATTGCAATGATAGGTGGAATAAATATTGCAAATAAATATCGCGGTAAAGAGAGTGATGAGCCTTGGTTAGATTATGCTATAAAATTAGATTGCCCAGCGGCACAAGATTTACAAAAGCTATGTCTAGATTATTTCTTTAAAGATGGAAGTTCAAAAAAAATAAAACCTGTGTTACATTCTGCTGGAAAAACACTTGTTGGAATTAGACAAAACGATTGGCTCAAAAACAAAACAGAAGTATGTGACGCTTATATAAATTCTATTAATCAGGCCAAGAATGAAATAGTTATTGTTAGTTCTTATTTTCTACCAGGAAGAAGACTAAACAATACTATAATAGGTGCTTGTAAAAGAAAAGTAAAAGTAACGCTAATATTAGCAGGAATTAGTGATGTGCCTTTAATACGTAATGCAACCTCTTATTTATATTCATTGTTTTTAAAACAAAATGTGCTAATATATGAATGGAATAAGTCTGTTGTACACGGCAAAGCAGCTGTGGTCGATAACAAATGGTCCACAATAGGCTCATTTAACCTCAATGACCTTAGCTGCTATGGAAGTATAGAAATGAATGTTGAAATACATTCTCAAGATTTCGCAGAAATCCTGCTAAAAGATTTTGAAGATATAATAGAAAAATGCAATCAAATCACCAATACTAAACTAAAGAATAGAATAACTACATTAAATAAGTTAAAAAATTGGTTAGCCTATCACATTGTTAGAACGGCACTACACATTTTAACTTTTCTACCACATATAAAATTACTTGAAAAGCAACATTTTTAAAAAATGAGAGCCCTGTTTTTAGTCAAAAGCTTATGTTAACTTTAAAGAATTAGTTTCTATGAATTCTCAAAAATCTATTAAAACGATAAAAATATTAACTACAGGTGGCACAATTGAAGGTATAGATTCTGTAGATGAAGACGGAATCAAAACATCGAACCTAACTATCGAAGATTTATTAAGCAATGCCAATGTTGATTTTGATTATTCGATTGAGAGTATCTTCAGAAAGGACAGCAGAGCTATTGATGAAAATGACAGGGCACTTTTAGCAAGAAAAATAAAAGAAACTAAAACGACTAAAATATTGATAACGCATGGCACTTTCACTATGGAAGATACCGCAAAATACATAGGAAAACTCAATCTTGGTAAGACCATTGTCCTAGTTGGGTCTTTTATTCTAGGGACATCAAAAAATACCGATGCCCCATTTAATCTAGGTTTTGCAATAAGCTCATTACAATTTCTAAAACCAGACGTTTATATAGCTATGAACGGACAGATTTTTCAATGGGAAAATGTTACTAAAAATTTAGAAACCAACAAATTTGAGCATAATGCATAACAATATAAAAGATGTTTGGAACTTCAATACATTGGACTACTTTTTTCTATCTTTTATTAGATACGGTCATTGTATTGTTTACACTTTACTATTCAACACGAAAGTATTCCAGTGGTTATAAAAGGTTTTTCTATCTGGGCATCCTGTTTATAACATACAATCTAACAGGTGGGTTCTTACCCATTGAAAATTTCCCAGGACCTCTCATTCTTCAATATATAATAACTTATGGTGTTGCTATAGCGTTATGCGTTTATATCGTTTACTACTTGTACAAGGAATATGATATTGTGGTTTTAAAATATAATTCTTCTATACGAAATTTAGCAATTTTAGTCTCAGCAAGTTTCATCGTTCTATTCCTAATCCCGTACTTCTTTACACATTCGTTGAACTCTTCAAGATTGCTTTTCACAATACCAATCTCGATAATTGCCTTTTTATTTTTAGGGATGTTTTACGAGAGGATTTCTAATCCAAGTAACCCAAATGAATATATATTACGTCGTAACAGATTATCAATGGTTAGTGTGGCAAGTATAGCTCTACTACCCGTACTGACATTTATTGGAGATTACCAATGGTTGACTTTTACAGTTATGAATGCCTCTTTCTACGCTATTACTATTATTGAGATTGATAGACATATTTATTTTTTAGAAAATAAGACTAAGATGTATGAAGTATTCGCAATGAGCAAAGAACAGGCAATCAACTCAGCCGATGTAAAAATTATTTATGAAAATTTGACAAGAAGAGAAATAGAGATTACCTTGTCCATTCTCGGCAATCTTAGTTATAAACAAATTGCCAAGGATTTATTCATTGCAGAAAGTACAGTGTCAAAACACGCCTCTAACATCTACAAAAAAACAGGCGCAAAGAATAGAAGGCAATTTATTTCTCGCTACAGAAAAAAATCGAAATAGCGCTATTCTTAGGTTTACAGTATTTACCGTAGGAATATACGGTTGATTCCGTACATAACTACGGAATAAAATACGCTTCTTTCAAAATTATGTTAGTACTTTACGATTAGTTCTTTAGCTCATTCTTAGTGTAAAACTTCTATTTTTAAAGTATGGTACTACGCATAGATACCAAAGAATTCTAACAACTAAACTACCCAAACCTAGATGGACTTAACTGTATTTATGGATGCAATTGGATTTAAAAACATTATGCGAAAATCTTCTCGAAGAGTTGAACGGGATAAGGCTCGAAAATCTACCGATTTTGGAGCAATCTTATCGTTCTATAGAGTTAAGTAGAAATTTACTTAGTGTTTTCAAAAGAGAAATTTTGGTCAATGATTTTGAAAGTGTCGATAAAGAAATAATCTTTTTCAAGAAAATTAAGCAAATACCATTAGTCAAGCTTATTTACTTCTCTGAGATTCATTCTTTTGAAATTCAATTCCCAAAAGCGGACAGAGCTGCCCAGTTAAAATTTGTAAAAAAGAAGATTAACAAATTAAATCGATTTTTCCTTTATAATCTTGACTTCGGTCAATATGTAAAATCTGGGGCAACTCACTTCGATAAAGCTTATTATACCAGAAGCCATCTTGATATTTACCATATTACTACTTCCAAATTTTATTTTCAAGACCCTGATTTTTGTACACCAAGAGATATGCTTTTGGGAAAGTTCAAGGCGTATATTTCTCTTATCAACTATATGGACCAAAAGAAACATTCTATTAAAAATAAATTGAACGGTAATAGTGTGAATATAAAACCTACGGAAAAAATTCCTTGGCCATTCACAAATACGGATTGGGTAGAACTTCTCTATGCATTATCTGCTAGTGGAATTGCGAAACAAAAAGGTCTTAGTATTATTAGAATATCTAAAATATTGGAAGAGGTATTTGACTTTACCCCAAAGGAAATCTACAAAACCTTTCAAGACATCAAAAACCGCAAAAATAGCCGGACATTGTTTCTTGACCAACTGACTGCCTCACTTCTTTCGGAAATGGACAAAAGTGAGGAATAGTTATTCGTTTGCCCTTCTTTTATTCTTTAAAATAAGACCGTACTACGGTTGACCTACGGTAATCACATTGTACACCTGTTTTCCATAAATTTTGATACAATTTAAAGGTCTCTTAATTACGGAAACTCAAGAAAACAGCACTAAAACAAATCAAATTTCAAGATGTTAAATTTTGACCGTAGTACGGTTGTACTGGGGAATAAAATCCATTAAAGCTATTCAAATTTGTAGAACGAAAGTCAAATCAGGTTAAGGGCTATCAAATTAAAATATTGAAACCATGATAGCTCTTTTCTTTAAAACCGTTCTATTATGCCGACAAGTATTATTACAACAGACGACCTTCGGGAATTCAAAATGGAATTGCTCGATGACATTAAAAAATTATTATCCAAACAAGCTACTGGGAAGCTCAAAAAATATCTAAAATCTTCTGAGGTTATGGATGTGCTTCAGGTAAGTCCAGGCACATTACAAAACCTTCGTATCAACGGAACACTACCATATACCAAGGTTGGTGGCATCATCTACTACGACGCTGAAGAAATCCAAAATGTGATGACTGCCAATCGTGTACAACACGGTCTTAGCTCTTAGGGTATGAACTATATAAAGCTACTTAACGCGGCTTTTGAGAAGTTCTATTTTGATGACCGCCTAAATCCCACCCATATCAGTTTGTATATGGCACTGTTCCAAGAATGGAACAGTTGCCGTTTTATGGATGAATTCTACGTGAACCGTAGGGAACTAATGCGCTGTGCTAAAATCGGTTCAAAATCTACTTACCATAGATGCATTGTGGATTTAGATACTTGGCAATATCTGTCCTATTATCCTTCCAACAATCCTTACAAAGGTAGTAAAATCAAGATGTCCATAATTGGTACAAGTAGCGAACCAGTTATGGGACAGTACCATCCCGAATTAGAACTGCTTGCAGAACAGTACTATCCCAGAGGTGTACCACTAGAGGGACACCACCATCCCAAAAACGGACAAGTTGTGTACCAAAACCATCCCATAGGTGGACAAGCATTGGTATCTAATATAAACAATACCAAACAAGAAAACAATATAAAACAGCCAAATGGCAGGCAGGCCGTTATTTTATTTTTTGAAGAAAAAGGTTTTGATGCTGATGAAGCAAAAAAATTCTATGAGCACTATGCAGATCGGGAATGGAAAACAAGTGATGGAAAGCCAATACGAGATTGGCGCTCATTGGCCACAAATTGGATGGATAGAACTGAGCTTTTCGAAGAAGAAAACAGACCAAACAAAAAACAGGCATCCCAAATCAAGGACAACTTGCGGACCACTAAAAACAAAGATTATGGACAACCCCTCTAAAATTATTGAAGGTGGCGTAGAATATTCACTGGGCAAGTTTGATGGAAAAAGCGTGATGTATGACTTTCCAAAAATCCTAATTTATTTGAACGCCAAAGGCAAATTGTTATTTGGTAAAAATTTTAAGATTTACGATGAAGATAAAAGTATACTACTGAAGCTATGTTCTTACTTCATTAAGGATAAAGAGAATTGTGAAACCTACGGAATTGACATCGAAAAAGGCATCCTGCTTTCAGGCCCTGTTGGTTGTGGTAAGACCAGCCTGATGAAATTATTACGACATATCGTCCCAATGCAACGACCCTATGAAATGATTCCCTGTAGAAACGTGACGTTCAGCTTTAACCATTTGGGCTTTAAAACGGTCGAAGAATATGGCAATACCAAATTCTACTGTTTTGATGATTTAGGTATAGAACCTACCGGTCGGTTTTACGGCAAGGATTTAAATGTAATGGGTGAAGTACTACTCTCTCGCTATGAACTTTATCTAGATACCAAACATAAAATTAAAACACACGCCACTACAAACCTAAATGCTGAAGAGCTGGAAGAGCGTTATGGTAATCGTGTTCGTAGCAGAATGCGAGAATTGTTTAATCTCATTGCTTTTGAAACTAAGGCTAGAGATAAGCGGAAGTGAATTTTATGGAAAAACAGGGTCCAGTGCCTCATTAGCCTACTTTAAAAATAACTGAAAACTGTTTTCGTGAGCATTCGATTTTGCTATATTAGAGGCTATAACATTTCTTTTAAATCTATGGCAGACCTATTCACACGACCTTCATCAAAAATTGATAATCAAGAACTCTTTTTTAAATTGTATAATACTAAAGATGAAGAAGATTTATTAAACATAATAGACCTTTATCCTACAATATTTGATGACTCAAACTGGAAACCATTGGGTGGAAATTTCAGTAATTATGGTGTGGTAAAAAATCAACAATCAAGTCCTATTGCCGCGTTAATAGAAAAAGTCACTAATGCCATTGATGCTTTACTAACAAAAGAATGCATTCTTTCGGGAATTGACCCAAAATCTGACACTGCACCTAAATCTATGGACGAAGCCATTCAAAAATTTTATCCAGAAAATAATTGGGATTTATCTTCATTTCGCAAAGAACAAGCCGAGAATATTCAAATTATTGCTGACGGTAAAGGGCCGAGAAATCAGCGAAACCAATATCCAACATCTGTAGTAGTTTATGATAATGGCGAAGGGCAGCATCCCGAAAAGTTTGAGGACACCTTTCTTTCGCTACTTCGTGGTAATAAGAACGATATTCATTTTGTACAGGGTAAATACAATATGGGCGGAAGCGGTGCCATTGTATTCTGCGGAAAAAAACGATACCAACTTATTGCTTCTAAAAGGTACACAAATGATGGTAATTTTGGATTTACCCTGGTACGTGAGCATCCTAAAAAAGAATCTGACCAAGCAAAAGAAACGTGGTATGAGTACTTACTAATTAATGAAAAAATCCCTTCGTTCACAGCTTCAAAACTAGACCTTGGTCTAAACAATCGTCAATTTGAAACAGGCACCATATTAAAACTCTATTCATATCAGTTTCCCAAAGGCTATTCCGGGTTTGCCCAAGACTTGAACCAGAGTATTAATGAGTTTCTATTTCAACCCGCATTACCAATTTTAACAGTCGATACCGCTGAGCGCTATCCAAATAATAAAGTTCTGGAAAATGATTTATTCGGTTTAAAGAGGCGTTTAGCAGCTGAGGAATCCGAATATTTAGACGAGAGCTTTTCAGAGAATTTCTCGGATGATGTCTTTGGTAAGATGAAAGTGTCCTGCTATGTGTTCAAAACCAAGGTAAAGGATTATGACCTCAAGAAAACCAAGAAAATCATACAGGACAGGTATTTTAAAAATTCAATGTCCGTTATGTTTTCACTTAATGGACAAACCCACGGTCATTACACTTCTGAATTTATTACGCGTTCATTAAAGCTAAATTTGTTAAAAAGTCATTTATTGATTCACGTGGATTGTACTGATATGAAGTACAATTTTCGAAAAGAATTGTTTATGGCCTCTAGGGACAGGCTCAAGGACGGCGATGAAACTCAATTCCTTAGAAGTTATCTGGCAAAAAAATTGAGTGCAAAAGATGGAAGGTTGGCAGAAATAGAAAAACGCAGAAAACAAGCTGTAGATATTGATACGTCTTCAAATACAAGCGAATTACTCAAAAACTTTACGAAAAATCTACCACTTGATTCTGAGTTGGCAAAATTGTTGAATCAAACATTCAAGCTTGACATAAAAAAGGAAAAGAAAACTGAGGGAAGGAAGAATCGAACTTCAAATGAAAAAGAACCCACACCTTTTGAGCCTAAGAGGTTTCCATCATTTTTTCGAATCGACACTAACAGTAATGATAAAAAAGAAGTTGCTTCAATACCACTTAATGGTGAAAAATCGATTCGTTTTTCTACAGATGTAGCCAATGATTATTTTGATAGAATTGATGAACCTGGGGATTTAAGGGTTAGTGTACTCAACATAAAACCTAATGATTCTGATGGTGGAAATAAACCTGGTGAACCTAAAGAAATTGATGAAGTTTTTAACGTAGTAAAAAGTAGCCCAAACAAAGGAAAAATAAAAATTTCCCTTAACCCTAAAGACGAATTGAAAATTGGCGACAGCATTCAAATGAAAGCAAGCCTCTCATCACCAAATGGCAATATAGAGGAATTATTTTGGGTAAAAATTGCCGACAACAACAAGCCAAAAAGCGAATCACCGAAAAAAGAAAGCGATAATGATTTGTTGGGATTGCCAAAACTAGTCTTTATGTACAAGAGCACAGATGAGAATTCTGATACGGACGTAACTTGGGAAGCGGTTGAAGAAGCCACGAGCCTCGATGTAGATTATTCTACTGTTATGATTCCGGATGCTGAAGGCGACTTATTGAATCGCATTTTTATCAATATGGACAGTACCGTACTGAAAAATTTCAAATCCAAGGAAAAGAACATCAACCAAGAACAATTAGAATTAGCTAACCGCAAATATTACACCTCGGTATATTTTCACACCTTGTTTCTTTACACAATCAGTAAAAACAGAGGATATGAGATTAGGCAAAAAGTAGAGGGCAAAAATGAATTGGAACACGTGGATTTAGGCCAATACCTAAAGGATTTGTTTGACCACTACTACTCAACCTTTATTTTAAATTTTGGTGGTATGGAAGCTATGATGCAGGGAATTGGCGATTAACATCAAGTGATTTCCTACCCTAATACCGTAGTGCAAAAATAAAGTCATTATATCCCATCCCAAAAGTTGTTAATGGCTTAAATAATCCTATTTTTGTAAGGACAAATTTTGTCTCTAAAATAAAATTCAACAACGATGGAAACATTGGGTGAATATCTCAGAACACTAAGAGAATTGCAAAATCTGCCTATAAGAAAAGTTGCAGCGGCACTAGATATAGACCAGTCAACACTTGGTAAATATGAGAGAAATGAGAGGCTTCCCAAAAGAGAGCTTCTGTCAGACTTCGCCTCATTCTATAATGTTGCTGTTTCTGAATTGGAAAAAAAATACTTAACCGACAAGGTTGTGTTTACCCTTTTAGAGGAAGAAAATCCAGAGCGTATTTTAGTTGAATGTAAAGACAAATTGAACTATTTAAAAAATAAAAACGGCGAATCGAAAATAAATGAATAAACTAACGTTTACAGGACACGAAACATTTCACTGTCGCCATTTTTGGTTGAAGAAGGGATACGATTATCTTTCCAAAGGACAGTCTTTCAAAAACCCTGATGCGGTAACAGCTTTAGGTGTTGGAAAAAATATGGTGATGTCCATTAATTTCTGGTTAAAGGCTTTCGGCATAAATGACCGAGAAGACCAAGCCACTACATTTGCCAATAAAATCTTTGATAGTAATGTAGGTTATGACCCTTTTTTAGAGTACGAAGGTACGCTGTGGTTATTGCACTATAAATTGTTAGACACCAACCTAGCATCTATTTACCCTTTAGTTTTTAAGCAATTCAGGAAAAGTAGAGTTAATTCACAATTTACAACCCAGCAACTACTTAGGTATTTGATAAGGGCAGCCACTAACAATGAAACTTCGATAGCTGAAAACTCATTGAAAAACGACATCAAGGTATTCATAAAAACATACTATCTAGCCGATAAGAATATTAAGGATATGGAAGACGATTTATCGTCCATCTTCATCGACCTCAATCTTATTACTAAAGTTACCGATACCGAGGAAGGTTCGGTTTTTCAATTGAAAGTAAGTGAGAGACCAGAGATACCCAAAGAAATATTTTACTTTCTAATCCTAGACAAATTCCCAGAGTTTACGTCTATAAGTTTTGATGATATACAAAACAATATAGGTGATGTATTTGCTTGCTCTACTGAAGGTACAGAACTCAAAATTCAGGAAATATCAGAAGCTTTTAAAGGTGTTGTTTATAAGAAGGATGCCGGTAGAAAAGAAATACAAATTAAAAATATCCCTAACAAGTGGGACATATTAGAACGTTACTATAATGTATAAGTTTACAACATCCACAAATATTGAGCGTGATGCCGTAAACGACATCAATTACGTAGTTACACCCAATGCAAAAAATGTTTTTGAGAGAATAGTTTCTGGTTTTCAACAGGGACATCATTCATTTAATATAATTGGCTCTTATGGCACGGGAAAGTCTAGTTTTCTTTGGGCTTTCGAAAAAAACCTTAACGACAGAAAACCCTATTTTGCTCACCTTAATGGCCAGTTTAAAGGGGTTCAAAAATTTTCATTCTTAAAAATTATTGGGGAAGCTGCACCCTTAACAGATGTGCTTAAGAAATCTTTCAAGGTTAAGGAAGATACAACCAATTCAGACCTTATTGAGACGATAAGCAGGCGTGCTACATCACTTAAAAACAAGGATGAAATATTAGTGATTTTAATCGATGAGTTTGGTAAATTTCTTGAATACGCAGCCAAACACAATCCCGATAGCGAATTATATTTCATACAACAGTTGGCTGAATTGGTAAATGATTCCAATAGAAATATTATTTTAATTACGACGTTGCATCAAAATTTTGGTTCTTACGCCATTGACCTATCTCAAAACCAAAAGAACGAATGGGATAAGGTCAAAGGTAGACTAATTGATATCTCATTTGACGAACCTATTGAGCAGCTACTTTATCTAGCATCCGAAAGAATAGAAGGTTTGAATATTAAAAAACCAAAGCAAATTGGTTTTCAAAATTTATTCAATACAATAAACGAAAGCAAATTGGTGAGCAATTCAGAAACTCTGAATTATGATTTAGCCAATAAACTTTATCCATTCGATATTTTATCAGCAAATGTCTTGGCTCAGTCTTTACAAAAGTATGGTCAAAACGAAAGGTCTTTGTTCTCTTTTTTGGCTAACAGTCAAGTTTTCTTTGATAAAATAGATGAAGACAATCATACATTTTTTAGTGTAGCTGACGTATTTGATTATCTAACACTTCATTTAACTAGTGAATTAGAAGATAGATATTCAAACCCACACAAGCCTCAATGGAATACCATCATAAAGGCGTTGGACAAGGCAGAGGCTATAAACGATATTGGATATGAGCATTTAGCCAAAATCATAAAGACCATTGGCTTGGTAAACTTATTTGCAAAATCTTTCGGTAGGCTGGATAAAACTTTCCTAGAAAATTATGGTAAGTATGCCTTAAACATTCCTGATTCCGAAAAATATATTGAAAAGCTCATAAGTCAAAAAATAATTAAGTTCTATAATTATCGTAATAAGTTTTTCTTTATTGACGGAACGGATGTTGATGTAGAACAGGAATTGATTGACGCAAGTTCACATATTGATACCGCCATCAACATTGCTTCAAAAGCCAGATATTATTTTAAAGAAAAATATCATTTTACCAAGGAAGCTTATTTTGAAATTGGCACCCCAAGGTTCTTCAAGGTAAATGTATCGGATTACATAGAAAACATTAAACCTGAAGGGGGAATTGACGGCTACATACATATAATTCTCAATAAAGACATAAAACAAAAGGATTTAAAGAATACCGATGTCCAACAACCGGCACAACTATACGTACTTCTCAAAGACTTTGAATTTGTAAAGTCTTGTATCTATGAAATCGAAAAGATGGATTTTGTATTACAAAAGTATGCAGAGGATAATGTTGTAAAAAAAATACTAACGGAAGAGAAAGCCCACGAAATAGAAAAACTGCAAAAACTTTTAGAATATGGTATTTATGAAAAATCTAATGCTGATTGGTTCTATGATGGTAAAAAACTCAAAATTGATTCAAAGGTAACCTTAAACAGAAATCTTTCCTTAATAGTAAAAAAAGAATATCCTGACACACCTTGTTATTTAAACGAGATGGTCAATAAAGAGTATTTAAGCACCCCTATTCTAACCGCACGTAAAAACCTCTTGAAGGATTTACTGCAGTATAGCGAAGAGGAAAACTTAAATTATGATGACCACAAGTTTCCACCTCAAAAATCCATTTATCTGGGACTTATAAAAGAGACAGGAATACACCAGGCTCAAACCAACGGATATATTCTCACTGAGCCTACGAATTCTAGTTTTAAACCGCTATGGAAACATTGCAATAATTTCTTAGAGGATTCAAAACATATTAAAAAGAACTTGTCTGAATTATACGAATCGCTATCTAAACCACCATTTAAACTTAAGAAGGGGTTCATAGATTTTTGGATTCCTATATTCCTTATTGTAAAAAATCAAGACTATGCACTATTTCACAAAGCTTCTGGTTATGTCCCTTACCTAACCAGTGAAGTTCTTGACCTTGTGCATAAGAAACCTTCCGATTATGAATTAAAATCATATAAGATTGAAGGCGTAAGACTAAACCTTTTCAATAAATACAAAGAGATTACAGGTGTTAATACATCTAGTAACAAACCCGAAAGTTCGCTGATTTCTATTTTCAGTAGTTTCATAGCGTTTTATAATGCCCTACCAGATTACGTTAAAAAAACCAATCGATTAAGTCCATCGTCTAAAGGCTTGAGGGATGCTATTGCATCTGCAAAGGATCCAGAAAATGCGCTACTATCAGAAATACCTAAAGGATTAGGATATAAAAACATTAACCTCGAAGAAAATGATAGTGAAATCCTAAATGACTTCATTGAACGCTTAAATGGCGCAATCAGTGAAATTAGAATTGCCTACGAAGGTTTGTTAAACAGGTATGAAGAAAATATATGCGACGCTCTAAATCTGAAAATTAATGATTTTACAGATTACAAAAGTAAAATTCAAGCACGTTACAAGTCATTGAAACGACACTTGTTGATTCAAAAAGAAAAAGTCTTTCTTAACCGTATAATGTCCAAACTAGACGAACGTGATTCTTGGCTAAAATCCATTGCTGATGTGATTCTTGGAAAGTCTATCGAGAAAATGAATGATGAAGACGAAGCCGTTTTGATGGACAATACAAGAAAGATATTCTCAAATTTAGATAATCTATTGGAGTTACATTCTTTGGCAAATGATACTGTAAATAATGAAATAGTACAATTTCAACTAACAGATATCTCAGGTAGAACCATAAAACAAAATATCGTTCTGAGTGCTTCTGAAGAAAAGAAAGTTTCAGAATTACAGAAAGGTTTAGCCAAGGTACTATCCAAAAATGACAAATTGAGTGCAGCTGCTATAATTAGATATTTAAAAATTTTGCACGATGAAGGTTAAACACGTACTTGGAATTTCTGGAGGAAAAGATAGCGCTGCACTAGCACTTTATCTTAAAAATCTATATCCCACTTTGGATGTAGACTATTATTCTTGCGACACAGGAAAAGAATTAAAAGAAACCTATGAACTTATAGAAGCCTTAAACAGCAGGTTAGGTAAAGACATTAAAACAATTTTTGCTGTCGAACCAGAAAAAGAAACCCCGTACAAAACCACATTTGACCATTTTCTAGCTGAATATGGTGGTTATCTTCCCTCTTCAACTGCAAGATGGTGCACCAAAAAACTAAAGTTAGAACCCTTTGAGAAATACATTGGTGATGAGCCTACAATATCATACGTGGGAATACGAGGAGATGAAAACAGAGAGGGCTATATATCCAAAAAAACCAACGTGCAATCTATTTTTCCGTTTAGAAAAAATATTTGGAGCGAAGACGTTATAAAAGAAGTGTTGGTTAATAATAATATTCCAAAGATTGCAAAACTATATAACAGTCTAAGTCCAAACCATTTAAAAGAAGATATTCTCAATAGGGTCAATCAGCCTATTTCACCGAACTTTAGGCAAGGGCAAAAATTAGAATTCCTTTTAAATAGTGATGTAAAATTATTTAATCGAGTGGTATTTGAGTATTTAAAAGAAAACACCGATTATCCTGTAGGCCTTTTAGAAGAATTCCCTTTAATAGATAATGATGAAGTCTTGGTATTAGACGACATCTTTAAAATACTAGATGAGAGTGGTGTTGGTATACCAGCGTACTATATAAAAAAATCATACCAAGTAGAAATTGATGGTAAAATAGAAACTGGCACCTATTCTCGAAGCAGGTCGGGTTGTTTCTTTTGTTTTTACCAGCAAAAAATAGAATGGGTTTGGCTCTTGGAAAATCATCCAACCTTATTTAAAAAAGCTATGGTATATGAAAAAGACGGTTACAATTGGATGGATAGCGAGACCTTAGAAGAGCTGTCTAAACCAGAACGAGTTAAAGCCATTAAAAAAGAACATTTTACGAGAATGAAAAGGCAGCTTAGCAAAAGAACCACCAACAGTTGGAAAGATGAAATTATTGAAGCGGAAGGTCTTGGTTGTGCTAGCTGCTTCATTTAAAATATAAATATATGAGTGATAAAATCGATTTATCCATAGATGCCGGTAGGCTTCTTTTTGGATTGAGCAGAATTGGCTACACAACTTCCGCCGCCATTTGTGATATTATAGATAACTCTGTAAGAGCAAATGCAAACAACATACACTTATTAATCAAAAAAGAACGTGAAGATTTTTCTGATAGTAAGAGGAACAATGTCAAGGAATATATCATCATAGACGATGGCGATGGTATGGACGCAAATGCAATCGAAGAGGCATTAAAACTTGGCTCAACAGATGACCATTATGACGATAAGTCCCTATCAAAATTTGGCTTGGGTTTAAAATCAGCTTCATTTTCTCAGGGTGATGTACTCAAAGTTATTTCTTCGAATGGTAGTGGATTTAATAAGTATGAAGTCTCTCTTCCAAAAGTAATGGACGCAAAAGAATACTTTGCAGAAAAGACTGAAATTGACGAGAATGAATCTGAACTAATTGATACCTATCTAAAAGAAGGCAAAGGCACCATCATTATTATTTCTGCTATTCGATTAAACAACCATCCAAGTGTTAGAAATACCATTAAAGAACTTAAAACAAAAGTTGGTGTCATTTATTTCTATTTCCTATCTGAAAGCGGAATCAATATTACGATTGGTGACAAAAAAATAGATGCCATTGACCCGTTGTTTGTAGCTGAAGCCAACGAAAATGGAAACTTGAATGAAAATGAATGGGACGGAACCGAAGTGCAATGGATAGAAAAACCAAAAGAGCTTACCCTTGATGATGAACTACAAATAAATGTCACTATTGAGATAACGCAACTTCCTTATCCACCTATTTATAGAATTAAAAATATAGGTGAGTCGAGAGACAAGGAAGTGCGCGAAAGATATTTAATTGAAGCAGGCAACTATGGTTTTTATGTGTATAGAAATAAAAGACTGATATCTTGGGCTTCAAACCTACAAGGTATTATCCCATACGACCAAGATTTTTATGCCTTTAGGGGAAGAATACTTATCAATGACGAGGCAGACGATTTCTTCAATATTGATGTAAAAAAATCCTCGCTAACTCTCTCTGAAGAAGCCTTTAGAAATATTAGTGATTTTGCCAAGGAAGCTAAAAGTAAAAGTAAGGCAGCTTGGAAAAACGCAGGTAAGATAAGTCGTGACATTATAAATAAAGCACCTAATGAAATCGCAAATAAACTCTTAGAAGAATTTGAACAGATAGAAATTCTGCCAGGTGATGACCTACCCGATGAGGAAATAGCTTTAGAGCGATTAAAAGCCATCACGGACGATATGACCTCAAAAATCAAGTGGATAATTAAAATGATGAAAGAGGATAAGGGTGAAGAAGTGGATGATGTAGATGATGACTATACCGATGATGAAAAAGAAGAGGCCGTTAAAGGTGAAAAGAATCCTAACCTCACGAAGATATTCAGGGTATCATCTGTTGAAGACAACCTTTTGTGGGAACCTTACTATGATACCGATTTAGGTAATTGTGTAAGGATTAATAAAATTCACCGATTTGCAAGATTAATCTATGAAGATAACGCCGAAAATAGAGATTTACAGATTCTCTTCGATTTAATGATGCTTCAATTTGCCGATTCCGAATTATACGCCTACAAGAATATTGAAAAATATGAATACGACGACCTAAAAGTTATTTTACGCGAATCCAGAAGAATAGTATCAGAATTTCTTGCCAATATGTGCCGAAAACTAGAGAACGATTTGCCACCAAATTACAGTGAAGAAAAGTATGCTTGAGACTAGTATTATGGGGGCATTTAATGGTGCAGACCAAGCTTATATCTACATCTGGCTTTCCAAAAAACACAAAATTGTTTATGTAGGAATGACCAACAGTTATACTGGTACAATTGGTAGAGCCGGTGCACACTTTAATAGAAAGGGAACTTTGAGAAAACGATTTAATGAAACCCGGGGCTATGAGGTAAATGATGTAGACGACATATTACTTCTATCCTTTCCATTGCCTAAAACAAGAGAATTTATATCAGTTGAGAAATCATATAGGGAAGCTGTTGAGTATTTGGTACAAAAAGAGTTGATATTGTTACGCGGTAAGCTCAATCCCACTTTTGATGTTATCTCTTGGGTAAGACTAAGTCCTAGAACAGGAAATTCGAGAATCAAAAGATTAGCAGCTGAAATAGTAAATTCTTTTGAAACTAACTATTCTCGTTTTTAAGGGCATTGATTAAAATATCTAAATGTGATTGAGATGTGGGGCTTCCAAAGCTTATTCTGATGCTACTTTCGGATTCTTCCTTAGTTAGTCCCATACTTTTAAGCACGTGGGATTGTTGCAATAATCTAGAATTACATGCAGAACCCATTGATACCGAAACTGTGTTTTTGTGCTTTAAAATAAATGACTCTGCATCTTGATTTGCCAGTTGTATATTAAGAATATAAGGACTTCTGCTCGCTGAAAATCCATTGACGGTTCCAAGTTCAAGTTGGTATAATTCTTGGGTCAAATACCTATTTAATTTTTGAATCTTATCGTAGTTTACATGCAATTCGGACTTTGCCAGTTCACTTGATTTCCCTAACCCTACAATTCCAGGAACATTTTGAGTTCCTAAATTTACGGATTCAATAAGTCCCTTAACTATTACGCCTGATTTAGTTTTAGCAGTTGTATTGACTAATAAGCCACCGATACCTTTAGGCCCATAAATTTTATGCGCATTAAAACAAAGTAAGTCTATATTTTTATCTTGAAAGTTGAGCGGAAGTTTTCCATAAGATTGTGTCGCATCCGTAAAAAAAAGAACATTATGTTTCTTGCATATAGTACCAATATCCCCAATATCGGCAATAACACCGGTTTCATTGTTAACGTGCATTAATGCTACAAGTATTGTATCACTTCCAATACTATCTTCCAGTGAACTTGTGTCTAATTTTCCATTGTCATCAACATCAAGATAGGTTATCCGAGCACCGACTTTTTCTAAATCCTCACACGTATCCAAAACTGCTTTGTGCTCTGCTCTGGAAGTGATTATATGGTTTCCTGCATCTAAACTATTGTAGAAAACTTGACTTATGGCCAACTTGATGGATTCCGTTGAACCACTAGTAAAGAAGACCTCATTCTCTTTACAATTCACAAGTCTTGAAACTTGATTTCTGGCTTCTTCAATCGCTTTAGAAGCTCTTTCCCCCTGTTTATGAGTACTACTAGAGGCATTCCCATAGTAATTAAGAAAGTACGGCGACATTGCCTTGTAAACTTCCTCGTTTACAGGTGTTGTTGATGCAAAATCAAAATATATTGGTTCTTCGTTCACTGTCTTTAAATAACAAATGCAAAGTTAAAAATATATCTCTCGATTATTGAGTTTAGAATTCTTTTTAATTAATACGTATACATTTAAATATTCCACATTGGAATATACTACCTATTATTTTTCATCAAAGATTTTATAATTAGAACTAACTCTTTTAAAAACAATACTATTGTGTTTTTCAAATTGCTAAAAATTTCAGTGTACATATTTTTCATAAGTCTGCATGTATTAAAAAAATCAGTAAAGTATGTGCTAGCATAGTTACATTAGTATCATTAGTAAAATAGCTTTTCTCATCTAAATTGCTCAAAAACCCTATTTCAAAAAGAACAGAACTGCAGTACTCAATTGTATACCTTAATACTTGAAAATTGGCAAATTTCACACCCCTACTTTCAAAACCTAATTGCTTCTTTATTTGGTTTTGCAATTGATAGGCCAACCAAACAGATTGCTCTGAATATTCAGATTTCGATGGGGCAACATATATCTCAATCCCTCTTGTATTTGGATTATCCGAATGATTATAATGTAAGGATACAAACAAATCAGCTTTAAGGGCTTTGACCAATTTCGTTCTATCCGTTAAGGAAATTAGTGTATCGCTGTATCTGGTCAAATAAATAGCCAAAGGCTTATCCAACTTGTTATTTAGCTTTAAAATGGCATTAGCAATATTCATTACAATATCCTTTTCTTGGATTCCATTTATACCTATTGCACCAGAATCTTTTCCACCGTGTCCAACATCAATTACGATTCGTTTTTGGGTACTTGTTTCTTGTCCAAAAACGATACACATTTTTAGAAGCAAAAAGACAAAACTGACGTTTTTCAGCACTTTTTTCATTTTCAATTTTCAGGTTACCAACAACTTTCCTTCAAAAACCCATAGAATTTAATGTCAAATAATAGCAAATAAATTCAATTGATTTTAAATAATATTTTATTCACAAATATTTGATTATCAGTTATTTAATCACAAATATATGTAAATTTAAGAAAGGGAAATGAACAAAAAATCTAAACAGTTTTATTATGAAAAAATCAATCTACTTAGCAACTTTTTTATCGTTGCTCTCAACATCACTTTTTGCTCAAATTGGTGGAATTGAAAATTCCGTTAACGATGTGGGTGATACCATACGTACCATATTTCCAATTTTACTTGGTGTCATTTTTCTAGTTGGTTTCCTTTTTAACGCAGGGCATTTCTTTGGGGAAAATGCAGACCTAAAAAAAGGAATTACTAGAGTACTTGTATTTGTTTTGATTGCTGGTGCAGTTGTCGGCATCTTCACATACCTAATAGGCATCGTAGTATAAATGAACCCTCATCGAGGGCTTTATTAGAAAAGCTGTATGAAGAAATTCGAGGTCTATAAAAACATTAGGAAACGGGCGGTCATCTTTGGGCTGCCTATTTCCCTGTTTGCCCTAATGATGGTATCCATTTTGGCTTCGCTGCTCATTATCATTTTCTCTTTCAGCTTCGGGATAATAATTGGCGTTCTCGTTTTTAATGCTGCCTTGTATGTAGCTCTTACAAGAATAACACATAACCCACAATTATTTCAAATGGCTAAAGCCTTCCCAAGAATAATAAGTAACAAAAGAAACTCTGGCTTCGATTATGAACAAGATTAATCTTTCAGCATATAATCCTATTACAGATATTCAAGACAATATCATATTTGCCAATAATGGCAATGTCGTTCTGTGCTATAAAGGGACATTGCCAGAAATCTATTCTTTATCCGAAAAAGACTTTGAGGATATACACGGTGCTTGGTTTCAGTCTTTAAAATCTTTGCCTATTGGCACGGTGGTACAAAAACAGGATATCTACCTTAAAAAGAGTTACACTTCAGAAGAACTTCCGAGTACAACATTTTTAGAAAAAGCAACACACGACCATTTCAAAGGACGTGCTTATATGGAACATCGTTGCTTTTTGTTCTTTACGCTCACTAAGAACAAGGCTCTAAATAATTCAAAATATGTCAACCCTTTTCGTAAAGTTTCAAAAGGTATTGTTCAACAATTAGATGACAACGTTAAGAGCTTCATCGGCTCGGTTAGTGACTCGGTTTCTTTTATAAACAATAGCCGAAAAATGACCTTTGTTCCGCTTAACGCGAAAGACATTCAACAACTCACAAATAGCTATTTCAACGGTTTCAATGAAGGCTTTGATACCGACATCATATTAGATAAAAAAAGCGTCAATATTGGCGAAAACCATTTTGATGCCCTGGCCATCAATAGCGAACTGTGCTTTGGCGAAAGTGTACAGAGTAGCAAGACTAATGAGAAATTCACTTCTGACGATTTTGTGTTTCATCAAGGGTTTATTGATGGCTTAGGGCTTACGCTTAATGAGAATCATATTGTTAATCAAATCCTGTATTTGGATGACAAACAGAAGTGGCGCAAGCTGCTCGATAAGAAAGTCGAGGAACTCAACAAAAGCTCAAATTTCGGTTCACAGAACAAAGTGGTGCTTGGTAAAATTCAACACATTCTTGACCAAATCAATGCCGATGATAATGCACGTATTATTCGAGGTTATTTAAATATAGTGTACTGGGATAAAAACCCAGAAAATTTAAGCCGAATCGGTTCAAAAATCAAAACCGAGTTTAAGGAACTAGACATTATTCCATATTACCCACGAGGCGAAGAACGCAAAAACTATATACTAAATAGTTACTGTTGTTTTTCTTCCAATTTCTCAAATAATGATTTATATGTAACGGATTTGAAACACGCTTTATGCTTGTTTATCAATAATACCAATTACAACTCTGATGCTACCGGAATCATCTTTAATGACCGTGAACATAATATCCCGGTTCTAAAAGATGTTTGGGACGAGCGTAAGAAACGTATCAAGGCACGCAACTTTGCCATTTTCGCCCCAACGGGTGAAGGCAAGTCTTTTTTAGCAAATAACATTCTACGCCAATATTTTGAGAGCGGTGTCCGTCTAGTCATAATAGATTTGGGTGGTTCTTATACCAAGTTTGCCAAACTCTATCCTGAGAAATACACTGTGCTTCGTTATGAAAGTGGAAAGAATCTAGGCATTAATCCTTTTTATATAAGTGATGTAAACGACCTCACACCTGAACGTTTGGAAGACTTATCTGTGTTCTTATTTGAACTTTTTGCCTCTGATTTAAAAGTGACCAAAGCACAATCAGTTTCGGTTAAAAAGATACTGCGCCATTATTACAACAATACTTCAGAAAATCATTCGCTGGATGGTTTTTACAATTTTATAGAGCGGAATCAGAAAGACCTTCTGAACACCTTAAAAATCCATCCCGACTATTTCAATATTACCAGCTTCTTGCACGTAATGTCTGAGTATGTCGGCGATGGTCTATATAGCTTCCTCTTTGAAGTTAGCGAAGACCAAACCTATAAAATTGAGGACAAACGCCTAATTGTTTTTGAGCTAGATGAAGTAAAGGATAACAAGGAAATCTTGTCCGTAATGTTGAAGCTGATTAAGTCGGCCATCCAAAGAACAATATGGAAAAACAGGGCTGAAAAAGGTATCATCCTTTTCGATGAGTTTGCCAAACAACTAAAGTTTGACAACGTACTAGAAAGTGTTGAATTCTACTATCAAGCTATTCGTAAACAGAATGGTGCGATTGGGATTATTCTGCAATCCATTAATCAGCTGCCCAATAATTCAACATCAGCTAGCATACTAGAGAATACGCAGGTCATTTATAGCCTAAACAACGAAAAAGGCTATGACGAATTGGTCAAAAGGCTCAACCTTTCAAGCCACGATTTAAACCAGTTAAAGTCCATCAAGAACAACCTTTCCGGACCACGAAAGTACACCGAAATGTTCATCAAAATAGGAAAGCAAAGCAACATTTTTAGGCTTGAAGTTCCCAAAGAAGTGTATGCAGCTTATCTGACCGATGGACAAGAAAATGAGGCCATAATGGCCATTTACAAAAAGACCAATGATATGGAATTGGCTATAAAAGAATTCACATCTAAAACATAATATTATGAAATCAAAAATTCACGAATACCAAAACAAATACGTAACAATTAGTAAAACAAAAATCAAAACAATCTTGTTTGGGCTATTCTTAACGGTCGCCCTTTTATTGCCTAGCGGCTCTAACGCCCAAGGAATGCCAGTTTATGACAACACTAACTTTGTAAGCTTGGTAAAACAACTTATAGAATCAGGCAAGCAGACAGCTGAAATGATTAAGTCTGTAAAATTCCTGAAAGATGCTAAAGAAGCTATAGAGAAAGTATCCAGCGTTGTACAACAGCTTAGAGCAGTTGAGGAAATTGCACAGAACAATCAACGCCTTATCAACGTAATGCAAAACGATTTACAGGATATTTTAAACTCGCCCTATATAAAACCAGAGGAAGTAACACGAGTTGCGGAATCATTCGACGCCATAGTCCAAAATTCTTTGGACACGGTTGAATTTATGGGTGAAATCCTATCCAGCGATAATTTAAAGATGTCAGATGCTGAACGTGCTGAAGTTTTAAAGCAGAAAGAACAGGAATCAAAGGAAATGGTTGCTAATATCACAACTAAAACTAAACGCTACAAGGACATTATATCCTTCAGAAAAATGCAGGATAAAATTAATAACCGTGAAACCACCTATTAGAGAATAGTAATGTCAATCGGACTAGAATATATCGATACTGTATTTCAAACCATACAGAATAGCAGTTTCTCGCAATACACCATTGCAGGAATGAAAACACTTGCCGTATTGTTCTTTCTGGTTAATATCCTTAAAAAATATAATGAGGGTATTGCCGATAAGGACGGATATACTTGGGGGTTGAGTCCAGGAGAACTGGCAAAGAATTTTGCCATAGTTCTCCTGGTTATTTTTTCTACTCAAGTACTGGGTTTTTTTGATAGTATTCTTGTGTCTATAGAAGCACAATATCGTGGTACGGCACCTGCCTTACTGCCCTTGCAGATGCAAGATATTCCTATTGAAGAAGATGTCAACCTTATGGATGCCGCAAAAAATGCTATGACATTATTATATGAAGCCTTGGTCACACCACTTTATGGATTCAAAATATTTGCATTTATCATTAGTCTTATCCTCTGGATTTTAGATTTGTTCATCTACCCGCTTTTCCTTGCAGAACGCTATTTTTTATTGGGTATAATGCAAGCCTTTTTTCCTTTAGTAATCAGTCTGGCGGTTTTTGAAAAATTCCGTTCGCTTGCCTATACATTTTTCAAATTATACGCTGCGGTTTATATGTTGGTGCCAGCCTTCTTTTTGGTCAACGTATTTGTAAATGCACTCTATACGGAAATCAATACGAACTTCTGGACAAACCTTTTTGGAACTGATGTTGGTCAGGGCTTTTTTGCACCTGTAGTTCAGCTTGGGTCGGTTGGTTTTATTGTTTTTCTAAAATTCAAATTATACAAGCGCGCCACCTCATTTACCCTCAGATTATTTTCAAGTTAATTCCAATGAAAATGAAAACACCATATAAGAACATATACAACGTCTTAAAATTGAACAGATTTATCGTGTTGGCAGTTGTCATTTTTGCAATGCTATCTAGCACCTTTTCACTATGGATGGCTTTTAAAACGAATAAAGAAGCGCTTAATAGTGCCTTTGCTATCAATACCGATGGTAGTATTATTCCGTTGAAGTTGGTTACCCAAAAAGAAAATTTCAAGGTCGAGGTCTTAGCCCATTTAGACCTGTTCCACAACTACTTCTATAATATCGATGCCAGTAACTACGAAAGGAATCTTGAAAAGGCTCTATGGCTGGGTAATAGTTCTGTAGACAATCTATATCGCCAGAAAAAAGCTGATGGTGTCTACAATCGATTATTGCAATATTCGCTTATTCAAAAAGTACTAAGTATTGATTCACAAATAGAAGAACAAAAAGGGGCATACGTCTTTAGAACAGTTACCGTCTTTGAAATCAATAGAGGCTCAATAATAGACACCTATGAACTCGTTTCTAGTGGAAACTTAATTCCCGTTGATAGAAACTTTCCGAACAATCCACACGGTTTGTTGATTACAAACTATTTCGAGAACACCTTAAAAAAATTAAACAATGAAAGTTGAGCCGATAATCGGCACTTAAAAACCACGATTATGAAAGTAGAAAAGAACAAAATAGTTTTTGCAGCTGTACTAGCTGTGATTTTCATATTCCTTATTTCCTATTCTATGATGGTTATGGGTGATGATGAAAGTGAAGATGAAAACCTTGAACAAACCTTGGTACCGGACTTGGACGAAAACCAAAAAGAGTATGATTCCAAACTTGATGCTATCAATGACTTAAAGGAAGTGCGCGAGAATAACGCACCTAGCATCTACGATGAAAAACTTTTGGATTCCACAGGTCTTTACAATCCTGATTTGCCAGAACTCGAAAAAGAACGCATTGTGGATAGTATATACAATGCAGGTAAAATTCAATACTCTGACAAGAAATACAGAAACTTAAGGCAAAAGAAAGTTGTGAAAAAGAGCGCACAACAAATCGATTCAGCCGAAATAATGCGAGAACAAAAAATTGAAGCCAAAGAATTAGGGCTAGAGCATCAATTATTCTTTGCTGCTTCGCCAAAACCCAATGAAGTTTCAATTATTGGCAATACGGATGAAACGATATATGTGGTTGTCGATGGCGACCAGGTTGTTAAGGCGAACACTAGATTGCGAATGCGCCTTACCAAATCAGCAACTATAAATGGTAAGCCAATGCCAAAGAATACACCAGTTTTTGGGTTTATTAGCTTTCAACCTAATCGTGCTTTAATCGAAATTGAGAATATTAAGCATCATCCTACCAAATTGAAGGCATTTGATTTGTTGGATGGCAGCGAAGGTATTTATGTGCAAAATAATTTTAGGGCAGAAGCTACCACAGAAGTTTTGGATGATGTTATAGGCGATATCAATATTCCTACCGTTCCACAAGTAGGCGGAATTACACAGGTATTTAGACGTCGTAATCGAAGTGTCAAGGTGACTGTGCTCAACAACTACAAATTAATTCTAAAACCAAAATTATGAGGCCCATAATGGGCATTTAAAAACGCACTCTTATGAAAAAGTATATTATAATTTCCGCTTTCATTATTTCCGCTTTCGCGAAAGCTCAAACAGACAAAGTACTAGATACAATTTATGCAAACGACACTAAAAACGTTGCGCTATTTTTTCCAGAACCCATACGACAAGGCATAACCGGTTCGGACAATTTTGTTTTCAGCTACAATCGTGAAAAAGAACAATATTTCGGGCTGCTTCAGGCTAAACCTGGCAAAGAAAGTAATCTGCTGGTAATCAACAGAAATGGTGCAATTTTTTCGTATATTGTAAGATATAAGAAGCAGCTGTCAAAGCTCAATTATTTTATCCCAGTAACAAATAGTATTGGGAATGAAAAACCAATTGTTACCGATTCGATTCAGGTTGTTACTTCTGAAAAAAATATAGATAACAGGACCTACTATTATCAAAAATTCTGTTCCTATCTTCTTAACAGAAACCAGCGTGTTGGTCGGATTAAGAAGCGAACTCAAGGCATTGTCTTGAATGTTGAAAATATTGTTTTTGATAAAGAAGAACTCTATTTTGTTATCCAGATTGAGAATAATTCTTCAATGGATTACGATTTGAATTTCTTGAACCTCTCAATCGAGACCCGACAAAAAGGGAAAAAGAAATCTTTACAGAGTTTATATCAAGAGCCTATTTACAAGCACTATTTGCCGTCAAAAATTGCAGAAGGTAAAATGGTAAGGTTTATTTATGTAATGCCCAAATTTTCATTATCGAATGACCGTAGGGCAATTTTGGAATTGAACGAGAAAGATGGTGAACGAAATATAAAACTGAATATATCACATAGATATATCAATAACCCAAATTAATAATATTATGAAAAGATTACTTATCTGCTCACTTGTACTTCTATTTATTTCCTGTGCTGGGAATAAGGATATGTCTCCTTCTGAAACTGCCAAAGTTGTTGCCGAAAGTTTTTATCACGGTGATAAAGCGTCTCTAAAAAAACATACTACTGCAGAAGGCTATGCTAATCTTTCCAGCATTCAAGAAATGTTCGTTCAGGATAAAAATTCAAAATCCGACTTCAAGATTGTTGATGAAGTTATGGAAGGTGAAGTTGCTTGGATAAAGTATTCCACAGCATATGACCCAAAACCTGGTGTTTTTAAATTGATTAAAGAAGATGGACTATGGAAGGTTACCCACAACGGACCAAGAGATAATGGACCTTTTTAAATCTCCTATGTCTTTTAGAAATAATGCTTTGAATTTCAATATTTTACATATGAAAAACAGTAAGATATATATATAATTGATATTTTACTATTGATTAAACAAATCAGCAATTCCTCATCTAATTTATTCTATTTCAAACACCTGAGAATCTTTATACCACCTATTACACTACCATTTGACCACTTATTGAATACAAACTCTAAACAAAAACAATCTGGTGTTCTGATTTCAATCAATCATGTTGAATTGTAATGTAACTAATCTTCCCTATCCACAAATTTGACTTGGTCTTTAGATGTTAGAACATTTGGAAACATTGGGATTAAATCTTGATTTTTAGACAGTCTCATCTCAATATCATCCCTATTCCACCAAGAAGTCCAAATTCCTTGAGATAGTAACGATTCGAGTTTTTCTGTAAGTGCTGC
Organism: Aquimarina longa SW024; assembly: GCF_001401755.1. Lineage (GTDB taxonomy): Bacteria > Bacteroidota > Bacteroidia > Flavobacteriales > Flavobacteriaceae > Aquimarina > Aquimarina longa. The sequence continues at coordinate 145,647 of NZ_AVQK01000018.1, forward strand.
GGAAATTTGGGTATTTACGGCTAAGAAAAAGCCCTGTGAATTATGAGTTTCTACAGTATCTCGTATATCCAACACTTTCCCTTTTCCGATTGTAGATTTTCCCGATTTGCATTGTCCTACAACTTTAATCAACTTTCTTGGCGGTGTGGTATCGGACATATATTCATTTATTACATTCCACTCAATAATCAAATCTCTTCCTTTATCACCTTGATTAATGGGTGCTGGTCTTCTAACGCTTTTTACGTTTGGCTCACGTTCCAATAGTGCCTTAACTAATAATTCGAATTGGTCTGGACAAACTTCTTCTTTCCACAAAAATTGTGCTATTGGAAACAACAGCTCAGATTCTCTATTGTGTCGCTCTCTAATGAGCTCTCTTTCTTTTTTATATTCTTCAAATCCACATATTCTACCCAATGCAATAATATAATCTTCCATTACCGTAACGACCATATTTTCCATAGGAATCACGGGGTATCCTTTTAGTTTCCCTTCTTTATTGATAATATTGAAATATTCGTCCAGTTCAAATCTCGTATCATCGTGAACAAAGTTTTTTATGTTATCGCTTAGCACAAATGTACCATTCTGTCCTTTTAACTGTTCAGTTTTATCTGTACACAAATCTAATGTTGCGTAGAGAAACTTTGCGAGACTACTGGATTTAATCATCGTAACTTCCTCTTCTATGTCATAGAAATATACCCATTCTGGTCGTTCACGATCCCTATAATTATTTCGGCTAGATATACTATGCAAATGTGAAAATATGTCCTCAACATCTTCGAAAGAGTATTTATAGTTTGAGTTATCAATATTTCCAGCAGTCATACATTTATCACAAGGGCAACCTGCAAAATACCATAAGCTTTCTCGCCAAAATGCGACCATTTTTATTATTTCCTTGACAACCTCAAAGAGTTGTTTGGCAGTCGAAATTCCATGTAAAATTGGGGCTTGGACTGGTATCAAATATCTTCCCCATATTTCATCTGGAACAACAGGATGGCCAATATCAAATTGCTCACAGGAAATTCCCGACTTATAGAACCTTAAGAAAGCCGTAAACATCAAGCTTAGAATTACGTGAGCATCCGATCTATCGCCGGTATAAAACACATCGTAAGTTCGTTGCAGAAAGTAGAATGATAAATTGTGGTTCTCATCAAGTTGAAGGAAAAGTGTGATTCCTGAAGACTGATCTGTATAAATCTTAAAGTTATTATCGTGTGATTCTTCTAAAGTAAGTGAATATTCATCACATTCCTTTTGAACAATTTTCTCTAAATCTATTATTTCTTCTTTGTTAACCAATTGATACTAGCAAATGCTTCTTTTTTAATATTTATAGTTATTATCTATTGTTTCTGTAAATTTAAATGTTTTAATCTAATTACTTCATATTTCAAAATGAGGTACAGATTAAGCATTTTATTGTCCGCTTCGCTTTCCAAAATTGGGTTCTAATTCATCCCAAACTTGTTGCTCTACCAGTTCTACTATAGCGTGCATTGTATTTGGGCTTTTTACGTTCTCAATAGTATAAGTTCTCAACTTTATATCATAATCAATACCATTGTCCCATTTACATAAATGTAAACTATATACTCTATTACCGCGTGTTCCAAAATGATTTTTTAATCTTGAGTAAATGCCCGTGGTAGAGCTTCCGACATATAGAAAAGATGAAAGTGACTTATTGTACCTTGAAAGATTGACTCTATCCTTGTTCTTAACTTTCTTTTTGTTGCTTTCACTAAAATCCTCAAACAAACCAAGTAATTTAGGCAGTTTACTAATTTCTAATAACTCGATTGTGTAAATTAGAGGAAGGCTGCTTTTTTTAACCTTATATACACTTTCATTCAGTATTTCTTTGGTCCTAAACTCTGAAGAATTGAAGACTACACTTTGATATTTTTTGAGTTTTATTTGCTTTAGATTGAGCTTAAGGGTGTCTAGAAATTCATCTGTTTTTTTAATTATTTCACTTTGGTTAATACTCATTTTAAATTCTTACTTTTTTCTGTATATCTTACTCTTCTCAATAAAAATTACTCAACCTTTATCCTTAAATTAATTATTTGAATCTACAAAGAACGTTTCAATAAAAGTCTTAATACTGATGTGCTCGTTATTCCAAATAGAGGCATTTACTCTAAAACGAATGTTTTGATCTTCTATGCTCACAGAAATTCCATTTTGGCCATTGTGAAGGTGGCTTTTTTTAATTTCAATTTCGCTAAAATCTGCAAAAACATTATCTATCTTATAACCTATATTGTGAATGACCTTGATATTTTGTCTGAGATATTCCAAATCAGGTTCAAAACCATTTAGGGGCACTACAATTAGAGCATAATTTTCTTTCTGTTCTGTTGCTGTTTTTGCTTGCAAAGGGGTCATTGCAGCATAATCTTTTCCTGTTGCTTTTAATTCTACAAGCCAGTTATTAATTTTAAAAGCCTCTCGTTCGTTCTGTTGATTGATTAAATCTGACGATTCCTCTGTAAGAATATAATCACTACCAAATGGCTTTCTTTCAATATTTATATTGACACCTTCGGCTTTGAGTTGTGTTATGTATTCTTTAAACAAATCTTCTATGAGTTTACCAATAAACTGATTCCTACTTATTAACTTCCTCTCACCGAGCCTTCTCTCATATTCTTTTCTAATACTTGGGTCGTTAAAAATTTCTTGGACAAGTTCCGGGTCGGCATCACTTGTAATCATATTTGTTATTGCTTTATCCCAGCTCAACCGAAGTTCGTCCGTAGGCAAAGTATTTCTAATTAAATCTGAAACACCAACACCTAATTTGTTCAAAAAAGTTTGTTGTCTGGCGCCACGAATTGTTTTTAGCAAGGCATCGTTCTCTTTAAATAATTCTGAAAGATTTTTTGATGAAGGTGTTTCGCTTACAAACTTTGTTTCCGAGTCTTCACTTTCAGTTTTTATATTTATCCAATTCAATCGTTTGGCACGATATACCCATAAGCACTTTTTTAATTGTATAGCAGTTTCGACATCATCGATTTTAATTTCCTGGTAATCTTTATCAAAAAAAACATCTTTTTCTATGGCTTCATTAAGTAAAAATCTTAACCGTTCTAAACTTGATTTTTGAGTTGTATTTCGGGCATAAATATGCCCATCACTTGTTGTTAAGTATGCGAAATCTGAATAAGTAACCTGGAATTTATATTTAAGGTTTCCGTCACTATCTCTTAAGCTATTCAAATCCCTTTCGCTTATCATCAAATCTTCTAGCAATTTGATGGTTGCATTTTCAGTTTTAATAATAATTGGGCTATAATGTATAAACCCACCTTCATTTAAAAAACTAAAGTCTTCACTACTCAAAAACTCAGTATAAATATCATTCATACAATCTTTATCTCTAACTAAGCTTGCATAGATTGGAAATTCTTTTTCGAATAATTTTTTTGGACCTAAAAGTAAGTGTTCGGATTTAGGGAAATGGTCATAAATAAAATCCTCGTTATTATTATTTACGGTACCTCTTAGAACTTTTAAATCTTTAATTGTTTCTTGATTTTCTTTAGAAATTAACCATTTCAAGAATTTTGCATTACATATTTGGTATGAACTGCTACTTATTTCAGATGGTGTAATTTGATTGAGCTTAGATTTTAACTCACTTACCGCCTCTTGAAGCGAAAAATTCTCAACGCCACTTAGATTAAATGTTTGAATGTTTTTTGAAAAGAGTTTGTCAGCAAAGTTTAATCCAACTAAATCGGATATAACAATCAGAGTTTCATCATTGCATAAATCCCAACTAATACCTTCAGCTTTTCTTAAGTTATTCCTACGATTTAAAGCAATACATTTCTCTAGTGGAAAATGCCTTTTAATCTGTACAATTATAGAGTAAAAGTTGTTAAGCCATAACTGTCCTTCAATACTGATTAAAGAATTTAATGTTTCAATATCATTAGTTTGCTCAACAAAATCAATTAACTCATCAATACCCCATACAAAATCAAGTTCATCAATGTTTTCTATTTTGGGTTCAATAAATGAATAACTTCGGGCAACTTCAACCCAACTTTGTAACTCGTTAACCAATGGCACCTTTAGCTTAAGTATTTTTGATAAAAGTTCCCATAAACCCTTAATACAATCGGTTTTATCAGTAAATGGAATTGTTAAATCATTTAGACTAGTAAAGCCTTCCTCAGAATTGTTATACTTGATTACTTGTTTGGTGGCAAGTATCTGGAATGTGTTATTTTTTAAATTGACGAACCAGTCGTGGTCCATCCATTTTAGATCTTTAGAAAGTTTGAAATTAAAAACTTCGTGAATTCCAGAAATATTTTTGTCTTTAAATAATTGTACGAATGCCAGTAAACTTTGCGATAAAGCCTTATTTATTATTTCCTTGTTAATTACCTCACTTCCACCTTCTGATACTTTCTTGAGATATATGCCGTCCCGCTCAACCCTAGGGTCAAAATGAGTTGAGTTAATAATAATCGGGATTCCAATTTCTTCAGTTCCTAGTAATGGGAAAGTATAATATAGTCGCGGATGGTTCTTTGTTAACGGCAGAATTGTTTCGGTTTCATTTTGATAGGTAGTAATAATACAAGCATCAAACCTGTGGTCATTTTGCACATAGGCCTTTAAACTTGTTTGCATTTTGCCATTATAAAGCGTATTTACCATCCATTCATTAATAGAGCCTATTTCGTGCTTATTCACCAATGACTTGTTAAAGGTCCTGGTTATACCATCCTCAATGACAGTTACTGATTCTAGTTGCTTATTGAATAGTTGAGTAATGGGAATTAGTTCATCTAAACATTTTAATCCTATACTCGCAGTCTTCTTTCCTTCTGTTCCTAGCTTATAAGTAAACTTAGTTTGAAATTCATCATCACCTAAGTAGTTATTATTCCTAATTGAATTATCAAATTGTTTATTTGACTCTTGCTGCAGCAAATAAAAATGTTCATTATCTGTTGCATTACGGTTGAGCAGAAAATCAAAGCAACCTTGATTATTTACTAGTTTACCAGTAATTCTAACTTCTTTAGAAAGAAGATAGGTAGTCATAAATCCTGTACCAAACCTTCCGGTCATACCTTCCTTATTGTTTTTAGAACTACCTTGAATAATAAGGCTTAAAATATCATCTAATTCAAAAGGATTACCGGTATGCAGAAATGATATTTCATTTTCCTCAATGCAAATTTTCACTTTTATGCTTTGGTCTGGGTTAACAGAATCTTTTGCATTTTGAAGTAATTCCCAAAACCAACGTTTCTCGTAGTCTGCTCTTTCATTTTCTCTAGCTACAATATCTCTATATACACTATCAGCGTGTCTGATTTCTGCAATTTCCTGACGCCTCTTTTGTATTTGTTCTTTTTCAATCAAAGTATTTATTTTCCTTCAATATAAGAGCATTTTATTAGTTAAAATAATTTCAGTTTTCTTTACTGAAAATTTTTCACCAGTATTTATACTTTCTCAATGTGACAGTATTAATTGAATATCGACTGCACTTCATCATAAACCCGCTCAAAATTAGCTGCTAAATCTGATTGGGAAAACTGCTTAGATTCCTTGGGCAACTCTCTTTGAATATTTGCCAATTTAAACTGCACTTTTTTATCCTTTCCATCAGCATAGGTAATAAACTCCCCTTGCTTTAATCTAAAGAACACATCTGCTCTAATTTTTGGGATTTCTTTCTCTCCAGTCGTGATTCGGGTATCAAAATCAAGGTTATGCCCACGGCTAATACTTTTCGTTGGGTCTTTGATGATTTCAAAAAAACGTTCGTAATATTTAGCGGTATCTGGGTCGTTTACCTTTCCGAAAAATTGGTAAGAAAGATTACTCAATATTGCTTTACTCGCCTTATCACCATACATCATATCATTCTGTATTTTATCCTGCATCACATAAATAGTAGCTATATCGTAGCTTCTCAAAGTTGCAGGAATTCGATGCATATTCAACAAACGAATTGTTGGTGCTTCTTCCATCAATAAAAATGAGGGCTTAGAATTTCGCACACTCATTTGTTTGGTGATGGTGTGAATAATGGTGGCGATCACAGGCGAATACGATGTTTCATATTTTGGATTGTTTACTACGGAAATGATGGCAGGATTTTCTTCACTATTAATATTCAATGGCACTTCGTCTGCGGATAATGCCATAAAAATTCGCTGTGTACTAATGCGTTTTAGGGCATTGGCCAAGGTGCTTTTAACACCAGCGGTCTGCCTATCAGAATCCTTACCACTAATAAAAGCATCTGCCATTGCTCTAGATGTGGTATTGGTTTCCAAAAATTGGATAAGGCTATCAGTGTCCAATAATTGATAAATGGCTATTAAATGAGGCAGTGTACAGTATTTAGGGTAATCCGTCTTCAGTTTCCAAATCAAACCACCAATCAAACCTTCAGCAGCATCGTTAAAGAATTTGGTTGTGCCTGTAGTTCCTGATTCACGTTGTTCCAAAAGGTTTTCAATTAGTACCCTCGACACTTCGTTTACACTTTCCTCGTTCTCTAAGTAGCGTGGCGCAATAGGATTTACCCTATGAATGATTTTATCGAAGGAAATGACCTTAAACGGAATATTACTTTCCTTAAACAATGGATATGCCATTTCGGTCAATTCAAAATCCTTGTAGTCGTGAATGACTCCACAAAAATCCTCTTTCCGGAAATGATTTAAGAAACCATAAACTACGCTTTCGGTTTTTCCGCTTCCAGCGGATCCGATGACGGATGCGCCACGTTTAATATTATCTAGTTTGAAGTTTCCTTTATTCGTAGAAAAACTGACCTGATATTTAGTATTTCCATTTTGTGCGTTTTCAGTTTTATGCAGAAAAACATACAGTCCTGTATTAATTAGCATAAGAGGACAAACCAAGTACAATAATATCGATACTAATTCATTTCCTTCAGAAATATAGGATACGAGAAACGAAAGCATAGTGATATTTAATAAGAACGCATACTTACTTACTCGAAACATTACATAGAAAACGATACTGGCTAAACCAATAATTAAAAGTACTATTTCAGGTTTTGTAGTTAGCATTAGAACAATTTTAATTGCTTCCTGTAATCGTCTAAACGCTTTTGAGCAGCTTTAACATAAACAGGATTGATGTCCATACCCACTAAATCGTATTTCATATTCCAGCATGCCATAGCAATACTACCGCTACCTATATGTGTATCGATAATCTTGTCACCTTTTTTAGCATAATTCATAAGTAACCATTCGTACAAAGCTTTGGGTTTTTCGGTAGGGTGAATTCTTATCTGCTTGTTTTTCATATTTTGTTGAAGCATACCATTCCACAACCAACGAAAACAACGTAAAGGTTTATTAAATGAAGTCCAAGCCAATTCCCCATCGGCATAATCCGTATTGTATTTTGCATCCGTTCTCTTATCCCAAAAAACCCAACCTTTCATTGGTGGTAATGAAAAATAATTTCCACCCCAGATGATTTGATTTTTCGAAATGCGAAATAACTCATCCCAGTAAGCTTGCTTTGGTATTTCTTTATCCCAGTCACTTATAGAGCTGTAATCACCCCGTTTAGCTAAACCACCTTTCCGATTTTGGGTGAAATTCATTTTATGAATCCCTATTCCGTATGGTGGGTCAACTATTGCCAAATCAAATTGCTTATCTCTGCAATCTTTCATATAAACCATACAATCCATTACTAGCAATTCTATTTTGGGTTCATAGATGTTTATAGTTTTCTTCGATATTGTTAATGGATTCTTGACTTTCATAACTATTTGTTTTTATATGCCTATAGAACTTGATTTTATAGCCACTTCTGCACCACGTCTTAATCGTTTGAAAACACGAAGTGCAATTTGCGCCTGAGTAACGGGAATACTTGGAACGATTGGCAATCCCGTTTTCGTCATCATTTTGAAAGCCATTGCTCTTTCGTTAGCTGGTAATTTCATCAAGGCAGCAAAGTAGAGCTTGGGGTTTTTAACAAAATCTTTTCGTGCCTTATAGGTCTCTGCAAAGTTGCGTTTATAACCAAAAGTCTTGTCGAAAGTTTGTTCCGCTTTCGTGAAAAAAGCATCTCGGTCAAAACCTCGTTTTACATTCTTACCGTGCATTTCAACTTCCGAAGCTTTGTGTTTACTTCCTGGGGAAAGACTGACAGAATTTGAAGCATCCTTTCTGCTCACGATGATATGGATATGGCTTTGGTTTCCCTCTTTTCGCATTCCCTGAACTATCCGTTTTCCGTTTTGTTGATGTGGTGCTTTACGTTCCAGTTTGTCAATTTCCTTTTTCATCCTATTAATATTCCCTTCAGCTCTTCCCGCTTGAACATTTCGGATATCCGTTTTGAGCTGCAATATTTTTGTGGCAAAGGGTTGGTTTTCTTTTATCTGAAAATCTGTTCCTTTAAAGGTGCGTTGGCGTTCAATTTTTGCGAAGTACTTAATGTCATCTATCGTAATAGGTCGCCCATTGATTTCCCGATTGAAGCTGGCAACATAATCCTTCATCAATTCACGAGTATAGTTTTTTAAATCTTGGCTATTGTTCTGAAGTTTGCGTAATTCATATTTTGAAGGACTGACCGTAATTGAATAAAACTTAGGTTCTTTCTTTTTCAACTTTGCGGTGTTTCCATCAATCTCTTTTACAACTTCTTCTGCAGAAATCTCATCGCCATATTGATTAAAAAAAGGTTCCATTTCCTGTTGTTCCAAACCTTGATTTTCTTTCTCTAAATAACCCACGAAATCTGCTGAACTTTGTGAATAATTATTACCCAATTTTTGAGCTGTGATTGTAATGTACATAGCTTAAAAAATTAGAGTTGATTACTTGTATTTTGCTTTTCGCGAAAGCGCACTTCTTTCTTTTCTTCAGCATATTTCTTTTCTACGATTAGCGGTTTTTTTGTGGGTTCTTCTGTTTCAAACAGCGATTGAATCATAGCCACCGTAGGTTTGGTTTGTGTCTTTTCTACATCACGCATGATGGCAATAACCGCATTGATTCTTTTTAAGAGTTTAGCTTCGATGGTGCGTCCTGTTGGACCTAATTTTTCTTTTGGCGAAATTTCATTGTAGAAGAAAAAATCGAGCATCGTGGACATTGCTTCGGTGTGCGATTTGAAGTATGTGCGTGAAAATGTTTGGAAACGTTTTGCAGTTTCTTTTTTAAATCTAATTCCAGTAAATGAGTCCATATTTCGCCGATTTGTCGCAAAATCTTCCCTAAAAATGGGCGTTCTCAGCCCGTTTGTCGCAAATCGCTGATTGTCCAGAAATTAAAATATAATTAATTAACTGATTATCAGTTAATTAAAAACGAAAAGGAATCCGAAACATCGCGCAGCGTGTTACCCTCTTGCTATTCCTTTTCGTCCCGCTCGCGGGACAAAAATCCATACAATCCAGCTAAAAAGCCGATTGCCATTTTCAGGGAAAATGATTTTCCGATATGTTATTTTTCGATGTGTAAGGGTATCGGCGAAAGTCGAAAAGTGGATAACCTTACTGTAATTTGTGTGCTGAATTTCAGCGAAATAAAGATACGGTTTTTTATTGACTTGAAATTGATTGAATACAAAAACACCTCTAAAAATATAGAGGTGTATCAATTAGCTTTTCAAATTTCAAGGATTGAAAACATAGGTGTACGAATACAAATTTCGCATCGCTTCTTCTTCAATCATCGTTTCAAAACTAGTATGGTTTTTATTTACGTATTTGCGAATGCTATCGCCAAATTTTCGTTTTACATCCTTTTTAGAATTTTCTAAAAGTCGGTTTTGAGCCTCTTCGCTCAAGTCTGTAAAATTGAGATATATCATAGCTGTAAATTTTACAGAATTCCATTGTCAGAAAAGCTATAGTAATCGCCATCGGGCGCAAATATCAAATGGTCAAGAATGGTGATATCAAAAAGTTTGGATGCTTTTTTAATCTTGTTTGTGAGTTGTTTATCCGCATCACTTGGTTGTAATTTTCCACTTGGATGATTGTGCACCAAAATGATGGCTACGGACAAGGATTTTAAAATTACTGCAAACAATATTCGTAGGTCTATTAATGTGCTTGTTATTCCGCCCTGCGAAAGTTGATACACACCTTTTACCTTATTGCTGTTATTCAATAAGACGACTTTAAAAGTTTCTTGAATACCAATAGTATCTTTATCCCAGTCTTCAAAAAGCAATTCTGCTGCATCTTGCGAATTTCCTATTTTATGCCACATTGAGGATTTCAATTCCCCCTTATAACTAATCTTTATTTCATTAACTTTGTGTTTCATTGTTTCTATTATTAATATGGATAATGAAAAGAGGGCGCATCTTTCGACGGTTACGCCCTCTTTAATTTTAGGTTTACTTATCGCCTTTACTTCCAAGTAAAAGGATTTCATCGGCTACAACTTCCGTAACATAGCGTTGCTCATTATCATCGGTTGTGTAGCTTCGGGTTTTTAGTTTTCCTGATATTCCAACTTCTTTCCCTTTAGCAACATACCTCTCTACAATTTCGGCAGTCTTGCCCCAGGCTACAATTGTATGCCAATTCGTATCTGTTTGCTTTTCGCCTTTGCTGTCTTTGTAATACTCGTTTGTGGCTAACGAAAAACGGGCTACTTTCTTTCCGCTTTCAAGGTTCGTAATGGTTGGTTCTTGTCCAACGTTTCCAATTAACTGTACGTGATTTTTAATAGTACTCATAATAAAATATTTAAGTGATTTATATTTCCCCTATTGATTTAAAACAGATTAAATTTTAAGGGGTGTTTGTTCTTTTCTTTCGTGCACCGCACAATGGATAGAGTGGGTTTTGTCAAGACTTTTAGGGAATAAATCAGGTGTGTTTGCGACGTAGTAAATTCCTTGGAATTTCAAGGAAGTAGAAGCCTTATTTTTCACTAAAACTCGTACAGTCTTGACAAGTTCCATAAGGGCATTAGCAATTCTTTTAAACGCAGTTGCGTTTGAGCGTACCGATAGTTAAGCGAAATAAGTAGCTGTGGTTAAATTAGAATTGGTTATGTCGTGCCTGTTTTTCGACGCCCCGAAAAACAATAAAGGCTTTATCCATTATAAACCCCTTAAAATGTGTAAGACAGCGTTTCGGTTTTTAAGGATTTTCGAGTGAGGGCTCAAGAAGACCGCGCCGAAAATCCTGTTAAGAAAACCGAAGTGATGGCTTTCCGATGAAAAAGCGGACTTAATTCACAATTTTGGCTCGGGAATGTAGTGTTCCTTCCCAGAGCATCGGGAAGGGTTAACGGAATGGAAAGCTGAAATTGTGGATTGTGTCCAAGATATTTGTAGTGAAGCTCTTTTCCCAAAATGTAGCTTTCCGCGAAATGTAGAGGAATGTGCTGAGTGGTTTTGTAAATGCTATTCTTCATTAAATAAAAAATCCAGTTTAAGGTACTGGATAAACCTTTAAATATCTCTAAGCCATTTCATAAACTTCATCGAATAGTTTTTTGTCCAACCGTTCTTGCTGACCAAAACTCTTCTTCAAAGTGTTATGTAATACTGAGTTAAAAGCGTTGTAACCTAACCACAGATTTGGTTCTTCATTGAGCAACAAGGCTTCGTAGTTCAAAATCTCAATGACCTCACGAGACTTTTTCGAAGGGTCACTATTCTTATCACTACACTCGTATCTGAAAAGTTTAGTTCTGTGAAGAATAGCTTTCACAAATTCCTGAGTGTCGATGATTTTAAATTCCTTCATCTTATCGAATTTCTTGGTAATGGTGTAGAACTCATTATCCAGAAATTTATCGAGCAGATTGTTCAGCCTCGGCATAATGAGGTGAGTGTTGTTCTTACTGTGCTTGATAGAAAACTCAATTTCTGCCTGAGAAACGTGCAAACCGTTGGAACATACTTTTCGGTAAAACCCGAAATGACCAGAGGTCTTTTCACTACCGTCATAAGAGTTTTTAAACCGAAGCATTGGCAGTATCAAATCCTCTTTATTTTTTACAGAAAACTGACTCTTATCGTCAATAATGAAATCTGTAATGAACGACCTGTCATTTTTGTTGATGGTGCGCTTGTGGAAGTTCAGTTGTGCATCGGTCAACATTTCTTCAGCTTTCTTGAAGAACAGTTGATTCGGAATGTGTCCATAGCTGTTCGATACCACATTGACGATTTTGCCATTTGAGATGATAACATTTTCAAGTCCTCGTCTGGATTCCATCTGTGTCAAAGCTTTTAAGGATTTCATTTCTGATGGAACAAAGATTTCATCCTGTTGCAAATTTTGTAAATACATAGCTTTTGAATTTTAAATTAGACATTTTGTAATAACTGCGCATAGTACAGTGGATACTTTTCTCTGTAATAAGCCAAGTGGCTTTCCGCACCTTCGATGTTGTAATTTTCTTTACTCGATTGATAATGTATTTCAGCCTCTTGTGGCGAAATTTTAGATTTTTCAGATACTCGTTTCATAATGATATATTTTGATTAAACAATATTTGAGCAGTACCCAAACGGAAGCTAAAATCTCAGCTCAAAAGGAAACGGAATAAATAAGCATAGGGTGCAGCAATGGCTTTATGCCGTAGTCTTTTGATGGGTGTATTTTACGAGTTTATCTTTGCGCTAACTATTGATTGATAACCCCTTCCTTGTAAATACATTTTTTAGGCATAATCATAAAAAAGAAAAAGGGCCAGCACGAATGCCGACCCTTCTTCAAACAACAAAAGCTAATCGTTTAGTTCCTGAATTTTCTTTTCAAGAACTGTGATGCGCTCTTTCAAACGTGCTTCACGCTTGTCTCGTTTTTCAGCATATTCCTTCTCAATGCCGTCAATCTTGGATTTGTAATATCCCTGCATCGCACTGTAGAATGAAATGTTTGTCAGGTTATTCACGTGATTGCTCTCGCCAAAATGCACTTGCTTTGTGAGCATATAGCGTATCAGCTTGTGAAAGATTTCCTTTTTGAAATTCTTCTTGAAATTCTCGACCATTTCAACTTTGGTCATCTTGGACGTGTCGCTTAAGAACTTTGAAAAATACTTTTGTTGGCTCATATAGTCCACATTATTTTCAAAAAGCGATATTGAGAATGCCACCATTTCGTCTGTTGAAAGTGTCTTCTTCGTATTGATGTATTTTGTTTCACGAATCATTTGAACCACTTCTTCGAACTGTTTGTTGTTCTCAATGTGCTTCTTGCGGATTTCCCTTTCATTGATTTTAATGATTTGTTCTTCAGGTGTGCAATCTGCCATTTTTCTGTTGGCCAATGGTGCTGAATACTCACTCGATTTATCTTTTGATTTCTCGCTTACCTTGACAAAAACTTCCTTGTTCTGGTAGGTCTCAGGATGAAAAACGATACCATTTACAAATCCTTTTTCCTTTGCAGTAATAAACTGTTCCAGTTCTTCATTGAAGCTCTGTATCGCTTCTTCCAATTCTGCCTTGAGTTCGTCCTCAGAATAATCGTAATGTTGATATTCTATTTTGATGGCTTCTGTTGTTGGCTTAATTGGATTTTCGATGATTTCAACATCATCCAGCAGATAGACCTTCAAGCCACTTTTTTCCAACTGTGAAATAACCAGCTGATTGTTTTCGTCATCTGCCCAATACCGTCGTATTTCAGGAATTAGTAGGATGTTTTGCTTCTTAGCCTTTTCAATCAAGTTCAAGAACGATTTACTTTTCTTAGTTTCAAAACAAGCAGATTTTGTACAGACCATTTTACCCTCGCCAAACAGATTACCTTGATTGGCCGCATTAAATGGACATTCAATACAAGAGCCTGCTTTCGGCACTAATTTCTTATCAGCTACATCGAAAGATGCTTTTTCCAAGTCATAGGACTGGTCCTTAATCATCCTGTTGATTTGATGCGCATTAAAATCTTCGCCCATCGTTTCCAACATCATCTGCTGTTCTTCTGGTGCAAACAATGCAACACCTACACCTAAGGAAATGGTCATTTCGCTATTGCGAACAAAGTGTTTGAAACCCTCTATTAAACCTGCCAATTTTAGGCGCTGTCTGATAAAGTTGTCCGTTCTGCCCAATCGCTTTGCAATTTCTGTTGGCGCATACTTCTCGCTTAGGTAAGCAATCGCTTCAGCTTCCTCGGTAGGTTCTACATCCTGTCTTTGCAGGTTCTCGATGATTTGAACTTCAAGGACATCATTGTTCTCATAAGTCCTCACAATACTGGGTATGGTCTTTTTTCCTGCCAGCTTGCTTGCACGATATCGGCGTTCGCCCATCACGATGACATAATGGCCATTTAGATGCCTTACCGTGATTGGCTGCAATACACCGTGCTCTTCGATACTCTCAGAAAGTTGCTGTAATGCATCTTTGTTGAAAGTCTTTCTTGGTTGTTCTGGGTCAGGCTTGATGTTGCCCAGTGGTAAGTTCTGAATTTGAAGTACGGATGATTTCTTTCCGTTTACTTCCTTCTTGGCAGTAGATTTCTCTCTACTGCGCTTCTTTGTGGTACTCGCTTTTGTTGTCATAATACTCAAATTTTAGATTAAACAATATTTGAGTAGAAACCAAACGGAAGATAAAATCTTGGCTCAAAAGGAAACGGAATAAATGAGTAGTGGAAGAAGCGTTGGCTTTATGCCGTAGTCTTTTGATGGAAGTATTTTACGAGTTTAACTTGCGGATATATTGTATGATAATAAACTCCCTCTAATGTAAAATGAAGATTTATAGAATTTAAAACCAAATAATAATATTTACCACCAGTGTTTATTAAGTTTTGAAAAATACGTTATTCTGTACCTATTCTGTACCCATTGCAAAAAAGAAAGGCTTTCGATTTCTCGAAAGCCTTGTCTTTGCTAGTAGCGGGAACTGGACTCGAACCAGTGACCTTCGGGTTATGAGCCTAATAACTATTGGTTTAATATGATTCAATATGTATTAATATATTTGATTATCAGTTATTTAACTTTTATATAGAATCATAAAAATACACGATAAAACACAAAATGTTGTACATATGTTGTACAGTGTATTCTTAGAATTTCGTATCTTTGTAATATAAAAGCAAAGGTTATGGCATCAGTAAAGATAGTACTTCGGACGAACTATAGCAAAAAAAATGGCACTTGCCCGCTTGCCATTAGAATCACTCAAAATAGAAAAACACGGTTTGTTTTTACAGGAAAATACATTCTTCCCAAAGATTGGGATAAGAATTTATGCAAGGTAAAACGCTCCTATCCTAATTCTGCAAGGCTTAATAACTTCCTGCTTAAAAAGCTATCTGAAACGGAAAATATCGCCTTAGAAGCTGACACAGCCAATGACAATGTATCTAGTAAAGAAATTCAAAAAAAGGTGCAACGTAAAGGCAAAAACGTGTCATTTTTCCAATTTGGGGCGCAGCGTGTGAAAAGCAAATATTTGCAAGGTGTATTTTCCGTTGCAAAACCTGACCTGTCCATAATGTACAATATCAGCGAGTTTCTAACGCATAATAAATCCGAGAATAAACAAACGGTTATTGATGGTATTATGCAACGCAGAAAAGAACGTATAAGCAAAGCGCGAAAAGGTGAATATAATATTTTAGATATTCTGAAAAAAGAGTTTTCAAAAAATACAACCTTGTATTTTGAGGATATAAACGAACCTTTTATAAATCGGTTCAAAATCTTCTGTGCTTCGTATTTGGGTCAACAAAAGCGAACTATTACGAACCAATTAATGCTTATCCGTACCTTGTACAATGCTGCAATAAAGGACGGTATCGTAGATACAAAACACTATCCATTTGCAGGCGAAAAAGAAAAAATCCGTATTGGTAACGGTCATAAAATCGGACTAACAAGGGAAGAAATCGAACGTATAGAGTCTTTGGGCTTAGAAGAAAACACCTCTATTTGGCATACTCGTAATGTATGGCTTTTTGCCTATTACTTTGCAGGTATTCGTATCTCCGATGTTTTAGAAATGCGGTGGTATAATTTCAAGGATGGCAGATTATTTTATACGATGCACAAAAACGATAAGCCCGTAAGTTTAAAAGTACCAGATAAGGCGGCGGCTATCCTTGAATTTTACAAAGCTGACAAACAATCAAAAACAGATTTTATTTTCCCATATCTCAAAAAAGCAGATCAGAATGATAAACGCGATATGTTTGTAAAAGCCCGTAATGCTTCAAGCCTTTTTAACAAATACCTAAAGCGAATTGCAGCACAATGTGAGATAGATAAAAACTTATCCAACCATATAGCCCGCCATACCTTTGGGAATATCGCGGGGGATGCCATTAGTCCGCTTATGCTCCAAAAGCTGTACCGTCATAGTGATCTAAAAACAACAATAAACTATCAAGCTAATTTCATTCATAAAGATGCCGACGATGCATTGGATGCGGTATTAAATTCTTAAATTAGGCGTATGGAAGTGATTTGTTTAGAAACCGAAGCATTTTACGCCCTTGTTGACGAAGTGGTTGACCGTCTAAAAGAAAAGAATCAAGGGCATACACAAGATAAATGGATTTCTGAAAGTGAAGCTATG
This sequence comes from Aquimarina longa SW024, assembly GCF_001401755.1. Classification (GTDB taxonomy): domain Bacteria; phylum Bacteroidota; class Bacteroidia; order Flavobacteriales; family Flavobacteriaceae; genus Aquimarina; species Aquimarina longa. The sequence goes on from NZ_AVQK01000018.1 coordinate 162,228, forward strand.
CGCCTACTCCGTGTAACTTCAAAAACGACTATATCCAATCTTCGAAATAATGGGGATATCCGATTTAGCCAACCCCGCCGAAAATTGATTTTGTATGACCGTGACAGCATTAATGAATACCTTGAAAAGCACAGTAAAAATACATTTTAACAATGGAAGAAAACGAAAATATTGAGCCTTCACCAGAATATCTGAAAGGTGTTAATCAAGGATATTATATTCATTCCTTTAAACCTGAATTGGTCGAAGCGATTAAAAAGAGTAATGCACACCCTGACTATTTGGATGGGTTTAATGATAGCGGTATGTTGTACGAACAAGATAGAATTCGCAAAGAATTTGATATGATCGAGGAGCAAAAGGATTTAGACCGCGAACAAGATCAAGGGTTAGAGCGTTAGAACGATTAATCCGCATAAGAACGACAACAATATAATAATTGCGATTTCTGCGTCCGTGAGTGTCTTTAATCTGTTTTTACCTTCCCTCCTATCAAAATTCTGTTTTTCCTCCTGTACAGGCTTCTGTGGCTGTTTTTTCTCTCGTAAATCTTCTAAAATTGCCGTTTGAGCTTTCAAAGTCTCTTGCGATAGGTTCAATTTTTTAGATAAGTCCTGTTCGCGTTCTTCTGCCTTCTCTTTGGCTTCTTTGGATATTCGCAACAGTTCGTCCTTAAATTCAATTTGTTGTTCTAAAATCTTAATATCCTGTTCTAACTGTATGGTATTGTTTGTATTTTTAGCTGTGCTTTTTTGTATTTTTGCACTGTATTCTGTACTTGTATTGTTTGTATTTCTTTTTCGCTTAATTGCTGCATTATATTTCTTTGGGAATACCCTTTCTAACTCTGCTATAGGAATTACCTTATTATTATTATCGTCTAAATTATAGGATAGTGCTTTATCTCCTTTCTCTTTGGTACGCACGTTTATAGTGCTTCTTGATGCGAAGCCTAAAAACTCCGTAGCTTCTGCAACCGTGTATTCTTGTTTGATTTCCATTTGTGCAATCCTGTATTATTGTACTGTATTCATACATTGTATAGCCTGTGCAGCCATAGGTAAAAGCAATGATTTTACTTAATCCACAATACATGTGTACCGCGCAAAAATTTTTAATCTGTTTTTCTTTTAGCAAGCATACATAAAGCACCTTCGTTTTTACGAAGGTTCATTTTTAACGATTTAAAGCGGTAAAAAGCTACTAGGGAGTAGGGGGCAAACCATTACGTTTTAAAATTGCATCTATTTTGCTCAAATATTCCCGTTCCTGCTTGGTATCTTCCCTTTTATATATAAAGTTAGTATTAGTGTCTGCCGTATCTGTCATATCGCTATTTGTGCGGGGTACAGGTTGTTTTTTATATGATCGAATTGCGCCAAAATTCAAATGTATCTTAATACCCGTATAATAGCCCAAACGGTCTTTGGTGCGACTATAATACAAATACCCCTCTTGTATGGCATCCTGTAAGTACCTATGCACTTGTCGAACACTACGCCCTAGCTTTTTGGCAATAATTCCCGCCGTTGTTTTAATGGGCTGTTCGCTTCCCGCCCAACCGAGCAACATAAGCACCATACAACGCGTACCTGACATCATACGGGGGTTTCTAACAAAATCCTGTTTAACAGCCTTTACAAACCCAAAATTCGGGCTTTGTAATGCCAATGACTTTCTGCGGGGTTCTTTGCTGCGGTTAAAAGAGTAGGGTGCAATAATTGTATTGAGGTATGAAGTACTGGCGATGTGTCGCATTTTTGGTTTTCCTTATCCGTTTTAGGAAGAAAAACCCACCTTGAAAAAAAGCCGTAAAAAAGTGTTACAAGAAAGCATTTTTTTCTTGCATCTCCCTTTATATTGGGCGATGCTTCAAGTGTTCAGTTTGTTGTGCATCGCTCAATATAAAGATTTTTTAAAAGGCTCGCTTCGGCGGGCTTTTTTATGTTCCTAATGTTTCGTTTTGATTCTCCGTGAAAATTGTTACCCGTTAGTTTTCCCTTTTTCATCCACCAAAGCAACCACAAAGAATGTGGATAAGCCAAGTTATAGACAGGGTGGGCGGTTTAATTATTTTAGTGAAGTGAAACAAGCAAAGATTTAAGGTAAGTGGGCGTATGCCCCTTAACGTAATTTTGCGCAGCTTGAACGATCTAAGAATGATTAAAAATGATCTTCCGCTTAATCCGTAAAACACAACATCTGGTATGCGAGAGCTGAACTATGAAAACAACATCTTGTGTTTTCATAGTTTCTTTTCACCTAGCGTTTTATTAGTTTAAGATTATCATTAAGCGTTACTGTATATACTTCTGAATTATTATTAGAAAAAGTAATTTCATCGTTTCTAATTTGAAGGACTTCTACAGGCTTAGAATTAAATTTAAAACTTACAGACTGGTCATAGTCTGCTTTATTTATCTTTTCAGGCGATACCGAATGTATCTGATCAAAATCTAAATTAATCTTTGTTCCCTTCTTCAAATAAGGAATATCAAAACCATCACTATTGTTATGAATGATTGTTTTTACATCTCTCGTTCCAGATTCACTAAATAATCGTGACCATACTGTCTCTGAAAATGCTGTATTAAAATTATCGCTATGATGATATTCAAAATGGGCTTGGAAAGGTATTAATTCTGACATAAAAAATTTATTTTAAATATACAAAGTTTAATAATACCCTTTATAGAAAATATTGTTTTTCAGGTTGTATTTTACGACCTAAAATCATTTTTCTTTGACTTGTTTTAATATCATTGCAGGTAAAATTCCAGAAATAGAACTATTCCAAATAGCTGTTTTGATGTTTTCCATTTTTGGCAACAAAAAATACAATGGTTTACCATATTTATCATTTAAGCAGAATTTAGGCTCACTAGCAGCTAGTAACATTCTACAACTAAGCGGTCTAACTCTATACACTTTACATTCCTTAGTTTCCGAATCTAAGAAGATACAATCTCTTTGATTTAATGGTAAATTAAATTTAGAAAGTGCTTGATAAGTAGCTTTATTCAAATCTACTTTTATATCATTTACCGATATATAATTATGAAGAATTTTAGCTTCATCATCAGAGATAAACACCTCTTTAGAACAACAAAAAGAGCATCCTTTTTTACACGTTATTGTAGGCTTTTCTTGATTACAGTATTCATTCATATAATTATCTACATTTTGGAATACATTTTCAAGAGCTTTAACCACGCCTTTATTATCTCTATCTTTTTTGTATAATTTTTTTAGCTTAATAATGTCATAACTATGGTAGAGCTTAAAATACCAAGGTGTTTGCTTAAACCTTTCTTTATATAAATCTGGCATAATTAAAAAACCAATCTTATGCCAATATCTAACTAAAAAACTAATCATTCATTTTTATTTTTCTGATTTATATGCGCTTTAATTTCAGGGGTAATTGCCTCATAAGATAATAATAATTCATAAGATATATTATTATATTTAGAACCCTGAAAATAATTTAAGCCATTATCTCCAAAGACTGATAACACATCATATGAAAAATGTTTTTAAATATCCATAGAATACTAACAAAGAAGAAATTAAGGGATGCGGTTCGCACCCCTTTTTTATTTGATTTCGATAGTATTCATTTTCAAATTTTACCCTGTGAATACTTGGCGTATCGGTTTAATTGACATTACAAAATCAAATGTATTATACAATGGTTTTGCGGATTCCACACAATCCGTAGGAATCGGGGGAGCAATCTCCCTTTTCCTTTTTTTAGGGTTTTTCGAGGTCGAGCGCAAAGGCAATGAGAACGGTTAAAACGACTTTCTTTTTCTGAAAGGCGGTTTATCGGTTCGGGCGCGTTTTGAAATCTATATGTTTTGTGAACGCTAGTTATGGCCGTACAAAATATATAGTTTTCAAAAATGGGGTTTGGTGCTGTCATTATCTCGTAAAATCGTATCTTTATTATATGATAACAATCCATAAAACAGACAATTATATTATAACAATGTCGGGTAGAAACCTTGACAAATTGGGGCTTTGCAAAAAAAGTAAAGTTTCAAAAAATCGGTTTGCCCCAAACATCATTTTAAAAAATAGGGATGAAGGAAAACATTAACCAAACGCCGCAATTGCCACCATTGCCGTACCATTTGAAAATTGATAAAGCCCCTAAAAATGAACGGGCTAAATCGGGGTTTATAAGTCACAAAAATACGCCACGCTTTATGTGTCGTTTTATAATTGGGGATGCTCCTAAAGAAACAAAAGGCTTGACCGTTCATAATACAGAAACAGGCGTGACTTTATATGATCTTACATTGTCTGATACTACAGACTTAAAAAATGATTTACACAATGTTGAAATTGCAATGAAAGAGGGCGCACGGGTAATATATGATATAATATACCCGCCGTTCTTCAGGAAATAATTTTAAAGCATATTAATCTAGGGCTTTGTAATATGCCAATTACCTGTTTTAAAATTGATACGGTGTAGCAATAGTTCAAAATTTAAAACCTCGTGGTCTTTTTTTAGCTGCTGCCTATCAACAATATGATTAGTAATTTTACTGTAATCTACATGACTAAGAATATTAAAAGGTATGGAATAATGTAACCAATGAAATACCACATTGTCTGGTTTCGCTTTTTCTTGAAGCATAAAATAGATACGATCATTTCTTGTATCTTCAATTAATTCTAACCTAAAATTAGTACTGTCATCAGAATTATTTACTACATACTCCATAGTAAAATCTCTATTACAAATAATTCGCTCTTGATAATCAAAAACAACAATAGCAGGGTTGTGTAATTCGTGCTTTATACATTCTCTACTTAAACTTAGAAAACTTAACAACATACACTCATAAGAATTGATATGTTTTTTATAAGTTGTAGCATCTAATTTTATATGGAAATTAGGATTAATATACGGGGTTACTATTTTTTCTATATCTGTGGGATATTCCATCTTTTTAGTTGTTTAGCAGCAAACTTTTGGCAACTCTATGTACAGGAAGAAATGGGATGTTAAAGTTATCAACTAGCAATTTTTACATACATATTTAAAAGTTTTACTTATAATAAAACCATTATTATCTGTAGAAAATTGATAATAGCTATTAATTGAAATCTTGAATATATAATCCATGTTTTTTTCTAAAACTTGCTTGCCTTTATTTTTTATAAAAATTTCAAATTTATCTTTTTCAAATTCTTTAATACCCCATTCATCACCAATTAACTCAATTCTATTCAAATAATTGTTTTTATAGAATTTATGGAAACCGTTATTAGGGTCTTTCTTTGATTTTAAATTAAAAACACTATCATACTCTATGACTATGCCTGAATAATAATAAGTTTCTAAATATGTCTTATTTTCAGAATTATATCTTCTAGTTTTCTCGCTAATAAAATACTCTTCTAATTTATCCCAATCTGAAAATGATTCACTAACAAATTGTTTGTTTTTAGTATACTGCTGTGTGTGACATTTCTTATTTTCGTGGTCATATTCATAATAGTAATTATACTCATTATCGCCAATAATTTGATTTACTATTTTAGAGTCTATTATATTCATTTGATGAAATAGAATATTATCCTCAGAAGTATTATCATTTCTGTAAAATTTGTAAGTTCCTGATAATTTATTGTTTTTATCGATTGAAAAATAAAATGAAATACCTGAATCCTCAGAACCTAAATAAAAATCACCTTCTTTTAAGACTAGTGACTTATCGCTTTTTTTATCTAATATTTTAGTTTCTATAAATAGATTGTTTTCATCATAATCCAATCTATAATTTTTGGGATTATATGTAATTATGTTTTTAGAGATTCTATTAGACTTTTTTTTAATTGGATGTGCTAATTGGATACAATTTTTATAAACATAAGCAATATTTTCCTTGCCTTTTTCTTTAAAAAAGTATGGGTCTATTGCTTCATGTTCAGGGACAATTTTAATTAATTCTTTAGTTTTTATATCAATTTTCCAAATACAAGCTTGACAAATAGCACTATTATCAAAATATAACACCTTTCCTCTATCATCCCATGACATACTACCAAACATTGCATTTAAAGGGCAGGGTTCAGTAGAATCATGATATTCAAATTGGGGGTATGTGGACAGTTGAATATTTATTGAGTTTTTATAACTTTCGCTAAATCTGTAAGGATTAATTGTATCTAAAGCATGAATATTGTCTTGCCATAGTTTATTTTTTAAAATAAAAATATTAGAACTGTTGGTTAGGGCTACTATTGATTTTTTTGAATCAATTGTCGCTTTTACATCATATAATCCTATACTTATCTTATCTTCTTTAAATGGTAATTGGTTTTTTTCTATTTTGATAGGTTGCTCTTTTGATCCTAATTTATATTTAAAGTAATTTCTAAATGAATAATTATCTGTTGTATCTTGCAAAAGATTTTGATTTTCTTTGTAATAAAACAGGCAATCCTTTTTTAATATCAAATTGTCGTATTGCCTTGATAAAAATAAATCCTCATAGTAGTAATTACCGCCACTTTTTGTGACAGGTAAGGAATCAACAATAAAGATATTCTTATTTTTATCTAATTCATACAAATAAACCTTACTTATACTAACAGTATCTTCATCAAATTTTCGTTTTCTTAATCCTAAGAAATAAAACGATTTTAAAGTGTCAATAATACTAACACGAACTTGATAGTATTTTTCTCCCTCAATTTTAGATTTATAATATGCTTCTCGTTTCCAAAACCCATCATTTATTGAAATGTTTTTAATCTTAAAAGGAGGGTGATTACTTTTAATTTTCGCCCTTTCAACAACAGAGTTGTTATTGTTTTTGAAAGATGTCTCTTTTTGATTTTTGTTTGTCTGTTTACAACTAAAAACAATTGCAGATAACAATAATAATATTGAATATATGTATTTCATTTTAAATAATGAGATTTTGCATCACTACTATTTACTAAAATTACTACGGAGTTATAAAATTCGTAGAGCTAGAGTTGATCATTGGTTTTTTGCAATTACTTCTTTTATTTTTTCCTGCTCCCATTCCCAAGCTTTTCTGTCTGTACTGGGTGAAGTTTCAAAAGAATTTAACAACTGCCAACTTTTGATTGAATTATTAAAAGTAAACCACTGTGTCGTAAATTTATAATCTTTTTCTTCACTCCGTTTTATATTATAAGAAGCATCAAGATTAGATGTATGCTCTAAATACTTTTTATCTATCAATGATAAATAAATGTAAAATTCTTCCTTAATGTCTGATACAGACAAACTGTTAATGCGCTCTCCTTCTTTTTCCCATTTATCATATTTATCACCTTCCTTAAATAACTCATCAACTTTTTGTAGATGTTTCTTAATTCCAATCTTAGGTATTAGGTAAGGTGCAATATTTCCATAAGTATTATTCCCTTTTGGATTATAAAGACATCCATAATCTGCTATGCTTGCTGTTCCATCATAGCCGTATTTTTCACATTTAATAATATTATCAAAATTATAGCTAGATTTTATCTCTACTTTATCCTCACTTTTTTCATGTACTTGCTCTGATTTTTTATGATTTGTAGTGGCATTTGCTTTTTTATTTATTTCCTTACAGCTAGTAATAAAAAACAAAAAAATAAATCCTGCATACATTATAAATTTAATCTTCATATTTATATTGTTCATTTAGTAATTAATTGGTCTAAAATAGCCTTTCCATCCATCGTGTTTTGTTAATGCACTACTATCTCTTTTATATACAGAAGTACGAGTACACCAAGTTTTGTTATATCCTCCATTCTCACGATTATATGCTTCCATAGGCTTTCTAGCACCACTTTTTCCAATAGCTTCCATTATCCAAACAGCATCTTTCTTCTCATCATATTTGTAAACGATTCCTGTATGCCCACCACCACTTCTCCATACAAAAATATCTCCTGATTCAGGAATAAAATCTGCCTTATCACTTCCTTCTACAAATTGTATTTTATTCGATCCTATGGCTTTTCTAAAATCTGCTTCTGTGGTCATTATACCTGTATGAATAGCTTTATATTTAGGCATACAACCAAGCTTATGTAGATATATACCAACAGTCTCGGAACAATCCAAAGCTGCCAACCCTTCATCGGATAAGGAGCTTCTTTCTCCTTGTTGACTATAAGGAATATGCTTATTTACCAAAAGCTTCATTTCTTCTAGTACAGATTTCATTTTTCCACCATCACCCACAATCATTTTCATCTGCTCGATAAATGAAATAGCGTGCAAATGATACACATTAGAATCTGTAGGAAACTGCCTTTTATCTCGTTCTTTCTCTAACTCGTCAAACTCTTTGCCTAGTAGTATTTCCTTTGCACTTGTTCCTTTAGGGAATATCCTGTGTGTGGGGTTGTATTTACTGTCTATGTACGCTTCTCTACGCTGTTGCATAGGTACAATTTCGCCATTTTTTATGTCTTGCCAAAAACAAAGATGTTTTATTTTATCTTTAAACATCTCGATTTTAGCATCTCGTTGCTGCTCTAACTTTTGTTTTAGGTCATTACCCTTATCATCTGTGCCTTTGGCTTCATTAATCCCTTTTTTATGCACCTCTATCAATTCTTGTTCAAAATCACTGATATTAGCCCAAGTGTTCCATTCGCTTTGATGTTTGCAAATAAGCTTGCTTAGTATGTCTATGGTATCTTTGGTACTTACAGCTTGTTGCAGCTCATAATTAGAGAGTTCTTTATCGCCATCGCTATCGGCTAACTCCCATATCTTTTTGATAAAATCATGGGGTTCGCTTTTTTCTACATATTCGCCAAACATATAAAAATACTGGTTGCCTGTATCTTCTAGTATTTCCCAACCATAATCCGCCCAATGGTAAGGATTCTTTTTGGTTAGGTCACTTTTTTTAACCCACCCTTGTTCATTGTCTTTGGTTTTTATAAGCCACCATTCTGTATTGGCGCTATCTTTTGTAGTGGCTTTTTTTCTAATCTTTGCGGTTTTTTTAGCTTTACTATCAGCGGTGTCTGCTGTGGGTTGTTGTTCATACACAACGCTTATATCTTGTGATAATGCCACCCAATTGCCTACTTCGCCTGTTACCTCACTGGTTTTTACCCAGTATTTTTTGCCTGATTGCGCTGTGCCGTAACCAATAGTCCTTTTATTTCCTGTTCCCTGAAATTTTAAATATACTTTGGTGTCTGTACTTGGCAAAAGGTTTTCGAGTGCTGTATTCACTTCCTCAAAATGTTCTCCAACAATGGTATATGTAGGCTTCGTAGTTTTCTTTCCATTCACATAAACAGCTACTTTTTTTGTCCAATGAAGATGTGTTGTTTTATCTTCGATTTTACAGGAAACATCTTCAAACCCGATTTGGGTATAGTCGTCTTTAATCTGATAGATTTTTACTTTGGTATCGGCTTTTAAAAAATTGCAAGGTTTGCCCACCTGTAATAATTGCTCCTTGGCAACTTCATACGATGTGCGGTCATTGTCCTGTGTATTATTGATAAACTCGTGTATGCCGCTATCATCTGTAAAGACTTCTATATGTACGGTGGTATAGCCTTTTGAGGCATTAGATTCATAACGACTAGGAACACCAATAATCTGCCCTGCTGTAATAGGTACATCTACATTCTGTACCTCATTAAATACTACATCATCTTTGATCTGTTTAGTAAGAGGTTCACAATCGGCAACCATAACATACTGTGTTCTGCCTTTGATTTTATACCAGTTTTTATCTTTGGTTTTTTCAACTTCAAGTGCTGTTTCTGCACATTCCATACCTATATATGTGCCATTGATAGTATCAAATACCATCGTGCCTTTGGGAGCATTGGCATTAAAAGTATTTTTATCTTTTGCCTTAGTATGGCTTATTTGGTAGTGGTTTTCGCCATGATCAGTAGTCCAACTCTTTAGCGCAATTAATATTTCTCCTTGATAACTACAAAATACATAACTTGTATTATTTTCCATCCAATGTCCTTTGGGTGGGGTAATATTTTCTTTTTTTATCAAACTACCTTTAGGTACAAATACCTTTTCTTTGGCATCATCCTTTGTTTTATGATCTTCGCAATACTCTCTAACTTTTAAACCTATTTCTTTAGTAGCTGTCTTTACTTTTGTTGTATATTTTGCATATAGATCTGGTATGCTTTTCCCTTTGTTTTTTATCATTTCTGCTTTAGGTTGCAGGTGCATATACAGACTGTAAAATCGTAGTGCTACCCCTTTTGGGGTTTTATAATGATGTTGTATGAGTATAAACCCGTTGGAGTATTTAATATCTTTATTATCTTTTTCATGTAGATACTTTTCGGGTATGCGATAGGCTATAATTCTACCGTCTGCAATAGCACTCACGTTTGTTCCAAAATCTTCTATATGGATGCCGCCATGCCACGTATTACTACTCCCTACAGGATAAAAACCATGTCGGTTTTGATGTCCGTAATAGCTTGCTATAGTGCGTTCTTTTTCTTCTTCGGTAGGATTGTCGCCATAAGAAGGTAATACAGGATAGTCAATTTTCATAAAACAGCAGATTTACATACTAAAATCAACATCAACCAGATAGCCGTGTTTTTTTAATTCTTGTTGTTTTGATTTTGCTTCTCTCGTTTTTTTAGAATTAGCAAGCGCATTAATCCTGTCGAGCATATTTCTTGCGGGCGTTGGTGGCATCAGTTCTATAGGCATCGTTACCAATTGAGAGGTTTTTACAGGCATAGCCGTTTCTATAATAACATTGGGTTGTCCTGTAGAAATAACCCCGCCATGTGATGTCATGCAGCCTACATAGGCTATGGGTTTACCATTTACCAAAACTCCTGTTTCTCCCTGAATGATAATTGATATTGAACCATCGGCACATATACATTTATCGCCCATACGTGCTACGGGTCTATCATTTACAAAAACATTGGGAGAGCCTGAAATAATTGTACCACCTACATGCGCTGTAGTACCACTATACATTGGGCAATTGTGCTGATCTCCTACAGTTGCAACAAGTTTTGACATTCTTTTTGGTTTTAAAAGTTTTGGCACTGCAATTTAATAAGATTATGAATTACAGCGCATTAATTTTTATATTTTTTTGTTCATCATTTTTGCCATAGCCGCATAAGTAGGCATTTGGTGATTTGGGCATAGGCAACGGGGTATTCATCGGAACAAAAAAAGTCAATTCAAACTAAATTTATTGTACTTACATTTTGCTATAAACTTCCAAAAATGGGTAACACTTACTTTGGTGCATAATAAAGGTTCATACAATTGATTAGGCACTGTTTCATACTTAATAAACCCTTTTTCGTAATGATCGTAACGCTCACAAAACACGGGCTTTTCTTTATCATCTAATTTTACACGAATAGCATAAATCCCTTGTATGAAATACTCATATTCCTTGCGCTTAAACTTGTACTTTTCATACTTTGGCTTGATGTTTACATTAAGAAGCGCGATATATTCCCAAAAACGAATTGGGCTTACTTTCTGACAATCCATATCATCATTAATGCGCTTTACCATACGCCAATCAGAAACAAAATCCCGTTTCTCTAGGTCGTAGCGTTCTACCTCATCCCATTCGCCGTCACTGTCAAGTTCCACGCGTACAGCGTGAACACCTTGAATGTAAAATAAGTACTCCATAACTAAATTTTTCATTACATATTCGTATGTGTTTTTTGTTGCTGCAATTTACGATTAAAATTTAATATGGGTCATATAAGATTCAAAAAAGAATCCTTTATTACGTAATTTATGACCATTGAATTAGTGAATTTTACAATCACCAATGAAAGATAATACGGTTACTAAAAAGAGAATAGGACGGCAAGTTAGAGCCTTACGGCTTCGTGCCGAATATTCCAGTTATGAAACTTTTGCCAACGATCACGACTTACCACGCAAAACCTACTGGCGATTGGAAGCAGGGCATAACTTCACTATAGATACACTTTTGCGGGTTCTCGATATTCATAAGTTATCAATCGAAGATTTCTTTTGTGAGCTAAAAGAAAAACAAGCTAAACAAGACATAAAATAATCCCCGCCATAATGACGGGGATTTAGTACAACAATTTAAGTATTAATTATCGGGTGTTCTTACCATACTGGCTGCGTTTGAACAATTTAAAGAATGGTACTCGCCTAAGTTTTAGCGGGTAGCCCTCTCTAGGAATAATGATTTGATTCTTTGTGCCTACGTCCAAAAATTCCGAGACTTCCGATGCTTCCATTAGTTTATAGGTTTGTTCTGAACCGTTTTTTTTATTCTTTACCGTGTAGTTCCCTAAAACATCGGAAATATATTTAGCGGAATCGTGGTCTTTTTTATCCAATGCAAAAACCTGTAGATCGCAACTGCTCCAAAAATCCCCTTCATTTTTATATACTTTTCGTATCTGGTCGATGGATTGCAGGATAAACCAAAACTTTATATAACTTCCTGCTGCAATCGTGATCTTTTGAGCCACCGGCGCAAAGTAACCTAGCTTGCTAAATTCTTCCATTAAGAACAACACACGGCGCTTAGAGCCTTTAGGCTGTGACGTAACGTGATTACTGCATTTATTCAATCCCATTGTATAAAAAGCAGAGGTTAGTCTATTGAATTTTTGTAAATGTTCTTCGGGCAATATTAGAAATATACTCGCTTCTTTTGCTTTTGCATCTGCCAAACTGAAATCGCTTTTATGACAGATAATTTTTTGTATAGATGGCGAGTTCATCCAGTCAATACCGCGTGTTAATGTTGATAGGATTGCGCCTTTTTCCTTTTCCCCAACGGTAGTTAGAATACTGGCGGCTTCCTTCGCTGCGCCACCTACAGCATGATTGGTTGTAAGTTTAAATTTGATAAAATCATTTAAAGCTATTGGGCAAAATTGCGAAGCTGTCGCTGCACCATATTTTATAAAATTAAATACCGTTCCTAAATGACGTTGTTCATCTTCTAAAAAAGGATCTGATAGCACATAAGCAATAACACCCCTTAATACGATTTGGGCAGTCTCACGAAAATGCGCGGCGTTCCCTGCTTCGTTTTCTGACTTTTCTATGCAGGCTTCGGCAAGGGTAATGATATGTTCCCGTGCTTCGGGATGGTTCACGTCTATTTCATCCAAAATATTCCAATGCGAATTTTTTAATGCAACGCCTGAACCTTTTTTTTCAATAACCACATTAAAAGGGTCTAGCACGTAAAATGGGCGTTGCTGGCTACGGCGTTTCCATACCACTTGTGTAATCTCACCTTTTACGTCTAGCGCAATTACTCCTCCTGCATAGTTCAATACATTCGTATAGATCACGTCAACGGATTTACCGCCCCGCGTTCCTGCAACGGTAATCATATGCCATTCGGTTTTAAAGCCAATATTCCTGCCCGTTAATTGGAAATCGTTTTCAAAAAACGTCTTACCTAAAAATAAAGTGCTTTCCGCAGAAAACCATATACGGTTACGATTTTTGATAAACCACGTACCAATGTCATTTTTAAAAAAGGTGTAATAACTTGCCCAACGGCTCGATTCGCCATGTACCGATCTAATGAACAACCGCCGATATAGTTCTGATTCCTTCACATATTCAACAACAATCAAAATACTGTTCTTGAAATACAGGATAATGACAGGCACAAAAAGCATCCAGAAGATGTACCAAAAATACGCGCTTGGGTGTAAATATTGCACCACCACAAAAAGCATAAAAACATTGACCGCATTAATATTATAAATGGTGGTGTTAAGGTGTTTCTCTGGCTTATTGATCGCAAAATACACCCCCGTAAAATGCAGGGCAACGATTACAAAGGCAGCAATACAAAAGGCAAGGGCTTGTGTTTCGGGTAAGTTTTTCCAAAACACCCCGAAAAAACAATACAGGTACAACACGCTGAATACAGGAATAAAATATTTTACATTCTTGAAAAGGCGTAACCGTATTACGGCTAATTTACTGGCAAACAAAAGCCACGATAAAAGAATAATGCTTATACTCATTAGTATGATTAAAAATAAGAGTTCCCCATTATTGTGTAGCAATGCATCCCATATGCCGTAACGCCTACCTGTGAAGGTATAGCGGTTCACTTCCAATTTGGGTAACTTGTTCCATAGGGTACGGCTTATAAATAACCCATAAATAAAGATCAAAATGATTGCCACCCCGTAATTGATACGAGCGGTAATCCCTGTTTTTCGCAAGGCTGCGGCTTTGTGTGTTGCTTTCATATCGCATAGTTTTAAATTGTTAATCCTCGAACAAGTCCATACCGTCTGTATGGTCATTCTCTTGTGCTTGTTCATCCTGTTGTTTGATTTCATCAATCGTAATTTCAATTTGCTTGATCTGCTCAAATAATTGATTACGCTGTGCTTCGGCTTCGGGGCTGCCCTGCACGTCCTCTAAGGCTTCGTACTGCTCCCGTGTGTGGTCTAGCAATTCGCTGTAATGTTCAATTTGCCTTTCGCTGCTACTTTCTTTAGAAAATAATCCCATATTTTTTTATTTTTAAGTGAAAAAATAACCCCACCAATGGGCGGGGCTGTCTATTTTTAGAATTCGTGATTTTCGTAATAGGTAATGATTTTAAGGGCTTCTTGGGTGGTGAGTTCTTGCGAAACACAATCTTTAATACATTTGATTATTGTATTTGCCAGATCAACGGTACTTTGCTTAAAAGGTGCTGCACCCTCACAGAATTGTTTGGCTTTTTCATTGCCGAATTGCATCGCCACAATAGCCCACGCACCTGCACGCTTAAATTTCAGACTAGCGCAATACACCCCGTTTAGTTCATATTGGGCAGGAGAATATCCCATAAGCGCACTTCTGCGTATCAAGGACAGTCCTTTTTTTCTATCGCGAGGTACTTCGTGCAACCCCTTATAATAATAAATCCCCAATACGTGTATTGAAGGAATATGATACGCATTTACGGCGGATTCTAACATAAATAATCCGAGTTCATTATCCTTTTTGAATCCGCCAACCTGTTCGATACAGCTAACCCCCATTAGCCCCACACAATCCCAATCCTTTTTACTAGCTCCTTGTTTCAGCGTTTTGAAATATTGGCTATAATCCTGTTTTTCGTAAGCGTCTAACGCTTTGGTATAGAATGCTCCCATAATAAAACATTTTAAATTAATACTCGCTATATGAATTATGAGTAAAATTAAATATAAATCACTCAATAATTAATTTATGAGTGTTTTATTAACATAAAATTTAACATTTCGAGTTAAATTTTAGTTACTCAAATATTGACATATGAGTATATTATGTATATTGTCGCAAAAATTTGACAAATGGAAATTGAAGCCATACTAAGAAAACATTTTGCGCCCTATGTATTAGCATTAATACAACAAGGGGCAATAATTGCAGATACTAGTAGTGATGATGAAAGGTTTAATATTGTGCCACCGAATGACAGCGATTTTTTTGTAGAAAACCCCGAAGGGGAGCAAAGCCCTTTTCAGTTTGTAGAGCAATCGGAAAGTATTGATTCCGAAGTTCAAAAACAAACACGAAGGCTATTAGAGCATATAAAAGCTAAGGCAGAATTAGAAGGTAAAGACCCTCTTGAATTACTACAAGCACCACTTATAAGCCTATTGGATGATTACAAAAAAACCTTGTTAAGAAACCAAGAACTTGAAGAAAAACTAGGAAAATTTGATGCAAAAAAGAATAGAAAAAATGCATCCGATAAATTTGCAGTAGAGATATTTCCCCACGTTGTGGATGCTCAAAAAGAAGGGATTACCTCCGAAGCTAAAATAGCGCAGCATTTTAATGATTTAGGATTGAAATCGTACCGAGGAAAACAATTTAATCCTTCTTCCATCCATTACCTATTGAAACGTCAAAAGGAAATGGGCTTATTTGATGCAAAAGAAGATAATACCAATAGTCCTGACATTGGATAATCTCTAAATATCCATTCCGTTGTCCTGCTCCAAGTCCTTATCTTTTTCCAGTTCCTTAAAAGCTAACCAGATACGGCGTTGTTCCTCACTGTCAAACTTGGGCATTTCTTCTAACTCTTGTTCGCGGTGTTGCGCTGCATTTTCTTTTGCCACTTGTTCAAACTCCGCAGCAATACGCGCCTGTTCATCTTCAATGCTTGGGCTTTTCGTATTGAAATTCTTTTGTATAGAAAGGTCGTGCGCATTATCCAATGATTGTTTTTGTGCCTTGTCCTCTTGCTGTTCCTTTAGATTGCGCTTTGCGGCGGCTTTTAATAATTGGTAATTTTCGTGCTGCTTATTCTGGTCTTTTTGCTTCTCTTTCTGCTGCTGTTTTTCTTGGGTGTGTTCCTGTTCTGCTGCTTTTTTCTCCTTGTGTTTGGTCGCTAGGCGTTTCACTTGTGAAACCTTGCCTTTCTGTGTGGGGGTCTTGCCCTGTACGCTATGCTCCAAACTCGCCGCACTCTGTTCATTGCTGAATGCTTCGCGCAAGGTGTCGTTTTCTTTCTCCGCTTTCTGCTGCTCCGCTTCGGTGGTATGGCGGTCTTGGTCGGTCTTGCCCTGCAATTCCCCTGCATCCCCGAAGCCCTGTTTTTCCAGTTCTTCATCAATCGCCCATTGCCTATTTTTGTGTATCGCTTCAATATCCAGTTTAAAACGGCGCATTTGCTCCGCTAACTGTTTTTCGCGGTTTTGCAAATTGTTGTATGTCTGTTCAAACTGTTCACGCTTGAAAAGCCGTGAACCAACATCTTTGTATGGCTCGTATTGTTTGCGTGCTTCTTCTAGGCGTTGTTTGCTGCCGTCAATGTCGTGTAAATCCCGCGCCTTACTGATACGCTCATCAAAATAGCCTTGCCACTTCCGCGCTTTTTCATTTTGGGCTAAGGCTTCTTTTTCTTCCTGTGCTTCTTTGGCGCGTAACTCTGCCAGTTCGTCAATAAGGTGTAACCGTCTGCCGCCTTTATTGCCTTTGTTCTCTTTAATGCTTTTTAGGATTTCGTTAAGCCGTTCCTTACGCGCTTTACGTTCTGCTGCTCGTTCTTCACCCCATTTCTGTTGTGCTGCTTTACGCTCGGCGGCTTTCTCAACTGCCCATTGTTGACGTGCTAGTTCTTTTTCTTTCTGCTCCTGTTCTATGGCGAATTGGTGCGCGGCTTCCTCTAATCGATGTTCTTGTTTAATGGCTTCGGCTTCACGATCATAGGGCTTATTTTGCTCTTTGATCTGTGCCGATAAGTCGTTGGCTTTGGGCAAACTTTCACGGTCTAGGTCGTTGCATTTGGCTAGTACTGCTTTAGTTTTTGCGCCGCCGCGCTCGTCAATCTGCAATTGTCGCATAAGGCGGTTTATTTTGCCTTTTTCATCGACGATCACAAGCGTATTACGATCACCATTAGCAAGTTGTAAGCCTTCCAATTCAAGCGCATTTTTAAATGCTTTTCCGTTATCGGCGGCATAATATGCGCGGGTTACTTGGGTGCTGTAATCCTGTTTTTCTTTCTGGTAATTGCTGCGCTCTCCCCGCTCCCTCTTGCGGGCATTTTCTACACGCTGTTCACAATAGATTTTGCGCTCCTGTTCGTATTCCAACGCCCATGCCTGAACCTTGTTTTTATCTAGTGGCAGTTCGGCGCGTTTGCCTGTTTGGGGGTGGGTCAAATTAACAACAATATGAACGTGATCGTGTTTGGTATCATTGTGCGCCACAAAGTAATATTGATGCTCCGATAAACCCAATTCCTTAACCGTTTCTAATGCCATTTCTTTTTGGTGGGCTTCGTCTGGAGTCTCATCGTGCGCCCACGCTAACGAATAATGGTACACTGCCCCTGTTTCGGTTTTGCGCCCTGTAGTGGCTATCCCCGCATCCCGCTTTAGCTGCTCTGCGTGTATATCCGTCCACGCCATTTGTTTAGCGGCTTTATGCACGTTGGCAGTCCACAGATTACCCGTTTCCGTCCACGCCACGCGCTCGGCGGTATCGGCTTGCTTATCGTGCATCAAATACGCCGTCACCCCTTTAAAGCTGTAACCTCTGTCATTAATCCGTGGTATCATTGAGCAAGCCAGTTAAAACGGTATCTATCTTTTCTAAACACCCAATTAATAAATCGTGTTCGTAAGGCGTAAGCCCGCCAAGATTCACACGCTTTTGGTATTGGTTCAAATTGTTACCGATAGCAGCAATATGCCGTATCAGTTGGGTATCGGTCTTACTTTCTTTAATGGCGATTTTTCCATGTACACCCATTCGCCGCATATATGCCGAAGGGGTCAAGCCTGCTTGTGCCGCTTTTGCTTTGATCGTTGCCAATTCTGCCGAAGTGCAACGGGTATCAGGCAAGCGGGAATCAAATTTGATCTTTGGTTTTTTGGCGGTCTTTTTCATATCGAAACTTTTTATTAACATTTAGGGGCGATACTCAGACGATAGGGGATGCAACGGGGAAAAGCGTAGCGGCTCTCCTTGCCAAGATTAAGAATTGCGCGGGCGAAAACGATAGTTTTTGTACGTACATTTCTTCATCTTGCTACTCCGCTGCACACCCAAAGATACTGATTTTCAAAACCCTATGCAATTCTAGGTTACTTTCTTTCCACAACTATCCTTTTAAGGATAATCTGACCTAACTAAGAAACCAATAAAACGTAGTTTTATATCCGTTACGCAGTGCGCCCCAAACGCTGACGAAGTAACGGGATTGAGCGCAGCTCAAATAATCCCAACAATAGGATGGCTATTTACATAAAATAACGCCCTGCAAAGTGCTAGCTAAAAAAGAAAAAGATTAAAAAGGGTCTTTGTTCCAATCACTAAATATTGGTCGTTGCGGCGGTTGGTGCTTGTCTTGTCTCAACGGTGGTAAAACATCTATGATAGTATGGTGTTGCTCGTCGTCGTAGGTAATCAAATGAGAAGTATTGAAATGCTGTTTTTGCCAAAATGCGGTACTAGAACGCTGCGACAAATTAAAGAAGGTTTTACAATACCAAATAAATGTTTGCGGGTCGTCATTCCCTGTTGTAAATGGGATTTGTTGACCGTAATAATTCAGGGGTGGGCATATGTCGCGTGCTTTGATCAGTAAATTATATAGTTCTTTATCGTATGCGCTACTGTCTGCAACCTCAATAAAACCTAAATAAGTGTAATGCGCCGCGTGTAACCTGTGTAATTCTTTAGGGCTGATCTTAAAAACCTGTAATTCGGCTTCACTCGTGTAAAACTGGCTTGAATCTTCATTAAGGTAGGAATGATTTTTTATAATAGGGTTGGGGTAATCTTTAGCCCATTGCGCCACCATATCAGTAAGCAATTTGGTTAATCGGGTGCTTTCTGCTTCGGTCATACTTTAGGGTTTAAAATTATAAATGTTGTTCATAGTCCATCTGTTGCCCCAATACGCGCACAATCAAAATGCCAGTATCGGTAGGTACGTAAAAAATCGTATGGGATTGATAGGCATAGCGGCGTAATTCTTCCCCATATTCCGAAGCGTCACGCCCTATCGTGGGTCTATCTGCCAATAAGGTAAAACAGCTATTGAGTTTATCGCGATAGGTACGGGCTTGCTTGATGCCCCATTGCTCAATGGTGTAATCTGCAATGTTAAATAGGTCATTCTCTGCTAGTGGTGTAAAACGATATTTAGCCATTTTTTGCCTTATGCTTCTGCTCGGCTGCTGCCCATATATCGTCTAAAGTCCTATCGCTGATACCACTATCAAGCCCCTTTTGAATTTCGGATTTTAGCTTTAGAAACTTTTCATTATTCCCTTGCTCCCGTCTGATAAGGGCGCGGATATATTCACTTTCGTTTGTAAAGTCGCCGTTATTGATTTGGGATTTAATCCACTCGTCTTGCTTGTCTGTTACCGTAATCGTTTTTCGTATCGTTGCCATATATAAAACCTTTTTATTGCTGCAATAGTCATACTATTGATGTAAATATAGCATAATTAACGGATTTTACAAAGGATTAAGGTTACATTTGCAACCCTGTATCTAAATCGTGATCGTGGTATTTAATTGGACGCATTTCTATTTGGCATTGCTGCCCTGTGGCTTTATAACAAGCATTTAAATCTTCATAGCCATAGTAGGTGTCGTTTGCAGCATAGATTGTATAAGGCGACGCCTTAAAATGATCGGTGGCACGTTCTACCGCTTCGGCGGCTTTACTTCCCTCTTTTTCATTATCTAAAAACAAAACTACGTGATCTACCGTGATTTTATCACGCAAAAAGTCGGCGGCGCGTTTTGCCATTGCGGTAGAATTTAAAATAATGGTTTTGTTTTCTGGTTCTTGCTGCCCTGTAATCATTAGATGGCTCAAATAATCAAAAAAGCCCTCAAATACATTTACGACATTGCCCCGCATTCCTGTACCTTCGATATAGGTAAAATCATTGGGGGCAATAGCGGTTTTCATATACTTGTTGCGAATGGCATACCCGCCCGATTGGTTTTGAATCCCTAGCCCGTAAAAGGATTTACCTGTTTCCGTGTCGGTATAATGCGCTTCTTTTAGGTGTTTATCTATAATTGACGAGTGTATGCCGCGTTCTTTACCGTAAGCGATTAAATTGGGGTTTAGTACTTGCTTTATCTTAGCGATTTCAAAACGGGGCTTCTTTTCTTCATACTGCCCTGCTAATTGGATTGTTTTGTTTTGTGGTAGATTGGTGCTGTTAAGGTTCTCATTAAGCCATTGCAACGCGCCTGACACGTTTGTGCTGCTATATTGCATCACTAGGTCAATGACCTTACCGCCCTGCCCTGTGCCTAAATCTTGCCATAGGTTCTTTTTATGGTTTACCGAAAAACTGGGGGTGCGTTCTGTGCGTAATGGATTTTCATACCATTGCTCTTGTCCGCCTGAATGCTTGGCAAGGGCTGCACAACCCATTACGCGTATAATTGTATCAAGTGGTATTTGATTAGCTTGGTTGCAGTTCATCAGAATATCCATAAATTTACGTAAATAATCAGCTTAAATAAAATATAGTAAATGTTTGATAAAAATAGAAATATAAAAGTAGGTAGAGATATTAATATTAATAGTAACAATCATTTAGAACA
This sequence comes from Aquimarina longa SW024, assembly GCF_001401755.1. GTDB lineage: Bacteria > Bacteroidota > Bacteroidia > Flavobacteriales > Flavobacteriaceae > Aquimarina > Aquimarina longa. Next base: position 183,319 of record NZ_AVQK01000018.1, read on the forward strand.
ATTAAACAGATCAGGATTATTAGAAAAGAAAAATGAATGTTCAATTATTTTAGAAAAAGAAGCTAGCGCAAAATGGAAAACAGCTTTTAAATATCTCTTTTTTTCCTTAGTACTATTCATAATATTATATTTTTCACTTCCTATTCTGTTTGGTTTTTTAGCTGAACAAAATAAAGACAGCATACTTAAAGGGGTATTTGATAAACCTATTCCTCAAAATATCCAATTTATAATCACTACTGTATTAGCTATCGTACCTATATTTACTCCCTTAACAGGACTACTTGATGATAATGACACTCAAAAAAAGCAAAGAGAAATTCTTAAAAAAATAAATATATTATTGAAAGAAAAAGAATACCTAAATAAAGATTAAGTTTTGATTTATTAGAATTGTTGTACATATGTTGTACAGTAGTCATAAAAAAAGGGCTTCAATCTCTTGAAACCCTTGTCATTGCTAGTAGCGGGAACAGGACTCGAACCTGTGACCTTCGGGTTATGAGCCCGACGAGCTGCCTACTGCTCTATCCCGCGATGTATATTATGTAAATTAGTTGTTAACTAATTTTTTAAACTTTATGAACTTATAATTGCATTTCTTCATATATCGTTCTGCAATTGGAGTGCGAATATACAACCATTTTTGGATTAAACAATACTATTTATATTAAAAAAAACAAAAAAAACATAACTACCTAATAGTAAAGTCTCTAAAATCATTGATCAAGATTCAATACTTCAAAAGATACCAGTTCATTATTATCAAATCTTGGATATAACTCTATAGGATTACAACAAACCTCACAATCTTCTACATAAACTTGATATGCTATAGACGGATCTAATAGCATAGAAATTTCTTCCCAACAATGTGGGCATTGAAAAAAGTGTTCAACCATTTTTGTGTTTTTTAATTAACTAAACTCATTTTCAGAATCGTATAATAATACATCAATAAAATCAGAAATCTACGTTCAATAATTGTCCTGTTAACTGTAATAATTGGAGTTCTGCAATTTTTGCATCATACTTTGCTGCATTCTTATTAGTCTGTGCTAAAATTAAATTAATCTGTGCTTGTCTAAATTCTATCGATGTAACTTGTCCTAGTTTAAAACGTTCTTGTGAACGCTCGAAATTGTTCTGACTTGTAATTACATTTTGCTGTTGAATTTTATACACATTTAACCTGTTCTTATAATTCCCTAATGCATTAGCAATATCTCTTGCAACCCCTTTAGTTACTTGTTTTTTTAATACTTCTTGATTTTCTAATGCTATTTTAGCATTTTTCATTTTCGTAATAGTTCTTCCTCCATCAAAAAGATTCCAAGTAAGATTTACTCCCGCAGCTAAGGTGTATACATCTGATACGTTTCCTGGAAAAAATATCGATGGTGGATTACGGTTTTGATTCCATCCATAAGATCCGACTAATCCAACTGTAGGTAGATATCCTGATCTACTCACTTTAATATCATAATCACTAATCTGTATATTACTCCTATTCTGTAATAACGTCACATTATTCTCTGTTGATTGAGATATATAGGTATCTAATTCCTCTTTTGCAATAAACTTAATAATAGTATCCACCTGAAATTCAAAACCTAAATCCTTATCCAAAACCACATTAAGGTCTCTTTTGGTATTTTCCAATTGCTGTCTGGTATTTAAAATCCTAATACTATCATTTGCTACATCAACTTCTGCATTAAGTGCATTAAGTTTTGTGTTTTGACCATATTCAAACTGATATTTGGATCTTACTACTCTTTCTTTTGAAATCTGAAGTGTCTCTTTAAGAATTTCTATATTTTCTGATAATCTAGCTACTTCATAGTATATTGAAAATAATTGTAGTATCGTATTTTCTATAGTCTCTCTTGCTTGTAGTTCTGTAAGATTATATTGTTCTTTTAGCTTTTTATAATTATAATACCTCCCTAAACCATCAAATATTGTATAGTTAAGGTTTAATCCTACATTATAACGCTGTGTTTCTGCATCCTTGATCTCGATATCTGCTCGTTCTTGTCCAGTATTTTGATTAATAGCTCCAGAAAAAGAGGTACTCGTAGTAGCTGTTTGATAGTTAGCCCCTATATTACCTGATAATATCGGTAAATAGCCTGAATTAAGAATCCCTTTGTTATTAGTAGCTATTTTGGTTCTATTAGTAGCAATTTGTATCCCAAAATTATTCTCTAAAGCAAGCTGAATAGCATCTTGTTTGGTTAATTGCTGAGCAATTACATGATGTCCTAAAACCCAAAATAGAAAACAAACTTTTTTTATATAATTATGCTTGTGACTCATGACACTACTCTTCATCTTCTTCTTTTTGTTCTTTAATAGCTCGTTCTACTTCTTCTTTGGTAATTTTACTTCCTGTAATCAACCATTTACCCCTTACTTTCACAGTATTACTAAATGATAAAAATAGTGGTAACATCAATAAAGTTAATACCGTTGCAAAACCAATACCATACGCTATCGAAATAGCCATCGGTTTTAAAAACTGTGCTTGTCTACTTTTTTCTAACAATAAAGGTGCTAATCCTGCAATGGTAGTCAATGAAGTTAAGAATATTGCTCTAAAGCGAGAACGGCCTGCTTCATAAATTGATTCGTCAAAACTCAATCCTTCTCTAAGATTACTATTAAACTTTCCGATAAGTACCAGACCATCATTAACCATAATTCCTATAAGAGCAATAATACCTAACATAGATAATATATTGATTGGAAAATTATGCGCCCAATGTCCTAAAGCTACTGCTGGTATACTTAAAGGTATAAGCAATAGAAGTAGTAATGGTTGGCTATAGCTTCTAAACGTAAATGCAATAGTTATATAAATCAATGCAAGTACAGTAAGTCCCACAGGTTTTAAAGATCCTAGAAGTTTCCCTGCTTCTCGATTTTGCCCTTCATAAGAAGGTGTAACTGTTGGATATTTAGAAATAATCTCTGGCATAGTCACTGTACGAATTTCTTGCAATATATCTGTTGCACTAGTCGTTTCTACATCTTTTAAATCCGCAGAAATCTGTATTTCACGACGCCCTTCTAAGTGATTGACAGCGACATCACCTCTTTCTATGCTATAGGTTGCGATTTCACTAAGTGGCACTCGCTCACCACTAATCGTGGTAACACGCATATTATCTAGATTAGATATCGAAGAACGATTATCACGATTATATCGAACCCAAACTCTAATTTCATCTTGCCCACGTTGGAAACGTTGCGCCTGAACTCCGAAAAACCCTGCACGAACCTGTGCCATAATATCTCGTAAATTCATCCCTAATAGATATGCATTTTCTTTTAGCTCAATCCGAATTTCTTTGATCCCTGCAGGATCATTATCAGTAACATCTTTAAGCAATGGGTTATTCACTAGTGTATTTTTTAACTCAATTTTTGCTGCCTTAAGCTCTTCAATATTATTTCCTAATAATGAAACCGAAACTGGTCTTCCTCCAAAGTTACCTCCGCTTCCATATACTAAACTTTCTACACCTGTAACTTCACCCATTTTTTTACTGATAAGATCGCTAACCATAGCTGATGCTACTGCATCTGGGCGTTCTTCTCCTGGTAATAAATTAACAACCAATGAAGCAGAAGATGATCCAGGTCCTATATTAGTAATCACATTTTTGAATAATTTCTTCCCTTCATATTCAGGTCCTTTCAAATATTTTTCTGTTAATTCTTCATTAACTTCCCAAGCTTTTTCTGCTATCAAAGAAATAATACTATCTGTTACCTTTTCATTAGTTCCGTTAGGCATCGCTAGATTGATTGACAATCGGTCACTTGCAATCTGAGGAAAAAATGAAGTCCGGACTATCCCTCCTCCTACACTACCTATGGTTAGAACAAGAAGAACGATAAAAATTGAAAACGTGAAGAATTTATTTTGTAATGCAAAACGCAAAGAAGGGCTGTACACTTTATCTCGTAACCAACTCATAACAGCGTCTCCAAAAGTATTAATATATCTCAATTTTGCAAATAGTTGCCCAATACCTGTTTTAGGTTTTGAATCTTGTGGTTGTAATGCCTTAGAATGTGCTAAATGTGCTGGTAGAATAATCAAAGCTTCTATCAAAGAAACTGTCAATGTAAGAATTACAACTACAGAGACTTCTCCAAAAAATTCTCCTATACGACCATCCAAAAATAAGAAAATACCAAAAGCAAGTATTGTTGTAATAATAGCAGAAATAATGGGTGGAATTACTTCCATAGTACCATCTATAGCTGCCTGAATTGGAGTTTTTCCTTTTTCGTAATGCTGATAGATGTTTTCTGCTATTACAATACCATCGTCCACTAGAATTCCAATAACAATAATCATCCCAAAAAGCGATAATACATTTATCGTTACATCAAATGAACCTGCAAAAATAAACATCCCCAAAAAAGCTACTGGAAGCCCAAAGGCAACCCAAAATGCTAACCGTGTATTAAGGAATAAGGATAAAAAAGCAAGCACTAATAGCATTCCAATAATCGCATTTTCTGTTAAAAGATTGGTACGTTGCACTAATGTAATAGATCGGTCACTAATAACATTAAGCTGTACATTAGTATGTTTCTGATTAAATTCTTCTATATACTCTTTTGTTTTTTCTGCTGATGAAATAAGATCTTCTGTATTTGTGCTTGTTATCTGTACATTCACCGCTAAATCACCATTAAAATAAGTGGTATTAGGTGTTTCTGAAAAACGATCTCGTATCTCTGCTACATCTATAAGTCGTATAACATTCCCTGTAGCATTGGCACGTACAATTAAATTAGATAGTTCATTACCATAATATGAGCGATTATTTGCTCTAATAAGGTATTCTTCAGCATCAGTTTTAATAGTCCCTCCAGTAGTCAAAATATTAGCTCGACTCACTGCTTGTGCAACTTCATTAAAACTCAAATTATAAGCTAATAAGTTTTTTTCATTTATCGCTATCTCAATTTCTTCTGCAGGATAACCACTTATAGTTATCTGAGAAATTCCATTTATTCCGCGAAGGTCATTTTCTATTTGACGTGCAATCTCTTTAAGTGTTTTAAGAGGTATATCATTTCCGCTTATAGAAAAATTAATAGTTGGACGGATAGCTTCTTGTTTTGCAACTATTAAAGGCTCCATCCCTGTAGGAAATGAAGGTACTCGATCTACTGCATTTTTTACCTCTAATAGCATAAAATCGATATTCTTTCCTTTTTCTATTTCAATATTTATTGTTCCTCTATTTTCTCTAGATGTAGAAGTTACGCGTTCTACTCCATCCAACCCCTTAAGATTATCTTCTATCTTAAGAACAATTCCTTCTTCTACCTCTAGAGGGGAAGCTCCTGGGTAGGTAATATCTATAGTAACGTTTTTAGAATCAATTAAGGGGAAAAATGAAGATTTTAGAGAGAGTGCTCCTACAATTCCAAATGCAAAAAATGCAAGTACAATAACATTTACCGCAACGTGATACCTAATAAAAAAAGCAATAATTTTACGCATCATTATTGTTTTTTAGTTGTACTATCCACAGTATCACTCGTTACATTACTATGCTGCTTCTTATCTTGATATACCCTAATCAACATCCCAGCATACGCTCCAAGAACATTTTTTGATAAAATTACAGTTTCATCAGGAACCCCTTTAAGTACTACTTTTTTATCAGAAAAATATATTGGTTTTACATCAATCACATCTAGAACACTATCTTTTACGACAAATATTTTATTTCTTTCCTGAAGCAGGTTTCTATCTATTTCGATAGCATTTTCTTCTTTCTTGGCATCAAGATTTGCTTCTAGATACATCCCTTCTTTTAGTGTAGGTGCTACTACTTCTATAAAAGTAGTAATAGTCTGGGTTGCCTGATCAACACTACCATTAATTCTGGATACAGTACCTGTAAATGTTTTTGTTTTATTAAGCGTAGAGAGCTCGACAGACTCCCCTTCTCTAAGTAAATCGCCATACTCTTTACCTATAGCCACTTGCATTTCATAGGTACTTGTATCAATATATTCTCCTAGTTTTTGTCCTTGACGAATTAAAGTTCCTTCGGTTACTAAAGCTTCGGTAAGTACCCCATCAAAAGGGGCTGAAATTGTATATTTTGCTAATCGCTGCTCTAGATTTTTGACATTATAATAGGTCGTATATATATTTCTTCCTGTTATAAAGTATTTTTCTTTTTCTGAAGTAATCTCGGGAAGTTTTGGAGTTGCTTTGCGCATATCAAAGGTATTGAGATACTCTTGCCACTTCTCATAAATCTCTGGGTAATCTAATCGTAAATCTGGCATAATAGAAGTAACCAGATTATATAAATTGCTTTTGGCTGATTGTACACTGGCATAATATTCTGATGCATCTATTCTTATCAATGCATGTCCTCGCTTATATTTTTGACCTGTTCTAAAAAGTTTAGCTCCTTCTTTAAAAATCCCTTGAACTTCTGCATATACCTCTAATCTTCTTTTTGCTGTAAGATTACCGTTTGCTGTAATTCGAATAGGAATAGTTTTGTTTTTGACTGTATCAACAAAAACTGTTTTTACAATTTTTGCTATTCTGGGTTTAGCTCTTTTTTTAGTATCTATTATTTTTCTGGCACCAAAAATAGAAGCAATAATTAAGAGCACTCCAAGAATTGAAAGTATAATTTTCCTCATAGTATATTGTAGATCACCTACAAAACTATCATCCACAGCATTGCAATGCCGTTAAAGAACTCATAAAAGTTAGAATCTAAGGTTTTGTATATAAGAAAAGGCATTCATATTTGAACACCTTTCCTTATATATACTATTTCTAAACTATTATCTCTCTGCTATCTCTGCTATCTTAGTTTTTACTTTTTTCATTGCAGTAATTAGAATTTCTATTTCTTCTTCACTCAAACTCTCTTGAACTGCAGGAATAAGATCATACATTATAGGCTGTACTTTTTCGATAACTTGTTTGCCATAGATTGTAAGGAAAATACGATTCACTCTTCTATCATTTTCATCATTCTTACGAACAACTAAATCCTTGCTTTCCATAGTATTAACTAGTCTTGTCATCGATGTTTTATCCCGATGTGTAATAAAAGCTAAATCATTTTGTGGTTGTCCATCATTTACATGCAAACGTTTTAATACACTCCATTGTTCTTTAGATAAATCTATTCCATTATCTCTAAATGCTTTCTGAACCAAAAATCCAAAATCATAATGAATTTTACCTACCCAAGATAATGCATGAGCATTTAAATCTATTGCCTTTGTATCATTCATAAATACTATTTTTTAATTAAGTGCAAAAATATTTATAATAATCTAGTTGTAACTGCAACCAACTAAAAAAATATTGTAAAAATAACATAACTCAGTTCAGTTAACTTTATGATAACAAAACTTAGTTTACAACTAAACTTTATTGGCTTAACAATTCTATTTCTTCTTGTAGCACTTCCCAATCTTCCATCAAAGAAGCTAAAAAATCTTTCTTTTTTTGATATCCATCAAAAAAGTTAGGTTTTGCAATGGTTTCATCATAGTTTACAGCTAACTCTATATCAATTTCTTTAATCTCTCTTTCGAGTTTATTGATTTTTGATTCTACATTACTTAACTTATTATTTAGAGATTTTAGTTTCTTTTGATCTTGATAAGATTGTTTAGCTGTTTCTTTAGCATTAGAAATTGTTTTTTCATGCTTATCTTTCTTTTCAATATCTCTTAGATCATTAATTCTTCGTTCTTCTAAATAGAAATCTATATCTCCAAGATATTCTTTGATTTGCTTATTCTTAAACTCATAAACTGTATTGGTTAATCCCTGAAGAAAATCTCTATCATGTGATACCAAGATTAATGTCCCTTCAAAACTTTTTAAAGCTTCTTTAAGCACATTTTTAGATTTAATATCCAAGTGGTTTGTTGGTTCATCCATCACCAATATATTAAACGGCTCTAGAAGAAGTTTACAAAGTGCTAACCGATTACGTTCTCCTCCTGAGAGTACTTTCACTTTTTTATCTACTTCATCTCCTCTAAACAAAAATGAACCTAACATATCTCTAACTTTGCTTCGGTTTTTTTCATTAGCAGCATTGATCATTGTTTCATGCACTGTTATCTCTCCATCTAGATATTCTGATTGATTTTGAGCAAAATATCCAATCTCTACATTGTGACCAAGTTTAAGCTCTCCATCATGAGTAATCTCATCAATAATAATCTTTGCAAATGTTGATTTACCCTGTCCATTCTGTCCTACAAAAGCTATTTTAGCTCCACGTTCTACTAATAAATCAATATCTTTTAGAATTTGCTTTTCTCCATATGTTTTTCCTATTGAATCTGCTTCAATTACTACTTTACCTGGCTGTTTGCTTATAGGAAAACTAACATTCATTACTGCATTATCATCTTCATCTACCTCAATACGTTCTATTTTATCTAATTTTTTGATAAGAGATTGCGCCATCGATGCTTTTGATGCTTTTGCTCTAAACTTTTCAATAAGTTTTTCTGTCTGCTCTATCTGCTTAGATTGGTTTTTCTGGGTTGCAAGTTGTTGTTCTCGCATTTCTTTACGCAATACTAAATATTTTGAATATGGCTTATTATAATCATATATACGCCCTAAAGATATCTCTATCGTTCTATTAGTAACATTATCCAAAAACATTTTATCATGAGAAACAATCACAACAACTCCTGTATATCCTTTTAAAAAACTCTCTAACCAAATAATCGACTCTATATCTAAGTGATTGGTTGGCTCATCTAACAATAAAATATCATTGTTCTGCAATAATAGCTTTGCTAATTCTATCCTCATGCGCCATCCTCCAGAAAAAGTATCTGTTAATTTATTAAAATCTTCTCTAGCAAATCCAAGTCCTTGTAATACGCGTTCTGTCTCTCCTTGGTAATTATACCCTCCCAAAACCTCATAATGATGTGTTAGGTCGCTTAAATCAGTAATAAGCTGATTATAGCTCTCACTCTCATAATCTGTACGTTCTGCTAATTGAATATTGATCTTATCAATATCTCGTTCTATTTTTTTTATTTCTATAAAGGCTTCATAAGCTTCATCTAAAACTGTACGACCTAATACAAAATCTATATCCTGTTTTAGAAAACCAATTCTTACTTCTTTATCCATAGCAATTTGTCCAGAATCTGGTTCTTGCTCTTTAGATAAAATTTTAAGCATAGTAGACTTTCCTGCCCCATTCTTACCAATCAACCCTACTCGATCTCCTGCACTTAATCTGAAACTTATTTCTTCAAAAAGATATTCTCCTCCAAAAGAAATCGATAAGTTATGTATGTTTAACATCAGCTTTTGATTTTTTTGTGCAAAGATGATTAATTTTGTGTTACAATAAAAACGCCCATGAATATCTTACAAGGAACAAAAGTTTATAGCATCATAACAGGGAGTTGCCCTGTATGTCAAAAAGAGAGTATGTATAAGGAATCTAATCCTTATAAACTAAGTCAAACATTAAAAATGGAAGAACGTTGTAGTCATTGCGGAACGAAATATAAAATAGAGCCTTCTTTTTTCTATGGTGCTATGTATGTTAGTTACCCTGTAGGAATTGCTTTTGCTGTTGCAGCGTTTGTAATCAGTAACCTTATTCTTAAATTAAACTTAATTGTTTCCTTTTTTATTATTGCCGGAACAATGATCGCCTTCTTACCAGTTATTATGAGAATATCTAGAAATATCTGGATCAATTTTTTTATGTCTTATAAAAAAGAAGAACATTCATCATAGGTTAGCATCAAAACGTTTAATATCTACCTCCTGATTCAAAGAAGCTCCTTTTTCTATATGATTATAAAGCCTTTTGGCTATAGTAGGTCCTATTAATATCCCTCTGCTTCCTAAGCCATTTAAAACATGAATGTTTTGATAATCTGTATGTGTACCTATTAAAGGTCTACGATCTCTAACTGTAGGACGTATTCCTGCAACCTGATCTACAACCTTATAGGGTATAGTCAAAAATTGATTCAGTTTTCTCTGTAATTCTTCTCTTGCTGCAGTAGTGACTTCTGGAGTTTTATCATCATTAGCATAGGTAGCTCCAACTTTATACAAATCATCTCCTAATGGAATAATAAATACAGAAGATTTTATAGCTTTCTGTAATTTTAGTGCCTCACATTTAATAATAATATACTCTCCCTTATTACCATATATTGGTAGGTGATTAAAAAACGGGTTATTAATCATCCCGTATCCCTCAGCAAACAACACACGCTTACTCTTAATCCCTTTATATTCAACAAACTTATCCTTTACAAGCATCTTACTATACTCAAAAGATTCATTGATTACAGCATCTTTTTTTTTAAGATATTCTATATATGAAGATAGCATTGTATAAATATCTATTTTCCCTGTACACTTTACCTCTCCATAATGAAATGGAATATCTAAACCTTCAGTAGTATTATGAATCAATTCTGGTGATAATAATTGGCCCAATATTGGTTTATCACAGGCTTCAAACCAGCTATTCTGCTCCTCTACAGAGTTAAATCGTCTCATAACCGGAAGATCTGAAATTAACGGTTGCTGAAGTTTTTTTTGGATATTTTGATAAAAAGGAATTGCTACTTTTAGTTGTTCAAAGGCTTGCCAAGCTAATGTAAAGCGTTTTAAAATTACTGGATTATAGAGTCCTCCAGCTACTCTAGATGACTTTTGAGAGAAATCCTCATACACTATATACGACTTATTATTATCCTCTAATTGCTCTACAAATGACAATCCTGATAATCCGAACCCTACAATAATATAATCTAACATAGATCAAAAATAAGGAAACGCCTAACTATAGTTAGGCGTTTCTTGTATTATTTACTAAATAGTGTAATAGTTACTAATAACTCCACATATCCATTTCGAAGTTACGAATACTCTCTTTAATTCTTTCACTTTCGAGAAGTTGCATTAAGGCATTATCCACGATATAATCTTTAATTTCGCGGTCACCCTGAATATTATCTTCTTTATAGATTACAGAATTAAAACGTCTGGCATTTAAAATATGATCATAGGTAAATGGCATAGAGGTATTCTTCCTATTAAATGCCTTAGCATTGTGCAAAATTTCTCTTGCATCTGGATACCATACCCAAAATAAAGCTACTTTATCCGGCTCATCATCATCAATAAAGTTAACATCAGGAGCGACAGGTGCTATACCTAACAATCGATACCTTAACTCTCCCAATCTTTTATCAAAATACCAATATCCTCTAATTTTATACTCTTCAATATGATGAGATGCAATATCTTGTCTATTGATATATTGAGGATCTACTTCTTCTCCTGCATTAAACTGCTCATATCCTAAATCTGTTGTATCAATTTTAGACATGGTAGATTTAAGATCTTCAAATGTACGAGTCTCAGTAAAATATGAATCTGAGTAGATAGTTTTTATCTTACCATTCTTGATATTAGTTACTAATACATCATATAAAGAACGACGATTCGCACCAATATTAAATGTATCTACAGGATAATATAATGGAAAATTTATTCGTTCATCTAGATCAATAGTTTCCCAAGTAGTCTTAGCCCATAACACATCACGTTTATCAACATACCCATATTCTAATGGGCGATCATTATCATATAAAATCTGTTCTTGTGTTTTTTTCCCTATTTCATCTGGATTATTAGCATTTAAAACATTTGCTTGTCCAAAAGAAAAAGAAGAAATCAACACACCAAAAACGGTTACTATAAAATTTCTCAAATTCATAACTACTTAAGTTTATTTTTTAATTCGTTAACTCAATGATAACTGGAGATATTTTTTTCAATTTATATCCTGAATTTGTAGCTAACTGTGCTTTAATATCAAAAATTTGAACTGCAGAACCTCTTTTAGCTCTTTTCAAAGCTGATTTAGCTTTAGAATTAAGTCTACCTCCAGAAACAGTTGCAGTTGGCTGTCCTTCTACTTTAAATTTAAAGCTTGTAACTTTTAATTTAATATCAAATTCAAAATCTGGTAAAATTGCACCAACGGATGAAATTCCTAACGCATTTCTAGCCATTTTTATTGCTCCATCTTCTCCTCTTACCGTTCCAACTGGTCTTGGTATATCTCTAATTCTGAATTTTTTACTATCGCTCACTGTAGTACCATTTGCTAGTTTACCACTAACTTTAATCTTTACTTCACGCGCTTTTACTGTAGTAACATTCATCATGTATTTACCAGCTCCACCTACTTTCTTTAATCCTGGAGCAGAAGCATTAACAGCTGGAACTCCTGGGATAGAAATTGTCATTGGGTTGTTTACTCCACGATATACTACATTCATTTTATCCGCAGATATTACGGCAGAATTCGGTCTAGGAATTACTGTATAAGAACTTTTTATTGGAATAGGAACTATAGAGTCACCTTCTTTAAATTCTAGAATACCTTCTATATCTCTTTCTCCTACATTCCCTGCTGGGAAATCTAACATAATCTGACCATTGTTTACTTTGGTTTGTTCTTTACCATTAACCATAACCTTAGTTGGCTTAAGTGTAGCATCAAAACGACCAAGAACAATTCTACCTTTAAAACTCTCTCCACTAAAGAAAGCTGTTTTATCAGCAACTACAATTGCTTCGTAATTACTAAATGAAAGTTCCGAAGCTTGTTGTCCTGCTAATAATGCAGAAAGCACTTTACTTTCTGTTGTTTTAACATCTGCTTGCATCTGAGTAAGCTTTGTTAAAGAAGCAACTAACGGATATCCTTCAAAACTATAGTTTAACCATTTTTTAGTAACTCCAGATCTATCTTTTACATCTTCTGTAGAGAATGTTTTTACTACGTCATCAGCAATTGAAGCATCAACTTCTTTTACCTCTTTAATAGCAGCAGAAACACCGTCTCTATACTTTGATATATTAGCAAGGAACTCATCAGCTGCAGCTGTTGTTTTACCTCCTTTAAAAAACTTTTGATCTAACATATCAGGTCTATCCATAGTTTCGTAGTCTGTAGGATCATCTCTACCTTCTATCAACTCTGCTTTTATCTGATCTAAGTATGTATTAAATTCATTAGAAAGTGCACTTATCTGATCTGCTTTTTCTTTTAATGGTGTGTATTTTTCTGGTTGTTCTGAAACTTTCTCAGCAAGACCAGCCATAAAACCGCTATTACGTTTTGCTGCTAATTCATTAGATTCAGTAAGCTTTTCGGTCATCAGACCAAATGCAGTCAATACTTCTTTAGACATATTTAATGCCATCATCGCGATGAAAACCAAGTACATCAGGTTAATCATCTTCTGCCTTGGGGATAATTTTCCTCCTGCCATATTCTTATTAGATTTTGGTAGTTATTTATAAATATTTTAAATTAAAAAATGTTAACTTCTATTCATTGCAGTTAACATACCACCATACACTCCATTAAGAGAAGAAAGGTTACTAGACAAACTTGCCATTTGTTTTTCAAGGGCTTGTGCGTTTTGAGCAATTTTCTCATTAGCTTCAGCCTGACGAGCAGAAGATTCTAATTGAACTTTATATAAGCTATTTAGAGATTCCATCTGAGCTGCAGCTTGAGTAATTTCTTGGCTGTACTTTTGCTGTCCTTGGATAGAATCTACTGTAGGAGCAATACCTTTTGCAGCTCCTTCAAAATTACGAATACTTTCTCCAAGACTACTCATAAGGTTAGAATCTAGTCTAGCCTCTTTTAGCATATCATCTAATTTTTTAGATAATAAACCTTCAGGAGTTGCTTCTTTTTCTTTTTCTTTCTTTTCTCTTTTGCCTCCTCCTGCTAATTCAGGATATACAAGAGACCAATCTAAATCGTTATCTACAGGTTCGAATGCAGAAACAGTAAATACTAATGCTTCTGTAACCAGACCTACAATAAGCATCTCGTTACCAAATGGCCAGTGCATAATTTTAAATAATGCTCCTAATATTACAACGGCTGCTCCCAGACCGTATACCATATTCATTAACTTCTTGCTTGCTTTTGAATTTGCCATAATAAATTTGTTTGTTTTTTTTAAATCTAAATTTTAAAAAAGGGTTAGTAATTAAGTTGATAGAAAATTTTGGGACTTATTCTTGATTCTTAGCATTATCTTCTCCAGTCACGTCAGTACCCATATAGTCCTGAACGGTTCTAAATCCAATATAACTTCTCGCAGAATCAGCGTATTCATAATCTCTGGTGCTTACCTGTAGGAAATAAGCAACATCTTTCCAGGATCCTCCACGAACAACTTTACGCTTATTCTCATCATCATTAACATTTGGGTTCATTGATGATACATATTCGTAAGCTGCGGGATCATAGGATGACTGTACCCACTCTGAAACATTACCCGCCATATTATATAGGTTATAATCATTTGGATCAAATGTTTTAGCTTCTACAGTATATAAAAAGTTATCTGCTGCATAGTTTCCTCTAAGAGGTTTAAAGTTTGCTAAGAAACAACCTCTATCATTTAACGCATATGGACCTCCCCATGGATACGTAGCTGATTCTAGACCTCCTCTTGCTGCATATTCCCATTCTGCCTCTGTAGGCAATCTGAAATAATTCACAAATTCTTTACCTTTCTTCTTTTGGAAAGTATTTTTTTCTATGGTTCTCCAACGGCAAAAAGCTTTAGCTTGCTCCCAAGAGACACCAACTACTGGATAATCATCGTATGCACTATGCCAGAAGTAATCATTATGCATAGGTTCGTTATAAGAATAGTTAAAATCTTTAATCCACACTGTAGTATCAGGATATACTTCTATTACTTCTTCTTTAACAAAGTCTTTTCTTCCTCCTTTTTTTGCTCGAGCTGCAGCCTGTATATCCATCCAAGTAAATCTAAATTCAAACTTACTTACATCTAATGTACGTCTACCATTATAAGATTCTTCTAATGGTATATACATTGTGTCCATTACTTCTGCATAAAACTCATCAGGATAATCCTCTATATTCCACTCAATATCGATATCTTTATTGAGTTTTCGACCTTCGTAGCCTGTTTCTCCTGTACCACTATAGTTGTCATACATATACTTTTCATAAACAGACATATTCTCGGTATCAGCATCCAAAAACGCATATTCTCCAATACCATCATCACCAGGTTTTTTGCCTAGTTCATCTGCCATTATAGCTAACCTCATTTTAACTACAGAATCACGAACCCAACTTACAAACTGTCGGTACTCACTATTAGTAATTTCTGTTTCATCCATATAGAATGAACGAACAGTAACCATTCTTGTAGGGGCATTTGCTATTGCAGCTTTGTCATCATCCGACTTCCCCATAATGAATGATCCTCCGGGGATGAGAGCCATACCATATGGTTTTTGCGGGTGCCATTTTTTCCCTTGTGCTCCTACCAGTTCTCCTCGGTTTCCACCACCGCAACTGTAGAGCATTGCTAAAATAGCAAAGATTGATACAAATTTCTTCATAACGTGTTTTAGGTTAAGATCTTCTAGATTTAAGGACGTAAACCTATTTATTTATTTCCAGAAAAACAATTTTTTTCCAAAAAAAACCTTAAATCTACCTCTTAAAAATGTTAAATTTCGTTTTTTTGTTTTGCCTTATACCATCTTTCAGGTATTTCTTGATTACAAGCACGCTCATAATCACTATATGTGCAAGGTAATAACGTATGTCTTTTTAATTTATTATTCCCAGAAGAAATAAAAGGTATTTCTATCCACCACCTTCCGGTTATAACACTCTTATAGAAAGACAAAACCTCACTCTCTATTGGTACACTATAATGCAATGTACTTTTCTTATTCCTGATGTCCAATTCATTAGATCTATAATTAAACCCTTCTACAAAATACCATATAATCTGGGCAATTAACAATGCTGTAGTTTCTTCGTTTTTAAAATTCATAAATTCATAAACCCCAAAACTCTTAACTTTGTCACTAATCCCTGCATATCTCGAAATTGCACAGATTTCACGACCATCGAATCCATTAGGAGAATTCGTACAACCACCTAAGCTAGCAGAGTTCATGACTCCTAAATCAATAGAAACGATATCCGCATCTCGCATAACAGGCTCTACAATGGTGACATCTGATATAACTTCTCCTAAACGATATGCGTCAAAATACAACTTTTCTATTAAATCAATTTCTTCTTGAGCATTAAAATAAGTCTGATATCCTATGTTACTATAATTAAACAAATTATAAGGTTGTTCTATTATGATTTTACTTACGAACGATGTATTAGTCATAGATAATGAAGAATCTCCTATATCGAACTTACTGTCAACATTAACTAGGTTCACCATTCGTTCTAAAATATCAAACGACCGATACTGTGCATATACTAAGTCTTGGCTACCTCCTAGAAGTATGGGAATTATATTTTTTTGTAACAATACAGACAGTACTTCTTGGACTAAATAATAGGTGTCACTGATTTCATTACCTGGGGTAATATCCCCAAGATCTACTATAGTAGCACTCCAGTTCCCTGGATAGAGCTCATAAAGTTCTTTACGTATCGAATCAAAACTTAGCGTTTCTTTTAAAACATCAACTCCTTTTCTATTTTCTCGAATACCAAGAATAGCAATATCTACTTTTTGAAGGTCTGGAACTCCATTATCAAGCGTATGAACTTTAATTTGTTTTCCTAATGCATGATCAGAAAGCAACTCGATTTGTGACACAATCAATTCACTAACAGGTACAAGAAATTCGAAAGACATATGATTATTTCTTTTTAGTAGTCTTTTTTACAGCCTTCTTTTTTGCCGGAGCTTTTTTCT
Organism: Aquimarina longa SW024; assembly: GCF_001401755.1. GTDB lineage: Bacteria > Bacteroidota > Bacteroidia > Flavobacteriales > Flavobacteriaceae > Aquimarina > Aquimarina longa. The sequence continues at coordinate 200,176 of NZ_AVQK01000018.1, forward strand.
TAGGAGCATTCTTTTCAATAATCCCTTTAACTTCATCTAAGGTTAGTTTTGAAGCATCAACAGTTTTAGGTAATTCGATTTTAACTTTACCTTTTATAATATTACTACGTCCCCATCTGGCTTTTTCTACTCTAATACCTTCTTCTTCCCAATTATGAATAACTTTATCAATTTCTTTTTGTTTCTTATCTTCAATAAGAGTTATAATATCTTGGTCTGATAAATTATCGAAATCATATTTCTTATTCACATTAATAAACATTCCATTCCATTTTATAAAGGGTCCGAATCGACCTTTACCTTTTTGAACAGGAAGATTTTCATATTCATATATTGGAGCATCAGCCTTTTCTTTTGCATCTATTAACTCAATAGCTCTATCCAAGGAAGTACTTAATGGGTCTTCTCCTTTTTCTAATGAAACAAATTTTTCTCCAAAACGAACATAAGGACCAAAACGACCGTTATTAACAACTATGATTTCATCTTTATACGTCCCTAATTCTTTTGGCAATTGAAATAAATCCATTGCTTCTTCATAAGTAATACTACTTAATGTTTGGCTAGGTGCCAAACTCGCAAATCTAGGTTTATCTTCATCATCAGCAGTCCCTATCTGAACCATTGGCCCAAATTTACCTAATCGTACACTAACAACCTTACCTGTATCGGGATCTTCTCCTAAAATACGCTCACCGACTTCTCGCTCTGCATTCTGAGAAACATCTTCTACTCTTGGATGAAACTCTTGATAAAACTCTTTCATTACTTCAGTCCAATCTTCTTGACCATCCGCTATCTCATCAAAATCCTGTTCTACTTTTGCTGTAAAATTATAATCAAGAATTGCAGCAAAATGATTTACTAAAAAATCATTAACCACCATTCCAACATCAGTAGGAATTAATTTACCTTTATCACTTCCGATTTTTTCTAACAATTTTTTTTCATTGACAGTATCTCCAGAAAGTGTCATCTGTATATAATTACGTTCTTCTCCTTCTTTAGCACCTTTTTCTACATAATTCCTGTTTTGAATCGTAGATATTGTAGGCGCATATGTTGATGGTCGTCCTATACCTAACTCTTCTAGTTTTTTTACCAATGATGCCTCTGTATATCTTCCCGGCGGTCTTGTAAATCTTTCTGTTGCCGAAATATACTTATTCAACAAACTTTCTTGCACTTTCATCGCTGGCAAAATCCCTTTTTGCTCCTCATCTTCATCATCATTTCCTTCTAAATATACTTTTAGAAAGCCTTCAAATTTTATAACCTCTCCATTCGCTGTAAATTGTTCTTTATGAGTGTTTGCATTAATCTTTACATTAGTTCTTTCTAATCTGGCATCACTCATTTGGGAAGCTATAGCTCTTTTCCATATTAATTCGTATAGCCGTTGCTGATCATAATCAACGTTTACAGTATGTCTAGAAAAATCCGTAGGTCGTATCGCTTCGTGAGCTTCTTGTGCTCCTTTAGACTTCCCTTTATACTGTCTAGGATTACTATACTCATCACCATAAGCTGAATCAATTTCTGTTTTTGCTCCATTTTGAGCTTCTACAGATAGATTAACACTATCCGTTCTCATATATGTAATCAACCCTGCTTCATACAACCGCTGAGCCATAGTCATTGTCTTACTAACAGAGAAATACAATTTTCTTGCAGCCTCTTGCTGTAGAGTAGATGTTGTAAATGGTGGTGCCGGAGACTTCTTAGCTGGTTTTGTAGAAAGATCCGCTACTTTAAATGATGCTCCAATATTTTTTTTCAAAAACAATTCCGCTTCTTCTCTTGTTTTAAAATTCTTAGGAAGTTTCGCTTTAAAAGACTTTCCTTTTTGATTAGAAAACTCTGCATCTACCCGATATGAAGCTTCTGGTTTAAAACCTAATATATCACGTTCACGTTCTACAATTAAACGCACCGAAACTGACTGTACTCGTCCTGCAGACAAGCCACCTTTTACTTTTCGCCATAAAACAGGAGACAACTCATATCCTACTAAACGATCTAAAACACGTCTTGCTTGTTGTGCATTTACCAGATTATAGTCAATACTACGAGGGTTATCTATAGCCTTAAGAATAGCATTTTTTGTAATCTCATGAAAAACTATACGTCTTGTCTTTTCTTTATCTAACTGAAGAGTTTCTGCAAGATGCCACGCAATAGCCTCTCCTTCTCGATCCTCATCACTAGCTAGCCATACCATCTCCGCTTTCTTAGAAAGATCTTTTAGCTTCTTAACCACATCTTTTTTATCCTTAGAAACAATATATTTAGGTTTAAAATCTCCATCTACATCAACCCCCAATTCTTTAGAAGGCAAATCCGCAATATGCCCAAAACTGGATGCAACCGTATATTCTTTACCTAGAAATTTCTCTATCGTTTTTGCCTTAGCAGGTGACTCTACAATCACTAAATTCTTAGCCATAATCCTTTAAATTGTGTCAACAAAAGTATATCAATTTTTTGATATCAAGATTCTTTATCAAAAAATTAGTTTAAAAAAAACCTACTGATTAGTAGGTTTTACGTTTTTACTTTACAAATAATACATCTTTACCTTCTGGTTCATCTTCCTCAAATCCTAATGCCTCTTTATATATAAAGTAGATAGGCATATAAATAAAAGAAGCTGTAAAAAATATCCCAATAAAACACATCATCATTCCTACTAACTGAGATAATATCGAAGCCACCAATATTAAACCTAATGTAACCCCCCATATCTTATTTCCTAATTTAAAACTAGCTTTTATTAAATCAGAAGAACTAACATCTGGATTAAAGGCGAATATAACTCCCAATAATTGCAATGGAACCATTACATATAAAATAGGAAGATAGCATAGCATCATTGCCAAAATCATAATCCCAAATGTTGCTATTGCTAATACAAATACTTTACTTAGATATGCTTTTTTAAGAAACATAAAATATGAGGATGTTTCTGGCAAACCTAGATCAACTTGTTTACATACCCTATAAAAGTGAGCTGTAATACCAAATTGAAGTCCTGAAGCAAGCATTATAATCACCAAAACTAACACCCCAAACAAAACCATCAATCCAACTGATAATCCATCACTAACAGTCCCATAATCACCATAAGTATTTTCATACCCAGAGATTCCAGCAAGTGCAAAAATTGGGATATACATCACAATAAACAAAGGAATCATAATTAAAAATGTAATAAGCAAGTGTACAAATCCTTGAAGCCATACTTTTTTAAAAAGTTCTATACTTTTACTAAAAATATCTCCAAAATCTATAGCTTTACTGTTCTCTATTCTCTCAAAGAGTTTATTTGTTGTCATATATATCAAATTAAAAAAGTCAAATATAGATTTTTTTAAAAATAAACCCATGACACTTTGTCATAAGTCGTATTAAAAAGTATCTTTGTACACTATTTAACGCCCAATTGCTAAGGAATTATTTTTTATATGGAGAAGATTATTGACGAAAGTAAACAGGGACAATCCCTTGTCCTTGGTCACAACAAAGAAAACCAACGTAAGCTTTTTATAGAAAGTTACGGCTGCCAAATGAATTTTAGTGATAGTGAAATTGTCGCTTCTATCTTGGCTAAAGAAGGTTTTAATACTACGCAAAACCTAGAAGATGCAGATTTGGTTTTGGTTAACACTTGTTCTATAAGAGAAAAAGCAGAGCAAACCGTTAGAAAAAGATTAGAAAAATACAATGCTGTAAAGAGAATCAATCCAAAAATGAAAGTTGGAGTTTTAGGCTGTATGGCAGAGCGTTTAAAAAGTAAGTTTTTGGAAGAAGAAAAGATAGTTGATCTTGTTGTAGGACCAGATGCTTATAAAGATCTTCCTAATCTGATTGAAGAAGTTGATGCAGGACGTAATGCTGTGAATGTAGTCCTTTCTAAAGAAGAGACCTATGGAGATATCTCCCCTGTTCGCTTACAAAGTAATGGGGTATCTGCTTTCGTTTCTATAACTAGAGGGTGTGATAATATGTGTACGTTCTGCGTAGTACCTTTTACCAGAGGAAGAGAACGTAGTCGTGATCCCCAAAGTATTCTTGAAGAAATAGACAACTTAGTTGCTAATAAATATAAAGAGATTACACTATTAGGTCAAAATGTAGATAGTTATTTATGGTATGGTGGTGGACTGAAAAAAGATTTTGAAAAAGCTACTGATTTTGAAAAAGCTACTGCAGTAAATTTTTCAAAACTTTTAGATATGACAGCCGAAAGATATCCAAAACTACGCATTCGGTTTTCTACATCAAACCCTCAAGATATGACGTTAGATGTCATCAAGATTATGGCTAAACATAAAAATATATGCAAGCATATTCATCTCCCTATCCAAAGTGGAAGTGACCGTATTCTTTCTGAAATGAATCGCTTACATACTAGGCAAGAATATATTGATTTAGTCGATAATATTAAAAAACTGATCCCTGATTGCGCTATAACTCAGGATATGATTATTGGTTTTCCTACTGAAACAGAAAAAGACCACCAAGATACACTATCACTATTAGAACATATAAAATATGAACATGGGTACATGTATGCGTATTCCGAAAGACCTGGCACATTAGCTGAACGCAAACTGGAAGATGATGTACCAGAAGAAACAAAAAAAAGAAGATTAGCCGAGGTTATAAAATCACAACGTAGACATAGTGCATACAGACATCAAACCTATATCGGAAAAACTTTTGAGGTACTAATAGAAAAAGAATCTAAGAAATCAGATGCACATTGGAGTGGAAGAACTACAAAAAATATTGTAGCAATATTTCCTAAAGAAGATTACAAGATTGGAGACTTTATAATGGTTCGTATTGATGAATGTACTAGCGCTACTTTACTTGGTCACGCTATTGGATATTCTGACAATAATTAACTATGTCTTTTGCTATACTATATAAAGAACAAAAAAACTAATACGTTTACATAAATGGAATCAGTTCAAGCCATAAAGCAACGATTCGGAATCATAGGAAATGAACCCAAACTAAACCGCTCGGTAGAGAAAGCTATTCAGGTTGCTCCTACTGATATCTCAGTTTTAGTGACTGGGGAAAGTGGTGTAGGTAAAGAAAGTATTCCTAAAATAATACATTCCTTATCTCATCGCAAACATGGTAAGTATATTGCTGTGAACTGTGGTGCAATCCCTGAAGGAACTATAGATAGTGAGCTTTTTGGACACGAAAAAGGAGCTTTTACAGGAGCTACACAAACTCGAAATGGATATTTTGAAGTTGCTAATGGAGGAACTATTTTTCTTGATGAAGTAGGAGAATTACCTCTTACCACCCAAGTACGCCTGTTAAGAGTACTAGAAAACGGTGAATTCATAAAAGTAGGATCTTCAAAAGTACAAAAAACAGATGTTCGCATTGTGGCAGCTACTAATGTGAATATGTTTGAAGCTATTAAGAAAGGGAAATTTAGAGAAGATCTATATTACCGTCTTAGTACTATAGAAATTCTTCTTCCACCGTTGAGAAATCGCAAAGAAGATATCCATCTATTATTTAGAAAATTTGCTTCTGACTTTGCTATGAAGTATAAGATGCCAACAATCCGATTAAGTGATGATGCCGTTTTATTATTAGAAAAATATCATTGGAGTGGTAATATCAGACAATTACGCAACATTGCGGAGCAAATTTCAGTCCTTGAACAAAACAGAACTATATCAGGAGCTACATTACATGGATATTTACCTAATATGGGTAGCAATTTGCCAGCAGTAATTTCTGCAGATAAAAAAGAAAGTGATTTTAGCAATGAAAGAGAGATCTTATATAAAGTACTTTTTGATATGAAAAGCGACCTTAATGATCTCAAAAAATTAACTATGGAGTTAATGCAAAATGGCAATAATCAACAAGTGCAAAAAGATAATGAAGGACTGATTCAAAAAATATATAGAGAAGAAGAGGAAGAAAAAATACATTTTGAAAAACCAAAACCTACTACAACTGAAGTATTACAAATACCTGCTCCTCAAACTCCTATAAAAGAGGATGACAAGTATCATTTTGCAGAAGAAATTGAAGAAGAGGAAACTTTATCTTTACATGATAAAGAACTAGAATTAATTAAAAAATCTTTAGAACGCCATAGAGGCAAGCGTAAAGCTGCTGCAGAAGAGTTAGGAATTAGTGAACGTACATTATATAGAAAAATCAAACAATACGACCTCTAAGTAATTATAAATTCAGAATGCAGAATCATGAATTTTAAAAGTAAGCATACCAAAAAACTAATGAAAAAATTAAAATATAGTATAGCAGGATTAATTACATTAGTCCTGTTGCAAGGATGTGGTGCATATTCATTTACAGGAACAAATATTTCTCCTGACACAAAAACATTTCAGGTTAATTTTTTTCAAAATCAGTCTCCTAGAGTCTTTCCAGGAGCTGATCAATTATTTACTAATCAGTTACAGGATTTAATCCTTAATCAAACAAATCTTAGTTTAACAACATCTGGAGGAGATATCATATATGAAGGAGAAATCGTACAAGACTATGTTTCTCCTAACACAGCAACATCAGATCTAAAAGCTGCACAAAACAGATTAACTATTGCTATAAAAATGCGATTTTATGACTCAAAAGACCCTGAACAAGATCTAGATCAACAATTTTCATTTTTCTTTGACTATCCTGCTTCTCAATCAGAAAACACCATAAGAGATCAAGCACTTGATATTATTTTCGAAAGAATTACGCAAGATATGTTTAATGCAACACTTGCTAGGTGGTAATTTTGCTATTCTAATGTAAGGGCTGTACATCGTTTTTAATCACATAAAAAGCTTCTATAGAAATCAATATGAAAAATTCTAAAATTCAGAGTTTTATGTATTTTTGAAATCAGTTCTCGATAATATACTATAATAATTAACAAAATTTGAATACTAAAGAGCTTTCATATCTACTTCAGAATCCTGCTATACTAAATAAAGAGCAAGCAACTGCTTTGGAAAAAATCATTCTAACATTTCCTTATTTTCAATCAGTACGCGCATTGTTATTAAAATCTTTAAAAGATCAAGAAAGTTTTAGATACAATCAAGAATTAAAAACTACGGCAGCATACACCACGGATCGTAGTGTTTTATTTGACTTTATTACTTCTGATCTTTTTAAAAAAAATGTAAATTCTAAAGAAGAAAAGAAACATACGTCTGACATAAAAGTTATTGATCCAGAAGAGATTAGAGCACTTCCAAGAATGGACATGGATGATGCTGTAAGGATGAAAATAACAGAGGCAGAAGATGTTCTTGACCCTTATTTATTCTCTACAAAAAAAGAGGATAATACTCTAAAACAGTCTGAAATCAAAAAAACTAAAACTCCTGAAGAGATATTAAAAATTGATAGACCTCTGGATTTTAATAAAAAAGAAACCCATTCTTTTACAGAATGGATGAAACTAACCTCCTTAACTCCGGTAGACAGAAATATTGATCAAGAGAGAACAGAAAATAATGAGGGAAATTTAAATAAATTATTAGATAAAAAAGATAAATTCAATTTAATTGATGAATTTATAGCTAATAATCCCAAAATACAGCCTGCTGCAAAAAATGCTCCTACACGTAATATTGCTAAAGAAAACCCCATTACTGAAGATGAATTAATGACCGAAACTTTAGCTCGGGTATATCTTGCTCAAAAAAATTACAAAAAAGCGATACAAGCATACAATATATTAATTTTGAAAAATCCCAAAAAAAGTGGTTTCTTTGCAGACCAAATTCGAGCAATAAAGAAATTACAAGAAAATAAATAAAAATATACTAATGACAACGTTCTCAATCTTTTTAATACTAATCGTTATCGTATCTTTCTTACTAGTAATAGTAATCATGGTACAAAACCCTAAAGGAGGTGGATTATCTTCTTCTTTTGGAGGAGGTGGAACACAACAATTAGGTGGTGTAAAAAAGACCACTGACTTTTTAGATAAAAGTACATGGATCTTAGCTACATTATTATTGGTTCTAATATTATTATCTAATATCGATATAATGGGAGGTAGTTCTATCCAAGAATCAAAAGTAAATACCGAAGATATTCAAATTGAAGCTCCGGTAACTCCTACTCCATCAAAAAATGATGACAAAGAGTAATCTCTCTTTTTTTAAATAATTACAAAAATGTCGACTTGTCATATAGTCGGCATTTTTTGTTTCAATTTGTCAGTATCATCCCACTGGCATAATTTCTGAAATAGTAGTCTTCAAAGATTTCATTTTAATTTTAACAAAAAAAACAATTCATAATGGGAGTAAACATTAAACCTCTTTCAGACCGTGTGGTTGTAGAGCCACTTCCTGCAGAGACGCAAACAGCATCAGGATTATTTATTCCTGACTCAGCTCAGGAAAAACAACAAAAAGGTAAAGTAGCTGCTGTAGGTAGCGGTAAAAAAGATCACGATATGACAGTTAAAGTTGGTGACACTGTACTTTACGGTAAATATGCAGGTACCGAATTAAAATTAGATGGAAATGATTATATAATCATGCGTGAGGATGATATCCTTGCTATCGTATAAGAAAATCTCAATTCAATAATCACAAAAAACAAATCCTAAGATTATAGTATTTAATTAGTTTCACTAAAATATTTTGGAATTAGAATAGTATAATTCGAAGTTTAATTTTTTAAAAAATAATTATGGCAAAAGATATAAAATTTGACATAGAAGCACGTGATGGTATCAAGCGTGGTGTAGATGCATTAGCCAATGCTGTAAAAGTAACTTTAGGTCCTAAAGGTCGTAATGTAATCATTAGTAAATCTTTTGGAGCTCCTACAGTTACCAAAGATGGTGTTTCTGTAGCAAAAGAAGTAGAACTTGAAGATGCTCTTGAAAATATGGGAGCTCAAATGGTAAAAGAAGTGGCTTCTAAAACTAATGACCTTGCAGGGGATGGTACTACTACCGCAACTGTATTAGCACAAGCCATCGTAAAAGAAGGCCTTAAAAATGTAGCTGCTGGCGCTAATCCAATGGATCTTAAACGTGGTATTGATAAAGCTGTAATAGCAATTACTGAAGATCTTGCCAAACAAACAAAAGAAGTTGGTGATTCTTCTGATAAGATTAAACAAGTAGCAGCTATTTCTGCTAATAATGACGAAACTATCGGTGACCTTATCGCTCAAGCGTTTGAAAAAGTTGGTAAAGAAGGTGTTATCACTGTAGAAGAGGCAAAAGGTACAGACACTACGGTAGATATCGTAGAAGGTATGCAATTTGATAGAGGATACCTTTCTCCATACTTTGTAACCAATAGTGAAAAAATGACAGCAGATCTAGAAAGTCCATATATCTTATTATATGACAAAAAGATTTCTGCTATGAAAGATTTACTTCCTGTTTTAGAACCTGTTGCTCAAACTGGAAAACCGCTTTTAATCATCGCTGAAGATGTAGATGGTGAAGCACTAGCGACATTAGTAGTAAATAAATTACGTGGAGCACTTAAAATCGCAGCTGTAAAAGCTCCTGGTTTTGGTGACAGACGTAAAGCTATGTTAGAAGATATCGCAATCTTAACTGGTGGTACAGTAATTTCTGAAGAGCGTGGATTCACTTTAGAAAACACTACAATAGAACATTTAGGTACCGCAGAAAAAGTAGCTATCGATAAAGACAATACTACTGTAGTTAATGGCGCTGGAGGAGAAGATTTAATCAAAAATAGGGTAAATCAGATCAAAGCTCAGATTGAGACAACTACTTCTGATTATGATAAAGAAAAACTACAAGAACGTTTAGCTAAACTCGCTGGAGGTGTTGCTGTATTATACGTAGGTGCTGCTTCTGAAGTAGAAATGAAAGAAAAGAAAGATCGTGTAGATGATGCACTTCATGCAACTCGTGCTGCAGTAGAAGAAGGTATCGTTGCTGGTGGAGGTGTTGCATTGGTTAGAGCTAAATCTGTATTAGATAATGTAAAAACTGAAAACACAGACGAGGCTACAGGAGTACAAATCGTAAACCGTGCTATTGAATCTCCGCTTAGAACTATTGTAGAAAATGCTGGAGGCGAAGGGTCTGTAGTAATTTCTAAAGTTCTTGAAGGAAAAGACGATTTTGGATATGATGCTAAATCTGAAACATATGTTGATATGCTTAAAGCTGGTATCATCGATCCTAAAAAAGTAACTCGTATTGCTCTAGAAAATGCTGCTTCTGTATCTGGTATGATTCTTACTACAGAATGTGCATTAATAGACATCAAAGAAGATAATCCTGCTTCTGGAGGTGGAATGCCACCAATGGGCGGAGGTATGCCAGGAATGATGTAGCGGTGAGCCACCGCAGGCTTTTTATTTAGTTGGTTTATGGATCAAAATCATATGCAATTAAATTATTTATATCACCTGAAAATAACAAAAACCATCTCATTAACTCGAGATGGTTTTTGTTATTATTAATATTTCTATAAAAAAACTTTAAGTTATCTTACTCTTTCAATAAATGTAGTTATATTATCTCTACGTAAAGAAACATTATTATTATCTCCATTTGTGTTTGTTGCATCTGCATATGTTTTTATGATCTTTACCATTACAGAAATATTAGCATCTACTGCATTAAGTATTCCTGTATTAGCTATATCTCTTAAAAAAAATCCCGTAGTAGTCTTTGTCTCTACTCCAAAAATATTCTCAATTTTTGTAAAACTAAATACTTCTCCCGATGGAAATAATTGTGTTTCTATAAATGTAGACTCGTCAATTATACCATCAATAGTCAAATCTTCACGAGCTATTATTAGAACTGAATCTACTGGATTTGCTCCACTCGCAGAAGTAGAAAAAAAGCCATTATTAATTTTCATTCTATATTCATATCGTACAGATGTTGGATTCTGTGACCCTGTCGTTGCATGAAAAAAAGTGATATACTTTCCTGCTACTGTTAATCTACTTGCTCCAGCATTATTAAAAGCACCAATTATCCCATTTCCTCCATCATATGATGTCTCTTGTGTTATTAAAGCTGATAAATTTAATTGTGGGTTAATATTATAACTATAAACTTTAATATTTACAAAATTTTGTAAAGCTAACTTTTCAACTTCATTACTTGAATTAATCATCAATACACTGTCATTAAAACTTCCATTAGCAAGACCTGTTAACTTTATTTTCACAAAGGTTACTAGTTTTGAAATCAGATTCCCTATTATCGTATTTCCAATATTTAATACATTGTTTACACTATGCCCTCCTATATCTAGATTCGCTCCTAATACAATATTATTACTCCCACTTCCATTACCTGAAACCGTATTTCCTCCTACATAAACATTATTCTCTCCGAGAACTCTACTTGTAGCTGCCTTAGCACCAATTACAACATTATTATTTGAATTATTATTTCCATTTGTTCCCAATCCAGAAAGCGCAGCCTGACCTATAATAACATTATCATTACCCACACCATCTAGTATAGTTTCTTTACCTACTACAACGTTTCTAGCTCCTCTGGTTTCTCCTGTTGAATCCGGAACCTCTTTAGTTCCTAACAGAATATTAGAATCATCAGATTGTGCATCTTTTAAATCATCTATTGTCAAAGCAATAGTCCCTATATCTGAGACAATAATACCTTCTCTAGTAACAGAAAAGAAATAACTTTTAAAGTTAGATAGAGAAAGATTAGCCGTGATTTTATAAAAAATTATAGAGCCTTGTTCAAAAGTTGGGTTTTCATTTTTGTCACAGTAAAAATTCCCTTTTGAATTCTGAAACTCATCATTATCCATAATCTGACCAAAAATTCCTTTAGGGTCTAATCTAGAATTTCTTTTACTTCTATCAATTCCAAAAAAATATTCTCCTTTTGTATTTTTTGAAACTAAATAAGTATTAGGGTTAAAATATAGATTAGCTCCAGAAAAATCATCAGGTAATTGATCTGTATATATAAACGTACTATATGTAGTAAATTGGCGAATTGCACTTGTCTTCTGCTCCAAATTATAATAATTACTCTGAATATTTAAAAGCGACTCAGAGTGATTTTCATAAATTGGGATTATCTCATTTTTAACTATTTGTCTTGCTCCTATACCAATAGTTCCTTTACCTCTTTTTATTAAAAATCTTCGTTTTGCCATAACTTAACTTGGTTGAAATTCTTTATAATCATATTCAAAAACTACAATTTAGCTGGCACAACCTATAATACGATTAGTAAATCATAACTTGAAGAGAGGAGACTAAAAAATGTGACCATAAATGTATATTATCACTAGCGATATAAATTCCTATTTCTGTCCCTATTTAAACCAGACAATTATTAATAAAAATGTCTATAAAAAGTAAAAAAAAATGTAATCCATTCAAAAAAAACGAATGACGGTTTAATAGCAATATTATATGCCCCTTTAATACTCATGGTACTCTAGAATATTTTTTCATGATATTTTCGACTAATATAGCTGTCTTTTCATGCTTCTCTTTAACTAATAAACGCTTAGGGGGAGCCATTCTCGACTTACAATCATCTAATGAGCAAGACTCGCAGGTAACCCCTACTTTTTCTTTTAATATTTTTGTATCATTTACAAAACTAATCTTTTTTTCTAGAGTAGAAGATTTCAAAAATCCAATACCGATACTACGATAATACTCCTTCTTAAAAGGGTCCTTTGTCGCTGAGGTAAACACCAAATATTGTTGATCTGTATCTGCATAATCAGAGATCTGGATATTAAATGCATAATTCAACTCTTCGTTAGCTACACGTTGTAAAATTTTTATAGCCATCCATCGCCTACAATAATGCTCATTAACCTCATTAGCATGAGGTTGTTGCTGATGCGTAATATGTAACTCTTTAACCAAGTTAAACTTCTCTGCTCCTAACTTATGGGTAAACCTAAGAAAAAACACATTTTGCATTCCAAAATCTTTAGGTAATATATTAGTTAGTCGTTGATAAAAAGACTCTGGAGAAGCATTATACAATCCCATTATTTTATGAAAAGCTTTCTCAGAAAACCGTTTCATAGAAAACAACTCTTTAAGGTGTTCTTTTAAATGATTTCTAGGAATAATTAATGCTCCTGCAAAATACGATGCGTAAAAATTATGCAATACTTCTTCAAAATTATCATATTTGATCCATGAAAAGGTGTAAGGCCTCTCTACAATTTCTAAGTATTGATATCCTAATTCTTTAGCATAAATAAAAGTTTTCTGAGCTTCATCTACTCGATCAGATAATAATAATGTTTTAGTAGATGGTACAAAAACAGATCTCAAATTATCCAACTCTTCTTGTTTTGGAATACCAGCTTCATTAATGATATAGCCATATTCCTCTTTCAGAATTTCTTCTAACTCTACAGAAGTAATTTTTCCTGTAAAATCCAATTGATAAGAATTAGCAAATTTTATGACTTTATCTTCAAGATCTTTAAAAAAGTTATTATGTGCTTCTTGATAAGATCGCAAAGAAGCAAGATAAAAACCTTCGCGGCTCATATTATAATGCTGTGCGATTTCGATAATAGTACTAATAAACGCATTAACCTTAGAAGGCGCATTAGCAATGATATCAATTAAATCGCTTTGTTGTATTCCAAATAATTCTAATGGTATCTCATCTAATATTCCTGACTGTAAAATCTCACCTATTGGAGCTAGGTTTTTATCCAGTTTTAGAGAGACTAGATGATCATAAGACACCTCTAATGCAGCTGCCAGTTTAATAATCTTGTCTGTTTTAGGGTATTTTTTTCCTTTCTCTATTTCATTTAGATATGATTTAGAAAGTCCACACAACTTAGACAAACCAAAAAGAGACAAATCTTTTTCTGTCCGTATCTGCTTGATTTTTAGTCCAAAAATAAGTCTTATATATTCTTCTGCTATTGCCATAAGATCAAAAATACCATTTTTTGCGTAAACAATGAAAAAAATAAATGTTCGCATTTAGCGAACGTTCGCTTGTTTTATAAAAAACTTTTTTATACTATTGTTATCTCAAACGATAATAGTTATGGAAGCTCATAATGGGCATTTAAGAAAAATCATCATTGGCAGGCGCATCACATCAATGGATTAACCAGTCATTTAAACTTTTAAACAGATGGAAATTCAAACAAATCTTAGTCAGAAAATTAGCTTCACTAAAGAGGTTAAAAATTATCATTCAGAAATTTTAACTGATGAGGCACTAATCTTTTTAGAAGCGTTACAAAATCGTTTTAATGAAAGACGATTGGTCCTTTTAAAAAATCGTGAACATCAACAACAGTTGTATGATTTAGGGACACACCCTTCTTTTCCAGAAAACACTAAAGAGATTCGTAACAGTGAATGGACAGCCAACTCAATTCCAACGGATTTACAAGATCGTCGAGTAGAGATCACTGGTCCTGTAGACAGAAAAATGGTTATCAATGCCCTAAACTCTGGAGCCAAAACATTTATGGCTGACTTTGAAGATAGCAATGCTCCAACTTGGACAAACTGTCTACAAGGTCAGCAAAACCTTAAAGATGCTATCAATAGAACTATTTCATTCTATGATTCAAAAAAAGACAAAACATATCAGCTCAAAGAAGAAATTGCAGTTCTAATTATAAGACCTAGAGGCTTACACCTTAATGAAAAACATCTCTTAATACATAATCAAGAAATATCTGCTTCTGTATTTGATTTTGGGTTATATCTTTTTCATAATCATCAGCAGCTTAAAAAAAATGGCACAGGACCATACTATTACATCCCAAAATTAGAGCATTTTACTGAAGCTATTTGGTGGAATGATGTAATTGATTTTTCTGAAGAATATCTAGGAATCGAGCAAGGCACCACAAAAGTTACCGTATTAATAGAAACTATTACAGCGAGTTTTCAACTAGATGAAATCATTTATGCATTAAAAGATCACATTGTAGGATTGAATTGCGGAAGATGGGATTACATCTTTAGCTATATTAAAAAATTAAGAAATCATAAAAATTTTATAGTTCCCAATCGTTCTCAGGTTACCATGGCAAGCCCATTCATGGATGCATATAGCAAGTTGGTAATTCAAAGATGTCATAAAAGAAACATCTTAGCTATTGGGGGTATGGCCGCACAGATACCTATTAAAAATGATAAAAAAAGCAATACAATAGCTTTTACCAAAGTAAAAGCAGATAAAGAACGTGAGGTAAAAAATGGCCATGATGGCACATGGGTAGCTCATCCAGGAATGGTAGAATTAGCAATGCAAGTATTTAACACTTATATGCCTAGTCCTAATCAGATAGATGTAAAACGAAATGATATAAAAATCACCGAAAGTGATTTATTAGTAATTCCAAAAGGAATCATAACTGAAAAAGGGATACAAAAAAACATTAATGTAGGTATCCATTATATCGCTTCTTGGCTAGGAGGGAATGGTGCTGTAGCCTTATATCATCTTATGGAAGATGCTGCTACAGCAGAAATTAGCAGAACCCAGATATGGCAATGGCTAAAAAGTGAGGTTGTATTAGAAGATAAGCGAATATTTGATGTTACCTTATTTGAAACTCTTTTTAAAGATGAACTACTAGTAATTAAAAAACAAGTAGGCGACACCTTATTCGAAGGAACAAACTATCAAAATGCCATTGAAATTTTTCACAAATTAGTAACCACAGAAAAATTTGAAGAATTCCTTACGAATAAGGCATATCAATACTTATAAAAAAGATTCAATATCATAGAATACACAAAAATCTATTTCCTGAATCTTAAATCAAATACTAATAATATGTAAATAATTAAGTCATGAATACAGAACAAAGAATAGAAGAGTTGATTATCGATTGGACTACAAATCCAAGATGGAAAAATATTAAAAGACCTTATAGCGCAGAAGAAGTAATAAAATTACAAGGATCTTATACTATTGAACATAGTATTGCAAAATTAGGTTCAGAAAGATTATGGATAAAACTAAAAACACAAGGGTTTGTAGCAGGACTAGGTGCACTAACAGGCAATCAGGCTATACAAGAGGTAGAAGCTGGGCTAGAAGCTATTTATCTAAGTGGATGGCAAGTTGCTGCCGATGCTAATCTTGCTGGACAAATGTATCCGGATCAGTCTCTATATCCTGTAAATAGTGTTCCACAAGTAGTAAAAAGAATCAATAACGCATTATTGCGTTCTGATCAAATCCAAACTGTTAATGAAGAAGAAAACAAAAAGGAATATTTAGTGCCAATTGTTGCCGACGCAGAAGCAGGTTTTGGAGGGAATTTAAATGCGTTTGAATTAATGAAAGCGATGATTGAAGCTGGTGCCAGTGGAGTTCACTTTGAAGATCAACTAAGCTCTGCTAAAAAATGTGGTCATTTAGGTGGAAAAGTATTAGTACCAACCCAAGAAGCTATTAATAAACTAGTAGCTGCTCGCCTTGCAGCAGATGTAATGAGAGTCCCATCAATAATTATAGCTCGTACCGATGCTGACGCTGCTAATCTAATTACTAGTGATGTAGATGAACGAGATAGAAAATTTATAACAGGAGTACGTACCGCCGAAGGATTTTTTCATGTAAATAATGGGATCGAACAAGGTATCGACAGAGGCTTATCATATGCTCCGTATGCAGACCTAATCTGGATGGAAACTAGTAACCCTGATCTAGAACAAGCACGTAGATTTGCTGAAGCTATACATGCTCAATATCCAGATCAAATGCTTGCATATAATTGCTCACCTTCTTTTAACTGGGCAACAAAACTTTCTGTTAAAGAAATGGAAACCTTTAGAGAGGAACTAGCAGCTATGGGATATAAATTTCAGTTTATAACATTAGCAGGATTCCATGCATTAAATACTAGTATGTTTGAATTATCTAAAGCATATAAAGAAAGAGGAATGGCGGGATATTCTGAATTACAAGAAAGAGAGTTTGCACTACAAAAATATGGTTTTAGAGCCGTAAAGCATCAAGGGTTTGTAGGAACTTCTTATTTTGATGCAGTACAAAACACCGTTACATCAGGAAGATCTTCTACTGTTGCTATGAAAGGCAGTACAGAGGTAGAACAATTTTAGAAAAAAGCATAATTTTTCCGATTCTTTATAATTATGTTTCAAACGACATTCATCAAGGTGAATGTCGTTTTTATTTTGATCATTCCACTAGAAAAAATATCACTCACACTCCCATCTAAAATCTGATATTTTAAATCGTGTCTTACTTTTAAAATTATAATGCCACCATTCTGTTCTTATAATTTTGAAACCATGTTTTTCCATCGTTTCTCGTAATAACTTACGATTACCAAGTACCGTTTTTGAGAATTTATTATAGGAATGATGTGCTTCTTTCCCAAAATAGTCAAAGTCTGTTCCCATATCAACATGTCCACCTGCTGATCTTACTAGTGTAATATCAACCGCTGCCCCTCTATTATGTATAGATCCACCTTTAGGATCTGCCACATAGCCTGGATTAGGAAAAATCTTCCACATTTTTTTTTGCACACTATATGGGCGATAACAATCAAATAGTTTTATCCTATATCCTTGATTAAGCAAATCATTATTTGCTTTTACAAGTGCTTCTGCCACTTTTTTTCTAACATAGCATTTTGCACAGGAATATACCTTTTCTTTTAAAAAATTATCAGAAGTGGCATACTTCATATCCAAAATAAAATCACTGGATATATCCTCTATATTTACAAAATCTTCCTCATTTACACTTCCTTTAATTATATCCGAAGTGCCTTGAAGCATTTCTATAGAATCCTTTTTTCTAAGTAAACTTTGTTCTACTTCTTTATCCCGTAACTGCAATGCTTTAGATCTTTCTATAAGAACCCTAGTCTTAGCTGTAGGTTCAAAAGCTATCTTTTCTTCAGTACAGGAAAAAAACAGCATCGAAAAAATTATCAAAGTTAATTTTCCTGCAATCATATTGTTTCCGTTTTATTCCAATTAAAAAATTACTCAAGGTACTTTATAGCCAAATCTCCCTCAAAATTAAGCTAATCATCCACTTGATTTTTTTAAATATAATTAATATTTTATAATAGGTTTTTTCTTACATTTTAATTATTGAAACACTCACCTGTTTAATCGTCTAAAAAACAGGATATTAAATTATTTTACTATTTTTTCTACACGACCACAAACAAGCATTTTATTCCCAAAATAAGGGTTTCTAATCTCCTTAGAATCAGATAACCAATAGCCACCCTCTCCACCAAAAGCCATAGGGCAAAATTGTTTATATATCTCTCCTGATATGATGTTAGATTTATTGATTCTTTTTTCAACCTCATTTGTTAATGAAACAAAAAAATCTCGTTGTTTTTTAATATCTTTTGTTATTGAGATCAGTTTACTTGTTGCTTTTAGCTGTTTATCCTCTTCCGTATCTCCTAAAACAATTTCTATTTTTTTTGCTACTACTTGTACTTCTTTACTTTTAGAATTCACTAAAGCTTTTTTTATAGAAAGATATAAATCATATACCTCTTGATCTTTTATGTCAGAAAATTTAACCTCTGACCTAGAATCAGTAGTATCTAAATCTATAGCTTCATTATTGAGTTCTTCCTCAGAATATGGTTCTGGTTTTTTATCCGTTTTACAAGAAGTAATTACCACTAATATTAGTATCATTGCCTTAAAGAATAGCTTCATCAATTTCTAATTTTTATTTCTATTAAATTATATTAAACCTAAAATAAGCTTCACATTTTTGATCAAAATTTTAGTCCTAATGCATTCTAAAATATAGCTAAAAAAAAACAAAAGTACTTCATATTTGACAAAAACACCAGAAACAGATAACGAACTCTTAAGCTTATCATATGATAGAGGTATTCAATAATGATTGTCCATTTTTTCTAAATATTTTAGATATTTTTGTAAAAAATGCAAAAAATGTTATTCGAAGAGTTAAAACCAAAAGTGTATCAAATACTTAATAACAATGACCAATCTGTTACAGACAGACTACATCTGATCTGTAAATTACTCAATGATTCTATTGACTATTATAACTGGGTTGGTTTTTATTTTAAAAATGGTGATAAAGAAGAATTAAAGCTTAGTACCTATGTCGGGGAAGAAACAGATCATGTTATTATTCCTTTTGGAAAAGGAATCTGTGGTCAAGTCGCTGTTTCTAACCAAAATTTTGTGGTTCCTGACGTGCAAGCACAAGATAATTATATTGCTTGTAGCCTTACTGTTAAATCAGAAATAGTGATTCCATTATTTAAAGATGGAGAAAACATAGGCCAGATTGATATTGATTCTGAGACTCCAGACCCTTTTACAGAAAAAGATGAAAGATTTCTAGAATTTGTAAATCAAGAAGTTGCTAAAATCCTTTAATTATTGTTCCTTCGTTAGCACAAATACTAAATCATTTTGCATATGAAAATCTTAGTCACGGGAGGATTGGGGTTCATAGGGTCTCATACTGTCGTAGAATTACAAAATAAAGGATACGATGTCGTTATTATCGATAATTGCTCTAATTCTTCTCCAGAAGTTATTAAAGGAATTATATCAGTAACAGGAAAATCTCCTATTTTTGAAAAATTTGATCTTAGAGAAAAAGAAAAGGTTAAAGAATTCTTTTCTCGTCATAATGATATCGAAGGGGTAATTCATTTTGCTGCTTCAAAAGCTGTTGGGGAGAGTGTAGAAAACCCTTTGCTATATTATGAAAATAATCTATCTACACTAGTATATCTTCTTCAAGAATTAACCAACAAAGCTTCCTCTCATTTTATTTTCAGTTCTTCTTGTACCGTTTATGGACAAGCAGATGAATTACCTATTACTGAGGATGCACCTGTTAAAGAAGCAGAATCTCCTTATGGAAATACAAAACAGATTGGAGAAGAAATCATAAGAGATACTTGTAGAGTAACTCCTTCTCTAAAAGCTATTGCGCTACGATATTTTAATCCTATCGGAGCCCACCCTACAGCAGAAATTGGAGAACTACCTATTGGAGTACCTCAGAACTTAATACCATTCATTACGCAAACAGCAATTGGATTAAGAGAGCAATTATCAGTATTTGGTGATGACTACCCTACCTCTGATGGAACTTGCATAAGAGATTACATACATGTAGTAGACCTTGCTAAGGCTCATGTAGTTGCATTACAACGATTACTAGAAAGTAAAAACACCTCTAACTACGAAGTATTTAATGTCGGAACAGGAACAGGGAGTACTGTATTAGAAGTTATACAATCCTTTGAAAAAGTATCTGGCAAAAAGTTAAATTACAAAATAGTAGATCGAAGAGAAGGTGATATTACTGCAGCTTATGCAGACACTTCTAAAGCTAATAATGATCTAGGATGGAAAGCACAAAGTAGCTTAGATAATTCACTTAGTTCTGCTTGGAAATGGGAACAGAAAGTTAGAAACTAAAAAATAAGGATACCGCCGTTTCATTAAGTGTGCAACTTAAAATACCGAGGGTTTGACTTTTTTAGAGTTGGACCCTTTTTTCATATATAGTTAAGAATTGGTTCAGTATTAATCCTCAATTTTAAGGTAAATAATTAGTCATAAAAAAATCCTGAAGAAGTTCTTCAGGATTTTTTACTATATTATAATTGTTAATTATCTGTTTTTAGTAAAATTTAGATCTTTTATCTTCAATTTCAGCAGCTTCTTTTAACGCTTCAAAGACTTTCGTATCAACTGCTCCTGCCTGAGTCTTAGAAGCCTGTGATGCATAACTCATATACGTATCTAAACCGCTAGCAGGGGTTTTCTTTGTTACCTCTATAACATATACTCCATTATTACCAATAATAGGACTAGATATTTCTCCTTCTTCTAGAGCAAATGCAGTTCCCACAACTTTTGGCTCTGTCCCTGCTCCACTTATAGTTGGTGTTTTCATATTTAAAGCCGAAGAAACTTTTACAGTTTGGTTTTGGCTCTGAGCGATTGCATCTAATGTCGTTCCAGAGATTTTACTTTTTAATTTCTCTGCTTTCTTTTCTTTAATTAGTATTGGTTTTACAGTAGCACTAGCATCTTCAACTTTCATCAATCCTTGATCTGATTTTGCAGTTATCTGAACCACTGCATATCCTTCCGGAATATCAAAACGCTTTATCTCTCCTATTTTAGACTCTTCCTTAAAAGCCCATTGTACGATTGTTCTTTTTGCTCCTAATCCAGGAATATTTTCATCTAATTCCTTAATTTTATTTACTGGTCGTACTGTTAATTTATTCTCTTTAGAAACCTCTTCAAAATCTTTATCTTTTGCTGCAATTTGAAATTTAGTTGTTTCAGTAAAAATAGTATTGATTGTCTTTTCACTTGGTTCAATTTTATGAGCTACTGTAGCAACTTTTATTGCTTTTTGCTCATTCTTTTGATCTTCTATACTAATAACATGATATCCAAATTGTGTTTCTACAACTCCTTGATCTCCTGTTTTATTATTAAAGCAATAATCATTAAATGCAGGAACCATTCTACCTGGTGAAAAATATCCTAAATCTCCTCCTTTATCTTTGTTAGAGTTATCTGCAGAGAACTTTGCCGCAAGAGCAGAAAATTTAGTCTTATCTCTTTTGGTCACATTAACGATACTATCAGCTAATTCTTTTGCTGCTTCTTTAGTACGTTTTATATCACCTGCCGTACCAAGTCCTTCCCAAGAAACCAATATATGACTTACTTTTACTGAATCAGGCATCTGCTTTTGCGAAACTACTTTTGATATTTTAATATGATCTCCATCTTTATAAGGACCGTACACTCCTCCTATTTCAAGATTATAAAGTGTATCCGCCACAGCAGCTGGTAAGTCTTTTTTAAATTTAAAGTTAGCATCGAATTTTATCGCAGAATTTTGCTTTACAAAATCTTCTGCATCTTTTACATCAATACTTCTAAACCCTAAAACAGAATCTGTTTTTTCTGTTGCTTTATTAAATTCTACTTTATCATTTAATAATGATGCAACTTCTGTTTTTACTTGATTTTCATCTTCCTCACTAGGAACTTCATTAAATATCACATAACGTATACTTCTAGAAGGTTCTGCTTTATATTGGTCAGAATGGGAATTAATATATGCTTTAATTTCTGCATCTGTTATTGTAACTTCTGTATCTTCAATTGCAGAAAAAGGGAGTTGCACATATTTAATATCTACATTATCATTTTCCATTTTATAAACTAACTCACCTTCTTTTAATGTAGATCCTACACCTGCTTTTATCATATTAAGATAAGCCTTTTCTCTTGCTCCTTTACTTACAGATGCTTCAAAATCTAACCATTGTTGGTACGCTTGTGGAGAGGTTGCTTTTACATTGGCTACATACTCTTGCATTTTGGCTTTATCAAAAACTCCTGCTTCGTTTAGAAAAGTTGGGTTACTCGCTAATGATTCTTCTAATAGTTGGTTTACCTGATCTTCTCCTACTATAACACCCAATTTATCCAACTGCTCTTCAAAAACTTTTTCTCTCACTTCTTGATTCCATACATAGTTCACCGCTTGGATACTAGATGCTCCTCCTCCAAAACTTCTTGATGCTAATTCTACTTTTTTAGCAAAATCGGTTCTATCAATTTCTTTTCCGTTTATTGATGCTATCGTATTTTCAGCTTTCTGAGAAATAGCTCCTCCATTACGGATCAAATCTGCTAATACAAAAGAAAAAAGTGCTAGTGCTATAATTACAATTAAAAACACTGAACGTTGTCTGATTTTATTTAAAACTGCCATGGTATGTTATAATTTGTTCAAATACAGTCCGCGAAAGTACCATTTTATTGTAATAATACCAATTAAAAAACCTGAAAGTCTTATGACGTTCTTATGCTTTCTATGTTTAATGAAGAATTGTATTACTACTACAACTATAAAATTATGTAATGCCCGTTGTTTTCTTACTTACAAACCGTAATAAAACATATTTACATCTATAAATAATTATCTCAATGACTCTTTTTTCCTCAATCTTCAGGAACTACCTGTAGTTCAATGATTTCAATTTTAGTATTAGAAGTTTCTATAATTTTAATCTTAAAAACTCCTATTTTCACTTCATCTTCTTGTTGTGGAATTTCTTCTGTATGATTAACAATCATACCACCTAGGGTTTCATAATTTTCGTCTTCAGGAAGGTTTAATTTATATACTTCGTTTATATAATCAACCTCTATTCGGGCAGAAAACCGATAGTTATCTTCTGATAATTGCTCTTCTATAAGTGCTATAGAGTCGTGCTCATCTTCGATTTCGCCAAAAAGCTCCTCTACGATATCTTCTACTGTAATGATTCCACTAGTTCCTCCATATTCATCAATTACTACTGCCATACTTTTATGCTTCTTCATTAAAAGATTAAGAACATCTTTAACAAACATAGTTTCTGGAACAAAAACTACAGGAATAAGTATTGCTCTTAAGGATTCTGGCTTTTTAAACAATTCAAAAGAATGCACATACCCTATAATATCATCTATCGTAATATTATATACAATTATTTTTGACAACCCGGTATCTATAAACAACTTACTTACCTCTTCTATAGATTGTAATTTCTCTATAGCTACTATTTCTGTCCTTGGAATCATCACTTCTCGTGACTTTACATCCGAAAAATCTAAAGCATTCTGAAAAATCTGAATTTCACTATCAATTTCATCATCTTCTTCTACGGTTTCCATTTGTTCATTTATATAATCTCCCAATTCTGTTTTACTAAAAGCTAACTGAACTTTATCTCCATCAGTTTTTAAAAATGTTTTTAATACAAAATCTGAAACCCAAATTACAAATGAGGATATAGGGGAGAAAAAAAGATAAAAAACATAAGCAGGAAATGAAAATGCTTTAAGCAGTGTATTCGAATATATTTGAAAAAAGACTTTAGGTAAAAATTCTGCAGTAATTAAGATGATTAAAGTAGAAATAATTGTTTGCAATAACAAATTAACACTACCTACCATTTCAGGAAAATACCCTTCGATAATCCTCATCAATACTTCTCCCATATAAAACCCATACACTACTAGGGATATATTATTACCAACTAACATTGTAGCGATAAACTTAGAAGGTTTTTTTGTTAAACGAGCAAGAATGTTAGAGATAAAGCCTCCTTGTTTTTTTTCTATCTCTATATGAATTTTATTAGAAGAGACATAGGCTATTTCCATTCCAGAAAAAAAAGCCGAAAGAATTAGAGAAAATACAATAACAGTGATATGCAATTCCATTAATTAGTCTTTCTTATTGGCATCAAAACGTTTTCGGAAATTTCTTTTAAAGAAAAACATAAAAATTGCAGCTCCCGCAAAAAAAAGATAGAGGATACTCTTCCCTCCTTCTTGATTCCACTCTATGTATGCCTGATATATAAAAAAACACATTATAGCTAAATAGGCATATTCAAAAAATCTAAATACTTTCATCATAACATACTATCGTGGATTATTCTTTTATAAACATTACTCCGTCATTAATTCTTGAATTGAAGATAGTCAAATCTTGATTAGCATCAAAACCATCTGCTTCATTAATTGAACCATCTGGTAAATAACTTTTATAATCTTGATCTGTAAAAACCCAATTAATTTTATGATCCCAATACAATTGCTTTGCTTGTATATGAGTACTGTCTGCTGTTTGTATATCCACATTACCTCTCATATCAATCAAACCTGTTTCTTGGTAAGAAATAGCATAATCTGATGTAACTACACTTATTTTACCTTCTTTATCAATAATATCCAAAACAATACCTTCTGGAAACTCATGATACGCAAAAGATTCATTAGAATAGTCTAATATTCTTGAAGTCTTGAGGATTGCCGTAAGCTTTCCAGAATCTGTATATTTTAGATTTACATTAAAAGCTTCTGCAATAGGCATACTTTTATCAACAAGCCCTTTTTTAGTATTCTTTTGTATTGATTGGCATGAAAAAAACATTGTCACAGCAAATGCTATGACAATGTTTGTTAGTATATATTTATTTTTATTCCGCATTATAATTTTGGAACTCTAACGGTTTCTCCTATCCAACATCCAACGTTTACAGATTTTATCCCTGGATTATTAAATATATCTGTTTTTGAAGGAGCTCTACCTTTATAACTAGCGGCCGTTTTAGCTGCAGTAGACCTTAAACTTGGATCTACTTTCCCTGCTTTTCGAGCATAATTTTCTGCTAACCAATATACAGCTCTTTTACTAAATACATCAGCTCCGCAGTTATTCGCACTACTTGCTATCATGCTTGCTATTCTAAGGTAACAAACTCCCATAGAAGGTTTCTGAGCAAGTGTCTTTTTATAATATGATCTTGCTTTTCCATAACTTCCTTGTTTCTTCATTACTTCTCCTATCTTAAAATATACTTTAGCTTTATCACTAGCTTTAGTTTCTAATTCTGCAGACTGATTAAAATACTTTAATGCTACTGAAGTCTTTTTATCTTTTAAAGCTAAGATTCCTAAGTAATAAGCTGACTTTGAAGAAGGTTCTACTTTATGTAATGCCTCTACAAGTTTAAAGAACAATGGATCATCTGTACAATCTTTTGAAGAAATTCTCCCTGCAGCACTTTTTAACCAATTAGCATCTGATTTTTTAGCTTCAAACTGGCCGTTATATAAAGGAATAAGATTTTTACAATCTGCCAATTCTCCTAGTTTCTGGTTGATTCCAGCTTTTACTTTACTAAAAGCAGTCAAATTGATTCCTGCATTTTTCAGTTTTCTTTTTTCTTTTGATGATAATGTCGTTCCAGCTTCTTCTTTTTCTGTATATCCTGCAATTATTTTTGCTAACCTACTTTCTTCATCTTCGATTTTTTCCGTGATATCATCATATAAGTCAAAAACTTCTTGAAGTTCTTTTTTCCCTTCACCATGAAGATCTACAAAAAGAGAAAAATACGTATATAGTTTTTTAGGTCGCTTAAAGTTATCTTTATCTTTTGTGTATGCTTTATTAAATTCTGCAAACTGACTATCTTTAGTTCCCATTTTATTATCATACATCAACTGACCTATATGGGAATACATATCCCCAATTTTAGTTTTTGCAGGAAAATATTGTAGGCGCTCTTTCCATAAAGCAATTATTTCTTTTGCAAGAGCTGTTTTTTCTGCAGCAGGAGCTTTTTTATACTTTGCTTCTAATAGTTTTTGTCCAAATTGATATGTAGCAACACTATATGTAGGACATTCTTTTCTCACTTTCCATAATGGCTCTTCTGCAGAGTCATAATTTTTTACTTTAGCATGCTCATAGGCTATAGAAGCCGTAGTAGCACAATCTGTAGCCTGAGCACTTAAATTTCCAGTACTTAAAACTAACCCTGTTGCTATCGTAAATAAAACTTTAGTATTCATAACTGTAGTAATTATTTGTATTTAATTAAATTTTAGTTGTCTAAACCATTTGTCATTCATTGACAAACTTAAAGAAACATTAAAGAACTCTTCTTTAACTAATCCCATATCCGTCGTTCCCCGCTGACCATACTCAAAACCGATATTAACATTAGAGAATAATCTTCCAACTGGTAAGCCTACTCCAAAAGACATGCCAAACTCGTCAATAGAGTTTCCTTTTATAGTCAATCCTGTTTCTTCATAACGAAATCCAGCACGGTATACCACCCTACTTAAATAGCTTGTTAATGAATTATACCTTGGGATATAATATCCTCCTACCTTATACTTCGATGCATTTTTATATACAGCATCAGTCTGCCCTGGTAATACATTAGTAAAGTTTTCAGCATTCATATGCGCATACTCTGCTCCCATAAACCATTTTCTAGGTTGACCAATTCCTCCTCCAAATTTAAACTCTGATGGTAATTTTATTCCTTGATCATCTATTTTAATTTCTTTTCTTCCTACCACATTCTCTCGACCGCTATTAGAAATTACTATGGTAGCAAATTCTCTGGTTCCATTTGATTTTAATTTAAAAGAGGGAGTAGATACTGCAGATGCAACTAATTCTAATTTTTCGGTTATCATGGTTTTATACATTAATCCAAAAGACATTGTAAAAGATGACAAATCTGAATTCGTTATTTCTCTTGTATCAAACTGAAGGCTTGGTCTTTTTAATATTGCTTTGTTCTCAATACTCCCAAAGTTATAATTTAAATCTAAACCTATACTTAAACCCTTATAAATCTTAGCTCCTGTAGCTAAAAAAACTTTATTCAATCCTCCTTTTCCTATAAATTGAGATTCTCTATTATCGCTCTCAATAGCATTAAGTTTATACCCTACAGAGGTAAGAGGTGCAATCCCAAAAGCAAAAGCAAATTTTCCTGCAGGAATACCTATTGCTAAGTAATCCAAAGATGCATTATCACCAGAAGATGACTTATTGGCATTACTTATCTTAAAACTGCGGTATGATGTTCCTACTGCATATGTTGTCAATTTTAAATCTCCATAAGATGCTGGATTCTGAAGATTTAAATGAATACTATCTCCAAGTACACTCAATCCCCCCATCGACCTGTTTTCTACTGTTCCCTTGAACTTAGGTATCCCTATTCCATAAAAAGAATATGGAGAAGAAGTACCTTCCTGAGCGTAAGATGTTATGGCAACATGTGCCAATATAATCACTAAAATCTTCTTTATCATTTATTATTATTAAAAGCTAAAATGTAGTTTAATCCTTCCAACAAAAAATTAGAAGTGGCAAATATGCTATTTTTTAATCTTTTAGACAAAAAATGTGCATCTCCTCCGGTTAAAATAACTGTTAAATCAGGATAAATGTTGCAATATTGGTCAATTACACCGTCAATTTCATATAAAATACCAAAAATTATTCCTGAATGTATTGCTTGCTCTGTACTTTTTCCTATATAATTTTCTGGATCCTCTATTTCTAATAAAGGTAATTTTGCTGTATAATTATTAAGACTTTCATATCGTAGTCTTATCCCTGGTGATATTGCCCCTCCAAGATATTCCTCTTTTTGATTTTTAAAATCATATGTCACACACGTACCTGCATCTATAACCAATACATTTTTATTTGGATATTGACCTACAGCAGCTGCAACTAGCCCTAATCTATCGATTCCAAGCGTAGTTGGTGTTTCATACATATTCTTAAATGGCATTTTAACTAAAAAATTTACTACAAGTGTTTCAAAAAGAGTTTTAACATATCCTATCTGATCATTATTCAGATTAGACACAGAAGAAATTACAGCATTAGTAATCAAAGGATATTCTTCTTTAATTAGTTGTATTGCCTCTTTAAATTCATATTGTTTTATACTATTCTTATAAATAATTTTTGAGAATTCAAAAACTCCAAGTTTCGTATATGTATTCCCGACATCAATAACAAGGTTCATATCTTATTTGTATTTTGTAAAAATACAAAATGATTTTTTTTATTTTTTATTTTGTGTATTCAAAAAAGGTTTATATATTTGCATCCGCTTACAACAAGGTGCCTTAGCTCAGTTGGTAGAGCAAAGGACTGAAAATCCTTGTGTCCCTGGTTCGATTCCTGGAGGCACCACCTTTAAAAACCGTAATATTTTCATTAGAAAATAATTACGGTTTTTTTGTTTCTTACAAGATAAAAAGTATTTTAATTAATATAAATGTGTTTTTAATCGTTAAAAAATGCATTTAATCTGATTATTGTGTATATTTAATACAAAATAACTGTTAAATACATGTTAATTAAATATATTTACACTTTAATATAGAGAAACACTAAGTCTTACATAACCCCCACGCCTTATGATAACCCCAACACTTTTAAAGTCATACAGGAATAAGTTACTTTTTTTTGTAATTTATTTATTTTATCACGGAATCTCTTATAGCCAAGCGACTGTCACAAACAATTCTGCTGATGCGAATGATCTTCGTAACCAAATTTTAGGAATAGGTGTTTCTGTATCTAACCAGCAAATCTTATATGGTGCAAATGATCAATTCGGAACTTTTGAAAATGGAGTAACTGGTGCCAACTTACAATTAGAAAGTGGAATTATTCTTACCACAGGAAATGTTACAACAGCTTTTACATCCAACAACGAAACTAATACAACAATTAATCAAGTAGATGAAGGTCCAGATCCTGACCTTAACTTAATAGATAGTACTGCCGATTTTGATACGGCAGCCTATCAATTTGAGTTTACAACAGATGGAGATGGTGTAGTGATAGAATATCAATTTGCATCAGATGAATACCCCGAATATGTTTGCTCTAGGTTTAATGATGCCTTTGGTTTTTTTGTATCAGGTGGAGACTTACCTGCAACACAAAACATAGCATTATTACCTAATAATGCTGTAGTATCAGTTAACACTATTAATAATGGAACATCGGGTTCTAATGCAGATGGAACTAGTTGTGATTTTTCTCAATCAACATTGCACATCGATAACAATGATGGTTCCGCAGGCTCTGTTTTTATAGAATATGATGGTATTAGTGTAAAACTTTTTGCTACTTTACCTCTTACTTCTGGTGTAACCTATACTATGAAAATGGCAATGGCAGATGTTGGAGATTCACAATGGGATTCTGGTGTATTTATAAAAGTATTTCGTGCAGCTTATGATACCGATGGAGATGGTAAATTTGATGCTGTAAATGATATAGATGATGACAATGATGGTATTTTGGACACTGTAGAATCAGGAGGAGTAGATCCTGATACTGATAACGATGGAGATAATGTTCCTTTATATTTAGATAACAATGATAATGACAATAGTATTGGAGATACCGACAATGCTGTAGAGGCTGCATTTGATGCCGATGGTGATGGGATTGCCAATCATTTAGATAGTGATTCTGATGGCGATAATTGTCCTGATGCAAATGAAGCTTACAACTTAGAAACAGCTGATACAGATGGAAATGGATATTACGGAACAGGAAACCCTCCTTCAACTACTGCAGATGGTAGAGTTATTGGAGCTCCCTACACAAGTCCCGAAGATACCGATAGTAATTCTACAGTAGATTTTCTTGAGGTAGGTCCCAATACCGATAATGATGCTAACCTTAATGGTTGTGACCCAGATGATGACAATGATGGAAACCCCGATGTAACAGATCCTAATGACGTAACTCCAACAGCATTAAATGACTCAATAGACATCGTAGAAGGTACCACAGGAACAATTAATATACTTACTAACGATGATTTTATTCCAAGTGCTAATACAACAATTACAAATTTAAATTCAGGAACTGCTACAGGAACAGTAAGTTTTAATGGAACTACAGGAGTTATGGAATATACTCCTGCCCCAGGTGAGGAAGGAAATATTGTGGCTATAAATTACCAAGTATGTAATGCAGGAGTTACTCCTATTGTTTGTGATGATGCAACAGTAAATATTACTGTACAAGTTGATACTGATAATGATGGTGATCCTGATGTAACAGATCCTGATGATGACAATGATGGTGTTATAGATACCGGAGATAATGCTCCTTTAAACCCAAATAGCTGTAGAGATACTGATGGAGATGGCTGTGATGATTGTACCAATAGTGGAGCTAATAATTCAGGAGGAGATCCTGCAAATGATGGCACAGATAGTGATGGTGATGGAATTTGCGACATTTCTGATGCCGTACCAATCCTAACAATAAATGATATAACAACTGATAATGTTGTAAATACTGTCGAAGCTTCTGCAAATGTAAATGTTACAGGTGTTGTTACAGGGGATTTCAATAACGGAGATATTGTTACATTAACAATTAATGGCACGTCATACACAGGACCTGTAAATTCTTCAGGGATATTTAATATTTCTGTCTCTGGTTCAGATTTAGAAAATGATCCTGACCTTACAGTAGAAGGAAGTGTTACCACAACCAATGGTGGAGGATTTTCAAGCACTGATACTGATACACAGATATACTCTTTAGACACCTCTGCTCCATCTGCACCAACAGTAGTCATTACTGAAGATACCAATAATGATGGGGTCATCAGTGCTAGTGAATTGAGCGGAAACGTTGATGTCACTGTAACACTACCGGCAGATGCCGTTGCAGGAGATATCGTAACCATAACAGATGGAAACGGAAACACTCAAAATGTAACCCTAACCGCTACTGATATTACCAATGGAAACATTGCTGTAAACTTCCCGAATCCTGGAGATAACGGAACGATTACTGCAACTGCATTTGTAACAGATCAAGCAGGGAATCAAGGAACATCAGCTAATGATACAGCAACTATAAATACCTCTGCTCCATCTGCACCAACAGTAGTCATTACTGAAGATACCAATAACGATGGGGTCATCAGTGCTAGTGAAGCTACTGGTCCTGTAGATGTCACCGTAACACTACCGGCAGATGCCGTTGCAGGAGATACCGTAACCATAACAGATGGAAACGGAAATACTCAAAATGTAACCCTAACCGCTACCGATATTACCAATGGAAACATTGCTGTAAACTTCCCGAATCCTGGAGATAACGGAACGATTACCGCAACTGCATTTGTAACAGATCAAGCAGGGAATCAAGGAACATCAGCTAATGATACAGCAACTATAAATACCTCTGCTCCATCTGCTCCAACAGTAGTCATTACTGAAGATACCAATAACGATGGGGTCATCAGTACTAGTGAAGCTACTGGTCCTGTAGATGTCACTGTAACACTACCGGCAGATGCTATTGCAGGAGATACTGTAACCATAACAGATGGAAACGGAAATACTCAAAATGTAACCCTAACCGCTACCGATATTACCAATGGAAACATTGCTGTAAACTTCCCGAATCCTGGAGATAACGGAACGATTACTGCAACTGCATTTGTAACAGATCAAGCAGGGAATCAAGGAACATCTGCTAATGATACAGCAACTATAAATACCTCTGCTCCATCTGCACCAACAGTAGTCATTACTGAAGATACCAATAACGATGGGGTCATCAGTGCTAGTGAAGCTACTGGTCCTGTAGATGTAGCTGTAACACTACCGGCAGATGCCGTTGCAGGAGATATCGTAACCATAACAGATGGAAACGGAAACACTCAAAATGTAACCCTAACCGCTACTGATATTACCAATGGAAACATTGCTGTAAACTTCCCGAATCCTGGAGATAACGGAACGATTACTGCAACTGCATTTGTAACAGATCAAGCAGGGAATCAAGGAACATCAGCTAATGATACAGCAACTATAAATACCTCTGCTCCATCTGCACCAACAGTAGTCATTACTGAAGATACCAATAACGATGGGGTCATCAGTACTAGTGAAGCTACTGGTCCTGTAGATGTCACTGTAACACTACCGGCAGATGCCG
>NZ_KQ474105.1 GCF_001401755.1 Aquimarina longa SW024
GATCAAGGATTCTGTGATATTCTCAAAATGAATATCATCTCCTTTGAGGAATTCTTTAAACTTTTCTACCCGACTGACACAGGAAGAATACCCTCTTTTATTAGATGATTTCTTTTCTTTAAGATATTCTTTACTCAATTTCGAGAAGGTCATAGAATCTCGATTGCCTTTTAAAATTGTCATTAGTTGGTTGGCAGTAAACTTTTTATCTTTAGCCTCGAAGTCAAGGATTAAGTTCTTTGCACGGACATATTCGTTATCAATAAGGTTATTCAACAGCTTGTAACTGTGATGGGATTGTCTTACTTCTGTTTTCTCTTCATTCCAGTCTTTAAGATCAATGTATTCCAAAAACTTATACTTCGGAATACGGTCTTTTGTAATTCGTAAAACTATTGGATATTTTCCTTTAGAATTTTGTTTATTCTTATACAATAAAATTTTAACTGAAGCCATGTTGTAAGTATTTGAATTCAAGACAAATATAATCAATATGGTTAAACATAGGTTAAACTATTTAAAGGTTTTAAATGATTTTAAGCAACACTTTCAAACAAGGAAAAATCAATAAGGGCAATGATTATTAGCGATTTATGTTTATTAGTGTTATTTAATGTATCAATCTATTAGAANATAAGCGCCGTGGCCAAGATAGGAAACATAGATGTAGGAGATTTTCCATTATTATTAGCTCCAATGGAAGATGTAAGTGATCCCCCTTTTAGAGCATTATGTAAAGAACAGGGAGCTGATGTAGTATATACAGAATTTATCTCTAGTGAGGGATTAATCCGTGATGCTGACAAAAGTGTTATGAAGCTTGATATTTATGAAAAAGAACGCCCTGTAGGAATTCAGATTTTTGGAGCTAACCTAGATTCGATGCTAAAATCAGTAGCGATTGTAGAGGCATCAAAACCTGATATCATAGATATTAATTTTGGATGCCCTGTAAAAAAAGTAGTTAGTAAAGGTGCTGGAGCAGGAATTCTTAAAGATATTGATCTTATGGTTTCGCTTACTGAAGCTATGGTAAAGCATACCTCACTCCCAATTACGGTAAAAACTAGATTAGGATGGGATCATAATTCGATCAAAATTGTAGAAGTTGCAGAGCGATTACAGGATGTTGGAGCTAAAGCAATTGCTATCCATGGTCGTACCAGAGCACAGATGTATAAAGGTAATGCCGATTGGAAACCTATTGCCGAAGTAAAAAATAATTCCAGAATGCATATTCCTGTATTTGGCAATGGTGATGTAGACACTCCAGAGCGCGCTATGGAAATGAGAGATCAATACGGACTTGATGGTGCTATGATCGGTAGAGCTAGTATTGGATATCCTTGGTTTTTTGCAGAAGTAAAACACTACTTTAAGACAGGTGAACACCTTTCTCCTCCTACAATAGAGGAACGTGTATCCGCAGCACGCAGACACTTACAAATGGCTATTGATTGGAAAGGTGAAAAATTAGGTGTTTTTGAAACTCGAAGGCATTATACTAATTATTTTAAAGGGATTCCTCATTTTAAAGAATATCGAACCAAAATGGTTACTAGTGATCATCCTGAAGATGTATTTGCTACTTTTGATGAAGTCCAAAAAAAGTTTTCTGGGTTCGAGTTTGTATAATTTTCTTAAAAAAAGCAGGGTATTGTGTTAGGGATAGTAGTGGTTACCCCACAGAAAAGTTGTCGTCCTGAGCTTGCCAAGGGATCAACTTATCGAGGAGTAAAAACGGATAGCCTGCCCGAACACCCATATCTTTAATATATAAATAATGTAGATTATTAATCAACTAGTTTTTGATTAATTCTACTAGATGCTAACAAAGAAGCAATAAAACCGATAATAGTAATTGTAAAAAAAACAACCACAAAACTCATGGCTGTAATTCGGGTCGGATAAGGTAATGATGCCGTAATCATTAATAATCCAAATTGTTGTTGTAATACAATTAAGACAACTCCTAAGAATAAACCTAGTAAAGTTCCTAAAACGGTCATTAATGAACCTTGGAACAAGAATATCTTTCTAATATTAGATAAAGAAGCCCCTACACTATAGAGTGTTTTTATGTTACTTTTCTTATCAATAATCATCATTATAATAGCTCCTGCAACATTAAACAGTGCAATAATAGCAATCAACGTAATCACTAGGTAAGACGCTAAGTTTTCGGTATTCAACATTTTATATAACGTATCATTTAGCTGTATTCTATTTTTTATAATCACATTATGATCAAAAATAGATTGTACTGCCTCTTTTACCTGATTTTCATCAGCTTGCTCTGATAACTTAAGTTCTACATGTGTTACTTTATCTTCTGGTAGATCTAGTAACTTGCGTACCAATCCCGTAGTTGCAAAAATATACTTTTTATCAAGCTCTTCATTTACACTATAAATACCAATATTTACTGCTTTCTCTGATCTAAATGCTTTTGAAGGATCATTAGGAATACCTTTACCTGGTCTCGGAACATATATACTCAATAGATTAGTATATGTTTGCTCTACAGACATACTAAGTTCTCTACTAACACCATTCCCCGCAACTATCTGAAAATCATTGTTCGTCAACCATTCCCCATACACCATAATACTATCTGTATGTATAACCTTATGATAGTTTGCATCCACTCCTTTAATATATGAGATCTTTTGTTTTCTTCTAAATTCTAAGAAAACACGTTCTTCTACAATTTCAGAAAAATTAGCAATCCCTTCTAACTTTGTCAATTTAGCTTTTTGAGAATCTGTAAATGTAAATGTTTTACCAGTTGTTGGAAACACCTTTAAATCAGGATCAAAATATGTAGAAAACTGAAGACTAAATCCTTTAAGTCCCGCAAACCCAGTTAGCACTAGAAATAATGCCATTGCTCCTATTACAACTCCTGCTGCGGCAATAATTGTAATGATATTAATAGCATTACTACTCCCTGGAGAAAATAAATATCGCTTTGCGATGTAGTATGAAAAATTCAAATCTTTATAATACGTACTTAATATATAAAACTTTAATCCTTTATTGAAGGGTTCAATTTCCTAAGATTCACCTCAAAATCAAAATACTTTTTCGTAAGCTTATCCAAGGTTATTCATTTTTAAAATAAAGATAAAAGAAATGGAATAGTATTTCTTTTACATTTTAAGAATTTTCTATTCTTAAATAAAAATTAAGAACGCAACAACTCTTAATATCTCTACATTATTTTTTCTTTCGCTTATCTAGAAGTTCTGGATCAAGAATAGGATTATCCTTACCTTTTACAGCTTCCTCTATAGTAGAGATATATTCTAGAGAGTCATCAACAAAATAAGACAGTTCGGGCATACGACGTAATTGGTTTTTGGTACGTTGCGCTACCTGATGCTTAATTTGTGATTTCACTTCATTTACCTCTTTCAAAACCCTTTCGCCTTCTTGATGTGGGAACACACTCATATATACCTTGGCAATAGAGAGATCTGTAGTGACACTTACTTTGGTTACAGAAACCAAGATCCCCTGTACTCCTGCTTCACGTAATGCTATTTGTATCACATCCGCAACATCGCGTTGTAATACTCCTGCAATTTTTTTCTGTCTGTTTGTTTCCATAGCTGCAAAAGTACAATTTATATGTATTTTTGCCACATAGTGATAAAAGTATATTATGAATCATATCAATAAAATAGAACATCTTGGCATTGCTGTCAAAGATATCGATCAGGCAAATGCCTTATATGAAAAGCTTTTGGGGGTACCTCCATATAAACAAGAAGTTGTAGAAAGTGAAGCTGTCATCACTTCTTTTTTTAAAGTAGGAGATCATAAAATAGAATTATTAGCTAGTACCGATGAGAATGGCCCGATTGGAAAATTTATTACTAAAAAAGGAGAAGGCATTCATCATATTGCTTTTGATGTAGATGATATTCAACTAGAATTGGATCGACTCGAGAAAGAAGGCTTTCAATTAATCAATAAAATCCCTAAATCTGGGGCTGATAATAAACTAGTAGCTTTTCTACATCCTAAAAGTACCAATGGGGTTTTAATAGAATTATGTCAGGAAAAACCTTTGGAGTAGGGTCGTTCATAAAAATAAATACGACATTAACATTTTTAGAATCCTTTAGTAAAGAGGGTTTTAAAGTTTTGACAGTTATAAAGAACATTAAATTCTTAAAATTATAGTAAAAATGTTTGGCGTGTATGTATCTAATGTTTAAATTTGCCCTCCGTTTTAGGTCCCATAGCTCAGCTGGTTAGAGCACCTGACTCATAATCAGGGGGTCCTTGGTTCGAGCCCAAGTGGGACCACCTTTAAACACTAGCCTTTACAGAAATGTAGAGGCTTTTTTATGCACTGAGGTTAAACATAGGGGTAAACGGGGATCAAGACCAATTGATGTGTTTATGCAAATATTCTGATTAATCTAAATAAGAAGAATTCTGCATTTTGACTCCTCTGAATTGTGCTCTAAATGCTTTTATCTTTGCATTAAAAGATTCTGCTGATGCATTTATTACTTCGTTTTATAAAATAATTTAAGATAGACCTATAATTGATTGTTATCATATTTGCGATGGTATTGAATGCTCTAAATCCTGTTTGCTCAACATCTTTATACCAGTGTGCTAGTTTATTATATGGAGTTTGTATAGAAGTAACAGTATTAAATATATTTCTTAGCCCTTGTACTAGGTTGTATGCTTTTTTAATGTCTGGATATTGGTCAAATAATATTTTAGATCTTAGGTATTGATTTTGATTCCAATTATTAGGTGCTTTATAGAGTAGGTATCTACTTCTGGCTAAGAGTTGTTTTCTGCTATCCCCATTGCTAAAGGTTTCTGTACTATAGTCTTTTTGTTTGCCTTTAGCTTACTTGATCTGTTCATTTTATTGGTCTATAGCTTCCCAACGATGTTTAACCCTGATATCCTGCAAAGCTTCTAGAGCTAGTTTTTGTACATAGAAGCGATCGGTAACTTGGGTAGCTTTAGGGAAACATTTTTTTACAATAATCTTCATCGAATGTGGTATATCTAAAGTAATCTCTTTGACCTTATCCCTAAGTGATTTTGGGATCTTAATCAATTGTGCTATGATAGGTTCAGCCTTGGTCTCTGAGAGTATAGCAACGATAGCTCCTTTCTTGCCTTTAGCACTTTTATTGGTAATAATAGTGTAGAACCCTCCTTTGGAGAGTGCGGTTTCATCAATGGATAAATACTTCTCCATATTCTCAGGGAAGATAAGCCACTCTTTAGTGTGTGGCTTATCTTTCCAATCTTTAAATTCACTCAGATAGTCTCGAAACTGACGTTGTAATTTTTTACCATTAACACCATAAAAACCACCGATAGTATGACAGTCGTTAGATTTAGTACTGATTAAGTACTTTTAAAAAAGTAGCGAACTCTACTGTCATACGAGTTCCCTGTGCTACTAAATCCAAATTTCTTGGAGCTATTTCCTTAGTGCTTTTATCTAACCAACGACGACGTTTAATATGAAGATAAACCTTCTTGCCCCGAATAGGAAAATCTTGAATGGTAATTTCTTTATGAAAACCGTGAGAGATAATAATACTAACCTGAGTTCGACGTAAGAAAACAGATTTTATAGTATAGAAAAAGCAGAATACTTAGTAGATTAAAGTGCTGAATTCCAATTAACTAAAATTATTCTGCTTATGATTTCTAAAGATAAAATTACTGAAATACTTTGTTCTATTGATGATTTTTGTGCTGTTTATGAGCCTGCTATGCGAAAAAGACAAGTTACCACAGGTGATGATCGAAAAGCTTAAAATTAAAAACAAATTATTTCATCAATCATAATAATTAAAAACAATGAATTTTACAGAAAAACAAAAAGAAGCAAACCAGTTTTTGCAACAAATCATTACAAAAGCCTGGGAAGATAAAACTTTTAAACAAGAATTAATTTCTTTACCAGAATTAGCAATTGAAAAAATAACAGGTGAAAAAATAAATCTACCTGAAAATATAAAAATTGTAGTAGAAGATCAAACAGATTCTAACGTGGTTTATTTAAATATTCCTAGGAAATATGAAATAGATGAACTTGAATTAACAGATGAGCAGTTAGAAATGGTTGCTGGAGGTATATTCCCGGCAATTATAGCAGGATTAGCTCTAGGTGCAGCCCTCAAAAAAATTAACAATAAATATGATATATTTTAGAAACATTAGTTATGAGAGTTACTTTAGAACAAAGAAAAGAGAATAAGGAAATTTTAAGTAGTATTTTCCAAAAATGTTGGAAAAATGAAGAATTTAAGTCTGAATTTATTGAAGATCCTAAAAAGGTTTTAGAAGAAGAAAAATGCGAAAAAGTCGTATTACCTGAATGGAAAAATAAAATAGTCGTTGAAGATCAAACAGATTCTTCTGTCATTTATTTAAACATTCCAGCAAATGAAGAATTAGACGTTGAGTTGACTGATAAGGAATTAAAATTGGTTTCAGGAGGAGTAGTGTGTGGAGGAGTTTGTCTCGGAATCATTTTTGTCGCTTCTGCCGTGATAGGATGGGTAGCAACAGAGTAAATATAAAATCATGACTTACTATTTATATTCAATATATTTGAAAATAAATAGTAAGTCATTAAAAAAAAATTAAAATGAAAAAGAACAAATTCTCAACTATTGGATTTAACTTATTAATGGCTTCAGGAGCTATTCTGTTATTAATTTTCTTTTCAAAGTATAAATTTGATTGGTTATATTATTTAGCTGGGGTTTTAGCTATAATAGGAGTTATAATCTCTTTTATTGGTAAACGGAAAAATAAAGTATGAATATTCAAAATTTTTACAAAAATAGAAATCAAATAGTTAGTGGTCATCTGAATGAATTGAAAGAAGCATTTAGTTTAACCTCAGATGAAAAAAAAATAATTTATTCTTATAGGGAGAATATTTGTAATCAATGTCCTGTAAAGACTCAGAATGTTTGTGACTCAAAAAAGTGGATCAATCCGAAAACAAAAGAGCTCAAATATTTTCATAAAGAAGGCTTTATAAAAGGCTGTGGATGTAGACTTAGCGCAAAACAAAAAGCATATAATGCCAGATGTCCTGCTGGTTTTTGGGGAGGAGAAGAAACTATGATTAGAAATTCTATATCTAACGTTTAAACAACAGTAAATATAATTCCCATTAGAAACTTTAAAGGGACCTTATAGATAGATATGTCTATGCTAGAAGGAAAAAATATAATTATTGAAAAGCAAACGTGTGCCACATATATCACTAAATTTACCTAAAAAGTTAGATTTTAAAAATTTACAATTAATAGATGAACAACTTGAAATGGTGTCTGGAGGAGAAACTATCACATTAGGAATTCTTTTGGGTATTGAGTTTGCAGCTTTAGTATGTGGTGTAGGATATATGGCAGATATGTAAGTGATGATTAAAAAATATAAGAAAAAAACGAAAAAGAATTTTTTATATTGGAATCATTTTAACTTTTAGACAATAATGTATAGCTGGTTTCAAATATCTAGGCACTAAGACACAAAGTGTGTAATTGAAAAATACAACATTAATCAAAATCCATCAAGCCTTCTGCAAACTCCTTTTTAGTTTCACTATCAAAACCAGCAAAATAGTTTTGTGTAGTAGCCATATCTTTATGGGATTAAGACCAATTGTTGTGATTATGGATC
Source organism: Aquimarina longa SW024 (assembly GCF_001401755.1). GTDB lineage: Bacteria > Bacteroidota > Bacteroidia > Flavobacteriales > Flavobacteriaceae > Aquimarina > Aquimarina longa. The sequence continues at coordinate 7,699 of NZ_KQ474105.1, forward strand.
CTTTTAGATGTAATATCCATCAGTTCATTTTAGTTTTTAAAAACCTTATGAATCGCTTTTGGAAAGTCAGATTTTATATGTTTTTTAAACCAATATTTTCTTGAATTTGAAATTTAAATACTTAAATAAATAACATTATAGTGGTAATTGTTTGTTATATTTACATTTAATTACCATTATGATATCACTTATTACATCAGCGAAAGCTCAAAAGAAAATAGCACAAAATATGAGAGCATTACGTCTAGAAAAAGGACTTACACAAGCAGGGTTGTCTGAACGTTCGGGAGTAAGCCTATCTTCATTACGTAAATTTGAACAAAAAGGAGTGCTTTCACTCGAATCTTTTTTTAAGTTAGCAATGGCACTGGGATGTATCGAAAAACTTATTGAAGCGACTAAGCCTTTGGAGAATAATTTTTCATCCATAGATGATGTATTGAAAAATAAAGATGATAAAAAACCTAAAAGAGGGTGGCGTAAATGAGTAATTATATTTCTATAAATGAATTAAAGGTTGGGATAGATTTTAATGGAGAAATTATCCCTGTTGGACGTTTAGCAATTCGTGACCATCGCATATATTTTGAGTATAATACGAGCTTTATCCAAAAAAAACTGGAAATATCACCAATAAAACTCCCTTTAGCTACAGGGTTACAAGTTTTTGAATACCAGCCTTTTGAAGGATTGTCAGGTGTTTTTAATGATAGCCTTCCTGATGGTTGGGGGAGATTACTTTTTGATAGATATGTAAGAAGCCAAAACATGCTACCAGAAGATTTCTCTCCTTTAGATCGTTTGGCAAAGATTGGTGTAAGTGGATTAGGAGCACTCGTTTATGAGCCAGATTATAGTAATACAAGTTCACAAGAATATGAAATTAACTTGGATATACTTTCTAAACAGACACAAGATGTGTTAGATGGAGAAGCAAACGAGGTCTTGCAAGAGCTTATTGGATTAAATGGATCTTCCGCAGGTGCACGTCCTAAAGCTTTGATTAGTGTTAGTAAAACTAAAGATCGTGTTATTTTAGGGCAGGATAAACTCCCTACTGATTATGAACATTGGTTAGTGAAGTTTGCCAATAGTACAGACGGTGTAGACGCAGGAGCAATTGAATATGTGTACGGACTAATGGCTATAGAAGCTGGCGTGGAAATGATGCCGATACATTTATTTGAAGCCTCAAAAGGTGCTGGATATTTTGCCACGCAGCGTTTTGATAGAAACGGTAATCAAAGATTTCATATGCATACAGTAAGTGGATTATTACATTCAGATTTCAGAACACCCTCATTAGATTATGAAGATTTGATTACACTTACAGGTGTTCTTACACAAGATATACGCGAAGTTGAAAAAATGTATCGCCTCGCTGTATTTAATGTACTGTCACATAATCGTGATGACCATAGTAAAAACTTTTCATTCCTTATGGATTATACAGGAGAATGGAAGCTTTCTCCTGCATATGATTTAACTTTTTCTTCTGGACCAAGAGGACATCAAAGTACTATGGTTATGGGTGAGGGACAATCCCCTTCTATTGACCACTTAGTTCGGCTAGGTACAGAAGCTAATCTAAAAAGCCTTCTAATTGATGAAATCATTGAGCAAACTAAGGATGCCCTTCGCCGATGGGAAAGCCTAGCCATAAATTATGGTGTTACTAAAACTAATATTAAGCTCATAAAATCTAGACTATTTTAGATTCTTAATACTCCCCAAAGTCGTGTTTATGCAAATATTCTAGTTGATCTAAGGAGTAAGAACCCTATATTTTTTGAATAAATTTATCTTATAACAGTAACACTTGTTATAGATATTTATAGTTACTACAACTATAAAATATTTCATATCTTTAAAAAACAATATAACTAATTGTATATGAAAATCTTAAGCATTTTTATTTTCTTATATACCTTGTCTGCCTCTGCGCAACGAACTTTTAATATTAAGTCTTATCAATGGATGGAATATGATAGAATCATTGAAGAATGGGGAGAAATGACAGAGTGGCAAACCGTGGGTTTATTAATTCCTTACAGTGAAGTCTCTATTTATAGTAATGATCTAAAAATTAAAGATTACAACAAAAAAAAGAGGGGATGGGATATCACATATATTAAAGAAATAACTGAATTAGGCGGAGGAAGAATTGAAGCTACATCCTATGAAGGTGATTTAATTCGTAATGGAAAAAATGCAGGAGTGGGGATTATCATTTTAGAAAATGGTGAGAGTTTTTCAGATTTTTGGAATAAAAGTAGAAGACAAGAAAAACTTTCCTTATCAATTAAAATGGTTTATGACAGCGGCTATATGATCTTAGAAAATTATCGTTTAGAACTTGATTAATTCATATTTTATAACTAATTATATTTTAATTACAAGAGAATGATTGCGTATGAATACCTGAAGATACTGTTCTCATAAAGAACGATTCTCTGCTTACCTCAGTATAATAATTGTTTAAATTAGATTTGTTTTTTGCATTAAATAAATTAGGTGTTACCTGTAATCGAACAGCGCCAGACTCTCCTTCTCCATTCCACTCATAACCATAAGAATCCGCTGCATAAAAGTATAGATTTTTATTCTTAGTCTTTACATCAGTAGTGATTTCGGAATAACCATCTAAGGACCACCATCCAGTGGTAACCCAATCATTATTTAAATTCATATAACATATAGCAACAGATATTTTTTTATGACAATTGTTTTTAAGTTTTACACCAAAATAACTCTTATTATTATGTATCTCTTTAGCTACTATTGCTCTAGCTCCATTTCTAAATGGTCTTCGTTTTTGTGAAAATATATCGGTAAAAGATAGTAAACACACTAAAACGATTATATATTTTATTTTCCCCATTTTATTATATTAAAAATATTGAATTACCAGAAAACATACTCCTTATACCTATTCCTCTAACATTAAACCCTACTGAAATACATATCTATACAGGGTTTCTTTAATTGAAAAATAGTATTATCAAGAATTCACCATAAAACTTAAATCATTACGATCAAGAATATTCGCTCTAACACCAGCTAACTTATAGGCTATCTCATGCCTAAACTCTCCATCTGGAATAAATGGTTTAACTTCGAAAGAAGAATTAGGGTGGTGAATGATATTATAAACTCCTGTAGGAGTATATATAGTATAATAGTCTGTTCCGTTTTTAGATTTAATGAATTGAAAATCATATGCCCCTGCAAGTAGTCTCATAGTTTTGTATAAGGTTTAGTTTATTAGGAATTACAAGCTTTAAGAATAATGGTAAACAAAATCGCCCATCCAAAAATAGATATGATATTACCCAATTCTAAAGACTTACTTTTTTTACGAGTCCCTTTGCTTCTATAAGATTGTTTTCTAGGTCTTGAAACTCTTTGACTCCTCATAACTTGTTTTTGCCTTTCTATATATTCTCGATGATTTCTTTCTTCGTCAGCTCTTCTATCTCTTTCAATATCTTCTTCGTATATCCCCATTACATGTTAAATTAAAAATAACCTTGATAGAGTTAAAGGTAATAAATTTAATAATCTTAAAAACAGGTGTTTACCCCTATTTTTTAATAATACTTATATTAACAATTAATACAGCAAAACCTTTAAAAGACACTTATAAGATATTGACAAAGCAATAAATCCAAAATTGAATCTACCTATCATTTTCATCCTCAAAGACAATTTACTATTGAACAAACACCCTTAACTAGATTTTTAATTCATGTAACATGGTTATGTTAACTCATAACCTAAAAAATGATTGATCATAAACATCTATCAATTTGTTTTTTCCTTTAAACAATAATAAATAGATTTGTTAGGAATTTTTAGGATACAGATTTATGGCTATACATACACACAAAATACCAGTAACTATTATTACAGGATTTCTAGGATCAGGTAAAACAACTCTAATACATCAAATTGCAAAAAATGCCAATGGGCGGCGACTCGCAATAATCGTTAATGAGTTTGGAGAATTAGGAATGGATGGAGAGATCCTAAAAGGCAATGATTGTGGGTGTGATGAAGAAAACATCCTAGAACTAAGTAATGGTTGTTTATGCTGTACGGTACAAGAAGAGTTTTTGCCAACCATGCTTCAGTTAATGGAGCGCAAACAAGATATCGATCATATCATTATAGAAACCTCTGGTCTAGCACTACCAAAACCATTGTTAAAAGCCTTTAACTGGCCAGATCTTAAATCACAAATTACTGTCGATGCCGTAATTACAGTAGTCGATTGTGTAGGGCAAGCAACAGGAGAAATCTGTGATAGAGATAAAGTACAATCACAACGGTTAGAGGATGAGAATTTAGATCACGAATCTTCTATCGAAGAATTATTTGAAGACCAATTATCCTGTGCAGATCTAATCCTAATGACCAAGTCAGATCTTATTACTACAGAAGAATACACTACTGTAAGAGATATTATACAAAATAGAGTAGGAGAAAAAATCAAGATTATCTCTGCTGTAAAAGGTGATATCTCTGTAGATATACTTCTAGGAATTGATGCTAAAGCTGAAGATCATGTGGATACGAAACACTCACATCATGAGAACCATCACCATGATCATGAGGGTCACCACCACCATGATCACGATCATGATGATACGATAAACTCTATCGTGATAGAGGTAAAAGCACCTCATACTCCAGAAACATTAATCAAAGCTCTAAAAATACTCGTTGCAGAACAGCAGATCTATAGAATAAAAGGAATCATACATGTGCCTAATAAGCCCATGCGTATGATTGTTCAGGGTGTAGCAGATCGTTTCGAAAATTATTTTGACAGAAAATGGAATCCTAACGAAATCAAAGCAACACGATTAGTCATCATAGGAGAATTACTCGAAGAAAAAAACATACAGCATAGCCTTGAAGAAAAGCTAATGGTAAGATCAGAAGCATAATTTCCAATTATTAATCTAAAAAAAACGTATTTGTATGAAGATATACACACGCAAAGGAGACAAAGGAATGACAGGGGTCTTCGGAGGGAAACGAGAATATAAAGATTCTGCACGTATCGAATGCAATGGTGCCTTAGACGAAGCCAATTCTACAATAGGATTACTACGAGCAAAACTTGATAATGATCATGAGTGGCAACCAAATCTTCATAAAATTCAAAAAGATCTAATGGACATGATGTCACATCTGGCAAGACCATCAGATTCTAAAAAAGTAAACCCTAATCCAAGACCAACAGATGGAGCAGAATTCTGTGAGCAATGGATGGATGAGATGGAAGCTAATATTAGTTCTCCCTCGGATTACTTTCTATTACCTGGTGGAAATGAAATCTCAGCACTATGCCACGTATGCAGAACACAGATCAGAAGAGGAGAACGCAGATTAGTAACGCTAATGCACGAAGATCCAGAATCTGTAGAAGAATATGTTATCGCATATGTAAACAGGCTATCAGATCTATTCTTTACAATGGCTAGAGCAGAAATGGACAAAGCAGGAGTAGCAGAAGAAAAGTGGCAACTATTTTTATACAAAAGAAAAAAGAAAACAACATAATCATTTTGTATACAATTCATGGAATAGCATTAGGGCCTGGAGACCCAGAACTTCTTACCCTAAAAGCACTACGGATATTAAAAGAATCTGATGTTATTTTTTATCCAGGATCCATTACCAAAGATCAAAAAAAAAGCTTTGTATACCCTATACTGCGTTATCATGGACTAGAAAATAAAGAATTAAAAGGCTTTTTTCTAAAAATGTCCAATGATCGTAAAGAGGCCTCAGAAACCTATAACGCAACAGTACAAGATATTAATGAAGCTTATAATTTAGGAAAAAAAATAGCTATTGTATGCGAAGGAGATATTAGCCTATATGCTTCTTTCTCTTACCTACTCCTACAACTTCAGGAATTACAATTACCCGTTTCTTTAGTCCCCGGAATAAATTCTTTTTCTCTAGGAGCAGCACAGCATCAAATCCCATTAAGTTTGCTTAATGATAAGATAGCTATCATTCCTCGTGTAAAAAACATAGAGGAAATAGCACATTATTTTGACACCTTTGATACTGTAATTCTAATGAAAATACGCTCAGGGTGGAATACTTTTCAATCAGAATTATTAGAAAAAGATTGGAATTGCTATTATTGTGAGCGCTTAGGAACAGATCAAGAATATATAACAACTGATTTAACCACGCTTACCACTAGAGAAATTCCATATTTCTCATTATTAATTATAAAGAAATAATACAATTTAAGTATTCGTTATATAAAATTGTATTCCTCTTAAATACTAAAAAAAACAGATCAAATGATCAAAGTTGTAGGGCTAGGCCCAGGGCATTCTGACTATATCACCCCAATGGCTACACAAGCAATTGTAGAAGGTACTGTAATTATTGGATACCATTATTATTTTCAATTTATTAACCATTTAGTTAGTCCTGATGCATTATGTATTGGAAAAGAACTAAGCGAAGAAGAAAAAAGAGCAGAGATAGCAATACAACATGCACTAGAAGGAGAAAATGTTGTAGTCATCGGTTCTGGTGATGCTAGTATCTATGCGATGGCATCCATTGTATATCAAAAAGTAGCAGAGCAACAGTTAGAAATTCCTGTAGAAACAGTACCTGGAATTTCTGCATTTATTACCGCAGGCAGTAAATTAGGAGCAATATTAGGACATGACTTTTGCTGTATATCATTATCTGACCTAATGACGCCTTGGACCACAATCCAAAAACGTATTCATGCTGCTGCTATGGGGGATTTTGTTACCGGACTCTATAATCCTAAAAGCAAAAAACGCTATTGGCAACTTCAAACTCTAAAAAACATATATCTGCAGTACCGCTCTGCAACAACTCCCGTAGCCATCTGTAAGCAATTAGGCAGAACAGAGGAAAATATAAAAATCACTACACTAGGAGATTTAAATGTTAATGATGTTGATATGTTTTGTGTAGTATTGATAGGAAACAGTCAAACGTTTAGATATAAAAATAATCTTATCACCCCAAGAGGGTATCTAAACCGTAAACCCGAAACAGGTCTAGAGATACAACAAGCAAGTTTTGTAGAAATCCTAAGTACTATTCCTAAAAACACATTAGCAAAAGATACACTGTGGGCAGCCGTACGATGTATACATACCTCAGGGGATTTTGAATACATTAACTATCTAGAAACCTCAGAAAATGCCATTGCAACTTGGCATCAATATCTCCAAAATGGAGGAACCATTGTTACCGATGTTACTATGGTACAAGCAGGGATTACAAAAGCATATACTACTCGATATCATAATCAGGTAGTATGCCTATTAAATGATACCGAAACACTTCAGCTTGCCGAAAAAGAAGGACTGACACGTACACAAGCAGGAATACGATTAGCCGCAAAAAAATATCCTAATGCATTATTTGTGATAGGAAACGCTCCGACAGCACTCATCGAAATAACAGATCAAATCCATGCAGGAGCGTTATCCCCAACAGGAGTAATTGGTGCTCCCGTAGGATTTATAAATGTTATAGAATCAAAAGAACGATTAAGAACAATAACAGCTGTACCATACGCACTGATTACCGAAAAACGGGGAGGGAGTAACTTTGCCGCTGCAATTGTAAATGCTGCATTTACCCTAGAAGAAGCTAAACTATAATGCAATCACAACGTATATTTACCACCCAAGAACAACAACTACTAGAAGAGCTTTTAGTACATCGTAGAGATGTTCGTGGAAATCATTTTTTAAAAAAATCTATTCCAAGAGAAGTAATTGACAAGCTTATCAAAGCAGCATTAGCAGCTCCTTCTGTTGGCTATTCTCAACCTTGGGAATTTGTACTCATACAAGACCAGAAAACAAAACAAGCTATAAAAAAAACATTTTCTGAAGAGACGCAACGTGCAACACTACAATTTACAGATCAAAAACAAAAAGAATACAATGCCTTAAAACTAGAAGGAATTATAGAAGCACCTCTTAATATCGCTGTGTTTTATAAACCTAAAAATGGTCCCGTATTAGGTCAAACAAGCATGCCTGACATGGGTAAATATAGTGTGGTATGTGCCATACAAAACATGTGGCTTATGGCTAGATCACTAAATATAGGAATGGGATGGGTAAGCATTCTGGATCCCGAAAAAGTGAAAAAAGTACTCCACGCACCTTCAGAAAATCAATTGATAGGTTATTTATGCTTTGGGTATACTGATATGTTTTACAATCAACCCGAACTGGAATTGCGAAAATGGGATCGTAAAAAACTTCAAAATGAAGTTGTTATTAACGAAAAATATCAATAAAACATAGCCTAAGCTTGTATTTTATGAAGACTTACAACACATTAGAAACATTATAACATACAAAACCACTATATGTTATTTTAATTTCAAATAAAATTATTAGCTATTTTTGAAAACTAATACGGCAATTATATGAAAGTAGGAATATTATTATGTGGACATGGTAGTCGCAGGGAAGCAGCAATTACTTCTTTTAAGAAGCTAGTAAGTATATTAAAAGAACGATATCAAAACGATTACGAAGTAGATTATGGTTTTTTAGAATTTAACCATCCTACTTATGAAGCTGCTGTAGAACGCATGTACCTAAACGGAGTTCGAAAAATATATGCGTTACCAGTAATCTTATTTGCAGGATCACATGCCAAAAATGATATCCCATATGAATTAAACACCATACAAAGTTATCATGAAGATCTTACGATTGCGATGGGAAAACATATTGGAGTTAGCTCCTTTTTATTAGATCTTGCCGTAAAACGAATTGAAGAAACCGAAAAAACCTTATCTCCTTTAGACCGAAAAGAAACCTGTTTGGTGGTTATAGGTAGAGGTACAACAGATCCCGATGCTAATAGTGATGTCTGCAAACTCACCAGTATGTTATGGGAAGGAATGAGGTTTGGATTTGCTACTACTGCCTATAGCGGAACAGCATATCCTAAAGTAGATGAATCACTACAAATGATCGAAAAATTAGGATTTAAACGCACTATTGTTATTCCTTTCTTCTTCTTTACAGGAGTATTATTAGAGCGTATATATGGTCATGTAACAGATATGAACACTGCTTCTGATCAAGAATATATCTATACCGCACCTTTTGGAACCGATGAATTACTATTAAAAGCTTTTGATGAAAGACTAGAAGAAGCCAAAACAGGTACCGCTTTTATGAATTGCCAACTCTGTAAATATCGTAAACAAGTTGTTGGTTTTGAACAAGATTATGGTAAAGAGCAAATAGGACATCACCTAAATGTAAAAGGAATTCTCTTTGAAGAAGATGACAAACCAGGAGAAACTAAAAACTCATTAGGAAGCAAGATCAAAAAGGTGTTGGGGATATAAAAAAATATGAAATAACTTTTTGAATATCAGTTTAAATAATAAAAAGCTAAGTATAGATTTTAGTACAACAAAATATTCTCTTATAAAAACCACCAACCATGAACACCTGTATCTTCTGCAAAATTGTAAAAGGCGAAGCCAACTCTTGGAAAATATATGAAAACGAAGACGTCTATGCTTTTTTAGATATTCATCCCGCTGCGCGCTACCATACTTTGGTGATCCCCAAAAAGCACTACACCAATATCTTTGATATTCCTGAAAAAGAATTACAAGCCGTTATCGCTGCGGTAAAGAAAGTATCCAAACTGTATGAAGAAAAACTCGGAATCAAAAACATACAAATCATAAGTAACTCTGGTGCAGAGGCACAGCAAGAGGTATTTCATTTACATTTTCATATTGTCCCTAGAAAACGAGGTGATGGTCAAAATCTTCGTTGGGTAACTCACTCAGAATGGGTAAATGATTTTGATAACATGATAGAAAAAATACAATGATTATAGACAAAACTCCTAAGGCAGAAAAAATAGACTTAATCCAACATTATTTGAATATAAAAGCCTTTTATCCGTACCAAATCCATAACATCTTTCTCTGATAGATTTGTTGTCGCTTCAATTCTAAGTACATTGTCTATATCCTCTAGATCAACAGACCAATTAATAATTTCTGAGTGATTATTAAATACCGATTTTAAAGACTTAACTTTTTTCTTTGACTTAATATCTGTTCGAAATAGTAGTAACTCCATAATAAAGATTTATGCTATTCTGAATCTAAATCTGATGTATCCTCTTTCTCTTTATTGGATTGCCGTTCGATATATTGTTTATAATATTCATCGCCTTCTTCTTTCCAAAACTTATCATAGTATTTCCATTTCGAAAAATCAGTTTTTGAGCCTTTTTTACATTCATTATTTGAGTTTTTAGATGATTTTTTACCACCCCCACTACCACAGCCTCCAAGAAGTATTTTTAATAATATAAATACCCCAATAGCTTGCCAATATGTAATTGTAGTCAGCCCAAAAATCTCTGGCATTAGCCAGTTCCATAACCACATAATTACGAAACCTAATAAAATAACTAATCCTGTTATAAAAATAGCCCCAAAAATGATTATTCCTACAATCTCTATTGGTGATTTTTTTCTAAATTTATGAGTGAAAAAATTTGTCATGATATGTTTTTCTGTTTGTTAATCTCTACTTCTATTTTTTTATATAATATTCCAATTGCTCTATGTCTTCTAGACATTAATGTTCCTATGGAAATCCCTGTTTCTCTAGAAATTTCTTTATAAGTATATCCTTCAAAGTCTACAGCTATAATAATATCTTTATATGCTGGTTTTAGCTGTTCGATAGATTTTTTTAGTACTCTTATCATTTGGTCTGAAGTATGTGTATCTGTCGATTGTTGTAATACCTCAACTAATTCTAATAAATCTTTATCAACCTCTATAGAATTTGTTTTTTTAGTAGTTCGCATCACATCAATGATCTTATTTTTTATAGACCTGTATACAAAACCAGCTACATTATTTATAGGAGCATATCGATCTGCTCCAGAAAATAATTTTAAAGCCACATCTTGGATAATATCTTCTGCATCACGATTAGCTGTGTCACTTATTTTAGTTTTCACATACATCCTGAGCGATTCATATTCTCTTCCAAAAAAATCGGTAAGCTTTTTATTATTTTCTGATTCCAAATTCATTAAAACCTTTTATGAATGGTCTTCAATTAAAAAGACGATACTTTTTTAATCTATTGCATTTTTCTAAATAAAAATTTTAAAAACTATTAACATCTTCAATTTAACATATATTTATGTAATACATTTTGTTAGTTAAGACTAACTTTTATAGTTTTACTTGTCTAAAAAATAATATATGGAATATGTTATCGAATTATTGGAAACTGAAAAAAAGCAGTTAAACCAAAGTTTTAAAAGTCACATGCTCATGCAAAAAGATATCAAAAAAGGGTTTATGAATTATCAAAAATCACAGAAATCAAAAAAGCAATAAAGATTTTAAAATCAAAAAAATATCCTTTCAAAAATTAAAACATGAATAGTACACTACAATTACCAGACCTACCTTATGATAAAAAATCATTAGCCCCTATCATCACAGAAGAAGCTTTTGATTATCATTATGGAAAACATCATGTAGCTTATGTAAATAATTTAAACAAATTGATTAAAAACACTCCATTAGTAGATGCCTCTGTCCCAGAAATAATTCAATATAGTTTTGAAAATAATAATGTTACTCTTTTTAATAATGTAGCTCAGCATTGGAATCATAGTTTCTTTTGGCAATGTTTGTCTCCCAACCAAGGAAGAGCGCCAAAAGGAAAGATTAAAGAACTTATTGAACGAGATTTTGAAAGTTTTGAAAACTTCAAAGAACAATTCTCTACCACTGCTACTAAGTTATTTGGTGCTGGCTGGTCATGGCTCGTACAAAATCAAGAAGGAAAACTAGAAATCCTACCCATGAAGAATGCAAACACACCACTAACCCAAAATAAAACTCCAATTCTAACCCTCGATGTATGGGAACATGCCTATTATATCGATTATCGTAATGCACGACCAAAATTTGTCGAGAGCTTTTGGGAAATTATCAACTGGAATTTTGCTAATCATAATCTAAAATAAAATGAGTGAATTATGTATAAACCGTATTGAAAATTACTGGAAAACAAAAACAACAACATCCAATATACTATTCAATAAGGGTAACTATAAAGAAGCATTACTTGGTTATAAAGATGCCTTATATAGAGCTGAAGTACTAAATATCAATCGTGCAGATTGTATCCGAGATAATATTCCTTTTATTCAGATCTATGCTATTTCTTGTAATAATATAGCAAATACTTATGAGGAGTTAAAACAGTATGAAGAGTCTGAAAACACTCTAAAAAGACTCGTATATTATCTTTTATATTTTACCAACGATGATTGTATGAATACAAATGAAATTCAGATAGAATTAAAAAGAGCAACTACCAATTACATTAATTTTGTAAATAAAAATAGTAGTGATAAAAAACAACAGGAAATTCTATTTACAGTATTACAAGAACGGTTCGTAAAATAACAATAACTGAGCCTAATTAGTACTTTTGATCAAAAGTTAGCGCTACTTTTTTTTAATAAAATAAATTTAAAAACCTTGATAAAAATCTTAAAAATGATTTCTTAAATAGCTGTAGTCTACCAAAAAAAGAGAATCCATTAAAAAAGAAAATTTAATCAATGAATAACCATTTAATAGTCTCTTCAAATCCATCTCTCCATAAGTATACTTCATGAGTACCACCTACTACTATATTCTTGGCAATATGATCTTGGCTAATTCCATTTTTAATAAATATATCAATCATTTTTTGAACATCCTTAGGAAAATCTATTATTGTAGCTTCTGAGTCTCCTGCTAAAAAATAGAATTTACTATCTCCTACTAGTTTACTATTCGTGTTTGCTAATTCATAGGCACCTCCTTCAGAAAACCAAAATGATGGAGAATACACTCCCATTTTTCCAAAAACATCGGGATATTTCAATCCAGCATAACAAGAAATTAATCCTCCCATTGAACTCCCCATTATACCTGTGTGTTTTTTATCTGATAGTGTTCTATACGTAGTATCAATATAAGGTTTTAGGGTCTTAACAATAAACTCTACATATTCATCCCCCAAGCCTCCTAATCCTGCTGTAGAAGGAATAATATTACCTGTACTTATCCAAGGACTATACTCATTCGTTCTTTCATTACCTTGTTGATTATTATCAATACCAACAACAATAAGGTTAAATCCAATTTCTTGATACAGTCGATCTAGAGTGTCATCTACTTCCCATTCATCTAACGTATCATTTTCTGCAGCAAAAATCGCTTGCCCATCATGCATATATAACACCGGATAACTTATAGATTCATTATTATAATTGGGAGGTAGGTATATAGAGATTTTTCTTGATCTATCTAGTTGAGGGATATAAAAACTCGCATCCATCACAGTATAATTTCTTTTTGTCTCAAATGTAGATGTTGAGCTCGACCGCGAATTACCTTGATTATCCAACGCTACTACTCTCCAGAAATAAGTTTTGCCATATCGCAAATCATTTACTGTTTTTAAAGTATCAGTAATATCAGTTAAAACTATATCATTGGTCTCAGAAGTATTTCCAATATACAATTCGTATCTAGTAGCATTAGTACTTTTTTCCCAGCGGAACTGAAAACCAGGAACAATTTCCTGTTCGTTATTAGAAGGATAGTTCAGAGAAAAGCTGGATAAATTATTAACGGCTTCGTCATTAGTACAGCTACTTAAAAGAACTATACTACTTATTAGTATAAATACGTGTGTTATTTTCATAATGTTGGCTAATGATATCATAAAGGAATATACTCATATATTGCACTTTACTAAAACACTAAGTTAATAAAAAGAAATACATCAAAATTTAGTAATCTGTTTTTTTACTTAAACTAAAAAACTAAACAAGTTTTCAAAAAGGATTCAAAATACAATAACTCAAAACATTAAATAACAACCACTCAATATTAATTTCATAATAAACCAGTAATACTATCATAACATAAAAAATAAAAATTTAATATATATTACATTATAATTTAAATCTTAAAACCATGAAAAAAATATTAAATCTAGAAGGAATCCAGAAACTTACGAAAGATCAACAAAAAAAGATTACAGGATCTTTTTATTATTTCTCTGGTTGTTGCTCTAATTCTGGTGGTAAAAAATGTAGAATCCAATATCCTTTTTCACTTCCTTATTGTGTATCAGGTACTTGTTCATCAGATCATCCTCTTGCCAGTTGTACTCCTTCTCGTTAGGTTTCTTTTTTAATTTACTACGTTATCTACTCTTGCTTTATCATCATACTTTGATAAAGTAAGTTTTACTATACTATCTTTTAAAGCTTTTAAATCATGGGGAACATTAGCTTTTAATGCAATTAAATCACCTTTTTTTAGATTTTTAATTGTTTTGTTTACTCTAAAATCAATCTCACCATCAGCTACGAAAACTATAATAGAAAAAGGAGCTTTATGCTCTTTCATTATCTGATTTTCTTTAAAAACAATTCTAATTTCTTTTGTGAAATCAGTTTCGAGTAATACATCAATATTAGGTTTATTCTCTTTGTATACAATATCTTTAAAAATAGATGCAGTTTTCATAATTTATACTTGTTTTACATATTCTAGTGTATAGTAATATGTGTTGTTTTATATTTAAAAAATTCTAAATTCTACTTAGAATTACTCAAAATTAAAACAAAAAGAAACTCTATTTTATGATCCAAATCATCTATGAGATTAGTTGTTGCATCATAAGCAAAGAGATAATCGAGGGTAGCTGCCATTTCAAAGGCTCGTTTATAGCCATGTTTTTGCACTCCTGCAATCCATTTAGGATTAATTACTCACGAGCGATATACTTTTAGTAGCTAAGTCAAAAAGATTCTAAAAAAAGTGGCATACCTTTTTTTAGAATCTTTTGAGATTTTTTATTGTCACCTAACTTTAATGCTGGATAACGATTTTTATATTTTCTATTTTATTACCGCGTTTTAGTGAAAGAATATATAGACCATCGTCAACATTTGTAAAATCCATTTCTCCATTCTCTTTCAGTTCTACATCAACAATAATCCCTTTTGAATTATAAATAGTATAATCAGAAATAATTTGATCAGAATTAATACGAACAATGCCTGAACTTGGATTAGGGTATGGTACTAGCGGTTCTTTATATAACAACTCAGTATCTCCTTGTTCTATACTACTGCCTATAATTGTTTGTTTTGCTTTGCAATCATAGGATTGTATTGAAGCTGTGAATTTTAAACCTGACGAAGGGGTGTATTGAAAACCCGGGACTATCTGGATAGAATTTCCAGCTGTTATAAGTACATTAGAGTTATGATCAGTAACATTAGAGTTTAAAACCCTCCAATACCGATCTCGCAAATGCCCAATATAAACGTTAAACCCTTTTCTTCTTGTTCTATGTTTAGTTACCCCAAAAATTCTAACATTATAAGATACCTCTACATCTACATACACATGATCAGGTGTATTTTTAGTGATTCTAAAATCTCTGTAATATCTATGTCTAAACTTAGTTTCTTTAGACGACCCTTCATTGCCACCATAGAAAGAATTACCATGATTATGATAGAACCAGTTCATAGGGAAGCCATAGTCTATTTTATACCTTGTCACAAGATCAAATGAGAATGTGACATGACCTTCTTCATTATTAATAGGTGAGAAATCAACGCAGGATCCAACCTGAAAATTTTCAAGATCATCTGCAAATGAAGTACTAACGGATAATAGAAATAATAGTATTAATAGTCGTTTCATGGTTATCTTTATTTTTTTTGAGTTAAAATAGCCCTCTCTAACATTGCAAGTTTTTCTTTTAAAGATTCCATATCTTTATATACTTTTTCTTTTTCCTTATTTGCTTGGATTAAATGAAGAGTTAGCTCTTCTATTTTAATCATTTGTAAACGCTGCATTTCGCCTAATTCAATACCACTTTCTTCAATTTCTTTTGCTGATGGAATTCCTGGCAAATGATTATTTTCGTCTATATATGCTTCTATTGCAGATAAGGGGTCTAATTTATACCCATTATTGAAGACAAAATCACCCCAGTCCTTTTTTAATTGGACAGTCATTTCCTCACAGATTATTTTCCCTTCGACTGATAAGGTGTACCCTTCTGGTATTGTTGTTGTTCCGATGCTTACTTTACCTTCTCTAAGCACTAATTCTGGTTTTGACCAATCTGTATTCGTTGATCCATCTTTTTTTGCAATATCAACTATTAAAAATTCTCCTGTAGGACTGAACTCCAATTTGGCAGCAGCAGCATTACTATTGTGTTTTCTCCATCCATCATTCCAGTAACCATTCCAGCTTAAAGCTTTATGTCCACCATCGTGAACTGTTAATGGCGAAACATCATTTCCTATATCTCTTCCTACTTGTAGGATCTCTTTTGGAGAAACAGATCCGATACCAACATGTCCAGAATTTTCGATAGAAAAACTTTTTCCTCCACCAACAGAGGCGGTTTGAAACACGTAATGTCCGCGTGCACTTCCCGAGGTTTCTACAAAAAGCCCCTGAACATTGGTTGGGGTATGGCCTGAAACACCTGAGGTTCCAACCACATGTAATTTTGTCTTAGGATAATAAATACCAAGACCTACATTGCCACCTAAAAAAGCAAAATCACTTTCAGCATTCAAATGTAGGTAGTTATTAGATGGTCCTATTAAGCTTAGATTTGCTCCTCCTGATCCTGAAGCGCCTTGAATTGAACCAGTATGCAATCGAATTTTTGATTCGTGACCTCTGGAAATTCCATTTCCTCTCACTCTTAAGTGTCCATCAATATCTAGTTTTTCAGATGGATTGGTTATTCCTATACCTACATTATCATTTGTATGAATTATTCCAGTGGTATTATCATCCCACTGAGCAAAGGTTATGCCTGTGCTTAATACGAAGGAAGCAAAAATTATTAGTTCTTTCATTTGTTAAAGGTTTTAAAGTATTTGTTTGATATTGGTTTATATAAGTAATTGGAATAATTACTATTATTTGATCTCTCATTGAGAATTTAATTTCCTAAAACTTACTTAGAAGGTAAAGCGTTTATTTTAGAAGTCTTGTGATCGCGTTCTGAGAACATTGGTTCGTTTGTACTTAAGTAAAGTTCAATTTTATATGCTATACATAGGTAAAAGCCAAGAGGATTACCACTACATTTTGTCGCTATATTTAAAAATTCCGAATAATAGAAAGTAATCTCAAGAGTTTTTTGCTTATATTTAGGAAGAGAATACTTCTCGAAATTAGGAAATTTTCTCTAAAGGAATAATCATCCTTTTTTAGAACTCAATTTTCCTTCTAAATCTTTAATACGTTTTTCCTGCTCAATAGTATATAAAGTAAGTTCCTCTACTTTTTGTAATAAAATATTGGTCATTTCTTTTAGTTGTAACCCTTCTTCTTGTATTTCTTTAGCAGAAGGGACATTGGGTAAATGATGATTTTCTTTAGTAAAAATTTCTACTTCTTCTAGACTTGGCATAGTATAACCTTCCTTTAAGCTAGAAATACCCGTATAATACTTTTCAAAAACGTAATCAGCGGGGATCTCTAGATCCACCAGTATTTCTTTACAGTGTATTTTCCCGTTTACAGTTAATTTATGATCAGGATTTTTAGTTCCTATACCTAAATTTCCATCGATGTTCACTTTGTTTCCATGAATTTCTGTTCCTCCTTCAAAATCTCCAGCATAGTTAAGTATTAATCTGTCATTAGTATAATGCACCATAGCTCTTTGTGATGTATTACTTCCTTTGTCTCTTCCGTCATTTAACCCTAATCTAAAGTCTGAGTTATCCATCAAAATTTGACCCGTTACATGAATATTACCATGTACATCTAACTTTTCACTCGGTTTATCTGTGCCTATACCCATTTTCCCATCTCTTCTTATCCTTATTTCACTACCCCAGAAATCTACAAAGTGCCTATTTAACTTTAGTATTTTAGATTTTTTAATCTTAAAAAATATATCCTGATCAGATGTCATTGTCATTTCGTTATCTCCAGGTCCTATTAACCTTACAGCAGCAAATCCAGGATATCCAGCATATGTATGAATTTTAGCAGGACCAATATGAACTTTGGTTGTAGTTCCAGGATAAGATCCTGTCGTTGGTATACCTCTTACTCTCAAATTTCCATTTATATCCAATGTTTCTGTAGGCTCAGAAGTTCCTATTCCCACATTTGTAGTGGTTCCATTGGTTACAGGCTCAGCTCCATTAGGAGAATACAATTGAGCAAAAGTAGAGGTGCTGGCTAAGATTAGCCCAATGATGATTGAATTTTTCATAGTTGTGTGAGATTTAAATTTATTTCTGATTAATAGGTTATGGTTCTTATTTTTTATAAAATGCTTTGTTAATTACTCCTGATGTTGTTTGTAGCCTTATATAGTATAGGCCTACAGGTAGTTTTGTTACTCGTAGTGTATTATTAGGTATTATTTTTCCTTTGGAACATGGAACTCCCAGTGAGTTAAATATTTTATATCCAAGAATAGATGTATTGGTCTGTATGGTGAGTTCTGTAGTGACAGGATTAGGAAAAATAGTTATCTTATTTCGTAAACTTTTGGGTTTATTACTTTCTTCTGGATAATAATAATTGTTACGAGTTGTAGGTTTTTTGTTAGGAAGCTTTTCTCCATAAAAATCACTAGGTTGATCTTCTGTATTTCCTCCGATCAAGGTACCACGAGATTTTGGTTCTGTTGGTTCATTATTATTTATAATATAAGGTAAAATAGTTATTTTTTTTCCGCTAATGGGTGTTATTGTAATCTTTCCTTGAGTAGTTATTATGCTTGAACTTATTGTGGTCTCAAGTCCATCTTCATGAGTGGTAGTTATTGAGATATTTCCTTTGCAATTTTTCATGCTAATGTTGTCAATAGCTCCGTCAAGGGTATCTCTGCAATCGATTGGATGTGGCTGACTCTGTTGAGGGTATAGATAGAATCCAAATAGAAGTAACCCTATAGAGATTATTATTTTTGATTTCATATTTTAAGATTTGTACCAAAATTGGTATTATTATTACAGTAAATAAATACCATGAATATGGTATTTTTGTTTACCAATAGACTTAAAACCTGATTTTTGAAAAAAATTTACTTATCCTTTATTATTATTAGTTATGTTTTTTATGGCTTTTCTCAAGAAAGAAATGGTGTTAAAAAAGCCTTAAAGCAATATGAATATTATAAGAACATAAACTTAACCAAGGCAAACGAATATATCAGTACAGCTGTTGATTTAAGTAAAGAAGCCCATGACAGCATTAGTTTGTTAAAATCATATCACTTTTTAGGGGATGTCTTATACAAACAACGTAAAATTGATAAGGCAGAACAAGCTATAAATAGTTCTCTTACTTTATCATTGATCAAAAACGAAAAAAAAATCACGGCTTTAAATTACTTATTAAAAGCAAATATCGAACTTAGGAAAAATGACTTTAAACTAAGTTTTGAGTATTTAAACAAAGCTATAGAAATAGCAGAGCAGGAAAATTTTAGAAATATAATTTTTAGACTAAAAGTTACTAAATCTATTCTTTTTAAAAGGACAAAAAATTATGAAAAAGCCTTTTCTATATTACATTCTTCATTAAAGGATATGGATAATGTAGATATAAACATTGCTGCCTCTATTCATAATTCTTTGGCAATTTCTTATTTAAGAAAAAATAAAGATAGCAGTGTTTTTCATTATAAAAAAGCCATCAGACTTTGTAAAAAGACTGAAAATAAGGTGTTAGAACGAAAGGTCTCAAGTAATCTTGCTGATGTTCTTATGACTTTAAAAAAGTTTGATGAGGCTTTTGAGTACTTAAATATAGCAGAAGCTTTGGCTCAGGAAACTTCCGATTACTCGGCATTGCATTTTACCAATACATCTTTAGGGATTTATTATGAGCAGATTAAAGATTATAGTGCTGCGGTAAAAAAATACCTAAAGGCGATTAACGAGTATGGCGAGTACATTGATGATAGCCAAAGGGCACATTCGTATTGGTTACTTTCTGGTGTATTATGGAATAATAAACAGTTTGAAGAGGCATTCGATTATCAAGAAAAATACATTCTTTTAAAAGATAGTTTATTTACCGTAGAAAAAAATGAGACTTTCGAACGGTTACAAACCGAATATGAAGTAAAGAAAAAAAACGATCAAATTAAATTTTTGAAAGAAAGACAATTGTTAAAAGCAAAACAAAGAAAACTTATTTATGGTATTGGGAGTCTAATTTTATCGATGTTGCTTTTTCTTGTTTTTATGTATCGATTTCGGAATAAGTCTCAAAAAATTATTAGAGAACAAGAACAACAACTACACGAAAGAGAAAAAAAACAATTAAAGCAAGATCAAAAGATTAAGCGTATTGAAGGATATGTAGAAGGAGAAGAAAAAGAAAAAAATAGAATTGCCATGGAATTGCACGACGGAATAGGAGGTCAATTGTCAGGGATAAAACATTTCGTTTCTTCATTACCAAAAAACACTGAAACAGCTGTATTACTCAAAAATATTACTTCTGTTTCTAAAGAAGTTCGTTTATTATCTCATAGTTTGAGCTCTAACTATAGTATTCAGCAACCTTTTGATGATTTACTTACCACTTTAAAAGATCGATATAAAAACCATTTTGATATTCAAATTTATCTTTTCCCTGAACAAGAAATCAAAAATTTGGAGGAAAAGAAGAAAGTTTTTTTATACCGTGCGATTCAAGAACTGTTTAATAACATATATAAACATGCAAAAGCTAATGTTGTAAACTTATCTATTACAATATCAGATGAGATTGTCATGATTGTCGAAGACAATGGTATTGGTCTTACTACAAAAAACACAAAAGGTATAGGTTTACAAAACATAAAGGATCGCGTAACCCAAATGAATGGGGAGTTGTTAATAGACTCTACTCTGGGTAAAGGTACAACTATAATCATTAAAATACCGAAAGTAAATGTTACCGATTAACATCATAGTAGTAGATGATCATCATCTTGTTTTAAATGGGCTAAAAGCTTCTTTAGAAAAATACCGCTTTATCAATACTATACATACATTTACTAATGTGAAAAAGGCTATTTCTTTTATATATAAAAATACAATCGATTTAGTTATTACCGACATTTCTATGCCAGAAATTAATGGAATCGAATTTATTAGAAAGATAAAACAACACGATACTACTTTAAAAATACTTGTTATAAGTATGTTTAAACCTTTGCATTATGAAAAAAACTTTTATGACGGTTATCTTTTTAAAGATACTGATATTACAATTATTACAGAAGCAATACAAAAAATTGTTTACGAACAGAAGACCTTTTTTTTTGAAGAAATCTCTAATTTAGAAAAACTAAGTTTTTCTAAATCGATAGTTACCAAAAGAGAAAAAGAAATCATACAATTAATTGCAAAAGAATTTACTGTATCAGAAATTGCAGAACAACTTTTTATTAGTAAACACACGGTAGAAACACATAAAAAAAATATATTTTATAAACTGCAGATAAAAACCAATGTAGGGTTAATCAAAAAAGCATTTCAACTGGGATATATTAGCTAGTATTTCCTTGCAAGTGTTTATATCTATAGTTCAAATTTTAAGTAATAGCTAAACAAAAATACTTTATACTAAAATCCTATATCAGAAAAATTCAACAAGAACTTTACTCTTATTTCTCAAAATCCTTCCTAATATCTCTTTTACTAATTTATCTTTCATTTTCAGATGGATAGACTTTTTGTCACTCTTAATTCAATAAATATAAATATGGGCACTATCATAACTTCTATCAAACCTGAGTTCGACCTAAGTTAAAATATTTAAAAAAGCGTCAATTCGAGTGGTTTTTCAGAATGAAATGAAGAAAAATTGTATCGAGAACAGCTTTTTTAGATAGAAAATCACTATTCTTGATACGATCTTCCTTCGTCAGATCACTCGAATTGAAGTGATTTTCTTACGTCGATCTCAGGTTCTATCAAAATGTATATCCAACCCAAACTCGTAATTTCCTTTTTATAACAAACTATTAACCTTACACACTCTTAACAAATAGATTACGATCTAATTTCTAGCTTCTATTCTACAATTCCTTCCCCTTCTAAATACAGTTCTTCTAACTGTTCTTTGATGTTATCAGATGGATTTGCCCACATACCTCGCTGTATTGCTTCTAGCAATCGTTCGCTCATATCTTTTAATGCCCAAGGATTGTTTTGTTGTATAAACTCTTTATTCTCTGGATTTAGTAAATAGTTTTCGGTAATGCCTTCGTACATAAAATCATCTATGAGATTAGTAGTTGCATCATAGGCAAAGAGATAATCGAGCGTAGCTGCCATTTCAAAGGCTCCTTTATACCCATGCCGTTGCACTCCTGCAATCCACTTAGGATTAATTACCCGTGATCGATATACTTTTAGCAACTCTTCCTTTAATGTTTTTACTTTAGGATTTTCTGGTCTGGAGTGATCTCCAAAATATAGTTCGGCATCGCTTCCTTTTACTGTTTTTACAGCATTTGCGAGTCCTCCATGAAACTGATAGTAATCATCACTATCCAAAATATCATGTTCTCTATTGTCTTGGTTTTGCATTACAATCTGCATCGCTTGTAATCGATACTGAAATGACTCATGTGCAGAAACTCCTTTTTTAGAATTTCCGTACGCATAGCCACTCCAATTGATATATACTTTGGCAAGATCTTCTTGTGTCTGCCAGTTTTTCTCATCGATTACGGCTTGTAACCCCGCTCCATATGCTCCAGGTTTTGATCCAAACACACGATATAAAGCACGTTGTGTTGCTTCTTCTTGTGGTAATCCTTGCTGTTGCCATTGGGATTGTTCTGTCAAAAAACGTTTTCGAATTGGGTTATCTTCTAAAGTTTCATCTAGATTTGCCAACCGAGTAACTACCGCATTAAACAAATTAATCACATCGGGGAATGCATCTCTAAAAAAACCTGAAATTCGTAACGTAACATCTACTCTTGGTCTTCCTAATTGTAGAAGTGGTATCACTTCAAAATCGGTTACTCTACGGTTTGCGTTTTTCCAGATTGGGCGTACTCCCATTAATGCAAATGCTTGTGCAATATCATCTCCTCCTGTACGCATGGTAGAGGTTCCCCATACCGAAATCCCTATGGTTTCTGGGTAGTCTCCGTTTTCTTGTAAATATCGATCAATAATCAATTGTGCACTTTTCTCTCCCAATCGGTATGCCGTTTCGGTAGGGATAGTACGTACATCTACTGAGTAAAAGTTTTTACCTGTTGGTAAGAGGTCTAATCGCCCTCGTGTTGGTGCTCCCGATGGTCCTGAGGGAACATAATACCCATTAAGTCCTTCTAAAAGATTCGTTAACTCTTCTGTGGTTTGCACTACTTTTACTAAGGTATTTGTTTTTATTTGCTGTAACTGCGTTGCTATTCTTGGATAAGACTCTGGCAAGATATCTTCATCCAAATATTTGATAAGCAATGTTTTTGTGATATGTTCTAATTGCGCAACGACTTGTCCTGCTGTTTTGCAAAAAACTCCTTCAATAGTTAATGCTAACGGCTCTGTATATGCAATCTCCAGAATATTTTCTTGTATGCCAAAGTCTTTGGCTAATGCTTGTGTTATTCCTTCTTGATTATATCCTGGTACACGATGCAAAGCTATTAATAGATCGATAAGTTGTTCATCTACTGGAGCTTTTCCAAAAATATGCAATCCATCTCTAATCTGTGCTTCTTTCAACTCACATAGGTATCCATCTAATTTGACTAATAATTCATCTACATCGTCGGAGGCGATCCCTAAGTCTATTGTTAATTTTGTTTCATGTACTAATGTGGCAATTTCTTTTTCTAATACTCTGGATCGTTTTGGATCTAATGATGAAGCCTCATAGTATTCATCTACCAGATGTTCTAATTTCATCAGACTACCATAGGTTTCTGCTCGTGTCATTGGCGGAATCAGATGATCGATAATTACAGCTTGATTACGTCGTTTTGCTTGCGTTCCTTCTCCTGGGTCATTGATGATAAAGGGGTAAAAATGAGGTAATGCACCAAATACAGCTGCAGGAAAACAGGTTTCGGGATCTAGAGATACACTTTTTCCTGGTAACCACTCCAGGTTTCCGTGTTTTCCTAAATGGATTACAGCATCTGCTTTATAGTGCTGTTGTAACCAGAAGTAATATGCCAAATATTGATAGGTTGGTGGTAAATCTGGAGAGTGATAAATTGCTTGTGGATCTTGATTGTATCCTCGCGAGGGTTGGATACTCACAAATATATTTCCTAATAAAAACCCAGATACGATAAATCCTGTACCTGTATAATAAGGGTCTTCTTCTGGTTGTCCCCATTGTGTTGTTACTTTATCTTGCAATTCTTTGGATAATGCTGAGAAACAGGTGTCAAAATCAGAACGGTCATAGATCAATGCATGCGGTCTTGTCATTGTAGTCGATACATCATTTGTGGTTACCTGAGTAATCCAATGCATTAATTCTGTACCACTTTGGGGTAGTTGTTCTCCTACAGTATATCCTTCCGCTTTAAGCGCATCTAATAACCCAATACAGCTTTCGGGGGTATCTAACCCTACTCCATTCGCCAAACGGCTATCTTTATTGGGATAGTTTGGTAAGATAACAGCTACCTTTTTATCTCTATTCTTTTTATATCGTAACAATGTCCATCGCTGGGCTAACTCTGCCATAAACTCACAAGCGGGGAGGTGTGCTTCATATTTTAAGATCGAACTATCGGTAAGTGTATCTTTGGCTATTTCTTTTTTAAAGGAAACAGCACGCCCAATGATTCTACCATCGATTTCTGGCAATGCTATATTCATGGCAATATCTGTGGGTGGTAACCCAAAAAGTCCATCTTGCCACACTTCTTTATTAGCTGTAGAAAATATGGCTTGTAATACAGGTACTTGTAGTTTCTCGAAAATAAAATCAGACCCATCCATTGGTTTGATGGTAAATCCTGTAGTATTAATAATGGCATGAATCTCTCGTGTGCCATTATGAGTCATCAATTGTTCTACTTGCTCTAATAACTTAGGGTCTCTTAAATTGCTTGCAAATACTACAAAAATATTCATACCACGGGCATATAGTGCAGTACTCATTACATGCAAAGGTTCTACATTATCCGAAAGGTAATGGGTACGATATGCTAATATTGCCACAGTAGGTTTAGATATATCTATAGTGGTTTCTATCACTTCTTGGGATATCATCCCTACATCTCTGGTATACAGAAACACATCTTCAATAACTTTTGGGGGAGCTACAGTAAGTTTCTTATCAAAGAAAGTATGTTGTAAATAGTTGAATAGTGCAATTGCATTTTCTTTTCCTCCTGCTTGCAAATATTGCCTGGATTGATGTACTACCTGTATATCAACCGATGATAGTTGCATCAGCTCAAAATCGGGTTCATGTGCTGGTAAAAACAGTATTGTATTCTGCACTTGTTCTTGTAAGTCTACTAATGATTCTACCAAATATTTGTAATATGATAACCCACCTAGCATACTACAAACAATAACTTTAGCTTTACTTAGTACTTCTTCGAGGTAGGTATCTATAGTCAGTTCTTGCTTAAGGTATACCAAATTGGTCATTCGTAAGCTTGGTATGGTATCGCCTTCGGTTTGGTATATCTCTTTATATGCTTCATTAAGGGTATGAATCTCGGTATCTCCTGCACTAAGAAATACAATATCCCCTGGTTGTTGTTCTATATAAAAGATGCCATCATCATTAGGATTCCATCCGCCTGGTATTGTTGCTATTAAATGCATAAGTCTACAGGTTCTTTTAATGCTGCCCAATACAAATGAATGTAACTGGCGTATACGTTTTGATATTGATATATTTTTGTGGTCACTTCTTTTTCTCTTGCCGAAAACACTTGTGCTACGGTTGGTATAGTATCGTCATCCAACACTTTAGAATAATGAAATTCATGCCCCCAAAGTTCTTGAGTATTAAAAACTACTTTTCGATATCCCAAAGATAATTTTTTGTCTTGCATCGACGTACTAAACGGAAATATTCCTGCCATAACATATGCTGTTCCTGTTTCATCAATAATAGTATTTCCGAGATACATCATTCCTCCACATTCGGCTAGTATTTTTACGCCTTGATCTGCAGCTTCTTTTATTTGATTTCTCATTGCCTTATTATTCGATAATGCTTCTACATATAATTCGGGATATCCTCCTGCCAGATAAATACCATCTGCTTCAGGAAGTTTTTGGTCATGAATAGGGCTAAAATAAATAATCTCTGCTATAGCCTCTAGCCATTTTAGATTTTCGAGATAAGTAAATGTAAATGCTTCATCTTTGGCAACAGCTATTCTATATTTTTTTGTTTTTATAGTATCAATAGCACTTTTTGCATGGGTTTTAGGGTACTCCCTGGCATATTCTAATAGTTTTGGTAAGGATATATGTGTTGCAATATGCGTCGCTGCTTTTTCGATACTACTTTCGAAGTCACCTTCGATATGTAACCCTAAGTGACGGGACGGAATAGCAATCTCATCATTTGGCGGAATATATCCTAATGATGGAATCCCAACGGTATCACATGCTTCTTTTAAAAAAGCATAGTGTGATGCTGTTTTTACAAAATTAAAAATAACACCTGCAATCTTAACCTCTGGATCAAAGGTTTTTAATCCATATAAAATCGGAGCGATTGTATATGCCATAGCACTTGCATTGACGACTAGAATCACAGGGATATCTAATATTTTGGCAATTGCTGCTGAGCTTCCCTGATCTTTTACCGCTCCATCAAACAACCCCATTACTCCTTCTACAATACTGATATCTGCTGCCGCACTATACTGCTCAAAAACATCGGTCATATGTTGCTGAGGCATCATAATAGTATCCAAATTAATAGTTGCTTTTCGCGTAGCAGTACTATGGTGTATTGTATCGATATAATCAGGGCCACATTTAAACGATTGTACACTATACCCCTGATTGGAAAACCAGCGGCATATTCCTAAGGTAAGTGTTGTTTTTCCTGAATTACTCCACGGAGCAGCTATTAGAAATGCTTTGGACATATTAAATCGATTATAGATAGTAGATTACTACCCTCTTAGAAAACCGAATCAAAGATAACGCAGCGAATAACATCTAACAACAGTAACGATAAAGTTATTTTTATACTTATTATATACTACCTATAGTACAATCTTCTGTTCTAAAGCAATAGTTCTGATATGAACTTATCTATATGTAAACTTAAAATCAACAACCTCGGAGCAAACCCAATGTCATTGATTAAAAGTTTACTAATAGTGGATTTCAGCGTAGGCTGGAATTCATTATGGAAACAAAAGAATCTTTTGTTTTTTACGGATGCTTACTACGCAAAAAACAGCCTAACCTAATAACATTATTAATTAAATACAGCTGTTTCAACAGCTTTAATCAGATGAAAAAAGAATTTAGCTTTAGATTCATCAGAGAAGAAGGTGCCTGTATTCTGAAATGCAATACAACTAACATCTTCTTCTTGATTATACAACATGATTGTACCAGAGCCTACATGATTGCCCAGATGTCCGTACCAATCTTTGCCTCCTAAATTTAGTTGCATTAATCCAAATCCATATCCTACTACACCTTCTTGTTCTTGTACTTCTTTTGGTGTTGCTATAAAATCTGTCATAGATGCTATATCTTTAACCAGATCACCTTTTACTAAAGCCTTCATAAACAGATTTAGATCATATGCCGATGTTACAACTCCATCTGATCCTCTTAATCCTGAGGTAAGCGCATTCTGAATTTCTGAGATATTCTCAAAATTTCCTGTATTTTCTATATCCCAATAACTATCTACTACTCCAATAGGCACTTGATTTGGGTGTTCTAAGAAATACGTATTTTGTAGTTGTAATGCTTCAAAAATTCGAGTTCTTATTGCATTTATATGATTACCCTCAATTTTATCAATAACCAGAGTTAATAGCGAATAATTAGCATCTGAATAATGATATATTGTTCCTTCTTCAAATAGTGGTGCTTCATCATTTACGTACGCTAATAATTCTTTGATTGTATACTGTTTTGTTGGATTCATAAAAAATCCTTCAAAGAAATCTACTTCAAAAATATCTCGAATTCCTGTTCTGTGTTGTAATAAATTTTTGATGGAAATATCATTTCCGTTAGCAATTCTATCTGTAATAGCTGCATCAAGGTGTTTGGTTAATTTATCATTAATATCAATTTTGTTTTCTTCTACTAATTGCATAATAATCGTTGCGATAAAAGTTTTATAAATACTGGCTGTGTGATTTAGATAAGTAGGATTCATTTTAATCTTATTTTCAAGATTAGCATAGCCAGAAGAACCTATCCATACTCCATCTTCTGGATCAGCAATTAATAGGGTTAGTCCTACACTCTTTTCTTTGGTGTATTCATCAACCAGAGTTTGGTAAACTTTGTTTTTTGGATGTTCTGCATTACAATTCGTTTTATCCGTCAAAGGAGGAGCATCGTCACTAGAACATGAAATACATAGTAAAATGCAAACTCCAACGAGTACTTGTAATAATTTGTTTGTCTTCATTTTGATTTTTTTTGAGTTTATTATTTGCAGCAAATAAACCTCATCATTAATCGACATACAATCAGGAAAATGTATTAAAAAAGGAGAGAAAACAAGATATCATACAAAAGTATGAGACTCTTTAAAACATTGATAACAAAACAAATATATTAACAAACAAGACGGATGAATTAATTGTTGCTCTAGCGTAGGCTCACTACTGTCCGGAATATTTTTGCTTGTTGCTTTTTATTGTCGGTGTTTATTGGTAAAGTCTAAGAATCAATTGGCACAGCTTGTTTCTGAGATTAAAAAGAGTGCCATTAATCAGGATGATGTTCGGGTATTTATAGAGGCTTCGCAACGCGAAATCAAAAAACAATTGCTGATAAGATGGATATTATCGATGATGCAATAGAATCTTTTGCTGAGGATACCGAAAATGCAGAATTGTTATCAAAATCTAGCAATACGCCCTCAGATTATTTTAGACTACCGAATGAGGATTTTGAAATAAAAGTGCTGAATATAATTAAATTATCAGAAGAAACATTACCTCAGATGGATGGATATGGAATGACCCAAGAAGAAATTGAGGATGTAAAAATCTTAACAAATACTTTTTTGGAAAAAAGACAAAAACCAAGAGCTTTTTGGGTGGCATCTAAAGTAGCAACCTTAAGTCTTGATGAACAGTTTAGAGAAGCTACTCAAATCTTAAAACGATTAGATTGATTAATGAAACGTTTTAAATCATCTTACCCTTCGTTTTATAAAGGGTATATCTCCTCGAGATTGGTGATTGATAAATAGGTTATATTGAATAGCATAAAAAAAGAACCCCCATCCGATTATCGAATGAGGGGTTTTTAAATATAGTGTTGTATTGTTTTTTTGGTTGATTAGAAGTTGTAACGTAAGCTTACATTCCAAGTTCTGCCATAACCAAAACGACCATTGTTAGAAGTATTAACTCCTTTATAGTTTTCTTTAGGATCTGAGGAAACTTGAGTATTTCCAAAAACAGATTCTAAATATACTTCATCAAATACATTATTTAGATTAAAACGGAATTGGATTGAATTTTTATCTTCCTTACCGACTAATACTTTATATGATAAACCAGTATCTACAGTGTTGTAAGAAGGTAACGCTAAAGGATTTTTTGACAATGATCCTTGAGAATAAAGATCGTTATACCAATTCCAGTTAGCATCTACTACAAGTCTTGGTACAATTGTATATCTTGATCCTATACCAGCAGTAACCTGAGAGGCTCCACCAACTTTAAAACCATCAATTTTAATTTCTTCTTCTCCTCCTTTTTGAGATCCATTTCCATCAAAAGTTCTTTGCTTAGCATTTCCATCATATACCCAATCTCCAAGAGATATGAAACCATCTAATCTTAAGTTTTGCAGAGGACGTGTCATTATTTCTAATTCAATACCTTGATGAACTTGTTTTACTCCCTGTGTTTGGTATGATTCATATGCTATTGTTTCTTGACTTTCTCCATTATTATCAAGAATAGTTCTATTGGCCCATGTGGTATGATATGCATTTAAATTTACAGAAATAATATCTCCTTTAAACTGGTATCCTGCTTCTAGGCCAGTAATAGTTTGGTTATCTACTGCTGGTTTAATTAAATCTACGGATTCTCTAATGTTATCAAATAAGTCGTCATGAAATGGTTGACGAGAATAGTGCCCAACGTTTGCAAATACTTTATGACCTTCATAAACTTTGTATGCAACTCCACCTTTTACATTATATCCAATATTAGAAACTTTTTCAGATTTTGTTTCTTTATCATAATTAAAAGAATCTGTTACTTGATGATCTTGATTAGATATAGATCCTTGGAAGAAGGCTGATAATGCTTCATTAGAGTATTCTAATTGACCAAATGCTCCATAATATGTAATTATTTCTTCATAATCATATCCGAATCGTTGATTATGTTCTGTATTTGGTTTAAATACCATATCCCATGGACTAATACCTCCATAAGAGTTTGTAAGTGAATATTCACCTAATAAAGTGTTTTTTGTATCTACAGAATTAACACCTATGAACTCAGTTACACCTCTAAAGTGAATTCCATTATATGATCTTACATCAGCACCAAGATTAAATTCTAAATTTTCGGTTAATTTACTGTTGAAATTAGAGATAAGGCCATACCAGTTATGATTATTATAAGAACCTCTTGCATAAGTAATCTCTTTTGTTTTTTTATCAGTTCTTGTGGATGCAAAAGCTCCTCTTCCTAATGACCCATATAGTACCGTAGATAACGAAGAATTATCACCAATAGTCCAGTCCCAACTTAAGTTAGATACAGGTTTATGATATATATTTCTACCTCCTGGATATACATCACCTGAAATGTTGTTTTTACTGCTTGAGTTATTAAAATTCCAAGAATTATACTTTCTTCCATTCTCTAAAAACTCACTAATTTTTCCTCTTCCTGGTGCTGCATGCCATTGTGGTGCACCAGTTATCAAAAAGTTTAAAGAATGATTCTCATTAGGCTGATATCCTACAGATAAAAAATAAGTTTGCCCTTGTCCATGAGTGTAATTAACATAACCATCTCCTTGCCAGTGACCAAATAAAGCAGAAAAAGACCATCCTTTTTCATTTACCCCTGTTGAATAATATGCTGTTGATTTTGTATAATCGTCATTACCAATCATTTGTTGAACAAAACCACCTTCTTTACTGTCAATAGTTTTAGTAACAATATTTACGGTACCTCCAACAGAAGATATAGCTAATTTAGAAGACCCTAAACCTCTCTGTACTTGAATAGCATTGGCTACATCTAAAACTCCAGACCAGTTAGACCAGTACATTTTACCATCTTCCATACCATTGATAGGTTGACCATTTAATAAAAATGCTGTATTTGTTTGATCAAAACCTCTTAAATACATGCTACCGTCTCCAAAACCACCACCTTTAATATTTTGTACAGAAGGAGTAGATTTTAAAACTTCAGGTAAATCAAAATTACCTGTTTTTTCTTGAATTTCTCTTGCTTTAATTGTAGAAACAGCAACAGGTGTTTTTCTATCTTCAGCTAAATCAATAATTCCTGAACCAACTACGATAATCTCTTCCAGAGAATTATCAAGACCTAAACTGATTGTTCCAAGATCTTGGTTTCCGTTAGTTACATCGTAAGCGATATCTTTAGATCCAAATCCTACATAAGAAACATTGATTGTTCCTGTAGAACTTTCTACTTTGATAGAAAATTTACCATCAAAATCGGATGACGTACCGTTAGAAGTTCCCACTTCAATAATGTTTGCTCCCGGTAGTGGAGCATTTGATTCGGTATCAAATACCGTTCCTGTAACGACCCCTTGTGCATACGTTTCCCCAACGACTGCCATAAGGATTACAACAAATAAAAATGTAATCTTTTTCATGAGTGTGTTTTAATTGTTTTTAATTTTCTCAGACAACTTTTAACGAGTAAAATAATAACACTGTGCGAATACTAAGTGTTCCCTAATTATTTAAATCGTATCTAGCCTTAACTATTAATTGATAGTATTCATATTTCTCACAAAAGAACAAATCTTTATGCATGCATAGTTTATCATAACGTTAAATTATTTGGATAATTTCGTTACGATATAAAGTTGTAAATATTATTTAAGAGTTTGTTTTTTAGGTATTTAGTATTGATTTAACAATGTTAACCTAAGATGAGCTAAATTAAAAATAAATTAGTTGTTGCAACAATACGATAAAAAAAGTGTTTCGAAGCTAAAAACATATATGTTTAATGGGATAAACTTAATGTAATACTTCGTGTAATTGATGAATCAAATACATTATTTGTTTCTTAGATAGTGATGTAAAAGTGTAGTTGTAGATGCATCATGATTTCCTATTTGATCAGTATCAATTTCTGATAAAATGGCTGTTGCTAATTGCTTACCTAGTTCTACTCCCCATTGATCATAACTAAATATATTCCATATGATCCCCTGAACAAAAATACGGTGTTCATACATTGCGATTAATGCACCTAAGTTTCTAGGAGTGAGTTTATCAATTAAAATGGTTGTAGTGGGTTTATTGCCTATAAAAGTTTTAAAGGAAGCTAGTTTTTGTTGTTGTTCTTCAGAACTGGTACTGGAAGTTAATTCACCAAGGGCTTCATTTTTAGTTTTACCATTCATTAATGCCTCAGTCTGAGCAAAAAAGTTAGCCATTAGTTTGTTTTGATGATCTTGGTCGCCAAATAATGAGTTTTTGAATCCAATAAATTCTGTAGGAATCAATTTTGTACCTTGATGAATCAGTTGAAAAAATGCGTGTTGCGCATTGGTTCCGGGTTCCCCCCAAATAATGGTACCTGTTTGGTAATCGATAGGGTCTCCATTGCGATCGATACTTTTTCCATTACTTTCCATAATACCTTGTTGTAGATAAGCTGGTAATCTATGTAGATACTGAGAATAAGGGATGATAGCTTCGCTTTCTACTTCAAAAAAGTTGTTGTACCATATACTAAGCAATCCTAGTAGTACAGGGATATTTTCTTCGAAAGAGGTGTTTTTAAAATGTTCATCCATTTCGTATGCTCCAGTTAATAATGCATCATAATTTTTATAGCCTATGGATAGACTTATAGATAACCCTACAGCACTCCATAACGAAAAACGACCGCCTACCCAGTCCCATAATGGAAAAATATTGTCTTCTGCAATCCCAAATTCAGTAACATTAGAGATAGTACTTGATACAGCTACAAAGTGTTTGCTTACGGCATCTTGTGGTGCGTGTTGGGTAAACCAGTTTCTGGCTGTAGTAGCATTAGATATGGTTTCTTGAGTAGAAAAGGTTTTAGAGACAACTACAAATAAGGTTGTTTCTGGGTTTAACTCCTTTAAATTTTGATGTATATGATCTCCATCTACATTAGAGATAAAATGTAATGTAAGATGATTTTTATAATACGCTAAAGATTCTGTAATCATTGCAGGACCAAGATCAGAGCCTCCTATACCAATATTTACAATATCAGTAAAAGTTTTACCTGTGTATCCTGTAAGCGCTCCAGAAATAACCTGATTGCTAAACGATTTTATCTTTTCTTTTACACTAGTAATTTCTGGGATTATATCTTTATCATCAACAGTGATATGACATGACTCTGGGGCTCTAAGGGCTGTATGTAAAACGGCTCTATTCTCAGTTTCATTAATAAAGCTTCCTTCAAAATAATGTTGTATAGCCTGATCGAGTTTAGTCTCTTTGGCTAAGTCAAGTAACAATTTTTTGGTGGTTTGATCAATTCTATTTTTAGAGTAATCTATATAAAAATCATTCCATTCGGTAGAAAAGATAGTAGCACGGTCAGGATGTTGTGTAAAAAGGTCTTTGAGATGTGTATCTTTTATCGTTTTATAATGAGACTTTAATGCTTCCCAAGCTGTGGTGGTGGTGGGGTTGATAGTTGGTAATATCATGATTTATAAGATTTCCTGCGGTTTTAGCGGTTTAAATGGAATGCTATCTAATTCGGCTTTTATAGGTTCAATATACTTATAAAATGCTGGTTTAAGGCTATCAGAAAGAGGTTTTGAAGAAGGAAGATCTTGTTTAAAAGGATCGACTTCTTTTCCATTTTTCCAGAATCGGTAACATACATGAGGACCTCCGGTATTCCCTGTCATACCGATATATCCTATAACGTCTCCTTGTTTTACAAACTGTCCTACTTTTACAGCTTGCTTGCTCATGTGTAGATATTGGGTGTCATATGTAGCGTTATGCCTTATTTTTACATATTTACCATTACCTCCTCTACGTTCGGACTTGGTTACAATCCCATCAGAAGTAGCTAGTATAGGAGTACCTATTGGAGCAGCAAAATCAGTTCCTCTGTGAGGTCTTACTTTATTGCCATAGTATTTGATTCTGCGTTTAAGGTTATATCGTGAAGAGATTCTACTAAATTTTACAGGGGCCGTAAGAAATGCTCTGCGCAAATTATTAGCTTCTTCATCAAAATAGTCAGAGGAGTTGTGTATAGAGTCATCCATAAATCGATATGCATACATGGGTTTACTACGATGCTCAAAATAGGATGCTTTGATCTGATCGATTCCTGCAGGAATAGTATCGTCAATAAATTTTTCGGTATAAATGACTTTAAATCGATCTCCTGATTGTAATCTGGTAAAATCTATAGTCCATGCGTAGATATCTGCCATATTGTAGGCTACTAGGAAGTTAAGATCCATGTCATCAAATGTTTGCATTAAACTACTTGTAATGATTCCAGAAGCTTTTTTTTCTACTAATGTTATAGGTTTTTTATTTTTTGTAGCGATAATACTATCTCTAAAATCAATTACAGTGTAATCAATTTTATTATTTTGATATACAAATACTTGTGCTTTTTCTGTAGTGTCTTTGGACTTAAGAAGAGTATAAGGTTTTCCTGCCTGAATTTTTGCGACATTAAATGTGTCTTTAATCGTATTCGTAATTTCAAAAACCTTAGTTCTACTAATACCATGTGTATCCATAATAGCTCCAAAGCTATCTCCAGGTCTTATCGTATCTTTAACAACATTAAAATCATTCAGGACATAGCCAAATTCTGTAATGATGGGAGGGGCTTTTTCTTCTTTACTAATCTTAGAAACATTAACTATTGTTTCTTTCTTTTTTTTCTGACATGATAATATTACTACCGAGATAAGTAGTGCGTAACTTATTTGCTTCAACTGATGACAATTTTATTTTCTGGCATTAAATTGATGAGTAACCCATTGCTGACCCCAGTTTTCTTTTTCCTCTTCACTCCAAAGATCAGGGAAGAACATAAT
Source organism: Aquimarina longa SW024 (assembly GCF_001401755.1). Lineage (GTDB taxonomy): Bacteria > Bacteroidota > Bacteroidia > Flavobacteriales > Flavobacteriaceae > Aquimarina > Aquimarina longa. The sequence continues at coordinate 43,318 of NZ_KQ474105.1, forward strand.
TCTTTGAAAACTAGGAGGTAGAAAACTTTTCCAGTTTGTTCCTCCTGTAGCCAGAATTTCACCTTTCTCTTTATTGAGATACCTGTAAGCGGCACCCATATGCATTAATAACCAATTAATATTCACATTAGTGTCAAAAGTACGTAATGCTTCGATAAGGTGCACATTATTTCGTTCTTTTTCTGGTAGTTCATGATATTTATGAAGAATAGTGCTCTGTTGTACTTGATGGGCTATACGCATCATCCGTGGAGTATATCGGTATTCAAACTGTTTAAGAGTGAGTGTTTTTTCGCCGGTTTCTTGATCAGTAGCGCCTGATTTCCAATATAAATGTTCAAATACTTCTTCTAAAGGATCTTTTTCAGAAAACAGCTCTCTTTCTTTGGTATTTGTAAGGTTTACTAATGGTGTTGAGTAAATCTCGATTAATCTAAATTGTACTGATTGAAAGCCACTGGCAGGTAATAAAGACATTCTATATTTAAGAAACTGTTCTTTGTCCATGCCTCTAATCATAACATCAAAAGAATTAATCAAAACTCTAAAGTAGCGATTTACTCTATCAATTTTGTTTGTAAAGAACTCCGCATTTTGTAATTTATCATCAATAATTTGCTTTAATTCATGTATGATGAGTTTAAAATAAAGTTCGGTAATTTGATGGTATGTAATAAAGATCTCTTCATCAGGAAAATGAGTTCTGGGTATTTGTAGGCTTAATAAGGTGTCTAGATGGATATAATCCCAATAGGTTAGATATCGATCATGTAGCAAACCGTCTAAATATGACCCTAAGTCTTGCCCAGAATTCTTGAATTTTTTTTCTAATTGTTTTATTTTTTCTGCGATCTCTGGTTTTATAGACTCATTCATTAATCTACTACTATTTTAAATGGATGTTTAAGTCCTTTAAAGGCATCTAAATCTGCTTTTATTGAACCTACTACTATATCTGCTTTTATTCTTACAGGCATACGATTATCATCATCACTGACCCATACAGTCATACTTTCTTCTTCTTTAAAAACCCTATCTGCCTGAACGTAAGGTCTAAATTTTAGACAAGCAATTTTACCCATTTTAGTTTTAATAATCTCACGCCCTAAGAATTTTAGTTTAAAACGATAACTTTCATTATCAAAAAACATATTTACAAATTGTTCATCTCCTTTTTTTAATGAGGATGTTTTAATATTATTACGCAGGTGATAGAAAGATGACATCATATCCTGCACATCAGGTTTGATAGGGAAAGATTCTTTTGTGTTATGTTTTTTATTAAAAACCAAAGCTTCATTATTCTGGTGATTAAAGTTGATTTCTATGTCTTTGGTATGCCCTCCTTCATTTATTTTTCGGATAAACTTATAAGGTTTTACGGTGTTTTTGTCGATATAAGTTTCATAATAATCTTCTACCTTAAAAAACATGCTTAAAAACCCAGAAGATTTACCTGTACCTATAACATGATGCACAGGTTTACCATTTAATTGCTCATCTTTAATTTCAAGAGTAGCATAACTGGCTGTAAAAAGACCATAATGAATTCTAAATTTAAACCACTCACCAGAATCAAATGCTTTATGATTTTCTTGTGCTAAAACAGGAACTGAGCTTATTACCAAAAGCAGTATTATAATATACTTTTTCATAGTTTAGGGCATTGTTATTATTTGATATACATTGTTAATTTGTTTATGTAATTACAATATCCATTCCAAAAATACTATTTAATATAAAGACATAAAAACGAATACTGTTATCAAATTTTAAAATATAAACAAAAAAGAGAGCCACCACAGCTCTCTTTTTTACTTTTATTAACCAACTAAAAACTTAAATTATGAGAATAATTATTGTTTTAGACATAAATGGTAACCACTCCATTTATATGTGCAAAAATGAACTTTTTTTAAGTAATTATCAAACGAAAACGTTTTTTTATTAATGATTTTAACAAAAATTTATGTGATTTGCTTAAAAAATTACATTTTTCTCAAAATTTAACAAAAAACACTTTAGCTAGAAAAATGAATAAACAATTATAAAATATGATATTTGATAGAACTATCTTATAGAGGCAGATCATGTTTAGTTAATAGGGTTGTATTGTTTTACAGTCTGGTCTATTTTTCCGAAAATAGATTCTCCTTGATTGTTTTTCATTTCGATTTCAATACGATCTCCAAACTTCATAAAAGGAGTAGTAGCTTTGCCGTTTTTTATAATTTCTAGACATCTTACTTCTGCTAAGCAGCTAGATCCATCAGGACTTCCTTGGTTTGCAACTGTTCCGGATCCTATTACTGTCCCAGCCATTAGGGCTCTTGATTTTGCAGCATGAGCAATTAATTGTCCAAAATCAAATGTCATATCTACCCCAGCGTTAGGAGATCCTATAATCTCTGAATTTAAAGTAGAGATTAGGGGTAAATGAACTTTGGCAGTATTCCATGAATCACCTAATTCATCTGGTGTAACTACTACAGGAGAAAATGTAGTCCATGGTTTTGATTGATAAAAACCAAATTGTTTGGATAGCTCATTAGGGATTAGATTTCTTAATGAGACATCATTAATAAGTGCTATAAGCTTAATATGTTTGCGAGCATTCTGTGCATTTATTCCGGCAGGAACATCGTCTGTTAATACAGCTACTTCGGATTCAAAATCAATTCCCCATTCTTCTTTCTCAATTTTGATATCGTCATTTGCTCCAATAAAAGCATCAGAAGCTCCCATGTACATTAATGGATCTGTCCAGAATGTCTGTGGTAACTCTGCATTTCTGGCTTTTCGTACCAATTCTACATGTGTAACATAAGCACTCCCATCTGCCCAGTGATATGCTCTAGGAATTGCTGCCATTGTTTCGGAGGTGTTAAAATCAAAAGTATTTATTGCTGAGTTGTTTTGTAATTGGTCGTATACTTTTTCTAGTTTAGGAGAAATTTTATCCCAGTTATCCAAAGCTTCTTGCATCGTCATAGCAATTTCGGGTACTTTTATAGCTTTAGTTAGATCTTTACTTACGACAACTAACTGCCCATCTCTGGTATTGTTTTTTAATGTTGCTAATTTCATGTTATATGTTTTCTAAGAAGTGTTATAAACAGTAGTGTATAGTTATATCTTCTTTTAGATTATTTTTCAAGAGTACGCACTCGTTTTGTATGCCAATTAGATTGTCTATATACTAATTGGCGTACAAAAGAGGTTAAGAAAGTAATTAGGTTTACTTTCTTAACGAATATATCATTTAGAATGTTTTTTTTATAAAGTACCTCTCTGCTCTTGTTCTCTTTCGATAGCTTCGAATAATGCTTTAAAATTACCTTTACCGAAAGATTGGGCTCCTTTACGTTGTATAATTTCAAAAAACATAGTAGGGCGATCTAGAACAGGTTTAGTGAAAATCTGAAGAAGATATCCTTCATCATCTCTATCGATTAGGATCCCTAATTCTTTAAGAGGGGCAAGATCTTCATCTATTTCACCTACTCTATCTAGGACAGTTTCATAATAACTAGCAGGTACAGTAAGAAACTCTACTCCTCTGTTTTGAAGATCAGAAACGGTCTCAATAATATTATCTGTAGCTAATGCCATGTGTTGTACTCCTGCACCATTATAGAAATCAATATATTCTTCGATTTGAGATTTTTTTCTTCCTTCTGCAGGTTCATTTATAGGAAATTTAATACGTCCATTTCCATTACTCATTACCTTACTCATTAAGGCTGTGTATTCTGTAGAAATATCTTTGTCATCAAAAGATACTAGTTGTGCAAATCCCATTACTTTGGCATAAAACTCACACCATTTATTCATTTCATTCCATCCTACATTACCTACCATATGATCGATAAATTTTAATCCAGTAGTTTCTGTTTTGTATACTTTGTCTATTGGCATATATCCAGGTAAGAATACTCCAGTATAATTTTTTCGTTCTACAAAAATATGAACTGTTTCTCCATAGGTATGTATTCCTGAAAATATGACACTACCATTTTCATCTTGTTCTACCATAGGTTTCAAATAAGATTTGGCACCTCTTTTTATCGTTTCGTCATAGCTTTTGGTGGCATCATCTACCCATAGAGCTACTACTTTTACTCCATCACCATGTGCATTGATGTGCTTGTTAATATCTCCATCTGGTTGCAAGGGTGATGTAAGTACTAAGCGTATTTTATCTTGTTGTAGTACATAGGATACACTGTCTTTTCTTCCTGTTTCTAATCCTGCGTAAGCAACTAGTTGAAAACCCCATGCGGTTTGGTAGTAATACGCAGATTGCTTAGCATTACCGACATAAAGTTCTACATAATCGGTTCCTAATAGGGGTAAGAAATCTTCTGCTTGAGGAACTACTTTTTCTAAATTTTGAGAGGATGTATTAGTTGACATAATTGTTTCTGTTTTAATACTAGTTTAATGAAAAAAATGTTAAAATGACATTCTTTGTAAAGAATGATAAATAATTCTCAGAATACATTACCACATGGCTCTTAGATGTGCTGTAATATCTTTTCTGTAATTTAGCATAAGTGTAAAATGTTTCTTTTAAAAAATGTTTCTCATTTCACCCCTCCTAGAGGGACTAATTCTCCTAAACTTGTCTCGAAAACAAAATGTGTTTTCGTAAGCATACTTCGTAAACTTGCTCAGAAGTTGTTGATTTATTCTAACCAAGACTTATGATAGTCTTCATCGGCTATTTTCATAGCTTCTTCGGTAATCATAAGAGGTTTGAATGTGTCAACCATAACAGCTAATTCATCTGTTTTAGTTTTTCCAATACTTCGTTCTGCAGCTCCTGGGTGCGGTCCATGAGGGATGCCGGCAGGGTGTAAGGATATATGACCTGCATCAATATCATTTCTACTCATAAAATCGCCATCCACATAATATAGTACTTCATCACTATCGATATTACTATGGTTATATGGTGCAGGTATACTATCTGGATGATAATCATATAATCTGGGGACAAATGAGCAAATCACAAAAGCATCTGTCTCAAATGTTTGATGAACTGGTGGTGGCTGATGTATTCTACCAGTGATGGGCTCAAAATCATGTATTGAAAACGCATATGGGAAATTAAAACCATCATATCCTACAACATCAAATGGATGTGTAGCGTAGATCATATCAAAGATTTCATCTTGTTTTTTTACTTTAATCAAAAAGTCTCCTTTTTCATCATTAGTTTCTAATTCATATGGAGTTCTAAGATCACGTTCACAATATGGAGAATGCTCTAATAGTTGTCCAAACCAATTACGATATCTTTTTGGTGTATAGATTGGTCTTCTTGATTCTACAATAAATAAGCGATTATCGGTTGTATCAAAATCAAGTTTGTAAATAGTTCCTCTTGGGATTACAATATAATCACCATATTTAAAATCGAGATTTCCTAAGTGACTGCGAAATTTTCCAGTACCACGATGTATAAAGAGTAATTCGTCTGCATCGGTGTTTTTATAAAAGTACTGATTAGTAGATTCTTGAGGTGCTGATAATATAATATTTACATCACTATTAGTGAGCACATTTTTTCTACTTTGTAAATAATCTTTTTCCTGATTAACTTTAAAACCATGAAGCCTGTATGACTTGATGTTGTTTTTAATAGCCACTTTTGGAGCTACACTGTAGCTTCCTTTAATTTCTTTTACTTGTGTAGGTCTCTGACAATGATATAGATTAGTAGACATTCCGTCAAAACCTATTGTTCCGAATAATTGTTCATAATATAGACTACCATCAGGTTTTTTGAAGATAGTATGACGTTTAGGAGGGATTTTTCCTAGAGTATGATAAAAAGGCATGCTATTATAAATTTAAGATATTAACTACTTTTTTTGATAAAAAAACACTAAAATAGAAAGTTTACCTTATTCGGGGTTGCGCTTAATAAGGTAGTGTAATAGTAATAGTAAATCTTGCCAAAACATATTCATAATATTACAAATATCGTAAATATTTCTATTCTTTTTGCAGTATACTTGATTAAAACCAAAAACCTATGCTAAAAAACCATTTATTTTCTTTAAGTTCTGGAGAATACGAATATTTAACTTGTATAGGTCCTGCAAAAGTATCTAAACCGTAGCCTAAAGCATATCCTGAGTACTCAGGATCTTTAAACCATTCTTTTGTACTAAATAATTTATTACCAACATTGGCAAAGTTAGCAGATCCATTAATGTGGTTATTTTTAAATATTTCATAATCAAATGATAACAAAGCTTTTGCAAAGCTTTGTCCTGTTATGTCTAAAAAATCATATCCATAAAAAGGAACAAAATTATTAATTGTTTTTGCTCCAAACCCTCCTATGAGAAAATCTAGAGAGTTTAAAGTTGTATTGCCAATTTTAGAACCTGCTTCTAAGCTAATATTCATAGAGAGATTATTGTATAAGGGAGTTGCATATCCTAATTTAGCCTTAACAATTGAGAATTCATAAAAATCAGGAGATAAAAAGTAAGCATTAATTTTACCATCAAATAGATATCCTTTTTTTGGGAAATATTTATTATCATAAGTATCTAATTTGATATATCCATAAGTACTCCAATAGTCAGTATCGTCAAATATTGTCCTCGGAATCTGATCTTTATCTTCACCATACGTATCCGAAATAATTCTAAGATGTTTGTATTCTCCTCCTAGTCCAACAGAAAATGTTTCTTTTAATAACGTTTCTGCATATGCTTGTATATTAAAATCAGTATATTTTACATCAATAGTATTAATATTCAATTCTGGGATTTCTGTAAACTTACCTATAAAATCAAAGTCAATTGCTTTTCTAAAACTGGTATGCCTAACTTTTATCCCAGTACTCCAATAAAAACCTTTATCAATATAATAATCCAGATTATAGCGGATATTGTCACCTAATGCAACATCAGCAGAAATTACGTCATTATCAAAAAACAAGCTTTTTCGAGTGATATTAACTAAGGCTGCTGTTTTAAATAAATCATCATAATGTAATGCAAAACGCAATAGCATTTTGTTTTCGCTCTCTTTAACATTAATTATTAATTCTTTACCAAGTTTTCTGTCTACTAATTTATGGCTGATTCTATCAAAATTCCCTGTTCCTGATAAGTTATTAATACCTTCGTTTAATTCTTCATAGGTTGTTGTCTTAGGTGTCTTTAATTTTAATTTCCCTTTAATGTAAGCTCTTGTATATCTCTTGTTTCCTAAAATAGTCAAACTGTTTATAACTATAGTATCTAGAGTTTTAACAATTTTATTTTTTTTGGGTATCGATTTTTGACGTGATGCGATTTTTTTTAATTTATCATAGTTGGCCAATGCAGCTTTCTCTCCATTGGCTATTATTTTATCAGCCTGATCGAATGACATTACCGAAAAATCTTCTATAGAAGGATTGATATACACATCTGTTTCAGAAATTTTATTTTTCATAGCATTGTATGTTCTAAAATTACTGATTTGTAACATAATATTAGTTACAGAATTGAGTTGATCTTTAGACATTAAGCTATCTTGTACGTCAATTCCAATTACTATTTCGGCTCCTTTTTCTTTAATTTCTTTTATGGGATAGTTATTGGTTACTCCTCCATCGGTCATTAAAATTCCATTTAATTCTATGGGATCAAAAACAGAAGGTAATGCGCCACTTGCAGCAATAGCTTCTGGTAAATATCCTTTGTCTAAAAGCACTTGTTTCCCAGTCTCAATATTAGTAGACATACAGAAAAAAGGAATAGGAAGATTGTCAAAATTGTTTATGTTATTAACATGGGCGGTGTATTGTGAAAATTGATTGTAAAAATTTTGTCCTTTGGACAGTCCTTTGGGTAAATCTATTTTAAATTTGTCAAAAGGTAATGTTATGGCGTATTTCTCTGAATCTTCTCGTTCATAAAAAGTTTTAGCATTTCTGGGTAACTCATCTTGTATTAGAGAGTTAAAATCAACAGCTCTGAATATAGAATCAAGCTCTATGGCTTCATATCCAGAAGCATATAATGCTCCTACAATTGCCCCCATACTAGTACCTCCAATATAATCAATCCGTACTCCAGCCTCTTCTATTACTTTTAGAGCCCCGATATGTGCAAGACCTTTTGCACCACCACCACTTAGTACTAGTCCAACTTTTATATCTTCTACCAGAGAATCACTATGTGTTTCTGCTATTTTTTGTTCTTGAGACCAACTTAAATTAGGAATACAGAATACTAAAAATAGGAATACTGATAAAAGAAGTGTTGATGTATTGTGTGTAATCACGTTTGTTCTTTTTTAGAGGAATAATAATTATATACTTTGGTTGCTCGTGACTCCCCAATCACCTCAATTAATTCGTGTTTAAGAGCTTCACTTATCCTTTTTACAGATCTAAAGTGTTTTAATAGTGCTATTACTGTTTTTTCACCAATTCCAGGAATTAAATCTAGCTCGGTATCTAATGCCGCTTTACTTCTTTTTTGTCTATGAAAAGTAATTCCGAATCGATGCGCTTCATTACGTAGATGTTGTATTACTTTTAAAGATTCTGATTTTTTATCTAAGTATAATGGAATAGAATCTTCGGGATAATAAATTTCTTCTAAACGTTTTGCAATGCCAATAATTGTAATTTTTCCTCTTAGACCTAAATCATCTAGAGCCTTTAGTCCCGAAGAAAGTTGCCCTTTCCCTCCATCTACAATTACAAGCTGAGGTAATGGCTGGTTTTCATCAGATAATCGTTTATAACGTCGATAGACGACTTCTTCCATCGAAGCAAAATCATTCGCTCCTTCTACTGTTTTTATATTAAATTTTCGATACTCTTTTTTACTAGGCTTTCCATTCTTAAAAACGACACATGCAGCAACAGGATTGGTGCCTTGTATGTTTGAGTTATCAAAACATTCTATATGTCTTGGTTCCTCTGGTAATCTCAGATCTTTTTTCATTTGTGCCATCAAACGTTTTATATGTCGATCAGGATCTATGATCTTAATTTGTTTAAAACGTTCTTGTCTGTAATATTTAGCATTTCTAAGGGATAAATCCAATATCTTTTTTTTATCTCCTAGCTGTGGGACTGTGATTTTTATCTGTTCTCCAACGGTTACTTTAAAAGGCACAAATAACTCCTTGGATTTAGATTCAAAACGTTGTCTGAGTTCGATAATTGCTATTTCTAAAAGCTCTTTATCTGACTCGTCTAACTTTTTTTTGAGCTCAGTAGTATGTGACCTAATAATAGCACCATAGGATAGCTGAAGAAAATTCACATATCCATAAGACTCATCTGATATAATAGAAAAAACATCAACATTACTTATTTTGGGGTTTACTACAGTTGATTTTGCTTGATATTTTTCTAGTATTTGTATTTTTTCTTTAATCTGTTGTGCATCTTCAAATTCCATTTTTTCGGCATGTGCTATCATTTGATCTCTAAAACGTTGTAAAGAGTCTTTAAAGTTACCTTTTACAATTTGACGAATAGCTTCAAGATTTTCGTTGTATTCTTTTTCATCTTGTAAATCTTCACATGGTCCTTTACAGTTGCCTAAATGATATTCTAAACAAACTTTATATTTACCACTATTTATTTTTTGCTGAGATAGATCATAAGTACATGTTCTGAGTTGATAAAGTCCTTTAATAAGATCTAAAAGAGTATGTACTGTTTTTACAGAAGTATATGGACCGAAGTACTCAGAGCCATCTTTGATAAGATTACGAGTAAGAAATATTCTAGAGAAACGTTCTTTTTTGATACAAATCCAGGGATATGTTTTATCATCTTTAAGCATTACATTAAAACGAGGTTGATGTTTTTTAATTAGATTATTCTCTAGTAATAAGGCATCGGTTTCGGTCTCAACTACAATATGTCGTATTGCTTTGATTTTTTTTACCAGAATACTAATTCTGTAACTATCATGACTTTTTGTAAAATATGAAGAAACTCTTTTTTTTAAATTTTTTGCTTTTCCTATATATAATAGTTTGTCATCCTTATCATAATATTGATACACTCCAGGGCTAGTAGGCAATGTTTTGATTTGTATGTTTAATGTAACTTTTTGCATAGTATAGCGGTAAAGTTAAGGGTTTAACATAATTGTAGTACAAATATTAGAAATTTAAATTTTGTTAAATTATAGCTAAGGAGTTGTTTTTTATTAAAAAAGACAGATACTATGTAATGCGTTCCGTTTTTTATTACATTAGTAGCCCCAATATCAATTATATATTTTGGAAAAGAAAATAATTGGAAGAACTGATATAGTGGATTTTCCACTTTTAGAATTAGAAGGTATTTGTGCTAAAGTAGACACTGGTGCTTATACTTCATCTATTCATTGTGTCGATGTTAGAGAAATTGGTCAAATATTACAGTGTCGTTTTCTCGATGAAATACATCCTGAATATAATAATAAAAGATTTGAGTTTAGAAATTATGATATTACGGCAGTAAAAAGTAGTAATGGAAAAGTAGAAGTGCGATATACTATTAAAACACAGATCCTTGTGTTTAATAAAACATACCCAATAACTCTTACATTATCTACTCGTGATGATATGCGTTTTCCAGTATTGCTTGGGCGTAAATTTTTGAATAGAAAGTTTTTAGTAGATCCTCAATTAGAAAATCAGTCTTATAATCAAACTTTATAATGAATATTAAAATCTTGTCTCGTAGTGCGAGTTTGTATTCTACCAATGCTCTTGTTCAGGCAGCAGTAAAACGCAAACATAATGTACAGGTAATTGATCCTCTCAATTGTGATATTGTAATTGAAAAGAAAAAACCAGAAATTTATTATCGAGGTAAAAAGCTAGACCATGTAGATGCCGTAATTCCTAGAATTGGGTCTTCTATAACTTTTTACGGTACAGCGGTAGTCAGGCAATTCGAGATGATGAATGTGTTTACGACAGTACAATCTCAGGCATTAGTACAATCAAGAGATAAACTACGGAGTTTACAGATATTATCTAAAGCAGGATTAGGATTACCTAAAACAGTATTTACGAATTATTCTAAGGATGTTTCAGAAGTAATATCTCATGTAGGGGGAGCACCATTAATCATTAAACTTCTCGAAGGAACTCAAGGATTAGGAGTGGTGCTAGCTGAAACTAAAACTGCTGCAGAATCTGTACTCGAAGCTTTTAATGGATTGCAAGCCAGAGTTATTGTACAAGAGTATGTTAAGGAAGCTAAAGGAGCAGATATTAGAGTTCTTGTTGTGGATGGACAAGTAGTAGGAGCGATGAAAAGACAAGGAAAAGAAGGTGAATTTAGATCCAATTTACATAGAGGGGGTAGTGCTTCTATTATTACACTGACTGATGAAGAAGAAAATGCAGCTATAAAAGCAGTTAGAGCATTAAAATTAGGAGTAGCAGGAGTGGATATGTTGCAAAGTGTTAGAGGACCTCTTATATTAGAGGTAAACTCTTCCCCAGGATTAGAAGGGATTGAAACTGCTACAGGAAAAGATATTGCAAAAACAATTATTCGCTTTATCGAAAGGAGTATATAATTATTTATGGCAAAAGAAACGCATACATTACACATCCTTGGAGAAGAAATCCCATTAGGAACTAGTAAAATTATAAATTTTAATATTGCTAAGTTATATACCTCTACAAAGGTAGAGATTCCTGTAATTATAGAACGATCAAAAAAAATAGGACCTACTATTTTGATAACAGCAGGCATCCATGGGGATGAGATTAATGGAGTAGAAGTAGTGCGACAGATTATTGCAAAAAAAATTAATAAACCAGCAAAAGGAAGCATAATTTGTATCCCTGTACTCAATGTATTTGGGTTTTTAAACATGAATCGGTTTTTTCCTGATGGAAGAGATTTAAACAGGGTTTTTCCGGGTACTAAAAATGGATCCCTTGCCAGTCGTTTTGCATATCAATTTATTAATGAAATTTTACCTGTTGCAGATTTTTGTTTAGATTTTCACACAGGAGGAGCAAGTAGGTTTAATGCCGCACATGTAAGGGTTGATCCTAAGAATAAGAAATTAATGGCATTAGCAAAAATTTTTAATGCCCCATTTACATTATTATCTAAAAATCTTGATGGTTCTTATCGGGCTACTTGTGCTAAAAAAGAAAAAGATATATTATTGTTTGAAGGAGGTAAATCCCAGAACAGTAGTAAAGAAATTGCTAGAGAAGGAGTTCAGGGAACTATGCGTATTCTTCATCATCTGGATATGTTACATGCCAATTTTGAAGTCCCTGTAAGAGAATCTGATACGCTGATTATTAAAAAAAGTTTCTGGATCAGAGCTAAATATAGTGGTTTATTACATATTAAAATAGATATAGGAAAACATGTAGAAAAAGATGAAACTCTAGCAACAATTACAGATCCTTATGGAAAAATGCGACATGTTGTAAAAGCTACTAATGAAGGGTATGTGATTAATGTTAATGAATCACCAATAGTATATAAAGGAGATGCCATTTTCCATATAACCAAAGAACTGGCAGATGAATAAAACAGAATTAAGAGTTAAGTATAAGGCACTTAGAAGTCAACTAAGTGAAGAAGCGATTGAAGAGTTAAGTATGGCTATCGCTAACCAATTACTTCAATTACCTATCTGGGAAAAATCACATTACCATATTTTTTTACCTATCGATAGACAAAAAGAAATTAATACAGAATTAATACTTAATATTCTTTTAGGTAAGGATAAAAACGTGATTTTATCAAAGAGTAATTTTGTGGATAATACCCTAGATCACTTTTTACTTACAGATACAACAGTTATAAAAATAAATTCTTGGGGGATTCCTGAACCAGTGGATGGAATTCCGATTTCAGAAAATATGATAGAAGTGGTTTTTGTACCCTTATTAGCGTTTGATCAACAAGGAAACAGAGTTGGATATGGAAAAGGATTCTATGATAAATTTTTAGAAAAATGTAATCCTGAAACTCTAAAAATTGGTCTTTCTTTTTTTGCTGCAGAAAAAGAAATTAAAAATACGATTGATACAGATATCCCCCTAGATCTCTGTATAACACCATTAGCAATATATAACTTTAACAAGTGATTATATTTTTATATTCAAAAATACTTTATATTACACATAAACATTTTAATTTTAGCCCCTCATAAAATGCCTCAAAATAAAGAACGTATCTGCATCATCGATGATGATAGTATATATATAAATTTAGTTAGTAAAATTATTGAAGTAAAAAAACTCTCTGAGACCATTATAATTTTTAGAAATGGTAAAGAAGCTATGGATTTTTTTCTGAAATCTATAGAAAGAGACACTGAAGATCAGATTCCACAAGTAATTTTTTTAGATCTTAATATGCCAGTGATGGATGGATGGGAATTTTTAAAAGAATTTTCTAAGATCAAAAATAAGATTAGTGAAAAAATAGACCTTTACGTAGTAAGTTCATCAATAGATTCTAGAGATATAGAACGTGCTAAATCAATAGATTTAGTATCAGATTACCTCTCTAAACCTGTTAGGATAGATGATTTTGAGAAAATACTAGTTTAAAATATAATAATTTATTCGGATAAAGACTCCTTTTTCGGAAAGGCTTTTTTATTAAAAACTACTAATAAGAAGACTCCTACACTGATTGCAGAATCAGCAATATTAAATACAGGATCAAAGAAAGAAAAATGTTTACCTCCTATAAATGGAATCCACTCAGGCAAAATATCATTATAGAACGTAAATTGGATCATATCTACTACTTTACCATAAAAAATACTTTCATATCCTCCCCCTTCTGGCAAAAAAGTAGCAACCTCCATAGGAGTACTCTCACTAAATAACATACCATAAAATATAGAATCAATAATATTCCCTAAAGCACCTGCAAAGATTAATGCAATACAAAACGTAAGTACTGAAGCACTATTTTTACGAACAGAATCATACAACCAATATCCAATTCCGGTAATGGCAACTAATCTAAATAATGTGAGAATCAGTTTTCCATAATTACCAGGAAGCTCGAACCCCCATGCCATTCCTTTATTTTCGACAAATATGATACGAAACCAATTAAAAACTTCTACATCATCATGGAGTAAAAAATGAGTTTTTATATAAACTTTGGAGATTTGATCAATCAGTAATACTAAAATTATAACTAAAATAGATTTCCTTAAAGACATATATGTACTAGTTTGCTTGGGTATTAAAAGCGACGAACAAAAATAGTGTTTTATTTTGTTTTGAGGATATTTTTGTTTTTTTCTAATACGATAATAATTTTCTTCTAAAACTTCTCGGTTTTAACCATCATATCAACATCTTTATAATAATAAGGAAAAGACCATTTTATAATAAACTAAAGCGAGACTCTAATTATGTTCGATACTCAGAGTCAATAAAAATACAACTTGTTAAAGTATCCTTAAAAAAATAGGGTATAATCTCATTTAACTGTTGGGTATATAAGAATTGTAAAGAGATTAATTTTTTTAAAAAAAACTAATGAAAAAGAGTAAGAACATTTTAAACATAGGATTAACTTTAATAGCGCTTTTAATGATTTTTTCTTGTGAAAACAGAGATTCTACTGACCTACCTCCAAGCATAGCAGTATATCAGGATTTACTGGTGCGCTACCAAACGAATACAAAAAATACGCTTGCTAAAGCTACTTTTCGAACACTTGATAAGAATGGAACTAGATTAGTATTAAAAGGCGAATCTAAAATTTTATTTAATAATAAGAAATACGATAAATTTAGCACCATATTCGACTATTTTTATGAATGGAAAGAAAAGGAGCTTATTGATGTCGAATTTAATTATGTAAAAAATAAGACTATATCTTTTAAGAATAAGATTTCCTTTAAAGAAGCTAGTACTATTGAGATTCCAACTTCTTTTAACAAAGTAAAATTAGATGGAACTACAAAATTGAAGTGGAAAGGAAGTCCTTTGCAAAAAAATGAAGAGATTACAATTTCTTTTCATCAAGGTGATAAAGGAGCTACAGGAGGAGTAAAAGGTGTAGATAAGGGAAATGAAGAAATTTCAATTGACGGACTTTTTATAAAGGGCATGAAAAAAGGAAAAGCAATATTGCGCCTCATTAGAAGTAAAGAATTAGAAGGAATCCAACAGTCTGATGGAAAAAATAATGGACGACGTACTGTGGAGGTAGAAGTAACTAAAGAAGTAATAGTAGAATAAAATAAGACTCGATTTCATTTATGCATAGAGTTTAATACACTTAGAGTAAGATTTTTTTAAGTCTTACTCTTTTTTTTCTATATAAGAGTGAGGTTAAAAAAAGTATAATCAATATAATCCTATGGCACTAATGTTTTATAAACTTTGTAGTTTTGTAGATATACCCTCTGTTAGATAATCGCATTGTTATGATTAAAACCTTCCGAGTTATAGGTATCGGAAATAAAATACCTAATTTTTCTAAACAAGAACAATCTCATGTTCTTAGTACAAGTGTATTTAGTGGAGGAAAACGACATTATGAGTTGGTAAAAAACATGCTGCCCGAAAACCATAAATGGATACCTATCCAATCTCCTATGAATGAAGTTTTTAAAGCATATGAAAATACTATAGAGCCAATTGTAATTTTTGCTTCTGGGAATCCATTGTTTTATGGTTTTTCAAATACATTAAAAAATAAATACCCCAATGCAGATATTATAACGACCCCTTATTTTAGTGCTATACAATTGCTAGCGAATGCTACTAATATTAATACTAGTCATTTACAAACAATAAGTGTGCATGGAAGAAGTTGGAAAACTCTAGATGTGGCATTAATTCAACAAAAAGAATTGATAGGAGTTCTTACCGACAATAAAAAAACCCCAACAAGTATTGCTAAAAGACTCTTAAAATATGGTTATGATAATTATAAAGTAATCGTAGGAGAAGATATTGAAGGGAAGCAAGAAAAATTTTATAAATTAACACTTGCAGAGGCTTCAACAATGGAGTTTCACTCTTTAAACTGTATGTTATTGCAAAAAACGAATCATCGTCATATTACTTTTGGAATACAAGATACAGATTTCGAGGGATTGCCTAACAGACCCAATATGATCACCAAAATGCCGATTCGATTAACAACACTACACTTATTAGATATTCTAGGGATCAGTACATTGTGGGATATAGGTTTTTGTACAGGATCAATTAGTATAGAAGCAAAGCTAAAAAATCCTGAATTAGAGGTGATTGCTTTTGAAAAAAGATCAGAATGTGAGAGCATATTTCATAGCAACCAAAAACGATTTGGCACCCCTGGAATTCAATCTGTAATAGGAGATTTTTTTGATCAAGATCTTAGCCAGTTTTCAAAACCAGATGCTATTTTTATAGGAGGGCATGGAGGTAGACTAGAAGAATTGTTTTGTAAAATCGCACCTATTTTGCAACCAGATACCTGTATTATTATCAATGCTGTAAAAGAAAGCTCTATACAGTATTTTAAAAAAGGATGTAAAGCTATCGGATATGCAATTATCCAGGAGTATGTCATTACACTAGATACTCATAACCCAATCACTTTACTTAAAGCAAAACATTCTAAAAATTAAAGGAGAAACTATAATAAGTTTACCTAAAAACAAGATATAAACACTTCTTTTATCCTAAATCTTTCTCATATTTAGTCAATTTATGTAGGTTTGTGACCTAAATTATTACATAAAATATAAAATGACAATAACTTCTCTTGTAACTGGAGGAGCCGGTTTTATGGGCTCTCATGTAGTACGTCATTTATTACAACAACGTCATAGAGTTGTAATATTAGATGATCTTTCTGGGGGGACTACAGAAAATGTGCATGTCGATGCGTTATTTTATGAGGGTTCAATACTAGATAATCAACTCATCAATTTACTGTTTAAGAAATATAATTTTACTTATGTTTATCATTTAGCAGCTTATGCTGCAGAAGGGTTAAGTCATTTTATTCGTAATTTTAACTATCAGAATAACCTTATTGGTAGTATTAATCTTATTAATGCAGCTGTTACCTATGATATAAAACGTTTTGTTTTTACATCCTCTATAGCTGTTTATGGTACTAATACACTTCCATTAATAGAAACGCAACATCCACAACCAGAAGACCCATATGGCATTGCAAAATATGCGGTAGAATTGGACCTGATCAATGCTTGTAAAATGTTTGGATTGGAGTATACAATTTTTAGACCCCATAATGTATATGGTTCTCATCAGAATATAGGAGATAAGTATCGTAATGTTGTAGGGATATTTATGAATCAAATTTTAAAAAAACAACCATTGACCATTTTTGGAGATGGATCCCAAACAAGAGCGTTTTCATACGTAGATGATGTAGCACCATATATAGCGAATTCTGTACGAATCCCTGAGGCATGTAATACTATTTTTAATATTGGTAGTGATGCGGTATATTCTGTAAAAGAACTAGCAGTAGCTGTTAATAAGGCTATGAGGTCGGATATGGGAATAAAACAGCTAGAGCAACGAGAAGAAGTAGTGCATGCTTATGCCGATCATACACTGTTTAAGACTGTTTTTAAACCCAAAGAACATACGACCTTAGAGCTAGGACTTCTAGAAATGGCTAGATGGGTTAAAACTCATGGATCACGCTCTAGTAAAGAGTTTCAAGATGTTGAAATCACAAAAAAATTACCAGCCTCTTGGCAACAATCCAAAAAACAATGACAGATCAACCACTAGTTACCATTATCATGGCAGTTAAAGATACTGCTCCCTACCTACGGGATTGTTTAGATTCTATATTAGGACAGACTTATCAGAATTGGGAACTGATAGCCGTTAATGACCATTCCTCTGACGCAAGCCCACAGATCTTGCAGGAATATGCTATAAAAGATTCTAGAGTTCGATTTTTTAATAGCGATAAACCTAAGCTTATCCCAACATTACAAGTAGGGTACGCACAGACTAGAGGTATGTTAATTAATAGAATGGACTCTGATGATAAAATGCCAGATTATAAATTACAAGTGTTAGTCCAGGAATGGAATACATATGGAAAAGGGACTGTAATTGCAGGGGGGACAAAGCATTTTGTAGACCAAGGAGTAGTAGGTGGTGGATTTATAAAATATGAAAAATGGTTGAATGAAGTAGCTAGAACCAATACGCACTATCAAGAGATTTACAGAGAGTGTGTTATCCCATCACATTGCTGGTTGATACATAAAGAAGATTTTGATGCAGTAGGAGCCTTTGATCCAATCGTATATCCAGAAGATTATGATTTATGCTTTCGATTTTATAGAGCACAGTTAAACATTGTTGGGATAGATAAAATTCTACATCATTGGAGAGATCGCTCTAATAGAATATCAAGAACGTGGGAGGAGTATAAAGATAATCGCTATTTTGATTTAAAATTACGATTCTTCTACGAGTTAGATAGAGATCATACACGACCATTAGTACTATGGGGGGCAGGAAGAAATGGAAAAGATATGGCTAAACTATTGCAATCCTATAATGATCAATTTCATTGGGTATGTGATAATGAGAAAAAAATAGGGAAGGATATTTATGATGTACGATTAGAACATTATAATGAGAGTATGACATTAGAAAATCCTCAGATAATCATTGTTGTAGCATCACCCGATGGAAAAAAAGAAATAGAAAACCTTCTATCCGAATGGGGTAAAAAGCCAGTTCGTGATTTTTGGTTCTTTTCATGAATTACGACATTTGTAGTTAACCTATATTAAGGGAAAGAGAATTCTAAAATACTAAAAAGACAGAAGTTTAAAACAAGAGGTAGAATATTAGTTAATAATCAAAAACCATCAACTAACAACCAGTTTTTATATTTATGATAAGATTGGTATAATATAGATAAACATTTTTTATGCCGTTGAGAACCTAATATCTTTGCAGAACAAGAGTAATATATAGTTTTTAAGAAATACCTATGTCAGAGAATATTTTAAAAGTTGCGATCCTTTGTTTTACAGATCAGGGAGTATCTATTGCTAAGGTTTTGCAAAAAGAGTTTTACCGCTCTAAACTTTTTACAACCAGACCAATAAATACTAGTAAAGAGGTTAAGCAGATCGACTCGGTATCAGAGTTGGTAGAGCATTCTTTTCATCAGTATGATATGTGGGTTTTTGTAGGAGCGTTAGGGATTTGTGTACGTAGTATTGCTCCTTATATTCAGGATAAAACGACTGATCCTGCAGTTATTAATATTGATGATCAGGGAAAATTTGTGCAAGCGGTATTAAGTGGTCATACTGGTAGAGCTAATGAGCTTACCACACAGATCAGTAGAATCCTTAGTGCACAGCCTGTGGTTTCTACATCTAGTGATTTGCAAAATATATGGGCATTGGATACTCTGGCAGAAACCTACGGTTGGAAAGTAAAGAGTACGATAGATACCAATATGATTATTTCATTATTTGTAAATAGAAAACCTACAGCACTTATATTAAAAGTTAACAATAAAGGAACACAGTATTTAGAGAAAACATGTCCAGATTTTGTAGATATATATTATGATATAAAAGATGTAGACACGAATGCTTATGAATTAATACTATATGTAGGCTACGAAATTGTAATAACAGCAACCCCTACACTTTCATTTTACCCTCCCTGTATAGCATTAGGTAGTGGGTGTGCTAAGGATATAGAATCAGAATTATTAATAACAGGTATAGAAGAAGAATTAAAAAAACAACATATTGCTATAGAAAGTATCTACAGTATCGGATCAGCAAGTATTAAGCAAGAAGAACAGGCATACCTTGATTTTGCATCGCATTATAATATCCCTTTTGTAACCTATACAGGAGAAGAGCTAAATACCATAATGGTTGCTAATCCTTCAGAAGTGGTAAAGAAAAAAGTAGGTGTTTATGGTGTTTCTGAAGCAGCAGCAGCATTACTTGCTAGCCAAGAAAAATGGGTAGTAGAAAAAACAAAAGCGTTGACATCATCAGGTAAAAAATTCACCTATGCGCTAAGTCTTTCTGTAAGATATGAACGTCGAGCTAACATTGCTATTATAGGTGCGGGATCGGGAGATCCTGAGTTACTGACCATAAAAGGGCAGCATGTTTTAGAAAACGCAGATTGTATCTTATACGCAGGAAGCTTAGTGCCAGAAGCGCTTACGCATATGGCAAAAGAAGGTGCTTTGGTGAGAAATTCTGCTTCGATGACACTAGAGGAACAAATAAGGATCATTGATGAGTATTATACACAGGGCAAGTCTATTGTACGTCTACATTCTGGTGATCCATCTATATATGGGGCGATACAAGAGCAAATGACTATTTTTGATGAAAAAGGATACGATTATTATATCGTTCCAGGAATTTCTTCATTTCAAGCAGCAGCAGCATATCTAAAATCAGAATTTACGATTCCAGAAGTAGCGCAAACCATTATTCTTACTCGTGGTGAAGGAAATACACCAATGCCAGAGCATGAGAAAATTGCCGATATGGCAAAACTACGTGCTACCATGTGTATATTTTTGAGTGTTGGGATTGCTAAAAAAATACAAGGACAACTCTTAGAGCATTATCCAGAGGATACACCACTAGCTATTTTGTATCGTGTAAGTTGGGAAGATCAGGAGGTATGGACAGGACAGCTTTCAGAATTAACTACAATTATCAAAGAAAATAAGCTAACACGTACAGTACTGATAGTAGTTGGAGAAGCAATAGGAGCTCGTAAGAACAGATCATGGTTGTATGACGATAAATGGCATCATATTTTTAGAAAAAAAGGAAAAATAATTCAATCTTCATGATACTTGTTTTTGGAGGTACTACAGAAGGTAAACAAGTAGCCAAAATATTAGATACGCTACAGTATCCGTACTATTATTCTACCAAAACTAAAGTAGATTTTACAGGAACAGGAATTGCTATTTATGGGGCAATGACAAGAGCTCTATTAGAAACATTTTGTTTAGAACATGGGATTACACATATTATTAATGCTTCTCATCCTTTTGCGGTGCAATTGCATCAGATGGTCTCTGATATTTTGTTAGAAATACCTTTGATACGGTTTCAAAGAAAGTTTTCTTCTAGAATAATTGATCCTCTGGTATCCTATGTAACCAGTTTTGAAGAAGCGATACAGCATTTTAATAAAAACAGCTATCAATCTCTATTAGCATTATCAGGGGTACAGACGATTACAAAACTAGAATCTTATTGGAAAAATTATCCTACATGGTTTCGTATTTTGGATCGTGATGTTTCCAGAGCAATTGCAGCAGAAGTTGGTTTTCCAAAAGCCAAGCTAATTTTTGGGTATCCGCAATCTGTTGCAGATGAAACAATTTTATTTACCGAATTATCTCCAGAGGTGATTTTTACTAAAGAAAGTGGTAATAATGGTAAATTAGATGAAAAAATAGCAGCCGCATTGGCAGTTGCTATTCCGATTGTAATTCTTGAAAAACCACAAATCTCAAATCAATATCTTTGTGTCGATACCGCAGAAAAATTGATTAAAGCATTAGCCTGATTTTGGGAGAACTACAAGACATACCAGATAAACCATTACGTAGAGGGTATACTACAGGAGCTTGTGCTACAGCCTGTACCAAAGCAGCATTGTGGAGCCTAGTAACACAACAAAAAATTACAGAAACTAAAATAGAACTGCCTATCGGAGAAACGGTTATGTTTCAGGTAGAAGTTATGTTGTTAACGTCTAAAGAAAGTGTCTACACTACCATAAAAGACGCAGGTGATGATCCCGATATTACTCATAAAGCAGAGATTACAGCTACAGTAACTTTAAACAATACAGGAACTATTATTTTTAGAAGAGGTGAAGGAGTCGGATTGGTTACCTTACCTGGATTAGAAATACCTGTAGGAGAGCCTGCGATTAATCCTGTACCTAGAGATATGATGCGTATCGTTTGTAAAAAAATACTATCAGATCATCAACTCGAAAAACATGGAGTAACCATTACTATATCTGTAAAAAATGGAGCGCAACTGGCTAAAAGAACATTGAATAGTCGTTTGGGAATACGGTATGGGATATCAATATTGGGAACTACAGGTATTGTAACTCCATTCTCTGCAGCTTCATATATTGCAAGTATCCAACAAGGAATTGATGTAGCAATTGCTAATGGTAGGACATCGTTACTATTAAACTCTGGAGCTAGGAGTGAAAAAATGCTAAAGGCTATATTTTCGGATATTTCGGATATTTCTTGTATACATTATGGAAATTGGATACAAGAGACCTTTGAAAAAATCCATCGATCCCCTCAAATCATTCAAGTGTCTATGGGTATTATGCTAGGGAAAGCGGCTAAATTAGCTCAGGGAAGAACCAATACGCATAGTGGAAAAACAACATGGGATAAAGATTTTATATACCAATTGGCGATAGAGACTGGTTATCCAGAAGAAATTGCTAACAAAGTTTTAGCATTAAATATGGCAGGGCGTCTAAGAGAAATTTTTACTTTTACCAGCCAAGAAAAATTTTATCAAAAATTAGCGCAACAATGCCATTATTATTGTCAGCAAATAGCACCACATGTGGCTATTACGATATACCTGATTAATAGCGATGGAGCTTATATATCATATACTAGATGAACATAATGAATCTTGCTCGCCCATTAATAGCAGGGGTGTTACATTCTTTTGAACCAGATCATATGTCTGCAGTATCCGTACTGGCAGCAGAAAATGCCATTCAAAAAAAGAAAGTATCTTTTAAGACCGTGTTTACAGCTTCTCAGTGGGCTCTAGGACATTCGGTTACTTTATTAATGTTTGGAGGTATTGCGTTAGCATTTAGAGCAGCGTTACTTACTTTTGTAGAAAGTATCTCGTTTTGGGCAGAATTTTCTATTGGTCCTATTATGATTTGGCTAGGTATTACAGCAATCAGAAGAAATCATAAGATCAATGAAATGATGGAAGATCATAAAAAAATAGAAGCACATGAACATAGTGCTAGTAATCCAATTCATTTGCATGGTAAAACAGGAGAGGAAATCGCTATGAATCCTATTAATAGATCTTTTTGGATTGGTATGCTTCATGGATTAGCAGGTACAGGAGGTGCATTGACCTCTGCGTTAATTATTAGTGCGGATACTGTTTCTGATGCAATTCTAATATTAATTGTAGAGTCTATAGGAATTATCTTATCTATGGCAATATACAGTTATGTTCTTATTTTTACGATGAGTCGTTTTATAGAACGTAATATGTCAATATTTAAGTGGATGAATGGGGTAGTAGGAGTGATTTCTATAGTTGTAGGGTTGATAATGCTACAGGGAACATTTTTTGGATAAAGCATTCATGTATTTAGAAAAAATTGAATATATAATACGCTAGTGTTAATTAGCTATTTTCTTCACAATTATATGTTTATATAACTGTAAAAGCTGATATTTCCCCGAATTATTGTGGTTTTACCACAACTAAAATTTATTTTTTATCAGTAGTTTAGTACTTAAATTTTTATAGAATAATTGAAGTTTATTTTAGCAGTCAGCATTTTAGTTTTTTTTGATCAAAAAGGCGATATGAAAAAGCAAAAAAGACTTCTACATAAACAAAAATAAAAAATCATGAAAAAATTAGTTTCAGAATTTATTGGAACCTTATGGTTAGTTTTAGGGGGGTGTGGAAGTGCAGTTTTAGCAGCAGCATATCCAGAATTAGGGATCGGTTTTGCAGGAGTCTCTATTGCTTTTGGTTTAACTGTGGTTACTATGGCATATGCTATAGGGCATATCTCTGGATGTCACTTAAATCCTGCTGTATCTATCGGACTATGGATAGGAGGTCGTTTTGATAAAAAAGACTTATTACCATATATTGTTGCGCAAGTATTAGGAGGTATTGCAGGAGCAGGTATTCTATATCTTATCGCAAGTGGAAAATCAGGATTTGAGATAGGAGGATTTGCAGCTAATGGTTTTGGAGAACATTCTCCAGGGGGATATACTATGCAATCTGCATTGATAACAGAGGTTGTAATGACATTTATGTTTTTAATTATTATTTTAGGAGCCACACATTCTAAAGCGCCTAAAGGTTTTGCAGGATTAGCAATAGGATTGGGTTTAACATTAATTCATTTAATAAGTATACCTGTAACGAATACCTCTGTAAATCCAGCAAGAAGTACAAGTCAGGCATTATTTGTAGGTAGTTGGGCGATAGAACAACTTTGGTTATTCTGGATTGCTCCGATAATAGGAGCAATTTTAGCAGGAATCGTCTATAAATTTATTTCCTCAGAAGAAGAATAAGAAATATCTAAATTAGTATAAGATCAGCCATAAAAATAGTACACTATTTTTATGGCTGATCTCTTTTACAAGTTTTTTTGGTATTACTTTTGGAGTATTTTTTTAAAGATTATAAAAAAAATTACTCAAAATGTAGATGACGGGGTAACATTTTACCTTAGTATGACACCTATTTATATAGTTTTAATGGTACATCTATACTGATTAACCTAAATTAAATAAAAAGTGTTTCGCTTTTCAATTTTTATCAATTAACTTTTTTTGTTAATAATATGTATTTATTGGTAGGGATTAAGTTATTGATAATCTATATTTTACAATATAATACTTGTCTTTTATTAAAATAATAATAATAAAAACAGTAAATAACTTACGGGAAACCATAATTATTTAAATCGTTCTTCCTATATTGTACCATTAGGATTTTGAGCTAAATTATTCAAATATTGAAAAATGTTTATGAATAATTTATTTTGAAAAAATATCCTTATTAATGGTTGATTTATTAAATCAATCGTTATTCAAACCCTGCTTTTGTTGGCTCGCCAAAGTTTTGCAATTGCGGGGTTATTTATGATTAAAAACTACTATTATAGTAAGTTTTCTAACGATTGATGTCTTAGTAAATTTTTGTATTAATTCAAAGTTAAAACTAATAATTGAGAATTCCTCATGAGATTATGTAAGAAAAAACATCAAATCAATGTAAATCCAACCTGCACTTTTAAAAGTAAAAAATTACAATATATTAATAGTCTATAAAAGACCTAAATCTTTAGTCATAGCTACCAAATGAATAGCATTTTTGGCTTTAAAATTATATTTTAATTTATTAAGTCTTTTTTCTATAGAACTTGTACTATTAGGAGAAATATGATTTTTCTTAAAATAGTTTCCTATCTGCTCTTGGGTAAGACCATCTGATAAATATTTTAGAAGTAAAAGATCATAATCTTTAAGTTCGAATACATTGTTTTTACTCATTGCACTTTCTAATTGAGGAGATACATAAGTATAATTATTATAGACTTCTGTAACACATTTTACTAATTCATTTAGTCCGTATCGACCTTTACAAACATACCCATCAATGCGTTGTTTATTAAAAAAAGATTTAATTTTACCGGGTCTATCTTCCATAGAATATACAATAACTTTTATAGTAGGTTGTATAACTCGTATTGCTTCTATGAGTTGAATCCCCGAAATTAATTTTCGTTCTCTATGACTTTCTTTAAAAGAGAGATCTGTAATTAGGAGATCGAAAGGAGCATTATCATTATAAGCTCTTCTAAATTTTAAATAAGCATCATCGCAATATTTAGTTTGTTGTATTTCATTAATCCCAGTTCTTTCATTAAGAATATGAGCTATACCATGACTAATGCTACCTAAATCTTCTGAAACTAAAACTTTATTAAACATATGTGTTTTGTTGTAATTAATTTGGGAAATATATCCTAGCTTTAAAACCTTTTCCTTTTTCAGAATCAAAGATAAACGATCCTCCTATTGTTTTTATACGGTTTTCCGTATTACGGAGCCCATTACTATATATTATTTCTTTTTTAGATACTCCAACGCCAGTATCAGCATAGGTGATCATTATATTTTTTGAATTCTTTTTAAATGCAATTGCTACAAGTTCAGCTTGGCTATGTTTTTTCATATTTACCATTAATTCTTGTAGTGTACGATGTACAATAATCTTTTTTTCTGGTGTTATGGATTGCCAATTAATTTCATCAATACCTTTTATAATAATTTTAGTATTATTGGTGCTATAACTGCTTAACATTCCGCTAAGTTCTGTAGTATATTCCTGACCAGTTCTGAAACTATTATGTTCTCTAGAGATATCTCGAGTACTATTATAAATAGTCTCTAATTTGTCTAAAACATCATGGTTGTTTTGATTATTTTGGATTTGTACCATAACATGATAGATATCATTAGCTAACTCATCATGTAGTTTTTTAGAAATGCGAGTTTCTGCATTATAGACCTCTCGTATTTTTTCTCTTTTATGTCGTTGTCTAAATAAATAGAAAACCAGTCCTCCGCCTAAAAGGAGTAGTAAAGTACTAAAAAGATAGATAATTTGTTGCTGTTCTTTTTTTGCAGTTTCTGCTTTTAGAATTAAATTTTCAGTAGTGAGTTTGTCATTTTCATACCGAGTTACAGCATAAATCTCTCGGTTATTTTGGTTAATTTCTTTTATTTTATTATAAATTTCTTTAAACTCTTTGGCTTCTACATTGGTAGCTTCTCTTAACTCAAATATAAATCCAAGAGCCTCAAGAATGGATGTTAAGCTGTGTAATTTTTTTGCATTATGATAGGCCGATTCAGCATGGTTTAATGCTTTTATTTTATCTTTTTCTAGATAATATTTAGTTAAATAGATATTATTACCTATCAAACCTTTAATATCTTTAATCTCATTGCATAAATACAAGGCTTCTAACAGTAAAGCTTCTGATTTCTTATTGTTTTTATTTTTTAACCACAAAATATATCCTAGATTACCTAATACTCTGGCGTACTTGCTCTTATTTTTTTGTACTATAGAATCAGATACTAATGATTTTAATAATAATATTGCATTTATATAATCACCTTGGTTAGCTAATATATTTGCTTTTGTATTTTTTAGAATTTGAATTCTACTAGAATTAGTATCTAATTTAAAAGCTTTTTCATTATATTTTAAGGCTTCAGTATAGTTTTTTTGCTCTCTATTGGCTACAGAAATAATGTGGTATAAACCTGCTATGTTTTTTATATTAGATGTTTTTTCAATGTATTTAACTCCATCAATAGCTGTAGTTTTACTCCCTAAATAATCCCCTAAAGACGCTTGGATGTTTGCCATTTGTAGTAAGTTTTTGCCTGCTTTAGCACTATCTTTACCAATCCTTGATATTTTAAATCCTTGATTATAATAATCAAAGGCATCTACTAGTTGATTATTATTTTTATGGTACCTTCCTAATTTAAATAACGCATGTTTGATATAAATAGTGTCGTTATTTTGCTTCGCTAAATTATAAAGTTGATGTGAATATTTAATAGCACTATCATAGTTTTTAATTCTACCCAAAAGCATCGTTTTTTGCATCAAACCATTGTAAATTAAAGAATTATGTCGAGATAATGATATTCCTTCTAAAAAAGAGTTTACATAATGTAAGCGATCTGGTATTGATAAGGAATCAGCTTTGCTTAATCTATAATATTGAGTGATACTATCTAATTCTTTTATAGATAAAGTATAAGGTACTTTTGTTTGAGCAAAAGAAGGAATAGTATTACATAATAATAGTAGAAATATACTATAAAACAGGAAATCAACGCGCCAAAGTTTCATTCCTCTAAAATACTAAATAAATTGGCTGCATACAGTAGATTTTTATACTGTATGCAGCCAATTTATCTAGCTTTTTTAATTCCCTCCTTCATCTTCTTCTTCATATTGACCATCATTGCCTACAGTAGCAACTTGGTCTATAGAAGTATCTTCATTATCAGCAATAGTATCCGCTGTACAAGATATAAAACTAGAAGTTATAAATAGGGCTATCAATATGTAAAAAACAGTTTTCATAATTTTTATTTTTTTAGGTTTAGACAAAGAGATTGCTGTCCGGTTTTTTTACCAGATATTTATAGGGTAGCAATCAGTTAATAAGGGAGTACTCCTTCTCTTTTTTTTTGGAAAGTTGAAATCCAATTCAATAATGTTTAGCCACTTTCCAATTGAGCTATAACCATCATTTTGTGGATTTCCGTAAAAACTAGACTCATACATTTACTATGTTAGCAAACTGAAATGGCGACTAATTGTTGATGCTAATTTATAAAGACCCCTAGTCTATATTGATAAACAATTCCAAGGATTCCAAAGATTCCTTAGAAATCCTAAAAATTCCAATTAACCTAAATATCTATGAAAACAAAGACAAGTATGACGTACAAGAATGAAATTCTTGAAAAGTACAGAAAAGAGAAAGGTGGAGAAATGAGCAGTTACCTTCTAGAGCCTACTCGTAAACAAATTAAAGAAGCTTGCTTATGGTTGCTAAATCGAAGAAAAGAGAAATATGATGAAGGGATTCTAAATCGCTTTTTTAAATTTAAAGAAGGTGAAAACAAATCATATGCAATAGAGCGATTTAATGGAGATAAGTTTAAACCTATCGTAAATTTTTTAATAGGAGAAACAAAATCAACAACTCCTGCAAATCTAGAATTGATTAGTTGGCTTATTGATTTTAAACCAAGACCTCTATCTATTTATTTAAAACCTAATACTAAATCTGAAGATGATACACTAATACTTAAATCAAATCAAAAAAAAGAAACGAATTTTTATGGTAAAAAAGAATTCGAAATGGCAGATATTATTCCTGAGACTAGGGTGATCGAAAAGACAGATAAAAGTATTACGATTATTTCGCAAATCAATCCTTCTCTTAGGATTACGACAATTGTATCTTTATAATTTAATTTTTACTCGTTAGAGTATTGCCATAAAGTTGTTCTTTGGATTGTATTTATAAATACAATTAGAAGCTATCTACCCCCTAAGCTTTATGAAATATATATTAGATAATGCCAATTTATAGTATTCAGACTTCCACGAAGTTTTGATTAGGCCTGCAAGGTTTTATATAATTATTATATAAAACCTTGCAGACTTATATACTACTATTACTACTACTAGTTTTTCTAATTTCTAAAAAGAGAGCTGAAATTTCATTGTATCTTTGTCTATATAACGAAATTTCTTATGGTAACCGTAGAAAAAGCACTTCAGTTAACAAATAATCATATAAAAAAAACCAATACAGTCATAACAGTTTTGATATCGGAAGCCTTAGGATACGTATTGGCAAAAGATATTCAATCTACTATCCATATGCCACCATTTAGGCAATCTGCAATGGATGGATATGCTTTTGGATCTATAGAGGAAAATGTATTTACTCTTATTGGAGAGGTAAAAGCAGGAGATGACGCTGATCCTGAGCTTAAAAAAGGAGAAGCCATTAGAATTTTTACAGGCGCCCCTGTACCTTCTGGAGCGAAATCTGTGGTGATGCAAGAAAAAGTAAAAGTTCAGAATAATCAAGTAATCATAGAAGAATCCATTATTCTGAATTCTAATATTCGTCCTATTGGTGAGCAGATAAAGAAAGGAGCTATCGCTCTTGTAGAAGGAACACTAATTACAGCTGCAGGAATAGGGTATCTTGCATCTTTAGGAATAACACATGTTGATGTGTATAAAAAGCCATCTGTTGCAATTATTACTACAGGAAATGAATTAATATCCCCAGGGCAGATGTTAAAACATGGTCAAATCTATGAGAGTAATTCAATAATGCTCTCTGCAGCATTGACTAAAATAGGAATTGAAGATATATCTTATTTTAAAGTTGAGGATGAATATGATATTACAGTTTCTCTTATAAAGAATAGTATAGATCACTACGATGTAGTTTTAATTTCTGGTGGAATATCGGTTGGGGATTATGATTTTGTGGGGAAGGCACTAAGAGCATTAAACGTTGAAGAAATTTTTTATAAAGTAAAACAAAAACCAGGAAAACCGCTTTACTTTGCCAAAAAAATAGGAACAACTATATTCGCATTACCTGGTAATCCGGCTTCTGCACTAAGTTGTTTTTATATCTATGTACTTCCTGCATTACTAAAAATATCAGGATATCAAAATTATAATTTAAAGTGGAGTACTGCTATTACTACAGTTAATCATATAAAAAAAGGACAGAGAGCAGAATTTTTAAAAGCTCATGTAAAAAATAATGAAGTAACTATCTTAGATGGGCAAGCATCTTCTATGCTTAATTCTTTTACTCTAGCGAATGCACTAGTTTACCTTCCTGAAGATATAATAGAGGTCAATATTGGAGATATAGTACAGGTCATTAATTTACCATAAAATCATAGAAGATTTATAGGTAGGAAATTTCTAAATAAAACTAGTATGCTGTAAAGTTCTCTAAAAGGATAAACATTTTTTTTATAGGAATTGCCTAAATCATTTTGGTAGTTATAATCTTTACAGGACAAGCTTTTGTAGCCTGTTCACAAGCATCCAAAATAGTATTGTCTGATGATTTTATAGTAAAAAAACCTTTTTTTTCTGTAGCATGTAATAAGACCGATTTTCCATCTTTTTTAGACATCTGAAACTGCTCTGGAGCTAATTCTACACAATAGTTACACCCTATACATTTATTGCGTTGTAATGTTACTACTACCATCTACTATTGATTCTTTACAATTTTATAAAGTTTATCTGATAATCGAATTCTAAAATCCAAAGGTATAGTGCAAGAGTCTCCTTTTTGAGCTTTTTCTAAAGGTTTGTCATTTACAAACATCTCTTTAAGTTCTAATTCTTTAGTACCCGTTGTAGGGCCAGTGATTAGTATAGTATCTCCAACAGATACGTCGTAGGCTTCAATTTTAAATTCTCCAATTTTATTTTTAGGAAAATAATGTTTCCCTTTTCCAATATATACCTTCTTTTGGGTAGCTTTAGAACCATCAACATCACTCCATTCTCCTAATTTTTGACCTAAGTAATATCCGCTCCAAAAACCACGGTTGTATACTGTTTTTAGTTGCTCCATCCAATCCTCAACTTTTTCTTTAGTATAAGTACCTTCATAATAGGCATCAATAGCCTCTCTATATGTTTTAATTACAGTAGCTACATATTCTGGGGCTCTGCCTCGACCTTCAATTTTTAATACTTGAACACCAGTGTCAATCACTTGATCTAAGAAATCTAGTGTACATAAGTCTTTTGGAGACATCAGGTATTCATTATCTACTTCTATTTCAAAACCAGAATCCTGATCAATCACCGTATATTTTTTTCTACAATTTTGTTTACAAGCACCTCTATTGGCAGATGAGTTATGCGAATGAAGACTCAAATAGCACTTTCCTGATACAGCCATACATAATGCACCGTGACCAAAAATCTCAACCTCTACCAGATTACCCGAAGGTCCTTTGATCTGATCTTTTTCAATTTGCTCGGTTATCTTTTTTACCTGGCGCAGGCTAAGTTCTCGACTCATTACCATTGTATCTGCAAACATGGCATAAAAACGAACTGTTTCTATGTTTGTGATATTAATCTGCGTAGAGATATGAACCTCGATATCAATCTGTCTGGCATATGCTATTACAGCTTGATCCATAGCGATAACTGCTGTTATATTAGCTTCTTTTGCAGCATTAAGCAGTGTTTTTATAATAGATAGATCGTGGTCGTAGATAATTGTATTAAGCGTAAGATAGGTACGAATATTTTTTTGTGCACACCGTCTTGTGATTTCGGTTAAATCATCAATAGTAAAATTAATACTTGCCCGAGCACGCATGTTTAATTGCTCTACCCCAAAATATATAGAATCGGCTCCATTGTCTATAGCTGCTTGCAGAGATTCAAAATTGCCTGCTGGTGCCATTAACTCTATCCTTCCTGATGTTGTCATAATAGTATTCTTGAAAATTTTAATGTATTGTGATGATAATAGTACTTATGCTTTTGTTTTTTCTATTTTGATGCGCACATCTACCGCTGTTATTGTGTCTTTTGTTCCTATTAAAGGATTAATATCCATTTCTATAATTTCTGGAGCTGCTTCTACCAAAGCGGATAAGCGTTGTATAATTTCTATAAATTGAGGTTCATTAATTCCATCTTTTCCACGACTCCCTTGTAGTAATTGATATCCTTTTAAGGAGCGAATCATTTTTTGAGCTTCGATATCAGATATAGGACTTAATCCAGCAGCTACATCATTTAGAATTTCAATAAAAATACCTCCTAATCCACATAAAATAGTATGATTAAAGCCAGGTTCCTTTTTTACTCCAACAAAGAGTTCTAAGCCAGATAACATGGGTTGTACCATAACCCCTGTAGCATCTTTGATGCCCATTAGCGAATCAAAATTTTTAGTCACCTCTTCTATTGTATTTACATTAAGAATAACCCCTTGCGCATCAGATTTATGTAAAGGCCCTACTACTTTCATAACTATAGGAAATGGTATTTGTGTTATGTTAGAAAGTAAGCTTTCTATAGAATTTTCGATGATTTCTTTAGATCTGGGAATTCCTGAAGCATCTATAACCAGAGCAGTATCTTCTGGAGTTAAATATCCATCATTAGCTTGATTAATTATAGCTCGTATTTTTTTAGTATCTATTTTTGGTAGCTCTATATGATTTGATGAGGGAGCAGAAGTTTTATAAACCTCGCACAACGCTTTACCCAATACAACTTCATCAGGAAAATTAATATTTCCTTTGGATAAAAATGTTTCTATTTCTTTACGAGCATTGATTACAGAAGGAAGAACAGGGAATATGGGTTTAGAGCAAACATCAAGTTTTACACTTAGTACATCATATACATTTTTTACATCAAATAAACCTGGACTTCCAAAAACAACTACCATTGCATCAATACTTTCAAATTTATGTTCGCAATAATCTATGATAATTCCTAATTGTTCTGCTGTTCCTGTAGCAAGAAAATCAATAGGATTATGTACAGATGAACCAGGATGAAGATACGTTTCAAGTTTTTTAGCATCTTCACCTTCTATAGTAGGGATTTGTAATCCTCCTTTAGAGAGCACATCGGTAAGCATTACAGCAGATCCTCCTGCATGAGTAATAATTGCAATATTTTTTCCATTAAGTTTCTTGTACTTAAAAATAGAGGCTACACTTAATAATTCTTCTCGACTACTACAGTATACAATTCCTGCTTTTTTAAAAAGTGCTCTTACGGTCATATCAGAACTGGCAATGGCGCCCGTATGGGATGTAGCCGCTCTACTTCCTTCGGTAGTACTCCCTGCTTTGATAGCTGCTATTTTTACTCCTTTATTAATTAGAGAAGCGGCATGCTTAAGTAGTTTTTGAGGGTTTTTAATAGTTTCTAGATACAACAATTTGATAGGAGCATCAATATTTGGATTGTAATGAATATCCATATATTCTAATACATCTTCTACTCCTGTTTGTGCTCCATTACCGATAGAATAAACATTGGCAAACTGTACACCTAATAGCATACCAGCTTCCATAATAAATACAGCGGTTGCTCCAGATCCTGAGATCAAATCACATCCTTCAGAATTAAATTCGGGTATAGGCGTAGTAAAAACGCCTTTATAATTTTTGTTGAGTACACCAATACAATTAGGACCAATTAAACAACCATTTACACTAGTAATGATGTCTACAATTTCTTTTTCGATATGACCTCCCGTTTCATTGGTTTCACCAAAACCAGCAGAAATGATAATAAAAGCTTTTGTGTTTTTTTGTTTTGCTAAAACTGTAACCGTTTCTAAGCAGTACTTTGCAGGAATAGCGAGTATAGCCAAATCTGTATCAGGAATATCAGTAACATTAGCATATGAAATAATGCCTTGTACGTGTTGCTCTTTGGGGTTAACAATTCTTAGCTCACCTTTATAATTACCATCGATACAGTTTTTTACAATTTTCCCTCCAGGTTTTCCAATGTTATTTGAACCCCCTATAATAACAATGCTCCTAGGATCGATTAATTGCTGGTTTATCATCTTACTATTTTTATAAAGCGGTAAAAATAGAGGAGTACGATAACTTATTTAATGATATAAATCATAGTTGTTTATAAGCGCATTTTTTGTGTGAAAAAGTTGATACTACTTTGAGAGAAAAGAGTAAGAATATCCACTATTGATCAAGGGTGTCAAAATCTTTTAAAGAAATAACAGTTCCATTTTCTTTAATTTTTTTGACAAGACTATCGATTGTTTTATCTCTAAAATCGCGTAATAACTTTTGTTTAAAAGGAGAAACGGTAGCGTGTACAGGACAAGGGTTTTTGTCATCGCACTTAGCTAACCCCAAAAAACATTGATCAAATTTGTCTGTGCCGTCTATACTTTTTATAACATCCCAAACTGATTTTTGTCTATTCTTTTTGTCCAGAAAAAAACCTCCATTAGGACCTTTTGTAGACGAAACAAGTTTTGCTGTAGCAAGCTGGCGCAGTAATTTGGCTAAAAAAGGTTGAGGAGTCTCTAATTCTTCGGCAATTTTTTTTGCTCCTATTTTTTTGGATTCATCACTATGTATTGCCAAATAAAGTAGAGATCGTATTGCATACTTGCAAGCGTTGGATAGCATAATTCGGGTTTATATGTACCAAATATAATAAAAAGATGTTTTTATCCTTAATTAGAATGATATTCTATGGAAAAACCTTATGATCAATCAGTTTTAATTCTTGATAATTATGATTTAAGTCATATTTATTAACGCTGTGTTCGTATAAGTTTGTAAGAGAAATAAATACGATACTAAGGTGAGTTTAACAGAAAAAATAAAAAAACTTAAAGAGGAAAAAAATGCAGTGATTTTGGCTCATTATTATCAAACGCCTGATATACAAGAAATTGCTGATTATGTGGGAGATAGTTTGGGGTTGTCGCAAAAAGCAGCAGAAACAGATGCAGATATTATCGTTTTTGCAGGGGTACATTTTATGGCAGAGACAGCAAAAATATTAAACCCAGAAAAAACAGTAGTACTACCGGATTTAAGTGCAGGATGTTCATTGGCAGATTCTTGTCCTCCAGATTTATTTAAAGAATTTGTAGCGAAACATCCTAATCATAAAGTAATTACTTATGTAAATTGTAGTGCAGAGATTAAGGCCATGACAGATATTGTTTGTACATCGTCTAATGCATTAAAAATAGTAGCATCTATACCCAAAGACAAACCGATAATTTTTGCTCCTGATAAAAACCTGGGTAAATATATTATGAAGGAAACAGGTAGAGAGTTGCTATTGTGGGATGGTAGCTGTATTGTGCATGAAGCATTTTGTATAGATAAACTTTTAGAATTACATAACGAACACCCTGATGCTGTAATTATTGCACACCCAGAATCTGAAGAGCATATCTTAAAAACAGCAACATATATTGGTTCTACTTCTGGTATGATTAATTATGTTAAAAAACACCCTGAGAAAAAATTTATTGTAGCTACAGAGGCAGGGATCTTACATAAGATGCAGCAAGAGGTTCCTAATACCATATTGATACCAGCTCCAGCAGCAGAAGATAATACGTGTGCATGTAGCGAATGTGGTTATATGAAAGTAAATACTTTACAGAAACTATATGACTGCTTGAATGATGAAAGCCCACAGATTGATGTTGATTCTGGTATTAGAGAAAAAGCATTAGTCCCTATTAAACGTATGTTAGAACTATCTAAATAGTACGTTATGATGCATACAAATTATTTAGTAATTGGTTCTGGGGTAGCAGGGTTAACATTTGCAGTAAAAATAGCAGAACGATTTACCGATAAAACGGTTACTATAGTTACCAAAGCAAATGAAGATGAATCCAATACCAAATACGCTCAAGGAGGTGTAGCAGTAGTGTTGGATGCCAAAGAAGATTCTTTTCAAAAACATATTGATGATACACTATTGGCAGGAGATGGGTTATGTAATGAACAAGTAGTAGAACTTGTGATTAAGGAAGGCCCTAAACGATTACAAGAATTAATAGATTGGGGAGCCAATTTTGATAGTAATGATCAAGGTACATTAGATTTAGGAAAAGAAGGAGGACATTCAGAATATCGAGTGGTACACCATAAAGATATCACAGGATATGAAGTAGAAAGAGCATTATTAAACCGTGCTCATCAATTACCAAATATCACGATCTTGGCACATCATTTTGCTATAGATCTCATTACAGATCATCATCTAGAGGCTTCAGATACACATAATATTTCTTGTTATGGTGCATATGTGTTAGATCAAAAGTCAAAGCATATAGAAACCATTAAAGCAGATAGCACACTATTGGCATCAGGAGGAGTAGGTTGTGTATATGGGCATACTACAAACCCCGTAATTGCTACAGGTGATGGTGTAGCAATGGCATATAGAGCCAAGGCATTGATAAAAGATATGGAGTTTATTCAATTTCATCCCACTGCACTATATGATACGCAAGAGGGATCTTCATTTTTGATTTCTGAAGCCGTAAGAGGTTTTGGAGGATACTTGCGTAATAAAGATGGACATCGATTTATGCTAGCGTATGATGATAGAGCAGAATTAGCATCAAGAGATATAGTATCGCAAAGTATAGATAGTGAACTCAAAAAATCAGGAGATACTCATATTTTTCTCGATTGTACACATATAGATATTGAAGACTTTAAATCCCATTTTCCGAACATTTATAAAAAATGCCTAACCCATCATATCGATATCAAAAAAGATTGGATCCCTGTAGTACCAGCATCGCATTATCTGTGTGGTGGTATCGTTGTAGATACTGAAGGAAGAACTTCTGTAAAAAATCTATTTGCATGTGGTGAGTGTTCTAGAACGGGATTACATGGCGCAAACAGATTAGCATCAAACTCGTTATTAGAAGCATTGGTATACGCACATAATATCTATACCTATCATGTAACACATCAGTTATCATCAATACAGGTGGCTATCCCAGAATGGAATGATGAAGGAACGGTTATTCCTAAAGAACATATTCTAATACAACATAACCTGAAGCAATTACAAGCTTTGATGCGAGATTACGTGGGTATTGTAAGAAGTAATAATAGATTAATAAAAGCAATCAAACATTTGGATCTTATTTATAATGAGGTTGATGAGTTGTATAGGAAATCAAAGGTAAATACTGCATTATGTGAATTGAGAAACATGATTAATGTAGCGCATTTAATTATTCATCAATCTCTCGAAAGAAAAGAAAACCGTGGAGGGTATTATAATGTTGACAATGAGTTTAATATAACCTCTGCATATACATAACACTAAAGGCTATACAATGAATACATTATTAAAAGAAAGTATTGATAAAGGAATCACATATCCCGAATATAGTAAGCTGATAGAAAAGCTTGTTGCCAAAGAACAAACTACAGGGAAAGAGCAAACAGATGCGCGAGTGAATTTTACCAGGTTAAATTCACGGAGAATGAAGAGATTAGATAAAACTATTGCGCTTACAGAAGAGGATCGTATCGTTTTTAAGAAGATAAAAGAAAAACAAACGTGGCTGATTCTTATAGAAAGTTGGTGTGCAGATGGGGCGCAAACTATTCCTGTTCTCCATAAAATAGCGGAGACAACCCCTTTTATAACGTTAAAAATTGTGCTTAGAGATGAGAATATCGATCTGATGAATCAATTTTTGACAAGTGGAACCCAATCTATACCAAAGCTTATAATTGTAGATCAGAATAATAACGTTTTACACACTTGGGGTTCTAGATCAAAGGCCGCTACAGAATTGGTAACAGCATATAAAAATGAATATGGAAAAATAGATGAGGTTTTTAAGAAAAACCTACAAATCTGGTACAATAAAGATAAAGGAAAATCAATTATTAAAGATTTATCAGTGTTGATGTTAACGACACTATTGGCTTAATTTGGGGTGTAACTCTGTCCTTTCCAGACTTGATCTAGAATCTATTTAGCTCTCCTTATCTAGAAATCGACCCCTATCGATAAGGGTTTTTAATTTTTTATATTAATTTACGTTACCACTACTATTTATTGTATCACATACGAGGTATTGATATAAAAATTTCTTCCCTGCCTTGGGATGTTATTCCAATCGGCATAGGTAGAATAGTGAGTGTCAAAGATGTTTTCTATCCCGTATTTTAGGACTAATCTATGATCTTTGATAAAAAAGGTATTTCCTAGATTTAGATTTAAAATAGCAAATGCAGGGGTCTGATCTTCGCCATAAAATATACTATGGTTATCCTGATTTGTGTTTCCGTTTAGTTGTAAAGCAGCATTAAAATTCTTTAATGAGTAATTGATTTCTGCCAGATAAGAGATTGGACTTATAAGGGGTAAATTATTGTCATCACTTCCTTGTCCATAATGATATCCTACAGAAGCATTTATAGATAGGGTTTTATGTAGGGTATATGAAATATTTACAAAAGTATTATATATCGATGCGTATTGTAAAGCGTTATAAATACGGACTCCATTAGCTCCAATAGTCATAGGGCTTAAAGATGTGTCGGTTTGACCAATAATATAATCATATATATGAAAATAAGAGGCTTCGATTCCTACTTTAAAACGTTTTTGATGGTAGTGGGCTTTGAAGTTTATTTCTGTAGATTTTTCATTTTTTAGAGTAGGGTTTCCGATATAGTCATAATTGTCAAAACTATTAAATAAGAAGAATCCATATCCTTCACTCACCGAAGGGGCTCTTTCTCCGTACCCTAATCCAAAAGAGAAGTCAATTTTTTTATGCTTTACAAAGTAATTGGCAGAAAAACTGGTTAATAATCTGCTCTTTGAGGCGCTAATTTGGGAATAAAAAATTTGTAAACTTTCTAACCCAGTTTCATTTTTGACAGTGTTGTTTTGATATCCAATTCTGGCACTTAGATTTAGTTTTTCTTTGGTGCTGATATCAAATTCATCTTTGGCATAAATACCACTGTATACTGTTCTGATATCTGGCCAGGTATACATAAACATTATATTTTCGTTGGGATCATTGGGATACATTGTCATTTCTGCTAGTGAGCGATTATAATGAGCATTGAGGTTAAGACTAAGTTTATGTTTTTTAACTTTTGCTTTTAGTTTAGAGTACATCCCATAGGTATCACTCCAACCAGGCATATCCATTCGTATAGGTACATCGGGACGTTTAGAGTCGTCCATGATATGAGTAATGGTGTTAAAATAGAGTTTTGTTTCCCAGTTTTTTACAAAAACAGCATCATTATTATAGGAGTATGCTACAGAAGCTATAGTAGCTTTGGCTAGGGATACATCCATTGGTAACGCAGGGTAGCCAACATCTGTTGCTTCATCATATATCATCGTAGCATCAATGTTATCATGATCAGATAATTTATATCCTGCCTGTAGCGATATATTATATTTTTCAAATTGTGAATACTTAATCTCTTCATTGTCTCCTGCATCATAGTTATCAGATTTACGATAGATACCATCCCCACTTAGGTATAATTTGTTACTAGAGTAGGCAAGGTCTACTCCAGCGGTTTTGTAATTTCCATTAGTTTCGTAGCCTAAATCAAAGCTGCTTTTTATACCTGAGTTGTAGTATTTTGATTCGGGAAGTTTAAGATCGATTCCACCACCAATACAATTAGCGTTCTCTGTTCCTTCTTGTCCAGAGGTAACGATTACCTTTTCTAGATTAGATACATCAACATACGAGGTTATGGGATCCATTTTATCGGTACATGCGCCATAAATCTGCATTCCGTCAATGGTTACCGATAAGCGATCAGATACCATATTGTTTAGAGTAGGTTCCCATGCGTAGTTTCCTCTTTTGATCATAGTTATCCGATTAGATTTCTCTAAATATGCATCGATACTAG
The DNA here is from genome assembly GCF_001401755.1 of Aquimarina longa SW024. GTDB lineage: Bacteria > Bacteroidota > Bacteroidia > Flavobacteriales > Flavobacteriaceae > Aquimarina > Aquimarina longa. The sequence continues at coordinate 83,186 of NZ_KQ474105.1, forward strand.
AGAGTGTTTTTTTCTGTCGATAATTACTAAGTTTATGTCTTCCAACTACTTTGATCTCATCGAGATGTGTTATAAGTGTATCTGTTTCTTTGTTGTCAATAGCTTGATCCTGCGCAAAAGTAATTGTACAAATAAGCAAGCTCATGTATAGTATAACTGACCTTTTCATAATAGTACTATGTAAGAAGATGAGGTCGAACCTTATATTTGTTAAATTAAGGTTCGACCTTTGATTTATTAAAATTCTATTTCCAGATATAAGCTACTTTGGATGTGGCTTTCTGTGATATTTTCGCCTTTTAGTATAACATCCTTATCATCAATAAGCTTTAGATTTAATACCCAATATCCAGACATGGTTAATGATAGTTTACCATCATATTTTTGTTTGGTGTTATTGTATCGTAAATCTTTGTTATTTGGAGAACTATGATTTCCCATTGATGGCATACGCGGGTCTAGTGTTATTGTATAGTTTTTGACTACAGGAAACATCATCATGTTTTCCATTTTATAAAGACCAATTGTGATATCATTTACAGCGATTTTAGGTGTTGTAGGCTCAATTAATGCTAGGATATATCTTGTGTCATCACTACCTGTTACAGTAGTTACATTTTGTTTTTCACTTTGTACAACAGTGATAGTGTCTTCTGCCTCATACTCTTGGTTGTCTACAGTATACATGATTTTTAATGACCAGCCAGAACCGTTCATTCCTGTCATTTGGTATATGATAAAACCGTTATAGAGCGTATTCTTATCTGATGCTTTTGATACAGCAGATTTTGGGCAAGAATGCCTCATTGTTTCCATTTGCATCATAGGATCCCAGTTGATTACTGCTGATTCTATATATTTGTTATCAGTATTATCCTTGATTCTAATACTAATATCGTTGTATCCAGTATAAAATTTTCCGCTTTTGGTGTATACTTCTATAGTATGGGTGTCATTAGTAATATCTTTTACTTTTATAAGATTTTCTACTTCATTTACTGGGGGTACTGCTTCGTCATCATCGTCTGAGGAACAAGAAGTGAATAAAGCGAGTAGTAAAACAGGTACTATATATTTTAATTTCATTTGTTTATAGGTATTGGTTTTTGTGTAATACGCTGTACATAAGAATGAATGAGTATTTTGTCTACTTCAAATAGTAGTTGGTATTACATAAAAAAGGGGTTTAGTAATACACTAAACTTTTTATGTTTTTTATATGTAAGTATAGTTTGGCTATACTGAATAGCTATTTAACCTTGTTTGTGAGTTAGGACAAAAGGTGTAATACTATTTATGATTTATTAAAAAAGGTTTATCCCAAAATAGGAGGAGGGATATCTATATCATAATATTTTGTAATTATACTATATGTTGTGCTATCTATAACTTCTATAGCAGTAGTTTTAGGAGTTATGATAAAATAAATACTATTCATTGGTTGTATATAGCAAAATTCTGCAGCCATCCTTTTATACTGCTGCATGGGAGCTTTGCTATTTTTTTTACTTCGATACTTCTGTAGACTTTTGCTAAGTTGGCATTTGCCATTACAACCTTTGGGGGCTTCTCTTTGTACACAAAGTGTTTTTGCTATTGTTTTTTGATTAATCAAAAAATCAACAATAATAATAGCCGTATTCATATTATATGTTACTATGATCGTAGCTAATACTGTGGCAATTAATTTATGTGTAAATGATGCTATCACAGTATCAAAAATACTGTATTAGCATAGTGTTTTTTATGATAATTGTCATTAAAACCAGAGAATGAAGAAGTTTTTTTAACCTCTTGATCGGTTATATATTTATGATTTCAAAAACAGAAGTTTTTACTTATTTAAGGTTTTCGATACACTGCTCTTGGGTAATCAGAGGATCTAACGGTATCTTTCTGCAATTCATTCAAGGCATTTTTTGCAATCCATTTTGCAGCACTACTTTCAATTGCTAACATCTCTTTAGCAACTTCAATAGCTTTTTTACGCAGATCAATATTTCGTTTTCCAATACTTCTTAATGCCCAATTTACGGCCTTTTTAACATACAACCTTTCATCGGTACATTCTCTTTTTAGTATGGGGAAGAATTGCTCAAATAAATCATTGGTTGATTTTTTATCTGCCATACAGTATGAAGCCATGATTGTAAAACCTGCTCTTTTTTCAAATTCAGGAGTTCTTTCTGTCCATTCTAATATTTTTGTAAGTGCAAATTCACTTTTTGCAAATAATCCCATACAGAAACTATCACAGATCTCCCAGTTTTCAAAAGTTTTCACCCATTTTTCCATTAATGGCTCGGTAATATCTTTTGGTTGAAATAGTTTACTACATAAAAGCCGAGCCTCATAAATACCACTATCAAAAAGTTGTATGGCAAGTGTATTATCACGCCCAATATCTTTGGCAATTACCTTTAATTCTTTATGGTAGATTCCTAAAGAATTGTTTGAAATGATCCCAAATTTCTTTTCTTTAAAAATTACTTTTTCTGGATCCTTTATTTCATAAAGGTGTTCTATGATTTCACTATAGGTCACTTATTTTCTTGATTTTTTCTTATCAAAGTTATAAAACGTAATATCATTATACTATATATACTATGATATAAATTTAAGTTGTTTTTATTAGAATTATGGTCTTACTATATTTTAACTATTTTTGTGTTTAGCTATGAAAGTATGTATTGCCGAAAAGCCAAGTGTTGCCCGTGAAATTGCTTCTGTTTTAGGAGCTAATACCAAATGTGATGGATATTATGAAGGTAATGGGTATGCGGTAACCTATACTTTTGGACACCTCTGCACACTATTTGAACCAAACGACTACAAACCGTATTGGAAAAGTTGGGATCTTAACAACCTCCCTATGTTACCCGATAAGTTTAAAACCAAGGTAGTTGATAATTCAGGAATCAAAAAACAGTTTGGTATTATAAAAAAGTTGTTTGATAAGGCGACAGTGGTTATCAACTGTGGGGATGCTGGTCAAGAAGGAGAGTTGATACAACGATGGGTTATCGATCAGGCAGATTACCAGGGAGAAGTACAACGCCTATGGATTTCGTCATTGACTACTGAAGCGATCAAAGAAGGTTTTGAAAAACTACAGCCTTCTGCACACTATGATAATTTATATTATGCAGGCTTTTCGAGAGCGATAGGAGATTGGTTATTGGGTATGAATGCTACACGTTTATATACTGTTAAACATGGAGGCTATAAGCAGGTATTATCTATTGGTAGGGTACAAACTCCTACATTGGCAATGCTGGTTAAACGGTTTAAAGAGATTCAGAATTTTAAGCCTCAGCCGTATTGGGAGTTACAAACGGTATATAGAGATACGTTGTTTAATTGTGAAGAAGGAAGATTCTTAAAAAAAGAAGAAGGAGAAGCTTTTGCCAAGGTGGTAAAAGAAAGTGATTTTGAGATCGTATCCATCACCAAGAAAAAAGGGAAAGAGTATGCTCCCAAACTTTTTGATCTTACAGGATTACAGGTGTATTGTAATACCAAGTTTGGCTTCTCGGCAGATGAAACCTTAAAAATAGCTCAGAAATTATATGAACAAAAGGTAGTTACCTATCCCAGAGTAGATACTACTTTTTTACCAAATGATGTGTATCCCAAAGTACCTGGAATATTAAAGAAATTAACGAATTATCAAAACCTGACGGAACCTATACTAGGGAAGAAGATCAAAAAATCTACAAAAATCTTTAATGATAAAAAAGTAACAGATCACCATGCTATTATTCCGACTGGAGTTGAGATCAATTTACAATACAACCAACAACAGGTATATGATAGTATTACCAAACGATTTATAGCCGTATTTTATGATGATTGTTCGGTAGCCAATACAACGGTAATCGGTAAGGCAGATACAGTAACTTTTAAAACTACGGGAAAGGAAATTCTGGAAAAAGGCTGGAGAGTAGTTTTTGAAACTCCTAATTCTAAAGAGAAAAAAGAAAAAGGAATGTTACCTTCTTTTGAAAAAGGTGAAAAAGGCCCACATGAACCTTCGTTTTTAGAAAAAGAAACCAAACCGCCTAATCAATATACCGAAGCAACTTTATTGCGTGCTATGGAAACGGCAGGAAAACAGGTAGATGATGATGAAATGCGTGAATTGATGAAAGAAAACGGTATTGGCAGACCTTCTACGAGGGCTAATATTATCGAAACGCTTTTTAAACGAAAATATATGAAACGAAATAAAAAGCAAATTCTGCCTACTCAAACAGGGATACAGCTTATTGATACGATACAAAATAAGCTGCTTACTTCTGCGGAACTTACTGGACAATGGGAAAAACAACTAAAAGAGATTGAAAAAGGAAATTTTCATGCAGGTGCTTTTATCAAGAACATGAAAAAAATGGTAGATCATTTAGTGTATGAAGTACGTACCGAAAAAATACGAGCCAATATTTCTCATACTATAACAAGTAAGGAATCTACCTCAAAAAAAGTAAAGAAAGTAGAAACTGTTACTAGTCAATCATGCCCCAAATGTAAGCAAGGGAAACTTTTAAAAGGAAAAACTGCTTATGGATGTAGTGCTTATAAAAGTGGCTGTGATTTTATGTTACCTTTTTCTTTTGAGGGCAAAAAAATATCAGAGAAGCAGTATATACGCCTATTACAAAAAGGATGTACTGTTAACTTAAAAGGGTTTAAAACTGCTGATGGTAATAAAGAAGGATTACTTCGGTTTGACGATCAATTTCAATTACATCTTGAAGAAAAGAAAACTATAAAGTCTCAAACTACCAATGAGATTCCTAATCCTATGTCATGCCCCATTTGTAAAGAAGGAACGGTGATCAAAGGAAAAACAGCATATGGTTGCAGTGCATACAAAAACGGATGCAGTTTTAGATATACATTCGATATGATTCGAGAAAAAGCCAATGGGAAACCACTGACTGCTTCATTAGTTTTTTCTTTGTTTACCGAAAGTATACATACCAATAACTAATTAGAAGTTTTTTACTCAATTTTGTAATACTAAAATTTTTGATGAAGACTTAATTGTAGCTGATTTTTACTCCAATTATTTGTGGTTTGGTTCATAACACCCATTTGAACCTTTAATCCTTTTTTTATGATATATCCAATCGCCCCATAGAATCTATTTCGATCAAAAAACTCTACTCTTTTTTCACCTCCAATACTTCGTTGACCATTAATAAAAATCTCATTATAAAAGGCAATATATAAGGTCTTTTTATCCATTTTTATAGTATTCAAAGGGATATTTAAAAATAAATTATATCGATACCTTGTTCGAAAATCTTGATCATCAACAAATCTTTGTTCGAAACGAAATCGATGATTGGTATAGAGACGATTACCAAACTGAACCGGAAATAAGGCTTCTTGATAAATTCTACTTTCCATTGTTGTAGAATTGCTATTACCGTATCTACCAGTGGTTATATTTCCATACCCAAGTGTTAGTTTAACATCAGCTTTCTTAGGTTTATAGGTTATCCCTCCACGAAGAAGTAATTGTTCAAGGTCCCCTCCAAGATCCCAATTACGGTATTGAATATCTCCTTGCACTCCCCATGAACTTTCTTTAAATGTTGTAGTAAAAAAATACATATACCATGCGCCTAATTTATCTTCATTTATCTGAGCTTCTACTATTTTTGGGAAGAAGAAAGAAACACTTATTATCGCTAATAATACACTTTTATTCATTTTTAAATAATATTATAAATACTAATTTAAGCTTTAGTTAGTGTTATTAATCAAGATGTTTGTATAGAGGTATCAAAAACAAACTATTTGAGCAATGTTATCTTAATATAGTATTACATTTTATTAAACCAAAGCTACTTAATTTCTCTTTTTATTAAAAAATTAGTTAAGTAAAATTTTAAAAAAACGTAATATGTATACAATTTGATGAGAGAGGATTTATCTAAAAAATTATTAGATTTAAATTTGATGAACTCTGTTTTTTTTGAATAATACTTTGATAGAGAAAGGATTCCTTTTGATTAAGGAAGGATATAAAATTTTCAACACATATTTTTAGATAAAGTTAATTAAGAAATTTTTTATTTCTCGGATTTTAGTAATTTTTCAACTAGCAAAGTCAATTTTTCAATTTCTTTTTCTTGCTTTTCTATTTTCGAATTCTGTTTTTTTAGTTGTAAGATTTCTTTTTGTTGTTGGATTGTATATAATGTTAGTTCCTCTATTTTTTAAGAAGATTCATATCCATTTGAGCTAAAAATACTCCATTTTGTTCAAAATCTTTTGCTGATGGAATTTCAGGAAGGTGACTATTTTTAAGGATGAATTTTTCTACTTCTTCAATACTTTTTAAATCATAATCTTTTTTAAAAACATAATCAGGAGCAGGAACACTTAGATCAATTTTTACTTCTTCGGCATGTATTTGTCCCTTAACAGATAGTTTCATATCTGGATTTGTTGTGCCAATTCCTACATTATCATTTTTGATAGATAAAACTTCTATGTCATTTTTAACTCTACTTTGTTGTATTATTCCTAATCTAATCCCACTGGCATCACCTAAAGTTTTAAATAAAAATGAATGTGATTTGTTTTCATCAACACTAGCTTCATTAGCGTTTCCTAATTTGATTCCGTTTTCATTAGCCGAGTTGTAATATTTATCTATGCTGAGGTCAAGCTTTTCAGCAGGGTTTGTTGTGCCAATTCTTATATTATCATTTTTAATAGATAAGACTTCTATATCATCTTTAACTCTACTTTGTTGAATTATCCCTAATCTAATTCCATTAGCATCACCTAAGGTTTTGAATAAAAATGAATGTGAAGCATTATTATTAACACTAGCTTCGTTTGAGTTTCCTAGCTTAATTCCATTTTCATTAGCAGAGTTATAATATTTATGAACACTAAGGTCAAGTTTTTCAGATGGGTTAGAGGTTCCAATACCAACATGGTCAGTGGTTGTTAAACTCTTTCCAACATCACTCCATTGAGCGTTTAATGTAAGGGTTAATCAGGAAATAGATAATACCGTAATTGATTTTTTCATGTTTATAAAATTTGGATTTACAAATATATGTCTTAACATGGCATAATGTTACCCCTATTATCGAAAAATATTAAAATACGATACACATACAAATCAATACGATCTACCGATTTTTATAATTAACTATTTGTATTTCGAGTACAAATCTAAATCAGGTTGTTAATACGTTGATATAAAAACCATGTACCCGAATCAATTTAATGATTTCTTCTTCTGTAAGATGAGAAACAGCTTCGATTCTAAGTACATTATCAATATCTTCAAGATCTATTGACCATCTTAAAATTCCAGAATGTTTATCGAGTATAGGTGTTACATCTTTCACTTTTTGTTTTGATTTAATATCGGTTCGAAATATTAGGAGCTCCATAGTAAAAAATTAAAAAAAGAATAAGATTTCATATTATTCTGATTCGGTATCCGAATCTGATTTGTTCTCTTCAGTTTTGTTAGATTGTAGTCGTTCGAGGTATTGTGCGTATAATTCATCACCTTCTTCTTTCCAAAATTTATCATAGTGTTTCCATTTCGAAAAATCGCTTTTAGAATCATTCTTACATTTAGATTCATCGCTTTTAGATGATTTTTTACTGCTACTACTGCCACCACAACCTCCTAGTAAAATTTTAAACAATATAAATATACCAACTGCCTGCCAGTACGTAATTGTGGTTAATCCAAAAATATCGGGCATTAACCAATTCCATAACCACATAATTATGAAGCCAAATAAAATGACTAATCCAGTTATGGCTATGGCTCCAAAGATGATTATTCCTACAATTTCTATTGGAGATCTTTTTCTCATTTTATGGGTGAAAAAATTCATCATGATGTATTAATTTTTATGTTTTATAAGTTCTAACTCTAATTTTTTGTATAATATTCCTATTGCCCGATGTCTTCTAGACATTAATGTTCCTTCTGGGATTCCAGTTTCTTTAGAAATTTCTTTATAGGAGTATCCTTCAAAGTCTACAGCTATAATAATATCTCTATACCACGGTTTTAATTGCTGAATACATTTTTTTAAAACAGGGATCATTTTTTCTGAGGTATTGTAATCTGATGCTTGATGTAACATTTCTGCTAAGCCCAGATATTCATCGTTAGTATCTATGGGTTCCGTTTGTTTGGTTGTTCGCATCACATCAATGATCCTGTTTTTGATAGACCTGTATACAAAACCAGCTACATTATTTATGGGTGCATATCTGTCGGCTCCAGTGAACAGCTTTAAGGCAACGTCCTGAATAATATCTTCTGCATTTCGATGGGCGGCAGTGTCTCTTATTTTGGTATTTACATATATCTTCAATGATTGATATTCTCTACCAAAAAAGTCCTTAAGTTTTTTACTGTTTTCTGATTCCGAATTCATCTAAACCTTTTATAACGGGTCTTTGATTAAAAAGACGATACTTTTTTAATCTATTGCATTTTTTTTGCTTTTATTTTAAAAAAAATAAAGATAGTCTAGGTTTGTTAGTAATGATGAGGAGTAACAGTGATATTGATTTTTTTGAGAGGAGATTCTTTTTTAATGCACCTCCTAGATTACTGGAGAATTTGTTTTTATAAAACGGATCTGATTTTTAATTTGCCGTATAATAGAAAAAATTAGCATTTATTCTTTTGTAACTCATGATTTCAAATAAATTATTATCTGTTTCCATGTATCCATCAAGAGTGTAGAAATAGCCATATGAATTATCTGTAAAACCATCAATGAGAAAAAATATTCCTTTGTTAGATTTATATGCAGAATAAATGTTTAATTGAGAAAGCAGACTTAAAATCTCATTTTGTTGAGTTGAAAATTTCGTATTCTTTAATCGTATAATTTTATTAGATAAAGGAAAAGGAGAATCTTTGGGTATTCTATAACTCCAATAGGTGTTATTTTCTTTATAAATATTATCAATTCTTTTTATTAGACTTTGGTTAAGGAAAATTTTATTTGAAGATTCAAGTGTTTTTTTTGATAATTCTTTAAATTTTAGAATATTGTGGTTGACGAAGTTTGAATACTTATTTACATTTAATATACCTTCATTCAAAAAATCATTAGGTTTACGAGATGCTTCTTTTGTAGTTAGATGATATTTTTTGGCAAGACTTCCCCAAATAAAATTTGGAATCGTACTTGCAGAATGAATAGTATCTATTGCCCATACTTTATTACTTTTTAATGGTCTAATATCCCATTTTGAAAACGGTTTGCTATAGAATATAAATTGGTCTAATGAAATAGAATCTTTTTCAGTTTTTTTCTTTAAATATTCAAATACTTCAATACCATATTTTTTAGATTTGTAAGAGTAATTCTGCCCAAATACCAAATGAGAAGCAGATATCAATAATATGATTATAAAATTATTTATCATTTATATGTAGTCTGATTTATTTACTGTAAGTTGATATAAGTCTAGAGATATAATAGTGAAATGTTATTCTATGTTTGAGTAGATTATAAAACTACGTATTTGATTCAATTTTTACTAAATGGGACTATATTTGATTTATAAGATTCGTTTAGATCTTTAATTAACAAATTTAATCTCTCTAAATCAATAATTTCTAATAAAAGTAAATGATGAAACATTGAATATTGGTAGTCATAACTCAAATTAGGATTAACTTTATTAAATCGTTTGCTCAAATAATCATTTCTATGATTGAACAATTTTTGAATAAATGTTTTCATTTCTTTTCTCGTTGGAGCATTTTTATAAAATTCTATTCCTTCACAATCGTAACATTTAAGAACGGTTGAACTGGTTTTAAAGTTAATGATCCCAACAACTCCACCTAAAAGAAATGTTAAAATCACTCCATATATTTTCCCCAAATTATCAACATTATACATTTTTATAACTAAAAACGAGAACACTATTAAAACAAATAATACTATAATAAGTAAGTAATGAATAGGGTTAAACTTTAATGAAACAAATTCGTCAGAAATATTTTCAAATGGAATTATTCGGTTGCTTGTTCCAAATGAACTTTTTTCAGACACTTTTAATCCACTAGGCATGATAAGAAAAACTCGCTTTTCTCCTCGATAATTCTGTTCTAATCTCAAAATTTAAATTTTATTTTTTACATCATAAGTATATGTCACAATAGTGTAAAATGTTACCTGATAATTGAATATTATTGAAAGCCGTACATTTTATTCTTTTGCCCCCTTAGTCTTATATTTTTTAAATAGATATTTATCTGGTATCGGTGAGTCTTTGGTTTCATTGGTAAACATAGTACTTGCAATCCACCATCTGTTTTTGGAGTATACTAATTGATAGCTGTTGATTCCTCTCTTTTCATAAGTACCCGTTAGGTTTTTACAATAATAACTCTGAAATACGTTTGCTATTCCGTTAAACTCATTTATTGTTAATCCAATAGCATATTCTTCAAATCCATTTTTGGCATATAGAGGTCCTACATTTCTTACAAATTCTTCTAAGCTCATTACGCGTACTTTACTTTTGCCATCTTTTGTTTTTCCTATTGATATTTTTTGAGCTCTTGGTAAAAACAAGTTCCTATAAGCATCCCAATTTCTTTTTTCTCCTATGTCTCCAGATATCAATGCTATCATTTTACTAGTGATACCTTCTATGGATTGTACAGATAATGTGTCTATTTGTCCTGATATATTTGATTGAATTCCAATTATGAACAGTAATAGTATTATATTTTTCATGTTTATTTGTTTTTTGATGATGTTTCTTTTCTTGTAATCTATTCTATATTGTTTTTTTAGTTCTGGTTGAGACAATGACTAAGGTAAAAAATAATTAGATGATCTCTAATACTCGAATACTATCTATATATTCAATTAGTTTTATTTATAATTTGTACGTTTGTTTAAGCATTATATAGATCAATAGCCTGTTTATGAAGAAGGAAAATAATGAGACTAAAAAAATAAAAAAGCCTTGATCCACTAAAGATGCTATGGAGTAGATTTATGAAATGAAACTTTGGGGAGGTAACAAATTTGATTTTTATTCGGGTATAGGATCGTATCGTTCTGATATCATACACCCATATATAGATGTTGTGACATCATTTTTGATATCGTTTAAAAATCCGCTAACGGTATGTGATTTGGGTTGTGGAGATTTTAATGTAAGAAAAGAATTCGTAAAACATACTAAGAACTATATCGCAGTAGATATCGTAGCAGATCTTATAACCTATAATAAAGAAAAATTTAAGGAAGAAAATTTAGAATTCCATTGTTTGGATATTGCTGTAGATGATTTACCTTCTGGAGATTGTGTTCTATTAAGGCAAGTGCTACAGCATTTATCAAATGCAGAAGTACAAAGCATAGTGAATAAGTTAAGTGATTTTAAATATGTTATTGTAACAGAACATATCCCTGAAGGGGATTTTATACCCAATAATGATATTATTTCTGGACAAGGAATTAGACTAAAAAAAGAAAGTGGTGTACACTTATCAGCTCTTCCGTTTAATTTTAAGGTAAAAGAAGAAAAACGATTATTGTCTGTTGTTTTAGATAATGGTAAAGGATGTTATAGCAACTACATTTTATAACGTATTTTAAACTATACTTATGTTGATGTTTTAGTAGTTTAAAAATAATAAAAAAGACGTGTTATCTGTTGTTTTTTGATGCTACCCACTCCGATTTACTAATTGTATACCAGTTGTGAGGTTTCCCCTCATAATCAAAAGTTTCAATAAATTGAAGCCCTATTTTTTGTAACACTTTATTAGACGCTATATTATTTACATCTGCTGCGGCACAAATTTTTTTTAGATTGAGTTTATCAAAACCATAAGCAAGAGATTCGATTGCTGTTTCGGTAGCTATTCCGTTTCCCCAATACTTTTTTCTGAGTCTATATCCCAGATCATAGTAACTCATGTCTTCTCTCAGTTTTTGCTCATATTTTAACCCTGTCCAACCCATAAAGTCATTCGTTTTTTTATCAATAACTGCCCAACGACCGATTCCGTTTTCCAGATATTGATTTCGAATAAAATTGATTACTTCTTCGGCTTCTTGGATTGTTTTTATAGGGTGTTTACCTAAATACTCATGAACTTCTGGATCAGAATCCAAGTCAAAGATTCCTTGTGCATCAAAGTTCTCTAAATCTCTGATAATTAATCGTTCTGTTTCTATATGAATTTTCATGTTTTGTATCGTTTACTCTTGAATTGAATAGGCGTCTATTCTGTATCCTGTTGCATTTTGTCCCTCAGGATCTCCTATTACGATACCATAAAATATAGAGCTTTCAATGAGCACGTTTTTATTGTTGTATACAGAAAGATCCAGCTTTTCATTTTTACTTATTACTGGTATTGCAACATCATCAGCTATTAGTATTTCCCAATCCCAAAACATATGTCCAGCTCCTTTACCTTGTTTGTTTGGAGTAAACGCTCTAAGTTTTCCTTTTACAGTGGCGTGCTTATTTTTGTTTTTTTCAAGACAATCAAAGTTATCACAAGTAATATGGCTTTTATTTTTCATTTCTGTAGTTGCTTGTGTTTTTTGTCCACACGAAAAATTGATTAGTAGTATCAAAAGCAGTAAGATGTTGAATATGCTATTCATGTTTTTTTAGTATTTGAAAATATTTTTGAAAAATTACTTATAGTATTTGATACTAAACTTTGTTGTGATATACAAAATACAATGTTTTTAGCAGTTTTACATTTCAATAAGTATATAAATCGAGTTCATCAAAATCTTTAATTTCAGATAATTTTAGAAGTTTATTTATAGTTAATTCTTTCCAGGTTTCTTTAAAGATTTCATCTCCACTTTCCTCGGTATTTTCGTTAGTGTTTTCTATGATCAATTCTTTTTTGGTTAAAAAATTAATACTTATTTCTCTATTCACTATTGGGCCATGATTAGCGCTAGCATCAAAACCGATAAGTTCAAAATCAGAATTCTGAAACCTGAATGTGTATTTCCAATAGCCGTATCTTCCGTGAGCATAATGAATATAAAGCTTATTTTTCTCAATAGCTATGGATAACTGAGGAGGGTAGTAAATACCTCCATTTTCATTTTCAGAAGAAAAACAACTGTAGTTTTTAGAAGCTAATGCATAATGATCTTTTTTATTGAATAAAACAATGATACCTCTTCTGTTTCTATCTAATTCTCCTCGGTATTCGTCTATTACGAAATTGTTCTTGTCTGTTCCTTTAGTAATTATAATACAATCTTCTAAGCCGTCTTTATTTAGATCGCCATAAATTTTTTGAAAAACGACATATCCTTCAGGTAAAAAGTTATCTGGATTTTTATTTTGGGCTATACAGCTATTGTTTACCAAAACTATGAAAAATGCTACAAGTACATGTTTTTTCATATTGTTATTCTAAAATTAAGTGGATTCTCTTTTTTTGATGTCTTGAATCTTAACTATAATAATAGGTTATTGTTAATTTATGTTGTTAGCTTGAATCAATTTTATCAATGGTTATTTTATTTTTCGCCCTTTAATTCCGCTAGCACAACCATAAAAATAGGTTATATATTCTACTTCAAAATTAGGTCGTTCAAAAATTCGATGTACATTCTTTGCATTTACAAATTGTTGTGTATAAATTCCTAACATTTTATAAGTTTCTGGGCTTCCTAAGAACATCTTTCCTAAAATTGGGATGATATTTTTTAAGTAAAGCATATAAAACGGTCTTATAAATTTACTTTTTGGTACAGAAACATCTATAAGCGAAAATTTTCCATTTGGTTTTAAAATTCGGTCAATTTCATTAGCCAAATCACTAAGTTGTTTATTATTGAATGTCTTTAATCCAAATCCTGAAATAATATAGTCTGCCGTTTGATTTTTTATAGAATTGTCAAAGACATTTTCTTTTAACACTTCAATTGTCGCGTTTTTAAATTTCAATTTATTTTTCTCTGCACGATGTATCATTTCAGTAGAAAAATCAAGGCTGATTAGTGTAAAATTTTGGTCACTCTTTTTAAGAATATGTTTCCAACATTCGCCCATACCAGTCATTAGATCAACAACTGTTTTACCTTTTTCAATGTTAATTTCCTCAACGCATTGGCGTCTCCATCTTTCGCTAAACCCAAATGATGTTATATAATTTACTTTGGCATACGAATTACTCATCTTATCAAATAGTTTTTCGACAAATTTTGGTTCGTAGATTTCGTTCATCTGTACGTATTTGTAATGTTAATACGATTTTAACTTTGAAATAACACTAATAAATTGCTTCTCTTTATTTATTATTATTGGTTAGAGTAACAGTTTGTATTTGCAATTGGTTATTGTACTATATTCCCTTGGTTGTCCCATTTTTTGAGAACATCGCCTATTCGTTCTGTCTCTTTTTGCCCATTTTTGTGCCAATATATATAATCGGATGAGTTTATTTTTTCGAATTCAATTTGACCATTATCATACCAGCTTTTAATTATTTCTTCATCAAAGTACCCATCTTTAATAGATAATTTTCGCTTATTTCCTGTATTATCATATTCAATAAATTCGCCTAATATTTGTCCATTTACTACTGAGTATTCACGCTTAAGAATTCCGTTTTTTAAATAATCTTTATATTTCCCAGTATAATTTGGATCAATAGATTTACCTTCTTCATCTCTACAAAAATCATCGGGTTTCGCTACAATTTGGTGTGCAATTTTTTCTACAGCATAGTAATAATACTTGTATTTAGCTTCTAAAGTTTGGACTTTATCGAACCAATCATCATCATCTTGATTTTCTGCGAGTTCTTTTATTTCGATTTCATTCTCAATGTAAAACGCTACTGTTTTTTCTAAATTAGGAATTTCGGATTCAAAATTAAATTCCTTTGCATACAAGATTAACTTGTTGTAGTACTCTTCAACGAATTTTCTTTCTGTAAAGTCAAAAAAGAATTGAATCTTTCCATTTCTAGAAGCCCACTCATCTTCATATAATATTTCACAAAGTTCAACTCTTTTTGATACTGCTTTTTGTTCTTCGGCACTTAAACTGATTTCATCGAGAAATTCATTTGAATGTGCAATCAATTGGATCAAGGCATGAGGATTATCTCCATTTCTAAAATCACTATATAAGTAAAAATCGTATTTATTAATTTTTGGAATCATCGATCTCTGTTAATTGTAGTAGTATTAATTTTCTAATATAAGAATTAGTACAAAGCGGTAGGTTTTAATATATTGATTATTTTGTATTTAATTTTTGCCCCACATTATGCATTAGCAAATCTACTACAGCTCGAAACTGCTTCGACATATAGCACTTTGTTAAGCTTCTCAAATTAACGGTAGCCCTTCGACCTAGCTCAAGGTAAACTGCTATGCTGAATTTGATGAAACATTATATTTTATTGCATTTGCAAGCTTCATAACGAAGTTCTAATGCATAATGCGGATTTAAGCTTTAATACTATTTAAAGCAACAAATGGTTTACTTTTTAGATTCCAATTTAGCTAATCTGGATTGTAACTCAAGAAGTTTATTATTTAGTAATTCTAAATTTTCAATTTTTTTAGCTTGCTTTTTAATCTCTTTTTGTTGTTGGATTGTGTAAAGTGTCAATTCTTCAATTTTTTGAAGTAATTTAGAATCCATTTCACCAAGATAAATTCCATTTTCTTTTACTTCTTCTGCACTTGGGATATCTTTTAAATGCCCTTTTTCTTTAATGTGGTTTTCTACATCGATTAAGGTTGGTAGTTTGTAGTCGTCATAAAAGACAAAATCCGCCCATTCTGTTTCTACTTTAATTTCTTTAGCTCTTATTTTACCGTTTACAGCTAGTTTCCATCCTTTGGGATCTATTGTTCCTATTCCGATATTTCCGTTACCTCTTCCAAGTATAATTGACTCACCTGCTTGGTTTTCGAAATGAAAGGCATAATGAGTACCCAGACCTCCTTTAGAATAGATTCCATAACCACTGGTTGAAGTATTGATGAATAATGCGTTGTTGTCATTTGGCATATCCCCAGATTGTGTTAGTCTACCATTAGTAAAACGTGTTGGGCCTTTTACATGAAGTTTTGCTTGTGGAGCAGTTACTCCTATTCCAATATTTCCATTACCATTTCCAAGTATAATTGACTCACCTGCCTGATTTTCGAAATGAAAGGCATAATGAGTATCCAGACCTCCTTTAGAATAAATCCCATAACCACTAGTTGAAGTGTTGATAAATAATGCGTTATTATCATTTGGCATATCCCCAGATTGTGTTAGTCTACCATTTGTAAATCGCGTTGGACCTTTTACATGAAGTTTTGCTTCAGGGTTTTCTGTCCCAATTCCAACATTGCCATTTGATTGATGGATCTGATTCTGACTAAACCCAAAATTTAACATCCCAATTATTACTCCTATTGTGAAAATTGTTTTTCTCATTTTTTATTTAATTTTATTGTTTTATATAGTTATATATGTTGTAACAAGGCAAAATGTTACTTTAATTGTTTAATTTTTTTTTAAAATTATTTAGGTTGTTAATATCAATCTAAAATTAGGAGTACGAGATAATAGATTAGAATATCTTTTTTTATATAATAAGGTTTTATACAATACATCACCTTATTATAAACTTTACTCCACATCATACTCATCAAAGATATCATATACTTTTTGAGCGTAGTTAATTGGACTTATAGGTAATCCTTCATCAAAATCTTCTGGGTATTCTTTTAGCTCGATCTTTCCCTCTGTGGGTTTAAACATAATTTCAGGAATTTCTCTAACTACGATTTCATCCAAATAATCACTTGTCCAATCATATGCTTCGACATCACTTTTTGGATTAAAAATAATTTCATTTCCTTTATAAAACCCGGCTATATATTTTTTTTCAATTTCTTCTACAAAATCAAATCCATCAATGCCATATCCTTCTTTTTCGAGATAATCTTCTCGGTTTAAGAACTTCTTTTTCCATCTTGGAGCAGACATCCAATAGACTACCAGAATAATTGCTTTGTCTATTTTGGGATTATCTTTTATCCAGTTGCATAAAAAACTATTGCCATCAAAATTTGAAGTTATGACAGACTTATAGATATCTAATTGTGTTGCGTTTTCAAGAAATTCTAACCAAATTTTATGTTCTAGTTTTTCAAATTCCTCAGTACTTATTTTTTTCTTCATTGATTAGGGGATTTTTTATTAAACTTATAAAGTTAAAAAACATCTCCCTAAATCCCTCTTCAAAAGAGGGACTTTTGGTTCCTCTCTTTTTGAAGGATAGGCTAGATGAGGATGTTTTTTTATTTTGCAAATCACAGTTGACTGTAAGACAATTATTTCGTGTTTGTTTTACAACTCACGTTTATATTTAATATTAAAATACCTCAATATATATTTCTTTTAGTTTTTCTGACTCAATAGCTTGTTTCTCAACTGCTTCATTATGGTTACTACTGCTCTTTTTTGGCCATATATGAAATCCACCTTTCATTTTAAGTTTTAGAGATGATTGCATAATGTTTTCTATCATTTTAGGGCTAAAATGTTTACTTAAATCTGTTAAATCATTCCATATACCCCAAATACCATTTTCGTCTGCATCTCCTTTATATGAAATCTGATGAGTAGCATAGGTTTTGATCATTTCAACTTTAAAACTATCTAAGTTATAGTTTCCTTTCCAGGTAAAAGGCGCAACATCATCTATTCCTGATCCAGATATAGTATTATTTGTAAAGCACAGTTCAATAGCCATTTTATGTTGCTTGGGAGAATCGCTATAACAATAAAAACCTTCCCAATGTCCGCTTGGAAAAAAATGATGCGTTTCTGTGTTTTGAGATTTTATTGCCATTTATTCATAGGGTTTAAAATTTATTCACTTAGGTTAGTGCCATAATAATTGTTATAGACATTCCGATAATTGAAGCAATAATATTGTTACTTACCAGTTCGCTTTTTGCTATTCCATATTTTAGATTACTAATTTCCTTTATATTCATTATACCAATAAACAATAGAATAATGGCAGTAAAAATTATACATACAAAAAAATCTATTCTATTAAAGAACTCTTTATAATTCCAGTTAAATATAATAGTAGAAAGCAAGAAAAAGAAAAAGGATGTTATTAATATCCATCCAATTCTTCTATTAATAAAAATACCAACAAAAGGAATCAGGAATATTAATATCGATCTAAAGTAAGATGTTTTAGTTATGATTTTTAGATAGTTTAATAATCCGCTATTTGGTTCTATGTTAATAGCCGAATAGAAGTGTATGTTATTATAAGCACGAACTAAAACTGTAATAAATAAACCAAGTATTAATAGCTTTATTATTGGAATAAGATAGTTTTTTTTTATGTTTTCAGTTTTTACTCCCATTAATGTTTCTAATTACAAATCATGTTTACTATATATGTCATAGCAGAGCAAAATGTTACAAGATATTTTTCATAATACTTATTTTACTCCACTTCACCATACAGATAAGTTCTTGTAGCATTGCCACTTTGGCTGTTCTCAATACTATAAGCGCCAAATAACCCAATTGCAATACAAGCAATTAAAATTGTGAATTGAATTATTTTTTGTTTCCGATTTGATTCTTTCAGAATAAGAATAATAGAAAGAATTAAAAGCGTAAGAATACCTGTTTTTAGAATACCATCAATAAAAAGAGGAGTTCCAGAAAAATACCTGAAATAAAAAGCTAAATAAAGTCCAACTATACTTGAAATGAATAAGACTTTTATCGTTTTTGATTTCATTAAGGTATTATTTATTGTTTTTCTATTTCCGTTTGTAAATTCTCCATTCTTTTGTCTGTCATTGTTGCGGTTTTAGACATTCCGTTTATTACTTCAAATATCAAAGTTAAAGAAACAGACGGATCTAAGATGTTTTTGGTTTCTATTAAAATACGGCAAATAGCATTTATTACTATTCGTAATGTTTTTTCATCGCTTTCAAGATTAATATTTTCATCAATGTATTTTCTTGTTTCATATCCAGCTCGTAAAGGCAATAAAAAAGGCTTATTCTCATCAGGTATACTTAAGGTAATATTACCCCATTCTGATTTTCCAATATTCGCAGCATAAACTTCAAAAATTGCATTTAATGAGGGAAAAGGACTCTTGCTAAAATGAGAATTTATTTTTCTTTTGATTCTTGAGAAAACACATTCTTCTGGTAAGTCATTCCAATCTTCCACATTTATTGGGCCAACAAGGATTTCATTAATTTTTTCTGAAAACATTGGCGATCCTGGTTCATAATCGTGTTCATAGATTGAAAATTCATTAGCAATTTTAATACACCTTTCGGCTACAATTGTTGCTATTACGCAAAGGGCATCTTCAACTCGAACACCTTTTTCGCTTTGAACACTGTTATAAACATAGTTTACTAGATTTTTAGTCAGTTTCTCGACTGAAGGTTTAGAATTTAAAAAGTCAAAAACTCCCATAGTTTTTTTAATGTTGTTATAATGCTTTGCTGTTTGAATTATAAACCAAAAGTATTGATAAATGGTATGAATATAAAAAGCCCCACCTTTTTAATAAAAGCAGGACTTTTCTCGGGGGTCTAAAAAATACCCAATCCTGATTGCTCAGGTTGGGTATTGGTCGTTTTAGATACTCGATAGAGTGCTCGTTTTACGTGTTCATCTCTATAGAGTACTGCTACTGCTTCTTAAGATTTCAAACAGGCTATTAAGGTGCTGAACCCGCGCTTCTGTAGTAATCATGCGATTACCTTTTTGGTTTTCTTGTGCTGTATTGGCATCCCGCAAAGCTTTTGATAATGGTGCTGCTTTGTCTAGTAATGTAGAAGGAGTACCAGCAGCATCTAGTTGCGTACGATAGGTGTTTATAGTTTCAGATAGGTTTTCCATAAATTGTATTAACCTAGGTTGACTACTAAAAATATTTGCAATACGATTAACTCCAAACTGCTTTTGTATTGCAGGTTGATCGATAAAGGATTTTTTTGCCCAATATTTAAGATCATCGAGATACTTTTTACAATTTTCGATCTCTAGATGCACCTTTTTGGTTTTGATATTTAACTGAGTTATACCAGCGATATTACTACCTTCTGTAAAAGCATCAGTTATTTTTTGCTTTATCGTTTCGGGTAAGATTTCAGGAAACACTGCTGGATCAAAAGTGTTAAAATGGTTAATGTCTGCGATCAAATACCCTGTAATGGTATCTGCTGTTTCTAACAGAATAGCATAGAACGTATAGGGTAAGATATAGATGTTCTGTACTTTTTGATTTTTGTATAGCTGTCTTATTTGCAAAATATTGTAAGCAATGATAAAAAAATATAATTTGATACTTTAAATAGATTCCAGATCAAATCTAGAATAACCAATGTAGTGTCTATAAAATCTCTGTGATGTCTACAAAGTTGCTGTAGCGTTCACAAACTTTCTGTGATGACTAACAAAGTTGATACTGTTTAAAAATCTTTCTTTTTAGATTTAAAAATAATTCTGAGCATTGGTATGAATACCCAAAGAGATAACATGAGTATGGAAATGATCAAACCAAAGTTAGTACCAAAGAATTTTTTAAATACCGCACCTGTATATCCTAATAATGCCGAAATATCCAGTTTTAATAAGATCAAGGTTCTTGATAAATCTATAGGATTTAGCATTGTACCAATTAAAGATAATTTGTCTAATGGGTAATCTTCAAAAAGGAGTAATGACATTAAAAAGATACCATCATAAATAATAGCTAGAAAAAGCCATAACAATACGGCATATCCAAACCCTTTGATCTTATTTTCGTTAGAAAGTGATATATTAAATGCTAGTGCCGTAAAAATAAAGGTGAGAAACGTCCCCGTAACCAACAATAACGAAAAATTCCAGATACTATCAGATCTAAATATACCGTATAGAATAAATGGAATTCCAATGCCTAATACCAGACTCATAGTAAGTGATAGAGATACGCCAAGGTATTGCCCCAAGAAGATCGCATTTCGTTTAAGAGGTTGTGCCAGTAGTAGCTCGGTAAACTCCTTTGAGTTATAATAATACATGACTCCAAAAATAGTTCCTATCAAAGGTACCAGAACGATAATCACATTCATTAGGGTAATGATAGCTTTAGATAGATCATTATTAAGAAAAAGCAATACAGTACCCAGTAGGAGGTAGAATAAAAAGTAAACATAACTCCAACGGCTACGCATTAAATCATAAAAGCTGTATTTTAATATTTTAAGCATAACTGGTTTTTAATATCGATGCAATAGCATGTTCAAAATTAGGTTGTTGGGTTTGGCTTTTGAGTTGTGCTATACTTCCTCTGAAATATATTTTTCCTTCTAACAGAAACACAATCTCATCAGAAATTTCTTCGACAAAACTCATGATATGAGAGGTGATTAGGATTGTTTTTTCGTTGGTTTTTTCTTTTCTGATCAGTTCTTTGAGGCGAATTAATGAGATAGGATCGAGTCCTGTTGTAGGTTCATCGAGGATAAGGATGGGACTATTAAACATAAAGGTAAGAACGATGTTTACTTTCTGCTTTGTTCCTCCGGATAAGTTACCTAGTTTTTTGTTGAGAAAAGGAGCTAGGTTAAACAGTTCAATTAGTTCTTGATCAGCTTGGGTATTACCTCTTAGATCTTTGATCATTTTAAAGAGCTCTTTTACACTAAGGTTATTAGGAAAATTGGCAATCTGAGGTAGGTAATCTACGTTCTTTTTATAGTGCCAGTTGTTTTTGATATTTTCTCCCATAATATGAATGGTGCCTTGAGTAGGGACTACCATGCCTAAAATACTTTTTATCAAGGTAGTTTTGCCAGATCCATTAGGGCCTAATATAGCATAGATACCACTACTGTTTATCGTAAGATCAATCCCAGTTAATACACTGTTTTTTTTAAATGTTTTATGAAGGTTTTGTATTGTAATCATTCTATTTTGTGTATTAATGGATGGTGATCTAATAATTTATCGGGGGTAAAAACAGGAGATACTTTTTCTGAAAAATCGAGAATATCTATAAATAGGCTACGCAATAAAATTATGGTTTCAGGAGTGCGATTTACGATATATGAAAACAATTTTACTGGTCGATATGGTACATCACCGATACCATTTTTATCTAAATCATATCCTGTGTATTTACTCCAATAATTGTTATTAAATATATTGTCGTTTAGTTTACTATTATAGGAGATATCAAAAGAATTATTTAAAAAATTGTTTTGCACAAAGATATTGGTATAACAAGCTCCTCTAACTTTTATCGCCCAGCCGTTATTGATAAAGTTATTCTTGGTATATTGTATTCTATTAGACCCCTCGATATTGATACCTATTGTATTTTCTTCGAAAGTATTTTCTGAAATTTCAGCATCGTTTATCTCTTTTAACAACATGCCATAGGATGCAGATCCCCAGTTTTCTTTAAAAAAATTGCGAGACATTTTTATCTTTTTTGAAAACATCACTGCTACACCAGCCCCGTTTTTTTCAAAGGTATTATCTTCATAAGTGTCCTTATTAGAAAACATAAAATGAAGTCCATATCGGATATTGTGAGAACTAACGTTATTTTTAATCAAACAGTCATCAGAAAACTCCAAATAAATACCATCTCGTACTCGTTGTACAAAATTATGTTCTATAGTAATATTTTTGCTATACCATAGTTGTATCCCATTGCCAGAGTTGTATTCTTCTACTGCATCACCGATAATCTTATTGTGATATACTTTGCCGTCTCTGGCTTTTTCTAGATAAATGCCAAAGAATAGTTTTTCTAAAACTACATTCTGGATTACAAAATCCTTACTTTTTTTTACTCTAATTGCAGCATAGTCTTCAGTATAACTAGTGCCGACATTAATAATGAATAATCCATCTATAGTTACATGATCAGATACAATGGTAATGATCTCTCCTTGTCGTTCCCCGTCTATTGTCGGATAATTTTTGCCAATAAGTGTCAAAGGCTTATCGATAATAATATTATACTCTTTGTAGGTTTCTTTTTTGATTATAATAGTATCATAGGCTACAGCGGTGTTTACCGTTTCAGTGATTGTTTGATGTGTACAGGTTTTGCATACGATTAGGGTATTACTATAGCTGGCTGTAGTGTGTATTCCTATAATCAAAATAGTGATAAGAAACTTTTGAAATTTTGTAATACGATATCTTATACATCTTATATACATGAGTTAATTTGTTGTTTATAAAAGACCTCCACTACGTGCGCTAAATCCTACAAATACAAAGAGTACAGAAATAATAGTTACAGCAATTATATGATAGGCAAGTGGTTTTAGTTTTCTTTTTGGGATTAAAAAGAATCGAGCATGTATAGCCAAAGCAATTGTACACAACAGTAATCCCAGTTTTATGGCGATATGTTTGGTATAATGATCGCTAAAATCAAACTCAAACAAATCTGGTGTATACACTGTTGTGATATATATACCAGTAATCACCAAGGTAATAAGAGAGGGAATACCGATACGCTCATACTTAGATTCAAATGATTCGATAATGCTAAAGTCATTATGTTTTAGGGCTTTTGGCAGATAAGTAAGTGATAGTATCAGATGCCCACCTGTCCATATCGTAGCAGCGATAATATGTAAAAATATGATTAGTTTTAATCCCATGCCAGTACTGGTTTTACTTTTTTAATTTGATGTGTAACTCTTGCCAGGTATATAGTTTACCACCTTTTTCTTCCTTTTTGATGATGGCATCCTCTTTATGCTCAAAAGCAGAAAGGTAAGCCCCCATAGGACTGGGGATTTCTTTACTAATCAAAAAAGTAGCTTTGGTGGCATCAATCAATGTTTGGGGTTGATTATAATCGGTAGACAGGTAGATATCAATGGTATTGGTATCCATATCTTTTAAAGCATTGACCATACACTCGGTTGCATCAAACTTATATATTTTCCCTTTTGTCGTAACTATCTCTGCAGCATGTAATTTATCTACAATGGTCATCTGACAAAAATGACAACCATCGGTACCGTAATTAATAGCTTTTGGCCCTCTGTTACAAGAATAGGATACTAATGCAAGGCCAAATAAAGTGAGAACAGATTTTCTTATTATATTTTTTAAATTAGTAACCTCTTTTTTAGCTTCTTTTTTTCCTAAGAGATATGCAATAAAAGTAAGTGCTATACCTATAGCCATAAAATATGCCCCAAGCTGAGGATAAGAATGTGCTTTGAAATTTAGGATGTCTTTAGAACCAAATATAGGAGGTTGAAACCCCATAATAGAGCCGTCGGGATTCGTAAATTTTAGAATGGCTTTAGGGTCTAGGTTGTGTCCATAATCATATTCCCACAGATAGAAATCATAAATACCTGCAATAGCAAAAATAGACATAAGGATAAACCACCATAAGTACCATTTATAATTAGCTAAAAAACCAATAAATACGCCTAGTGTGGTCATGATACCAATTACCCAAGGGAAAATCTTGAATTCTGGAATAGTTTCAGGAATATATTGCATACCGACATAATGGTTCATAAGGTTAATATTTTTGATATCATGAGGATGGGTGTCGCTAAAATCATTGATATAAATATCCATTCCTAGTGGAGTAGGATATTGAGGAGCTTCTAAAGTAATATTCCATAAGGGAAACAGGAATAAAGCTATTATTAAAACAGCACCGATGATCATAACTAATTTTGATTTTTGCATACTGATATAGTTTTAAAAACGGGTGATACCATAGCATCACCCGTAGTATAGTGTTACTTACTGAAGTTTAATCTTCTCCTAAAGACCAGTTCAGTACGATATCTGAATCTTTTGGGGATACTCTTACATATCCTTGCATTTCTTGGTGTAGTGCAGAACAAAAATCTGTACAATAAAAAGGCCAAACTCCTATTTGCTTAGGATGCCATACAAAGGTTTCTGTTTGCCCAGGCATAATTAAAAGTTCTGAGGTATTTGCTCCAATCATACTAATACCATGGGGGACATCATAATCTTGTTCTAAGTTGGTTACGTGAAAATATACATTGTCACCTACTTTAATCCCTTCTATATTATCAGGGGAGAAGTGACTTCTGATCATGGTCATATACACGTGGACTTCATTACCTTCTCGTACTACTCTGGTATCAGCATCAGATTTGGCTGCATATTTATGGTTGTTATCTTCTAGCTTATATATTTTTTTTGATCTTGGTTTTATTAGATCCGCAGGGCATCCGGCAGCATAGTGTGGTTCTCCTATGGTTGGAAAATCTAATAACAGCTCCATCTTTTCTCCAGTAATATCATACAATTGAGCAGATTGGGTTACTTCTGGACCTGTTGGTAAATAGCGATCCTTGGTAATCTTATTCATAGCCAAGGCATACTTACCAAATGGTTTTGCAGAGTTACCTCCTGGGATCATGATATGACCAACAGAATAGTAAGTAGGTTTTCTGTCGATCACTTCCCAAGTTTTTAATTTCCATTTTACCACTTCAGAAGAAATAAAGAAAGTGGTGTATGCGTTTCCTTTCCCATCAAATTCAGTATGTAAAGGTCCTAATCCTGGTTGTTCTACTACACCTGCCAATATATCTTCGAATTTAAGAATCGGAATACCATATGCTTCTCCATCTATTTTATTGTTTTCTATGGCAGATAACATCTTGGTAAATGAATGTACCGTGAGATTGGCAGATAGTTTTCCGTTTCCTACAATATACTCTCCGCTAGGATCTACATCACAACCATGAGGTGATTTTGGTGTTGGTAAAAGATATACTAATCCTGGACACTCTGCTGGATCTAGTACTTTTACTTCTTTTTTCATGGTAGAAGTAGCAGTATGTGTATGCTCATCATATACATTATGGGCATAGTTTGCAGGTACGGTTTTAAATTTTCCTGCTTTGATGTATTCTTCTGCTTTTTTCCAGTTTACTGCGGCAATAAAATCTTTATCGTTTTGAGAAGCGTTTACTTCTAAAAGTGTATTGGCTTCTTCTGTATTATAGGTGGTAAAAAAGAACCACCCATGAGATTTACCACGACCAGGATGAGATAGGTCGTAGTTAAAACCAGGCATTAGAATCTGAAATTCCAGATCCATTGCTCCGTCTTCGGGAGCTATACTTATAAAAGATAATGCCCCTTTAAAGTTTCCTTTATACTCTTTTATAGACATATCTTTTTGAGGCACAGGTACAGAAAATCTTGTTCCCGCTACCACATATTCTGAGTTTTCGGTTACAAATGAAGAACTATGATTACCAGCACTATTGGGGATTTCTATAATTTCGGTAGTCTCAAAAGTGGTGAGATCTATTTTTGCAATACGAGGAGTGTTATTGGCATTAATAAATACATATCGACCATCAATTTCTCCTGCGGTTTGCGAAATATCAGGGTGGTGCGCATCATCCCAAGGGATAAACCCATGAGAAGTATTAAGCATGGGCTTTGTCTCTTCGTTATATCCCCATGCTTTTTCAGGATCCTGAGAAAATACAGGGATCACTTTAAACAATCTCCCTGATGGAAGTCCGTAGACCGATAACTGACCACTAAAACCACCAGAAATAAATGCATAAAACTCATCATGCTCTCCTGGGGCTACATACACTTTTTCTGCAGCAGAAGAGTTAAGAGCTCCACTTTTATGTGATGTAGAGTTAGCATTGTTACAACTGGTCATAAGAAGAGTAGTCGTAATTAGATAGAAAAATAAATTAAGTGATTTTTTCATAACGTTATTAGTTTTAATTAGTTGGAAGAATGACTTTATCAACTATATGTACGATACCATTTTCTGCTTTTACACTGCCCATGATTTTTGCCCTTCCTATGTATACATTATCTCCTTTTACTTCTACCGCTACATACTCATTAATTGGTTTGTCTTAAGCTTCTTTTGGTGTTGTTAAAGTTTCTCTTTGTAGGTTTTTATCTTTACATTCAATAAGTGTAAAAATTGCTAATGAAAATATAAAAACGATTGATTTCATAAACGATGTTGTTATAGTGTTCTAAAGTATTCTAATACAGCTCTGGCATCTTCTTCTGTTAAGTTTTGATTTGCCATCGGAGAGCCATTAAATTCTATAAGCAACTCTTT
This sequence comes from Aquimarina longa SW024, assembly GCF_001401755.1. GTDB lineage: Bacteria > Bacteroidota > Bacteroidia > Flavobacteriales > Flavobacteriaceae > Aquimarina > Aquimarina longa. Next base: position 110,370 of record NZ_KQ474105.1, read on the forward strand.
TGCTAGCGGATCTTTTGCTACCATTTCTGTAGGATTAAGAATCATATTCATAACCCACTCTGGAGATCTCCGTTTTAATATTCCAGTAGGAGCAGGACCAATAAATTTTTTAGTAGGTTTATGACAAGCCATACACATTTTCTTAAATATATCTTGCCCTTTTGAAACCATTGATTGATCTATTTCTGCAAGAAGTTTAACAGATTTAATCGGACCAATTCCTTTATTTTTTAAGTCTATTTTTTTAGAAGGCAGAGTTTTTGTAGGAGCTTTAGGCTTTGGGGATTCTGATTGTACCGAAGTACTCTTTTTTCCTATTGTGATTTGCTCTTTTTTTTCCTTTTGATTACCCCCACAACTTATTAATAAAAGAATGTTTAAAAAGAGAATGATTTTGCCAAATGTTTTCATGTGTTTATGGTATAAGGTTAAAGTGTTGATACCCTGATTTTAATATGTGCTAAAGAGAACATATCATAAACAAATGTAGATGGAGTTTCTCTTTTAAAATATGATTTATATCATAATTAAGATAAAATAGTCTTTTACTATTTTATTAAGTATAAATACCCTAAAAACAATAGATAGAAATACTATAATTTTAGTTGATATATTAGTAGAGATATGATAGCGACTGCCATTAAACTACTAATGGTTGCTAATGAGGTAAAGTAGTATGGATATAAAGAAAATTGCAACCAAATGGCTAATCCTTTATAGATAATAAGTATTTCTGAACCAAAGAAACCTATAAGAAATAATACTATTGATGTTTTTGATAGTCTAAGTAATTGTAAAAGGCTAAGAAAGGCAAAAATGCAGAGACTTACTATACCCAGAAAAGTAAGATGAAGATAGGCAATAACGAAGTCAATAATGCTATAGGCTAATTCAGAGAAATAAGGAATAGCTGATATAGTTTGCAATATTATTTTTAACCCTAGAAAAACTAATACTATTTTTAGAAGTGTTCTTTCTGTAGAATTGATATACTTATATAGTCGAGGATAACACTCTATAATAATGGTAATCAAAACATAGTAGGCTACTATTAGAAACAATGCTCCTATTCCTCCTAGGATATAAAAGATAGTATGAGGCTCTGTCCATAAAACAGATAAAAAGAAGGAAAGTAAGGTTCCTATTTGCAAACTAAGGTATAGTAGATTTGATTTTGACTTAGAAATAAGAATGTTACTTTTTTCGAGTATATAAAGGAATACGCCAAATAAAGCTACAATATACCATCCATTGTATTGAAAATGGAGATAGAAATAGATAGCGATTTTATACCATATAGAAGTATTTCCCAGAGTATTCATAATAACACCCAAGGCCCAAGGTCCGATACTGGATAGTACCATATAATACAATGCTGCGCGAATATAAGTATAAGAAAGTGTTCTTTTTTGTTCTTTGGAGGTATGGGAAATGAACAACCATACAAACCAATAGGAAGCAAGTATAAAAAGTGTTGAAAAGATAATCGAAAATAATGCATAGCCCATAAATGGGAATGTAATAAGCATACCAATTATAGTTACCTGCATACTCCAAAATATAACAGTATAAGTTCTAGGAATTACTTTTTTAATTAAGTATATCTTGTAAATAAGTGTTGTTAATGCAGTATATACCCATCCTAATAAGGCGATATGAGAATGTGTATGTACAATATACCGATAATTTGCAGGAACAACTACGATAGTAAATAATCTTAATACTATCCCTAACAAAGCAATGATAACAAAGTATCCTAATGCAATATGTATATGTTTTTTTAGATATACCATGTGTACAATAGAAATCAATACAAATAAAACAAATATTTAAGTATAGACCTCACAGGTTTTTAAAACCTGTGAGATCTATACTTTACTTATATAATCATTTAAATTACTATAAGAAGAATTACTTTTATATATTGATGACTCTTTTTGATATATAATTTTAATAAATTAGGGTGTTATTTTTTGTTCTAATTTCACTGCTTTAGGATGTAAGATATTATTTTCTAAGTGTATATGTTGGTGCAAGTCTTGTTCAAATTCATCTAATTTTGAATATAGTGCTTTAAATGTATTACAAGCACCTTCTGGTGGAGTATAATTATTGCTTAATTCTGCTATTCTTTTAAAAATATCTCCTGCACTTTCATGTTCATGTTCCATCATTTGAATAGGGTTTTTGATAGTTCCAAAATGTGATTGTGGAGGAGTTGTATTATTCTTTTCTGCATTAATCAATTCTTTTATATACGGAAAAAGAATATGCTCTTCTTTTTTCATATGTGCAGAGAGCTCCTGAGCAACTTCAAAAAATAATGCATCTATAGTTACTACTTCGCTATAATGAGATCCATGAACTTTTGCTACTCTATTAGCATATTGCATAAGCAATGGGATGCTTTCTTCTACATATACATGATGGATATTAACAATGTGATCAATTAAAAAAATTAAATCCCAATTGTTATAATCATAAGCATTTTTTGCAAGCTGATCAACTGCTGATAATTCCTTCTCTAAAACATCGAAGTTAACATTTTTATCTGCACAAGCACTTTTGATAGAGACTCCTCCTCCGCAACAGAAATCAATACCATATTTTTTAAAAACATGAGCAGTTTTAATGTTTTCGGTTACAATTTCTGCTACGGTTTTATGTTCTGTAATTGTCATATCTTCTTTTTTTATACACTTAATGTGCTAGTTCTATAATTTTTGAAACTGTTTCTTTATTGTTTACTCCTAATCCTTCTTGTTGGTGTGCCAGTTCTCCTTTTTGATCAAAAACACTTATAATATTAGAGTGAGAAAAATCCATTGGAGATATTTTTTTATAATTTACTGCAAGTACAGCTGCAAATTCTCTGGTATCTTCTTTTGATCCTCTAAGAAATACCCACTGATCTGATTTCATATCATTTTCTATCGAAAACTTTTTGAGGCGTTGTGGAGTGTCTGTTTCTGGATCGATACTTACCAAAATTAGTTTTACATTATTTTTTTTGGCTTCGGGTATTTGAGATGCTATACTTCTCATATCGGCAACTAATCTGGGGCAGGCTGCTTTACAAGAAGTATAGATCATTACCATTACTAAGACGTTTCCTTTTAATTCTTTGAGCTCAATTTCTTTATTATTTTGAGTGGTCCAAACCGATGGTAGGTTATAGATTGATAATTCAGAAATAGGTTGATTTTCTTTTTCCATTTTTATGGTATGCGATTGTTCTTCCTGCTTTTTTTCTTCATGACAAGAACAAAACAGTATGCATACTCCAAATAATAATATAATCGTACTTTTCATTTCTTTTTAGAATTTGTTATTTACGGAACGATATCTATATCTTTAACACATCGAAATCCTAAATTTCTTATCGCATAGTTAGCTTTTACACTTCCTCTAAATGCATATCTCATAAATGCAGCATAGTTCATTAAATCTGAGGCGCCTACAGCAGCACTGCCACAAAACAGATTACTGTCTTTATCGACATCTTTACGAGATTCGCCAGAGATAAGTACAGAGTTAAAATCCATAGTCCACTCCCATACTAGACCATGTAAATCATATATCCCCCAGTAGTTTTTGAATGTTGATCCAATGGTGTTGTTAAACGATTTTGGTGCTTCGTACCATTCGAGAATGTATTGATTATAGGTTTCTTTTTTTCTTGCATCTGTGATGTGCTCATCTGCCATAGCTGCATATTCCCATTCATCTACGGTCGGTAATCGTTTGCCTAGACATTCGCAATACTTTTTTGCAGCAAACCAAGACACGTTGGTTATCGGTGCATTAGGATGAAGCTGATCTCCTAAGGTATTATCTGTTTCCCATAGCATTAGGTAGTTTTTATCAGCAAATAATCTTTTTACAGTATTTCGTTTCCATTCGGGATATTTCTGTATAAATATTGAAAAATCAGTATTTGATACAGGATGGACATCCATTAGAAAAGAATTTATCTTTACTGCAGTAGAATCTACACCGTATAAAGGAATATAAACTCCTCCTTTAACAGTGACCATACCTTGAGTTTGTGCCAATACACTGGTTATTAATATGCTAAAAATTATAGATATGGTTACTGTTTTTAATAAGGAATTCATGAGTTTATTTTTGAATTAGTGAACGTTTCTTCTGCTAGCTACCATTGATGGCGTTATTTCTTTTTTAGAATTCCCCCAGCTATTGTATACATAGGTAAGTACATTAGATATTTCCTCATCGGTTAAATCTTGTTTGGTCATTACACTATTGTATTTTTCTCCGTTTACTGTGATTTCGCCAGTTTTCCCGTGTAATATGATATCAATAGCACGGTTTAGATCAGCGTTTAGGTAATCAGATTTTGCAAGAGGAGGAAAAGCGTTAGCTATTCCTTGTCCTTCGGCTTGGTGGCAAGCAAAGCATGTTTGCATGTAGGTTGCTTTACCATACTCCATTTTTTCTTCAAAAGTTTTGGCCGTTTCTTCTGTAGTGGCAACTCCTTCTTCGGCAGGCATTTCTTGGATTCCTCCTCCTTCTGGTTGATAAATACCTTCTTCTTGTTTACCAGAGTAGATTTTTTTGTTGTCGTCACCTTGTACTTTAAGCATTCCAAGTGCACCTTTATTAAAGGCTCTAAAAATAGAGTGATCTACAAGAATAAATGTACCTGGGACATCTACTTTAAACTCTACTATAGCAGCACCCCCAGCAGGAACCAAAGTGGTTTGTACATTTTCATTAATCAGATCACCACCTTCTACACGAACAGCATCAAATATTTCTCCGATAACATGAAAAGAGGAGACTAAGTTTGGACCACCGTTTCCAACATACAGTCGTACAGTTTCTCCTACATTGGCAGTAATTGCATTATCACCAGTTAGTGATCCTACTTTACCATTAAAAACGACATAATCAGCATCTTCATCAACTGCTTTTTTCATATCAAAAGGTTGTAATCCTCTATCACCATTTTCTCCTTTGGTATAAAAATCACCTTGCATAACGTAATACTCTCTGTCTACTTCTGGCAGACCTTCTTCTGGTTCAACTAGGATCAATCCATACATTCCGTTAGCTATATGCATCCCTACAGGAGCTGTAGCACAGTGATATACATAAAGCCCAGGGTTAAGTACTTTAAATGAAAATTGAGCTTCATGTCCTGGAGATATAAAAGAAGATGTAGCTCCACCCCCTGGTCCTGTAACGGCATGTAGATCTATGTTATGAGGTAATTTATTATCAGGATGGTTTTTTAGATGAAACTCTACTTCATCACCAATTTTGGTTCGGATAAAGCTTCCAGGAACTGAGCCTCCAAAGGTCCAGTAGACATACTTAACACCGTCCGTCATTTCTCCCTCTTTTTCTAGAATTTCCATGTTTACAATAAGCTTTTTAGCTTTTCTTCTTCCGGTAGGTTTAGGAACATTAGGCGGAGAAGTTAATTCAGCAATCATTTCTCTACTAACAGGAATAGCTTCTGGGCTGTCATAGACTTTTGTTTTATCTTTTTCTTTTGAGCAAGACGCTCCCAGTAACATCATAAGTAAGAGTACACCAAAACTTAATGTGGATAAGTTTAATTTTTTTAATCTCGTATTCATTGCTGTAAATGATTTGTAATTAATAATAAAAGACCTTTTTATCGTTTATACAAGATTACATATTTCAAATATATTGAGATATGATATTTATCATTTTTCATCAAAATAAATAAAGTATCTTATCCTAAACAATTAAACACAAATCGTTTGACTCATATTATGTAATAGAAAACCTATTCCGTATTAAAACTACTGTAGATACTGTTGTTTAGCTGAATTTTTTAATCCCTCATTGAGGGTTTAATTCCTTGAAGCTTACCTAGACATCAAAATATTTTTTTCGGAAGCATGCCTCGTGAGTTTGCTCCGAGGTTGTTGATTTCTAAAATTAAGAAAATACTAGTGTCTATTGCTTTTTCAAGCTTTATAACGAAGTTATATTGCATAATTCGGGATTACTAGATAACTCAGGTTAAAATTCTGATAAAGAAAAACGGCTCTATAAAAATCGTTGTATCTTTGAAAGCATAACGCTTTATTTACTACTAGGATGGACTATAAAATAAAAAGTAGAATCTGGATAGAATCAAAGTATGGTGTTTTCTTAGGAGAAGGAAGAATAAAATTATTAAAAGCTATTGCAAAGACTGGTTCATTAAGTAAAGCGGCAAGTACTCTGGGAATGTCGTATAAAAAAGCTTGGAACTTATTAGATAGCATGAATAAGTCTACCCAAAAACCTTTGGTAATTACTACTACTGGAGGAAAAGGTGGGGGTGGTGCTAATCTAACAAAACATGGACAACATATAATCGAAACATTTGATAAGATCAACCAAAAATGTTGGGAATTTCTGGACAATGAATTGAAAAAAATTTCTCTATAAAACCAATATTATTGAGCATTCACTATTGCTAATGAAAGAAGAAAAAAGCATAACAGGAATTATACTTGCTGGAGGTAAAAGCTCTAGAATGGGTAGCGAAAAGGGATTGATGTTACTAAATAACAAACCTTTTATTCAATATAGTATTGAAGCATTACAACCTTTGGTGGACACAATTATGATTGTTAGTAGTAATTCTGACTATGATGTTTTTGGGCTTAAGAGAATTGAAGATATTATACCAGATTCGGGTCCAATAGCAGGGGTACATACAGGGTTAACATATTCTAAAACTGAAAATAACCTAGTCATAAGCTGTGATGTGCCTTTATTAACTACTTCATTGTTAAAAAAACTAGTGTTTTATAAGGATGATGATTATGATATTATTCAGTTTGAGGCAGAAGGAAAGACTAGCCCGTTAGTAGCATTATATAAAAAGCACTGTGTGGATAAATGTAAAGAGTTGCTTATTGATGGAGAGAAACGTTTGCGCAAACTAGTTTTGGCACTGAGAACAAAAACAGTTTCGGTATTAAACAAGGAGCATATTTTGGTTACAAATATAAATACAATTGAAGATTTAAAAAGAATTACAAATGCAATTAAACATTAAGTATTTTGGTATGTTAGCTGAGGTTACCGCTATTACTGAGGAATATATACAAACTGAAGTCTGTTCTGTTTCTGAATTGGTAGAAAAATTAAAAAACCAATACCCCAAATTGGGAGATAAAGATTTTAAAGTAGCAATTAACCATCATTTAGTTGACCAAAATCATATAATTAATACCGAAGTAGAAGTAGCTTTGTTACCTCCATTTGCAGGCGGGTAACCAAAATTTTAAACAATAGAAGTAATCAAATTCTAAAATAGAAATAATGAATTCTTTTAATTCTAGATATCATAGACAGGTTATTTTACCAGAAATAGGTTCCTCTGGACAAGAGAAATTGGATAGGTCAAAAGTACTTGTAATAGGAGCAGGTGGATTAGGCTGTCCGGTATTACAATATCTTACTGCAGCAGGCATAGGTACTATTGGTATTGTAGATTTTGATGTTGTAGACATCTCTAATCTACATCGTCAGATTTTATATGGTACAAGTTCTATAGGAATAAATAAAGCTTTAGCAGCAAAACAGCGTCTTACAGATCTTAATCCAGCGATAACAATTAATACATATCCAGAAAAACTAACGACAAAAAATGCAATCTCTATTTTTTCTGAATATGATATTATAGTAGATGGAACCGATAATTTCTCTACTCGATACTTAATTAATGATGCCTGTATTATTGCTAATAAACCTCTGGTCTATGGGGCTATTTTTAAGTTCGAAGGACAAGTATCAGTATTTAATTATCAAAACGGACCTACCTATCGGTGTCTTTTTCCAGAGCCTCCAAAAGCAGGAAGCGTTCCTTCTTGTGCTGAGATTGGAGTTTTAGGAGTATTACCAGGTATTATAGGAAGTATGCAGGCTAATGAGATTCTGAAAATCATTCTAGGTCTAGGTAATGTCCTTAGCGGAAAACTATTTATGTATGATTGCCTAACTACTACATCTTCGACTTTTACAATTAGTCGTGTCGAATCCGAAATATCAAAAGTGAAAGCTTTATCCGAAGATTTTAAAAAGAATGATTATGATCTTTTTTGCGGAGTACATCAGATTATAGAAATTACCGCACAAGAAGCTTTTTTAATTAAAAATGCTCAATTTATAGATGTTCGTGAAACTCATGAACAACCAAAGATAGATAGTTTAGAACCTATCTCTATTCCATTGGGTACTCTAGAGCAAGAATTGCATATGATTTCTAAAGAAAAAGAAATTATAGTGTTTTGTCAGTCAGGTATTAGAAGTAAAAGAGCTGTTGAAATTTTACAGAAAAATGGATTTAGAAACATATCGCATATAAGAGGAGGAGCTATTGTGTTACATGATAATATGTCAGATTTACTAGATTTAAAAAAATAATTATGGAAAAAAAGAAACCAAAAAGTGTATTTATACAAGGAGCAATTTCATCAGAGTTTATAGGTACATCTATTGCTAAACACCAAACAAAAACCAGTATTGGAGCGCATAATATCTTTTTAGGACAAGTGCGAGCAGATGAAATTGAAGGAAAAACGGTTACAGCGATAGATTATAGTGCCTATGAAGAAATGGCAAATCAAAAATTCTATGAAATACGAGAAGCTACTTTCGAAAAATTTGACCTTACTTGCATGCATATTTATCACAGTTTAGGAACTGTAAAAGCAGGAGAAATTTGTCTTTTTGTTTTTGTGTCTTCACCTAGAAGAAAAATAGTTTTTGAAGCTTTAGAATATATTGTTGAAGCCATAAAAGCAGATGTCCCTGTTTTTGGAAAAGAGATTTTTGAGGACCAAACACATCAATGGAAACAAAATTCTATCTAATAGTATTCATAAAACCAAAGATTGAACTACAGTTTTGATTTTTGAGATTTAAAATTTGTTATTATAAAGTATGGTAGACATCACACATAAAATATCTACACTAAGAATTGCTACGGCACAGGCAGTTGTAAAAGTTAGTAAATCAGAAACTATCGAAGCTATAGAAAATAGAACTGTGCCTAAGGGAGATGTATTTGCTATGAGTAAAGCTGCAGGTTTACTGGGTGTAAAAAAAACTCCTGAGCTGCTTCCTGATTGTCATCCTTTACCTATTGAATATACCGGGATTGAATACACCATCAATGGTTTAGAAATTACAATTTTGGTAACTATAAAAACTATTTATAAAACTGGTGTAGAGGTAGAGGCTATGCATGGAGCAAGCATAGTAGCATTAAATATGTATGATATGCTTAAGCCTATTGATAAAGGTATAGAAATCCAGCATATTAAATTATTGGATAAAAAAGGAGGGAAATCAGATTATAGGGATAAATTTAGGAGAGATCTTAAAGCTGCTGTTATTGTCTGTTCTGATTCTATTTCTGAAGGAAAAAAAGAAGATAAGGCAGGTAAAGCGATTATGTCTAAATTAGAGACCTGCGAAGTAGAGATTATGGATTATATCATTATCCCTGATGAAACCGAAATTATACAAAAAAAAGCAATACAGTATCAAGAAGAGGGAGCAGATCTTATTATTTATACGGGAGGTACTGGCTTATCCAAGCGTGATGTAACTCCAGAAGCTTTACGACCATTACTAGACCGCAATATCCCTGGTATTGAAGAAGCAATACGTAAATACGGGCAAGATCGTATGCCCTATGCAATGCTTTCTAGAAGCGTAGCAGGAACGATTAAAAACACTCTTATATTGGCCTTACCAGGATCTACCAATGGAGCAAAAGAATCGATGGATGCTATTTTTCCTGAAGTATTACATGTATTTAGAATTTTAAAAGGAGCAAGGCATGACTAAACCCAGTATACTTACAGATACCTTTGGTAGAACTCATAATTATCTTCGGATTTCGCTTACAGAGCGATGTAATCTAAGATGCACATATTGTATGCCAGCAGATGGAATTAAACTATCTCCCAAGAAGCATATTATGACTTATGAAGAAATTTATACCATTGCCAAAGAATTTGTAAGTATAGGAGTTACAAAAATTCGCCTTACAGGAGGAGAACCTTTGGTGCGTAAAGATGCAGCCCGAATTATAGAAAAACTCGCGTCATTACCAGTAGAGCTTACATTAACAACTAATGGAGTTATTGTAGATAAATTTATAGAACATTTTAAAAAATGTAAAATCAAAACACTTAATATAAGCTTAGACTCTTTAGACACTGCAAAAAATAAAGAAATCACTCGTAGGTCATACTTTGAGAAAGTATATCAGAACATTATTTTACTAGTTAAAGAAGGCTTTTTGGTAAAAGTAAATTGTGTTTTAATGAAAGGTTTTAATGATGATGAAATTATTGATTTTATTAATATAAGCAAAGAGCTTCCTATACAGGTTCGGTTTATAGAATTTATGCCTTTTGATGGAAATCAATGGAATATGGATAAACTAGTTCCATTACAAGATATTTTATCTGAAGTACATTCTAATTTTAAAAAAGAAGAAATTATAAAGCTTGAGGATGCAGCTAATGATACTACAAAAAGCTATCAGATAAAAGGATATGAAGGGACTTTTGCAATTATAAGTTCAGTTACTAATCCTTTTTGCGATGGTTGTAACAGAATACGACTTACTGCTAATGGGCAAGTAAAAAACTGTTTATTCTCATCCAAAGAATCAGATTTATTAACACCTCTAAGATCAGGTAAATCAATAACTTCGATTATTCAAAAGACAATCTTATCTAAATCTAAAATTCGCAATGGTATGGATACATTAGATAAGTTTAGTCAATCAGATATGCATAATAACCGTAGTATGATTACTATTGGAGGATAACAGAGTCTTGATAACAAGAAAGAGTTAAGAGTTTCATTTATGATTAATATCATAGTTGTTTTATGTGTTAGCATATATTTTTGGAATATATGAAAACACTATTGACATGAAAAATATTTTGCTTCCTACCGATTTTTCTAATAATGCCAGAAATGCTATAGAATATGCAATGGGATTTTTTAAAAATGAGCTCTGTACTTTTTATATTCTTAATGTACAGAAAGTGTCTAAGTATACTACCGATGATTTAATGGTTGCTCCCGCAGACACCTCCATTCACCAATCTGTAATTAGTGAGGCAAAAAAGAAACTTAACAAATTAGTCGAAGATTTAAAGGAAAAATATTCTAATGAGAGCTATACTTTTCATACCATTATTGATTATGATATTTTTATTGATGCTATTAGACAAACTGTTAAAAATAAAGATATTGACATAATCGTTATGGGTACAAATGGCGCTACAGGAGTAGCTGAAATTATATTTGGAAGCAATACCCTTAATGTTATTCGCAGAATAGATTGCCCGATCATTGCAATTCCGCATAAGTATACCTTTAAAAATCCTAAAACTATTTTATATGCAATAGATTGTTCGGGTCATTTTGATACAGAAAATATAAAGCCATTGATGGGGGCTATTATAAAATATACTTCTTCTTTACGTATCCTTAAAATTAGAGAAGATGAAACTATTACTGTAGCTGATTTTGATGAAAAAAAGCATATGAAAGAGTTTTTTAAAGGAATAAACCATACGTTTCACTCTATAACTAACGTACCGACAGCCTTGGCAGTTAATAGTTTTGTACAAATCATGGATGTTGATATGACAGCTATGTTTAGTAAAAGAGAAACTTTTTTAGATCGTTTTTTTAAAGGATCAGAAACCTCTAAAATAAGTTATGCTACAAGAGTGCCATTGTTGATTATGCATAGTTGATATAGTTATAAAATATAAAAAAAGCATAACTTTTGAAGTGTATAGAGAATACTCTTAAAACAAAAAATAAAATAAAGTTTTGCTAAGATCTTTAGTCCTGTTTTGTAAATTTATTACTTAAATGAAGAGCTTAAAAAATATAGGATTAGTATTCTCTGGAGGAGGCTTTAAAGGAGTGGCACATATTGGCGTGATACAAGCATTGGAGGAGGCAGGAATGACTCCAAGCTTTGTTTCAGGTACTAGTGCAGGAGCCATAGTTGGATCATTATATGCAGGAGGATATTCTCCTGAAAAAATAAAAGATTTTTTTAAAAACACGCCTTTGTTTAGTTTTAATAGACTTACACGTACAAAACCTGGTTTTTTAGATTCTGAAAAATTTTATAATGATCTGTTAACTTATTTTCCCGAAAATTCTTTTGAATCTTTGCAAAAGAAACTTTTTGTAACTGCTACAGATTTAATAGAAGGAACAATAAAAGTATTTCATACCGGAGAACTAATTAAACCTTTATTAGCCTCTGCAGCTTTTCCTGGTGTTTTTACACCAGTTATGATCAATGATGGATTATATGCAGATGGAGGTATTTTAGACAATTTTCCGGTATCACCACTAAAAAAACATTGTGATCTAATCATAGGAGTGGATGTATCTCCTATTAAAAAACCAAAAATTAGTGATTTTAAACACTCTTATAACGTAATGCAACGTGCATATTACCTCAGAGCAATGCCAAATGCTGAAACAGAATTTAAACACTGTAATATTATAATACAGCCCCAAAAACTTATTAACCATGGTATATTTAGTTCTGGTAACTTAGACAAAGTATACGATTATGGGTATCAGGAAGCAAAATTACAGTTACACACGTTTTTTAAAAATCAAGAAGACTAAATTTAGAACAAAAAAGAAGCAGATCGATAGTCTTAATATTCAGATATGATATAGCTAAGTACTTGTTAGTTTTTCATTGATTTATTCTTTTATAATTAATAATTCTTGTCTTTTTAATGCCCAAACCAGTACTTTAACATAATCCCCAGCAGCTTTTCTGATATTTTCAGGTTTTGTAATATCGATAGATCCTTTCCAGATTAATTCTCTTTCTTTATCTGGGCAAATACAGTACAGTGATGATTCTGCATGAAAAACCTGATACTCTTCATAATACTCTTCATCATAGTAGATGTTTTGATTCTCATAATAATCATCTCTAAAACTGTTAAATGTTTTATCGAGATTTCTAAAAGCTTTTACAACAGTAACTTTATCTTCAACTCCTAGTACTTTAGAAAGTAAAATCGCATCAAAACCATTTTTTAAAAGCATAGATTCTAAGGCCATCAATTCTTTTTCTGTTTTAGGAGAAGAAGCAAAAGAGTTTTCAAAATAATCTATACTTTTTATAGCATTAACTCTGCCTTTTTTTAACGCAGAGGCTAACTTTTTCTCGAATACTTCTCGTGCATTTTCATCTGGCGTAATTCCAATAACTAAAACTTTTTGTGCTTCAAAGACTTTGATATCTGGGTTTTTCCAGTTCTCAATAAGTTCACTAGATGTACAGCTATAAAATAATCCAGTAAGAATCATTATGTATAGATAAAGTTTGTTCATGTTTTATAGAGTTATTCTCATTAATATGGATTGGTTTTTTAATCTCTTATTTAGGAATTTAAACCCCTAAGACTTGCCTAGAAATCAAAACCCTAAGAAACATGTTAAGACTTCTTAAAATATGATCTGATCAAAGCTTTAGTTTGATTATCAGTCATACTATCTGCTTTAAGTACATCCTTCACATTTTTGCTAATATCTTTATAATTTTGGGTTAATTCTTTATTGAATCTTTCCGGAGTTTCTGCAGGACCATAAATAACAATCTTATCAGTATCTTTTATAAAAGGAATTATTTTTTTTACGTATGCTTTAAATTGATGTTTTTGGCGTTCCAGATATTTGCTATCCTGGACTACATCTTGTGGACCTCCTTTAAATTGTGTTCCAGAACCCCCATGTACGTTAAAGTTTTCAATTTCTGACAATATAGTTGTCATATCTTCACTATTTTCTTTCACCGATATGATATGTGCTTTTTCTTTGTCTATCCAGATTCCAATATGCTTCATTTGCTTATATTTTATGATTAAAAAGAGTATCCAGTGAGTAGTTAAAAGGGAAGTAACCTGCTTATCGAAACATTCTTTTCTTACTTAATTTGTAAAATCATGTAAAGCCAGTACGGGCACTCTAGAATGATATCCCAAACTCTTTACCATAGGTGTTGAAAATATGCTTCCAAAAAAACTATGCTTTCTATTCATAAAAGTGATCATGTCACTTTCTCTACTTTCTACAAAACTACTAAGTCCTCCTTTGATAGTTACATTATGAAGTGTATGAAAACTATACTGTAAACCATCCAAAGATTCTTCTAATAGGGTTTTATTATTTTCTTGTTCTTTATCTAAGCGATCATCAGTAGTGATATGAAGAATACATATAACCGCACTAGTTATTCTTGCAATTTCTACCAAGTATTGAAGTTCTCTACGTTTAAAATGAGTTCTATAATCAGTAGGAAATACGATTTCTTTAGGTTTTTTATAATTGGCTTTTTCAGGAATAGCCAACACAGGACAATCTCTTACCTTTTCCATAGTCAGAACGGTAGTACTACCAAAAATCAGGTTACTAGCGTTGGTAGCACCTTTTGTACCCATAACAATCATTTCTATGTCTAGTTTCTTAACAGTATCCTTTATCGCTTCTAAGATTCCGTTAAATTGAGATATCATAAAAAACTTATGATTTGATTTCTCATCTCTACAACTTAATCTTTCCAATAACTTACTTAATCCCTTTTCAGATTTTTCTTTAGCTTCTTCATAAAGCCTTTCTCCAGATTCAGGAACCATCATGCTATCTATAGCATACCCTGTTGCATTAAATACATTAAGGATATAAAAGTTACAGGTTTCATTTTTATATAGTTCTAAAGCATAAATTATAGCATTCCATGCATTCTTTGAAAAATCTGTAGGTAATAAAATCTTTTTTTTCATCACTTAAGTCTTTAGGATTACTACATTAAATTTATAAGAATAATTCTGCTAAAACTATGATAATTATCAGCTTACTTGTGTGATAATTAAAAAAAGGATATTAGTATGAAATATTATTTTTTTTGATAATAAGTTCCTTTAATATGCTCTATAAAAAACTATGTTTATAATAGGGTGTTATTGGGATGTTAATTTCTAATTGTTTAATAAACAAATCATTAGATGGCATTTTTGATAGTTAAAACATCAAGAATTGGAGTCACTTCTGATCTATGATATATTCGATTAAGAGATCTGTAGGGACTAGGGTTCATTTATTTTAATTCTGGTATGTATTTACAGACCTGTAAACGATAAGCACTAAAGTTAATATCATTGCATCCTTTCTTTTGAAGGAATTACCAAAAACGGAATATTAGTATGATAAGCTATCTGATTAATCACAGGTTTAAACAAAAGATTTTCAAAAAAAGAATGCTTATTATGGACCATGACCAATAAATTGACTTTATATTTTTTTTCAAAATTTTCTACTGCTTCTAAAACATCCATGTCTTCTGCAATATGAAAAACATGAGCAGTATCCTTAAAATAGGTATCTAGATTATCTTTTGTTTTTTGTTGATTACTATCTAATGCCACTCCATAATAAGCATTTAAGATGTGGAGTCTGGATAAGTGTTTGTTACATATTTCTTTTACTAAAGGTAAAGATGTGTTATCCATACTAAGGTTGTAATCCGTAGGAAATAAGATATCCTTAGGTTCTTCGAACCTATAATCCGAAGGAACTGCAATAATAGGGCAGTTTACTTTTTTTATAGTATACATTGTATGTGTACCTATAAAAATTTCTTTAGCACCAGTTGCTCCTTTGGTACCCATTATGATAAGATCGATATGATAGTGGTCTACGACTTTTATAATCTCACCAATTAAAGTATTAAATGCTGATAATTTTATAAAACGATGTCTTAAGTTTTTAAACTCCTCTTTTATTTTATGTTCTATTATTTCTAGATCTCGTTCTGAGTTCTTCATAGAAATATCATCAATTCTATAAGGTAGTGGATTTTCAACAAGATACCCCATATGATAAGAAGTAGGAGTAAAGGTATTAAGAAGATAAAAGGTAATCTCTTCATCTTTTAAAAAAAGCATAGCATATCGTATTGCATTCCATGCATTATCCGAAAAATCAGTGGGTAACAGAACTCGTTTCATTGTAGTATATTTTTTTAGTATTTTTAATATTTCTATAATCATCCATGATATGGATGACTAGATGTTAAACGGGCTAAAAAAGTTTAAGATCTTTCTAAATTCTGCATAGCTAAAAAAGGAATTTTAATATGCAAACCTATTTTATCTATGGCAGATTGATATAGAATACTTTCTAAATAAGAATGTCTAGAGTTGATCATAACCAAAAAATCTATAGTATTTTTTCTAATAAATACATTAATTGCTGCTGTAAGGTCTTCTGCATCTTCATTATGAAAAACTAACTCTATATCGGGTAATGACGTTTTTAAAAATTTTTTGTTGTCCTTTTGCCTAATAGAAAGTTTATTATAATTAGAAACATGAAGAAAATGGATAATAGACCTAAAACTTTTTGTTAATGTGTTTAGTAATTTTAATTCTCGTCGTTTAAATGGTAGTAGATAGTTTGTAGGAAATAAAATGTTTTTTGGGCGATGATAACTACAGTTATCAGGAATAGCAAGTAACGGACAATTCACATGCTTTAAAACCTGTAGTGTATTACTCCCAAAAGTTAGTTTTCTATCATTAGTCTTTCCTTTTGTACCCATGACTATAATATCTATATTCTCCTGATTTACCAAATCATTGAGTTCGTTTGTCAGATTTCCAAACTTAGATAATATTGTATAGTTATGTCGAGGGTTTGGCGAAACCTGTTGTATGGTAGAACAGACTTTTTCTAATGCTATATCTGAGGTTTTATGCATCATCTCTTTTAATTTTTCAAAAACATCCTGAGAAGCTAGAGTACTAGTATTGTACACTTCATCAGCGTATACATGTATTATAAAAAAACAAGAATGTTCATACTTAAATAACTCTGCCGCATATCGCAAAGCATTCATGGCATTTTCTGAAAAATCTGTAGGGATTACTATTTTTCTCATTATTCTAATTTTGGATACTACCCAAAATTAGAAAATCATTATAGTAAGAACTATGACTTATATCAGTTTCAATAGATGTAAGAGAGATCAAAAAGAAGTGGAGCTATTTGTAATTACATCAGTTTTTGGAAATACTCCAGATGACTATCGAGAACAACAAAATTTTTAATCTTTGCTTCCTCTTCTGCTTTACGAATCACTATTGACTCTAAAAAAAATAGTTCTTTTTCAAAATTAGATGCCTCTTCCTTATTCATTATACCTCCTTGGTATTCTAGTGTTTTTTTACTAGCAAAAGATAACCTATTAAAATATAATGGATCTATAAAACATAAGTATCTTTTGGATTTTACATGATTAGCAACAGGAGCAATAACTCGATTAGAAAACCCTTTTTCTTTTAGATAAATTTCTCCCCACTTATCATGTGCATCTATACCAAAATCCCCCATAGTTTTTAATTCGTCTTTTTGAAACTCTAAAGGTGTTAAATGCCCAATATCATGTAAAAACCCAGAGAGTATTAATTCTCTATCATATCCTTTTTCTTTTGCGATTAACCCAGTTTGAACACTGTGTGACAACATACTACATTGTTCTCCATATTCTATATGTCCATGTTTTTTATAGATTGAAATGATTTCCTTAGCAATAATATTATTTGAGCGCATAAAAACGTTTTTTAAAATAAAAAAAGGAAAAAAGTAAACACCCAATTCCTAGAATACTACAGATATAAATCATCTGCGTAAAATACTCATATATAGAAGTTTTAGGGTAAAACAGTTCTTTTACGAGTAAAATTAATACTGTACCTGAGTAGCTTATGGCATCTGCAACATAAATTAAAAAACCAGCATTACTTTTAAATTTAAAAAGTGATGAAATACGTTCAAAAACCATGCTTCCTAATGGGACATAGGTCATAAAAAGACCTAAACCAGATAATGTCATCCACCAAAATGGAGAAATATTTTGAGTCACTTGGTATAAAAAAGTAATGATAAGTTGAAGTAGTAATCCCAGAAACATTAAAATCTGCATGGTAGATAACGCTTTTAAATTATCCTTTATAAAAATAAATAACCCTAGTATAAATAAAATAAATATAGTTATCCAAACTTCAGTTTGTGTAAATAATGCCGCAGAATTTCCGTGCCCTAGTTTTTTCCATAATTCTGCTACAAAATTATCACGCAAATCTCTAAAGCCAGTCATTAAGAATAGTAATATGATTAAAGCAATTAGACCAGGAGCTAATTGAGAGAACATCTTTTTTCGATCGTTATCTGTCATAACGACTCTTTTATTTCTGTTTTTAATGTCCTCTTTTGTGGGAGGTGGAATTTTCTCGATACTCCAAACAGCAATAAATAATGGAATAATAAATAAAGCACCTGTATAGAAAGGCATCCAAAATTCTGAAATATTATAGTTAGTCATCAACAATTTTCCTACAGATTTTGTCATTCCTGAAGCAATAATATAGCTTGCACTTAAGATTGCAGCCAATACTTCAGTTATTGTTCTCCCCTCTAAATAAGAAAAAACTAATCCCCAAATCATTCCAAGTGGCATTCCATTAAGTACTAAAAAAATAGATTTATACTGTTGCGGAACTATCGCAAAGCCTAATAAAGCTAGCTCAGCAAATAAAATGAAACCAATAATATATGTAGCTCTATTTTTAAAGCCCGTACCAGAAATAAATTTAATTCCTATAAACTTACTTAATGTATACCCAATCACTTGAGCAATAACTAAAACTACTTTAAAACTTATCCCTAATAGTTGTAACCCCTCAAAAGTAGCTGCTGTAAATGGTTTTCTAAAGGCATACATACAGAAATAAATAATAAAAGCTGATAAACCTATATGTAAAACAAGCCGTACTTTAGTACTCATTATACATCTTGTTCTAAGATATTTATTTTACTATATAAAGCATCTTTATCGGTATAACAACCCTGTAAATGACGTTCTCCATGTAAGCTATATGATGTTCTGCCATGTAAAATTCGTTCATTGTCATAAATAATTAAATCAGAAGGATTTAGTTTAAACTGCAATTGATTGTCTCTATTTTGAAGTTGGTTTTCAAAATATTGGTATGCTTTATAATAGGTTAGCATGATATCATCACTAAAATTAAAAGGCTGAATAGATCGATTATTAAATTTTATTTTTTCTATGTTTTTTTGAAGATCTAACTGAATAATTGGAGCTTCATTTTTAAGCCAATGCTCACTGCTCTTAAACTCAAATTGTACTAAATAACGACTCAGTACCTCAAAATACTCAGGATAGTTTTCTCTTAGTTTTGTAGCTACATTAAATCCATCTATCAAAATAGTTTCTCCTCCTGTAGTATCCGATTTTAAACAATGCAATAATTGAATTGTAGGTGTTGGATTTCTATATGGATTGTCAGTATGTGGAGGTAAACCTAATTGTGTATCCGCTAAATTTTCTGGATCATTTTTAGCAATTACATCATAGTATTTTCCGTAATTGGTTTCTCTTACGTAGCCAAAAAGAGCAACTACTTCCAATAATTTTTTGGTTTCGGTAGGAACATTAGTTATTTGAGTGAAGCCATATTCTCTTATGTTTTTAAGACATTCTAAGAGTATTTTTTGATCAGAAATTATAGTTTGATAATCAAAAATAGAATATTCCGACAACTGACTCCATAGAGTAGTTTTATATTCTTTTTTAGAAAGCATATTCTTTAAATAAGAATAAGAATACTCTACAGTACCATTGTCCCATTCAATCCACAAAGAATTTTCAGTAGTCTTAATTGATTTAGGTCTACTCTCTAGATCAATAGTTATAGACTCGGTGAGTTTTTGCCCATTTTTATGGCGGTTTTTAGGGGTATTATCCCTTAACCAAGCATAAAAAAAAGTATCAGAAGTATTATCCGTTAACCAATTAATAATTATTCTATCGTCTTTTTCTAGTACTTGCATCTTTTTTATTTTGAACACTTGGTAAATTTATATCTTGAAAAAATAGTAAAGAGGTTAATTTTATTATTAAAACGTTAATTAATTGATGTAAAACAGTAGTTTAAGTATTTCTTAAATGCCTTGTGTAGTTTTGTTTTCTGATTTTTTTTTCAAAAAAACCAATATATAGCGCTGATTTATAGTCAGGTATTGATAAACTGTGTCGATTACAGAAGTATGATATTTATCATAGAATATTCAGTAGAGGTTTTTAAAATTTGCAACAAATAAATTCTATGTCAGAGTCTACTTGTTTTCACTGTGGGAATGATTGCAATAAGACAGTAATCAAATTTGATCAAAAAATATTCTGTTGTAATGGATGCAAAACGGTGTATGATATTTTTTCTTCTAATGATCTATCCTGTTATTATGATTTACAATCAGCTCCTGGAGCCATTCCTGAAGAAGTCATAGGAAAATATGATTACCTAGATACTCCTGCCATTGCTAAAAAATTAATAGAATTTAGCGATGGAAATACCGAAATCATTACACTATATATCCCTCATATGCATTGTAGTTCTTGTATTTGGATATTAGAAAACCTACATAAGCTTCAACCAGCAATTACAGCATCTCAGGTTAATTTCCCTAAGAAAACAGTTCGTATAACGTTTAATAATGATCGTATTTCGCTTAAGATGCTAGTTGTTTTACTAAACTCTATCGGTTATGAACCTTATATCAGTTTGGATGACTATACTACAGGAGAGAGGCAAGTAAATCGAAGTTTGATTTATAAACTTGGGATTGCTGGTTTTGCTTTCGGAAATGTAATGTTTTTATCGTTCCCTGAATATTTTGAAGTGTCAGAATATTGGTTAGAGCAATATAAATTTGTTTTTCGGTGGTTGATGTTTGCATTTTCACTACCTGTTGTATTTTATGCTGCTCAGGACTATTTTATTTCGGCTTATAAAGGATTACGATCTAGAATATTAAATATTGATGTACCCATTGCACTTGGGATTTTAGTACTTTTTATAAGGAGTACTGTAGAGATTATTTTTGATTGGGGGACCGGTTTTTTTGATAGCCTTACAGGATTAGTATTCTTTCTGTTATTAGGAAAATTTTTTCAACAAAAAACCTATTCCTTTTTATCTTTTGAGAGAGATTATAAGTCCTATTTTCCTATTGCAGTAACCAAACTTACTGATACATCTAATATAAAAAAAGAAGAAGAAAGCATACAAGTATATGATATTAAGAAAGGAGATCGATTATTGATCAGAAACGGAGAGTTAATTCCTGTAGATGCTATTCTGATTAATGGTAATGCACAAATTGATTATAGTTTTGTAACAGGAGAAAGTAAATCAGTTGCTAAACAATCCGGCGATACTCTTTTTGCAGGAGGGAGACAACTTTATGGAGCCATAGAAATTGAAGTTTTAAAATCAGTAGAACAAAGCTATCTTACACAATTATGGAGCAATGATGTATTTAATAGAGATAAATCAGCTTCGTTTACTAATCTGACGGATACAATTAGTAAATATTTTACTATCACAATTTTATGTATAGCAGTAATTGCAACTACTTTTTGGTTGTTCGTAGACTCATCAAAAGCCGCACAAGTATTTACAGCAGTACTGATTATAGCATGCCCTTGCGCACTAGCATTAGCAAGACCTTTTGCATTGGGTAATATCCTTCGTCTCTTCGGAAAAACCAAGTTTTATTTAAAAAATGCAGATGTTATCGAGCGATTAGCCCTATCAGATACAATGATTTTTGATAAAACAGGAACAATTACTTCTATGCAAACAAATGAAGTGGTATATGAAGGAATGAAACTAACAGTAGCAGAAGAAGCACTACTTAAGAATACATTAAGATCATCGAATCATCCACTTAGTAGAGCACTATATAATATACTAGCAGCGCATGATATTTTAACATTAGACGAGTATGAGGAGTATATAGGAAAAGGGATTAAAGGCAGGTTAGAAGATGATACTATTAAAATAGGTTCGGCAAGCTTTATAGGAAAGAATACAGAGTCTAAGACTAAAAACACAACCGTTCATATCAGTACTAATAAGCATTATAAGGGACGTTACGTGTTTCATAACCAGTATAGAAAAGGAGTTGAAAAAGTTTTTAGGCAATTGTATAAGAATTATAAACTAGCAATTTTATCAGGTGATAATGAAGGAGAAAAAGAATATTTAGAAAAACTACTCCCAGAAAATACGTCACTATTATTTGATCAAAAACCAGACGATAAATTAAATTATATCAAATCATTACAACAGCAAAATCGAGATGTTGTAATGGTTGGTGATGGATTAAATGATGCAGGAGCTTTGGCACAAAGTAATGTAGGAATAGCTGTTTCAGAAAATGTAAATGTATTTTCTCCAGCATGTGATGCTATTTTGGATGCTTCAAAATTTGATATGATATCATCTTACCTCGATGTATCTAAAAAAGCAATTACAATTATTAAATCAAGTTTTGCACTATCGTTTATGTATAATATTATAGGATTATATTTTGCCGTTACAGGGCAACTATCACCTGTGATAGCAGCAATATTAATGCCTCTGAGTTCTATCTCTATTGTTGTATATGTTACAGTGCTTACAAACTGGTCTGGAAAAAAAATAATATCAAAACAAGCATGAGTACTTCTGATGATCATAACCCAATTGAACATTTCCAACAATGGTTTTATGAAGTTGATAAAGCCCATCCCGAGGATGAAGTAAATGCAATGCTACTTTCCACCATCGGGGTAGATGGTTCTCCCAAAGGTAGAATTGTATTATTAAAACGTTTTACTTGGGAGGGTTTTATCTTTTTTACCAACTACAATAGTGAAAAAGGACGAGCAATTACAACTAATAATAAGGTTTCTATCATCTTTAATTGGACAACAGCAAAACGACAAGTATATATATCCGGAAAAGCAGAAAAGATTGATAGAAATATATCCGAAGGATATTTTGAATCTCGCCCAGAAGGAAGTAAGCTAAGTGCTTGGGCATCTCACCAGAGCGAGATAGTTTCTTCTCGAAAAATATTAGATAATCGTCTAAGATACTATGAAACTAAATACCAAAATCAAACGATACCAATGCCTGATTATTGGGGAGGATATCTAGTTAGACCTAATAGGATGGAATTTATAGAGCAAGATTCATTAGCAGGATTTAGCCATGTTACCATATACGAACTCCAGTTAAAAAACTATAATTGGTCTAAAAAAATGAAGTATTTATACATGTAATTCTTCTTTGATAAGAACCAAAATAAAACAGATTATGATATTTATCATATTTTAATGAATCTGCAATGCTTTTTTTTACCAAAATAAATCTATTACTACTACGAATAAACATCTAGTTTTTAGATTTTTTATAGAAGTCTAAAAAACTAAATAATATATATTAAGATGAAAGCACATACATTTCATATTCCTGTTATGGGAATAGGTTTTACTATCGATACGGCACTAAAAGTCTCGCACCTAGGAATTGATTCTGTAATTTCATTAGTTGATGATATACTATTAGAAAAACTAAGGAAAGTATATAGTGCTAAATTTCAGGTTGCTTATACCGAGATTACCGAAAACATAGAAGACTTTAGAGCCAAAAGAATAACCTCATATCTAAATTTGATCAATAGCATCGCAGAACAAAAATTTGAAGCACTAAAAGATATTGCTAAAGGATACAGTAGAGATTTAAAACAAGACATTGATATATTGCCTGATGCCTCTGAGTTAAAACAAGAGTTCCAACGTTTACTATCCAATAATTTTAATATAAGCGAAATCAAAAACTGGATAGAAAATAACTTATCAAGAGGTAGTATTGATGTTAATATCATGACCAAAGTTGATAAAGAAAACTATAAAGACAAAGAAAAACTACCATCCATCTATAATGATGCACACGCCGCATTAAGAGGGTATGCCAATAGCGATTTATGCTCGTCCTTAATCTTATCAGCAGGCATGAATCCTAGACTATATAGCTATATAGAACAATTCGAAGACTTTTACCCAGACTTAGAAGGACACATAAAAAAGAAAATTGTTTTAAAGGTTAGTGACTACAGATCTGCTTTAATACAAGGCAAATTTTTAGCCAAAAAAGGGATATGGGTATCAGAATACAGAATAGAATCAGGGCTTAATTGTGGGGGACATGCCTTTGCAACAGATGGTTTTTTGATAGGTCCCATTTTAGCTCAATTTAGAGATCATAAAAAAGAATTAATAGCATCCATTCATACAATTCTGAGTACAGCATTAGTAGCCAAAAACCGTCCTGTACCTCAATCTCCATTACCTATAAAAATAACAGCACAGGGAGGAGTAGGAAATGCAGAAGAGCATCAGTTTTTATTAAACCATTATCAAGTTGATTCTGTAGGCTGGGGAACCCCTTTTCTCTTAGTTCCAGAAGCAACTACAGTAGATAATGATACTCTAGAGAAACTAGTAATAGCAGAAGAAAAAGACCTATACCTAAGTGATATATCACCTTTAGGGATTCCATTTAATAGTCTAAAAGGAAATACCAAAGATGCAGAGAAGCAACTATTGATTGATAAAGGGAGACCCGGAAGCTCTTGCCCTAAAAAATATGTAGCTTTAAATAAAGAACATACAGAAAAAGGAATATGTACAGCATCCCGACAATATCAGCATCTACAGATTACTCAATTAGAGAAAGAAAACCTTTCTGAAGAAGAATATAAAAAAAAGTATCATAAAATTATAGAAAAATCCTGTACCTGTGTAGGTCTAGGAACAGCTGCATTATTAGTACATGATATCGATACTAAAACAGAGGGTAAAGGAGTATCGATTTGTCCAGGTCCTAATATGGCTTATTTTTCTAAAATAATGAGCCTGCGTGAGATCACCGATCATATTTATGGAAGAAATAATATGATCTCTCGATCAGATCGTCCTAATATGTTTATTAAAGAATTGACGATCTATATAGACTATTTAAAAAATAAACTAAACGAAATTAGTGAGTTAGAGATCGATAAAAAACAACAAAAATACTTCCTCAGATTCATAGACAATTTAAGAACAGGAGTTTCTTATTATCAAGACGTTTTTAAAGATCTGAAAGATGTTTTTAATGATTGTAAAAAACAAATACTTAAAGATTTAGATAGCAAAGAAAATGACCTAATACAGATACATCATAAGGTTGAGAAATTGTACCCCAATCCCCAAATGCCCATATAGAGCAGCATTGGCTAACTCAATAAAATATATGATAGTAAACATAGGTACAAGAATCATCAAAATAAAAAATATAATATTAAATAAGCGATCCCATATACTCCCCTCGTATTCAAAAAAAGTATCTATAGGCATTCTTCCAAACTGTTTTATAAATAAATAAGTTAATCCCTTATAGAGAGACATTGCGTATAAAGGGGTCAACATATTAACATAAAGTATTTTTTTATGATCTACATCGCTTATATATGTACATATACAACCTATCAGAGCAATCACCACTCCCCCAATAATAAACCATAAGTTGTTTTTATCTAAGTATTTTCTTAAAAATACAAATACAAAAAGAGGGGTAAGTATACATATTAAAGAAACAGAAATACGTATATCCATAAGTTTTTCTTTGTTTAAATTTAGTATAAAATTCTTGTCTAGGAAAGAAGTCTTGTCCTTCCATATTTACCTGATAGTGTACTTGTGGTTGCACAGTAGTATGATCTTGCATACGGTATAAGCGTTCTCGCATCATACCGCGTTTATGTTCTTGCTGCTGCTCTGGCTAGTTCTCCAAAATATATTATAGTAAACGTCTCGGCTATGATTAGTACGGGATTTAAAAGTACTAAACTTTCGATTAAGCACTTAGCCAAAACTTTTTATTTTGTTTTAATTTTTTCATTTTAAAGCCAAATCAAAAGATTTGGCGAACTTTATAAATAGGCACAAGCTTTGGATTAAACACCAAAACCCGTATTAATTATAGCCATTGTTAGCTGCTTTATTATTTTGAAAAGTACAGAAGTGTAGATCCCTCGAATTCCTCCGTAATTTCAACAATCATTTCAGATTCGGTAAGTTTTTTCAAAGTCATGTCCTTCAAAGCATATCCGTCATTAGTGATTTTTATCAAATACTTTTCTTTATCCAATTTATAAGTTCCGTTAAAAAAACTAAGAGCAGAGTCCGCAGCTGTACTTATTTTATTATGATATTTTCCATCTTTTGTGATAGTTAAGGTGTGTATCTGATCGGAAGTGTAACCAACACTTTCTTCTGTTTCAATCCACTTAGCATAAAGTTCAGGGAATTCAATCCTATAATCAGATTGGCATGCGTTTAGGACAATAGGAATTAAAATCAGTAGTATTATTTTAAAATTGGTCAATTTCATGTCTAAATATTTGATCAGTTTTGAGTTTTTATTGCAGCTAACATAGGAACAATAGTTATCATAATAAAATATAAAAGATTAAATAAAACATCTCGTATATTAACATGAAACTCAAAAGTAGTATCTACTGGCATCCTATCAAATAGCTTTACAAACAGGTAAATCATCCCTTTATATAACAGGGTTGCATATAGTGGGGTAAGCAAGCTTAGATATAAAATCCTTTCTTCTTCTATTTCTATACTAGTCATATAGATAGATATACCGATTAGTGCGATTATCCCTCCCCCAATGATAAACCATTGGGCGTTATTTTCTAATTGTTTTCTATAAAAGAAAAATACAGATAGAGGGATGAGTATACCTGATATGAAAATTATTGAAGTTAAATCCATACGTTTTTCTTTTTTAAAATTTAGTATACTATTGATTTCTAGGGAAGAAGTCTTGCCCCTCCATATTTACCTGATAGTGTACCTGTGGTTGTACAGCAGTATGGTCTTGCATATGGTATAAGCGTTCTCGCATCATACCGCGTTTATGTTCTCATATAAAAAGTAATAAAAGTAAAGGTACAACGGTTATTAAAAAAGTATATATAATATTAAATAAGCGATCCCAAATATTCCCTTCATGCTCAAAAAATGTATCTATAGGTAATCTATTGAATTGTTTAAAAAACAAGTAAGATATTCCTTTATATAGTAAAGCCGCATATAAAGGAACAATCATATTAATATAAAGTACTTTTTTATCTTCTATAGTACTTATATAGATAGATAGATATCCAACTATAGTTACTATCCCCCCCCCAGTGATAAACCATAAATTATTTTTATCTATATACTTTCTTAAAAATACAAAAGCAGATAGAGGAATAAGTATTGCTGATAAGTAAATAAAAGTATCTAAATCCATCGTTTTCTTTTTTAAAATTTAGTATAGTATTGATTTCTAGGGAAGAAGTCTTGCCCCTCCATATTTACCTGATAATGTACTTGTGGTTGTACAGTAGTATGATCTTGCATACGGTATAAGCGTTCTCGCATCATACTGCGTTTATGCTCTATTGGGGGTACATAGTCTATAGTAAACTCATCGGTATATTGGCTAGATGCTCCCCCCGTCGTACCAAAATTGGGACTGCCATAGGGGATTCCATTACTGTTTACTCCACTGGGGGTTCCCCAATCCCCAAATGCCCCTGTAGTCGATAAAATAAAATAACTCCCAGAGATTGCCCAACCTACAGGACCACCCCAAGCACCGATCAACGCCATAGATATATCAATACTTGCTTTTGTAATTACTTCATTTTTATTAGAGTAGTCTTTTTTATATGCATCATATCCTTCATATACACTAATCCCAACACTGATTATGGCAGCACCTCTCCCTAGGAGTTTAAGATGTTTTACACTCTTGGCAGCAGTACGTGCGCCTACACGGTGCCCACCGGCACCTATGGTATTACGCTGACTACTTAGGCTACGGTAGATCCCTTCTTTATTGCGATACCATCCTACTGCTTTATGAAGGTTTGCGCCTTTATGCCACGGGGTAAGATTGCCGATACGGGTCAGACTTAGTGCTCCGGCAGCCTTACCTGTTGTAGCAACTCCCATCTTGGTGGCATCATATAGTATGCTCTGCCAGTTGATCTCCTCATTTATCATCCTAGGGCTAAGTTCTGGATTATCTCTGATACTACCATTATAACTGATCTCCCCACCGCGCTTGTATACATTATCATCTACAAAAAAAATCTGCGTATTGGTACTGGTATCTTCTGCTTGTATGACTACAGCAAGCTTATTATTGGTGGCTTCGCTACGCTCACTAGTTATTTTTATTTTGGCATCTTTAGAGAGCTGTGTCCATCGATTGCCATCCCATACCTGATAGCCGTTATTGGCTTTTCTGATATAATCATTGGTGTCTACAGCATCTGTATTATAGGGGCGCATGCTCTGTAACTGATGCATCTGGGCTTGTTTTACACCTATATCATCATTGGCAAGGTCTATTTTATAGAGTGCTTCTGATAGGGATGTACGGGTATTATCGAGCTCTCGATGTAGTTTAATCCCAATATCAAATGCGGTGGGAGTCTTGCCAGAAAATGAGGGGCATACGGCTCTTTCTATAGCAGGGGCTAGTACTGCATCTAGCCCCTGTAGTGTTTGGTTACTTTTTCTCATCGCGATATCAGGTTTTTAGCTTTTTACAGGCCAGTTATTCGTATGAGTATGTCCTTTTATTACCATCTCTCTGGCAGTGATCTTAAGCTCTGATAGGACTCCACCCCCGACAATATTGCTCTGGTATATGTACATATCTGAGCAATAGGCATCGGTAAACTCTAGAGTAAACTTAATCCCCATACCATCAGCGCTATAGTAGATGATCTTACCACTACGGGTGGTGATATCATTACCAGCCCAGCTGATGAGTTCTTCTTCTCCATCAAAATCAATGAGAGCTACGATACTGCCAGCACGTACCTTGGCACTGGGTCTGCCATTATAATCAGTGGGTTGGTGGAAGTCAAAGGAGGATTCAATAAGACGGTATTGCTGATTGTGGATAAGTAATTCGGTTTTTGTTGCCATGGTTTAGGTTTTAAGAGTTATTATTACTAATGTGTAATTGTATGATTTATTGTATGGATCTGTATTTTTTTATTCTTCTTCATCATTGGTTGTTATACTTCTGGTACTACTAGTTACTCTGGGAGTACGATAGAGTTTTCGTTTAGCAGGGTGTTGATCGAATACATTGTCTGCTGCTGCATTTATTTTTTGTAAGATACGGTATAGCTCATTAAAGAGTTCTTTTCGTTGGTCAGTATCTACGGTACGGGTTCCTTTTTTTTGTTCTTGTTCATTATTTGCACTACGCAGGGCTTCGGATAAGGCTGCGGGTTGTTCTAATAACTGTGCAGGGATCCCTGTAGCAATAAGTGCATCTCGGTGCTGATTGATGGTAGTGGTGAGCCCTTCTGTATATTGGATCATCTTGATTTGACTTCTTCTGATTATTGCATATCTACCAACACCAAACTGTTTTTGTATTGCTTTTTGATCCGGAAAAGCATCAAGTACCCAGTAGCGTAGTTTTTTAAAATAGGCATGACAGTCATTCATAGCACGATCTACAGATTCTGTTTTTTCTTGTAATTGTGCTATATTTAATTGATCACCTCCTTCTTTATATGCTTGTGTAACTTTACTTTCTAAGAGAGTTATAAATCTCTGGTCTAGTTTAGCGTCAAAATCAGTAAATAGTTGTATATCTTCTTTAAGATAAGAAATTACAGTATCTGCCCATTCTAATACGATACCGTCTTTGATCTTGTAACTACGTTCTGCCATATGTTTGTTTGTTTTAAACCCCTATAATACTAGGGTGATTATATAAATGATATTGTTTGTTAGTAAGTATATGTTTCTACAAGATCAAATGTTACCCCATATTAGTAGTATTATTTTAAAATAATAATTAATCTATTGAAGACTCCCTCTAAACCTTTTAAAGCCTCCTTTTAAAAATCATCATCATTAAATTCTTTTTTTTCTTCCATAATATCACAAAGTTAAATGTTTATACGTGGTGACACACTTTACTGAACACTCTCAGTTAAATGTTTATACTTGGTGATATACTTTGTTAAACACTCCCGATCTATTGTATTAAACACGACCAGTAGCGATAAATACTAGTGCGGACAAGGATGATAACAAGGCGGAC
This sequence comes from Aquimarina longa SW024, assembly GCF_001401755.1. GTDB lineage: Bacteria > Bacteroidota > Bacteroidia > Flavobacteriales > Flavobacteriaceae > Aquimarina > Aquimarina longa. Next base: position 140,546 of record NZ_KQ474105.1, read on the forward strand.
AATGCTGATAACGATGCGGACAAGGATGATAACAAGGCGGGCAATGCTGATAACGATGCGGACAAGGATGATAACAAGGCGGGCAATGCTGATAACGATGCGGACAAGGATGATAACAAGGCGGGCAACGCTGATAACGATGCGGATAAGGATGATAACAAGGCGGGCAACGCTGATAACGATGCGGACAAGGATGATAACAAGGCGGGCAACGCTGATAACGATGCAGATAAGTATGATAACAAGGTGGGCAAGGATATTAACAGGGCAATAATAGTGATATCAAAAAAACAGACAGTATCTACGATATGTTTTAGAGCGTATTATAGATTTTGGGGAGAGGTAACACTACTAATTTAGGCAAGAGCCAATATAGAATAAATTATGAAATAGAGAGGCGTAATGTGTCACAGAATAAATGAGATAAAACTTAAGAAATAGTCTGTAAGTCTTTGATTTTTTTGAGTTGTTTAGTTTTTAAGCCTTTAAGTTATTTAGTTTTTTAAGGCTTTATATTTTTTCGAATGTATATGATACAGATACAGTGTACTCTCCTTATTAAATAGCTAAAAAGGGTACCCGATAGCGAAATTGAATATGCCTTTTTTTGGATTAAAATTATACTTAGACGTTTGGTTAAAAACAGGTTTGTGGATAGGTGCAGCCCAATCGAGTCTGATTACAAAGCTTTGTATATCTACACGTATGCCAACTCCTGCACCTATTGCTAATTCATTTAAGAAATTAGAAGAAAATTTTCCTCCGAGTAAGGCTTTATTTTCATCGAGCAACCATACATTGCCAGCATCGATAAACATTGCACCTCTTAGGTAAGAGTATAAAGGGAATCGATATTCTACATTACCTTCTAATTTAATATCTCCTGATCGGTCAAAAAATGCTCCTGTATCCGTAGCTTGTGGGGTATAGGCTCCAGGACCGATAGATCGTGTTCTAAATGCTCTAATGCTATAGGGACCTCCTGCAAAAAATTGCTTAGAAAAAGGGAGTATATCCGAATTACCATAAGCAACTCCAATACCACTATACAAACGAGTAACTAGTGATTGTTGTTTTCCTATCCTAAGATTAAGTCTAGCATCGGTATCTACTTTTACGTATTGTGCAAACTCTACACCGAGGATGGTTTTTTTTGTTTTTGTATCAGAGCTATTGCCTAGTAGATGTAGTGTATTGCCAGCAAAATCAATATTGGATGAAAAGAAAAACGGATTAATCTTAGAAGGATGTCCTAACTCACTGTATGTAAAGTTATAAGTGAGCCCAGATATAAGCTGTTGTTCAAAACTGTTTTTGAGAAAGGGATTTTCTTCTAAGATGGTTTCGAACTCGGGTGTACTGTTAGATAATCGTATAAAGCTGATACTAATAGGATTAAGTGTGTGGTATACATAATCATTAGCATTCCAACCATAACCAAAACTAGCATTAAATGAAGTTAGGCTATATAATTTGCTACGATTTAAATATGCTACACCTGCACTGATCTTAGTTTTTGGGATGGCATATTTAAACTGTTTAGAGATTTTTATAGGAAGTAATAGTCTAGGAAAAACAAGATCAGTAGTTAATCCTAATTGTGTACTGCTTAATCCTGCATCCGAATTGTCACTTCCGACCTGTGCTTCATATCCTAATTTTCCTGTGATTCTAAGAGTTTCACCTCCTTTAAATAAGTTTCTATTGGTATAACTTAGGGCTAATGCGGGTCCTGTAAAACCATTAGATTTAGTGTTGCCCTGCAACTCGGCACTAAGAGCCCGTTTATGTAATGGCGATAAATATACATTGGTGGTTAATAGGCCGATGGTATCAGTGTTAGAAACAGTTTTTTCGTTATCAAACTGCACATTTACAAACTTATATGTTCCGATAGAAGAAAGTCGTCTATTTGTAGCTCTAAATTTTTTTGGATCATAAAATTGTCCTTTTTTAAAGAGAATAAAAGGGCGTAGTTTTGTTGGTTTAAAAACTACGGAGTCTTGTATAAAATTAACGCCTACAATGGTAGTATCTATTTTTTTGTCATGCTGTTTTAGGGTATAATTAGGATAGACATTAACAGTCTCTAATGCATATGGGATTAGTGCTTTTTTAGGAACATTGTTTTTTAATCTCAGATATAGATCATACCGTTTTTTTTTATACTGATTGGTGTCTAATTCAAAGATCAAAAAATCAGCATTAAAGTTATAATACCCTTTGGACTTTAGGCTTGCATCTATTCGCTCTCGTTCTATTTTTAATCTTGTAAGATCAAAGCGTTGTCCTTTTTTGATACTAGAGTTATCAAAGGTTTTTTTAATGTCTTTATAGATTGATAAAGTGTCTGTATGTAATTGATAGGTCTCTAGAGTATACGGTTGTTTTAAATGAATGGTGTAGTGTATACTACTTTTTTTAGGTTTCTTTTTTATGGTAGTGGAAACTCTATTATAGAAAAATCCTAAGTTTTCGAGTCGATTAAGGATTAGATTTTCGGTACGATTAATATCTACATCGGAGAGATATACAGGAGATTCGCCCATTTTTTTGTTAATGAATTTGTACAAAAAACCAGGGTTTCCTTTTTTTACCTTATAATGTGCCAATACTCCTAGTTTAGATGTATTAGGTTGTGGTCTAAGAACAAGCTGTAATTCTTCTTCTACCTTATTTAGAGCAGTGATTTTCTTTTCGGATATAATGGTAAATGATGCTCCTTTATAAAGAGTTTCATCTTCTGGGATATAACGTTTTATAGTACAGGAGCAGAGGACCAAAAATATGATGCTTACTAGTAGAGACGTTTTTTTCATTGTTTTGTTTTTTCTATAGTTGGGGTCTCTTCTTGTGATTTATTTTTTGCTACTTCTTCTGTAACTGTTTTTTTAAACAATTCTTTAAACTTATTAAATTCTTGATTAAAAATTAAAGAAATTCCTGTAATAATTACCTGTCCATCGATAACACTTTCGAACGTATTTTTACGATATCCTTTTAATCGCCACCTTCCTTTTTTATCAAATAGGTATTGAAGATTTACAGTACCAATTAGGGGAGTGGTTTGCCCTGTTCTCTGAGAGTTTTCTTGTATGTCTACACCACTACCTACTTCTACAATAAGCTTATCGTTAAACAATTGTTTTTTAGCACTGACATCTAATTGGGTTTTATTCTGTGGTGCATTACCTTGGTAGTCGGTATAACTATCAATACCAACATCTAGTTCTACCCCAGAGTTACCTAGTAGTTTATTAGAGAAAGTAGTAAGCTGATCGGATAATACATTATTAACATTATCTCTGGCAATAGATAGAGATCCACCACTGCTCCCATCATTAGAGGTAGAAGGAAAGAATTGATTAAGAACTAGTAAAGAGAATACTTGTTTATTGAGTTCTTCTTCTTGTGTATTTAATTGTTGTACTTTACTATATACCTCACCACCTAATTCTCCTTGTTTATCTTTTGGAATATCTAGATCGAATGATATTTCTGGTTTAAGCAGCTCTCCGTTTAGATTTAGATAAACCCAAAAAGGCATTTTTTGGCGATACTTACCTGCTACCGTACTGTTTGCTCCAGAAATCTGACTAGCCATTAAACCTGTAGTAGCAGTCTCTATTTTATATATAGCGCGGATATCCATATCTGCTTCTAGCGGATTACCTCGCCAAACAATAGTACTACCTTTAGCGATTTCAAAACGTCGCTTTACAAGATTATACAAGCTTACTTCGTAATGACCATTGTTTACCTCATATTTTCCAGAAAGCGACATCGTACCATTAGGTGAAATACCAAAATTAAAATCCCCGCCTCCAGAAACCCGAAGATTATCTCCTGTGCGCTCATCAATGATAATATTAAAAACAGCTTTTTTCTCTACACTTAATCGTGTATCGATATCATATCCTGTTAATACAGCAGAAGAGGAAGCGTCCTCTGCCTGCTGGGTTAAGATATCATCAGGGTTTTTCTTGTTTACAAATAGTACAACTCCTTCTTTTTCGATAATATCTACTTCATCTTCTGGGATGATATAGGTAAAATCAGATGTTTTATTAATCAGTAGATTTCCTTTAACTTTTGGTAAGTCTAAAGTACCACTGATAGAGACATCACTATCAAGATTTACATTGCCATAGAAAAGGGGGTTATCGTCTTTTGTAGAGTTTAATACTTGAATGTTTTTTGCTTTTAGCGTAAGTGCAAATATTGGTTTTTTTAGATTTTTAATATCAATTTTACCATCTATAACAAAAGGGTTTTTTTGACTACCAAGCATTGTAAAAGAATCAAAATAGATACCATTATTATCTAACTTAATAGATTCATCAGGCAATAGAAAACCTGTATTTAGCGCATTGATGGTTACTCCAGAATCATTAAAATGGAAAGCTCCTAGTAGTTTAGGTTTTTCGAGAGTTCCTGTTAACTTAAGGTTTCCTGATAACTTACCAGAGGTTTTAGAAATGTAGGTAGAGGAGAACTTCTCGAGTGCATTAAGTTCTAGGTTTTTAAGAATAAGATCAACATCGAGCTTAGGGTTTGTTGAAGAAGCTTTATAAGTTCCATTAACAGTAAGATGTATATGCTCTCCGGTTATGCCTGCATTGAGTGTGTATGCTGATGGATGTATTGATTTAGCTTCTAGAGATAAGGTTCCTAGAGGAACTTCTAACGCTTCTAATTCTGTAATGGATAGATCTGCTATGATTCCTGCATTGCTAAACGGATTTTCAATACTAAAATCTCCATTGAGCTTACCCGAAGCAATACGTTTTTCACTATTAAAAAGATCGGTAATAGTACTTAGTTTAAAATTGCTAAATGAAAATCCTAAATGTTCTTTTGTTTTTCCGGGGAGTGCAGTACTTACTATTATCTTCTGTTCATTCTGGCTAAGTATAAAATCTTTAAATCCTAAAAAATCCTTAGCATATCGTATTTCATTGGTGGCAGGAATAGTCCAGTTTTGTGTATTAATAATAAGATCAGATGGATTGATATGAAGTAGGATCGAATCATTTTCTTTTCGGATTTCTGAGGCAATATGAACTAATGTTGTATCGGTATCAATAGCATTAAAATCTGTGTACAATATTTTATCCTTTATAGTACCTTTAAAAGCTACGGTATGAATATCAATATGATCTGTAGAAAGATTACCTAGTCCAAAATCAAATGCTAATTTTTCTTTATTGGCATCTACAGAAAAAGAAAGATTATCAACGGTATTGCCTCCATACTCAATATGTGGGGCAGTAAGTGCTGTAGTTAATGAACTATTGGCAGCATTAAAATCTACTGTCATCAATACAGGATCTAAACTTTCTAATTGCGGAAGAAATAACTCCTTAAGTATAGTAGCTTGTTTTATTGTTGCCTCTAATTTCATTGTCTCAGAGGTCGCTACTGTAGTCGTTATTGTATCCGTAATTTTAGCATCGTAGAAATAGCGATTTAATTGCGCTTGTAGAGCTGTGATAAGAGTGGCAGGGGTTGTATTAGAGGTTAGTGATGCATCTATAGGATCACTTTTTATAGAAGCAGAAGTCATCTGTTCTGTAATAGCGGTACTAAATTGTATATCTCCTAGCAAGTATGGGTTTTTATTTTTTATAGCAACGGCTTCTGAGAATTTTCCATGGACATTAAATTGCGATGTATTGCCTTCAAAATCTGATGTTAATTTAAATTTTGCTCGTATATCTTCCTCAGAGAGTCCAAGTGCTTTAAAATTTGCCCCTTTTAGATGTAAAGCGGTATGAAACTTAGAAGCAATACTATCTAGTTGAACATTGGTAGTCATATCAAAATCTAAGTACTGATCCTTAAAATTTAAGAGAACAACTCCTTTACCGTTTTGTAGTTCTCCGTTTAATTCTAAATTAGAAAAATCATAATCATTGAATTCTAATTTTTGAAAATCAGAGGTCAGTTTCCCAGTAAGAGTATGTATATTTTTTCCTTTTCCATTAAGTTGTGACGTAAAGCTGTACGTTCCTAACTTATCGTTTTTTAGAACCTTACCCAGATGTAGGTTTTCTACGGCTATGGTTCCATCAAAAACAATTTGATCTATATTCTTAAAACCTCCATTAATACGTACAACACCTTCTGGGATAACTAGATTAACATTTCCTTTAAAATCATTAAGTCCTCCAACAATAGCTCCATCTAATTGAATTGTATTAGGAATAGTGACTCCTATAGTTTCTTCGTTTATAAAGGCATTAATAGCCGCTTTTTCTGATATAAAGTTTACATGAGGAATATCTACCTGCAGTTTTTCTATTTCTAGAAGGTTTCTAATTGTTCCATCTATAGCAAAACGAGTTGAGCTGCCCCATGTTAGATGAGTTAGAGGGATCTCTAGAGTGTCTAATGTTCCTCTAAGTTGTACTGCTCCATTGATGTTTTTTTGAGCAAGGATATCAATATATGGATTCTTTTGTAGCTCTGGTACAAAGTAAAAAGCATCTATAGGGTTGATACTTAATTCTGGAACAGAAATCCATATATGGGATTGCTCAGGATTTTTGATGAGCTTATCGATAGAAGCATATGTGGCTGATATAGCCCCATTAAGTATATTGTTGTTAGTTGCTAGTTTTAAATTAGCAAGAGAAAGAGCTGTATCTTTGATCTCTAGATGAGTGCTACATGTTTTTAAATGAAAACCGCTTCGTTCATAAAAAGAAATATTTTGGATAACTGCATTAACATCTCCAGGAGAATAGGATACTTCTTTTAGCTGTAGTCCTAGTTTTTGTATCGCTAAGTGTTCTGGGTTAAATTCTCCACTTTTGGCAACTGTAGTTCCTGTTGTAGTAGTGATATTATTATTAGAGAGTGCTATGTTCTGGGCTTTAAAAAACCATTGTGGCCACTGGAATGGTATAGGCGTATCTGTAGTATTCTCCGTTTTTGGAGCAGAATTTTGGATAGTAATATCAGAATTAGCAAGGACTACATCTTGGATTTCGATTTTTTGTTCACCAAGGTTAATTAGCGGTACTTCTGTAAAGAAATCTCCAATGCTAACTTTTGCATCTAAATATTCTGGTAGTGAAGTATAATAGGCTGTTGTGTTTTTAATTTTAAAAGCCTCGAGTTTTACAATGGGGAGCGCTGTAGAGGGGGTAGAACTCGTATCTTCTGGATTTGTTTTGGTTTGTTTAAAATTGATTAGTGCATCAGAGAGTTCAACCTCTTCGATATCAAACAGCATAGTAGCTACGTCAATTTCATTAGTTCTTAGGCTAAAATTATCAAATTGTACAGCACTTTCTATACCTATAACGGCATCGTTAAAATCGATATTAAAGTTTGATAAATTCACTTGCCCAAGTGAAATCTTTGGTGGATTCGATACTTCTGTACTTGGTATAGTATCCTTGCTAGCAAAAGCTTCTACAAGAAAGTTAAAATTGTAATCATTAATTGTATCATTTCTGTATACCTGAGCTTTTAAGCCATCCCAGTCCAATGATTTGATATTGATTTCTCTACCGCGGATTAATGGGATTAGTGCTAGAGATGCTTCAAGATATTTAGAATATACAAGGGTATCTCCTTTTTTATCTTCGAGATACAACCCTTTTAATAATACATTGCCAGAAAAGGATATATACAGTTTTTCAATCGCAACTTTTGTTTTAGTTTTATCCGCAATATATGACGTTATCGTATTCACGATGATATCTTGTCCCCAGGGACTTCGTATAGAAAGAATAAGAGCCACGAAAAAAAAGAATAACCCAATGGCTATTTTTTTTAAGACCTTAACTATTTTATATATTTTTTTCCCTTTATAAATGGTCATATACCTTTTTTAGATCATAAAAGAGATGATCGTATTAAGATTTCCGGCAGTAAAGATACTATTTCATAGAGTGCTAGATCTATATGTAATCTTAAAATTTATTTTTAGTAGTATTAAATTTAAATATATAGTTAACATCATGTGCTATAGTACATATAGGTGTATTGGCTACTTCCTAAAATCTAGGATGAACATGCTGATGACTTTAATAAGATGTATACACCTGTAAGTGTAGTCTCGTTTTTTAATATATCTCTCTTTATTTAGAATAGATATAATTTAATAATTCTTTTGGGTGATATGATAAATGTCATGGTATTCTTCAACTAATAAAACAAGATTTGTAGTATAACCATTAATACATATTCTATACTATTATGAAGATTTTTAAAACCACTTCCTTAGTACTTTTTATCTTATTTTATACCACTATCAATGCCCAATTAAAAATTGATGCAGAAGTACGTCCTCGATTTGAGTATCGACATGGATTTAAAACACTTTTTCCGAATAATACAGATCCAGCTGCTTTTGTGTCTCAGCGTACACGATTAAATGCAGGCTATACAATGGATAAATTAAATTTTTATCTAAGCATGCAAGATGTTAGAGTATGGGGAGATGTGCCACAACTTAATAAAGCCGATAAAAATGGTTTTAGCCTTCATCAGGCTTGGGGAGAAATTCTTTTTAATCCTAATGTCTCATTAAAACTTGGTCGGCAAGAGATTATGTATGATGACCAACGTATTTTTGGTAATGTCGGCTGGGCACAACAAGCCAGAAGTCATGATGCAGCACTTATAAAATATACAAAAGAAAGTTTTCGGTTTGATATAGGTTTTGCGTTTAATCAAGAAAATGAAACACTAACAGGTACTACACTAACTACCCCGAATACCTATAAGAGTCTTCAGTATGCATGGTTGCATAAAGACTGGGCGCATTTTACAGGGAGTTTTCTTTTCTTAAACAATGGACTACAATATATAGATCCAGATAATTCTGATGCTAATGAAACCCGATATAGCCAAACTGTAGGAACACACTTAACTTATACCAAAGAAAAATTTGATGTTGTATCCAATCTTTTCTATCAATTCGGTAGTGATGTTAATGATAATGATTTAGGCGCATATTTATTGGGGTTAGAAGCTAGTTATAAAATATCTGACCAATGGAAAGCAACATTAGGAGGAGAACTACAAAGTGGTAATGATAACGGAGCACCGGCAAATGGTGATAATGAAGCTTTTACTCCTTTTTATGGAACCAATCATAAGTTTAATGGACTGATGGATTATTTCTATGTTGGCAATCATATAGGTAATGTAGGATTAGTAGATCTATATGTAAAATCTAAAGTAAAATTTAACCCAAAATCTGCATTGCATATAGCAGCTCATAATTTTATGGCAGCAGCAGACCTATCAGGAGATAACTCTAAACAATTAGGAACAGAAATAGACCTAGTATATTCATATAGCGTACAAAAAGATATAAATATCAAAGCGGGATACTCTCATCTATTCGCTTCTGATGGGATGGAACTATTGAAAAATAATTCTGATGGAAACACCAATAACTGGGGGTGGATTATGGTAACGATTAAACCAACGTTGTTTACAGCGAATAAATAAAATTAGTAAGTATGCCAATTAAAAGTTATTTAGCGCATCCGCATAAGGGTAAAAAAAATGAACTAATGGAGGCATTATCTGTATTAGAGCAATGCGAAGTTATACCTTCTCATAATGAAGAGTTACTCATCTTAATTACAGAAACGGATACGACTACAGAAGAAGAAATTCTAAAAGAAAAATTAGATGCCCTAGAAAGCCTAAAACTATTGGCTCTGGTGTCTGGATTTAATACACAAAAAAACTAGGATTATGTATACCTCTCTTACCGATAGAAGAAAATTCATAAAAAAAATGGCAATGTTGTCGGCAATGACAGCAGCGGCAACAATGTTCCCAGGAATATTATTCGCAGATGAACAAGAAGAAGGACTACCCAGTGGAGATATAAAGTGGACAAAAGCACCTTGTAGATTTTGTGGAGTAGGGTGTGGGATTCTTGTAGGAACAGAGAAAGGAAAAGCTGTAGCGGTAAAAGGAGATCCTAAATCTAGTGTTAATAAAGGACTACTCTGTGTAAAAGGGTATCATCAAACCATGTGTTTACAAGCAAAAGATAGGTTAACACATGCTCTAGTAAAAAAGAATGGAGCCTATGTAAAAACACCAATAGGCGAAGCCTTAGATTTGGTTGCTAGTAAAATGAAAGAAACCATAGCAAAGCATGGTAAAGATGCTGTAGCCATGTACACTTCAGGGCAATCTACTATTCCCGAAGGATATGTAGCTTCTAAATTAATGAAAGGAGCAATAGGAACTAATAATCTAGATTGTAATGCACGCTTATGTATGGCAAGTGCAGTAACAGGTTTTTTAACAACTTTTGGTGCAGATGAACCCATGGGATGCTATGAAGATATTGATCATGCAGATGTTTTTGTTCTGTGGGGTAATAATATGGCAGAAATGCATCCTGTATTGTTCTCTAGGATGCTAGAACAAAAAAATAGGAGAGGAGCTAAGATTATTGATTTTGCAACCAGAACAACCCGTACTAGTATGGCTGCCGATAAGTCAATCTTGTTTAAACCACAGAGTGATCTAGCAGTAGCCAATGCCATCTGCTACGAGATTATAAAAAATGGTTGGGTAAACACATCCTTTGTAGAAAAGCATTGCAACTTTAATAAAGGACTTACCAATATGGGGTATGGCTTAGAAGACAATTATAAGTTTAAAGACAAACCAGAGAAAATAAATTTTGAAGCATACAAGGAATTCTTAAAAGACTATACCCCAGAAAAAGTAGAAAAAATATCAGGCGTATCTGTTAAGGATATAAAATATATGGCTGCTTATTTTGGAGATCCCAATAAAAAAATAGTGTCCTATTGGTGTATGGGAATGAATCAGCATACCCGTGGTACATGGATGAATAACTTAGTCTATAATATTCATTTATTAACAGGTAAAATATCCCAACCCGGTAATGGTCCATTTTCTTTAACAGGGCAACCCTCTGCATGTGGTACAGCAAGAGAGGTAGGAACGTTTACTCATAAACTGCCAAAAGGAGTAGTAATGAACGAAAAACACAGACGTTTGGCAGCCAAAATATGGAAGGTTCCCTATGAGCGTATCCCATCAAAACCAACCTATCATGCTACAGAAATGTTTAGAGCTATTGATCGTGGAGAAATAAAATTTATTTGGACTCAGGTAACAAACCCCTTAGTATCCTTACCTAAGACCAGTCGATATCGCCCAGGAATGGAAAAAGATTCTTGTTTTGTGGTCGTATCTGATGTATTTCCTACACCCACATCAGATGTAGCAGATGTAATATTACCAGCTTCTTGGCATATCGAAAAATCAGGATTATACGGTAACTCAGAGCGGAGAACACAGCATTGGGATAAAATGGTTGAAGGTCCAGGAGAGACAACCCCTGATGCTTGGATGACAATTGAAGTGGCAAAACGAATGGGATTCGGAGATTTATTTCCATATACTGAAGAAAATCATGTAGAAGAAATCTATAATGAGTACAGACAGTTTCATCAGGGTGCTAAACATGGAATGGCTCCATTAGAAGTCCTAAAATCACAATCAGGAGCTATTTGGCCATTTGTAGATGGAAAATCAACACAATGGAGATTCAATGCTAAATATGATCCCGCGTGTTCTAATGAAGAAGATTTTCATTTCTATGGAAAACCCGATGGAAGAGCAGTAATATGGCAACGACCTTATGAGCCAGCTCCAGAAGAGCCCGACAGCGAATACCCGTTTTGGTTAAATACTGGTAGGGTTGTAGAACATTGGCATACAGGATCTATGACTCGTAGGATCCCTGTACTACATAAAGCGATGCCGCGTGCCTATGTAGAACTACATCCAAAAGACGCGAAACGCTTGAAGATAAAAACAGGAGATAAGGTAAAGTTAACCACGCGACGAGGCGAAATTATAATGCCGGCCTCTGTAAATCAACGAGGTATACCAACGCCAATGCAAGTTTTTGTACCCTTTTTTGATGAAAATATGCTTATTAATGACCTTACATTAGATTCTTTTTGTCCTATATCAAAAGAGCCTGATTATAAAAAATGTGCTGTTAGAGTAGAAAAAGTGTAGAGAGGAATAGATAAAATCTGAGAGATATTCATTCGAAAAAATATTTTTGATTTTCTAGCAAGCCTTGGAGTATTAAAATCTCACGTAGTGAGTAAAATTTAAAACAATAACCTTGGAGCAAACTCATGAGGTATGCTTCCGAAAACATACTTTGTTTTCGAAGAAAACTTCGGAGAATTAAACTCCACAATGTGGATTAGATGAAAAGATTAGGTATCATATCACTATTTGTACTGTTATTTATAGCATTTATAACTATTTGGAACTACAGTTATCAAACAGGATTGGAAGATGCATATATCCCATTAGAAAATGAGATTACGCATTCAAGTATCCCTTCAGAAGCAGGGGTGTTTAAGAGATCTGAATACGCACTAGATTATGCAAAAATGACGATTGATGAAAAATATCAAAGAACATTAGAAACCTATTATGATAATAGAGCATACCATGGGGCTCCGCCGAGTATCCCGCATCCTGTAAGCCAAGAAATAAGCATGGGAGGAAATACCTGCTTGCAGTGTCATCAAAATGGAGGTTTTGTAGTAAAATTTGATGCATATGCACCAGTTACTCCACATCCCGAAATGATCAATTGTCGACAATGCCATGTTGCTCAGAATACAGAAACATTCTTTACTGAAACTAGTTTTGCAAAAGTTCAGGCACCCATGGCAGGTATACATAATGCCTTACCAGGAAGCCCCCCAATGATCCCACACGCTATACAAATGCGAGAGAATTGTTTGTCCTGTCATGCAGGACCAGCTGCTCCAAAAGAAATTAGAGTTACGCACCCAGAACGGATCAACTGTAGGCAATGCCACTTACCAAACGCTGTTGAATACTCTGATAAAGATGTTTTTTTAAGAAACAATAATTAGAAATTATGATGAACTATCGTATCACATATATATCAGGTTATCTGCTTTTATTTATGCTTTTATTTGTTTCCTGCAAGCATAATGGGGAAGAATATCATAGCCTAACAGATAAAATTAAGCATAAAAGCCAGAACTATCACAAAACACAAATAAGTTCTGAAAAATATTTAGAAGATAAGGAACTTATCAAAATTACTGAAGGAGAGCATACCTTTTTAATCCCCGAACGTAAAGGAAAAATTAAATCATATGCCTGTATAGAGTGTCATTCTAAACCATTGGATCAGATGCAAAACAGTGCAGAATATAAAAAAGCACATTGGGATATTAAGCTGGTACATGCTACCAAGGATATGATGGATTGTATGACTTGTCATAATGGAAACAATATGAATAAGCTTACAAGTCTTACAGGTAAAGAGATAGATTTTAATAGGAGTTACAAGCTTTGTAGTCAGTGTCATACCAGTCAATTTGATGACTGGAAAGGAGGTGCGCACGGAAAAAAAATTGTAGGATGGGCACCACCAAGAGCATCAATGACCTGTGTGAACTGTCATAACCCTCATAATCCTAGTTTTAAGAAAAGATGGCCAGCAAGGTTTAATACCCAAGTAGTAAAAGAACGAAAAGACGAATTAGAGTAGTAATAATATAAGGTATGAGTGATAACAAACAATGGTTTTCTTTAAACCTTAATAGCATAAAAAAGAAATCCTCAGGTTCATGTAGTTGCGGAAAAACATCTGGTGGATGTGGTTCTCATTCTAAAGACCAGATTAGTGATGAAGAATTTGATACTGCAGTAGATGCTACTATTGGTAGCGAACGTAAAAAGGATGGCTTTGATCAAGTTTTTGATGTGCAAATGGATCGTCGAACTGCATTTAGAAAACTAACAGCTAGTTTATTGATCGGAGCTGGAGCTGTAAGTACATCCTGTAGTGTAACGACAGGAGAAGACTCTAAAGAAAAAGCGCAGATCGATTGGGAAGAGCAGTTTAAAGGAAACTATAAACTAATGACCGATGCTGAAAAAAAAGGAACTGTAGATCGATTGGTGCGTTCTTATCAGCTTCGTACCGGAAAAACAATACATATGACCTCAGAAAATGCTGAAGAAGATGTGCTTTTTGGATATGCTTTTAATATCTCTAAATGTCAGGGATATATGGATTGTGTAAATGCTTGTATAGAGGAAAATAACCAAGATAGAAACTCGCAGATGCAATACATCCGTATTCACGAAATGAAAGATGGAGAAGGTTTTAAGTTTGATGAAGCAGATGATAATTATTATCACGAGGTCCCTGCCGAAGGTCATTTTTATATGGGTACACAATGCTTTCATTGTGATAATCCACCCTGTGTAGAAGTATGCCCTGTACAGGCTACTTGGCGCGAGAAAGATGGTCTTGTAGTTATTGATTATGATTGGTGTGTAGGGTGTAGATACTGTATGGCTGCCTGTCCTTATGATGGTCGACGGTTTAATTGGAGTACTCCAGAAGTTCCGGAAAAGGAAATCAATAAAAATCAACACTATCTAGGGAATCGTATGCGTAAAAAAGGAGTAATGGAAAAATGTACTTTTTGTGTACAACGCTCTAGAAAAGGTCAAAACCCTGCTTGTGTAGATGCATGCCCCACAGGAGCACGAATTTTTGGAAACTTACTAGATCCCAATAGTACGATAAGATGGGTGTTAGAAAATAAAAAAGTTTTTAGATTAAAAGAAGATTTGGGTACAGAACCTAAGTTCTGGTATTTTATGGATTAATATGATAATGCGTAAGGAATTGAAGCGGTATCCTTTTTTTATTTTTTTAAAAAAGATATAGCATAAAACCCGACCCGAAGTATTGAGGGTACGCCATAATATATAGAATAATGAGACGATTTAAAGTTTTTAAAGGTTTGTTTGTGGATAGCTTCAGTGCTGTAACACAAGGTTCAAAAAGATATCATATTTGGATGGGGTTTTTAACTCTGATAATGCTGATGGGAATGTATTGCTATTCTCTACAGATAGAACATGGATTAAGTGTTACAGGTATGAGTGATAGAGTAAGTTGGGGATTATATATTTCTAATTTTACATTTTTGGTAGGGGTTGCTGCTGCTGCTGTGATGTTGGTTATGCCTACCTATGTGCTCAAAGATATTGATTTTAAACAAGCAGTACTTATAGGAGAAGGATTGGCTGTAGCGGCATTAATTATGTGTTTAGCATTTGTCGTAGCAGATATGGGAGGGCCTTCAGTACTCTGGCATATGATACCCGGTATTGGAGTATTTAATTTTCCGAATTCTATGCTAACTTGGGATGTGATCGTGCTTAATGGATATCTTTTTATTAATATCAGTATTCCTTTTTACATACTTTTTAGACGATATCAGGGAAAAGTACCTAATCCCAAAATATATGTTCCGGGTGCTATAATATCTGTTTTTTGGGCAGTTGGAATACACTTGGTAACTGCATTTTTATATCAGGGGTTACAAGCTCGTCCTTTTTGGAATAATGCATTATTAGGACCTCGATTTTTAGCATCAGCATTTGCTGCTGGTCCTGCTTTAATTATATTAGTACTAGCCGTAATCAGGGGATATACAGAATTTAAAATTAAAGATAAAACGATTAAAAAAATTAGTATGATCGTTACAGTAGCAGCCCAAATCAATTTGATTATGCTAGTTTCTGAATTATTTAAAGAATTTTATGCACCTACACATCATAGCGAAAGTGCCTATTATTTATTTTTTGGATTACATGGTAAGGATGCATTATTACCTTGGATTTGGACCGCAATACCTCTAAATGTATTAGCGACAGTACTTCTTACTTTTGGTAAGTTAAGAAACAATTTAAAGGTATTATATTTTTGCTGTTTTATACTCTTTATAGCGATTTGGATTGAAAAAGGATTTGGTTTGATAGTGCCTGGGTTTATTCCAGGTCCTTATGGAAAAATTACGGAGTATATTCCTACAGGAATAGAAATAGGAGTAACGATAGGTATCTGGGCATTAGGCGCTTTTATATTTACGATACTTGCCAAAACTGCGATCAAAATAGAAACGGGTAAATTACGTTTTAAAGCTAGATAAAGAAGCCGAATTCTATAGAGGAATTCGACTTATTAATTTATGCTAATATTTGTATTAGTATGCGTGGCGCTTAATTCGTGCAAATAAGATATCCTCATTGTGATAAAGATTTGTAGTGCAACCCAAAAACAGATTTTGTTTTTGTGTTACAATTTTTAGTCGTTTTCTAATATTTTGTATGGTTTTCATGATGATTAGTTTTAGAATCTCAATGTAGAGATAGGTTGGTAACTATTTATTATCGGTAACGTCTTTTGGAATTCCATGTATATCCATTAGAGCTATTTAATTTTCTAGTGATTCGATTGTTGTCTGTAGTTTTCATGATTTTTATTTTTAAATTGTTTGTATAAATTAATATAGTATTAAAGTCTATCTATATCTTCTTTTAGAATTCCATACATACCCTTTACTGCCTATTGTTTTTTTAGTGATTTGATTGTTGTCTAAAGTTCTCATGATTTCTGTTTTTTTTAATTGTTTATACTTACTAGACGCAGGAGTAGTATTTTAGTTACAGTACTATGTATAAAAAGGTACTATTTTAACGTTTTTTAACATTTTAGTGCTTAAAACTAGGTTAAAAACTAAGAGATTTTAGGCGCAAATGCTCATTATTAATAAAGCATGATAAATGTCATTTTTTAAGAAACTGTTCACACATACTTTTGAGGTATAAACGTAAAACATGGGTGTTATTTATATACTCTTAGCGATTAGTATCATCGTTGCTATAGTCTTTTTTGTGAGTTTCATTATATCTGTTAGAAATGGTCAATATGATGATGTATATACTCCTTCTGTACGTATGCTTTTTGATGATGAACTTATAAAAGAAAACAAGGAAAAATCTTCAGGATCCAATACAACTAAACAAACATAATATGGAAATGGAACAATTCTATTACGATAATAAAATCGTGAAAAAATTCTTATACGCTACAATACTATGGGGTATTGTAGGTATGTCGGTAGGACTATTACTGGCATTTATGTTTTTATTCCCTAATCTAACAGATGGTATCTCATGGCTTAGTTTTGGTCGATTAAGACCGTTACATACCAATGCTGTTATTTTTGCATTTGTTGGTAATGCAATCTTTGCAGGGGTCTATTATTCTACACAGCGGTTATTAAAAACCCGAATGTTTAATGATACACTTAGTGCTATTAATTTTTGGGCATGGCAATTGATTATTGTAGGTGCTGCTATTACATTACCATTGGGATATACCACATCAAAAGAATATGCAGAGTTAGAATGGCCATTTGATATTGCCATTGCTGTTATCTGGGTAACTTTTGGGTGGAACCTTATCGGAACAATTTTAAAAAGAAGACAACGACACATGTATGTTGCAATATGGTTCTATTTGGCAACTTTTGTTACTGTAGCAGTACTCCATATATTTAATAGCTTAGAATTGCCAGTGAGTGCTTTTAAAAGTTACTCTGTATATGCAGGTGTTCAGGATGCTTTGGTACAATGGTGGTATGGTCATAATGCCGTAGCATTTTTTCTTACAACTCCTTTCTTAGGGTTGATGTATTATTTTATACCTAAAGCAGCGAATAGACCGGTATACTCATACCGATTATCTATTGTTCACTTTTGGTCTTTAATCTTTATTTATATATGGGCAGGACCGCATCATCTTTTATATTCATCCCTGCCAGATTGGGCACAAAATCTTGGTGTAGCATTTTCTGTAATGCTTATAGCTCCATCTTGGGGGGGTATGATTAATGGATTATTAACGCTAAGAGGTGCTTGGGATAAAGTACGTACAGACCCTGTATTAAAATTTATGGTAGTCGCTATCACAGGCTATGGTATGGCAACGTTTGAAGGGCCATTATTATCCTTAAAAAATGTAAACGCGATTGCTCATTTTAGTGATTGGATTATTGCACATGTACATGTGGGAGCTTTAGCATGGAATGGTTTTTTAACTTTTGGGATGATATACTGGTTGGTCCCAAGGTTAACCAAAACAAAATTATGGTCTACAGGATTAGCAAATCTTCATTTCTGGATTGGTACTTTAGGTATTATAATGTATGCACTACCAATGTATGTTGCAGGATTTGTACAAGCGTCTATGTGGAAACAATTTAATCCAGATGGAACACTTACATATGGTAATTTTCTAGAAACCGTTAATGAAATTATCCCAATGTATTGGATGCGAGCAATAGGAGGTAGTTTATATATATTAGGCGCTTTTGTAATGCTATATAATATTGCTAAAACAGTAAAAAGTGGCAGTACTGTTACTGATGAATTGGCTGAAGCTGCTCCGCTTACCAAAGTAACTAAATATAGAACAGCAAAAGAAGGATATCATACTTGGTTAGAGAGAAGACCAGTAAAACTAACCATTTTTGCTACCATTGCTATCTTAATCGGAGGTATCGTTCAGATCGTACCTACTATAATGGTAAAATCTAATATACCGACGATTACTAGCGTAAAACCATATACACCACTAGAATTAGAAGGTAGAGATATTTATATCAGAGAAAGTTGTGTGTCTTGCCATTCCCAGATGATACGACCATTTCGTAGCGAAGTAGAACGATATGGAGAGTATTCTAAAGCAGGAGAATACGTCTATGATCACCCTTTTCTTTGGGGGAGTAAACGTACAGGTCCTGATTTAATGAGGGTTGGGGGTAAATATTCTGACAACTGGCATTTAAATCATTTTTATGATCCACAAAGTACTTCATCAGGGTCTATCATGCCAAGTTATAAGTGGTTGATCAAAGATGAACTCGATACATCTAATACCGAAACAAAAATGAGGGCAATGGTTTCTCTAGGAGTACCATATACTACAGAAGAAATTGCCAGAGCACAGCAATGGATGGATGAGCAGGGAACTACAATAGAAAAAAACTTATACACCGATCCCGATTTTGCAAAAACATACGAAGCTGATAAAAAATATGCTAAAGAAAATGGATTAGATTTTATAGAAATGCGAAATAGAGAAGTTGTAGCATTAATTGCATATATCCAAAGGCTTGGAACAGATATAAAAATAAAAAACGTAGTTGAAACTAAAGAATAAACGCCATGCTAAAATTTATAAAAGGCCATATGGAAAGTATTGATGGGATACAGGTATACCCTATAATCTCTCTATTGATATTTTTCATATTCTTTGCCGGATTGTTCTGGTGGGTTTTCACCGCAAAAAAAGAACATATAAAAGAAGTAAGTCAAATCCCATTGGATAACGAAAACGAAACTGTATTATGAAAAGTACTGCATCTTATATAAGAGTTATTGTTTTTCTATTGATCACATATATTTTAATAGAAATAACTGTCGAATCAGGAGAACAATCTGCATTTATAGCACAACCACTAACATGGTTGATATTAGGAATGGTTCTGTTGTTTATGATTGCTATAGAAATTAGTTTAGAAGCATTACGGACCATTTTATTCCGTTCCTTGAAGCCTGATGCACAAGAACGTTATCTTTTGGCAGAAAAGGCTAAAAAACAAAAGCAATTCAGAAAAATTAAAGCTATCTATTTAAAACTTCTGGATAGTAAACCTGTAGAAAAAGAAGAAGAGATCATTCTGGATCATAACTATGATGGGATAAAAGAATTGGATAATAATCTTCCACCATGGTGGGTATATGGTTTTTATGCAACGATTATTTTTGCAGTAGTATATTTAGTTCGTTTTCATGTGTTTAATGAGTACACGCAAACTGAAGAATATGAGACTGAAGTTGCTGAAGCAAAAATCGCTATCGAAGAGTATAAGAAAACAGCAAAAGACCTTGTGGATGTAAATACGGTTACACTACTTACTGATGCTTCAGATATCAATGCAGGGAAGGCTATTTTTACAACCAATTGTGTTGCTTGTCATAAGGCTGATGGAGGAGGAGGGATAGGCCCTAATCTAGCAGATGAATATTGGATCTTGGGAGGAGGTATCAAAAATGTATTTAGAACAATTTCTGAAGGTGGACGAGATGGAAAAGGGATGGTGGCTTGGAAACAAACGTTGAAACCTGCAGAAATAGCTCAAGTAGCAAGTTATGTAATCACATTCGGGGGTACAACTCCAGCAGAACCAAAAGAGGCACAAGGAGAAATTTGGATAGATCCCGATGCGCCGAAAACAGAAACTCCTAAAACAGAAATTCCTGAAACGGTGTCAGATTCGATTTCTGTAGTAATGAATGAATAAAAGTGATTGCGCTTACTTAATAGATGATGCTTAGCTGAATTTATCGAAGTTTTTAGGATTAATAATATTTAAAAGAAAGCTTCGGTAAGTTTAGCTGAACACACTAATTTTTTGATACATCATGTAAGATTTTTAAAACAATCAGAATAACTATTAACAAAAACCGAATCTATTGGAAACACCAAAAAATGAAAATTTTAGAGATTCTATCGGTACTATAAACGAAGAAGGAAAGCGTGCTTGGGTATATCCTAAAAAACCGAGTGGTAAATTTTATAAGTATCGTAAGTGGGTGAGTTATGGATTATTACTGTTTCTGGTTTCTGCTCCTTTTATTAAAATCAACGGGAATCAATTTTTGTTGTTTAATGTAATAGAACGTCGTTTTAACATTTTTGGAGCGCCATTCTGGCCACAAGATTTTCACCTATTTGTTATTTCGATGCTCATAGGAGTTATATTCATTACATTATTTACTGTTGCTTTTGGTAGGATTTTTTGTGGGTGGATCTGTCCGCAAACTATTTTTATGGAAATGGTTTTTCGTAGAATAGAATATTGGATTGAGGGAGATCGTGGTAAACAAATACGATTGGATAAACAATCTTGGAATGCCGAAAAAATAAGAAAACGAATTCTTAAATGGTCAGTTTTTTTTATTATCTCTTTCCTGATTGCTAACGTGTTTTTAGCGTATCTAATTGGAAGTGATAAAGTAATAGAATATGTTGTAAGTGGTCCTTTTAAGAATATTAGTACTTTAGTGTCGTTACTTATATTTACTGCGGTTTTCTATTTTGTATTTGCATGGTTTAGAGAACAGGTTTGTATTATTGCTTGTCCTTATGGGCGTTTGCAGGGGGTATTATTAGATTCTAAATCAATTGTAGTTGCTTATGACTATAAGCGTGGAGAAAAAGATTCTGGAAGAGCTAGATTTAAGAAAAATGAAGACCGACCTTCTACAGGAAAAGGAGATTGTATTGATTGTTTTCAGTGTGTACATGTTTGCCCTACAGGAATTGATATCCGTAATGGTACCCAATTAGAATGTGTAAACTGTACAGCATGTATTGATGCTTGTGATCATATGATGGAAAAAGTGAATCTTCCTAAAGGATTAATACGATATGCTAGTGAAGATAATATTGCTAAAAAAGCAAAGTTTACGTTTACACCAAGATTAAAAGGATATAGTGCTGTATTAGTCATTCTTACAGGAGTCTTTTTAGGGATGTCGTTTTTAAGAAATGATGTAGAAGCAAATATTTTAAGGTTACCAGGGCAACTCTATGAACGAAAAGAGAATAATATTATTAGTAATGTATATACTTATAAATTGGTAAATAAAACTACCTTAAAAATAGAAGATATTCATTTTGAATTATTGTCTCATAAAGGAAAAATAGAATTGGTCACTCATCAAAATTTTAATATTCCAGAACAAGGTCTTTCTGAAGGGACTTTGTTTATAGAGATTAATGGTGCCGCATTAAAAGGAGATAAAGATCGATTAAAAATAGGAGTGTATAGTAAAAATGAATTAATTGAAACCACTACCACAGCATTTTTAGGACCTAGAAGTTATAACTAGTGTATTTGTATGGGGGAGATGAGTTTAGGAGTTATTTTTTTTGATAATTCAAATACTTACAGACTAAAACACTCAAAAAATTAATAATTATGAAAATAAACTGGGGAACATCTATCGTATTAGTTTTTATAGGGTTTATGTCTTTTATCTTATACTTTGTAATACGAATGAATACAGATAAAAAGTATGAACATGATCTGGTAACAGAAGATTATTATAAAAAAGAACTTGCTTTTCAGCAGGAAATTAATGCTGAAGAAAATTCAAAATCTTTAAAGAATAATATTAGTGTTAAAAAAACAGATAAAGGATTGGTGATTTCTTTTCCTGAAGATAAAAACTATAAAGAAATCTCAGGAAGTATATTTTTATACAGACCATCTAATGATAAACTAGATTTTAGAATCCCTATTTCACTTTCTGATCCAGAGTTTCTTATCAAGGATGAGAATATGATAGAAGGACGATGGAATATAACTGTAGATTGGAAGTATGAACAAAATCGTTATTTGTATAAAGAATCATTTACGTATTAATAAATGTTAATATCAGCATTTATATTAGGCTTGTTAGGTAGTTTTCACTGTATAGGAATGTGTGGTCCTATAGCCTTTATGTTACCTGTAAATAGATCTAATACTATTCAAAAATTCTTTCAGGTATTCTTATATCACTTAGGGAGATTATTGGCGTATAGTATTATTGGATTATTCTTTGGGGTTATAGGAAAAAGCCTAAACCTTTTTGGATTACAACAAAAACTATCCATTGCAGTTGGAGTTGTGATGATTATTGTAGTATTGATTCCCTATCATTTTTTTATAAAATATAATTTTTCGAAACCGATATACAGAATTATAGCTAAGGTTAAAAATGGGTTAGGTGCAGCTTTAAAAAAGAAAACACCAGATACATTTCTTTCTATTGGTTTTTTAAATGGATTTTTACCCTGCGGTCTAGTATATATGGCAGTTTTTGGAGCTATCGGATCAGGTCATATCCTTAAAGGAAGTTTATATATGCTCCTATTTGGATTAGGAACCATTCCCCTAATGACTATAGCTGTATACATAGGAAATTTTTTAACACAAAAATCAAGACAGTATATCCAACAGGCAATACCAATATTTGTGATATTAATAGGATTATTATTTATTATACGTGGGCTTGGTTTAGGGATTCCTTATCTTTCCCCAAAACCGGTTGTAGAAGAGGTTTCTGCAAATTTTGACTGTCACTAGTAAAAAAAACTTTTTTACACATTAAAACGTTTTTATTGCTATTTCATTAGCTTGTGTTTAAGGTAGTGGTTTTAATAAGGCATTATTTTTTAGTAAGTTATTTATAACGTAAAAGACTAATTTAAATATTAGAATTGGATATCTATTAGGTGTTAAATTTAGTAGTATTGTATTGAGTATTATAGGATATGAGTAGGTATGTAGAAGCATTTGTTGATTCTTTTGTGGGGAGTATACATTGGATATGGCAATCAATATTGTTTGAAGTTCCTTGGTATGTCAATTATTTTTGGGGGCTTATATTGATCTCATTAATAGTTTGGGGAATGGAGATTATTTTTCCTTGGAGAAAGAATCAGTCAATTATTAGAAAAGATTTTTGGTTGGATGGTTGTTATATGTTTTTTAATTTTTTCGTTTTTAGTATTATTATAAGTGGCTTTTATAAAATACTAGAGTTATCATTTAAAGATTTAGGAGTTTCTACAACGAGTTTTTCGGTAATAGATATTTCTACTATGCCAATATCATTACAACTGGTATTGTTTTTTATAACTTTAGATTTTGTACAATGGTGTACCCATATTTTACTTCATAAATATCCATTTCTTTGGAGATTTCATAAAATACATCATTCTGTTAAGGAAATGGGATTTGCAGCTCATCTACGCTACCACTGGGTTGAAAATATTTTATATAAACCATTAAAAACTATCATGATTATGATTCTGGGAGGTTTTGAACCAGAACAGGCATATGTTGTACATTTTTTAGCAATTATTATTGGACACCTTAATCATTCTAATATTAAGATTACATGGGGGGTATTAAAATATATTTTTAATAATCCTGTAATGCACTTGTATCATCATTCTTATAGGTTACCAGAGGGTATGTATGGGGTGAATTTTGGAATCAGCCTAAGCATATGGGATTATATTTTTAAGACAAATTATATACCAGAAGATAGCGGAACAATAGAATTAGGCTTCTCTGATGAAGAGAAAATACCGAATAGTTTTCTAAAACAACTTGTATATGGTTTTAGTAAACGTCAATAGTATTTAGTAATTTTTTCTGACGTAAACTTAAACATGCTTTAATAGAGAAGTTATCTTTCTATACTGTCATAGAGAATAGCATTGTTTCGGGTTTATTACGTTGTAATCTTAAATCAAAAGCCATACAGATATTACGAATGAAAGGATATCCTTTCTGAGTTACTTGCATAGTATCATCATTTATAATTAATAACCCATCTCTTTCCAGTTCTTTTAAATTTTGTAATACCTCAGGGAGTTCTTTAAAATACAAATTATCATTTTTCCAGTCCGTATTAAAATGGCACATTAGGTTTAAAATATGCTGTCTGATGATCTGATCTTCTTTACTGAGAATATGACCTCGATATACAGGTATAATACCTTCGGTTACCAAATGTTGGTATGCTTCGATATTCTTAACATTTTGGGCAAAACCATACCAGCTATCACTAATTGCAGATACACCTAGACCGATCATCATATGTGTTTTGGAGGCTGTATATCCCATAAAATTGCGATGCAAGGTTTGGTCTTTCATAGATCGATAAAGAGAATCATTTTTTAAAGCAAAGTGATCCATTCCAATCTCTATGTAACCTACTTCTGATAATAATTTCTTTCCTATTTCATATTGTTTTCGTTTTTGTTCTCCAGTTGGTAAGTCTGAATCCATAAAACCTCGTTGTCCATTACCTTTTTGCCATGGCACATGTGCATAGCTATAAAATGCTAAGCGATCAGGTTTTAATTCTTTTGTTTTATTGATGGTGTCTCTTACAGCTTTTTCTGTCTGAAAAGGTAGCCCAAAAATAATATCATGCCCTACAGAGGTAAAACCAATTGCTCTGGCTGTTTCTGTAACATGTTTTACATTTTCAAATGGTTGTATTCTATGGATTGCTTTTTGAACAGTTGGGTCATAATCTTGTACACCAAAACTCACTCTTCTAAAACCAATGGCATATAAAGCTTGTAAATGCTCTTTTGTAGTATTATTAGGATGTCCTTCAAAACTGAATTCACAACTTTTTGCTTTTTCTACACCATAAAAAATACCATCAATCAAATAGCGTAAATTTTCTGGTGAAAAAAAAGTAGGTGTACCTCCTCCTAAGTGTAGTTCTTTTATTTTGGGTTTGATCTTAAAAAGTTTAAGATATAATTGCCATTCTTTTAGTACAGCATTTATATAAGGAGTCTCTACATCGTGTCGTTTTGTAATACGTTTATTACATCCGCAAAAGGTACACATGCTTTCACAAAAAGGTAAATGAATATATAAGCTTATACCTTCCTTATCATTACTCTCTGTAAATGATTGTTGTACAGATGTGCTCCATTTTTTTAACGAAAAAGTATCTACATCCCAATAAGGAACTGTAGGATAGCTTGTATATCGTGGTCCAGGGATATTATATTTATCAATTAGATTTTTACGCATTTTTAGGTTTTTTGAACTATTTATGATTAATAAACCAGTACGTATTTGATGAGCTGGCTCTACGATAATCATGATATGAGGTATTCATTATTCATGCAATACCAAAAAAGGAATATTGGTATGATAGCTTATTTTTTCTACAGTAGGATGAAATAAAATACGTTGAAAAAAATTAAGATTTTTAGCAATCATAGTGATTATATCAATATTTCTACTTTCTACAAAGCATTGTACAGCTTCTTCAATATTAGGATTGGATAAAAAATGAAAACTATGTTGTATCTCATCAAGAGAATCATCTAGAAAATTCTTGTTCTTTTTTTGTAAATCAGTTAAGTTTTTTTCTTTTTTGGCAATATGTACTATTCGTAAAGTAGCATCATTTAAAGTAAGCATGTCCATAATTGTATTCAATACCCGACTTTTATAATACATATTATAGTCTGTAGGAAAAGCAATTTCTTTAGGTTTGATATAAGTAGCTTTCTCAGGAATAACTAAAACAGGACATTTTACTTTTGTAATCACATCCCCAGTATTACTTCCTATAGTTTTTTCTTTGAGTCCCGAAGCTCCTTTGGTTCCCATGATAATAAAATCAATATTCTTTTCTTTAATTTGTCTTCTAATTGCATCTACAAAGAAAATATATTCATTAATAGTAAAAAACGAGTGTCCTGGATTTATAGATAACTGTTGTATTTTCTTAAGTAATAGTTGTAATTTCTTTTGATCACTAACGATATTTTGATCTACTGTTATAGTTGAGTTATATAAAGAATTTGTACCAACCATTTCTTCGAAAGGGGATACATGTAATAAGTAGAAATTGCATTTCATTGTTTTTAAAAATGATAATGCATATTCTATGGCATTCCATGAGTTTTTAGAAAAATCTGTAGGGATTAGTACATTCTTCATTTTAAATACTTTCTAATACAGCAAATGTATTAGGATGTATTGATGAAAAATATGACAAAAATCAGTTTAAGTGCTTTTGTATTTTTATTCAATAAGCTGAAGACCTGCTAAATTTAAAATTTTTATGTTACGCCCTTCGATTTCGATTAGACCATCTTTTTTAAAATTAGATAATGTACGTATCAAGCTTTCTGTAGCAATACCGGCAACACTCGCAAGATCACTTCTGGATATTTTAATACTTTCTTCAGATTTTTTATTGAGTACTTCTGCAAATTGAAGTATGGTTTGTGCTGTTTTTTTGCGCACTGAACTATACGCCATCTGTAGTAAT
Organism: Aquimarina longa SW024; assembly: GCF_001401755.1. GTDB lineage: Bacteria > Bacteroidota > Bacteroidia > Flavobacteriales > Flavobacteriaceae > Aquimarina > Aquimarina longa. The sequence goes on from NZ_KQ474105.1 coordinate 167,387, forward strand.
TGTTCTTTGATATCAGAAAGATTAGTAGTAAGTAACTCCATTAATTCTAGAGATATATTCTTACTTTTCTCCAAGATATCTTTTAGATTAGTTTTTGATATTCCTGCCAATTCTGAATCTTCAACTGTTGTTGCGGATTCTAAATAAGGAGTATTATCTACAAACGAAGTAAATCCTAAGAAATCATCAGCCTTATGTAAAGAGGTAATTAACTCTTTACCGTTTTCATCCATTTTATGGTTTTTAACAACTCCTTTTAGGATAAGGTATATCATATTAGAATGATCCCCTTCTTTATAAATTACCTCTCCTTTTTTAAATCTAGAAATCTCACCATAATCATCAAAAAAGTTCTTAAGCTCATGTAAGTTTTTAAGACCATTATCTTCAGAAACTACTATTGGTGTAGAAGACTGTTCTTTGATAGTTCTAGAGATTATGGCAGCTTTAGCAAGACGACTCTCAATAGCACTCAATAATTCATCTTCTTCAAAAGGTTTGGTTAGATAATCATCTGCTCCTAGATCCATTCCTTTTCGTATTTCTTTATGTTCGGTTTTTGCAGATAAAAATATAAAAGGAATAGAATTAGTTGTAGCATCATAGGATAAGGCTTCAAGCACGCCATACCCATCAACTTCGGGCATCATGATATCGCAGATAATAACATCTGGTTTTTCTTCTTTAGCTTTGATAATTCCCAGTTTGCCATTTGGAGATGTGATCACGTTATAATCAGAAAGCTCTAAAAGTTCAGCAGTATTTTCTCTAAGTACCGTATCATCTTCAATTAAAAGAATAGTTTTCATCCGTTTATATTTAGTATTATTTTAAGGTCAGATGGAATTTGTAAATAATTGTTACCATATCCATCATGACAAATCTTATGAATCAAGAACATTAGTTATGGGTATTGTAATTATAAAAACAGAACCTTGGTTTTCTTTACTTGTAAAAGAAATATTTCCTCCCAGATTTTCCAAATGACTTTTGACTATGTTTAATCCGATACCTGTACCTTGATCTAACAAGGCATTTTCTGCTCTAAAATAGCGTTTAAAGATAAAACCTTGTTCTTTTTTGGGGATACCAATACCTTGATCAATAATTTTAACCGTAAGAATGTTATTTTCATAATATACCTGCAAATCTATAATGGTATGCTCTCCAGAATATTTAATAGCATTATTCATTAAATTAGATAATACAAGCTCTAAAATTTTTTCATCAAACTCTATTACATAATCATCGATATCTTTAGGGTAGTTTATTCTCTGCCCATCTTTAAGCAACATATTAGCATCATAGACTACTTCATTAATTAATTTACTAAGAGGAAATTGGCTAAACTTATAAGTAACCTTGCCTGTTTCTAAACGTTCGATAGATAAAAAATCATTAAGGATATTATCTAAGTATTTCACTTTATTTTTGATGGTATCTAGGTGTTTTTTTCTTTTTTCTTGCTGTTCTGTTTTACTATATTTTCCTGCAAGTGTAGCTGAGGTGAGGATACCACTTAGTGGTGTTTTAAACTCGTGAGAAACAAGCGATAAGAATTTTGTTTTTAACTCGCTAAGGTCTCGTTCTTTTTTTAAAGATTCCTGTGTTTTGGTTTCAGCCTCCTTACGAAGAATTACTTCTTCTTTTAGTTCTTGTATAGTATGATGCAATTCTTCTGTACGTTCCTCTATTTTTTGCTCTAACTGAGTGTTTAGATGTTGTATTTGCTGTTCTTGTTGTTTTCTAAGAGTGATATCAATAACTAGCGCCATTACATAGTTATTGCCATAAATGGCAAATGGATTTAGACCAGCTTCTACAGGAAAAATAGTTCCATCTTTTCGTACTCCAAAAAGATCTCGGCCTTTACCCATATTTCGTTTTTCACTATGACTTACAAAACCTTCAAAATGATGATGATGATTGTGATGATGTTTTTTAGGAATCAATATATTAAGGTGTTTTCCGATCAATTCATCTGTGTTATAACCAAAAATTTGATTAGCAGATCCATTAGTTGCAACGATGACTTGATCCTCATTAACTACAATGATTCCTTCTGAAATAGCTTCAGAAAGTAATTTGAAAATATTATTGTCTTTTTCGAAAACTTTCATTTGTCAAAAATAAGGATTTTGATTAGTTAACAGAACTGATATATATCATAAAAAACCTCATTATTGCTATCTAAATTTATCATAAATAAATTATTTAACAATGGATGATAAAAAGAATATTGAAATTGAATTTTATCAAAATCTTGGTAAGCTATTTTATGCAATTGCAATTGCGGATAAAGTAATTCAAAAATCAGAATATAATTTGTTAAGAAAAATTGTGAAATCAGAATGGTCAAAGACAAGCCTTATAGAAGATGAGTTTGGGATAGATGCGATCTATCAAATCGAAATTGTTTTTGATTGGTTAGATTATGAAGAAGAATTAAATGCTGAGGAATATTTTGAGCAGTTCGAAGTGTACTATAAAGAAAATACAACTTATTTTACAGATAGCGTAAAAGAGTCAATATGGGATACTACCAATACTATAGCAGGTGTTTTTTCTGGAAAAAATAAATCCGAATTAATACTACTAGGGCGGTTAAAACTGATTTTAGAAAATACGGCTATTAAATAAAAGTATCTAATACCTAATATAATATTTATGAAAACGTTAATCACTATCCTTATCGTACTACATTTTGCCTCTTGTAAGGAAGAAAGGTCTCCTCAAAAAGAATTAGATGAACAAGAAATAGAGACTAAACAAATTGTAGAAGAGGATACAGCAACTGCAATATCATTTTTTTCTGAAAAAAAACTAGAGTTAAATCATAAAAAAAATAAATCAATAAAAAAACAGCGATTGATAGAGGCTGAGGATGATAAAATTCAATTACAAGAGTTAGTCGTCTCTAAGAGTTTTTTAAAGAAAGAAGATTTGTATATTTTGGATTATCAATATCCTTATCTCAATGAGAAAATTAATCCTTCTTACTCTATATTTAATGACTTTATTGTAGAAAATTATCTAAACATCGAAAAAACCGAAAATCAAATCCTCGAAGATAAAGAATTGCTCTGTGACACATTAAAGATTAATAGATTTAGAGATAAAAGAAGTCTTGATTATAAGATTTATAATGTAAAAAATGATCTTATTAGTGTAGTACTTTATAAAGAGAATTATTATTCAGGAATGATATACACTACATATACGTTTGATTGTATAAATTTTGATCTTAAAAAACAAGATTTTATATATTTTAATGATTTTTTTATAGCAAACTCAGAAGAAGTGCTCTTTACCACTATAAATACGATTATAAAAGAAAGCATCAATTCTGGAGAATTATATTATGATTGTTGGGAGCTATCAAAAGGAGATTTTAAGGCATATAAAAACAATTTTGTAGTCAATGGCGATGCGATAGAGTTTTATTTTGATGATTGCATTATTTGCCCTTCATATACAGGAACGTATTTTATCGAAATTCCAATCAAGAAAATTGTACATCTTATAAAAAAAACAAATATCTTATAAAATATAACCATTTCTTACAGTAGTTTTATTTTTCAATTCATTATTCTATTTTAGTAATAAAAAATAGCAACAGTATAATGAAGAGTAATTTTAGTGATATTATAGATTCGAAAATCCCTGTATTAATAGATTTTTATGCAAATTGGTGTGGCCCATGTAAAATGTTGGCACCTATTCTTAAAAAAGTAAAAGATGAATTAGGAGAAACAATCAAAGTTGTAAAAATAGATGTGGATAAAAATCAACCTTTAGCCGAAAAATATCAAGTTCGTGGTGTTCCAACAATGATTTTGTTTAAAGAAGGGAAGCAGCTATGGAGACAATCCGGAGTATTACAAAAAGAAGAAATTATTAGCATAATAAAATCTACTAGCTAAGTCAATAATGTCTAAGAAAATTAAAGAATAAGATGTTTTTAGAAAAAATAATTTGATTTAGAGACAAGTCTTGATGGTGTTAAAGGGGTAAATTATAGGAGTTAAAAAAAAGGGAATAAAATCAGAATTCGATTTCTTCCCTTTTTTAATTTTAGAATAGATACATATCTATTTTTATATTTTGAATGTTAGTACAGGTTTGTTTGCATGATTGGCAATATCTTCTCCTATACTTACATTAAAAAAATGTGCTAATCCACGACGCCCATGAGTTGGTATTGCAATGATATCAGCTTTTATTTTATTACTGTAATTAAAAATACCGCTTTCTACACTATAATCACAATAATACACTACCTTACTATACATGTCTAGATTTCCTGCGTCTGCTTTAAAAAGGAATTCTTTTACACTTTCTTCCATTTGATCAGAGCTTTTAAATTTTTCTCCTGGCAGATTAATATAAAGCAAATGTACATTGGCATTTAAAGTATCGAATAATCGCATAGCATTATGGTATGGGCGAATATTCTCAATCTTAAAATCACAGGCAAATACTACTTCCTTGATACTAAAATTATCCATAGGATTTTTTATGATCAGGACAGGGATATCAGAAGTCCGCACTACTTTTTCTGCGTTAGATCCTATAAATACTTCTTCTCGTAATCCACTAGTACCATGTGATCCCATCACAATAAGATCAATATCATTTTTGAGAGCTAGGTCATTAATTTCGCTAAATATTTTATAATTCTGTACAAGTTGTGTAACAGTAATTCCTTCTAAATATTCTTTGTCTAAAAAAGAGTTAAATCTTTTTTCAGCAAGTTTCATATAATACATTGCTTCACTTGCTTCCTGAGCTTCATTTTTAATTAATACTGCTTCGGATAATCCTAGCATATGTAATACTACGATTTCTGAGTTTTGTTGTTTTGCTAATAATGCAGCAGCCTGTAATGCATATTCTGAATAGTTAGAAAAATCTATGGGAACAAGAATTTTTTTCATGATTACGTGTTTTTATATTATCAAAATTAGAAGATATTACGACTATTTGCTATGATAATTATCATGTTCTTATCGGTTATTTAGAGAGAATATTTTGATATCTTTATACTTTATTAAAAACAATGACAAAACATTATAATATTACAATAACAGGAAAAGTTCAGGGAGTTTGGTATAGAAAAAGTACTCAAGAAAAAGCTAAGACGCTTAAAATTAATGGGTATGTAAAAAATCTACCAAATGGAGATGTATATATAGAAGCTGAAGGAGATGATCATCAATTAAATGCTCTAGTAGAATGGTGTAACATAGGATCCGAATTTGCAAAAGTAAATACTGTTTCTTTTGAAGAAAGTAACGTACAGTTTTTTGAGGATTTTAATATTCTATGATAACCAGATGTACTGTTCTAAGTATAAAGAAAAAGATACTAAAAAAACAAAGCCTACTAGAGATTTCTCATAGCAAGCTTTGTTAACTAACCAATCAATTATTATTGAAAAAAACTAAGCATTACATACAGCTTCAATAACACTGTATTACTTTTTTATTTTAATTTTTTGCCAATTATTATCAGCTATATTTTTTAATTTTTTAGCATCTTCTTGTACCCATTTATTTAATGTGTTCACTCCCCAAGAGTTATAAAACAAATAGAGTTTACCATCTCTTATTTCAAAAGTTTTGGGGTTGATATCTACTTTTTCATTGTTTACAGCTATAGCGTAGGCACAATACCCTCCATATTGCGGAATATAGCTATCAGGATTGCATTTAAATTTGTCTAAATTTTTTTGATTTGCAAATCTGTATTTTACATTATCATGAGTTACTACAAATTTATTATTTCCTTTAACGGCTTTCTTATTAAAGTATTCAGTAACATCATAACCTTCGGCTACGAAATCCTTAGTTATATTATAATCTATCTGTTGAGCTGTTATACTAGTTATAAATATTAAAAACGGTATGATTACATATATTTTCATGTAGTGCCTTTTTTACATTTCTTATATTTCAGTCGTGAAAAAAAGAGGAGTATTACATTTTTAACATATTTATATTAGTTTTTAGTAAATTATAGTAAAAAATTAGTAGTTTCTGGATATGGAATTAGAGCACTGATTAATAAACGAATACTATCTTTTGCTATTAGAGTAATTGATAGTAATGTAGCAGTGACAATTATAGCAGAAGCGACATTGTTTTGTTGGATGTCTTTAAATTCATTAACTCCTTTGGTTAAAGCAGAAAAAAGAATAAATACCGAGGTATTAATGAGTATAGCAAAGATAAAACCAATACCTAAGTAGAGTCCGGAATACTGTATGATTTTTTCGAATGTGATTTCATTTTCTCCAGACATAGATAATCGTATCATGTTGGTGATAGAAGGAATGATCTCTCCAAGTATGATACCGATAGAAAGGATAATCCCAGCTGCAAAAATAGAAAATGCCATATTATCTTCTCTAAGAGAAATATTTTTCAAAAATATTTTTTGCAAAATTTTAAAAGAAATAAATAGAATAAGTACAGAAATTATAGTGGCTAGAGCTATTTCTATAAAAGCAAGAGTTATTAATTTAGTTTGCATAGTATTAGATATTATTAAGTACAATGTACCAATGACTTATATCATCAAAGTTTTTTGGTAATGTACCGATTGTAAAATGTTTACTTGTAGTTTCCCAGGTGTAGTACCGTTTTCCGTTATGTAATTTATATATTCCTTTTGCAGGGATATTGAGTCCAAGAATAGAATGCTTGTAATAATCACTGTTAAGTATCGCTACATCATATCCAAAATAGCTCAAAAACGCATAAATAATTACAGTTCTGGTGTCACAATCTCCTTTTAGATTTCCCATAAAGCCTAGAGGGTTTTGGATTCCAAAAGGAATACTACCAATACAACAATCAGAACATTTTTCTAAAACTACTCTAATAGATTTTTCATACTTATAAGGAGATAAGCAAGCTGTCTCAAAAACAAAAGAGTAAGGGATATCTTGTATGAATGTCACTACCATTTCTGCAAACTCTAACTGGTTTAGCTGATTTGTATTTTTAATAGTGCTAAGCTCTTTAAGGATTAAATCTAATTTTGGAGTATCCGAGATTACTAAATAATTATATAATTCTCCCCAAGAATGTTGTTTACGTTTATGTGCATTAGTAAAGTATTCTTGTTTAGAAGAAAAATAATCTTTCTCTCTAATTGAAAATTTACCCTTATATGTATTACCATAGTTATCACTCCATTTTCTGTCCTGACGTAATAACACAATAGAATCGCCTTCTTCTAAAACTTTTTCGCGATAAATATATTCTGAAATATCAGATTCTTGATGTGCTATAGATAAAGGAATCATATCGAGTATATACTGCAATCCTGTTATGAGTATTAAAAATAAGATACTGTACCTAATATAACTCCAATTAAATTTAGCTGATTTAGATTTTCCTAATACCCATGAAAGTAATAGTACTATGATAGTAAACGATGTATATAAAGAGATTGGAATAAAGGTTTGTATAAAACTACTGAGTATTAAGGACACTATTAGTATTGCCAAAAAAGAAAAACAACCCGATTTCTTTTGTGTCATATTTATAGAGCCATTAGGTTGCAGCCTCTAATATCGCTATGGTCAAATCTACCTAGGATTTCGAAACTTCCATTATCATTAATTTTTCCTAGATCTTGAGTAGCAAGAAAAGAACAGGAATTTAGATTTGCTAAATCTATGATATTTATTCCTCCAGTTTTGTTTACTCCTGATGGAGTCAATGCATCTTCAGGGTTTCTGATAGAGACTTTCATCCATGGTGGACAGTAAAATATACCATCTCCTTTAGAATATGCCTGAGATAACAATTCGGTCATCCCATATTCGCTATGAATTTTTGAAATCTTAAAGCCATCTTTAAGAATCTGATGTAATTCTTCGCGGATGATTTCTTTTCTACGTCCTTTCATTCCTCCTGTTTCCATAACTACAACTCTGTCATTCAGTTTAATATCATAGTCTTCAATAAGGTCTAATAAGGCAAAAGATACTCCTAGTAGGAGTACTTTTTTTTCTTTAGAAATAAGTTGTTTGAGAGTTTGGATTAGTTTTTTAGTATCATGCAGATAAAATCCGCTTTCAGAATTGTTACTATCAAGAATCAGTTTTTCTGCCATATATACGAGAGAAGATCCATCTCTCTCTAAGTAAGAGGGTAGTAATGCTAATACGATATAATTGGTAATATCTCCATAGAAGTATTGAAAACCTTTTCTAAAACTGTTTTCATATACAGTAAGGTCACTAACATAATGCTTACTGGTTGTATTACCTGTGGTACCACTACTAGTGAAAATTTTTTGTACCTCTTCTGTAGTGCTTATTATTTTCTCTTGTTTAAAAAATTGAATAGGTAAATAAGGAATGTCATCGATACATTTTACCGAGGTCTTTGTAATTCCTAAAAGATTACAAAATCTTTGATAAATTGTGTTATAGATATACTGGTGTTTAAAAACAGATAGTGCTGATCGCTCAAATTCGGTATCGTTTTGAATAGAAAAAAAGAGATCAGATTGCATAAGTATGATATGTTCTATAAAAGTTTATAGAACAAAGGTATAAAAAACAAGTCTTACAACTAGCTGATGATTTTATAAGGTCTTATTAAAAGTATAATATCTCGTGTATCTAACGATTTAGATGCTATGATCTATACTTCAGTTTCTTACAAGTTTTCTTGTAGCTGTTTTTCCTTCTTCTTTAATTCTAAGAACATAAACAGCAGGTGGTAAAGATGAGATGTTTAATTCTTTACCTATCAATACTTTAAACATTATTTTCTCGCCTAATACTGTGAAAATAGAAACTGTTTTGGTTAAATTTTTATTAGAAGTAATATATAAGATATCACCATTCGCAGGGTTAGGAAAAATACTTAAATCTTCAATCTTTATATCTTTGGTGTCTTGTTTTTTTATAGAATTGGACTGTGCTTGAACTCCTGAGGTAGAGGAGAAGCTAACAATGCCAATAAATAGAATTAGTAAGTAGATTTTTTTCATATTATACAGTTATTTTGGGACAGTAAATGTACAACATTAAAATTAGAATTACCATCAAAAATAAACATACTTACCTGTTAAACACACATGTAGTAGTTATCGAGTATATATATTATGGTTTTAGCGTAGTTTTTATTTTGTGAATTTAAAATATTATCTCATATTTGTTCCATCATGAAGCTATAAAAGAATTATATACGTATTGTGTAACATTTATATTACACATTTATAAGAGCTAAAGATCTTTTCTTTGGTCTATTTCCTATCTATTTTTAATAATTCATATTTTATACTAATGACTCAATATAAATTTTCTCTTACCCGTTTATTCTCATATTTTAAAACTGCATTAACAGGAAAAGAACAAGAATTCACTTCTGGGAGTATCCGTAGAGCAGTTTTTATGCTTTCGGTTCCGATGGTTCTGGAAATGATGATGGAATCTGTGTTTTTTCTTGTAGATGCATACTATGTTTCTAGTCTAGGAGCTAATGCAATAGCAGCAGTTGGGCTAACAGAATCAGTTCTTACACTAGTATATGCTGTTGCTATAGGGCTTAGTATGGGTGTTACTGCAATTGTTGCCCGTAGAGTGGGCGAACAAGATATTAAAGGTGCTTCGCAAACAGCAATACAATCAATTTTTGTAGGAATAGCAATAGCTATTATTATCAGTGTACTAGGGATTGTTTTTCCTAAAGAAATTCTAGGGCTTATGGGAGCCGAACCTGATCTTATAGCAGATGGATATGGATATACTCAGATATTACTGGGGGGTAATGTAACCATTATGTTGCTGTTTATAATTAATGCGATATTTCGTGGAGCAGGAGATGCAGCAGTAGCAATGCGAGTATTGATTTTTTCTAATGTATTAAATATTATTCTCGATCCAATTTTTATTTTTGGGTTTGGTCCCGTTCCCGCATTTGGAGTTCAGGGAGCTGCAATTGCTACTACAATTGGTAGAGGTAGTGCTGTGATATTTCAGTTATTAATTCTTTTTTATGGATGGAGTAAAATCAAAGTTACTTTTAGAGATATTGTTTTTCGAGCAGGGATTATGTTTAATTTAATTAAAGTATCTCTGGGGGGGATAGGACAGTTTATTATAGGGACTTCTAGTTGGGTATTCTTAATGCGAATCATGGCAGAGTTTGGTAGTGAGGTACTAGCAGGGTATACTATTGCTATTAGAGTATTAATGTTTACACTAATGCCTTCTTGGGGGATGAGTAATGCCGCAGCGACACTGGTAGGTCAAAACCTAGGAGCATCAAAACCCGAACGTGCTGAAGAATCGGTTTGGAAAACAGGAAAGTATAATGCTATTTTTATGGCGGTAGTATCTATAATATATCTATTGTTCGCAGAGGCGATTATCAAAATCTTTAGTGATGAGGTAATGATTGTAACCTATGGAGCACTAAGCTTGCGTGTAATCGCTGCAGGGTATGTATTCTATGCTTATGGGATGGTGGTTATACAATCTTTTAACGGAGCAGGAGACACTAAAACTCCCACAATTATCAATTTCTTTTGTTTTTGGGTATTTCAATTACCTTTTGCATATCTAGCAGCTTTAGTGTTCGATTGGGGAGCAATGGGAGTATTTCTTGCAATTACTTTTGCTGAGATATTGATTGCGATTATAGGAATTATTTGGTTTAGAAAAGGAGCATGGAAAAAGATAAAGGTATAGTTTTTTAGAATCCTCACAGGTCTTTAAGACCTGTGAGGATCCTAAAAAAACTTGATGAAATGTGACACTGTAGCTTATCTGATTTTTTGTTTCCTATATAAAATTGTTCCTAAAACCAGAATTATACAACACACTACAATACCAAGAATCCAATATAATGTAGTATCTGTAGTAAAGGAAATAGGAGCAGAACTACCTATAATATAAAACCCTCCCCAGTAAAAAGGATGTGTTCTATGGATATTTGCGGTATTCAGATATTTTAGTTTTGCTTGTTGTAGTGCTTTAGACTTATTCATACCTTTTTTTAGATTAGTATAAAAATTTTTAATAATCTTTGGAGTAGTTTGATCTGATATCTCCCAATTGCTTAACAATAAGCTTTTGGTACCTGCATATTGAAAAGCATTTCCTAAGCTCATGATACCTTCTCCTTTGGCAATTTTTCCTGTACCTGTATTGCAGGCGCTCAGTACAGTAAGTTCTGCGGGGATATCCATTGCAAATAACTCATGACTATACAATAGATTATCTTGTACTGTATCTTTGGTTTTGGTAAAGTATAGTTTGGAGTTTTCGGGATGCTCATGATCTACATCTCCATGTAGTGCAAGGTGGAGTATACTATATTGATTTGCATTTTTCTTAAAGTTGCTTTCGTTTGCTTGTGGACCAAAATAATATTTTCCATCTATGATATCAGCTATAGCTTTAATCTCTTCTCTAGTACCTGGTAAATCGTCTAAATTATCTCTTAACTCAGAGAAACGTATAGTATTTGTGTTTTTGGTTTGTGTACTATCCGAAAAAGAAAATGCAAGACATTCTTTTAGCATGTTTGGGTTTTGAGATCTCTGATCATTAGCAAACAGAACATTTGCAGAATTGGCATAAGAAATAGCATATTTACGAAGTAGATAAGGAAATCGTTTTGGATCGTTAGAAGCTTCTTGCTGGGTGTGTAATAGTTCAAAATTAAGATGCCATAAAGCACCATCTGGGATAATGATCAATTCTTCTCCTTTGATTTTGGTTGCTATAGGCTGTATAAGGCTATTGTATAGTTGTGTAGCAAGGGTTTTATAAGGTTTTATATTTTTAGAAATAATGTTTTGATGAAAATGTGTTATACTCTGATTTAGTTGTGGCGTATCTGTTTTGGTAAGTGCCATTGTGTTTTTGGTAATTGCAAAGGTATAGGTTATGCTGTCTGTGGTAAAAAACTCTAATAGTGTAGTGTTTTCTGAGATCTTTTTTTGAAGATCTGCAACAGATAAAGAAGTGGTATTGTATTTTAATTGGTAATAATTAGGATAGGTGTTTTCTAAAACTGTATGTAAGGAATCTTGTGATTTTTTAATGTCAAATAGTTTATTCTCATATAAGACAAGTTTTGTACTATCTATGTGGGTGTTGGATTGCTCTTTAATAATTTGTGAGGTATAAAATGCGTAATCTGTTTTTAAGGTATGCTCAAATTCTATAGTCTCTACAGGTAATCCAGAAAACTGTTTGGCATTAGTTTCCTGAAGTAGTTCTTGTAAGGTATTAGCTTTGCTTTTTTCGCTATAATAAAAAGCTTGGTGTAAGGCTTCTGGGTTTTTATTGGATTGATATAATAGGTAGTTGGCTTCTATAGCATCGGTATAAATCTCTTTAACCGTTTTTGCAAAAGTGAGTTTGTCTTCATAATCTTGAGTAGTTTGCCTAATATAAGTGGTTAAGGAATCTATTTCTTGATATGTTACTATACTTTTATTAAGAAAGTCTGTGTTGTTTTTTAGAAAATAGATTTCTTTAAGAGAAAAAGCTTTTCCTTTTAAAGTGGCTAAAAGAATACGTGTGTTAAAGAAAAGTGAAGGAGTGATTTTGTTGTTGGGATTATAAATTTGATCTTTTTTTAGGTTTGCTTCTATTGCTTTTTTATAATTTATTAAAGCGGAATCATTTTTTTTACTTTTAGAATAAATTTTGGCAATACTATTATAATATTTTGCAGTAGTATAATTCTTTTTTCCAAATATGGTTAAGCTAATATTTAATGACTTTTGAGCAAAGGCTAGGGCTTTATGATATACTTTTATATCTTTATAAATATCAGCAATATCTCCATAGGATTTAATAGCTTCAAAACTGTCTTTGCCAAATATTTTTGTTTTAATATCCATTCCTTTTTTTATAAAGACTATAGCTTTATCATATTGTTTAAGCTTTCTATATATATTACCTAAGTTATTATAACTTCTAGCGACATCAAGGCAATTTTGACCATGATTTTTGATTATAATTTTTAGTGCTTTTTTTTGGTATTCAATTGCTTTTTGATACTCTTGTTTTCTTTCAAATATAGCTCCGATATTGTTATAAGATCTTGAGGTTTTAAGGTTATCTTTTCCAAATATTCTTTTTCTAATTGTAAGTGCTTTTTTGTGATACATTTCTGCTTTATTATATTTACCTAGATTCTTATAAACTACACCAAGATTATTATAAAAAGAGGCTACATGGTGATTGTTTTTTCCTGTTATTAAAAGCTGATTTTTTAGTGCCTGCTCAAATTTTTTTATAGCTTCTTTATATTGCGCTTTTTTTGAAAAAATAACTCCAATATTGTTATGTTGATGAACTATAGCAGGGTTATTATTTCTGAATGCTCTTTTTTCAATACAAATTGATTCTTGTAGAAAAAGAATAGCTTTTTCAAACTCTCCTTTAGAATAGTAAATACCTGCAATATGGTTATGTGAATTAGTAGTATTTGAATTGTTGTTGTTTTTTATTTCTAGACTTTTTTCAAAATATTCTAGCGCAATATTTAGTTTCCCGTTTTTTAGATAACTCAGTCCTAAATTATCTAGCGTAATAGCTATGCTAGAGTGTTTTTTTGGAAGTGTTTTATTTTGAATTTCCAACGCTTTTTTAAAGTTGATGATGGCATTTGAGAAATATAAAGTTTTTAAATAATAAGTACCAATTTGATTATAAGCGTCCCCTTTTTCTTTAATATCATTTTGAAATTTTGATAAGGAAATTTCTAAAGCTTTTTTTGAATTTAATAACGACTCCTCAAAAAGAGATTTCTGCCCTAAGTTATTAGCAATTTTATTATAACAAGAAACTACTTTTTTCCAAGAGTTATTCGTTTGGTATATGTTTAAAGCTTTTTTAAAATATACAATAGAGCTATCCAGTTTTTTGTCAGTTAACAAAGAGTCAGCTTTTTTATAATATGCAGAGGCAATAAGAGTATCTTTTGAGGCTTGTGCAGACAGGGGAAAATTACTAAAAATTAACAGTACTATTATACTTGTTTTTATAACAAAAAAAGACTTCATACGTTTTAAGGTTTGGCTAAAGGTTTAGTAAACATAAAGAACTTAAAAATGTTATTTTTTAATGCAGATTTAAAAAGATTTAATGATTTAGTAATATTACTGATAGTATAAGTGTGTTAATCTATGAAGGGTATAAAAGATCAAGAAATCTTACAAGGTATATTGACAGGAGATACAGCAGTTATAAAAGATTTTTACAAAGAAAACTTTAAATATATTAGAGGGTATATTCTTCAAAGCTCTGGTAATAAAGAAGATGTAGAAGATGTTTTTCAGGATGCTTTGGTAGTGTTATATCAAAAATTAGAGTCGGATTCTCTAGAACTGAACGTGGCATTACGTACCTATTTTTTTGCTATCTGTAAAAATTTATGGAAGAAGAGGTTACAAAAGAAAAGTAAATTATATACTACTGATACAATTTTTGATATTTCTGAAGAATTGGATATTGGTATTGTCGAAATGTTAGAAAATAAAGAGCGAGAACATATCTATCGCAAATATTTTTTAAAATTATCTGAGGCTTGTCAAAAATTGTTATCTATGGTTTTTGAAGAAAAAAGTATGCGACAGATTGCTTCCGAAACAGGGTATTCAGAAGGCTATGCTAGAAAGAAAAAATTTGAATGCAAAAAACATTTAATGGAACGTATAGAAAGTGATCCGATATACGAAGAATTAAAAGTGCATACTCCACAAAAAAAGAATAGAAGTTATGAATAGGTCATTATCAACCTTTGATAAGATAGAAGATTTTCTAGCAAATCGGTTATCTATAGAAGATCATGCAGCTTTTAAAAAAGAAATGACTAAAAATTCTCAATTACAACTAGAAGTAGAACGACACCGAATTTTACAAGATGTACTGCGAGATAAAAGGGTGTTGGATTTTAAGAAAAACTTGCAAAGCATACAACAAGAGTTTTATGAAGAAGAAAATGTAGAGATTATAGAAAAACAAAAGTCGCTGTATAGGTATTGGAAGATTGCAGCAGTCGTTATACTCTTATTAGGTGTAAGTGGTATGATATGGCAGACTTTTATACCAACAAATTTAATGCAAGATTTATATACAGCATATTATACACCGTATCCTATAACAGTAGGTACACGAAGTGAAACAGAAGAAAACTGGGAAACAATAGTAGAAGAGTATGCTATCGGTAATTATACTAAGGTGGTTTCTGTTTTCGAAACCTTAGATACGATATCGTTAACCGAAGAGATGAAGTTATGTATAGGAAATAGTTA
Source organism: Aquimarina longa SW024 (assembly GCF_001401755.1). Classification (GTDB taxonomy): domain Bacteria; phylum Bacteroidota; class Bacteroidia; order Flavobacteriales; family Flavobacteriaceae; genus Aquimarina; species Aquimarina longa. Next base: position 182,690 of record NZ_KQ474105.1, read on the forward strand.
TTTACATACCCATCAAGAACAAAAAGCTATTGTAATGTTTAGTAATATTCGTAAGGATAGTGGTCTGTATGAGGATGCATTATGGTATCTAACACTTACTTATATAAAAATGGAAGAGTGTAAAAATGCGATCACTATATTAGAGAAAATTATGCTGTATAATGGTAAGTATAGAGATAAAGCTATACAAGTTAAAGAAAAATTACAGTCTCTTTGATTTTATACTATTTTTTTAGAAAGTAAAAGACCAGAAATCAAAAATATATGTTTTTGATTTCCGGTCTTTATTAGTAAAAAACTTAGGTCTTGATGAAGACTAGATTATTTTGCTACTTTATAGGTTTCTATATCATTTTTTATAATATAAAATCCTTTTGGTAAGTTTTGGACTACCATATTTTCTTCTTCTTTTGTAGTGACTGTTTTTTTAACTATTTGCATTCCAGAAATAGTGAATACAGATACATCGTAAGGTTTACCTATTTTATGTTTTGTATATAGATTTTGTTTAGAACAATACTTGCATTTTAATGCTGTTGGGATATTTACAAAGTTATTCTTTTTATTGGCATCTTTACTTCCTGGCTCTACATCAATTACAATATAATAATTACCTTGTTGTGTTTGAAAATCATCATAGTTTACATCTGCACTCACAGAATACCTTTTATGTGCCTTTATACTAGGAATTTTCACTGTTTTTTTCTTAGCTTTTAGTCCCTGAGTACTATTATAGTTTTTAGAAAGATAAAAATTCACCTCTACAGGTTCAGATGCGCTTGTTCCAATGTTTTCTATTGTAAAGTGCATGGTTACACTACCAATTGAACCACCTTGGGTAAATTCCATTAAATGTTTGTTTACAGGAAAAATTCCTCCTGCGAATCTTGGATTTAATAAATTTAATTGAGAATTACAGTTAAAACAGTTACTCATAACAGTTACATTAGATTCTTTAAGTCGTAAATCATATCCAGTATCAACAACAGGACACCCGTTATTAGAAGCAGGACCTGCTACATTGGGGCAGTTATCTTGTGAATTAAGAACTCCATCATTATCATTATCCCCTTCTGGTATTGTATATGTAAACTGTTTAGTGATTCCTGCATATTTAGCAACTAATATGAACTTTTTTCTTGGTTTCGTATTGTAGTTAATTAGAGAAGTTACCCACATTTTTTGTGTGGTATATGAATTAAAAATTAGATTTTCATCATCTTCTCTATTCCAATAAATTCTACCTATTTCATTAGAAGAACTAACAGAATCATAATATACGACCAAATCAATTTGATGATACCCATGTGTAGCATAGGTATAATCTCCTTTGATTTGAAAGTCATAGTCAAACTTTGTTCCTTTAGAATAATTTTGATTGACATTTTCATTGACGATAAAGTTTCTTACATCAAGCTTTCTAGGATTAGAGTTTTGAAGGCAATCATTTATTATTTTTATTTTTGCCACATTTTCTGGTCTAAATATAGAGTAGTAATCGTCACCATCATTAGGCCATTGGCGTATGTGTTTTAAATAATAATAGTTAAAACCAAGACCAAAATTCATGTAGTAAAATTTACCAACTACTAATGGTTTATCTATAGTTATATTTACTGAATACATATTTGAAATTCTACTTGAATTTATTTCTTTTCCACAATTTTTCTTGATAATTGATAAATCAATTTTTTGACCATCAATATGTGAATATAAACGATAATCCATTTCTTTTCTTCCTGCTATCTCTGCGTTAGAAAAAGAACTAAAGGACACTAAAATCAGTAATAATTGTAAAATGTAATACTTTAAATTTTTCATCATAAAAGGTTTTAAAAAGTTTGATTTATATTTTTATATGGGTTAATCCCTTTTAAACAGAAAATGTTACGGGTAAAAAAAGATAGATAACGATTACTTAACATAGAGCGATACACTTCCATTTCACTAAAACAAAGCGCTTTTCTATTACTAATAGAAGAGCGCTTTGTTTTACCTCAAGAAAAAATATTTTTTTCCCAGTTTCAAAAAATGAAACTGGTAGCTCTTATTATTGTATCGATAATAGCAATATAGTAAGTTTATGAGAGCGAGAAATTGATTAGAGATTGTATCCATTTAACCTAAAAGTACTATTGAAATCTCAGTAGAGGAGCTAATCTATTAGAATTAAGTACTATGTTTTCTTAAGCAATAATATAACTGTTATATCATATCTCGGATTTTCTGAGACAATATTCTGAGGTTAGAATTATGCCACGGATTTTCCGTGGTAAAATTATAACTCGTAGAATCATTCTAAATAAATTAATTTAAATATTTAAATATAGATGAATACTTTATTAGTACTACCACAATTACAAAAATTTAAAAATGGAGAATTTTCTAAATATATCCGTACTGTAATCGAATTAGGAGAAGAGCAAGATATGGAGCGTTTAGATCTCGAGTTGTATGCAGCTAAGTTAAAAGAAGCGTATACTAATTTTAGAACAGTATACAAGAAAAACCGAGGAAGCTTACTAACTCCAGAAATGGTAATGTATGATCGCTATCGTGATAATGGTTTAAAACTATTTCAAAGAAGTATAAAGCTTATTGCTGATTTTGCCCGTAAGGAGGAAGATCGTAATAGAGCTAGTCGTATTTATAGAGTGATCAGTAAACACGGAAAAGCAATCTATGATATGGCATATAACCAACAAGGAGGAATAATGGATGAGATTATCGAAGAAATAGAAGGAGATGATATTTTACTTACTACAGTAGAAAACTTAGGGCAGCGTCAATCATTTCTGGAGATGAAAGAAGCTCATACTAATTTTGATATTATGTTTAAAGAAAGAGTAAAGGAGCAGCAACGAGAGCAAACAAAATTAAATTTAAGAGACTTGCGAGGGTATACCCAAGATGCCTATAGAGAATTGTTTGACTGGATTTTTATTAATGCCAAAACTAAGGGGATAGAGCAGTTTGAAACATATATAGGAAACCTTAATACACTTACAGAGCAATATAATCTATCTGTAGAACGCCGTTTAAACAACGGTAGAAATATTAGTGAAGAACTTGATGATGATTTTGACCAAAACCAAGGAGAGTGAAGATTAAAGTAACTGAAAATAAAAAAGGCTACCAATCGGCAGCCTTTTTTATTATAAAAGAATATAAAACTATTCTAAAATTATTTTTTAGTATTTAAAATAGCATTTACTACTGTAAAATCATAGTTACTAAATGCGAATTTAGAAAGGTCAGCTCCAGTTGTCGTAGCATCTATTGTGATTGTAGCTCCTGGTGCATTTTTAATATCAGTTTCATCGATATTGATACCTCTAACTGTTATTGCTACAGCAGCATTTGCGTTACCTTTTTTATCTTCTAAATCGATGAAATCATCTGCTCTTGATTTGTTTTTAGTTCCAAGAGCTATTACTGCATTAGTAATAGTTGCTTTACTTCCTCTACGTATTTTGATCATATCAGACATTTCTGTTGTCTTTAGAGCATCATTTATGATAGTGATGTTCTTGATTGTAGGATTAGATAATGGAGTAGCAGCATTGTTATTTTCATTACCATCTCCCTCTATACCACGAGGGTCTTTAGTTACCGCAGTAAATTCTTTTTCTCTTATTAATAGTATGTTATCAGCAGTTCCTACCCATCCAGATGTATAATCAAACATATCATCCTTAGCGTTAATGATCATAATATTAGTTACGTTTACAGTACCTCCGAAGAATTCAATTCCGTCATCATCACCATTTTTAACAACGATATTATTAATCGTTGTTCCAGAACCTACACCGAAAAGCGAAATACCATTAAATTCTTGAGTACCATCGATTCTAGCACCTGTATACTCAGCAACTACATATGATAAAGTACCAGAATTATCAGCACTTTCTGTACCTCCATACTTTAATCCAGCAACTTCTGTTTGTACATCTACTCCAACATTAGCAGGAGCTTTTCCAGCGATTACGATACCTCCCCAGTCACCAGATCTTGGATTTGCAGCAGCAGAAGTAAATACTATAGGAGCAGCAGCAGTACCATTAGCTTCTATTTTTGCATCTCTTTCTACAGCAATAAAAACGTCAGAACCTCCAGCACTAGCTTCGATTTTAGTTCCTGCTTCTATTTCTAAGGTAGCTCCTTTTTTTATTTTTAATGGTCCAGTTAGTTTATATTTAGTTCCAGCAACTAATTTAATATTACCAGTTACATCTCCTTTTAAATCACTAGGCTTAAAATCTTCATCACTAACAGATGTAATGATTCCATCACCTTTAGTTCCTCCTCCGTTGTTGTCTCCTCCACCGTTTGGATTAAGTGCAACATCATCATCCCCAGAACATCCTGTAAAAGCAATTGATGCTATTGTTAAAGCTGTAAAAACTATTTTTTTCATCGTCTTAATTTATTTTGTTTTCAGTAAGTTATTGTTAAGCAAATAAAACACTTTTGTTGAGGTATTACCTTAATTAAAGATTAAGCATTCGTTAACTGTTAGAAGTAATTGTTATGTTTTTGTTAACACAGTAATAGCTTGTTAAGTTAGACTATCAGTTGTTTGAAGTGTCTTTTAATTTATGTTATTGAAAATTATAGGAATGTAATTAGGAGAATTAAAATAGAACAAACTAATCTTGTTTTATTTTTTATAACAGTATATAAATGATAAAAGGCTACCCGCTTTTGGATAGCCTTTTATCTAAATAAAAACTATTTTTTTTAGAATGCGTATGACATTCCTATAGAGATATTTAATCCTTTTTTGAAACTTGTTACAGTTACTTTTTCTCCAGAAACTGTTTCTTTAGTCAATTTATAGGTAGGGTCTAAAAGGTTTTTAGCAGAAAACTTTATCGTTGTTTTCTTACCTAGACCTATTTTTGATACAAAATCAAGCGTTGGTATTGCAGATTCAAAAGTGTTTTGATTTCCTTGTACTCCTAAACTGAATACTCGTTCACTAAAATAGCTAAATACTAAAGATGAAGTTGTTTTTACTTTTTCTCCTGTAGTGGTATATGTAAGATCAGTATTGATTAAGACAGGGGATGCACCTTCCAGATCATCAGTTGTATTCGTAAAATTTAAAGATTTCTTTAGATTTTGTTTTGCTTCAAGAAATGATGCATTAAAACCAAGAAATAACTCATTAGAAGATTTTGGAGAATCAAAATTAACTAGTTTTTTTCTAAGCTCTAACTCTATTCCGTAGATATTAGCTTCGTCTCCAGTATTATCAAAAGTTAAGTTACCAACAGTATCTTCAAATTTATTAATTGGATTTTGTATGTTTTTGTAAAAACCAGTTACAGAAATTATTTCTCCTGCTTTAAAATAGCGTTCCCATTTAAGGTCAATATTATAATTATCTGCTGCAATCATATTAGGGTTACCAATATCACTAAAATCTACCCCTTCATATTTAAAAGGAGCTAATTCTTTAAACTGAGGTAATGTATAGGTTTGACTTGCCGCTAGTCTAAAGATATTGTTTTCGTTTAAAGAATATTTTAGATTTAAACTTGGTAAAAAATAAGTATCTTCAATTTTTCCTAATCCACGATTACTAGGATCATCACTACTACTAATATTAGTATCCCATATAATAGATTGATCTACTTTATCTGCTCTTACACCCACATTAGCAGTAAATTTTGGTGAAAATGTATAGGTTCCGTCAAAAAAGCCTGAATGTATTTCTTTATTCCCATTATAGGTATAAGGCTCGAAATCAGTTATGGCATTACTTCTACCTCTATTAGTTCTAAACTCGAATTGCTCATTTCTGATAGCTCCTTGATTAAGAATATTGTCAATATTGTTAGGATTAATATCAGTTCTTTGATTTATACTAAGAGGAACAAATCCAAAGGTGATATTTTCAAAATCTCTATCCGTATTTCTATAATTGTAACCTACTTTAATTTCTCCTAGATTACTTTCTTCTTCTTCTTCTTGGTTTCCAAATTTATATCCAGCAATAAATTTTGCAGCATATTCATCTTCTTTTAAATCACCATAGAAACGCTGTGTATTTGCTTGACCGTTAGGATCAAATAAATATATTTTAGTATCAGGATTAAAAGTATATGAATCAATTCTTCGATCTGGTTCATCTCCACGAACAATATTATAAGAACCTCCTAAGTCTAAGTAAATTTTCTCTGTTAGATTAATTTTAGATAATAACTGATTTACGAATAACTTATTAGAGTTTTGTTGTTGTCGTCTTATAAAAATAGATTCATTATCACCTTGTTCATTTCCAGAAACCCCAAATTGTTCGGATACATTTTGAGAATTATTATGGATCACCATACCATTATAACTTATAGTATTGTTTGCTCCAAATTTATATTTTAAGTTACCTAATAAAATTTGTTTTACATTATAAGTATACGTTTCATTTTTAACGTCTTTACTAAACTTAGTCTTTTCTGTTGTAATTCTAAAAATATCTCCCTTTTTGTAAGAATAGTCATTCTCAAACGAAGCTAATAAAAAAGTACTTAATTTATTATCTTCTTTAATATTAAAGCTATTTCCATATGAAATGCTAATACTTCCATTTGTTTGTAAGTCTTGACTATCTGGTTTAAAAGAGGTGTCAAAGTTGTACACATTAAAATTTTCTGTAGGAATCGTATTATCGATTTTAGTTCCTAAAGAGTTAGCACCATTTACAGTAAGGAAATTCTTTTTACCAACTGTTAATGTGTTAATGCCAGTAGAAATGTCTATCTTAATTTTTCTCTTTCCGATATGTTCTTTAGAAACAACATCTATGTTTGCTCCTGCAACATCACCATATATGTTAGATCCAAAAGCTTTATTCACACCAACACTTTGTATGATATCTGAACTAAAAAAGTCTAAAGAGATATTCTTATATAGGGGATCTTCTGATGGTAATGGTAATCCGTTTAATGTAGTAGAATTAAGCCTATCTCCTAACCCTCTTACGAATACATTTTTTACTCCTTCAGCTTTTGTAATTCCAGCTACTTTGGTAACAGCTCCTTCCGCATCACTAACACCTTTTCTTGCTAGTTCCTGAGCTCCGATTGACTGTTTAATTTCTATTGCATTTTTCTGCTCCAGTAATAATGCTTCTTCCCGTTCTCTACTTGTTATTACTTTTATAACTACTTCCTCTAATGCAGCAGCAGTAGCTCCCATAGTGGCATTTACCACTGCTACTTTATCTGCTTCTACTACTACGTTAGGTACTTCTACTGTTTGATATCCTGTAAAACTAAATTCTAATGTATATGTACCAGGAGCAATTCCTGAGATCTCATATAATCCATCAAAATCAGTCGATGATCCTTTTGTAGATCCTTTTACAAGTACATTGGCAAAGGGTAAAGGTTGATTATTAGATTCTTTATCTAATAATTTACCGGCTATAGTTCCGGTTTCTTGTGCAAAAATAACACTTACAAAAAGTAGTGCTATTAGGGTAAATGTGTTTTTCATTACGTGTTTTCAAAATCCGCTACAAATAAATACGGTTTTGCAGTAAAAAACTTTACCTTATTGTTATGATTAGTTTAAGGGATTGTGCTAGGAAAAATGTTGGTCCAAAATAAAAACCATTTAGTTTTATTAGAGAAATATTGTGTCTAATTAATTTAAGTTATTGTTTACTAGTAGTTTAGTTGTTCTTATCTTAAATCTACTATTTTATATAGTACATTTTTCAGTGTTTTTAAATAGTATTTTAATTGTTATTAAAAAGTTAAGTTGAGTATTTCATTTTACTTTTTGTTAACGTTTCATTAAAGTATTATTTCTTTGTGAATAGGTTTTATGGGATTTTTTTTTATTTTAACTTATGATTTCGTTAAGAAATTATTGTTTAGTAAATACCAAAAACACAGAAGCCTAGTCAATTGACTAGGCTTCTGTGTTTTTGGTATTTCTTTTGAAATATTTACTGTATAAAAATTAATTTTTATAATTCATTACTACATTGTCTTTTCCAGACCAAGTAGTTACATCAGCAATTTGATTGTTATCATAATTTACTTCTGATAACTTATCTGCTGTCCAGAAAAACCATTTTCCTGTTTTTACTCCTTTGTTGTATTGCCCCATGGCAATTTTCTTTCCTGTAGCATCGTAAGATTTCCACTCTCCATGAAGTATTCCTTCTTTGTTGTAGAAACCTTGTTGTCTTACCGTTCCATCTTCGAAATAATATGTACCTTTAATAAGGTTTCCTTCTTTCTCAAAAGTAGGTTTTACTTCCTGAGCAAAAATAGTTACTGAAAACAACAATGCTGTTACGATTAATAATTTTCTCATAATGGTGATTGTTTTTTCGGGTTTCTTAATAATTATATTACAAAGGTAACATTAATTTTACTTTTAAACAACAATGAGGTAACATTAAATTAACATTAAAACTATAATTAATTGATTTTTAGTGATTTACGTGGTTTAATTTTATTAACATTGGTTTTTTGAATTCTAATTTTTTAGAGACATATTTTTAAATATATAGCATTAAAGATGAAGTTTGTGATAGTTTTTTTTATAATATTTAAATGTTTAATTACTTGATTTTAAGTACTTTGTTATGTTTTTTGTTTTTTTGAACTAGTTGATGAACTTCTTGGTTATAGTAGAAACTCTGAGCTTACTTGTTTAGTAGAGGTATGTTGATGTATGAGGATATATGATAGATTGGTAAGAATAGATTAGTCTTGAAATGATAACGTTTCAATAACATATGACTTGAATTTTAATAACATTTTTGTGGTCAATAATTACCTACCATATATATGAGTGATATTTACATATTGATGATTGTTGCATTAGCAGCGTTAGCCATTGCAGACCTTATTGTTGGGGTTAGTAATGATGCAGTTAATTTTCTGAATTCTGCAATAGGTTCTAAAGCGATATCTTTTAAGACTATTATGATAGTTGCAAGTATTGGGATTGCTGCAGGAGCTATTTTTTCTAGTGGATTAATGGAGGTTGCTCGTAAAGGAATCTTTGTTCCCGGGGAGTTTTATTTTGATGAGATCATGATCATCTTTATGGCGGTTATGATAACAGATATACTACTTCTTGATTTTTTTAATACATTAGGGATGCCTACCTCTACTACAGTATCCATTGTTTTTGAATTACTTGGTGCTGCGGTATGTGTCGCATTGCTTAAGATTTCAGCAGATTCATCACTTTCTGTAGCAGATTTAGGAAGTTATATTAATACAAAGAAGGCAGGGGAAATTATAGTAGGTATTCTACTTTCGGTTATTGTTGCATTTTCTGTAGGAGCAATTGTTCAGTATATATCTAGGTTATTATTATCTTTTAATTTTGAAAAGAAAGCAAAATGGGTTGGAGCCTTGTTTGGAGGAGTTGCTTTAACAGCGATACTTTACTTTATATTTATAAAAGGTATTAAAGGAACAAATTATGCAAAATCGATTGTAGATGTTGTATATGATGGAGGAGCAGAAGGTTTATTGGATTGGGCAAATACTTATTTTAATGCTTCATATGAAACCATAAAAGAACTTGTAAAAGCTAAAAAAGATCTATTTAAGATTGATGGAACTACAGGAACTGTTGCTTTAACATTAAGAGGATTTTTAGAGACTAATGTATTATTGATTGTATTTGCTGGTTTTATGGTCTTATCAATACTTTCATATCTTATTATGCAGGTGTTTAAAACAAGTATTTATAAAATCATCATCATTGTTGGAACATTTGCTTTAGCACTAGCTTTTGCAGGTAATGATTTGGTAAACTTTATCGGTGTTCCTATAGCAGCATGGCAATCATATGAAGCTTGGTCGGTATCTGGGATCGCAGCAGATTCTTTTACGATGAATGTTTTGGATTCTAAAGTAGCTACACCTACATATTTATTATTGGCAGCAGGTATTATTATGGTATTGACCTTATGGTTTTCTGCTAAGGCTAAAGAAGTAGTGAAAACATCTATTGATTTATCTAGACAAGGAGATGGTAATGAAAGATTTAAACCTAATTTTTTGTCAAGAGGAATTGTGCGAGGAACAATATTTCTTTCTGAATCTATTTCGTTAATTACTCCTAAATCATTTAAAACCTGGTCGGATAAGCAATTTGATCAAAAATTAGATATTTCTAATACAATGGTTGTTACTAAAAAAGAAGATTTACCTGCATTTGATACAGTAAGAGCTGCGGTTAATTTAATGGTAGCGGGGATTTTGATATCTATAGCAACTTCTATGAAATTACCACTTTCTACAACATATGTAACCTTTATGGTAGCTATGGGTACTTCTTTAGCAGATAGAGCTTGGGGGAGTGAGAGTGCTGTATATCGTGTAGCAGGTGTACTTAATGTAATTGGAGGTTGGTTTTTTACAGCAATAAGTGCGTTTGTTGCAGCTGCGATAATTGCATTTTTGATCAATCTACATCAACCTATCATGACGGTGGTTTTATTGTTAGTAGCAGTATTATTGTTAGTTAGGAATACAATTAAGTATCGAAATAAAGCCAGAGCTGAAAGAGCTGAAGATAGACTTAAAAAATCAGAGAGTAGTTCTATAAATGGAGTAATAGAAGAAAGCTCAGATAATATTAAATCCTTTGTATCTAGAGGAAATAAAATTTATACAAGTACAGTAAGTAGTTTAGCAAAATATGATCTGAATGCTCTGAAAAAGAGTAGAAAAGGAATTGCTAAATTAGAAACCGAAGTAGAAGAACTGAGAGATAGTATATTTTATTTTATTAAGAATTTAGATGATGCTAGTGTAGGAGCGAGTAATTTCTATATTTCTATCTTAGGATATCTTGAAGATATTACTCAATCTCTGGAGTATATCGCTAAAGTAAGTCATAAACATGTGAATAATAATCATAAGAAACTTAGGTTTAATCAAATTAAAGATCTTAAAGAAATAGAGGAACATTTAAATGACTTTTTTACTACTATTAAAACTGTTTTTGATGACAGAGAGTTTAGCACTCTTGATGCTATTATACATGAGAAACAAGAGTTATTTACTATTGTCAATGATAAAATTAATAGACAAGTTGCCAGAACAAGAACAGAAGAGAGTAGTCCTAAAAATACTACACTGTATTTTGGCTTATTGATGGAAACAAAGGATTTGATTACTGCGACAATGAATTTGCTAATCATCTATAGAGATCATCAGAATTGATTCTAGAAAACTCAAAACGTTAAGTAAATGTTATATTTACTAAATTTTTATGTTAGTTTCTTGTTTCCTAGTATAGAGGATATGAAAACTTCATTTTTACATAGTATATTTACCTCACATTGATATAATTCAATACAAAGATGAATAAAAAAGAGATTATAATTTTATTGGTAGACGATGAGCCAGATATTTTGGAGATTGTAGGCTATAACCTTACAGCAGAAGGATATACTGTTGTTACTGCCGAGAATGGTGTTGAAGCTGTAAAAGTCGCTAAAAAAAGAAAACCACATCTAATTATTTTAGATGTGATGATGCCAGAAATGGATGGTATTGAAGCTTGTGAACAAATACGTAAATTACCTGATTTACAGAATACAATTATAACTTTTCTTACTGCTCGTGGAGAAGATTATTCTCAGGTAGCAGGCTTTGACGCAGGAGCAGATGATTATATCACTAAACCTATTCGACCTAAAGTTTTGGTTAGTAAAGTGAAAGCATTATTAAGAAGGATAAAAGAAGAAGAGTCCTCAGAAAATGTTGTTAAGATTGGTAATCTGGTTATTAATAGAGATGAGTATAAAATTCTTAAAGACAAAAAAGAAATCGTATTGCCTAGAAAAGAATTTGAATTATTATCTTTATTAACTTCTAAGCCCGGTAAAGTCTTTAAACGAGAAGATATTCTTGATAAAGTATGGGGTAATGAAGTTATAGTTGGAGGTCGTACTATTGATGTACATATTAGAAAATTAAGAGAAAAAATCGGCGATGATAGTTTTAAAACTATTAAAGGTGTAGGATATAAGTTCGTGGTTTAATGGCAGAAAATTTTAAAAAGTCCTATAGATTTGCATATCTTTCGTCTTTATATATTACGATATTACTAACGCTCACATTGAGCGTTTTTTTGTACATGCACACCCTCCTTAACCTGCTATTAATAGTAGGGTTTGGATTAATCTGTTACATAGTCTGTTTTTTAATCGTTCAATATAGAGTTGAAAAATTTATTTATCGTAGAGTTCGAAAGATCTATGATGACATCGAAATGTTAGGCGTTGATGCCATTGGAGGTAATCCAGTTACTACAGATATGAAAACTCTTATTAAAGAGGTTGAGAAATTTGCACAACAAAGAAAAACAGAAATAGAAACGTTAAAAGTTAGAGAGAATTATCGTAAAGAATTTATGGGTAATGTTTCTCACGAGCTTAAAACACCTTTATTTACTGTTCAGGGGTATGTTCTTACTCTTTTGGATGGAGCGATGAAAGACCCAGTGATTTTAGAGAAGTACTTAAATCGAGCAAATAAAGGAGTTGAACGCTTAATTTATATTGTAAATGATTTGGATATGATCACTAAGTTAGAGGCTGGTGATCTTAATCTTAGCTATACTAATTTTGATATTGTAGAATTGGTACAAAGTGTATTTGATCTTTATGAAATGAAAGCATCAGAAAAAAATATAGCACTTACATTTGATATGAATTATACAGAGCCCATACTAGTCCATGCAGATAAAGAGCGGATACAGCAGGTGCTCTCTAATTTAGTTGTAAATTCTATAAAATACGGAAAAGAAGATGGTACTACCGAGGTAAGTATCGAAGATCTGATTCGTAATAAAACAATCATTAGAGTTACAGATAATGGAGAGGGTATTGCACAAGCTCATATACCACGGTTATTCGAACGATTTTATCGCATAAATAAGAGTGGGTCGCGTAAAGAAGGTGGATCTGGCTTGGGGCTAGCGATTGTAAAGCATATTATCGAAGCGCACCATGAGCGGATCTATGTAGAGAGTGACTACCGCGTAGGTAGTGAGTTCTCATTTACTTTGGAAAAAGTGAAAAAGTTCCCTGTAGTCGATATCGGTACTAAAACTACTTAGTCCTCGATATGCATTAAGGTCTCTTAGTTTCTTTAAAGTAAAATCATTTTGGTTACAACTAGGAACTAGTTTATTTACGGTTAAACGTTCAGCCAAGTATTCTTGTTCAAACTGCCCTGGAGTAGGGATAAAAAATGCTTTCTTCTTCAGTTTAGCAAGATCCATTACTGTTGTGTATCCAGATCTAGAAATGACCAAATTACTACTGTTAATAGTATTTTCTAGATCCTTTCCAGTAAGGTAATTATGAACTGTAATATTGTTTTTTACATACGTTTTTTGAGTCTCCTCAATAAGTCCACGTACAAAAACAATTTTTTTATCACTTTGCTCAAATTCTTGAAATAATTTTTCTTCTAATAAGGTACGTTGAGGTTCTGGACCAGAAAGTAATACCATAATTTCATATCGCTTAGGGACGACTTGATATTCGAATCTACTAAGTGGACCAAGATATGTTACGGGAATGTTATTTTTTTTAGGATGACCTAACTCTCCACTAAGATTAGGGTCATCTGCCATATCTGGTACCCAACATACATCAAATTTTTTGATATACTTATTATGTAGTTTTGTACTGATGGAGGTTGTTTTTCCACTAAGTACAGTAAGCTGATGAGTAATGAAAACAGAAGGTATGCTCTTATGTCGTACTCCCATTCTATTGTCAGATATGATGCCACAATAATTATCTTCTCCTAAAATCTTCTTTATAGCCTTTTTTTCAGCAGTAATTGCATGAGCAATTTTTGGGCTATTTAACAGCATTTTTAATTTAAAATTGCTAGCTTTTTTAGAATACTCAATATTATAAGAAGGAAGTTCTTTTGTCTGTAACGAAGGAAATTCCTTTTTTAATAATGATAAAGCAACACCATCAGAGGCAATAACAGGCTCTATACCCTCCTCTATTAATGCATTAATGATAGGGATACATCGCGTTGCATGACCTAATCCCCAGTTAAGAGGGGCTACAAGTACTTTCTTGTTCAAATGTTCTAGTTTTTATTTGTTATATTATGAATAACAATCTGATTCATAATAATAAAAGTAATTCTATTTTCTTGTGCATATATTTCCTTAATTTTACCAAAAAATTATCTTTAGGTATTCTTGTGAAATAAGAATACTCTTATAAGTTATTTATTTTGTTGTGGGAAATTGCCCTTTTTGATAAGAAATAAGAAGATTATGAGTGCTTATCTGGTTATAAATATAGAACTTTGGTTTATAGCTTTTAAGCTTCATAAGGTAGAAAATTAATGAAACAAGAAAATCTGTGGGGAGTAAGAATAAATTGAAGCGCTTTAATGAGAATAAGACTTTTCAGAATGTGATAGAACCTACTCGTGATGAGGTACTTAATAATACATTAGGGTATAAAGGAAAGTGGAATGATAAATTCTTTAAAAATCAAAATCCTATTGTTTTAGAATTAGGTTGTGGTAAAGGAGAATACACAGTAGGTTTGGCAGAACAATATCCTAATAAGAATTTTATAGGTATTGATATTAAAGGAGCTCGTTTTTGGCGAGGTGCTAAAACTGCTATTGAAGAAGGCATGAATAATGTAGGTTTTATAAGAACACAAATAGAGCTTATTGATGCTATTTTTGAAGAAAAAGAAATTGATGAGATATGGATTACTTTTCCAGATCCACAGATTAAATATAAACGTACTAAACATAGATTAACCAATCATGATTTTTTACAACGTTATAAGAAAGTATTAAAATCAGAAGGGATTGTACACCTTAAGACTGATAGTGAGTTTATGCATGGGTATACTCTAGGGTTATTGCATGGAGAAGGTCATGAAGTACTTTATGCGAATCATAATGTATATCATAATGAAGGTTCTCCAGAGATTGTAACTGCTATTCAAACTTTTTATGAAAAACAATACTTAGAAAAAAATAAACCTATAACATACATTCAATTTAAAATCGTATAATTACTATAGTAATTTTGGAAATCACAAAGTTGTTTTTAGTTACATTTTTTGGATCACTAGTCGGAGTAATTCCTCCGGGACTGGTCAATATGACTGTAGCTAGAACCTGCCTAGAAAGAGGTAAAAAAAATGGTGTGCTAGTGGCTATAGGCGCTTCATTAGTTGTCTTGTTTCAAGCGTTGATAGCAATTCTTTTAGCTAAGTATATTTTCTTTAATCCTTATATAAAAAATATATTATTACGAACAGGAGCAGTTATTTTCTTTTTTATGGCAATCTATTTTTTTGCAAAAGCAAAGCAAAAAAATACTAAAATAAAAACCTATAAGCATAATAAAACCAGAAGCTTCTTCAAAGGGATGATGATTTCTGCAATTAATGTATTACCAATACCATATTTTTGTGCTATTGCAGCAGGTATGAGTGTAAGTGGTAAAATAGAATATGATGCATTGCATATTATGATTTTTGTAATAGCAGCAGCAACAGGAACCTTTGTAACACTCTATTTTTATGTATTTTCTTTTCTTAAAATAGAGAAAAAAACAGCATCCATCACTAAGTATACTAATTATTTTATGGGGATATTAATGTTAATTTTAGTACTAATAACTTTAGCAAGGATTATATATACATGGGAGTAAATAATAATGATACGAGGTCAGATTCTGATATAAGCTTTTTTGATAAGGTATATGAAGTAGCCAAGTTGATCCCTTATGGTAGAGTTACTTCTTATGGAGCTATTGCCAAGTATTTAGGCGCTGCACGTAGTGCTCGGATGGTAGGATGGGCGATGAATGCGTGTGGTAATCGTGATGACGTTCCTGCTCATCGTGTTGTAAACAGAAAAGGGATACTCACAGGAAAACACCATTTTAAAGGCACCAATTTAATGCAACAATTACTCGAAAATGAAGGTGTAGAAGTAGTCGATAATCAAATCATAGATTTTGAGAAATTATTTTGGGATCCTATGAAGGAATTATGAGAAATTTTTATCCTAGGCATCTCCTTTCCAGTAGTTGGCAGTCTTTTTATCAATATTAATTTTTTTCAGAATATTTAAACTTACCAGACCTTCTAAATCTGTTCTCGAAGCTTGGTTGGTAATAGAAAAAATTGTCTCAATTTCCTTTACAGAAAAGTGACGATTTTCATTTTCTTTTACCCAAAACAATATCCGAGTTTGTCTTTCATTACTATTTGGAAACGAATAAAATGTAGAAAGTTTAGCCTCTTCTTTTTTCTTTTTGGCAACATATTTTTTTAAATCTTCAAAAGTTCGAGTAAGCACTTTTACTTGATAATAAATAAAATAAGTAGCATCCATATCATCTATTTTCAGTATAAATATGTGCTTTTTCATACTGTGTTTTCGTTTTTATAATGACTTTTGAAATAGAGAGGTGTTCTGCGAGCTAATACTCATTTTTTAGCAAATACCAATAGAAAATTGCACAAGCTGTCCTTCTATTTCCATCTGCCAATGGACGAATAGACCCAATCAAAAAGAGCAATATACTTGCTTTAACAATGAGGTGAATAAAATTATCTTTTGGATTACTATTCTATTTTTTCTGAGCATATCTTTAGTTTTCACTCTTGTTGTGGTAGCACCTTCTATCATAGAAGAGAAAATAGATTTTTCCTTCAATGCATTATTGAGATTTTACTGTTTGTCTAGCCCAGAAAGTAATTACTCTTTTTGTAATCCTACATCAAAGTTATGGTCTAAATAATGAAGCTTTTGTTGCAGACTTTTGGTGATATTATATTTGAAATCGTCATGATTAATATATAATAATGAGTATTAAAGGTGTCTTTTAGATTTAAGTATACCTCAGAGTTTTTGAGCATCAAGATTTTGATTTTTAAGATATTTGATTTTATCCCAATATAGATATCGTTTTTCAATTTTATATTAGTGTTTGAAAAAATATGAGGTTGAGTAAGAAGAAGTAAAAACTCATCAATTTCACTTGTTATTTCTGAAGATCTTTCAATCATATTTGTAAATTTTTCAAAAATTTACAAATATTAGGACATAATCAATAGCGATACTACTATAAATCATTTCAATTTATAGTTTTTATAATCTTAATTATTCAGCTTATCTTTGCGATACTAATCAATTTATATTGATAAGCTAGTTAGAAAAAGAAATACTATTTATGAAGTTAGAGAAATCAGATATACTAAAAGCATTAGAAACTATTACTGTTGCAGGAGAAGGTAAAAATATGGTTGAAAGCGGTGCAGTAAAGAATATAATTACTTTTGGAGATGAAGTTATTGTAGATTTAGTATTAACTACTCCTGCATTACATATTCGCAAACGTGCTGAAGTGGATATTATGAAGGTGATTCATGAAAAAGTATATGAAAAGGCAAAAATAAAAGTGAATATCAAAGTTGAAGCTCCTACAGCTCAACCCGAAAAGAATGAGATTAAAGGGAAACAAATCCCTGGGATTAGCAATATTATAGCTGTAGCTTCTGGTAAAGGAGGAGTTGGTAAATCTACGGTAACCTCTAATTTAGCAGTAACACTTGCTAAAATGGGATTTAAAGTAGGGGTATTAGATGCTGATATTTATGGTCCATCAATTCCTATTATGTTTGATGTAGAAAGAGAACGTCCTTTATCCGTTAAAGAAGATGGGAAATCTAAAATGAAGCCTGTAGAAAATTATGGAGTTAAGGTTCTATCAATAGGGTTTTTTACACAACCCAATCAAGCAGTAGTCTGGAGAGGACCAATGGCAGCAAAAGCATTGAATCAAATGATTTTTGATGCTGCATGGGGAGAATTGGATTTTATGCTAATCGATCTACCTCCGGGAACGGGAGATATTCATTTATCTATAATGCAATCATTGCCTATTACGGGAGCAGTAGTCGTAAGTACTCCGCAGAATGTAGCATTAGCAGATGCTAGAAAAGGAGTAGCAATGTTCCAGCAAGACAGTATTAATGTACCAGTATTAGGAGTTGTAGAAAATATGGCATATTTTACACCAGCAGAGCTTCCTGATAATAAATATTATATCTTTGGTAAAGAAGGAGCTAAGTATCTTGCAGAAGATCTTGATATTCCATTTTTAGGAGAAATTCCACTAGTGCAGAGTATACGCGAGGCGGGAGATGTAGGTAGACCCGCGGCACTACAAGTAGCTACACCTATAGAACAAGCATTTGAAGAGCTAACCAGAAATGTAGTTCAAGAAGTAGTCAATAGAAATGATAATTTACCGCCAACTGAGGCAATTAAAATAACAACAATGGCAGGATGTTCTGCCGTAAAAAAATAAAAAATGACTTCTGAAGAATTAAAAATTAATGTAGAAAAGGCGTTAGACGAGATAAGGCCATTTTTGGAAAGTGATGGAGGGAATATTTCTTTGATTTCTATAGAGGATGATAAAATAGTTAAGGTCCAGTTAGAAGGAGCTTGCGTAGGGTGTAGTGTAAATCAAATGACACTTAAATCCGGTGTAGAAATGACTATTAAAAAATATGCACCCCAGATAGAAGAAGTACTAAATATAGAATAATATACAGATGATAGTATCATTAAGCCTTACAGTTAAGAAGTATAACTTCTTAACTGTAAGGCTTTTTTTTAGTATAAAAACCAATATTTAATTGGGGAATAGACTCCATATAGTTTAGAAATTATATTAATTAAATACTGATATGTTTTTTATCAAGAATTATTTATTCTGTAATAAATTCAGTTAATAGCTGTGGTCCTTCTAGAGGGACTCTTATGATTTTTAATGTACCGTCTTCGGTAGTAGCGATTTGCCATTTGATTAAAGTAATATGACCATTTTCTATTTCTATCCCTGTGATAGATCTCGGATGCACACAACTCCCATCATTAAACAAGGCTAATTCTCCTGCTTCAGGAAATCGAGGTCGATGTGTGTGACCAATAATAGTAACTAAATTAGTATTGTTAGCGATCCATTTTTTAATTCTACGTTCTATACGTATTGTTTCTTTATAATTTTTTGCAGGGCTTGTAGGATCTGCTATCCCAACAACTTGAAGAGGTTTCCATAAAACTCTGACAAGAAATCGATTTACTCGCCATCCAATATAATTCATAAAATCTGCCTGATGCCCATGTAATAAGAAAACTTCTTGATTTGTTTGCTTATGTTGTAGCACAATAGCTTCATGATAAGTAAGACCAGGAAACAAAGGAATCTCTGTATCTGTTTTGTGATCAAAATAAGAACTCAAATGCTTCTTTACATATTTAGGGTCTCGATATACCATATCGTGATTACCCCAAATTAAATTGAGTCTATCTTCTTGATGAAATAGTTGTAACAATTCATATATATCCTTATGCGCTCTAAATATAGTTTCAAAACTTAAATTCTCCCATAATTCATCACCATCACCTAATTCACAATACGTAAACCCCTCTGTATAATAATGTTTTAAAGCATGAAAATAGATATTTCGATTATTTGCGAAATCATCAGCAAAACTATTATCTCCTCGATGGCAGTCACTAAAAAAAATAAATTTGGAGCTATCATCAAAAGAGATAGTTTTGGCGTTTTTATATGCACGATCCAGACGGAATTGAGAAGACATATATCCTAATTTTTTAGTAAATATACAATACTTACACTTTATTGACTTTGATGGCTTACAATAAAAACAGTTAAAAAACGATCGTAAAGTAATATATCTATTTTAATTCATCAAGCAATTTCTGCGCAGCTGTATGAATATTAGAAGAATCCTTTAGAAGTATCTGTAATTCGTTTTTAGCTTCTTCTATCTTTTCTAACTTTAGATATGTCAATGCTAGATACCAATGTGCTTTAGGGGCATCTAATGTATCACTGTTTAAAAGTCGGTTAAAATTTTCTATGGCAAGTTTATTCTGATCTAATTCTAATTGTGCTATTGCAATATATAGTAGTACCTGTGGATTTAGACTATTAGTATCAGAATGATATGTGTTGAATATCTCAAGAGCGTTTGTATATTTTTTCTCCCTAAATAGCCGTTCTGCTTGTGCAAGATTAGTATTTACATCTCTTACTGTCAGTGATGGTAAATCGTTCCAATTTTTATATTCGGCATATAAGCTTTTACTGTCGATAGGTTTATTTAACTGAAAAACAATAAACAATCCAATAATTAAGATGGCAGCAATTGATCCGGCATATACGATAAAATATTTTTTCTTAGGAGATGATATCGTAGTAAAGTATTCATTTTCTGCTTGCCGAATACTAGTTGTGATTGCCTTTCCTTTTTCACTCTTCAAGAAAGTTTCATACTGTGATGTCTTAGCATTTAGAATAGTTATCTCAGTAGTCTCCCAGTCACTATCATTATAAATAATATCCATTTCTTGATATAACTCCAGCAATTTTTTTGCTTCAGGGCTATTATTTATTTTCTCTTCAAAAATATTTTTTTCCTCAGAAGACATCTCTTGATTAAGGTATTTCTCTATTTCTTTTTCTAAACTACTCATAACTCCTTTAGTTCATTATAACGAGAATCAGATTGTATAGCATCTTTAAGTTTTGATTTACATTTAAAAATACGTTGGCGTACAGTATTTTCTGTAGCGTATCCTAGCATATCGGCAATTTTAATATACGGGATTTTATTAAAAAATAGCTGCAATACTTTTCTACAATTTTCAGATACTTCCTCTAATTTTTGTTGAAACAATTCCCATTTATCTTGCTCATACGCTGCTAATGCAATGTCTCGTTCTTCTTGTATTAGATCAATAACTACGGGATTTGTTACCCTAGATTTACGGATTTTTATTTCTCGTCTCCATGCATTTTTACATGTGGTAAAAAAATACCCTTCAAAACTAGAGGTAATTACAAACTCTTGTTTTTGTGCTCTAACTGATAATTGTAGTAGAGCTTTTTGCATAATATCTTTGGCATCATGTTCTGTACCATCATGAGAACATACATATGTATACACTTTTGGATATACTTTTTTATAAATCTCTTTAATTCCTGCCTCATTGCCATTAATAAGACTTTTTAATAAGTAATTGTCATACTTCTGAGGGCTCATGTAGTACTATAATTGGTTAAGTTGTGATAGATTTTCAAGATGTTATAGGTAGCTTGTTGATATTGAAACGATACAAAATTAGATATAATTTTGAGATTTATATAAAGTTAAAAGCCTTATTTGTTAAAAGCTTATTGAAAAAATAAAAATAAAAATAATATTGATGGGTAACATTTTATTTATTTTATGCTCTTGTTGGTAAATATTTATAAACCATAAGTATCTCGAAGTAATTAGGGGAAAAATGTACTTTGATATATTAAAATTTTAAAAACATGAAAAAAAGTATACTATTAATTATTGGATTATGTCTTATAGGAGCATGGGGATGCACTATGGATGAAGGAAATTTTATAGAAAAAGAGACACATCAAAATAGTGCGAAAAATAAGAAAAATGTGCCTATTCCAGAGATTATCAAGGATGAAATAGTAATCCAGTTTAATCATCAACGAATAAAAGAAATAGCAGCTATTGAGAAAAAACAAACAGACATTGTTAAAGAAGATCTGAGAGAATTGTATGAAAATAGATACAAATTTACCATCAATGATGTCAAAAAATGTGATTGCGATAACGATGATATAGAACTATGGAAGATAACAGCATTACCAAAATTTGTTGAAATTGAAGGAGATGATGGATTGGTTGCTAATATAAATAAAGGAGAACCTAGTGGTGTAGTCGAAGCAGATTATAATTTTTATTTTAAAAATAAAGCATATTCTTTCCAAGGTATTTTTTCTTCAAAATTATCGGACAAGGTTAGATTAAATACTTCTGGTGATTTTATAAATATTGCAATTTTGGATACTGGTGTCGATTATGACTTTTTTCCTGATCGTTTTCTATACAATAGTAGTAATACCAGCAATTGTCAGGATGAAATTTCTGGATGGGATTTTGTGAATCATGATAATGATCCAAAAGATGATCAAGGACATGGTACTGTAGTAACCAAAATAATTACTAATCAACTCGATCTATATAATATTGCGTATTCCATAATGGCGGTAAAAACTTTTGATCAAAATGGTGTAGGATCATATTGGTCAAATGTTTGTGGCATCAATTATCTTGCTAAAAAACAAGATAATTTTATCGTTAATACTAGTTTTGGGTTTTATGGAATAACTGATCAAGATATTTTTAAAAATATTGTGGATAGTGCTAGTGATAGATTACTACTAGTTTCTTCTGCTGGTAATCATGGAGTCGATACCGATGTTTCGGGAAATGAACATTTTCCATCTGGATATGATTCTGCTAATATACTAACGGTTGGCGGGTATATAAAAGGAGATTTTTTTGCATCTCCAATCTATGGCAGTCCATACATAAGTGGTATATTAAAAGCTGATGGTTCTAACTATGGAAATTCTAGTGTTGATGCCTTAGCTTCTTATAACGAGCATACTATTAACTTATCATATACCACAAAACCTAGAGATGGGTTTAATGTTTCAGTACAAGGAACTTCTTTTGCAGCAGCAGAGGTTACTGCACGTGCCGCTCAACTGTCTAGACAAACTTCTGGAACTCCATTAGCAATAAAAAATAGAACATTAAGCTCTGGTTATATCGTAAGAGGCCTAGACGGCGTTATTAATGATGGAAAAGCAATTGTTAGACATATGATCAATTCTGGAGGAAGTGGTCCTGGTCCTACACACTATAATAGTACAAATATTCCGGTAGCGTTTTAAACAGACATCCTTACAGTACGAGAAGTAGTTGATAATTCCTATTTTTGATAGTATGAATTATCAACTACTTACTTTTTGTTATATTATTAGCGTATTCACACAATTATGCAGTGCCCAAACTGATATAGAATTCAAAGAAATTCTAAAATCTAAAGCTGAGACTACCCTAAAAGAAAATCAATTAGACTCTTTTTTAAAGATTTACTCTCATAAATTATCTAAAGAAAAATTGGCAGATTGTTATCACGAGTATGGCAAATGGTATTATATCAGATGGATAAATAACAGACATAATGAACTAACCAAAAAAGCGATTGAATACACAAAAAAAGCAGCCATTCTTAAAAGTGAGAGTAAAGATATCAGTCATAAATCTATTGCTAAAACATTTTCTAACTTAGGATATTTCTACTCTATAGATAATAGCCTATTTCAAGCTATTGACACCTATGATAAAGCACTAGACTATGTGTCTAATACGAGTAAAAAAATTAGTATATATGCAGAATTAGGAGATCTATATAATCAAATTGGAGATTATCATAAGGGACTATACTGTTTTAACACTTCTATTTTATTAGCTAAAAACGACACTTTATATAAAACTGGATTAATAGAAGGATATTTTGGTCAAATAGAAGTGTATTCGTTAATGGGGTACAAGAAAAATTCTAATAAAATCAAGAATAATATTCAAAAAATAGATTCAGTATTAAGTATATCTTCTATTCATACATCAGTCTTAAAAAGATATAGAAATCGGATGTATCAGATTGAAGGGAATCGACTATTGAAAATCAATAAACATAGAGAAGCCACTTCTTTTTTTCAGAAAGTAATACAAGGACTATCTGATAAAGATTCTGTTAACTTAGGTAAAGTCTATAATAGTATTGGGTTATCGTTTTTAAATTCAAATAATACTAACGAGGCGCTATCATATTTACAAAAAGCTATTTTGTATAACCCAGATTTTACACCTTCTTATGATAATCTAGGAGATTTATATATAGAACAACAAGAATTTATTAAAGGATTACAAGAATACCAAAAAGCAATAAATTACTCTGTTTCTAATTATCAAGAGTTTAGATATGATGATTTGATTATTAAAGAAGAATTAGAAGTAGCAGCCAACAAATACTACCTCTTACATCATTTAATTCAGAAAGCTAATGGTTGGGTGCAGTACTATCATTATGATCAAGACAAAAATCATCTTATACAGGCTTTAAAAACGTTTAAACTAGCAGATCAATTAGTAGATATTATTCGTTTTGAAAGTACAGAGTATAAATCTAAGTTGTTTTGGAGAGAACAAGGAGCATCTTTATATATGAAAGCTGTAGAAACATGTTATTTATTAGAAAACCCCGAGCAAGCTTATTACTTTATGGAAAAAAACAAGGCTCTGTTATTATTAGAAGACATCACCAATGAGCAAGCCAAAGAAAATGCAGAACTACCAATAGCGATAGCTAAACGAGAATTTACCTTAAAGAAAAAAATATACTTGTCTAAAAATAAGTTGAATACTATAAGAAATCAATCAGAAGATAGTATTCAATCGATAAAAGATCAGATATATAAAAATAAACAAGTATATAAACAATTTGTAGATTCAATATCTCACACATACCCAAAATATGCTACTAATAAAAAGAAAATAGCAGTATTACCATATCAACTATTTACAACCAAATATATCTCTGATAAGCAGGTCGTATTGCAGTATATACTTAATGAAACCCAAGGATATGGGCTATTGACAACCAAAAATAAATCTATTTTTTTTGAGATTAAAGAAGGGAATACTCTTCAGGATGATATTCTTACCCTACATAAGCAGTCTTCTCGATGGTTTGCGAATCAAGAACAGCTTATGACATATCATAAAAATGCAAACACCATATTTAAACAACTATTACCAGAACAGGTATATAAACATGTTAAAGAAAAAGAGGTAATTATAGTACCAGATTATACCCTACAACAGATATCTTTTGATGCATTAACGACTTCATCAGAACCCTATAGTTACTTTATAAAAGATTCCGAGATACGATATGCATATTCAATGTCTTATCTAGATCGTAATAAGCAATTAGTAAGAACACCAAAATATTCGTTTATAGGTTTTGCTCCGATATCTTTTACAGCAAAAGAATTAGGGGAACTGGCATATAGTAGAGAAGAAGTTATTTCGATTTCGGATGTATTTAACGGTAATGTATTGATAGAAGAAAGAGCAACTAAATCTAATTTTCTGGATACTATTAATCAGTATCAAGTAATACACCTTTCTACTCATGCCGATATAGGAAATGATATAGACCCCTGGATAGCTTTTAGAGATAAGAAACTCTCATTAAATGAGATATATGCGACCAAGAATCAGTCTGATATGGTGGTGCTAAGTGCTTGTAAAAGCTCACTAGGAGAATTGAAAAAAGGAGAAGGAGTGATGAGTCTTGCCAGAGGGTTTTTTCATTCTGGAGCCAAGAGTGTGGTATCTTCTTTATGGGCTACAAACGATAAATCTAGCCAGAAAATAATGCTAGATTTTTATACAGCAATGGATCAGGGAGCAACCAAAGCATCTGCATTACGAAACGCCAAACTAAACTATATAAACTCCCATATGGGTAGTGAATTATCACCTTTCTACTGGGGATCTCTAATACTTATAGGAGATAATATGCCTATTTCGTTATCTTCTAATTTTTCTAATTGGTATCTGGCAAGCTTGATAGGGATTTTAGTAATACTATTACTTATTGTATATATGTGGAAAAAAAGAAAACAATAATTGGGAGTAGTTTACAACTAACAAAACTAATCATAGATACATTTAGGATTTAGGCTATGTAGTAATACTGCTAAAAATATAGGCTAGAGGTATAAAAGCATGTTTAACGTAAGCTATTATGCCCTTTATTATTAGAGTTTACTATACAAGAGAAAAAGATGCTTATTCTAGTAAATAGTACTATTTACACGTTTTATTGAACACTACCTAAAATCACTACAGGGAAGAAGTATCGTAGCGCAGGGAGAGGTAAAATCACTACCGGGAAGAGGTATCATAGCGCAGGGAGAGGTAAAACTACTACAGGGAAGAGGTATCATAGCGCAGGGAGAGGTAAAATCACTACAGGGAAGAAGTATCATAGCGCAGGGGGAGGTAAAATCACTACAGGGAAGAAGTATCATAGCGCAGGGAGAGGTAAAATCACTACAGGGAAGAGGTATCATAGCACAGGGAGAGGTAAAATCACTACAGGGAAGAGGTATCATAGCGCAGGGAGAGGTAAAACTACTACAGGGAAGAAGTATCGTAGTGCTGAGATACCTGATTTAACAATTTTAGAATTAGGAGTATTCTGAAATTACATTAAACTTAAATTTTTTTTAAATAAATAATTTTACAGGGTAACCTTTCTTTTCTTTTACACTCCCTTCTACAAATAAGCAATTGCTTAAGGATTGATCCCCTTAATTTTTTTTGTAAAAATCATAACTATCGTTATGATCGCGTAAGCCGAAAAGCGTAAGAGTAAGCATATTTAAAACCTATTAAAAATGAAAAAACTAGTTAGTATTTTAGTATTTAGTGTGTTGTTTTTAGCATGTAATCACGATGATGGATTACAAGAAACAAATAACACTATAGTTAATAGTAATAAACGAGGAGAATCAAAAATGCTAAAATTTAATTCTGAAGAAGAATTAGAACGTTTTATTTTAGAAAAAGTTGAATCAAAAGTAGACCTTATAGACGAATCAAAAAGAGAGCTAGAGAGAGAAGGGCGCTTATCATTATTATTAACCTATACTTTAGAAAAAAAGGAAGCGGAGAGATTAAGGCTTAAAAAAGAAAACATCCCAGTTGTAGAAACATATGACAATATGTTACTTTATTTATTAAATGAAAATGGAGAAATAAGTATCAATGATTTTATATTTAAAATAGATGAAGATTTTGTTTATAGCTATAGAATTGGACATTCTAGTAAAATAAATGAATTTTTAGAGGCATATAATGCTAAGAAAATTAAAATAGAGTCAGAAAAAGTTACTTCTTTTGGAGAAGGACTATCTGTATATAAGCATAATAATGCTAAAAATATAGAGACTAAAATTTATTCTAAAAGCGGTAACTCAGACTATCACTCAGAGCAATTTAATGGAGCAAATGTAAGATTTGTAGCAAAAAACTGGACCACTAATTTTTGGTTTTATCACTCTATAGGTGCATCTACAGAAGTACAAAAAGAAAATAAATTCTTATGGTGGTCTTGGTATACACCTACAAAAGCAGATAATCGATTAAAGTATAATGTAACATTTACTGTAGAACCATTTTTTGGCTTAGGATCAGCAAGTACATTAACCAAAACCGGGAATGTATATTGTAATTGTAATAAGGCAAGTAAGACCATTCATTGGACAGTTAAGTTTAGTGAAGACTCTGCGTATTCTAAAGTAAAAGGGACATCAAATCATTGGGCACACTGGTATTCTTCAAACCCTAATACATTAAGCAAAACATTAAACTTCTAGAAGAATAATAAGTATTTAACACGATTTAAGTTATAAAAAGACTAATTAATTATATAGACCTTTCTAGATGAAAGGTCTATGTTTTTTTAATAACCATACCCTTGGTATATTCAAAAAAAAATACGCAAATAGAAGGATATGTTGCACTACGCTTATACCTTAATTTCTTACGCTTAAGGTATTATTTATATAGTCTATTCAGTAGGAAGCTAACTTTATAGTAATGTTCATTATTCATTGTATGTCATTATATAAAGTGGAGCTTAGAAACCACTAAAAAAAACAAGGCGTTATCCGAAAAGCCATAAGAGTAGGGCCTTAAAAAAAATAATTATGCCAAGTTCAATTCCGTATGATCCATCCCTAGTATTAGGAAACATTGTTGTACAAGAAAAACTAGACAACACTGTTAAGATCAGTAAGCTACAAGCTCCTGCTGATGCGGCAGAAGCAGAATTAAACTCTTTAATCTCTCTAAAAAGGAGTATCGACATGACTATTCAAGAAATGATAGACATGGGGATAGATACCACAGATTTAATTAAAGAATCCCAAACCATTGGTGGGCAGATCCAAAAAGCAGCTGTCGCTTATGGAAAAGCAAAAATTGCTGCAGTAAAAGCAATTCAGCCTTTAAAATCTAAAGTTAATTCTGTTAATGAAGAAGTAGAAAGCCCTATTGATTATAATAAGAGTCAATTGAAGAAAATGGCAATTTCGTCAGATTCTTTGCAGATGAACTGTCAATACTTTTCATTTGATCAAAACGCACAGAGTTCTAGTAGTCATGCAGCAACAGTGTCTTCATTTGTTAAAGAATCACTAAGTGTATTTGGAGAAGGATCATCTTCGCAAGCTCAAGCATCTGCACAAGCACAAATGAATAGTCAGCATTCTAGGCACAGTATTGCAGGGACATTAGTGGTGAGTATAACATGTACTCATAAAAATGCTCAGGTTTTTGCACCCTTTATTTTAGATCCAGATAAAGCAGTACGGGCTTGGAATAAATTATATCCTAGTAATATGATCAAAACAAATGATCCTATGTCTATTGCTAAAATCGAAGCGAAATCCGAAACGAAAGCAGATAAATCATTTAATCTGTTATCCGGAGCAACCTATGGTTCTTCTTTTGTAGGAATGGTACATGTATTAAATACTACAGAAAGTTCTTCTAGTCAAAGTATGGAGTCCATTGCAGCATCAATGCAAGAAACCTTCGAGATTGGAGGATGGTTTGCATCTGGGACAGGTAGTTTTGGAGTTAGTTCTTCTTTTTCGGATAGTGCTAAAAATTTGTTGAGTACCCAAAACGTGACCTCTCATTGCTCTTTAGTAACCATGGGAATCATTCCATCTATAAAATCAAATCAAGTAGCAATGGCTGTCGATAGCTTTTCTGATTTTGATCCAGCAAAATCAATGGAACAATTAGCAACATTGCAGGGAGCTACAGCTAGTGAAAATAATACTATTGGAGAAGCTGCTTCTTCGGCTCGTACAGGACAGCAAATGATTTCGCTAAAAAATGCTACGATAAAGGCCACATTAAGCGGAGTATCTAAAATAGATGATGGTCAAAATCAGATTATTGATACTAATTCTATGATGACAGCATTAGAAGATTATATCAATAGATGTGTATCAGGGGGAGATAATCTAGGAGTTCCTATTAATTATTATCTAAAACCAATTACTCAATCTATGATTGCTCGTGCTTGGATGGCAAAATACTATCCTAATAAATACAATAAAGCAGGTAGTGCTGATGATTCTGCTAGTGGCGCTAGTACAGGAGGATCTAGTGATTCAGGTAGTTCCGATGCCTCAGGAGGTGCAGCCAGCTAATACCATTTCATTTAGAATAGCATAAATCAGAAAGGCGGTTCCCGAAAAGCCTAATTATAAATAGAGTAGGGACTTTTAAAGTTTTAAAAATGAATATCACTACAATTAATGCAGATATACGAGAGGCTATCAAAACAATACCACCTGTTCAGCCAGATAAAATAACCACCCCAAAAATAGTAGAAACAACAGGATTCTTACTAGAAACACATTATACCAATATCCAAGATTTCTGTACTAAAAATAATGTGATTGTGACGTTTAGAAATTCTGGAGCACATACATTAGAAAGAATTAAAAATGGTAACCCATGCAAAGGGCATGATGTTATGGATAAATCTATTAAAGAAAAAGGAACAGGGTACACCTATAAGATAGATGCTACACAATTTAATACCTTAAAAGGTCTTGTGGGTGTAAAAGGAACAGTAAATCCAGCACCACAACCGCCAAATCTTGCAGGTTTGTGGACACTTCAGGACGGCAAGAGTACCAAAACACCAATTGATGCAAGTCTTGATCTAGGATTAGGATTTACAGGAGATTACGATATGCATGATCTATTAAAAGATAAAACTAGATTATTAGCAACAACACCAGATGAAAGATCTTTAATCTCTAATCTATCTTTTGCATTACTAAAAGATGATCCAAGAACAGCAAAAACATCTGAGTTTAGTGGAAGGATACAAGACGCTCCATATTCTTGTATCAGACATGGAGCCCAAACCAGTTTCTTAAGCTACTTATTAGCCAATCAAGCAGAAATTAAAAAAGGAGCTGAAGGAGATCTTCTGCCCTATGAAAATTCAATTTTAAATATCGATACAAATCTTTGTGGTATAACTCCTGATGGTGCATACATCATGGATTCTATCGAAAAAATATATACATTTTATGCAAACTATACTATTCTTTCTGAAATACCAGTCTATTATTTCTTTAAATATGTGAGAAGTGTACCAGGGTTACAAGTTAAAATTGATCAGTATACTGAATATATAAACAATCTATTGAACTAAAGTTTATACGAATACTTCATTAGAAAATCTATTCGGTAGCAAAATTGCTAAAAAATAATACCATTTATGATATGCCAACATCTATTCCATACGATCATCCATCTCTAGTATTAGGGAATGTTATTGATCATAAAATCATTGAGGTTTTTAAAAATATCGATAAGTGTCAGTTAAGTATTGATGCCGCACGACAAAAACTCAATTCCTATATAATGATGAAAAGAAGTATTGCGATGACTACTAATGAATTGATAGATATGAATATTGATGTAACTGACATACAGACTAAACAATCAGAAATGGATATATCAATAGTCCAAAGTGCTACCGATTATTTATCTTCTTGTATAGAAAATGAAACCAAAATTCAACAATTTAAAGAACAGCTAAGTACTTTAGAAATTTCTGAGAATTTAGAAAGTCCTATTGATTTTTCTTTAAGTAAAATTACAGCTCTTCCTCTAGGTTCAGAATCATTAAAATTAGATTCTCAATATTTTTCATTCGGCAGTAACCAACAAGATGATACATTGGCTAGTATAGAAAAACACGTAAGAAACTCTACGGATAATTTAGGTAATAAATCTAATGATATTGCTAAAGCCGTTTCATCACAGATACATCAGCAAACTCAGAACCATAGTATAGCGGGGACTTTAATTATTACAGCAAGCTGTACTCATAGTAATGTACGTCTTTTTGAACCTTTAGTTTTTGATCCAGATAAAGCAATAACCGTGTGGAATAGTTTATATGGAGCTAGTGAAATGATTGATACAGATACTATAAAATCAGAAGCCATTGTAGCTAAAGAAAAATCACCTCAGAATACTCCTAATAAACTGACAGTGTTAACAGGTGCAGGTTATGGATCTAGTTTTGTTGGGATGGTTCATATTCTAAATTCTAATTCAACTAGTTCAGGACCTAGTGATGCAATAATCAAACAGATCAATGAAAAACTAAAAATAGGAGGTTGGATAGAAAATGCTGTAGGGGGATTCGGAGTAAGTGATTCATTTATGAATGATATTGAAACTATGCTAAGTACTCAAAACGTATCAGCTCATGTAAGCATGGTGGTAATGGGAGCTGTACCTTCAATAGCATCTAATAAAATATCATTAGGAGTAGAAAAATTATCAGAAATAGATCCTAGCCTAAATCTAATGACGCTCTCTGGAGAAAAAGAAACCTCAGAATCTGTGAATTCTGATGCTGAAAAAGCAAGATTGGGAGCACAATTATTAACTATCCAAAACGCAAAAACACAGAGCCTACTAAAGGGGTTAAGTAAAATAGATCATGATTCGAATACTATTTTGGATATCAATTCAATGATGGCAGCTTTTGAAAACTATCTAAAAGAAATAAAAAATAAGGAAAACAATGTTGGGGTACCCATTAATTTTTATCTCAAAAATCTTACGCAAAAAGAAATTAAAAATATGTGGCTTAAGAAATATTATCCAATCAAAAAAACAGTGTCAGAAAACCAATGATATGATTAAATTAGATCAAATTTTTAATACAGTTTTAGCTTGTGTGAGTGCTTGTTTAACACTTATCGTAGGAATAACTATAAGTGATAAAAAAGATATGTTCATTATAGACGAGATACTATTAGTCATATGTTTTATCTTTTTAGGAGGCGTTATTCTATATTTTTTAGACCTAAAAAGAAGGTTTTATCAACAGTTTATATATTATAGTTTTCTATCTGCTCTTGTACTACTCATAATGTCATCAATAATTCTATTTTTTCAATATTAAAACAAGTAGTGATGCGTATATTTAATGAAAGAGAAATACACTTTATTAATGCTCTTATTACTCATAAAGAGAAAGTTCCGTTATCTTTAAATGAGCTACTTCAGAAAAAATTTTTCACAGCTGCGAATAAACGAGCTTTAATTATTCAGGTCCAAGAACAATATGCCATGTATTTTTTATCTCCTGAAGTTTTTGAAAATGATACCGCTAAAAAAAATGAGATAGGATGTTTTATGGAGCTACTCTCTTTGATTCATTATCTTAATAACCAAGGATATATTACAATTTATAGAGATCAGCATAAACTCGAAAAACCATTATATTATCTAAATAATGAATTTAATGATCCAAAAGTAGAACATGGTAAACTGATTTTAAACCCAGAAGGGTTGTATAGCTCTAAACCAGAAGAGATTAAAAATAAAAGCGAAGAGGTTGTTTATAAAGGGATCGAGTTTAAAAATGAGAATTTTCATTTCATTTTTAATACTGTAATAGGAAAAGTGTATATCTCTAAAAAAATAGAAAAACTATTAGAGGTTGATAAAAAGAAAGATAAGATACACATACCTGTTCTTAGTATTATTAATACTATTTTGTTATTAGGGTTACTCATATCTGGATGGTTTATATATAATAAAGTTGTATCTAATTTAGAAGACTCCACAACAGATTTTCACCAACGATTAGATAATATAAAATTAAATATCAATGCAGCGAAAACATCAGACCCAATAGGATCAAATAAAAAAGTAACAATTCCTACTAAAAAAGTGCGCTATGGGATTGATATATCTAGATGGAATGGTAACATTTTAAGTAGACAAAAACTGCCCGATAGTATTGGATTTATTATTTGTAAAGCAACCGAAGGAATAGATGAAATAGATCCAATGTTTAAAAAGAACTGGAAAAAGATTAAAGAGTTAAAATTAATCAGAGGAGCATATCATTTTTATGTTATCGATAAAGAGCCAATACAGCAAGCAGAACATTTTTGGAGTCAAATCAATGATATTGATTCTTTTGATATAGCACCAATAGTAGATATAGAAAGAGCGAGTGCTATAGAAGATGCTTCCATAGACAAAATAGACCTGCAAGTAAATGTATTATTATTTCTAAAACGTTTAAAAGAATTATCAGGGATACAACCTATGATATACTCTGGATATTCTTTTGCGAATAGATATTTAACTAGCACTAAGTTTTCTAAGTATGATCTTTGGTTAGCAGAATATACGAATAGTAGTACCCCAGAAATACCATCGGTATGGAAAGAAAAAGGATGTCGTATTTGGCAAAAAAGTGATACATATAGCCTAGAATCTTCTAAATTAGATCTAGATGTTTTTTATATAGAATAAGAGAGTTAAATTTTTATCCTAATATATTATTCATTTTCATAAATGAAGCTTTATAACGCTCACTAAATGGGATTTTATCCTTGGAGTCAAGAATGATAAGATTATCCTTAAAATAGATTTCTTTAACTTTTTGGACGTTGACTAAAAAATTACGATGTACTTGTATAAAAATAGGATTTGATAGCAATTCTTTTACCTTTATTAGAGAAAGTTTAATAAGAAAATTACCCTCGGTACAGATAAGGTTACAGTATTTTTCTTTTACTTCGATATAATTAATAGAGTCTACAACTACTTTCATTACACTTTTACTTTTTTTAATAAAAATATATGTAGGTCCTAGAACAGCACTGTCAGAGTCAAAACTAATGGTATTTGACTGTTTATAGTGAGCTTCTATAGCAAGTTCTAAAGAAAATAATAATTCTAATTCATTATAAGGTTTTAGTAAATATGTGGATGGATGGGTGAGCTTAGCTTCTTCAAATATATATTTACTTTGCATACTTGTTAGGAACAGAAAAGGAATAGTAATATCTTGTTTAGCCATGTTTTGTGCCAATCTAATACCATCAGGCTTCCCATTGATCATAATATCTAGAATGATAATATCAAATAAATGATTTTTTATCTCTTTTTCAGCTTCTTGTATATTCTTGACTGGCGTTACACTATAGCCATTAGTACTTAAAAAAGCAGTGATTTCACTAGCTTCTTCCGGTTGATCTTCTAATAAAAGTAGCTTTAATATATTCATGGCGTTATGTCTATGTATTTGCAATAGGTAATAAAATTTTGGTTGTTGTGCCTAGACCAAGTTCACTATTCATCTCTAAGATACCATTATTTTTTTTGATTAAAGTATGACATAAAATTAAACCCAAACCAATCCCTGCAGAACGATCTACACGATCTTTGGTAATGCTTCCTAATGTTTTAATCTTAGATAAAATCTCTGCTGAGATTCCTACACCAGTATCTACTATTGCTATAACGCACTGAGAAGTATTATGTACTCCAGATGTGATATGTATCGTTCCTCTCTCTGGAGTATATTTTATAGCATTATCAATAATATTGCGGAGCACAATTTTTAACGATTCTTTATCAGTCTCTACCAAAATAGGAGTATCTATTGAAGTTAGGAGTGTAATTTGTTTTGCTACTGCCAAGCCTTTAAAATCATTTACTGTTTGTGCGATTAATGATTGTAATGGATACGCTTCTTTTTTAAAAAACAATTGATCGCTCTGTTCTAATGACCAATGTAAGATATTATTTACTAGATTATAAGTATTTTCGGTTACTGTAATGGCAGTATTTGTAGTTTTTTCTATTGCCAAAAGATCTTTTTGAGCAATCTGAGTCATTAATTTTTGATGTTGTTTTCTCAGGGTATGAATAGGAGAGCGCAAATCATGAGAAACAACAGAAAACAAATAATCTTTAGTCGCATTTACAGTATTTAATTCCTCTTTTTGTTGGGTAATCAATTTGTTTTTGGTGGCTTTTTGTCGATATAGATACCCTAAGAGTAAAGTAAAAAGTATTAAAAATAAACCACCTATTAAGAGTCCATTTTTTTGTAATTGTTGTCGTTTTAATCTTTCATCTTGTAATGCAATTTTTTGCTCTTTTTGTGCAATAGCAAATTGTTTATCTCGCTCAGTCAACTCCCAGATTTTATCTCTATTCCATAATGAATCTTTCCATTTTCCATATTCGATATAATAGTCTACACTTTCTTTATATTTTTTTCTATTTTTCTCTACCACAGCCATGTTTTTAGTTGTAAGTAGTTTTAAATCAATATCAGAAAAGGTTTGTGCTAATTGATATGCCTCTGTAAAAAGTGGAATAGCCTCATCATCTTTATATTGATTATAATACACGTTGGCCAAATCCATTTTGGTTGTAATCAACTCTATGGTATCTTTTGAGTTGATTAACTTTAATTCTTTAGAAAAATAGTTATGAGCATTTGTATATTCTTTTTTATGTAAGTAAGAAAGTCCTAGATTATGGTATGCATCTTTTTTGAGTTTTTTAGGAGTAGTAGCACTGTTGTTTTCCCATGCGGTATAATACAGAATTGCTTTGTCGTAGTTTTTTAAAAGAAGATTGATTTCAGCTAACTTTAAGTTTTTTAAACTCATAAAATCATTATGACCAGATAATGCAGTAATATTTTGTAGCGCTTTTTTAAACAGTTTTTTTTCAATAGCACTTACTCCCTGAATATAATTTAGAATATCTTTTTCTTCTTGAGACGATGTTTTTAAAAAAGCTTTAGAACTGTAGATATAACAGGAGTCATAAACTTTAGTCTTATAGAATAGAAATGCCTTGCAAAAAGAATTTGCTTTAGAACGATCACAAACTCTCTTTCCTTTTGTATACAGTATTTCTATATCTGTTTTAGGAAATTCTTGAGACGATATGGTGTTCGTAACTATAGCGATGTATAGAATTACAAATACACGCATTATTGTCCACCTGTCCTAACAGCAGTTACAGTGCCTCTATCGGTTTCGGGATCAAGGTTTGTGTCCTGTACTAAGATAGCCTCTACAGATAGTGCTGATTTTTGTATAATGGTATAGTCAATTTGTATGTGATACAGATCATACATAGGAGAATGTTCATTTTCACTCAATTCATACTCATAAACAATACCAAAATCTCTACAGAGTACATTATTATGATCATCTGGTTTGTTGATAGAAGTTGTTATAGAAGACACTCCATTATATTGAAAAAATAAGGTGTTTTTATGTTCTGTTTTTGGGATCAAATCAAAACCACTTTGTACACCATTAGGAATTACGATACATCCATGTGGTATGTGTACTATAATATTTACAGTATAGACACCTTCTTTTTGAGTCTTATATATATTTGATAGTGGATTAGCTGAAATTTCCCAACTTTCTATAAGAGTGGTATTAATTTTTTTACAAAATTTTGGCTCGAATTGTAAACCTGCGATAATGAATTTAGTCTTTGGCATAAGAGTATTTTTAACGTAAATCTACAATAAATTCGATAAAATAATAGGGCTTTTTATTGATGAATATATTTTCATACTTGGTACATAATCGTTTGTACTATTTTTTTTGACGCTTATAGTATTTTTTTATTTTTCCTTTAGTTAATTGTTCAAATTTGTAATGTGTTCAAAAATAAACAAATACAGTGTTAGAGCTGTTTTTTTGATGATAAAACACTATTCAAAAAAGTTTTTTAATAGAATAATAACCAAAAATCATAATATCATGCCTAGACAAGTTTACACAGCAACTAATAACTATAATACAATGTCATGCCATGTATTTACACTATCAGGAGATCATACTGCTATAGCTGCAATCAACACACGATATGAAAATTTAGGAGCGTTGATTTTACATCTTACTGATATTCCGGCCAATGATGCTATAGCTAATGGATTAACAGTATTGACCAATAATCAGATACGAAACAGGATGTTAGATCCTAATGAAGATAATGAATTATCAGCAATGGAATTATTAAGTACAGAATTTGGTTTTACAAGACAAAACGGATCTGGAATCTGGTTATGTGGTCATTTTGAACTAGCGGAGATGCTACCTAGTCATATGTATGTTGTTTCTGGAGCTACAATTTTTGATACAATGCCAGATACACGAGTAAGACGATTACCAGATATTAATCATAGAAATCCTCCATCCTTTATTGACCTAGATAATAACCCTGCCCCCCATGATGCTAATGGATACTCTACAGCATTTTTATTGCCAGCAGATGAGGTGTATGGAGTAGAAGTACAAGCGCTAGCTGCACAGACACAAATAGCGGTGGGTAGCGCCAACGCAAATTGGCAAAACGGATAAGTTTAGTATGGACTTGTAAGAGAAAAAGAGAATTTTAGGATTTAAGAAATTACTCTTCCTACAGAATTAATTATACGGCAATCTTAATTAGTTGGGTTTTTCTTTTTTGTTTATAAGTAAGTATTTTATTATAAAAAAAATATGTGTAGAATGGGTTTTAAAAATTTCTCTCAAAGGAATCAACAATTTTAGAGCAAGTTCACAAAATAGACATCTAAAAAAGCTGTTTTGACTTTAAGAATTCTA
The DNA here is from genome assembly GCF_001401755.1 of Aquimarina longa SW024. GTDB lineage: Bacteria > Bacteroidota > Bacteroidia > Flavobacteriales > Flavobacteriaceae > Aquimarina > Aquimarina longa. The sequence goes on from NZ_KQ474105.1 coordinate 220,244, forward strand.
TAGATATAAAAACCATCAAGAATTTTCAAAACTCCTGTCAGAATAATTTAGAAAAAAACCCTTAAGATTAGAAAATCTTAAGGGTTAGTACTCGAGGTGGGGATCGAACCCACACTCCCGAAAGAACTGGATTTTGAATCCAGCGCGTCTACCAATTCCGCCACTCGAGCATAATATTGGATGGCAAAATTAATAAAATATTCTTTTTTTACTATTAAATAAGTGAGAAAATAAAGGTAAGAGTGGAAATAAATTTTTAAATTTGCACCTTGTTTTTAAGAAATAAGTTTTAACTCATTATAATACAATAATTTACCCCTATGTCAACTGGAGTTATAGAAGCAAAATTTTTTGCATGTAGTCAAAGTACAGAGCTTGCAGAAAAAATAGTAGGAGCTTATGGAGCTAAGCTAGGTAATGTTATTACATCAACCTACAGTGATGGTGAGTTTCAACCTTCGTTTGAAGAGTCTGTAAGAGGATCTAGAGTCTTTATTATAGGATCAACACATCCTAATTCTGATCACTTAATGGAGATGTTGTTGATGTTAGATGCTGCCAAAAGAGCATCAGCAAGACATATTACCGCAGTAATGCCTTATTACGGTTGGGCAAGACAAGATAGAAAAGATAAACCAAGAGTTCCTATAGCAGCTAAATTGATAGCTAAAATGCTAGAAACTGCAGGAGCAACACGTATTATAACAATGGATTTGCATGCAGATCAGATCCAAGGATTTTTTGAAAAACCAGTAGATCATTTATTTGCATCTACTATTTTCTTACCTTACTTACAATCACTTAATCTAAGTAATTTAACGATCGCTTCTCCAGATATGGGAGGTTCTAAAAGGGCTTATGCATATTCTAAAGCATTAAGTAGTGATGTGGTTATCTGTTATAAACAACGAGCTAAGGCTAATGTGATCTCACATATGGAGTTGATAGGTAATGTTACAGGTAAAAATGTAGTATTAGTTGATGATATGGTCGATACAGCAGGAACACTAACTAGAGCAGCTGACTTAATGATAGAACGAGGAGCAAAAAGTGTAAGAGCTATCTGTACGCATCCTATTCTATCAGGAAATGCCTATGAAAAATTAGAAAATTCTAAATTAGAAGAATTGATTGTTACCGATTCTATTCCTCTAAAACAAAAAAGTAATAAAATTAGAGTAGTAAGCTGTGCAGATCTATTTGCAGATGTGATGAATCGAGTTCATAACAATCAGTCTATTAGTTCTAAATTTGTAATGTAATTAATAATCAATAAATTTTTAAAATGAAATCATTAACAATCAATGCATCTCAAAGAGAAAGCGTAGGTAAAAAGTCAACAAAAGCCTTACGTAATGCTGGACAGGTACCTTGTGTTATTTACGGTGGAGACACTATTGTACACTTTGCAGCGCCAGAACTAGCTTTCAAAAAATTAGTGTACACTCCAGACGTTCATACCGTGGTAATAGCGTTGGATAATGGTACAAAGATAAATGCAATTCTTCAGGATATACAATTTCATCCAGTAACAGATAAAATTTTGCATATCGATTTTGTTGAAATTTTTGAGGATAAGCCAATCACAATGGAAATTCCTTTTAAAACAACAGGAAATTCTAGAGGTGTACGTGCCGGTGGTGTATTGCGTTTTAACCTAAGACGTATCAAAGTAAAAGGATTGGCAGCTAAACTTCCAGACGTAATCGAAGGAGATATTACTGACTTGAAAATCGGAAATAAGTTATATGTTACTAATGTAGCAAATGAAGATTATACGATATTACATCCAGATAATACAGTGATTTGCCAAGTTAAAACATCTCGTAATGCTATGGGTGGAGAAGAAGAAGAAGAAGAAGGAACAGAAACTCCTGCAGCAGAAGCATAATTTTGCAGTTTTAATATAATATAAAAAAAAAGCATTCTGAATTAATTCAGAATGCTTTTTTTATTTTTGTATAGATTTTTTTGGCGTTCTCTGATTAAAATCAGAACTGGGTTATTCGACACTTGTTGTTATACTGCCTCTTTAACAAGCTTAGGATGATGATGAGACTTTGATATAGCCCTTTCCCAAACAAAGCAAAAATTATAAGAATAACATAACTATACAAGTATATGCTTTCTGTATTTAGAAGATTGTTTTCAAAAAAAAAAGTAAAAGAAACTGAGGAGAATCCCATGAAAAAATTTCTTGTTGCCGGTCTTGGTAATATTGGACCCAAATACCATAATACACGTCATAATATTGGTTTTAAAGTTCTTGATGCATTAGTAAAAGAAGCAGGGCTTACTTTTGAAACTAATAAATTAGGGGACCTTACTACTTATAAACATAAGGGAAGGACGATTATACTCCTTAAGCCTAATACATATATGAACCTTAGTGGAAAAGCAGTTAGATATTGGTTAGAAAAAGAAAAAGTGCCTTTAGAAAACCTTTTAGTTGTTACAGATGATATCAATTTACCTTTTGGTACTATTAGGCTTAAGTCTAAAGGTAGTGCCGGAGGACACAATGGACTCAAAGATATCGAAACACAGTTACAAACTGCTAAATATTGTAGATTTAGGTTTGGAGTTGGAGATGAATTTGGTAAAGGTAGACAAGTGGATTATGTGCTAGGGAATTGGAATAATGAAGAAGAAGCTGCAATGCCAGAACGACTAGAAAAAGGGATTGCGGTAATAAAATCTTTTGCAGCAGCAGGGACAGCCAATACAATGAATACCTTTAACGGAAAATAAAGAAAATGTATCAAAACTATTTTTTATTTTTACAAAAGCTTTAAATTTCACTTCCTGAAATTAGCTATAACACTATTAATTAATGCTATTCATACTATTCATTAGCGAATGTTTATCTGATATTGAAAAACAAATAAAAAAAGACAGATGAAGCGCTATACAAATGCCAAAACATATGACAATAAAATGCCTTCTGTGGTTACGATAGGAACTTTTGATGGGGTGCATATTGGTCATAAAAAAATAATCGAACGCCTTGTAGAGAGCGCTGAAAACAGTAATATAGAATCAGTTATCCTTACATTTTTTCCACATCCTAGAATGGTATTGCAGCAAGATTCAGAAATTAAGCTAATCAATACTATAGATGAACGTATGCAGATACTAAAAAAAACAGGACTATCTAGTGTTGTTGTTCATCCATTTACTAAAGAATTTTCACGCCTTACAGCAGGAGAATATGTACAAGAAATGCTCGTTAACTGTCTTAATGTACGACATGTGATTATAGGGTATGACCACCGATTTGGTCGTAATCGTAATTCTAATATCACGGACTTAGCTTCATATGGGATAGAGAATAATTTCACAGTAGAAGAAATCTCTAAGCAAGATATTGATGATGTTGCTGTAAGTTCTACTAAAATTAGAGAAGCATTATCCAAAGGTGATATTACTAAGGCTAATACATATTTAGGGTATGAATTTATGTTAACCGGTATAGTTGTAAAAGGAAAAAAACTAGGGCGTAAATTGGGATATCCTACCGCTAATTTATATATAAAAGAAGCGTATAAACTAATTCCTAAAAATGGAGTTTATATTGTAAAATCAAGTATTGATGGTCAAATTTATTATGGGATGATGAATATTGGGGTTAATCCTACTGTAAACGGTACACAACAAACAATAGAAACTCATTTTTTTGATACTTCTTTTAATTTATATGATAAAAAAATACAGATTGAAATGTTAAAACGTATTAGAGATGAGAAAAAATTTGATTCTATTGAGGAACTGCAAGAAGCGATGCAACAAGATGAGGACTACTCTCGCGATTATATAAACTCTTTACTATGATTAATCGCTGGTTGTTTACTCATATAGATAATAGTTCTCTGATTATATTTAGAGTTTTTTTTGGTTTTTTGATCGCAGCTGAAGCTATAGGAGCTATTTTTACAGGATGGGTAAGACGAACACTTGTAGAACCTGAATTTACATTTAATTTCATTGGTCTTGAATTTTTGCAACCTCTGCCAGGAGATGGCATGTATTACTATTTTGCTGTTATGGGAGTTTTCGGACTGTTGGTAATGATTGGTTATAAATATAAATGGAGTATGATTAGTTATACAGTGATGTGGGCTGGAGTGTACTTTATGCAAAAATCATCATATAATAATCATTATTACCTTCTATTATTACTTTGCATACTAATGAGTATGCTACCAGCAGGAGATTATTTTTCTATAGATGTAAAACGAAACCCATTACTCAAAAAAATCTCTATGCCTAGGTGGTGTATATTAATTATCATAGGTCAACTATGGATTGTGTATACTTATGCATCGGTAGCTAAATTATATCCAGATTGGTTAGATTACACAGTAGCAAAAAACCTAATGGCAGGAAGAGCGTATTATCCTATTATAGGAGATGTGCTTCAAAAACACTGGACACATGTTTGCGTTGCCTATTTTGGGATCTTATTTGACCTCTTAATTGTTCCTCTTTTATTGTGGAAAAGAACCCGATTAATGGCCTTTTGTATTAGTATATTTTTTCATCTTTTCAATTCTATTATTTTTCAGATAGGGATATTCCCATATATGTCACTGGCATTTAGTGTGTTTTTCTTTTCTAGAGAGAGAATACACCATCTTTTTATGAAAAACAAAGAGTTTTATAGCACAAATGAGCTCATTTTGCCTTCATATAGAAAGATATTGCAACCCATATTCATAATATGGTTTACAATACAGATTGTACTCCCGATTCGTCATTGGTTGATCCCAGGAGATGTACTATGGACAGAGGAAGGACATAGACTTAGTTGGCGTATGATGTTAAGAGGGCGATCAGGAACGACAAATTTTTATGTTGTAGATAAAAACGATCCTAAAGCACAACGAGAGTCAATAAACGAAAGTGATCATCTCTCAGATAAGCAATTACGCTTAGTATCTTCTAGACCTGATGGGATATGGCAATTTGCACAGTATCTTAAAAAAGAGTATGCTAGAAAAGGAAAAGAGATTGCAGTATATGTAGATAGTGAAGTATCTGTAAATGGTAAAGAGCGAAAAACATTGATAAACCCTAATGTTGATATGGCTAGCGTATCATGGAATTACTTTACAACAAATCCATGGATCATTAAATACAAAAAAAACGAAATAAAGTAACATGCTTATACTAATGTATAATGCACCTAGTTAATCTGTAATATTTTATTGTAGAATATAAAAAGACAAAAGCATATGATGTTATCTCATATGTTGTAATTTGTACTCGACATAACTTCAATATTGTCAAAAATAGTAACATGCATCATTATATAATAAAAAGAGTCTTTAGTGTACTTATTATTCTATACTCAATTGTACTATCTAGCCAAGATACTGAAGAGCAAATTTTTTTCAGGAGCTATGGGTATATCCCAAATGATGTACGCCCAGAATTGTATGATGAGCTTCAAAAAAGTATAGATATTCATAAAAAATTACAGCTTATTGAAGAAATAGCTGAGATTCATATACAGGCCGGAAATACTGATTCAATTACCTATTATGGAAATCTTTTAAAAACAGAAGTACTAAATAATGATGATATAAATAAATCAATATACCTCTCTAAAGCTAGTAATATTATTGGTTGGGGAAAGCTTAAAAACGGGCTTTATGATAGTGCAATGATGCATTTTATAGAAGGTATTTCTAGTTCGCCTATTTCAGAAATGCGTACACTGCATTATAAGCACCAATTAGGATTAGGTATTGTGTACTTTAGGAAGAGTCAATATGATATGGCAATTCCTTTTTTCGAGTCTTGTCTTACAGAGACAGAAGATAAAGAAACAATAATTCTTGCAAAAAAGTTTTTAGGGGATGTTTACTTAAGTAAACAAGACACCGAAAAAGCTACATTTTATTATTTAGATGCTCTGGATAATATCCCTGTAATTACTCCTAATAAAATTCAATTAGAGATACAGATAAACTTAGGAAAAATAGAGCTTTTTCATAATAGAACTACTAAAGCGATGGACTATTTTGTTCCTGTAAAAGAAAAAGCGCAGAAAAATCATTTTTATGATTTGTATATAGATGCAGTATATGAAATAGGTAAAGTGTATTATAGACTAGGAGAGTATAATGCTGCAGAGTTGATAATAAGTACTGCTCGTGTTAATACCGTGCAATGGAATAGATTGGATTTAGAAAAAAGAATGATACTCGTGCTTAAAAATTTAAATATTAAGCAAGAAAATTTTAAAAATGCATATGCATTGATGACGCAATATGTAAGAGTTTCTAATGAGATTCTTGTAAAACAAAATAAAAAGGCGGTAAAAGAATTAGAGATTAAATATCAAACACTTCAAAAAGAAAAAGAAATATTATCGCTTAAAGAAGAACAATTATTGAAAGAAAACGAACTTGAAAAACAGAGGACAATTAAAACAGCATTTTTGATTGGTTTTTTAGTAATATTAGTTCCAATAATCGGTCTTTTATTTGTGTATTTTCAAAAACTAAAGACACAGATTGCGTTAAATAAATCTCAGGAAGAAGTAAATACCCAAAAAGTATATGGATTGATGAAAGATCAGGAATTAAACCTGATTAAGGCAACGATGGCAGGACAGGATAAAGAAAGACAACGTCTGGCACGTGAATTACATGATAGTGTCGGTGGCAATTTAGCAAGTATAAAATTACAGTTATCCAATACTGATATACAGCGAGATCATATGATCAAACAAATAGATGAAACCTACAATCAGGTAAGGGATTTTTCGCATAATCTTACTCCGAAAAAATTTCAAAAAACCCCAATAACACTATTGATAAAAGAATATATCAATAATGTGATAAATGGTAGTGGTCAACATATTTCATTTCATCCCTATCCCGAAAACGAGATCGATGAAATTAGCCCAATACTTACAGAAGAATTGTTTAAAATCATACAAGAACTGTTAACAAATTGTCTAAAACATGCTAATGCTAAAAATATTACGATTTATCTCAATCATCATAAAGATTCAATACAGTTGCTTTTTGAAGATGATGGTATTGGGTTCGAAGTAGATAATGTTAGTGATGGTATTGGGTTTAAAAATATAAAAACCCGTTTAAATGCTTTGTCCGGAGGTATGTTTGTGGATTCTATTGTTAATAGAGGTACTGTGATTAGTATAGAAGTGCCCGTGTAATAATTAAGCTTCCCCAAGATATACCCAATGCCCATACTGCTTAACAAATTTTGAGGTTTCATGTATCATTTGCAACCCTTGTTTGTCATAATAAAAAGCTTTAAAGGCTACTGTACCTTCGGTATCCTTTGCAGCTCCTTTTTGGGTGGTAATAACCTCTAATTTAATCCATTGTACAGACTTAGTCCATCTTACAATGTTTTTTTTATCTTGTGTAGGTCGTGTGGTAGTGTGATGACTTTTCATAAGATAATCTCCTTTAGCCAAAACATAAGCAGTATATCTGGAGCGCATCAATTCTTCTGCAGTTGTTGCTTTGTTGATATCCTGATGTATTTTTGCACAGCAATCGGCATATAATTTTGGATTTCCGCAATAACAAGTGTCCATAATTAACTTTTTTTATTTTTGCTCATTTGCTTTTTTTATAATAGCCTTTAAGCGCTCTGCTCGTGCTTCTTTTTCTTTGCGTAACTTATTCTTCTTACGGTTGATAAGTTTAGTGTGCTTTGCTTTATTTTGAGTATTTTTTTCTTTTCCTTTCTTAGCCATGGGCTACTGATTTTAAATCAAAATTATATAATTTATCCTCTCCATTGTCTGAGAATATGATTGATATCATATTTCACTTCTGACCTAATCTCTCTTTTGCCTTTTCCTTGCCTAAACCGAGTATCATAATCAGTTTCTGCATGTCGTATATGTGCTTCTACGGCTAAATCAATCATTTTACTATCAAATTGCTTGGCATCAGCCGTGCGACCTACTCTACCACTATATTTCTCGCAGGCATGTGCTGCGATAGCAAACTCTCGTTTTACAGGACAATTGGGATACCTTTTTCTAATAGCCTTAGCAAATGTGATTTTATATTCACGATCTTTTACTTCGCGTATTACGGCAGCTTTTTTATTCTTTTCGTTTCGAGCAGCTTGATCATTCTCACACTCTAATCGAGCTTTTTCTATAGCGATTTCTTCTACTAATTGCCCTTGTCGCTCATAACGTTTTCTGCGTTGATTCCATGCTAGAACTACTGCACAGAGGGTAGAATGTTTTTTTGATCGTCGGGTCATCGCTACATTTCCTGGGGGTAGCATTACATATCCTATAAAAGGAGAACAGCTAAAACAAGTGCCTTTATGATTTTCACTTTCTGCAACAAAAGATTTGCCTTTAGGGATATGTTTTCCACAAGTCATACACCGTAGTTTTTCTTTTTTAGTAAGAAAGATATTTTGAGCTATTGTTGCCACTTTTTTATATTTTTTTGAGAAGGTAAAAATACTTAAATAAAAAACAGGTATTTTTGATTGAGGTAAAAAAGAAAATTTAAAGATCACAAAACTATCAATACACACATCAGGATTACAATCATAGAATGTTTTTAAGGCTGTTGGTGTAAAACAAACCATAATGGAAACAAAAAATTACATTTTAAAAGAAGTAGAATATTCTGATATAAAAAATATTCATAAAGGACTATCAGACCCAGACATAACTAAGTTCTATGATGTCCATTTTCCTACCCTAGAGGCTGTAAAAGAACAAATGGATTGGTATGAAGAGTTAAAGAAAAATGGAACAGGTATATGGTGGTGCATTTATGATAAAGTTGATCATCAGTTTTGTGGTGCAGGAGGTTTTAATTCTCTGCAGCAAGAACATCAAAGAGCAGAAATTGGTTTTTGGTTACTAAAAGATTTTTGGGGTAAAGGGATCATGAAAGAAATAATGCCGAGGCTTTTTGAAGAAGGGTTTACTACGCTAAAACTAAATAGGATTGAAGGGTATGTTGTTAGTTCTAATATAAAATGCAAAAATGCATTAGAGAAAATTAATTTTTGCTATGAAGGTACCATGAGAGAATTTGAAATCAAAAATGGATCAAAAATAAGTGTAGATATCTATTCACTTTTAAAAAGTGAGTGGAAGTAAGATCTGTTATAACATGGTATTCTATAAAACAGTATAAGCATAGATGTTAAACATGTGTAAGCGAGTTTATTACTGAGTTTCACTGAATATAAGGTAGTAAAAATAATGTGGCATATTTATTTTTGTTAGATTAGGATAATTTGATCATTATTAGAATTAATCGAACATGGAAGCAATACCGAATATTGAAGAAAAACAAAATAATACGTCTTTTATCATTCAAAAACCTCCAAAATGGAGAGTACATATAATGCGAGGGTTATTTTTTCTAAATTTCATCAGTTTAGCATTTGATAATTGATCAACGATTCTTTTTCCTCAAGAACAAATGAATACTTTGACAGGAGTAACGATTAGGTTTTGGGCAAGGTTTTCTTTGTTAAATTTGATAAGAGTTAGATATCCTTTAAAAATGGTGCCAATTTTATTACTTCAATTGCTTTATAAGTCCGCTTAGCTTATTGGAACAAATTTGCCAGCAAAAAAGAATAGATTATTAAACGATGATTTAATGTCCTTTTTTTTGGGGTTTGTGTTGCTAGAATTACTTTGAACGTATTCATAATTCCTTGGAAATATGAATATAGAGATTATTTTAAAAGTTTTTTTAAGTTTAGATAGGAGAAATATTGTGAAAACAGACTATTAGGTGTGTTAAAAATAAATCAAGCTTAGCATGTTTAATTCTTTAAATTAGGTATAATAAAATAAAGATTAAAGGCATAGAACTACCGACCCAAAGATGTTTGATACAATAATAGAATTTGCCAAAGCAATTGGGATGATAACTCTTCCTATTTTATCAAGAACAGCTAGGATATATTCTTAGCTCATCGATAATTCCATTCTAGCTCTTCGACTTAACTCAGTATAAACTAAAAGCTGCAATCCACAATAGAAGTAAAGGAATATTTTGTTTTTAAAAGTGATTAAAGTAGTACAAGAAAACTTTATAAATAAAGGAAAACTCGTTGTTCCGACAGGCGAAGGATTTTATACTTATCCTAATCCTGAGTATGAAAATACAAACTTCCTAAAAGAGTGAATTTATTATAAAAACTCTGGCTATAGAGTAACTACCAGAAAAGTAATACTCTTCTGAATGGTATTAAAAGAGTTTAAAATAAATTTCTTTAAATTCATTATCCAAGTATAGTTATACAAACCTCACTTTTATTTAAATTTACCTCTTCATTGCGATAAGGATAGTAGTGGTATCCTTTTTTTGTCACCCTGAACTTGTCGAAGGGGGCAATGACAAAAAAAGATATAACGGATAGCCTGGTAATCGCCCAAAAAAGATATCATGTTAGTAGTACAGAACATCATAGCAAATAAGGAAGCATATATTGATGCTTTAGCAAAACGAAATTTTGACGGTGCTGCCGTTTTAGACAAAGTGATTGCACTAGATGAAGATCGTCGTGCAACACAAGCTAAACTAGATAATATTCTTGCTGATTCTAATAAATTCTCTAAAGAAATAGGAATGTTGTTTAAAAATGGAGAACAACAAAAAGCAAACTTGCTAAAAGAGAAAACAGCACAGCTTAAAGAGAGTTCTAAACAATTTTCTGCTGAGCTTGCTGATATTCAAGAAAAATTAATAGAAGTATTATATACAATCCCTAATATCCCCCATGATTCTGTTCCTAATGGGCAGAGTGATGAGGATAATGAAGAAATATATAAAGAAGGAGACATCCCTGTATTAGAAGAAGGAGCATTACCACATTGGGAACTTGCTAAGAAATATGATATTATTGATTTTGAGTTAGGAGTAAAAATAACCGGTGCAGGATTTCCTGTATACAAAGGGAAAGGAGCTCGATTGCAGCGTGCTTTGATTAATTATTTTTTAGATAAAAATACCGAAGCAGGATATAAAGAGTTCCAGGTGCCACATCTAGTAAACGAAACCTCTGGCTATGGTACAGGACAATTGCCTGATAAAGAAGGGCAGATGTACCATGTCACTGTAGATGACCTTTATCTGATTCCTACAGCTGAGGTCCCTGTAACGAATATGTTTAGAGATGAATTGATTACAGAAAATGAGTTGCCTATTCTTTGTACTGGATATACTCCATGTTTTAGAAGAGAGGCAGGTTCTTATGGTGCACATGTACGAGGACTAAACCGATTACATCAGTTTGATAAAGTCGAAATTGTACGAATCGAAAAACCAGAAAATTCATATCAAGCGCTTGATGGAATGGTAGAGCATATAAAAGGAATTTTAGAAGAGCTTAATTTACCATATCGTATCTTACGCCTTTGTGGAGGTGATATAGGATTCACTTCTGCATTAACCTACGATTTCGAAGTATTTTCTACAGCTCAGGATCGTTGGTTAGAGATTAGTTCTGTATCTAATTTTGAATCTTACCAAGCGAATCGTTTAAAATTGCGTTTTAAAGATAAAAATGGTAAAAATCAATTGGTACATACTCTTAATGGGAGTTCATTAGCATTACCAAGAGTTCTTGCAGGGATTTTAGAAAACTACCAAACACCCAAAGGAATTAAAATTCCAAAGGTATTAGTGCCATATTGCGGATTTGAATATATAGATTAGAGTACTTAAAGGGTAGAGAGAATGAGTTAAAAGAGAGCGTCTTATAATAGATATGAATAGTAGAATGGAATGCCTACCTTCATCAAGTTTTTTAGAATCCTCACAGGTCTTAAAGACCTGTGAGGATAGTTAACTTAAATAGCATAAAATACTGATAATCAAATATTTATATTTTAATTCGTTTTTATAGGTTAAACATAGGTTAAATAATTAATCAATTTTCTACTATTATGAACTCTATTTTTACGCCTATAAATATACATCAAATCACAAACCATCGTTCGTCACTTTTATCAATACTTATCTGGTGAAAAAAAATCCCTACCAATAGACAAAATAACCCTCTTATGGCTAAACAACCGAAAACAACAAGAGAGCAAATGATACAAGAAATGGTTATCAAAATGGCTAATTCTAAAGAGCATAGATTTTAGAAGAAGTTAAGGTTAAATGTTTTTTTTAAAA
>NZ_KQ474106.1 GCF_001401755.1 Aquimarina longa SW024
TGCACCCGGAAAAGCATGGAAAGCTACACAAATCAAACCTGATAACACTCCTAATATCCCCAAAGACATAAGTATTTCTAAGGTAATAACTGCTACCAGTTCTGAACCTGATAGAAATCCTATAGCTTCATCTTCTATAACCTTACAATCTGGTACATGGATACAACCTAATAGTAATTTTAGAGCTAAAATTCATGCTAATACTAGCAACAATAAAAATCATACTATTAAATTTGATTGGACAGCTAATGTAGACAATACAATTCCTCATTTTTATGTAACCTTTGCAGCAAATAATTCAGAACAACCAGAATTACAAAAAAGAAACTCTGGATATCTTGCCAATACGTTATATGTAACCAGTACTAAAGATGAAAATTGGAGCCCAAATCAAACTAATCTTAATGATCATACCACCAAAGAGTATAAAAATAAACAAGGACAGGTAATTCTAAAACGAACCTATGCCGATAATATCGCTCATGATACCTATTATGTGTATGATATCTATGGGAATCTATCATTCGTACTGCCACCTAAAGTCGATACTAATGATGGCGTAGATGCAACCGAATTATCAGAATTGTGCTACCAATATAAATATGATTACAGAAATCGACTGGTAGAAAAGAAAATTCCTGGTAAAGGATGGGAGTCTATTATATACAACAATCTAGATCAACCAATCCTAACCCAAGATGCGATATTAGAAGCACAAAACGCTTGGTTGTTTACTAAGTATGATGCATTAGGGAGAGTAGCCTATACCGGTAAAATTACGATTGTAGATAAAGATAGAAAGGTATTACAAACTGAAGCCACAGCGTATAATGATCCTCTTTGGGTAACACCTCAGAATGCTATTACCATCGGGGGAGTATCGATGTATTATAATGATGGTGGATATCCAAAAACAGCTACAGCAGAAGTCTTAACTATTAATTATTATGATACGTATAGCTTTTTAGGAACTACACCAGCTTCTGAATTTTCTAATCCAAATACGGTTTATGGAAATGCTGTTACTAGCAAAACCAGATCCTTAGCTACCGGTAGTACAATAAAAGTATTAGGAACTACAGATTGGATCACAACAGTAACCTATTATGATGGTAAAGCACGACCTATCTATGTAGCGAGTAAAAATGAGTACTTAAACACTACAGATGTAGTAGAAAGTAAATTAGATTTTGGAGGTAAAGTAGAAGAAACCAAAACCACCCATACTAAAGATAGCAATACAGCAATTGTAACCATTGATACCTTTACCTATGATCATATGGGAAGATTGCTTACACAAACTCAGAAGATCAATTCGCAATCCCCAGAAGTTATTGTATCCAATACCTATGATGCATTGGGGCAATTAATTTCTAAATCCGTAGGAGGAGGTTTACAAGATGTAGCATATGATTATAACGTTAGAGGTTGGCTAACAGCTATTAATAAAGGGGCTACCAATAACGGAAACCTCTTTGGCTTTAAGATCAATTACAATACTCCAGAACACGGGGCTACTGCGCTGTTTAACGGAAATATATCCGAAACCCAATGGCAAACCGCTAATGATCATACCCAGCGATACTATAAGTATAGTTATGATGCTTTAAATAGAATCAATAGCGCTATAAGTAATGATGGGAACTATGACCTAAACAATGTTACTTATGATAAAATGGGTAATATAGAAAGCTTAACTAGAAACGGTTGGCAAAACTCATCAAATTATACTAATCTTGATGTACTAGGTTATGATTACGACAGTGGTAATAAACTCTTAAAAGTAACCGATACCGGAAACAAAACCTATGGATTTAAAGAAAGTAGGAATGCCATTGATGATTTTGAGTATGATAGCAATGGTAATATGACCATTGACCGTAATAAAGGAATTACAGGGATTACCTATAATCANTGCGACAGAGGGAAGTTCATTAACAGAGACAGCGTATGCAGGTAACTACGTCTATAAAAATGGTGCACTCCAGTATTTTAGCACACCCGAAGGATATGCAACACCAAATGGTACAGGATATCGATATGTGTACAATTATAAAGACCATTTAGGGAATACGCGTTTAAGTTATACTAAAAATGATGCAGGGACTCTTGAGATTGTAGAAGAATCGAATTATTATCCCTTTGGATTAACTCATAAAGGATATAACAGTTCTGTATCTTCTTTAGGAAACTCTACAGCTCAATTATTAAAGTTTGGTGGGAAAGAACAACAAGACGAACTTGGGCTTGATTGGATAGATATTACTGCAAGAAACTATGACCCTGCATTAGGTAGGTGGATGAATCTTGATCCGTTAGCTGAAAATATGCGTAGACACTCTCCTTATAATTATGCTTTTGACAACCCTATTTATTACATAGACCCTGATGGAATGGTGTCTATGGCTTTTGATTGGATAAATAATGGAGATGGGACATATACAGCGCAAGCAGGTGATAGTGCTGCGACTTTATCAGAAGATGCTGGAATTTCTTTAGAAGAAGCCGATAAGATTGTTCAATCTCAACTTGGAGAAAATTATGAAGGTGAAGACGGTGAAATGAAATCTGATGTTGAAGTTGGTGATGTTGTAGCTGTTCCAGAGCAAGTTGAAAATATTAAAGAAGAGAAAGACAAAGAAATATTAGATAAAATATCCGAACGAAAAGTTGAAATACAAGAACAAATAAGAGTCGAAGACAGTAAAGAAAACATTGAGAAATTAGATAATTCAATTGATTCTTTATCTAAAGAAATAAAAAAGTCTAACAAGTTATTTCATTCTTTCAAAGGGATGAGAGAAATATCTAAACTAGAGAGAGGGATAGATAAAGGTTATAAAGGAGCAAAAGCTGGTTATCATGATGGAATGGCTCGCACTGAAGGGGATAGTGTAAGGAATGTTAAAAAGCGAAAAACTCTTATTAAAAAAAGAGATTCAATTAAAAAAAGCATTGCTAATTAAAGAAAGTTATAAAAATGAAAATTATTAAAAGCTTACTTCTAATTTTAATTTTATCTAGTTGTAAAAATGAAATAAAAAATTCAGATTTAATAAATGAAATAAAAAATTTAAAAAACATAGCTACGATCTATGAAATTGAAATAGATTCTGTTGGCAATTTTTTAGATACATTATCAATTAGAAAAATCAAAAAAAATAGAGAAGGAGTTGAAGTTTATAAAAAGTATAAAATTTTTGTAGATGAAGAAAGTTTTTATGAAACAACAAATTATTTTAGAGATAATTCAGAGTTATTTTATTCTGCAATGAAATCGTCTGAATATGGACTTATTTCTACTTTTGAATCATGGTATAAAGAAAATAAAATTGAAAAAGGAATTTTTATAAACTATAAAAAAGAAGAAATTAAAGATACTATTTTTTCTAATTATGAATATCATTATGCACTAAATGGAGTATTAAATAAGTTGATAATTACTTCTGAGCAAAATGATACTATTCTTTCTAAAGAACTGATTTTATATAATGAACAAGAAAAACCTATTAAAGAATTTATAATATCTGATAAAGACACTTTGTCTAAAACTATTTATGCTTATAATGGGGAGGTAATGTCAAAAAAAATTATTGAAGATTTTAATGATAAATCAGTTGATATTATTAAATATAATGATAAAAATTTTATATCATCCGAAGAAATTTATATTAGAAATCAAGATTCCTTAATACAGATTGAACAATATAATTTTGAAGTTAATAGTAATGGGGATATTACAAAAAAAACACTTACAAAATATCCTGAAAATATTAAAAAAACTATAATCTACAAAACCCCTACTGTTCCTTAGTATGGTGCTCCCATTGCATCTTCGACTAGTGGCGTTTTGAGTGAGCGGTGAGAGTAAGAAATTAATAATTAACAGGCAGTCATCTAGCAATAGGTGGCTGTTTTTTTATGCATAAGTGTTACGAGTTTTTGCATCCCGTATTAACGCATTGATAGTAGTTATAATATGTTGATGATCTTCATTTTTAAGTTTTTGTAGACTTGTAATGATATCAACGGTATTTTTATCGAGTTCTACATCAGAGAGACCAGTTAAGTAATCTAATGATACTTCTAAAGCTTCTGCAATCTTAGTTGCAATCTCAACAGAAGGCTTTACTTCATCACGTTCATAACGGCCAATTATTGGGGCATGCGCACCAATCTTCTTAGCAAGTTCATCTTGTGAAATCTTTTTCTTTTTACGGGTGCTTAATTAACGTTCTCCAAACAACATAAGTTCTAATTAGATCAATAAAATCAAGTATTGAGCAAATATATAAAACATAAGTTATCTATGTAAATGAATCCAGAAGGATATGCAGAACCAGAAAATGATGGCTCGTTTACTTTTGTATACCAATTTAAAGATTACTTAAAAAATGTACGATTAGCGTATGCAGATAGTGATAAAGATGGTAAGATTGATGTAGTACGAAATGGTACTGATATTGATGGTGATAACGACAATCACCACGAGATTAAACAGGTTAGAGATTACTATCCTTATGGGCTATCTTGGAAATATGGTGCAACACATCCTAACTCACTCATTACAGGGTCAAAACATAATTATGGATATAATGGAAAAGAGTATACAGAAGATTTAGGATTAAACCTCTATGAAATGGATGTTCGTAAGTATGATCCTGCTATTGCTAGATGGTCGAGTATTGACCCAATAATGCACGGTACGTTATCTCCTTATACTGCGTTTGATAATAACCCTGTGTTCTGGAACGATCCAAGTGGAGCTTCAGTAATTATAAAAGATGGTGGTGATAGTGTTACCTTTACAGGACAAGATGCTATAGATGCTTTTAATATGCTTACAGGCGGAAACTCTGAAGGATCAGAAGATGAAGAATCAAACGAAGGCGATGGAGAACAAGGAAAAGGCGAATGTTGTGATGGGATAAAAAAGTTTTTTAGTGATGTACTATCCAAAGCCTATGGTAAAACACTTGCTGATACAGATTTAAAAGGAGAAATCTGGTTTGGTGAAGATGGTTTTGCTTATCTGGTAAGAGGTGATAATGAGTTTTATCGTATCTATTATGATAGCTACGAGCAAGTAGATGAGTTACCTCCAATGAGCCAACATATAGATATTGCAGCTCCTGTTAAAGCCGCGAGTCAAAGTCTTGCAATGATGGGAGCAAAAGCCAGTAAAAATACTATGGTATATTGGGCTATGAGAAATGGAAAGATCATCTATGTAGGTATTACTAACAGCTTTGCCAGAAGATCAGCACAACATCTTTCTAAAAAAGGAATTAAAATAAAAGAAATTGATAAATCATTAAAAAACCTTTCAAGAGATGATGCTAGAGCAGTTGAACAAGTACTAATCGAGTTCTTTGATTTAGGTGGTAAAAAAGGACAAACAGGACAGTTACTAAATCGAATTAATAGTATAGCTGAAAAGAATAAAAAGTATACAGAGGCTTTAAAAAAAAGGGAAAGAATTGTTAGAATCAGCAGGACTTTCATTCTAAATAAATCTAATTAAATTTGTAAATAAAAAAAGATGACATTAGGAGATATAATAGAGCTTGAACAAGATGGTAAAAAAGTTTACTGTCAGTATTTAAAAGAAGTAGAAGATGATAATACCCTAGAAGGGGTTAGGATATTTTATGATGTCTATACAGATAGACCAAAGAATATAGAATCTGTAATCAAAGACGATTTTTTCTTTCTTAAACTACCTTTAAAATATGGTATCAAAGAAAAAGGTGTTACTTTAATGGATAATGTTCCATTACCTAAAGATTTAGCTTTTCCTAAATCTTTTAGAAGAGAAAATATGTTTGGATCGGGATGGAGAATTTTGTTTGCAGAAGGCGGCTCTGAAGTAGTTGAAGAACTTAGTGAAGAGCAAAAAAAGTATCCGCCGTATGGTCATTGGAATATTCCTGAAATCTTTGAGAATCTTGAAAATGGTTGGCGATTAGAAAACTGGATATAGTTATGATGAAATTAGTAAACATTACCATCCCTTTAAGTGAGTCAGAAATAGACGAGCTGGGTATGACCGTAAACAAACGCTATCTATTAAGCGATGTTATAGAAGCACATGAACTATGCGAGTTAATAAATGAAGGTACAGGAGAAAATTATATGGATGTATCTTTTATTACTAAAGATGTAACCAAGATAGAACCTGATCTAAAAAAAGCTATCGCAGGTGCAGACTTTGATCTAGAAGCTAAAATAGAAATAGAAGATTATCAAGAATGATAAAATGAGAAACCACTCCGAAGAGTGGTTTTTTTATGCTTTAAAGCGAAGCCATATTTTTATCAAAGAAACCCTTACTCATTAGCTAATAACAATCCTGTACAATACGTAGATGACTACGGTTTTGGAATATGGAATTGGTTAAAAGCTGTAGGTAGTAAAGTTGGTAACGGTGTTAAGAAATTGTTTAGTGGGAATAAATGTGCTTGTAGTAGTAGTGGAGATTCATTAGCTCAAGCATGGAGAAAACCAGATAATATTTTTCCTACTATGACAAACTAGGGCAATTAATTTCTAAATCCGTAGGAGGAGGTTTACAAGATATAGCATATGATTATAACGTTAGAGGTTGGCTAACCGCTATTAATAAAGGGGCTACCAATAACGGAAATCTCTTTGGTTTTAAGATCAATTATAATAACCCACAACATGGAGCTACACCGCTATTTAATGGAAATATATCCGAAACCCAATGGCAAACCGCTAATGATCATACCCAGCGATACTATAAGTATAGTTATGATGCTTTAAATAGAATCAATAGCGCTATAAGTAATGATGGGAACTATGACCTAAACAATGTTACTTATGATAAAATGGGTAATATAGAAAGCTTAACTAGAAACGGTTGGCAAAACTCATCAAATTATACTAATCTTGATGTACTAGGTTATGATTACGACAGTGGTAATAAACTCTTAAAAGTAACCGATACCGGAAACAAAACCTATGGATTTAAAGAAAGTAGGAATGCCATTGATGATTTTGAGTATGATAGCAATGGTAATATGACCATTGACCGTAATAAAGGAATTACAGGGATTACCTATAATCACTTAAACCTACCCGAAACTGTTACCATAAATAATAGCAAACATACCGGAACTATTTCTTATATTTACGATGCTACTGGCGCAAAACTAAAAAAGATTGCGACAGAGGGAAGTTCATTAACAGAGACAGCGTATGCAGGGAATTATGTTTATAAAAATGGTGTTTTAGAGTTCTTTAACCACCCAGAGGGTTATGTAGAGAAGGAAGCAGATGGGTATAAGTATGTATACCAGTTTAAAGATCATTTAGGGAATATAAGACTCTTATATTCAGATACCGATAATAACGGTAGCATATCAACTTCTGAAATTAAGGAAGAGAAAAATTATTATCCTTTTGGATCTATTCAAAAAGGATATAATAATATCGTTCGTGGTAGAAAACATAACTATGGATATAATGGAAAAGAAGAGCAGAATGATTTAGACTTTAATACTCTTGACTTCGGAGCTAGATTTTATGATCCTGCTTTAGGTCGATGGTTTACTCCTGATGCTCTCGCAGAAAAGTATTATTCTACTTCACCTTTTACTTATGCGTTAAATAACCCAATACTTTATATTGACCCTGATGGAAATCAAGTAGCAATGTGTTGTGAAGAGTTGCAAGGGTTTGTGGCAGGAATGGTTGATAATACTATTGGAACTAATTTTAGGAGCAGAGGAAATACCCAAGCATTTAGAAATGGAGTCAGTATAGCAAATGGTACATCCGCCGCAATTTCTACTATCTTACTTGTGGATGGAGCTACGAATGCTGCAGCAGGAACAGCAGGTTTAGTAGCTTCTGGAGCTGCTACATTAGCTACTGCAGGAGGTGGTTCAATTGCAACAGGACCAACAGCAGCGGCTAGTGGTGCGTTATTAGCAAAAGGAGCTGCAGAAATAGGTGTTAGTGCTATTATAACGAATAATGTTAAGAATAACATGAAGGCGGATGCACAAAATGGAAATAATAATTCTTCTTCGAAATCAAAAACTTCGGAATCAGGTCAATATACAGAACCGACTCTTCCTGAAAAAACTATAGTTGATGAAAAAGGTGTAAAAGTAGAACATTACTATAAATCAGGAGATCATGCACCTGCACACATGCATGTAAAAGGTAAGGGGGCAAATACTAAAATAGGAGCAAATGGAAAGCCGATAAAGGGTAGCGCAGAATTAACTTCTTCTCAAAGTAAAGTAATAGAAGCAAATAAATCAAAAATAAGAAGTGCAGGACAGAAAATAAATAAGTACCAGAAATATCAAAACTATAGAAAGAATCAATAATTTATGGAAAAATATGTATACGCCTTTATAGGAGAAGAATCCAATATTCCATCAGGTATTTTCTCAACATATGAGAAAGGTGAGAAATGGATAAAAGAGAATCTTTTAAATGGAAGTTTGAACAAACTGCCTTTAGATATGAGTATATATGATTGGGCTATTCAGAAAGAATATTTTGAACCAAAAAAGGAATATCAAAAAGAACCAAGGTTTATTCAAAGATTTACTAGTGCATCGATAGATCATTGGCATTTTGAGGATGGAAAACCCAGTTGATATTTCTTACTTTAACGTAGTAGACTTACGGATTTAAGGTTGTAATCTGTGAAACATACGAGTAAGTAATAAATATAAGAAGCAGTTACAGGCTTTAAGTTTGTAGCTGTTTTTATCCCTACTCTGCGAAGAGTAGTGCTCGCAAATGATCATGCCCAGCGATATTATAAGTATAGTTATGATGCATTAAACCGAATCACAGCGGGGATGAGTAATGATGGGAACTATGATGGAGCTAGGAATTATGATGAAGCATTGGGTAGATGGATGAATATAGACCCAATGACAGATAAAAGGGAATGGCTTTCTCCATATCAATATGTTCAAAATAGTCCTATGCTCAGAATAGATCCAGATGGAGCTTTTGATATATACAGCTTAGATAAAGAGTCTGGAGACATTAATTTAGTTGAAACAAACCAGGACGAAACAGATACTTTGATAGACTCCGAGTCTAATGAAACGGTTTCAGAAAATATAGATAAAGGTTTATTGTCAGATGGGCAGAATATTATGCAAGATGGATTAGAAACTAGTAATGTTAAAGGAGGAATCAAACTAGCGGTTGATATTTCTATGCACACAAAGGATGAAATTGGAGGAGTTGTTTACACAGACAAGGTTGGAAACAAAATGCTAAATGTTTTGCCTTACGAACATTCCACTTTTGATTTAGATAGTAATGGAAAAGTAACAGCTGTAAATGGTGGTATTAATTTTAGAATATCACCCGAATTCACATCCTCTGATGGTATTTTTACAGGAAAAGCTACTAGTGCATTTCATACTCATCCAGGACATCCAAATGCAGGAAAAGATATAATAGGAAGTCCTCAACCTTCAGGTAGGGACCTTGAATTGGCGGATAGAAATGCGAGTGTCTTACGAGGAGGGCATAGTTCTTTGAGTAATTTAAAATACTATGTTTTTGGAGCAAAAACGATTACTAAGGGAGGCAACACCTCAAACGCTACCCATTACAGAACTTTTGGAAGATGGGGAGTAATGAAAAAAAGCTATAATGAATTTCTAAAAAAATAAAATCAATTATGAAATACCCAAATATAGTATTAATCATATTTCTTGCTTTTAATTTAAGTTCTTGTTATTCTCAAAAAAAACCTTTTGAAGAAGGAATAACACAATTATTGGAATCAATTTATGAAAACGATAGTATTTCTGAAATTAGTTTAAGAACGACGAATTTGAGCAATGATATTATAAAATCAGAACAGAAAAAATATTTTCATTGTATAGTAAGAGAAGAAGGTAAGTTAATTAATGTTGACATAGTTTTGATTAATAAACCTGCTAAATCATTTTGTTATTCTCTAGATATTAAAGGCTTAAAAGCATTTGTTTATTCGAAAGGGTGCAACTTCAATAAAAGTCAACTTGATGCATTTTTTCGGATAGATTCTGATTATTGGGAATTTATTATTGAAAATTCAGAAACAGAAAGATTTATTTTTTACCAGTTAAAAAAATATCCTAATCTATCTGACAAAACTAAAAGTGATGAAAATACTTTCAAGCTATAAAAACCGTTAATGTCCTATAGCGTGTCACTGATCGCCCCCGCTATGCCTCTGGCTAGTGGCGTCCCCCTGCTGCCACTAGAGTGATCGCTACCGCTAGTTTTCAAAACTAGTGGCGTTCTGAGTGAGGAGATACAAATTAACAGACAGTCATCTAGAAATAGATGGCTGTTTTTTATTGTGCTAGTTTTTGGACTTTAAGATCAATTACAATACTCCAGAACACGGGGCTACTGCGCTGTTTAACGGGAATATCTCTGAGACAAAATGGAAAACTGCTAATGATCATACCCAGCGATACTATAAGTACAGTTATGATGCATTAAATCGTATTACTAGTGCTATAAGTAATGATGGGAACTATGACCTAAGCAATGTTACTTATGATAAAATGGGTAATATAGAAAGCCTAACTAGAAAAGGATGGCAAAACTCATCGGATTATACTAATCTTGATATATTGGGTTATGATTATGACCAAGGTAATAAACTCCTAAAAGTAACCGATACCGGAAATAAAACCTATGGATTTAAAGACGGGGCTAATACCAATGAAGATTTTGAGTATGATAGCAATGGTAATATGACCATTGACCGTAATAAAGGAATTACAGGGATTACCTATAATCATTTAAACCTACCCGAAACTGTTACTGTAACTAATACAGAACATACCGGAACTATTTCTTATATTTACGACGCCACTGGCGCAAAACTAAAAAAGATTGCAACAGAGGGAGGTTCTTTAACAGAGACTGAATATTCAGGTAACTTCGTCTATAAAAATGACCAACTCCAGTATATGAGTACTCCCGAAGGATATGCAACTCCTAATGGTAGTTCATATCGTTATGTGTATCAATTTAAAGATCACTTA
The DNA here is from genome assembly GCF_001401755.1 of Aquimarina longa SW024. Taxonomy (GTDB): domain Bacteria; phylum Bacteroidota; class Bacteroidia; order Flavobacteriales; family Flavobacteriaceae; genus Aquimarina; species Aquimarina longa. The sequence goes on from NZ_KQ474106.1 coordinate 11,055, forward strand.
GACAATGTTCGTTTAAGTTATACTAAAAATGACACAGGTAATCTTGAGATAATAGAAGAGAGTAATTACTATCCATTTGGAATGAAACACAAAGGATACAATACTATCGTATCATCCCTTGGAAACTCTACTGCGCAAAAAACTGGATTTCAAGGAGTAGAATTAGAAGAATCTCTTGGACTGAATCTTCATGAAATGGAATTTAGAAACTATGATCCTTCACTGGGAAGGTTTACAAGTATAGATCCTGTTACACATCATTCTATGTCACCTTATGTAGCATTTGATAACAATCCGATATTTTGGGTTGACCCTTCGGGAGCTGATGCAACAGACCCTATTAAGGAAACAAATACAGTTGTAAGTTCTAGAGTTGATGAACATAATGTGACACATATTACTCAAACAACAACAACAGCAACAACCACTACAAATGATGATGGTAGCGTATCCGTTGCTTACTCATCAGGCTCAATTACTAATACTGTAGATGCCAATGGAAATGTTACAAATGGAGAAACTGTAACAACCAGTACGGGGGAAATCACAAAGGATGCAGAAGGCAATGTATCTAGAAGTGATCCTAATTCAACTACTAGAGATATTAATAAAAGTGATGATACCTCAGGTTTAAACAAATGGACTGGAGCTATTTCTAACTATAATGCTAATAACGATGGTGTGTATAATAAAAACTTGATAGATACTGGTGGCACATTGACTACTGCTGCATTTGCGGTAGGTGCGTTACCTCTAACTTTAAAAGCGGGAGCTTCTTTTGGTTTATCTGCTGCAATTTCAGAATCATTGAGTGCTATTGGTTTGCCATCTGCTGTATCTTTATCAGGCGCCCTTGCTGTGGGTGGAGCTTTTTCAGGAAAAAAAGCAGGTAAGTGGAGTAATTACGCTATAATATATGATGTAAAGCAGATAAGTAATGGAACACTTACTAAAGACTTTAAAAATGGTAAAAGTACAAGGAAAAATGTTGGACCACAATCTTTTCAAGATTTGTTTAAGGCATCTAAATGGAAAGAAATGTTTGGAGGTTCTAAATAAATAATGTGTATGGCTTCGAAGAATAAATATTCTGTAATTAAGGGTTTTGTAATCCCTGCTTTAATACTTGTAATTTTTATATTTATATTGTTTAAATTATTTGTATACGAGTAAAACCAGATAGTTCGATTGATTAACAAATAGATTAAAGCCACTTCATATATTGAGGTGGTTTTTTTATGAGTACGCTTTTTTACCCATCCAGATCCTTATTTAGCACCATCTTCGGGAGATACTACTTCAGCAGGTGTTATTAAAAGAAGAGCAGGAATTAATACTAGATTTGAGATCTATTCAGCTTTCCTTAAACAATATAAAGATTATAATGAAAACTCGGCAAGTTTTGAATTAGAAGAAATTATTATAACAAATTAATTATGAAATATTTAAAGTAATAGAATTTGGAACACCTAAATCTGGTTTGTCAACACCTATAAATAGAACAAACCCAGGTTTTATAGGTGGAGGAAAAACAGCCGGAGGAGCTAGGGAATTTGCAATCCCTAATCAAAAAATACCTGCTGGGGCAAAAGTTAAAACAGTGAACTAATGGATTTAAAAAAAGAAGAAACTAAATTGATAGGTAAATGGATTTTCCAAGATGGAGAAGTCACAGCAGATAGTACTTCCAAAAGAATAAACTTTTTAAAGGATAACTCTTTGGTTAAGGTTGCTACATCTGAATCAGGATGGGATGTACTTTATCAAGATCCTAAAGATAAAAGGTACTGGGAATTAGTATATCAAGAAAGTGAATTACAAGGAGGAGGAGCTCCTTCACTTATAAACCTAGATAAAGACAGCGTTATTGCTAAATATAGTATCAATGACAGTAAATGAGAGGCTTTATGCAAGTGGATTGATGGATGAATTTGATAAAGCTGTAGAAAACAAGAATATTGACAAAGTTAAGTCTATACTTAAAAAAGTTGAATTAAATGAGACTTCAATAAAACCAATTTTAGAAAGTCTAGATTTAAAAGAAGAATAAATCAATAATCAAATGAAGAACCATCCTTCGGGATGGTTTTTTTATGAATAAGCCTGACGTGCTTTAGCATCCCTTATCATCGCATCAAGAGCAAATAGTATATGTTCGCGGTCTTTTTCTGGTAATTTTTGAAGGATAAGGACTTTATTGGTAATCCCCCAGCTCCGCAAAGAGTGATTACATAAAAACAGATGCTCTACGAATGTCTCCCGACTTCGTAGCGGTACGAGTAAGAAAATAAAGATTAAGAACCAGTTACAGCGATGTAACTGGTTCTTTTATTATAAGAAGATTTATTCTTTGTATAGTTTAGCTACTTTTTTATCAATAAGATAACCCGGAACTATTTCTTATATTTACGACGCCACTGGCGCAAAACTAAAAAAGATTGCGACAGAGGGAGGTTCATTAACAGAGACAGCGTATGCAGGTAACTTCGTCTATAAGAATAATAAACTTGAGTATTTTTCTACACCTGAAGGATATGCAACACCAAATGGCAGCTCATACCGATATGTATATAATTATAAAGACCATCTTGGTAATACACGTTTAAGTTATACCAAAAATGATACAGATAATCTAGAAATTATAGAAGAATCGAATTATTATCCATTTGGATTACAGCACAAGGGTTATAATAATGTGATTGTTGGTACTGAAAACAACTATCAGACATATCAAGGAAAAGAAGACGAAAAAGAGCTTGGGAAAAACACCTATGCTTTTGGATGGCGAGACTATGACCCTGCAATCGGACGCTTCAACAAAGTCGACAGATTTGCTGAGAAGTATCAGTCTATGACACCTTATCATTTTTCAGGAAACAATCCAATATTTTTTAGAGAGATAAAAGGAGACAGTATACATCCAGCAAGTCAAGCTCAAGTAGATGCTTTAAAAACGAATATTAATACTAAGGTTACTGATTTGACTTCTGAAAGAGATGCAATTACAACAGCTGCTACGAATAGACGAGGAAAAGTAAGATATACGGCAGACCAACAAGCACAGGTAGATGAGCTTAATTATAGAATTGGGAACTTGAATAACTCCCTTACAAATATTGCAACTTTAGAAAGTTCTACAGATTTTACTTTTAAATTAAATGCAACAAATGGTAACATAGCAGAAATAACGCCAAGTGTAGCAGATGTTAATAGTAATACCATTACGCTGAATTATATAAGTGGTGATGTCGGTAATCAGGTACACGAAGTCGCCACACACGGTGCACAAATAGCTAATGGAGATATTGTGTTTTCTGTAAATGCAGCTGGAACAGGCGTAAACACAACTATTGGTAATGGACAGACCTCTTTATGGATTAGAAGTTGCTGGTTATCAATCACAATATTCTTATGTAGGAACTTTATCAGGTTTTCAAACACCATCAGCTGGTTCAACACAAGCTACAATGAATACTTTAGGTGGTTTTACAGGTACAGCCAATCAAATCAATAGTCCTTTCACTATAACTAATCATTCCCAAATCAATGTACCATTGATAAGGTCAATGACAGAAGGTAGTATCGGACATACAACAATATATTAGTTATGAGGATAATTATAATTCTATTAGTTCTTTTATTAACCTCTTGTTCTTCCACTTTTGTAAGTAAAAGATTTACAATGGTTAGTACAGATAAAGAATGGGAGTTGGAACTTATTTTGAATCAAGATTCAACATTTACACTTAAGGATGAGTATGGTTGTAATAAGATGTCCCAAAAAGGTAAATGGAAAGTAATAGAAAATACAGATGATGCTTCTGTCAAAACACTCTTACTTATGGATGATATTGAAGTTCAGAATAATACAAATCAATTTGGACATAAGATCATATCTTATGAAAGTGACTTAGATGGGTTGCGTTATAAAAACAAAAAAGAGAATCAGTTCCCTTTGATTCTTAGCGATACCCTGCGTTTAGTGTCTAAAGATAAAGCCCTTTATAAGGCATATACTTTTGATGTTTACAATGGCAATTTACAAGATAAACGTCTAATGCAATTAGAGAAGATTTATATTGATAAAATAGGAAAAGAAAACTACATTAAAAGTTTAGGAGAAGGTAAAGACATCAAAAAAGCGAGAGAAAATTTATTAAAATGTCAGAACGCTTTTTAACACAATAAGCCCCTCGCTGCTCACTAGTATAGAGCTCCCGTTACGTCTTCGACTAGTGGCGTTCTGAGTGAGCGGTATGGGTAATAAATAAATGATAAAAACCAGTTGCATTGTATAGTGTAACTGGTTTTTTATATGATATTAAAAGTAAGAAATAGAAAAGTGACAATTGATAAAAAAAATATTGACTTTTTTCATCTAATAATATGCTATATTTATCATGCCACTGGCGCAAAACTAAAAAAGATTGCAACAGAGGGAGGTTCATTAACAGAGACAGTGTATGCAGGTAATTACGTCTATAAAAATGGTAATCTGGAGTTCTTCAATCATCCAGAAGGTATTGTAGAAAAAGAAGCTGACGGGTATAAGTATGTGTATCAGTATAAGGATCATTTAGGAAATATTAGACTCTCATACAAAGATGCTAACAAAGATGGTTCTATTACTCAAAGTGAAATTGTTGAAGAGAAAAACTATTACCCTTATGGGCTTGAACATAAAGGATACAATAATACCGTATCAGCCCACGGAAACAGTACTGCGCAGAAGAAAGGTTTTGCTAATGAGGAATTAGAAGAAGAGTTGGATAAAAATACTATTGCTTATCAATGGAGGGATTACGATCCTGCAATTGCAAGGTTTAATAAGATAGATAGATTTTCTGAAAAATACGAAAACTTAACCCCTTATCATTATGGCGCTAACAATCCTATGTATTATGTAGATATTCAAGGGGATAGTTTATGGATACGACATAAAGGAAATGATATTTTATATCAAAATGGAGGTGTTTATAATAAAGATGGAACAGAATATACAGGAAAAGGAGTTAAAACAAATAAAGATGGAACTACTGAACTAAAAGGTTTCCTTAAAAAAACGGTTAATGCCCTTACAGCAATAGCCAATAGCGCTGAAGGAGCAAGTATGATTTCTGAATTAGAATCATCAGATAATAACTTTACAATTGTAAACGCAAAAACTAGTCAATTTAATAACTCTGATAGTTATAAAGCTTTTGCTAACCAATGGAGAACAGATCCTGCACAAGCCGCGTCTTATGCCGCAATTCAGAATGGAGGAAGGGACTTTTCAGGAGGTGCAGGAGGTACTATACATTGGAATCCTTCAGGAGCTCCATTAGTTACTCTTTCAGGGACAAGAACTAATGGGACAACAGATCTAGCTCACGAAATGTTCCACGCATTAGACTCAAATAGAGGCTTACTTGATAGCAGAGTTCATAATGGTTTAAAGAGAAGTGAATGGCAGGCTACCTATAGAGAGAATGTTTTAAGAACACAATTAGGACTTCCTATACGATCTCATTATAAAACAAGTTTAAATGCTGCAACAGGAGCAAGATCAGGCTTGCCTCCAAGAATGTTAAGTCCTGCTCCAACAAATTCACCAATTTTACCTTCTTGGTATACAAATTAAAATGATATGAAATTTTATATAATAATAGGTCTATTATTCATTATTTCTTGTAAAACAACGCAGAAAAGTAATGTTACTTATTTTACTAATACAATTAAAGTAAATGCAGTAATACCAAAAGGATTTAAAAAAGAAATAATTGAAGTTGGACATAATATTGAATACCACTTTTTGTACCCCGACTCTTCTTTAATCTATATAACAGATGAAAAAGGAACACCTACAGTGAATTATAAAAACATAGATAGTGATTCAATAGCTATACAAAAGAGTTTTTTAGCTTCAATGGAAAATGACACGCTAACCCTACAAGGCAAGGACAAACATGGAAGATATTGGAAAAATAAAAAACTAAAGGAAGTTAGTGTTGGTTATTTTAATGTCCCAGAAAATAAAAAAACAGATTTTGAACAGGCAATATCTTCAATAAAAATAAAATAGCACCCAATAGCTCGGATATGATAGCGCAGAAATGTTTTCTGTGCTGAGTATGAGTAAGCGATACGAGTAAATAAATACAAAAGATAAATCCACAGCAGCAATGTTGTGGGTTTGTTGTTTTATAATGACTACATTTTTGTGTATAAAAATGTAATTTGGTCAAAAACAAGGTTTAGGTTTAGAAAAAGGTATTAAAACTGTTTCATCCTAAAAAGAAACCATCACCTAAAAAAGGTGATGGTTCTATGTATATGCGTTCTATAAGAATTCTAGACTGAAAAATCTATTCACAATTTTTAATCTTTATATAATTACAAAATATAAACATATACCCGACATATACTAGTAAGTAATAAAAGAATACGTATCATCTATACCCTTTTATACTTTTCTCTATGTTACCAATGAGCAATTCCTGCCCAACGCCCGTTTTTATTAATCTGTCCTGCTGTTGGAGCATCTCCCCCTAATATTAACATCATTCCTGCTACATAAGGAGCTGCAAAAGAAGTTCCACTAGCTACAAGATATCCTCGATCTGCTATATAAATACAAGATACATTGTATCCTGGAGCCCATAAAGATACTTTTACTCCAAAGTTTGAATCTGAATTAGGTACTAATGCACCATCATGACTTCCAACTACTTTAATCCCATCAATGTACTCATTAGTAGGGCTTCTAAGCAATACATCTTCATTAAAATTACCTGCTGATACGGTTCCATACGTTACGGCTGCAAGTTTTTTGAACGCATCATTAAATATTTTTGAACGAAAATGTTCATTAAAATTATTGCTAAAGTTCCATACATCTCCTCTTTTAGCATGTTTAGTTACATATTCTATCCCAGCTAATTGTGATATGTCACTACTACCCGTTTGATTATCAGATATTCTTACAGACACTACAGTTGCTCCTGCAGCTATACCTGTTGTTCCGATTCCATTATCTTTTGCTGCTAAAATTCCTGCTATTTTTGTACCATGTAGACTTACTGATCCATCTTGCCAATTTTCTGGTCCTCCATTTGCTGGATTAAAATTTCTGCTTCGTTGTTTGTCAATATTTAACTCTGGAATATCCAGAATCCCAGAATCTATAATCCAAGCAACTTTGCCTCTACCATCTCGAGATCCCCCAATACTAAGAACCCCCCATGAAGCCCGACTAGTCGGGCTATGATCGATATTTTGTAATGGAAGTTGTCCACGATGTGGGTCAATTCCGGTTTTTTTGGCACTAGGCAAATTAGGGTTAGTCATAACAGAAGTGCTTTCTTCAGAATTTCCCTGATATGTTTTATTAGATTCAATATAATCGATATTATGATCTTCTCTAAGAGTAGCTATTTCTGCTTCCGTAATATTTTTGGTAGCAAAACCTTGAAAAATGTTTTCAAATTTAGTGGTTACTTTGCCTGTGTCAATATCATTGGCACTTAAAATTTCGTTTATTCTAGTATCCAGATTGTTTGCTGAGTTTTTTAATACAACGATGTATTCTCCCTTATCATTATTCATGTTAAGAGAATTTGTTGTGTTTTCTTGTCCAGTTGATAAAGATGTTTCTTTTAGATCTTCTTTTTGGCAACTTATAATCATAAAAGTTCCAATAGCTACTAGAGAAATGTTTCTGATGGTTAAAAATTTGTTATTCATTTTTTTTAGGTTTTAAAAGTCTGAAAATCAAATGTAATGAATTGAAGAACCTAAAAGCTGATATATTGTATAACCTCTTTATACGAATACACGAAGTAAGCAAAATTTTGTATAAACAGTCTCGTAATCTATTTTCTATAATAACTCCCTAACGACTAATATATAGTTCGTATACACCTTATAAATCGTTACAAACGATCAAAAAGGCGTTATCCTAGTGTTTATGAGGTGTTCGGAACGGTCAAGGGGGTGTCGAGACACCCCCTATAGCGGGGTTTAAACGACCAATAGGTCGTTCACAACAGCCTAAAGACCGTTCCGAACGACCTATTGATCCTTAGAAGAGGAAGAACTCTTATTCTGTTCTAAAACAGCCGAACTACGACCAGGGAACTGACTGGATAAATCACTATAAATATTAGATGTTCCTGGTACATTTTGTTGACTGATCAGTTTAATATTACGATAGTATGCTATCGCTGCATTATAGATATCAGTACTCAATAATTTAGACGTATCATCTAAACTCTCAAAAACTGAAGTCATACGCCGTAGTACAGGAATAATATCCTCTCTAGCTTGCGTGTCCTTATCAAACTCTTCTTTATCTAAATAAAAAGGAACAAGCTCTGGTTTTTGTTCCATATACTGATTCACTTTTTTTACCCAATTCTCGGTTTTATTACCAAGCTTGCCATATTGTTGGCGCTCATCAGCCGTTAGATTAATCACTTTTCCACTAATCGTATCCTCTATAGTTGTCAAAGCGTGGTTAATCTTCTTCAAGTCCTCGGAAGAAAAAGAAGTCGAAATTAAATTATTCATTGCCATATTACTGTGTGTTTTTTAATACAATCCTAAAGACTGTGTTTAATATTAGGGGGCGAATGTAGATATTAGACATAAGATTTCCATACAGATATCTGTATGGAGAAGCATTTTTATGTTTTGATAATAGTAATAGCCTGTATGATATCATCACTGTTATCCCTACTATTACAAGCGTTTCCAACTGTTACCGATGGTATACTATTAATATCAAAAAAATAAATATATTTTTTCTATAAACGTAAGTTAGGCTTATAAGGCTATAAAAATCGTCAGAAGAGTGGTTTTTAGAAATGATCTCTAGACTGTAGATCAAACGACATCGTTTTATCCCGCTTTATGATATAGAACTCAGTATATAAAATAGGTTAAATATTAATCTCATGGTTTTTTAACCTATGCTAAAATAACAATAGTAATACTATTTACACTTTGAATTTACCGCAATAAAATTCTCTTTTTCGCCTATGCTTCAAAATAAAAAATTAACCGTAGCTATGGTTATGCTGAATTTTTCTTCTTTGTATAAACAAAAAATAACTGATTTTCTTTTGCAGTAAATTTAAGGTACAACTCTGGTATAAGATACTATTTTATCTACTCTTTATCATCCTAGCATAGGTAAAGGGTACTCATAGACTATACAGATACGTTAAATAGCTACAGTATAGCTTTGCTAACTAATCCAAAGTATATGAGTTTAACCCATATTATCTGCTTATTACTATTTTTTAGTGTGCTACTAAAACCTCTTGTTCTACGCTAATTAGATTTCCATATTCCATTTTATATAAGCTATCAGAACAGTGATAATAATGATCATCGTGGGTGATTGCTATAATTGTTTTATTTTCATCTTTTGCTAAATATGGAAGGATTTCTGTATAAAATTTTTGTCTAAATTGAGGGTCTTGATCAGCTGCCCACTCATCTAATACCAGAATAGGTCTATCTTCTAACAAGGCATAGATTAGTGCCAATCTTTTTCGCTGTCCCATAGAAAGATCAATAGTAGAGAATCCCGTATCATCGTATGTAACCTTACCATCAATCTCAAATAATGTTATAAGATCCTTAATCCGTTTATCCTGATGTGCTGGCACTCCATAATTCTGTTTAAATACATGAAAATCACTAAATACAGGAGCAAATATACTCTTGGCTAATTGTGTCCATTTTTTAGATTCAAAAGGAACATCATCTACCGTTATAGTAATTTCTTTAGGAGTATAAATCCCTAAAAGTGTATTGATAAATGTAGTTTTTCCACTACCATTACCCCCATAAATAAAGACAATTTCATTCTTCTTAAACGCTAGATCTATAGGTCCTACTGTAAACCCTGTATCATATGCATAGGTTAGGTTTTTGATTGCTATATTCTTAAAATCAATAGGGTCATTACCCTCACTACTCTCTAGTACCTCTTTTTCACTAAAATCAGTCAATAGCTTTGCTATCTTTTGCGTAGATATTTCTGCATTTGATAAGTTTCCTACCAAACTACTCAATACTTCTATAGGTTTTAATACAAAAAGAAAAACTAAAGCAAAGTTGATAATAACTCCCTTGTCTTCAGGGAAAAAGACAGGGAAAAAGATTAATAATAATCCCAGAAACACAAAACTACAACTCTCGCCCAGAATACCTGCTATAGATAAATTAGAGTATGCACTCACTCTATGATTATATGCCTGATCCAAATTCTTATTAGTAATATCTCCTAATACTTTTCTTTTTAAAGGATATACTGTTAACTCCTTATATCCTTTTAATATCTCATTTAATACTCCTATAATATCATCTTGTAAATTTCTAGATTTTTCTAATCTAGGGTGTGCTACTCGTAATATTGCTCCAAATAATACAATCCCCGTTAAAAATACAAGTATTGTTCCTATCAGTAATTTCCATGATAAAATGCTCATATAAACAAAGCAAAAAACAATGGTAGAAATCGATACAATGATATATACTAAATGCATTAAACTCTCTGAGATTAGATTAACATCGCTAGATAGAGTAGTATATATTAGATCCTTATTTTTCTTTAGTTTTAAATAACTAGAGTTTAATATCTTACTAAATATTTCTCCTTTGATTTCTTTTATTATTTTTTCAGAAATCTTAATCAATCCTCTAAAGAAGACAATACTTACCGCTACATAAACTAGTATTGAAAAGAAATACAAAACGGTATTTTGGGGAGTTGTATCCATAGCTCCATTTATAAAACTATTGACAAAATATACAATTAATGTACTTATAGCGCCTGTTAAAGAGCCTAGTATAAATAAGGCTCCTATTTTTGATCTATTGGTATTTTGGAATAAAAATGTTATTAATTTCATTTTTTTATTTTTTAAATAAAGGTGTATCACCTTCTTATTAATTAATTATTAATCAACTACCTCGGAGCAAGCTTCTGAGGTATGCTTCTGAAAAAAATATTCATTCTCCGAGATTTACCCCGGAGAATGAGATTTCTTGATAGGAGAATTAAAATTCGGGAGCAACAAGGAAAGGTTCTTCTTCTTCACCTTTATCTTTGTTCTTTTGATCAAATAGAAGTGTAGTCTGCTTACAGGAAAATTGTAATGAAAAAGATTCGTTCTTTTCTTGAGCATCAACAGTCTGATCTATTTCTTCTTCTTTAATTCCTGATAACATCCAAGAAATTGATAGGTCTTTTGGTATTGCCAGTTGTAACCACTCTTTTATATCTATCTTTTTTAGGCTTATGTTTTGTGTCACAAAATAAGCTGTTAATAGATCACTTAATTTCTGTGGTTCTTCTAAGCAATGATGTAAAACATTATGTGTTTCTGGCTGTTTTGGAGCTATATTGATGATATAATCGCTTAACCGTTCTACCAACGTATTTACATGAATCACAGGATAATCAGAATTACTGCCAAAAACAGAAGGGTATGTTCCTAATTGTATACAACTTTCGGCTAATTGATAGAACCACTGATTACGATCATACGCATTGGTTTCTGTATCCCAGAGCACCAATCCTAATCGATGTATTGTAGTAGGAAGCCCTATTGCTGAAGCTTTTTCTACCAATTTTTCTCCTATCCATTTACTAGAAGTATATCCACCAGAATTATAATGCACCTCATGATCTGTTGTAGTTAATTCATTGACATGTCTATCTGATTTTTGACCATGTGAGCTAAATACATCAATGGTAGAGACAAAATGTATTGGTTTTAAAGATCCTGATGTGCAAAAATGTAACACATTTTCTACCCCACGAACATTAACATTTTTAGCATCTTCATACGTAGACAAATGATTCATATAAGTTGCATTATGGACAACATTACCTATATTTTCTAACAATAATTCATACTCAGACATAGTTATTCCTAGGTTTGGTTTAGCTAGATCTCCTCTGATAACCTCGATCTGTTGCGTATACCTTTCACTCCACATCTCATTATCTTTCATTTTCTTTTGTATGCGCTCCAAACCATCTATTTTTGATTCGCATCTAATCATACAGTAGATCTTTTTATCTGTATTTTTTAATAGTGATTCTAAAAGATGTATTCCTACAAAACCTGTTGCACCTGTTAACAAGATGTTTTTAGAATTAGTGATCGCAGTTTCTTTTTTAGCAGGAGTTTTTAAGGGTACAGAAAAAATAGCTTCTGTATCTAATGCTATCTGATAATCTTCTTTTCCTCCATCGTCCAATGCTTTACTATAGGTTTCTAATGTTGGTGTATTGAATATTTGCTGCACTGGCACTTCTCTTCCTAATCTTACTTCTATTTCACTTTTTAATTTAATAGTTAATAATGAGTGTCCTCCTAGTTCAAAGAAATTATCTTGAGCTCCTATTTTTTCTACACCTAATAGCGTAGCCCATATATTAGCTAGTGCTATCTCTGTTGCTGTAGAAGGGGCTACATAATTCTCGGCATTATACTGCGATGTATCTGGTTCTGGCAATGCTTTTTTATCGATTTTTCCTGTAATTGTTGTAGGAAATGTATCAGAGAACATATACATGTTAGGTATCATGTATTGTGGTAATTTTTCTTGCAACGTGTTTTTGATATATTGAATATCTACTTTTTGATCAGAAAGAATATATGCGACTAGTTGTTTGCCGATACCATCAGCATCGTGTGCCAGTACAACGGATTGTTTTACTTCTTCTAGCTGATCTAAAGCGTATTCTATTTCTCCTAATTCAATACGATATCCTCTTATTTTTACCTGATCATCTTTTCGTCCAATATATGCTATCGTTCCGTTAGGTAACCATTTTGCTAAATCGCCTGTTTTATATAAACATGTTCCTTGCTCCAGAGGATCTTCTATGAATTTTGACTGCGTTAGCTCATCCATATGTAAATATCCTTTTGAAACACCTGCTCCTTTGATACATAGTTCTCCTACTACTCCTATAGGAACAAGATTAAGAGTATCAGAAAGGATGTAGACCTGAGTATTCGTTATAGGTCTTCCTATAGGAACTATATCCTCTCCCTTATACTGATGCATTAGGGATGTAATGGTAGTCTCTGTTGGACCATATGCGTTATAAAAATCATAGTTTTGAGCTAATTTTTTTGCCAAATGTAGCGAACAGGATTCTCCCCCAGACACCACTCTTTTTACACTTTCTAAACGAGTGTTACTTATTAATTCTAAAAAACTAGGTGTAGCATCTACATGAGTGATCTTATGGAGTGTGATATAAAATTTCAATTCCTCAATATCCATAATACAAGATGTTGTAGGAATATATAATGATGCTCCCGTAGTTATACTTATAAAAATCTGCTCTATAGAAGCATCAAACACATAATTAGAGAATAATAGAATTCGCTCTTCTTCATGTATCGCATAATATTTTGATTGATGTGCTACTAAATTAAAAAAAGCTCCGTGTGGTATCATTACCCCCTTAGGAGTACCTGTTGTTCCTGAGGTGTAAATTATATACGCCAATTGATCTTTACTAATACCGATATTTAACTTTTCTGAAGAAACGGTAGTTAATTCTGAAAACCAGCCATCTAAACAAATAATCTGTATAACCTCATCTTCTTTAGTAAAATTAGTAATCAGATTTTTTTGAGTAACCACTATCTGTGCTGAGGTATCTTGTATTATAAAATCTATTCTGGATTGCGGATAGCTTGGATCTATAGGTACATATGCTCCTCCTGATTTTAGAATTCCTAGAATACCAATGATCATCTCTAATGATCTATCTACACAGATAGGAACCAAAGTTTGGTTATTAACTCCCTGTTGTTGTAAATAGTGTGCTAATTGGTTGGATTTCTCATTCAGTTCTTTATAGGTAAGTTTTTCATTTTCAAAAACTACGGCTATTGCATCAGGTGTTTTTTCTGCCTGAGCCTGAAACATGTTTATGACAGAATTATTTTCTATAGAAGGTATAGCAATAGTATCGATATCAAAATTATCTAACAATTGTTCTTGTTCTCCACTAGGAATAATGTGTTGGCTATTTACCAAAGCTACATCATTCTGTAAATAATTCTTTAGGAAATTATCAAAATACATGATGATATTAGAGAGTCTATGACCTGATTTTATTTTTCTGTTTTGAGTTATTGATACTTCGATTTTGCCTCCTGTAAGACTTACTGTAAAGTCTAAAAAGGTGTTAGTCTCTGCATGTCCCTGACTAGAAAAACTTGTTTCTTTCATCTTTTCCATAAATGTTGCCATTTGTTTATTCTGTAAAAAATCACCGATAATATGGAAATCAACATAATTAAAAATGATATCAAAAAATGGATTACTAGCGTTTTCGCCATGTAGTTTAGATATTTCGAGTAGTGATAATCGATCTTTTCCTTTTAATTCATGTAATTCTGATTCTACTCTTTTAATATAACCTATCCATGAATCTGGGGTCGCAAAATCCATTTGAGAACGAAATGGAATAGTGTTTAGAAAACACCCTAATATTTTATCTCCATCCTCTACCATAGGGCGTCTATGTGTAACGAGTCCTACGGTTATATCTTTTTCTACAGAAAGTAAACTGATTAGATATAGATATCCCGAAAGGAATAATCCTTTTGGGGTTATATTGTCTTTTTTACATTTTTCAAATATCTTTTCAGAATACGTTTTGGTATATTTCTTTGCTAAATGATCATGTACATGCTCACTATCCAATATCTGTAATCGATTATATCCTGCTAGTTTTTCTTTCCAATAGTGTATCGTATCATCATTTCTTCGTTCGATAAGATCAGAAATCACACTTTCATGAATTCCGGCAGAAAGCTTCTGTGGTGTATAGGTATTATCTTTTTTGAGCTCAAAATACGTATTCAATAACTCTATTCTAAAATTAGAATCCGACCAACCATCGATAATGGCATGATGGCATTGAAATATAAAGATCGAATCTTCTTCTCCTATTCTAAAGACTGAAATTCTCCAAAGTGGTGCCTGAGTTATATCAAAAGGATTTTCATTTCTTTCTTGATCCAAAAACCTTCTAACATACATTTTTTGACTTTCTTCTTTTAGCAGTATAATATCTTCATAATGTACCTCAGTTGGTATCTCTTTATGGATAATCTGTACGGGATTACCAAATTCATACAAATGAAGTGAGGTGCGTAAAATCTCGTGCTTAGCTACTAATAAACTTAAGGCCTGCTGCATTAATTCGGGATCCAATGCTCCTACCCGAATTACCATTTGATCATGATATATCCCAGATATGCCTTTTTCGCGCATTAGATTACTAGTATATACCATTCCAAACTGTATGTCGGTCATTGGATATACTCCTGCAATAGTAGTTGCGGATGGATGTTGCTCTATGACTTGCGTCTCGATTTCCTTTAATTCTTCAGTTACTATTTTTTCTAGATTTTCTACAGTTGAAGCAACTACTTTGTTATCTGATATTAATGTAGATAACATTGCTATAGTAGGGTTTTTATAAAATGCTGAGATTGATATATTAGTAGTAAATAATGCATTCAATGCGCTTATTAAACGAATAATCTTAATAGAATCTCCTCCTATAGTAAAGAAGTTATCTTTGATCCCTACATGGTCTATAGAAAGCTGCTCTTTATATATTCTTACAATTTCTTTTTCTACTGCATTTCTAGGTTCACTATGCTCTGATGTTTCAATTTTCCCTACATTAGGTGCTGGTAGTGCTTTTCTATTGATTTTTCCGTTTGATGTCATCGGAAATTCTTTTAAGAAAACATATACTTTAGGAATCATATAACTCGGAAGTTGGTCATGTAAATGTGCCTCTATTACTGGTATTTCTATCTCAGACTCTTTTACTACATAGGTTACTAATTGTTTACTTCCATTTTGATCTTCTTTAGCAATAACTAGTACTTGCTTTATTGCAGGCATTTTTTCTAGTACCGATTCTATCTCTCCTAATTCTATACGATATCCTCTGATTTTTACCTGATGGTCTTTTCTGCCTAAATATTCTAATTCTCCTGTAGCGGTAATTCTGGCTAAGTCTCCACTTCTATAAAATCTTTTTACAGTATTGTTATTACTATCTAAATTAACAAATCGCTCTTGAGTAAGTGATTCTCGATTAAGATATCCTCTTGCTACTCCTGATCCTGACACATACATTTCTCCTATAACTCCTTTGGGAACAGGTTGAAAAGCATCATCTAGAATTATTATTCCTAATGTAGGGAGCGGAACTCCAATATTACTTTGATTAGCTTCTATTTCTGTACGCCCTATTTCTTTATAGGTAACGTGTACTGTTGTTTCTGTAATTCCATACATATTTATTAATTTACATGATGGATACTTTAGGTTCCAGTTTTTTAGATGTATTGGATGTAGTGCTTCTCCTCCAAAAATGACGTATCGAATAGCATGTGGCTTGTTTTCATTTATAATATATTCTTGTACTCCATTAAAATTAGTTGGTGTTTGATTTAATACCGTAACTCCTTGTTCTAGTATTAATTTAGAAAACAAAGCAGGATCTTTGGTACATGATGGAGGTACTACAACTAATTTTCCGCCAAATAATAATGCCCCGTACATTTCCCATACAGAAAAATCAAACGTATAGGAATGGAACATTGTCCATACATCATTAGCATCAAAATTAAATAGTGGAGTATCATTATAAAATAATCGTACTACATTGGTATGTGTTAGTAATACCCCTTTAGGCACTCCTGTAGTTCCTGAGGTATATATCACATAAATTAATTGCTCTGGAGTGATTTCTACGGCTAATGGTAGTGTAGAAAAAGTGTTTATCATCGTAGCAGAAGTATCTAATGTAATACTTTTGTACTCTGTACTTCTTGTACTAAACAGCTCTAATGTATTGGATTCTGCTATCACGATAGCTGCTTTTGTATCTGATAGTATAAAATCTATACGTTCTTGTGGGTATGCTGGATCTATAGGAACATATGCGCCTCCTGCTTTTACAACTCCCAGCATACCAATGATCATATCTACAGAGCGATGCACGCATATAGGAACTAAGCTTTCTTTCTCAACACCTTGCTGTTGTAAATAGTGTGCCAGTTGATTTGATTTCTCATCCAGTTCTTTATAAGTAAGGCTATCTCCCTCATACACTACTGCAATTGCTTCTGGAGCGGCTTTAACTTGATGATTGAATAGGTCTATGACAGTTTGATCTTTTGGATAGGGTATCTCTGTATTATTAAAGACTTCTAATAATGTTGTTTTTTCGTCTTCAGCGATATAAGAAATTTCTTCAATTGTTTCAACTCCGCTTACTAAACTTTCTAGTGCTTGTTTGATGTGACTTTCGATCATACCCATGGTGTCTTCTGGTAATAATCTGTCATTGTACATCATTTTTATAGACAGTCCTTCTGGTGTATTAAAAACGCATATTGATAATGTGTAATTGGTACTCTCGCTACTTCCAATATTTTCAATAGTAAGCTCTGTTTCAGCATCAGATGTCATATGTTCTATCGGATAATTTTCGAACACCATAATGGTGTCAAACAAAGAGCCTGATATGCCACTTTGATCTTCGATAGTGCTTAAAGAGAGGTAGCTATATTCTTCTCTGGCTGTAGTATGCCCCGATTGTAGTTCTTGTAACCAATCTGATACTTTTGCTTGATCGTTTATATGGCTACACACAGGGATTGTATTGATATATAGCCCTACTCTATCCTCAATTCCTTCTATATCGGAGTCTCTTCCTGAAACAGTAGCTCCGAAAACAATATCCGGTGAGCTTGTATATTTAGATAATAAAAATGACCAAACACCTTGTAATACTGTATTGATGGTAATATGATGTTGTTCTGCAAACGTGTTAAGTTGTGTTGTCAAAGTAGTGGAAAGCATAGATCGCCTTTCTTTATTTCCAAAAACCTTATTGCGGTCAGAAGCATTGGTTATAAAAGGTAAATACGTAGCTGTTGTTACTTCTGATAGGTATTCTTTCCAATAGGATAAACCTTCTGGTGTATTTTTGCTTAACACATGATGAATATGAGTGCTATATTGGTCTGGGAGTATCGATGGTAGATTCCCTTTGGCGTCAAACATTTTATAGCATTCCATAAAATTACTGATCAGTTTAGAAAAAGACCACCCATCCCATAAGATATGATGATTGGTAAATGCCATACGGGTACGATTTGCTCCTAAATGAAACAAGGTTATTCTAAACAGAGGTGCTTTTGATAAGGTAAACCTTTCTTTTTTATCTTGCTCAAGGAAAAGTTTAAAAGCTGCTTCTTGCTCTACTTCAGGTAAATGACTATAATCTACTTCTTGTATTGGCAATTCTAATTGATCATAGACACATTGTACAGGGATATCAAGGCCTTCTGCATAAATAGAGGTTCGTAAAATAGTATGTTGCTGCATTAAATGCATCCAACTTTTATCAAATGAGTTTCTGGAAAAAGATCCTATAAGATCACAGTAGAACTGTACTATATATGCTGTATCTTCTTGATCATATAAACTATGAAAAAGTATCCCTTCTTGCAGTGCACTTAGCGGATAGATATCCTGTATGTTTGCTAATTGCTCTTTTTCTTTAGCGGCTTTAAAATCTACTAGTTTCTTATGCGATAATGTAGCTGGTAACCCATAATCTCCAGGAGTTTTTATGGTTTTTGTGATGTTTTGACAATGTGCTACAATCGCTTCTAAAGCTGCGATATAGTTTGATGATAACTCCTTAATGGTTGAGGAATTATATCGATTAGCATCATAGCTCCATTTAATTTCTAGACATCCATCTACAATCATACTATCGATTACTAATTTATTAGGGTTAGTATTAGATGTTCCTACCGAAGGGGCTATTGATTCTTTGGCAAAGCCTAATAAAGTATTTTCAGAAGAAAGACTACTGTCTAAATCTCCCAAATAATTAAAAATCAAATCTTCATAAGCTACTGATAAATCTTCTCTAATATTCTCTGAGTCTGATAAATGACGTAGTATTCCGTAACCTATACCTCTATTAGGAATCTGACGAAGCATATCTTTTGTACTCGATAGTAATGCTGCATATGACGTTTCTTTTTCTTTAGGAATAGATAAACAAACTGGATATAAACTTGTAAACCACCCTACTGTTCTGCTTATATCTACTCCATCAAATAGCTCTTCACGCCCGTGACCTTCTAATCCTATTACAATTTTTGAAGCAGGTATCCAATCTTTTAATGCTACAGATAATGCACTTAATATAATATCATTGATCTCCGTTCCATAGGCATGATGAATATCTTTAACTAACGACTGGGTCTGTGTAGAAGATAATACGGATACATGGGTATGAGTATCTCCATAAGTTGATACTGTAGTACTTGGGATATCTTCTGGTATAGAAGTGTAATTAGCTACTACTTTTTTCCAATATTTATATTCTGATTGAACAGATGGAGATGTGGTATACTCCTCTAGTTTTGACACCCATTGTCTATATGAAGTTCCCTTAGTAGGTAATACAACAGTGGGCGCGTTAGAAGGGTTGGACAATAATGTGATTAAATCTTCTATTAGAATTCTCCAAGAAACTCCATCAACAGCTAGATGGTGTATCGCTATACATAAACGGTTATGTGTCTCTGATTCTGGGGTTCGGATCAAAACAAAACGAATAAGGTCTCCTGTAGTTATATCTAAATCTGACTGATATTGAGCCGATATAGTTGCTAATTCTGATAATGAATGTACTTCTGTTTCTATTAATGGGGAGGTAAAAGCACCGTATGTTTGTTTTGGAAAACTAATACCATCTGTATACTGATAGGTTAATCGTAATGCATCATGATGAGAGCACAAAGTTGACAGAGATGAATCTAAAATATTAGCACTAATGGATTTGGATACCGTAAATAATAAGGATTGGTTATAGTGATTATATGCAGCGTAGTTTTGCTCAAAAAAGTAACGTTGAATAGGGTGTAATCCAACTTCTCCTTCTAGTGCTCCTGATTCTGTAATAACCAAATGCTCTTCCTGTAGATGAGATGCTATTTTAGAAATCGTCTGGTACTTAAAAATATCTTTTACCTTATAATGGAATCCCTGTGATTTACTTTTTCCGACTAATTGAATTGCTTTAATAGAATCACCTCCTAATTCAAAAAAGTTATCACAGATACCAATATTTTCTATTCCTAATGCTATTTCCCAAATCGTTACTAACTGCTTTTCTATAGCTGTGGTTGGAGCAATGTACTGATTCGTTTTAGTAAATGATTCCTCTGGGGCAGGAAGTGCTTTTTTATCAATCTTGCCATTATGAGTTAATGGAAACTCTTCCATCAAAACATACGTATTAGGAACCATATACTCTGGTAATTTCTTGGCTAAATGCTGTTGTATTTCAGTACGATCAACAGCTGTTGTTAAGGTAACATAAGCTACCAGTCTTTTACGACCATTGGTATCTGGTAATGCCAAAACTACAGATTGCTTTATAATCGACAATTGATCTAATGTTGATACAATCTCTTCTAATTCTATACGGTACCCTCTAATTTTTACCTGATCGTCTTTTCTACCTATAAATTCTATATTTCCATCGGGTAACCACCTTGCTAAATCTCCTGTTTTATACAGTCGTTCTCCTTTCTTAAATGGATGAGCAACAAAACTATTCTGTGTTAATTCTGGGCGATTTAGATACCCTCTGGCTAGTTGAGTTCCACTAATACACAACTCTCCTACAACTCCTATAGGTAATAACTCTAATGCTTCAGACAAAATATAAACCGAGGTATTAGGTAATGCTGATCCTATTGTTGCTATAGTATCTGTATATAAAGGAGTTAATGACATGGTAGCACAAACACTATTTTCTGTAGGACCATAACCGTTGATTACCTGTATGCCTTTTGATTGAAATTTTTTAACTAATGAAAGTTGAATCGCTTCTCCTGCAGAAATAATAGTTCTAAGGGATAACAAACTATCCTGTAATGTTTCTTGATATGATGGAGGCAATGTAGCTACTGTGATTTTATTTTTACTTAAAAATAATTGCATTTCTTCTTGAGAATGAAGAATGTCTTTATGAACCATAACAAGTTTTCCTCCAGAAAGTAAACTTGCATATAACTCAGAAGTAAATGCATCAAAGGATATTGAAGCAAATTGCAAAGTGGTATCTTCTGCACTTAATCCTAATTGCTTAATCTGATTCTGTATTACATTCATAATCCCTTTATGCTCGCAGAGTACTCCTTTGGGAGTTCCTGTAGTTCCAGAGGTGTATATTACATAGATCAATTGATCTGGGGTAATACGTTCTGGTAATGGTGTACTGGATATTTGATCCAATGATGTAGCAATAGTATCTAAAGCAATACACTTATATCTCTTGGTATTTTGATTAAAAAGGTGTTCTAAATCGGAACAGGTAATCACGATATCAGCATTTGTATCCTGTAGTATAAAATCGATTCGAGATTGTGGGTAACCTGGATCAATAGGTACATATGCTCCGCCTGATTTTAAAATTCCCAAAATACCGACGATCATCTCTAATGACTTGTCAATACAAATAGGAACCAAAGTTTCTCGTTTAACTCCTTGTTCCTTTAAATAATGTGCTAATTGATTAGATTTTTCATCTAATTCTTTATAGGTCAAACTATCCTCTTCATATAGTACAGCAACCGCATTCGGTGTTGCCATAGCTTGTTGTATAAATACATCTATGACTGTTTGCTCTTTTGGATACTCTAACGATTTGTTATTAAACAGTTCTAATAGTAGTGTTTTCTCTTCGTCAGGAATAATAGAAACATCTTTTAGTGGTTTATCTAAGTTGTATTCGAATTGAGATAGGATATGAAATATACTTTTTACAATTCCTTCTATTTGTATTTTAGTAAAGTACTCTTCTTGATAATCTACTTTTAATTCTAATGGATAATCAGCTCCATAATCACACCATCGAATTGATAAAGGACTTTCTAAATCTAAAATACTAGTTAGATGTTTTGTCTGAATAGTAAGTCCTGAAGATAAAGATTCTGGAAAAGCAAAAGGCTCATAGTTAACGATAATATCAAATAATTGCTTTCTTTTTTTAGACATTAGATTAAGAGACCTGTTTAAATGCGAGATAGGATATGATCGATGCCTATAATCTTCTCGTTGTGTTTTTTTTAATGTTGCTATCAGATCCAACAAAACCTCATCTTCATTATATATTCCTTTAAAAGGAAGTACCGAAGAAAACATTCCTAGTGTCTTTCGTTCTGCTCTACTTCCTCTATTATGAATAGGTACTCCAAAACTAAAAAGAGTATCATTAGTCGTTTTTCCTAAATATACTAATAGAGCAGCTATAGTAAACTGTTGCAGACTAGCCTTTGTTTTAGCAGTTAAATCATTGTATAATAACCTATCTGACTCCGAAATTAAAAAAGATAACCTGTTCCCATTTTCTTCTTTTCCTTCTTTAGAATGATTTAGTATTGAATTAGGTAGTACACTATATTTATTTTTCCAATACATAGCATCTTTGACATAGCTATCAGAATCTAGGTATTTAAGGCTATTTAATATTGCTTCATGGTATGATGGTGCTCCCCCCTCTATCATTGATTGTTCTTCTTCATTTGTTTGCCTATCATATTCTTCCATTATGTGATTAAGCTTAATCATATAGCTATATCCATCTATGAGTAAATGATGAAGACACATCAAACACCAATACTCGTCATCTGCTATTTTTATAAGTGTATAGTTATATAACTTTTCTGATTGTAAATCAAAAGCTGTATTAAATTGCTTTTGCATCCAATCCATTGCCGTTTTTTTAGGGTTAGAGTCTTTAGAAAAATCTAACTCTTCTACTACAAGTTGTGCTACATCTTCTTTTAAATAGCATAAAGGTTCTTCTTCACTAAAATCAAATTTGATATTGAATATATCGAAGAAATAAGGAAGATTATTTATGATTTCTATAAAAATATCAGTATCAAAATTTCCTTTAAAAATAAAATATCCTCCCACATTGTATAGTGAGCTTTCATGGTCAACTAATTGGCCATAATATACTTCTTGCTGAGCTAAATGTAAGCTGTTTTTCAATTTCATGTTGTATGTTTTTAGAATTTGTATCGCTTGTATTTTGGGTGTTTGATTTCTTGCCTAAAAAAATATTAGACACTATTGTAAGCCCCGTTCGGGGTTAAATTTTAAGTTGTATTAGCTTATTCTTTGTTAAAAAAGAAAATCATTCTTGTAGTTTATAATGATTTTGTCAATTTCTCTAAACTATCATTTGCGGATTTAGTATTTCTTGGTTATACATAAATTATAGCATCATGGTATGTAAAGAAAGTATTCTTTCTTTAGCTTTATAGTACTATACAGGTTTTAAGTTGTATTGATATTTCTAATTATAATACGATTAGATTCTAGAATAGATAACTCTTTATAAAAGCATTGATATTACGCTTAATTATGGGTACACGAACCCTAAGGCTTATTTAACAATTAGTCAAAAGGTAATAGTCAAAAAATCAAGAGATTTTAATCAAAATAGAACCTTCAATTAGAAGTAATTCTACTTTTAGGTCTTCATATTTTTCAATTAAAACCTTAAATCATTAAAGTCACAAATCGAACGCTTCATTATCCTAAAAAAAAGAGTAAAAAAATTGCAAACAAATGGGCTATTAATTTAAATCTGTAACTGATACAAAAAGAAATTTTTATTGTTTTATCAACCTTGTATTCTGTTTTTTGATAACTACTATAGATGAGATAAATTTGATCACTTAATTCTTTCTTATTCTTAAAAATGGAATCTTTCTATTACTGATCTATCTAATTCTATCTATACTTTTTGAAACTTGCTTTCTAAAGATTGTTTTTTTATAAATATGTTATCTTAGATTACTAAAATCATCACATTTGAAGACTCATTTTAGAACAAAATTATAGAGGTCATAAATCAAGAGCTTAGACTGTAGAATTAATGTGTTTTTCATTATTGTAGGTTTTTTAAATTGGTAAATTTGTGAGACAAATGTCTTAATAATTTACTCTTTTAACTAGTGAATCAGTATTAAGTATTTGTTAAACTGCGCCTTATAAATTAAGGCAATTAAGAACGTCTTATTTTTGCTTCAATGTAGTCTTTATCACTCTGTATATAATTAACAAAACATTCGAAAAAAAGTATTTAAATAATTTTGTAAAAAACTAATAATCAAATACTTAATAATATCATAAAATCTAATTTAAAAAATAAAAAAAGTTTGGAGCTTCAATCAAAAAAAGCAAAAATAGTACGACACATACTCATCGGCTTTTAGTGTTCCTTTATCCATTATATTATATTGTTTTTTTTAGATTATGTATACATTAATGCTTAGTTAATAAATTGAATTTAGGTAAGGCTAAATAACTTTTTTTATGCTACACATGTACTTCCTCTCTGCAAACTATCTTATGAGATTTAGAAAAGAAATAGTAGATCTGATCAATTCCAAAGTTACTAGACAAAAATCAACAACCTAGGAGCAAGCTCACAAGGTATGCTTCTGAAAAAAATATTTTGATATCGAGGCAAGCTTCGGGGAATTAAACCCTCAATAAAGGATTAAAATTCTAACTTCTTTTTTTGGATAAGAAATTATGTGAAATAGTTTTTTGGATGCTTCATTTCTAAACAAATAGCATTTTGTAATGAATATTACTATAAAGGTCGTTACATAACTTTAGAAGCATCACAAGAAAATAAAAAGGTGTACTTCATTTCTTAATTAAGATTAAGAATACTTACATTTTTGCTTTATAGTTTTGTAATAATTAATCAAGAAAATAAATGAAAACAAATTGTACTGTCATTTTAAAATCAATAACTAAAAGCAAATATCTTGATGATCTTATGATCTTCCTAAAAGAAAATCTTCCTAATGTTAGAAACTTTGATGGTTGTTTATTAGTAGAGATTCTTTTCAATCACCAAAATAATAGCCTTATAATTTATGAAAAATGGGAGAGTAAAGAGAAGCACGCCAATTACATCGAATTTATTTCTACTAATGGAGCTATGGAACAACTTGCTTCTTTTTTAGCAGGACCTCCAGAGGTTTCATATTTTGAAAAATTAAATATATAATCGTATTTATTATGAAAAAAACAGTACCATTTATCCTTCTGGCGATAACAGCCTTAAGTTGTTCTAATACAAGTAAAACAAAAAACAATATAAATCTCACTGAGGAGAATTCAACCGTTCAAGAAATCCCTGTAAAAAAAAAGAGTATGGATAAGACTATAGACAAGAACTTACCAACCATTGGTATTTTAATTTTTGAAGGTGTTATAATTAATGAAGTCGTAGCCCCTTTAGACGTATTTGCAAATTCAAACAAAGAAGGAAAAACACTATTTAATGTAATCACTATTGCCAAAGAAAACAAAACATATAGTAGTGCCCACGGATTAAAAATAACTCCCGATTTTCTCTTTGATGAAACTCCAAAATTATCTGTTTTGGTTATACCAAGTTCTTACAATCCAGAAAATCAAACTGCAGATAAAACATTGATCGATTTTATAACAGAACAAAATAAAACTACCGATTATACAGCAAGTCATTGTGCTGGGGCATTTTTAATCGGTGAGTCAAGAATTGCTGAAAACAAAAACATTGTAACCTATGTAACAGGTGGAGAAGCTTTAAAAACAGCATACCCTAATTTAAAAGTTGCTGATGATACTGAAGTTTCTGTTATAGAAGATGGTAAGTTTATTTCATCAAACGGAAGCCTTGTCAGCTATATTGCTTCTCTTGATTTGTTAGAAAAAATGACCTCTAAAGAACATAGAATATATGTAGAAGAGTCTATTTTATTAAATCGACTTCAATAAACTAAAAATTAAGGCAAGCTAACAACACATTTATCATACCTAATAAGGTTCTTGTTGATTAAATATACTTGTCACATATGAATTAAATTATTTTTAAAAGTAAAAATGGAAAATAGTACAATTGTAATTTTAGAAGTAAAAGTTAAGAAAGACAAAATAATCGAATTACAAAATATTCTTTTAGAAAACTTACCCCAAACAAGAACCTATAAAGGGTTTATTGATATCAAAATACATAAAAACTTAACCGATAATACATTCGTATTCTATGAAAAATGGGAAACCATTGCTGACTACGAATCTTATCTAAAATGGCGTACAGACACAGGTCTAATGGAACTTTTAGGAAAAACATTCGTCTCTCCTCCTACTATTAGATACTGGGAAACTGTAGCTGTATAACATATAAAAAAACTTGAACTTAGAATTATTACTATTTAAATAAGAGGAAAACAAGTATTTCTTATCAAAAGTATTTGGGTTAGCAGAAACGCTACTACCTATATAAGACAATGCAGTTTTGTTCTATGAGAAGTGCTCGTTATAAAATTAAAAGATGGATTCAAAAAAGGTTCAAAAGGAAGACATAGACAATAAAACATATTACGGGTCAATATATCCAACCTGAATTTACCGAATCTAAAGAAATTGGTATAGAAGATATATTTGATAACATCGAAAAACAAAAAATGGAATGAAACTTATGCGTAAAGATTCTATGAATAGTAGTAAGGATAAAAAAAACATGAATATGTACTGGATCAGTGCTGGACTAATAAACTTATTTACAGCTACTTTACATCTTATCGGTGGGCAAATAACATTGGTAAACCCTTTACTTAACACCGAATTAGATAAATTAGTAAAAACAAAATGGCTAGGCGCATGGCATATGGTAACAGTGATACTGATAGTTACCTCTTTTGTTTTTTTACAATTTGGGATTAAAGGACGAAAGGATCAAAACAAAGAACTGCTTAAATTAATAAGTTATTTATATATACTATTCGCAATAACATTTATAGTAGTAAGTAGTTTTCAATGGGCTTTTGCACCACAGTCAATCTTATTATTTCCTATTGGAATTCTTGGATTAATGGGAATTAAAAAAGAAGAAAGATAATGCTAGTACTAAAAAGTGGACAGCTCCAATACCCAATTGGAGATTAATACTTAATCAGTTCTTAACTATATATGAAAAACGGGTTCAACTATAAAAAGTTAAACCCGCTGAAATTTTATTTACACAAAATTATGGATACTGTCATTTTTTCTTAGATTTTTTAGATGATTCTTTAGAATTTTTAGTCTTTGATTTTTTCTTTGGTATTTTACTCTTAATTCTTTTTTTTTCTTCTTTTACATCATCTAAAAATTGACTGTTATACGTTTTTTCTTTCGCTAATTTTAAACATTGTAATGCTTTTTTATATTCCTTTTTTTGCTCAAAAAGAATTGCTTTTTTAACATACAATACTGCTTTATCTGTTCCTTTTATTGTTAATGCAAAGTCTATTAATTTTTCTGCCTCATCTAAATCTTCATTCCATAATAACACATTAATATATTTAGGATACACATCCAATGCATACATATCCTCTGCTAAAGCTTGTTGATAATATTCTTTTGCTGTTTCATAATCTTTTAAACTTTCTGCATATATCTGAGCCAAAAGACTTAATGCAATAGGATTTTTTTCATTATAAGAGAGTGCATAGTTTAATGATTCCACTGCATCTTCTAGATTATAAGGATAAGCATCTAATGCTTGAAATAGGTATTTATCTAATAAATTGCTCATTTCTTATCGTTTTAATTCATTTTTTAAATCTTGTTTTAACTGATTTCGCTTATTCTTAAAGGTTTTTGTCTTTTTTTCTTTTTTAAAATCAGTTCCTCTAAATATTCTTATCGGATTACCCCGTTGTACATTTAGGTGATTTTCCCACTCATCTGACAGCGATTCTTTTAATTTTTCTAGCTGTACCTCTAGCACCTTACTTTTTAATCGTTCAATAGCAATCTTTCGATTTTGATGCTGGGAACGACTATCCATAACCACTACATGTATTCCTGTAGGCTGATGTATTGCCCTAACCGCAGAGTTTACTTTATTTACATTCTGACCTCCTGGTCCCGAACTACGCATAGTTTTATAGACAATGTCTTTTTCTTTAATTTCCTCTAGATGTACTAGATCTAACTCATAAATACCTATAAACCAGTTTTTTCTTTTATGATATTTTCTAAAAGTTGAAGTACCTATCCATTGAACAGTACCTAACCAAGAGCTTAAAAAAACCTTGACTTCTTTTCCTTCGAGTCCAATCGTAACAGATTGTATTGTGCCATTTTCGGCCCCTTTTGTTCGTTCAATAATATGATATGATACGCCTATACGTTGTACTTCTTCTAAAAAGTATTTCAGAATCTGGGCTACAACCCAGCAGCATTCTGCTGGACCTCTTCCTGCCGTTATTTGTATAATTTTTTGATTCATTTTGTTTAAAATTTTAATTACTTGTCCATTCGAACAATTTTAGGAGTGAATGTTCCTACGATTTCTACAAGTTCTTGCTGATTCGACATTACTTTTTCTATGTTTTTGTATGCCATAGGTGCCTCATCAATTCCTCCTCCAATAAGCGTAACATCATGCGCTTTTAACTGCTTCTTGATTTCACTTTTGGTAAATTTCTCTTTACACTTTCTGCGAGAGTGTAGCCGACCAGCACCATGTGATGCCGATTGTAAACTCTCTGTGTTCCCTAATCCCCTTACTATAAATCCCGGAGCAGTCATAGAACCAGGAATAATCCCTAACTCTCCTTTAGCCGCAGGAGTTGCTCCTTTTCTATGCACGATACATTCTTCTCCATTTACCTGTTGTTTCCATGCAAAATTATGATGATTTTCGATCTTTGCTATTGGTTTTGATCCCAATAACTTTGCGATCCTAACATGTATATCATCATGGCATGCTTGTGCATAATCCCCAGCTAGGTTCATCGCTAACCAATACTCCTGCCCATCATGAGTATTTAAATCCAACCAAGCTAACTGTTGCACATGCTTTGGTAATGGACACTGTTTAGTCGCTAGATATGTATAATGTTTTGCGATATTCGCTCCTAAACCTCTAGAACCACTATGTGTTAACACTCCTAGATACTCCCCTATAGCTAACCCCCATTCATTAGCTACATCTGTAATTGTAATCACTCCAAATTCTACAAAGTGATTACCTCCTCCAGAAGTACCTAATTGTTTATAAGCCTTGTCTTTTAATCTTTTTACTAGTGGAATCATTTTAAATTCTTCTCGTTCAAATATTTCATGATCATGCTTTATTTTATGAGTTTCGTACATCCCAAATTTAGTATGCTCAGATAATATATTCTGTAATTGATGCTTCTTACCTTTTAGATATGAGATCGCAATCGGATATATCGTTAAACACATTCTACATCCTATATCCACTCCTACTCCGTAAGGAATTACAGCATTTTTTGTAGCCAATACTCCTCCAATAGGCAAACCATATCCAGTATGCGCATCTGGCATTAAAGCTCCTGCTACTGCCACTGGTAATTTTAGAGCATCAAATAGCTGATACTTGGCTTGATCATCAATTTCATTTTCGCCATAAATTTGAAAAGGAGATCGAGTTGTTTTTAAAGAATGCCTTTTTACTTCTACAGGTTTCAATAAACTCTCTGCTATTTTACCCCAGATACCATCGCCTTGATATGCTTCTGGATTCAGTAATACTTTTTTAGCTTCTATTAATATATGTTCTTTTTTAATTCTTTTTTGATATCTATTAATCTGACCCAAAGTCACATTAATACTATTGTTTTTTGGAAAGCCTAATTTGATTAAGTCTTTTCCACTTAATTTATTTCCCATTAATATAGGTTTTGAAATTAGTCAATAATAAATGATCGAATCATTGTTCCTATTATTGATATTAATTTTATAAAACGTTTCGGGAAATCCTGATAAGGCATCGACAGAATTGATCTGACAAAGTATATAACAAAAAGTCCGAAACTTTATAGATTCGGGCTTTTATTCATATATAGAAAACTATATACTAGTGAAGTCCCGAAGTGTACTCATTAAAGAACCTTGTTCTTCTTTTAGAGTCTCGCAATATATTTTTGTAAAAGTCATATTACTTCGGTTATTAAAGATTAATTATTATTTTGGTAGTATTAAACTGCGGTGCAAATATGAATCTAGTTTTTTAAATACGCAACTAATAATTCAATTTATTTTATTAAAAATCAAGCACTTACATTGATTTTAAAACATAAGAATCCTGTCCGTTTTTCAACAGATAATCTCAAATATGGTAACCAACTGTTTTTCTGAATCTTAGTGTTCAAGTAGCATCTCTATTGGAATTCAATACATTTTTATAAAAAAATAAAAAAAAGCGTCTAATTTCTTAGACGCTTATGCTTTTTATATCTTTTTACTAGTTTATTACCTATACTCTTGATTAAAAAACAGCTTTGCAGCGCCTTTTTTGTATGTAAAAAATGATAACATAGGCATAAAATTTATGTTCTTGTTTATAATGTAGAGTACAAATATGAGATAAACATTAGTAAAATCAAAATTTACTATTCTTACTTAGTGTATTATAAACAGATTTTGTTACCATTATTCTTATACTAATTTTCTTTTTTTTATAAGTTTACGAAATACATAAAAAAACCTTGATTATATATCATAAAACAAATCATCATTTTACTATATTTGGTACGTTTTAAAATTCCCCAGCATTAAAATCAGGTTATTACATTTTTTTTAACACTTTATTTGATGAGTGTTAGTAAATAAAAAATGTAGTTCATTTTGTTAATTATATAATTCTATTATTAAAGCAACTACATGCAAACATTAGATTACACTTGGTCGAAAGAAGTCGGCAGTACTATTTATATTGCGCAATCGATAGCAAAAGAATATCATAATAATCAATATAATGCCGCACATTTACTAAAGGCTTTATTACATAAAGATATTGGGCTAAGAGATTTTTTTGATCAAATAGATGGCGATATTTATTATTATGAAGAATGGTCTGAGGTAAGAATAGAAGCACTCCCTAGAGCTGCTAATATTCCTGATACAATAGAAGGAGACAAATCTATAGAAGCACTATTTAATGAAGCTGATAGTATTAAATTAAAATTAGGTGAAGATGAAATCACCCCTCTTGCTCTTTTAGTATCTTTATGCACACCTGGTGTAGGGTTTTCTTATGAGCAATTAAAAACATTACCTCTAAAAGCTGATGAAGTACTAATTGCTGCACAAAACTTATTGAATGTAGGAAATACAACAACTCCATCAGGAAAAAAACAACCGAAGTCATCTACTGGACAAAAGGTAGATCATAAAATCTTAGAAGAATATTGTATTGACAAAACCTTTGAAGCAAAAAACAATAATTTAAATGACATTTTCGGAAGAGATGCCGAGATAAAAATGATAACAGAAATATTAGGTAGGCACTCTAAACCTAATGTTTTAATCACTGGAGAACCTGGTGTTGGTAAAACAGTATTACTAGATGGGTTTTCTGAAGCCGTAGTGAATGGAACTGTTCCTGATTCTCTAAAAAATGCTCAGATATACGAACTCGATTTTATTCACTTAGTGTCTGGAGCAACCTATAAAAGTGAAGTTGAAGACCGATTTAAAAAAATAATCGCAGCGATCAAAGAATTTGAAAAACCAATTCTATTAATCGATGAGATCAATAACCTTACTAATAAAGATAATAGCAACCAAGGGCTGGTAAATATTCTAAAATCCGAACTTGCTAAAGGAGAAGTTACTTTTATCGCTACTGCCACCAATGATGCATTTAGAAAACATATCGAAACAGATGAAGGCTTATCAAGAAGGTTTGAAGTTATTTCTTTAGAAGAACCCTCTGAAAAAGATGCATTAACAATGATCTCTAATACCATTGACAAGTATAAAAAGCATCATAACCTAGACATCTTAGATGAAACAATTGCAGAGGCCATAAGATTATCCAAACGTTTTAACAAAGATCGTAGTTTACCCGATGCCGCAATAGATTTAATAGACAGAACAATGTCTGCATCTAGATATATGATTGAAACTACTGCTGCAAAAATTGAAAAAGTTACCGATAGCTTACTAGCAATTGAAAAAGAAGAAAAAGAAGATATAGACAAGTTATCAGACATTAACTGGCAATGGGATAATCTAAAAAATGTATTTAGCTATCTTCTATTTACAGAATTAAATGATAAAGACACCTTAGTTAGTACCGACTCTTTAGAAAGTGGTGTTGAAAAAATTAAAAATGCTCTTGATAAATTCTTAAACAAAGCTAAAGAACAAAAAGAACGTATTGATAAAAATGATGTTTCTGCAACTATAGCTAATAAGACAGGGATTCCTGTAGGACAACTTCAGGCAGATGAAAAAGAACGTCTGCTGACTATGGAAGAGCATCTAAAAAAACGTCTTATCGGTCAGGATCACGCTATAAAAACCATTACTGAAGCGGTACTAGAATCTAGATCAGGAC
Source organism: Aquimarina longa SW024 (assembly GCF_001401755.1). GTDB lineage: Bacteria > Bacteroidota > Bacteroidia > Flavobacteriales > Flavobacteriaceae > Aquimarina > Aquimarina longa. The sequence continues at coordinate 43,588 of NZ_KQ474106.1, forward strand.
TTAGCAAACCAGGATTGCCTATAGGGTCTTTTTTCTTTACAGGTCCTACAGGAACAGGAAAAACTGAATTAGCAAAATCATTAGCAGAATTCTTATTCCAGACAGAAGAATCAATCATCAGATTCGATATGTCTGAATTTAAAGAAGAACATTCTGCGGCATTATTATATGGAGCACCTCCGGGATATGTTGGATATGAAGAAGGAGGATTACTTGTCAATAAAATTAGACAAAAACCATACTCTATTGTATTATTTGATGAAATAGAAAAGGCACACCCCTCTGTTTTTGATATTTTTCTTCAAATCCTAGATGAAGGAAAACTACATGATCGTTTAGGGAAAACAGGAGATTTTTCTAATGCAGTAGTACTGTTTACTTCTAACATAGGAAGCGAACATGTTGTAAAATCATTTTCTGAAGGAGAGATTCCTAAATCTACAGATCTACTAGAGCTAATGTCTAGGAATTTTAGACCAGAATTTTTAGGAAGACTAACAGAAATTGTACCTTTCTCACCGATTACAAAAGAGAATGTTGTAAAGATTTTTGAGATTCAGATGAAAGATTTACATAAAGCATTAAAAAAACAAGAAGTAACACTAGAGTTAACAGATGCGGCAAAAGAATTTTTAGCACATAAAGGATTTACTCCAAAATATGGAGCAAGACCATTAAGAGGAGTTATTAGAACAGAACTAAGATCATCTTTATCAAAAAAATTGATTACTGGTAAGATTGGTAAAGGAAGTTTAGTTAAATTAGACGTCAAAGAGGAAAAATTAATATGGGATTATAGTTAATACTATGATCTGTCATAAAAATTAGTATATTTATATTTTAGCAACCATTAAATACTTATTTCATGGATAATACATACGGATTAGGAGGAACGGAAGTACAAACTGATGCCAATGAAGCAATTTCAGAAATTGGACAGAACAAAACATTACTTATTCAAAAGTTAACTCAGGATCAACCCCTTAAACCAGAAATCGTTACTGGACTTACATCAATTGATCATGTGTTTAATCACTATGCACCAGAAGCAGAGATTGAGTTTGAAGATGCTGATGGCGTAGAAACTAAAGAAACCCTAAAATTTAGACATTTAGGAAACTTTGGAAAAAAAGGAATTGTTGATCAAAGTAAATACTTAAGTGATCTAGATACTGAAAAAGATCAATATCTAAAAGTTGTAAAACAACTTAAATCAAATAAAATCTTAAAAACCGCCCTAGCTGACCCTGATGCTAAAGAGGCGCTTCTAAAATCAATTCAATCTCTAATCGCAGAGATACAGCAACAAGGTTAAAAAAAGACTATATGGCATTAGGACAAAACGCAAAAGAAAACATTAAGATAGAGAATCCTGCTCAGGAGCTAAAAATTAATGAAGAAAAATTAACAAAATATGGTGGATTTGATCTGTTAGAAGCATGTATTGATGATGTTCAAAACATGAATCCAGGTCGTAAAGCAAGAAAAAAAATATTTCTTACAGAATCCGCAAAAAAACTAGAACGACAAAAATTACAGAAGACTCTAGAGATATGGAACGATATTCTTTCCTCTTCTGATGACATCCCAGCAATGGTCGATGAATCTACCAAACGATCAGAAGTCGCTTCAGAATCTCTTAAGAAAAACCTAGGGGCTGCCCTAGAGCAAACAAGAGAAATGGAACAATCCTATAGATCTGTTGCATTGTTCTTTAAAAATACAGAATCTCAGAAAGTAAAAAATATTAATATTCTTAATGCAGAATTAGAACAGCTTAAAGACTTAGACAATACTCGTTTTATTGATGCTGTACAAGAAGAATTAGTACAAGGGTATGATCGTTTAGATCTTAGAGATAACTACGGATTATTAGTAGTCCCTGGATATTTAGGTTCTAACAAGGTAGTGGAGAAATGGGCTAAAATCGCTTATGAGAATAAAGTAATGATGGTTACTGATTTTGAGCATTTAGACGAACCAGATGATGTTATGGAAATGTTCGAATCTGCTAATCTTACAGGGGGTGACAAATATCGCTCTAATGTAGTGATGGCATGTAACTGGCTTGTAGGAAGAGGTAAACATGATGAAGTTGGAGAAGAAGATGATCTTTTTGTCCCTCCATCTAGTGCACTAGGAGGTAAAATATATAAAACATTAATGTCTCAGGTTACTGCCGGAAAGAAATTTGGGGGTATGAACGAAGTTGATGGTGTCCGTTTTGATCTTAAAAAAGGAGAGATCTCTCAACTAGAAAAACTAGGTCTTGTACCAATGGTAAATGAATATGGAAAAGTAATGGCTTTTTCTGCTAAAACCTTATTTAATGGAGATAATCTTGGTCTACAAACCTATTCAGTAGTTCGTGTATTTGATTATGTAACTAAAGTATTAATGGATTTCTTAAACCGAAGAGCTTTTGAGAATTTTAATGCTAGAACACGTAAAGAACTTATGGGACAAATTGTAAAATTCTTAGATGACATTACAGGACCTGACAAATTAATAGAAGATTTTTCTATCAAACGTTTTGAACAAGATCCTACACAAAAAGATAGAGTTCATTTAGACATACATATGAAACCCTATTTTCCTGCTAAAAACTTTATGATAAAAATGGATGGGCAAAAAGGTGATGATGGATCAGAATGGAATTCTGATTATGAACAACAATAAATATTATTAATAAAAAGGCTGCCTGAAAAGGTGGCCTTTTTTATTTGTTTAAATAGTTTTACTTTTTATATATAAATATGTATGAATCGAAAAGCTATTTTTAAGACTTATATATAATCAAGGTCAATTAAGTCTTTTACTACCTAGTTATACTGATTTACTCCTATTAATCATCTATCACTAACCAGTTTAAGTTCCTTGGAAACACATAAAGGAGGATATACCCTCTCAAAGTTATTATTCATACCTATTTACATAATTTATATTCTTAAAAAAAGTAGACTCTTTTATGAGAACATTCATTATATATATGGCTTAATGGACTAATTGCGATGGCATACTACCTTAAAAAATATAGTTTAGTTATCTAAGCTAAGCATACTTCTTCTTTTTTACTTAAAACAACAACAACCTCACACACAATAATTAAGCCTAAAAAAAATGCTTTAAAATTACTTTTTAAAGATCTCTTTTTAACAATCCCTTATCCAAATAATTCAACCTTATGCTATATATTCAAACTTAAACCCTCTTTACTTAAACAAAAGAATCGATCCATTTATTTATAACAAAAAAAAAGCAGAAGTATAAAATACTTCTGCTTTTAAATTAATTATAGAATTAACTATAAGGATACCCTTATACCCATTCGTTTATATGCTCTCCGTTACCCATAGCAATCTGTCTAGCTGAGATTGTAAGTGTTTCTGTCATAGGATTGTTTCCTGAAGCATCAAAATTCTCTCTATACTTTACTGCATATGCATTAGTAAAATTTAATTCTTTTGCTGTAGCTTCTGTATCTCTCTTTAAGAATACAATAGAACCATCTCTCATTTCGAAGTTATTGAACATCCAATCAGACAAACTAGTATCTGCTGTAGACTCTAACTCAATTGTAATCATACCTCCTCTAGTAACAGAAGATGGACGACCTGTAGCATCAGTTTCTTGATGTAAACCATAGTTACAGTTTAATACATTGTACTCTTTTCCTCCTACTTTTAATTTCGCTTTAAAAGACATAATAAATAATTTTTAAATTAATAATAATAATATATAATAATAATAAATGTGATTAACACACTATAAATATAGGCAAAAAAAAGGAATTGGAAAATTAATTTTAGGTTAAGAAAAAGATCATGAAAGAAAAGTAGTACACTATTTCTTTACAAGTGTTTAAATCTAAACTTTAGTCAAAAAAAAGAAGAGTTTTAACCTAAAAGCTAAAACTCTTTTTATATAAAATTTAACATAATTTTAATTATGCTCTACGACATATAATTACATCATCTTCTTTGATATTATTCGATTCTATCGTTCTACTAAAGTCAATATGCTGTTGTACTCCAAACCAGTTTGGTTTTGTATGAAAAATCCATCCAAATGCATTATTACTATCATCAAGGAACTTGATTTCACCCCCAGGATGTCGCTCATTGTAATCATTAATAAAGAAATAAAACAGCTTCCCAAACTCCATTTTTTCTGGAGCTTTTAGCCTAAAATTACTAATCTCTTCTACATCCTTACCTTTATTAAACTCAAAAGATATCACCAACGGATTAGCTAATTCATCATCCTTAGGATCTTTAAGCTTCTCTACAGGATAGAACCATTTTTTATATACTGGTACAGGAACAGCTATTGCAAATTCATACAATTTCACAACTAACAATGGAATTAGGAAACAAATAGTCGCAGCTGTAAATACATAGATATATTCTGGTTTATACATCCCTACTACATACATAAAAGAAAGTAGTCCTAAACATATGATGACCACTGTGTATAAAAATTCTGACCAAAAAGAAGTTGTTTTTTCTGATAGATCCGGAAAAAATTTACGTAATGCAAAAACATTAAGAACACCTAACAATAAAAATATAATCTGAAAACTAATAAAATTATTAAGAGGCATATTATCTAATACCTTATCATTACTCAATAATGCGGTTGCTGCAAACAAAAGTAAAGCCACCAGAACATATAAAAAGAATTTCTTTTTATTTTTCATGAATAACTTTTTGAGTCCTGCTACAAACCCCATTAGAATCATACTGAATACCAGTAGAATAATTCCTACTTTAAAAAAACCAGCACTTCCTACAATTAGTAAAATTCCTTTCATATTATATTGTCGTTGTTAACCCCATACGTGGACTATTTATAGCATCCAGTACAAATTCGCTTTCTTCTTCTAAGTATACTATATTAATTTCTGCATCTATTTCTATAGGTACAAAATAGTCACAAAAGATACTAATAAATTTTGTAGTAATACCATTCTTCAAAAATTTATCTGCATTTTTTCTTTCAATCGGTCCAATCGTAATTTTATACATTGGATATACTACAGTAGTCTCTGTCAATTCTAAAACAAAGTCAACTCCTAGCTTATCCTCTCCCTCTGCACTATCAACATCATGGTAGCTCTTTGTTGTTGTCTTTATTTTTACTTGCTCCTCGATAATATTTTCTAGTCCTATTGCCATAAGCTCTGTATCCCCTGATATTTTATGAGCAAAAGGTAATAGCTGTAATAACTTTATATTATAGTCTCTTGGAATTTCTTTATCTAACCCCCAAAAATCTAATAGAAAATCATTTTTTAGATTAGTAAACTCATCGATTAATACTCTTTCATTCTGTTCAATCCTTACCTTCTGTACAAAAAGTTCATTCTCGATAGGAGTAAAAAATGACCTAGCTTCTTTTTCTTCTTTTTTATGTTTTTGTCGTATATGCTTATAAGAAAGCGCTACATTAGTTTTAGTCTTTATTGGTTCGTGAAAAATTCCTTCAGGAAGTAAATCATAAAGACCATTACGAGCTAAATTTAATTGTAATTTATCTCCTGATTCTGAATATGAATCCATTATAAAACTTATCACATCTCTACGATAAGATCTTGTAAAAGTACTTTTATTAAAAACATCTATGTCTGTAAACTCTAGATTTGATTTTTCGAGAACTTCACATACAAAAACCTCAGCTTTTAGGTTCTTATAGCTCGCTATCAATTCGTCATATACCTCTTGTACTTCCTTTTCTTTCATCCTAAAAAGAATGCTATATTATTAATTTTAATTCTCTTCATCTATCGTATCGTCAGTTTTTATAGGCTTTCTTCCAGCAGCCACAAACAATTTTTGCCAATGATTATCATTAAAATTACTAATCTGCACTCCATTACCTCCCATATTACTTCTCTTAGATGTAGAATGAACAAATTGTCCGTGACCTAAATATACTCCTACATGAGTAATTGGGTGGTGCTGAGATCCCTGAAGATTAAAGAACAAAAGATCTCCTTGTTTTAAAAACTCTTGACCTATAAACTTATCAGTATCTGGAGCCATATATTGTTTTTCTGCTGTTCTTTCAATTAACCCTCCATATACATCATGGTAAAGAAATTGTGTAAAAAAAGAACAGTCAATCCCTTTTCTTGTCTCTCCACCCATTCTATAAGGAGTCCCCATCCAACTGTCTATAAATTTATACAAAGGTATGTTCTTAACCTTCTCTGGCGCTACTCCAAGAATATTTCCATATTTCTTTTGTATTGGCAAGATCTTATCTTTTTTTTCTTGCTTTACAATAACTTCTTGTGTACTTTTACAACTAGCTACCCCAGCAAATAGTACAACAAACACTAATATTTTATATAAAACTTTCATCCCCAAAATTTATACAAATATAGAATTTCTATTGATTTTTTCAAGATCATTTTAAGTTTTATCCATACAAAATCTACATTATATAACTTAATCTACATTATTGGTCGATTGTAACTAAAATCTTTATTAAATTGCGATTTAATTTTTAAAACCTGTTTTTTTTAATTTTATGATTACATCATATTATAGTATACCACTACAAACTAAGAATATTGTATCTAATGTCGAATTACAACAATGCGACATTACACAGTCTATTATAAATTTTATTCACCTTATCACGACTACTCATTTTGGAGAATGTGATTTTGATGAAACTTTTGGATGTTCAATATGGAATATTGATTTCGACAATTTAACGAGTACAAATAAATTACGGGACACTATCACAGAATCATTAGCTGAGAATATAGCATCCACTGAAAAGCGATTAAAAAAAATACAGGTAGAAGTAACTATAAAACAAGAAGAATTTAGAGGTGCAGAAAACAGTAACAGGGTAAAAAAACGAGTAGATATAAATGTAAAAGGGGTTATTCGTCAAACTAATGAAGCGTTTTCTTGTATAGAACGATTTTATATAGCACCACTTTCATACTAGATTTATGGAGATAGAAAACAAAACACAGGTTAAAAATAGAATGATCAAAAAAGCTGCATCTCTTTGGGGAGTTTCTCCTAATGAGATAGAAAGTTCTTTTGATCCTATTGTATCATTACTTATTGGCGCCTGTGCTTCAGAAATAGCCAAAATATCAGGAGAAATTAATAATTCTCAAACAAGAGTTACTGAGCGATTGCTACAAATAATGACTCCTGAAACACTATATGGTGCACGACCTGCTCATGCCATCGCTGTAGCAGAGCCAACGGATGTTACTATAAATATTACACCAGAACATTTATTCTATTATAAGAAAAAAATAAAAACCCGAAATGCAGAACAAGAAGAACAGAATCTTTTTTTCTCTGCGGTACAAGACACTAAATTAGTAGACACACATATTTCTCATATGATCTGCGGTACAGAAATGTATGAAATTGAAGGTCGCTCTGTATCTAATGTTCCTCTTACTCTTAAAGACACATCTCCCCTACCTCAATCCACAATATATCTGGGGATTAAAACAGAGCATGAACATATTTCATTAAAAGACACTTCGCTTTTTTTTGAATTATTAGATGTACAGGATACTGATTTATTTTATCACCACTTACAGCATGCTAATATCTATTATAACGATACATTAATTGATGTCGTTTCTGGTTATTATAACAGTAGAGATTCTGATCGAATACAGATAGAATCTATATTCTCGCTCAAACCAAATAAAACAAAAAACATTGAAAGTCAGGTTAAAAAAGCGTATGAAAGGCATTTTTTAACTATTAAATCAAATATTTCATTACAAAATGAAGGTAAGATTCCTCAGGAATTTACTAAATTTATAGATATAAAAAATCATGAAGAACTTCATGAATATAATTGGATTAAAGTAGTTTTTCCTCGTATTATTGATAATACTGTTTTAAAAAACATATACAGTACCTTTAATGCGTTTCCTATATTAAACAGGAAATTAGAGAGTGTATCTTTTCAACTTAAAGACTATATTGATATTATACCTTTAAGTACTATGGATTTATTTTTAGATATAAAAACTGTTATTAATACTGAAGGTAAAACCTATAAGCTAAGAGAAAATGATTCTGAACATGAAGAAAAAGGAACGTATATTATCAGAAGGGATAATGTTGGTAAACTCGACTCTAGAAAAGCTAAAGAATATTTACTACATCTTATAGGGTTACTAAAAGATGAAAGTGCTGGTTTCTCTATCTATGGAAATGATTTTTTACAAACTAATATTAATGAATTAAATCAAAACATTGCAGCTTTAGAGAAGAAATTGTTTGATATGGATAAGGCAACCGTAGAAACAAACTATGTTTCTATTAAACCTTACAACAAAAAAGATTCTCTTTTATTAGAATATTGGACAACTAACGGTGAAAAAGCTAATCAAATAAAACCAGGAAGTACTTTAGAGATATACAAAGGAACTGACCTGAAACAAAAAGGAGGTTTTTTTCTCACCCCTACTTTTCAAGGAAAAAACAATTTAACCATGGATGAGCGTCTATATACGTATAGAAGAGCACTATTATCCAGAAATAGAATCGTAACCAAAGAAGATGTAAAAGCACTATGTTATGAATTATGCGGTGATAAAATAGAAAAAATAACCATTAGAAAAGGGTTTAAAACAAATATAAAAGCAAATAAAGGTCTAATTCCTTCTATAGAAATACTGCTTACAGTAAGTAAAAGAATTAAGACTTCTGAATTAGAATGGGAATCTATAAAAAGTAATATTTTATCTGTATTAGAAAAACAATCATTAAATGTTTTTCCTTACTATATAACAATCATAAATTAATTTATATTTTGAAAAAAAAGAACAATGGAAACATCTGATAACTTAAAAAATAGTCATATCGACAAAAGTATTATGCTGTTCTTTATCATTACATTTTTGGTAACAGCTACAGTTTTTGCCTTTAAATATGCTAATTACACACCATGCAATATTATTGATTTTGATATAACTGCAAAAAATTATAGAGCTGGAGAAATTATTAGATTTAAAGACCATACCAAAGGAGCTACTAAAAGAGAATGGGATTTTGGAGATAGCACTGAAACACGTGTAGGAGCTACTCCATTTCATACATATGAAAAAGCGGGGAAATATGATGTAAAACTAACTATTAATGGTAAATGTGAGAATATTACAACACTTACTATAAAGGAAAAAGCTTTTATCCTTGATTCTACCAAATTAGCAAAGTTTAAAATTCCAAATTCTATAAAAGTTGGTCAAGTATTAAAATTAAAAGATGAAACTAAAGGTGCTGTTAAATGGGAATGGAGATTTGGAGAAACTGCAGAAGTGAATTCTGATAAAAAGAATCCAAATTATATCTATGAATCGGCTGGATTAAAAACAATCACTCTTGTTGTTAACGGTGATCCTAGATATGGAACAAAGAAAAAAATAAAAGTACTTCCATCTGTAAAAAAGGATACTAAACCAAAAAGAAGAATCCGAAAGCGCCAAGATGCGTCTTCTCTTATCAAATATGCTCCTACAACCGTAAAGCTTAATAATGCTCCAAAAACAGAGTTTAGAGCTCCAAATATTAAAAATAATGATTTTAAGCTTAAGCTTATATTAGTTTCTAATAAGAAAGCTAGTGCTAAAGATTTTAGTGAATATCTATGTGACAACTTACAGATGCCTATGACTGCAAGAGGAAAGAAGACTAATTTTATTGATTTTTGCGACAAAATCAGAGGTAAAAATATTAAAATTAAAGAACTAGAGATTTTTAGAAATAAGAAAACTAATTGTATAGAATATATTACTGTACAATATTCTAAATCAGGTTTATTTTAATACTATGGAATTAAAAAATAAAAATCACCATCGCGTTAATTGGATTGATGGTATGAAAATTAATAAAAGTCATTTTATACAGAGTGAAAATGCACTTACTCAATTTTCTCAAATCATTGGTTCCCAGAATATCAATGCTATTAATTACGGTTTATTCCCTGGATTAATAACAGAAGAAGCCGTAAAAATGTCTTTTTCTATTGATGGGCAAGATACAATTAGCGTACAACTAACTAAGTGCAGTGCTATTACTGCGGGAGGACATCTTATTCATATAACACCTGAGATTTCTTCTTTTTTAGAAAAAAACGGAACCTTAATTAAAGCTGAGTATATCGCTAATGTTGAAGATGAAGAATGTTATATTGTTCTAAAGGTAGATCCCTATAAAAGAATCCCTATAGGCGATTCGTTTCCAGAAGAAGAGCCTCCAAGACATCCTTATGCGCTTCCAGAATACACTCTTAATATTGTAGGGAAAGTCGAAGTTACTAGAGAAGAATTTGGAAAATACCATATTACGATAGGTAAAATAATTTTTACAGAGGGGATACCTTCTTTAGCAGAAGATTTTATTCCTCCTTGTACATCCATACAAAGCCATCAGGATCTTATATATATATACTCAGAAATTGGTTCCTTTTTTAATGCTGTAGAGAAGTATTCTATAAATATTATACAAAAGATTTACCAAAAGAAACAATCTAATGATTTAGCAAGAATGGTGCTTTCTCTTTCTCAAAATGTAATTCAATATATTGGAGGAATGATATCTGAGTTTAGACTCAACGATAAACATGCAGCTCCAGTACTAATGATCTCTAGGCTAATCTCTCTTGCCAGAATTATTAAAAATAGTATCGATGCTTATGTAGGCACAGGAAAAGAAGAACTCGTAAATTACCTTTCTGACTGGTGTGATCTAAAACAAGGTGCTCTTGAAAATGTCCTAGTGGAGATGATTGCATTAGATTACCAACATACAGACATTAATAAATCACTAAATGATGTCTCTAATTTTACAAAACTGATGCTAACTTTATTTAAAAAATTAAATGAATTAGATTATATTGGAAAAAAATCAGATTCTAATATATTTGTAAAAGAAGAAGTGATTGCAAAACAGGATATAAAAAATAGACGTAGTTTCTTGTTAGATTAATAACGATCCCTAAAATAAACCTTGTAAAAAAAATAAAATGAAACCTAAAAACAATAAAGAAAGAAGAAATAGTATATTAAAATTTTCATTATTATTTGTTTTTACCGCAGCACTAATTGTTATTGCTTTCTTTTTTGATTTTGATAGAATACCTCTAAAAGAAAACTCAGTACTTAGAGAACAATCTGTGGCAGTGCAAAAAGAAATAAAATTTCAGGAAAAATTCTCAGATGAGATGATAACAATACGTTCTTTATTAGATTCTCTAGATACTCCTGGACAAAACATACAATATATTAACGCATTAATTAACTCTAAGATTGTTGATTTACAAAAATCAATTCCTAAAGAAGATTCTACATATCGCTATGATATGTACAATAACGTTGTAAAATCATTTGTAGATTTACAAGGTTTAAAAACAAAATTAAAAGAGTTTGATAATGTAGATGCTCAACTAGAAGAATATGAAGATGAGTTAGATCGTGTTAATCAAGAGTTAGATAAAGCAAATAGATATCTTGATGCTTTAAGACGTTAGAAACAAAAATACAATTACTTCGTTTTTTATAGTCCGAAGTATATCTGATACTACAAAAACCACTATAGTTGATCTAAACTATAGTGGTTTTTTTTTGGATTTACAATATCAAAAAACACATCCCATTACACATTCATTTTACAAGTGCTTAGATAGCACCTTTGTTAAACAAAAGTTAAACTATTAAATATTAATAGTATTACTATTATTTTTGATGCAAACATGAACTATCTATTTTAAAATCTAAAAGTTAGCATTACTGATAAAACTTATAGTAGAGATCCAAAATCATTAACTCTTAAGTAAAAAAATGACAAAACAGAATATTTTTATGTTTAAAGAAATAGAAAACAAGTATCTTTTTCATTCTAGCCTATCAGGTACAATTATAGAAGGAATTTTGTCAATAATTTATAAAAGACCGTTTTTCTTCATCAACAATACTGTAATGATACCATTACATATCCTAATAATTATTTTATAACCCTTGTATTTAATTCTATAAATAACATCTAATGGCTAAAAACATTTTAACAGCGTGGCAGAGGTTGATTGGGCTTTTAAAGCTTGATAAAAAAGATATTTTACAAACATTCTATTATGCCATATTTGCAGGATTGGTCAATCTTTCATTACCACTCGGTATTCAGGCTATTATTAGCCTAATACAGGGTGCTCAGATCAGCACATCATGGGTTATTCTAGTTGTTCTGGTTACATTAGGGGTACTATTTGTTGGATTACTTCAATTAATGCAGATTCGAATTATAGAAAATGTTCAGCAAAAAATATTTACCAGAGCTTCTTTTGAATTTTCATATCGTTTTCCTAAAATACAAATGAGTGAACTACGTAATTATTACCCTCCAGAACTTGCTAATCGTTTTTTTGATACCCTAACTGCTCAAAAAGGAATAGCCAAGATATTAGTAGATTTTCCTGCTGCAATTCTACAAATCATTTTTGGTTTAATGTTACTTTCTTTTTATCATCCATTTTTCATTATTTATGGTCTTTTATTATTATCATTAGTATATATTGTTTTTAAGTACACTGCTAAGCGTGGTTTTGAAACTAGCCTAAGAGAATCAAAAAGTAAATATAAAGTAGCACACTGGATACAAGAAATTGCTAGGTCTATAGTAAGTTTTAAACTTTCTGGAAAAACCAATTTAGCATTACAAAAAAATGACACACTGGTTTCTGAATACCTCGCAGCACGAGAAAGTCATTTTAAAATTCTTGTACTACAATTTATACAGATGATTGGTTTTAAAGTCTTAGTTACTGCTGGTCTTTTATTAATAGGAGGAATCTTGGTTATCAACCAAGAGATGAATATTGGTCAGTTTGTAGCCGCAGAAATTATTATAGTATTAGTTATTGGTTCTGTAGAAAAACTGATTACAGGATTAGAATCTTTTTATGATGTTTTAACTTCTTTAGAAAAATTAGGTCAAGTTGTAGATAAGGACATAGAACCACAAGAAGGAGAAAAACCATTTAAAGAAAGTGAAGGTTTTACAGTAGAACTCGATCAAGTATCATATAGTACTCCTGAGTTAACAACAAAAATCCTTGATAATATCTCTCTTACTATAAGCAAGAATTCTAAAATCTTAGTTCGAGGATCAAATGGTTCTGGGAAATCGACTTTATTACGTTTGATCGCTGGTCTTATAGCGCCTGTTAACGGAGCCATTTATATAAACAATAGTAATCTTAAAGGTATCAATATCAACTATTATAGATCTCATCTAGGACAATCATTAACCGAAGAATCCCCTTTTGAAGGGAGCATTCTAGAAAACCTGACTTTTGGAGACCCTAGTATTCCTATGGAGAATGTGTATTGGGCTCTAGAAAAAATTGGTTTAACCAAATTTGTAAAAGAACAACCAAAAGGTTTAAATACAATACTTTATCCAGAAGGAAAGCAGATATCGTATACCATATCCAAAAAAATCGTTTTAGCCAGAAGTATTGTAAGAAAACCTAAACTTTTAATATTAAAAGACCCTCTAGATCAATTTGATGATACCGAAATTAATAAAGTTATGGATTTTTTAACGGACTCTTCTAATTCATGGGCTTTAGTAATCGTAAGTCAGAATAAAAAGTGGATCGACAGATGTGATAACGTCATCAATATCGAAAAAGGTAAAATCATTAGTAAAAAATAGAAAGCTATGCTTAATATCTCTCATAATACTTTAAACAAAAAAGTGGACCTTTCTAAATACAGTGCTATTCAAAAGGTTTTTCATAAGAGGCACTATAAATATTTTAATCGATTTCTAAAAATATTCGCAGTCACTGTAATTATTATATTATTCCTTCCTTGGACTCAAAATGTTAAAGGAAAAGGCTTTATAACTACTCTAAAACCAAATCAACGCCCGCAAACAATTCAATCTCCTATCCCAGGGAAAATCGAAAAATGGTATGTAAAAGAAGGGGATTTTGTTAAAAAAGGGGATACTATATTATTCATTTCTGAAATAAAGAATGAGTATTTTGACCCCAACCTCGTTAAAAGAACTGGTCAACAAATTAAGGCTAAGTCTATGGCTGTCACTTCGTACGAAAATAAAATACAAGCTCTAGAAAACCAAACAAAAGCTTTAATAAATGAAAGGTCATTAAAATTACAACAAGCTAAAAACAAGCTTTTACAAACAAAACTAAAAGCACAAAGCGATAGCATCGATCTAGAAGCTGCAAAAACAAATATCAGTATCGCTAAACGACAGTATGAGCGTGTAGCACAGTTAGAAAAAGAAGGGTTAAAATCATTAACTGATGTTGAAACAAAACGTCTAAAATTACAAGAAACACAAGCTAAATTAATCTCTCACAAAAATAAATTATTGACTAGCAATAATGCTATTATAAATGCACAAGTAGAAATCAATCGAGTACAGGCTGCATATACTGATAAGGTTTCTAAATCTCAAAGCGATAAATTTACAGCACAATCTAATCAGTTTAATGCAGAAGCGCAGGTTACAAAATTGGAAAACAGTTATACCAATTATGAAATGCGTAATGCTATGCATTATATCAGAGCTCCACAAAATGGTTTTATTAATAAAACACTACGTACTGGTCTAGGAGAGACTTTTAAAGAAGGAGAACGATTAGTAAACATCATGCCTTCTGAATATGATCTTGCAGTAGAAACTTTTATTAAACCTATAGACATACCATTACTACATATAGGTGAGCAGGTACGAGTACAATTTGATGGATGGCCAGCAATCGTATTTAGCGGATGGCCAAATGCTTCCTATGGTACTTATGGAGGTAAAATTGTCGCCATAGAGACGTTTATAAGTGAAAACGGGAAATACAGGGTCTTAATCGCGCCTGACCCTGATGCTCAAAAATGGCCTAAAATACATGTAGGCTCAGGAGCAACTACAATAGCACTACTAGAAGATGTATCTATTTGGTTTGAACTATGGAGACAACTAAACAGTTTCCCTCCAAATTATTATCAGCCCGATACAAAAACTACTAAACCTAAAAAGAAGTAATATGAGAACATACATTATGTATTTTATGTTATTTGGGACAACCTTACTCTTTTCTCAGCAAACAAACTCTGAAACATTAAATTTTAAAGAGTATTTAGGATATGTAAAAAAGTACCACCCTATAGCTAAACAAGCAGAATTAAACATTGCCATAGGTCAGGCTAATTTAACAAAATCTAGAGGAGGATTTGACCCTAAAGTAGATGTTGCTTATAAAAAGAAATCGTTTAAAGGAAAGGAATATTATGATTTATTACAATCAACTTTTAAAATCCCTACTTGGTATGGAATAGAACTAAAAGCAGCTTATGAAGAAAACGAAGGCTTGTTTCTAAATCCACAAAACACAGTGCCTAAAGAAGGGCTTTTTAAAGCAGGTATCTCAATTCCTATTGCGCAGGGACTATTGATAAATGATCGAATGGCAACATTGCGTAAAGCAAAAATTTTTAAAGAGCAAACAAAAGCAAGTCGAGATCTTCTTATCAATCAAATTCTTTATGACGCATCTTTAGCATATTTTGATTGGGTAAAAGTTTATAATGAAAAAGAAATGTATTCTCAATTTTTAGCAAATGCCAAAACACGTTTTGAAGGCATTAAAAAAAGCGTTCTAATTGGTGATAAAGCTTCAATTGATACTGTAGAAGCTAAAATTGTTTTTCAGAATAGAACACTTAGCCTAGAGCAATCAAAAATAAAACTGATGAAGCAATCTTTGATCTTATCTAACTTTTTATGGCTAGAAAATAACACTCCTATAGAATTACAATCTAATGTAATCCCTGATCATATAGTAGAAGAAGATATTGATATTGTACTAGAAATACAAGGAAAATCTATAGATAGCTTTACCACTAAAAATCATCCTAAATTAAGGACATTGATGTATAAAATAAAAGGGCTAGAAGTGGATCGAAAACTAAAAGCTAATAAGTTACTACCAAAAATTAATCTGGAATATAATTTTTTAACAGAGACTCCCGAAACGTATTCATCTTTTAATACTACTGATTATATAGGAAGTATTGGTTTTAAATTCCCACTCTTTTTAAGAAAAGAAAGAGGTGATTTAAAATTAGCTAAATACAAATTACAAGATGCTAAACTAGCTTTAAAAACTAATGAAGTAACTATAAAGAATAAGATACAATCTATTTATATAGAATTAGAATCTTTAAAACGCCAAAATGAGCTTGTTACCTCTATTGCTGGAAATTACGAAGCATTACTTGCTGCTGAGGAACGTAAATTTAGTTTAGGAGAAAGCTCCCTATTCTTAATTAATTCTAGAGAAAAAAAATTAATTGATGCTAAACTCAAAGCAATTAAAATGAAGAATACTTTTTTTACCATAAAAGCCAAGCTTTTTAATAGCCTGGCTCTAAATCCTGAAAATATTTAATTCAAATTTTATTTAACATCAGTATAAAAATTAAACTCTGAGTACTTAGAAATACTTAGATATAGAAAATCTAAAAAAGCTATCTTCTTTAAAATTAGAAAGCACTCTGTCTTCTATAGCTATTTCATTAAAAATACGGGCTTCTATTTCTGCTGTCCAACTAGTACCAAAACGTCTGGATGCTTCTAAACTAAAGATCGTACTACTAGATTCTAAGTCTGTAATTCCTCCTATTAATATAGATGTATCTTTGGTATCATTAAAAGCAATACGACTCCCTAAAAAAACATCATTTTGTAGAGAATTAAGTGTTAATTCATCTCGTTCATCATATAGGTACTCTCCTAATATTCCTATATCTAATCCATTAGTATCGATATTAGAGAACGTATACTCTAAACCTGCTACCAATGCAAAAAAATCTTGTATATCTGCACTACGATAAATAGATTCTAGTTTCCATAAAAAAGCATCGTGCGTAACTTGTAAATCTATACCAGTCTGGTTTATTATAGGATAGAAAGCATTGATATTTCCTGTAGCATCAAAGGAAAAAAAAGGCTCTCTACCTGTTCCATAAAAATGAGAGAGACCTATATCTACTATATCAAAATAATGTTTCCATCGCAATGCTATATCTTGTCTCCACTCTTCTGCATCGCTTTCATATTTTATCGCTTCTTTATCAATGATACTCTGAAAACGTAATCTACCTTTTTCACTGGCAAAAGTACGTTTACGGTGATACGGCAGATAAAAAAAATCGAATGTACCATAGTTTTCAGTAATCCAAGTAAATTGCGCCATTGGTTGCCCCAATTTTTCTTCACCATCAAAAGTTTCTACCGCATCAGTTTGATTGATAATATCTACCAAATGGTTACTTTCGGTTACACCCCAGTATACTTTTTTAATTCCTAGATTCAATTCCCAGTTATTTTTAGCTTTTTGATAATACAATTCACGTATATCCCAATGTGTACGTTTATCATCTACATCTAATCTAAGAAATCCTTTAAAATTAATACTTTCGTACCCCTTATTCCATGTTGCTTTATACTCTGGGCGTATCGCTAGAGAAGGAAAATGATCTTCTTGTCCTTTAAAAAGAGGAGCGTCATAAAAATATCGATACTCTCCTTCTAACTCTAGCTCAAACTCGTGCTGTATTTTTTTTGAATCATCATTTTGACCATACATAATAGTAGTACTACATAATAATACTATATAATATATAAATTTAATATTCATGTATTTATTTTTTTATTCCTTGATCTCTTTGTTACATAAAGAATCATACTCAATATTTTAATTGATATAAAAAAAGCACAGAACTGAGAAATTAACTAATAATATAATAACCAAAAACTACTCCTCGGGATATAACAAACTTAGCTCTGTGCATGTACAATTAAGATACTATTGGCCTGCTCGTTTAAGAGCTACCTGAGTAAAATCTTCATCAGAAAGATCTGCCTTAAAATTATAGTCACTAAATTTTAATAAGGTCTCCTTATTACTTTGGTGGTTTACCATATTCATTGATAATGCCCTCCAGAATTTTCCTTTATACAATTTATACTCACTATATTTTAGTGTTTTTAACAATGCATTTTTACGGTCATAGAACTCTACTTTCTCTATACGATATTTTTTATCTTTATTATACGTAACAATACGTCTGGTATATCCTGATTTGGGATCAACAGGATCTTGTTCTACAATCAGAAGATTTCCTTTTTCTTCTAGAAATTTATAACTATACTTTTCTATTTCTTGAGAAGAAAGATCTTCGTAAGCAAACTCACTACCTACAAAAGGTCCTGATTTATTATTAGACGATATTCTTTTTACTCTTTTTATCGATGGTAGAAATAACCACTGATCATCTGATCCAACCTTATGTGTAAATGTTAACGTAGAGGTTCCTTTTACATCTTTAGGGCTATTAAAAACTATCAATGATTTATCACCATCAGTAGTCTGTTCTAGAGTTCTTGTAACTAATAAACGCTCACTGGTTTGCCCATTTTTATTTTTTAGAGTCATTTTTAAATTTACAATAGAACTATTAAAACCCTGATCTGCTTTATCTGCAGCTTTAGCAATCTGTAAACCGCGTTCTTCTGCATTCTGAGCTGTTAATGATGTGATGCTTAATAATGCTATCCCAGCTATAATTAATTTTTTCATAATACTATTATTTCTTATTGTTTTTATGTACTTATTTATCTAGTTGTATCTGTGATTCTATTATTTCTTTTTCTGGTACTCTAACTTCACTTTTTTTACTGATAAGTATTAATAATGATGGAAGTAGTATAAAATCAATAATCAATGCAGACAGAATAATAATTACTGTAATTCTTGCCATATAACTATTTAAGGCAAATGATGAGGTTGATAGTACTGCAAATCCTGATAGTAATACAATCGTAGTGGTCACTAATGCTTTCCCGACTGTTTCAAAAGCATAGATAACAGCTTGTTTTGCATCATATCTTAATTCTCTACGTGCTCGTAGAAACTTACTCATAAAATGTACTGTATCATCTACTATGATCCCTAAAGTCATTCCAAAAACGATAACCATTCCTGTATTGATTTGTGCTTTATACATCGCCCAAAAACCGAATCCAATAAAAACAGGGGTTACATTAGGGATGATACTTAGTAACCCTAGTTTAAAGTTTCTTAATGCAAACATTAATACCAAAGAGATTAGTAATAATGCAATTATATTCCCTTTAAGCATACTATCAGCTTGTCTAAACCCTAATTTTGAAAACATTAAGGTAGGACTCACCCCAATGGCATGCATTGGTTTTGGAGTATTATTTTGCAACCATCGCTCTGCTCTTTTTGAGAAAGCAATCATCTCTGCGCTAGAAATATTTTGTAATGTTATTGTTACTCGGCTTTCTGATTTATCTACATTAATTTGATTATTTAGATCTAATCCAAATGGTAGAGAAAGCTCATATAGTAATAGATATTGTGCTGCTTCTTCTCGGCTATCTGGCACTCGATAAAAAGATTCGTTATCACCATGCATTGACCGATTTACTCTTCTTGCTACCTCACTAAATGCATTGACATGAATTACTTCTGGTTGCTCCTCTAACCAATTTTCAAAATTATTAAGATTTTTAAGATACTCTGGATTATTAATTCCTCCACTTTCTCCGCTTCCTACAGAAAACTCAACATTATAAATCCCTGTAAGGTTTTCACTTATATAGTCTGTATCACTTCTAAATTGAACTGTTTCGTCAAAATAATTAATAAACTCATCATTAAATTGGTTTTTTGTAGCCAAATATGTAAAAAGACCTATAATAATAAAGGATACTACTGCTAATCTTACTGGTTGTTTAGCTACGAAATGTCCTAGATTTGTATACCATCCTAATTTACTAACAGAAGTACTTTTCTTTTCTTTAACTTTTACTGGTAATATTGCCATAAGTGCAGGCAATGCAGTTGTAGAATACAAAAAGGCCATTGTCATCCCAAAAGCTGTAATATTTCCTAAATGCCAGAATGGAGGTACATCACCAAAATTCATGGTTAAAAACCCTATTACTGTAGTCAAACTAGTAATAAAAACAGGCATAAAATTAAGACGCATAGATTCTACAAGAGCTTCATTTTTTGTGTAACCATCTTTACGCATTTTTTGAAGCATTGTAATCAAAATATGAATACTATCTGCAACAGCCAATGTGAGTATCATTGTAGGAAATACAGAAGAAGGAGGCGTAAGTTTAATACCCGTAATCCCTACAAAACCTACTGCACTTATAATAGAAAACAGTACTACTATTAGTGTAACGAATGTGCTAAAAAAGTTTCTAGTTAGGACTAAAGTAGTAATGACTACAATAATTAACATAATCATTGTCAGCATCATATCCCTCATAGAAGATTCAAAAAATGCAGTATTAAGAGGAACTAATCCCGATGAATGTACCTGAAAATTAGGGTGTTTTTCTTGAAAATCAGCAATAGTTTTACGCACAAAAGCGGTTACTTCTGGAATTTCTTTGGCACTATCTTCTCCTGGTAATCGTACTGTAATATTAACCGCTGTTACACTTCCTTTTTTATTAATCAAACGATTAACCAAAAGAGGTTCTTTTAATGCCTTTTCTTTAATCTCTATAATTTCTGTATCCGTTTTCAAAGTAGATTCATATGCCAAGTCATCTACATATAAATCATCCCCTTGAGCACTCGTATGCTGAAAATTTGTAACCGCATCTACTCTAGAAGAATAAGGAGTATTCCACGATTCAGTAGTAAGTTCTTCAATAGCAGTTAGATTATCTTTTGTAAAGACATTTCCATTATCAGGAGTAAGCACAATGACAATATTATCATCTTTAGTATACTTATCTTGTAGTGCATCAAAAGCTTCTAACTCAGGATTAGATTCGCTAAAAAACACATGATAATCCCCATCAAACTCCATATTACCCTGAGAGCCTAGACCCAGAGCTATACCCAAAGTAATGATTAGTACAGGCCATTTAAATTTGATTACAAATTCGGCCCATTTTCTTGCAAACGAATTTGTAATACTACTGATTTTTTTTGTTTCATTCATAGTATGTGTAGTTAGTTGACCAGTCGATTTTTTTATTTATAAATCGATTTGATACATTTTGTGTGATTTATATTTAAACAATTCATGTATACTTATTTGGACATATTCTCAGTGTTTTATTTAAAAATACAGTTGACCGGTCGACTATAATAAATAATTGTTTACTAAACTATACTTTATAATTAAAGTAGCTTGATATTAATAATTGACCAGTCGGCTATAGATGTTTAAAAAAAAAAATTAATCCAAGAATATTTTTTTAACCATATTCATCAAATTATCTACAGGGTAAGCACTTTTAGTTTCTTTCATAGTTGTCATTGCTCCTTTTCCTGCATCTTCTATAAATGCTACCATATCTGGCACATTAATAGAAGGAGCTATTTCTCCATTTTCTTGGGCTTCTAGAGCAACACTAATAATCTCAGATTTCACTAAATTACTTATCTTTAGTACTGCTTCTCTTATGTTATCATTATGCTCTGACATTTCATTACTCAGATTACATCCCATGCAACCCATTTTACACTCTAATTCTTTCTTTATTACTTCGATTCGATATTCATAAAAATCTATAAGTCGCTGTTTTGCAGAAAGTGATTTATCATGTAAAACAGTAAGTGCTGGAGTAAATTGCATAGTAAAATATTTATTCAAAGCCTTAATTGCAAAATCCTCCTTACTATCAAAATAAAAATAAAAAGAACCTTTAGGCACTTCAGCTGCTTTTACAATATCATTAACACTAGTACCATTATAACCTTTCGACCAAATAATCTCCATACCTTTTTCTAAAAGGTAATCAGATTTGATTTCATGCTTACTAGTTTTTGACATTATTTTTATTTTGAAGAAACAAAAGTATGACCAGTCGTCTACCTAAACAAATTTTTTAATGTTAAAGTTTTCTTTAAACTAAACTTACTCATAAAAAAACAAAAAAAACACACTGTTAGTCAGCACTCTTAACCTTAATTAGTATTTAAAAATATAAACCTGAATATTCTTTTCTTTTTTTAATACTAATTATAATTCTTGTAGTATACATCTTATTTTTTTCTTAGAGACTATCATTTTTTATATAAAAATTTATTTTGAAAAAAATATTTTATAGTTAAATCTGTTATGATATGATAGTATGTTCTAAAGGATCAGAAGCACAAAATTATTAAATGAATTGTTTAACTGAATATTAATAAAAAGTTAAAAAAATAAAAGAAAAATAAGAAAATCTATGATATCAATTAAACTTAAAACACTTAATCGTATAGTTTACAGATCAAATAAGCAATACAAAAAAAATATAACTAACTAATAATAAACGATTTAAATTAAATTATTATCATTTTTATCATATAAATAGCCAAAAAGCATAACAATAATAAAAAAAGATTAATCTGAATTTAATTTCTTTATTACAGAAAAAAGAGTCTAATAACTAGAATGATGTTTGCTTAGTTATCAGTTTATTGTACTTTTGAGAATTCAAAAATGTTTGAATATTTTTCTCATACAGAGATCTATTATTTTATGTTAATCACACATGTTATTTTATAGTATTTAAATATTGATGGTAGCAATTTATAATTTATCAAAATCAAAAAACAGTAATAAATGAAGTCTTTTTTAATAGCTATTCTTCTATTTTTCACAGTACAATCAAGTATTAGTCAAATCAGAAATAAATACTCTATTTCGTTTGATAATGCAGAACATCATGAAGCTAAGGTTACTGCTAATTTTACTAATCTTCAGAGGGGAATAATTTCTATACATATGAGTCGCACATCTCCAGGAAGATATGCACTACATGAATTTGCAAAAAACATCTATAATATTAAATTTACTGATAGTAAAGGTAAAGATGTTACTGTAAACAGACCTAATCTACACCAATGGGATATTACAGGTCATGATGGTACTATCAATGTTTACTATACTATTTTTGCTGATCGAGGAGATGGCACCTATTCTCAATTTGATGAAACGCAAGCTATAATCAACAATCCTTCAACTTTTATGTACGTCCCTACTTTAAAGGAACGTCCAGTAGAGATTTTATATGTTTTAAGAGATGATCTTAGGTGGAAAGTTGCAACACAGATGACCGCATTAGGGGCTAATAGTTTTTTAGCACCTAATTTACAATTCTTTATGGATAGTCCGGCTTTGCTAAGTAATCATACTATTAAAGAAGATAAAATTACATCAGGAAATACAAAGTACGCTATTAGATTAGCATTAAATCATACAGGAACAGACGAAGAAGCTGGTGCTTTTTTTAATCAAATTAAAAAAGTTGTTGAAGAACAAAAACAGATATTTGGTGATTATCCAAGTTTTGACAATAATGCATACACATTTTTAGCTAGCTTCATGCCTCAGGTAGCAAACGACGGGATGGAGCATCGTAACTCTACTGTAATTACAAAAACAAAAAGTCTTGCCGATGGAGGAATGCGAGAAAACATTAGCACTTTTGCTCATGAATTTTTTCATTCTTGGAATGTAGAACGTATCCGCCCAATATCTCTAGAACCTTTTGATTTTAATAAAGTTAATATTTCTGAGGAATTATGGTTTGCAGAAGGTTTTACAAGTTACTATACAAATCTAACATTATGCAGAGCTGGTATAATTACCCAAGATGAGTATTTTTCTATTTTAAATAAAACATATAATGAAGTTTGGAATTCTCCTTCTTTACAATATCATAATCCTAGGGAGATAAGTCGTAAAGCTCCTTTTGTAGATGCTACTACATCTATTGATCCAAATAATAGACATAATACATTTATTTCATATTATTCTTATGGTAATATGTTAGGATTAGCTCTTGATTTATCTTTGAGAAGCTATAAAGATGATTTAAATCTAGATGATTTCATGAAATTATTTTGGACAAAATATGGTAAAACAGAGATCCCTTATACTATAGATAATTTGTTTCTTACATTAAGAGAATATGCAGGATCATCATTTGCTGATAGTTTCTTTTCAAAATATATTAATGATAGCCAAGTTCCTGATTTTAAAAAATTATTTGGTGCTGTAGCACTTTACCTTAAGTCCAATAAAACACCTTATATAGGTGCAAAGATTGAGTTTACAAGAAATGGTTTAGCAAGAATATCAGAATATACAAAACAGGGAACACCTGCTTATGAAGCAGGTCTGGAGAAAGAAGATATTATTATTTCTATAGGAAATAAATCATTTTCTGATATCAATCAGTTTTATGAAGTGGTACGCAAGAATAAACCTGGTAAAAAGGTTGTTTTAAAATATAGAAGGCATGGAGTAGAACGAAGTACTTTTGTAAAAATCGGTATTGATCCTACTATCGAAATAACGAAGTATTCTAAGCCTAATGAAAAAGCTTTATCAAAAAGAGCTGATTGGCTAGATGCAAAATCTGAATTAAATAAAGTATCTCCTGTACAAGATGCAGAAACAGATAATTAAAAATAATAGTCTCTATTCTATTTTTTTAATAAACAGAAAAACCTTAGTTGATATTCTTAATTAAGGTTTTTTTTTGTTTTTAGACACTTATTCATTATTTCTGGATTCCCGTAATCAAATAACAAATAAGTTCTTTAAAACGAAAATAAATAGCCTTATTTGACGTTTATTACATCTATAAATAATAAAAAAAGCCATCCCTAGTTAACAGGATGGCTTTAAAACTTGTTTTTAAAGCTTATTTACAAGCTTTAAGACTTACTCTTTAGTAACTTCTGTAGTTTTTTTAACTATCAAAATAGTCAAATTTTAACAAGAAGAAATAAAATCAATAAGTCTAGTGCAAAACACTAATTCTTTGATTTTTCATTCTAAGTAAGTTGAGTTTGTGTAAAATCAAAAACATAGAATTATAATTTCTATGGTTTTCAACTGCGAAAATACACATTTTCACAATTCGAATATATGACGTTTTTTTATTAAAATAAATTCATTTTATAAAGTATTTATTATAAATATCTTAAAATAGCTAAATTTCATCAAAAAAAAACCATATTTATGGCAATAAAAAAACCTGCTAAAAAGGAAGTGAAAACTATATAAAAAGTATGGTAACTACTAAAAACAATAGCTATAAGAAGAATCGTACAATCAATTTAAATCTACAATTAACCCATTAATCATAGAAGTTTTTTCCTACAAATCATAAAATTTCATCTGTAACTATTAAAAATATCAAAATACCCATATATATAACAACTAATTTAAATTTGTACATATATATAACAAGATGTGTTTTAAAGTTTTTATGTAAAAAACAAATTTTTTACATAAAAATTGTTCTAACCTATGTTTTTTAGTAAAATTATTTAAGATATTATCACTATATCTTAATAAAAGAATAGGATATATTTTTTTTTAAATATCAGATTTAAATTTTAAAAATAATTAATCTGACTATTTTAAATATTGTGTATTATTTCAATCTTTAGGATAAAAATTATCGAACACACAGTCTATTTAATCCTATACTATTTCTGCACTAAGACCTGCATCTAATAATTTAGAGCACCTTGGCACTAATTCTTCATAAGCGCCAGTCTTTACAGTACATTTACCTTTATAATGTACTAATAAAGCACATTGCTCTGCTTGTACTGCGGTATGCTCGCAAGAATAAATTAAAGTTTCTATGACATGATCAAATGTATTTACATCATCATTATACAATACAATTTCATTATTACTTTGTTCAACAGATTTTTCCAGAACTTTTTCTAAAACTTCCTCTTGGATACTCATATGGGGGATATTTTTTTACAAATATAATAACTTAACCTATTATATTTAAAAATAAATATATTATTTTAGATCATAAGATACTGCTATCCAATTATTTCTACTCAAGTAATTTACATAAATCAAATTATGATTCTCACATTCTTCTGTAATCATATTTAAATCTTCTTTATAAAACCCACTTAAAAATAACCGCCCTCCAGAGTTTAATGATTTTGCATAATATTGAATATCGTTTAGCAGTATATTACGATTGATATTTGCAATAATAATATCATATTTCTTTCCTGATAAAAGTGATGCATCTCCTTTATATGTTTTAATGTTTTCACAATTATTACGTTCTACATTTTCAATAGTATTTAAGTAACACCAATCATCGATATCGATAGCATCCGTAGGTCCTGCTCCTCTCATTCCTGCTAAAATTGCCAGAACTCCTGTACCACACCCCATGTCTAGTACTTTTTTATCTTTTAATTCCGTTTTTAAAAGATGCTGAATCATCATATGGGTAGTCTCATGATGTCCCGTCCCAAAAGACATTTTGGGCTCTATAACAATATCATACATTGTATCAGGCTTATCATGAAATGGAGCTCTTACACTACAAATATTGTCAATTATAATGGGATTAAAATTCTTTTCCCACTCTGTGTTCCAATTTATTTGTGCGATCTCTTCTATGGTATATTGAATACTAAACTCTCCTGAATTTAATACATAAACTCCCTCTAGAATTGTCTTATTCCATTCTGCACTTTGGATATATGCATTAACCCCTTCTTCGGTTTCTACAAAACTTTCAAATCCTACATACCCCAATTCTGCAATTAAGATTTCTGTTGCGGGTTGTAGTGGCGCTACTTTAAAATAATACCCAATATATTTTGTATTCGACATATTCTTTTTTTATTATTTTGCAAAGGTACTCTTTTACCTAATAAAAAAAGCACCTCATAAAGAGATGCTTTTACTGTTTTTTATTAGTTTTTATTGCATTTAAAAAGCATTTACAATTGCCACAAAACTTTCTGCATCTAATGAAGCGCCTCCTATCAACCCTCCATCAACATCAGGTTTTGCAAAAATCTCATTCGCGTTATTAGGTTTTACACTTCCTCCATACAAAATAGAAACCTCATCGGCAATTTGCTGAGTATAAGCTTTAGCAATTGTATTACGTATAAACGCGTGCATTTCTTGAGCTTGTTCAGGAGATGCTGTTTCTCCTGTCCCTATAGCCCATACTGGCTCATAAGCAAGAACCACATTCTTCCAATCTTCTGTGTTTATATGAAAAAGTCCATTTTTTAATTGATTTTCTACTATCGCAAAATGATTATCACTTTTGCGATCCTGTAGCTCTTCTCCAAAACAGAAAATCACAGTCATATCATGTTGTAGCGCTTTACTCACTTTACTTGCCAGTAACTCATCCGTCTCTCCAAAATATGCTCTACGTTCACTATGCCCCAAAATAACAGTCTCTACCCCTACTCTCTTTAGCATATCAGCAGATATTTCTCCTGTATATGCTCCATTTTCTGCTTGATGCATATTCTGCGCAGCAACCTTAATATCAACTTGTTGTAATTCTTCTGTTGCCATATAGAGGTTGACAGCAGTAGGCGCTACAATAACTTCTGCTTCTCTTGCTTTTTGTAAGTTAGTTTTTAATTCAGAAAGTAATGTTTTGGTTTCTGCCAGATTTTTATTCATTTTCCAGTTTCCGGCTACAATTTTTTTTCTCATTAATTTAGATTTTATATATATGGTTAAAAAGTGTGGTTATTCGTTTAGTACAATATTATTTTTAAAATTAAACTCGTATTCTTGGATCAAGCCATCCATATATTACATCTACAAATATATTGATAAGTATAAACATAGTTGCTATAACAAGTACAGAACCCATTATTATAGGAAGATCTAATGTATTTAAAGCATCTACAATTTCTTTACCCAAACCATTCCATCCAAAAATATATTCTACAAATACTGCTCCTGCTAACATCGAGGCAAACCACCCAGAAACAGCCGTAACTACAGGGTTTAATGAGTTTTTTAAAGCATGTTTTCTTATCACCTGAACCATAGAAAGTCCTTTTGCTTTTGCTGTACGAATATAATCCTGGTTCAACACTTCTAATAGAGAGTTACGCATTAATTGAGTAACTACAGCAAGAGGGCGTATTCCTAATACTACTGCCGGAAGAATTAAATTCTTCCATTGGATATAACTTCCTTCTCCAAAATCATCTACTTCGTATAAACTACCTGTCATATTTAAATGTGTATACTCCTCTAATATATACCCAAATAGCCATGCAAAAATAATAGCGCTAAAAAAAGAAGGGACACTCATTCCTAAAGTACTCAATAATTGAATCATTTTATCTAGCCATCGATCTTTATATAATGCACTTATAACACCTAATGAAATGCCTATAATTATTGCGATACAAATAGCTAGCACTGCGAGAATGATCGTATTTGGCAATGTCTCTCCAATCACTTCACTTACTTTTTTCCCATTCTTTTGAAAAGATTCTCTTAAATAAGGAAGCTTAAATATTGTTACAACCTCTCCTATCGTAAACAATTGAACTCCTGTATATTTTTTAGCATTATAAAACGAAAAATCATCTGAATCTGTACTATGCAATGAGATAGGAGAAAGATCATTTAGATAATACAAGTACTGCTTAGAAATAGGTTGATCAAAACCATATTTTTTACGCACATTTTTCATCTGTTCTTCGGTCTCATTTTGTCCAAGCATCATCTGAGCGGGGTCTCCAGGTAGTAATGTAAATAATAAGAAAATCACTGTTACAACACCTAATAACGTCAATAATGCATATCCTATTTTACCGATGAGATAACTAATCATATGATATTTCTATTTATACTTTTAACGAATCACTAATCTCGGAGCTAACTTACAACCTATACTCCCGAAAATCTATTTTGTCTTCGAATTCTCTCTTGTGAGGGATTAAAAAGATAATTCTTCTACATCGTTCCAATGCAATTTTTTCTGTATCACTCCATTTTTGAGCTTTACAATCCCAGGATTAGAGCGTAATACTGTTTTTAATGCAGTCTCATCAGTCGCATAAAAGTCAAAGTCTAAATCGAACTTTTTCTTCACTTTCTCTATATCTTTTTCACCAGAAGCTGTAAGACCGATTACAGTATACCCTTTAGATATAGCTTCTTTTGTCATTGCTTTTACT
The DNA here is from genome assembly GCF_001401755.1 of Aquimarina longa SW024. Classification (GTDB taxonomy): domain Bacteria; phylum Bacteroidota; class Bacteroidia; order Flavobacteriales; family Flavobacteriaceae; genus Aquimarina; species Aquimarina longa. The sequence goes on from NZ_KQ474106.1 coordinate 72,676, forward strand.
GCAGTAAATCCTTCGGATTCACTTTTAGACAAATTGTATGCTATTATGAATATTAGATTATCCTTTTGCAGAAACTCTACGGTATAATCAACTCCATTTTTTTCTATAGCAAAATCATGGATAGGAGGTTCGTACCCTTCTGCTATAGTTTCAGTCTCTACAGATATAAAATCACCATCTACTACAGGATAATCCCCACTAGTAGTTACGATTTTCTCTGTTCCATTAGTATTAAATTTCCAATGATATGCAAATTTTGCCTTTGGAGCACTATCAGGGATTTCCATTCCTTTTTGGATATCTACCCCTTCTTTATAAGCTCTAAAATCAATAGCTGGTAAATGCATTAGTACATAATATGCAAAACCTAAACATAGTGTAAAAGCTCCAAAAACAACCCACTTATGAATAGCGATAGGAGTAATCGGAGTAATATACTTTCTACCAAAAAACAATAGTATTATTAAAACCAATAGAATTATATCTTTGGTAAAAGACTCCCACGGAGTTAGTGGTATAGCATCTCCAAAACAGCCACAATCAGTTACTTTATTAAAATATGCAGAATAAAACGTAAGAAATGTAAAAAAAACAATCATCAATAATAGAGACCACACCGTAAACTTAGGTAAGTACCCTAATAATAATGTAACTCCTAGTATGATTTCGAAAATCACTAAAAAAACGGAAATCAATAACGCAAAGGGAATTAAAAACTCTAAATTAAGTACCCCTTCTCCAAAATATTCTTGAAGTTTATAGGAAAATCCTAATGGGTCATTAAGCTTTATAAATCCTGAAAATAAAAAAAGGGCAGCTACAAATATTCTGGAAAAATTAACGAGTATTTTCATATTCTTAAATCATATTTTACTTAAGCAATACAATATAGTAGGAATACATATTACTAATAGTAGTTTAACAGTATTTTAGGTATCTCATTGTACTTTTGATGCCTCTAAATGAATCATCGCAAAAACGGCATAATTAATCATATCTTGGTAGTTCGCATCAATTCCTTCGCTTACTAAAGTTTTTCCTTTATTGTCCTCTATTTGTTTTACTCTTAATAATTTTTGAATAATCAAATCTGTCAATGAACTCACTCGCATATCACGCCATGCCTCTCCATAATCATGGTTCTTATTCATCATCAATGTTTTAGCTACATTACTATGCTTATCATACAGCTCTGTAATCGTTTCTGGAGATAAATCGGGTTGCTTAGCCACTCCTTTTTCGAGCTGAATCAATGCCATAATACTATAGTTAATGATTCCTATAAACTCTGAAACCTCTCCTTCATCTACCTTACGAACTTCATTTTCTTGCAAACCTCTAATTCGCTGTGCTTTAATAAAAATTTGATCGGTTAGTGATGGTAACCTTAGAATTCTCCACGCACTACCATAATCTTTCATTTTTTTAACAAATAAGGTACGGCATATGGTAATTACCGCATCATATTGTTTAGACGTATCTTGCATAAAACTGTCGAATTTTGTGTAAATTTCGCTTTAATATGGGAATTAAAAAAATCGAAGTCAAAAAATTAATGACATCTAAGTTTAAATACCTCTTTTTAATATTCTTCTAAAAAAGAAAGAATCATTAAGAAACATAATACCGTTTATATACTCTAAAAAAAAAGTATCTTAATCAATGACCATCAACTGCAAAGGCTCTTTAATTGATCTATCAACCCCAAAAGTAATGGGTATCCTTAACCTTACTCCCGATTCTTTTTATGATGGAGGAAAGTATACAAATAAAAATGAAATTCTAAAACAAACAGAGTATATGCTTACTCAGGGAGCTACTTTTATAGACCTTGGGGCTTATTCCTCTAGACCAGGAGCAGATCATATTTCTGCTGCAGAAGAAGAAAAAAGAATCCTACCCATTGTATCTTTACTTGTTGATGAATTTCCTGAGATACTACTATCTATAGATACATTTAGAAGTGAAATAGCCACCTTATGTATTAATGCTGGCGCAGCACTAATCAATGATATCTCTGCTGGTAATATGGACCCTAATATGATTCCAACTATTGGTAAACTAAAGGTTCCTTATAGTATGATGCATATGCGAGGAACTCCAAAAACGATGACCTCTCTCACTGATTATGATAATCTAATCCATGAGATAAACTGCTACTTTGCAGAAAAAGTAACTGAGCTAAGGAAACATGGTGCTAATGATATTATTATCGACCCTGGGTTTGGGTTTGCTAAAGATATATCTCAAAATTTTGAACTTCTCAAAAAACTAAAACTACTAGAAGTAAATGATCTCCCTATCTTAGTAGGAGTATCCAGAAAATCAATGATTTATAAAACCTTAGATATTACTGCATCAGAATCCCTAAACGGTACTACGATCCTTAACACCATTGCACTACTTAATGGTGCAGCTATCATAAGAGTCCATGATGTTAAAGAAGCTGTGGAGTGTATTAAATTGGTACATACCTTAGAGCAAGCACAATAAGATAATCTCTTATAAATCAGATATTAGTAAAAATATAGGGCAGTATCCATAATTTTGTATAAAGAGAATTTCAGCGGGTTTAGCTTTATAGTTGAACCTTTTTTTACTCAAATCTGAATCTTTTTCATTCAAATTTGAACCTTTTATACTCCAACTTCAACCCTTTTTCACTCGAATTTGAACCTTTTTTATTCAAATTCGAAGTGAGTGTTCAATAAAGTGTGTGAGACTGTTCAGTAAAGTGTGTCAAAAAAAGCTTCATCCAACATCAAGCAGATAGTCCCTAAGTTGGGTGTCCGGAGCTCGAAGTCCGAAGTTTAGGTAAACACACACCTATCAACACGTACTCCTTTTTCATATTATCTATCCAGTGGTAATACCTCTGGTAAAAATCTAGGATTTGGTTTTCTAGTACACTCTTTTTAAGTTTTTCAAATCTTAGTATCACTAATTTTTCTATTTTTACAAAAACACCTGACATTTGGATTTAATTAATCTTAGAATACTAGACATACTGGATATTGTACTTGTAGCTTTCTTATTGTACTATGTCTACAAATTAGTAAAAGGTACAGCAGCTATCAATATTTTTATTGGGATAGTAATCATTTACTTAGTTTGGAAACTTACACAACTTCTTGCAATGGAAATGCTCAGTAGTGTATTAGGTGAATTTATTGGTGTCGGAATGTTTGCTTTAATTGTCGTTTTTCAGCAAGAAATACGAAAATTCCTTTTAATGATCGGATCTACTAATTTTGGAAGGCGACGAAAATTCTTAAGACAGTTAAAGTTTATTAGAGATGTACCAGAAGATAGTATTACGAATATCAAAGCTATTATCACTGCCTGTAATGAAATGAGCAAAACATACACAGGCGCACTTATTGTAATTAAAAGAAATACCTCTTTAGATTTTGTTAAAACCTCGGGGGATGCCATGGATATCCGAGTGAATACTCCTATAATAGAAAGTATTTTTTATAAAAACGGCCCTTTACATGATGGAGCTATGATTATAGAAGAGAATCACATTGTAGCAACCAGAGCTATTTTACCAGTCACTAATGATAACACCATCCCTTTGCGATTTGGATTAAGGCATCGGGCAGCAGTTGGTATTACTGAAAAAACAGATGCATTAGTACTAGTAGTAAGTGAAGAAACTGGCAAATTATCATATATTAAAAATGGGGAGTTTGTTATTTTTAAAACAGAGGAAGAGTTAGTAGAAAAAATAAAAAGAGATTTGTCTTAATGAAAAACTTAATTGCTATTACAGCTTGCAAAAACTGTGATCAACAAATTGAAAACTGTAACTTCTGCCCTAATTGTGGAGCTAAAAAAATTACTCAAAGAATTACATTTAAATATCTAGTTTCTGAATTTGCCAATCGCTTTTTTAATATAGACAATTCTTTTATAAAAACGTGCACTCATTTATTTACTAAACCAGAAAAGGTTATTGATGGATATATCAATGGACTTAGAAAACGCTATATAACTGCTTTTGGATATTTTACTATTTCTTTAACCGTTACTAGTTTTTATACTTTTTTGGTAAAAGATCGTTTTACTGAGCTAATAATAAATACAATGAGCTCATTAAGCAAAGAACAAATTGAAACTCAAAAAAATATACTCGATGGAACTTTTCAGTATCAATCCATAATAAACTTAATGCTTATCCCAGTATTAGCATTACTATCCAGATTAGTTTTTATTAATTATAAAAAGTACAATCTTACAGAACACTTAGTCATTTATCTATATGCATATTCGCATATCGTAGGGTTTATGACTATAATTCTTTTACCTATCACCTTTTTGATTGATGATTTAATCACCATAACTATACTTCAGTTTTCGATATACATCACTTACATTGCTTGGGTTTTAAAGAAATTATATCAAATCAGTATCTCTAAGATTCTTATTAAAACCTTACTGTTTATCATCTATGGAAGTATATTCTATATTGTTATAGTAATATTAATTGCTGCATTAGCAATTATGACAGGTACAGCAGATTCAATAGCCATACAATAAATTGGTTCATTCTACTACGGTAGCAAACTGCACTTCGTAAAGGTTTTTATAATATCCATCAGTAATTGTCAATAACTCATTATGTGTACCCTGCTCTACTATCTGTCCTTTATCCATTACAATAATCATATCCGCATTCTTAATAGTTGCTAATCGATGGGCAATAACAATAGATGTTCTTCCTTTGGTAATTTTATTGGTAGCATCTTGGATTAACTGCTCACTATGCGAATCTATAGATGATGTTGCCTCATCTAATACCAAAACTCCTGGATTAGTAACATAAGCTCTTAAAAAAGAAATCAGTTGCCGTTGCCCTGAAGACAACATTGCTCCTCTTTCTTTTACATTATAATGATAGCCATTAGGGAGACTCATTATAAAATCATGAATCCCTATTTCTTTTGCCACTTGATGTACTCTCTCTTCAGAAATATTGGGATTGTTTAATGTTATATTATTAAGAATCGTATCTGCAAATAAAAATACATCCTGAAGCACTACTGCGATATGATCTCGTAAAGATTTTAAATCAACTTTCTTGATATCTATAGTATCTATAGAAATTACCCCACTATCAATTTCATAAAATCTATTTAGCAAATTTATAATTGTCGATTTTCCAGCTCCTGTTGATCCTACTATAGCTACTGTTTCTCCTGCTTTAACATTAAATGAGATCCCTTTTAAGACCTCTTCATTTTCTATATAACTAAATCGAACATTATCAAATGTAATATCCCCTTTTACATTTTCTAATTGTATCGCTCCTTTATTCTCTATTTTAGAATCAGTATCTAAAATAGCAAATACCCTATTTGCTGCCACCATGCCCATTTGTAGCGTATTAAATTTATCAGCTATTTGTCTTAGAGGTCTAAATAAAATCTGAGTCAGCTGAATAAATTCTATAACCAATCCTAATGTTATTCCATCAAGTTGAGCTGCTTTAAGTCCTCCAAACCAAACAATCAGTCCTATTGTTATGGAACTTGACATTTCTGCAATAGGAAAAAATATGGAGTTATACCAAACTGTTTTTATCCAACCTTTTTTATGCTTCTCATTAATCTCTTTAAAATTAGAATATTCTATTTCTTCTCTTGCAAATAGTTGAACAATTTTCATTCCCGTAATGCGTTCTTGCACAAAAGAATTAAGACTAGACACCTGAGTTCTTACTTCCTCAAAAGCTGCTTTCATTTTTTTCTGAAAAACTCTTGTTGCATAAACAACCAAAGGCAATACTATAAATACCAGTAACGCTAATTCCCAACTCTGATATAACATATAGCATAAAACTGCTACCATCTTTAATAAATCACTAATGATAATAAACAGTCCTTGACTAAAAATACTAGCTATAGTCTCTATATCACTTACAGCTCTAGTTACCAATCTACCAACCGAAGACTGATCATAGTACTGCTTCTTAAAACTTAGCATGTGATTAAAAAGCTTAACTCTAATATCACGAATTACTTGCTGACCTAACCAATTAGCAAAATAAATAAATAAAAATTGTGTAATTACGTCTAAAAACAAAACCCCTATCATAACACTAATGAAATAAATCAATAGCTCACTATCCTGAGGAACTATAGTTCTATCAATAGTCTGCCTTAATAAATAAGGATTTGCAATTGATAAAACAGCCAATAAAATAGCTGAAAAGGCTACAAAATAAAAAACTAATCTATAGGGATTAGTATGCGTAATTAATCTTCTGAAAAGCTTAAAATCAAAAGCCTTACCGCTCTTTTCTGCCATCTATATATATTGTTTTTGGGTATTTTACTGCTGTTAAATATAATCCATGAGCAGGAACAGAATATCCTGCCTGACCACGATCTTCACTTTTTATAACAGCAATCAAACCATCTATAGTTAACTTATTCATCCCGATTTCAAGAAGCGTTCCTACAATAGCTCGCACCATGTTTCTTAAAAAACGATTTGCCGAAATCTTAAATACTAACCGATTGTCATTATACTCCCAAACGGCGTTTGTGATAGTACAATTATACGTTTTTACATCGGTTTTAGACTTACTAAAGCATTTAAAATTAGTATAGTTTAACAGTAATTTAGCAGCCTCATTCATTACATTTATATCTAACGATTTCTTAAAAAAATAAGCCTTATGAATACTAAAAGGGTCTTTTACCAACGTAATATGGTATTCATATGATCTACTAATTGCATCAAAACGTGCATGAGCATCCTCATGCATATAAGATACTTTAGTAATAGAAATATCTGCTGGTAGAATTGCATTAAGCTTATATTCTAATTGACTCATTTCTAGATTTTCATTATAATCAAAATGTGCCATAATCTGTTTTGCATGCACTCCTGTATCTGTCCGACCTGCACCCATTATTTCTATTTTAGATCTCAATAGTGTAGATAACGAACTCTCTACAACCTCCTGAACAGAAATCGCATTAGGTTGCCGTTGCCATCCATGATATGGAGTCCCATTATAAGAAAGCTCTAAAAAATATCGCATCATTCTAACTACATCAATTGATTAAAAAAACATAAAGATTTTACAGGCTTTTTTTAGGGTATATACTCTTAATTATTTTTGATATATTTCAAAACAATACCTTATTTTTGTACAAAACCTAAGCGCAAATATACTTCATAAAATAGAAAGCAAACTACTCCGAAGGTAAGTCCGTGAGGTATTCGATTGAAAAATAATTTTGATTCTGAGATAAACCTTGGAGTAATCAACAACCTCGGAGCAAGCTCACGAAGTATGTTTCCGAAAAAAATATTTTGATGTTGGAGGCAAACCTCAGGAAATTAAACCCTCAATTAGGGATTAAAATCTCACTTAATGAGTAAAGTTATGATTTATTTGCTTGTTTCTATCATTTCACAACCCTATAGCACAACTCTATTTTGAAAAAAATACTTTTACTTAGTGATACCCATAGTTATATTGACAATAGAATTTTGCATTATGTAAATGAAGCTGATGAGGTTTGGCATGCAGGAGATATTGGCGATCTTGCAGTTACCGATGCTATTGAAGCACTGAAACCTCTTAGAGCTGTATATGGAAATATTGATGATCATAAAGCTAGAGCATCTTACCCTTTAAACTTACGATTTATCTGCGAAGGGGTTTCTGTCTGGATAACTCATATTGGTGGATATCCTCCAAAATATAATACAACTACTAGAGATGAAATTAAAGCAAATCCACCTCAACTTTTTATTTGCGGGCACTCACATATTCTAAAAGTAATTCCTGATAAAAAAAATAAAGTCTTACATATGAACCCTGGAGCTGCAGGAAAACACGGATTTCATAAAGTACGAACAATGCTCAGGTTTACATTAGATGCTGGTAAAATCGAAAATCTAGAAGTAATCGAATTAGGTAAAAAATAATATGTTTTTTATTTTCAAGATTGCTCAAAAAACAAACCATTACTTTAAAAAGTAAAATCAATAGAGCTATAAAACCTTCTCTAATCGATCAAAAACCGCCCTATTGCTTATAAAAATTAAAATATCCTTATCTTCTATTTCTAAATTTTCTGGATTTTTATGTAATACATTACCTCTAGAAACGCCTAATAATACCGCATTATATTTTTTCTTTACCTCTATAAAAACATCTAAATAATTCTTTTGTATAAGACTACTTTTAGCACCCACTACTTTTTCCCATATATCTAATTCATCATCATTTTTTGAAGTTGCAAGTAAGTCTTCTGCAAACAAAGCTACCTTAGGCTCAAAAATATAACTAGCAATCAATTTTGAAGCTATCTCATTTCTAGAAATCACAAAATCTACCCCCATATAGGTAAATGTCGATTTTAGATCCATATCTTCTAAAGTAATCACAAAAGTAAGGTCTGGAAATATTTTTTTGAGATTAATCATGTACACCAGAGTTTCAGAATCCTCCTTAAAATTAAGATACACTCGATTTGCTTTTTCGATATTTACCTTACTAAAACCTGAATAATCTTTTAAGTCTGATAGATAAGCAAAACAATTATCTCTAGGAAATAGCTTTTTTATTCGATCGATATCCTCTCTTTTATCTGATATAATTGCCAACTCTTTATCAGCACTTATAATTTGCTCTGCCACTTGCTGAGAAAAGTTATCCCAACCTATAATTATATAATGATCTTCCATAATTGTTCCAAAATAACCTTCTTTCTTTTTTCTAACATAATTAGAGATAATTAAACTTAGCTCCGTCACCAATACCCCTAATATCCCTAAACTCCCTATGAGGAACAAAAAACCTATGGTCCGTCCCCAAAAAGTTATAGGATAAAAATCACCATACCCAACCGTTGTTAATGTTACTAAAGAATACCAGTATGCATCACTAAGGCTTACAATATTTGCTCCTTCAAACCTTGATTCAAAAATATATAATAAATATACTAATACATTATACAAGATTGCTAAACCACTAATCAATACAACTGTTTTCTTTCTCATATAAGTATGTTATCCCTGAATGTCTTTTACAAAAAAACGTATCATTATTGTTGAATTAGAGATTTAAAAACAGATAATTTCTCTTCATTACAGCTACTTAATTCTACGTAAGAACATTGATCATCAGGAAATGTGTGTATTGCCAAATGACTCTCTGCTAGCAACCAAAAACAAGTATACCCTTTTACAGGAAAATAATAATCATCAAATTTTACTATTTTAAATCCAGATTGTATCAAGATAGTTTCAAAGGTAACCTTAATTACTTCTGGATCTATTTCTTTTATCCAATATTGATGATTAAATATATTAGGATTAATTGTTTTTGTCTCTATAATCATCTTTTTTTATTATTAAATTAGAGTTTTTCATACTAATTTCATCACTATACACTCTAAAAATTTTATTTATTAATTTTCTTAATACAAGTCCCAATTTCCTTTCAAGTAATACTTATATAATACTGGATTATGAATTTTATTAACCTCTACAGAATCGCTTGGTTTCATAAAAAAGTCATCTTTCCCAAATGATGTAAGGAGATGCATGGCTTCATTATTTAACCATTTCGTTTCGATAGCATCAAACTTAAGAGAGAATAACCTTCTTTTAAGTTCTTGTTGATCAATATTCATATTTTTAACTCCTAGAATCCAACCCCATTCTCCCATAGATACAACTTGATTATGCATAGGTACTGTTACAAAATCAGCTGATTTCATTGTTTTCTCAATACACCTATACGCCTTTGATGCAAAATAAGGACTCCCCGCCTGGGTTACTAATACTCCTCCTGATCGTAATTTCCTATTACATATTGTATAAAACTCATGACTGTACAACCTACTTAATTCTACATTTCTAGGGTCAGGCAAGTCTACAATAATAGCATCATAAAATCGTTTTTCTTGTTTTTCTAAAAAAGAATATGCATCCTGATTATACACTGTTAACTTATCACTATGTAATGCTCCTTCATTAATACGTGTCAGCACAGGGTGTTCCTTAGCTAAATCAGTCATTTTAGGATCTAAATCTACTAAATCTATAGTAGCAATACTTGGATATTTTAATAATTCTCTCACAGCACAACCATCACCCCCTCCTAATATCAAAACATCTTTTACATTCGGATACATTCCCATTGCAGGATGTATAAGAGGCTCATGATACATTTCTTCATCTAATGAACAGAACTGTAGATTACCATTTAGATACAGCCAATACTCATTTTTCCATTCGGTCATTACAATTTTTTGATATTTTGTTTGATCCGAAAAAACTACCTTATCTTTATATTTTTTCTGTTCTCCCCATCTAATCACAGGCTTAGTAAACACTACTCCTAACACCAAAAATATAGTTGTTACTAATAATAGAGGAAGTATTTTTTTTGACTCAGTAGTATTCAATTTACGATACAGCATATATGCTACAATCATAGCAACCCCCAAGTTTACAAATCCTAAAACAAAAGGAGTATACGTAAGTCCTAATAGAGGTAGCCCTATAAATCCAAAAAAGACACCCCCTAATAAACTACCGTAATAATCTTTTTCTAAAACTGAGGATATATTTGTTTTCAACTCCTCATACTCTTCATTTATTCTTATGACTATCGGAATCTCTAAACCTATCAATAAACCTATTGATATACACAATACATAAATAGCAATTCCGTAATAAGAACTTATAGCTGCTAGTGTATATACAATAATCGAAGAAAAAGACACTAAAACAGATAATGCCACCTCTAACATCAAAAACTTACTGATTAAGTTTCCTGATATTCTTTGGCTTAACCTTGCTCCAATCCCCATAAAAAAGAGCATTAAAGACACTATCATTGTCCATTGAAGTACTGAATTACCAATAAAATAAGTAGCTAAAGTAGATAATACATATTCTGCTACAATTCCCGCAAAACCAGTAGCAAAAATTGCAATTTTAAGGATATTAGAATTTCTATTACTTTTCTTTTTTACAAGCTCCATGTAATTAAAATAGCTGCTCCTATATATGCAAATGCTTCTACTAAAGCAGCTCCCACATTTGGTTTTTCTTGATTCATAATTTCATCAGTCAATCGCTGTCCTGGCAATAAAATTTTATCTGCAACAATTCTCATTACTGGCAATGCCAAAAGACCTACAATTGTTTGGGTCCCTACATCTATTAAAGTAGTCTGCCAGTTTTCAAAATCACCTAATAAAGCATTCATAACTACTATTGATATCGCAACAATCGCTCCTGCAAGAGCTAGTCCTGCAGCTACATTATCTTTCTCTATCTCCGAATGCACATCATAACGTACTGAAATTATATACATTTTAGAAGTGATTATTAAAATGATCATGCCAATGGCCCAATATAAAATCGCGGTTATAGTACCCGAAAATAAACTTTCACTTTCTCCTGTTATTGCCCCAAATAACACCAGAGCTGCAGCAATCATAATAGCAGCTTCAATAACCCCTGTTCCTACATTTTGATCTACAATAATCTCTTTTTTAATATTAAATTTATTAATTATAAACTTATGATTAATCCAAATAGAAACATTCAAAAGAACTATACCAATACTACTATAGTATGCGATTGCCAATAGATCCTCCATCCATCCGACAGACTCTCCAACAATAGAAGCACCTATGACAATTAATAGCCCTACAAAATATCCTACATAACTTACAGAAAAGGCAAAATTATCTTTTATTACCAACTCTTCATTTACTTTAATTTTAGAATTTAGCAACTGATATATTATTTTACCTAAAGCAAAAATTATAATTGCTTCTATAAAATAGCTTGTGGTTACAAGCAATTCTAATAAATACGGGTAGTTTTTTAATAATTCCATATATTTTATTATTTTCCATATCCTCCAGCTCGTGAACGAGAAGAAGAATTAGAATACCTAGATGAGTTTCTTGTTGTTTTTGAATATTTAGAATTAGAATTATACGATCTACTTCTAGTAATTGTTGCACTTTTCTTTACAGAGTTTCTCACTTTATTTTTAAAAGCGCTTGATCTACCACTCCATCTATTAGCCGTTCCTTTAGTAACAGAAGAATTTGTACCATATTGATTACGACCTGATCCATAATACCCTCTACTACCTCGGTAGTTCCTATCATAATCCATGTAACTACCCCTGTAATATCTATGCGATGAACCATAGAACATGCTACTTAAAAAATGGTATTGACCATAAAAAGCCCAAAAAGAACCTCCTCCCGAAGTATTATTTTCCCATCTCCCATAACGTTCATTTCCTACATAATTATCATAACCTGCAGGAGATGTTTTCTTATCGAGCACACCATTCTTTTTTGAAAGGATTGTCATTCCAAGATTATTTACATGATCATCAAAAAACACATCACTAACCTTCCGCCATTCAGTATCCTTAACAACAACATCTTCTGCCTTATAATTAGGGGCACTCAATGTCGTAGAATCTACAGTTGTTTTTGGCTTTTCTATAAGTATTCTGTACTTATGGTAATATGAATCCTCTTCTTCTTTATAATCCATATCAGCAAGAATTACACTATAGTTTTGCTCATCAATATATGTTGTCACAAACTCATCTATCGGAGTTTTCTTATACACTTTCTTATTACTAGAACAAGAAAATAAAACGAATACGAACATCAACAACAATATTTTGTGTAAAAAAAATCTTCCAGTTCTAATCATTAGTAGTGTTTTGAGGTAAAATATTACTTACTTTATATTCCGATATATACTCTCCAATTGTTGCTTCATAATTAGATTCTCCTGTTTGTTCTATAGTAATCAGTAATTCTTCTGTGTCATCGAGATACAACCAACTGATAACTTCACTCCAATCTTCATTATCCACATTTCTTACAAAACCCATATTTTCAGAATCCCTATAATAGATCTGATTATCATATACAATCTTCTTAGGAGGTTTTTCTGTTTCCTCGATAGCATCAACGATATGTTCTCCTAAAGTTCTAATCCCTATTTTTTTAGTTACAGAAATCTCTAACTCATCATCGTCTTCTATATGGAGATACAAATTCTTAGCCCCATTATTAATCACAAACTCTCTTGTAAAAAAATTATTCCCCCAATCATATTCATACATCTTTGTTACTATCCAAGACTCTAGATCATAATCTAAGATATAATCTTTTTCTAAATCTGTAATCCGAATATCTGTTACATCGTAATGAGGCGTTTTCTTTTTTCTATTAAAAAAATCTAAAATTCCCATTTGTTTTTATTTATAAGTAACCTTACAGCTAATTTTGTTACAATTTCTATATATTATATTTATATCAATCAAAATAAAACCCAGAGTTGGCATACTCTGGGTTTTAACGCACTAATACTACTAAGATTTTAGGTTTACCGTAATCGATCCACAGATTTTACAAGATTCTCATCCCTTTTAATGGCTTTGTTAGCCATTACTAATAAAACGATAGAAATAACAGGGATAATCATCCCAATACCTTTCTCAGAAATTTTGGTTTCTCCAGATACCGTTAGTGACCAATAAACAAATACTCCTAGTAAAATAAAGTTTAATAAGATATTAATACGCCCCAGTACAAACTGAAGCTGTCTTTTTTTAAATAAAAAAATTGAAATAAGGGATAAAGCAACAGATCCAAAAAACATTCCCATAAGAAATACATCTTCTATAGCATAAAGTTCTACCGCATTTTGATCCAATCCATAAGGAAAGTAAAAACATAACCCTCCTGAGACTATCGCTGCTAATAATAAATATATGGTCTGAATTCTTTGTAACATTATAATTTCCCCTTAAACAAAAGCAAAAATAAGAGTTTCTTTTACATATATGTCTATAATATTAAAAATAAAGTTGTATACTTGCATCACAAAGCTCGTAATCTTCTCAAAACAAGGTTACTTACCTTATAAATAAAATTTTCGTAAAATTCTTCTTTAGAAAATTTATATCAAAACATAAATTATAGAACACATTTAAATGTTAGAGATTTCTGAATTAAAAGCAAAAAAGCTTCCTGAACTGCAAGATATTGCAAAATCCCTCAGTGTACCTAAATTCCGTACACTAAAAAAACTAGATTTAGTATATCAGATACTAGATTATCAGGCTACAAACCCTAATAAAGTAAAGCAAGTTATTACTGAGGATTCTTCAGAAAAAACAAATTCTGAAAAACCAAAGACCAATACTAGTAGCACTGGTACTCGCCAAAGAAGACCTCGCCCTCGTAAATCTGAAAACACTACCACTCCTATTAATAAGGAATCCAAAGCTCCTGCTCCTAAAGAACATAAAAATGAGGCGGCTACAACTACAGTTTCTGCAGCTAAAGAAGAAAATGTCTCTAAAAACAAGGAACATAAAGAAAAAACCAAACCTCAACAAAAAAAAGAGGATAACAACGATACTAGAAATAGAGGGAATGACAAACCTCAACAACATAAGTCTCAACAAAACAAATCACAACAAAACAAATCACGAAATAATAACAACAATAAAAAAGAAAACGGAAACAGAGATAACAGAAATCGTTACAAAGAACCTGATTTTGAATTTGATGCCATCATAGAAAGTGAAGGTGTACTTGATATAATGCAAGATGGTTATGGTTTCTTACGATCAAGTGATTACAACTACCTTTCTTCTCCTGATGATATCTATGTATCTCAATCACAAATTCGTCTTTTTGGACTTAAAACCGGTGATACAGTATTAGGTCAAGTAAGACCACCTAAAGAAGGTGAAAAATATTTCCCTCTTATTAAAGTAAATAAAATCAACGGACTTGACCCACAAGTAGTTCGTGATAGAGTTTCTTTTGAGCACTTGACCCCATTATTTCCTCAAGAAAAATTTAAACTAGCTGAAAGACAAAGTACAATCTCTACCAGAATTATGGATCTTTTTGCTCCAATTGGTAAAGGACAACGTGGTATGATAGTATCCCAACCAAAGACTGGTAAAACTATGCTACTTAAAGATGTAGCTAATGCAATTGCAGCAAATCATCCAGAAGTATACCAAATGATACTACTTATAGATGAAAGACCCGAAGAAGTTACCGATATGCAGCGTAATGTAAAGGGAGAAGTAATTGCCTCTACCTTTGACAAAGAGGCTAATGAGCATGTAAAAGTTGCAAACATAGTACTCGAAAAAGCAAAAAGACTTGTAGAATGTGGTCATGATGTAGTAATCCTATTAGATTCTATCACCAGATTGGCGCGAGCTTACAATACTGTTCAACCAGCAAGTGGAAAAATATTAAGTGGAGGTGTAGATGCTAATGCACTACACAAACCAAAACGTTTCTTTGGTGCTGCTCGTAATATAGAAGGAGGAGGATCTTTATCAATTATCGCAACAGCGTTAACAGAAACTGGATCTAAAATGGATGAAGTAATATTTGAAGAGTTCAAAGGAACAGGTAATATGGAATTACAATTAGACAGACGTATTGCCAACAAACGTATATTCCCAGCTATTGATTTAATATCCAGTAGTACCCGTCGTGATGACCTTTTATTAGACGACACAACAATACAACGTATGTGGATTATGCGCAAATATCTTGCAGATATGAATCCTGTAGAAGCAATGGAATTTATTAATGATCGTTTTAGGCAGACAAAAAACAACGACGAGTTTCTTATTTCAATGAATGGCTAACAAGTAAAATAAAAATAAATAGGGGTGATTATCGATTTTGATAATCACCCCTATTTATTTTTCATACCTTTAATACCTTTGCCACTAATTTATTTTTCAACCGATCATCTGAAAGTTTTTCACCAAGAAACTGACCTAATACCAAAACATAATCCTTATGAAAAATATACTATATATAATATGGAGTATTACTTTATTATTATCAAGCTGTCAAAGTAACAGTCAATCAAAGAAAGACAAAAATGAAATCACACAAACCCAGCACCTACCCCCTGTGCAAGTCAAGCAAATTAACGGCTTAGAAAGAGCTTATTTTGCAAGCGGCTGCTTTTGGTGTGTAGAAGCCATTTACGAAAGCCTAAAAGGTGTAAACGAATCTATATCAGGATACTCTGGAGGCCATACCAAAAACCCTACATACGAAACTAGCAATACAGGTCGTACAGGTCATGCAGAAGCCGTAGAAATACTATATGACCCAAAAATAGTTTCTTTCTCAACATTAGTAGATGTTTATTTTGCTTCTCAAAACCCTACTCAAGTTAATGGACAAGGACCCGATCATGGTTCACAATATAGATCTATTATTTTTTATCAAAATGAAAATCAGAAACAAATAATTGAAGAAAAGAAAGCAGCACTTAGTAAAAAATTAAATCGAAAGATTGCTGCTGAGATAGTTCCCTTTCAAAAATTCTGGAAAGGCGAAGCCTATCATCAAGATTATGAAAAAAGAAATCCAGGAAATAGATACATACAAGGTGTATCAATACCTAGATTAAAAAGGTTTCAAAAGAAATATCCTCATCTCATTAAAAACAAACATTAAAAAAATAAATGAAACACAAGTTTGCAAAAAAAATCACGTATTTACCACATAAAAATTAGTGTTTAACCTCATGCGCATAAAAACCGACAAGCTAAATAAAAAAGTAATTATAAATCGGTTGTATTGATGCAAAAAATCGGTGAAAAACACAAAACAATGAAAATAAAATGTTATTTTAATGCAAATAAAATGAAAAGAAGTTGTATTTTTAAGAATAAAACATTACTTTTGATTCTGATTTAATAGTATTCATTTCAGTATTTTAGTTGAAAATATTAAAGTTAAACTAGAATAAAAACAACATAAAGCACTGAAAAACAATTATTTAAATCAAAAATTTGTTCTTTAAAACATTTGTTTTTGTAAACTAATCATAATTAATGATTTGAGTTTCTAAAAAGTAAAACCAAAATGTTTTTGGTATTTTTTTTTAAAGAATACATTTTAAATAAATTAAAATTTTTTCTATAATTTAGAAATATAAAATAAGTATTAAAATTTTTGAATTATATAACCCAATCTACTTAAAAACAAGCGATATGAAGTCTATTTTTACATTTATTCTGCTTTTGGTGATTACTTTTTCTGCTCAAGCTCAGTCTGAGCAATACTTAATGTCTTCTCGTAAATTAGAAGTTCGAAGTGGTCCTGGATTAAACTATAACACCATTGCTGAAGTTCCTCAAGGAACACAAGTTTACGTAATTAATTCTGGTTACGGAGAATGGAGTACGATACAGTACAAGAGTATGAACGGTTTTGTTATCACAAAACATTTAACAGAAGACAGCCGAATTGCTGACGCAGAAAGAGCAGCAAAAGAAGCAGCAGCAAAAAGAGAAGCAGCTAAACAAGCAGCTGCTCAAGCAATTGCTCAAGCAGAAGCAGCAAAAAGAGCTGCAGAAGAAGCTGCAAGAAAAGCTATTGCTAATGCAGAACGTTTAAAAAGAGAAGCAGAAGCAGCAGCAGTAAAAGCTATTGCAGATGCAGAAGCAGCATCAAGGTCTAAAGACGCTGCAGCAAGAAGAGCTCTTGCTGATACAGAAGAAACAAGAAGAGCCGTAGAAGAAGCTAACAGAAGAGCTGCTAAAGGTAGTGATGTTGTCTCTACACCTATCGAATCAACAACACCATCTTACGGATCAAGCACTAGTACTACTTCACCTAGAGCCGCATCTATAGAAGTATCTAGAGAGGATAAATATTCTAGCTGGGAGAAAAAGACCTATAAATCTGGTGCAACTCCAAAATCATTTAACTTTAAAGGTAAGTTTGATTACAAATTAGATAATTACCTAAAAATTAAAGTAGGAAAAAATACTGATGTAGTAGTTAAGATGTATAAAATGGGTAAAACTGAAAAAGATGATCAGTTAGTTCGTGTAACATACATCAACTCAAGTGCAACTCAATTTATCAGAAACGTACCCGAAGGTGAATATTACCTAAAAATAGCATATGGTAAAGATTGGAGAGAAAACATTGTAGATGGTAAAAAATATGGAACCTTTACTAAGAATGCTTTATATGAAAAAAGTCAGCAAACTCTAGATTTCAATACAATCAAAACTTCTAAAGGTATAAATGTTCCTTCATATAACTTAGCACTTGACCTTCTTCCTAATGGAAATGGATACAGTACAGGTGCTGCTGATGAAGATAATATTTCTCCTGAATCTTTTAATAAAGATTAATTAGTAGTAAAATATAAAACATTTTAATCACCAAAATATAAATGTAATATATAAACGTCAGGACTCTATTGAGTTCTGACGTTTATGTTTTAGATTTTTTTATCCTCTTATTTTCCTCTTAGACAGCTATCATCTTCTACTTCTCCATCAGCTCTATCTACATCCATGCGTGCTGTATTCGATTTTTATAACACTTATTTTACAAAAATACATTACCCATTGTATTAAAAACAAAACCTTTAGTTTCTACACCTAACTAAAACCAGTAGAACTTTTGATTTTAGTTTTCGCCCCCTATTAGCTATAAAAAAGCTAAAACCCTATTAAATCAGATTGTTTTAACCACATCTGTACGATTAATAATACCAATAAAAGAAAACTACACCACCTTTTCCCTCTATACTTAGCACTCTCTATTACAAAAAACACCGCAACCACCACTTAAAAAAAGTACAAACAAATAACATGAATCAAAGTATATTGCATAAAAAAGTCTGTAAGCATTAACAAGCTTACAGACTTTAATTTCTCATTCTATATTGGTTCATAAAAACCAACTAAAAAGCTCTTCTACTAGTGATAATAATATTATACAAGCAAAAGGTTTTTTTAGTTATAAATTATGATTACTACGATGTCTTTCTCTAGCTAACAATGTATTTTTTAACAACATTGCAATCGTCATAGGACCTACTCCTCCTGGTACAGGAGTAATAAAAGAAGCTTTTTTACTTACGTTTTCAAAATCTACATCACCAACAATTCTATACCCTTTTGGAGCAGATTCATCAATTACTCTTGTAATCCCAACATCAATAACAACAGCGTCATCTTTAACCATTTCTGCCTTTAAAAAATTTGGGACTCCTAATGCAGAAATTACAATATCTGCCTGAGAGATAATCTGCGTGATATTTTTGGTATGACTATGCGTTAATGTAACAGTAGAATTCCCAGGCCAACCTCTTCTTCCCATTAAAATACTCATAGGCCTACCTACAATATGACTTCTCCCTATTACAACCGTATGTTTTCCTTTAGTATCTACATCATAACGCTCTAATAATTCTAAAATTCCAAAAGGAGTTGCAGGAATAAAAGTAGACATATCTAATGCCATTTTACCAAAATTCATAGGATGAAAACCATCTACATCCTTATCCGGATCTACTGCCAATAATACTTTTTGTGTATCAATCTGGGGTGGTAACGGCAATTGTACTATAAAACCATCAATATCATCATCTTCATTCAATTCTTTTATTTTAGCCAATAACTCTACTTCACTAGTAGTACTAGGCATTTTAACCAACGTAGATTCAAACCCTATTCGTTCGCAAGCCCTTACTTTACTACCTACATAAGTTAAACTAGCACCATCACTACCTACTAAAACAGCTGCCAGATGAGGCACTTTTTCTCTTCGTTCTTTCATTTTAAGAACTTCCGCAGCTATTTCGTCTTTAATATCGTTACTAATCTTTTTTCCGTCTAATATTTCCATTCTCCCTGATTGCCTTAATTATTAAGTTTCTTATAAAAGTTTATAATTATTTCATTTTACCCATCATCTGCATCATCCGTTTTCCACCGCCTCCCTGCATCATTTTCATCATTTTACTCATTTGATCAAACTGTTTAAGCAATTGATTTACTTGCTGAATTGATGTTCCTGAACCTTTTCCTATCCGTTTTTTTCTGCTAGAATTTATAACTTGTGGTTTTGATCGCTCTTCTGGTGTCATAGAATGGATAATTGCTTCTATATGCTTAAAAGCATCGTCATCGATATCCATATTTTTCATCATTTTTCCTGCTCCAGGTATCATCCCAATTAAGTCCTTCATATTACCCATTTTCTTAATCTGCTGAATTTGTTTTAGAAAATCATCGAATCCAAACTGATTTTTTGCAATCTTTTTTTGTAGTTTCCTAGCTTCTTCTTCATCAAATTGCTCTTGGGCTCTTTCTACAAGAGACACAACATCTCCCATTCCTAAAATACGATCTGCCATACGAGAAGGATAGAATACATCAATTGCTTCCATTTTTTCCCCCGTACCAATAAACTTAATAGGTTTATTGACTACTGATTTTATTGATATTGCAGCTCCGCCTCTAGTGTCTCCATCTAGCTTAGTTAGAATTACACCATCAAAATTCAGTACATCATTAAAAGTCTTTGCTGTATTCACTGCATCTTGACCTGTCATAGAATCCACCACGAATAAGGTTTCATTTGGTGTAATAGCTTTATGAATATTTGCTATTTCTGTCATCATCACTTCGTCTACAGCTAAACGACCTGCAGTATCTATAATAACCACATTATGCCCATTTGCTTTTGCATGTGCAATACCAGCTGTAGCAATCGCTACTGGATCATTATTACCTCTATCGCTAAAAACTTCAACATTAATTTGTTCTCCAACCACATGCAATTGGTCAATTGCAGCAGGTCTATATACATCACAAGCAACAAGAAGTGGTTTCTTAGTCTTTTTAGTTTTAAGAAAATTAGCTAGTTTTCCTGAAAAAGTAGTCTTACCAGAACCCTGCAATCCTGACATTAAAATTACTGATGGCTTACCAGATAAATCTACTCCCGCAACTTCACCTCCCATTAATTCTGTCAACTCATCTTTAACGAGCTTTACCATCAACTGCCCTGGTTTAAGGCTTTTTAATACATTTTGCCCTAATGCTTTTACTTTTACTTTAGCAGTAAATTCTTTTGCAATTTTATAATTTACATCAGCATCAACCAACGCTCTTCGTACTTCCTTAAGTGTCTCAGCAACATTTACTTCTGTTATCTGTCCATGACCTTTTAAAATATGTAAAGCCTTATCTAACTTATCACTTAAATTATCAAACATATATTTTCTCGTATTTTGAAAAAACTACCTTTATCGATAGATTTTGCAAATTTAAGAATTTGAAGCATATAAAGAAAGAATGGAATTATAGAATTGTATAATCTTCATTGAACACTGAAATACAGATATAGAAAGTAGTTAAAGAGGAATAGTATTCTTTGATTACAAAATGTATTCTATATTATGTATATTAAACGTTACCAAACATAAAAAATGCAACTAAATAATAAAGAAATAACTAAACTTAAAATTAGTGTTAATGATGATGTGAACTCTCTAATAAAAAAGCTTGAAACACTAATTTGTCACTTAAATAAAATCTACCTATCCCATTTAATCAAAATTTCTAAAATAAGACAAATTATAAAATCTGGAAATAAGGAAGTTGAGAATGAAATAAAAGAATTTCGCAACAGATATGAATTGGATTTTGAGGAATTTCAATTAATTAAATTTGATGATCATATTATTCTCAATAGTCTTCAAAATAAGTTTTTAGAATATTTTGACTCTAATAAATTGGAAATAGGACACAGAATTAGTAGACCTGATAGGTTTAATGACGTCTTTAATTTGAAAGAGAATGAAAATATTGGGACTATAGAAGTATATCTTGGGAAGTTTAAAAAGAAATTAGAGGAAAATCATAATAGTATTTATCAAAAAATATCTTCAACCATATCCAAAATTATAATGAAAAAACACGTTTGGTAACACTATATATGTGATCATAGCAAGCAATTAGAATTTTAATCGAAAGGTCTTTGTATTTTTGGCAAGACACAATACTGGCAAAAAGTAAAAGCTAACAATCAATGCGCAGATAATGTCAATGGCTCTGTAGTATTTTGTCCTGCTACGACACATATAGTAAAAGTAACTTATTTAAAAAACAAGAAAAACACTTCTAAATTATTCGACGAAAGGAAACTTAGGTGATTCAAATATAGTATTCTACTATATAGCTGTGTTACTATAGGAAAAATGAAAAGAAGTTTTTTTTACAAAATGACTTGATTCTTTATCAAGAATACATCAAACCAAGAAAATACAATTAATAACTATTATAGATATAAGTTATAAAAATAATATTGATAAGGTTAAACAAAATTTAGGACGTACTTTTAATATAATCTTTAGAGCTAATTTTAAAGATATTTAACTCCACTATAACTTATCATTTCTTCTCCACCCACAACTTTTACAGAATTCTTAGTAATTTCAAACCCCTTATTCTCAAAAAAAGATCGAGTTCCTATATTTATCGGAGTAGTGAGAACTTCAATATTAGAATCTCTTGCTACATTTTCAAGTGTTGCATATAAATCCCCTGCAATACCTTGTCCATGATAATTCATATGAACAAAAACATATTCTATATTTCCTTTTTTATCCATACAAAAAGAGCCTACAATTTCGCCATTTAGTTTAGCATTGTAAATAAAATCACTTTTAAACTTTTCTTGCCAATACGCTTTATCTACGGCTAATCTAGAATAAGTTTTTATCTCAGATCTTGTAAATAACTTAGCTCCATATGTTATTACTGTTTGATAAAACAAATGTTGCATTAGTGGTAGATCCTGATATGTTGCTCGTAATATATTGCAATACATCTTACTAAGATAAAAAAAACAAATCTTCCTACACTATATTATTTATTATTTTATCTAATTATCTAGATAAAACACACAAAATAACCGACAAAAATCACAAAAAACATGATTCTCTGTATCAAATAATTGTCGATATCTAACTAGTAAAAAAACATAATATTACTACATTCTCTCAGGAACATCTATCCCCAATAATTTAAATGCAGATTTAATCGTTTTACCAACCATATCAGAAAGCTGAACTCTAAATATTTTTTCTTGATCTGTAGTGGCTCCAAATATAGATACATTCTGAAAGAATGAATTATAACTTTTTACTAAATCATAAGTATAATTAGCAATTATCGCAGGACTGAGCTCATTTGCTGCATTTTGTATAACATCTGGATAAAGCTCTAATTGCTTAATTAGTTCTTTTTCTTTTTCATGCAATATAACATCAAAAACATCTTTATGATAATCAAAATTTGCTTTACGTAAAATTGCTTGAATTCGGGCATAAGTATACTGGATGAATGGCCCTGTATTTCCTTGGAAATCTACTGATTCTTCCGGATTGAAAAGAATACGTTTCTTAGGATCTACTTTTAAAATAAAATATTTTAGAGCTCCAAGACCTATGATCTTATATATATCATTCTTTTCTTCTTCTGTATATCCATCTAATTTACCTAAGTCTTTAGAGATTATACCTGCTGTTTTTGCCATCTCAAGAATCAAATCATCTGCATCCACCACTGTACCTTCTCTACTTTTCATCTTACCACTTGGCAGATCAACCATTCCGTAACTTAAATGATGTAAATTCTCTGCCCAATCATATCCTAATTTATTTAAAATAGCAAATAGCACCTTAAAATGATGATCTTGTTCATTCCCTACAGTATAAATCATTCCTCCAACATCAGGATTGTCTTTAATTCGTTGGATTGCTGTACCGATATCCTGTGTCATATAAACAGAAGTACCATCACTACGCAATACTAATTTGTCATCTAGTTTTTCTTCACTTAGATCACACCATACTGATCCATCGTCTTTCTTATAAAAGATCCCTTTATGTAGACCTTCCTCGATATTATCTTTACCTAATAAATAAGTATTACTCTCATAATAATAGCTATCAAAATCCACTCCTAATGATGCATATGTTTGATCAAAACCTTTATACACCCACCCATTCATTGTTTTCCATAACTGCACTACTTCATCATCTCCTGCCTCCCATTTACGAAGCATTTCTTGAGCTTCGACTATAATCGGAGCTAATTTTTTAGCCTCTTCTTCTGTTTTACCTTCATCAATTAATTGAACTATTTGTTCCTTATATACCTGATCAAATTTCACATAATAATTCCCAACTAACTTATCACCTTTTAGTGCTGTAGTATCAGGGGTTTCTCCGTTTCCATACTTTTGCCATGCAATCATTGATTTACAAATATGGATCCCTCGATCATTAATGATTTGAGTTTTATACACCTTTTTACCACTAGCTTTTATAATTTCGGCTACAGAATATCCTAAAAGATTATTTCTAACATGCCCTAAGTGCAGAGGCTTGTTAGTGTTGGGAGAAGAATACTCTACCATAACAGCTTTACTATCTTCTAGCTGAGTCACAAATCCGTAGTGTTTTTCTGCTTTAATTTTTATAAAGAAATTAGAGTAGTATTCGTTTGAAACGACTAGGTTCAAAAACCCTTTAACAACATTATAATTATCAATTTCTTTTAGATTTTCTACCAAGTATTGACCTACAGATTCTCCTATTTTCACAGGGTTTCCTTTTACGACTCTAAGCATTGGAAAAATAACAACGGTAATATCTCCCTCAAACTCTTTTCGGGTAGCCTGTAATTCTACAGATTCTAAATCAATAGTATATAATTGCTGTATTGCTTCTTTTACTTTTTCCGAAAGGACTTGTTGTAAACTCATTCTCTAAAAAATTAAGCAGCAAAGATAATAGAAAATACTACGTAGCACTAAGTGTTTCCTTATCATTTCGTTTTTCATACCTAAAAAACATACATAGGCAACTCTCTTATAAAACTCTTAAACTTGTTGCAAAAATATATCAAAGAGCAAGCACTTCTTTTATAGTAATGAAACGCATCAAAATAAAAGTATCAGTTCTCCAAAAATTTATAGCCCTGATGCTAACTAGAAATACGTAATATTTTAATTCTAAGCAATAACTAATAAAACATATACTATAGAATTATACCCTAAAGAAATTCTCATCAACTTTAAAATTATATTAGAAATATATCTTCTAATTATTATTTCATTTTTAAAATAAAGAAAATAGACACCTAAATTCATAAGAAAAGTTATGATACTAATAACCGAATAACGGTTAGTGAAAATTTATAATAAATAAGAATTATTTTTTATTCCGATCTTTAATTTCTTTGTAACTTAATCAGAAAAAATGAAAATTCTCCTTACTGGAACGAATGGGTATATAGGAATGCGACTATTACCATTATTATTAAATGCTGGACATGAAGTTATATGCTGTGTAAGAGATAAAAACAGACTATCACTAGATAATGAAACTAGAAACAAGGTTATCATAGTAGAAATAGATTTTCTAAAAACACCAGATTTTTCTATTTTACCTACTAATATTAATATAGCTTACTATCTAATTCACTCTATGAGTTCCTCTACGACTGATTTTGATGAAAAAGAAAAAACATCTGCCCTTAACTTCATTAAATATATCGAAAAAACAACTATCCACCAAGTAATTTATTTAAGTGGCATTGTAAACGAAAAAAACCTATCCAAGCATCTATGGTCTCGCAAAAATGTAGAAGAAACATTGTATAAAGGCAATTACAACTTAACTGTTTTACGATCCGGTATTATTGTCGGTTCCGGAAGTTCTTCTTTTGAGATTATAAGAGATCTATGTGAAAAACTTCCTGTAATGATTACCCCAAAATGGGTAAACACTAAAACTCAGCCAATTGCAATTAGAGATGTCTTATTATTTATGACAGGTGTTTTAGACAATAAAAAATGCTATAATCAATCCTTTGACATAAGTGGTCCAGACATAGTAACATATAAACAACTGTTGTATTTATATGCTAACGTAAGAAAAATAAAGCTATTCATTTTCACAATCCCAATAATGACACCAAAACTTTCGTCTTATTGGCTTTATTTTGTAACATCTACCTCTTATAAACTTGCATTAAATTTAGTCGACAGCATGAAGATTCCTGTTATTGCAAATGATAAACGTCTTCAGGAAATATTAAACATTACTCCAATGAATTATGTGAAATCTTTAGAGTTAGCATTTATAAAAATCGAGCAAAATCAAGTTGTTTCTAGTTGGAAAGACTCTATGGTTAGTGGTCGTTTTAAAAGTAATATTCAAAAATATATTACTGTCCCTAAAAGAGGATGTTTTAAAGACCAAAAAACAGCTATAGTAAAAGATTTAGAAAAAACAGTAGAAAAAATTTGGACAATAGGAGGAGAAAATGGATGGTA
This sequence comes from Aquimarina longa SW024, assembly GCF_001401755.1. GTDB lineage: Bacteria > Bacteroidota > Bacteroidia > Flavobacteriales > Flavobacteriaceae > Aquimarina > Aquimarina longa. Next base: position 98,925 of record NZ_KQ474106.1, read on the forward strand.
TTACGGAAACTGGATATGGAAAATAAGAGGATATATTGATAAATTTTTTGGAGGAGTAGGATTACGCAGAGGAAGAACACACTTAGATGAAATATCTTCTGGAGATGCTCTAGATTTTTGGAGAGTATTAGTTGCCGATAAAGGAAATAAACGTCTGTTGCTTTTTGCTGAGATGAAAGTTCCTGGAGAGGCTTGGTTAGAATTCGAAATAGACAAAGACAATATTTTACATCAAACCGCAACCTTTAGACCTAAAGGTATTTGGGGAAGAATATACTGGTATGCAATGATGCCTTTTCATTATTTTATTTTTGATGGAATGATTCGAAAAATAACATTATAGCAAATTTTACTAGGACAAAACACTTATTTTATCGATAAATTGCATTATTACTTTGTTTTTTTCATATATTTAAGAAAACGAATATATGAGGACAACTTTACTATTTATATTTTTATTAATACTATGCTCTTCTTGTAATTCTACATCTGTTAAAGATGAAGAATTACACAAACTAGCACTGTTAATGATTGGCGATTTCTCTAATAAGGAACAATCTATAAACGATACTAGCTTTGAACATCTAGATCTAAAAAATACTAGAATCTGGAAAAACAAGCCTGGATATTGGATACATTCAAAAATATCAGATGGTAAAAACAAAAAAAAAGTGTATTACCAGAGAATAGTTCATTATGAAAGATTAGACTCTTCTACCTTTAAAAGCACTAATTATAAAATAATTAATGCTAAAGATTACGACACAAGCAAAAAGTCAGATTACTCTTACACACTAACAATGAAAGACCTTGAAATAAGAACTGGATGTCATGTATATTTTAAGAAAAAAACTTCGACAATATACTCCGGAAAAACAAATAAGGGGTCGTGTTATAGTGATCTTGATTATATTGATTATCTAATGAATACATTTGTTGTAAGCAAAGACAAAATAACTGTATGGACTAAGGGATATAATAACAAAGGGAAGCAGATATGGGGAAAAATCAAGGGACCATATAAATATAAAAGAATCTCTAATAAATGACCTCCTCTTTAATAAAACAACATCAAATAAAATCTGCTAATGTTTTATTTTCCAAAACCTTTAATGTACTATCTCTTACCTCAATCATAACGCTATGTACTGCACACTTATTCTCATCAGGACAGTCATCACATTTTTCATAAAAATTAAGACTAACACAAGGTAGCATTGCAATGGGACCTTCTAACACTCTAATTACAGATACCATAGTGATATCTTTGGGTTCTTTGATCAAATAATATCCTCCGCCTTTTCCTTTTTTAGAGCCTAAAAACCCTGTTTTTCTCAATGTTAACAAGATACTTTCTAAAAACTTTTGAGAAATATTTTCATTAGTCGCAATCTCAGAAATTAATACGGGATCATCACACCTCTTCCTAGCAATATATGTAAGTGCTTTTAGACCATATTTAGTTTTTTTAGAAAGCATATTTAAAGTAATTTTTCTGGTTTGTGATCTTTTTTTTTAGAGTTAAGTCTAAAATTTAATGTACAAAAACATTAACTACATTTTTTAGGTAGAAAAACTTCTGCCATCATACAACGTGCACTTCCTCCTCCTAATGTTTCAATTGTATTAAGATCACTACTAACAATTTCACAATGTTTTTCTATCCTAGTAACTTGGTCTTTAGTAAGATTTTCAAATGCCATTGCTGACATCACAAGGTAACGTTTATCTTTTGAACCAACAACCTGAAGCATATTTCCTACAAAAGAATTCACTTGATTTTCTGTAATTTTGATAATCTCTTTATCATCATTTTTTAGATGATTTATAAGGTTTTTACGTTCCTTTTTATCATCTATCGCATCTAAACATACTACAGCAAATGTTTCTCCTACTAACATCATAACATTGGTATGATATATTGGTAACCTCTTACCCTCAATAGTTTGATTGGCATAAAAAACAACTGGTGTGTACTCAAAATCCTCACAGAATTCAATTAATAAGTCCTCATCAGCACGTGGAGACAATCCACAATATGCTTTTCTATTTACTCGATCTAATACTAAGCTACCCGTCCCTTCTAAGAACACTCCTTCATCCTCTGCATCTGTATAATCTATGATGTTTTTTATCTCAAAACCAAGTGCTTCCACTTTATCTAATACTTCTCCTCTACGTTCTTTTCTTCTATTCACTGCAAACATTGGATATAATCCTACATCACCATTCTTATGAAAAGAAACCCAGTTATTAGGAAAAATAGAGTCCGGAGTATCATTTCCAGGATCATCATCCACTACAATAACCTCTACTCCTATTCCTTCTAATACGTTTACAAATTGATCAAACTCTTTCTGTGCTTTTTTGTTAGCTTCTTCTCCTGTAATATCAATATCCTTCTGATAATAATTATTTACAGTAGTTTGTTTGTTCATCCTAAAATGCATTGGACGAATCATGATTATAGTATTAGTTACTTGCATGTTCTAAACTAGCTTAACATTTTTTCTGCAATCGTTGTTGTTGTTGCTTTTAACACCTCAAAAGCAGCTTCAGCCATTCTATTACCTTTATTATCTAAAGTAGGGTTGACTTCTACCACTTCAAAACAAACTGTTTTTTTTGTTTCAACAAATGCCTGAATAATATAAATTGCTTCATTAATATCAAAACCTCTAGAAACTGGTGTTCCTGTTCCTTTAGAGATTAAATCACAGTCTAAGCTATCAACATCAAAGGATATATAAATCATGTCACAAGATTCTAATCTTTGAATAGCTTCTTTCAAGCATTTTTCAAAACCACGATAGCGAACCTCTTCTACAGTATAATTCTTTATTTTATTTTCAGATATCACATTTTCTTCTGGTTCTTCTGTATCTCTTACCCCAAAATATATTATATTTTGATGAGCTACTTTCTGCCCTTCAATACCTATATTTTTCATTTCATTCCACAAATTAGCTGTCTCTTGCGACACTTCATTTGTCTTATAATTCATATTATCATCAGAAAGCGCAGCAGCTAATGGCATACCATGTATATTTCCTGAAGGCGATGTATATGGTGAATGCACATCTGCGTGCGCATCTATCCATACTACTCCTAGTGTTTTGTTTGGGTTTGCTGCCTTTATTCCACTAATTGTACCCAAAGCTGATGAATGATCTCCAGACAACACTATTGGATACACACCATCTATCAAATTTCTCTTTACACTATCATTCAATCGAGTACATACATTAAGTACGCTACCTATTCGTTTAGCAAACGAATTATTTACTTTATTGTATATTGTTTCATTTTCTGTTTCTACATTTTCAAATCCATATCGATTAAAATAATCATCACTCTTATTAATAGCTGCAATTTCTATTGCATCAATTCCAAGATCAGAACCTCTTGTTCCGGCACCAATATCTGATCTATTTTTAATTAACTTAATTTCTTTCATTATATATTTCCTAATATATCCGTCAATTTTTTTATACTGTTTTTTAAAATTACAAAAGCCTTATTGATATATGAAATAACATTAAGGCTTTTAAGTTTTATCGGTATAAATTTTTATCTATTTTCCACTTTTACAAAATCTCTATAGTTTTCTCCTGTATATATTTGTCTAGGTCTTCCTATTGGTTCTTTACGAAGCCTCATTTCTCTCCATTGAGCAATCCATCCCGGCAACCTTCCTAAAGCAAACATTACAGTAAACATTTCGGTAGGAATACCTAAAGCTCTATAAATAATTCCCGAGTAAAAATCTACATTAGGATATAATTTTCTTTTTACAAAATACTCATCTTCTAACGCTACCTTTGCCAACCCTTTTGCAATATCTAGAACTGGATCTTCAACGCCCATATCTCCTAGTATTTCTTCTGCTGATTGTTTAATAATCTTAGCTCTTGGATCAAAGTTTTTATATACTCTATGACCAAATCCCATTAGGCGGAAAGGATCATTTTTATCTTTTGCCTTTTCAATATATTTAGCAGTATCTCCTCCATCAGCTTTTATAGCCTCTAACATCTCTATAACTGCTTGGTTTGCACCACCATGAAGAGGTCCCCACAATGCTGATATCCCAGCTGATAATGACGCAAATAATCCTGCATGAGAAGAGCCAACTATTCTTACTGTAGATGTTGAGCAATTTTGCTCGTGATCTGCATGTAGTATTAATAATTTATCAAGTGCATCATTTATAAGTTTATTTGCTTCATAGGCCTTATTAGGTCTTGCGAACATCATTTTATGTAAATTCTCCACATATCCTAAAGAATTATCACCATAATCCAATGGTAGACTTTTTCTTTTTCTCATTGTCCAAGCTGCCAGTACAGGAAACTTTGCTAATATTTTAACTATAGCATTATACATTTCTTCTTCAGAGTCAACATCTACAGATCCTGGGTTAAATGCTATCAAAGCACTCGTCAATGAAGACAACACTCCCATAGGATGAGCACTTTTAGGAAATCCATCAAGGATTTTCTTCATATCCTCATCTACATGAGATTCTTCTTTTATATCTTTATCAAACTTTGCTAATTGTATTGCTGTCGGTAATTCTCCAAAAATTAATAAATAAGCAACTTCTAAAAAATCTGCCTTTTCTGCTAATTCCTCTATAGAATACCCTCGATACCTTAAGATTCCTTTCTCTCCATCAAGAAAAGTAATAGCACTCTCACAACTTCCAGTATTTTTATACCCTGGATCAATCGTTGTAACTCCTCCAGTTACTCCTCTAAGTGTTTTAATATCAATTCCTAATTCTTTCTCTGTTCCTTCTATAATTGGGAACTCATATATATTATTGTCGATTTCTAACTTAGCTGTTTTTGACATTTGATTATTTTAGAATTTTGCTGTTATTGTAGGAATGCTAAATTACAAAATATAGTGTTAATATATTATTAATCATAGCATCATTTTTATTGTATTCTTATTTTAAAATTTCTATAAAAAAAGAGGCTATCTTACAAATAGATAGCCTCCTAGTAGTATACATAATTATTCTACTTATTTTATTTTAAAAGCTTTTTCTTTTGGATAAAAAGCAATAGCTCCTAATTCTTCTTCAATACGAAGTAATTGATTATACTTTGCCATTCGATCACTACGAGATGCTGACCCCGTTTTAATCTGCCCAGTATTTAATGCCACAGCTAGATCTGCTATAGTATTATCCTCAGTTTCTCCAGAACGGTGTGACATCACAGAAGTATACCCTGCATTATGTGCCATATTAACAGCTGCAATCGTCTCTGTAAGTGTTCCTATCTGATTTACTTTTATTAATATTGAATTAGCTATATTATTTTCGATTCCTCTAGAAAGTCGTTCTACATTAGTAACAAATAAGTCATCTCCTACTAACTGAACTTTATCTCCTATTTTATCTGTTAGATATTTCCAACCTTCCCAATCATTTTCATCCATTCCATCTTCTATAGATATTATTGGATATTTAGACGCTAATTCTGCTAAATAATCTGCTTGCTCTTCACTTGTTCTTACAACACCTTTATCTCCTTCAAATTTTGTATAATCATATTTCCCGTCAACAAAAAATTCTGCCGCAGCACAATCTAAAGCAACCATTACATCATCACCTAACTTATACCCTGCTTTTTCTACGGCTAATGCAATAGAATCCAAGGCATCTTCTGTACCATCTAATGTTGGAGCAAACCCTCCTTCATCACCTACTGCTGTACTTAAACCACGATCATGTAATACTTTTTTAAGGTTATGGAAAATTTCTGTTCCCATTTGCATAGCATGTGTGAAATTTTTAGCTTTTACTGGCATTACCATAAATTCTTGAAAAGCTATTGGAGCATCACTATGTGAACCACCATTAATAATGTTCATCATAGGCACTGGTAAGGTATTAGCACTCACTCCTCCTACATAACGATACAAAGGCATATTAAGCTCGTTAGCTGCAGCTTTAGCCGCGGCTAGTGAAACTCCTAATATAGCATTAGCTCCAAGTTTTGATTTATTAGAAGTTCCATCTAATTCAATCATTGTTTGATCTAATAGATTTTGATCAAATATAGAATACCCTAACAACTCTTCAGCAATTATTGTATTTACATTTTCGACAGCTTTAAGAACTCCTTTACCCATATAATCAGTACCTCCGTCTCGTAATTCTACGGCTTCGTGTTCTCCTGTAGATGCTCCAGAAGGAACAGCTGCTCTTCCTAAAACACCATTTTCGGTAACTACATCTACCTCTACAGTTGGGTTACCTCGTGAGTCTAAAATCTGTCTAGCGTGAATATTAATAATTACACTCATGTCTTTAATTTATTTGTTGGATGATTTTAATTCTTCGCAATATACAAAACCAGTAATTTTTAACCTCTTCAAAAAAACCAATTTTACTATAAAAACTCTAATACTAAAAGTAAGTTATCAACTATAACGTTATAGATTAAAAATACTGTTAAAGCACTTTAAGAATTATTCAAACTTGTTGATTCATTTTATGCTTTGGTTTTAGCTTTCTTAATATTATCTATAAATAGGTCAAATAAATAGGTTGAATCATTAGGCCCTGGGCTAGCTTCTGGGTGATACTGTACTGAAAAACAATTCTTATTTTTCATTCTCATTCCTGCAACAGTATTATCATTAAGATGAACATGCGTTATCTCTACATTAGGATGTTTTTCTGTATCTTCTCTATGAATTGCAAAACCATGGTTCTGAGAAGTAATTTCTCCTTTACCTGTTACCAAATTTTTAACTGGGTGATTTATTCCTCTATGACCATTATGCATCTTATAAGTACTAATACCGTTTGCTAATGCTATTACTTGATGCCCTAAACAAATTCCAAATAAAGGCAAATCATTTTCCAAAATCTCTTTAGCAGTAGCTATTGCTTGTGTTAATGGCTCAGGATCACCAGGTCCATTAGATAAAAAATATCCATCTGGCTCCCAATCACTCATTTCAGAAAACTTCGTATCATAAGGAAATACTTTTATATAGGCATCTCTCTTTTCAAAATTGCGAAGTATATTCTTCTTTATTCCTATATCCAAAGCTGCTATTTTATAAGTTGCATTAGGATTACCAACAAAATATGGCTCAGTAGTAGATACTTTTGAAGCTAACTCCAATCCATTCATGTCAGGAACTGCTGCCAATTCTTTTTTCAATCTTTCAATATTATTAACCTCTGTAGAAATTACCGCGTTCATTGCTCCATTATCTCTAATGTAACTTACTAATGCTCGAGTATCCACATCTGATATTGCTAAAAGATTATTATTCTCTAAAAATTCTTGTAACGAACTATCTGCTAGATCTCTAGAAAATTCATAACTAAAATTCTTAACTATTAAACCTGCAATTTTAACTGAATCAGATTCAATTTCTTGATCATTGGCTCCATAATTACCAATATGCACATTTGTTGCAACCATTAATTGCCCATAATATGAAGGGTCTGTAAAAATTTCTTGATACCCTGTCATACCTGTATTAAAACAAACTTCTCCAAAGGCACTACCTTCTTTGCCTACTGCTTTTCCGTAAAAAATAGTTCCATCTGATAATAATAGAATTGCTTTCTTTCGAGATTGATATTTCATCTGCTTATAAATATTGTTTTCTAATGGTTCACGATGTACTTTAAACAACATATATTTAATTAATATTTAAAATTAACTTATATGCAAATCCATCGTTTGACCTAATTTTATTACAAAATTTCCGTTGAGGTGGAAACTAAACCTATACATTCTTATATCTACTTAACTTAAAAACAGCATTAACAAAAGTTTCTTTTTAATTCGTATTGTGTTAAAAAATAACTTTATTTCTATTATATACAATTTTAAAGATAAACCGATATTAAATTAAATTTTATTAGAATCGACAAGATTACTCAAAAAAAAAGGATAAACGGTAAACGTTTATCCTTTTCTTATTATGTGCAATTCGCATCTTTCATCTATTCTTCTTCAGAACTAGTCGTTTCTTTTGCTGCTGCTGGAGCAGAAGCAGTTTTCTTACTTCCACCTCTTCTTCTAGATTTTTTCTTAGCAGGCTTACCAGCATTATAAAGCTCGTTATAATCTACTAATTCAATCATTGCCATATCAGCGTTATCTCCTAGACGATTACCAAGTTTAATAATTCTTGTGTACCCTCCTGGTCTATCGCCTACCTTAGTAGCAACATCTCTAAACAATTCAGTAACTGCATATTTATTACGCAATCTACTAAATACGATACGTCGATTATGAGTAGTATCATCTTTAGATTTTGTTACTAGTGGCTCTACAAATTGCTTAAGTGCTTTTGCCTTTGCAACTGTAGTATTGATTCTTTTATGTTCTATTAGAGAACAAGCCATATTCGCTAGCATAGCTTTACGATGTGCTGTTTTTCTCCCTAAATGATTTACTTTTTTTCCGTGTCTCATGACATTTAATTTTAATCATCATCTTGCTACAACCCTCTCTGGGGAGCAAAATATGATAGATTAGTCTTTATCTAATTTATATTTAGAAAGATCCATCCCAAAGTTAAGTCCTTTAACATTAACTAGCTCTTCAAGCTCTGTTAAAGATTTTTTACCAAAGTTACGGAACTTCATTAAGTCATTTTTATTGTAAGATACTAGATCTCCTAAGGTATCAACTTCTGCAGCTTTTAAACAGTTAAGTGCACGTACAGAAAGATCCATATCGATCAACTTTGTTTTTAACAACTGTCTCATGTGAAGTGATTCTTCATCATAAGTCTCTGTCTGTGCAATCTCATCAGCTTCTAATGTTATACGCTCATCAGAGAATAACATGAAGTGGTGTATTAATATTTTAGCAGCCTCAGTTAATGCATCTTTTGGATGAATAGATCCATCAGTTACAATTTCGAAAACTAATTTTTCGTAATCTGTTTTTTGCTCTACACGGTAATTCTCAATGCTATATTTAACATTTTTAATTGGAGTGTATATTGAATCTGTAAAAATAGTTCCAATAGGAGCATTAGTTTTCTTATTTTCTTCTGCAGGAACATAACCTCTACCTTTTTCAATAGTAATCTCTAGGTTAAGTGCTACTTTTTTATCCATATTACAGATAATCAGATCAGGGTTCAACACTTGGAATCCAGAAATAAATTTCTGAAAATCACCCGCTGTTAATTGTTCTTGACCTGAAATAGATATCGTTACAGATTCATTATCTATATCTTCTATCTGACGTTTAAAACGTACTTGCTTAAGATTTAAAATAATTTCAGTAACATCTTCAACTACCCCAGAAATTGTAGAGAACTCATGATCTACGCCTTCTATTCTAAGAGAAGTTATAGCAAATCCCTCTAAAGAAGATAGCAAAACTCTTCGCAAAGCGTTACCAACTGTTAATCCATACCCTGGTTCTAATGGTCTAAATTCAAATTTACCATCGAACTCAGTAGAGTCAATCATGATAACTTTATCGGGCTTCTGAAAATTTAATATTGCCATATTATTGTTTCTTCTTTGAGTTATTACTTAGAGTATAATTCGACGATGAATTGTTCATTAATATTTTCCGGAATCTGAATTCTAGCCGGAACTGATACAAAAGTACCCTGTCTAGTATCATTATTAAAGGTAATCCATTCGTAAACCTTGCTATTATTAGCTAATGAATTTTGGATTACTTCTAATGATTTTGATTTTTCTCTTACTCCAACAACATCTCCTGGTTTTAATTGATAAGAAGGAATATTAACTTGTTTCCCATTAACAGTTATATGTCTGTGAGAAACTAATTGTCTAGCACCACTACGAGAATTAGAAAGTCCCATTCTATAGGCTACATTATCCAAACGAGACTCACAAAGTTGAAGTAATACTTCACCAGTAATACCTTGAGAGCGTGTTGCTTTCTCAAACATATTACGGAATTGGCGCTCTAATACTCCATAAGTATACTTTGCTTTTTGTTTTTCCATTAACTGGATAGCATACTCACTTTTTTTACCTCTACGTCTGTTATTACCATGCTGCCCTGGAGGGTAGTTTCTTTTTTCGAAAGATTTATCATCTCCGAAGATCGCTTCACCGAATTTACGAGCGATTTTAGTTTTTGGACCAGTATATCTTGCCATTATTAAAATTTTAGTTATTGAGGATAATCATGAATTAAGGTCTCTTTCCTTCGATAATTATTTTTCCTCATTTAGATTTACTTGATAGTTATAAAAAGATCCCGAATCTAAAAATTCGGGATAAAAATTATACTCTACGTCTTTTAGGAGGACGACATCCATTATGTGGCATTGGAGTTACATCAATAATTTCTGAAACTTCAATCCCTGCATTATGAAGAGAACGTATTGCTGACTCTCTACCATTACCTGGACCTTTAACGTATACTTTTACTTTCTTTAATCCTGCTTCAATAGCTACTTTAGAGGCATCTTCTGCTGCTAACTGAGCCGCATAAGGTGTATTCTTTTTAGAACCTCTAAATCCCATTTTACCTGCAGAAGACCAAGAAATAACGTCTCCCTTTTTATTTGTTAACGAAATAATAATGTTGTTAAAAGAAGCTGTTACATGTGCTTCTCCTATCGATTCAACAATTACTTTACGTTTTTTTGAAGTTGACTTTGCCATACTACTTATTATTTAGTTGCTTTTTTCTTATTTGCAACTGTTTTTCTTCTTCCTTTACGTGTTCTAGAATTATTCTTAGTACGTTGCCCTCTAAGTGGCAAACCTGCTCTATGTCGTATACCTCTATAACATCCTATATCCATAAGACGCTTGATATTCAATTGTACTTCAGATCGCAATTCTCCTTCTATGGTATAGTTCCCTACAGCTTCACGAATACGACCAATTTGATCATCATCCCAATCAGAAACTTTTATGCTTTCATCTACTTTGGCAACGTCTAAAATTTCTTTAGCTCTACTTCTACCAATTCCGAAGATATAGGTTAACGCTATAACTCCTCGCTTTTGTTTAGGTATATCTACCCCTGCAATTCTTGCCATAATTACCCTTGTCTTTGTTTAAATCTAGGATTCTTTTTATTAATTACGTAAAGTCGGCCTTTTCTACGCACAATCTTGCACTCGGCACTTCTTTTTTTTATTGATGCTCTAACTTTCATCTCTTTGATTTTTATTTCCAAAACAAACTATGTCTTGGAAGGGATCCGTAACAAGATTTTTTGGGCTGCAAAAGTACACAAAAAATCTTAATTTACAATATTCTTAAATTATTAGTATCTATATGTTATACGAGCCTTTGTTAAATCATAAGGACTCATTTCTAGTTTTACTTTATCTCCTGGTAATAATTTTATATAATGCATACGCATTTTACCTGAGATATGAGCAGTTACAACATGCCCATTTTCTAGTTCTACACGAAACATTGCATTCGATAATGCTTCTATAATACTCCCGTCTTGTTCTATTGCTGGTTGTTTTGCCATTATGCTACTGCTTTACGATTTTTACCAGTTTTCATCAATCCATCATAATGTCTATTTAACAAATATGAATTAACCTGTTGCATTGTATCAATCGCCACTCCAACCATAATCAATAATGAAGTTCCTCCAAAAAATAGTGCCCAACCTTGTTGTACGTTCAATAACTTAACCGCTATTGCAGGAAATATTGCAATTACTGCTAAGAATATTGAGCCTGGTAAAGTGATTTGAGACATTATTTTATCTAGATATTCAGAAGTTTCACTTCCTGGTCGAATTCCTGGAATAAAACCTCCACTACGCTTTAGGTCATCTGCCATCTTATTAGTTGGCACTGTAATAGCAGTATAAAAATATGTAAACACTATAATTAATAATGCAAACAGTAAGTTATACCACAAACCAAAAATATCACTAAATGCGGCTTTTATACCTTGAGAAAACTCAGAGTCTGAAAGACTTGCTACAGCAGAAGGAACAAACATAATTGCCTGAGCAAAAATGATTGGCATTACTCCTGATGCATTGAGTTTTAAAGGTATGTACTGACGAGATCCAAAAACATTCTTTTCATATCCTCCTCCAGCTGTTCTTCTAGCGTATTGTACTGGTATTTGCCTTACTGCCATTACTAATAATATTGATGCTAGTATAACTACAAACCAGATAACTAATTCTATTAATACCATAATCATACCTCCACTATCACCAGAAACTCGTGATGAAAAATTCTGAACAAACGAAAGTGGAAGTGTTGCAATAATACCTACCATAATTAATAATGAGATACCATTACCTATACCTTTATCTGTAATTTTCTCACCTAACCACATTGCAAAGACACAACCTGTCGATATAATAATTACTGAAGACACAACAAAAACAGTTTGACTTATTTCTCCACTAAATGCAGATGGAGGAAGTGTTGCAAATAGATTATAGATATATCCTGGTCCTTGAACTAGGGTAATAGCGATAGTTAACCAACGTGTAATTTGGTTAATTTTTTTCCTACCACTTTCTCCCTCTTTTTGCAATTTTTGTAAATAAGGAATAGCAATTCCCATTAACTGAACTACAATTGATGCAGATATATATGGCATAATACCTAATGCAAACACTGAAGCATTAGCAAATGCTCCTCCTGTAAATGCATTAAGTAATCCTAACAAACCATCTTGGGTTTGTGTCCCTAGATTTGCTAATTCTGAAGCATCTATACCCGGAAGTACAACTTGCGCTCCAAATCGATATACTAAAAGTAACCCTAGTGTAACTAAGATTCTATTTTTTAGTTCTTCGATTTTCCAAACGTTTTTTATTGTGTCAATAAATTTCATGAGTTGTCGATTATAGGGTTACTGCTTCACCACCTGCCGCTTCTATAGCAGCTTTTGCAGTGGCTGTAAATTTGTGAGCTGTGACTTTCAATTTTGCTTTTAATTCACCTCTTCCTAGTATCTTAATCAAATCATTTTTTCCAGCAAGACGTATTGCCAAAATTACATCAAGATCAACTGTATCATTAATTTTTCCATCATCTACTAACTTTTGTAGTGTATCTAAATTAATTCCTTGATACTCTTTTCTGTTGATGTTCTTGAAACCAAATTTTGGTACACGTCTTTGAAGTGGCATTTGCCCTCCTTCAAAACCGATCTTTTTAGAATACCCAGAACGTGATTTTGCTCCTTTGTGTCCACGAGTAGCAGTTCCACCTTTTCCAGAACCTTGTCCACGACCTACTCGTTTACCATCATTTTTTACCGAACCTGCAGCAGGTTTTAAATTACTTAAATCCATTTGCTTTTATTATTTTGTTTCTACCGAAACTAAATGTTTAACTTTATTTACCATCCCAAGGATATTAGGAGTATCATCATGCTCCACAACCTGGCCGATTTTTTTAAGACCTAGAGCCTCTAAGGTTCTCTTTTGTCTTTGAGTGCGATTAATTGCACTTTTTACTTTAGTAATCTTAATCTTTGCCATCGTTCCTGATTTATCCTTTAAACACTTTCTCTAATGAAACTCCCCTTTGAGTTGCTACTTGTTGCGCACTACGCATTTGCAATAAGGCATCAAAAGTTGCTTTCACTACATTATGTGGGTTAGACGATCCTTGGTTTTTAGAAAGTACATCATGCACTCCTACAGCTTCTAATACTGCACGTATTGCTCCACCTGCAATTACTCCGGTACCGGTAGCAGCTGGTAAAAGTAATACTCTAGCTCCTCCGTATTTACCTTTTTGTTCATGAGGTAATGTCCCTTTTTGTAATGGAATGCGAACCAAATTCTTTTTTGCATCTTCTACTGCCTTAGAGATAGCTTCTGCTACCTCTTTAGACTTACCTAAACCATGCCCTACAACACCATTTTCATCACCTACTACTACGATTGCTGAGAAACCGAATGCTCGTCCACCTTTAGTTACTTTAGTAACACGTTGTACACCAACTAAACGATCTTTAAGCTCAAGGCCGCTTGGTTTTACTAATTCTGCGTTTTTATATTTTTGATACATAATTTCTTAGAATTTAAGTCCTGCTTCTCTAGCACCGTCTGCTAATGATTTTACTCTACCGTGATACAAGTACCCCCCTCTATCAAAGGACACTACTTCTACACCAGCGTTTTTAGCTTTCTCAGCAAGTGCTTTACCTACTAAGTTTGCTTTTTCTGTTTTATTTCCTTCTGCCGAAGCAATATCTTTATCTCTTGAAGAAGCAGCACTGATAGTTTTACCAGTTACATCATCTATAACTTGCGCATAGATTTCTTTATTACTTCTATAAACAGATAATCTAGGACGTTGTTCTGTTCCGCTTACATTACCACGGATACGTTTTCTTATCTTTAATCTTCTTAAATCTTTTGAGAATGCCATAACGTTAGTTGTTATGCAGATTTACCTGCTTTTCTTCTTAATTGTTCTCCTACGAATTTGATTCCTTTCCCTTTGTAAGGCTCTGGCTTACGGAAGCTTCTAATTTTAGCTGCTACCTGTCCCACCAATTGCTTATCATGAGAAGTTAATTTTACGATAGGGTTCTTACCTTTTTCTGAAATAGTTTCGATCTTAACTTCTGGTGCTAAGTCCAAAACAATATTATGAGAGAATCCCAAAGCCAAATCTAATTTCTGACCTTGATTAGAAGCTCTATATCCAACTCCTACTAATTCTAACTCTTTTGTAAATCCTTCAGAAACGCCTTTTACCATATTACTAATCAAAGATCGATATAATCCATGCTTTGCTTTATGGTCTTTGACATCACTAGGTCTTTCTAGAACTACTTGGCCATCTTCTACTTTCACATCGATACTATCGATTTCTTGAGAAAGTTCTCCTAATTTTCCTTTAACAGTAACAACATTACCTGTCACTTCAACAGTGACACCAGACGGAATAGTTACTGGATTTTTTCCTATTCTTGACATTTCTTTTGTCTTTTATACTGTTAATATACGTAACAAAGTACTTCTCCTCCTACGTTCTCTTGCTTAGCTCGTTTTCCGGTCATTACACCGTGAGAAGTAGAAACTATTGCAACACCTAATCCGTTAAGGATTCTAGGGATTTCACTAGACCCTGCATACTTACGTAAACCTGGCTTACTTATCCTTTGTAATTCTTTAATAACTGGTTCTTTAGTTATTTTATCGTACTTAAGTGCTATTTTGATAGTACCTTGTGTTGTATTATCTTCAAACTTATAACTTAAAATATATCCTTGATCGAATAATATTTTAGTGATTTCTTTTTTAACCTTTGATGCAGGAATCTCAACTACTCTATGCTGAGCACTATTTGCATTACGAATTCTAGTTAAATAATCTGCTATAGGATCTGTATTCATTATATCTGATTTACGGTATTGGTTTTCAACTTTTTTAGCTGAACCTTATACCAATTAATTCACTTTATTATTACCAACTAGCTTTTGTTACTCCTGGAATTAAGCCTTTGTTAGCCATCTCTCTGAATGTTACACGAGAAATTCCAAATTGACGCATATATCCTTTTGGTCTTCCTGTTAACTTACAACGATTATGCTTACGAATTGGTGAGGCATTTTTTGGTAATTTCTGTAATGCTTCATAATCTCCAGCTTCTTTTAAAGCTTTACGTTTTTCAGCATATTTATCTACCATTTTTGCTCTCTTCACCTCACGGGCTTTCATTGATTCTTTAGCCATAATTAATTCTTTTTAAAGGGTAATCCTAGTTCAGTTAACAATGATTTTGCTTCTTTATCAGTTTTAGCTGAAGTTTCGAAGGTAATATTCATTCCAGCAATCTTATTTACCTTATCGATATCAATTTCTGGAAAAATAATTTGTTCAGTAATTCCTAATGAGTAATTACCTCTACCATCAAAACCTGTAGCTTTTATTCCTCCAAAATCTCTTACCCTTGGTAATGCGGAAGTAATCAAACGATCTAAAAACTCATACATTCTCTCTCCTCTTAACGTAACTTTTGCTCCAATTGGCATTCCTTTACGTAATTTGAAAGTAGCAACATCTTTTTTAGACATTGTTGCTATAGCTTTTTGACCTGTGATGTTTGTTAATTCGTCTACTGCGTAATCTATCAATTTCTTATCAGCTACTGCTGCTCCAACTCCTCTACTTAAAACTATTTTTTTAAGCTTTGGCACTTGCATTACATTATCATAGCTGAATTCTTCTGTAAGAGTAGACACGACTCTGTCTTTATACTCTTGTTTTAATCTTGGGATATAAGCCATAATTATATTACTTCATTAGATTTTTTAGAAAATCTCACTTTCTTATCTCCTTCTATTCTATGTCCAACTCTTGTTGTCTCTCCTTTTGAGGTTAACAATGATAAATTAGAGATATGAATAGGTGCTTCTTGTTTTACAATTCCTCCTTGTGGATTTGTAGCACTAGGCTTTTGGTGCTTTGAAACTAAGTTCACACCTTCTACAATCGCCTTGTTTTTATCTTTCAATACTTTTTGAACTTTACCCTCTTGACCTTTATTGTCTCCAGCGATAATTCGCACTGTATCTCCTGATTTTATTTTTAGCTTTGTCATCTTTACAAATGTTTTAAAGCACTTCTGGCGCTAGTGAAACAATCTTCATGAATTGCTTATCACGAAGTTCTCTTGCAACAGGACCAAAAACACGTGTTCCTCTCATTTCTCC
This sequence comes from Aquimarina longa SW024, assembly GCF_001401755.1. Lineage (GTDB taxonomy): Bacteria > Bacteroidota > Bacteroidia > Flavobacteriales > Flavobacteriaceae > Aquimarina > Aquimarina longa. The sequence continues at coordinate 115,591 of NZ_KQ474106.1, forward strand.
TGCAGGGTTCAATAGAACACATGCATTGTCATCGAAACGAATATAAGAACCATCTGGTCTGCGCACTTCTTTCTTAGTACGAACTACAACTGCGGTTGAAACTGCTCCTTTTTTAATGTTTCCATTTGGAGTTGCTTCTTTTACACTGACAACTATTTTGTCACCTACAGAGGCGTATCTTCTTTTTGTACCACCTAAAACACGGATTACTAAGACTTCTTTTCCTCCTGTGTTATCAGCTACTTTTAATCTAGACTCTTGCTGTACCATAATTACTTCGCTCTTTCAATTACTTCTACTAATCTCCAGCATTTGGTTTTACTCATAGGTCTTGTTTCCATGATCTTTACAGTATCACCAATATTGCAATCGTTTTTCTCGTCGTGTGCAACATATCTTTTTGTTTTTAACACGAACTTTCCGTACATCGGGTGTTTTACTTTTTTAACTTCAGAAACTACAATTGATTTCTGCATCTTGTTACTAGTAACAATCCCTATACGCTCTTTTCTTAAATTTCTTTTTTCCATCTTTCAGCAGAATTAACCGTTTAATTCTCTTTTTGTTAGCTCTGTAGCTATTCTTGCAATAGATCTTCTTACTTTACGTAATTGTAAAGGATTTTCCAATGGAGACATAGCGTGAGCCATTCTTAAATCTGAATACGCTTTTTGAGTTTTACCAAGTTCCTCTTGTAATTCAGCTGTAGATAATTCTTTTACTTCTGATTGTTTCATAGTCTCTCAAATATTAAGCTTGATAATCTCTAGCTACGATAAACTTAGTTTTTACAGGAAGTTTCTGAGCTGCTAAGCGTAATGCTTCTTTTGCCACTTCAAATGGCACACCACTGATCTCAAATAATATTCTTCCTGGTTTTACTACTGCTGCCCAGTATTCTACAGCTCCTTTTCCTTTACCCATACGTACTTCGAGAGGTTTTTTAGTAATAGGTTTATCTGGGAAAATTTTAATCCACAGAGAACCTTCTCTTTTCATATGACGAGTAGCTGAAATACGAGCTGCTTCTATTTGTCTAGCAGTAACAAAACTTGAATCTAATGATTTTATTCCGAAAGTCCCGTTAGAAAGTGTATGTCCTCTTTGAGAAAGACCTTTCATACGTCCTTTTTGTTGCTTACGGAATTTTGTTCTTTTAGGCTGTAACATTGTTAATTTACTTTAAAAAATTACTTTCTACGACGTGACTTGTTATTACCACCACTTCGTCCACCTCGGCTGTCACCTTTTCCTTGTTTTTTGGATAAACCAACCAAAGGAGAAAGCTCTCTTTTACCATACACTTCGCCTTTCATGATCCATACTTTGATACCCAATCTACCATATGTAGTATGCGCTTCTACCAAAGCATAATCTATATCAGCTCTAAATGTTGATAATGGAATACGACCTTCTTTATAGGACTCTGCACGTGCCATTTCTGCACCATTTAAACGTCCTGAAATCTGGATTTTAATCCCTTCCGCATTCATTCTCATCGCAGCTGCGATAGCCATCTTTATAGCACGACGGTATGAGATACGGCTTTCGATTTGTCTTGCGACACTAGATCCAACCAAAAATGCATCAAGCTCTGGTCTTTTGATTTCAAAAATATTGATCTGTACTTCCTTTTCAGTAATTTTCTTAAGCTCTTCTTTTAACTTGTCTACCTCTTGACCACCTTTACCGATAATGATACCAGGTCTGGCAGTAGTGATAGTAACGGTTACAAGTTTAAGCGTACGCTCAATAATTACTCTAGATACACTAGCTTTTGATAAACGTGCGTGTACATATTTTCTAATCTTATCGTCTTCGGCAAGTTTATCACCGTAGTCATTACCTCCATACCAGTTGGACTCCCATCCTCTTATAATACCTAGGCGATTTCCGATTGGATTTGTCTTCTGTCCCATAGTTTATATTAGCTTTGTGTATTATTGTTTGCTGCAACCACAATTGTTACGTGATTAGAGCGTTTTCTTATTCTATGTGCGCGACCTTGTGGAGCTGGACGTAGTCTTTTTAACATACTTCCTCCATCTACACGGATCTCTTTTACAAAAAGATCTGCATCTTCTATGCTAGCGTCTTCATTCTTCGCCTGCCAGTTTGCTATTGCAGAGAGCAATAACTTCTCTAAACGACGTGATGCTTCTTTAGGGTTAAATCTAAGAATATGAAGCGCTTTTTCAACTTTTTCACCACGAACTAAATCCGCTACTAAACGCATCTTACGAGGTGACGTAGGGCAGTTATTAAGTTTAGCAAAAGCAATTTGCTTTTTCTCTTCCTTAATTCTTTCTGCCATTTCTCTTTTACGAACTCCCATGACTTAAATTATTTTTTACCTTTATTTTTAGCACCAGCGTGTCCTCTAAAAGAACGTGTTGGCGAAAATTCTCCTAATTTATGACCTACCATGTTTTCAGTAATATATACTGGTACAAATTGTCGACCATTATGAACTGCAATTGTTTGCCCTACAAAGTCAGGAGTAATCATAGATGCTCTAGACCAAGTCTTTATAACAGACTTTTTATTAGCTTCTACATTTGCAGCGACTTTCTTCTCTAATTTATAGTGAACGTAAGGTCCTTTTTTTAATGAACGTGCCATATCTTATTATTTCTTTCTACGTTCTACAATATATTTATTACTCGCTTTTGTTTTAGAACGGGTTCTGTATCCTTTTGCAGGAAGACCTTTTCTAGAACGTGGGTGACCTCCAGAAGAACGTCCTTCTCCACCTCCCATTGGGTGATCAACAGGGTTCATTGCTACTGGTCTTGTACGAGGACGACGACCTAGCCATCTAGTTCTACCTGCTTTACCTCCAACGATCAATTGATGATCACTATTAGATACAGCTCCTATAGTAGCTAAACAATTAACTAATATCAATCTAACTTCTCCGGATGGTAATTTTACTGTTGCAAACTTACCATCTCTTGCCATAAGCTGAGCAAATGATCCAGCACTACGAGCCATAACAGCTCCTTGACCTGGACGTAACTCTATACAAGAAATGATTGTTCCTAGTGGAATGCTACTAAGTGGCATTGCATTACCAATCTCTGGTGCTACAGTATCACCAGAAACAACATTCTGACCAACTTGCAAACCATTTTGAGCGATAACATAACGCTTCTCACCATCTTGGTAATTCAAAAGCGCTATAAATGCAGTTCTGTTTGGATCATATTCTATCGTGGCAACGGTAGCAGGAATTCCTTGCTTATCACGTTTAAAATCGATAATACGATACCTTCTTTTATGACCACCACCTTTATATCGGATGGTCATTTTTCCTTGACTGTTTCTACCTCCAGATCTTTTTTTCGGAGCCAATAGGCTTTTTTCCGGCTTATCAGTAGTAATGGCGTCAAATCCATTTACTACTCTAAAACGCTGACCTGGGGTAATTGGTTTTAATTTTCTTACTGACATCTTCTAGTCTTAAAGATTACTATATAAATCAATTACTTCACCTTCCGCCACCTGTACAATTGCTTTCTTAAAAGCACTTGTTTTACCAGTGACCATACCTGTTTTTGTATAACGGGTACTACGGTCTGGACGGACATTCATTGTTCGAACTTTAGTAACAGATACTCCATAAGCAGCTTCAACTGCTTTTTTGATCTCTACCTTATTCGCTTTTTTATCTACTACAAAACCATAGCGATTATAAACTTCACTATCTGCAGTAGCCTTTTCCGTAATAATAGGTTTTATTAAGATACTCATGGCTTCTATTTACTTAAATTCGTTTCAATTCCTTTCAAAGAACTCTCTAAAATCACAACATTACCTGCATTAAGTATTTTATAAGTACTTAATTCTGAAGAAGTTATAACTTCTGAGCTTTTTAAATTGCGTGACGACAAATATACATTTTTATTTGACTCAGCCAACACAAATAAAGATTTTTTGTTTTCAAGTCCTAAAGACTTTAAAACAGCAGTAAAATTCTTAGTCTTTATTGTATCAAAAGTAAAGTCTTCAACTACCGTGATAGCCTTATCACTTGCCTTAATACTTAAAGCAGACTTACGTGCTAATCTTTTTAAATTTTTATTCAATTTAAAAGAGTAGTTACGTGGTCTAGGACCAAAAACTCTACCTCCACCTTTAAATATTGGAGATTTTATACTACCTGCTCTGGCAGTACCTGTTCCTTTTTGTTTCTTTATTTTTCTAGTACTACCTGTAATTTCAGCTCGTTCCTTAGCTTTATGAGTACCTTGACGTTGATTAGCCAAGTATTGCTTCACATCTAAGTATACAGCATGCTCATTTGGTTCTATACCAAAAACAGTATCAGAAAGGTCTGCCTCTCTACCTGTTTCTTTTCCATTTATATCAATTACTGCTACTTTCATTACTTCTGAATAGTTACATAAGCGTTTTTATGTCCAGGAACACATCCTTTTACAACAAGTATGTTCTTTTCTGGAACTATTTTTAACACTTTTAAGTTTTGAATTTTTACTTGATCTCCACCCATTCTTCCTGCCATTTTCATTCCTTTGAAAACTCTTGCAGGATAAGATGCAGCACCTATAGAACCAGGAGCTCTTAGACGGTTATGCTGACCGTGAGTTGCTTGACCAACACCACCGAAATTATGTCGCTTAACAACTCCTTGAAAACCTTTTCCTTTAGAAGTTGCTGAAACATCAACGAATTCTCCCTCAGCAAAATGATCCACTGTTACTGTATCTCCTAACTTGTACTCCTCCTCAAAACTTTTGAATTCGACAACTTTACGCTTAGCAACAGTTCCTGCTTTTTTAAAGTGACCTAAAGCCGCTTTAGTAGCATTCTTGTCCGCTTTGTCATCGAAACCTAATTGAATAGCTTTATAGCCATCAACATCTTCAGTTCTGACTTGGGTCACGATGCATGGTCCAGCTTCGATAACTGTACATGGAATATTCTTTCCATTTTCATCGAAGATGCTGGTCATACCGATCTTTTTTCCTATTAACCCAGACATATTTAATTATTTATTAATGATTTACTTATTTATACATTGAAGTCTTCTTCAGTGTATTCTAATATTTTATAAAAAAACAGGGTCAAAAAACAACTCAGACCCTGAATATTTTTTTTACCGTTTTTCCTTCGCACACAGCTTAGGACATTTTTGCTTCGACTTCGCTCAGCAATCTTTATAAAGCTATTTCAAATTGAGATCACACTTTAATCTCAACTTCAACTCCACTTGGTAACTCTAGCTTCATCAACGCATCAATCGTTTTTGAAGAAGAACTATATATATCCAATAGTCTTTTGTAAGAACTTAATTGAAATTGCTCTCTAGATTTTTTATTTACGTGCGGAGAACGAAGAACTGTAAATATCTTCTTATGTGTTGGCAAAGGAATTGGACCTGTTACTACAGCTCCTGTACTCTTTACCGTCTTTACGATTTTTTCAGCAGATTTATCTACTAAATTATGATCGTAAGATTTTAGTTTTATTCTAATTTTTTGACTCATTTCTGTAATAATTAAGCGTTAACACCCTTTGCTGCTGCAATTACTTCTTCTGAAATATTAGAAGGAGTTTCAGCATAGTGAGAAAATTCCATTGTAGACGTTGCTCTACCTGAAGACAATGTTCTTAATGTTGTTACATATCCAAACATTTCAGAAAGTGGAACAGTCGCTTTTACAGTTTTTGCACCTGCACGATCTCCCATATCACTTACCTGCCCTCTACGACGGTTAAGATCACCTACGATATCTCCCATATTTTCTTCTGGAGTAATAACTTCCAATTTCATAATTGGCTCCATTATCACAGCTTTAGCAGCTTTGGCAGAGTTCTTAAACCCTAATTTAGCAGCTAGCTCGAAAGATAGTTGATCCGAATCCACATCGTGATAAGAACCATCTTTTAATGTTACTTTAACAGCATCAACTTCATATCCTGCTAATGGCCCATTAACCATAGCCATTTTAAATCCTTTTTCTATCGAAGGAATAAATTCTTTAGGAACGTTACCCCCTTTAATTGTAGACTCAAACTGAAGTCCTACCTGACCTTCTTCAGCTGGCTCAATAGTAAATACAATATCTGCAAATTTACCACGACCTCCAGATTGTTTCTTATAAACCTCTCTGTGATCTGCAGCTTGAGTAATAGCTTCCTTATACTCTACTTGTGGTTGCCCTTGATTTACTTCAACTTTAAACTCACGTTTTAAACGATCTACAATTATATCTAAATGAAGCTCTCCCATTCCAGAAATAATAGTCTGTCCTGAAGCCTCGTCTGTTCTTACCGTAAAAGTTGGATCTTCTTCAGCTAATTTAGATAAAGACATTCCTAATTTATCTACATCAGCCTTAGTTTTAGGCTCAACCGCAATACCAATTACTGGGTCTGGAAAATCCATAGATTCTAAAACAATAGGATTTTTTTCATCAGACATAGTATCACCGGTCTTGATATCTTTAAACCCTACAGCAGCTCCAATATCTCCTGCTTCGATATAATCGATAGCATTTTGCTTATTAGAATGCATTTGATATATACGAGAAATACGTTCTTTTTTACCTGAACGATTATTTAAGATGTATGATCCAGCATCTAATCGACCAGAGTAGGCTCTAAAAAATGCTAAACGCCCTACAAAAGGATCTGTAGCAATCTTAAATGCTAAAGCAGAAAACGGTTCTTTTACGTCTGGTTTACGTAATTCTTCTTGATCTGTATTTGGATTTACTCCTACAATACCTTCTTTGTCTGTTGGAGAAGGCAAATAACGACATACAGCATCTAAAAGGAACTGAACTCCTTTATTCTTAAATGCTGATCCGCAAATCATAGGAATAATAGACATATCCATCACAGCGGCTCTAAGCGCAGCATGCACTTCTTCTTCTGTAATTGAATCTTCGTCTTCCATGAATTTTTCTAAAAGATCTTCATCATAAGCAGCAACTTCTTCAATAAGTTTACCTCTTAACTCAGCAGCTTCTGCTTTTAATTCTTCAGGAATATCGACAACATCAAATGTAGATCCTTGTGTTTCATCATGCCATATAATTGCACGATTTTTCACCAAATCAACAATACCTTTAAAATCTGCTTCATCACCAATATTCATTACAATTGGCACAGCATTAGATCCTAACATATCTTTAACTTGTTGACATACTGCCATAAAGTTAGATCCTTGACGGTCCATTTTATTTACAAAACCTATACGTGGTACTTTATAGTTATCTGCAAGCCTCCAGTTAGTTTCTGATTGTGGCTCTACACCATCAACAGCACTAAATAAGAATACTAATCCATCAAGAACACGAAGAGATCGGTTAACTTCAACTGTAAAATCAACGTGACCTGGTGTATCAATAATATTAAAGTGATATCCTTTAGTATCATCTATAACCTGTCCGTTTTCAGTTGGAAACTTCCACTCACAAGTTGTAGCAGCAGAAGTAATTGTAATACCTCTTTCCTGCTCTTGTTCCATCCAATCCATTGTAGCGGCACCATCATGCACCTCTCCAATCTTATGACTTACTCCCGTATAATAAAGAATACGCTCAGTAGTTGTAGTTTTTCCTGCGTCAATATGCGCAGCAATTCCTATATTTCTTGTATATTTTAAATCTCTAGCCATTTCTATTGATGATTAAAATCTAAAGTGTGAGAATGCTTTGTTTGCTTCAGCCATTTTATGAGTATCTACTCTTTTCTTTACAGCAGCTCCTTCTTCTTTTTCTGCAGCTATAATTTCTGCAGCAAGTTTCTGTGCCATAGATTTCTCATTTCTTTTACGTGAAAATTGAATCAACCACTTCATAGCAGTAGATATTTTACGGTCTGGTCTGATTGGATTAGGAATTTGGAAAGTAGCTCCACCTACACGTCGGCTTCTCACCTCTACATGCGGCATTACATTAGATAATGCATCTTTCCATATTTCTAATGACGTTTTTTCGTCATTTTGTTTTTTTTCTTCTACAATATCAATTGCATCATAGAATATTTTGAAAGCTGTCGATTTTTTACCATCCCACATCATCATATTTACAAAACGAGTCACTAACTGATCGTTAAAACGTGGATCTGGCAAAATCGGTCTTTTTTTAGCCTTTCTTTTTCTCATGTCTTCTTCTTAAAGTTTTTTAATTACTTCTTAGGGCGTTTTGCACCATATTTAGATCTACGTTGTGTCCTTCCTTCTACACCTGCGGTGTCTAAAGCTCCTCTTACAATGTGATATCTAACTCCTGGTAAATCTTTTACCCTTCCTCCTCTAACTAATACTATCGAGTGCTCTTGGAGGTTATGACCCTCACCACCGATGTATGCGTTTACTTCCTTACCATTTGTTAACCTAACACGAGCTACTTTACGCATAGCTGAATTTGGTTTTTTTGGTGTAGTAGTATAAACACGCGTACAAACACCGCGGCGTTGCGGGCACGAATCCAAAGCAGCCGATTTACTCTTCTTAGTTATTTTGGCTCTACCTTTTCTTACTAATTGTGAAATTGTTGGCATAATTTGCTTTACACTATATATTAATTTTTAAAATTTCCCTTTTTAAAAGGGGGTGCAAATGTAGAACTATTTTTCGGTAAATCAAACTCTAATAGATTAATTTTTATTCCTTTAAATATACTAATCAAAAATATAGCTGTTTCAAAATTAATTACAACTCATTAAACAATCAAATATCATTTTCTAAACACCACCCTCATTACACCCTCATAAATCAGCCAATCTAACCTAAAAAATCTTCACACAAGGATACTCTTAAAGAAAAAATGAATAAATATTAATTTATTATAAATTAACAGTTTAAATTAAAAAAATATCATTTTTTTTAATAAAATCCTTTTATTACTGTTATTTTATTACGAATTTTGAAATAGGCTAATTTTAAATAAATCATACATGAAATCATCAAAAAGGCAAATTCTAATGCTCTTTACAGCATTAGTCGTGCAATTTTCTTTTGCACAGGAAAAAAGCATAACTGGAAACATAACAGACAACAAAGGTTTACCCTTACCAGGCGTTAACATTTTAGTAAAGAATACTAAAACTGGAGTTCAATCAGATTTTGATGGAAACTACACTATCCAAGCACCTGAAGGCAGCATATTAGTTTTTAGCTACCTTGGCTTCTCCAATAAAGAGGTTCCTATTGGAAATAACACCACCATCAATACACAATTAGAACCTGAGGCTTCTCAATTAGAAGAAGTTATTGTAACTGCGCAAGGAATTCGGAGAGAGAAAAAAGCACTTGGATATGCTGTTGCTGAAATCAAAAACAAACAATTAGAGCAACGCTCAGAAGGAGACATTGGTCGTGTTTTATCAGGAAAAGCTTCAGGAGTTAACATTACTCAACAGAATGGTCTTTCTGGATCAGGAACTAATATTGTCATTAGAGGGTTGAGTTCCTTTAGCGGAAGTAATCAACCTCTATTTATTGTAGACGGTGTTCCTTTTAGTAGTGATACAAATTCTCAGGGGTCTAATGATGGAGATAGTCAAAATGATTTTATAGACGGTAATTCAGGGTCTAGTAGGTTTTTAGATCTTGACCCTAATAGTATAGAAAATGTTAATGTCTTAAAAGGTCTTGCTGCTGCCACACTATATGGTACTGCTGGACGAAATGGTGTCATTCTCATTACTACAAAAAATGGATCAGCAGGAAATGCTGTTAAGAAAAACGAAGTAACTATCACTTCTTCAATCTTCTTTAACAAAATAGCTTCTCTGCCAAATTATCAAAATCAATATGGAAATGGCTTTGATCAAGCTTTTGGGTGGTTTTTTAGTAATTGGGGACCTAGTTTTAATCAAGAAGGTGTTGCTGGCTGGGGGAATGGCATTAATAGTAATCCTAACAAAGGTTTTAATCAAGATGGAACTCTAGCTCACCCATATAGTACTGCTGCTTCTGCTACGGGTATTCCTGCTGCTTTTCCGGAATTCTCAGGAGCTCGTTATGAATGGAGACCTTATGATAGTGTAAAAAATTTCTTCAAAACAGGAACTGCTGCCAATACTGCTATCAATTTCAGAGGAACATCTACAGATAATAAACTAAGCTATAATGCAAATTACAGTTATCTGGAAGATGAAGGTTTTACTCCTGGAAACGTTCTAAGAAGAAATACAATTGGATTTGGAGGAAAAGCTGCTCTATCTAACAATTTCACTATTTCAAACACTTTAAATTATTCCAAAACAGATTTTAGATCACCTCCAGTATCTGCTAGTAGAGGTAATGGATCATTCGGAACAGGGTCTTCTGTTTTTGGAGAATTATTCTTCACTCCTCGTAGTGTAGATCTTATAGGGCTACCTTTCGAAAACCCTCAGGATGGATCTAGTGTTTATTATCGTCAAAATAATAGTATACAACACCCCCTTTGGACTGTTAAAAACGCATTAAACAGACAAGTTACAAATCGAGTATTTGGTAATGGGACGTTACAGTATGATTTTAGTGACAGTTTAAATCTAATCTATCGTTTTGGGCTTGACAATTATACTGAATCAAATATTAATCAACAAAATAAAGGAGGAGTTAGTGACAATGCAGCATTACGAAGTGGTATTTATCAAACATGGACTAACACTAACACTATTTTTGATCATAATATTATACTAAATGGTGATTTTGCACTAAGTGATGATATAGGAATGAATTTTAACATTGGAGGTACTAGTAGAAGAGAAGTACTAGAACGTAATGGTGTAGCTAGTAGTAGTCAGGTAGAATTTAATGTTTTCAGGCATGTAAACTTTCTTAATCAAGATGAAATTGAATTTAAACAAGAACGAAATATAGTTGGGCTTTATGGACAAACTAATTTTGATTATAAAAAAATGCTCTATGTTGCTCTAGCAGGAAGGAATGACTGGGTCTCTAACTTAACGACAGAAAACAGATCTATTTTTTATCCTAGTGCTAGTGTATCCTTTTTACCCACATCAGCATTTGAAGGGTTGAGAACTGATAATGGAATAAATTATCTTAAAATTAGAGCTGGATATGGGACTTCTGCTAATTTCCCAACTGGATATCCTGTAGCTGTAACCTTAGATCTTGACACTCAAAATTTCCAAAATTCTGATAGCGGTAACGATATTGTTACCGACTCCACTCCTTCTCGAGAAGGAAATCCTAATTTGAAGCCTGAAAAGCTAAACGAAATAGAATTTGGTATAGAGTCTAGTTTTTTCAGAAAAAGAATTAATTTAAATGCTTCATATTATAATCGTATTACAAAAGACCTTATTATAGATAGACCTTTAGATCCTTCTACAGGAGCCACCATAAGAAGTGAAAATATCGGAGAAATCAAAAGTAATGGGTTTGAGGTAGATTTAGGTATTGACATCATTAGACAACCACAAGATGGGCTTGTCTGGAATACCAATGTAAACTTTACTACTAGCGAAACTACGGTTGAAGACCTAGGTAGTGATACTGATATCATTATATATTCAGGTTTTTCTAACCTCGGTAATGCTGCTATAAAAGGAGAGCCTCTTGGGGTAATTGTAGGTAGTCGCATCAAAAGAGATGATAACGGCAATCCTATTATTAATGATGCAGGTAATTACAGAGAAGAAGAAGGAACATTTGTTATTGGAGATCCTAATCCTGATTACCTATTGAATGTAAACAACTCTTTCTCTTTCAAAAACTTCAACTTAAGCTTTTTGTTTTCCTTTATAAAAGGAGGGGATATTTACTCTAGAACTGTATCAACACTTTTAGGTAGAGGACTGACTACAGACACTGTAGATAGAGAAAACTCATTTATCTTACCTGGAGTTCGTGATGATGGTTCTAAAAATAATATTCAAATAAACAATTCTACATTTTATTTCTCTAATGTTCTATTTGGTCCTGATGAATTAGGAGTATTTGACGGAACCGTCTTGAGACTACAAGAGCTTTCTTTAGGCTATACAATTCCTTCGAAATTTTTAAACAAAACTCCTTTTGGATCAGTTAGTATAAACTTTACAGGGTATAACTTATGGTTTAATGCATTTAACATACCTGACGGGACTAATTTTGACCCTAATGTAGCTGGACTTGGAGTTGGTAATGGTCGAGGGTTTGACTTCCTAAACGGACCTAGCTCAAAAAGATATGGTATGAGTATTAAAGCTTCTTTCTAATAAAAAAATAAAAATCATGAATGTATTAAAATATATATCACACAAAACATCAGTGATCTTTATCCTTATTTTTGGATTATTGTTCATTTCTTGTGAAACCACAGAATTAAATCTTACTGAAGATCCAAATTCTCTTAATCCTAATCAATCTGATCCTGATCTATTCCTTAACTCAATTCAGATTGATTTTGGAAAAGTCATAGAACGCTTTGGTGCTATTGGCAGTCAGGTTGTTAGAATAGATAATATGTATGGTAGAGATTACCAAAATGCATATTCTCCTTCTGATTTTAATGATGTATGGAGTGGATCTTACCAATCTACAGGAGAATCGTATGATGACCAAAATGAACATAGTCAAAAATTTAATGGAATACTAGCCGATATCAGAGCATTACATCCAATAGCTACAAAAGATAAGCTATACTATCACTTAGGAATATCACAAGTAATTGAAGCTTATATCATCGTAACATTAGTTGACTTTTTTGGTGACATTCCATATAGTGAAGCATTAAAAGGGGCTGATAATCTAAATCCAAAATTAGATAGTGGCGCTGAAGTATATAGCAGTGCTATAACTCTACTTGATGATGCTATATTAAATTTCAAAAAAGACATCCCAAATACTCCTAAAAATGATTTTTATTATGGTCGCGATTGGGAAAAATGGATCAAAGTTGCTAACACTATCAAAATGAAAATTTACTTACAAAAAAGTCTTGTTGACAATGATGCAATTTCAAACTTCACTAAAATTGTTGACACAGGTGATTATATAAAAAACATGGATGAAGATTTTCAGTTTAAGTGGGGTACAAATGTTATTCAACCTGACAACCGTCATCCAAGGTATGCTAATAATTATGAAGGAGATGGTGCTGATGAATATATGTCTAACTGGTTGATGAATCTTATGTCTAATGCTAATGACCCAAGAATAAGATATTACTATTACAGACAAAGCAATGTCGTTCCTGGAGCAGAAACAGCTCCTGACGAAGAAACTCTAAGTTGTTCATTAGAAAGTCCTCCTCAACATTATATAGATGGTGGATTTACATTTTGTTTTTTAAACAATGGGTATTGGGGAAGAGACCATGGTGATGATGATGGGACTCCTCCTGATGGGTTTAAACGAACAAATTTTGGAGTATACCCAGCTGCTGGACGCTTTGACGATAGTAGTTTCAAAGGAACTCAGCAAGGCGATGGAGGAAAAGGAGCTGGGATCACTCCTATATTATTATCATCTTGGGTGGAGTTTATGATAGCGGAAGTAGCTTTAGGAAAAATGGATATTTCGAGTGCTAGAACAGCATTTTCTAGTGGGTTAACAAAATCAATAGCCAAAGTAACTACTTTTGGATCACTTGACAATACTGCAAATTTAAGTTTTGAACCAAACACTACTGATATTTCTACGTTTATTAATAACAAGCTTGCTCAATTTGATGCTGCTACAACTCCTAAGGACAGATGGAATATTGTAGCAGAACAATATTGGATATCTTTATTCGGAAACGGTATTGATGCTTTTAACTTCTATAGAAGGACTGGATACCCGACTACCCTACAACCAAATATCGAACCTTTTCCTGCAACAGGTAATTTCATAAGATCTTTCCCTTATCCTTCAGATTTAACAACAAACAATTCTTCTGTAGACCCAAAACCAAATGTAAATCAAAAAGTATTTTGGGATAAGAATGCCGACTCACCAACATTCCCTATTGCTAATTAATAATATTATAGAAATGAAAAAAATAGTTAAATACCTAAATATTGCACTCCTTTCAAGTTTTATATTTGGATGTAGTAGTGACGACAAAACAATAGATACAGTACTTGATGGGATTACTAGTGGTGGTGTATTAAGAACTATCAATATAGATAATAATTTAATATACAACAATACAACTCTCAAGTTTGATGATGAAGCTAACTACACAATTACCTTAGAAGAACAAGATAGCAAAAATGGCAAGCTACTAGATATTGTTGAAATTTATGCTCGCTTTGTTGAAAACACAAGAGTCGACACTAATAATGATGGCAAAATAGATGATAATGATGGTAATTTATCCACAGAAGAAGGTTTAATAAGAACACTTAAAGCTTCAGATTTCACAACAGGAGATAGAGGTGTTCCTATTACTACAATTGTATTCACCGCAGATGAATTAATCTCATTTACAGGGGTTGACGAAAGTAAGCTTCAAGGAAAAGATGACTTTGCCCTTAGGTTTGTACTCAAATTAACTGATGGAAGGTCTTTTTCTGTAGATGATGCTAATGGTAACATTTCTGGAGGGTCTTATTTCTCTTCTCCCTACACTTACAGAACAACTATTGGATGCACAATAACAGAAAGTCTTGCGGGAACCCATACTTATACTGTAACCTCTTTAACATCTGCTCCTGGAGGGAGAAGTCAGTGTGATAGCATGGCATTACCAAGTGGAGTAGTAACATGGTCAGAAACAGATAAAAGAGGTGTATACAAAACAACAGATCTAAGTTTTGGACAATTTAACAATTGTTATGCTAATACTTTTACATCTATAAATTTTGAAAAGGGCAAAATCATATGGGATTGCACAAAACTAGTGGCTGATGATAAAATCATTGTTGAAGAAAGTACTAGTAAAAAAGAAGAATTCAGTTATAGCTATGCAATCACAAACATAGCAGGTGCAGATATTACAATAAAGTTTAGTAATTCTGCTGGAGATAGAGGAACAGTTACACTAACTCGATCAGATAACAAACCTTGGCCTGAATTGCTTAAAGTAACTGACAATTAAGATCTAACAAAAACAATCAAGAGACCAGTTTGAATACAGATTTATAAAAGAATTGCAAAGATCTTTGCAATTCTTTTATAAATCAACCTTAAAAACTCATAACAATTTAGATATATCATATTAACATCAATTTAAAATTTAATATCAAAAAGTTGTTTTATAAAGATATTATTAGGATTTTTGGAACTGGCTAATTCAAATAAATTGTAAAATGAGAACAAAGTTTAGTGGAATTTTAACGCTATTTCTAGCGTTTGTAGTGCAAATAACATTTGCACAAGAGAAAACAATCTCAGGTACGGTAACCGATGATAAAGGTTTACCTCTACCAGGAGTTAATGTTGTGGTGAGAAACACAGCAAATGGTACTCAAACCGATTTTGATGGTAATTACACAATTATGGCTAATAGAGGCGCTGTGCTTTCTTTTAGTTATGTTGGTTTCGAGACTAAAGATTCAGCAGTACAAGACAGCGATGTTATTAATGTTCAATTGGTTGCTTCTGCTGCAGAATTAGAAGAAGTTGTAATACAAGCTTTTGGAGCTAAATCAAGAACACTTACGACAACTGCTATATCTAGTGTTGCTGCTTCAGATGTTAAAGATCTAGTACCATCAACAGGTATTGACAATATGCTTCAAGGAAAAGCTGCTGGGGTTCAGGTTACTGCAGCAAATGGAAGACCAGGACAAACTGCTTATATCCAAATTAGAGGTATTGGATCACTTTCTGCCGACACCTCTCCTTTATATATAGTTGATGGAATACCAATGGATGATGATAACATTCCTAACATCAACCCTAATGATATAGAAAACTTTTCTATTCTTAAAGATGCTGCGAGTTCTGCTTTATATGGTTCAAGAGCTGCAAATGGTGTTGTACTTATAACAACAAAACAGGGAAAAACAGGTCAAGCAAAAATTATATTTAGATCTTCTATAGGTTCTGCAAAAAGAATTAAGGATCCTTTTGATTTGATGAATGCTTCACAAAAATTAGAATTGGAAAGACAATACGCTGCATTAGGTGTTACAGCTGCTGCAAGGTTACCTGGAGCAACTGCTTCTGAAGAAGAACGTGCTCGATTAATATCTTATGATACTGATTGGGAAGAAGAGTTATTGAGAAATAGTTATATTCAATCAAATTCATTGTCTATCTCTGGAGGATCAGAAAAATTCAATTATTTCCTTTCATTAGGATATGATAAAAATAGCGGTATTATTGATCGTATTAAGGGATATGAGCGTATCTCAACAAGACTAAACACTTCATATCAAGCTAAAGATTGGTTAAGAATAGGTGCTAATGTTGCTGTTAGTAGATTTACAGATGACAGACCAAGAGATCGAAATAATGTTCAAAACCCTTTTAGAGGAGTATATGACTACAATCCTTATGATCCATTATACTCAAGAGATGACCAAGGAAATATCGTACTTGATGGATTTGGAAACCCTGTGATCAGTCCAACTAATACAGGTTTCCCTATAGCCAGAGCAATAACTACAGAACCAGATACTGCTACAAACTTACTTACTTTAGGTAATTTATCCGCAGATATTACTTTATCAGAAAACTTCTCTAACTCATTTAAAGTTGGAGTTAGTAACAGACGATTTAATAGATACCAAGCATCTTTAGGAGGTGGAGTATTACAACAGTTTGTTGGTTCTAGAAAGTTCCCTGGTACACAAAGAAACACTCAAACTATTGATTTAGAATTTAACATATCTAATATATTAAGTTATCAGCAAACTTTTGGAGATGCACACAATTTTGGAGCTTCATTTTTAGTAGAATACTTCCAGAGAACATTGACATCTTTAATTGCAGGAAGTAGAGGATTTCCTTCTCCAGATATTAACTACCAAATAGTAGCTGCAGAACCTACTCAAGCTGACACTGACAGAGAACAAAATGCAATATTTGGTCAAGCATTACTTGTTGATTATGATTATGACAGTAAATACATTTTATCTGGATCAATAAGAAGAGATGGATCAACTAGATTTGGACCAAAGGAAAAGTATGGATATTTCTATAGTGGTAGTGCTGCTTGGAACCTTGCTAAAGAAAATTTCCTATCAGATTCTTTTTTCAATGATTTAAAACTTAGAGTATCATATGGTACTGCTGGTAATGACAATATCGATGAATTCTTATATTTAAATCTATTATCATTTAATAGAACTTATAATGGTGAATCTACTGCTCTACCAACTATTATTGCTAACCCTGACATAAAATGGGAGTCTCAATCACAATTAAACATAGGTCTTGAGTTCGGATTATGGAACAACAGAATTACGGGAGCATTTGATTACTACATCAAAAAATCAGATGATCTTTTATTACCTAGACCAATATCGGCAACTGTAGGAGGTTTACCTGCTGTTAGAGATGACACTGATCCAGAAAACATTATCGTATCAAATGTTGGAGAAATAGAGAATAGAGGGTTTGAATTTGGTATCAATGCTGATATAATCAGAAATGAAAATCTAAAATGGACTGTCGGAGGAACTATGAGTATTATTGATAATGAAGTTAAAAAGTTAGTAGGTGGTCAGGACATTACTTCGACTAGAACTATTCTAAGAGAGGGTGAGGAAATAAATTCTTTCTTTTTAGTACGATATGCTGGTGTTGATCCTAATAATGGAAAACCACTATTTCTTGATTTAGATGGAAATGTTACAGATACATACAGTGCTAGTAATGCCGTATTACTAAAAGGAAAATCTCCGCAAGCTAATTTAGAAGGAGGATTTTATACTACTATTAATTATAAAGGGTTTGGTCTAAGAACAGATTTTGTATATAAATCAGGAAACTATATCCTTAATAATCAAAGAAGCTCTACTTTGTCTCCAAATGGGATTAACAGGAATCAAAGTGTAGATGCATTTAATTATTGGAAAAAACCTGGAGATACTGGAGTTTTACCTAGTCCTTTATTTGGAGCTACTTCTAACCAAAGATCTGACAGATTTTTACAAAAAGGAGATTACATACGTTTAAGAAATGTAACATTATCATATGATTTTCCAGAAACTGTATTAAAAATGTTACCTATTTCTGGAATGAGAATATATGCTCAAGGGCAAAATTTATGGACTATAACCAAATATGAAGGAGATCCAGAAATTGGTTTAGGTTCTGCTGAAACTTCTCAGCCTGGTGATGATGGGTTTGTAGCTGGAGCATTTTCTCAATTTAGTTATCCACAAGTTAAATCATATACGGTAGGTTTAGATATCGAATTTTAAAATATATATATAAAATGAAAAAATATTTAATAATATTAATAACACTATTCTTCGTTACCAGTTGTAATGATGAAATAGAGGATCTTAAGCCTTTCTCTCAAGGGGATCCATCGACCTTTTTTAACTCAGTTAGAACTTTTCAACTAGGTGTAGATGGAGCACTACAGCAAATGAGACTATATTATGAAGATGCTGGCTCTGGTCTACAAGGTATACCTGATATTCTTTCTGATAATGTGATCATATCACGTTCAGGAAGACTTTCAAACCGAGATTATTATGAATACACATACAACCCTAATACTTTAGGTCCTGTTTCTCTTTATTTCTATAAAGCTTACAATTCTATTAGAACTGCAAATACAGTTATTAAACAAATAGATAATTTGCCTGCTGGAGAAGATCGAGATAATATTTTAGGGCAAGCACTAGCTATTAGAGCATATGCTCATTTTGATTTAGCAAGAATATATGCAAAAATCCCTACTCAAAGTGATGATGCTAATGGTTCTCTTGGAGTAGCGTATATAAAAGCTGAAGATGGAGATACTGAAGATGAATTAGCTAAACCTAAGCGAGAAACTGTTGCAGCAAACTATACTGAAATAATAGAAGATTTGGAGAAAGCTCTTACACTAGTAGGAGTAGACAATGGATTAGAAAGATTTAACAAAAATTCTATTAATGGGATTCTATCTAGAGTATATTTATACAATGGAGATTATCAAAAAGCTATTGATGCTGCTGATAAAGTAACTACTAAAATAATAAAAGGTGACAAACTAGATGATTTATATACAGATGTTACACAAGATGGTATCGTTTTTACTCTAGCAATTAATTCTGCAACCGAAACTCGTAATAATAATGTTGGGGTTTTATATAATCAATCTAATGATGATGGTGTTAGGTCTGAATATGTTATAGATCATGAATTCTATAACAGCATTCCTGATACTGATCCAAGAAAAGCTGCTATGCGATTTGTAGGAAAGTGGGAAGGTAATGATTATAATGCAGTGAAAAAATTCCTTGGAGAAGCAGGAGAGAATAATGGTAGAGTAGATATCAAAGTATTAAGAGCTGCTGAAGTAATTTTAAACAAAGCAGAAGCTCAATATGAGTTAGGTAAAACAACTGAAGCCCTTGCTACTTTAGATTTGCTACGTGCAGAAAGAAATGGTGGAGCAGGAGCAGGTGGTGAAACAGGAGCAGCTTTAGAAGATGCTATTCAATTTAATAGAAGGATAGAGCTAGCTTTTGAAGGTCATCGTTTTTTTGATATCAAAAGAAGAGGGGAAGATCTTAATAGATCTAATAAAGGAGACCTTATTGATGGTACAGGAACACCTCCTGTAGCACAGACGGTTTCTGCAGGAAATTTTAGATTTCAACTTCCGATTCCTATCTCTGAAAGAAATGTGAACCCTGATTTTAATCAGAATCCTGGTTACTAATTTATTTTTAGAAATATAATACATAGAAAAAATATCCCGATGAAATTTCATCGGGATATTTTTTTTTATAACTACCTTTACTCCCTATGAAAGAAGAATCCCTAGTTTTTGGTATTAGAGCTATAATAGAAGCTATCACCTCTGGCAAAACCGTAGATAAGTTATTCATCCAAAAAGGGCTACAAGGTGACTTGGCTAAGGAATTAATGAGCTTAGTAAAAAAGCATAATATTACTATGACATATGTTCCTGTAGAAAAATTAAATAGACTTACTCGAAAGAACCACCAGGGTGCTGTTGCTTACATCTCTCCTATCGATTTTTATGATCTTGAAAATCTAGTTCTAAATGTAATAGAATCAGGAAAAACACCCTTGTTTTTAATTTTGGATCAACTTTCTGATGTTCGCAATTTTGGTGCTATTATCAGAACTGCGGAGTGTACAGGAGTAGATGGTATTATTATTCAAAAAAAGGGAGGCGCTCCTGTTACTGCTGATACCATTAAAACTTCTGCAGGTGCAATATTTAAAATTCCTATATGTAAAGTAGATCACATAAAAGATGCTATGTTTTACTTACAAGGATCAGGAATACAGGTACTAGCTGCTACAGAGAAGACCACTAATACTATTTATGATATTGATCTAACTACGCCTATAGCAATTGTTATGGGTAGTGAAGGTAAAGGAGTATCATCATCAGTCTTAAAACTAGTAGATCAACAAGCAAAATTACCCATGTATGGAGACATTGCTTCTCTAAATGTATCTGTTGCTTGTGGTGTATTTTTATATGAAACCATTAGACAACGATTGTAGGTATAATATTAGTTGTCTCGTTTATCACATAAATACAAAATAATTAATTACATCACAGAATACACCTTTATCTTACTGTTATTTTTGGAAATTTTAATCTTCATTTTTAGTTTTTGAAGAACGTTCGGAATCAGGTTTATATTCATAAATCACTTCAATTTCTTGCTCTATATTTTCCGGCATAGCGTTTTCAATAAAGTTTCCATTTTCATCAAAATGCTGTAAAAACTCATCTTTTTCTGGATCATAATTTTCAGACTCCCAATTATATTTCTCTGGAGAAACTATACCTTTCTTTATAAAAAACGCCAATACAGCTCCTGATATGATCCCTGACAAGTGGCCTTCCCAAGAAATCTTAGGATCTATCGGCAATACATATACTACCATACTTCCATAAATAAAAACTACAATAAGTGATAATGCAATCAATCGAAAGTGTTTAGCTACAACTCCTTTAAAAAACAAAAAACCAAAGAGCATATAAATCACTCCACTTGCTCCAATATGATTTGCAGGGCGTCCTAATATCCAAGTCAAAAAACCTGTTAAAAAAAAACCTAATATCAACACTTTCCATGCATTTTTTTGATAAAAAAAGAACAACGCCATTGATAATATTAATAATGGTAGTGTATTATGCCATAAATGAGAAATATCAGCATGGATAAATGGAGAAAATATGATCCCTCTTAATCCAGTAAATGTTCTTGGGTATATGCCAAGATAATTAAAATCAAATCCAAATCGAATTTCGACCCAAAAAACTATCCATATAAGTAACACAAACAATAATGGGTATCCCACTACTCCTGTACTAAATTTAAAATCAATGCTTTCTTCTTTCATAACACTAAAAATATATCAAAAAAAAGTCCAAAATATAAAAACCGATAAAATGGCAGGTTTTAATGATTTTTCTCTTTTCATGAGTTTACATCATAATTAAAATTAAAATATAACTAACTCTATCACTACTACTAACTTATTTTATGATTGATTTATTTTCTCTATAGATCCAATGAAGCTTTGTAAATTTGTCTTTAATAAACATACATCATTATTATATTTACATTATTAGAAATTAGTATTACCTAATCGGTCTAAGTTTTAAGATGAAAATTACAAATAAATGAACGCAAACAAACCTTTAGCAGAGCGGATACGTCCAAAATCTTTAGAAGAATATCTTAGTCAAGAACATTTGATAGGTAATAATGGTTCTCTAACTCAACAAATAAAAAAAGGAATTATCCCATCATTAATCCTTTGGGGACCTCCTGGTGTAGGAAAAACAACTCTGGCTAATATTATTTCTAGTGAATCAGGAAGACCTTTTTATACGCTTAGTGCAATAAATAGTGGTGTTAAAGAAGTAAGAGAAGTTATTGATAGAGCTAAGCAAAGTGGAGGCCTATTTACAGCTAAAAACCCTATCCTATTTATTGATGAAATTCATCGTTTTAGTAAATCACAGCAAGATTCATTGTTAGGCGCTGTAGAAAAAGGATGGGTAACTCTTATCGGTGCAACTACAGAAAATCCTAGTTTTGAGGTAATTCCTGCTTTATTATCTCGCTGTCAGGTCTATACTCTTAATCCTTTTGGAAAAGATGAATTAGAAGCTTTACTAAATAGAGCTATGCAAGAAGATGACTACTTAAAAACTAAAACAATAACTCTTCAGGAGACTGAGTCTTTGCTAAAATTAAGCGGTGGAGATGCTCGCAAATTATTAAATATTTTTGAACTCATCATCTCTAGTCAAGATCAAGAACCTATCATAATTACCAATGATCTCGTTTTAAAACTGGTACAGCAAAACACAGTACGATATGATAAAACAGGGGAACAACATTATGATATTATTTCTGCTTTTATCAAATCTATTCGTGGTAGTGATCCCAATGCTGCTGTATATTGGTTAGCTCGTATGATTGAAGGTGGCGAAGATCTTAAATTTATCGCCAGAAGGCTGATCATATTAGCTTCTGAAGATATCGGAAATGCTAATCCAACTGCTCTGATTCTAGCCAACAACTCTTTTCAGGCTGTAAATACGATTGGATATCCAGAAGCCAGAATTATATTAAGTCAATGTGCTGTATATCTTGCCTCTTCTCCAAAAAGTAATGCCTCATACATAGCGATAAATAAGGCTCAGCAATTAGTTAAGCAAACAGGTGATTTATCCATTCCTTTACATCTTCGAAACGCTCCCACTAAATTAATGAAAGAGCTAGGTTATGGAGAAGATTATAAATATTCACATGATCATGAAAATAATTTTATTCAACAAGAATTTCTTCCTGATGAAGTAAAAAACACTAAGCTATATGATCCAGGAAATAATCAAAGGGAAAATTCCTTTAGAACATTTCTCAAATCTAGGTGGAATAAAAAATATGGATATTAACTATACATATCTTATAAGAATCAAACTATATCACAACTAAAAAAATTATTGTCTTGCGAGTGTATCTGTAATTAATTTACTTGTTAAAGGATTAATACGCTCTAATATAAAATTTCCGTAGTTATCAAAATATCCATGACCACTTAAATCACCTGCATCTACTATATAACTTTGCCCATTTGTAGATTTAAAAGCTTTACCAATAGAAACCTGTACTTCTTTTTTAAATAACTCGTAGCCATATTCTTGCTTTTTGAATATATAATTTACATCATTGTACAAATATGTTATCAAGTTTTCTGAAGGAGACGATATAACTACTTTTTCTTTTATCTCTGGGGATTTAACTCTCTCTTTTTTTACAGTATCTTCTTTTTTATCTCCACTATACTTATAATTAAGAGTCTTAACACTTTTAAATAAATCTCTCAATGCTTCATGATATGCCTTCTTAAACTCTTTTTCTCTACTCTTACCTTCTTCAGATGTATAAATTATAGTACCATTACAATCTATTAAATCTAGTGTAAGCTTAGTTACAAACATACTAGATTTTCGTTTTAGATCAGCTCTTAATGCTTTACAACCATTATCTTTAAGATCTTTAGGGTATTCATTCCCTTGCATATACGCTTCAAAGCCATATTTATTAAATAAAAAATTAGTAAGAGAATTCAATTGATACATATCGTCACCTTTTAAAAAACTATAGTTTTTGGGAACAACAATATACTTATAATCATTAATACTTCCTTGTGCTTTAGCACTATGCATTGAAATCAAAATAAACCCTAAAAATAAAATACGTAACATACAATCACATTATAACATTAAAACCTAGTTGCAAAGAAATACCTCTTGCTTTTGCAAGATTAGCATATTCTAATAAATTATTAGCCGAAAGATAAAAATTAATTTTATTAATATGAATTGACATCAAGAATCCTATGTTAAAATAAGAATAATCATCAA
The DNA here is from genome assembly GCF_001401755.1 of Aquimarina longa SW024. Taxonomy (GTDB): domain Bacteria; phylum Bacteroidota; class Bacteroidia; order Flavobacteriales; family Flavobacteriaceae; genus Aquimarina; species Aquimarina longa. Next base: position 139,536 of record NZ_KQ474106.1, read on the forward strand.
TTGTATATGCTACTTTAGTTCTCAAGAAATTAGATAATCTTTTATAATAAAATAGTGAAGCTGCATATTGTGGTCTTTTAGGCCTAAATTGCATAAATAATTGCGCTCCAAAAGCATCCATATAAGGAGGTTGTTCTCCATTTTGAAAACACTCACAAGTCCCATCGTCATATCGATTAAAAGAATATTTCATAGATCCATTCAGCTTTAAAGGGCGCATTGCTATATATGTAGTGCTCAAAGTATCAAGTGAAAGTGCTTTTTTTAATTCATCAAAGAAATTCTGAGGGTTTCGCCCAGAAAACTGAATTGGAGTTTCAAATCCTTCAAAAATATAATTACCTCGTGCTTGGTAAGTTTCTACGTCTTTAGTATACACAATCACTCCTAGATCATTTACACTTCCTGTAACTACTAATTGCTTATTTATTTTGTGAGTAAATCCGAGATCTACACCTAATCCTAAATTACCTCCTAATAATGCTTTTCCTATTAATTTATCAACTACTTCTTTTTGTTCCAAATCTTTAAGGGATCTATATCCTGATGTTCTAACAGTTACATCTGCATTACGTATTACATGTTGATACGTATTATTTCCTTGTGGAGTCTCCACAGTAGTAAAAGTTCCTTTGTTTTTGGCACTACGTATATGAAACATACTGGAGTATAGTTTTGCTCTAGCTCCAAAAGTAAGTTTCTTATTTATTTTTTTTGTGTAGCCAAAATGATATATCGCTAATAATTCGCTTGAGCCATTTATAGAAGAAAAACGAAATGGTTGATTTAAAAAATCTTGGTTTCCTTGATACGCAAGAACAGCAAAATCTTTAGGAAAATACCCTATCACATCTAATTCTTGATAAATTCCACCAGAAAAATACATTTTATCATTTTTCTTACTCCTCCATCCAAAATCAACAAGTGCCAATTGCTGTGTTATAGTTATATAATCATTACTTGTAAGTTTATGTAATGTTTGAGCTATCTTATCATTTATACTTCTATCATCATCTGCAAAAACATCATATAAAGAAGCTCCTCTTAATCCCACATTAAGATGAAAATGGGATAAAAAAGGAACCCCTAAGTGGTAATCAAACTTCACATCAGTACCAGGGTTACTGATTAAAGATTGAGGAAGATCTGTAAAATCATATAATAATTCTTTATTTTGAGAATGCATAAAAACTCCCCACAAAACCATAAGTAAGAATACAGAAAACCTCATCTCTTATAATTAAAAAAGTATGTCCCTTTTGATTTCAATTCGAGAATCCCTTGCGCATCACTCCTTACGTTTTGTATACGCATCGAAGAAATCAATTTTTTAGCTCTCTTAAAACGATTTATTGCTACAGTATCAAAAACAATAATTTCTGTTGTTACAACTGCATCACTTTCTTTTCCGTCACCCATAGCAGCAACCATATTATACAATGGACCTATTTGCTCATTATTAGCATTCAAAAATGTAAAATCAAATGTAAAATCCTGTTTAATCGTATTCTTAAACTCAAACGTTAATTCAATTCGTGCTAAATGATCAATTACAAAATCAGTTCCTAAAAAGTCATAATTTAGTGTATCCCTCATTATTATTTCGGGAATAGTAACAACAGGAACTCCTATATTAAAATTGACAAAACGACTCGTATCAAACTTAGAATAAATAAAATCTATTTCATAAACAGGAGTAAGTACCACATCATCTACCTGATCAAAATCAACATCTTTTACACAAGAATTAGACAACAATACTATAGCCAAAAAGCATAACAATACATGTATTTTTTTTATTTTCATTTTAGGGTAAAAACGATTGCTAAATAACTAAAATACAAATATTTATCTTTATAGATGAATTTTAATTTGTTTTAATTCAGATACCTGAAGATATTGAGTCGGTAATTTTTCTTTATGATAATTAAAACATAGTGTTCGTAATCCAGCTGCTTCTGCTCCCTTAATATCTGCTTCATAATTATCACCTATCATCATACTATTTTCTAGTTTTGCTCCGGATTTCTGTATTGCTTGTTTAAAAATAAATGGATTTGGTTTCTTTACACCTGCTACTTCACTATCTGTTATAGTATCAAAATAATGTAGTATTCCTGAACTTGATAGTTTTCTTTTTTGTACTCCTGTAAAACCATTAGTAATAATGTGTAGATTATATTTAGGATTAAGATATTCTAACAGATCTTTCGCTCCATCAATTAAATAATTATTAAGTGGTAAAAAATCAATATAATCATCAGACATTTTATCTATAACCTGTATCGAGAACTTTTTTCCTAGATAAGAAAAAGCCTCTATAAATCGTCCTCTTCTAAGTTCTTGTTTGGTTACATTATCCTCTCTATATAATTTCCAATATTTTAGATTTATTGGTTGGTATATACTCAAAAAATCTGGAACTCTAATATCAATATTATATTTTTCGAATATCATCTGAAATGCTAGCGACGAGTTTTTATCAAAATCCCATAATGTATGATCGAGGTCAAAAAAAATATGTTTTATCGTATTATTCATCTTCTATAGTCCAAATAAATTTTAAAATTGATTTCCAAAATACCTGCCCTTTTAATTCACTTAATAATGTATTACTAAAAACAGGAATAAAAATTCCATTTACCTTTTTTATCTTATCAAGATATGCTGTTATTTCTTTTCTTGCAGATATCGAATCCTTAATATCATCTCTCCCTTCTTGATTAGCAAAACAAAAAGAATACACTACTAAAGGAGTCTGCACCTCATAATCAAGGTCATAAAACATAAATGGTGTACAGGTACCTGCCCTAAAACCAGAATATTTTGAATATCCCATCGAATAATCCTCTCCTATCTCTAACTCAATAAAATTACGATATGCTTCTGGTAATTTTATTTTAAAAAAAGAACAAACCACATGTTGCAATCTTCTATTAAGTATATTTTCTATTCGTAATTTCTCTTTTTTTAAAACTAACAAATCCGATATAGCTTCGTATGAAACTTTTAAGCCTACATCTGTATAATCCGCTATATGTTTTATTATTTTGCGATGATGTGGGCGGTTATACCCTATATTTTTTTCATAATTAGAATAGTCTCCTAATCCAAATAATACTTTAGCTCTTCGTTTTTTTGTTTTTTGTAACTGAATTATAAAATCAAACGTATTATAAGGATCTTTTTTAACTCCTATAGCAACTTTTATTCTATCTGTTAGTTTATCCAATTTTAGATACCATACATCTCTAATCATACCTCCTACAAATCTTAAAATACCTTTATTTTTATATACAAAAGTCTGAGCTACAGAAATAACAGGTATAATACTAAATTTTTTTTCTTGAAACTGAAGGTTAGGATATTTATCCAAAAGGACTTTTCTAAATTTATATCCCCATATGTCTACTACTGGGTCTTGTAAAAAACCATAAGTATATCCGATACTTTCTGTAGCAGGAAAACATCCTTTTTCATCCTTTACATGTGGCAAATATTCTTCATATCGAGTTAAAAGGTAAAAAGTAGCAGAAAAAATATCATATGGTAGTGCAGCATCAATATGTTTAACTTCGAAAAAACATTTTGTTTCCTCCCAATCAGATACCAAAATCTCTATATCATTCAAGCCATGCTCAAAAAGAAGATCAACACTCTGAAAATAAAGTTCTTTTCCTAATGGTTGTTTTCCATATGAAAACTTGGGTCCATCATGAGCTATAAATGCTTCTATTTTAGAAGTCAGATCAATTTCTAAACCTAAAATACGCTTGCATATTTGTTTAAACGTATACGATACTCTAGGAGTGATTTTCTGTACGTGAATTAATAACATACTTCTAATTACTAATTATAATTTTAAAATTATGATGCTATCCATTCATTAATTTTATATCTATCAAACATCTAAATTACTTTTAATTCGTTAGTTTCCTATCAATATTCTCAGAACAAAAACAATTTAAATTAAGTGTTTTAGAAATTCAATTAGTACATATTATAATATAGATTCATCAGCAAAGCTAAAATAGCTTTTTTCTGTAACAACAAGGTGATCTATTAATTTGATATCTAAAGTTAAACCTGCTTGTTTTAATTTCTGAGTCAATATTTTATCTGATTGACTTGGCTGTACTGCTCCACTAGGATGGTTATGACCAATAACTATACTTGTAGCATTGTACTCTAATGCAGATTTAAAAACAATCCGTGCATCGACTAAAGTCCCTGTTTTACCTCCAACACTAATTTGTTTCTTTTGGATAACTTTATTTGCGTTATTTAAAAATAACACCCAAAACTCTTCGTGTTCAAGATCTCCAATTATAGGATACAAAAGATGAAAAGCATCCTTGCTACTTGTAATCTTTGGAATACTCACTACATTTTCTTCTCTCCTCCTTCTTCCTAACTCCATACCAGCAACAATTGTTATTGCTTTTGCTTCTCCGATACCTTTAAAGTGCATCAATTGATGTACTGATAATTTACCCAAAGCATTAATTTTATGATCAACACTAGCTAAAATACGCTTGCTCAATGCAACCGCACTTTCTTCTCGATTCCCTGATCCTATTAGTATTGCAATCAATTCTGCATCTGTTAATGTATTCTTCCCTTTAGCGATTAATTTCTCTCTTGGACGATCATTTTCACTCCATTCCTTGATGGAGAATGAAGAATTTAATTCACTCATTTAATCATTTTAACTGTTAAAAACATTCTATTTATTCTAGATATAAGTATAAACTATTTATCTCAATTACAATACCTTATTGCATAAAAAATATATTCAAAGCTATATAATAAGACGATCTATACTATATAATTTTAGTATATATATTTGTTTGAAAATGAAAGTTTTACTATATTTGGACACCCTTAATTGAATAATGAACACATTAATACTTTCAAATGAACCTATTTATGAAGAATATTTTTACTTTCGTTTTACTTCTTGCAACATTAAGTTTTTACGGGCAGGACAAAAAAATTTCGTTTCTAAATTTAGTAGGAAATAACATACAAGTACCTAATGGATGTCAAGCAAAATCTGTATATGAATTACAAGCTTGTAACGGTACATCTATTAAATGGGACTACTATAGCGATGATATGTTATCTGCTGTTTTTGATGCTACAATAAGTGCTTTTGCAGAAAGCAATAGTAATAAATCAGAAGTGACATTCACCTCTTTTGGAGCTCAACTGAAAGGATACAAATTTAAAATGGGTACCACTTTTCAGTATTTTCTACAAGGAACAATTAAGGATCAACCTTTAATGATTAATTTAGGAACCCCAAAAGATATCGCCACAAATGACGATTTAGATGGTTTCTTAAGTTTATTCTTTGATGAAGTAAGTTAAAAAAATATACCCCTAATTATAGTATTGAAAGCTAATCATAATGATTAGCTTTTTTTTATACAAAAATGTTATTTTTGAATACTGCTCATCTCAAAAACATATGTACGGAATCCTTATTTGATCAGAAAGATTTTGAAAATGAAAAAAAATTCTTTTAAAACTCATAATTGAATTTTCTAGCCAAAAAGATCGACAAAAATGATACCCCTCATCCAATGTTTGGGGAATTTACTAGCGAACAATGAGGAAAAATGTAATACAAGCACTTAAACCACCATCTTCAACAGTTTAATGTATAACTATTTGTTTATTCTAAACTCTCTAAAAACTACTTTCGAAGCATTCATTATTATATCATTTTTGAAAATCATATGATTCTTATATGAAGAAGCATTTGACTATTGATAATAAAAAAACGACAACCTCGAGCAAGCTCACAAGGTATGCTTCCATAAAAATATTTTGGTGTCGAGGAATTATAAACCCTCAATGAGGCATTAAATATGCTATGATAGATTAAATCATAGATTTTACTTCTTCAAAATCCAATCCACCATAATTACCACTACTCATTAACAATACAGCAGAATCAGAAAAATCTTTTTGTTTTAAGTATGCTTTAAAATTCTCCGGATCAGTATAAATAATTAGATCATCTCTATTAAAAGCTTCTGCTATTTGAGTAACAGAAATTTCTTTAAGTCGCTTAATTTTTACAGCATTAGGAGAGTAAAACACTACAGCCTCATCTGCTGCATCCAAAGCTCCCATATATTCTTTTAAAAACTCTGCATTAAGACTACTATAAGTATGTAGCTCCAGACAAGCAATAACATTTCTATTTTGATATTGTTCTTTAACTGCCTTTGTAGTCGCACTTACTTTAGAAGGGCTATGTGCAAAATCTTTATATACAACCGTAGTATTATTCTCTGCAATTTTTTCTAATCGTTTTGATGCTCCTTTAAAAGATGCGATAGCCTCATAAAAATCATCCTCATCAACTCCCATATGTTGACAAATCCATTTAGCTCCAGCTAGGTTGCTTAAATTATGAGCTCCAAATATTTCAATAGGCATTTCTCCTTCTGGAGTATCCAGCAATGTTTCTCCATCTTCTACCCTATATTGTGGTGTCTCATAAGGAAATTTACGCATCGGTACTTCTGCTAACTCAGCTAGTTTTTTTACCTCAATATCCTCTTCATTATATACTAGTGCCCCCCCATTAACGATAGAATTCATAAAAATTCTAAACTGGTCGACATAAGTATCAAAAGTAGGAAATACATTGATATGGTCCCAAGCAATTCCGCTAACCAAAGCTATATTAGGCTGATACAAATGGAATTTTGGTCTGCGATCAATAGGTGATGATAAATATTCATCTCCTTCCAATACTATAAAATCATTATCCTCTGTAAGATGTACCATAGTATCAAACCCCTCTAATTGAGCCCCTACCATATAATCCACCTCTTTTTCATGATAGTGTAGCACATGTAAAATCATTGACGTAATTGTAGTTTTTCCATGAGACCCCCCAATAACTACACGAGTTTTATCCTTAGACTGTTCATATAAAAACTCTGGGTATGAATATATTTTCAAGCCTAACTCTTGTGCCCTAAGAAGTTCTTCATTATCTTCTTTAGCATGCATTCCTAAGATAATAACATCAAGATCTGAAGATATTTTTTTTGGAAACCACCCAAACTCATCAGGTAATAGTCCATATTTTTCCAATCTTGATTTCGAAGGCTCAAAAATAGTATCATCACTACCTGTTACCTGATATCCTTTTTGATGTAATGCTATCGCTAGGTTATGCATTGCACTCCCACCAATAGCTATAAAATGTATACGCATAGCTAATTCTTAAATACAAGAGTAAAGATACAATTAACAATGAGCTAATGAAAAAATGATGTAATGAAAAAATAGAAAACACATAAGATGATTTCTATTAATAGTTAAAAGACTCAAAAATCTCCCTCTTATACTAAACAAAATACACTGTTCCCTAATTTATCATTTTACAAACTATTTTTAAATACTTTCTTTGCACATATATAATTTATAAAGAAATTGCCGTTTTATTTTAAAGTATCGAATGAAAAAGAGAAGTTAGATACCTCAGATTTGTTTTTAACTTTGATTTATAATGTAAAATGCCTCCAACTCATTTCGTTATACGTAGTTTTATACTATAATATTTATTATAAGCGTTACTGTACAAAATGGCACAAGACTTGTTTTCATTTGTTTCACAACCTAATACATCTATGATGAAAAAGCATATCGTCCTTATTATAATCTGCATATCAAACCTATATGTTATGAATAGTCAGAATATTTATCAAAATGATTGGAAAAAAGTTGAAGATTTCAACCAACAAGGGCTGCCAAAATCTGCATTAGAAATAGTAGAAACTATATATGATAAAGCTAAGAAACAAGGTAATGATAATCAAGTCATAAAAGCATTACTTCATAAATCAAAATACACACTACCATTAGAAGAAAATGCGCAATTAACTGTCATTAAAAATTTAAAAAACGAGATTCATAATAGTAAATTTCCAAAAAAAAATATTTTAGAAAGTATTCTTGCAAATCTATACTGGCAATATTTTCAACAAAATAGATGGGAGTTTTATAACCGAACACAAACTTCTGAAAAAGTAGACCAAGAAGATTTTAGAACATGGGATCTAAAAACATTATTTGCAGAAGTACATACGTATTATCAAAAATCGCTTCAGAATGGAGTTTTAGCGCAACAAACAGATCTCAAAAAATTTGACCAAATTTTAACCACAGCCACAGATTCTAAAAAATATCGCCCTACTCTCTATGATCTCCTCGTACACAACGCATTAGAGTTTTACAAAACTTCTGAAACAAACATTACCAAACCCTCATATGCTTTCTCTATAAATGACAGTGTTTATTTAACAGAACATAGTAAATTTTCATCATTAGACATAAAAACTAAAGATTCATTATCACTACAATTTAATGCATTAAAACTATATCAAAACTTACTAAAATTTCATAACAGAACCAAAAACCTTGATGCCTTAGCTGAAGTAAACATAGAACGGATAAAATTTGTTTCTAAGAATGCTGTTTTTACAGATAAAAACAAAATATTATTAGAATGTCTATCGTCCGAAAAAAAGAAATTTCCTACTCATAGTACTTCTGCGCTATATGCATATGAAATTGCTACATTATACAAAAATGAAGGAGCTACATATATCCCTGAAAAAGATGAAACTCATCGCTGGAAACTAAACGAAGCTATAGAATTATGTGATGCAATTATTAAAGAATTCCCAGATTCTAGAGGTGCCGATAAATGCAGTGCATTAAAAAATCAACTACTTCTTTCTGCTTTAGATATTAAAACAGAAAAATACATTCCGATGCAAACATCTGGAAGATTATTAATTACCTATAAAAACCTGAGCAAACTCTATTTTAAAGCTTTAAAAATAACCCCTAAGCAACTAAAAAGCTTAAACAAATTATACAAAACCGAAGATCAGATTAAATTCTTAAAATCTTTACCATTATACACTTCTTGGGAAACCGAAATCTGCAATGAACATGATTATCAAACACACACTACCGAGGTAATAGTACCTAAACTAGAACATAATACTTATCTGATATTAGGAACAATATCAAAAGAACTCTCTAAAGATAGTATGTTTTCTTATGGAAGTACACAGGTCAGTAATCTAGCATTGTTAGAAAACATAACTCCCGAAAAGTCAATTTTTCAAGTTCTAAACCGTACTAATGGAACTCCTATTGCTAATGCTACAATACATCTAAACACCAATAATCAAAATGGATATGGTAAAAAATTAAACAAAACTCTGACTACAGATGCTAAAGGACAAGCCCATCTAAAAACAAATACTTATTATTATGATGTAAATATTACTGTTTCGCATGAAAAAGATAAGGCAGAGTTTGACGGGTATTATATAAATCAAACCCACACGCCAAGCAGTAGTACCTCAACAATACAAACTACTTTTTTATTTACAGATCGTAGCATCTACAGACCAGGGCAAACAGTCTTTTTTAAAGGGATTATGATGTCATCTACAGATAAAAAAGAACATACTGTATTATCAAACCAAAACACTTTTGCTACGCTCAAAGATGTAAATGGACAAGATATAAGAACGTTAAATTTTAAAACTAATGAATACGGGTCTTTTAGTGGTGAATTTATATTACCCGCATCTGGACTTACCGGAGTATACACTATAGAAACCCATAACTATAATAGCACATCATTCTCTGTAGAGGAATATAAACGTCCTAAATTCGAGACTACGTTTAATCCTATAACCAAAACATATAAAGTTAACGACTCTATACAACTTACAGGGATAGCAACCGCATACGCAGGGAGTACAATTACAGATGCCAAAGTAGTATATCGAGTACATAGAAAAGTTCAATATCCACTATGGTGCTACTGGTATCCTCGACATACAGTAGAACCACAAGAAATAACACATGGAGAAACTATAACTGATAAAAAAGGAGCGTACACCATAGCATTTAAAGCTCTCCCAGATGCTAGTGTTGCCAAAGAAAACACACCAACTTTCACTTACGAAATTACGGCAGATGTAACAGATATCAATGGAGAAACAAGAAGTACCACAACTCTAGTTAATGTAGGGTACCATACTCTAGATGCTAACATCATAATCAATACTAAAATTGATAAAACTAAAAACGATCATTCTCTTTCTATAACTACTCTAAATCTAAATAATGAGCCCGTACCAGCTTCTGGTATAATTAAAATCTATAAGCTACAAGCTCCTAGTAAACCAATACGTATTCGTCCTTGGAAAGCTCCCGATTATGAAGGATTTAAAGAAGATGAGTTTAAAAAACTGTTTCCTAATGATGCGTTTAAAAACGAACATGATTACCGCCAATGGAAAAAAGGAAAATTAGTACTAAACAAACCTTTTTCTACTTCTAACATAAAAGAAAATGAAAAAGGAGCACAACAGTTATCACTAGGTAATATTAAAAAATGGGAATCAGGTAAATATACTGTTGAGCTATATACCAAAGATCGATTTGGACAAGAAGTAAAAGATATAAAATATACTACTTTATATAGCCACGATGATAAAATGATTAGTGATCAACAATTATTTGAAATTTCTATTAATAAAGACAGCTACCAAATTGGAGATGATGTGATTGCAAAATTCAGCTCTGCATCAGAAGACATTACAATCACAGTAGATATTGAGAAAAATCGCAACATTATAGAGACACGTCTTATCAAACTCTCTAAAAACAGCAAAACCATTAAAATTCCTGTTACAAAAGAAGATTTAGGAGGATTCTCTATCAATTATAGTTATGTAAATTACAATAGTCATCAGAACGGTTCTATTATAGTTCCGGTACCTTATGAACCCTCAGAACTTAGTATCGAAACCAAAACGTTTAGAGATAAACTATTACCTGGTCAGCAAGAAACTTGGAGTTTTATAATCAAAGGTCCTAAAGGTGATAAAGTTAGTACAGAATTACTAGCCAGCATGTATGATGCTTCATTAGATCAATTTAAACCTCATCAATGGTATTTTTCTCCTATCAATCACCCTATATACTATACACAATACCATCGAAACAAAAAACAAAGTTTTGGAATACAATCATTCAGAACACAAAACAATAATAATTCTAATTATCATCCCAGTAATCAAAGCTACGATCAACTAAACTGGTTTGGGTTATATTTTGGTCAACACTATTTTAGGGGTCGAAACAGAGTGTATGCACCTCAAGAAAGTGGTTCGCCCCATGCTATGGCAATGAGCAAATCTGCCCCTCTAGCAGCTATGTCTGATGAAATGGAAATGAATGAAGCAAAAATTAGTGATAATGAAGATAAAATTGCAGACCTCCCCTCAGAAAAAGATCAGGCAAAAAATGATAGTAAAACATCAAAAAAGAACCGCTCTATAGATGGAGTTAAAATTCGGAAAAACTTACAAGAAACTGCTTTCTTCTTCCCTAAATTGACCACAGATGCAGAAGGTAATATCAGCTTTAACTTTACTGCTCCCGAAGCATTAACTAAATGGAAATTACAACTTTTAGCACATACTAAAAAACTAAATGCTGCTACTACAACTTTAGAAACTGTAACGCAAAAAGAACTAATGATTCTTCCTAATCCGCCAAGATTTTTACGAGAAGGAGATAAGATTATACTAAGTTCCAAAATTGCAAATCTAGCAACCAAAGACCTTAATGGTAGTATCCAATTACAATTATTTGATGCATTGACTAACAAAGCAATTGATTCAGAGCTGCATAATACTATGGCTCTTCAGAATTTTAATGTTACTGCTAAAGGTAATACTAATGTATCTTGGGAACTAATAATACCAGATACTATACAAGCTATACAATATAAAATTATTGCCAAAGCAGGGAATTTCTCTGATGGAGAGCAAAACATACTCCCTGTATTAAGCAATCGAATGCTCGTTACAGAAACTTTACCCATGTGGATTCGTTCTGATCAAACAAAGACATTTACACTAAATAAATTAAAGAATAACAAGTCTAACAGTTTAAAACATCACAAACTTACATTAGAGATGACCTCTAATCCTGCTTGGTATGCCGTACAAGCACTACCTTATCTTATGGAGTATCCATATGACTGTGCAGAGCAAACATTTTCCAGATACTATGCCAATACATTAGCTAGTCATATCGCCAGTATTAATCCGAGAATTCAGGAAGTATTTACACAATGGAAATCCAGTGATGCATTATTAAGTAATCTCGAAAAAAACCAAGAACTAAAATCCCTTATCATACAAGAAACTCCTTGGCTACGTGATGCCCTGAGTGAAACAGAGCAAAAAAAGAGAATTGCATTACTGTTTGATCTTAATAAAATGACCAATGAGTCGCAATCTTCTTTACAAAAGCTAAGACAAATGCAATATGGATCAGGAGGATTTCCTTGGTTTCAAGGAGGGCGTGAAAACAGATTCATCACACAATACATCATCACAGGATTCGGACATCTAAAAAAATTAGGAGTTACACAATACGATAATGATACCGCTAGTATGCTACAGAATGCGATTAGGTTTCTTGATGCAAGGTTTGTAAAAGAGTATGAAGAATTAAAACGCTATTGTGATAAAAACAAGATCGATATTGATAAAAACCATCTAAGCTATACCCAGATACATTATTTATACATGCGTAGTTTTTTTAAGGATATAAAAAGACCTAAAAACACTAATGAAGCTTGGAACTATTATCTAGGGCAATCTAAAAAATATTGGTTAAAACAAAGTCTCTATGCACAAGGAATGCTAGCTCTTATAACTCATAGAAATAATGACAGCAATACATCTAGCAAAATTATCCGATCATTAGATGAACAAAGTATCTCTAGCGAAGAATTAGGAATGTATTGGAAATCAAATAGCCCTAGCTGGTTCTGGTATCAGGCTCCAATAGAAACACAATCCTTAATGATTGAAGTTTTTTCTGAAATAGAAGCAGAACCAAAACGCACAGAAATTGTTGATAATCTGAAGATCTGGTTATTAAAAAACAAACAAACAAATCGCTGGAAGACTACCAAGGCTACTTCTGATGCTGTATATGCTTTATTATTACAAGGCAGCGACTGGATATCCATTACTGATATGGTAGAAATCACATTAGGAAATCAAAAAATTGACCCTAACACTATACAAGATATAAAAGTCGAAGCAGGAACAGGGTATTTTAAAACTTCTTGGAATAGTCTTAAAATTAAGCCCAATATGGCAACCGCCAAAATTTCTAAAAAAGGAAAGGGAATTGCTTGGGGGGCATTATACTGGCAATATTTTGAAGATCTTGATAAAATTACTTCTGCTTCAACACCATTAGCCATAAAGAAAAAATTGTTTTTAAAGAAAAATACTGATACAGGTGAAAAAATTACCGAAATTACTGCCGCAACAAACCTAAAGTTAGGGGATCTGGTACGAGTACGTATAGAATTAAAATCAGATCGTGCAATGGAGTTTGTACACATGAAAGATATGCGAGCTTCTGGATTCGAACCAATAAATGTTATATCACAATATAAATGGCAAGATGGGTTAGGCTATTATGAAAGTACTAAAGATGCCTCTACAAATTTCTTTTTTGACTATCTTCCAAAAGGAGTACATGTATTCGAGTATGATTTACGTATAAATAACAAAGGAGATTTTTCTAATGGTGTTACAACTATACAGAGTATGTATGCCCCAGAATTTTCTAGCCATTCTGAAGGAGTTAGAGTACATATTAAATAAAGAACTCTTGCTTTAAAAATATAATTCTCATCGTTTTCAAAAAAAAAACGATGAGAGAGTTATATAAAACCATTTATACTATGAGTTCACCGTACTAAAATCCTTCGGCGATATTACTAAAATATAGTACATTTCTTAACCTAAGTTATTTTTTTGGTCATTACATATCCTTAATTTAGCCAATTAAAACACTTATGGAAATAGATAGAATAAACATTAGTGATGTTAATCCAGATGCATATAAGCCATTACTAGCTCTATATGAAGATATTAAAAAAAGTTCTTTATCAGATTTAGAGTTTTTATTAATACAGATTAGAGCATCGCAAATTAACGGATGCGCATATTGCTTACAAATGCATATTAGCGAAGCTATCAAGCAAGGAGAAAAACAATATCGTATACATGCATTACCGTATTGGAGAGAATCTCCTTTTTTTTCAGAAGAAGAAGAAGTAATTCTTGAAATGACTGAAGCTATAACCGCTATTTCTGTAAATGGATTAAGTGACGTAATTTATCTAACTGCTATACAACTATTTGGAAAAAATAAAGTAGCAGATATCATTATGGCAATATGCTGCATTAATACATGGAACAGAATAGGGAGAGCTACATTACTGACTCCTATTCCTTCTCAGGAATAAATAAAAAACAGTCAGAAAATAAAAAATTATATAATAAAACCAAAGTAATTCTAAAGTAGATGTTTCTTTAATCTTTCATCTATCATTCGTAGATACAGATAATGATAATGTAATGGTTAAAAGATTATTTAATTAGACTAATACTACATCTCTATTGTATTGACCTGAGACAAGAAAAGGCACAAACAATTGATATGTTTATCATACCTGTTTCTTATTAAAAATTCCTCTACCCATAAAGATTCTAAAAAAAACTTTATCTCAGAGATTACTTTTTTATCTTAATGGATATACTATAAATTAAAATAAAGATTATATTTAAAAATCCACCATAATAACATAAAGAAATGCTCTTAGTTATTATAATGGATTCTTAAAAAATTGTACAAATATTATAATTAAGCGTTTAACATTTGCCAAAGTTTATCTTTCAATTCTTGTAAGCCTTGCTGAGCTACAGAAGAAATAAATATATAAGGTATATTTAATTGTTTATCTAACTCTTCTTTTAATTCTTCTTGTAGTTCATTGTCTAACATATCACATTTAGAGATTGCAATAAGCCGCTCCTTATCTAATAAATCAGGATTATAACGTCTTAATTCATCTAAAAGGATTTCATACTGTTCGCTAATATCGGTAGCATCTGCTGGCACTAAAAATAACAATGTAGAATTTCGTTCTATATGTCTTAAAAAACGGTGCCCTATTCCTTTTCCTTCCGCTGCACCTTCTATAATCCCAGGAATATCTGCTATTACAAAGGTTTGAAAATCTCGATATTCTACAATACCTAGATTTGGCTTTAAAGTTGTAAATTCATAATCTGCAATCTTTGGTTTTGCAGAAGTAATAACCGATAGTAAAGTCGATTTCCCTGCATTAGGAAAACCCACTAATCCTACATCTGCTAATATCTTAAGTTCTAATGTAATATCATGCTCTTGACCTTCTATTCCGGGCTGAGCATAACGAGGGGTCTGATTTGTTGGGCTTTTAAAATGCCAATTTCCTCTACCACCCATACCGCCTTCTGCAGCTATATATTCCTGCCCTTCTTCTGTAATTTCATGGATAATATTTTGAGTTTCGGTATCTCTAATAACTGTTCCCAAAGGCACATCTACAAAAATATCTTCTCCATCAGCTCCTGTACTTCTACTCTTACTACCATGCCCTCCATGTCCTGCTCTTAAGTGACGCTTAAACTTAAGATGGTGTAATGTCCACATATTAGAATTACCACGTAGTACGACATGACCACCACGACCTCCATCACCTCCATCAGGACCTCCTTTAGTAATATACTTCTCACGATGCAGGTGTACAGACCCTTTACCACCATTTCCTGAAGTTATATGTAACTTCACATAATCTACAAAATTTCCTTCCGTCATAATTCAGTTCCTAATATCTCGGTAAAGACCTCGACTTTTTCCAATTTAACGTCTACTATAATATATTAGCTAGTATATCGCAACACTATAATTTATCTATAACATTACTTAATCTTTCTGTAATATCATCGATCTCTCCTACTCCATCAACTCCAAAATATTTATCTTGTTTTTGATAATAATTTTTCAAGATCGCAGTTTCATCATAATATACTTTAATTCGATTGCGTATCACTACTTCTTCTGCATCATCAGGTCTACCTGATGTTTTTCCTCTTTCTAATAATCGTTGTACTAATACCTCATCTTCAACTTCTAGCGCAACCATTGCACTTATTCCCGCACCTTTAGACGCTAATAATTTTGCAAGCGAATCTGCCTGAGTTTCTGTTCTAGGGAATCCATCAAAAATAAATCCTTTCGCATTTGGATTTTTATCAACTTCTGCATTAAGCATATTAATTGTCACTTCATCAGGTACTAATTGCCCTTTATCAATATATGATTTTGCTAAAGTGCCTAGCTCTGTAGCATTTTTCATATTGTATCTAAACACGTCTCCTGTAGAAATATGTACCAGATCATATTTTTGTTTTAAAACTTCTGCTTGTGTTCCTTTTCCTGCCCCTGGAGGTCCGAATAACACTAAATTTGTCATGTTGTCTAATTTTAATTGATAAACCTCTGTAAGATTACGCCCCAATCCATTATAATCAAGTCCATATCCAACAATAAAAGTATTTGGAATTTCGATTCCTATATAATCTATATGTATTTCTTTAGTATATACTTCAGGCTTATAAAATAAGGTTGCTATTTTAAATGATGAACATCCTTTTTTAAGGATTATTTTTTCTAATATCTCTACAGTATTACCTGTATCTACTATATCCTCTAAAACAACTACTGTTCTCCCAGATAATTCTCTATCTACTCCTATCAGTTCTTTAACCTCGCCTGTAGTTTCTGTACCTTTATAAGAGGCTAGTTTCACAAAACTAACCTCACAATCATAATCAAAGCGTTTCAAAACTTCTGAAGCAAACATAAATGCTCCATTTAACACCCCAATAAACAAAGGGTTTTTATCAGCTAGATCTTTATTTAGCCTATTCGCTATTTGATCTATTGCTGTTATTATTTTTCCTTCATTAATAAAAGGAGTAAACTGTAAATCATGCAGTCTTATAGTTTTATTTTGCACCTGCTTTAGTTTGATTTTTTAAATTTGAAGCCGCAAAGATAGTAATTAGAAATGAGCATAACTAAGAATTACAAAAACAACATAAACGGTTCTTATCTTGAATGCTATCAATATTTTAAAATACAAAAACAAGATTATAAAAAAATAACACTTATAATAGCTATACTTTTGTATTTACCATACATTATTATGGTTATTCTTTTTGAAAAAATTATTTTTGCATTTTTAAGACAAATTCTGAAAACCCCATAATGATAAATTTTTTCTCATCAAACTTTAAACTAGGAATACTAGGAGGCGGTCAATTAGGCAAAATGATGTTATATGAAACCCGAAAGTATGACATTAAAACATATGTTCTTGATCCTAGCCAGGATGCTCCGTGTAAAATAGCGTGTGATCATTTTCAACAAGGTAATCTATTGGATTATGATACTGTTTACAATTTTGGAAAAAAAGTAGACATACTTACCTTCGAAATAGAGTCCGTTAACCTAAAAGCATTAGCACAATTAGAAAAAGAAGGCAAGAAAGTATATCCAAGCTACAAGACTCTAGAAAAAATACAAAATAAAGGAATTCAAAAACTTTTTTACAAAGACAATAAAATTCCTACTGCAGAATTTACTCGTTTTTCAAATAAAGCACACCTTACTGAGGGTATCACTAGTAATAAAATCAAACTTCCTTTTGTATGGAAAAGTACCCAAGGAGGATATGACGGTAAGGGAGTATCTATTGTCAAATCAGGTGCTGATTTAGCAAAACTACCCGATACAGAGTGTATTGCAGAAAGTTTAGTTGATTTTAAAAATGAATTAGCCGTAATTGTCGTTCGTAATCCTAGTGGAGAAATTAGAACATATCCTGTTGTAGAAATGGAATTTCATCCAGAAGCTAATCAGGTAGAATATGTAATTTGCCCAGCAAGAATTGACACTACTATTGCTAAAAAAGCCATACAGATTGCCGAAAAAGTGTCTAAAGTTTTTGAACATGTTGGTATACTGGCAATAGAAATGTTTCAAACACAAGATGATGACATTCTTGTAAACGAAGTTTCTCCGAGACCTCATAATAGTGGACATTATAGCATAGAAGCCAGTTACACTAATCAATTTGAGCAACACATAAGAGCCATTCTAGATTTACCCCTAGGATCTACAGAAAGTAAAACTAGTGGGGTTATGGTAAATTTGGTAGGAGAAGAAGGACATACAGGTGATGTAGTATATAAAAACATCGAAGATATTATGAAAATGAGAGGTGTAACCCCTCATATTTATGGTAAAAAACAAACAAGACCCTATAGAAAAATGGGGCATGTTACCATAATACACGAAAATATTGATGAAGCAAGGAAAATTGCTGAAAAAGTAAAAACCACAATACAAGTGATTAGCAAATAAAGAACTGAGTTTGAGGTTTGATAAAAAAGCATATTTACTTTAAAAAAAATATTAAAAAACAATAACAATATATAACACAATGAGTAAAGTAGGGGTAATAATGGGCAGTACTAGCGATATGCCAATAATGGAAAAAGCTATAGAAATATTACAAAGTTTTGATATAGAAGTAGAAGTTGATATTGTCTCAGCGCACCGTACACCAGATAAATTGTTTGATTATGGTAAAAATGCTCATAGTAGAGGGATAAACGTTATTATTGCAGGAGCTGGCGGCGCTGCACATCTTCCTGGCATGATAGCCTCTCTATCTCCTCTACCAGTAATAGGTGTACCTGTTAAATCCCGTAATTCTATAGATGGATGGGATTCTGTTTTATCTATTCTACAGATGCCTGGTGGAGTACCCGTGGCAACGGTAGCCTTAGATGGCGCATTAAATGCAGGTATTTTAGCAGCACAGATTATAGGTACTAATGATACATTAGTTTTGGATAAAATTATAATGTATAAAGAAGGCTTAAAACAAAAGGTTATTGAAGGAGCTAAACAAATTAAAAGATAGCCACAACCATTTTTAAAAACAAAAATAGCAGTTCTCTCCTCCTTTTTTATGTGGATCTCAAATATTTGATTCAGACTATTCAATAGAATCTCATAAAGCTTTAAATGAATTCTAACCTATTTCGGAATGACAATGACGGTAAAAACAATATCACATCGTTGTCATTCCGAAGTAGGTTGTAATTTACAATAGAATAAAATAAGTTTTTATTTTTTCAAGATTTTATAATCATTTATATATCTATAATCAATAACTTTAGGGACATTTTCTATGAGATATATCTTTCTAAAGATATTGTATTATAGCAATTAGAGATAAAGCGTTATAAAACTATTCCTACTCAATTGTAGATCAAAATGTATTTATAGTATAGTAGTTTCTGGCAATAAATTAATAGTTGAAGAAATAAAATGATATCAAAAAAAAAGAGCCACTCCTCAGTGACTCTTTTGAATATCAGGTCTTATAAAAGAATATAACAATATTTATTAACCAACTTAAATATATTACACAAAAAAATTCAATATAAGACCATTACTCTTAAAACCTGAAACAAAGGTAAAACCTTACTTTTGTTACACAAAAAAAGTAATGTTAAAATATTCCACATTTCGACAAAAAGCATATATACTCGTCAAAAAACACAAAAAAACCAATTATTCTTATTTTTTCAGTATTGAAGTAGGTGAAAAAACACGAAATAACAACTAAAAACAATGTAGAAATCAAAAATAGAAAGAAAAAGAGCTACAATAATTGTAGCTCTTTCAATATATTTGGTCATTGTATTAGAACGATTATTAATATTCATACCCCTAATAAAAATAATCGACGATACTAACACTAGACCATACTAATAAACCTGATCAAATCTATCAGTATAAAATTTAGTTTAGTCAAAATTTCATATAACTCATAAGCATTTTTCGATGAAAAGCTATTTTTTTCGATATAAGATCAAGAAATAATTAATATCAAAAGAAATTATCATTACTATGATTACCAATCCATTATTAAAACCATTCGACATAGCTCCGTTTTCTAAAATAACATCAGATCATTTTTTACCAGCAATAAAAAACGGTATAGCAATTGCAAAACAAGAAGTAAATACTATAACTTCTAATAATGAGCCACCTACATTCTCTAATACTATAGAGGCTTTGGATTATTCTGGAGAATTATTAGATAGAATAACCAGTGTATTTTTTAATCTAAATAGTGCAGAGACTACTGATGAAATTCAAAAAATAGCACAAGAAGTATCTCCTCTGCTCTCAGAATTCAGCAATGACATAGCACTTAATTTAGATTTATTTAAACGAATTGAAGTAGTTTACCAACAAAGAGAATCTTTAATGCTAACTCCTGAACAATTTAGGCTTGTAGAAAAAAGATATCGTTCTTTTTCTAGAAATGGTGCAAATCTTCCGGAAAAAGAAAAAGAAAAACTCAGAAAAATAGATACCGAGCTTTCTACATTAAGTCTAAAATTTGGTGAAAATATATTGGCAGAAACAAATAAGTTCGAAATGTTGCTTACTAATGAATCAGACCTAACAGGTTTACCAGAAGGTGCAAAAGAAGCAGCAAAAGCTATGGCAAAAGCTAAAAACAAAGAAGGATGGTTAATAACTCTAGATTATCCTAGCTATATCCCATTTATTACTTATGCTGATAATCGCGAGTTACGCAAAAAAATATCTCTTGCCTTTGGAGCCAAAGGTTTTCATGATAATGATTTAGACAATCAAGAGATTGTATTAAAAATCGCAAACCTTAGACATCAACGTGCACTATTATTAGGATACTCTTCTCATGCAGATTATATTCTCGAAGAACGAATGGCAGAAACTCCTGATAGAGTATTCTCTTTTCTGAATGAAATCCTAGAAAAAGCAAAACCTGCAGCTGAGAAAGAATTTAAAGAACTAGAGGCTTTTGCCAAAGAACTAGACGGAATTGATCGACTTCAAAAATGGGATGGAGCTTATTATTCTGAAAAATTGAAGCAAAAACGCTTTGATTTAGATGATGAAAAATTGAAACCATACTTTAAATTAGAAAATGTAATTAATGGAGTCTTTACTATTGCCACAAAATTATTTGGACTTCAGTTTGAAGAAATAGATACCGTAGATAAATATCATGCAGAAGTAAAAACATATCGTGTCACAAATCTTGAAAATAATTTCGTCTCTTTATTTTATGCTGATTTTCACCCTAGGTCAGGAAAACGTAATGGAGCATGGATGACTTCTTATAAATCACAAATGATAAAAAGTGATAAAAATATAAGACCACACGTTTCTATCGTATGCAACTTTACAAAACCCACTCCTAGCAAACCATCATTATTAACCTTTAATGAGGTTACTACTCTATTCCATGAATTTGGTCATGCATTACATGGTATGCTAGCAAATACGACATATCCAAGCTTATCAGGTACTAATGTATACTGGGATTTTGTAGAATTACCTAGTCAGGTACTAGAAAACTGGTGTTATGAAAAAGAAGCTTTAGAGCTTTTTGCCAAACACTATGAAACAGAAGAAATAATCCCTATGGAATTAGTTAAAAAAATCAAAGAGTCTTCGACTTTTATGGAAGGTATGGCAACATTACGTCAATTAAGTTTTGGATTACTCGATATGGCATGGCATTCAAAAGATCCAAGTACCATTAAGAATGTAAAGGAATATGAAGAAAAAGTTTTTTCGACAACTTCTCTATACCCTAATGTAAAGGAAAATTGTATGAGTACCGCTTTTTCTCATATTTTTCAGGGAGGATATTCTGCAGGATATTACTCATACAAATGGGCTGAGGTATTAGATGCAGATGCTTTTGAATATTTTAAAGAAAATGGAATTTTTAATCCTGAAATCGCAGCAAAGTTTAAAGAACATGTATTAGCAAAAGGAGGTACAGAAAATCCAATGATTCTTTACAAACGTTTTAGAGGTCAAGAACCTAAACCTGAAGCGTTATTAAAAAGAGCAGGATTGATAAAATAACCCCTAGAAATAAATTATATATAAAAAGCGTAGTCGACATATATCGACTACGCTTAATTATATAAAATAACAACTCATTATTTTATTTTATAACCATCTGTTTTGCATAACTTTTTGATCCATTAAAAAGCGTCAGGAAGTATGTACCTGTAGAAAACTTCGAAATATTTATCTGAGTTTCCTTATTTTTAAGTTTAACCTCTTGTACTATATTTCCTTTTATATCTATAATTAGTATACTACCTGTTTTCCATAAATTATTATTGATAGTGACATTTACATAGTCTCCAGCAACAGGATTAGGATAAAATTCAAACAATAGTGTATCGTCTACTAATGTCTTTTCTAAAGAAGTACTTCTTGCAAAACCGCCACAAGATCCAATCAGTTTCCAATCGCCACTTATTCTTTCATATAATCTACCTCTATATGTTACACGATCACCCACCTGGTATGTCTTAGTACCATCATAAGGAGCTACACCAGCACAAGGATCAGAACTTCCTGTAGTTGTAACACTTACAACAGCACTAGCATCAGACACATTTCCTGCAGCATCTTTAGCCTTAACACTAAACTGATATGTTGTACTAGCAGTTAATCCAGTAACATTTGCTGTAGTTCTTGTTACAGAAGTAATTTTAGTAGCACCTTGATATACATCGTACTCAGTTACTCCTACATTATCTGTAGCTGCTGTCCATGATACTGTTAATGTTGTTTCTGTAATATTAGAAGCTGATACTCCTGTTGGAACCGAAGGAGCCTGAGTATCTCCTCCATTTCCTCCATCACCAATAACAACACTATAATCTTCTACCTCTCCATATTCAAAAGACTCGCAAGCAGTAGGAATACCATTATATTTCATAGAAACACGCATTCTTGTTTTTCCGGATTTAGCTCCAGAGGGTACTGTAAAACTACCACTTGCCGGTGTTGTCTTAGAAGCCCCTTTACTCCATACTAATTCTCCTGAATCCAAAAAATCATTATCTTGATTATAATCAATCCATACGGCATATCCTTCATTATAAGTCGTTCCTGTCCACTTTGGTGTAACAGTAATCGTATTGTTACCTGTAGATAAATTAGTAGACTCTGCTGTAAAATCACTATATCCTCCACTTCCTGCAACAGATGTTTTATTAATAGTTCCTAAGGCAACTTTACTAATATATTCATCAGATGTATTTTGACCATTAGAAGCGCAGTAAGTTGTCGGGGTTGGATCTCCTCCTGAAACTCCATTAGAAATCTCTATTAAGTACTCCAAGGCTAATTTTGCAAACTTAGCTGCATGGGTAGAATTAGAAGTAGGAAATCTTGATGATGTATCTCTAGAAGTATGGATATTAGGATTAGACTCGCTAAACTTTGCTTCAATAGGAAAAGCTGTCTCATATCCTTGCTGTGCAAAACTGTGATGATCTGAGCAACCATAATTGCAAGCAGAATTATTATACGTAATTTTATGCTTACCAGAAGCATTATAATGATCCATTAATTTTCTAAGAAAGTTATTTAATGAAGTACTATTATATGAGTCTGTAGTAATAAAAACATCTTCTGTAGACCCTTTATAGTTTGTCATATCCAATTGCATATAACTAACTATATTAACATTTCGATTTTTATAATCTCTTGCTATTTCTTTAGATCCAACTAAACCAATTTCTTCTGCTGCGAATGCCATAAATTCTACAGTTCTCTTAGGTTTAAAGTTCATACTAAATAGCACTCTAGCAACTTCAGTTATCGTTGCTATACCAGAGGCATTATCATCTGCTCCAGGAGCATTATCCTGCCCTTCTCTAGATGTCGAATCTAAATGCCCTCCTAACACTACATATTCATCTGGTTTTTCTGTTCCTGTAACAGTCATAACTACAGACGGCATAGAAGTTCCTGAATGATTTACTAATCTAACTGATACATCACTACGATTACCTGCTAGATTTTCCCACTTTGTTTTTAAATCTCTAGAAGCTTTTGCCGCACTACTTTTAGTATGATAACGAGTCCCATAACTCTCCAGCTCCTTAATTTGCTTATCAATGTTAGTATTATTTACAAGATCTAAACTTTGCTTTACTAATTGATCTTGGGTAATCTCAAAAGCAACCGCCATTTTTGCTAGTGATTTACTTTTTAATTGCTGAACAGAATTAACCTGTTTTATTGCATTTATAGCATCTTCTCTAGATGTTTCATAAAAGTACCCTGGACCATGCCTTAGCCCTGTATGGTGTAATTCTTCTGCAGAATGATGGTTTAGCATTACCGCTGTATAATCATTAACGGATTTAATAATCTTCACATCATCAGGATGGTTTTCTTTTAAATGTAATGCATCCTGAGTATCCATAGTTGCATAAAACATTTTTGATTTTTCTTGTGCATAAATACAAGATGTAACTACGCTCAATAGCCCCGCAAAAATAAATCGATTTAATTTTTTCATTTTTAGTTAAAATTTGTTGAGTTTATATATTTGTGTTGTGTGTTTTAATGTACTGAATATTAAACAAACAAAAAAGACGTTTAACTGTAGAATAGTAATGGTAAATCCGTAAGTGTTACTTAAGTATGATTAATACATTAAATAATTGAAATATTTCAGAAGTTATCATTTAATAAGGCAAACTAAACTTTTGTAAATTCCATATACTGAACTCACTAAGAATAGTGCTGATTTCAAAGCAAAAACTCACATTTTAGAGGTGGAATCAATAGTAAAATGAAGTAACTTGTAGAAAAACAGTTTACTTTAGTTCTTCTAAAATATTTTATCAGGAAATCAATACCTTTTTTTAACTCATTTATATCTTATCACTAAACTAAACTTCTTTCTATTCGAAGATTTGATACAACAAGTCATGAGAGATAATATAAAGGTATAGTCAACACCCTTATATAAAGTTTTAAGTTTCATAAGTCATTTTTTTGTGTTTCAGTAAACGAAACTATCAAAAAAAACATATTTAAGTAATATATAGGTGTCCTAAGTAACTATATATATGTCTCAAACATAATTTAGTACATCTCAATAGGCTATCTAAACAATTTATAATAAGTCATTTATAAAAAGACAACTTCAAACGATTGTTTATTCAATGTAGCATCTTTTTACTATTCTTTTAAATAAAATAATGAGCAAAAAAGTATTTAAACTTTCAAAAAATACTGAAAGTTTAAAATTTTTAATATATTTGTACTATGAATTATGATGAAGCAAAAAACAAATTTATTTCTACATGGGGGTCTTTGGGATCTCTATGGGGAATTAACAAAACAATGGCGCAAATTCATGCGCTACTCCTAATATCTCCAGAACCTCTATCCATGGAAGATATTATGGAACAATTGCAAATTTCTAGAGGAAACACCAGCATGAACCTCCGTCAATTAATGGATTGGGGAATCGTTTTTAAAGAAAATATAATGGGAGAACGAAAAGAATATTTCACTTCCGAAAAGGATATACAAGAATTAACAAAACAAATTGCTAAAGAAAGAAGCAGGAGAGAACTAAAACCTACCATTAAAATCTTAAAAGATGTTTCGAATATGCAGCAAGATGGAACTTCTAAAACTACAGAGCTTATAAAACAAACCAAGGCATTACATGAAATGGCTAGCAACTTAGACACCATGATGAATAAAATTGCTACACACGATCATAATTGGTTTACAAAAACATTACTAAAACTGATTAAATAAAATAACAACTAAAAAAACAAGGAGGAAATCTCTTTGTTTTTTTTCAAAATATAGTTTCAATTTTTTCTGAAACTTTTAAAATAAAGAAATATGAAATTAAATATTCCGAATTGGCTAATTATCATTGCAGGAATCGGTCAAATATTCACTGCATTAATATATCCATATATCAGACATAAAGTATTTGACTGGTATACCGATGTAAAAAAGCTAAAACCTCTAAATCAAGAAATCGCAAAAACATATGGAAGATACATTCAAGGTCTAAATTTTTCATTTGGTCTAATTGCCATTTTACTGTATCAAAATCTCAAAGAACAATCTTTATTAGCCATTGCTATAACAGGTTTAATTGCTGCATACTGGATAGGAAAAGTTGCAACCCAAATAGCTTATTACCCAATGTATGAAATCCCAAAAAAACAACTATTCAAAATCGGTAGTTATTTCATGAACTGCTTATTTGTACTTTTTGCAATTGTATACTCTTTATTACTAATCTATAATTGCATTGGCTTTTTCAATAATAATTAAACCCAAAATACTATGAGTACATTCACTATAACAGAGAAACTAAAAGAAGTTGCTTCGAAAGAAAATATTACTAGGTTCTATGATGAAGCTACAGAGGATTATGAATTTTGGAGTAAGGATTTAAACATGCATTTCGGGTATTACACCCCTTTTAAAACTAGTGTTTTCAGAAGAGACTCTATGCTTAATGAGATGAATAAGCAGGTTTATAATCGATTACAAGTTTCTAATCAAAATTCACTCATAGCTGATCTTGGATGCGGTATTGGAGGAACTATACGGTATGGGTTAAAAAAATATCCATTGCTCCATATTATAGGAGTTACATTATCTTCTTTTCAGGTCCATGAGGGTAATAAAAAATTAAAGGATAAAAAAGGATTAATCTTAGAAGAAGACTACACCTCTACCTCTTTTAAAACGAATAGTATTAATGGAGCATATGCTATAGAGAGTTTTTGTCATTCTGGACATAGTAAAGAAGCCTTCCAAGAAGCATATCGTATTCTAAAACCAAATTCTAAACTAGTTATAGCTGATGCTTTTCTAAAAAAGGATGAAGAACAATTATGTCTTGGTAGTAATTATTGCTATGAGCAACTTTGTAAAGGCTGGAGTCTCGAAGGCTTAGGAAACATACACTCCGTGAAAAATAGGTTAGAGCAAATAGGTTTTAAAAATATCATTGTAGAAGATATATCATACAGAGTAGCTCCTTCTGTACTTCATGTACCTTTTGCTATTACTGGGTTTATACTAAAAAAGCTTTTTAGAAAAGAATTCCTAAAACCTCAAAGTTGGAAAAACTTAAAAGGATCTTTATTTGCTTTATTATCAGGGCTACACATCAATAATTTTGGATATTATTTAATAACCGCTGAAAAAAAACAATTCTAATGAAAAAAATGATAATAGCATCAGGAACAGGCTTTTTAGGGAAAATACTTATAGAATATTTTCAATCAAAAGTAGATACAATTACTGTTCTAACTCGCGGAAAAAGCAGAATAGAAAACAATATTCAATTCATTCATTGGGATGCAAAAACTCTAGGAGATTGGACTAAAGAGTTAGATGATGCTGATATCCTTATTAATATGAGTGGTAGATCAGTAGATTGTAAGTATACCAAAAAGAATAAAGATCTAATCCTAAACTCTAGAGTACAATCTACAGCTATTCTAGGAGAAGCAATAGGCAGGTGTAAAAACCCTCCAAAAATTTGGATTAACTCCTCTACTGCTACAATTTATCGCCATTCTATAGACAAAGAAATGGATGAGACAAATGGAGAAATAGGTACTGGATTTTCTGTAAAAGTTGCCATTTTATGGGAAAAAATATTTTTTAAACAACAAACACCAAAAACGAGAAAGATTGCCCTAAGAACATCAATCGTTTTAGGTAAAAACGGAGGGGCTTTACAACCAATACTACAATTAACCAAACTTGGTTTTGGTGGTAAACAAGGTAATGGAAATCAAAGAATAAGCTGGATACATCAAACCGATTTTGCAAGAAGTCTAGAGTTTATCATAAACAACACACAGATTAAAGGAGTAATAAACATTGTTTCTCCTAAACCGATTACAAATGCAATGTTTATGAAAACACTCCGAAAGGTTATAAAATCTCCTTTTGGTATCCCTTTATCAAAACCATTACTAAAACTTGGCGCAGAAATTATTAGAACAGAACCCGAACTCATTCTTAAAAGCAGAAATGTAATCCCAAAAAAATTAGAAAACAATGGTTTTAAATTCATGCACCCTAACCTAGATTGTGCCTTACAGAACCTTACTAATTAGATACCTATGACGACTATACATCTTAAAACTCTTATAAAATCTCCTGTAGAAGAAGTATTTAATATATCAAGAAATATTGATTTCCATATCACCTCAGCTAAAAAAACTAAAGAAAAAGCCATCGCAGGAAAAACTTCGGGATTAATAAAATTAGGAGAAACTGTTACTTGGAGAGGAAAACATTTTGGAATGTATCTTACGCATCAAAGTTTAATATCTAGATATAAATATCCAAATACATTTACTGATGAAATGATTAGAGGTTATTTTAAAACCTTTAATCATCAGCATATCTTTAATACGATATCATATGGTACTGAGATGATAGATAAGTTAGTATACGAAGTACCTCATGGGGTTTTAGGTAAACTGTTTAATGAAATAGTTCTAAAAAAACATCTTACTAAATTTCTTGTCTTACGCAATCAAGCGATACAATTATATCTAGAAAACAAAAATTTAATAAAAAAAACACTTTAAATAATAGTAATAATAATAGATTCAACAAATACCCCTATAAAGTATTCTTTCTGTAAAGCTCTTATTAGATTCAACTTTTTATCCTATTTTTGGTGAACTAATAATAGAAAAACCATGTCAACAAATACCATAGACCCAAATTTATGGGTGGATAAGTACAGTGATTATCTATTTAACTATACCATTGTAAGAGTTGATGATAAAGAAATTGCACAAGATTTAGTGCAAGAAACATTCTTTGCAGGACTTAAATCCATGAAAAATTTCAAAGGAGAAGCCAGTGAGCGGACTTGGCTTATTTCTATTCTAAAAAGAAAAATTATTGATCACTATCGCAAAATTAATAGTAATAAAGGCAAAGCAGAAGTAAGAATAAAATATGCTACTGATTCTGAAACTGAAGGCGATTGGTTAGAAGAACGCGTGGCCGATCCTTTTGATAGTAATGCCGAGAGTGATATAGAAAATAGAGAACTAGGTCTGGCGATACATAATTGCATGGGAAAACTCCCCAAAAAACAAGCTATTATTTTTAAAATGAAAACAATACAAGGTTTCGACACAGAAGCAATCTGTAATGAATTTGATATTACTGCGTCTAACCTATGGGTTATCATCCATAGAGCACGTACAGCAATGTCTGAGTGTTTAGAAAAAAATTGGTTTTAGAAAAAATGAGTAAGAAAAAAGGAATTTTTGTCGATTGTTCAGATGCAAATCACTTTTGTGATAAAAATCAGTATAAAGAAGCTACTTTTTGGGAAAAAGTAAAACTTAATTTACATCTGATATATTGTAAAGCATGTAGAAAATATTCTATAAATAATACGAAATTAACAAAATTAGTTAAAGATCCTAAAGTTATCAGTATCAATAAATCTGATAAAGAATTAATGAAAGAACGTTTACATCAAAAAATATCAGAACAAGAATGATTATTAAACGCTATTTTAAGTCATAAGACTTCAATACTAAAGAATCACTGTACTAAATATAATGAAATCTACAAGTAATCTGTATGTATCTAGTAAAGAAGCAAAACATATTTGTGATAAAGTTCAATATGGAGAGGCTTCTTTACTGGAAATCATAAAACTCAATATGCGGATAGTGTATTGTAAAGCTACGCGAGCATATTCTGTAAGAAATATAAAGCTTACAAAAGCTATTAATACTTATAAGAGTAATACTATCAACTCCTGTGATAAAGAATTAATGAAACGAAATTTACAAGAAAAACTAACTAAGTAGATCTTGCAAAATAATAAGTATAACCAACCATAATATAGGTATACTCTCTACATAAAAAGAACAATAATACTCGGATTGTTTTTTCTCTGTTCCCCATAAAAAAAACAAACTGATTGTAGTAACTAGTATTGTGCTTAGAATTTCTATAGAAGAAATGAGCTGTCCTTTTAAAGCTATCAATACTAAAAAAATAACCAACAAAACACTACCAAAAACTTTTGTTTTAGTTACTCCTATTTTTTGTGGAATTGTCTCTAATGCCTCAGCATCATACTGAAGATCTCTAACCTCAAAAGGTAACATCATCACTACAATAAACAAAAATCTTTGAATCATTTCTATAAAAAAATCTAAATCAAGAACTTTTCCTGAATGTACTAAAGGAACTAGCACTGTTATTCCTGACCAAGCAACTCCTATAATGAATATTTTAACTCCAGCTAGACTTCTCAAATTTTTTTTATTCGGAAAAACTGGCATAACATACAACACTGTAAGTACTATAAATGGAACCATACTCAATAATGTATTAATTGGTATTTTAAAAGCAGCATAATAGACAAATAATAAGCCGCTAATAATAGTTAATACACTAATACTCTTCATAGATCGAGTCAATCTCTTATGGTAAAGTTTTGACACCTTAGAGTATTTTACAAAATTATAAGCAGTAATAGCGCCAAAAAAAATAAAAGTAAGAAGGGTATACCCATCAAATAGCTGATACTTCATAAAAGTAACTTGTACTAAAGCACATATCGCTAAAGCAACATGGATACTACTATTAATATAAAATCTAAATACACTTTTGAAGGTTTCCACGTTGCAAATTTAGGGTTATATGTTAATAAAACTGAGATTTGGTTAAAAACTTACCCTTCTCATAGCAGTTAATCAAGAAAACTTAGTAATTAAATATGTATTTTTGCCGTCTCAATTTCAACTGTTTTTTCGCTATGAAAACTGATTCTTTTAAACTACGTCATATTGGTCCATCAACAAAGGATCTTGACAATATGTTAAACACAATTAAGGCAGATTCTATAGATCAATTAATTTATGAAACTGTTCCTGATGACATACTTCTAAAAAAGCCATTGAATCTTGCTCCTGCTATGAGTGAGCAAGAATACTCAGCTCATATGCAAAAGCTTTCCGCAAAAAATCGAGTATTCAAAACATATATAGGATTAGGATATCATGAAGCCTGTTTACCCGCAGTTATTCAGCGTAATATTCTAGAAAACCCAGGATGGTATACCGCATACACTCCATATCAAGCAGAAATTGCACAAGGTCGGTTAGAAGCGTTATTAAATTATCAAACGATGGTTTGTGACCTTACTGGTATGGAATTAGCAAATGCCTCTTTATTAGATGAGAGCACAGCTGCTGCAGAAGCGATGACAATGCTATATGCAGTACGATCAAGAGATCAGAAAAAAAATAAGGTCGCTAAGTTTTTTGTTTCTGAAGAAATATTACCTCAGACCCTTTCTTTATTAGAAACTAGAGCTATTCCACTTAATATTCAATTAGTAGTAGGGGATCATCAACAATTTGATTTTTCTTCAGAGTTTTATGGTGCTATAGTACAATATCCAGGTAAATCAGGACAAGTATATGATTATGCTGATTTTGTAGAAAAAGCACATCAAGCCGAAATCAAAGTAGCAGTAGCTGCAGATATTCTAAGCTTAGTATCATTAAAATCTCCTGGCAGTTTTGACGCAGACGTAGTAGTAGGTACTACACAGCGTTTTGGAATCCCATTAGGATATGGTGGACCGCATGCAGCATATTTTGCTACACGAGAAACATATAAAAGAAATATCCCTGGTAGAATTATAGGGGTTACCCAAGATTTAAACGGGGATCGTGCTTTACGAATGGCATTACAAACCAGAGAACAACATATTAAAAGAGATAAAGCAACTTCTAATATATGTACAGCACAAGTACTTCTTGCTGTTATGGCAGGAATGTATAGTGTATATCATGGATCAAAAGGTTTATCTTATATAGCATCTAAAGTAAACAGATCAGCACGCACATTAAGCTCTGCGTTAGAGTCTTTAGGATTTGAACAATTGAACACTACTTATTTTGATACCATACGTATCAAAGGAGATGCGAATACAATACAGAAAATAGCAGAAAAACAAGAAGTAAATTTCTACTATCCAGATACAGATACGATTT
Organism: Aquimarina longa SW024; assembly: GCF_001401755.1. Classification (GTDB taxonomy): domain Bacteria; phylum Bacteroidota; class Bacteroidia; order Flavobacteriales; family Flavobacteriaceae; genus Aquimarina; species Aquimarina longa. The sequence continues at coordinate 171,536 of NZ_KQ474106.1, forward strand.
CAATTTCAGTAAACGAAGCAACTACAATCGAAGACTTAAATAATATTGTCTCTATTTTTGCTGCAGCTACCAATAAAGAAACAATAACTATTTCTGAGATCGCTGATTCTGATACTATTAGTAAAAATCTAAAACGTAATACCGAATTTTTAACAAACGAAGTATTCAACACTTATCATTCTGAAACCGAATTGATGAGGTATATCAAAAAGCTAGAGCGTAAAGATTTATCTTTAAATCATTCTATGATTCCATTAGGATCATGTACAATGAAACTGAATGCAGCTTCAGAAATGTTACCTCTTAGTGACCCTCAATGGGGAAATATCCATCCTTTTGTACCAATTACACAAGCAGAAGGATATCAAAAAGTACTTAAAAAACTCGAAGACCAGCTTACAGAAATTACTGGTTTTGCAGCCACATCATTACAACCAAATTCTGGAGCGCAAGGAGAATTTGCTGGATTAATGGTCATTCGTGCATATCACGAATCGAGAGAAGATCATCACCGTAATATCTGCCTAATACCATCCTCCGCTCATGGTACTAACCCTGCTTCTGCTGTAATGGCAGGTATGAAAGTAGTTGTTACCAAAGCTACAGAAGAAGGTAATATCGATGTAGAAGACCTTAGAGAAAAAGCATTAAAATATAAAGATAATCTCTCAGCTTTAATGGTTACCTACCCATCCACTCATGGAGTATATGAATCTGCTATCAAAGAGATTACTAAAATCATCCATGACAATGGAGGACAAGTATACATGGATGGTGCAAATATGAATGCTCAGGTCGGATTAACTAATCCAGGAGTAATTGGAGCTGACGTATGTCATCTTAATCTACATAAAACCTTTGCCATACCACACGGAGGAGGAGGACCTGGTGTAGGTCCAATTTGTGTAGCAGAACAATTAGTTCCTTTTTTACCAGGTAATCCTCTTATTACATCAGGAGGAAATCAAGCTATTTCTGCTATTTCTGCAGCCCCTTGGGGGTCTTCTTTAGCATGCCTAATATCATACGGATATATCACTATGCTAGGAGCAACAGGACTAAAAGAAGCTACTCAATATGCTATTCTAAACGCTAATTATATTAAAGAGCGTTTAAATGGTCATTATGATGTATTATATGTAGGAGAAAAAGGAAGAGCTGCTCATGAGATGATTATAGATTGCAGACCATTTAAAACTAATGGAATAGAAGTAACCGATATTGCTAAACGATTAATGGATTATGGTTTCCATGCCCCTACAGTCTCTTTCCCTGTTGCAGGAACCATTATGATCGAACCAACGGAGAGTGAGAGTCAATCAGAACTAGATCGTTTTTGTGATGCGATGATTTCAATCCGACAAGAAATAGCAGAAACAAGTACTGACAATCCAAACAATGTAATGAAAAATGCACCTCATACCTTAGCTATGCTTACGGCTAATACATGGGATTTCCCATACTCTAGAGATCAGGCAGCATACCCATTATCATATATTGCAGAAAATAAATTTTGGCCCTCTGTACGTCGTGTAGACGATGCTTATGGAGATAGAAATTTAATCTGTACCTGTACTCCTATAGAGGAATACATGGATGCTGAAGCCTAAAACTATTATTTTATATTTAAAAAGAGGCGGCTTTATAGTCGCCTCTTTTTAAATCAATAGCTTTACTTAGAATACAACTTAGAGAATTACTATTTTATAAAAAGTTAAACATCTATCCTATGAAAGATATTACTTCAAGACAAGATATAGAATTTCTAATGAAAGCTTTTTACAAAAACGCATTTGATAACCCCGTAATTGGTGTGTTCTTTACCAAAATTGCAAAAATTAACCTCCAAGAACATATTCCAGAAATCACCGATTTTTGGGAACAACAGTTATTTAGGACAGGAACCTATAAAAAAAATGTAATGCAGATTCATAAACAATTGAATACTAAAAAAAAGTTTGACAAAACTCACTTTGATACTTGGTTATCCTTATTCCATAAAACAGTAGACAACAATTTTAAAGGACAAAAAGCAGAACTCATCAAAACCAGAGCTTTATCAATTGCTACAGTTATGCAATTAAAAATAGTATAATCTATCTAATTCTCTATTTTTACATTTATATTTACTTATATTAATACTATTATGTACGAAGGAAGTTTTCCTCATAAACGATATCAAAAAACTTTAGAATTCCTCAGAAAAAACTCCCCTGCTCCTAGCACTATTCTAGATCTGGGTGTAAGAAATCCTTTTGTAGAGTTTATGGAAAAAGAAGGATATAACGTATCCAACACCTCTGGCGAAGATTTAGACATAGACACACAAGCCGTACAAACCGATAAATTTGAAATCGTTACTGCTTTTGAAATTTTCGAACACCTCATCGCTCCTTTTAATGTACTACGAGACATTAAAGCCGATAAGCTAGTCACTTCTATTCCATTAAAACTATGGTTTTCGCCTGCTTATCGTAGCAAAACAGATCCTTGGGATAGACACTATCACGAGTTTGAAGATTGGCAATTCGACTGGCTTCTAGAAAAAGCAGGTTGGGAAATTAAAGCCAGAGATAAATGGACACACCCTATTAAAAAAATAGGTCTTAGACCTTTACTACGGTTTTTTATCCCCAGATACTATATTATATATGCCGAAAGAGTTAAAAATCAATGACATGTCGGCTTAGTCATTATCTTTAAACAAAAAAACACTTCTTTGAAAACATATATTGTTATACCAGCTCATAATGAAGAACGTTTTATTGCCAAAACACTTGATTCTCTGGTTACACAGACAGTACTACCAACCAAAATAGTAGTCGTAAATGATAATTCTACTGATCATACAAAAGATATTGTTAATCAGTTTGTAATAAAATATGATTATATAACATTAATTGACACCAATTCTTCCAAAGATCACATGCCTGGAAGTAAAGTAATCAATGCTTTTTACCAAGGTTACAAAACCTTAGACACGGATTATGATATTATATGTAAGTTTGATGCAGATCTAATCTTTCCTTCTAATTATTTAGAAGAAATCGCAAATCATTTTAACACCCATAATCATATCGGAATGGTAGGTGGATTCTGCTATGTTGAAAAAAATCAAGAATGGATATTAGAAAATTTAACTAATAAAGATCATATTAGAGGAGCCTTAAAAACATATCGAAAAAAATGTTTTGAAGATATTAATGGACTCAAACCCGCAATGGGTTGGGACACTATAGACGAACTACTTGCACAGTATCATAACTGGACAATCAAGACAGACACAACATTACATGTAAAACACCTAAAACCTACCGGAAACACTTATAACCCAAAAGCTAAGTATAAACAAGGAGAAGCTTTTTATCGTATGCGATATGGATTCTGGATTACTTTAATTGCTTCCATTAAACTAGCTTTATTAAAAAAGCAACCTAAACTTATATTCGATTACTTAGCTGGGTACTTTATCGCAAAGAGAAAAAAACAATCCTTTCTTGTTTCTAAAATCGAAGGAGAATTTATTCGTAAACTTCGATGGAAAAAAATAAAAAAGAAATTACTATAAGTATTATTTAAATTATCAATTTAATATCATTTTTTTATTTAAAAAATAATTATAAAATTAATGCTATATTCATACTATCAATTTATTCCAAAATACAAGCTCATGAGAATCACACAATTTTTTCTAGTATGTAGTTACATCTTATTATTAAACTCTTGCAACAAACAAAACAAAACAGGAAAAGTAGATTATGTTTTGTTTTCAGGAAAAATCAGTAACACTACAGAGCATGAACTTAGTGTAGTGGACAGTAACAATGATTTTAATGTCCTAATCCCTATTAACGAGGATGGTACATTTTCTGATACTTTAAAAATAGAGTCCAAAGGCTCTTATAGTTTTATAATTGGTAATGAACATTCTTATATGTTTTTAGACCAAGGAGATCAATTAGAGTTATCAATTGACACTAATAAGTTTGATGAGAGTATAACATATACAGGTACAGCCGCAGATGTAAACAACTATCTTGCTAAAAAAGTTTTATTGCAAGAGAGTTTTTTATCTAATGGACCAAAAAGTTATGAAACCTTATTTAGTAAAGAAGCAACAGAATTCAAAAATGAAGTATCAAAGCAGAAATATGCTAAAAATGAACTTTTAAAAAAGTACCCAAATTTAGATCCCCAATTTGTGACTGATCAGACCAAAGAAAATCATTATGAATACCTATCGATGCTTAATGATTTTAAAGAGACACATACATATTATACCAAAAAATCAGCATACGACACTCCTAAAGGTTTTCTAGACGAGTTAAAGGATTTTGATATTGATAACGCTAATGATTTCAAAACCTCTCAAGCCTACCAAGAACTGATTATCAGCATTTTTAATAAATTATCTAGTGAAAAAGCCTCTAAAGACAGTATCCCATTAAGTAAAGTCCTAAAAGAAAGCTTATCTAATATTAAAAGTAAAAACATCAAAGACGCTTTAATAAAAGAACTCACAACTCAGATATCTCCTAGAAATGAAAATGTAGCTGAATTATACAGCATGATTATAGAAGTCTCTGATGACAACGAAATGAAAGATGAACTTACTCAAAAATTCGAAAAAATAAAACGATTATTTAAAGGTAATAAATCACCATTGTTTAGTAATTACAAAAACTACAGTGGAGGTACAACTTCTCTTAATGAGCTTCTAGGAAAGTATGTCTATATCGATGTTTGGGCAACATGGTGTGCTCCCTGTAAAGCTGAAATCCCATATCTTAAAAAAATTGAAGAAGAGTTTCGTCATAAAAACATAGAATTTGTAAGTATATCAATAGATGAGCAAGCAAAATACGATACTTGGAAAAACATGGTATCAGAAAAAGAACTAAAGGGAGTTCAACTATTTGCAGATGATAACTGGTCTTCAAAATTTGTAACCGATTATATAATCCAAGGAATACCACGATTTATTTTAATAGACCCTGATGGTAATATTGTAACCGCTAGTGCTCCAAGACCTTCTGACTCTAAGCTCTTAGATCTTTTTAAAGAATTACACATCTAATTTGTTTTGTATATATAACTGCTTCTTTTTAATCCATAATTCATATATCATAAAAAAATGCTCTCTTTGCTTTAAAAATAGTCCAAGTAAAAACATTTAAAAACAAAACAACTTTAATTGCTGGAGAAACTAGCGGAATTGGTAAACCAACAGATAATACCTTAATTAAAGAAGGTGCTATAACATGTAGTTGGTAGAAACATTTCTAAAATACTCTCTTACGCAACATCTGGAAATGGAACTTGCTGATTACAGAATTAGAGTAAATGCAGTATCACACGTAGTAGTACCCCCCTATGTATGATAGTGTTTTTGGTCGTGCCGATGAGGCAAAAAAAGCTTTAGTTGGATTTAATAATTCCTACCCTATAGGAAAAAATAGAACATCACAAGATATCGCTAACAGTATTACCTTTCTACTATCAGATCAAACATCTTGGGTAACAGGAGCTATATGGGATACTGATGGAGGAGTCATTGCTAGACAAAATTAAGTATTCAATAAAAAATTAAACTAAGCTAGCTTGTCTAGAACAAATTATCATTACATCTAAACACAAGCTTAGCTTAGTTATACACTTATTATTCTTCTAACACAAAAGAAAGAACATCTCCTGTCGCTCCATTAGGAAAAGTAATCCCTAATAAAGCAGAAATTGTAGGAGCTATATCCGGAATAGATGTTTTTTGAGTAGTACTCCCTTTTTGTATTCCTTTTCCAAAAAATAACAACGGAGCATGAGTATCATACATCAAACCACTACCATGAGTTGATCCTGTTTTAGAATACGATATCGTAGCTGGATCCATTACAACAACAACATCTCCACTCCTCTTTTGATTATACCCTTTTTGAATTAATGCTGCAATACCTATAGAATACTCCGTATTCTGTAATTGACTCCTAGTAAACACTTTATCAACTTGATCTTCTTGTAATATAAAGTGAGCTATAGATTGCTCTAATTTTTGAGGAATGATTCCACTTTTTTTCAAATTCTCATAATTAAAGAATATTTGATGATTCGATATATTTTCGATTAAATCATCTACCTTAAACTTGTCTTTTACAAAAGTTTTAATTTTAGCTTCAAAAGCATCTCTATCAAAATATCCTGCAGGAATCTTAACCGATTTCAAATAAGATGGTACATGAACTGCTCCATGATCTGCAGTAAGAAAAACAGTATATTCTCCCTTACCCACTTTAGCATCTAGAGCTGTAAAAAAACGTTCTAGGTCTTTATCTAATCGTATATACGTGTCTTCAATTTCTTTAGAATTCACACCAAATTTATGTCCTACATAATCTGTACTAGAAAAACTGACCGTAAGAAAATCAGTAATCTTATCACTCCCTAACTGTTCTCCATCAATAGCTGCAATAGCAAAATCAGCAGTCAAACTATTTCCAAAAGCGGATGCTTTAATAATATCAAAACCATAATTCTGATCCTTTAACTTTGCTAAATCATAAGGAAATGTAGCCGTTTCTTTCCCCATATACTTACCTTCAAACTGATTTTGATCAGAACCACTCTCTACATAAGTATCGATATCACGTAGTGTATTCCATACTTTTAGATACGATTCTGCCTGATCAGAATCATTAAACTTCTTAACCCAGTCTGGTAGCTCGTTACGATAATAGGTACTAGTAATCCATTTTCCTTCATCCTTACCTCTAAACCAATATGCTCCATTAGCAGAATGCCCAGCTGGTAAAATTGCTCCTCTATCTTTTATGGCAATACCTATTGTTTTTCCTTTTAACTGAGTGTGTAGCCTATTTTGATCTGCTACCGTAGTAGTTTTCATTCTACGAGGAGACATTCGTTCTTTTTCGCTATCAGATCCTACAGCTTTAACCAAAGAGTCACTAGCACAGTATACCATTGCTTTACCAAACTTATCATACCAGTTATTAGAAATCACCCCATGATTTTGTGGTGTCGTTCCTGTAAAAACAGAGGCATGCCCTGGTCCTGTATACGTTGGGACATAATTGAAGTGATTATTCTTACAATTAAAACCTTCATTAATCATACGCTTAAAACCTCCATTACCAAACTGAGTATAAAAACGAGTTAAATAATCATATCTCATTTGGTCCACAACAATACCAACCACTAATTTTGGTGAACTATTAATAGTAACTTCTTCTTGTGAGTTACAAGGTATATAGCACATTGCAAGCAATGTGATTAGGAATATTTTTTTAATCATTATTTTTTTTAAATTTAGATTGCTAAAATACTATTTGTATAAATGTGAAACTTTAATAGAAGGTTAAATGCTATGGATTTTTTTTTTTCTATTTTAGCCTTTCTAATTATAATGAATGTTTTATTTAGACGATATTGGACGTTATTTTTTGATGCTTAAAGGAGTTTTTAGTCGAATGACTAAACGTTCTGTCATCCGAAATCTAATTTTTAAAGAGATCGACGATCTAATTATAGGATCCTTGGGGATAACAGTATTCTTAGCTTTTTTCATTGGTGCTGTTGTAGCTATTCAGACTGCCCTTAACCTTACTAACCCTCTTATTCCTAAAAAACTTATTGCCTTTGCATCTAGGCAGTCTGTAATATTAGAATTTGCTCCTACTTTTATTTCTGTTATTATGGCTGGTAAAGTAGGATCTTTTATTACTTCTAGTATCGGAACAATGAGAGTTACTGAGCAGATCGATGCTCTAGAGGTGATGGGTATTAATTCTCTTAATTATTTAATTTTCCCAAAGATTATAGCAATGCTCACCTACCCCTTTGTGATTGCAATCGCAATGTTTACAGGAGTATTTGGAGCGTATATTGCTGGGGTATATGGAGGTTTTATCTCTAGTTCGGAGTTCTTAACCGGATTACGAGAAGAGTTTATCCCTTACCACCTTGTATATGCTTTTATGAAAACTTTTTTATATTCTTTTCTACTAGCAACCATACCTTCTTTTCATGGATACTATATGAAAGGTGGTGCATTAGAAGTTGGTAAAGCAAGTACTTCTGCTTTTGTATGGACTACAGTTGCTATTGTCATATCTAATTATATTCTGACTCAATTATTACTAAGCTAAATATGATAGAAGTTACTAACTTACACAAAGGATTTAATGGTGAAAAGATCTTAAAAGGAATCACAACCTCTTTTGATCGGGGTAAAACCAATCTCATTATTGGTACTAGTGGAAGTGGTAAAACTGTTTTTCTAAAATGTCTTTTAGGGCTTTTTACTCCAGAGCAAGGTTCTATATGCTATGATGGTAGTACATATTCAGATCTCGATGAAGAGCAGCAAAGAGATTTAAGAGAACAGATGGGTATGGTTTTTCAAGGAAGCGCACTTTTTGATTCTATGACTGTAGAAGAAAATGTAATGTTTCCTTTGATGATGTTTACTAAGCAAAAAAAAGAAGAAATGCTAGAGAGGGTTCACCAAGTATTAGAGCGTGTGAATCTTGAAAATGCTGATAAAAAACTACCCTCAGAGATTAGTGGTGGAATGCAAAAACGTGTTGCCATTGCACGTGCTATTGTAACTCGCCCAAAATATTTATTCTGTGATGAGCCAAACTCTGGTCTCGATCCCAGAACAGCTATTGTAATTGATAATCTTATCAAAGAAATAACCGAAGAATATGATATCACTACAGTGATTAACACTCATGATATGAACTCAGTGATGGAAATTGGAGAAAAAATCGTTTTTCTAAAAAATGGCTACCTAGAATGGGAAGGTGACAAAAATCAAATCTTTAAAACCGATAATGAAGCGGTAACAGAATTTGTATACTCTTCTAATCTGTTTAAAAAAGTTAGAGATGCACAACTAAAAGGATTATAATGGTTATTTTACAAGTCTCCTTGCTAAATATCTAAAAAATCATTAGTAAACTCATCGTATATTCTATTTTTTGATGTTATCAAAACCAATTATCTATGTGCTTTTCCTGATTTTTTTAGCAATCCTAAGATTAATGCAATAGAATATATCCAGATGACATATGAAATAAAAGAACCTGCATCAAAAATAGTAAGAGCTGGAAATACTACTTGATAATTCATAAAAACTAAAACATCTAATACCAATCCTGGTAAAACCATTAACATCGTAGCCTCTAAAATCTCTGGTTTAGTCAATTGAAATTTAGTGTACACTATAGAAGTTAAAAAGTATAATATTGGGATAATTCCAAAATAAAGCAATAACATTACTAATAAGTTATTAGTAAGAAAAAAAGAATCTCCCCAAAGACTAAAAGGTATTGTTCCGAATAACCAAACTAAAAAACCTAATACCAAACTAAATTTTTTGTAACTCATAATTTTACTGTGATTTAATAATTTATATCACAAAATTATAGTTAGTAAGATTATTCTTCATTGACTATAGTTAAGAAATGAGTTATATCAAAAAGTTTAGATTTACAACAAGAAATAAGTCGTTATAATAATCTATTCTGAATTACTATTTTTTGGTTCAGGGAATAAGTTTTTTAAAACTATTAGATAAAAAACCAAAATAGATGTCGTTAGGGTACCACAAACAAAAATAAATTCTGTTTCAGATACTTTAAAAAAATTTATTTGTTCAAAACCATGTAGTATTATAAAAACTCCAACAAAAATTGCCCAGACGGATGAAAACCAAAAAGCTTTTCTTGCATTATTTTCACGTAAAGTTCTTTCTGAATCTTCTTTTTTCTTTCGTAGTCTAAACTCTTCATGTCTTATCCATTCATCAATATTAGATAAATCCCCATCAAATAATTTATTCTGTTCTAAATTAGATGTAGCAGTAGTTGTAGTAGCAGAAGAGTCTGCCCAATTCGATTGGTTAAAAAAATCTTCGATAGATTTTTGATCAGACACGGCTTTTTTCTTCAATTAAATCTTTATAATACTTTTTTATTTTAGACATGGAGATAGGCACGTTTCTACCTCCATTATAAGAAGTTTCCCAAGGAGTACCTTTTTCATGGGTTTTATCAGAAAGCTGACTTCCCGAATAGTCTTTATAGTGTTTCCAGATGGTATTTAAAAAGTCTTTATCATCTTCTTTAATAACATTTTCTGAATATAAATCTAGAGTTTCTTGATCAACATAGCCACTCCCAAATCTCTTTATAACATGATATAACTCAGGAATAACTGTTCCATATTTCCAAGCTTGTATTTGGTTATTAAAAAGAGGTTTTTCTTTAAAGCCTAAATACCACCCATGTGCAATATAAGTAAGCTTTAGTAATTTCATAGGATCAATTCCTTCTCCTTCCTTTTTTGCTAATTTCACAAAGTATTCTGCTATATCAAAACAGTTATACATATTATTTAATCTTTTTACAAAGTTATTAAAATAAAATAATTATATACACTAATCTACTTACAACTTGTTTTTTAATGGTCTCAAAAACAGTTATTTCATAAAATTACTTCTTTATTTTCTATATTTTTGAATATTTTATAAAATATAATTATTCTACGTACAGCGTATCAGCTTTTATCTCTTTGGTTATCCATTCTTGTAATACTTTTACTCTAAGAGCATCTAAACTATCAGATACCTGAAACTTCCACTTTGGAAAAATAACTTTTACGGTATCCACTTTTAAGAAATTGGATTTTAATACTTCTCCATATCCTAATTCTGCCAAATCAGGGAAACGTATTTTTGCATCTTTTGCGATACTACCATAAGACAACACATCTGTAAGAGCCTTTTTATCAGATTCTTTAAGCTGTTTATTCAGCTCATCAATTTTGGTCTTTAAGTCTATAATCTGAGTGTTTAATGCTTCATTAGTATTCTGTAATCTATCTAATTCTGCAATCGCGCGATCATATGCTTTTGATACCTGATCTATTCCTCTTGCTTTATTACCTCTTACGGTGAGTTTAAAGTCACTAATATTATCATATTTTAAAATCTCATTCTGTAAATCACTAGCTGTAGCTTCTGTAATCTCTCCATCAAAAAACAATTTTATTGTCTTATTTTCATAATCATATATTGGTTTCCTAAGGTATAGATTTTCGTTTGCTTCAATTTCATTAGCAAGAAAATTTTCATAAGCTCCCTGAGCTTGACTTTCATTAAGTGTTACTACAAATGTGTATATCGCAGGAATCATAACCAAAATCGCAACAAATGAAGCTAACTGCGCTGTACGTTTTCTCTTAGCAGAATTTGCATAACGAAGCATTGGAAATTTTAACAGTTTTAGAACAAGAAAGGTTGCTAATGCAATAAAAATAGTATTAATTGTAAACAAATACATTGCTCCAATTGCATAATCATACTTACCAATAGCCAATCCAAAACCTACTGTACATAAAGGAGGCATTAAAGCTGTTGCAATTGCAACACCAAAAATTACACTCGCAATAGTTCCTTTTTTTGTTCTAGCAATTATTAATGCTAGTCCTCCAAAAAATGCAATTAATACATCTCTAATATCTGGTTTCGTTCTGGCTAAGAGTTCTGAGGATTCTTCTTTAAGTGGAAATATAAAGAAAAACAACCAAGCAGTAAGTACACTTAGCACCACCATAACTCCAAAATTAATCAATGATTTTTTTAAGGTATCAATATCATTAACAGCAATAGACATCCCCATACCTAATATAGGTCCCATTAATGGAGAAATTAACATCGCTCCTATAACTACTGGGATCGAATTCGCGTTAAGTCCTATAGAAGCTATAAATATAGAACATATTAAAATCCATGCAGTAGCGCCTTTAAAAGGAATATCTGCTTTTATCAATTCTATGGTACTTTCTCTGTCTGTATCTTCCCTAAAATCAAGTAATTCTTTTAAAAAAGATATTCCACTATTAAACAACCCTCTTGCATCTTTTTTTACTGCTTCTTTTTGTTGTTCTACTTTTTCTTCTTGGGTTTGTTCATTAGGGTTTTGAGTATTTTCTGCCATAGCTATCCGTATTGTTCTCCGTATGTTTCTTTTACTTTTTTAAGTACTTCTTTGATATCCTGTTCTTTCGTTTTAGGGTAAATCAAAAGCACCTCTTGCTTATCTACAATAATATAATCTTGTAACCCATCAACTACTACGACTTTATGATTCGAAGTTCGTATCATATTACCTGATGCATCTTCTGACAACACTTTAGCATTAACAACAGCGTTATTGCTTTCTGTTTTATCTAATTTGTCATATAAAGATCCCCAAGTTCCTAGATCGCTCCAATCAAAAGTAGCTGGTAATACATATATATTATCTGCTTTCTCTAAAATAGCATAATCGATTGATATATTTTCTGCTAAGGGGTAATTTATTTGTATAAAATCGTTTTCTTGTTCAGTATTATAGATGAGTGACCCTTTCTCAAATAATGTGGTCATTTCTTTTTGAAATTTTGAAAAAGCACTTACAATGCTCTCTACACTCCATATAAAAATTCCTGCATTCCATAGATAATTGCCTTCTGATATAAATCTTTTGGCAGTTTCATAATTTGGTTTTTCTGTAAATTGAGCTACCTTTTTATTAGCGATTGTAGACTCTTTATCATATTGAATATATCCATATCCTGTATTAGGAAATGTAGGCTGAACACCTAATGTCATCAAAATATCATTCTCTGAGCATGCTTCAAAACAGTGTTGTAAGTTTACTACAAAAGCATTTTCGTCTTCGATCCAATGATCACTAGGAGCAACAACCATTACTGCATCTGGATTCTCTTTTTGTATCTTTAATGCTGCATATAGTATACATGGCGCTGTATTACGCATTGCAGGCTCAGTTACTATTTGATTTTCTTTTGCTTCTGGCAATTGCCAAAAAACCAATTCCTTATATATCTCGTTAGTAAGTATAATTATATTTTCTTTAGGTACAATCTTGGCTAAACGCGAAAATGTACGCTGAATCAACGTTTCTCCTGTACCTAACATATCATGGAATTGTTTTGGGTATTCGGTAGTACTCACTGGCCAAAACCTTGATCCTACTCCACCTGCCATCAATATTGCGTAATAATTTTTATTCATAGTCAATTCAATAATTCTACTTCTGCATTGGGGTTAAAAAGGTAAACCTTACCTGTATCAAGCTCTACACACTCATATCGTTTTACTCTTTTATTTCCTCTCTTAAAAACTTTTCCATTATACAATCGAAAAACACTTCCCAAAGGCAATTCAAAGATATAATTTTTATCATTAGCAGGGTCATATTGTTTTAATGCTAGTGCTAATTTTTCATCCGTATCACTACTAGCTCTAGGGTTTTTAAAATGATGTGCTATAACAGGCAATAATTTAGATGGGAAAATCTCTGGATTAATATAGGGTAACATTAATTGTTGAAAGGTTCTTTTCCACTCTATCCCATGTGGTTTTATATAACGCCCATGGTTCTCAAAAGTAACCAAATGTGCTATTTCATGAATTAAAGTAATCAAAAAACGATATACATTAAGAGATGCATTTACTGTAATCTGGTGTCTACCATCTGGCATTTTGCGATAATCTCCATGCCGTGTAACTCGCTCATTGACTATTTTTAGATGTACATTCCATTTTATAATTAAATCAAATGCTGGTTCTACAGCACGCTCAGGAATGTATCTAGCCAGTATTTCCTTCATTAGCGCAAAATACAAAATTAAGTGCATCCTGTCGATGCACTTAATTCATTATTTTCTTTGCACTATGCTATTTTTTTAAGACTATTCCATTCCTACATAAGTCTCCATAAGTCTAGCAAATTCTGTTCTATACCCATTAGCATCATCTCCCTTATTACTCTTAGCCAAAGAGATCATATCTTTCGTATTTTGGTTTTTAAGATATTTTGATTCTCTAAGTTTCATACCAAACCATGCTACTGAAGCTGCAAATTTAAAATCTGTTGACGTTTCCTTTGTAGTTGCTTTATACAGATAAACTATTTCTTTACTTTCATTCTCTGTTAGTTTTTTATATCTAAATTTTACAGTAAGCACCTCATCTTCATTAGCTTCTATTTTATCGGTATTTGTATATTTCAACGGCGAAACTTTTTTAAGGTATTCGCTTTTTACTCCAACTGGTAGTATTTCATATAATGCTGTAACGGTATGACCACTACCTAATTCGCCCGCATCTTTGGTATCATCTATAAAATCTTCATCTTGTAACAATCGATTTTCATAACCAATCAAACGATATGCTTGTACTATAGAGGGATTAAACTCTACCTGAATTTTTACGTCTTTAGCAATTGTAAATAGCGTACCTCCAAACTCAGTCCCTAGAACTCTCTGAGCTTCTTGCATGGTATCTATATATGCATGATTACCATTCCCTGCATCTGCCAAAGTCTCTAACTTACTATCTTTATAGTTACCCATTCCAAACCCTAAGCATGTTAGAAATATCCCTGTTTTTCTTTTTTCTTCAATTAAATCCTCCATTGCTCTATCACTAGTTAAACCTACATTAAAATCTCCATCAGTAGCTAAAATCACTCTATTATTGCCTTCTTTAATAAAATTATCTTTTGCAATTTTATATGCCAGATCAATCCCTTCTCCCCCTGCTGTAGAACCTCCTGATGTAAGATTATCTAATGTTGCTATAATTTTCTCTTTTTTATCTCCACTAGTAGATTCTAAAACAACTCCTGCAGCACCTGCATATACCACAATAGATACTTTATCTTGTTTCCTTAGCTGTTTTACCAATAGTTTAAATGCTTTTTTTAATAAAGGTAACTTATTCATTTTTCCCATAGAACCAGATACATCTACTAAAAACACTAGGTTAGAGGCTGGTATATTATCCGTTGATATCTCTTTACCTTTTAGTCCTATTTTAACCAATTTTGTTTGCTCATTCCAAGGGGTATCTCCTGATTCTACATGGACAGCAAAAGGATCTTCACCTATAGGTTGCACATAATCATACTTAAAATAATTAATCATCTCTTCTATCTTAACAGCGTCTTTAGGGATCTTCTGTCCATTATTAATCATTCTCCGTATATTACTATATGATGCTTTATCTACATCTATCGAAAAAGTAGATAATGGTGCTAAGTGAGTTCTCTTAAAATCGTTTTCCGTAATCTCTTTATAATCTTCGGGATTTTGCGCTCCCTCTTCCAAAGCATCAATTGGTTGCTCTAAATCAGTACTTCTTTCTACAACAATCTCTTCATGATGATCCTTGTATTTGTTAGGGTATTGATTACATGAACTTATTCCTAAAAATAATATACTCAGTAATGCTACTTCAATTTTTTTAATCATCTTTGTTTTCATCATCTATAATTTTATTTTTTTAACTGAAAACAAACTTAAAAACTAGTGTAATTTATCTATTGAAAAACACTTGTAAAGCGTTTGTAAAACATTTTACAAAACACAAATTAATCATTATCAATATATTAAAATCATAACTCCCGAAAACAAAATAGCATTCGATCTACTAAAAAAAGTAGTTACTCAGCAGTTTCTGAAAACAAATACCGCATCCAGTCATGCTATTTCTGATTGGAAAGGACAGGATATTGTATTGTTTCAGGAAGATTTACAGAAAACGGTAAACTCATCTATTAGTGAAAAATCTTTCTATAGCTATTTTAAAAACACCTCCGATAAATTACCTAGAGTAGACATCCTTAATCTACTATCACAATATTGTGGATATATAAATTGGAATGATTTTAAAAATAATCATACTTCTACAACATCTATAAAGAAACCATTTACGATCTCTAAATGGTTTTGGATACTTCTTTTAGGTCTTGGAGTAGCTACTATAACATACATATCAATTCCTAATGAGAATACTTTTAGTTTTTGCTTTATTGACCAAGACAGAAACCAACCTATTACCAAAACTCCCATAGATATTATCATACTAAATAATAAAGAATCTCCTTCGTACTCAAAAAGCGATAGCACAGGTTGTTTTATCTGGAAAACAAAAGACGATTATATTCGTTTTATAATACAATCTCCTTATCATAGGACAGACACCATATACAGAATAGCTTCTTCTAATCGTTTTGAGAATTTACAAATCCAAACAGATGATTATGCTTTGATGCTTCATTACTATGCCAATGGAAAAGTAAATGATTGGAAAAAAAGAAGAAAAGAATTATCTAGGATAATTGCTAGTGATGCAACTATTTTTCAGGTACTACCACAACGATTAGGTATTGAGATATATACTAAAGATGAATTTATCAATAAACTAACGACACCTACTAAAAGTTTAAAAAATATCGAAATCATAGAATCCAGAAAAATAAATGGGCAGATTGTTAAACTAAAATTCAGAATAAAATCATGAAAAAGTTTATATCCATTCTCCTATTTCTCCTCTCTTTTAGCTGTGCTAATAATATATCCAAAAAAACGGAAGCAAAAGCTTCTGATAATTTTGAAATTATAGAAAGAGAAAAAACTATTGTATCTGATACCGATGCTTATACCTTATTAATTACACAAAAACTACAGGAATATCTAGATAAAAAAATAGTAGCTAAGACAAATCCTAATTTTAACATTAACATAGAAAATACTACTCTTTTTTCTGTAACAGAAAACACTAAGCTTAACAGTGTTACTCTCATAGCTCCTTTTGAAACTGTTTCTGATTCTGTAAAGAAAGTTCTTACAAAAATTGTTTTAGAGCATAAAACGGACACGATACTTACATTCATTAAAACTTCGGAAATCAACATCGAAGGAGAGCAACTTATTACCAAAAAAGTTTTTTTTGATACAATTAAATAACTCTATACCAGTTATACTTTAAATTCGTTATGAAAAAAAATCAACTATTTTTTGTTTGTACGAAGAAGAAAAATTAAATATAGCTAAAGTATAGATGGTATTAGAATCACTTTTTATATCATACTATTTTCAAACTTTTATATATTTCTTAATTCTTAGTAAGCTTGTTTAGAACAAAACTTGGTGACACACTTTATTGAACACTCCCCATTCTTTGTTCCTTATTCCCTGTAACAAATTCGTTCCTCCTAGCTTCTGGGAGAGGTACAACTAATACTGGGAAAGGGTAAAACAGTTCTGGAAGAGTATTATATCCCATTAATTTCTTTACTCAAATAAAAACTAAAAAGTGTTTTTAATCGATATACATATTCTTGGTTTATGAATTCTGATTTTTTATTTTGCATACTTAAAAAAGAATATAACCCTTCTTGTTCTAGAATCTCTTTTATAGTTTCATAATTAGGATCTAATTTAAATAATGTACTTAAACAAGTTTTTAGATCCTTTGTAATCAACAACCCTACTCTATCTGCCGAAATCTCCATTAACCTCGATGTTGCTAATAGATTCCTCTCTTCTTGCTCTTCTTTAGAAATCATATTTTTTAATTTCCCTCCATACTCTATAGCCGACTGTCCTTTATCGACAACATTATTAATCTTATCTAAACTATTAAAAACTTTTGAAAAGCCCGATAGATTTGTAAATTTCCCTAACACACCTCCTAAAGACCCTAAAACAGGAAGTGCTACTAATAAAACTTGCGCTACATTAACACTTTTATTTTTTGCTCCCCTCCAAATATCCTTAGATGTGATTCTGGTATGTTCAAACACAATATGCGCCATCTCTAATGCCATAGCGAATTGCAGTTCTCTATCTGACAGATATCTTAAGTTGTCAGAATCTAAGTGATCCGACCCTATTATTAAAAAATTAGAAATACTTTCTACTCCAATAACACCTTTAGCATAATCCCCTCTTCCTAAGAAACATTCGATAGTAGAACTCGATAAAGCAGCTGCTACGTCTTCAATTATTTTATAAGAAGTCGGATGATTCTGAGCCGTAATTTTCTCAGAAAAACCAGTTACATTTTTATAATCAGGTGCGTCTATCTGAGCTATCATTTTTGTAAAAGTATCCAAAAAGCCTTGCGCTTTTTTAAAACATTCTGGAACTACGTTATCAAACAATTCTTCTTTGGTATATATTTTATCTATCTGTGTTACTTCATTTTCTTGAAACGTAAAAGAAAAACCATCAAATAAAGAAAGAATATGAGCTGCTTTTTTCGCAATAGTAGGATCACTTACCTCTTTTAGCGCTTCAATATGAGAAAGCACCAAAGGTTGCTGTATTGCTAACGCTAGTAACTCTTGATCATAAGGGATTTTAGCAGCCTTTTTTACATCTCTCAGATCTTCTAAAAGCCGAATCCGTAATGGGTAACTATCCTCTCCTGTGATAATACTAATTGTACTATCAGAAACCATCTCTATAATACTATCTTCCTCCATTGCTGATAGTAGTTTTTCAAAAATAGAGATTGCTTTATCAAATTGATTAATTTCTTTTAGATAACTACCATATTCCAGATCTAACACTAAAACATCTTTTTCTTTCTTTTTATTTTTGATACCTGTATACACTTTCTTATAGAATGTAGCAATATGAAAAATATCAAAGAATTCTTTTTTAGAAATCAAAAACTTTAAAAAGATATATTGCTCGTCTATTTCTATATTCCACTGTACAAAAAGCTCAGACAAATAATTTCCAAAATCCTTATGATCTCTAATTAATTGAAATAGATTGTTTATAGGCAATTCTTCTACCTTATTAAATTCTTTTTTAGAAAATGAAAATACTAAAATCGCTTTCACCAAAGGCATAAGCTCCTCTGATTGCTTATTTGCAAAAAGATATAACTTCTTAATATATGGTAACTGCTTTTTATTAGCCTTATACTTATTCCATAATAGATCTGCAAATTGTTCTACTCGATTAGGAGAGGTCTTTTTTATACTATCTTTAATATCTACAAATAAACCATCATTCCATAATTCTGTATAAAAAGAAAGCTCTTTACTAAAAATATAATCTTTACCTATTTTTTCTTTATACTCTAGAATATGGTTAGAAATATCTAGTACATCTATCTCTTTACCATCAGCACCGGATACCAACAATGTTCTTATATTGGTTACCACCAAATAATAGTTCTTTTTTTTATCAACCTTTACAAGAGTGGTTTTTAAATTGGTAATAGCGAGACAACAAAGCAGTAACTCATTAGAATGACACAGGTATAAAATGTGGTTTTTTGTTTTAGGATGTATTGATGTTATAAATTGACTCGGATCAACAAAACTTCCGTTGGTATCTAACAACTGATTAACGTATACTATTATTTCATTAACAATATAATCTTTATCAGAAATAGCCACAACTACTTGTTCATTATCCTTTTCCTCCTCAATTTTAACACGCTTACATAGTACTTTAAATACGTTATTTAGTTTATATACCTGATAAAGATTATAACCTACCCTTACATCTTTTTTATAAGCAATACTAGTAGTTACATAGATACTATCATCCCTTAATTCTAATTCATACTCCTTTTTTTTATTCTTTTCTAATAGTGCAGTATCTAGATGACTATACAACTGTTCTAGGCTTAGGTTCTCTGGATAGAAAACAAGACATGAATGATCTATAGGTTCGACCTTATGATGATTATCTGTCATTTCTGTTTTTTATAAATATGTAACAATCTATATTGTAAGCCCTTTTATATCTTACAATTAAAACATAGTGGTTTTAAGAAACTTCTTTTGATCAACAACTCTCTTTAACAAACTCACGAGGCATACTCCTAAAAAAAACAATATTTTAATTTCGATGTAAATCTCTAAAAATTAGCCTTCTTAATGAATAATTAAATTATGGTGTACTACTAGAAACCTGAAGTACTTTTCCGTTATAAAACGTATTACCTGTTAAGGAAAACTCTTTGATATAATTTGCCATTTCTGTAGCTGTCAAAGGCGCTTGATACCCAGGAAATGCTTCTTCTAACATTTCGGTTTGTACAGCCCCCAATGCCAAAACATTAAAAGCAATACCACTTTCTTTATATTCTTCTGCCAACAATTCACTTAATGTAATTACAGCTCCTTTACTAGAACTATAAGCAGCTAACCCAGGAAACTTCATACTCC
The DNA here is from genome assembly GCF_001401755.1 of Aquimarina longa SW024. GTDB lineage: Bacteria > Bacteroidota > Bacteroidia > Flavobacteriales > Flavobacteriaceae > Aquimarina > Aquimarina longa. The sequence goes on from NZ_KQ474106.1 coordinate 191,602, forward strand.
CTTGTATACCTCCCATGCTACTTACTGTAACGACATGGCTTCCTGATTTCATAAAAGGCAATACCAAACGTGTAATTTCGGCTACTCCAAAAACATTTACTTTATATACTTCCTCAAAATCCTGAGTAGAAATTTCACTAAAAGGTTTATTCAATAATTTACCTGCATTATTAATCAACACATCTACCTGTTTCCATGTAGAAGAAATATAATCAGTCATCTTTTCTAAATCTTTTAGATTACTGATATCAAAAGAAAAAGCATGTATATTTTGATGCTGAAGTGCTATAATAGGCTTTTCATTCCTAGATAATGCTAAAACCTGATGACCTTCATTAGCAAGTAGTTTGGATAATTCATATCCTATTCCTCTGCTTGCTCCCGTGATAATAATATTTTTCATTTCTCTACTGAACAGATCTTACAAACCTTTAAGACTTATAAGATCTTATATATTAGTTTAACTTAATTTCTTTATCGTTAGTATTTGCCATTTTTATAATAACCGGAACACAATTATTGATCAGTTCTGACATAAACTCAAAATTCATTTCAGATATCTCATCATCTACATGGTGGTAATACTCATAGTTTGTAAAATCAAATGTAGAAATCGTTTGACAGGGCACATTAAATTGCTCATAAAACGGGTAATTATCACTCCTCATAAACAATTGAAATTCTTTTGCTTTTGGCAAATACCCCGTAAGTTCAGAGCCTGCATATTCATTTATTTTTTCTGCCATATTAGATTTTTCATACCCTGTAATATAGGATTTATATGACTTGTCGTTTAATGGCACTCCTATCATTTCAAAATTAATCATCGTATACAGGTTAAGTTTTTTCATCTTTAACACTCTTGCTAAATGCTTTGATCCTAAGAGTCCAACTTCTTCGGCTTCAAATAGCACAAAAAGGATACTACGCTTATTACTCTTTAATCTAGCTAGTTCTTTAGCTAAAGAAATCACAGCACTACTTCCTGCTGCATTATCATTAGCTCCATTAGCTATAACATCTCCATTAACCTCTTTAGCTTTTCCTATATGATCGAAATGTGCTCCCAATACAATAAACTCTTTTGCTAATTTCTCATCATTTCCTTTTAAATACCCCACAACATTGTATGTTGCTATTCCATTTGCATCAAATGGATCTCTATAGGTCTCAAAATATGGTGCTACCCCATAACTCTTAAACTCTTCTTCTATAAACTGCGCAGCTTTTTCCAAACCTTCACTACCTGTATCACGACCACCTAATTCATCACTAGCTAAAAAATTAATAATATCCGACACCTCTGAAGCTTTGGTTTCTCCCAAAAAAACCTCCTCTACTACTCCCATATCAGGTGATTGTGCAGTAGTTGTATTTTTACAATTAATAAATAAAATTGAAACTAGAATAATGACAATATTTTTTTGCATAACAAGATCTTTTGGCTAAAGATAAAAAAATCCCACTTCTAATGAAGTAGGATTAATTAAATATGAATATACTATGCTAATCAATATTTGATCTATGCCAACATTGTTACTGGATTTTCAAGATATTGTTTTAATGTTTGTAAAAACTGAGCTCCCGTAGCTCCATCTACAGTTCTATGATCACAAGCTAGAGTAACTTTCATTGTATTACCTACAACTACTTGGCTATTTTTAACTACTGGTTTTTCTACAATCGCACCAACAGATAATATTGCCGAATTAGGTTGATTGATAATAGAAGTAAATTCCTGAATCCCAAACATACCTAAATTAGACACCGTAAATGTACTACCACTCATTTCTTGTGGAGTTAACTTTTTATCACGTGCCCTAACTGCTAAATCTTTAACCTTAGTTCCAATTTGAGTAAGCGACATATGATCTGCAAAAGGCAAAACAGGAACTACTAATCCATCTGGTACTGCCACAGCAACACCAACATTGATATGCTTAGCATATTTGGTAACTGCATCTGTCCACTGCGTATTCACTTGTGGATGCTTACGAAGTGCCATTGCACATGCTTTAACCACCATATCGTTAAAAGATACTTTAGTATCTGGTAATGCATTAATATTTTTACGAGAAGCCATAGCATTCTGCATATCTACTTCAATTGTTAAATAGTAATGTGGTGCTGTAAACTTAGATCCCGAAAGGCTCTTAGCAATAGCTTTGCGCATTTGCGAATTCTTTACTTCTTCAAAACTTTCTTCTCCTGCAGGAGTAAACGTTTGTATCTGTGAAAAAACGGCTATTTCTTTAGTTTTTGACTCTGGTACATCTTCTACTTTTATCGAAGGTGTAAATGATTCTATATCTTTCTTTACAATACGCCCATTCTCCCCTGTTCCTGTTACCTTAGAAAGATCTATCCCTTTATCCGCAGCAATTTTTTTAGCTAGTGGTGACACAAATATTCTTCCTCCTCTAACTCCTGAACTTTCAGAAGTATTTGATTCAGTAGATACTTGTTCTTCTTTTTTTATTGTAGTTTCATTTTTTACTGTAGAGGTTGTACTTACAGACACTCCATCTTTAAGACCTGAGATATCGGTTCCTGCTGGTCCTATAATTGCCAACAAAACATCTACAGGAGCGGTCTGTCCTTCCTCTATACCTATATGCAGTAAAGTTCCATTATAGAAAGATTCGAACTCCATAGTAGCTTTATCGGTTTCGATTTCTGCTAGGATATCTCCTTCTTCCACGGTATCTCCTACTTTTTTCAACCAAGTAGCTACTGTCCCTTCTTCCATTGTATCACTAAGACGTGGCATCGTGATTACTTCTACACCTTCAGGAATTGTAGTCACTTCATTAGATACTAAACTAGTTTCTTCTACACTTTCTTCTTTTGGAACACTTGCACTGGGCACAGCGTTTCCATTTAATAAACCAGAAATATCTTCGTTTTCTTCTCCAATAATAGCTAGCAATTGATCTACTGGAGCTGTTTCTCCTTCTTCAATCCCTATATGGAGTAATGTTCCTTCATAAAAAGATTCAAACTCCATTGTTGCCTTATCTGTTTCAATCTCAGCTAGGATATCTCCTTCGCTAATCTTATCTCCTTTTTTAACAAGCCACTTCGCAACAACTCCTTCTTCCATGGTGTCGCTCAATCGCGGCATATTGATAACTGTAGCCATAATTTATTGTGGTTTATGTGATAAAAATGGATAATCATCCTGATCGTACACTACATCATACATTACATTCTTATCTGGGAATGGTGATTCTTCTGCAAATTTTTGGCATTCTGCCACTCTATTCTTCACTCTTTTATCTATCGCAGCAATCTCTTCATCAGTAGCATGATTTTCTTCCTTAATAACATCTAATATCTGAGTTATAGGATCTATTTTTTGATACTCTGCAACTTCTTGCTTTGTTCTATACTTTTGTGCATCACTCATAGAATGCCCTCTATATCGATAGGTCTTTAGCTCTAAAAATGTCGGTCCTCCCCCTGTTCTAGCTCTAGTAATTGCTTCATCCAAAGCTTCTGCTACTTTTATTGGATTCATAGCATCTACAGGACCACAAGGCATCTCATACCCTAATCCTAGTTTCCATATATCAGAATGGTTCGCAGTTCTTTCTACAGATGTCCCCATTGCATATCCATTGTTTTCTACACAAAATACTACTGGTAAGTTCCAAAGCATTGCTAAGTTAAATGTTTCGTGCAATGATCCTTGCCTAGTCGCTCCATCTCCCATAAAAGTTAATGTAACAGCATCTCTTTTACTATACTTATCAGCAAACGCTAAACCTGCTCCTAGAGGAATTTGCCCTCCAACAATACCATGCCCTCCATAAAACCGATGCTCTTTAGAAAAGATATGCATCGACCCTCCTAAACCTTGTGATGTACCAGTACCTTTACCATATAACTCTGCCATTACTCGTTTAGGATCTACTCCCATACCGATAGGCTGCACATGATTACGATATGCAGTAATCATACGATCTTTAGTAAGATCCATAGCATGTAAAGCTCCTGCTAAGATTGCTTCCTGACCATTATATAAGTGTAAAAAGCCTCTTACTTTTTGTTGAATATAAACCTGAGCTAACTTATCCTCGAATTTTCTCCAGAAAAGCATTTCTTCGTACCAATTTAGGTAAACATCTTTGGTTATCTTTTTCATTTATAATTGTGCTGATATGTATATAAAAAAACTAATCTCAAAACTAGTATTCATTTATTTTTCCTCCTACTTTACTAGCAGAACGAAAAGCAAAAATAGCATATTCGAAATTAAAGGGAAAGGAGTTTGCCTATAAAATCCACGAAAACGTTATAAATATGAATTATCAAAAAGAAGTGGTAATATATTAGACAGAGATGAGGATTTAATAATCTTCCCTGTTTCTCCCATAAAATAAATAGCTATTGGCTTGTTTTGTTTTACTTCATATTCTGCTATTGCCTGCCTGCAAGCTCCGCAGGGAGGCGTAGGTGTGTTCAATTCATATTTTAAGGATTTAGCAGAAATAACCATAACAGTAATAGAAACTTCAGGGTAATTTGCTCCTGCGTAGTAAATTGCTGTCCGTTCTGCACATAATCCTGATGGATAACAAGCGTTCTCTTGATTATTACCCAAAATAACTTCTCCATTTTCTAATAAAAGTGCTGTTCCTACTAAAAAACTAGAATATGGAGCATACGCCTTATCTCTAATTTTAACAGCCTGCTTCATTAATTTCTGAATATCTTCTGACAATTCATCAACAGCATCATATACTTGCAAAACAGATTTTATTTCTATTTCTTTCATAAACTTATTATATTACTTATAAAATTTAAAACACTTATTTATAAAACGTTGCAAAATTATATTAATCTTAAAATCTATTCACTAAAGTATAAAAACAATTACCTAATAATACATTACAAAGAAATGATTTAAAATCAATAATTTTCTATAGTAAGCTCACAAAGCATTCTTCCAAAATGTTTTTTTGTTATCGAGGCAAGTTTCGGAGAATTTAACCCTCTTCTTAATGGATTAAAAAAAAATATCAAGCAAATTATGCTTGATACTTTTATATATTGATATTTCTGATTTCTTAATCGTAATACTTATCTCCAAAACTAAAGGAAAGTCCAAAACGCAATGTTCCTTCTAATGGGCTTCTTACTGCTGAGGTAGAAAATAAATAAGACACATCTAGATTAATAACATTGTATTTAAAACCTGCTCCTAATGATAGAAATTTACGCGCTCCTTTTTCCTCGGATTCATTAAAATATCCTGCTCTAAAAGCAAACACATCTTGATACATATATTCCGCTCCTAATGCCCAAGTAATCTCTTTTAACTCTTCACTAAAACCATCTGGTGCATCACCCCATGAAGAAAAAATAGAACCAAATGCGCTTTTATCATTATATTCTTTATTTGCAATACTTCTATCTTCACCATTAACTATTCCATCCCCATTTCTATCTATTGTATCATCCAAAGGAGTCGGCACAAGTAACTTACTAAACTCTAACGAAGGAGTAATTCGATTATCTTCATTAAAAATAAAATCAAAAGATCCCCCTAATCTAAAATTCGTTGGTATAAAATTTTCTTGCCCAGCATCATCATATTTTATTTTTGGTCCTATATTAGAAATTGTAAGACCTGCTCTCCATCTTCCATTAAAGGAATCAAAAGCAATCTCATCACTTCTATAGAAACTTGCAATATCTACACCAAAGCTACTTCCTGCACTAGCATCATCTAAACTATTAGACAACTTAAGATCAGAACGTAAGTAACGTCCCGTAACTGACATTGAAAATTGCTCGCTTAACTTTAATGCATATGAAATATCCAAAGTTAATTCATTAGGTTTCTCTATCAATCCTAAATCATTAGCATTTTCTCTAAATTCTATTTCTCCTAAAGTAAAATATTTAAAACTAGCTGCTACAGCACTACGTTCATTAAGTCTATTATAATATGTTAAATTCCCTAAGCCTATATCATTTACCAAGCTACTAAGGTATGGAGTATAGTTAACCCCAACTCCATGTTTATTTTTCGCAAATGCATATTTAGCTGGGTTCCATTGTTGTGAAAATGCATCCGGAGAAGTAGCAACCCCTTGATCTGCAAGACCTGCAGCTCTCGCATCTGCTGCAATCAATAAAAATGGAGTTGCAGTTGTAATTGCTCTTTTTTGTTCCTGAGCCTGCACTTTAATTGTTAAAAGTGTTACAAATAACAGACTGAGGGTTACTATTTTTTTCATATCCTTTAAAAATTGAGTTTGACAAATATATAGTTATTTAGCTATTAAGAATGTTGTGTTCTTCGTTTTTTTTAAGTTGTAGGTTTATTAACGTGGTTTTTAAAGATATCTTGCATCACATCTAATTTTCTCTATCTTTTTTTAACAAAACCTTTACGACAGAAACCTTTAAACAGTAGTTTATTTAAAAATGATTTTTGTCTTATGGGGCTTATTCCCTACTACAAACACTGATAATGACCTATGATAAAGAGAAAATTGACTCCCCTCCTCTTTAACATTTATTTATGAAAAATGATTTTCAAAAAAATTATAAGAATCAAAATTGTTTTCTGTCTTTCAAAGTTTTCAGTTTTTATAATATTTCGATACTAAACTTATAAATATTACGTTAAACCAGAATCACTGTCAATTTGTTAAAAAACAAGAATTGATAATATTTTAAAAAAATTAGGCTAATTTTAACGTTTATTATTTATATTGCAAGCCCTAATTTCTACTTAACGAACTTAAGATTATGAAGAATCAGTTTATTTTGAAATCGCTAATGGCACTCTCCATTAGTGTTTTACTTTTCAGTTGTTCTAAAAACGACTATGGAAGCAATTCTAGAGCCACAGGTTGGAAATACAATTCCAAAGATGGTGGATTTCAGGTACAAACAAACTATAAAGAACAAGAAACCGGACCTGGACTAGTTTTTGTTGAAGGCGGTACTTTTACTATGGGACGTGTGCAAGATGATGTAATGCATGATTGGAATAACACTCCAACCCAACAGCATGTACAATCATTTTACATGGATGAAACCGAAGTAACTAATGTAATGTACTTAGAATATCTCGATTGGCTAAAAGGTGTTTACCCTCCTACAGAACCAAAATACAGAAATATTTATTATGGAGCACTTCCTGACACTTTGGTTTGGAGAAATCGACTTGGATTTAATGAAATGATGACAAATAACTATTTACGTCATCCAGCCTATGCTAATTACCCTGTAGTGGGAGTAAATTGGATTCAAGCTATCGAATTTAGTAATTGGAGAACTAACCGTGTTAATGAAAGAATTCTTGAAGAAGAAGATGTAATTAAAAAGAATGCTCCTTTTGAAGATGTTTCTGCAGAAAGTACTTTTGATACAGATACTTATTTAAATGCTCCTTCTCAAACTTATGGAGGTAATGATGAAGCTATAAGAGGCGGTAGAGCATCAGAAAGATATGCCAAAACTAATGATTCTACTGGGTTATATATACAACGTAAAGATGGATTACTTTTACCAAAATATAGACTCCCTACAGAAGCAGAATGGGAATATGCCGCTTTAGGATTAGTAGAAATTAGAAGTTACAACATATATAGAGGTAGAAAAAAATATCCTTGGAACGGAAAATATACTCGTTCTGGAAAAAGAAGAACAAGAGGTGATCAATTAGCTAACTTCAAACAAGGCGATGGTGATTATGGTGGAATCGCTGGATGGAGTGATGATGGCGCTGATATTACCGCACCCGTAAAATCTTACGACCCTAATGATTATGGTTTATATGATATGGCTGGAAATGTTGCTGAGTGGGTAGCAGATGTATACAGACCGATTGTAGATGATGAATATAATGACTTTAACTATTACAGAGGAAATGTATATACTAAAAATGCCATAAACCCTGATGGAACTGTAAAAATAGTGATGACAGATTCTATCGTTTACGACACCCTTAGTAACGGTAAAATTATAGCTAGAGTACTACCCGGAGGAATCCTACAAGTACCTGTAGATGAAGATGACACCTATATGAGAACTAATTTCACTGATAGTGACAATAGAAATTATAGAGACGGTGACAAAAGTTCTTCTAGATATTACGAAGGATATCAAGATCAAGACACTCCTAATAAAAGAATGTACAATGCCCCTATTCATTATGTAGGTCCCGATGCTGAAGACAGTACAAAAATGGATAAGAGGTATGATGAATCTAGTAAAAGAACTACTATTGTAGATGATAAGGTTCGTGTCTATAAAGGAGGATCTTGGAAAGATCGAGCATATTGGTTAGATCCTGCACAAAGAAGATTTATGCCACAAGGTATGGCTACAGATTATATCGGTTTCAGAAACGCAATGTCGCGTGTAGGTACTAAAGCACGAAGACAAAAAACACCTAGACATCAGAAACCAAAAGGATAACATATATTACAATAAAAGTTCGTTGTAAAACACAAAAGCCCTGCACATATATCTATATTTGTCAGGGTTTTTTAATACACCAAATCAATGACTATCAAAAAAATACATCAATTACTTTTAGCCAGTAATGGTATCTGTACTGATACTCGAAAAATCAAAAAAAATACTATTTTCTTTGCTTTAAAAGGAGATAGATTTAATGGAAACACATACGCAGAAAAAGCCCTAGAACTTGGAGCATCATATGTTATAATTGATGAAGCTGAATACAAAATAACAGAAAAACATATTCTTGTAGATAATGTATTAAAAACCTTACAAAATCTAGCGCTATATCATAGAGAGTACTTGGACATTCCAATAATAGCATTAACCGGAAGTAATGGAAAAACAACTACAAAAGAATTAATCAATAGCGTTCTTTCTTCCAACTTCAAAACAACAGCCACTGTAGGCAATCTAAACAATCATATTGGAGTTCCTATCACATTATTATCTATGACAAAAGAAACTCAAATAGGAATTATAGAAATGGGAGCTAATCACCTTAATGAAATAGCATTCTTATGCACTATCGCTAAACCTGATTATGGCTACATTACAAATATAGGTAAAGCACACCTAGAAGGATTTGGAAGTCTTGAGGGCGTTTTAAAAGGCAAAACAGAGCTTTATGATTATCTAAAAAAATACAGCAAACTAGTTTTTCTTAATCTTGAGGATAAAAAACTTCTCGAAGCTTCAGCTGGAATGGACATCTATAATTTTTCTCAATCTGAGATTAGTGATGTTAATATGCAACTCATTGACACAACAACCTCCAACGTTACTATTTCTTATAAAAACAAAACAATCTATAGCAATCTAATTGGCGAATACAATTTCACAAATATTGCTGCCGCTATAACTATTGGTCAATATTTTAAAATCAATCCCGATCAAATAAAACAAGCGATTGAATCATACACCCCCACAAACAATCGCTCACAGATTATCAAAAAAGGAAAACACACAATTATTCTTGATGCATATAATGCAAATCCAACAAGCATGAATGCCGCAATTCATAACTTCGCAAAACTACAATATGACTCTAAAATTGTTTTTTTAGGAGACATGTTCGAACTAGGCAGTGAATCTTCCTTAGAACATCAAAAGATAACAGACCTAATCAGCAAAACAGAAGTAGAAAAAATATTCTTAATAGGGAATCTTTTTTTTAACACCATATGTTCAGATTCTCGTATCCACAAGTTTAAATCTTATGAAGATCTTAAAGCTAATTGGAGCTTAAAAGACAAAAAAGATACACTCCTTATCAAAGGCTCTCGAGGAATGAAACTAGAACGAATCTTAGACTTACTTTAACCTCTTATATACTATTATCTTTAATGATGTAGTATGTTTTTTGTCCTTCACTAAAACGGATCATTCCTAAAAGTTGTGTGTGAATTGAAATAAGAATGTGATCTTTGTAAATAAAATCAACTATTGAATTCATATATTGACTTACTAAAGGTTCTGTTACCAAAATTATTAATTACCCATTTTGATATTGTAAAACACGAGACAGCTAATGATGTTCTTCATCTATATTTTGAAGAGAAGAAGGATGTTCCAGAGGAATTTTCATCTAGCATTATTATCTCTCACGGTTTTCATAAAGAAATTACCATTCAAGGTTTTCCTATTCGGGACAAGAAGGTTTATCTTCATATTAAACGTCGTCGTTGGTTAGATAAAAGCACTAAGGAAATAGCTCCAAGAGATTGGGACTTAGTAGCACAGGGAACTCGTATGACAGTGGAGTTCGCTGCTTTTTTAAAAGCACTTAATCAGTACTAAACCTAACGACTGTCATACTATCGGTGGTTTTTATGGTGTCAATGGCAAAAAATTACAGCGTCAGTTTCGAGACTATATGAGTGAATTTAAAGAGGAGAGCTCTACACTATTATTACCAATAAAAGTGCTAAAGGCAAGAAAGGAGCTATCGTTGCTATACTCTCAGGGACTAAGGCTGAACCTATCATAGCACAATTGATTAAGATCCCAAAATCACTTAGGGATAAGGTCAAAGAGATTACTTTAGATATGGCACATTCGATGAAGTTTATTGTAAAAAATGTTTCCCTAAAGCTATCCAAGTTACCGATCGCTTCCATGTACAAAAACTAGCTCTAAAAGCTTTGCAGGATATCAGGATTAAACATCGTTGGGAAGCTATAGACCAAGAAAATGAACAGATCAAGTAAGCTAAAAGCAAACAAAAAGACTATAGTACAGAAACCTTTAGCAATAGGGATAGCAGAAAACAACTCTTAGCCAGAAGTAGATATCTACTCTATAAAGCACCTAATAATTGGACTCAAAACCAATACCGATACCCTAAAACAAATGATATCGGTATTGATTTTAGAATTAAAATTAGCTTTAAAACACTCAAGGTTTTGTTTTTATACTTTTATCGTTTTTATATTAAATGTATATTTGTTCCGTTTTATATGTTACATAACATATAAATTCATAAAATATTGACCTCTTGCACAACCCCCTTTCCTCATAAAATTTTAGATTAAATATTTGAAAAAAACCAACTAAAAACATGTCTATTCATAGAATAATTAGTTTTATAATCCTATCACTACTATATCAACAGATATCCTATTGCCAGATCATATCTGAAACACCTGTTGATTCATTAAGAACTATGAGTTTTCAGGAACTTAAAGAAAAAATTTGGGGAATTCATAAAATAGATACCATAAATAAAGTATATGCAAAAGCTTATTTAGAGAAAGGAAAGGATATTGATAATTCATTTCATATTTCTAGAGGTTATTATAATATGTCTCGCTTGTATCTTGATCATCTCGAAAAGCGAATCACTTATATTGATAGTGCAATCAATGTCATTAAAAATACAGAAGACACTAATTATCTTGCTTTCTTGTATACTCATAAAGGTGCAATATCTGAAGAAAAGGGAGTTTTTGATAAAGCCTTGAACTATTATCTGGAAGGCCTGAAAGTTTCAAAAAAAACAAAGAATACTCGATATAGTGCTATTCTACAGCATAACATAGCATTACTTAAGAGATATTTTGGAAAATATGAAGAGGCAAAAGAATTGTTTAAAAAATGCATCGCCTATGAAAAATTAAATATAGGTAAAAAAAGAAATGACACATTGCCATATCTTTTAGGAATTTCAGAATTGATTGTTACCTATAGAAAGAATAAAGAAATAAACGCTGCTATATGTCTTAATGATCAAAATATTAAGTTAGCAAAAGGAACTGATATAGAATGTCTATTTCTTTTGAATACAGGGATAATTCAATATCATCAAGGGAAATACAAAAAAGCAATTGATAATATAGAAATAGGATTAGATAAATTATCCAAAAGTAAATATCGATTAGAATATGGAAATCATTATCTAATTGATTCTTATCTTTTTTTAGGTAAATCATATAATGCCATATCCAAAAAGGAGATAGCTACTCCTTATTTTAAAAAAATAGATTCAATAATTTTAAAATCGAATTTTTTGATTCCAGAAACTCGATTTGCCTACTTAAAAATTATTGAATACTATAAATCTCGTGACGATAAAAACAATCAATTATACTACATTAATCGATTATTATATAATGATAGTATATTAGATCGTAATTATAGATACCTAAGTAATAAATTAACGGAAGAATATGACACACCAATTTTACTGGAAAATAAAGAAAAACTAATAAAAGAACTTGAAGCTAAAAAAAATAAATTCTACTATGGTTTAATAACTTTATTATTCCTGACGCTTATTATTAGTACTCTATACACAATCAATTATCAAAAAAACAAAAGGTATAAGGTTCGCTTTAATGAATTAATACTCTCTAAAAACGAAAAAACTGAGCCTGAAAAACTATCAAGCCTAAAAACGAGAAATAATACTAATGAATCGAATTCTTTTGCTGATATGAATATCGCAGAGGAAGTTATTGAAATTATCCTGAAAGGTTTGGATGCGTTTGAAAATAAGAATGGTTTTTTGGAAGCTAATATTACTTCTGGAATTTTGGCAAAAAAAATGAATACCAATTCTAAATACTTAACCAAAGTCATCAAATTTTACAGAAAAAAAAGCTTTTCGCCATATATTAACGATCTAAGAATTGATTACATCATAGAAAAACTAACAATAGACACTAAACTACAAAAGTATACAATCAAGGCATTGGCTGTAGAAGCTGGATTTAATTCTGCTGAAGTGTTTTCTAAATCTTTTTTTAAAAAAACTGGGGTATATCCATCTTTTTTTGTGAAGCAAGTTCAACAGCTCGATAATCAATAATTTTGTATTTAATTTTTACTCTTAATTCTAGAATTAAGAGTAATTTATTCAAAAAGGATATGACTTTTAAGGGTTTAATCATATTTTTATAAAAATTTAAATCTAAAATAAAGTGATGAAAAAAAGTAGAGGAATTAAAAAATTGAATCTAAGAAAGATTACTATTTCAAAATTAACTGAAAACCAAATGGCAAAAATTATGGGAGCAGCTACAGCTGATATTGAATGTGATCCTGGAAAAACAAAAAAAAATGAAGATGGGGATAATCCTTTCTGCTAGATTTTATAACAGAATTTATTAAATAATTATGATTTATAAACAAAGTCCGTTTTTGTTGTTTTTTTTAATTCTCATTCTTACATCTTCTTGTGCTAAGCAAATACCTAAACCTCCCCTAGCTGTATCTGTCGTTGTCATGGATGAGTATCACGATCAAATAATACAAGATCCTTATAGGAATTTAGAGAATACTAAAGATTCTACAGTCATAAATTGGCTTAGAAAACAAGAGAATTATGCTTCTAATATACTACAAAACATTCCTAATAGACAACAGTTAATAGATAAACTAGCGGCATTTGATATGGAAAAGGAGTTTGTCATTGATGATATATTGATCACTAAAAATCAAATGTATTTTTATACAAAAACGCTGGCAAAAGACAATATAGTCAAACTGTATTATCGTTCGAGTTTAGAGAGTCCGGAAATACTAATATATGATCCATCAATATATTCTCTTAAACAAAAATATCATATCAACTACTTTAAACCAGATTGGAATGGTGAAAAAGTAGCTGTGAGTCTATCAAAAAAAGGAGAAGAAGCTTCAGAAATCATCATTATAGAAGTGGGTGAAAAAAAAGTAATGCCTAACGTGATAAAAAACTGTACTCCAACTATTGGAGGTATCCAATGGTTATCTGATAACTCTGGATTCATCTACTTACATGTACCTATTATTGATCCTACTCATCCTGACTATTGGATCAATACTAGAGCTATACTATATAAAATAGGTAGTAATCCTAAAAAATTGAAAGATGTTTTTTCTAAGATCAATAACCCAGAACTCCCTCTTAATCCTGAAGATTTTCCGTTAGTTTTTAATATCGATCCTACTGACGATTATGTTTTTGGCTGGGTAGGTGGGTCATCTGCATTCTATGATATATATATTAAAAAAGAAGTGGATTTGTATAAAGAAAATACGTTGTGGCAATTATTATGTAAACAATCTGATAAAATAAAAAAAATTGTAGTTGATAAAGATTGGTTACTGTACTTGACAGCAAAAGATGCTTCTAATTTTAAAATCTGTAGAACCTCATTAACAAAACCTGATTTTGATAACCCAGAGGTATTGGTTACAGAAAAAGAAGATCGTATTATTAACGATTTTATATGGAACGAGAATACGTTATTTTTTACAACAAAAAAAAATGGCGTAGAGGCAAAGTTATATCAAGTCCAAAATTCCATAGAAAAAGAAATTATGCTACCCAAACCTTCTGGTACCGTTAAAATTAAACTCGTTGGATCGGATCAAAATCGATTACGAGTTTCCACAAGTGGATATCTCAACCCTATTGTAGACTATATATATGACATATCAACGAAAAGTTTTAAAAGAGAAAACCTAAAGCAAAACATTGATTATTCTGAGTTTAAAAATCTGATAGTAGAAGAAATGGAAATCCCCTCTCATGATGGAGCTATGGTTCCTATTTCGATTATTAGAAACAAGGAAATCAAAAAAAATGGTCAGAATATTACTTTATTTTATGGTTATGGGGCATATGGAAAAACTGGTGGAGCATCCTTTAATTCCAATTTCCTTACATGGGTCTCAGAGGGAGCTATTCTGGTAATAGCTCGTGTAAGAGGAGGAGGTCATAAAGGAGAAGAGTGGCATAAAAGCGGTTATAAAACGACCAAACCCAATACCTGGAAAGATATGATTGCAACCACAGAATATATGATTAAAGAAGGCTATACTACACCAGAGAAATCAGCGATATGGGGGTCTAGTGCTGGAGGCATTATGGCAGGTAGAGCCATAACAGATCGTCCTGATCTATATAAAGCAGTAATTTTAACTTCTCCAGCCTTAAACATGCTACGTTGTGAAATTCAACCTAATGGACAGAATAGTATTAAAGAATTCGGTACGGTAAAAATAAAAGAAGAATTCGAGGCCTTATTAGAAATGGATTCTTATCATCATATAAAAGAAAAGACTAGTTATCCTGCAACTTTTGTTACTGGAGGGATGAAAGATGGTCGAGTAGTGATCTGGGATCCTGCAAAATTCGTTGCCAAGTTACAGGCCTATAATACATCATATAACCCGATTATATTTGGTATAGATTTCGAAGATGGGCATGCAGGAATGAATAATAATAAATTAGAACGATATAAAAAATATGCCGATGTATTTGCTTTTGCATTCTGGCAAACTGGACATGCAGCGTATCAACCGAAAAACTAAACTAATCCCATTCTTAAAAACTCTTTGTTTATGGTAAACTATTGAATATATAATATATTCGATAGTTTACCTATCCAATTAGTAAAGCTTCATCCCATTTGGTATCAAAATCAGCTAAATAAGAAATAATCGCAAGACCGATCCCAGCTACGCCACCTAATAAACTTGTTTCTGATTTCCAATGATCTCTTCTATAGTATTCTTTATAGCCAGCGTGTCCATCGACATATATTGCCATATCTAGCCCAGTTCTAGCCCAAAAATGACAAGCTTTTTTAAATACTGAATTCTTAGTCTTTTTGTACACATGATTATAGATATGCATAATTCCAAAAGCGCCATGACATATACCGGCATCTTTTACCGTTGTTTCCACAAAAGAACGTCTCTTTGTTGTCTGTTTTAATATGAGAATGGCTTCTTGATAAAGCTCTTCGTCATTTAAGACTTCTCCTACTCTTAACAGGGTCAACCCAATTCCTAAATCACCATAGCACCAAGCCAATCTAGAAAATGGATCAATAAACTCTCCTTCGAATATAAAATTGGAAAAAGAAGAAACTAATTCCGTGTTTTCATTTTTATTGCATATTAAATAGTTAACAGCTAGCTTTAACAGGTTTGATACATCATCATAAAAAACTGGATGTGCGGCAAGTCTTGACAAAAAATTAATAATACTTGATATCCCATGAGATAAACTGAGGTTACAACCCTCAAACTTATTTTGATCTAAAGAATTTCTTGACTTCCACCAAATACCATTTTCGTTCTTAATAGCAGTATCTTTAAAAAAAACAACAAGTACATCCAAATATTCTTTATATCGTTTTTTTGATATTCTGGATATTGAATTTTCATATCTCTTCAGGAAATAAAATCCATATCCAATAGCTCCATGTAAAAAATCATAGTAGTTACTTTCTATATCTTTCTTCATCATTATAAGTAGATATTCATCTGTTTCTGGAGTGATAATATCTTCATCTAACTCTATAAATTGTTCTTCCTTTAGTAATTCTAAACCCCATAAAGCTCCCGATATACCATCACAAAATGTTGGATAGTTATACCCTTTTTGGATACGATCAAAAGTTTCAAAAATCATTTCAACTCCCTTATCAGTATGACTATTTTCGTTCAAGAATTTAGCATAATAAAAATGAAATAATGATACTCCAGTAGTTCCTCCTAAAACACCAATCTCATTATGGTTAGATGTTTCATATAGTAAAACAGCTCCTATTTCCTTCAATTTATCCTTCAGTTCCATTTTTATATCCATAAGTATTTATAAAAAAAATTAGCGTAATATAATAAAAGCACAGAAATACATACATTTACTTATAGGTGATTGTCAAAAAAAATCCCTATATCAGTCTAAAAAACGCAATATTTGATTGCTTCTTAAATACATACAATATAATAATGGACTTGCAAGAGAAATTCGGACAATTTTTCTAAGACCTATGCTGCATTTTTAAGTTTATAATATTCTATTTCGACTTCTAAGGGAGTTTTGTATCCCAAAGAAGAATGCAATCTTTTTCTATTATACCACACCTCTATATAATCAAATACAGCCGTTTTAGCTTCTTGTATTGTTTTGAAACTATGATGGTAAACAAGTTCTGTTTTTAATGTTTTAAAGAAAGATTCTGCTACTGCATTATCCCAACAATTAGCTTTTCTACTCATCGATTGGGTAATTAACTTATTAGTAGTAACAATTTTTCTAAACTCTTTACTAGCGTATTGCACACCTCTATCGGAGTGAAAAAGTAAAGGTGCTTCTATTTTTCTTTTAGAAACTGCCATTTTACAAGCGGGTACTATTGTTTGATCAGTAAACAAAAAAGTACTCAATGATCAACCTATCACTTGACGGTCATATAAATCAATTAATGTTGTTAAATATAACCATCCTTTATTGGTTTTAATGTAAGTAATATCAGAGATCCAAACCTAGTTTAATCTTTTAGGGTTAAAATCCCTATCTAAATGATTTTTGAATATGAGAAAAGAATGATTTGAATCTGTAGTTATCTTATATTTCTTTTTTAATTTACTTCTTAAACCATTAGATTTCATTAAGCGGGAGATCCTGTTTCTAGATACTCTATAGCCTCTTCTAAGAAGTTCTTGTTTAATCCTTGGACTTCCATAAGTTTGTCTACTAGCATAGAAGATGTTTTTTATTTCTAGAGTGAGTTTCTGATCTTCTAAAACCCTATTACAAGAACCATTACTATACCATCTATAACAACTACTCCTAATAAAATTTTAACACTTTACATATCCTCTCGATGGGATACATATGCTTATATAAAACTATGAATTGATAGAATTCCCATCGCTCTTGGAGAAAATGTGAACGGCCTTTTTTAAGCTTTTCAGCTCTAATTGGGCATCTTTAAGAGCTTTACGTAACTCCTTAACTTCCTCACTATCTACTTGAGAAGGTTTTCAGACCCCCTTTCTTCATCATCTAACTTACGCCATCGATAAATCCTATCAACTTTAACACCTAATTCATTGGCTAATTCTTTTATGTTTTCTCGCTGATAGCTTAACCGAACAGCTTCTGATTTAAATTCTTTACTGTAAAATCGTTTCTTCATTGTTCTAAGATATTTATTTAAACATAAACGGTCTTAAATATCTGTCCGAATAAAGGTTAGCAACTCCAATGCAAAGATAAAAGCACTTAGAGCACAATTCAGAGGAGTCAAAAATGTAGAATTCTTCTTATTTAGATTAACCAAAATATTTACATAAACACAACAATTGGTCTTGATCCACTAAAACACTCCAATAACATAAAAACAGTTTTTAAAGCTATCCCAGTAATTTTTAAAAAATTGTCTATAAAAATAGCACCAACTAGAATGTATTCATATTCAATTTCTACAACATAGATGATTTAAGTATAAAACTCCTTTTTAAATCAAGATGATACAGCCAAAATCTGTTGTTTTTTCAATTCCTTTTTAGTTAAATCTCGTGTCAACCACCCCCCTCTACCAGCAGTAGCAATAGCATAAGGAGTAATCCAAAACAAAGTAAAGGCATAAAAGACGCTGTAAGGATATGCCCAAAATGCCTCTGATACACTATGCTTTTTTGCATAAAACAAGGCCTGAATACTTGAAAACAACAATATACCCATCAATGTAGAACTAAAAAATAATATCGGATATGTACATATAAAAAACAGCATTAATAGCATCGCAGGGTAAGCTACTATCATCTTTAACCACTGATTTAACAATAACACTCTAGTCCCGATTTTAGACCCTTCTCTAAAGTTTCTAAAGGCAAATCTACTCATCGCAATATTCTCTCTAACATTACTTCTTTCCCAACGAATAAACATCTTATATAAATTTTTATAACGCTCTGGCACATCCGTATAAACATATGCATTACGTTGAAAAAACACTTTATAGCCTTGTCTCAAAATCATATTAGTCATAGCTCGATCCTCTCCAATTTTTGACACTTGCCCCATAAAAGTTTGATTAATCCATTCTTCACGACAACTAAAAACAGCCTCTCTACGATAAGCTGATAAAGCACCTGGTGTACACAATACTGACCCCAACCTACTTTGTGCAGAACGTATAAATTCAAAACTAAAAGCAAAACTCACATTCAGCATACGAGGAATCAAAGCTTTTTCCCTATTTAAGACACGTACATTTCCCGCTACAGCCCCGCATTGCTCATTAACAACAAAAGGGCTTACCATAAGACGCAACGTATCCTTTTTAACTATAGAATCACTATCAACTGTTATAAAAACCTCTCCTTTAGCCAAACTAAACCCGCGGTACAATGCATGCCTCTTACCCTTATTCTTAGGCTGTTGATAAATCGAAACACGATCTCCCAGTATATCCTTAGCTTTTTTCATCCACTGCCATGTATCATCTTGGCTTCCATCATCAATAGAGATTAATTGCAACTTTTGCTTCGGATAATCACTTTCAGCTAAACTGATTAAAGTTTTACAAACTAATTCTCCCTCATTGTAAGCAGGTACAATAACCGTACACAAAGGTAATTGCTCATCAGATACAGATTTAATAACCTTATATCGTAAATACAAAACCAATATATATATCATAAAACTAATTTTAATAATAAGTAGAGATACAGACATCACTATCAAGAACACTCCCCAAGCACTACTAGTTCTTTCTAAGTAAATTTTATCAAAATAAGGTTGAAAAAAATAAAATAATGATACCGAAGCAAACATCAACAGAAATGTTCCTACTAAAATGAAAGATGATGATAAATTTGAAATATATTTTTTTATAGATATTGTTGTTCCCGAAGATTCAAAAGATGTAAATCCTTTCATAAGTGTTTTTCTAAATTTTATCAGAAGAAAACAATATTGATGCCATTATAAACAGAACTGAATAACAGAGGTTTAAAACAATTTCCATAATTTTAAAGTGTAGAGGTTTTACACACATGTGGATATTTAACTCACAATTACCACAATTGCTTGTTCTTAAAGCCTCTCTAAAGTATCTATTTTAGATATAAATCAGAAACCCCTTGAAAATAGTACTATTTTCAAGGGGTTTCTGATTTTGTGGGCGCTAAGGGATTCGAACCCCTGACCCCTTGGGTGTAAACCAAGTGCTCTGAACCAACTGAGCTAAGCGCCCTATATAAGTGAGAGAGTATTTATAAAATGTATTCACCACTTACATTTCATACAAACTTACATTACAACTAGTAAGTTTTTGTGGGCGCTAAGGGATTCGAACCCCTGACCCCTTGGGTGTAAACCAAGTGCTCTGAACCAACTGAGCTAAGCGCCCTAAAAAACAATCCTTATTGTGATTGCGGATGCAAATATAACATAGTTTTATTGTCTACCAAAAGTTTTTTACAAAAATCAGAGTATTTCTGCTACCACAAATGTACTACCTCCCACATACACTAAATCTCTATTTGTAGCACACTGTAAAGCAGCAACATAAGCCTTCTCTACTGTCACATAACTTTCTCCTCTAAATCCATATGTTTTTGCAATTTTTTGTAATTTTTTTTCATTTAACGCTCTGGATATATCCGGTTTTGTAAAATAATACGTTGCATTCTTCGGAAAAAGCGGTAAAATCGTTTCCAGTTCTTTATCATTTACTACTCCAAGAACGATATGTAATTGCTCATATTCTTCACCTAGTAATTGTTTTACGACTTGTCGTAAACCATCTTCATTATGTGCTGTATCACAAATCACTTTAGGCACATCTTGTAAAATCTGCCACCTACCTAACAAATGAGTATTTTTCACAACATTTAACAAACCATCTTTCATGATTTCTTCAGAGATACTCCACCCTTGATTTCTCAATAAATCAATAACTCTTATAACTATACGGATATTCTCTCTCTGATAATTACCTTTTAAGTCGGATTCATATACATCTCCTTCAAAATGCTCTGCAAAATATAGCGAACTATGAAATGTATCTGCAATGTTTTTAAAAATCACAGCCGTTTCTTCCACATATCTCCCTATAACAACAGGTACGTCTTCTTTAATAATCCCTCCCTTTTCTACTGCTATCTTTGCTAGAGTATCTCCTAAAAAACGAGTGTGATCTAATCCAATATTAGTAATCACTGAAATTTCTGGAGTAATAATATTTGTAGAATCCAACCTGCCCCCTAGACCAACTTCTATGATTGCAATATCTACATGAGATTCTGCAAAATATTGAAATGCCATCCCCACAGTCATTTCAAAAAAAGATAAATAATTTGATTCTAAATAAGATTTATGCTTTGCGATAAAATTGACCACATACTCTTTCGGAATTTCATCCCCATTGATACGAATACGTTCTCTAAAATCTTTTAAATGCGGTGAGGTATACAATCCTACCTTATATCCTGCCTCTTGCAATATAGATGCTAACATATGGCTTGTAGAACCTTTACCATTTGTTCCAGCAATATGAATACTTTTAAACTTGATTTCGGGATTCTCTAAATAGTTTGCTAATTGAATAGTGTTATCAAGATTAGCTTTATATGCACTAGCCCCTTGACGTTGATACATTGGTAATTGGGCAAACATCCAATTTAGGGTCTCCCTATAATTCATAATTCTATTATTATTCAGAAAGTTTAAACTGATAAATAATTGTTCCTACTTGTTTTATTGGAGCTTTAGGATCGCTATTAAATCTAGTAGCCTCAGCAGCCTTCTTTGCTGGCTCCATTAAACATGAAGCATTATTAGTCGTTCCTTTGACTCCTGGTGTAGCTCTAATAACTTTACCACTTTGATTAACCTCTATCTTCACAACAACAATACCTGTTTCATTGCAATCGGGAATAAGACTCTTCTTATTTAATGCTTTCCTTCCTCCTAATCGATAATTACCATCTCCATCCAATCCTTTTCCTGTTCCATAATATGATTTAGCATTAAGATCTCCGTCTGGGTTTCCTTTATCACCTGATACACTATCATCTCCTTCTCCCCCTTTGGCTTTACCATCACTTTTAGAGCCATTAGAAAAACTATTGAGAATATCTAGTGTAGACTTATCTGGTTTAGGGTCCTCCGGTTTCTTTTCGACCTTCTTCTTTACTGGCGTTTTCTTATCTGTTTTTTCTAAAGCTTTCTGATCCGTTGATTTAACTTTCTCTTTAGGCTGTTCTATTTTTTTCTGAAGTTTCTTTTTAGGCTTCTTATCTATTACTGGAGCATCTTCTGATTCTTGCGTAACCACCTTCTCTATAATCTCAGGAGACGCTTTTGGGGATTCTGGAACTGATGAAGAAGATTCTAAGGTTGTTTGTTTAGGTGATGACTTAATAGCCTTATTTGGCTGAATTTTACCTGACCCAGTCGCAGTAGTTCCAAAATTTATAGCAATCCCACTTTCTTCTTCTGGTATTATATAATTTAAACTCAGATAAAATAATAAAAAAATAATCCCTACATGTACTAGCACTGTAAGCACAAAAGACTTTTTCTTATGTTTCGTATCTAGTTTAATCATTCTCATTCTGGTCTTACTGCCAGTATAACTTTAAATTTATTACGATTTGCTATATCCATTACTCCTACTGCTTTTTCTATTGGTACACCTTCTTCTGCTCTAAGAATAATTGTCGGTTCTTGCTTTCCTTTTAATCGAGATAATAATTCTGGTTCTAACCTACTTTGACTTATACGATCATTATCTATATAATATTGCAATTTATTAGTAATACTAACAGAAATATTTTGAACATTAGAACTTTTCCCCTTTGCTTTTGGTAATATTAAATCTAAAGCCTCTGGAGTAATTGCTGGTGATGTTAATAAAAAGAAAACTAATAACAGAAATACAATATCTGTCATAGACGACATACTAAACTCTGGACTAACTTTATTCCTTCCTCTTAAATTCATATCAAGCAGGTTCGTTTAACAAGTCTAGGAAATCTACAGTATTAGCTTCCATACTATGAATTACCTTATCTGTACGCACTACTAAATGATTGTACCCTATATAAGCTACAATTCCAACTACCAAACCTCCAACAGTTGTTGTCATAGCAGTATAAATACCCTCAGCAAGAACACCCATATCTGCAGTTCCTGAACTCGAAGCCAAATTGTGAAATGCTAAAATCATACCAATTACTGTTCCTAAAAAACCTATCATAGGGGCTGCGCCTGCTACAGTAGCAAGAATACTGACATTCTTTTCTAATTTATACACTTCTAATCTACCCGCATTTTCGATTGCTTTATTAATATCTTCTAAAGAATGACCTATCCTAGAGATTCCTTTCTCTGTTAATCTTGCTATAGGATTATTTGTCTGAGCGCATAAAATTTTTGCAGCTTCAATTTTACCACTTGCTACATTCTCCTTAATCTTCTCCATAAAACCTTCATCATAATTCGAAGCTGCTTTTATAGCAAAAATTCTTTCAAAATAAATGTATACTGCTACAAATAATAATACAAAAAGAATTGATATAATTACAATTGCTCCTGTCCCTCCACTGAGTAACAAGTCCATAATAGATAATGAATTCTCTTCTGGGTCAACATTGGGTGTGTCTTGTAGTACACTACCAAACATAAATAAATGCGTCATTCTAATTTTATTAATTTAGTGTTATTATACTAACGTTATTTCTGTAGGTTAAGTATATCACTTAATCTTATAGAAAATATATTACTCCTAGTAAACCAATTCCTCCAAGTACTATTGTATAAGGAAAAGCCATTTTTACCATTCTTGTATATGACAATCCGATTAATGGAGCCAAAGAGGATGTTAATAAAAATAAGAACGCTGCCTGACCATTAGGTGTTGCAACACTCGGTAAATTTGTTCCTGTATTAATCGCAATTGCTAATTTCTCAAACTGATCTCGTGATATTATTCCACTATCAAAAGCTTGCCTAACTTCTCCTATATATACTGTTGCCACAAAAACATTATCACTAATCATTGATAAGACTCCATTAGCCACATAAAACATAGAAGGTTGTTGACTAGGATCTAAAGATAATGCCCAATCAATAATTGGTTTAAAAAGATGTTGGTCATGAATCATTGCTACGATCACAAAGAAAACCACGATTAATCCTGTAAACGGAAGTGCTTCTTCAAATGCTTTTCCTAACTGATGTTCTTCCGTAATCCCCATAAAAGCCGTCTGAACGATAATCAATGCTAGCCCTATTAAACCAACTGGTGCTAAATGTAATGCCAATCCTGCTATTAATAATAGTGCTGATATTCCTTGCACGATTAAGCCATATTTTGATTTATCAGATCTGTTTGCATCTTCCTCTTCTGTATAATTTTCGATAATTTTTCTAGCAACTTCCGGCAACTTTTCTCCAAAACCAAATGATTTTGTACTTTCTAAAGCTGCTGTTGTAAGCAATCCTGCTCCTAAAACAGGTATCGAAACTGGTGCCATTTTTAAAAAGAATTCTATAAAATCCCATCCCATTCGCTCTCCTATCAGTAGGTTTTGTGGCTCTCCAACCAAAGTACATACACCTCCAAGTGCAGTACCGACAACTCCATGCATCACTAAACTTCTTAAAAAACTCCGAAATTGTTCTAAAGTCTCTCCACTCAGTTCTGTTTTATCCAGCACTCCACTTTCATCATAATCTCCTGATCCAGAATGAATTTTATGATACACTCCATAAAACCCTACCGCAACACTAATTAAAACTGCTGTTACCGTTAGTGCATCTAAAAATGCAGAAAGTACTGCCGCTAAAAAAACAAATAATAGCGACAACACCATCTTGGATTTTATTTTGGTAAACACTTTACTAAAGATATACATTAGTAAAGGTTTCATAAAATATATTCCTGCTACCATAAAAACCAGTAGCAAAACTACCTCTAAATTCTGATCAACTTCATGATATGCATTCTTAGAAGTTGTAAGGTTTAATGCTAGAATTTCTATTGCCAATAACCCACCTGATTGTAGCGGGTAGCATTTTAGTGCCATGGCTAGCGTAAAAATAAACTCTCCTATAAACAGCCACGCTGTTATTGTTGGTCCTAGAAGGAAATAAGAAAAAACATTAAAAATTAAAAATCCGATCATTATGGCTTTGAACCATTTCGGACTACTACCTAAAAAATACTTAAACATAGTTTTACTTGGTTAATACGATTTATATTACACTAACTGATTAAGCGCTATCTCAAACGCTGTATTACTTATATTAATTTTTGATTGCTTGCTATTATGTGTATTTTGAATAGCTTTTTTTATGGTTTCTGAAGTATCCATGAAAATAGCTTCATCTGTCATTTGCACTTTTCTCTCCATAAAATATGCAAAAACTCTTGCCATACCACAATTAGAAATAAAATCTGGTATCAAACTTACTCGTTCATCAGTATACTCCATTATTGGTCCAAAAAATATTTCACTATCTGCAAAAGGAACATTGGCTCCACAAGAAATAACTTCTAATCCAGAGTCAATCATTTTATCAATCTGATCCTTAGTAATTAATCTAGAAGCTGCACATGGAGTAAAGATTTCTGTTTGCAAAGACCATACTTTTTCATTCATTTCCTCAAAAGGAATAAGCTTTTCGCTGTATAGTTTATTTCCATTTTTGTTTAAAAACAATTCTTTTATTTCTTCAAAAGAAAACCCTTCTTCATTTATTAACCCTCCTGCATGATCAATGATTCCTACAACTTTTGCTCCCATTTCAGAAAGATAATATGCTGCTGCAGATCCTACATTTCCAAAACCTTGTACTACAGCTCTTTTTCCTTTTACTTCTCCTCCATAGATATCATAATAATGTCGTACTGCTTCTGCAACGCCATATCCTGTAATCATATCTGCTACAGTATATTTCCTATCAACATCTGGAGAAAACATTGTATTTTCTAATACTTTAATAACTCCTTGGCGTAATTGTCCAATTCTATTTATCTTATCTGCTTCAGTAGGTTGAAAATGACCATTAAAAACGCCCTCCTGAGGATGCCAAACTCCACATTCCTCAGTTATTGGTATTACTTCATGAATTTCGTCTACATTAAGATCTCCTCCTGTTCCATAATAACTTTTTAATAATGGTGATACAGCTTTATACCATCTCTTTAGGACTCCTTTTTTACGTGGATCATCAGGATCAAAATTGATACCAGATTTAGCCCCTCCTATTCCAGGACCTGACACTGTAAACTTTACTTCCATAGTTTTTGCCAAAGAAAGAACTTCATTCATGTCTAGTCCTTTTCGCATTCTAGTTCCTCCACCTGCAGCACCACCTCTTAGTGAATTTATAACTGTCCATCCTTCTGCTTCAGTTTCTGTATCTTTCCAATTAAAAACTATCTCTGGTATTTTATTTTCGTATATATTTAATAACTCTTTCATTTTTAAAATTTCAATTCATTTAATAATTGCCGTACCTTTTTTTAAGGCGACTTCTATTCATCGTGCTTTTTAATCAAAAATAATCCTCCACTACGGAGGTTAGAGCTGTGTCATATTACTAAGATATTTATGATACAATTGTAATTTCACAAATATAAAAAACTAAACATGGTAAAAGACAAATAAAAATTAAAAATATGAGAACAATAAAAACAACTTATCATACATCAAGAAAACGATACGCACTACGCTTTAAAATAGTAACAAAAGTTTCTCTACTTTGATCTATAAAATGATCATTCAAAAAATCAAAAAAACAGTAAAACTATCATATTATAGCTTATATTTGTAGAATCTATAAAAAAATAGAGGTTATCCCTGTTTTTTATCATTGAAAAGTACGAATCCCGTGTTATGCACGCATAATAAATTATAAAGAAATATGGATTTTAAATTATCCGAAGAACAGTTAATGATACGCGACGCAGCTCGTGATTTTGCTAAAGCAGAACTATTACCAGGTGTAATTGAACGTGATAACAAACAAGAATTTCCAACCGAACAGGTCAAAAGAATGGGAGAACTTGGTTTTTTAGGAATGATGGCTTCACCAGAATATGGTGGTGGTGGAATGGATACAGTTTCTTATGTTTTAGCTATGGAAGAACTTTCCAAAGTTGATGCTTCTTGTTCTGTAATTGTATCAGTAAATAACTCTTTAGTATGTTGGGGTCTTGACACTTACGGAACTTCCGAACAAAAAAAGAAATATTTAACTAAGCTTACTACAGGAGAATCAATAGGAGCTTTTTGCTTATCTGAACCTGAAGCTGGTAGCGATGCTACTTCTCAAAAAACTACTGCTATTGACAAAGGAGATCATTACATCCTTAATGGGACAAAAAATTGGATAACCAATGGTAATTCTGCCGATTATTATTTAGTTATAGCCCAAACTGACAAAGAGAAAAAACATAAAGGTATTAATGCTTTTATTGTCGAAAAAGGATGGGAAGGATTTGAAATTGGTCCTAAGGAAGATAAACTAGGAATAAGGGGTAGTGATACACATTCACTTATATTTAATGATGTAAAAGTTCCTAAAGAAAATCGAATTGGCGAGGATGGCTTTGGGTTTAAATTCGCTATGAAAACATTAGCTGGTGGTCGAATAGGAATTGCAGCTCAGGCATTAGGAATTGCAGCTGGAGCATACGAATTAGCAAAAGAATATGCAAAAGTTCGGAAAGCATTTGGTACCGAAATCATGAATCATCAGGCTATCGCTTTTAAACTTGCTGATATGCATGTACAAATTGAAGCAGCAAGAATGTTAGTTTATAAAGCTGCAATAGACAAAGACAATCATGAAAATTATGATTTATCAGGAGCAATGGCAAAACTAGCTGCTTCTCAAGCAGCAATGGATGTTTCTATAGAAGCGGTACAAATACATGGCGGTAATGGTTTTGTTAAAGAATATCATGTAGAACGATTAATGAGAGATGCTAAAATCACTCAGATATATGAAGGAACCTCTGAAATACAAAAGATTGTTATATCCAGAAGTATTCTTAGAGATTAGATTAAAACAATGATATGACTAATATAAAGGTTGTTTTCTAGGTAATTGTGCTACTTATCTTAAAAACAACCTTTTCTAATTTAAAAAACTCTTGAGTTCCTATTTAAAATAGTCAATAACCTAAGAGCATATCCTAAGCATTTCGATTAAAAACATCGGAAAATCAAATCCTTAATGGAGACAATCTCTAATAATATTAATATTTCTAGTATAGAGTATACAGATATTATAATTCTCTAATTCAGTAGCGTATTCTTATTATTTTTATATCTTATATTTTACTAAGTACTACAATAGATCCCTCAATATTATCAGTATCTATAGGTATTTTAATTACTTTGGGCAATTCAACTATTTCACACATCATTTTTTAAAAAATAGTAATCAAGATCTCTAAATTTAGATCTTTTAATACTATTTTCTTAGGTATGTACTAATACAATCTGGATTAAGCTATTTTAACAACAGAAATACTAAGATCCAACAGAGTTTTTAATCCAGAAAAACAAAACTAATTATAATAATATTAGTGTTTGTGTGATACTTTATAAGCTACGTCCCAAGTGAAGTTCTATCTTTATCTAAGG
>NZ_AVQK01000023.1 GCF_001401755.1 Aquimarina longa SW024
TATCCAATACAAATATGTTGGTACTATTTTTTTAGGAAGAGATATTCTGGTATCTACAAAAAATAAGACCTGTGCGGTTTTAAAAACCGCACAGGTCTATTATTAGCAACTCCAATTGTAATATTGGTATGTGGCTGGAACATGTTCTTTATAAAATAACATATGGCATATGTACTATTGCTTAAAAATATTGCCCTATCCCAAATACGAATCCATTAGTAGCATCTTTAGTAACTCCATATCCGTAATCGATTCTAAAAATGGCATTAAAAATTCGCTTGTGCATAAATCGTAGTCCTACTCCTGGGTATAGCTTAACATTCTTAGAATCTAGAAAGTCATCAAAATCTCCTCCTGGATTACGCCAGCTCCCTACATCAACAAAAACATTACTTTGTAAGACAAACCAATCTTTATCATATAAGGTTTGTCTATATTCTGTATTAAGAACAGCTACCCCTGTTCCTCTATCAATTGTATTCCCTACTCCTCTAACATTAAGATTATTATCTACTGCAAATGGCGCAAATGGAGAATTGTCATTGGTTGCTAATCCCATCCGTAATCTAGATGCCCAGTTTCCTTTCTTCCCTACTCTTTTATAATATAAAAAATCATTCCATCCGATTACAAAATCTGGTAAAACATTTTCTGTACTTACCACATATTGTAGGTTTAGTATGCTCTTAAAACCGGATACGTATTGGTATTCATAATCTAGATTATTATACTCATAAATGAGTTTATATAACAGCTTATTTACATTAAAATCTTGTGGTATTCCTTCTTCTGTAGCTCCTGTTTTATAAGTATATGCTTCATTAAAATAATTAACTCCTAGCTCCATACGGTTCTGAACATTAAATTGGTATAACCCTAAGGCTTCATAGGAGGTATTATTATATTTATAATCCGCTATTCCACTATCTAAAAATACAGGTTCTTGTGTCGTAAGGTTACTATAATTAAACGCTAGCCCTATTCTTTTACTAAATAAAAATGGTGCTCTGAGATTTGCCCCATAAGAATTATAAATATCATTTTGATATGTTGCTCCTATTGTAATATTGCGCCCTAGGAAATTAAATTCATACAATCCTAGCCTAAAAGCAAACTCATCATTATTGGTGGTATATATATTAGCTGAAGGGATAATAGTAAAGTTTTCTTCTATACCGTATACTACCTTATAACCGTGCTGCTCTTCATTAACCTGATAATAGGCATGTGCAATAGAGGGTAATCGTTTTAATTTTTTAATATCTTTTTCGAGAACTATAGAGTCTAGAATATTTCCTTGCCTAATATCTGTCAGTTTTATAATCTCTGAGGTTTTAGTTTTGGTATTTCCTTGGATTATTAATTCTGAAATAAGTTTATCTTGCCCAAAACCAAAATAAGAAATACACAAAAAGATTAGAATAACAGGCTTAAGATTCATTTTTTTATAGAATAAAATGTTTTTATTAATTTTTCTGAAGGTTTATTTTGTATTGTAAATCGATTATCTGTTTCACCTCCTACCTCATCATGATTATGATACCATTTCCAGAGGAATCCTCCTGCAAACCAAGGTTCGTCCCAGAATTCTTCATATAGCGCTGTTAAGGCATTATGCTGTGCTAGTAGATCAATATTCTCTGTTACATTGCTAGAATCCCAAGGCTCTTTTGCTGTAAAATGAATACTTCGGTATCCATATTCGGTAAATAAGATCGGCTTTTTTAATTCTGATTGTAATGCTATAATAGCTTTTTTATATTTTTTCCACCCTTTTTTAAGTTCTTCTACTGTAGGGGTTTTACGCTCCGAAATAGGAAAATAGGCATCTATGCCTATATAATCTAACTGATCCCAGAATGGTACTTTAGTATATTGATCCCAATTCTCTGCATAGGTTAATTGCCCTTTATATACTGATCTGATCTTACTAATTAATTGTTTCCAGAACTCTGGTCTTTTCTGAACAAATGTGTGCAACTCAGTACCAATACATAATAATGGTACTTTCATTTCTTCTGCCAGTGCTGCATATAGCATTATAAAATCTTCATATGATTTCTCGAATATGTTCCAGTCTTTTTCGGTTTTCATGGTAATATTACCTGTAAACTCTCCTCTCCATACCCAAATCTGAGGTTTTAACATTACAGTAACCTCTTTATTATTTAGTAATTCAATAGTTTTTCTAGCTCCCTCTCTTCGTTCTCCCCACCATTGTTGCTCGATATTAAAAACTACACTTGGAGTATGTAGACTTTTCACAAATCCAAAAGGCATTACTGCAGCCCAATTAGCATTAAGTTTTACAACGGGATCAATCTCTGTACTGGTAATCTCTTTTGGAGAGGCTACAAAACTAATTCCGTTTACTTTAGCTCGTTGCCCAGAACAATTTATAAAAACAGTACTTAACAGCAGTAGTACAAAAATCTTTTTCATAGCAATTTTTCAATTGTTTTATTTTGTTACTGCCGAAAAGTACAATTTTTCTATTTATTTTTTTTAGAACAATGCTCTGATTCCTAAACTAAATGTTTGCCCAAGTCCTTGAAAATTATTTCCTCTAACTATTTTACCAAAAGATGCTTCTAAGTTAAATATATCCGTTAATTGGTACTTCCCTCCTAGTCCTAATTGTGTATAATTCTGCGCAAAATCATTCCCTAAGTCTATTAAAAATGCTTGTTGTGCATTTACAAAAAGTGTTGATTTTGAAGAAGGAAAATAACTTAAAAATGCGCTTACCGGTACAAATAAACTATTATTTGCAAAACGCTCAATAATATTAGATTCTGCTGCGTTTGCTTCTTTTGATTTTTCTCCAAAATTAAATCCTAAATCAGCTTCGGTAAAAACTTGCCATTTATCTCCTCCAAATGTCTTATCATAGAAAAACTTAGTCTCCCAGAAAAAACTTCTCTTATCAAGATATGGTGCATTCGGTACATCTTTAAAAACGGGTAGGTATAATGAACTGGTAAAAGAGAAATTACTAATACTCTTAAATGGTTGTACTCGTATCGATGGTGCAATTGTAGTTAATCCACTTCTGGCATCTGTAGTATTATCTTTAAAATTCAAAACCTCTAATGCTCCTGCTCCACCATATGTATTAGCACGTACCTGAAAAATTAGTCCAACATTAATCCTAGAGGTAGTACTTACTCCTGTATAAATTTCTGTAGTATTCGTAAAAAACGTTTGTCTAGCTATTTTTTGGGATTTAGATCCCGAATCTGTTTGCTCTGTCTGTGTATAAATGCTATTAAAAAACTTCACATCCCACTGTCCTTTCTTTAACAGTTTAGATGGTGTAAACTCCTGAATATTAGATTTTACATCGTTCTCTTCTTGTGCAAAAACAGATGTAACTGTTAGTGCTAGTAAAAGTATCGCTATTATATTTCTATTATATTTCATTATTTATATTGGGTATTTAGTATTAAAACAGGTTAGTATTTGGTTTCCTTATTTTAGTATGATTATTTAACTTGGTTTAAACTCCAATCATAAGGGTAGTAAGATATTTTAGCTCCTGATGGTATTTTCTCTTTTCTAAACGTATTGATGTACTCAATTTCTGATCCGTGGCGAGTAAAATCTTCTTTATACCATTCGAATATCTGTGACAACTGTACTTTTTTCCCTTTTACTTTTATAAAATTAGGATTATTTAATGCTTTAACTGTCTGGCTCTGCAATTGTTTCTCTAATATAGAAGGTTTATATGCCGAATTAATAATAGGAGGACATCCTAAACCCGCACATACTAGTACAAAATGAAAACGAGCCTCATTCGGAAAGTTTTTACGAAGAGTGGTATTCTCCAAATCATTAAGAGTCGTTTTTTTACCTCCTAAGACATAAGTTATTTTATCAAAAAAACCTTTACTATCTAAAGGAGATCTGGTTGGGTATTGATCAATTATACCTTTAATCACTGCTAAATTATAAGCATTAATATAAAAAGCTTGGTATGTCTTAACTTGATTTTTAGCAACCTTTATTGTTGCTGCCATTTCCAATAATTCTTCTAATGAAGATGGATCTTTCTTAATTGCCTTATAACGTACTCTTCCATTAGATACATATGTCTTAAAAAAATGATCTGATTTAGCAAAAAAATCCTTGGTATCCTGTGAAAATCCAAATTGAACAAAGAGAATTAATAGCAAGATTGTTATTTTTTTCATATTACAATTTATTATAAATTTTAGTTTTTAAATTAGCTATATATGTTTTCTTCAAAAACTTTCAAAACTTATCTAGATAATGGACAGTCAGTCGAATGAGAGATCATCTGCTTACAAATCTTTTTTAGTTTTATTTTATCTATACATAATATTGTTCTACACTAAAACTCTCGTCCGACAAATCATAAAAACCTTACAAAAGTTCATTTTTTTTAGACTGATTCTAAATTAATACAACTGCTTAAGTTCTTATATTTATGTACGACAGACTTGATGAAGTAGTCATTTCTTAATTAGTATCAAAAACAAATCTTTTTTATGGAACATATTGTAATTATTGGAAATGGAATTTCGGGAATTACTGCGGCAAGACATATACGCAAAATGTCTAATAAACGAATTACTATAATCTCTGCAGAAACCGATTATTTCTTTTCTCGTACCGCACTTATGTATGTATACATGGGACATATGAAATTTGAACATACACAACCTTATGAAAATTGGTTTTGGAAAAAGAATAAAATAGAGCTAAAAAAAGGTTTTGTTTCTAAGATAAATCATCAAGCTAATGAATTGGTTTTTACTAATAAAGAGGTCATGAATTATGATAAACTTATTATTGCAGTAGGCTCTAAACCAAATAAGTTTGGATGGCCTGGTCAAGATCTTAATGGAGTTCTAGGGATGTATCATAAACAAGATTTAGAAAAGCTAGAAAATTATGCTCCAAATAATACGGTCTGCAATAGAGCCGTAATTGTAGGTGGTGGGTTAATTGGTATAGAGTTAGCAGAAATGCTACGTTCTCGTGATATCCCTGTAACATTCTTGGTTAGAGAAAATAGTTTTTGGAATGGTGTATTACCTGCCGGTGAAAGTGCTATGATCAATCGACATATCCAAAATCATCATATAGACCTTAGATTAGGTGTAAATCTAAAAGAAATCATTGCCGATGATAATGGTAGGGCTAAAGCTATAGTTATCCAAGAAACTGGAGAAATTATTGATTGTAATGTTGTTGGATTAACAGCAGGGGTATCTCCTAATGTAACATTTTTAAAAGATTCTGGTATTGAGTTAGGACGAGGGGTTAAAGTAAATAGATTTCTGGAAACTAATATTCCGGATATCTATGCCATAGGAGATTGTGCAGAACAGCATGAGGCTATTGGTAATCGTCGCCCAATAGAAGCTGTCTGGTATACTGGTCGTATGATGGGAGAAACTGTAGCGCAAACTATATGTGGTAATAAAACTGAGTATAAACCTGGACATTGGTTTAATAGTGCCAAATTCTTAGATATCGAATACCAGACCTATGGTTGGGTATTTGGTAAACCTAAAGAATATGAACAACAGTTTCATTGGATACATGCCGATGATACTAAATGCATAACCGTCTCTTATCATAAACGAACTAAAAAATTTCTTGGAATAAACACATTCGGAATTAGAATGAGACATGAAGTGTTTGATAGATGGCTAACCGAACAAAGAGATGTTGATTATGTAATGCAACATCTAAGTGAAGCTAATTTTGATCCAGAATTCTATGCTCCATATGAATCTGAAATTCTTAATGCTTATAAAAAAATGGAGTTTCAAACATCTTAAAAATAAAATTGTACCTCTCACAGGTTTTTTAAAACCTGTAAAAGGCTAATCAAAAAAAAAACTAATAATGAGTAATAAATTAGATCATAGCATGTCTCTTGCTAGCCCTGAGGCTAAAGGGCTAAGCATAAAACAAAAAGTAGCATCGGCTATAGGGCTTATTGGATTCTTTATTTTAATTCTTGCCTTATGTAATATCAATCTCCCTAATCAAGGTGTGTTTTTAACTATAGCACTGGTCTTAATCACTATAGGCACTATATTATTTGCTAATGATGCTTATCTAACTAAATTAGAAGGAATCAAAAATGATGGTGTTTGGTTTACATCTATATCCTCTCGTGGTGTTTTAGGATGGTTAACGGGTGTTGGATTAACTACATTTTATATCGTACTCTATTTTTATGCAGAGTTATTAGGACTAGGAACTAATGGAGAAGCCAATACAGGCTTAGTAGCTTTATTTGATCCGCTAAGCAAACTCCTAAGTGGTAATCCTGCTAGCCAATGGTTTGTTTATGGAACCTTATATACTGTTGCAATTATTGCATTTGGGTATAAATTTATTCTAAAATATAGACATAATCGTTATCAACAAATACGTACAATATCGGTTATGTTTTTTCAATTGGGATTTGCATTTTTGATCCCTGAGTTTATGGCTAGATTAAATTCTGATACTTTTAAATTACCTTACTACGATTTAAAAAATGTTTGGCCTCTTAATTACTATAATTTTGAACAATATAGAATAGATCAATTTATTAATGCTGGTAATGTAGGTTTAGCACTATTAATTTTCGGAATTGCTTCTATATTTATTATTACTCCTATATTAACATACAAGTTTGGTAAAAGATGGTATTGCTCTTGGGTTTGTGGATGTGGAGGATTAGCAGAAACTGCTGGAGATTCTTTTAGACAATTATCTAGCAAAAAATTAAGCGCATGGAAGTTAGAACGTTGGTTAATCCATACTGTTTTAGTATTTGCCGTAGTAATGACTACTGCAGTAATTTATACCTACCTTGGATATGATCCTGATAAATATTGGTTAACTAAAGGGGTGTTTCTACTAAGTGTTGCAGGATTCTTAACACTTGTTTTTGCTGGAGTTATGATTTTTAAAAGAAAAGAGCTAGGAAAAGATGCTCGGTATGGTGCAATAGGATATTTTACAGTAATTGCCTTATTAATTGGTATTCATATATTTGGCTATGGAGGGGAAATCTTTTTTATCAAAGCAGAAACACTGAGATCTACATATGGATTTGCTATTGGGTCTATATTCTCAGGAGTTATAGGTACTGGTTTTTATCCTATTTTAGGAAATCGTGCTTGGTGTAGATTTGGCTGCCCAATGGCTGCTATTCTTGGATTTCAACAACGATTATTTTCTAAATTTAGAATCACTACCAATGGCGGACAATGTATTTCTTGTGGTAATTGTTCTACCTATTGCGAAATGGGGATCGATGTGCGATCTTATGCCCAAAAGGGTGAAAATATTGTACGATCTAGTTGTGTAGGTTGTGGAATATGTTCTGCTGTTTGTCCAAGAGGAGTATTAAAATTAGAAAATGATAAACTCGATGGACGTATTAATTCTAATGAAATTCTATTGGGTAATGATGTAGATTTAATGGATTATGTAAATAAAAAATAAACCATATATATCAGCATAAATATTTTTTTAAAAAGAAAAATAATTTATAACACTATTCAAATGAATCTTAAACTTTCGAGAAATTTTTATTTCAAGGTAATTTAAGATTCATTTGTCTTATAAATCAATAACTTTAGAAAATTGGTTTATCAAATTATATACGTTCTGAATATATACCAGAAAAAAGCAGCATAAATTTTAAGAAATTCTATTAATATTATTCAGAGTATAACGGAAAACACATGTGTATGGTAGTTCCTCTATTAGGTTTGCTTTCGATTTCTAATATTCCATTTTGTTTTTCTACTAATTTTTTAGTGATTCCAAGACCATATCCAATCCCTTCTTCATTATCTGTTCCAAGTGTAGAAATATTTTGGTCTTGCAAAAAAAGTTGATCAATATATTCTTTAGTCATACCTACTCCAGTATCTCTAACAGAAATTTTTATTTTCTCATCAAACTGTTTGCCCGACACTATAATCTTAGATCGTAGATGGGAAAATTTAATTGAATTAGATATGAGGTTTCTAAAAACTGTTTCCATCATGATAGGATTAATCATAAACTCTATATCTGCTGACAATTTGTTGATTAGACTGATTTTTTTCATTTTCCTTTCCTGATCAGAAAACTCAAATACACGTTCTATTATCTCATATAATGACATTTTTACCAACACTATTTTAGATTCATTCTGATATGTTTTTCCCCAACTTAATAAATCTTCTAGTAATTGACTCCCTTTATCTGCAGATTCTTTAATGTATCCTTCTATTTCTATTCTTTCTTGTTCATTATCTACCTCTTTCATCATTCTAATCAACTCTTTAAGTTGATGAAAAGGAGTTCTTAAATCATGCCCTATTATTCTAAGAACCTGATCCTTAGATTTATTCATTTCTTTAAGCTTTTTATTCTGAAGTAATATCAGTTTATTTTTCTGCTTTATATTCCATCCTAATTCCATTGAATTACGTTTGATAATATAGGTAATCATTCCTGATCCAGATACAAGCATAACAATAAATAAAAAGTTTTCTATAGGATAATTTTTTGCTATTGTAGTATAACAAACGATTGAAAAAATAATATTGAATCCAACCAAAAAAATAATATGCTTAAAATGTATCAACATCCCGATTGCAAAAATAAATAGCATTAAGATCAATTCTGCTTTAAGAAATGTAATTTCAAATAAAAAATTAGGATTATTATATGCTAACAAAAAGGTAAATAATATCCCTATCACGATAACATATATCGAAAAAATTAATAGAAAAGATCTAGTAATCACAGATCGTCTATATAATAAATAACATATTATAATAGTTAAGAAAATGATTCCATTTCTAACAAAATATAGACTAATTCCAGCATTAAAATATTCTATTATACCATGTATAATGGTACATATAAAAATAAATAAAACAGGAACTAATATTTTGTCAAACAAAATATTATTAAATTTCTTTCTTATTTTTTTACCCATAAAAACTATTTCATTCGAATAAGCCCAATAAATATGAAAAAAAACACTTTTTGATGGTTCGTGATTCCTATTAAATATAATAAAAATATTGACAACATATTAGCTTCTGTAGTTAATACCTATAATAATTATTTTATAGTAGAAGTATCGTTAGTAATAAAAAAAAACATATTTATCTGTTGGTATCATAACTTATCTACGTCTAAGTCCTAAAGAAATTCATTTTTAATAATGTACAAGTTTTTAATATTTATAGTAATGTGTTCTTTTTCAGGAAATGAAATTAGTTCTAAATACACATATCACTATGAATATTATACGAATGGTTCTCTTAAAGCTGAAGGTTGGAAATCAGGTGATCAGAAAATGAGATTTTGGTATTTCTATCACCCTAATGGAAAAGTTTCTATGGAAGGTCATTATCTTCATAATAAAAAAAAGGGATATTGGTATTTTTATTCGTTAAATGGAAAAGTTATTAAAGAAGGTCATTTTATAAACAATAAAGCAGAAAAATGGTGGATTATTTACGATATTGCACCTTCAATAACACGAAAATATCAATATAAAAACAACAAAAAAGAAGGGTTTTGCCTAGTGTATAAAAACAATAAACTTTTTAAAGCCGAGCGATATATCAATAATAATAAAACCGGTGAGTGGACCGATATCACTAGTTTTAAAAAAGACAACCCTAATGCTTCCCTATAAATGTATCCTATTATAGACGTTATCATACCTGCTTTTAACGAAGAAGATTCTATATCACATGTAATCAAAGAGATTCCTGATATTGTTTCAGAAATTATTGTGGTAAATAATAATTCTTCTGATCATACAGAACATGTTGCTAAAAACGCAGGAGCAACAGTATTGAAAGAAAAACAAAAAGGATATGGTTATGCCTGCCTCAAAGGAATGGAATACATAGCGCTAAAAGACACAAAACCTGATATTGTTGTGTTTTTAGATGGAGATTATAGTGATTTTCCTTCCGAACTCACTCAGATTGTACATCCAATACTTAGTAATGATATCGATATGGTGATAGGAGCTAGAGTTAAACAATTACGTGAACCAGGCTCTATGACAACTCCTCAGATTTTTGGCAATTGGCTAGCAACCAAGCTAATGAAACTTTTTTTTAACGCAAAATTTACCGATCTTGGACCTTTTAGAGCAATCAAATACGATAAGCTATTGGCATTAGAAATGGTAGATAAAACATATGGATGGACAGTAGAAATGCAATTAAAGTCACTAAAGAAAAAGTATACATATACTGAAGTGCCTGTGCATTATAAAAAGAGAATCGGTGTCTCAAAGGTTTCTGGAACTATAAAAGGTGCTATATTTGCAGGCATTAAGATTTTAAGTTGGATTTTTAAATATAGCTTTACATAATGGATATTGCTATCATCATTACCTATACACTAGCCTTACTCATCATATTTATGTATAGTCTGGCACAACTAAATCTTCTTTTCAATTATTTAAAATCTCGAAAGAAACCGGATGATTCCCCTACTTTTGATTTTTCTAAAGAAGAAGAAATCCCTAATGTAACAGTTCAATTACCAGTATTTAATGAATTGTATGTAATGGATCGTTTACTGAATAATATTGCAGAATTAAACTATCCAAAAGATAAGTTAGAAATACAAGTGTTAGATGATTCTACAGATGAATCTGTTATTTCTACTAAAAAGCATATCCAAAAATTACAGAAAACAGGTTTAGATATTAAACATATTTGTCGCGAAGATAGAACTGGATTTAAAGCTGGCGCCTTAAAAGAAGGTCTTAAAATTGCTAAAGGTGAGTTTATTGCTATTTTTGATGCTGATTTTCTTCCCGGAAAAGATTGGTTATTACAAACAGTTCCTTATTTTAAAGATCATAACATAGGGGTAGTACAAACTCGATGGGGGCATATTAATAGAGATTACTCTATGCTTACTAAGATACAAGCATTTGCTTTAGATTTTCATTTTACAATGGAACAAGTAGGTCGTAATTATAAAGATCACTTCATTAACTTTAATGGTACGGCAGGTGTTTGGAGAAAAAACTGTATAGAAGATGCAGGAAATTGGCAAGGAGATACATTAACCGAAGATCTAGATTTAAGCTACCGAGCACAGCTAAAAAAATGGAAATTTAAATATCTTGAAGAAGTAGAAACCCCTGCAGAGTTACCTGTAGTTATTAGTGCCGCTAGATCACAACAATTTAGATGGAATAAAGGTGCTGCAGAAAATTTCCAGAAATTATATTGGAAAATGATTAGAGATAAAACAGTGCCTCTTAAAACTAAGTTTCATAGCTTTTTTCATTTATTAAATAGCAGCATGTTTTTATTAGTATTATTAGTTGCAATACTAAGTGTCCCTGTAATGTATATTAAGAACAATAATCCTTTATTTAGTTGGTATTTTAATGTAATTGCATTTTTTGCTACGAGTACAGTTATCTTTTTCTTTTGTTACTGGCATACTTTTAAAAAGATACATGGTAAAGGGTTTTGGAATTTTATGGAATATATAAAGATGTTCTTTACCTTTTTCTCTATAGCAATGGGGTTTTCTGTTCATAATTCTATGGCAGTTCTAGAGGGGCATTTTGGAAAGAAAAGCGAGTTTGTACGGACTCCAAAATTTAATATCAATACCTTAAAAGATTCTTGGAAGGGTAATAAATATGTAAATAAAAATATTTCTGGAAATACCATTATAGAAGCATTACTTATGGGGTATTTTGGTTTTGCATTGTATAGTGCTTTTAAACTTCAGGATTTTGGGTTATTTCTATTTCATATTATGTTATTTCTAGGGTTTGGGTTTGTGTTTTTTAAATCCGTAACCTCAAAGCTATAATGTTTCAGCAATGGAAACATAATAAATTTTCTATATTTTTTATTATACTAGGCATTCTCTTTTATTGGAGTTTTGCCTATCAATTAGATCGAACTGATTTCTTTAAGATGTTTAGTCTCTGGACTGTAGTTTTCTTTATTTCTTATAAAATCATTCAACTCAACTCTAATGATTGGAAAATTTTAGCTGTCTCGGCACTACTCTTTAGAATTGTTTTTATAGTTTCAATTCCTAATTTATCACAAGATTTTTATCGTTTTATTTGGGATGGACGTATGTTATTCGAGGGCTTCAATCCATACTTATCCTTACCAAAAACATGGATAGAACAAGGCAATATCCCTATTTCCCAAGCTCAGGAACTCTACAATGGAATGGGAACACTCAATGGCAGTCATTATACCAATTATCCACCTGTAAGTCAATTATGCTATGCTCTCGCAGCCTTATTTGCCAGTAAAAGTATTTTAGGATCTGCTATCGTATTTAGGGCACTTATTATATTAGCTGATATCGGTACGTTTTTCTTTGGAAAAAAACTATTGCAATCCTTTAATCTTCCAGAAAAAAGAATTTTCTGGTATATCCTTAATCCTTTTATCATTATAGAATTAACAGGAAATCTTCATTTTGAAGCTATTATGATATTTTTTATCATTTGGTCTTTATATCTTTTACATAAAGGATATTGGTATTGGGCAGCCATTATTCTAGCACTTTCTGTTTCAGTAAAACTCATTCCATTAATGTTCTTACCTATATTTTTTCAAAAATTTGTAATCCACAAAGAAAAAAAGAAAAATACAGATAGTTTAGCCATAGGACTATTTAGGTTAATAGGATTTTATAGCATCATTATTCTTACTGTTCTTTTAACATTTGCTCCTTTTTTATCAGAAGAATTCTTAGCCAATTTTAGTAAAACCATTAGTCTTTGGTTTCAAAACTTTGAATTTAATGCCAGTATCTATTTTATTATTCGTTGGATCGGTTATCAGGTTGTAGGATGGAATATCATCCAATCCGCAGGTAAGATCCTACCATTAGTAATATTCATTATCCTTCTAGGAATAACCTTTGTTAGAAATAACAAAACTACTCCGCAACTAATAACAGGTATGCTTTTAGGTATTTGTACATACTATTTTCTATCAACCACAGTACATCCGTGGTATATTGCTGTGCCACTATCACTATGTCTCTTTACAAAATACCGATTTCCTATTGTTTGGTCTTTTGTAGTTATCTTTAGTTATACAGCTTATATCCATTCTGATTTTAAAGAAAATTTATGGATGGTAGGATTAGAATATATTTTTGTTTTCATATTCTTTATCAAAGAAGTTTTAGAAGTATTTCGTAAAAAAAAGTTTATACTATTTAAAAATAACCCAATAAGATTTTTAGAATAGGTAATTTTTTGTTGTAAAACTAAAACGAAGTACTTGTACTCAATTCGATTGAATTTCAAAACATATAACTCTACATTCAGTTTTATTTTGAAAATGTCTATAAAAAAAACAATAATTTTAATGAAATCTTAGCTTAATATCCTATTCGTTAAAAAAAAGCAAAATCACCTATCTCCTTATGAAGGATTTTATTGAGTATAAATACAATAAACAGTAGTAGATCAATATATTAAAAATACTCTGATATATACACTACTACCTGTATCATTATAATTAAAAGTTAATTCTAATTATTTATACAGCACACACAAATGCAACCATATATCTTTGGGATATTACTAACTTAAAATTACATGAAATGTATCAGCTCTAAATTAAAAAATAGTGTTTCTAACCTTTAACAGATAAAATCATACACTCTATATAGACTATACTATAGTACATATTATAACTAGAGCTATTTTTACTTACATTTCAATATTTAACAATTAAAAAATCTCTAAAGATCTATGTATCAAAAAACAACAATTCACATCATTATAACTATTTATTAAATTCGTTAATAAAAACCTAATTATTAGTTAATCTCTAATATTCATGCCT
Organism: Aquimarina longa SW024; assembly: GCF_001401755.1. Taxonomy (GTDB): domain Bacteria; phylum Bacteroidota; class Bacteroidia; order Flavobacteriales; family Flavobacteriaceae; genus Aquimarina; species Aquimarina longa. Next base: position 13,866 of record NZ_AVQK01000023.1, read on the forward strand.
TTAAATTAAAAAAACCATTAATTTTGCGCCCCAAATGAACTAAAACCTACATTATATGCATTTTTACACACACTCCATTTATAACACTTATACAAGTATATACATTCTATAAATTTTTAAGAATTTATATTAGATGTCACCAATAAAAAAACATATTATTTGTTTTCTATTGCTTAGTTTTTCTATTTAGTGAAGCCCTAAAATTGTCTTTTTTTGTCCCCTTTTAACCTACAATTGCTATAAAAAATACAATGATAGTCTATCATTACATATAAGGTAGTTAAACTTTTATACAATACTATATACACCCCAATCGTAATGTAGCAATAAGAGAATAAGTAAAAAAAGAGGTTTTCTCTATAATTGAGAAGACCTCTTTGCTTTTTTTTTTAGATTAATAAAATTCTATAAAAACATGTTACTTTTTACATCATCTTTAGATTAATCACTTCTTGTTCTGTAAGTATTCTCCAATGACCACGAGGTAGATCTTTTTTAGTCAATCCTGCAAAAATTACTCTATCTAATTTAACTACACTATAATTAAGATGTTCGAAAAGTTTATGAATAATCCCATTCTTAGAAGATTGTAATTGAATTCCTATTTCATTTTTAGAACTACCTTCTATATAAGAAATCTCATCTACATTTATAAAACCCTCTTCTAGTTTAACTCCTTTCTCTATCTTCTGAAAATCTTCAAATTTTAAATTACGTTCTAATTCTACATGAAATATCTTTCTAACTCCACTTTTGTGGTGTGTCAATTTTTTTTCTAAATCCACGTCATTTGTAAATAATAACAATCCAGTAGTATTACGTTCTAATCTACCTACAGGTTTCAGTATAGACTTAGAAGCATTAGCCACCAGATCCATTACTGTTCTAGTTTTCTCAGGGCTGGTACTAGTGACGAAACCTTTTGGTTTATTAAGCAGTACATATTCTTTTTTATAAGGAGTAATCGATCTTCCATCAAACTTTACCTCATCAGTTAACTTTACCTTATATCCCATCTCTGTAATAGGTTTTCCATTAACCCATACACTTCCTGTCTGAATATACAGATCAGCTTCTCTTCTAGAACAAACACCTGAATTAGCTACAAACTTATTAAGTCTGATCTCATCAGAATCTGGTTTTTTCTTAGGTGTAGTTCCTTTCTTTTTCATTGAGGCATTACTTCTGCCATCTGGTTTACCTTTTGATTTTCCTTCTTGTCTTCCACTATTTTTTCCTCCTCGGGAATAATCTCCACGACTCATATCTTAAATTTTGTACAAAGATAATTGTTTATAGTATAGGTATAACAACTATTATTTATCAAACCTTATAGTAGTTTGCCGTTCTCTATTTACATGCAATTGCGTTACATCTGGTCTTGAGTAATGCCCTACAGGATCAAAATTTTGACGTTCTTGTAATACGTTATTAAAATCTAAGGTTTCAATAAGTATTCCTTCTTTATGAAGTACTGGTTCTAGTATCCATTCTCCATTAGGACCCGCAATACACGAACCACCATTACCTAATATATCAGGTGCATTCTTCAAAATGATATCTAAATGTGGCGTAGTTGTAGGAAAATCTTCTTTCCGCATCAAACTAGAAACCGAAATTACATAAGATCTAGATTCTCTGGCAATAAAACGAGTAATATCCTTAGTATTATAATCACTACCTGGCCATACTGATATATGTAAGTTCTCTCCTTGCCCATATAATGCAGCTCTTGGCAATGGCATCCAGTTTTCCCAACAATTTAGCCCTCCAACCGTAAAGGCTTTTAATGGATGTACTAACAAACCGTTACCATCTCCTGGCGACCACGTTAATCGTTCTTCATATGTTGGTTGCAGTTTACGATGTACCGATTTAATCTCACCTCTTTGATCAATATATATTAGTGAGGCATATAAACTATGTCCACCACGATCCAGTGGTCGTTCTATAATTCCTAAATAGATAGCTATATTATTTTCTTCTGCTAGAGTACATATTGTATCTAAATCACCTTTTTCTATACAAATTGCATTATGTGCATAATGTGCATGAATTTCTTTTTGAATCACATTATCAAACTGAGCTCCGTCAGTAAGTGATACCCAAAATGGATACCCTGGCAAAAGAGCTTCTCCAAAAACAACTAACTCTGCTTTTTGTGAAGATGCTTCTATAATAGAATCTTCTATTTTTTTAATAGTAGCCATTTTATCTAACCAAACTGGTGAGATTTGGGCTAATCCAACTGTCAATAACTGTTCTTTCATTATAATATATTATATAGGTATATTTTTATTAGCACCCCTTAAACCCCATAAAATACCGCTACGCAGTTAACAAATAGGTAACATGTAAAAAATTGATTTACAATGTGTTAAATACCTGCAATAGGATTATGGAAAAACCATATCTTAACATTTAGGTAACATTAGAGTGTTGTCAAAAAACTAAAAAATAGCAACGTTATATTGTTAAATTTAACAATTCTATATCTGAACCACTATTTACTATTCATTTTAAAAAAGTAAAGCTCTAAAAAGTATTTATTTCGCAAAGTTTAATTAATGTTAAAATATACACTCTTTAACGTTATCATAATCATTATAATACATTCTAATAAAACCTAATCATAGAAATAGTTTGGTATTCAATCATACATTTGTACCATCAAATTAAAACAAATAAATAGAGAAAACTCAAATCTAAAAAATAAACAAAATGAAAAAATTAACAGTATTATTAATCGCTCTAGTATTAGGATCAACGCAAATTTCTGCTTCAGACAACAATCCTTATAACTCAGAAAAACAATTAAGAAACCAAATTGCAGTTCTTTTAAAGAATCCAGAATTCAAATTACAAAAAGAAGAACTTAGTGCTGATATCCAATTTACTTTAAATGGACAAGGTGAGATCGTAGTATTATCTGTAGCTTCTGAAGAAACTAATGTAGCAAATTACATTAAATCAAGATTAAACTACAAGAAAATAAATTCTAAAGTATCTACAATAGGAAATAAAGTATTTAAAATTTCTCTAAAAATATTAAAGCCAAAAGCATAAATATTAGCCACCCAACTTATAAAAAAGCAGTTGTATTTTACAACTGCTTTTTTTTTTACCAGAAAATTCTATCTAGGATCATATTCGCATCAATCAAGATAATACTAAATGCTCCCACTAGAATAATTAGCTTCAAAATATTATGTAACCACACATAATGGTTTTTTTCTTTAGAATTCCAAAGACCTAGTAAAAATAATAGTAGAAGGATAATACATGTATAGAAATAAAAATACATAAATCCGATTTCATATTGGGTAAGTAGTAAATATACAGGAACTCCAGATGCTAAAATTAAAATACTTATTACCTGTTTTGAAATCAATTCTCCGTAAACAATAGGAATCGTTTTATAGTTCTGAGCTAAATCTCCTCTTAAATTTCCTAAATCTTTAATCATTTCCCTCATCACTAACATTAAGAATAAAAATGTTCCATGGACAAAAATCACTTGTTCAAAGTTTTTATAATAAATAAATATGGCAAAAAAAGGGGTTATCGCTAATAAAGAAGCGGTGATATTTCCTATAACTGGAAATTTTTTGAGTTTATGAGAATAAAACCATATTCCAAATATGTATAGAGAAAAGAAAACAACTGCTTTAAATGATACATAACTGGCACATATTACCGAAAGAAAGTTAAGAATAAAGTACCCTGTTAGTTTAGTTCTCTGGCTAACCAAACGATCAAGCATAGTCTTCTGTGGTCTATTAATTAAATCTTTTTCCTTATCATAAAAATTATTAATAATATATCCTGCTGCTATCACTCCTGCAGAAGCTAATACAATAACAAATAGATTGGAATCAAAAATAACCTCACTCAATCTTATTTGAGGAGCTAAAATAAATATTGAAGTAAAGTATTGAGCCAGTACTATGACCAGAATATTATATCCTCTAACGACAGAAAATAAACTCAATAATTTAAGAAGAATGAGTTTATGTTTTCTTGTAAGCATAAAAAATGATGCTTGTTAAAAATTATAAACTACCTCTAATTTATAGTCTTTAAGAGACGCTTGTGCTTTATCAAAATCCTGAGTAAACCCTAGAATATAGCCTCCACCACCAGAACCACATAATTTAAGATAGTAATCATTAGTTTCTATACCATGTTTCCACAAATTATGAAACTGTTTAGGAATCATTGGTTTAAAATTATCCAAAACAACATGAGATAATTTCTTTATATTAAAGAATAAGGATTTAACATCTCCTTTTAGAAAATCATCTACACATGCATCAGTATATTTTACAAACTGATTTTTAAGCATACTACGAAAACCTTCTTGCTTCATACTATCCATAAATATCGTAACCATTGGTGCCGTTTCTCCTACAATACCACTATCCAATAAAAAAACTGCTCCTTTTTTATTCTCTACACTCTGAGAAGGAATTCCTGCTGGTTCTATATTATCTTTAGAATGGATAAGGATGGGTAAACTAAGATAACTATTTAAAGGGTCTAAGCCAGAACTCTTACCATGAAAAAAAGATTCCATTAATCCAAAAATCTCTTTAAGCTTTAATAATTTATCTCGAGTAAGGTTTTCTAATATTGTAATTTTATCTTCTGCATACTTATCATAAATAGCAGCTACAAGAGCTCCACTGCTACCTACTCCATATCCTTGAGGAATACTACTATCAAAATACATTCCTAAATTGATATCAGAATGTAATTTTTCAAAATCAAACTTTACTACTTCTTTATCTTGAATTTGTTCTAAATATGCTGCAAAATCCTTAAGATTTTCATTAGATTCAATCGCATTTTGATCAGGTATTTCAGATACCTTTAATGCTCCTTTAAAAAAGTTATATGGTATAGAAAGACCTTTAGAATCTTTAATAATACCATACTCTCCAAACAAAAGTATCTTAGAATAAAATAACGGTCCTTTCATTATCAATATAAAGTTGTAATATGTATTTTCCCTTAACTATTAGGATTAAAGTTACAATAATTTTGCTCCAAATCCTATTTTATCGCAAATATACTGCCCATTCTGACAATATGCAACTAACTCGTTGGTTATGAAACCTAAAACTTCTTTCTTTTCAGTATATGGATATAGAATATGTACATTGGCTCCTGCATCTAATGTGAAACAAATTTTAGATCCAGTTGCCGCGCGATACTCCCATATTTTTTGAAGTACTAATAACGTATTAGGTTTCATTAAGATAAAATAAGGCAAAGAAGTCATCATCATAGCATGTAATGTTAATGCTTCACTCTCTACGATCTGAATAAATGCATCTAGATCACCCGAAATCAATACTTCTTTTAACTTAGTACTATTATCTGTTGCTTGCTCGAAACGTTTTGCTGCAAAAGGATGATCATGCATCAAATCATGACCTACAGTACTACTTACTTGTTTTTCTCCTTTATCAATCAACAAAATTGTATCTTGATAATTATTAAAATTTTGATGCACCAGAAACGGAAATGGTATTGCAAAGGCATCACTACTTCCATCAATATAGGGGTGTTTTCCCCATACTGTAATAGGACCTTCAATACTTCTACACGCACTTCCTGATCCTAAACGAGCTAAAAACGAAGATTTTTGAAGAAGTTCTGAGTCTGATATATCAGGGTTTATCTTTTTTTCTAATTGCACCAAGCAATATGCTAATGCACTCATTCCACTAGCTGAAGAAGCAATTCCACTACTATGAGGAAAGGTATTGCTAGTCTCTATCATAAATGTATACTGCTTCAAAAAAGGAAGGTATTCTTGAATTCTGTATAAAAAATTTTGAATCTTAGGTTTAAAATCCGGCTTAGGCTTTCCTTCAAAGAGAAGGTCGAAATCAAAATCTTCTCCGACTACATTTCGTCTTTTATATTTTAAAATTGTAGTAGTTTTACAATTATCTAATGTAAAACTAATCGACGTGTTTTCTGGTAATTGAATAGGTCGTTTACCCCAGTATTTAACCAAAGCAATATTGCTGGGAGCACTACAGGACAGTACTCCTTCCTCTGGTAATTCTGAAACTATAGGAGAAATAAATTGAGGGTAATCTGTCATAATATACAATGATTTTAGGCAAAGATAAGTGCTATAGTATATTTTAAGCACTTTCAGAGTAAAAATAAATTCCTATTTTAGTAGTGCACTAACTTGTTTAAATGAAAAAAAAGTTATTCCGTATTAGTATTGCAATACTATTATGTGTCTTAATAGGTTTGTTAAGTAGTATTGCTACTCAGACTTCTATTGATACTTGGTATACTACACTAAACAAACCCTCTTTCACTCCTCCTAACTGGATTTTTGGACCTGTATGGACTGTCCTTTATATTATGATGGGAGTTGCTGCTGGAATTGTCTGGAGTAAAGGTTTTTATCATAAATGGGTAAAAACTGCGTTATACCACTTTGGGTTTCAGTTACTTCTTAATGTAGCTTGGTCTGTTTTTTTCTTTGGACTACAAAACCCTCTAATTGCATTACTGGATATCGTGGCCCTACTTATCCTATTGCTGTTTACTATTAAATGGTTTACTATTGTAAACTCTGTTGCAGCTTACCTACTTATCCCTTATATTATCTGGGTTGCTTTTGCAACTGCATTAAATTTTGGCATATGGCAACTAAATTAAAAAGAATAAGGAATTTGATTTTTTATGAGCAAAAAAGCAATAGTATTACAAACTACTCTAGAGTTAATAACCAAGCAAGGGATCAATGCTACTTCTCTTTCTCAAATTATTAAAGAATCTGGTGTAGCTAATGGAACAGTTTATCATCATTTTAAAAATAAAGAAGAAATCATTACCGAGCTCTATTTAATGCTCACCAAAGATTTTGGAACGGTTGTAATGCGTAATATCCCAGAAGAGGATACTAAAAAACAATTTACCATAATGTGGCTTAACTTGTTTTATTATTTTGTCAATAACCCTCTCGCGTTTATATTTTCTGAGCAGATTGCACGTTCTCCAGAAATCCCGCAATCTCTAAAAGATAAGGCTAGACAATATTATAACGAAATTGAAGAATATTTTAGGAAAGGTATAAAAGAAAAGGTTTTTAAATCTTATAATACTTTGGTTATGGAAGAACTGTTTTTTGGCAATGTCGTATCAATGGTTAAAATTCATGAAAATGAAACTGTAAAACTACAAGAAAAGCACATCAATCAAGCTATTGAAATTTCCTGGAGAGGGTTCTTAAAAGATCAAACGATCATTTCATAACCCCCGAAAAAAAAAACGTACTATAGTTTGCTTAACTCAATTAGCTTATGCATTGTTTTTAAATTTCTAGTAGTAGCCATAACATTTAATTTTTTTTCAAAAAAAACAGTAGTTAGTTTCGTTTTACCATACCCATTGCCTGCATATAAATAGACTACTTCGCTAGTACTAATAATCGTTTCGTTATCATAAGAGATATTCGCAAACTCTGCTACTGTTGTACTATCAGGCTCATTAAAAAGTAATGTGAAATACATTTTTTTATCCTCTATCATTTTAGTTTTAAGCTGTTCTAAAAATGGGTTATTTTCATAAATAGACACCAGTGCTCTATGAGTAAGAACCAAAACAGGAACATCAAAACCAAAGTGAGTTAAAATTCCTTTTGTAATCAAAACACTTATTTTTTTTGTATCAATACTCTTATACTGAAAAACTACATTTCCACTTTGGATATACGTTGTAACCGAGATACAACCAAGATCTTCGAACATCACCTTAAGATCTGCCATTTTTATTTTTTTCTGACCGCTTACATTAATTCCACGTAATAAAGCAATATATGTCTCCATGTTTTTAAATCTTTTTTTTAAACTTAAATTCTTTTTGAAATATTATACACAGTATTTCACCACAGAATGTTATCCTAATCAAAGGTTCTAACGAATTCAATACTATACTCATAACTGATTGAAAAAACTATTAGAAACTCTAAAGTAATAGATAATTTCATTCTTATTAGTTATACAATAACACTAACCAGAAATTATAGCCTGTGCTGCAATAAAAGCCCCTGTCCAAGCATTCTGAAAATTAAACCCTCCTGTAATTGCATCTATATTTAAGACCTCCCCTGCAAAATACAAGTTTTGATGTTTTTTACTTTCAAAAGTTTTAAAATTTATTTCCTTTAGATCAACTCCTCCAGCAGTAACGAATTCCTCTTTAAATGTACTTTTTCCTTTGATCTGAAATTTCCCTTGAGTCAATTCTTCTGATAACGTTCTAAGTTGTACTTTATTAGTATCCGCCCAACGTGTATTGTTTTTAATTCCTGATGCCAAAACCAAACTCTGCCACAATCTTTTTGGCAAATCAAATTGTGTATAGGTATACAATTGTTGTTTGGAGTATTGATTTTTTAATACAATAAGTTCTTCAAAAATTTCTTGCTGCGAATACTCTTTAAGCCAGTTGACTATAATCTCAAAAGTATATGCACGTTCCTCTAATTCTATCGCTCCCCAAGCAGAAAGTTTTAAAATTGCTGGACCACTCATCCCCCAATGGGTAATTAACAGCGGTCCTTTGCTTGATAATTTAGAGCCTGCAACCTTTACTGTGGCATTTACTACAACACCTGGTAGATTTACTATTCTTGGATCTTTACTATTAAATGTAAATAATGAAGGAACTGCTGCTATGGTACGATGTTCTAATCCTTCTAATTGTTTCCATATTTTAGGATTACTTCCCGTAGCAATCATTAATTTTTTAGTTATAAATTCTCCTTGACTAGTTTGTATGTTCCAGTAAGTATTCTTTGGGCAAAAGCTCTTAACAGCATGATTTTTTAAAACTTCTATTCCATATCGTTTTGCTTCAGACAAAAAACAGTTGATAATCGTTGCAGAAGAATCCGAAGCAGGAAATACCCTGCCATCATCTTCAATCTTTAGTTCGATACCTCTACGATCAAACCATTCCATAGTATCTCCCGTCATAAAGGTATGAAACGGTCCTCTAAGTTCTTTTTCTCCCCTAGGGTAATTTTTACTCAATTCATTAGGGATAAACTCTGCATGTGTTACATTGCATCGTCCTCCACCAGATATTCGAACTTTAGACAATACTTCTTTGCTCCGCTCTAAAATGGCTATTTTTAACTTAGGGGCGTTCTCCGCAACATTAATAGCTGTAAAAAAACCGGCTGCTCCACCTCCTACAATAATCAAATCATAATTCATCTTACAAAATTCGGAAAATCTATGATGATACCATCACTTTTATATGATTTTGATTCTTCTATTCTACCTATACACTATATAACTTTTGCTTTCTTCGATACTACAAAAAAACTATAAACATTATCAATACAACTCCTACCCCCCACTATCCAATACAATCTCATATCATTTCCAAAATCGATTGAGCCTGAATCACCGACTAGATAAAATCCTGCCCCATAGAATGGCTGTGTCCTGTTTATGTCTGTTTTCATAAGGTACTCTAACTTTGCTTGATGTAACACTTTTGATTTAATCATTCCTTGTTATAAACCGTTGCAGAATGATCATGCTCCCCATGAAGCAAAAGAGAATCTGCTTTAGTAAAATATTGGAATGCCATAATAGTGTTTTGCTTCGCTTGACTATAACTAATTTAATTCTAAAAATATCAAAGCACTTGTTTTTCATCGATATTATTTATCTTAGTATTTTATAAAAGAAAAACACTATAACATATACTAATTAATTTTAAAAATTTATTGTTTCTCAATTTTACATCTATTAAAAAAGCTACATATTATATCCTCTTTTTTTGTCTAAATATTTTGTAGCAATACAGTTTGGTTGCAGTCTTTTTTAAATCAAAAAGACTGTTTTTATTAATTTTAAATGATGTTATTTTTAATTTAATCAAATAAAAAAGGTAACAATTTGTTGTTTTAGTACATCAATATATGAATAGTATTGAAGATCGTAAGATTATGGAAGGAATCGTAACTGGTAATGAAGAGGTTATAACTGCATTTTATAAAAAAACTTGCCGTATATTAAACCCTATATCCTTCAAAATTTTGGAAATGATGAAGATGCTGAAGATGTATTTCAGGACGCATTGATTTTTATATATCAAAAATTAAATACTGATTCCCTAAAATTACATTCTTCTTTACGTTTCTATTTTTATGGAGTTTGTAAAAATATATGGCGGAATCGATTAAGAAAAAACAAAAAAATGGTTATTACAGAAGATACACACGATAATGCTATAATTAGTGACCCTGTAGTAATTAAAGACATAGAGGAAAAAGAGCGTGAGTATGTTTATCGTAAGTACTTTTTAAAATTAAATAGTTCATGTCGCAAAGTATTAAATTTACTTTTTTTAGGAAATAGCATGAAAGAGATTGCTCACATCACAGGGTATTCTGAAGGATATACCCGAAAGAAAAAAATTGAATGTAAACGACACCTTATGGAAATGATCGAAAATGACTCGATATACCAGGAGTTAAAAAGAATTACTGATAAAGAATAACAGTTATGCAAAGGACTCCAGAAATATTTGAAAAAATAGAACAGTATCTTACAAATAGATTATCGCCAGAAGATCTAATTGCTTTTAAAAAAGAAATACATACTAATCCCCAACTACAAGAAGAAATTGAAAAACATAGAGTTCTTCATAAAATCCTAGAAGATCAAGATACATTAATCTTTAAAGAAAAATTAGCACAAATTAGTAGTACGATCAAACAACAAGATACTACTTCTCAAAAAAAAAGTACATTTTTTTCTTTTTGGAAAATTGCTGCCTCTATTGCTATTTTAATAGGTATTGGAATATCTCTATGGTACACATCTAACACTATTAATCAAACACAGGGTTTATATAAAGCATATTACGTTCCTTTTCCCTCAGAAGATACTATACGAGGAGAAATAACTGAAGAACAAGGCATTCTTAAAAACTATACAAAAGGAGCATACGAAGCAGTAATTACTACACTAGAGAAACATCCTAATTTAATGAATCAACAACGATTACGGTTATATCTAGGAAATAGTTACTTAAATACGAATCAAGAAGAAAAAGCAATTAAACAATTTATAGCTATCAGAAATAAAGATAGATATTACGAAATCGCTCAATGGTATTTATCACTTACCTATTTAAAAATGAATGATTCTAAAAAAACAAAAACTCTGCTTAAAAATATTATTAACTATGATGGTGTATATAAAGATAAAGCATCTCAGTTATTAAAAGCATTAGTAGAATAGTTGTTTTTGTCTAGTATTCTTTTCCGAAGTATTTCACCAATTGCATTCAAATACAGTATTATCATTCTAAAATGGTATCATAATATCATTAAAATCGAGGCTATTAATTTATTCAAATTTTAAATAAAACGAACAACTTCATTCTTATATTAGAATAGCTGTACACAATCTTTTTTATTCTATACTTCAATATAAAAGAGTGTATTAAAGCTAAAACATTCTTAATCTTTTATTTTTTTCAAAAAAAAAGCATATTACAGGGTAACAAAACTACTTCTCATGACATAAAATAATGTACCCCCTAATAGATATTGATTTAATAATTTTAGTTTTTAGCAAGAATAATTATGAATGTTATCATTAAACACATTGAACTCATGGAACGAATCGATCAATTAATTCGCATGAAAGCTACAGGAACTCCTGTAGAATTAGCTGCACGTTTAGAAGTTTCTAAAACCAAGCTTTACAGAACCATTAACACTATGAAAGCATTAAATGCTCCATTAGAATACGATGTTAATTTACAAAGTTATGTTTACGTAAAAGCTGTTGGTTTTAAATTTGGTTTTTTTAGTAAAGATATGGCTTCAAAAAAAATACAACCTTATATATAATATTCTTTAATACTTCATCGAGAGCCTTTCCCCAAGGCTGTTGATTATAAAAAAAAGAAGCCATTTTTAAATCCATCAGATCAATACAACTTAATACTCATATTGATCTGATTATATTGCACTCAGCATATATATTCTACAATTTGTACTATTTATTTAAATGCTGATAAACCAGTAATATCCATTCCTGTAATCAATAAATGGATATCATGCGTTCCCTCATATGTAATTACACTTTCTAGATTCATCATATGTCGCATTATACTATATTCCCCACTAATTCCCATACCTCCTAGGATCTGTCTCGCTTCTCTAGCAATAGTAATAGCCATCTCTACATTATTCCGTTTTGCCATAGAAATCTGTGCTGATGTAGCTTTTCCTTCATTACGTAGTACTCCTAATCGCCATACCAATAACTGTGCTTTAGTAATTTCGGTAATCATCTCCGCTAATTTCTTTTGCTGTAATTGCGTTGCTGCAATAGGCTTATCAAATTGAATACGCTCTTTTGCATACCGTAATGCTGTATCGTAGCAATCCATAGCCGCTCCAATCGCTCCCCAAGCAATACCATATCTCGCAGAGTCTAAACATCCTAATGGCGCACCAAGTCCACTTTTACCTGGCAATATATTTTCTTTAGGCACTTTTACGTTATCAAAGATTAACTCTCCTGTTGCTGATGCTCGAAGCGACCATTTATGATGTGTCTCCGGAGTTGTAAACCCTTCCATACCACGTTCTACAATAAGCCCATGAATTCTTCCTTCTTCATTCTTAGCCCATACTACTGCAATATCAGCAAAGGGTGCATTAGAAATCCAGAGTTTCGCTCCGTTTAGCAAATAATGATCTCTTTTATCTTTAAAATTAGTCGTCATCCCTCCAGGATTTGATCCATGGTCAGGCTCCGTAAGACCAAAACATCCTATAAATTCTCCTGATGCCAATTTAGGCAAGTATTTTTTTCGTTGTTCCTCTGAGCCATATTTCCAAATTGGATACATCACTAATGAAGATTGCACAGAAGATGTAGATCGCACACCAGAATCTCCACGTTCAATCTCTTGCATAATCAAGCCATAACTAATCTGATCCAATCCAGCACCACCATATTCTTCTGGTATATAAGGACCAAATGCTCCGATCTCTGCAAGTCCTTTAACAATTTGTTTAGGGAACTCTGCCCTCTGAGCATACTCTTCTATAATAGGAGATACCTCTCGTTTCACCCAACTACGAGCAGCATCACGAACCATCTTATGCTCATCGCTCAATAATTCATCAATCTCATAATAATCTGGCGCTTGGAATACGTCTGGTTTCATATTTTTAAAGTATTTTCAAAATTATCATATCAAATGTAGGTAATGATAAAAAAGGAAGCAATTTTTTTGACATTTTTAAAAATATTGATCAACATATTTATCAATTCAACAACTATTGATCATAAAAAACACTTATATCCTTGCTATTTATTATTAATCCATTTACTAGCACCTATGATTTAGCCATTCATGACTTTATATATCTCATCCTATTCTCATATCTTTAACTTAGAATATTCCTTAAATCTATGCTCAAGTAAATTTAATCCAATTACCATATCACCATCAATGATAAATTAAACTCCTGTCCAAGGTGCTATATCTACATAAAATTTGGTCTTTGCGTCTGAGGATAAAGAAATTAGATTTTCATTCTGAAATATTAAATGTAATTTATTATTCCTATAAATAACTCGTATAGTGTCTTTGGGACTATCAATCAATGTATATCTACCAGTATATTTTTCATAAATACTTGAATCCAATTGATTAAATCTTGGAATATTCTTGGTCTTACTTTAATCTAATAACCAATCTATTAAATTATTTTTTTTAAAATGGCAACTCCCATATGTCATGACCAGCATCAGTATATATTGTAATTTTAGCCTTCCCACCATATTTATGTATATACTCAACGGCATTGATATTAAAATTTACGTTTGTGTTTTTATATTATTTTAATTCACTAATTTTTTTTAGTTAATTTGATGATTCAACACGACATAAGGTTACATATTTTATAGTTTCTAAAATTCATTACAGTAATTTTTCTCTAATATTTACTACAAGAAAATCTAAAGCAATCAAAATTTCTATTTTAAAATCTTTTTTTGGTCTGAAAAATAAAAAAGGAATAAATACTATCTATCCATTATGACTTATTATACTTAAATCAAATTCTAGCTGATTTCACAAGTGCTAAAATTTAAACTGCCTATAGATTTCCCATAAAACGACACATTATCACAAATCATTAACTTATATGATTTTAGTTCTTAATTAGGGAAATAAATATAAACTTATTTTTTGCTAGAATGTATTACCACCCCATAATAACTAATTAATTCAAAATCTGGGTATTAATTCCGCAGTTCCCTATTTTTCTCCACACAAAAAAAATCTAAACATCAATAAAAACAATAACAGCCTAAATCATAAAATACTGATAAACAAAATATTAACAAGATACTTATATTTCACATTTCCTATGGCATAATTATTCTATACTATAAAAGCATAACGACATAAAATTTAATTAAAAACGATAACGATGAAAAATTTAATTGTATTACCAGTATTAGCTTTTGGATTATTAATAGGAACTCAAACTATAACTGCTCAAGAAATAGCTTCTAATGAAACTACAGAAGCAATTGCTCCTGTTCAGGACAAGTACATAGATCTAGCTGTAGAAAACTTACCACAACCTGTTCTTGATGCTGTAGCAAAAGATTATGCTGGATCAACAATAGAAAGAGCAGCTGCTAAGGAAGATGCTTCAGAATTTAAATTAGTAATAAAACAAGGCGAAAAAGAAATGGAAGTTTTCTGTGATGCGGAAGGAAAATGGATTGCTAAAAAATAAGCATGATTAAAAAATAAAAGCTTTGTTTATATATACCATATAGATTAAGCTTTTTTTATAGAGTGATTAGATTTAGAAAAGGAAGATTTTATTGATAGATCTTCCTTTTTTATGTTGTATCCCAATGATTACATCTTTAGATAAAAATCTTTTGTAAGGTCAATATACTTACTTGTATATTGATTTCTAGAGTTTTCTATAATTAATTCATCAACTTCAACACTTCTCTTCTCTCGCCCAAACAACAATAAACTTCTTTTAGTTTCTGAGTCTTTCGTTCCTTTTACTCTAGTAATTTTTTCAGGAAATAATAAAACTTGCTCCGCAATACTGATCACTCGTTCTTCTTCTTTATACGGTATAATTATCGCTAACTGTCCTTTACCTGACAATAACTTTTCTGATCCAACCAATAAATGTTCAAATGGTAAAGCATCTTCAAATCTTGCCACATCTCTTTTATGGTCAGCAGTCTTATAATCTTCTGTATAAAAAGGAGGGTTACTAATCAATAAGTCGTACTTATCATCAATTTCTTCCATAAATTCCTGAAAAGACGCATGATAACAAAATAATCTATCTCCCCATGAGGAAGCTTCAAAGTTTTCTACTGCTTGTTCATAAGCATCTGCATCTATTTCTAGTGCATCAATAATTTTTGCATCAGAACGTTGTGCTGCCATTAAAGCAATCACCCCTGTTCCTGTTCCTATATCAAGAATTGAAGTTATAGAATCATTAATCGGAACCCAAGCTCCGAGTAACACCCCATCAGTACCTATTTTCATAGCACATTGATCTTGATGAATTGTAAAACATTTAAATGTAAAAGGCTTAGTCATAGTTGTAAACTTTTATCAAGAAATATGAATTACTATATCAGAATGATAAAAATAAAACTTACAGGTATAAATCAATTAGTCCCTCAGGAGTGCTAACTATAATTGTTTTTGACACTCTGTCTATTTTATTAATAAATTCATCATTCATAGGAATAAGAATCTCAGTACCATTGCGATCAATCTCAAACAAAGCCTGAGCTGTTGAATCATTAACAGCCTTAATAACCCCTACTTCTCCAAAAACAATATCCATAACTGTAAAACCAATTATTTCATGGAAATAAAACTGATCGCCCTCAAGTTTTGGTAATAACGTAAGTGGGAGGTATAATTCTGTTTTCATGAGGTCATCTGCATCTTCTTCAGAATCTACATCCTCAAATTTTACTCGTAGTAAATCACTTTTGTGTAGTGAACATCTTTCTATAAAAAATGGAATCAGATTGTTGTTATATTCAACAAATACAGATTCCATTTTTACATAACTTTCAGGTTCATCGGTATCTAATTTAATCAGCACCTCCCCCTTAAAACTGAATTTACTTACGATTTTACCTAGATAGAAGCATTCTTCTTTCTTCATCGTTAATAGTGCAACTATTCTTCCTCGTTGCTAGCTTCTTCAGTTACTTCTTCTGCCTCAGAAGCTGCTAATGCTGCTTTTGCTGCTTCTTCGCGCTTAGCGTTAACTTCTTTTTCTGCTTCTAAAGCTTTTGCTTTTGCTGCTTCTTCAGCCTTTACTAATGCATCTTTCTTTGCACCAACTGCACCTTCTTTTTCTGAGATCCAAGCTTGGTATTTCTCTGCTGCTTGTTCTTCAGTCAAAGCTCCTTTTTTTACTCCACCAGCCAAGTGATTCTTTAGCAAAGCTCCTTTATAAGATAGGATAGCTCTTGCTGTATCAGTAGGCTGTGCTCCATTCTGTAACCATTTCACAGCTCCATCAACATCTAAGTCAATCATTGCTGGGTTTACAGTAGGATTGTAAGTTCCTAATTTCTCAAGAAACCTACCATCTCTTTTTGATCTAGCATCTGCTGCTACGATCCAATAAAAAGGTTTTCCTTTTTTTCCGTGTCTCTGTAATCTAATTTTAACAGGCATAATAAATTAATTTTTGGGTGCTCGACCCTATTTATAATTAAGGGCGCAAAGATAGTTTTTTTTCATTAAATAAAATCAATATACAACAGTTTATTATTTGGATTACATTTTTTTATACCATTTAATCATAAACCGCTCTCTTTTAGAAAGTAAAAAAAAGAATTTAACCGGTTTTATACATGTAAAAAAATATTTTTTGTGTATTTCATCGATAATATGTGTATTTTTTCGATGAAAAATTGGTTTCTTAAAATTTTAAATATATGTTTGTAAGAGTAAATATAAGTACGGTAAAACCGTAATAAAATCATATTAAAGCCCCAAGCCTATGATTAAGAAAATTACCCTAACATTAGTAGCTATATGCTTAATTTTTAATTCTTGCTCTACTGATATTGAAGTCAACAATCCAGCACTTCAAACAAAAATAGGAAATGAATTATTCAGATCTACCATCAAAAAAGCAATCATATATCCTGATGGAACATTAGTCATATCCGGTAGCGTAGGCAATAAATCTATAAGTTTTACCACCACTTCTACAAAAATAGGAACATATAAAACTACCCATAAAACGGTTAGTAAAGCTAGTTTTAAAAAAGAACAAGAAAAATTCATCTCTAAATCCGGAGAAACTGAAGGAGAAGTTATTATAACCGAAATTCATAATAATGAAATTTCTGGTAATTTTCATTTTGAAAACCTTAAAGATGATAATGGGAACATCATCAGTTTTAAAAATGGATGGTTTTATCGATTACCAATAGAAAACGGAACAATTGTAGAAGAGGAAAAAAACCCTGAAACAGTAATCAATCCATGTTTACTCAACGCATCATTAACTGCTATGATTAATGGATCTGAAATGATTACTGACAATCATAATGCCGAGTTATTTGGTGTAGATGACACATCAATACTTATCACAGCAACTAATGAAAATGAGGAAATTACAATAGTATTCACTGCTGATACCACACCAGGGACATATTCTCTGACTGGATCTGGAAACTATAGTGCTTCATACGCTATGAATAATGATAAGTCTTCTGCCTTATCTGGAAATCTTATTGTAACCGAGCACAATTCCGAAACTAAATGTATTACAGGAAGATTTGAATTTAATACCAGAAGTGGCGCACAAGTATCCGACGGATACTTTGAGTTTGGCTACTAATAAAATATAGTTTGAATAATTACTTTATTTAATTACATTGATAGGAGCGATCATTTACACAAAATGATCGCTTTTTTTGTCTTTTGATATCTCATAATTCAGCTTACCAATACTCTAGTTAATAATTCTGAATAACTTTTTAGAAAACAAACCTATCATTTTGATTATTTTTGAAAGTCCTTTGTAAGGGATAACACCATTTATATTATGAATTTATTGCAATAAAACACTCTTTTTCTGTTTATACTTCAGAATAAAAATAAACCGTAGTAAGTACTATAGTTAATTTTTATTCTCTGTATACATAAAAAAAACAGTTGACTTTCTTGCACCATAAACTCATTGCATGATTGGGATAATTTTCTAGAAATACCTCTTTATATATGTACTTAGTTTTTGATACAGAAACCACTGGATTACCAAAACGATGGGATGCTCCTATTAGTGACACAGATAACTGGCCTAGATGTATACAAATTGCATGGCAGCTACATGACGCCATGGGTAATTGTATCGAGCATCAAGATTATTTAGTACAACCTGATGGTTTTAACATTCCTTATGACGCAGAAAAAATTCATGGTATTTCTACAGAGTTAGCAGCACAAGATGGGATTACACTACAAGAAGTATTAGATAAGTTTACTATTGCACTATCAAAAACTAAATTTGTTGTCGGGCAAAATGTAGGTTTTGATGTTAACATCATGGGAGCAGAATTCTATCGCCTTGGCATAGAAAATAAGCTTCAAGAATTACCTGTCTTAGATACCTGTACAGAAACCACAGCAAAATTATGCCAGATTCCCGGAGGACGAGGAGGTAAATTTAAACTCCCTACATTAACCGAACTCCATCAACATCTTTTTGGCGTAGCATTTGGCGAAGCTCATAATGCTACAGCCGATGTGGAAGCTACTACTCGATGTTTTCTAGAATTGATTCGTAAGCAGATTTTTACACAAGAAGAACTTGATGTACAATCAGATTATTTTCAGAATTTTACGACAGCCAATCCCGAGTCGATTCAATTAATAGGCTTAAAACATATTAATCTAAAAAAGGCTTCTCAAAAAATTCAGGAAGCGCTTTCTAAAACGGGAGAATCAGATTTATCTCAGCAAGAAATTAATGAGAATATTGCAGCTCTTGACAAGGCTAATTTTGCTCATTTACATAATCATACTCAATTTTCGGTACTACAATCAACCACTAGCATTCCTGATTTAATAAAAGTAGCGGCACATCATAAAATGCATGCTGTTGCCATGACGGATCACGCTAATATGATGGGAGCTTTCCATTTTGTTCAGGGGATTGCCAACCATAATAAAAATGTACAAGTAGCAAATGCCGACGCAATAGAAAATGGTCAAGAACCAGAAGGTGTAGAAATAAAACCTATTGTAGGATGTGAGTTTTTTGTTTGTGAAAATCATACTGATAAATCTAGAAAAGATAATGGATATCAAATTGTATTATTAGCCAAAAACAAAAACGGATATCACAATTTAGCCAAAATGTCCTCTACTGCTTTTGTTGATGGATTTTATTACCTCCCTAGAATTGATAAAGAAATTATCAAACAATATAAAGAAGATATTATTGTTCTTACCGGAAATCTGTATGGTGAGGTCCCTAGTAAGATACTCAATATTGGAGAGAAACAAGCTGAAGAATCACTATTATGGTGGCATCAAGAATTTGGAGATGATCTCTATATAGAGATCATGCGCCATAATCAAGAGGATGAAAATAGAGTAAATCCAGTACTAATTCAATTTGCAAAAAAGTATGGTATTAAAACGCTTGCCACTAATAATACTTATTATTGCGAAAAAAAAGATGCCAATGCACATGATATTCTTCTCTGTGTAAAGGACGGAGAAAAACAAGCTACTCCAATTGGTCGAGGAAGAGGCTACCGATATGGTTTACCTAATCAAGAATATTATTTTAAATCTCAGGAAGAGATGAAAGACCTCTTCAAAGATCTACCAGAAGCCATTATAAATATTCAAGAAGTAGTTGATAAAATAGAACCTTTTGTACTTGCCAGAGATGTATTGCTTCCTGCATTTGATATTCCTGAAAAATTTCAGTCTAGTGAAGATAAAATAGATGGAGGTAAACGAGGAGAAAACGCATACTTACGACATATTACCTATGAAGGTGCAAAAATAAGATATGGGGATATTACTCCATCAATCGATGAACGTCTGGATTTTGAGCTACAAGTTATCGAAAAAACAGGATATCCAGGTTACTTTCTAATTGTAGAAGACTTTATACGTGCTGCTCGTGACATGGGGGTTTCCGTAGGTCCTGGTCGTGGATCTGCAGCAGGATCAGCAGTAGCTTATTGTCTTTGGATCACTAATTTGGACCCTATTAAATACGATTTACTTTTTGAGCGGTTTTTAAATCCAGATCGTGTAAGTATGCCCGATATTGATATTGATTTTGATGATGAAGGACGTAGTCGTGTTATGGATTATGTAATCGAAAAATATGGAGCTAACCAAGTAGCACAAATTATTACTTATGGTACAATGGCTGCTAAATCTTCTATACGAGATACTGCTAGAGTATTGGATCTTCCTCTTGGTGATGCAGATCGCATCTCTAAGCTTATCCCTAATATGTCAAAACTCGGAAAGATTTTTGGCGTAGATGAAGCTACATTAAAGAAAAAGTTTAGAAGTGATGAGTTAGAAAAAGTAAATGAACTTCTTAATATTGCAGAAGGTAACGACCTAGAAGCTGAAACACTTAACCAAGCTAGAATATTAGAAGGCTCTGTCAGAAATACAGGAATTCATGCATGTGGTGTGATCATCACTCCTGATGACATCACTAAGTTTGTCCCTGTAGCATTAGCTAAGGACTCTGATATGTACTGTACACAGTTTGACAACTCTGTAGTAGAAAATGCCGGACTACTTAAAATGGATTTTCTAGGGTTAAAAACACTAACCTTAATCAAGGATACTGTAAAAATTGTAAAAGCCAAGCATGGAGTAGAATTAGATCCCGAGAATTTTCCATTGGATGACGAAGAAACATATGCTCTTTTCCAAAGAGGAGAAACTGTAGGAGTTTTCCAATATGAATCTCCTGGAATGCAAAAATATATGAAGGAACTTAAACCTACTGTTTTTGCTGATTTGATTGCAATGAATGCCTTATATCGACCAGGACCACTAGAATATATCCCTAGTTTTATTAACAGAAAACATGGTACAGAAGAGATTATTTATGATCTCGAGGCATGTGAAGAATATCTAAAAGAAACTTATGGCATTACAGTATACCAAGAGCAAGTAATGCTGCTATCACAAAAACTAGCTAATTTTACTAAAGGTGAAGCAGATGTATTGCGTAAAGCAATGGGAAAAAAACAAAAAGCTGTTTTAGATAAAATGAAGCCTAAATTCATTAAGCAAGCTTCAGAAAAAGGACATGCAGAAGATAAATTAGAAAAAATATGGAAAGACTGGGAAGCCTTTGCCGCATATGCTTTTAATAAATCACACTCTACATGTTATGCCTGGATTGCATATCAAACAGCATATCTTAAGGCACACTATCCCGCAGAATATATGGCCGCTGTACTTTCTAATAACATGAACGATATCAAACAAGTTACATTTTTTATGGAAGAATGTAAGCGCATGAAACTAGATGTATTAGGACCCGATGTAAATGAATCTTACCGTAAATTTTCAGTTAATAAAGATGGAGCTGTTCGTTTTGGAATGGGCGCTATAAAAGGAGTTGGAACTGGTGCTGTAGCTACTATAGTAGAAAACAGAAAAGACGGATCGTACAAATCTATTTTTGACCTTGCCAAGCGTATTGATCTTAGAGCTGCTAATAAAAAAGCTTTTGAAAGTTTAGCACTAGCAGGAGGTCTTGATTCTTTTACAGACACACACCGAGGGCAATACTTTCATGAAGAAGGAGATGGTGTTACCTTTTTAGAAAAAGCTATGCGTTATGGAGCTAAATTTCAGGAAAGTGAAAACTCTTCGCAAGTAAGTTTATTTGGCGAATCTAGTGATGTTCAAATTCCAGAACCTGTAGTTCCACCCTGTGAAGAATGGGGAACAATGGAAAAATTAGCCCGAGAAAAAGAAGTTGTAGGAATATACCTTTCTGGTCATCCTTTAGATGACTTTAAGTATGAAATGAAATATTTCTGTAATGGCACTTTGTTAAATTTTGCAGATCTCGAAAATAATATTAATCGCGAGATTTCCTTTGGAGGGGTAATTACCACAGTAGAACATCGTACTTCTAAAAATGGTAAAGGCTGGGCTACATTTATAATCGAAGACTATAATACTGCTCATGAATTCAGGATTTTTGGTGAAGAATATCTAAAACATCGCCCATTTTTAGTAAAAAGCACCTTTGTATATGCTAAAGCATACATAAAAGAAGGTTGGGTAAATCGAGATACTGGCAAAAAAGGAGATCCAAGAATCCAATTTAATAGTTTTCAACTATTACATGACGTTATGGAAACTTATGCTAGAAAACTTACTATTCAATTAGATATTAATGAGCTTTCTGACTCTAGAATTGAGGATTTAAAAGAATTATTAGGTACTCATACCGGAAACCATACTCTGAATTTTGTAATTTATGAAATGGCAGAACAATTAAAACTGCACATGCCTAGTAGGAAACAAAAAGTAAATATTTCACAAGAACTACTTATTGCATTAGAAGATGAATCTATTTATTATAAATTAAATTAACGTGAGTTTTTACACAATCCCACGTTAATTTAATTTTCATAATATTATTCTAGAGATATCGCTATAAACCCTATTTCGTTTCTATATGCATTATATCCCTGTTCTTGTAATTCTAAAACTGCTGCTTCAACATAGCCTTCATTACTCAATTGCTCTACTATTTCTACACTTCGTTTTTCTTTTTCTTTAGGAGACATATTTGTATCCAAAGCTATCAGATAACCATCTTTATCTCTAATATACATCTCTTTCTTTCTTAATAGTTGATCTAATCTCATATCATACTTTTCTGTAAAATTTTTATTTGATCGTAGTACTCCTATCAATTCTACAAGTGTATTCGTTTCTTCATCATCGTCATGAAAAGCTGCCCAAGCAACACTCCCTAACGGACGAATATTATCGATACTAAATGCAAATTCCTTAGCAACCATTTTGCCACCTTCTTTTCGATACACTGTATATCTGCATCTAATTGAATGATTTCCATTAATACCACAGATTAAACACCCTCCTTCTTTAAGTATTTCACAAAACCAACCTAAAGACTTGTTTCTAAATACTTTATCAAAGTAAAATAATACATTAAAACAACGAACAACATTAACTTCATTTATATTAAAACCACCTATACTACCTTTATAAAAAAATAAATTCGATGTTTCATAGTTAAGAGCTGGGTTTCTTATCAATACCCCTCTCTCATTAGTTACAATAGAATCTTTGATTTCGTATTCATCTGGTAATAATAAGAGTAAGGTTTTAAATAAATCCTTAAAATACGATTTTGCCTTTTCTGGATCATTCCATATTTCTAGAGATTGCCCTGGCGCTCCTTGAAAATACTGTATATGATAATCCTCATCAAATGTAGCATAATTATTTTCTCTATCCTTCACTAAATATTTAGGTAAATTTGGATCTAAACCTATAACTTTCCAATCAGGAAATAATGCTGCCGTTTCAATAGTAGTATGAGGAGGAAAACCACAGCCTACATCTAAGAATTTACCTGGTATATCACTATTCAACCATCTACTTTTACGAATAAATTCATCTATTTTTTTATGGCGCTCTTCTAAAGTAAAAGGAAGAATAAATCCTTGCCAAACATCTTCTACTAATTTAGAAACAAGCTTTAATTGTTTCGCTTGTTGATCAGAAAAATCTATTGCTTGGATACCTGCTATTTTCATATATCGAAACATTCTTTCCAAAAAAACTTGTGCTTTTTCGTTTCTTTTATCAAGTTCTAACCCCTCTAAATGTTGTATCACTTTTAAAGAAAGATCTCCATCAAAATATACTTTATTCCAGTTCTCTATAGTTTTATTTATAACACTATTAGTTTTCATTTAAGGAGTGATTTTTTGTTTATTATACCGCTCTTTTTGATAATAACTAGTAGTTAACTTTAGATTTCGGGCATGTAATATCATGATAAAACCAAATAATAATTGAGAAATACTGACATATACTTTTTCCCATTGATCTTGAATTTTTAAAAAAGATAAGAGTGCTATTCGTTTACCTTTGGTGAGTTTATATTTTTTTGAAACAAGTATACATGATCCTCGATTAGGAAGGGATCGAGTATGTTCTACAGAGGAATGAAAAGTAAATTGATTCAAACCGATACTCATTGTTTTTTTCATTAGTATCAATGAAAAATTACTAGCAGGACATGATCTATTAGTACCAATACCAAAAGGCATATAGTTTGATTTTCCTTTAGAAATAGTATTCCATCTTTCTGGTATAAATTCATCTGGATTGTCATATCCTATTCTATGGTATTTAGGATAATTAAAACATAAAACAGAGCCTTCTTTTACATTCTGATCATCTACTTGTATTGCATCTTTTGTGATACGGTGTGCTATTCCAAATAAAGGGTATAAGCGTAACGTTTCTGTAATTACATTATCATATAAACGAGCATTATCTTTATTCTGAACAAGATCTTTTTGGATATCTATACGCTTAGACAAAGCAAGAAACGTATGCACCATTGCATCAGACATTTGCACAATAGCTGTTGTAAAAAATACGCCTTGCAAATACAACGCTTTTTCTTCTACAGAAAAATTTCCTGGAAAATCATATTTAAACTTCCCTTGATTTAATTTATCTATCAAGAACTTAGTTAATACATTGCGTGTTGGCATATCCCTAAGAGCACAACATTTTAATGCACTTACTACGTTACTAGAATGTTTCAGAATTATTTTTTCATCTTCTTTAGAACAACTCTCTCCAAATATTAATTCATAAAAAAAACGCACCCATATTGGCATTATAAAATCTCTAAGTTTGATTATTTTCCACGATTTGATCATGGTTTCTGAAAAAGCAGGTGCTCCACATTTTTGTAATAATGTTTCTATCTCCTGATTAGAGATTGAAAGCACTGCTTTAGTAACAGAAGCTATTTGATTATATTCTTCTCCATTTTCGATATGCTCTTGATGCATTTCTGCTCCTGGAGAAAGCCAGTACCAGAATAAATTTGATAAATTCGCTCCTTCACTTCGTCCTGAAGCAGATTTATTAGAGTATATCCGTCTAAATTCTGAAGCATTAATTCGATCACTCGGGATACTAATTCCTTCTTCTCCATTTACTTTAGTAAATAAAAATATTCGTAATTTGACTACCAGCGGAGGTAACCAATAAGGTAAAGTAATTAAAAATAAAATACTTATTCCTAAAATACTTATTACTTTTCCATCCATTTTATTTTTTTTTATATTAAGCTATACATCGTTTTTCTTATTCTCAAATAACACTGTTAGTCTTAAAGAATAGAGTATAGCAAACTTTTTTTTATTTCTTTGATCGAAGAGCAATTACATAAAGCCATCGCTAGAGTAAGTTCTTCCTGAAGCATCTTTAATACAGTACACACTCCTTGCTCCCCATTAACAGCAAGCCCCCACAAAATGGGTCTGCCAACTGCTATAGCATCTGCTCCAAGAGCTAAAGCTTTAACAACATCTGTTCCTCTACGAATACCTCCATCAATAATAATAGGTATCTTATGCTCTACCGCATTCGCTATTTCTGGCAGTACATCTATGGTAGCTGGTAGCGTATCTAATTGTCTTCCTCCATGATTAGAGACAATAATTCCATCAACCCCATGCTGAATAGCAAGTTGAGCATCCTCTCCACACAATACTCCTTTAATAAATATTGGTAGTTTAGTAATTGATCGTAACCAATCTATATCTTTCCAAGTAAGACCTGAATTGAACTCTAATGTTGGTCTAACTGAAGAATTACTCTTAATACTATCAAAATTCTTTAAAGAAAGTCCATCAGGGAGTTCATGAAAATTATTTCGTATATCACGATCCCTCATTCCGAACACGGGAGAATCTACAGTAACAACTAAAGCACTATACTCAGCATCTTCTGCTCTTTTAACAAATAATTTAGTAAGTTCTCTATCTGGCTGTATATACAATTGAAACCAAAGTTTTGGTGTAAGTCCTTCTGAGTTATTTTTTGCTACTAATGCAATTTCTTCCATTGCAACTGTAGAAGCCATACTCACCATCATTATTGCATTTGCTTTTACAGCTGCTTTTACTGTCGCTAACTCCCCTTCTTTATGTGCTAGACAATGAAATGCAGTTGGAGCTATACAAATTGGAGTTGACAATGATTCCTCAAGTATCATAACCGAAGTATCCCTCTCTCTCACTCCTTGTAAAATTCTTGGTCTCAGTTTTATTCGATCATAAGCCCTATCATTTTCGGAAATTGTAATTTCATTATTAGCTCCACCAGAAAAGTAATCGTAAATCTCTCTTGAAAGTTTTGTACATGCAGCAGATTCAAAGTCTCTCAAACCTGCCAATTTAATTGCTGAAGAATTACTCATCAATTCCAATTATTAGCTCTTGTTCGATTCTTTTTATATCGCTTTTAAAAAATTGTTCTAATGGTTGGGTATGTATCTCATGAAACCACTCATTTTCTAAATTTTCTACAATATGGTGTTCTCTTATTTGTTTTGTATTTTTAAAATGCCGGAGTACTGGATGTAAATAATGACTTTCATCTGTATTTTTTATAGCGGATTGTTTTATTCTAACCACATCAACATCAAATGGATCCATCTTATCATGATTAGGACCATACTCTAGAGTAAGTACATAATAACTATCATTTCTACCAAACTCGCTATTATGGATATAATCTACAGGTAATTCTTCATAGTACTTAGCATTTTGGTCTTCTTTAGAAATCACAATCAGATCCGCTAAAAACCCAAATTGTTGCCATAACGCAGAGGTTTTATTCACTCTATCAATTACTATTTTCATTATTTTTTTTGAGTCTAGATCTATAATCTTATGTGGCCAACTCTTTTTATGGTTTTTACACTCTAACATGTGATGCAGTGCCCTTATATTATACCTAAAGCCATGAATAAACCCGCTAGTAGATTTTTTAAAATCTCGCATATGCATCAAGACCCCAGCAAAATACATATTGTCGATATTAGAAGATTCCCATTCATTAGTCTGTTCAGGAAACCTATCATTAATACATAAATTAGGCTTACAAGTTTCACTAAACATCTCATTATCAAAACTAAAACCAGTACAAGTAATCACTCTATCATACTCTATATTTTTCTGAGCTTCTTCTGCACGCACAAACCTGTAGGATACATAATACTTATCATTTCTTTTTTCTATCTTATCTATATGCACATCTAAGACTGCATTTAATGATTTTAACTGATAGGTATCCAATAAATTATTATTTACAGCTCTTAGGTTTCCAACGTAATGTGTTTTCCATGCCATTTTAATGGATTTTGGTCCCGCTACATGAAGTATAGCTGTTGTATCCATAAGACCATCTGCCATTTCAAAACCAGAATTTCCTTTACCAATAATCAATACTTTTTGATTTATAAAATCATCCGGATCCACAGATACATCCGAATAGTTTTCTGTAAGTTCTATCCCTGATATCTCTGGAATATAAGGTTTTGAAACCCCTGTGGCTATAACAAGATATTTACATGAGTATGTATTACCATTACTATCTGTAAGTAAAAAATCTTTTTTCTTTTCAATACGCTCTATAGTTGTTTCATAGTCTATTTTTAATTGAAAAAACTGAGCATAATCTCTTAAATAATCGACTAAATTTTCTGCTTCAGGAAAGTATTTTTTACTGTAATGTTTAAACAGCATTTCATCGCTTTCTGAAAGTAACGAATTCCAATCAAACCTCATATTAAACTCTGGATCGTCACTTCCTGTATTATATTTGTTAATCGATATTAATTTTCGATGCCGAGGAAAATCTCTAAAAAAAACCCCTGGTTGTTCTCCTGATTCCAGGATACGGTATTCTCTTCCTGATTTCTCTAAATAGTACCCTAATTGTAAGCCTGCAGGACCTGCACCTATAATAAGATATTCAAAATTTGTAGACATAATTCTCTAGGTTTTAAAAGTTATACTTCAAATTTAAATTCTCACACTGTTAATTATGTCTAACAAAATCATAATTAAAAACTAATACATAAGCTTCTTAAATCTACTTGTTTATTTCCCTTTTCACCTCTCTACTCACCACACTAACACTAACATTGTTCTTGGTTTACAAAATTTACATTATACAACCATTCATTTTTAGATCATTCAGAAACTCAATTGCATACTATGCTTTTGTTAAAGCAGTCAAAATGTAAAATATACAGGTAACACAAAAAGTTTAAATGAGTTCACTATATTTGGTATTAGAAAATTAAATAGCTGCATAGTCAAAACAAATATTGTACATGTAAGTTTTGGCAGAATTATTGACTAATTTTGTAAATATTAAAATAATAAGAATTAAAAAAAATAACTATGGCACTAGAAATAACAGATGCAACCTTTGATGAGGTAGTACTTAAAAGTGAAAAACCTGTATTAGTTGATTTTTGGGCAACTTGGTGTGGTCCATGTAGAATGGTAGGTCCTATTATTGAACAGATTAGCGAAGAGTATGATGGAAAAGCTATTGTAGGTAAAGTAGATGTTGATGCAAATCAAGAATTCGCTGCAAAATATGGTGTAAGAAATATCCCTACAGTACTGGTTTTCCAAAATGGCGAAGTAGTAGGTCGTCAGGTTGGTGTTTCTCCTAAAAATGTATATGCAGAAGCGTTAGATTCTCTTTTGTAAAAAATATAAAATTCATAAAAACTAAGAGGTTTGATGTAAAGGTCAAACCTCTTTTTTTATGAATCATAATTTACAATCTGTATATTACACAATTAATATCGTTCAAAATTTGAACTCAATAGAATAAAAAACAGTATTTTTCTTTAGTATTGAATTAAAAATCTAATTGGTATAACTCAAACTAGAGTGCTATCAAATAAACATAACCTTCATTTTTTTATAAAAGATTCATTTATGGATATTCAAAAAGAGATCAATAAAACTGGTGGATTTACTAACTTAGAACTATTAGCAAAACAAGTTGTGGAAGGTTTTATCTCTGGTATGCACAAGAGCCCTTTTCATGGATTTTCTGCAGAATTTGCAGAACACAAGGTATATAACAATGGAGAAAGTACAAAACATATCGATTGGAAACTTTTTGCAAAAACAGATAAACTTTTTACTAAAAGATATGAAGAAGAAACAAATTTAAGATGTCATATTATTATAGACAATTCTTCTTCTATGCATTATCCTGCAGTAAAAAAACATCATCTAGACTCATTAAATAAAATCAGTTTTTCGGTTTTAGCTACTGCTTGTTTAATGAACATCTTAAAAAAACAACGTGATGCTATAGGTCTCAGCATCTATAGTAATGCATATGATTATTATGCCCCAGAAAAAGGAAGCGAAAGACATCACCAGATGCTACTTAATCAGTTAAATGAAATACTACTCAATCCGTCTGAAGGTAAAAACACAGATACGTATACTTTCTTACATCTAATAGCAGAAAAAATACACCGTAGATCACTTATCTTTTTATTTACTGATATGCTACAAGCGACATCTAATCCTGAAAAGTTATTTGAAGCTCTTAGGCATCTTAAATACAACAAACATGAAGTCATCCTCTTTCACACATTTGATAGTGAAAAAGAAGTTCATTTTGACTTTAGTAATCAACCAACACGATTTGTAGATGTAGAAACTGGGGATTTTATAAACTTATATGCTGATTCTATTAAGGATGATTATCAAAAAACGGTAGCTTCTTATTTTTATAATCTAAAAATGAAATGTATTCAATACGGTATAAAGTACGTAGAGGCTGATACTACCAAAAATTTTGACAAAATCTTAACCTCATATTTCATTGAAAGACAGAAATTTAATTAGTGTTTTGAAAATATTTTCAAAAAAAAGCAAAAAAATATTTGTGAGTACGGAAATGAGGTGTATATTTGCATCCGCAATACGCTACGGTCTGGTAGTTCAGCTGGTTAGAATACCTGCCTGTCACGCAGGGGGTCGCGGGTTCGAGTCCCGTCCAGACCGCAAAATTGCAAAAAGCTTCAAAATATTTTGAAGCTTTTTTTTGCAAGAAAATGTTGTGTTGTCTCACGTTAATCGTGAGCGCGGTTTAGTAGTAAACCAATGAGAAGCTTTTCCATAAATCTGGAGAGGCTTTTTTTAATTATAGACAGTCAATCAAAGTCAATAATTGATTGGGATCAAGACCAATTGTTATGTTTATGCAAATATTCTGGTTAATCTAAATTGGAGTTGCTACCTTTATTCGGACAGATATTTAAGACCCTTTATGTTTAAATAAATATCTTAGAACAATGAAGAAATGATTTTATAGTACAAAATTTAAATCAGAAGCTGTTCGGTTAAGCTATCAGTGAGAAAACATAAAGGAATTAGCCGATGAGCTAGGGATCAAAGTTGATAGGATTTATCGATGGCGTAAAGCTAGATAGTGAAGAGGGATCTTCAAAAAAGGTTTCTAAACCACCTTCTCAAGTAGATAATCAGGAAGCAAAGGAGTTGCGTAAAGCTCTTAAAGATGCTCAATTAGAACTGGAAATCTTAAAAAATGCCGTTCACATTTTCTCCAAGAGCGATGGGAACTCTATCAATTCATAGTCTCATATAAACATTACCCCATCGAGAGAATGTGTAAAGTGTTAAAAGTTAGTAGGAGTAGTTATTATAGATGATATAGTAGTGGTCCTTCTAATAGGGTTTTAGAAGATCAGAAATTAACTCTAGAAATAAAAAACATCTTCTATGCTAGTAGACAAACTTATGGAAGTCCAAGGATTAAACAAGAACTTCTTAGAAGAGGATATAAGGTATCTAGAAGTAGGATCTCCCGGTTAATGAAATCTAATGGGGTAAGAAGTAAATTAAAAAAGAAATAGAAGACCACTACAATCATTCTTTTCCCATATTCAAAAATCATTTGGATAGGGATTTTAACCCCAAGAGATTAAACCAGGTTTGGGTCTCTGATATTACTTACATTAAAACCAATAAAGGATGGTTATATTTAACAACATTAATTGATATTTATGGCCGCCAGGTGATAGGTTGGTCATTCAGCACTTCTTTGTTTACTGATCAAACGATAGTACCCGCTTGTAAAATGGCAGTTTCTAAAAGAAAAATAGAAGCACCTTTACTTTTTCACTCCGATAGAGGTGTGCAATACGCTAGTAAAGAGTTTAGAAGAGTTGTTACTGTTAATAAGTTAATTACCCAATCGATGAGTAGAAAAGCTAATTGTTGGGATAACGCAGTAGCAGAATCGTTCTTTAAAACATTAAAAACAGAACTTGTTTACCATCATAGTTTTAAAACAATACAAGAAGCTAAAACAACTGTATTTGATTACATAGAGGTCTGGTATAATAGGAAAAGATTACATTCTTATTTGGGATACAAAACTCCCTTAGAAGTCTAAATAGAATATTATAAACTTAAAAATGTAGCATAGGTCTTAGAAAAATTGTCCGAATTTCTCTTGCAAGTCCACCTTACTGGATATATTATTTTTAAAAACATCAATGTCTTAAAAAAAAACTGCCCAATTTTTCCAAACTATTTTAAAATAAAATATAAGAAATCCTATAGATACTATAAACTTAAGAAAAGTTCCTGCTAAAAAACCAATAAAAGAACCAAAAGCAGCTTTTAACGCTTTTGAGGACTCTTTACTATCTTTTATTAATTCTCCTATAAAAGCACCTGCAAAAGGGCCTACAATAATCCCAAAAGGTCCCATAAAGATAAGACCACAGATAAGACCAATAGAACTTCCGATCATACCATATTTAGTCCCCCCAAAACGTTTTGTACCTATTGCTGGAACAATATAATCTAATATCCAAACCACTATTGATATCACCAAAGTAATTCCCAAAAAAGTCCAATCCAAAATAACTGTATTAGTAAGATGAAGAATTAATAACCCCACCCATGAGGTAAATGGTCCTGGTAATACAGGAAGAAAACTTCCTATAACACCTAAAAGACAAAACAAAAATCCAAGAATCACTAGTACTATATCCACATCTCACTTTATTTATATGACGGTAATGTTTCTAATTTGTTACGCAAACATCAATTAATTGGATGTTAAATTCATTAACAACTACAAAATTATTTAAATACATTTTTATTCTTTTATTTTGTTCTCGAAATATACACACTAAACTTTTAATTGATTCTAAAATCCCCCCTAGACATGCAATCTTTTTTAGTATTACCCCTTTGTTTAATGATATTTTCTATGTCATTTTCTCAGAATAATCATACCACTCCAAAATGTAAAAATGTAACAAATGAACGTATAAGAAAAAACTGTATTACTACCGAAATCCAAGAATATGTAGATACTAATTACAACACCTCTGCAGTAGCAGCTTTTGCTAAACCTGGCATTAATCGTATTTATAGCAGATTTAGAATTAACGAAATCGGTAAGATAGTAGATATTCAGGTTAAAGGATCTGCTCCAGAATTAGAAATAGAAGCTATAAGAACATTAGAATCGTTTCCTAATATGATTTCTACAAAAGACTCTGATGATGAAACTACCAAAAATAAGACTTTTGAAGACACATATACCCTACCTATTACGTTTCAGGTTACAATGATCGAAATAGATTTATCTCAACCCCAAGGAAGAATAACAGACAATTAAGAACCTCTTCTTTTTTTATTCTAAATACCTATTTGATATTTGTAAATGAGAATTTCGATCTAAAGGTTATGCAATCATACTAGTAAACCTAGAGTAAATAAAATATATGTCAATTTTGAAGATTGATAAAACCGGTGAGGTTATTAATATAAAAGCTCGTAGACCAATATTTGAAATAGAATTAGGAGTTAAAAATACTATACTTTATCCCGCAAATAATCGTGGAAAAAAAGTTGGTGTCTTATAGTATTAGATATCACCTATTATTTTTAATATAAATAATATCGCTAAAAAAAGAAAAAACTAAAAATGAACACACTAAGTGAAGTTATATCAAATGTATCAGAAATAACATTTATTTTTTTCTCTCTAAAATAAAATCATATTATAAAAACTAATACAAAACAAAAGAGTTCGGTCTGGGATGTACCGAACTCTTTCTTTATACGGTTTCTTTTATTGTATTATAAAAGAAACCTCCCGATCTAACTACTAAAATTTAAATGAAGAGAACGAAAACTTTTTAAAAAAATCCTCAAAACTAGGAAACTTAAAAGGTTTTGCTCCAATAGAAGTGTTTCCTGTATCCTTACAAGTAACTTTTTTATACAATTTTCCATTTACAAAAATCTCTGTTGAGGTTACTCCATTAGACGTTGATGAGGAAACAGAAACAGAAGATGAACTAGAGTTGACTGTAGCAGTCGAGTTACCAGAAGTAATTATTTCTGATGAATTTTGTACACAGTTAGGTACTGTATACTGTCCGCATGGGGTACTTACAGTGCATTGTGCATTTAAAGAAGTTAAAGATACTCCTGCGAATACTACTGCGGCAATTGCAATTTTTGAAATACTTTTCATTTGTGTGATTTTAGTTAAAATGATTCATAATATCTACACAACAGTATATCTACGGATCACCCTATTTGTCTAATCTTAAAATAATACTAAAAATTAAAAATAAAATGTTAAACACATTGCAGTTAAACAAATCTTAGAGAGATCAAATTTTTAATCATAATTATATCTGTTTTAAATAGATGCAGATAGCAAAGACAAAGAACACTTCTTTCTCTTAAAAATTTTATGTAGCTTGGCGATTGGAAAATAGTTTATGGATAATGAGTGTAAGAAATTGGTATATAGGCTTATTGGTTTTTATGATATTTTCATGCAAAGATTTTGTTCTTAAAAAAGAACATAAAAATGATATCGTAAAAGAGAGTTTGGAGAAACTTAACTGGAACCAAGTAGAACAACCCCCACTATTCGATGTATGTAAGCAAAAGCCTATCGAACAACTCGAGCAATGTTTTCAAAATACGATCACCCAGCATATATACAACTACTTCATAAAACACACTATAGTCGTAAAAACTGCTATTAATGACACTATTTGGGTTCCATTACTTATTACTAATAAAGGAAAAATTATACTCGAAGATTTTAAATTACCACCAACTATAGAAACTCAGATTCCTAATTTAAAAGATACGCTTCAAAAAAGTATTCTTTCCTTACCAAAAGTAAAACCGGCACATACTCGTAGCACACCCGTTACTACATTATATAAACTTCCTTTGGTAATACATATCGATTAGTCTCTAACTTATTCTTAATTGTGTAATTTTGTACTCTAACATAGCATCTTTCTTTTGAGCACCGAAAAAATCATACTAGGTATTGACCCAGGGACCTCTATAATGGGGTTTGGACTTATTAAAGTCCTAAATAAAAAAATGTCTTTTTTACAACTAAATGAACTTCAGCTTAGTAAATATGATGATCATTATATAAAACTAAAACTTATTTTTGAACGTACCATACAACTTATAGATACCTATCACCCAGATGAAATAGCTATCGAAGCTCCTTTTTTCGGCAAAAACGTACAATCCATGCTTAAACTAGGTCGCGCTCAGGGAGTCGCTATGGCAGCAGGGCTTAGTCGAGAAGTCCCTATCACTGAGTATTCTCCTAAAAAAATAAAAATGGCAATTACTGGCAACGGTAATGCAAGTAAAGAGCAAGTTGCAAAAATGTTACAAAACCTTTTACAGCTCAAAACATTACCAAAAAACCTAGATTCGACTGATGGACTTGCCGCAGCTGTCTGTCATTTCTATAACATGGGGCGTGCAGATATCATAGGCAAAAGTTATACTGGTTGGGCTGCTTTTGTAAAACAAAACGAAAAAAGAGTAAAAAAATAATTTTTTGTTACAATTCAATTTATGAAAAAACTACTGATTAATTCATTTCATTTTTCCCTGAAAACAGGGGGATAAAATCAGAATGAAGGTTTTACATTTAGTATATCAGAGTGTAACATAAATTCAATGAAAAAAATAATAGCAGCTATTTTGATTAGTATTAGTATATCTTGCTCTAATGAAAAGCAAGGATTACAACTTCTTAATGAAATTTCAAAAGAATGGACTTCAATAACCAAATATAAAAATGAAATGGTGATTTTAAACCCTTGTGATTCAGGAAATCTATGGATACAAATAAAAGGAAGTCCTGAGGAAAATCCGTTATTATCAATCTCTCATAGCCATGATTTTGTAGAGTTTCCTATCCATAATATCATCAAAAAAAATGATCTATATACATTCTACTCTATAAAAAATGATTCTGAATTCAATTTTTCATTACATATTCTTGATTCAGCCAAAGGTATAGGGTCTTGGATCGATCACGGAGTTTATGTAAATACTGAACATAAAAAAAATTATAAAGAAATAAATCAACCTTGCATAGAATTCTGGGATGATTGTCCTAATTAAATACATTACATGTCTGGTATCTATATTCATATTCCTTTTTGTAAAAAAGCCTGTCACTATTGCGATTTTCATTTTTCTACTTCAATGAAGAAAAAAAATGAAATGATTGCAGCATTATGTAATGAAATACGATTACGAAAATCAGAAACCAGCACTCCCCAGACTATTAAGACCATCTATTTTGGAGGAGGTACACCTACCGTACTATCAGTAGAGGAGTTACAACATATTATCGATGTAATTTATAGCCATTATGACATTACAGAAGATCCTGAGATTACTATCGAAGCTAATCCTGATGACTTAACTAAAGAAAAAATAGAATCACTTGCTAGAAGTAGTGTAAATCGCTTAAGTATTGGCATTCAATCTTTTTTTGAAGAAGATCTTAGCATGATGAACCGTGCTCATAATGCTAAAGAAGCACTGCAATGCTTATCTCTGGCAACAAAATACTTCGAGAATATTTCAATAGATCTTATCTATGGCATTCCTAATATGTCCATAGAACACTGGAAACGAAATATTCAATTCGCTTTAGATTTTGGGATACCCCATATCTCTTGTTATGCTTTAACTGTCGAACCGAATACTGCTTTACCTAAATTAATTGAAAAAGGAAAAATCCCTGCTATTGATGATGATCTAGCACAACAACATTTTGAAATTTTGGTAAAAACCTTAGAAAACAAAGGATTTGAACACTATGAATTATCTAATTTTGGCAAGTCAGGATATTTTAGCAAAAATAATACTGCCTACTGGCAGGGGAAACATTATTTGGGAATTGGACCCTCTGCACATTCTTATAATGGAAAACAACGAAGCTGGAATATTAATAACAATATAAAATACATCAACGCCATACAGCAAAATGAACTTCCCAGAGAAATCGAAGATTTAACCACCACTGATGCCTACAACGAATATATAATGACTGGATTACGTACCATTTGGGGAGTATCCTTACAGAAAATAGAGCAAAATTTTGGGCAAAAATACAAAGAATACCTTCTTCAGCATGCTCAGAAACATATTAAGGAACATCTTTTATTTTTAGACAATGATACATTATTGGTCACCAAAAAAGGAAAGTTTTTAAGCGATGGTATCGCAAGTGATCTTTTCTTATTAAATTTAAAGTGATTTTATAATCAAAGAGTCATGCTAGAAAAATATGATACTATAGGAGTACATTACAATAGTACTCGAAAAGCCGATCCATATCTCTTTACTAAATTACAGGCTTTTCTAAACCCTTTATCCGACAAAACATATCTTGATATTGGATGTGGAACCGGTAATTATACTTCAGCTTTTGCTAAAAAAGGATATCAGTTTATTGGTATCGATCCTTCTGGTGAAATGTTGAAAAAAGCAAAATGTCAAAATAATTCAGTGAACTGGAAAATCGGAAAAGCCGAAAAAACAGACCTCCCTACAGAGAGTATAGATGGTATTATTGCCAGCTTAACACTACATCACTGGCAAGATCTAAACAAAAGTTTTTCTGAACTTGGTAGAGTACTAAAACCAAATGGAAAAATGGTACTCTTTACAGCTACCTCTGAGCAAATGAAAGGATACTGGCTGAATCACTATTTTCCAAAAATGTTAGAAGATTCTATCACTCAGATGCCTTCTTATAAAAATATCGAAGCTAACCTAAAAACAAATGGGCTATATATAGACATTACAGAAAAATATACTATCCAACCCGATCTACAAGATCTCTTTTTATACTCAGGAAAACACAAACCATCACTATATTTAGATCCCAAAGTACGTTATGGGATATCCTCTTTCTCTTCTTTAGCAAATGCCAAAGAAGTAACACACGGATTACATATTCTTAAAAAAGATATCTTATCAGGAAAAATAAATGATGTCATCACCAAATATGAAAATACAGCAGGAGATTACCTTTTTATGGTTATCAAAAAAACTTACTAATTAATATATGGTTACAACAGTAATACACAATAATCAGTCCTACACCATTGATCTTTCTAAACCATTAGATCTATCCATTCCTTTAAGAGCCTCTAAAGAAAATGTAAATGCATGGTATATCAATGAACCAACAATCGAACCTGTAACTGATGGAGAATGGATTGGAAAGGTATCTAAAGGAGCTTCTACCAATTTTAATACGATTACCTTTAATCCACATGGTCATGGCACTCATACCGAATGTGTTGGTCATATCACTTCTGAGTTTTATAGCATCAATGATGCCTTAACACATTTTTTTTTTATTGCCGAAATCATTTCTATTCAGCCAGAACAGAAAGGAAAAGACACTATAATAACCAAGAATCATATTATAGAAGCACTAACAACTTCTACTCCAGAAGCATTAATAATAAGAACACTCCCCAATATAGAACATAAGCGTAATAAACACTATTCTAACACCAATTGGCCATACCTTACCGAAGAAGCAGCTACATATATCAAAGAATTACAGGTTAAACATCTCCTCATTGATCTCCCATCTGTCGATAAAGAAAAAGATGATGGAAAATTAATAGCTCATAAAGCCTTCTGGGGTTACCCTAATGCGATTCGTCATCATGCGACTATTACAGAATTGATATATGTCAATGATCATATTGCGGATGGGACATACTTCCTTAATCTACAGATAGCACCTTTCGTAAATGATGCCTCTCCCAGTAAACCTATAGTATATAAAATTATATCGGGATAAAAACCAATAGTATGATTAGAAAAAATGACAGTTTTGATATACCGTATCAGAGCTTATACCCCAAATGAACTACTGCAATTATTAGGAGTTATTCTTTTCTGTAATGCTACCTATGATAGTATCCTTGAATATAGCCTCGAAATATGAAAAAGAATTTAATACCAGTTATACCTTAGATTTACTGTAAAAGAAAAAACTACATATTGACTATTAATCATAATGAAAACGCACAAATAAAAGGCAATAAATAGTGTAGATATTACCTAAAAAATCAAAAAAAAATGTCCTTTTAGTTGGACATTCTTTTGATTGCCTTAACAAGACCTCAAAAAACATTATAATAGAAAAAGAAGACATTCGACTTTAAACTATGTTAGATCTCTAGAAATAGAAAATTTGTTTAATATCAAAATAGCAGCTTAATTTATTGTCCAGTTTTCTGTTGCAATTCCAGTTCAAGATTATTACCAGTATAACACATTGATACAGACTTTAAATCTTCGAAATCCTTTTTGTCTAATTTTATATCCATAAAAAGCATTATTGGTTGAAAATAAAAGATGAGTATTTTCTTGTATATGTTTTCTGTTTTTGTAGATCAATAAATAAACTGCATAATCAATGTAATTAATGAAACTTACCAAGTTAATAACAAATATTCTACTCAAGATAAAATTAAGTATTATACATTAAAAAACGTACCAACTTATAAATTGGCACGTACAATAGCTTCATCAGTATATAGATTTGGTTACAATTTAATTACTTTGTTATATATCAAAATATGAATAGACTAAATAGGTTTAGATAATTATACACAAGAGAATTACTTTTTAATTTTAAAAAAGCAAAAAAATCACTCTATGTAGTAATATATAACCGTAATAAAAGTGGATTCGATTAAGTCTGAATATGCTGTCGGCTAGAATAAAAATGACTGTACAACACTCACAGTAATTAATACAAAACTCAAAAATGATTAGAGAGTATTAAAAGTTGTGATATATAAAAAATAACAAAAGTGATATTTCAATTAACTAAAACAGATAGAAAATATTTAGGGCTTAAACCTGTTAAATCCAATTGGGATATTGTTCAGCTAACGGATGAAATATACTTGTTCTTTGATGGGAGTACAATTATAAAATCAATTACAGTAAATCAAAACTCATATCAGGAAAATGATATGAACGAAGAAACATCTAATAACAGAACAATATTACTTCCTAAGACCGGAAGAGGGAAACCTAAAAAGTTGAATTTTTCTTCGTTTCAATCCAGAAATGGAATAGGAACTTACTTCTCATTTACAGCTGGTAATCAAGGTGTAATAATAGGAAACTATACTACTCAAAAAACTTTTTATGAAACCTATTTTCAAGAAATAGAGATTAATAATTTTTCGGAACTGAGAAAGTGGTTAGATAATTTTATTAATTCATCTTCCAAAAACCATTTGCTCGATATAAATAAGTTTGGAAAAGAGAAAAGGAAACGAGTTAAAGTAAAAGAAGGAGATTTTTTCACTTTCAAAGTTGATAGAAAAAATTATGGGTTTGGCAGAGTGCTCCTAGACATAAGAAAACTTCATAAAGAAAAATTCTTTGAAAAAGAAAATCATTATGGTTTGTCTAATTTAATGGCACAACCATTAACAATAAAGGTTTACCACCATATTTCTGAGACTAAAAATATAGATGTTTCAATCTTAAAAAATAAAAAGTGTTTTCCATCAGAGCATATTATGGATAACAGATTATTCTATGGTGATTATGAAATTATTGGAAATCTCCCATTAGAAAACTCAGAAATGGAATTCCCCATGTCTTTTTCAGAAAGTATTGATTACAGCAATAAAGGACTGATCTATTTTCAATGGGGTTTTATTTACAAAGAGAAAAATATAAAACAAATTTCTAAAAGTATAGTTGGGAATTATTTTAGAAATGAGGGAGTCGGTGTTGGATTAAGACTGAACAAAAAAATCTTAATCAATTGTATTAAGGACAATTCAAATGATTACTATTGGAATAGTGACGCCTTTTATACATTCAAAAAAGATTTACGTAACCCCAAAAATAAAGAATCTAAAATCAAAATATTCAAAGAATTTGGGCTAAACCCAGAATTGGAATATTATCAAAACACACTACAACATTTGCAGTAATTAACACATAACTCAAAAATGACCAATAGAGCATTAAAGGACATACGACTTTATGAGAGTGAAACTGAAAATATTTCAGGGCAGAATCTACCATCAGAATTAGGAAGTATTTTAAACCCAACTGAAAACACAAATTTCATTGCGCAAAGAATAGCAAGAAAATTAAACGAGTTAAAGTATTCATACGGAGAGGTAGATCATATTTACATTAATCTTACAACTTTTCTTAGAGAAAACGAAATTAAAATTTCGAGTCGTAATATTGACAAAAGAATTAAATATATAGATTATGGAATATCTACGAGCCATTTTAATTCTCTAAAAATTGAGGACAAAGATAAGTTTATCGAAAATAAAATTTTGAAAATTCTTAAGTTTATAAGTAACAGAAATAATGAAGACCTTGTTAATCAAGTAGCTTTAGCATTATCAAAATATGGGCGCGAGATTAAAATTTATTTTAAAACCAAAGAAACTAAATCGTATCGAATAGTTATTTATTATCAGATAGCACCTTTTGGAAAGTTATCTAATGTAATTATTGAATATTATGACAAAAAGAATGATGTTACACACTCCAAGAATTTTGAATTAAAATTTTATGAAGACATCTATTCGCTGATTGGTGATATTGGCGTAAAAGACAATAAAATCATACTTAAAGCTAAAAAATCATATAGCGCTGGATTAGTAACTAAAAATTATAAAACACCTATTGAACTTGAATTAATATAAATAAGTCATCTTATTAATAATAGTGGTTTAGTCCTATAATAAAAGTGAAAAAATAAAGTCTGAACTTACCTAAAATACCTTAAAAAGGTATCAACTTATAAATTGACACTTACAGTTACTTAATCTAAGGTTTGTTCATTTATAATTTAGTTATCTTATGGATTTAAACCAAAGTTGGAGGAATAAAAATGAGTTTAAATGTTTTCATGTAAATATAAAAGATGCAACACCACCAGAACTTGTAGATTTATTTCCTTATTTAGATTATTTAATGTCTATAGGGTTAGCTGAATAAAACCATTTAACATGTGATATCATGAAGCCTAAGATGAAATACTATTTACTCATAAATCTAATGATATTAATTACAAACTGTAAAAATGAAATGAATACAATACCTTATGACAATCAGTTAAAAAAAATAAAATTCGATGATATAATATTCCATGACATTGCACTAACCGAAATTCCTGAGCCATTTTATAAGGATTACTCGCATCATAAAAGTGCTACCGCCAGAAATTATAAGTCGTATGATACAATGGAGTTTAAGAACATTATATTAGAAAAATTATCAGATTATTTAAGAACTAAAGTTTTAAAACTATTAATTATTACTCCAAAAAATCAGGAATCATCATATGATGCATTTGCCTATTTATCTGAAAAAAAAATAGTTGGAATACGTTTGGAAAATACCAGTAATTTTAGGTTATGGATGAATATTATATTTGAAAAACAATATAAAAAGCTTGAAGAATATAAAAATGATGGGCAATTTGAACAACAACCAGAACTTAATCCAAATCCACAATTTATGCTTGTTTTAGGAAAGGGGCAATTTTCTCAAAAATGGGTGAATTCTGGAATGTTGATAGATGAAAGACCTTATGAAAATACAGGGTCTTATTTACATAAAAATGCACCGCAGCAATACAATGAAACCAAAATAGCTAAAGAAAAAAAGAACTATATTAAAAAATATATTGACACTACTGGATATGGTACTATTGATGAAGTAAGATTAAAAGAGTTATTCAATGAGTTTATCAAGATAAAACAACTTAAACCAACCCCTCCTGTAAGCAACACACCGTTTTATAAGGAATTTGAAACTTTGGCAGGTTTTTCATTCCCTAAAGAATTACAAGTGTTACTTAATACCTATAATGGAATTGAAAACATAGGATTTCTATCTGCAAGACAAATATTTGATGAATGGAAAAATTGGAAAGAGATTTATGATAGTGTTGATTGGATGTTAATTGATTTGACTGGTAATAATCACCCAGACGGAAGAAAAACAATAGGTATCTATACAACCCCATATTGGATTCCTTTTATGAGTATGGGGGACGGAAATTTTATAGCGATAGATTACGCACCTGGTAGCAAAGGAAAATCAGGACAAATAATTGCTTTTGGAGCTGACGAAAATAAAATTCGCTGGATAGCCGAAAATATGGAAGATTTCTTACAAAAACTCATAAAAGGAACAGACGTTTTGCGTAATGGATTTTAAAATAGCTACTACTAATACAGCTTTTGTAGTAATAAAGATATTATAACATAAATCGGCTTTAAGTAATCAACAACCTCGGAACAAGCTCACTAGGTATGCTTCCGAAAAAAATATTTTGATATCGAGGCAAGCCGAGGAATTAAACCCTCAATGAGGGATTAAAGTAATGAACCATAACAAATCTTGATCCTCACCAAAATGATTATTGATAAATCGATAAACAATCCGAAA
The DNA here is from genome assembly GCF_001401755.1 of Aquimarina longa SW024. Taxonomy (GTDB): domain Bacteria; phylum Bacteroidota; class Bacteroidia; order Flavobacteriales; family Flavobacteriaceae; genus Aquimarina; species Aquimarina longa. Next base: position 56,930 of record NZ_AVQK01000023.1, read on the forward strand.
AACGAATTAATAGCCCAAATTAATCGGTTTTTTGAACTGACTGAAATAAATATATAATCTAGACTGATGTTAATCATTATTATAAAAAAGAAAATGAAGATTTATATTCTATTCATAATTATTCTTTCATCCTTTTTGCTGTCTTGTAATAATACGTCCAAAACAGGAAACTATACGCTTCAAAAAATAACGGATTATAGGAATAAAGATAACCCAGAATATTTATTATATGAGCAAAAAGAGGAAGATTCCTTATTTACGTTTCATACAAAAAAGGGAATTGATTACGGCGTTTTAGAAAAATATTCAGATAGCGCAGATGCCTCAGATTATTATATTTTTAAAAAACCAAAATTTAAAAAACCGAAACAATTAGAAAACACATTTATATTAAATAGCAAAGATGCACTGTTCACGAAGAAAAAAAGCGAAATAGAACCAGAATATTCAGAATGGTCATATATAAAGAGCCTCTTAAAAAACTATATTATTTTTGGTTTTAAGGAAGGTGGTAATGGTGGAAGTTACGTCATAATCAATATTAAAAATCAAACTGTTTCTAATTTTGAAACGGTAAGTGAAACTTTTGAAGTTTCTGAAGACGAAAAATTTTTAATAGGTTGGAAATATTCTAAAAAGAAAGTAGACCTTTATACAATCTGTCCTGAATTGCTCGATTTTGTACCAAATTATGTCTTAGGCGAAGAATTTAAATACAATCTAGAAACCAGAGAAGAGATAATAACTGGAAAGCTAGGATGCCAGTTCGTACAATAGATTGAATTATGAAAAAAAAAGAAATTAATTATAAAAGATATATTGAACTTGAAAATGCAGTTTGGAAAGACTTTTTAGCAACCCTTTCTCAAGAAGAAATTCTTGTATCAATCAGCACCTCTAATTGATATGGTAATAAGTATCTACTTAATTTTAAATGAGAAAACTCAACAATTAAACTAAAAAACAAATGAATATTAACATAAAATACATTCTTATTTCAGTAATAATCTTTGTTCTTCTCATTTTTATAGGTTTTATTTCTATGCTAGCTTACAGTTCACGAACAGATGTTTCAAAAGAAGATCCATATGCACAATACCTTAATCGCCCTATCGTCATTAAAAATATCTGTACTATTCACTGGCAAAAAAATAGTGGACGATTTTCTGACCATTCATTAACACAAGAAGATACCAATTATGACGAAGAAAATATAAAATCCGTCAAAAAATACTATCCTGGCGATACAATTACTTTTTATGGCGCAAAAAAGTTTTATAGCATGCATGTTAGCGACACGTATTATCTACTGGGAAACACTAAGTTAAAAAATGGTGATAAAATCGAGTTTGAATATTATTACGGTAATAACATGAATCATGTTTGGGAAACCACAGAAGAATTTATAGAGCGCAAAAAAATAGCTAAATAACATGAAACTAGAACTACCTTTTTTTGATAAAATACCGCTAGAATATTATCCAACAGCCTCAAACGATGTTGAGGGAACATTTATTGATTTTCCATTTGGTTAGAGTATAGGAAAAGGTTTTGGTGATGCCTTTAATTCTTCCAGTATCAAAAACTCCCTTTCAGTTTCCTGCTGATCAATATATTCAATATCTTCACAAGGGTTATGATTCAATAATTTTTTCTTAGGAGTGGTTTCTCTATCTTTGATTAAATGAGAAAAGTTATGCCGATCATGTTGTAACTTTAACAATTGTTTGGAACGGATACTTTCTGCCAGAATAAGATTCTTTTTATTGTGTTCTTTTTCTAACTTTGTTTTAGGCTTAGGATAAAGATATAGTTTTAAGGATTCCTTTTTTCTGGTTTGCTTGGCTTTTGGAAGATAATAGTCTAAGAATAAACTCTCTCCACCATCTTTAAGATTGCATAAGTTTTTGTTTTAGGATAAAACAAGGAAACCACTACCTCTACGCTCTTTAGGGCGTTATGAACGAGATACAGGCTGTCTACACCCCCTCATAGGGGGTGTCAGAACACCCCCTTGACCGTCTCGAACACCCTATAGGCAGTACAACAATGACTTTTTGGTCGTTTGTAACCATCTATAAGTAGTATTCTAACCCTATAGTGCCCGTTCCGTAGGATATACGATCTATAGGCAGCCCCTATATCGATAGATATAGCACACTTACAAGAAGGGGGAAACCCATTTACTGATCATAATGGCATACCTCCTACAGCTCCACAAAGAAAAGTCTATACAATTGTAATCCTCGATATTACTAGATAGATTCCTAATTTTATAAATAACAATGGGTGATTGCACAAAAAAAATGCTACCCCCTAGAAACCATCTATCATAAAATAAATGACGTAACGAAAAGATATCTAGATACGTATAAAGTTATCATGGTATACAAGTAACTATCGAATCCAAAAATACACACACATATTGCAATAGAAAATTCATTCTCATAATTTATGCAATGGGATTGCACAAGTATTCTTCTTAACTTTGTATTGTGAAATTTTTGACCATCATATTATCTATTTATATCCTTGGATTATCGTTTATTACATGTAATGATAATGTAATAGAATATAACGACGGTATCGTTCAACTATTAAATGCAGATGAACACTCAGATTCTGAAGAATCAGATTTGTGTTCGCCCTTTTGTTCTTGTCAATGTTGTCAAATAAGCATTACTGAGACAGAATTTGACTCTTATGATTATTTAATATCCAACTACCAGTATAGTAAAGTATATTCTTATAAAAATATAGCTTTACAAGATTTCGATTTTTCTTTATTTCAACCCCCTCGAATTTAATTCAATTTTTTATAGGATAGCTATATCCTTTTCAGTCTTATACCAAAGACACCTCTTTCTATTGAATTAAACTTAAAATTACATGATTAATAAACTTATTGAGTTTTCAATCAATAACAAGTTTGTTATTGCATTGTTTACACTTGTATTAATTGCAGGTGGTATCTATAGTGTTAAACAAGTACCTATAGATGCTGTTCCGGATATTACTAATAATCAGGTACAGATTATTACCCAAGCTCCCAATTGGGGAACAGAAGATATTGAACAATTTATTACCTACCCTGTAGAGGTAGCTGTTGCTAATTTACCCGAAGTAACTGAAATTCGCTCGATATCTAGATTTGGCCTTTCAGTAGTTACCATTGTATTTAGTGACGATTTGGACACCTATTTACCAAGACAATTAGTTTCTGAGAAACTAAACGAGATAAAAGCCAACATCCCCGAAGGTTTTGGAGAACCTTTTATGGGACCAATTTCAACAGGCTTGGGAGAAATCTATCAATACACCTTAGAGGTAGTTCCAGAATTCAAAGACAAATATGATGCTACAGAACTTAGAACCATTCAAGATTGGATTATCCGACGACAAATGGCAATGGTTCCTGGAGTTATTGAAGTTAATGCATTCGGTGGAAGCATCAAACAGTATGAAGTTACCATAAACCCTAACGAATTAAAGGCGATTAATTTAACCATCAATGATGTTTATAAAGCTCTAAAAAATAACAATCAGAATACAGGTGGTGCTTATATAGAAAAAAATCACCAAGCCAATTTCATCAGAGGAGAAGGGCTAGCCAAAACCTTAAATGATATTAAAAATATAGTAGTTACCAACAAAGGCGATATCCCTATTACAATTAATGATATTGGTACCGTAAAATTTGGAACTGCTACACGCTATGGTGCATTAACTAAAAATGGCGAAGGCGAGGCTGTTGGTGGTATGATCTTAATGCTAAAAGGTGCCAGTACAGATGCTGTTATTGAATCAGTAACAGAACGTATCGTTGAAATCCAAAAATCTTTACCAGAAGGCATAACGATTAAGCCCTTTATAAACAGAAGTAAACTTATTTCTAATACAACCTCAACCGTAAAAAACAATTTAATTGAAGGCGCTTTAATTGTCATTTTTATTTTAATCTTTTTCTTAGGAAATTGGAGAGGAGGCATCGTAGTAGCATCAACAATTCCGTTATCATTACTATTTGCTTTTATTTTAATGAATATTTTTGATGTATGGGCTAACCTAATGAGTTTAGGTGCAATTGACTTTGGGATTATAGTAGACGGTGCTGTGATAATTGTAGAAAGCACCGTTTTCTTCCTATATCAACGAATAAAAAAGGAAGAAACTATAACGGATAAAACTAGGGACGAGATAACCTATATGGCATCTTCGAAAATGATGAATACAGCCTTTTTTGGTCAATTTATTATTCTCATTGTATTTCTTCCTATTTTAACATTAGAGGGTATTGAAGGAAAAATGTTTATTCCAATGGCGTTAACATTCATTTTTGCTATGATTGGTGCTATGGTATTATGTTTAACTTATGTACCAATGATTACTTCAGTATTCTTAAGAATCCCAAAAATCAAGAAAAAATATTGGGGAGATAAAATAGTTCATTGGTTAGAAAATATATACGAAAACGGTCTTGTTAAAGCTATAAAACGAGGTAAATCAGTTGTAGTTTCTGCTGTTATTTTGCTATCATTAGCCGTTTTTGCATTTACCAGAATGGGAGGTGAATTTATTCCTCAATTAGATGAAGGTGATTTAGCGTTTCATGCTATTCTAAAACCAGGGAGTTCTTTATCCGAAACTATAGCCACTACAACTAAAATTGAAAAAATAGTAAAAGATAATTTTCCAGAAGTTATAGACATCATAAGTCGTATTGGTGTTGCAGATGTTCCAACAGATCCAATGCCAATGGATATCGCAGATGTATTTGTAATTTTAAAACCTATTTCTGAATGGGCAACCCCATCATCAAAAGAAGAACTTATTGATAAAATTAAGGAAAAAGTAGAACAAATTCCTGGAGTCAATTATGAATTTACCCAACCTATTGAAATGCGTTTTAATGAGTTGATCACTGGTGTTCGTGAAGATATCGCTGTAAAACTATATGGAGATGATTTAGATATCCTAGCCCAAACAGCTAAAGAAATGGGTAAAATAATTGCAACAGTAGCTGGTGTTGCCGACATGAAAGTAGAGGCTACTTCTGGGCAACCGCAAATTACTATTCGGTATAATCGAGATAAAATTGCACAATATGGTTTACAAATAAGTGAGCTTAATACCCTAATACAGAATGCTTTTTCAGGAGGTATTGCAGGAACCATTTTTGAAGGCGAAAAACGGTTTGACTTAGTAGTACGATTAAAAGAAGAATTCCGCAGAGATATACATAATGTTAAAAATCTCTTTATCACTTTACCAAGTGGCACTCAGATCCCTCTAAAAGAGGTTGCGAGTATCAGTTATGAACCAGGGCCAATGCAAATTAGTAGAGATAATACCAATAGAAGAACTTATGTAGGTATCAATGTAAGAGGTCGCGATATTAAATCTTTGGTAGAAGAAATCAAACAAAAAATTGAAGCAGAAATCAAACTACCCGTAGGCTATTATATAAGATATGGTGGCGCTTTTGAGAATTTAGAACGTGCTACCAGTAAGCTAAAAACGGTTGTACCAATAGTATTAGGACTCATTTTTATACTCATCTTTTTTGCCTTAAAATCAATAAAGCAAACAGTTATGATTTATATAGCAATCCCGTTAGCAACCATTGGAGGAATATTTTCACTAATGCTACGAGACATGCCATTTAGTATTTCTGCAGGTGTGGGTTTTATTGTCTTATTTGGAGTTGCTGTTCTTAATGGATTAGTCCTCATTAGTGGGTTTAATGAACTAAAATCTGAAGGGGTTACAGATATTAATGAACGTATTAGAATGGGTACACGAAGAAGAATCCGTCCAATAATATTAACCGCTTTAACAGACATACTCGGGTTTCTTCCAATGGCACTATCAACTACCTCTGGAGCAGAAGTACAACGCCCATTAGCAACCGTAGTAATTGGAGGTCTATTGACAGCAACACTACTAACCTTATTTGTCATTCCAATTTTATATAAATGGATAGAAAATAAGGATAAAAAATCAATCAAAATTTCGATACATAAAAAAGTTAAAACAAGAATGGCAACACTACTATTACTAAGCTTTTTTACCATATCAAAAGCCCAACAACAACCTATTTCTATGGATGAAGCTGTTGCAATCGCACTAAAGAGTTACCCTTCATTAAAAGCTGCAAGACTTTTGGTAAAAAAAGAGAACGTACTAAAAAATACTGCTTGGGATCTTGGGAGCACTCAGCTTTTTACAGCTGGCGAAGAAATAGGTAACACTAATACTCCAACATACACCATACTAGGAATAGGGCAAAACAATATTGATATTTTCGGAATTACATCAAAAAATAAACTAGCAAAAGAAAATATTAAATTAGCAGAACTCAATGTAGAATTAAATGAATTAGAACTAAAACGAAATGTTCTAATAGCTTGGGCGAGAGTTTACACTGCCAAACAACTATATCAATCATGCTCAGAAATTGACTCTGTATTTACTGGATTGAATAAAGCTATTGATTGGAGATATGCTACTGAAGCCATTTCAAAATTAGAATACAACGCTACTATTAATCAAGGTAAACTGATTTTACTTCAAAAAGAACAAGCTTATGCTACCTACCAAATAGCTTTACAAAAATTAAATCAATGGCTCTCAATGAACGAGACTATATATGGAGTTAAGGTAACAACTCTTGATGCATTTGATAGTGATATATTAATTTCTGAAGAGGTTATAAAAAATCATCCATTATTTAATTATTGGGAGAAGCAATTAGAGGTTGCTAAAGCGGAACAAAAAGTTACTAACTCACAATTTCTACCCAAAATTTCGGCACAATATGGTTTGCAAAAAATAGGAAATCAATCTGGTTTTAATAGTTATCAAGTAGGCATACAAGTTCCACTCATCTTTAATACAATAAAAGCACAAAGTAAAGTTTCAAAAATTAATACCGAAATGATTACAGCCAATAATAAAGCTAAAGTACTACAGTTAAAAAGTAGGTTTAACTCAAAAATTTCTGAGTTTAAACAATCAAGAAATAAGTGGTTGTTCTACAAAAACGAGGCATTGCCTCTGGCTATTGAACAACGTAATGGCGCTATTTTATCATATAAAGAAGGTGCTCTGGATTATGTAGCGTTTCTACAAAACATGAAGACTGCTATACAATTAGAAATTAATACCTGGAAGACGCTTCAAATCTATTTAGAAAACAAGATACAGTTATCCTATTTCTTAACTAAAAAACAATGAAAGTCAATCGCACTGAATTCACTAATTTAATATCTAAAGAAATGAATAATAAGATTACTATTTATATAGCAATTGTATTTCTGACTCTTAATAGTCTAACGAGTTGTAAGAATCAAAATAAAGTAGACGGTAATAACATAGAAAAAAATGTTGTTGCAGAAAATGTAGTTTCTAAAAATAAAGAAGCGCACAAGGAAGAATTAACCCTTACTCAAAAACAAATTGACATTCTTAATATTAAAATAGAACCGCTTTCTAAACGTACTATGAGCGGTTTTATAGAAGTCAATGGAAAATTAGGAGTACCTCCGCAAAACGAAGCAGTTGTAAACACCACTTTGGGGGCTAATATTAGTAGTATTAAAGTAGTCGAAGGAGACCTCGTAAAGAAAGGGCAAGTTCTAGTATATATTAGCCATCCAGATATTATTAAACTTCAGACGGATTATTTGCAAACATATAATCAACTCACTTTTTTAGAGCAAGATTATAATAGACAAAAAAAATTATATGATGCAAAAGTAGGGTCTGGTAGAGATTATCAGTTGGCAAAATCTGTATTTTCAAGTGCTAAAGGATTAGCAATAGGATATGAAAATCAACTACAATTACTAGGGTTATCGTATACTAACATAAGATCTGGAAATATTTCAAAAGTAGCTCCGGTGATCAGTCCTATTGATGGCTTCATTGAAAAAGTACAAATCAAATCAGGACAATATGTACAACCACAAACGTCACTTTTTGAAGTAGTAAATACTGAGCATATCCATGCTGATTTAATGGTGTTTGAAAAAGATATTAGCAACGTAAAAAACGGACAACTGGTAAAGTTTAATGTAGAAACATTAGGCGATCAAGAAATGACAGCCAAAATCTATGCTGTTGGAAAATCGTTTGAAGAAGGACCTAAAGCTTTGCATGTACATGCAGAAATCGAAAATAAAAATAAAAATTTGATTCCCGGAATGTATGTTAATGCCCGAATTATTACCGAAGGTGTGCTACAACAAGCCTTGCCAGAGGATGCCATATTCCAAGATAGAAAAACTTCTTATGTATTTACAGCAGAAAAAGAAAAGAACGATACTTGGGGATTTACACCTAAAGAAGTAGTTATAAAATCTACGAGCAATGGGTTTATCTCTTTTGATTTTATAGAAAAAATAGAAGAAAATATAATGGTTGCTCAAGGAGGAGCTTATTACTTAATGGCTGAAATGAAAAAGAACGAAACCGAACATTCTCACTAAAAAAAATATGAAGAACGCAGAAAAACAATTACAAAAAGTCAATATACGACCAACGGCTATGCGCATTCTAGTTTATCAATTTATAGCATCCAGAGATGCCGCAGTGAGTTTAACAACTGCAGAAAAACATTTCGAAAAATCTGATAGAACAACATTGTATCGAACCATAAAAACATTTGAACAAAATGGATTGGTACATCAAATTAATGATGGAACAGGAATCCCAAAATACGCATTATGTCAGCACGAAAAACATTCTGATTTACACTTGCATTTTCATTGCACTAAATGCAAAGAAACTCTTTGTTTGACAGAGCATCAAATACCACAAATTAATCTTCCAAACGGATTTATTCCTGAAGATATTAATATGCTAGCAAAAGGAATTTGTGATAAGTGTAATGTGTAAACATATATATTGTTCACCGACATTCAATCTATCTTTAAAACCTTTGGTTGATGCCTCCCAAATCTACTCTACTACTTCGCCCATCCTCTTTTTTTTTGGTTTTGGACATCATCATACATGGCTAACTTATCCGATCTAATAGCTTCTTGTTTGGTTTCTGTTCGTCAGCCTTAACCATACAATTTTGATTTACTTTAGTGTAACGGTTATGCTAAACGACCTTACCTCTTACTTTACTTAGGATCGTTACTCCCTCATAAGAGCCCCCACTTTGGGACGTTCGATTAATTGAACTATATTTACCTTTCAAGGCACATTGCATCATATATGAAATCAGAGCAATTTAGTATAGAATCGAAACATCATTTCCTTTTTGCAGTGGTGCATAAGTTTAATAAGAAATAAAAATGCGCAGATAGATGAATTGGTTAAAACTTACTTGCTTTGTTACGATTTATATATGTCGCGTTATAAAACATTGAATCAAACAAACCTGTAAATAGAATTAAAATTGATTTTAACTTTTTTTATTATTACGATATTTCAAGGAGTCGTTTTTGGTCTTATTGTTCTTAATTCTCCCTTATTCAAAAGCGATGCAAATAAATACTTAACATACGCTATTCTTTCCCTTTCCTTTTCGCTACTAAATTATGTTTTTGATGAGTATACTGAACTATACAAAACTATTCCGCTTCTTCGTTTTATTGATTTAATAGATTCGAGTATTATTTTTCCAGTCTTTATTTTTCTGTTCGTTGTTCATAAAGTTAATCACCCTATTAAACATTCAAAAAAAATTCTATGGTTACTTATACCCTATTTCTGTTCTTTAATTAATAGTATTTTTACTGAAATTGATAATTTATACGAGGTTCCTCTTTTCATTGAAGTTTCAATAGTAATTTTAGAACTTATAGAATTCCTAATACTCGTATTGTTTATCCCTGGTATTTTAATATACACCTATACTTTCATTAAGTTTTCTAATACTACTCAAGAAAAAAGATGGATTACCCATCTATGGGTTTTAACTTTTACGTTATTTATTTCTTGGGTTTTGACTCTGCTTTCTGGTATGATTTTCGAATATGAATTTACTCCTATCGCGGTGATTCTTCCTCTATTTGCTGTACTACTAATTCATTGGACTGCCTACGTAGGGATTTATAAATATAGATTGGCGAGAGATCAAGAAGAAATTAAAGCGTTATTAAATAAACGAAATCCAGATCATAAAAATCTAGTTCTTACAGAGGTTAATTCACTAGTAGAATCCTTTACCAAGGAAAATAGCTACTTTAAAAAGTTAGAAAACCTCTGTATAGATCATCAAATTTATAAAGACAATACATTAACCAGAGATAAAGTGGCAGAAAAGTTAGGCATAAGCCCTGGCTATGTTTCTCAACTTATAAACACAATTACTGGAGATAATTTTTCAACTTACATTAATAAATATCGTGTTGAGGCCGTTAAAGACATAATTTTAGATTCTGAGTTTGATAACTACAGCCTTTTAGCTATTGGACTAGAATGCGGTTTTCCCTCAAAGTCAACATTCTATAATGCCTTCAAAAAAATAACTGACACTACCCCAAATGCTTATAGAAAGAAACATAAACAAGAAAATCCCTCTATATCCTAAATAAATACCGATAAAAAATGCAGAATTCTTCTTCTTCAGATTAACTAATCACTGAACCACTTCATAGAGACGGTTTTTAAATTGTGTCTTTACCTGAGGGGTTACAATTAGTGTAAGGAATTCAAAATAATACACACTTAACGGATATATTTTTTCCATTATTTTTTTTATTAAAATCAGAAGAATAACTTCTTGAAATTTTATTAAAAAAATTATTAGGCAATAAATCTATGTACAAAAATGTTTTGACAAAAATGCTTCTTATACTTTTAATCAAAATTGTAATTACAATGGAAAAAAATGGAGACCTATATCTGAATAAGAAAATATTTTTTGTACTATTAGATTAAAAGATAAATGTTGTTTTTGAAAACATAAAAAAGTCAATCTTATGGTACTATGAAAATATATTATTGTCCGATTAAAGATGCAAGACCGCTTCACTTTTAGAGACAAGACATAAGAACAATTTTAAGTTTACTAAAAACCTTTAAATTATAGAGTCTCCATCTTTCAACACGTTTAGAATTTAGAATCCGTATTGTATACAGCACAAAAGTAAGAGAGTCTTTTTTAGAAATGAAAAAACACCCCCTATTTAGTTATGATTCGATACAAAAGGTGATTTTTTATCGGACAATAATAAAAATATTTAAAACGATTAATGCGAATATCAAAAACCTCAATTAATATGTATTTAAGAAATCTTAAAACCCTAATTAGAATAGTAACTATCAAATTAAAAAATGAATTATATCTGAAGCTAATCTTAATTAAAAAATTTCCTAAAATTGTAAAAACTATAAACGCATTAAACACAATATTGCTACTTAACTTATTCTTAAATAAAGATATAGAAAACCAAGAGAAAAAACTTAAAACATGTAATCAAATTGTTGAACTAAAGGAGTTTACGCCTATTAAAAGTATGAATAGTATTTCTTCTATTTTCGTCGAAGGTTATCAATCTGGCTTTATAAACAATGTAGTACAAATCATAGAAACCAATATTTCCGAAGATATAAATGTAGAAATAATCTCTAAAGAACTCAACCTGACCAGACACACCTTTTTAAGAAAAATTAAGAAACACACAGGTTATACTGCCATAGGATTCATTAAACAGTACCGCTTACAATATGCATCCAAAATGTTACAAAATCAGGAATACAATATAAAAGAAGTTGCTTATCTCTCTGGATTCAAAAGCTTATCTTATTTTTATTCAGAATTCAAAACCAAATACAAAATCCCTCCAAAAAAATTTAAGGAACTATATTCTTAGATATTAAAGTTATTTAGACCGTTTAAATTATTACAAACGGTCTATTTTTTTTATATATCAGTCTGAATTTTGAAAAATATAATATCAAAAAATCACATTCCATTCGTATCACTCTGAGGAAGTACATCTTTTCTGTTTCTTTCTGCTGACCTACCTTTGTTTCAAACAATTCTACGTATTGAGAACACTAATATAAAGAAAGAGATTTCTAGTTTAAAAGAACAACTAGCACAGCTCTACAAGCTAATTAATGGTTTTGAATCCGAGAGTTTTATTGCTCTGAAGGTAGTGGATCAACTTTCTCTTTTCTCTGAAGACTCTGTTACTATTCCACAAGAAGTCCCACAACAAACCATAACTTATACCAGAGACAAGAAAAAACATCAACCCAAGAGAATGGCTAACTAATACATTAGAAAAAATACCAGATCATAGTATACAAAAACTAGAAGAACTACCGCCTAGATATCAATAAAAAATTATAACGTAGTTGCTCGGATGCATACTTAACAAACAACAAAAAGTTTAAATACCCTAAGTATTATAGAGTATAACTACAAAACAAATTTTATATAGATCAACTAGTGTGTTTTATGAATTTTTACTAACGAAAATAAAGTAATTGACTATATAACACATTGATCTAAAGTATAATTTGATCCTGATCACATATTCTATTTAACATTGTTTTCAAACAAATAATCTTCAGTAGAAAAAAATAACTGCATGACTAGCAATGAAGGGTATTTTTTATTTACAAAACACATCTCACATTAAACACCTAAAAATCTATCATATACCATTTTCTATATTTACTTTTATAGCATAATCATAAAGCCCTTCTAATAAAAATTAAGACAAAGCCATAATGAGGTTAAACAGTGTGTGTGTTAAAGTTTAACAAAAATTATTATTTCCGATACGACAGTTAAATCAATAACTGTAAATAAAGAGTATTTAAGTTTTAATAGGGAAATTCTTAATCTATGCCAAATCGATTTGAAAATATAATCCAGTTATAATTTATCATTCCTACTTTATATAAAAGGTTCAATGAAATTTCAGTAAAAAGAAAATTTCTGATCGATTTAAAAAATGAGATCAAAAAAGAATTCTTCATCTTATATTATACCTGTATTTTTTTATAAAACCACAATCTTAATTGTATTTTTTATTCCAAAAAGTGTTTTTTTGTTTCTTGATGTTCTGTTTTTTTGACAACCAATCATGGCTTGTTTAATTTTTCTGACAAAAACTTACTTCTTTTTTAGAAACTCCAAAAATGTAACATTTCCGCTATAAATAGCTGCTGGAGTAAACCTAATTTTGTCCTGTGATTACAAAGGATTATGTATGCCTGTTAAAATTAATTACATTCTATAACAGGTTCATTTAACTCTTAAAAATTTATGGAAATTACTAATTATGTCCTAACAGGACTATCTGCTTTGGTTATGTTATCGTGTCAAAAAGAAAATATTGAAGATGATGCTATTGCTGAAGATATGGAAATATCAAAGCCTATAAATTTACATAAAGCATCAAGTGCGAATTTAAGTTGCGTAACCAAAACTTTTGATTATACAGGTACTGACTTAACTTCTTTTTTAGATTTAAGTACCGGACAAGCTGCTATGTGGCTAGGGAATATAATTACCGAAAAGAGTTTGGAAAAAGGAACTCCTACATCTATCGCAATTCCAAGGAAATTCAGAAATGAAATAACGGTTGCAATCCCAGCTTTAACAGATACCAATACTTATTTACTTGTCAAAATTTGTTCTGGTAAAACAAATTTTGACAAGCTTAAAACGCAAAACATTTAACTAATTTAAATTAATATTATGAGAACAGTTTTTAAATTTTACAGATCAACAACACTTCTTCTTATCTTCATGTTTTTAATGAGTTGTGATAAAGAAAGTATTGAAAGTGAAACAAATTATTCCAAAGAAAACACTACCATTAAAAAAGATGCAGAATCAGAAAAAGCAGGCCTCACTAAAGACAAACTCCATAAAGTGATGACAAAAGAAGCAGCAGATGCACTCTCCACAATTATAGTCGTAGGCTATGCAAAAGATGTTTTATCATCTACAGGGAAAAATGCGATATTTCAATATGAGTCGCCCAAAGATTTTGCGGTGCATCAAAAGGTTCAAAAAAAATTAAAGAAATATGTGACCGTTGATATAAATCAGTCTATACCAAAAACAACATTTCCACTAATAGTTGCAAAAAATAATAGGATTAGCAATACTGAGATAGCAATGTTAACAGGAAGCACTGAGACTAAGCTTGCAAAACAATTAGATCTTAGATTAAAGAAAATGAATTTAGGTCCCTTGTATGGTGCATATATTGGAGGATATTCAGATGCAAGTAAAATAGAGCTAGTAGGAGCATCAGATTTAGAATTATATACTCCTAGATATAGAGGAGCTGATGATGAAAATGTAAAAAATGCATATAATAGTGCAAAAGAGTATTCAAATAAAGTAATCGATTTATTAACTGAATATCAATCTTCAATTTCTGGAGGAATATCAATAGGAGGTGTAAAAATCTCTGTCAAAGATATCAATCCTAAAGTTACAAGTAATTTTAGTACAGGAAAGATGTTTAAAAGCTTCCATGGAATGATTGTAGCTATGAGTAAATATGCAAGTTCTATCGACAAGAATTCATTTCTTTTTGAAATAGCCTGTAGCTCAAATACTACAAAAATATCTTCTTGTTTTCCTTGTGCAACATTTATGGCATCTCAGAAAAATTCAGCGACTTCTGTTCATTTAGGAAGAGGAGATAACTGGAATATACCCTCTTCTTGTTCACCATCTATGCTAAGTGCTTGGCAATCTAATATTATTAAATGGTACGAAATTGGATTAAAGTCACTTAACAAAAATAGTGATTGGAATGCTTTCATTTCTAATTATTCAGGTGAAAATCGAGGAAATAAACTTATTCCTCAAATGTTTCTTGAAGCATTAACTTTTGAAGATTCGTTCACCAAACGAATTATAAATACTTTGCCCGACGCTTAAAAAAAAATCGGCACTTAAAATTTGGATAAAAGCAACGCTATGACAAACTTTATAAATGGAACTATAAACTAAGGATAGAGAAGATGACGACAAAATTCAATAACAAAGTGTTGATTATCATTCGATTTAATTCTTTTATAATGCCAGGAAACCTTCACCTGGCATTATTTTTTTTATATCGAAAAACAAATATTTTTATATAAGAAAATAATCTAAATAAAAATGTATAAAAAATTATTTGCTCTTGCATCGATACAATTTCGCCATTTTTTATGTCTTGCCAAAAACAAAGATGCTTTATTTTATCTTTAAACATCTAGATTTTAGGTCTTTGTAATTTGCCAAGTGCCTGTTTCAAAACTAATACGGTGTAGCAATAGTTCAAAATTTAAAACCTCTTGCTCTTTTTTTAGCTGCTGCTTATCAACAATGTAATTAATAATATTACTATAATCTACATGGCTAAAAGTAGTAATAGGTATCGAATATGTTAACCAATGAAATACCACATTGTCTGGTTTCGATTTTTCTTGTAGCATAAAGTAGATACGGTCATTTCTTATATCTTCAATTAATTCTAACCTAAAATTAGTACTATCATCAGAATTATTTTTCACATAATCTATATTAAAATATCTATTACAAATAATCTTTTCTTGATAATCAAAAACCACAATAGAAGGGTTGTATAATTCGTGCTTTATACATTCTCTACTTAAACTTATAAAACTTAACAACATACACTCATAAGAGGTGATATGCTTTTTATAGGCTGTAACATCTAGTTTTATATAAAAATTAGGATTAATAAACGGGGTTAGTATTTTTTCTATATCTGTGGAATATTCCATCTTTTTAATATGAAGTTTATAATCACAGGGCATAGATTTACAATCTATGCTATCGGGATATCTATTTTTTAATAATACTTATTATCGAATCCATCTAAATAAGTCATTTTCCAAGTATTGTCTTCCTTTTTGACTTTTATTGGATAGTTAAAACCATTACTACCTTTACCCCAATTCCAAGTTAAACTAACTGTATTGTTCCCTGTTACTTCAATATCTTTTATTTCAATATTATTCCAATAATAATCATTAGGAATATCTTGACAATGACACCATTCATTTGCATCAGTTCCAAAAGGTGGGTATTCTCCTATTAACCAATCATATTCGTATTCTTTATTTTTTACTTTTTTATCAATTTGCTCGAGTGTTTTTCTGTAAGAATCAATAAAAATATCAGAAAACAAACCACTATTTTTTAATAATTTTTTATTTTTTTCATAAATACTCCAATCAATACCAATATATTTTTCTCCTTTTTGATCTTCAACACCAATATTGAAATAATATGTCGTATTTTTCTCATTCCATTCGTAAACTTTTCTAACGAGTTTTTCTATAAGTAAACTATCATTTTTCGTGATTGAATATGATATATCTTCTTGTTTGTTTTCAATTATTGCTTTCTTTTTTTGGCTATCAACCTTACAACAAACTAATAAAATGAATGTAACAATTATTAAAATTTTAATTTTCATAACTTACCATCTATATATTTTAAAACTAGGTTTAAATTTCCTGTAGTCACCTCCTGCCCAAAATCCTCTTTGTGTGAAGTCTGATATCCATTTTTCTCCATCGTACATTTGAATATGACCATATTGATGGAATTTCTTTGCTCCTTGAAATGCAACGAACACAGCAATATCACCTTTTATAGGTTTGTAATCTTCCAAATCACTAATATTTTCCAATAAATAAAATTTTTTCTTCGTTAAATAGGTATCGTAATCTTTTGCTGCACCAGGGGTTTTACCAAGTAAACCATCTCGTTCTAAACCATAACCAGCTTCTAAAGCGTATCTCACATACCTTCCACATTGCCCAATAGGTTTAGGTTTAACATTTTCTTGTAATTTTTTAACTGCTTCCCCTATGCTATATCCCGAACGAATACCATATTTTTTGACAATCATTTTCATCTGCTCGATAAATCCAATAGCATGCAAATGATAGACATTAGAATCTGTAGGAAACTGCCGTTTATCTCGTTCTTTCTCTAGCTCATCAAACTCTTTACCTAGCAGTATTTCCGTTGCACTTGTTCCTTTAGGGAATATCCTGCGTGCTGGGTTGTATTTACTGTCTATATAGGCTTGCTTGCGCTCTTGCATCGGTACAATTTCGCCATTTTTTATGTCTTGCCAAAAACAAAGATGCTTTATTTTATCTTTAAACATCTCAATCTTAGCATCTCGTTGCTGTTCTAGTTTTTGTTTTAGGTCATTCCCCTCGTCATCTGTGCCTTTCGCTTCATTAATTCCTTTTTTATGCACGTCTATCAATTCTTGTTCAAAATCACTGATATTAGCCCAAGTGTTCCATTCGCTTTGATGTTTGCAAATAAGCTTGCTTAGTATGTCTATGGTATCTTTGGTACTTACAGCTTGTTGCAGCTCATAATTAGAGAGTTCTTTATCGCCATCGCTATCGGCTAACTCCCATATCTTTTTGATAAAATCATGGGGTTCGCTTTTTTCTACATATTCGCCAAACATATAAAAATACTGGTTGCCTGTATCTTCTAGTATTTCCCAACCATAATCTGCCCAATGATAGGGGTTCTTTTTGGTTAGGTCACTTTTTTTAACCCACCCTTGCTCATTGTCTTTGGTTTTTATGAGCCACCATTCTGTATTGGCACTATCTTTTGTAGTGGCTTTTTTTCTAATCTTTGCGGTTTTTTTAGCTTTACTATCAGCAGTGTCTGCTGTGGGTTGCTGTTCATACACAACGCTTATATCTTGTGATAATGTCACCCAATTGCCTGCTTCGCCTGTTACCTCACTGGTTTTTATCCAATATTTTTTGCCTGCTTTTGGGTGGATATACTCTACTTTTCTATTAGGGTCTGTACCCGAACCTCCATTTGCCATACGTGTAATATTGCTTACACCTTCTTGTAGCGCATTAGAAAAATACTCATTCACCGTTTCAAAATCATAGATGTAATATCCTTTTGGCGCTATAGCATACCCTTTCTCTCCGTTACTTCCGTTTTTGTTGGGGGTGTATATATTACCTTCAACAGGTAACTGGATATTTTTTATAGATTCAAACCCGATTTGGGTATAGTCGTCTTTAGTCTGATAGATTTTTACTTTGGTATCGGCTTTTAAAAAATTGCAAGGTTTGCCCACCTGTAATAATTGCTCCTTGGCAACTTCATAAGAGGTTCGGTCATTATCCTGTGTATTATTGATAAACTCGTGTATGCCGCTATCATCTGTAAAGACTTCTATATGTGCAGTGGTATAGCCTTTTGAGGTATTGGCTTCATAATGACTAGGCACTCCTATTACTTGCCCCGCTTCAATAAACATATCTACATTCTGCACATCATTAAAGACTACATCATCTTTGATCTGTTTGGTAAGAGGTTCACAATCGGTAACCATAACATATTGTGTTTTGTCCTTAATTTTATACCATTCTTTTTCTTTGGTCTTTTCGATTTCAATTGCTGTCCCTGCACATTCCATACCTATATATGTACCATTGATATCATCAAACACCATCGTGCCTTTGGGAGCATTGGCATTAAACGTATTTTTATCTTTTGCCTTAGTATGGCTTATTTGGTAATAGTCTTTGCCATGATCGGTAGTCCAACTTTTTAGCGCAATTAATATTTCTCCTTGATAACTACAAAATACATAACTTGTATTATTTTCCATCCAATGTCCTTTGGGTGGGGTAATATTTTCTTTTTTTATCAAACTACCTTTAGGCACAAATACCTTTTCTTTGGCATCATCCTTTGTTTTATGATCTTTACAATACTCTCTAACTTTTAACCCTATTTCTTTAGTAGCTGTTTTTACTTTTGTGGTATATTTTGCATAGAGATCTGGTATGCTTTTCCCCTTGTTTTTTAGCATTTCTGCTTTGGGTTGCAGATGCATATATAGGCTGTAAAATCGTAGTGCTACCCCTTTTGGGGTTGTATATTGGTGTTGCATCAATATAAAACCGTTAGAGTATTTAATATCTTTATTATCTTTTTCATGTAGATACTCTTCGGGTATGCGATAGGCTATAATTCTACCGTCTGCAATAGCGCTAACATTTGTTCCAAAATCTTCTATATGGATACCACCATGCCACGTATTACTACTCCCTACAGGATAAAAACCATGTCGGTTTTGATGTCCGTAATAGCTTGCTATAGTGCGTTCTTTTTCTTCTTCGGTAGGATTGTCGCCATAAGAAGGCAATACAGGATAGTCAATTTTCATAAAACAGCAGATTTACATACTAAAACTAACATCAACCAGATAGCCGTGCTTTTTTAATTCTTGTTGTTTTGATTTTGATTCTCTCGCTTTTTTAGAATTAGCAAGCGCATTAATCCTATCGAGCATAGTTCTTGCGGGTGTTGGTGGCATAAGTTCTATAGGCATCGTTACCAATTGAGAGGTTTTTACAGGCATAGCCGTTTCTATAATAACATTGGGTTGCCCTGTAGAAATAACCCCGCCATGTGATGTCATGCAGCCTACATAGGCTATGGGTTTACCATCTACCAAAATCCCTGTTTCTCCCTGAATGATAATTGATATTGAACCATCGGAACAAATACATTTATCGCCCATACGTGCTACGGGTCTATCATTTACAAAAACATTGGGAGAGCCTGAAATAATTGTACCGCCTACATGTGGTGTAGTGCCACTATACATGGGGCAGGTGTGTTGATCACCTGCGGTTGCAACAAGTTTTGACATTCTTTTTGGTTTTAAAAGTTTTGGCACTGCAATTTAATAAGATTATGAATTACAGTACATTAATTTTTATATTTTTTCATTCTTCATTTTTGCCATAAACACATAAGTAGGGATTTGGTGATTTAGGCATAGGCAATGGGGTATTATTCATGGGAACAAAAAATGCTAGTTAAAACTAAATTTATTGTGCTTACATTTTTCTATAAATTTCCAAAAACATACTGAGCTTACGTTCTAAAAATCCATATCATTATTAATCCGCTTTATCATACGCCAATCAGAAACAAAAGCCCATTTCTCTAGGTCGTAGCGTTCTACTTCATCCTATTCCCTGTTCTTACCAAGTTCTATGTGTACTGCATAAATGCCTTTACGATAACATAAGTACTCCATAATCACTATTGTATTACATCTTATTGATGTGTTTTTGTTTCTCGAAAGATATGATTATTTTTTTTATTGGGCAATATATTACTCAATAAAGAATCATTTATTGCGTAATTCTTGACCATTTAAATAATGAATTTTGTAATGAAGAATGAAAGACAATACAGTTATCAAAAAAAGAATAGGGCGACAAATTAGAGCCTTAAGGCTTCGGGCAGAATATTCCAGTTACGAGACTTTTGCCAATGATCACGAATTACCTCGTAAAACGTATTGGCGATTGGAAGCAGGACATAACTTTACTATAGATACCCTCTTACGAGTTTTAAATATTCATAAAATGACAATTGAAGATTTCTTTTGTGAACTAAAAGAAAAACACTTCAAAGATATTCCATAATCTGCTTTTGCCAAGTTCCATGTGTACTACGTAAATCCTTTACGATAAAATAAGTACTCCATAATCACTATTGTATTACATCTTATTGATGTGTTTAATCAATTTTAGAAGATAAAGGCAACAAATTGTCGGCTTTTTAGACGCATATATTTTTATTTTTTAACAAGATTTTTGTTTCTATGGCATCTAACGAGGAGAAACAAAGGCATAAAACAATTGGTAAGCGTATTAAAGAATTGAGAATTAATGCGGGTTATACTAGTTATACGAATTTTGCTATTGAGCATAATCTTGAAAATAAAAGTGTTTGGCGTTGGGAAGAAGGCGTAAACTATAGAATTGACACCCTCTATATGATTTCTGAAATTCATGGAATTACTGTTTCTGAATTATTAAAAGATATTCCATAATCTGTTTTTGCTTGCCTTTGGGTTTTTTATACTAATATATACGAGCTACAGTGGCACCTGTTTTGAGAGCTAAAATACTGCTTTCTGCAATGTAAGTGGGTATTTCTGTACGGTACGCTGACATTTCGGCACTGTACGTGTGTATTTCTGTACGGTACGCTGACATTTCGGCACTGTACGTGCGTATTTCTGTACGGTACGCTGACATTTCGGCATTGTATGTGCATATTTCTGTACGGTACGCTGACATTTCGGCATTGTACGTGTGTATTTCTGCGCTGTAGAGCAAACCAGACTTAAAAGCACTCAATACCATCGCAAATACGATAACAATAAGTACCTATAATACAGAATTTTTAATTTTTTTATAAAAAAAACCCAGATCATAAGATCTGGGTTTTCTTAAGCTGTGCGGGCGGAGAGACTCGAACTCTCACACCTCGCGGCACTAGATCCTAAGTCTAGCGTGTCTACCAATTCCACCACGCCCGCATTATTACCTTTTACAATACTTAGGACTTTTTGTAAAAGTGAGTGCAAATATACACAATACTTTTAAATAAAAAAGAACCTTCTTAAAAAATATAAAGTTTTAGTATTTTAGACGAAAAATAAGTGAATACTATGCAAAATATAAAATCATATGTTGAAGAACATAAAGATCGTTTTATAAACGAACTTATAGAACTACTTAAAATCCCATCGGTTAGTGCCGATGCCGCTTATAAGGATGATGTAATAAAAACAGCTGCCGAAATTAGTAAAAGCCTTAAAGAAGCAGGCTGTGATGCTGTAGAAATATGTGAGACTCCTGGATACCCAATTGTATATGGAGAAAAAATTATAGATAAAAGCCTTCCGACTGTATTAGTATATGGACATTATGATGTACAACCACCAGATCCAATAAATCTATGGGATAGTCCTCCTTTTGAGCCCGTAATCAAAAAAACAGAAACTCATCCTGAAGGGGCTATTTTTGCTAGAGGATCATGTGATGATAAAGGGCAAATGTATATGCATGTCAAAGCATTAGAGTTAATGACCAAAACGGGCCAACTACCTTGTAATGTAAAATTTATGATCGAAGGAGAAGAAGAAGTAGGTAGCAAAAGTTTAAGTTGGTTTGTAGAACAACATCAAGAAAAACTGGCTAATGATGTCATCTTAATTAGTGATACAGGAATGATTGCTAAAGATGTTCCTTCTATTACTACTGGTCTTAGAGGATTAAGCTATGTAGAAGTGGAAGTAACAGGTCCTAATAGAGATTTACATAGTGGTTTATATGGAGGAGCTGTTGCTAACCCTATTAATGTTTTAACAAAGATGATTGCATCATTACATGATGAAAATAATCATATTACTATTCCTGGTTTTTATGATGCTGTAGAAAATCTTTCTACAGAAGAACGCTCAGAAATGGCAAAAGCACCATTCTCTCTGGATGCTTATAAAAAATCATTAGATATCAATGCAGTGTATGGAGAAGAAGGATATACTACTAATGAGCGTAATTCTATCCGTCCTACATTAGATGTAAATGGAATCTGGGGAGGATATACCGGAGAAGGGGCAAAAACTGTTATCGCTAGTAAAGCCTATGCCAAAATTTCTATGCGCTTAGTCCCTAATCAAGATTGGGAAGATATTACAGAATTATTCACAAAACATTTTGAGAGTATAGCACCAGAAGCAGTAACTGTAAAAGTAACTCCACATCATGGAGGACAAGGATATGTTACCCCAATCGATAACATAGGGTATAAAGCTGCAAGCAAAGCTTACCAAGATACCTTTGGTAAAACTCCAATACCACAACGTAGTGGAGGAAGTATTCCGATTGTTTCTTTATTCGAAAAAGAATTAAAAAGTAAAACAATCCTAATGGGGTTTGGGTTAGATAGTGATGCAATCCATTCACCTAATGAGCATTTTGGGGTATGGAATTACTTAAAAGGAATTGAAACGATTCCTCTTTTCTATAAATATTTTACAGAATTAAATGCATAAGATTCAAAATTTACTTCGAGACTGATTATATTTTTTAATAGTATCAATCTATAAATACTGCAATGGCGTTATCTTGATTTTTAATCAGAATAACGCTATTCTTTTTTACTATTATTTAGATGTTTTTCTGGTTTTGACAGAAATAGCTTATTAAAACAATAATAACTAGCTCTTTTTATCGAAAATATAGAATACATTATTCCTTTTCATTTTTTTCATTGTAAATTCATAGAAAGATAATTCCTCTATACTTTTCTTGTTTTACAATTTGCACACATATGTTCTTTTACACTAACAATATATTCTTAAAATCAATTTCAATCCTAAAAAATGTAATAATGAAAAAAATGACAATAGGTCTTTCAGCTTTATTAAGCATAACATTCACTTTTGCTCAAACTAATGTTACAGAAACCAACCAGACAGGTAAAAACAATGAGATAGAAACTTTACAAAAAGGAAGTAAGAATTCTTTAATGATCACCCAAGATGGAGATCTTAATAAATCAGAAGTAAAGCAAGGTACAGAAGGTACATTGGCAGAAAATGGTATGATTGATCAAACCCAAACTGGAAATGACAATAGTGTATATGTTATACAACAAGGAAATCTTAATAAAGTGAATCAAAATCAGTTAGGATCATTTAATACTGCAGAAGCATATCAATATTCTAATATTTTAGAAAGTGAAATTACACAAACACAGATAGGAAGTAATAACCGTGTAATTGCTACTCAAGGAACAGATGAATTATTTTTCGAAAATAGTAAGAATACTATTGTTCAATCACAGAATGGAGAGTTTAATACCGTAGAAGCAAATCAATCTAGTAATGATGGTCAACAAAGTATTGTACAAAATCAAGAAGGTGAGTTTAATCATGCAGAAGCTTCTCAAGAATCATTTTTTGGAAGCAATAATATAATTGACCAGAAGCAAAATGGAGAAAATAATAGAGCAGAAGCAACTCAATCAGAAGGGCATTTTACTAAAAATAGTATTGTACAATATCAAAAGGGGGCTGATAACATTATGGAAGCTAGTCAATCACTTTTTAGATTTGGTTTTGAAGAATTAAAAATAGATCAATCTCAGATCGGTAATCAAAATATAGCAAAAGCAATCCAAAAAAATGGGTATGCTATTACACAAAATCAAACAGGAGACTTTAATCAAGTATATGCCGAACAGAATAATACGACTCCGGCTATAATCACCCAAAATCAGGATGGAATAAAAAATAGTGCAACTGCTATTCAAAAAGGAAAACCAACAGGAGGAGTAATGTTTTCTAATATTACTCAATATCAAAAAGGAGAAGATAATCAGACTTATGCAAGTCTAGAGGGTAGAGGTACCATTAACCAAAAACAAGAAGGTTTAAGGAATAATGCTTCTGTAACTAGTCTGGGGCTGAATATTAATGGTATTCAAGTTCAAAAAGGAAACGATAATAAAGCAACTATAACTAATGAAGGATATAGATCTAGTGTGACACAAAATCAAACAGGAGACTTTAATGAAACCATAGCAATACAAAGTGGATTTTTTATTAATAAGATTACACAAACTCAAGAAGGGATACGTAATAATATAGAAGGTGTGCAGTATGGTGAAAAACACTTATTATCGCAACTACAACAAGGAAATGAAAATACAATAACCTCTATCCAAGATGGATTCTTAAATAATACTAGTGCAATCCAAAAAGGTGATTTTAACACTATCAATACAACACAAAATGGAACTACTAATACGTTGACAATTATACAAAATGGAACTGCATTATCAGCAATAATAAAACAAGAAGGAAAAGGAAACAAGGCTGTTATTTCTCAATAATCTTTTCCTTTTTTTTAAATAGACTTGATTAAGACATCCTACTTATCAAGTCTATTTTTTTTGATTTTTTTTGGAAATATAAAATAATACTCTACATTTGTAGAATAAACTCTAATAATGTAGAACAATGCAGTTATCAAAAACCGAAGAACAAGTAATGCAATATCTTTGGAAACTAGAGAAAGCTTTTATGAAGGATATATTAGATGCTTTCCCAGAACCAAAACCTGCAACTACAACAGTAGCTACATTACTTAAGAGAATGACCGATAAAGGTTTTGTAACGTATACCCTGTATGGTAAATCAAGAGAGTATTATCCGTTGGTTAAAAAAACTGATTATTTTTCTAAGCATGTAAATGGGTTAATTAAGAATTTTTTTAATGATTCTGCCTCACAATTTGCATCATTTTTTACTTCAGAAACGAACTTATCTACCTCAGAATTAGAGGATCTAAAAAAAATAGTTGATGAACAAATCCAAAAACAGAAAAAATGATTGTATACATCCTAAAATCATCTCTTTGTCTGTTGCTATTATGGGGTTTTTATACGCTATTTTTAGAACGAGAACAAATGCATCATTTTAAAAGATTTTACCTCCTTTTTAGTTTAGTTTTTGCATATACGATTCCTCTAATTACGATAACATATACAACTGATGCTACAATTAGTTCTGATGAGTTCCAACACCCTATAACTTATGTAACACAAACAGACCGGATACAACCAGAAGAAGCTTCTATAAACTATATTCTTATATTGCTATGGACTGTTTACGGGATAGGTGTTCTTGTTTTTGCTATTAGATTTATAAAAAACATATCTAATTTGATTAAAAAGGTAAGAAGAAATGAAAATTTAAAAGAACCTTCGCATATTAATGTCCTTCTTAGTAACACAATCATACCACACACTTTTTTAAAATACATATTTGTTCCCAAAAAAGAATTTCAGAAAAAGGTTATCCCACAAGAAGTATTATTACATGAGAAAACTCATGTACAACAAAAACATACATTAGATATTTTACTTGTTGAGGTTTTACAAATACTTTTTTGGTTCAATCCACTATGGTTTTTAATTAAAAAATCAATTCGATTAAACCATGAATTTCTTGCAGATCAAAAAGTATTGAAACAACAATTTTCAATACCTCATTATATGAACATACTTGTTAATTATCCAAGCAGTACTCATCAAACTGTATTAACGAGTCCTATTAATTATTCATTAACCAAAAAACGAATCCTTATGATGTCACAACAATTTTCTAGAACCAGAGCAGCAGCTCGATTACTGCTGCTCTTACCTATCCTTCTAGGCTGCATGTTACTGTTTAATAACAAAATTATAGCACAGCAGAAGAATCCTCAGTACACAGAGCCCGTAACGCAAACAGATTCTGATAAACAGATTAAAATCCGTATCAAAAATAAACAGATTACAGTAAATGGTACTGCTACAAAATTCTCTGATTTTGTAAGTACTATAGACGATATGACAAAACAATGGGATGATGATGAACTTAGCAGATTTCAGTTTGATATTCAGATTATGAATTCAGAAGATGCATTTGTTCAGCAACTTAATGAAGCATACAGAAAAACAAGATTATATAAAGCAAATCCTAGTGGTCATGATTTAATACCTCCTCCTCCCCCACTTCCGGAAACTCTAAAAATGAAAAAAGAGGAGACTAGTCATACTTCTACTCCACTAGCGCTAAAAGTAAAAAAAGATAAAAAAAATGTTATTCCATCTCCACCAATGCCAACTGCACCTCTAGCACCATTTTCGCATTCGGTAGATATCGATATGGAAGATATAGAAAATGAAGTAGCGTTGGCAACGATAGAAACAGAGCAAGAAATAGCAATGACAATGGCAGAAGAAGTAGAAGAGATAAAAGCTATGGCTATGGAAAAAGCCAAAGAAGCTAGAATGATTGCCATGGAAGAAGCCGAAGAAGCTAGAATGATTGCTATGGAAGAAGCTAGAGAAGTTAGAGAAGTTAGAGAGGCTATATTAGAAGAAGTACATAGAGTACAGGAAAGATCTCATGAAATACGTGAAGAAGCGATGAGAGAAATCGAAAGATCAAGAGCTGAAATTGAAAAACATAGAGAAATCCATATTAGAAAAGCTAAGGAACATGCAAAACGAGTACAAAAGCATGCAAAGTATACGGCAAGTAAAGCAAGAAAGAAAGCAGAAAAAGCTCGAAGAAAAGCTATAGAGAAAGCTCGAAAAATACACGATATCGCCAGAAAAGAAGCAATGAGCGCTAGAAAAGAGGTTCGTAAAGCTATACTAGAAGCTAAAAAAGAACAAAAAAAAAATAGTAGAGAAAATTAGAACAAAAACACGAGATACTATTATATGTTTTCTGAATGAATTGTAATTAGATCTCATAGGTTTTAAAACCTATGAGATCTAAATTTTTACACAACATTTATTTGTAAATCAGCGTTATATGGAGTATCAATCAAAAAACCCTTAGATGTTATGTTAAAACGTTTTTTTATTTTATGTTCAGGAGCTGATGCAGATATATTGTCTGATAGTTCTGCTGGAGAGCAAAATAAGTATGCTGGTATCGGAGCTACTGTTTTTTTTACTGCTGTGATGGCTTTTGTCGCTGCTAGTTATGCCTTATATACTGTATTTGATACGTACATTGCTGCCATTTTCTTTGGATTACTATGGGGATTACTCATTTTTAATCTAGATAGATTTATTGTATCAACTATTAAGAAAAAAGATAATTTTATGGATGAACTGATGCAAGCTTCTCCTAGAATTATTTTAGCTATAATCATCGCTATTGTCATTGCTAAACCTTTAGAATTAAAGATTTTTGAAAAAGAAATCGATAGAGTATTACTAGAACAAAAGAATGATTTTACATTAGCTAATAAAGAGCAAATAGCGACGCAATATAATCCAGCGATTGCTACAATCGATGCTGAAATAGGTGCACTTAAAAAAGAAATAACTCTTAAAGAGACAGAGGTCAATACGCTTTATGAAACCTATATTGCCGAGGCTGAAGGTAGAAAAGGAACAGAAGTTATTGGAAAAGGACCTGTATATAAAGAAAAGCGAGAAAAACATGATGCTACTTTGGCAGAGTTCGCTGAATTAAAGAAAACAAATGCAGAAAAAATCACTGCATTAGAACTAAAAAAAGCTGAATTAGCTACTGAGTATACTACTCAGGTAAACACTTCACAACCGATTATCGATAACTTTGATGGATTAATGGCTAGGGTAAATGCTCTGAATAAATTACCTTGGCTGCCTTCGTTTTTTATCTTTTTACTATTTCTAGCGATAGAAACTTCTCCCATTTTTGCAAAATTACTTTCACCCAAAGGGGAATATGATTATAAGTCAGAAGATGTAGAGAATGAAATAAAAACTTGGGTAGCCCAAAAAGAGGATCAACGAAAAGCATTATTAGAAACAGATCACGCCATTAATGATAAGGTATATGGAGATCTTACCAAAGAAGAAGAACTATATGCTTATAAGAAGAAAATTGCCCGAGAAATGATGAAAAAACAACAAGATGCTTTTTATAAACGACAAATAGAGGGCTTATAACAGACCCTAAAATTTATTCAATACTTTTTACTGCCTAAAAAAAATAGACCTTACAAGATTATAAAAATCTTCTGTAAGGTCTATTATTGTCTAATAATGTGATAAAAAAGACTGTTCATTAATGTCCTAAGTGATAGATATGTCTTTAACGCTATTCTTAATCTATAACTCTTTACTGTATCGTTAATAACCTAGCGTTTTTTATATAGAACCTTTAATTGGGTAAATGTTAATAGATTTTTTTTTACTAGTGATCCTAATCATAAATATAAGACAGAACAATAACCAAAATTGTTCTTTAAGAAGAGAAGTAGCTTAGTATTTATAAATTCTGATAAGTATATTTATAAATTTTAACCATTGTTTATTTCAGTATATTCTTTATAAATATGTTTGTTTCTAAAAAAACGGTTTTATGATTTGCTACTAAAACCACCTTTTATTTATAAGGTTATCCCTTATATTGCTATTGATTTTTATAACCCCTATTTTAAACATAAGAATGAAGAATATTTATCCTATTATTTTAATTTTTATAATCCTGGTTTCCCTACCTAAAAAAGGAGTTAGTATGCCAACTAAAAAAGGGGGTAGTGAAAAAGAATATTCAGTTTCTGATTCTTTAGATTATAAATCATTTGATGAACTGCGAACGCTTTTTATTAAACATTATAAAGATTCGGTTTTTATAAACAAATTATCTAATACATACCTTATTAGAGCAAAGAAAAATAAGAATCGTATTGAAATAGCAAATGGATATCAGATATTCTTTGAAATGAATGTAAATAATCCAAAAGTTGCGTTGGCATACACGGATTCTATGATAAATATCACTAAAGGAATAAAAAATGAATTCTATCCCGCGAGAGGTTATTTGTTAAAAGGTTATCTTTTACAAAGATTAGAAAAATATAATGAAGCTTTAACCTCGTATTTGATTTCAAAAAAACATGCAGAGATCAATCAGAATATGAGCCATATCATTGCTATAACCCATAATATTGCGATCCTGAAAAGCACCTTAGGAAAAGATGAGGAATCTTTAGAGATTTATAAAAAAAACTTAAAGCTCTTATCCACTGAGGATACTATTGATAAATTCAGATCCCATTATATAGCGACTCTTTGTAAACTGTCCGATAGTTATAATTTATTTAAAAAATATGATACCGCACATTTTTATCTAAAAAAAGGTATTGCATCTTCGCTATCAAGGGGTATTCCGCATTCTTATTCTGAATTACTTTCATCCTATGGAGTGAATAGTTATTTTAGAAAAGACTATACCGTAGCGCAGGATAGTTTAAAAAAATCCCTATCATTATCCCAAAAAAGCCCATATACTAACGTACTCATTACCTATTTATATTTAGGAAAAACATTACTACAACTAAATAAGGAAGAAAAAGCTATTGGTTATTTAAAAAAAATAGACTCCGCAGTACATATTCCTAATTATATATTAGAAACCAGAGAAGCGTTTACTTTGCTCATAGATCATTATAAAAAGAAAGAGGATAGAGAAAATCAGCTAAGGGTTATGGAAAAATTGATAAAGCTAGATAGTAGTCTCTCTATAAAACATAAAAAATTACAGATAGATATTATAAAAAAGTATGACAATGTACAACTGATCAAAGAAAAAGAACAATTAATACATAGCATCAAGAATCGTAGTAAAATAAAGATATATCAATTATGGTTCTTTGGAGGAGTAACAATTACATTGATAAGCTTAGGATATTTTTATTATTATAAAAAAAGAAAGAAAAATTATGAAAGAGCATATCAAGAAAAGTTACTAAATACAGAACATCTAACTAAAAAGAAAACACAGAAAACAAAAGATATTGAACTGGCACCAGAATTAAGAGACGATATTCTAAAAAAACTTGAAGATTTTGAGAAGAATAGAATTTATTTAAAAAATGATTTAACCATGTCGAAAGTTGCCAAAAAGCTAAAAACAAATTCGACATACTTATCCAAGATTATTAATATAAATAAACAAAAAAATTTCGCCAATTACATTAATGATTTACGTATAGAATATTGTGTAGAACAAATAAAAAAAAATAAAAAATTTAGACACTATTCTATAACGTCGATGGCAAAAGAAGTAGGTTTTAATAATATACAGTCTTTTGTAAAAGCATTTTATAAAAAAAATGGTTGTAACCCTACTGAATACATAAAAAAATCTGACAATAAGTGAATTATGTGATTGAAGTGCTTGATAAAAACCACTAAAGATTTATAAATTTTACCCAAAACATAAAGGAATTTATATAAACAATTAATGTTTGTTAGTTACATTTACATTACAACAAAATTCAAATTAACTCATCATGAAAACAACTAAAAAGGTAAAGCTCGAATTAAAAAAAATTAATGTAACCAAACTTTCCGACTCTAATATAGCTAACATAAAAGGAGGGCGTATGAAAGAACTCATTAAAGTTCACGGTACAGAAGGTAGTTTGATCTCTCGTATTATAAACGGGGTGAAGTATTCATGCTAATAGATAATATAATCTTTTATAGGTTCTATCGTAGAAAACAAAAAACCTACTTTGACTAGTAGAAGCATGTATGATTAAAATCTACGATCTGGATGGTAAGGCTCTAGATTCAAAGAAGGTTTTTGATCAGAAATAATTTCTGAAACCAGTTTTCCTGTGGATGGTCCCATGCTCCACCCCATCATAGCATGTCCTGTAGCTATGGTTAAATTCTTACATCTAGTGGATTTACCAATATATGGAATACCATCCGGAGAAACAGGTCTGAGTCCACAGGCAACAGCCTCTTTTTCTTCACTAGAAAGTTTAATTTCAGGGTAGTATCGTTGTGTTGCGTTTGCAATCGCTTCAACTCGTACTTTATTAATGGTATGATTGATTCCTGTTATTTCCATAGTACCCGCAAATCTGGTAAACCCTTGCATTGGCGTTATAGCGACTTTAGCTTCGGCTAATATAGCGGGTATCGTAATCCCTAATTCTCTTTTAGAATTGATACGATATCCTTTTCCTGCTTCTAGTAGTATTTGAATACCTAGTTTTTTACTTAGTAAATGAGACCAAGATCCTGCAGCTAATACAAATTCATCTGCTGTATATGATTTGTTTTTAGTAGCTATTAAAGTAATTTCATTGTTTTTAATAATGATATCAACTACTTTTTCATTTTTAAGAATTTGTACTCCGGATGCTTTAAGAAATGTTTTCATTTCATCCATAAATGTCTGTGGAGTAGTATGCCAATCGCATTGATAATGTACAGCTCCTTTAGCATTTAATTGCACATTAGGCTCTATTTTTTTTAATTCATCGAGTGAGAGTTCTCGTGTAGGTAATCCTTCTTTAGCGGCGATTTTAGCAATATGAGTTTCTTCTTCTAACATCTTTTCGGTTTGGCAGACCATTAAAAGCCCTTTCTTTTCTAATTGAAAAGAAAATTTCTCTTCTGATTTTATTTCAGCATATAGATCTCTACCCAATATGGCAATATCTTTAATCGCAGCAATACCATTAGTTACATTTTTTGTAGAGCAAGATGTATTAAAAGCCCACCCCCATTGCAGAAAATCTGAGTTAAGACGTGGTTTTATAAATAGTGGGCTAGAAGGGTTAAACATCCATTTTAGTCCCTTTTTCATCATACCCGGCGCCGCAAGAGGAATAATATGACTGGGAGAAAGATACCCTGCATTGACATACGAGGCTCCAGAATCCATAGAAGACTGATCCAGAATAGTAACCTGATGCCCTTCTTTATGTAAATAATAGGCAGAACATAATCCAATGATTCCGCCACCAATGATAATAACTTCTTTATTCATAATTATATGTTTTACTTATTTAGATTGATCTAAAACATTTCTCAAATAACCTGAAAACCATGCGCATAAGGATCGTCTTCCTTATCAATACTAATGGTATTATATCCATAAATTTTTGCCCAACCTTGTATACTGGGTATGATTGCTTTGATGCCCTTTAGTTCTGTTTCTTCTACTATTCTACCGATGAATGTACTGCCTATAAAACTTTCATGGATAAATTCTTCTCCTTTTTTTAATTTGCCTTTAGCATGTAGCTGTGCTATTCGGGCAGAAGTTCCTGTTCCACAGGGAGAACGATCAATAGCTTTATCTCCATAAAAAACAGCATTTCTACCTGAAGACTCTGGATGGATAGGATTCCCTGTCCAGAGGATATGACTAACATCTCTTATGGTGTCATTTTCTGGATGGATAAATGTATTCGGATACTTTGTATTGATACGTTTTCTTATAACCTGAGAGTATTGAATCAGTTTGCTTGCTGTAAAATTATGAACCCCACTAAAGTTTTTTTGAGGATCTATGATTGCATAAAAATTTCCTCCATAAGCCACATCAAAAGTCAGTGTTCCTAGTTCTGGGCATTCTATGGTTAGTTCTTCTGCTGCTAGATATGATTTTACATTTATAAATTTTACCCAATCTACCTTTTTATCAGTTTGTTGGTATGTTATCTCTACAAGTCCTGCAGGAGCCTCCATTCTAATTTTTCCTGAAGTTTTAGGTACTATTAATCCTTCTTCAATAGCAATTGTAATGGCTCCGATAGTACCATGACCGCACATGGGTAGACATCCAGAGGTTTCTATAAATAAAATAGCTAAGTCATTATCAGGGTGGTGTGGTTCGAATAAGAAACTCCCACTCATCATATCATGTCCGCGGGGTTCAAACATTAATCCTTTTCTAATCCAGTCATATGCTTCAAGAAAGTGTTGACGTTTTTCACTCATCGTTTCTCCGATAAGATTAGGTCTTCCGGTAGTTACTACTCGCACAGGATTTCCGCAAGTATGTGCATCGATACACTTAAAGATTGTTTTAGCCATTTTTTTGCCTTTTGGATATGCGTATTGATTGTAAAACCATCAAATTTTGGAACTGGTACGGTTTCCATCAATGATTCTAGAAATCCCTAGTGGGTTTTCATTTTTAAGTGTGTCAGGTAATAACTCGTTAGGCCAGCTTTGGTAGCTAAATGGTCGCACCCATCGTTTAATAGATTGAACCCCTACTGCTGTAAATCGGCTATCTGTAGAGGCTGGATATGGACCACCATGTAGCATTGCAGGACATACTTCTACTCCTGTAGGAACACCATTAAAAATGATTCTTCCTACTCGATTTTGTAATGCATCAATAACGGTATTATACCTTGATATTTCTTCTTTTTCTGCAATAATAGTACCTGTTAGTTGACCATCGAGCGTATTGATTATGGTTTCTAACTCCTCAATATCTTTGCATTGTACAACTATAGAAAATGGTCCAAATACTTCTTGATGTAATATTTTATTTTCTAAAAACGTTTTTCCTGCTACTGTAGTTACGGTTTGCCTAGCATGGTTTATAGCGATATCATTCTCTAAATTAGCTGTAACTGATATTCCTTTTTGTTGTAACACATTTGTTTTGTTTCTTTCGTAATTACTAATGATATTAGGGTGTAACATGCAAGAAGGTTTGATTTTTATAATCTCATCAGAAAGTACTTTTATAAAATGATCCAGATTTTTTCCTTTAACTCCTAAAATCAATCCCGGATTTGTACAAAACTGTCCTGCCCCTAATGTGATTGATTTTGCATAGGTCTTTGCTATATCTGCGCTTCTGGCAGTCATTGCTTCTGGTAATAAAATGACTGGATTAATACTTCCCATTTCTGCAAATACGGGGATTGGTTCTGGTCGTTGTGATGCTAGATCAAGTAATGCTCTACCTCCTTTAATACTACCGGTAAAACCGACTGCTTTTACCTTAGGGTGCTTTACTAATTGAACCCCTATTTCAATACCGGAACTATTAAGGTTAGAGAATACTCCTTCTGGCATTCCTGTTTTTATAGCAGCTTTATTAATTGCAGAAGCTACTAATTCTCCTGTTCCTGCATGCATAGGGTGCGACTTTACAATCACTGGGCATCCTGCTGCAAATGCTGCTGCGGTATCACCTCCAGCGGTAGCATATGCTAACGGGAAGTTACTAGCTCCAAATACGACTACAGGCCCCAATGGTACTAGCATTTTTCGAATATCTTGTTTTGGGATAGGGCTTCTATCCAAATCAGAAGTATCTATAGTTGCATCTACCCAAGAGCCTTCGATGACTAGATCGGCAAATGCTCTTAGTTGCCCTATTGTTCTTCCTCGCTCTCCTTTTGCTCTTCCTTCTGGTAACCCTGTTTCTGATATATAGGTTTCTATTAATAGGTCATCCATAGCTAAAATCTCATCTGCTATAGCATTTAAGAATTTGGCCTTTTTAGAGCCTGACATTTTTTTGAATCCCTCAAAAGCTTCTGATGCTAAGTATACCGCTTTTTCTACTTCTTCTTGCGAGGCTTCAAAAAAAGTAGGTTCATTTTCTATATTGAGCTTAGGGTTAATCGTTTTGTAAGTTACATTCCCTGTACTAGAAAGCTGATTTCCTATATAATTTTTACCTGTTATCATAGTTTATAAATGATTTAGTGTGATAATGGATCATCTCATTGATTATATAAATCCATACTATATATTGTGTTTGTTTTAAAAAAATATCCTTTAGTAAGGTAATGTATATCGTTTTTATGAAATCACTATAGTCTTCTAAGATTGACTCAATAATTTATAATCCGGTAATTTAGGTCTGGTCTTAATTCCATTTTCTATAATTTCTAATACCTTTTTACGCTCATCTCCGACCAGTGGTAATCTGGGAGCACGTACATTTTCTGTACCAATACCTGTAGCTACCTCTGCCAGTTTTATATTCTGTACTAATTTAGCGTTTATATCTAATTCTAGCAATGGTAAAAACCAACGATATATCTGTATGGCTTCTTTAATTTTTCCTGCTTTTTGAAGCTCATAAATTGCTACAGTTTCTTCGGGGAAGGCATCTACCAATCCTGCAACCCAACCATCTGCTCCCATTAGTAAGCTCTCTAGAGCTAGTGTATCAACGCCACTAAGGATTTTTAATCGATCTCCAAATCGATTTTTAATTCGGGTAATGTTAGAAATATCTCTGGTAGATTCTTTTACTGCTTGTATGTTCTCTAGTTTTAGTAGTTCCTCGAACATATCTAAGGTAACTTCAATCTTATAATCGACAGGGTTATTATAAACCATTATAGGAAGATCTGTACTCTGAGCAACTTCTTTAAAATACACTACGGTTTCTCGATCTCCTGCTGTATACCGCATAGGAGGGAGCATCATCAGACCACTGGCTCCATCTTCTTTTGCTTTTTTGGCTGCTTCTATGGCTCCTTTGGTCGTTTGTTCGGCAATATTCATAATAACAGGGACTTTGTCTTTAACAATGTCCACTGTGGTTTTGACTAAAATCCTTTTTTCATCATTAGATAAAGTACTGGCTTCTCCTAGAGTACCGCCAAGTATGATACCATGTACTCCTGCTTCAAGCTGTGTATTGATGTTTATTGTAAACATTGCTAAATCTAATGTATCGTCTTTTGTAAACTTTGTCGTTACCGCAGGCATTACGCCTTTCCAATCTAGTATCATCTTTTATTTTTATTCAAAAGTATTATGAAACCAACAATGTCAATAGTTATAAATTATCTAGATGTAATACTATATTACCTTATATTTGGTTTATAGGCATATAAATGAGTATTATTGATTTAGTTTCAAAAATCTTTTATCGTAAGGTTTTGTAATCAAAGAATACATATAGTTTTCACAAAAGAGGTAAATAGTCTGTAAGAGATTTGCTTTTTTGGTTACTTGTTACTAGTGTTAAAAAAAGTAATTATTTAAATTTTGATGCCGTTGAATGAAAATATTGCCTTTTACAATACCCAAAATTGATACCGATACACTTATTATACAAGAAGATAAGGGGGCTTCATTTTATAATATTTTTCATCAGCACGAGGAGATTCAGATGTCTCTTATTCTATCAGGAGAGGGTAGTTTGATTGTTGGGGATACGATTACAAATTATAAGGCTGATGATATTTTAGTTTTTGGGAGTCAATTACCTCATGTCTTACAAAGTGCTTCATCGGTTGAGGATTCTCATATGATTTCAATATTCTTCACTAAAAAATCATTTGGAGATGATTTTTTTAAACTTAGAGAGTTTAGTCATTTATCTAATTTTTTTGATGCTATATCTTATGGTGTTAAAGTTATTTTAGAAAAAGAAGCATTAAAAAAGGAATTTCTAAAGATTCAAAAGACAAAAAACCGATTAGAACGATTCATTATTTTTTTACAAATCCTAAGATTGTTCTATGTTGCAGAGGTTAGAACATTATCTTCTTCTATCGTTAAAAAAAAATATACCGATAGTGATGGAAAGCGAATTGCTGATGTTTTTCAGTTTGTAATGAATAACTTTCATACGGATATAACTTTACAAGAAGCTTCTAATATTGCTAGTATGACTCCTAATGCGTTTTGCCGTTATTTTAAACAACATACTAATAAGACTTTTTTTCAGTTTCTGACCGAGATTAGGATAGAAAACTCTTGTAGAATTTTATCAAAAAAACCAGATGCTTCTATATCAGAAGCATCTTATGCTAGTGGATTTAAAAATGTATCTAATTTTAATCGTAAGTTTAAATCTCTAAAAGGGGTAACGCCATCGCAGTATAGAAAAGACCTATATATAGCTACTGTTTAGATATATTCTATAGGGATGCAAATCAGGACTACATTTTTTTTCTGGGATTATACTATATGAACTTGCTCTGAGGTTATCGATTTAAAGGTTAATTTTCTTTCTTTAATACGATCTGTTATGCCATTCCACAATTCAATTCTTTTCTCTAGGGATTGTTTGGCAACATGTAATGTTTCTTCCCATTTTTCTGAATCGTTCTGACATAGTTCTTCAATCATTTGTAGCGATAGTGGTCCATGCTCATCTCCATCTAGCTCAATATGCCTGTTTAGATAATACGTTAATTTATTGTATGTTTTGTTTTCGGCATCAGATTTTTTTAGAATTTTGATAAACATATCTGGTATAACGTCTTCTCTACCGAATGTAAATGCTGCTGCAATTAGATGTGGTTTTTTGGTTTGTATTATTTCGAATGAAAACTGAACAAAGTTTATAACTCGTTGATCAATAGTTAACTGATTTAATGTATAATTTACATCATTTCTGGATTCGATTAGAGAAATTAGTGAATCAATCTCTGAGGTATTGGCGTGTATCTGATTCATAGCATCGAGATACATTTCAAAATGACTTTTTGGCTCTCCTAATTCATTAATATCACTTTCTTCTCCATGTACTATTTCATTTATAAACCGAGATAATGTTGGGTTTTTTCGAGGTGTCCAAGGAACTGATACGTTAGTTAATTGTACTTGTATTGCTTTTAATAATGACATAAAATCCCAAACGGCAAAAACATGATATTCCATAAACATCTGTATGTCTTCGATCTCTGTAAGGCATTCATATAATTCATGGTTTCGTAATTGCGTTCTTAGATCTGATAATTCGTTTTCTATATATTGTAATGTATTCATTTGCTATTTTTAGGGTATGCTATATCAGTAGTATATGGTTTCAAAAATCAATAACCTCGGAGCAGTCTCTCACGAGGTATGCTTCCGAAAAAAATATTTTGATGTCGAGGCAATCCTCGGGGAATTAACCCCCCAATGAGGGATTAAAATGGTATTCTTTTTAATTTTTCAAATATATAGAAGCTTTATTTTTGATCCCACATAATCTTTGTTTTTAACGCTAATAGTTCTATTAAGAAGGACGGTCTTCGTAACATAGCGGACAACAATATAAACAAGGCGGATGGTCTTCGTAACATAGCGGACAACGATATAAACAAGGTGGACGGTCTTCGTAACATGGCGGACAACAATATAAACAAGGCGGATGGTCTTCGTAACATAGCGGACAACAATATAAACAAGGCGGACGGTCTTCGTAACATGGCGGACAACGATATAAACAAGGCGGACGGTCTTCGTAACATGGCGGACAACGATATAAACAGGTAGTGTTTAATATAGTGTGTTAACAATATCCGCAGGTATTTTGCTTACAAATACGTATCTAAATAATCTTATTATAGAACTATTGAGAACTGCCATACCAACAGTCTCTTAATTCTTAAATGTATTATTAGTGTAAATGTTTTTTGAAGAAATTAACGATTACATTAAAGGCTTCTCTAGATTCAGATAATTCAACATTTGCTGTGAATACATGACCTACGCCTTCCCATACATGCAGATCAGCTTCTACACCAAGTTTTATCAATTGAGTATGTGTGTAAACGACAGAACTCATATGGAAATCACGAGTGGAAACGATGAGCAAAGATGGTGGGAATTTGGAAAGTATTTCCTTAGAATTTAAAGGAACTAAAAGCGGGTCATCAAAATCTGGGTCGGCTCCATAATAAGGTTCAAAAACAGTGAAAGGAGCAATTCCTTCATGTCCATCTACGGCAGAAATAATGTGCATCGAATCTGTTTTTGGTCTTGGTTCAGCAGCAGCCATGCCAATCATTCCTATGGCTCCAGGATTTGGAAGGTTTTCTTTCTGAAACCATGCCAATGCCTGTGAAACCAATTGTCCACCACCTGCTGTTCCATAAATACCAATATTTTGTGGTTTATATTCTTCTAATAAAGATTTGTATACGGTAGCAACATCTTCACTGGCTGCGGGGAATTGATATTCTGGTCCCATTCTATAGTCAATACTAATCACTTTTATCCCACTTAGGGCGGCAATAGGAATGGATTCTATCCGGCTTGCTGTCTGGGAGTCAAATTGAAAAGCTCCAGAATGTAAATTGATCAAAACCTTGTTTTGGTTTTCTTTCGCAATGCCTTCTTTAGGGGTAAATACTTCAGTGTAAACTCTATTTATGGTGTCGATTTTAATATCTATAGGATACCTTGCAATTGTTTTTTTGTATACTGGTGTGGTATAAAAATGAGCGGCCAGACATTCTCTGTATTGTTTTCTTTCTTTAAGACTGACTCCTTTTTTTGGGGGAGGGCAAGCATGTTGCATTGCTTTCAATGCTTTTACTTTATACGCACGGTGTTCTTTTAAAATAGCCTTGGATTCATCACTTAAGAATTGTGATTCTGGTAACATAAATGAGGGGACATGAATTGTTCCTTCATCATCAATCTGCTGTATTTGAGCTTTGCTTATATAAGTCGTAAGGATAATTGATAGTAGTAATAGAGTATACGTTTTTGTATTCATTTTATTATAGATTTTTAACCCTTGAAAAGATGGAAAATTAAAATCAGAGTTCGTAGCCATGACGATTTCTTCTAAAGTAGAGCGTGGAATTATAAACCTTATTATCTAGGTAATAGAATCCTGCTTTCCTTACTGTATATACCTCACCATAACAGGATTTTTTAGACGTTCATGAAAGTATTTTATTGTTTTTGCTGGGTCTTCTTCATCAATTTTAAATAGGATATAAGCATTCTTTTCGGTGTATTTACTTC
Source organism: Aquimarina longa SW024 (assembly GCF_001401755.1). Classification (GTDB taxonomy): domain Bacteria; phylum Bacteroidota; class Bacteroidia; order Flavobacteriales; family Flavobacteriaceae; genus Aquimarina; species Aquimarina longa. The sequence continues at coordinate 96,813 of NZ_AVQK01000023.1, forward strand.
CCTTTGGCACGAAGGTGTTTGTACTATGAATAAGTCGTCTATTCCAATACCTCCCATTATTAGCACTTGCAGTAATTTTTGTGTGCTTATTATCGGTGGGAGAATCATCTCCATAAATATTCTTATTATCGTAATGTAATCTTATTGAGCCAAAGGCAAAGGATTTATATTTATTATAAAAAAATAACCATGGCGAGTCATCTGGAATTGGATTTTCATCCAAATAGGTCATCGTGCTTTCTTCATAAAGAGGCAAATGAATAGTGGTTCTCCTAGCTCTGGGAAAGGCTAAATGAGTAAATAGACTATCCATAGTCATCTCATCATTTCTCAAGAGGTTTATAGAATCGTTTTTTGTGAAGAGTATTTCACTTTCAAAGATAAAATATGGGAGACCAGCATAAAATCTATACTTCCCTTTCAGTAAAATATTTTCATACCCCTCAATACGACCACTCCTAAATACACTAAAGTAAAATGGTCCTTTTGTTGAAATAAAAACAGAATCTGGTGAATTGAGGTGAGCCATTGTTTTGTAATCTAAATTTTTCTTACTAAAATTTGGTGCCCAGTGGATTTTTAGATTGGGATTTTTCCGTGCCAATACGACATCGCCAAATTCTTTTAAGGTAAGGTTCCCTAAATGACCAGAACCAAACTTCTGCTGTTTATCTCCCATATATTCTTTTAGGGAAGCTCTATAGTGTTTATTCTCAACAATTAAATCTAAATGACTGCCTCTAATGATGAAATCAGTAGCTGTCTTTATATCCTTATCTGTTTCTGCTTTAATAAAATATTCCTTTGTTTCATGTCCTCCAATAGCAATCGGCAATATACCATGAATCTGATTACTCTTATTAAGATTAGATGCTACTATTTGGACAGGAATTTTTACTTTATCAGTGCTAGAGTATGCATATAACTGATCGTTTTTTTGGCTGAGTTTTAATCTAGGTAAGTTAATAGCGATATACTCTAAAGGTCTTTCTAACCCTTTAGTTTCTTCAACTTTTATTTTTAAAAGAACAACTTCATCCCTATGGCAACCAGATACTAAAATAATCCCTATCATAGGTAGTAAAAAAAAGGAACATCGCCTTTTTATGTCATTTAATCTCTCTTTCGATCTTAGCACTAATTTTTTGATTGGAGGATACCAAACTTTCATGATTCGATTTTAAATTGTCAAAATTGCCTATCCTTATTTAACTTGTATCCGTTTATATAGCTTTATAATGTATATGTTTTCGAATTATTAGGATCATCCAATATTGATAAATTAAAATGAAATGATATGTGTGATTTATAAATAAGCTTGATAAATTTATAAATCCATCAGCTTAGATTATTCATTTTTCTAAACTGCGAAGGTGTTGTTCCTTTAATTTTTTTAAACGAGGTATTAAAAGATGATAAGGTATTAAAACCACAATCATATGCTATTTGTGAGATTTTAATATGACTATAGGAAGAAGATGTGAGCTTAGAAGTGACTTCGTTAATGCGGTACGAATTAATAAAATCAGAAAAATTAGTATTAAATCCTTTATTAATGATGTGAGATGTTAAATATGTGGGTAATGCGATTTGTTTTGACAATTTATCCAAAGTAAAGCTAGCATTAAGGTAAGGTTTTTCTGATATCATAATTTGAATAATCTTATTTTGATAATGGGTAAACTCTTGATTCGTAATATTTATATTTTGGTATTTAGAGTTAGTTTCTTTCTCTTCAAAAATACTTTGGTTTAAAAATGCATAGAATGCAATTATATATATATAAACAGCATAAATAATAGGTCCTAATAGATATGGAGATAACCCTAATATATAGTTTGAAAAATAAGCTAATTGTATACTTGCACCGCCAATAAATAAGATCAACAACCAGTACTTTTTTTCTTTTTTAATAGTAAATGTATGTTTATCCATCTTCCTCAAAAAAAGTAATAGCATCCCAAAAGTTAAAGTGGTATAGGTTAATTGATGGTATAATAAAAAAGAGTATCCTCCTAGATGCCAAAAATTACTTCCATTTATTCTAAAAAGAAAAGGGAGTAGTACCAAAGAAGGAGCAAAGTGGAGGTAATTTAGTACATGCCATTTTTTTGGTTTAATAATATATAAGAAATATAAAAGTAATGTTGGAGCGGTAGCATAATGGGCTATAAAACCAATATTTATAAACCAATCAGGAAGTGTATCTAAATATACCCATAATAGAGATTTAATAACTCTTATCGTAATAAGAAAAAAGAAAACAGAAAGAAGTGTGTTTGTAGTATGGTGTTTTTTACCAAAAAACAGATAGATGGTCAAAAATGCACTTTGAATAGCTCCAAAACTACCTAATAAAAGTTCAATCTCTTTTGATATTTTTAATGTTTTCAAATCGGTATGTGGTTGAAGTAGTAAATTACAACATTTAGATTAATCAATTATAATTAATCTTTATTTATGTATTCTGACTCAAAAAAGGGTAAATGCTGTATCCAGAGGTCGTACCACTTCTAAAGATAAAATAGAAAAACATACTCCTGCTATTCTTATTGGTACTCTTGGTAGCGTAGTAAATCATCTAAGACAAGAGCGTTTCTCTACAACACATATAAAAACACTGATTGTTAGACGAGTTTGATCAATCATTAGAGGTTGGGTTTAAAGTAGTGATGAAAAATATCATCGAATTGTTACCAAACCCTATCTAAACGGATATTAACTTTGGCAAAACAAAGGATTACTATTCCTGATTTTGTTAAGCCTGATCAACTGGTTACCTTGTTTCTTATTGATTTTTTCTTTTTTCATACCCAAAAATTAGAACCTAAACAAGAGTTACATAAGATGTTGTTTACTGAACGGGTACTATACAATAAGGATTTTACTGATATCACTGCATCTTATTGTCTAGAAGTATTGAGTACAAGTTTTTTTCTTCTTTTTTAAAAAGTTAATTCTCTATGGTTTGTCTAGAAATCAAAGTTCCTTTTCTGATGGATACCTCATACCCTTGGATAAGGGGTAAAGGTTGTTGATTTATACAATTCCCATCTTTTTTAATAAGAAAGATGCATTCATATTCTGGCATACTCCATCTTTAAATTTATAATCAAAATAGAGTTCATCATTGATAATCTGAGCGTCAAAGAAACGATTTTTTACTTGTGGTAATTCTGTAGCAATTTCGCATAGACTTAGATCATGAGTGGCGATAATACCTGTAGCTTTAGCTTTGACTAATTTTTCTACGAACTTACGAGATCCTGCGGCTTTGTCTTTACTATTTGTGCCTTTTAGGATTTCGTCTAATATGATAAAGTATTCTTCTTTTTCTAGTGCTGTTACAATTTTTTTGAGTTGTGTTAATTCAGAAAAGAAATAAGAGGCATCATCACTTAATGAATCTGATGTTCTCATACTACTAATCAATTTAATAGGGCGATAGGTACATGATTTTGCACAGATAGGAAGTCCAATATTAGCCATTACAATCTGTAGTGCTACGGTACGTAAGAAGGTACTTTTACCCGCCATATTGGCTCCCGTGATGATTAAAAACTGTTCTTTATCAATAGCAATATCATTATCTACTCTTTTAGTAGCATTAAGCATAGGGTGTCCTAACTCTTGCGCTTGTATCACACTGGTGTCTGATGTTATTGTTGGGTATATATATTGGGGGTTGTTAAAAGCAAAATTACCAAGAGAGTTATAGGCGTCAAAAAATGCAATTACTTCAAACCATTGTGCTACTTTATCATGATTATTGGCAATCCATTGCTCTATACGATAGGATTGGCGAATATCCCAGAGCATAAGCCCATTTGACAAAACACCAAAGAGCATATTATTACGTTGATCAAAATCATTAAGAATACGGGCAAATTGTTTTAGTGTACGGGATGCTTTTTCTTTTTCGGTACTAACTAATTGTTGTTTTTCTTTTAATAGTGTTGCATTAAGATCAATAGTTTCAATTTTATCTACGAGTTTATAATATTGCTCAAAGGTATCTTTTACCTGATTGGCATGATTGTATAATGTATTTATTTTTTTAAGCTGCGTTCCTGTAATTCCAAGACCTATAAAGAACCAAATGAGCACTATAGGGAACGAAATAATATCAAGAAATAATAATCCTAATGCGAGTATTGAAATTCCTGTTACTATAGCTGGAAGTATCCGCATGATTTTAGGTACAAAAGAGGTGTAGTTCTGAAACCAGTTTTGGATCGTAGTAATAGGAACTGTAACGTTAACTAGGGATGCTATGGCGCTAAATTCTTGTCTCCATTTTGGAAGATTGGCGACGTTTTGTATAGCCTGTTGTTTCTCTTCGATATGATCAATAGTATTGGCATTGAGTAGTGATGCTAATTTATTTTTTCCTGCTAGTGTAGCGGTACGATTAGTGTATTGAAAAAAAGATTTTTCACCAAATAGGTCGATATCATGGCTATAGAAATGTGTAGGATCTATATATTCTTTTCCAGAAGAAAGATTGCTTATATCACCTGTAGGAACATCTAGTTCTAGTTGATTGATTTGTACTAGTTTTTCTAATTTATTTTTTACATAGGTAAGATTGCTATGGCGTGTGACTAGATAAATAAAGAGGATGATTCCAAGGAGTATACTACCCATAATAATCTGAGTATTGGGATAGCCAAAATATACTCCTGCTACTATTAATAGAAAAACCAATAAACGGATTGTACTAGATATTGCTAATTGTTTCTTTTTTTGCTTTAAAGCTGTTGTATGTAAAGAAATTTGCTCTTGATAAAATTCTATAGGGTTATTCATTTTATATGGATGAAAATAGAGTCCTAAGTGTATCACAAACGCTTTTTTTTTATAACGTATGTTTTGTCTTTTCTCTATTTTTTATGATTAAAGGTTTTCTAATTCTTGTTTTACTTTTTTAGTTAAGCCACTTACTACTAGATTATAAGAATGATCAATTAGTTCGAGTATCATATTAGTAGCTAAATTTCCAGAAAAGTTAACAGTATTCCAGTGTTTTTTACTCATATGATATCCGGGAGTAATTTCTGGATGATACTCACGGAGTTCGATAGCACGATCAGGATCACATTTTAGGTTAACACTAAATGGGATTCGTTCTAATCCAGTGAGTGCAAACATTTTTCCCATTACTTTAAAAACAAGGGTAGTTTTATCAAAAGGAAATTCTTCTGTAACTCCTTTTTTGGATAAACAATATTCTCTGAATGCTTCGATATTCATTTTATTCTAACTGTTTTATATCCTGATTATTGTCATCAAACTTTAATGCAGTGTAATCTAATGTCCATCCAATAGATTCTGCAAGGGTTTCCATAAGAGCAATTGCTGTTAGGGCTTCTTTTTTTGCAGATTCCATTAGCCCGCTTTGTGGGATTTTATCTTTGATAAATTGTTTCGCTTCTTTATTAAGGTCAGTAAGGTCTGTAGAGGTAAAAGGATTTAACCAACCGTCTTTTTTATCGTAGTATTTAAAGTCGGTTTCTATGGTTAGGAGTTTTGGTTGCGGAAAATGAGTAAGAATAATCCGTTTATTTTTGGTATCACTTTCTAGTGTTACCTGAGATAAATCAAAGCCTATGTGGGCTTTAGCTTCTATAATAATTAATGCTTTTTTGGTTCCGGAGAGTAGTTTAAAAAATTTTTCTTTTACACTCTCATAATGATAGATTTCTGCAAAATCACCTTCTACAGTGACGAGTTTACATACACTCTTTATTTTTTCTTTTAGTACGGTAGATTGGGTTTGTACAGAGGATTTGTTTTTTGCAGCGCTAAACTTTGCAAAAATAAAGTATGCTGAGATAGCACCTCCTAAAAGTCCTATAAACAATAATTCCATGGGTGTAAATATAAGGAAGAATATTGTTTATAGGAGTTGTAGCTAAGATATTAATCAATCAACTACTGAGAAGCCTTCATCTAGTAAACGGTTGATATGTTTTTTATCTACAGTGATTGTGATTGTAGGACCTGCACAGATCTCGCAGGCTTCGCAAGAAGAGATGTTACTAGGGGTATCATTCTGAAAACCCTTAAGTTCTATATCTAGGTTTTTTAGATAATTAGCGACTTGGTTTTCGAGATTGCTTCCTTGTACACCTATCCAAGGTTCTTTACATTGTTTTGTAGTTATTCTAAGCTTTGCTAAACCAATCTTAGGGGTTGTTTGATTATGATCATCATCATTAGAACACGATAAAAAAATTAGGGTTGATAACAATAGGATGCTAAAAACTTTAAATAAACTAGATAATAATATTTTCATGTTTTACAATTTTTGGTATATTATATAGATGTGATAGTACCTTAGAGGTTGTAACTACACAGTGTTATAGTTTTGTTAAATTCTCTTCTCTCCCTTAATCGAAACCACCTAATTTCAGTACGATTTTTATGATCAAATAGACTGAAGTGATTTCTATATGATTATAGCAGTCATACTTCTACTCTATTTGATCATAGCATTCTGGTTATTTTTTTCGTCCAACAAATCGTACTACTGCGCCTTTTCCATTATGGTATAGTCCTTCGCTTAATTCGATTTCTTTTTCTACTAGTTCTATAATCTCATAATTCTTAAAATCTGATTTTAGTTCCTCAACAGAGAATAATGATGATATATCTTTAGGTCCTCCTACTTTTGGGTTTTTAGTCGTGTACTCGATGTGTGTTTTGCTAAATGCTTCAAAAATAATAATCCCTCCTTTACGCAGATAGTTATTAAGTGTTTGGTGATACATTGATTTGATCTCTGGAGGGAAATGTGCATAGATTAAGGCTATTGCATCAAATTGTTCATTCTTATAACCTAAATTCTCTAATTCACCTATCTTGTAATCAATAGTTACGTTTTTTTTATCTGCTAGCGCTACTGCTTTATTTTTTCCTTCGATACTAATATCAAATGCAGAGACATCCCAACCTTTACTGGCTGCAAATACTGCATTACGCCCTTCGCCTTCTGCCGCAAATAGTATCGTTCCTGTTTTTAGGTTTTGTAATTGCTCTTTTAAATACTCATTAGGTAATTCGCCATATGCAAATTCACTTTCACTATATCTGTCATTCCATTTAGTCAGCCAAGTATCTTTCATAGGTTTGCTATATTTATTGTTTTGGTTATCTATTTTGTTTCTAATTCTTCTCTTTTTCTGATGTTGATAATTTTACCAGTTTATCACTCATATAAGCAACTATTAACTCTTCTCTTCCTGTCTTAATAGGATGGTATTGAAAACCGCATGTTCCTTTTTCTATTGTAAACTGATATTCTTTAGAATAACTTACGGAACTATCACCTAGCTCGTACTTTTCTCCTAGAATTTCCTGAAATTTTTCTAATAGTTTTTTTTCATTGGCTCTGGATGGAAGTACTTTCATTTCTAAATACTGTATCTCATCTAGGTTGTCTTCTAAAACAAAAAACACGATGGTTTTTACGGGGATATCAAACAGATATATTTCGTTCTTTTGTACATGTTCTCTACCTGAGTATGTATCTTGCAAGCATTCATAAACGATCATATCTACTCCATATATAGTTTCTTTCTTAGCATTAAATAAGGGCATCTCTATTAAGGATTTTCCAGGATCTACTTTATTAATGATGTTAGAAATATCAATTCTATTTTGAGAAAACCCTAAAAATGTGCTGAACATAATGAGTATCGATAGATATTGAAGATGTTGTGTTACTGCCATATTGATTTGGTTTATTTTATATCACTGTTAAGGGATCTCCTTTTGTTTTACGTTGTAAACGAAAATCTAAGTATATCGTATCCTTAGGATCTTTTTTATTCTGTAGCCTAATTACTCCTTCTCCATCTACCTTATGTAATAACATTACCAATTTACCATACCCCTGAAACTCTATTTTAAACGTTTCTGGTACTAACGGTTGTACTTCATACGCATTATTTTGTATAAGGCCTACAAATTCTTTTTGACGTAGTGTTTTTTCGTTAGTTTTATACAGTAAACAAGAGGTTATGAGCTCTTCTCGCTCTCTCACCAATGCTAAATATCCATTAATATCCCTGTTTTTGATAATTTTGTACATTGCCTTATACGTTTCTAACACTTCCTTTTGTATCTCTTTTTTTCTTATCCTTATACGCTGCTCTGAGATCAATAGATGAGCGCCACCCTGTATATGAAAATGGAACCTCGGCATCAAAAGTACTACGCCATTCGTATATCGGTAAGCCTTCGAGTTTGTTTGAAGTTTTTGGTTCATAGTTACCATATATCAGATTTTAAAAATAATGCTTAAAAAACAAGTAACTTATGATCTAATATTGCTTCGCTAAAAAAGGTGTTTTGCGGAATATTAGGGTAGTCCTTAGTATGGTTTAGCGTAATCTGTCGATCACTTGTTTTCCATGTATATTCTTCTCCAAAATCATTTTCATAGACTTTAGTATTTGTTCCATATAGATCCTGTAAGGTGGTATTATACTTTGTTACATTATCAATCCCTTTGGATTTTATAGTATATCCTACAATTTTACCTTGCTTGCAGAATACAAATAGGTCTTCTCCTAAAAAAGTAGTATGTCTAAAATCTGATTGTGGTAGCTTGTAATATGCAAAATAATTGTCTCCCTCTTTAGGGTATGTATCTAGCATCGCTTCTGATTTACCTATCAATTCTTCTACTATGATAGGATCTGATGAACAACTTAGTCCTATAGTGGTCAGTAAAACTCCTGTAGATGCTATAATTGTTGTTTCTATAAATTTTCTACGATGCATATCTGTCGATGTTTATACTTCTAACTTATTTTTTTATATAATACTAAATCCTTTTTCTTTACTACGCATATGGAGTTTAGTATCAAACTCTACATTTCCTTGTGTTTTAGAATCAGGGCTTTTATACTGTAGTGCCGCACTACCATCTATACGAATTAAGCGAACTAACTTACCGTATCCCATTATTTCTAACTGTAACGATGAAGCATCAAGTGGTACTATTTCTAATTTTTGATTAAATAGTTCTGTTGCTCCATTCATAAAACTTTTTTTGCGCTCCTCAGAGAAATAAAAGGCTTGCTCTTGCAATGCCATTTTTTCTTTAGATAACTCTAAGAATTTTGTTACATTATGAGATGCCATTACTGCATGTATCTGCCGATAGGTACTTAACACTTCTGCAAATAAATCTTCTTCTTTTATCTCGCTGAGATCTTCTGAGTTTTGCCAACCATCTAATACAAAAGGTAGTTCTACTTCTATCTCTGTACTAATCTCAAAAGTAGGGTAATTAATATTTTCACTTAATCCATCCCAAGGGGATTCTATTTTTGGATGAAATTGTGTTAATGTATTATCCCAATCTTTACTATTACAGACATAAAATTCTATACCTAAATATGCATTGTCTTCTGTTAATGATTCTTCACCTTTTCTAGGTTTCATCTTACCTACTATTTTATACGTCCCACTCTGAAGTACAACTTGATTGATTGGAATAAATCCTGTTGATCTATCTCTTCCTCTTGTTTCTTCTCCTTTAAAAGTACTTATCAGCACATCATTTACATAAATTTCTGTTGTGCAATAAGAATTATGTCTTAATTGATAATATGGATTATCTAAATAATTCTTTTTCATTTTGATTAATTTTTTAAGTGATGTATTGTTTCTTTAAAGGAAGTGTCTCTCCATCAATAACCTTTTTTTCTATCTTAAAATTACTACTCCACCATCCAACTTCACCTTTAATTTCTCCAATAATCATGACACCTGAAAATTTTAAAACAGGAATATCATCAACCAGAATTATTCCCGAACAATTTATACTAGGATATAACTCATAATAAGGTTTGCTTATTTGTCTCATTATATAATTAATTGATATTATATTACTGTTAAGGGATCTCCTTTTGTTTTACGTTGTAAACGAAAATCTAAGTATATCATATCCTTAGGATCTTTTTTATTCTGTAGTCTAATTACTCCTTCTCCATCTACCTTATGTAATAGCATTACCAATTTACCATACCCCTGAAACTCTATTTTAAACGTTTCTGATACTAACGGTTGTACTTCATACGCATTATTTTGTATAAGGTCTACAAATTCTTTTTGACGTAGTGTTTTTTCGTTAGTTTTATACAGTAAACAAGAGGTTATGAGCTCTTCTCGCTCTCTCACCAATGCTAAATATCCATTAACATCCCTGTTTTTGATAATTTTGTGCATTGCCCTATACGTTTCTAACACTTCCTTTTGTATCTCTTTTTCCTTATCCTTATAAGCTGCTCTGAGATCAATAGATGAGCGCCACCCTGTATATGAAAATGGAACCTCGGCATCAAAAGTACTACGCCACTCGTATATCGGTAAGCCTTCGAGTTTGTTTGGAGTTTTTGGTTCATAATCACCATCATATTCTTCTTGATGCTCTTCACTATATTTGGTTATCCATTGCTTATCACTTTGATTGATTACAATTCCATTGTGCCCATTCATTTGGTTGTTATACGTTACCGTTTTTAGGTTTCTATCTCTAAAATGTGAAAAAGTTAATTTCATCTGTCCCTCTCCTTTTGGAAAAACCTCTACCCCATATCTAGGATACATTCGTACTTTTATTTCGTGAGTTCCACTAGTCAATAACAATTGATTGATATCATGATCTCCTGTCATCCCTCCCCTTCTTGCTGTTATAGGTCCCATAAGTTTTAACAACAACACATCATCAACAAAAACCTCATATTGACATTGTCCACTATTAATATAAATACGATTAGTACGTTCTTCTGTGATAGCAGTATCTATAGGAATAGGAAATGTTTTTTCTTGTATTTCTTTATTTTGTATACCTGTTCTGTTTTTCCAAAATTGTTCTTTTGTTGTTATCTGGGCTTTAGCTCCTTTAGAAAAACTGTGTTCCTTACATGATATGCATAATCCTATTACTAGTAGTAGTACTCCTATTGTACTAATTTGTTTATAAATTACCATATATTAGATTTTAAAAATAATATTTAAAAAACAAGTAACTTATGATCTAATATTGCTTCGCTAAAAAAGGTGTTTTGCGGAATATTAGGGTAGTCCTTAGTATGGTTTAGCGTAATCTGTCGATCACTTGTTTTCCATGTATATTCTTCTCCAAAATCATTTTCATAGACTTTAGTATTTGTTCCATATAGATCCTGTAAGGTGGTATTATACTTTGTTACATTATCAATCCCTTTGGATTTTATAGTATATCCTACAATTTTACCTTGCTTGCAGAATACAAATAGGTCTTCTCCTAAAAAAGTAGTATGTCTAAAATCTGATTGTGGTAGCTTGTAATATGCAAAATAATTGTCTCCCTCTTTAGGGTATGTATCTAGCATCGCTTCTGATTTACCTATCAATTCTTCTACTATGATAGGATCTGATGAACAACTTAGTCCTATAGTGGTCAGTAAAACTCCTGTAGATGCTATAATTGTTGTTTCTATAAATTTTCTACGATGCATATCTGTCGATGTTTATACTTCTAACTTATTTTTTTATATAATACTAAATCCTTTTTCTTTACTACGCATATGGAGTTTAGTATCAAACTCTACATTTCCTTGTGTTTTAGAATCAGGGCTTTTATACTGTAGTGCCGCACTACCATCTATACGAATTAAGCGAACTAACTTACCGTATCCCATTATTTCTAACTGTAACGATGAAGCATCAAGTGGTACTATTTCTAATTTTTGATTAAATAGTTCTGTTGCTCCATTCATAAAACTTTTTTTGCGCTCCTCAGAGAAATAAAAGGCTTGCTCTTGCAATGCCATTTTTTCTTTAGATAACTCTAAGAATTTTGTTACATTATGAGATGCCATTACTGCATGTATCTGCCGATAGGTACTTAACACTTCTGCAAATAAATCTTCTTCTTTTATCTCGCTGAGATCTTCTGAGTTTTGCCAACCATCTAATACAAAAGGTAGTTCTACTTCTATCTCTGTACTAATCTCAAAAGTAGGGTAATTAATATTTTCACTTAGTCCATCCCAAGGGGATTCTATTTTTGGATGAAACTTATGTCTTGATTTTTTCCATTTATCTGAATCCGCTTCAGCTAAATAAAAATCAAGTGACATTACTTCTTCTTCTGTTATTGTTTTTTTATTTTTTCTAGGTAACATCTTGCCTACTACCTTATACTTACCACTTTGAAGTAAAACCTGATTAATAATAGTATCCCCACTATACCCTCCTGTACCATTTGTATCCTCTCCATACCAATCGACTACAGGTACATCATTAACTTTAATTGTTCCAGAGCTGTAAATGGTAGAATAGACTGAATAAATGGGTTTTTCAAATTTGCTCATCATATTTAATTTTCTGTTATATATCTTTTTTGCATGGTATAAGATTCCTCTTCTATTATTCTTTCTTCTAATTTAAAGCTACTTTTCCACCAGCCTAATTCCCCCTCTATTTCAACTGATAACATAACACCTGAAAATTTTAAAACAGGTTTAATGAACATTCCTTTTTTGTCAGTGTCTATTATGAAATCACCTCCAAAATATCCATGTGCCTTAGCACTCGCTTTAAAAGATATAGAAATAGGTCTAATTATCATACTATTTGTTTTCCCTATTTCTGTACTGATACTCAACTCTATGATAACTCCCATTTTCCCAGAAATGGTAGTTTTTCCTTGCATATCAATACCATTTTTACTGTCAATTTTTAGAGCATCTACCATTATTTCTAACTCTCCATAAAATGTTGCTGTAAAAACAACCGTTGCTCCTAATTTTTCTAAACCGCCTCTAAATTTACTAATCAATCTTGCTGCGGCAGGATTTCCTGTAGTACCATAAGATACCGCTGTAATTGCTGCTCCTATAATATCTATAATCACCTCAGCTCCTATAAGTGGTTTAAATCCAAATCCAACTGTCCCTGCTACAACAACATCTTCATTACTTTGTTCTAAAAGCCAAGAACCTACTACAGTGAACTTAGGATATCTAACATCAAAACCAATAGGAATTGCTGTTTTTTTAGCAGCACTTTGAGCAAAATTAATAGCATTCTGTACAACATCAATAGATCTTGCTATTATTTTTGCTAAAGCTTCCATTTTTTTTGAGAACTCATTCGTAAAGCTTCTTTTTTCATTTCCATTATCCCATTCTGCTCCTAGTCCTACTCCTATTGATATTGGAACTTTCCCCTGCTTATTCATTAACCATCTGTTATACCCTGCTTCTCTACTTTTTTCCTGATGTCTTGCAAAAACACTTCCTGAAGGCATATTTGTTGCTTTATAATTAGAAACATTAACTAAAAACTCAAAAGCCAATTCCCACTTAATATCTGGATATGCTTTTACTTTTAGTACTGGATTCTTTTTATTAGAGTAGTATCTACATGTATTTACATATACTTCATATACTGCTGCTGCATCTAGTCTCCCATTGGCTACGCCTTCTATAAGATTCCATTTTGGCCAGATGTATTGTAATGGTGCGGGATTAGCTGCCGATAATGTGGATTGTATCGGAAAACGAATAGATTTTCCTGATCCTTTAAACGGCTTAGCATCTGGGGATTTAACAATAATATCTTTAGTGTGTTTTTCTGCATCTCTATAGCAATCGTCTACTTCTAATCCTACCACATCTAGAGTAATGTGTTTAGGACTACTTGGTGCTATGGTATTATATACTACTGCATTGGCATCATGCCCTGCAAAGGTAAAAGAGATGTCTACTCTACGAGCATTTTTATATACTTTTTCATTACGGTTCTTGTAATCATCGGGGCTCTGTATGTTATACTCTCCGCGACCTGTACTAATAATTCGATCTGCATCTAATCCTCCTTGTACAAAGAAATCTTTTACGGCATCTCCTCGTTTCTGAGAGAGTTCTTTGTTATAATCTTCTTTACCTATTACACAGGCATAACCGCTCATATGTATTGTAGTCCCCTTATGTTCTAATAAGAATCCGAGAATGTTATTTAATGTTTTTTGTGCTTCGGGAGATATACTGTAGTCGTTAAACTTATAGTATATGACACGGTTTATTTTTTCGGAGGTTGCTTTTTTTCCTTTGAGTGCTTGTCCTTTTTTAAAAACAGTTACGGGTTTTGTTTCTGTTTTTCCATCCTTTACGGTAGGAGCGGTAATGATAATTTCATCAAATTTACAGGGTTCGAATCGCTCTGCATTGACTTCTGGCTCATAAATCTTGGTAGGGGTAAGGTTTTCTGAGGGTTTTACCTGATTGCTAGATAACTCATTTTTGATTTCTAAAAATCGAGCGTGTTCCTCATCTTCTATATGATCTAATATGTAGTTCCCTTTAGCATTTTTTACTTTGATATAAAATTTTTCTACAGGGTCTCTTCGTTTTACCATACCCATCCACATATTGGTATCTCCTATGGTATATAGTGCTTCTCCGTCTCGTACTTTAACATTTTTTTTGGTGACGATTAGATCGTCTTCTTTCATAGAAACCATGTTATATATTTCTATGGTAATGGTATCTCCATTTAATCCTTCTGTATTAAGCCATAGGTATACTAGATCTCCATAGGCTATGGGGCTGTGTCTGATATCACTACCTTGTGGTTGGCTTCTCCACTCGCTAGATTTGATCCTAGCTGGGGTGTATCCATTAAGATACATGCCTGATGGGTTTTTAAAGTCTCGATTCCCTGATCGACTGGCTTCGATATAAAAGGTATATGAGCCGCATAGTTTTTTAGGAAGTGTAAAGGTGTATAGTGCTCCTGATCCTTTATATATAATTGTTTTTCTATCATTGGACTGACGTAACCAATAGATGTTTTCTTGTTTTTCTTCTTCTGTAGTATTGGGTAGCCATTCTAATACCTCGAACTGTACTTCTTGATCTGGTTTGATGGTTACATTAGTGGTTGTCATGGAGTAATACAACCCTTTGGTCATTTGTATTGTTTTTACGCCTTTTGCCATTGTTTGTTATTTAACAGATTCTATTATACCACTATCAGCAGGGGCTGTAGTACTCATATCATTCGTATTTACCATAGGGTTTAACTGTGCTTGTGTATCCTCATCGGCATTGCTCATATTTTGCTGTCCTGGTTCTGCAATCTGCCCGTGATTAGTGATTTCTACACAGGGTGATCCTGCAATAGCACAGGTGGCTTTGCTGTCTTCTATGAGTATATTTCCTCCGTTTTTTAGTATGGCATCTTCATAGGCTCCTTGCCATTCTGTAATCATTGGTTGGCAGGGTTTATAACTGCTTCCCATTGGTTGTAACTTACATTGTCCAAAGGTTTTTGCCTCGAAGGGTTGTCCGATCTCTAATGTTGTAGCGATTAGTTTTTGGCTTCCGTCTTTATCATTGGCATATTCATTGGTATGTGAGCTTACTTTTAATTTATCTGGTGCAAACCCATGCTGGCACTTGCAGAGCGCCCCTTGTACTACTATGTGTTTTTCGCTCATAATCTTATTTTTTTATGAAAACAATGTTTTCCAAAATGATTTTTTCTTTGTTTCTGTTTCTTCTTCGTCTCCTGTAATGAGTTTTGGATGACGTTTGGTTTCTACAATATCATCGATTTCTGAAATGGATATCGATGCTGTTTTTGGGGTGTCTAATGCTAGGTTACAACTCATATATGCGGATTGTATCGTATTACCCTGCGGAGATAAGAAGTATACGGCTCTATAAATTCCTTTTACTGGGGTACTGCTTTTTACTATACTAGATGGGAAGTCTATCTGGTTTTTTAATTCTGATTTGCTTCTGGGATCGGTACACTTACCATCAATTTCTATTTTTATTCGGTCATTTTTTATAAATCTATGGACTTGTTTATCTACGGTATATTCTACAGATTTAGTATTGGGTATCACCGGAAAGTCTACTGTATTGTTTAACTCGAAATGATCATTATAACTGGTGTATATGTTATTAAAGTATATGCTGTAAAACCAATCGTTTTTTAAATAATAAAACAATAGGTTTTTGTCGCTTAGGGTTTGCTCAAAGAGTTCAACGTATTTTTGGGAGACAGAACCTTTATAATAGTCTAATTGGGCTTTTTTATGTGTTTTCCACCTTTTTAATATCGCTTTATGGTTTTGAATATCTAATAGTAGCCCATTGGTATCAATTTTTAGTACTAATGGATATAGTACTTCTGTACAGGCTACTGCCATTTCATCTGCTACTAGATTAGGGGCTTTATCATTGATAAAGGTTTGGGATATTTTGTCTATGGATAGGTAGTTATACTTTTTGTTATTTTCTGGATAGTATCGAATGCTTATTTTATATTTTATGGTGGTTTCTGTAGTTCCTGATTGTATTGTTTTTAGTACTCCATAGGTAATATCTTCTGTTGGGATTTCTCTATTAAGCTTGCCGTAGTACCTAGTTTTTATAGTTTGTGGTTCTGGCTCATCGGTGTCGAGCCATATTTCTTTACCGTCTCGGAGTCCATATCCTTCTGGTGGTAATACGATCTCTTGTAAAAATTCTGGTATACGGGTGGTTATAATATGTTGGTATATTTCTGTTCTCTTATTATGGTACTGTTGTAACTCCTCTACATCTAATTCATTGACTTTGGCAATGGATTGAAGGGTATCTCCTCTTTTAATTTTATATGTGCGATATATTCCTGTCAATGGTTTTTACGATTTTGGTGAAAAATAGTGTTTCGCAATATCTTCTTCATTTTGCCATATATAATGATTTTTAAAATTTTTATATGTCATTATAGTGTTACCACTATATAGGTGGTTTTTATCTATTCCTATGGTGGTTTCCCATTCTGATTTAGCTCCTATCACATTCGTTGTTCTAAAGGTTGCTATATCAATATCGTGTAATTTTTCTCCCCTCCAATATATAGTATCACCTACCTGTATATAGGCTCCTCCTAGAATCTTACATTCAGTGATATCTCCTGCTTTAAACAACTTAGGTTTAGAAGAATGCATGTATTGATATATGTATATATGATTCTTGTCTCTAAAATAATTATTAAGTGGATTAGTGATATAATACTCGTTTTTAATCTTCGCTTTGCTTTCTTCTGTATTATAAAGTACATCAAAGGTTTTTTGATCTATTACTTCTGCTAGCTTTTTACCACTGTTATCTAATGATGATTCATTAATATGTGTGTAAAAAACAGAATCCTCTTTTATATAATATCCATCTTGTGTATTAGATAGTTTCGTATAGTTTGGAATTTTAAAAACAAGATTCTTATTAGCATCTATGGTTAACAAGTTTTTATTCTTAATTGTACTCTTTTTTTGGTCTACACAAAAGGATAGTGTTAACACGAGTATAATGGGTAATATTATTTTTTTTAATAAGCTCATATTATAAATCTCTGTTAGTATTTCGTTTCTTTAATAATCGCTTTATATATGTCTCAAACTCTGGGGTCATTTTTCCTAAAAACAAGCACGGGTCTATTGTTACATTTTGATCTGTTTTTTTCTCACAGTTTTCTTTTTTAAGTTTTAGATTACCTGTACTCATACTAATTGTAATATGCTGTACCACTATAGTATTAGTATAAAAATTAATTTCTATATCAGTATTGGTATCTAATGCGTGCGTTGCATCTATTTTTTTATGAAGTTTTTTAAACAGTTTACTGATTTCGTTTTTCGTTAATGTGTACTCTCCAACTTTTTTATGTATCGTTTTTTTTTCTTGTTGTATTTCTAATTTGTCAAATAATAAAGAATTGGGCACACTAGCAGTTTTATCCTGTACGTAATAATAAGAGATAACTGCTTTATCAAATCCCTCATTTTTAAAAAAATCGATAGTGGATGACTGCTGTCCATTAAGCTCTACGACTATTACTAGTAGTAAGATTAGATGTGGTATGATTTTTTTAGGTTTCAAGGGTTTTTATATTCTATTTTTCAGAAATTTTATATTGTTTTTTTATCGCGTTATATAACCGTACTCTGTTTGGATAATTGACATGTGCATGGTTTGATTTATTAAATAGCATGGATATAAAAACATTATCTACTCCATGTATATTTTTTCTTTTAAATTCTTGAAAACTTACCTTTTCTGACGTTCTAAATGTAGTGTACATCATTTGTTGTATCGGTAGTGTATTGTCTACAACTTGTAATATATTTAGGGCTATATCTCCTTTTCTTAGAGGTACTTCTCCTGCATAGGTAATGGATGTAGTGGTCGTATCTTTTAACATCTCTACCAAATCTGGGATATGTTTTAGGGTTACAAAATCCAAACACCTCTCCATATAATCTTTATTTTTTACGGCTACTTTACTCCCTCTGTATTGCTCATTGAATTGTATTGGTAGCATTGAAAAATGTTCTATACTGTCTAGAAGGGTTTTATTATTTTCTATTAGGTTTTCTGTTATTTTTTTTTGATTCTGACTTTTACAGTTTAAAAAACTAAAGAATATAAGACTAAGTATTAATGTACTTCTCATAGTGGGAATTTTTTCATATAATCCATTGCATTAAGAGTAACGGTATTAATATTATTATGGTTCAAAGCTATATTTGCTGGTAGCATCTCTCCATCTGTGTAAACATTTTCTCCATTCTTATCTGTTTTAAACATTGATCCAGCACCAGTTCCTTTACCTACTAAGGCGTATACGTTTCCTTTCCCTACTGTTTCTGCAAATTCCTGAGCAAAGGAGCCTTTTGGATCTTCCATATAAGGTTGATTACTTAATACATGATCTCCAGAAGATGTTAATTGCCCACCTGCATTACATCCCCAAAAATAGATTTCACATCCATCTGCGAATGAGGTTATTGCTAGCTCCGTTAGTTCTGTTGTTTGAGTACTTGCTGGGATATATACATTTTCATGAATTTCTACTCTTCTGAGGTCTCTTCCTCCATCCTGAACCTCGTCTAACCAATTAATAGTATCTCCATCATATTCTACCCCATCAATGGTACGCTTACCTGTAAATCCTCCTAAGTTTATTCCATGTTGCCATGCATGAGAGTAGATGTCTAATCTTTTGATTTCTGTCCTAGATTTTATTTTATTAAAAAAATCTTTATCTGTAGGGCAAAAAAGAACTTCGAAGTTGCCATCAGTATATTGTGCTTTATTAACCTCATTCCTGCCTTCTGCAACTAGCTTAAAAGCATCTCCTGCATTATGCCCTGAATATCCTGGGGCTAAATACCCACTACCATATAATACTAAGTATGTTTCTGTTTTAACCTCTTCTTCTCTCTCAATAGTTTCTATTTCTCCAAATACTACTCTAGCAGCCGCCATTACTAATCACTTTTTTGTTACTAATTAGATTAAGATCTCCTTCTGAGGCTTCTACAATCATACGATTTGCATTTTTATATAACGTACCTCCTACAACTGCCTCGTATTTATTTTCTACTCTTATGGTGTAGTTGTTTGCTTGTCTTGTTATCGCCATCTCTAAAATAATTTACTTTTTTCTGAACTATTTATCCGTACTGACTTAGTACTCTGCATGGTCATATTTTCTTCTGCACTAAAGAGTGATATTTCTTTTGCATACTCATCAGAGATATTGGATTGCCTACTAAAATTAGTGTCGATAATATCTTGACGATTATTTGATGTTTCTCTCATATCTCCAGAGGCGCTTAATAACATATCTTTATTAGCTACTATAGAGATATTTTCTCCTGCTCCCTGAGCCATCATTTCTCCTGCACTGATATTAATATTTTTACCGGCTGTCATGGTAATATTTTCTCCTGCAGTGATATTAATGTCTTTTAATGCATTGATACTTATGGTTTCTCCTGCGGTATCTATAACGATATGATTTCCTTTTTTATCGGTTATGGTGATTCTTTCGGAATTACGAATATCATTAAACTCTAATGTATGTCCACTTCTGGTACGAATTGCCTTGATATCATTGTTTTGTGTTCTCCAATTACTTGGTTTTTTAGTACCATTGTATAAAGCTCCTAGTACATATGGATGCTCTGCATTTCCATTTTCAAATCCTACTAAAACCTCTTCTCCTAGCTCTGGGATAAAATGAAATCCTTTCTCTCCTCCTGCATGTGGGGTAACTATTCGTATCCATGGTGTCATCCCACCCATAGGTTTTTGCCAAGGAAATTGTACTCTAATTCTACCCATTGAATTAGGGTCTGAGTTTTCTACTACAGTTGCTACTTGTGTATCACTTTTTGGATATGCATGTATATTGGCATTAGGATATATATTACCTTCTGCAGTTACGGCTTCAAATTTATTTTGATATTCTCCATTCTCTGTATTGGTATGGATTACTTTAATAACTCTATAAACTCCATAGTCTGTTGCATCTCCTCTAATGGCAATTGTTCCTCCTATACATACTCCTGGATTGTCACTAACTCCTGCAATAACCACTTGTTTGATATCTGTAGCTTTTTTTTGTTGTTCTACATGAGAGTCTAATCGTCGTCTCAGGTTTGGATCATTATAAGAGTTTACATAAACATTTGTCTCTTTGGCAAAAATCTCAGTACTTTTTTTACTTACAAAACTATTAAACCCGTTTAGATCAGAGTTTACTTGTGATGTAGCTGCATTATAGTGTTCATCTATAAGGTAATCATTCGTAAAATAGTTATAATGATTGGATGAAGGTTTTAAATTCATCGAGAATTGCTGCAAGTCATGACCATATATAAGAGGGATAGGGTCGTTATTCTCTGGGGTTCCAAAAACTAATGCTTTTCCATCATAATAAAACCATTGCCCATATTGTGCTGCTAATCGACTGGCATATCTAAAAGAGCTTTCATTAGCTTGTACACTATAATGTATCGTATCAGAATAATTAGGAGTAAATTTAGTCTCTAATTTTGATCGATCATATCCCTGAAAGTTTTTTTCTAAAATCTCTGTAAGATTGATATCACTATGAGACTCATAATGTGGTCCATCATCTGTAATGATACTACAACTATATCCCTGGATTACAACGATATCACCATCTTGTGCATGAAATCCTTTTAGATTATTAACATTAGTTACAACTCCTTTAAACTCTAGCTGCTTATATCTAGACAAATTAACAATAGAAGAGACTTGTATTATTAATGTTTCTCCAAGAAAGTTTCGTGTTTCTGAAGCTAATTCTCCTATCAATGCTTCTAAAGCATCCATACGACATATTAGTTTGAAAGAATGATGTGCATCTATATTTTGCTCTAGAGTAAACTCTTTAAAAGTCTTAATAAGCTTGCCTCCTATAAAAATCTGTGTATTGGTTTGTAATGCCATAGTATTGTATTGGTTAGCGTGTAAAATATCGATCATAAAAGAACGAAAAAATACGCCTTTATATTTAGTAATATATGATAAATTATTGTTAAACCGTAATACGCTTCTTCTTATAAGCTCCTCTTATTAAAGCAACTACTAATCTCCTAATTATCTATATTACTAAAGCGCTAATGCTTCTTATATGACTTAAAATATATTTACTACTCAAAAATAATACTATAATTAATCTCTAAATACACCGTATTCAGTGAAAAAATAGTTTTTATAAATCAATACTATAAAAAAACCCGATAAGTTAACTTATCGGGCTTACAAATAGAGAATGGGGGACATTAAGGACAATTTGTTATCAATCAAATCTTATATATCTGTCACTTAATTTTCACTATTTGCTAAAATGTATACTATCCTAAAAATGAATATGGCACTAAATAAATTTACAAACTAGGTACTCATTTTAAGGCTATTTAATTTTTATCATAATATGTATGATCTGATATAATCTTATCTAATATGCGCGCTATTTTTGCATCAATTTTTTTTACAAAATCATTAACCTCTATAGAATAATATTTATATATTCCTTTACTAAATTGTAAGGTAGTTATTGATTTATCTAATACCCTTTTAAAGGGTAGTTTCTTATAGGGTTCTTTATATAACATTGTTTTTAATTCCATAAGCTCTTCTGCATTCAATCTACTTTTAACAATTCCTTTAATAGCTACATTATCTATCCCTGAATAAGACATGGAACCATCTTCATAAATCCATAAATCATAAACCGGACAAGTCGTGCGACAAGAGCTTTTTGAATAATACACCAGAACGTCATCTTTTAAAGAAGTAGTCTTAGAGGCTTGTTTACATTTACAAGAAGTGTTTAATAATATACATACTATTATTAAATATTTCATATGTTCATATTTTATGATTTCTAAACGAGTATTTTACTAGTTATAAACTTTTTATAAACTTAATCTCCATGAGAAAGGCAGCTTTTTTTATTTCTATTTGCAAAAACATGTGTGTTTTTTAATGTTCCTAAAACTGATAAAGATCTCTTACTCTTTTTTGTAATATTCTTTCTAATATGATTTCTAAATTTTATCATTTCTTTATCATCATACATTATCTTTATTTTTTGCTCTACTCTATTATTTACGTTTACTTTTACTCCCCCTGATCTGATTACAAACTCAGTAAAGACTTCTGCTATATCTTCTCCTGGATTGGTAGATGCATACGGGGTCACATATCGTTCTTTATATTTATTATAAAAATTCATTTTTGCAGTTTCACTATTCGAACCTTTGAATTCTCCCCATATATCTGCCCAATGATTTTGATATAATATATTGATGTTAGATTTTTTTCTTGAACACCCTTCTCCTGTAAAAAAATTAGTACACTCATCTTCTGATATAGTAGAGTTTACCTGTGCTTTTTCTAGGGTAATAATATGTCCTAATTCGTGTATAATAGTATATGTTATTTCACCACCACTGTCAAAGATTCCATTATAATAAGCATCATCTACAGCTATCCCCATTTGCCATTTTGATAAATCATTGCTATTGGACACTACATACCCTGCACTATCGCCATTACCAAAATAAATCATAAACTCGCTCATCTTAGATCTATACTCTATTGGAACAATCTTTTTTACCAAATTCCATACCTGTTGATGCTTTTTAGTATCTTTTTGGAACTCTAAAAATTTCCCTTTTACTTTAAAATCTTTTTCTTTTATAATATGATCTCCATCAACTTTATATAGAGTTATAAATTTTTCTTCTTTTTTAACTATACCTCCATCTACATCCGTGTTTTGCTCTGATACAGGTATAATTGCATCATCATCTTTTTTACATGATTGAATAGAAATCATTACAATCCCTAAAAAAATGATTATTACACAATTTAATATCCTTAGCTTTTTCGTTATACTCATATCCAATTCTTTTTTCACAAACAACAAGTTGTTTAGCAAACACCCTATTATTTATTTTCTTTTTTTTAATATCATTTAAATATTTTTTAGAAAAAATATAGGGTAAATGGCTTCTTTACTGTTGTTATTACAAATGGATATAGTACCCCTAAAAAAGATTAAAAAATGAATACTATCTTAGTATAGAAATGGCTTTAGCTTTTCAACATTAAGACACTGTAAAACAATAAATTAAAAAAATATTATTTAAATTTATTTAAATATCTTAGTTTAAAAAATGTAAGCTCTCATATGATGACTGAAAAACAAAAATCTATTTGTGATGAAAAAACTTTTAAAATAATTTTTGATAACCATTCTGAAGTAATTACTAATTTCATTTACTATAAATGTGGAGATCTTAAACAAGCAGAAGATATCACTCAGGATGCATTTGTAAAACTTTGGAAAAATTGCAGAAAAGTACTTTTTGAAAAAGCGAAGTCTTTTTTAATGAAAGTAGCTCAAAATGCTTTTTTTAATGAGTTAAATCATAAAAAAGTAATTTTAAAATATAATCAGCAAAGCTTTTCTTCTATACAATATGAGTATAGCCCTCATTTTTTATTAGAAGAAAAAGAGTTTATGATAAAATTACAACATAGTATTGCTGAGCTTCCTCAAAAACAACGAGAAGTTTTCTTACTAAGTAGAAAAGACAAAAAAACCTATAAGGAAATTGCAGAAATTATAGGATTGACACAAAAAGCAGTAGAACGAAGAATGCATTTAGCATTACTAGAATTAAGAGAAAAATTAGGGCGAGCAATATAATATAAAACCAAAATGGAAGATTTAAATAATACAGATGATTTTTTAGCCAAATGGGCTAGTGGAGAATTATCAGAACAAGAAATGAATACTTTTAGACAGTCTAAGGACTACATCTTATATGAAACTATTCTGGAAGGAACAAAATTACTAGATGTACCTAAAGTTGACAATGAACGACTTTTTGAGCGTATCCATGAAGATGTAATTAAAAATAAAAAAGTAATCCCTATGATTCCTAAATGGCTATATGCTGTTGCTGCAAGTATTGCACTAATCATAGGGTCTACTTTCTTTTTTAATCAGAATACTACTTACCAATCAGGGTTTGGTGAACAGCTTACTATAATACTTCCTGATGGTTCTGAAACAATACTTAATGCTAAATCAAAATTGTATTATAAAAAAAGTAATTGGAAAAATTCTGAACGAACTGTATTTTTAGAAGGAGAGGCCTTCTTTAAGGTAAAGAAAGGAAGTACGTTTTCTGTAAAATCAAAAGATAGAACTGTCTCTGTATTAGGCACTCAGTTTAATGTTAATGCCAATCATGATTTTTTTGAAGTAATTTGTTATGAAGGAAAAGTTAAAGTAGCAAATACTACTATTTCAAAAATAATTACCAAAGGAGAAGCTGTAAGAAATATCAATTCTTCTTTTGAAGAATGGAAACTAAATGATACTGTTCCTTCTTGGACTATTGGAGAGAGTAGTTTTACCAATACTCCTTTAGAACAAGTGATTACTGCTCTAGAAAATCAATATCAGATTACTATTAATAGTCAGTATATCGATACCAATCAGCGATATAGTGGAGGGTTTACACATACTAATTTAAAAAATGCTTTACAAACTATTTTTGATGCTATGAATATTAAATTTAATTTTACCGATAAAAATACAATAGAATTATCTGTAAAATAAATGAAATACGTATTACTACTACTTGTTTTCTTTTTTTTTCTGAGCGTTAACGCTCAGAAAAAAAAAGAAAACATTCATTATACCAATTTCTCATTAGATAATTTTCTAAATGAGTTAGAGTTATTATTTGATATAAAATTCTCATACAACACTACATCATTTAAAGAACTATCTATATCAATAGAAAAGGATGCTGTTTCTCTAAAGGAAATCATAACTATATTATCAGATCGATATGCTATCCATTTTAAACAAATTGATGATCGCTATTATGTAGTAAATTTTGATGATAAAATTTCTATTTGTGGCTATTTAATAGATGACAAATCTAATATTATCGAAGGAGCTAGCATCATTAATAAAATAAAAAAGACAGGCACTCTATCTGATGAGAACGGCTCTTTTGTATTAATAGAAAACAGCATATCAGATACTATAACAATTTCTTATCTAGGATACAAAACAATTTCTTTTCCTATCAAGAATCTGGTTAAAAAAAAATGTGATACTTATACATTAAACCCAGAAGGATTTGTGCTAAATGAATTAGTCATAAAAGAATATTTAACTTCGGGAATCGTAAAAAACCGAGACGGATCAATTAAAATTAGACCTAATGATCAAAGTATTATTTCTGGCTTATCAGAACCCGATATTTTACAGAGCATCCAGCTTCTACCTGGTATAGAAAGCCCACAGGAAACTGCTTCTGGAATATATATAAGAGGAGGTACTCCTGATCAAAACTTAATTTTATGGGACGGTATTAAAATGTATAATTCTGATCATTTTTTTGGGTTAATATCTGCTTTTAATCCTTATATAACAGAAGACATTACGATTTATAAAAATGGAACTCAACCTATCTATGGAGATCGAGTATCTGGAGTTATTGATATCAAAACAGATCAAAAGGTTCCAAAAGAGATATCTGGTGGAATAGGAGTTAATATGACCCATGCAGATGCCTACTTAAAACTACCCCTTTCTGAAAAAACAGCTATTTTTTTATCTACCAGAAGATCAATAACAGATGTTATTGAAACGCCAACAATCAATACATATTCTGAAAGATCTTTTCAGAACACAAGTATTACCGAGAACCTATCTAATTTTGACCCTCGATTTATAGAAAGTAAAGAGCTATTTTACTTTACTGATGCAACTTTAAAATTAATTACAAATCTTTCTGAGAAAGATAATATCTCCATATCTAATTTATTTACCCGAAATAAACTTAATTACTCTTTTAAAGATGTCGATTTTGCTGATATTTCTAGTGATGAATTAGCTATCAAAAATTTTGGAACAAATATCAAATGGAATCGTAAATGGAATTCTCGATTCTCTTCCGAAATGCAATTATCATTCTCTGAATATGATTTAAAATATAATGGAAGATATCTTTTTACTAATCAAGACCTAACTGTTGTAAAAAAGAATACAATTAAAGAACATGGATTATTATTTCATTCTAACTGGGATATCGTTCCTCACATCACTTTTTCTAATGGGTATCAATTATATACTAATAATGTTTCTTACTATATAGAAAACAACGACGATATTTTTCTGGATACTCAGGGCTATCCCACTCATAGTCTATATTCTCAATTAGAATACAGCACTCCTAAAACATGGCTTATTAACTTTGGTGCAAGGGGGACATATTACTCTGGATTACAATCTGTTTTTATCGAACCAAGACTTTATATAGAAAGAAAATTAGGCAACTATTTTAGAGTCAATGGATCGGTAGAAATCAAAAATCAATCTATTAGCCAAATTATTGAATTTTCTACCTTCAGTTTTGGCTTAGAGAATCAAGTATGGCTTTTAGCTAAAGAACAAGAAATACCTTTATTAAGAAGTCATCAATATACAGCAGGAGGGTTATTTCATTCAAAAAACTTGGATATAGAGACAGATACTTATTATAGAAAAACAATAGGACTCACTTCTATAACTCGAGGTTTTGAATCGTCTGATTCTAATTTGTTTTATGAAGGAGAGAGTATATCTAAAGGGATTGATCTTTTAATCAAAAAGAAAATCAGAAAATATTCAACAGCATTCGGATATTCATTTTCTGATACAGAATTTATGTTTGACACACTTAATCAAAGTAAAACTTTTAAAGGAAATAATAATATTACACATTCTATTTCTTGGTCGCATGCGTATCAATGGAAAAAAATTCAGTTTTCATTAGGATGGAAATACCATACAGGAATTCCATTTACTACTGCTACAGGGTTTTCTATCGAAGAGGATGAAATTATAATTGACTATGAATCTACTAATACAATGAAACTACCTGATTATCATAGATTAGACTTTTCTGTTGTATATGATTTTAACTGGTCTGCAAAAAATGACAGAGTTAAAAGTCGTATAGGATTTTCTTTACTAAACATTTATAAGAGAAAAAATATATTAAACCGTAGTTATGCAGTATATGAAATAACAAATATAGATAATAGTATATCTTACGAATTAAGAGAAATCAATAGATATTCTCTAGGAGTAACTCCTAATATTAGTTTTAGAGTTAGTTTTTAAATACCACTAAATTGTATCGAATTAAAAATCAAGTTTTTCGCCTAATCATTCTATATATATTAATCTATATATCTACATATTTATCAACCGTTCGTTCGGTTTGCAGTTCTCCTGTATGCTTAGCGCTTTGTTTTTCAAAAAGCAATACATGCACTTCTTCATTATTCTTGGTAAAAGGACAATGTTCAACTCCCTTAGGAACAACGATAAGTTCACCCGGTTTAACAGATATTGTTTCATCTCTAAATTTCATGTACAGCGTGCCTTTTAGCACCTGAAACAATTCATCTTCATCATCATGTTTAT
Source organism: Aquimarina longa SW024 (assembly GCF_001401755.1). Lineage (GTDB taxonomy): Bacteria > Bacteroidota > Bacteroidia > Flavobacteriales > Flavobacteriaceae > Aquimarina > Aquimarina longa. The sequence goes on from NZ_AVQK01000023.1 coordinate 124,698, forward strand.
GCCAAATAAAATCACCACAAAATTTAGCTAAGTATACTTGATTATCATCTACTGTAGCAATACGGTGCGGATGCCATTGTTTATCAAATTTTGATAATTTTTCATTTATATTAATTGCTTCCATAAAAATTAAATATTCAATAAAACAAGGTACTTATTTCATCTGTAATCTTAGTAGGTCTTAACGTTTCTTTATATAACAAGCACCACATTGTTGTTGCAGTAACCAATACTTTTTGAGTAGTCTTATTTATTATTTTAGTGTGTCGCTCCGTTTTAACACCTTTACACTCCTCTATCCAAGTCTGGATGATAATCGTATCATTCTCTAAAGCCGGATAGTGATATTCGATATGATGACTAAGTGCAACCCAAACATATTTATTTCTTATAATATCATCAGTCTTAAACTTCCAATGTTTTATAGCAATATCCTGTACCCACTGTAGATATACTACATTATTTACATGATTCATATCATCAATTGCAGATTCTGGAACGGTGAATTGATCTTCAAAAACTTCAGGTTTCATAAGTATTATAATTAACAAATAAAGCTACAACTATTTTTTTCATCAAAAAGATGATCATATCACTAAAATCCTAAAATAAGTTGTGCAATATAAAAGAATAAGAAAATCCCAAAAATATCATTACTTGTAGTAATAAAAGGTCCTGTTGCAATCGCAGGATCGATACCTTTTTTATCTAAAATGATTGGAACAAAAGTACCAATTAGAGCTGCTACTATAATCACGCTCATAAGGGCAGCAGCTATAGTTAGACTGAATGAAATCTCATACCCCATTATAAACCCAAAAATAAGAATCAACATTGCTAATGCAACTCCATTTATTAAACTAAGGCTTACTTCTTTTAATAATCGATTTAATAAGCTTCCTTTTACAACATTATTTGCTAATCCTTGTACAATAATTGCAGAAGACTGAACACCTACATTACCTGCCATTGCAGCAATCAATGGAGTATAAAAAAACAAGTCTCTAATTCTGGGATTACTCATTACCTCTTCAAAACCCTGCATAATAAACACACTTCCTAATCCTCCAAAAAGGCCTAAAATCAGCCATGGTAATCGTGCTCTGGTTAGTTCCCATACATTATCATCTGCTTCTACATCCTGAGAGATCCCTGCTGCGAGTTGATAATCTTTTTCGGCTTCATCTTTAATAAAGTCTACCATATCATCTATCGTTACCCGCCCAACTAATACCCCACTATGATCTATAACTGGTATTGCTTCTAGATCATACTTTTGCATAATACGTGCCACTTCTTCTCCTTCTGTATCCACATCTACGTAATCTACTTTAGGAATATAGATTTCACTAATATGAGCTTTAGCAGATGCTGTTAACAAATCTTTTAATGATAATCTTCCTTTAAGTCTTCTTTCCTTATCAATAACATAAATAGAATGCACCCGAGTTACATTTTCTGCCTGTCTTCGCATTTCTTTTACACAACCAGCTACAGTCCAAGTCTCCTTAACCTTTACTAATTCCTTAGCCATCAGCCCTCCTGCGGTATCTTCTGCATAAGAAAGTAATTCTTTTATATCTTCGACATGTTGCTCATCCTCTATCTGAGCAATCACTTCTTCTGCACGATCCTCAGGGAGTTCTGCTACAACATCAGCTGCATCATCACTATCCATTTCTTCTAACTCTTCAGCAATCTCTTTTACTGATAAATTTTCAAGAATACGTTCACGAAAATCTTCTTCCAACTCCATAAGAGCCTCTGAGGTCTTTTCGCTATCTAATAATTTGATAAGATATGTTGCCTGAGATAAGTTAAGTTCACTAATAATTTCGGCTACATCTGCATAATGTATTTCACTAAGCATACCCCGCAGAGAATTATCATCTTTTGCTATAATGAGGTGCTTTACTTGTTGGATAAGCTCGTTTGAAATATGAAACTGCATACACCGATTTAATTTAATGATCCCTTTTATAAACGCCCACAAAGATAGCTAAAGAATTTGATTAGCCTTTATGCTTATGTTAAATGAATAAAGCTGTTTAAAATCAAGGCATAAACTCTTTTATATATCATAATCATTGAGTTTAAAAACATTATTCATGAACTCCTTAACTCTAATAAATTCTATCGAGTAAATAACGTATTTACTTCATATAAAATAGAATAGATTCAAAAGTATCCTCTGTTTATAGAATCCTCATAAAAATAGTATTTTTGTGGTATGCAACAATCTCTTCTATCACATATTGAGTATCCATCGGATCTTCGTAAATTTTCTCCTGATCAATTACCACAACTGGCAAAAGAATTACGGGATTTTGTGATTACTATTGTTGCTACTAAAGAAGGACATCTTGGAGCTAGTCTAGGGGTTATTGAACTCACTATTGCACTTCATTATATATTTGACACTCCTAATGATCTTCTCATCTGGGATGTTGGACATCAAGCCTATCCTCATAAAATACTTACTGGAAGAAAAGATATATTTCATACCAATCGCCAATTAGGAGGAATCAGTGGATTTCCAAAACGCAGTGAAAGTGATTATGATACTTTTGGGGTTGGACATTCTTCAACATCTATCTCTGCTATATTAGGAATGGCAATCGCTTCTAAATTAAAAGGAGACATCACAAAACAACATATTGCTGTGATTGGAGATGCATCTATAGCTAGTGGAATGGCTTTTGAAGGTCTTAATCATGCTGGTGTTACTGATACAAATATGCTTGTAATCCTTAATGACAATGCTATAGGAATCGATCCTAGTGTTGGTGCATTAAAAGAATATCTTACTAAAGCCAAAGTTGGAGTAAAACCTAGAACTAATAATATCATCGAGGCATTAAATTTTAATTATTTTGGACCTATTGATGGTCATAATCTACCTGTATTACTTAAAACTTTAGAAAAATTAAAATCTATAAAAGGCCCTAAGCTCTTACATATCATCACAACCAAAGGAAAAGGGTTAAAACAAGCTGAAGAAAATCAGGTAAAATACCATGCTCCTGGTAAATTTGATGCTACAACAGGGAACTTAATTGCCAAGGATAATTCGGGATTACCGCCTAAGTTTCAGGATGTGTTTGGGTATACTATTTTAGAACTTGCCAGAAATAATCAAAAGATTGTGGGTATTACTCCTGCCATGCCTACTGGGAGTTCTCTAAAATATATGATGGCAGAAATGCCAGATCGGGCTTTTGATGTAGGTATTGCAGAGCAACATGCGGTTACACTGGCAGCAGGAATGGCTACACAGGGACTAATCCCTTTTTGTACAATTTACTCTACTTTCCTACAACGTGCTTACGATCAAGTAATCCATGATGTAGCCTTGCAGAATCTTCCTGTAATTTTTTGTATTGATCGTGCTGGTTTAGTAGGCGCTGATGGTGCTACACATCATGGGGTTTTTGATATCGCATATCTTAATTGCATCCCTAATATGATTGTTGCAGCTCCAATCAATGAGATTGAATTGAGACACCTACTATATACTGCTTCTTTAGGATTAGAGCACCCTATTGCAATACGATACCCTAGAGGGAGAGGGCATATTATCGATTGGGAAGTTCCTATGCAACAGCTAGAGATAGGAAAAGCTATACAATTACAATCTGGTTCTGATATTGCAATACTCTCCACTGGTACTATTGCACATCATGTTACCAAAGCATTAGAAAAAACAGAACAAGAAATAGGACATTACCATTTTTGCTTTATAAAACCGCTGGATATGCATCTTTTGAAAACAATATTACTACAATACAAAACCATTATCACAGTAGAAGATGGTGTTATAAAAGGTGGATTGGGTAGTACTATTTTGGAGTATGCAAACCTAAATGGTTACAAAAACAAAGTTATTACACTAGGTATTCCTGATCAATTTATTCACCATGGTACTGTTGATGAATTATATGAAATTTGTGAAATTTCTAGTGAAAAAATAGCAGAGTACCTAAAAACTATTACATCTTGAAACTACTGAAAAACCTATTCCTATATTTTATTGCATTTCTAAACTTCTTAACAAAGTTCTAGTCCATAATTTATGGTTTAAAATAGATATTTTTTATATCCCAAATCCTCGTATTTTCTGAAATTTCAGTAATGCATTACCATCAGTTAAACTGGCTATATAATTGCTAATCCCAATAAGACGTGTATAGAGGTCTTCATTTTTATAATCAAAATTAGCTCCTTCTGCTCTAAGAATAAGCTTATCATAATTGGAGCTTTGATCTTGATTAAAATTATCTGCTGCTACGCAGTATCGATCTAGAAGTGTGGCAAGAATCTCATATCCTGCAATCTCTTTTTCGGTTACCTCCTTACTTTGATATATTTTATCGATACTAATCTTTATAATATCATTGATCTGAGCTTCGTACTTACTTTTATCTATTAAAGCAACATCAAAGGTTCCTGATAAGATTTGTTCTTCATTCTCTACAAAAATAGTTGCTGCTTCTCCTATCAAAGTATTAATAGCTAAAGCTCTAAGATAACTCAATCGATCTGCTGTAGTAATCAACTGATTATATTTTGAGGTATTGATTGTGTCTTTTACTAGTTTTATCAAGTATTCTAGGGCATATTCTTCTTCTATCAATCCTAAATTAATTCCATCTTCAAAATCTATAATTGTATAGCAAATATCATCTGCTGCTTCTACTAAAAAGGTTAATGGATGGCGGCTATAAGTAAACTCATCTCCTATACTATGTGCCAATAATCCCATTTCTTCTGCTACTTCTTTAAAAAAAGAGGTCTCATTCTGAAAGTATCCAAACTTTTTATGCGCAATATGTTTTGTTGGTTTTTTAGGCAAAGATTCTTTAGGGTATTTCATAAAAGCTCCTAATGTAGCATATGATAGTCTAAGACCTCCTTCAATTCCTTTTTTAGATTCGGTAAGGATTTTAAATCCATTAGCATTTCCTTCAAAATCTATTAAGTCTTGATATTGTTTTGGAGTCAGCTGGTTTTTATACCTAGTTCCGCTTCCTGTTTTAAAATATTCTCCTATCGCTTTTTCTCCAGAATGCCCAAAAGGCGGGTTACCTATATCATGTGCTAATGCGGCGGCGGCTACTATAGCTCCAAAATCATTAAACCTATATCCATGAACAGCCGTAAGATGGGGGTGTTTTTCTAGTATTCTTTTTCCTACTACTCGTCCTAGAGAGCGTCCTACAACAGACACTTCTAAACTATGCGTTAATCGGGTATGTACAAAACTGGTTTTGGATAATGGTATTACTTGTGTCTTATCTTGTAAACTTCTAAAAGCAGAAGAAAAAATAATACGATCATAGTCTACCTCAAAACCTAGCCTGGTTTCATCCTGCTCTTTACGTAATCTTTTATTTCTATCTCCCTGTCGTTTTAAAGATAGGAGTTGTTCCCAGTTCATCATATGTATACTTGCTTTTGCGAAAGGGATAGTAACGGCATCTTTTTTATAGATCATTTTTAACTGTCTAAAAATGATCTATAAAAAGATACAGTGGATAGCCCAACCTCGATTTACTATCGAGGATTCGCCCAAAAATAACAAAAAAGGGAAGTATCTTTATAAGAAAACTTCCCTTTTACTATATATAATGATATATCTATCTGATTAAATACTCTTGTAGAACAGCTTATGATCCACACATTAAACAATCATCACCTTCTGCGGCCTTGGATTGTTCTATAATTGCACGAAGTTCTTCTGGAGTAAGTGCTGTGTTTTCTACAGCAACAGGCTCTTCTTTTGAAATTACTTTAGTCGATCCCTGCGCTTCCATTACCTGCGCTGCAGCTACTGCTACTTTTTCTGGTTGTGGTATTTCTGTTTTTTCACTCTTTAGTGTAAACTTAATCGCATCTACTGCAGACTTCGTTCTCAGGTAATACATCCCTGTTTTTAATCCACTCTTCCAAGCATAGAAATGCATAGAGGTTAGTTTTGACATTGTTGCTCCTTCCATAAACAGGTTTAATGACTGAGATTGATCTATAAAATATCCTCTGTGACGAGACATATCTATAACATCTTTCATACTCAACTCCCAAACAGTTTTATAGAGTTCTTTTAACTCCTGAGGGATAATATCTATATTCTGAATAGATCCATTAGCACGCATAATAGCATCCTTAAGTGTATCATTCCACAATCCTAATTTTACTAAATCTTCTAATAGATGTTTATTTACTACAATAAATTCTCCTGACAGTACTCGTCTAGTATAGATATTACTTGTATATGGTTCAAATGCTTCGTTATTTCCTAAAATCTGAGAAGTAGAAGCTGTAGGCATTGGTGCTACTAATAATGAGTTCCTAACCCCGTTTTTAAGCACTTGCTTACGAAGCTTAGCCCAATTCCAACGACCACTTAGTTCTTCATCTTTGATACCCCATAGATTATATTGAAATTCTCCTTTAGATATAGGAGATCCTTCATAAGTTTGATAAGCTCCATCTATTTTAGCTTCTTCCATCGATGCTGTTACTGCAGCAAAGTACAATGTTTCAAAAATCTCTTGGTTTAACTTCTTAGCCTCATCACTGGTAAATGGTAAACGTAGCATAATAAACGCATCAGCTAATCCTTGTACTCCTAATCCTATTGGGCGATGACGTACATTAGAATTTTCTGCTTCTTTTACTGGATAATAATTACGGTCTATTACCTTATTAAGGTTTTTGGTAACACGCTTGGTTATTCTGTAGAGCTCTTTATGATCAAATTCTCCATTTTTTACAAACATTGGTAATGCAATCGATGCTAAATTACATACTGCTATTTCATCTGGGCTAGTATATTCTAATATCTCTGTACATAGATTAGATGATCGTATAGTTCCTAAATTCTGTTGATTAGACTTACGATTAGCTGCATCTTTATACAACATATACGGTGTTCCTGTCTCAATCTGCGATTCTAAGATTTTTTCCCATAACTCTCTTGCTTTAATCGTTCTACGTCCTTTTCCTTCTGACTCAAATCGAAGGTATTCTTTTTCGAACTCATCACTATGAATATCAAATAATCCAGGGCACTCATTAGGACACATTAGTGTCCACTTTGCATCTTCTTGTACACGTTTCATAAATAAATCCGGAATCCACATTGCGTAGAATAAATCACGTGCACGCATCTCTTCTTTACCGTGGTTTTTCTTCAGATCTAAGAAGTCAAAAATATCTGCATGCCATGGTTCTACATATATCGCGAATGACCCTTTACGTTTTCCTCCTCCTTGATCTACATATCTAGCTGTATCATTAAACACTTGTAGCATAGGAACAATACCATTAGATGTACCATTAGTTCCTGCAATATAGGAACCTGTGGCTCTTACATTATGAATAGACAATCCTATCCCTCCTGCAGATTGAGAAATTTTGGCAGTTTGTTTTAAAGTATCATATATCCCATCAATACTATCATCTTTCATCGCTAACAAAAAACAAGATGACATTTGTGGTTTTGGAGTTCCGGCATTAAATAATGTAGGTGTGGCGTGTGTAAAATATTTTTTAGACATTAATTCATAAGTCTCAATAGCTGCATCTAAATCATTAGGATGAATTCCTATAGATACTCTCATCAACATATGCTGTGGCCGCTCTGCAATCTTACCGTTAATCTTTAATAAGTAAGAACGTTCTAATGTTTTAAAGCCAAAATAATCATAACCAAAATCACGATTGTAAATAATTGTAGAATCTAATTTTTCTTTGTTAGCAATAATCACTTCATATACATCATCTGCAATCAGAGGAGCTTTTTTGCCCGTTCTTGGGTTTACATATTCATATAGATCTGTAACTACCTCAGAAAAAGTCTTTTTTGTGTTTTTATGTAAATTAGAAACAGAGATACGAGCCGCAAGCTTCGCATAATCGGGGTGTGTTATCGTCATTGTTGCTGCTATTTCTGCCGCTAAATTATCTAACTCACTTGTTGTTACTCCATCATACAATCCTTCTATCACTCGCATTGCTACCTTTACAGGATCAACTAACGCATTAAGCCCATAACATAATTTTCTTACCCTTGCGGTAATCTTATCGAACATAATTGGTTCTTTTCGCCCATCTCTTTTTATTACATACATACGCTTTTTTGGTTTTTAATTTTCTTCTTATCGAAGAAATTGATATTAATTCGTGTTACTATTTTTATAATTTACGAGTCTACATAACATACCTTATTTTTTTAATAGGTATTAACAGAAATCTCTATATCCTAAAAAATAAGAGTATTTCTAAATCTAAAATATATTATATGACTCGCCCCCTTGTTTTTTTTGTAAATTCTTTACAAAACTGTATCAAACTGAACTAATCTGAATCAAACAGAAGAAATGTTTTTTATTAGCTCAGAATGAATATATTTTTATACGAAGAGATTTTTATCTCATTCTATAAAATTTCGATCTTTAAAAAATCAGCAGTATACTAGCTTTATTTAATTAAAAATCGGCATCAAAACTTATTTTATTATCATCAGTATCTTTGTTAAGCACTCCTGCTTTCTGATATTCTGATACTCGTTTCTCAAAGAAATTTGTTTTTCCTTGTAATGAAATCATATCCATAAAATCAAATGGATTAGATGTATTGTATTCTTTTTCGCATTCTAATTCTACTAATAATCTATCGGTAACAAACTCTAAATATTGCGTCATTAGCTTTGAGTTCATCCCTATTAAACTTACTGGTAGAGATTCTGTAATAAATTCTCTTTCTATAGTAAGTGCATCTATAATAATCTCACGAATTCTATTCTTTGGCACTTTATTAACCAAGTGTTTATTATGAAGATGAACTGCAAAATCACAATGCACTCCTTCATCCCTAGATATCAACTCATTAGAAAAAGTAAGGCCTGGCATTAATCCTCGTTTTTTTAACCAGAATATAGAACAAAAAGCTCCTGAAAAGAATATTCCTTCTACCGCTGCAAAGGCAATCAATCGTTCTGCAAAAGAATCAGACTCTATCCATTTTAATGCCCAATCTGCTTTTTTCTTAATTGCAGGGAAATTATCAATAGCATTAAATAACAAATCCTTTTCCTTCTCATCTTTCACATAGGTATCAATCAACAATGAGTACGTTTCAGAATGAATATTTTCCATCATAATCTGAAATCCATAGAAAAATTTTGCTTCGCTATACTGTACTTCATTTACAAAATTCTCTGCAAGGTTTTCATTTACAATACCATCTGATGCTGCAAAAAATGCTAAAATATGTTTAATGAAATATTTTTCATCTTGTGTAAGCTTTGTTGCCCAATCTGTAATATCTTGATGCAAATCAATTTCTTCTGCTGTCCAAAAACTAGCTTCTGATTTCTTATACCATTCCCAAATATCATGATGCTGAATAGGAAAAATCACAAAACGATCTTTATTTTCTTGCAAAATAGGCTCTACAACACTCTTCATATTTTTCTAGCTGTTTTTTGTATTCTTTTTCTTTTCAATAGCGTGATACAAAGATCAAAAAATAGCTTAAAAATTCCACTAAAAATTAGCAAACGTTTTCAACAAAGTTTTCAACACAAAGTAAATTTATCTTAAAAATCAGTCTTTACAAAATAACTATTAAATCACTAATACAAAGATACTTACGTGTTTTTTAAAATTCCAACACAACACAAACAACATCTTTGGAAACCTCCTATTTTCCACTTGCTAACAGCGTTTTTTTTATTAAAAATAAGAAAGGTAGAAATAAGTGAATTTACGGTAAAACCGTAGTGTTGAAAACATATATTTTTTATCAAAAAAACACTTGTTTTTATCTTAAAAAACAAAAAAGGAAGGTTATTTTTTTAGTTTTTGGGCTACATTTTCTAGTTCTATATACCAATCTTCGCCAAACTTTCGGATTAAAGCTTCTTTTACAAATTTATAAATTGGCACTTGTAATTCTTTTCCCAAGGCACAAGCATCATCACAGATTTCCCATTTATGATAATTTACCGCAGCAAATTCAGTGTATTCCTGCACTCTAATAGGGTATAAATGACATGATATCGGTTTTTTCCAGTCAACTTCTCCTTGATTATATGCTTCTTCTATAGCGCACATTGCTACATTTTTTTCATCAAAAATAACATATGCACAATCCGCACCATCAATCAAAGGGGTTTCTAATTCTCCATTAGCTGTTTCAACATGGGTTCCTTGATGCGTTATAGCATCTATACCTTCTTGTCTTAAATAAGATTTTACTACTGGGTACACCTCTTTAAGCTTATGAATTTCTGACTGCTCCAAAGGGGCTCCCGCTTCTCCATCAATACAACAGGCTCCTTTACACGCAGAAAGATTACATAAAAAATCTTTCTCGATAATATCTTCTGAAACTATAGTTTTCCCTAATTGAAACATGCCGCTAAGATAATTCTTATACCAGAGAATTTTTACAATTTATTCACCTTTTTATAATATCTTTATCTAATAAACTCTTTTTATATTTGCGCAAATTTTTAAAACTCTTTTTTATGAACTTTAATATCAAAGAAATACTAACTGCAAGTATGATTTTATTTGCTGTTATAGATATCATAGGGAGTATTCCTATTATTATAGATTTACGTAAAAAGGTAGGGCACGTACAAAGTGAAAAAGCCTCTATTGTAGCAGGGATTCTGATGATTATTTTCTTATTTGTAGGAAAAGAAATCCTAAGTTTAATAGGAATAGATGTTAATTCATTTGCAGTAGCTGGATCTTTTATTATTTTCTTTCTGGCTATAGAAATGATATTAGGCATTCAATTATATAAAGATGATGCTCCCGAAACAGCAGCTGTTGTACCTTTAGCATTTCCTCTTATTGCAGGGGCTGGTACAATGACATCTATTCTATCACTACGAGCAGAGTACCATACTATTAATATCATCATTGCTATAATTATCAACATCCTCTTTGTATATATAGTACTGAAATCTTCTGGTAAAATAGAGAAGGTTTTAGGGAAACAAGGAATCAACGTTGTACGTAAGATCTTTGGGGTAATATTACTTGCTATTGCTGTTAAACTATTTACTGCTAATATCACAGAATTATTAGACAACATTTAACAAAAAAAGTAGTCATTTTATATACATAAAAACAAAATAAATGAAATATTTCATCTACATATTACTTACCATCGCAGCAGGGTTACTACTATACAATACTACATATATAGATCTAAATAACATATTGGGTGGTGATAGTAGAACAGCTCTCATTGGTGTTTTTTCCTCTGCTTGTGTCATCCTACTTTTATTAATTTTATTGACCGCTAGAAGCATTCAAAAAAAGAGTAGTCGCAAAAAATAAAGGGTAGAACAGAAGCCTTATATTGATTGAGTTTGATATATTTTATTTTTTAAAAAACAAAAAAACACGCTATGATTACTGGTGGAATCGAAATTACCATTAAGATCATAAAAAAGTTATGGAGTCTTCTAAATAGAAGTGCTCTCATTAAAGATTTTTTAAGTTTTTTATCCTCAGAATTATGCAAATGCTCTTTTATGATATCTCCTGATACATACGAAGTATCAACCAGAATATCGTGCTTCAAAAAAATAGAAGCACTATTATCTAACAACCTAAAAGCAACTGCTATAATAAAGAAAAAAAGAGGGGAGCAGATAGCTATCGCAACTAAATATTCTTCAAGTTCTGACATATTATAAAGAGTCTACGTTTATTATTCTTCAGTAAGAGATATAACTTTAGTAATCATTGCATCGTCCTTATTTATAATTTTTTCGAATGCATCGGTTCCAAACAACTGCTGTGCCATAGTTGCTTTTAAATATTTTTTCAATTGATTTTTATAGTTTTCTAATTCAATTTCTATACCTCTTCTCTTTATATATTTCAAAAAATCATTGGCAAAAGCATCGTCTATAGTAACTTTTTCATTAAAGTCGTTTTCTGACAACCCGTTATAAAACTCTCTGTTTTTATCTAATTCTTCAAATATATATCCTCCCATACGTCCAGAACGCAACATATAATCCAATGTTTCTCCTACACGAGTGGTATCTTTACTAACAAATATATCTGGTATAATCCCACCACCGCCATAAACGATCTTACCTTTAGGTGTTTTAAATTTTAAAGAGTCTGCCACCTGAATACTATCCGCACTCTGCAATTCTCCATTTTTATAGCGTTCCATATATTCATTAAAATATTCTTTATTGCCATTACCATATGGTTTTTGTATGGAACGTCCTGTAGGGGTATAATATCGTGAGATTGTTAGTCGTATTGCACTGCCATCCCCCAGTGCCATTTCTCGTTGCACAAGCCCTTTACCATATGATCTTCTACCTACAATAATACCTCTGTCATTATCCTGAATCGCTCCTGCAAAAATTTCACTAGCAGAAGCTGAATTTTCATTAACCAATACATAAACTTCTCCTTCTTCAAAACTCCCTTTATTGGTTGCAAAATTATTTTCAATAGCTCCTTTTTTGTTTTTAGTAAACATAATCAAGACATCATCTTTTAAAAATTCATCTGCCATTTTTAAGGCTGGAGCAATAAATCCTCCTCCATTATCACGGAGATCAATAACAATATTTTTAGCTCCTTTACTCTGTAGTTCTCCTATTGCTTCTTCAAACTCTGTATATGTAGTCTCAGCAAATCGATTTATTTTTATATATCCTAATACCTGATCTAGCATATAAGCGGCATCAACACTTTTTAAAGGGACTCTTCCTCTTTTTACAACAACATCAAATACTCCTTCTCCTTTTCTATAAAGCTTAAGCTGAACCTGACTATTTAACTCTCCTTTTAGCTTATTAGCCAACTGTTCTCGTATAAGTCGATCTCCATACAGTGTATCATTATTAGCCATAAGGATCCTATCTCCAGCCTTAATCCCTGCTTTTTCACTAGGGCCGTCTTTTATTGTATTGATTACTGATATTGTATCTCGGTATGGATAATAACTTACTCCAATACCAATAAAATCGCCTTGCATATTTTCAGTAATTCCTTCCAGTTCTTCTGAAGGAATATATACCGAGTGTGGATCCAAGTTTTCTAATATTCTATTTACAGTAACCTCTACAATACTATCAGTATTAATCTCATCTACATACTCATAATCAATATAATCAATAAGTCTATTAAGTTTTTCTTTTTTAGGATTATATGAAAATAGTTTTCCCGAAGGGCTACTAAAATCAAGCTTACTCCCTAAAAACACTCCTGCTCCCAGAGCCAATCCTAAAAATAGAGGTAAATATTTTTTTGAATATCCCATTTATTCTTCTAAATCCGTAATCTGTTCTATTTGTACTCCAGCTTTAACTAGAAATTGCAAGCCAGAATCATCTTTATAAGCTGTTTGATATACTATACGTCGTATTCCTGCCTGATAAATTAGCTTACTACATTCTTTACATGGAGATAATGTTATATATAAAGTTGCTCCACTACACGATTGCGTGGAAGAAGCTACTTTAGAAATTGCATTTGCTTCTGCATGTAATACATACCATTTTGTATACCCTGCTTCATCTTCACAAGGGTTTTCAAATCCTGTTGGAGTTCCATTAAATCCATCAGAAATAATCATTCTATCCTTAACAATAACCGCACCAACTTTTTTTCGTTTACAATGAGATAACTTTCCCCATTCATTTGCTATTCTAAGATAGGCTTTATCATATTTAAGTTGCTTTTTTTTAGACATAGGAAATCAATAAAAATGTAGGTATATTAATTAAAATACGAATATATTGCTACGATGTGGCAAATACAACCTTAATTTTACTTATTCACCAAATTTTATTAGCAATAAGCATAGGTATTACCATTCCTATCACAATAGACGAAATAACAAGTACCCAATCTCGTTTAGAAAACCTAAAAAAAGTCATTAACACAGCACTAATTACAAGAACAATCAAAACAATAACAACTTGTGCCGCTTCAACACCTAATGCAAATTCTAATAAGGGTAAAATTTTTGTACTTGCTCTTGTATGTTTAAAAAATATTGAAAATCCTAATCCATGAATTAACCCAAAAAATATAGTCACTCCATATAATAACATTCCTCTGCCATTTTTTGAAGTATTTTTGGCGGTAAACACATTAAATAAGCTGGTTATCAAAATAGTTACAGGGATTAAAAATTCAACAAATCTCGAGTTTACAGAGACTACATCATACGCTGCCAAAAATAACGATAATGTATGACCAAAAGTAAAGAGCGTAACTAGCATTAAAATACGTTTCCAATGGTCAAAAGTATACCCTACTACAAGTACAATTAAGAATAAAATATGATCATAAGCATTCCAATCCAATACATGACCAAAGCCTAGCTTAGTATAAAGCCAAAATTCTGACATAATTTTAAATTTTGAGGTGTGGACTAATTTACAACTAAATATTAGGAATGAAGAAGTACATAAAAAATACTTATTAAAAAATTAAACATCACTAGGTATCTTACCATTCTTAGAACTAAATCTTAAGTTAAATTAAAAAACACTATACAACTAAATATCAATATTTTACACAAAAAAATAACTTCATTATTAATGTAAATATTTAATCAAAAACATACAACGTATTAAATTTCACAAAGTACGAAACATAAATATTTACTTACATTTAAAAAAAATAAAATACTTACATTTACAGTTCAAGTTAGATTAACCAACTCAAAGCTATTATAGTACGTATTTTGCAAAGCTACAATTAACACAAAAAGGATACCTTATGAAAAGTATTACTACTAACACCATTCTTCAAATAGTAGCTCTTATTTTTTTGATCATCATTGGATATATGACCTTTAACTCTGGTTCTAACTGGAAAATTATAAAATCAGAACTAGATAACGCAAGAGAAGAATTAAAAACCTCTCGAGATACCTTAGCGATAACTAAATCTAATTTAAGAAATTCTATTAAAGAGCTTGAAAAAATAAATCTTCAAAAGGATATTATCACACGACAACGAGATTCTCTTTTATTTGATTTTAAAAAGAAAAATGCAAGAGATTGGGAAGAACTAAAGGCTATTAAAGACACTATTATAAAAAACAACCAAAAACTGACAGAAGAAAAAGCTGTTTTGGATAAGCTTTTTGGTATAGAATAACATTTTTATTAGCACATATTAAGTACTAACAATTATAAAAAATGAATTGATGAAAACTTTATATTCTTCTTTACTCTTTATATTTCTTGGTTTTTTTTCTTATAGCCAAGAACTTGATTCTCTAAAAGTTATTGAAATTCCTGAATCGTACGCTAATCGCCAGGGACAACCTTTTATGGTTAAAAAAGATAGTTTGTATCGATTTCTAACTTCGGATATTTATCTGGTTAACAAAAAATCATTTTTAGCATTAGAGAGTTTTTATAAAAATGTAAGTAATAGAAACGATATGACTAATGCTCTTCTAGAAAATTACACAAAAACATTAAGACGTAATATAGCGTTAGAAAGTAAACTAAAAATCAATTTTGATGAAAATGATGCTTTAGATAAAGCAATCTACCAAAGAACTCAAGCTACTTTAATCAATACTCAAAAAGCTTTAGACTATACCATACACAGCCTTGATAAAGCTACAAACAGCCTAGAGATTGTAGATAAAACTGTAAAAAAACAACGAATGAAAGGGGTGTTTGAAAAAGTGCTTATCGCAATTGGTGGTATCGGTATTGGTGTCTTGGTAGGAGTATCTCTTTAATACTATTTCTAACAAAAACATATAACATCACCTAATTTAGAGCATCAGTATAGCCAATGAATAAAAATTTATTGGATATCTACTGATGCAGTTTCCTTATATCGAGTTTATACATTCTTATAATACTTTTTTTGAATTTATTTTTAATAAAAAATTCCCAGTTCCGAAAAATGAAACTGGCGTACCGTATCATTGCATTTAGAATGTAAGAATACTAGAAAAATAGTACTGAAATACGGATTATATACTGAATTAGTACTCCGTAAACCCTTTTAAATCCCTAATATCTCTCTAGTGCTACAGAAAATACTGTCAGATTTTGTGACACCATTCTCTGTTCGACTAGAATTGCCCCCGATTTTCTGGGGTCATATACAGTACTACTGGAAAACGCCCCAGAAAACTGGGGGCGTTTTCCAGTTTCATAGAACCATTCTAAATAACACAAAAAATACGCTTACTAAAAAGTGTATTATTATAAACCTTAAGTAATTAAAAATAATGAAACAATTAGTAGTAGCTCCAAAGCTAGAAAGCTTTAAGAATGGAGAATTTTCTAAGTACACTCGGACTGTACTGGAGTTAAGTAAAGAGCAGGATCTAAGAGCTTTGGAACTGATATCATATGCAAACGAATTAAAAGTTAACTATGCTAATTTTAGAGCTGTCTATAAAAAAAATAGAGGAAGTCTTCTCACTCCCCAAATGGTTATGCATGATCAGCATAGAGATAATGGTCTAAAACTGATACAGCGAGGCACAAAACTAATTGCAGACCTTGCTGCAGAGGAGCAAGATCGTAATCTGGCTATGTTGCTCTATAAGACAATTACCAAACATGGTAAAGAAATTTATAACATGGCATACAATCAACAAGGTGGTGTTATGGATGAAATTATAGAAGAAATAGAGGGGAGTCCCGAATTAAACACAGCTTTGGATATACTGCAGCAACGCAAATATTTTAATGAAATGAAAGCTGCGCATGCTGCTTTTGACAATATTTTTAAATCTAGAGTAAAAGAACAACAACTAGAACAAACAGATCTAAATATTGTAACATTAAGAAAACTCACCTCTAGGGCATTACGAGAATTATTCGACTGGATTTTTATACGTGCTAAAACCAATGGAATATCCCAGTTCGAAACTTATATAGGAAATTTAAATGTGCTTACAGAACAATATAATTTATCAGTAGAACGCCGCCTTAGTGGAAAATCCAATACCCATCAAGAGTTAAATGATGATTATGACCAACAACAGGGAAATGTATAACCTAGAAACCTATTAATAATAGCACATGTAAACAAAAAAAAACGCCGCAATAATTGCGGCGTTTAGTATAGTATATAAAATCGTATGATCTAATTATTTATTCTCATTTACAGGTGTAGGAAATTGATCAAATATCGCATCTCCAGATCTATCTATTGGCAATTCACTTAATTTATTAAATCGTCTTAGATCAATCCAACGATGTCCTCCCTCTGCATATAAAGAATATCGTCTTTGTTTTAGGATTTCGGTCACTAATTCTGCTGGTGATGTCCCCCCGCTATATGCAGGTAACCCTGCTGCAGTTCTAATCACATCTATAGCAGCTACCGCAGCAGTTGGATTAGAGATATGATTCGCCTCTGCTGATAATAAAATTAACTCTTCATTTCTAATAATAGATACAGGATCAGTGTTTGATTTATAAACAAAAACTGAATGTGTCCCTGTTAAACCATCTAAAGCTAAAGAAGTAGTTCTTGCAGCTATTTTATTTAATCTAGTATCTCCTGCTTCTGCATCAGCAATAAAAGATGGATGAGCCAATCTTGCATTTGCCTCAGAAGCGTTTACATCAAAAAATAATGGATTAGGAACATCTCCCCCCGCTAGAGAGAAGGTATAATTTGCTCCTGATGATAAATCTCCTGACATATTCATAAAAGAGCTCTGCAATAATGTATTCACCGATTCATAATTTCCTCTATACGCTTCCACTCTAGCTGCTAAAGCGTTGTTAAATTTTAGAAACTCTATTGGGGTCGAAAATAATGAAAAGCCAGATGAAATAGCTAATGGAAAGGCACTACCTCCATTAGATAAATCAGTTGCTGCTGTAGTCAACATATTAAAAACAGCCGTAAGACCTTCTTCATAGCTCACAAAAGGACCTAAGTTTTTTGGGTCAGATATATCTAATCGTATTCCATTCTTATATTGCTGATTTAACACCATCAATAACTCGTGCGCTTTTATTGTATTTAAAAAACCTTTTGCTGCAGCTTTCTCTTCATTAGAAAAATCTGCAGTTGATTTCTCTAATCCTTCTAAAATTAGATTAATTCCTTTAATCGTTGTATATCTAGAAGCATATGGTGATACTGAATAAAAAGCATTATCATCTAGTTTACCTGTTAGTAAATCTGCTGTCCATCTAGGATCAGAACTTTGTATTCTCCAATACTCTCTACCTGCTACAGATTGCCCATCGATCTGAGTCCCTAATCTAGTTCTCATATCTGCCAATACTCCAGATGTTGCCTGTATTAATTCTGATCTAGATATATCACTTGATATCTGATCAGTTGTGGGACCATTAAGGTTCGCTCCGTCTTCAACTTCACAAGAAACTACCACCATCGATAGTATCCCTATTATAAAAATATTTTTTAATATGTTCATTTTTCTTATCATTTTTTGTTTAAAACTCAACTGCTAGATGAAACAAGTAACGCTTCGATGAAGGGAATGGTGTTACCTCAACCCCAGTTGATAATCCATTAGAACCAAAATTAGACACCTCTGGATCATAACTGTTATAATCAAAAATATTTATCAAGTTATTTCCTGAGAACCCTATTTTTAGGTTAGAGACATATCCTTTGAAGATTTGATCACGAAATTTACTAGGCAGATTATAATACACCCCTACTTCTCTTAGTCTTAAATATGATGCATCTTCCACAAACGGAGTTGCATTCTTCCCTTTAAAAGCATCTACTCTATAAACACCGTTTGGCTTTACTCCTGCGGGATCTAAATCTATATCATCATAATCAGGGCTTGTTCCTCCAAAATCAGTTAATAAGCTGGATAAATTAACATTATCACCTCCTTTTTTCCAATGCCATAAAAATGATAATGTAAAATCTTTATATCGTAAATTATTACTCCAAGTCATCTGAAAATCAGGCTCCGAATCTCCTAGTACAGCTAAGTTACCACTACCATCGGTACCTACAATCTGAGTTGCACTTTTTCCTTCTTCGATTCTAAATGAACCTAAACCAGTACCAAATCCTCCTAAGTTAAAAGGAGCAACTTCTAATTTTGTAATTTCTGATGTATTGGTAAAGTAGATCAGATTAGTATTCCATTCAAAATTTTCACTCTGCACCGGATTTGCATTTAACGCGATCTCAACACCTTTATTTTCCAAACTACCAGCATTAGCAAATTTAGAAGAAAAACCAGTAGATGGTTCTATATTAGCTTGTAAAATAAGATCTTCCACTTTTTTATTATAATATGAAAATTCTAATCCTATTCTATTATTTAATAAGCCTACATCAAGCCCTACCTCTAGTTCTTTTTGTCTTTCTGGAGAAATACTTGGATCCCCAAGAGTTACAGGTAAAACAATCCCAACATTACCACCAATTAATGAATTAGTATATGCTGTAAATAATGCTCCATTTGGCGCAAAATTTCCTGCCTCTCCGTACGCCGCTCTAATTTTTAATTGATTCATAAACTCTGCCTTCCAAAAATCAAAATTATGAAAGTTCACTGCTGCAGAAGCTTTTGGATAATAAAATATCTCGTTAGCATCTCCATTATTATTAGATTTATCTCCTCGTATACCTATCGTAGCAATAATTTTATCTTGGAAATTTAATTCTTCTTGCACGAAAAAACCTTGATCTTCTTGCTCTCTTCTATCCTGCTTTATGTCTTTATTAGCTGCTTGCTCTATACTTGTTTGAGAAGCAATTAAATCTGTAACTGTATTTCTTATCGTATTTCTAGAAAAAGTTTGCTTAGTAATCCCTGCTTGGGTTCTAAAGTTAAGATCACTATCTGTAGTATAATTATGAACTAGAAAGGCTGAATAATTCGCATCTCTATTCTCTGTTGTTCCTATAGCATTTAAGCCATTTAAGCCTTTATTTGCTAACTTTTGAGATTGTAAGAATTCTGGAAAAAGTGCAGTTGTGATTAACTCATAATAATCAACTCCTCCTCTAAGAATTAATTTTAAATTTGAATTATCATACTCCAAGAGTTTTAGATCAAGTGCTCCTCCTACAATAAACCTATTTACATTTTCTCTATTAATTACTTTATCTCTTGTTTGAAGAGGGTTTGATCCTGCGGAAGGATTATCTGGGTAATTACCATTAGCATCTGGATATAGGTTTGTCCAAGGTCTTGTAGAAGTAAGTGCCACTCCTATAGTAGTACCTGTATTATCATTATTAAAAAAACCTCTATCTGCTTGTGAATTGATATAGTTAGTAGACAAAGAAAGTTTTGCTCTTTTATCAAAAAAATCATGATTTAGATTAAAACGAATTGATTTTCTGTTATACCCAGTATTTTTTACAATACCATCTTCTTCATTATTAGAAAAAGCTGCATAAAACAATGTATTATCAGATCCCCCAGATATATTAACACTGGTATTAGAAATAAATCCTTTTTCTCCATAAATCTCATCTTCGTAATCAAACAATTTTCCTGAATCTCTCGCTGCAGTAAAAAGTGCAACCTGAGCATTAGCAGCATCTCTAGAGTTTTGTTCCTCTATTGGCTTACTAGGATTAGGTTTAAAAAAGAAATCAAAGACCCTAGCTTCTGTAAACGTTCGTTGTCCTCTGGGATTAAGAATTGTATTAAATCCTACATCTTGCGAAAAAGAAATTTTTGTTTTTCCTTTTGTTCCTTTTTTAGTTGTAATTATAACTACCCCAGCAGCAGCTCTAGACCCATATATAGCAGCTGCAGAAGCACCTTTAAGGATCTCTACATTCTCTATATCATCCGGATTTATATCTGCAATCCTGTTTGATGGGTTATCCTGATTGGAGGCATTACCTCCGCTAGCTGCTCCTGACACTGCATTTAAACCTGCAGCAGCAATACTATTATTATTTACATATACTCCATCTACAATATATAAAGGTTGAGAGTTTCCATTAATAGAAGTTACCCCTCTTAATTTTACTGATATCCCCCCTCCTGGAGCTCCAGAACTTTTGGTAATCAATGCCCCTGCAAACTTACCAGCTAACGCACCATCCAGAGTTTGAGGAGGTGTTAATCCTGCTAAATCTTCTGATGATATTGATGCAACTGCATTAGCAGCATTTCCTCTTTTTACCGAAGTCGCTAAACCCGTTACGATTACTTCTTCTAATGATTCTGAAGATTCTCTGACATTAATTGTTATGCTCCCTGCTGTTGCCACAGAAACTACTTTTTCTGAAAATCCTAACGCAAATATCTTAAGGTTTACGGGTAGTTTGTTTACAGTAATACTAAAATTACCATCAATATCACTAGAGGTACCATTATTTGTTCCTTCCTCTACGACATTCATAAAAGCTGCTCCTTCTCCTGTCCCTTCTACAACCACTTTCCCTGTAATGGTCTCTTGAGCCAGTAGTATTGCTGGTGCAAAAATTAATAATAGCAAAATCTTCATTTTGCAAAAATGAATTTGTTTTTTCATAATGATCTGTTTAAATGTTTGGTTAAATCTATTAAAAGATATTGACAAAAAAGTGTTAAAACTAACAATTGTTAATGTAAAGTGTGAAATTTATTACAAAAACCACATAAAAACCCTAAAAAAATATAAAACAATCATCTTATTAAGATTTTTAACTTTAATAAATCTATCATTCATAAGAGTTCTTATATTCTAAAATCTTTCTAATTCGATGTTTACCCATAAAAAACTTATGTAAAAACCTTAAAAAGAATAATTACATTTACATTAGACTAACAAATAATTAACACACAAGCCATTGTTTAATAAGTTTTATATTTGTTAAATCACTACATATATTACTTTTAAAGTTTCATATCAAAATCCTAAGTATCCCCAGTTCTTATTGCCTAAAAATAGAGTTGATTAGATAATCACTAGATCACTTGGCTTTAAAAAACAAGATTAGCTCTTTTTTATAAACACTAGTAATTTATATACTACATCAGAAACAAAATCTAGGAGAATTCTATGGATCGAATTTATAGGTTTCATTTTCATCAAAACATCATATTTTTTTATATTAAACTTCTTATTTTTGCACCCTTAACACGCAATTATGTATAGAAGTCATTCATGTGGTGAACTACGCCCCTCAGATACCAATAAAGAAGTAACCCTATCAGGATGGGTACAAAAAACCCGAGATAAAGGTTTTATGATATGGGTTGATCTTAGAGATCGCTATGGTATTACTCAATTAATGTTTGATGAAGAGCGTACCTCAGCAAAGGTTATCGAAAAAGCTAAAACACTAGGAAGAGAATTTGTGATCCAAGTAAAAGGAACAGTAATCGAGCGTGAATCCAAAAATGCTAATATTCCTACTGGAGATATTGAAGTCTTAGTAAGTGAATTGACCATTCTTAATGAATCAATAGTTCCTCCTTTTACCATAGAAGATCAAACTGATGGAGGAGAAGATATCCGTATGAAATATCGCTACCTAGATATTCGACGTAATCCTGTAAAAAACAATTTGATGTTTCGCCATCAGGTAGGGATGAAAATTAGGAATTACCTATCACAAGAAGGGTTTATAGAGGTCGAGACACCTTACTTAATTAAATCTACTCCCGAAGGAGCTCGCGATTTTGTAGTACCATCACGGATGAATGAAGGACAGTTCTATGCTCTTCCACAATCTCCACAGACGTTTAAGCAATTACTGATGGTTGGAGGAATGGATAAATACTTTCAGATTGTAAAATGCTTTAGGGATGAAGATCTAAGAGCTGATAGACAACCAGAATTTACACAGATAGATTGCGAGATGGCATTTGTAGAGCAAGAGGATATTTTAAATATATTCGAGGGTCTTACTCGTAATCTACTATCTGAAATAAAAGGGGTTGAAATTGGGAATTTCCCAAGAATGACCTATGATGAAGCTATGCGAACTTATGGTAATGATAAACCAGATATAAGATTCGATATGAAATTTGGTGAGCTTAATGAAGTTGCGCAACATAAGGATTTTAAAGTCTTTAATGATGCTGAACTAGTAGTAGGTATTGCTGTTCCTAGCGGAGCATCGTATACCAGAAAAGAGATTGACAAGCTTATTGATTGGGTAAAGCGCCCGCAAGTTGGTGCATTAGGCATGGTATATGCTAAATGTAATAATGATGGCACCTATAAATCTTCTGTAGATAAGTTCTATGATCAAGATGATTTAGCCAAATGGGCAGAAGTAACTGGCGCTAAACCTGGTGATTTAATCTGTGTACTGTCTGGTCAATCTCATAAAGTAAGAGCACAATTAAGTGCATTGCGTATGGAACTTGCAGAACGACTTGGATTAAGAAATCCAGAAGAATTCGCTCCTCTATGGGTTGTTGATTTCCCTTTATTAGAGTGGGATGAAGATACTGAACGCTACCACGCTATGCATCACCCGTTCACTTCTCCAAAACCAGAAGATATTGCTTTATTAGATACGAATCCTGGTGATGTACGTGCTAATGCTTATGATTTAGTTCTAAATGGTAATGAAATTGGTGGTGGTTCTATTCGTATACATGATAAGGAGACACAGGCTTTAATGTTTGATCACCTTGGATTTACTCCAGAAGAGGCAAAAGCACAGTTTGGATTTTTAATGGATGCATTCCAATATGGAGCTCCTCCTCATGGTGGGATCGCATTTGGATTCGATAGATTAGTTGCTATTCTTGGAGGTCAAGAAACGATCAGAGATTTTATCGCTTTTCCTAAAAATAATAATGGACGAGATGTAATGATAGATGCCCCGTCAAATATTGACACTGAACAGCTTAAAGAATTAAATATACAACTAGATTTATAATATAATACCTATTTTTATAGGTATATAAATTTCAAATAATATCAATCCTGCTTATGGCAGGATTTTTATTACCTTTAAAAACGATATAAGTTAAATACACATGTCTCTCCAAAAGAAAAAGACACTACTATATAGAATCCTAAAATGGCGTTATCGTTACATTTCTGACAAAACTTTTATCCTGATTCTAAGTGTTCTTGTTGGATTTACTGCTGGACTTGTTTCGCTTTTATTAAAAAATCTTACGCACCTTATACAAGTAGTTTTAGAAAGTGATATTATTTCTTGGCAAGCTTCTTTTTATTTTATTATCCCTATAATTGGGTTACTTATCATTTATATAATCACTAAATATATAGTTAAGAAAGATGTACAATCTGCTATACCGCTAATTCTCTATTCACTTTCTAAAAAAAAGGCTATCATTAAACCCATCCATGGGTATTTACCTCTTATTTTAGCTCCAATCACTGTAGGTTTTGGAGGATCAGTAGGACTTCTGGGACCTGCAATCAGTTCTGGATCAGCACTAAGTTCTAGTTTTAGCAATCTATTCCATATCAATCAAAAAACTAGAGTACTACTTATCGGATGTGCTTCTGCAGGAGCTATTTCTGCAGTATTTAAATCTCCTTTAGCAGGTTTGGTTTTTGCTGTAGAAGTATTTAGCTTAGATCTTACTTTAGCCTCTCTACTACCCCTACTCTTTGCTTCAGTATCCTCTATTATTACATCTTATTTCTTTTTAGGAGATGAAGTATTATTTAGTTTTAATGTTATAGAAAAGTTTGACATCTACGATACTCCTTTTTATATTATTCTAGGTATTGGTACTGCAATTGCTTCTATCTATTTTACTAAAATGTATTTTGGGATACTTCATTTTTTCAATCGTTTTTCTAAAAAAATTCACAAACTGTTAATCGGTGGAGTCACTATTGGAATTATGCTATATTTTATCCCTCCCCTATATGGAGAAGGTCTTGGGTTTATAAATGATTTATTGAGAGGAGATCACTTAACAGCTATTGGCAAAACCCCATTTGATACCATGACAGGTAACATTTGGGTTATTATTGCATTACTAACCGGTATTACTATTTTTAAGGCAATTGCGATGACAGCTACATTTGCTGCAGGAGGTGCAGGCGGAATATTTATCCCTACTATGGTTATGGGTAGCGCATTAGGCAATGTTGTATCTAAAGTAATTAATAATCTAGGAATAGGATTTCATGTTTCTGAAGCTAATTTTACATTACTAGGAATGGCAGGGCTTATCGCAGGTGTACTCCATGCACCACTTACTTCAATATTTTTAATTGCAGAAATCACGTCTAGTTATGAACTGTTTGTTCCTCTAATGATCACGACAGCAATATCATTTATTATTTCAAAAAATAGAATAGAACATAATATCTATACCCGAGAACTAGCAGAGCAAGGACATTTACTAACACATGATAAGGATCAAACTGTACTGACCTTAATGAATCTAGAGGAGTGTATAGAAACTAATTTTATAGCTGTAAAACCCGAATATACCTTAAAACAATTATTAAGTGAAGCGGTAGCAAAGTCAAATAGAAATCTTTTCCCTGTTATTGATGAGTCCGAGTGTCTCATAGGTATTGTTTCATTAGATGATATTAGAGATATTATGTTTGATATCTCTCTATATCATAGAACAACTGTAGACTCTCTTATGAATCAAGTATCGGATAGTATTATATATGAGCATGATAATGCAAAATCAGCAATGAAAAAGTTTCAAGATACAGGAGCTTGGAATCTTCCTGTACTTAAAGACGGAAAATATTTTGGATTTATTTCAAAATCAAAATTGCTTACTGCATATCGCAGAAAGTTAATTAATTTTACACGATAAATCCATTATGATTTTATCGTAAATCATTTATAAACGTAGACCATAATTCATACAAATGAAATATATAATCCGAATACTTTTTATAGCCATTGTTATTCTAATTAGCGTTGGATATTATTTTAAAAATACAGGCGATCATATAACCGGAGATAAATTAGTAGGAATCGGGATATTAGTTTCTTCATTTATTTTAATGCCTCTTTTTATTTACTACCGATGGAAAGATAAAAAAGTAAAGGATTATATGCTTACTGAAGAAAACCTAAAAAAAATGAGAGATTATGATCAAAATAGAGAAAATAACAACTCTTAGTTTTAAAAAAAATTCACTTTCTAATAACCATTTCTATAAAATTAAAAACTACCTTTAGAATTCAAAATACATATTATCTTAATTACAATGGAAGGAACAGTAAAATTTTTTAATGAATCAAAAGGTTACGGATTTATTACCAACGACGAAACAGGAAAAGACATCTTTGTACACATCTCAGGAATTGATGGTGAAGCATTAAATGAAGGTGACAAAGTAGAATACCATGAAGAAAATGGCAAAAAAGGGCTTACTGCTGCGGGTGTACGCCTAGTTCATGGATAAAACATCTTATCCTTAAAGTTTAGAAAGCACTACAATAGATGTAGTGTTTTTTTGTTTTCAATCATCTTTATATATTGCATTAATACAATACTATAACTAAGTTACGCCTCCAGAACCTCATGAGGTATGCTCCCAGAGAACACATTTTATTTTCGTAGCAATTTTCGAAGAATTAAACTCTCGATGAGGGATTAAAAACTCCTAAATACATAGTATATTTCGAGAACTTTCTTGCTTATACTCTAAAAAATCTAGTATACTCCCTACTGAAACATCCTAGTACGCTAAGAAATCCCAACGATGTATTCTCTACTATCTTATACATCCATCTGCTTTATTTACAATTACAAAGCCTTATTTTATTTTAAATAAATAAGGGAGCTCTATTTTTTTACTTTTATTTAGTCTTGCTAATATCTTAAGAAAAGCCATA
This sequence comes from Aquimarina longa SW024, assembly GCF_001401755.1. Classification (GTDB taxonomy): domain Bacteria; phylum Bacteroidota; class Bacteroidia; order Flavobacteriales; family Flavobacteriaceae; genus Aquimarina; species Aquimarina longa. The sequence goes on from NZ_AVQK01000023.1 coordinate 151,463, forward strand.
GCAGTAATAAACGCATCCCCTGCTGCTGTATGCCGATCACTTTTAGAAATTTTAAGATCCATACACAAGTCATCTAGGCTATATTGTATGTTTTGATAATCATTATAATACACCAAATGTTTTGTTTTTTTATAAAGGATACTTGTATCTAAAAATGCATTCTTTAACACACCTAATCCATTTCTTTTCAAAGCTTTATCAATCATCTTCCTATCAAACTCTGCATAATGTGCAACAAGGATCGCATCGCCTATATAGTTTATGAATAATTCCAAAGCCATTCTTTCGGAGATTTTTCCAAAATTATTATCTCTTCTAATACCGTGGATAGGTACCGTTTGCTCTTTAAAAACATCTTGCTCTAGATAGACCTCTAATTGATCAGACACATCAATACTTTTATTTATAATTGTAATTCCACCAATAGATAAAATTCGATCTTCTGTATAATCAAAGCCTGTAGTTTCTGTATCAAAAGCAATAAAACGAGCAGTATCTAGTGACTTATTTTGATTTTTTTTATCAAAAAGCTTTATATATTCTTTCCAGAAATCAGGATACTCTTCTTTATTTTTTTTAGTCCAGAATTGCATTTACATAAAATTCTTAAGCTGAAAACGTACTCTCAATAGTTCTTGTATATCTCTAATAGGTCTAAAACATCGTTTTAATTTCAATTTATCATTTTTACTCAGTTCATTCAATTTTATAAACTTACCTGAATCGTGATGAAGTAAACCTTGTCTAGTTCTAAATTTGATTAATATTCTAAATGCTTTAGAACAACTCTCAAAAAGTGCTGCATTTCTGGGCTCGATTTCTGCAAGTTTATCATAGCGTAGTAATGTATTATTTACCCCACTAATATTATAATACAATATTAATATTCTTGCAGCATCAATCAATACCATCATTGCTCTGGTTTTAATATCAAAAGTATCTTTATGTTCACCGTTTTGTTCAATCAAAAACTGTTTAAAGAACCCTAATGGGGATGGTTTTTGTAATGTACTAACTCCTAATAATGCTAAAAATCTATTACTTTTATTTACTCCTTCAAATACGATTTCGGACAATCTATCTGTCATAGCAGCAGTTCCATACACATATTGAAAATCAAAAAATATAGATGACAATAATGTTCCTTCTTCAGTAGGAGTGATAACCCAATCTCTAAATTGTGTTTCCCATTTTGATAAAGACATACACCATCTAGGATTACTAGCCATCATCTCTGCAGGACAATACTCAAATCCAATTACATGGAGTCCTTTTGTAATTTTATCTGCTAATTCTAAAAAATAACTTTGTGTCGCCTTATAATCTTCTTCTTCAACATCTTCAAAAACAATAGCATTATCTTGATCAGTCAAAAGTAATTGCTCTCTTCGACCCTGACTACCTAGCACCATAAAACAAAAATTAACTGGTGGTGCTGCAGGCATTTCTTTTAATGACAACTCTATAATACGTATAATAAGCGCCTCATTAATTTCAGAAATAAGATGTATGATATGTTTAGTAGGAATATCTTGTTCTAAATATAATTTAAGTAGTTTTTCTACTTGTTTTCGGATATACCGGAGTCTATGAAGGCTTCGTATACGTTTCGTTTCTTTTATCAGTACAGAGGGATTATTACCAAACGAGACTAAAAGATCATGCTCAGAAAGAATCCCTATAAGTTTTGAGTTCTGAGTACCATTTTTAGTAATACAAAGATGGCTTATATCATGTTTAATCAAAGCGATCTGAGCTTCTGCAACTGTCATATCTTTTGAATATGTAACTACAGGAAAAACCATAATTTGTCCTACTAATGATGTTACAGCATATAACCCTGTTGCTATCTTGGCTCTTAAATCCCTATCAGTAATGATGCCTACAGGATGTTTATCATTGTTAACTATTACAATACAACTTATTTTTTTATCTGTCATCTTTATAGCGATATGCTGAATCGTATCATCTAATGAACAGGTAACTGGTTTTTTTCGATAAGAAACTCTCCTCAATGAAGAAAGGTCCTTGGCTGCTTCAATAGAAATTGTATTATCTATTCGTTGTCCTTTTTCTGTTTCAGTAAAATTATTTCTAGCATGAGCTGCAAAAGTGCCTAATAAAAACTTATTTACTTCTTTATTTTTTTCAATTAATGGTTCAAATACCTGCGCTGGGATAGCATATATGATGGATTCTTCATCTGCTTTAGCAGACATCCGGTATTTTTTTTTGATAATCATAATACGGAGACCAAATAGATCTCCTGCATCACATATATCGATCAAACTCTGATCTGTATCAAAACCTCGATATAGTCCTACAGCTCCTTCTCTTACAATATAGAATTCATCATGACACGGTCCTCCTTGTTGAAAGATGTATTCTCCTTTCTCAGCATATAAAACTTTAATTTTACCAGAAATCAACAGAAGCTCTTCTTTTGTTAAGCTATCAAAAGGAGGGAATTGTTTCAAAAAATCCTGTATCCGTTCAGCGATTGTATTTTTCATATGCTAAAAAACTAGTTGTTAATTCAAATTACGTTTTTCAACGAAAAAACGAGTTAAAATTTCCCCACATTCTTTTTCTAAAACTCCTCCTACAATTTCAGTTTTTGGATGCAACTTTGTTTCCATCACTGTACATCCTCTCTTTTGATCTACAGCTCCATAAACAATTTTCTTAATCTGGCTCCAATAGAGGGCTCCAGCACACATCTGGCATGGCTCTAATGTTACATACAATGTACACTCATTAAGGTATTTTCCTCCAAGAAAATTAGATGCTGCTGTTATAGCTTGCATCTCAGCATGAGCAGTAACATCGGTTAGCAATTCTGTAAGGTTATGAGCTCTGGCAATAATCCTATCCGCTACTACAATGATCGCTCCTACAGGGACCTCATTTTTTTCATATGCCAATTCTGCTTCCTGAAGTGCTTTCTTCATATAATAAGAATCATCTAATGGGGCTAACATATATCTATATCATTTTTTAGTAAACTACCTCGGGACAAATCTCAGAGGTATTCATTTGAAAAAATATTTTTGATTTCGAGGCAAGCTTCTAAGCAATAAAAACCTCACTTAGTGAGTAAAACTAAATAAAAATACTGGTATCCGATGGTAATACCAAATAAAGAACAGAAGTTTTGACACAAACTTAAAGAGTCATTAACTTACTAATTAAAAGCTCTTAACATAAAAAAATATATTCTATTGAGATATTATACTAGTCAAATAGTAAGAAATTCATTAATTCTACTCTTGTTTTTCGATCAAAAGTGTTAATTCTAAAAATTGCTCAACTGATAATTGCTCTGGACGTTTACTTAATATTTCGAGTGTTTTAATTTCTTCTTCTAATTCAAAAGTTTTAAGACTATTTCTTAATGTTTTACGTCTCTGCCCAAAAGCTGTCTTCACTACTTTAAAAAATAATTTCTCATCACATGATAATCCATATTCTTTTTTTCGTATCAATCGTAAGACTCCACTATCAACTTTTGGTGGAGGGTTAAAAACATCAGGAGGAACAGTAAAAAGATATTCTACTTCATAAAATGCTTGTGTTAATACAGAAAGAATTCCATAGATCTTGCTTCCTGATCTTTCACAGATCCGCTGTGCCACTTCTTTCTGAAACATCCCTGTAAACTCTGGAATACGGTCTCTATTTTCTAATGTTTTAAAAACAATTTGTGTAGAAATATTATAAGGAAAGTTTCCTGTTATTGCAAATTGCTCTTTTGAGAATAATTTACTTAAATCAAATTTCAAAAAATCTGCTTCTATAACTTGAAAACTAGTATTTCCTTTTAAAATCTCATAGTGCTCTAATTGAAAATTAGTATTGAGGTATGCTATAGATTCACTATCCAGATCCATTGCTACAAGGTTGATATCCTTTTGGAGAATATATTTGGTGAGTACTCCCATTCCTGGTCCAATCTCAATAACATTCTGATATCCGTTTAAAGTAAGCGTATCCCCTATTTTTCTAGCTACATTCTCATCTTTCAAAAAATGTTGTCCCAGATGTTTTTTTGCTTTTACTGCAGTTTTCTCAGGGGAACGTTTATGATTAGGAGTATATTTTTTTTTATTTTTAGACATTCTGCTTACTTACAATTTCTAACTCTGTTCTAAAAGCGACGAACTTACCTGCAAAACGATTCCCTTTTGCCCTAAGATGATCTGCATCTTCATCATAATATTTTTGTAACGTTTCTTTACTATCTGTAGTATACTGTACGGAGTACGTCAATCCTCCCATTTCTTCATCCACTAACACTTTGCTCATTAATGCTTTACTGAACTTTCCTGTAGCTAACATATCAGGGATATGTTCTTCTTTCATCCAATTTAACCACACATCATGGATAGTTTCTTCTATATTTATGGTTACATTATAGATATACATAATTGTTATATTCGTTTAGGAGGTTACTTTTAATATCGTTAAAAACGCATAAAGTTACAAAGAAGCAGAAGTCTAGTGGGGTAATTCCTTTTAAAAAATGAAAATCTCTTTTAATAGTGATCAAATTCTTTACTTCTTTATAATGAATCTATCTCTGGGTGATTATCTAATTTATTGCATCACCGCGCAAGGCTCTATACTTTTTTCGAGCTTCTACAAAATAAATACTATCAGCATGGTTAAAAATTATTTTTTCGTATAATTCTTTAGCTTTTTCTGGTTCTGCTAATTCATTTACATATAATTCTGCTAACCAATAATAGGCATCATCTGCCAAAATATCGTCGTTATAAAATTCTATAATTTTTAGATAATTAACTTTAGCTTTAGTGAACTGCTTCTCTTTTTCTAGCAACTTTGCTTGGCGCAAAAAAGCCTCATCTTCAATCTTTTCTCCTCTATGTTGCTGTAGTATCGTTTCATACATTGCAATAGCTTCTTGGTTTTTATTCTGAAAAGCTAGTAAGTCTGCTTTAGCAAAAATCTTTAATGCTGTTTGCGTAGAATCTTCCAGAGAATTATCACTAATGATAAGACTAAGTTCCATAGCGTCATTAGCAATTAATTGAGAGGTTGATGATTTTAATACATCGAGTTGTGTCTGTGCCCATGCAAAATCTCCTTTATAATAACTAGTTTTTGCGACTTTAAAACGAGCATCCTGAGCTAGAAAATTATTCTTTAATACATTCTGAACCTGTGTATAATAGATTAATGCTTGATTAAATTTTTGATCTAAAACCAAAATATCTGCAATTTTCATTTTTATACGAGAAGATTGAAATCTCGAAAGACGTTCTCTATCTAAGATTTCTTTTAAAAAACGAATCGCTTCTTGTTTTTTATCTTGATTAAATGCTAAAAAATGTGAATAATCAATCTGCAATCCAATTGTTTCTCTGGATTTACCATACTCTTCAAATATGGTGTTATATTGTTCTAAAATTGTTTTATAGTCTTTTTTAGAAGCGTTCTCCACTTTTGCTTTTAGAATAATTTTATGAGCAGTCAGCTTCATATCTTTTGATGCAGAAGTTTCTAAAATATAGTTTAGGATCTCTGTGGCAGATTTAATGTCTTTTTCTGAAATTGCAATTCTAGCCAAAGCAATAATACCTCCTGGCCCATCTTCTGTACGTTTATACATAGCTTTTTCTTGTATAAATGCTTTTTTAAATTCTTTTTGCTGTACAAATAACCAACTTAGCATTTCATTATACAAGATATTAGGGTTCTGTTGAAGTCTTTTAATCAATAGCTTTCTAAAAATAACATTGGCTTCGCTTACTGGATTATCGGTGATATAATCTCCAAAGTTTCGTTGTACAACACTTATGTAATTAGGTTGTAATTGCAATAATGCCAAATAACTATCGAACATTTTCTCTAATTTTCCTTGCTCTCCATAAATTTTAGCTAGCTGTACATTAAAATTAGCTCTTGGGTTATCTACCATCCCTTTTTCATAAATTATAGCAGCTTCATCTAATAAACTATACTTTTCGAAAGTCTGAGCGAGAGAATAAGCATGGTTTGCATTATTATCATCATACGTTTTGATAGCTTTATCATAATAAGAACGTGCTTCTTCTGTTTTCCCTTGTACATCATAGTGATGTCCTAATTCTACTAACATTTGTGCATTATTAGGAATTGCTGCTATTCTGTTTTTAAGGATATTTTCTGCTTCGGTAAATTGTTCTAATTGTTGGTGTGATTCTACTAACCCTAATAGGTAATTCGTACGATTTGGGTTTTTTGCATATAATTTCTGGTATACAGAAAGTGCTTTTTTATATTGCCCTTGCTGAGCATAATTTTTAGCCAACTGCTCTGACTGTGCAACTGTCAAAACAGTAAACAACAAGGTGATATATAAAATGATACGACGCATTCTGCAAGTTTTTTTGTAAATATAATAAATAAGTTAATGAGTTTTTAAGCAGAGCAAATCAATATCGTCTAGTTATACTAATTCTGATGTTAATATACTCATAATCTCATTTACAAATTGAAATTACTAGAATAAAATGTCTTTTTTCATTTTATTCTGCATCCAAAAAAAGATATTGTTTTATTATAACAACAACCTCAGAAGAAGTTCATGAAAAATTAAATGCTCTATGAGGGATTAAATGCTAAACTCAGTTTATCTAAATCACCTCATCTAACTAGCAGGAGATACTAAAACTCCCACAATTATCAATTTCTTTTGTTTTTGGGTATTCCAATATTTAGTCGCCTTAGTTTTTGATTATGGAGCAATAGGGATCGTTCTTGCAATTATAAGAACTGTCTGGTTTAAAAAAGGAGGATAGAAAAAGATAAAAGGTATAGTTTTTTAGAATCCTCAC
>NZ_AVQK01000024.1 GCF_001401755.1 Aquimarina longa SW024
ATTCCTAATCATTTTGATCTAGATGGGGATAATGATGGTGTCTACGATATTGTGGAGACAGGAAATGGAGCATTTGATACCGATGGTGATGGAGTTGCTAATGGAGGAGTAGGTACAGATGGTATTCCGGATATAGTACAAAATGATATAGATGGAGCTCCAGTAACGACAAATCCACCGACTAGTGATGGTGATAGTACTCCAGATTATTTAGATATTGATGCGGATAATGATGGTATCCCAGATAATGTAGAATCCCAAACTACGGTAGGCTATGTAGCTCCAAGTGGAGTTGATAGTGATGGTAATGGAGTTGATGATGCTTATGATAGTAATGGTACTGCTATTGCTCCAGAGAACACCGATGGAGTTGATACTCCAGATTATCAAGATACTGATAGTGATGATGATGGTAAAAATGATACATTAGAAGCCAATGTAGGTACGTTTATAGGAACTGATACTGATGGTGATGGACTAGATGATGGTTTTGAGGGAGGAAATCTTAATGATGAAGATGTTAATGATGAATTTGATAATGGTTCTATAGATACTCCTGATACTGATGGAGATGCACTAACAGGAGGAGATGTAGATTATCGTGATACTGGAGATTTAGACAATGATGGTATTCCAGATAATTTAGATTTAGATGATGATAATGATGGTATTTTGGATACTGTAGAAGATCCTAATTTAGATGGTGATAATGATCCTTATACTGAAAGCTCTCCAGGAGATAATGATAGTGATGGTGATGGTATTCCGAATTTCCAAGATATTGATAGTGATAATGATGGTATTCCGGATAATGTAGAAGCTCAGACAACTAATGGATATATTTCTCCAACAGGAAATGATACCAATGCTAATGGATTAGATGATGCGTATGAAGGATCAGGTAATGATGGGATTATACCTACAAATACTGATGGAGTTGATACTCCAGATTATATAGATGAGGATAGTGATAATGATAATGTCTCGGATATAACAGAATCAGGGTTTGATGTTGCTAATGATCCAGGAGATGAAGATGGAGATGGATTATTGGATGACTATGAAGGAGATAATATTAATGATGGATTTGATACTAATGATGAATTAGATGGAGGATCTACTGATATCCAAAATACGGATGGTATAGATGAAGTAGACTATCGAGATACTGATGATGATAATGATGGGGTGGATACTGTTAATGAAGATTATGATGAAAATAATGATCCTACAGATACTGATACTGATGGTGATGCTATTCCAGATTATTTAGATACTGATGATGACGGAGATGGAGTTGATACAGTAAATGAAAATCCAAACTCAGATGAAGATGGAGACCCAAGAACAGGAAGTACTCAAGATACTGATGGCGATACTATTCCGGATTATTTAGATGTTGATGATGATGGAGATGGAGTTAATACAGTAAATGAAAATCCAAACTCAGATGGAGATGGAGATCCAACAACAGGAAATACTCAGGATACTGATGGAGATGCTATTCCGGATTATTTAGATATCGATGATGATGGAGATGGAATTTATACTGCAAATGAAAATCCAAACCCAGATGGAGATGGAGACCCAACAACAGGAAATACTCAGGATACTGATGGAGATGCTATTCCGGATTATTTAGATCCTGATGATGATGGAGATGGTATTCCTACTTCAGAAGAAAATTCAGATCCTAATACTGATGGTAATCCAGATGATGCTTTAGATGCTGATGGTAATGGTATTCCTAATTACTTAGAACCTAATACACCTTCTACTGGAGGAGAGGACGGAATCTCAATCTTTACAGGAATGTCTCCGAATGGAGATGGAGTTAATGATGTATTTGTGATTAGTGGAATTGAAAAATTAGAAAATACATTATCGATTTATAATCGTTGGGGTGTTAAAGTATATGGATCTAAAAACTATGGTAGAGATAACAATTTCTTTAGAGGAATGTCAACAGGTAGAAGTACAATAGAAGAAAAAGATGAATTACCAGTAGGAACTTACTATTATGTACTTGAATATACCCTTGAGTCTGGAGAACAAAAAAGTAGAGCAGGATATTTATACATTAATAGGTAACATTAAAATTTAAATTTCTCACGAGTAGTATTTTATTACTCGTGAGATATACTAGAAATATTAAATTAAAAGAAGCTGATGAGAAAAATATACACCATAATTGTTACAGCACTTTTGAGTATTGTGTTTTATACTAGTAATGCGCAACAGGATGCTCAATATACCCAATATATGTATAATACAGTTAGTGTTAATCCAGCCTATGCAGGTAGTCGTGGAGTACTCAGTATTACGGGGCTTCATCGTAGTCAGTGGGTTGGGTTGGAAGGAGCTCCTCGTACACAGACATTAACACTTAATACTCCTTTAGGTGATACAGAACGTTTAGGATTAGGGTTATCAATAATAAATGATGAAATAGGTCCTACTGATGAAACTTATTTTGATATTGATTTTTCTTATACGATTCCTACTTCTGAAAAAGGGAAGCTAAGTTTGGGTATTAAAGCAGGAGGTCATCTATTAAATGTTGATTTTCAGCGTTTATCTCGTTTAAATGGTAATGATGCTTTATTTGAGAGTAATGTAGATAATAAATTCAGCCCTAATGTCGGTATTGGAGTGTATTATCATACTAATAAATTTTATTTTGGTTTAAGTGCCCCTAATTTATTAGAGACTGATCATTTTGATGAAAGTACTACTAGGACTAATAGTAATGCTACTAGTTTTTTGGCAGAAGAACGTGTTAATTATTATATGATTGCAGGTAAGGTCTTTGATTTAAGTGATACTATAAAATTTAAACCTGCAGTGTTAGGAAAGTTAGTTTTTGGAGCTCCTTTACAAGTAGATGTTTCGGCTAATTTTTTATTATATGAACGATTAACACTGGGAGCTGCTTATCGTTGGAGTGCTGCATTTAGTGGTATTGTAGGCTTTCAAATATCGGATGGATTAATGATTGGTTTTGCATATGATAGAGAGATTACAGAATTGGGTCAAACACAATTTAATGATGGTAGTTATGAAGTAATGTTACGCTTTGAACTCTTCAAAAAATACAATAGAATGTTAACACCACGTTTCTTCTAGATAACAAATCACATTTTAATCAAAGATGAGAGATATTAAGATTCAAGATATTAAAATAGTTTAATAAAAAGTTAATCTTCTTATAAAACTCAGTTTTTAGATTCAAGATAAAAATGACAACATTATGAATTTGAACAAATACTTTATAAATATAACGTTAAGTATATTAGTATCAAGCATAGCTTTTTCTCAAGAAAAACGTTTAGCAAAAGCTGATGAAAACTTTAAGAATTATGCGTTTGTTGATGCCCGAAAAATTTATCACGAAGTTGCAGAGAGTGGATATGAATCTTCTGATCTGTTAAAAAAATTAGGGGATTCATACTATTTTAATGCAGAATTAGAAAATGCAATTCCTTGGTACGAAAAATTGATTAATTCTTATGAAAAAGAAGTAGATCCAGAATATTTGTTTAGATATTCACAAAGTTTAAAAAGTATAGAAAGATACAATGAGGCAGATAATGTAATGGAGAAATTTAATAGGATTACAGGAAATGATCAACGGGCAAATTCTTTTATGAAAACAAAAGATTATCTGAAGTTTATTGAAATGCAATCAGGTAAATTTCGATTATTAAAACTAGGGATGAATTCAAAGTACTCAGACTATGCGCCAAGTTTTGATCATCATGGAAATCTAATATTTGCATCTTCTAGAGGCGGAGGTAGTGGTTTAAGTAAAACTATACACGAATGGAATGAAATGCCATTTCTGGATTTATTTTCATCTCCTATTATCGAGGATAACGGGATTTTAAAATCTCCAAAAAAGTTAAAAGGAAAAATAAATACAAAGTTCCATGAATCTTCAACTTCATTCAGTAAAGATGGACAAACAGTATATTTTACAAGAAATAATTATACTAAGAAAAAGTTAGGTTCTAATCAAGAAGGAACTATTTTATTAAAATTGTACAGAGCTACATTAAAAAATGATAAATGGGTTGATATCGAAGAATTATCTTTTAATAGTAATGAATACTCTGTAGCACACCCTTCATTAAGTGCTGATGGAAAAAAGTTATATTTTGCTAGTGATATGCCAGATAGTAGAGGGTTGTCTGACTTATACGTTGTTGACGTAAATTCAGATGGAAGTTTTGGTCAACCAGTAAATTTAGGAGATAAAATTAATACAGAAGGAAGAGAAACATTTCCATATATTAGTAATTCTGGAGAATTGTATTTTGCGAGTGATGGACATGTCGGCTTAGGAGGATTAGATATATTTGTATCAGTAGTAGAAGAATTTGGTTTGTTTTCTATCCCGTATAATGTTGGAAAGCCTGTGAATAGTTCTGAGGATGATTTTAGTTTTGTGATAAATGAGGGCACAAAAATTGGATATTTTTCAAGTAATCGTGCAGGAGGAAAAGGGAACGATGATATTTATAGTTTTAAACAAACAGATAATTTAATAACTTCTTGTAATCAATATGTAAAAGGAGTAATTACAGATGCTAATTCTAAAGAAATTTTAGCAAATTCAGAAGTGATCTTATTAGATGATACGAATAATGAATTACAACGTACAGTTACTGATTTAAGTGGAGTTTATAAATTTGATCTACAGTGTGAAAAACCGTACATTGTCAGAGCAAGTAAAGATTCATATGGTTCTACAGAAGCTATCCTTAACACCAATAATGCGTTAGAATATGAACATAATTTGGCATTACAACTTAACAAAGGAGGATTAAGTAGAAAAGAAATGAAACCAGGAAATGATTTAGCAAAATTATTAGATTTAGAAATGATATATTTTGATTTAGACAAATCCATTATACGTTCAGATGCTAAAGTAGAATTAGAAAAAATTATAGTAACATTAAAAAAATATCCTAATCTGAGGATTGATGTACGATCACATACAGATAGTAGAGCAGATGATAATTATAATATGTATTTAAGTGAGCGTCGAGCAAAAAGTACTATTGCATATATTATTAAAAAAGGAGGTATTCATAAATCTCGTATAACTGGTAGAGGTTATGGAGAAACAGCATTGATTAACAAATGTGAAAATTCGATACCTTGTAGTGATGAAGAACATCAACTTAATCGTAGAAGTGAGTTTATTATTATAGAATAATTTTATATTTGTTAACAAACATTCCTCACATCAAGAACCGATTAATTCCTTTGACTAACGAAGCGAAAAAAGACTGAAAAAGTAAAAAAGTGATTAACTGAATATTAATAACTAAATTTGACGCTAGTCGAGATTACAGGAAATTCTTGAGAAATATTAATTTATAGGAAAAAGGCCTTATCTCAAATCAAATGGACTAGGAGGATTTTTCGTTACAATATTAATAGCATTAGTTGGTTTAGTGTTATACTTAAATGAAAATCAAATAAGTGATTTTAATCCTTTAAAAGATTTAATGAATCTAACTTCTTTAAGTTTAGTATTTAATATAAAGGTCATTATCTATTTACAAAGTCGTCAAATCTTTTGATTTAGTATTAAAAGAAAAAATTAAAACAAAATATAAAAGATTTGGCTTGTTGCTAAACCGAAAATAATTGCTTAATTTATGCCATAATTGTCATATATTTAGTGTTATTGTAATTTATCACAACTATAATCTAATAAATAATGCTTGTTGTTTATGGCATTTAAAAATAACACAATATAATAATGAAAAAAGCTCAGGAATGGTTCGATTATGGTATTGAACTGGCAAAAGATTTTGGTCCTAAACTTATTACGGCCATTCTTATTTATAGTATAGGTTCGTGGATAATTAAGAAACTGATTGGTAGTATAGATAAGATAATGTCTAAAAGTAAGTATGATGAATCTTTGCAGAAATTTTTATTAAACTTAATTACTTGGGCGCTAAAAATATTTTTAATTATTATTGTAATCTCTAGGTTAGGGGTAGATGTTACTACTTTTGCAGCAGTTGTAGCTGCTGCTGGTTTGGCAATAGGATTAGCACTACAAGGATCCTTATCAAATTTTGCAGGAGGGGTACTTATTATGATTTTTAAACCCTATAAAATAGGGGATCTGATAGAAGCTCAAGATGTTTTAGGAGTTGTTAAAGAAATTGAGATTTTTACAACTAAACTAATTACTCCCGAAAACAAGTTAGCGATAATTCCTAATGGAGTGTTGGCTAATGGAAATATTGTTAATTATACAGCAGAAGGGATGATAAGAGTAGATCTTACTATTGGTATTGGTTATGATGAAGATATGAAAAAAGCAAAAGAGGTGTTATTATCAGTTTTAACTTCTAACCCTAAAATATTAAAAAATCCTGCTCCTTCAGTAAATGTAATTGAATTGGGAGAAAGCTCTGTAGACCTAGCAGTACGCCCTTATTGTAAACCAGAAGATTATTGGGATGTATATTTTGCGACTCTAGAGAATAGTAAGCTAGCTTTAGATGCTGCAGGTATAGAAATACCTTATCCGCATTCTGTTGAAATCCAAAAAGAAGGATAAAAATATAGGGCATTTATTTGTACTATAGTATTTAGGAGGCTGTTATAGAATATAATGTTGCTGTTTTTAGATTAGATTTGGCATTAGTATAATTTAATATTCTCAGTTTTAATTTCTAGACTTTTAAGATACACTTGTACATTTATGAATTGAACAATATTTCAATTTTATTGTATCATTTTAGTAGGTTTATCAAAATAATAGATGTGCTTATTTAATGCAAAGAAAAAGTAATTAAGTTTGTTTTTGATACTTTAGACACATCCCTGAATCTATTTCTTTTTTAGATAAGAAGAATACTGTACTAAGTAATTCAAAAAATAATTTAGAATCAAATATTTACTTTATCATCACTAAACCATTACTAGATAGATTAACCGTTGTATAGGTTTTAGAGAGACTTTATAATATTATTTTATTAGGTATAAGGTAATAACATTTACAATTAAAGAGTATAGTGTTTTTTGAAGTTTATTTAGTGTAACATGGCATAATTTCTATCCAAGGTATAGGTTTTACGAAGAATTAGAAGTAATTGATAGTTCTTTTTTGTGAATAAAAACTCATTTTTTAACATAATAACCAGAAAATCTATTTTGTTTATGGAATAATTAACAAACAAATTTACTTTTGTTAAATTTTTAACTTATTGGTTTTTAAATACTTATAAGTTTATTTATTGATGCACTATTTCGTTTTTATAATTGGGTTTATTTATTTAATTTTTATGGTAAAACCAGAATTATTATGTGGTGTTTTAATACGAGATTTTGATAAATAGTCTGTATATTTAAGTATTGATTTGATGTAGTAAAAGAGACATTAATTATTAAATCAAAACAGTAAAACACTGATATATTTTTAAATGTTTTTTATACGCATACAAGTATGTAGTAGTTGTTTTTTTAAAGAAATATTAATCTCTAAAAATGACAACACAATAGAGCACCTTGTGATTGTAAAACTTTGGCGAGCCAACATAATCAAGGTATGAATAACGGTTAATTTAAATAAGTCAATAATGTTATGTGAAGACTATTTGGTAATATCCTGAATTGTAGATCTTAATTTTAGATTGTTTTAGTGATATTATATGTAATGGCATATAAATTTTATTCTTCTATATTCATTTAAAGAAAAATATAAATATTATTTATATTTTTTGAGACTTTCCACCGTATTTTTTAAATAATCATTTTAATACGCTTTGCTTTATATATTAAAGTATATGTTGTAGTCTAGTTAATTATTAATTTAATTAAATATAAGTTATAAATGAATTGGAATAGATATAATAATAACACATTAGATAAAATATTCTAGAATTTTAATTCTAGAACAAATGAAAAAGAAAAATTATATTAACTATTATTAATTAGTTAAAAAGTACATTTTGACAATGTGTTTACTTAAACCTTCCGTTTTTAGGGGTAATTTCGGGAGGTTTTTTTTGAAAACATTTCGTAAATATATAATATTAATTTGTTCTAAAAAAATAGATACATAGATATGATACTCATTTTTAGGTGTTTTACTTGTATTGTATGTTTTTTTTGCAAAATGTAGATTAATATTATTGAAGTTACTAAAATATAAGTTCAATTTAAGTAGATTGTTGAGAGCTGTCAGATATTACTATTATCAGGCAGTTCTTTTTTTATTTAAGTGTGAATGTTTTTATATTTTAGCGGTTATGATAGATATAAAACTTCTTGAGTATTTAGAATCTTTTCTTACTCCAAGACGGCAAGGATTAAATAAAACAGTTCTTGATCAACGTACAAATCATTTTACTATTGCGATAGAAGACGTGTATCAGTTGCATAATACAAGTGCGGTAATACGTAGTTGTGATGTTTTTGGAATCCAGAATGTTCATGTTATAGAAGAGATAAATGTAAAGCGAATTGATCGTGAGATAGCAATGGGAGCTCAAAAATGGGTAGATATTAATCGTTATGCTACTACTAAGAATTGTATTAATTCGTTAAAAAATAAAGGATACCAAATTGTAGCAACTACACCTCATGATGGTTCTAAAGTTTTACAAGATTTTGATGTAACCAAACCGGCTGCCTTTTTTTTCGGGAAAGAACAACATGGATTAAGTGATCTGGTGTTGGATGCTGCAGATAGTAAGTTGTATATTCCGATGGTGGGTTTTACAGAAAGTTTAAATATATCAGTCTCTGCTGCAATTATATTACAATATGTTACTTCTAAATTAAGAGAAACTGATATTAAATGGCAATTATCCGAAGAAGAAAAATTAGAAAAACGAATGGAATGGGCTAAGAAAGTGATTAAGAGTCATGAGCAAATTATTACATATTATTATGATAAACGAATATAATTAATTTATATTTTTTCGTTGTATCAAGATTTATAAGTAAGCTAGAATTTAAAAATCTTTTTCTGAGGGTTGATAAGAAAAGAAGTATAAATAAAGAAGAAATTACTTTCTATCCAATATCTTATATTCTTCATAACACTCACTTATAGCATCAAGAATTTGAAGGTCATTTGCAAATTTTATAAAATCGATTGAGTAATTGCAATTCCGTAAGATTTCGTCAATATCCAGACGTTCTACTTGTAATAAAGCCATTAAAGTAGCTCTGTCGAATTTAGTTTCTAAAAGATTTCTGATTTCATCATCTTTCTTCATCTTCCGTAATTTTCTCAATTCTTTTGATCGTTTACTGAATATGTTATATAAAAAATCAGCAGGATTAAAGATGGCTCCTAATACTTTGTTTACAGCTCCGGGTTGTTTACTTCCTCCTTCATAACCAGAATTTAGCCCAGAAATACTATATCTATAGTTATTGTAGACAGGGATTCTTTTTGCATCAATCTCTAGATAACCTGTAAGTTGCACATCTGCTACAACAACTTCTTCTAGGGCAATTCCTAATTCGGTCATTTTGATTTTAACTTCTCCAAATTTCACCCAATCATTAGTTACTCTTATTTGTAGTGGCTTATAGCCTATGTATGAGAAGTATAATGTATCGTTTACTTTGGCATTGATATTAAAAGCACCTTCTTTGTCAGTAATGGTTCCAATTACTTGACTAAGATTAACGAGGTGTACATTTTCTAATACTTGATCAGTAGCAGCATTTAATACTTTTCCTGAAACAGTACTCGAATCAGTATTTTCTTGGCCGTAAGTTACTAAGCCTATCAATAGTGTTATATAAAAAAATATTTTTTTCATGTACATATCTAATAACATTCAATTTATGAATAAGATACTATATAAAAATCACGCCAAAAATCATATTACGTTATATTTCCTCTATTTTTTAATAAAACTATTAGAAAAATAGAGGATTATTTTTTATCTACGATCACTACGTTTTCTACGATCTCTTCTTTGATTACCTTCGTTGTTTTTACTATCATTAGAGCCAAAACGTTTTTTTCCTTTGGGTTTAAACCCATCGCTTCTTCGTTTTCCTTTAAAACCACCACCGTTATCACGACGACCACCACGACCACCTCTTCGACCAGAGTCCTTAGAAATTTCTACATTAACTTTTCTTCCCTCCATTCTAAAGTTTTCAAAAACTTGAAGAACGCGTTCTTGATGCTCAGTATTAGTGTTGAAAAAAGAAAAACTTTCTTTTACATCTACACGACTTAATGAGTCGCTTCCTAATTCTAATAGATCTTTCAAGAAATCTTTTAGCTTCATCCAATCAAAACCATCTTTCTCTCCAACATTTATAAAGTAACGAGTACTACCATCTCCTCTAAAATTATTTTCTCTGTCATTAACAGTGTTTAAATCTTTCGATTTTTTATAATAATTATGAAAACGAGAGAATTCTACAGAAAAGAACTTTTTAATCAATTCTTCTTTAGAAAATTCCTCTAGGACTTCATTGATAGATGGTAAGTAGCTATCGATTTCATGATTTATTTCTGCTTTTCCTATATCACTAGCTAAGTGAAATAATTGAACTTGGCATATTTCTTCTCCACTAGGGATTTCTTTTTTCTCAAAACTCTTTTTAATAATTCGCTCTACGGATTTAATTTTTCTAATCTCACTCTTAGAGACAATAACCATAGAAACTCCACTTTTTCCAGCACGTCCAGTTCTTCCGCTTCGATGAGTATAGGTTTCTATCTCATCAGGAAGCTGATAATTAATTACATGTGTAACATCATCTACATCAATACCACGAGCAGCTACATCGGTAGCAACTAACATTTGTATTTGTCGATTTCTAAAACTTTTCATTACTAAATCACGCTGATTTTGACTTAAATCACCATGTAAAGCAGCTGCATTATAACCGTCTTCAATAAGATTTTCTGCTACTTTTTGAGTATCTCTTTTAGTACGACAGAAAATTACAGAAAAAATATCAGGATTAGCATCTGCTAATCTTTTTAGGGCTGCATAACGATCACGAGAATTTACTACATAATATTCGTGTGAGACATTTTTAGAACCAGTATTTTTATGACCCACAGTAATTTCTACTGGATTTTGCATAAAACGCTTAGCGATAGTAGAAACTTCTTTTGGCATAGTTGCAGAGAACAGCCAAGTGTTTTTTTCTTTTGGTGTATGGGATAGGATTGCATTGATATCCTCATAGAACCCCATATTTAGCATTTCATCAGCTTCATCCAATACACAATAGCTGATATTAGAAATATCCACCATTTTTCGATTAATCATATCTTGCATTCGTCCAGGAGTTGCTACGATTATTTGAGCGCCACGTTTTATTTGTTTTGCCTGATCAGTAATACTTGCTCCTCCATAAATGGCAACAGTATGTAGCCCAGGAATGAATTTAGAATAGTTTTTAAGTTCGTTAGTTATTTGTAAGCAAAGCTCACGAGTAGGAGAGAGGATTAATCCTTGTGTTATCCTACTAGTACTGTCTACTTTTTCGATTAATGGAAAACCAAAAGCTGCTGTTTTTCCTGTACCGGTTTGTGCTAATGCAACAATATCGGTTTCTTCATTTAGCAAAATAGGTATTGCCTTTTCTTGTACTTCACTAGGGGTTTCAAAACCCATGTCAATCACAGCCTTTATAATGGCTTCACCTAGACCTAATGCTTCAAATTTATTCATATAGCTAAAAATAAGCCGCAAAGGTACGGTTTATTATTTGTCTATTATAAAAACGGAGTATTTATTATAGTGTTGCAGAATTTTAATAAATTATAGGTGTTTTCTGATGCTTAATGAATTTTTAATCTATTTGATATTTCTGCGTTATAAGTAAGTAATTATCTTATATTCAGTATGTTTATATATATAATTAGGTTTAGGTGAACTCGTTTTTATGTTATATGGTGTTGAAATTACTTTTTGATAATCTTAATTTCAAAAAGCTTATTCCAGTTTTTACCAGTAACAAATAATTGTTTGCTTTCTTTTTTATAAGCAATACCATTTAAAACATCTAAATCTTCATGTTGTTTAACTTTATTACGTAGCCCTCCTAAGTTTATAACTGCTTCTAAAGCACCATTTTTAGGATTAATTATGGCAATTCCATCTTTTTGCCATGTATTGGCATAAATTTTTCCATCGACCCATTCTAATTCATTAAATCTGGATTTTACACTTTTGTTAGTAGTAACTTCTATGTATCTTAATTCTGTTAGAGTATTGGGGTTTAATATCCAAATTTTTTCTGTACCGTCACTTTTATAAATGGTAGTATTATCATTACATAATCCCCAACCTTCTTTACTTTGATTGTATACAAAGTCACCTGTTTTTTTTAATGTTTTAAGATCATAAATAAAACCCTGCTTGGATGTCCATGTTAACTGTACTATTTTATTTTTTATGATGGTTATTCCTTCAGCAAAATATTCCTTTGGGACCTCTTTTTTAATTAAAACCTTGCCTGTTTTAT
Organism: Aquimarina longa SW024; assembly: GCF_001401755.1. GTDB lineage: Bacteria > Bacteroidota > Bacteroidia > Flavobacteriales > Flavobacteriaceae > Aquimarina > Aquimarina longa. Next base: position 12,493 of record NZ_AVQK01000024.1, read on the forward strand.
AGTCAACTTTCCTTAAAGATGATTTCCCTTTTCTACCAGTACTTTCATATAGTGTATCACCAAAAAATTCTAATCCTTGTGTAAAAGCTGTTTCATCATGTGGGTATTCTGCAACTACTTCATAAGAATATAACTTTGGGGACATATTATTAAGAAAAATTATTTTTTTGCTTATGGTATCTACATTTCCATCATGGAATACTTGAGCAGTAAGATTGTGATTTCCTAATCTTTCATTGTCAATTATTTCTTCATATTTAAGATTGCTTTTAGACGTTTTCCTTTTTTTATTAAGAAAATAGGCTACAGAATCAATTTTAATACTTTTTGAATTAATAATACTTGCTTTTAAGGTATCTCCAAGCTTAAATTTGATCTGATTATTTAAAATATTTATCGAAAAATTATTTTTTTGCTTGCCCTGATTGCTACCACAAGAAAAACTAAGTATGCTTAATATAATGATGATTAATGAGTTATGTATATTCATTGTGATTGTTTAATTTTAAGCAAGATATTTATTTTAATTGAGTTTAAAAAATCATTGTTTTATCTACTAAAGGTTGTATCTTTGCACTCGGCAAGTCCTACACAACTAGCTCCTGTTGAATCCTCCAGGGCGGGAACGCAGCAAAGGTAGACGGTTGTAGCAGTGTGATGTAGGTAGCTTGCCTTTTTTTATGCGCTAATTTTAGCAAAATACAACTCCTTTCATCATTATAATTCTTTGATTCTTTAACCGTAATTCGTAAATCAGAATTGTATATTTGTTCTTATGAATTCAAATCAAAATGATACTATAGTTTTAGTAACAGGAGGTTCTTCAGGAATCGGTAAATCAATAGGGATATATTTAGTAGCACAAGGATATATTGTCTATGGTACTAGTCGTAATCCGTCCAAATATTCAGATTTTGACGCTTTTACACTTTTAGAATTAGATGTAGCAGATATTGGAAGTATTGAATCGGCTGTTAGTATAATAGAACAAAAGCATGGTAGGTTAGATATTTTAATTAATAATGCAGGAGCAGGAATTACGGGGCCTATAGAAGAAATACCTGAAGAAGAAATCGTGAGAAATTTTACAACAAATTTTTTTGGACCTATTAATGTTACTAAAACCGTTTTGCCAATAATGAGAAAGCAAGGCAGTGGTTTGGTTATCAATATAACTTCTATTGCAGGATATATGGGATTGCCATATAGAGGGATTTATAGTGCTTCAAAAGCAGCATTAGAAATGACTACTGAAGCTTGGCGAATGGAATTAAAAGAATTTAATATAAAAATGACGACTATTGCCCCAGGGGATTTTGCAACTAATATTGCCGCGGGACGCTATCATGCACCTGTTATTGATGATTCTCCTTATAAGAAACCATATGGAGATACGTTAAAATTAATGGATGATCATGTTGATTTGGGTAGTGATCCTTTAAAGATGGCAAAAGTTGTTTTTCAGATTATAAAAACAGAAAAACCAAAAGTACATTATAAAGTTGGTGCATTTATGCAAAAATTCTCTATTGTATTGAAACGAATTTTACCTGATAAGGTGTATGAAAAGATGTTAATGAATCATTATAAATTATAATTTTGTTTCTGTAGAGAAGTAATCTTTAAATAAACTAAAAAGATTGTATTAGTCAATAGCGATTATTTTTATATTCGCAATTCATTATAAGAAAAATATAAAAATTTAAACACAACAATTTTAAACATAGTACTATGAAATTTTTTATTGATACTGCAAATCTTGATCAAATTAAAGAAGCGCAAGATTTAGGCGTTTTAGATGGAGTAACCACAAACCCATCTTTGATGGCAAAAGAGGGTATCACGGGTAAAGAAAATATTATTAATCACTATAAGAAGATATGTGATATTGTAACAGGAGATGTAAGTGCAGAAGTGATTTCTACAGATTTTGAAGGTATTATTAAAGAAGGTGAAGAATTAGCAAAATTACATGATCAAATTATTGTAAAAGTACCAATGGTTAAAGATGGTATCAAGGCTATTAAGTATTTTAGTGATAAAGGTATTAAGACCAATTGTACTTTGGTGTTTTCTGCAGGTCAAGCTTTGCTTGCAGCTAAAGCTGGAGCCACTTATGTTTCGCCATTTATAGGAAGATTAGATGATATATCTACAGATGGACTTAATTTGATCGCAGAAATCCGATTGATTTATGATAATTATGGTTTTGATACACAGATTTTAGCAGCATCAGTTAGGCATACGATGCATGTAATTGATTGTGCTAAGATTGGTGCAGATGTAATGACTGGTCCTCTTTCTTCTATAGAAGGATTACTTAAGCATCCATTAACTGATATTGGTTTAGCTAAATTTCTTGCAGATTATAAAAAAGGAAACTAAAAAAAAACAGGTTAAGTTATACCATAAATAATTTATAAAAAGCTACTTTTTAAATGAGTAGCTTTTTTAGTTTTCTAAACTAGCCAGTTGAGTATATTGTAGTAATTGTTTTTCAAAATCAGTAGCAAATAGATCCGTGTTAGGATTGATAATTTTACCATTTTTGTCGACAAGAATTACTTTATTCCTATAATGAATAACCAGTTCTTCTGAAGAGCATTTTGGATATTTAAATTCATATTCATTATCTAGATTATAATGATGTCTTTTTATTGTTTTTAACCAATTTTTTGTTTGAGATCCATCATCAGTATTTATTGCAATAAAATCAATATTAGGATATACACTATTAAGGTACGTCGCTTTTTGATGTGCTCGTACATAATGATCTTTACTTTCTATAGACCAAAAATAAAGAGCAGTAAGCTCTTTTTTAAATAGAGAAGAAAGTTTGACTATATTGCCATCCGAAGTAATTAAATCTTGATTAGGTATAGTTTTGTTTGGTCTAAGTTTAGAAATAGATCTGGCAAGTTTTCTTAATTCTTTTTGAGATCTTTTGTTAGAACTTATACTTAGATAATGTTTTAAAATAGTATTTGATTGTAGATTATTTTTACTTTCTAATAAAGAATTGGTAGTTACTCTTTTTAGTAAATTATTTTTGATATATGGATGCTTTATAATACTATCTATTAAATTTAATCTATAAGCGGTATTTTCTATAGGATCATTATATTTAGGTAATTGTTTTGTATAATTAGAAAATAAAGCATTAGTAAAGTAATAATTTAAAAACCTATTATAAGAATAAAGTCTTTTTAATTCATCATCATTAAAGTTAATATGATTTTGATAACTAAAAAAGGTAGGAGATAAGTTCTTGACAGAGTCAAAACCTTCTAATTCATAACGTCTATTGTAATATAACTCATGCCTTGTATAATAATCATAAGTAAAACTAGCTTGAGTAAGTTTTTTTGCTAGATTACTCAAATCATTTTTAAGAATCAATTTTTCAAAAGAAGCTAATTTTAAGTTTAATAAAGAATCTTGAATTTTTCTAAAAAAAGTAGAAGGCAGTCTAAAACCAACACGTCCTAGCCTTGTGCGTTCTATTTCATTTTGCAAAAACATATCAATCAAAAAATTATTTTTTCTAGAACCATCACCAGTAAAAACTAAAGATTCATCAAACTCTAATGTATTTAATCGAATAAGGATACTATCTCCTTTTTCAAGAAGTATGACCTGATTTTCGGGATTGTGTTTAAAAGAATATAGACCATCTTCTAAGTTTTCAATTCTGTGTAAAAATCTATTATTTTTATCTAATAAGATGGTATCTCTATAATCATAGCCTTTAGATAAAACAATGTAATTTGTGTTAGGATTTACAATTTCTCCTCCAAAATAAGTGTAATCTCTATTCTTTTTTTCAACAGCGTTGCAGCCACATAGTATATATAACAAAAAAGAAATTAGAATAGAATATTTTATTATAGGGGATTGCATTTTTGGGATTGTGAAATTATTGACTATTGTTCAAAAATAAAAGGAAACGTCTTTTACAATTGTTAATAATACGTTAATTATATATTTAAGGTTAACATTATAGTCGGTACTGATTTTTTATTCTTTTATAATATCTTAATAATTATAGATTAAAGGAATAAGCTTAAAACTGAATACTAAAATTCTAGAATAAATAGGTTTTTAAATTAACTACAGATTGTTTCAAGATATGAATCCATTTCTCTACTTTTGCGACAAATCTAAATCTTACAATTTTATACTCATGTTATCAGTTTCTAATCTTTCAGTCCAGTTTGGTAAGCGAATACTTTTTGATGAAGTGAATACAGCTTTTACGCAAGGTAATTGTTATGGTATTATTGGTGCCAATGGTGCTGGTAAATCTACATTCCTTAAAATCCTTTCTGGTGTTATGGAGCCTACTTCGGGTCATGTACACTTAGATTCAGGAAAAAGAATGTCGGTTTTAGAACAAAACCATTATGCATATGATGAGTATACAGTATTAGAGGCTGTTATTATGGGAAACAAACCTTTGTATACTATAAAAAAGGAAATAGATGCTCTTTATGCAGACTATACAGATGAGAATGCAGATAAGATAGGAGAACTTCAAGTAAAATTTGAAGAAATGAATGGATGGAATGCTGATAGTGATGCAGCAGCAATGCTTTCTAACCTAGGGATTAAAGAAGATTTACATTATACTCAGATGGCTGATCTTGATACTAAACAGCGAGTGAGGGTGTTAATAGCACAATGTCTGTTTGGAAATCCTGATGTATTGATAATGGATGAGCCAACTAATGATTTGGATTATGAAACCATTTCATGGTTAGAGAGTTTCTTAGCAAACTTTGAAAATACAGTTATTGTAGTATCCCATGACCGTCACTTTTTGGATGCAGTATGTACCCATATTTCTGATATTGATTTTAATAAAATTAACCATTATAGTGGTAACTATACATTTTGGTATGAGTCTTCTCAATTAGCAGCAAGACAAAGGGCTCAACAAAACAAAAAAGCTGAAGAAAAGAAAAAAGAATTACAAGAGTTTATTGCACGATTTAGTGCTAATGTCGCAAAATCAAAGCAAGCTACTTCTCGTAAGAAAATGATAGAAAAGCTTAATATTGAAGATATTAAGCCATCAAGTAGGCGTTATCCTGCTATCATTTTTGAAAGAGATAGAGAAGCCGGCGATCAAATTTTAAATGTAGAGGGATTATCTGCAAGCCAAGATGGGGATGTACTTTTTAAAAATATAGATATTAATTTAGCTAAAGGAGATAAGGTTGTGGTTTTTTCTAAAGATTCTAGAGCTACAACCGCATTTTATCAAGCATTGAATAATAAATATGAGGTAGATTCTGGTAAGTTTGATTGGGGAATTACTACAACTCAATCCTATTTACCAGCAGATAATAGTGAGTATTTTCAAAATGACCTTACTTTAGTAGATTGGTTGCGCCAATGGGCAACTACAGAAGAGGAAAGAGAAGAAGTATTTATTCGAGGTTTCTTAGGAAAAATGATTTTTAGTGGAGAAGAAGCATTAAAGAAATCAAATGTATTATCAGGAGGAGAAAAAGTACGTTGTATATTATCAAAAATGATGATGACAAGAGCTAATGTATTGATGTTGGATGAGCCTACAAACCACCTTGATTTAGAGTCTATTACAGCATTTAATAATTCTCTTAAAAAGTTTAAAGGTACAGTCTTAATTACGACTCATGATCATGAATTTGCTCAAACTGTAGGTAATAGAGTGATTGAACTAACCCCTAATGGGGTTATTGATAGGTATACTACATTTGATGAATATATGAGTGATTCAAAAATAAAAGAATTACGTGATAAAATGTATACTATATAATATTATATAAAGTAACACTAGTATATTATCAAGTTATTTTTACCTTATTGCGGTTATTGAATAAATAATCGTTATAGATTTTATTAAGATATAAAACAAAAAGGTGTTTGAGAAATCAAACACCTTTTTGTTTTAAAATTAATGCCTTATAATTAATGATAAAGCGATACTATCTAATTAAAGGTTAAGATCTTACGATTTTATTGCAGTTACTTTAGTTTCTAGACACATTTCTACAGGTTTGTCATTCCGCACTTGATGCGGAATCCATAATACTAGTTATAAGAATGCATTTCTGCCTACGCAGGAGTGACAATCTTGTATTAGAAAAAGAATGGAATTCTTTTATTTAAAACTATAGATTTCAAAATTCATAGTGGTTTGGTTTTCTTGGTAATAATACTATGAATAAGTCTGTTATGGTTTGTGATATTTAAAATTTTGTTAGCAAAGCTTTAAATTATGATATGGATTTAATGTTGGTTAAGTCTAAAATCAGGATATGCATCCATCCCATGTTCATGATTATCTAATCCATCAATCTCTTCTTGTTCAGAAACTCTGATTCCTATGGTTTTTTTGAGAGTGAATATGATTATAAAAGCTGTTGCTGAACAAAAAGATCCTACAATTAATACTGTAATTCCTTGTACGATAAATTGATCAATTCCAGCTTTGTCTCCAAAAATACCTACAGCTAATGTTCCCCATATACCACAAATTAAATGAACTGCAATAGCTCCTACAGGATCATCTAATTTTAGCCTGTCAACTAATGCTATCCCTAGTACGATAGCTATACCTGCAAGTAAGCCAATGATTACTGCCTCATTAGGAGACATTAAATCGGCCCCAGCTGTTATTCCTACTAATCCTCCTAAAATACCGTTCAGAAACATTGTAAGATCGTAGTTCTTATATAAAATTGTAGAAAGAATGAATGCTCCAACTCCACCTGCTGCTGCTGCAAGACATGTGGTAACTAATACTAATGAGGTTAAAGCAGGATTAGCAGAAAGTACAGAACCTCCGTTAAACCCAAACCACCCTAACCAGAGAATAAGTACACCTGCTGCTGCCAGAGGTATATTGTGTCCAGGGATTGCTTGAGTTTTTCCTGTGGTGTTGAATTTTCCAATTCTAGCACCTAATATAATAATTGCCACTAAAGCAGCCCATCCACCTACAGAATGTACAAGAGTTGAGCCTGCAAAGTCATAAAAACCATTAGCATCACCAATTTTTAAAGTTGATAAAAACCCTTTTCCCCATTGCCAAGAACCTACAATAGGATATATTAGTCCTATGTATAGTATTGCAAATATCATAAAAGATTCTAATTTAATGCGTTCTGCAACAGCACCGGATACAATAGTAGCGGCGGTAGCAGCAAACATTCCCTGAAATAAGAAATCTGTCCACCATGTATATCCTCCATCGGCATATTGAGGAATCATTCCATTTTCTGGAGCAGTAATACCAAATCCTGCGAATTTTAAAAAACCAAAATCTCCATCCTCAAAGCCAGGATACATAAGATTAAAACCACCTATATAATATAATAATAACCCTATACAGATGATAAATACATTTTTAAATAATATATTGATTGTATTTTTTTGACGAGTTAATCCTATTTCTAAAAAAGAAAATCCTAAGTGCATGAAAAATACTAACGCAGTACATATCATCATCCATGCATTATTTATAGTAAAAAGCTCCATTATCTAATTGATGTTAAATTTATTTTTGTTGTTACTTAAGTGATTCTTGTAATTGTTATGAAAAACTAGTTTAATGTTTCTCCTCCTTTTTTTCCGGTACGAATCCTATATGCTTCTTTGATATCAGAAACAAAAATTTTCCCATCACCTACCTCTCCAGTTTTTGCAGCTTCCAAAATTGCAGATATTGCAGCTTCTTCAAAATTATCATTTACTACGATAGATAAATATCTTCTTTGGATGTCAGAGGTGCTATAAGAAATACCTCTATATATACTTCCTTTTTTTTCATGTCCCACTCCGGTTACATCCCAGTATGAGAAAAACATGATACCTTTGTTATGTAACGCTTCTTTTACAACACGATATTTTGACCTTCTGATGATTGCTTCTATTTTTTTCATAAAGAATAAGTGTTAATATTTATATAAAAGTATAAAATTTAATATATACATTGTTTTTTTAGTGGTTGTTTTGATATTTTTTATCATTTTTTAATTTTTAACCCTATAAATTTTAGGGTATAATTTTTTTATTGGAATAAAATGATTATTTGATATTGATTTTTCAGCACATTTTAACGAAAACGTTTTCGTTAAAATGTGCTGAAAAATCAACTACCTATATTTTTACTCTAATTCGTAATTTTTTGATGTTTTTCTTAAAAAATGGATTGTCAAATTCATAATTAGATGCCTTTATTTTGTGATTATTTTATTCAGCGCCATCTTTTTTTACATAGCTCAGAAAAGTTATGCTGAATAATTCTTTTTGTTTTTTCATTCCTTAATGATTTGTTAATTTCATCATTCAGAAAAACATTTAAGCCAAAAGTAATATGAAGAAACAAGGACTGTATCTACCGGAATTTGAGCATGACGCATGTGGTGCCGGATTTATATGTAGTTTGGAAGGAAAAAAATCAAATGATATTATTCATAAAGCTTTAGAGATTCTAGAAAAATTAGAACATCGAGGAGCAGTAAGTGCTGATGGAAAAACAGGGGATGGAGCAGGAATTCTTATTGATATTCCTCATGATTTTTTTGTCGAACATTGTGATTTTGAATTACCATTGGCAGGAGAATATGCTGTAAGTAATGTGTTTTTACCAAAGAAAGAAAATCAAAGGAAGTTTTGTATAGATACCTTTGAAAAAAATGTTACTGATCAGGGGCTTGTTTTATTGGGATGGAGAGATGTTCCTGTTGATCATGTTCATCTTGGAGAAATTGCTGCAACAACAGAACCTTTTATTAAACAAATATTTATAGGCAAAGGAGATAAAGAGCAAAGCTATTTTGATTTTAATCTAAAACTATTTACAGCAAGAAAGATTACAGAACATACAATATATGGATCTAAATTATCTGAAAGCAAATTTTTCTACTTACCAAGTTTGTCAACCAAAACGTTAATATTTAAAGGGCTTTTAATGCCAGAAGATATTAAATTGTATTACACTGATCTTATGGATCCAAAAGTAGTAACACGATTAGCATTGGTGCATCAACGTTTTTCTACCAATACATTTCCTACTTGGGACCTCGCTCAGCCTTTTAGATATATGTGTCATAATGGAGAGATTAATACATTAAGAGGTAATGTTACCAGAATGCGATCTAGAGAAGAGTTATTAGAGAGTGATTGGTTTGGAGAAGATATCAAAAAAATACTGCCCGTAGTATTAAAAGGGAAATCAGATTCTGCATCTATGGATATGGTAGTAGAATTACTATTAATGACAGGAAGATCCCTTCCTGAAGTAATGATGATGATGGTGCCTGAGGCATGGGAAAAAAACCCACATATGTCTGAAGCTAAAAAAGCTTTTTATGAGTATAATTCTTGTACAATGGAGCCTTGGGATGGTCCTGCATCAATTCCTTTTACTGATGGCAATTATATCGGAGCAGTATTAGATAGAAATGGTCTTAGACCTTCTCGTTATAGTGTTACCAAAGATGGATATGTAATCATGTCTTCAGAAACAGGCGTGGTAGATCTAGAGCCAACTAATATAGATTATCATGGTAGATTAGAACCAGGTAAAATGTTTTTGGTTGATATGAGTGAAGGAAGAATTATTAATGATGAAGAAATTAAACAAAAAATAGCTTCAAAACATCCTTATAGGGAGTGGTTGAATGATAATCTGGTTCATTTAAAAGATATTCCATATAATGATTGTCCATTGTTTTTAGGAGAAGAAACCGTTTCAAAACGCAAGGCGATATTTGGTTATACACAAGAAGATATAGATACAATTATTGCTCCAATGGGACAATTAGGAAAAGAACCTATTGGTTCTATGGGATCTGATACTCCAATAGCAGTGCTTTCAGAACGTCCACAATTGATTTATAATTATTTTAAACAATTATTTGCTCAGGTAACTAATCCACCATTAGACGGAATTCGTGAAGAGTTAATTACAGATATTAGTTTAACATTAGGAGAGGATCACAATATATTTGATATTAATGAAAAGCACTGTAACAAATTAAAAATACAGAATCCTGTAATATCTAAGGAAGATCTTGATAAAATAAAAACATATACAGATAAAGGTTTTAAAGTAGCTTCTATACCAATGTTGTATAACATTAATAAAGGTTTAAATGGCTTAGAAGATGCACTAGAGTTTTTGTTGAAAAGCGTATCAAATATTATTGATGAAGGAATTAATGTAGTCATCCTTTCTGACAGAAATGTAAGTAAACATAGAGCACCTATACCAGCTTTATTAGCATGTTCTTTTGTAAATAGTGGTTTGCAAAAATTAGGAAAACGATCTAAAGTAAGTATTATTATTGAATCCGCAGAACCAAGAGAAGTACATCACTTTGCATTACTGTTTGGATATGGTGCAAGTGCTATCAATCCATACATGGTAAATGAGATTATAAGAGAAGAGATTGAAGAAAACAATATTTCTGGGTTAGCTTTTGAAGATGCAATATATAATTATAATAAAGCTGTTGGTAAGGGAGTATTGAAAGTGATGAATAAAATCGGAATTTCTACATTGAATTCATATAGAAGTTCTCAGTTATTCGAATGTATTGGTATTAATACCAAAGTAGTAGATCACTATTTCCCAAATACAGCGACACGTATAGAAGGTATTGGATTATATGAAATCGAAAAAGAAATATCTAAACGACATATAAAAGCATATGTAGAGCAAGAAGTCGCAGCCAACTTAGACTTAGAAGTTGGAGGGCAATATCGATGGAGACGTAATGGAGAGAAGCATCAGTTTAATCCATTATCTGTTGCTAAATTACAGAAATCAGTACGTGATAATGATCCTAAAACGTATAAAGAATATGCAGAGCTTATTAATGAACAATCAAAAGCATTAATGACCATTCGTGGGTTACTGGAGTTTTCTAATTATGATCCTATTGCTATAGAAGAAGTAGAACCTTGGACAGAGATTGTAAAACGTTTTAAAACTGGAGCAATGTCATATGGTTCTATTAGTAAGGAAGCCCATGAAAATTTGGCTATTGCAATGAATCGTATTGGAGGAAAAAGTAACTCGGGAGAAGGAGGAGAGAATCCACTTCGTTTTTATAAAGATGTTAATGGAGATTGGAAAAATAGTGCTATAAAACAAGTCGCTTCTGGTCGATTCGGAGTATCCTCAAACTATTTAACAAACGCTTCTGAGATTCAGATTAAAATGGCACAGGGAGCTAAACCAGGGGAGGGAGGACAGTTGCCAGGACCAAAGGTAAATCCAGAGATTGCTAAAACTCGTAACTCTACACCATATGTAGGATTAATTTCACCACCACCACATCATGATATTTATTCTATAGAGGATTTATCACAGTTGATCTATGATTTAAAATCTGCTAATCGAGAAGCAAGAATAAATGTAAAATTGGTATCAGAAGTAGGCGTAGGAACAATAGCATCTGGAGTTGCTAAAGCCAAAGCGGATGTTGTCTTGATTTCTGGATTTGATGGAGGAACAGGAGCCTCACCACTGACATCATTAAAACATGCAGGATTACCTTGGGAGTTAGGTGTTGCAGAAGCGCAGCAAACACTAGTAGGTAATAATCTGCGTAGTCGTATTGTATTAGAATGTGACGGACAATTAAAAACAGGACGGGATGTAGCAATTGCATGTTTACTTGGAGCAGAAGAATTTGGCTTTGCAACAGCTCCTCTTGTAGCATCAGGATGTATTATGATGCGTGTATGTCATTTAAATACTTGCCCTGTAGGTATTGCTACTCAAAATCCCGAATTACGTAAAAAATTTAAAGGTAAGCCAGAGCATGTAGTTAACTATATGTATTTCGTAGCTCAAGAACTACGAGAGATCATGGCACAATTAGGCTTCCGTACTATAAACGAAATGATAGGGCAGGTAAGTAAATTAGATCATAAAAAAGCAATTGACCATTATAAGGCTGTAGGAATAGATCTTACTCCAATTTTGCATAAGGTAGAAACACCACAAGGTGGTACTATATACAATACAGCAATACAAGATCACGGTTTAGAGAAGTCAATAGATTTTGAAATTATAGAACAAGCACATCCAGCATTGTTTCGTAAAGAAAAAACAACTTTAGATTTTGATATCTGTAATACCGATAGAGCAGTAGGAGCAATCCTAAGTAATGAAATTTCTAAAATATATGGAGCTCAAGGATTGCCCGATAATACATTGAAACTTAATTTTACAGGAGCAGCAGGGCAAAGTTTTGGTGCCTTTGCAACACGAGGGTTAACAATGGTAGTTAATGGTAATACTAATGATTATCTTGGTAAAGGGCTTTCGGGAGCAAAATTGATTATAAAAGTCCCTGAAGAAGCAACACTTGTTCCTGAAAAAAATGTGATTACCGGTAATGTAACATTGTATGGTGCTACAGCAGGAGAAGTATATATTAATGGTAAAGCAGGAGAGCGATTCTGTGTACGTAACTCAGGTGCAAAGGCAGTGGTAGAAGGAATAGGAGACCATGGCTGTGAGTATATGACAGGAGGTATTGCAGTAATACTAGGAGAAGTTGGTAGAAATTTTGGAGCAGGAATGTCTGGAGGTATTGCCTATATCTATGATGATAAAAATACATTTAGAGAAAACTGTAATGAAGAAGCTCTTAATCTGGATCCTGTTAAGGAACAAAAGGATATTGCTGAGCTAAAACTATTAATCGAGAATCATTATAATACTACTTTAAGTCCTTTGGCACAAAGAATTCTGGAAAACTGGGATAGTGAGTTATCTAAATTTATAAAAATCTTTCCAGAAGAATATAAGCAAGCTTTAAAAAGATTAGAAGAAGAAAAAAAATTAGCACAAGCATAAAACGATATTGGACATGGGAAAGATAACCGGATTTTTAGAATTTGAAAGAGAAATAGAGCAGTACAGACCTGTAAAAGATCGTATAAAAGGATATAAAGAGTTCACGGTAGAGATGCCTGAAAAAAAACTTAAAAACCAAGGAGCACGATGCATGGATTGTGGTATACCATTTTGTCATAGTGGATGCCCACTAGGTAACCTAATCCCTGATTTTAATGATGCTGTGTATCGTAGTAAATGGGAAAAAGCAGCACGTATCCTGCACTCTACTAATAATTTTCCTGAGTTTACTGGACGATTATGTCCAGCACCATGCGAAGAAGCTTGTGTATTAGGAATAAATGAAAATCCTGTAACAATAGAGAATATAGAAAAAAATATTGTCGAACAAGCTTTTAAAAATGGTTGGATTAAAGCTAACCCACCAAAAGAGAGAACAGGTAAGACAGTAGCAGTAATAGGATCAGGACCAGCAGGTTTAGCTACAGCTCAGCAATTAAATCGTGCAGGACACTTGGTTACAGTTTTTGAAAGAGATGAAAAAGTAGGAGGATTATTACGTTATGGTATTCCTGATTTTAAAATGGAAAAGCATATAATTGATCGTCGTGTTACTGTTTTAGAAGAAGAAGGTATTATTTTTAAAGTTAATACTCATATTGGTAAAGATATTAAAGCAGATCAATTAAAGCTAGATTTTGATGCAGTTGTATTATGTACAGGAGCTACAGTTCGCCGTAATTTACCAGTAAAAGGATCAAATCTAAAAGGAGTAGTCCAAGCAATGGACTTTTTGCCTCAGAATAATCGTAGAGTAGATGGGATTAAAGATTTAGGAGAAGAAATTTTAGCGACTAATAAAGATGTCATTGTTATAGGAGGAGGAGATACTGGGTCAGATTGTATTGGTACTTCGGTACGTCATGGAGCTACTTCTGTAATTAATTTTGAGATTATGGGTAAAGGAACCATAGAACGTCCAACAAACCAACCCTGGCCATTTTGGCCTATGCGTTTACGTACCAGTTCCTCGCATCAAGAAGGAGTAGAGCGTAATTGGAGTATTTCTACCAAAGAGTTTTTAGGAGATGAAAATGGAAACTTAAGAGGAGTAATTACTACACAAGTAGAATGGGTAAAAGTAAATGGACGGTTTACATTAAAAGAAGTTCCTAATACAGAGAAAGAATGGAAATGTGAGTTAGCACTATTAGCACTAGGGTTTACAGGATCAGAACCTACAATAGCAGAGCAATTAGGTATTGATATGGATGCAAGAACTAATGTTAAAGCTACAGAAAAAGACTATACAACTACTGTAAAAGGAGTTTTTGCAGCAGGAGACACTCGTAGAGGGCAATCACTGATTGTATGGGCTATTGCTGAAGGAAGACAAGCAGCATACCATGTAGATACTTTTCTAATGGGTACTTCTAATTTGCCGCTTAAAGGAGACGGAGATTTACCAAGAGTATAAAAATAATACTAGTAAGGTTTATATTATATTTATTTTGTATAAATACTCTTACTCATTTTTGTTACGAAAAAGAGCCACTAATTTTATATTAGTAGCTCTTTTATTGGTTTAAAGAATAATGAAAAATAATATCTCTTAGATCACCTCATTTCATAATATATTAATTTTATAAGTATAGAGAAGAAATATAAAATTATCATGGTATCTTTGATTGTTTGATTATACAATAAAAAAATAGGTTATATATGGGATATAATATTGTATTAATAGAACCAGAAATCCCTACTAATACAGGGAATATAGGACGACTTAGTTTAGCTTCAGGTTCTACATTACATTTAGTAAAACCATTCGGATTTGAGATCAATGACTCTAGATTAAAGAGAGCAGGATTAGATTATTGGAAAAATATTTCTTTACATATATACGAGAGTATAGAAGATTTTTTTTCTACACATACAGATAAGAATATAGTATATCTTTCTAGTCATGGAAAGAAAGAATACTGTTCTATTGATTATAAAGATGATATGTTTCTTGTTTTTGGAAAAGAATCTGTAGGTTTACCTAAGAGTATTATTGATAAAAATTCAGATAGATTATATAAAATACCAATTTATAGTGAGCATATTAGAAGCTTAAATCTAGCCAATGCTGTTAGTATAGTGGTTTATGAAGGAATAAGAGTTTTGAATACAAAATAATAGAATAAGTTTTTTTAGTAAAAACATATAGGTCTTGTTATTTTAAAAAGATAGAGATTCTACAGTATCGTTAGGTAGAATATTGCTGTATTTTTTTCCAATCAATAAAGTATTGGTACCCTGAACTTGATTATATTGTATAAAATCAATATCTGGTTTCACTAGTGATTTTAGGTGTTTAATAGCCGAATTTTCTATTACATTTATTCCTGCATTAAATACTACGTACCCATCTACTTTTACCAGAGGAATCAAATTTTTCCAAAAAGTATTTTGATAAAACTGTTTAGGAACTTGGTTGTCTATAAAGATATCTATAATTATGATTTCAAATTGTTTTTTACACTGTCCGATATAAGAGAATGCATCTTCACAGTTGATTTCTAGATTATGATTATGAGTAATATTAAATTCATCTTTAGCAATTTTAATCACAACCTCATCAATCTCAATTGCGGTTATTTTACCTTGATGGTTAAATTTATTTCTAAGACTATGTATAATGCTCCCCCCACCAAGCCCTAATAGTAAAATTTCACTTGTAGTAGGGATCTCTATTTTAGTGAGTCCGTAGGTGAGTAATTTTTGTAAAGATCCATAGGAGTAGTTCGCGTTTTGACTATCAAGAACTTTCTTTCCATTCATCCATGTAACTTCTAATGTGCCATTAATTTTGGAAGACACCTCTTTTGTAAATGGCCATAGGTAACTTACTATTTTTTTTATGAATTTTTGCATCAGAATATACCTGTTGATATAATAAAGGTAATATATCAACAGGCATGTTGTTGATATTGTAAATGTGTAATTGTTATAGTGCTAGCGCTCCAGTTTCTGCCACTGTATGATCATTTTCTACACTACTTCCACTAACTCCTATGGCACCTATTATTTCTCCTGATTCATTTTTGATAGGTACACCTCCAGGAAAAGTAATTAACCCTCCATTAGAATGTTCTATATTGTATAAAGCACCACCAGGCTGAGAAAGTTCTCCGATAGTTCCGGTATTCATATCAAAAAAACGAGCAGTTTTTGCTTTTTTAATAGAAATATCTGTTGATCCAAGCCAAGCTTGGTCCATACGAGCAAATGCAACAAGATTAGCTCCTGAATCTACTACTGCAATATTCATTTTTGTGTTAATCGCTATAGCTTTTTCTTTTGCCGCTATAATAACTTTTTCTGCTTGTTCTAGAGTAATATTCATGATTTATGTTTATGATGATTAAGATTCAAAATTAAAGGTTACTGTTTGATTTTTGAATGTTTTTTTAATCTAATTAATTTTTGGGAGTTGTTTTCTCGAAGAGATATGTACACTCTTACTCTAAGAACTAGCTTTTATACATTTATATAAACCTTCAATACAATCGGTCAAAATATTTTGTTAGCGTTGTTGTTATTTTGCCATTTCATTAACTAAATTAAATATATCAATAATGAAAAAAATAATAGTATTATGCATGTTAGTCTTCAGCAGTTTAATTTCTTTAAAAGCTCAAGAAACAAAAGATAGCTTTTTACACACAAGATATACCTCATATTCTGAATTTTTTGCAAATATTCTAGGTGCTTCTCATTTATTAAAAGTTCCTAGCACTTTTGAGAATGGAGAATATATTTTAAGAGATACAGAACGTAATATTGTAGTTTTAATAAATGGCAAAGAAATAAGAAATAAGAATAACAAATGGGGTACTGAAATAAGAGAAGTTTTAGATAAAAAAAATGCTATATATGAGGCATATTGGGCAGTGCAGAAAGCTTATGATTATTTTGAAGAAAAACTTGGTTTTACCCCATTCAATGGTGAAAAATTAACAATAACAACAGGAGAAGGAAATTATATTTCAAAAACTAGAACTATTGAGGCAGCCAACCCTAATTCATCCACTTTAGATATTGTTACTCACGAATTAGTTCATGGTATTTTGATAGATAATTTTGGTGAATCAATAGGAACGGGTCCTGTTGCAGAAACATTTTGTGATTTTTTTGGGATTTTTGCAGAACATCGATACAAACCCTATAGTCGTCTTTGGCTTATAGGAGATGAAGCACGAGTGATTAGAAATCCTAAAGAGCCTTTTAGTGTAGATGTAAATTTTAGTGGCCCTAATTATAAAGGGGTTCATGAATTAGGAAAATGGTTGTACATCAGTACAATGGGAGAAAAAGGGGTAAATCGTAATGGAAAACAGTATGAGGTTAATGGTATAGGTTTTGCACCCTTAGAAAAATTGTTTTTAAAATTAATAATGGATAAAGATAGTTTTTCTAAAATCGGAATAAGAGAAAATTTTCGTCCACAGGTTCTAAAATCAGCAATCGAAATGTTTGGTGAAGATTCTGCAGAGGTGATTGCTATGACTAATGCTTTTTTTGCTATTGGATATGGGGAATCTCACTCTAAAAAAACGAATATAGGAAAGCCAATAGATAGTCAAAGCCCTAGTAAACCAAGAAATCTTTCTAGAAATACGAGAAAAGGTCCGGTATTCTTAAAATGGAATAGTAGTTCTGATAATGTAGGAGTTACTGGATATAGTATTTATTTAGGAAAAAAACTTATTGGGCAAAGTAAGGTTAGTAGTTTTATTATTCCTCCATATGTTTTAACTAATGGAGATTTAGTGTTTAGTGTTGCAGCACATGATTTAGCAGGTAATTTGTCTGAAAAAGCAAGAATTGTTTTTGAATCGAATAAGTTAGATGATATACATTGTAATATTGATATTCCTGTAAGTGAAAAACATAAAATTAGTAACATAAAAATAGGTGATTTTGAAAATACTTCTAATGATAGTAATGGTTATAGCGATTTCACCAATAAAACCATTTCTTTAAAACCTGGTTCACATAGAATAGAGATCACTACTAATGATGCTCTTTCTGAAGAAGACCTTAAAAATTATGAATCTCCTAATATTTTTGTATGGATTGATTTTAACAGAGATACTATTTTTGATGAAGGAGAATTGATAGTTGATGCAGATTTATGGTATTTAGAGGATGAAGAAAATTCATTTGCTGGATCTGAAAACCCTCAATTTTTTAAGAATTTTTCTATACCAGAAGAGTTAGTTAAAAACAAACCGATGCGAATGAGAATAAAATATATGTTTGGTGTAAATGATACTACTAAAAACACTCCTTGTTCAGCATTCGATCAAGGAGAGGTAGAGGATTATCTACTCGAAATAAAGGATGCTGACCCTGAAGACACGAAGCAAAAGAAATTGGTTATTTTTCCTAACCCTGTTTCTACGTTTGAGTATATTAATATAAAAGGAAAGAGCTTAACCAATAGTTCTTTTACTATTATTGATGCTCGAACAGCAGAAGAAGTTGAGCAAGGTGTGATAAAGAATAATATTATTAATCTAGGAGATCTGTTCTTGGATCAAAGTACTATATATATATTAGTTGTTGTTACACAAAATGGAGAAAGAATAACAAGTACTTTTCTTACGAAATAATAATGATTTATAACAGTATTTAGCGAACGAAAAAAAACCTTTTTCTTTATCGAGAAAGGTTTTTTTTGATTTTTTATAATGGTAGTGTTTAGTCCAAAAGATGTTCAGAAGGATCAAAAAGATGTTCCATTTAACTCTAAGAGTACAATTTTTAATAGTATTGGTTAAAAATTTAGCCTTAGAGGTTAAAAATTTAAGGTAAAGAGTTAAACATTTAACTCTTTACCTTAAATTTTTAAGTTCACTAGCTAAACACTTCGTCTAAAAGACCCATCAGAAGGTCTCTGAGGTCTTCTGATGAGGTTCTGTCATTAAAATTTGGATAATGATTGTTAAACGTTTAGCCTCGGTTAGCCCCTTGTAGGAATATTATTAAATCTTTTTTAGGCTAACTAGAATATTTGCTTGAACACAACATTTAATGTTGACCCTAAATTCATTTCTTACGCTTACTTCTTATCATATTTAGAAATTATAAAATGTTAAAGTTGTACGACTTTAAATCTATTTATTTTTTAATAATAGTCTGTTTTTTAGATAAAATTTACTGATAATTTTTAACCAAAATTTTACTCTTTACCTATTGATAGTCAGAGGTAAACTCTATTGTTTGTCTTATTTATGAGGTAGGTGATAAAATTAGTAATCTCTGAGATATACTAAGTAGAGTTAAGAATATGATCAGTCTATAACAAGAAAAAAAATAGGGAATTCTTAACTATAACTGTTGTATTATCGAATCATTTTATGAACTAAGCACTAGGTTTATATGAAGAGTATCTTTTTTTGATCTGTACTTCGTTTTTAGGTATAAAAAGACAATATTTTATAAATTAAGATTTCAATAAAAATATGAAGAAGAACTATTTTATTTTAGTTATTATTATAACGAGTATGTCAAAACTCTGCGCACAAAAAACGAAATATTTTTTTGCAGGTGTAGGCGGTAGTTTAACTACTTTTCAAGACACTAAATATTCTGATGTAAGATATAATGGATTAGGAAGAATAATTGAACTGGGATACCAAAGAGAAACTCTAAAATCATTGTACGGGATTAATTTAGAATTAGTGCAATCAAAAGAAAAACCTTCTACTCATAATGCTACAATAGTAAAAACTACTAATGCTAAGTTACAAGCTAAATATTTATATGGTATCAAAGAAAACTTCTTTGTTGGATTGACTTGGGATGCTTTGAATGTGTATAAAAAAAGATTTAAAGGTTTAGATAATGGTAATATTTATATTATTAATGGAGGGAGTGTATGGCTTTCGAGTATTTATGATTATAAAAAGATTCGTATTGGATTGGATATAGGGTTAGCATCTTATTTTACAGAAGGAACAGGATTTAGTTATTCAGCACCGCAAGATTTATTAGAAGAAGGAGAATTTAATTACCAAAATGAAGCATTAAATAATCTTATGTCTTCTAGGTATCATAAACTACAAACCATTCCTAAACATTTAGAAATTCGAACAAGTATTCGCTATCAATTTCTTAAAAGATTTTCTATTGCTTATAAATGGCATTTTAGAAAATTTTCAGAAGTTAAAAATTATCCTGTTACTTATGGGATTCATTCCATCTCTCTGAGATATAACCTGTATTACCGTGTAAAAACAAAGAAAGGTGAATAACAAGAAAAAAAAAGGTATAATGAAACAATTGAAAATAAGTATATTAGTGTTCTTGGTGTTATTTTGTTCTTGCGAAAAAACACTAATGGAACCAAATCCAGAAACAAATGCCTTAGCGATATTTGATGAATATTCAACTTTAGTAAAAGAAAAGTATGGGATGCTAGCATATAAAAATGTAGATATAAATGCTTTGACAAATGCTCTCAGAAAAAAAATTAATGAATCGACCAGTAAACAAGAACTTTTTAAAACACTAGGAACGATTACTGAAAGTTTACGAGATGGACATTCTATTATAATAGAAGATAAGTCAGATAAGAATAGTATGTATACTGGGTTTTCTCCTATGGAAGGATATCCTAAGAGTATAGATATTGTTAATATTTTATTGCCTCATTATATTGGTAAAGAAATTAACCCAGGGATAAAAGTATTGGGAAGAAATTTAATAAGAGGTAGAGCAATTTGGGGTACTATTCCATCAAACAATAAGATTGGGTATTTAAGAATCCCTTCTTGGGCTGTAGCGATTTCTGATGATGAAATAGAACGAATATTCAAAGATTTAAAAAATACTAAAGGTCTTATTTTTGATATGCGACTTAATTCTGGAGGAGATCCGGCTCTAGCAACAAAATTTGCATCATATTTTATAGATAAACCGATATATACTGGGTATGAAAGATTTAAAATAGGACCAGGTCCAAACGATTTTTCTAATAGTGAGGTTACATTAAAACCATCTGGTAGTAAAAATAATTATTTAAAACCAGTGATGGTTTTAACAGATAGATATGTATATAGTGCTTCTACGACTTTTTTATATTCATTAGTTCCTAACAAAAGAATAAAAACTGTAGGGCAAAAGACGGGAGGAGGTAGTGGATCAGTCATAGATGGTTATTTAGCAAATGGATGGTATTGGAGTTTATCAGTTAGTGAATTTATTGATGCACAAGGAAGACATCTAGACGATGGAGTAGATCCTGATATTCCTGTAAAATTAAATTTAGAAGATACCACAAAAGATGAAGTTATTGAAAGAGCAATAATAGAGCTACAATAGACTAATTAGTGTATTATTTAATGAGTCAAAAAGACAATACCAATTCTATTATAAAAATATGATAGAATTGGTATTGTTGTTTTATATTGAATATTTAAAGAAATGCTAAACTCTTTTTATGTATTTTTATCATGATATTAATTGTTTTTTAACCAACTGAATGTTCTGTCGTATAGCTCAATACATATTAAATGAATAGTTGTAGTTTATAATAAACTAAAAAAAAAACAAATAAAATGGACGGGAAAGATAAAGCTACGTGGAGTGAAAAATTAGAGCTATATGATCAATTAGTAAATAAATGTAAAAGATTTAAGAGAAAAGGAAAAACAATGCCATATACCTCTGCAAATGGATATATGTTTTCTCTTCTAAATAAAAATGGAGAATTAGGAATACGATTTGCTAAAGAAATTCAGAAAAAGTATATTGAAGAATTTAACGCTACATTATTTAAATCTTATAATGCAGTAATGAAAGGATATGTTTTAATCCCAGAAAAAATGTTTGAAGATTTAGAGCAACTATCTATATACTTAAATGAAAGTTATGATTATGTAATGTCTCTTAAACCAAAGTAATAATCTAAAATGAATATAAAGTTTTGTACAGTTTTTATTCTGATTTTAATAAGTTTATCTTTTACATTAAAAAATGAAAGGATAGAAAAATTAAAACCAATTAAGATTAAGTGGGTTAATAATTTGGAAGGAGATTTTTCATTTAAAGAGAGTTGGAGTTATCAAGAAGGGGTGTATAAAAACCAGTATGGACAATTGAGTTGTGATGGAATATGTCCGATAGAGATAGATTTAATGATAGATCAGAATGGAAAAATATATAAAGATTCTCTTGAAGCATTTTATAAAATTATAGATACGACTCATATTCCATATTCATTGAAATCAGAGAATAGGATGTATGAATATTCTGGAACTAATTTTATTAGTTTTACAAAGTCATCAGTAGGGGAGATAAAGGGAAGATCAGCTAATAATGTTTCGACTCATAGTAGTTTGCATATAGAAATAACAAATGATTTTTGTGTAGTGTGGGTTGATTTTAATAGTATACGAGATTTAGGAGAGCATATTTTTCCATTAGAAGAAGGAGTAATTGTGATTGATAAGAAATTATTTGATGAAGGGATTGTAAAGGCAGTTTTTGATTTTAAGTTTAAAAATAATTTAGATGCTAAAGAAGAACTCTTTTGGAAAGGAAAAATTTATAGCATGATTAAGAATGAATAGAGAGTATTGTCATAAACTTAGTATAGTATATGAAAAGTGAATTATTAGAGTTTCTTTTAAGTTTTCCTTCATTAAAAGAAGAAGAAGCAAAAGAAATTGCAGAAATTATTACTGTACGCACTTTTAAAAAAGGAACAGTTCTGCTTAAAGAAGGACAGATTGATGATAAATGTTATTTTGTTTTAAAGGGGTGTATAAGACGTTATTCTATAATAGATGGAGAAGAAAAAACAACTTCTTTTTTTACAGAAAAACAAGCAGTAATATCTATTACAACATACACCAAACAACTGCCGTCTAATCATTATTTATGTTGTATAGAAGACTCTATAGTGATAGAAAGTAACTATGAAGAAGAGCAAGGAATGTATCAGGAATATCCAAAATTAGAAGCAATTACACGTACTATGATGGAGCAGAACTATAGTAAAACCCAAGAAAATTTTGAATCATTTATTATTTCTTCTCCAGAAAAACGATATATTAATTTGTTAAAAAATCGTTCAGAATTATTAAATCGAGTTCCACAGCATCAAATAGCAAGTTATTTAGGGATGGCACCAGAGTCATTAAGTAGAATTAGGAAAAGAATTTTTTCAAAAAAATAATTAGTACACATTTAGTTTATTTATCTAAGTTAATTAAACCAAGAATCCAACCATATGCACATATGATTGGATTCTTAAATAAAAATATATTCTGTTATAATTAGCTATTTAACATTACAGGCATCACTAGCATAGTTACATGTTCCCCTTCATCTAATCCATCAGTAGGAGTAAGAATCCCTGCTCTATTAGGTAATGACATTTCTAGCTGTACTTCATCAGCATTAAGATTTCCTAACATTTCACTTAAGAATCGGGAGTTAAACCCAATTTGCATATCATCACCTTGGTAATCACATGTTAATCGCTCTTCAGCCTTGTTAGAATAATCAATATCTTCTGCTGATATGTTTAATTCAGCCCCTGCAATCTTTAATCGTATTTGATGTGTTGTTTTGTTAGAGAAAATAGAAACCCTACGTACAGAGTTTAAAAATTGTGTGCGGGTTATCGTTAATTTATTAGGGTTTTCTTTTGGGATTACGGCTTCATAATTAGGATATTTACCATCAATTAATCTACAGATTAATTGGGTGTCATCAAAAGAAAATTTAGCATTAGCTTCATTATATTCAATTAATACTTCGCTGTCACTTCCTGCCAAAATCCCTTTTAATAAGTTTAATGGCTTTTTAGGCATAATGAACTCAGCTGATTGAGAGGCTTTGATATCTTCTCTTGTATATTTAACAAGTTTATGAGCATCTGTTGCTACAAATGTTAAACTTTCTGTAGAGAATTGAAAAAATACACCGCTCATTACAGGTCTTAGATCATCATTACCAGTGGCAAAAATAGTTTTACTTACAGCAGTAGCCAGAACATCACCTAATATATTAGTAGCACTCGGATCTTCTAATTCTACAGCTTTAGGAAATTCTTCTCCATTAGCATATGCTAGAGCATATTTACCATGATTAGAACTAATTTCTATTGTGTTGTTATCTGCTGCAACAAAAGTTAAAGGTTGTTCAGGGAAAGTTTTAAGGGTTTCTAGTAATAATTTAGCTGGTACTGCAATAGTCCCTTGGTCAGAAGATTCAACTTCTAGTTTTGCCGACATGGTTGTCTCAAGGTCAGAAGCAGAAACAGTCAATGTATTATGGTCTAGTTCGAATAAAAAATTGTCTAAAATGGGTAAAGTATTACTATTACTAATTACCCCTCCTAATACTTGTAATTGCTTAAGTAAATAAGAACTGGATACTATAAACTTCATCTGTTTTTCTTTATTGTTTTTTAGTTGTGATATAGGGTTCACCGTAATATATTAGTGTTGATTCTAATCGTACTATAACGGCTCGTTGACTAATATATGTTTAATTAATTAGGTACAGTTTTACGCAAATATAATTGTAATCTACGTGGATTTTGTTATGTAGAAAACCTTAGTTATTAACAAAGCAGAAGGAGTTATTGACTATTTTAATAATTCACTTTTTAATTAGGATTTCTCTTTATAAGCTTGTCTGTATAATGTGCTTTATGTTTTGGAGTAGAAAAACGTTTTTTATTATAAGCAGATGATTCTCCTTTAGGAATAGACAGGCTTTGCCATTCTTTACCAGAAATCATTTTTCCAACATATACGATTTGTCCAATATGATAAGAGTAATGTGCTAACTGTCTATTAATAGCTTCTGTAATACTATGTTCGATATTACGAATATAAATGGGGTGATTAAAATTGTCTTTAGTGATACTCTCCAAGGCTTCAAAAAGACAGTCCCAACCATCATTCCATTTGGCAAGGAGTTCTTCTTTAGTTGTAATATCATTTTCAAACTCGGCATCTCGTTTTCGCCATTCTTTTTCTCCATCAGTAGTTAAGAAATTGGTCCATCGAGATTTCATATTTCCCCAGAGATGTTTTACAATAATTGCTATATTGTTACTGTCTTCAGTATATTGCCAAAAAAGTTTGTCATCAGGGAGCTGAGCTATTGTTTTATCTCCTAAAGATTTATAATACTTAAACTGTTTTTGTATTCCTTCTATATATTCAAGAGAGTTCATTTAATAAATATTTTTGTCCTAAAGATAAGATTTTAAACTATAATGACTTTATATAACAAAGACTGTTAACAATTATTATTTCTGTAGATGATTGAACGTAGTATTCTTAATTGAAGAGATTAAAATATCATTTTTCGTTTTCGAATTAATAACCATATCACTACGGGTGCACCAATTAATGATGTTATGGCATTAATAGGAAGTGTATATTCACTAGTAGGTAATTGTGCAATACTATCACATAGTAACATGATAATACTTCCTAGTAGTACTACTGCAGGAATTAAAGTTCTATGATCAGAAGTATGAAACAATTGTCTGGTTAGATGTGGAACAGCCAATCCAATAAAAGCAATAGGTCCAGCAAATGCAGTACTGCTGCCAGCTAATAAGCCCGTAGCAATAATAATAAGGAATCGACTTTTTTTGATATGTAATCCAAGACTTCTGGCATAGTTTTCTCCTAAAAGTAATGTGTTAAGAGGTTTTATAGCTAAAACAGCAAGTATGATTCCTAATAGAGAAATACCCAAAAATAAAAATACTTCATTCCATGATAAATTTCCTAGGCTTCCAAAACCCCAGAATATATATTTTTGTAATTGAAATGCAGGAGCAAAATAGGAGAGCACACTTACAATAGCTGTTGTAATGCTTCCAAACATAAGACCAATGATTAGTATTGCCATAGTATCTCTTACTTTAGCAGAGACAAGCATTACCATAAAAAGTACTAATATACTGCCTAAACTAGCACCAATAATTAGCCCCCATTTTGAAACTAGAAAAGAAGAAATTGCTACTCCAGTGAATGTACTTCCTAAAATTAGTATAGCTACCCCAAGGCTTGCTCCAGAGCTTATACCTAATACAAAAGGTCCTGCGAGAGGGTTTTTAAATAGTGTTTGCATTAATAGCCCAGATACACCAAGTCCACTACCTACAATAATAGCAGTTATAGCTTTTGGTAGTCTATAGTTTATGATAATATGCTTCCATGATTCTTTTTCTACAGTGTTACCTATTAAACTACTCAATGTATCGATCCACGGAATGTATACTGACCCTAGACTGATATTTATAATAAAACAAATAAGCAATATTAGGGTGATCCCAATAAAAATATGTTTATATGATTTGTCTGGAATCAATTAGTTTAGTTTTTCAAAAAAATAAGGTTCATAATTAGTTAATAGTTCTGGATGGGCAATTTTTATGATATCTTTTAAAATTAAATCAGGTCGCATAGGACCTAGTTCATAATATAGTAAGCCTCCTTTAGCACCTATTTTTAATGTTGAAGAATATACGGCTTTATTTTTAAAAGCATTAAATAAAATATACCTATGATTTTTTTCTTTGAGTTGATTTAATGAAGTAGCATTCCCTGATCCTATCCATAAATCTGCATTTTGAGCTTTTTCTAATACATTTTCAAAATTTAGAGAAAGGCTTCCTGTTTTTTTGTTAGTTGCCCATAAGTATTTTGTGTTAGCATCTTTTAAAAACTGAGCGATAAAACTATTTCCCCCAGGAACATACCATGTATCTTTAAACATGCTACCAGATAAGACAGTAGGAGAAGAGGTTCTGTTTTTTGCTAAAGCAGAAGCCTTCTTATACTCTTGTTTAATTTTCTTAAAAATTTCAGAAGCCTCTGTCTCTTTACCAAAGAATGCAGCAATAAATTTTATCCATTCTGCTCTACCTAATGGATGCTTTTCCATCCACGAACCATTCATTACCACAGGAATCCCCATTTTCTGTATCAGATCATAAGCTTTGGTGTCACCTGTAGAAGAAAAACCGATAATCAATTCGGGAGAAAGATCGAGAACTACCTCAGTATTTAAATTAAACTCTTTGCCTAATTCCTTAATCGTACCATTCTCTATCAAAGTACGCGTCTTTTTTGAAGAAATATAATTTGTATGTGGGAACCCAACTAATTTTTTTTCTAAATTCATGTATTCTAGCATAGGAATATCTGTGGTAGACGTCACAACAACTCTTTCTATTGGTATTTCAATAAATACTGCTTTGGGGAATTCCAAAGGTTTCTTTGTTCCTTTAGGGTATATTATATAAGTAAATTCTTCTTTCGTATCGGGCCATGGAGTAGTAACCTTAATTTCTTTATAGCCTTCTTTATGATTTTTAATAGTGAAACCAGATGCATACTCAATCTCTTGAGGAGTCATACTGACTGTTGTTGTAGGTGGATTTATATCCTTTGTCGTCTTTTTACAAGAAATACTTAGAAATAATATTATAGAAAAGAAAAGGGGGTAACGCATATAAAAACATTTTTGTAAAAATAGTAAATCAAACTAAGTTTATAGTAGCGTTAATCCATTTTATAGTATATCAGATAACCTCAAATGAATAACCATTTTGGCTAATTCATTTGGGATTATTGATTGTAGTTTTGTTCTGTATATTAGTATGTGTTTTTAAAGATTTATTTTTTATAAGATGAGCAGATTAATGTCTCTATATGCTAGATCAAACCAATCTGCAATAGGCTTACTGGTTAAAATCCCATGATAAAAATATAACCCATTCTTAAGCCCTCGATCAAATCGTACAGCATTTTCTATTCCTCCTTCTTCTCCGATTTGTAATAGATAAGGTGTAAAAATATTACTGATAGATAATGATGATGTTCTTGCATAGCGAGATGGGATATTGGGAACACAATAATGTAGTACACCATATTTTTCAAAAGTAGGATGATCATGAGTGGTAACTTCACTAGTTTCAATACATCCACCCATATCAATACTAACGTCAATCACTACAGCTCCTGTTTTCATACGTTCTACCATAGCTTCTGTAACTATTATTGGAGCACGGTTTTTTCCTCTTATGGCACCAATTACAACATCACATCGACGTAATGCTTTTAATAAATTTTTTGGTTGGATAGTAGAGGTATATAATGGACGACCAACATTAGTTTGTATGCAACGAAGTTTAGTAATAGAATTGTCAAAAACTTTTACATTAGCTCCTAATCCAATAGCAGAACGAGCAGCAAATTCGCCAACAGTACCTGCACCAAGAATAACAACTTCTACAGGAGGCACTCCGCTAATGTTACCCATCATTAATCCCGACCCTAAAGTTGTAACGCTGCTCATAAGTTCTGAGGCAATTAATACAGCTGCTGTCCCTGCAATTTCACTTAATGCTCTTACAGCAGGATATGCACCATCTGCATCACGAATAAATTCAAAACCTAAGGCTGTAATTCTTTTTTTAGCAAGTGTTTTAAAATATTTTTTTGATTGTGTTTTGAGCTGCAATGCAGAAATTAATACAGTTTGCGGATTTATATGCTCTAGCTCTTCTATAGAAGGAGGCTCTACTTTAAGAATAATAGGGCATCCAAATACTTTACTTTTATCATTAGTAATTTCTGCACCAGCTTCACTATAATCACGGTCAGTAAAACTAGCTCCTATTCCGGCATTGGTCTCTAATAATACTCGATGACCATGAGTTGTTAATGCCGCAACAGCATCAGGGGTTAGACATACTCTTTTTTCTTGATAATGAGTTTCTTTTGGTATGCCAATAAAAAGTTTTCCTTTTTTACGAGCTACTTCGATCATTTCTTCCTGTGGAAGTAACTGCTCTTTAGTAAAAGGAGATTTTTGTGTATTCATTTGTGTAATATTCTTTAACTCAAATTACGAATAAAAAAGTCAAGAAAACAAATGAGAATGTTTATTAGATGTTATAATTTTTATAATTTACATTTTTAAAACGAAAGAATTCTTTTCTCATTATCGACTATATCTATTTTTATATCAACACTATTTTTTGGTAATAGTTCAGAAATTTTTTCAGGCCATTCTATAAATATCCATGCTCCAGAGTCTAAATATTCTTCAAAACCAATATCATAAGCTTCTTCTTCGTCTTTTATTCTATAAAAATCAAAGTGATAAATCAGACCATTAGTACTGTCATATTCGTTTACAAGAGCATATGTAGGACTAGAAATAACATCTTTTACGCCTAGATGCTTACAAATTTCTTTTATTAGAGTAGTTTTTCCAACTCCCATTTCAGCTCTGAAGAGGAGTACTTTATCAGTTATGTTAGAAACTACTTTTTTAGCTACATCGGGTAGCTCTTGTAATGTATATTCTATTGTCATTTTTTAACGCGATGTTCTAAATATAAAATTAGCAGAAAATTTTAATTCCTCATAGAAGATGTAATTCTATGAGGTTTGTTTTAAAATCATAATATTTTTTAAGAGCTATACTTCATGAGTTTACTCATAGATTGGTTATCTAGGTTTTAGAACGATAAACGGAATTACCATTTCCTCTAAAGAAACTCCACCATGTTGGTATGTGTTTCTGTAATAACCAACATAATGGTTGTAATTATTAGGATATGCAAAGAAATAATCTCCTTTTGCAAAAATAAAAGAACTACTCATATTTATTGATGGTAGATGTACTGATTTTGGATCGGTAGCTTCTAAAACTTCCTTTTTTTCATAAGTAAGACTTTTACCCGTTTTGTATCTTAGATTAAGACTCGTGTTTTTGTCACCTATAACTTTAGATGGATTTTTTACATTTATAGTTCCATGATCTGTAGTTATAAGTAATTTAAAACCTAGTTGTTGTGCCTGTTGAATCATTTCTAATAGCGGAGAGTTTTTAAACCAACTCTGAGTTAATGATCGATATGATTTGTCATTAGATGCTAACTCTTTAATAACTTCCATTTCTGTTTTACTATGAGAAAGCATGTCTACAAAATTATACACTACTACTGTTAGATCATTATCTTTTAGTCCTTTAAAGTTTGCAGCTAAGGTTTTACCCGATCTTTCATTAGTAATTTTGTAATATTCATGTTTAATGTTTAATCCTAATCTCTTTAATTGATCAGTTAAAAAATCATTTTCATGCATATTTTTTCCTCCTTCATCAGTATCATCTAGCCAAAGATCCGGATGCCTTTTTTTCATTTCTGATGGCATAAGTCCAGAAAAAATAGAATTCCTAGCATACTGAGTTGCAGTTGGTAAAATACTACAATATGGGGTTTCTTGCTCTTTTTTATAGTAATTATTTATGATAGGTTCAAAAGCTTTCCATTGATCATAGCGTAGGTTATCAATTACAACCAAAAGGGTAGGCTGATTTTTACTTATTTCGGGAACTACTTTTTCTTTAAATAAAGTATGAGACATTATTGGAGCCTCATGATTTCCATCAAACCAATTAGGATAGTTTTTATCTACAAATTTACAAAACTGTGAGTTAGCCTCTACTTTTTGTGACTCTAGGATTTCAAACATTCCGGTATCTTCAATGTTTTCTAGTTGTAACTCCCAATAAATTAATTTTTGATATAAATCACACCACTCTTCATAAGAATTAACCATGGACATATCCATTGCTATTTTCCTAAATTCTTGTTGGTAGTTAGAAGTAGTTTTTTCTGAAACTAAACGAGAGTTATCCAAGTTTTTCTTTAAGCTAAGAAGTATTTGATTAGGATTAACAGGTTTGATAAGGTAATCAGCAATTTTACTACCAATAGCTTCTTCCATTATATATTCCTCTTCACTTTTGGTAATCATTACTACAGGAATACTATCTTGCTTTTCTTTAATTTCTGACAATGTTTCTATTCCAGAAAGTCCAGGCATATTCTCATCCAAGAATATAATATCAAAATTGTGATCGTCTATGATTTCTAAAGCTTCAGTACCGCTTTGACATTTAGTTACTTCATAATTTTTCTTTTCCAAAAATAATATATGTGGTTTGAGAAGATCAATCTCATCATCTACCCAAAGGATCTTTATTTTACTCATTAATTTTTTTAATTTTATTGTTTGTTAACTTAAAATATAACTTAATTCTTTTTTTTTTGACAAAAATCAATAACATAAAATCATAGAGAAATAGTCTATATGCTTAGCATATATGTATATTTGCTGCTGTAAAGATAAAACGAACTTGAAAAAAAGAAATAAGCTCAAAATACTAAACGACCCAATTTACGGTTTTATTACCATACCAAATGAACTAATTTTTGATCTCATAGAACATAAATACTTTCAAAGGTTACGTCGTATCTCTCAGATGGGGTTGTCATATTTAGTGTATCCTGGAGCTCATCATACTCGATTTCATCACGCTTTAGGGTGTATGCATCTTATGCAAAAAGCAGTAAGAGTTCTTCGTTTTAAAGGAGTTGACATTTCTGAAGAAGAAGAAGAAGCACTTTATGTAGCAATATTATTACATGATATTGGTCATGGTCCTTTTTCTCATGCAATGGAACATAGTATTGTAAATGAGATTAATCATGAGTCGATTTCTCTGATGTTTATGGAGAAAATTAATAAAGAATTTAACGGGAGTTTAACGTTAGCTATCCGGATTTTTAAAGGAGAATATCATCGTAATTTTTTACATCAACTGATTTCTAGTCAATTGGACATGGATCGATTAGATTATTTAAAACGAGATAGTTTTTATACAGGTGTATCAGAAGGTAATATTAATAGTGAACGATTGATTACAATGCTTACTATTGTTAATGACGAACTGATGGTAGAAGAAAAAGGGATTTATTCGGTAGAGAAGTTTTTGCTAGCGAGACGTTTGATGTACTGGCAAGTGTATCTACATAAAACAAGTTTAGTGGCAGAGAACTTGTTGATTAGAGTGCTACAGAGAGCTAATGAATTAGTAGATAGGGGAGTAAAATTAAAAGGAAGTAGAGCATTGACATTCTTTTTAGAAAATAAAATTATAGCAGAAAACTTTACATCAGAGGTTTTAGAAACTTTTGCTAGATTAGATGATTATGATATTATTTCGGCAATGAAAGAGTGGTCCACCTCAGAAGATTTTGTGTTGAGCACGTTATCTTCTATGATAATTGATAGGGATTTGTTAAAAATAAAGATTAAGAAAAAACCTTTTCAAAAAAACAAAAAAGAAAAATATATAAAAGAGTTTACAGAGAAGTATGAAATTACTGATGAAGAAGCTCGTTATTTTGTTTTTGATGGAACTATTTCAAATCAAGCGTATCATCCTAATAAACAAAATATAAATATATTATATAAATCAAGAAAGATAGTAGATATTGTTAAGGCAACGGATCAGTTTAATCTTGAAGCATTATCAAAACCCGTAACCAAATATTTTATGTGCTATCCAAAGTACAAACATTAATACATTTTTTATACTTTTGCTAGAATGATTTTTACAGCCACACAAATTGCGGGTATTTTAAACGGAGAGATCGAAGGAGATGAAACCGTTGAAGTATATAAACTAGCCAAAATAGAAGAAGGGACAAAAGGTTCATTAACCTTTTTGTCGAATCCTAAATATACACAGTATATCTATTCTACTAATGCATCGATTACTATTGTAGATAAAAGTTTTGAACCAGAGACTGCGATTAAATCTACACTTATTAGAGTGGATGATGCATATAAAGCTTTTACTCAGTTATTAGAATATTATAATATGGTTAAAATGAATAAAGCAGGGATAGAACAACCTAGTTTTATTTCAGAAACAGCTATATATGGTGATTCTATCTATTTCGGAGCATTTTCTTATATGGGAGATAATGTTAAGATTGGTGAAAACGCTAAAATTTTTCCTAATGTATATATAGGAGATAATGTAACTATAGGAGATAATGTAGTTGTTTTTTCTGGAGCTAAAATATATTCGGAAACAATAATTGGAAATAATTGTGTAATTCATAGTGGAGCTATAGTAGGAGCAGATGGTTTTGGATTTACTCCTAATGAAAAAGGAGAGTATAGTAAAGTTCCTCAGATAGGAAATGTTATAATAAATGATAACGTTGATGTAGGAGCAGGAACCACTATAGATAGAGCTACGTTAGGTTCTACGATAATACATAATGGTGTAAAATTAGATAACCAGATACAAATAGCTCATAATGTAGAAATAGGAGAACATACGGCAATTGCTGCTCAGACAGGTGTAGCAGGATCAACTAAGATAGGTAAACACTGTCTAATAGGAGGACAGGTAGGTATTGCAGGACATCTTATTATAGGGAATAATGTAAGAATCCAAGCACAGTCAGGTATAGGTAGAAATGTAAAAGATGGAGAATCTATTCAAGGATCTCCTGCTTTAGGATATTCAGATTTCAATAAATCTTATGTACATTTTAAAAACCTTCCTAAGATTGTAGATAGAATATACGAATTAGAGAAAAAGAAAAACAATAATTAGTAGTATTGTGATAAGCAAACAAAGAACAATTAAAAAGGAGATAAAGCTTACAGGAGTAGGTTTACATACAGGAAAAGAAGTAAGTCTTACTTTTAAACCTGCACCAGAAAATCATGGATATGCATTTTGCAGAATTGATTTAGAAGGAAACCCTATAATAGAAGCAGATGCTAATTATGTTGTGAATACACAGCGCGGGACTAACTTAGAAAAAAATGGAGTTAGTATCCAGACTTCTGAACATGTTTTAGCTGCTTGTGTAGGATTAGAAATAGATAATCTTTTGATAGAATTAGATGCGTCTGAACCACCAATAATGGATGGTTCTAGTAAATTCTTTATAAAAGCATTAGAACAAGCAGGTATTGTAGAGCAAGAAGCAGAAAGAGAAGAGTATATTGTAAAAGATGTCATCTCTTATATAGATGAAGAATCAGGAAGTGAAATTATAGTGATGCCTTCTGATGTATACCAAGTAACAGCTATGGTTGATTTTGGTACTAAAGTATTAGGTACTCAAAATGCTTCACTAAAGAATTTATCAGATTTTAAAAAAGATATCGCAGATGCTAGAACTTTTAGTTTTTTGCATGAATTAGAAATGTTATTAGAACATGGTCTAATTAAAGGAGGAGATCTAAATAATGCTATCGTGTATGTGGATAAAGAATTAAGTCCAAGTACAATGGAAAAACTTAAAGTAGCATTCGGAAAAGAGTCTATTACGATAAAACCTAATGGTATTTTGGATAATCTAACGTTGCACTATCCAAATGAAGCTGCACGTCATAAGTTATTAGATGTAGTAGGGGATTTAGCATTAATAGGAACAAGAATTAGAGGAAAAATTATAGCAAATAAACCTGGGCATTATGTAAATACCCAGTTTGCAAAAAAACTTTCAAAAATTATAAAAATAGAAAAACGTAATAAGGTTCCTCAATTTGATCTTTCTAAAGAACCTTTGATGGATATTAATAAGATAATGAGTATGTTACCGCATAGACCTCCTTTCTTATTAATAGATAGAATTTTGGAAATGTCTGATAAGCATGTGGTAGGTCTTAAAAATGTAACTATGAATGAACCATTTTTTGTAGGACATTTTCCTGGAGCTCCAGTAATGCCAGGAGTACTTCAGATAGAAGCAATGGCACAGACGGGAGGTATTTTAGCATTGAGTACCGTTCCAGACCCAGAAAATTACCTCACTTATTTTATGAAAATTGATAAAGTAAAATTTAAGCAACAAGTATTGCCAGGGGACACTCTTATATTTAAATTAGAATTAATCACACCTATTCGCAGAGGTATTTGTCATATGCAAGCTTTTGCTTATGCTAATGGTAAACTAGTGACCGAAGCAGAACTTATGGCACAAATAGTAAAATCAAAATAACAATAAAATATAGATGAATCAACCTTTAGCATATGTTCATCCAGGCGCAAAAATTGCCAAAAATGTTGTAATAGAACCTTTTACGACCATACATAATAATGTAGTAATAGGAGAAGGAACTTGGATAGGTTCTAATGTTACCATTATGGAAGGAGCACGTATTGGAAAAAATTGTAATATTTTTCCAGGAGCAGTTATTTCAGCAACTCCCCAAGATAAAAAATTTAATGATGAAGATACCATAACCGAAATTGGAGATAATACTACAATTAGAGAATGTGTAACAATCAACAGAGGGACCACAGACAGAATGAAAACCAAAATAGGAAAAAACTGTTGGATTATGGCATATTGCCATATTGCACATGATTGTATTGTTGGTGATAATTGTATATTTTCTAATAATAGTACATTAGCAGGACATATTAATGTTGGTGACTATGTAGTTTTAGCAGGTATGGCTGCAGTACAACAGTTTTGTAGTATTGGTAATCATGCATTTGTTACAGGAGGGTCATTAGTACGTAAAGACGTTCCACCTTATGTTAAAGCAGCTCGTGAACCATTATCATATGTAGGAATTAATTCTATAGGATTACGTAGAAGAGGTTTTACGACAGATAAAATAAGGGAAATACAAAATATTTACCGAATTTTGTATCAGCAAAATTATAATAATACTCAAGCAGTAGCAATTATCGAAGCAGAGATGGAAGCTACTCCAGAACGTGATGAAGTTTTAGAATTTATTAAAAATTCTCAGCGAGGAATCATGAAAGGATATTTCTCTAATTAAAGAGAAATTAAAAGAGATAAAATAAATAGGAATAAGAAAGAAATAATAATGGCAAGTACTAGCGATATTAGAAATGGATTATGTATTAAATATAATCATGATATCTATAAAATTATAGAATTTTTGCATGTAAAACCAGGAAAAGGACCTGCGTTTGTACGTACAAAACTAAAAAGTGTTACTACAGGAAAAGTAATTGATAACACATTTTCGGCAGGTCATAAAATAGAAGATGTACGTGTAGAGACTCATAAATTTCAATATTTATATGCAGAAGGAGATGACTTTCATTTTATGAATACAGAAGATTATAATCAAATTACATTACAAAAATCTGTTTTAGATGCTCCTGGTTTATTAAAAGAAGGAGAAGTCGTAACTATAATTATTAATTCTGAAGATCAAATGCCACTTTCTGTAGAGATGCCTGCAAGCGTAATCTTAGAAGTAACTGCTACAGAGCCAGGAGTTAAAGGTAATACAGCGACTAATGCTACAAAACCTGCCACTGTAGAAACAGGAGCAGAAGTAATGGTTCCTCTTTTTATAAATGAAGGAGATAAAATTAAGGTAGAGACCGAAAAAGGTACTTATAAAGAAAGAATAAAAGAATAATTCATTTTCATATCCTGATTCCTTAGAATGAAATTCCCTCAAGCGCATACTTTACAGCAAATTGCTACTATTATATCTTCAGAATATGTAGGAAACTCTGATTTTCCTGTTTTAGGAATGAATGAAATTCATGTAGTTTCTCCAGGGGATATCGTTTTTGTTGATCACCCTAAATATTATGATAAAGCGTTAGATAGTGCTGCTACAGTGGTTTTGATTAATAAAAAAGTAGATTGTCCGGATGGTAAAGCATTGTTAATATCCGACGATCCATTTAGAGATTTTAACCTACTTACTAAGTATTTTAAACCATTTCAGAAAGCTAATTCCCTGATATCAGATACTGCAAAAATAGGAGAGAATACAGTCATACAACCAGGAAGTTTTGTAGGTAATAATGTAAGTATTGGCGATAATTGCTATATTCATGCCAATGTAAGTATTTATGATGATACAATCATTGGTGATAATGTTACAATACATGCAGGTACAGTTTTAGGAACCGATGCTTTTTATTATCAGAAAAGATCAAACGGGTTTGATAAATTAATTTCAGGAGGACGAGTTGTTATAGAAGATAATGTAGATTTAGGTGCCTCATGTACAATTGATAGAGGAGTTACCGGTGATACTAGAATAAAAGAGGGTACTAAAATAGATAACCAAGTCCAAGTTGGTCATGATACAATTATCGGAAAAAAATGCTTGATTGCTTCTCAAGTCGGTATTGCAGGTTGTGTAGTTATTGAAGATGAAGTAACTATATGGGGACAAGTTGGAATTACCAGCGCTATTACAATTGGTAGTAAAGCTGTTATTTCTGCACAATCAGGAGTTAGTAAATCTTTAGATCCTAATAAAAGTTATTTTGGAACTCCTGCAGATGATTTTAGAAAAAAATATAAAGAGATTGCTTCTATAAGACAAATTCCTGATTTAATAGAAAAACTTAAAAAGAATGAGTAAAACAGTGAGATTCGCTTTTGTTTTTTCTAGTAATTAGACTCAATAGTACTGATATTACTAATATTTATACTTTTTGAAAGTACTTGCTTTATATCATTATAATATACGAAACCCGAATTGACATAGCATAAATTAAGAATCTTATAGTAAACTCACTAGGTATGTTCCCGAAAAGATATTTTAAACCTTTTCTTAGGATATTGAACCTTCAACGATAAATTAAATGATGAAACATTCTCATTATTTGATTAATAACTTAGTACACTTCCCCTAATTGAGAACTAATTTTTGAATAATATCTTATATAAAATATAGAACTATCTATACAGTAAAAATTACACTGTTTTTAGAAGATATGATTTTTACTGACTAGATGAGGTTTATAAATATAAAATCAGGTTTTTAAGTGATTTAATGTTTGATTATTTTAGTTAAAGTGAAAAATAAAAAAATATTTTTTTATTTTTCACTTTAACTATCGTGTTCAAAAGCTTACTTTTGAGACTCTTTTTAAAAAATAAAAAATCATAGCGCAATGAGTGTTTTAGTTAATAAAGATTCAAAAATTATTGTACAAGGATTTACTGGTAGTGAAGGTACTTTTCACGCAGGTCAAATGATAGAATACGGTACAAATATTGTTGGAGGAGTTACCCCAGGAAAAGGAGGACAAACTCATTTAGATAAACCTGTTTTTAATACTGTAGAAGATGCAGTAAGAGAAGTAAATGCAGATACAACAATTATTTTTGTACCACCAGCATTTGCTGCAGATGCAATTATGGAAGCTGCAGATGCAGGCATAAAAGTAATTATAACTATTACAGAAGGTATTCCCGTTGCAGACATGATTACAGCTTCAAATTACATTAGTAATAAAGATTGTAGACTTATCGGTCCGAATTGCCCAGGAGTAATAACTCCAGGAGAAGCTAAGGTAGGTATTATGCCTGGATTCGTATTTAAAAAAGGAAATGTAGGTATTGTGTCAAAATCAGGGACTTTAACTTATGAAGCAGCAGATCAGGTTGTAAAACAAGGATTAGGAATCACTACTGCCATAGGAATTGGAGGAGATCCAATCATTGGTACTACAACAAAAGAAGCTGTAGAGTTATTAGTAAATGATCCTGAGACAGAATGTGTCGTAATGATAGGTGAGATAGGAGGGCAATTAGAAGCTGATGCAGCAAGATGGGTGAAAGAAA
This sequence comes from Aquimarina longa SW024, assembly GCF_001401755.1. GTDB lineage: Bacteria > Bacteroidota > Bacteroidia > Flavobacteriales > Flavobacteriaceae > Aquimarina > Aquimarina longa. Next base: position 50,874 of record NZ_AVQK01000024.1, read on the forward strand.
GTGGAACAACTAAACCAATTGTAGGTTTTATTGCTGGTGAGACTGCACCTGCAGGACGTACCATGGGACATGCTGGAGCTATTGTAGGTGGTAGTGAAGATACCGCAGAAGCTAAAAAGGCTATTATGAGAGAATGTGGAATCCATGTAGTTAACTCTCCTGCAGAGATCGGTAAAAAAGTAGCAGAAGTATTAGGGTAATCAATAAACTATACCCAAAGATAAAAAACCTCTTGAGAAATTATTTCAAGAGGTTTTTTTTATATTTCAAAAATTTATTGTTAAAAAAAACCTAAAAACTGTAACAATACTAATAACTACGCGTATTATAGTGCATTATAGACTAACTCATAACAAACAATCAAGGTCGCTAGATGCTACCGCAAAACAATTAAAGTAACATATGAAATTAATTCAATCGATTTTACTATTGCTATTGATTACTAGTTTTAGCAATTGTAAAAAATCATCACCAGAGGCTACTGCTCAAGAAATAAGAGTAGAACAGCATAAGGACCCATCAGGTTTCAATTATGAAACAGTAACTAATGATCCAACAGGTTTACGATTATATACATTAAAAAATGGTTTAAAAGTATATTTGGCAAAAAATGAAGAAGAACCAAAAATACAAACCTTTATTGCGGTACGTGCAGGGTCTAACTATGATCCAAAAGAAGCAACAGGACTTGCACACTACTTAGAACATATGGTTTTTAAAGGTACTGATGAGATAGGAGCACAAGACTTTGAAAAAGAGAAAGTATTATTACAAGAAATCTCTGATCTATATGAACAGCATAAAGCAGAAACAGATGCCGATAAAAAGAACACAATCTATAAAAAGATAGATGAAGTTTCTCAGGAAGCTTCTAAGCTTTCTATATCTAATGAGTATGATAAAATGATTAGCTCTCTTGGAGCAGAAGGAACTAATGCACATACTTGGTTTGAAGAAACAGTGTATAAAAATAAAATACCAGCTAATGAGTTAGATAAATGGCTTAAGGTAGAAAGTGAACGTTTTAGTCAGGTGGTGTTACGTTTATTTCATACAGAACTAGAAGCTGTTTATGAAGAATTTAATAGAGGGCAGGATAATGATGGAAGAAAGCTTTACGCAGCAATGTTAGAAGGATTATTTCCTAACCATCCTTATGGGCAACAAAAAACAATCGGGACTTCAGAACATCTTAAGAATCCATCGATGGTGGCAATACATAACTATTTTGATAAGTATTATGTACCTAATAATATGGCAATGGTATTGGTAGGTGATATTGATTTTGATAAAACAATACAAAAAGTTAACGATACCTTTGGGAAATTTGAGAAAAAAGAAGTCACTCACCCAGTATTACCAAAAGAAAGTCCAATAACAAGTCCAATTATTAAAGAAGTTTTTGGACCTACGGCAGAATCAGTATCGTTAGCGTTTCGATCTGAAGGAATGGGAACCGAAGAAGAAAAATTACTTACAGTTGTAGATATGCTACTCGCTAATGGTAATGCAGGTTTAATTGATTTAAACCTAAATCAGAAACAAGCAGTTCAAAATGCAGGATGTTCTCCAACGTTCTTAAATGATTATGGATATCATCAGTTTTATGGGGCTCCAAAACAAGGACAGACATTAGATGAAGTAAAAGATTTATTGCTTGCTCAGATAGAGAAATTGAGACAAGGAGAATTTGATGAATGGATGATCTCTGCTGTAATCAATGATTTAAAACTTAGTCAAACTAGGCAATATGAAAATAATACAGCTTTAGCTTCTGCATATTATAATGCATTTATTCATCATCAAGATTGGAAAGATAAAGTAGCATTTTTAAATGAGCTTAAAAAAATTACCAAACAAGATGTAATTGATTTTGTAAATGCTTTTTATAAAGATAATTATGTAGTAACGTATAAGCGTAAAGGGGAAGATAATAATATTGTTAAAGTCGAAAACCCAGGAATTACCCCAGTGGCATTAAATAGAGATAAAGAATCTAAATTTATTCAGGATTTCAAAAAAATAAAAACTCCAGCTTTACAGCCTAAGTTTATCGATTATAAGACAGCAATTAAAGAAACTAAAACAGCAAATGGACTACAGGTTTCTTATATAGATAATCCTAATAACGATTTATTTGACCTTAATATTATCTTTGATATGGGACAAGATCACGATCGTAAAGTTTCATTAGCTGCAGGATATTTAGATTATTTAGGAACAGATAAGTACTCTCCAGAAGATTTAAAGAAAGAATTTTATAAATTAGGGATTAACTATAGTGTTAATGCAAGTTCTGATAAAACTTATGTCGGGATCTCTGGATTAAAAGAGAATCTAGATGCAGGTTTGGTTTTATTAGAACATCTATGGAGTAATGCAGTTCCTAATCAAGAAACATATGCTAAGTATGTAGATCAAATAGCCAAAGGACGTCAGGATAGTAAATTACAAAAAGGAAATATTTTGTGGAATGGCTTAATGAATTATGGAATGTATGGAGAGAACTCTCCCTTACGTAATATATATACAATAGGTGAATTGCAAGCCATTAACCCCCAAGAATTAGTAGATAAAATTAAGGAGCTTCGTAATTTTAAACAACGTATATTTTACTACGGTAAAGATGTAGATGCAGCTATTACTTCAATTAATAAAAATCATAAAATTGAAAGTAAATTATTAGAGTATCCAGAAAAATCTAAATACATAGAAAAAGAAACAGGAGGAAATGTATATTTCGTGGATTATGATATGGTACAGAGTGAAATGATATTTTTGGCAAAAGGATCAGAGTTTGACCCCAATAAAATGGCAGCTTCAAGACTATTTAATACTTATTTTGGTAGCGGATTATCATCTATAGTATTTCAGGAAATCAGAGAATCAAAATCATTAGCATACTCTGCATTTTCTGCATATAGTACAGCGCAAGAAGAAGGAGATTCTAATTATATATATGCATATATTGGTACCCAAGCAAATAAAATGCCTCAGGCAGTAGATGCAATGATGGATTTGATGACGGTTATGCCAGAAGCAGAAAAACAATTTAATGCAGCTAAAGAAGCAACACTGAAAAAAATAGCAGCTCAGCGTATTACCAAATCTAATATTTTTTGGTCATACGAAAGATTGAAGAAAAGAGGTATCGATAATGATAACCGAAAAGAAATGTATGAAACAATTAAGAACATGACATTGGCAGATCTTAAAATGTTCTTCGATCAAAATATAAAAGGAGAGACCTACAATATTCTAGTGATAGGAAACAAGAAAGAAGCAGATATGAAAGCATTATCTCAATTAGGTAAGATTACAGAAATGGATATCGATTATCTTTTTAATTATGAAAAGAAAAAAGAAGATATAAAATTATAAGATTAGAGAAATAATTATTTGTTTATAAACCCTGTGAGAAATCATGGGGTTTATTGTTGATGACCTATTTGTAATTCTTATATTTGAATTAACATTGCAAATTATAAATAGATATATAAACCAAAAAAAGAAATATATATAAAATGAATCTTTTACAAGGTAAAACAGCTATTATTACAGGTGCTACTCGTGGTATAGGAAAAGGAATTGCAGAAATTTTTGCAAAACAAGGTGCTAATATTGCTTTTACGTATAGTTCATCTGTTGAAGCAGCAAAGACATTAGAAAAAGAATTGAATGAATTAGGTATTAAAGCTATAGGATATCAGAGTAATGCAGCAAGTTATGATGAAGCTCAGGAGCTAGCAACAACTGTACTAGAAGTTTTTGGAAGTATTGATATTCTAGTAAATAATGCAGGTATTACTAAGGATAATCTATTAATGCGGATGAGTGAAGACGATTTTGATAAGGTTATTGAAGTAAACTTAAAGAGTGTATTTAATATGACTAAAGCAGTTCAACGAACCATGCTTAAACAGCGTAAAGGTAGTATTATTAATATGAGTTCTGTAGTAGGTGTAAAAGGTAATGCGGGTCAGTCTAATTACGCTGCTTCAAAATCAGGAATTATTGGATTTTCAAAATCTGTAGCTCTAGAACTAGGCTCTAGAAATATAAGAAGTAATGTAGTTGCTCCTGGTTTTATAGAAACAGAAATGACAGGAAAACTTGATGAAAAAGTAGTAGAAGGATGGCGTAATGCAATCCCTTTAAAAAGAGGAGGTACTCCAGAAGATATTGCAAATACATGTTTGTTTTTAGCTAGTGATTTAAGTTCTTATATAACAGGACAAGTACTTAATGTAGATGGAGGAATGTTAACGTAAAATAAAAACACAGAAGTATGAGATTTTCTGTTGTACATAGCATGTCTATTTTTACTTCATATTTCCAATATCAGACTTCTAACTTTAAAGAATGCAAACACAAACAATTTTATTGATCATAGTAGCTTTTATAATCGCACTGATTGTAGCACTATATCAGTATTTATATAAAGCAAAAAACAAGAACAAGAAAATCTTGTTTTTTGCTTTTTTACGTTTCTTAAGCGTTTTTTCACTATTAGTATTATTGATCAACCCTAGTTTTAAAAAGAACGCATATTATATAGAAAAACCGGTTTTGGTTGTAGCTGTAGACAATTCTTCCTCAATAAAATACCTTAATAAAGATCAAGACATAACTCAGTTTGCGAATCAGATTTCTCAAAATAGAGAATTAAATGAAAGATTTAATATACACTATTATTCGTTTTCTGATCAACTAAAGGATTCGCTAAATTTTTCTTTTGATAAAAAACAAACTAATATATCAAAGACTTTAGATGAATTAAATCAGATTTATAAAAATACAATCGCGCCCACGATACTAATTACTGATGGCAACCAAACTTATGGTAGAGATTACCAATTTAGCAGTAAAAAATATAAACAAGCAATATATCCTATTATCTCCGGAGATACTATTGCAGTAGTAGATACCAAAATTCAGCAACTGAATATTAATCGTTATGCATATCTAAAAAATAAATTTCCAGTAGAAGTTATCCTTACATACTCAGGAGAAAAAGAAGTTAATACCACTTTTATAGTCAAATCAGGAAACACTACTATTTTTTCTAAGCCATTATCTTTCTCTAGCGTCACTAATTCTAAAGTTATTAATTTTACATTGCCAGCAAATAGTGTAGGAGTAAATCAATATGTAGCACTATTAGTTCCTTTGAATAAAGAAAAAAATAAAATTAATAATGCTAAAACTTTTGCAGTAGAGGTTATCGACCAGAAGACAAATATACTATTAGTCAGTGATATTATACATCCAGATTTAGGAGCTATAAAAAAAAGTGTAGAGAGTAATAAAAGACGGAGTATAACAATTAGTAAACCTAAAGAGAAATACAATTTAGAGGAATATCAACTTGTTATACTATATCAGCCTAATACACGATATAAGGAAGTATATGAAAAATTGAATACGCTAAAAAAAAATTATTTTACGATTACAGGGGCTAAAACAGATTGGAGGTTTCTTAATAAGATACAAGATAAATATACTCAAGAAATAACAGGTCAGACCGAATATTATCTCTCAAGATTTAATAGTAATTACGGAGCATTTCTTCAAGAAGATATAGGCTTTAAGAATTATCCCCCTTTGATAGGAGTTTTTGGTGAGATTAAAATAAATACTAATCATGATCCTTTATTATATCGAATGGTAAATAATATTGATACCAAAGAGATACTATCGGCAGTAATAGAACAAAATGGGGTTAGAGAAGCTGTACTATTTGGGGAAGGAATATGGAGATGGAGAGCTCAAAACTACTTGGAGACCCAAAAATTTGAAGATTTTGATGAATTTTTTGGGAAAATGATTCAATATTTAGCATCAAATAAAAGAAAAAGTAGATTAAACACAATTTCTGAATCTTTTTATTATGGTAATGCAAGTATTATAATCAAAGCAGAGTACTTTACCAAAAATTATGAGTTTGATCGAAGAGGGAATTTAAGAATATCTCTAAAAAATAAAAAAACAGAAGCTACTCACACTATACCTATGGTATTGAAGAATAATTCTTATGAGGTAGATTTAAGTAATCTAGAATCTGGAGATTATGAATATACAGTAACAGTATTAGGTGAGAATATTGCACGATCTGGGAGTTTTGCAATCTTAGAATACGATGTAGAACAACAATTTTTAAACGCAGATGTAACAAAACTGAAGCAAGTAGCTACTAATACTAATGGAAAGCCTTATTATTTAAACCAGAAAGATAGCCTAGTAAGAGAATTATTAGCAGATCAAAGATATCAAGCTATTCAGAAAAACAAAGAAAATGTGGTATCTTTAATAGATTGGAAATATCTTTTAGCAATAGTTATCTTGTTGCTGACTATAGAATGGTTCGCACGAAAATATAATGGACTTATTTAAAATTAAAAACTCAAAATTATCATGGAAAAACTACCAAAAATAGGACTCCCTATTCTTATTATTATTGTATTACTTATTGTTTTTATTTCGAAATCAACAGAAACTATTGGATCTGGAGAAGCAGGCGTACTATATAAAACATTTGGAGGCGGAGTAGTTACTGATAGCCCACCATTAGGAGAAGGTTTTCATTTGGTTGCTCCTTGGAATAAAGTAATCGTTTATGAAGTAAGACAACAAGAAGTTTTTGAAAAAATGCAGGTATTATCATCTAATGGATTAGAGATTAAATTAGATGCATCTGCTTGGTTTCAACCAGACTATGATAAATTAGGCTTACTACATCAGCAAAAAGGAGAAAATTATGTAGACCGAGTTTTGTTACCAACAATACGATCTGCTGCTCGTAGTGTGGTAGGAAGATATACGCCAGAACAACTATACTCTAGTAAGCGTGATGCAATTCAAAAAGAGATTTTTGAAGAAACAAAAAAGATAGTTGGTGATCAGTTTATTCAATTAAACGAAGTTTTGGTACGTGATGTAACATTGCCTCCAACAATTAAAGAAGCGATAGAGCGTAAACTGAAGCAAGAGCAAGAAGCTTTAGAGTATGAATTTAGATTAGCAAAAGCTAAAAAAGAAGCAGAAAGACAAAAAATTGATGCCGAAGGTAAGGCCGTTGCGAATCAAATTTTAAGTGCTTCATTAACAGATAAAATTCTTAAAGAAAAAGGTATAGAGGCTACTTTACAATTAGCAAAATCTTCGAATGCTAAAGTTGTAATAGTAGGTTCTGGAAAAGATGGTATGCCTTTGATCTTAGGAAATCAATAAAAAATAAGGAATTATTAATTTAATTTTTAGATTCTTATAAAGAAAAATAAGTCTCATATATCCTAATAATATGAGACTTATTTACATTAAGAACAAAGGGGGATTTATTATTTTAAAACATATAGTTCGCACCAAGACCAAACCCCTCCCTTACTTGAATATTATCAATAGCATCATCATCATAGATAGCTTCAAATAAGATTCTGGCAGTAAAATATTTGCCAATAAGCATTGAAAGATTAGCATTATAATTTAAATCTACATTTTGTGGAGCTTCGAGATAATTAGAATATAACTCTACTGTATTAGTCATGAATATGTCTTTTAGAATCTCAAATTTATAGAAAGCACGGACTGCTGTTCCAAACTCAAAAAGAGAAGTCTTATTAGCTTCAACACCGTAATACTTATGATGTTCATAAGCTTCTAGTGCTTCTTTATCCAGAGGATCTACTTTTGTAAAGATTTTATTTACTAACGTAAACCTTCCTGCCATAGGAGTAATATTAATAGATAACATTTTATTGTTTTTCCAAAATATACCAGGCCCAAATTTAATATCTCCAGGAGATAAAATACGAGAAATCTCTTTTCTTGTATTCTTGTTAAATTCATCTTTTTCATACTTATATCCTCTATCAAATTGAGTTTTAAAGTTTAATAAAAATGAAAAATACATTCGACTTTTTCTAATTTTTATACCTGATATAGAATTTATTTCAAAACGATCGTTTGTTTTATGAGTATTTTTATATTCAGTATCTCTGGCAATACCATATTCAGCAGTTACTTCATTTTCAGAAATAAACTTTCCTTTTTCATAATTTAAACCAGAAACTATATTAAATTCCATTGATACGTCGGAAGTACCTCCGCCTAACCAATGTTTATTGAAAGCAGAATGACCAAATAAGGAGCTAATACTTCCTTCTGTAGTCCACCCTTCTTCATGAAACTCTCTTCTATGAGTTTCTTCTACAGAAGTAATATCATCAGCTTCAGCCAAAACTTCAGGATGAGTTTCTTCTTGGGCAAATAGTATATTGCAACTTCCTAAGAGCATTACTATTGTATATATGAATTTCATTTGACGTAAATTTTAAAATTGATTTTAGAGATTTTAAAAAGAGTTGTTTTTGTTTTTAGCATAAACAACGAACTGATAATATGGACTATTAATTAAAAAATTAAATGAACCAAAAAATCATCTTGCTCTACCTAATACTTTTATTTGTGATGGTATAAATAAAGGTGATGGGTATAGAATATATACTTGATTATTGTATACTATTGGGGAATAATAAATCAAGAGTTTTATGAAGTCTTAATTACCAGTTTGATGTTTATACCAAAAAAATCAAACTATACTGGGGAACTCCTCATTAAGTAGATTGTTGTTTATTTTTGAGAGTATAGGCGATTCAAAAAAATCAACTTTACCTGTTGAGACATCATAAATTGAACCTATGATTTTAATTTCACCTACTTTTTCCATGTGAGAGAGTATGATACTTTCCTGTCGTATACGTTCAATTGAGACATGTACATTTTTGATCGCTACAATTTCTTTTGTAGCACTATCATTAATATCAATCCCTTCAGATTTTATGATATCCATGGCAGGTTTTATTTTAGATAATAGAGAAGTAATGTTACCTAATTCAACATTTTCACAAGCTGCTTTTACAGCACCACATTTAGTATGCCCCATGACGACTATTATTCTAGATCCTGCAACTTTGCACGAATACTCCATAGATCCTAATATATCTGTATTAATGATATTACCAGCAACTCTTGTGCTAAAGATATCTCCTATTCCAAGATCAAAAATTAACTCTACGGGTACTCTAGAGTCTATACAGCTAAGTATAACGGCAAAAGGATATTGTCCTTTACTGGTTTGCTTTACTTGTTCTTGAAGATCTCTCTGTGTTTTCATATTTTTTAGAAATCTTTCATTACCTTCTACTAGAATTTGATGTGCATCTTCTGGAGTAAGCTTATCTTGTGTATTTTTAGTTTGTGTTATCATAATTTTTTAATTTGTGTGTCAGTATTATATATTTTTTTATACGGCAACTAATTCTTCTGTTTTTTTCTTCTTTTTTCGTTTACTTTTTTCTATCGGGCAGTGCAGATGCAAATCAATTATAGAGACGTTTATATTTTTTTCTTTTGCATTTGTTTCAAAGTTTTGTATTATCTCAACAATATCAGGATGAACAAAATGTGAATCTAAAGCACAGATTTCTACAGAGGCATGTTCAGGAATTTCCATTAATGATTTTTGGATAGAAGCCTTATTAAGAAAAGTGACATCTTCTGACAGTTTTATCTTTATCTTATTTTTTGCTTCAGCGGTATTTTTTTTCTCTTGTTTGAAAGGGATTTTATAATTGTTTCGCAATATGGTAAAGACAGAAACTATCATTCCCATAGCAATTCCCATGAGTAGATCAGTAGTAACTATTCCAACAACGGTAACAACAAAGGGAATGAATAGTTCGGGACCTCGTTCAAACATTTTTTTGAATAGTGTAGGTTTTGCTAATTTATAACCTACTGTAAGTAGTATTGCGCCTAATGTAGCAAGAGGAATAAGGTTTAAGAGTTTAGGAATAAGTACGACACTTATTAATAATAATACTCCATGAGATACTGCTGATATTTTTGTTTTACCACCAGATTGCTGATTAACAGAACTTCTTACAATTACTTGTGTAACTGGTAGCCCTCCTATTAATCCCGATATGATATTACCGATACCTTGTGCTTTAAGTTCTTGATTTGTTGGAGTAATTCTCTTTAAACTATCTTGTTTATCTATTGCTTCTACACTAAGTAGTGTTTCTAAACTTCCTACTACTGCCAGAATAATGGCTGTTACATAGACTTGTGGATTAAGTAGAGCAGAAAAATTTGGAACCGAAAAATTGCCTAAAAATGAATCAAAACTATCGGTTATTGGTAAAGAAACGACATGTTCTGAGGCAATAGAAAAATAAGGAATTCCAGAAAATAGTTTGTTTAATAAAATACCTACAATTACAGCAACCAAAGGACCTGGAATCATAGATACTTTAGAGTTTTTAATAAATTTTGTTTCCCAAAATATTAAAATAAATAGAGATATCGTAGTAATGGTAATCACTCCGAGACTGATATAATTTAGTACTTCGAATATTTCTAAAAATGATTGCGGAGAAAAACCTTCTTTGGGTTGTATATATCCAAAAATATTTGGAATTTGTTTCATTACTATAATTAAACCTATACCAGCTAACATTCCATGTATAACAGAAGAAGGGAAAAAATAGGCAATTCCACCAGCCTTTAGATATCCCATTAAGGTCTGTAATATACCAGCGATAACAAGAGCTACAAGAAAATATTCAAAACCTCCTAAGGTTGCAATAGCGTTTAGTACTATAACTGTTAATCCTGCTGCGGGTCCACTTACTCCTAGAGATGATCCACTTAGTGAACCAACTACAATGCCGCCAATAATACCGCCAATAATCCCCGAAAAAAGAGGGGCTCCTGATGCTAAAGCTATTCCTAAACAAAGAGGCATAGCTACCAAAAAAACAACAACACTAGCGGGGATGTCGTATTTCAGGTTTTCTACAAAACTTAAGTTTGTTGTTTTCATTTTAGTTTTAATTTGTGTTTTAGTTTTAAGATTTAATATTTGTGTGTTATGCTGTTATTATGAAAATAATGTCCTTTTTAGTTATTAAATGGGGTGTGTAAAAAGATTTAGTAGTATTTGATAGGGTGAATCTGAAAAAAGACAAATCAAATAATAACCTAGTTCTTAGGAATCTTTTGTAGTATTGTAAATTTTGTTCTAAACAAATGAAGTTTTAAGGCTATATATAAAATAGCACAAATCATTTTTTGGGATTAAAAATCAATACTGTTTTTGTAAGCACACTTTTCTTGAATATGAAAAATGATAGAACTAAGATTAAGAAAGAGGTATGCTTAAATTTTCTTATAATTTTGTTTCATAGAATTCTAAAATAATTAGTATAGTTTAGCTACTTAAATGATATTTGTATGACTAGTTAACATTTCTTATGTCATCAATTATGAGGTAAACATATTGTGAGATTCTGTAGAAAATCTGTAGAGTTTTATAAAAACATTCTTTATTTTCAAGAATATATCATTATTTGAATTAATTTTTTTGGAAATAAAGTTATGTGTGTAATCGTTAGAGTTATAAAACGTAATGTTTATTAATTGTTTGATAACTAGTGTTTTGTGTAATTGTTATTCTTTTTGTTAAGTAGGTGGTTTTTAAACACTAAAAAAAATATATTTTTTTTCAAGAATAATTTAAAAGAAGATTAAATAAGCATCTATAATATTTTAAAACAAAGCAAATAATTATAAAAGTTTTTGTATTAAAAAGGAAAAAATCAACTAGCTTCTAGATACAATTATATTACTTACCCTTATAATTAATTTTGATGATTCTTCTTTTTGATTTTTTAAAAAGAATTTAATTTTTTTTAAAAAATCATGAATTAGGGAAAGGAGTTTTTGAGATGAACTTGTTATCTCTGTATAAAGACACAAATCATAAAAACAGTTTAGAATGACTAATACTCTTATACCTACTTACAAGTATTTTATTTTCAATTATTTAGAATTTTCAAGACTATTAATAGATAGATTTTTTTTAACTAAAAAAAATAAAATTCAATTCAGATTAGACAAGACCTCTATATTTTCACAGATAGAAACCATCTCAACTAAATTATATTTATTTACTATAAATGAATTAAAAAACCTTCCTTACTATCGTTTAATTATAAAAAAAATCTTTAAACCTCTCATTGATAGATCTGATTATTATGGATTTATCTCGAAATCAAAATGTTATTTTAGAATATATCTCTTTAGCTTTCTTTTCTCTACGATTGTTGATTTTATTTAAACAAATAGCTATTGAGTACTATAAGAAAGAATTTTACTTCTATTGTTAATTTATAAGATATAGACCAAACCATGTAAGTTATTTTTATTGAAAATCAAATTACATGTCTATGGTATATGCCTCGATAGTTATTATTTAGGCATTTCCATATACTATATCTATAAAATCAGGAATATAAAATGTCATTTTTTTAGTTAAAATAAAAGTTTTATACATTATGAAAATTCTAATTGTTGAAGATGAGCCTATGTTGGCTGAATCTATAGTTCAGTATCTTAAAAAAGAAGGATATCAATGTGAGTGGGCAAATAATCTTGCTTATGCAAAAGAAAAAAGCTGGGATTATGAATATGATTGTATGGTGGTTGATATTAATTTACCTGATGGGAGTGGACTGGATGTAATTGAGCAGATTAAAGATATGAAATCTAAATCAGGGATTATTATTGTTTCTGCAAGAAATGCAATGGATGACAAGATTATTGGTTTAAACTTAGGAGCTGATGATTACCTGACTAAACCATTTGATTTAGCTGAGTTAAATGCGCGAATTAAAGCAATTATAAGAAGAAAAAATTTTGATGCACAAAACACGACTACTTTTAATGAAATAGAAATTTACCATTATAAAAAATTGGTAAAAGTGAATGATAAAACATTAAAATTAACCAAAAAAGAGTACGATTTAATTCTTTATTTTATATCGAATCCTAATCGTGTTATTCCTAAAGGTTCAATAGCAGAGCATCTATGGGGAGATGAAATGGATATGGCAGATTCTTTTGATTTTGTATACTCACATTTAAAAAATTTACGTAAAAAAATTAAACAATATAGTTGTATAAATTATATCCATACTGTATATGGAATAGGGTATAAATTTTCTGATCAATGAAATTATTGATTTTATCTAATCGGTATTATTTTATAGCTCTTCTTATCGTGTCTATTATTGGAGGAGTATCTTCTTATTTTTTAATAGGATCTATAATTAATAGAGAGTTTAATAAAAAACTATATGCCGAGAAAAATCAATTAATATATGAATTACATGAATTTGATGAATTACTAAATACACTCTATCTAAATATAGGAGATCGTATTACTTTACAAAAAGTAGATCAAGACCCTAAGATACATACTAATATTAAGGACACATTATTATTTGATTTTTATGAAAATAAAGAATCAAATTTCAGGAAAATTACATTTTCAGAACAAGTCAAAGGAGATTTTTATAAAATAACAATCTCAAAACCATTACTTTCTTCAGAAGATATGATACAAGTAGTAACAAAAATTGTTGCTATAATAACACTACTATTTTTTGTAACGATGCTTTTGCTTAATAATATTATATCAAAAAAGGTATGGAAACCTTTTTATAATACTCTCACAAGAATAAATTTTTTTAATGTAGTAGATCCAAAACCACTTACTTTTAGTAAAACAAAAGTTAGAGAATTTAGAGAATTAAATTCAACTATAGAAGTGATGATAAATCAAGTAGTTAAAGATTATAAAAATTTAAAAAAATCTACAGAAAATACTTCTCATGAAATTCAAACACCTTTGGCAATCATTAAAAATAAGATCGAAATTTTAATGCAAGATGACCAATTATCAGAATATCATCTAAATATTTTAAATCAAGTTCATGATTTTGTAAGAAGACTTTCTAAACTTAATCAGAACCTCTCATTATTATCAAAGATTGATAATAATCAATTTATAGAGGCTATTCCTATTCCTATAGGAGAATATTTAAAAAAAAGAGTAGAAGATGTGGAGGAATTAATATTAATGAAAAATATAAGCGTAATTCTTAACCTTAATGAAAATCCTATTATAAAGTTAGATGAAACTTTGGCTTATTTATTATTTAATAACTTATTGAATAATGCAATAAAGCACAATATTAATGGAGGAAAATTAATTCTAACACTTAGTAACACTCATTTTAGTATTAAAAATACAGGTAAACCGTTAAAAATTTTCCCTGAAGAATTATTTAAACGATTCAAAAAACAAGGAAACCTTCCTAACTCTACAGGCTTAGGTTTATCCATAGTTTATAGTATTACATCTTATTATAACTTTTCTATTACTTATAATAATGAAGATGTATGGCATGTGATTGAATTAAAGTTTTAAAAATAGATAGTATATGATTATTGAAAATATAATAGCTATAAAATATTTTTCTTACTAAATAAAAAAACAGATTTTCTACAGAATCTAATAGTAGTTTTATACTTATAAGACTAAAACTTATATATAAATATATGATTTTCTTGTATTAATCAATACATCCATAATTAAGAAAATTAAATCAACAATAGAATTACCTAAACTTATAAATAAAGCTCGTTATAAGTTACCATAATACTAATTAAAATGAACCATACTAGTGTGCTAGATTTTATAATCATCACTTTAATAAGCTTGTCAGCAGTAAGATCTCAAACAACAGAAACTCAAGAAGGTTTTAAAATATACGGTTTTATAAGGCTTAATGCTACTTATGATTTTCAGGATATGAAACGCAGTGATCTTTTTAAACCTTCTGCTATATTAGTTCCAAAAGAAAATACTCGCCACTCTGAGTTTTTTATGAATGTTAAGCAAACAAGGCTTGGTTTAGAATTTAATAAAAATACTACTATTGGTACTGTAAAAGCAATTGTAGAAATAGATTTTCATGATTCTGCAAATAAGATAGCTGGACTAGCAAGAATACGTCATGCATATTTTGAGTGGAAATATTTTACCTTTGGACAGACATGGTCTACTTTTTATGACATAGAAGCAAAGCCACACATTGTTGATTTTGAAGGAGCAAATAGTTCTACTTTAAATAGAGTGCCATTAATACGATATAAATTTCCCATAAAATCGAGTTCTTTATATGTAGCAGTAGAAAATCCAGTAGAACAAATTACAGTTACTGGAGATGTATCTATAAAAAATCAAAGTATGCCAGATATTCTTTCTGCGTACAAAATTCGCTGGAGTACTAATAACTTTATCAAACTATCAGGTTTAGTAAGGCAATTAAGTTATGTTTTGGTAAAAGACAATATAAAAAATGAAGTAGGTTGGGGTACTATGGTAACTGGTAAAATAAACCTATTTAATACGAACAACCTAAAATTTCAGGCGGTAGGAGGAAAAGGAATTGCGAGATATATCGAAGGAGTTAGAAATCTAGGGTATGATGGAGTCTTTAATAAAACGACTAATAAATTAGAAACTCTAAGTGTTGTTGGGGGCTTCCTTGCATATCAACATTTTTGGAATGAAGTATTTAATTCTTCTTTAGTAATAGGCAGTATTCAGCTAGAAACTAATGATTTTTTGACCTCTATGGACTTTGCGTCAGGAGATTATAGTTCTCTTAATTTATTTTATGAACCATCAAAAAAAATGTCTTTTGGGGTAGAATATTTATATGGAAAAAGAGAAAATAAAAATGGAAATAATGCTAATGCGAGTAGAGTACAATTTGCAGCTACACTAAAATTCTAGAAACATTTTTTAGTAGAATTATTGCAAAAGACGCCTTTTTTAGAAGTGTTTTTTTAATCATCTGTAGATCCAGATGTGGCGGTGAAAAACAATTCTTTTTTAACGACCTGATTTCCTATATCATCATTAAGCATAATACTCTTATCTTTTATTTTCCAAAAATACCATTTATTATTCAGAATGTTTAAAGGATTTTTATCTCCAAAATTGAAAGTAATCATTAATTTGCCATTAGCTCTTGTTGATATATCCCATTTTCCAACTATAGAATCATCATCATCATCATCATCATTAGAAACGATTGTTACGCGATTATTTGAAGAAAAATTAAAAATAAACTCGTTGTAATTCTTGGTTTTATCATCTCCGTTATTTATATATTTTTCTACTTTTAATAACTCACGGGTGATCTCTTTAGAAAATTTTTTTACAGTAAGGTTAGTATTGTAGCAATTGTTTTTCTTATTATTTATGGTGCTTTCAAGAGTTTTTAAATCTTTAATAATTATCTCAGTATTATCATTAAGAAGTACTAATGAGATAGGGAAACGAAGGCTACTAAGAGTTTTTGTATCTATAGTGTTTATAAAATTGTAGACCTCTTTGTCTGTATTAAACATAATGGTTTTAATAAGTTCTTTATCAATATTAAATACTGATACATAAAATGGATATTTAAAATTAACACATCCAATATTTTGTACTTGATCATTACACCTATTTACCAATCTCTCTAATGCATTTTTATCAGTAACAATCATTTCAGAAAAATCATCATATATAAGTGTTATAGGAAAAGTAAAATTTATAACATCTGTATCATTATCTGCTTGATCAGAAATTTCTTCAATTGCGATAAAATCTTCTTCAGATTTTATGATAATTTTAGAATCATTAATAGTTATTGTTACAGGTAGTTTAATAGTATAACAACCAGAATCATCTAATATATTATCACTATACCCATCATTCATTACTGTTTTTAAAATAAGATTAGCAACAGTAGAATTAGCTTTAAGGATTTCATCCTGAAACACTACAACTTCATCATCATATTCTTTTCTACAAGAAATAAATATGAATAGTACAAATAGTGAAAAAATAAATATGGATTTGATTTGTATTTTCATAAACTTTCATTTTACGATAACCTATTACATACTAAAACAACTAACGCATAAAAATCCCTTTATTGTTTTCGTTTTTTTTTATATTTATTGCTTAAATATTTTTAAACCATGTCGATAGAATTGCATGAAAATGTTTGTGATGAAAAAGTATTTTCAAAAATCTATAAAAAGTATTCTAAAGATTTATATAATTTTTTATACTACAAGTATGGTCATTCTCTAGATCCAATGGATAAAATGCAAGAAGCATTTATTAAATTATTATCCAATTGTAAAAATGTATCTCCTGATAAAGCAAAAAGTTTCTTGTTTAAAATAGCAAAAAATATGATGCTTAATGCAATCAAGCATAGAAAAGTTATTTTAAAATATAGAGAATTAAAACCAAAAGAATATACTCATGAATCGCCAGAATTTTTATTAGAGCATAAACAGTTTTTACAGAGATATCAGCAAGCATTAAGTATGCTAACAGAAGATCAACGTGTTGCTTTTTTATTAAATAAGGTTGAGAAAAAAAAACATGCAGAGATAGCAGAGATATTGGGAGTAACCCAAAAAGCTGTAGAAAACAGGATTTATACAGCTTATAATAAACTTAAAAGTATATTGGAAGGATTTAGATAAGAATATAAAAAGGAGTTTTTAAAAGTTAATTGTTATATATATAATTAAAGAAGCTCAAGAAATGAATAAAGAATATCTAATTAGAAAATGGCTAGCAGATGAATTAACAGATGCAGAAATGGAAGCTTTTAAGAAATTAGATGATTATAAAATGCATATCAAGATTCTAGAAAACGCTCAATACTTTAAAGCTCCTGATATTAATTATTTAGAAACAGAAAATATAATTGCTAAAAGATTAGTCATAAAAAAATCTACAAGTAGTTATAAATCAATACTAAAAATAGCAGTTTTATTAGCCTTGGTTCTGGGGGTTCTTTCTATATTCTTTATAAACAATACTATTGCTACTACTGTGCAGACAGCTGTAAGCGAAAAACGAACGATAACGCTTCCTGATGCTTCTATTGCTACAATAAATTCTAAAACTGAGATTAGTTTTAATAAAGAAGATTGGAATAGTAATAGAGAAGTTAATCTTGATGGAGAAGCTTTTTTTAAAGTAAAAAAAGGATCTCAGTTTAATGTATTAACTGATATAGGTAAGATAACTGTTTTAGGAACTCAATTTAATGTTAAAAATCGAGATAATTATTTCGAAGTTCAATGTTATGAAGGATTAGTTCGAGTAGAATATAATAATAAATTTATCAAGGATTTATCAGCTGGATCGATCTTCAAAATTATAGATGGAGCCACATCTTTTGAAACCACCAAAGAAGGTAATCCATCTTGGACAAACAATATTAGTAGGTTTAAAAGCGTTCCGTACGATGAAGTAATTAAAGAGTTCGAAAGACAGTATAATGTGACATTTAATATCGATAATATCGATTCGAGACGACTTTTTACAGGAGGCTTTATACATACTAATTTACAATATGGGTTAAAGTCGATAACTTTACCTTTAGATTTAACATACACAATTGTTGATGACTCTAATCATATTATATTACGAAAAATTGAATGAAAAATTCAACGGATATATAGTAGGAGTCCTATTATTCTTTTTTTTCAATACATCAATATTTTCTCAAATTAATGCAGAACTGCAACAATTACCTTTATCAGAAATTATTATTTTACTTGAAGAAAGATTTCAATATGAATTTACATATGCAGACGATACAATAAAAGATGTATTTATCAAAAATATTCCTCAAGAATATACTTTTATGCAAACTCTTGATTTTTTGAGACAAGAGACAAAACTAATGTTCACTGTTATCAATTCTAACTTTGTTTCAATAAATAGATTTAGTGAATCTTTTTTGATTTGTGGTATTATTTATAGTAGAGGTACAATGACTCCACTTAAAGAAGCAGTTATCAGTGGTAATAAATCTACTGCAATTAGTGATGAAAAAGGTTATTTTGAACTAGAAGTAACTACTAGTAAAGAGATGATACTAATTAGTCATTTAGGTTTTAAAGTAACATATCAACCTTCTAGTTCCTTTAAAAAAAAGAATTGTAAGTCTATTTATTTAGATCGTAAAACAGAAGTTTTAACAGAAGTTATTCTTAATAATTATCTTGATAAAGGAATACATAAAACCGATAATGGAAATTTCAAAATTGATTACTCTAATTTTAGGATGTTACCTGGATTGATAGAAACTGATGTTTTACAGACAATACAGGCTTTGCCAGGTATACAAAGCGTAAGAGAAACAGTATCCAATATAAATATAAGAGGAGGGACACATGATCAAAACTTGATTCTTTGGGATGGGATTAAAATGTATCAATCCGGACATTTCTTGGGGTTAATATCAGTTTTTAATCCTAGTATAACCAAAGATGCAACTTTAATTAAGAATGGTACCAGTACAGAGTATAGTGATGGAGTATCCGGAACCATACTAATGAATACTGATTCAGAAATTAATTCTGATTTTAGAGGAAGTGTTAGTGCTAATCTTATTGATTCAAATGCTTTCATTGATATTCCTATTAGCAAAAAATCGTCATTACAACTTTCAGGAAGAAGATCTATCAATGATTTTATAAAACCGACATATTCAAAATATTTTGACAGAATTTCACAAGATGTAGAAATACAAGATACAATAGAAACGCATAAAGAGTTTAATTTTTATGATGTCAATTTACGATGGAATACAAAAATATCTGATAAAGAGAGATTTAGAGTTAATTTTTTGATGATAAATGATAAATTAGTTTTTAATGAACATGCTAAGATTAATAGTATCGTCACCTCTAGAGAAAGTAGTTTAAGGCAAAGTAGTATTGCAGAAGGATTTTGGTATCAAAAATATTGGAATAATCGTTTTGTTACCTCTTTCCAAATATATGAAACAGATTATACTATAAAATCTGTAAATGCTAATTTTCAAGGAAAACAACGTTTTTTTCAACGTAATAAAGTATCTGAAACAGGAGCAAAAATTAATACATACTTTACTATTAGAGAAAACATAAATTGGCTTAATGGGTGTGAATTTATTGAAACAGGAGTTGCTAACCTAGATGTTATAGATGCGCCTGTTTATCGAAAAAATAAAAATGAAATACTGCAAACATACAGTTTGTTTTCTCAAATGAGCTATAAAAATCGAAAGAGCCATAATTCTATAAATTTTGGATTGAAATATAGCTACAATAATAAAATCAAAACCCATATTCTAGAACCAAGATTAAGCTATAATCAAAAGCTTTTTAAGTATTTTAATATTGAAATATTAGGAGAGTTTAAGCATCAAAATATTTCTCAATTTATTAATTTTCAAAATGAATTTTTAGGAATAGAGAAAAGAAGATGGGTTTTAGCTAATGATAAGGATATTCCAATAATTAGAAGTAAGCAAGTCTCTCTGGGAGTACATTATGATAAAAATAGGTGGTTAATAAGTGCAGAAGGATACTGTAAAATAGTAAAAGGGATAACAGCTAGAAGCCAAGGATTTCATAATCAATATGAATTTAAAAATGCAATAGGAGAGTATTCAATTAAAGGGATAGATTTTTTAATAAATAAAAGATATGATAATGCGAGTACTTGGATAAGTTACTCTTGTGTAGATAATAGATATCTGTTTCCTACTTTTAAGGAAAGAGAATTTCCGAATAATATAGATATAAGACATTCTTTAACGCTCGGGATGTCATATACTATTAATGATTTTAAAATAGCAGTTGGTTTAAATTGGCATTCAGGTATCCCAACCACTAGACCATATGATAAAAATCCAATACTTAATCAAGGTATTAATTATGAACCTGTTAATAGCAGCCGGTTAAAACAATATTTAAGACTAGATTTTTCATCATCCTATGAATATACATTAAATAAAGATATAAAAATACAGGCAGGGATTGCTATCTGGAATTTTTCTGATACACATAATATTATAAATACAAACTATAAACTTACTAAAGAAAATAAACCAATCGAAGTTGTTAAACAATCACTTGGTATAACACCTAATGCAACATTTAAAGTATTATTTTAAGATTTATATATAATAAGGTTTGATGTACTGTTTTATAAAAATATAAATTTAATATACTAAAAAACGCAGTTAACTGCGTTTTTTAGTATATTAGCATAAAAACAATCATTTTTATGAAAGGTGATATTGTAGAGGAGTTAGGTTATATGGCATTAGGTACTCGTTTAAAAAGAATTAGTGATAGAATGAGTCATAGTTCTAGAATGATGTATAAAACCTTAGGTATTGATTTTGAACCTAACTGGTACTTGGTTTTATCGATAATAGAAAAGAAACCGGGAGTTTCTGTTATGGAGGTTGCTAATAGTATGGGGTTTGCACATCAAACGATTATGGTGATGACCAATAAAATGGTAAAAAAAGAATACCTAAAAATGTCTAAAGATCAGATAGACAAACGAAAAACAATTTTTCATTTAACAGAAAAAGCTATTGAAATCCTACCTCGAATAAAACAAATATGTGAAGCAGGAAGAAAAGTGATTTTAGATGTGCTTAATGAAGATATAATATTAATGAAACATATAAGAGTATTAGAACAAAATCTTGATGAATCTTCTTTTGGAGAGAGAATAATTGATAAACTAAATGAAGAAGAATAAGAGTGAAAGAACATTATTATAAGACCAAGATAGAATGGACGGGTAATCAAGGTGATGGAACTAAAAACTACAAATCATATACCAGAGATCATTCAATTGCTATAGAAGGAAAATACCAAGAAATACTAGCATCAGCAGACTCTTCTTTTATGGGGGACGAGTCCAGATACAATCCAGAAGATTTATTCTTGTCATCACTCTCTGCATGTCATATGCTATGGTATCTTCATTTATGCTCAATGCATAAAATAATTGTAACAGATTATGTAGACAATGCGATGGGAATTATGGAAGAGTCTAAAAATGGAAGTGGAAAATTTAAAGAAGTAATTCTAAACCCAATTGTTACGGTAGAAAGTTCTGAGATGATAACTAAAGCTAATGAAATTCATGAAACAGCAAACGAAATGTGTTTTATAGCTAATTCTTGTAACTTTTCTGTAAAGCATAATCCTAAGGCTGTTGTAAAATAAAAGACCGATATAATCGAATAATAGAAAACATTATATAATGAATACTATGCAAGCAAAAAAAATACTTGAAACAGAGAGACTGTATCTTCGAGAATTTGATCTAAATGATTCTGGTTTTATTTTAGAATTGGTAAACTCACCAAAATGGTTAGAATTCATAGGAGATAGAAATGTTAAAACAATTGCTGATGCAGAAGAATATCTGAAAAACGGGGCTATCAAAAGTTATCAGGAAAACGGATTTGGTTTTTGGGCGGTTGAGCTAAAAGATACTGCTACTCCTATTGGTATGTGTGGACTAGTAAAAAGAGAAACACTAGATGATATAGATATAGGGTTTGCAATGCATCCAGAATATATAGGAGCAGGATATGGATTTGAAATAGCTAATGCTACTATGAATTATGCAAAGAATATTTTAAAATTAGATAAAATTGTAGCAATAACAGATACAAAAAACAAAGCTTCTATTAAATTATTAAATAAAATTGGACTCGATTTTGTAAAAACATTGGAATTATCAGAAAAAGATACTGTGTTATTGTTTTCAAACTCAAAAAAAAATGACGATATACATGAAATTAATAAATTAACAACTAGTTTTTTTGATGTATTTACAAATGTAGAAGGAAAAACTCCAAATGTAAAAAAAATAGAAGAGTTGTTTATTACTAATGGGGTTATAATCAGTAATACACATGGAGCTCCAGAAATTTATAATTTAAAAGAATTTATAGCTCCAAGAGAAAAAATACTTAATGATGGGACACTGACCGATTTTATAGAAAGTGAAATTTCGCAGAATACAGAGATATTTGGAAATATAGCTCAACGATTTTGTTTATATGAAAAATCAGGTAAACTTAATGATGTTTATTTTGAGTCTAGAGGGATGAAAACCATACAATTTATAAAAATAAATGAAGAGTGGAAGATGTCTTCTGTTGCATGGAGTGATGAAAAATAGAAGAGACAGACAAAATAATAAAAAAGCCTCTATTGTAAATCAATAGAGGCTTTTTATATACGTTAGAAAATATGATGCTAATTTAGGACTTACTTTTTAGTTTTTTAGCTTGATTTGTCCATTCATCTCTTTCTATTCTACCAGGGAAGAATTGAATTAATGCTGTTACAGTATCGATATCTTCTTTGGTAAATTTACTAATCTGATCAAAAGTATAGATCCCGATACTATTAAGTTTCTCTTCAATGAACGGACCTACGCCACTAATCAGCTTTAAATCATCTTTTTGAGAACTATCTGCTTTTCCAAAACTATCAAAATTTAATTTAGGAATACTTTCAGTATTAGCTACAGGCAATCCCCCACGATCACTGGTTTTAATTGCTCTGATTTCATTGTTATCTTCTAGAGTTAATGAGGTAGAAAATGTAGAATTTGCTTTTTCATGATTTTCTCTTTTAAGAATAAGATTTCTTTGCTCACACTCATCCAATGCTTTTTTATATTTATTTTTAAGGCTCCATCTTGATAATAACCATCCTAGAATAAAAGCTAGGAATAATAATAATAATAGACACCACCAGTTTACTTCGTTTAAAAAATCTAACATATTTTAATAGTTATTTAGTTTACAGTTATTTCTATTCGTCTGTTTTTTGCTTTATTTTCTTCAGTATCATTAGGAACAATAGGATTAGACTCTCCCATGGATAATGCTTTGATTTTAGTTATAGCAACACCTTGCGAAATTAAGTACTCTTTTACATGATTTGCTCTTTGTTGTCCATACCATAAATTTGTTTCTTCATCACCTACATCATCTGTATGCCCGGTAATTTTAACTGATTTGTTGGGATATTTTTTAAGATAACTTTTAAGCTCTAAAGTATAATTAGACAAAGTAGCATCAGGCTCAAATGTTTTCTGAGCAAAACCAGAATATAATGTTCTCGAAGCAATACTTTTCTCTACCTCAATTATTCTGGATTCAGTTAATGTATTAAAATTTAATTCGATACCTCCATTATATACACCATTATCAGAATAGGTATAGTCATGTAGTTGAACTTTAGTAATAATTCGATCAGAGTTAATACCAGCTTTAATTAGA
Source organism: Aquimarina longa SW024 (assembly GCF_001401755.1). Classification (GTDB taxonomy): domain Bacteria; phylum Bacteroidota; class Bacteroidia; order Flavobacteriales; family Flavobacteriaceae; genus Aquimarina; species Aquimarina longa. The sequence continues at coordinate 74,969 of NZ_AVQK01000024.1, forward strand.
ATATCTTTAATAAAGTTTGCTCTAGAAATACCTAAACTACTACTATCTTGGTTTTCAGAAGTGTTTTGATAGCCAGATATAATAAGTTCCTGGTCTTGATGTTGACCTAAATAATCGGCTGTTTGCTTACTGAAACCTTTTAAAGAATTAGGAATATATACAGTTCCGTTAGCACTATTTATCTGTAGATTTTCAGGATATCTAAATATATCTTGACCTTGGTGGTTTTTTGCAAATAAACCAATTTTAGTATTATTTGCGAGAGTAATACTATCTTCATACGCCTGTTTAGCTAACGCTTTAGCGTTGGAGTCTGGACTTTCTTTAATTACAGTAGTACTTTTATGAGGATTTTTTAAGCACCATTCACAGGAGTAATACCACCATATTGCCAACCAAGAAAATAATAAAAAAATAAAGAATGAGAGTACGTTTTTCATATATAGTTGATTAATATTAGTTTCTTAAAGTTATAAAAATGTTTATAATCAACCTATTATAGATTAAAAATTCCATAATTTTATAATAGAAAAAAGATAAATTGCAAAAAAATAAGTTGAAACACGATTTGGAAAATTATTTTTTTATAAATTAGCCTAACGTTTTAAATAAAAAATGAAAATAATATTTATACATCATCATCATTCTTACATTCACGCTCAGGCGAGGTAAGTATGATATGTGTATAACACAATAAATATAAAAACCCGTTTGAGTAATTCAAACGGGTTTTTTGTTTTTGCAAAACTCGTTTGAGAATTGGTCAGACATAAACACAACAACATGTCAAAAATCAAAATTGCAATTCAAAAAAGTGGGCGCCTTAATGAAGACTCAGTCAAAATATTAAAAGACTGTGGTATTTCAATCGATAATGGTAAAGATCAATTAAAAGCCCAGACTCGTAATTTTCCTATGGAAGTTATGTTTTTGCGTAATGGGGATATTCCTCAATACCTTAGAGATGGAGTTGTTGATATTGCGATTATCGGAGAAAACGTACTTATAGAAAAAGGTAAAGATATTTCTATTGCAGAACGCCTTAATTTTTCTAAATGTAAAGTAAGCCTAGCAGTCCCAAAAGAATTTGAATACAATTCAATTAAAGATCTTGAAGGGAAAAGAATAGCAACATCCTATCCAAATACAGTTAATGAATATCTACAAAAACAAGAGATCTCAGCAGAACTACATCAAATATCAGGTTCTGTAGAGATTGCACCAAATATAGGTTTAGCAGATGCAATTTGTGATATTGTTTCTAGTGGTAGTACTTTATTTAAAAACAATCTCAAAGAAGTCGAAGTAATGCTTACTTCTGAAGCAGTTCTTGCAGTATCTCCTAAAATATCAGAGGAGAACAAAAAGCTTCTTAAAAAATTACAGTTTAGAATCAAAGCAGTTTTAAAAGCAAGAAACTCTAAATATGTATTACTTAATGCTCCTAATGATAAGATCGATACTATTGTTAGTATATTACCAGGAATGCGAAGCCCTACAGTATTACCATTAGCAGAAGAAGGGTGGAGTTCTATACATACTGTTGTAGAAAAGAATAAATTCTGGGATATATTAGATGAGCTTAAAAATGAAGGAGCAGAAGGGATTTTGGTATGTCCAATAGAAAAGATGGTGTTATAAAAAAGGAAAAGAATTAAAAACCTAGACATTAACCTATAATCTCTAGAATCTAAAAAATGAATAAAATATATAATCCAAGTAAAAGTACTTGGGCAGAGTTGTTAAAAAGACCTACACAGACAGTAGCAGATATAGAAACAATAGTATTAGATGTCTTTGATGAAGTACAAGCAGAAAAGGATATAGCTATTAGTCGATATACCCAAAAATTCGATCAAGTCAATCTCAGTACGATTCTAGTATCACCTCAGGAGATCGAAGAAGCCACAAAACAAGTAGATCAAGATTTAAAAGAAGCTATACAGTTAGCTAAATCTAATATAGAAATATTTCATGCTGCACAAAAAACAACTAAAATAACAACCAAAACCAGTGATGGTGTAGTGTGTTGGCAAGAGAAAAGACCAATCCAAAAAGTAGGGTTATATATTCCAGGAGGAACAGCTCCTCTGTTTTCTACAATTTTAATGCTAACTGTTCCTGCAAATCTGGCAGGATGTAAAGAAATTGTATTATGTACCCCTCCTAATAAAGAAGGAGAGATACATCCAGCCATTTTATATACAGCAGATCTTTGTGGAGTGACTAAAATATGTAAGGTAGGAGGAATTCAGGCAATTGCAGGGATGACTTTTGGAACAGAAACAATCCCACAAGTGTATAAAATATTTGGACCAGGAAACCAATTTGTAACCGTAGCAAAGCAATTAGCAACAAAATTTGGAGTAGCTATAGATATGCCTGCTGGTCCTAGTGAATTGTTAGTTGTAGCAGATGACACTGCCAATGCATCTTTTGTAGCATCAGATTTATTAAGCCAAGCAGAACATGGTAAAGACAGTCAAGTTATTTTAGTTTCTACTTCTAAAAAAATAATAGAAGAAGTAGAAATTGAACTTCTAAAACAATGTAGTGTATTACCTAGAAAAGAAATTGCAGAAGCAGCTATAGCTAATTCTAAATTGATTTATGTCGAAAATGATCCAGAAGCACTAGAGTTGATCAACGAATATGGTCCAGAACATTTTATTGTATGTGTAAAAGACGAAGAGTTTTATATCGATAATATATCCAATGCTGGTTCGATATTTATTGGCAATTACACACCAGAAAGTGCAGGGGATTATGCTTCAGGAACTAATCATACATTGCCCACTAATGGATATGCAAAACAGTATAGTGGGGTGAATCTAGATAGTTTTATGAAATCAATGACTTTTCAGAAAATATCTGAACAAGGTATTCAAAACATAGGTAAAGCAATCGAATTGATGGCAGAAGCAGAAGGACTACAAGCCCATAAAAATGCAGTAACACTAAGATTAGAAAGTTTAAAATAATTATTTAATTAACGATCATGAGTTGTCAGGAATTATAATGACACCTTTAGTTAATGAAAAAGAGCTAACAACCAACTAAAAATGAATAAAATACAATTCAATATAAACCAACTAGTCCGTAAGAATGTAGTAAAATTACAACCATACAGCTCTGCAAGAGATGAATTTGTAGATATTAATCAAGATATGATTTTTCTGGATGCTAATGAAAACCCTTATGAAAACGGAGTAAATAGATATCCTGACCCACAACAACGAAACTTAAAAGAAGTATTAGCTAATCAAAAAAAGATCTCTGATAAAAATATTCTTTTAGGTAACGGTAGTGATGAAGTATTAGATTTAATATACAGAGCATTTTGTGAACCAAGGGTAGATAATATCATTACGTTACCACCCACATATGGGATGTATACTGTATTAGCAAATATTAATGATATAGAAGAACGAAAAGTTTTATTAGACTCTAATTTTCAACCAGATATAGCAGCCATATTTGATAGAGTAGATACTAATTCTAAACTGTTATTTATATGCTCACCAAATAACCCTTCAGGAAATTTGATAACACAAGATCGAGTAAAACAAATTTTAAATCGTTTTGAAGGAGTAGTAATTATTGATGAAGCTTATATCGATTTTGCCGATCAAAAAAGCTGGGTAGATACTCTTAATGTATATCCAAACCTAATTGTAACGCAAACCTTATCAAAAGCATATGGATTAGCGGGGGTACGACTAGGAATTTGTTATGCTTCTGAAGAGATAATTGCTATTTTAAATAAGATCAAACCACCGTATAATGTTAATGAACTGACGCAAAAACGAGCATTAGACAGAATCGCAAATCAGAGTCAAATTCAAACCGAAATTACTGCTATTATAGAAAATAGAATCCAATTAGAAAATACATTGTCTACAGTACATTTTGTAGAAAAAATATACACTAGCGAAGCTAATTTTATTTTAGCAAAAGTAGATGATGCTAATAAGAGGTATGATCAATTAATAAAAGAAGGTATTGTGATTCGTAATCGTAGTAAACAACCGTTATGTGACAATACATTACGATTTACAGTAGGTACAACAGAAGAAAATAAAAAGCTGATAACAGCATTAAATCGATTATAAAAAAAGTATTTTTTGAGAAATTTAAAAGGGAGCACACATAAACAGATGAAAAAGAAAGTATTATTTATAGATCGTGATGGCACGATCATCAAAGAAACAGCAGACGAGCAGATAGATGCATTCGAAAAAATGCTTTTTTATCCTAAAGCACTTACATATTTAGGAAAAATTGCCCAAGAACTAGATTATGAATTGGTAATGATCACTAATCAAGATGGTTTAGGGACAGATGTATTTCCAGAAGATACGTTTTGGCCAGTACATAATTTTATTATTAAATCTTTTGAAAATGAAGGAGTAGTTTTTGATAAAGTATTTTTGGATAGAACTTTTCCGCATGAAAATGCAAATACACGTAAGCCAGGAACAGGATTGTTAACAGCTTATTTTTCAGAAGCATATGATTTAGAAAACTCTTTTGTAATAGGAGACCGATTAACCGATATGGAATTGGCTAAGAATCTAGGAGCTAAAGGAATATTTATTAATGATCATACCAATTTAGGTACGGATGAAATAACCATAAAACGTGATGAATTAAACGATCACATTGCTTTAGAGAACAATGACTGGCAACAAATCTATAAATTTTTAAAATTAAAAGATAGGGTAGCAGAAATATCCAGAAAAACTAATGAAACAGCCATAGATATTAAACTTAATCTAGATGGAACAGGAAAAAGTGATATCAATACAGGGTTAGCTTTTTTTGATCACATGCTAGACCAAATCGCTCGTCATGGACAAATGGATCTTAATATTACCGTAAAAGGAGATTTAGAAGTCGACGAGCACCATACTATCGAAGATACAGCAATAGCCTTAGGAGAAGTATTTAGTACCGCGTTAGGAAATAAATTAGGGATAGAACGATATGGGTTTTGTTTACCAATGGATGATTGTTTAGCACAGGTAGCTATCGATTTTGGAGGACGTAATTGGTTAGTATGGGAAGCAGATTTTAAAAGAGAAATGATTGGTAAAATGCCTACCGAGATGTTTTTTCACTTCTTTAAATCATTTACAGATGGAGCAAGAGCAAATTTAAATATAAAAGCAGAAGGGATCAATGAACACCATAAGATAGAAGCCATTTTTAAAGCCTTTGCTAAAGCTATAAAAGTAGCTGTAAAACGTGATCCAGATAAAATGATTTTACCTACTACAAAAGGAATGTTATAAATACTTCTAAAATGAAAATAGTAATTATTAACTATGGAGCAGGAAACATCCAGTCCATAAAATTTGCCCTTCAACGATTAGGGTATAATGCACTATTAAGTAATGATCTAGAAGAAATTAGATCAGCAGATAAGGTTATATTTCCAGGAGTAGGAGAAGCAAGTAGCGCAATGGGAAAATTGAAGATTTCGGGATTAGATAATATTATTCCTCAATTAAAGCAGCCTGTTTTAGGAATATGTTTAGGGATGCAATTAATGTGTACTCATACTGAAGAAGGAAATACTAAAGGATTAGGAATTTTTGATGTAGATATCATACGGTTTAATCATGGAGTAAAAGTGCCACAGATAGGATGGAATCAAATTAATATGCTTCATTCTCCTTTGTTTCAGAAAATAAAAGAAAATGAATATGTCTATTTAGTACACAGCTACTATGCACCTATTGTAAAAGAAACAATAGCACAAACTCATTATGGAGTAGAATATAGTACAGCGTTACATAAAGGTAACTTTTATGGAACCCAGTTCCATCCAGAAAAAAGTAGTATCGCAGGAGAAAAGATATTAGAGAATTTTTTAAACCTATAAAGTGTATTAACCAATACAATAATCTTAAAGAAAACCAATGAGAATAATACCAGCAATAGATATTATCGATGCAAAATGTGTACGACTTTCTAAGGGAGACTATGACACCAAAAAGATATATAATGAGAACCCATTAGAAGTAGCTAAAGAATTTGAAGCACATGGAATTGAATATTTACATTTAGTAGATCTAGATGGAGCAAAATCAAAGCATATAGTCAATCATAAGGTTTTAGAACAAATAGCATCAAAAACAAATTTAAAAATTGATTTTGGAGGAGGGTTAAAAACTGATGAAGACCTTAGAATTGCTTTTGAAAGTGGAGCAAATCAAATTACAGGAGGGAGTATTGCTGTAAAAAAACCAGATATATTTATATCATGGATTGATAGGTTTAGTGCAGATAAAATTATCCTAGGCGCAGATGCGAATAATGAAAAAATAGCAGTAAGTGGCTGGCAAGAAGAAAGTGATAAAGAGTTAATCCCATTTATTCAACAGTATCAAAAAAAAGGAGTAAGTCATGTGATTTGTACAGATATAAGTAAAGATGGAATGCTTCAGGGACCTTCTTTTGAGCTATACACAAGAATTTTATCAGAAGCTAAAGATCTTAAACTGATTGCATCAGGAGGAATTTCAACATTTGATGAACTACCAAAACTAGCAGAAATAGGTTGTGAAGGGACTATTATAGGAAAAGCAATTTATGAAGATCGAATATCTTTAAAACAATTAGAGAACTATATAATAAAAAAATAGCATTACTATAGAGTAGTCGGCAAGCAAAAAATAAGTAAAAACATTTAAAGTTAAGTAAAAGCTCGGTGTTCTATAAAACAAGCTAGAGTAAGAGCGAAAAAAAGATAAAATCATGTTGACAAAGAGGATTATCCCTTGCTTAGATATCAAAAACGGACGAACTGTAAAAGGAGTTAATTTTGTTGCATTACGAGATGCAGGTGATCCGGTAGAACTTGCAGAAGCTTATTCAAAAGCAGGAGCAGATGAATTAGTTTTTTTAGATATCTCTGCTACAGAAGAACGACGTAAAACATTAGCAAATTTAGTGCTCCGAGTTGCAGAAAAAGTAAATATTCCTTTTACAGTAGGTGGTGGGATTTCCTCTATAGAAGATGTAGATATTTTATTACAAAATGGAGCAGACAAAGTATCTATAAATTCATCAGCAGTAAAGAATCCAAAATTGATCAATGATTTAGCAGGGAAATTTGGATCACAATGTATTACTGTAGCAATAGATGCAAAACGTATAGCAGATAAATGGGTTGTGCACTTAGTAGGAGGAAAAGTTCCTACAGAATTAAATTTGTTTGATTGGGCAAGAGAAGTAGAAAAACGGGGAGCAGGAGAAATCCTTTTTACATCTATGGATAATGACGGTACCAAAGAAGGGTTTGCTAACAAAGCACTGAATAGATTATCCAAAGTATTAAACATTCCGATAATAGCCTCAGGAGGAGCAGGTACTATTCAACATTTTGTGGATACTTTTAAAGAAGGGGAAGCAGACGCAGCACTTGCAGCAAGCGTTTTTCATTTTAAAGAAATAGAAATTAAAGAACTAAAACGACAATTAAGAGATCATGAGATCCCTGTGAGATTATAATTAATTATTAACTAAAAATTACCCATAAATACCTTTGTTTCTATAAAAATAGAGGAGGGGATGACCAATGAAAATAGATTTTAATAAAAACAAAGACGGACTTGTTCCGGCAATTATCCAAGATGCATCAACAAAAAACGTATTGATGTTAGGATACATGAATAAAGAATCCTACGAACAAACCATAGCAACTAAAAAAGTTACATTTTTTAGTCGTTCTAAAAAAAGATTATGGAAAAAAGGAGAAGAAAGTGGTAACATTTTAAATTTAGTTGACATAAAGAGTGACTGCGATCATGATGCACTATTAATTACAGTAGATCCAGTAGGACCAACCTGTCATACAGGATCAGATACATGTTGGGATCAAGAGAATAAAAGTTCGTTTGGTTTTTTGTCTCAATTAGAGGAAGTTATACGTAATCGAAAAGAAAATCAGGAGGATTCTAAATCGTATGTAGCATCACTTTTTAGAAAAGGAATGAATAAAATAGCGCAAAAAGTAGGAGAAGAAGCAGTAGAAGTGGTAATAGAAGCTAAAGATGATAATGAAGAATTGTTTTTAAACGAAAGTGCAGATTTATTATTTCATTATTTAATATTATTACAAGCAAAAGGATACACCTTAAAAGATGTTGAGGAGGTCTTAAAATCAAGAGTTTAAGGTTGCTCTGTTGTTCGATGAATTTTAAAATAATGTATATGATAGAGGTATGAGTAGATGTTACATTTCTTAACCTATGAAATTTACTTAAGATTATTGGCAAGCCAAAATTACATATGACTTTTAATATTCTATATAATATTTAGAGCTTTGAGACATTTAAAATAGAATTTTACTTGTGTAAAAAGTGTAAATGTAATACGGTATTTTAGGCATAATAATTATATATTTGAACAAATCTTAATTAATAAATTTTGATAACAGTAAGAAGCCAGTTAGTAGTTTTGGGAAAACAACTAGCTATTCTAATCACATTCCTTGTCATAAACTTTCAATCATATTCGCAATGTAATATAGAGCAAACTATTTCAGTTTGTGATATGGAAACTATTGATTTTGATAACAATAGTATCAAAGATGGGATAATTAATTTATATGCTGAATATACAAAAAGCACGGGGTTGACTATACAAAATGGAACCTGGACTATAAACCCTAAATATGCTACAGCTTTAGACCCTAATACAGGTAATGTTTCTACATGGATATTACCAAATTCTACTGTAAATGATACAAGAAATGAATATACTTTTAAACTATTTAATACTACGTGTGGGGCTGTAAATCCCGCATTGACTATAACCCTTATTTTAGGACCATATTCAGGGATAGCTCTACCAAGAAGTGGTACACTAAATACAAATGCTCAAGGGTGTGATGATGAATATTTTGATTTATTCACGGCTTTTGTACTAGATGATGCAACACCTCCTCCTCATCAGAATGGTTCTTGGACTTATAATGGTAATAGTCCAAATTTTATAGAATTTGATATGCTAAATCCTTCTAGATTTAAAGCAAAAATACCATATCAGCAAGGAAGCCCTATTCCTGATCAAGAAGCTTTTGAATTTACGTATAAAGTACCTGGAATTTCTCCTTGTAGTCCGTTTGAAGAAACTACAGTTGTTATTGCAATAGTACGACAAGTAGATTCTGGTGATTCTAAACAAACTCAGATATGTGAGGATGATATCTTAGCAGGAGTATATGATTTAGATATAAATCTACGTGATGATAAGTATCTAGAAGGAGAAGATAATGATAATGGGATTTGGCTTCCGGATAGTGATCCAACAGGACAGATAGCACATGAACAGGATTCTGAGATTAATTTAAAAACAATATATAATGATTTTGTAGTTAATAATGGAGCAAATTTACGTTTTGGTTGTAAAGAGTTTAGTTTTACTTATGCTGTGAGTCAACGATCTGGAGTCTGTGAAGACCAAGAAACCTCTGTTCCATTTACATTTTATGAGCAACTCAGACCTTTTAGTCAACCTAATCCTCCACCTCAGATATGTGCAAACGTAGAACCTGGAGAACTACATTTATTTGATTTACTAAGGTTTACTACAGAAGGAACTTTTAATTTTGTTTATGATTCTGATACTTTTACCAATTGGCGGCTAGTATCAGGTTCATCTAGTTTAGGGATAAAAACATTATCTGATGATAATTATACCCATTTAGGCACTATACATACTTTAAATGCAGAACCAGGAACGTATGTTTTTGAGTTTGGAGTGAACCCTTGGATTAATTGCCCTAATGAAGCATTTTCTGGATGTGGTGATCCATTTATTAATTTATCAGGGGATTGTTCTCATCCATGTGGGGTTCTAAAAACTTTGGTTACTATAGAAATCTTACCTTTTGCATATGCAGGAGAAGATACTAAAGATATTAGTTTATGTGAATCTTTAGGGCAGGTCGATCTAAGGAGCTTATTAAAATCTACTGGGACTAATGTTATAGCTACTACAGGAGTTTGGACCAATTCTACTGGAGATATTATAAATAACACATTTGTATTTCCTGATAGTGATAGTTCACAACTATATACATTTACGCATACAACTACTAGTAGTGAAGGGTGTATAGAAAAAGCAAATTTAACGTTTACAATTCATACAGAACCAGATGCAGGAGATAATGGAAATGTAACAGTATGTTCTGATAATTTAACAGTAACACTTTTTAATATTCTAGGGGGGACTCCAGATCCTACAGGAATATGGACAGGACCTTTTGGATATATGTCTACAGATCACTTAGGAATATTTGATATTAATGACTATACATTACCGATTTTAGGAGTGGGTGACTACATATATACAGTGCCGGGTAATGATGGTTGTAAGACTCCAGACACAGCTACAGTATCTATTACCATTGTAGAACCAGTAGGAATAGGGAATGATAGAAGTGAGACATTTTGTAAAATAGATGGTCGAGTAAATTTATACTCCCTTTTAGATAGGAATACCCCTCGTATAGGGGTTTTTGAAGATACTGATAATACAGGTGCTTTAGATACTAATGGAGTATTAGAATTTGAAACATTAACAAATAATATATATAATTTTAGGTATGTAGTGCCTAATACAGCTCCTTGTGATGAATCTTCATTAAATGTTGCTGTTCAAATTGTAGATTTACCGATACCTAATGTTCCAACACAAGAATTTTGTATTCTAGATGCGAAAAAACTAGAAGATATAGAAGTAGATGTCCTAAATTATAATTGGTATACAACTTTAGAGAGCGAAACTCCTATTATAAATAATCCTTTATTGTTTGATAATCAGGTGTATTATATTGCTTCTATAGATGCTAATAATTGTGAGTCAGAACGCCTTCAGGTTATAATTAATATATTAAATACAGGAGAAAAATTTTCTAATGGAGAGTTATGTACATTAGATTTTCAAGATGGAGTATCGCCTAATGGTGATCATCAGAATGATACTTTTGATTTGTTGATTGATGAGGTTTACAATATCCCAGAAGCATTTCCTGATTTTGAATTAAATATATATAATCGATATGGTAGTCTTGTATATGAAGGAAATATTAATACCGAAGAGTTTAGAGGAGAGAGTAATATATCTATACGATTAGGTGATGATCTTCCATCAGGAACATATTTTTATATTTTCACTCCAAATTTTGAAAGTAATTTACCAATACAAGGAAGTTTTTATTTAAGCAGATAAATAAATGAAGTTAAAATTAGTTTTTATCCTAACTGTAGTTTTCTGCTCAGTAAATTATGCCCAGCAAGAGCCTCAGTATTCTCAGTATATGTATAATATGAGTACCGTTAATCCAGCTTATGTGATTGCACAAAGTGGATTGATTTCTACAGGAATCCTATTCAGAAAACAGTGGACAGGGATCGAGGGATCTCCACAAACAACAAATGTATTTGCTACTGTTCCTATGAGTCAAAAAATAGAATTGAGCATTAATTATGTAAATGATCGAATAGGGGATGCAATCCTAGTAAACAATGATTATATAAATGTTGATTTTGCATATATTACAAGAATCTCAGACCAAGTACGATTATCTTATGGGTTAAAAGCAGGGATTGATAGTTTTAAAATAGATCCTTCCAGATCTGATGTAGCGACAGATCCTTCTTTTGCAGATAATACCTCTACAACACAATTAAGTATTGGAGCAGGATTGTATATGTTTACCAGTAATTTTTATGCAGGTATTTCTTCGCCAAATTTATTGCCAAGTGATGTAGATATTAATGGTATTGGTGTAGCGCAAACAAAAACTCATATATATGGTATTGCTGGCTATGTTTTTGACTTTGTAGATGAAGTACGCTTAAAACCTTCTATGGTTATCAAGCAAGTAATAGATTCTCCCTTAACTTTTGATATTTCTTTAAATTCGTTGATTTATGATGCGTTTGAGCTAGGAGTTTCTTATAGATATAAAGATTCTTTTATTGCTTTAGCAGGTTTTAATATTACTCAAAACTTAAAAATAGGATATTCTTATGATTTTAGTGTAAGTGACCTAAGTGGTTATAATAATGGAAGTCATGAGGTTGTGTTACTCTTTAATTTTGATCTCCTAAAATTTAGTAAAACATATTCTTCTCCAAGATTTTTTTAAATGATGAAAGCTAAAATAATATTGGTATTAATGGTGTTGATTACTCAGCTTACTTTTTCGCAGAAAAATGGCAGAGCAGATCGTTTTTTTGATAAAAGAGATTATATAAATGCAGCATTGCAATATGAAGAAGAGTTGAATAGAGAAGGATATACAAAGCATATTCTTAAGAATATTAGTACTTCATATTATAATACATTTCAATTTAGAAAAGCATATCGATACCTTAAAGTATTAACATCAGGTAAGTTTTATGATAAAGATAAAACCTATGATAATGCATACAATTTTATGATGTATCAAGTACTTTCTGCATTGGGGGAGTATGAGAAATCAGTAGCATACCTTTCGTTATATAATAAATTAGGTGCTATAGCAGAAAACTTTAGTGTACCAGATGCTATTGCTACTATAGAAGAGTTTAAGCTAAAAGATGACGATTATACTATAAAAAGCCTTTCTTTTAATTCCGAATCTTCAGAATTCGGGGCAGTTAAAAAAGATAGTATCTTTTACTTTACAACAGATAGACACCCGTATAATCTCTTGGATAAAAATTATAAATGGACACACCGTCCGTTTTTGGATATTTATAAAGTAAAAGTTGATAAGGATAATAACCCTATTTCAGAAATAACTCCAATTTCCAAAGAAATCAATTCAAAACTCCACGAAGGGAACTTTTGTTTTACAGCTGATGGTAATACACTATATCTATCCAAAAGTAATTCTGAAAAAGGGAAAAAGAAATTTGATACAATTAATAATAATGCTATTCATCTATACAAAGCTATTAAAGTTGATGGAAAATGGACTACTCCAGAAAAGTTAGAGTTTAATGATGTAAACTATTCTATAGAACATCCATCATTAAGTAAAGATGAAGAAACATTATATTTTAGTTCTAATATGCCTGGGGGATATGGTGATTTTGACATTTATTCTATAGCGGTTAACCAAGATGGAACTTATGGAAAACCAGTTAATTTAGGACCTACTATTAATACCGTGCACCGAGAGCAATTTCCATTTATATCAAAAGATAATCATTTGTTTTTTTCATCAAATGGACATTTAGGATTAGGTATGATGGATATATTTGTTTCAGAGTTAAGAAGAGAAGAGTTTACAAAACCTATTAATTTAGGAGCACCAATAAACTCTAGTTATGATGATTTTTCTATGGTGTATTATAATGAAACAGATGGTTTCTTTGCGTCTAATCGTAAAAAAATAGGAGATGATATCTATGCTTTTTCTCAGATAGGAGCTATTTTTCCTAAAGAATATAGGACACGTTTTGAAGTTAGAGATTTTGCAAGTGATAATTATATATCTAATTCAGATGTTATTTTGTATACTAATGATAATGATATCGTCTATGAAAGTCAATTAGATTCGATAGCAAGTTTTGATATTAAAATATTTTCTGGACGTTATAATTTTAAAGCTTCGGCAGAGGGGTATAAGACTAGAACAAAACCATTGGTCATAAAAGAGAAAGAAGAAGGAGTATATGTAATCTATTTGGATAGAATAAAAAAGAAACGAGAAGAAGATCCTTCTTTAACAGATCATAGTATAAAACACGATAATAAGAGTACTACAGATACGCATACTACAATTACAGATGGTACGAATACGAACACTAAAAAAGTAGAGATTACTAAAATTAGATTAAGAGAAATGCTTCTTGCAGATAAAGATGGACCTCCTGTTATTGAAAAAAATGGGAAACTCTATTTTAAAATGCCACCTATTTATTTTGACTATGATAAATGGAATATACGAGCTGATTCTAAAAAAGTACTTAATAAATTAGCATTAAAATTAGAAAAATATAAAACAGTATATATAAAAATAAGTTCCCATACTGATAGTAGAGGGACAGATTCTTATAATCGAGTATTATCTGCAAAAAGAGCAGAATCTACACGTAATTATCTTGCATTAGAAGGATATGTTAATGCAAGAAGAATGCAGTTTATAGGATTTGGAGAATCCCAACCTCTTATAGATTGTAAGACTAAAATATGTACAGAAGAAGATCATCAAACTAATAGAAGAAGTGAGTTTGAGATTATAAAGTACTAACAATTTGATGAAACAAATTGTAATCTTTTGTTTTATAATAAATTAAATTGTAATTTTGCACTCCTTTTTAGTAGATAAGAGAATTAAAAAGGATAACTATAATTATTAATTAATACTTCTGTATAATTTCTACTTTGATTCTCAGTAATATACAGGATACAAATTTTATCTTCAATGTCTGAAGAAACAAAAAACACAGATGTTCAGGAAGTAGAGACTCCAGTAGTAACTGAAACTCCACAACAAGCAAACCCTGAGCAATTCCTAAAAGATTTTAACTGGCATAACTACGAAGAGGGTATTGACCCTATCGAAGACTCAAAACTTGAAGAGTTTGAGCAATTGGTTGCAGAAAATTTTGTGGATACCCTTAATGATGAAGTAGTGGATGGAACAGTAATTAATATTACTGATCGTGATGCTATTATCGACATTAATGCAAAAAGTGAAGGAGTTATTTCACTAAACGAATTTCGTTACAATCCAGATCTTAAAGTAGGTGATAAAGTAGAAGTTTTAATTGACGTGCGTGAAGACGCTACAGGTCAGTTGATCTTATCTCACCGTAAAGCTCGTGTAATTAAAGCATGGGATAGAGTAAATGGAGCACATGATACTGGTGAGATCGTAAATGGTTTTGTAAAATGCAGAACTAAAGGAGGAATGATCGTTGACGTATTTGGTATTGAAGCATTCTTACCAGGTTCTCAAATTGATGTAAAACCAATCCGTGATTATGATGCATATGTAGGAAAAACAATGGAATTTAAAGTGGTAAAAATTAACCACGAATTCAAGAATGTTGTTGTGTCTCATAAAGCACTTATCGAAGCAGATATCGAAGAACAGAAAAAAGAAATTATTGGTCAATTAGAAAAAGGTCAAGTATTAGAAGGTACTGTTAAGAATGTTACTTCTTATGGTGTATTCGTTGATCTTGGAGGAGTTGATGGATTAGTTCATATTACAGACCTTTCTTGGTCAAGAATCAATCACCCTAATGAGATTGTAGAGCTTGATCAGAAATTAAACGTAGTTATTTTAGATTTTGATGAAGCTAAAACTCGTATTCAATTAGGTCTTAAGCAATTAAAACCTCACCCATGGGAAGCTCTTGATAAAGAACTTAAAGTTGGTGATAAAGTAAAAGGTAAAGTAGTTGTTATTGCAGATTACGGTGCATTTATTGAAGTAGAAGAAGGTGTAGAAGGATTAATTCACGTTTCAGAAATGTCATGGTCGACACATTTACGTTCTGCACAAGATTTCGTAAAAGTTGGTGATCAGGTAGAAGCAGTAATTCTTACTTTAGATAGAGAAGAACGTAAAATGTCTCTAGGTATTAAGCAATTAACACCAGATCCATGGACAGATATTACATCAAAATACCCTGTAGGTTCTAAACATAGTGGTATCGTTCGTAACTTTACTAATTTTGGAGTATTTGTAGAATTAGAAGAAGGTATTGATGGATTAATTTACATTTCTGATCTTTCTTGGACTAAGAAAATTAAGCACCCATCAGATTTTACTAATGTTGGTGATACACTTGATGTTATAGTTCTTGAATTAGATGTAGAAGGACGTAAATTAAGCCTAGGTCATAAGCAGACAGAAGATAATCCTTGGGATAAGTACGAAACTGAATTTGCTGTGGGTACTAAGCATACTGCAACTATCGGTGATATTGTAGACAAGGGAGCTACAATAGAGTTTAATGAAGATATTGTTGCTTTTATACCATCACGTCATCTTGAAAAAGAAGATGGTAGTAAATTGAATAAAGGAGAAGAAGCAGAATTCCAAATTATTGAATTTAATAAAGAGTTCAAGAGAGTAGTTGCTTCTCATACAGCCTTATTTAAAGAAGAAGAAGCTAAGATTGTTAAACAAGCTGCAAAGAAAGCTGCAAGTAATAGTTCATCAGAAAAAACTACACTTGGAGATATTGATGCATTAGCAGATCTTAAAGCTAAAATGGAAAAAGGAGAGAATTAATTTTCAATATTTTCTTATAATATAAAAAGCCGTCTAAATATTTTTAGACGGCTTTTTTAATTTTTAAAAAAAAGTATTTCATCCTATTTAAACGGAATAAAAGGATATGTTTTACATCTATATGTGTAATCAATTTTGAGTTTAAGTTTACATAGAAAAGCGTGTAGGCTTTTTAAGGTTCATTTTTAAATATATAAATAGACATAATATATTTGATTGTTTTTTCCTATATTCTATTTGTATGCTTAGAAATTTTTGAAGTAATACAATAATACCTCAGCTATATTAATTCTGTATCACTAGTTTTTGTATATACGGCTTATTCTTTATGTTTAAGCGAATTGAAATATAATAAATACCTGACTGTAATGTGCTAGTGTCAATAGTTGTAAATTTATTTGATTGATTTTTTATTGAAAACAGAATTTCTCCAGTAATATCATGGATAGATATATTTAATCTTTTATAGCCAAAAATGTTTTGAATTGTAACAAAGTTACTAGCGGGATTGGGATATATTTTGAATAAATTACTATCAGTTCCTTTTGGAGATAAAGCTCTAGGGGTATACTTAACAAAAGTGATAGCATTGTTTTCAGAGAAACCATTATAAACATAGCCATCTTTAGACTCTAATAAAAACGGTTTATACCCAGAAATAGCCCCATCATCGGAGATGTTGTTAGGTATGTTTTCCCAGTTTTTTGTCACTTTATTATATTTAAAGAAACCATTAGAATCTCCATTAACTAATAAGATTTCTCCACTCTTAGTTTTAATAATATCGCTACGTGAATTGTCATAAGCATCAATGTCGTTTCCTAATTGTGTCCACTTTTTGTGTTTATATTTTAAAACTCTAAAACCACTAGCAATTGCATGAGATAGATATATCTCATTTTTAGAAACAACAAATATTTTAGGATGAAGAGCTCTTTCTGTAGTAGATAGTAATGTAGTCCATTTCTTACCATTATAAGACGATACATTTATGCCAGATAATTTTTTACTATATGCGACATATATTGTATCATCATTACCTATTTGCATATCAGGATAACTACCATTACTATTAGATAGATTTGGTAGTGAAGTCCACTGCTTACCGTCCCATTTTTTTGCACCTACAGAAAACAATGCATGGCAAAAATAAAAATCACCATTAGAGGTAACTCCAGAGGCTAGGTCAATATTTTCTATTCCCTGAAGTACTGGGTTTCCTAACTCTTTAAATGTACCATCTGGTTGATAGTGGTATGCATAATGATTGTTATCAAAAGAACGAAATATAGTCATGATACTTCCATCGCCTAATCCTGTTCCAGATGATGTAGAAACTCCTCCAGGGACTAAAAAGTTATGCTTAGAAATATCTTCCCATGAGTTAGTGTCAAAAGAAAATTTTACCAATTCATTGTTTCTAGGATAATGAGATTCGTAAATGAAGGCATATAAATTATTATTTGAATCGAAATACATATTGTCTACAGTAGGAAAATCCCATGTATTAGGATTATAACTTCTTGTGCCTATTAGTTCAAAATTTTGTGAGAAAGCATCATTTAAAAATGATGAAAAAAATAAGATTGTTAAAAGAATTCGATAATTCATTGTGAAGGGTTTTATTTAAATTGGTTTTTATACTACAATAAAAATAACACCTATTTGGTAATATAAAAATATTATTTAGAATTATTTTAAATAGTGTTTTGCAATCAAATCACTAACACTAAATAAGAATATGTTATATAAATACTACTTTATTTTAATTATTAACCTTTATATATTAATGAATTTGATTACTAAAGATTTGTTATTGGGATCAGTTGTTTTTTTATAAATATATCTAGCTAGACTATTCCAAAATTATTGGTTTAGAAAATCAATTTTACCATTTTATTTGGATCATTATTTTTGTTAAAAAAAACATAAAAATAATGAAGTCTGGTAAATAAGATATAATTTGGTAGTGTAAATATTATTTTGTTCTTAAAATATTAAGAATATGGTAAAATATATTTACGCTATGCTGAGCGTATTATGACGTGTATTTATTGATATCTCTAAAGATCTTCACCCCTAACTTAAAAGAGATAATCATTTATAATAGAAATGTTGTCAAAATAATTTTGATCAATTGTTGATAGAAATAACTGATCGTTTATCCTTTAAATTTTTAGAATAATGTTATCAAAAAAAATAGTGCTTATTTTTTTTCTGATTTTAACAGTATTTTCTTTTGCTCAATGTAAAACTATAGAAAAAGGAGATAAAAGAAATGAAAAATCAACAACTCATATGATTAATAATAGCACAAGTGTTTTAAAACTAAATAGGGATAAGACTATGGAACTTTCTATAAGAAAGAATATGGTATTAGGAGATCCAGCAATTTATTTTGAGTATGTTGTCTATACAAAAAAAACAAGAGAAGTTATTAAGAAAGGATCCTTTAGAGGGACAGATATTGATTGGTATGATAATGAATCATTAAAACTTACTTCTTATGTTGGGATAGAGCAAAAACCAACTTCAGAAAACCCTGAAGATGCTCTCCTGATAAATAATCAAAATTCGATAACAATTATTAAATTAAATAACTAACTCATGAAACACAAATTTTATTTTAGGAAACTATTTGTATTAGTTTTTTTATTAATGGCTTATACAGCCTGTAATACTACAGGTAATAAACAAGAGATCGCCAAAGTAGAGTCTGTAACTATAGCTAATACTACTACTGTTAAAAAACGAAAAGCTAAAAAAGATCATAATAAGAAAAAGGGTATTGAGATTATAGCAGATTATAAAGCTAGTCTTTTAAAACCTATTGATGCAGAAAAATCAACATATAAAGATGGTTTTTTAATGACAGAACATCAGAAAGCAATGAAAAGTGTTTCTAAAGCTAAAAGTTCTAGAATCATAAAATGGAAAGAAAGAGGTCCTGTAAATGTACCAGGAAGAATTCGTGGTATTGTTGTAGCGCCTGATGATAATGATAAATGGTATGCAGGTACAGTAGGAGGTGGTCTTTGGGTTACTGAAGATGCCGGAAAAACATGGGAAAATTTAACTGATTATAAAGTTCCTAATCTATCAACATCTACAGTAGCAGTGAGTAAAAAGAACCCCAGAACATTATATGTAGGTACAGGAGAACCTTTTAATAACTTAGATGCTATCGGTGGAGTAGGAATTTTAAAAACCACCAATGAAGGACGTAGTTGGGACTATCTTGATCATACTAAAGATTTTGGAGGAATAGGAAGATTGGCTATAAATCCAGATGATGAGGATAATCTCGTTGTAGCAAGTAGTAAAGGTATCTATATTACTAAAGACGGAGGAGAAACTTGGCAAAATACGTATACTGGAGGGAATGTTCAAGATTTAAATCCCGATCCTACCAACTTTAATATACTTTACGGAGGAGTTAATCAGGTGGGAATAATAAAAAGTATAGACGGAGGGCTTACTTGGGAGTTAATATTGAATAGGAATGATTATAATTCTAATCATTCACGTTTTGAGCTAGATGTTTCACCAGCTAATCCTAATAAAGTGTTTATTTCTGTATATACCCCTGGGAGTAATGCAACTACAGCAGTAAATACAGATTTTTATATGACTGATGATGCTGGAAAAACATTCACACTTCTTGGTTTTGATGGAAAACCTGCAGATGGTAATTTAATCACAGGTCAGGGATGGTATGATAACCTTCTTATGGCACATCCATTTGATGAAAATATTTTTTATGCAGGAGGCGTAACTTTATTTAAAGTAAGTATAAAAAAGAAAGGAAAAAGATCAAAAAAAGGAAATGATAACACAAAAAATAAAGTTTTAAAATATACTTTTAAAGCTATAGCTTCAGGATATACAGGAGGGTTGAATAACTATGTACATGTCGATCAGCATGGATTAACTTGGACTACAAAATTTCCTGAGAAAAAATTTAAACTAATTTTAGCTAATGATGGGGGAGTCTTTCATACAGATTACTTACGCGATCCAGGAACCACACTTAATGACTGGTCAACCTCTGCAGTAGGACTTAATTGTACTCAGTTTTATGGGGCAGACAAACGTAATGGAACAGAAGATTATATCGCAGGAGCTCAGGATAATGGCACATGGGTATCACAGACAGAAAATGGAGCAAATGATGAAACAAAATATAATTTTATTATAGGGGGCGATGGATTTGAAGTATTGTGGAATTATAAAGACCCTAACAAATATATTGGAGGTTCTCAGCATAATAATTTTGTACGATATGTAAATGGTAAATCATTTAGTGCGGTACATGGAGAATCTGGATCAGCAACATCACCATTCTATTCTAAAATTGTAAACTCTAATAATAACCCTAATGTTCTTTTTAGCCCTTCAATTAGTGGAATATGGAGATCTACTGATTTTGCTGAATCTTGGAGTTTAACATCAATTCCTAATAACTATGCTGTCGGAACTAGACCTTCTAGTGCTTTAGACGTAGCTGTATCTATTGCTAATCCAAATATAGTATGGGCAGGGAATGCGATGACAGAGTCAGGATCTTTTAAATTACATGTTTCTGTAAATAATGGAGTTTCTTATGATGGGACAAACGGGTTTTTAGATCCAAGAGATGGTAAAAATCATAATTATTTTATTTCAGGAATAGAAACTTCTCCTACTGATGAAAATAGAGCTTATGCTTTGTTCTCTGGTCAAGGAGCGGCTAAAGTATTAAAGACAGAAGATTTAGGAAAAACTTGGGTAGATATTTCTGGATTTTCTAAAGCAGAGGATAGCGGATTTCCTGATGTTGCAATTCATAGTTTAGTAGAAATGCCTTTTAATAAAAATAGGCTTTGGGTAGGAACCGATATAGGAGTTTTTGAAACGTTAGACGGTGGTAAGAATTGGTCTATGTTAGCAGGGCTACCTGCATTTTCTGTTTGGCAGATGAAAATAGTGAACAATCAGGTAGTTATGGCTACTCATGGAAGAGGGATTTGGACAGCTACACTTAGAGAGTTAGATGGATATGAACCACCAGTATATTTTGCTCCTCCAACAATAGTTAATGTATCTCAGGAATCTGTAGAAAATCAGAATGCAACAGTAACTTATGTTCAGGAAAATGATGATATTGATTCAATAATAGTATATTTTGACGGCAAAGAAATAGCAACAATAACAGATAATATTGCTCCAGGTATAGAATTTACGTATACCATTGAAAATATAGAAGAAGGGAAACATATAGTAGAGTTGCAAGCAGTAGATAGTAAAAAAGAAACTTCTGTATTTTCTACAAAAACTTTTGATATTATCAAGTTTATGAAACCAGAAACATTAGTCTCTATAGAGACCTTTAAAGCATCAGATGTTTACACTTTTGGAGGAGAATTTGTGATCAATACGATTAATGAAACAGTATCTCAATCAGTTCTTAATAATTCGGATCATCCATATTTAAATGACAAAAGATATAATACGGTTTTAAAACATCCAATTATAGTATCTGCAACTCATAAAGATTTTACTTATGAGGATGTTGCAATTACAGAATTTGACCCTAGACCTAATAGATTTTATGATTATGTAACTATAGAGGCTTCTAGTGATTTAGATAAATGGATACCATTAGATATATATGATGCTCAGAGATTTCCTGAATGGACAGAAACTTTTAATTCTGATCCTTCTCCATCGATAAGTGATGCATTGTTTAAAGAACAAAAAATTAACTTATTAAACTTTTTTAAAGAAGGAGAGACTATTGTTATACGTTTTAGGCTAGTGTCAGACCCTATATTTACTTCTTTTGGTTGGGCAATACGTTCTATCAATGCAGTACCAGAAAAAGTAGTAATAGCTGATGGAGAAAAACCAGAAAGTAATTTACCCCCCCCAGTTGTATATCCCACAATTTCTGATGGTAATATAAAAATTTCATCAGAAGGAGTAATCAATAATGGTATAGTAGAGGTATATGGTTTAACCGGAGGTTTATTAGATACAAGAAGAATAGGGACATTAAATCAGTCACCAAAAAATATATCTTTCAGTAACCTCAATTCAGGAATATACCTAGTTAAAATCTTAGGCGATGATATAAAGGATGTAACACACAGAATTATAATTAGATAATTTTCAAAACATAAAATAAACCTCACAGATATTATAAAATTCTGTGAGGTTTATTATTTTATAAAATTTTATAGGTTTAATCCCTCATTGAGGGTTTAATTTCGCCTCGACATCAAAATATTTTTTTCGGAAGCATACCTCATGAATTTGCTCCGAGATTGTTGATTTAACAACCTCGATATTTCCAAAATGATTTTTTGCTATCCAAGCAAAGCTCTTTTTTTAGGAATTAAACTCTTCATATGGGATTAAAATCGTTTTAATAACCCTTCGAACTTTAAAAACATATAATTTTTGATAATAGATTCTAATGTTTCCTCCGTTTTATTAAAAAAATTATCATCAGTAATTAACTGCATAATAAAATATTCATCAAGTTTAGTAAGTAGCTCTGATGATATAGGTTTAAAAATTCCTTTTTTTATGCCGAGATCATAAAATTGTTTTAAATCTTTAAGTAACATATGTAAAAAATCTTCAATAATTTTCCATGCTGTTGGGTAATGCTGTTTTAACTGTTTTAAAAAAAATGAAGATACATCTTTAGTTCCCTCGATAAGAATACGACCAAAGTTTTCTGCTCTATAATCCAATTTTAGAATGTCTTCTGTAATCTCATTTTTATATTTGTATAAATAATCAATTCTTACTTGAGTGATATATTCAAAAATTTCTTCTTTTGTAGTAAAATACTGATATATGGTAGATTTGCTTTTTTTCATTAATACAGCTATATCATCCATAGTCAATTCTCCTAAATCTACTTTCTTCAGTTTAGGGAGTAATGCCAATGTCCATTGTTCTACTTTTTTACTTTTTTCTTTTCTGTCTTTTAGTATAGCTTTTCTTCCCACGCACTATGATTTGCTATAACAAACTATTTTATGGTATTGTTTGTTATTTTTGATTTTTCATCCAATATAATCATTTATTACACGAATAATAAAGCAATTTCATGATTATTACTTTTATTGACTAGTCTCTAGGAGTGTTTTGGAAATATCTGTAGATAAGATATCCTCCATATCCTATAAAAATTATAGTGATGATAGATCTAAAATCCCATTCTACTTCAGTTTGTATTCTATTATAAAGTCGTAAACTCCCAAATAGAATGAGAGCAATTCCGATCATTAAATCCCAAGTTTTTCGAGGTGATTCATTTTTGTTTTCCATGGTTCTAAGATAAATTTTGTTCGATAATACTACGCGCATCTTTTAAATTAGTTTTCTTTACAAAAAGTTGTATATGATTGGGTATACCTCCGCCAAAACCAGCAATCATTCCTGAGTTCATATCATCTCTAGTGATAGAATTAATTCCTTGATCATTAAGAAGAGTTTGTATAAATTGAACATTGATTACACTACCGGTATATACTCTTTCGTATTCGCTTTCTGGAAACATATATGTTATGTGTTATGCATTAAAATATTTACTGTTCCAGATAGCAGTATTGAAATTTTTACCAAGTGCAAAACCATAGAATAGGACTACAGCTGCTACAGATTTAAACATAAAAAATAGAATCATGATAAATGTTGAAGCAGTACTATTTTTGGTAAAAAGGCCATCAGGAATCATAAATGTAAATATAAGACTTACTAAAAAAGTTAAGATAAGTAAATTTTCAAAACTTTTAAAAAACCACATTATATGTTTACGTAACGGATGTAAATCATTACCCCATTTATGAATCAGATAAAAGTAATCATTCCCAATAGGAGCAAAGAGTAGGGGGTCGTCTGCATTTTCTAATTTAAATAATTTAGAAGGAGCTATAATTTTAAACCCAACTAATTCTGTTTGATGTTTTTTCTCTAGATCTTTAATAGCTGTAATAGCAGATGTGGGGAGTTTTCCTTTAAAGTATTTAGAATCTAAAAACCGTAATCTGTAATCGATACAGATTTTTTTGATTTGATTCAGATGATATATATTTTGAGTTTCTAATTGATTAAAATCAAAACTATTTTTAGATATAGAGGTAGCAGTATTTAAATTTTGCAAAATTTTATTCTCATGTACTTCACTTTGCTGAAAAATTTTAAACACTTGAACTCTCCAAGTTGAAGGATTAAATTCTTTGTTTCGTAATGTGTCGAGCTTTTGTTCAATGTTTGTTCTAGGAAATAACATCTTCTTTTTTCTACTAAGTTAGAGATTTAGGTTTAGTTTTACAAAAGAATACGATGACTATTGAGTTAACTTTTAGAGCCTTATAAAACTAATTTGAGATTCGTTTTACAATAACATTTATATTTTACTTAGTATGCTCTACTGATGATAATACCTGTATTGTTTTTAATTTTTTTTAGATAATCAACTAGTGGTGCTTTAGAAATCATTACTTCACCTTTTGATGAAGCATGTAATAAATGGATTCGTCCGTCTTTTTCTCGTGTAGCAATTCCTGTATGAGTGATATCTAATCCTTTGATAGAAGTTGTTAGTGCAATAATATCACCAGATAGAATATTGGCTTCATTTTCTTTGATTTCACCTTTAGGAAGATAGCATAATGGAAATTGACTAATCGTATTTTCTGATAGTTGTATCTTTTTATAGTTTTTGTCATCTTTTAGGAAAGGGTATAAATCTCGGTGTGTACTCATAAAATTGATCTTTTTTTCAATTTCGATACCTCCAATAGCCCCAGTACTATTTTTTATAATTCCTTTTTGTTCATTATTGATAATCCATTCAGAGAAGTAATGTAAACGAGATGTATACCCATCTAGTTTTCCATCTTTATACCGTAGTCTTTCTAAATAAGCAATATAGGTTTCAAAATCGTATTTATGATCTCTAAGCATTAGACTAAAGACTAATACGTTTTCTACATAGGTAGTGCAATCTAATCCCTGAAGGTTAACTACTATAGATTCTTTATTTCCTATCTCTAAGGTTTTAGCTACGTAGGGAGTTCCTAAAAATGTTTTCCCTACCGAGACTATAGTTTTTCCAAAATCTGATTGTGGAGTATATGTTTTTTTTAGTGCTGTTATTTTTGCTGTAAAAAGCGTTTTATCTTTTGCTGAACATGTAATTTTTTGTGCGGTTATAGATTGTATAACTATAAAAAAGAGTACTATGAAATTTCTAATATTCATCAAAGCTGTTTAAGGAGTATATAGTTCTGTAAAATACAAAAAGCTATGATATTTTCTATCATAGCTTTTCAAGTAATTAATTTCTTATTATACAAAAGCTTAACTACACTAAAAGATATCTTACTTTGTTTTATAGTGTACGTTATATTAATTAAAAATGTTACTCTTATAAATAGGATTAAATTTGTTATTCTTTAGTTTCTAATATTTTTTGAAGAATAGTTTTTAATTCTGTGCTCTCTTTTTGTTACAGAATCGTATACAAGGTAAGTTTTTCTATTTTTTTCTAATAGCTTCACCAATTAAAACCCCCAGATTAGGAGTGGTGCTTGCTGTTAAGAGAACCGCCAAAAGGGCTAGAGGAAATATGAAGTGAGCTTAATGGTTTTTCGTTCTAATCCCAACATTTTCTGAAGAAGTATTAGTAGTTGTTTGCTCTAAAACGTTTAAAAAATGATATTAAAATGCATAGAAAAAGAAGTGATTTTTTTATAATAAACACTAAAAGAGAACACAATTTATAGATAAATAAAAAGGGTAGGATGGTACAAATATATGGAGAGTACTATTACGTTATAATAAAAAACATGTTGTTAATGTATATTTAATAATGGACTTGGGTTATTTTTTTTAGGTGATTATTTAATTGTTTGATAATAAAACAACTTATTAGAGTACAAAAAAGCAACCAAAGAAATACATCTTTGATTGCTTCAAACAAAACAGAATCATTGTTAAAAACAATTTTATATAATCGTAGATTGTCCTACGTGTATATTTTCAAAATTAAGATTAGAATCTTCGGGATTTAAGATATAATCTGCTATAAAATCTCCTACTTTTTCTGTAGAAAGTGGATTGTTAGTGTTTAAATCAGGAGTAGTAATGTTTAGTTCTAATGCCTTTTCTACAGCATCTCTGATTGCATTAGCTTCTCCTATTAAATTAAAATGTTCTAATAGCATTGCAGCAGATAATATTGCAGCAATAGGGTTGGCTATTCCTTTTCCTGTTGCTTGGGGGTATGATCCATGAATGGGTTCAAACATACAACATGTATTTCCGATAGAAGCAGAGGCTAAAAGACCGATAGATCCACCTATTACACTAGCTTCATCAGAGATGATATCCCCGAACATGTTTTCTGTAAGAATAACATCGAACTGACTAGGGTTTAGAATCATTTGCATTGCGGCATTATCAACGAATAGAAAATCTAATGTTACATCACTATAAGATGTAGCAATTTCAGTTACTACTTTTCTCCATAATCGAGAAGATTCTAATACGTTAGCCTTATCTACAAGGGTAAGTTTTTTTCTTCTTTTCTGAGCAGCTTTAAAAGCAAGATGAGAAATACGCTCAATTTCTTCTCTAGAATATTCACAAAGGTCAGAAGCAACATTACCGTCGTCACTTATTTCTTTTTTTCCAAAATAAATACCTCCTGTTAACTCACGATAAATAGAGATATCTGTTCCTTCAATAATCTCTCGTTTAAGAGGAGATTTATCAATTAGTGTTGGATATGCTTTTACAGGACGGATATTAGCGTACAACCCTAATTCCTTTCTTAGCCTTAATAATCCTTGCTCTGGTCGTACAGGTGCACTGGGATCATTATCATATTTAGGATCACCAATAGCTCCAAATAATACAGCATCTGTATTGACACAAAGTTCTAGTGTTTCATCTGGTAGAGGATTTCCTGTTTGATCAATTGCAATAGCACCGACTAACCCTTCTTTAAAAATAAAAGAATGATCAAAATTATGAGCGACAGCTTCTAGTGCTTTGATTGCTTGCGCGGTAACTTCTGGTCCAATACCGTCTCCTGATAATACTGCAATATCTAGTTTCATGTATTTTTATATTTTTATTTCAAACTTACCTGTTAATTTACTACTTTATCTTTTATGTTTTTGTATAAACAGGATTAGTTATTTGATTTTAATAATTTATACTTGTGCCTTTTCAAATTCTTCTATTTCTGATGTATTACTGATTAAGAAATCAATATCATCATAACCATTTATCAAACAAGTTTTTTTATAAGAACTGATTTCAAATGAAGCAGAGGATTCTGTAGCTATAAGAGTAATTTTTTGAGCTTGTAGGTCTACTTCGATTTGTGTATTGGCATCTTTCTTTATTTCATTAAATAATTCTTGAAGATATTCTGGGGTTACCTGAATTGGTAATACTCCGTTATTAAGAGCATTTCCTTTAAAAATATCTGCAAAAAAACTGGAGACAACAACATTAAAGCCATAGTCATCAATAGCCCATGCTGCATGTTCTCTACTAGATCCACATCCAAAATTATCTCCTGCTACTAATATTTTACCGCTATAGGTGGTATCATTTAGTACAAAATCGTTATTTATACTACCATCTTTATGATAACGCCAATCTCTAAATAAATTTTCTCCGAACCCCTTGCGGCTAGTTCCTTTTAAAAAACGTGCAGGTATGATTTGATCTGTATCTACATTTTCTATAGATAATGGTATAGCAGAGGATATTAGTCTTATAAACGGATCCATAATTAGTTTAATTGTTGTTTAGTAATATCAATGATTTTTCCTTCTATGGCTGTTGCTGCTGCAATTAGAGGGCTAGCTAAAATTGTTCTGGCACCTTGCCCTTGTCTACCTTCAAAATTTCTATTAGATGTAGAAACACAATATTCTCCTTCAGGAATTTTATCATCATTCATAGCTAAACATGCAGAGCATCCGGGTTGACGAAGTTTAAAACCTGCTTCTTCAAAAATTTCTTTTAATCCTTCTTTTGCAATTTGCTTAGCAACTAATTGTGATCCAGGTACAAACCAAGCTGTTACATTAGTAGCTTTTTTCTTTCCTTTAATATAGTTTGCCGCAATTCTAAAATCTTCGATTCTACTATTGGTACAACTTCCAATAAATACGAAATTAATTTTTTGATCAATAAGAGATTGTCCTTTTTCAAAGTTCATATATGCTAATGACTTTTCGAATGAAGGGTTATTTTCTGAAGGGATATTTTCTGATATTTTAATTCCCATTCCAGGATTAGTACCATAAGTAATCATAGGTTCAATATCTGCGGCATCAAAATGATATTCTTTATCAAATAGTGCACCTTTATCTGTGGGTAACGTTTTCCAATAAGCAACTTTTTTATCAAATTCTGCTCCTGAAGGAGCAAATTCTTTTCCTTTGATGTATTCGAAAGTCGTGTCGTCTGGAGCAATCATTCCTCCACGAGCTCCCATTTCAATACTCATATTACAAACAGTCATACGTCCTTCCATAGACATATCTTCGAATACATTACCAGCATACTCACAAAAATATCCAGTACCAACATTAGTGCCTAGTTTAGCAATTATATACAGAATTACATCCTTAGGTAAAACACCTGGTCGTAATTGTCCGTTAACATTTACCCTAAGACTTTTAGGTTTTTGAAGTAATAAGCATTGACTAGCAAAAACCTGTGCTACCTGACTGGTTCCTATACCAAAAGCAATGGTTCCAAAGGCTCCGTGGGTAGAGGTATGACTATCGCCACAAACCATTGTCATTCCTGGTTGAGTAATCCCTAATTCGGGTGCCATTACATGAACAATACCATTATATTGATGACCAAGCCCGTATAGGGTAATACCATTTTTTTTACAGTTTTCGGTTAATCGTTCTAATTGATTTCTTGATAACTCATCTTTTATAGGAAGATGTTGATTTTCTGTAGGGGTATTGTGATCTGCTGTAGCTACAATTTGATCTGGTCTAAACACAGGGATTCCTCGCTGCTCTAGTTCTTCAAATGCCTGAGGACTGGTAACTTCGTGTATCAAGTGTTTGTCAATATATAATATTTGAGGACCATCTTCAGTCTTTTTTACGACATGTGCATCCCAAACTTTATCGAATAAGGTTTTTTTCATTAATTATTTTTTTGAACCTAAATAAATGGTATTTATGATAATATTTATGCAATAGCAGCTACTACATTTGTATTTTTCATGATTTGATGTATATCCTCATCCATAACTTCCTTGCTACGATCAGCAAATTTTAAGAATTCTGAATACACATCATCTAATTGAAGCTTGGTTAATTCATATCCTACCTTCTTAGCT
This sequence comes from Aquimarina longa SW024, assembly GCF_001401755.1. Taxonomy (GTDB): domain Bacteria; phylum Bacteroidota; class Bacteroidia; order Flavobacteriales; family Flavobacteriaceae; genus Aquimarina; species Aquimarina longa. Next base: position 104,617 of record NZ_AVQK01000024.1, read on the forward strand.
CTATAAGCTAGTGCAGCTCTACCACTTCTGGCAGTAAGTACAATAGCAGATTCTGTAACACCTACTTCTGCGGGGTCAATAATTTCATAAGTTTCACGATTTTTAATTACTCCATCCTGATGTATTCCTGAGCTATGAGCAAATGCATTGGCACCAACAATAGCTTTGTTTGGTTGTACCATCATACCCATATGATCAGATACCATTTGACTTGTCTGATATAATAATTTAGAATCGATATCTGTGTTTAGATTTAAGTATGGGTGTTGTTTCATGATCATCACGATTTCTTCTAGAGCAGTATTACCTGCACGCTCACCAATACCATTAATAGTACACTCTATTTGTCGTGCACCATTCATTGCTCCAGCAATAGAATTAGCTGTCGCTAATCCTAAATCGTTATGACAATGACAAGAAATAATGACATTATCTATCCCTTTTACATTTTCTTTTAGATATTTTATTTTGGCACCATATTCTTCTGGTAAACAATATCCAGTAGTATCAGGAATGTTTAATACTGTAGCTCCAGCTTTGATCATAGCTTCACAGACACGAGCTAAAAATTCATTGTCAGTACGACCTGCATCTTCAGCAAAGAACTCCACATCTTCTACAAAGGATTTTGCATATTTAACAGCAGCAACCCCTTTTTCGATTACTTTATCCTGAGTAGAATTAAATTTATACTTAATATGAGATTCAGAAGTACCTATACCAGTATGTATTCTTGGTCTTTTAGCATATTGTAATGCTTCAGCAGCAGTTTTAATATCTTTTTCCACAGCTCTAGTAAGTCCACAAACCGTTGCATTTTTTACAATTTTTGCGATTTCATTTACCGAAGTAAAATCTCCAGGGCTAGAGACAGGAAATCCTGCTTCTATAACATCTACTCCTAAAAGATCTAACTGTTGTGCAATGATTAGTTTTTGTTGTGTATTTAATTTACATCCAGGGACTTGTTCTCCATCTCTAAGAGTTGTATCGAATATTTGAATTTTATTATTGCTCATAGGAATACAATGATTTTTTTTATGATATCGCATTTAAAAACATCATTTTGCAAAATATTCTTAAAAGATGTTTCTTTAATCACTTACGAATTTATATTTTGGTAATTCAAAAGAAGGAGGTTTGATTGTTTGTTTTACAACGCTGAAATCTTTTTATTTTAACGTAATTTACTGTAAATAAGCTAATTATAATATATTTTCTTACAATGACTAATGATCAAAAAGATCCTTTATTTGTTTTGGTTAAATCACTTTCTAAATCAGAAAAGAGACAATTTAAGGTATATGTTGGAAGACTAGGAGTTAATACAGATTCTAAATTTTTGGCTCTTTTTAATCATTTAGATAAGAGTGATGCATTGGATGAAAATCTTATTGTTTCAAAAAAAATTGTTACCAAACAGCAACTTTCTAATCTTAAGGCACATTTATATAAACAAATATTAGTAAGCCTTAGGTTAAGCCCATTACACAAAAATATAAGATCACAAATACGAGAGCAACTTGATTTTGCTTCTATCTTGTATCATAAAGGATTATATAAACAAAGTCTTAAGATATTAGAAAAAGCAAAAATTTTAGCAAAGGAAAACGAAGAACATAATATTGCTTATGAAATAGTAGAATTTGAGAAAATTATAGAAACACAATATATAACAAGAAGTATTAATAATAGAGCAGATGAGTTAACTGTAGAAGCTAAAATACTTAGTGTTAAGAATGTGTTAACAAGTAAGTTATCTAATTTGTCCTTACAGTTGTATGGTTTAATGTTAAAGAGCGGTTATGTACGAAATGACAAAGAGCATCGTATAGTTACTAAGTATTTTAATAGTAAACTGCCAAAATATGAGTGGACTATGCTTGGTTTTAGAGAAAAACTTTGGTTGTATAAGGCGCATCTATGGTATAGTTTTATTGTTCAGGATTTTTTGTCATGTTATAAATATTCAAAGAAGTGGATAACTCTTTTTTATGAACATCCAAAAATGATTATACAAAATCCAGTATTTTTTCTTAGAGGAAATCATTATTTGTTAGAGTCTTTATATTTAATAAAAGATAAAACACAATTAAAACTAAGGTTAGAAGAGTTTGAAAAAACAATAGCAGAACCTACGTTTCCTAAAGATGATAATATAGAAGTTTTATCATTTCAATTTGTCTATAATAATAAGTTGAATGTCCACTTTTTAGAAGGGAGTTTTGATGAAGGAGAATATCTGGTAGAAGATATTCTCAAAGAAATCTCAGGGTTTAAAAACCGTATTGATGACCATCATATTATGGTTTTTTATTACAAAATAGGATGTTTGTATTTTGGTATGAGCAATCATAAAAAATGTATAGAATATCTTGCTAAGATTATTAATAATAAATCCCTAAAGATGAGAGAGGATTTAATGTGCTTTTCGAGAGTATTGAGTTTAGTAGCACATTATGAGGCAGGGATGGATTATCATTTAGAGAGCCAACTGAAAGAGACATACCGTTTTTTAATCAAAATGGATGATTTACATGAGGTACAAAAAGAAATGATCAAATTTTTGAGAAATTTAGGAGATATTTTCCCACATGAGATAAAGAGTGAGTTTAAAAAACTTCATATGAGACTTAAACAGTATGAGGATCACCCTTATGAAAAAAGAGCTTTTTTATATTTAGATATTCTTTCTTGGTTAGAGAGTAATATCGAAGGAAGACCAGTTGCCGATATTATTAAAGAAAAGGCTAAAGGACTTGTACGATAGATAGTATCTTTATTAAAATGATCAGATAAAATAAATAAAATATTTTTTCAGGTATATTTTATAAAGTTTAAGCATTTTTGTGGTTCATTATTAAAACAAACTAATTTTTGCAAACACACACACACCTCCGTAACATTCTTGAATTAAACCTCGCAATGCTTTTGATTAGTACATCAGGAGCTTTAGGTAGGTATATAGATATGCCTGTACCTGTAACAATAGGAATTAGAGCAATTTTGGCAGGAATATTACTTTTTATATTTTGTAAATGGAAGAGAATTTCTTTTAATGTGATGCATAAAGATAGACTTACTATTACTATAAGTGGTGTATTAATGGGAGCGCATTGGATTACTTATTTTTATGCTTTAAAGCTTTCTAATGTCGCTATTGGTATGCTCTCTATATTTACATATCCAGTTATTACAGCATTACTAGAGCCAATTTTATTAAAAACAAAATTTTTAAAAGTTCATTTGTTTTTAGCATTACTCGTACTTGTAGGGATTTATTTTTTAGTTCCTGATCTAGATTTTAGTAATTCGTACACAAAAGCAGTAGCCTTAGGAGTATTCTCAGCTTTATGTTACTCATTACGTAATCTTATTATGAAAACTAAAGTTGGAGTTTATAATGGTTCAGTATTAATGTGGTATCAATTAGTAGTTATAAGTGTTTTATTGCTTCCTTTTATATTTACAATAGATGATGCTACTGATATAAAAAATCAATGGTTACCTATGTTAACTTTAGCATTGTTGACCACTGCTATTGGGCACACACTATTTTTAGTGAGTTTTAAACGGTTTTCAATTACTACAGCTAGTATTATGAGTAGTGTACAGCCCGTATATGGTATTATCATAGGAATGATTTTTTTAAAAGAAATTCCTGTATTTTCTACTATTATAGGTGGTGTGTTAATTTTAACATCTGTAGTAATAGAGAGCATAAGGGCTTATAAGTAAATTACAAACTAGATCAAGCAATCATCCCAAATAGCATCAGTTGGAGGAGGGGCTATAATGGTTATTTGTTCCTTTTTTACAGGATGCATAAAAGTTAATTTACGAGCATGTAGATGGATACTTCCATCTTTATTACTACGATCGGCACCATATTTTAAGTCTCCTTTAATATAGGAGTTTACAGCAGAAAGTTGAGATCGTATCTGATGATGGCGACCAGTATGAAGATCAATTTCTAACAAGTAGTAATTGTTTAATTTTTTGATCTGTTGGTATTCCAGAATAGCTTTTTTGCTATCAGGGACTTCGTTTACATGCGCGTACGACTTATTTTGTTTAGGATTACGTTTTAACCAATGTGTTAATTTGTCATACTTTTTTGAAGGAGGATTTTTTACAACTGCCCAATATGTTTTTTTAGCTTCTTTATTTGCAAATAAAGTATTAAGTCGAGGTAAAGCTTTACTTGTTCTGGCAAATACTATAATCCCACTTGTAGGGCGATCTAATCGATGTACAACGCCTAAGTATACAGCACCAGGTTTATTATATTTTTCAGCAATATATTCTTTAACAACTTCACTTAAAGGTTTATCACCTGTTTTATCACCTTGTACGATATCTCCTGATCGTTTATTGATAATAATGATATGATTATCTTCATAAAGAACTTGAAGATTTTTTTTATTTGAGGTAATTTTTTTGATCAATTTTTTATAAATAAGATAATTGATTTTTTTTTAAACAAACAACTAACTAATACTGTTCATTATCATTAGGGAAATCAATTGATTTTACATCTGCAACATATTGCTTAAAAGTACTGGTCATTTCTGAGTATAAATCTAGGTAACGTCTTAAAAAACGAGGATTAAACTCATGGGTCATCCCTAGCATATCATGTGTTACTAAAACTTGTCCATCTACACCATTTCCTGCTCCGATACCAATAATAGGTATCGTAAGGCTTTCAGCTACTTCTTTAGCTAATTTAGCAGGGACTTTTTCTAAGACAATAGCAAAACATCCAGCTTTTTGTAGCATTAAAGCATCTTCTTTTAATTTTTCAGCTTCTCGTTCTTCTTTGGCACGTACAGTATAAGTACCGAATTTATAGATGGATTGAGGGGTAAGTCCTAGATGTCCCATAACAGGGATTCCTGCATTGAGAATTCTTTTTATAGATTCTTTTACTTCTTTTCCTCCTTCTAGTTTTACTGAGTGCCCTCCGGATTCTTTCATAATACGAATTGCAGAACGTAAAGCTTCTTTAGGGTCACTTTGATAGCTTCCAAAAGGTAAATCAACAACAATTAAGGCACGATCAATTGCACGAACTACGGATGAAGCATGATATATCATTTGATCCAATGTAATTGGAAGTGTAGTCTCATGACCAGCCATAACATTAGATGCAGAATCACCAACAAGAATTACATCCACTCCGGCACCATCAACAATTTTTGCCATGGTATAATCATAAGCCGTTAACATGGATATCTTTTCACCATTAGATTTCATCTCTATAAGAGATTTTACGGTAACTCGCTTATAGTCTTTTTTTGCTGTAGACATTTTATTTGTTTTTTTAGGATTGCTAATGTAATCAATTACCGATTTTGTAGCAAGTGTAATTTATTTTTGATTTTCTATTATTTTGTTTATAAGAAATAATTAAAGCATTATTTTTATACCTATTCAATTTCAATAATAAAGAACATTATGCATAAAATATTAATATTAGTTATTATAATGCTTTCATATAACGTTTTTTCCCAAAAAAAGGAGGAAAAAGAAGTGAAACAAACTATTTTAAATTTTTTTGAAGGTTTTCATACTGGTGATACTGTTAAAATAAAAACTACAATAGATAGAAATATAGCAGTACGAACCATAATAAAAACTAAAGAAGGAAAACTAAAGACAGTTAAATCTGATATAAAAAAAATTCTAACTGCTATCAAAAATAGACCTGAAGATCAAAAATGGGACGAGCGTTTGTTAGCATTTAGAATTGAAGCAGATTCTGTAATAGCGAATGCATGGACTCCATATGAGTTTTATATTAACGATACTTTTAGTCATTGTGGAGTAAATATATTTCAACTGTTTAATGATGGTAATACTTGGAAAATTATAGCTATTGCGGATACCAGATTTAAAAAAGGATGCAAGTGATTATTGGTAATAGGTTAGTATTGTTAGATTTAATCATTAGAATATATGTCTAAATTAAATGATTAATGTGTTGTTTTTAACAATCACTTAAACTTACTTTTACAGCTAGACCACCTTCGCTAGTTTCTTTATATTTTGTATTCATATCCTGAGCAGTTTCCCACATGGTTTCAATAACTTTGTCTAAAGGAACTTTAGCGTTTGCTGCATTAGTGTCTAATGCCATTTCGCAAGCATTAATAGCTTTTATGGCTCCCATAGCATTTCTTTCTATACAAGGGATCTGAACTAATCCAGCAATGGGATCACAGGTTAAACCCAGATGATGTTCCATTGCTATTTCACTAGCCATTAGAACTTGTTCGGGTGTTCCTCCCATGAGTTCGGTTAATGCTCCTGCTGCCATTGCAGAGGAAACCCCAATTTCGGCCTGACATCCCCCCATTGCAGCAGAGATAGTAGCGCCTTTTTTAAAAAGACTACCTATTTCTCCTGCAACTAACATAAATTGTTTTACATCATCAAAATTAGCATCATGATTTTCAATAACCATATAATACATCATTACAGCAGGAATTACACCTGCACTCCCATTGGTAGGAGCAGTAACTACTCGTCCCAAAGATGCATTTACTTCATTAACAGCTAAGGCAAAACAAGATACCCATTTTAATATCTGACGGAATTTTACTTCAGTATTTCGTATAGACTCAATCCATTCTGTAGGAGTAGTATACGGTGTAGGTCCTATTAATTTTTTGTGCGTGTCATATGCTCTACGCCTTACATTTAACCCTCCAGGGAGAGTACCTTCTGTATGACATCCTGTATAGATCGATTCTAACATTACTTTCCAGACTTGTGCAATTCTGTCATTAATCTCAGTATCGCTATGTAATGAACGTTCATTTTCGAGAACAATTTCAGATATTTTTTTGTTATTAGAAGCACAATATGCTAAAAGATCGGTACCTTTTTGTATAGGCATAGGGAACTCTTTAAATGCAGAAAGTTTTTTCTCTTTTCTTTTTCGTTCTTCTTTTACAACAAAACCACCACCGATAGAGTAAAAAGTGGATGTTATATTCTGCCCATCTTTTAAAGTCGCATGAAATGATATACCGTTAGGATGAAACTCTTTGAATTCTTTATTAAAAATGATATGGTTTTCAGGATCAAAAGTGACCTCTAATACATTATTAAATAAAAGTTTTTTAGAAGTTTTTATATTATCAACAATAGAAGAAATAGAAAGGACATCAATAGTCTGAGGGTCATATCCACATAGCCCTAAAATTACAGCAATATCTGTAGCATGTCCTTTGCCAGTTAAAGATAAAGAACCAAAAAGATCTACTGTAATACTAGATACAGACTCAAATATTTTTTGTTGTTTTAATTCAGCTATCCATCGTCTTCCTGCTCGCCAAGGACCTAATGTATGAGAGCTAGAAGGACCTACACCTATTTTTAGCATGTCAAAAACACTAATACATTCCATAATTTTTGATATTGATAAAATTTCGGAGGTAAATATAGTTTTTTGGAAACAAAAAAACTTATTTTTTGAAGTATACTTAAATTATGTTTTATGATTTGTATTTTGGGTATATAAATATGATCGATATAATAATCATAATGACATCCTGTCAGATAGTTCGTAATGGCATAATCATTGACTTAACAGCAGTAAATTATTATGAATTTTAGTATAACAATTTAGTATAAGAAATGAGTAAAATAATAGGAATAGACTTAGGGACAACCAACTCGTGTGTTTCTGTAATGGAAGGTAATGAGCCTGTAGTAATCCCTAATGCCGAAGGTAAGAGAACTACCCCTTCTGTGATTGCTTTTGTAGAAGGAGGAGAAATTAAAGTTGGAGATCCAGCAAAGCGTCAAGCGGTTACTAACCCAACTAAGACTATCTCTTCTATTAAGAGGTTTATGGGAAATAAATTCTCTGAATCTTCTAAAGAAGCGGAAAGAGCAGCTTATAAAGTTGTAAAAGGAGATAATGATACACCACGAGTGGATATCGACGGACGTCTGTATACACCGCAAGAATTATCTGCAATGACACTTCAGAAAATGAAGAAAACGGCAGAAGATTATCTTGGTCAGGATATCACTAGAGCTGTGATAACAGTACCTGCATATTTTAATGATGCACAACGTCAGGCAACTAAAGAAGCTGGTGAAATAGCAGGACTTACAGTAGAAAGAATTATTAATGAGCCTACTGCGGCAGCATTAGCATATGGTCTTGATAAAAAAGGAACAGATCAAAAAATCGTAGTATTTGATTTTGGTGGAGGTACTCATGATGTATCTATCTTAGAATTAGGAGATGGAGTATTTGAAGTACTATCAACTGATGGAGATACACACTTAGGAGGTGATGATGTAGATCAAAAAATTATTGATTGGTTAGCAGAAGAGTTTAAGAGTGAGGAAGATATGGATTTAAGAAAAGATCCAATGGCTTTACAACGTCTTAAAGAAGCTGCAGAAAAATCAAAAATTGAATTATCATCTTCTCCACAAACAGAAATCAACTTACCTTATGTTACGGCTACTGCAAGTGGACCTAAGCATTTAGTAAGAACACTAACGAAAGCTAAATTTGATCAATTAATTGATGATTTAGTAAAACGTACTATTGAGCCTTGTCGTACCGCTCTTAAATCAGCAGGATTATCGACTAGTGATATCGATGAAATAATTCTTGTAGGAGGTTCTACACGTATCCCCGCAGTACAAGAAGCGGTAGAAAAATTCTTTTCAAAATCACCGAGTAAAGGAGTAAATCCTGATGAAGTTGTTGCTGTTGGAGCAGCAATCCAAGGAGGAGTATTAACAGGAGATGTTAAAGATGTATTATTATTAGATGTAACTCCACTTTCTCTAGGTATAGAAACCATGGGGAATGTAATGACAAAACTTATTGAAGCTAATACAACGATTCCTACAAAGAAATCACAAGTATTCTCTACGGCAGCAGATAATCAACCATCAGTTGAAATCCATGTGTTACAAGGAGAGCGCCCTATGGCAGCAGATAATAAGACAATTGGTCGTTTTCATTTAGATGGAATTCCACCAGCGCAGAGAGGTACACCTCAGATAGAGGTAACTTTTGATATCGATGCTAATGGTATTATTAAAGTTTCTGCTACAGATAAAGCAACTAATAAATCTCAGGATATTCGTATTGAAGCTTCTTCTGGATTAACAGAAGAAGAAATCGAGAAAATGAAGCAAGAAGCAGAAGCAAATGCTGAAGCAGATAAAGCAGCTAAAGAGACTGCAGATAAATTGAATGAAGCTGATGGAATGATTTTTCAAACAGAAAAACAATTAGCAGAATTTGGCGATAAAATATCTGAAGACAAGAAAAAGCCAGTTGAAGAAGCTTTAGAAGAATTGAAAAAAGCATATGAGACTAAAGATTTAGCAATAATTAGCCCTGCTCTTGATAAAATTAATGAAGCATGGAAAGTTGCTAGTGAAGAAATGTATAAGGCCCAAGCAGAAGCAGCACAACAAGGTGGACAACCTGGTCCTGACGCAGATCAGTCTTCTAATGAAGATTCTAAAAACAGTGATGTAGAAGATGTAGATTTTGAAGAAGTAAAATAAGAAGTAGTATATAATACTTACCATATTATAAATGCGCAGTCTTTTTTTAAGACTGCGCATTTTTTATTAATCTCACTTTCAGATATAAGTCAAAACCATGATTTTTAATGTATGCTATTTTGCTTTTTAAAAACGGAATAACTTTTTTAGTTAAATGTCATATTATAAGCTTTATAGGATGATAAATAAAAATCAATGGTATCAGTTTATGATTGATTTTTTTGTTGTATTCAAAGTTTAATCAGATTAAAAGAATTTTAAATTTTGTAAACTGTAACAATAGCAATAAAAATTTATCTTTAGATAGTACACAAAGCTATTTAAAAATAATATTCATTAAAATATATCGAAATGAAAACACATAATAAACTTTTAGTATTACTATATACAGTATTCTTTTTAGTTACTATTAATCCGGTAATTGCTCAGAATAAATTAAAAGGAAATGGTAATGTTATATCAAAAGAGCGAGTAGTGTCTCCTTTTAATGAAATTATAATAAAAGGTGTTTATAGTGTATATCTCAATCAAGGAGAAAAAGAATCAGTGATTGTAGAAACTGATGAAAATTTGCAGGATATTGTAGTTGTTAAAAATCAAGGAGAAACATTGATTTTAGGTTGGAAAAAAGGAGTGAACATAAAAAAGAAAACCAAAATGAATGTTTATGTAACTCTAAAAGATGTAACAAAATTAGAAATAAAAGGAGTAGGGAATGTTAAAACAAAATCGAAACTCTCTTTAAATGAATTAGATGTAAAGGTATCAGGTGTCGGAAATACATTTTTAGAATTAGAATGTAAAAAATTAAATACCAAAGTGACTATGGTTGGTAATTTGATTTTAGAAGGAAAAGTTACAGAAGTATCCCTTGATAATAATGGTACAGGAGCGCTAAAAGCTTTTAAACTGATAACTCAAAAATTAGAAGTTAATAATTCTGGTATTGGAAAGGTAGAAGTAAATGCCCAAAAAGAAATAAGTATCACATCTTCAGGTATTGGCAGTGTATATTATAAAGGAGGGGCTAAAACTACAGAATTGAATCATCATGGTATGGGGAAAATTAAAAAAGTAGATTGATTTTTTAATTTTGGCTTATCTCCATTATATCTATTAGAGATGTAATGGAGATTTAAAATTTAAACTAATTTTTTTAAAAATCATGCTATCTTATATTTTAAAATGAAAATTTAATAAGTTTTAGGTGGTTTTACATATCTTATTTAACTTTTTTTTATGAAAAAATAACTTATCTTTAATAAATGTTTAATGAAGCTCATATGAGGCGCTTATTCGTAATATTAGAATTGTCTTTAAGTAAATGAAAAGAAGATAAAGATGGAGTTATTACAAGTTGTTAGAGCAGTATTTTTTTGGTTATTTGATACCCTTAAGGGTAGTAAGATCAAAAAAGAGTACAGTGATATAAAAAAAATTCTAGAGAATTCTGGCAGTTTGGAATATGAAACAAAGAAAAATAAATATTTAAAAGCTATTTTATCTCATGCAACTACCTCTACGTCTTATTATCAAAAATATGCTGAGTTTAAATCGATAGATGATTTTCCTGTAATTAATAAAAACTTGATTAAGCATAATTTTGAATCTTTTCGATCCTCAAAATATCTTAAAAAAAGTTGTGTTAAAGTAAGTACTAGTGGATCTACGGGAGCCCCATTTATGATCATGCAAGATAAACACAAGAGATGTCGAAATACCAGTGACAATTTATATTTTTCTAATAAAGCAGGGTATAAAATAGGTCAAAGACTTATATATATAAAAATTTGGCCAGAAAATTATAAACCAAATATATTATCTCCTCTATGGTGGAAAAATATAATACCTCAGAGTGTTTTTCAACTTAGCGACAGTGATATTAAACGCTTCTTAGATGAATTGAAAAATGACTCTAATCATAAAAGCTTTATAGGGTATTCATCTGCTTATGAAAAAATATGCCGCTATTTGGATGCTACAAAATCAGAAAAAATAGATGCTAAAGTAGATTCTATTATTACAATATCAGAAACACTTAATGAATATACCAGAAATGCTTTAAAAAAATATTTTGGAGTTTCTCCACTATCAAGATATTCTAATAATGAAAATGGAATAATAGCGCAGGAAGATTTTGTTAGAAAAAAATCTTTTTTAATTAATTCAGCAAGCTATTATGTAGAGATTTTTGATTTAAATAAAGATGTACTGATTCAAAATGGAAAATTAGGTAGAATTGTAATCACAGATCTTTATAATTATGCAATGCCATTAATACGATATGATACAGGTGATGTAGGGATTATGGAAGTAGATGAAAACAATGCACCGTATCTTAGTCGAATAGGAGGAAGAAAATTAGATTTAATTTATAATACCAAAGGAGAAATTATTCCTTCCCATGTTTCTTATAAGCTTTTTAAATATGGAGATTTTAGACAATTTCAGCTCGTTCAGCATGGGCAAAAAGAGTACATGATTAAGTTAAATACAGATAAAAAGGTTAATGAAGAAAAAATGTTAGAAGAATTTATGTCTTATTTTGGTAAAGATGCTATTATTACTATAAAATATGTAAATGAGATCCCTTTACTGTCATCAGGAAAAAGAAGAGAGGTTTCTAATACTTATCATACGGTATAATGTATATACTTATAGGTTAAAAACCAATTGCTGTATCATCTCCTCTTTTGTCAGCACCGCCTTCTAGTGTTCCACTTGGAAGTACAAGAATACCATCAACTTTTCCTATGATTTTAGAATCTTCTTCATCGATGTGATAACCTTTTTGTCGTAAACTATTTAATAAGTCGTTATTAAATGATTCTGGTTCAAATATGACTATATCAGGCAACCATTGATGATGAAAACGTGATGCATTTACAGCCTCTTGCATGGTCATATCAAACTCTTTTACATTAAGAATCGTTTGCAATACAGATGTTATGATTGTAGATCCTCCTGGAGTACCTACAGACATCCATAGTTTTCCATCTTTTTCTACAATAGTAGGAGTCATAGAGCTTAACATTCTTTTCTCAGGAGCGATAGCATTTGCTGTTGCACCTATCAATCCATACATATTAGGAACACCAGGTTTAGCACTAAAATCATCCATTTCATTATTTAAAAAAGTACCTACTTCGGGGACATATAATTTTGATCCATAAGCACCATTAAGCGTTATTGTTGTAGAAATAGCATTTCCGAAAGGATCTACAATAGAGTAATGGGTAGTCTCATCGCTTTCATAACCAGAGATCATTCCACAATTTATTTCAGAAGATAAAGTAGCTTTGTCAAAATTAAAATTATCCATTCTAGAATATAAATAGCGTGTACTTATCAAGGTATCTATAGGTATTTTTACAAAATCAGGATCTCCAAGATAAAAACTTCGATCCGCATAAGCTCTTCGTTCGGCTTCTGTAATAATTTGAATAGTTTTTAAAGAGTTATGACCATACTTTTTGAGATCATATGGCTCAATCATTTTCATGATTTGAGTTAAACATATTCCTCCACTAGAAGGTGGGGACATAGAAATAATAGAAAGGTTTTTATATTTAAATTGTATTGGAGAACGCCATTTGGTTTCGTATTTAGATAAATCTTCCATGGTAATTATTCCTCCTCTGGATTGTATACGTTCTACTAATTTTTTTCCTGTTTCACCTTCATAAAATTCTAAAGCTCCATTTTTAATAATACGCTTTAATGTCTCTGCAAGTTGCTTATTTTTTATGGTATCTCCTGTTTTATAATTTTTAGCAAATAGAATAGTATCTTGATTGGTTTCTAAAAACAATGATTTATATTTTTCAAAGCGTTTTTTTTGTTTTTTAGTAATGGCAAAACCTTTATTAGCTAGCTCAACAACAGGATTTAGAATTTCTTCTATAGGTAAAGAACCAAATTTTTTATGGACTTCAAAAATTCCTGCAATTGTTCCAGGAACACCTATTGCCATAGCTCCTAATTGGCTTTTTTTAGGAATTACATCTCCATTTTTATCTAGGTACATGTCTTTGGTAGCTGCCAAAGGAGCTTTTTCTCTATAATCTAATGCTCCAGTTTCTCCAGTAGCTTTACGATATACCATAAAACCGCCACCGCCGATGCTACCTGCAAAAGGGTATGTTACAGCAAGTGCCATTTCTGTACCGACCATTGCATCAAAAGCATTACCTCCTTTTTTCATAATAGCAACTCCAATTTTAGAGGCTTCTTTTCTGGCAGAGACAACCATTGCTTTTTTTGCGATTAAACCAACAACAGGTAGTGTTTTTTGTTTTAACTCTGTTTTAGTTTTACAAGAAAAACTAATAACTAGTAGCATACAGAGAAATAGGTATACGGTAAATTTTAATTTCATAGTTTTCTAATTTCGTGTGTAGTATATGTTTTTAACTCTTCAAAAAAAGAACTAAATTCTTTATCAAAATCAGAATAATAGAGTTCTAGCTCAATTACTGCAAGATTCATTTTAGACCTATCTTTTGTTCTTTTATTCATACCAGATAGGATGGTGCCAATCCCTGTGATAGAAGCATAGCTTAATAACCAATTCTCACGAATCATATGAGGCATGAATTCCTGAATTTTTTTAGGAAGAATTTCAGAATATTTTTGAAGTAAGCTATAAAACTCTAGTGTATACTGCTCTAAAGGGATATCAGAATATTTTTTCCAATTACTAGCCAGAAAATGATCATAAAGTATATCTACAATTACAGTACTATAATGCCCATATTTTGGAAATAAACGAGACACGCTTTTTTTTACGATAGCATGAGTGTCTGTATATGAGTCAATCTTACGGTGTAAGGTAATCCCTTGTTGTATACGCTCTGGATATTGAAGATATTTTTTTCCTTTAATAGAATCAGCAATAAAATTGCCTATTTTAAGGTCAGGATCTTCTCCTGATAAATAAATGTGGGCTAAAAAATTCATTAGGTTAAAATACGATTTTTTACATACTAATATCGGTTAATTAAGGTTGTTTGTGCAGAAAATCAGTTGTTTTAAATAAAAGAGAGGTAGATTTATTATATTAAATTAGTTTAGTAAGTATAATTAAAATAGTGTTCATGAAAAAGTACGTTGTGGTTTTTAGTTTTTTGATATTGAATATTTTAATATTCTCATGTACTAAGCAAGCCGAAAGTAAAGATTTTACAAACCTAGGTGTATTTACGAGCGGTATAGAAGGACCTGCTACTGATAGTATCGGGAATATCTATGCTGTTAATTATCAGAAAGAAGGTACTATAGGGAAGATAACTCCAGAAGGGAAAGTTTCATTATTTCTAGAGCTACCAAATGGTAGTATTGGTAATGGAATTAGATTTGGGAAAAAGAATATAATGTATATCGCAGATTATACGAATCATAATATTTTGATGATGGATATGAATACCCGAGAACTTTCAGTTTTTGCACATCATTCAGAAGTAAATCAACCTAATGATATTGCTATTTCACCATCAGGTGTTATATATGCTAGTGATCCAAATTGGAAAGGTGGTACTGGTAATATCTGGAAAATTACTCGAGATAAAGGGTTTGAGAAATTAGAAAGTAATATGGGAACAACTAATGGAATAGAAGTAAGCCCAGATGGTAGTAAATTGTATGTAAATGAGTCTGTTCAACAAAAAATATGGGTTTATGATATACAGAATGATGGGACTATACGACATAAAAAATTAGTATATACCTTTAAAGATTTTGGTCTTGATGGGATGCGATGCGATAACAAAGGAAATCTATATGTCTGTAGATTTGAGAAAGGTACAGTAGTGATATTATCACCAGAGGGTAAATTATTAAAAGAGGTACAGCTTTTGGGTAAAAAACCTACTAATATTACATTTAGTAATGATTTTAGTACTTTTTATGTTACTATGGCTGATAAAGGGAATATTGAAATTGTAAAAAATGATTTTCTTTTTTAAGAACTTTAATCCTAAGTTCTAATCTAATAATTAAAATAAAGGTTATGTGTTTACTTAACTTCTATAATTATATAACTGTAAAAATAATTTAGAACAAGATGTTTTTCATGATTTCTAAAATTATGACGTATTAGATTGTTCCTATTTATCATATCTTGTACATTTGTTTTTAAATAGATAAATCAATCAGTAAAATATGACATTAATCAAATCAATTTCGGGTATTAGAGGAACCATCGGTGGAACCGTTGGGGATAACCTTACTCCAATAGATGCAGTAAAATTCGCTTCAGCTTATGGTAGTTGGTTAAAAAATGAAACTAAAGTCAACCATCCGACTGTTGTAGTAGGACGCGATGCACGTATTTCGGGTTTAATGATTCAACAATTAGTGATGAATAGTTTGGTGGGATTAGGAATTCATGTAATCGATGTAGGGCTTTCTACAACACCAACTGTAGAAATTGCAGTACCCCTAGAAGATGCTGATGGAGGGATAATTTTAACAGCCAGTCACAATCCAAAGCAATGGAACGCATTAAAACTTCTTAATAGTAAAGGAGAGTTTTTAAATGGAGAAGACGGTAAAAAAATTCTAGATATAGCAGAAAATGATGATTATGTTTTTGCAGATGTAGACGATTTAGGAAGTATTACAGTAAATGATACCTACATAGATAAACATATTGAGGAAGTACTCAATTTATCCTTAGTAGATGCAGAGTTGGTGAAACAATCAGGATTTAAAGTAGTAGTAGATGCTGTAAATTCTACAGGAGGTATAGCAATACCTGGTTTATTGAAAAAAATGGGAGTAGAAGTTGTAGAGTTATATTGCGAACCTAATGGTCACTTTCCTCATAATCCAGAGCCTCTTAAAGAACATTTAACAGATTTGTCTGAATTGGTTGTAAAAGAAAAAGCAGATTTAGGAATCGTTGTAGATCCCGATGTAGATCGTTTGGCTTTTATGAGTGAGGAAGGAGAAATGTTTGGGGAAGAGTATACATTAGTTGCATGTGCTGATTTTGTATTAGGAAAAACTTCAGGAAATACAGTTTCTAATTTATCTTCTAGTAGAGCATTACGAGATGTAACAGAAAAACATAATGGAATATATCAGGCAAGTGCAGTGGGAGAAGTTAATGTAGTGGAATTAATGAAATCTAATAATGCTGTTATTGGAGGTGAAGGTAATGGAGGAATCATTTATCCAGAATCACATTATGGTAGAGATTCCTTGGTAGGAGTTGCTTTATTTTTAACACATTTGGCAGAAAAAAAATGTAGTGTAAGTGCATTACGTGATAGCTACCCATCTTATTATATGAGTAAAAACAAGATTCAATTAACTCCTGATTTGGATGTTGATGCTATCTTGGATGGATTTCATAAAAAGTATGTAGCAGAAGAGGTATCTGTTATAGATGGTGTAAAAGTTGATTTTGCAGATTGTTGGGCTCATTTACGCAAAAGTAATACAGAACCAATTATTCGTATTTATACCGAAGCATTAAGTCAGGAAAAAGCAGATCAATTAGCAGAAGATACTATCGTAACATTAAAAGAAATTGCAGGAATATAAATGACTACTCTTTACTAAGTAAGAAGAGAGTGTACTATTAATTATAGCTGTAAAACTTATAATAATACAGTTTATGCCTTTTGATTAGTAATATTATAATACTTACTAATCAAAAGGTTTTTTTAATCTACAATAGCTCCATCTGGGACTTGAGCATTTCTATGTTTCCAACGTTTATGAGACCAGAGATAATATTCTGGTTTTTCTCGTATTTGATTTTCTAATAATTGTAAATATTTTTTGATAACATAGAATTTTTCTTCTTCTTTACTATTTTCAGAAATAGGAATGAATCGTACCTCATAATGTCCACGTTTTACTTTTTCTACATGAAGGTATAATACAATCACGTCCAATCGCTGTGCAAGAAATTCTCCTCCTAAAAATATAGGAACTTTAATACCCATAAAATCAGTCCAATACTTAGCATTATTAAGTTTAGGAGATTGATCAGAGATCATACCATAGCCACATACAGTACCATCTTGCTTATCTTTAATAATTTGTCGAGCAACTTTATGACTCGGAATAAGTCTAGAGTTAAATCGACCCCGTATGCGATGCGCTAGTCGATCAAAATATTTATTTTCTATTTGTTTATAAATTCCTACACAAGGGTTTATAGATACTAAATCTACAGCATTAGACCATTCAAAGCTACCATAGTGCCCCATTAATGTAATGATACTTTTGTTTTTCTTTTCATATTCATGAAACTCATCAAGGTTAACTACTTTATACCGTTTTATTAATTCCTCTTTAGTAATAGAAAGTGATCTTGTCATTTCTAAAAACATGTCACACATGTGTTTATAAAATGCCTTACGAATTCTTTTGATTTCTTGCTCAGATTTTTCTGGAAAAACTAATAGTAAATTCTCAGTAACTGTTTTTCGTCTATATCTAATAATGTAATATGTTAATATATATACACAAGTAGAAAACATGTAAAATAACCGCCAGGGTAATTTAGAGATCCCTAATAGGATTGGATAAGTAAAAATATAGACTAAAAATTGCATAGATGAAGTAGTTAAAACCTGTAAAGATAAAGCTTATTTATGGGGTTATATGAATATGTATTTTTTAATCTATTTTTAGGCTATTAAATTCTTATTAATGTTTTTTTTAAAAATAGACTATAAATCGCCTAAAATAAAAGTATTTTGTTAAAAAATCGCTAAAAATGTTAAAGAAACAAAAAAAATCTTACGAAGAAAAAAATATCAAAATAATATTTCTTTGCTCTTTACTTTAAAGATTAAAAATCAGATGATACTAATACAGATTCTAAATTTATGAAGATATAGATTTCTTATAAGTGTTTATTTTTAATCTACGAATGCTCCTTTGGGGATTTTAGCATCACGATGTTTCCATCTTCGATGAGTCCAAAGATAATATTGTGGTTGTTCTAGAATTTGTGCCTCTAATAAAGAAAGATATGTTTTGGTGATGTAGTGCTCTTCACACTCTTGTGCATTATCAGTAATTTTTATAAATTTAGCTTGGTAATATCCACGTTTTACTTTTTCTACTTTTAGATACATTACGGGCATATCTAATCTCTTTGCTAATACTTCTCCTCCTGTAATAATCGGAACTTTAATGTCCATAAAATCGGTCCAATATAGTGCGTTTTTTAACTTAGGAGATTGATCAGATAAAAGACCATATGCAGCTATTTTTCCATTAATCTTATCTCTGGTTATTTCTTTAATTACATTATGATGCTTTATAAGCCTAGTATTAAATTTACCCCTTATACGATGTGCTAATTTATCAAAGTGTTTATTTTTTATTTTTTTATAAACGCCTACTATAGGGAAGTCTAGTACAAACTGTGCTGCAATAGCCCATTCATAACTAGCATAATGCCCCATTAATACAATAATACTTTTGTTTTTAGCTTGTAATTCTTTAAAAGTATGAGGATCAATTATTGTAAACCGTTTTATCATTTCTTGTTTAGAAATAGATAAACTTTTTACCATTTCTAAAAACATATCGCACATATGCTTATAAAATTTCTTTCTAATCTTATGAATTTCTGAAGTAGACTTTTCCGGAAATACTAATGTTAGATTTTTGGTAACTATTTTTTTTCGATATCCAATGATATGGTATACTATAATATAAATCCCAGTAGAGAATACGTATAATAATCGCCAGGGGAATTTGGAAATTATCCATAACATAGGATACACTAAATAATATACTAATAGTTGCATTAATTATTAAATTAGAGCACACAAAGATATAATTATTAGAGTTTTTATATCATAAATTTTTGCTAATAACAAGGAGGTATCTCTATCGGATTTTTTGAGGTAAAAATATATAGTATATTTGGTCAAAAATAGAATTATATGGCAAATTTAGATATTGTTTTAATTTTGATTATTGGAATAAACGTAGTGGTGTCATTAAAGGGGTTTAATGATTTTTCATTTTTTGATAAATATAAATTTAATATTGGAGGAATAAGAAGAGGAGAACAGATCAGAATGTTGACTTCGGCATTTTTACATGCTGATATGATGCATTTATTCTTTAATATGTTTACATTATATTTTTTTGCTCCAGTAGTGATTGCATATCTAGATAATATAAAATTTTTAGTAGTATATTTTGGTAGTCTATTAGTTGGGAATTTATTTTCTTTATTTTTTCATAAAAATGAATATCATTATAGCGCAATAGGAGCTAGTGGAGCAGTATCTGGAGTGATATATGCAGGGATATTATTTAGACCAGATATGAGTTTATATTTGATGTTTATTCCAATCCCTATTCCAGCATATATATTTGGGATTGGATATTTGTTATACTCAATTTTTGGGATGAAAAATAAAATAGGGAATATTGGTCATGATGCACATTTTGGAGGAGCAGTAGGAGGTTATGTCATCACTTTAATTTTGGCTCCTTGGTTGTTTCAAGAAAACTTATTTATGATAGGTTTATTAGCTATTCCAATTATTATTCTGTTTATTTTGCAGAGGTTGGGAAAATTATAATATAAAAAAAGGTCTCATTCATATGAGACCTTTTTTTATATTATATTATGAATCATAATGCTTTCTGACCTAGCAATTCCGATATTTTATTTTCTAATGCAGCTCCTCTAAGGTTCTTAGCAATAACATTCCCTTTCTCATCAAGAATAAAAGTGGCTGGTATAGATCGTACACCATATTTTCTGGCAATAGGTTCTTGCCAAAATTGCAAATTAGAAACATGATTCCAATTTAAATTATCATCATTAATTGCTTTAGTCCATGCTTCTTGTTTTTTATCTAATGAGACTCCAATAATATTAAGCCCTTTATCATGATATTTATTATATAAGCGGACTACATTTGGGTTTTCCATTCGGCAAGGTCTACACCAAGAAGCCCAAAAATCAATGATTGTAATTTTTCCCATAGACTCTTTTAGAGATAACATTTTTCCTTTAGGAGTAGGAGCTGAAAAATCTTCAGCAGCTACGCCAATATCAATTTTCTTTTGAGACGCTATAGTTATAGCGTTGTTGATAAGCTGATTAAGGTTTTTTCCTAATCTAGTAGATTTTAAAGTGTCATCTACCGCAGTATATTTTGTTTTGGCTTCTTTTGCTGATATTGCTTTTAGATTTAAAAGATCAGTTATAGCCATTATAGAGATTAAAGAATTTGTGTTTTTTTCAGAAAGGTTTTTTCTAAATTGTTTTTCTTTTTCAATTAATTTTTCTCTTTGAGCAGTTATTTTTTGAACTTTATCAGACGCTCCTAATTTTGTAGCAATTTGATATTGATTATTAAGTTCTAGTTTTTCTTTAGCATATTTCTGAATAGTATTAAGATAGGTAAAGAAAAGCTCATTTTCAGAACCTCCTTTGATAATAGAAGAGCGTAAACTATCTTTATATATAGTCATCTTAATAGGAGTATTCTCTGCTAAAAAAAGCACATTCCCTTGAGTATTATTAAATGTTAAATAATTAAAGTCATTGCTTTCTGGAGGAGGTAATACGATCTCAAATTTTTCTTGCTGTATCGCTACAGAATCAATAATTATAGGTCGCTGAGATTGACTAATAGCATTTACATATACCATAGTCCCATCTTCAAAACCAGTAGTATTAGCACTAATAGTATATCCTTTTTGATCTTTTTGACAAGCTACAAGCAGGAAAATTGTAACTAGCAATGCAATTCTTTTCATAGTATTTGGATTTATTGAATGTAAAAATAAAGAATCCAGTGTATATCCTCCAAAAATTAACAGTATAGAAAAAAGTAATTAGTAATAACAAATGTTATATATACATATCAAAGATATTCATTAACAATGCTTTTGGTTTTCAAAATATATATCTATACTTAAAACCTTTATTCAAAAAGAAATCACATTATATAATACTCAGATTTTTTTACATCTTAAAAAATAATAGTTTAATTAATTGTTAAGACCTTCTAATTTACAGTATTGTTTATATTATTTTTGTAATATAGAAGGTAATCATCAGTCATGAGAGTTTTAAGTCAGGATTTTCCATTAGATATATGGATTAGTTTTTCAAAGTTTTTTGAATATTATAGAGAGTTGTCTAAAAGCGATAATGAATTGGTTAAGGATAGAGCTTTACGAGTTTTGAAGATAGCAGATGAATATCCTGAATTAGAGATAGGAATAGGAGAAGAAAAAAGAGTTCATGAATTATCACCACAGATTGACTTAATTCTAGAAGATTCTTTTGCTCAGATATTACAACAAAATGAGATAAAAATAGCTACCATTCCTTTTCATAATAGTGTACTAAAATCCTCTAAGCGCTATCAAGATATAATTAAAGCCGCAGGTAATGATTTTGAGCCCGAAATTAAAAACCTAAACCAAGATCACTACTATATCATGGGGTGTAGTATGATTTTAGGTAGTTACTATGATTATACAATTGATTTTAGAAGACCTTTCTTTTATGATATCCCAGATGCTATGGGAATAATGAGGCATTATAGAATAATGTATAATGGAGATTTTGTAGATATTATTAAAACAGATAAAGCTAAAGATATTACAGATGAAGATGTAGCAGAATTGCTAGATAATTTTGATAATATAGAGATTTGGAAAGAAAAATTCCCTCCGCATAGTTGGATTTTTAATGGTATTGTGATAGCTAACATGTTTGATGTAACTACTGATGTTTCTATATCTGATTTTAAAACTAGTCTTATTAAGTATGATAAAACACGAGGTGATTTTATAAGTAGTTTTCAGGAAATTTTTAGAGCGATATTTAACCTTTATGAAATCAAAATAGGTTTTTCTAATTATGATCCAGAGAATGAAGTTTTTGAAAGAGTACCTTTTAAAAACATAGATAGCTATATTCTTTATGATAGGTATTCTGCTAATTGTAAGGGTATTCTTTGTAATGGAACGTATCATTACTTATTTGATGAGTCTACTTATTTTGCAATTTCTGATGTAAAAAAATATCAAAAGGAGGCAGGAGATATAGTGATGTATAAGAATTTGATGGCACAAGGAATAAAAAGTGCTATTATAGCTCCTATTGTTAGTGAAGGGAAATTACTAGGCGTTTTAGAAATTGTATCTCCTAATATTCATGAACTAAATAGCATTAATGCTAATAAGTTACAAGATGTTATGCCGTATTTAGTGGATTCTGTATTACGTTCTAAAAATAAAGCAGAGAATGAGTTAGAATTAATTATTCAGCAAGAATGCACTGCTATTCATCCTAGTGTACATTGGAAATTTAAACAAGAAGCAAAACGATTTATGCGTGCGATGGTGGATGAAAACCCTGTTTCTTTTAGAGAAGTTGTTTTTGAGAATGTGTACCCATTATATGGACAAATTGATATAAAAGATTCTTCTGAGACTCGTAATCACGCAATACAAAAAGACCTTGTGTTACAGCTAAATGGTATTTCTAAAGTGATTACTAAAGTGTTAGAGTTAGAACCATTACCTATTTATGAACAATTAAAATATAGAACAGATCAATATATATATGCTATTAGTGAACAGCTACAAGTAGATAGTGAACAAAAAATTATCAATTTTATTAAAAAAGAGATTACTAGCCTATTTGAACATCTTAAAGATAAAAATACGGAACTAAAAACCTTTATAAGTACTTATAATAATATGCTAAATAAAGGAATGAATACAGTATATAAGTATCGTAAAGCGTATGATGAATCGATAATGCAAATCAATAAAAAAATGGCCTCTTTGTTGGATCAAAAACAAGATGAGGCGCAAGGGATGTACCCTCATTATTTTGAGCGATTTAAATCTGACGGAGTAGAGCATAATATGTATATTGGAGAATCAATAACAAAGCAAGATAGTTTTAATAAGGTTTATTTATATAATCTAAGGTTATGGCAATTGCAGGTGATGTGTGAAATGGAAAATGCATATTATCAAATGAAAAAAGAATTGCCTGTAGAGCTAGATGTAGCATCTATGGTTTTGGTTTTTAATACATCCTTATCAGTTAGATTTAGAATGGATGAAAAACGATTTGATGTTGATGGAACTTATAATGCAAGATACGAAGTTGTAAAAAAGCGAGTAGATAAATCAAAAATTAAAGGCACTAGTCAACGAGTGACAGAAAAAGGCAAGTTAGTTATTATATATTCTCAGCGTTCTGATGAAACAGAATACATAAAATATATCAATTTTTTACAATCTAAAAATTACCTCGAAGAAGAAATTGAAATTGTAGAATTAGAAGACCTTCAGGGAGTAACAGGGTTAAAAGCATTGCGGATCAATATTTTATATCATAAGAATAAACAGGATAAAGAATACTATACATATGAAGACTTAATTAAAGAACTTGATTAACAGGATAAAATATGCTATATTATACTTTATTGTAAAGTATTAAATGCAATAATAAATGATAATACAGAAGTTACAATCCCTATCATAAATACAGTATAAGTGATTCTTAGTATTTTATATTTTTTATGTAAAACTTTGCCCAAAAAATAGAGATCTTTTATCATCGAATCATAGATATATTCTTTATCATCCATAAGCTCTTTCATAGCATGTGTATAGTCTTCTAATGGCATTTTATGAAAATTGCCAAAAAACAATAAATTTACTTTTTTTTCTTCTATTTCTTTACGAGTAAACTCACCACTTGTTACATTAGGACGTGTTGCCAACACAGATAATATTATAGATGCAATACAAAATATAATAAATATTAAAGTAGGATAAATGAGGTATTGATTAGAAGGGTTATCTAGTTTAGGTATCAAATTAGATAAAGCAAGGGAGATGATAATTGCATTTACAGATAGAAGGATATTCGCTTTTGTATCAGCAATATCACTAAGTTTTAAATGGTTTCGTAGGGTAACTCTAAATAAGGTTTGTATTCCTTTTTCTGGATTTTCTTCTCTTGATGATTTTTTTAAAGCTTCTTTTTTTTGTTTTTTATTTTTTTTTAGGATGTCTTTTTCTTTTAGCATTTTAGAAAGATTCTCTTCTTTTTTAGGTTCCCAATTAGTAATAGCGTATTCTGTATAATAATGATGCTTATTCTTAAATAAATCAATATTTGTTTTAAGCCAATCAGAAACATTAAAATTTTTGATATTATTAAGTTTAAACTCACATCTTAATAATTCGCTAGTTTCACAAAAGTAATCTTTCGCAAAATGAGAAGCATCTGCATCTCTAATAATTTCCTCCATAAAATTAGTAGGAGTATGTTCCATTTTGGTAGCCATAATTAGGGTAGAGATTTTATTGATAATCTCTGGAGCGGTATTTTGTTTAGCTAAAAAATCATTAGCTATTGTTACACTATGTTCTTCATGATTTTCTGAACTTATAGAATATCCAGTATCATGCAATAAAGCTGTTAATAATAAGACTTCACTATCTTCATTAGATAAATTGGTGCTATCGATGATTTCTTTCGTACTTTTAAAAACTCTTTTTGTATGATCGTAATTATGATATATACAGGAATCCGGAAGTTTTTTTTCAAAAAGTTCTGAAACAAAATTGTCAGTTTTTTCTAATAATGAAGACATAATTAGTAGTTTTTAATAATCAAAATAATTAAAAAATAGATTGTAATTTAAATAATGAATAAATATAGTAAGATTCTAATTATATGTGTTGTTTTACTACTTACTTCTTGTGCAACATATTCTCCTCATTATAAAGTCGAAAATTTTTCTAAAACATTACCTAATGTTCCGATAGAAAAAACATTTTATTTGATAGGAGATGCAGGATATGCCAAAATGGGAGAGAGTACAGTTGGATTATCAATTTTAAAAAGAGTACTAGATACAACAACAACAACAAAGAAAGATTATCTTATTTTTTTAGGTGATAATATCTATCAAAAAGGAATGCCTAAAAAAGGCACCCCAGAAAGAGGTTTAGCAACGCATAGAATAGATGCTCAGGTAGAAGCTATTAAAGAATTTAATGGTAATGTAATTTTTATACCTGGCAATCATGATTGGTACTCTAATGGTGTAGAAGGGTTACGAAGGCAAGAAAAGTATGTAGTAGAAAAAATGAAAAATAAAAATTCTTTTTTACCATCAAAAGGATGCCCTATCGAAGGTATAGAAGTAAGTGATAAAGTACATTTATTAATTTTAGACACACAATGGTATTTAGCAAATTGGGATAAAAACCCAACTATTAATGATAACTGCGAAATTAAAACTAGAGAAAAATTTTTTCTCGAAATAGAAGGAGAATTAAAAAAACATAGTAAGAAAACTATTTTAATAGCAATGCATCACCCCATGTATACCAATGGTATACATGGAGGTAATTATAGTTTTAAGAAACATATTTTTCCTTTAAAGAAAAAGATACCTTTACCTATATTAGGTTCATTAGTAGCCCAGATACGGTCTCAGGGAGGGGTTTCTACACAAGATGTATCAAATGTTCATTATAATAAGTTAATGAGAAGATTGTCTACGATGACAAGAGCATTAGATAGAGTTGTTTTTATCTCTGGGCATGAGCATTCTATGCAATATATAGATAGTGATGGTAGTAAGCAAATTGTCTCAGGTTCTGGATCTAAAAGTACACCAGTTACTCTTGGTAAAAATGGATTGTTTGCATCCTCTAATCAAGGAATTACGGTATTAGATATTTATAAAGATGGTTCTTCTACGGTTCGTTTTTTTGGAGATGATAATGGTGATCCTAAACTGGTATATCAAACTATGGTTCATCCACAAGAAAAAAAATATGAGTATAGTACTATTTCAAATTCTTTTAAACCAGAAATTTCAACATCAATTTATAGTAAAGACGAGGTCAAAAAATCAAAACTCTATCAATCAATTTGGGGAGATCATTACCGATATGTTTATGGCACTGATATAAAAGTACCTATAGCTACATTAGATACTTTAATGGGAGGTTTTACTATTGATAGACAGGGGGGAGGGCAAGTAACACGATCTCTTCGCCTGATTAATAAAGAAGGTAAACGATATAGTCTTAGAGCAATGCGTAAAAGCGTAACACAGTTTTTACAAAAAGGAGCGTTTAAATATACATATCTAGATGATGGATTTGATAATACATATACTGAAGAATTGCTTTCTGATTTTTATACTTCTAGTTATCCATATGCTTTTTTAGCAGTTGGAACACTGGCAAACGCCATTGGAGTATATCATGCAAATCCTAAGTTGTACTATATTCCAAAACACCCTAGATTAGGAAAATACAACGAAAATTTTGGCAATGAGATCTATTTTTTAGAAGAACGACCTGGTAAAGAATACAACGAAGAGATTTCTTTTGGAGAACCAGATGATATAGAGAGTACAGATGATCTTTTTGAAAGGCTTAGAAAAAGCGAAAAATACCAAATGGATGAAGAACAATATATAAAAACGAGGCTTTTTGATATGATTTTGGGAGATTGGGATCGTCATTCAGATCAATGGAGATGGGCTCGATTTGATACTAAAAATAAAAAAACATATAGACCAATTCCAAAAGATAGAGATCAAGTTTTTTCTAATTATGATGGAGTCTTATTGGATGTTATTAAATTTATAGTACCATTAACTCGAAAGTTTCAGGTATACGATGATGAATTAAAAAATGTACGATGGATTAATCAATCAGGAGAACCTCTAGATAGAGCACTAATTCAGAACTCAAGAAAAGAAATTTGGCTAGAACAAGCTAAATATATCAAAGAAAATCTTTCTGATAGCGCTATTGAAAAAGCATTTAAGGATTTACCAAAAGAACTTCAGGATGCTACAATTAGTAAAATTAAAGAAAATCTTAGAGCTAGGAGGGATGATATCGAAAATATAGCAAGTCGATACTATACATATCTATCAAAACATGTTGTAATAAAAGGAACCGATAAAAAGGATTTTTTTGAAATTATAAGAGAAAATAATAAAACTATTGTAAATGTTTCTAGAATTAAAAATGGAAAGATAAAGAAATCATATAGTAATAGAACCTTTACAAATAAAGAAACTAAAGAAATATGGATTTATGGATTAGATGATGATGATCGATTTATAGTGAAAGGAAAAGGGAAAAATTTAATAAAGATTCGAATTATTGGAGGGCAGAATAATGATAGTTATGAAATAGAGAACGGAAAAAAAATTAAAATATATGATCATAAATCAAAACCTAATACGGTAGTACAAAAAGGACAAGCAAAATTTATATGGAGTGATATATATAACTACAATGTTTATGATCACAATAAATACAATAAGAAAACCAATACGATTACCCCTTTTGTAGGCTTTAACCCCGACGATGGGATAAATATTAATGTTACTGATGTGTATACCACATATGGCTTTAGAAATGATCCATATCAGAGCAAGCATAAATTTAAAGGAGCATATTATTTTCTAACAGAAGGTTATGATATATCCTATTCTGGAGAATTTATAAATACAATACATAATTGGAATTTATTACTAAATGCAGTGTATACTAGTGAAAATTTTGCGCAGAACTTCTTCGGATTTGGTAATGAGTCTCTTAATTTAGATGATGAATTAGGAATGAATTATAATAGAGTAAAAACAGGAATTTGGTCAATTGGAGCAGGAGTTTCTAAAAAGAATCGTTATGGGAGTGAATTTTTGATAAAAGCTGCGTATGAAGGAATAGAAATTCAGGATACACAAAATAGATTGATTACATCAGATTTAGATTTTGTAACTATAGACCCTCATTTCTTTAAAAGAAAGTATTTTGCAAATCTCAATGTATTATATAATTACGAAAGTTATGACAATAGTATAAATCCTACCAAAGGAATGATTTTTAGATTAGAAACAGGGGTTAGAGCAAATGTAGATGATACAAAAAAGACCTACGGATATGTTAATCCAAGAATAGGTTTTTATAATGCGATAACCAAAAATCAAAAGTTAGTACTTAAAACAGATATTATTGGAGCGGTTATTATAGGTAATGACTATGAGTTTTATCAAGGCGCTAATCTAGGAGGGGCTAATGGATTAAGAGGATATAGAAAAGAGCGTTTTACAGGAGAAAAATCACTAGCATTTAATGGAGATCTAAGGTATAGTTTTAATAGATTTAAAACAGGAATATTACCACTACAATTGGGAATGTTTGGAGGCTACGATATTGGAAGAGTATGGTTTGATAAAGAAAACTCGAACAAATGGCATGATTCTTTTGGAGGAGGAATGTGGATTAATACAATGGATACCATAGGAGGACAGTTAGGGTTATTTACAAGTGATGAAGGAGTACGATTTGTATTTAGTTTTGGAGTAAGTATATAGAAAACTACTAGAGAACAACTAAATAATGAATAAGAAACTATTGCCTATGATACTATTAAAATTGAAAATAGTTCTTTAGAAAAAACAGAAATAGTTACAATATTTCCAAACTCGAATAATGTATATTAACTGTTAGTAGTAAACAGTCTGTAAAAATTTGGAAATTAAAAGATTATGTAGGGGAGTATACTAAAAAATCAATATCTAAAAATACATCTTTCTTATAAAGATCAGTTTAGTATTAGTCATTTACCAACAGGCTTATATATATTAAAGGTAACGCTAACTAACAGCAATACAATTTACAAGAATATAGTAAAGAATTAATTAGGAATTATAAATAACTATACTTAGTATTTAGGAATAACCTTATTTTATAATGCTACACATTTTTCATAATAAATGAAAAGTATGACATCATTTTTATAATAGATTTTGTCTTTTTAGAAAATATGTTATTTTATCTTTGAAAGTAAGATGTGATTTATTACAAGTTAAAAGAATACGTTTTTAAATACATATAATGTTTAATAAAGAAATAAGTACCAAAAGATTAAGGCTTAGATTAGTTGATGATTCTGATATACAAGATATTCATCAATTACATTCTATCCCAGAAGTAGATCAATATAATGTATTAGGAATTCCAACAAATATAGAGGTAACTAAAGTAATCTTAGAAGAATGGTTAGAGTTGATCCGGTTGCGTAAAGTATATGTCTATAGAATAGAAGCAATAACAACAAAAGACTGTATTGGATTGATAGCTATTAAAATAGGAAACCCTAAATATAAAATTGGAGAAGTTTGGTATAAACTAAATCCATGTTTCTGGGGAAAAGGATATGCTACAGAAGCATTAAAAGAAGTTTTACATTTTGGTTTTGAAACCCTTGATTTGCATAGAATAGAAGCAGGATGTGCTGTTGAGAATATAGGGTCTATTAAAGTTCTCGAAAAAGTAAGAATGAAAAGAGAAGGACATAAACGAAAAGTTTTACCTCTTAAGTCTGGATGGTCTGATAATTATGAATATGCCATTTTGGATGAAGATTGGTATAATCATTCAAGTTGATATTCGTATAAACATGCTTTTTTATCACCTGTTTTTTCATCAGTAATAAAAAGAGTAGTATCATTTTTAAAACATATCCCTTCTTTCTGTGAATAATGATGTAGTTTTAAATTTTTAATACTTCCATTAAATAAATTATCATCTTTAAAATTACTAAGTAAAATTACATTTTGATGTGTTAATAGTGCAATTTTATTTTGAGATTGGTTGATTGCTGCTCCTGTAATGAAACAATCAGAACTATTCTCACATACCTCATATGTTCCTACTAATTTAGCGATATGCTTTCCTGAAGAATCAGAAACTTTATATAGTTTAGTTATTCCTTCAGACTTAGAGCTTCTGTTTTTAGTAAATAGATATAGACTATGATTTAGATGTATAAACGCTTCTACATCAAAATTGAGATTCTTTTTTTTAGGAGGGAATTTTTTTTGATCTTCAAAAACAAATTCAATTTTAGAAACATTAATAGTATTTGTCAAAATCCCAGAAACTTTATAAATAGTTAAATCCTTTCTCTTATTTTTATTGTTTCCAAAATCACCTATATAGATAGTATTATTTTTATCATATGCTAGATCTTCCCAATCTATATTTTTAGCATTAGGGATTTTAACTTGTTGTTCGATATTTCCTTTCTGGCTTAAAATAAATAGTGTATTATCATTACCAGAATCATTTATAGCGTATAGCTTATGATTTGGTAATACGGTTATTCCAGATATTTCATTAAGAACTTTTGGGAGCTTATTAACTTTTGATAAACGAGAAGTTGTAACCTTTTGACAGCTAATAGATAATGCTGCCAAAAGGATGAGGGTAAAAAGTTTCAAAATAATTATTTTTTTTGATTCCATGCATTAAGCATCCAACTTGTTTTTTCTATTTCTCCTATATAAGTACCAGTAATGTCTAATGTTCCATCATCTTTAGCATCTTCTGCTGTAGCAGTTACAATTTTTAATTGTTTTAGAAGTATTTCATGATCCTTAAGAACAGCAGTTACCATTTCATGATCTTTTAGGTTTGTATTTGCTTCTTTAATATTAGAAAGATCTAAATATACACTAAAATTGCTAATAGGGTTCCCTCTAAGAGTTAAGATTCTTTCAGCAATTTCATCTATCTTTAGCTTGGCATCTTCATAAAATTCTTCAAACTTTACATGAAGCTCAAAAAAATGAGATCCTGTAATATTCCAATGAAAATTTCTAAGCTTTTGATAATGCATATGATAATCGGCCAATAATATATTTAATGCTTCTATTGTTTTAGTATTTGAATTGATCATAGTTTTTGTTTATTGTTTTTTAAATTTCAATACAAATTTATTATAAATAAATAATAAGAGATGAAGTTACAATAGTTAGTTTTAATAAGAGTATTGCTATAATCGATTTATGATTTCCTTATGAATAAAATCATAATATGCTGTGTCATGAGGAACATATGTCTTAGACTTGATAGGGTCTAAGAGATGTTTTTCTAATAGGTTGATATGTATTAGAGTACAGTCAGAAACCTCTTCTTTTTGAAGTATTAGTGATGTAATCGGAACATCAAGATGTGAAAGGTATATATGATGAAATTCATTATCATAAAGATCAGGTTTCGGTATTTTTTTAGACAAGTACATTCCTATAAAATTTAAATTATCTTTAGGTACAGATAAACCAATTTCTTCATTAATTTCTCGAATAGCAGAACTTTCAACAGTTTCTCCTGTTCCAATATGTCCAGCAACAGACACATCCCATAAATTAGGGTAAGTATCTTTACAATCAGCTCTTTTTTGTAATAATACTTCACCTTTATTAGTATAGAACCATATATGAACACTTGCATGATACAACCCTAATCGATGAGCTTCGGATTTTAACTCTATTTTTCCTGTGAACTTTCCTACTTCATCAAGTATATCAATTAGCTCGTCTGCCATTAGTGTGTTTTTTTGATATTTCTTTTTTATTAGTAAAATACAGTTGTTTTTATTAATAAAAAAGAGTTGAAAATTAAAAATATTTATAATATATACTAAATAATTGTTATTTTTTTATTGCTAAAATGATATATTTATGCTAAAATACTATATATGAATTTTAATTCTTGTCCTAATTGTGGTTCTAATACATATATAAAAAGCGGAATAATAAACAAAAAGCAAAGGTATCGTTGTAAGAATTGTAATTATTATTTTACAGTAAATAAGCTAGGTAAAAAGATAGACGACTATTATGTTAATAAGGCATTACAACTGTATCTAGAAGGGTTAACTTATCGTGAGATAGAACGAATATTAGGGGTGTCACATGTAAGTGTAATGAATTGGGTAAAGAAATACAATATTAAGAGACCATACAATACGCAATATCATTCTACATATAAGATATTAAATACTTCAGAACTAGGAGAATATTTTCAAAACCCTATGAATATAAAAGGAGCAGGAGTAGTAGTTACAGAACTAGGAGATAAATTTATGCTAATAAAATGGGAACGTTTCAAAGAATAACTATATCAATTAGCAAAAAACTATATTGATTTTTATTAGCTAACATAATTTTTAGAATTTTATGATGTGCACAACACTACGCAAGTAGTAAAAATACTTTCTACAAATCAAATTCTTAAAATTATGAAAAAACTTATTTTACTACTTTTTTTTAGTAGTTTTTTGATTTCACACACAGTCTTTGCACAAGGATCACCAGACTATCAAGGAGGGTTTAAGGTTAAGCTTAATGAAGATGGTTCTAAATACTTTAGAATAATTTCTTGGGCTCAATTCTGGGCTAAATACTCAGGTAATGTACCCAAAGAAGATAGTAAAACAGATTTTAGTATCCGTAGAGCTCGTATTTTGATGTACTCTCAAATCAATAAAGATTTTTTAATCCTCACCCATTTTGGGCTAAATAGCTTAAATGCAGATAATCTAAGCCCGACAGGTAAAGAAGAAAGCTCACAACTTTTTTTTCATGGAGTTTGGGGACAATATAGTTTAAGCTCTAATCATGCAATTGGTGGAGGATTACATTATTGGAACGGTATTTCTCGATTGAATAATCAAAGTACATTAAATATGATGACATTAGATAACAATCGACAATCTTGGGCTACGATTGGATTATCAGATCAGTTTGCCCGTCATATAGGAGTTTATGCCAAAGGGGCTTTTGGAAAACTACAATATCGTATAGCTATTAATGAATCTATAACCAATAATCTTCAAGAAGAAACAGCTCCTGTTGCAGGAGGATCTGCTATATATGCAGGTAGAAGATTGTTAGGTTCTAAGGATTCCGGAAAAAACTTTGCAGGATATTTTGATTATAATTTTATGGATCAAGAATCTAATTTTTTACCATACAAAGTAGGCTCCTATTTAGGAAGTAAAAAAGTATTTAATATTGGAGCAGGATTTTTTTATCATCCCAAAGGTAGTGTAATGATGGATACGGATAATATCATAAAAGGAGAAGATGTTTCAATATTTGCGATAGATGCCTTTTATGATGCACCTCTAGGAGAAAACGGTTCCGTGATTACAGCATATGCTACCTATCAAAATAATGATTATGGTAAAAATTATACTTTAGGACAAACCTATGAGACAGGATCCATGATTTATACCCATGTAGGATATATAATCCCTAATGATAATAAAAAAACGAAGTTTCAGCCTTATGCATCTTTTAATACCCGTTCTATAGATGCTATAGATGACAATGCAGCAACATTTGGTATTGGAGCTAACGCATATTTCAGTGGTCATAATTCTAAACTAACGCTAGAATATCTAAATACAAAATACGGAAATAATGACGACAGAAGTTTTATAACCCTACAAGCAATGATCTATCTCTAAAATTTATAATCATGTCAGAAAAACAACAAAAAGCCAGTGCATACTGGAAAGAAAACGTAAAGTACTTATTCATTTTATTAGCAATTTGGTTTGCGGTATCATATGGAGCAGGGATACTTTTTAAAGATCTATTGAATCAATTTCATATAGGAGGGTTTCCTTTAGGGTTTTGGTTTGCTCAGCAAGGTTCGATTTATGTATTTGTAATTTTAATATTTGTCTACGTTCGGATAATGAATAGGTTAGATAAAAAATATGGATATGATAAAGATTAAAAAAAATAGACAAAGTGATTGAATTGGATTTAATAAATACAGTTTCTAAAATTATAAACAACTAAAAAAAATAGTATGAGTGTTCAAATTTGGACTTATGTTTTGGTAGGGATAACCTTTGCACTATATATAGGTATTGCAATTTGGTCTAGAGCCAGTTCTACAAAAGAGTTTTATGTAGCAGGAGGGGGAGTATCCCCCTTGGCTAACGGTATGGCAACTGCGGCTGACTGGATGAGTGCCGCATCATTTATATCTATGGCAGGTATTATAGCCTTTTCAGGTTATGATGGTGCCGTATATCTAATGGGATGGACAGGAGGATATGTGTTATTAGCACTATTACTAGCTCCATACTTAAGAAAATTCGGAAAATTTACAGTTCCGGATTTCATAGGAGATAGATATTATTCAAAAACAGCAAGATCTGTAGCTGTATTCTGCGCTTTATTAGTATCCTTTACGTATGTAGCAGGACAGATGCGAGGTGTTGGAATTGTATTTTCAAGATTTTTAGAAGTAGACATCAATACAGGTGTAATCATTGGAATGATTATCGTACTTTTTTATGCGGTGTTAGGAGGAATGAAGGGTATTACATATACTCAGGTAGCGCAATACTGTGTGCTCATTTTTGCATTTATGGTTCCAGCAATATTTATTTCTATCCAGATGACAGGCAATCCAATACCACAATTAGGATTTGGAGATACTATTGTAGATGGTTCAGGAACCTATCTTTTAGATAAGTTAGATGGGCTAAGTACAGAACTCGGTTTTTCAGCATATACTGATGGATCAAAATCTACATTAGATGTATTTGCTATAACGCTAGCATTAATGGTAGGAACAGCAGGATTACCACATGTAATTGTTCGTTTTTTTACTGTAAAAAGAGTAAAAGATGCTCGTAAATCTGCTGGATATGCATTATTACTGATTGCAATATTGTATACGACAGCTCCCGCAGTAGCTGTTTTTGCAAAGACAAATCTTATAGAATCTGTACAAAATAAAAAATACGAAGAACTTCCTACATGGTTTAAGAATTGGGAAGATACGGGCTTATTAGGTTGGACAGATAAAAATGGAGATGGACAAGTACAATATGCTAATGGTCATTCAGTAAAAGGAAATAAGAACAAACCAGTTTTTGATGGAAAAAATAGAGGAGAATACGGTGAACGTACAATTACTAACGTAAATGCAGCTACCAAAAATGAGCTTTTTGTAGATAGAGATATTATGGTATTAGCAAATCCAGAAATAGCAAATCTCCCTAATTGGGTAATTGCTTTAGTAGCAGCAGGAGGATTAGCAGCAGCATTATCTACTGCAGCTGGATTATTATTAGTAATTTCATCTTCAGTATCTCACGATTTAATCAAAAAGATGATCAAACCAGATATTTCTGAAAAAGGAGAATTAATAGCAGCACGTCTTTCTGCAGTAGCCGCAGTATGCGTAGCAGGATATTTTGGGATCAACCCTCCAGGATTTGTAGCAGCAGTAGTTGCCTTAGCATTTGGATTAGCAGCAGCATCCTTTTTTCCGGCAATTGTACTAGGGATATTTTATAAGAGAATGAATAAAGAAGGAGCTATTGCAGGTATGGTTGTAGGGATATTATGTATGCTATTATATATGATAAAATATAAACTAGGATGGTTTGATGAAACACTACCTCCATCAAGCGAATGGTGGTTTGGAATCTCTCCCGAAGGATTTGGAGCAGTAGCAATGGCAATCAATTTTGTGGTATCCTTAGTGATATCTAAATTTACAAGTGCCCCCCCAGAAGAGGTGCAAGAAATAGTAGAAAATATAAGAATTCCAAGTGGAGCAGGAGAAGCAACACATTAATGAGATATATAACCTAGACCTCACAAGACTCAAAATCCTGTGAGGTTTAAATTAAGTAGAATAGTTTTAAAAATTTTGAAACCAGAAAGTCGATCTTTCAAAAAAATAGATAATCATAGTACCCTTATGAAGAAACGGCATCAACAAAAATTAGTAGTATTATCTATAGCGTTACTTTTTCTGTTTAATGTTCCGCTTATATTTATGTTTAATCATTCTGGAAATATTTTCGGATTTCCGATATTATATTTTTTTGTATTTCTAATTTGGGCGGCTTCTATTTTAATCTCTCTTATAATATTGAAAAAATTTTATGAATAGTTATATATTGATATTCATAATTATAGGATATTTATTACTCCTATTCGGGGTTGCATTTTGGGCAGAGAAAAAGGCAAAAAGAACATGGGTTAACAATCCCTATGTATACACATTATCTCTGGCAGTATATTGCTCTGCTTGGACATACTATGGTAGTGTAGGTATCGCAGCAACTTCTGGAGTAAGTTTTTTAACAACCTACCTAGGCCCAGTAATAGCTTTTCCCATTTGGATTATTGTATTAAAAAAAATCATAAAAATATCAAAACAACATAAAGTATCCAGTATTGCCGATTTTATATCACTTAGATATGGTAATGATCGTTTTTTGGGAGCTTTAGTAACAGTAATATGTGTTTTAGGAGTAGTGCCTTATATTTCATTACAACTTAAAGCTGTTTCAGAAACCTTTGGAATAATTTCTAAAAACCCTATTAATTCCTCAAGTACTATTTTTCAAGACTCTACATTTTATACAGCATTCTTATTAGCAGTATTTGCTGCATTTTTTGGAACAAGAACAACAGATGCAACACAGCGCAGACAAGGAATCATTTTTTCTGTGGCAGTAGAATCTGTAATTAAGCTTGTTTTTTTCTTGGGAGTAGGGATATATGTTTCTTATTTTCTTTTTGACGGTACTCTAGATATTTATAACCAGATATCGATTACCGAAGATTTTGAATCTTTAACCACATTCGATAGTTTAGAGTCTGGTATCAACTGGTATTTTATGATAGCCTTATCTTTTTTGGCTATTTTTTTATTGCCAAGACAATTTCATGTTTCAGTAATAGAAAACACAAATCAAAAACATCTCAAAAAAGCAATTTGGTTATTTCCTTTATATCTTTTACTGTTTAATATATTTGTTGTTTTTATAGCTTGGGGGGGGAAATTGCGCTTAGCCAATCTAGCAAATCCAGACTATTATTCATTACTTCTTCCCTTACAAAACGGAGATATTTTCTTGGCAACTCTAGTGTTTTTAGGTGGTTTTTCTGCAGCTATTTCTATGGTAATAGTTTCTACATTAGCATTATCTACTATGCTTAGTAATAACTTAATAATCCCTTATGGTTTTTTAGATAAATTTAGCAAAAGTCACCCTGATCGAAATGCTAATTACATTAAGAATATTCGTAGGACAGCTATTTTTTGTTTAATACTAGGAGCCTACTTTTTCTATATTAATTTTAATATAGAATTATCATTATTTTCAATAGGTCAATTATCTTTTGTTGTTATAGCGCAGTTAGCCCCCTCTTTTTTTATAGGATTGTTTTGGAACAGAGGGTCATCTTTTGCAGCTAAAATGGGAATAATCACAGGAGCATTAATCACCACATACACTCTTGTTTTACCATTTGTATTAGATACAATTTTTGGTAATATGAATTTTATTGTTTTCGGACCATTTAATCTAACACTTTTAAGGCCATATGCTTTGTTTGGGATAGATTTTCTAAATCCAGTAACACATGCATTTTTTTGGAGTATGCTTTTTAATGTAATAGTATACCTTTATGTATCTCTTTCTTTTAAAGGTAATTATAGAGAACGTAATTATGGAGAAATGTTTGTAAACAGTAACTATAATTCATTACAAGAAAATGCTTTTGTTTGGAAAGGAGAAGCTTATGTATCTGATATAAGAAATGTTCTAAATCGTTTTTTAGGAGAAGAACGTACAGAACGAGCTTTAGATTTATTTTATCTAAAATATGATCTTTCTAAGAATGACAAAAAAGCAGATGCAAGATTGATCAATTTTTCTGAGAAATTATTAACAGGAAGTATCGGTAGCGCTTCGTCCAGAATTTTAATAGCAAGTGTAGTAGATGAGCAACCAGTTACCTTAATAGAAGTATTAGAGATTTTAGAAGAAAATAAAAAGACAATTTCTAGCAATAAGTTTCTAAAACAAAAATCAGAAGAGTTAATTCTATTAACAGAAAAATTAAAACTTCAAGATAAATTAAAAGATGAATTCTTAGACACAGTAGCACATGAGTTAAAAACGCCTACAACATCAATTAGAGCAGCATCAGAGGTTTTATTAGATAATATTGATATGTCAGAAGCCCTAAAAATGCAATTTTTAACGAACATTCTAGATGATTCAGAACGTTTAGCTAAATTGATTCATAATATCTTAGATTTAGAAAAGCTAGCATCAGGTAGAGAAGTTTTGGATAAGAAAACAAATAATCTGAGTGATACGATAGAAAAAGCAATATCTGGAGTACATACAATTGCAGAGAAAAAGAATATAAAAATTATAATATCAAAACCTCAGAAATCATATACAGCGTTATATGATGAAGATAGGATTCTTCAGGTATTGATAAATGTACTCTCTAACGCTATTAAATTTGTAGAAGAGAAAAAAGGAATAGTAAAAATAACTTTAGAAAAAATTGAAAATTATATAAAAATCAATATTGAAGATAATGGAAAAGGTATCTTGGAAGAGGATATTAAGTATATTTTTGATAAATTTTACCAGTCTAAAAACCAGAATGTAAAAAAACCAGTAGGAAGTGGTTTTGGTTTAGCAATAAGTAAACAAATTATAGAAGGGCATAATGGTCGGATATGGGTAGATAAGGATTATAAAACAGGTGCTCGTTTTAGTATAGAAATCCCTGAATAAGAATATATATAATATAAAAAAACAATTTTGAGTAAAAAGAAGATATTAATAGTTGATGATGAACCTAATATAGTGATGTCTTTAGAATATACATTTAAAAAAAATAATTTTGAAGTTTTTATAGCCCGTGATGGAGCAGAAGCCATAGAAATATTAAAATCAAAAGTGCCAGATGTAATTCTTTTAGATATCATGATGCCTAATATAGATGGATATCAAACTTTAGAGTACATAAGAAAAAATGATACTACTAAAAATAGTAAAGTAATATTCTTGACTGCAAAAAATAAAGGATCAGATATCGAAAAAGGGCTGGCAATGGGAGTAGATAAGTATTTAACAAAACCATTTTCGATAAAGAAAGTTATGGCTGAAATTAATGAACTTATGATATAAAAAAAGTTAATAAATCACGAAAAAAAATAAAATAAGGTTGTTTACACCTAAATAGTAGTTACTCGTCGAGATTTTTTTGTCGATGAGATGTTTTAAAAGAATTTAATACACCGAAAATTACAAAATCACAAATCATGGAAATAAGAGACACGCTTCAACTTCGTTCTTTTGCAGAATATAAAGAAGCTTATCAGGAAAGTATATCAAATCCTGAAAAATTCTGGGACGCTATTGCAGAAAAATTTCATTGGCATAAAAGATGGGATAAAACACTACAATGGGATTTTAAAAAACCAGAAGTAAAGTGGTTTGAAGGAGGAAAATTAAATATAACAGAAAATTGTCTAGATAGACATCTAGATAAATTAGGAAATAAAACGGCTATTATCTGGGAACCTAACGATCCAGATGAAGAATCTCGGCATATTACTTACAGACAACTTTTTGTAAAAGTATCTCATTTTGCTAATGTTTTAAAAAATAATGGTATTAAAAAAGGAGACCGTGTCTGTCTTTATATGCCTATGATTCCGGAGTTAGCTATTGCAATGCTTGCATGTGCACGCATAGGAGCAGTCCATTCTATTGTATTTGCAGGGTTTTCTAGTACTGCTATTGCTAGTCGTATTAATGATTCACAATGTAAAATGTTGATTACAGCCAATGAAGTATATAGAGGTACTAAGGCTGTTAAATTGAAAGAAATGTGTGATGAGGCGTTAAAAACTACTCCTTCTATAGAAACAGTGATTGTGTATAGAAGAACAGTAGAACCAACGCCAATGCAAGAAGGAAGAGATAAATTTTGGTATGATGAACTACAAAAAGTAGAAAAAGAATGTCCTGCAGAAATAATGGATGCTGAGGATATGTTATTTATTTTATATACTTCTGGTTCTACAGGAAAACCAAAAGGTATGGTCCACACTATAGGAGGGTATATGGTATATACTGCTTATACTTTTGCTAACGTTTTTCAATGTGATCATTTTGCACCAACAAATACAATACCACAAAGGAAATATGATGGAGATGTATATTGGTGTACAGCTGATATAGGATGGATTACTGGACATTCATATATTGTATATGGCCCATTAGCAATGGGAGCTACAACAGTAATGTTCGAAGGAGTACCAAGTTATCCGGATTATGGTCGTTTTTGGGAGATTTGTGATAAACTTAATGTAACACAGT
The DNA here is from genome assembly GCF_001401755.1 of Aquimarina longa SW024. GTDB lineage: Bacteria > Bacteroidota > Bacteroidia > Flavobacteriales > Flavobacteriaceae > Aquimarina > Aquimarina longa. The sequence continues at coordinate 145,226 of NZ_AVQK01000024.1, forward strand.
TTTATACCGCACCAACAGCAATTAGAGCATTAGCAAAACAATCATTAGACTTAGTAGAGCAGCATGATTTATCATCCATAAAAGTTTTAGGATCTGTAGGAGAACCGATTAATGAAGAAGCTTGGCATTGGTATAATGATAATATAGGTAAAGGAACCTCTCCTATCGTAGATACTTGGTGGCAAACAGAAACAGGAGGTATTATGATCTCTCCATTAGCAGGGATCACACCAACACGACCAACATTTGCTACACTACCACTACCAGGGATTCAACCGGTCTTGATGGATGAAAATGGAAATGAAATAGAATTTAGATCCCAACAGTCAGAAGGGCGTTTAGCAATTAAATTCCCTTGGCCATCTATGGCAAGAACAATCTATGGAGACCATCAACGTTATAAAGAAGTTTATTTTTCTGCATATGAAGATAAATACTTTACCGGAGATGGAGCTTATAGAGATGCTACAGGCAACTACAGAATTACCGGTAGAGTGGATGATGTAGTTATTGTCTCAGGTCATAACCTTGGTACAGCTCCAATAGAAAATGCAATTAATGAACATCTAGCAGTAGCAGAATCAGCTATTGTAGGTTTTCCTCATGATATAAAAGGAACAGCATTATATGCGTATGTAACGTTACACGAAGATAAAAAAGGTGACGATGCCCTGATTGCTGAAATAAGAGGGCAGGTTGCTAAAACTATAGGAGCGATTGCAAAACCAGATAAAGTACAATTTGTAAATGGTTTACCTAAAACAAGAAGTGGTAAGATAATGAGAAGAATTTTAAGAAAAATTGCTTCAAAAGATACTTCTAATTTAGGAGACACATCTACACTGCTAAATCCTGATGTAGTTCAGGAAATAATGGATACCGCATTATAAATTTTTTGAATTTAAAAAGGTGGCTAAAAACTTAGCCACCTTTTCTATATTCATGATATGATTATTCTAAAAAAGGTCTTATTCCATTAAAAACTTTAACTCTTCACAGGTTTTATTAGGAATGAACTCAGTGATATCATAATCTGCTAAGCCGTTTATTTTAAAAGGATCTTTATCTAAAATTTTTAATAATTCATTTTTCTCAGAGATTTTAGATAAAATTATACCACCTGTTCTAGGAGTTTTTCTCCCAGAAGCTATAAAGTTTTGAAGCTCATATTGTTCATTTAGATATTTTATATGGAGATCTAAATAAGAATCAATTGTTTCTAAGGAAACCTTGTATGTTAATGATATGATGTAAATTAAAGCATGGTTTTTAGAGTTAGAAAATAGGTTCTAAGAAAAAATTAAACCCATAATTTTATGGGTTTAATTTTTTTAATGATAAAAATAATAATTAGTTACTCATCAAAATAACTAAAAGTTTCACCTTCCTTAATAGTAAGAAGACTTTCATAGATTAATTTGATAACATTTTCAACATCATCCCTATGTACCATCTCTACAGTAGTATGCATATATCGTAGAGGTAAAGAGATTAAAGCAGACGCTACACCTCCATTACTATAAGCAAAAGCATCAGTATCTGTTCCTGTCATTCTGCTAGATGCCATACGTTGAAAAGGTATTTTTTTATCCTCAGCAGTGTCAATAAGGAGTTCCCTAAGTTTATTCTGTACAGCAGGCGCATAAGAAATCACAGGACCATCTCCAATTTTTGTTTCTCCTTGAGTTTTCTTTTCAATCATAGGAGTGGTGGTATCATGACATACATCAGTAACAATAGCTACATCAGGTTTAATGGTATGCGTTATCATTTCTGCACCTCTTAAACCAATTTCTTCTTGTACAGAATTAGTAATATATAATCCAAAAGGAAGCTTGTCTTTGTTTTCACTCAGTAAACGAGCTACTTCAGCAATCATAAACCCTCCCATACGATTGTCTAAAGCTCTACAAACAAATTTGTCATTGTTCAAAATAAAAAACTCATCAGGATATGTAATCACACATCCTACATGCACACCAAGTTTTAAAACTTCTTCTTTTGTAGTACATCCTACATCAATACAAATGTTTTCTAGAGTAGGAGCAGGTTCTTTGCCATTTTTTCTCGTATGTATAGCTGGCCATCCAAAAACACCCTCGACAATACCATCTTTAGTATGAATGTTAACACGTTTAGAAGTAGCAATTTGGTGATCACTACCACCATTTCTAATAACATAAATAAGTCCGTTATCTGTAATATAGTTTACATACCATGAGATTTCATCAGCATGTCCCTCTATAACTACTTTATATTTAGCTTGTGGATTGATTACTCCAACAGCGGTTCCATATGTATCTGTGATGAATTCATCTACATAAGGTTTTAGGTAATCCATCCATATTTTTTGCCCTTCCCATTCATAACCAGTAGGAGCAGCGTTGTTTAAATATTTTTCAAGAAAAGTCAGCGACTTTTTATTTAGAATGCTTTTTTTTGCCATTGTATTAAGTTTATTGCTAAAATAACAATATTCACATTTATTTTACAGTTTACAAATGGTTAATTGTTAATTTTGGAGGTCTTATATAGTTAATATGTCGAAACAACTTTTATGGATATTGTTATTAATAACTACAATTCAAATGTATGCTCAGAAAAATATTGATAGTTCTGGAGTAGATACTACAGGATATGTACAATATTATATTATAGATGGAGATACAATTCCCCATGAGGCAATAGATTTAGATGAAGTAATTATTTTAGGGAAACTAAAATTTAAAGATAATTTAGCTAGACGGAAATATCTTATTCTTAGAAGAAAAACTCGTAAAGTATACCCTTATGCAAAGTTAGCATCTGATAGACTAACAACTCTTAATGAAAGGTTAGAAGGAATAACCTCTAAAAGATCCAAAAAGAAATACATAAAAATTCTTCAAAAGTATATGGAAGAAGAGTTTACAAAAGAACTTAAAAAATTGACACGTACAGAAGGGCAAATATTAGTTAAGTTAATTCATCGCCAAACAGGGAAGACTATGTTTAAACTTGTAAAAGAATATCGAAGTGGATGGAGAGCTTTCTGGTATAATAATACAGCAAAACTTTTTAAAATCTCACTAAAAAAAGAATATGACCCTATTAATATAGAAGAAGATTATTGGATAGAAGATATATTACAACGTAGTTTTCAGTCAAGTATTCTAAAAGATCAAAAAACAGCATTGGATTTTAGTTTTTATGATGCAATAAATAAATGGTCCACTACAACGAATCTTAATCATATAAAAAAATAATATTCATGTTAAGAAGATTTAGTATTATATAGTATAGTTAAGAAAAAATGGTTGTTATATTAATTAAGCATAAAAAAAACACCTGATATTTTATTTTTTTTTCTATCTTAGCATTCTATCTTTTTAAAAATCAACACATTATTTAGTTCTGATGTTAGAATT
>NZ_AVQK01000025.1 GCF_001401755.1 Aquimarina longa SW024
ATAATTTAGGTAGATTTGCCTCTCGATCCTCTTGTAAAGCATTATATAGCTCCATAAATTCTGATACCAATACCCTCTCTGACCAACCATCACTAGCAATATGGTGAATAGCTCCACCTAGTACATAGTTATTATCTCCTAAATCATATAAACATGCTCGAAACATATAATCCTTCGATAAATCAAAAGGAATATTCAAAAAGGAAGAAAGCTCTCTTTCTAGATTTTCTTCGGATTCTAACTTAGCTTTTGATAATTGCCACTCTTCAGATGGAATCACCTTTTGATACCCAATACCATCATCTGAATAAATAACTGTACGTAATACTTCATGACGATCAACTATAGTTTGAAAAGAGGTTTCTAAAGCAGTAACATTTAAATCTCCTTCTAATCGTAAAACAATAAGCATATGATATTCTAAACTGCCCTGTAACTGATCTAAAAACCATAAACGCTCCTGACTAAAGGATAATGGAATCCTATCTGGACGATCTTGAGCAACAATAGCTGGTAATAAGGCACTTTCTGATGTAAATAAATGAAGCCCTAATTCTGAAATCGTATTATAAGAAAAAACATCTCTTATCTCAATTTCTACATTCAATTCTTTACGAATCATAGAAACCAAACGAGTCGCTAATAACGAATGACCGCCCAATTCAAAGAAATCATCATACACACCCACCTGATCTAATCCTAGTAGTTCTTGCCAAATAATCGACAATTGTAGTTCAGTCTCATTTCTTGGGGCTATATATTCCTGAGTGGATAACTCTAACATATTTGGATCTGGTAAAGCTTTCTTATCAATCTTACCATTACTGGTTAATGGCATAGCTTCTAAAGTGACCCAAAGCTTAGGAACCATATACTCTGGCAAACTTAGCTTTAAATGTTTTTGTATAGCCCCTTTATTTAAATCTCCGTCTAATACAGTATATCCTACAAGATGCTTATTACCATTAGCATCTTCTTTTGCCAAAACACAACATTGAACTACTTCTTCTGCTTCTAATAAAGTATTTTCAATCTCCCCTAATTCAATACGATACCCTCGGATTTTAACTTGATTATCTTTTCTTCCGATAAGTTCTAAATTACCATTTGGCAACCAACGTGCTAAATCGCCTGTTTTATAAATTCTTTCCCCTTCCTTAAAAGGGTTAGGTATAAATTTCTGGCTAGTTAGCTCTTCCTTGTTTAGATAACCTATGGCAACTCCTGATCCGCCTATGCATAATTCACCAATAATACCGATTGGTAATACGTTTTTATAATTATCTAGTATATAAACTTGAGTATTTGAAATAGGTTTACCAATAGGTACATTACTTATATTAGGTGTTTTAGAAAAGTCAGAGAATTCAAAATAAGAGGTATCAATAGTTGCTTCTGTAGCTCCATAACTATTCAGTATTCTAATCTTATCACCAAACCTATCTCTTAAGTTTAAAGAGTCACTTATAGGAAGTGTATCAGACCCTAAAATAAGTAGTTTCAATGATGGTATTTCTAAATTCTCTTGATAGATATAATTCATTAAAGGAATTATAACTCCTGGAGTAAACTCTAGAATATTAATTTGATGTTGCTTAATTAATTTATAAAGTTTGTGTAAATCATAGTCATAAACAGAATTTAAGATTAATTGCCCTCCAAACAGTAGAGCTCTACAAAAATCTCCAGAAAAAACATCAAAAGAAAAGCTTGCCATTTGTAACAACCTTGTACTACTATCTAACTTATAATTAGCTCTCCAAAATAAGGCTACATTTAAAAGGTTATAATGAGAAACCATTACTCCTTTAGGTCTTCCTGTAGATCCAGAAGTATAAATGATATAGGCTAAATTAGCAGGTGTGATTTCAACTAATGGTTTGGATATCGGATTTGATATATATTGTTTTTTATCCAAATAAATTAGTTGAATCTCTTTTCTATGATCAAAAAACCTTTTTAATGAGGATTGTGTTAAAATCACATCTAATCTAGTATCAGATAGCATATATTCTATTCTATCTTCAGGATAATTAGAATCTATTGGCACATATGCTCCTCCTGATTTTAAGACTCCTAGAACTCCTATTAGTGTTTCTAGACTACGCTCTAGACAGATCCCTACTAAACTGTTTGGTATTACACCTTGTTGCTGTAAATAGTGTGCCAACTGATTAGCTTTCTCATCCAGTTTTCTATAACTTAACTTTTCTTTTTCGAAAACTACTGCTATCGCATCCGGAGTTTTTTTAGCCTGTTCTTCAAAAAAATCTAATACCGTTTTATCTGTAGGGTAAGAAACAGATGTATCATTAAAAGTGTATACCACTTTAGTTTCTTCCTCTATCGTTAACATCGATAGATCACTCATTGGTTGAGTGTTATTTTTTATAATACTATTTAACAACTCTTTATAGTGTAATAGCATACGATTGATTGTATCTTCTTCAAATAAAGCAGTACAATACTCCATTTCTAAAGAAATACCTGTCTCCGTTTCTTTTGCAATTAAACTAAGGTCAAATTGAGATGTTTTTACCTTATAATCATAATCAGATAATACTAATTTGTTTAGCATTATTTCATTATCTTCTGAGGTATCTTGTAAATCAAACATTATCTGAAATAGAGGTGTCATACTCATATCTCTAGTATCTACAACTCGATCAACAACTTTCTCGAATGGAACTAATTGGTGATTATGACCTCCTAAGGTTGTTTCTTTTACGCGATGTAAAACTTCTCTAAAATTCGGATTACCTCCTAAATCACTACGCAATGCAAGTGTGTTTACAAAGAAACCAATTATACTCTCTATATCTGATTGTGTTCTATTAGCAATGGGAATACCTACACAAATATCATCTTGGTTACTATAACGAGATAATAGAATTTTAAAAGCAGATAGCAATACCATAAATAGAGTTACTCCTTCTTCTTTACTTAATTGAATAAGAGCATTACTTAATTCTTTTTCTAATTGAAATTTAGTACTAGCCCCTTCTATACTCTGAATAGAAGGACGTACATAATCCGTAGGTAATGATAAGGGGGGTACTCCTTTTAATTTATTCTCCCAATATGATAACTGATCTTCTAAAACAATTCCTTCTACATACTCTCGCTGCCAAATGGCATAATCAGCATATTGTAATGGCAATTCTGGAAGAATTATTTCTCGATTTTCTTGTAAAGCGTTATATAGTTCCATAAACTCTGAAACTAATATTCTTTCTGACCAACCATCACTAGCAATATGATGAAGAGCCCCTGCTAACATATAATTCTCATCACCTAAATCATATAAACAAGCACGAAACATATAATCGCTTGATAAATCAAAAGGAGCGCTCAAGAAAGAAGAAAGTTCTTCCTCTATAGTATCCACAGATTCTAAACTAATCGTATGTAATTTCCAGTTTTCTGGCGAAATTACTTTTTGATAACCAATACCATCTTCTGAGTGTAGTACTGTTCGCAACACTTCATGGCGATCAACTATAGTTTTAAAAGAAGTTTCTAAAACAGGAATGTTTAAATCACCACTTAATCGCAATACAATAAGCATATGATATTCTAAACTGCCTTGTAACTGATCCAAAAACCATAAACGTTCCTGACTAAATGATAATGGAATTTTTTCTAATCGGTTCTGAACGGTTATAACAGGTAATAAAGCATTTTCTGATTGTGTTGACAAGTAATTTCCTAAATCCGAAACTGTACTATACACAAAAATATCTCCTATCTCAATCTCTACATCTAACTCTTTACGGATCATAGAAATCAAGCGAGTCGCTAATAAAGAATGTCCCCCTAGTTCAAAAAAGTTATCATAGACCCCTACTTGATCTAAATCTAATAACTCTTCCCAAATAGAAATTAATTTTTCTTCAATATCATTTCTAGCGCCTACATAACCATCATTAGACAGAGAATTATTATCTGGATCTGGTAATGATTTTTTATCAATCTTACCGTTACTAGTTAATGGCATACTATCTAATTCTACCCATATTCCTGGAACCATATATTCTGGAAGTCTAGAACTTAAATGATCTTGAAGGTTTTTCTTATCTACGTCCTCTTTAGTGACAACATAACCAACTAAACGATTTGTTTCAGAGTTATCTGGTATTGCTAAAACACAACAGCTATCAATTATAGAGTGAGATGATAAAACATTTTCTATTTCTCCTAATTCTATACGATATCCATGAATCTTTACCTGATCATCTGCTCTTCCTATAAATTCTAAAGTTCCGTCAGATAACCAACGCCCTAAATCTCCTGTCTTATATACTTTATATAAAGTATCAGTAAATGGATTTTCTATAAAACTATGAGCTGTCTTCTCTGGATCGTTTATATATCCTCGACCTACTCCTACTCCACTAACCCACAACTCTCCAACTGCACCTTCTGGGCATAAATTACCAAAAGCGTCTACAACATAGATCTGCATATTAGATACTGGTTTTCCTATAGGAATAACTGATCCCTTTGGTATATCTTTCATAATATGAAGACTCACATCATCAGCCGCCTCTGCAGGACCATAAGCATTTACTACTGGAATATTTGGATATCTCGAAAACCATCGTGATAATAATGAGTGTTGGGTGGCTTCTCCAGTAACTAGAAAATGATGTAGCTGTGATAAATCTTTATTCGATTCTACTGTAAGTAGCTCTGAGACGTATGAGGGAACCAATTGTAAAATGGTAACATTATCATCATATAAACAACTCTGTAAAACCGTGGCGTCCATAATCTGATGCTCACTATACATTGCAATACGTCCTCCACATAATAAGGCACTCAATAATTGCCATACTGAAATATCAAAAGTAAATGGTGCTGTAAATGCTACAACACTACTAGAGTCCATCTCTAACTCATCAACCATAATCAAAAGGTGATTCAATAAGCCTCTATGCTCAATCATAGCTCCCTTAGGAACACCAGTACTACCTGAAGTATAAATTACATAACTTAATGAATCGCTAGAGATAACATTATCCAATGACACTGTTGGATACGAATCATATATTGAATTGTCTTCATCTAAAACAACTTGATGAAGAGAGATAAAAGATGATAAAACAGACGTACTTAAAACATCTGTAAGTATAATATCTAAACCTGTATCTGATAAAATATGAGAAATACGAGCTTCTGGATAATCAGGTTTAATAGGAACATAAGCGCCTCCTGATTTTAAAATACCCAAAACACCAACTAGCATGGATATTGAACGATCTAAGCAAATTCCTACCAAAGCATCTTCCTTAACTCCTTTCTCACATAAGTAATGAGCTAATTGATTTGATTTTTCATCGAGTTGTCTATATGTTAATTGCTGATCCCCATATAGTACAGCAATAGCATCTGGAGTACTATGAGCTTGTTTTTTAAATAAATCTATAACATTTTTATCCAATGGATAATCAACTACGGTATCATTAAAATCATATATCAATTTATGCTCATCTTCTGATGTCAACATTGACAATGAAGCAATATTCTTAGAAGTATCTTTAACAATATCTTCTAATAACTTCTTATAGTGATTCAACATACGTAGGATAGTAGATTCATTAAATAAATCTGTACAATACTCCATATCCAAAACAATCCCTGAAGTAGTTTCTTCTGCTGTTAAGTTTAAATCAAACTGTGAAGTATTACTGGTATATTGATAAGGAGATACTTGTAATCCTGATAATATCGCATCATTCTTTTCTGGAGTATTTTGTAAGGTAAACATCACTTGAAATAGTGGGGTCATACTCATATCACGATTATCAACGACACGATCTACAACTTTCTCAAATGGAGCTAACTGATAATCATAACTCTCCAGTGTAGTTTCTTTAACACGATCTAAAATCTCTTGAAAACTAGTGTTACTTAGATCAGTACGTAATGCTAATGTATTTACAAAAAAACCAATCATCCCTTCTACCTCAGATTGGGTTCTATTGGCGATAGAAGTTCCTACACAAATATCTTCTTGACTACTATATCGAGATAATAAAATCTTAAATCCAGCCAATAAAACCATAAATAAGGTAGCGTCTTCTGATTGAGCAAGAGCAACCAATTTATCTGTTAATTCTTTTTCTAACTTAAAATATATCGTAGCTCCTTCAGTACTCTGAACAGAAGGGCGCGCATAATCTGTAGGTAAGGATAGTGAAGTAACATCTCTTAATTTAGTATCCCAATACGATAATTGATCTTCTAAAACAGCTCCATTAATATATTCTCGTTGCCATAAGGCATAATCTGAGTACTGTAAATATAATTCTGGTAGAGTAACTAAACGGTTTTCTAAATTAGCACTATATAGTTCTACTAATTCTGACATCAAAATACTATTAGACCAACCATCACTAGAAATATGATGAAAAACCACAGCAAGTATATATTCATTGGTGCCCAAATCGTATAAACATGCTCGAAACATGTAGTCCGTAGATAAATCAAAAGGAATATCCATAAATGAAGAAATCGTTTCCTCTATATTCGAATGATTTTCTACTTTAGATTTGGTTAATTTCCAATTATCCGAAGAAATAACCTTCTGATATCCAACTCCATTTTCTGAATAAATTACAGTACGCAATATCTCATGACGATCAACTATAGTTCTCAATGATTCTTCTAAAATAACACTATCTAAATCACCTTCTAAACGTAAACCACCTGAAATATGATACTCTAAACTACTACCCTGTAACTGATCTAGAAACCATAAACGCTCTTGACTAAACGATAATGGAATAGTTTCTTGTTTTTCTTGAGCAACTATAGTTGGTACTATTATTTTTTCTAACTGAGATGATAAATGAAGTCCTAAAGTAGCTATCGTAACATGTGTAAAAACATCTTTTATGGTAATCTCTATCTCTAAATCTCTACGAATTAAAGAAACTAAACGAGTAGCTAGTAAAGAATGACCACCCAACTCAAAGAAATTATCATGAATACCTACTTGGCTTATATCTAATACTTCTTGCCAAATAATAGCTAATTTTTCTTCTATATCGTTTCTAGGAGCAATATATTTCTGACTAGAAAGAGAAGACATATTTGGGTCTGGTAATGATCTTTTATTAATTTTTCCATTACTGGTCAAAGGCATATGATCTAACTCAACCCATATTGCAGGTATCATATAATCTGGCAATTTTAATCGTAGATGTTCTTGTAAATTTTCCTTCTCTATAATTCCATCTAGTACAACATACCCTATTAATCGATTAACACCTTGAGTATCTTTTTTGGCTAAAACACAGCAATGCTGAATATCAACATGTGTTGATAAAACACTTTCTATCTCTCCTAATTCTATTCGATATCCACGAATCTTTACCTGATCATCTTTTCTTCCTACAAATTCTATAGTACCATCTGGTAGCCATCTACCTAAATCTCCTGAAAGGTATAAACGAGATTCTGGGTCATTATCAAATGGATTTGATATAAATTTCTCTTGCGTCAGTTGTTCTCGATTTAAATACCCTCGGGCTAAACCTAGCCCTGATACACATAATTCTCCAACAACTCCAACAGGTAATAGTTGTAGATCATCACCTAGTATGTAACAATTTAATGTTGGTATAGCAGTACCTATAGTACTTGTTGTATGAAGAGTGTCAGCTTCTGTAATTTCTTTATAGGTAACATGTACAGTAGTTTCTGTAATACCATACATGTTTATTAACTTACTTGATGGATAGTTATCTTTCCATTTCTTTAAATAAGACGGATTCAATGCTTCTCCTCCAAATATGATATAACGAAGTGATGTATCTGATTCAGTTAAAAAGAATTCTTCTTGTAGTGTATAAAAAGAACTAGGTGTCTGATTTAATACCGTAATCCCTTCCTTTATCAATAGGTCTTTAAATGAGTGTGCATCTTTAGTAATAGACTCAGGTACAATAACTAAGCGACCTCCATAAAATAAAGCTCCGTACAGCTCCCATACTGAAAAATCAAAACAAAATGAATGGAACATTGTCCATACATCATTTTCATTAAAATCGTATAGGCAACCCTCGTGCTTAAATAATCGAACTACATTAAGATGTGTTAATAAAACTCCTTTTGGTTTTCCTGTACTTCCTGATGTATAAATAACATACGCTAAGTCCTCTGGAAAAACACTTCTTTTAAGTTTTGTTTTAGATTTTTTAGCAATAGCACTCCAATCGCTGTCTAATGATACGATAGTCAGATTCGAATTTCCTTCTAAAACAAATCTACTTTTTTTAGTACTCAATACTAAAGACACTTTAGAATCCTCTACTATATACTCTATACGATCTTTAGGGTACACTGGATCAATAGGAACGTAAGCTCCACTAGCTTTTAGAATTCCTAAGATCCCAATAATCATCTCTAATGAACGCTCTAGACATATTCCTACTAAATCTTCTTTTTGTACACCTTTATCCTGTAAATAACGTGCTAACTGATTAGAACGTTGGTCCAACATTTTATATGTCAATTCTTCTCCTTCAAAAACAATTGCTACAGCATTAGGAGTACTCTTAACTTGCTCCCTAAATAGATCAATAATCGTCTTATCCTTAGGATACTCAACCTCAACAGAGTTTATTGTTCTTAATTCTTGTTTTTGAGACTCAGATATCACCTCTACATTATTCAATAATAACGTTGGTTTAGCTATTATTTGGTTTAATACATGTTTAAAACATTTTAAGAATTCATTAGCCACATCATTACTCAATGCAGATTGGCGATGATTTAAACTTATTATTAATTCCCCTGTAGTATCTTCAATAACACTAAAATTAATATCAAAAGTGTTATATAATGGATTATTTTCTTCTAGTTCCAATTGTTGTATACCGTTCATTTCAATAGCCCCTACATTGACATCAAAATTAAATACTACATTGATAAACTCTTCTGATGTTATCTTTCTTTCTTTTTGGAGTAATATCATTAAATCTGCATAAGGATACTCTTGGTAATCATAAGCATCAAATAGTCTACCTTTCAGTATTTTTAGATATTCTGATATAGATTGGTTTGCGTCATAATTTGATGCCAAAGGCATAATATGTGAAAAATAGCCTATAGAATTGTCTGAATCTAACATAGAACGTCCTCCAACAGGAATTCCTATCACCATCTCTTTTTGCTGACACAACTTAAACATCAAAATTTCAAAAGCAGATAAAAAAGTCATAAAAAGTGTCAGTCCCTTTTCGCCACTCCATTGCTTTAACCCCTTAGTTTCTTCTTCTGAAATCCGTACTACTGTAGAACTCCCTATCATACTATCCTCTGATATCTCCTTATCAAAAGGTAATTCTGTACGTAATGGTTTATCAATAAACTGCGTTCTAAAATACTCCTCATACTCTTTCCAGATACTACTTTCTTTTTGTTGATTTAACCAAGTTACATAGTCTGAAAATTGCACTTTTACTTGTGTATCAATATGCTGACCATCAAGAATCTGATTATAGTTTTCTGTAAGTGATCTTAAAAATAAAGAACATGACCACCCATCAGCAATACTATGATGCATCGATACATGTAACACGTGTTCTTCTTCTGCAAATTTTATAAGGTGTACTCTAACTAATGGTCCTTTAGTAAAAGAGAATGGAGTCTCTAAATCCTGTTGTATGAATTCGCCATACTTATCTTCCTTATGCTGTTGTGTAGTCTCAGTCGAGAAATCAATTTTTTGTATGGATATAGAAATTGATCTATCATAGATCAAATATTTACCATCATCAGAAAACCTACTTTGTAATATATTATGTTGTTTCAGTAAATGATCTAAAGCTTCGTCTAAAACCTTAACATTTATATCTCCTTTCATTTTTATACTTAATGAAAGAATGTATGCCAACGATTTCTCTGTATCGATTTGATCTAACAAGAATAATTGTTGCTGAGCTAGTGTAGCTTCTGATTTAGAAATACCTACAACTACTTCTGTAGTGGTCGATGATGTAACATCCTCTATGGTATCTAGTTTATGAACAGCATAAGCACTCTCGCAAATAGCTTTATATATAGCATCAATGTCATCATCTGTATGTGCAAATGTTATATAAAGATTATTTGGAGCCCATGCATAGATTCCTTTCTGAATAAGATGAAAAAGTAATAAATCAAAGTTTTCTTTAAACTTAAAACGAAATAACGAACCAAAATTAACAACCTCTAGTGGAAGAGATTCTTGCTTGAAAAATGTGTTCAAGCGTTTCATTAAACTATCTGTTCTTTCGTTTAGTGCATTATATTCTTTACTTCCTATCTCTTTAATACGTGTAAGTACTGCTTTTGCAGAAGCCATCGTTAAAGGATGTCTTGTAAATGTTCCTGCTACTAATGTTTTAGGAATTTTTGGATAAGAATCATCCCCATATTTCCAATCTCCTCCATCTACAATATCAATATATCTTCTAGATCCAGCTACAATACCTATTGGCATACCTCCTCCTGCTATTTTTCCATAGGTAGCAATGTCTGCTTTAATTCCAAAATACTCCTGAGCTCCTCCAGGCATGATTCTAAAACCTGTAATCATCTCATCAAATAGTAAAGGAATATCCAATTCTAAGGTAAGCTCTTTTAACTGCTTTAATAATGCTACTGGTTGAGAATCAGGGAAACGACTTCGTACTGGCTCTACCATAATACCTGCCAAATCATCTGCATATGCTCTAACCTGTTCTAAAACATCAGGATCTGTATAATTCATTACAATCAAATCCTTGACCATATTCTCTGTCACCCCTGGAACCATCGGTTTAACTCCATTATCTCCTTGCATCCCCAAAACAGTCTCTATATGTCCGTGATAAGATCCCGAAAACAATACTATTTTATTTTTTCCAGTCGCAGCACGTGCTAAACGCATTGCAAAAGAAATCGCTTCTGTTCCTGTATTTGCAAAAGCAACCCGTTCCATTCCTGTTAGCTCAGAAACAAGTGTTGCAACTTCTCCGGATAATTTAGCTAAAGGACCAACCGTAATTCCTTTATGAAGTTGCTCTTGCATTGCATTGATTATGAAATCTGGTTGATGCCCAAATATGCATGACCCATACCCCATAGTAATATCTATATATTTATTACCATCAATATCAGTAAAGCCTGAGCCAGATGCATGATCACATACAACTAAATACTCCATTTCTTTAGTAGACATTTTAAAAGCTCTAGTCATAAAAAAGTCAGCTAATACTTCTCTATATTTTGCTGTATATGATTTTGAGTTCTTTGTTTTATCCGTAAAGTTTTTTATTAATTCTGGAAGCTGCTTTTCTTGATTTTCAGGAAGCTTTTGAAAGAAAAAACTGGTATCAGCTAAATTACTTGTCAGTGTACCTTCTTTCTTAGAATCATTTTGACTAGTACTTTTCCTTACAGAGCTTATATTGATCTCTTTTGAGGTTTTAGATTCTAGATTTGCTTCATTAGTTTGAGCTATTTTGGGTAATGATTTACCTGATTGATTAAGATAATCCGAAAGTATACGATTTTGCTCCGAAAACTGATTTAAAATGAGTGCTAATGTCTTATCAACACCTTCTGTTTTTATCACATCATTAGTACTCTGGTTGGTTATATTTTTTTCGGTATGTGTCTCTATAGTAGTAGAGGAATCAGTTAGAATTTTTTGATTATGATCTTTCGTTTCTTTTAAAATATACGCTACCATCAATTCTAGATTAGTTACATCTTCAAATAATCTTCGAATTGGTATTGCTATTTTATATTCTTTTTCTATTTTTTTGGTGATCTCCATTAATACAAGAGAATCAGCTCCCAGATTTAATAAAGGAGTCTTAAGTGATAATTCCTCAACATCCATTTGAAGAGAAGTAGCAATTAGCGTTGCCAAACGATTATAAACAGTATCAAAAACATGCGAAGTATTCACCATAGCTGTTTCTTGAGTATTTTTAACTGTATTAACAGTAGTGAGAATGTCATTTTTCCTTTCAATCCAATAGCTTTGTCGTTGAAAAGCATAGGTTGGAATAGCAATTTTAGCTCTCTCTCTATTTGCATAAAAAGTAGACCAATTGATATCTCCTCCGTTGGTATACCACGCTCCTAAGCTTTCTAGTATAACCTGAGTATTATTTTTATCTTTTCTTATAGAAGGTAACCAAATAGCATTAGTACTGTCTTCTACACACTGACTTCCTTGAGTAATCAATACTGGGTGTGGTCCTATTTCTAAGTACACTTTAGTTTTGATAGATTCTAGAGTCTTCATTCCTTGTAAAAAAGATACAGGAGCACTAATATGCTTCACCCAATAGTCGGGGGTTGTCATTTCATCTTTTGCTAAATCTCCAGATATATTACTTATAATATCACATTGTGGCGAATGGTATGTAATACTTTTTGCTACCGCTCTAAAGTCTGCTAAAATAGTATCCATAAGAGGAGAGTGAAACGCATGAGAAACCTCTAGTTTCTTATATTTTACATTTTTAGATACTAAC
Organism: Aquimarina longa SW024; assembly: GCF_001401755.1. Classification (GTDB taxonomy): domain Bacteria; phylum Bacteroidota; class Bacteroidia; order Flavobacteriales; family Flavobacteriaceae; genus Aquimarina; species Aquimarina longa. The sequence goes on from NZ_AVQK01000025.1 coordinate 12,522, forward strand.
TGAGAGCATATTTTATCAATTGATTTTGTCGCTCCTGATAGAACTATTTGAGTAGGACTATTGATAGCAGCTATAGTTACTTTTTCTTCATAACCTTTTAAAAATTCTAAAATATCTTTTTCATTAGATCGCACAGAAATCATACTTCCTTTTTCTGATACTCCTTGCATTAACTTACCTCTAGCTGACACTAGTTTCAGCCCATCTTCTAGACTAAATATGCCTGCAATACAGGCAGCTGTAAGCTCTCCTATACTATGCCCTACTACTACATCTGGGGTAACTCCCCAACTTTTCCACAATTCAGACAATGCATATTCTATTGAAAATAAAGCTGGTTGTGTATACTGAGTTTGATTTAATACATTTGCATTCTCTTCTACAAATAAAATTGCTAGCAAATTAGTATCTAGATAAGCTTCTAAAATAGATGCACAGGTATCAAGTGCTTTTTTAAATACAGGTTCACTATCATACAGTAATTTTCCCATATGAATGTATTGAGCCCCTTGCCCTGTGTATAAAAATGCTGTTTTTGGTTGTTCCGAAATATTTATTGTAGTAATACTATAATCATTCAATTGCTCTAGAAGAGATGGTATACTATCACTAACAATTCCTAAACGATGTGGAAAATGATTTCTGGTAATCGATAAACTATAGGATAGGTCTTCTAAAGATAATTCTGAAGTTGTTTTTATGTATCTGCGTAAATTATCTACCTGAGCATGTAATGCTTTTTCATTTTTTCCTGATATTGTTATTAATTCTAATACTCTCGATGAGATTGTATTTTCATTTTCCTTTATAGAGGTTGCTGGTGTTTCCTCTACTATAATATGAGCATTTGATCCTCCAAAACCAAAAGAACTGACTCCTACTTTTCTTAATGTATTTTCTTTTTTATTCCAAGTTAATAATTCGTTAGGAATTGAAACATTAAGGTTTGCCCAATTAATATGAGTATTAGGAGTTTTATAATGCAACTGTTTAGGGATTTGATTATGTTTTATACATAATAGGGCCTTAATTAATCCTGCTATCCCTGCTGCTGCTTCTAAATGACCTATATTAGATTTTACAGACCCTATGATCAAAGGTTTTTTGGGGTCTCTATCTTTTCCATATACAGCATTTAATGCATTAATCTCTATGGGATCACCTAAAGCTGTACCTGTTCCATGAGCTTCCACATAATCTATATCTTTTGAAACAAGACGTGCTGATCTTAACGCAGATTGGATAAGATCCTGTTGAGACAAACCATTAGGCGCTGTTAATCCATTACTTCTACCATCTTGGTTTATTGCCGAACCTCTTATCACACCTTCTATTGTATCTCCATCTTCTATAGCTTTAGAAAGCGGTTTCAGTAACACTAATCCACATCCTTCACTGCGTACATAACCATTAGCTGAATCATCAAAGGTTTTACATCGACCATCTATTGACATCATACTTGCCTGAGATAATGCTACTGTTACCTGAGGTGATAATATTAAATTTACTCCACCTGCAATTGCCATTGTACATTCTCCACTACGGATATCTTTAACAGCTGTATGTATACTTGTTAAAGAGGCTGAACAAGCAGTATCTATAGACATACTAGGACCTCTAAAATCATAGTAGTATGATAATCTATTAGCAAGGATACTTAAAGCTGAGCCTGTTCCCGAATAGAGATCTGCTTGGTTATTCTTCATATAACCACTATAATCAACTTGCTCTACTCCAATATAAACACCTGTTTTTGTTCCTTTTATATCAGAAGAAACATAACCCGAACGTTCAATTAACTCATGACTCAACTCTAATAAAATACGTTGCTGAGGATCCATTAATTTTGCTTCTCTAGGGGATATCCCAAAAAAGGAAGCATCAAACATATCTACATTATCTATAAAACCTCCCCAACGAGTATTCATACTATACCCGTCTACTTCCGTTTTATAATATTCGTCTATATCCCATCTGCTCTGAGGAACTTCTGTAATACCGTCTTTTCCTGATTTTAAATTTTCCCAAAATTCTTCTACACTATTTGCTCCAGGAAACTTACAAGCCATACTAATAATCGCTATGGGTTCAGTATCCTGATCATTTTGTTTTACTTGATCAATAGTATTTTCTTGATCTGATATGTACGTTACTAATTTAGAGATAGTAGGATAGCTATATATCAATGTGGGGGATATTTCTTTCTCTAAATAGTCGGATAGTAAACCTGATAGTCGAATTCCTTGAAAAGAACTCATTCCTAGTTCTGCAAATGATGTATCAATTCCAATATTTTCTATCCCTGTATTTAACTCCTGACTTATCGCTTGTTGTAACCATTTTGTGATTTCGTTATTCGACACCTTTAGGTTATATGATTCCTTTAGTTTTGTAACTGATTTTTTCTGATCTTTCTTAATCTTAGTTCCTACAGACCAGATATCTAAAACTCCATCCAAGGTTTTCTGTTCATAAGAGGTTTTAGTTTTTAATCGTTGTATTTTTCCACTAGATGTCTTACCTACTTTACCTGGGTTTACTAATACTATACTATATACTGATAACTCATGCTCTAACCATATTGACTCACTAATAGATCGAACTATGTGTTCAAAATCATAATTCCGTATACTTGTTCTTCTAACCTCTTGTACAATAATCAATTGTTGCTTTCCTTCGATTTCAGTAGCAAATGCAACTCCTGCATTATTTTGCAAATCTGAGTTAGAATATTGAACTGTTTGTTCTATATCTTGCGGAAAATAATTAGCTCCATTGATAATCATCATTTCTTTTAACCTCCCAGAAATGTATAATTCATTAGCATTTAAAAAACCCATATCACCAGTACGTAAATAAGGGCCATTTTTTTTAGCTACTTTTCCATTAGCATATACAGGATATGCATCAAAAATCTCTGATGATAATTCATCTCGATTCCAATATCCCATTGCGACACTAGAACCTTTAACCCATATCTCTCCTATCTCATGTTTTTTACATACTTGTTTTGTCTCTGGGTTTACTATTTTTACTTTCAAGTCTCCTAAAACTGGACCATTACCGACAAATTTTATTTGATCTAACTCATCTTTTTCTTCATTAGATATTTTGATTTTACCAGAATAGAAATCGTTTTTATCTAATTTTATTGTAGATAGGATATTATTATATTTACATGCACTTACTACTAAAGTGGTCTCTGCCATTCCATAACAGGGAAACAGAGCTGTTTCTTTAATTCCTGCATTTTTGAAGTAAGTAGCAAAATTACTCATCGTTTCTGAACGAATAGGCTCTGATCCATTATAGGCTACTCTCCAACTGCTTAAATCTAAATTTTGTAAACTATCTCCTTTTATATGACTAACACATAAATCGTATGCAAAATTAGGTCCCCCACTATAAGTTGCTTTATACTTAGATATAGTATCTAACCATCGAACAGGTTTTTGAATAAAAGCATTGGGGGGTATTACAATCATTTCATATCCGACAAAAAAAGCTTGAAGAATATTTCCTATTAGCCCCATATCATGATAAATGGGTAACCAACTAACTCCTACCGATTTTTTAGTGAGATGAAAAGCATTCTGAATTAGTGTATTATTATGAATAATATTAGAGTGATTCACTATAACTCCCTTTGGATCTCCTGTTGACCCAGAAGTATATTGAAGAAAAGCAACTGTATTGGGAAAAATAGTAGGGAACTCCGTATCTACAAAGTTCCCTACCATATCTGTTTGAATCCATTTTATATCAGAAAAAACTTCATTATCAAACCATTTAAAACTCTTAGTATAAACATTACTCGTTGTTAAAATGAGAGTTGCTTTACAATCTGATACTATTTTTTCTAATCTACCTATCCTGCGTTTCCCCTGTGGAGGGAAAGCAGGTACAGCAATTACACCTGCTAATAAACACCCTAAAAAAGCATCTACAAACTCTAATCCAGAGGGATATAACAATAGAATACGATCTCCAGGATTTGCAACTTCTAAGATATGTGATGCAATCCTCTTAGAGTTTTCGTATAATTCCTTATAGGTTCTCGAATCGCTTTCTTCTTCTCCATTGGGTAAAAACCTATATAAAACCTTATCTGGAGATTGGTTCAAATGACTTTTAAATACCTCTATTAATGTTTCTTTAGAAGGCATACCTTCAGAATTTGATGGGTTTATTAGTGACATCTCTTTACTTGTGATTTATTATTTAGGCAAAAGTTGGTTCTAAATGTTTTTCCATACAAACAGCCATAGCTTCTTTCATAATTACTATTGCTGCATCTACAATGTTATGGGTAGTAATTAATGGTGGTACTAATCGTAATACATTGTCATAATGCCCTCCTACTTCAAATAGTAATCCTCTCTTAAAACATTCTCCTCTAAAGTTTTTTATAAATTCTGGGAAAGGTTCTTTAGTTTTTCTATCTTTTACAAACTCTACACCTATCATCATACCTACCCCTCTAACATCTCCTATAAATGGATTTTCTGCTTGTAATTGTATTAATTTATCTGTAAGATATGCTCCTATATTTTTGGTATGCTCTTCAATATTATGACTTTCAATAAAATCAAAAGCTCCTCGGGCAGCTGCTATACTTACTTGATTTCCTCTAAATGTTCCTATATGTGCCGCAGGACCCCATGCCTCTACTTCTTTTTTATAAATCAATCCAGAAATTGGGAATCCTATTCCTCCAAAACCTTTAGAAAATGTAATGATATCTGGAACAGCTTTTGTGTTCATAAATGATAAGAAACTTCCTGTTCTAAAGAAACCACTCTGAATTTCATCAAATATGACTAACACATCATTTTCATGTGCTATCTGAACTAGTTCTTCTAAGTATCCTTCTTCTGGCACTATATTACCTCCTTCTCCCTGAACAGGCTCTAAAAGAATTGCTGCTGGTTTACATACTCCTGAATGACTATTCGTTAATAGATTTCTAAAATATTCTATACTATCATTTTTACTCCCCATAGACTCATTTAACTCACCTCTATAAGAATAGTTATAAGGTGCAAAATGAACATTTGGCATTAAAGATGTTAGATTATTTCTGAAACCAATATCTGAAGTTACTGCTAAAGCTCCAGAGGTCATCCCATGATAACCACCTGTAAAAGAGATTATTCCATCTCTTCCTGTTTTTATTTTTGCAAGTTTTATTGCTGCTTCAACTGCATCTGATCCTGTAGGACCTCCGAAACATACCTTATAATCATTTTGTATGTTTTTTGGTAATTTTTTTAGTATTGTCTTAATCAAAGAAAGTTTATTCTCTGTTGGAAAATCTAATGCATGGATTAACTCTTCTTGCTGTTTCTTAACGTAATCTAGTACATAATCATTTCCATGTCCTACATTTAAAACCCCACAGCCTCCAAAAAAATCTATGAATTGGTTACCATCTACATCTTCTATAATACTACCTTTTGCTCGTTTTATGGCAATAGGCATACTTCTAGGATATGAAACAATACTACCTTCAATATCTTTTTGTAGTTCTAATAAAGCTTTTGACTTTTCTCCTGGTATAGAAGATGAAACAATTTTTGAAGTTTCTGATAAATGATATTTTTTAAGTGGGTCCATAGTAAATAAATGAGTTTTAAGTGTTTTTTGAAATTTTTTAGCTGTAAAAAACTACTCTTATATTTCATTTCATATACCCTTTAAAAAGACAACTATAAAAAAGTTGCTTTTTTAAAGGGTATGAAATAAGAATAATTTTAAATTGATTAATCAAGGATATAACAAAACATGATGTATTTGTTTTTATACTTGATCTTATAGAAATTGTATTTTATTGATGAATTTGAATCATCTTTTCTTCATAATGAAGAATAAAAATGATGTTTCTATTTTATTTTGAAATATGAAAAAAAGTAGAAACAAGTTAAATAAAGTCACTTTATAGATTCAGTGATATTCTATTAAATAATAAATTAAAATATGCTTAAATTATTATTCATTTCTAATAGCATAGATTATGGTAAAATATATTGCCTAAAGGCAATGCTACATATCTAATTTTCATTTAGTATATAGAGATTAAAATGAGAAAAACCTCTATCAAAATAATTTAAAGTTAAGTATGCTTTAATTGTTCTTTTTATAAGTCTTTTTGTTTAATTAGAGGCAAGGCTTCGCCATCTGACTTACATTTTGTCATTTACAACATTAAAAATATATTGAGAAAATAATTTTAAAAATTGAATCGTTTAAGATGGGGTTTTCACCTAAATCAATCTATTTTTAAAATAAAGGTAGCAATATGATCAAATTACTATACACCATAAATCTAGTCGATCAAAATTACATATTTCAACGCATAGAATATATACTGTTAAGCCGTAGTTATTCTATGCTTACACAGCAAAATTATTCAATTGATTGATTTTTAGTATTTTAAAATATTTAAAATTATTAAAGCAAGGTTTATTTAACTGATTATTAACTTTAATTAATAAAAATAAACATTTTTACAGGCGTCATATATTTTATATAGAGGATAAAATAGATATAATTCTATCAAAAATACACCTCAAAATTTCAAAAAAAGTTATATGAAATTATTAAAAAACTTTTAATTTTATTATTCAAGTTATCATAAATGGAAACTTACAAAGAAGTGATTCTCTTTTAAGTGAATAATCATGTTAATTCAAATAATTTACCTGGTAGCGGTTTTACAATACCTTTAAGCTCCATATTAAGTAAGATCGAAGCTACTTTAAATGTTGGAATATGACATTGCAAAGCAATATGATCCAATAGTTCTTTCCCATTATCATTTAAGAAATTATAAATCTTTTTTTCTTGTTCATTAAGCTCTATAAATAATTTTTTCTGTATCGCGGCAGGTTTTTCTTTTTCATCCAGTTCCCAATTCAACATATAAATTAGATCAGCAGCACTGGTAAGCATATGTGCGCGTTGTGTTTTTATCAACATATTACATCCTTTACTAAAAGGATCATTTACTCTACCAGGTACAGCAAACACGTCTCTATTATACGAATTGGCAATCTCGGCTGTAACAAGTGACCCTCCTTTATGAGCACTTTCGATAACTACGGTGGCCTCACTAAGTCCTGCAATAATTCTATTACGGCCTAAGAAGTTTTTTCTATCAAAAGTATCTGTACTCCAAAAATCTGTAAAAAAACCGCCATTTTCCTCTATCTGAGCAACATATTTTTTATGTGCTTTAGGATAAATTTGATTTAATCCATGTGCCAGACAACCTATGGTCTGTAAATTATGCTGTACCGCAGCACGTTGTGCTGTAATATCTACACCATAAGCAAAACCAGAAACAATAATAGGGTTTACTGGTGCTAGCGTTTCTATTAACTCCTCACAAAAATTAATTCCATAATTTGTTACTTGGCGTGTACCAACAATACTTAGTATTTTTTTATCTTTAAGATTAATATTTCCAGAGCTAAATAACACTACTGGACCATCGACACAATGCTTTAATTTCTCAGGGTATTCTTTCTCATCATAAATCCAATAATTAATCTTATTCTCCTGAATAAATTTCAGTTCGTCTTCTGCCGCTTTACGATGCTTAGGGTTATGAAGATCTTTAATCTTTGTTTTTCCTATGCCATCAATTTTTAGTAAATTACTTACTTTTTCGGTTAGTACTGCTTCTGCATCACCAACTTCTCTAATTAATTTTTTGATAGAGTTATCTCCTAGATGTATTACTTTTTTTAAGCTCAGTAAAGCGATAATTTTTTCGACAGTCATGTACTATTTTGTATATCAATGCAAGAAACAAAAAAAAACGAAGATGTTAATAAATTCAATGGTTAGAGTTTAAATGATTCTCATTTTTTTATACCTTTGATTTTAGTGAAATAGCCTATATTATTAAGGTCTATTTTGGAAAATTTAATTTTTAAAAAACTAAATTTGCTAGATTATTTTATGGAGTAATAACCAAAAATAACTTCTAGTAAATTTAAAAGAGAATACCATTAGAGGGGGGAATACATAAATGAATACTACAGCTAATTATATAAGTGAATTATTATACCGATATGAGTGTGTAATCGTACCAGGATTTGGAGCATTTCTAACAAGACGCCAACCTGCAATGATTCAGAAAGACACGAATTCTTTTTATCCTCCTCAAAAATTAATTTCTTTTAATAGTCAACTACAGAACAATGATGGTTTACTAGCTAACTACATTGCTTCTGCAGAAAACATATCATATACTGATGCTGTTGCTAAAATTCAACGCTATATAGTATCACTTAAAGAAAAAATGGCTCAAGGCCAACGTGTAGAGTTAGAGAAAATTGGTGTATTTTTTACTTCAATAGAAAACACACTACAATTCGAACCTATACAAGAAGTAAACTATCTCACAGAAGCTTTTGGTCTTCACTCTTTTGCATATCCTATAATAAAACGAGAAGTTTATAAGAAAGAAACCGAAGCTATTGAAGAAACGACACCTCTTACATTTACTCCTGAAAAACGTCGTGAACGACCTTATTTACAATATGCAGCTGTTGCAGCAGTCGTATTAGGAATTGGTGGTTTTTTTGGTCTTAAGCAAGTTAGTGACACCACTATTAGTTATAACAATCAAGAGTTAAAAAAAGCGAATCAAGAGATTGATAATAAAATACAAGAAGCGACTTTTGAAATTACTAATCCACTTCCTGCAATTAACCTAAATATCATAAAAGATGATGAAAAAGGAATTATTACTGATATAGCTGCAACCAAATTTCATATTGTTGCCGGTGCTTTTAGAGTTAAATCTAATGCTTATAAAAAAATAGAAAAACTTAAAAAGTTAGGGTATAATGCCAGCCTTATTGGTATAAATAAATATGACTTACACCAAGTAGCATATGAAACTTATGAAAATCGAACAGAAGCAGTAAATGCTCTAAGAGAAATTAAAAAACATCAAAACTCTGGAGCTTGGTTATTAATTAAAGAATAGTTGTTTTTAATTTTCATACACTAAGCTCTGACAGAAGATTACAGTTTTATTACTAAAGAAGCTTTACTGTAATCGAAACAATATAATTTATGTTAAAGGATAGGCAACCTATTAACTAATTTTTTCATTACGGTATTACCTCATATCTTTGCCAAAATTTAATATTGCATGGAATCTAGACACCCTTCAGAATCAAGAACTGTCCTTACTGATCTTGTATTACCCGGAGAAACAAATCCTCTTAATAATTTATTTGGAGGTGAGCTTCTTGCCCGTATGGATCGCGCAGCAGGAATTGCAGCGGGGAGACACTCAAGAAGGATTGTAGTTACTGCATCTGTTAATCATGTAGCATTTAACAGGGCAATACCATTAGGTAGCGTTGTAACTGTAGAGGCTAAGGTATCAAGGGCCTTTACTACTTCTATGGAAGTCATTATAGATGTCTGGGTAGAAGACCGCCAAAGCGGTGATAAAACCAAAGCCAATGAGGCTATTTATACGTTTGTAGCAGTAAATGAAAGCGGAACTCCTGTTGCTGTACCGTCTATACAACCAGAAACAGATCAGGAACGACAAAGATATGATGCTGCTTTACGTCGCAAGCAATTAAGTCTGGTCCTAGCTGGAAAAATGAAGCCTAATGATGCTACAGAGCTTAAAGCATTATTTGTTTAGAAAAGTAATCTACTTTAAAGGTAGTGTCCAATAAACTGTGTAAATAAAAATTAGGCGGGTTTTAAAACCCGCCTAATTTTTTTTGTTTAATTTTAATAACACAGTTTTCTTATGGAAGATTTAAAGAAACAATTTTTAGAAAGTGGCTTACTGGATGGTTTAAAGACCGAAGCCGAGTTAACCAGTTTATTAAAACAGCTTCACAGTACTGCTTTAGAATCAATGTTGCAGGGAGAACTTGATGCTCACTTGGGTTATCCCAAGAATGCCAAGAACCTTACCAGTAATGCTCGAAACGGAACCACTAGTAAACAGGTCAAGACTGAATTTGGTAAAAGCCAGATTACGATTCCTAGAGATCGTCAAGGTAGTTTTGAACCTATTGTGGTGCCTAAACACAAAAGCAACTCCTTATCAGTTGAAAACATAGTGATCTCTCTTTATGCTAAAGGAATGAGTGTTTCTGATATTGAAGATGAGTTGCAAGAAATCTACGGATTTAAACTCTCTACTTCAGCGATTTCAATTATTACTGATAGGGTTAATCAACACGTTCTAGATTGGCAGAACAGGCCTTTAGAGAATGTGTATTGCGTGGTGTGGATGGATGGTATTGTCTTTAAGGTTAGACAAGCTGGAAAAGTAATAAACAAAACCATTTATCTAGCCGTTGGGCTTAATCGAGAAGGTCGTAAAGAGCTCATGGGAATGTGGCTTGGACATAATGAGTCTGCTGCATTTTGGCAAGGCGTACTTACTGATATGAAAGCTCGTGGGGTAGAGGACATTTTGGTGACTGTAACAGATAATCTTAATGGCTTTACTCAATCTATCAAAAACGTATTCCCAACAGCAGATACTCAGGTCTGTGTAGTGCATCAAATACGCAATAGTGCACGTTATGTAGTCTGGAAAGACAAAAAAGAATTTACTGGAGATATGAAGCATATTTACAATGCTCCAAATAAAGAAATGGCCAAAGTAGAACTAGATCGATTCGCAGAAAAATGGAATGACAAATATCCTTATGCGGTGCAATCCTGGCAAAGAAACTGGGAGGAACTCACTGTATTTTTTGACTTCCCAATAGAGATCAGAAAGATTATTTACACCACCAATCTTATCGAAAACCTTAATGGTAAAATCAGAAAGTACACTAAAAATAAAATGGCATTCCCAACAGATGATGCCCTCAAAAAATCAGTATATCTAGCATTAATGCAGAGTACTAAAAAGTGGACAGCTCCAATACCCAATTGGGGATTAATACTTAATCAGTTCTTAACTATATATGAAAAACGGGTTCAACTATAAAAAGTTAAACCCGCTGAAATTTTATTTACACAAAATTATGGATACTGTCACTTTAAAGAATTCTCTCTCTTTAATGAAACTTAAAATGAGGTATTATCTATATCACATCTTATATACCCAACTTTGTGGGTTTAGTCGTTTTGCATTTTGATAGATTAAAAACTTCATAATCGCTCTACCAGTAGTTGGATTAGTTCGTACTTGACCAATAGCTTGTTTGGTTGCTACTTTTTCGCCTTCTTTTACTGTGATATTCTCAATATTGTAATAGGTAGTGATATAGTTACCATGTCGTATTTGAATCAAACGACTGGCACCTCTTAATTTTTGTATTGCGATGACTTCTCCTTCAAAAATCGTTCTAGCTTTCTCTCCTGCTCTAGTTTCAATTTCTACTCCACTACTATTGATTTGTATATTAGGTAATGTAGGATGTGGTTGACGACCAAATCTTTTAGTTACTCTACCTGTTCCTACAGGCCAAGGTAATTTTCCTTTATTAGCTGTAAAATTATCTGCCAATATTTTAGCTTCTGCAGTTAACGCAAATGTAGTTGCAGAACCTTTTTTGGCCACCTTTTTACCTGCTTTTTTATTAGCTCTAGCGATTGCTTCTCTAATTAGCTTTTCAATCGCTTTATCAATCGCATTGGCTTGCTGTTGTTTTTTCTTAATTTGCTTTGTATAGACTCCTTGTTTTTTTCGAATAGAAGCCATTAAAACCTGTTGTTCTCTCTTTTCTCCTTTTAGCTTTTCTTGTTCACCTCGATTTTCTTCAATCAATACTTCTTTCTCTGTTTTTTGTTTAGACAAGTCCGTATTTAATCCTTGAAGTTCTTTTGTATTACTTTCTATTCGATCCGCCTGCTCCTTACGATGTTCATTATATTGCTTCATATATTGCAATCGCTTATAGGCTTGAGTAAAGTTTGATGAGGATAACAAAAACATGATCCTACTCTGATGAGATTTACTCTTATAAGATTTTGAAACCATCTTAGCGTAATCCTCCTTAAGTACAGTCAGCTCCTTACGATATATTTTTATTTTTTTTAAATTCGCACTAATCTCTCTATTTAATAAATTAGCTTGTTGATTCGTAATTTTTATAAGGTTTTTACGTGTATTGATTTGCGAATTGATCGTTTCTACTTCATCAAGAATAGAGCGTTCTTTAAGCTTATTATCTGCTCGTAGTTGTTTCATTTGCGCAATTTCTTCCCTTAGACGTTGACGCTCTTCTTCGAGTTGTTTCTGAGTACTCTGAGAAAATGATGGGCTGTAAAACAATAGTAACCCTAAGAAGTATATGACTTGTAAAAATCTCATTTAATGGTGACTTGCTTATATCCTGATGGTATTTTAAACGGAAAACTTACTGTAGCATTGTAATCTATAGTTTTATAATCTATTTCTATTATTGTTTTCTTGTTATCTTGTAATGCTTCTATATATATTTCTTTAGGAAAATCTTGATTTCCTACTTTTTGATAGCTTTGATAATTAATCATCAGATTTCTATTTTCAATAGGCTGTTTTAATTGCTGAGAAGACATTTTAAAGGTATCTGGATGAATCAAAAACAATCTTTCGAACAATGCTAATTCTGATTTAGGTTGAAGTTGGTATTGCTGATTTATAATGGATGATTTGTATTTATCCTCTCTCAGATTAAACAATGCTTGCCCTAAAAGCATCTGTTGTACCTTTTCAAAATTAAGATCTGTACCTAACCACTTACTTAATAGCTTAAAATCTCCTTCGAAATAAGTATTATTAATTTTCTCATAATAGCTTACTTTTTCTGGAGTAATCAATGCTTTTGCTAATGTAATCCCTAACATTTTTACACTAACCCATATTGCTTTATCTTTTTCAAATCGAAAAGATGCAGTAGGGCTAAATGATTTTTTACCATCATCATATTTAACTTTTACACGAGTATTAAGTGTTTTAAAATTAAAAGATCGATTATAATGATTGGATATTATTTTCTCTGCATTTAACTTTTTGACTTTGGATCCGGTTATTACTTTAGTGCTTTTACAAGATACTAGCATTAGTATTGAGAAAAATAATAGGTAACATATTTTATTCATTAATTTTTTATGATTTTTTCTGTAATTGATCTACTTTTTGCTGGTATTCTAAAGCCTTTGTATCATTTCCAAGTTTTTGATATGCTTTACTTATTTGTTGATAAAAATCAGATTCCATTTTTAAATCGTCTATTACATAATCTATACCTATAGTTAGCGTTTCAAGAGCTTTTTCTGGCTTTTCCAAATGAATTAGTGATACTCCGTTTATCAAATAGAAAATTGGTTGTGCAGGATACATCTCTAGCGCCAATTCGCTTCCTATTTCTGATTTTTTATATCGTTTTAAATCCAATTGTAGTAATAGTACTCTTTTTAATAATATAAAATTATTAGCATTACTTTTTATTCCTCTTTCATAAAAGTTAAGCGCCTGTTCTTTATGATTTTTTTTATAAAAGTAATGTCCTAACTCTGTAAAAACCTTAGTACTATTTTGATCACTAGAGAGTGTTTCTATAATGGGTTTTAATTCGGTTTCATATTGTGGATTTTTATCTAAAAACAATAAAAAGTCACTAATTATCTTATATTTAGATTCAGAATCTATTTTATCACCCTTTAAAGCAACTTTCATAGATTCTAAAGCATTTTTTATGTTATTATCTTCTAGATAAAATTTATATAAGGCCAGATGTACCAATTCTGATTTTGGTTTTTTATCTAATAATAATTTAGCAGTTTCAAAAGCCTTTTCTTTTTGGCCATCTGCACTGTAGAGATAAATAAGATTTAAATAATTTTGTTCTACCTTAGGTTTTTCTTTTATTTTTTGCTCTAATTTTCCAATCTGACTATTGGGGTTTGTTATTTTTAAAGAAATTCTTTTTCTTAGCTGATCACGGTATCTATCATTACCATATTCTTCATCTAATTCATCAACCATTGCTAATGCATCATCATAGCGTTTTTCTAGAAAATATAAATTTGCCAATTGCTCTTTAAACATCGTATTGTATGTGGCTAATTTTTCAACCACAGTAATCGATTCTGTATACTTACGTTGCTGAAAATACACCTCAAACAGAAGCTCCAAAATAAATTTATCTTTAGGCTTGGCTTCTAGCACTTTTTTGAAATTTTCTTCTGCTCTTTGGTATAGTTTTAATTCTAAATAGTTTTTACCTAATTCTAGGTATAAAAAATTGGATTTTGAATTAATTGCGATACATTTTTCTAAAGCCTTGATCGCCTTATCATGATTCGTAATTGCTTTTTGTTTTAATGCTTCAAAAAAGTTTTCTTGAAACTCATCAGAAACATTTCCTAAATCATCAATATTAATTTCTTGTTTAGGTTCTATATCTTGGGCAAAAACACCACCATGTTCTATTCCGAAAAATAGACATAAAAGAAAAAGATATTTCCAATAATTAATCATATAAAAAAATTGAGCAATATACCTATTGCTTTGTAAATTATTCTAAAACAGAATAGTCTCCAATACTTACTGTAGTAAAATTCCCATCGTAGACAGCATTGTTTCCTATCATAGCATTATCTAAGTTAGCATTTTTTATGGTAGTTTTGGTCTGAACTAAACTATTTTTAATGGTTGTATTCTCAATTACACATCCTTTTCCTATGGAAACATTAGGTCCTATGGTTGCATTTTTCAGTACTACTCCTTCTCCTAAGTAACAAGGATCAATTATAGTTGCATTTTCTTGTCGTATCGTATCACTTACCAATTGCTCTCCATCTTTTTGTAAAAACCCTAGCATTCTAGTATTAGTTTCGACGGTAACATTCTTATTTCCACAATCCATCCATTCTTCAACTTTTCCTGTCACAAATACTTTTCCATCATTCATCATTCTTTTAATACCATCATTAATCTGATATTCTCCTCCATGTATGATGTTATGATCTAAAACATATTGCAATTCGTTCTTCAGAACTGCTACATCTTTAAAGTAATATATTCCTATAACGGCTAAATCTGATACAAATTCTTTAGGCTTTTCTACTAATTCTACGATTTGGTTTTTATCGTTAAGCTTTACCACTCCATATGCTTCTGGTTGATCTACTTGCTTTACCCAAATTACAGAATCTGCGTCTTTATCTAAATTAAAATCTGCACGAATTAAAGTGTCTGCATATGCTATTACTGCTGGCCCTGATAGTGATTCTTTTGCACACATTATAGCATGACCTGTACCTAAAGGTTGATCTTGTCTATAAATAGATGCTTTTGCCCCTAAGCTCTCTGCTAAATCAGTTAAACTAGCAACCACATCATCTCCAAAAAATGCAGGGTCTCCTAATATAAATGCAATCTCTTCTATGGGTTCTCCTAAAACTCTAGCAATATCAGAAACTAATCGATGTACAATTGGTTTTCCTGCAACGGGTATTAAAGGTTTAGGAACTGTAAGTGTATGAGGTCTTAATCTTGATCCTCGCCCTGCCATAGGTACAATGATTTTCATAATATTATCTGTTTTTTTGTACGTTTTGTTGTTTATTACTAATTTAATCTTGTATTACTTTTAGGATATACTACTTAAAAAAATAAGATATCTACTTTACTCCTGTACTACCAAATCCTCCTTCTCCTCTAGAGGTTTCTGATAGCTCTCTTACCTCAATCCACTCAGCACGTTCATGTTTTGAAATTATCAATTGAGCAATTCGTTCTCCATTTTCGATTATAAAATCTTCATTAGATAGGTTCACCAGAATTACTCCAATTTCTCCTCTATAATCCGCATCTATAGTCCCTGGTGCATTAAGTACTGTAATTCCTTTTTTAGCGGCTAACCCGCTACGAGGACGCACTTGTGCCTCATAACCTACTGGCAATTCTATAAACAACCCTGTTTTTACAATAGTACGCCCCAAAGGTTTTAGGGTTACGGCTGTTGTTATATTTGCTCTTAAATCCATTCCTGCAGAAGCTATCGTTTCATAATGCGGTAGTTCATGCGATGATTTATTAATAATTTTTATTTGCATAGCTCTTCACTCTTATATAGAGTACTTTATTTTTTTAAAATCTGTTTTATTTCATTCTTTTCAGACGCATACAAAACTACTAAAAACACCAATAACAATGGAATAGAAACTATATAATTACTGTCAAATATATAAAATGATAAGATCGAAAAACTAATCGATAGTAATAAATACATTCCTATTTTTTTTAGATTATAAGGAATTGGATAATATCTCCTTCCTAAATACCATGATAGTACCATCATGGTTCCATAAGCTGTCAAAGTTGCAATTGCTGAACCTAGATAACTATACTTAGGGATTAATATAACATTTAATGTTAATGTGATTATAGCTCCAACAACTGATATATATGCCCCAAACTTAGTCCTATCAGTAATTTTATACCAAACAGAAAGGTTGTGATATATCCCAAGGAATAAATTAGCTAATAAGATAATAGGCACTACTATTATAGCTTCCCAGTATTCTGATTTAGGGATCATCTGCTCTTTTAGAAATTCTGAAAACGATGTTACTACCAATAGTATAAAAGCTCCAAAAATGACAAAATATTGTGTTATAGTTGCGTATGTTTGAGGAGCATTTTTATCTTTTGCATGGCTAAAAAAGAAAGGTTCAATACCCAATCTAAATGCGGTTGCAAATAAAGTCATAAATAAAGCTAGTTTATAACATGCTGAATATGCCCCTGAATCAAACAATCCTTCTTCATCACCTAATACCCACTCTAATAATTGTTTATCAAAATGTTCATTGATTGCAAATGCAAATCCAGAAACCAAAATTGGAGTTCCATAGGTTATCATTTTTCTCCAAAGCGCTTTATCAAATTGATATGTAAGTCTATAATAAAAAGGAGATACTAATAGTAATGTAACAGCATTTGCGACTATCAAAGCAATAAAAATGTAGTCTATTTTGAAGTCTTCTACATATATTGATTGTAACCATGGTGATTCCTTAGACCAGTCTTTTAAAAAAATTAAGAGAAAAATATTTAAAAAAGCATAGATCACTACATTAATCATCTTAATCGTAGCATACCGTATGGGTCTTTGTTTTGCTCTTAGTTCTGAAAAAGGAATGATCATTAATGCATCTAATCCTAAAATGAATATTGTATAAGTTAAAAATTGCTTTTTCATCCCTATAAGGTTTGATATGTCATCCTGAAATACCAATGCTAGTAGTATAAAAATAACCGTAGATATAAGGATTGATATAGCTGCTGTACTAGTAACTTTATCTTTATGATTCTCTAAATTTAAAAACCTAAAAAAAGAGGTTTCCATACCATAGGATAACAAAACATTGAAAATAGCAATCCAAACAAATATGATTGAAACCTTACCAAATGCTACAGGACCATCCAAATATTTGGTATGTATGATCACTAAAATAAAAGATAACATCCTTGGTAGTACAGTCGATAAACCGTAGATAAAAGTCTGTTTAAAAAGTTTTTGAAACATGCTTAGTTGGTAGTGTACTTAATCCTGTAAAAATACACTTTTTTATTTCCTATACTATTTCTGTATAAATTATAACAATCTAAATGTTATATTAAAGATTACTCTTTATTCTCTGGCATATTTGCTAATTTAAAAAAACCTTGTTTATCTCCTTGAGTATATGCAATAACAGCTTCATTATTCTTTAGCTTAAAAGGAAGTTTTTCTTCTATCAAAGGTACTTGATTACCAAATTCTTCTTTTGGATCACTACTCATTATCAGATTAGTCTTAGAAGGTATATATCTACCTATATAAATTGATTTTTTAGAATCATATTTTAAATTGATTTTTTTGTCTTTAAAATATATGTAATCTAACACTACTTTAGCATTCTTTTCTACAGGAATATATACCGAAAACTCTGATTTCTTATCCTCTGTACTTAATTCATAATATGGATTATTAACCTGTATAGGTGATTGTTTATCGATATGCTGACTAGATGCGCATTGTGTAAAAATTATTAAAATTACTATTACTAGTATTTGTGTCAATATTTTTTTAAGATGTATCATGGTTGATATTTTAGTTTCAAAATACAAAATTGATACCAAAAAAATAAAGAGGTCATATTTTATGACCTCTTTATAAGATAGCTTACTTAGATTACACCTAGTTATTGAAGATCAAACAAAAGAGTACCACTTCCTACATAAGAAGCATAACCTCCTACTTCTACATAATAATTTCCTATCGCTAGAGTACCCTGTATTGCTGAATAATCACTACTATTTAATAAGTTCCCTGAATTGTCATAAAGATAAATATAGGCATCATAATTTGGAAAGCTTATATTAAAATTATAATTAGCTTCTTCACTAATACTAAACCCATATCTAATCTTGCCATCAACCTCATTAGATGTATTATAACTAAACGACTGATTATGCGGAACCGTAAGGGTTCCTAAACTAATATCTGATAATCTCGGGTCGCTTAATAGTACTATATTTATTGTTCCATTTTGCTCACTATAACCATTATAATTTTCGAGTACTAAATAATATGTTCCAGAGTTTAGATCAGCCCCTCTAATACTTTTAGTATTACTATTATTAATGTAATTGCCATTAGCATCATATAAACTTAAATGAACATTTGATTGCGTTGAAAAAAAGTATCCTGTATTTTCATTTACCTGAAACTCGAATCCAATTTTATTATCAATTTCTTTTCTAGAAATAGTAAAATCATATGATTGATTATGCGGTAGTGTTAACAACCCCAAATCTACATCAGAAGACTTAAAGTTTGTAGTAAATACCATTGTTACTGTTCCAAAAACTGAAACATCATAATAATCCGAAATTTCTAAATAATAATCTCCAGCTTGTAATGACTCTCTATACATTTTTCTACCGGAAGATATATAATCACCATTAGCATTTTTTAAAACTAACCTTACGTCGGAATCAGTATAAATAGAAAAGCCTGCCTTTTCACTTAATCGAAACGAATATCCTACCTTATCATCAGGTTCACTACTATTAAGCTCAAAATCTATTACTTCATCATAAGGCAGTGATAATGTACCTAAATCTGAGTCTGTTGCTCTAAAATTAAATTTCTGAATAATTTCACTCGACCCTCCTGACCTATCATTAGCAACCACTTTTATGGTAATTTCATCGTCGAT
Source organism: Aquimarina longa SW024 (assembly GCF_001401755.1). GTDB lineage: Bacteria > Bacteroidota > Bacteroidia > Flavobacteriales > Flavobacteriaceae > Aquimarina > Aquimarina longa. The sequence goes on from NZ_AVQK01000025.1 coordinate 31,728, forward strand.
ATACTCTCCAAAGTTTTCCCTGTAGCTCACCCTTCCTAATCCCTCGTAAGCATCTGAACCAATAATATATTTTTCGGCAACTACTATTTCATTAAAATATACATCGTATGACAAAATATCTTTATCTGCATCTATTGCTGGTTTCCAAACAACCTCCATATAATCATAACTATATGTATCAAAAATAATATTCTCAAATTCAAATGCTTCTGGAGATCTATTGATAAAAATATTTCTTTTGGCTTCTACCCCTTCAGAAACAACTCCTTTAGAATCATATGTTTTAATTTTAATAGTAATTACCAGATTAGCTCCTTTTGCATAACCGTTTGTATTATTTTTTTTATCACTTCCTACTTTAGAAATAAATTCGACAGCATCAAACTCAATTGAAGTATCAGTAATTTTACTTGCCTTTATTTTGTCATTTACAATAACATCATAAGAGGTTATTTCTTTATTTTTAGGAGCATCCCAATATACTTTAATCGTAGTACCACTAAGTTTTTCTACGCCGATATTACTAACCTCGGTTGGTGTAACCAGAGCAATAGCTCCTCCGTCATCATCTTTATTACAAGAAGTAACAAAAGCCCATAAAACAAAAATATAACTTAGATATTTTTTCATAATTTTTTAAAAATTTAATTAATTATTACCACAATTTTATAATTGTATTTTCCCATGTTAATAGGTATATGTTATGACTAGATGAAATGTTACCTTACATTTTTGTTTTTTTTACTCGATAATGATTTTATTATCATTAAGCTTGTTTAGTTACTAAACTTAAATATTATAAGGTCTGTTTTTTTGACATAAAAAAACCCTCATGAGTTTCCTTATGAGGGTTTAAGTATTTCTTTATACTCTACTCTAGATTCTAACTTTATGCTAGAATGTAACGATGTAGTATAATTTAATTATTTAATGCTTCTGCTCCACCAACAATTTCTAAGATTTCATTGGTAATAGAAGCTTGTCTCGCTTTGTTATATGACAATTTAAGTGCGTCTCTAAGTTCAGTAGCATTATCTGTTGCTTTATGCATTGCTGTCATACGCGCTCCATGTTCTGATGCAAATGAATCCCGTAATGCTTTATACAATTGTGTTTTTAGAGATTTAGGAATCAATTGTTCTACAATTTCTTCTTTAGAAGGCTCAAAAAGATAGTCTAAATTCACATCTGCATCATCTCCTGTTATAGGAATGATAGGCAAAAATTGTTCTGTAGTGACATCTTGTGAAGCTGCATTTCTAAACTTATTGTATACAATCACGATTTTATCATAAGCTCCACTAGTAAAAAACTGCATTAATTCTTCTGCAATTGCAGCAACATTAGTAAAAGTAAGATCATCAAATACCTCACTTTTATTAGCTACTACAGTATGTGTTTTTGACACTACATCATTTACTTTTTTACCAATAGTAACAAAATCTACTTGCTTACCTGCATATTCATTTTCATATAGTTCTCTTACTCCTTTAACAATATTAGAGTTAAACGCACCTGCTAAACCACGATTAGAAGCAATTGCTACTACAAGCACTTTATTAACTTCTCTCTGTTCTGCATATGCACTTGCGCTATCTCCTTCTAATGAAGAACTTAAGCTTTGCAATAACTCCGTAAGTTTATCTGCATAAGGACGCATTGCAGTAATTGCCATCTGTGCTTTATTCAACTTTGCTGCCGATACCATTTTCATAGCACTGGTAATTTGCATTGTTGAAGATACAGAGGTAATTCTACTACGTAATTCTTTTAAGTTTGCCATTGTTTTTACTATTAAGTATCGAGAGTAGTAGTTAAAAACTACTTAATCATGCAATACCTTTCTAATATTAACTTTTAAAGCTTCCGTAATATGTTTTTAGACATATTACAGAAAACTTCAATACTAATTTTTATATTTTGCTGAAATCTCTTTACAAGCTGAAACTAATACATCGATTACTTCATCTGTAAGTTTTCCTGCTTTAAGCGTATCTAGCGTATCTCTATGTTTTGCATTAAGATACTCTATATAATCACTTTCGAATTCTTTTATTTTGTTTACAGGAACGTCTCTTAGTAAGTTTTTAGACCCTGCATAGATAATCGCAATTTGATCTTCTACAGTATATGGATCATTTTGTGCTTGCTTTAATATCTCTACATTACGTTTCCCTTTTTCGATCACGTTTAATGTAGCTGCATCAAGATCAGATCCAAACTTAGCAAATGCTTCTAATTCGCGAAACTGTGCTTGATCGAGTTTTAAAGTTCCTGCTACTTTCTTCATTGATTTAATCTGTGCAGATCCTCCTACACGAGATACAGAGATTCCTACATTAATCGCTGGACGAACACCTGAATTAAATAAATCTGATGTTAGGAATATTTGTCCATCAGTAATCGAAATTACGTTAGTTGGGATATATGCAGATACATCACCTGCTTGTGTTTCAATAATTGGTAATGCAGTTAAAGAACCTCCTCCTTTTACTTTATCTTTTAAAGAATCAGGAAGGTCATTCATATCTTTTGCAATACTATCATCTGCAATTACTTTTGCAGCACGTTCTAATAATCTAGAGTGAAGATAGAATACATCTCCAGGGTATGCCTCACGACCTGGTGGACGACGTAATAATAAAGACACCTCTCGATATGCTACCGCTTGCTTAGATAAATCATCATAGATAATTAAAGCTGGACGACCTGTATCACGGAAATATTCTCCTATCGCAGCACCTGCAAATGGAGCATATACTTGCATTGGAGCAGGATCAGAAGCGTTAGCTGCTACAATAGTTGTATATGCCATAGCCCCTTTATCTTCTAATACTTTAGCAATACCTGCTACTGTAGATGCTTTTTGACCTATCGCAACATATATACAGTATACTGGCTCACCAGCGTCATAGAATTCTTTTTGATTAAGAATTGTATCAATACATACTGTAGTTTTACCTGTCTGTCTATCTCCAATTACTAATTCTCGTTGCCCTCTACCAACTGGTACCATCGCATCAATAGACTTAATACCTGTCTGTAATGGTTCTGTTACTGGTTGACGAAAAACTACACCAGGAGCTTTACGCTCTAATGGCATTTCGAAAGTTTCACCTTCGATTGCACCTTTACCATCGATAGGAGTTCCTAGTGTGTCTACAACACGACCTACGATTCCTTCTCCAACGTTAATAGATGCAATACGCTGTGTACGCTTTACTGTTGCACCTTCTTTTACTTCTGTTGAAGAACCTAAAAGTACTACCCCAACGTTATCTTCTTCTAAGTTAAGTACGATACCTTCTAAACCAGACTCGAACTGTACTAATTCTCCATATTGAGCATTAGACAATCCGTATACTCTGGCGATACCATCACCAATTTGTAATACTGTACCTACTTCTTCTAATGAAGCTGTTGCTTCAAATCCAGATAATTGTTGTTTTAATATTGCTGATACTTCAGCAGGATTCACTTCTGCCATTTTATAATAGTTTGAAAGAACGAGCATCAATACTCATTCTCTTATTATTAAATTTATATTTTAAATCGTATGTATTAATTACTTAATTCTCTTCTTAAATTCGTAAGCTTATGCGCTATACTGGCATTATATTGCAAATCACCAACTCTTAAAATAAATCCACCAATGATACTTTCATCAATGATATTTTCTATCGTAGCTTCATTACCTGTCAACTCTTTTACTTTAGCCAAAACTTTAGCACTTAATGCTTCATCTAATGCTGTAGCAGTGGTTACTTTTGCTACTTGAGTATTATTCAACTGATCAAATAAAACAATATATTGCTTAGCCACATCAGCTAGTAAATTTACTCTTTTGTTTTCGATCAATACGTCAAAAACTTTTTGAGTAATCTCGCCAGTGTTTTTAAAAATCTCTTTTAATGACGCAAGTTTTACTTCACTTTTGATCAATGGGCTATTTAATACCATTCTAAGATCAGCGCTACCACTAATTGTAGTGATAATACTTTGCATGTCTTTATGAACATCCTCAGTAGTTTTTTTATCCTGAGCTATACTCAAAACTGCCTTAGCATAACGTATTGCTGCTCTACTCATCTAACTATTAGTTTAAAGTAACTTCTCCTAACATAGACTCTACTAATTCTAGCTGTTTGTCTTTGTTAGCTAATTCATTTCTTACTACTTTTTCTGCTATTTCTACAGAAAGCCCTGCTACTTGATTTTTAAGCTCTGCAATTGCTGCTTTTTTCTCGCTAGCAATAGTAGCTTGTGCTTGGGCAACAATTTTATCTGCCTCGGCTTGTGCTTCTGATTTTGCATCAGCGATCATATTATCTTTTAGCTGTCTTGCTTCTTTAAGCATTCCATCACGCTCAGCGCGTGCTTCATTTAAGATACGCTCATTATCCGATTTAAGGTTTTGCATTTCTTTTTTTGCCTCTTCTGCTGCATCTAATGCTCCTTGGATTCCTTCTTCACGGTCTTGTAAACTATTTAAAATCGGTTTCCAAGCAAATTTTCTCATTAATAAAATAAGAATTAATAAGATGATTGCTTGCATAAAAAACAAGCCAGGAGAAAAATCATTTAATAACTGATCCATTGTATACTATTATTGTGTTCTTTAATTCCTTGTTTAATTACTTAAAACATTTCCTGCAACCAACCGTTGCAGGAAAAATGTTTGTTCTGTTTAGAATTACTTTCCTAAGATTAATGCTCCAAAAGCTAATCCTTCTAAAAGTGCTCCGATGATAATCATCGCAGTTTGAATCTTACCAGCTGCTTCCGGTTGACGAGCAATACCTTCCATTGCTTTTCCACCGATTTGACCTAATCCGATTCCTCCTCCGATTACGATTAATCCTGCTCCAATTAAATTGTACATACTATTGATTTATATAATTAAACAAATTCTTTTTCTATATTAATGGTGATCGTGCTCTGCTACTGCCATACCTATAAACAATGATGATAACATTGTAAAGATAAAAGCCTGTAAAAATGCTACTAATATTTCTATAACAGAAATAAATAATGTTAGTATTAAAGAAATACCTGTAGATCCTACTGGGCCAAACTGAGCTTTTAATAAAATCATCAATCCTATTAAACTCATTACTACGAAGTGTCCTGCTGTAATATTAGCAAATAGACGTATCAATAATGAGAATGGTTTTGTTAATATTCCTAAAACCTCTATAGGCATTAAAATAATTTTCATTGGTATTGGAACTCCTGGCATCCAGAAAATATGTTTCCAGTAGTCTTTATTACCACTAAATTGCACAATAAAAAATGTAAATAGCGCTAAACATACTGTTACTGCTATATTACCTGTTACATTAAATCCTAGTGGAGTTAACCCTAATAGGTTTAAAATCCAAATAAAGAAAAATACAGTCAATAAAAAGCCCATATATTTTCTATATTTCTGCTCTCCTATATTTGGTTTTGCTATTTCATCTCTTACATAAATCACTAACGGCTCTAAAACTCTAGCAAATCCTGAAGGGATTGGTCCTTTCTTGTACCCTCTAGCTAGTGCTGAAAATAACAACAACATCAACACTCCTGCAAATAGCATCCCAACTACACTTTTTGTAATTGAAAAATCTAATGGTTTTTCATTAGTAGGGTGATGATGATCGTCTAGTGTAATTGTACCTGCTGCATCTGTTTTGTACACTTTACCGTGATATAACTTATAATAGCTACCTCCTGATTCTGCAACTGTTTCTCCGTGATGGAACTTAGAAGACATAAATGCCTTTATTCCTCCATCCCACAAAATTACGGGAAGCGGAAACCCATAATGAGTTCCTGTTTCTCCATTTGTGTAAAATGTAAAATCGTGAGAATCTTGTAAGTGATGCTTGATATAAGCATTAATTTCTTCTTTGGTATCAATAGGATTACCTACTGATTTATGCTGTTCATCACCTGATGAAGCGCATACTACCGAACCTGTTAACATAAGTAGCACTATCGTTGCGTACTTGAGAGATCTTTGAAATACTTTCATTTCCTAAATTCTGATGTTTTTATATGCCGTCTGAATTTGGGTGCAAAAGTACATTATTAATTAGTAATAAACATACAGAGTTTTAGTTTTTTTCTGTTTTTATATCTAGAAGTTATTCTGATGTGGATTTATCAGAAAATATTTTGAGTAATCTAGAGATATTATACACTAAAGTAAAAGAGTAGATGAAGTAAAAAATAAGAAAAACAGATCGTTTTGGCATTGAGTTTGGGTCGTCTAACCATCCTAATTGGTATATAAATAGCCCTGCTATCATCATTTTAGCCATTACTAGTCCTAAAAAAATAAAGCCTGTATTTTTTGGAGTGATTTTATGGGCTGCTACAGATGATCCATAAACAAATAAAACAGCACTACAGAGAAATATATGTTGCTTTAATATCAGGTCGTTATTTCCGACTTCTAAGTATGTAGTAATAATAAAATTATGAATGCAATATAAGATAATACTAGTGGATATCAGTATTGCTAAGTGTTTAATAACAGTTTTATGAAACATTAATCTTAATATATATCTTTTTGGAGTGATCTTCGTTTTTTATATGATCAACTTTTGTTTGATTCTTTTATTACTTGCCAAAGTACTGATCCTATACCTAAGAAAACAGCTCCCATACCCACCCATTTTTGATAAAACGGCTCCTGATTTCCTGATTGTTCATCTAAATAGATTCCAAGATAATACCCTCCAACTATGATTGCCATCATTTGGATTCCTATGGTAGTAAATTTGGCAAATCTTCTAAGCTGATTTCCCTTGTCCTGGTTTTTGTCCACTAGGCTTACTCAATGATTTTACACCACCTTTCATAGAACAAGAGGCATTAAAGTTTGCTCCTGGTTCTACAGCTAATTTACCTACGGTAACTTCGCCTTCGATATGTGCAGTTGGTTTTAAAGATAATGTGTTAGACACCATCAGATTTCCTGAAAACTTACCTTCAAAATCAGCATCAGAGCATTCTAAGGTTCCTTGTATAAAACCTGATTTACCAACAACTACTTTGCCTGTAGTTTTAAAAGTTCCTTCTATAGTCCCTTCAATTCTAAAACCTCCTTCAGAAATGATATCACCAACAATTTTGGTGCCTTCTGAAATTTTGTTTTGATTACGAGAGAAGTCAGTTGCATTGCCTTGGTCTCTTCCTTTTTTATTGTCTGAAAACATAATATATATACGGGGAATTAAATGATTATTCTGCTTCTAATGGTGTTTCTATAGGTTTATATTCTTCTAGGTTTTTATGAATCTGAAGAATTCTATAATTAGGGGATGTAATAATAAAAAACGGTACCTCTACCTTTTGATAATATTTCTTTTTTCTATTCCATTTGGTGAGATCAACACCACGAGTATCTTCTGTTTTACCTAAAGATAATAGTTCTGCTAAACCCTCTGCTGCTAGCTTATTTCTTTTTGTATGCACAACTACAAATTGCTGATCTTTATTATAAACATCTAATGAGACAGTCATTTTCTCATATCGTAGTTCTTTTATAATATTTCCTATATGCTCTTTTAAACCTTGTGCCTGATTATTACCTAGTGTTGAAAATGCATAAATCAATTTATGATTTTTTTCTTCATCCAAATCAGTTAAGAATGTGTTATTTTGTATTTGAGGAATAGTAATATCATAAATTAATTGGGCTTTCTTTCCTTCAGGGCTTTGGGGATAATTTAGAGCTACATAATTCAGAGCTTGTTTGTATGCTTCAAATCCTCTATATCGCCCTATTGCTTGGGCTTTTAACAATTCGAATTTAGGTAAAAAATCTTCATCTCCTCCAAACTTTACAATCATCTCATCACTCCTCTGTATGACTAATGCATATTCTTGCTTCTGAAAATCTTTATAAAGCTTGTTGTACATAGATTTAGGGCTATTCTTATCATCTTTTAAAGCTTCTTCGGGATTTTGAAGGATTTTAGCATATCTAGACTCGCCATGGTTATTGATAATATCTTGTAATAACACATTAGATTTTGAAGTATTTCCTTGTGCAAGATATATTTTATATAAATTATACTTAGAAGGTACAACCAAGCGTTTTTCGGGGCTACTCTCTAGCAAACTTTCAAACTTATCAACAGCTAAATCATATTCCTGAAACTTTTCTTTATAGATAACTCCCAATTGATAGTATGCAAAATTACGATCAGTCTTCAGACTATCTACTACAACAGGGTCTGTAGGTAATTGAGCGATATAGGTTTGTGGATCAAATGTAGGGTCTGCATCAATCGAATATTCTTCTTTATCTTGTTCTTCTTCTGCAGCTATTACATCAGGATTCACAATACTAGAAACCCTCCAGTTATCTTGTAGTTCTCTATTACCATATATTCTTTTAAAAGCTGTTTTTCCGTAGGCTACTGTAGTTTGATTATAAAAATAAAAAACACTTTTTTCTGTTTTTGAACCTCTACTAGGGTTTGTCTTCAATCCAGAACCAGGTTGTCTAAATCTTTCTTCTACTGGAAGTCCTTCTTTTATTTTAGCGATTTTCGCTGCCTTTTCTATAGCTATAGCTTTTGTTTTTAATTTATCTGTATACTCAGAATAATAGGTTAACCTTTCGGCAGGTGACATTGCTACAACAGTAAGAATACTGTCATTTGTTTTAGCGATACTCTCATAGAGAATAACATCATCAAGATTATCTCTTTTTTTCTTTAGTACTCGATATCGTTTTGAATCTACTATCATTCGCTGAAGTGTACTGTCGTAGTATGCTCCAGAAGTGGCGTACTCTTTTCTATCAAAATTAATATCTCCTAGTGTATAATAATTCAGGGATTCTAAATACTCATCATCAGATTTTGTACGTAATGACTTATTATAATATGCTACCGCAAGATCGATTGAATCTAGCGTTTTAAAGTATACTGCTTTTTGGTTGTATATTTTATCTAAAAAAGGTCTATTTTCGCGATTCTCTTCGAGATCTGTTAACAATTCCAAAAATTCTTCTTTATTTCCATTTTCGTAATTAAAATTACGCGCTTTAGCCATATAGGCATTCATCATATACCGTCTTGGTGCCCTCCTATTTAATTCGATTACTTTATCAAAAGCATAGTTCGCACTATCTTTATACCCCAATTCATTGAGTAATTGTCCTTTTATATAAAAATACCGCCCTTTTTCTTCATTTTTTCTAGTATGGATTGCTGCTTTATTAACATAGGTAACAGCAGAATCTTTTTTTTCTAAATTAATATATGCCTGAGCCATCATAGCTACAGCATCAGCATAATCCTGAGGTTTCATATATTCCTCTTCAATCATCTTTGTTAGATCTTCTATTGCTTTTTCATTATTGTCTAATCGAAGATTAGTTTTTGCTTTCCAAACTTTAGCATGATTGATCGTATTACTTGACGGATATTTATAAAGAATATAATTAAATGCTTCTAATGCAGGTACAAATCGTTGTTCGTAATACCTTGATTTTCCTAACAACAAAAATGCTTCATCAATTTTAGGATTCCGCTCCTTACCATCAATTAGCATGCTATGTTTTTGGATTGCTTTTACCGATTTTTCTTCTGCTTTATCAAAGTTTTTGTTGAGTACTTCATTAGGGAGTCGAACGTCTTCACTTACAATCATTCTTTCTACAGGCAATACTTCCCAGAAGTTATCTTTATAAGATGTAATGATATCTTCTTTACCCATATCAAAAGCCAATCGACCATTGTACAGTGTATTGTTTTTTGTTGTAACATCATGCCATACACGATTTACAAACTTGTTTTTCTTACGTGAACAAGCAAACCCTAAAATAGCCAAAAGTAACACCAAGGCGATTTGTGATATTTTTCTTCCCAAACCAGATAATTTATAAGTGTGATAACTAAAAAAGTTACTTTTTAGTGTGTTCAACATCCATAAAATTAGAATGTACGTTGTAAAAATACATTTCTTTCATTAAAAAAATAGATTGTTAGTGCTTTTTTCTATATTTTACACAGATTGAGTCTTAAAATCGGCATATATGGTTTTAATGAGATTTCTCCCATATCGTTTTAAACAAAATTTAGGAGTTACAAATAAAGAGCCCCTTCGGTAATACTAAATTCTCCCTTGGTGATTTCTTTTACTTTTTGGGTGATTTTATACCCATACATTTTATCATTTTCTTCCAAAAGTTTTAGTACTAATAATAGTAAGACTGCCTTTATATAATTTAGAATTTCCCATTTTTTGGATTATTTATAACCACATATATATAATTTTTAACGAAAACTTAATCTCTTCTGTTGCATTTACTATTTTTGCCAAAAAAATGCAATGTCAGATTTTCATAAGTTACATATAACAGATATTACTAGAGAGACTCCTCATGCGGTTTCTATAACATTTGATGTACCGACACTATTACAGGATACATTTTCTTTCATTCCGGGGCAGTATATCACTATTAAAACTAAAGTTGACGAAAAAGAAATTCGTAGAGCATATTCTATCTGTAGTACTCCCCATAGTACTATTCTTAAAGTAACTGTAAAAGAAATCTCTGGAGGTACATTTTCTGTCATTGCAAATACTACCTTAAAGAAAGGTGATACTCTAGAGGTACACCCTCCAGAAGGTAATTTTATACTTACTCCTAATTCTGAAGCTACTAATACATATACTGCTTTTGTAGCAGGGAGTGGAATAACTCCTGTAATGAGTATGATTAAAACGGTACTAGAAACAGAACCTAATAGCCGTTTTATATTGGTATATGGAAATAAAACTCCTAAGGAAACTATATTTCATAAAGAATTATTAGAGTTACAACATCAATACACAGATCGTTTGTTTCTAGAGTTTGTATATAGCCAAAGCCAAGAAGATAATACTCATTTTGGAAGAATCGAAAAGCCGATCATAAATTATATTCTAAAAAATAAATATAAAGACACTTCTTTTAAAGCATTTTATCTATGTGGTCCTGAAGAGATGATCAATACAGTAACTTCAGTCCTAGAAGAGAATGGTATTGGTAAAGATGCTATTCATTTTGAGTTATTTACCAGTAGCTCAACAGAAGCTGAAATCGATGCTAATCTCAAGGGAAAATCAAATATCACTATTCTGGTAGATGATGAAGAGTTTAGCTTTATTATGGATCAGAAAAAAACAATCCTTGATGCAGCATTGCAAAAAGATATTGATGCTCCTTATTCTTGTCAGGGTGGTGTATGTAGTTCTTGTATTTGTAAAATTACTGAGGGTACTGCTGTAATGGAAAAAAATAGTATTCTTACTGATGGAGAAATAGCAGAGGGGTTAGTCTTGGCTTGTCAGGCCCATCCCACTTCTACATCAATTAAGGTTGATTTTGATGATGTGTAAAAATCCTAATTACTAGTTCTATTCTTAATATCTAATCAGTTTTAAAGAAACTCTATTTATTAAATAATTGAATTAATAGTTTTTATTACTGTTTCTGGCTGGATAGTATGCATTACTTTTTCATAATTTGGCGGTACCTTATTCCCATAAATTGATGTTGGGATTAAGTCATATTTAGTCAAATCTGGTAAGATAGCATACTTCATGGGTTGTCCAAAAGGCATAAAACCTGTAAAAGGATGAGTTACTCCCCATAATGTAACAGTTGGGACTCCATACATAGCTGCTAAGTGTGCATTACCACTATCCATAGATATCATAGCATCTAAGTTGTTTATTAGTCTTAGTTCTTCTTTAAAAGATAGTTTACCAACTACATTTATTACATTCTTATATTTACTTCCAATATTGTTTAGAATATCAGTCTCTTTTTTACCTCCTCCGAATAAGAAAATTTCGAAATTATTTTCTTTATCCAAAGTTTCTATTACTTCAACCATTAACTCTAATGGATATGTTTTACTTTCATATTGTGCAAAAGGCGCGATTCCTAACCATTTTTTTGTTGAATTCTTCTGAGTTAAAGAAAGAATCTCTGTTGTTAATGATTGTTTTTCAGGAAATTGATGGGTAGCAAGATCTATTGGGTATCCTAATTTCTTAAACACGTCTGCATATCGCTGATGTGTTGTTTTTAATTGCTTAAAAACTTTACGTTCTGATCTAGTCAATGCTTTTTTTTCTGCTCGCCCTTTATCAATCTGCACGACTTTGATTCCTCGTAATGAAAGTAATGTTTTTAACACATTAGAACGAAGTACGTTATGCAAATCGGCAACAGCACTTATCCGTAATTTACTTAACTCACTTGATAATCGGGTAAGCCCTAAAATACCTTTATGTGTATTATCAACATCTGCATGATACACTTCTAAGTTTTCTATATTAGAAAACATAGGTTCAAAAAATTTTCGTGTAAGCACCGTTAACTTTACATCTGGATAGGTTGCTCTAAAGGTTCTAAGAACTGGAACGGTCATTCCTACATCACCCATAGCCGAAAGACGAATAACTAGAATGTTCGTTTCAATAGCATCAGATTGACTGATATTACTTACCTCCACGCAATACTGGGTTTAATTCATCATCATTATACATCTTCATTTGCTTATATACTTTCATATATTTATCTCCATTTTCAATATCCTTTAATAGGGTGTCTATTGCTGTAGATAAATCAATTTGTTGCTCTAATAAAACGTTTAGCTTTTTTTGGCATGCTTCTTTATGTGTGTCAGCAGCACCTTCTCTAATAGTTTCAACATGCATATGATATACTTTTAGTGCTAAAATAGATAACCTATCTACTCCCCAAGCTGGGCTTTCGGTATTGATAGTTGCATTCGATTTTGGAGTTATATCTTTGTATTGTTCTAAGAAATAACTATCAATATATTCTACCATATCAGTTCTATCCTGATTAGAAGCATCAATCTTTCTTTTCAGTTTTAGAGCAGCTATAGGGTCAATTTCAGGATCACGGATGATATCTTCATAATGCCATTGTACTGTATCAATCCAACATTTACGATATAATAAATGTTCTATAGCCTGTGAAGTACTGTTATAGGGGTTAGAGAATTCTTGATCTACATTATCGATCACATGGTATTTTTCTATAACTTCTTTAAAAATGGTATTTGCTTTATCAGTAAACATGTATGCTATTATTTTCTAAATGTGTAACTTTTCTATGGCTCTTATTTTTATACTATTTTAGATATATCTCTTTTCATAAGATACGTTGCAAGAGATAGCTATAAGTATATTTTCTAGCAACTACAAATGTACGGATTTTGTATATAGTATTTAGTATGCAATAACTCAATCTATATCTAAGGAGAAAAAATAACAGATCTGATAATTTTCTTAGTATTCCTGATTTTTTCTTCATAAAATTATCATCATATATACTTTAGTTTATATCATATAATAGAAAAACTATTTTATTTTAAAAAAATCAAAATAATAGGGTGATAAATGGAATTAGTATCAAGACCCACATATTAATTTCTTTAGCTAATTGATTGTGATTCACTTCTAAATATGTAGTTCCGATCAATGCAAGTGGAGCCGCTATAAAAAATAACTCTGATGTGTTTTTTTCTGGAGTACTAATAGCTACTGCAATAGCAGTTAACAAGTATGCAATAATAATTCTTAATATAGATTTGATATTTGCTGCTTTTCTACGAAATTTAATAAGGTATATCGAAACAAAAAATACAATACAAATTGATAGAACTCCTATAGAAAAAAGCTGATCTGTTTTCAAATAATTACGAAATGAAAATAGTTTAAAATCAATATGAGTGGTAAATGTATAGAATGAGTCATAAAACAATAATGTAAAGCAATTCGCAAAAAGATATACTATACTAATCCCAATACTAGGAATAATCCAATTTCGGTAATTATTAGCTTCAAAATATAATATGCCTAAAAAAACAAGCGCTATAAATCCTATACTCCAAAAATATGCCAAGGATGCTAAGCCTATACAAATTGATGCGTTTAAAATTTTTGCTTTAGTCTGTTTATCATTTTGTAGCAATAATATATTTTGTAATGCTAACAATACAAATACATTAGATAACAAAACAGAAAAATTTGTTAATGAATTAGGCATCAATGCAGTAAGAAAAGCATATAAAAGTATTGTAAATGTTCCTTTATTAGTAAGACCATTTCTTTGAGCTAAAAGATTAAGCGTTAACATTGGCAAAACATATATAAAAAGACTGATAAAACTTAATAAGAGATAGCTAAGCTCCACACTAAACCCCTTTTTATAATGAGCGATTGCAAAAAGTATTCCCATATATAATGCCACAGCAATATAATTAATAGGCTTTGATTTACTAAAAAAACTTGATAACACTACTATTTTTTATATTTTTGCATAGACAAACATATTGTCTTTGACATATTATTGAACTAATTTATGAAAGTTTTTAGGATACTTCTCTAGACTTTTAAAAAAGAAAATATAAAACAACGTTATGAAAGATTTTTTTGAAGCTATAGCATCCTTTTGTGTAGATGTATTATTCGCTCCTTTTGATGTATTAAGAGCTCTAGAATTAGAGAGTTGGACAGCTGCTAATATGATAAACTGGATATTTATGATAATCGGATTTTTAGCTTTTTTATACTGGTTTAAAGAGTTGAAGAAATTTAATGATAATGATGAAGAGAATAGAGACCCAACAGCTCACTCTTTTTTAAACTAAAAGACCTTCATACCCTCAAAATTGTTATAAAAAAAGCTATACTCTATTAATAGAGTATAGCTTTTTTTATAATTGCTTTCTTTTAAAAATCTAACTTATAAGTCAAATCCAAGATCTTTTCTATAGTACATCTTGTCAAAATGAAGTTTTTCTATACTTTGATACGATTTTTTAAGTGCTTTTCTAAAATCTTGATCAAACGAAGTTACAGCAATTACTCTACCTCCATTAGTAACTATTTTATCCTCATTTAATTTTGTTCCTGCATGAAATACTATAGACTCTGAAATAGAATTAATACCTGTAATTTCTTTTCCTTTTTCGTATGCTTCGGGATATCCGCCTGATACAGTCATTATTGTTGTAGCGCTTCTTTCATCTAATTGAAGGGTAACCTCATCTAGCGATTGTGATCCTACATGCTGAAACAACTGTACTAAATCTGTCTTCACTCTAGGGAGTACTGCTTCAGTCTCAGGGTCTCCCATACGAACATTGTATTCGATTACTTTTGGATCATCACCTACTTTTATAAGTCCAATAAAAATAAACCCTTTATAATCGATATTTTCTTTTGCTAGACCATCAACTGTAGGTTTAATAATTTGATTTTCGATTTTACCCATAAATATATCATCTACAAAAGGAACTGGCGAGATAGCTCCCATACCTCCTGTATTTAATCCCGTATCTCCTTCTCCAATACGTTTATAATCTTTTGCTGTTGGTAATGTTACATAATTTTTTCCATCGGTAAGTACAAAAACACTTAGTTCAATACCGTCTAAAAATTCCTCAATCACTACTTTCTCACTAGCTGCACCAAATTTTTTATTGGTCAGCATATTTTCGAGCTCATTTTTTGCTTCTTCTATATCTTGTAGTATCAGAACTCCTTTTCCGGCAGCAAGTCCATCGGCTTTTAACACATAAGGTGCAGTAAGTGTTTCTAGAAATTGTTTCCCTTGATCTACAGTCTCGGCTGTAAAGCTTTGATATGCTGCAGTAGGTATATGATGTCTAAATAGAAATTCTTTAGCATATTCTTTACTCCCTTCTAGTTGAGCTCCTTCTTTAGATGGACCGATAACGATAACGTCTTTTAGTTGATCATCTGATGCAAAGAAGTCGCTAATTCCTTGTACCAAGGGATCTTCTGGTCCTACCACTACCATTTTTATATTTTCTTTTAGTACTAATTCCTTAATAGCTGAAAAATCGGTAACTCCAATAGATACATTGGTTGCTATTGCTGCAGTCCCTGCATTACCAGGTGCTACAAATAACGTATCACATAATTCGCTTTGCGCAATTTTATATGCAAATGTATGTTCTCTACCTCCTGATCCTAATACTAAAATATTCATGATTTGATATGACTTAAATTTTAAAGCTTCAAAAATACTTTATTCGTCGTTGTATTACTAATCCTTTTAGATAAAAACTTGTGCTAAAAAATTGAAAGAAAAGAGATTATTAATTACGAATAATTCTGCTACTTAAAATACTTCTTTTCTTTAATAATAAAGGAACAACTATAGAAAAGAATACAATACCACTAAATCGAACCAACATTGATTCAAATAGAAGTGATATAAAAAGAATCAGAAAAACCGAAAATTCATTTCGGCTTCTTCTCATACGTAGTGCCAAAAGAACGAAAATACTAAGTAAGGTTATGAAACCTATAATACCTGTTTGTAAATAGGTTTGTAAAAATTGATTATGTGCATTATACTCATTTCTATAATTGACTTTATAATCTAATTCATCATATTTTTTTATCAAAACAGCATTTGCATCTCCAGTACCATACCCAAACATTGGGGCTTCTTTAATTAATTCTATACTTGCATCCCAAGATAATAATCTGGATTTTTCTGAAATTGCATTTTCATAAACTAAAGGTTTATGAAAATCTCTAACTCCATAATAAAAATTAGACACTAAAGGATTGTTTAAAAATAATAGTACTCCCATAAAGAAAACTATCATCATTGTATATTTTTTTCCTTTATTCCTAATTTCTAAAATTAGTAACAATGACATTATCGCCAAAATTAGATATGCGGCAATTGAAGCTAATAGAAAAAGATATAGAAATAAAATAACGATTACAATAAATTGTAATCTCGACTGTAGCTTATTTTTAAGATAATAGCTTAATACTAATAGTATATAAATTGATACATAATTAGAATGGACTGATTGTGAAAAAGCAGCACCAATAAAAAAATAACGCCACCCTTCTACAGCTTTCTCTATAAATGAAAATAATTCGATTGTGTTATTTTCTTCAATAACATAGTTTATCAGTTGATCTGATGCATAAAAAATGTTCACAAAAAAAGATACTATCAATCCTAAAAGTAAAAAATTGAATAATCTTTTTACTGATGCTGCATCTTCTTTAACAAATAAGAAAATGATAGGAAACAATAATAATGATAATGATCGCTGTAGTAAATGTAAACCGCTGTCTAAATCATCTGTATGTAATAAACCAAGAGACATTATTATGAAATACAATGGAAAAAGAAGTAGTGATTTATCTAAAACAAATTTTTTAGGTGCTTTAAATATGACTCCGATACCAAAAAGAATTGAGATTATAAAAAATGGAGTTGGAAGATTAATTCCTAGAGGCATTAAAAAGAAACCTATATATAAAGAATTCCAGAAAGTCATTACTATCCAGTGATCTTCTTTATAAAACATGTTGGTGATACGACTAATTATATATTCTAGTTGCACTTATACTATGATCTGTTATGGAGTAGTTAACGTTTTATTCGAGTTTCTATTATGATATTTAACTTTCTTCTTACTAATATATATCAGTCCTTTTTTCAATTTGGTTAAGAAAAATCTCTGTGTTCGCTTTTATTGAGTTCTTCTTTTCTTGTGATTTTTTTGACAAGAAACTCTTTAGCGTATTTTTAAACTTTATCTCCACCAAATTATAACTATTGATAATAAGTGTAATTATAAAAGTTGCACTTAATATATTTATTTATCATTAATGTTTTTCTTCCTGTTTTTTTTTGACATTAGTTTTTCTCCACCTTTTTTTACTTCACTCTTAAGATTATTTACTTTTTTTCGAAAAATTATCTTTCTTTTGATATTTGCAAAGCTATAATCAAAACGATAAAAAAAATAGCCTAATATGATAACTGCTAATATAAGAGTCATTACCAAATAAAAATTATATGAAGAGCTTCCTAGAATAATGAAAAGTACTACAAAAATTAAATTAAAACCACCAATGATAAAACTAGCATGTCTATGAGAAATTTTAAAATAATCTATTAATATATGATGTGTATGATTTCTATCTGCAGAAAATGGGCTTTTTTTATTTGCCAATCTTATGGTAAAAACCCTAGCTGTATCAAACAAAGGAACGATAAGTATACTTATTGCTATTAATGGGACATTTTCTAACAAAAAGGGAAGGCTATCGTACGATTCTGGTGATAATGCCAAAAATTTTAATGTTAGTACTCCAATTATAAAACCAACAATAAGCGATCCTGTATCTCCCATAAAAATTTTTTTACTCGAAGATAGATTAAAGCTCAAAAAAGCAATAAGGCAACCATTTAGTGTTAAACATAATAAAACATAAAAATATTCATTTGTGATATAAAATATCGTTGTATAAATCATTAATACAACAAGCCCAACAATTGCTGCTAAACCATCAATACCATCAATAAGATTATATGCATTAATAATTGTCAACATCATGAATCCTCCAATTAAATAATATACGTAGGATGGAATTTCATTTACACCAAAGAAACCATTTAGGGAAATGATCATAAAACTTTTATTACTCAAAATAAAACATATTGCAAATACTTGTGCAATAAGCTTTGTATAAGGGGATAAAACAACCAAATCATCTTTTAAACCAATTATAAACAAGATTGTTAAACTAGGTACAAAATAAATAGCTTCGTCATAAGAACTCCATTCTTTCAGAAAAAACAATGCAATTATTAATGTATAAAAAAAAGAAATCCCTCCTAATGTAGGAGTAACTCTTATATGTGAGCTTCTTTTATTAGGTTTATCCATAAGATTCTTATACTCAACTAATCCTATTATCTTAGGAATAGTAAAATATGTTAAAGCATATGCTCCAAAAAAAAATATAATGGGATAGTATAATTGCAAACTCTTCGTTTTTAATTTTTTTTGCTAAAATAATAAATATAAAAAATAGTCTAATGTTTTTTAAAATTATAATTAAATACTACTCTCTAATCTCATCGTGTCTATCTGAATCTTGTTTAGATACTGAAAGAAACAATAGGGTAAAAAAAGTAAAAAAAGTAGCCCCATAAGATCTTGAAAGTATGTTCTCTGATAGAGAGAATGTAATAATTATTAATATAAACACAAGATGGAGAAAGTTTTTATTGAAAATTGAAGATTTTATCTGAAAAAAAATGGAACCTAAAAAAAGGACCAGACATATTATACCTCCAGAACCTAAAAGAAATAAATAATAATTATGAGTATTATAATTTATTTTTTGATAATTGTTGTATTTTTCATAACATTTATTTAATTTTTTTTGAAAATCTAACGCTCCATAACCCATAATCCAATTAGATTCAATAATACTCCATGAACAAGTGTAGATTCCTATTCTTATTTGAGGAGAAGTTGGGAATTTTTTATATGGTAATACAAATTCCTCCTTAGATGAAATCTCATCAAATTGCGCTCGTAATGGTTTAATTATTAATAATGAAAATATAATTAGAGAAATAGTTATTAAAGAATATAGAATTTTTTTGAATAGAGTTATTTTATTGTTTTTAATGAACATCAAAAACAATAAAATTATACATGTAAAAATAGCAATTCTTGAAACTAATAATAGAATCATTAAAGAAAAAAAAGCAATAACAATTATACTTAAAATTTTATTAGGTAGTTTTTTTATCCTTTTAAAGGAACTCAAAATATAAAATATTGATACTATAAAATACATCGAAACATATACTGGATGAATATCAATAAATGAGATATTCTGAGCAGAAACTCTAACAATGTTATAAAAAGCAATCTCATTATCAAGAGATCTGATAACTGATGTAATAATAATTAGAATAGCTAATAAAAAAGAAGCTAGAGTAAAAATTAAAAATATTTTTCGCTTTTGTTCAGAATTAATTGACAGTCTAGAAAAAAAGAAAGAAAGAAAGGGTAAAACAAAAATTACCATACTAGCTCTTAAAGGTTTGTATCCCATATGAAACCCCTCTATTAAAATAGAGGAAACCATTAGAAAAATATAGAAAGTAAATATAATAGGGATGTAAATACGTTTTTTATTAATACTCTTCTTTCTTAAAAAAAAATCAATGAGTGTGAATACACAAAAAGAGATCATCGATAAAGATAGTAGAAAATAAGGGTAGATAGGAAAAGCAGCCAAAAATAAAAACCCTAGATATTCAAAATTAAAGTTTTTAAACATTTTCTCTAAAATTAAAGATTGACAATAATTTTTCTTTTATTCTAGTTTCAGAAAAATTTTCTTTTATATAATCTAGGCTATTGTTGCCTATTAATCTGCAAAGTTCAGGTTTTTTTAATAATTCTAGTATTTCTGATACCATTTCTTTATCTGACTTTGTTATTACTAACTCAGCATTAGTTTTCGATAAATTGATAAGACCTTCTGCTCCAATCTCTGTAGTAATAACACATTTTTTCATTGCCATAGACATTAATATCTTATTTTGTATACCTGCACCAGAGACCATTGGAGCAACTACCAATCGTGAGGGCAGTATATACTTTTTTATATCATCTACATATCCAGTAACTATAATATTTTTATCGTTACCTAATTTCTTAACAATTTTTGAAGGATTCGCTCCAATAATATAAAATTGAATATTTGGATAGAATTTAATAATTTCTGGTAAAATCTTATTTGCAAAATAATTAACAGCACTTATATTTGGTTCGTAATCCATTTTTCCTACGAATACAATACTATCTACAACCTCTTCATAATAATATTCTTCATAACTCTCAATGTTAACTGCATTATATACTACTTCAATATTTACAGCAATAGCATTTTTTTCGATATACTCTTTATCTATATTGGAAATAATAATTTTTCTATCAAATTTTGGCAATAGGGAAATTTCATAGTTTAGAACTCTCTTTTTATCAATCATGTATATTAATTTCCAAAGACCCCATTTTTTATTTTTAAAAGCTTTTTCATAATTCATCGATATTGCATCGACAAAATCTATTATCTTGAAAATCTTTTTATCTTTAATATATTCTGCAGTTCTAATAGTACTACAAAAAGCATATTCATAGTTATTTATATGTAGATCAATCCATTTTTGCACTTTTTCAAAATAATAATAATTAACTTGTAGAGGTTTAGTATTTTTAAATAAACCTATAAGAGTAGAAAAATAGAAATTGATTTTACTAAAAGAAAAAGAGATAACATTTTTTGAGTATTTCAGAATATCATTTTCTATATTTTTTGTTTTTTTGTTTTCATTTATGAATAAAACATCTACATCAAATTCTGTCGATAATAATCTTAAATTTTGATGCATTCTTATTTTATCACCTCCAACCAAAGGATAAGGTGGTCTATAAAAAATGAGTAGTAATCTAGGTTTTTTATTCACTAATTAAGTATTTTAAATATTTAATAACAATAGTTTATAAATAATTCGCTTTTTATTGTATATGATTTTTGGTCGGTGTAATAGTATCTGTTGTCGTATCAAATTTATTACTATTTAGAATTGCCAATATTATCCATATAGCTGGATTACTCATCTGGCCTTGCACAATTATTAACATGAGTGGTATAACCCACTTAATCCCCCCTCTAGTCTCGCCCTTAGCTTTATAAATAGAAATAATAATAAACAGAAATAGTGGTAATGAAAAAATACCAATATCTCCTGTAAGATTTGTGAGATAAGTCTGGGTTTTAACAGGGTTATCATTATAATAGAAAGCCCTTAGTACCTCATGTTTTTTTATCACTTCTTTAAACTTAGTATTACCTGCTTTAAAAAAGTTATACTTAAATTCTCCAATCCCCCAACCAAAAGGTTCTTTTTGTATAGAAATAACCCCCAGAGTATTAATTATAAACCTAGTACTTCCACTTGATTCACGAAACAACAATCCAAACATATCTCCTTTAGAAACACTTTTATAAACATTTTCTGCTACTTGTACAGGTCTACTATTTCTCAAAAAAAGAAATGGCATTAATAGAATCACTATTAATGATATTCCTATTACAATATTCTTTGTAGAAAATTTTATTTTAAAGAGGTTCAATGAATACCTGCTCAAATATTTTCCTAACAAATAAAAAATCAAGTAAAAAAATACCAGAGCAGATTTAGTAACTAGAGCAATAAAAAATAAAACTAATCTATATTTTTTTAAAGATTTTATATTTTCTTCCTCCAATTTAAGGTCAATTATAGAAAGTAAAAGAATAAGAGGAAATGCAAAATAACTTGGTTCTGGTGTTAATAAAGAAACCCCTCTTATACTAGAACTAGTATGTTCTTGAGATCTGCTAATAAAAACTTGAGTTAACCAATTCAATATGTCATAGAAACCTGGAATTCTAAATAAGATAATAATCGTTAAAAAAAGAAAAACAATTATTATCCATTTTATCAATAATACTGATATAGTATGTACTCTATTTAAAAACACTAAATATACTAAAGGACCTATTAAAAAAGTAATATACTCCAAAATACCTGTTTGAAATACTAGATATTGTATAACAAAATAAGTAGTTAACAATAGCATCTGTAAAATGATTAAAAAATCTTTGGAGGTTGTCCTTAGTCTGAAGGTGAAAATATAGACAATAGAGATGATAAAAATAAATATAGGTTGAGTCTCAGTTTCAATTGGAATCTTTTTTATGTAAATCAAAAAAGATAATAGAAACATAAGATTAATAATTAATCCAGAATTAATTTTTAATCTGACACTTTTCATTTTTTACTACAATGCTTTATGAAAACCATAGTTGATTTTATATTGTAAATTTTTATTTCGCTCAGAAATCTTTTTTGCAGGGTTGCCTCCTATAACTGTAAAGGGTTCTACATCTTTGGTAACAACAGCTCCAGAATAAACTACTGCTCCTTTACCAATATGAACTCCTGGCATAATTAAACAATTTGAAAAGATACAGGCATAATCATCAATTTTTACACCTTTACATGTAATATCAAAATATTGAGAATTAATATCGTGTCCACAAGTATAAATTTGTGTATTATGTGAAATTGATACATTGCTTCCTATAGATATTTTTTTTCTATTGTCTATCCTGCAACCACTATTAATAACAGAATTTGATCCTATCTCAAGATTACCCCAAGTATAAAAAATAACTTTAGAATGAATATAGCTCTTCTCTCCTAGTTTTGCCCCAAAAATTTTTAAATAATTTTTTTTTAATGAAAAGGTTGGTATCAAAAAATAAAAAAAGTTAAACAAATATATCAAATAATGCTTTACTTGTCTTAGAAAAGATTTTAAAACCAAAGATTTTATAATTTTTCTAAAGGGGACAAAAATATTGTATATGTATTTTTGTTTTTTTAATTTATATAATGAAACTATTTCTTTATCCTTAAGAATATCTAGATACTCAAAATAACCTTTTTTCGCATATTGATCACTAACACCTCCCAAACTCATATATGTAATGTTATTAAGCTGTTGAAATTCTACACCTTGTTGAAAACATCTTATTAAAAATTCTGTATCTACAGCAATTTTTACATCGGTATTAAAGTTTCCTACTTTTTCGTAAATCTCTTTATGTACAAAACAAGTCGTATGAGTAAAACCAAAACCTCTTGTCAATTTATTTTCATCAAACAATGAATTATTAACACCAACTATCTCGTTGCCTTGAATAAACTTACATATCCCATAATATACTTTAGGGCTAGAATCTTTTTTTATTTGATTTGCAATAGTTGCTATAGTTGACGGGTGGTACGCATCATCAGAATTTAATAGTCCTATCATTTCTCCAGTTGCTAACTGTAAACCCTTGTTCCAAGCATCACCTATACCTTTATCAGGCTCGCTTTTCCACTTAAATGAGATCCCTTTTTCTAGAAGTAGAGGCTCATAATCCTTTATAATAGAAATAGTTTTATCACTAGATGCACCATCTATAATAATATATTCAAAATTAGAGTAATTTTGATGTATTATCGATTCAATAGTTTCTCGAATAGTAGATTCGGAGTTATAACTTACTGTTATAATTGTAAATAATACATTTTGCCCCACAATTTAGTCTTTTTTCTTAGTAAGATTAATTATTCGATATAATCTTATTGATTGTATTTTAATAATATTTTTATTTTCTCAATTATACTCTTGGGTAAAATTAGATTCATAATTATTCTAAAAACATTTCTTCTTGCAATTAAAATTGTTTTAACCGAGAATTTTTTATCAATTATCAAATTATTATTTCTTAAAGGAAAATCTAATTCATACACAGGAACCTCATCTTCTGCATTTACAACGGTATGAGTAGCATCGGATCCCATCCCTATATTTTTGATCATATTTTTTGATGGAACTATAGTAAGTTTTGAATTGAATATCTGACTTAAACTCCAAGGATAATCCCAGGTGTTTACGATAGCCTTCCTTTCTTCTTTAATAATTAACAATCTATGAAAAAACTCGTTTATATTACTTGATGTCGAAAAAATCTTTAAAAATAGCTCGAAAAGATTTTTGTTTGCAATTTCATTATCAAAAATATCACAAGACCTTCTCCATGAAGCCCATCCCCAAATAAAACATCTATTCGTTAAAAAATAATCATTTTCTTTTGATTTTTCATATACACCCAACTCATTTCTTCCGCTTATCATACCAATCCTATCATCATCTTTATGTTTAATTAAAAGATCGCTACAAAATTTAAAAAAACTCTGATTAGGTAAGCAATCATCTTCAAGGATAATCCCCATTTCTTCATGTTTAAAAAACCATTTTATAGCACCACCAACTGCATATTTACATCCTAAATTTTTTTCTCGGAACAGTGTCTCAATCTTACATTCCCAATCAACATGTTTAAGTAAGTAATCTCTTAT
Source organism: Aquimarina longa SW024 (assembly GCF_001401755.1). Taxonomy (GTDB): domain Bacteria; phylum Bacteroidota; class Bacteroidia; order Flavobacteriales; family Flavobacteriaceae; genus Aquimarina; species Aquimarina longa. Next base: position 56,599 of record NZ_AVQK01000025.1, read on the forward strand.
ATGATTGACCTTTTCAATTTCTTCAGGTCTATCTATTCTTGGCCCATCAGAAGCAATATATAATCGACTTGGCTTTGCCATTCGAATAGTCGAAAATACTTCTTTTGTTGGGTCAAGTCGATTAAAAACCAAAAATAAAACTGCTATATCCATAGGCTTTTCTTGCATTAATTCTGAACTCATAAGTTTGTAGAAATTTTGGGATGTAAAAAATCAATTTTTTTCGCTTTCAGTATAATGAAACTATTTAGATTGACTCATAAAAATTCTTAAGTTGTAATGCGATTTTTGATTTTTCATAATTCTTTGATTTTTTAATACAATTTTCTCTCAACTGCTCCTTTAATTCTTCTTTCAAGCAAAATTCAATTCCTAGCGCAAAATCTTCTGTAGAAAAAGGCTTTGCCAGATATCCATTTTTCTTATGTTCAATTATATCTGTAGTACCAGAGTAATCATAAGCGACAACTGGTGTACCACAACAGATAGATTCTAAAGTAGTTTGACCAAATGCTTCCATTAAAGTTGGGTTAATAAATACATCAGCTGTAGCATAATATAAAGCCAGAGTAATCTCATCAAATATCTGACCAACATAAGTTGTTTTAAAACCAAAATCAGGGGCATTATCTGGTGTATCACTACCAAAAACTATGATTTCAATATTAGTAAATTTGTTATTTATTTTTCTTAATGAGTCGAGTAATAAATGAAATCCTTTTCTTTGATCAGAAGTTGCTGCTAAAGCACCAAATAAAACAATTTTATTTTCTAGCGACAAATTTAAGACTTTCCTAGTTAAAGTTTTATCTAAAGGTTTAAATACGTTTAAATCAATAGGGCAAGGTATAACAATAGAATTTATTTCATTAAATAAAGAACTATTTTCAACGTATGAATTAAGCCATGAAGTAGTAGATATAATATTCACCTTTACATTCTTAAAGTTTTTATTTTTTCGAATGTATGTTTTTCTGTCAACATCTATACCTTTATGGTTTTTGTGCCTTGATTTTTTACTGTACCCTAATTTATATCGTTCATCATTTTTATTTAGAGGATAATGCTCTGAACCAAGAAGCAACCATAAATCATGTAAATGGAACACTATGGGCTTCTTAATCTTTTTTAATTCTTCAATTTTTATGAATTCAGAACCTATCCAATGTATATGAATGATATCTCCATTAAGCTTATTAATATTTTTGGCTGTTATTAAACCAAAACGGTTTATCGAATGTAACGTAGTATTATTACTTTTCATTAAACCAATAATTTTTTGGGATAAAAATTTGAAAAGATAAAATTTGAAAAATTTCAACTTCTCAGATTTTCCTTTAAAAAACTTAAAAATACTAGGGTTTTTCATCCTCGTATCCCAAACTAACATCTTAGAATCTACTCCTATACTTAACAAGCTTTCATGTATTCGCCAACTAGCTCTGGCTGCTCCTCCACCGTGTTTATCTGCATAACTTAAATGAATTATTTTCAATTTTTTGTCCATCGTTTATATTTTATTTGAAAATGGCTAACGAATTTGTTTTCATATAAAAAATTTTTCTAGTTTTAACATGAAAGAAATCAAAAATATAGGATGCCATAATCTGACTTAAAAGGGTAGAAATAGCCGCTCCTTCAACTCCAAATCTTTTTATCAAAAATAAATTTCCAAAAACATTAATCAGTAAGCCAAAAAAAGTTCGCCAAAAAGAAAGTCTTTGTAAATTTTCAGCAACAAACCAATTACTACTTGCTACTCCTAAGAAGATAAAAATACCTGACCATATATGAATTTTCAATACCCTACTCGATTCTTCATACTCAACTCCGTATAAAACTTCTATTGCAAAATCACTTAAAAAAGTTACTGGGATAGCTATTATTAGTGCTATTCTGAACATTAAATTAAATAATCTTTGTAAACGTTGATAATATAATTTTTCTCCTATTTTTTTCGAATTCAATATGGCTGGAAAAAAAGAATTGGCCAAAATAGTGGGTATAAAATACCATGCTTCACTCAATTTAACAGCAGCTGCATATTTTCCTACAGCCTCGTTACCTAATATCTCTTTAATCATAATTTGATCAATTCTCATGTACATCATTACAAAAATACTACTAAGAATTAATGGCCAGCTATTTGATAAAAGATATTTAGCCATTTCGAAATTAAATTTCCATTTAATAATCGATAAACCATTTCTAAAATAAAAAAAAATCAACCCTATAGCTAATAGAAAAGAGTCCAATAAAACCACTAAAAAAAAACTTAATAATGACGCTTTGGAAAAAATTAAAATTACTTTAATAATACTACTAATACTAAGCATAAATATGTTTGAAAAAACGACATATTTACTTAAAACTTTACTCTGGAAATAAAAATCTATTACATTAAAACTTTGAAAAATCGATGTAAAAGCTATTAGCAATATAAATATATTAGTAGATTTTGAATTCGTTGTAAACTGTAATATAACTAATAAGATAGTAATCAATGAAAATGAACCAATAATTCTCAATCCAAAAGCAGATCCTAAAATTAAATCTCTTTTTCTATCCTGTTCTATTAAATCTTTAACCACTATACTATCTAAGCCTAATAAAGAAATTGGAATAAAAATAGCTACAAAACTTTGAACATAGCTAAAAACACCAAATTTTGTTGGACCAAGATATCTAGCAATAAAACTACCTATAACAATTGCAGAAATTAATTTTAAACCTTTATCAAAAAAAAGCCAAGATATGTTTTTGAAGTACTTCAAGAACCCTTGATTTTTTCTTAACTCGCTGATTTTTTGAAAAAGCATATTCAATTTAATTTTGATTTCACGCCTTCACAACTTTCTCAAAACCGTATTTCATCTTAATAATCATCTTATTGAGTGCTTACAACGTTTTTAAAATATTTTACTGTTTTTAAAAGTCCTTCTTCTAAATTAATCTTAGGTTCCCATTCTGATAAGTTATCATAAGCAAGTGAAATATCTGGCTTTCTTTGCATAGGATCATCTTTTGGTAATGGTAAGAAAACTAATTTAGACGATGAATCTGTGATTTCAATTACTTTTTGTGCTAATTCTAACATTGTAAACTCCCCTGGGTTTCCAAGGTTTACAGGACCTAGAAAAGAATCTTTAGAATTCATCATTCGAATCATTCCTTCTACTAAGTCATCTGCATATTGAAAACTTCTTGTTTGTTTTCCATCTCCATATATAGTTATATCTTTACCTTTTATAGCTTGTACAATAAAATTCGATACAACTCTACCATCATCTGGATTCATTCTAGGACCATAGGTATTAAAAATTCTTATAATTTTAATTTTAACATCATTCTGATTATGATAATCCATAAAAAGTGTTTCTGCACAACGTTTTCCTTCATCATAACAGGATCTAATTCCTATTGGGTTTACATGTCCCCAATAAGTTTCTGGTTGAGGATGTATCTTTGGATCCCCATATACCTCACTTGTAGATGCTTGCAAAATTTTGGCTTTTACACGCTTTGCCAGTCCCAGCATATTTATAGCTCCCATTACAGAAGTTTTAATCGTTTTTATAGGGTTATATTGATAGTGAACGGGAGATGCGGGACATGCTAAATTATATATCTCATCAACCTCTGCATAATAAGGTTCTGTTACATCATGTCGTACTAATTCAAAATATGGATTATCGAGTAAATGTATAATATTTTGCTTATCACCTGTAAAATAATTGTCCAAACAAATTACTTCATTTCCTTCTTTTAATAATCTTTCACAAAGATGAGATCCAATGAAACCTGCTCCTCCTGTAACTAATATTTTCTTCATTCTATATTATTTTCCTATTGAGTATACCTTAAATCCTATCTTCTCCATTTCCTTTTTAGAAACCATATCACGTCCATCAAAAACAAAAGCTGGTTTAATCATTTTGTTATATATATTAATCCAATCATAGGTTTTAAATTCATCCCATTCTGTCAATATTGCAATAGCGTGAGCATTTGTAAGGGCATTATAAGGAGAGTCATGTACAAAAACTCTTTTTTTAATATCTTCAATAGTAAAAGCCAATTTATCATTTGATTTTTCTATTCTATTTCTTTGTAAATATTCTAAATCTGAATGTATTTGATCAGCACTCACCTTGGGATCATATACATGTATTATGCCCCCATCTTGCAATAATTCATCTGCTACATATATTGCGGCAGACTCTCTCGTATCATTAGTATCTTTTTTAAAAGCCCATCCTAAAAATGCAATCTTTTTATCTGAAATTGTATTAAATAAGGTGCTAATAATATTTTTTGCAAATCGTTCTTTTTGATAATCATTAATCTTTACAACTTGTTGCCAATAATCAGCTACTTCAGGCAGATTAAAATGACGACATAAATAAACCAAATTTAAAATATCTTTTTGGAAACAAGAACCTCCAAAACCAACAGAAGCCTTAAGAAACTTAGACCCGATACGACTATCCTGACCAATTGCATATGCTACTTCTTTTACATCTGCACCAGTTTTTTCACATAAAGCTGATATAGCATTTATGGAGGATACTCTTTGTGCTAAAAAAGCATTTGCCGTTAATTTTGACAACTCTGATGACCAGACTCTAGTGGTAACTATTCTTTCTCTAGAAACCCAATTCGCATAAATTTCAACTAATGCTTGAATTGCATTTTGACCATCTTGATCTTCTTCTCCCCCTATTAGTACTCGATCGGGAAAATGTAAATCTTCTATTGCTGTACCTTCAGCTAAAAACTCTGGATTCGATAAAACTTGAAATCGAACACCTTCTTTTCCAGTAGCATCTAAGATTGTTTTTATTGCTTCTGCTGTTCGAACTGGTAGTGTTGATTTTTCTACAATAATTTTATCACTAGTAGCTATACTTGCTATTTGTCTCGCACATAATTCAACATATTTTAAATCGGAAGCCATTCCTCTACCTACTCCATAGGTCTTTGTAGGTGTGTTTACTGAAATAAATATCATGTCTGCTTCTAAAATGTGTCTTTCTATATCTGTAGAAAAGAATAGGTTTCTTCCTCTAGCCTCAGAAACAACATCATCTAAACCTGGCTCATATATTGGTAGTTTACCTAAATCACTTTCATTCCATAAGGCTATACGTTCTTTATTTAAATCTATTACATTAACCTTGATATGAGGACATTTTTGAGCAATTACTGCCATTGTTGGACCCCCTACATATCCTGCACCAAGACAACATATATTTGTTACTTTTTTTGAACTCATCAATTGATAATTATTTTTTGTTCTTCAATTTTTTCATGTTGAAGCTCTATTTAAACTAATTATTACAAAACCATGTATATATATTTTTTACTCCTTCTTCCAAATTAACAGAATGTTTCCATCCCAAATTATTCAATTTTGAAACATCTGTTAATTTTTTCATCGTTCCGTCTGGTTTATTTTCATTAAAAACCAAATCTCCGTCAAACCCTACAATATCTTTAACCAAAATTGCAAGATTTTTTATAGAAATATCCGTGCCAGTTCCTATGTTTATATGAGTATTTTTAATTTCTTTAATATTTTCAGTATAAGTATCTTTAAAATCTCTATTTTCCATAATAAAAACACAAGCATCTGCCATGTCTTCGCTCCATAAAAATTCTCTCATTGGTTTTCCACTCCCCCATATTTCTACATTGTTTTTTGATACTCCAAATTTTTCTAAATATTTTTTTGCCTCATCAATACTATTCATGCTCAAATCTCTTATGATTTCATCATACTTAGATTCTTTTAATAATTTTGCTAAATGCATTTTTCTAATTAATGCAGGTAAAACATGTGATTTCTCTAAATCAAAATTATCATTTGGTCCATACAAATTTGTTGGCATAACAGAAATAAAGTTAGTACCATACTGCAGATTATAGCTTTCACACATTTTTATTCCCGCAATTTTTGCAATAGCATAGGGCTCATTAGTATATTCTAAAGTATTTGTTAATAAATACTCTTCTTTCATTGGTTGAGGACAATTCTTAGGATAAATACAAGTGCTTCCTAAAAAAAGTAGTTTTTTAACTCCGTGAATGTAACTTTGATGAATTACATTATTTTGAATCATTAAATTATCATAAATAAAATCAGCTCTATATGTATTGTTAGCAATAATCCCTCCTACTTTAGCTGCTGCTAAAAACACATATTCAGGCTTTTGTTCTTTAAAAAAGTCTGTAACTGCATTTTTATCGGTAAGATCTAGTTCTTGATGAGTTCTAGTAATGAAATTAGAATACCCTTTTTCAAGCAAATTCTTAAGAATTGCACTTCCCACTAATCCTCTATGACCTGCAATATAAATTTTTGAATCTTTCTGCATTTCTTATTCAAAATAATTGAGAGTTGTATATCCTCCTTTTTGAAGAAACTGATCTTTTTCCATCAATTTCAAATCACTTTTCATCATATCCTTTATCAGATCTTGTAAATCATACTTCAATGTCCACCCAAGTTTTTCTTTAGCTTTTGTTGGGTTTCCTATCAGCAAATCTACCTCAGTTGGTCTAAAATATTTTGGATCAACACTCAAAACTTCTTTTCCAATTTCTAACTGATATTTAGAATTACTACATTTAGAAATATAAGCTTTTTCATTTATTCCTTCTCCCTTAAATTCTAATTCTATTCCAGCTTCTGCAAAACTCATTTTCACAAAATCCCTAACTGTAGTCGTTTTTCCAGTTGCTATTACCCAATCTTCAGGTTTTTCTGCTTGAAGAATCATCCACATCATTCTAACATAATCTTTAGCATGTCCCCAATCTCTTTGTGCATCTAGATTACCCAAATAAAATTTATCTTGCAAACCTAATGCTATTCTTGATGCTGCTCTAGTAATTTTTCGAGTAACGAAAGTTTCACCTCTTATTGGAGATTCATGATTAAAAAGAATCCCATTACAAGCATACATGTCATAAGCCTCTCTATAATTGACAGTTATCCAATATGCATACATTTTAGCAACTGCATAAGGACTTCTAGGGTAAAAAGGTGTAGTTTCGGATTGAGGTACTTCCTGAACTTTACCATATAACTCTGATGTGGAAGCTTGATAAATTCTTGTTTTCTTTTCAAGCCCCAAAATCCTAATTGCCTCTAACAACCTTAAGGTACCAGTCGCATCTGCATTTGCAGTATATTCAGGGGTTTGAAACGAAACATGTACATGACTCATAGCAGCCAAATTATATATTTCATCGGGTTGGATCTCTTGAATTAAACGGATCAGATTAGTACTATCTGTCATATCACCATAATGTAAATGAAAATTTCTATTTTCTACATGTGGGTCTTGATATAAATGATCAATTCTATCTGTATTAAAAAGAGAAGACCTTCTTTTCATGCCATGTACTTCATATCCTTTCTTTAACAGAAACTCACTTAAATAAGCTCCATCCTGCCCAGTAACTCCTGTTATAAATGCCTTTTTCATTTTATTCAATCAGCGTTTTATTTGTTTTCTTAACTTGTGTGTATATTTCTTTTACTCTATTCCTGTTATTATTTGGTAATAACAAAATACAATCTTCAGTATTAACAATTATTAAATTTTCAACTCCTATACCATATACTTCTTGAGATCCAACAGAAAAAGCATTAGTATTTTCAATACCTTCTATTGGTTTTACTCCTTCAATTTGATTTTTTTGATTGTAGTATTTAATCAATGAATCAAAAGAGCCTAAATCTGTCCATTTAAATTCTGAAATAACCGTTTTAATCAAGTCACTTCTTTCAAAAACGGCATAATCTATACTTTCCTCTGGAATAGTAATCATATCTTCATAATTTATATTACCATCAATATTAGAATCAAATGCTTTTTTAGAAGCTTCATAAATATCTTTTCTATATTTTTTTAATTCCGAAAGAAAAATACTTGCCTTGAAACAAAACATACCACTATTCCAATAAAAATTTTCTTTTTCTATAAATGAAAGAGCTGTCTTGTAATCTGGTTTTTCTCTAAAACTAATAACATCTTCTCCATTGGCTTCAATATACCCATAACCAGTTTCAGGATATTCAGGCTGTATTCCAAAGGTGACTAAAAAATCTTTATTAGCTAATGTTACTGCACGATCAAGACATTTTTTATACTCTTCTATATTGTTTATCATATGATCTGAAGGAGTAATAAACAAAATATCATCTTTGTCAACACTTAAGGCAGCCAGCGCTATAGCAGGTGCAGTATTTCTACCTATAGGTTCTATAACTTTATATTTTATTGAAGTTTTTAATTCTTTTAACTGATTTTCTGCTTGTTTTTCATGATCCGTATTGGTAAGCAACATAAAGTCATCTACAAAATCCCTATTTCTATTAATTGTGTGTTGAAAAAGTGATTGATTCTCAAAAATTTTCAAAAACTGTTTTGGTCTAGACTGTCTTGATAATGGCCATAATCTCGTACCCGATCCACCACTTAATATCACATTAACTATTTTGCTCATTTAATCTTTACATTACTTTTTTCAAAGCGAATTAGCTTCTTAATAGACTCTTTCCAATCTGGGATATTTGAGTTAAAAATTTTGTTAGCTTTTTGTCTACTTAAAACACTATATTTTGGTCTTTGTGCAAAAGTAAGGTAATTATCGGTTTTTTTAAGTATTATATTCTCAAGTTTACCTGATAATCTTAAAATTTCTTCAGCAAAATCATACCAAGTAGCTTCTCCGAGATTACTAAAATGGTAAATACCATACTCTTCACAGTTATTAACAATCAAATCTACGATAAATCTAGCAAGGTCATTAGCATTGGTTGGGGTTCCTATTTCTGAAGTCGTAATCATTAGTTCTTTTTCTGTTTCAGATTTCTTTAAGATTGTTTTAAAAAAATTGTGACCATATTCAGAATATAACCAAGAAGTTCTAATAATAAAATACTTCTCAAGTATTTGTTGAATGTATTGTTCTCCTGCTAATTTTGATTTACCGTACTCATTTATCGGATTCGGTATATCTTCCTCAGTATATGGTGTATCTTTTTCTCCATCAAAAACATAATCTGTTGATATATGAATCAATATACTATTTTCTTTATGACATACTTCGGAAAGATTTTTAACCCCTTCTGCATTAATCCAAAATGCTTTTTTGGGTTCTTTTTCGGCTTGTTCTACATTGGTATATGCCGCACAATTAATTACAAAATCAAAATGTTTATTCGAAAATAAATTTTGGATTTGCTCTTTTTTGGTGATATTTAATTCTTCAGAATTTGTAAAATAGAAATCTAATGCTCCATAATTCCTTTGAATCTTTTGAATACATTGTCCCAATTGCCCTGACGAACCAGTAACAAGAATTTTCATTTTATCAAACATGTTGTATATCCAAATCTTTAAAAGGAGGAAGTTCTCTATCTTTGTCAGATAGTTGAATTTCTGAAAAATCTATCTCCCAATCAATAGCTAGTTCTGGGTCATTATATATAATACCTGATTCTGAGGGTTGATGATAATAATTATCACATTTATACCCAAAAATTGTACTCTCACTTAGGGTTACAAATCCGTGGGCAAATCCTCTAGGTATAAATAACTGAAAGTTATTTTGATCATTTAATACTATAGAATAGTGTTTAAGGTAGGTTTTAGAATTTGGTCTTAGGTCTACAGCTACATCCAATACTTCACCTTTAATTACTCGAACTAATTTTGCCTGTGCATAAATTCCTGTTTGAAAGTGTAATCCTCTAAGAGCTCCTTTTTTAGAAATTGATTGATTATCTTGAACAAAATTAACTTTTACTCCTGAAGCTTTTTCGAATTGTTCTTTATTAAAAGTTTCAAAAAAAGAACCTCTATCATCATTGAAGATTTTAGGCTTAATTATAAAACACCCTTCGATAAATGTAGATTGAATTTCCATTTTATTCTAATTCTAATAAATAGTTACCATAGCCACTCTTTAGCAAAGGCTTTGCCAGCTTTTGAAGCTGTTTTTTACTAATAAAACCTTTTTTGTATGCTACTTCTTCTATTGCTCCAATTTTAAGCCCCTGTCTTTCTTCTATAACCTGAACAAACTGACTTGCTTGCATAAGAGAATTAAATGTTCCTGTATCTAACCATGCTGTACCTTTATCCAAAATACTTACTTTTAATCTTCCTTGTTGTAAATATGTATTGTTTACATCTGTAATCTCTAGCTCTCCTCTTGCGCTTGGTTGAATAGATTTGGCTATTTCTACAACTTCATTATCATAAAAGTAAATTCCTGGGACTGCATAATTAGATTTTGGTTGTTTAGGCTTTTCTTCAATAGAAGTTACTTGCCGATTCTTATCAAAGTCAACGACTCCATATCTTTCTGGATCTTGAACATGATATGCATATATAATCCCTCCATCGGGATCTATATTATTTTCTAAAAGTGTCTCTAATCCAGATCCATAAAATATATTATCCCCTAATATTAAAGCTACCTTATCATTTCCAATAAATTTTTCTCCAATAATAAAAGCTTCTGCTAATCCATTTGGATGTTCTTGAGTTTCATATTCAAATCGACAGCCATAATCGCTACCAGACCCTAAAAGTTTTTTAAATAGTGGTAAATCTTGCGGTGTAGATATAATTAAAACCTCATTAATCCCAGCAGAAATTAAGGTCGAGAGAGGATAGTAAATCATCGGTTTGTCATAAATCGGCATCAACTGCTTGCTAACCGCTAATGTAAGCGGATGTAGACGAGTACCTGAACCTCCTGCTAATAGTATTCCTTTCATCTCTTTTTTATTAGTCTGAAGTCGGGTATCCGAAGTCAGAGGCTTATTGCTTTTTTATAAAAAACACTAATTTCTGTTTAACCGAAATTAAAAGTCTAAATAGTATAAGTCTAGAATACCTAATTTTGGTAATCTAATATTAAACTTGGACGACATTTATTATCTTCCTTTGGAATTCTTATCAATATACTTATTCAAATACCATTTAATTGTTTTTACAATCCCTGTTTCAAAATTTTCTTCTGCGCTCCATTTTAATTCATTTTCAATTTTTGAAGCATCAATCGCATATCTAAAATCATGACCAGGTCTGTCTGTGACATAAGTAATAAGGTCTTTATATGATTTAGCATTACTTCTTGGAATTATAGTATCCAAAATTTCGCAAATGGTAGTAGCAATATATATATTTTCTCTTTCATTTTTACCTCCAATATTATAAGTTTCCCCAATATTCCCTGTTTTCAATATCAAATCTATCCCTTTACAATGATCTAAAACATATAACCAATCTCTTATATTTTTGCCATCGCCATAGATAGGAATATCCTCTTCATTAATTGCTTTTCTAATAATAGTTGGGATTAACTTTTCTTCATGTTGTCTAGGACCATAATTATTTGAGCAGTTAGTTGTTAGAACAGGGAGTCCATAGGTATGAAAGTAACTTCTAACTAGCATATCAGAAGATGCCTTAGAAGCACTATAAGGGCTATTTGGAGCATAAGGAGTATCTTCTGTAAAAAGCCCCATTTCTCCTAGTGTTCCATATACCTCATCAGTAGAAATATGCACAAATCGAGCATGCTCAAATTCCGGATTCAACTGATTTGGAGCTTTCATCCATGTTTTATATGCTGCTTGAAGTAAGTTAAAAGTACCTACAATATTAGTATCTATAAAAGCTTTGGGGTCTATAATTGAATTATCAACATGAGATTCTGCAGCAAAATGTACGATGGTATCAATCTGATACTGTGTAAAAATATTTTCGACTATGTCTTTATCACAAATATCTCCTTTTATAAAAGTATAGTTTTTTTTATTCTTGATTTTAATATTAGTAAGATCTGCTGCATAAGTAAGTTTATCAAGGTTAATGATTTTTAATTCAGAGTCTTTAGAAATAAAATTCACAAAATTTGATCCAATAAATCCTGCTCCTCCCGTTATCAAAACATTCCTTTTCATTATTACTCTAAATAAAAACTTCTAATAATTTCATTTCTGGATCATTACTTTCTATTGATAAATTCTCAATTGTTGCTGGAATCAAAATCGTTTCTCCATATGAAATAGTCTCAGAATAGCTCTCTGTACTTATTTTACCATTCCCTTCAACACACATTAATATTATAAATGAATCTATATCACTATAATCTCTTTCGAAATTACCATCAACTTCAATCGCACTAGTCGTAAAATAGGTTCCTTGAATAAGGTTATTTACCTTATTTTTATCTTGATCATATTCTAATTTAAAAGAGGGATCTGCATTATAGTCCAAAGCATCTAAAGCAAGATCGGTATGTAGTTCTCTTCCAATACCATTACTATCTTTTCTATCCCAATCATATACCCTATAAGTTATATCTGATGTTTGCTGGATTTCTGCAATTAATGCCCCTCCTCCAATTGCGTGTATTCTACCTGCTTTTATAAAATAGCTATCTCCTTTTGAAATGTTTTCGAAATTGAGTAATTCTGTTATTTTTCCTTTTTCTAAAAAAGTTTCATACTCTTCTTTTGTAGTATCGTTTTTAAATCCAACAATTAACTCCGCATCTTCATCGGCCTGTACTACATACCACATTTCGGTTTTACCAAAAGAATTATGTCGTTTTTTTGCTAATTCATCATTTGGATGTAGTTGAACTGATAAATCTTCTTTGGCATCAATAAACTTAATTAGTAATGGGAATTGATTACCAAATTCTTGATACACCTTTTCACCTAATAATGTTCCTTTATATTCTTTAATAAGCTCGTCTAATTTTTGTCCTACGAGTTCACCGTTAGAAACTGTAGAAATATCTTTTCCTACTGTTGATATTTCCCAACTTTCACCAGTATTATCTCCTATTGCAGACTTATTAAGAATAGTTTTTAATTTATTCCCCCCCCATATTTTTTCTTTTAAAATAGGCTGAAATTTTAATGGATATAATAACATATGCTTAGCTCTTTAGTATAGTTTTATAAGGATTAAATTACTCTTCTTCTTTTACAAAATTATGTACAGATCTAGATAAGTATTTAAAAAAGTAAAATAACGAAACGATACTAAACAAAACCAATGGAATAATTAAAAAGGTTCTTCCTAATAACATTTTACGTTTAGAGACAACATCTCCATAATCTATAATAGAAAACAATTCCTTATCTAATGCTAGTAACTTTTCTTCACTATTAATCTTAGCTATTAGGGTTTCTTTTCTTTTTAACAATGATGAGATAGTTGGTGTTTCTGATTCGGTTGCAAAAATCAATTTACCATCACTTTTATTAGGGTTATTACTTAAACTCGTTAGATATTGATTAATAAACTGTAATGATTTTTTATTTTGATCTAAACTAGATTTAGTTTGTTTCAATTCTAAAGTAATCAACTCTTCAAAATAATCATTCGATTTAACATAATCTAAGATGGTTTTTATAATCTTATAATTATTCGTGTTTTTATTTTTAAAAGATACTGTCAATTTATGTCGTTGATAAAAATTCCTATATTTCTCTCCTCTTAATAATTTTTCATCATAACTTTCTATAAAAGATTCTTTTCCTCCGTATTTTTCTTGTAATGCACTCAATACCTCTTCAGGTTGAATAATAGGTTCTATTAGAATTTTTTCTATATTTTCTACTAACGCTACTTCTAAACCGAGATTTTTTACATATATACTATCTTTAAAATTATCCTGTAATCCACCTATAAAACCATATATATGCTCTACAGAATCATGCTTAGGTTCGATTATAACTTCTTGTATGTACTCATTTTTTGAATCTTGATTTTGATCTATAAAATATCCTACTACAACTCCTACAACTAGTAAAACTAGAAATAAAATTGCTTTTTTCTTATAAAATGAAATTATAGAAATGATTAATTTTAGAAAACTTTTAAAACCATTTTTAATCATTTTAAAAATTTGTAATAAATCTATTTCATCATTATGATCTGTATTACTCATTATATTATCTTTCTTTAAATATTTGCTCAATTATTTTCTCCGTAATTAAATACGTTGGTTTTACTCCTGTAGTTCCTAATCCTCCTGATGCTAGAGTACTTCCTGTTTCTAATGGGTTATCAGAAGCATAATATGCGTATCTCACTTTAACTTTAGAACTTATACTACTTCTAAGTTTTGAGGCTGATTGTATTGCCTTTTGATAATGTGCTCCTTCCATTTCTAATCCAATTACATTCCAAGTAGAGTCATGAAAAAACTTTAGGATATCTCTATTCTGTAGCGATGTTCCCAAGACAGTAATCATAGCTCCATCATAGATATCAATTCCGTGACCTTCTAACTCTTTCTTTTTTAGTTGATTTTTAAATGGGTAATTATCCGCTGTGCCTTCAAAAACATGAGCAGATGGTATCATAATATCTCCTTTTCCTCCTTCTAAAATACCTGCTTTACCCATAATAGAGATAGATTTTACATCTAGGTGCGTTTTTACTCCTTGAAGAGTCATATACGGCTTTAAGAGTTCATCCATCGTTTCATATGCTTGTTCTCCAAACGCATAATCCATTACAACAATTACAGGTTTATCATTATCTTCAAGATCTACAACTAGGTCTTTATATGTTTCTTCATTATACTTTGCTATATCAAATATCTGAACATTAATATTAGCTCCACTCTGATCTTCTATATAGGTCATTCCTTGTTGCAAAGCTACTTTTCTTACTTTTGCTCTTAAACGATCATTTTTATTATCGCTTAAGGATTCGTAAATATCAAAAAGTGTTTTATTCTTTAGTTCGGTTTTTAAAGCTGTAGGAACATATAGTGCATTCATAACACTATGCATATTAGCGCTAATGATATGAATTGGGCGATCAAGCAAGTTTAGCTCTTCTAGCTTCTTTTTTATTGTATTTGCCCAAATTTCTCCATGAATATGATGTCCTAGTCGTTCTCTTAAAACTGGGCTAAAAGTCACTGTTCTTTTCTGATCTTCAATAGATTCTTCTATCGCTAGCTTACCTAACCAATAAATAATATCTAAAAAGCGTTCTTTGTTTTCTGGGCAAGAAAAATTACTGTATACAGAAGATACTTCTTCAAAAGTTCTCCCTAAAATATTAGCAGTATGTGTTAAAGCAACTTCTCTTTCTGCTTGGGTCAACTCTTTTTTCGACAATACTGCTTTTTCTAGTTTCTGCCAATCACGAATTACATTACCTTGATCATTAATCACCACCCGATTCATAATCTTATGTGATTCTATGAATAAAAATGTAAGATGTGTAAGAATATCATATATTTCTGACCGCCCTCTAGTAATTTCAATATTCATCTGCTCTTCATCTATTCGATAGCAGTTTCTACGTCTCTTAGGGGGCACTATCGCTACAAAATGAGAGTTTTTATATCCTTCATCACTAGTAAGGTTGATATAACGGCATTCTTCTATACCAAATGGTAATCGGTCTATAACGTACAGCAACCCATTAAGCTCTACTTTTTCTTCGGCAACAGATCCGTAAATCTCTGGACGAAGTGTTAACAAAGCTTCTCTAAGAGTATCTCCAGAAACTCCCATGGGCTTATAGAAACCTCTATTAAAAAGGTGACGCATGGTAATATACATACGTTCTATTGCGTTGGAACTTTCCTGAGCTCTGGTTCTACCTTGTAATATTAAATTATTTGCCATAAATTTTTCGTAACAAATATAGTTTATTTGTCTATCATTGTAACGAGCGCATCTACAATATTTCTGTCATTAGAAAGTCTTGGTAGTTTATTTTGTCCTCCTAACTTACCAATGGATTTCATATAATTTTTAAACCCATCTCTAGGAACAACAGTAATTTTTAATGGTCTTAATATTTTTCCTTCGATTAAGTCATTATAATATGAGTTTTGTTTCCTTAGAGAATTTTCTATCTCCTGAGCCAATGTATTTATATCTTCTGGGGTTTCAACAAATTCTATAAACCACTCATGATAAGGTAATTCATCAGTATCTGGAGTAACTTGTGGTGCTACAGTAAAATCATTAATTAATATACCTGTTGCTTCTGCTCCATCTTTAAGTGCTTGATCAACTTCCTTTCCTATCACATGTTCTCCAAATGCCGAAATAAAGTGTTTTATTCTACCAGAAACAACTACTCTGTATGGAGAAATGCTTGTAAATACAACTGTATCCCCTACGTTATATGCCCATAATCCTGCATTGGTAGAAATCAGCATGACATAATTAACATTTTTCTCAACTTCACCAATAGTTAATCTTTTTGGATTTCCTTCAAAAAACTCATCTGCTTTCACAAATTCATAAAACATACCTGAGTCTAATTGTAATAGCATTCCTTTTTCATTTTGTTTGTCTTGAAATGCAAAAAAACCCTCTGATGCTGGGTATAATTCGATACCTGCTACTTTTCTTCCTATTAATTTCTCGAATGTAGCTTTATACGGTTCATAATTTACTCCCCCGTATATAAATAGTTCAAATCCTTTAAAAAGCTCTCCTATTCTTTTGTTAGCTTTTTGTTGTAATTTCTCAAAATACATCTGCACCCATGGTGGAATACCACTAATCACAGTCATATTCTGATCTATAGTTTCTTCTACAATCGCGTCTACTTTTTGTTCCCAATCTTCAATACAATTTGTTTCCCAACTAGGCATTCTATTTTTTTGAAGATACTTAGGAACATAGTGCGCTACAATTCCTGATAGTCTTCCTAAAAAGATACCGTTCTTCTGCTCCATTTCTGGGCTTCCTTGTAAAAAAATCATCTTACCGTCTACAAAATCAGTTTTCCCTGTTTCTTGTATATAGCATAAAATAGCATTACGTGCTGCTCTAATATGGGTTGGCATCGAATCTTTGGTTAATGGAATATATTTTGCTCCACTTGTCGTTCCTGAAGTTTTAGCAAAATACAAAGGTTTTTCTGGCCATAGCACATCACTCTCCCCATTTACAACACGATCTACATATGATTTTAACCCTTCATAATCTCGTATGGGTACATTTTTAGCAAAATCTGAATGCGTTTTAATAGCATAGAAATCATGATCTTTTCCAAAAGCAGTGTCTTTAGCTGTTTCTAATAAATTTTTAAAAACTTTTTCTTGAGTTTTTATAGGGTTTAAAGCCCATTTATCAATTTTTTTACGAATCCGATTGGCTAAAACTTTGGCTCCGATTGCTTTTAAAGACATAAGTAATTATTGTTGAAAATCAATAAAATTTGATGGATCTGTAGGATATCCATCTCTCCATAATTCAAAATGTAAATGAGGTCCTGTAGATAATTCTCCTGTAGAGCCTGCTGTAGCAATTACTTCTCCTGCTTTAACCTGCTCTCCTTGTTGTTTGGTTAAAGAGGCATTATGCTTATATATAGTAAGTAAATTATTACTGTGTTTAAGTATAATTACATGACCCGTTTCTGCGGTCCATTCAGCAAAAATTACAGTCCCTGCGGAAGCTGCTTTTACTGGTGTGTCTTTAGGAACAGCTACATCTATTCCATAATGTTTTTCATTTACATTATAAGTAGAAGTAATATTACCTTTTACTGGTGGAAACAATGAAAAATCAGAATTTGATTTTTCACTTTCAAATAAACTGTACTTATCTTCTTTTGATACTTCTTCTCTAAGTTTTATATCTTGCTCCGAAGGTTTTAGATTAACTTCTTCTGGATGTAATTTTTGGGATTGTATTGCAGAATCAATATCAAACTCTACTGTTTTTACATCTCCCGTAAGTACTTTTTTGATTGACTTATAGTATTCTTTATTAACTCTTATTACTGATTCTAAAGAATCAGTGGTTGCAGCTAGTTTTGTTGCTCTAAGATTTAATGAAGTAGAAGAATACCCAGGTATATATTCTCTTAATGGAGTAAAGGCAATTAAAAAAGTAGTTCCTGCAATCAAAACTATTGAAGTAATAGTAAGCATTACAAAAACATTTAGCCTATTTAACTTAAATGATATCCGCTCCTCAAAAGTATCTTCATTAAGGATAACTAAGCGATACTTATTAAGTAGCTTTTTAGTAATTTTCTTTTGTTCTTTATTCTTTTTTGCCATAGATCACACCTTCTATAGAGAATGCTATCACATCGGTATCATTAATCGCAAATATACATAATCTACTAATATGAATCCCTCAATGGGGGATTTTGCAATCAAAGATTATAGTCTTCACAAAAAGGAATAAATAAAGCTTTAGTTGATAAGAAATTAGTTGTTTTTTCTACTTCCTTATTTAAAATATTAAAAAACAAATGTTTAGCTTAAATTTCTTTGTGTAAAAAAATAACATTTGTTGTATATATTAGACAACAGCATTTATATCAAACATTTAAACCTTAACTTAATGACATTGGGAGCAATCCCATCAGAAATTTAAGCGGTATAACCTTAGATTCAGAAATATAATCACCATCTTATATCGTTAAAGGTTACTTTAATTGTGTAGGTTTAATCATTTCTTACTAACTTTGTACTCTAATAGTTAAGATCATGATATTATCTAGTATATTTTTAGGAATGATTGGCCCATGGCAAATTGCTTTAATTGTAGGAGCTTTATTACTTTTATTTGGAGGAAAGAAAATCCCTGAATTAATGAGAGGGCTTGGTAGTGGTATAAAAGAATTTAAGGATGCTACAAAAGAAGAGGAAGAGGATCCTAAAATTGATGAGAAAAAATAATTTTTATATTTACATAATTTTATAACAGAAGAACCCAATTCATATGAATTGGGTTCTTCTGTTATAAAATATCGAGGTGTTAATCAATTAAAGAAAGTTGAATTCTCTTTCTACTTATATCAACCTCTATTACAGTTACTTTAAGGTGTTGATTTAATTTCACTATAGTATTCACATCACTAATAAATTCGTTTGCTAATTTTGAAATATGAATTAATCCACTTTCTTTTATTCCTATATCTACAAAACAGCCAAAGTTTGTAATATTGTTTACAATCCCTGGTAATTTCATTCCTGTTTTGATATCTGCTATCGTTTTTACATTAGGATCAAACTGAAATATCTTGGCTTTTTTTCTGGGATCTACACCTGGTTTTTCTAGTTCTTTTACAATGTCTGTTAGTGTAGGAATTCCAACTTCGTCAGTCACATACTGTTGTATTATAATGTTTTTAATTACTTCTTTATTACCTATTAATTCACTAACAGGAACTCCTACATCTTTTGCCATTTTAGAAACTAGCTTATATCGTTCTGGATGTACTGCTGAGTTATCTAATGGGTTTTTAGGGCTTGTAATTCTAAGAAATGCTGCCGCTTGTTCAAAAGCTTTTCCTCCTAGTCTTGGTACTTTTTTTAATTCATCACGAGATTCTAATGCTCCATGTTCTGATCGATACGCTACAATATTCTCTGCTAATTTCTCTCCAATCCCCGATACATAACTTAATAATGGAACACTTGCCGTATTTACATTAATCCCTACACTATTTACACAACTCATTACCACAGTATCCAACTCATGCTTAAGTTTGGTTTGATCTACATCGTGTTGATACTGTCCTACTCCTATAGATTTAGCATCAATTTTCACCAATTCTGCAAGTGGATCTGCAAGCCTTCGTCCTATCGATACTGCACCTCGTACGGTAATATCATAGTTAGGAAACTCTGCTCTGGCTATTTTGGATGCAGAATATATAGATGCACCACTTTCATTAACCATAAATACCTGAATAGGGCTCTCAAAAGGAATTTTCTTAATAAATGCTTCTGTTTCTCTAGCTGCAGTACCATTACCAATTGCAACCACTTCTATCTTATACGCATTGACCAGAGACCGAATTTTTTTAATTGCTACCGTAGTCTCGCGTTGTGGAGGGTGAGGATAAATATTCTCATTATGTAATAAATCTCCCTGTTTATCAAGACAAACGACTTTACATCCTGATTTAAAACCAGGATCCAAAGCTAATATTCTTTTCTGTCCTAAAGGAGAGGCTAATAGTAATTGTTGTAGGTTTTGTGCAAATACTTTGATTGCATTATCATCTGCCTTTTCTTTAGATTGATTTAATGCTTCTGTAGCCATTGCTGGGGCTAATAATCGTTTATATGCATCAGAGATTGCTAAAAATATATGATCCGTACAAGGTGCTATATTTGTTTTAATCATGATATCATCTATGATATCTAGCGCATCATTTTCAGGAACCGTAATCTTTACACGTACTACTTTTTCTTTTTCGGCTCTTAATATCGCTAATAAACGATGTGACGGACATTTATGCAACGGTTCTTCCCAATCAAAATACTGTTGGTATTTCTGTGAATCTTCTTCCTCTTTTTTTGTTTTAATTACCGTAGAGGTTATTGTAGCTTTACGCTGATATAACCTCCGTAATCTAGTTCTAATCTTTTCATCTTCATTAATCCATTCTGCAATTATGTCTCTTGCCCCCTGAAGAGCCATATCTTCATTAAGGATGGTATCATTTAAGTATTGTGAAGCTACAAAAAAGACTTCTTCTTCTCTTTGCTGCATAATAATCTTAGCCAATGGTTCTAATCCTTGTTCTTTGGCAACGGTTGCTTTTGTTTTTCTTTTTTTCTTATAGGGTAAATATAAATCTTCTACTGCAGTAAGTGTCTGTGCAGATCGTATCCGTTTCTCTAATTCTGTTGTTAAAACTCCTTGTTCTTTTATTACTACTAGTACACTTTCTTTTCTTTTTTCTAATACTTCAAAAGCGGTTTTATATTTTACAATTTCACCAATAACAACCTCATCAAGATCTCCTGTCATTTCTTTACGATATCTCGCAATAAATGGAATGGTAGCCCCATCATCTAAGAGAGAGGTAGTTTTAATAATTTGTTTTTCAGAAATAGAAACATGCTTAGCTATAAACGAAACAATACTCATATAAGTCTTTTTTTGGAATCGATAAATATACTGTCTAATTCAAAACATTATTTTATCCTTAAGAAAAAGTTTTCTACAATCTAAAAATGAATGATATTCATTTAATAAAAACTAGACACAAATACGTGTATCTACTATCCATTGAAATTTTATTTAATACTATGTTAGAAGAACTATTGAAACTTCACCGTTTTCATAATAGCTTCTAGTTCAAACATATTATCTCTTTTGCTTATTGAAGGAGCAAATACAAAACCTTCTAGGATAATTAATCTATTATTAGGAGTATCTTCTATTACATAATTTACAAAAGGCCCTGCCATAAAACGATCTTTTATTTCCCAGGTTCCTTTAGTTTCAAATGTAAATTTATTATCTAATTTAGTTTTATATAGGTAAGGTGCGTATGCTTCTTCTGTAATAAAATTACCTACTCCGGATGTAGGGATTTTTATCTTACCAATAGAATCTCTCATTTTTATAATACTAGAAACGGTATTAGAATCTTTAGAGACTGTTCCTAATGGTAATTCATAGATCAATAGATTCATACTTCCTTGAGAAATTGTTTTTCGTATCCAGAAAAATTTATCTTCTTCGACTGCTATGCGATATGCTGAGGGAATCAATACATTAATTCCTAGTTTTTCTTGTAGTTGTGGGATTTTCTCCAAAGACTTTTTTATTCGCCTTTGTTTTTCTTTGGTTTCTGTAGTTTTATATTTTGAAACGATTGTTTCGTAATATTTTAGAAGGGTATTAATAATCTCATCATCAGTATTTCCAGAAATTACAATACCTAACTGTGGAGTTGCAAACTTATTAATAAGCACTTTATAACTATCGCTTTTTGTCTTCTCTTTTTTAATCCAAAGAAATGTACGGTTTTTTCTTGCTATACCAGAAAAAACTTCTTCTGGAATTTGACGTATCGAAAAGATAGGTTCTTCCTGTGGCAATCCTGGCACCTCTGCTCCAAAGTATTTTCTGATAGTATCACCAACATTACCTTTCCATAGTTCATTACTAATTGCTATAGAAAGTTCATTTATTCTTCCTACAGAGTGCGCCATAGATCCCTTAATCCTAGGTTTCTTATCTTTCTTAGTCTCTGTGCAACTAATGATACACAATAAACAAATAATTGCAAATGATAATTTTCTCATAAGATGATGCTATTTAGTGATTATGATTTCGAAATTTTCAATTTCATCCCTGGTTTTATACCACTACCACTAATATCGTTCCATTTTTTAAGATTCTCGACAGATATGCCTTTTAATTTTTGAGAAATACTCCATAGGGTATCTCCTGTTTTAACAGTATAGGTTTCTGAATGGCTATTATTAACCACTTTAGTTACTGTTTTAGTCGTCTTATTAGATTGATGCACTATAGGTTTACGAGGGTGAATCGTAAGACGTTGCCCTATTCTTAGGTTATTACTTCGCAAGCCGTTCCATCTTTTAATCTGGCTTACTCTAACGCCATATTTTCTAGCAATTTTTCCTAGATAATCACCACTACGAACCCGATATCGGATTCGATCATTAGCCTCAAAATATTTAGGCATTGGTTTTTCTCGCTTATCAAATTCTGCTTTAGCTAAAGTATATATTTGATCTTCATTGGCTACAAAAGATCCTATCTTATCCAATGGCAATCGTAGTACATAATCTTCATCTTTTATATTAGGAATAATATCTAGCTTATAAGAAGGATTTAAAAATTGTAACTCTTCTATATCAATATTCATATATTCTGATACTTGATCTAATGAGATCATTTGTTTTACTCGTATTGTATCAGTTTCAAAATATGCAAACTTAGGTTTTCTTGGCTTAAAATTATGCTTATCTGCATATTCAAAAATATACATCGTAGCCAAAAAAGCAGGTAAATATCCTGCAGTTTCTCTAGGGAGATTATGTCTAATATTCCAATAATTTCTATATCCCCCACTACGACGAATAGCTTTAGTTACATTTCCTGGTCCAGAATTATATGATGCTAATGCAAGATCCCAATCTCCAAATATTTTATATAAATTCGCTAAGTACTTGCATGCTGCTTTGGTTGCCATAATAGGGTCCATACGCTCATCTACATAAGAACTTACCTCTAAACCAAACATCTTACCAGTTCCAAACATAAATTGCCATAATCCTGTAGCTCCTACTCTAGATTTTGCTCTGGGTTTAAGAGCCGATTCTACAATAGCTAAATATTTAATTTCTAATGGAATGTTTTGATTATCTAATTCTGTTTCGAACAAGGGAAAATAAAACTCACTCAGTGCCATTAATCGCTCTAAGTGTTTATGACGATTTTTTAAGTATCTCTTAATCACACTCTCTAATGCAGGATTATAGGCTACATTAAAAGGAGTTCGTGTATTCAATTCTGCTAATCGTGCCTTTAGTGTATCTGTAGGAAGATCAACATAGGGTACTGGTTCATACTCTAGTTCTCTAACCGATTTATAGATCGTATCATATAGAGAAGAATTATATAATTCTTCTTTCCATAGAGAATCTAATTCTGCCATCTTAGGATAATCATTCGCTACATATACTGTGCTATCCTTTATACTTGTTAACCCTATAGTAGTCGTTTGTAATTCTCCTATCGGTTTAATAATCTGAGTAGTATCTACTACAGTAACCTGTTCTTGCTGTAAACCTATATTTTCTTGAAGCAAAATTTCTTTATGCTCCTTATTCTCATCAGGTGATTGATTTTGTTGTACTGTTTCTTGCCCCATTAAGGAAGCTGAAAGGAATAAAAAAGAAAGAAATACTGAGCAATAGTTCATCATCATATAAATACATTTACTTATAAATTTTTCAAAAAATTTGGGAGGTTTACTATTTTGTTTTCTGTAGTATGAATACTAACAAAGGCGAAAATCGCACTTTTTTTTGTAAACCACAAACAATCAAAGCGTTAAAAACACAAAAAAACCAGTTAAAAAACTGATTTTTTTGTGTTTTCGTAAGAAATACATGTTTTCTTACAAGTTATATTATTCTTCTATTGCTGCAATCCCTGGTAATGTTTTACCCTCTAAGCTTTCTAACATCGCTCCACCTCCTGTAGAAACATAACTTACTTTATTACCAAATCCAAACTGTTTTACCGCTGCTACAGAGTCTCCTCCTCCTACAAGAGAGAACGCTCCTTTTTCTGTAGCTTCAGCAATGGAGTGTCCTAAAGCTATAGTTCCTTTAGCAAAGTTTTCCATTTCAAAAACTCCTAGAGGTCCATTCCATAAAATAGTCTTTGATTTTAGGATTACATCATGAAAGTTTTTCATTGTTTCTGGTCCTGCATCAAGTCCCTGCCAGTTATCTGGGATCGTATCTACATCAATAACCTTAGTATTTGCATTATTATCAAAAGCATCTGCTCCCAACACATCTACAGGAAGATGAATTTGCACTCCTTTTTCTGCTGCTTTTTTCAAAATATCTAAGGCTAGCTCTTGCTTATCATCCTCGCATATAGAACCTCCTATTTGTCCTCCTTTTGCTTTGATAAACGTATAGGTCATTCCTCCACCAATAATTAAATGGTCTACCTTATCAAGAATATTTTCTATAATCGTAATTTTTGAAGATACTTTAGACCCTCCTAAAACAGCAGTAATTGGTTTTTCTCCACTTTTTAAGACCTTTTCTATACTATCAATTTCTTTTGCCAATAAACTACCAAAACATTTATGCTTTGGAAAAAATTGTGCTACAATAGTCGTAGAAGCATGTGCTCTATGGGCTGTACCAAAGGCGTCATTAACATAGATATCTCCTAGTTTTGATAATTGCTCTGCAAAAGCAACATCTCCATCTGTTTCATTAGAATGAAATCTTAAATTCTCTAGTAATAAAACCTCTCCTGGATTTAATGCTGCAACGGCATCTTCTGCCTTCTGACCTACACAATTATCCACATACTTCACTTGCACACCAACAGTATCAGCAACCTTATCCACAATATGTCGTAATGAAAATTCATCTTGTACTCCTTTTGGTCTACCTAAGTGAGACATTAAAACGGCACTTCCACCATCTTCTAGCACTTTAATTATAGTTGGTTTCGCTGCTTGAATTCTAGTATCATCTGTTACTTCAAATTTTTCATTTAAGGGTACATTAAAATCTACTCGGATTAATGCTTTTTTATTTTCAAAATTAAAATCGTTAATTGTCTTCATATCGGTGGATTGGTTTTCATGAACGAAAATAATTCTATTTCGTCAAAAACATTGAAATCTGATAGAAAAATTGTCTGAAACCTAACCTAAATTTTCACTTTTATTAAATTTTTAGAAAAAAAGCTATTTAAATAAAAGAATCGTACTCTAATTATGGTCAATACTATTTTATCGTTTTTTTATAATTATAAGGTTTCAGAAAGGTTATAATAAATACAGTATGCTTTTATATCCCCGAAGATACAACTGGAATATAAAATGAATTCTTTGGGGATAAGTTTATATTAAAAAAAATATTTCTATCTTGTATCTGTAAAAACATAAAGCAACTAATTATGAGTAATTTATCTGCACAAACACCAAAAAAAACTACAGTAATTATTAGTCTTGTACTTATTCTTTTAGGTCTTTTTGGTTCGCACATTCATCCTATATTGATAGAAAACAGTACTTGGCTTTTATTAGGGGGGTATGTATTTCTGCTGTTAGGTGTTTATTTAAAAGGGTTATAATTTCTCCCTTCTAAAACCCTATTTTCATTACGGTTCGTCTACTGTATCATAACATGTTAGATATAATATAAGGGTATACCCATGAAACATGAGGAATCATATCTATAAAATATTTCTATTTATGTTTACCTCTTTTTAAGATTCATTTGGTGTTATTTGTTTTTTATTAGGTTTTAAACCTATTAGATTCATTTTCTTTTTTACGTATCTATTATATTTGCCAATGCTTTTCTCAGAAATATTAGGTTTAAAACATATCAAAAGTTATCTAACCACTAGTGCTACTCGCCAAAGAATACCTCATGCACAGCTTTTTGTAGGATCTAATGGTAGCGGAACCTTACCTATGGCTATTGCCTATGCGCAATATGTCTTATGTCAAAATCAGGATAATGAAAATACTGGAGGCAATCAGGCTTGTAATATAAAGTTTGATCACCTCGCACATCCTGATTTACATTTTATATACCCTGTCGCTGTAAATGATAAAGTAAAAAAACATCCCAGGTCGGATCATTTTGCCGAAGAATGGAGAATTTTTGTAAATGAAAATCCATACGGTAGTATTTTTGATTGGTATTTATCTCTAGGGATCGAAAAAAAGCAAGGGCAAATTGGAGTGGATGAAGCTCTAGAAATTGTAAAAAAGCTTTCGCTAAAAAGCTATGAAGGAGGATATAAAATAATGCTAATCTGGATGGCGGATAAAATGAATATCGCTGCTTCTAATAAACTCCTAAAGTTAATTGAAGAACCCCCAGAAAAGACATTGTTTATATTGATTACAGAAGATGAAGAACAACTTATACAAACCATAAGATCTCGATGCCAAGTAATTCATTTTCCTCCCTTAGGAGAACAAGTGATCAAAGAAGCACTACAGACAAGAGAAAATATACCCGAGAACAAAGCCTTAAAAATTGCACATCAGGCTAATGGAGATTATAGTAAAGCACTACATTTATTACATCATGATGGAGGTGATGATCAGTTTGAAGAATGGTTTATACAATGGATCCGTACTGCTTTTAAAGCTAAAGGAAATAAATCCGCAGTGAATGATTTAATATCTTGGAGCGAATCCATTGCAGGAACAGGAAGGGAAACACAAAAGAAATTCCTGAACTACTGCTTAGACTTTTTTAGACAAGCCATGTTGCTTAATTATGGTGTCGAAGATTTAGTGTTTTTTGAACCTACTACCAAAGGTTTTAAATTAGAAAATTTTGCGCCTTTTATACACGGAGCTAATATTATGGATATCTCTAAAGAGTTACAAGATGCCGCGTATCATATAGAACGTAATGGTAATGCAAAAATCATTCTTACTGACCTCTCTATAAAACTTACACGATTACTTCATAAAAAAGCAAGCTAATACTACCCTCTTTAAAAACTACTACCTATGGATAATTTTATAACCAATATTGTTTCAATAACGATCTTATTATTTCTCCTAATCACTTTTTTGCAATCAGGCATTGATAAAATAGTAGATTGGTCAGGAAACCTCAGCTGGCTAAAAGAGCATTTTGCTAAAACCTTTATCAAAGGAATCGTACCACTCCTTCTAAGTATCATTCTAGCTATTGAAATCATTACCGCCATCTGTGCTATTATAGGAATCTATTATTTAATCATCGATAATCAAACCTATTTTGCTATTCTAGCCATGTTCTTATCCTGTATGACCTTATTAATGTTATTATTTGGGCAAAGAGTAGCAAAAGATTATCAAGGAGCATTAACGATCACCTGTTATTTTATAGTAGCCGTATTTGGGTTATATATCATCTCTTTATAAGGTATCGTATCTTATACTAGCACTTATAAAAAGTATACCTAAGGGGGGTACCCCACCTCAGCACTCGTTCTACCCCTCCCAGAGGTAGTTAGAACAGATAAGTTACCGCTTAGAACTGATATTGTATCGAATCGAACTGATCGACTCACCCTTATTTTTGATCCATTAAGGCATCGAACCCATTGTTACATCCTTATTTTTGATCCATTATGGGTCGGCGACCCATAAAAAGGTGGTTCGAAGTACTTTTTTATCACTTCCAACCACCTCAGTGACCCTTGGAACTACTTCGGGTAGCTCTACAATCATCTCGATGACTCTTCTAACCACCTTAGTGATCCTTACAACCATCTTAGTAATCCTTAGAACTACCTCGGAGAGCTTTAGAACCTTCTCCGGCACCCTTAGAACCCTCCTTAGTAGCCTTAGACCCCTTATAAACACTATACCTCTGTAGAAGGATCTTGCTTAGTTACTGAATTTCCTTTTTTAAACAATACCTTCATATCCTCATACACCGACTTAGCACCCGGTTCATTTTCTCCTGCCAGAAAACGCATCATACGATAAAAACTTAGAGAATTCGTATAATTATCATAATCCAATAATGTCTTAGTATCCACCAACTGCTGCGATTGGAGTTGCTACCTTTATTCGGACAGATATTTAAGACAGTTTATGTTTAAATAAATATCTTAGAAAAATGAAGAAACGATTTTACAGTAAAGAATTTAAATCAGAAGCTGTTCGGTTAAGCTATCAGCGAGAAAACATAAAAGAATTAGCCGATGAATTAGGAGTTAAAGTTGATAGGATTTATCGTTGGCGTAAGCTAGATAGTGAAGATGGAGTTTCTAAAAAAGCTTCTAAACCACCTTCTTCTCAAATAGATAACCAAGAAGTGAAGGAGTTACGTAAAGCTCTTAAAGATGCTCAATTAGAACTAGAGATCTTAAAAAAGGCCGTTCACATTTTCTCCAAGAGCGATGGAAAATCTATCAATTCATAGTTTCATATAAACATATGTATTCCATTGAGAGAATGTGTAAAGTACTAAAAGTTAGTAGAAGTAGTTATTATAGATGGTATAGTAATGGCCCTTGTAATAGGGTTTTAGAAGACCAGAAATTAACTTTGGAAATAAAAAATATCTTCTATGATAGTAGACAAACTTATGGGAGTCCTAGAATTAAACAAGAACTTCTTAGAAGAGGGTATAAGGTATCCAGAAGTAGGATCTCCCGATTAATGAAATCTAACGGGTTAAGAAGTAAATTAAAAAAGAAATATAAGATTACTACAGATTCAAATCATTGTTTTCCCATATTCAAAAATCATTTGGATAGGGAGTTTAACCCCAAGAGATTAAATCAGGTTTGGGTCTCTGATATTACTTACATTAAAACCAATAAAGGATGGTTATATTTAACAACATTAATTGATCTTTATGACCGTCAGGTGATAGGTTGGTCATTGAGTACTTCTTTGTTTACTGATCAAACCATAGTACCCGCTTGGAAAATGGCAACTTCTAAAAGAAAAATAGAGGCGCCTTTACTTTTTCACTCTGATAGAGGGGTTCAATACGCAAGTAAAGAGTTTAGAAAAGTTGTTACTACTAATAAGTTGATTACCCAATCCATGAGTAGAAAAGCTAATTGTTGGGATAATGCAGTAGCAGAATCTTTCTTTAAAACATTAAAAGCAGAACTTGTTTACCATCATAGTTTCAAAACAATACAAGAAGCTAAAACAGCTGTATTTGATTACATAGAGGTCTGGTATAATAGGAAAAGATTACATTCTTCTTTGGGATACAAAACTCCAATAGAAGTTGAAATAGAATTTTATAAACTTAAAAATGTAGCATAGGTCTTAGAAAAATTGTCCGAATTTATCTTGCAAGTCCATTGATGCCTTGTCACGATCACAGACACAAAGAAAATATATCTATAAAGATTTTAGCAGATTCTATAAAGATGAAGATGGTAACCTGATCGAAGATAATTAAGACTATAACAAAACAATACAAAAAGCTCTCTATAAAAATTAGAGAGCTTTTATATTCTACATTTATATATCAATAATTAGATTAATAGGTACATCCACAATTACTCTGTCTACATCCAAAATCAAATCCTAAGGTTATCATATGCGATCCTGCTGCAGTACTGGGTTGTAATACCTCATTTACATTAACCTGATACCCATAGGCTACATAAAAGTTAGCCTTTTTAATTCCTACCATAGGAGAAACTGATAAAGGTTTAAAATCCTGATCAACAAGAGATCTAAGACTAACACCTAGCCAATAGTAATCTCCACGATGCATTTTTCGAACCTTTAGATTAAGATCTGTTGTAGAACGACCATCACCAGAAAAACTTTGGTATAATACTGATGGCTCTACTTCGATGTCACTAAATCTATGATAAAAAGTATATCCAGAATACACATAGTAATTTTGTATCTGCGAAGGCTCAGTAGGATTAAAATCATCAATTTCTTTCTGTAATAAATTCACTGCATTAGC
Organism: Aquimarina longa SW024; assembly: GCF_001401755.1. Taxonomy (GTDB): domain Bacteria; phylum Bacteroidota; class Bacteroidia; order Flavobacteriales; family Flavobacteriaceae; genus Aquimarina; species Aquimarina longa. The sequence continues at coordinate 86,593 of NZ_AVQK01000025.1, forward strand.
ACTCAAAAAGAATCTCCCTACTCGATATAATAATCCAACATCAAAATTAGAGTCATTTACACTTATATCTCCTAAACCTGGATTAAAAGGGGTATCGGGATTACCATTGTTAAATTTTGATGCATCAATTCCGAACTGAGTAAACTTATAACTGATCCCAAAAGATAAGTATTGATTATTATATTCACTTAGTGTTAAATGATGTGCAAAAGACAACTGAACCCCCTTCTGTGAGGTATTTCCATTTTTGTCATTAAATAAAATGGCTCCTATACCAGAACGATCAGATATTCTACCATCTATTGATAGTGATTGTGTTCCTGGTGCATCTTCTATATTTACCCATTGCTCAAAACCGGAAGCCCTAACCTGCCAACAGTCTCCAATACCCGCATATGCAGAAGATATTAAATATGGGTTATCTGCTATATACTGGTTTTGTACAGGAGCAAAAAACTCCTGTGCAAAAGTGCAATAACTTGCCAATAGACTAAATATTACAATATACTTTTTCATCTAACATTAAAAATTACAGATCATTAACTTTTTCTTTTACGTCTTACGACTTTATCCATCTGGTCTTATACATTTAGTATATTATCTATATAATGTAAAGTGACCTGTAAACTCTCTATTATCAATATCGTTTAAAATGATAGTGTACCAATAATCTCCCGAAGGAAGTTGTTTTCCTTGATAAAGACCATCCCAACCTTGTTGGTTTCCTTTAAACTCTACCAGCATTCTACCATATCTATCAAAAATCATCACCTCCATATTCTCAAAGAAGAATGGGTCATTTAGATTAGGCGTAATCTGTCTTGGATACCAGAATTGTTCTTCGACAGTACTGTTTGGGCTATCTGGTGTAAAGTAATTAGGAATACGAATATTAATATACGTTATATTCTGAACTACTCTAACCTCACAACCATCTGCGTCAACCACTCGTAATGCATAATCAGCAGTTTCTCGTACTGTAAAAATATTTCCTTCTAGCTCTGTAAAATCATCTGATTGCAATTGATTTACTGTTCTACCATCTCTTAAGATTGCATATGAGAATGCATAGAACGGTTCCTTATTAAATCTTCTACCTCCAGATTCTATGATTTGGTATTCATTAGGATCTTGGGTGTTACCTGTCATTTCTGCAACAGGAACAGATAATGGAATATATTCTTCGATACGAATAACATCTGTAATAACAGTACATCCTCCAGAATGCTCTAGAATACCTTGATAATCTCCTGGGGTTACTTCATATTTTGCGTTTGCACTAATACTAGTATTAGACGCTGGATCAGGAGTTCCGTTAATACCATTAAGAGTAAAGATAATATCATTCTTCACAGAATTTAATCCTAGTTCGAACTCTATAATATACTTAGGAGCCTCTAAAATCACTGATGGATCATTTACATCTCTTACAGGACATACTAGTGTAGGCGTTAATATAGCATTAAGTACAACTCCTCCTGGAATCTCTACTGGCAACTCACGTATACAATCATTTGCATCCATTATATAGATAGTGGTTGTTCCTCCTGGTAAACTTGTATACGTAAACATATCCTGTACAAAATCAGCAGGGTTATTTGTAATACTAGTACGATATGGAGGTGTACCTCCTGATACTTCTATAGTTACTGCTCCATCTACTGCTTCAAAACATGTTTCTGGAGTTACAGTTCCTACAATATTTGCAACTAAAGTATTAGGTTCATTAATTGTTATTGTAAATACCTCATCACATCCTCTAGAGTCCTGAGCTAATACAGTATATATTCCTGGCTCTAAATTTGTAAACATATGCTGATTTGGTACTCCATCAGAAGCATCATTAAAAAATACTCCTGGTTGTGAATCAATCGCAAATGAATATGGTGGAGTACCTCCTGCTGCATCAATCGTTATTGTACCATCATCTTCTCCACTACAAGAAACATCTGTAAAACTAACCGTTGGTTCGAATAATGGTGGGTTGATAATTGTAAATGTACGAATAGCAGTACAAGAAATATCTGTTACTGATCGAGCAACATAGGTATAATCACCCGGAGGAAGCAACCTAAACTCTGTTGTTGCTTGTGGACCTCTAAGTAAATTCGCAGGTGCTGCTGGTATAGGAAGCACTGATGTCCCTGTAAGAAGTAAAAACTCATAACTACCAACACCTCCTGTTAAATTCATAATATTAATTACTCCTGTAGCTTCATCACGACAATTAACCTGTGCTGCACTTGTATCTAGATCAAAATTAATCGCTGTGATCGGTATTACCGGAACTGGATTAGATCGTTTTGATCTACAGCCATTAACATCAACAACATAGAATACATATTCTCCTTGCGTCAGACCAGTAAATGTATGTGATGCCGTATTCGTAGTCACCACTGTTTCTGTATGATTTGCAGGGTCTGAATCAGTAACATTAACCATAACATGATCACGTATTGCCACACTACTCGTACCATTAACTGTTACATCACGTGTGCTAGTACTACATGTAACTGGTGTTACAGTACCTAAGTTAACTGTTACTTCTGCTACATCATTAATAACCGCAGTAGTTTGTGCAGTACAATTTAATTTATCATATACTTTTACTAGATAACTGTCTGGTTTCAATAACTCAAAAATAGTACCCGTCTGTAATACACTTTCTACACCTGTTGCAGCTGGTGTAATAGAATATCTAAGTGGTGTATCTGTTCCTGTAGCAATAACTGTTATTCTTCCATCTTCTTCACCAAAACAACTGATACTACTTGGTGGTATTGGAGTAATCGCTACATCATTTGATGGAGGTCTTACGGTAACCACAGCATCATCAGTACATACAATCGCTCCAAAAGTATCTGTTGCCGTTACTGTAAATGTAAATGTTGGTGGTACTGTTGCTGGTACTACTGGTGATGCCTGAGCAATTGATAATCCAGTAAATAAACCTGTCGAACTAGTAGCGCCTGTTTCTACAAGTAAGTAAGTAACTACTCCTCTTGCTCCTGTCACACTCGTCTGAAAAGAAATATCAGTTCCTGGAGCACACGTTTCTTGCACGTTTATCTCTGTAATAGTGGCATCAAACTCAATTGTAGGTCCATCAATAGTAAATACATCTGAACTACTAGGACAATTTGGTGCACTACGTTCTATAATATCTACTCTATACGTACCTACTCCTATTCCAGCAGGTGCTAGCGGTATAATGAAAGAATCTGCTGTAGCAAGGTCTCCATCTGTAGTAAGATCCGCTGTACTAGTATATACAATTGCTTCTGGTGTTACTCCAACATCTACAATAGTATATCCAAAATCACCTATATATCCAGACACTCCGATTTGTACCGATCCGTTTTCACTACCAAAACAAGTCTCTGGAGCTTGCTGAACAGCTGTTACTTTAGCTAGATCAAATGCTTCTACCTTATGACTTACTCTTACAGTACAGTCCGTATCTAAGTCTTTGATTTGGAATGTATAGGTTGTTCCTACTGCTCCTGTTAATGCAAATGGATTACTTGTTACCGTTCCTGCAGGTCCTCCTGCAATAGTTTGTACATCCGCACCACCAAGAGGTAATAAATCAAACTCAAATCCAGCTGTATTGGTAGCAGAATGGTCTACAGATACTGTTACCGTTTCTGTATTAGCAGTAAGACAACTAATAGGAATAGTTACATTAACTGTTTCATTCGTCATTTCTGATAAAGGCGGTACTGTAACTACTAATGGAGTAGCATTAGTACAACTATTACCATCTACTATTTCTATAGTATACAATCCTGGTATTGGTGCATCTACAACAAAAGGATTTGGCACTGGGCTTGGAACTACAACTGTTCTAGTTATACTACTAGGTGCAGGTTCAGTAATTCTAACCGTATAATTAGCCCCTGTTCCTCCGGCTATATTAGCAATATTGATAGTAGCATTTGCACCACATTTAAAAGCATCTCCTAACGTTGGTGCATCTGCGGTTACAGCCGATGGTTCATTTATCTGTACAGGGATTGAGCTAGAACATCCTCTATTGGATGTAACAACTACTAAGTATTGTCCTCCCGTAGGATGTGGTGCAGGTAATGCATTAAAGGATAATCCTGTAAATGTAGGATTGCTTTCCTGATCAGCACCTATCTGCTGTACTCCTGCTATAGCAGGATCATTTTCAAATAACTGATACGTATATGGACCATCAAGATCTGTTCCTGTTTGTATTGCTACAGTAACAGCTCCATCACTCGCTCCAATACATGATACATCATCCGAATCTTCTGAAAGTACTGGGTCTAATGGTACTGTTAGTTCAGTAACATTTCCTGATTTAGTACATCCAGATCCTGTAAGAGGAAGAACGTTACTATCCGTAACTTCTACTCTATAGTCTCCTGCTGCTACAGGAGTAAATATATTAGATGCTTGTGGTCCTAAGACTATAGCATTGGTAACATTATTTATTAAAGTAAATGTAAAGTTACCTGGATTAGCTATAAAATCAGAACCTCCTGTTGGTGTAGCTGTAATAGTTCCATCTGTAAGCCTACAAGTAGGATCACCTGTAAAATCAGCTGTAACGGATAACTTAGGAAACACTCTAATTTGTCGATCATTAGATGGACATCCATTTTCATCAAATACTCTTACTTCATATATAGCTGGTGAGGTTACCGTAAAATCGTGAGTAAGACCTCCGCTTCCAGGAACTCGATTACTTACTACGCCTGTAGTCATATTTGTTATCTGGAAAGTTAATACTCCTGTTCCTCCTACTACATTAGTAGTTCCTGTAGCTCTTATAATATTACTATTATCAGTATAATCACATGGATCATCAACAAATGTAAGCGGCGCTAAAGTAGGAGCAGCTGTCATATTTATGGTTACATTTCTCGAAACCGGAGTTGATGTACAACTATTCGCATCAACCACACTAATTGTATACTCATTTTCAGCTGCGGTAGTTGAAAAAGGTAGTGAGAAAGTACCAGTAGCATTAGTTTGAGTAACAGTTCCTCCTACAGGAACATTTGTTGCTGTAAACGTATATGCTCCTGTTCCTCCAATAGCTGTAAATCTTACTTTTGCATCTTCATTACAGTTCGCATTGATATTAGATACAATAGGGTTTAGAATTAATTGATCTGGTTGAGTAATATTTACAATATTAGATTCATCATTACAATTAGTAATAGGATCGGTTACTGTTACCTGTATATTTCCTGATCGTAATGTCCCAATTGTTGTTGATCCAATAGTTGTATCTCCGGAACCAGTATCTGTATCTCCAGTTGTAAGATTAGTAACCGTATAATTATATGGTCCTGTATGACCAGTTACATCTAAGATAACGTTTGCTGTATTAGCTCCAAAACATTGTATTGTAGCAGGTCCTTTGGCTATCGTTGCTTCAATAGTATCAAAATCATCAACCTTATACGTAACAGGTATTGTACAATTTAGTCCCATACCATTAGCATCTCCTTGATCTGTAATACGGAAGGTATGTGTAGCAACAGTAGTAAGGTTAAAGAATTGTGCAATTCTAGTACCAGATGGGGTGTCTATAGCATCTAATACAGTTCCTAAATTATCAACTCGCTCAAACAAGAAATCTCCTGATCCTCCCTGAATAGAAACCTCTACAATTTCATCACCTGCAGGGCTTGGTCGACAAGAAATAGGTTGTGTCTGAGTTACTAAAGGATCAAACATCTTAGTATATGCTGCAATGGGTACATTAGAAATTGTAGAAGGACAATCATTACTATCAAAAATCTGAACAGTATAATTTCCAGGAATAGGAGCTTCTACAATTGTTATTGCAGGAGAAGGAATAATCGCAATATCAGATAATACCACTCCATCTGGTCTAGTTACTGTAGCGGTATAGCCAGAATTACTACCCCCTGTAACTCCCGTGATTTCTATAGTAGCGTTGGTATTAGCACCATCACAATCAAAATGATCGCCTTGTACTGGTGGATCACTACTTACTACAGGTGGCTCCGTGATATTAAAGATATGATCATCAAAACAAACTACATCTTGTGCACTAGCACCAGAACCATTGGTAAAGGTTGCCCATACTCTTACGGTATAGTTATCCACATCTAGATTGTTAAATGTAGGATTAGATTGTCTAGCTCTAGTATCACTTGTAATAGGTGCTGTTGTGATTTCATATTCATATGTTACTGTAGGATCTAATGCTCCGGTTAGAGAAACTGTTATACTTCCTGTAGGAGGAGCATCATTAATACATGTCATATTTGTAGCACCTGTCGTACCATCTATAGTTGGTGGTGGTGGTGCTTGTATACTCACTGATTCTTTAAATGAACATCCTGTTGGACCTCGCCCAGAATCAGTAACTTCTACAATATAGCTACCTGGTGCAACACCAGTAAATATACCTGTTGTAAGTCCTGTTGTATTACCAGTATCTACACCCGCAGAATTTTGTAGCTCATAACTTAAAGTACCTGCTATAGTTCCTGTAACATTAGCCGTAATTTCTCCATCAGCGGCAGTACAGTTTGGAATACCACTAAAAGTAGGTGCTAGAGTAAGTGGATCATATACTGTAATTGTTCCTGTATCAGTACAACCATTAGCATCTCTAACAAAGAAATTATACTCACCTGCTCCAAATACTCTAAATGTAAATATCCCATCGCTAGGTGAATCTGCAGTGTAAGATGGTACATCTGCTGTTCCTGGATCACCATCATCTATTCCGTACTCTAAATCACCCACTCCTCCAGAAGCATTGACAGTAAATGTATAATCATTATCATAGTTACAAGGATCCACAACAAATTGAATCGGTAAGTTGGTGAATGACGGCGTTGTTGTATTATTAATCGTTTCATTAATAGGTCCTTCTACACATCCATTAGCATCTCTAACATAAATATCATGAGACCCTGCAGCTAGCTCAAAAGTTCCTGTAGTATTTGTAAAAGTTCCTGTTGGACTTACATCATAAGTATATGGTGAAGTACCACCTCTTCCAATTACTACTATTTCACCAGGTCTTGGAGAACCATTTATGGCACAAAGAGCATCTTTTGAACTAACAAGCTCTATTCCTAAAACCGAAGGTTCTTCAATATTAAATTCAATAGAAGCTCCACAAAATTGTGCTGTAGGCGTAGAAAATACTACTAAATAACTACCCACATCAAAACTTCCTAGATTATCAGTATATGGTGCTGGACCAGGAGAAGCACTTCCGCTTCCTATTGGTATTCCTGAAGAAGAATTAAAAATTTCCCACTGAACATCATTCCCAGTATATCCATCAAAGGTAAAATTAACTGTTCCATTTGTTAATCCATTACACGATATATCTGTTGGATCTCCATTAATTACAGCAGTTACTCCATTTGGTGAAGGTACAGCTGCTATAGCTTCTCTATAGATACAACCTCCAACATCTTTTACTTCAATAATATATGGTATATCAAATGTTAATCCTGTATATTGATGAACATTTCCTCCGGGTGTAGCATCTAAAACAAACGGTGCTGGAGGGATAGGGGTAGATCCATGAATAGTCCCATTAGTTGATATAAACGTATCAAAACCAGGAACATCTACTATTCTTATTTCATAAGGTCTTGTTCCTTCTCTAATAATTATATCATAAACTGCTCCATTAGCATTACAATCAGAAGCTACAGGAATCGCATTAATATCAATATCATCAACAGGTGAAGAAATTGTTATTGGATCTGATCTAAATAAACATTTTTTTTCATCCTCAATAGTAATATAATATGTACCAAAACTAAGTTCTTCAAAAAGAACAGATGTACTTGTAGTTGTTATGGTATTACCAGAAGTCAATGGAGGATCAGAAGGGTTATTAGTTAGATCAGGTACTACTAAATTACCTGTGCTACTATCATAAATTTTATAGGTATATCCGGTTGCTGTTATAGTACCCCCTGTTACACCTGTTACATTAATGTCTGCAAAATCAAAAGTTCCTCCTCCTGTACATGTAACAAATGATTCTGTAAAAGTTGCAGTTATAGCATCTGGTTCATTAATTGTAACCCGCCCTGTTAAATCACAGCCCTTAGCATCTCGTACTATATAATCATAAATACCACCTGTTAAACCAGAATAAACGGTTCGTGAGCTAAAAGTTCCTCCATTATCAATACTTGTTGTATATGGTGCAGTACCAACTGTATTATCTATCGCAAATGTTATAATCCCTGTTGAATCTCCATTACAAGAAATATCTGTTGGTGTTACTGTTGCTACAGGGTTTGGTGCCGGATTTACTCTAATCACAGCAGAATCTGCAAAACATCCCTGAGAATCGATCACTTTAAACTGATAAGTTGCTGCTGTAGGAGTTATAAAAGGTATTGCACCTGTATAATTAGTAAATGCTGCTCCATCAATACTTATCTGTAATGAAGTAGCTCCATTACCTCCACTAGTCGTTATTGCGATTTCGGCATTAGCTAAACAAGTTAAATCTCGCGACAAAGAAGCCTGAATTGATACTTTTGGAGCGATTACCTGAGTAAACGAAGCTGTACAACCCACATTATCAGTAACTGTAATTATGTAAGTTCCTGATTGTGTTAAATTAGGAGTGGTAAATGTGGTTACTCCTGCTCCTAATGGAGTACTTGCTATCTGAGTACCATCTCTAGTAATAGTATAAGAATAATCAGGACTACCACTAGTAATTGCAAAATCAATAGTTGCCACATTATCATCTAAACATAATTCGCTAGATGTAACACTTAAACCTACTGTTGGTAGAGGGGTTATATTAAAAGGTGTACCTCTAGTTTCACAAAGTTTACTATCTCTTACTATAATATAGTATCCATTACCGTTAGCTACCCCTGTATACGTTTGTGTAATAGGAATTGCTGCTCCTTGTGAAACATCTGAACTATTAAACAATTCATAGGTATATTCAGCACCATTACCTCCTGCAACAGTATTTACTGATACTGTATTATCAGTACACGTCTGATTAACATTATCATTAAATGTAATATCTGTTGCTGGCTCTGCAATATCTACTGTTTCTGTTGTGGTACAATTGGTTGCAACACTAGCATTCGTATCTGTAACCCTAATAGTATATTGACCATTTTCCAATCCTGTAGCAGCTAATGCGTCTCCAGGAAAGGTTCCTGTAGCTACAACAGCAACTGATGGAGCAGGTCCTATAACTTCAAAAGTGAAGTTAGGAAATGCTGTAGTATCCACTGTAAAATTAAATGCGCCATCATTATCACCCTTACACGTTACAGGTTGCGTTTGGGTAGCATTAGTAATTTCGATCTTATCAATTGGAGACTGATTAAAATCTTCAAAATTAGTACACTCACTATCATTTCTTCTTGCTGTTACTCTATACGTAACTCCATTCGTAAACGTATAATTAGTAGTTCCACTAAAAGCTGTAGAACCAGTTGCTGCTGCACCGGTTGCTGGATCTGGAGTAATACTATATTGATATGTTGGTGGTGGTCCTACTGAAGAAGCAGATACAACTACATCTACTGTTTCATTAATACAATCTAGACCTGTTGGAGTTGGAGTTACTGTTACACTCTCTACTTCTAGTTTTTCATCAATAGTAATAACTCTGGTAACCGCACATGTTTCTGGTGTTCCCTGATTGGCTATATAAATCGTATAATCTCCTGCTACTGTAATTGCTGGTAATGGTACAGGGAATACTGTAATATTAGTATACCCGGCTGTAGGATCTAAGGTATATGCATAGTTTCCTGATCCTCCTGTAATACCTGTTATCGTAATAATAGCATCTTCACTCCCTGGAATACAACTTAGCGTTGTTTGTGTTATTGTCGGAACAATCGGGTCTGGATCTGTTAATGTTGCTGTAACATCTAGTGTACACGCTGGTGTTGCACCAGATCCATCTGTAATAGTAACAGTATGTCCGCCAGCAGTAACATTAGGAAAGGTTACCGTGGTGTCTACTGTTGGCCCTATTTGAGTTGTTAAATCACCATCGAGTACATATGTAAATGGTCCTTTTCCTGCGGTAACTTCTACATCAATTGATCCTGTTTCTCCAGGACATGTTGGCTCTGTTACTACCGCTGGATTAGTAGCTGTTAAAGCTGTATATGTCGTAATCGTAATGGTATTAGAAAATGCATTACATCCTGATGCTTCAGTAACTTCTACAATATAATCTCCTGGTACAAGTACAGCAGCATCACTGTACGGAGAAGGAATATTAGATTGTACTAGTGTTGGTGTGATACTTGGAGGTACAGGAGGATTGTATAAATTAAATTGTCTGCCTACACCATTTCCTCCTCCTGGAATATATGTTATAGTAGCTCCTGAGTTACAGTCTATATCTTTAGCCAATGAAGCTGTAATGGTAAGTTCTGGATCTATCGTAAAATTAACCACATTAGAAGTACAATTCGTCTCCGTATTAAGTACTGTAACAGTATAATTACCTGCGGTTAAGTTTGGTATTTCAAAAGTATCATCATCAGGAGCTGCCAAGAATGTTACTGGTACATTTGTTGCTCCATTAAGAATGTACTCAAACGGTCCTGTAGTCGTAGTCGTTGTACTTGGTGTAATGGTAATTCTTTGTGTAGCAGGATTTGTATCAACACATACATCTCCACCAGTTGCTAGTACAATTACAGGCCCTGTAAATGGCTCTATTGTAGCTGGTTTTGTAACCTGGCAAGCATTACTAGAATTACCGTCTCTAACTAATATAGTATAGTTACCATCAGCTAATCCCGTAAATTCATTATTAGTATTTGGATACTGATATCCATTGACAACAGTATTTGTGTTATCTCTAAGCTCATATTGAAAATTGCCTCTACCTCCTATAGCATTTACGGTTATAACTCCTGTATCAGCATTACAATCTGAGTTCTTAGTCGTAAAACCAAAATCAAGCGCAACTGCAGGTTCTGTAATAGTAACTGTTGTAGAATCGGTACAATTAGGGGGTGAGTTACCTGCAAGACTTGCATCTACTACTGTTATGGTATAAGTCCCTACTACTAACGGTGTTGCAGGACTTTGGATAGTTACTGAACTTGTTGTAGAAGAACCTGATGCCACAATCGTCGTTGTATCTGGTAAAGGACCTGTTACAGTATACCTAAATGAACTACTATTCCCTACATTAAATGTAAATGCGCCATCATTGCCTGCTTTACAAGTAACTGCATTAATCTCGGTAGCATCAATGATATTTATAATCGGTAATAGTTCTTCTCTGTGATTTAAACTAAGAGCACATTGATTATCTCCTCTAGTTGCGGTAAAATTATAGTCTACATTTCTATTTAAAACAAACACCCCTGTGCTAGCATCGCCTGATACTGGTGCTGGAGTTACACTATAGGTGTATGTAGGACCTACTGGTTCAGCCACCGCAGTAACCGCTATAGTCTGTGCACTACAACTCGATGTTGTTGGATCTGCAGTAAAAGTAATATCTGTTACTTGTTCTAACACTGCTACAGATGTAGTGAAGTTTTCCACACAATCATCTGTGTCTCGATTTCTTATATATATTGTATACCCTCCTGATCCACTTACCGGAATACGTGTTTCAGATGATGTAATATCTGTATAGTTTGTAGTAGCATCAAAACTCCATTCATAGTTTCCTGATCCTCCTACTACATCCTTAATAAGGATAATTGCAGTATTATCAGGGGGTGTATTACAACTCAATTCTCTTTCTGTAGTTACATCAGCAGTGATAGCATCAGGAGTACTAATAGGAAAATCTGTTCCTTCTACCATACATATTGGTGGACTTGCTGGGTTTACAGGAAGTGCGGTATCATTGTGTAGTACACGTACTCTATAAGATGTTAAATCAGGAATATTAGTAAATGTAATATCTCTAGATGTAGATACAATCTCATCTACTACAGTATATACAGGAGAAGGATCTTGATCTGTAGTATTTAATAAACGGTATGTATATGTTCTTCCTGCAACTTCTGGTGATACTTGTACTCGTACTTGCCCATTATCGCCAGAACAAGCCGGTTGTGTTACTGTTACATTATCAATTACTATAGGTTGATATGGTGTGATTCCATTTATTTTTACTTCGATAGTACAGGCAGCGGTTCCAGCAGGTAAACTATTATCAGTCACATAGAATGTATATTCTGTAGCTGGATTAGCTGGTCTAGGAATTTCAAATACATTATTAGCTTGAAAAGTTCCTGATCCATCATCATATAAATAATTTCCTGATCCAGCAAGTACATTAATCTGTACTAAAGTTCCTGCAGTACAGGTTTCTGGTGCTATTACAACTGCTTCTGCTCTAAAATCTTGGGCAGGAGCAATTACTATTGGATCAATACCATCACCCACAATTGCAGTAGTATAGATACACTCAGGAGCAGGGCGATTGGATATAACTTCTACATCATATGTACCAGGAAGTAGGTTTTCTTGAATATAATTTCCATTATTAGCACCACTATTAGGAACTACTATTGGTTCAGGTAGCGTACCCCCAGTAATCGTATATTGAAACTGTGGTGACCCATTAGTTACTCTTATCTGAATACTACCTGTCCCTGTATTATTATCATCATTAGTACAGGTTGGGTTCGTACCTATCAACTCAAATGTTGGATTAATTTTTGGTACATCTATCATAGCAGAATATTCACATCCAGGAAATGTAGTATCAATACCATATACAGTAATAGTACCTCCTGCCGAAGCAGCATCAATAGGAAAAACACCTGTAGTATTTGTATAATGGGCAACATCAAAAGTCGGCGCTCCTGAGGTTAAACTAAATGCAAAATTAGTAGGAGCATTAGTAACCGTCACACTACCGTCATTACCACACTCTATTGGTGTCATAGTAAGTGTAGGCTGATAGTCATTTTTAAATACGCTAAAATAAAATGGTCTTGTACATCCTCCTTTAAATTCTACAAATATTCTATAATCTCCTGCTTCAGAAACGGTAAAGGTAGGAGTATCACCTCCTGTCTGCTCTACCCAGTTACTATCAGTACAATTACCTGATAATAAAGAACAAGCATCATTAGGATCAAGAATACATGAGCCACTTGGAGATAGTTTTTGCCAAGATATGCTATCATATTCTGCTGGTAGAAACTTAGAATCTAAGAACATCGTAGATGTACCACACAATAAAATCTGAGGTAATTCTAAACCACTACAATTTGTAGAAATCACTGTACTATTGTTAACATAGTCAAGAATTGGGTTCTCTATATTTCTAAATGGTTTTACATCAAAAGTTTCTGTAAGTGACATACACACACCACTAGTATCTTCTTTAACAACAGTATATATTCCTGTTCCTGGAGTTATAGAATAGTCACTAAAATCGAATACATTATCTGTTTCTACAATTGTTCCTGCTATACCTGGTCCTGACCAAGTGTATTGATTATAGCCTGTACCTGCAGTAAGTTGAAAATCATCATCACAAAATATAGAATTGCTCTCACAAGCAGGGATATTAACTAAGAAATTTGTTGCTTCGCCATCTGTATTACCACAAGCACCAATAATACTACTACTATTAGTCGTAGAAGGATTTCCTTTTGAGATTGCTCCAGTAAAAGTAGCCGTTGCCGAATTCTGAATTCTATTAGAACAAGCGTCTCTCAGTTTCTCACAAGTGTCTACCAATTTTACTTTAAATCGTATAAATATCGGAGCATCTGTTTGTTCGACCAAACTAGCAGGAATAGCAAAATCAATTCTACTCGGAGGTGTTATCGTAGAGGTAACTCCAGGAGGTAACGTTTCAATATTTACCAGATCTACATTATCGGGTAATGTATCTGTTATAGTTATTGAACCGTCTATTAAATCTTCATTTCCTACATTTTCGATTTCTAAATCATAAAATAATTCATTTCCAAGTTCTACATTAGCATTTGTAATTTCATCAAGAACTCCGTTACCATTAGCATCAGTAGTTTCATATACTCTTTTTATAACTCGCAGTTCGGGTTCAATAATTTCTACTGAAAATGTATTAAGAAATACTCGATATGTATCCGAATCGGTGGCAAGTCTAAATGTAACATTATCTTGATCGTTATCTATTAATACATTATTCGTATTTGGTAAATCAAAAAGATCAATATCAAACCCTAATGTATTTTCTGAAGCTGGATTACGATTGGTTATATACTGATGATTAAATGTCACAGAACTGTTAAAAAAGTTTATTGTGGGATTGATATCAAAATTATTTGCAGGAGTAGAAATATCTTCTCCTAATGGAACAAAAGCTGGTGTTGGTTTTGCAGCATTAAGGATTAATAACTGATCACCATTGGGTCTTGAAACCGTTCCTCCTAAACCACGATCTCCTTCTAAAGCTGCAACTCCATATCTAGCTTTTACAGGCAACGTTCCAGGAAGTGTTGTAAACCCTGTGTAGGTAAAATCTACTGCTGCGCTCCCACTATTAATTTGTACAAAACCATCATTAGTACTGATGTATTTACTGCTCTCTAAAGGATCTTCGTAAATAATAACCAATGTCCATCCTCCTGATGCTCCTGATTGTCCTGAGGTTTGTCCTATAGTAGCATTCATATTGGCTACAGTATATTCTCCATTAGTAGCATTTTGATTTATTAAACTCGTTACGTTAGAATAACATACATATGGTACATCATCTGTAGCTTGTGGGTTAGGGGTAGCAGATGGATCAGTGGGGTCGATACCTATAGGTAAAACATTGGTAGGTGTGCCTCTATACCCATCATAAATTGTTTGATCAGCTGTTATATCTACATAAGAACCTCCGGGTACTTTAAATTTTATATTTCTAAAGTCTGCAGCTCCTTGTTTTCTGGCATCATTGATGGGTAAACCATTTAATTCTTCATCACCAATAGTAGTATCTACTCTAGTTTCTAAAGTAGCATTTACCGTATTGCTAAACATTTGTGCTATAATTGCATTTCCATCTGCCTGACTAACTCTTATTGAAGGAATTGTAAGGAATCCAGGGTTTAGAAAAGGTCCTGGTGAAAATCCTGGTACATTATTAACAAGAATAACAGCGATAGCTCCTGCTTGTTGAGCATAAAATACTTTATCAGAAAAATTACAGGTTCCTCTTCTAACTACTGCTATGTTTCCATTTACCTGTGGCCAGTTAAATATCGGGCTACACGCATCCGCAGTATCAAAACCACTATTATCATCGACTAACACTAAATTTCTTGTAATTCCTCCGGCGGGTATTGTAGGGCTATTATAAAGATATCCTGTCTCATAATCTCCTGCAATGGAAGTGTTATTGATCTCTAAATTTAAAAAATTTACAGGCTTTCTCTCTAAATAATATGTTGCAGACCAATATAGTCCCGCGTATACAATCTCAGTACAGTCAGGTCTAGGAGTTATAATATTAGCACTACTAGAACTAAATGTATTTGAATCACCATCTATATCTATATAATCAGAAATACTGTTTCCATTACTCGCATTTCCATTATAATCCGCATTAGGATCATGATCTGTACTACCTACTTGATCTAATCCAACAATGGAATTACCAGTCATTATAAGGTTACCATTAATCCTATCTCTGGTTTCTCTAGGCTTTAATTTTATAATTTCTTGCGCATATATATCACTTACATTACTAATAACTATAAATGCTATTGCCAATAGTATTTTAATCGATATTTTAGGTTTCATAAACAGTGGGGTATTAGGGCGTTTAGTCGTCATATCTCTCTTACATTATTGAATTTTTAATATATAAAGCTCACCATCATACGAATTATTTACATTAGAGAATAAGCTCTGTTTAGCTTCATCAATTCTATCATATCTCTTTAAGTATACGTATATATAGTTGTCTTTGGGGTTCCTGAAATATTGAGGTTCCAATCCTTGAGATCGTAACTTCGCCATTCCTCTTTCAAAATAATTTTCTCTTTTAAAGATATTAGTGATTAAATAATATCCGTTTTCTATATTATGTCCTCCTATATAGGATAAGTTTTCTGTTAATACAGTATCATCTTTAACAGTATCTTTTATTAGTCGTGTTTCTTGTAATAATTTTTTATAGGATTCTACCCTACTTTTAGCAATATGTAATATCCACATGTCACCAAAATATCTGTTATCAATATTATTTAAATACTTTTCTTGGACTTCATCTTTATTAGTATAACTCTCTATAGCCACATACTGAAATTGATTTTCTGGGTTAAGTATAATCTGAGAATCATTAAATCCTAAATCCTTTAATGTACCTGTAAATTTATCAGCGTATGCACCTCCTTTAAATACATTACCAATTAAGTAATATCCTTCTGGATATCCTGGTATATACTTGGTAGCAATCTGTGCTTCTGGTCTTGTTGTCTCTGCAAATTTTATAAATCTATTTTTAGCCGTAAGTTTTTTAGAACTAGATGGGTCTACATCTTTTTTAGCTTCTTCTGCATCATCATCCATACTAACAAGAGATTCTAATAGTTTGCTAAACTCCCGTTTATCAACATTTAAACTAGTATTTAATAATGAATCTCTTCGAGCATATATCTTTTCAGTAATTCGACTATTATTATCTAGTTCTTTTTTAATTTCATCTAAGCCTTCTTCATTTGTTGTTGTTTTTGCAGCTTCTTGTTGTAGTCGCTCTTCTTCTGCTAATCGGGCAGCCTCAGCAGCAGCTTCTTGTTGTAGTCGCTCTTCTTCTGCTAATCGGGCAGCCTCAGCAGCAGCTTTAGCTATTGCTACTTGTTTTAATCGCTCTACTTCAGCTAATCGAGCAGCTTCAGCTACTTGATCTACTCCTATATTTTCGTTAACTTCTCTATTTAATTTCTTTTGAGAAGCTAAGCGTTCTTCTTCAGCTTTTTGCTCTGTAACTTCTCGATCTAATTGCTTCTGAGAAGTTAAACGTTCTTCTTCGGCTTTCTGTTCTGCTACTTCTCGTTCTAATTGCTTCTGAGCAGCTAAACGTTCCTCTTCGGCTTTCTGTTCTGCTACTTCTCGTTCTAGTTGTCTCTGAGCAGCTAAACGTTCTTCTTCGGCTTTTTGTTCTGCTACTTCTCGTTCTAGTTGTCTCTGAGCGGCTAAACGTTCTTCTTCGGCTTTTTGTTCTGCAGCTTCTCGTTCTAATTGTCTCTGAGCGGCTAAACGTTCCTCTTCGGCTTTCTGTTCTGCAGCTTCTCGTTCTAGTTGTCTCTGAGCAGCTAAACGTTCCTCTTCAGCTTTCTGTTCTGAATTTTCTTGTTCCAATTGTTTAAGAGCAGCTAAACGATCTTCTTCGGCTTGTTCTATTGCTGCCTCTGCTTCTCTTGCAGCTTCTTCAATAGCTATTCTTTCTTCTTCTGTTTTTTCTTCAGATTCTTCACGACTTAACTCTCTTTGAGCAGCTAAACGCTCCTCTTCGGCTTTCTGTTCTTCAATTTCTCGTTCAATTTTTCTCTGAGCAGCTAAACGTTCTTCTTTTGCTTTCTGCTCTGCAGTTTCTCTCTCTAGTCTTCTTTGAGCAGCTAAACGTTCTTTCTCTTCTCTTTGTCTATTGAGTAATTTTACTTCTTCTTCACGTTGTAACTCTAGTTCTCTCGCTGCTTTAGCCTCTTTTTCTTTAGCTTCAGCAATCGATCTTTCGAGTTCACTCATTGCTTTCTTTCTCTGACTTTTAGATTCTCCACTTTCATTTTGAAGCTCTCTTATTAGTTTATTTTGATCTAAGATTTCTTTTTTGAGTCTCCTAATTTCAGAATCTCTTGCTTCGTATGCTTTTTGTGTGCTTGATTTAGATCTAGACTTGGTTCGTCTACGTGGTTTTTCGGTTTCAAAATTATATGCTAGTCCTACCTCATGGGATGCTCCAAAATTACTAGTATCTCCTAGTCCTGTTTCATATGTATATCCAACAGAAACATTAGATGTAATATTACCTCCAATACCTACTGAAACCCCATAATAGCTATTATACCCTGCCTGAGCCCAACCTAATTCTGGTAACTCAGCAATAACGCTACCTCCGTATCTAAGGTTAGAATCAGAACCTGAATCTGGTAACATATTTACATATCCTATTCCTCTAATGACTTTATCAGATCTTCGTTCTAAACTAGTAGTATACATCACATGCCCTGTAACTGCCATGTTATCTGTTAACAATTCACTAGCAGTAAGATTATAAGCTACTAAATTTACTAAAGAAACTCCGACATCAAATTCTTCATAATTAAAATTGGCTCCTGGGGTTAATTGAAAAACAGATTTTTTTTCATAATTAAGAATAACAGGATCACTTATTTCTACGCCACTATTTAATACTATACTTGTTGCTGAATCAATATTAGATTTAATTCCACTTTGAGAAAACCCAAGATTTAATCCAAAAGTAAGATTCATGTCTCTATTTAACTCTACGTTATATGCAAAGTTGGCTATACCACCAAAATATCTATAAATTCCTTCGTTTTGTTGATGTAGACCTATAGAAACACCTATTCTTTCATCAAAATTAGTTGTATAATTGATCAAATATGTCTGAGGGTTATCATTAAATGAAGCCCACTGAGTTTTATTATATACATTAATTGATTTTTTATTTTCTCGTACTAAAGAAAAAGTAGGGTTAAAATAAAATCGATTATATTTTACAAGAGTATGAGTAGGAATGTCAGTGGGAAGAATACCATAAGTAGTAGTACTCTTTTCCTGTCCCCTAAGAAAGCTAAAGGATATATATACAAATAGTAGTAGTAATTTTTTAATCATAAAATTATCTCATTACCGTTATTGAGCCTTTTCTAACAACGGAATTATTTTTTGTTATTATATAATAATATATTGGATCTTTTCCTAGGGATTTAGAGTTTTCTACAGGCCAATTATTTTGATAGTTTCCTGAAGTGAAATCAACTTGACCTCGAGAGTTATATATTGTAATTTCTACATCTTGTTGATTAAACAAGTTAGGTGGAAGTAACCAGTTATCATTAATTCCATCACTATTAGGCGTAACGATATTAGGTATAATTTCTGATTTACCTCGCAATTCTCCAATTGTTATAACTGGTACTGTAAGCGTACATATTAGTGAAGATATTCTCACAAAATATTCTCCATTTTCACTAACTTCTAGTGTATTATTTGTTTCACCATCTAACAGTGTTTCTTCGCTATCTACATTTCTAAACCATTGATAAGTATAGGCATTATTTTGCGGTACAGAAAGTGTTACAATACCTCCTAATGTTAATCCAGCAGGATTTGCTTGAATAACAATATCATTGGGTATAAAAGCAACAGTTAATGAATTAGAAGTAATATTTGTAAATTCTCCTGTTTTCAAATTTGCTCTAAGCTCGTATACAGAATCTTCCTCAGATCTACTAATATCTAATGATGTGGTGTTATTTCCTACAGGAACTCCATCTTTAAACCACTCAAAATCAAAAAATGCATATTGTTCTGGAGTTAAAGCAATTTTTAAACCACTAACTGTTTCGCCTATCATTTCTAATAGTTCTACAGTAAAAGTATCAACATCACAAGTATTTTCATTTTTTGAACCAATACTCATTTCAATTCCTGTTGGAGCAAATAATTCTGTTTCTGAGAATAACATACTATTACATGGGTCAGTAGCGGATATTTCTACTCTATATTTACCTATAAATTGTGCGGCAAATGTGCTTGTATTTCCTACAAGAGGTGATGAAGTCTGAGGAGTAGTCTCTACAAACCATCGTACATTACTTCCTTCTGGAGCATCTGTCATAATTTGTAGATCAATAACTTGAGTAGGTAAAAGAATTAGATTTTCTGGTAATGTTTGTGTTATTGATGATCCCTCATTTATTACAGCTATAGGATCAGTAAGTAACGTACAATCTTCACTAAAAACAATACTTAATGTATATTCTCCACCAAAATCATTGTCTGGTAATGTAATTGAAGGGCTCGTTTCTCCTTCTATAGGTTCTCCATTTTTAATCCATTGATAATCATATCTTGTATCTGTTTCACTAGAGTTCAATATTTTTGATTCGTTAGGACAAAAAGAAAAATCAGATGCGGGAGTTTCTATTGTTACATCAGAAGTATTTATAATAGATGCTCTTACTTTAGTTGATTCCCCTACCCCAGTAGCATTAAAAAATGGTTGACATTTTCCTTGTCCTGGTATTCTGGCAAAATATGTTCCTTCTTCTGTAATTGTTATACTCGATGCATTTTCTCCTGGTATTACTATTCCATTTTTCAACCATTCCCACTCAAAATCATTCGGATCTACAGTATTACCGCTTAAAGTTTCTTTAATTACAACGGAAACTGTTTTACTAAAAGAGGTAACATCACAAAAAATAACTCGACGATTATCAAGGGTTATATCTATATCATCTCTTAAAAAATGTATGGCTACGGGTGCGGAGGTTATAGAGCCAATAACTTCTGGTGAAGTACTTCTTACTCGCAATCTATAAGTATCACTGTTAAAATTTTCGGGAACAGAAAAATTTTCAAAAAGAATTTCTGTAGAAGTTGTAGTACTATTAGGGACACTTGTACTTGCTAATTCTTGTACATTAGTTGGATCATCAAAACTACCATTTTCATCAGACACTTCTAATAAAAACTGATTTCCTGAATCAAAAGCGTTTCCTGAAGATAAATCAGCTGTAACTGTAAAAGAATTAAACGATGTTCTTGCGCATATTTGAATATCACCACTACTGGATGGTATTGATGGAGAACCAATAACTCTAGAACTCGCAGACTGTGCTCGTAATTCTTGAAAGTTCAAGAACACCAACAAGGCGATTAGCAACGATAGGTTAAGTTTTTTTTTCATGATATCACACTTAAATTATTGGGTGGATATGCTACTATTAACTTTGCGATTTGGGGCGCTTGTTAATAATATTGTTAATATATTTTTTATCAAGACATAAAATTAAAAATTAAATGTTTATATCAAACTAAAATTTAACTTTTTTTTGTAATAATTATCTTACAACACAATATTGTTCAAATTTGAATCAAATAGAAACTAAAATAACAAGTATCTAAATATACATAATTTTTTGTTAATCAAATATTTAGATGTTTAAAAAAAGTATAATACCTATATATAAAAAACTTAAATCTCCCCTAATTATGTCTTAAAAATTAGCGTATAAGTCATGGAAATTAAAAAAAAATCTTTTTTTTTTGCTCATTTAACGAAAATAAAACTCTCTGAAAAAGGCAGTTTTTGACGATAAAGTGTAAAAAAAAGTACAGAATCTCTACTATTAAAATTAAAAAATAGCACCAAAAAAAAGTATCTTAATAAAGAATAAATTAGTGCATAATTTTGATTTTATTTCATTTTATTTATAAAATCCTTTTATTTTTTTATATTCTTCAAAAAAATTAACATTCATGAAATTTAATTAGGTAAAATGAATTTTATGAAGAAAATAATTATCTAAATCATATTTTGAATAGTTTTTTCATACCCATTATGTATAAAATCTATTTAAATTACTTACAACTATATAGTACTTATTTATATCATAATTAAGAATAAAAATGAACTATATATTATCAAATTATGGTATAAAAAATGCTTATTTCTATAATCAAAAAACCCTTATCATGTGTACATGATAAGGGCTATAAATTTATAAAGAAAAATTACTCTTTAGTTTCTGTAGTATCTGTCTTAGTAGAGATATTTCCATCATTTATTTCTTTAAGAATTAGATCTGTAAGATCTAACTCTTTCTTACCATATAGTATATTACTGGTTTCTGTATCTCCATAGATATACGTATATCCATTTTTCTTACCATAATCTTCGATATAACTCTTTACTTTGTTTATAATAGAATCAATCTCCACTTGACTTCCTTGCTGAATTTCTTGCATTTTAGCTTGTTGTTCTCTCTGTAAAGCTTGCTGTTTTGTCATCAACTCTTGCTCCTTTTTTTGTCTATTAGCAGCAGACATGGATTTCTGGATATTCTGATATCCTTGTACTTCGATCTGAAATTGTTTTGCTTTTTCTTCAAGTTCAGCTCGTACTTCATTATTTTTCTTTGTCCATTTTTCTTGTGCTGCTTTCATTTCTTTGTAATCAGAAACAACTTTAGTGTTATTTACATAACCTGTTTTCTCTATTTGCTGATTACATGATGCTAAAATTAAAAGTGCTCCTGCAATCCATAAAATTTTTTTCATTTTTCAAAAATTAAGTTCTCAGCAAAAATATCAAAGTTCATGTGATGTTATTCATTATATACTCTCAAAAAAACTATATATAATAAAAAATGATTATTTTGTTTTTTTTAATAAATAAAAACTATTAAAATATATTAAAAATAAAGCGTTTTAAGGCGTTTTCTATAAAAATAGACACAAATGTATATTGCAAGCTTAAAAAAACAAAAACAGCTATCTAAAAATAGAAATTAGCTGTTTTTTAGTATATAAATATGTGAAGAATACTCTTTATTTTGTTTTCCTTTATAATTTGAAAGGAACCCTAGCCAAAAAGCTCTTAAAAAATTCATTTTGCCTCTTTTATATTTTTCTGATAAAAGTGATACATAAAACGAATCAAATTTCATTGGTACAATTTTTTCTAGTCTCATATCTTGTTCTTCAAAAAGTTTTTTAATAGATGTTTTAGAAAAATGCCAGAGATGTCTAGGTACATCATATGCTGCCCATAAAGAAGAATAATATGTTGCATCATATGATTTAAAATTCGGAACTGCAATAATCACATAGCCATTTGGTTTTATGAGACGTTTTAATTCTTTAATTTGATCTTTTATATCAGGAATGTGTTCTAAAACATGCCACATTGTAATTATATCAAAACTGTACGATTCTAAATCATTAGTATCAAGTTTTAAATCAATTCCTTTTTTCGCTGCTAGTTTTTTTGCTTGATCACTTGGTTCTACTCCTTCAACTTTCCAATCTGCATTTTTTGCTACATTTAAAAAATCTCCTGTCCCTGCTCCAATATCTAAAAGCAAACCTGGGGTTTTATGCAATTGAGAAATAAGTTTTACTTTTTTGTTTAGAGAATATGTCTTAACGATATGATATAGTTTTTCAAAAAGGGATCGTTTTGCATCTGTATGAGAAATATAATCTTCACTTTCGTAATATTTACTCAATTCGCTATTATTAGGTTTTGGAGAGGTAATTAGCATATCATACTCTTTATCATATTGTAATTGAAACTTTTCTCCAGAAACGGTATGATCTTTACACTCTATAAAAAAATCTAAGGTTTTTTCTGTATTCATTATTTTATAATTGGAGTATTATAATATTCTTCTTTTTTAATGGTATTCTTAATATCCATCAAAAACGACACTGTTTTAGCATAAAATAGAGATCTTGTAGAAAGGCAATTATTTCCGCTAGAATCTACAATACTAATTTTTACAAAAGTCTCTGCATCGCCAATAGTTTCTTCATCGGCATAAGGAAGCAAATAAGTTGATTCTTCTCTATCTACTTCAAAACTTATTTTAACATTAAACATCAAATCAAACTCATTAAACAATTTTATATTAAAATCAGAAATATTTTGATCATCTGTTAAACCAAATTGCTTACGCAAAGATCTCCTTGCAACGCCAGGGAGCATATTTGGTTTAAATACAAAAGTTTCTTCTTTAAATATGTTTTCTGTTTCTATCCTAAAATTATCAATCTGCTTTACTTTATGTGTAGTAATGCAAGAATAAAACAGAACAAGAAAACAATAAAAATTTATTTTCATTACTATTTTTTTTATAAATACTCCTCTACACAAAATCATATTAAGCTCTTAATACGATTTAGATTCTAATTATTCTATATTTTTTTAAAAAAAATGTTCCACGTGGAACTATAGTTTTGATGTGTCATAAATTTCTACTTCTAAAAGCTCACTCAATTCTTTTGCAATTTCTAAGGCATTATTATAACTACCGTCTTCAAAAATTGTAAAATGATGATTCTCATTAAAAAATCTAACTACCCATTTCTTAAACTTATTTTCAGTACCATCTTCTTCATTTCTACTAATAAATGAAGCATGAAAAACTGAAATATAATCTGGAAATTCTAGATCAAGTGGAGATCTACGAATGATGACTCCATAAAAAGTTAAAAGTAACTCGTTTTTAAAATCTTTAGTGATTTTATATGATTTAACAAACCCTGATAAAATAATAGTTATACAAACAAGAAAAATGCTAGGGAGTATTGGAATCTCATCCATTAGAATAAGAAAAGATGCACAACATATAATTACTGAAAATAATAATATTCTAATCCCAAAAGTTTGTGTTTCTCTAATAATTACACAATCCATTATCTTCCCATATAAACTAAAAGCACAGAAATATCACTTGGAGAAACTCCACTAATTCGTGATGCTTGAGAAACTGTTGCCGGTTTAATTTTAGTCATTTTTTCTCTTGCTTCATAAGAAAGAGATTTTAATTTAGAATAATCAAAATCTTTAGGGATTTTTAAGTTCTCTAATCTATTTAATTTATCTGCATTATTTTTTTCTTTTTCGATATAACCAGAATATTTAATTTGAATTTCTGTTTGTTCTAAAACTTCTTTATCCAAATTATTCTCTTCTATATATTCGGCAACTTTATCAAAATGTTTAATATCCTCTAATGTAATCTGAGGGCGTGAAAATAATTTAAATAATTTACCACTTTGATTAATTGGTGATGATTTCTTTTCTTCTAAAACAGGATTTGCTTCTTGAGGAGAAACACTTGTGTCTTTAAAGAATTTAACAAATGCAGAAGACTTCTTTTCTTTTTCTTCCATCCTTTTCATTCTATCATCAGATGCTAAACCTATTTGATGAGATCGGGGTGTAAGTCTAAAATCTGCATTATCTTGTCGTAATAATGTTCTATACTCTGCACGAGAAGTAAACATCCTATATGGTTCTTCTGTTCCCTTAGTAATTAAGTCATCAATTAATACTCCTATATAAGCTTCACTTCTTTTAAGTATAAAAGATTCTTCTTCTTTAACTTTTAGTGCTGCATTTATTCCTGCCATCAATCCTTGAGAAGCTGCTTCTTCATAACCTGTGGTTCCATTGATTTGTCCTGCAAAAAATAATCCTGAAATCAATTTTGTTTCTAAGGTATGTGTCAATTGTGTTGGTGGAAAATAATCATATTCGATTGCATATCCTGGTCTAAAAAACTTTACTTTCTCAAAACCTACTACAGATCTTAATGCTTTAAATTGTACATCTTCTGGTAATGATGTAGAGAATCCATTTACATACACTTCTACTGTATCCCAACCTTCTGGTTCTACAAATAGTTGATGTCTTTCTTTATCTGCAAATCTATTAATTTTATCTTCTATAGAAGGACAATATCTAGGTCCAATACTTTTAATTCTACCATTAAACATTGGAGACCGATCAAAACCTTCTTTAAGTACATTATGAACTTCTAAGGAAGTATATGTCATATGACATGATCTTTGTTTTATTAATGGTTTTGTTAAACCTGAATAACTAAATTTTTCTGGTTGATCATCTCCTGGTTGTTCTATCATCTTAGAATAATCTAACGATCTTCCATCAACTCTAGGAGGTGTTCCTGTTTTCATTCTACCAGCATCAAATCCAAAATCAATTAATTGTTCTGTAATTCCGGTTGCAGCTTTTTCACCTGCTCTACCTCCACCAAATTGTTTTTCTCCTATATGAATTAATCCATTCAGAAAAGTTCCATTTGTTAGCACAACAGTTTTAGCTTTTATTTCAATTCCTAATGAAGTTCGTACTCCTTTTATTTCTCCATTCTCTACTAAAAGTCCGCTTACCATCTCTTGATAAAAATCTAAATTAGGCGTTTGTTCTAACAGCAGTCTCCATTCTTCTGCGAATCGCATTCGATCACTCTGAACTCTTGGACTCCACATTGCAGGTCCTTTAGATTTATTCAACATCTTAAACTGTATTGCGGTACGATCACTCACGATTCCACTATACCCTCCAAGCGCATCTATCTCTCTTACGATTTGCCCTTTTGCAATACCGCCCATTGCAGGATTGCAACTCATCTGAGCGATGTTTTGCAAATTCATTGTAATCAACAACGTACTACATCCTAAATTAGCGGCTGCGGCTGCGGCTTCACTTCCTGCATGTCCAGCACCTACTACTATTACATCATATTCATTCTCAAACATAACTTTATATCCAATTGTTCCACGTGGAACATGATTTATATTTTTATAAAAGAAAGATTGTTCCACGTGGAACAATCTTCACTTATTTAAGAAAAACTATTAATGTTCCACGTGGAACATTAATAGTTTTTCGTTTTCTTTTTGCCTCATAAGCTTCGCCTCTTCTTCTGATTTATCCTTATATCCACAGAAATGTAATACGCCATGTATTAAAACACGTCTCATTTCTTCATCAAAAGAAACCTTAAATTCTGTAGCATTTTCTCGCACTCTTTCTGAAGAAATAAATATATCTCCATTTAATTGATTTCCTAATGTGGTATCAAAACTTATAATATCAGTATATGTGTCGTGATTTAAAAAATCTTGGTTAATCTTTAATAAATATTCATCATCACATATGATAAAACTAATTTCTCCCTCCGTCTTTTTTTCGGACAGGATAACAGTACTGATCCATGAGGATAAACTAGCTTCTGAAGCTAATTTACTATCTGTTTCGTAAAAAAAATTAATCATTTTTTTTGTTAAAATAACGTTGTACTCTTTGCTTATAATTTTGCCGCAAAGGTAATACTTGTCTATTTAATATCTCAGTAGTATTAAAATATTGTTTAGCTTTATCTAATTGGTTACTATTTTGGTTATCAAACTGTACTTTATTTGTTTTGCTTTCTCTTTTCTTTTCTTCTCCTTGCTCTAGAGTAGCATCTTCCAGTTTGAGTAATTCATGCTTTAAATTAAGCATCTTACTAAGAGTTCTCTCATTAAATCCTTTTTCTAGTAACTCTTGCTCCACTTCTTCCATCCTTCTTAATAAGCCACTACCAATTTTATTTCCTTTTCCCTCTTTTTTAATCCGATCTTGTAATGCATTTCTAAGCTGTTGCTGTTGTTTATAAATCTCATATAGTTCCCCATCTAGATTCTCTTTTTGCATTTGTGATTCTCCCTCGCCATTCTTATTTCCTCCATCATCTTTATTACCATTCTTACCTCCTTTTTGATTTCCTTTTTTTCCTTTACCACTATTCTTCTCTCCTTCTTTATCACCTTTCTTTTCTCCTTTTTCTTTACCTTTTTTCTCTCCTTCCTTCTTTCCTTCCTTCTTTCCTTTCTTAGCTCCTTCAGACATCTGTTTGTTTAACTCTTCTTGTTTTTTTATAATGTCTGGTAATTGAAATTCATTAGAACCGTTCTTTCCTTTACTGCCCGAAGCAGACATACTATTCTGCATCTGATCTAATGCTCTACTTAACAAATATGCCAGATCATTAGATCCTGTAACGGTATATTGTTGATTTGCAGAACCTGGCACTACCATGTTTTCTGATAATTTTTCTAATGATTTATCTATATTAAATTCTATATCTGTCAGTTTAGTAGTAACACTTTCTGTAATCTTAGGTGTACGTAACGCAAGGGCATATAGACTATCATCTATGTGTATGAAGTTCTCTCTTAAAACACTTTGCTTTCTTAACTTAGAAGAATATGAAGGATTATTAATATCTATTCCTTTAAAATCTTTCATTAAGCGTTCTTGTGCAATAGAAAAATCTACTAGATTATCTAAAATCTGTCTTAGCATTTGCATGTCTTCTTGCTGCTGTTCTCCTCCGGCCATCTGCATTTGCATTTTCATACTATTACTCATCTTTTTCATTTTCTGAGCGGCAGATTTTTGATTTTTCTTAGCATCGGATTTATCGTTTTTCTCTAAGTTATCTCTTGCTTGTTCTTGCTCTTTTTTTATCTCATTTTCATCTTCTTTTTTCTGATCTAAATCCATGGGTTTTTTTAAATCTTCATTTTCTTTTCTGAGTTTCTCCATTTCTTTTTGAAATTCTTCAAACTCATTATTTAATTCTTCTTGCTTTTCTTTAGTATTATCTTCATCCTTTTTATTAGATAGTTTTTCTTGTTTATCAGATAATTTATCAAGTTCCTCTACGAGTTTTTCATGTTTTTCTGCAACATAATATCGTTTGGTTAATTCTAGAAGTTGTTCTAAATTTTTCTTTATATTCTTATTTTCTTTACCTAATTCTTCAAGTTTTTTAGTAAGTTCTTCTTTTTGAATTTTTTTAGATAATCGTTCTATTTCTTCTAAAAGCTTTTCATTTTTTTTGAGCTTTTCTTCATTTCTTTCTAGTCTTTCTTTTAGGGCATCTTTAAATGGTTCTTCTTTTTTATCTTCAAACTGATTAAGGTTTTCTTTCAATTCCCTAGAGAAATCTTGCATCATTTTCTCTTGCTCTTTTTGGCGTTTTAAAAAGTCTTCTAGCTTTTTTTTGTCATTAAAATCTAATCTTTTCTTTTCTTTTTGAGTTTTACTTAAAGCTTTTAATTCTTCTTCCTGCTCTTTAAATTTATTTAATGATTTATGAAGTCCTGATATGGCCTCATTCTGTTTTTGTAATAGTGTGTTTTCTTTTTCTGCTTTTGATAATTGTCTAAAATTAAAAACCTGACTCTTTGTACTTTTATAATTATGAAGTATATCATTATCAAAAACCTCAAAATAGAATTCATAATTAATTCCTTCTACTAAGTCAATATCTGAAGGGAATGTGTATATAAATTCATCAAATTCTGTTCCTTTAATTCCTATATTTTTAATAGTAACATCAGATGCTTTATCTACATCGTAATACACTAATCTAAGTTTGGTTAATCCATAATCATCACTAACTCTACCATAAAAATATAATGTATGATTATCAATAGAGTCCTTTTCAGATTTTAGATTTAATTCGGGATATTGGTCTTTTACTACATTAATCCTAAATGATAAATTATCATAGTTCTGTACACTTTTATTTGATGTAGTAATCTCATAATCCAAGTTCTTATATAGTTTTTTATGGTATATAAAATCTGTTGTATTCTGTATCATAGAGATAACAGAATCTTTAGTTTTTAATTCTACCTTATCAGTATTTCTGGTCTGTACAACCCAACTTACTTTAGTTCCTTCTGGGATAGTGGCATTACCAGAGCTTTTTAAAACTTCATCAGTCTTTTTTGTATATCCTGGATAATCCAATTTCATAGTAAAATCTAATAAGGCAGGAATAGGTACTATGGATAGGTCATATGGAATAGAATGTATATCGTTAGCTTCGATTTTAAATTCTATAGGTTCTTTTGGCTGAATGAATGTATATTCAAACTCTCCTACTCCAACGTTTTTTAAAAAGTAAATTTCATTATTATAAGTAATCGTGGCATTATCAGGGATAACATCACCTACAATTTTTACTTTTAACAAAAAATCCTTATTTTCAAAAGCATTTAAATCAGTATTAGCTATAAAAAATTGAAAAGGTGCTGGTGGTTCATAAGCAATTTCATAATTAACAACTCTTTTATAACTATCTGAAATCCAATGTGTTTTATTAAATAAAAATAAAATAAAAAATAACACTACTGGTAGTGCTGCATATTTTAAATATGTCCTATTCTTCTGTAAATTAATTGCTAATTTAAAAGGTATTGGTTGTAATTGATTTGATTTTTGCTCTATACTTGCTAATAACAATGAAGATGAATCTTCATTCTCGCTTAATTGTAGAAGATTTATGAGTTTATCACTCACCTCAGGAAAATGATTACCTATAATACTAGATGCTTTTTTATAATCTATACCTTTAGTAAGTTTAAATAGTTTTGCTATTGGTAGTACTATAAATTTTATAAACAAGCCTACTTCCACTACTATAAATAGCCAAAATAATAGTGTTCTACCCAATGTATTAAGCCATAAAAAATTCTCAATTAATAGTGTGATCAAAAAGTACAAAACACCTATTGCAAAAAAAAGAATAATCCCTTTGATTAGTTCATTGATATAGTACTTCTTGATAAACTGTTCTAACTTGTTTTTTATGAATTGAAAATTCTCCATATACTAGATCTTCCTTTTTTCATTAACTTATAAATCTACAACTTTATTTTTAATAGGATTGTTATATTTATGATAATTCAACTTACTAGAATATAAGTCTTTATCAAAAAATTAAAAACATTTTTATTCTTATACTATCTTTGTTATCTATCGTATTGATTATCTAATGAACTATTTTCTACTACAATCCTTATACTGTTATGTATCATGTTCCACGTGAAATGAAACAGATCATTGTTATAAATAGGTTAACTTTTGTTAGCACTCTTCCTTATAAAAATATAGTTTTAGCTACTACTCTATTCTATTTTAAAGGATAAAATAATTCAGTCTACATATCTCTTCTTTCACACATCATTTTGGTATAAGATTGTATCTTTGTTATTATATATAAGCTTTTAAAAAACACAGTCATGATAAAAGATATTAGGGTACGTTTTGCACCTAGTCCTACCGGTCCCTTACATATAGGAGGAGTAAGAACAGCATTATTTAATTATCTTTTCGCAAAAAAAAATAATGGAACTTTTGTACTTCGAATAGAAGATACTGATCAAAATAGATATGTTCCTGGTGCAGAAGAATATATCAAAAATGCTTTGAATTGGTGTGGTATACCGTTTGATGAAGGAATAGAAAAAGAAGGTAAATTCGGACCTTATAGACAGAGTGAACGTAAACATTTATATAAACAATATGCTGATCAACTTATAAAAGATGGTTTTGCATATTATGCATTTGATACTTCTGAAGCTTTAAACAATCATAGAAAAGATCACGAAGCTAAAGGAAAAACATTTATATACAATTGGCACAATAGAGAAAAATTGACTAATTCTTTATCTCTTTCTAAAGATGAAGTAACTCATAAAATAAATTCTGGTATACCTTATGTAATCCGATTTAAATCACCACAAGATGAAATATTACATCTTACTGATGAGATTAGAGGGGATATGAAAATCGATACTAATATCCTAGATGATAAAATATTATTTAAGAGTGATGGAATGCCAACCTACCATCTTGCTAATATTGTAGATGATCATTTAATGAAGATTACACATGTTATCAGAGGAGAAGAATGGTTACCATCTCTGGCACTACATGTTTTATTGTATCGTTCTTTAGGTTGGGACTCCCCTATTTTTGCTCATCTTCCATTAATCCTAAAACCCGTAGGAAAAGGAAAATTAAGTAAACGAGATGGTGATAAAATGGGCTTTCCTGTTTTTCCATTGGCATGGACAGATCCAAAAACTCAAGAAATTTCTTCAGGATATAAAGAAGATGGATATCTACCAGAAGCTGTAGTTAATATGCTTGCATTTCTAGGATGGAATCCAGGAACAGAGCAAGAGTTATTTTCTTTAGAAGAATTAATACAAGAGTTCGATCTAAAACGTGTTCATAAAGCTGGAGCTAAATTCGACCCCGAGAAAACCAAATGGTTTCAACAACAACAGTTGCAAAAAATGGATTCTGATATATTAGTAGATCAATTTAAAAATATACTTTCTGAAAAAAATATTTCTACATCATTAGATCTTACTACTATTGTAAATACTGTAAAGGAACGTGCCGTTTTTACAATGGATCTATGGGAACTTAGTAATTTCTATTTTATATCCCCTACTAAATATGATGAAAAAGCTGTAAAAAAAGCATGGAAAGAAGATACATCAAGCTTAATGCATGAGCTAACCAGAATACTTAATGACATTACTGACTTTTCTGAAAATAACGTATCCACGACTATAAAAGGATGGATTACAGGAAAAGAAATTAGTTTTGGTAGAATTATGATGCCACTTCGTATTGCTTTAGTAGGATCATTACAAGGTCCTGATTTGTTTCAAATCGCCTCACTGATTGGTAAAGAAGAAACTATCAAAAGAATAGAAAATGCGATAGAGAACAACTAAAAAACTAACTAATTATGTTACAAAATGCCATTATTTTTTATAGTAATAATGGCATTTCTTGATTAGAGTTGTAACATATATAAATAAACTTATACGAATAAAGTAACTATATTAAAAACTTGTACTTATGGGAAAACAATTTAAAGTAATAAAAGTATCAAATACTTGGTCTATAGAAAAACTAAGAAAAAAAGTTGAAGACACTTTAAATAAATCTTCAGAAGAAGGTTGGGAAGTTATTGATATAAGTTATTTAGCTAATTTATATACAGCAATGATAACAATTTCAAAATAACGAATATCTATTTACAATTTATTAGTACATTAATGAATAAATAAGAGTTTAACATTTAATATAAAAAACAATGGGTTTATTTTTTATTCCAATAGTCATATTTCTGTTTATCATCATTATATCAGGAATATTTACTGTTAAGCAACAGACTTCTGCTATTGTAGAACGTTTTGGTAAATTTTTAAGTATCAGAAACTCAGGCTTACATTTTAAAATTCCTGTTTTTGATCGTATTGCTGGGCGTATTAATTTAAAAATTCAGCAACTCGATGTCCTTGTAGAAACCAAAACTAAAGATGATGTTTTTGTACGTCTTAAAATATCTGTACAGTTTCAAGTTATAAAAGAAAAAGTATACGATGCCTTTTATAAATTAGAAAATCCTCATGATCAAATTACATCTTATGTTTTTGATGTTGTACGTGCCGAGGTTCCTAAAATGAAATTAGATGATGTTTTTGAACGTAAGGATGATATTGCTATTGCTGTAAAACAAGAATTAAATGAAGCTATGGTAAATTATGGTTATGATATTATAAAAACCTTAGTAACTGATATTGATCCGGATATGCAGGTTAAAGAAGCTATGAATAGGATTAATGCTGCAGAACGTGAAAAAGTAGCAGCAGAATATGAAGCTGAAGCTGAAAGAATTAAAATTGTAGCAAAAGCACGTGCTGAAGCGGAAAGCAAAAGATTGCAAGGACAAGGGATTGCTGATCAGCGTAGAGAAATTGCTAGAGGTTTAGAAGAGAGTGTCGATGTTTTAAATAATGTAGGTATCAATTCTCAAGAAGCCTCTGCCCTAATTGTAGTAACTCAACACTATGATACATTACAATCCATAGGAGAAGAAACTAATAGTAATTTAATTCTATTACCAAATTCTCCACAAGCCGGTAGTGATATGTTAAATAATATGATTGCATCATTTACAGCTTCTAATCAAATTGGAGAAGAAATGAAAAAACAAAATGCAAAAAAAGGTATCGGGAAAAAACCAGATACTAATCAGTAAAAAATATCTTAAATTTAATAAAACTAAATATAAAGCGTTTTTAGAGTATTATAATATAATAGGTTTAATATCATATTCAATAAATTTTAATCGTTCTAAAAATGCTTTATATGAATCCATTTTTCATAAGAAAAATTAATGATTTGTTAAAAACAATAGATATTAATTATACTTAAAAAATAAGTATCTTTATAAAAAATAGTCCCCTAAGATAAATCTATACTATTAAATTTTTATAAAATAAGTAGTGGCTATTCATAATCTGATTCTTTAAAAAAATTAAATACAAACAGATGAAAAATTATTTTATTATTTTCTTACTTATTTCTGGAAGTGTTTTTTCTCAAAATATAGATACGCTTAAAGAATATGCAATAAGAGATGCAAAAGCTACTTCTGAAGCGTCTCTAAAAAAAGATCCTGATGCGTTATTAAAATATACGCATCCTAATATCTTTAAAAAATTTGGTAAAAAACAATTAACAGATACCATGGAAGAAATTTTTAGAACCATGGAAGCTCAAAAAATTAAAATTACCAGCTCTGAGGTTAATGAAGTAACTGATATAAAAAAAGAAAATAAAGAGTATCGTTGTCTCGTAAAAAATACTATAAAAATGGATTTTAATGGACGACTAATAATTTTAAAAAGTTCGCTATTTGGTTTTTATGATAAAAAGAAATCTCAGTGGTATTTTGTAGAATCTAATAAACTTTTAGATGATCCTGATACTAAAAAACTATTTCCTAGATTTAAAACTGAAATAGAAATTCCATTAGATGAACATATAGCAGATAACTAAAGCTAAGTATTCCTAAAAAAAGGAAAAAAACTCTTCTACTCCCAGTATTAACCTTATTAATATAGGGGTTAAAACCTCTAAATATCAGGTCTTTAACCTCTATTTTTTATTACATTTATTAGTAGATTTACATCCTTAAACTTCTCCCCATAATTCTATAGGAAACCATAAAAAATAGTTCTAAAAACAAATTTTGGTTTTCATTAAACACCCCTAGAAACTAGGTTTTTTCAAAAAAATAAAGTTTGAAAAACCGATCTAATACGGATGTACAATTATTAAATAAATGAATTATGAAAACAAAAGTAAAAAAAGAAGATTCTTATGAATTTTATGACAAATTATTAGGTAAAAAAAGAAGTTTTATACCTAATGAAGAACAAGTAGTAGTCTCTCTAAGGGTAAATGAAATAGAAAGCCAAGATGTATTAGACGAAAAAACAACTGATTTACTAAATAAAAGTAGTGTTTTTGATTTAGATTCTGGTTTTGCAATTATTGAAAAACTAAGTTTAGATGTTCTAAATACTGCCTCTAGCGATGTAGATTCTCTAAGTGATAAAGTAGCTAATTCTATTCCTTCTCTTGTAGATGAAGAAGAGAATACACATTATTTTATGCCAGACGAATTTACTGTACAGTTTGAAGAAAATCTAAGTGAAGATCAAATTGAAAAAATTCTAAAAAAAGAAGGATGTACTATAGCCCAAAAACAAAGAACTGAGGGGTATTATACACTCTATGTTCCTTCTGGAAAAGGGTTATTTGAGACTATGGAGAAATTTAATCGTATGGATGAGGTTCTTTTTTCAGAAGCCTCAGAAGTAGGTATAGAAGATGCTTTATATACTCCTAATGATCCGGATTTTAAAAAATTATGGGGATTGAAAAATACTGGGCAATCTGTAAATGGTACATCTGGGATTAATGATGCTGACATTGACGCTAATCTTGCTTGGAATCAACAAAGAGGTAATAGAAAAGTAATTATTGCAGTAATAGATACAGGTGTAGATTATAAACATGAAGACTTAAAAAATAATATTCTTAGTCGAGGATCTGAGGATTGGAATTTTGCTTCAGCATTATCTAAAGATCCAATGGATAGTGGAACTCATGGAACTCATGTTGCTGGTACTGCTGCTGCTGTAGACAATACCAAAGGAATAATAGGTGTTGCTCCACGATGTAAAATTATGCCTCTGAGAGTAAATCTCACATCCGGAAAAAATGCGAATAGAGCTGATGCTATTAATTATGTAGCAAAGCAAGCAAAACTGAAAAAAAATAATCGCTATGTGATCAATTGCAGTTGGAGAATGAGTGGACATCATACGGGTGTTTATAATGCAATCCGAAAAGCAGTAAAAAATAATGTAGTAGTGGTATTTGCTGCTGGTAATGCTAATAGAAATATTGATATAATTCCTCAATATCCTGCGATATATAGCCAAGTTATCGCTGTTGCAGCAACCGATCAAAAAGATAAAAGAGCTTCTTTTTCTAATTATGGAAAAAAAGTAGATGTTTCTGCTCCTGGTGTTAATATATGGTCTACGGTTCCTAATAACAATCACAATGGATATTCGTATAAAAATGGTACTTCTATGGCATCGCCACATGTTGCCGGTTTAGCGGGCTTAATATGGTCTAAAAACAAAGATTTAACTAATGCACAGGTAAGAAAGATTATAGAGCAAACTACAGATAATATTGATGCTAAAAATCCAGGATTTGCAGGAAAACTAGGAACAGGAAGAATAAATGCTTATAAAGCAATAAAGAAAACTCCTAAACCTAAGATCAAAACTAAATTGATTAAAACTTTTAATTTTCCACAAGCCAATGCAGGATCTAGTACTGGTATGGCATATGCCAGAAGTATTAGAGTACATCCTATTCCTTTTTTTCCAAAAAGAAAAGCATTATTATTTGTAACTCAAAAAGCTTTTAGTGAAAAAATTTATTTACTAAATCCTATAAATGGGGCTGTTATAAAATCATTTGATCCTCCTGCTAATAATACATTAGGGTCATTAGGATGGGATGGAAAATTTATTCATGGAGCAAATGTTACCACTGGATCTGGTAGTATTAATAAATTTCATCCATTTAATGGTAGCTTAGCAGGTAGCATATCTGCTCCTGCAGGAAGAGGAGAAGGATTGACCTTTTATGGATCATATGCCTACTACTCTACTATAAATAAGATCCATAAAATCAAGAAAAGTAATGGTGTTTTATTAAATTCTGTTCCTGCACCAGGAGGATCATGCCATGCTATAGTGTATGGAGATGGATATCTATTCTGCGGTAATACTAATACAGGAAAAATTACTGTTGTAAAACGTTCTAATTTTAAGCTTAGAGATACAATCATTGCTCCAGGAGGAGTCAATAAACGTGTAGATGCTCTTGCATATGATACTTATAGTAATACTTTATATATTGCTAATCAAAAACTTAACAAAATTTATAAAGTAAAATTAACTTTTTAAAGTTATAAAAAAGTGTAACAAAAAAACCTCACAAGTTTTTGGCTTGTGAGGTTTTTCATATTATATTTTTGAGTTATAAAGAATATTTAGAAACCATTGTTTTTGCTTCTAATTGTAATAATTCATTCTTATCATTAAGTGCTTTACTAATAAAGTCTTTAGCCAATTGATCTGGTGTACTATTATTAGTTTCTAAAACGATGCCTAATGCTATCATTACAGCAATGCGAGTTCCTGCTTTTTTAACGGCAGTTTCATATAATGGTACCAACTCATCTATAGTTATAGTTTTAGCAGCTGCTTGTATTTTAATTTTAAGAGCTGCTCTTTTATCTTCTGGAAGATTAGTATACTTCTTCCCTGCTCTCTTTATTTCTTCGATTGCTGGTATCCCTTTTTGCTGATTTTGGGATTGTTTCTGAGGGTTAGATTGGGTTGCAACTGGTTTTACCTTAGCCCAACTATCTCTTAATCCTACTGTTTTATTAAATACTAATTGATCAGGTTTACTATCAGGATCTACATTAAAATATCCTAATCTCTGAAATTGAAACTGATCTAAGTGTTTAGCATCACTAAGACTTGGTTCTACATAACCCGTTATCACCTTTAGAGAATCTGGGTTTAAAAATTCTATAAAATCTTTATCTTTATGACTATCTGGTGCTTCATCACTAAATAATCTGTCATAAATTCTAACCTCGGCAGGAATTGCATGTGGTATAGAAACCCAATGTAGTGTACCTTTTACATTACGTTTAGATTCTTCAGTACCGCTACCAGATTTACTTTTGGGATCATATGTACAATGAATTTCGGTAATATCTCCTTTGGCATCTTTTATAACAGCTTCTCCTTTGATGATATATCCATTTTTAAGCCGTACTTCTTTACCTAATGTTAGTCTAAAAAATTTATTACCTGCTGTTTCTTTAAAATCTTCTCTCTCGATATATAGTTCTTTAGAAAAAGGTACTTTTCGAGAACCTGTAGTAGCATCTTCTGGATTATTTTCAGCTTCTAGCCACTCTTCTTTTCCTTCTGGATAATTAGTGATTACTAATTTTATAGGATCTAAAACAGCCATTACTCGTGATGCTTTTTTATTAAGATCTTCTCGTACACAGAACTCTAATAAAGATACATCAATTACATTTTCTCGTTTAGCAACTCCTACCGTTTCTACAAATTTTCTTATAGATGTTGGTGTATATCCTCGTCTTCGTAATGCAGATATTGTAGGCATTCTAGGATCATCCCATCCTGATACAACTCCTTCTTGTACTAATCTAAGTAATTTACGCTTACTCATAATCGTATAACTCAGATTAAGACGTGCAAATTCTCTTTGTTTAGGTCGTATATTCTCACTATATATCTGATCCAAAAACCAATCATATAACTTTCTATGAGGCTTAAATTCTAAAGAACATAGTGAATGTGATATATTTTCGATATAATCACTTTCCCCATGTGTCCAATCATACATAGGATAGATACACCAGTCATCTCCTGTTCTATGATGTGATTTTTTTAAAATTCTATACATCAAAGGATCTCTCATCAGCATATTAGGATCTGCCATATCTATCTTAGCTCTCACTACATGTTCCCCTTCATTAAATACTCCTTGTTTCATTTTCTCAAAAAGATCTAAGTTCTCATCTATAGAGCGATCTCTATATGGGCTATTACTACCTGGCTCAGTAGTTGTACCCTTTTGTTCAGCAATAGTCTCAGCAGATTGAGAGTCTACATATGCTTTACCTTTTTTAATTAATGCTACAGTCCAGTCATACAACTGCTGAAAATAATCAGAAG
This sequence comes from Aquimarina longa SW024, assembly GCF_001401755.1. Classification (GTDB taxonomy): domain Bacteria; phylum Bacteroidota; class Bacteroidia; order Flavobacteriales; family Flavobacteriaceae; genus Aquimarina; species Aquimarina longa. Next base: position 125,137 of record NZ_AVQK01000025.1, read on the forward strand.
AATAGCATTCTCGATCCCATTGATATCCTAACCAAGTGATATCTTCCTTAATAGCATCTACATATTCTTGCTCTTCTTTTGCTGGATTAGTATCATCAAAACGCAAATTTACTGGTGCATTATATCTCAGTCCTAAACCAAAACTTATTCCTATTGCTTTTGTATGACCAATATGTAAATATCCATTAGGTTCTGGTGGAAATCTAAAACGTAAATTTTCTATACTTATCTCACTTTTAAGATCTTCTTCTATAAGATGTTCTATAAAATTAAGTGACTTTTTCTCTTCTGTCATAGCTATAATGATGATAATCTCTGTTAAAATAATTTTAAAGATTATCGTTTTTAATTCATAAAATCCTACTCCTTATAAGAAGTAATTTAAAAACACAAAACTACAAATTCTAATGATGCTTAACTATTGTATAAAAGTCTTTAATACGAATTAATATCAATTAGATGCCAAAATTACGAATGCTATTAAACTAAGGTCTGTGTTTTTGATCATCGAATATTAGAAAGTCTACATTTTTAACTACTTCTATAAACATAGAATGACAATGATAAGTATCTATAAATAAAGTTATTCAATGAATTATAAGGCTATGCAACAAAAAAATAGGATTTTTACCTTATTTTAATACCAAAGATTCTTTTTATCTTTACAAAAAAATTGTGTGGGACTCATAAAATTGAAAAACATCAAGGTATATGCGTACCATGGATGTCTTGTAGAGGAAAAAAAAATAGGATCTGATTATAGAGTAGATCTAAGAGTAAAAGCAGATTTATCAAAGTCTGCACTATCAGATGTATTAGCAGAAACGGTAGACTATGTTCATCTTAATCGTATTGTAAAAGAAGAAATGGCTATACGTTCTAAGTTATTAGAACATGCTGCAGAACGTATTTTGGTAAGAATATTAGATGAAATACCATTAGTTGATAAAGCAGTTGTAGATGTTTCTAAAATTAATCCTCCTATTGGTGGAAATGTAGAAATGGTAACTATTACAAAAAGTAAAATTCGTTAATTTTATCATATAAAAACATAAGAATTTTTATTTAATTCAAAATCATTTAAGAAGTAACCAGATTTTTTTTTACATTTGCCATCTATAAAAAATAGGGTGTCGTGGCCGAGTGGCTAGGCAGTGGTCTGCAACACCATCTACAGCGGTTCGAATCCGCTCGACACCTCAGAAAATCCCGTACATTATGTATGGGATTTTTTTATTTAAATTTAGATTCGGGGGTGATTTTCTCAATTTCGTTCTGAATTCTTTTTTCCATAGTATCAGGCAAGACACCTTTTAGAATAAGAAATATACCAAATACAACCATCACAATGCTAATGATTCTCTTAATTAGATATATTCTTTTAGGGGTCAACTTCTTTTTAAGTCGTTTTGCCAACAACATTTTAAATAAATCAATAAAAAGATACGTACCTAAAACCATCATAAAAAAGTATAGTATCCTATTAGTATCCATATCTAACTGAGGACCAATAACAATAATAATACTTAACCAAAATCCTAAAACTCCTATATTAATAAAATTAAGTAAAAACCCTTTGATAAAGAGCATTAGGTAATTATGCTTATTGATAATTTCTACAGAAGTATCTCTGAGTTTATTATAATTTTTTCTTTCCTGAATAAAAGAAATCACTCCATAGGTCGCTAATAACATTCCACCAAATATAAATAAGGCAGGATCGTCTTTTATTTTCTCTAAAATCTGATTGGTACTAAAATATGCGATAAGAATAAATACTATATCAGCAAAAATAACTCCTAGGTCAACAGCCAAAGCTGCTCTAAATCCCTTTATAGCAGCGGTTTCTAGGAGTACAAAAAAAACAGGTCCTATTAAAAAAGCTAATAAGAAACCTAATGGTATAGCTGCCTGAGCATCGTGTAGCATAGCGGTCTAAACGTATTTCTTACAAATTTAAAACTTACTAGTTAACTTCAATAATTTTTCCACCTAAAAGTTTTTGAGAATCGATTTCTCTAGGATTTCCATAAATTTTTATAGTTCCTCCTGCATTTGTATTTGCTTTTATATAATTCTTAGCATATACTTCAGCTGTTCCACCGGCGCTAACTTTTACCATAGTCTTTTTGGATTTAAGATTTTTTGCATGATACTGTCCTCCAGAAGTAATACTAATATCTTGTTCTTTTGCATTTCCTTTTAATATAATTTCTCCTCCTGTAACTGCTTTAGTATATAAAAATTCAGTTTCAATAGTAGCAATCATACTAGCACCTTCCTGAGCTCTTAGATCCAGATTTTTTGAATCAATTGTACTGGTGACTTCTACTCTAGCTCCTTCATTAACATCAATCTTATGGATATCAGTATAATACACAATTACTTCTGTATTATTATTATCCCATAGATTACCTATAGACATTCTAATTTTTAGAAGATTATTTTTTTGTATGATATCAACATCTCTTCTTTTTATACCTGTGATTTCTACTCTATTATCATCACCTTTAATTAAGGTCACTCGTATTTTATCAAATACTTTCAGTTCAGTAAAATCACCGATATCTCTAGTTATGGTATCTTGTGCTTGTACTGTTATTACTATAAAGAATATAAAAAGAAGTGTTATTTTGTTCATCGTTTTATTTTTTAATAATTACTATATATTACTTAAAAAACGACACTTATTTCTAATTATTCTTCTTTACTACCTAACAATATAAAATCTAGATGTCGTTTTATAAGATCTGCATTTTTTACTTTTACCACTACTTCATCTCCCAATTGGTATCTTTTTTTGGTTTGTTCTCCAACAATAGCATATTCATCCTGATCAAAAATATAGCGATCATCATTCATATCTTTCAGTCGGATCATCCCTTCACATTTATTGGCAATGATTTCTACATAAATTCCCCACTCTGTTACTCCAGAAATAACTCCAACAAACTGCTCATTCTCATGATCTTTCATAAATTTTATTTGCATAAACTTTATAGAATCACGTTCTGCACTGGCAGCTAGATTTTCCATACTACTACTATGGTTACATTTTTCTTCATATTCTTCTTCTGCAACAGATTTTCCACCATCTAGATATTGTTGTAGCAAACGATGTGCCATAACATCAGGATATCTACGTATTGGAGAAGTAAAATGAGAATAATACTCAAATGCTAATCCATAATGACCTATATTATGAGTGGTATATTCTGCTTTACTCATACTACGTATGGCTAAAGTATCTACTAGATTTTGTTCTTTTTTACCTTGGACATCTTTTAACAATCCGTTTAATGATTGGGTAGTCGTTTTTCGATCTCTAAGATCTAGTTTATATCCAAACCGCCCTATGATATTTTGTAATGCTGCTAATTTTTCATCATTCGGTTCATCATGTACTCGGTATACGAATGTTTTTTTAGGATTTTGTTTTCCTATGAATTCTGCTACCTTTTTATTAGCAAGTAGCATAAACTCTTCGATAAGCTTATTAGCGTCCTTAGAAGTCTTAAAAAACACTCCTACAGGCTCACTATTTTCATTTAGCGTAAATTTTACTTCTACTTTATCAAAAGAAATGGCTCCCTCTCTCATTCTTTTACCACGCATAATTTTGGCAAGTTCATCTAATTTAAGAACTGCTTCTGCTATTTTTGGATCTGCTGTATATTCTTTTCCTGTAATAGAGATCTCAGTAGGAATTGTATTTTCTTTGGTTTCTATGATATGCTGTGCTTCTTCATATGCAAATCGTGCATCAGAATAGGTAACTGTTCTACCAAACCATTGCTCTACAATTTCTGCTTTATTATTAAGTTCAAACACGGCAGAAAATGTATATTTTTCTTCATTAGGTCGTAATGAACATGCATTATTAGATAATACTTCGGGTAACATAGGTACTACTCTATCTACCAGATATACTGATGTTGCTCTTTCATAAGCTTCATCATCCAGTAATGTCCCTGGTTTTACATAATGGGATACATCTGCGATATGAATTCCTATTTCGTAATTACCATTTTCTAAAACCTGAAACGATAATGCATCATCAAAATCTTTAGCATCTTTTGGATCTATAGTAAACGTTAGGGTTTTTCTCATATCCCTACGTTTTTTTATTTCTGATTCTTGGATACTGGTATCTAATTGATTTGCATATTCTTCTACTTCTGCAGGAAACTCATAAGGCAATCCATATTGCGCCAAAATAGAATGGATCTCGGTATTATGCTCTCCGGGTTTTCCTAGGACTTTAACGATTTTTCCGAATGGTGAATCTGCTTTTTCTGGCCAATCTTCGAGTTTTACTAATACCTTATCTCCATTTTCTGCTTTTCCTATTTTATTTTTAGGAACAAAAATATCAGTATACATTTTGGTATCCTGCATGTTTACAAAAGCATAATTTTTTTGGATATCTATAACTCCTACAAATTCATCTTTCTTACGCGAAATAATTCTAGAAATCTCTCCTTCACTTTTCCCTCTTCGTTTTCTGCGATAGATATATACCTCTACCTCATCTCCATGTAATGCTTTGTTTAAGTTATTATTAGGTATAAAGATATCATCTTCAAGATCTTCTACAATGACATATCCTGTACCTTTGGAGGTGATTTCTAAACTACCGGTATACGTATTTATATTAGGTACTATTTTAAATTTTCCTCTTTCTGTTTCTTCTATTTCTTTTTTTGCGGCGAGCTGAGCTAATTTTTTTATAATTTGGTTTCTACTACTCGCATCATCAACTCCAAACTTTGCAGCAATTTGCTTATAATTAAAACTTTTAGTAGGCTCAGTTTTTAACATTTTTAGTATTCCCTGAGTGATATTCTCTATTTTTGATGACTTCTTTCTTCTTCTTCTACTCTTTCCTTTCATTAATATGTATTCTATTATTTATGATAAAAGTACAGTTTATCTTTTCAAGATCAGTAATTTTAAGTTTAATCTTTTATCAATCTGCAAAGTATACTAATAGCATTAAGTCATTTTTTTTAAAAGATATCCTAAAACTCATCCATTAACCAAAAAAAAAATCTTCATATTTTATTCAGAAATATAACTTCATAAATAGAGTAGTATAAAAGTATATTGCTATCTAATTAGTTAAGAAAACCTATGGATAACGAGTTATTATTTTTATAAAATTATATTCTATCTCAGGTTATTTAGTAACTAAAAATCAAATTATTAGACTTATTTTGTATATTGCTCGGATAAGGTTAATATACCACAGAATTATTATAATGAAAGATTTTGTTACTATTACTACATATACATACCCCTTTGAGTACGCTATCTTAAAAACTATATTGGATAGAGAAGGAATTTCATATTTTTTTGAAAACGAAACAATGATAGGTGTTTTTCCTTTTTATTCAAATGCATTAGGAGGTATCAATCTAAAAGTTCATCAAAAAGATAAAGATAAAGCGTTGCAGATCATAGATGATCTAAACATGGATTCTCATTTAAGAATCGTATAATTTTTTTATAAAAACAATTCTATTCTATAACCTCAGGAAGTTAGACGCTCTTATAAAGGGGTTCAATTTTTATTTTATAATCTTATTTAGTATTCTAAAATAGAAACATAGCTAAGTTATACCTAAATGTAACACTACATTTTTTTATAGAGTCATACAAGAATAGAAATAGAACATTAAAAAAAATAAGACATCGTATTCTTTATTCACTATAGTTTTCAACATATATATTATATATATCTTTTCTTTTTTAAAATTTAAAATAAATAATAATGATTATAATGTAGTGTGGATAGCGGTATATCTTTTTTTTATTTTATTTGTTTTTAAAGTTAATTCGAATTTTCAAATATATATGAACAGGATATGAATAGTCTAATTAGCTGAAAATGTTACAAAACTAAAATTTAATTAACAGTTGTTAATAGTTTATAAACACATAAATTTCTTAATATAATTACGGTAAAACCGTAGTTGATAACATTGACTTAACACTTGAAAACTTCCCTAAAAAAAGATAAGTTATAATTTTGATTTCTCCCTAGGATGCTTGTATTCTAATAAAAATTAAGATTACCAAAAAAACTTTATGAATTTTAGGAACTGTTTATTCACACTTAGTGTTAACACAGAAATAGGAGTTATTAACATTGCGATAATATTGGGTTAAAGCCTTCATAGAGAGTTTAATACTCCGTATTCTATAATTAAAACAAAAAAACCTTTTTTGGCGACATACCTCGTGAGTTTGGTTGGAGGTTATTGATTTAGTGATTTTTTGGAGTTTACTTTTTTAGATTAAAGTATCTTTGTCCCTATAATCCAATCCAATAAAAAGAAATGAAAATAGCTATAGGAAACGATCACGCAGGAACTGACTATAAAGTTGCTATTGCAACATATCTAGAATCTCAGAAAATTGAAGTTATCAACTATGGTACTAATGATAATAGTAGTGTTGATTATCCAGACTTTGTACATCCTGTGGCAAAAGATGTAGATACTAAGAATGTTGATTTCGGAATTTTAATCTGTGGTAGTGGTAATGGAGTAGCTATGACTGCTAATAAATATGATACTGTTCGTGCGGGACTTTGTTGGACAAAAGAAATCACAGAGTTAACAAGATTACATAATGATGCTAATATTATATGTATCCCTGCACGATTTACCTCACTACCTCAGGCAATAGAAATGGTAAAAACATTTTTAAACACCGAGTTCGAGGGTGGTAGACACCAAAATAGAGTACAAAAAATACCAATGTGTTTATAAGCTCGTAAAACACATAATAGAAAGTAGTAATCATACATTACTACTTTTTTTGTTATATTTTCTACCAATATATAGTTAGTATTATTACGATATGGATATAAGATTTAAGACCAAAGCTTTTGATAGGTTATCAACACCAGAGTTATATGAAATTTTGCGCTTACGCGCAGAGGTATTTGTGGTAGAGCAAGATTGTGTATATCAGGATATTGATAATAAGGATCAAAAAGCACTACATGTAATCGGATATAAAGATCAAAAAATCGTAGCCTATACCAGAGTATTTGATGCAGGATATTATTTTGATAGTGCTAGTATTGGTAGAGTCGTAGTAGCTGAGACAGAAAGAAAATACGGCTATGGTCATAGTCTTATTAAAGAGAGTATCAACGCTATAGAAGAGCATTTTAACACCAAAAAAATCAAAATATCTGCGCAGGTATATCTTATAAAATTTTATAAAATACATGGTTTTATACCTATTGGAGAGGAGTATCTAGAGGATGGAATACCTCATATAGCGATGATAAGAGAGAGTAAGTAATAGATAGAAATATGACAAATAAAAAAAGCTGTAAAAGAGGACTCTTTTACAGCTTTTTTTGATGGTAGTATAGAGAAGCTATATGATCGTCACACTACTGATCTACCTCTTCTTTTGGGAGTTTAATACTGTTTTCCTCTTTTGGGATACGTTTTTTTAGCAGTAAGATCTGTCCTAGATGACTAGATTGATGTTCCATTACATGAAACCATGCAAAATGATTATTCATCGTAGATCCAGGACGCATCTGTTCTAACCATTCGTCATTGCGCTTAGCAAGTTCTTCTACTGTTTTTTTTCGTACTTCTTTATAAATATTTAGATAATACTCAATAGGTTTTCCTTTTAATTTTTCACGAGCTTCTTTACCAAGACTTAGTCCTAATTGCCATTTTTCTTTTTCTTCTTTAGTAAACTTACGGTTTTCAAAAGTATATACCTGATAATATGCTTCTGCGGCTGCTAGATGCATAATTAATGCACCAATTCTGTTTGCTTTTTCATCTAATAAATGATCAGTTTCTCTTATATCAAGATTTTTCACAGTTCGTTCTACTCTATTACTTAGGTTATTGAGCATGGCAACCAATGTGCCTATCTGCGGAGTAAATCCCTCTTCTGTATTAATTACCCTACTTTTTTTAACACCCTTACCTTCTAGCATTAAACTAAAAGAATTATCCTCAGTATTTTTTATAGAATATAGTGTAAATTCTTTTATAACAGTTTTTTTGTTTTTACCAATTCCCCATTGCCAACTAGGAATTGTTTGATCTTTTATTTGATTTTCGAATTGACCATTATCGATAATGATTTTTTTATATTCTCCATTTTCATTTTGGATAGATAGTTCAAAATTATCAAAATAGAATTGACCATTATAGACACATATCCCTCCAAAATTAAGTGTTTTAGAATTTTTATCAATTTCTCCCTCTATGGTATAGGTAGCCCATTGATTAGATATAATTAGGTCTATCTAACATATTATCAAAAAAACCAGATTCTCCATTACTATTATCAACTCGTACCCATAGCCCTGCCATTCCATCGTTGTTTTCTGATGTTACTTTTACAGATGCTTGTAGTTTAAAATTGGTTTTTTTAGTTGTTTTAATCTCTATTGATTGTGTAAAAGCAGCCCAATCCCGAGAGATTTTTTGGTTTGTGCAATAGTAACTGTAATTATAACAGTATTAGAGCTACAGTAATAATTTTAAGAGTTTTGATAAGTATATTATTTTTAGATTAATGAATATATAAAGTGATAAAAATACATCTTTTTACTCCTTTAACTGATACTCAGGATGACCTGTTTGCCATAAGGCAAAAGTAAATACATCTGCATATTTACCATATCGTTCTAACTTACTATTATTCATTCCTCCATGACCATCCTCAAAACTTATTCCGAATAGAATAGGATTATCCGAGGCATTATACGCCTGTAATCTGGCAACAAATTTTGCAGGATTCC
>NZ_AVQK01000026.1 GCF_001401755.1 Aquimarina longa SW024
GATCTATTTTTTTTAGACTATCCAAATTGAGAACAAGATAGGTTAAGAGGTATTTTTGACTGATAAATATTAGCTGTCAAAATAGCATTAGCCTACTAAGCTAGACAAACTGCCGTTAATAGCTAACAGTTCCCAGTAAGTAAATTAAGGATTGTAACTAATTAATAGATATTAGACTAAGAAGTATAAATCATTAACAAAACTTTTCTTAGGAGAAAGATGTTCTTAATAAAAATAATTATAACCTTTTAATCATCATTTTAATTTGACCTTGGTGAGAAATTTCGTCGTAAAGGATATGCTTCTTTAAATATAAATGATTACCTAGATTTTTTTCATCAGAAGAAATAATTTCCTTAGATAACCAATCATCACTGAGTTTTTTCAATTCAATACAAGTTTGTTCTCTAACAAGTTTTAACTCATTGATATAATACTCTATATTATTTCCTTTTATTAGTCTTTGATGCATTAATGAAGGCATTGCAGGACCAAATTTTTCACGTTCTTTAAGACTAAAAGGACGTTTTAATAAAAAATTGAGAAGAAATTTAAATTCTAAAGCTGAAATATGCATCAATAAGCTTCCTATGCTATTAGCGTTTTTATCAAAATGATAATCTAATTCTTTAATTGAAAGGGTATTTGTAAGATTTATGGTTTCATTACGTATATACTCCATTTCACAAACTAGAATACCTATTTGATAATCATAATCTTTATTTGATTGGAATATCATATTCATATTATAAATTTAGTTTCATTAAAAAAGGGCCTTTAAGCCCTTTTCTAAAGATAAAATTTATCTAGGTCTGTTTATCATATCGTCTTTTCCTTTAGAATAAATACAATCAATATCCCAAGATGAAAGACAATCACCAAGATGAAACGTTGCTTGTTTAAGTTTTCCCCCAATTACTTGAGAAGATTGTAAATTAGATATTTTTACTTTTTTTAAATCTAGTTTGATGTTTTTTTTACGTTTTTTCATGATATGATTATTATTTTACTTTTTGATTTAAGTCAAGTAAATTTATAAGTTAAGTTTAGATTTTTCAAAAAGGGATGATCAAGATTTATAAATTTTGAGCTATATATTTATAAATTTTAACCTGATTTTGTTATATAACATTAAATAATAATTATGACTACAGTGTTTTTTTAATATTTTGATTATCTGTCTGATATAGGTTAAATATGATATTAGTTTTAATTGTTTTATCAGATTATTCCCTATTTAGTGTTAGATATTAGAATATTAATAGATAAAATTTGATATAAAAAGAGATGTAGCGTACTATTGCTGTTTTTTTGTTTTAGATAGAATAATTATTCTACTTTATTACTTATTGATATAAATAAAAAAAGTATAATCAATTAAAAATTAATTCTCAATAAAATCTTTATATTCTGTAAAAAAAGATTCTAATGTACTCATATTATCATTTAAGAATTTCATTACATTTTTCCAATCGTTTTTATTATGAATACTCACCTCAGTAAGTTCAATATATAATCGAGAAATAATTTTTGTATTATCTAATTGATATCGATCATCGAAGATAATAGTATTACTATATTCAGAAATTATGATATTTTTTAAACTAATAAATTTATCATAATAATATGCTTTAATTAACTCATCAGAAGGTTCAATATCAATAGATACTTGCGCTTTTTTTGTAGTAAATGTAAATTTGAGAGTTACATCTTTAATTTTAGTATTATATAAAATCCATTTACGAGGATATTGTTCTCCAAAACTAATCCAAAATTCTTGACGTATTTTTTTTGATTCTGATTTACTAAACATTTAATATCATATTAAATATGCAACAGTAGTAGCAGCGAGAATGACCAGAAGTTTTGTGATATTAAATTTATGTCCCTCATTGCTTTCAAAAAGAATAGTAGTAGATACATGAAGAAATATACCAATAACTAATGCAGTAATCTCTTTATAATAATTTTGAGCAATCGTAAAATTTTCAGAGATAAAGGTGCCTAACGGTGTCATTAAAGCAAAGAAAATTAACGATAATAATATTATTACTTTTTTAATTTTAGTATTTAATAAAAAAGTAGTCAAAATCATAGCTACAGGGATTTTATGTATAATAATCCCCATCAGAATTCCATCAGTATGATGAATAGGAAATCCTTCTAGTATCGCATGTAATCCTAAACTTATAAATAATAGTTTTGGTACTCGATAAGTCTCTTTATTTAAATGAATATGACCATGCTCCGCGCCCTTGGAGAAGTATTCTAATATTTTTTGAAAAAGAATACCTATCATGATCCAAACACCAGTACGTTTGGCAAATAGGTTGTCTTCAAAGACTTCTGGCAATAAATCAAAAATAGTAATTGCAAGAAGAAAAGCACCACTAAAAGCTAAGAGTAATTTTAGATTTTTTTGGTTTGATGCTCTAAAAATTAACACTAATAAAGCTCCTATAAAAACAGCTGCTATGGATAGTATATAATTGTACACTACTTAAATATTAATATGAGTCTAGGTGAAGTGTTTTTTTGAAATTTTTGTAGTTGGTAATTACCAAAAATATCTAATAAATCAATATTTGCATTTTTAAAATACTCTTTAAAACCTTCTAGAGTAATGCTTTTTACACGTTCAGTAAAGAAAAAATCTTCATTATTATCTCTAAATCTGATTTCTTTAAAAATATAACCATCTTTAAGAAATCTTTTAATGTTAAAAGTAATATTTCCAATTTTTTTTACTTCTTCAGGAACTAGGTTTTCAATAATATAATCTACATTCATAAAATCGATAACAGCAAAACCATTTTCATTAAGATTAGAACTTATTGCTTTTATAGTATTTAGATTATCTTCCTCATTATCAAAATATCCAAAACTAGTAAATAAATTAAAAACCGCAGAGAATTTTTCAAAATATGGTTGAGACATATCATGAACCTTAAATTTTAAAGTTTCATTTTCGTACTGCGAAGCATATGTTATACTGTTTTTTGAAAGGTCAACACCCGTGACATCATAACCTAGTTGATTTAGATATATACTATGTCTACCTTTACCACAGGCTAAGTCTAAAATTTTTTCGCCAGTTTCTAAGCTTAGATAATTGGTTAAATTATCCATAAAATTCTTAGCCTCTGTATGATCTCTATCTTTATATAAAATATGATAGTAAGGTGTATCAAACCATGAGGTATACCACATTATTGAATCTTTTAGCATAAGGCGCAAAATTAATGTATTTTTACGGTTTAATTATAGAAGTTGTTTAAAGTTTTAACTCATGTAGTGAAAAAAATAGACACCTTCATATCGAAAATATAGATAGTGAGTAATTCATTTAAAATGGTAGCCAAAACTCTTTTTGGTTTTGAAGAAATTCTAGGAAAAGAGCTTAGAAATTTAGGGGCTCAAAAAGTAGAAATAGGAAACCGTATGGTTAGTTTTTATGGTGATACAGGTTTTATGTATAAAGCAAATCTTTGTTTGAGAACAGCCGTAAAAATTTTGAAGCCTATTATTTCTAAAAGAGTGAGAAATGAAAAAGATATATATGATTTTATTCAAAGCATACATTGGAAAGAGTATTTAACTTTAGAAGATACTTTTGCGGTTTCTGCTACGGTTAATTCTACTCTTTTTACGCATTCTCGTTTTATTGCTTTAAAAACGAAAGATGCCATTGTTGATAAATTTCGTGAACAAACAGGTGAAAGACCAAATGTGGATACAGAATATCCGGATCTTTCGATAGATATTCATATCCAAGAGGATTTTTGTACAGTATCTCTAGATAGTTCTGGCGGTTCTTTACATCATCGAGGATATCGTACAGCAACTAATATTGCCCCAATTAATGAAGTGTTAGCAGCTGGTTTGTTATTGCTTTCTGGTTGGGATGGGCAAAGTAATTTTTTAGATCCTATGTGTGGTAGTGGTACTATGGCTATCGAAGCAGCTATGATTGCTTGTAATATCCCTGCTAATATAAATAGAAAGGAGTTTGCATTTGAAAAATGGCTAGATTGGGATCTAGATTTATTTGAAAAAATAGAAGAAGCTTGCTTGAATAAGACTAGAGATTTTCATTATTCAATAGTTGGAATGGATATGGCTCCATCTGCTGTAAGAAAGGCTATAAAAAATCTAGAGAATGCTAATCTTACTGATTTTGTAAAAATAAAAGAGGGTAATTTTTTTGAAACAGAAAAAGAAATAGAAGGACCTCTTCATATTGTTTTTAACCCACCGTATGATGAAAGACTAGAGATTAATGTAGAAGAGTTTTATAAACAAATAGGAGATACATTAAAACAAAACTATTCTGGAACTAATGCTTGGTTTATTACATCAAATTTAGAAGGTTTAAAGCATGTTGGACTTAGACCTTCTCGAAAAATTAAAGTATTCAATGGTAAGCTAGAAGCTCGATTGGTTAAATATGAAATGTATGCTGGAAGTAAAAAAGCAAAATATAAGAATGTGTAGGATGATTGTACTATTATTGGTTAAGTATTACATATTTTTATAATTAATAGCTGATTTATGTTATTTGAAAATAATCTAAGTAGATTTTTTAATTTTATTGAGTAAACAAGTTATTTCTTTTGTATGATTTGCATTAAAAATAAATATTTTGTTTTTATAATTATTACATAATAGATATTATATTTTACTATCTTCTCCTGTCGCAAAATAGTTTTTTTCTTTTCTATAGATTGTCCTAAAATACGGTATGCTTTAATCTTATTGAGTTATGATACTACTACTACCATAAGTCAATAAATGTTATATCTCTTGATTGAGATAGTAATAACACACTTCGTACTTCTGCTTTTTGAGCGTTCTAGTTTTTTCATATTTAAAGTGTGATAGAATTAGATATTTCGTATTATTGCAACATGATTGCAATAAAATGTATTTAGAATTAAAAAAAATAGCTTTATACGGCTTTACATTGTATATCTAATAAAATTTATTTAAGGATAGGTGTAAAAAGTATTAATGGTAAATAGGAGTTAACTTATTGATTTTTAATGTTATGATAGAAAAAACAATACAAGTAAACTGGGATTTTATAGGTTTTTTTGCCTCGTTTTTATGTTTGATACACTGTCTATTCTTACCTATATGTATCGCTATTTTCCCTATTATGGGATTTGTTTTAATAACTGATGTGCTCTACGAAATATTGTTGGTTATTAGTAGTTTGATTATCGCATTCATAGCAATATATAGAGGGTATAAAAAATATCATAAAAAATTATCTCCAATATTTATATATCTAGAAGCATTGATTTTTTTTGGCGCTGGTTTTATAGCAGCAGATTATTTTGTTGGAAAGATTTTTCATTTTTTAGCGACTTGTTTTTTAATAATTGCGCATTATTATAATTGGAAATATACAAAAAAGTATAAAAATTGTAGGATTATCTATTTTAAATAGATGATTATGTTATGTATTTACTAAGTTTATCTCAGTTAGAGTTGATGCTAAATAAGTAGATTACTTTTTCTTTTTGAAAAAAGGAATTAGATAACTTATAGAGTATCCATAACCAACACCAATACTACTAAAATCATTTGTACGACCGAACCCAGGAATATAGAGGTTGTCAAACCTATCAGGTTTTTTTTCGCTAATAATAGTTCTTAATGAAACGTTTGCACCAAGATATAGATTTTTAATTATCTCTACCTTTATACCAAGAACTAATCCTGCCCAACTAGCATTTAAACTTTCGGATTTAATACTTTTTGTTATTTGATTTACTCCAAAGTAATTCGTGCTAGAAAAAATAGTATAATCATTAAGAGTTTGGTCAAATGTAGAAAACCCATAACGAAAACCGACATATATACTATTTTGCATACCATACCAATTATCATATACATTATAGTCTATTCCTGCTCTAATATAACTTCCAGATCCTTTTGTATTGATGTTTTCTTCATCTCTAATTAGAGATTCATTACCTACTTCTGCAGCTATATAAAACTTTTTATAAATTCTATAATCACCAACAATTTCAAATCCAGAATAATTGTTATCAAATGTAGTTCGGATTATTCGAGAAAGATCAATTCCTGCTCTAAAACCATATTTTTCTGTAGGAGGAAGAGTATCTTTTGGGCTAGTCCTAGGAGCTTCTTGCCCATAGAAATTACTAAAAATTAATATACTAATGAAAAATAAATATGTGTGCAGTTGCTTCATCTGTTACATTCTCTCTTTGTATTGTTATACTTTTAATCCATCTACCATCACTACCTGCTACTGGTGGTGATACTGTAAGTCCTTTATAATTAATTTTAAACCCACAGGCACTACTTACATATTGTTCTTCTGTTGTATATTGAAAACTAACAATATCTACATTAGGTGCAGGATCATCAGCAGTATTATTATTAGTGTCAGAATTTATTGTAAATTCATAATCTGTAACAGAAACATTATTTCTGAGAGGTATTTTAATCGAATCTGTTATAGTACCAATGGGATAAGGTGTATCAACATCTATAGCTTTTACTTTTAATTCTGATGGTATTTTTACTTCAGTTCCTGTATCGACATCTATAAATTTTATAACTAAAAAAGGAGTAGTAGGGGTATCTTCAGCACAGATATCATCTCGCTCACAACTATAGCTTGAATATAAAATAATGATTATGACTACTATATATTTATGTATTCTCATGTACTATTTTTTTTCTAGCAAAATTACATTTCTTGAATATTATGATTTTTTTGTAATTATAAACACCATTATAAAAATATGATTACTACCTTCTAAAAAAGTAAAAACAAAAAAGCGATCTTATTTGTGATTTGCATGACCAAAAATAAAAAAGATTAAGCAATTCACATGAGTTATTTCCTAAAAATAAAGACATCAAAAATAATGATATGTTACTAAGTAAATTATAAATTAATATATCATCTGGTTTTTATCTTTTGATTGCCATTTTTTTTCTTGATTATAGTTTTATACATAACGTATTATTTTGTTTTTAACACTAAATAAATGCATAAAACTACCTTATTTTTTAAATTTAGTAGTGTACAAATCATACAGAATACTAAATTTAAAAGCTATGTTAACTTATCTTTTTTCAAGTAATACAACGTTCTCAACATGATATGTTTGTGGAAACATATCAACTGGTTGAACTTTAGTAACTTTATACATGCTATCTAATAGAGCTAAATCTCGTGCTTGTGTAGCACTATTACAACTTACATAAACTATTTTCTCAGGCGAAATATTCAGTAATTGTGCTACAACATCTTTGTGCATTCCATCTCTAGGTGGATCTGTAATGACAACTTCAGGTTGACCATGTTGTGCAATAAAATCCTTAGTGAATACTTTTTTCATATCACCTACATAGAATTCTACATTATTTATGTGATTACGTTTTGCATTTTCTTTAGCATCTTCGATAGCTTCAGGAACAGCTTCTACACCGATTACTTTTTTTGCATTTTTCGCTACAAATTGTGCTATAGTTCCTGTACCAGTATAGAGATCATATACTAATTCTTTTCCGGTTAAGTTTGCAAAATCTCTAGTTATTTTATACAACTCATATGCTTGCTTAGAATTAGTTTGATAAAAAGATTTTGCATTAATTCTAAAACGTAATCCTTCCATTTCTTCTTCAATATAGTCTTCTCCTTTGTAACAAATGACTTCTTGATCATAAATCGTATCATTACCTTTAGTATTTATGGTATATTGAAGAGAAGTAATTTGAGAAAACTCTGAAGCAATGTAGTCTAGCAAAAGTGTTCTTTTATCAACATCTTCATGAAAAAATTGTAGTAATACCATAATTTCTCCTGTAGACGAAATTCTAAGCATTAGTGTACGCAAAAAGCCTTCTTGTTTTCTTGCGTTATAAAATGATAAGTCATTTTCTGTAGCAAATGCTTTTACTTTATTTCTGATGTCATTACTAGGATCTTCTTGAAGGTGACATGTGTTAAGATCCAAAATTTTATCCCACATTCCTGGAATATGAAAGCCTAAGGCGTTTCGATTTTTAATTTCAGTATCGCTTTTGATTTCATCTAGAGTAAGCCACCTACTATCACTAAATGAGAATTCCATTTTATTTCTGTAGAAAAACTGATCCTCAGAACCAAGGATTGAACTTACTTTTGGTAATTCAATTTTACCCAATCGGGTTAAGTTATTTGTAATTTCTTGTTCTTTATAGTTGAGTTGGTGTTCATATCCCATAAATTGCCATTTACAACCACCACACGTCCCAAAATGCTCACACGTTGGATCAACACGTTTATCTGATAATTCATGAAAGACTGTTGCTGTACCTTCATAGAAAGCTTTACGTTTTTTAGTCGTTTGTATATCTACAATATCTCCAGGAACCGCATTATTAATAAATATAACTTTTCCATCAGGGGCTTTAGCAATACTTTTTCCTTTAGCACCTGCATCTATAACTTTGATATTTTCAAAGACTTGTCTTCTATTTTTTCTTGCCATAGCGCAAAAATAGAATTTTAATAAAAAAAACTGCTCTTTTGAGGAGTTTTTAGATAAAAAAATAAAAGTATGCTGTTCTTTTTAATCAAACAGATTAAGTACTAGAACTATTTTTTTAAGAGATGATTAAAAGTTTTTGTGGATTTAAAGTTTCTTAATTCGATGAAAACTAAATTAATATTTGTTAATTTGTAGCTCATTTCATTAGGATGATTTCTCTCCTGAACTTTATTTTCAAAGCAGGAATTGTAAAGTTTTATTTTTAATACGTGAATAATGGCAATTTTAGACAAAAAGTCATCACAACATTCAATTGAATTAGAGGATAAGTATGGAGCCCACAATTACCATCCATTACCTGTAGTGTTGAGTAAAGGAGAAGGAGTATATGTGTGGGATGTAGAAGGCAAAAAATATTATGATTTTTTAAGTGCATATTCTGCAGTTAATCAAGGGCATTGTCATCCTAAGATTGTAGAAGCAATGGTAAATCAAGCACAGACCTTAACGTTAACATCACGAGCATTCTATAATGATAGACTAGGTGAATACGAAAAATTTGCTACTGAATATTTTGGTTTTGATAAGTTACTACCTATGAATACTGGTGCCGAAGCAGTAGAAACGGCTTTGAAACTTTGTAGAAAATGGGCATATGAGAAGAAAGGCATATCAGAAAATGAAGCTCAGATTGTTGTATGTGAAAATAATTTTCATGGAAGAACTACTACTATTATATCATTTTCAAATGATCCAGTAGCTAGAAAAAATTTCGGACCATACACAGCAGGGTTTATTAAAATTGAATATGATAATATTGTTGCTTTAGAGGAAACTTTAAAGAATAATGAAAATATTGCAGGATTTTTGGTAGAACCTATCCAAGGAGAAGCAGGAGTATACGTGCCTTCAGAAGGATATTTAACTAAGGCAAAAGAACTTTGTGCAAAACATAATGTGTTATTTATTGCAGATGAAGTTCAAACAGGAATTGCGCGTACAGGACAATTATTAGCTGTAAACCATGAAAATGTAAAACCAGATATCCTTGTTTTAGGAAAAGCATTAAGTGGTGGAGCTTATCCGGTTTCAGCAGTATTAGCAAATGATCATATAATGGAAGTGATTAAACCTGGTAATCACGGAAGTACTTTTGGAGGAAATCCTATTGCAGCTGCAGTAGCCATAGCCGCATTAGAGGTAGTTAGAGATGAAAAACTAGCAGAAAATGCATCCGAACTAGGTGATTTATTCAGATCAGAATTATCTAAATATATAGAACATTCTAAAATAGCAAAACAGGTAAGAGGTAAAGGGTTACTAAATGCAATTCTAATAAACGATTCAGAAGAAAGTGATACGGCATGGAATATCTGTGTTGCTCTTAAAGAGAATGGTCTTTTGGCTAAACCAACTCATGGAAACATAATTCGTTTTGCACCGCCATTAGTAATGAATAAAGAACAATTATTAGATTGTGTAAATATTATTATAAAAACATTGAAAGGTTTTGAATAAAATATAAGAAAGTGTTTGAAAAGTAATTTTATAGATTACTTTTTTAAATTATTAATTCATTATTTATTTTCTATAAAAGCATTTAAGTAGAAGTGTTGTTTATGGGAATTAAAAACAAGAAAGAGTGCTGTTGAAAAATAGCACTCTTTTTTATTTAATCTCTCATAGAGACTTTATTCTCCATGGTTTGTCTCAATAGTAAAAATCATTTAGCAAGCATACCTCGTAAGTTTTGTCTGTGGTTGTTGATTTAGGTATTTGTATCGCTAATAATTTAGAGTTTCAGGCCATAATAGTACTGTACCCATAAAGATGATATAACCAATAATTATTAAAAGGTATAAAGAACTTAATATTACGCCAATTAAAGCACAAATTTTTCCAGCTTTGAGGTTTTCATATCCCAAATATAACCCAGGGTTTTTAAGATATAACTCTTTGGCTTTCTGAGCTAATACTAATGCAACGATACCAAATACTAATCCTAGAATTCCATAACAAGAACAGGTTATAATTGATGTGATACCAAATATTAATACCAATGTAGCATTTGGTAATTGTTGTTTAGTTTTCATATGATATATTAGGGTTTTGCAAAATAATTTATAATAATAAGTATACTATTTAATATATAAAAATATTGAAGTGTCTTAGCTCCATTTTTAAACCTTAGCATAAGGTGTGTAATTAGATATCCAAACATAAGTAATAGAGGTATAAGCGCTGGATATGTAAGAAATGACTCTATTAAATTACCTTTAATGAGTAGTATAAAACTTCTTTGAAAGCCACATCCTAAACAATTAACCCCAATTAACTCCTTTGTTGGGCATTGTAGAAGATTAGACTCAATATAGTTGATAAAAGATTCCAATAAATAGATGCAAAAAATAGTTTAAAGAAAAACTGTTCGAAACACAATCTCGAACAGTTTTTTTAAAATAATTCATTTACAGATTAGATTATTTTCCATATTGTTCCATCATCCCTTTTTGCATCTCTAATATACCTTCATATCCTAGAGTAGCGAATAAAAAGATGACATATATTAAATAAATAATACTTAATACTAGACCTATAATTGCTAATATTTTTCCTGTTTTTACATTTTGATACCCTTTGTATAATTCAGGATTTTGGTTGTATATTGTAGCAGCTTTTTTAGAAAGCACTATAGCAATTACAGCCAAAATAATACCAGGTATGCCATAACAGCAACATCCTAATATTGATAGGATTCCAAAAATTAAGATTATTGTAGAATTAGGTAATGTTTGTTGTTCCATAATTTTAATTGATTAGTTAAGAAATAATTTTCATTTTGATTAAATAGCTTATGATGATCGTAAGTGAAGTTATAAGTATTAGACTCATTTTGATAAATTTACTGTACTTAAATGTAATGAAAAAGTTGAGACCTAAAAAAAGAAGTAACGCTATTATAGGGTAAATTGCAGGATACATATAAAAAGCAGCAATAAAATCTCCTTTAAATAGTAGAACAATAGATCTTTGCATACCGCACCCTAAACAGTCAACACCAAAAAATTTCTTATTTAGACAAGGAAGCATGTATTTTTCCAAGAAGTAATAGTTTTCTATTTATTGTCTGCAATATACATAATAAAGTTATTTGAAAAATTTAGAGGTTTAAAAATTCATTATTTAATACTTTTGCAAATGTGAAATAAGGAATCGTATTTTATATGATTATTAAGTTGTAAATAAAAATTATATAGTCATTTGCATCAAGAAGTCAAGATAGTTATTGACTTAAATTAACAAAATAATAAACCTTTAAAATTTTGAATTATATTAAAATAAAAAAAATAGTAAGCGTACTTTTTATATGTATTGGAGCTATTGCTATTCTAAGTGAGTTCTCTTTGAATAATAAAAATTACTATATTAAGAGTGCAGGATTGATTTTTTTAATGCTAGGACTGTTTATGGTTAATGCAACTATAAAATCAAAAATCAACAGTAATCCTGATCAACATTTTGAAGAAGAAGAATAAATATGATAAAAATAGGAGATACGGTGTCTGTGTTAGATGAACCTATCACAGGTAATGTTATTGCAATAACTTTATTAGAAGTAACTATAGAGACTGAAGATGGATTTGATATGGTTTTTTCTATTGGGGAAGTAGTAAAAATTCATTCAGGTGAAATGATTATTCCTTCTTACGAAGAAGTACAAGAAAATTTACAAGAAAAAGAAATTTTTAAAAAGAAATCTAAAAAAACTATAGTAAAGCCTAAAGAGCGTAGTGCACCTCCAATGGAGGTAGATTTACATATCAATAAGTTAGTGAAGTCAACAAAAGGAATGACAAATTATGATATGATTAATTTACAATTAGATGTAGCAAAAAGACAATTAGATTTTGCTATTAATAAGCGTATCCCTACAGTGGTTTTTATTCATGGAGTAGGGCAAGGAGTTTTAAAAGAAGAACTTAATTACCTATTTGGGAGATATGATGGATTGAAAATCTCTGAAGGAAACTATAGAAAGTATGGGATGGGAGCAATGGAAGTGTATATTATTCAAAACCCTAAATAATGGATTACAGATATTAATATACAAGGCTAATTCTAGAATTAGTACCATAAAAAAACTAGATAAGAATATATATTCTTATCTAGTTTTTTTATGGTATATAAGTATTTTGTTTTAAGGTGTTTTTGGTATCGTATCAGTCCCTAATGTTTGTGTTTCTACTTCTATGGAAGGACCATCGCCTTGCAAAATAATATTTTTTAGAGTAAACGTACGTATAAACTTACTTTTCTCATCTAGAGGGTCTAGTTTTGTATATGTAATTATTATGGAACCACTAGAGCTATTAAGCTTTCTTGTAGTTGTAATAGTATTAGGTAGTGTATTGTTACAAAAAGCTTCCGTTATATCATTGTCAGGGATAGTAGAACTAAACTCTCTATATGTTACCTTATTGGTAGCGTCATCTAATTTGATTATATCTTGTTTTTTTTCAGAAATAGTATGAATTTCAGGGTTGATTTTAAAACTATTACTTGTAAAATTAGTACTGGTAGCTCTATTTTTATCTTTATTTAATTTATAAAAAACAAAAGTATTAGTATTGGTTTCGGGACAATTTTTTAGGGTTCCGCTAAAATCTGTACTTATATTAGCTTCAATAGTATCAGTACCTATAACTAGTATTTCTTTTCTGATGGTAACATTGTCATTTTCTAAAGTTGCATTTTTTACTGTTATTGTACGAATAAATCTTTTTTGAGTAGTCGATACAGGTTCTAACTCTGTATAACTAATTTCAAGAGTTCCATCAGAACTTATTAATTCTTCCGTAATTGATATATTATTCGGAGGGACACTATTACAAAAATAATCAGATTTAGAAATTGGAGAAGAAAATTTTCTATAAATTAATTTGTTACCATCTGCATTAAGAGGTATTGTTGTGGGTTTGGTTACAGAAATAGAATTAGTTTCTGGTGTGAT
This sequence comes from Aquimarina longa SW024, assembly GCF_001401755.1. Lineage (GTDB taxonomy): Bacteria > Bacteroidota > Bacteroidia > Flavobacteriales > Flavobacteriaceae > Aquimarina > Aquimarina longa. Next base: position 13,531 of record NZ_AVQK01000026.1, read on the forward strand.
ATCAAAAGTTGCACTAGTAAAATTAACAGATAAGGAACGTTTTTTATCTTTGTCTACTTTATAAAATACAAAAGTTTTTTTATCAGCATTAGAACAGTTTTCTAGTTTAGTATCAAAACTACTGATATTAGTTTCGATAATATCGCCTTCACTACAACTAAATATTAATACGATAAAAGATATATAATAAAAGATTTTATTCATGATGATTATATGTCAAGGTCTATTTCTTTTTAGTTTTTTTTGGTATGGTAATATCCCTAAAACCAAATGAGAAATTTTTGTCTTTAAAATTTTGATCACTACGATCAAAAATGAGGTTATTTATAGATACTGTAGTTCTAAATGTTGTTTGTACAGTATTATTAGGGTTTATGTCTACATCAACTGATTTATTAGTAGATTGTGAGTCTAGATAAAATAATTTTCCAGAAACTGGGTCTGTATCATCTCTAGGGTTTCCATTTTTATTAGCATCTTCATTTCGAGTTAAAATCTTGTCGTTATCATCATCATCATCTAAATAATCGGGTATTTTATCACCATCAGTATCTCTAGGAGAATCATCACCAGGTATTTCATTGGGTAGTTCTACACTAGTAAGAATATTATCATTGTCATCATCCTGATCTTTATAATTAGGGATGCCATCTTTATCAGTATCATCATCATCTAGATTTCCATTGTTGTTTAGATCTTCCTGTTCTGCAGGGATACCATCATTATCATCTTCGGCGATAATTTTAGTGCTAATTTCAGATATTCCTTTGATTGCGATTAGTTCTTCTATTATTCTAATTTCATTAGAGGGAACATTACCACAAAAATAATTATTAGTTACTTTTGTGTTAAATTTTCTATATAGTAAATTACTATTATTATCATTCAATTCAATAATTATAGCTGTTGATGTAGCTATAGTATCAGAAAAATTTTCATGAATAAAATTATAAGAAATGGATTCATTAATAGTTTGATTAATCTTAAAAAAAACAAATTCATTTTCTTTAGATCCTTTACAGAGTTGTAAATCAGTTTCATCAAACTCAAATCCGGTAATTATAATATCACCATCATCGCATGAATTAAAAATTAATAATAAAATTAGAAATGAAAACAGTTTTTTCATGTCAGAATGCGTATTTTTTTTTACAAAAGTAAAGGAATTGAAAGATTATAACGTCTCTGGTCTAAAATAATTTTATTTAGATTAGTTTTGTACATATATAAAAAGGAAATTTTATAAAATTATAGTTCTGTTTTTATAAAATTTATAATCATCTACTAAACGATTAATTATTTTATTATATGCAAAAAGTTTATTTTGATAATGCTGCTACCACAGAGGTAAGGTCAGAAGTTATTGCGAAAATGGTTTCAGTATTAAAAGACGATTTTGGAAATCCATCTTCGATACATGGATATGGAAGATCTGCAAAAAATCATATAGAACAAACACGTAAAAATATAGCTAATTATCTAGGAGTAAAATCTTCGGAAATTATATTTACCTCTGGAGGAACTGAAGCTGATAATTTGGTTATCAATAGTGCTGTTAGAGACTTAGGAGTTAAGCATATTATAACATCTAAAATTGAACATCATGCAGTATTGCATACAGTACAAGAGATTGAATCTTGTAATGCTATAAAAGTTAGTTATGTTGCAATAGATGCTAAAGGAAGTATAGATTATGAGCATTTAGAATCACTATTGAGTTCTTCTGAAGAGAAAACATTAGTAAGTTTAATGCATATTAATAATGAGGTAGGAACAATATTAGATATAGAGCGTGTTGGGAAGTTATGTAATATATATAAAGCCCTTTTTCATAGTGATATGGTTCAGTCAATAGGACATTATGATGTAGATTTAAGTAAGTTGCATATAGATTTTACAGCAGTAAGTGCCCATAAATTTCATGGTCCTAAAGGAGTGGGGTTTGCATATATTCGTAAAAACTCAGGATTAAAACCTTTGATTTTTGGAGGAGAACAAGAACGAGGGTATCGTGCAGGAACAGAAAGTGTTCATAATATAGTAGGGATGGATGAGGCACTGCGGTTATCATATGAGAACCTGCAAGAAGAAAAAGCATATATTGAAGATTTAAAACAGTATTTTATAGATACATTAAAAAATACTATTGAAGGTGTAAAATTTAATGCTAGTTGTTCTGATCTAGATCGGAGTACATATACATTAATTAATGTGTGCATTCCATTATCTAATGAAAAATCCGGAATACTATTATTTCATTTAGACATTAATGGTATAGCATGCTCAAAAGGAAGCGCATGTCAGAGTGGAAGTAGTAAAGGCTCACATGTATTGACTGAAATTCTTTCTGAAGAAGACTTACAAAAGCCATCGATACGTTTTTCTTTTTCAAAATTTAATACAAAAAAAGAAGTAGACTATGTTGTTGAGATATTGAAAAAATTTATAGAAAGTTAAATTTTAAAACTTCATACCTAAACGGACATTAAAAACTCTAGGGGTTAAAAAATTTGGAATAGAGAATTGACGTCGACTAGCAGCATCTCTTACAAATGTATTTGTAATTGCATTACGATTATTAAATATATTATAAATTTCAACTCCTAAGCTTAACTCTCTAAATGTATTGAGAAAATGCCCTTTTTTTAGCCTCTTACTTTTATCTATAATAATGTATGACACTCCTAAATCTGCTCTACGATAATCTCGTAGTCTTGTTTGAAAATTATATGGATCTACATAACTAGGAGATCCACCTGGTACACCAGTTTGATACACCATATTTAGATACATTTTTAGGTTTGGGATTGACGGAACATAATCTTGAAATAATACTCCAACTTTTAACCGTTGATCTGTTGGACGTGATATATATCCACGATTATCAATATTTTCTTCGGTTTTTAGATATCCAATACTAATCCAACTTTCAGTTCCTGGGACAAATTCTCCATTAAGTCTTATATCAATACCCTGAGCATAGGCTTCAGCATTATTTCTGGCACGATATCGTATTCTAACATTTTCTATTGTGTATGGATTTACATCAGTTAATTTTTTATAATATATCTCAGATGTTAGTTTAAAAGGTCTTTCCCACATTGAAAAACTATAATCATTTCCCAAAACTATATGTATCGATTGCTGAGCATTAACTTCTGGTCTAATTATTCCTAATGAGTCTCTTAGTTCTCTATAAAATGGAGGTTGGTGATATAATCCTCCGGATGCTCTAAAAATCATATCGATTTTCCAATCAGGTTTGATTGCAATTTGAGCTCTTGGGCTAAAAACAATCTGAGAATCAGAACTGTTTATAGTACTTCCCGAAATATTCCAATTATGTGCTCTTACTCCGATATTGGCCCAGATTTCATTTTCTTTTATATGAGAACGGATACTGTACTGTACATATCCAGAAAAACGATCAATTTTAGCTTTATTTGTAGCTCTGACACTCGTAAAAGGAGTGATCGGAGATACAAAAGGATTATAGGGTTGATTATTTACAAAATCTAATAGTGGAGGTCTTATAGAAAAACCAGCAGAATCGATTACTTCATACTCTTGTAAGCGATCTCTAATATCTTCAGAAGTATGTTTAATTCCCCAATCAAACTGATGCTGGTCTGCAATATAAGTTCCTTTGTGTTCTATATTAAATATTAATGCATCCAGATCATTTCTGGCGTGTGTTAATTGTGATCCTACTCCTTCACTAAATTCTACTTGCCCTAAATTTTCACTGCCGATATCGGTATTTACAGTTCCTAATGCATAGGCTGCAAAAATGTCATAATGCTCTTGCTCTTGGGTATGATATCCTGATGCAATCAGTTTTAATGTTAGATTGTCATTAGCCTTATAAGTTCCTTTTAATGCACCAAAATACGTTTGATATTGATCTTTTTCTTGTCCATTATAAAGTACAGTTAGTGCTTTTATAGTTTGAAGTGTTCCAAAATTTACTTGTTCCTTAATAGGTTTATAATCATATGTATTAAGTGCTAAGTTTCCAAGAAATCCTAGTTCGAATTTGCTAGAGAAATTGTATGACAGATATGTTTGTATATCAGCAAACCTTGGTTGAAAATTAGTTTCCGTGTTTTTAGCATCTACTAATAAACTATTATCCCTGTATCGTAGACCTACAATTGCAGCTAACTTTTTGTTTTTAGAAATTCCTTCAGCAGAAATACTCCCTCCTAAAAGACTAAGGTCTATCGTGGCTCCTAATCTAGTTGGTCTTTTATAGGTGATATCTAAAACAGAAGAAAGTTTGTCTCCATATTTAGCTTGAAATCCTCCTGCAGAAAAATCGACATTACGAACCAAATCAGTATTTACAAAACTTAATCCCTCTTGTTGTCCTGATCTAATTAAGAAAGGACGATATACTTCGATCTCATTTACATATACTAAATTCTCATCATAATTTCCTCCTCTAACAGAGTATTGTGTACTTAATTCGTTATTAGAACTTACTCCAGGTAAGCTTTTAAGAAGCCCTTCTACACCTGCATTAGCAGAGGGAGTGGTTCTTATGGTTTCAGGATCTAGTGTTATAATACCTTCTACTACTTTTTTCTCCCTACCAGATATCAAAACTTCACTTATCTGTTCTACATCTGTTTTTAATATTGGATTTAATTCATATACCTGTCCCTCTTCAAGTTTAATAGTGAACTGCATATTTTTTAGACTGATATGAGAAATACTAACTTGGATTTCTTGATTAGAAGGAATACTCAGTTGATAAACACCATTTTTATCTGACTGTGTTCCAGAATTATTATAGGTGATATTTGCTCCCTGAATCGGTATGTTATTTTCATTAAGAACGATACCTTTTATTGTTGCATTTTGTGCTATAGAAGATACACTGAATACTATCAGATAAATCAAGAAGTAGAGATATTTAGTTTTCAAAAAATATTAGTATTTAAAGTTTTCTAAAAAATGTGGTTTCGAATGTTGCTCGATTACCTACATTATCTAACACAACAAGTTTAAAATTATTTTCCGAACTGATATTATTTTTATCATTAAAGTCATAAACTAGCATTCCGGTTTTATAATCGTATTCTAATAAAATAAATTTTCCATTGATTGTTCCTCTATAACTTTTTATTCCTGATTCTGAATCATTGATTTTTATTTTTAAATGTGTTGCTTTTGAGATCCATTTATTGTTAGCTACATTGATAGGCATTATTGTTGGCTTTTGACTATCTGTAAAAAGAGCATAAGTTCCAAAAATACGTGTTCTAGTAGAGAATCGATTTCCTTTCTTTAATGTTCTAGTGTAATATGGCTTTTTAGATTTATTTACTCTGCCAATATAGAGTTTCTTTTTGTCTTCTTGTTTATATCGAGATACATCAAAAACAATTGTCATGTTTTTGTGTAGTGGAGTTTTATTATTATGAATTTTAATTGTTTCTCCATTAGTTACGATATCTAGATATGTATCTTCATATAGGCTACCTTTAGGAATCAAAATGTCAAAAATACTTCCACTATAAGTATAATTTTCATTTGCTTTGGCATACTCTGGAGTTTTTGTGATTTCAGTTTTTGTGATTGTTTGATTATACTTTCCTTCTATGGGAATATTGATTGTTGTGGTATTATTTTTAAAATCTTTAAGATGTATTGTGTATGTATAGGAAAGACTGTCTTTTATGATAATAATACCATTATCAATTTTTTGTTTAAAAATAGTTAGTGGGTTATTTTTTTCTATAAATAGTTTGGTTATTCTACTTTTATATTTTTTAAAATAAGAGAAATCAATAAGTCGATTTATGTACCGTGTTTCTGCAAAGGAGAAACGATTCATTTCTATTTCTAAGTTTTGTAGCCCGTTAATTTGTGTATTAATTTTATATATTCCATTATTGTTAGCGGCTAAATCTTGTTTGTCTATCGTAGATACACCAAAACCTAGTTTACCATAAGCAGTTATGCTTTCTGCTTTAAAATTTCCATCTTCTTGAGGTATAAGCCTCAGCTTTACTGGTTTTTGAGTTCCGTTAATATGTGTGTTTTTATCTAAACTATATGCCCATAGACTATTTACAATAGGTTTTTTGGTATCTTTTACTTCTATACCAAAACTCATAGGATTCATAGGTCTAGATCTTGGGTCTCTAATTTCAAAATGAAGATGGGGGCCAGAGCTACCTCCTGTATTACCACTATAGGCTATGATATCTCCTTTCTTAACGAGTAAAGAGCCAGATTTAGGGTAAAGTTCTATTTCATAAGATTCTTTTGCATATTGTTTTTCTTTTACAAAAGCTTCAATCTCTGGAGCAAACTTTTTTAAGTGTGCGTATACTGTAATATAACCATTAGGATGAGTTAGGTATATAGCTTTTCCATATCCTCCATGCGAAATTTTTATCCTACTTACTCTTCCAGATGCAGATGCATATACATTAAGACCTTCTTCTCCTTGCGTTTTCATATCTAAACCCGAATGAAAATGGTTAGACCTTAATTCACCAAATGTTCCTGAAGCTACTATAGGAATATCTAAAGGATGTATAAAATAATCTTTAGAAAGTTCCTTTTGTCCATAGCAAAAAGAGAAACTGAATAAAAGAAATATTATAATTTTTTTCATAAAAGCGGGGGGTGTATTATTTTTATGAATTGTTACTAAAATTACTTGTCATTTTTATGAGTGATACTATCTTTTAAAGCGTGATTGATTGCATCGTTTAAATAACCTCCAGAAATGATTTTTGTTCTAACTTGATTTACATTTTTTTTCATTTTTTGATATTCCTCTGTAGATAAGTTTTTTAGTTTATCACTTAAGTCATCTAGATTTGAAATTGTAAAGCCTATATTATTATCTTTTATAAAAGTACTTATAGCAGCCTTATCCCATACAATTACTGGTAATCCGCATAAAATATATAATGAAGTCTTATGAGGATTGTTATATCGTAGATATTGACCATATTGCCCACTACATTCTTTTGTAGAGATACCATCCCAAACTAAGCCAAAAGATCCTTTAATATGATATGCTACTATATCAGAAGGAAATGCGCCTTTATATGATAATATAGACTCTTCTTTATTAGTTTTTAGTTTATCATCATTAAATCCAATACCATATAGATTCATTGTAAAATCTTTTTTATCTAATACATCAAGATCATAGATATAAGAATTTTTACCTTCTCCAAAACCTCCGGCATATACTATTTCATGAGGTTTTTCTCCTGTAACGGCATTATTTTGATCTGGTAATCCATCATTTAATATGTAATCAAAGATTCCGAGTACAACTATAGGTATTTTAACACCTTGTTCCAGAAACCAGTTTTTCATAGCATCATTGTGTACAATAATTGCATTTGATGAGATTATTTTCTGTAACTCTTTGTCAGAATTACCAGTTCTGCCTTTTAAATATCTTACATCATGAACGATTGTAATAATGTTGCATCTTTTTAATTTAGCAATGCCTAAAACATAACTTCTAAATTTGTTTAAGGGATATTGAGTACACAAAGTACTATTAAATGGTAGCCGTAACAATGCATAAGTTATACCTAAGAAATTTTTGATGGTACCAATAGCAGAGTTAGGGATTGATGATTGTTTAAACCCAAGGTTCTTAAATCCCATTTCTGCAAGAATAGACTCACAGTCAGTTTTTGCTTTACCAGCAGCATTAAAAAGGGATTTGTAGTTTCTAGAAATGAAATATCCTTTCATATAAAAATGTAAATTTATTGCAGAAAGATACACACATTTTATTTTTTACACCATATTCTTTAGAATATTATCGCAGATGATTTTTTTAATGTGTTTATTATCCCAGTTTGATTTAAAAACATCAAAGATATGATTTGAATTTTATAACATCACATAGTATATAAAATAAAGCTATAAGGAAGTATAGTAAAGTTTTGTTTTATAGGAAAATATAAGGTGTTATGAATGTTGGTCTTTTCAGGTTAAATAGGTATTTACTATAAAATCATTTTAAAAGTAGTAGTTTTGATGATTCAAATAATAATGAGATGTTTTTTTAAACAAAAAATAAAATATTAGTGAAAAAAAAAGAATATGACTATTTAATTGTGGGAGCAGGGCTGTTTGGCTGTGTTTTTGCTCATGAAATGACAAAACGTAATAAAAAATGTCTTGTGATTGATAAACGAGAGCATTTAGGAGGGAATGTATATTGTGAGGAAAAAGAAGGAATCAATGTGCATAAATATGGAGCTCATATTTTTCATACTAATGATAAAAAAATATGGGATTACGTCAATCAATTTGCAACCTTTAATAATTATATAAATTCTCCTTTATCATTGTCAAAAGGGAAACTGTATAATTTACCTTTTAATATGAATACTTTCTATCAATTATGGGGTACGAAAACACCAAAAGAGGCAAAAGCGATAATTGAAGAGCAAATACGGCAATACGGTACAAAATCTCCTAAAAACCTTGAAGAACAAGCTTTATCTTTAATAGGTAAGGATATTTATGAAACTTTTATTAAATCATATACAGAGAAACAATGGGGTAAAAAAGCAACAGAACTTCCTGCTTTTATTATTAAAAGATTGCCAGTGAGGTATACCTATAATAATAATTATTTTAATGATGCTTATCAAGGAATACCAATTGGAGGGTATAATACAATAATTAATGGATTATTAGAAGGTGTCGAAACCAAAGCTAATATTGATTTTTTTAAGGATAGAATAGATTTAGAATCGTTAGCAGATAAAGTTGTTTATACGGGCAAAATAGATGAGTTTTTTGAGTATAAGTATGGACAATTAGAGTATAGATCATTACGTTTTGAAAATGAATTACACGAAACCGAAAATTATCAAGGAAATGCAGTTATAAATTATAATGATGCATCATATGCATTTACTAGAATTATTGAGCATAAACACTTTGAATTTGGTAGTCAAAAGAAAACAATTATAACAAAAGAATATCCAGAAAACTGGGATAAAGGAAAAGAGGCTTACTATCCTATTAATAATGAAAGAAATCAGCAGATATTTAAAAAATATAAAGAAGAATCACAAAAATTAAAGAATGTAATTTTTGGAGGAAGATTAGCAGAATATCGATATTATGATATGCATCAAATTATAGCATCATCATTAACCAAAGTAGCAGAAATTTCTAAGATTGGATAGTAATAAAATATGGCTTTAAAATTAGTTTAAAAACTATTGGGTTTTTTCAATTGGTATGTTAACTTTGTGTAACGAAGTATTGTGTAAAAGTTATAATGAGTGATTTAATTGAAATTATTGATTCTCTTGAAAATAGGATAAGCAAGTTGTTGCATAAGCATGAGTTAATGAAGTTGCAAAATGATGACTTAAGAACGAGAATTGTTGAATTAGAATCCAATTCAGAATCTCAATTGGATCAATTAAAGCAATGGGAAGAGAAATTTGCTGCACTCAAAAATGCTAATGCAATGTTAGGCAGTGATAAATATAAGAGGGAAACTAAGCTTAAGATAAATGCCTTAATTAGGGAGATTGATATGTGTATATCTCAACTTTCTGAATAAGTAAACTATGGGAAAAAAACTTAAAATTAAGTTATCTATTGCTGATAGGATATATCCATTAACGATTAATCCTAATCAGGAAGAAGGTTTACGAAAAGCAGCAAAGAGTATAGAAGTGATGATTAAGCAATTCGAACAAAGTTATGCGGTTAGAGACAAGCAAGATGTATTAGCAATGTGTGCTTTACAGTTTGCGACAAAAGTGGAACAAAAAACTATAGATAAAAATGATGATATGGATACTATAGCAAATAGATTAAATGAATTAAATGATTTGCTATATGATAATTTATCATAATATTTTTAAAAATAAATAATAAAATTACTGCCTGCACTAGTTGTTATTTTGATAAACTCAACAAGAATTAATTAAAAAGGGTGAGTTTAAGTTGTAAAAGCATGCCGCCATTGAGTGGACCCTTGAGCAATTTGTTAGCCCTAAACCTGTTTTTACAGAGTTTATACAAAACCTTTACTAGTGTAGGCTTTTTATATATAAATACTCACATTAATTATGGATAACAATATTGTATTTTTGATAGTTGCTGCGATAGCAGGAGTAGTGATAGGGTTTATCATTGCCAAAGTTATGGAACGCAACAAAGCGTCAGAAATGATTAAAAATGCTAAGAAATCTTCTGAAAGTATTTTAAGAGATGCAAAAAACGAAGGAGAAACTATTAAAAAAGATAAAATATTACAAGCTAAAGAAAAATTCATTGAATTAAAATCAGAACACGAAAAAGTAATATTATCTAGAGATAAAAAAATAGCTGAGGCTGAAAAAAGAACAAGAGATAAAGAATCGCAGGTCTCTAATGAATTGTCTAAAAGTAAAAAACTTAATACAGAATTAGAAGCTAAAATAAAAGAAAGTAATCAACGTCAGGATTATTTAGAAAAGAAACAAAGTGAAGTTAAGAAGCTGCATAAGAGTCAAGTGCAACAATTAGAAGTTATCTCAGGATTATCTGCAGAAGAAGCGAAAGAGCAACTTGTAGAATCTCTAAAAGGACAAGCGAAAACAGATGCTATGGCACTGATTCAGGATACTATTGAGGAAGCAAAACTAACAGCTAAACAAGAGGCAAAAAAGGTTATTATAAACACGATTCAAAGAATAGGTACAGAGGAGGCTATAGAAAATTGTGTTTCTGTATTTAATATAGAAAGTGATGATGTAAAAGGTAGAATTATAGGACGTGAAGGAAGGAATATTAGAGCTATCGAAGCAGCAACAGGAGTGGAAATAATAGTAGATGATACTCCAGAAGCTATAATTTTATCCTGTTTTGATTCTGTAAGACGAGAAGTAGCTCGTTTATCATTACATAAATTAGTTACAGACGGAAGAATTCATCCTGCACGAATAGAAGAAATAGTAAGAAAAACTAGAAAACAAATTGATGAAGAGATTATTGAAGTAGGGAAACGTACAGTAATAGATTTGGGTATTCATGGATTACATCCAGAATTAATAAAGACTGTTGGTAGGATGAAATATAGATCTTCTTACGGACAAAACCTTCTCCAGCACTCTAGAGAAGTAGCTAAGCTGTGTGGGGTTATGGCGGCAGAATTAGGATTAAACCCTAAATTAGCTAAAAGAGCAGGGTTGCTTCATGATATTGGTAAAGTACCTGATACAGAAACAGAAGTTCCTCATGCTATATTAGGAATGCAGTGGGCAGAAAAATATGGAGAAAAGCAAGAAGTTTGTAATGCAATAGGTGCTCATCATGATGAAGTGGAGATGACATCTTTGATATCACCTATAGTTCAGGTATGTGATGCAATTAGTGGTGCTAGACCAGGTGCAAGAAGACAAGTGCTAGATTCTTATATACAAAGATTAAAAGATTTAGAAGGTATTGCGTTTGGGTTTGATGGAGTTAAGAAGGCTTATGCAATTCAAGCAGGGAGAGAGCTACGTGTTATTGTAGAAAGTGAAAAAGTTAATGACGAAAAAGCAGCAAGTCTTTCTTTTGAAATTTCTCAAAAAGTGCAAACAGATATGACATATCCTGGCCAAGTGAAAGTAACAGTTATAAGAGAAACAAGAGCTGTCAATATTGCTAAATAGCAACGCGCATTTTAGTTTTAATAAGACGAAAAACCAAGAAAGGATAATACATTATAATGTATTATCCTTTCTTGGTTTTTTTGAATTATGCAATGTTATGGAAATCATAAAATAAGAGAGGAAAACTAAAAATGGTATGACAGTATCCATAATTTTGTGTAAATAAAATTTCAGCGGGTTTAACTTTTTATAGTTGAACCCGTTTTTCATATATAGTTAAGAACTGATTAAGTATTAATCCCCAATTGGGTGTTGGAGCTGTCCACTTTTTAGTACTCTGCATTAATGCTAGATATACTGATTTTTTAAGGGCATCATCTGTTGGGAATGCCATTTTATTTTTAGTGTACTTTCTGATTTTACCATTAAGGTTTTCGATAAGATTGGTAGTGTAAATAATCTTTCTGATCTCTATTGGGAAGTCAAAAAATACAGTGAGTTCCTCCCAGTTTCTTTGCCAGGATTGCACCGCATAAGGATATTTGTCATTCCATTTTTCTGCGAATCGATCTAGTTCTACTTTGGCCATTTCTTTATTTGGAGCATTGTAAATATGCTTCATATCTCCAGTAAATTCTTTTTTGTCTTTCCAGACTACATAACGTGCACTATTGCGTATTTGATGCACTACACAGACCTGAGTATCTGCTGTTGGGAATACGTTTTTGATAGATTGAGTAAAGCCATTAAGATTATCTGTTACAGTCACCAAAATGTCCTCTACCCCACGAGCTTTCATATCAGTAAGTACGCCTTGCCAAAATGCAGCAGACTCATTATGTCCAAGCCACATTCCCATGAGCTCTTTACGACCTTCTCGATTAAGCCCAACGGCTAGATAAATGGTTTTGTTTATTACTTTTCCAGCTTGTCTAACCTTAAAGACAATACCATCCATCCACACCACGCAATACACATTCTCTAAAGGCCTGTTCTGCCAATCTAGAACGTGTTGATTAACCCTATCAGTAATAATTGAAATCGCTGAAGTAGAGAGTTTAAATCCGTAGATTTCTTGCAACTCATCTTCAATATCAGAAACACTCATTCCTTTAGCATAAAGAGAGATCACTATGTTTTCAACTGATAAGGAGTTGCTTTTGTGTTTAGGCACCACAATAGGTTCAAAACTACCTTGACGATCTCTAGGAATCGTAATCTGGCTTTTACCAAATTCAGTCTTGACCTGTTTACTAGTGGTTCCGTTTCGAGCATTACTGGTAAGGTTCTTGGCATTCTTGGGATAACCCAAGTGAGCATCAAGTTCTCCCTGCAACATTGATTCTAAAGCAGTACTGTGAAGCTGTTTTAATAAACTGGTTAACTCGGCTTCGGTCTTTAAACCATCCAGTAAGCCACTTTCTAAAAATTGTTTCTTTAAATCTTCCATAAGAAAACTGTGTTATTAAAATTAAACAAAAAAAATTAGGCGGGTTTTAAAACCCGCCTAATTTTTATTTACACAGTTTATTGGACACTACCAATGGTATTTACCAATCGTAAAAATCTCTGAATAACTTATTGTTTGTCGAAAAAAAATAGAAGTATTGATACTGTCTTGATAAAATTAATGCATGAGATTAGCATTACTATTTATATCTTTTTAAAATCATATCCTTCCATTCTAAAGCATCTTCCATGGTTTCGAATTGCATAAATTCTTTATTATAAAAGACCTTTTCTATTTTGGTTTGCATTTTTTGTTTTGGATCGTTGGAGACTACAGAGAACCCAACTAAATTTTTAATTTTAGCTGTTTCAAAGTATATAATGGGGTTTATTGTATATGAATTGATACGGTGTGTGATGTAGACGAAGTATTTGTTTTTAAAATGTTTTTCTACAATTTTTACTAAACTATCATTGTGTTCAGGTAGTATAGTAATACCTTCTTTCATAACTGCTATTAAATAGTTGTCATATATTTCTATATAAGAAAATTTAGAGTCGTATGAAATAATCATCGAAGGCTGCTTATTAGCTTTTTTAAAAGTCAATTTTGATATGAAATTTGTGTTATAGAAATGAGCTATTTATTTGTAATTTTAGAATATATAGCAAATTATTTGAAAGCATTTATACTTCATTATTAAACTATATAATGTCATGTTTTTATGATGTAAAAAAAGCTACTATATAATAGTAGCTTTTTTGATCATTAATTAGTTTTATGACTCAGTAGACTCTTCAGCCTTTTTTATCTTAATTGTTAATTCTCCTGCATCGTCATCCATATCCATAAAAATACTATCACCTTCTTTTAGCTGAGAGTTAATAATTTCTTCGGCTAGAGCATCTTCAATATACTTTTGAATAGCTCTTTTTAAAGGTCTAGCTCCATATTGTCTATCAAATCCTTTTTCTGTGATATAATCTTTAGCTTTTTCGCTTAGAGATAAGTCATATCCAAGGCCTTTGATTCTACCATATAGCTTATCTAGTTCGATATCAATAATTTTATGAATATCTTCTCTTTCTAATGCGTTGAATACTACTACATCATCTACTCGATTTAAAAATTCAGGAGCAAATGCTTTTTTTAAGGCATTTTCTATAACCCCTTTGGCGTAATCGTCTGCTTGTGTTTTTTTTGCGGTAGTTCCAAAACCAACTCCTTGTCCAAAATCTTTTAACTTACGAGCTCCAATATTAGAAGTCATAATAATAATAGTATTTCTGAAATCAATTTTTCTACCTAGGCTATCAGTAAGATATCCATCATCTAATACTTGAAGCATCATGTTAAAAACATCAGGATGCGCTTTTTCAATTTCATCTAATAATATAACAGAGTATGGTTTTCTTCTTACTTTTTCTGTAAGTTGCCCTCCTTCTTCATAACCCACATATCCAGGAGGAGCTCCAATAAGTCTTGAAACTGCAAATTTTTCCATATACTCACTCATGTCAACACGGATAAGAGTATCTTCACTGTCAAAAAGCTCTCTGGCAAGTACTTTGGCTAATTGTGTTTTACCAACCCCAGTTTGACCTAAGAATATAAATGATCCGATAGGTTTATTAGGATCTTTAAGACCTGCACGATTACGTTGTATTGCTTTTACAACTTTGCTAACGGCTTCATTCTGCCCAATAACTTTTCCCATAATGAGGCTTGGTAATTCTGCAAGTTTATTGCTCTCGGTCTGGGCAATACGATTTACAGGAATCCCTGTCATCATTGATACTACGTCTGCTACATTATCCTCGTTTACTATTTCTTTATGTAGTTTTGAGTCTTTTTCCCATTGTTCCTGAGCCGTAGCTAATTCTTTTTCAAGATTTTTTTCATCATCTCTAAGCTTTGCCGCTTCTTCGTATTTTTGTTTTTTAACGACGCTGTTTTTAAGTTCTCTTACTTCTTCAAGTTTTTTCTCGAGATCTAATATTCTTTTAGGAACATCTATATTTGTGATATGTACTCTAGATCCTGCTTCGTCTAAAGCATCAATAGCTTTGTCTGGCAAGAAACGATCTGTCATATATCGATTTGTTAACTTTACACAAGCTTCAATAGCTTCTGGAGTATAGTTTACATTATGATGTTCTTCATATTTTTCTTTAATATTGTTAAGAATTTCTATTGTTTCTTCAATATTTGTAGGCTCTACAATTACTTTTTGAAAACGTCTTTCTAAAGCACCGTCTTTTTCTATATACTGGCGATATTCATCTAGTGTTGTTGCTCCAATACATTGTATTTCTCCTCTTGCTAAAGCAGGCTTAAACATATTAGAGGCATCAAGGCTTCCAGTTGCTCCACCAGCACCAACAATAGTATGAATTTCATCTATAAAAAGAATAATATCATCATTCTTTTCCAATTCATTCATTACTGCTTTCATTCGTTCTTCGAACTGTCCTCTATATTTTGTTCCTGCAACTAAGCTAGCTAAATCAAGAGTTACAACTCTTTTATCAAATAGTATTCTAGAAACTTTACGCTTTACTATCCTTAGAGCGAGCCCTTCTGCAATGGCAGATTTACCTACTCCCGGTTCTCCTATTAATAGAGGATTATTTTTTTTACGTCTACTAAGTATCTGAGATACTCGTTCTATCTCTTTTGATCTTCCTACTACTGGATCAAGTTTACCTTCTTCTGCCATGGTTGTTAAGTCACGACCGAAATTATCCAGAACAGGAGTTTTAGATTTTTTTCCTGCTTTATTACCTCCGGTAGGAGAATTAAAAGGGTTTTCTTTAGCGGAGTCTCCTGTTAAGTCGTCATCTTCTGAGAAAGATTCTGCTTTTGGGTTGTCTATATATTCGTCTTCGTTAGCAATCATAAACTTAAATTGGTCTTTAACGTTATCATAATCTACTTTTAAACGATTTAAAAGCTTTGTAGTTGGGTCATTTTCATTTCTCAAAATACATAATAGAAGATGAGCAGTATTAATAGAGGAACTTTGAAATAATTTTGCTTCTAAAAAAGTAGTTTTTAAAGCTCTTTCTGCCTGCCTTGTTAAATGTAAATTTTTTTTCTCATTTGAGGCAATCGCAATACTAGGATTTGCAGGGCTGAGAATTTCAACCTTTCTTCTTAGGTTTGTTAGATCTATATCTAAAGCATCAAGGATATTGATCGCTTTTCCGCTTCCATCACGTAATAACCCTAGCATAAGATGCTCTGTACCAATAAAGTCATGCCCTAGCCGTAGTGCTTCTTCTTTACTGTACGCAATAACATCTTTAACTCTAGGGGAAAAATTATCATCCATAAAATTATTCTCTTTCTTTGTTCTTTATAACTAAAATAGTAATTTTTAGAATTACATTTACAAAAACTATTCCTTTTAATCGATCATTAACATATATCTACTAGTAAAATGAAATTTTGTCATGAAATTTTAGTTCTAAAAAAGCATTAATTCTATCCATATCTTTAAACTCTATATGCATTATTTTTTTACTTCTATTGGGTAAATAGACAAAAAAAGCTTTAATAATCAAAATCGAATATAATAGACTTATTAACTAAATATGTCCTTACTATTGTTAATAAATTACGTATATTACATAAGTAATTAGATGTTAAAGCTGTCCTAATTTACTTAAATTAGCGCGTTTAATTAATCAATTTTAGAATAAAATAAATTTTTATGGCTGAAGGAGAAAAGCTTATACCCATCAATATAGAAGATGAGATGAAATCTGCATACATTGATTATTCAATGTCTGTTATTGTATCTCGTGCGCTTCCAGATGTTAGAGATGGTCTTAAGCCCGTGCATAGACGTGTTTTATATGGGATGTATGAATTAGGTGTTAAAGCAAATAGTGCTCACAAGAAATCTGCAAGAATTGTAGGAGAGGTACTTGGTAAGTATCACCCTCATGGTGATACTTCGGTATATGATACTATGGTTCGTATGGCTCAGGAATGGAGTCTAAGATATATGCTAGTAGACGGTCAAGGTAACTTCGGTTCTGTTGATGGGGATAGCCCTGCTGCAATGCGTTATACAGAAGCAAGAATGCGTAAGATATCAGAAGATATGCTTGCAGATATAGAAAAAGAAACAGTAGATCATACATTTAATTTTGATGATACATTACAAGAACCAACGGTTTTGCCGACAAGAGTTCCTGGATTATTGATTAATGGAGCTTCTGGTATTGCGGTTGGTATGGCTACAAATATGCCTCCTCATAACTTAAGTGAAGTTGTTGATGGTACTGTAGCATATATCGATAATAATGATATTGAAGTTGATGAGCTGATACAATATATTAAAGCTCCAGATTTTCCTACTGGAGGTACAATTTATGGTTATGATGGTGTTAGAGAGGCTTTTAAAACAGGTAGAGGAAGGGTCGTTATACGAGCTAAAGCAAGTTTTGAAGAGGTAAATGGAAGAGAGTGTATTATTGTTTCCGAGATACCATATCAGGTTAACAAGGCCGATATGATTAAAAAAACAGCTGACCTAGTTAATGATAAAAAGATCGACGGTATTGCTACTATACGTGATGAATCTGATAGAAAGGGTATGCGTATTGTATATATATTAAAAAGAGATGCAATCCCTAATATTGTTTTAAATCTTTTATATAAATATACAGCATTACAATCTTCTTTTAGCGTCAATAACATAGCACTAGTTAATGGAAGACCTCAGTTATTGAATGTAAAAGAGATGATCCATTACTTTGTAGAACATAGACACGAGGTAGTTGTTCGTCGAACCAAATATGAATTACGAAAAGCAGAAGAAAGAGCTCATATATTAGAGGGTTTAATTATAGCTTCTGATAATATTGATGAGGTAATTGCACTAATTAGAGCTTCTTCTAATGCAGATGAAGCCCGTGAGAAATTAATTAAACGATTTGAATTATCTGAAATACAGGCAAAAGCGATTGTAGAAATGCGTCTACGTCAGCTAACAGGTCTGGAACAAGATAAATTGCGAGCAGAGTATGACGAATTAATGAAGACTATCGAAGATCTTAAAGATATCTTAGATAAGAAAGAACGCAGAATGCAAATCATTAAGGATGAGCTTGCTCAAGTAAAAGAAAAGTATGGTGATGAACGTCGTTCTCAGATAGAATATGCAGGAGGAGATCTAAGCATAGAAGATATGATTCCTGATGAGAAAGTGGTGATTACCATTTCACATGCTGGATATATAAAAAGAACCTCTCTTAATGAGTATAAAAAACAAAATAGGGGAGGAGTAGGACAAAAGGGAAGTACTACACGTAATGAAGATTTTCTAGAACATCTATTTGTAGGGACCAATCATCAATATATGTTATTCTTTACCCAAAAAGGAAAATGTTTCTGGATGCGAGTATATGAAATCCCAGAGGGTAGTAAAACTTCTAAAGGTAGGGCTATCCAAAACCTGATTAATATCCATAATGATGATAAAGTAAAAGCTTTTATCTGTACTCAAGATCTTAAAGATGAAGAGTATATTAATTCTCATTATGTCATTATGGCAACTAAAAAAGGTCAGGTCAAAAAGACATCCTTAGAGCAATACTCAAGACCAAGAACAAATGGAATTAATGCTATTACTATAAAAGATGATGATGAACTCTTGGAAGCTAAACTAACTGATGGTAAAAGCCAAGTGATGTTAGCGGTAAAATCAGGTAAAGCAATACGATTTGAAGAGGAGAAAACTAGACCAATGGGGCGCGGAGCATCTGGAGTAAGAGGTATACGATTAGCTAATGATGCAGATGAAGTGATTGGAATGGTTGCAGTAAATGAAATGGATAGTAATATCTTAGTGGTTTCAGAAAACGGATATGGAAAAAGATCTAAATTAGAAGATTATAGAATAACGAATAGAGGAGGAAAAGGTGTTAAAACTATTTCTGTAACTGAAAAAACAGGGAATCTAGTTGCGATTAAAAATGTAACTGATTTAGATGATCTTATGATTATAAATAAATCTGGAATTGCTATTCGATTAGCTATAGAAGATTTACGAGTTATGGGGCGTGCAACACAAGGAGTTCGGCTTATTAATTTAAAAGGTAAAGACTCTATTGCAGCAGTGGCAAAAGTTATGCACGATGAAGATGATATAGATCAAGATGGAAGCATAGAAGAAGAGGATTCTTCTATCATAAATCCTGACGCAGCTTCTGATGGCACGAATATTGATAATAAAACGGAACAATAATTAAATCTTATTTAAAAACACAAGTAATGAAAACTAAATTTATCGTAGTACTAATGTTAGCGTTTAGTGCTATTGGGTTCTCCCAGAAACAGGCATTAAAATCAGCTTCGAAGGCTATAAAATCTGGTAATTTCGATGTCGCTAGTGAAGCGTTAAAAGCAGCAGAAGGACAGCTGAATATTGCTGATGAAAAAATGAAAGCACAGTACTATTATCTTAAAGGACAGGTTTTAGCCTCTTCCGCAGGAGAATCTTTAGAAAAAATAGAAGGTGCAGCTAATGCTTACAATAAAACAATTGAAATAGAAAAAGCAGCAAAAGGATCTAAGTATAGTGCTGATGCAAATCAAAAAATACAACTATTACGTCAATCTTTAGTTGAAAATGCAATTAAAGATCAGAATTCGAAAAATTATAAAGGAGCTTCAGAAAAACTTTATTTAGGATATAAAACTAATAAAGCTGATACTACATACCTATATTATGCAGCAGGTAATGCTGTTAATGGTAAAAACTATGATGATGCATTAAAGTATTATGAAGAATTAAAAACAATAGGATTTAGTGGAATAAAGACAGAGTTCGTAGCGACTAATAAAGAAACAGGAGAAGTAGAGCCTTTTGATTCAAAACAAACAAGAGATTTTTCTGTAAAGTCAGGAGCATACATCAAGCCTGAAACACGTAAATTAACATCTAAAAGAGGAGAAATAGCAAAAAATATTGCCTTAATATACATGACTCAAGGTAAAGATAAAGAAGCTATAGCTGCAATAGAAGATGCTAAAAAAGAAAACCCAGAGGATACAGCTTTACTACAAGGAGAAGCAGATATACACTATAAATTAGGAAACGTCGCAAAGTATAAAGAGATCATGGAAAAGATCGTAGCTAATGATCCAGAAAATCCTGATTTATTATATAATTTGGGAGTTAGTGCTTCTCGTTTAGGAGATAATGATCAAGCACTTAGTTATTATGAGAAAGCATTAAAGTTAAAACCAGATTATACTGCAGCACAGATTAATATTGCTTCTATGATACTAAGCAAAGAGACTAAAATTGTAGAAGAAATGAATGGTTTAGGAACATCTTCTAAAGATAATAAGAGATATGATGTACTTACAAAAGAAAGAGAAAATCTATATAAAAGTGCAGTGCCATATTTAGAGGGAGCTTTAAAAAATAGCCCTGATAATATAGATGCAATACGTACATTGATGAATATATTCTATCAACTTGATGATCCTAAAGCTGCTGAAATGAAGAGTAAGCTTAAAGCATTAGAAGGAGGTAATTAATAATATATTCAATATCTAAAAATTAATACATAAAAGACCATCTAAAATATATTTTAGATGGTCTTTTGCTTTACTTATAATTATCAAATACCATATTTGTATTGTTGTGATGTATAGAAAATTTATGTAATATGCATTAGTTTAATTATTTTAGAGAGGAAATATTATGACTATATATAATTATCAGAGATAATCAATAAACTAAAATATGTATGAATAGAACTATTGAGTTTCCATCCAAAGATGAATACCCAATTTATGCAGAAATGTATATGAAATGGAGTAAGCAAGATGGAAGTCTTCTTCAACAACTCGAAGATAGTTTAAGCAAAACAAAGAAATTGATTAAAACGCTATCCAATGAAGAGTTAAATTTTAGATATAGTAAAAATAAATGGTCAATAAAAGAGGTGTTAGTTCATATAATTGATGATGAGAGAATCTATGGTTATAGAGCTCTTGCTTTTGCAAGAAATGATGAAACTAACTTGCCAGGATTTGAGCAAAATGATTATAATGATAACTCGGATACAGCTGAAAGAACAATTGATAATATAATGCAAGAATTTGAAGCAGTTCGAATATCTACTATAAAATTATTTAATGGATTTTCTAATAAAGCGCTTATAAGAAAAGGAACAGCTAATGGTAATGTAGCAAGTACACGGGCTTTAGGATATCATATTTTAGGACATGAATTACATCATATTAATATAATAGAAAATATATATATGAAAAAATTTAAAGAACAGGAAAATAGTTATTAATCAAATCTATATCGGTCTAGAGATATAGTTTATAACTAATATAGAATTATATATTAATGTAAGTATATGTTATATATGATTATGTATTAGAGTAAGAATCAGAAAAAAAATATGGGATTATTTTCAAAATTGTTTAGTAAAAAGGAAAGTAAAAGACAATTAGAAGAACAGAAGTTATTCTATGCTCAACAAAATGAAAAAATGGAAAGAGCCTATGCTCAGGCTAAACAAACTTTTAATTATTTTTGGAGAGAATTATATTGGGAATACAGAAGAATTGTACCTGCGCTTGATTTATCAATAGTTAAAATTCCTTTTGAACAAAAATTTGAAACGATTAAAGAACCAGTTGTAGAGCATATGTGGATTAATCAAATTGATTTTGATGGAGAAAACATTAGTGGTATTCTAATGAACTCCCCAAATCGGTTAACTAATATTTCTAAAGGTGATAGTATTATAATACCATTAGATAAGATAAGTGATTGGATGTTTGCAATAAGAGGAAAAACTTATGGAGGATTTACTATACAAATGTTGCGGTCGGATATGGAAGAAAATGAAAGGGCAGAACATGATAAAGCTTGGGGGTTAGATTTTGGAGATTATAATGATATCCAAACTGTATTTGAGCAGAAAGTACATCCAGAAAACTTGATAGAACATCCCATGAGTAAAAATATGAAAGGAAAAGTTAGAAGTGAATATTTAAAGGGAAACTTTGATGGTATAACTTCTAAAGATGAAAACGGCTTAACGATGCTACATAATGAAACTATTGCAGGAAATAAGACTATAATTGATGTTTTACTGAAAATAGGGATTGATAAAGAAGCAAAAACTAACACCGGAAAAACTGCATTAGATTATGCTAAATCTCTAAATTGGGAGCATATCATACCTGTTTTAAAATAGAATTAACACCATCTATAAAAAGAGATAAAAGCGACTGTCTTTTGGGGCAGTCGCTTTTATATTTAATAAATGAATTATGTTACAAAGATGAATTACCGAAGTTCTGCATTTAATTTATTTTCAAAATTATATTGTAATTTATTCATGATTTTATCAATTTGCTTATCCGTAAGTGTTTTGTTATCATCTCGTAGTGTAAAACTTACGGCGTATGATTTTTTTCCTTTAGGGAGGTTTTCACCTTGATATACGTCAAATAGGTTTATATCTTTTAAAAGTTGTCTTTCAGTTTGTTTTGCAATAGTATAAATGTCTTCAAACTTAATAGAATCGTCAAGTAATAAGGCAAAATCTCTACGTACTTCAGGGAATTTAGGAATTTCTGAGTACTTAATTTTATTATGTTTTGCATATTCTAATATAGTATCCCAGTTAAAATCAGCATACAATACTTTTTGAGAAATAGAAAAATGTTTTAGAACAGATGTTTTAACAAGTCCAAAATCTACTAACTGAGCTTTACCGATGGATAAAGAAATCCCTTCTGTAAAAAAATCATTTTTAATAGGTGTAGTTTTTAACTTGTTTAGTCCCAAACGTTCTAGGATAGAGAGTACTATTCCTTTTAGATAAAAGAAATCACTAGTCTGAGGGTTTACATTCCAATTTTCTTTGGATTTATTACCAGATATTAGAATGCTAAGGTGTTTGTTTTCAATTCTTCCACTTTCGTAATTATGATATGTTTTTCCAAATTCAAATAGTTTTAAATCAGGTCGTTTTCTGTTACTGTTATATGCTATAGCTTCTAATCCTGAGAATAGCATCGATTGCCTCATAACAGCAAGTTCATTACTAAGTGGATTTAGCATTTCTACATCATTCTCGTTTTTAAGTTGTTCACTTAGTTTTATATAATCAGAAGTGGTAAGTGAATTGGCCATCATTTCATTAAACCCTAATCCAACTAATTGATTAGCTATGGTATTTTGTACATTATAATCAGAAAATTTATCAATATTAGATATTGATGCATTCAGTTTTTGAGAAAAACTAATATTATTATAGCCATATACTCGTAATACCTCTTCTATTACATCAGCTTCTCTCTGTACATCATTTCTGTATGCGGGTATGGTAAGTCCGATTCCTGTTTCGGTTACACTATTTACTTTTATATCTAGTGATGTAAGGATACGTTTTATTGTATCTTGTGGTAATTCTTCACCTATTAGTTTAGTAGCATTTTCAAAAGATAGAAATACTTGGTAATCTTCAATTTTTTTTGGATATAGGTCTGTAATTTCACTGGTAATACTTCCTCCGGCAAGTTCTTGTATTAATAGTGCAGCTCTTTTTAATGCATATTCTGTACTATTAGGGTCTATACCTCTCTCAAATCTAAAAGATGCATCTGTGTTTAGACCATGTCGTTTTGCTGTTTTGCGAATACTAACAGGATTAAAATATGCGCTTTCTAAGAAGATTGATGTGGTAGTATCTGTAACACCAGAATTTATACCTCCAAACACTCCTGCAATACAAAGAGGTTTTACAGCATCACAGATCATAAGATCTTCAGAGTGTAATTCTCTTTCTACTTCATCTAAGGTTGTAAATTTGGTTCCTGCATCAATCGTTTTTACCTCGATTTTATTTCCTTCAATATAGTGGGTATCAAATGCATGTAGGGGTTGCCCTAGTTCATGTAGTACATAATTAGTAACATCTACGACATTGTTTTTAGGAGTGATTCCTATTGCTTTTAATCGATGTTGTAACCAAGCAGGAGATTCTTTTACTTTAAGATTAGAAATCGTTACACCACAATATCTTGGTGCTAAGTCAGTATTTTTTACTTCGACATCAATTTTATTAACTCTACTTTCTACGATAAAACTACTTACAGAAGGAGTGATAAGCTCTATATTAATATCTTTTTGTAATAATCCAGCTTTGAGATCACGAGCAGTACCCCAATGACTCATCGCATCAGCACGATTAGGAGTTAACCCAATTTCGAAAACACGATCATTTTCAATATCAAATATTTCAGAAGCTTTGGTTCCTACGGCTATATCAGGGTTTAAAACCATAATTCCATCATGGCTTTTTCCTAATCCTAATTCATCTTCAGCACAGATCATTCCATGACTTTCTTCTCCTCGGATTTTTCCTTTTTTTATGGTCCATTCTTTACCCTTATCATCATACAGTTTTGTACCGATTGTTGCAACAGGAACTTTTTGTCCTGCATCAACATTAGGAGCTCCACAAACGATCTGGACAGGCTCGCCATTACCGAGATCTACTTTAGTGACTTTAAGTTTATCAGCATTTGGATGTTTTTCGCAATTAAGAACTTGTCCAATAACAACTCCTTCTAATCCGCCTTTTACACTTTGATAAGATTCTATTCCTTCTATTTCTAAACCTAAATCCGTAAGAAGTTCTCCAGTTTTTTCCGCATCCCAGTCGAGATTAGTAAATTGTTTTAGCCAGTTGTATGAAATTTTCATTTGTAATCTTTCTTAATTCAGTGGGTAAAGATACTATATTGAATAGAGGTTACAAATTGTTTACCTTGATTGATCTACAAAATCTTTGAAGATCTTTTTATTATTATTTTAATGAATCATTATTGGGTATTAGCAATAAGCGATGGATCTAAAAATAACTATTTTTGTATGTTGTTTATAATTAAGTAAATAAGAATGGAATTATATGTTTAATTATTATTCTTTTACAGGAATGATGGGTTTAATAAAGAAGATGTTTTATGAAAATAGGAAGAGAATCTATATGTAAGAAATGATTTTAATTAAAGAATTTGTATTCTATGAGTAATAAAAACGACTAATAAGATTATAAAAAGGAAAAAGTGCAGAAAGTTTTGAGTAACTTTCTGCACTTTTTTAAATAATATAGATCATGAAAAGAATACTCGTATCACTGTTAATAGCTACTATTTTATTTTCTTGCAAAAAAGAAAAAACATCTAAAGATATAGATTTTAAAAAAGGCCCATGGAGAGCTATTTTGGAGGTTCAGGATACTAAAAAATTACCTTTTCTAATAGAAGTGATGGAAGATCAAACCTTAAGAATTTTTAATGCAGAAGAAAGCATCGATACTGATGAGGTTGTGATTGAAGGAGATTCTATTAAGATTAAGTTTCCGGTTTTTGAAGGATATATTGCCGCTCGATTTATAGATTCTATGACAATTTCAGGAAGTTATATAAAAAAAAGTCTTAATAGAGTAGTCCCTTTTAAAGCTACATATGGAGCGCAAGACCGATTCGATATTGTTTCAAAACCAATATATGATGTGACAGGAAACTGGGAAACAGTATTTAGTAAAGATAAAAAGGAAGATAGTTATATTGCTAAAGGTATCTTTAAACAACAGGGTAATATCATTACAGGTACATTTAGAACAACTACAGGGGATTATCGTTATTTAGAAGGGGTTATAAATAATGATACCATACAACTCTCTACTTTTGATGGAGCACATGCATTTTTATTTACAGCACAGGTAACAGATAGTACATTAAACGGCTATTTTTATTCGGGTAATCATTGGAAAGAACCTTTTACTGCTATAAAGAACAATAATTATGAATTACCATCAGAAGATTCTTTAACGTTCTTAAAAGAAAATTATGATGCGTTTGCATTTAATTTCCCAAATACAGAAGGTAATATAGTTTCGCTTGAGGATGAACAATTTAAAGACAAGGTAGTTATTGTACAACTTATGGGAACTTGGTGTCCTAATTGTATGGATGAAACTAAATACTATGTAGATTATTATAATAAGAAAAATAGCGATGTAGAATTTGTAGCATTAGCTTTTGAATATGCAAGGACTGAAGAAAAGGCATTTAAATCTATAAAAAGATGGAAAGATAAACTAAAAGTAGCATATCCAATTCTTCTAGCTCAGTATGGAACTTCAGATAAAAAGAAAGCACAAGAGAAACTACCAATGTTAAATCATGTATTATCATATCCTACTACTATTTTTATTGATAAAAAAGGAGTAGTACGTAAAATACATACAGGTTTTAATGGACCAGCTACGGGTGAAAAATATATTAATTTTAAAAATGATTTTGAAAGCTTTGTTAATCAGTTGTTAAAAGAATAGCTGGGGTTAACAATCAATTAAGACTTTCTTTTTGAGTTTAACACTACCGTAACATTACGATTGAGAATTACCGCTTAACTTGTTTTGGTTATAAATTATATCAAATAGATATAGTTATTTAAGTGAAACTAAATTAATTCAAAAAAGTCAGTCATGAAACAAGCCAACCCTATTACAGCTTGCATTGTAGGAGTATTATTATTATTTATAACTCAGATCAATGCACAACTTAAAATACCAGAAGCTAGCCAACGTGCACAAGTAACACAACGTATAGGAATTACTAATATTACTATCGATTATGGTAGGCCTAGCGTAAATAATCGCCAGATATGGGGAAAATTAGTTCCCTATGGATACAATAACCTAGGTTTTGGAACTGCTAAAGCAGCACCTTGGAGAGCGGGAGCAAACAGTAACTCTACTATAGAATTTACTCATGATGTAAAGGTAGAAGGAAAAGATGTTAAAGCAGGAGTTTATGGACTTCATATGGCCATAAAAGAAGATGGAGGAGCGACAATTATATTATCTAATAATGCTACCTCTTGGGGGAGTTATTTTTATGATCAAAAAGAAGATGTTGTAAGAGTAGATGTCACAACTAAAGAATCTGTACATACCGAAATGTTAACATTCTCTTTTAAAGAAGTGCAACCTAACAGTGTTATAGCCGTTTTAGAATGGGAGAAAAAAGAAATTCCTTTTACGATAACTGTTGATGTAAAAACTATAGTATTGAATGGTATTAAAAACGATTTACGTAATTCTTCGGGATTTACCCAGACGAACTGGGATAGAGCGGCTAATTATGCTTTTAATGCAGGAGAGTTAGATCAAGCATTAGAATGGATAAACTCTTCTATAACAGGAAATTTCTTTAGCAAAGAAACATTTGCTAACCTATCTCTTAAATCACAGATCTTGGTAAAACAAGGAAAAATAAGTGAAGCTATGACTTTTGTAGATAAAGCAGTTGCACTAGGAAATACTTCACAAATTTTTAGGTTAGGAACAGGACTTATACAACTTGGGCAAAAAGATAAAGCATTAGCTATATCAAAAGATAATGTAAAAAATAATGATAATGCATGGCCTTCTAATTATGGAGTAGCCAAAGCATATGCTGCAATTGGAGATTATAAAAATGCAATTAAAGCGATACAAACTTCATTAAATAATGCTCCGGATAGATTTAAAGGACGCCTTAATGGAGAGCTAGAAAAGCTTAAAAAAGGAGAGGACATAAATTAGTTATCAATATATAACTGATAGAACAAAAGGTTTAGAGCTATTCTAGACCTTTTGTTATATAAACCAAAAGCAAATTGTTAATATTATAGAAGTATCATATAAAGCAGTTTATTGGGTTTTGATGGTGTTATAAATTAGTGTATTACCGTATCTTTGTACTACCAAATTTATACACATGAGTAAAGCTGTTTATATTGCTACAATAGAGCCTAATAGTGGTAAGTCTATTGTTGTTTTAGGAATGATGCGTATGCTACTGGGTAAGGTAGCCAGAGTAGGGTATTTTAGACCTATTATAGATGATCCTAAAGAAGGAGAAGTTGACAACCATATCAATACTGTAATATCTCATTTCGAGTTAGATATTAATTTTAAAAAAGCCTATGCTTATACTAGAAGTGAAGTACTTCAAAAGTATAATCAGGGTAAATCTGGAGAGATTATAGATGAAATTATTCGAAAATATAAAAACCTTGAAGAACGATTTGATTTTATACTAGTAGAAGGAACTGATTTCTCTGATGAAGGTAGTATTATTGAGTTTGATATTAATGTTATCATCGCTAAAAACCTTGGTATTCCTGCGGTTATTGTTGCTAGTGGAGTTGACAAAAAGAATGAAGAAATTGTTAGTAATTTAAAATTAGCTTTTGATACCTTTAGTAGTAAAGATGTAGAAGTTTTGGCTACTGTAGCAAATAAAGTTACCCAAGGTAATGAGGAACAATTAGAAAAGCTTTTTGAAACTGATTTCGGGAAAAATATAGACCAAATTATTATTCCTAAGGTCAATTCTTTAATAAACCCTACAATTAGAGAAATTGCAAAAGAATTAGATGGTAATGTATTGTTTGGTAAAAAATATTTAAACAATCAAGCAGGTAATTTTGGAGTAGGAGCCATGCAATTAAGAAATTATTTGACACATCTTAAGGACAATAGTCTTGTTATAACCCCTGGAGACCGCGCAGATATAATTTTAGGGGTTTTACAGGCTAATATATCAGATAATTATCCAAAAATTTCAGGGATTATACTTACTGGAGGGATTGTCCCAGAGCAACCAATCCTAAAACTATTAGAAGGAGTATCCTTATCTTTTCCGATTATATCAGTTGCTGAAGGTACTTTTTCTATAACAAATAAAATAGGGGCTATTAAACCGAAAATTTATTTAGATAACCTACAAAAGATAAATACTTCCATAAGTACTTTTGAGAAATATGTAAACGAAGATCGTTTAGCAGACCGTTTGATAACATTTAGATCCGAAGGATTAACTCCACGAATGTTTCAATATAATTTATTAAAACGTGCGTTACAACATAAAAAACATATTGTTCTCCCTGAAGGGTCTGATGAGAGGATTCTAAGAGCTACATCTAGATTATTAGCTTCTGGAGTGGTCGACATCACCCTAATAGGAAATGAGAAGAAGATTAAAAATAAAACCCTAAAACTAGATATTCCTATAGATTTTAGTAAAGTAAATGTTATTTTTCCTACAGAATCCCCCTATTATGATGATTATGTGCAAACATTTTATGAATTGAGAAAACATAAAGATGTAAATCTAGATATGGCAAAAGATATGATGGCGGATGTGTCTTATTTTGGAACCATGATGATTTATAAGGGGCATGCTGATGGAATGGTTTCTGGAGCTGTACACACTACACAACATACTATTAGACCAGCGCTACAGTTTATAAAAACTAAACCAGGTGTAAAAGTGGTCTCTTCTGTATTTTTTATGTGTTTAGATGATAGAGTATCCGTTTTTGGAGATTGTGCTATTAACCCTAATCCTAATGCCGAACAATTAGCAGAGATAGCAATATCTTCATCAGAATCTGCAGCGGCATTCGGAATTGAACCCAAAGTTGCTATGCTATCCTATTCTTCAGGAACCTCTGGAAAAGGAGAAGATGTAGAAATCGTACGAAAAGCAACAACTATTGTTAAAGAAAAATGTCCGAAGCTTAAAATAGAGGGACCTATACAATATGATGCTGCTGTAGATATAAGAGTAGGAAAGAGTAAGTTACCAGATTCTGAGGTTGCAGGACAGGCTAGCGTACTAATATTTCCTGATTTAAATACAGGAAATAATACGTATAAAGCTGTACAACGGGAAACAGGAGCATTAGCAATAGGACCGATGTTGCAAGGGTTAAATAAACCAGTTAATGATCTGAGTAGGGGGTGTACTGTAGATGATGTATATAATACCGTTATTATTACGGCAATTCAGGCTCAAGGATTATAAATAAAGTAGAGTAGTTATAATATTTTATTCAATCATAAATTGTCTAATATCTAGTTTCTAATAGTTTATATTTTAAAAAACATATGCAAGTATTAGTATTAAATTCAGGAAGTTCTTCAATAAAATTTCAGCTGTTTACCATGCCAGAAGCAAAAGTGATTTGCTCAGGAATGGTAGAACGTATAGGTTTAGATAATGCAAAAATTAAGTATCAGTCAGAACAGATTGCAATTGAGAAGGAGGAAGATATAAAAAATCATAAGGATGGTCTGCAATTGATAGCAAACTATTTAATGGATGATAAGATAGGAGTACTTCAATCAGCGTCAGATATTAGTATTGTTGGTCATAGAGTAGTGCATGGAGGTAATACTTTTGCAAAAACAGTAGAAGTTACAGAAGAAGTAAAGAGAAAAATCAAAGAACTTTCTAGTTTAGCTCCATTGCATAATCCTGCAAATTTAGAGGGGATTATAGTTGCTGAAGAAATTTTTTCCCAAGCTAATCAAGTAGCCGTATTTGATACTGCATTCCATCAAACTATACCTGTAGAAGCTCATAAATATGCTATTCCGAATACATTTTTGGAAAAACATAATATAAGAGTATACGGTTTTCATGGAACTAGCCATAAGTATGTGTCAGAAAAAGCAATTGACTTTTTGGGCATCCAACAATCAAAAATAATTACTATTCACTTAGGTAATGGATGTAGTATGACTGCTGTAAAGAATGGTAAAAGTATTGATCATACGTTAGGGTTTGCACCTATGAACGGTTTAATTATGGGTACACGATGTGGGGATATCGATCCTGCAATACTTTTTTATATGGTTAATACCTTGGGATATTCACTAGAAGAAGTAAATATGCTTCTACAAAAAGAAAGTGGAATGTTAGGGTTAACAGGATATAGTGATCTCCGCGACATAGAAGCTCAAGCAGAAAAAGGAAATACTGATTGTAAGCTAGCACTAGAAATGAATGCATACCGAATCAAAAAATACATAGGTTCTTATGCTACGATACTAAATGGATTAGATGCTATTGTTTTTACTGCAGGTATTGGAGAAAACTCAGACTTGATGCGTAGTTTAGTGTGTGAGAATTTAGATTTTTTAGGTATAGAATTGGATACAGAAAAAAATAGGATACGATCTAAAGAAACACGTACGATTAGTTTACCTTCTTCTAGAGTAAAAGTATTAGTAATCCCTACTAATGAAGAATTAGAGATAGCAAAACAATCTTTTGCAGTATTGTCTTAATCATAAATGGAGGATTTATTACTAATCCTCCATTTATTTATGTGCTATAATTATGATTAATATAGAATACAATATCCTGAGCTAAGGCAGTGTCCTGGTTCACAATATGTTTCATTTCCAAAACTGATTCTACATTTATTACGTCCACAGCAAGTTACTGGTACTCTTGCACCTTTGATATTTTGTTGTTGTTGTTTGCTAAGTGTTTTAACTCCTGTTAGGTTTAAGATTTTTTTCATTTTATATATATTTAAGTTCGTATTTAAATATACAGTAAAAAGACTTGATGTAATATTATAAAATGTTAAATATAAGATATTTATGATGCTATGACTGTTTCTTAAAAAACTAAAGTTATATACTTATATACGAGAATAAAATACATAAAAAAACCTCTTTTAGAATAATATAAAAGAGGCTTTTTTTATGTATTATAGGGATGTGTTTATGCCCACATACAACTTCCATTAGGTCTACAGTATCCATAATCACAAAACTCATGACCATTACTATAGCGAATACAGCATCTTCTTCGACCTCCACAATATACTCTAGGGCGACCTGCTCCTTTAATTTCTCGTTGAGTTTCTTTAGATAACTTTTTAACTCCTGTTAGATTTAAGATTTTTTTCATTTTTTATGTGTTGAAGTTAGTAATTCAATTTAAGAAAGGCGTTGTATTATTAGTTCTTTTAACTAAGCAAAAATGCAACGTCCCCATCGATCACAATATCCAGGTTCACAAAAACTTTGATTTCCAAAACTAATTAAGCATCCTCTACCACTAGGGCAACAGGTTGCACGTCCATAAAAAGCTGAACCATTAATTTGTTTTTGCTCATTTTTACTAAGCTCTTTGATTCCGTTTAAATTTAAGATTTTTTTCATTTGTGTTATATTTTAGTTACGTATTAAATTTACTATAAAAAGCTGTAAATCAATTGATTTTAAACCGTTAAAAAAGTAAGGTATTCTTCTTGTTTATACTTAATATTAGACAAAACCGTTAAATATATAAGATGTTATATACAATTGTATAAACTATATTTATAGAGAAACTTGTCTTTAGAAATTGTTTTTTGAAGATGATTTATACAGATATTCTGTTAGCATCTATAAGAACAATTTTTCTAACGATTTAGTAACATTTTGCTATAATGAATCTGGTAGAATACCTTTAGTTTAGAGCTCACCAAATTATCTTAAATAAATTAACTCTTAACACATGAAAAAAGCACTAGTATTACTTTTATTAATGATTTCTTATATCGGATACAGTCAGATTCCGTCATATTATAACGATGTTAATATCAATGCATCAGGATCTGTTCTAAAGAATGAATTAGCAAGTAAAGTAACCAATACACATACCACATTTTTATCCTATACTCCTGGAGTTTGGAATGCACTAAAACAAACAGATGTATCTCCTTCTAATCCATCAAAAGTAATTTTGGTATACGGATATAGTGATACTGATGGAAATTCTACTACAGATAGAACAAGAAGTATTAATGCGAATGGAGGAGGTTCTACAGATTGGAACAGGGAGCATGTATATCCAAAATCATTGGGAAGCCCCAATTTAGGGACTTCTGGCCCTGGAGCAGATGCACACCATTTACGACCTGCTGATGTAAAACGGAATTCATCAAGAGGAAATAGGAAATTTGCAAATGGCTCAGGTAATTCTGGAGCTACTTCTCAGGGATATTGGTATCCGGGAGATGAATGGAAAGGTGATGTCGCTCGTATGATGATGTATATGTATATACGTTATGGTAATCGTTGTTTACCAAAAAATGTTGGAGTAGGAGCTAGAGCAACTAGTGATAATAATATGTTACAGTTGTTTTTAGAATGGAATGCAGAAGATCCTGTTTCGCAATTAGAATTGCAGCGTAACCCAATTCTAGAAAATGTACAAGGTAATAGGAATCCATTTATAGACAATCCTGCATTTGCTACAAAAATATGGGGAGGACCACAGGCTGAGGATAGATTTGGAAATACAGGAGGTACAGATACTCAAGCTCCAACTGTTCCTGCTAATATATCAGCTTCGGGTACTACAAAAACAACTACAGTATTATCATGGAGTGCATCTACAGATAATATAAGTGTTACTGGATATAATATATATAAGAATGGAGCATTCTTAAGTACTTCGACATCTACTAATTATACGGTTACTGGATTAACAGGAAATACTGCATATTCATTTTTTGTAAAAGCAAAGGATGCTGCGGGTAATATATCTGCTAAGAGTACTACAATTACGGTAACAACTAAAGAGGGATCTACGGGAGGAAATAATGCAACAGCATTATTTTTCTCTGAATATGTAGAAGGTTCATCACATAATAAAGCATTAGAAATAGCTAATTATACAGGTCAATCAATAAACCTTTCGGGATATACCATTAAAAAACAAAGTAATGGTTCTGGGGCATGGTCTGGAGCAGTAAATCTTTCTGGTGTTTTGGCAACTAATGATGTTTTTATCGCTGCTAATAGTTCTGCATCGAGTACGATTAAAAATAAAGCAGATCTTATATCAGGATCATCTGTACTACAATTTAATGGTAATGACCCCGTGGGGTTGTTTAAAAATGGAGAGTTGATAGATATTATAGGAAACTTTAGTGGAGGGTCTTCAAACTTTGGTAAAAATGTTACTTTAAGAAGAAAATCAAATGTATCCTCACCATCTCCAACATATAAGGTGTCTGAATGGGATTCGTATGCTAAAAATACTTTTGATGATTTAGGTACGCATACATTTGCTGGAGGAAATGGTGACACAGGTACAGATACCGAATCTCCTAGTACGCCGGATAATTTAGTAGTTTCTAATATAACAAAAAATAGTGTACAACTTTCTTGGGACCCTTCTACAGATAATATAGATGTAAAAGGGTATACGATATATAAAGATAATTCGATATTAACTACTACTACAGCAACTAGCTATACCATATCAAGTCTAACATCAGGAACTACATATAGATTTAAGGTACAGGCTTATGATGCTGCAGAAAATACGTCTTTAGTAAGTAATAGCATTAGTGCAACTACAAAAAATGATACCGTAGTTTCTTATTGTTCATCAAAGGGAGAAACTGTACAATATGAATACATAGATTATGTAAGCATAGGAGGAGTTTCTAATAGAACTAAGGCAAATGGAGGGTATGGTAATTTTACTTCTAAGATAGCCAATCTTGTATATGGTTCTAATACTATTATTGTAAGCGCGGGATTTGCAAGTACTCCTTATAATGAGCATTGGGCAGTTTGGATTGATTTTAATAAAAATGGAGTTTTTGAAACATCAGAACAGGTGGTGAAAAAATCGTCATCAAGTGATGGTGAATTATCTTATCGTTTTACGGTACCTTCTACAACGGTATCTGGTACTACAAGAATGCGGGTTTCTATGAAATGGAAAGATGCACAGACAGCTTGCGAAACTTTTGGTTATGGCGAAGTTGAGGATTATACTGTAAACATAGGAACTTCATTAAAAGCAAAGGGTACATCATTTATAAAAACTCATAAAGAGCTAGAAAAGAGAAGTCCGTTTTTTGCTAAAGTATATCCTAATCCTGCAAAATCCTATATTACTATACAATCAAAAGATGCTCATAATCTCAGTTTTGTGATGACTAACTTACATGGTAGCGTTGTAAAATCTGGTATGATTTCTACTAATAAAATTATGTTAGAAGATTTGGTGCCAGGAATGTATTTTGTAAAAATATCGGATGGTAATCATAGTATTTCAGAAAAAATAATATTAAAATAGTTTTTTATTTACAAGTGTTGAATTAAGAAAAAGCTCCATAGTTTATATGTATGGGGCTTTTTTAATATTAATATGTTTCGTTTCTGAAACAGGGATATATATTAGAATGATAGTTATTGATA
This sequence comes from Aquimarina longa SW024, assembly GCF_001401755.1. Lineage (GTDB taxonomy): Bacteria > Bacteroidota > Bacteroidia > Flavobacteriales > Flavobacteriaceae > Aquimarina > Aquimarina longa. Next base: position 48,702 of record NZ_AVQK01000026.1, read on the forward strand.
CCTCATTAGATTTCGTACTTTTTTTTACTATTGGCTGCCTTCTATAAAGAAACGGAAGTATAAATTTTGATACTTAATTGCATCGCAAATTCTGGGTTTGTATATATATCATGTTTTTTTTGAGGGATGATAGTGGTAGGGATATTCATGCTATTAAACCATTTACTAGTAGGTTTATAGCTGTCATTCTCACCAAAATATAGTTCAACTTTGTTTTTTGGTTTATTAGTTTCATACCGTAATCGCGTAGAAGAAATGGCATACAGTATATTTATATCTAGTCCTTTTAATGCTGATTTCCATGCAATAAGTCCACCGATACTAAAAGCAAGTATGCTTACGCTTTCTTTTTCGAGTAGAAGTAGGTTCTGTACAGCTATCTCAATACCTCCATTTATAAATTGTTGATGAAGATTCTCTTCGGTATATATCGATGTATCTAATGCTCCTAGTGTACAACAATCATAGTATTGTATTCTAAAAGTGTTCTGAAGCTGTTTTATATAATATGCTACCCAATCAGATTTTTCTTCTCCCCATAGGTCTGATAAAATTAGTAGTTTAGGTTTCAATAGATTTGTTTTTATAATGGCATATCATCTCTAAAATAGATGATATTATAATTCTTTAGTTTTTCCAAGAAATACACTAACTCTGGGATGGATAGGATTGCCAGAAGATCTTCTAAAAGAAACAATCTGCCCAGTATGATATAGCGCATCGGATATGGGGCCATTCATCATGTTCCAGAACGGAAACTCTAGAGTATCCTCTCCTTTTTGGATACGAACAGTAAAAACAGCAATATCATTTGCAGTTTTGCCAGCGCATAATTCACTTGCTTTTTTTAGATTATGCAATGTGTTTTCTCTAAGGTTTTTAAATGTTATTTTGGATAAATCATCTTTTGTTAATCGTATAGATGTGATATGCTGAGGTGCATCTAGAATCATTATCGAAAGCCAATAGAGATGTTCAATAGTTTCATAGGTACTTTTTCCTTCTGCAGATGGTTTATATTTCAAATCTTTATCAGTAAGTTCCTCAGTCGCCCAATAATAACGATAGCCAAGACCATCGATAAATCTAGAAATGATGTTTCCTGAGGAATAATTTTCTGGATAATCGGGTATTTGTTGGTATGACATTTTAATATAAAATAGGTTATGATTGACAAGAAATGAATTATATGTCTTATATCCAAGAATATATATAATAGCACGTAGAAAGAATACTACAGAAATCTATTTTTTTGATGTAAAAATATTTTATTTCCCCAGAAGATTTTAGGAGTTTCCCAGTAGTAGTATACCCCTTCCTAGCTACTGTGAGTAGATGATGTATGGGAGTGTTCAATAAATTTGCCTTTGTAATAAAAAAATCAATACTAAATTGATAAGTTTAGGAGGGCGCAATTTTTGTAACCAGTTCATTTTATAACAGGTTATAAAATTTGTATTTATTATAAAAAAATATAGTAACATTAATTATACAACTTAGAGATAAAATATAGGATGTATATAGGAAAAACTGTTATTAAAATCCCATATATGATATTAAATAAACGATCCCATATAGTTCCGTTATAATCAAAAAATGTATCGATAGGTAATCTGCCAAATTTCTTTAAAAATAGATAGGATAAAATTTTGTACAATAAGGCTGCATATAAGGGAATAATCAAACTCAAATAAAAATATTTTTTTTCCTCGACGCTATATATGTAGATATATATACCAATCAAAGCGATTACTCCTCCTCCTATTATAGTCCATACACTATTATTTCTATCAACGTATTTTCTTAAGAAAGTGAACACGATAAGAGGTATTGCTATGGATCCGACAAAGGTTAAAACAGCTACATTCATAGATACTATTTTTTCAGAGATCTATGATATACCAAAAATGGTATAGTATGTTTCTTTATTACTATGCGTATATTTTTCATAGTCTATTATAAAATTCTTGCTGCCCATCTATGTTTATATTATAATGCACCTGTGGTTTTACATACGTATTGTCTATAGCTTGCATCTGATAGAGTCGTTCTCTCATCATACTACGTTTATGTCGTATAGGAGGTATATAATCAATCATAAACTCATCGGTATATCTGCTCGACGCTCCGCCACCAAGAGTACCAAAGTTATTGCTGCCGTAGGGTATACCACTACTATTTACTCCGCTAGGCTGTCCCCAATCTCCAAAAGTACCTGTGGAGGAGAGTATAAAATAACTACCTGATATAACCCAACCTACGGGACCACCCCAAGCGCCAACTAATGCCATGGAGATATCGATACTTGCTTTGGTGATAACTTCGTCTTGATTAGAGTCTTGATTATAAATGGCTGAACCAGCTTCATAACTACTAATTGCAACACTTACAATTGCACATATTTTTCCTGCAGCTTTAAAATGTTTTATACCATTTGATGCAGTTTTAGCTCCTACACGATGCCCTCCTGCGCCTATGGTATTACGTTGACTACTAAGGCTACGGTAGATTCCTTCTTTATTACGATACCACCCGTATGCTTTATGCAGGTTTGCGCCTTTGTTCCAAGGAGTAAGATTACCCATACGAGTCATTGCTAATGCTCCAGCAGCTTTACCACTTATAGCAGTGCCCATTTTTACAGCGTTATACATGTGATCTTCCCAGTTGACCTCATGATTCATTATACCAGGTGAGAGATCAGGATTATCACCCATAGGTCCATTATAGCTGATCTCGCCTCCTCGTTTATACACATTATCGTCTGCAAAGAAGATATGGGTATTGGTACTACGATCTTCTGCGCGTACAACTACTGCGAGTTGTCCATTGGTTGCTTTACTACGTTCACTGGTTACTTTTATTTTAGCATCTTTTGATACTTGTGTCCATCGATAGCCATCCCATACCTGATATCCGTTATTCCTTTTTTTTACATAATCATTCGTATCGACCTCTACTGTATAGGGTCTTAGACTTTGTAATTGATGCATATGCCATCGATCAGCACCAATATCATCAGTAGCAAGGTCTATTTTATAGAGTGCTTGAGAAAGTGCAGTACGAGTATGATCGAGTTCTCTATGGAGTCTTGTACCGATACTAAAAGCGGTTGGGGGGTTACTCGCAAATGATGGTTTTGTGGCTCTTTCTATAGCAGGTCGTAGTATTGTATTGAGCTGTCGTAATGTTTGGTTACTAATCCTCATCTTTTATCGAATTAGTTGTTATTAACCGTAGGCCAGTTATTGGTATGAGTATGTCCTGTTACCGTCATTTTTCGCGCATTGATCTTAAGTTCTGATAGCACTCCACCACCTACAAGATTACTTTGATATACATACATATCAGAGCAGTATGCTTCTGAAAATTCTAAATTAAATTTTATACCCATACCATCTGATTTATAAAAAATAATCTTGCCACTACGAGTAGTATGATCATTACCTGCCCAGTTAATGAGTTCTTCTTCTCCATCAAAATCTACTACGACAAGAATGCTACCTGCTCGTACTCTAGCACTAGGTTTACCGCTATGATCTACAGATTGATGGTAATCAAAGGAACATTCTAAGAGTCTGTATTGTTTTTTGTCGATGATGAGTTCTGTTTTTGTTGCCATTGCCAATTTTTTATTGTTATTATTTTTTATGTGTAATATATGTTGGTTTTTTTTTTACTTTTTATATCATAACCTCTTACGGATATATTTTTCTGAGTAAATACTACCGTATATACAACTCAGAGAACATCAGAATAATGATAAAAACTCTATAGCAATTAATGACAAGTTTTACTTAAGGGAGGGGGTAATTACTGTTGAGTTAGTGTAAATATACGCTAAAATACTCAATAACAGTATGTTTATACACCACAATATATTAAAGGTGAAACTGTATGTTTCTTATTTTTTTTAATATTAAGCAATTGATTTTTAATTGCTTATAATTGTGTTTTATGAGTGATTTAGTAGAGGGATCAAGTGTATAAATTATGGTTTTTATTAGGAAATATAGTTCCAGATGTTTTTATGTTTCGCTAATTGTTGATAAGTATACAGCAAGATCTTATTTTTTTCTAGAGATAGAGAAGGATCTTCGTTTAAGATTTTTAAGGCATAATATCGTGCTGTTTTTAGGATATCATTATCTTTTACAATATCTGCAATTTTAAGATTTAGAACTCCGCTTTGTTGTGTTCCCATAATATCTCCGGGACCACGTAGTTTTAGGTCTACTTCTGCAATATCAAAACCATCATTAGTCCGTACCATAGTTTCTAATCGAGTTTTACTATCTGCGGATAGCTTAAAACTAGTCATTAGAATACAGAAACTTTGTTCGGCACCACGACCTACACGTCCTCGTAACTGATGTAATTGTGATAACCCGAATCGTTCAGCACTTTCTATAATCATTACGCTAGCATTAGGTACATTAACACCTACCTCGATAACAGTAGTGGCAACCATAATCTGTGTTTCACCTTTTACAAACCGTTCCATTTCATAATCTTTATCAGCAGGTTTCATTTTACCATGTACGATAGAGATTTGATAATCTGGGGCAGGGAAGGAGCGAGCAATACTTTCATATCCATCCATAAGGTCTTTATAATCCATAGCCTCTGATTCTTGTATCAGAGGGTATACAATATAGATTTGTCTTCCTTTTTGGATTTCTTCTGCAATAAATTTAAATACTTTTAATCGGTTGCTATCATACCGATGAACGGTTTTAATAGCTTTACGCCCTGGTGGAAGTTCATCAATTACAGAAATATCCAGATCTCCATAGAGGCTCATCGCTAGAGTTCTGGGAATAGGTGTAGCGGTCATTACCAAAATATGTGGAGGATAGGTGTTTTTATGCCATAGTTTTGCTCGCTGTGCGACACCAAATCGGTGTTGTTCATCGATAATGGCTAAGCCTAAATTTTTAAATTTTACTTTATCTTCAAGAATGGCGTGCGTGCCGATTAAAATGTGTAGTGTGCCTTCTTCGAGTTCTTTATGAATTTCTCGTCGCTCTTTAATCCTAGAGCTCCCCATTAATAGTTTTACATTAATATTAAGATCTTTAGTAAGTTCTTTAATACCTTGATAATGTTGATTAGCAAGGATTGCTGTAGGAGCCATTAGGCATGCCTGAAAATCGTTATCTATGGCTAATAACATTGCCATCAGCCCTACGATTGTTTTACCAGAACCTACATCTCCTTGTAATAATCGATTCATCTGGGCACTACTCCCAATATCATTTCTAATTTCTTTAATAACTCTTTTTTGTGCATTGGTAAGCTCAAAAGGAAGGTGATTTTTATAAAAATCAGTAAAATATGCTCCTACTTTAGTAAACGGAAAGCCTTTAATTTTTTGTTTTCGTATTAATTTTTTGGTAATCAGTTGTAGTTGAATGTAAAATAACTCTTCAAACTTAAGACGATATTGTGCTTTGGATAATAGCTCTTGGTTTTTTGGAAAATGAACATTAAAAACAGCCTCGCTTTTAGAAATTAATTTTAATTCATCTAAGATCTCACTAGATAGTGTATCATAGAATCGAACTTTAGTTTCTACAAACAGCTGTTGCATTATTTTACAGATGACTCTATTGGTGATTCCTTTATTAGACAGTTTTTCTGTAGAAGGGTATATAGGTTGCATAGCGGTTCTCAGATTTTGTTGATGCTCTGAGAGTAACTCCATCTCTGGATGTGGCATAGTAAACCCGTTATAGTATTTTGTTTTCCCAAAAATAACATAAGGAGTATTGAGTTTTAGATTTTCTCTAATCCATTTCTGTCCTCTAAACCATACCAGTTCCATTTCTCCTGTTTCATCCATAAATCTGGCAACTAATCGTTTACCTTTTTTTTGTTCTACAGTTTTTATATTAATAATTTTACCTATTATTTGTACTTCTGCAGAATTGCGCTGTAACTGGTTGATTTTATAATAACTTGTTTTATCGAGATATCGATTAGGAAAAAGATTGACAAGATCTTGATAGGTCTTAATTCCTAGTTCAGATCTTAGTAAAGTAGCGCGCGAAGGTCCAACGCCTTTTAAATAATCAATAGGAGTTTGTAGTATATTAGGATTCATTGCCACGAAGATAGTACATATTAGAAAATAGTTCAATTTTAAATTTGCCACATAACCATACTAATTTCGTTATTTTGGCAGAACATTTGATCTAGGAGATTTTAAAAATAAAAAAATAATCAATGAAATTAGTAGCACATCTTTTTATAATTCTGTTTTTTAGTATATGTAGCGCTCAGAACATAGATGCTAACCCATCCCCAAAAAATAAAAAAGAACAAACTCAAGTAGATTTTTTAAAAGGTAAAGTAGATGTAGCATTAGATGCTAAAACCAAAACCATACAAGGAACAGTTCGATATACATTTATAATACAGAATATTACAAAATCTATTTTTATAGATGCGCAACGTATGGTTATTAAAAATATAAGTGTAGATAATAAGTCTATTGATTTTAAATATGATAATAAAAAAATTATGATTCTCTCTGATTTTAAAACAGGAGTTGAACATACGATGACTATTCAGTTTAAAGCAAGACCCCAAAAAGCATTGTATTTTATAAAAGATGCTCAAGGAAATGATCAAATCTGGACACAAGGACAAGGAAAATACACCTCTAATTGGTTACCTAGTTTTGATGATATGAACGAAAAAGTAGCGTTTGATCTTACTATTAATTTTACTAAAGGATATGAAGTGGTTGCTAATGGAAAACTTATAAAAACAGAATCATTAAATGATTCTATCCGAAGCTGGCATTATAATATGAAAAAACCAATGAGTAGTTATCTAGTTGCTTTTGCTATTGGTAAATATGATAAAGTAGTAGAAACTTCTGCGAGTGGAATTCCTTTAGAAATGTATTATTATCCATCTGATAAAGATAAATATGAAACTACCTATAAGCACAGTAAGAAAATATTTGATTTTTTAGAAAAAGAGATAGGGTTTCCTTATCCTTGGCAAAATTATAAACAAGTACCAGTAAAAGATTTTTTGTATGCAGGGATGGAAAATACGGGAACAACAATTTTTTCTGATGCTTTTGTGATCGATGAAACTACTTTTGTAGATCAAAATTATATCAATGTTAATGCTCATGAACTAGCACATCAATGGTTTGGAGATTTAGTAACTGAAACAGAAGGAACACATCATTGGTTGCAAGAAGGTTTTGCTACATACTATGCTCTCTTAGCAGAAAAAGAAATTTTTGGAGAAGATTATTTTTTATATAAATTATATGAAAGTGCAGAACAACTTACTTCATTATCTACTACAAAGAACGCTACTGCTTTATTAGATCCCAAATCGAGCTCATTAACGTTTTATCAAAGAGGCGCTTGGGCTGTCCATGCATTAAGAGGTTTATTAGGGGATACTAGTTTTAAAATTACAATTCATAATTATCTTGAAAAGCATAAGTATCAAAACGTTACAACTGATGATTTTATACATATAGCAGAGCAGGTAAGTGGTACTGATTTAACAGCATTTAAACAATTATGGTTAGAGAATGTTAGGTTTCCTTCAGAAGAAGCATTGGCTATTCTTACAAAATCAACGTTTATAAAAAACTATTTGGGATTAGCAAAAGAACGTACTCAGCCTATGGCTGGGAAGTGGGAGACACTGTCTAAGGCATTAGATTTTCCTGTAAATGACTATATCGGTCAAGAGGTGGTCTATCAATTAGAAGGAAAAACAGATTCAGCGATAATCACTTTATATGATAAAGCTTTTAAAACCAACAATATTTATGTACGTCAGGCAATCGCTAATACATTAAGTACAGTTCCTAAGAGTCTGCAAACAGAGTATGAGTCATTGCTAAAAGATCCATCTTATGCTACTATAGAACCAGCATTATATCATTTATGGGTTAGTTTTCCAAAAAAAAGAAAAGAATATCTGGATCTTACTAAGGATATTATAGGGTTTAATTCTAAAAATATTAAAACGTTATGGTTAGTATTAGCATTGAGTACTAAAGAGTATCAAGTAGAGAATCATCAAAAATTTTATTTAGAACTGTCAGGATATACCTCATCAAAGTTTAGTATCAGTACCAGAGAAAATGCGTTTACATATTTAGAGAGTTTACAAGCTTTTTCAGATATATCATTGATAAATCTTGTTGAAGGTGCTACACATCATAATTGGCGATTTAGAAATTTTTGTAGAAGAATTCTTGATAAGTTACTAAAAGAAGAAAAATATAGAAAGAAATATGTAGTTTTATTAACTAGTTTATCAGAGAGTCAACAAGAATTTTTACAAAAAAGAATAACCCCATAATATATGCGAGCATTAGTGATTTCAGGAGGTGGTAGTAAAGGAGCTTATGCTGGAGGTGTAGCACAATATCTAATTCAGGAACAAGGTAAGAAATATGATCTTTTTTTGGGAACCTCTACAGGAAGTCTTTTGATTTCACAGTTAGCTTTAGGAAATATAGATAAAATGTATGATATCTATACTAATGTTAATCAACGGACTATTTTTAATGTCAATCCTTTTATTGTAAGAAAGAAAGGGAATAGAGAGTTTGTATCAGTCAATTTTTTTTCATCATTATGGCAGTTTATTAAAAGAAAACGAACATTTGGAGAAAGTAAAAACCTAAGACGAACCATACGTAAAAACTTCTCTGAAGTAGAGTTTAGATTAGCCCGCAGAAAGGTAGATGATATTGTAGTAACAGTTTCTAATCTTACTAAAAATCGAACCGAGTATAAATCTATTAATGATTTTTCTTATGAAGATTTTTGTGACTGGATCTGGATGTCATGTAATTATGTACCTTTTATGAGTTTGGCAATAAAAGATGGTTGCGAATATGCAGATGGAGGTTTTGGATGTATGGTACCAATTAGAGAAGCAATACGTAGGGGAGCTACAGAAATAGATGCAATTATCTTAGAGTCTGAAAATATGGAACATAATAAAGTATTGGGGAAAAATCCATTTTCTTTAATGGTTAATTTGTTTAGTTTTATGCTAGATCAAGTCGAAGGACATGATACTGTAGTTGGTAAATTAGCTGCGATTAATAAAGATGTTCCTTTAAATTTATATTATACTCCTTCTAAACTTACTGAGAATTCATTAATTTTTGATAAAAAACTAATGGGTAATTGGTGGCGACAAGGATATGAGTATGCTGCTAAAAAAGCAAGGCAAGCAGAGGATAATAAGCTTAAGATTTGATTGTTTCTTGATGGGTACAATTTTTCGATATTTTTCCTCCGAGGCGATATTTTTTAAAAATTCTTAGTCCACCCAATACCTATCATATAACCAGACCATGTTTTGTCTTTAGCTAAAGGAAAGAAACCAGTTAATCCAATTAGGTGTTTTTTATGCAGCCTATATTTTGGAGAAAAAGCTATTCCATAGTGCCATAATAATTCTGTATTTGAGAAATCTCTTGTAAAACCAATCCTTTCGTTTACCAAAGTACCTTTTGTAATGGCTAAACTAGTTCCTACAGGTAATTCAAAATTCAATTGTGCTTTTTTATAGTTTAGAGAATACCCTATATGTATTGCAGTAATTACACGCATATCCACATCATTTTTAAGATATGCTTTAGGTTCGGATTCTCCTCTAAAATCAAAATACATCGTTAAATTTAGTCCGACGATAAAATGATGCTTTTTATGAGATAATGGTACTATATATTTTCCATAACCTCCATAATAAAGAACTTCATCTCCTGCTACATTTAATCCTATTTCTAAAGATTTTCGGTTTTTTATTTCTTCTTGTGCTAGTATCGTATTAGAGCATAAAAATATACAAATAACAATACTACTAATCTTAGTTGCTAAATACATAATCTAATCCTTTTTTATATCCAATATAATCTGATTCACTATGCCCTTTCTTTTTTAACCACTCATGTTTGATTTTAAAATTACCATAGTTTCTACTTTTTAAACGTTCATTCATTTCTTCAAAAGAGGCAAGCGATACACCACCTTCTAAGGTTCCCATACCATTAAAAAAAGTGATCGGTAAATCTGTATTAATGTCGGCATATTCTTGTTCGTATTCGAAGATAATACCTGAATCATACCAGTACGATACCCCTACTGCAATAAATTTATCAAAAGGATTAGTAGCTCTTTCTTGAAACATAGCATATTGGGTAAAAAGCCCCCCGAATGAATGTCCCATTAGAGTTTTAGTATTATTACTGTCTATATTATATCGAGATGCTATTTCAGGAATTAATTCTTTAATTATAAAATTGTAGAATTTTTTGGCACCACCAGTACCATGTTTAAATGCTGTAGGTGTGTAGTCTCTATTTCTAGCGCCAGAATTACCAATACCAATATATATTGATGGCTCTATTGTATTATTCTTTGTTTTTTCTGAAATAATACTAGCAATTTCATTAAAATTGAAATCTCCATCTAATCCAATAATTAATTGATCATTAGAAGAAGTTTTTCCATATGTAGGAGGTAGGTAGACATATATTTTATATTCATCATTAACATAAGTAGAAGTTAATGAAAAATTTTCTGTAGTACCGATAATTTCCAAATCTTCTTTTTCGCAACTTATCAGTATAAGTATGAATAAGAAGGTAAGTAGTATTTTTTTCATTTTGTGTTATTGTTTAATAATAAATTCAAAAATGAAAAAATAATAGTAACAAAAACTTATTTTAAATCAAGAAATAGTATTGGTTAAATATTTTCTTTTAACTCTACTAAATGTTTCAGGAGTGAGGCTTAAATAGTCTGCAATCATTTTTTGAGGTACTTCTTCTAAAAACTGTTTTGATTTTACTATAGTTGCTAAGAACTGCTTATATCTTTCATATGCACTTTTATATTGGAGTAATAAAGATCGTTTTTCTCTTTCTAAATGTACTTGTTCGTACAATTTTGTATAGATATAACAAAAAGGTTTACTATCTAACAGCAATTTTTCGGAGTCTTTTTTTTCTAAATAAATAATTTCAACATCTGTAACTGCTTGTTGAATCTGATTGGAAGGGGTACTTTCAATAAAACTAGTAAAGCAATTAAAACTCATTCCTGCAAGAGAAATATCTATAGTAAATGAATTATCTTCTATAATTACATATTGATGTACAATACCTTTGATTACAAAACTTGTTTTAGTTTCTATCTGACCTATATTTAGAATGTAGTCACCTCTACGATAAGATTTTTTCTTGATTACTTTTGCTATTGGTTTAAATTCTTCTTTTGTTATTGGATACACCTGAGTAAAAAAACTGTATAATAGTTCTTCTTCAAGAGATAATTGGTATTCCATAATTTTATTTTTATTGACTATTTTTTATTGTAATTAAAGTGGATGCAATTAGGTAACTTATATGATGATTACTTCTCCATCTTGTAAAGTTTTAAATAACCATTTATGATCGATACATTGCTGCATTTCTTTTTTGATGATAGCAGATTCAGGGTGGTCAGAGTTGTAATGGGGCATGAAGGAGTAGTTAAATACTCCCAATCCTTTGTAAATTGTTTTGTTTATCCCTAGATAAGGGAAATTATTAGGATCATCAACTCTATCTATTGGTTTTAATGACTCAGAAAGAATACATATTCCTGCACTATAGCTTCCGTATAAAAAATCTTTTCTTTGGATTAAAGAAGGGAATAATTCATCAAAACCACTGAGTTTTATTTAGAGCCTCGATTTTGTTTCCAAAAACCTATGAAGATAAATAATACTTCATAGGTTTTTGATACGATATTTTATTTATAAGAACGATTAAAATACATCACTAATTTCTTCTTTAATAAATGCAAGGGCAGCATCGCTAGGGGCTCCTTTTTCTATAAGTTCAGTAAGTATTACTTCTCTCATTTTATCTGCGGTGTCTACTTCTTTTTGTAAAGTTACTTTTCTAATTAATGTAATAGTTGCGTTTTTAGAAGCTTTGATTGTATTCCAGCATTCATCAGAGATATAAATTTGCTGAGTAAGATTATGTTCAAACTCTTGTTCTATTGTTTGTATTAATAAAGATTCGTAATCTTTCTTATCGTTTCCATTAGGAGTCATTCTAGTAAGTAGCTTACCTGGATAAATTCTTTCTAAAAATAAAACTAAGCGTTCATATGCTTGGAGCTTAAGTGGCAAAGATTGTTTTTGATTTTCTTTGTGCAAAAGATACCTACGACGTTTTTCTTCATTTGTAGTATGGAGTTTAAAAAAATATATTGCAAGCATTGTTATTAGCATTGCAGGTACTAAGGAAATAACTAATGGAATAATCTCAATTTTCATGTGTTTCTTTTTATTATTTTTTGATAGTCAGATATGATTTTTTATAATTTAGAGTATATACTAAAGGTGCATACTTGTAATAACGTTAACCAGATCATTTTTGATTTTTATAGTGCAAAATTACTGTGATTATATATTATGATTTATTTTTATAATACCCACCAAGGTATGTACATTCTTTTAAATCCTTATTACAGGTGTATTCTACAGCAGTTTTAGTATATTTAAAAGATTCTTCAAGTGTTTTGGTAAGTTCTCCATCATCTACATTAAGATCGATATCTTGCATGGTAAATTGGCAAGGATGTTCATAACCTGCAGCATGAGTAATTTCTGTAAATTCTTTTCTAAATGTTTTAAAATACTGAGCTAAACGATCAGATTTTAGAGGGATATTAATTCCTTTTTGAAGCCATTTACTTTGTGTTGCTATTCCACTAGGGCAACGATTGGTATGGCATATTTGTGCTTGTATACAACCAATACTCATCATGGCTTCGCGCGCTACATTGATGCAGTCAATACCCATAGCAAAACCCATAGCCGCTTTTGCAGGAAAACCTAGTTTTCCACTACCTATAAAAACTACCCGATCTGTAAGATTATGTTTTTGGAATATCTTGTAAATAGCAGAAAATCCATATATCCAAGGTAATGATACATGATCAGCAAAACTAGGAGGAGCCGCTCCTGTACCGCCTTCACCACCATCTATGGTAATAAAGTCAGGACCTCGATTGGTTTTTACCATTAATTCTGCTAATAGTTCCCATTGTTCAGTTTTACCAATTGCAGCTTTGATTCCTACAGGAAGCCCAGTTTCTGTTGCGATATCTTCAATAAATTGTAATAATTCAGGAACGGTATTAAAAGCTGTATGACTAGAAGGTGATAGTACATCTTTACCAACTTCAACACCTCTTATTTCAGCAATTTCAGGAGTGATTTTTGCTCCTGGTAGGACACCTCCTTTTCCTGGTTTAGCTCCTTGTGATAATTTAATTTCGATGGCTCTTATAAAAGGATTTTTGGATATTAAATTTTTCATTTTTTGCATTGAAAAATTTCCATCTTCACTACGCACTCCAAAATATCCTGTTCCAAAATGAAAGATTACATCTCCACCGTTGCTATGATATGGAGAAAGACCTCCCTCTCCTGTATTATGATAAGCATTTGCTTTTTGAGTGCCGATATTTAAAGATTCTATAGCACGAGCAGAAAGAGATCCAAAACTCATAGCAGAAATATTAATGACAGATCCAGGACGATATGGCTTTTCTCGTTTATTATAAATACCCATTACTTTGGCACAAGGAAGAAAAGATTTATCTTCTCTATTAGGGTGATTTTTATCCATTCTGTATGGGATCATACAGTTTTTGATAAAAACATGCTGGTGCTGATAGATGTCTCTGTCAGTACCGAATCCCTCATAATTATTTTCATTTTTTGAAGAAGCGTATACCCAACTTCTTTCAATCCTATTAAAAGGAAGCTCTTCTCGATTATTGGCTACAAAATATTGCCTTATTTCTGGACCAATACTTTCTAATACATATCTAAGATGTCCTATTAATGGAAAATTATGGCTAATAGTATGTTTTTTATTAAAATATATATCACGGATTACTACTAGAGTGAGTATAATGATAATCCATATCCACCAGGATATTGAGTTTAAAAAATTAAGGATACTTTCCATTTTATTATCTATTGTAGATTAAGGTAATCAATTGCAAGCTGAGACATTACTTTAACACCCAATACTAAACCACGTTCATCGATATAAAATTCTGGTGTATGATGAGATGGAGCGTTATGTGTTTGTGGAGATTTTCCTCCTAAAAAGAAATAAAACCCAGGTACTTTTTCTTGGAAGAAAGAGAAATCTTCACCTCCAGTAGTTGCTTTTGATAAAAAAACATTTTTTTTACCAGCTATATTGTATAAAGTAGGTAACATCTTTTTGACAAGATTAGGGTCATTATAGGTTATAGATGTATTATTCTGAAATGTTATAGTTGCTTCTCCACCATAAGTTTTTGCTATAGAAGGCACCATTTCATTCATACGCTTAATGATTAATGCTCTCATAGACGGATCTAGAGTACGCACTGTACCGATCATTTCTGCATTATTAGGGATAATATTAAATCGTACACCACTCGTAATTTTTCCTACAGTAATTACTGCTGCTTCATTTACTAGGGGAGCTTCTCTGCTAATAATAGTTTGTAAGCCATCAATGATTTTGGCAGAGATTAATATAGGGTCAACTCCTGACCATGGTGCAGAACCATGAGTTTGTTTTCCTTTTACATTAATAACAAATCGTTCTACAGCTGCCATAGTTCCGCCTGGTTTATATCTAATTTTACCGATTTCTGTTCCAGAATTAATGTGTAGTCCAAATATTGCATCTACATCAGGTTTTTTTAATACTCCTTCTTTTATCATTAGTTTAGCACCTCCTTCTTCTCCAGGTGGTGGACCTTCTTCTGCTGGTTGAAAAATAAATTTAACGGTACCATTTATTTTATTTTTATGCTTTGTAAGTACTTCTGCAACTCCCATTAATATCGCAGTATGAGTATCATGTCCACATGCATGACTAACTCCCACTTCTGTATTTAAAAAAGTAGTTTTTACTATTGATTTAAAAGGAACGTCTGTTTTTTCTGTTACGGGTAATGCATCGATGTCTGCTCTAAGTGCTACTGTTTTTCCTTCTGTTTTTCCTTTAAGAATAGCTACAACACCTGTTTTTGCAACATTTTCGGTTACTTCTAGCCCTAAACTTTTAAGATGTTTTGCAATTTTTTTAGCAGTTTTAAACTCTCGGTTAGAAAGTTCAGGGTTCTGATGAAAATCTCGCCTCCATTCAATTACTTTTGACTCTACTTGTATTGCGGATTTATTAATTTCTGAATCAATTTGTTGTGCTTGTAGTGAACAAATGTTAATTAGTAGACTACATAAAATAGATATCTTTATTAGTTTCATTAGGTTTAAAAATTAATAAGTCTGTAATTTTCGTTTTGTAATTGCACTAATGCTGTCATAGCAGATAATGCAATTTTTATTTCAGGATGTATATCTTTTTTAGAGATATTACGATGTGCTGCAGTTTGTCCACATAAGATGAGTTGAACACCTTGTTTTACTAAAGCTTCGATAAGTGGAGTATTAGGGTTAGTAACGTTATACTTAGTTTTATAAGCAGTATTGTTTAAGATATCATTTGCAGCGGAGCCATGAATGACTAATACTACATTTAATTTATCTAATGTAACTCCTGCATCAAAATGCATATTAAGGTATCGAGCAGCAGTATTAAAAAGAGGGTTTATTTTAGAACTGTCCTTAAAAGTTCTCCCAATATCAAAAACAGCTTTTAAGTTTTGTTCACTATTTGTTTTAAAATCAGGGTTTTTAACAGTATAAATTTTTCCAAAATCATGGATTATTTTACCATGTTTAGATTTTTGTTGAGCAAAAATAAATACTGGTAATAGGATAAAAATATAAGGTACTATTGTATTTTTCAAGCTTTCAATTTTGGCATCTAAAGATATTCAAAAATCTATAAATGTATAGTTAAAAATACTATTTAATCAACAGGATTAAAAGAGATTTAGTTTTAAAATTTAAAAGAAAGTAATAGAACCTACGCGGTTTAAAGTATATAAATAAAAAGACTGTCTAAAAAATATTCAGACAGCCTCTTTTTGTTAATTAGTCTTTTACTAACTTTCCTATAGGTTTATTATCGATTAATAATATATATAAACCTTTTGATAAGATAGAGGTATCTATTAGGGAAGAAGGAGTAGACTCAATAACTATTTGTCCTTGAGTATTAACAATGGTTATAGAATATTCTTCTATAGTAATACCATCTATATGTAATAATTCATCACTATTTACAGGATTTGGATAATACTTAAATATTTTCTTTTCTTTTCCAAAATTAAGTAACGATTGATCAACACTAAAAGTTTTAGATGTTTTACTACAGCCTGCTTCATTAAATATTTCAACGCTATATTCTCCTACCTTTGTTGGTGAAAATTCTGCCTGATTAGCATTTGTAACTATTTCTTCATTGTAATACCATTGATAATTAGCAAACTTAGGAGTAGTATTTAAATTTTTATTTTGATCAATGTTTATTATTGGCTGCTCTGGCTGTTCGGATACAATAATTTTTACTTCGGTTCTTGGTGTTGTAACACAATCTCCTATTCTTCCTTCTACATAATATGTTTTGGTAGCATCAAGTGCTGGTGTTTTATATGATTTACCTGAGAAAAAACTAGTTCCTCCAGAAGAGGTGTTGTACCATCTGTAGTTACTACTCCCTGATGCTACTATTGTTACAGATTCTCCGACACAACTATTTTGATTAGATACTTTAGGTTGTTCAGGACTTTGTAATACAATTGCTTTTACTTCGGTTCTTGTTTTTGTAGTACAATTACCTACTACACCTTCTATATAATATGTTTTGGTAGCATCAAGTACAGGGGTTTTAAATGTTGCTCCTGAGAATATACTAGTTCCTCCTGTTGAGGTTTCATACCATTTGTATTCGCTATTTCCGGATGCTGATAGGGTTATGGATTCTCCTTTACATATAGTTTGATCAGTAGCAATAGGTTGATCAGGATTTGGCATTACGTTTATCTCTATTTTAGTTCTTGTACTTGTACTACAGCCATTCAGGACTCCTTCGATGTAATAAGTTTGGTTATTTGTAAGTGCTGGTGTCTGATAAGTTTTTCCAGAAGCAATACTAGTACCTCCACTTATAGTTGTATACCACTTATAGTCACTGTTTCCTTTTGGGGCTATCGTTACAGATTCTCCACTACAAACATTTTGATTACTAACAATAGGTTGCTCTGGAAAGTCTATAATTATAAAATCTGTTTTTGTTTTTGTATTTTCACCAGAATCATTAATGGTTTTAAGGAACACCGTATAATTTCCTTTTTTACTATATGTATGACTAGGGTTTTCTTCTGTAGAAGTATTACCGTCACCAAAATCCCATTGATAGGAGTTAATTTTATTAGTAGATTTGTTTTTAAAGTCAATTACAAAACAATTTCTGATTGCTTCAAAATCTGATAAAGGAGGGTTTTTATCATCTCCAGGGGTATAGTTTCCTGATATAGTATAATTACCTAAAGAAGCATAATCAGAATATCCATTGTTTACTGTTCCTTCACCTACACCATCTATTTCTATATAATAAATCCCTTCACTAAGATTTTGATTAATTGATGCATTGAGTCCACTTGGATCAGATACAAAAATCTCTTGCCCTAATTCATTAAGAATTCTAGCTTTGATATTTAAGTTAGGGTAATCAGGATCAGGATCAAAATTAAGAGATACATTTCCTGTTTCAACGGCAAAAGAGAATAGATCTTTATCGTTTCTAGTACTAATCAAACCAAAATTTTGACTAGCGTTTACTACTCCAGATGGTGTTACTGTTATAGGGGTAGCACTATTAATATTATTACCATGGTCATCGTTCTGAATACCAACTCCATTTCTGTTATTAGAAATTATCGCAATATCATCTTGTTTAGATGTAGCGTCAGTATATTCACCAGCACTCCATTGCCCTATAGGCCTGTCTGCGCTCCACCCCATAATAGGGCTCCATTGACCATGACCTTCATAGTATTCTGTAGAGTTTTGTCCATCATGAGAAAGACCTAAGGTATGTCCTACTTCATGAGATCCTGTTTCTCCTGCGGCTCTGGTTGATAAATTATAAATCCAACATGGATCATCATCTATGTTTGATGAAAAAGAGTTTAGAAAAGCTACTCCTCCAGCATCTGGTGCAGCATCATTTGTAGGAGTAAAAATACACATCATTCTACGATTTTTTGGAGCAGCGTCAAAAAGATCTCTACGAGTAGTTATATTTAGATTAAATGGTCGAAAATCTTCGGCCATAATTTTCCATATCTCTGTTATCTTTTCGTCAGAAAAATTAGGCGATTGAGCATTAATCGTGGCACCTCCTGCCCAGTTTGAATTCTGAACTAATTCTCCATCAAAATCTAGATAAATAATCCCTGGGGCACCGGGTAAACTTTCTAATCGTAATGAAGTTTTAGAGGATTTACTATGTATAACTTCTTTTTGTTTTTTTTCTGTATTTACCTTCTCAAAATCTACACAAAGAACTTTATCAATATCAGTTTCTTTAATAAATACTCGATCATCAGTTTCAGAATATAAGGTATATGCTTTTTTTGCTTTGTATAATATAATGGTTCCTTTTAGATTATCATTGGTTTTTGAAAAAGAAAAGGAAGATAATTTTTGGCCATTAACAGTTCCTATTAAAGTAAGGCTTTGATTTGTTTGTTTCTTTACATTAAGTTTAAAAGAAAAAGATTCATTAGTACCAATTTTAATAGAGGGGGGAGTACTTTTTTTAGAATTAATAAGGGTATTTATAAATTGTTGTTGATCATTAGCTATTAGTTGAGGTTCAGTAGATTGGGCATAAGTGCTATATGCTCCTCCTATACTAATAGAAAGAAGTAAGCACTTCAGTAATTTCATTTTCATTTTGAGCTTGCTTTTTTTAAGTAATAAATTTCTGACAATACTTTTGGTAACATACTATTTTAAATTTTAAAAAACTAATATTGATTTAAATTAGAATAGTGTTGTAAAATTGAATAATAATTTGGGTGTATAATAAAACTAGTAAAATAGCATAAACATATATTTTAGATACATTTATGCTATTCTATAGAGGGTATATTAAACTGTATGGTGCTCTTTTTATAAAAAAGAGTTTTTTTATCATCATATTAAAATCATATAATATTGATAATTCTTTCTAAGGGGATGATTGTAGATTGTTTTAAGATAACTTCTTTATCAGTTATTCCCCATATAGTAGTTTCTACTTTTTTTATTCCTTCATTATCTACAAAAATAATTCGTACTTTTTGATGTTCTAAGTTTCCTAAAAAAAGAGCTCTTTGTAATTCTAAGAATCGTTCTATTTGATCTTTTCTTTTATCTAGGACATCTTTTTTGGGGAATTTTAAAAATTTAATTTCTTCTTTTTGCACTATTTGTATATTCATGTTTGGGGCCATAGAATTAGTTTTATATTTTGGGTTTAACAAAAATAGTGTATTTAATCCTTTAATAATGTATTTTATCTAACAATTTATTAACAAAATTAAATATTGTAAGAAATTTTAACATCAATATTAGTAAATGTATATAGAGAATTGTGTTAAGTATATAACGTAAAAGTTATTGACTGTAATTTGTTTACAAAAAAGCTAAAGGACATTTCCATAACCGTTGTTCTTTCCTTAAATTTCACTTTTAAATAAAGATTGTTACTTTGGAAGAATATATAGCAGAGTTAAATGATGCGCAACGGGCTCCGGTACTTCAAATAGATGGACCTATGATTGTAATAGCAGGTGCTGGTTCAGGTAAAACTCGTGTGCTTACGTATCGTATTGCTTATTTGATGCATAAGGGAGTGGATTCATTTAATATATTATCACTTACGTTTACAAATAAGGCTGCTCGTGAAATGAAAAAACGTATTGCTGATATTGTTGGTTCTAGCGAGGCTAAAAACTTATGGATGGGAACATTCCATTCTATATTTGCTAAAATACTTAGATTCGAAGCTGATAAATTAGGGTATCCTTCTAATTTTACAATTTATGATACTCAGGATTCTCAGCGATTAATAGCTTCTATCATTAAAGAGATGGGGCTTGATAAAGATATCTATAAGTATAAACAGGTATATTCTCGTATTTCTTCTTATAAGAATAGTTTAATAACGGTAAAAGCATACTTTCAGAATGCAGAATTGGTAGAAGCTGATGCTATGGCAAAACGACCACGTATGGGAGAGATTTATCAACACTATGTGGATCGATGTTTTAAAGCAGGTGCAATGGATTTTGATGATCTCTTATTAAAAACTAATGAGTTGTTGAATAGATTTCCGGAGGTTCTTTCTAAATACCAAAATCGATTTCGATACATTTTGGTAGATGAGTATCAAGATACAAATCATTCGCAGTATCTTATTATAAGAGCTCTATCTGATAAATTTCAAAATATTTGTGTAGTAGGTGATGATGCACAAAGTATTTATGCTTTTCGTGGAGCAAATATTAATAATATCCTTAATTTTCAAAAAGATTATGATAATGTACAACAATATCGACTAGAACAAAACTATAGGTCTACAAAGAATATTGTTGAAGCAGCAAACTCTATTATAGATAAAAATAAAACAAAATTAGATAAAGTAGTTTGGACAGCTAATGATGATGGACCTAAGATTTTAGTAAATCGATTATTAACAGATGGAGATGAAGGGAGATATGTTGCAAGTTCGATTTTTGAAAATCAAATGCAATACCAATTAGGGAATGGAAATTTTGCAATATTATATAGAACCAATGCACAATCCAGAGCTATTGAAGATGCATTACGTAAACGAGATATAAAATATAGAATTTATGGTGGATTATCTTTTTATCAAAGGAAAGAAATTAAAGATGTCCTCGCATACTTAAGATTGGTAATTAATCCTAAGGATGAAGAAGCACTAAAGCGAGTAATCAATTATCCAGCAAGAGGAATTGGTGCAACTACAGTAGATAAATTGGTAGTTGCTGCAAATCACTACGGTCGTTCTATTTTTGAAGTAATCGAAAACTTAGACCGTATTAACTTAAAAATTAATAGTGGTACCAAAACACGATTAGAAAACTTTGTAATGATGATTAAAAGTTTTCAAATCACTAATGAGACTTCTGATGCATTTGTATTGTCTGAAATGGTAGCTAAGAAAACAGGGCTATTACAAGAACTCAAAAAAGATGGTACACCAGAAGGAATTGCTCGTATAGAAAATATAGAAGAATTACTTAATGGGATACGTGATTTTGTAGAAGGACAGAAAGAAGTCGTAGATGCTAGAGGAGCATTAGCAGAATTTTTAGAAGATGTAGCTTTGGCTACAGATCTAGATCAAGATACAGGAGATGATGATAGGGTAGCGTTAATGACTATTCATTTAGCTAAAGGCTTAGAGTTTCCTTATGTTTATATTGTAGGGATGGAAGAAGACCTTTTTCCATCAGGGATGAGTATGAATACTCGTAGTGAATTAGAAGAAGAGCGACGTCTATTTTATGTGGCATTAACACGAGCAGAAAAACAAGCATACCTTACCTATACACAATCCCGCTATAGATGGGGGAAACTTGTTGATGCAGAGCCTAGTCGATTTATAGAGGAAATAGATGAAAAATATATAGAATATATTACCCCTATAGAAAGCTATCGATATAAACCATTAGTTGATAATGATATTTTTGGAGAAGTTGATAAAAGTAAACTAAGACTTAAAAAACCATCTTCAGGGGCTCCACCTTTAGCACATAAACCTACTGAGGAACAATTACGTAAATTAAGAAAACTTAGGCCTCTTACTAACAGTGAAACTGATACTGATCTGACTAATACAAGTTTTTCTGATGGAGATCTTGCACCAGGGACAGCAGTAGAGCATATGAGATTTGGTAGAGGAAAAATTATTAAAATTGATGGAGTAGGGCAAGATAAAAAAGCCGAAATCCACTTTGATAAAGGAGGGATTAAGAAATTATTACTTCGATTTGCTAAACTAAAAGTTTTATAATCAGGTTTCGATTTAAAGGGTTTTTTATTTGTGAAAAAAGATAATAAGAGAGAAGGATTGTTGTAAAAAGAGTTTTTTAGTTTTTGATAATTTATATTAGATACTGTTTTTTTATTGCCTAAATAAATATGGAAAAACGTTTTGAATTAACTGATTCTGAGTTTGAAAAACAGTTTTTAAATTGTGAAATAGCCCCTTCATTATTTAATCATGAAGCTCACCTGAGGTTGGCATGGATTACTATTTATACATATGGAATAGAACAAGCTGAAAAAAACATATTATTTCAATTAAAAAAATATGTTGAATTCATTGGAGCAAAAGATAAATATAATATAACTTTAACAATTGCAGCGATAAAAGTCGTTTACCATTTTATGCTTAAATCTAATTCATTTAATTTTAAAGATTTTATAACCGAATTTCCGAGATTGAAGAATAATTTTAAAGAATTAATAGCATCTCATTATGGATTTGATGTTTATAATTCTGATAAAGCTAAAATTAAGTTTTTAGAACCTGATTTACTTCCGTTTGATTAAAAAAAGTATACAGAATTATGTGTATTTGTATAAGTACTGTGCTTAATTAAGAAGTACCAATTTATAATTTAACAGTTATAAATAAAAATATAACGGTAAATTTGTGAAGTACTAAATCCAAACGTAAGTATATTTAAGGTATCCTTACTATTTGATATATACTGATAATCATTTTATATGGCAGAGTTCATAAAATTATATAATGAGAATCCTAATCCTCGTGAAATACAAAAAGTAGTCAATTGTTTACGAGGTGGAGGGCTAGTTATTTATCCTACAGATACTATCTATGGGTTAGGTTGTGATATAACAAATAATAGAGCATTAGAACGTATAGCGCAGATTAAAGGAGTAAAATTAGCGAAAGCTAATTTTTCATTTATCTGTAAAGATTTGAGTAATCTTTCTGATTATGTGAAGCAAATTGATAATGCGACATTTAAGTTATTAAAAAGAACACTTCCAGGACCATACACATATATTTTACCTGGGAATAATAATTTACCAACTGTTTTTAAAAAAAGAAAGACAGTCGGTATTCGTGTTCCTGAAAATACAATTTGTACCTCTATTGTGCAAGAATTAGGTAATCCTATAGTATCTACTTCTATACATGATGAAGATGAAATTATAGAATATACAACAGATCCTGAATTGATTTTAGAAAAATGGGGGAATAGGGTAGATCTAGTAATTGATGGGGGTTATGGGGATAATGTTCCCTCTACAATTATAGATCTTACCAGCGGAATTCCTGTATTGGTGAGAGAAGGTAAAGGAACTATAGATATTATCTAGTATGTATTGATATTTTTTTATGAATTTTAGTCTTAGGCTAAGTTTTTTTTTCATATCAAAAAAATACTTAAAAATAAATCATAGCTTATCTATTCTAAAAAATTAAAGCTTGTAATTCTTTTTTGACCTTATACCATTTATGATCGTTTTTTTCTAGTTCCTGTATGATCCATTCCTTGTGCTCTTTCTAATGCAATCATTTTTTTAGGTCTAAAGTTTAATATTAAAGCTCTTCGTTGACTATCAGTACTATTACCTTTACTGTAATGTAATGTAAAACCATCATGAAAAGTACATCCACCAATGTTTAGAGGTATTGGTATTGCATTAGTTGTATCTGTATTGCAATATAGAGCTCCTCCACTAGGTAGATTGTGGTGTTCTAATACCTGTTGATTTTTGACAGAAAGAAACCACATACATCCATTCTCTTTATATACATTATCTAATGCTATCCAACAACTTACAGCTCGTTTATCGGGCAAATCTATCCAATATGCAGCGTCTTGGTGCCAAGGTGTTGGAGTATTCGTATGAGGGGCTTTATTGATAAGCATATCAAAATCTAGTTCCATATCATTGCCTAATAATTCTTGAGCATGTTGTAGCGCTTTTTTATATGAATCATGTTGTAATAATATAGGTTCTACTGAGCTTGGTCTCATGATTTGGGTTATTCGCTCCGTTGTTTTAGAGTTATTGTTATTACCTCCTGCTAGATCACTTCTTAAATGTGCTGTTCTTTCTTTATCTTCTAATAATTTAGTATAGATATTTTGAAGCTCTTTAACTTCTTTAGTATCAAAAAGCTGATCAATTTTAATATATCCGTTTTTTAAAAATAGATCTTTCATAGTACTTGTTTTTAGGTCATCACTTTTGTTCAAAGATGAGCAAACTATTTTAGTAAATCTTCTAAATTTGTACTACCTTACTTTTTTGTACAAAAATAAAGATGAATTCAGAAGAGCGTATTGTATATTTTTTACCGGATCATGGTATTCATAGGTGTTTGCAATTTGGGTATTATAAATACTCAAAAGTACAACCTAAGTTACCAGTACATCAGCATTCTAATGTTATAGAGATTTGTTTTTGTATTAATGGAGAACAACATTATGTGATTAATGATGAGCTATTTCGATTATCTGGGAATGATATTATTATTATTCCTCCAAATCAGCAACATAGTACAGGGGATTACCCAGAGGATAAAGGAGAGTTGTTTTGGTTGCAGATCGTCTGTTTTGATAATGAAAATGAGCTATGCAATTTGCCTATAGATCAATCTGTTCATCTTTTAGAAAAATTAATAAAAGTTTCAAAACGAGTTTTTAAAGGAGCTTTTCAGGTTAAATTTATCCTTGAAAAACTATTGAATGAATTAAGAACAAGTGACTATATTTTATCTAAAATTATAATAAATCAACTAATCATTCAGATTTTACTAGAGGTCTTGAGTTTGTCTAAAAGAAATGAACATAGCCCTCCTTCGAAAAAATTAAATGCTATTGATACGTATATTTTAAATAATATGCATCGTATAATTTATGTTGATGAATTAGCTATTATTTCTAATGTCTCAGTTGGATATTTTAAATCTTGGTTTAAGAAAATTGTAGGGATTTCACCAAAAGAATATGTAAATAGATTAAAAATAGAACAATCAAAGATTGATTTATTAAAAAAAGATACGATTACTAGTGTAGCTTTTGATTTAGGATTTAGTTCGTCTCAATATTTTTCTACTGCATTTAAAAAATATACAGGGCATACCCCAAAATCTTATATTTTATCAAAAACTAATAATGATATATAAAAATAAATAATCCTTAAGAGGTGTATATCTTAAGGATTATTTTGCTTTAAAATTATGTATTTGTCTAAATTTTATTAATTGACAAGATTGATTTCTACACGTCTGTTTTGAGCTCTACCTTTTCTAGTTTTGTTACTTGCAATTGGTCTGTCTTCACCATATCCTATAGCGGATAGTCTAAACTGATCAATCCCGTTTTCTATTAAATAATTTTTTACAGAGTTAGCTCTAGAATCAGATAATCTTTGGTTTAATTTATTACTCCCTGCACTATCTGTATGTCCTTCTACTGTAAATTTAGCTGTAGAATATTCATTAAGGATGTTTATAATATCCTTAAGCACTTGATTAGATTCTTTTTTGATAGAAGATTTACCGGAGTCAAAAAGAATAGTTTTTGCATATTCATTAAGTGTTTTCTGAACTTCTGCTGTAACTTCAGGACATCCATTATTAGCAACAGTTCCTACTATGTTAGGACAATTATCATCTTTATCCAATACACTATCTCCATCAGTATCAGGCCATGGGCATCCTTTATTTTCTATAGGTCCAGCTATTTGTGGACAATCATCGTCTTTATCCAATATAGTATCTCCATCAGTATCAGGCCAAGGACATCCTTTATTTTCTACTTCTCCTGCTTCTTCAGGGCATTGATCGTCTTTATCTAATATTGTATCTCCGTCAGTATCTGGCCATGGGCATCCAAAATTTTCTTCAGGTCCTTTAATTTCTGGACATTCATCTACTTTATCAAGTATACCATCTTCATCTTTATCTTTTGGTCTAGATTGATATACAGGAATTTTCAAACCAGCATATACATCTGCTCCTTTAATTTCATTATTAATAAGTACTGATACTATTGAACCAGAACCAATATAAAGAGGACCAACTCTAAGTCCTGCTCCCCATTGAAAACCAGTATGTTGTATAATACTTAATGGAGAGTAAAAGCTAAACCATTTGGTTTCAAATCTAGGTGTAAGGGATAGTGTATTAGCGATCTTACTTCTATTAATCTTGTTTTTGGCAGTAAGAGAAAGATCTGTATTTAGATTAAGATAAAACTTTTGATTTATATTCCAATCCGTATTTACATGTAATGCTGTTGGTAATACTGCTTTATTTGAATTTTCTCGATCTATAACTCTATATAATAAGTCTAAATCATCAAGGTCATCAATGTTTTGAAAAGTGTTTTGATCAAGTGTATTGGTAATGTCGTACCTTTTTTCAGTACCATTATCATATGATATTGAACCTATATCAGTAATAGATACTCCTAATTTTATCTTATATTTATTAATATCTTTAGGAGAATATGCTACTCCTTTGCTATCGACAGAAGTGTATTCGCTATATTTTGGTCTCCATTCATATATAAAACCAAGATCTGCTCCAATACCTGTAGCTCCATTAACTACTTTTATATCGTCTTTATTACCTTCTAAATTTTCACTATATCCATAAGTTACTTCACCAGTAGTCTGTACACTACCAACTCTTACATTTGATGGTAATTCAGTGCCATCTGCATCGTAATCTATGGTTAGATTTTTTCCTGTAGCATAAGCATTTCCAAGACCTTGTAGGTATTTTAGAGTAATTCCTCCTTTAATAAAATGCTGTTTTTTATTTATAATAACTCTAGAGTATGATACTCCTAATTCTGCCCATGCATGCGCACTTGCGAACACATCTCCTTCATTAACAATAAAATCTTGTTTTAGATTAAAGTCATTGATTATATTCTCATAAGTTTGTCCGTTAATACTGTTTAAACGATAAAATGCTCTTGCTCTTGTATATATTGCGATAGCATTTTTTTTGTTAATATTAAACATAATAGATGGTCCTAAAATATCAGTATTCCCTAGGGCATTATTTTTGTTTTTTGGAAAAGTCTTAGCGTCTTTTTCAATTTCATATTTATTATCAAAAATATCATTGAACTTCACTCCATAATAATCGTTGCCAATAAAACTACTGGCACCTAATAAGTTGATATCAACTTTAAATCTAGAGTCTACACTATTTGCTGGGTTATTGATAACACTATTAACACCACTGTAATTATCTGTTAGAAATCCAATATAAGATTGGGATTTTGCAGAGATTACACAAAGCAGTAATAATGCTATGGATAAAATTTTTCTCATTTTAAGATTTGGTTTTTTTAATGCTGGCAAATATATAGATAATTTTTATATACAGATAGATTGTTCTTTTAATGATAACAATTAGATGATATACAACAAAAAAGACTGCCTTTTCAGACAGTCTTGTATATGTAATAAAAACTTTATGTTTAGTTACCTCCTCCTTGAGAAGCTTTTTTCATACCATCTTCGATCATATTATAGAATTGATCAAGTTTTGGTAATACAACGATTCTTGTACGTCTGTTTTTTGCTCTATTAGTAGAAGAGCTATTGTCAGCTACAGGAACATAATGACTTCTACCAGCTGCAGTCATACGTTTTGGATCTACTTTAAAATCTTTTTGTAATACTCTTACTACAGAAGTAGCACGTTTTACACTAAGATCCCAATTGTCTAAAAGTACTTTATTCTTGATAGGCACATTATCTGTGTGTCCTTCTACTAGGAATTCGATATCAGGTTTGTCATTAACTACTTTAGCAACTTTACCAAGTACTTCACGAGCTCTTGGAGATACATTATAACTACCACTCTTAAAAAGTAATTTATCTGAGATAGATACATAAACTACTCCTTTTTCTACATTAACCTGAATATCTTCATCAGCAAGATTTCCTAAAGCTCCTTTTAGACTTGTAACAAGTGCTAGAGTTACAGAATCTTTTTTAGTAAGTGCATCTTGCATTGTTTTTATTTGTAAATCTTTTTCTTTAATACTTTCTAAAGATTTTTCTAAGTTCTCAGCTTCTTTGGTAGAGAGAGTGGCCAAGTTTCCAACATTATTTAATAAAGCAGAGTTCTGGTTTTTAAGGTTTGATACTTGATCTTGAAGTACTTTAAGCTGAGAGGTAGAACCTGCTTTTTCTTCAAGACAGTCGTTTAATTTAACTGTAGCAGAATTTAATAAATCTTCGGTTTTTTTGTGTTTGGCCTCTAATTCAGAAAACTTCTTTTGTGATACACAAGAAGATAATAGAATTGCAAGGGAAGCCCCAATAATCATTACTTTTTTCATTAGAAAATTTGTTTTAGTCTTATTCTGGTTATATAACTCAAAATTATTAAAATTGTGACGTAATACAGGGGTATTAACAATAATTTATTATATAACTTTATAATTGATCAAAATGTTTACGTTTCAAAATAAAATACTGCCATACAACGGAAAAAAGAGAATAATATTTCCCTGTTTTAGAAAGTTTTTTGCGTTTAACAATAAAAGTCCTAAAATTAGCATAGAAGCTTAAATGCGCCTTGAAGATAGCAAAAAAATGTGAAAACTTTCCTTGTATAATAAATCGAAAAGCAGCTATCCCATCTAATAACATGCGTATAAAAATTATGAACCATACCTGATTTCCTGAAACATTCTTAAGTAAGAGATACAGATTGTTTCTAAAATTTAAAAATGTTTTCCTAGGGTTCATGCTATTTAGTGTCGCTCCTCCTAAGTGATATACAGTAGATGTGCCTTCATATAATATCTTATATCCTTGGTTTTGGATACGCCAACAAAGATCGATTTCTTCTTGGTGAGCAAAAAAGTCTTCATCTAGTTTACCAACACTTTCAAATATTTTTTTTCTTATAAATAAGCATGCTCCACTAGCCCAAAATATAGTGGTACTATCATTATACTGACCATTATCTTCTTCGAGAGTATCAAATATCCTTCCTCTGCAATAAGGATATCCTAATTTATCAATATACCCTCCGGCTGCTCCTGCATATTCAAAATGAGTTTTCTTTTTATAATCTAATATTTTTGGTTGTATGGCGGCAACTTCATTGTATGTTTTAAAAGCTTTTATAATAGGAGTTAACCAGTTTTTAGTAACTTCTACATCACTATTAAGAAGGCAATAGATGTCAGCATCAATTTTTGCTAACGCATCATTATATCCTTTTGCATAGCCACCATTACTACTGTTTTTAACAATTCTAACTTTTGGGAAATTCTGAGTTACATACTTTATAGAATCATCTGTAGAAGCATTATCTGCAATATAAATAGTAGCTTCCTTAGAGTATTGTAGTATTGATGGTAGAAATTGTTCTAATAAAGCTCTTCCATTCCAATTTAGTATAACCACTGCGATATTCATGGGTGCAAAGTAACGAAGTTATTTTAAAAGTACTAGTATATATCATTTCAATTTTAGAATCAAGGAGATGCGTTTACACTATTCCTGTTCCAAATCTATTGTGTTAGAAATAATGATAAAAATTCTAAAACCTAAGCTTAGGAGCACGAAGAATTGAAACGAATAACTAGATTGAATACTCTAAATGCTGAAAAAATAAAAATTTTATAATGAGTGGAATATTTTAGTTATGATTATAATCAGGGATATTTTTTAAAAAAGTATACTGTTTATCAGTATAACTCATCTGACAATAATAATGATCTATACCATTAGTAATCATTAAATATTCTGCGTCTAAAGCAAGATTATATCTTGCTATTTGGTCAAACACATTTTGTGTAATCTTTACATTAGCAGATTTACACTCTACAATAAGAAAAATACTACCATCAGGATTAAATATAATAATGTCATAACGTTTATTCAGTCCATTAAATTTGATTAGTTTTTCTACATTAATTAAACTTTTAGGATACTTTTTTTCTTCAATCAAATAGCGTAGAGTATGTTGTCTTACCCATTCTTCTGGAGTAAGGATGATGAATTTTTTGCGAATTCGATCAAAAATAGAAACTTTATTTTCGCTATTTTTGAACCTGAATTGGTATTCTGGAAAGTTAAGCTTTTGCATACCACAAATTTGATGATTTTTTCTGAATGGATGAAGTAAAACAAATTGTAAACGATATAAAACAAGGAAATATCAAGCCTGTTTATTTTTTAATGGGGGAGGAACCTTATTATATTGATAAGATTTCTGAATTTATAGATAAAAATGTACTTGCCGAAGAAGAAAAAGGATTTAATCAAATGGTATTATATGGTCGTGATGTGACTATAGAAGATATTGTATCAAATGCAAAACGATATCCAATGATGGCAGAGCGGCAAGTTGTAATTGTTAAAGAAGCACAAGAACTATCTAGGACTATAGAAAAACTTGTTAATTATGTAGAGAATCCACAGCCTTCTACAGTATTGGTATTATGCTATAAATATAAAAAAATTGATAAAAGAAAGAAGCTTTATAAGGTAGTTGCTAAGAATGGGGTTATTTATGAAAGTAAAAAATTATATGAAAATCAAGTTGCAGACTGGATTAGAAGAGTATTAGGGGGAGCTAAGTATACTATTGAACCTAAGGCATCTCAAATGCTAGTAGAGTTTTTAGGCACGGATCTTAATAAGATAACGAATGAATTAGAAAAATTAAAATTAATAATTCCTTCTGGATCTCAGATTACTGCGGATCAAATCGAAAAGAATATAGGAATCAGTAAAGAGTTTAATAATTTCGAACTTCGTAAAGCTATCGGAACTAGAAATGTAGTTAAAGCACATCTTATTATTAACTATTTTGCACAGAATCCTAAAGATAATCCTCTAGTGGTGACGATTTCATTATTATATAGTTATTTTTCTCAGGTATTACAATATCATGGTTTATTAGATAAGTCACAGCGTAATGTAGCTGCTGTATTAAGAGTTAATCCGTATTTTGTAAAAGATTACTCCGATGCTGCGCATAATTATCCTATGAAAAAGGTAAGCGGGATTATTGCATTTCTAAGAGATGCTGATATAAAAAGTAAAGGAGTAGGGGCAGCAAATCTTCCTCAGGGAGATATTCTTAAAGAACTTTTGGTTAAAATAATGAGCTGATTTTTGATGGTGTTAAAAATCAGCTCTAGATTATATTTTTTATTTAGGATTGAGGATTAGTAGCAAAAACAGTTGCTTCAGTAATAAACCCTCGATCATCCATTTCTAAAAGACTACTAATGGTGTGTGCAATTTCTTCACCTCTTAGTTTTGTTTGTTGTTCCATTAATGAGTATTGTTTGGTGTCACTATTTTTACCGACTCTATTGTCTGCAAAACTGGTCATCACTTCACTAGGATTCACTTGCATTACTCTAATATTATGAGGTCGTAATTCATTTCTCCAGCTTTCTGTCATGCCTCTTAATGCAAACTTAGTAGCTACATATGGCGATGCGGTGGGGGAACCTTTTAAAGAAGATGTGGATCCAATATTAATAATGTTACCAGACTCTTGTGCTATAAAATGTTTGGCTGATTCTTTAGCACATAATGTAGCGCCAAGTATATTAGTTTTAAACTGATCAGTAAATTGATCTGCTTCAATATCTATTAATTTTGCAATATATCCATATCCAGCATTATTGACTAGCACATTTAGCCCTCCCATCTTGTTTTTAGCTTCTTGTACCATGTTTTTAACCTGATTCTCTATAGTTACATCAGCTTTTACATATTCTATATCCAATTCAGATGCTGTTTCTTGTAATGTTGCTTCATTTCTTCCTGAGATGATTACTTGTGCTCCTTTTTCTTTTAATAGTTTAGCAGTAGCTTTACCAATTCCAGAATTTCCTCCAGTGATTAATACTTTAGCGTTTTTAATATCCATATTTGATGCATTTTTTTTGTACGGATACCAAAGGTACGCTATGAATTCTAAATCTTTTGTTAAGTAGAATTGTATTTTTTTAAGGGATAGGAAGGTATAAAAAGTCTTTTACTTCAGTCATTACAAAAGAACTTTGTACTTTAGAGATGTTTTCTAAGGAAGCAAGTTTATTGGATAAAAAATCCTGATAGCGTTCCATATCTTCGGCATAGATCTTAACAAGGTAATCAAACATTCCTGCTACATGATAGCATTCTACTACTTCTGGAAATTGTTGTATGTCTTTTTCAAATTTTTTTAGATAATCTGTTTGATGAAGATTTAATGTAATATTACAGAATACCACTAATTGTAACCCTACTTTTTTGCGATCAATGATAGCCTTATAAGATTTTATATATCCTTCTCGATCTAGTTTTTTTACTCTTTCGAATACTGGGGTAGTGGTTAGATGTAATCGTTCTGCAATTTCTTTAATGGTAATTTTTCCATTTTTTTGTAACAGAAGTAATATTGAACGATCGATTTTATCCATATTGTTTTAATTCTAGAATAGTCTTAAATTCAAAATTAGAATAAAATTCTTTATAAATATTATTTGTTAATGTTTTTATGCTATTGCTATTCTTTTTTATAAATTTTTATTCTGTTATTTGTTTAAGGTATGTTTAGTCTTTGACTCTTTTGGCTATAAATGTTTTAAATAAAAAACTTTTATAGGCCCTTATATAGCATACATCAAGATCATCACTGTTAATCCAAACTTTTACAATATAACTTTTACCACTATCAGCATTATATATGGTTCCCCCAGATAAAACTCCGTCTTTATAAGTTAAATTATCCAAAATTGTCATCCCTAATAAAGGGCGTCCCTGAAGTTCTTTTAAAGGGTTTTTATTGTCTAAACCATTAAGATTAGATAACGGACGTTCTGCTCTTTTGTTAATTTTTCCATAAAAGGTATTTCCATCTTTGTAGATTTCAATAATAGATCCTCCTACAATTTCCCATTTTCCTATATATACATCAGAATCAATAGAGGATGAGGATATCGTAAGAAATGATAATATTAAGAATAAAGTAAATTTCATTAACGTAAACTTAACAATTATATCTATTAATACTTATAAAAAATATAAAATAAGTCGATTATATTAAAAGAAAAAGCCTCTTAAATCTATGTATTATGGATTAAGAGGCTTAATATTATTAAAGTAAGTTTTTTTATTTTAAACTCCCTACCATATCTTCAGGTTTTACCCATTCATCAAATTCTTGTTCGGTTACATATCCTAACGCTACAGCTTCATGTTTTAGTGTTGTACCATTTTGGTGGGCAGTATTAGCGATTTCGGCAGCTTTATAATATCCGATTTTGGTATTTAAAGCTGTAACTAGCATCAATGAATTATTCAATAATTCTGTAATTCTCTTTTGGTTAGGTTCAATTCCCTGAGCACAGTGCTCATCAAAAGAAACACATGCATCTCCAATCAATTGTGCACTTTGTAATAAATTTGCGGCCATTACTGGTTTAAAAACATTTAACTCAAAATGTCCTTGCATACCACCAATATTAATAGCTACATCATTACCTAGTACTTGAGCGCATACCATTGTTAAAGCTTCACATTGTGTTGGGTTTACTTTTCCTGGCATGATAGAACTTCCTGGCTCGTTTGCAGGAATAATTAATTCACCGATTCCACTTCTTGGTCCAGAGGCAAGCATACGGATATCGTTTCCAATTTTATTTAAAGAAACGGCTAATTGTTTTAGAGCTCCATGACTTTCTACAAAAGCATCATGTGCTGCTAGTGCTTCAAACTTATTTTCGGCAGTGATAAATGGTAAACTAGTAAATTGAGCAATAAATTCTGATACACGTTTAGCATATCCTTTTGGAGTATTTAATTCTGTTCCCACAGCAGTTCCTCCTAATGCTAGTTCTCCCATATGGGGTAATGTATTTTCTAATGCTTTAATACCGTGATCTAATTGAGAAACATATCCTGATAACTCTTGTCCTATTGTAAGAGGAGTAGCATCCATAAAATGGGTACGCCCAATTTTTACTACATTTTTAAATTCTTCGGATTTTTTCTTAAGGGTATCTCTTAATTGTGTGATCCCAGGAATAGTTACTTCTACGATTTTTTTATAGGCAGCAATATGCATTCCTGTCGGGAATGTATCATTAGATGATTGTGATTTATTAACATCATCATTAGGCTGTAATGTTTTTTCTCCTTCACCAATAGTTTTACCTGCTAATTGATGAGCTCTATTAGCAATAACTTCATTAACATTCATATTGCTTTGAGTACCAGAGCCAGTTTGCCAAATTACCAGAGGAAATTGATCATCATGTTTTCCTTCTAATATTTCATCACAAACTTGTGAAATAAAGTCTCTTTTCTCTATTGGTAAAACTCCTAATTCACAGTTTGTGTATGCTGCAGCTTTTTTTAGATATGCAAACCCATAAACGATTTCTAATGGCATAGATGCAACTGCACCAATCTTAAAATTGTTTCTAGAACGTTCTGTTTGCGCTCCCCAAAGCTTATCAGCAGGTACTTTTACCTCGCCCATTGTATCCTTCTCTATTCTATATTCCATTGTTAAGATAATTTGTTTTTAAAGATGGCAAATTTAAGCATTTGTAGAGCTATTTTTGAAAAAAGAGGTTACTTTTTAGAATATAAATTTCAATTATATGAGATTGAAAAATAAATTATATTTCTGCTATGACATATAAATAAGAGTTACTATCTTTGACAAAATTTGAAAATTAGAATATCGTTATGTTTGAATTCGATCAATACCTTGGTTTTTTAGCTTTTTTAACTATCCTTACTATAGGATTTTGGTTAATGATCTTTTTATTAACTTTTGTAATTCCTTACTGGATTATAGGAGCTAATGTCGAAAATTTTAAATTAAGAAGAGAGGCTAAACGTAATGCTAAATCATAAGCATAACGAATTAAAGTTTATATAGAAAAAGGAAGTCATTTGACTTCCTTTTTTGTTTTTATAATTGTTTATAAGATATCTTTAATTTTTTCTGGAGGTCTCCCTATAACAGCTTTATTATTTTTGATAACAATAGGTCTTTCAATAAGCTTTGGGTTTTCAGACATTACTTTGATTAACTCATTGTCATTTAGATTTTTATTCTTAAAATTTTCTTTCCATACTACTTCATTCTTTCTTATTAAATCTATTGGAGCAATTTTTAAGAGCTTAATTATTTCAGATAATTCTTGTTCAGATGGAGGAGTTTCTAAATATTTAATTATAGTAAGCTC
Organism: Aquimarina longa SW024; assembly: GCF_001401755.1. Taxonomy (GTDB): domain Bacteria; phylum Bacteroidota; class Bacteroidia; order Flavobacteriales; family Flavobacteriaceae; genus Aquimarina; species Aquimarina longa. The sequence goes on from NZ_AVQK01000026.1 coordinate 84,002, forward strand.
TTCTGCTGTTTTGTTGAGTAAAGCAAGTCCTTCTCTAGATTTACTACATCTAGGGTTATGATAAATAGTTGTCATATTCTATTGTATAAAATTTTAATCTTCATTTTTTTGCCCCATCATCATAAGAAAAGCTTTTAAAAACTGATCGATATTACCATCCATTACAGCATCTACATTACCTGTTTCTTCAGTCGTTCTTACATCTTTTACTAACTTATATGGGTGCATCACATAATTACGAATTTGTGATCCCCATTCGATCTTCATTTTAGAGGCTTCTATCTCATCTCGTTGTGCGCGTTGTTTTTGAAGTTCAATCTCGAATAACTGAGATTTAAGCATTTGTAATGCTTTTATTCTGTTTTCTTGTTGTGATCTAGTATCCGAACAAGAGATTTGTATACCAGTAGGGAAGTGAGTAAGTTGTACTTTGGTTTCTACTTTATTTACATTTTGTCCACCAGCACCACTGGATCTAGAGGTAATAATCTCGTAATCGGCAGGATTGATATCTATTTCGATACTATCATCAGCAAGAGGGTATACATATATAGAAGCAAATGAGGTATGTCGTTTTGCATTGCTATCAAAAGGAGATATGCGCACTAGTCGATGTACTCCATTTTCACCTTTAAGCCATCCAAAAGCATATTCGCCTTCTATTTCTAATGTAACGGTTTTTATCCCTGCGACATCACCTCCCTGATAGTTAAGTTCTTTTACTTTAAAACCTTGTTTTTCTGCCCACATAAGATACATACGCATAAGCATGCTTGCCCAATCACAACTTTCGGTACCACCAGCACCCGCAGTAATTTGCAAAACAGCACTCATACTATCGCCTTCTTCACTAAGCATATTTCTAAACTCTAAACCTTCTATAAGTGATTTAGTATCATTATATCGTTCAGAAACTTCGGATTCTGTAGCATCTCCTTCTTTATAAAATTCATAAAGAACCTCGAGATCATCAACTAATGTTTCTCCTTTTTGGTAATCAGAAACCCATTTTTTTTCTGCGTTTAGCTCACGCATTAATTTTTCCGCTTCCTGAGCGTTATCCCAAAAATTTGGGGCGTAGGTTTTTTCTTCTTGATTAGCTATTTCTATAAGTTTGGCATCAATGTCAAAGATACCTCCTTAACGCAACCAGGCGCTCCCTAAGATCTTGTAAAGTCTCAGTATTAATCATAATCTAATAATTTTTTGACAAAAATAGGATTTAACACTTCAGTAAGAAGCAATTTTTAGATTATTTTATAGATTTATTGATTTTATAAATTTTTTATTCTAAAATAACTGTTTTTATGAAGCTCTATTTTGTTTATTTATTATGTATGCTTTCGAGTAGTATGTCGGCTCAGTTTTTAGAAAAACAAGAACAATTACTAGCTTTTGACGGTTATTTTAAATTTTATTATAATGAATCAAAAGATAAGATTTATCTAGAAGTTAATAAGCTTGAATCTGAATTTTTATATGTACATTCTTTGGCTACGGGATTGGGATCAAATGATATTGGACTGGATAGAGGTCAGATTGGAGATGGAGTAGTTGTAAAGTTTCAAAGGGCAGGAAATAAGCTATTACTAGTTCAACCTAATCAAAGGTATCGTGCTATAACAGATAATACACTAGAGCAAAAAAGTGTATCACAAGCTTTTGCAAAATCTGTTTTATTCGGGTTTACTATTAAACAAGAAACGGCAAATTCATTTATTATCGATCTTACTCCTTTTTTAATGCAAGATGCGCATGGCATAATTGATAGATTAAAATTTCAAAAACAAGGAGTATATAGTGTTGATACCTCTAGAAGTAGTTTAAGTATGGAGAGAACTAAGGCTTTTCCTAAAAATGTAGAGTTTGAAGCCTTGATTACCTATAAAGGATCTGCTACAGGAAATAATATACAGACAATTGCTCCTAATTCTAAATATCTTTCTGTTATCCAACATCATTCATTTATAGCGTTGCCAGATAATGGTTATAAGAAGCGAGAGTTTGATCCTAGAAGTGGAGCTTTATTTATGTCTTATATGGATTATGCAAGTCCTATACAAGAAGCTATAACTAAGCGTTATATAATTAGACACCGTTTAGAGAAAAAAAATCCAAACCAAACAATAAGCGAAGCAAAAGAACCTATAATTTATTATTTAGACCCAGGAACTCCAGAACCAGTACGATCTGCATTATTAGATGGAGCAAAGTGGTGGAATCAGGCATATGAGGCTATTGGTTTTAAAAATGCATTTCAGGTAAAAATGTTACCACCAGAAGCTGATCCTATGGATTTAAGATATAATGTAATACAATGGGTACATCGCTCTACCAGAGGTTGGAGTTATGGAGCGACTGTAATAGATCCCAGAACAGGAGAGATTCTTAAAGGACATGTGAGTTTAGGAAGTCTAAGAATACGTCAGGATTTTTTGATAGCACAAGCGTTATTAGATCAGCCTTTTAAAGAAAAAAACGATACGTATCAACCTATGTTAGAGATGGCATTGGCACGTATCCGTCAGTTATCAGCTCATGAAGTAGGGCATACTATTGGTTTTGCACATAATTTTGCTGCTAGTACGAAAGATAGAGCATCAGTAATGGATTATCCTCATCCAACAATTGCTCTTGCAAATGATAAAATAGATCTGTCAAATGCCTATGACACCAATATTGGGGAGTGGGATAAGGTAACAGTAGCTTATAGTTATTCAGAATTTGATAAGGGAGCTAATGAAAAAGAAGCACTTAATAAAATTTTGAAAATGGCCTATCAATCAGGTCTTCGTTTTATTTCGGATGGTGATGCAAGACCAAAAGGAGGTGCACACGAATTAGCACATTTATGGGATAATGGTAAGAGTGCGGCAGAAGAATTAGAGAATGTATTGAAGATCAGGGAAGTTGCTATACGTAACTTTTCTGCAAATAATATTAGAAATGATGAGCCATATTCAGTTTTGGAAGATGTTTTTGTCCCATTGTATTTTTTTCATCGATATCAAACAGAAGCTACAGTAAAACTCATTGGAGGATTAAATTATAATTATGCGGTTAAAGGAGATCAACAAACAATAATAGAGACAGTTGATCCCAAAAAACAAAAAAAAGCACTAACACAGGTTTTACAAACATTAGCTCCTGAAGTTTTGGCTATTCCTGAGAATAAATTAAAGCTATTTCCACCAAGAGCTTTTGGGTATAATAGGACTAGAGAGTCTTTTAAAGGAAAGACTGGTGTTGGTTTTGATGCATTAAGCGCAGCTACTACAGCAAGTGATATGAGTTTATCTTTATTATTACATCCAGAAAGAGCATCGCGATTAGTACAACAAAAGAGTTTAGATCATAATCAATTAGGATTGGTAGAAACAATAGATCAATTGCTTAAATTTTCTTTTGAGACTAAAATAAAAAATAGTTATCATAAAGAGATTCAATATATGGTACGGACTACTATTCTAAAATACTTAATGAATTTAAGTGTCCATAAAAAAGTGTATCCCCAAGTTAATGCTATTGCAAATGCTAAAATTAAAGATTTAGCTATTTTTCTTAAAAAATCAAAAGAAGAAGGTATAGATAATGTATATAACAAGCATTTTGTGGATAAAATCACTGCATTTTTAGAAAGCCCAGAAAAATTTAAACTCATAATTACTCCTAAAATCCCAGATGGTTCACCTATTGGTAGTTATAGCTGTGATTTTTAGAAAACAATGATGATTTTTGATCATATTTTTGATTTACATTGCTATATATTCTAGAATTTAGACTGCTGTTACTATAAGAAGTACTGATTTCCTTTTTATATTTACTCATTAAACGAGATTCTAATGCTCTGAGGCTAACCTCTAAATTTAAAGGAATGCTTTGCGAGCTTGCTCTTAGATAATTAGCTATAATCATATAAGAAATCAAGATGGATATACAACTTCAGTTAAGGAATAAATTACAAGAAATAAGTAAAATTTTAGATACAGAAGATGCAGAGAATAATGAAGTAGGGGTTTTGTCAGGTGTTTCAGGAATCGCTTTATTTCAATTTTATTATTCAAAATTTTTAGATGATGATATTCATGCAGATAAAGGGGTAGAAAGTATTACTAAGATTGTAGAGTATATCAATGATGGTTTTTCATATCCTACTTTTTGTGTAGGAATAGCTGGGGCATGTTGGGCACTAGAAATTCTTAAAGAAGAAGATTTTGTAGAGTTAGAAGATGATTTTTTATCATCAGATTTGGATCCATATTTATTAGAAGCTATGCGAGGGGCTGTACAAGAAGAAAATTATGATTTTCTACATGGAGCAATAGGGTATGGATATTATTTTTTAAAACGATATGAGAATACGACTTCAGAGAAACTAAAAAAGGAATATGCACTATATATAGAAGAGTTAATTCTAGCACTCAAAAAATCTTCTAAAAATGATGAGAGAGGTACTTGGTGGGAATCTGATTTAAGAAAAGAAAAAGAGATTAGAGGATGTAACCTAAGTTTATCTCACGGAATTTCTAGTATGATTAATTTCTTCTCTAGGGTAGTGAAGCATGATGATTTTCGTGATGTAGTTCAGGAATTGTTAGAACAAACTGTACGTTATGTATTAAGTTGTAAGTTTAAAGATAATTCAGTGACTTCTATGTTTCCTAGTTGGGTTGTTAATGATAAAGAAACAACAGAAGAAACATCTAGATTAGGTTGGTGTTATGGAGATTTAGGAATTGGAATATCCTTGTTACGAGCAGGAGAAGTGTTGGAAGATCCACAACTTTATGAAGAAGCAATAATAGTTTTAAAACATTCTACTAAGCGAAGAGATTTAGAAGAGGCAAGTATTATGGATGCAGGATTATGTCATGGAGCATACGGAATACTTCTTATCTATAATTTTTTATATAGAAAAACAAAAGAAACAGTGTTTAAAGAAGCTTCAGATTTTTGGGCTATGCAGGCACTTACTATGGCAACACATGAACAAGGATATGCTGGTTATATGGCATGGAGAGGAGCGAAAGTCGAAGAATGGAAAAAGGAAATAAGTTTATTAGAAGGAGTGGCAGGAGTTGGATTGTCTATCATCTCTTATTTAGCTCCTTTTGATACAAAGTGGGAGGAGTGTTTACTGATTCGTTAAGTTTTTTGTGAAAATAACACTCGAAATTCTCGAAAAACAATAGAAATTCCAGAATACTAACTACTTCTATTTGTATGAAACAAGTTGATTATACTATGTTTGTTGCTATCAAAGCGCTTGATATTTATCTAATTTAAAATCATATATCATGAAAAACAAAAAGAAGTTAAGCCTTACTAAAATGAATGTCACGCAATTAAGTACTATTAAAGGAGGAAATATCGACAATCCATTTCTAAATATAGGAAAACGCCCTTCAGAACAGCCCGTTGGAGGAGGAGGTGCCTGTTATTCTGATACACCTACTAGTTGTGTATATTGTGTTTAAACTAAAACATTAACAAGATTCTCAATCAATTGATGAATTGACTAATATTAAGGGTTTATAGTAAAACGTCTGAAAATTCATTTTCAGACGTTTTTTTTATAACATGATTTTTTTAAAATTTTATAAAACAATAACAGTCATTTAATTTAGGTGATTATGAACTGTATCTAAAGAAGATTTATCTACATCAAAGAAATTATGAACTTCATCCAAATAGTTGTGAAGCGTATCTAAAGAAGGTTTATCTACATCAAAGAAATTATGAACTGTATCCAAACAGTTGCGAAGCGTATCTAAAGAAAGTTTATCTGCATCAAAGAAATTATGAACTGCATCCAAACAGTTGCGAAGCGTATCTAAAGAAGATTCATTCGCATCAAAGAAATTACGAATTGCATCTAAACAGTTGCGAAGCGTATCCAAAGAAGATTCATTCGCATCTAAACAGTTACGAAATACATCCAAAGAACTTTGATTTGCATTCGGATAAAATAATATGTACTACAGTATATCGAAGACTATTTTATCACAATCAAAAACATCATTTTTGAGAAATACAACCTTAATTCTTATGATCAGCTAGTCAAAAAGATATTTTTAAGTTTAATAAAAGCATCATTTTTTTACAAAAAAAAAAGACAAAATATTTTCTTTTCATTTTTTCTTTAAAAACAAACTCGAAATTCTGGAAAAACAATAGAAATTCCAGAATACTGAGTGTAATCATTTGTTTTTCAATTACTTGTTGTTCTATGTTTGTTGATGTCAAAGCGCTTTGATAAAACAAATAAGTTTAATAATTAAAATTTACAAAATGAGAAATTTAAAAATTGAAGAAGTATTAGAAGTAAAAGGTGGAGATGGAGAAGTAGCCACAATAAAGGAGATTACAAAAATAGCAGAAGAAACATGCGGACAAGGAAATGTTAAGTCTGTTACAACTAAAGGTTACGAATGTAAGTAGAAATCAGAAGGTAATATTCTATAATAATTAAAATTTACAAAAATGAAAAATTTAGAAGTAAAAGAAGTACAAAATGTAAGAGGAGGAGATGGTGATATTGCAACAATAAGGGCAAATACAAAAACAGCGATAAAAGCTTGTGGAGGTAAAGAAAATGTAAAATCAGTCTCTACAACTGGGTATTCATGTAAATCAGAGTAATACAATTTTATCTAAGAATTGATTATAAGTTTAATAATTAAAATTTACAAAAATGAGAAATTTAAAAATTGAAGAAATAGATTCTATATCAGGAGGTCCAATAGTATTGGTTATTCCTCCTTTAGTTAAAGCAGTTGCTGCGGTAGGAGCACTAGTTGGTGCAGCTATAACAGGAGGTTATGCTGTAGGAAAAGTAGCAGGTGAAGCAGCACAAAGAATACATGAAGGAAATCATGATTGTAAAAAATAATTGTATTCAAAAATTTAAAATATAAAAAATATGAGAGTTTTAAAAAACAATGAAGTAGAGGAAGTAAATGGAGGTGTAATACCTATTATTATAGCTACAGTTCTTGTTGATATTGCTTTAATAGCAGTTACAGCAGGTGCTATTGCAGGAGCACAAGACCAAGCGGCTAAATCGAAGCACATCCATAGTAAAAAAGGATGTAATCAGAAGTAGTTGGTTATGAATATGAGCAAACTATCTATTTACAAATAGATAGTTTGTTTGTTCATTTTTTAATTTAAAAACTAGACATTATGAAAAACAATAAAAAAAAACTGAGTCTTAAAAAAAGCACAATTTCTAATCTTCAATTAAGACAAGTTACCGGAGGAGTAAAGGATTCTTGTATTCCGACTTGTAATATAGAAAAAAGTGATCGAAGTATTTGCTTTCCAGTAGTAAATGGAGGTCCTAATAAAACGTTTAAAACAAGATAAAAAAATAAACCATATGAGTTCCTCACTATTTAGAAAAGAAGCGATACAAAGTAATACACAACGGTTATTAGGAGATGTTCTGTTAATACGACCAATGTCTTTTTGGATATTTATAATAGCCATAACAATGATCGTACTCATAGTGGGGGCTTTTTTAGCTTTTGGTACATTTGCTCGTAAGGAAATGGTAACAGGCTATTTAATACCTGATAAAGGAGTAGTACGTGTATATGCTCCTTTTAATGGAATTATTGAGCAAAAACATAACACAGATGGTCAAAAAGTAAGTAAAGGACAAAACTTGTTAGAAATTACTACAGAACGAGGAACTAAAGATAGTATTAGTGTTAATCAGCAATTAATCAATCGATTAGAAGATCAAATCATAAGCCTACAACAACGAATAAAAGATGAAACATTGGTGCTAGATAGTGAAGGTAGTCGCTTATCTGCAATTCTAACGAATTATACCAGTGAGTATTATCAAATCAATCAACAATTACAAAATCAAAAAGAACAAACACAACTTGCTAAAAAGCAATGGAATATCTATAAAGGACTTAAATTAAGAGGGCTAGTTTCTGATGATGACCTTAGTAACAAAAGAAACATTTATTTTAGTACTAAGGCATCTTTTAATGCCACAAAAAGGATGCAAATTAGTAAGAAAACAGAAATTACAAACACACAGAAACAAGTAGAACAATCTCCATTTCGAAAAAACAACCGTTTAAAAGAATTACAAAATCAATATACACAACTAGAAGAACGTCTTATAGAATTAAAAAATAGTAGATCCTATACTATCAAAGCTCCAGTTAATGGACGTATCACATCTAGCCAAGTTACGATTGGGCAACAGGTATCTTCAATAGTGCCAGTGCTTACCATTATCCCAGAAAATACAACCCTATATGCAGAATTATTTTTACCATCTAGGGCTATTGGTTTCATAAAAAAAAAACAAGAAGTATTGATTCGTTATGATGCTTTCCCTTATCAGCGATATGGTTTATATCAGGGTAAAGTTATACAAATAGCAGAGACTGTAATTATGCCTAATGAGATAGCGATACCAATGCCTATAAAAGAACCTGTATATCGTGTCAAAGTAGCTTTGGGAGAACAATCGATCAATGCTTATGGTAAAAAAATCCCATTACAGTCAGGGATGTCTATAGCAGCAGATATCATTTTAGAAGAACGAAGTTTAGGAGAATGGTTGTTAGAACCAATTTATAGTTTAAAAGGAAAATTATAAGAATATGGAAAACCCTATCGATTTATTACAGTATGGTTGGAAAAAAAGAGTTCCCGTTATCATACAAACAGAAGTAGCAGAGTGCGGATTAGCTTCTATAGCAATGGTAGCTAATTATTATGGACATCGATTAGATCTTAATGGATTACGGCGTAAGTTTTCTATATCTTCCAAAGGAGCTACATTACAGGGATTGATTAAATTGGCTGATAGTTTACAGTTTAGTTCCAGACCATTACGCTTAGAACTCGAAGAGCTTTCTCAATTAAAGAAACCTTGTATACTACATTGGGATCTGAACCATTTTGTAGTGCTTAAATCTGTAAAAGGGAATAAAGTTACGATTCATGATCCAGCAGTTGGAGTCCGAACACTAAAACTGGCTGAGGTCTCAAAACATTTTACTGGGGTAGCTCTAGAACTAACTCCAACACCGGACTTTAAACCCGAAAAAGATATAAAAAAAGCAAAGCTCTCTGATTTTTGGAGTAGAATCACAGGGTTAAAAAGAATATTGATACAAATCTTAGTATTATCCTTATTGCTACAGGTTTTTGCTATTGCATCACCTTTTTATATGCAATTAGCAGTTGATGATGTTATCATCAGTAGAGATTTTGATTTATTATTGATATTAGCACTAGGTTTTGGTTTGATGAAAATTATTAGTCTGGCTGTAACCGCACTACGAGGAGTAGTGATCCTGTATATGAGTACACAGCTTAATATCCAGATGGCAGCTAACTTATTACGGCACTTGCTAAAATTGCCAATTGATTATTTTGAAAAAAGACACATAGGGGATATCATTTCTAGATTTGGGTCATTAGAAGATGTAAAGCAATTATTGACTACAGGGCTTATCGAAGCAATTGTAGATGGTATTATGGCGATAGGACTCCTAGTGATGATGTTTATATATAGTAGTACACTAGGGTTTATTGTAGTAGTGGCAGTAGCATTGTATAGTATAGTAAGACTCGTTTTGTATAGACCTTACAGACAATTAAAAGAAGAAGCCATTGTAGCGGATGCTAAGCAGAATTCTAATTTTATGGAAACTGTTCGAGGTATCCAGAGTGTTAAATTATTTGGTAATGAAAGTCAACGGCAAACAGTATGGCATAATTATTATGCAGATGCTATGAATACCGGAATCCGGATAGGAAAACTAGACATAGGGTATACCTTTATTAATGGGTTTTTATTTGGAGTAGAAAATATTGTAGTAATTTATCTAGCAGCTTCTTTGGTGATGGATAGTTTGATGACTATCGGTATGCTGTATGCTTTTATGTCTTATAAAAGTCAGTTTACAGAAAAAGCTTCTGCATTGGTTAATAAATTCATACAATTTAAAATGCTTTCTTTACATATGGAACGCTTGGGCGATATTATTCTTACCCAACAAGAAAAAGATATTGATAGTCAGAGACAATTACTACAAGTAAAAGGAGAACTTAGTTTAGAAAATATTAGTTTTAGATACTCTGATAACGAACCTTATTTGTTTAAAAATCTTAACTATACAATTGCGCAAGGAACTTCTGTGGCAATAATAGGCACTTCAGGTTGTGGAAAAACTACTTTAATGAAAATAATGCTAGGACTACTTACCCCAGAAACAGGTTCTATACAAATAGATGGATATGATGTACGTAAGGTAGGGCTGCGGTCGTATCGAAACTTAATTGGTACAGTAATGCAGAGTGATCAGTTATTATCAGGAAGTATAGCAGATAACATTTGTTTTTTTGACCCAGAGTTTGATCAGCAATGGATAGAACAATGTGCACAGATGGCAGCGATACATCAAGATATTATCGTAATGCCTATGGGGTATCATACACTAATAGGTGATATGGGGAGTAGTTTGTCTGGAGGGCAAAAACAGCGATTGTTATTAGCTAGAGCACTATATAAGAAACCAAAAATATTATTTTTGGATGAAGCCACCTCACATCTAGATGTAGGATTAGAATCTGTAGTTAATGATACCGTAAAAAAATTAAATATTACCAGAATTATTGTAGCGCATAGACCAGATACTATTGCTATGGCGGATCAAGTATTAGCATTACAGAATAGAGAACTTACAGAGGTTAATATGCCCAGTGTTGCTGTGGCGGTTTAATGAAGAAAAAATAGACACAATGTTATTTTGTGAAATATGCAAGTAAAATATCAGATAGTGTCAAGAATGATATTATCTCATTAAGTGTGTCACAAAAAATATCGAGGATGTAACTTTTTGATACTATCCCAATTAATAGATGTTTTGGATTCTGAAAACACACATGTTTCTTTATAAATGCTTTCGTTTCTTAAAAAAATACCCCTAATGATTTTTTAATATAAAGCGTTAGGAGTATAATTTACTTTTTTATTAATTAAATACCTCTATTAGGTCTTGTAAAAGGATTGTTTGGTTTTATTGTACAATTATTCATAGAAATACAACTACTATTGATAGCATTATCAGATCTTGTTCCTCTTATAGGTTCTCCACCACCAAATATTGTATTTAGCTGATTAAGTTTAGAAATTTTTAGTTTTTTAAGTGTTAATTTTTTTGGATGTTTTTTCATTATGACTTTTTTAAAGTTAAGAATTAATGAGGTGCAAAGTATAAAAAACAGAAAGCTTTACTATGGAGATTTATAGGTTGCTAATCGAAATTCTGGAATTTCGTGTTTCTATAAAATTTTAAGATTCTTTTTTCTAGGTTATTACACTTTATCTGTTTTTTCAATATTTTTTATATAGTATGAAGGTTTGATCCCTACTTGTCTATAAAAAGCATTAGAAAATGTTTCAGCACTCTTGTATCCCATTTCATGAGCAATTGCTTTAATAGTATATTTACGAAGAGTTTGATTTTCTTTTAACTCATTTATGGCGTAAGTAACTCGTAATTCATTTAGGTAAGATGTAAATGTTTTATTTTTATAATGATTAATCACTCTAGATAAATATTTGACATTAGTATTCATTTCATTAGCTAATGATTGTGAACTAATGCCAGGTGTAAGATAACGTTGTTGAGTTTCGAACTCTTTTAATTTAGTTATAATATCTGTAATATGTTTTTCAGGTACTTGTATTGTTTTATCAGAAGAGACAACTTTAATATCATTAGTTGTTTTGATTATAGTAGTTTGTTTTTTTATTAATTTTTCAAAACGAGAACGATATACTCTTTTTTTTCTATACTGATAATATATCAGACCAATTGATATTATTAATATGATACCTAATAAGATTATACTAGAGATATAGGTTTCTTCTTTTTTATTTAATTTTTTAATAAGTTTTTCTTGTTCCTCTAATAAAAGAGGAATATCATAATCTTCTTTTACTTTTCTGCTAATAAAAACTCGATCTTTTAAATACTGATCAAGAACAGAGTTTAGCTTATTTAGATATATATTTTGATTTTGTATATCATCAATCTTTTTGTAATATTCTTTTAAATACTCATACGTTTTTATATGTTTATATTGAGGGATAGAATTTAAAGTTTCGAGTATAGAATCTGTTTTTTTAAAATAGAAGATTGCTTTTTCTTTATTATTAAGATTATAATATGATTTCCCTAAATAGAAATAACTGTCGATAGTATTGGATTTATCTTTATCCTCTACTATTTTTGGTAGAGCTATATCAATACTATCTATAGTAGCAGCGTAGTTCTCTTGGTTGTATTGATTAATACCTTCACAAAGAGTGAAGTATGTTTTTATTGAATTTAGATTAGGGTTTGTGCTTTTAAAAGCTTTATCGTAGCCACTCATATTATAATATGTAGCAGAATCATATTTTTTAAGCCCAATATAGGTTTCTGCTATAGCATATAATGTGTATAAGTATCTAGAAGCATATTTGCCTTCAGTTTTATTGTGATAAAAATTGGCACATTTTTTAAAAATTTGTATTGCTTTTTCTTTCTCATCGAGGTGTTCGCTTTGTATAATCCCAATATAATATTCGATTCTATATAATAGTTTTGTATTAGAATTTTTTTTGGCAAGTTCTCGAGATGTATTTAAAAAAAGTAATGCTTGTTTAATATCTCTTTTTTCGAATAAGAAAAATTGAGCCTTTCTAAAATAACCTCTTGCCGGAAAATCTTTGTTTTGTGTAAATTTAGTGAGATCAATAATACTATCCGCATAGTTTAATTTGTACTGGTTATCTGTAGTATTATACAAATGATAATAGGCTTCGGCAATATGAAAAGTGTCTCTGTTTTTTTTTGCTTTTTTTAAATATTTAATAATCATTTTTTTTGATAGGTATGAATCTGTTTCATAGTAATGATTATATAAATTTAGAAGCTCATCGTATGACTTTTGTTGTAAAGAATCGGTTTCGACCTGAGCTATTAAAGAAGAATATGTAAAAAGAAGTAGTGGTAAAAAACAAAAGAATTTAAACATAATAAAACTTTATATCAAAAGATCCATTTTTTGGATGATAAATGAATAACGTCTGCTAAAATAGATTATTTTTATCAGTTCAGTTGATTATACTATAAAACAGAATATTTAGAAGTAATATGAAAATAGATCTTAGAAGTGATACGATAACAAAACCTACTTCCCAAATGTTAGCTGCTATGATGAGTGCTGAGGTAGGGGATGATGTATATAAAGAAGATCTTTCTGTGAATGTATTGGAGGAAAAGATAGCAGATATGTTTGGTAAGGATAGTGCTTTATTTTTTCCATCAGGTAGTATGGCGAATCAAGCAGCTATAAAACTTCATACACAACCAGGGGAACAATTAATAGCAGATCACTATGCTCATGTGTATAATTATGAAGGGGGAGGAGTATCTTTTAATAGTGGAGTCTCGTGTAAATTATTAAATGGTCATAGAGGTATGCTTACTGCATCTCAGGTAAAAGAAGCGGTTAATCCTCCGGATTTTTATCACAGTCCGCTGACTAGTTTGGTGTGCATAGAGAATACAACTAATAAAGGAGGAGGAGCCTGTTATGATTTTGAAGAGATCAAAAAAATAAAACAAGTATGTAACGATCATAATTTAGGGTATCATCTAGATGGTGCAAGGTTATGGAATGCCTTAGTAGCAAGAGGAGAGAAAGCTAAACAATATGGAGAGGTTTTTGACACGATTTCTGTATGTTTAAGTAAAGGGTTAGGAGCACCAATAGGATCTGTTCTAGTAGGAGATGCTGCAATTATGGAAAAGGCAATTCGAATAAGAAAAATTTTAGGAGGAGGGATGCGTCAGGTTGGATACTTGGCTGCCGCAGGATTATATGCACTAGAGCATCATATTACGAGGCTAGCAGAAGATCATAGAAGAGCTAAAGAAATAGGCAAAGTTTTAGAAAACTTACATTTTGTAGAATCAGTAGAACCTATAGATACGAATATCATTATTTTTAAGATAAATGGAGATGAAATGAATTTTATATCCAAAATGGCTACAAAAAATTGCCACTTTTACAGTATGGGGCAAGGAAAACTAAGGTTTGTTACACATTTAGACTATACTCAAGAAATGCATGAATATTTTTTAGATATATTAAACAACGAATATTTTTAATATTTTACGAAAAAAATAAATTAACAAAGCTCTATCAAATGTAGAGCCTTGTCTATAAAATATAGTTTTTAAAGATTTTTTCCTTTTCTTAAAAATTAAATTTCTTTTGTGCTAGCATCAGGAGCATTTTCTTTAACAGAATTGATTCCATTTTCCATCCCTGACTCAGAAGTATACATTTGACTACTACCTATTACTTGCCCGTTACCAGCCTTTAGATTAAAATAGAATTTTCCGTTTTTTGCAGTTTTTCGTTCATATTTATTATCATCAGAAGCATTTTTCTTAATTGAAGATATTCCATTTTCTGCTGCTGATTTACTATTGTAAACTTCACTACTTAAGATTACTTGCCCATTTTTTGCTTTTAAAGTAAAATGATAACTAGACCCTTCTTTATTTTTGAGTTCAAACATACTATAAGGTTTTTAATTAATTTTTTCGCTTTTGCTAAAAATATATAATTAAATGGAAAAAACAAAAACCTAGAGTATTCTTATAATTATAAAATCACTAGGTATTTTATCGATTAAAATTACAAATTATCGAAAAAATAAAACTCTTTAATGTACGCAAAAAACATTTTATTTTAAAACTATATAATTTCGTAATTAAATGTTAAATTCAGTAAATTCACATAAATTTAACTTAAAACCTTTTAACTATGAAAAAGATTACTTTAGGAGCAATCCTAATTTTTTTGGGAGCTAATTTGTATGCTCAGCAAGACTTGCCAGAAAACCCAAAACCAGGAAAATGCTATGTTCGTTGCACCACTCCAGATGTTTATGAAAATAAAACAATACAAGTAAAAATTACTCCAGAGTATAAAAAACTTAAAACTTTCCCTGCTCAATATAAGACGATTACTGAGAAAGTAATTATTAAAGAAGAGTCAAAAAAAATAAAAGTTGTTCCTGCAAAATATAAAACTACAACAGTAACTTTTATAAAAAAACAGAAAGCTTCTGCATTAAAAGTTATTTCAGCAAAATTAGGGAATGATTCTGAAACAGTAGAAATAAAGCCCGCTTTTGCTCAATGGGAGTTAGGTGCACCAGCTCCTGATTGTGCTTCAGGAAACCCAGATGATTGTCGTTACTGGTGTTATAAGGGATACCCTGCAGAATTTACAACTATTCCTGTAAAAACATTAAGCTCAGATGCATCAACACAAAGCAGTCCTATATCAGAACAAAATGGAACTTATACAAAGAGAGTTGTTGTCGAACCAGCAAAAATTATTGAAGAAGTTATTCCTGCAGAATATGGAACAATAACTAAGACAGTTCTTGTTAAAGATGCATATACAGAAGAAGAAATAATCCCAGCTACATTTGAAGATGTTACTAAAGAAGTATTGACCCAAAAAGGAGGTTTAACTACATGGAAAGAAGTAGAGTGCTCTCTTGTAGAATATTCTGCTTTACCAATTAATTGGAATTTAGGGAGTGCTACTTTAACTTCTAAAGCAAAAAGTTTAATAGACACAAGATTAATGCCTGTATTAGCAAATAATGCTGGGGCTAAAATGGAAATAGCTTCTCATACTGATGCGAGAGGATCTAAGACTAGTAATAAGGATTTATCAGACCGAAGAGCTCAATCGGTGGTAACATACTTAATTTCTAAAGGAGTTAATTCAAGCCGTTTAGTAGCTAATGGATACGGAGAATCAAGACTTAAAAATAGATGTGCAGATGGTGTAACATGTACAGAAAGAGAGCATGCAGCTAATCGAAGAACAGAATTTAGATTAATTCAATAAAAAAGTAAGGATAGTCTAAATACAAAGAGGTTGTACTAATAAGCACAACCTCTTTATTTTTTTATTTAGAAAATTTATCTAATAATTCAAAATGAAACTTAGGATCTCTAAGAGAACTATAACCAGATATTTTATCAAGAATTTTACCTTTTGGAGATAAAACAATAAGTAAAGGAAAAGACTTGTTCTTATTATATTTGTTTAATAATTCATTATTATGTTTTTTTTGCTTATCCGTAAGAAGATCCTTATTTCTAGGAATATCGATAAAAAGTGGAACAAAAGAATTTTTATAATTTTTAAATTTTTTATGATCAAAAAAATCTTCTTTTAACATCTTACAGGGCGCACACCAATCACTTCCACTAAAATATAATAGAATTGATTTTTTACCAATTTTAGCTTCTTGTTTAGCTAATTCTAAATCATATAACCATATATCTTCTTTTTGAGTTTCCTGAGAAAAACCGATACAACTTAAAAAACTAAAAATTATAAAAATTTTGTTCATTATATTTTTTACTTTTTTATTAAACAATAATTATTCCATAAATTTATCTAACCCAGGGATATTAGGCATACCCTCCTTAGCTACAGCAGCTAATTCTGTTTCATTAACATGCGTAGCTTTAGCAATAGCTTTATTTAAAGTTAAAACTAGATAATCCTCTAACTGTTCTTTATCTTCTAGCAATTGATCAGCTATAGTGATATTTTTGATTTCTCGATTTGCGGTTAGTGAGATTTTTAATAAACCATCAGGACTTTCTTGATCTACAATAATAGTAGTTAACCTTTTTTTAGTTTCTTCTACTTTTTGCTGAGTTTCTTTTAATTTACCCATCATTCCCATCATGTCTCCAAACATAGTATATTTTTTAAAATTTATAAAAACAAAATTAGTATTTTGGTTGTTAATAAACTAACAAGATTATTATGAAAACACGTTATATTATATTCTTAATATCTCTTATTTTTACAGCTTCGTGTAAAAATAAGACCATGACGACATTGAATACTAAAGTTCAAACTCCTATTGCTGATAAAAAACCAACAAATCTCAAAAAACATAATGATCTACGTGTTGATAATTATTTTTGGCTAAATGATCGAGAAAACCCAGAAGTAATTGACTATTTAGAGCGTGAAAATGATTATAATGATAAGATGACTGCTCATACAAAAGGATTTCAGAAAGTTCTTTTTGAAGAAATGAAGAGTCGTATAAAAGAAGATGATTCTTCGGTTCCATATAAACTAAATGGGTATTGGTACTTAACTCGTTATGAAAAAGGAAAAGATTACCCTATATATTCTAGAAAAAAAGAAACTTTAGATGCCAAGGAAGAAATTATTTTTGATTGTAATATAGAGGCAGAAGGGCATAGCTATTTTAAGCTATCAGGACTTAATATTAGCCCAGATAATAAACTTGTAGCATTTGGTGTAGATACAATTAGTAGGCGTAAGTACACAATACGAATAAAAAACCTAGAGACAGGAGTTGTATATCCAGAAACAATAGAAACTACTACAGGAGGAAGTACATGGGCAGCAGATAGTAAGACTTTGTTTTATACTACTAAAGACGATGAAACATTACGTTCAGATAAGATTTTTAGACATACCTTAGGAACCCCAGTATCAGAAGATGTAGAAGTTTTTAATGAAGTAGATGATACTTTTCACACATTTGTTTATAAAACTAAATCAAAAAAATATATAGTTATTGGATCTAGTAGTACACTTACTTCTGAATATAGAATTTTAAGAGCTGACGATCCTACAGGCGAGTTTACAGTTTTTCAACCAAGAATAAGAGGGCTAGATTATGGTATAGCACATTATGAAGATTCTTTTTATGTATTGACGAATGCGGATAAAGCCACTAACTTTAAGCTAATGAAGGTTTCTGAAGGTAATACAGTCAAAGAAAACTGGAAAGATGTTATACCACATCGAGAACATGTATTGCTTGAAGATGTAGAAATATTTAAAGATTACTTAGTGATTAGTGAGCGAGATAATGGACTTAATAAAATTAATATAAAAAGATGGGACGGTACTGCAGATTATTATCTCCCATTTGATAATGAGACCTATACGGCTTATGTAAGTACTAATCCAGATTTTGATACTAAACTTCTTAGATATTCCTATAATTCTTTAACAACTCCTAATTCTGTAATCGATTTTGATATGGAAACGAAGGAAAAAGAAATAAAAAAGGAACAAGAAGTACTCGGAGGTGAATTTGATAAGAATAATTATATATCAGAAAGAGTATGGGCAATAGCAGAAGATGGTGCAAAAATACCTGTTTCTTTAGTGTATAAAAAAGGAATCAAAAAAGATGGTAAAAATCCATTGTTACAATATGGCTATGGATCATATGGATCAACAATAGATCCATATTTCTCTACAGTAAGATTAAGTTTGCTAGATAGAGGTTTTATATATGCAATAGCACATATACGAGGTAGTGAGTATTTAGGAAGATCTTGGTATGACGAAGGGAAACTA
Organism: Aquimarina longa SW024; assembly: GCF_001401755.1. Classification (GTDB taxonomy): domain Bacteria; phylum Bacteroidota; class Bacteroidia; order Flavobacteriales; family Flavobacteriaceae; genus Aquimarina; species Aquimarina longa. Next base: position 102,500 of record NZ_AVQK01000026.1, read on the forward strand.
CTTAAAAAGAAAAATACATTTACTGATTTCATAGCATGTTCCAAGTTTCTTATAGAACAAGGATATACTTCTTCAGATCATTTATACGCTATGGGAGGTTCTGCGGGAGGTCTATTGATGGGAGCAATAGTTAATATGGCTCCAGAATTGTATAATGGAGTAGTAGCTTCGGTACCTTTTGTAGATGTAATTACTACAATGCTAGATGATAGTATTCCTCTAACAACAGGAGAGTATGACGAGTGGGGAAATCCTAATGATGAGAAATATTATACCTATATGAAATCCTATTCTCCTTATGATAATGTAGTTCCGCAAGAATATCCAAACATGCTGGTGACTACAGGGTTACACGATTCTCAAGTACAATATTGGGAACCTGCAAAATGGGTAGCCAAGCTTAGAGAATTAAAGACTGATGATAATATATTGTTATTACAAACTAATATGGAAACTGGTCATGGAGGAGCTTCGGGGAGGTTTGAGGCTCTTAAAGAAGTAGCAGAAGAATATGCATTTTTATTAGATTTAGAACGTATAGAAGAGTAATTAAAAAAAATAGTGTAACTTCGTACCGTTTTTGTAGCAGTTAGTGAGTTTATGATCTCATAAATCTGTAAAACATAAGTAACTATATGAGAGAAGATATTAAAGCTTATAATAATATTTTAGAGCTTATTGGCGATACTCCTTTAGTAAAGCTAAATAGAATAATGAAAGGTTTTCCTGGTAATTATTATGCTAAAATAGAATCTTTTAATCCAGGACACTCCACTAAAGATAGAATAGCACTTTACATTATAGAACAAGCTGAAAAAAAAGGCATTCTTAAGCCAGGAGATACTATTATAGAAACAACTAGTGGTAATACTGGTTTTAGTCTAGCAATGGTGAGTGTAATAAAAGGTTATGAATGTATTCTTGCAGTCAGTTCTAAATCTTCAAAGGATAAGATCGCAATGTTGAAAAATATGGGAGCCAAAGTATATGTGTGTCCAGCACATGTAAGTGCAGATGACCCAAGGTCTTACTATCAGGTGGCAAAAAGACTTCATGAAGAAACAAAAGGATCGGTATACATAAATCAATATTTTAATGAATTAAATATTGATGCACATTATAATTCTACAGGACCAGAAATTTGGAATCAAACTAATGGTAAGCTTACCCATTTTATAGCATGCTGTGGAACAGGAGGAACTATTTCGGGTACTGCTAGATACTTAAAGGAAAAAAATAAGGATATACGCGTTTTAGGAATTGATGCTTATGGTTCTGTTCTAAAAAAGTATCATGAAACAAGAGAATTAGATAAAGATGAGATTTATCCATATAGAATAGAAGGTTTAGGGAAAAACCTCATTCCATCAGCAACAGATTTTGATGTTATTGATAAGTTTGAAAAAGTAAGTGACGAAGATAGTGCTCACACTGCTAGAGAGTTAGTTAAGAAAGAAGGTATGTTTTTAGGATATACAAGTGGAGCAGCCTTACAAGGAATAAAACAGCTTGCCGAACAAGGAGAATTTGATAGTGATAGTAATGTTATTGTAATTCTTCCTGATCATGGATCAAGATATATGAGTAAGGTATTTAGTGATGATTGGATGTCAGAGCAAGGCTTTTTTGATAGTAAGAATGAAATTGATGCTACAGATGTACAATTCATAAAATAGAAAACAAATAATGACTATTTCTAAAAAAAAGATATAGTTATTATGATAATTATAAAAAAAAGTTCAAAAAGCTAACGCTTACTGAACTTTTTTTTGGTTAATAGTTTTTGATTTCGATTCTTTTTTAACATAATAGATGCAAAATTATTTGTTATAAGTTTTTCTTTTGTTAAAATAGAACTTTCTAAAAGTCAAACAAGATATAATTATGTCATCAAATCAATTTTACGTATTTTCGCACACTTATAAGAAACAATTTTTTGATAAATGAGAGATTTATTTGATAAAATTTATAAAGACAAAGGACCATTAGGAAAATGGGCAGATCGAGCAGAAGGATATTTTGTTTTTCCTAAGTTAGAAGGTCCTATATCAAATAGAATGAGGTTTCAAGGCAGAGAAGTTATTACCTGGAGTATCAATGACTATTTGGGACTAGCCAATAAAGAAGAAATTCGTAAAGTAGATGCCGAAGCAGCTAAAGCCTATGGTTCTGCATATCCAATGGGAGCTAGAATGATGAGCGGGCATACAGATTTACATGAGCAATTACAAGATGAATTAGCAAAATTTGTTAATAAAGAAGCATCATATCTATTAAATTTTGGGTATCAAGGAATGGTGTCTACAATAGATGCACTGGTAAGTAAAGATGATATTATCGTATATGATGTAGATGCGCATGCTTGTATTATAGATGGAGTTCGACTACACCAAGGACAACGTTATACGTATAGGCATAATAATATAGAAAGTATTGATAAAAACTTGATGAGAGCCACAAAAATGGCAGAAAAAACAGGAGGAGGGATTTTATTGATTTCTGAGGGTGTTTTTGGTATGCGTGGTGAACAAGGAAGATTAAAAGAGATTGTAGAGTTAAAAGAAAAATATAATTTTAGATTATTTGTTGATGATGCTCATGGATTTGGGACATTAGGAGCAACTGGAGCAGGTACAGGAGAGGAGCAAGGTATCCAAGATCAGATAGATGTATATTTTGCCACATTTGCTAAATCTATGGCGAGTACAGGAGCATTTATAGCAGCAGATAAGGAGATTATAGATTATTTAAAGTACAACCTCCGCTCTCAGATGTTTGCTAAATCTCTTCAGATGCAACTTGTTGTAGGGGCTCTTAAGCGTTTAGATATGCTTAGAACAATGCCAGAATTAAAAGCTAAACTATGGGATAATGTTAATGCATTACAAAATGGCTTAAAAGAACGAGGTTTTGATTTAGGTACTACACAAAGTTGTGTAACACCAGTATATTTAAAAGGAAGTATTCCAGAAGCTATGGCTTTAGTAAAAGATCTTAGAGAAAATCATGGGATTTTTTGTTCTATTGTAGTATATCCAGTAATACCTAAAGGGTTAATATTATTACGATTAATCCCTACAGCTTCTCATACTATGGAAGATATAGAAGAAACATTAAATGCATTTTCTGCGATACGAGAAAGATTAGAAAATGGAACATATAAACGTATGTCTGCTGCCATAGCAGAGGCAATGGGAGAATAAATATAATATATGTTATAAAAAAAAGACTGTCAAAATATTTTGACAGTCTTTTTTTTGATAGAGTTTGTGATTATTGAACTTAAGTAAGTATATATAATTTTATATTTATACTAGTGAATTTTCAATTTCTTTTAAAAGCATTTTAGGTTCAAAAGGCTTATTTACGATTCGTAAGATACCTACTTCGTTAAAAAAATGTTTGTTTTCAGATTCAGAAATTGCGGTAAGAGCAATAATAGGTGATTTGATACCTAATTTTCTAATCCTACGAGTTGTTTCAAAGCCATCTATACCATCCATCATTATATCCATAAAAATAAGATCATATTGATTTTTCTTATTTTTCTTTATTGCCTCATACCCATCAGAAGCTATTTCACAAGCATAACCAAATCCTGTAATAATTTTGTATACAATTAGCTGGTTGACTTTATCATCTTCTACAATTAGAATACGTATGTTACTTTTATCTGTTTCCTCCTTTTCATAAACTTCTATATTTTTATTCGGTTCTACATCAAAAGCTATTTCAAAATCAAAAACCATCCCTTTTTCTTTAGAGTTGATTCGTAAATGACTATGATATTTATATAATAGCTTATTAGTTACTAAAAATTTTAAAGATGTATTACTATTTTTATCTGATATAGCTTTAAAAATAATAGAAGGATCTTTTTCTTTTAGTAGATACCTTAACTCATTTAATTTTTTATCAGAAAATTGTGTCTTTTTATTTTTTAAAGAGAATAAAACTTTGTTTTTAGAATTTTCTATTCCTAGATTTTTTACCGAAAACCATATTTCTTCGTTATTTAAATAATCCGAAACTCCGGACATTAAACTGATTATTATTCGGGATAAACATTCGGGATCTCCTATGAGATTCTGTGGTAAATTATCATTAGCAGAAAATCTAAAAGTATTGTTGTTTTTTTCTATAATAAAAAAATCAATAGACTCTTTAATATCATTTATTAGGGAGGTAAGATTAAAATCTCCTTTTTTTAATATAGCTTCATTATAGCTACCTGATGTATTCATTTCTATAATGTCATTAATATATCTTAATAGATACCTTCCTGAGAACTGTAACATTTTTATTTGTTTTTTTTGTTCTTCTGGAGTAGATTTTTCGCTGTTTAATAAATGAGATATTCCTGTAACTGCATGTAGAGGAGTTCTAAGTTCATGAGTTATATTATTTATAAATAGTATTTTTTGGTTATAAGCATCTTCTATTTCTTTTTTTGCATTAAAGAGCTCATCGTTTTTTTGTTTTAATAAATTGTTGTTTTCTGTTTTGAGTTTTGAGTTGTTGTATTGTAAGAAAACTACAAAAATTAGTGCTAAAATGATAGCTGTTCCAGCTAGTATCAGGTAGTTATTAAGTATTAATTGTTTTTTTTGATATTCATTTTCTATACGGATTTTTTCATTTTCGCTTTCTTTTATTTGTACGTCTTTATAGTATTTTAGGCTATTAGTGTATTTATCTAGAAAATCTTTATACGTCTTAGATAATATAGATGTATATTTTCTATAATAAGAATTAGAGATTTCATGCTGATTTTTTTGTCCATATACACGGGCGAGCCCTTCTAGGTATATAGGTGATATAGGAGTATAAGAGATTTTTGTAGGACCATTTTTTATTGTTGGGATTTTACTTGCTCTCTCTAAAATTTCAATAGCAGTATCATATTCTTTAAGATTGGCACTAGACATGCCACAGAAATAATAAAGTCGCATCAATCTAGAGTTTTTTTGATATTTTTTTGCTAGATAAATTCCTTTTAAAGAAGTAGTATAACAGGATTCCCAATCCTTTTTTGTGTAGTAAGAACTTGAAAGATTGTAATAAATATCAATCATTTTTTGTTCATCTTTAATATTTTTCCCTAGATCAATTGCTTTAGTATAGTATATAATAGCTTGATCTAAATCATTTTCGATTGCAACATGATATATTCCTTTGAGGTTATTTATAAAGATAGCTCCATATTGATCATTAACTTTTTTCTGCCAGTCAGATGCTTTATCTAGGTATGATTTAAACTCATCTATTTCACTCAGATAAAGAGATAATGCACTTTTTAATCGATATATACGGGCAATATATTTATCATTATTACTATCTAAAACTATTCTTTCAGTGCTATCAATTATCTCCATAGCATTTTTTAGATAATCATTTTCTATCCAATATTCTATAGAATCTAAAGTTGTTTCTATTTGATTTTTTTCTAAGAACTCCTTTTTTTGCTGAAAACTATATGAATTGCCAATAAAAAAGAAGAAAAAAGCAATAAAGTAGTGTAAATGCATTTTATAAAATATTAAATTCTGACAAATGGCGAGAAACTAATATAGTTAAATAAGCACTAACTTTTATTTTTGTATTGATTTATTAACGTAATTTGACTGATAATCATATAATTTTATGATATTTTATATATACTCTTTAATATCTTTTTAAGGGCTATACAGATTTATAAATGTAAATAACTCTTATATTAAGTAACATTATATTGTAAATTAATAAACAGTTGTATTTGTTAATAGTTATTTCTACAAAGGAAAATGACTAATTCTATGGATGATGGATGTGCTTAAGATTTCTTAATGCTATTAATTTTTTCTTAATTTAATTCCCCCGTAACTAGAAGTAATGTTAATTGTATTTCCACTAGTATTATTACCATAATGCCCTAGGTAATCTTTTTTAGAACCCTTGATATATTTTGTTTTGATATTGATACTTTCATCTAGTTTGATACCTCCATAAGAATTTTTAATAGCAAAATCAAAAGTGCATTCATTTTCATATCCAATAGTAAGACCTGTATAATCTGTTTTTATAGTTACATTTTTAAAAGATGGTTGCAAAGAGCGAATATCGATAGATCCATAATCAGAGTTTATACTTAATTCTTTAGATACATTTCCGATTTTAGTATTTACATAATCAGAATCTCCAGTTATTTTAGTTCCATTTTCTATACGAATCCCACCATAATCACAGTTATAATTTATAGTATTTATAGATTTAAATTTAGATTGTGTATAATCTGCAATAAGATCTATATGTTCGCTATTAGCTACCTCAAAATTAGAGTAGTCAGCATTAATTTTACCATTTTTTATATATGCTATTGTGCTATTATTGGTATAATCGATATTGATATAGTTGTTGTCACCTAATAATTCTCCTAAAATAATTTGCCCATAATCACAATTAATTTTTGCATTACCTTTTATCTTATCAAGAGTAATACTCCCGTAATCATTATTAAGATCTATATGATTAGTTATTGGCATCTTGATCGTATAATTGATTTTCATGTTTACACCTTCATTCCAGTTAGTCCATTTGTCCCACCAAGAGCTATTACTTTTATTAAAAATAGTTTTAGCACTTACCAGTTGTGGAGAGGAGCTAAATTCTACATCTATAGATTCTAGTTTTTTAAGAGTTCTTTCTTCATTATTACCACTTACTTTAATGTTAACTTCTATAGCAATTCTATCCTCATTCCAAGAAGTAATATCAAGGTTTCCATAATCATTATTAATTTTTAATAATGCATTAGGAGTGACTACAAAATTTTTTTTCAACGTTTTTTCTTTTGTATATTTCCCTTTTAGGTTTCCATTATTAGCAAATATTGTAGTAGAAATTAGAAGTAAGAGTATTATATTATAGTATTTGGTTTTCATTTTTCGGTAATTTAAATTCATTAATAGTATTCATTTTTTCAAGTACTTCTTCTAATAAGGTAGCACGTTTTTGAAAATTTTTAATCATGGCACTAATTACACGTTTATCATTTCCACTATGAAAAAGATCTTTTTTTAGTGTTTCATAATCAGATTCTAATTTTTTTAATTGATTCATTGCATCTAATACCAATTCTCTAGTTTCTGTAGATGAAGCCTTATCAATTTCTTCAAGTTGCGCCTGAATGGCAGAGGTGAAAAAACTTTGAGTTTCTTGCATTTGCAAAGAAACATTAGCTAGTTCTGTCTCTTGTTTTGGATTAAAAGTATATGTCATTACTGTTATTCCTAACAATAGTGCAATTGAAGCTGCTATTGCTAATGATTTATACCAGTTTATTTTTTTAGGTTGTTGTACTGTTACAACTTTATTTTGTTGTTGTAATTTTTCTAAAAACTTTACTTTATGATCATTAGAGGGTTCATGTATGTCTAATTTTCCTTTCATGTGTTCAAACACCTTTTCTATTTCATTCGTTTTCATACAGGTTGTAATTTTTTTCGTAAACTTTCTTTTGCACGTGAAATAAGTGTTCGGCAATTAGAATATGAGATATCCATAATCTGACAGATTTCTTCATAATCATATCCTTCTATATAGTGTAGTGATAATGCAGTGCTATAACTATCTTTTAACTGTTTTAATGTATTTATTACAGTGTTTACTTTTATGGCTGCTAAATCTTCTTCTATAATTCCATTACCTTCTGTAAGCGTATATTCAATAGTTTCTATAGCTACTTCGCGATGGATATCTCTTTTACGAGATTCTGTTAAACTAGCGTTGATTACTATCCTTTTTAACCAAGCACCAAACATAGCATTATTTTCTAGCATTGCTAATTTTGTAAATGCTGTCAAAAATGCTTCTTGCATAATATCTTCTGCTTTTACAGTATCTTTTATGATTCTCAATGCCGTATTATACATTGCTTTATAGTATCGGTTATATGTTTCGAGCTGCGCATTTTGATCTTGCTCTCGACATTTAGCTATTAGTTGTTCTGTATTTAATTCGCTTAGTGACAAAAAATATAATTTACTTTTATATAAAGATATGCATTGCTATACTTTGTTACAGTTTTAGAATATTTTTTTTAGAACTTATGGCATAACAATTGAAATGTAAATTAAGAACCTATAATAAACCCTTTCTATCATTAGGATTTATAAGGTTTTAACTAGTTTAAATGAATTAAAAAAAAGAATGTAGTTTTGTTGTGATGACAAAATGACTTTTGATATATACTTATGACGAAAACCAAATTTACAACACTTGACAGTTTGTCATTTCAAGGAATAGATGAAGACGCAGAATTGATTCCTCTAATGACCCCAGAAGATGAAGAAGAAATAGCTAAAGAAGATTTACCTGATATATTACCAATTTTACCTTTAAGAAATACAGTGTTATTTCCTGGTGTTGTTATTCCTATTACAGCTGGTAGAGATAAATCAATAAAACTTCTTAATGAGGCTAATAATGGTAATAAAACAATAGGCGTAGTTTCTCAAAAAGAAGAAAGTATTGAGAATCCATCTTTAAAAGACATTAATGGAGTAGGTGTAGTGGCTCGTATTCTGAGAGTTTTAAAAATGCCTGATGGTAATACTACTGTAATCTTGCAAGGTAAAAAACGATTTAATATAGATGAAGTCGTAGAAGAAGTACCTTATATTAAAGCAAGAGTTAGAGAAGTTCCTGAAGCAAGACCAGCAAAAGAGAATAAGGAGTTTAGTGCTATAATAGATTCAATAAAGGATTTAGCTTTAGAAATCATAAAAGAAAGTCCAACGATACCATCTGAAGCTTCATTTGCCATTAAAAATATAGAGAGTAATTCTTTTCTTATAAATTTTGTATCGTCTAATTTAAATTTACCTGTAGAAGAAAAGCAAAAACTGCTAGAAATTAATGATCTAAAGAAAAGAGCTTTAGCAACATTGAAATATATGAATGTAGAATTTCAAAAGTTGGAGCTAAAGAATGTTATTCAAAGTAAGGTTCAGCATGATATGAGCCAGCAACAGAGAGAATATTTCTTACATCAGCAAATGAAAACCATTCAGGAAGAACTTGGAGGAGTTTCACACGAAGACGAAATTGAAGAAATGCGTTTGCGTAGTAAAGATAAAAAGTGGGATGAAAAGGTGAAAGGTCATTTTGATAAAGAACTTTCCAAAATGCAGCGCATGAATCCACAGGTGGCAGAATATTCTATACAACGTAATTACCTAGACTTATTTTTAGATCTACCATGGAATGAGTTTAGTACAGATAAATTTGATTTAAAAAGAGCAAAAAAAATCTTAGATAGAGATCATTATGGGTTAGATGAAGTAAAGCGCCGTATTATAGAATATCTTGCGGTATTAAAATTACGGAATGATATGAAATCCCCAATACTATGTCTGTATGGCCCTCCTGGAGTAGGTAAAACCTCATTAGGAAAATCTATAGCAGAGGCACTAGGTAGGGAGTATGTAAGAATATCGTTAGGAGGATTACGTGATGAAGCAGAAATACGTGGGCACAGAAAGACTTATATAGGAGCAATGCCAGGAAGAATAATCCAGAGCCTTAAAAAAGCAGGAACTAGTAATCCTGTATTTGTATTGGATGAAATAGATAAATTATCAATAGGTAGTCAAGGAGATCCATCTTCTGCTTTATTAGAAGTTTTAGATCCTGAACAGAATTCTGAATTTCATGATAATTTTCTTGAAATGGGATTTGATCTTTCTAAAGTTATGTTTGTAGCTACTTCAAATAGTCTAGGAACAATCCAACCTGCATTGCGGGATCGAATGGAGATCATTAATGTAACAGGGTATACTATTGAAGAAAAAGTAGAGATTGCTAAGCAACATTTGTTACCAAAACAGTTAGAAGAGCATGGTTTAGATAAATCTCATATTAAGATAGGGAAACCACAACTTGAAAAAATAGTTGAAGGATATACTAGAGAATCAGGAGTACGAGGTCTCGAAAAGCAAATAGCTAAAACGGTACGTTATGTAGCTAAGAATATTGCAATGGAAGAAGAGTATAATGAAAAAATCAGTAATGATGATATTATAGAAATTTTAGGTACTCCTAAGTTAGAGCGTGATAAATACGAAAATAATGATGTAGCAGGTGTTGTAACTGGTTTAGCATGGACTAGTGTAGGTGGGGATATCTTATTTATAGAGTCTATTCTTTCTAAAGGAAAAGGAAACCTTACGATTACAGGTAACTTAGGAAAAGTAATGAAAGAATCTGCTACGATAGCTATGGAATATATTAAAGCTAATGCAGAGGAGCTAGGTATTAATCCTGATATTTTGGATGCATATAATGTACATATACATGTTCCTGAGGGGGCTACACCAAAAGATGGACCAAGTGCAGGAGTAACTATGCTTACTTCTTTAGTATCATTATTTACACAACGTAAGGTGAAGAAAAGTTTAGCAATGACAGGTGAAATAACATTGAGAGGAAAAGTATTACCTGTTGGTGGAATCAAAGAAAAGATTCTTGCAGCTAAGCGAGCACATATAAAAGAAATTTTACTTTGTGAGGATAATAAACGAGATATTGATGAAATTAAATCAGAATATCTAAAAGGACTTACGTTCCATTATGTAAAGGAAATGGAAGATGTTCTCAAAATAGCAATAACCAATACTAAGGTTAAGAATGCAAAGAAATTAGAAAAAGTAAAAGTTAAATGATGATAGAACCTAATCATTAGGATTCTAGGAATATCTTACTAACTATGTAAGTTAAGAATATGGAGGGTTTAGACCTTCCATATTTTTGTTTTTATAGATATGCTATTTCCTTTTTTTAACAAGTACATCGTTATATAAATCTAGATTTTTTAAAACAATATCGCTACCTTTTACTACTGTTTTTAATGGTTGATCTCCTAAGTGTATAGGTAACTCTGTAGCTCTAGATAACCGTTCATCTAATCCTCTTAGCAAAGATCCGCCACCAGTTAAATAAATCCCCGAATTATAAATATCTGCAGAAATTTCGGGAGGGATTTCTGAAAGTGTTTCTATGATAGCATTTTCTATTTGTAAAATAGATTTGCTTAAACTTTTTTCAATTTCTTGATATGATAATTGTATTTGTTTTGGTTTTCCGGTAAGGATATCTCTCCCTTCAACTTTCATTTTTTTAGGAGGAAATTTTAAATTATCTATTGCAGAACCAATTTTAATTTTAATTTTTTCTGCCATAGATTCTCCTATATGTAAGTTACGAGACTCTCTGACAGATTGAATGATATCCTCATTAAAGGTATTTCCTGCAATCTTTAAAGATTGCCCACTAATGATTTTTCCTAAAGAAATTACAGCTATTTCTGTAGTTCCTCCACCAATATCTATAATCATATTACCCTTAGGTTCTAATACATTAATACCTCCACCTATGGCTGCTGCAACAGGTTCGTGTATTAAGAAAATATTTTTTGCATTAAGTTGTTTTGCAGACTCCTGTACAGCTCTCATTTCTACTTCTGTACTTCCACAAGGTATAGAGATAATCATATTATAGGAAGCAGAAAAAACGGTAGTATTAAAATAGGATAACTGTTTAATAAAAGTCTTTAGCATTTTATTAGTAGCATCAAAATTAGAAATAACACCATTATTAAAAGGATGGATTGTTCTGATATCTTTATTGACTTTTCCTCTCATCATACCTGCTTCTTTACCTACAGCAATAATTTTTCCCGTAATCTGATGTATTGTAATGATAGAAGGATTGTCAATTACTATCTTTCCTTTATAAGCAATAAGTGTATTCGAGGTGCCAAGATCTATTGCAATTTTTTGGTTTAAAAAATCAAAAAAGCCCATGATATGTGTTTACTTCGGTTAATGTATGTTGATTTAGGATATACTAAAGTAACTTATATTCATGCAATAGAGGTTTAAAGGTAAATAACTTCGATAAAACGTAAATATTGTGTGTGTTATAAGATTTTGATATGTTTTCTTATAGAATCAATGATGTTATGGGATATATTTTGGGTATGATATACTATTATGACATATAACTTTTTTTAAACAATCAGTATTTTCCAGATTGTTTACTGTATTTTTGGGATATACTATAAGGTACTATTTTATATAAATTTGGAAGATAAAAAAATCATAATCGCTATTGACGGGCATTCCTCGACAGGAAAAAGCACAGTCGCAAAACAATTGGCTAAAAAGTTAGGGTATATTTATGTAGATACAGGAGCAATGTATAGGGCTGTCTCGTTATATGCTATGCGTAATGGTTACATTAATGAAGATTATTTTGATATAGAAAAACTCGAAGAAAACCTTATTAATATTGATCTTCAGTTTATGATTAATCCTAAAACTGGATTAGCAGAAGTGTTACTTAATGAAGAGAATATAGAGAATGAAATAAGGACATTGGCTGTTTCTAGGTATGTAAGTAAAATAGCTGCTGTTTCTAAGGTTCGTAAAAAACTAGTTGAGCAGCAACAAAAAATGGGTATAAATAAAGGGATAGTAATGGATGGTAGGGATATTGGAACTGTTGTTTTTCCTAATGCAGAGCTTAAATTATTTATGACAGCTACTGCAAAAGATCGTGCAGAACGTAGATTCTTAGAACTTAAAGAAAGGGGAGAAGAGGTAACCTATGAAGATGTTCTAAAAAATGTTGTCAATAGAGATCATATAGATAGTACTAGAAAGGATTCCCCTCTTCGAAAAGCAAGCGACGCTATTAAAATAGATAATTCTAATCTAACACTCCAAGAACAGTTTGATCAAATTTTGAAATTGGTAAAGAAGATTACAGTGCTTAATAGTTAATTCTTATAAAAGAAAAAGAAATAATCTTATTGTATTACTGTACATAGAATCAATTCTAAAGTTTTATAAGGTAGTACTATAATATTGTTTCTGATATAGCTAAAAAATCCACTATGCTGTAATTTTATTTTATAAAAACTGAAACCACACAATTTTGCCGACTTTTTAATCAGGTTTATTACTAAAGAGTGCTAAAAGGAACCTGATGTATTGTTTTTATTGATTTAAACTTCACAAATTCTCTAGATTCATATAATTTCATATCTTCTTTTACCCATTCTATTAATTTTATATAGTTATCATCATTACTGAGGATTAATACTCTATTTAATCTCAAAAGATGATCTTTAAATTGTTTATGGGCTTTTATCGTAGTATCAGAAACTAAATAAAATGGTTTGTTATCTATGATTTTATATTGCTTACCATTATTTAATACTATTTGATCTTTACGTTCATATATAATTTGTGTTTTGGATAAAGATTGTGCATAATTATTTAATGCAACTAATAAAAAAAGTAGAAATAATAATCTTTTCATAATACTATAACTGGTATTTAATATTCAAAGTTACGTTAAAACCGTATTTTTAGTACTATGTTAACGATTAAGTATTATTTTTTTCGATATAATACAATATTTAAGGCTGTAATGTTAAAATTAGAAGAGACTTTAGAAATATATAGATTAATAATAAAATAATTTAAATCATTTCAATTTCTAAATTATAGATAATGTTCTCTGTTTTTTTATCCTAATATAGGATATTGATTATTTACGTATTTCATAATCTTGGATACTATAAAGAGAGGGGGTTTAATTTTTTAAACACCCTCTCTTATCTATTTACTTAGAATTAATTTTTCTGAAATTATTCTACAATTAGCCTATGAATAGATTCTTTTATACCTGATTTTACTTTAACTAAATACGCCCCATTTGCAAGGTTTCCTGGGTTAAAAGTAGCATCAGTAATACTGTTATTTTGGTATATTTTTCTTCCGTACATATCAAATATAGCTACCGAAATATCACGATTAGATGGAGCTATAATTCTAAGAACAGAATTATTGTTTATTGGATTTGGTGCTATTGAAATAATAGATGCTTTTGTAGTTTCAAAACCATTAACGATTACATTACTACCTCTAAGAGTTCCTCCTCCTATTGTGAATTTTGTCGCTTCAGAACTACCAAAAGTTCCGCCAGAAGCAAGAGTAGTAGCTCCAGAAGATAGGGTATACGACCCATTACCATATCGGCAACATAATCCATCACTATAACTATCTTTAATTGTAAAGGTGTATGAACCATCTTCTAAACATTTTGTAGCTGTAACAGTAGAACCATCTGGTTCAGAACCATAAGATCCTCCTGAAGCTACTACAGTATTACTACTATCTGTTATTTCCCAACTAATATCTTCTGGGTAATTATCAAACGTAATTGATAAGTTTACATCTGTACATGTAGGTGGATTAACAGTTCCTGTTGCTAATTTAATATCGTCAATAGCGATATCACCACTCCATGATGTACTGGTAACACCATTAAATCGTAATTGAACTGTTGATCCTATAAATGAAGCTAAATCTACAGTAGCTGACTTCCAAGAATTTCCTTGGTCACTAGATGTAGTCCAAAGAGAAGACCAAGTAGCTCCATTATCCTTACTAGATTCTAGAGCTAAAGTTCCTATACTTGTCCCATACATATGATATTGAAAAGAGAATGATGCCTGTGTTGCAGCACTAAGATCAAAACATGGAGAATTTAAAATAGCTCTTTTATTAGGATATCCTTTACCATTTCCAGAAGCTTCTATAAATGCATAATATGTCCCTTGTGCAGCACTGGATGGTCCTGTACCATTTGATGGTGTTCCATTAGAACCTAATGACCAGTTGATATCATCATTAGTTGCTTGAGTCCATGCACCTATTGTATTTTCTAAACCTTCAGCATAAGGGAATGTGGTAATACCGCCAGTACACCCTCCACCTGTATCACCTGGTAATGTTTTAGTGTTTACAGTGGTACTAAAATCAGATTGATTTCCTGAAGCATCTTTAGCTTTTACTCTAAAAGAGTATGCTGTGTCAGGAGATAATCCTGTAGCTTTATATGTAGTAGTTGTTGCAGTACCAATAATAGTATTACCTTCATATACATCATATCCAGTTACTCCTACATTATCTGTTGAAGCACTCCATGATAAATCAATAGTAGTACTAGTAGCATTAGATGCTGCTAAATTAGCAGGAATTGAAGGAGCTTCATTATCATCGGTTCCTCCAGTAATTTGGAAATCAGTATTAGAGATATCAAAAAATATGTTTCCTGATCCTTTTACCATGATTCTGTTTTTAGTTCCTTGAACATTAGGAACAGTAATACTGTGAGAACCGTCATTAGTTACAGCTGTAGCAATAGTTGTTGTATAAGTATCTCCACCATCAGTAGATAGTAAAATATCTACATTAGCAGCATTAATTCCATTTGCTGTAGTACCAGCAACATCCCATGTTACAGTTTGTGTAGAACCTGCAGCCCAGCTAACATTAGTGTTAGGAGTATTAACTACAAATGGTCCTGCAGAAGCGGTAACATTGACTTTCATGTTATCACTATTATTCGCTCCACCACCAGCTCTGTTATCTCGTACTGTTAGTCTAAATTTAAGCGATCGTGTTACATTAGGAACAGCCTCCCATTTCCAAGAAGTAGCACCAGCTTTTATCGTCTCTAATCTAGGGAAATATCGTTGATTAGATGTTGATGGATTGTATGATCTAAAAGCAACTCCAGAAGTAGCAGTTGTACTAGGTAATACTCTTGTACGTCCATCCATCTGTTCCCAGCAATATGTAAGAACATCTCCGCTATCTGTATCAGTACCTTGACCTGTTAATACAAAAGGAGTTCCTTTAGGAATTGTGTAATCAGAACCAGCATTTGCTGTAGGAGTAGCATTACCAGTATTAGTACTAGTAGGGCAAGTTTTTCCTTTTACATTGTTTGTAACCTGTTCAATTGTTGCTGCATGAAAATAAGGATCACTATTTGGTTGTACGTCATTAGTAGCTCCTGTAATTCCTGCATAACCCATAATAGTACTACCACTACCTGGTTCTACTTGAACATCTGTTCCTTCACTTCTAAATGTAAATGTATGATTTCCTCCAAACTGATGTCCCATTTCATGAGCTACGTAGTCTACATCATAGATGTCACCTTGTGGAGTATTTCTAGAAGAAAAACCACTTCCTTTTTTTCCATCTACACAGACACATCCGATGCATCCTGCATTACCATTTTTTGGAGCAAGAACAAATACATGACCTACATCATAATTGGATTCTCCTATTACGCTTGTTAATGTAGATTGTAATTGACTATTATAATTTCCGGTATAAGGATCAGAACTTGCATCTGTGTATACTACGGCATCATTATTAGAAATTAGTACCATAGTTACTCCAAAATCGGTTTCATATATCCCATTTACACGGGTCATGGTAGCATTAATTGCTGCCATAGCTCCAGCTTTAGTACCTCCATGAAATTGAGCATACTCACCAGTAGTAGAAACAGCTAGTCTAAAGGTTCTTAAAACACCATCAGTTGCATTTTTTTGATGAGCAGTACTAATTTTAGAAAAATCAGGAGTATTCTCATCTACAGAACATTTTATTCTATCGATAATACCAGATCTTTGATCTCTAGAATATATTGTATAAGAACCTTCTTTGGTGTATGGTTCTATAAATACAGTCTTAGAGGCACCTGATAAACGCATACCTTGTAATCCTGATGGAGATAGACTAAATCGAATAGTTGCAGTAGGATCTTCAATTCCCTGACCGGCATAAGACTTAATATCTGGATATTTAGCCGAAAGATCTGGATGCATTACAGGGGCTTCAAAAACCCTGAAAGATTCCATTTGTCCTTTTTCATTAGGAAATTGTAAAATTACATTAGAGTGAGAAGTACTTAACGATTTTTGTCGAATAGGAGATTCTTCAAGCATTGCTTTAAGAGCTTGTACATCTAAATCAAAAATAGTGTTTGATGGTAGGTCGGTTTTTGTCTCTATGACATTAACACTTTTCATGGATTTTGTTCTCTGCCAAGGATTTGCGTTTTGAGAGAACCCAAAATTGAGCATGAGTAAACCTACGAATAAAGATAATCGAGTTTTCATAATTATGTTGAGTTTGAGTTTGTGTTGCGAAATTATGAATATTATCTTCAATATTAACTTTTATTAAGAATATTTTTTATTTTTTATAAAAATTATGGTTAATACGTATTTTGAGTGAGGTTTTGTTGTTTTTATTAAAAATAATGTATTGTTTTAAAATATTAAAAAAGCAAAATAAAGTTGTAAAGCTTAGAGAAATAGGCACTTTATAATTGATATTTCATAAAAAAAACCGCTATATAAGCGGTTTTCTTGTTTTTTTGATGGTACTGAGTACTTATAGATTAGGTATAATAAGCTCTTGATCAGGATGGATGGTATCTGGGTTTTTAAGGATACCACTATTGGCTTCGAATATTGTTTTATATTTCATAGCATCACCATAATAATGTTTTGCTATTTTACTTAATGATTCACCACTTTTTACTACATGTCTATGGTATACAGAAGTATCAGCAACATCAATATCAGCAACAATATCAGAAGGAGATTCTCCTCCTAATTGTTTTATTTTATCCCAAAGTTGATTTTTTTCATATTGTGTGTTTGCAGTACCTTTAACCTTTAGAACACCATTTTCTTCGGATACATCTCCGTTTTGGATATTTAATTTTTCGCCTAATTCCAAAACACCTTGATATTTTGCTTTTACCATAACTAAGTTTGATTTTAAATTATTAATTAGCTTTATCCAAATATAGCAAATAATAGAATTGTGTTTATATAATTTTAAGATTAAAAAAATAGAAATCATCGGTGAAATACATAATTTATCTATATTCGAATGCTATAAAATATATACTTAATGTTTCGTAAACGATTTTATTACATTATTCAATTACAATACTTAGGATTTCGGTATCATGGATGGCAGAAACAGCCTACAGTTAATACATTGCAGCGTATGGTAGAACGAACTGTAGCTTATGTATTAGAGCATAAAAATTTTAAGGTTTTAGCTGCGGGAAGAACAGATGCAAAAGTATCCGTTAATCAAACATATATTGAGTTATTCGTAGATCATCAACCTTTGGAGATAAAAGATTTCTTTCCGCTATTTAATCAAAATCTCCCTCAGGACATTAGGGGATTAAGCATTGAGGAGACTGATGAGCAATTTAATATTATTCAGTCTCCAAAAATTAAAGAATATTTGTATATATTTTCTTTTGGAGAGAAGTTTCATCCTTTTTGTGCTCCTTTTATGTATAATACTACAGAAAACCTTAACATTCCTTTAATGCAGAAAGGAGCAAAACTATTCGAAGGAAAACATAATTTTAGATCTTATTGCCATCGTCCTTCAGCACATACTATTTTAGAGGGAGAAATAGTACATTGCGAGATTAAAAGAAATACAGTTTATACTGCTAATTTTTTTCCAGAAGAAAGTTATCTTCTGCAAGTAAAAGGAGAGGGGTTTAAAAGAAATCAAATTAGGTTAATGATGGGGGCATTATTAGATTTAGGAAAAGGAAAAATTGATTTAGATTTTATACTAAAAACACTTAATCCTGAGGCAGAAGAAATACTACTAGAGCATATTGTGCCAGGATCGGGATTAGTATTAAATTCGGTTGAATTTAAATAAATAAAGAAAAAAATGAAGGTAGTATCAACAAATATTGGAGCGCCAAAAACAATACTATGGAGGGGAAAAGAAGAGAAAACGGGGATTTATAAATATCCTGTTGATTCTTCAATTTTTTTGGATATAGAAGATGTTCAAAACGATCATGTTATCGATAGAAAGTATCATGGAGGAGTAGATAAAGCGTGTTATGTATATGCAAAAGAACATTATCCATATTGGAAAAAAAAATATCCTGATTTAGAGTGGCAGTATGGTATGTTTGGTGAAAATCTTACAATAGAAGGATTTGATGAAAATGTAATTAGGATAGGTTCTATTTATAAGCTAGGAAATGCTACTGTACAGATATCGCGCCCTAGACAACCGTGTTATAAGCTAGGAATACGGTTTGGTACTCAGGCTATACTAAAACAGTTTATAGATTCTCTATATTCTGGAGTATATGTACGAGTATTACATCCAGGATCAGTTACTATAGGGGATCGGTTTATACTAGAAAAAGAAAGTTCTGATACTCTAACGATAGCAGAATTAAACACACTTTTGTTTCATTATACTGAGGATGCTCATAAAGAGCTAGCTATAAAAGCGCTTAATGATCCTTTGATCTCTGATAGTGATAAAAAATATTTTAGAAAAAAAATTAAATAATAGATGTCGAATATTATAGAATTGCATAGCCTAGATAACAGGTCTATTGTTCGTATAGATAAAGGAGAACTAGTAAGCTATATGGTTGCTACTACTGAGATAATGCATCAAAAGGGAGCCCCAGGGTGGGGGAGTACAGAGATAGAAATGTTTCCTACGATTGGTGCTACTAAAGAAAATGATTTTAGCGTTACGACTCCAAATGGAGTTGCTAAATTAGATCAGCATGGGATTCTAAGGGTTATGGAGTATCTTCCTAAAACAATAGAGAAGAGTAGTGCTAGTTTCTATAAAAAATATACTGCTAATACTTCATTACCAAATCCAAAATTTCCTAATAGATCTACTCAGGAATTTGTGTCTTGGCCTTATGATTTTGAGTTTATAAAAACTTTTGAATTGACTACAGAGGGATTGAAAATTAGTTTTGAGATTATATCAGAAAAAAACATGCCATTTATGCTAGGTTTTCATCCAGCATTTAAGATCTATAAAGAAGATTTCGTTTTAAAAACATCTGATCAGGCGATTTCGCTACAAAATGTACTGGATGCAGGTGCTCCTGCTTTTTTGATAGAAGATTGTAAGGAAATTACGCTTAGCGATAATGGTATTCTAAAAATTAATATAAAAACAACAGGTTTTAATCATATCATGTTATGGACTGAGGTAACTAATATGATCTGTATAGAGCCGATTACTTTTTACCCACCGAGTGTTTCTGCAAATAAATTACATGAAGGGTTTCAGCATAGTTCTGGGTATGAGAAATTAGAGGTATGTATTGCTCCCGAAATAGTGTGAATATGACTAGATAACAAGAGAATATTTAGTAATTCTAATTTCATACAACTTATCATTTTTTATAAAACTACTTTTCTTATTTAGAATACTATCATATGCTTTGGGGTTAATTTTTTTTTCTTTTTCTAATATAGGATCATCAACCCCACATAGCTTATCATCTTTAATCAATGCTTTAGTGCTTTGGCATG
>NZ_KQ474107.1 GCF_001401755.1 Aquimarina longa SW024
TTTATCTTTAAAGACTTAATCCTAAAGTCATTATTATATTTTCCCTACCTTTCTTATAGCTATAATTATTTGTCCCACCAGAAATAACAACCAATTTTTATAAGATTAGTGAGTTATTTTCAGTTTATTACAAGTGTTGAAGTCAAAAAGTGTTTTAAATTCTAAAGCTATTTGTTGGTTTTCAATGTTTTTATCTTCAAAAGATATTTCTACAAACACAAATTTATCATTAAAATATAGTATTGTGTAGTTTTCAACTGTATTTTTAAAAGATATAGTGTTTAAAGTACAGAAAACGTTTTCATTATTTTGAGTATCGTTAAAACTTCCATTAGCGTAATTAATTACTAATAATAAAATAATTACTAACATTGAATATCCTATAATAAAACCGCGCCACCTATTGTCACTTATTTTATGAGTTATATTCTTGCTTTTTTTATTTTTTTTAATTGCTATTAGTGTAAAAAATGCTGAAAGAAACGCAATCATAAAAGATAAACCTAAAATACCTAGTAACGCTTCTAAAACACCTGTATCAGTTTTGACAAAAATACATACACATAATAGTATAAAATATATAAATACTGTATGTGCTATAAAAATAGCTCCATATTGTAAAGGGATTTTAATTAAGGTAAAAGAGATTTTTTCAAGAAAAACATAAGTAAACTTCATATATGTTGGTCTAAATAAAAATAATATCCAAACAACTAATAAAATGGATAAAAGAAAGAAAAGAGAAAAAAGCCCATCGGTTAAAGCTTGAGTAATAGAATACAATCTTATGAATGAAGGAGATATATAGGCTAATTGTATTAATTGAATTGCACCTCCTATAACAGTAGGAATTAAAATAATTACTGATAAATATTCCTTTAATTTTTTGAATATATTTTGTGTTTCTTTCATATTTATAGTTAGCTTGATTCTTTCATTAAATCTAAATATTTTTTCAAGAAAAAAAGTAATATTTAAGGTTGTTTTGAGTTTTTAAATGTTAAAATACAGTAATCACAAAGTGTCTAATTATACGCGTAATAATTATTTAATATAAACTATGTCCTCTTTTGTATCAAAAAAAGAGAATTTATTAGAAAAAAAGGCAGTCTCCAAAAAACTGTGTAAATAAAATTTTGGAGACTGTCAAGAATCATTCTAACATGAATAATCAATCATTACAATATACAGCAAACGATGCTCTTGATTATGCTTTAAATTTAAAAAATAGTACACTTTCTGATACTTCAAAAGCTGATTATAAAAGTAAGTGTAATCAATTCAAAAAGTATTTAGAAGAAAATCATCAATTATTGTTAACGTTCAATAAATAGAACTAATTGTAAGACTCTACTATAAATTAACTTTTAGTTTCTATTTTTATAAAGTTTGACTTCCTTTGATTATATAAATTATTCTGGACTATCTGCTAAGTTTTAGATCATTTCTTAGGCTAATTTTTTACCCTTAGCGTTCGGTAAGATGAATATATATTCTTGTAAAACAAAATAGATTAGTGTTTTTACTAACTGATATTGTTAATAATTTTAACATGCTATCAGTAAAGTTTGATGTTCTGTTATAAACTCTGAAATTTCTTCTAAATCTTGTATTGAAAAGTTTGAACTCTGAGGGTTCGGGGTCACGAAACATTACAAATCCCTTGTAAATACTAATGTTTACAAAGGATTTGTTTCTTCAATAAGATTTGCAAAAAAAAAACAGAACTTACTGATATTCAACATAAAAAAGGTAGTGTCCAATAAACTGTGTAAATAAAAATTAGGCGGGTTTTAAAACCCGCCTAATTTTTTTTGTTTAATTTTAATAACACAGTTTTCTTATGGAAGATTTAAAGAAACAATTTTTAGAAAGTGGCTTACTGGATGGTTTAAAGACCGAAGCCGAGTTAACCAGTTTATTAAAACAGCTTCACAGTACTGCTTTAGAATCAATGTTGCAGGGAGAACTTGATGCTCACTTGGGTTATCCCAAGAATGCCAAGAACCTTACCAGTAATGCTCGAAACGGAACCACTAGTAAACAGGTCAAGACTGAATTTGGTAAAAGCCAGATTACGATTCCTAGAGATCGTCAAGGTAGTTTTGAACCTATTGTGGTGCCTAAACACAAAAGCAACTCCTTATCAGTTGAAAACATAGTGATCTCTCTTTATGCTAAAGGAATGAGTGTTTCTGATATTGAAGATGAGTTGCAAGAAATCTACGGATTTAAACTCTCTACTTCAGCGATTTCAATTATTACTGATAGGGTTAATCAACACGTTCTAGATTGGCAGAACAGGCCTTTAGAGAATGTGTATTGCGTGGTGTGGATGGATGGTATTGTCTTTAAGGTTAGACAAGCTGGAAAAGTAATAAACAAAACCATTTATCTAGCCGTTGGGCTTAATCGAGAAGGTCGTAAAGAGCTCATGGGAATGTGGCTTGGACATAATGAGTCTGCTGCATTTTGGCAAGGCGTACTTACTGATATGAAAGCTCGTGGGGTAGAGGACATTTTGGTGACTGTAACAGATAATCTTAATGGCTTTACTCAATCTATCAAAAACGTATTCCCAACAGCAGATACTCAGNAAGAAACTGGGAGGAACTCACTGTATTTTTTGACTTCCCAATAGAGATCAGAAAGATTATTTACACCACCAATCTTATCGAAAACCTTAATGGTAAAATCAGAAAGTACACTAAAAATAAAATGGCATTCCCAACAGATGATGCCCTCAAAAAATCAGTATATCTAGCATTAATGCAGAGTACTAAAAAGTGGACAGCTCCAATACCCAATTGGGGATTAATACTTAATCAGTTCTTAACTATATATGAAAAACGGGTTCAACTATAAAAAGTTAAACCCGCTGAAATTTTATTTACACAAAATTATGGATACTGTCATAAAAAAGTTTGAACTATACATCTAGGGTATGTAGGAAAAGATTTACTGAAGTTTATTAGCGGGAGAGATTGAAATATCTAACCATTCTATTGACAATTTATTTGAATTAGAAGCATTTATAAAAACATATTCTACATTATTAATAGCTCCATAAGGGTTATACTCTTATTTACTTTTATTAATTAATATGAAAAAATCAGCTTAACTTATTGTCCAGTTTTTTGTTACAAGTCCACCCATAAATATTCTAAACTTTCGAGACTTCCATCAGGTTTTAATCTTTCGTGCCTACTATTTGTCATTCTATGTTTTAAGGATATCGTTTAATTTAACTTTTCAGTGCTTCAATATCTTCTATATAGGTTTGGTAAAATTCCTCAACATAAGGTCTTCTACTATTGTATCCTTGTGTTAAAAGTTTCTCTGATTCTTCAAGTAATGTTATTACCAACGAGGAATTAGTTTTAAGTTTGATTAGTGCCTTTGCTTTCCAATACAAAAGATCTGCATTTTTATTATGTTTAATCCCTAAATTGAATTTTTCTAATGCTTTTTCAAAATCTCCAATTTCAAAATATGTAATTCCGTAGTACATAAAAGCTCTACTTTCAATATAATTCAGATCACCAGATTTTAATTCATGAGCAAAGAACTTCTTGAAATATTCTTGTGATTTTGCGTATTCCTTTTTCATTAAATATGCAATACCTCTCATGAAATCAATATTTTCAGACTGCGGATAATCTACAAAATTTGGGGTAAGTGCATCTAATTCATCAAAATCTTTGATGGCATTATCATAATCCCTATAAAAATATAAGTATAGATATCCTCGATAACCTTGCCAAGATTCAGCATTATATTCGACGGCTTTTGCATACTTCTTCATGGCTTCTGTATTGATACCTCTTTTTACTCTAGGAACTCCCATTTCTCTATACACATCAGAAAAAGTCGAATCTAGTAGGTTTGCCTCATATAATAAAAAATGTTCTTCTGGTGTTCCTTGATAGTAATATCCAATACCCTGAATGAATTGTCTGGAGTAAACTTTAGCTTCCAATGCTGTAAACTCCTTTTTGTATAAAGAAGAACTTTGGTTACAAGAACTAACCGATAAGAGTAAACAACTCCAAATAATATTAAGGTAAAATATCTTGAATTTCTCCATTTTTTAGAATAAAGGTTACATAGAAATAAGAATCTCTTTTTACATTTCTAATTACACAAGGTTTCCATTTTTCTACACTAGAGAGGATATCATACAAATGCATCACAGTTTGCTTGGAGAACTGTTTTTTGTTATAATCAAAATCAGCTTGATTGGTAACGAATTTACCGGCTTTTCCCTTACAATTAATGACAAATCTGAAGGTAAGATAGCCAGTTTCATCATTTAATTTACTATTATCAAGTTTCTCATCAATAAACTTTTTTAGATTTCCTTTACCTCCTATAAACCCACTACGATCATTACCTCCATTGTAATAATCCGCTATATCAGCATGAGAAAAGCAGAGTGCTAGTGTAGCATCTGCATCTATGGTATTGTCGAAATCAATATAACCTACTCTTTTTATGTCATGTTTGGAAAGGGTGTCAAACTGTTTATGAGTTAGTTGTTCTACTAGTGTTTTCTCTTGTATTTGGTTGTCTTTGGTGATGATAGATTTCCACAACCCCAAATCCTGAACATAAATGTATCGAGAACGGTATTGAGAAGTATTTTTGAGGGTTTCTCCAAAAAATGTAGTATCTGTAGTAGTCTGTTCTACGATTTTGGCAGGTTTTTTTTCTACTAGAGTATCTTTAAGTAATATGGTAAATCGATCAACTTTGAGAGAAATAGAATCTTTATTTTTTAGTTTCACATTATAATAAGCAGTGTCTTTATCAAAAGTGATGTAGTGTGCAGTTGTATTTTCAGGATACACGGCGGTAAGTGTATCCATACGATAGAACCGCTGATGGCTAATTTCACTAACTTTATTATTATCTATACTGAATTTTTTAGTAGATAAAAGCTTAAATGCGGAATTGTATATTTCTTTAATATACATACTATCATTAAATTTCTTTATGTAGGAATATTCTATATAGGTTTTAGTACTACTATTATCAGTAGGGTATATGGTAACATAATATTTGTTTATACTTTCTTTGTTGATGGAATGTTGTGGAATAAAAAAACGTTCATTAGAATCTACATTATGGGTACAAGAGTAGATGCAAACGATAAATCCGAATAATACAAGATTTTTTATATTCATTCAGTAATTGTTTAGACCGATTAAAGGTAGTGGTAAACTATTAAAGAATCTAAAGCGATTATAGTTTATTCGAACTCTTCATTACTCCAATAAGTTCAACAATCAATCTTAAGGGCAAATTTACTGTATGTATTGACGACAAATTTTAACAATCCAATCAAGTTTAGCTTTCATTTTTTTAAAGTTATTTCCTGAGCCCGTAAAAATTTAATATCTTCTAATGCTAGGATGAAGGTTTTAATCTTATCTATTTCTGAAGTTCTATTCATATTGAGTATTAGAAGAAAATAGCTGTGCCATAATATAGAAATACTGATAAAAATTATAGTTGCTAAAAATAAAAGGTTCTGTCGCATTAATCCCTTCAACAATCAAATCATTATCAGTTTAGAAATTCTAAGCAGCTAGAGAGCAGAAGGTTTTAAACGTAGAATTCTTAGGGTTCAATATTTGCCCTTTTCTAATACTATTTATGATTTCTATTCCCGCTAGTGTTCTTTGTGCTGATTCAAATTCTTTAAAACCTACTGTAATTGTAATTCTCCTTTTTATATTTCTATGATCCTGTTCTACAATAGTGTTCAAGTACTTAATTTGTCTAATTTTTATCTTTTTTGAAGTCATGCTTCTTTTGTCCCAAGTCTTTATTCCAGCTATATTAGCACCACTCTTATCAATATTTATAATCCTTAGTTTTCCATTATTTCCTATAGCTTTATTTAGGAACTTTTGAGCCGAACCTTTCATTGTTCGCTTAGTCAATAGAAAATCAATCGTATTTCCATGTTTATCAACAGCCCTATACAAATACCTGTCTTTACCTCCAACTACTACTTGTTTGCCTTTTTCTTTTATTCATGTTTCTCTCTATCTCTTTAGAAAACTTAAACACCCATCTTTGAAGGATAGAATGATCTACTTTGAAACCTCTTATAGCCATTAATTCTTCTACATCTCTATAACTTAATGTGAATCTTAATTTCAAATATACCGCTTGTTGTATGATAATCTGTGGATACCGATGATGTTTGTACATGAAGTAATTTTGTGAACTGCAAATTTAAAAATATTTAAAAGAAAAAAATTAAAGCGACAGAACCCAGAACCCTGATCTACAAGGATTAAGAAATAAATCCTTTTTATATTCATCAGAAAAACACAACTAATATTACTGATAAACAGTTAGATATACACGTATCTCCACTCTGTTTTATGTATTGCTCACTACAGCTAAAAAAAATGAAAAAAAAATTTCCCAGTAACGAAAAATGAAACTGGCGTGCCTTATTATTGCATCAGGAAAAATAAAAAAAATCTAATCAATCATCGTATGAAAAACAGGGATATATCGTATCACATTCGTCAAATAATACCATTAAAGAAAATTTGGAAAGGTTTTCTACTATTTTTATTCCCATTGATCGTACTATCACAGGAACAGGAATTACATAGGGTTATACCTCCATCACCAAATGTAGCCGCATTTAATAAATATGGAGATATTCCTGTTAGCCCATATACCGGAGTTCCAAATATTTCTGTTCCGTTATATACTATTAATAGTAAAGATATATCTGTTCCTATATCTCTTAGTTATCATGCTTCAGGTATTAGAGTTGCTGAAGAAGCTAGTCGTGTTGGGTTAGGGTTTACATTAAACTCTGGAGGAATTATTTCTAGAACAGTTATGGGCAGAGATGATTTTAGTGTAGATGATTCGTATCATAAAGGAAATGTTCCAGAACTTCCTTATGGACCTATTGATGAGCCTATTGCAAACATACAGGACCTTCATTGTAAATTAAGTTTTATATCAGGAGACTTAGATATCCCTGAGCATTATTTTGATATGACTGATATATCACATGACTTTGAACCAGACCAATACAGTTATAATTTTTTAGGGTATTCTGGAAAATTTATTTTAACACCCAATAAAGAAGTTATTTTAGGTAAAAAAGAAAAAATAGAGATTAGGTGCTTAGATGATGATGCAAATGCATGGGAAATAAGAACTTCTGACGGAATGATATATTCCTTTAATGTATATGAAAGTTATTTAGATCTTCAAGATATTGTTCCACCTGTTAAATCTGCATGGTATCTAACAAAAATAAAATCCCCAACTGGCGAAGAAGTAAATTTTCATTATAGTACTATTAATAACTGGAATATTAAACCAATAGGTACGTTTGTTGAAAGAAGGTACACTTTCTCAGTAAAAGGGAATAGGTCTGATGGTGTCGTTACACCTCCACCATTCAGTGAAATGGCTCCGAGTAAAGATTACGTTAATGTTCAGCTAGATTCGATAGATTTTAATAATGGACGAGTGAAACTTATTTATGGATCAAGAGATGATATAGAAAAAGATTCTAAAATAGAATCTGTAAAGGTATTTAAAAAAGTAAATGGAAATATCGCAGCTAATCCATTTAAAGAATTTCAATTTAATTATGATTATTTTGTAAGTAACTTTGGTGCTAAATTTGATGTAGAAAACCCCTTTACTTTTAAAAGACTCAAATTACTATCGTTACAAGAAAAAAGTATCAATTTAGAAGAGGTTGTAACAAAACCACCTTATCGGTTTAGATATTATGAAGAAATTCCTTTACCAGCAAAAAGTTCTTTTGCTAGAGATCATTGGGGGTACTATAATGGTAAAGGAGGTAACAATTCTCTTGTTCCAAGTTTTAATAGTATAGGTAATACTACTAACCCTGTTGATCATGCTATAGGAATTCGAGGAAAAGAAAGAGATGCAATTCCTTCATATATAAAAGCATATAGTTTAAAAGAAATTATTTATCCTACGGGGGGTAGTACAGAATTTCAATATGAAGCTCACGATTATGATCCTAAACTTTCAAAGCTAAGAGATCAATCTTATTTTGGCCATAATAGACCATTGACTTATACAAAAAGAAAAAGAATGTATTACAATGGAAAAAATAGAGGTGTTATTTATGAACAGGAGCTCGACCTAAGAGATATGGCTGTTGATGGAAATGGAAATTACCCTAAAACGAAATTAAGAGCTTTTTTTAGAGTATCTAATGAGTGTAGTAGTATTAGCGATACACCAAATATCTATTTTGAACTCTATAGGAGCAATGGTAATAGGATAAGTGGAGTTTCGTTTGAAACACCTCGATGTACAGATAATTCAAATGATCAATGTTTATCTTGTGATGGAGTAGAATTTAATTATACTAATGAATATAGTTTGCAACCAGACGTGTATCTATGGAAAGCCTATATGGCTGATGATTATGCTACAGCAGAATTTCAAGATATTCATGCAAATTATACGTATGAAGCAGAATATGGCTCTTTATATAGTAACGACCAAAAGTTTAGTTATGCAGGAGGTTTAAGAATTAGTAAAATTATTGATAAGGATAATGTAAATGATGCAAACAACAAAATAAAGCATTATAAGTATCACTATAAAGAGGATAAAAATAAGGATGGCATAGAAGAAGAATACTCTCATGGTTTATTAATGATTCACCCTCGATATAGTTATTTTGAATCAGTAAATGAAGGACCTAGAAATAATGGTTTTTTATTAGTAAGAGCATCAAATAGTACAACGCCATTAACTAGTTCAGCAAGTGGGAATACAATTGGTTATAGCCAAGTGTCCGTACTATACGGAAATGATGGAATTTATGGAAAAACTATTTATACCTATGAAAATAAATCAGATAAGGTATATAATTACAGTTTAACTGTAGGAGAACTTTTAGGAAAATCTACCCCTTTTATGCCACCATCTAAACCATCTTTAGGTTATGAAAAAAATGGCTTATTATTGACCAAAACACATTATCGCAAGCAAGATAGTAACTTTATAAAGGTATCAGAATTATTTAATCAATATAATTCTGTCTTCTATAATATAAATAACTCAAATTTATACTATTATGGTGTTGTTCTAAGAAAACATGTGTCTTCGAATGTAGCGTCTAAACATTGTGGAACAGCCTATCTGTATCCAGCAATACAATCAAACTTAGTTAACCTAACCAAAACGACAGAGCGGACATATGATCAAAATAATGTAGCTAATTTTCTTGAAACCAACATAGATTATAAATACGACCATCTTAAACAAATACAACTAACAGAAACAATTATTACTACTAGTGATGGCAAAACAGTGTCTACCAAAACGTTATATCCAGACGACATAAAGACTAATGTAACATTACAAGACGATAGTATACTTAATGGAGGGGAGTTAACCGCAACAACTTTTAATGCCATTAACAAAATGAAAGAAGGAGCTTTACATCAAGTAGCAACACCCATACAAATAGAAACGACTGTAAAAGACATCAATAATAATCTTCTATCTCAATTCATACAGCGTACCAATTTCTCAGAACCTTTTACAAATCTTGTTTTACCTAAAAGTGTACAAACCTTAAAAGGCATTTATAATGCTAGTACTAATAAATCAGAAGAAAAAATTGAATATACATATTATTCTAATGGGAATGTAAAACAAGTAAACAAAGTAAATGGTACGCACATCATCTATATCTGGGGATATCAGAACCAACACCCTATTGCTAAGATTGAGAATGCTACGTATAGTGACATAGAGGATTATATATCAAATCTCCAAACAACATCTAACCAAGATAATGATCGTACACAAGGCTATCTGGGTAAAGAAGGAGCTTTACGACAAGCACTGGATAATTTAAGAAACACTTTACCTTCTACAACAATGGTAAGCACTTATACCTATGACCCTCTAATAGGAGTAACCAGTATGACAGATCCCAAAGGATATACGATGTATTATGAGTACGATGAATTGAATCGTCTAAAAGAAGTACGAGACCATGAAGGGAACTTAATAAACGATTACCACTACCATTATAAAAACAACCAATAAACGATATGAGAAAACATGTATATAGAATTGTAACCTTTATCGCACTATTGGTTATAGTATTTACGAATACAGCATTGGCTCAGAGTTGTTCTATAGCTGCTCTTAGCCCATCAACACTAAATTTTTCTTCATCTGGGGGGACACAAACCGCCTATGTTATATATGATACAGGTAGTTGTAGTTTACATATTGATGATGCTCCATACTGGGTTACTGTTACCCGATCAGGAAGTGAGCAGTTAAAAATTGTAGCAAAGTCTAATACCCTAGCAGCAAGATCAGGGGTCATTCAATTAAGTTATGGATCAGAATACCATAAAATTTATGTATCTCAGGATCATGGAGCTTCTTTTCCTTCAAACCCTAAAAACCCTACTGTTAAAACAACAGGTTGTGGTCAGGTTACTTTACAAAGAGCAGGAAGTCCCTCTAATGGTGAGGTTTGGTATTGGCAAGGGAAAAATGCTAATGGTACCAGTACCTCCAGAGGCTCTGGAGCTACATTTACTGCAAAAGAAGGTAATGGACGGTATTATATACGATCCAAAAAGAATACTCACTGGAGTAGTAAATCGGGGGTAATAAATGTGACTATTCCTACAAAACCTAAAAAACCAAACGCTTATGACAAAAAACGATGTGGTCCTGGTTCGATAACACTTACTGCATCTGGAGTAAGTGGAGCTACCTATAAGTGGTATACAGCTACAGGAACCTATTTAGCTTCTGGAGCTAGTTTTACTCCATCAATACGTAGTACCACCAGATATCAGGTAAGAGCAGAGCGATCAGGATGTCTTAGTGATCCTGTAATGGTTCGTGCAATAAATACCAGTCTCGAGGTATGGATAAGTGGTGGTAGAGGTAGCTGTGAATCACCAGCAGCTAGATTGTATGCAGAAACATTTTTGACAGATGGTATTACAGGAGGCGTAAGGCATAATTGGTACACATCACCAACAGGAAGAGGAATGGCTGCTACTACTACAGCAGAACTGGATGAAACGGTATATACTTCTACTATGGAAGTTTCAAATGGAACTAAAGAATTTTGGGTAAGTGTAGAGTACAATGGTTGTGAAAGTGAAAGAAAAAAGGCAACAGCAAAATATATTCCCAATACTAGACCAGAATTAACTCTAATCAACCTATCAGATACACCATGTGGACCTAGTGCTACATTTTCGTTATTAGCGGAAGGGGGTAATGGTTCTTATAAGTGGTACGACTCTCCTAGTAGCGACACAGTGTTACATACAGGTAGTTTATATACACCTACACTAAGTTTCAATGAAACCAATGGTCAAAAAACCTATTATGTAGGAGGTGTACTAAAAAATGCACTAGGCTGTTCGTATCCCATATCTCCAAGGAGAGCAATAACAGTATCAATTAACCCTCAGCCTTCAGCCGCATCAGGGGTCGATAAACAACGCTGTGGCGCAGGAAGTGTAATTTTAGAAGCCTCCCCAGGTTCTTATGGAACGACAATACGATGGTATAGTACATTAACCAGTACCACTGTTTTGCATACAGGAACCCGATATACTACTCCGAGTAATAGTAGTGCAACTACTTCATATTATGCAGAAAGTTATAATGCTACTACAGGATGTAAATCCTCTTCTAAAAAACAAATTAAAGCGATTATTAATCCTTTGCCCTCAATAGCATCGGGAGCAAATAAAGAACGCTGTAATACAGGTAGTGTTATTTTAGAAGCCACTCCTGGTACTAATGGTACGACGATACGATGGTATAATTCTGCAACCAGTACTACTGTTTTGCATACAGGAACTCAATATACTACCCCAGATATTAGTGCCACCACTTCGTATTATGCCGAAAGTTATAATGTTACTACAGGGTGTAGTGCACCTAGAAGAAAACGGATTAATGCAATTATTATCTTTGAAAGGGTATGGTATGCTGATTTTGAAGGAGATGGATTAGGAGATCCTAATGACTCAATAATAAACTGTACACAACCCGATAAGTATGTAAGTGACAATAGTGATATATGCCCAGAGAAACACTCTGCTACTAATGAATGTGGAGGAGATATTTTAGATCAGAATTATATTTATACAAAGCAATATCAAGAACCAAGAACAGAAGGGGCTACAACGATGTTTGCAGATGATGATGGTATTCTACAAAATATTACCTACTATGATGGTCTAGGTCGCCCTATGCAAGATATAGGAATCCGTCAGTCTGGTAATAAAAAAGATATCGTTACTCATATAGGTTATGATGCTTATGGTCGTAAAGATAAAGAATGGCTCTCCTATGAAGAGGAGCAAGATGATTTTGGAAACTATAGAGGAGATGTTCGTAGAACTACTCAGGAATATTATTTAGAGCATTATGCCAATGATTTTTCAGAGATTACCAATGCTACACAAGTCAATGCTTATTCAGAAAGTGTTTTTGAAGCTTCTCCCTTAAATCGTGTATTGAAGCAAGGGGCACCAGGAAAAGCATGGAAAGCTGACAAAGATAGTAATGATGATCATACGATTAAGTTTGATTGGCATACTAATACTAATGGAGAAGTAGCTTATTTTTATGTAACCTTTGTAAGAAATGATTCAGAACAACCAGAATTACAAAAAGGAAATTCGGGATATGCTGAAAATGAGTTGTATGTTTCTGTTACCAAAGATGAAAACTGGAATTCTGATCAAACATATGCTAATGATCATACGACCAAAGAATATAAAGACAAGCAAGGACGTATAATTCTAAAAAGAACCTATGTAGAGGATGTAGCCCATGATACCTATTATGTGTATGATGATTATAGCAACCTCTCATACGTAATTCCACCTAAGGTAGATACTAGCGACGGAGTTGATACTACGGAATTACTAGAACTCTGCTATCAATACAAATATGATCATAGAAATCGATTGATCGAAAAGAAAATCCCTGGCAAAGGATGGGAGTTTATTGTATATGACAATCTGGATCGTCCTGTCTTAACACAAGATGCTAATCAGGCAACTAAAAACCCAAAAGAATGGCTATTTACCAAATATGATGCACTAGGTAGAGTGATCTATACAGGAATTTACAAAGACGATACGAATAGATCCAATATACAGAAAGATCATTTTAATAGTAAAACAGCAACTCAGAATTATGAAACTAAAGTAACTTCTGGAACAGGATATGCTAATACCTATTATACAAATGATAATTTTCCTAATACAAATCTAGAAGTATTAACAGTCAATTATTATGACAACTACTATTTTGATACTGTAGATTTAACCCTACCATCTCAAAGTTATGAAGTACCAATTATAAATCATGATGATGCTGATCAGTTAAAGACAAGGACATTAGCAACAGGAAGTAAGGTAAAAGTTTTAGAAACCGATAACTGGGTAACTACTATTACAGGCTATGATCAGAAGGCGCGACCTACTTATATAGCTAGTACAAATGACTATCTACATACAACAGATGTTGTAGAAAGTAAACTAGATTTTGTAGGTAAAGTAGAACAAACCAAAACCACACATACTAAAGATAGTAATACAGCGATTGTAACAGTAGACACTTTTACCTACGATCATATAGGGAGATTACTTACCCAAACCCAAAAAATCAATTCTCAAACACCAGAAATTATTCAGAGTAACGTTTATGACAAACTAGGACAGTTGGTAAGCAACGATATTGGAGGAGAAGCAGCGGGAACAGCTAATAACAAGAGAACAACATATAAAGATATCGCTGGAGTAACAGTATCTGATAACACAATCACTAAAACAGTTAATGATGGTTGGGCAAATGCAGGCTTGATCACTGATACAGGTTTTTCTGGTGATGGTTATGTAGAGTTTGAAGCTACCTCGGCAAGCTCCATACTAATGGCAGGCTTAACTACCCAGAATACCAATCTTCATTATAGTAGTATAAAATATGCAATATTTCTGCAAAGAAATGGAAATGTAGATATCTATGAAGGACCACTAAATAGAGGAAATTTTGAAACCTATATCGCTGGAGATATTTTAAGAGTCGAGCGTATAGGTAATACCGTTTATTATAAAAAAAATGGAGAAGTATTCCATACCTCTGTGATAAACTCTACAGGTACTTTATATGGGGATATCTCTATATATAGGAAACAACATCAAATTAAAAACTTTGGAATAGTTGACAGTGCTGCAAAAAGTGATATCAATATCCAAAGAAAAGGACTACAAACTGTAGATTACACTTATAGTGTTAGAGGATGGTTAACCGCTATTAATGATGGGAATACAGCTAATGGAGATTTGTTCGGCTTTAAGATCAATTATAATACCCCAGAACACGGGGCTACTGCGCTGTTTAACGGGAATATCTCTGAGACAAAATGGAAAACTGCTAATGATCATATCCAGCGATATTACAAGTACAGTTATGATGCTTTAAATAGAATCAATAGCGCTATAAGTAATGATGGGAACTATGACCTAAACAATGTTACTTATGATAAAATGGGTAATATAGAAAGCTTAACTAGAAACGGTTGGCAAAACTCATCAAATTATACTAATCTTGATGTACTAGGTTATGATTACGACAGTGGTAATAAACTCTTAAAAGTAACCGATACCGGAAACAAAACCTATGGATTTAAAGAAAGTAGGAATGCCATTGATGATTTTGAGTATGATAGCAATGGTAATATGACCATTGACCGTAATAAAGGAATTACAGGGATTACCTATAATCATTTAAATCTGCCTACAACAGTTACCATAAATAATAGCAAACATACCGGAACTATTTCTTATATTTACGATGCTACTGGCGCAAAACTAAAAAAGATTGCAACAGAGGGAGGTTCATTAACAGAGACAGCGTATGCAGGTAACTTCGTCTATAAAAATGGTACGCTTGAGTTCTTTAACCAGCCTGAAGGCTATGTAGAGAAAGAAGCAGATGGGTATAAGTATGTATACCAGTTTAAAGATCACCTTCAAAATGTAAGACTATCGTATTCAGACAAAAACAAAGACGGTACAATTACTCAGGATGAAATCATACAGGAGAAGAACTACTACCCCTTCGGCATGACTCATTCTGGATATAATAATACACTACGAGGGAGAAATCATAATTATGGGTTTGGTAATAAAGAAGAGCAAGACGAACTTGGTTTAGAGTGGTTGGACTTTGGTGCAAGAAACTATGATGCTTCTTTAGGCAGATGGATGAACATTGATCCATTAGCTAGTAAGTTTCACTCTTATTCTCCTTATAATTATACAGTTAACAACCCTATATCATTTATAGACCCTGATGGTAGAGAGTTAAAAATTGCAGGAAATAGAAAACAACGTAGACGAACACTTAGAACTCTAAGAAAACTTACGAATAATAGATTAAAATTAAATAGGAAAACTGGAGTAGTAAGTATTGGAAGAGGAACTAGAAATAGAAGCAAGAGTCTTAAAAATGGAACAAGTTTAATTTCTAGGGTTATAGGTTCAAAAAATACAGCTACAATTAACCCCATAGAGAATTTTAGAGCAGAAAATAAAGGAAAAAAAGCCATAGATGGCACAGATCTTGGTACACTAGAAGGTAATGCAACACAGAGTCATGCATCACCTGAAAATCAATCAAACGGTATTGGCGGAGATGCAACAGTTGTATTTGATCAAAATGATAATGGAACTCAAATTGTTAATGAAGATGGTTCTACTGGCAGACCAAAAGAAATTGGTCTTGCACATGAATTAATCCATGCAGACAATGCTCTTTCTGGAAATGTAGATGATGGCGATGCTCAAGAAGACTTACAAGATCCAGATACAATGATGGAGGGGATTTTAGGTCCAGAAGAAGTTTCTGTTCGAGAAAAAGAGAACGATATAAGATCAGAGCAAGGTGTTAAACAAAGAAAGGCACCTATTGACAATACTTTAAAAAATTTAAAAGAATACTTAAACGATAATTAAAATGATTATTAGAAAAATATTTTGTGCTATAAGTGTCTATTTGATAATAACCTCATTTAATATATGTTGTAAACCGTTATCTACAGATTTAAATGATAATAATTTAGTTGAAAAACAGGTGAAAGAATGGCAAAAGGCAAATGATGACTTTTTAGATAAAGAGAATATTACTAAGCCAGGGATTTTATATAATCATATGAAAAACTCTTTTAAAACTATTCAACTAGATACTGAAGAGTTTAAAAGTTATAAGAGAGCTATTTTAGATTATGCATATACAAATTATCATAATGAGATTAAAGACAATCACTTTTTTATCGCTGAAACAATCAGTCAACATGGTTTATCATATACTTTATTGTTAAATACAGAAGGAAATAACTTAATAAAATTAAATGCCTTTCGTGGGAAGTTAAATTTAAAAGGTAAAGAGAAGTCATCTTTTTTAGATTATGAAAAAAGATTTAGTAACTACAAATCTTTTGATGAATGTGAGGTAAATAATAATCCAAACAGATATACTGTGATAAATAAATTTAATGTTGATGGAGATATTGAAATTAAAGTTATAGATCGTCAATGTAGAGGAGAGTATAAATAACCATATAGCTCGGATTTGCAATCCAAGCTTGATTAACAAATAGAGTAAAGCCACCTCATTATTGGGGTGGTTTTTTTATGAATATGCTTTTTTGGTTTTAGAATCTCTTAGGAAGGCATCAATAGTAAGTAATAAAGCATCTTTTTCTTTAGAAGGTAAATCATGGAGTTGCTACCTTTATTCGGACAGATATTTAAGACAGTTTATGTTTAAATAAATATCTTAGAAAAATGAAGAAACGATTTTACAGTAAAGAATTTAAATCAGAAGCTGTTCGGTTAAGCTATCAGCGAGAAAACATAAAAGAATTAGCCGATGAATTAGGAGTTAAAGTTGATAGGATTTATCGTTGGCGTAAGCTAGATAGTGAAGATGGAGTTTCTAAAAAAGCTTCTAAACCACCTTCTTCTCAAATAGATAACCAAGAAGTGAAGGAGTTACGTAAAGCTCTTAAAGATGCTCAATTAGAACTAGAGATCTTAAAAAAGGCCGTTCACATTTTCTCCAAGAGCGATGGAAAATCTATCAATTCATAGTTTCATATAAACATATGTATTCCATTGAGAGAATGTGTAAAGTACTAAAAGTTAGTAGAAGTAGTTATTATAGATGGTATAGTAATGGCCCTTGTAATAGGGTTTTAGAAGACCAGAAATTAACTTTGGAAATAAAAAATATCTTCTATGATAGTAGACAAACTTATGGGAGTCCTAGAATTAAACAAGAACTTCTTAGAAGAGGGTATAAGGTATCCAGAAGTAGGATCTCCCGATTAATGAAATCTAACGGGTTAAGAAGTAAATTAAAAAAGAAATATAAGATTACTACAGATTCAAATCATTGTTTTCCCATATTCAAAAATCATTTGGATAGGGAGTTTAACCCCAAGAGATTAAATCAGGTTTGGGTCTCTGATATTACTTACATTAAAACCAATAAAGGATGGTTATATTTAACAACATTAATTGATCTTTATGACCGTCAGGTGATAGGTTGGTCATTGAGTACTTCTTTGTTTACTGATCAAACCATAGTACCCGCTTGGAAAATGGCAACTTCTAAAAGAAAAATAGAGGCGCCTTTACTTTTTCACTCTGATAGAGGGGTTCAATACGCAAGTAAAGAGTTTAGAAAAGTTGTTACTACTAATAAGTTGATTACCCAATCCATGAGTAGAAAAGCTAATTGTTGGGATAATGCAGTAGCAGAATCTTTCTTTAAAACATTAAAAGCAGAACTTGTTTACCATCATAGTTTCAAAACAATACAAGAAGCTAAAACAGCTGTATTTGATTACATAGAGGTCTGGTATAATAGGAAAAGATTACATTCTTCTTTGGGATACAAAACTCCAATAGAAGTTGAAATAGAATTTTATAAACTTAAAAATGTAGCATAGGTCTTAGAAAAACTGTCCGAATTTATCTTGCAAGTCCATTTTAGTTTATCCGGTGCATTTGGAACAACAATTTTTTCAAAATGCTGTGGTTCAATTTGGTCTACAACAGCACCAAATGTATTACTTTTAACTATTGTTTTGCCTGTCTCTGTTTGGAAAAATGTATATAAATAACCTGCATACCTTTTAGCAATTATTCTAATTGCATGTTCGCTTATCAAGTTTTTAGCTAATGTTCGATTAACGAAAGTTACGTTACCTATTGTACCTGAACGAGAAATTAGAATTGTTCCTTCTGAAACTTGAAACGGCTTTACGTTAATGACATTCGAGGACAAAAATTTAATTGCCTTCGGGCGAACAAATAACATTTCAGAACTACCAAGAAAGCCGATTGCACCTTGGGTGTTTTGGGATACATAGTTTCTTTTTACTCTGCCACCATAGAAACAATCGTCTATGAAACCATTATCCGACCAAGCATTTACGAATCCATATTTATTACTCTTTACTTTTTCCTTAGCAAGTTTAGATTCTATACTAAAAGCACTTGCTTCCAAACGAAGTTTATTGTTGAAAATCTCTGTCAGAGAAACAGAAGTATATTTTAGTTTGTCAGGTAAATATGTATAATCTATTTCCTCTTCAACTTCTTGAAACTTGTATGCTAAATTACTCTTATCTACCATGCTATTCCTTGTTTAGTTTTCCAATTGCTGAAAACATCTGCAACATGGATAGTTTGGTCATTTAAAATTTTTTCTTGCGTAACTTCTTTACGTGCAACTAAATTGCCTTCTGCGTCCTTTTCTTTTACGAGTTCTTCAACTTCAAGCATTACGATATTTCCTTTCTCGTCTCTTTTAAAGATTTTACCCCCTCTTTTATCATGTCCGATATGGTCAATCATAGTCATGAAAATATCGTAGTCAATTATTTGTCTTGATTTTTCCTCTTCTAAAATTTCTTCTTTTGTCTTTTTTTGCAGGAATAGGATTGAGCATTGTGTTCCATTTCTTGGTTGGAATGCATCTGCATGTAAATCAACACTTGCAATTATTTTTGTGTTTTTAATTAACCAATGTCGAATAAATTCAAGTCCTGGTGAGCCTAAAATAGAATCAGGTAAAACAATTGCTGTTCTACCACCTTCTTTTAGAAGCTGTATGATTCGTTCAATGAATAGTTGTTCAGGCGGAACGCTTGATTGCAAACGGTCTGTTTTGTACCAATTACCTTCTTCATCTTTATTCCATATATAGGCAATGTCAAACTGCTCTAAAATTTGTTGGTCTTTTATTGGAATTTTTGAGCCAAAAGGAGGATTGGTTACAATTACGTCAAAGTGTCCTAAACTTCTATGGTTCCGAATATCACTTGCTGAAATACCTAATGCTTTGGCAAGTTTCTTTTTTGTTTCTTCTTCCCATTCTGCTGGTGGCAATAATGAATTAAGCTGTAAAATATTTCCACTACCATCATTATTCATTACCATGTTCATTTTGGTAGCTTTTACCAAGTCAGGATTAATATCAAAACCGTAATAATTTTCAGCAGCTATTTCAGATATTTTATCGTTAAATGCTTTTCTAATGTCTGCATTCCAACCTTCTTCTTCTCCGTATTGGCTTTCCATTCTTTCACGAAGTGAGTCAATTACAGAGGTCATTGCTGTAACGACAAATCCGCCTGTTCCGCAACTGCTGTCCAAAACACGTTCTGTCTCTTTTGGATTTATCATGGCAATTGCCATTTTCATTACGTTTCTAGGGGTAAAAAATTCTCCTCTATCTCCTCTTAAATTTGCTCCAACAATTTCTTCGTAAGCTTTTCCTTTTATGTCTATGTTAGTTGTTAAAAGAGCATATTTTTGAAGTTCTGCAACCAAATAAGTTACTGTTCGTGGAAGCAATTTTATTTCATCATTTTTATCAAATATTTGTCCGTGGCGTTTTTTTACTTCATCGAATATTTTGGAAACTCTTTTGTAAACGCTTGCTTGTCCATCTTTGTAATTCCTCTCTTTTGAAGTAGTAAAAAACTCTACAGGCTCAAGCAAATTTCGTTCATCATGTATTTTGCAAAAAATGATTTTTAGAAATTCAAAAAATGCAGGCTGCTTTTGCAATCCTTCGTTTACGTAAATAATGTTATGACAAGTTTTAAACGTAAAAAGTAAATTGTCTTCGTATGCTTTGATTAATGTATTTCGATTTGGTCTTTCTTGCTCATCCGTTGTTCCGTCAGCAGAAGGAATATCATTAAATTCTTCGTAAACGTATTTCCCTTTTTCATTTTTTACTTTTCGCCAAACTTCTTTGTGCATTCCGTTTGTCCACATTCCCCATTCACAGTTAGCGCAAGCAGCCATGTAAGACTTCAATTGTTTTACGCCATTGTCTTTATCAGTTGGTTTTATTGATTCTTTTTTACATTCAATAACTAACCAAATATTGTCTTGGGCTTTTATTTCTTCTTCTGTTGAACCTTCTGGAAAGATTACAATGTCAGCGCGTTTTTTACCTGAACCCATTTGAACGCCATACTCAATTTTAACTTGTTCTTTTGAGTATTTGTGTTCATTAATTAATCGTTTTTCAACGGTTTGTCTAACGTATTCTTCTGGCGTGTCTTTGCGAATAGTTCCGTCAATGTAATCTCTTAATTTCCCTTCGGGAATTGAAATGATAACCTTGGTTTCAATCATTTTTAGTCTTTTTATTTACTAACAAGTCGGTCGCCTGAACTTGTAGAATGTCGGCAATCTCGTATAAATCCTCAACACTTGGCTGTCTCACATTTCGAGCATACTCGTTTATTGTCGTATAGCTCTTATTCGTTTTATCTGCAAGCCAAGTTTGTGTAATCCCTTTTTCTTTTAGGATTTCCTTAATTCGGTTCATTTCTAAACCATTTAATTTGGTTGCAATATATGAAAAGTTCGCTGCCTTATAACGAAAATGTTCGCTGTATTTTGGTGAGTTCGGCAAAAGCAATATAAAAATGAGAATATCCAAATAACATTACGGTTCATTTAAGTGTCAAATCGTGAACTTATAAAATGAACAGATTTATTGAACTCTGTAGGCTTTATTCCCTGGTTTTAATCAATAGTTCAGTTTAATGACTGAATTAGTAAACTAATTTAAAGGAGGACAATAGAATTTTTCAGAATTATATCAATTTTGCTAAGCAACATCAAAATACTCTGCTAATTCATTGATTTTCAAAAGTTCATTTTCAAAAGGGTTCGACATATGTCCTGCCGAGGTCACAAATTGAACAATTTTTACCGAAGCGAGACAATATTGTCTTGCTTTTTTGTTGATTATCATTACTTTTATATTCAGGAAATAAAGGATATATATTCTTTATGCAACCGTTACTTGCAAGCTGAACCTAACGAATGAAAAAATATCTGCCAATAATTCTGACCCTATCATTTATAAAACTTATCATTCAATGGTTTGGAAATAAAAACTATGGCTTTCATCGCGATGAACTACTACATTTATCCGTAAGTGAACATTTGGGTTGGGGTTTTATGGAATTTCCACCGTTTATCGGTGCAATTGGAAAACTATCATATTGGCTTTTTGGTTATTCAATTTTGGGAGTGAGACTTTTCCCAACTCTTGCAGGTGTTGCTATTCTCGTACTATGCTTTTTAATTGTAAAAGAACTTGGTGGGAAATCGAAAGCTATTCTGCTTAGTGGAATTTGCATACTAGCGTTTCTCCCGTTTTATAGAAACCATACACTATTTCAACCAGTAGCGTTTGATCAGCTATTTTGGACACTCGGATTTTACTTTATAATCAAATTTATAAACTCACAAAACAAGAAATTTCTAATCCTTTTGGGAATAACATTTGGCTTAGGATTAATGAACAAATACACCATGTTGGTTTGGGCATTTGGACTATTTATTGGCTTGTTTTTTTATCAAAAAGGGAATCTATTTAAAAACAAATGGCTGTATATATCAGCATTGATTTCTTTGCTGATTTTCTTACCTAATTTAATATGGCAAATTCAAAATGATTTTCCACTTTTAAAACATTTGCAAGCATTAAATGATAATCAACTCAATGAAATTAACCCTTTAGAGTTTGGGCTTGAACAATTAAATTTCCCATTTACGCTAATTATAAGCCTTTTTGGCCTTGTTGCACTGCTAACAGATAAAAAATTAAGAAAATACAGAGCTGTTGGAGTAACATCTATAGTAATCTTTTTTACAATGTGGCTTCTCAATTCAAAAGCCTATTATATATTTGCAATTTATCCTGTTCTTTTTGCAAGCGGAGCGGTTAAGATAGAAAGCATACTTTCTAAAAAGTCTATCTGGGTTTATGCAATTGCTTTTGTCACACTAGCAACTTCCATCTATTTTATTCCAGAAGCCACACCTATTCTACCAATTGAAAAATTTGTCAAGTATAAAAATCTTCAAGAAAAGAATGGACGAATTGAATTAACAGGAGATTATGCAGATATGTTTGGTTGGGAAGAGCAGGTAAAATTGGTAGATAGCGTTTATCAATCATTAAGCCCTAAAGAGAAAAAGAATTGCGTTTTGTGGGCAGAAAATTATGGAGAAGCAGGAGCACTTAAAATCTTGGGTAAGCAATATAATTTACCAAATCCGATAAGCAGACACGGCAGTTTTTGGACTTGGGGATATGGAAAAAAAGATGCCGATGTTTGGATTAGTTTGGGTAATGAAATACCATCTGTTGAATACGTTTTCGAAGAAGTTGAATTAGTTAAAATAATTAATCACAAATATGCAATAGGAGAAGAGAATGGAATTCCCCTTTATGTTTGCAGAAAACCAAAAGTTGATATCGAGAAATGGTGGAAAGATTATGAAGAACATATATTTGACTGAAAAAAGCCAGCAGGTAACAATGTGTATTAGTAATAGCGGTTTAAGTGATAAAAAGAGAATATAATTCTAAAACAAAGGTTAGTCCAAAACCGAAAGGTTTATGAATAGAAACCAACTACTACTCATACACAATACGTTATCTTCAATTGCTCAAAAAACATTCGAAATAAAACAAAAAATATCCCAAAAACATACGGAAATTGAGACATAACAAAATTGTCAGATTTAAATCGAACTTTTAATCTTCAAGTTTTAAAATAAATTCCTTAATTTTTTGACCAATCAAGTCTGGATTATCCTCTTGAATAAAGTGTGTTCCTGAACCTATGTTGACAACTTCCATATTCGGAATATTTTCAATAATCCAGTTACGAACTTG
Source organism: Aquimarina longa SW024 (assembly GCF_001401755.1). Lineage (GTDB taxonomy): Bacteria > Bacteroidota > Bacteroidia > Flavobacteriales > Flavobacteriaceae > Aquimarina > Aquimarina longa. Next base: position 23,344 of record NZ_KQ474107.1, read on the forward strand.
TTCTGGCATAAACGCACCAGGCTCTGCATAAAAAAACAATTTTGGAATCCCTGACTTCTGCAATTGCTCTCTATAATTTTTTACTATTGCAGATGTTAATTCTGGTTTTCCATCAAATGGTACTTGCGAAACAAACTTCCAAATAGGCTTTCTACTTTCAACAGTTTGGAAAGGAACTTTGTAAGCCTTCAATTCATCTTCGGTTAATTCTCTAACCACCCAAGTCGGTAGAACTTCGTTTAAAAAAACATTGTCTTCGGCAATCATTTTGTAACCGTCCTTACCTCTCAATTTTTTAAAAAATTCTTGTGTACTCTCATCAAAATAAGTACCTATATCCTGTATTATTCCTTCCATAAAAACAATCGCTTTTACATTGTCTTGATGGTTTGCAAAGTAATTGAATCCGAGGCCTGAGCCCCAATCGTGCAATACAAGTGTTATATTTTTAAGTTCCATTTGCTCAATTAACTTTTCTACATAAGCATATTGTTCCATATAGGTATAATCAATTGCAGGTTTATCAGATTTCCCCATACCAATAAGATCTGGTATGATAATGTGGTGTCCAGTTCCTTCTACATAAGGAGTAATGTTTCGCCATAAAAAACTGTTGGAAGGGTTTCCGTGTAGAAAGAGAATTGGGCTTCCTTCCCCTTTACCGTATTCAAGCACGTGCATCTTACTGCCATACACTTGGTAATAATTTGACGTTGTTTTACTTTTTTGTGCCATAACATTTGTGTTAAAGATTAATGTTAAAATAAATGCAGATAATAAAAAGGAGTTTTTATCACCTAAAATTTGAATTATGTATTTCATAATTTCTTTTTTTTAATTCTATGGAGCAAAGGTATCTGTTTTGGTGATATAAAATAAATGAATTAATTTTATCATTTTCATAAATTTATTGAATAATGAATATCTCTTTAAAAAATTTAAAACTAGTCAATGTGATTGTAAAAGAAGGTTCTGTGACGAAAGCTTCAGAGAAATTATTCCTGTCGCAACCAGCATTAAGCCATCAACTAAAAAAGTTGGAAGAAGAAATAGGCTTAAAGATTTTTAACCGATTAAACAAAAAATTGATACTTACGGAAACAGGGCAAATACTATACAGGAATTCTGAAAAATTGCTAGCTTCCTTTAACCTGCTCAATGCCGAACTTGACGAATTAAAAAAAGGTAAAAAGAAGAAAATTCGTTTGACGACCGAATGTTATACCTGTTACCATTGGTTGCCAAAAGTTGTTCAAGAATTTAGAAAAGATAATCCTGAAATCAATGTTCAGATTAATATTGAGGCCACAAAAGAACCACTTCAATATCTTGCCGAAGGCAAGATTGATATGGCTATCGTAAGTAGCAAATCGAATACCCCATTGGTAAATTTTGAACCTTTAATAACTGATGAAATGGTCGTTATTCTTTCAAAAGAAAATGATTTGATAGATTTTGAGAGACTTGAATTGTCCGACCTTAAAAAGCAAAACCTAATCCTTTATGATATTCCCGAAGAGAAAAATTACGTTTTGACCAATATTCTAAAGAATGACATTAGTTTGGTAAACTCTATTCAAAAAATACAATTGACCGAGGCCATTATACAATTGGTTAGTGCCAATTTAGGGATTTCGGTTATGGCTAAATGGGCAATTACACCATTTTTAAAAAATAACGACCTAAAAATTATTCCTTTTAGGGCAAATCAAGGACAAAGAGATTGGTTTATCGCAAGTCTAGATAAAATAACGGAAATAGAAAATTCATTTATTGATAAAATCAAAAAGAACTTTAAACAATAGAGTTATATTTAAATATTCTGGAAACGAAATATAACGTGCTTATTCGAATGGGGTACAACAGAAGATAACAAAGTATATAAAAAATAGTGGTTTAAGTCGTTAAACGAATATGAATTTAATAAGTTGAGTGCTAATGTAAAACTGAAAAGTTAGTGTTTAAAACCCACTACTACTCATACACAATACGTTGTGTACCATTAGAGAACAGACTTCATAGATAAAAACAAAATTTTGAATCAAGACTATAAATATTTTAAGTATAAAGATTTTACAATTATTGAAAAGATGAAGGTTAGTACATCTTTAAAATATGAAGCTATTTTTCAAAACAAAGGTTGTTTTATTTATTTTAAGAACGGTAATACCAAACTACTATCTAGTGAACATAATACAGAAATAAGAGGAAAGGAAGCTGTTTTATTAAAATGTGGAAGTAACTTTCTTGAAATACTTCAAAAAAATAATGATGAAGAATTAGAAACAATTATAATTCATCTCTTTCCAGAATTGCTTAAGGAAATTTATAAAAATGAACTACCAACCGCAATTGTAAAACGCACCAATAGTGAGCAAAGCTTAAAAATTTCTTCGAATGATTTAATAACAAAATTTATTGATTCTTTAGAGTTTTATTTTGATAATCCAACTTTAGTAAATAATGACTTGCTAGAATTAAAAGTTAAGGAACTATTATTACTACTTATTCAAACTAATTATATAGGTTCGGTACAAGAATTAATCACAGATTTATATAGTACCAAAACGATAAAACTGAATGAAGTTGTCGCTTTACATACATTTTCTAATCTTTCAGTTAATGAATTGGCTAAGCTTTGTAATATGAGTCCTTCATCTTTTAAAAGGGCTTTTAGAACCTTTTTCAATGATAGCCCAAACAATTATATTAATACTAAAAAGATCAATAAAGCTATAGAGTTATTGCAAGTAAGTAAAATGAATATTAGTGACATTGCTTACGAAACTGGCTTTAATGACCCATTATATTTTACAAGATTATTTAAAAAACGTATTGGCCTTTCTCCATCCGAATTCCGATTACAACATACTAGTTGACCCTTTTGTCCATGTTATTGGTCGTTTTCTGCATTTAAGTACTATAGCTCAAACTTACTTTTGTTCTGTATTATTTTAATAGTCAGGATAATGAAAAAAGTATTAAGCCTTTTAGCAATGAGTATAATCGTATTTAGTATTAATGCTCAAAACGTACAATCACAAATTAATAAAGATTTAAAAACAGAAAAAATGGACAAACAAAATAAAGAATTACAGAGTTTTAATGAGTATAAAGATGTTGAAAAAGCCTTAGAACCGTACATTAAAAGTGCTAAGTCTGGAGATGGGAAATTAAGTCGGTCTGGATTTTATGACCACGCACATATTATCGGTTCCGTAGAAGGTCAAGTTTATAATATGACTGCTGACGAATTTGGTGTTGCGGTTAGTGAAGGTGGACCTTCAAAAAATGTCCAATCTCATATTGCCTGGATTGATATTTCTGGACCAGCGGCAGCTGCAAAAGTTGAGTTTTATGATTGGAATGGATCCCGATTTACTGATTTCTTTGTCTTATTTAAAAAAGATGGAGAATGGAAAATAAGCGGTAAGGTTTACGATTCTCATAATAAAAATTAAACTTTAAAGAGTCAGGCTCATTTAAACTATTACCATTTAAGTGATAAAATAACGGTACACAACAACGGTAATCGTTGCACAAGCCTATAATTTTGAATATAACGACTTCAGATAAGCCTCTTTAAAGAGGCTTTATTTCTTTTTCTCGGTATTAGAATGAGATTTTCATGTTCTTTATTTTACGGTTTAATAGGCTCGAAAAGGCAAGTAGTATCGATTCAAGAAAAACAGATGTAGCTGCCCCATTTTTTATTTTTTTATGGATGAATTTTAAGTGCTTTTTCAGGTTATAGGCACTAGCAATGCCATTGGAAACTTAAAAAATACTCATCTTTCTGATTTCTTCAGAAGAGTCGACTACAGAAAAGGAAGGCATTCAGCCATTAGTGCAACTGCTAGAAAAATAGCAGTCATTATTTAGAATATGATTACTAAGAAAATCCAATATAAACCTCCAACCCAATATCTATTCCTTGATCAAAAAAGAAAACTTGGAATGATGAAAAGAATTAAAAAACAAATCGATAAATTTGACTTAAAACCAGAAGATTTATGATTTAAAATGACCTAAACATCAAACTGAAAAAGTGACGTTAGTCAGAATTAAAAACTGTATGAAATTAAACTTAGGATTGAAAAATGTATAGTAGGGCGATTTAGAAATACTACTTAGATATTAATATGTTCAATCTTCCATTTTCCTTATTTTTTGGATATACATCCGGTATTTTTTGGAGTTTAATTATATTTTCATCTTTTGGGATTTTAATAGGTTATATTGGGTTTCAAGTTTTTAAAAAGAATGAATATTTTGGATATCACAATCTAGGTTTCACCAAAATAAACTTGGTAAAAAAAGTATGGCTAATAAATACTTCCATATCTTTCTTAGTTCTTTTAATTTTTATGATTTTCAAGTAAATGAATTTGTTAGAGGTAACTAATCTTAATAAGTCTTACAGTAAAAAAGTAATTTTAAAAGACATTTCTCTTAAATGTGAGATTGGGGAAATAATCGGGATTTTCGGGCGCAATGGAACTGGAAAATCAACATTATTAAAATTAATCTTTGGAACTGTAAAAGCCGATTCAATTCAAATAAAAATTAATTCAAAAATAATTGCCTCAAAAGAAATTATTCCGTCTAAACAAATAGCTTATCTACCTCAAGACACGTTTTTGCCAAAAGAAAAAACTGTAAGAGAAATTATATCTATGTTTTTCCCAAATGGAGATGATCAGGATAGAATTTTTTATGCCTCAAAAATCTCAAGTTTTGAAAAAATAAAAGCTGGAAAATTATCTCTAGGACAATTACGATATTTTGAATTACTAATTATTGGAAATCTAGACCATCCTTTTATGATGTTAGATGAGCCTTTTTCGATGATTGAACCACTATACAAAGACGTTATCAAAAAACTATTGCTCAATCTTAAAGAAACAAAGGGAATCATTTTAACAGATCATTATTACAATGATGTTTTGGAAATAACAAATCGAAATTTTGTAATCAAAGATGCTGAAAAAATTGAAATAATGTCCAAAGATGATTTAGTCTTGTATGAATACTTAAACTCGAAAGAGTAAAAAACTTTGCCTAATCGAGTAGACGGCTCTCCCCATGATTGAGGAGAGTGCACCTCTCACACCACCATACGTACGGGTCTTGTATACGGCGGTTCACTAAATCGAAGTTTGCTTTTTATTTTAAGTAGTCAATCATAGTAACGTATCCTTTTCTTCTAAGTCTGGATATGGTAATGGTAGTACCCAATACAGGACTTTGAGCTATTGCCCAACCACCCATCCTAGTTCGACTCCAAACATAGACTTGTCCATATTTAATCCCTAATCGAATCAGATTCTTGCGTTTCCTCTCTGGCTTTTTCCAATCATGCCAGATGCAATACCGTAGCCATTCATCTAACTTTTGAGCTTAGTGTAGCTATTGGTTAATCGATAATTGTTTAACCATCCTCTGCATAATTTTTTAACACTTCTTCACTAAATAGTTTTAAACCAATGAGAAAAGAAATTACGGAAATTTCTTCTGAAAAAATTTCTTTAGATTTTACATTTTTAATGATTCTAAAAAATATCATCATAATTTTCAAATATCATTTCTAAATTTTTGCTTTTGGTATCATTTCCTTTATTTAAGGAATTAAGTGTTAATGTATATTTCGTAATCTATTTGATTTATAAATTAGAACCTCCGGATATTTCAATACGCTGAGCATTTATCCATTTAGCATCATCTGTACATAAGAATGCTACGACACCTCCAATATCATCAGGTAAGCCAACACGTCCTAATGCCGTTTGTGAAGCTAGGTATTGATTCATTTTTACATTATCCCTAACTATACCTTCCAGAATATCAGTTTCTATAGCTCCAGGAGCAACGATATTTACTCTTATTCTTCTTTCTCCTAGTTCTTTGGCTTGATATTTAGTTAAAATCTCCATTGCGCCTTTCATAGCTCCGTAAATTGCAAAGCCTGGAGTTGTAAAACGAGTTAAGCCAGAAGAAATATTTATGATTCCACCGTGATCATTGAGAATATTGAGTACTTTCTTAGTAAGAAAAAAAGGGCCTTTAAAATGAACTTGCATCATATCATTAAACTGTTGCTCATCTGCCTCGATATAGTTTGCATAATGAATGAATCCTGCGTTATTAATTAAAAAATCAATTTTATCTGTATTAAAATTTGATTTTAAGGTAGAAGTAAGTAACTCAATAAATGAATCGTAACTAGAAGTTTCCATGACATCTAATTGATAAGCTGAAGCTTTTTGCCCTAAACCTTTTATTTCAGATACAACATTATCTGCTTCTGTTTTATTGGTGTTGTATGTAAGTACAACGTCAAGTTTTTTTTTCGCAAGACTTATAGCCATATCTTTTCCTAAGCCACGACTACCACCAGTGACTAATGCTATTTTACTTTGTGCCATTATAATTAATTTTAAATTTATAATGCAAAGTTATTTAGCCTAGGTAAGGTTCATTTTGTAAGGATCAATCAATAATTTGTAAAAATCAATCATTTATCTTCTAAACGATAATGGAGTAAGTGACGTTCGTTTTTTAAAAAAGTTAGAAAAGTGAGCGACTTCTTCAAAGCCAAGAGAATTTGATATTTCCGAAATATTCCAATTTGTTTGCTTTAAAAGAATTTTTGCTTCTTGAACAACTCTACTATTTATTATTTCTGTTGTGGTTTTTCCTGTATTTTCTTTTAAAACCTTATTAAGATGATTTACATGAACTGCCAATCTATCAGCATAGTCTTTGGCCGTCCGCAAAACAAGTCGTTGTTGAGAAGACTCAATAGGGAATTGACGTTCTAATAGTTCTATAAATAACGAAGAAATACGCTCTGATGCTTTTTGTGATGAATATAGAGCCATTGTAGGCTGTAGTTTTTGCCCAAAATGGACTAGCTCTAAGACCAGATTGCGAAGCAAATCATATTTATAAATATATTCTGTAGATATTTCCTTTTGCATTTTATTAAATATGTACTCCAGCTCTTCGGTTTCAGCCTCTGAAAGATGAAATATAGGATAACTGCCAGGACTAAAAATTGGCAAATCATCTAACAATAACCCGACATTGCTTTGAGTTAAAAATTCTTGTGTAAAAATACAGAAATGACCCGATTGCTCTGTACTTTGAGGTATCCAATGATATGGTATTTTTGGTGTTGCAAATAATAAAACAGAACCATCTAGATTTATTACTTTATCAGCATATTCAGCTTTGTTCTTACCTTTTATTAAACTTATTTTATAGTATTCTCTCTTACTATAGGGCATTATATGCTTACCCTTTGTTTTATCAAACAATTTTTCAAACTCAAAGACATTAAAATGACCTATTTCTTTTGAAATATCTTCTGGGATTTTTGTTGCAATTTCTTTGTAAAAATCTTCTAAAGTAGTTCCTTTTTTCATTGTTTAATAAATTGTAAATTTCAAATCTACAATACTTTTTTTCAATTATCTACCGAGTAAGTAATATATACTAAGAACCAGTGTTCGTATTGGTATTTGTTTTGTGAACTACTTAATAAATTTAGGGCAATTTTTAAGGCGCTATTCAAAAATTACTTCTTTAAATCTTCCATAAAAAAAATTACACTATTAAAATTACACAAAAAAAATAGGAAGCTTTTAAAACCCTCCTATTTTTTTGTTTATAAAGTAGTTTATGGGACACTACTTTATTTTTTTCGAATTTTCTTCAGTTGTTTTCTCTTGATCTTCTTTTATCAATTTTTTATCTTCTTCTGTAATTCGGTTGTGTTCAGTAGCTATACCTTGGTGTTCTTCCTTCATTTTTGTATGCTCAGTTTTCATAGATTCATGTTCTGCTGTCATCTGTTCTAAAGTAAATTCTCCAGAAGCATGTTTTGTTTCTAATTCAGCATGTTTTTCTATTAATGCTTTATGAGCTGAGATAAGATCACTATGTTTAGCTAATAAAATCGTATGATTCTTTTCGATTACCAGATGGATAGAATCGTTTTCAATAGTTTTATGGGCATCTACCATTTGCTGATGATCATCTTTCATTGTATTATGCTCTGTAGCCATGGTTTCATGAGAAGTCTCCATTTCTTTATGTTCTTCTACCATTGCCTTATGTTCTGGTGTTTCAGCTGGATTTTGTTTACAAGAAAAAAATACAGATAATACTGCGATAAGTGTTAATTTGCTAAATGTTTTCATGATTTTAATAAATTAATTAGATACTAACAAATGTAATATTATTTATTAAGTGATTGTTTAAAATAGCTGTCACAAATTTTTTGTTATCATTGAAACTGTTTTTATAGAAATCAAAAAAACAAGCAATATTTTAAAAAAAGCCTTGTAAAAGAGATTTTATCCAAAACAAAACAACTATTTATGGGATTTTGATCGATTAGTAGAAATAATGAGAAATACATTTTGTGATAAGTAAAAACGGGAAATACTATCATACGTTTTATAATAAATGTTTGAATCTTGCATAAAATTCATAATCATATACTAAATACTAGGTGTGTAATGAAGTAACCAATTAACGGAACCTATTTAAAATCACATATTAGTATTGCTTAATTTTTTTTAAAACATATAATCTTCTTTTCAATTTTAGAAGTATTATGCAGACCATTAAGGGATTTTATGAATCCAAAAAAAATATAAAAGTTTATTACTTATAAAAATCCAATTACTTAGGATTTGCTGAAAAACTGTATACCTATTGTTTTACAGTTGATTATAACTATGTTTAGATAACTAAGTGCAAGGAATTAATGATGTACCATTGAAAAAACTGCACACCTAACTATGGATAAGTATCTTGTAATCAATTTATTATACAGTTTTTTTGCTGATGAGTTTATATCTACATATTCACTTTTGTATTACAAGTATGCTCTTTTAAAAAAAATCAAAAAAAAAAACCTCAGTTTCAAAAAATGAAACTGACATGCCTTATTATTGCATTATGAAAATAAAAAAAATCGATTATAATAAGGAAAATAGAATAGCCATTAGATAGAGCAATGCGATCAAAAAAAATTAACTAAGAGCATTTTACTTTTCTATAAAAGTAGTTAATGTAAAGATTATTAATAAGGTTTTTTCCCTTATTAATGGTATTCATTCATTAGACTTTTAATAATAGTAGAACAACAACAATTAATTCTTATAATAAATACATACTAAAAATGACAAAACAATTATTTACTACTCTGATTTTGATAAGTTTAAATAGCTTTTCTCAGATTAAATTTGAAAAAGGCTATTTTATTGATAATACCGGAGTAAAAACAGAGTGTTTAATCAAAAACAAAGATTGGAAATATAATCCTACAGAATTTCAATACAAGCTATCTACAGATGCTACAGTTGAAACACACACTATCAATACTGTTGTAGAATTTGCTATTGCAAATGAGATTAAATATGGAAAATTTAACGTAGATATTGATCAATCTAACAAAAGTCTTAATGGATTAAGTCGTGATAAAGAACCTAAATTTGTTAAAAAGATTGTATTCTTAAAATATGTTGTAGAGGGTAAGGCTACTTTATTTCTTTATGAAGCAGATAATCAAAGAAAATATTTTTATGCTACAAAAGAAGGTGATGTAACACCTTTGGTGTATAAGAAATATAAAATAAACGATACTCAGATTGCAAAAAACAGAAAATATCGTCAGCAATTATGGAGTGATGTTAGACACGACGGAATTAAGATGAGTTATGTCGAAAAACTTCAGTATAATAGAAAAGATTTGGTGAAATATTTTAACTTATATAATAAAACTACTAATGATCATATAGATTATACTAAACGAGAAGATAAAAAACCGTTAAATTTTAGTATTAGGCCAGGGATAGAATTCCAGTCATTTTCAATAGAAAATAAATTCACTAAAGTAAAAACGGAGTTTGACAACAAAGCGAGCTTACGACTAGGGTTAGAAGCAGAGTTTGTTTTACCTTTTAATAATGATAAATGGTCTATTTTTATTGAGCCAACATATCATTCTTACACTGCAGAAAAAAAAGATATTGTATATCTTCAGATTCAATCTTTAGGTGTTACTCAAACGACTACTGCAAAAGTTAAATATCAAGCTTTACAAACTCCAATCGGAATACGCTATGGTTTTTATATAACTAATAATTCTAAAATCTTTATTAATGGAGCTTATAGTTTTAATTTAGACTTTAGTTCTAAAATAGAGTCTAGTGATGAAGCCAGTTTAGATATAAAAGCTACAGATTCTAATAACTTTATTTTTGGGTTAGGATATAAATACAAAAATAAATATAGCTTAGAGGTGCGATATCCTACTAAGCGAAAAATGTTTGGAAATAAATTGTGGGATTCTAGTTATTCTTCTCCTTCTTTCATATTAGGATATACAATACTATAGCATACCAGTCGGTCAAAAAACAACTTTAATGACAATCCATGTTTTAATTTAAAAATTACTGAATACTAGCAATTTTTAAATTAAAACATGGATTGTTTATTAATTACTTATCATATAAAAATATTCTACAAAAAAAATGTAACTATAATGCTTGTACAGGATTATAGTTACATTTTCAAAAACATATATTGATGTCTTTTTTAATATAACATTTTGTAAGTTATTTCGTTATGTGGTCGCTACTATCGCGATTATAAGAATTTCACTCCTCCAGTTTTAATATCATACATTCCACCAACAATTTTTATTTCTCCTTTGTTTTCCATTTCAGCTAAAACTACACTTGAAGAACGAATATTATCAATAGTCATTAGTACATTTTTTTCAGCAACTTCATTTACAAAATCAATATTTTTAGAATTTCTTAGCGTCTCTTCTTTTGGCTCTTTAACAGCTTCAACGGCTGGCTCTATTTTGTTTATCAGCGCTGTTAAGTTCCCAAGTCTAGCATGGTCACAAGCTCCTTTAATAGCACCACAAGCAGTATGACCCAAAACAACTAATAGTTTTGTACCAGCTAGTTTACAGGCAAATTCCATACTCCCTAAGATATCTTCGTTTATAAAATTTCCTGCAATTCGTATGCTAAAAATATCACCTAACCCTTGGTCAAAAACTAACTCTGATGACACTCTAGAATCGATACAACTCAATATAGTTGCAAAAGGAAATTGCCCATTTGCAGTTTCATCTACCTGTTCTAATAAATTTCTATTAGCCCTTAGATTATTTTGAAAACGTTGGTTACCTTCAATTAAAAAATCTAAAGCCTTTTTTGGAGTTATTGTTTCTTGAGTTTCTTTTGTATGTGTTTTCATAATTAGTATTCCTTTTAATTCGCAAGTATAAGAACTGCTACATTTGTTTTATTAATCGTTCGTTTAATTTTAGTGTGGATTGGACCAATAAAATTATTTGGTTTCCATTCCTTCGTTCTTTTTATACAAAGCAGTCCTACATTATTTTTTTCAATATATTTTGAAAGACTACTGCTATTATCAACACCTTCTTCAAATTCAAAGACTGTTGTATTAGTCGTTACCTCTAGTGCCGGAGATTCTTTTTCAGAATCTCCCTTTTCAGACAAATTATTAGTTTTCTTAATCTTAAAAAGCGAAAAAGGTTTAATAGAGTTTTTCTTTAAATCTTGAGTAATTTCAACTTCATTACTTATTGATATATCATCAAGAAAACCAAGAGAGACATTATGGTAAGATTTGAGATTTTTCTCATTTCCAGAAATAAGGATATTACCTTTATGATTTTTTAACAAGTAAGAGGTTAGACCATCACCTAAAAAATTTACTATTTTATTTTTTCGCTTACCAATAACAACGACATCTGGCTGTGTTCTGGTGATATGTTTTTGTATTTCAGTAATAACGTTTCCGAAGGTAAAACTATAAATGATAGGAATATTTTCTAAATCTGCTATAGTATTTACTAATTTTTGCATTTTCTTTTTTGAGGTAGCTCTTTCTGTATTCATTGTTCGCATTACAGCTATTTGATTATCATGTCGAGCAACCTCTATAGGTGATTTAACATACAGTATATCGATTCCTGCATTTACCACCTTAGCCATATTTACAGCATCATTTAATGCCGTATAAGAAGACTTAGTTTGATCAAATAGTACTAAGAACCTATATTTTGATTTTACTATTTTAGTTTTCATAATCAAATATTTTAAGCGCTTTTAGGGCGCAGTTTAAAAAACTGAATAAAACTTTTTGGGTTTTCTATAGTGCCTCTTTCTGAAATAAGGCGAATATCAATGTTTCTATTTCTTGCTTTCTCAGAAAAGTCTTCAAGAATTTCGATAATATCATTATCTAAATACCTTGTTTTGCGAACATCAAGTTCTAGATACGTATCTCTAGGAAGACTATCCAACTCTTTAAGTATAGCGCCTTTATTAAAAAATGTCACTTCTTCTGCTAAGGTCATCTTGATTTTATGTTTACCATTACTCTTATCTTCAATGTGTAAAAAGTGTGAATTTTGAAAACTTTTAATCAAAATAACGACAACACCAACTGTTAAACCAAGTCCTATACCTACCAAAAGATCTGTAAAAACGATCCCTACAACCGTAACTATAAATGGTACAAATTGTTTCCAACCTAGTTTATACATCGTTTTAAATAATCCTGGTTTAGCAAGTTTATATCCAACAATAAAAAGGATAGCCGCTAGAACTGATAAAGGAATTTTATTTAATAATTTTGGAATTAAAATCACAGATATCAGCAATAGCAATCCATGTAAAATCGCTACCATTTTAGTCTTACCACCTGATTGAATATTTGCTGAACTACGAACAATTACTTGAGTAATAGGAAGTCCTCCAATAAGTCCAGAAATAATGTTCCCTGTTCCTTGCGCAAGTAATTCACGATTAGTAGGTGTTACCCGTTTACGAGGATCTAATTTATCTGTTGCTTCTACACATAATAGCGTTTCGAGACTTGCTACCAAAGCAATAGTAAATGCAGTTACCCATATCTGAGGATTAGTGATCGCTCCAAAATTTGGAAAACTAAATTGTGCTAAAAACGAAGAAGCATCCTCTGGTACAGGAACACTTACAAGATGTTCTGAAGAAATTCCCCATGTACCATTACCTGTTGTAGCTATATAATATATAATACCAACAGCTACTGCTACTAAAGGTCCTTGAATAAGTTTAAATATTTTTCCTTTTTTAGAAAGTACATTACTCCATAAAATAAGAATACCTAAACTAATAATTGCTATTAAGGTAGCACCTGGGCTAATAAAATTAATAGTATTTAATATTTCTGAAAATGTATTTTCTCCGTTTACTTGAAAGAATGCAAAATCACCTTCTGGATCTGCATCATATCCAAAAAAATGGGGTATTTGTTTAAGTATGATTATGATACCAATTCCTGTTAGCATTCCTTTAATAACAGATGAAGGAAAATAATACCCAATAATACCTGCTTTTAAAAAACCAAACGTTAATTGTATAATCCCTCCCAAAACTACCGCTAAAAGAAAATTTTGATATCCTCCTAATGCACCAATAGCAGTTAATACAATAGCAGCAAGCCCTGCTGCAGGACCACTAACACCTACTTGAGATCCACTCATAGCACCTACTATAACTCCTCCTATAATACCAGCAATGAGACCAGAAAATAAAGGAGCACCACTGGCTAAGGCAATACCTAAGCATAAGGGTAGTGCTACAAAAAATACAACGATACTAGCCGGAATATCGGCTTTAAAATTTTTAAATGGATTTGAACTATTCATAGTTATTATGATTTGAGAATGTGATGGCATAGGGCACAACAAACATTCTTCAATTTATGATGTTATTATGTAAATTGATGACTTCCTTAATAAAAGAAGATGACTAGAACATTATAATGTCTAGGTCAAAACGTTATAGATATTATGCTTCTTCAGGTGGTGGTATAGGGATTTCAAGATTAAAATCCCATAAAGGTTGTAATAATTGATATGACGAACATTCTGTGATATATGCAAAATTAAGTTGATAATGACTTAAAACCTGAAGTTCAATTTTTTCATCTTTATTATCATCTTCCTCTTTTCCTTCCTCGTCAGAATCTTCTTCTATATCTACTTCAACTAATTCATAACTATTATCAGTAAAAAAAGTAACGTTCTGTACTATAGTTTGTAATAATATACCCAAAAGGATACTAATAAATATAGTACGCTTTATAAAACTGAATTGGTTATGTATTTGTAAATTTTTCATTTATGAAAACAAATATATAAAAGTATTACTATTAAATAGAAATTGTGTTGTTGTTTTTATGAAAGTATTAGTTTTATATTTTGAATTTTATAACAAAACCTTAGAAAACGACATAGTAAAGGAATGTATCTGGTCTATTGTAATTAACGATTTTTTACTGGATTGTCATTAGTTCACTTTGTGGCATTACTTTAGTCAAAATGCAACCTAAGACTTTTCCATCTGTCTATAAGAGTAACTGGGGTATTCTAATAATAAAGTAAAATAATACATAAATGATTAAAAAAAATAGAATTACGGTTGTGTTAATGGTATTTATTTCATTTTCAGCCGTTTCTCAGGTGGAAACATCTGCTGTTTCTAAAAAAGAATTAAGAAAAAACACACCTGCTTACATAGGAGTCACTATGGGGCTAGGTCGTTCTATTTTTAGAGACTTTGCAACTTCTCCGCTTTTTTACAGAGGAATATCAAAATATGTCTCACTATCTTATTCTAAGACTAATTTAAAAAGAGAATCAGAAATCGGATTATCCTATTCTTTTGGAGAGCATAGTAATACATTTAATAACCATTCAAAAACTAGTATAGTTAAGAGCGTATCATTATTTTATTCTAGATTATATCAGTTAAACGCATTAAGTTCTCAAAAATTGAATGTGAAAATTGGTGGATTATTGAATGCTACGGGCAATTTAAGAACTAATGAGGCGCTACTAAATAATGGATTAGGTTTTGAAATAATCCCAACTCTTTTTGGATCTATTAAAATCGAAAAAGATATAAGCCGTAAAGAAGAAAAGAGCAAAAAGTTTTTGTTTATTAAATATAAATTAAAAAAAAGAACAAGAAGTTTAGCTTTTAGATTAAATCTTGGATTAATTAATAGTTCTTATCGAAACGGTTATGTGTACGCTGGGCAATCAGATCTTTTGAACAAACCTAGGTTATTTGATGATTATCAATTCAACGTTTTTTCAGGGTATAGAATGAATAGTGCTCTGGATTATACTATTTCATTAAAAAATAAAAATGCCCTTCAATTTTCTTATATATGGGATGCTTATAAAACCGGTGGAGATTTAGATAAATTTGAGATGGCTAACCACACCTTTAAACTCACTTTGTTGTTTAACACAAATAATAAATAAATGATGAGAAAGTTATATTTTATAGTACTAACAGGACTATTTCTTACCTCTTGTGAAAAAGCACTTTTTGAAGAGGATTTAGCTTCTACAAGCCCAAAAGAAAATTTTGAATATTTATGGAATGAATGTAATGAAAAATATTCCTACTTTGATTTAAAAAATATTGATTGGAATAGTATAAAATCTGAATATTCAGCCAAAATATATAATGGTATGAGTGAAGATTCACTATTTAAAGTATTAGGAGGGATGCTAAAAGAGTTAAAAGATGATCATACCAATCTGATATCAAACTTTAATATATCATCATTTGGGGTTAATTATTTAGGACAAGATAATTTTGATTGGCGTATAATTGAAGATAATTATTTGTTTCAGGATTATTACGTTTCAGGACCATTCCGGCATAATTTTATTGATAATAAAGAAATCGGGTATGTTCGATTTCCTTCCTTCCCAGGTACAGTAGACCCAATTAATCTAAATTTTGTTTTAGAAAAATATAAAAATACTAAAGGGTTAATTTTGGACTTACGAGAAAATGGAGGAGGAGCTGTAACCGATATATTTGCAATACTGAGCCGCTTTGTAGAGCGTAAAACACTAGTTAACTATTCAAGAATAAAAACAGGTGCAGGGCATAATGATTTTTCGAATGCTGAACCTGTATACGTTTCTCCATATAGTGGAGTAAGGTATAAAAATAAAGTTATTGTATTAATAGATAGAGGGACGTATAGCGCAGGTTCATTTTTCTCACTAGCTACAAAAGCACTACCCAATATGATACTTATAGGAGATACTACAGGAGGAGGGCTTGGGCTACCTAATGGAGGTCAACTTCCTAATGGATGGACATATAGATTCTCAATTACCCAAGCATTAACATTAGACAAAAAACCTGATTATGAAAATGGAGTTCCTCCAGATATTCGAGTACTTTTTGATTGGAATGATGTAACAAAAGATGAGGTATTGGAACGAGCAATTTTAGAATTACAATAAGTAATACTGCTAAATAGAGTATTTTAATTGATACATAATTTGGAGATAAGAGGATGAAAATTACTATTATCTGCTCAGAGTATATAGGGAATTCTTTAAAATAATATTTAAATCAGATTTTAAGAAGAAGTGTAATAGTGTTGTTTATCAGTATAGTACTAATAGAATAGGTTTTTTTAGTTTATCTTTTTTCAATTAGCGTAACCTTTTTATAACAGGTAGTCTACTAGGTGTATATATTAGACATCTATAACTATGAAATGCGTTAAAATATTTTCCCTGTTTGTTACAATATTAACCTTGTTAATTTCTTGCACTAATGAACCTTTAGAATTGTACCCTAATAATATCCAAAAAAATAGATTCTGACTCAGAACTATTTGATCTGATAAAAAAGAACTCTGAAAAAGGCGAGGAGGTATGCGTTGTCTTTGCCTACCCTTTTTAGATCTATTTATATAATGAAAAATCAGAAATTGTGGGTAGTAAAACGATATGTAATAATTTAGAATTTGTTGACTTTTAAAAAACTGTAGAAGAGAATAATGAAGTCATAGGATTAAGTTACTCTACAGAAAGAACATTAGAAAATGGTACAGTACTAAGTGCTACAGATAATAATAAACTAAGAGAAGTAATTAAAGATTGTATTGAATCTGAAATTATAGGCTATTGTAATGGGGTGTTTGAGGATAAAAATTGTGTTTAGAAAGTAATATCGCTAATAGATAATGTAAGATACGATAACTTAGTATTTGATTTTTATGATTATGGAACCGTGATTCTATATAATAAAAGTACAGCTTATAGAAACTCTTGGATTTATTTATTAAAATAAATTACATATAAATATTCATGTAGAAAGGAATTCTGAAGTAGCAAAAGATTGGAGTTTTAATTGGAAAGCAAATATTTTACAAAAAGATAGTATAGAAGTATATAATGGAGATGAAAAATATCATATTAAGAAAGAGTGTAATGTTGTAAACTTATTTGATAATGTAGATTTTACGAAATGCTCAGAATTTAGTATAATAGAATTTATTTTTGATGATTGTATAAAGTGTATAACTTTTTTAGAAATGTTACAGAGGTTAAGAACCTAGAGCTATCATTTCATAAAACTATAGAAGATGCAGAGTTACAAATTAATCCTTTATCAACACCTAGTTATATAAACTTAAAAAGTCAACAGATCATCTTTGTAGGGATTAATAATAAAAAAACAAAGATATCAGATATCATAAGAATTGTATTACTTACTACATATTGTAAGAAGAGTAACGTTATTAAATTATAATGCTATACAATACATAGATAAAGATGATGAGACAACTGTTTTTTAAAAAAAGGTATTAAAATCATTATTCGTTTTCTAAACCCCTCTTTTTTTAATTGTTTCTTTTTACTTGTAGTATGTCAAATAAGAGGGATTAAGGCGAGTTGAGTAGTTTTTTTTGATATGTTTTAAGGTTTGATACCTGTATTCTGAAATATAATAATGAATATATGTGTTCTTCTACCTATTGCAGCATTAAAAAGTTTAGCAGAGGAGCACTAGCAGTTTCATGTATAAATAAGAATGTGAGTAGGTTATAAAAAAACAAAAAAAATTAACGCAACCATTAGAAATAATTCAGTCATTAATAAATAATGGTCTATTTAATATTATACTTTTAGACTTAAACAAAATACTTTTTTACAAAGCTTAAAACCAATTGGACACAAAGACATTAATAAAGAAGTGCCAAAAAAATAATCGTAAAGCACAAAGCGAATTGTTTCATCTTTATAAAGATATACTTTTTGCTTTGAGTCTAAAATATTGTAAAAATTATAATGAGGCAGAAGATAATCTACAAGATTCATTTATTGTTATTTTTAAAAAAATACACCAATATAGCTTCAAAGGATCTTTTGAAGGATGGATGAAAAGAATACTTATAAATAATGCTATAGATAAGTATAAAAAAGCACCCTTATTAGATAGAAGTTTCGATGAAAATAGGATAGCAAATACAGATGTTGATCCAGAAGTGTTAAATATACCATTAGATAAATTGTTAAAATATATACAAGAATTGCCTGATAGATATCGGCTAGTGTTTAATTTATATGAATTGGATGACTATTCTCATAAAGAGATCGCTAGAAAGCTAAATATTTCAGAAGGAACCTCAAAATCTAATTTGCATAGAGCTAAGAGTATACTAAAAACAAGAATAGTATCATGTAATGATTGTTTAAAAAAAAAAACAGTGATGAGTAATGGCTGACCCAAAAGATATAGGAAAAGCTTTTAGAGAAAAACTAAAAGAACTTGATAGATTTCCTAGTACATTAACTTGGGATGATATAGAGTCTGAGTTACCCAAAAAAGAACGTAAACTTTTTTTATATTGGATAAGAACACTTAGTGTAATTCTATTGATCCTGTTATTGATTTTTAAATCAGATAATTATAAGCATAGGAATGTATTTGGAGAAATGAGCAATACTATAGAAATACCTGATTATTGTAAAACAAGTAATACATATCAAAAATACTCTATAGGTTTAGATAAAAAAATAGATGGAGTTAAAACAACGTCTAATATCGATAAAGATAATTTTTTTATAAATTATATAAGAGATACACACTATTTACTAAATAATTATAATAATACGGATTCATTAGATCATAAAAAAAGAACATCAAGAAATATAGAGGTAAAAAAAGCAATTCATAAAAATAAAGAAAATCAATTAGCATCTACGAATAAAAATAATATAGAACAGCTTAAAGGTGAAGTAAAGCATACTTCTAAAAAGACTAAAGCTTATAAAGCCTTATTGTCAAACTCTAATGATTTAAAAAATGTAAATAAAGATTCAATAAAACTCCAAGACAAAAAAGTAGTAGAGGTTATACCAAAGAAAAAAGATACATTAATATATATGGAACGTATACAAGCCAATCCTTTTAATATGTTTAGTTTCAGATTACATATGACTTCTGCATATCCAATTCTACCTGTAGGATCTTTAATAAGTGATCAGATACCCCATCGTTGTAATGTAGGAATTGTAACTCTTAATTACGGAATTTTATTAAAGTCAAATATTTCTAAAAAAATAGAATTAAGAATGGGTTATGGACGATTAAAATTAACTAATGAGTTAAAAGGTATTGCAATTAGTGAATTACCATCTTCTCTTCGTGGTTTAGAAGGAGGAGTTTCTGGGGGTGCGTTTGCAGAAGAGTCTAAAAAAGTAGATGTGTTGCAAAAATTGATACATCATGAAGTCTCATTGGGAGTGCAATATAAAATCACAAATAAACTAATAACTACATCATTAGTAGGAGGATTGTCGGCTATGGTTCTTAATAGAAATAAAATAATAATCAAAACTGATTCAGGTACTTTAAAAAGGGATAACACTAATTTATTTAGAATAAACTATAATATTCAATTAGGTTCAAGTTTTGAGTATAAGCTTTCAGAAAAATTATTTTTTAGTGTAGAACCGTTAATAAATTATTCTTTAAAGAAGAGAGTTTCTTCTAAAAGTTTCTATCCTATGTATCTTACAGTTCATACAGGGTTTTTCTATAAAATTTAATCTTTGATTAAAGCAATGACATTAAGTTACTGATATATAAGATATGATATTTTTTTATTAGTTGTTGAAGTATTTCCGAAACAATTAGTGCATACCGAAGATATGCAGAATTACTATGAGTGATACTATTGCCTCGAACTCTTAGATTAGATATACCTTATCCTGTATATACAAGTGTATAATCTTAGACATCTTTCCCTTTCATCATTTTGTTCCAATAAATATAAGGGAGTCCATATTTTTTAAGTAACCATAGTCTCCAATGCTCTTTAGAGCTATTGAAAACTAACATCTTCTTAAGCATAGGATCGGGAGTAAAATTACCTTTATAGTCAAATTCTGCTAAGGTCATTTTTCCATACCCTGTAACTATAGGGCAAGAAGAATAACCATTGTATGATTTTGTCCCTAATTTATTGTGTGATAGTAAGAGTGTAATATTATTTACAACAATGGGTACTTGTTTTCTAATTGCAGCTCCAGTCTTTGCTGTTGGTAACGCAGCTACATCACCTAAACCAAATATGTTTTTAAACTTAGTATGTTGTAATGACTGATGATCCACATCTAGCCACCCCGTATCGTTGACTAAAACAGAATCTCTTACAAAATTTGGAGCTGTTTGAGGGGGTGCTATATGGAGCATATCAAAAGGGATTTCTATGATTGAATTACCTGTTGATCTCTCATTTAGTGTACTCCCCTCCATTATGATGCATTTATTTTCATTTGGATGTGTGTTTTTAAAATAGATAACCTTATTATCGATGTCAATTTTGAATGGAGCATAAAAAGGTTTAAAATGTATCCCATATTTATAAATAACCTTCATCAATGTTTCTTTGATAGGTTTAACACTAAAAATAGTACTTCCAGGAGTAGCAAAAATCACATTAGATTTATCAGAGAGGTTATTTTTTTTAAAATAATCTGCGGCTAAATATGCTATTTTCTGCGGAGCGCCACCACATTTTATGGGGGTAGTAGGCTGTGTAAATACAGCATTACCTCCTTTAAAATTCTTAATGCTACTCCAAGTATGCTTAGGATTGATGTAATTACTGCATGCAATTCCTGTTTCTAATGCTTCAGGTAATCCCTCAATAAGTTCTGGCGCCATAACTAAACCAGGAGCGACTACTAGGTAATTATAAGAAATTACTCCTGTTTTTTTTGTATAAATACTATTGTTTTTTGGATTAAAACTGGTTACATAATCCTTTATCCATTTAGCTCCTTTTGGAATTATACGAATCATAGGACGACCAGTTTTTTTTAGATTATAAGTTCCAGCCCCAACTAATGTCCAAGCTGGTTGATAGTAGTGTATTTCTTTTGGTTCGATAATACCGATATCTAAACTCTTATTTTTTAATAAAAGCTGAGCTGCAGTCATTATTCCTGCTGTTCCTCCTCCAATAATCAAAATTTGATGATGTATAGCCATTTGTTTATAAATTTTATAATCCTATAAAATTAGATGATTAAAATACTGATATATGTAACATAGGTCACATAAAAGAAAAAAGGCATTAGGTTTATCAAATAAACTGATGAGGTATCTCATAATAAGTACTACCATTAAACCTAGGTATAATAGTAGAATGGAGGATAAATCAATTAAAGATGTAGATACATAGAAATTTAGTAACTCGCACAACTTTTTATCAAAATATAGTCTATAAGATGCAGATATTTTAAAATGTCAATACATGTAATATTGAGAAATTAGGTATTCACAAATTCTCTTAAATGTATTAGTTATATAAGCGTAAAAAAAATATTTAAACAAAAAAACAACCTTTTTGTAACATTCTTATAACATATTACGTATAATAGATAAACGCCCTAAATATTCAAAAAATAAATTTCAAGAAAAATATAGATGAGACAACTTAAAATTACGAAGCAGGTAACGAATCGTGAGACTGCATCGCTAGATAAGTATTTGCAAGAGATAGGAAAAGTAGATCTTATTACTGCCGATGAAGAAGTAGAATTAGCTCAGCGAATAAAGGCTGGGGATGAGAGAGCTCTTGAAAAATTAACCAAAGCTAACCTTAGATTCGTAGTGTCCGTTGCAAAACAATATCAGAACCAAGGACTTACACTTCCTGATTTAATTAATGAAGGTAATTTAGGGTTAATTAAAGCAGCTAAACGTTTTGATGAAACCAGAGGTTTTAAATTTATATCATATGCAGTATGGTGGATTCGTCAATCAATTCTACAAGCATTAGCAGAACAATCACGTATTGTACGTTTACCATTAAATAAAATTGGTTCTATAAATAAAATTAATAAAACATATGCTTTCTTAGAGCAATCACATGAGCGCCCACCAAGTGCCGAAGAAATTGCAAAAGAATTGGATATGACAATTAATGATGTAAAAGAGTCTATGAAAAACTCTGGACGTCATGTCAGTATGGATGCTCCATTAGTTGAAGGAGAAGATTCTAACCTTTATGATGTATTAAACTCTGGAGAATCGCCAAACCCTGATAGAACATTATTACATGAATCACTGCGTACTGAAATAGAACGTGCTTTAGAAACACTTACCCCTAGAGAAGCAGATGTTATACGATTATATTTTGGACTTGGAGATCAACACCCTATGACTCTTGAAGAAATAGGAGAAACCTTTGACCTTACACGTGAACGTGTACGTCAAATTAAAGAAAAAGCAATACGAAGATTAAAACATACATCTAGAAGTAAAATATTAAAAACTTATTTAGGATAAATTCCTAAATTGCGTCTACAAACAGTTTTATAACATAACTGTTCGTTTTTTGATTGATGAATGACCTCCAGCTGATTACTGGAGGTTTTTTTGTGGAACTCTATGAAATTTTTTACGGCAACCCGTAAAAAAGAGCTCTATCTCAAATTAATACTTGAAATTTGTCTAAATAGAGCAATAATCTTACAATAAAAGTACCTCTAAATTTGTACCTTTAAGATAGACCCCCTAATTAATTCGTTATGAAATACATAATAAGTTATGTAAGTACCGCAAACCCAAATACGTCAAGGTCTGATATGATAAAACTTATAGATTTTATCAAATACAATAATAAAGAAATAGGTATTGCAGGTATACTAATATATTCTGATGGTAATTTTTTTCAGATTTTGGAAGGAGAAAAAGAAATAGTTAAAATGATGTTTGAAAGAATAAAAAGAGACCCTAGACACTATGATATTATTAAAATGCTAGATAAAGAAATCATAGAATTTAATTTTTTAGATTATGATTCTTCTTTTACAATAATATCGGATCATTATAGTCAAAATAAATTACAACAATTTTTAAAAAAAGAAAAGACCTATAATCCTGAGCACTATAAAAGTATCTCATATCTAACCCAGAAATTTATGAAGCTCAGTTAGTGTATTATTTAAAACTTAAATAGTATTTTTGCCTGAAATAATAAAATTTTATGGCTTCAAAACGTATTGCCCCTTCGGTATTGGCTGCAGATTTCGCTAATTTACAACGCGATGTAGAAATGATTAATAATAGTGAAGCTGATTGGTTTCATATAGATATTATGGACGGTGTTTTTGTTCCTAATATTTCTTTTGGAATGCCTGTTTTAAGAGATATCGTAAAGCATGCTACTAAAACAATTGATGTACATTTAATGATTGTAGATCCAGATAGATATATTAAAACTTTTGCTGATCTAGGCAGTACTATTCTTACAGTACATTATGAAGCTTGTACTCATTTACATAGGACATTGCAAGCTATCAAGGCTGAAGGTATGAAAGCAGGTGTTGCTATAAATCCTCATACCAATGTAAGTGTATTAGAAGATGTTATAAAGGATATTGACCTAGTTTGTATAATGAGTGTTAACCCTGGATTTGGTGGTCAATCCTTTATAGAAAATACATATAATAAAATTAAAAAATTGCGTGAGATTATTGTAAGAAACAATGCAGATACTCTAATCGAAATTGATGGAGGGGTGACAGATAAAAATGCAAAACAATTAATAGAAGCAGGCGCTGATGTGTTAGTTGCAGGAAGTTTTGTTTTTAAAAGTAAAAACCCAACAGAAACTATTAAAGAACTGAAAACCTTAATTTCATAATAAGGGTAATTAGAGTTTAATTAAATAGGCTATTCTTGTTACTAAAGATGTAAACTTAATAAAGCAGTCTTTTTGTATAGAGATATTTCAGGACGAGACAAAACAATATTAAAAAAGCCGAAGTGATCTTCGGCTTTTTTAATATTGTTTCTTTGGTCTATTTAATTTTCAGAGACTTGCCTCAAAATCAAAATATTTTTTCAGAAATAAGATCTCGTGGAGGCTCTGATATTATTGGTTTTACCTTTATTCTCGAGATAAAATACTCAATATGTACCAGAAAAGTAACATCAATGAAGCAAATAACCCTAAAGATGCTCCTACATACTGATCTTCAGAATATTTATGAACCATATTGGATGTTTGGTATAAAATAGATCCTGATGCCAGTATAACCATTCCTACACTAAACCAAAGACCAAGATTAAATCCAAATAAAAATCCTGCAATGATCAACCCAATGGCAATAAAAAAACCAATAGTCAATATCGATTTTAGAAAAGAAAAATCTTTTTTAGTCAATAGGACAATTGCAGATAATCCTGTAAATAGAGCAAGAGTTAAGATTGCTGCTTGATTAAGGATATTAACCCCTCCGCTTTCCGAAATCACCATTGCCATTCCTATAAGTGGAATAAAAATAAAAGCTTCTGCAATTACATATAATAATAATCCTAAATATTGTTGATTGATATTATGATTTTTTAATACCATTCTTTCTGCATAAGTTGTCGCTAACATAAAACCACCTAACATAACCATCCATCTCCACCCTTGAGTCATAGAAAGTGCAAAGTTTACAATAGGTTCTATTTGAAAAAATATCCATTCTACAATTACAAAAAGTAAAACAGCCATAGCAAGGTGAGTATATGTCTTTTTATAAAAAGCAACCCTTCTGTCATCAGTAAGGGAGCTAACAGGTAGTATTTGCTGAAATTCCTCCATAGTCTAGTTAAATATAAATTGTAATTATTTTAGTGCGATAAATATAACTGTTTCTTAAGAATTCTTCTTGATTAAGACTCAAAATATCTAAAATTTAGCATTTGAACCACATAAGAATATAGCTCAGGAAACCTTTTTTTTAGTTCTTTTGGTGACTCCATAAAAACTTCTATTAATACTGCTATAAATTCGAATTTATTAGTATAAGCATAATCCCTTAATATTTTGGTGTCTACAATTTTATTCCGTATTTCAGAAGACCCCAGATATGCCTCTAGTAATAGAAAAGTATCATAAAAAATCTCACAACTAATATTATTATTTTTTATTGAGTTATAATGGATTGCATGTGTAATCTCATGAATGCCCAAATTCTTTCCTTTATCTTGATGTAAATTCCCTTTTTGAAAATCTTTCCAAGATAAAACTAGAGCTTTAGATCTAGGGTTAAATTCTCCTATGTTTTCTGTTTTATTTAAAATTGAATAAAATGACGTAGGATATAAAACTATCGTATTTAAATATTCTAATAAATAATGACGCATCCCAAAAGTAAGTTGCGTAAACATTATTGTAATTTGCATACGCATAAAATCATTAATAACGAGTCCTTCTCTACCTACAAATTGTATTTCTTCTAATACACGAAATACTCTGTGAGCAAAATATCGTTTTCTTTTTTTATTTAAAGTGTTATAAAAATCATTATCATTTAAAAATTTTTGAAGATGTGGAGGTAGTTCCTTAAGTGTAGGGTAAAGATGAATAAAATATGGTTTCTTATTATATTTTACATAAACTGATTCTAGATAACGCAATACATAATATACGCATATTAAAACAATTGCAGCAGTAACAATAACTCCAATTGTATTTTGGAACACTGTATTAGAAGGCTCTCCTTCAAACAATAGTATAACTTTTATGTAAAAATTCAAAAAATGTAATGTAGATTATGGGATATTAAAAATAACGTTTTATAAATTAAAAAGGTATTTTAAAAGCGATATAATATTAATTCTTTGTGTTTAAAGATAATTGCTTAGGTTGATAATCAGTTTTTTGTATCAGGTTTTGTTTTGAGACATCTAGTAAAAAAATAAAATATAATTGAATAAATTCAAAAAATAATATGATATAAATGCATTAAATCTATTTTTATTAGTTACGAAATGGTTTTATAAGAATTTGGGAATGAAATTTGATGCTATAGAAAAACTATAGTCAGTATTATGATAACTATAATTAATTAAGACCAAAATTATGTATTAGATGTTTTCATGTTATAAAATCCCCAAAAAAAACCTAACTCATTTCGATAATTTATATAAAGATGTTATTTCTAAATTACCTATTGAGAATAGAATTAAATATTGTGAATCATTAATTTACAGAATTTCAGAAGATATATCAAATTCTAATAATATCTTGAAAAAAAGAAAATTAAAGAGGCTTCTAAATACAGCTAAAAATGAATTAAAAAAAATGAATGCCTTATAGTTTTATAGGATAATATCAGTAAATATATCTTAAAATAAAACGTGTTATTTGTTTCTTTTTACTCGTAATTAGTAATAAAAAATGAGTATCCTTACGCGTATAAATGAAATAATTTAAATTAGTAAAAGTCATATTTATAAAGTTTACTTCATAAATATGACTTTTTTCAAATCATTAATTTTATTTCTTATAATGACATTATAAGATTTTATGATACCCTCCTAAATTAGTAATTCCCCAGTTATTAAGCTCTTCGGCATTCCATAATTCTGGGAAAAATATACGCTTTTGGTATTTTGGATGCATATATTTATGCCAATCACTACCACCAGTTGCTTCAGCCTTTACTTTTCCATGATCTAGATATTTAGCTGCCGCATCATAATGATGCATTACCCAATTAATATTTACAGTATGATCATAATGACGCATAGCATTGATTAAATCTGTATTTTTTTGATGTTCCTTTGGTAGTTCTTTAAATTTTGACCATAAATTGATTTTATTATACTCTTTCATCCATTCGATTAACTCATTTTTATATTTCTCCTCAAAATTTTCCATCAATTTATTTTTCTTTCCTGTTTTATGATCTATGCCAGCTACTTGCCAGTACATGTTTTCAAAAGCATATTCATAAGCAGTATTTTTATCAATCGTTTTTCTATATCTATAATCGATTAAATTGATTAATTCTGTCGAAGCAATTTCTATTTTTCGATATTGTGCAGACTGAAACCCACTTGCAGGAGTGAGTGTATCTCTAAATTTCATGTACTGCTCAATTTCCATACCCTCACTCATAATATCAAATGAGTTTGAAAGCATATCAAAATATCTACTTATTCGCATAAGATGCATTTCAAACTTTTTTGGAGTTATATTTTCTGTATGAGAGATCTGACTCATTTCCCAAATAACCATTTTGAATAGTAACTCATTAATCTGATGGTACATTATAAAAACCATCTCATCGGGTAATTGTGTGCGCTTTGTCTGTAAACCTAGTAAGGCATCTACTTGTATAAAATCCCAATATTTCATTGGTTCTGAATGTAATAAACCAGACAAGTGTACATCAGGATCTTGTCCCATTGCCTGATATTTTTTATCTATCGCTTCTAATAATTCTGATCTATTCATGCTGTTTGTCAATTATTTTTTATAAAGAGTTTGTTGTTCTAATTCTGCTTAGGTATGTCTAACAAAATTATTTAAACTGATTGCTACACTATTTTATCTTTAGATTGTTATGATACAGATTTTTGATTAATAAATGTATATAGTTTTAAATACTAAGATTTTGTTGTCTGCTGCTTGCATTCAAAAGAACAAAATTAATAGTATGAGAATTTAAATCTAAAAAATGAAGCTAATTAAATTGAGGGTATTATGAAAAAGGAGATTTTATATTAATATACTTTGCTACACTATGCAATAGATAGATAGATTGATGGAGATGAAAATTTGTAGTTTTACTCATTTTATAATGATTATTATAAGTCGGTCTTATTTTTCAAAATGAACATCATATATAGGTAGTATAATGGTATGACCCATCTATTAGGTGCTAACCAAAGATAATAAAACAAATGAATAGTCGATAAACATTTAATAAGTGTTTTATTGTACGATATGATTTTTAAATTGTGAATATCTATTATATCGATTCATAGTTAGGTTTTTTTTAAAAATATATATTTGATGCCTAAAAAAAAGATATGAATATTACTTGGTACGAGTGTAAAGTAAAATATAGAAAATTAAATGATTCTGGAGTACAAAAAGTTACTACAGAACCTTATTTGGTGGATGCTTTATCTTATACAGAAGCCGAAACCAGAATTAACGAAGAGATGTCAGCGTATATTAGTGAGGAGTTTAAAATCACGAATATAAAAGTTGCTAATTTTGCTGAGATACACCCATTTGAGAATTGTGATCGCTGGTTTAAATCAAAAGTTTCTTTAGTTGCTTATGATGAAGAGAGTGGTAAAGAAAGAAAGTCGAATATCTACTTATTGGTACAGGCTAATGATGTAAAGGAAGCATTTGATCATACAACTAGTGTGATGCAAAATACTATGGGTGATTATACAATACCTGCTATTTCAGAATCTCCAATTATGGATGTTTTCCCATATTTTACAGGAGAAGAAGAGCAGTTAGAAAGGTTTAAATCTATAAAATCGAATACTATTAATGAAGAGATAGTAGAAGTAGAAGAGATAGCAAGAGAAGTAGAAATACCTGAAGTTTCAGAAAATGAAGAGGTATGATACTATTCTTATTAGTAGGCTAATAAAAAAGCGCTTTCAACATGTTGAAAGCGCTTTTTTTAGACAGTATCCATAATTTTGTGTAAATAAAATTTCAGCGGGTTTAACTTTTTATAGTTGAACCCGTTTTTCATATATAGTTAAGAACTGATTAAGTATTAATCCCCAATTGGGTATTGGAGCTGTCCACTTTTTAGTACTCTGCATTAATGCTAGATATACTGATTTTTTGAGGGCATCATCTGTTGGGAATGCCATTTTATTTTTAGTGTACTTTCTGATTTTACCATTAAGGTTTTCGATAAGATTGGTGGTGTAAATAATCTTTCTGATCTCTATTGGGAAGTCAAAAAATACAGTGAGTTCCTCCCAGTTTCTTTGCCAGGATTGCACCGCATAAGGATATTTGTCATTCCATTTTTCTGCGAATCGATCTAGTTCTACTTTGGCCATTTCTTTATTTGGAGCATTGTAAATATGCTTCATATCTCCAGTAAATTCTTTTTTGTCTTTCCAGACTACATAACGTGCACTATTGCGTATTTGATGCACTACACAGACCTGAGTATCTGCTGTTGGGAATACGTTTTTGATAGATTGAGTAAAGCCATTAAGATTATCTGTTACAGTCACCAAAATGTCCTCTACCCCACGAGCTTTCATATCAGTAAGTACGCCTTGCCAAAATGCAGCAGACTCATTATGTCCAAGCCACATTCCCATGAGCTCTTTACGACCTTCTCGATTAAGCCCAACGGCTAGATAAATGGTTTTGTTTATTACTTTTCCAGCTTGTCTAACCTTAAAGACAATACCATCCATCCACACCACGCAATACACATTCTCTAAAGGCCTGTTCTGCCAATCTAGAACGTGTTGATTAACCCTATCAGTAATAATTGAAATCGCTGAAGTAGAGAGTTTAAATCCGTAGATTTCTTGCAACTCATCTTCAATATCAGAAACACTCATTCCTTTAGCATAAAGAGAGATCACTATGTTTTCAACTGATAAGGAGTTGCTTTTGTGTTTAGGCACCACAATAGGTTCAAAACTACCTTGACGATCTCTAGGAATCGTAATCTGGCTTTTACCAAATTCAGTCTTGACCTGTTTACTAGTGGTTCCGTTTCGAGCATTACTGGTAAGGTTCTTGGCATTCTTGGGATAACCCAAGTGAGCATCAAGTTCTCCCTGCAACATTGATTCTAAAGCAGTACTGTGAAGCTGTTTTAATAAACTGGTTAACTCGGCTTCGGTCTTTAAACCATCCAGTAAGCCACTTTCTAAAAATTGTTTCTTTAAATCTTCCATAAGAAAACTGTGTTATTAAAATTAAACAAAAAAAATTAGGCGGGTTTTAAAACCCGCCTAATTTTTATTTACACAGTTTATTGGACACTACCTTTTTTTATAGATAAGATAATAAATAAAATTATTCTTCTCTTTTATTTGGTCTTGGTTTTCTGTCTCCTCTAGGTTTATCATCTCTAGATTTTTCTCCTTCTGGTCTAGGAGGTCTAGGTAATAAAGCTTTTCTAGAAACTTTTTCTTTACGTGTTCTGGAGTCAATTCCAAAATATTTAACATCAAAAATATCACCCATGTTAACAACATCACTAACATTTTCTGTACGTTCCCAAGCTAATTCTGAAACATGAAGTAAAACTTCGTTTCCAGGAGCTTCCATATATTCTACTACAGCTCCAAAATCTAGCATTTTGATTACTTTTACTTCATATACGCTACCTACTGCAGGTTTGAAAGTAATAGAGTCAATTTTTGCTAATACTGCATCAATACCTTCTTGACCTGTACCTAGAATTTCTACCAATCCTTCTTCGGTAACAGGATCTTCATTGATAACAATAGTTGTACCTGTAGTTTTTTGTAATTCTTGAATTACTTTACCTCCAGGACCAATTAAAGCTCCGATGTAGTCTCCAGGAATTGTTCTGGTAACCATTTTTGGAGCATGTGCTTTTACATCTGTATTAGGAGTTGTAATAGTATCGGTTAATTTTCCAAGAATATGTAAACGACCATCTGCAGCTTGTTTTAATGCATTTACTAAAATTTCGTAAGAAAGACCTTTTACTTTAATATCCATTTGGCAAGCAGTAATACCATCAGCAGTACCTGTTACTTTAAAATCCATATCTCCTAAATGATCTTCATCACCTAAAATATCAGATAAAACAGCATATTTTCCTGTGTCACCATCAGAAATTAATCCCATAGCGATACCAGAAACCGGTTTTTTTAATTGTACACCTGCATCCATTAGTGCCATAGTACCAGAACATACAGTTGCCATAGAAGAAGAACCATTAGATTCTAATACTTCTGATACAACTCTTACGGTATATGGGCAATCCGCAGGAATCATTCCTTTTAGTGCACGTTGTGCTAAGTTTCCATGTCCTACTTCTCTACGAGAAGTTCCTCGTATCGGTCTAGCTTCTCCAGTAGAAAAAGGAGGGAAATTGTAATGTAAATAGAATGTTTCTTCTCCTTCATACGAAGGCATGTCTATTTGGTTAGCTTCTCTAGAAGTTCCTAAAGTTACGGTTGCTAATGCTTGTGTTTCTCCTCTAGTAAATATTGCTGAGCCATGAGTAGAAGGTAAATAATCAACTTCACACCAAATTGGTCTGATTTCATCAGTCTTACGACCATCCAGACGTAACCCTTCATTTAAAGTAAGGTCACGAATAGCAGTTTTTTCCGCTTTGTAAAAATATTTTGATACTAAATCTCCAAAATCCTCTAATTCTTCTTCAGAAAAAGTAGCTGTTATTTCTTCTTTTATTTCTGAAAAAGCTAATCCTCGTTCTTGTTTAGAAGACCCAGCTTTTGCAACAGCATATACTTTATCATATGCCATATCATGAATTTTCTTAGCTAATTCTTCATCTTCTCTTTCAGGATCATATTCACGAGTCTCCTTTTTTCCAAAGGCTTCCGCTAATTTAAGTTGAGCCGCACATTGAATTTTAATAGCCTCATGAGCGAACTTAATAGCTTCTACCATTTCTTCTTCAGAAATCTCATCCATCTCACCTTCAACCATCATAACAGAATCTGCAGAGGCACCAATCATCATATCGATGTCTGATTCTTCTAATTGTGCTCTTGTTGGATTGATGATAAATTCACCATTGATACGACCTACACGTGCTTCTGAAATAGCGCATTCAAAAGGGAAATCAGATAATTGTATTGCTGCAGATGCTGCCAATCCAGCCATTGCATCAGGCATAACATTTTCATCATGAGACATCAATTGAATCATTACTTGTGTTTCTGCATGGTAGTCTTTTGGGAATAATGGTCGTAATACTCGATCTACAAGACGCATTGTTAAGACTTCACCGTCACTTGGTCTTGCTTCTCTTTTGAAGAAACCACCTGGATAACGACCAGCAGCTGCAAATTTTTCTCTGTAATCTACCGTTAAAGGAAGGAAATCTACATCACTTTGTTTGTAATTTGAAACAACTGTACATAGTAACATACATTTGCCAGATTGTACAACTACAGATCCATGAGCTTGCTTTGCTAATTTTCCGGTTTCGATAGAGATTTCTCTACCATCACCAAGGTCTATGACCTCTTTGTAAACTTTTGGAATCATATTTTTTTTTGATTCTAAACATACCAACTTTTTTAATATATTTTAAAGTAGCTATGTTTTGTTAAACATTGGTTTCCGTCTTACTCGGACGGACAAGGTTGTGTTGTTGTTGTAATTGCGCGACCAATGAAAAACTAAGGCATCATTCGAACTCTAGTGAAGTGCGAATGTTTTTATTTGAAATTTTAAAATTCCATTATAATTAAAAAAAGAGGCATAAAGCCTCTTTTTTTTGATTATTTTCTTAATCCTAATTCTTTTACTATTGCACGATATCTTAAGATATCTTTTTTAATAAGATAATCTAATAAGTCTCTTCGTTTACCTACTAACTTTACTAAAGAACGTTCCGTGTTAAAATCTTTACGATTCTTCTTTAAATGTTCAGTTAGATGAGTAATTCTGTGTGTGAATAATGCAATTTGACCTTCTGCAGAACCACTGTCATTCTTTCCTTTACCGTGTTTTGCAAAAATTTCTTCTTTAATCTCTTTTGTTAGATACATTCCAATATTATTTAAATGATTTTTATGTATTAATAGTACTTTACTATCAGCCTGCAAATATAGTATTTTTTGTATTAGAAATATATTTAATACAAAAAAAAGATAAATGTTAGTTTACTAAAGGTCTGTTTAGAATAAGATTTAAATATAAATTCACTTTTTGTTTTAATTCATGTCTTGGCGTTATAAAGTCTAAAAAACCATGTTCTTTTAAGAATTCTGCTGTTTGGAAACCTTCGGGTAATTCTTTTCCTGTGGTATCTCTTACAACACGAGGTCCGGCAAACCCTATCAATGCTCCGGGCTCGCCAATATTAATATCCCCTAACATGGCAAAAGAAGCAGTTGTACCTCCAGTAGTAGGATCTGTACATAATGAGATATACGGTATGTTAGCATCTGCTAATTGCGCTAATTTTGCTGATGTCTTTGCTAATTGCATTAATGATAATGCAGCTTCCATCATACGAGCACCTCCTGATTTAGAGATAATCATTAAAGGGATCTTATGTTTTAAAGAATAACTGGCTGCTCGTGAAATTTTTTCACCTACAACACTTCCCATAGAACCTCCAATAAAAGCAAAATCCATACAGGCAATGACTAGGTCGTTCCCTTGGGATTTTCCTACAGCTGTTCTTACAGCATCTTTTAGATTTGTTTTTTCTTGGGCATCTTTAAGGCGATCAACATATTTCTTCTTGTCTTCGAATTTAAGAGGATCTCTAGAGGTAATGTTTTTGTCGAGTTCTGTGTACTTGTTGTCATCAAATAAGATTTCAAAATACTCTTTACTACCTATTCTTACATGGTATCCGTCTTCCGGACTTACATAAAAGTTTTTTTCAAGTTGTTCTGCATCTACAATTTTTCCTGTAGGAGATTTGTACCAAAGTCCTTTAGGAACATCTTTTTTGTCTTCAGTAGCTGTTTGTATACCTTTTTGCGTTCTCTTAAACCAAGCCATAAAATTGTTGTATTAAAAAAAGCTAAAACTTCCTAATAAGAAGTTTTAGCTTTGGTTTTCAGTATCCTTTATAATGTATTTACACTATTTAAATCTTCGAATGCCTTTTTAAGACGGTTTTTAAAGGTGATTTCTCCTTCTCGTAACCATTTTCTAGGATCGTAATATTTTTTATTAGGTTCTTCTGATCCTTCAGGATTTCCTATTTGTGTCTTTAGGTATTCAATATTGTTTACCATATAATCACGGATTCCTTCATTAAAAGCAAATTGAAGATCGGTGTCAATATTCATTTTAATAACACCATAGCCAATTGCTTCTCTGATTTCTTCAAGAGTAGAACCACTCCCTCCATGAAATACAAAATCAATGTGGTTATCTTCAACATTATATTTCTTTGAAATAAATTCTTGAGAATTTTTAAGAATCTTTGGAGTTAATTTCACATTACCAGGTTTATATACTCCATGAACATTACCAAAAGCTGCAGCTACAGTAAATTTATTACTTACCTTGCTTAATTCTTCATAAGCATAAGCAACTTCTTCGGGTTGGGTATATAATTTAGAATCATCTACATCACTATTATCTACACCATCTTCTTCACCACCAGTAATTCCTAGTTCGATTTCCAAAGTCATTCCCATTTTACTCATACGAGCTAGGTATTCTTTACAGATTTCGATATTTTCTTCGATTGATTCTTCAGATAGATCAATCATATGAGAGCTGTATAATGGTTTTCCTGTTTCTTTATAAAATGCTTCTCCGGCATCTAATAAACCGTCAATCCAAGGGAGTAATTTTTTTGCACAGTGGTCAGTATGCAAAATAACTGGGACTCCATAGGCTTCCGCCATCAAATGAACATGTTTTGCCCCTGCAATAGCTCCTGCTATAGCTGATTTTTGATTTTCATTAGATAGACCTTTTCCAGCGTTAAACTGTGCTCCACCATTAGAGAATTGAATAATTACTGGAGAATTTAATTCTGCTGCAGTTTCTAAAACAGTATTGATCGAATTAGAACCTATTACATTAACTGCAGGTAAAGCAAAACTTTTTTCTTTTGCATATTTAAAAATTGTTTGTACCTCGTCTCCTGTAGCAACCCCTGGTTTGATGTTGTGACTCATAATTTAGTTTTGGTTTATAAGGTTACAAAAATAGTAAAATTATACGTAAACCAAATGATTAAAAATCAGAAGTGCTTCTTTAGAGTTATCTTTAATGTATAAGTGTTTTTATGATAAAAAAGTATAAATAATACTATTAATTTGTTAAAAAGGGTAGTTGATTCCAAAATTGTAAATGGCTTTGGAAAAATTATATCCTTTAAACCATCTATTATCTTGATCATTAGCAGGGTTAAATGTCTTGAATCCTACATCTAATCTTAGAACAAAGAAGTTAAAATCATATCGAAACCCAAAACCACTTCCTATTGCAATTTCTTTTAGATCTTTTAATCCAGAAAAAACGGCATCTTCATCTTCTAAATTATCTAAAACATTCCAAATGTTTCCAGCATCTATAAAAAGAGCTCCATTAAGTGATCCTAAAATATTATATCTATATTCTGTATTGAATGCAATTTTCATATTTCCTTCATTGAATTCATCTCTTCCTCCGGTACTCCCTGGTCCTAAATCATAAACACGCCATGCTCTGTTGTCATTAGGTCCCCCCCCAAAGAAACTTTTTGTAAATGGAATACTATTAGCATTGCCATAGGGTAATGCTATACCTGTAAATGCTCTAAAAGCAACTACAGTTTTTCTTCCTAAATCCCAGTGCTTTATGTAATCTAATTCTGTTTTAGCATATTGAGAGAATTCAACACCAAAAATATCAAAACGCCCGGCAGAGTTTTTTTTAATTTTTGAGACATTAGAAATTGCACTCAAGGTATTACCAGCAAATTCAATTTTAGCTCTAAACCTAGAGTAGCTTTCGTCATAAAGGTTTTCTCTATTGTTTTTGGTATAGGTATAGTTTGATGCAAAAATTAGATTGTCATCTGTTAGCCGAGTTTTACGTTCTAGGATATTTTGAATTTCATTATACTGACCTTGAGATAAATCAATATTAGATGTAAAAAGAGATTCAAAAATAAACTGATTTATTCCATCAGGTATTCGTAGTAAAGCGTTGTTTGTCGTGGGAACTCCTGTAATTGGTTGGGTAAAGAAAGGTGAATCTGCTTCAAGAACTTGTCTTGCAATGGTGTTTACCTTATCAAATGAGTTGTTATAAATGTTAAAATAATTACTAGTATTAAGATTTCTGACATATTGTATGTTGATAAAATCTATCTGGTTGGTTACTGTTTTATTTGGTTTCCATAAGTAATTAAATACACCCGTAGCATTTTGTCTATCTAGACCAATATTTTCTTGAGCATTCATCCCAAAAATAAGATTAGTGGTCGGTGACATATGTTTAGGAATGATTTTATGAGTTCTGAATGGGAAAAGTATTTTTGGGAATGATAGTTTTACATCTATTCCTACTTCTGATATGTTAAAGAATTTTTCACCTACATCTATTACATCACTAGAGGAACCTATACTTCCTCGACCTGAAATTTCTAAAATTTCAGCTCCTCCAAAAACATTTCGAATTAATAATGATCCTCCAAATCCAATTCCAAATGTTTGAATATTTGATGTAGAAGCGTCAAAATCTATACCAGTACTGTATTTTTTTCTAGGGGTAAGTAAGATGTTTGCTATAAGACTCTCTTTGGTAGAGTCATTAGGATCAACTTCGTATTTTATATTTGGATATTTAAACGTTTTTAAATTATTAATTTGATTATAAGTAAGTGTACGATCATTGTCTCTAAAAACTTCTCCAGGAGTAATTAGAACAGCATTAGTAAGTGATCTGCGAGTATATTTTATTTTTTCAAAAGCATAAATGTTATATCCTTTATAAGAAGTACTATCTTTAATCTGCTTATTTCGATTTTGATAAGAATAATCTGTATAGATATTAACGGTACTTATTTTATGAATTTTAAATGGAGGTCTGTTGATCGAATCTCCGGATGTTATAGATCGATTTTTTATTAGTAAATTTAAATTTACTTTATGGTCTGTACCGATGGTGTCTGCATCAAATTTGATAAATTCTTTTTCGAAATGAAATAAACCAGAATTTCTATATAAATATGTGAGTCGATCTCTTTCTGTTTCAATATCTAATGTTTTGTATTGTTTTCCCGAAATGATAGTAGATTTCTCTTTGTTAAGTTTATAGATAGAATCAGCAACTTTAGATACTATAGTAGTGTGTAGAGAATCAATAAAATAAGGTCTATTTGGTTTTATATAATATTCTACTGTTGCAGTCTTGTTATTTAAAGTGTTTATTTTATAATCAGCTTTAACATTAAACCATCCATTATTCCAGTAATGAGATTGTAGTTTTCTTATAGAACGTTTTATTTTAGATTCATTAATAATAGAAGGAGGTTCTCCAATACTTTTTAGCCATTCATTGATTCGTGATAATCCTACCCCTAATCGGTCTACTTGTTTTTTAGAAAGAAAATTAGTAATTCGTTTTTCTCGTTTAGGTTTTCTTGTTAGCCAATCTTTATATAATGAATCTTGATTTATTCGAGCTAGATTATAGATGTGTAATCTAATTGGGATTCCTAAAAGTTTGATATTAGGTTTTTGGTATAATAAATCATATAGTTTGGGATCTTTAATTTTAGTACTATCAACAAAAATTTTATTACTGTCTAGTAAAATTTTTTTTTCCGGAACTTTTTTTACCGCGTTACACGAAAATAAAAAAGTGGTAGTTATAGTAATTAATAATATTTTTGTCAGAAAATCTTTCAACCTTTATTTATTATTGATCCAAAAATACACTATTTGTATGGTTAGTAAAAACCAAAAGAAGCTAATAAGAAGTTTATATCAAAAAAAATACCGAAAGCAACATGGATTGTTTGTTGCAGAGGGTAAAAAAGTGATAAAAGAATTGCTCGAGGCTAATCTAAGGTTACATTCTCTATTTACTTTAGACTCTTCTAATTTTGATAATATTGGGATGCCTATGTATAATGTAACCGAAGAAGAGTTAAAACAAATAAGTTTTTTAACAACTCCTCAGGTTGCATTAGCAGTGTTTTATACACCAGAGGTGTCTGAGATAAAATCAGAAGGATTAGTTTTAGCGTTAGATGATGTGAGAGATCCTGGTAATTTAGGGACTATAATCCGTTTGTGTGATTGGTTTGATGTAAAAAACTTAGTGTGTTCTATGCAAACAGTAGATTGTTATAACCCAAAAGTGATCCAGGCAACAATGGGATCGATTACCAGAGTAAATATTAGTTATGTTGATTTAAGAGAATTCTTAATGCATAAAACCTTAAATTCACGAGTTTTTGGAACATTTATGGATGGAAATTCTGTCTACGATGAGAAGTTGCCCAAAGAAGGAATTATTGTAATGGGTAATGAGGCAAATGGAATTTCTATGGATATTGAAAATCTTATTAAAGATAAAATAACGATACCACAATTCGGATCAGATCAACAAACAGAAAGCCTCAATGTAGCTACAGCTACAGCTATTATACTTAGTGAATTTAAAAGATCCTAAAAATGGATTATTGAAAAGTAAAGTTTATAAAAACCCCTCGTGTTGACATTTTATCAATAGTAGAAGTGTATGGACTATTGAGATCTTTGTCTTTTACTAGTTCATCAGACATTGCAAATACGCCTCTGATGGATGGTGTAAACTTAAAATAATATAAGTATAGATCTATTCCAAATCCAATTTCATAATAATTGGTGTTGGTTTTCATTCTAAACTGCCCTTGGCTATTATCATCAGGGTTATTTTGGTTACTTGATAAATTGATAGATGTAGAAACTCCTCCAATTATAAATGGTTTAATGTTATTAATCCTTTTAGTCGATATTTTTAACAGTAAAGGAACGTGTACATATGTTGAGTTTACCTCTCTATCAGATTCAAAACTAGAAGTAAATTGTGGTCCTGAAAATTTTAAATTTCTTGTGTTAAAGATAACCATTGGTTCTAATCTAAGATCTAAATAATCATTAATTCTCAGATTCCCTAATAACCCAACATTAAAACCAAAAGAGCTTTTATGTATAATGTCTGTATCAGAAGCATCAGCCGTGTAATCAAAATTAAAATCATAATTGTTAAATCCAAGGATATAGCCATAGCTAAATCTTGGTTTGTCGAAGTTTTGCAAGTTTTGCACTTTTTCTTTAGAAAATAATTGTGCACTCATGTTTTGAGTGCATATTAAAACTACGATTAAGATAAATACTCTTTTCATCTATAATTAAAATTAACCTTTTGTATGGTTTTACAACTTTATTATTTAGTGTTATTACTTTATTATCGGCTTCTTAATTATTTTGTAGCCGTATAAATTGTAGCAACACCAAAAGTTTGTGGGTTGTCTTTGACTTCTATAAACCCGATTTTTCTCAAAATATTGTTGAATGCTTCTCCATAAGGAAAAGCGGCAGCACTTTCACTTAGATAAGAATATGCTAATTTGTCTTTAGAAAATAATCTTCCTATAAGAGGGAGTAATCTTTTAGTGTACAACTTGTATCCTTGTTTATAAGGCGTTTTGGTAGGAATAGAGGTTTCTAAAATAATAAAAATACCTCCAGGTTTAAGTACCCTTAATATCTCTAAAAGCCCTTTTTCTAAATTCTCAAAATTTCGTACGCCAAAAGCTACAGTTATAGCATCAAAATAATTTTCTTCATATGGTAAGTTTTCACTATCCGCTTGTACCATATTAATAATGGTGTCCAATTTTTTTGCAGTAACTTTATGTTTTCCTACTTCTAGCATACCAGCAGAAATATCAAGACCAATAATTTCTGAAGCTCCTGTTTTTGCTAAATTAATAGCAAGATCTCCCGTTCCTGTTGCAACATCCAATATCTTTTTTGGATGCGTTCTTTTAACAAGTTGGACTACTTTTTTACGCCATTTTACATCGATTCCGAAAGAAATAACACGATTAAGTCCGTCATAATTCTCTGAAATTGTATCAAACATTTCAGCTACCTGTTCTTTTTTAGATCTGGTGTTGTCGTTATATGGAGTTATTTTTTCTGACATTAAAAAAAAATTTAGGCAAATATACATTTTTGATATTGATAGTTAGAATAGATTTGAATTAAGTTAGAGATAATCAAATTTTATCAGTTAGTCAATTTACATTATCTTTGTACTCTTTTATATTTTTAAGACATTACTTATTAGTCGCTTTTTAGGATATAGTATTTGATCTTATTTTATTTTATCTCTAGATGGAAAACAATAAACAATACCAATGAAAATCATAATAGCCGGTGCAGGCGAAGTCGGATTTCATTTGGCAAAATTACTCTCTTTTGAGTCTCAGGATATTACACTTATAGATACAGATAAGGAATGTCTTAATTACGCAGATACTCATTTAGATATTAGAGTTATTAAAGGAGATTCTACTTCAATTGCTATTTTAAAAGAAGCAAGAGTAGATAGCGTTGATATGGTAATTAGTGTGACTTCTAGTGAGACTACTAATATTACGATATGTGTATTAGCTAAACAGCTTGGAGCTAAGCGTACTATTGCTAGAATATCTAATACAGAATTTATAGAAAATAAAGAAGAAGTAGGATTTATCAAGTTTGGGATAGATGAGTTAATTTCTCCAGAAGCACTTGCTGCTTGTGAAATAGAGTTACTTCTTAATCAATCAGCATTTCATAATAGTTATGAGTTCGAAAATGGCGCATTAACTATGGTGGGAACAACCTTGTCTAAACAAGCTTTGTTTGTAGGGAAATCAGTAAGAGAAGCAGCAGAAGTATTTCCTGAACTTCATTTTATGCCTATTGCAATTCAGCGTTATGGTACTCAGTATACTTTAATACCCAGAGGGGATACTAGATTTAAAGAAGGGGATCAAGTATATTTTGTAACATCTAAAGGAGGCGTAGAAGAACTCTATAAATTAACAGGAAAAGTTAAGGAACAGATAAAAAATGTAATGATCTTAGGAGGTAGTAAGATCGGTTTTAAAACGTCTAAAGATCTTTGTGATCATAAATTTAGAGTAAAACTCATTGAAAAAGATAAAGATAAGTCCTTTGACCTTGCAGATGACCTTCCTGGTGCCCTGATAATCAATGGTGATGGGCGAAATGTAGAATTATTACAAGAAGAAGGAATTGATGGGATGGATGCTTTTATAGCTGTAACCGGTAATTCAGAGACCAATATAATGTCTTGTTTGGTTGCTAAATCTAAGGGAGTAAGGAAAACAATTGCACTGGTAGAAAATATGGATTATTTTCAACTTTCACACTCTATAGGAATAGACACCTTAATTAATAAAAAACTTTTAGCTGCCAATAACATTTTTAGGTTCATAAGAAAAGGAGAAGTTGTAGCAATGACTAAGCTTAATAATATGAA
Organism: Aquimarina longa SW024; assembly: GCF_001401755.1. Classification (GTDB taxonomy): domain Bacteria; phylum Bacteroidota; class Bacteroidia; order Flavobacteriales; family Flavobacteriaceae; genus Aquimarina; species Aquimarina longa. The sequence continues at coordinate 64,774 of NZ_KQ474107.1, forward strand.
TGCAGAGCTGTTAGAGTTTGTTGTAAAACCTACTTCTGAAGTGAGTGATAATATAATCAAGGATTTAGATTTTCCTCGTTCTGCTATAATTGCGGGTGTTATTAGAGATGGTGATGGAATGATTCCATTAGGAGATTTTTATATTCAGGCAGGAGATCGAGTCGTAGTTTGTTGTTTACCTAAATCCATTAAGAAAATCGAAAAGCTATTCCTTTAGATGTATAAGTTAAATTATAAAATTATATCTCATATTATGGGGCTTTTATTGCTCTGTAATGGAGGGTTTATGCTAATAGCTACCCTTATTAGTTTTGTTTATAAAGATGGAGTTACTCTAGAGATTATGATGGCATCTTTAGCAACAGTTTCTGTCGGAGTTGTACTGATGTTTCTAACAAGAACACATCAAAAAGAGTTGAATAAACGTGATGGATATATTGTAGTGACCTTTGGTTGGATATTTATGTCGCTCAGTGGTACTTTACCATATTTGTTTTCTGGGGCAATCCCTTCTTTTACCAATGCCTTTTTTGAAACTATGTCTGGGTATACCACTACAGGAGCATCTATTCTTAATGAAATCGAGGTTATCCCTAAGGGAGTTTTGTTTTGGCGTAGTTTAACCCATTGGATAGGAGGTATGGGGATTATCGTATTAGCAATTGCAATTTTACCTCTATTAGGTATAGGAGGGATGCAATTATTTGCAGCAGAAGCTCCAGGCCCTAGTGCTGATAAATTACATCCTAGAATTACGGATACAGCAAAGCGATTATGGCTGATTTATGTAGGGTATACTGCTGCAGAAACAATCTTATTGCAGTTAGCAGGGATGAATTTTTTTGATGCTATAAATCATGCGTTAAGTACACTCTCTACAGGAGGATTTTCTACAAAAAATGCAAGTGTAGCATACTGGAATGATCAGCCAATTATACAATACATTATCATATTATTTATGTTTTTAGCAGGGATGAATTTTGTCCTTAGTTATTTTGGTTTTAAAGGGAAGATCCAGAAAGTAATAAAAGATGAGGAGTTTAAGTTTTATGCTTTATTTACAGTAGTATTTACTATAATTGCTACACTGATAGTTTATTATAAAGCAGACCCTTCTATATCATCGATAGATCATCCGATGGTTTGGGGAGAAGCAGAGAGTGCCTTTCGACATTCTTTATTTCAGGTGATAGCAGTTATTACTACTACGGGGTTTGTAAGTGCAGATTTTACAATGTGGACTCCTTTTTTAACAGTTTTTTTCTTTGGAATTATGTTTTTAGGAGGATCAGCTGGGTCTACATCAGGAGGTATGAAAGTAATGAGGCATATAATTACTATTCGTAATGGTATTTTAGAATTTAAAAGAACATTACACCCTAGAGCAGTATTGCCAGTACGATATAATACAAGAGCTGTTTCTAAGGAGATAGTATTTAATATATTAGCATTTTTTATATTATATATGCTTGCTTTTATTATAGGCTCTGTTGTATTAGGGGCATTAGGCTTGGATTTTGAAACTGCAATAGGAGGAGCAGCCTCTTCTTTAGGTAATATAGGACCGGCTTTTGGTAAATTAAGCCCGGTGAATAATTTTGATGTACTACCAACTTTTGGCAAGTGGTGGTGTTGTTTTTTAATGCTTATAGGAAGGTTAGAGCTTTTTACAGTGTTAATACTCCTTACTCCATTTTTCTGGAGAAATAGATAAAAAACTTTTCGTCTTTAACTCATAATGCCTGTACTCGTGTATATGAAACAGAAATTCTTAATTTAGGCTAAATTAAAGACGAAAAGGGGGGATTATTGCATTTGCCATTCCCAAGTCGCTGAAGAATTCGGGGTTATAGCCCATAATTCTGCAACTTTCTTGATGGTATCCTTTACAGATCCTTTTATACTTTCTAGATCCATATCTCCAATTAAAAAAATGTCTAATATTGATTCGTAATATCCATTGCAATTAGAACAAAATTCTTTCTCGGGTTTAATGTTAAGGATTTCATCATCTGTTTGAGTTACATTAAAATTTTCTTTAAAAATTTCAATAACATTCTTTGTAATGATACGTTCTTTTTCTAAAGTATCCATACGATTGTCGGTTTTAAGTTGGTTCTTTATTTCTAATACTATTTGGAAATAGTATTAAGGATTAAGTATAGTATAACTCGAATTTCGGATTTTTAGTGTTGTACAGTGTTTTTTTTGATTATAAAAAAAAGTTAAAATTTAGTTAACATTTGCTAAAAAACAAAACCGATTATTTTCACTTCGAAAATAATCGGTTTTGTTTTTTAGTATTAAAAACTATTCGAATCTAGCTTACCGCCTCTTTGATTCTTTTAGCAGCTTCTGTAATTTCCTCAGTACTTGCAGCATACGAAATTCTAATACAATTACTATTTCCAAATGCAATACCAGTTACTGTGGCAACATTAGCTTTTTCTAGTAAAAACATAGAGAAATCTGTTGCATTTTCTATAGTATGTCCTTGTAATGTTTTTCCAAAATAATGTGAAATATCTGGAAATACATAGAATGCTCCTTCAGGTTCATTACATTCGAATCCAGAAATATCAGATAATAATTTTAATATTAATGTTCTTCGTTCTTTAAACTCATCTACCATGTACTGAATCTTGTTTACAGGTGCTTCTAGAGCAGTAATTACTGCTCGCTGTGCAATACAATTAGCTCCACTAGTTACTTGACCTTGTATTTTATTACATGCACGTGCAATAGAAGTTGGAGCGCCAATATATCCGATTCTCCATCCTGTCATAGCAAAAGCCTTAGCAACTCCATTAACAGTAACTGTTCTGTTATACATGTCTTCAAACTGAGCCATTGAAGCGTGACCTCCTACGTAATTAATGTGCTCATATATCTCATCACTCACGACAACAATATTAGGATGTTTTTGTAGCACATCTGCCAAAGCTCTTAACTCTTCTTTACTATAGATAGACCCGCTAGGATTACAAGGAGAGCTATACCATAACATTTTAGTTTTTGGTGTAATAGCCTTTTCAAGTTGTGTGGCAGTCATTTTAAAATCAGTATCAATAGCGGTTTTTACTTCTACAGGAACTCCTCCTGCAAGCTTAACAATATCGCTATAACTTACCCAATATGGGCATGGTAAAATAACTTCATCCCCAGGATTAATGCAGACTTGTGCGATGTTATATAGGGCTTGTTTAGCTCCTGTAGATACAACAATTTGTGAATGATTATATGTGAGATCATTATCACGTTTAAATTTGGTGATAATAGCATCTTTTAACTCAGTATATCCATCAACAGGAGTATATGAATTATAGTTGTCATTTACAGCTTGGATTGCTGCCTCTTTAATAAAATCAGGAGTGTTAAAGTCTGGTTCACCAAGGCTAAGACCTATAATATCTTTTCCTTCAGCTTTTAGTTCTCTTGCTTTTGCAGCCATTGCTAATGTGGCCGATGCTTTAAGTGCATTAATTCTGTCTGATAATTGGATATCCATTTCTGATGTTTGTATACTCATTTTTAATCTGGTAAATAAAAGTTATAATTAGATAGTCGCAGGCTTCATTCCCATTTCTTTTAGATGTTTAAAATGGGCAATAATTGCTTTGCGAGTGGTTTTGTATTCATTATATGGTAGATTAAATTCTAAAGCAGTTTGTTTTACAATCTTAGAAATTTTAGTGTAGTGAACATGACTTATATGTGGAAAAATATGGTGTTCTACTTGGTGATTTAGTCCACCTGTAAACCAGTTAACTAACCTGTTTTTTGTTGAGAAATTAACAGTAGTAAATAACTGATGTACTGCCCAAGTATTTTTCATAGTTCCTGTCTCATCTGGTATGGGCATTGCTGCTTCTTCTACCATATGTGCTAATTGAAAAACTACACTTAAGATCAGCCCTGCAACATAATGCATTATAAAAAAGCCAATTAAAATTTTCCACCATGCAATAGACATAAAAATCATAGGGATTACAATCCATATTAATAGATAAATCAGTTTAGTAATCACTACCGTACTCCATTGTTTTAAAGGGCTAGGTAATTTTCCATAAGAAAGCTTACGTGCAAGGTAGTTTTTAGTTTGCTTAAAGTCTGTTGTTAAGGCCCAGTTAAAAGTTAATAAACCATATAGGAATATAGAATAATAATGTTGAAATTTATGAAAACGTCTCCATTTAGAGTGTTTCGTAAATCGAATAACTCTACCAGCATCCATATCCTCATCATGACCATGGATGTTAGTGTAGGTGTGGTGTAGAACATTATGCTGTACTTGCCAATTGTAGACATTGCCAGCAAGGATATACATACTACCTCCCATTAATTTGTTAATCCATTTTTTTGACGAATATGATCCATGATTACCATCATGCATTACATTCATTCCTACGCCAGCCATTCCTACTCCCATTACTATAGTGAGTAATAACATCCACCATTGCGAAATGTTAAGAGTGAGGATTAAAAAATAAGGAGTTAAAAATAGAGAAAACATAACGATTGTTTTTAGATGTAATCGCCAATTTCCTGTTCGTTTAATATTGTTTTCTTTAAAGTAGATATTAACTCTTTTATTCAGTGTCTTAAAAAATTTAGCAGAATCAACTCTGCTAAAACGTATATTAGATGTAGTCATGAGTAGTAGGGTTTATGACCAAACGATAGTTGTCATAATTATATTGGGTAAAGTTAGGTATTTAAATTTTTTTAAGTTCCTAAAAAGAAGTAAAATATATGATCTTTAGACGTATTTTTACACTTTAAATTAATTATTTAATGGATATAGTATTAAAATATTTTCCAAATTTAACTGAAGAGCAAAAAAATCAGTTTTCAAAATTAGAGGAGTTATATGAAGAGTGGAATGCTAAGATTAATGTAATCTCCCGTAAAGATATAGAGTTGTTGTATGAGAGACATATAGTACATTCTCTGGGGATATCAAAAATTATCGAGTTCGAGGCAGAGACTCGTGTATTAGATGTTGGTACAGGGGGTGGATTTCCTGGAATTCCTTTAGCAATTTTATTTCCAGAAACTCACTTTTATTTGATTGATGTTATTGCAAAAAAAATAAAAGTTGTCAATGAGGTTGTAAAAGTACTAGGTTTAAAAAATTGTAAAGCAGAACAAAGAAGAGCGGGCACATTTGATGACCGTTTTGACTTTATTGTCAGTCGAGCTGTGACTAATATGCCTGATTTTGTAAAGTGGGTTCGAAAAAATATAGCAAAAAAAAGTGTGCATAAATTGCAAAATGGGATTCTATACCTTAAAGGAGGTGATCTTACAGAAGAATTAGCACTATTTCCAAAAGCAGTAGAGCATAATTTATCAGATTACTTCGAAGAAGATTTTTTTGAAACTAAAAAAGTAGTGTATTTACCTATAAAATATAAGCTTTAAAAATAAATATGTTTAATAGATAATATCGTTTAATTGATTTTTTTTATTTCACTTCTGGTAAAAAAAACAGATATTTAAGGGCTGTCTTTTGACACTATTTTTGATTATATAGAGGCATGAGAGAATCTGTTAAAAGAAGATGAGTTAGGTAAACTATAATTACTTTAATTATGATAAATATAAAGAACTATACGTTTCTTGTTTGGATTACATTTTTACTACACACATATCTCTCTTTTGCTAATGACGGAGCATATTATGCTAGTGGCAATCATTTAGTGCCTATTACAAATGAAAATATTGCAGTTACCAAAGAAATATTAAAATTAACGCGGTATAATGAAGAGTACTTAAGTGTAGATGTGTATTATGAGTTTTATAATCATGGAGAAGAGAAAGAGGTTCTTGTAGGATTTGAAGCTCCCTCACCTTCGGGAGATGTAGATGGAATCCCTGTAAAAGGTAGCCATCCATACATTAGTAAGTTTTCTGTATTAATGAATGGAAAATCTCTATCATATAAAACAGCTATTGTAAATGATAGTATATACTATAAAAATGGAAATATTCAAGCAAAGGTAGAGAGTGAAGTGATAGGAAAAGATTTTAATACAAACGACCCTAGTTTTTATTATGTATACCATTTTAATGCACGTTTTAAAAAAGGGAGTAATGTGATCAAACATAAGTATATGTTTAATCTTTCTGGATCAGTAATGGAACGATATTCTTTTGATTATATATTAACTGCAGCAAATCGTTGGTCTAACAAGCAGATTGATGACTTTACTCTTATCATCGATATGGGTAAAGAGCAAGGGTTTACTATAGGTGAGTCGTTTTATAATAAATATGATCATTGGGTAATTACAGGAAAAGGAATTATGGATAGTGGAGAGAAAAATAGGTATAAAACGTTTTATATTGAAGACGGTTTTATAACATTTTATAAAAAAAACTTTGCACCTAAGGGAGAATTGTACTTATCTGCATCTAGAAACATTCAATATTGCCAAAATGAAAAATTTGACGCAAAAAAATGTTTAGAAATTCCTTTTGATATTACATATCAAGAAAAGTTATTGTCAGCAACAGATTTTGAGTCATATAAAATAGTACGAAATCTTCCTTTTGCTAGAAGAGGTTATATCTTCAAAACAGTATACATACAGGAATATTATGAGAATCAGAAGTGGTATATTCCTAATCCAGATTATCAGCCTAATTATGAGATGTTATTACAAGCTGAAAAAGATTGGTTGGTAAATTTAAAAAATACAATGACTAAATGAGTTTTTTTTTAACTGTTATTTAATGTTAAGTCTCATCTCAATTAGATGTTTTTCAAAGCCTACTTTCTCATACGCTCTAATTGCTTTTAGATTTTTGTCATATACAGTAAGTCGAATTTCTTCAATACCCTTTGTTTGAAACCAATTACATAAATTTTGAATAATCTGTTGACTTATACCTTTACCTCTAAATGCTTCTTTTACATACATAAAACCAATATATCCAAGTTGTTTTTGTTTATAGTGTTTTTTTCGATCTCTTATTTGCCCATAACCACTACCTATAATTTCTCCGTTAATTTCGGCTACTATTACTTCTGTATCATCAGTAGTGATATACGATTCAATATCATAATAGTTAATCTTTTCTGTTTTTAGAGTAGGATCCATTGGTTGCTCCGCTTCGATGATTTTTTGTTCGAAATCAAGTAAAATGGGTAAGTCATCTATGATAGCTGGTCTAATAATCATGCTTGTTTGAAATATAATATTTTATTTAAGGAAAAATTATCTTTATTATTTGAAGTTACTATTTTGGGATTTCAGAGAGCGGTTTGTAATCTTCTGTCCAATTTTTTTCGCCTACTTTTTTTAGACCTAATTTAGCAATCCAATAAGGTAATTTTGAAAGTTTTTCTCGTTTTTGATTCCTAATTCTTGTCCAATCAATACGGCTGGCTCTATTTTTAGAAAATGTAGCGACCATTGTATTCCAATTTTCGTTTTTTAATAAATTAGATAGGGCGATAGCATCTTCAAGTGCAAGAGCCCCACCTTGTGCCATAAAAGGAGGCATCCCATGAGCGGCATCGCCTATTAAAACTACTCTACCGCTTCCCATCATTGATAATTTAGGGAGTTCTTCTAAGTCATTCCAATATGAGTTACTCGGATTCCACTTGTCAAGAATTTCAGGAATTGGAGAAGCAAATTTTTTGAAAGGATTCATATATTGTTTTTCTTCAAAAGTTTTAAAACCTTTTGTTTTTCTATTTACATAACAATATGCAGTGTCATTATCAATAGGAATGATCAGAAATTGACCTGAAGAACTAATATGTAAAGTCCAAGAGTTAATATTTGGAGGTTTTTTAGTGATAAAACGGCATACTTGAGCAGTTACCTTTCTTAATGGAACATCTCCGAGAATTAATTCTCTGGTTTTAGAATATAACCCATCTGCACCAATGATTAAGTCATATTCTTCTTTACTATCATCAGATAATTCAATAACTACAGAATCTGAATTGGTTTTTAGTGTCTTAATTGTGGTATTAAATGAGATATTAATATTGTGTGTTCCCTCTATAAGCACTTCATGAAGTACTTTTCTATTTATCCCTAAACATGGTTTTTCTCTTCCCCATATTTTTTCGAGATCTAAATCTAAAATTGTTTTTCCTTTAGCATCTTTTATATTACGAGAACTTATGAGAAAGCCTTTTTTTCTAGCAATATCACCCAGTCCTAGTTTGTCAAGAGCAATAACTCCATTAGAAGGTAGATATAATCCTGTTCCGGAAGTTTGCCATTTAGACTGTTTTTCTATTAGTTTAATGTAATATCCTTGGTTTTGAAGAGCTCTTGCAGTAGCAAGACCAGCAATCCCTCCTCCTACAATTAATATTTTATTCATTATTCAATAATATGTGTGAGTTCGAGTATGTTTAAATACTTGTTTAATGTATGACTATTAATCGTAAATAAAAATATATATAAATACTAGCGCATAAAAAAAGCGCCAATCGGCGCTTTTTTTATGTAATACTTAAACCTGATGAAATATTATTCTCCTAAGAAGGGATATCTATAATTCGCAGGAGAAACAAATGTCTCTTTAATCATACGAGGCGATACCCAACGTAATAAGTTGAGATATGAACCAGCTTTATCATTTGTTCCAGATGCTCTTGCTCCACCAAAAGGTTGTTGTCCTACAACAGCTCCAGTACATTTATCATTAATGTAGAAGTTACCAGCACAGTTTTCTAGCGCTTTGGTAGCTTCTGTAGCAGCATAGCGATCTGTAGAGAATATAGCACCAGTTAGTGCATATTCACTAGTTTGATCTACTAATTTTAATGTTTCATCCCATTGATTATCATCATATACATAGATCGTAACAACTGGGCCGAACAATTCAGTACACATGGTTGTATATTTAGGGTCTTTGGTAACGATTATAGTAGGTTCGATAAAATATCCTTTGGATTTGTCATAATTACCACCTGCTATAATTTCTGCATCAGTATCATTTTTAGCTTGATCAATGTACTTAGCAAGTTTATCAAATGAACCTTCATGAATTACCGCAGTAATAAAATTACTCATGTCTTCTGGAGACCCCATTTTAAAAGAGTTTGTATCTTCTAGTAATTGCTTTTCTACATCTGCCCATAAGCTTTTAGGGATATAAGCCCTAGATGCTGCACTACATTTTTGTCCTTGATACTCAAATGCTCCACGAGAAATACCTGTAGCAACTTGTTTTGCATTAGCACTAGGGTGTGCTATGATAAAATCTTTACCACCAGTTTCTCCTACAATTCTAGGGTATGTTTTATAATTATGTATATTAGTTCCTATTTTTGCCCAAATGTCTTTAAAAACATGTGTGCTTCCTGTAAAATGAATTCCTGCAAAATCAGGGCTTGCTAATACAGTGTCAGTAATCATCACTGGATCTCCATATACTACATTGATAACACCATCAGGTACTCCTGCTTCTTTAAATATATCTACAATAACTTTTGCAGAGTAGATTTGGCTATCACTAGGTTTCCATACTACAGTATTACCCATTAATGCAGCACTAGCAGGAAGGTTTCCTGAGATTGCAGTAAAGTTAAAAGGAGTAATTGCATATACAAAACCTTCTAATGGACGATATTCTAATCTGTTCCATGCATCAGAAGTAGAATCTGGCTGATCTTCATAGATTTGAGTCATAAATTCTACATTAAAACGTAAGAAATCTATAAACTCACAAGCGGCATCAATTTCTGCTTGAAATATATTTTTAGATTGCGCTAACATAGTAGCTGCATTGATTTTTGCGCGATATGGTCCAGCAATAAGTTCGGCAGCTCTTAGAAATACTGCTGCACGCTGCTCCCATGGTAGTTGAGCCCATTTTTTTCGAGCTTCTAGAGCAGTATCAATTGCTTTTTGAATATGTTGCTTTTCTGCTTTATGATAAGTACCCAAAATATGTTGGTGATCGTGTGGAGGAGCCATTGTTCCGGTATCTCCAGTTCTGATTTCTTCACCGTTGATATATAAAGGTACGTCTACAGTACTGTTATACATTGCAGCATATGTAGCTAGTACTTCTTCTCTTTCAGGTGTTCCGGGAGCGTATGACTTTATAGGCTCGTTTATTGCAGTAGGAACTTGAAAAAAACCTTTTCCCATGATGTGATATGTTATGTTTTAATTAGTATGTATTTGTTCTAAACGATTTATCATTTAGGATAGCAAAGATAGAAATTATATAGGCTAAAATCTATTTTTATCCTTTATGCTCAAAAAATGAATGAATTATTATAATATAGTCATTTTGGTTTTTTCTTTTATTAGTGGTATTTGTTGTCTTCTTATTAAGAACAATTATGTAATTTGATTATATGAAAAGAAAAAGTTGCTTACTGTTTGATGTTATAAATATAATAGAGTGTGTATTTTTTTTTGTAAGTTGTAAGATATTTAGCCGACCTAAAAAAATATGTGTACAGTTACGTTAACCCCAACTCAAGGAAATAATTTTATACTTACCTCTAATAGAGATGAGGCAGTAAATCGAAAAACTTTACCCCCTGAGTTTTATCAGGTAAATACAACCAGAATGTTATTCCCTAAAGATGCAGTTGCAGGAGGAACTTGGATAGGAATTAGTGATAAAAACACAATGATTTGTTTGCTTAACGGGGGATTTGAAATTCATCAAAGGGCATCATCATATAAGCAGAGTAGAGGAGTAGTAGTTAGAGATTTATTAGAAGCCCGCCATATAGAGAAGGCAATATTAACATACGATTGTAGGGGGATAGAGCCTTTTACAATTATTGTTGCCAATTGGCAGTCTGATCTTATGTTATTTGAATTGATTTGGGACGGAAATCAAAAACATTTTAAACAGTTAGAAAAAGAAACACATATTTGGTCGTCTTCTACTTTATATACTAAAGAAATAAAAGAATTACGTAAAACATGGTTTACTACTTTTGAAAAACAAAATACATTAACTCCAGAAGTACTTTTGGATTTTCATAAAAATGCAGGAATAGGGGATAAAAATAAGGATTTACAAATAGATAGAGGTTCTTTGAAAACAAGAAGTATTACTCAAATTGTGAAAAATGAGGAAGAACTTTCTATGCGATATGAAAACTTACAAAGTAAAAAGGTAAATACTGTTGTTTTTGAAGCTGAAACAGCTTCAGAAAAAGTGCCATTAAATTAAATTAAAATTGAATTATACAGGTAAAATAATTTCACTTGCTTTTCCTGATACCTTTGTAAAACATTCTGATGAATCTTCGACCAAAATTCTTTTAGCTTTAGGTTTAGGAAAGCATAATTATATAAAAGCAGGGCATGCAGCATTTGTATTAATTGAAAATAAAACAGGTAAAGCAGAGTATTATGATTTTGGGAGGTATATTACTCCACAAGGATATGGTAGGGTTAGAAGTGCAATTACTGATGTGGAATTAGAAATTCCTATCAAAGCTACCTTAACATCAGGAGGGAAACTAGAAAATACAGAAGATTTTTTGTTATGGTTAGAAGCAAATCCTCATAAGACACATGGTGATGGGCGTTTAGTAGCATCAGTATGTGATTATATTCATTATGAGAAGGCTAAAAACTTTGTGCTGTCTATTCAGAAACAAGGAAGTATACCATATAAAGCTTTTGGACGAGTTGGAAGTAATTGTTCTCGTATTGTTACTGATACTATTTTGGCAAGTACAGATCGTGTTAGAATAAGGAGACCGTTATTACGTAATAAGTTATTTACTCCAAGTCCTTTAGGGAATGTCGAAAAAGCATCGTTTGATAATCCAATTTATCAGGTAGAAAAGGGAGAGTTAAAGATATATCCGGGATCGGTTTTTAAAGAAAACCTCACTAATTATTTTGATAAAAATATTCCTGAAATTAAAAAACAAGATGTTAGAAAGTTAAAAAAAAATATAACAAATTCTCATTTTCTTTCAGGTACGGGGAGTAGTGCATATTTTACATTACAAAAATCTTTAGAAGAAAATATATTCAAGATTACCAGATATACAGCGTGTGGAGAAGAGGATTTTAAAGGACTTTTTAAGGTAATGGATTATAGTTTTGATATCACAAAAGAGTATAGTTTTGTGTACGACTCTAATTGCCAATACTGTCATGTAGAGCAACATCAAAAAAAAATAAGATTCGAATTGGTAAAGCGAATTATTAGTTGAGGGCAAAAGGGGTGCTTAGCTTAAAGTTAGGTATCGCTACTTGAAATTTACGAGTAGATGTAAAGTTAATCATGTTATAATGTCCTTTCATAGAACCAAAAGGAGAACTAAGCAAGCAACCACTAGTATACGTATGAGATTCTCCAGGTTTTAAAACAGGTTTCTTACCAATTACACCTTCTCCTTTTACAATTTCAGTATTATTTAAAGCATCTTTAATCTCCCAAAATCGAGAGGTAAGTTGCACAGAATCTTTACTTTGATTTTCTATAGTGATTTGATAGCCAAAGGCAAAATGAATCTTGTAGTTCTTGTAAAAAGTACCTTCAAAGGTGGTATCCACCGAAATTTTTATACCGCTAGTAATTTGCTGAACCATATTAGACTATAAATATTGAACCTATTATAGTTAATATAGACCCAATCCCCGCTAAGATAAAAAATAATATATTGATAACTAAAAATTTAACAATAGTTTTGCCTCTTCCTTGATTATAAAATTTTCGCATAGCCTTATATAGGTAGAATAAGAAAACAAGTATTGCAATCCCCAAAAAAGTATTAATGTTGGTGATTTTGGCGATCAAAATTGAAAAACCTATTATGATAAAAAACATGGTTTGGATGTGAAATATGAATACAAGATGTTCCATATAATTAAAAGGTCTTCTAATGTATAAAAGCCAGATACTTAAAGCAAAAAAGGGAAGAAAAAAGAATATAATTAAAGGTAATTTATTAAATATAAATTTAAAAAATTCTTGCCCATAACTTTCTTCTATTGAGTTGGTTTTTAGGACTCTGTGATAAATGTATTTATTGAGTTGATTTCTATCATGTTTTAATTCTGATAGAGCTCTATAAGTGGACTTTTCTTTTGTTTTATCATAATAATCGTCATACATAAGCCATAGTTTGAAGCTTCTTTTAAAGAAACTAATACTATCGATCTGTTTTTGGGAATAGTAAGTGACTTCTTTTAGGTTGATTGGAGTGTTACTTAATAAAGGAAATTCCTCTATTTTAGAGATTCCTTCACTAATTTCTCTTTTGTTAGAATCTGAAATGCCTTTGGTTGCTAATATTTGATCATTGATTTTCTGCGTTAACGAATCATCCATTTTGATGTTTTCTTTGATTTCGTTAATAGCTTCTTTTCCGAAACTAGCTTTATCTTCAATTTCTGTTCTAAATCCATCAAAATCAATAAACAAACCGTTAATAATAAAAAAGATGATAGAAACACTAAGATAAAACCGAAATGGGTTAGCATATTTTACTCTTTTACCCTGAATATATTCTTTGGAAATTTTTCCAGGTTTAAAAAGTAACGCAATAATAGTGTGGCTTAAACGGGAATCATAAGAAAAGATACTGGCAAAAAACTCATTAAAAAAATCTTTAAGCGATACTCTTTTATTGGTGTTAATTTGTCCACAGTGATGACAGTACCGATCAATAAGATCTAATGGTACACCACAGTTGAGGCATTCGTTTCCACGATACTCTTTTAAGAATCTTCCTGTTTCTTTCATTATTTATGACTGATAGTTTTCTTGTAATGCCAAAAGTAACAGTATTTTGTTATAATTTGAGAAGTGATATAGTAGTATTCTTTCTAATTAGTGATAGTAGAAGAATTACTAGTTCCTTTTCCTATGACTCTATCGTAGCGAGCTCCAGGGGCTCTATAATATGGTATAACAGTGTATTTATTTTCGGTTTCATCAAAATTACCACTAATAAAACCAGGGTCTATAGATCCGTTAGGTTTTAGAAGGATATATTTGTAGTTATAAAACCCTTGTTTAAAGAGTCTTTTGTTATAATATATTCCTTTTTCTTTATTATATTGAAGGCGAGTAGATGTATCTAATGTGTAATTGTTAAAGTTGCCATAAATATGGATTTCTCCACCTTCTAGAGGGGTGTAGCATTCTAATGAAAAATGCATCCACACATAATCAGCTTCAATATTATTATTTTCGGCATCTAGATTACGAATAACAAAATTTCCATTGATATCGGGGTTGTAGGTGTATCTGCGATTAGCTCTAACAATATTAGTATATAAATAATTGTGATAAATTTCTTTTAATTCAATTCCTCGTATACTGATATTTGAGGCTCTAACATCTTTACTGTCAAAAAATAGAAATTCATTTCCACCCCAGAAGCTAGATTCCTTATCATACTTGTAAATTAAGCTATTAGCAATAGTAAATTGAGGAACTAAATTGGTAATAGCATTTTTTATATCATTGTTTTGCATTACCAAAGTTTTTATGGTCTTTTGAGGATTTCTTAGGAGTTTATTAGGAGAGTTTATTTCGAACTGAACAGCTTGTTTGGTATTTATATGTTTTAAATCTCTCGATCTTTTTATAGCTACTTTAACAGTGGTAAGCGGTTCATATACGATAAATTTTCTTAGACATACAACTTCATCATCATCATTATAAATTTCAATTGTATAATTACCACTCACTTTTAGTCTTCTAGTATCGTCATTAGGAATACTTAAATTATAATGGCTATACATTTGTAAGGTGTTAAAAGAATTTTCATATGTTACAATTCTAATTCCATCAAAACCATCTAGGTACTCATTTTTATATAAAGAAGAAGGGCTCCAATCAAAATTATGATGATGTATTCTGTAGTAATAATCAGATTCATCACCATTAATATCATCAAATGTGATCTTGAAAGGATCTCCTAATTGAAGTATAGGAATACCCGAAAATTTTTCATTTGTAATAAATTGAATTGTTCTAATATGATCAGCAGTTTCATTATTGATAGTAACAGATTGTGCAAAAAATACCTGCGATATCAGCCCTAATATAAAAATGCACCAATATTGTTTAAGTTTTTGTGGCATTATATGAGAAATTATAGCTGTAAATATAAACAAAAAGTATGCCTAAAGTATTAAAGTTGTTTGCTGAATTAGAATATTATTATTTAGAAACATTATAAATAAAATCTTATAGTAGAACCTGCTTTCACTTACGTGTTTTAATTATTAAATTTGCACGATTTTTTTAGTTAATTAACATAGACTACAAATATGTCAAAAGACATTCGTATCAGAAAAGGCTTGGACATTAAACTTGTTGGAGAAGCAGAGAAGATTACTGCAGATGCTACCAGAAGTAATGTTTACGCAATTAAGCCTGAGGATTTTCACGGTATAGTACCGAAAGTAATCGCTAAACAAGGTACAGAAGTTAAAGCAGGTGATCCGCTTTTTCATTCCAAATCTAATGAAAACATGCTGTTTCCTTCTCCAGTAAGTGGAGAAATAATAGAGATTGTGCGTGGTGCTAAGAGAAAGATCTTAGCTTTCAAAATCCTTGGAGATAAAGAGCAAAAATATACAGAGTTTGGTGTAAAGGACGTGAATTCTATGAGTGGAGATGATGTAAAAACTCATCTTTTGGCATCAGGTTGCTGGCCTTTTATAAAACAACGCCCTTATGATATAATCGCTAATCCTGATAAAGCTCCAAAAGCGATCTTTATTTCAGGGTATACAACAGCTCCTTTGGCTGCTGATAGTGATTATATATTGCAAGGAAAAGAAAAAGAACTTCAGACAGCTGTTACTGCTTTAAGTAAGCTAACAGAGGGAGAAGTCCATATTTCAGTAGGTAAAAAAGGAAGTTCACCGCTGAAAGGGTTAAACAATGTTACAACACACACTATTTCAGGACCTCATCCAGCAGGAAATGTAAGTGTGCAAATTGCAAAAGTAGATCCTATTAATAAAGGAGAAGTAGTTTGGACAGTACACCCACAAGATCTGGTTATTATAGGAGAATTGTTATTGACAGGTAGATTTAATGCAGAAAGAGTAATTGCATTAGCAGGTTCTTCAGTTAAAACTCCAAAATATTATAAAACCATAATAGGAACAGAGGTGTCATCTGTTATCTACAATTCGGGAGTGCATGATGAAGGTAATATAAGAGTGATCAGTGGAGATGTGCTTACTGGAGAGAATGTAAAACCAGATGGTTATTTAGGATATTATCATAATAGTATAACGGTCATTCCTGAAGGAGAAGATTATGAGTTTTTTGGTTGGAATAAGCCTGTTTTTAATAAGATTTCCCCTTCTAGAGCACTTACATTTTCATGGTTGTTCCCTAATAAGAAATATGACCTTAATACCAATACAAATGGAGAACATAGAGCTTTTGTAGTTACAGGGAGTTATGAAAATGTATTTCCTTTTGATATTTACCCATTACAATTGCTTAAAGCGTGTGTGGTAAATGATTTAGATGCGATGGAGCAGTTAGGAATGTATGAGGTGGCTCCAGAAGATTTTGCTCTTACAGAGTTTATTTGTGTCTCTAAACAACCACATCAAAATATTATAAGAGAAGGGTTAGACCTAATGTTAAAAGAAATAGGATAGTGCTATGGGATTAAAAGATAAATTACATAAACTAAAACTTAAGTATAAAGACAAAAAAATGGCTCCTGCATTTAATGCAATCCATACGTTTTTGTATTTACCTAATGAAATTACACATTCTGGAGCTCATGTTCGTGCTGCAGATGATTTAAAGCGTACTATGAATACTGTAATCATGGCTTTAATACCGTGTTTAGTATTCGGAATGTTTAATGCTGGATATCAGCATCATTTAGCAGCAGGAGAAATAGAGGCAGTAACTAGTGGGTTTTTTAGTGGAGAGTTCTGGACTTGGAACAATTTTACTGTAGGACTATGGAAAGTACTACCGCTGGTTGTTATTTCTTATGGAGTAGGACTTGCTGTAGAAGTTTTATTTGCAGTGATTAAAAAACATGAAGTAGAAGAGGGGTATTTAGTAACAGGAATGTTAGTTCCATTGATTGTACCAATTGACACTCCATTGTGGATGTTAGCCGTTGCAGTTATTTTTGGAGTAGTAATAGGTAAAGAAGTGTTTGGAGGAACAGGGATGAATATCCTAAACCCAGCATTAACGATAAGAGCGTTTTTATTCTTTGCATATCCAACTTGGATGTCTGGAGATAAAGTATGGGTACATGGTGCTGTAGAAAGAGCAAATGAAATAGCTGGTGGAGCAAAATTAGATGCTATCTCAGGAGAAACCGTTTTAGGAAGTTTGGCACAAGGCAAAGAGCTTTCGTATTCTGCCTCAGATATGTTCCTAGGATTTATACCTGGTTCTGTTGGAGAAACTTCTGCTGTTTTAATTTTATTGGCAGGATTATTCTTGATTTTTACAAAAATCGGAAGTTGGAGAATTATGCTGAGTGGCGTATTAGGAGCTTTAGCAATGGGATTAATTTTTAATGGAATCGTAAGTGCAGATTGGATTAGTGAGAGTAGTAAGTTTTATAGTTTGATGAGTACTGAGTTTTGGCATCATCTAATTATAGGAGGATTTGCTTTTGGAATAGTATTTATGGCTACTGATCCTGTAACAGCTTCACAAACCAACAAAGGAAAATGGATTTATGGGTTTTTAATCGGATTTATATCAATACTAATTAGAGTATTTAATCCAGCTTATCCAGAAGGAGTAATGTTAGCAATTCTATTAATGAATGTATTTGCTCCAACTATTGATCACTATGTGGTTCAAGGAAATATCAAGAAAAGAATGAAACGTTTAAAACTAAAAACGGCTTAATCATGGCGATGAATACAGATAAAAACTCATATACAATCATATTTGCTATTGCAATGGTAGTTGTGGTTGGATCATTGTTGGCATTTACAGCATCTTCATTGAAAGGTAGAATAGATGCAAACAAGCGTACAGAAAAGCAACAAAATATTTTGTTTGCAATGGGAATTAGTGATACAGAAGATCCTAATGAATTTGTACCTGCAGAGAAAGCTCAGGAATTATTTGATAAGTATGTTGGTGATGAGCAATATATTATTATTGGTAGTACAGCTAAGAAATCTAATAACGCTTTTAGTATCGAAGTAAAGAAGGAAAATGATAAGGTAAAGCAAGATGATAACTACGAAAGAAAAATGCCTTTGTTTATTGGTAAAAAAGAAGGAGAAGAATTCTATATTGTACCTATGAGAGGTAATGGACTTTGGGATGCAATCTGGGGTTATGTTTCTTTAGACAAAGAATTTAAGACTGTAAAGGGAGCATTTTTTGATCATAAAGGAGAAACTCCAGGGTTGGGAGCAAATATCAAAGAAGCGTATTTTAGAGATGATTTTATTGGAGAAAACATTTTAGATGCTTCAGGGAATTATAAAGGAATTACAGTTAAGAAAGGTAATGCAGATCCTAAAAACGTAGATAAGAGTGATAATGAAGTAGATGCTATGGCTGGTGCAACAATAACAGGTGATGGTGTTACTGCGATGATAAAGAAAGGGATAAAAATGTATCAACCTTATTTTGAAACTTTAAAAAAATAACAAATGGCTGAAGTAACAGAAGAAAAAGTAAAAGCAAAAGAGCCTAAAGAACCATTGTTTTCTAAGAAAAACAAGAAACTACTTACCGACCCTCTTGCTGATAATAACCCAATTACTATTCAAGTATTAGGAATATGTTCTGCTTTAGCAATCACTGCTCAGTTAAAGCCTTCCATAGTGATGGCTATCTCAGTAATTTTTGTTTTAGGGATAGGAAATGTAGTCATCTCTTTAATGAGAAACATCATACCTTCTAAAATTAGAATTATTGTTCAGCTTGTAGTAGTTGCAGCTTTGGTAATTATAGTTGACCAAGTGCTAAAAGCTTTTGCATACACGTTAAGTAAAGAACTTTCAGTATTCATAGGTTTGATCATTACGAACTGTATTATTATGGGACGTTTTGAAGCTTTTGCATTAGGTAACGGTCCTTGGAAATCTTTTCTTGATGGAGTAGGAAATGCAGCTGGATATGGAGTGCTATTAGTTGTGGTAGCTTTCTTTAGAGAATTACTAGGCTCAGGAACACTATTTGGAGCTAAGGTATTAGGAGATCCTATTGATAAAACAGGGTTGTATGCTTTAGGTTATGAAAATAATGGTTTTATGGTATTAGCACCAATGGCACTGATTACTGTAGGAATAATTATTTGGATTCAAAGAAGTAAAAATAAAGCATTAATCGAAGATCACTAGAATGTGAGAGTTCAGAATTGCAATTACTGATTCGTTAGAATCACTAATAGCAGTTAAAAACCGATAAAAAATGGAATATTTAGAATTATTTTTAAAATCTATCTTTATAGATAATATGGTATTCGCGTTCTTTCTAGGGATGTGTTCATACCTTGCTGTTTCTAAAAAAGTATCTACTGCAGTAGGACTAGGAGCTGCAGTAATATTTGTATTGGCAATCACAGTGCCATTAAACTTCTTATTAGATAAATATATCCTTAAAGAAGGCGCTTTAGTATGGTTAGGAGAAGAATATGCAGATTATGATTTAAGCTTTTTAACATTTATATTATTCATTGCTACAATTGCTACTATGGTACAATTAGTAGAGATAATAGTAGAAAAATTTTCACCATCATTATATAACTCTCTTGGTATATTTTTACCATTGATAGCTGTAAACTGTGCAATCTTAGGAGGATCTTTATTTATGCAGCAAAAAGAGTTTGCTACAATATCTCATGCAGCAGTATATGGTGTAGGATCAGGGATTGGATGGTTTTTAGCAATTCTTGCAATTGCTGCTATTCGCGAAAAAATTAGATATTCTAATATCCCTGCTCCATTAAGAGGATTAGGTATTACATTTATCCTTACAGGACTAATGGCTATTGGTTTTATGAGTTTCGGAGGAATGTTAACAGGTGGTGATGAAGAAGAAAAAAAAGAGACTAAAGCAGCTCAGGTTGAAATAGAAGAGACTACAAAAAAAGTAGCCGAAAATACTAACGTTACAATACTTAAATAATATGATATTTTTAGCATCTACCGGTGGAACAATAGCGATAACCATTATCTCGTTTTTGGTGCTGATTCTTGTTTTAGTAGGGATTTTATTATTTGCCAAAGATAAATTATTACCTTCAGGACCAGTAAAAATAAAGATTAATGGAGAAAAAGAAATTGAAGTAGCCTCAGGAGGGACATTGTTATCAACTCTGGGAGCTCAGAAAATATTTTTACCATCGGCCTGTGGTGGTGGTGGAACTTGTATCCAATGTGAGTGCCATGTATTAGAAGGAGGAGGAGAAGCATTGCCTACAGAAACACCTCACTTTTCTCGTAAAGAATTACAGCATGGTGCACGTCTAGCATGTCAGGTAAAAGTAAAACAAGATATGAATATCGAAATTCCGGAAGAAGTATTCGGAATTAAGAAATGGGAAGCAGAAGTGGTGCGTAACTATAATGTGGCTTCTTTTATTAAAGAATTTGTAGTACGTATTCCAGAAGATATGGGCTATAAAGCAGGAGGATATATCCAGATTGAAATACCACAATGCGAGATTAAATATGCAGATATTGATATTACTGCGCACCCTGAAGAACATGAAACTCCAGATAAGTTTCAGGCAGAATGGGATAAGTTTGGACTATGGCCATTGGTAATGAAAAATAGTGAGACAGTAGAGCGTGCATATTCTATGGCTTCTTACCCAGCAGAAGGAAGAGAGATTATGCTTAATGTGCGTATTGCTACTCCACCATGGGATAGATCTAAGAATGGATGGATGGATGTAAATCCTGGAGTGGCATCATCTTATATTTTTGCACAAAAACCAGGAGATAAAGTAGTGATCTCAGGACCTTATGGAGAATTCTTTATCAATGATTCTGAATCTGAAATGCTTTATGTAGGAGGTGGTGCAGGTATGGCACCGATGCGTTCTCACTTATATCACTTATTTAGAACTTTAAAAACAGGTCGAAAAGTGACGTATTGGTACGGTGGACGTTCTAAACGAGAGTTATTCTACTTAGATCACTTTTATGATTTAGAGAAGAACTTCCCTAATTTTAAATTTTATCTTGCATTATCAGAACCATTGGAAGAAGATAACTGGAAAGTGAAAAGCGATATTGATGCAGAGGGAGATGGATTTGTAGGGTTTATACACAATTGTGTAATTGATAACTACTTAAGCCATCACGAATCCCCAGAGGATATAGAATTGTATTTCTGTGGACCTCCATTAATGAATAAAGCAGTTCAGAAAATGGGAGAAGATTTTGGTATTCCAGATGAGCACATCAGATTTGATGATTTTGGAGGGTAAATTAATCTTTCTTTTACATAAAATTATAAAACCGATAAAGTATGTATCGGTTTTATAATTTTATGAACACTAAATTCGATATAAAATACCAAAGTAAAAATTATCCATATTTAATGAGGTAATAAATTCGCCACTTTCATTTTTATATGAATTCTCATTTATTGAATGTTTATTCCTAAATTTTGATTTTGTATATCCTATTTTTCCAATTCTAGCAGTTAATGCTAAACTATTGGTTATAAAAATATTGATTCCGGAAGTAAGAGTTGCTGAGTAATTTTCTTGTTTGTTATTGTTAGAATTTAGGATATTGGCGTCATTAGATCCACTTTTAAAAGTAGTGTTTTGATATCCTACTTCTGATTCTACAAAAAAGGAAATTCTTTTTTTAGATGTAAAATAATACCTTCCAATAATACTAGTCTTATAGCTACGCTCTTTATAGTTATAGGTGTTACTGTTCTTGTTTTTTGATGTGCTAGTTATATACCCTGCCCGAACACCAATTAATAAATTGTTTGACAAAAAATAGCCAATTTCAGGAACTATAGTAAAGCTGTTTATTTTAGAACTATGTTTTTCCTCTCCATTAGTAAATGATTTAGAATTTTTGTTAGAATAATTAAAGGTTCCAGATACAATAATATCATTTTTCTTAAATTCATAAGAAGAATCTTCTTGAGCAAAAGTGTTTAGGAAAGTAAATAATATCGTAAAAAGTAGTAAGGCTGTTTTCATGTTTTTTGTTTTTAGAATTAATGATTTTACTTATTAGACTTCTTGTAGAACCTTGCCGTTTACTAATCTTTCGTTAAATTAATTTTTGTTTATTTTTGATGTAACTAATGTAGTATTAACAGAGTCTTTATAGGATATATGTATGCTAAAAGATTATATTATAAATGAAAAAAATAGTACTGATATTAGGAGTGATTATACTTATCTTTTTTTTGATATTAGATAACACATCTAAAGGTAAAATAGTAACTAACTATATAAAAGGAGTCGTCACCAATACAATTACGGCTCCGGATTATATAAATCCTAAAGGAGATTCTATTTCTACAAGGGTTATTGTTCCAGATGGCTACAAAAGAGTAAAGTATGCTTCAGGTTCTTTTCAGGAATATCTTCGTCATTATAGCCTAAAACCATATGGTCATAAAATCATAAATTATGATGGGAGTACATATTTTGCACAAGGTTGGCACGATGCAATTTTAGAAATCCCTGTTCCATCAAATGGATTACAACAATGTGCAGATGCATTAATGAGAGTGCGATCAGAGTACTTGTGGAAAAAAAATGAAAAAGATAGAATAGGATTCAATTTTACTTCGGGACATTATTGTTCATGGGATAAATATGCACAAGGATATCGTCCCAAAATAAATGGCAACAAAGTAACATTTCATAAAACAGCAACACCGAATCATTCTAAAACCAGTTTTTATAAATATCTAAACCTTATTTATACTTATGCAGGTACATTATCGATGTATAATGAATTACAAAAAATACCAGTCAAAGAGGTGAAAATAGGCGATATGTTGGTTAAACCAGGTTCTCCAGGTCATATAGAAATTATAGTAGACGAAATTATAAACAATAAAGGGGATAAGATGTATCTTCTGGCTCAGGGAAATACACCGGCTCAAAATGTATGTTTACTTAAAAATTATGAAGATATATCAATTTCTCCATGGTATATATTTGATGAAAATCAACCAGTATACACCCCTAGTTATCATTTTGATAAAGCTTTATTTATTAGGTTTAAATGATTTTATAGCTAAATATTTTACACCAAACTACTAATGTCTTAGAGGTTTTAAAAAAAAAGTTTTTAATGCCAGATTTACTTATGTTATAATTCTGAAATATATGACTAAAATAATATCTTTGCCGTGCTATGACAAGGATACTTACCAAACAAGAATTACATAATCTAGCGATGAATATCGTAGGAAAAGAATTAGAAAAGAGAGGGTATGAATTTATTGCAATCAATAGCAAGCTAGGAAAACATCCTCAGTTTGTTTGCGTAGATGGATCTAACCAACGTTATTTTGTATTAGTTAAAGCAGTTTCTTATCCGGATAATCCTCATAATTATGATATGATCTGGATGGAATCATTTAAAAAACATGCCAGAGAGCAAGAGGCGGTAGTGTTTTATGCAGGCGTTGGTCTACAGAATTCAGAAAATCCTAATAAGCCAGTGTATTTAGATGAAGAATATATGCTAGAATATGCAGGACTACAAGTAATAGAAACTCATCTGAACTAAATATTTATGATTGGAAGAATAAGCATACTGTTTTTTATAGGAATATTTATTTCTTGTAAACAAGAAAATAAATTATATCATAATTATACTAAAGGGAAGGCATTTGGAACTACTTTTTCAATTCAATTTATTGATGACCAAAAATTAGATTTTTCAAAAGATTATGATAGTCTTATTGAAGCTATAAATACCTCTATGTCTACCTATATTCCAGATTCTGATATTTCTAGAATTAATAAAGGAGATACTACTATAGTGATAGATGAGCATTTTAAAAAGGTATTTGCAACTTCTAAAAAGATTTATAAAGAAACAGGAGGTGTTTTTGATCCAACTGTAGGGATTTTGGTAAATGCATGGGATTTTGGTCCAAAAGGAAAAATAATCTCTTTAGATAGTCTTAAAATAGATAGTCTATTGGTGTCTGTAGGGATAGATAAAATAGTTTTAAAAGAGCACAAAATTATAAAAAGCCATTCTAATACGTTTTTAGATTTTAACGCATTAGCAAAAGGATATGCTGTTGATGTTTTTGCAGAATTTATAGCAGATAAGGGCTTAGAAAATTATCTGGTAGAGATAGGAGGGGAGATTAGAGGAAAAGGAACTAATATATTGAAGAAAAAACCATGGCGGATAGGAGTAGAAGATCCTAATTTTGATGGGACACAATCCTATAGTAAAATTGTTTCATTACATAACGAGGCTATGGCAACCTCTGGAGGGTATAGAAAATATAAAACTGACGTAAATGGAGAACGTTATATTCATATTCTTAATGCTAAAACAGGATACCCTCTAAAATCTAATTTATTAGCTGTTTCTGTGATGACCAATAGTTGTATGGAAGCCGATGCCTATGCTACAGCTTTAATGTCTATGGGGCTAGAGCATTCTTTAGAATTTTTAAAAACAAAAAAAGAGTTAAAAGTGTTTCTTATGTATGAAGATGAAAATAAAGAATTAAAAACACTTTCGGTAAACGGTTTTCCTGAGCATTAGAAATATTTGCTGTATTTTTTGACAAAAAAGATTACGTATAGTATGGGACAAGTAAAAAGGAGAGTTGTTATTTTTTTAAGATTTTTATTTCGTTTTCTTTTCGTAATACCTAAGTTCGGTATAATCGCATAAGTGCTTAATATGATGAACTAATTCATTATTTTTGAAAAAAAATAGTCTGCGTGTAATAATATAAGTTAATTGGGGATAGCCTGTTTATCAAGGCTTATAGCAAACAGGAAGTATTTCCCCTTTGGCAAGACAATATTTTTTTACCTCTTCTATAGATAGAGTAGAGGTATAGTCTACTTCATGTACTTTAAAACCAATAGTTCTTAATTTGTCAAAATAATCGACACCATAAACTCGTACATGATCATATTGTCCAAATATTCTGGCACGTTCTTTTGGGTCTGTAATAGTATCATCTTCAAAAGTTGTAGCTCTTTTTAAGTCTTGAGGGATTTGTAAAACCGCCATTCCGCCTGGTTTTAAAACCCTAAATAGCTCTTGCATGGCTTTAGTATCATCTGGGATGTGCTCTAGCACATGATTACAAAATATGATATCATATTCATTTTCAGCAAAAGGAAGATTACAAATATCAGCCTTTACATCTGCTAATGGAGAATTAAGATCTGTGGTTATGTAGTCCAGATGTTTTAGTTTTCTAAATCTTTTGTAAAAAGCTTGTTCTGGAGCAAAATGTAATACTCGTGCAGGAGAGGTGAAGAATTGAGTTTCATTTTTGAGAAAAAGCCAAAGTAATCGATGACGTTCTAAAGATAGCGTAGAAGGAGAAAGGACATTATCCCTTTGTTTGTCATAACCATAAGATAAAAAACGAGAAAAACTTTTACCATCAATAGGATCTGTATATGTCTTTCCTCGTAAAAATAATGATATTACAGGTCGAGCAATATAACTCAATCGAATTAAGAGTGGTCTAGGAATTGTGTTTAGTATAAGTTTAAAAAGTTTTTTCATTTAAAAAATACCAGAAGCAGACTTTTAAGTGCTAAATTGTATATTAAACTGTTAATAGTTCTTGTCTAAAAGCATCTTCTTCATCAGTTTCAATACCTAAAGCTTTATTGATATATTTAAATGTAGAAAGGATTTCTGGTTTACCATCGATAATAGCTACATCATGTTCAAAGTGTGCACTAGGCTTACCATCTGCAGTTAAGATTGTCCAACCATCCTGTAATTGTTTAATACGTTGTGTTCCCATATTGGTCATTGGTTCTATCGCGACAACCATCCCTTCTATGAATTTTTTTCCTTTGCCTCTACGACCATAGTTTGGCATTTCGGGATCTTCATGCATTTTTCGACCAAGACCATGACCTACTAGCTCTCTAACGACCCCATAGCCAGCTTCTTCAGTGAATTTCTGAATAGCATACCCGACATCACCTACTCGATTACCAACTTTAAGTTCTGCAATACCTAGATATAGGGACTCTTTAGTAACACGTAATAAACGTTCTACCTCCTCAGATATTTCTCCTACAGCAAATGTATATGCATGATCACCATAAAAATCGTTTTTAATCGCACCACAGTCAATAGATATAATATCTCCTTCTTGTAAAGGAGTATTATTAGGTATACCGTGAACTACCTGAGTATTAGGGCTCATGCATAGTGTGTTAGGGAAATCATATAATCCTAAAAAACCAGGAACTGCACCTTGGTCTCGGATAAATTCTTCTGCAAGTTTATCTAATTGCAATGTAGTTACACCAGGTTTAACTTCTGAGGCTAATATTCCTAATGTTTTCGATACAATCAATGCACTTTCGCGCATTAATTCTATTTCTTCACGTGTTTTGGTAATAATCATAGGCTTTCAAACAAAATCCATAATAAAAGAATGCAAATTTACAAAGAATAATGTTTGTTCTATACACCATTAGATGCTATATTTTAAGTTTCTACATTAGAACTGCTTTTGTAGATTCAATATAGTATCTTAATAAGGGTAATGTATAGGGTAGAAGGATTAAAATTTTGTAAAACAATAAGTTGTTATACAGCTAAGATGGTTATAAGATCCTAGCTGTAGTATATTTAAAAAATTACATTGATACTGTAGTTTATTATTTCTTTACTAAAGAATGTCGTGTCATCGCATCGGGTTTTTGGATTCCCATAAGATCCAAAATTGTAGGAGCAATATCTCCCAAAACACCATCATTTACTTCAATTTTATCAGTATCGATCAAAATAAAGGGTACTGGGTTAGTGGTATGAGCAGTATGAGGTGTACCATCAGGATTAAGCATAGTTTCGCAATTACCATGATCAGCAATTAATATGGTAGTATACTGATTTTCTAATCCAGCAGAAATCACATCTTTTACGCATAAATCTACTGCTTCACACGCTTTAATAGCAGCTTCCATAATTCCTGTATGACCTACCATATCTCCATTAGCAAAATTTAAACACACAAAATCTACATCTCCTTTTTGTAACTCAGGAACTAAGGCATCTCTTAGTTCATAGGCGCTCATTTCTGGTTTTAGATCATAAGTAGCTACTTTTGGAGAATTTCTTAATATTCTAGATTCCCCCTTAAAAGGAGTCTCTTGTCCTCCAGAAAAGAAAAAGGTGACATGTGGATATTTTTCGGTTTCCGCAATTCTGATTTGCTTTTTACCTGCTTTAGAAATAATTTCTCCTAGAGTTTCTGTGATGTTTTCTTTATTATAGATGACTTTAATATCCTTAAAATTCTCATCATAATTAGTCATGGTAACATAATATAATGGTAATTTCTGAGTATTATATTCAGTCATGTCTTTTTGAGAAAGCATTTCTGTCAGTTCTCTACCTCGGTCTGTCCTAAAATTAAAAAATAAGACAACATCATCATCATTTATCGTGGCTATAGGAGTGTTGTTTTCTTGTATACTTATAGGTTTGATAAACTCATCAGTAATATCGTTATCATAGCTATTTTGTATACTATCGATTGCACTTGTACTAGATTGACCTATACCATTTACAACAAGATCATAAGCTAATTTAACACGCTCCCACCTTTGATCTCTATCCATAGCATAATACCTTCCTATTACAGAAGCTAGTTTACCTGTGGTCTTAGACATATGTTTTTGGATATCTTCAATATGCCCTTTTCCAGATTTTGGATCTACATCACGTCCATCTGTAAATGCATGGAGGAAAATATTTTCTAATTCATAAGAATGTGCTACGTCTAATATTCCTTTAATATGATTAATATGAGAATGAACTCCACCATCACTTACCAAACCAAGGAGATGAATATTTTTACCTTTTTCTTTTGCGTAACGAAAGGCATCTATAAGAATAGATTCATTTTTTAATGTATTGTTTTCAATCGCTATATTGATTTTAGCTAAATCCTGATAAACAATTCTACCTGCTCCCAAATTCATATGCCCTACTTCACTATTCCCCATTTGTCCATCTGGCAAACCTACATGCAGACCATCTGTTCGTAAAGAAGCATTAGGGTATTGGGTATACAAGTTATCAATATATGAGGTATTTGCATGGTCGATGGCTGAAACCTTAGGGTCAGGAGACGTTCCCCAGCCATCCAGTATCATCAGGATTACTTTTTTATTCATAATAGGTGCTATAGTTATGGTTTAGTTGGTTGTATTTTGAGGTTTTAACCTCAAAAATATGACAAGCGATAAAGCTACAACTTAGTTGATAAGTATGCAAAAAGCTTAGGTTATTACTTTGTCATTTTATCTCTTTCTTAATGTTATGGAGTAATAGTTTTTTATGAAATCATTAACGAATTTGTGCAGGGAAGGTTAAAAGTGAGTTATCATCAAAAAAATAGTATTTTTTATTGGAATAATGTAATTTATTTGCACCGTCAAAAATAGACAAAGCGTAAACTGAAAATAACGTAAACAAAACGCAAAAAAAAATGAAAAAGTTATCAATTTTAGTGGCATTTATGACAATTGGTCTTGTTATGGCTAGTGACCCTGTAAAAGAACTTAACACGTATACAGTTGAAAAAACAGAGATCACGAATGTGTCTCCTTTTTGTATTTCAATTGCTAAAGGTGATTATGAAATGGTAAAAAAAATGGTTGAGTTAGGTACTGAGGTTAACGAATCCTCTGAGGGGATGACACCTCTTATGTATGCTGCTCGTTATAATAGAATAGAGATTATTAAACTTCTTGTAGCAAATGGAGCGAAGATTAATAAAAAAAATGGTAAAGGTTTTAATGCATTGAAGTATGCTGATATGTCAGGAGCTAAAGATGCTAAGGCATTATTATTAGAGCTTAAGAAAAAGTAATTTTTTAAATAAGTACTTTACTGAAAAAATCTATGAATCCACTTTCCATTGTATGGTTAGTGGATTTGTTATTTTTAACTAAACTGCTGATTTAATTTTTCTCGATACGTTATATATAAGCTAACATACCGTTACTGATAAAATAATACTGTTAAAAGTTAAAATTCTGTTATTATAGAAAAAGAAGTGTAACAAAACCTAAGACTTGATAGTCATATTTATAGAAATCAATCAAATAATTTAAAAATCAAGTTTATTATGAGAAAAGCAATTTTAGCAACCTTAATGGTTATATGTACAGTTTATGTAAGTGTGGGAGCAGAAACATCAACAATCACTACTAGTCATGATTATGATCTCATGATTTATAAAACAAGCCCATTTTGTATGGCTATTGTAAAAGGAGATTTAGAAACAGTAAAGAAGCTCATCGAATTAGGAAGTGATGTCAACGAAAAATCTGAAGGGATGACTCCTCTTATGTACGCTGCTAGGTTTAACCGTACCGAAATTATTAAGGTACTTGTTAAAAAAGGAGCACGTATTAAGACAAAAGATAGTAAAGGGTATACAGCAATGAAATTTGCAAAACTATCAAATGCCAAAGAAGCAATAACACTCTTAAAGGAATTGTCATAACTAATTAATTGCATTAATTAGTATGTAAAAAGCTAAAAGCTACTTGTTTAAAGAAAAGAAAAAACAAGTAGCTTTTTTTTATTGTTTGCTATATTCCTGTATCGCTTCTTTTATTTTTTCTATGCGATTTTCTGGATCAGGGTGAGAGCTTTGAAACTCAGGAGTACGATTAGGACCTGCTGCTGCTTTAAGAATTTTCATTACACCAATCATTTCCTCAGGATTGTAACCTGAATTAATCATAAATAAAATACCTAATTTATCACTTTCTAGCTCATCATTACGACCATTTCCTAGTAAGATGTTTTTTCCAATACCATTTACAATTCCTCCTGCATCTGCGCCTACAGATGCACCTGTAGATATCGTTTTCCAAAATTCATGCTCTGCTATTCTTTCTGCAGAGTGGCGTCCTAGTACATGACCAATTTCATGACCTAGTACTCCTGCAACCTGATCTTCATTTTGTAACTTAGAAAGTAAAGCATAGGTTATAAATATTTGCCCTCCTGGTAAAGCAAAAGCATTTATAGTATTTGGATCTGCTAATAAATGAAACTCATATTTATAAGGGGTTTGTTTAGCCATACTTGATTTGACTAGCTTATTACCAATCATGTCGATATAACTTTGTAATTTTTGATCCGGATATAATCCTCCATGTTGTTGTGTCATTTCAGGAGCACTTTGTAGCCCTATGGCAATCTCCTGATCACTTGTCATATTGATATTTTGTACTCTATCAGTATACGGGTTTAATGTTTTATTATTACATTTTTTAAAAAAAGCAAAAGCTACAATTGCTAAACCGATTAAGATTCTGATTTTTAAACCACCACGTCTCATTATAAATTGTTTTTTTTGATACCAAAGTTTAAAGTTAGTAAATATAAAAATTGCTTACTAATAAAATGTATAAACACTTCTTAGTAAGCAATTACTAGGGGTACCATTTTAGAAACTAAAATGGGATTAGTGCTAACTATGGTCGTTGAGTTTGCATAGTTAGTTTATCGATAAAATAATTGTGTATAATAATATTTTCCATCTTTATCTTTTATTGCTGCGATACCGGTATGAGTAT
This sequence comes from Aquimarina longa SW024, assembly GCF_001401755.1. Taxonomy (GTDB): domain Bacteria; phylum Bacteroidota; class Bacteroidia; order Flavobacteriales; family Flavobacteriaceae; genus Aquimarina; species Aquimarina longa. The sequence continues at coordinate 95,501 of NZ_KQ474107.1, forward strand.
AGTTTCCTTCGATATTTTTTTTATGACCACTACTAGCTAACCAGCCTGCAACTACACTTTTTGCATCTGGATAAAAGCTAGCTACGTTTTCTGCTGCTGATCTGGCATTTTCTTTTTTATTCAAAACACTTTTTCTAGAGGAAAAGTCATCGTGACTAATAGTGCTTTTAGAAATCATATATTCTGTATGAGTAACAGCTAATTGTTCGGCAGTTTTATTTGTGATTAATTTTGTTAAGCCTTTATTTTGCCGATGTTCATTTACTAATTTTAGTATTTCTTCTGTAATAGAAAGTGGTATGGGAGGTTTTCCTGTAGGTTTTTCTTCTTCTGTAGTAGAATTTCGATCAGAAACCTTATTAGAACTATTCTCATCATCAGAACATGATAGTGTATAGCATAAAATAATAAAAGCACAAAAATATTTAGACAAAGAAGTTTTCAAAGATTTTAGGGGTTTTTGTTTTGATTACAGTAGTAGATAACTAATATTAGTTAGTTTTAGTATATGATATTATGTTAATTTTGGATTAATATCTAATATGTTTTCTGTAATGTATTGTTTAATAAAGCTTTCTGTAAAAAAAGAACTACCAAATAATTCTGTTTTTTTTAATTCTGTAGTAATATCTAGTTTTTGATACTCTTTTAGCATTGGTACAGATAGTGGGGCGTAAGAGTAGTGCCAAGGTTCATATTTAAAACCTTTTCTATTTTTTTTGTCAGTATAAACAAGATGAAATCCAAAGGTATTAGCATACTGATCCATCCATTCTTTAAATTTACAAAAAGGGCCATCACTCTCAAAGTTCTCTGCAAGAAGTAATCGTTTAGGTTGTCTGGCATTACCATCTACAATGTCTAAATCGGTTCCCCAATGATGCCTTGATGTACCAGGTATTGTAGAATATTCTATAATCTTCTGTATTGCATTAATTGGGGATAACCCTTTTTTAGTAAACTTTTTATATTTGCGTTCCCAGATTTTATTTTGATGTGCATAACTTCTATAGCTTGAAACAACCTTTATCCTAAACCCACTTTTTAGTGCTTCGGTTTTCATTTTTAAAAAAGCTTCATGAGCTTCTTTCCTAAGTTTATGTTCATCACCAAAGAGTAAAGGATTATTTTTTCCCATTAGGTCATCTTTAGAGAACTTCGACTGAAGCATAGAAAATGACGATAATATTCCGATTACGCCTAAAGTACTAATACCAATAAAATCTCGTCTTAACATTCTTTTACTACAATTCTGTCATTTTAGAGTAATTTATTCTAAAATTCCATCAATAATTCCATATTCTAATGATTCCTGAGCATCCATCCAATAATCACGATTAAAATCTTTTAATACTTTTTCTACATCTTGGCCACAATTATCTGCAAGAATCTGAGCGCTTAACTCTTTAGTTTTTAGTATTTCTGCTGCTTGAATTTCTATATTAGAAGCTTGTCCTCTTGCGCCACCACTTGGCTGATGAATCATCACTTTTGCATGGGGTTGAATAAATCTACGTCCTTTCTCACCAATACTTAAAAGAATTGATCCCATAGATGCTGCTAGTCCAGTACAAATAGTGGAAACAGGACTTTTTAGACTTTTAATAGTATCATACATAGCAAATCCTGAAGTAACATATCCTCCTGGACTATTAATATATAGCTTAATTTCTTTATGATTTATCATGTCTAGATACATCAATCTATCAATTACATGTTTTGCTGATTTATCATCTACCTGCCCCCAGAGGAATACACTTCGTTCTTCCAGAAATTTTTTATCGATCAGATCTTGTATTTTTCCTGATTTTTCTTTCATTTTTATATAGTTTTTTCTTTTGCTTGTTAGTGATGATTAAAAAATAAAAACAATACATGCTGATTAGAATACTATAATTAGTAATGTATTTGATTTTTAAGAATTCTTAACATCTTTGAGATAAAAGTATAATTATTTTTGCAGAAAAACACCATATGAATTTAGCATTTCACAAAATTTTAAAAGAAGATTTTTGTAAAGCTTTGCCATTACTCCAAAAATTAATGAAAAACCAGTTTTCTGACGATATTTTAATGCAACGTTTTGAAGAGATGTTTGAGCAGAATTATGAGTGTTGGGGAGTTTATTTAGATAAAGAATTAATAGGAATATTTGGTTTGTGGTTTATGACAAGGCATTATGTAGGTCGATCATGTGAGCCTGATCATGTATTTATTAAAGAAGCATATAGAAGTAAAGGTATTGGTAAGAAAGTATTTACATGGATCTATGAATATGCAAAGAGTAGGGGGTGTGAGGCTTCGGAGTTAAATAGTTATGTTACGAATTACCCTTCTCACAAGTTTTATCTTAATGAAGGGTATGAAATATGGGGGTATCATTTTGTGAAAAAGTTATAATGACCAAATAAGTATTTTTTAATACTACTTGCTTTCTAAATAATTAGCTATATATAAATTTACTATAACAAAATGTTTTCTTGCCTAAGTTCTATAATACAAATAAATAGTAATTAAGTTAGATATAAACTTTTGGTATTGACATATGCAAAAAAAAACTATTCATGGATTACAAGTTCCATGAATAGTTTTTATAAATAAATATTTTAAAAATTACCTATTGATATATAAATAACCTGAACGATCTTTCTGCCCATTAATTTTTAAAATATAAAAATAAGTACCTACAGGAAGCTCTTCATCTTTAGCAATAGTTGCTCTGCCTTCTGAGATTCCAGCCCATGAATTATCATATTCTTTTTTATTATATACTTCGACTCCCCATCTGTTAAAGATAGAAAGTTCATTATCTGGGAATTTAGAAATACCTTGTATGGTAAAAGTATCGTTAAGACCATCTCCATTAGGAGACACAGCAGTGAATACTTGCAAATCGCCATCTAATATACTACTAGATGTTCCGAAAGTAAGAACAGTATAGTTATCGGGTAATATTACTTCTGAAGTGATTTCTCCATTGTTTAAATCTCCTAATATAGCTGTATTACCAAGGTTTACCCATTGGTTTAAATTTTTATCCCATCCTACAACTCTAAGATTTTCTAAATCATCTACAAGTGTTGGGATATTACTGTTATCATCCCAAGTAAGAGTTACTCTAGTTTCTATACTACTATCTAGATCCCAAAATTCGAAAGAACTAACACCAAATAAAGAATTTCCAAAATTATTAGTATCAAAACTACTTGGAAAAAAATTAGGAGTATTTGGATTTTCGAAAAAATAAGCTCCTTTGGACGTGTTTGTTGCAATTTGACTATCAACTTTCATAGGTCTTAATCTATAGTCATCTCCAATAGGAAAAGTAAAATCAAGAATTCCTGTTATTGATGCGTACCCATCTACATATCGATCATTATTCTCTCCTAAATATGGCGTATCATTTACATAATCTAAAGAAACAATACGTCTATCTCTAGGCGTTTGAACTCTTCCATTTATAAATTCTTGGAAATTCGTAATACCTACTGCAACTTCTAAGAATAGGTCATTTACAACGTCAATTTCCATATCATGAAATACAGGTTTGTTATCTCCTGATATAGTAAGTTCATCAGTAGTACTATAGAAACCTGCAAGACCACTATTTTGATCAAACGTTCCGTCATTAGTTAAATTAGTATGAAAACCTATTTTACCTTGATCATGAATTTGGATATTTCCAAAATTATGAAAAGCTTGTTGTCCTATGATAAATTGGGCTAAGAAGCATGCGATTATAAAAAATATTTTATCCATAATTATATTTGGGGTAATACTGTGTTACGGTTTGACAGTAAGTAAGTTATGGCAAATATATTATATTTTTTTTAAACTGAACAACTTTTTAGGGTATAAAAAATAAGAAAACACCGATTAAGTGCTTGTTTATTACGATTAACGGTGTTAATATTGTAAGATAACACGTTATTTATATATAGGTATGGTAGATACTTATATAAACAAATATATATAAAAATAACTTTTATATTATACTGGATTCGCGTAGAAATAATTTCAATCACATAACTCGTTGTTATGTAATTGTTTGTAGAAGTTTTTTATTTGTTATTTTTTTGTTAATTAGGTCTTGATCTATGCGTGATTCTTCGATTGGTTATTACTGTTTTTATAATAATATTTAATGTTCCGGTGGTTGTACCAGCTAATGGTATATTTTGATCATTAGAAATATCTGAAGATGATAGAGAGTTATCAAAACTTCCTACTTCTGTACCTATTACATCAAAAGTAAAAGTACAAGAATTTCCTGCAGGTAAACTTATTCCAGAGACAGAAAAATTATTAGCCCCAGATGCCGCACTAACAGTTCCCGTACAAGAAGAAGAAGCATTAGGAGATGTTGAAATTAACATTCCTGAGGGGAGGTTGTCTGTAAGTGATAAATTAGTCAAATCTACTCCAGTTGCTGGGTTTTCTAAAACAATAGTAACTGTTGATTCTTCTCCATGTCCAATAGTATTTGGTGAGAAATTTTTACTTGCTACAGCAGGGAAAGCTACTTCTGTAGATACAGCAAAAACACCTCCCCAAATCCCTTCATTAGCACTTCCTAAACCAACATCTAGAGTAGTCGCATTATTAGGAACTAGACCAGTAGCGTCAAACATATCAATATCCATCCCCCAATTAAAACTTAAATTAGGGTTTCTTGCTCCAATATCAACTCCGTATTTTGATATAGTACTATTTAATGTATTATTAGTAGGATTTAATCCATTAGAAAGAGGAGTTCCATTTATAGATACAAAATCTCCCGTTTGATTTGCTTCACCGTCAAATCCAAAGTATCCTGCATCTGTATCAAAAGCCCCTGTAGAAGGAGTTAATAAACCAACAACTGTAAATGCGTCATTAGCTCCAAATCCAAAAAAATCAAAACCATCCCATACGCTGATACTTCTGGTTATATCCGTAGGATCTTCATAAATGATTACCATAGTCCAGCCTCCAAATGGTCCTGTAAAGGCACTACCTGTAATTAATGCAATATCTGCAACAGTATAGGTTCCTGATCCTCCACTTTGAACAATGGAAGTGACATCTGCAAAAGATATAAAGGTACTCCACCCACTGAATGAGGTATTTTCAATATTAGTAATGTTGGCATTAATTGTAGTATATGCTCCTGAGCCTGGTTGTCTAAATTTTATTTGTCCAGGGTTTAATGAAGGGTCGGGATTTGTAATTCCACTAAATGTGGAATTATATGCACCTCCCCAGTATAGTCCTGCCCAATTAATAGTGGCTCCTACAGGTAATGTAAAGTTACTACTACTAGAGTTTATTGTAGTCCCATCAATATTAGAATAGCCCATTACTACTGGTGGGTTATTAGTTGTAGGCGTTCCAGGACAATTGGCGGTACATATTAGGTTTGTGTTACCAATCATATCAAAATTGCCTCGCACATTAACTGAAAAACGTTCTTCATAGGGTCTTGGATTTTCTACTTCAATGTCAATAATAGTACCTATTCCTTGATCTGTAATATCAACAGACGGATCGCTTACATTAGAAAAATTAATCAAAAAACTCTCATCTCCCTCTATATTAATATCGTCTAGTATAGGAATAGTTATAGTTTCTGTATCTCCGGTAGTTCCAGAAAAAGATAATGTGCCATTTGTTGTGGTGTAATCTGCTCCAGCAGTGGCTGTATTATCAGCGGTTGTATAATCAAGAGTAAAAGTACCTGTGGTACTAGAACCACCATGTGTTACAGTAAATATAGCAGTTCCTGCATTTTCATTTACAGAAATATCCTCTATACTTATTATAGGTATTACTGCTACAATATCAAAAGTAACAGTCTTACTCATGCTTGAAGGTTTAGGATTTCCGTTGACTAGATCACTTCCATTTTCTGATATTACTTGAGTTCCATCTACTCTAACTATAACAGAAGCCGCTCCATTCCAACCATCACCATAAAACTCTTCCATAAGTATAGAATAGTTAGTTCCATATGGGACATTAAAACTTACTGTGGTAGTATAGCCTGCAATTGTATTTCCATCAAAACAATTTGTAGGATTACAAATTGGATTTGTGCCTCCAGTAACAAGGGTTACACCATCAGGCATAAAAAAAGTTACCCTATTTTCTGAAGACCATTGAGGCCAATTTACTTCAATCTCTACTACAGCTTGTCCATAAGAAATCACAGAAGAGTATAGGAATACTATCAGTAGTATAAAAAATGGTGTATTCTGATGTTTTTTCATCTATGCTGTTTTTTTATTTAACAACAAATACTACATTAATTAATGTATTATATGTTAAAGGAGTCGAAATAATATCATATGTCATCTCTCCTGCATTATCAATAGATATATTGTCAAATACAGACGGATCAGCAAAGGTTACATAATAATGTAATTCATTAGCATTATATATAGGTATGGCTCCTGGAGCAGTAGGATTTGAAGCTACAGGAGTAGCAAATTGTGCTGTATATTGAGTGTATAAATTTATCGTACGTCCTGTTCCTGTGCTAGAAGCATCTATCTCGATAGATGGTGGATAAAAAACTCTAGCTGCCTTAGAAGTTATAGGGGCAATGGCTTGTATAACTTCTTGAACAGTTGTTTCATTCGTTATAGTATTTTCCCCAGCTTCATCAACATCAATAGAAGTTGCTAAGTTTACTTCAGAATCTAATTGATCATCAGTACTTACTTGCCATCCATTAGTTAAACCTGTGTACCGATAAATTTCTTCATCAGCTAAATTAAAAACAACAGAACCAATAGTTGGAGAAAGTATAGCATTAATCTCTGCTAAATTAGTTGCCTTAGGTAACCCAAGTAAGGCATTAGCATCATTAACTCCAATTTGACCATGTATGCTATTTATTGATATGACAAATAAGAAAGCTATGAGGGATAATTTTTTCATTGTTTTGTTTTTCATTATTTTGTTTAATCTGATGTTTTTAATTCTAATTAGGTAGTTTAATTACGCTAAACATAAAATCAAGATCAATATCATCTCCTTGATTGGTGCCATTGTCACTGTCTTTTATATTTACCGAAAACCCATTGACTGTTTGATTGTAGTAAGTTATTCCTGGATCATCATACTTATCTAATGTATTACCAGGACAATCACCTGCACAATCAAGAATAGTCAATTGGATAACATAATTAATATTTGTCAGTGGAATATCGAAATTCACTTCATAATCTCCTTCTATTCCTCCTCCGGATCCACCATTATTGGTGTTAACTTTATTAATACTAGCATTATAAATAGCTCCTGTGTTAACAGTTCCGTCAGCATTCACTTTTCCAGCTGCATAAATTATAGGCATACTTAAGAAAGCTCCTCCATCAGCACCTACGGATATATTGTTATTAGCATCAGCACTAACTACTTGAGCGGTACTCGTTGAACCATTTTCATCGGTATAAGTAATTTCTCCAGTTGCTGTAGGATCTGTAGTGGTAGGTGTATTGTCTTGTTCTAATGAAGTTACCGTTTCATTTATAGATACAGCAGCACCGCCAGCTTCATTACTATATGTAGCGATTTCTTTCTTGGTAGTAGCTCCATTAGTATCGGTTATTGTGGTCACCGTTTCTAAGCTAGAGACATCTACCCAATTAGTACCGGTCCCTGTAGAGGTTAGTACTTGATTAGCAACTCCAGCATCTCCACTACTATCAGAGTAACTACCATCTACTCTAAGGTTATCTTGTACATGAGTAGCATTTTGTAATTGAATTCCTAATGCACCTGAGATTTGAGTAGTATTTCCTGTAGATCCAAGTCGTAAGGATTGTATACTAGAAATGTCAATAGTATTAGTAGAAGATATCTGGGTAGTAGTAGTGAATAATTGATAAGCATTTATAGTATTGAAAACTAATGAATTATTCCCTCCATTTACAATTCTAGAGCTAGTTAACGTACCATTGGAAGTGTAGAATGTGGATGTTGTTAGGTCTGAAAGTGCAATAGAAACTGTACTACCATCCGAATCTGTTAAGATTAGGTTTGTTCCATCTTCGGTTAAACTTGCATTGGTTGTATTGTCATCAATATCGGATAATGCAATAGAAACCGTACTACCATCCGAATCAGTTAAGATCAGATTTGTACCATCTTCCGTTAGACTTGCATT
>NZ_AVQK01000029.1 GCF_001401755.1 Aquimarina longa SW024
TTTTGAGTTTTTCAATAAAGAAACTTATTTTAAAAACTAACTATGCAAACTTATTCTGCTATAATTTATTACATAGAATAGATATCTAATCGATTTTATGTAATAAAACGATCTAGAAGAACGCGACCTACTAAAATTTTCTGAAAAAGAAAATACATGTCATAAAGCAAATGTTAATAATATAAAACATAGAAGTATTTAATATTCTGACGGGTATAGTTTTAAATACTTTGTATCATAAGGAAATGAAATCTCTTGGTGTTTTTTATTCTTATGTCCACAATATTTATTGACAACACACCCTCCGCATTTTTCAGGTTTAATTTTATCAATTGCAAAAGGTTCTTGTTTAGCGCTAATAATTTTTTTATACTGGTAAAAGGCTTTTGAAAAAGATCTTCATTATCAGCATCTAAAACTATCTTTTTGGTACAAACTTTATGTATGTAAGGTATATCTTTTTTGTAATCGTAATACCAATAAATTAAATAGCCATACTTTAAATCAAATTCCGTTATAGATTTCAAATAAGTTAATAATTTCAACATGCTATCAGTAAAGTTTGATGTTCTGTTATAAACTCTGAAATTTCTTCCAAATCTTGTATTGAAAAGTTTGAACTCTGAGGGTTCGGGGTCACAAGCTAAACCCCCTGTATTTACAGGGGGTTTTTGATTTTAACACTTTTTCTTCCTCTCCAAAAAAAGCATTATTTATGACAAAAAAACGTACATTTACGACAACAATTGTACGAAAACTGTACGAAAATGAAAGGCACTATTAAACTATATACATCTGATGGAGAAACTGACGGAATGTATCCCATCAAAATAATTGTTACACATAAAGGAGCTACAACAAGAAAAACAATTGGACATTCATTAATACAAGAATGGAACATCAAAACAGAACTTCCTCTACCTTCTCATTATGATTTTGATGATCTGTACCCAAAGATACTCGATTTAAGAAAAAAAGCTATAACATCTAAATTTAAAAGCTTTATTAGTATTGATCGTGCTATCAACTTTATACTAGAGAATGAAACTACTAACAATAAAGTTTCTGATTTTAATTCTGTACTGTAAAATCGTTTCTTCATTGTTCTAAGATATTTAGTTAAACATAAACGGTCTTAAATATCTGTCCGAATTAAAGGTAGTAACTCCATAGTTTTCCTGTTTACTTAATTGTAAGAAAAAATAAATCTATAGATGAATCGTTATAAGAATTTTAAAACTTATTAGATTTGTATGTTCATAATGATAAATAGATACCTGTTAAAATAATCACATACAATTAATTAGAGTTTAATTTTTGTAACAGAAGTTAGTGTATTATTATAAAATCAATCTAACACAAATAGACTGCTAATAATTTAAATATATCAATGAAAAAAATAATACTAATTATCTTAATTACTTTTTACCATAATTATTCTCAAGGACAAGATGTAATAGAATCTACCGAGCCAAATGAATCAAATTCAAATAATACTATTCTTACAAAAAAAGATTGGTTACAAAATAAATTAAACAAAAAAGTAACCTATGACAAAACAGCTAAAGATTTAATAATCATAAATAGATATGATGGATTATTAGAATGCTATGATTTAAGTTTAAATAAACAATGGGCTTTTAAACCTTCAGACACTTTACGGCTTAATAATGGTGGGAATCATTTTTTTTATAAGAATGGGGCAATCTTCACAGCTTATATGACAGGATATGTTTATGCCCTAAATGTAAGAAATGGTTCTGTATTCTGGGCTGACAAAGTGGGAATAGATGGCGAAAAAAATCATTTTACTTCTCAATCTTTAGCAATAGCTAAGGATAAATTATTTCTTACATCTCGAACCAATAGAAATCTTTATGCCATAAACTCTTTAAATGGTAAACTAGAATGGAATTATGAATTAGTATCTCCACATAGTTATAGACCATATTTAGCTTTAAATGATAAGGTTTTCATTAATAATGACCCTTTGGTTAATTCTTTTGAAATTGAAACGGGTAAACCTTTAATTCAAAAGAATTTTGAGTCAAATATTGGTAAAGCAGTAACAGATGGGGAATTAATAATTATTCCTTTAACTAGAGGAGATAAAATTGTTAGTTTTTTGCCAGATACATTTGAACAAAAATGGGAATTTATATTTAAAGATGAGTATTATAATGTTGGAGAAAAAATATTTATAGATGATGATAAAGTATACTTTGCAACAGAAACTAATGGTGATAGTTCAGGTGTATATTGTTTAAACGCAAAGGATGGAAGTTTAATTTGGGAAAAAACTATTGAGGGTGATATAAAAAAACTAGAAAAATCTAATGGAACTATATATGGGTATACAAATGAAAAAATGATATTTTCAATCACTATAAAAAATGCTGAATTAGACAAAATTAAGACAAAGTATCAACCAGCATCTAATATTGAGATATATAATGAATCCTTATACTACTATGCAAAAGAAGGGTTGATTAAATATGATTTTGAAAAAAAGAAAGAAGAAATTGTTGTACCATATAGAGGGAAGGAAAAAAGAAGGTTTAATTCACAAATATTATTTATTAAATAATTTAAACTATTATCAAAAAGATATAAGTGTTAAATTAAAAACTTAAATAAAAAATGAGCATTAACTTTTTTTTAGTTTCGTTATTGTTTGCAACAATAAATTCATATGCTCAGGTAACATTAAAACAACATCATTTTTTTTCTGTTGGAGATACCATCGTTGAATATTATAATAGACTACCTCAAAATCCTATAGATATAGGAGAGCCAGGGGAGAATAAAGTTTGGGATTTCTCTAATTTAGATGCTATTGCTGTTAATAAACAAACGATTAAATTTCTCGCCCCAAAAGAAACTCCGTTTTACGCAGATTATCCAGATTCCAATATTGTCTTGTACTCAAATAATGGATACGAAACATGGTCATTTATGAGAGTTTCTACAGAAAAAATAACTAATTTAGGTTATGGTCTATTTGTAAATAAAGAAAAGCGTACAGGGAATTATGGAGGAATTGATATGAGTTTTCCTCTTAAATATTTAGATAAATCCTCAAATGAAACGATCAATGAAAGAGTTCTAGTGAAAAATAAACAAGGACAAGACTCTATAAAAGTGAAAACAGTTTCAAATCATATCTATGATATAGATGCATGGGGAGATGTTATTTTACCTAAAGGAACATTTTTATCTCTTCGCTTAAAGTATACTTTAAATGTAACAAATTATATCTACCAAAAACGAGCAGATAAATGGGGGTTACTTGTAAAACCAGAAACAAAATCAACAATATCTTATAAATGGTGGACTGACGACAAAAACACAAAATATCCAGTTGTACAAATAGTCATGGATGATGCTCATAAAAAACCAATAGTTGTTAAATACTTAGAAGCTATTCCATTTTCAGAGATTATCAATGAGGTCAAAGAAGAAACAATAAAAGTATATCCAAATCCTGTAAAAGAAAAATTGTTTATTGAAATACTGGCAATCGAAGAAACTTATACTACGATATATTCAATTCAAGGAAAAATAGTAAAGAATTTAAAGACAAATATTTCAAAAATTGAAATAGATGTAAGTGCTTTTTCGGCAGGGATTTATTTAATAATTAACAGGAGTAAAGCAGGTAAGATTATAGGGAAAAGTAAATTCATTAAAAAAATGTAATACTCTAACCCCTATAAAACACTACACAAAATCCCTAATATCAAAATCACGACAATCTTCATTTATTTTCGGATGATTATGAGTAGCTAAATGAATATTCAATAAATCAGATACATGCTGTTGTAATTGAGGAATTTGCTCGTTTAATATCTCTAATGATTCGGTGTTTTCAATTTTCATGGCTATAGGCAATGTTTCTGTAGTGAGTTCTTTTTTATTTAGTAATGTTGTTATTTTTTGCAATTCTTCAAAGTTGATTCCAGTATTAAAATCTTGATCATTTATCGTTGGAAAATCAGATTTTAACTCTTCCTCAGTTAATTCCCATTTATTAACCTGAACTCGATCTAAGGATTTTAGCAAAACAGTGCTAATTGTGATGTGTTTTCAGTTTTAAATTTAATAGCTAGTTTCTTTTCTTGAAAACAATAAGCAATAAGGCTAGCGACAAGATTGGTAATAAAATTACCAAAGCTTCTATGCCTGGAATGTTCTGCTTGGGCAATGTTTTTTAATTGATCATTTATAGTTTCAATTACGGATCTTTTCCTTAGTAGTATCTTATCTCTCATTGTCATTAATACATTTTTCATATTATTTTTAATACTAGTCACTAAATACAATCCTTGATCGAATAATATCGAAGTTAATTCCTTAGATATATAGCCTTTATCGGCATATAAACTTCCAAATATTTTCTTTAGAAAGTTGTCTCTTTTCAAAGGCGTCTTATCATCTACATTAGCCTGAATAATAATGAAATCAAGGAGTTCACCTTTATCGTTAATAATGATATGAACCTTGAAACCATAGAACCATCCCATTGTTGATTTTCCTATAGTAGCAATATCTTTAAAGACTTTATTATTGCTAATTCTCTTATTCTTGCAAGCTCTAATTGGAGTCGAATCTATAAAAGAAATACCTGTACACTCTCCCAAACAACAAGTCTTCAAAAACAGAGTCAAAGGCATTAGATTAGATTGCATTAATTCTACAAAACGATTATAAGAAACAGTATTAGGAAATTCACTTTGTAATTGTTGTTGTACATATAAAATATAGAAATGTTTAAAAGTTCGTATCCCACTTAAATGAAACAATACCGTAATAGTTACTATCTCGCTTGTAGACATCCTAAATTTTCGATTTCTGGTCTTTTTACCTGTGGTAACTTGTCTTTTTCGCATAGCAGGCTCATAAACAGCGTAAAAATCATCAATAGAACAAAATATTTCAGTAATTTTATCTTTAGAAATCATACGCAGAATAATTTTAGTTAATTGGAATTCAGTACTTTAATTTACTAAATATTCTGCTTTTTCTATACTATAAAATCTGTCTTCTTACGTCGAACTCAGGTTGAAATTATTCATTTATAAATAAGAGTCAAAAATATTAGTTCGTACAACCATCAATCAATTTTGTTTTGTAAGTATATATCCATCTTGCCAAATTTTTAAAAGTAAAAAAAATGGTTTTAAAATTTTGTGCGATTTTTTCTTGCAATTCCAATTTCATCAACAAGTCCATTTTATACTCAATTCTTATGAATAACCCAAAACAATCGTGTCTATCAAAAGAGTTATCCTTTTTATCATATGCATTAATATCTTTAAAAGTTCTAATCTATCTTGCTTATAGTAAAATGCAGTACTCACAATTTTTAAAAACTACTCTAAGTATAAGCCTCTTTATAATGGCTACAAATCGTATTATGGCTATATCAGACTCTATATGTTTAAAAAACAAAATCATCCCTTCACTTATTATTAGTGAGGTAAGAACAGCATTGTTACATTATCCCGAATTAGATGGAGTGGCTATAGAATTCAAGTTTAAGCCGTCTTTAAAGAAATCTTTTATGAAAGCACAACCAAAATTCTCCTCGCTTTTTATGTCAAAAAATAAAAGAACTTATTTGATTTTGATAAGTGAAACTTTTAAGATTGATGGTTTACAATTACATATTAAAGATATTCCTAAGAATGTAATGATAGGCTGGCTAGGTCATGAGTTAGGTCATATTATGGATTATCATAGAAGAAATAATTTAAATCTGATTTTTTTTGGTTTAAAATATTTGATTTCTTCAAATTATATCAGAGAAGCAGAACGTGTGGCAGATACATATGCTATAAAACATTCGATGAAACATTACATTTTAGCAACAAAAAAATTTATTCTTAATCATAGTTCACTGTCCGAAAAATATAAGGCTAGAATAAGACGATTATATCTATCTCCTGATGAAATTCTCTTATTAATAAAAGAACAAGAAGCTAATTAATAGAGATTCTATGTAGTTGTTTTCATTACAACATTTACAGAAATTGATTTGGTAAAGCAGGTATGAAATCCAGAAATTTTAGAAAAAAAACAAAATAGATATGGCAATTATAGGTTCATTAATAAAAGGAGCAATCGATTTAAAAAGTGCATTAACTCCTAAACTTAATCATATAGAAGCACAACAAAAAATATTAGAATCCTTATTAGAAACAGCTTCTGATACTGCTTTTGGTAAAAAATATGAGTTTAATACTATTTTAGAATCAGAGGATGTGAAGAAAGCATATTCTAATAAGATCCCTTATTTTGACTATCATCAATTATATGAAAAATGGTGGAGTAGAATAATCAGCGGTGAAGAAAACATTACGTGGCCAGGGAAACCAGATTATTTTGCATTGAGTTCTGGTACCACCGGAAAGAAAAGTAAGCGAATTCCAGTAACGAATGATATGATTGAAGCAATTCGTAATGCTGGAATTAAACAAGTTGAAGCACTTTCAAACTTTGATTTACCCGCAGAGTTTTTTGAAAAAGAAATTATGATGCTAGGAAGCTCTACAGACTTACAAGAAAAAAATGGACATCTAGAAGGAGAAATTAGCGGTATTAGTGCCAGTAATATCCCCTTTTGGTTTGAAGGTTATTATAAACCTGGTCGAGACATTGCAAAAATTGATGATTGGGATAAACGTGTACAGCAAATTGCAGAAAAAGCAAAAGATTGGGATATCGGAGCATTAAGTGGTATACCATCTTGGATGGAGTTAATGCTTCAGAAAGTTATTGATTATCATAATGTAAAATCCATACACGATATTTGGCCAAACTTAAAAGTGTATACTTCTGGAGGTGTAGCTTTTGAACCTTACAAAAAAAGCTTTAACAACCTACTGGATCACCCAATTATTGTAATTGATACCTACTTAGCTTCAGAAGGATTTATAGCTTATCAAGAACGTTCAGAAACTGATGCAATGAAGTTGATTACTGATAATGGAATTTATTTCGAATTTGTACCTTTTCAACCAGAGTACATCAATCAAGATGGTTCTTTAAAACAAGATGCTCCTTCAATAACATTAGCAGAAGTAAAAACTGATCAGGATTATGTACTACTAATTAGTACTGTTTCTGGTGCGTGGCGATATATCATCGGAGATACTATTGAATTTATCGATGTAGCAAGAGCTGAAATTAGAATTACTGGTCGTACTAAGTTTTTTCTTAATGTAGTGGGGTCACAATTATCAGTTAATAAGATGAATATAGCTTTACGCGAAATTGAAGATAAATATGATATTGAAATACCCGAATTTACACTTTCGGCGACTAGAATAGAAGAGGAATTTTATCACCATTGGTATTTGGGTACAGAAACTTCAGTAAAAAACACTGAATTAGCAGAAGCATTAGATAGAGTCTTAAAAAAAGCTAACAAAAATTATAAAGTTGCCCGAAATAAAGCATTAAAAGGAGTAAAAGTCACTACAGTCCCACTATCAATTTTTTCAGAATGGAGTGGGGCACAAAAGAAAAAAGGAGGGCAAGTAAAAATGGAACGTGTGATGTCTGAAGAAAAATTTGCCGAGTGGGAAGATTTTGTATCAGAGAATATTCCTAGCTAAAACTAATACGGGTGACGAACTACAAGTATATTATATTCACTATACTAACCTTTTTGATTTCTGGTTGTTCACTTTATGAACCTAAATACAGAGAACCTTTTGATATTTCTATTATTCCCCAAGAAAAAGAAATCAAAAAAATGTTTTACTTAATAGAAGATAAGACAGCTGCAATAGTCAATACCTAAAAATAAAGTATTTAAAATTTATGAAAATCTGTCAAAAGTTCCAAATAAAATAATGTATTGATTTATAGTGTTCTAATAGTTACTATACTATTTATAAAATGATTGGTATAACGAAGGGCTTAATAGATTGGAGCGAGAAGAGAAAAGATAGTTGAAAGATAAATAAGTTTTTCGACCTTCAAAAAGGTTGTGTGCTAGAGATTACAAATAATATTCAGTTGATCATATTAGATTCACAGTGGTATCTTGAAGATTGTGATAATCATCCAAAAATCAATGATAACTGTCCTGAAATCCATCGATTAATAAAATTAATTTGATTCACATAAAAAAGACTGTCTTTTTAGACAGTCTTTTTTACTTATTATTATGGTCATTTTATTTAAAACATAAATCCAATACCAGTAGAGAAAGTAGAATTATGAGCATCAGTATTTTCGACCACTTCAGAAAGTCCGTGTGTGTACCTAGCCTGTATAAAAAAGTCTTTGGTTAATTTCAATTCTATACCCGCAGCTAATTGAAAATCAAAATCTTTAATCTGATCAGTATTAAAATCTCCACCATTTCCTGTTGGATCAGTATCTATTTCTTCATTGATTTTGAAACCAAACTGAGGTCCTGCATGTATATTTAATCCTTCTATTAAGTAAACTTTAGCTAAAATAGGAACTTGGATATAATCAATTTGAAATTCTGCCTTTGGTGTAAGTAGTGTTTTTTCTATATCAAACCCCTGACCAGAATAAAAAGCTTCTCCTTGTAAAGAAAATCTATCCGAAATAAAGCTTTCGGCAACTAAACCAGCATAAAAACTAGTTCGTGATTTAGGGCTTTTAAAATCATCTCCTGTTATAGTAGCAAAATTAACTCCTCCACGTACTCCTAATCTAACTTGCATATCAGAATCTTGAGCTACAGCAGTAATACTACATAAAATAATACTAAAAAATAGGATTGTTTTTTTCATTTCTTTTGAGTTTTAATTATAATTTTTATCTAATCAAAATTACTTTTAATGTTTAGCATGGGTTAATCCATTTAACAGTGTCTTTGACTCATTAGATAGAAAAATGAGTTTTAACAAATTTTAAGGAATTAAGCGTAATTTTGATGACTATTACAACAAAGGGCTAAAAAATCGGGCAATACCTTCGGATAGTTTTCGTTTTAGAGGTCGTTTTTTATAGGTTTCATAGTTTAATAAAATACTATCGTTACAATCTGCTATAAAATCTTTACAAATACTTTCTGCAATTTTAGTATCATAAATTAAAGCATTGGTTTCAAAATTATGCTCAAAACTTCTATGATCAAAATTACCTGAACCTACAGAAGCTACTTCACCATCCACTACAATGATTTTACTATGAAGAAAATCATCTTTTTGCTGATATATTTCTATACCTAGAAATAATAATTCTTCAAAAAAAGATAACATACTATGTTTTGCCAGCCAAGAATCTGATTTTTTTGGCACTAACAATTTGATTTGAACTTCGCTTAAAGCAGCTATCCTAAGAGCTTCAAGCATAGCACTATTAGGAATAAAATATGGATTAGATATATATATATACTCTTCGGCTATATTAATCATTGTAATATATTGTTGCATAATTGATGGATGATCAGAGTCGGGTCCACCTGCTACAATCTGAACAGATACTTCTCCTTCTTTCTTGAGTTTTGGTAAGTAATAATCAGTCAATAATGACTCTTGATTACTGGCGAAATAATAATCTTTGATAAAAACTCTATGTAAGCTATCTACAGCAGGACCTTTAAGATACAAGTGTGTATCATCCCAAATACCCAAATCTGATTTAGGACTAATATATTTATCAGAGATATTAACACCTCCAGTAAAGCTATATTTACCATCTATAATTATAATTTTTCTATGATTACGATAGTTTAGAGTAAATAAAAAACTACCAAAATGTAGAGGCATTATAGGATACACTTTTGCTCCTATATCTTTAAATTTCTTAATAGCTTTTTTGCGCAATGAATAACTACCTATAGCATCATATAGAATTCTTACTTCTACACCACTTTTTATTTTCTCTTTTAATAGATCATATAATTTATCAACTAACTCACCTTCTTCAAAAATATAATATTGTATATGAATGAATTTTTTAGCTTTTTCTAAGGTTTTAAATATAGCGTTAAAAACCTCTTTTCCGGTTTGTAATACTGTAACTTGATTTGCTGGTTGTGTAGGAAAATTAGAACTGTTAAATAATAACTTGGATAATTTAGTATTTTTCTTTTTTTTAAATTCGACCTTTGGCTGTTTAACAATTCGATCTCTAAAAGTATCATCATATAAACGCCTTCGTACTGTTTGTTTTAATTTAAAAAATTTGAATCTTCTACGATTAATCCCAAAAACAATATATAATAAGATACCGATAAAAGGCAGAATTAAAATAATAATAAGCCAGCTTAATGATTTTGTGGGTCGTGAACCATAAAGGATAATATGTAATATAGATAGAATAGTCAGAATGGCATAGAGGCTAATAATAATTGCCATATTAGGTATACTTTAAGGTGGGTTTAATTATTTACTTCCAATTTAAAAAAATTAATATTTACATCCAGAAATATATCAAAAATAGATCATATGATACTAATAAAAATAAAAGAGTAGTAATAAATTACTACTCTTTTATTTTTATTTAGTGTATAAGTTTATACTTGATGTGGTTTAATATTGTCATAATTTAAGAACTACTTTTGTATATCACCTCATTTATACATAACTATTTTTTGAAGAGTAGAGAGTATGCTATTTTAAGAAACGGGTCTTAGAAATTAAGGATGTTGATAAGTAGTTAAAAAACGGATAGTATAATGTATTTTATCTATCCGTTTTTTTTATTTGTCTTGTGAAGAGATTAATTATCATCCGTTGCATCTTCTACAGCATCTTTTACTTCTTCTGCTCCTTCTTCTACAGCATCTCCTACTTCTTCTACTGCATCTTCTATTTTTTCTCCAGTGGTTTTCTTTTCTCTACAACTTATTGTAGTTGCAATTACAAGACAAAGTGCTGCAAAAGACGTAATTACTTTTTTCATGTTATTGTATTTTTAAGATTAATTATGCTTTAAATCTCTTACCAAATATGAGAGATAAAATAAATAGTACTATAAAGATGAAGAATAAAATTTTAGCAATGCTTGCAGCTCCAGCTGCAATACCACCAAACCCAAATATTCCTGCAACTATAGCTAAAATTATAAAAATAATAGTGTAACGTAACATAGTAATTGATTGTGTTTTAATTATTACTTCCTCTATTTTATAAGAGTGATTTGATTATCAAACCCTAATGATACAAATTTCTATAAATACTACATGAAGCCTTAACTGTATCAATAGGATTGTTAACTCCATTACTTTGTTTGTGTTTTTTCTTAGACAATAATAAATTAAAAAGGTATCTTTATTCACTACTTGTCAGTAATTGAATCAGATGAAAATAAAAGTAAAAGATGATAATATTAAAAATGTAGTCATTGACATTGCAAATAGTTTAGGTATTGACTATGAGGAGTCGCCTCATGAATATTGTGTGCGGTTATCCGAAGAATTTGGCTCTGGATATATAAGGTCTTTTCAGTTTGATTTTGGAATAGGCGTTATTGAGGCGGATTACTTATTAAAAAAAGATTTTCATTTTGAATTAGAAAAAGGAATTATTCATCCTTTAAAAATTATATTTAATAGAGAGTCTGGTTTCTATCATAAGTTTAAGAGTAATGAAGATTTTAATGAAATACGTCGGTTAGAGAATGTAATGGTTGCCAGTACACCAAAGAACAATCATTTTTTTAAGATTCCTGAAGGTACACCTATTTGTATTTTTAGTATTGAGATCAATAGAAAATTATTTGAAGAAAAAATAGAATCTTTTTTAACTAATATGAATGAAGATCTTATTGAATTATTTAGAGATGTAAACGGGATTAATCAATTTTATTATAAAAATTATTATAGTCTCGAGATTTCTAAATTTATTTCTGAATTTACAGAATGTGAACTTACGGGTTTTATGCGTCAAGTATATCTCGAAGGGAAGGTATATGAAATATTAACACATCAATTGCAACAATATTTAGATGATCTTAATGAGCCAGACAAAAGGTTAATTTTACGACAAGCTACTATAGAGAGTATAGAAGAAGCTGTGTCTATAATTAAAGAAGAAATTGATAGTATAGGCAATATTGTAAAGTTAGCAAAGCGTGTGGGTCTGAATCAAAATACATTACAGAATGGTTTTAAACAACTCTATAAAACATCAGTGAACGAGTATATTAAAAACTTTAGAATAGATACAGCTAAGGACTTACTAGAGTCTTCTAACCTTAATATTACCGAAATCACTTATAAAGTAGGAATTAATTCTAGAAGTTATTTTGCTAAATTATTTAAGAAACGTTTTGGTGTAAACCCAAAACAATACTTAAATCAAGTACGAAATAAAAAAGAAGATTCTAAATCAGCGTGATATAAAAGATTTAGAGGTAATAAAATTCTTTTATCTGCAAAAAATAGCATTTTCTATGGTAGTAAACTGGTCAAAATTGTTAGTATCTGTTTCAAAATTGTTAATCTATTTATTCTAAGTCTAATTTCTTTGTACAAAACAAAAAGTACAGCATAGATTTTAGTTACGGAATGCAAAAAATTGAAATAAATAGTATAGATTGTGCAAAAATTTTAGAACAATTAAATATCCATCTCAAAGGAAAATTAACTAATCAATGGGGAGAACATGTTCTGGAGTTTGATAATCAGATTGGCAAAGGAATAGTACGTAGTATCGCTTTTGATTGGGGGGTTTCTTTAGTAGATTATGATGTTAGATTTATACAAGACACTAAAATTGTATTTAATATTGAAAAGGCAAACCCTATAGGATTCATTTTTATATCTGAAGGTAGTCTAGACTACACTAATGATACAGAGGAGAAACCATATACTTTTGAACGTTTTCAAAACATTATTATATCTACTAAGAAATTTTCTAAAGAAAGATATACTTTTTCTAAATCAGTTACTATTAAAGTTAATTTCATTTATGTATTACCCATCGAATATGTTAAGAAAAAAAATAATAATTTATCATATTTAAGTAAGAGTTTATTTTCTGCTTTTAACGAAGAAAAGGCAAGATCACCATATAAACATTATGGTAATTATAACCTGAAAATAGCAGATCAGATTAAGCAATTACATGAAAATTATGAAAATGGTATTGTACGTACACTTTCGATTGAGGGACAACTCAATCTGATTATGGCAATGCAAATCTTAGAGCACAATAATTATGAAAACAATTTAGTATTACCAGAATCACTTACTAAAGAGGATATCAAAAAGATTCATAATCTATCAGGGTACATTATTGATAATATTTCAGAACCATTATCAGTTCAATCTCTGGCAATAAAGATTGGTATGAATTCTAAGAAATTACAACTTGGTTTTAGAGTTTTGTATTCTAAATCTGTGAACGAATATACAAGGCAACTAAAGTTAGAAATCTCTAGAGATTATATAAAAAATTCCAATGATTCTATTTCTGAAATAGTATACAAAATAGGATTTAAAAGCAGAAGTTACTTCTCAAAGATTTTTTTTGAACGATATGGAATTCTACCTAATGATTACAGAAAAAAAATCAAGGCAAAGTAATTAACATTAATATATTATTTTTTTGGATTGTATACAAAGCTGTTTTTTTTAATTTAAAAATACCCCCCCCTTCCTAATCTTAATCAAAATTATATAAATGTAGACAGAAAAGTAATAGTTAATCTTAGGTTTAAATAAAACTCATCAAAAGAAGAAGTAAAAGAGTTACTATTAGGTAATAGTATAATTATTATAAAGGTATATTATTATAATATACTGGTTCAAGCATAGAATCATACAATATATCATTCTTAAAAAAATCCTTGGCAATAGGATGAGCATTTAGTTTTAATATACTAGGAAGATTTAGAATATGATTTATTTCATCCATATCAGCTTTTGGATCTAACCAAGTATCAGATGAAGACTCAGGAATAAATACAGGCATCATGGTATTTAGGTTTTGAATTCTACTGACAATACCAGTAGCTTCAGTCATAAGCATTGAACAGGTAATAAAACCATCATCAAGAGTATTATAAACTCCTGCTATATAAAAAGGTTTTTTAGTATCTAGGTATACATAATAGGGGTATAAAGAACCATTATATAAATGATATATAAAAAAACCAGTAACAATTATAACACAACGCCTTTTGTGATAAGGTTCCTGAAATATTCCATTAGAATTTAAATTATCTTTAGAAACATTAAGAGTATCCAATGCTTTTTGAAAATCAGACCACTCATCTTCATAATTATCTGGTAAAAGACCCCAAATCGCATATGATATATGATTTGGATTATCTATAGTGATTACAGATAATGTAGCCTCTTTAGCACCATTAATAACAGAATTAGGGGTGTATAGTTTTGGGAATTTATACTTTATACCTAACTCCTTTTCGATGAATTCTCTTTCTGCAATATTTGAAATCTTCTTATACATTATTATAAATTACTTGTGCAAGTAAAAAAATAAAATAAAATGAAATTGTCTCGTATCATTTAAATAGTAGCGCATTTGAAAGTTATAATTGTTAAAATTAATGATTGTTTATTCTTTATACAAATGAGATATAGAAAAACCCAAAAACGTTAAACAAGCGGATCAATACCTGTTATTTTTGTGAAAAGCTTTCTGTATAATTGACTGAAAATCAAAATTTAATGTTAAAAAAAAAGATGTATGGAGAATTTAGTAGCGAGTTTTGATTCCGTTCCTTTTGAGTTTTATACTCTTAAAAAATTATTAAAAGGAGAAATTATAAAAGAGCAGGACATACATATACTTAAAATTAAAAACGAATTTGGTTATGGGGAAGTTCGTTATACAAGTTTACAAAAAGGATTAAGAATTTTTGACCTTACTATTTTGACGGTTGATGATATAGAGTTTCCAATGAATTTTTTAGTTACCGAGTCATTACAATTTTTATATTGTTTAGAAGGTGATTGTTCATATCAATTTGTAGATATTGATGAAACTCACCAGATAGAACAATTTCAAACTGCCGTCGTTCATAGCAATAATAGATTACAAAATCAAATCCTAATTTCTGGTGGAAAGCGATTAGTATTGAATATTATTTTTGTTGATAAAGAGGAGTATTTTAATAAACTAAGTAAAGAATCTAGTCAATTTGGTAAAAAATTATTACAATATATTAATGATAAACCAATGTATTTTCATTCTGGAAATTACAGTTTAAAAATAGCTGAACAACTCAAATTGCTTATAGATATAGAATACACGAATGAAATCTCAGAGTTATTATCTCAAAAAGGTAGATATTATCTCATTTTAGCAAAGCAAATAGAGAAGTTTTGTTTGGAAATAGATAATAATTCAAATAATAGTGGTTTGTTAAAGAATGAATTGAAAATGATTTCAGAAGTAAGTGATTTTATAAAAAAACACCCAGAAATACAGCATAGTATTAAAACGTTATGTCTTGAATCCGGTTTATCACCAGCTAAATTGCAAGAGGGTTTTAAATTTATGTTTGAAAGAACTGTTTCTGATTTTGTGAGAAATGTACGTTTAGAAAAAGCAGAAAATCTTATTAGAACAACCGAACTAACAATTTCTGAGATTGTATATTCTATAGGATTAACTAGTAGAAGTTATTTCTGTAAAATCTTTAAGAAGAAGTATCATTATAGTCCCAAAGAATATAAATCAAAAGATTATACCGCAAAATTATAAGGATATATAGTATTTCTATCTCATTCTTAATTTTTTAGAAATTAGGTTAAGTAGAATACTTTTGAATTTAGTTGTTAAAAAAGTTTTTTCTTAATCAGAAGACACCAAAAGAATTATATTAAATATACTTTTTTCAAAAAAATAAATGATTAAGTGAATGAGGTATCCAAATACTCATATAAGTTAATCTATCCCTATCAAGTTATTAAGTTTATGAAAAAAATGACAATATGTATTGCGCTATCAACTTCTATTTTGTTCTTAAGTTGTTTAGGGTCCTTTAGTGCTTTTAACGGTTTAAAAGATTGGAATAATGATTTAACAGATAATAAGTTTGTAAATAATCTTGTTTTTTTGGGGTTAAATATTATACCTTTTTATGGGCTATTCTTTTTTGGAGATGTAATAGTTTTTAATATAATCGAATTTTGGAGTGGTTCAAACCGGATCTATCTTTTTCTTTAGAAGATGCTAAGGTCACATCTCTTAATGATTATACAAACCATTACGCTGGCATAGATTTTAAAAAAGGAGAGTATGCTATTTATAGCGAAATTACTATTGCAGATGGATTTTTAAAAGGTTATATAAAACCTATGCTAACTAATACAAAACTTATAAGTAGAGAAGATAGTTTTTTAGACACATTTTAGGAAGGTTTTGTTGGTTTTTTTAAGTTTATAATGAAGAACCCATAAAAAAGATACGTTAGCAACTAAAGTACCTTTAGAAGAGGATTTAAACAATGTAGAAAGCAATACATGGGGTCACAATAGTTAAGATTTTTGAAAATGTATGGATTAGAACTTTTAAAGGAGTGACTGATGATTCTGTGAATTTTGAAGATGCTCAGAAAGCATCCAGTATAGGAAAATAATAAAGACTCTATCTTATTGAGTTATCCACTTAGTAAGATAGAGTCTTTAAAAAAAGTTTTTTTACTACTTTTCTAGACTTTTTGCAACAATCTTTTCTTTAAAAAACGATACTAATTTTAATTTAAATCTTCTAGTCTTTTTATAGAAGATAATCCATTCATAATTTTGTTTTTTTGTTGTTTAAGTATTGTTTGAGTAGTATTTGGTAAACTAGTTTCAGATAATACTTCATTATATTCTTCTACAGCAGCTTCTTCTCCTCGGATAGATTCTTCTAGCATAGATTCTTCATTATCTAATGAAAAAAGTGCTTTTACATCCATCCAAGTACGGTGAACAGAACCAGTTATGCTTCCTCCTTTATCAACTTCTTGACCAAAAGCTTTAATTTCAGTTTTTAATTCGTGTCCAAAATTATAGCGCTCTTGAGATTTCTGATTAAAATAGTTCTTTAATCCTACATGCTCTACATTTTCAGCTGCTTTTTTAAAACCTTTTTCAGCATCATAAGTTTTTTCTAGTAAATCATTCAGTTTGTTTCCAACTTTTTCAGAATACGTTTTCATAAGTATAACTTTTTTAGTGAACAGTAATTGTTTAGAGATGCTTACCGATTAACATCTTATTATGTAGTAAATAGTATTTATTCTTTTCTTTATTCTTGTATTATTCCTCTTATAACGACTACTATAACTCCAGATACAAATCCGCTTATAATTATAAATAGAAATTCAAGTGTCATGTTTTTGATATATAAATTCAGAATAAAGGTAATTTTATTTTCAAGCTATTATTTGCTCAAATAAGTGGAAAATTAACTCATTTAAAATTTAGTTTTTCTTAACTAATATAATTGTCATCAGCATTTTTGAGTTAATAAAAACCCTGATTGCGCTAAAGAAAATAGGATGTAATATTGATATTGTTATCAAATAAGAATGATAATGTAGATAAAGAATTACCAATACAGTTATGGTGTGCTTAAAATGAAAGCGAAATACAATTTAAAGATTTGTATTTAACTATCATCTTATTATCACTTTTATCAGTCTCTTAAAAAGCATAGATTGTCGAATATGTTTTTGATTAATAGCGGATTAATTTTATTGGTAAGGGAGGCTTTTATAGTTAATGAATAATCGACACATTAAAAAAATGAGAAAAAATAACAAAATCCAAGAATTGTTAATAATGGTTTTCGAGGCTGAAAAAAAATATTATGAAGCAGCTGAAGAAGTTCAGATTATAGCATTATCAAGATTTTTGAATTATCAGAGTCTAGAGAGAAAAAAATATGTTAATGAATTAGTTGAAGCATTTATTTTTAATAATATAAAACAAGAAACCTCTTGTATCGATAAAAGTAAAGAAGATCAAAAAGGATTCGAGGTAAAAAAGCCTTTAGAAAAATCTAAATACATTTCCATAGTCTGTCACTGCTTAGATTTTGATCAAAATATTATTGATAAATGCGTTATAATGCTTAGAGATAATACGATACCTGTAGATATTTTAGAAGTAGCTGTCCGATTGATGACATTTTTACTATTTCAAGGAATAGAGTGTGGTCAAATTATAGAAGAATTAAATATAGAAAATAATAAGTAATACTAAATTAAAGTTATACAAGTCAAACAATAATAATTCTAGGTAATTTTATTTTGCTTTATATATAACGATACTTATTTGGTATAGTCTAGCTATGAAATCTTCGCAAAATTCAATGTCTTTTTTACAAATTTTCATACATCCAATAAAATCTTTGCTATAGTGCTTTTACATTTTTTTGTACATAACAGAAGTTACGTTTTGCACTTTTTAGCTAAATTATGTGTTTTCTGTGAATTATCCTATTGTCCTTAGCTTCTGTCAAATATTCAGACACTTCTGCAGTAAGAATATTTACTTTTATAAAATTTTAAGCTCATTTATATAACCTTTTTTTAGGTAATCAAAAGCTAATTCTCTGTAAGTTGCGGAACATTATATTAGTACTTTGATCAATTTTTTAATTGTAAACAAATAATATCTCTACATACTTTCTCGTACCTTTGGTTTACCATATTCGGACTTATAAATCTGTATAACAATAAGAAATAGACTGATAAGTAATGGACCAAAAATGAGTCCTATAAAGCCAAATAAAGGGACGCCAACTATAACACCTATAAGGGTGATAATGGGATGTACATTATCTAATCTTTTTAAGACATATAATCGGACTAAATTATCGAAGGAGCCAACAACAATAATACCATAGATTAAAATTCCCCATGCCTGAAACGTGTGTCCAATAGAATGTGTAATTATAAAAACAGGTAGTATTGCTATAAGAGTACCAATAAAAGGAATCATAGATCCAATGGTAACAATTACAAACCAAAAAAATGGATCTTCTATACCAAATATTAAAAAACCTAGTAGAGCGACAACTCCTTGTATAATAGCAACTAATGGTATGCCAACGGCATTAGATCTCACCATTTTTTGACTTTCATTACCTATAATTTTTAAATTATCCTGATTGATGGGGATATAGTCAAAAAGAGATTCTCTCATTTTTTTTCGATTTGTGAGCATATAATATAGTAAGAAATACATAATCCCTATAGAAATAAATACATTAAACGTACCTCCCGCAAAACTTTGTAAACTTTCTGCTAACCATGAAGAAATAGCATCTGGATCTATTTGAGAACTGATATCATAACCCAATTGATTTTCCCAAGTATCTAAACGTCCTTTTATTGCAAGAATAACTTTTGTAGAATTTTCAGTAACATCACCAATTTTATTACCTAACATAAATAAGACTGTTATCACAGGCATTAATATACCTACGAAAGAGCTTGTCATTAAGGTAATTGCAGCAAGATCTGGATGCCATCCTTTTTGTGTCAATCTTACCATCCATCTGCGTAAAATAACATAAATAGTTATGGCTCCCAATATTCCCGAAAGGTACGGTAGAATCTCTCTAAAGATGAGTCCGCCGATTAATAAGATAAGTAGTAGTATAAAGATCTGCCGTATAATATTCGGGGTAATATTTTTCATTTTCTTTTAAATTAAGACTTTATTACTAGATGTCGTTTCTTTATCTTCTTTATGAAATAATAGATAATATGATAGTTATCCAATTAATTTTTATAAGGCTAGTTAAAGCAACATTATATAGCATTAATATAACACTTATATGAACACTAAGGCTTCTTAGTAAACTCTCCCCGTCAGTGATCAGGATAGTAATAATACTCTTCTAATATAATTGGTTAACTTAATCATCTAAATTAGTGTTGTTTTTCTTCCTTCATCATATCAAATTCTTTTGGCAAATCTAGTGTTCGTATTGGGAAAGGGATATTGATATTATTTTTATCATAAGCTTCTTTCATTAACATCATTGTTTCACTCTTAGCTTTGGCTACTTCTAAAGCAGAAGTAGAATTAATCCAAAATCGAAGTTCGTAATTGATAGAACTATCCCCAAATTCTCGCCATAAAAACAACACATCTTTTTTGTTCTCTACTGCTTCAAAATTGGAAGCTATGGTTTCTTTTGTGAGTTTTTCTACAAATCTTAAATCTGATTCATATCCTACACCACATTCTAATATCACACGTGATTGAGCCGTGGTAGAGTAATTCTTTATAGGGTTTTCTACCACTAGTTTATTAGGTATGTATACTAAGTTGTTATCTACTTGTTTAATGGTTACTGCACGTAGATCAATATCAATAACTTCACCCTCATAATCATTAGTTTCTATCCAATCTCCAAATTTTAAGTGCTTAATATAGGATAAAATAATACCAGAATAAGTATTGGCTAATGCGCCTTGTAATGCCAGACCTACAGCAAGACCTGCGACTCCTGCACCAGCAAGAATGGTGTTTAGAGCTTTATCAAGATTTAGAATTCCCAAAATCATAAATAACCCAAAAATCACTACCGCTATAGAAATTATTTTGGATATTAAGTTTTTCATTGATCGTTGTAAACGACTTTTGTTAAGTATTTTTCGAGCTAATTTACTAATGTATTTTGAAGCAATAAGAGCTATTATGAATACAAAAATAGCAATTAAGATGTTAGGTAAATTCACTACGATAGAGTTTAGCCAAAACTCTAGCTTTTCGTACATTTTATTCCAAGCATTAATTAGTTTATCATTCATTTTTTTGATTTTTAATTGTAGGTTACGGAAATCTGCTTATTTGTAAAAAGTATAATGAATATGGATGTCTATAATAATATAAGTGTTAAAATGAAACGACCTCTTAAATATTCCTAAGAGGTCATCTCGAAAACTAACCATATCTATCTGGAATTAGATATACTATTTAGTGAAAATTACTTTAGAATTTTTCAATTTTGATTTAAAAGAATTGATGTTTTTTACATACTTATATTGATCGTTGAATACACGATCTGGTTTTTCACCTATAATAATATGCTTTACGTTAAGGTCAGGTGCATTAAGAATTACACGATCTGATACTCTTAATTTTTTATCACTTAGGTCTTGATCTAATTCTTTTAATTCAGAAATAACATATAGTTTATCGTTAGACGCAATAATCTCTTTTATCTCAATAGAGTGTTCTTTTCCTGTAACCTCTGCCTCTACATTTAGTGTCAATTCTTCTTTCTCTCCAGAATTTGGCATATCAACATCAATAAAAGGTACTTCTACTTCTTCTTCTTCCATCACGATAACTACTTTAGGAATAGTAACTTTTCTGGTTTTAGTACCAACATTTACATCAGCCCAATCGATATCAAAGGTTGGTATCTGACCAGCTTTTGTATTAACGTCTACATCTACATCAGGTAGTTTTGCTTCTTTTTTTTGTTGTATATCACAACTACTAACTAACAGGATAATTATTATTAATCCTATAAAATTTTTCATAATAAAAAGTTTTTGATTTAAGATTATTAAGGGTTACTCACCAAATTTTAAAATATTACATTTGCTCTAATGATATATTTCTTATGTTTTTTCAGGCTCTAGTAGCAACCCTTATGTTTTACATTTCAAAACTAAGACTGATATTTTGATAAATTGTGCGCATATACAATTTTAATTAACTGTTTTGATAGTTATGGAAGATTAGTCTTGTAAGTATACTAAATAGCGATTGTAAACTTAGATTAAAGATTAATTTCTAAAATTGAATTTTTATTAGCAGATTCTAAAAATATGGTGTTGTAAGTTTTTTTAATCTGATTTTTATACCCTAAATACATTGTAGATTTATTGTCTTTTAAACACACATACTACATAAATAAACCAGGTAGAATAGCTTATGTCATAAATACAATAAAAATCAAGTATTAATAAAATATCTCCTATTAGTTAATCATAATATTATTTACTACTAGTTTAATATCTACTCCAGACATTAGTGGTTTTACGAAAATTATGAGTTCAACCAATATCGAGTTAAGTTCTGAAATTGTACCATCACTACTTGATAAAGTGATTTATGCTAATAAATTAAGCTTTAAAGTTTAAGAAATCAAAGGAGATGCTATTCTATTTTACAGAAACAGAATAAATACACTAAAGATAGTAATACAATTCCCAAAATTCTTGGTATCAAAATAGTTTTGGATTATGAGGAAAGAGATTAGTGCAGTACCAATTAGGTAAAATATAAAACTTATGGGAGAAGATATTATTATTGTACGTAGACTATTAAAGAACAAAATCTTAATAGAAGAGTATATTGTATTTTCTGAAGAGTTACTTTCTCAATATATAAAGATAGGACTATTGAACGTAATTTTGATTGGTAGGAGCTTCAAGAGCTCGAGACGAAATATAAATACAAATAGGAAAGGTAACTATAGTCATATTAATTTAAAGCCTTTGGTTGACTAGTGATTCTTTTATTAAAATTTTAAAATACTGTATCTTTTCTTCTATAGATATGATGTTTTTCATTACGTAGAGTTTTTAAAAATTTAGTTTTTTTAATGATATTTATTTCTTTTACAATAGAGTTAAGATAAATAGTATATGAGCAAAAGATGCTGTTTTACTCAAAGTATCTTTGTGTTAAACAAAAAAGGATAGTGATTTCCTATTTGTGATATCAGTAAATTATTAATCTTAAAAAAAGTACAAATGAATTATTTGAATATGAATGAGAAAAAGCTTTTACCTGTAGTATTAGAGCTAAACATTTTGTTAGCTGACTACAATTTATATTATCAAAAACTGAGAGGTTTTCATTGGAATATCTTAGGGAAAAATTTTTTTGATCTTCATGTGAAATTTGAAGAATTGTATAATGATGCAAAAGTAAAAATAGATGAAATAGCAGAGCGTGTTTTAACATTACAACATCATCCTGTGAGCCAGTTTAAAGAATATATCAAAATGGCTACAGTAGAGGAAATTACACCATTAATGGAAGATACCGAAATGGTAGAAGAGCTTCTAGGAGATCATAAGAAGTTGTTAACCCAAATGCGTTTAATATTAAAGCATGCGGATGAGGCTGAAGATGAAGGAACAATTGATCTGATTGGAGCTTATATTAGAGAGTTAGAAAAATCAAGTTGGATGTTAAATGCTTGGTCAAAGAATACTTCGGATCATTTAGATACCAGTATGATAAAAGAAGCATAATTAAAGAAAAAAAATAATAACCATTTAAAAATACTTTAAAAATGAAAACATTAAAATTAATAGTTACACTACTAATTATATTTACACTAACAAGTACAGTTGCTCAGAGTAACAAAGAAATTATAAAAACAAAAGTTACCAAAACATACGAGTTCAAAAATAACGGTAAAAAGATACCTTACAGGATTACTATATATAAAACAGCTAAGTCAAAAGTGATTTTAGAAAAAGCTGACAAAGGAAAACTAAACCAGAGTAGAAAAATTTCTCCTCAACAAGTGACAAAATTGATTTATGTAGATAATGATATGTATAGCGATTATGATAAATATATTGTGCTACGATATACCAAAGATGCTAATGATAGTTTTGAATTGAAGCCCACAGAAAGAGGGTTTAAAGTAATAGTTGATAAGAAAAATGTAGAATATATTTTTGGAGAAGGTGTATATTTTGTAAACAATGAAGATAAAGATTTCTTTTTTATAGATGAATTTGATTCGATTTAAAAGATTCAATTTTAAAAAAAAATAAATTCAAAAAACTCGCTTTAAAGGGAGTTTTTTGAATTTATTTTTTATGTATCTTAACATAATTTTTAAAAGATCTAATAGATAGAAAATATTCTATTTTCATTTTTTTAAGTCCAAATTAAAACATAATTAATCAAAGTTATAAATTACTTATATAATGTACGTTAAGCCAACAAATGCTATAGAGATTAATATTACTGCTAAAGATACGGAAGGAACTGTTAGACAGATCCAAGAGATTATTGGCGGAAAGATAGAAGAACGATGGGGAGAATATACACTTACAGTTAATAATCTTAATGCACATGGTTCCATTCGGTTTATTACATTTGACTGGGGAGTAAATTTATTGGAATACGATATTATATTCCATAAAGAGTTTGTTTTGATTATGGATGCTTCAGAATATAATCCTATTCATTTTGCTTATTGCCTTACAGGTTTCTGTGGGCATCGATTTGGGTATCAAAAAGAGATACATACTTTAGAACAGTTTCAGTCTGTGATTATTACAAGTCGTGATGGAGGTTATAACTATGGGTATTTTCCAAAGGAAGAGAAATTAGAAATTAACGTGATACAAATTGCAAGAAAAAAGTATTTGAAGAAGAGGCTCAATAATGTATCGCAACTTAATGAAAAATTATACAGGGTCTTTATGGATGAAGATCACGAAAACGCCTTTGCTTATTTTGGTACGTTTAATTTAAAATTAGCGGATCAAATAGGAGCTTTGCGTAAAGTAAAGCAAAAAGGAATGATTCGTATATTGAAAATAGAGGGTATGATTTATCAAATATTATCAATTCATATTCAACAACATGATCGTGCGATCAAAGAAGAAGTACTACCTACTACACTTTTGAAAAAAGAACTAAAACTAGTTAGAAGTTTAGCTAAAAAAATTATTAAGGATGTTGCTAAAGATTATTCTTTAGCACAGCTATCAGAAGAAATAGGATTGCCACAGGCAAAGCTTCAGGAAGGATTTAAGCTATTATATACTAGAACAGTTACAGAGTATATTCGCCATGTGAGACTTGAAGCATCTAGAGACATGATAAGGACTACTGATATGAATATCTCAGAAATTGTATACTCAATAGGGTTTAGTAGTAGAAGTTATTTCTCGAAAATTTTTAAAGAAAAATATGGTATTAGCCCTAATGATTTCAAAAGCAGAACCGAATTACCGGTGGTGGAAGCTGTAGGCGTATCATAATATTATTACTATTTGAATAGTTTTTTAATCATATAGAATATTCCATATTTCTTAATAGCACTTAGAGTTATAGAAACCCATTGATATGGTTGAAGCTCTTTTTTAAACTCAGATTTTAGTAGCTTCATTTCTTCTAGGCATATTTGTCGTTGCAGGCTGAGCTTATGAAGATCTTTTTCTATTTCCTTAAAGGAGGTATATGTTTTTCCCATAATATCAATTAAAAAATTCTTGAGACATTTTATTGATAATACTTTTGTCAATTTTTTTACGAATTAAATAAACTATTCCAGTAAATAGAAAAATAGTTAAGGCCAATAGTAAACAAGCTAGTGCAGTGTTGCCAATAAGCTGTCCTAGCCAAATTGCTCCTGATACAGTTAAAAATATTAATCCTAAGAAAAGCAAGCCCCCAATAATAGCTAGCTTGCTAAAAAAAGAAAAAAATCTTGTTAATTGTTGGAAAATTTTGAGTTTGTAGTATTCTTTAGAAACTTTTATATAAGTTTCTCCAGAATCAAACGCTTTACTGGACGTTTCATTTATTGCATTGATCACACCCATTATGATTTCTGTAATTTTTTATTTTTAATCTTTAGTTCACTTAATTTCTTTTCGAGAGAAGTTATTACATCATCTGCTTTATAACTCGCATCAGAAATTAAGGATTCAATCTTAGTATCTAGTGTCTCTTTTTGAGTAGATAAAGTATTCGTTATTTGATGTTGTAAGCTAGAAGCTTCTCGTTCTAAATGATTTTTTGTTGCTTGTGTTTCTTTGGCTATTTTTCTTCTTGTATTTGCACCCTTATCTGGAGCAAATAAAATACCTAAAGTAGCCCCAATTGCAGTTCCTGCTATAATTCCTAGAAAAGTGTTGTTATTATTATTCATTGTTATTGTTTTTGAATTTGTAAATTATTTACTACAAAATTCTTAAAAAATAACAGTAAACTTTAACTCAAACAATATGGATGTTAACGGAAATGATTTCTAGTAAACGAATTGACAATTATATTAAAAGCATTTATACTATTATCATCTCTGGTATATTTTTGATGAGCTATCAAAATTTATAAATCACGACCAATATAATAACAACAATCCTCCTTTTTACGAAGGGAATTGTTAAAGACACACATCTTTATCTTAACTCTAATAAAGTATTCTTAGAATAAAAGAAACCATCATTGCAGAGCCATACTAAGCTTTTTGAAAAATTGATCACTGTATTGGTGGATCTACAAAAATATGAGGATGTAGATAAGAATTGAACTGATCTGATTTCTGCCATTGTCATTCTTTTTGTAGGAGTATGGGTAATTAATATTATAA
Source organism: Aquimarina longa SW024 (assembly GCF_001401755.1). Lineage (GTDB taxonomy): Bacteria > Bacteroidota > Bacteroidia > Flavobacteriales > Flavobacteriaceae > Aquimarina > Aquimarina longa. The sequence goes on from NZ_AVQK01000029.1 coordinate 26,283, forward strand.
GTCGAATGCTTCGAAAATTCTTTCAAAAAAAGAATCCATATTTATCTTCCTAACTTTTATTGCAGGAATATATGGAATGGACTTTGAATATATACCTGAACTCAAATACAAATACGGATATCATGTTCTACAGAGTATTATGATTTTGATTGGACTATTAATCTTTTTCAGAAAAAAGAAATGGTTACAAATCTATATAATTAACTAATAAACAACATAATAACTCCTTATCAATATCAATGTATTCTTTTTAAAATTGTATTTGAGGCATAATAGAGATCAAATGCGTTAATGTAACTCATAAAGTTTTGTTTCCTTTACAATATGTTAATTAGATCACTAATTATTTTAAAACATTCCTGATTAGGAAACTAAAATTTAGATATAAAAAACTAAACATAGTAATCATGATGAAGATATCCTTAATCGCATCATCTTTACACTACAAAATTGTTAGGTGTTTTCAATATAATTACTTGTTTTTAAATGAGTTAATTCTTTATTAAAAACTATCTAAAAATAAAACATTTTTTTTCTTAAGATCAAAAATAAATAATACTAACTTTTAAATAAAAATAAAATGGAAGAAATTATCAAAACTCAAAAAGCTTATAAAAAATTAGGTTTTACTTATCTAGAAACTGCTGAAATCGTAACGACTCTGAATCAACTTTTATCAAACTATATAGTACACTACCATAAGCTAAGAAGTTTTCATTGGAATGTTGAGGGGGGAGATTTTTTTGAACTACATGAACAGTTTGAGATTGAATATAATGAAGTAAAATCCCAAACAGATATCATTGCAGAGCGTATACGTATTTTTGGGCTAAAACCTAAACACACGTTAAAAGAGCATCTAGAATTATCCCAAATTGAAGAAGTAGAAAGAGAGCTAACACCAATAGCAATGGTAAAAGAAGTTCTAAAAGATTTTCATATAATACACAACACATTACTCGATGCTATAAATACTGCTTTGGAAGCAGGCGACTCTGCAACAGAAGAAATAGTAACACAGTTAATGAGACGTTTAGAAAAAAGGCATTGGATGTTTACTACTTGGTCTAAGCCATCATAGCCAATCATTTTAGCTTTCTACCAATTATATCCTTTTTAGGATTCCTCTTATTTTAACTGTGGTTTTAAGCCTTTTTTTATTAAAGAATTAACTTTAATAAATTTTAAAAGAATCAAATAGCTAGATTCATAGATAGAATTTTATCAATAAAATTTGAGTACAGCAGTATCATTTTTTTGATTCTGGATCAAAATTTTATAGTAATTAAGATGAATCACGTACAGAATATTTATAAATTATTAATATCAAAATGATGGAATTACACACAAAATACTTTAAAATATACTCTAGTTCTTTTTTTAAATTTTTAAAAGAATTACCTAGTGCTAGTAGATATGCAATACATAGGTAATATTTAATTATATAAAAAAATAACAAAATAGCTTTTATAATATTAATTATTAAAAATAATAAAAATGAAAACTAAAAATACAATACAAAGTCCTGGATTGCGAAAAAAAAAATTTGGAAGTAAAGCATTTCTTCGAAACGTTAAAAATAGAATTCACAAAATTTCTAAACCTAAAAAATTAGTAATGGGATAATTCTAAAAAATAATCACTCAATAATAACGTTAGAAAATATTATCTATTTAACACATCGAAAGATAAAATAGTAAACACACCTAACTTAACCTACTCTCAGGAAGATAAAGCTTCAAAAAGAATCTAAATATTAATAAGAAAAAACAAGTAGGGGTTAAAAGCAGTAATTATTAACTGCCCATATGATTACAAAAATTATATAACACTTTAGCTAGTTTTGTAGTAGTAAGACCTAAAATCGTTATGTTGGAGTACAATACTAAAGAAAATTTTGTCAGGAGTTATATAAAGCGACCAATATACTTAAAACTATTAGAGTCTATTGAGTATGTAATTGAAGAAAAAAATACATTAGGAGGTAGTAGAGCTAACTTTTTGATTATTTGTGGATAACGAAAATTTTAAGCCAATTTTTCAAGGAGTAATGGTTGGAATATTCGGGCAACAAGGCTTTGCTTTTACTACTGAAGGTGTTGTTATTTCTAACAAAAAAGAAAAATGGGACTCGTCAAAAGAATTAAAAAAACAAATCAATAAATTAGATATAAAACCTGATGATCTCGATTTTTCAAATACCTGATCTACTTAAATAAATTTGGTGTTAGTCGAGATTAAAATGAATACTGTTCAAACATACAACAAAGTTAATTTCGATAATAAGGGAAGTGCGAGTTTTGGTATATTCAGAATAGAAGATACACCCATTGGGAAAAGAAATTCAATAAACTGATAGGGAAAACAAGGTTTAAAGTAGAGCGTACTTTTGGAGGTATAAAAAGGTAGTTCTGCGGAGGTATAACAAGATACAGAGATATTAAAAAATGCATACTCAAAATCTTATGGAAGCTATGTGTTACAATTTGTATCGCAGTCTAGGGATAATTGCGTCTAATTCTCAAAATTAAGAGAAAAGAGCATTAGAAATAGGCAAAACCTTGACCAATAAGAGATGATTATTTTCTTTGGTTATGATGATATACGATAAATTAGTGCTTAATATTTCCTAAGTTTAGGGGTTAAAGGCTTGTTTATAGAAATATAACGAAGTAAAATTGTCGAATATATAAACTATACTTTCTAAGCTTCTAAAAAAGTTTTTTAGAAGATTTCCGTACAATTTTGTGCAAGATCGCAGACCTCTGAACTTTATAGTTTTTTAATTCGTCTGCACTACACTCTAAATAAGAAGCAATGATATCTAAATCTTGTGTAGGAATATCAGAATGATCCTGAACCATTAGATTACAATATCTATTAAAGGTTCTTCCTGTTTTCTGCAAAGCATTGATAATTTACAGTTTAATAACTTTGTATTTTGCTACTGGTAATTTTTCTTTGATACGATACTTGTAGTTCATAAGCCCAAAAATTGATGAATTAATAGTAATTTTTTTTACATTACAAAAATGATATTTCAAAAAGGTCAATATAAATATAAGATTGCTAATAATTAATATACAACTCTAATAATACTGTAAATCATGTGACAAAAATGACTTCCTCTAGTATATATTTTTCCTTTTCATGAAAATTTCTTCTAAAAATGTAAAACAAAATAAATTGATGATTGTACTAACTGATATTGTTAATAATTTTAACATGCTATCAGTAAAGTTTGATGTTCTGTTATAAACTCTGAAATTTCTTCTAAATCTTGTATTAAAAAGTTTGAACTCTGAGGGTTCGGGGTCACAAATTGAACAATTTTTACCGAAGCGAGACAATATTGTCTCGCTTTTTTGTTGATTATCATTACTTTTATATTCAGGAAATAAAGGATATATATCCTTTATACAATTGTTAGCATTAATATGAATAAAGATATAGAGATAATCGAAAAAGACTGGTTCGAAAGTGGAATCACTAATGAGCAAGTAAAGGCATATATTGAATATATACTCTCATACAAGAGAAAATATTTAAATTGGTACTTGTCGAAACGAAAAAAAGCTCGCCAAAATTCTTGGAAACATTTGTTACCAGCCTTAATATTTTTTGGTTTGAGTTTAATTCTTCCTTTACTTACGGGTATAGAGACTGGCGACAATTATAAAATAGATAATAGTACTTTTTATGCTCTTGGGTATATTTCCCTAATACTCTCTACATTATTATTATTAGCCGACAGATTGTTCATTCATTCTAAAAGTTGGATTAGGTATACTATTACTTTAAATCAAATAGAAATCATCAGTTCTAAATATTACGCAAAATGGATTATCAACTTGCCCCAAATTGACTCTAATATTGACGGAATTATTCAATTGCTAAATGAATTTGACAATGAATTAAAAGAACTAATCAAAACGGAAACGGATAATTGGAAAGATTTATTCACAGGACAACTGGATGAATTTAATAAACAAGCAAGTGATCGATTAAAAAGCTCAGAAAAGAAAATATCAGACTTTATAGATGAATCAAAAAACAATTCTTTAAAGTCTAATAAGGTTAATCTTGAAATAAAATTAACTGACATAAAACCTGTTCAAGAAGTGAAAATGGAGCTTTATTTAGACGAAAAGAAAATATATGATAACCAATTAGACTTAAAGTATCCTAAATGGGACATTTCAAATATATTTATTGGAACTTATAGATTAGTATTTGACATAAATGAAAATGGTAAATTTATAAGAAAAGATAGCCGATATATTACACTAAAGGGAGAAAAAGAAGTACATACAGAATTGATACAAATAAATACTAATACTAACAATGACTATAAGTAATTGCTTGAGTATGGTAAGTGCCAATCAGAAAATTCTTAGAATTTTCCTCAGATTTATGCCTTTTTGCTATCTTAGTACTTTAAGAAACTACTCATAGCCGAGACGTTGTCATTAATTTGAAGGTAAATAAATGATTAAAGAAAATTCGGGAAAAATATTCAGATTTAAACTTGACCATAATTTAGGATTCGGATTTGCCGAAATCTATGACTTTACGGATATTTCAGAATTTGATGGAAGATTAATCTATGTTTTTAACTTAATTGATAAAGAGGAAAAGTCCAAATACGATTTAAAGGAGATAATAGAGTCTGGAATCTCATTAGGTCCAATAAGGAGTGTTAGTTTTCCCGGAACAAGAGGTAAATATGCTTCAAAATATATAGGACAAAGAACCGATTTACTGATTAATAAGATTCCTAAAACGAAAGAATTTCAAGGTATACTAATAAGTGAGACTAATTGGAATAATTTAACAAAATGGTACCGCTCAGATAAATTTGAACAGCTTGATTCTAGATTTATGAATTATAGTGAATTGAGAAATTTGGAAACTCGAACTTTAAGTTCAATTTCTGGAATTTCAACAAAATTTACCATGAAAAAAATCATAGATGAGAACAAAAAGGTCTCGGATTTTTACGATTTAAGTCAAAGAGGAAATTTGAATTTATTTATACAACTAATAAATACTTACTATCCGATTGAGATAACTGAAAAACTATTGTCATTGGAAATAAAAAACTAATGACAACACCAAGTATGATGTCATAACAGCTAGGCGATGAATCGAAAGGTTATTGTATTTTTGGTAAGGCGCAATACTTGCAAAAAGTAAAATTAGCAATCAATGCGTTGTTTTTGTCGAAAACAGGGTAACATTTTGCTCTGCTACGACACATATATTAAACGTTCTAAGCCATTGGAACAAACCTACAAACAGTCTTTACAAATCCCAGTCAGAACACAATTTACATTTTGAACTTCATAGCCATTAGGAACTGAATACTCAACAGGAACTTCCAAGCATTCAATCGTATCACACGACAAACACTGAAAATGAAAATGATGTTGAATAACTTCTTGTGGATTCTCACATTTTTTACAAATGGCAAAATACTGTTTCCCGTCTTCTGCAACAATTTTGTGGACTATCTCATCCTCACAAAACCTGTTCAATACTCTATAAATCGTAGCCCTATTGATTTTAATATCCAACTGCATTTCAATAGCATCTTGACTTAAAGCCTTTCTCGAATTTAACAGTAAGTTCAACACTGCTTCTTTTGTAGGTGTATTTCTTCGATTCATGTGTTATTGCGAATTAGTTGCAATAATACAAAAGATTGTATATTTGTCAAAAATCACTATTGCGACAATTTCGCATTTAATGTGTGAATCAATGACACGCAGAGAAATAATAAAACTATTTGAAGCATCAGGTTTAGCACTTACACCATCTAGACCATTAACTCTCTTTACTCAATACAATAACAAAATGGATAAAAAAGAATTTGAAGTAATTATAATAGGCGGAAGTTATGCCGGACTTTCAACAGCAATGACATTAGGTCGTTCACTTCGCGAGACTTTGGTAATTGACGCAGGAAAACCGTGCAATCAGCAAACACCACATTCGCATAATTTTCTAACTCAAGACGGAAGTACGCCAAAGGAAATTTCTGAAATTGCAAAAAGTCAAGTTACAAAATACGACAGTGTCAGATTCTATGACGGACTTGCAGTTAGCGGAAAAAGGAGCAATAAAGGATTTGAAATAACTACTTCAAAAGGAGATATTTTTACGGCAAAGAAATTGATTTTAGCAACAGGAATTAAAGACTTAATGCCAGATATAAAAGGTTTTTCAGAATGTTGGGGAATTTCAGTTGTTCATTGTACATATTGTCACGGATACGAAATAAGAAACAAGAAAACTGCCATAATTGCCAATGGAGAAAGAGCGTTTCATCTCTCTTCTTTAGTGAATAATTTAACCAAAGAAATCACAATAATCACCTCGGATAAAAAAGACTTTGATGAAAACCAACTTGCAAAGTTAAAACAACACAATATTCAAATCATTGAAAAAGAAATTTCTGAAATAAAACATCAAAATGGACAATTGGAAAAAATCGTATTCAAAGATGGCAGTACAGAAATCTTTGAATGTGCTTACGCTTCTATTCCATTTGAGCAAAATTCAAATATACCAAAAGAGTTGGGTTGTAAACTCACTGAAAACGGACATATTGAAGTGAGTTTTATGCAAAAAACCACAGAAGAAGACATTTTTGCTTGTGGAGACAACAGTACAATGATGCGTTCGGTTTCAATGGCAGTTAGCAGTGGAACCATAACAGGTGCAATGGTAAATCACGAATTGACGCAAGAAAATTTTTGATATGGTAGAAGGCTGAATTGACAAAATCATTTTTTGTAGAAAGTTTGGTAAAAAACATTTTAATTCCCGGAATTGGATATGGACGAAATGCCCAAACATTTATCCAAAATGGAATAAAAGTAAACGGAATTGAAATTTCAAAAACAGCCATTGAACTCGCTAAAAAACATTATGGAAATGAAATGACCATTTTTCACGGCTCTGTAATGAAAATGCCTTTTGATGGCAAAAAATATGACGGAATATTTTGTTACGCTCTTATTCATTTATTGGACAGCAAAGAAAGAAAAAAACTAATCCAAGACTGTTACAATCAACTAACCGAAAACGGATTTATGGTTTTTTACAGCTATAAATAAAAACGCACCTCAATTTGGACAAGGCGAATTGATAAGTAAAGACTGTTACGAAATTCATAAAGGGGGCGAAAATATTCTATTACGACCGAGAATCTGTTAAAGATGAGTTTGAAAAATACGGACTTTTTGAAATCACAGAAATGAACGAAAAACAACCAATGTATATAAGCCATAGCTGAATTGATAATCTGTCTATGGCTTTTTTGTATATTTAAAGTTAATACTAATCTGAAAAGTTAGTGCATAAATCCGCTACGGCTCATATACGAGACCGTTAGCTACAAACTCCAAAAAAAGAGAATTGAATCAACATGCAAAGTTTACTCCAAGAAATAAGCAATAGATGTTTTTTGACTCCAGAGTTACAACAACACATTGCAATTAATTTCGAAGAAATATTAGTTCGAAAAGGGGAAAAAATATTAGTCCAAGGCAATAGAGCCAACTATTTATATTTCACAAAAAAAGGAGTATTGCACACTTATTATTACCACGATGGTAAACAAATATCTTCATGGTTCTATGCAGAGAATTATTTTATAACCTCATGGTATAGCTTCTATGCACAAAATCAGAGTTTTGAAGAAATCGAATGTTTAGAAGATTGTATATTATATCGAATTAGCTACAAAAATTATCAAAGATTAATAGCAGATTTCCCAGCTTTTGGAAATTTTGCTAGATTACTTGCCGAAGAGATGCTTACGTTTATTGACAAGTTCTCCAAAGGTTGGTCGTTTTTAACAGCAAAAGAGAAGTATGATTTACTACTAACATATTTTCCTGATATAGAATTAAGGGTGAAACTGGGCTATATTGCTTCTTTTCTTGGAATTTCACAAGAAACACTAAGTAGAATTAGAAAGTAAATTTTGATATAGGTCAAAAAATATCAGTTAAAACTACCTCATTTTTGTACAAAATATTTAAGAAATGAAAAACGCAACTATAGTATTCAGGAGCTTAGCCATAATAATTTTTATTTCGGGTGTTGCACACTTGATAAGTTATATGACTCCAAAAGACGACTTAAAATATGGCTATGAAGAATCTATAGATTCGTATGAAAACCAGAAGGATTCTAAAAATAAAAATTTAGAGAAAAGAGCAAACTATAATCCTGAAACTGATTACTTAGAAGGAAGTTGGAGAATTAGCTATTACAGTGAGGATTTTAAAGGAACCGTAGTTTATAACATCAAGAAAGAAGGTAAACGGTTTAATGCTTATTCATATCAATATGAAGATGAAAATGGGTATACTGAGCAGGCAGAAAACTCTAAAGTACTGACGATTAAAAGTTTTGACGGCTACAAAGGTGAGGGTGTTTATACTGTTCAATATGAGCAACAAGAATATCAAATAGAATGTCAAATTGATATGGTAGATGAAAATACTTTCAAACTTAGCTACAACCATTATGGTTATAGTGATGTAGAAACTTGGAAAAGACAATAACCATGATAGAATTCTTACCAAAAAAACTTGATTGGGTAGATGTGAATTATTGGTTTTACATCTTTAACGAATTAAGTTTAATCTATTTAATTATTCCATTTTTTGTGTTGGAATTAATTAGATACGCGTATTTAAAAAGACTTAACAAGGACTTAATCTTAGATAGCATAGCCAATATCATAACCTTTGGAGGGTTCTTCTTAATAGAAATTGTTTTAGGTCTTCTGACCATAACCAAAGTCTACTTCTGGATATATAATAACTTTAGTTTACCCCATTTGGAACTAAATTGGATAACAGTTATTGCCTGTATCTTACTTGCGGATTTTGCCTATTACTGGGAACATAGAATGATGCATAGAATTGCTATTGGTTGGGCAACACATACGGTACACCATAGTTCACCTCATTTTAATATGTCTGTGGCATACAGGTTTGGTCCTTTAGATGCTATTATGCCTATTCTATTTTCTTTACCAATAGTCATGTTGGGTTTCGACCCTATTTTAGTCTTGCTGTCCGAAGTTTTTGTTCAAGTTTTTCAAACCTTATTACATACAGAAATCATAGGAAAACTAACAAAACCTGTCGAATATATTTTTAACACACCATCGCACCATCGTGTACATCATGGTTCTAATCGACAATACTGGGACAAAAACTATGCAGGGATTTTGATAATTTGGGACAGAATGCTCGGTACGTTTGAACCTGAAGTAGAAAAAGTGCGTTACGGAATTTCAGAACCCTTGAAGAGTAATAATCCTATAAAAGTATTTTTTCATGGTATTTCGCGTCTCATTGGAAAACTAAAAAAAGTAAATGGATTTAAAAATAAGCTATTGGTCTTTATAAAACCGCCTGATTGGATACCAACAAACAATACAAGTAATCTAACTGGTAAATAAAAGAAAATGTCATTGAATAATCCATTTTTTGCAGATATATCAACTTATTCTCCTCAAAAAACCATGTCGTTTTATAAAAATGTTTTTGGATGGAACTACTATAAGAGTGATGATTACTATTCCGCATTTCTAGAAAATAAAGAAGTTACAGGCTTGTACGAAACTCCCGAGAAATTCAAACAAATGCGGATGCCCCATTTTTGGATGACGTATATTCTAGTGGATAATGTAGAAACTACAGTTGAAAAAGCCAGACAACTTGGAGGTATAATTGAAATGCAATATAAAATGAGAAGTTTTGGTAAAGTTGCTTTAATAAGAGACCCTCAGGGCGCAGGTTTCACGATTTATGAAAGTGACCAACTAAAAAATACCTGCACAAAAAATTCAAAAAACACACTCATCTGGAATGAACTTCATGTTTCTGATATACAAAAAGTTATTTCATTTTATCAAGGAATTTTTCAATGGAAAATCATACAAAGTAAGAATGAATCATATCAAGTAATTAATACCGAAGGTGATTATGTAGCCGATATAATAGAAATTCAAAATAAATACAAAGGCAAATATGAATACTGGGTATGCACTTTTGGGGTGGAAGATGTAACAACTTCAAAAAAACTCATACTGGAAAACGGAGGAAGCCTAATCTCTGAAGAAAAAGATCGTATGATGTTTGCAGATAATTCTAACGAAGCATTTTTTTATATTAAAGCAGTTTAAAAGAGTCAGTAGCTAACAACGATCTCTTACGATGATATTTTCTTATCTCAGGAACTAAACTCCAAATTTATTGTAAAAAAAGGGATTTCTGAACTAAGTTTAAGCAATAAAAAATCTTATTTAATTAACGATAAAATAATTAAAAAAAGAATATTGATTAATAAAACGTTTTGGACTAATAAAAAACATTATGTATATAAGGAAGGAAATAAATTAGGTGTTTTAGATAAACTAGGAAACATAATATTCTATCCTCAATATAACGAAATTAACCCTAAAAATTACTACCCAAATTCTAAACTTAATTATATGCTTTTTGTTAGTAATAATAACAAATGGGGAGTTGTAAATATAAAAAACGAAATAATAGCTCCCTTAAAATTTGAATCGGTTGATTTTGCAAATAGTAATTATCTGATTGTAGGCATCAATCAATTTAAACACCTCTACGATACTAACAATAAAAAATTATTGGAAGGATTTTCTTTTGAAAAATTTATATTTTTTCCATATTACTCAAGGTTAGAAAAAAACAATAAAGAAACATTAATAGATAACTCTACCTTTGACTTAATTTTTCCTTTCAAGTATGATGAAATCCATTTCGAAGATAAAATAGATTTGTTCATTGTTAAATCAAAAAACAAGTATAGAGTAATTAATCTAAAGGGGGAATAAGTTATACCTATTGAATATGATTATTTAGAGGTTTGTTCCTGTGAAAAAACAAAATATTTAGTTCAAAAATTATTTCAAAAATAAAAAGGCCATACTTGATTACAGCAAAAAAGTATAGTTCTTACAATTATTCTTTTTCTGTTTTTTTACTTTTTTTTCTGTATTAATTGGGATTTTAGGATTTATCATAATTAAAAAAGGCTGGGGTAATACGCCATATATTATGTCTAAAGCATAAAAATATTGATGTTTATACATGCTTATATTAAATTAAAAATTTATAAATTTATGTTAATAAAAAATTACCCTCTAACATGAATTTCAATATATGTATAAGAATATTTCTGAATCTTCTTTATTGGAAGCTAAAACTGAGGGGGAATATCTAAAAAAAGAACTTTACGCACTTATTAGAAAAGATGAATCGATTTTTGATTTTATACAAGAATCAGCACTAGATGGTATATGGTTTTGGGATTTGGATAATCCTGAAAATGGATGGATGAATCCTAAATTTTGGAATACTTTTGGGTATAACCCAAAAGATATACCACATCAATCTTCTGTCTGCCTAGATATTATTAATAAAGAAGATCTTGCTCAAGCTATTAACGATTTTAATAAGCATTGTAAAAATCCTATGCACCCATATGATCAGGTCGTTAGATACCAACATAAAATGGGCAATACGGTTTGGATTCATTGTAAAAGTATTGTTATAAGAGATGAAAAGGGAAAACCAGTAAGAATGCTTGGTGCTCATACCGACATTACTAAACTAAAAAAAACAGAGTTAAACTTACAAAAACAAGTAGAACATTACCAACATATCATTGACGGAACTAATATTGGTACTTGGGAGTGGAATGTCCAATCGGGCGAAGTTATTTATAATGAAAGATGGGCTAAAATAATAGGGTATTCACTTTTAGAATTACACCCAACATCTATTAAAACTTGGACCAATAATGTTCACCCAGATGATTTTAAAAAATCAGAACAAGCACTACAAGATCATTTTGAAGGCAAGACACCTATTTATGAGTTAGAAGCTCGTATGAAACATAAAAATGGTGATTGGGTATGGATACTAGCTAGAGGTAAAGTAGTAAGTTGGACGGTAAAAGGTGAGCCAGAATGGATGATAGGGGCACATCAAGAAATAACAAAACAAAAGAAAGATCAGGAAAAGTACAGGCTTTTTATAGAACAAGCTCCTAGTACCATAGCTATGTTTGATACTAATATATGCTATATAGCTTACTCTAAAAAGTGGATAGCTGACTATAAGTTAAAGGATGAAAATATTATTGGAAAATCACACTATGAAATTTTTCCAGAAATTGGGAGTGAATGGAAACAAGATCACCAAGATTGTTTGAGTGGAAAGATTTTAAGATGTGATGAAGATCGATTTGAAAGAGAAGATGGATCAGTCCAATGGATATCTTGGGAATTACATCCCTGGTATAAAGATGATAATAAAATTGGTGGAATTATTATGCTTACTGCTGATATTACTAGAACAAAAGAAGCTGAAATCAAACTAAAAGTAAGTGAAAAAACATTCAGGGGTAATTTTGAAAATGCCGCAATAGGAATGGCAATAACTGGTCTTGATGGTAAATGGAGTAAAGTTAATGAGACGTTGTGTAACATTTTAGGATATACTTCGGAAGAGCTAATGAGACTGAATTTTCAGGACATTACACATCCTGATGATCTCGAAGCAGATTTAGATCTTGTTCAGGAGTTACTGGATGGAAAAAGATCTTTTTATCATATGGAAAAAAGATACCTTCATAAAAATAAGGGAATAGTAAATGTAATACTATCTGCCTCAATAATTAGAGATGAAAATGAATCTCCGTTATATTTTATCTCACAAGTAACAGATATTACTCCTAGAATTCATGCACGTGAAAAATTAGAGAAAGCCTTATCACAATTAGAAGGGATTTTTGAGGCTAGTACAAGAGTTAGTATTGTACAAACAGATTTAAATGGTGTTATTACTAAATTTAATAAGGGAGCAGAGAATTTATTAGGGTATAAACGGGCAGAAGTTGTTGGAAAGGAAACTATAAAAATCATACATCTTAAAGAAGAAATGCTAAAGTATGGTGAGGAATTATCAAGTAAATTAGAGAGAAAAGTTGACGGTTTTAATATCTTCAAAATTTCTTTAAAAAAAGAAAAACATATCACTAAAGAATGGACACATGTTAGAAAAGATGGAACGCAATTCCCAGTACAATTAACTACAACAGCCATAAAAAATGCTGATAAAATAACAGGGTATTTGGGTGTTGCAACAGATATAAGTGAAATTAAAAAAGTAGAAAAAGAAATAAAATCTTTATTACAAGTAGCAAATGATCAAAATGAAAGACTTAAGAATTTTGCGCACATCGTATCTCATAATTTAAAATCACATTCAGGTAACTTTAATATGCTGCTAGATTTTTACATTCAGGAAAACCCAAGTATAGAAAATGATGAGATCATTAAGTTATTTAGAATGGCATCTCGTAATTTAACAGAAACTATATCTCACCTTAATGAAGTGGTTTTAATGAATACTTCTGTAGATCAGAATTTAGTACGATTAAATCTCAATCTAGCAATAACTAAAGTGATGAGTGGTATCACATTGAGTGCCCGAAAAGCTGAAGTTACTATTATTAATAGAGTTGATAAAAGTGTTAACGTTCTTGGTGTTTGTGCTTACATGGATAGTATTCTACTCAATTTTATTACTAATAGTATAAAATACAGATCTCTTGAAAGAGATAGTTATGTAATTCTTAATACTTATATAGATGGGGATTTCGTAGTATTAACTGTAAAAGATAATGGTTTAGGAATAGATCTAAACGCACATCATGCAAAACTTTTTGGAATGTATAAAACTTTTCATCAAAATGAAGATGCACGAGGAATAGGATTATTTATAACTAAAAATCAAGTTGAGGCCCTTGGAGGTAAAATTGACGTTGAGAGTAAGGTCAATCAAGGCACAACATTTAAAATTTATTTGAAACATGAAAAAAATTGATATAGCCTGTATTATTGATGATGATCCCATATTTATTTTTGGGGTAAAAAAAGTGATGAGCCTTGCTGGTGCGTGTAATAATTTTTTAATTTACCGTAATGGTAAAGAAGCATTAGATGCATTGTCTTCATTGATTTCTGCAAACGAGAAATTACCAGATATTATACTTTTAGATCTTAATATGCCTATCTTAGACGGTTGGCAATTTCTAGAAAGATTTGTCAAAGTACCTGTTCCTAAAAAAGTTATAATTTATATTGTATCTTCTTCAGTAGATCCAAAAGATGTATTAAGAGCAAAATCTTACGCAATGGTTAGTAATTATATTGTAAAACCAATTACTATGGATAAATTGATGAGCGTATTAGAAGATATAGAGAATGTGTAGATGAAAAACAATTCTAATTCAATTTAACTCTCAATTTAGAAATGAAAAGAAGTTTATCTTTAATTATATATTGTGTCTTTATTGGGTAAACTTAGACAAAGTTTCAGGATTCATGGAACCGTAGGAGCTAAACTTACTTTTTCTTTTTTGAAATAAACATAGATTATACCATAACTAAATACAAAGGCGGGCTTTTTGTCTAAGGTTTAGTTTTTTAAAAAGTTGGAACTAAGTTCCAAAAAGCATATGATTTTAGATTCTTGTATTCAACGACAGATTATTTCATAGTTACAAGAATTATTTATAAAAAATATTGTTTTAGTTAAGGGTAAAGATAAAATGCAATTACTTTCCTTCATTGTAATAGTAGTATTATATTCAACGCTCTCGATGTAGGAAGTGTATCAAGAATTTTAGCGAAATTACAGATAGATTTTGGTTTAGATTAAAAAAAAAGATAAGGTTCATAGTTATCTATATTGATTACTCTAAAGGTATACAATTCATAGGATCGAACTTATCATTCAGTACGAATCTTTCCTTGGAAGTCAAATCTGTTTTATCTTTTTCTTAATTTATTGTTTTTATCAATGTTGGTGTATTTATGAAGTTTTATGCTTTGTAATTAATTTGAAAAGCAACCAATAGAATTTGTTCATAGAGTTCTAAAAAGTTCGAATATGTTGGTTTTGCGTCATACACCCCCATTTTTATAATCCCACTCATATCCTCAGTAGTAAAAGCAAAGTCTTGTTACCCGAATACTCCAACCATTACTCCTTGAAAAATTGGTTTAAAATTATTATTGTCCTCAATGGTATTTTCTTTGAGTATCCTTTGCTTTAATTTTTTATTAGGATTTTGCTTAACGCATCCTACTAAAAAAATAATAAAACACAAAAAAAAATAGATATATTCATAGCGAATTATAATTACTATTAGTTTAAAATGAAATTACATTTTTAAAGTGTAATTAAGTATTATTTTTCAAAAATTATATGAATTATCTTTTTAATACATTTACATTACAATGATTGCATAATGAAGAAAAACAAATCTATTCATAAAAAAAGTAAAAGATCAAAGTCTTCCCAAAGTTTAGGAAAAGCTCCGGGAACTGTAGTATATATAGGTGAAAAAGAAAATATTGAAACTAAAATAGAGATTCAGGATTATACTAAAGACAATCACAATGTTTCTGAAACAAATAATATTGAAGACGCTTTTACATTTAAAGGAAATGATCATATTACTTGGATTAACATAAATGGATTAAACCACACTAAAGAGATTATAAGAATAGGTGAATTTTATGGCTTACACCCTTTATTATTGGAGGATATTGTAAATACCGATCAAAGACCTAAAATAGATGAATATGAAAACTATATTTTTCTGGTTCTTAAGATGATGTACTTCAATAATAATCAAGAGTTTATTGTAGAGCATATTTCTGTAGTATTAGGTAAGGATTATGTAATTACTTTTCAAGAATCTGATGAGGATATTTTTGATCCCGTAAGAATACGAATTAGTAACTCAAAAAGTCGAATCCGTAATTCTGGAGCTGGCTATCTGGCATACTCTTTACTAGATGCTATTTTTGATAATTATTTTGTAGTGATTGATGATCTCGGTGATAAAGTAGAACAAATAGAAGAAGAACTTTTTAACGAGAAAGATGGTGATAATATCACACAAGAAATACAATCTCTTAAACGCGAAATCTTACGCATTAGAAGAAGTATATTACCACTTAGAGAGGTCATTGGTAGAATTGTTAAATCTGAAACAGATCTTATCCTAGAGAAAAATAAAGACTACTATAGAGACTTATATGATCATATCATTCACATCCAAGAGAATATCGATGTTTATCGAGAAATGATATGGGGACTCATGGATATGTATATGACTACGATTAGTAATAAAATGAATGGTATTATGAAAGTACTTACAATAATCGCAACCATATTTATTCCCCTAACTTTTATTGCAGGAATATATGGAATGAACTTTGAATATATGCCTGAACTCAAATACAAATACGGATATCATGTTCTATGGAGTATTATGATTTTGATTTTTATTGGACTATTAATCTTTTTCAGAAAAAAGAAATGGTTATAAACCTATATAACTAACTAATAAACAACACAATAACCCCTTATCAATATCAATATATTCTTTTTAAAATTGTATTTGAGACATCATCTTTACACTACAAAATTGTTAGGCATTTGCAATATAATCACTTGTTTTTAAAGGAGTTAATTCTTTGCTGAAAATTATCTAAAATAAAATGGAAGAAATTATCAAAACTCAAAAAGCTTATAAAAAATTAGGCTTTACTTATCTAGAAACTCCTGAAATCATAACGACTCTGAATCAACTTTTATCAAACTATATAGTACACTACTTAACTTTAATAAATTTTAAAAGAATCAAATAGGTAATATTTAATTATATAAAAAATAACAAAATAGCTTTTATTATATTAATTATTAAAAATGAAAACTAAAAATACAAAGTCTTATCCAACATTGATAATCTTATTATTAAGATCAAATTGATTAAAAAGCCATTAATAAAATCAATTCTTTTTAGGCATTTCTCGAGAAACTTCTTTTGAGTACAAATGCACTTCTCTTTGAGGAAATGGTAAAGAAATATTATTAGCTTCTAATTGTTTTTTAGCCTCTTCTATAGTGTAGAAATGCACAGCCCAAAAATCATCATTAGAAGCCCAATAACGCAACTGTATAGTTATAGCACTATCCCCTAGATCTGTCACCATCACTTCAGGAGCAGGTTCCTTTATAACTTGCTCTTGAGTATTGATAATATCTAATAATATCTGTTTTGCTTCTTTAATATTACTAGTATACGATATTCCTATATCTATCTTATCACGTCTTATCCCCTCTGATGAGTAGTTAACAATGTTATCATTAGATAGTTTACCATTAGGAATAATAGCTAATTGATTACCAAAAGTAGTAAGCTTGGTAGTAAAAATTGAAATCTCTTTTACCGTTCCGGAGACCCCTTGTGCTTCTATAAAATCTCCTATCTTAAAAGGTTTAAAAAACAGTATTAAAACACCTCCTGCAAAGTTTGCCAAAGATCCTTGTAAAGCTAACCCGACAGCCAAGCCTGCAGCACCTAGCACAGCAACTAAAGAAGAAGTCTGAACACCTAATTGAGTGATTACCAAAATTAGTAATAATATCTTAAGCCCGATGTTGATAATTTCATATAGAAAATTTTCTAACGTTTCATCATAATCCTTTTTTTGAAAGAATTTTCGAAGCACTCGACTTATAATATTAATTACCCATATTCCTACAAAAAGAATGACAATGGCAGAAATCAATCCTGGGACAAAGTCCCAAACCCATTCTATGAATTGTTTCCAGTTATCTTTTGTTAACCCTAATTTTTCCATTTTATATTATTTAATTTTTAAGTAATTATACGTTATTAATTGTAATATGATTGACTAAGTTGATATTTTTTTTAATAGAATTAGAAAACAGATCAGTTCAATTCTTATCTACACCCCCATATTTTTGTAAATCCAATACAGTAATCAATTTTTCAAAAAGCTTAGTATGGCTCTGCAATGGTGTTTTTTTTATTCTAAGAATACTTTATCTACTCAAAAAGAGACACTAGATACTAAGATTGAATCCTTAATT
This sequence comes from Aquimarina longa SW024, assembly GCF_001401755.1. GTDB lineage: Bacteria > Bacteroidota > Bacteroidia > Flavobacteriales > Flavobacteriaceae > Aquimarina > Aquimarina longa. The sequence continues at coordinate 44,321 of NZ_AVQK01000029.1, forward strand.
TCTGATGCGAGTTATAAAGCAGATGATGTAATAACTTCTCTCGAAAACAAGTTAAGCGAACTAAAGATTAAAAATAAAAAATTACAGAAATCATAATGGGGTGTGATCAATGCAATAAATGAAGCGTCTAGTAAAGCGTTTGATTCTGGAGAAACTTATATAAAAGTTTCTAAAGAATACTACAAACTCAAAATTTTCCAACAATTAACAAGAATTTTTTCTTTTTTTAGCAAGCTAGCTATTATTGGCGGCTTGCTTTTCTTAAGATTAATATTTTTAACTGTATCAGGAGCACTTCTATTATAAATCATTATAAGTATATATGTTTAAAATTATGTATATCATATCTACAGAAAAGCGTACAAAAAATATCTATCAGATACTTAAAAGAAACTTCTGAATATTAAATACAGACAATAATAAAATTAAATATACAGAAGTGAAGACATTTATTATCTAATTCATCTAGGATATAGAAATTAGTCTAAACTTTATGGTTTATTAAAAAATCTATCAAGAATAGATCCAAGTATGATTTCTAACTTAATAAATCATAAAATTGAAATAGAATGAATATCTATTTAATTATAAAACCTTCAAACTTATCCAAAAAAATTATACGAATTCTTATTTGATTATGCGATAGTTTTTTGTACTAAATCAGTATAGAATCTAACAATATTATTTTTACCTTTTTCAAAATCTGTTAGTGCAGGAAGGTGTTTTGAAAAATATCGCTGATGATGTGCTCCTTCAATTACTGTCGATATAAGCATATGTGGAAATTCAAATTTTGGATTTATTTCCAAAACAATATCGCTTACTCTTTGTACAACTCTTTTATATGTTTTATAAAACCCTCTTTTATTTTCTTCATCTACATCTTTTGTATAATAGGCTTTGGCAGATTCTGATATAATAATTTTATTAAGCAATACTTCATTAATAAATGTAAAGGAATTATCTTCTTTTACCTCTTGAGTAAGTAAATTAATAGCCGTTTTTAATTTATCATTCGCAGAAGTAACATTAGTAGTAGCAAAAACTAATTTGTATTCAATCCAACTCCAATACCAATTAATTAAATAAACTAACAACGCATGTTTACTTTCGAAATAACGATAAATCGAACTTTCATTAGAGCCAATAGCCACTCCTAATTTCCTAAACGTAAAAGACTCAAACCCTAAATCATTAATCATCTCAATACTCATATGTACTATCTTCTTTCCTAAGTCAGAGGACTCAGGATTTTTTGTATACAATTCGGGATTGATTGTGATATGTATATGTAAATGTTCCATTTATAGAAACAAATATATAAAAGTATTACTATTAAATAAAGGTTGTCTCACTATTTTTAGTCTTGTCCTCTATTTTTGGTTTTCATCTCATAGAACAATTAGCTATACTGATGAGTAAAAGAATTATACTCATCTCCAACCATATAACCATTAATATTTAAAAATGGAGTGTCTTTTTCTATATAACCAAAATTCTACATCTTTACAATAATAAATTCTGATCTACGATTCATATCATGCTCTCTATCTGAACATTTTACTCCATTTCTACAACTATTGATTAATTGCGTTTCTCCATAACCAATAGAACTCTCTATACGTTCTTTTGCTATGCCCTGAGAAATAATATATTTTTTGGTTGCATTAGCCCTTCTATCAGAAAGCTTCAGGTTATAACGATCACTTCCTCTAGAGTCTGTATGAGATTCAATTTTTATAATCATCTCTGGGTATTCATTCATTAAAAAAACTACTTTATTCAATTCTATAGCAGCATCATTTCTAATATACCATTTTCCTAGATCAAAATAAATAATATCAATATTTATCTTCAGGACTCCGTTTTCGGATATAATTAATTTATTAAGTTCTTTTTGGATCGTGAGTGTACTCGTATTTATTTCTCCATTAACGTCTGTAGTAGTAATTATTTCATTATTATTTTTATAATCTTTTTTTGAAACTTCAATCTTATATGTTGTTTCACAAGGATATTCAGCTTCAAAAGCAAAACTTCCATTAATCTTTGTTTTGGTTTCTTCTATTATATTCTCATTTTCATCCAATAATTTAACTGTAACATCTTCTACTGGAGTTTTCCTTCTTTGATCAATTACAGATCCATTGATGTATTGATCACAAGGTAGCTCAAATCGTTCAAAAGAATAAATATCATCATCTCCTTTTCCAGATTCTCGATTAGAACAAAAATATCCTTTTTTAGTTTCTTCTCTAACAATATATCCAAAATCATCTTTTGAACTATTTAATGGCGCTCCAAAATTGATAGAGGTTGTAAAGTTGTCGTCTTTTATAAGGTTTTCAAATACATCCAATCCTCCTAGCCCTAAATGGCTATCTGAGGAAAAATATAGCGCATGTTCTGTAATATATGGAAACATTTCCCTTCCAATTGTATTAATTTTTGGACCTAGATTCTTAGGTTCTGAATACTTATTATCATCCAAAATATCTACTACAAAAATATCTGTATCTCCTATAGTCCCTGGCATATCAGAAGTAAAATATAGTTTTTTTCCATCTTTACTAACTGAAGGATGTCCTACAGAATAATGATCACTGTTAAAAGGTAGTTCTCTAATATCTACCCACTCTTGGTTTTCATAACTATCCTCAGTTAGAATTGCACTATATAATTTTAAATGGCTTACACCGTCATCATCTTTCCCTAAAGAACCATCATAATTATTACGAGTAAAATATATTTTTTTTTCATCAGGAGAAAAAGCTACAGTAGCTTCATGATATCTAGTATTGATATTTCTTGAAAATTCTTTCACTTTTCTTACATCTGTTTCTAATGCATTAATATCACCTATAAATAGATCTAAGTATGGTTGCTCATTCCAACGATATTTTCGGGTATGAAAGGCAGAAGAGTCTTGTACTGAAGCGTATACCAATTGATCTCCAAAGTACATAGGTCCAAAATCTGAATAAGCAGTATTAATTAATAAATTTTTAATTTCAAATTGTGGTTCTAGATTCAGTATCGTTTCTATTGGTGTGTTTTTCTGATCAAATTTTTCTATCCGAGAATCTTCTTTATGAGCTTTTTTGGTAAACTGTTGCATCCATTTTTTAGCTTTTTTATAATTTCCTATTCCTGCTAATGTATTCGCATATTTAAAAATATATTCTGCTTCAATTTCTTCAGGATATTCAGCTACCAAATTTTCATACCACTTACAGGCATTTTCCATATCAGTATTATAATAATATGCATCACCAATTTTTTGCAATACATTCATCGAATAATCTCCCTTAGCAATAACTTCTTCATATGCTTTAGCGGCTTGCACATACCACATTTTTTCAAAGAGTTTATCTGCTATCTTATGTCTCTTTTGTGCATATAAAAATGTAGTGAATAAGATCAGGGTAAGTGTTAGTATGTTTTTCATTTTCAGTATGCTTTTTTAAAAGAATCTAGGGGATTTTAATTTTTTTGCTTCCGATTTTAGCTCAAAACGAATCATTATCTCATGGCTACCTGATGTAAATTTTTGTAATTCTGTAGTCGTATAATCATAGGCATATCCTATTAATAATCCGGGAGTAACCTGAAGACCTACTAAACCGCTAACAGAATCATCCCAACGATATGACGCTCCAAGCCGTAATCGCTCATGTATCATAAAATTAGCAGAAAGATCAACAGACAAAGGTGCTCCTACTACATGTTTTAAAAGAAATGCAGGTTTAAACTTCAAATGCTCTCCTAAATCAACCACTAATCCTCCAATAAAAAAGAAATGTAATCTTTCTGAAGCTGTAGACTGTTGTATATCATCATAATGCTCATCCGTAAAAAAATTAGGAATAGAAACTCCCAGATAACTTTTTTCGCTATGTAAATACACTCCTGCTCCGACAGTAGGTAAAAAACGATTACTTATATTCTGAAAAACAGCATCTGGGTTTTGAGATTGACCTTTAGTAAAATCAAGGTTAAAAAATCGTCCTCCTCCCTTCACTCCAAAAGAAAGTCGTTGGGTTTCTGAAGCTTTAATTGTATATGAAAAATTAAGATCCATATATAGCTCTTCAGAAGGACCTAATTCATCATTAATAACAGAAAAGCCTAGTCCTACATTCTTTCCTAAAGGAGAATCAATACTTAACGTTTGTGTTACAGGAGCTCCATCAATACCTACCCATTGCGAACGATGTATGCCGGTAATTGCTAAATGCCCTCTTGATCCTGCATATGCAGAGTTTACACTCATTGTGTTGTACATGTACTGTGTAAATTGGGGGTCTTGTTGACCAAATGTTATTAATGGCATACAAATTAATATACATTTGATTACGCTTTTATAATATATGTCCATTTAAGGCTATTTTTTTATTCTATTTAGAAATTTGATATCTGCTTCTTTTGTTTTTTTATAATATTATCTATTAATATATAACCAACCTGCTTTAGGTTTAGAACCTTCTCCAAGATCTAGTATATAATAATATGTCCCAACTGGTAGTTTATCCTGAACATAAATAGTAGCTCTTCCTTCAGAAGTACCATTCCAAGTATTATCATACCCTTTTCTTTCAAATACAATATTTCCCCAACGATTATATACAATTAGTTTATTATTTGGATATCGAGTGATGCAATCAATATAAAAAACATCATTAGTACCATCATCGTTTGGTGAAAATTCATTAAAAATGGTAAGACATTTAGTTTCTACAGTTGCAGTACTCTCATCATTTGTTGGATTTGAATCGATTTGATCCAAAGATCCCAGAGAAGCAGTATTTAGATAATCATCTACATCCAATACTTCTACCAATACACGTAACGTGTGTGACTCTCCATTATTTACAATAGGTATTAGCCAAATTCCATTGACCTCATTATACGTTCCTGAAGAAGATTCGAAAGACTCAAAACGATATCCTGCAGGTAATATATCTAATATTTCTACAGAAGTAGCTGCAAGGCTTCCACTATTTGATACTGTAATCGTAAATGTAACCATATCCCCAATTGCTGGGTTTTGATCATCAACTACTTTTAATACTCCTATATCGACTCCAGGAGTTGTTATAAAAGTACTATCCTCATCGTTTTCACTTTGATCTCCATCATCATTATTAGGGGTACTATTCGGATCAAACTGATTACTTGCCGTGATTTGTACTACATTAAGATATTCCCCCTCCTGAAGTGTAGGCATATTAACCGTTGCACTATAAGTAATCGTTAGCCCTGTAGTAGGGATAGTAAGATTTGTCCAATCAATAATATTTTCATTTAATATCCCTCCATTACTAATATTTGTAATAGCACTATACCCTATAGGAAGCACATCCTGTACGGCTACTCCGGTAGCATTATTAGGTCCTGCATTAGTAATTTGTATCGTAAATGTGATTTCATCTCCTACATTAGCGTTTGTATCACTAACTGATTTATCAATACTTAGATCAGCAGTCTCTACAAATATCACGATATTATCTTCGTCATTTTCGCTTTGATCTCCGTCATCATTATTAGGTGTACTATTCGGATCTAACTGATCACTAGCCGTAATCTGTGCTACATTTACAAACTCATTAGGAGTTCCTGTTGGGGCATTAACAATAACATCAATTAATAATGTTTGTGTAAATCCACTTGGGATAGATCCTACTGTCCAGACACCTGTAACATCATTATAAATCCCTGAAGTAGCACTAAATACAACATAGTCAAATCCAGGAGGTAATATATCTACAACCTCCACTCCTGTTGCAGCCTCGGGTCCCGTATTAGCAATAGTAATCTGAAAAGTAATCTCATCTCCGACTTCTGCTCTTATATCATCTGGATCTACAACTGTTTTGTTTAATGCCAGATCAGCAACTAACTGTATAGGTGTTACAACAGCATTATCTTCATCATCTTCGCTTTGATCTCCATCATCATTATTAGGTGCAGAGTCTGAATCCAAAATATCTGAAGCTGTGACCTGAGCTATATTTAAATAATCTCCTGTAGAATTTACCAAAACATCAATTAGCAAAGTCTCTGAAGTATTACTAGCAACATTACCAACTTTCCAAATCCCTGTATTCTCATCATAAACACCTGCTGTTGAACTAAACAGTACAAAATCATATCCTGATGGTAGTAAATCTGTTATTTCTATCCCTGTAGCATCTTCAGGTCCATCATTAGTAACTGTGATTTGAAATGTGATTTCAGATCCAACAAGTGGAGTTATATCGCCATCTACGACAGTTTTAGCTAACGAAATATCAGAAATTGATTGCACTGGCGTTACCATAACACTATCTTCATCATCTTCGCTCTGATCGCCATCATCATTATTAGGCGTAGAGTCTGAATCCAGAATATCAGAAGCTGTAATCTGAGCTATATTTAAATAATCCCCTGTAGCATTTACCAATACATCTATTAATAATGTTTCTGAAGTATTATTGGCAATATTACCAATGGTCCAAACCCCTGTATTTTCACTATAGGATCCTGATGTAGAACTAAATAACACAAAATCATACCCTGATGGCAATAAATCTGTTACTGCTACACCTGTAGCATCCTGAGGTCCATCATTAGTAACTGTAATTTGAAATGTAATTTCAGATCCAATAAGTGGAGTTGTATCACCATCCACTACTATTTTAGTTAATGAAATATCAGAAATTGACTGCACTGGTGTTACAAAAACACTATCTTCATCATCTTCACTTTGATCACCATCATCGTTATTAGGAGCAGAGTCTACATCAAAAACATCAGAAGCAGTAACTTGAGCAATATTTAAATAATCTCCTGTAGCATTTACCAATACATCTATCAATAATGTTTGTGAACCTCCAGAAGGAATAGTATTTAAATTCCATATTCCTGTATTCTCGTTATATACACCGGCAGAAGAACTATATAAAACAAAATCATATCCTGATGGTAATATATCTGTTACAACTACACCTGTAGCATCATTAGGTCCGTTATTTATTACTCTTACTTCAAAAGTTATTTCAGATCCTATTAAGGGTGTAGTATCTCCATCGATAACAGTTTTTGTTAATGATAAATCTGCCTGCTCTGGGATAAGTGTTAAGGTAGTCTCATCATCATCAGCAATACCATCTCCTAAATCATCTCCTGTACTATCAACACTTGGATCACTATCAGGATCAAACTGATCACTAGCCGTAATCTGAGCTTGATTCGTATAACTTACTCCTACTCCTGGAGCATTCACTTCTGCGGTATAAGTAACTGTAACTACTCCATTATTAGAAGGAACACTTAACCCTGTCCAACTAGCTGTATTACCCATAACACTACCGCCATTATTAACCGTTACTAATGTAAAACCATTCGGTAAAATATCTGATACCGAAACCCCTGTAGCAACATCAGGCCCTGAATTAGTCAATGCTAAACTAAACGTAACCGTAGCTCCTACATTAGGAGTCATATCACTTACTGATTTAACAATACTCAAATCGGAAACCTTAGGAACAACAACAACACTATCCTCATCATTCTCACTCTGATCTCCATCATCATTATTCGGACTACTATTTGGATCAAACTGATCACTAGCCGTTACCTGAACAATATTCTTATACTCATCAACAGCACCTGTAGGTGTTTGTACCGTAGCATCAAAACTCATCACTAAACTATTAACTCCTAATGGAACAGATAAACCACTCCAACTAACAGTATTACTTGATAAAGTTCCGCCTGTACTAATGTTGGTAATATTACCATAACCGACAGGAACAACATCTGCTATACTCACTCCACTGGCAGCAACAGCACCTGCATTACTAAGGTTGATCGTAAAAGTAACTACTTCTCCTGGGTTAGGAGTACTTGTACTTACTAACTTCTCAATACTTAAATCCGATTGCTGAGGAGTGACTATAAAACTACTCTCATCATCCTCACTCTGATCCCCGTCATCATTATTTGGACTACTATCAGGATCAAACTGATCACTAGCCGTTACCTGAACAATATTCTTATACTCATCAACAGCACCTGTAGGAGCGTTAACAACAACATCATACGATAATGTCAATGTATTAGATCCTGTAGATGGAACAGATAAACCACTCCAACTAATCGTATTACCTATTAAAGTTCCGCCATTAGAAATACTACTACTAGTCACTGTAAAACCTGAAGGAATAACATCCGAAATAGCAATACCTGTAGCAGGATCCCCCCCATTATTTGTTAAAACAACTTCAAAGGTAATCGTAGCTCCAACATTAGGAGTAGCACTAGAACCTAAACGGAGGCCTTTACTTATTTCTAAATCAGAACTGGATGGAACTATCGTTACTGCAGCTTCATCATCCTCGCTTTGATCTCCATCATCATTATTAGGGCTACTATCAGGATCAAATTGATCACTAGCAACCACTTGTACTGTATTTTTATATTCATCAACTACACCTGTAGGTGCATTAACCATAACCTTATAGCTAACTGTAACTCCCGCTAAAGGAACACTAGAAAGAGTCCATGAAATACTAGTATTACCGGGGTTAAAAATACCGCCGTTACTAATACTACCATTCACTAAACTATATCCTACTGGGATCTTATCAACAAACGCTACATTAGTACCTATTGCAGTACCTCCATTAGATAATCCTATTGTAAATGTAAGTACATCACCAACATTTACAACTCCTCCATTATCATCCGAAAAACTCTTAGATAAAGAAAGATCGGAAACCTGGGGGGTAATGCTAAAGGTAGTCTCATCATTATCCGCAATACCATCTCCTAAATCATCTACAGTATTATCAACACTTGGATCACTGTTTGGATCAAATTGATCACTAGCAGTAATCTGGGCACTATTTACATATTCATTAGCTACTCCACTAGGTGCATTAACACTTGCTGAATAGGTTACAGTCACACTTCCATTGGCTGGAACAGATATGCCTGACCATGTTGCAGTGTTTCCACCAGTGGTTCCTGAATTGTTTACACTTATCAATGTTAATCCTACTGGTAATACGTCTGCTATAGCTACTCCAGTAGCAATATCAGGACCTGCATTACTAATCGTTAATTCAAAAACCAACGTATCTCCAACATTAGGTGTGGCACTACCACTCTGCAATCCTTTAGTGATACTTAAATCTGCCTGCTCTGGGATAAGTGTTAAGGTAGTCTCATCATCATCAGCAATACCATCTCCTAAATCATCTCCTGTACTATCAACACTTGGATCACTATCAGGATCAAACTGATCACTAGCCGTAATCTGAGCTTGATTCGTATAACTTACTCCTACTCCTGGAGCATTCACTTCTGCGGTATAAGTAACTGTAACTACTCCATTATTAGAAGGAATACTTAACCCTGTCCAACTAGCTGTATTACCCATAACACTACCGCCATTATTAACCGTTACTAATGTAAAACCATTCGGTAAAATATCTGATACCGAAACCCCTGTAGCAACATCAGGCCCTGAATTAGTCAATGCTAAACTAAACGTAACCGTAGCTCCTACATTAGGAGTCATATCACTTACTGATTTAACAATACTCAAATCGGAAACCTTAGGAACAACAACAACACTATCCTCATCATTCTCACTCTGATCTCCATCATCATTATTCGGACTACTATTTGGGTCAAACTGATCACTAGCCGTTACCTGAACAATATTCTTATACTCATCAACAGCACCTGTAGGTGTTTGTACCGTAGCATCAAAACTCATCACTAAACTATTAACTCCTAATGGAACAGATAAACCACTCCAACTAACAGTATTACTTGATAAAGTTCCACCTGTACTAATGTTGGTAATATTACCATAACCGACAGGAACAACATCTGCTATACTCACTCCACTGGCAGCAACAGCACCTGCATTACTAAGGTTGATCGTAAAAGTAACTACTTCTCCTGGGTTAGGAGTACTTGTACTTACTAACTTCTCAATACTTAAATCCGATTGCTGAGGAGTGACTATAAAACTACTCTCATCATCCTCACTCTGATCCCCGTCATCATTATTTGGACTACTATCAGGATCAAACTGATCACTAGCCGTTACCTGAACAATATTCTTATACTCATCAACAGCACCTGTAGGAGCGTTAACAACAACATCATACGATAATGTCAATGTATTAGATCCTGTAGATGGAACAGATAAACCACTCCAACTAATCGTATTACCTATTAAAGTTCCGCCATTAGAAATACTACTGTTAGTCACTGTAAAACCTGAAGGAATAACATCCGAAATAGCAATACCTGTAGCTGGATCTCCTCCATTATTTGTTAAAACAACTTCAAAGGTAATCGTAGCTCCAACATTAGGAGTAGCACTAGAACCTAAACGGAGGCCTTTACTTATTTCTAAATCTGCAGATTGAATGGTAAAAGTTGCAGTAGCTTCATCATCATCAGCAATCCCATCTCCTAAATCATCTACCGTATTATCTTCATTAGGATTACTATCGGGATCGGTCAGGTCAGAGGCTTTAATCTGAACTGAGTTTGTATAATTTCCTGTTGCCTTTACAATAGCCCTATAAGTTAATGATAAGGTATCTCCATTAGTAATGGACAAATTATTCCAAATAAGTGTTCCACTTGCAATATCAAAACTTCCTCCATTGTCGACTGATCCTGGAACTAATGTATACCCACTAGGGAGTACATCTTCAATTCTTACACCAGTAGCATCTCCTGTACTGGTACCTGTATTATCATTTAATACCTGAATTGTAAAAGTAACTTCATCTCCTATATTTCCAGAAACTGGTGCTACTAATTTGGTCAACTGAAGATCCGATTCTTCAAAAGTTATATTAGCACTACTTTGATCATTTTCGGATGGATTATTATTATTCGGAGTAGAATTAGGGTCATTTTGATCACTAGCAAATACTTGTGCTGTATTTACAAAATCTGTAGTATTTCCTGTAGGAGCATTTACCGTAGCTGTAATACTTAATGTTACTGTATTCCCTGGCACTGTACTTGGAATCGAACTTAAAGTCCATATTCCTGTGGTTTCATTATAATTTCCTCCTCCATTGTCAGAGACATAACTATATCCCGCTGGTAACTTATCTATAATACTTACATTAGTTGCGGTATCAGAACCATTGTTAATCAATTCTACTGTAAATACTACAGTTTCTCCTACACTTGCGGTAGTTGGCAAAACACTTTTGTTTACCTGAAGGTCAGCTGATTGAATTGTTATCGTTGCATTAGTTTCATCATCATCAGCAATACCATCTGCCAGATCATCTATTGTAGCATCTTCACTAGGATTACTATCGGGATCTGCTTGGTTACTTGCTATAATCTGTGCATTATTTATATAACTCCCTATTGAATTTACAGTTACCTGATAAGAAAGTATCAGACTACTTGCTGGGTTTTGGATAGTAGAGTCCCCATCTGGCACATTAGGTATTGTTAAATTTGACCAAGTAATTGAATTATTTCCTACATCAAAATTCCCTCCATTACTTACTGATCCTGGTACTAAAGTATATCCTGATGGAATAATATCTTGTACAGAAACACCTGTTGCTTCAATAGAATTAATCAAATCTTCATTATTACGCACATTTAGAGAAAATGTGACAATATCTCCTGCATTTACTGAAGATGGCGTAACTGTTTTTGTCAATTCTAAATCGGATATTCCAATAATCTGAATCGTAACTCGATCAGAAACCGTATTACAAATACCATTAGAAATTGTCCATTCAAATTCGTAAGTTCCAAGTGTTGTTCCTGTAACATCTGTATTTCCTAGATTGGGATCTATAAAATTTACGGTAGTTGGTCCTGATATTTGTGACCAAACTCCCTGTCCAACAATTGCAGTAGTTGCTCCCAATGTTACAGGGGTTGATTGTGCTATTGTTTGATCTGGACCTGCATTTGCACTAGTAGGTTCTTCTGTAACTACTATTTCTACTCTGTCTGTTAAAGTACATCCTCCACTAGTTACTGTCCAATCAAGTTCATAAGTTCCTGCAATCAGACCTGTAACGGCAGTATCCTCTAGATTAGGGGATAAAATTGTAGCTGTATTAGGGCCTGAATTCTGAGTCCAAGTTCCTACACCTGTTGTTATTGCAGTTGCTGCCAATGTAGTTTGATCAGCACATATGTTCTGATCTGGTCCTGCTTCTGCGGCAGAAGGAGGAGCTCCTGTAAAAGTAACCTGAACAGTATCTATAGAAGGATCACAAGCAGAAGGGCTTACAGGAAAACCATTACCATTCGTTACAGTCCAAGTTAATGTATAAGGTGTATTAATAGTATTGGGAATATTAGAAAGTGTACTTGTAGGAGAATTAGGACTGTCAATTACAATTGTCCCTCCTGAGGGGTCATCTGATGGATTTGCAAAAGACCATGTTCCTATTCCTCGATTTGGCGGATCTGCATTAAGTTGCGCATTTAACTGGCAAGCATTATTTTGATCAGGTCCTGCATCTGCAGTACTTGGTTCTCTAAATACTTCTATACGTACTACATCTGTTAATTTAATACAAGCGCCTTTGGTAAAAGTCCATTCTAAAATGTATAATCCTTGACTTAGGTTACTCAATGTTGTTGTAGGATCTGTACTATCGGCAAATACTGCACCACCTCCACTTGTCGGAAATACAACAGACCATTGTCCGTTAACTCCTGGTTCTGGGGCATTACCTGCCAAAGTAACTTGCCTTATAGGAGCATCTTGAGTACATTTAACCTGATCAGGTCCTGCATTTGGAGGTGCAGGAGCTGTTGCAGTAGTAATAGTCACTGTATCTGTTCCTGGATCACAATTCACAGGTGTACCACTAGGAAACGTTACATCATCTGGTTCATACTGAAAAACATAAGTATGCCCTGGTGTTATTGTTGCATTGGCTGTATTACTACCTCCTGTAGGGCTTGGAGCTGGAGACTGCATAATTACTGAATTTGTTGGAGCAGTCGTTGATACTTGTGTCCATGTTCCTGTAGACCCCTTTGTACCTTGTAATAATACACTAGAAGCTTCGCAAAATTCTTGATCAGGCCCTGCATCTGCTGGAGCTGCAACTTGTATCTGTACATCATCAGAAGTAGTAGGACAAATAGGACTACCAATAATGCTCCATTTAAAAACATAGGTTCCTGTAACAAGATTACTTACTGAAGTATTAGGGTCATTAACATTAGCAAAAACGGGGGTACTTGGCGCTCCAGAAAGTACGCTCCAATATCCTGTTTCTATATTTGGATTAAAAGTATTCCCATTTAATGTTACTGTAGTTAGTCCACAAACATTTTGATCATTTCCTGCAGTTGCATTTGTTGGTGGAATACCTACTTCGATAGTAACTTGATCTGTCGCCGTAGTACATCCTGTTACTGTCCAATTAAACACATATGTTCCTGAAAATGTAAATGAGACATCAGAAAGAGGATTGGTTTCATCGATGAATGTAAACCCTCCATTTCCTGTATCCAATGTCCACATTCCAGTAGCACCATCGGGCAAAGGGCTTGCATCCATAGTAAAAGTATTCTGACAGCCATTTTTATTGGTTCCAGCATCTACTGTAGCATCATTTGCTAATGTTACTTTCACCTCATCAGAAACAGATTGACAGCCCGCAGATGTTACCGTCCAAGTAAGCATATAAGTTCCATTTGCAGGAAACGTTGGAGTAGCATTTGGTAGTGTATCATCATTAAAAGTAACGCTGGGATTAGTACTAGTCCATAATCCAGTTTCTCCAGATGCTAATGTACTACCATTAAGCTGAAAAGGTCCAGATCCTGCAGGTAAACAAATATCTGCTCCTGCAGATACATTCTGAGGTCCTGCTGCTGCATTGGTAGTAATATCTACAGTATCACTACTTGGTGTAGGACAAGCACCTCCTGCTCCAGTTGCTTCTAAATCTATTGTCCAAATAAATGTATACGTTTGATTTTGTATCGATAATCCCGAAACTATTGTATTGGGGTCATTAGCATTTACAAAAACTGGTCCTGTGGGCGAGGCTGTCCAAGTACCAATTTGCCCATCTCCTGGAGTATTGGCATTAAGTTGAAAATTTGTATCTGCACAAATCAATTGTGGTGCCGTAGCAATCACAGCTGTATCAATAACTCCAGGTGCTACGGTTATTTTTACATCATCAGGAGTTACTTGGCAACCTGTAGAAGGACCTCCTGTAACACTATATCGAAATATATATTCTCCGGCTACAGTTAAATTTGAAATATTAATGAGTTCATTAAAAGAATTGTCTATGGTAGCTGATGTTGGACCACTTATCTGCGTCCAAATTGAAGTTCCTACAGCAATTGGATTTCCATTTAATGTTGTAGATGAAGCACTACAATCTAGGGTAACATCTCCTCCTGCACTTGGTAATGTTGCTGATCTTGTAATGGTAACATTAATTGTTGCTGAAGCATTTGTACATGCTGTTAAAGTGTTTCCGGTCTGGTCTCTTCGAAACTCAATAGTATATGTTCCTGGTGGTAATCCTGCAAGACTTGATAAGCCAAATTGATCTACGAAATCTAGATTAAAAATCCCTCCTGAAAAATTTCCTCCTAATCCTTGAAAAGGAGTTGGATAGGTAACCAGAGGAGGAGAATTTAAATTATCTACAGGACCACTAATAATACTATATGTTGTAGAATTTCCTCCAGATGTAATTATTCCTATCGGAATTTCGAACACGTTACAATCTCCTATAATGTCTGCTCCTCCATTGACCATAATAGTAGGTGATGGCGGTCTAAATCGTATTTGTACTGTTGTCTCAGAATCACATAATGTAGTTCCGTTCTGAATCGTATATGTAAAATTATAAGGATCATTAGATGGGTCTAATCCTGTAACTAAGGTGGTAGGGTTCGTAGCATCATTAATCACCAGATCAGGATCAGATCCCGAATATGTCCATGCTACAGCTTCTCCATCAAAAGTAATTTCATTACCTACTAAAGTAGCTTGATTTATCGTGTTGTCGCAAAAAACAATATTGTTCTCAGCTACAGATGCTGTTGTGACATCTTGTGTTGCTGCTGGAACAGTAATCGATACTGTATCACTACCATTAACACATGGACCACTTACACTCCACCTAAAGACATAGGTTCCTTCTTGTAGTCTAGTCACTCTAGTATTCGGGGTATTTGCGCTTACAATATTTGGGTTATTTGGTCCACTCACAAAAGACCACATTCCATTTTGTCCTCCTAGTCCACAACCTCCAAAAGATCCTGCTAGATTAGTTCTTTGGGTTGCTGTATAGCAATTAGTGAGTGTTTGATCTCCACCCGCAGTTACTGTATTTACTCCACCAAAATTAGTAACAATTAAATCATCTGTAGATGTACAATCTAGGTTAGGTCCTAGAGCATTTTCATTTGTTATAGTATATCGTAATGTTGTAGCTCCACAACTACCAGATGGTAAGGAAATAGAAGTAGTAGATTGATTTGGAAAGTTAATAACCACACCTGCATCATTATTTCCTACAACAGACCATTCGACAACTTCTCCGTTTAGTGGTGGGTTTCCTGTAAGAACAACTCCTCCATTGCTAGGGCAAGATGAAACATCACTACCAGCATTTGCTATAGTAATAGGTCGCACCATTACTTGCATTTCGTTTTGATTATCCACTCCATCTCCACAAGAGCCTACTAATGCAAATTGATATGTATTCCCTCCACTAAATCCAGTAACATTAGTTATTAATGTATTTGGAGATTGAATAATCACCGATGGTCCTCCTGTTTGTATCCAAAGAGATCCAGAACTTGGTCCTGATACAGAGCCCGATAATACAAGGGCATCTCCTGCACAAATAAGCTGATCTGGTCCCGCGTTAGGGGAACAATTCTGACCAAAAAGCTGTACTGATGAGAATATGAATAACAATATCAACAAAGAAAAAAGTTTATTTTTCAATAAAAAAGTTGAGGTTATTCTTTTTGAAAATGTAAAATTAAAGTATTTTTTTTCCATCTATAACGGTTCTACTATGAAATACGAATTTAAAGTAATCCTATTTTTAACTAAAAAAAGTATTATCAGAATACAGCAGACTATTCGATGAAACAGCTAATGATCCGATAAAAGGCAAGCCCTTCTAGCTACTTTTTAATTATGCTAATTTTAACTAATATTAATTGTGTGAAGTTATATTATTATTGCCTTCCTTAGGATATGGAAAAAAACCAAAATATGTACGGTTTAACATTAGTAATTCATATAAATTAAGGATATCAAAACAAAACAATTATCATATCTACCGTAAAGAAGTGATCTTGATGCAATATGAATTCGATGTAACAAAATTTAAGTCCGTTAGAGTAGTTTTAGATAGTAAATTATATCGAATTACAGGTAAACTTTCGTCAAAAACCTAATTTCAATATCTCCAATCTAACTTAAGGCAGGTTAATTTTTCTCTATATCATCTCGAGTTTTTTGACTTCGCTCTAAATAAGCCAAAGTCGATTGATCATTATGAAAAAATCTCTCAACTTGACGATTTTTTTGAATTATGCCTAAAAGATGTGTTCTGAATTGATAATACAATGTGATTATTAAAAAAACATAATAATTGATAATCATTCACTATTTATCCCAAAAGTCGCTACGATGGGTCAAAAAGACGTTCCGTTTAACTCTAAGAGTGCAATTTTTAATTCCATTGGTTAAAAATTTAGCTTTAGAGGTTAAAAATTCAGGGTAAAGAGTTAAACGTTTAGCTTTTTACCTTAAAAATTTAAGGTAACAGGTTAAACACTTTATCTAAAAGACCCATCGGAGGGTCTTAGAGACCTTCTGATGAGACAATGTCATTAAAATTTGGATGATCATTGTTAAACGTTTAGCCTTAGAGCTTGATCATATAGGTCTTGGAAGAGTCGTATTGCTTAATCAAGATTTAATCTTCAATAATTTTTTCTGTTATACACTTTAACATTGATAACTCTGGATTTAACAAGTGAGTCATAATGACCAAATCAGGATGTAAAGGAGTTTCATATGGTGCATTAATTCCTGTAAAGTTTTTAATTCTTCCTTGTAATGCTTTTTTGTATAGTCCTTTAGCATCTCTTTGTATACATATATCTATAGGACAATCTATATGAATAAGAATAAAATGAAACCCTTTATTCTTTATATATTCTTTTATTTTTATCCTATCCTCATGATAAGGTGCAATCAAAGATGCTATTACAGGTATTCCTTTTTTAAGATAAGATACTCCCAAGACTCCTGTTTGCATTAGTTGTTTCTGGCGATCTTCTCTACTAAATCCTAATGACTGATGATATTTTTTTCGTATGATATCTCCATCTAAATGTATTATCTTCTTACCTCTTGTAGTATAGTAAGAAGTTAATTTGCTTCCTAAGGTTGTTTTACCACTACCAGAAAGCCCTGTTAAGAGTATAAATACTGGTTTCAATTTATCGCAAATAAAGATTCATATTCTTGTTCATATACAGTTTTGTTTTTTGTGTTTTTTATACCTAGTAACATATCTCCAAAAGCATTGATTTCTATAACAAATACCTTACCTGATCTATCTACTAATATATCAATCCCTGCATAGTTTAGCTTTGGAAACTCTAGCATTGTCTTTTTTATAACCGCTTCTATATTATGTTGTATTTTTTCTGTAATACCAGCTTCTTTCAGATCAAGTTTCTGGTTTCCTAAATGTAGATTCGTAATCATATGCTTACTCGCTCTAGGGACTATAAATTCTATTCTATTGTTTATTACCACTACTCTAAAATCAATACTGTATCCATTATAATTCCATTTTGGAATCCATTTTTCAATAATTAAATCTGTATCAACCATAGCTTCAATAATTCTTTTAATAGCATCTGGGTTGGTATACTTAATAATTCTTAGGCTATTGTATAATTTCCCGTTTTGTTCTTTTATTGTAGTATATAATACCTGCTTACTAGGATTAGCATATCGAAAAGCCATGACTCCGGATGCTGATGAACCATAGGATGGTTTTATAAACACCTGAGATATGGAGTGTAGTTTCATTTTTCTGAGCAACATTTCATAACTTTCGCAACTTCCAATTAGGATTGGACAGGATATCTGTTTTGATTTTAAAGTTTTTTGTGTCTTATGCTTATCAAAAACATGTGCGATTGATTCTGGATCATTTATAAAACTAATGGTATATGTTTTTGATAAATTTTTGATTTTGGATAATAGTATGCACCATCCTCGATACCATGTTTTGAAACGTGCCACTTGTCCAAAATCTTCTTGTAGTAGACACACCTCATCAATTTGTGATTGTGTTTCGCATCCTAATAATAAAATGCTTTTATAGGTTTCAAAATCTTCTCCAGAAGATTCTAACCTAAAAACATAAGTCGTTGTATGAGATAATATATATGTATCATTTATAATATCTAGATAACTAATATGTATTAATTGATGGTTATATTGCTCCAAAACCTCATTCCAAAATTGAACTCTTCTAGAGTTTTTTGGAGCAATACATACATGATTGATAGTCTGATTCATTACGACTTATTCTCCAACCTCTACATATAGCCAATCGTCTTCTATTTCTTCTTGATCACTTAGATTTATGTGCTGGTTTTTAAATTTTTCTACGAGCTCTTTTATAAGATTATCTGGGATAAAATGATGCCTACAATTGATATGTTTTAATTGTAATAATCCATCATTAGCAAGTAGCGCTTCTGCTCCTTTTTTAGTAAGTGTTCCCATCGAAATATCAAGAGTTTCAATTCTGCTTAAGATCGGATGATCTTTTAATAAAATTGCTATTTCATCTTGCATATCTGAGTTCTGAAGCCCTAAATGTGTGAGTTTAGGAAACCCTACTCCATCGATTAGTTCTTTTACCTTATCTATAGTTACTGTAGCTCCGTATTCATCTGTTCCTAACCAAATTTCTAGGTATTCTAAATTTTCAAAAGATGCTTTTGAAGCTATTAAACTTGTAATTACTTCTTCATCTAGCCCACCTGTTTCTATTCTTAATTTTTTTAGTTTTGGTAAGTTTACCTTTCCAATTTTTAATCCTTGGCCTCCTCTAACACAGAAAGTTTCTAACTCTGAGAATGTTGTGAGAAATTGATTATAATCTGTCTGATTAATCCAAGACATTTCACAATCTTCATAGGTCATATCTCCTATAAAAACATGTTTTAACTGCAAAAAACTTGATTTATGAGTTATCAAATAATTTAAGATAGCAGTTGGATCTACTTCATAAGAGTCTTGCCAAGCTCCGATAATCAGTTCTTGCATTGTATCAGTAGCTCCCGTTTCTACTAAACTTTTTAGCCTGTCTACTACAGAATGTTTATCCTCATAAGGAGATTCTACCTTGTAACAAACATTAGGATCAATAGTATCTCCTATCTGAAATACTTTTACTGGTTTATTATTAAATGTCTCTTGGTATTGATTAACAGTCATTTTATATATATTTATTTAATAGTTAAAGGTATTCTTTCTAAAATTTGATTTCCGTAAATATTTTCTAAGTCAAGTTCTTGAAGGTTTATATAACCGATATAACATCTGCACTCTGTATTGATACATTGCTTAGGTTGCAAAAGTATTTTTACATCATCAGTGTATATATTTCCTAATTTATTTTTAATAAAATGACAAGGATACATGTCTCCGTTTCCATCAATAGAAAAACTGGTATGACCTGCATTACATTTTTTACCTTTGGTGTTGTATACTGTATTATTATAAGGAAATAGTGAGTCTACATTGGTTAACCATGCTTTTTCATATTCGGTATAATAGTTTTCTTCTCGTTTATAGGCATTGATCCAGATATATCGATCTTTAATTTCTTCTTTTAATCGCTCAATCGCTTCAAAATGTTCTTTTACCCCTACGATTCCTATGCTAAACTGTATATCATTAGCAATCAAAAAATTGCATTTTCTTACAAAAACCTCAAAATCAACTTCATTAGGATGATAGGTTACCCATAGTGCAAATGTTTTTTTATTGACTTGATGGATCCAATCTAAACTGCATGATAAATTAGTCTGAATTGCTATTTTAGCGACTGTACTCATATGACTAAGATCAATCATTGCTTTTTGATAATACTTACGTATAAGTCCTTCTCCCCATGGGGTTAATAATATATGTATCGTTTCATTTCTGCTAGCTACCCAGTTTGTAAAACGGTCAAGGCACTCCTGATCATATTGTAATTCTTGTCGAGTATTTTTTTTCTTTGCAAATGGACAGTAAGGGCAATCATAATTACAACTGTCTAGTGACCCTCTGTATAAAATATTCCAGCTTGTGTTCTCTACTTCCATGTATACTCTTCCATTAATGATTTTACATTATCTGTATATAAAACAGGTCCTATTGCATCTTCATAACACATTCCTTGCTGAGATAGTTTATATATATCTCCTTCTTGTATCAGCCACTCTTTTTCTTGTAATATATTAAGCAACTCGAATTCTTCAAAAACATTAGCCCCAAAACGGTGTTGATATTTGTCTGGAGATAAGCATCCACCGTCTGTAATGGATTTAATTACAAATCGTGTTTTTTGTTCCCATTTACTCAATCGTATTCCGTAAGAAATCGTTTTAAAATCATTGGTATTGGTATAATTAGAAATGATATTTTTTATTACTTTTCTATCTACTGCATAATCCGTACTATAATGTAATTGCTGTGTGTACGACCTTGCTCCTGCTCCTATTCCTATCATACCATCTAATACAGAATCATACTGATCTGTTATTGTACTAATAGAGGTATTCTTTTTTCTAAAACATCGCATACTTGTTTGTTCATATCCTGAGTTTAATAGTGCATCTCGCCCTATAAGGTATAACTCTTGTCTATGATCATTTTTTTCTATATTTCTTTTTCCTAGACCTGTTAATTGACGAACGTATAATGGATATAGAAAAATTTCTGTTGGCTGAAACTCTACTGTTTTTTCTATCGAATATAGAAAGCTGTCTTTGGTTTGATTTTCTGCTCCATAGATAAGATCTAAGTTAAATTCTGGAATAGCAGATAGCGCTAATTGCGTAACCTTAGCTGTTGTTTGCCGTATTGATTGCGGACGTCCTAACGCTTTTGTTTCATCCTCTATCCACGATTGTACCCCCATGCTTAATCGTGTAATTCCGTATTCTTCTATGAGTTTAATTTTTTCTTTAGTTAAGGTTTTAGGAGAGGCTTCTATAGAACCATAATACATGTGCATATCAACACCCATGTTTTTGATATACCGCAATAGAAGTTCTAATTCATCGGGTTCTAAAAAAGTGGGGGTTCCTCCACCAATTGCAAAATTGGTAAAAATTGCATCATCAAACAGTTCTTTATACGTTTCCATTTCTCTTCGCAATGCATCTATGTATGCTTTTACTCCTTCTTTTGGGTTAGCAATAGTAAATAAATTACAAAAACCACAACGCATTTCGCAAAAAGGAATATGTGTATAAAAAAAAAGACGTTTCCTGTTTTCTTGTTCCCATACTTCTTCTAAAGAGATTTTTTCAAAATTTCGATATGTAGACTTATGTGGGTATGAATAGGTATACCCCTGATATAGGTTCTGAGTTATGGTATCCAGTTCTGGAGCTACTATCATTTTTGTTTTTTATTTAAGTATTCTAAATATGGTACTGTCATTACTACTTCATGTCCATTTCTATGTCCCCATTGTCCATCTTCGCCAAAAGCAGTTCCATGATCGCTACATGCTATAATAAATTGATCTCGTTTTCTTTTTTCGAATGCTTCTTGCAATATTTGCAATTGAGAATCGACATATATCAATGCTGCTTTATGGGTCTGATAATCGTCTTTTTCTTTTCCTTCTATATAAAAATGAGTAGGTTGGTGAGTTGCGGATATATTTATAAATAAAAACAAGGGGTTTTCATGATTAAGATATTCTTCTGCTTTCTTAAACTGGTATGCTGTAGAGTATTTTTCTGTCACTCCTAGTTTTTCTGACCATTCGCTATATTGAAACATATCCGGAAACACATTACTTATCGCTGTTTGTTTATTGAAAAAACCTACTCCTCCTATACATACTGTATCATATCCTATATTCTCCAAAGATGCTATAATAGTAGACTCTGTAAATGTATAGGTATGTGGTGTAGTAGACTCACTACCCTGAAAACGAGATGCAAATAATCTTGGAGTTATTTTTTCGTTTATTTTAGTGGGTAAAAATCCTCCAAAAAAAGCATGATGTGCAGGAAATGTAAAACTAGCAGGAGTAAATCGTTTTTCCCATCCTTCTTTTGGTAACCATTTTTTAAAATTAGGTAGTTTATCTTCTAAAAATAATTCTTGCGCAGCATCGTATCGTAAAGAATCAATAGTAATAAATACAAAATCAGTTTCTGGTATTAAGTTATTTATGTTCAAAATATATTTATTAGATCAATTATAGAGTTAATACTATAATCTGATTTTATCGTTGTTATTCTCCCTTTATTTAGCCATACTGTTTTCCAACCTGCATCAGTTCCTCCCTTAATATCATTAATGGGATCGTCTCCTACAATTACAAACATATCTGATGTTTTTTGTAATGTATTCTCTATATACCTGTAATAATTGATATCGGGTTTTGAATATCCTATTTCTGATGAAATAAAAATAGCTTCTTTTTTAAAAAAAGAGGTTATTTTACTGCTATTTAACTTATTTCTTTGGTTTATACTTCCTCCATTGGTTACAATCCCTATTTGATAAGTATTTTGTAACTGTTTCAAAAGAGCTATTACCTCTTGATTAACAGGTGATATAAACAAATGTATTTCTTTAGCTCCTTTTTCGATCAATTGAGGTACAGAGTATGGTAATTGATAGGTAACACATAACCATTTATAAAAAATATAACGAGACGTATATCCCCAATTATCTTTTTGTAGAATTATCTCCCATTCTTTACTAGAAGGAGAAATCATATGAGAAGCCAACATCGATTGTAGCCATGATTGATATGCCGTATTACGATCTAGTAACGTATTATCTAGATCGAATAAAATGGTCTTCATTAGAGCCTATACTTTATAAATAATAGAACAACATAGTCATTTCTTTGGTAGTATACACATCTCAACTACTTATTAATTTCTTTTTTTCTATAATGTGTAAACTTTATATAGAAATATACAATGCTTCTAAACAAAAGCTTTACTTACATAAACAACTCATTAATAAATATTTAAAAATAAAAAAAATCAGACACAACTAATCCACTGATTAATTCTTCAAT
>NZ_AVQK01000030.1 GCF_001401755.1 Aquimarina longa SW024
TTTGAGAAAACTTAAATGGAAGGAATAGGAAACACACCACTTGTCAAACTAAAACACCTTACAGATTCTAATTCTGCGGATATTTATGTGAAGGTTGAAGGAGCAAATCCTACTGGAAGCATGAAAGATCGAATGGCACTAGCTATGATTGAAGGTGCTGAAAGAAGAGACGAATTAAAACCTGGCGGAACTGTAGTTGACTATACAGGTGGAAGTACTGGTAGTTCTTTGGCAATGATATGTTCTGCAAAAGGTTATAAAGCACACTTTGTTTCTTCAGACGCTTTTGCTGAGGAAAAATTGCAAACTATGAGAGCATTTGGAGCAGAACTTGAACTGATTCCAAGCGAAAATGGAAAAATAACAGCTAGGATTATTGATAAAGCACTCGAAAGAATTAGAGAAATTGCAAAACAACCAAATACCTTTTATACTGACCAATTTAAAAACATAGACAATCGTAATGCTTACCATAAAATGGCTTACGAAATAATGGATGTTTTAGGAAAAAATATTGACGAATTTATAACTGGTGTAGGTACTGGAGGATGCTTTTCTGGAAACGCAGAGATATTCAAAAAAGAAATTTCAGGAATTAGATGTATTCCAATAGAACCTTTTAATGTAAGAACATTATCTGGTGGAGATACGTCAGGAACACATAGACTTGATGGAATGGGAGCTGGATTTATTCCAGAAATTTGTCGCTTGGATTTAGCAGATGAAATAATTTCTGTAAAAGATGAAGATGCATATGAAACAGCTAGAAAATTAGCAAGAATTGAAGGTGTTTTTGGTGGAACTACATCTGGCTCCAACGTTTGGGCTGCTTTACAAAGAGCGAAAATAATTGGGAAAGGAAAAACAATTGTAACTGTTATTTGCGATTCAGGATTAAAGTACTTAAACGGAGATTTGTATAAATAAAAACGTTTTACAACAGTGGTAACCGTTGCACAACCCTATAATTTCACGAAAAATGACTTTAAATAAGCCTTTTTAAGAGGCTTGTTTTTTTAGTAATTGTAAACTGTTTTTAATTTAGAGTGGCTTAAAAAGTAATATATAAAGCCTATGAACATCAATTTTATTAAAAACAATGTATTTATGGTTTTAGCTTTACTTTTCATAGTCTTTTTTATAAATTTTAAATACTTTTTCAAATTATAAGCCATTGCGGATACATGCATCACCTTATTTGCTTGCTTGATTCCTAATGTATTTATTTTTCGAAGTCCCATAAACTGGGTTAATGTCCCAAAAACAGGCTCTACAGTACTTTGCCGTTTACCTTTCATATAACCACCTTGTTTACTATTTACTCGTTTGTTATTACGTTCATATTCTTCTTGGTAATAGGTAACACTAAACTTTTTCTCTTTTGCTGTTTTCCCTAAGCATTGGTTCTTTATAGGACAGGTTTTACATAGTTTACTTGATCCTCGATATTCTTTCTTCTTTGTTTGTGTTCTATAATCTAAAAATACTTTTTTAAATGGAATGATTTTCCCTTTTGGACATTGATAATAATCTTCTTTTTTATGATAAATAAAACCTTCTGGTCCGCCTTTGTAAGTTCCATGAGGTGGTATAAAACTGGTGATGCCTTTTTTTTCTAAATAAGCATATACCTCACCACTACTATACCCTGTATCGGCTATGCAGTTTTCTAATAAAAAACCAGAGCGCCATAATCGTTTATACAAACGGTTTATAATATCTTCTAAACATAGACTGTCTTTTTTATCGGCATGATAAGCTTGTATATCAGTAATCACATGATTTGCTGTATCTACACTAAGTTGACTACTATAATTTAATTTTCGTGCCTTACCTGGTTTTACACTAATTCGTGCATCTGGATCCGTAGGACTGTAATGTGTTTTATTACTGGTGTAACGACTTCCTTTATTATTGGCACCCGGACGATGATTTTGGTCTTTTTTCCATTTTTTATTTCGTGATACAATACTATCTAATCCCTGTTTATTGGCACTTAGTGTCCTTTGTTCTTTGGTAGTTTCATCTTGCTTTGCCTTTCTAAAAACTTCTTTATCTCGGTTGCTTATATGACCAATGGAAGCTAAATGAGATGCTAAATCTTCTTTGGGAACTTTTAACTCCAAACTATCCATACTAGCATTGGCTTTTATTGGTGCTGAATCAATTGCTTGAGTATGTCCACTTACCATACCATTTTCTACGCACATTTCTAATACTTTGGTAAAAACAGTTTCAAAAACGGACTCTGGAAATAGTTGACGAGTACGACTAAAGGTAGAATGCCAAGGGAGTTTTTCATCGATATCGTAATCTAAAAAATATAACAAATCTAAACGCATACTACAATGAGAAATCAGTTTACGATCGCTGATAATATTTTCTAAGTAACCGATTAAACTGAGCTTAAAAAACACGATAGGGTCTATACTTTTTTGTCCGCTTTTACCATAGTAACATGCCGTTTCTTTATATAAAAATTCTAATTGGAGTATGTCTTTTAATCGTCTGTAAAAATTAGCTTCGGGTACATGATCGCTTAAGCGAAAACTATTAAATAACTTCTCTTGGTATATTTTAATGCCTTGCATCAATAAAAATAAGAAACCTATTAAATCTCAACTCTATTCTAATCTTATTTTTTTGTTAACTTGTGCAACAGACACAACGGCTATAAGTAATTGCTTGTTCTCGCCAACTTTGGAAATTTCTGCGGAATTTCCAATTTGGTACGTACTTGCAAAAGTTGGTGCTAACCCACGCACATACTCATAGCCGAGACCGTTACCAGTAATTATAATGACATCAGAAAATTAAATCTTAAATTGGCTAAGAATTGGAATATCTCAATCACCTTTTAGTCTAAATGAAATATTCTATCTAGACAAAAAAAATGATGAATTCTTTTCTGTTTTAGCTGCTGATTATTTTATGTTTGATGATAATTTTGAAGTAGCAAAAAATACTACCACAACTTATTCGCAACAAAATCAGAACAGTCTTGTAAGTCGTATACAAAGGATAGAAAATGATGATAATGAAATAATTGAAATTCCAAAGTTGTCATATAATGAGAGAAAAAAATATTGATTGAATTCCTTAATTCAATTAACGATGGACAAGAAAAGGAAAAAATTGTAAATCTATATTTAAATGAAGACAGAACAATTTTCAATCTAAAATTTGAAATTAAGGCTATTATTCATTCTTATTATATGTCAATTGGAGTTCAAGAAAAGTTTAAAAAACTGAATTCGAATTTGGACGCAAAACAGGATAGTTTGAAATTGCAAAAAAAATATTTCGAAAAAGAAATAAAAAAAGATAAACGAATTATAGACAGTTTAAAGAATAATTAACTGGCTACAATGCGATATATGTATCATAGCAGCAAAGTGATGAATCGAAAGGTTGTTGTATTTTTGGTAAGGCGCAATACTTGCAAAAAGTAAAAGTTAGCAACCAATGCGCAAGAAAAACCGGAAAATAGGGTAACATTTTGCTCTGCTACAACACATACAAGAAACGTTGTAAACAATTTTAACGAAATAAATAAATGCATAAATTAAAACTCCCCATAGCTTTTCTAACTGGGATTTTCATTCTAATTTCTTGTTCCAATGACGATTCGGACAATAACAATGATATAATAATTGGAAAATGGAAAGCAATTGAAAAATATGAATCTAATCAAATAATTGATTTGGAAATTTGTAAATCATTTATCTATGTTGAGTACAAAGCTGATAACTGGATAGAAGGAGGTAGGATAATATCTGACAATTTCCCTGAAGAATGTCAAAACATCCTATTTGAATTAGGGTGGAATTGGAAAAATTTGGGAGATAATAAATACCAAATTCGTTATTTAGAAGAACGAGGACAAATATTTACTTTCTATAAAAATGGTGCGAATCTAGTAGAAGAAAACCCAGATGGAATTACCAAAATAATTTATGAGCCGTATTAAAAACCGTTTACAACACCAAGTATGATGTCATAGTAGCTAAGGGATAAATCAAAAGGTTATTGTATTTTTGGTAAGGCACAATACTTGCAAAAAGTTAAAATTAGCAATCAATGCGCAGAAAAATCGAAAATTAGGGTAACATTTTGCCCAGCTACGACACATATATTAAACGTTATAAGCAATCCCTCATAGCTCCGAAAACCCTTTAGTACTATGCTAACGAAGTCTTATTTTTACACTCTAAATAATTTAAGCTCTTTGTAAGGCCGTTTTTTAAAGTGTTGCTACTTTGTGTAAGCACGTGCGCAATCCTGGTTGAAATGTTTGCCATTTAGTACATTGGCGGCCTAAATCTTAGGACCCCGTTCAGAATATTTCTTTTTGCCTAAAGCACATTTCCTTAGAGCTTTTAAAATCGTAAGTTATGGAACAACAAATGACATTAGAAATCGTAAACAAAAATGCTGCTGGTATTGATATTGGTAGTCGTAGTCATTGGGTAGCCGTCGGTCAAAAAAAGTCTGATATTAAAGAATTTGGAGTATATAATGAAGATTTATACGCTCTAGCAGATTGGCTTAGAGAACATAAGATTACCTCAGTAGCTATGGAAAGTACAGGTAATTATTGGCAAAACTTACACGCTGTTTTAATTGCCAATGGATTTGAAGTTACTCTTTGTAATGGAAAGTTTACCAAAAATATAAAAGGAAAAAAGACAGATGTAATTGATTGCCAATGGATACAAAAATTGCATGCTTTGGGATTACTTTCTTCAAGCTTCTTACCCGATGAAGACACAGAAATATTAAGAACTTTTACCAGACATCGTTTAAACCTAATCCAGCAAGCTGCTGCTTCATCAAAAAAAATGCAAAAATATCTAAGGCTTATGAATATAAGATTAGATGTTGTAGTGAAAGATATTGTAGGACTTACAGGATTGAAAATTATTACAGCTATTTGTTTGGGAGAAACAGATCCTAAAAAACTAGCTAGTTTAAGACATTATAACTGTAGAAAAAGTGAAGAAGAAATAGCTAAAGCTTTACACACAAACCGAAGAAATGATTATTTGTACGCATTAAATGATGAATTGGATACATATAACTATTTACAAGAAAAAATTAGAAAATGTGATGATCAAATAGCTTTGAAAATTGATGACATCATTGGTAAAGATCCTGAAAAAAAAGAGCATCATATAGATAAGAAAAAGCATAAAAGAATCAATAAAAACACTCCAAAAAATATTGATATCAATCTTAAATCTTATCAAATCTTCAAAGGAATAGATTTATTAGCAATAGAAGGAACGAGTTACAATACAGCACTCACCATAATGAGTGAAATTGGATATGAAGGTATTCATAAGTTTAAAACAGCTAAACATTTTACATCTTGGCTCAGATTAGCCCCTAATAACAAAGTAAGTGGAGGAAAAGTATTATCCAGTAAAATAGGTAAAGGAAGTAGTAGACTCAAAATAGCTCTAAGAAATGCTGCAAATGCGATTGGAAATTTAAAAGATAGTACTCCGCTTAGAGATTTTTTCCACAGAATAAATTTTAGAAAAGGAAGAGTCTCAGCTATTACAGCAACTGCTAGAAAACTTGCTATAATTATCTGGAATATGATTGTCAAGGCTAAACCATATCAAAATCCAGAAGGATACTTATACCTTGACCAAAAAAGAAAACTTGGACTCGTCAAAAGAATTAAAAAACAAATTGATAAATTTGACATCAAACCAGAAGATCTTGAATTTAAAACTCCCTGATTTTCAATAAGTAAAATTGACGTTAGTCAGAATTCAAAATAATCAAAAAAACTAAAAACAAAATGAAAGAAACAATTTTCACATTTATGCTAGGAATTAGTTTAGTTACTTTAGGCCAAAATCATATAATCAATGAACCTCTATTAGTTCAAAGTTCAGGCGACGCAATAGCTTCTTTTAAGACATTAGATAATAATTGGCTTTATACACAATGGTTAAATAGTTCAAATCAAAGAAAAGCTTATATAGGTTTCAATCCTGACCTTACAAATTTCAGATTAAATTTAGAAAATGGGGCAGATAGATTTACTATAAATGGAGGAAATGTAGGCATTGGAACTTATAACCCCGGTTCTTGGAAATTAGCTGTCAATGGAAATATAAGAGCAAAAGAAATAAAAGTAGAAACAGAGTGGTCTGATTTCGTTTTCTATGACAATTATAAATTACCTACTCTTTTAGAAGTTGAAAATCATATAAAAGAAAAGGGGCATTTAAAAGATATTCCGAGTGCAAAAGAAGTTGTAGAAAATGGAATTTTTTTAGGAGAAATGGATTCTAAATTACTACAAAAGATAGAGGAATTAACGCTTTATACAATTCAACAACAAAAAGAAATTGAAGAATTAAAATCTCTTGTTGAAAAACTTCTAGAATCTAAAAAATAAAAAGCTTAATAACGGCTCTTGTATAATGCATATGCTCCCTTCGAGATGCAAACGCACCATACAAGAGCCGTTACATTCATTAAAACAAACATTTGAGCTTAAACAAAAAAATATCGGCTTCAGCAATTTTAGCATTAAAGGATGTTTTGGTAGCAATCTATTGGAGAAAAAAAGACCTTCGTCAATATTTATAGAGTTAACACTTGAAAACTCGTTAATTGTTTCAATGATTGATTGGAATGAGAATACCAAATACGAAAGTGTTTCCCGCTCTTTAATAGCGAAAAAAAAGAATGCTTATTTTTATTATTTTTTCAAAAAAAATTAATTCTAGAAAAACACTCAAATGATATACTTAACACAACTGATATATGTAAATGAAGGAAAGGAAGAAATATTTCATGAATTTGAAGAATTAGCCATTCCTATTATTTCAAAATACAACGGACGGCTAACCTTACGAATCCGACCAAAAGAAAATACGGTAATAGAGCACAACATTAAAATACCTTACGAAATTCATCTTGTTGAATTTACGAATCAAAAAGATTTTGATAATTTCAAAAAAGATGAGGAACGAAAGAGCTTTCTTCATCTGAAGAAACAATCTATTCAATCTACAATTTTGATTCAAGGAGTTAAAATCAATTAAACAAAGCATATTATGAATGATGTTCAGAATAAAATGTTCTTAGAAATTAGAGATAAAGAACTATTTAACCAATCACAAAAATATGTCCTTGAGTATTTAGAAAATATTTTTGACCGAAATGTTTATCCAACAGAAAAAGCCATCGAAAATTTATCGATATTTGATGAAGAACTACCTACTAGCTCTACAAGTGCTAAAAACGTAATAGAGCAGCTAAACACCTATGGTAACCCTGCAACAACCGCAACATTAGGTGGCAGATATTTTGGATTTGTGTGTGGGAGTGCAGTTCCAGTAGGTTTAGCAGCTAAAAGCCTAGGGACTTATTGGGATCAAGCACCAGCAATGAACATCCTCTCACCTATCGGTAGTAAATTAGAATCTGTTGTAGAGAAATGGCTTATAGATTTATTTAATTTGCCTAAACATACTTCTGCTGGGTTTGTAAGTGGAACATCTACAGCTAATTTATGTGGCTTGGCTGCTGCGAGATATCGTATCCTACAAAGGAACAATTGGAATATAAACGAAAAGGGACTTAGAAATTCACCTAAAATAAGAATTGTAACTAGTAAACAAGCACATTCCACGGTTTTAAAGGCAATTGGAATATTAGGTTTAGGAACAGAAAATATAGAATGGATAGATGTAGATAATCAAGGTAGAATCATACCTGAATTAATTCCTGAATTAGATGAAAATACTATTTTAATTCTTCAGGCAGGTAATGTAAACAGCGGAGCATTTGATGATTTTGAAAGTATATGTGAAAAAGCAAAAAAAAACAATACTTGGATTCATATTGATGGTGCATTCGGTTTGTGGGCTGAGGCTGTAGATAAATTGAACTATTTAACTAAAGGAATAGAGAATGCTACCTCTTGGGCTGTAGATGGACACAAAACATTAAATACACCTTACGATTGTGGAATCGTACTGTGTGCAGACCAAGAAGCAATGACATCTGCACTACATATGTCTGGTAGTTATATTATAGAAAGTACCAAAAGAGATGGTATGTTTTATACACCTGAAATGTCTCGAAGAGCTAGAATAATCGAATTATGGTCTATAATGAAGTACCTAGGGAAGAGCGGAATTGATGAAATGATTTTAACAATGCATCAAAGAGCCAAACAGTTTGCTGAAGAAATCGAAAAAATAAAAGGCTTCTACGTTGAAAATAACATTGTGTTTAATCAAGTTATTGTTAGATGTGACTCTGATAAAATTACGGAACAAGTGTTAAGTAATATTCAAATGTTGAGAGAGTGTTGGTTAGGAGGATCGGTGTGGTTTGGCAAAAAAGTAATGCGAGTTAGTATATGCTCTTGGGCTACTACAAAAAATGATATAACTAAATCTGTGAAATCATTTGAAAAGGCGTTAAAAATGGAAATAACTAATGCCAACACGGTGTATAAGCAATAGCGGTTTAATCGCTAAAACGAAAGTATAAACATAAAACAAAGGTTAATGAAAAACTGAAAGTTTTGTGAGTAAAAATCCGCTACTACTCATACACAAAACCATTGACATTAATTAAGAAAACTGAAATGAAAATTAGAGAGGCTAATAGAAATGATTATACCATTTCAACTGACAAGGATAAATTAGATATTTTGAGCATTCACAAATTCCTTGCAAACGAAACTGATTGGGCTAACGGAATTCCAATCAATACTTTGAAAACATCAATTGAAAACTCTTTGAATTTTGGGCTTTATTACAAAAACAAGCAAATTGGCTTTGCTAGAATAATTTCAGACTATTCAACTATTGCATATTTAGGAGATGTTTATGTTCTAAAGGAGTATAGAGGAAAGGGGTTAAGTAAGTGGCTGATAAATGAAATAATGGAACACCCTAATCTTCAGGGGTTAAGACGCTGGATTTTATTAACTGATACAGCTGAATGGCTTTATAAAAAGTTTGGTTTTACAGAAATACCTAATCCTAAAATTTATATGGAGAAACATAACCCGAATGTATATAACGGAATAGATAAAACTAATGCCAACACCGGTAACTGTTACACAAGCCTATAATTTAGAATATAACGACTTCAGATAAGCCTCTCTAAAGAGGCTTTATTTCTTTTTCCCGGTATTAGAATGAGATTTTCATGTTCTTTATTTAGCGGTTAAATAGATTCAAAAAGGCAATTAGTATCGATTCAAGAAAAACAGATGTAGCGGCCTCACTTTTTACTTTTTTATGGATGAATTTCAAGTACTTTTTCAGGATATAAGCAATAGCAGACAAGTGACAAGTGCATGACTTTGTTTGCTTGTTATATTCCTATAGTATTGATCTTTCTTAGCCCCATAAATTGAGTTAGTGTGCCAAAGACAGGTTCTACTGTATAGTGCTACGATATAAAAAACCTAAGTTCAAAACTCCTTTTAAACGATAATAAAAATTCTCTTCAGGAATACGAGCACTAAGTTTAAAATCATTAAAAAGCTTCTCTTGATATATTTTCTTGCCTTGCATAACTAAAAATAAAAACGAATAGAGACATAATCCGTTAATCTTATATTGTATTTTTGTGAACTTGTGCAACAGATACAACGTATATATGTGATAATAGAAGCTAAGTGATGAATCGAATGGTTATTGTATCTTTGTTAAGGCACAATGCTTACATAAATTAAAAGTTAGCAACCAATGCCCAGAAAAACCAAAAAATAAGGTGACATTTTGCCCAGCTACGACACATAATATTAAACGTTGTATAACATTTAAAAAATGATATGAAAATAATCCTAAAAATTATTAAATGGATTGGAAAATTTATTGGCAGCATTTTATTACTAGTTATAGTATCGGGATTAGGCTATCGATTGTTTAGTTCAAAACCTGTTCCACCCGGTAAATTAGTTGATGTCAATGGCACTGAACTTCATATAAGAGCAGAAGGTAAAAAAAATAATTTCCCAACCGTTATTCTTGAAGCTGGTGCAAATAGTCATACAGATATGCTTCATTGGATTGCTGAAGGATTAAAGAAAAATATGAGAGTTGTACGTTATGATAGAGAAGGAAAATGGTTTAGTGAATCAAGTAAAGACAGTATTACATCAGAATTTTATGCCTACCAATTGCACGAATTACTTGAAAAAAGCGGAGAAAAACCACCTTATATTTTGGTGGGTCACTCTATGGGCGGAGTCTACACTCGAATATTCAGAGATTTATATCCAAATGAAGTAATAGGAATGGTGTTCCTAGATTCGAGTCATCCTGAACAATGGAAACGATTAGAACAAAAAGAATTGATTCCTAATAGTCAAATTAACTTTTTTAAAATTATTGCAGTTCTTTCAGATTTAGGGTTAAGAGGAGTATATAATAAAATTGTAAGTCCAAAACCTAAAAATGATGGCTTACCTCAAGAATGTCATATCCGTAATTTTAATCTAGCTAGTTCTTCAGGTAAAGTTTATCGTAGGAATCTTAAAGAAAATAGTATTAATGATGATATTTTTTTAAGAGCAGGAAGGTCAAGTAGTTTAGATTCATTACCTGTTTTAGTTTTTACTGCAACTGAACAGTATGAGGAACGTCAAAAAGAAAGATATAGAAATAGTGGGATTGATCCAGATGAACAAGTTCAATTATGGTTCGATATGCAAAAAGAACTAAAAGAATTATCTACTAATGGACAGCAATTTGTTATTGATGCAAGTCACGGCTCTATAATTACAAAAAAAGAAAATGCCGAAAAAATTAATAGAGAAATAATTATAATGGCTAAAAAAATTGAAAAGCGTAATAAATAAAAAGGTTATACAACAATGACTATAAGTAATTGCTAGTTCTCGTCTACTTCTGAAAATCCCCGAGGATTTTCAGTTTGGTGTGTAATTGCAGAGTTAAGTGATAACCCACGCTACTACTCATACACAAAACCGTTGACATTAATTAAGAAAACTGAAATGAAAATTAGAGAGGCTAATAGAAATGATTATACCATTTCAACTGACAAGGATAAATTAGATATTTTGAGCATTCACAAATTCCTTGCAAACGAAACTGATTGGGCTAACGGAATTCCAATCAATACTTTGAAAACATCGATTGAAAACTCTTTGAATTTTGGGCTTTATTACAAAAACAAGCAAATTGGCTTTGCTAGAATAATTTCAGACTATTCAACTATTGCATATTTAGGAGATGTTTATGTTCTAAAGGAGTATAGAGGAAAGGGGTTAAGTAAGTGGCTGATAAATGAAATAATGGAACACCCTAATCTTCAGGGATTAAGACGCTGGATTTTATTAACTGATACAGCTGAATGGCTTTATAAAAAATTTGGTTTTACAGAAATACCTAATCCTAAAATTTATATGGAGAAACATAACCCGAATGTATATAACGGAATAGATAAAACTAATGCCAACACCGGTAACCGTTACACAAGCCTATAATTTAGAATATAACGACTTCAGATAAGCCTCTCTAAAGAGGCTTTATTTCTTTTTCCCGGTATTAGAATGAGATTTTCATGTTCTTTATTTAGCGGTTAAATAGATTCAAAAAGGCAATTAGTATCGATTCAAGAAAAACAGATGTAGCGGCCTCACTTTTTACTTTTTTATGGATGAATTTCAAGTACTTTTTCAGGATATAAGCAATAGCAGACAAGTGACAAGTGCATGACTTTGTTTGCTTGTTATATTCCTATAGTATTGATCTTTCTTAGCCCCATAAATTGAGTTAGTGTGCCAAAGACAGGTTCTACTGTATAGTGCTACGATATAAAAACCTAAGTTCAGAACTCCTTTTAAACGATAATAAAAATTCTCTTCAGGAATACGAGCACTAAGTTTAAAATCATTAAAAAGCTTCTCTTGATATATTTTCTTACCTTGCATAACTCAAGATAAAACTAATGGACAGACAATCAGTTAATCTTATCTTGTATTTTTGTTAACTTGTGCAACAAGCACACCGTGTATAGACCATTGCAACTGAATTTCCTATCAGAAATTCAATCTTAATTTGCTACCTTTCTTATATGAGATGAGACGTTAGCATTAATACAAAATCGTATCGGAAAAACAAAAAACAACTAGAATTTTTAACCATTTAAAACATCAAAAATGGTCAACCTATTTGATGACAAAACAATTGCATCCAAAAAAAATGAAAAGAATACATTTATTTGAATTTGAAGATTTAAAGTGGTTTCCTAATTGGATTAGGATTTGCATGACCCGATTGATTATGGTTATGCATAAAAAATTTAAGACAAGCCAAGATATGGCTAAGTTGCTTAGTGATTTAATTGAGCAAACAAAGATTACTAAAATTGTTGACTTATGTTCTGGGAGTGGAGGAGCTATGTTAGACGTTGTTTCTCAATTAAAATATGTTCATAAAATCAAAAATGTAGAATTAATTTTATCTGATTTATACCCAAATCTAGATGCTGCAAAAAAAATAAACCAAACCAACAATTCTGTAAGTTACAGAACCACTCCTTTAGATGCAACAAATCTTGACGACAATATTGAAGGGATATTGACTATGATTGGGAGTTTTCACCATATGAAACCAGAATTAGCAAAAAGAATTTTGGTTGAAGTTCAAAAAAGAAAACAACCAATTTGCATTATGGAAATAAACAAGAAATTCCCTATTGTTTTGTGGTGGTTTTTCATACCCTTAAGTATGATACTATGCTTATTCATTACACCTCTTGTAAAACCGTTAACCTTAAAACAAGTTATATTTACATATTTAATTCCAATTATTCCAATATGCTTCGCATGGGATGCTGTCATTACCAGCGGTAGAATTTATCGAATGGAAGATTTAGATATTTTACTAAAAGATTTAGGAAACGAAAATTACACTTGGAAAAAAGGAATTATAAAAGGAGATTCTGAGAAAATTTATTTAATAGGACACCCAAATTAAAATAAAAAAAGAAATGCCAACAATGGTAATTGTTACACAACCCATATTGCTGAATAAACCAATGTTTTTTTTAAATGATTATAAAACAACTAGTGTTTTAAATCAATTGAATACGAGCTTTTAAAAACATAAATTGTAGTTCTTTTAACATTTTTATGAGTTGTGTAACAGACACAATGGCTATAATTCATTGCTATTAAATTCCGATTAAAAAACTCAACACTTATTTAGTATCTTTAGGCTTCAGCGGAAAGAATCCTGCGGGTTTTTCCACAACAAACCATAGCTCAAGCGTTGTATGCAATCCCTCATAGCTCCGAAAACCCTTTAGTACTATGCTAACGAAGTCTTATTTTTACACTCTAAATAATTTAAGCTCTTTGTAAGGCCGTTTTTTAAAGTGTTGCTACTTTGTGTAAGCACGTGCGCAATCCTGGTTGAAATGTTTGCCATTTAGTACATTGGCGGCCTAAATCTTAGGACCCCGTTCAGAATATTTCTTTTTGCCTAAAGCACATTTCCTTAGAGCTTTTAAAATCGTAAGTTATGGAACAACAAATGACATTAGAAATCGTAAACAAAAATGCTGCTGGTATTGATATTGGTAGTCGTAGTCATTGGGTAGCCGTGGGTCAAAAAAAGTCTGATATTAAAGAATTTGGAGTATATAATGAAGATTTATACGCTCTAGCAGATTGGCTTAGAGAACATAAGATTACCTCAGTAGCTATGGAAAGTACAGGTAATTATTGGCAAAACTTACACGCTGTTTTAATTGCCAATGGATTTGAAGTTACTCTTTGTAATGGAAAGTTTACCAAAAATATAAAAGGAAAAAAGACAGATGTAATTGATTGCCAATGGATACAAAAATTGCAT
Organism: Aquimarina longa SW024; assembly: GCF_001401755.1. Lineage (GTDB taxonomy): Bacteria > Bacteroidota > Bacteroidia > Flavobacteriales > Flavobacteriaceae > Aquimarina > Aquimarina longa. The sequence goes on from NZ_AVQK01000030.1 coordinate 13,878, forward strand.
GCTTTGGGATTACTTTCTTCAAGCTTCTTACCCGATGAAGACACAGAAATATTAAGAACTTTTACCAGACATCGTTTAAACCTAATCCAGCAAGCTGCTGCTTCATCAAAAAAAATGCAAAAATATCTAAGGCTTATGAATATAAGATTAGATGTTGTAGTGAAAGATATTGTAGGACTTACAGGATTGAAAATTATTACAGCTATTTGTTTGGGAGAAACAGATCCTAAAAAACTAGCTAGTTTAAGACATTATAACTGTAGAAAAAGTGAAGAAGAAATAGCTAAAGCTTTACACACAAACCGAAGAAATGATTATTTGTACGCATTAAATGATGAATTGGATACATATAACTATTTACAAGAAAAAATTAGAAAATGTGATGATCAAATAGCTTTGAAAATTGATGACATCATTGGTAAAGATCCTGAAAAAAAAGAGCATCATATAGATAAGAAAAAGCATAAAAGAATCAATAAAAACACTCCAAAAAATATTGATATCAATCTTAAATCTTATCAAATCTTCAAAGGAATAGATTTATTAGCAATAGAAGGAACGAGTTACAATACAGCACTCACCATAATGAGTGAAATTGGATATGAAGGTATTCATAAGTTTAAAACAGCTAAACATTTTACATCTTGGCTCAGATTAGCCCCTAATAACAAAGTAAGTGGAGGAAAAGTATTATCCAGTAAAATAGGTAAAGGAAGTAGTAGACTCAAAATAGCTCTAAGAAATGCTGCAAATGCGATTGGAAATTTAAAAGATAGTACTCCGCTTAGAGATTTTTTCCACAGAATAAATTTTAGAAAAGGAAGAGTCTCAGCTATTACAGCAACTGCTAGAAAACTTGCTATAATTATCTGGAATATGATTGTCAAGGCTAAACCATATCAAAATCCAGAAGGATACTTATACCTTGACCAAAAAAGAAAACTTGGACTCGTCAAAAGAATTAAAAAACAAATTGATAAATTTGACATCAAACCAGAAGATCTTGAATTTAAAACTCCCTGATTTTCAATAAGTAAAATTGACGTTAGTCAGAACAACATGAAAAAACTAATAAAATTTAAATATTATTTTAACTTCAAATACAAACAAAGAAATGAAAAGAATTATAGCAACAATTTTCATACAATAGTAATGGTTTAGTTGGCGAGTACCATTGTAAAAGAAAACTTAGACTTATCAAAAGAATTAAAAAACAAATCGATAAATTTAACTTAAAACCTGACGATTTAGGTTTTACTAACAATCTAATAACCAATAAACAAAATTGACTTTAGTCAGAATTTGAACAAAACAAACGGCATAATGAAAAAACAGAGTTTATGGATAACGACAGGTTACAAAATATGCTCTGTCTATGGTTTTAGTGGACTAAAAGTAGAACAACTTGCAAGAACGGTTGGAATTAACAAATCCTCATTTTATCACTATTTTGCAGATCTTGAATGCTTTATTGCTGACCTTTTAGATTATCATTTTGAAAGATGTAGAGTGCTCGCTAAAAAAGAAAAAGAATGTATACAACTACACCCAGATTTGATTAATATCTTGATTGAGCACAAAACCGATTTATTGTTTCACCGTCAACTAAGAATTAATCGCAAAAATATCCGAATTAAAGAAGCTCTTGAAAAATCTAACTACATACTTGGAAATTACGCCGTAATGCTTTGGGCGAAAGATATAAATCATAATCTATCGCAAACCCAGTTAGAAGGGGTGTTTAAAATTGCTACTGATGATTTTTATATGCGAATTAATGAGGAAAATCTTAATCGTGAATACCTTATCAATTACTTCAATGATTTAGGACAAGTGACAAAACAAATTGTAGGACAATTGCACGCTACCGACTAAAATTTTAATGTTCTCATTGATAACTTTGTTTAAAACAAAATATCAATAGTATGACAAAACAAATTCATAAAACATGGCTTAAAACCTCTGCCATAGCCATTTCAGTTTACGCGCTACTTTTCTCAATTGGCTCAGTAAAATTATTTAGAAAACCTATTGAAGTAGTTTTAGACCTTTCAGAATGGCCACTCGACAGACTTCAGAATTATGATGCCTCAACTACAATCTTCCTTTCAGCAATTTTAGGTGGAGTAATGTTTGGATGGGCAGTCCTGATTTGGTTTTTATCAGACATTTACGAACGAGAACCTGAACCGATTAGGAAAGCCGTCGTGATTAGTTTAATAACTTGGTTCGTAATCGATAGTTTGAGTTGCATACTTTCAGGAAATATAAGCAATTCAATAACAAACATTGCTCTAATTCTAATTTTAGTTGGACCATTGTGGAAAAAAGCGGAATAAGTAAAAACTACCGTCAACACGCTGTATAAGCAATAGCGGTTTGGGTACTATCCCAAATCGTTTTTTCATTTAATTGAAGTATATTGTTATCCAAAAAGTAGTTCCTTGTAATCCATTACTATTCCTATACGAGACTGTTGTAGGGCATTAAACCAAACCACAATCCAAGAGAATGCATTTAAAAGAATTTGATTCTCAACAAATTAAAAATTCATCCATAACAGAATCAATAGACATCTTCTCTGATTAGTGAATTACTGATCTAAGTGTCTGAAAATAATCATGTTATTGGATGTGTATATTGGCGGGTTTGAAAGGGAAATATATTGCTATTGAACATATTGGAAATAGTATTTGGAAAGTATTTTATAGAAATGTATTTTTAGGTTTCTTTGATTAAAGAAATCTGATAAAGAATCAACAAGAATAGAAACTAATTTAGTGTAAACTCTAATCTTTAACTTGTGTAAACCATGTCCCTTAACGAACAGTACACTCAATATAAAGTTTATAAATCAAATGAGAAAACTAAGTACCTTAATACTATTGAATATTTTATTATATCAAGGCTATAGCCAAACAAATGATTCGATTACTAAAAAACTAACTAAAGAATTAGAACAGATTTATTCACAAGACCATATTAATGGTTTCTCTGTTGCTATTGTCAATCAGGGTGGAATATTATTCAAAAAAGGTCTAGGATATTCTAATCGAAAGAGTAGCAAAAAATATACAGAAAATACTATTCAGAATATTGCTTCTATTTCTAAAACCTTTATTGGTATTGCATTGTTAAAAGCTCAAGAATTAGGTAAGCTAAATTTAGATGAACCCATAAACAAATATTTACCTTTTAAAGTAATCAACCCAAATTTTTCAAACACACCAATAACCATCCGACAATTAGCAACACATACCTCAAGTATAAAAGACCCATCGAGATACGAAAAGAATGGATACGTTTTAAGAAAAAAAAATAATGGAATAACTAAAGTAAATAGCAACTTCCGTAATCCTGATGAGATGATGACTTATGATGTATTTTTAAAAAACATTTTATATAGAGGAGGGAAGTGGTACAAAAAGAATGCTTTTCTAAAAAAAGAACCAGGAACAACTTTTGAGTACTCAAATATTGCTGCTGGATTAGCTGCTTTTGTGATAGAAAATGCAACTGGAGAATCTTTTAATAAATTTACAAAAAAGTATATTTTTAAACCATTAGAAATGTCTAATTCTGGTTGGTTTTTAAACGAAATAAACTTATTAAACTACTCAAAACTTTATTCGAATAAAAAAACCGAATTAGCCCCTTACCAATTAGTTAATTATCCCGACGGAGGTTTGATTACTTCATCGAATGATTTAGGAAAATACCTTACTGAATTAATTTCTGGTTATAATGGAAATGGAAAAATCCTAACTAGCGAGAGCTATAAAAAATTATTTAAAGCCTATTTGACAGATAAAAATTATAAAGAAAGAAATAATGGAGTTTATAATGATGAATATAATATGGGGCTTTTTATGGGGATTTCAGCACAAGGACAAATAGGCCATACAGGAGGAGACCCAGGAGTAGCAGCTTATATGTTTTTTAATACCAAAACGAAAATAGGTAAAATTCTTATCGTAAACACTGACCTTGAAAAAGACGGGATAAAAGAATTTATTGAAATATGGAAAAAGCTGGAGGAATATGAGAACAAACTATAGCCAGCTGGTAACAAGGACTATAATTAATACTGGTTTTGATGCTTAAACCCAAGCTTAGTGTATTAATACCTGAGACATTGGAGATAATTTATACAAATGACTAATAGTATATTAATAAATCATATAAAAACTTATGTAACCTTTTCAGAAGAAGAATTATCTGAAATCGTACTCTTTTTTGATTACCATTCTTATCATAAAAAAGAGACATTGCTTCTTGCTGGAAAACAATGTAACAAGTTGTTTTTTGTTCTAAAAGGGTGCTTGCAATTATATTTCATTGATAATTTAGGAAACCAAAAAACCTCACAATTTGCTATAGAGCATTGGTGGTTAACCGATTTTTTAGCATTTCAAAACCAAAATCAATCTAATTTTTACATTGAAACAGTCGAGAATTCAAAAATCGTATCAATCTCTTTTTCTAAATATCAAGAGCTATTAGATACATTCCCTAAAATGGAAAAATATTTTAGGACTATTTACGAAACGGCTTATGGTGCTGCATTAATGCGTTTTAAATATATAAACAGCTTTTCTAAAGAAGAACTATTTTTTAGGTTTCGAGATAATTTTCCAGAATTTGTACAACGTGTGCCACAATATCTTTTAGCAAGTTTTCTTGGTTTGACTCCAGAATATTTGAGCGAAATTAAAAGAAAATAACTTTCTTAAACCAGTTTAATTTTTACTACAATTGATTTACTCACCTTTGTTTTATATTAAACAAAGGGTAAACTTAATTATGAAAAGCATTAAAAAGCTTGTTGTAATCAGAGGAAGTTTTGCAGGTTTGGAACTTATAAAAAGATTAGGTAATCCTACAGATTACCAGATTGTTTTGGTTAACAGTAACAACTATAATTTCTTTCCACCTTTAATCTATCAGAGATCCACAAGTTTTATCAAACGATCAGCAATAAGTTATCCGTTTCAGAAAATCCAACAAAAATTAAAAACCATTCATTTTTGGCTTGATTCTATTGAAAAAATTATTCCTGAAGAAAACAAAATAAGAACGCTAAACAACTGGCTAGATTATTACATATATAAAGCCTCCTATTTTAGAATGATAATTCAACCGAAAGAAATAATAAATAAAACATGGATATGAAAAATTTAAAGAATATTACAACACTATTATTGGTTACTATTTTTATTAGCTGTACTACCAAAAAATCAAAAACCAACCTTAAGATTAATCATAACAGTCACGTAGAAGTGCAATCTGACACACTAACAAAACATTTAAAACCGTTTAAATCAGAATTACCAACAATAGGTCTTCTTATGTTTAATGGTGTTTTGCAAGGAGAAGTCATAGCAACATCAGACGTTTTTGGGAAACCAAATGAAAACGGAAACCAACTTTTTAATGTAATAACCGTAGCAGAAACAGAAAACCCAATCACAACCGAAGAAGGCATGAGATTTATTCCTGACTACACTTTTAAGAATTGCCCAAAATTAACCGCTTTATTTGTTCCTAGCGGTTATGATATGTACGCACAAGTCCATAATAAGCAAATGATAGATTTTATTAAAAAGAAAAACAAAGAAACCAAATATATAGTAAGTAATTGTGCAGGTGCACAACTTATTGGAAAGTCAGGAATTGCAGACGGGCATAAAATCGTTACCTATATTGGCGGTGGAAAACAGTTACAGAAACAGTACCCTAATTTAAAAGTTCAAAATGATAGTTTGGTAACCTTTGTTGAAGACGGAAAATTTAGTTCATCAAATGGAAACTTAACAAGCTACATTTCTGCCCTGAATTTAGTAGAAAAAATGACTAGTACTGAACATAGGAAATTTATCGAAAAATATTTATACATAGATCGACTTCAAAATTGGAAAAAATAAATACTTACCAACAATGGGAACTGTTCTTATATCAAAAAAACCTATAAATAAAGGATAAAAAACGCAGTATTTGCCCCTCTTTAATTAAATGAACTACCCCGTTGCAAACAGACGGGGTAGTTTATAATAATTCTTATACAGGTTCTTTTTTTGGAACCATAATCCCATCACTAGCATCCTTTTTTTTAATAGTAACTAAGACCTCATGTAATGTTTCTGCTGCCAAACCATGTAATACCAGATGATATGCCGCAGAATAAGTGCTTCTGGGCACCATAGGATGCTTGTTGTTTACTAATCCTAAATGTCCTGGGGTTCCTAGTATTTGAGAAACATAAACCGCAATAGTTTCATCTAGTTGTAAGGAGTTAGAAGCTCTAACAAAATCATTAGCAGTTAAAAAAAGTTGATAAAAAGGAGTAAAAAGCTCTATCGCTGATCTCAAATCTAAAATATTAGTCCACTTATTAGGAAACTCAATATGATCAAACTGATCTTCAGAAATCATCGTTGTATTTAACGTTTCAACATAACTAATAATCGCTCCTTTTTCCTTTAACTCACTGTTTAGATTAATGACAAAGTTGAATAAATTAAGGTCGTGATTAAGAAATAAATCATCCTTTACATCATCAAAATTTTTTGGCGTTAAAGGGCTTGTTTTTACATCAACTCCTTTAATATTTCCTGCGATGAATTGTAAAATTTCGCTTCCTACATGAAAATGTCTAAATATAAGCAAGTTTGCATTTGGGCTAACAAAATGCTTAAGACCCCATGCCAAAATAGTATGTAAAAACTTAGATGAGTTAAACAGTTTGGGGAAGAAAAATTTTAATACATGAATAAAAAACATGGTGATTTTTGACCAAAAAACAAGTAAAGGGCGTAAATATTTAGCAGATCTAGAGTCATTATCAGACATCAAAGCTCTTTTTGTAGTATCATTAATAGGGATACTGTTATCTAAGTACAAGGCTAACCATGGATTAGGATCTCTACTGTCGTGCTGGGCGATTTCGAATATATCTTTTTTCATCGGTTTACTGTATTAATTAATAATTACCTAGTTCTTTTAATTGTATCTCGTATAAAAGCGCTGTTGTTTTTGCTGTTTTTACAATGCTCTTAGCCAAGTCCATATGCATTAAAGGGTGGTTTAATGCTTTTTCTAAATTTTCGAAATGTTTTTCGTCTGCAATACCATGATATGTAAAGAAAGAAACCTGATTATCATCTAAGTTTAGCTGATCTTTGATCATAGCCCCCCAATACGCTGCAAGTCGTTTACCAATCCCTTCTATAATAAACATCGCCCCCAAAAGATCTATCGGATTAGGCTTACTAGCTTGTTGAAACATAAAAGAAGAAAGCCCTAAACTGCCTATGTTTTTTTCTCCAGAATGCATCTTTGAGATATCTTCTCCAAGGTTTTTAAAGTTTTCTTCCAGCATTTGATAATCCTTATGCTCTGCCGCAGTATGTTTTATAAAAGCAGAGCGAAGGTCAAATAACTCGATATCAATAGTAGAAGCAGCTCTAGATATCCACTGAGACCCATCAATAACCTGCTGTCTTAAATCTATTAAAAGCAATTTATAATCTTCTATGCTCAATGTTTTGTTATGTATCTTCTCTACGATAGGCACTTTTAACAAGCTACTTTCAAAATCTATCCAAACTCGAGAAAGGTTTCTAACCAACCACTGTGATACGTTATCAGAATTGATATTAAGTTCTGGAGCTTTAATTTCTCTAATCGGATACCCTTCTTTTTCGGTATCATGCTGCCCCACGACAGTTAACTTCATAAACGAGGTGATAAATCGACCACTTTCGGGAACCATACATAATATGGATTGCCCTTCTTTTAATGCCCCAGAATACATTAGCTCTTCTAACATTATAAATAGTGATGCTGCACCAGTATTTCCCTTACTTGTAAGATTACTAAACCATTTTTCTTCTGCAATTTTTCCTCCCCCTTTTTCCATCAGCTCTTTTATAGGTTTCTTAAAATATTCTGAAGAGTAATGACAACATAACCAATCAATATCATCTGGGATAATCATTCCTTTATCAATCAGCTCAAAATAATGCCCTACTCCAGTTTGTACCACCTTAGTAAGCAATCGAACATCCTGTTTAAGATTAATAGCGCCAGCTTTTGATGCAGATTCATAAGTAGGATAATCTAACCAAGTAAGGTCTGATTCATTTTTATTATCATTTTTACCCGTATACATACAAACAGGAAATGTATTAGCATGTGATTTAATATCAACCCATTCTATTTTTAAAGAAATTCCTTTTGTACTCTTCTTATTTTCTAATACTAATGCTCCAGCTCCATCAGATAGCATCCATCGCAAAAATTCGGTATCAAAAGGAACAGATTTTATCTTTTGAGCCTCAAATCTAGAAGCTTTAAAAAGTCTACTGGCAAATTCACTCCCTACACAGACTGCATTTTGTTTTTCCTCTCCTTTTATTTGCACATACGCATTTTTTAAAGCCATCATACTACTGGCACACACGCTCTGAAAACTCGCTACCTCGCAAGTTCCCCAATCTAACCCTCCATGTACCATACTTGCAAACCCAGGTACCGGTAAATCTCCCTGAGTTGTTCCTGTGGATAGTAGTTCTATTTCTTTATGATTAAGAGTACTTTTGGAGATCGCTTGCTCAATAGCTTTTACTGCCAATTGCGCATTAGAGTGTGTACTTTCTTGCTTAGTATTCATCGCAAAATAGCGTTGCTTGATCCCATTTTGCTTTAAAATACGATCTTTTACCGTACTCTTTTGCCCGTTAATCTTTCCTAAATACTGTTCTATTTGATCATTAGAAACCGGTTCGTTTGGTAAATAAATACCAGAACTTGTTATATATACATTTTTCATTTATTTATTTTTTAGATCGCCATCGTTGGCTTATGTTATCACTTAATTTATCTAAGACATCAGAAGCAAATCCATAACTTTTTTTGAAGCTACTATGATGTGCATTATGTCGAGTACCAAATAATTTCCAATCAGCTCCATTTCCTTTTCCGAATCTGTAATTACAATGCCCTGAGTAATTTAATAGTATACTCACTAAAGGATATAGAAAAACAGCCATTGGAGAAAATGACAAAAAAGGAAGTATTGTAATAGGAACTGTACTTAATAATAAGGCTTCAAACCAATGAAAACTATATACAGAATACACTGTTGGAGTCACAGACTTATGGTGTATTCTATGTACATATTTCATAAAAAATGGAATGTGCATAATCCGATGAATTACAAAAAAATGAACTTCATTCCATATGGTTAGCAATACTATACCTACTACACTATTGATAAACGTATCCGGAAGAAATATGATACGATTTATTCTCACTAAATACAATATCGGAAGTATCGAAAAACCAAAAATAAAAATTGACTTTAAGGAATGTATTTGTTCCATTTTCTTTTGTCTTTTTGTAACTTCCTTTATACTAATTTTATGCAATACCCCCTTATGTTCTAACCATATACATACCTTATTAAATATAGGAGCAATACCATAATACAGAAGAAAAAAATATAGGACTGTAAGCCCATAAAGCTGTATATAGGAATACTCATAAATAATGATATGAACCAGTTTTGTAATCATTTCCTTTTCTTTTGTATGAACTATTTAACTCTAGTTTATGATAGCCTAACTTTTTTAGACATAATAATGAATACAAAAAGGCAGTCGCAATACTACGACTGCCTTTTCTAATCATCAAAACAAGAGATCTTAAGCCCCCCACCTAAGACCTCTCCTTTTGATTTACTCATCACTATTTTCTATAAACCTCTTATCCCTTGTATTTTTTTGTACTGCAATGGCAGCGAATAGACTTAAGGTAAAAGACATTCCATAGAATCCTTTTTCACTAAGCTCTAGATTGGCGTTCCATAAACCAATAATGAGTAATAAAATAGAAATAAGTGTTGTAAACCAACTGATCCCATAATACATATCCGTTACAGGAATATCTTCTAATCTATCCCTCACACTTTTTTGTACAGATACTGCGGAGAACAATCCAAATAGTAGGATTGTAAAATAATACCCTTTTTCATTAAGTAACATACCCGCATTCCATAATCCGATACAATAAGACACCATCCCTATAAACAGTGCAGCCCATGATGCTGATATAAAAGCCGGAGTTGGCTTTTGGTCATATACTTTTTTTTCTACATTTTCGATTGTTGTATTCTCAGATACATCGCTATTAGAATTGTAATTCATGATAATTGATTTTGATGATTAAATAAAAATTCAATTGTTTGTTTTGAACAGTACAAATATGCAGTGATCTACTCTGATACAAAATTCAATTTATTAAAAAAACTTACGATATATTTTAGTTAAAAAATGAATTATAGTAACAATTATAGTATTTTTACTTAAAATATACTTACTATATAATGAGTACTATTTCTGCTATAATACAGACATTATCTGATGAAGAAAAACGAAGCTTTGTTGCCTTGCTTCGTCAAAAGAACAAAAGAAATGATACCAAAAACATTCAGCTTTTTAAACTTCTTGATACGACAGCAGTCGGTAAAGATTTAGATATCCAGATTTACGGAAAAAAGTCTAAAGGAGCATACCATGCATTGAGCAAAAGACTACATGATACTTTAATTGATTTTATTGCTTCTAAAAGCTTTGAAGAAGAAACTTCTGAAGAAATGGAAACGATTAGATTGCTAAGAGTTAGCAGAATTTTTTTTGAGCAAAAACAATATAAGATTGCTTTTAAAACCATTACCAAAGCAGAACAAAAGGCAAAAACATATGCCCTTTTTAGTATTCTCAATGAAATTTACTACACCCTGATTCAATACGCACATCTTAACCCTGCCTTAGCACTAGATGTATTACTTATCAATTTTAAAAACAATAAAGAATCCCTGCAACAAGAAGAAAATCTAAACCTATTTTATGCCACTGTACAACATGAACTTATGCAACAAAAAAGAGATGTTGTACCTGTTATAAAAAATAGTTTATCAAAGTTTGGGATATCGATCACACAGGATCTTACCTTTAGATCATTATTTAAAATCCTTGAAATCACTAACAAAACAGCTCAGGTAACCCGAGAGTATCATACCATACTCCCGTTTGTAGAAGAAACCTATTTGCAGATTGATATTAAAGAAAATGTAATCGATAAACACCTGTTTTATCATATTCAAATTTTATACTATGTAGCGAATTCTTATTTTAGAAATAAGAACTTTAAAATCTCACAACAGTATCTTGGGATAATGCTACAGCAGATGAAAAAGCATAACTATAAATATTTTAAACGTTTTTACCCTCAGTATACCTTGTTAGCATCTCTTAACCTTAATTATACCAATCATGCAACTTCCGCCATTTTGAAATTAGAAAATTTTGACTACGATAAGCATAAAGATCAAATCTCGTATGTTCTAGATTTACAACTAAGTCTTATTGTCTATTATTTTCAACAACTTCTATTTAAAAAAGCTCTTGGTATTCTTAATGATTTTTATCATAGTGATCATTGGTATACCGAAAAAGCAGGAATCGCTTGGGTGATCAAGAAAAACTTAATAGAAATTTTACTACGTATAGAGCTTGATCATATCGACTTAGTAGCGTCTAGAATGCATAGTTTTAAAAAGAAACACGGTGGATATCTAAAAAAAAATAATGAAACACGAGTATTAGAATTCCTAAAACTAGCTATCGCATATTATCATAAACCAGAAATCGCACTAACTACTGAATTTAAAAACAAAATCAAAAACACATTAATTACACTAAATCCCGAAGAAGAAGATATTTTTGAAATGAGCTTTTATGCTTGGATAAAATCTAAAATAGAAGGTACTTCTCTTTATGAAACGACATTACAACTCATAAAGCAAACATAAGAATTATTAGATTTAGATAGCAAACTACCTCGAGGCATCAGTTGTAAAATAACTTTGATTTCGAGGCAAGCTTCAGAACATTTAAATCTCGATTATCAGGTAATAAATCACCACCACGAAAAGTCTCCCAGATTTGCATACAAATTGAACAATAATGCTTAGGTCAATCTGTATTATGTAATTAAACTTTATTATTTATAGTAATTTATAAAGAATAAAATATAAATCATACTAAACTGTATATTAATCATACTAAACTGAACCTAAATCATACTAAATTGTATGTAAATCATACTAAACTTAATCTATTTCATTCTAAACTATGCTTAATCATTATATTTATAACACGTTAGTTCTTGTTAAGTATACTATCAACTCTTAGATAATATTAGACGATACGAATCTATAAGCATATCCAGTACCATTTACAAATTGAAATTACCGTAGTACCCCCTTTTTCCTTTCTAACATCATTTGCTGTTTTAATTTAGTAGAAAAGAAAACTAGATTATGATGCTAGGAAAAACAATCCCTATCAGCGTTTTCTTGATTGTAGCGTAACATCGCTATGGTAATATTAGAAAACTCAGCAAAGCGAAAGTGCTTACAGCAGTTTCTCGGTGGAACAGATTTTCTATTATATAATGCGGGTTTAACCTTACTTTCACATAAGCGTTTTTGTTATTTCATTACCTTCCGCAGATTAATATTCTATAATATGCTTAAAAATACATTCAGATTACTTCTATTTCTAGTAATCATTACAACTACTGGTTGTTCTATTCTTCAACCAAAAAAAGGAAAAAATGCTACAGCCGACGCTAATAAATCTGACAAAAACAGTGATGTCATTAAGTCTTATGATGAGGTAATCACCAAAAAGGCTAAGACTGATAAAGGTTTATTTACAGTTCATAATATCGATAATAAATATTATTATGAGATTCCTGATTCGCTTCTCAGTCGAGAAATGTTAATGGTCACCCGTATTTCCAAAACTGCTTCTGGTATTGGTTTTGGCGGAGGAAAACAAAATACACAAGTATTGCGATGGGAAAGAAAAAATAAGCAGCTATTACTTCGTGTAGTGTCTCATCAGGTATATGCATCAGATTCTTTACCAATTCATGAAGCTGTAGCAAACTCTAATTTTGAACCTGTATTGTATGCATTTCCGATCAAGGCTTTTTATAAAGACTCCACCCATACAATAAAGAATGCAACAGTAATTGAGGTAACGGATCTGTATAAAAAAGATGTAAAAGCTTTAGGGTTTCCTAGTAATAAACGAAAGCAGTATAAGATTTCTAAACTAGATGATACTCGATCTTATATCGATACCATTAGGAGTTATCCTCTGAATATAGAAGTTCGTCATGTAAAAACCTATACTGCTGCCGAACCTCCTTCTAATACTAGTACAGGATCTATCTCATTAGAGATGAGTAATTCTATGATTTTATTACCTAAAACCCCTATGAGGCGTAGATATTTTGATCAACGTGTAGGATGGTTCGCTAGAGGACAGATTGATTATGGACTAGAGGCGCAAAAGAGTAAAACAGTACGATATCTGGATCGATGGAGATTAGAAGTCAAAGATGAAGATCTTGAAAAATTTAAAAGAGGTGAGCTAGTTGTTCCCAAAAAACAAATTGTATACTATATAGATCGTGCAACTCCAAAAAAGTGGAGAAAATATATCAAACAAGGAATCGAAGATTGGCAGATTGCATTCGAGCAAGCTGGGTTTAAAAAAGCTATTATTGCCAAAGATCCTCCAACAGTAGCAGAAGACCCCGACTGGAGTCCAGAAGATATTAGGTATTCTGTAGTCCGTTATTTAGCCTCTCCTATCCCTAACGCCAATGGACCACATGTAAGTGATCCCAGATCTGGAGAAATTCTAGAAAGTGATATCAATTGGTATCATAATGTAATGTCTTTATTGCACAATTGGTTTTTTATACAAACTGCAGCGATCAATCCGCAAGCACAGACCACAGCTTTTAAAGATGAAGTGATGGGAAGATTAATTCGATTTGTTTCTGCTCACGAAGTAGGACACACCCTAGGGTTACCTCATAACATGGGAAGTAGTGTTGCCTATCCTGTAGAATCTCTCAGAGATCCTGAATTTACCAAAAAATATGGTACTGCTCCTTCGATAATGGATTATGCTAGATTTAACTACGTTGCTCAACCAGAAGATGGAGATGTCGCTTTAATGCCTAATATAGGGATCTATGATAAACATGCTATAAGATGGGGATATAGACCGATACTTACCCAGACAGCAGAAGAAGAGAAAAAGACATTAGACAGTTGGATTATCAAACATCAAGATGATCCTATGTATCGATTCGGGAAACAACAATTTGGAATAATTGACCCAAGTTCTCAAACCGAAGATCTTGGTGATGACGCTGTAAATGCTAGTACTTATGGAATCAAAAACTTAAAAAGAATCGTCCCTAATCTTATCACATGGACTGCAGAAGATGGAAAAAACTATGATGATCTAAGAAATATGTACCAACAAGTATTAGTTCAGTTTAATCGGTATATGGGGCACGTATCTTCTAATATTGGAGGGGTATATGAATATTATAAAACATATGATCAAAAAGGTGCCGTCTATTCTCATGTAACCAAAGAGAACCAAAAACGTGCCATGACATTTTTACATAAGCAATTATTTAATACGCCAGATTGGTTATTAGATAAGACAATTTTTGATAAAATAGAATCCGCAGGAAATGTAGAACGTATTCGTGATTTTCAGACAAGAACATTGAACAATTTATTAGATCATGGTCGTATGGCTCGATTAATTGAGAATGAGGCATTAAACCCTAAAGAAGCGTACACCCTACTTGATATGATGACCGAACTACGATCTGGATTATGGATCGAATTACGAAACGGTAAAACGATTGATGTATATCGTCGTAACCTACAAAGAGCCTATATTGATAGAATGGAATTTTTAATGACCAAAGATCAGCCTAAAATCCCAGAGAATATGAGGCAATTTGTAGTACGAACTACTATTAATACATCACAAAGTGATATCAGAGCAGTAGTAAGGGCTGAGTTAAATACCTTACGTAGAATAGTTAGAAATGCTATTAATAAGACATCTGATAAAATGACGCAATATCACCTACAAGATATTATAGAACGTATATCATTGATTCTGGAATTAAAAAAATAGTATCCAAAAAAAAAATCCCCTATTTAAATCACCAAATAGGGGATTTTTTTTGCATACCATATCAATCACTTTAGAGTGGCAGTAGTTTTATACTTTATTATAAATGATTTGTGCTACAAGAAACTTACGATACTCATGTGAGCATAAAAAAATAAAACTGTAAAAGAATTACTAACTTAGTTACTCACACAACAATCGAAAAAAATGAAGAAAAATCTGATTATTATCTTTATAACATGTTATAGTATCGCTTCAGCACAATATAAATTCGATTTCTCTCACTTAAGTATTTCTGAATCAAAAGTTGACACCATAAACTTCTATTATAATAAAGTGATTGAAAGTAAAGGACTAGAAAAGAAAAAAAACGAAAAACTTTTCTTTTTATCTCTACCTAATAATTATTCGGAGATGAGTGACGCTATGTATATAAATTCATCTAAAAAAATCATTGAATACGAAAAGAATAAAAACAATAAGGATTATATTCCTAAAAATAGCATTATAAATCCATGGGTAACATATCTTAGTACTATGGACTATTATGATAAAAAAGAATATTATAAAAAATACTTTAATATCTGTATTGGAGGTAGATATGGAGGCGATTATCTCAGGTCTGGTTTTGAAATTTATAAAAGGTTTTTAATCGATACAGAAGTCGCTTGTCGAGAAATGAAAAAGCTAAATGATAAGGAAATAGAAAGCATCTTTTACTTCATTTTTGATGAGTCATATCCAAAACATAACAAAAAGAACGTTTCTTTATACAATAAGATATTATTAAAAATAAAGAAATATGATATAAAATTATCTAAACTATTGGAAAATGGTTATAAAAAGGTAATTAAAAATCGGAATTAACAGTGATTCTTAAAAAAGAAAACTAGAGACCACACTAGTAACCGTTGCACAAGTCCATAGTGGACTTGCAAGATAAATTCGGACAATTTTTCTAAGACCTATGCTACATTTTTAAGTTTATAAAATTCTATTTCAACTTCTATTGGAGTTTTGTATCCCAAAGAAGAATGTAATCTTTTCCTATTATACCAGACCTCTATGTAATCAAATACAGCTGTTTTAGCTTCTTGTATTGTTTTGAAACTATGATGGTAAACAAGTTCTGCTTTTAATGTTTTAAAGAAAGATTCTGCTACTGCATTATCCCAACAATTAGCTTTTCTACTCATGGATTGGGTAATCAACTTATTAGTAGTAACAACTTTTCTAAACTCTTTACTTGCGTATTGAACCCCTCTATCAGAGTGAAAAAGTAAAGGCGCCTCTATTTTTCTTTTAGAAACTGCCATTTTCCAAGCGGGTACTATGGTTTGATCAGTAAACAAAGAAGTACTCAATGACCAACCTATCACCTGACGGTCATAAAGATCAATTAATGTTGTTAAATATAACCATCCTTTATTGGTTTTAATGTAAGTAATATCAGAGACCCAAACCTGATTTAATCTCTTGGGGTTAAACTCCCTATCCAAATGATTTTTGAATATGGGAAAACAATGATTTGAATCTGTAGTAATCTTATATTTCTTTTTTAATTTACTTCTTAACCCGTTAGATTTCATTAATCGGGAGATCCTACTTCTGGATACCTTATACCCTCTTCTAAGAAGTTCTTGTTTAATTCTAGGACTCCCATAAGTTTGTCTACTATCATAGAAGATATTTTTTATTTCCAAAGTTAATTTCTGGTCTTCTAAAACCCTATTACAAGGGCCATTACTATACCATCTATAATAACTACTTCTACTAACTTTTAGCACTTTACACATTCTCTCAATGGAATACATATGTTTATATGAAACTATGAATTGATAGATTTTCCATCGCTCTTGGAGAAAATGTGAACGGCCTTTTTTAAGATCTCTAGTTCTAATTGAGCATCTTTAAGAGCTTTACGTAACTCCTTCACTTCTTGGTTATCTATTTGAGAAGAAGGTGGTTTAGAAGCTTTTTTAGAAACTCCATCTTCACTATCTAGCTTACGCCAACGATAAATCCTATCAACTTTAACTCCTAATTCATCGGCTAATTCTTTTATGTTTTCTCGCTGATAGCTTAACCGAACAGCTTCTGATTTAAATTCTTTACTGTAAAATCGTTTCTTCATTTTTCTAAGATATTTATTTAAACATAAACTGTCTTAAATATCTGTCCGAATAAAGGTAGCAACTCCAAACCAAAAAGCCACTACACATTCAAGCACATTTCATTTTGCTCGTACCTCACAAAATAAAAAAAGCTTTCACTTCCCTACCACCATCCGAAAATAAATTGAATTATTTACAGGAAATTTAAAATGATTTTCTAAGTTTGTCAAAAAATGACAAGTCTTATGAAAACCACATTTGGAGAATACATAAGGGAATTAAGATTAGAAAATAATCTTACATTGACTCAATTGGCAGCTAAACTAAATTTGGACTCGGCAAATTTGAGCAAAATTTAAAATGATAAAAGAGATTTTGACAAAAAACGAATTCCTCTTTTATCGGAGATATTTGAAATCAGTTCAGATGAAATAATGAACGAGTATGTTTCTGACCAAATTGGAAAATCAATATACGAATACAACTGCTCAAAACAACTACTTAAAGTTGCCGAAGAAAAAGCAGAATATAGAAGAACGATAAAGGAAAAAGCATTATGAAAGTAGTATCATTTTTTGCAGGAGCAGGTGGATTAGATTTAGGCTTTGAAAAAGCAGGATTTGACGTGATTTGGGCGAACGAATACGATAAAGAGATTTGGGAAACCTACGAAAAGAATCACAAAAACACCATTTTAGATAAAAGAAGTATTGTAAATATACCTGCAAATGAAGTTCCTGATTGTGATGGAATTATTGGAGGTCCACCTTGTCAAAGTTGGAGTGAAGCAGGTGCTGCAAGAGGAATTAAAGACAAAAGAGGACAACTTTTTTACGATTTCATACGAATTTTAGAAGAAAAGCAACCAAAATTCTTTTTAGCTGAAAATGTAAGTGGAATGCTTATTTCCAAACACACAGAAGCATTAGAGGGAATAAAGGAACTCTTTAGAAACGCAGGAGTTGGTTACGAGCTTTCATTTAAAATGATTAATTCTTGTCATTACAACGTGCCACAAGACAGAAAGCGTGTTTTCTTTATCGGTATAAGAAAAGATTTGGGATTTAAGTACGAGTTTCCGACAGAAACTTTTTCAAAAATTGACCTAAGAACAGCAATTGGAGATTTACAAGAAGGTGTTCTACCTGCTCAAGAATATAACAATACAAATGGAGACAAATGCTCAATACCAAATCACGAATATATGATTGGTAGTTTTTCTTCGATTTTTATGTCAAGAAATAGAGTTAGAGCTTGGGACGAACAATCTTTTACTATTCAAGCAGGAGGACGACACGCACCAATTCACCCACAAGCACCAAAAATGAAGTTTATTGAGCAAAATAAACGAATTTTTGTTCCAGAAAAAGAATATTTATACAGACGTTTAAGCGTTAGAGAATGTGCAAGAATCCAAACTTTTCCGGACAATTTCATATTTCATTACAAAAAAATTGCAGCAGGCTATAAAATGATTGGAAATGCTGTTCCTGTTAATATGGCTAAGTTTTTAGCAGAAAGCATTAAAAATCAAATAAAAAATAATGAATTAGTGAAGAAAATTAAGGGAAAACAAAGTAAAAGAGAATTACAAACAGTATGACCAATATATTAGAAGCAATTTATAATATCGTATCATTTCCAGAAAACAAATTGAAATCTATCTATTCGGGTAGAAATAGAGCAAATAGTATGGGTGATGCATTAGAAAATTATATTAAAGATTCTTTTGCCAATACTTTTCAAACCAAAGACGAAAAAGTCAGAATGAAAATCTTCAATCAAAAGTTTTCTTGGTTGGGTTCACAAAACAATCCACCTGACATAATGATTAAAGATGGTGACGCAATTGAGGTTAAGAAAGCACAAAGTGCTAGAAGCAGTTTAGCATTAAACAGTTCTTATCCGAAAGCTGACATTCATTCTGATAGCCCAATGATAACAAAAGAGTGTAAAGAATGTGAAAATTGGACTACCAAAGATTTGATTTATTGTGTTGGACACACAACGGACTCTGAATTGAAATCACTTTGGCTAATTTATGGTAACATTTATGCTGCAAAACACGAAACATATCAAAGAATTAAAAACACAATTTCAGACGGAATTAAAACGATTCCAGATGTTGTGTTTTCAGAAACAAAAGAACTTGGAAGAGTAAACAAAGTTGACCCTTTAGGAATTACAAATCTAAGAATTAGAGGAATGTGGCAAATTGAAAATCCTCGAAAAGTGTTTAATTATTTACACAAAGCAGGAAAAAATGAATTTGAGATTGTTTGTATCATACCTGCTTCAAAATATGATTCATTCCCAACTGAAAGCAAGCAGAAAATAGAGTCAATTACGGACAAGAAGTTTACAATCGAAAATGTTGAAGTAAAAGACCCGAATAATCCTGCGAAACTAATTGATTGTAAGTTAATAAAGTATTTGAAATAGCCAGCGCATTGTTCAAGCACATTGCAGTCTTCGTTCCTGTGGCTGCAAAGAGTTTTCACGCCCAATGCTAACAGAATGAAAAAAAGCCAGCAAGGTAATCGAGTAGACGGCTCTCCCCATGATTGAGGAGAGTGCGCCCCTCAACACCTTACGTACAGGTCTCGGATACGGCGGTTCACCAAATCGAAGTTTGCTTTTTATTTAAATACTCTATCATAGGGATATATCCTTTTATTTTTGAATTTAGATACAGTTACGTATATCTTCTTTGAGGTATCTCAATATTTTTTAAAGCCATTTTATCACAAAAGAGTGACATTTCATACCACGACTCCTTCTATATGTGATCAATAACGATTGTAAAAATAGTTTTGTGGCATATTAACATATCAAATACAAAAAATTATTATGGAAAAAAGTATCCAGAATTCTATCCGATTTCTGTTTTTAATTATTGGCTTAGTAAGCCTGAACAGTTGCGAAAAAGAAAATCTTTCTGCTATAGAAAATAATCGACCTTTTTATATTACATCAGACTTTACTAATACAAAATATAGTATTAATGTCTTGTATCCTCCTTCCTATAATTCTTCGAATAGCTATCGCACAATTTATATGCTAGATGGGGATGATTATTTTAAAGAAGCTGCGGATGTTATTGTAGCATCAAATAAAGAAAATATTATTCTTATAGGAATAGGATATGCTGATAAAAACAGGAGAGGAACAGATTACTCTTATCCTAAAGATATTGATTTTCCCAGTGCCTCGGGTGGAGCAAAAGAATTTATCAATTTCATAAACCAAGAACTGATCCCTCATATTGAGAATAAAATTGGGATTGAAAGTAGTGATAGAACATTATTTGGTCATTCTTTAGGCGGGTATCTTGCTTTATACATAACATTTCAACAAGGTCAATTAAACCCTTTTGATAATATTATTGCTGCAAGCTCTAATTTTATGTGGTATAATGCATATTTATTTGATTTAGAACAGCAATACTTCGACACACAGAACACCCTAAATAAGAGTCTATATATTACAGTGGGGGATTTAGAGGGGGCTTCTATCAATCTTTTTTTTAATGCTTTTAAGCATCGAATAAATGAGAGATCTTACTCTGGTTTAATAGTCAATTATGAGCGGTTAAAAAACATTTCTCACCGAAACAGTCCTATCATCTCTTTTAAGAAAGGGGTATCAGTACTATTATCAATATAATATTATGAAAAACTATTTAATAGTACTCTCATTCGTTCTTGCTTTGCCTGTTTTAGCTCAAGAAAAAAAAGAAAATACGTTATCAGAACAAAAACAATGGAAAATAGAATTGTTATATACTCATGATCTCCTTAATACTAGTTATGGAAAAAATTATGGGTTTATATTTAAAGGAAAATTAGCATATTTATATCGTAAACACATTACGTTATTATATGGTGCTGCTTTTCAAAATAGTTATATCTCAGAAACGGATAACCTGTTTACTGACTATGTAGATGGGTATACCAGAGACATCGGATTGTATGCTATTGTTGATATCATCTACTATCCTTTGAATAAGAAAAAACTATATCTATCTCTAGAACCTTTTATAGGGGTAACACATCTAAAATCCAAAGGAACATTAAAAATCCCTAAACATTCAATATCTGAAAAGTATAAAAACAATTATGCATATTTTAATTATGGTCTTACTCAGTCTCTTGGTTATAAAATCAATACGATTAACATCAGTGGATTTGCATGGCTTTCTTTAAAAGGATTCTTAGATAATGGAAGAAATAGACCTGCTGATTTTGACTCTAGGTTTTTTATTGGTATGGGAGTCGGTTATACTTTCTAAAAAAATATAAAAAAACATTAATCAAAAAAAGTGTAATCATACTGGGTTACACTTTTTTGACACTAAAAGCTTCTTTAAATTCTTGAAATTTATTTCTTGATACAGGAACCTTATGAGGAACCCCTTCGAAACTAATCCGATAATTTCTAGCATTTCCCGAAGTATTACTAATATTTCTGATATTAATAACGTAAGACCGATGGGTACTAATGATAAATGGATAATCGCTAAGTGCTTCTTCAAGTTTTTGAATCGTAAGTCGGTATGGTTTAAATTTTGCGTTACTTGATTCTTTTGTAAAAACATCTATATAATTCCCTTCTGATTTAGCAAATAAAAAAGTATTCACATCTAGTTCTAGTACTTCATTTTTATTATTGGTCTGTATATTTATAGTATCTGATATTTCATTCTCCTTAGGTATAATCCTAGATTTAAGATGTTCGTTATACAGGGATACTTTTTTTAAGTTTTCTTTTAAAAGAATTGTATAATTAATCCAAATAAGAAGAAACGCAGGAACAATACCGAGAATAACAACATATAACGATGCGTTTAAAAAACGAAGCAAAATGTTGCCTGATGGTTCTTTGATTAATATAACAGACATCGTATTATTAAATATAGCGATTGCAAAAAAGAGTGAAACGATTAAAAGACACTCTTTTCCTATTGTCCAGTTTTCTTTTAAATCAGGTTTAAAAAATAACCGTGGTATAATTTCTATGACTAAAAGAATGCTAAAAAAAGTTGTTAGTCCAGCAAATGCACAGAGAAGGGATTTTGAAAATTCATAATCTGTGTTCATACCATTTTCATTTACTGTTAGTAAATTAACACCATAAACCATAACTCCTAATACAGTAGCAACTATTAAGTTTCTTTGGAGATGAAATAAGTACGGATACGGCTTATTTATAATTTGGGAAATATAATATCGAGACATTAAGAATTATATTTTTAGTACTCAAATGTACTATTTTTAGAAGGTCGTGACAACTTCCTAAATTATTAATTTTGGTTAAAGTGAGGCGTAAGTTTCAATAAAGCGGATATTTTAATTTTTAACACTACCCATATACCAGATTTTTTTATGAAAAAATTATGGAGTTTATCTAAATAGTTAAATGAAGTAGCTTGTTTTAATTTTTATGCTGTTAGTTTTCGCATAACCCATTCTAGTGGACCAGATTTTTTATATTTTCTCCAGATTATTGCAAATAGTATACAGAACAGACTAAATACTAATGCATAAACTACTGAAAACTCAATAGAGTATTTTCCCATCTTAGAAGGATTTAGTATTTCGACAATACCCATTCCGATAATAACGTGAGCGACATAAAAAGTTAATGCTAGTTGCCCAGTTTTATTCAATCCATTAATTATAATAGTATTTTCATATCGTCTAGCAATCCATATACAGGCCGAAATTATAGTAAAAGCAATTGTTATTCCAGTAAACATATATATTGGTAATGGTGGCATGGGATCGGTTCCTACTACCTCAACTAATTCTTTAGTTGTTTCTTGATCTCCTTCTGATAGAAATGAAATAGCTAAATAAGATGAGTATTGAATAAGCACAAAAATAAAGAAAGAAATCCAAAATATTTTCTTCACAACTTTTTCATTATGTAAATCTTGTTTTCCCAACCAATAGCCAAATAGCATAAATGCTGCCCAAGGTATCACAGGGTGAAAACCATTAAAGAATAGGTTTTTTATAAACCCTTTAATAGTCCAAAAATCTTGATAATCTAGGGTACTAAAATCCCAACCAATTTCGTAATCCCAAAACATCATTAATATTGGATAGATTAGAATTAATACAATTCCAGAAGTCAAAAAAATGTTTTCTTTGCGCCTTAAAAGTAAAATTACAATTACCATATAAACACTATAAAAGTGTAAAATATCTGCTGGCCAAATGGCGATATAAGAGATTCCAATAATGAATAAAAACAATGCTCTTTTGGCTATTATATTGCGAATAATTTTCAATTTCTCATGATCATCATTCTTAATAGCTGAATTTGTCATAAGAGCAAGTCCAACACCTGCTAATACCACAAAAGTAGCTGCTGATTTTCCTTCAAATATATTTGCAAAAGATTGTACCCAACTTCTTCCATCTTCTCCAAAAACTACTTTGAAATTAACGATAACCATACCGATTACAGCAAATGCTCTGGCAACATCAATTCCAATTATTCTTTTTTTCATAAAAGCAATTCTTATTTTTAAGTAATGCTGTTAGTACTAATTCTTAGATGGAATTACCTACTAAAATCATTTCTTTTTATACTATAAAATATATCAATAGCGCTACGATCTCTAAATTTTCTTTTTTGTCTGAATCAAATTATTTTTGATTCAATTTTCGGTAATTTCATTTGAGAAATGGTATACTCATAATATTGGGATATAAATTTCAGTAATCAATTCATCTGGTGGAGTATTCGTTTCGTCGTTTAAGTAAAACTCTAAAGTTGGTTTATCTGCTAGTTCCAATTGTATATCAGTAAGCCAATACGCATATATTTTATGATACGTATCTTCACTAGATTCATGACTCCCCTTATGAATAAATTTTGCATATTTCCCTTGTTCTATAATTTTACTATTAAAAAGTCCTTCTGTCTTAATCTCTTTATTATCTTCTAATATAATAGCTGCATTATACCTGCACCTTAAGCTATCTGTTATTTCTTCATCATCTAATATTTCGCCTAGTACAGTTGTTTTTTCATTTAATACATTCTTTTTAATTGCATACATAGTCAATTGTTCCCAAGTTTCTTTAATTGCTTTAATGTTATCATAGTTTCCATAATAGGTTAAGTAAAGTACTTTAAAACTAGGCAATTCTTCTATTGTAAAATCAGGTTTTTTTGATTTGTTTCGGTTAAAATCTTTTGTTATTTTTTTAATACTATTTTGTTTAAACTCATGTGAGTTCCTAAAAACAGAAGGAGAACATTTAAAATGCTTTTTAAATGCTTTACTAAATGATGAAACCTCACGATACCCTATATCATATGCAATATCAGCTATAGAATAATTAGAAAATTTTAAATACTCGGCTGCTTTTTCTAAACGCAATCTTTTTTGATAGTACCCTATAGTCTCTTGATGTAGTGCTAAAAATATTCTGTTGCTATTTCTGTAGGAATAAAAAACCGTATTTTCAATGTCCTTAACAGTTATCTCTTCTTTGAATTTATCATCTAATAAACGTAATAATTTTTTATATCTGTTTAAATGAGTTTGGTTTTCCATAACTAGTGATTCCTTAGTGCAATTTAATATATCTATAGGATAGTTACTTGTCCTTTTTGGACAACTTTACCTTAAACCATTTTGTCCAAAAAGGATAAACAACTAGGCTTATATCAATACTACTTTTGTAAAAAAAATAATTGGTATGACAACAATACTATCAAAATCGATTTTATACATCGTCTTTCTTTTATTAGGTTTTTTTCAAAGTATTAATGCTCAAATAATCAATAAAAAAGACGTCGTTAATCACTGGAAACTTAATAAATATAGTATCAACTCCAAGAACTATTCTCCACCAAAAAAAGATGCCGGAGATTATCTTTTATTTACTAATGATATGTCTTTTACAACAGTTTTTGAAGGAGTAAAAGAGTTTGGAGAATGGAACTTAAACCCTAAAAAAGGAATCATCTATTTACATGAAAATAAAGATGATAAGAATCCATTGAAACTATATATACAGAAACTGACTTCTAATAGTCTTATCATTCGTTTAGATATTTTTATGCTTAGAAAAATAGACTTTCATTATACCGCTAAAAAAAATGATTAAAACGATACTGCTACTACTCCTAGGCTTATTTTTCTTTAGCTTTAATGGGATTGCTCAAGAAAAGGTGCTTTGGGAAAAGAATAATGAAATTCCTGTTTTGGAAACTGATTCTAAAGACAATTGGGTCAACTTACTTACCTACAAAAAATCGTTTAGTAAGTATCGAGAAAATTGGTCTGTCACATATACAGGGTTCGAAGACATTGATGATGATCTAATCATACCGTTTACACTATCATATGGACATAATAAAATTAGAAAAGAGCTCTTAGGTAAACTAGGTTATAAATCAGTCGAAACCTTTGCATTAGGCTTTGGTATGAATGGATATCTAAAGATGTATCCAGGTATTTATCTGGGTGTTGGAGTTGGGCTTTCTCCAGGAATGGAATCGACAACTAGAATAAATAATGATAAAAATAGATACTTTTTTATTGGTGCCGATTTTAAACAAGGACTTAGGTTTATTCCATGGCATGAATTCGGAATTGTGATCGGAGTAGAATTCTTCCAAAAACTCCAAACATCAAAGGTGTATTCATCAGAAATCGGATGGTCTATTGAAGTGGGAGTAAATTTTTAACAGATAACAACCATAGTCAACAGCAGGGTAATAGTTCGCTGCTAACTTCTAATTTTAAAAAAGCAACCGCGGAATTATGAATAACTAGTCTAACTTTATTCTTTTAGCATAAACTACCTATAGCTTATTAAATAAGCTTACCAAATTTTTAAAAGTGAAACAAGTGGCTTAAAAATTTTGTTCAAAAATTATTAAGTAGCCATATCAATAAAAAAGTAAAAAGTGGTGTAGCAACCTCCAATTTAGCTAAATCCAAAAAAAACCTTTTTATAAACTCTTTAGATTCGATATAAAGGTCTTTGAAATAGCATATGATATAGAATAAAGAAAGCCCCATAAAGAGACTTGAAAATATTTTTTTAAATAAATTATGGATTTGTGCAACAGTTACTCTTGTTGTGGTGCATTATTCTTTGTTTTTAGTGCTCTTTTTGATATGATTAAGCACTCATTTATGAATTCTGTGAATGACAAAATCAGACGATGATTTCCAGTATTGTTGTGACAAAATATCAAGTTCATACTAAGTTGTTCCTCCCATTTCCGTTTGATTGTCCAATAGTTTATTTAGTTAAAAAGGTCCATTTCCCATTATTCGATTTGTAACTGAGATACGAACCCAAGCAAACAGATAGAACCAAAATAGGCAAAGCCATTGCTATACAAATAAGCCCTTCTATAGTCCAATCAATATAATTCTAGGAGTTAAAAAAGTAAGCTGCTAACAGTTTATTTTTAGCAATATTGTCGAAGGTCTTTTTTATTTCCCCTAATTCATTTCATTTTTTCCTCAATTCATTGCATAGTTATTTCAAAAACTACATTCTCAAAATACTTTTGAAGTGTTATTAATTTTGAATCACTATTATTATGAGAACCATAGCAACACTTTTATTCACTTTTATTTGTTCAATTAGTTTTGGACAAAATTTTACAGGAAAAATAATTGATAAACAAAACCTACCTATTTCATTTGCTAACATTGTAGCAAAAGACAAAACGGATAATTCACTAATTACAGGTACAATTTCTGATGAAAATGGTGCGTTTTCTATCAATCCAATTAAAGAAGACATATATTTAGAAATTAGTTTTGTTGGATTTACCACCAAAAAAATATATCCCATTGAACCTATCATCGGAACAATCATTTTAGAGGAAGAAGGAAAACAACTACAAGAAGTAGTAATTACTGCTCGTAAAAAACTCATTCAACAAAAAGTAGATAGATTAGTTTTTAACGTAGAAAATACAGTTGCTGGTACTGGTGGAACCGCGCTTGATGCACTAAAAGCTACACCAAGTATAAATGTAGATACTGACAAGTTAGCCATTGTAGGAAAAGGAACTGTACGAGTACTAGTTAATGATAGAATTATACAATTATCAGGCAATGAATTAAATGCTTATTTGAATACTATCGCATCCGATGATATTAAAAATATTGAAGTTATTACCACACCACCCTCAAAATACGATGCTGAAGGCAATAGTGGACTTATTAATATTGTTCTAAAAAAATCAAAAGAAAATAGCTGGAATAATCAAATAAGAACGTCTTACACGCAAGCAACATATCCATTATTTAACTTTGGAAACACATTTAACTATAATAAAAACAAAGTAAGTTTAATTGCTTCGTTAAATGGAACCAAAGGACATACAGCTCAGTTTAATCAATTTGATATTGTTTATCCATCAGCTTCAACCGTATCAAATCTTGATATGAAAAATAAAGAAAACATGATTTCAGGTAGGTTAGGATTCGATTACAATTTAACAAATAATGCTACTGTAGGAGTTTTATACACAGGTTCGTTTGAAAATAAAGGAATAAAAGATGGAGGAAGAACACTGATAAATGATGGTAATGGAACGTACACAATTAATGAAGGTAATGCAGACACGAAAAACAAAAATCATTCAATAAATGCTCATTACATTCAACAATTAGATACGCTTGGTAGAAAATTATCTATTGACGTTGATTACTTTAATTTCAATAATTCTTCTAATAGAGGTTTTAGCAGTGAACAATTTATTACAGACCAAAGTTATTTTGAAGCAGAAAATAGCACCAATCAAAACATTAAAAATTATAGTGGAAGAATAGATATGGAACACCCAAGCAAGTGGGGTAATTTTTCTTACGGAGTTAAAACCACAATTACAAAAACAGATAGCGATGTAGCATTTTACAATACTACTACAAGTACACCAATTTTTGACCCAACCCAAAGTAATGAGTTTATGTATTCTGAGAATATTAATGCAATATATGCAGATCTGTCTAAACCATTAGGTAAAAAATGGCAAACAAAAATCGGACTTCGTTTTGAAAACACTCGAACAAAAGGAGTTTCAGAAACAAACAATCAAACCGATACCAATTCATATAACAAACTATTTCCATCAGTATTTTTAGGGTACAATCCTAGTAGAAAAAACATGTTTAATTTAAGTTATAGTAGAAGAATTCAACGTCCTAGTTTTGAGCGTTTAAATCCGTTTCGTTTTTATATTAACCCTATTTCGTATCAAGAAGGAAACCCGTTTTTAAAACCACAAATTTCTGAGAATTTAGAATTAAAGCACATTTACAAAGGAAAACTCATTAGTAAAGCATTTGTAAGTTATGTAGATAATGGATATTTCAATATTATTAAAGCAGAAGATGGAGCGCAACAAAGAATAGTAGTAACATTTGACAATTTTTATACAGCTTATAATTATGGGTTAACCGAAACTTTTATATACAATCCAACAAAATGGTGGAATACAATAACTCAAGCAACGGTATCAAAAATGGACACACAATACAAAGATGGATTTAATTTAGACGCAGAATTAGTAAGCGGATGGAATTTTCAATTGTATAACCGCAATACATTCCATTTAAACAAAGCAAAAACAATACAAGCAGAAACCACGCTTATTTACGCTTCGCCACAAAAATTGATGTATTTTTCAATATCTGAAATGGTGAGTCTAGACCTAGGATTAAAATTTTCGTTACTAGACAAAAAACTAAATTGTACAGTAGCCGTAAACGATATTTTAAAACGTAAGGCAACGAGTGTAAACACCAAAACTAACGGAATAGACCAAACATACTATAATTATTTCGATACCCGAAGTGTGAAGATTGGTCTAAACTATAGCTTTGGTAACAAAAAAATAAAAGTTAAGAAACGTAATTCTGGAAACGAAGAAGAACAAAACAGAGCAAAAAAATAACCAACCTACAATATGGCTGTTTAAAGAATTAGAGATTTTAAACAGCCTTGTTTTAAACTAAAAATGTATTTTGTACATCTAAAATTATAAAGAAGTGAAGGTCTTCAATAAAAAAATAAATCTAAAACAAGTTTTAATAGTAACTGCACTATTGTTACTAGGGAATGCTGGTAAAATTTATCTTTTACATAACGTACGAACTAAAAGTGATATTGATTTTTATGACTATTTCGACCACGTTTCTGTTTTTCTATTCTCTGCAGTTTCGGTAATATCAGTATTAGCTTCTTGGAAAGTCATTAATAGAATAGACACGACAAATACAATTCTAAAATTTGTAAAGGTTTATATTTTGTCTTTTTTATTATTTGTTATCGCTGGTGTTATTATTGATTATGTTCTTTTAGGTATTATAATGAACAATAATGAATATGATTTTATGATTAGATTTATGAACACGATGTCAGTTGCTTTTATACTTGTTGATATTTTTGCGCTTACTTCTGCATTTTTATATTTCAGACAATCCCAAAAAACCACATTAGAATTAGAGCAAACCGAAAAAGAAAAAGCAACGTTACAATCGCAAATGCTACAAAAGAATTTAGAACCTCATTTTTTATTCAATAATTTGAGTGTTTTATCAGGATTAGCAAGAAAAAAACCAGAACAGATAGAAGGTTTTATCGATGACTTTTCGGATGTATACCGCTACTATTTAAAGCACGGAAAAAAACAAATGGTGGAGTTAAAAGATGAACTGTCATTTTTAATTAGCTATATGAATTTAATGGAAAAACGCTTTGGAAATACGTATCAGATTAAAAATAGTATCGAAAATACAGATGGTTTTATCATTCCGTGTTCGTTACAGTTGTGTGTAGAAAATGCGATAAAGCATAATAAAGGGAGTGAAGAAAATCCGTTATTGATTTCGCTTTCATTGAAAGAGAATACCATTGTGATAAAAAATAAGCTTAATAAAGTAGATTTTACGCTCGGAACAGGAACGGGAAACGATTATCTCAAACGTCAATATCAACTCAATTTTAACAAAGATGTTATTTTTACAGAAACGAATACTGAATTTATTGTTGAAATCCCTTTAATTTCAGAAATATGAAAGTACTAATTATAGAAGACGAAGCCATAAACATCGAAATCATTACGGATCATATCCTTCGATATAACGACAACATCGAAATTGTAACTTCATTACAAAGCAAAGAAGAAGTAGAAAAATGGTATCAAAACAATGAACAAGTAGATTTGGTATTTTCTGATATTGAGTTGTTAGACGGAAATGTGTTTTCTCTATTGAAAACGAATATTATAAAATCTCCAATTATTTTTACAACCGCCTATAACACCTTTTACCAAGATGCTTTTGATGTAAACGGAATAGCTTATTTACTAAAACCCATCAGCTATACCAAGTTTAGTAAAGCAATGGAAAAGTTTGAAAGCCTACAGAACAAAGAGATAAATTGGAAGAAAATATCAGAAACCATTCATGGATTAAACAACAATTACAAAGAACGGATCATTGTAAAAACCAAAACAGAAATAAAAATTGTAAGCACCAAAAATACAGGAGCAATTTTATCTAATTCAGGAAAATGTATTGCGATTGATGAAAGCGGAAAAGAAAATGAGTTTCGCTACAAGTTATCCGATTTAATAAAAGAGTTAAACCCAAAAGAGTTTTTTCAAATTAATCGTGGTGAAATTGTAAATATTAATTTCATCGAAAAAATTGAGCCTTACTTTGGAGACAGATTAGCAATTTCAATCAAAAACTACAAACAACATTTAATTACAAGCGCATCTGCAACAAGCGAATTTAGAAAATGGATTGAGTAAAAAAGCTAGCAACCCCAAAGTACAGTCGAACCTCTTTTTGGTACGCTTACTCAGTTTATAAGGCTTAGAAAAATTAATACTCTAGGCATACAACAAGCCAATAAGGTGATGCATTTTATCTGCTATTGCCTATAACTCGAAAAAATACTTGAAATTTTCTCTTTGGCTTTTTCAATTAACTTATTCTGAATGTGTTGTTGAGAGCTTTGTCCGCTAATTATTTTTAATATGCTACTTAGATAATTAGAAGAGAGGTTTAATTTTTATTCTCTTCTCCAATTTCTCTAAAAAAGCATTGTGTTTACATAGTGTGTATGCCCAGCATGGGCATCTTTTATTTACTGAAGTTAAATAATTAATCTATAGGGTACAAGTTCCTTATGTACAGAAATTAGTAAGTCGCAAGCTGATTTACCTAAAGGGTATATAGTGAAGGAAGCG
This sequence comes from Aquimarina longa SW024, assembly GCF_001401755.1. Lineage (GTDB taxonomy): Bacteria > Bacteroidota > Bacteroidia > Flavobacteriales > Flavobacteriaceae > Aquimarina > Aquimarina longa. The sequence goes on from NZ_AVQK01000030.1 coordinate 45,331, forward strand.
AGACTCCATTACCATGCTTCTTCAATTTTTAGACGACTTCCATTTTTATAAGAGGCTATAAAAGCACTTTTAAAACCTAACCGTACTAATTCTCTACGAAAAACCTTTGCTTCATCTAGTTTTTTAAAATTTCCTAAAGCATATTTATTATATCCTTCACTTTTAATTTCTTTAAAATTGACAAAATTTTTAGAATATAATGAGAGGTCTTTACTTTCAAAAGCTCCAATTTGTACCGCATATATTACCTGACCAGCAATAGAACCAGATGATCCAGTATGAGTACCATCTACTTCTTGATTCATAGAAAGATTCTGAACTGTTTCTTCTAACGTAGCAATTTTAGTATCTCGTTTGGTAATCTCAGATTTGTGTTTTTTCCGAGTAACCATGTTTTCGGGAGTATTAAAACTCATAAAATACACAGTTCCTGCAACTCCTAATAATGCTATAATACCTAATATAATGGTAGCGATTTTAAATTTCTGAGATTTTTCTTGCTCATCTTTTACAGCTTTGCTACGAGTATAATCTGCTGTACGTTTAGCTTCTTCAGCATTTTCTATTTGGTCTTTATAGTTTTGTAATTCTTCGTCGGTTATGAAAGGCATAGGTTTATATTTTAGATATTCAAATATACTAGATTCTTATAAAAATTCAATGTTTTGTGAGTTTTAGCAGTATTAGCTTCAGTATTACTGATTTTTATGGTGGTTTTAGCATACGAATAGTAAGGTTTTTTTAATGCATGCATAACATTTACTTTTAAAACAAAAAATACTTTTGTTACATCTTAAAAATCATGTAATGAATAGAAGAAAATTTTTTGAAAAGTCACTTTTAGCAACAGGAGGATTAATGTTGGCGCCAATATACATAAGTTGTAATGATGATGATAAGCTAATAGATGAGATACCTAGTTTGACCAAAGGTAATTTTTTAGAAGGTGTAGCAAGTTTTGATCCTACAAGTTCTAGTGTTATTATTTGGACAAGGTATACACCTAGTAGTGATCTTAATAAACAAGATAATAGTAGTGTGAGTTGGCAAATAGCTAGTGATAAAAGTTTTAAGAATGTAGTCCGAAGTGGTAAATTTTTAACATCTTCTAGTAGAGATTATACAGTTGCTATTAATGTTCAGGATTTAGAATCTAATAGCAAATTTTATTACAGATTTTTTGATTTAGAAACAAAAAAAGTATCAGTCATAGGGGAGACCATTACTTTGCCAAAAATAGGGGATACTGTCACTGATGTAAAGCTAGCGGTATGCTCATGCGCTAATTATGCAGCAGGATTATTTAATGTATATGGGGCTATGGCTAAGTCTGATGCGGATGTGATCATACATCTCGGAGATTATATCTATGAATATGGAGAAGGGGAGTATGGAACAAATGAAAATACAGTAGCCTTAGATAGAGTACATAGTCCTAAGCACGAAATCGTAACATTAGAAGATTACCGAAATAGATATAAACAATATAGAAGAGATGAGCAATTACAATTAGCACATCAGAAAAAACCGTTTATATGTGTATGGGATGATCATGAGATATCTAATGATGCTTATAAAGACGGTGCAGACAATCATCAATCTAGCGAGGGGTCTTATGAGACAAGAAAGCAGATAGCAATACAAGTATATAGTGAGTTTTTACCTATCAAATCAGCAGATCCTGCTAAGATATACAGGTCTTTTGATTTTGGGTCAATACTTAGCCTCCATATGTTAGATACTAGAATTATAGGTAGAGATAAGCAATTGTCATATAATGATTTTTTAAATCCTAGTACAGGGCAATTAGATGCTGTTGCTTTTCAGGCATCTTTACAAGATCCTAATAGGAGTTTACTTGGATCAGATCAATTAAATTGGTTGTCAGGAGCAGTTTCTGGAAGTGGAGCTTCTTGGCAAGTACTCGGTCAACAAGTATTGATGGGTAAAATGTTTATGCCAGCAGAGCTATTAATTCTTTTAGGAACCATTGTTGCAGAAATTAGTGCTAAAGGAACACTTTCTGAAAAAACGGCTACTGCTTTTAAAACAACATTAACAGAGCTGACCACAATAAAAGGAAGACTACTTGCAGGAGATACTACACTAACAGCAACAGAAATGACTAGAGTAAAAACAGTGGTGCCTTATAATCTCGATGCTTGGGATGGGTATTTTGTAGAGCGAGAACAACTTTTTGGAGCATTAAAAGGTAAGAAGATTGTATGTCTTGCAGGCGATACTCATAATGCTTGGCATAGTACTTTAAAAAATCTAAAAGGAGAAGAAGTAGGAGTAGAGTTTGCTACCTCTTCAGTAAGCTCTCCTGGATTAGAACAATATGTAGGTTTAGAACCACAGGCAGTAGCAGGTTTTGAACAATCGTTACAACTATTGATAGATGATTTAACATATACAGATGCTTCTAATAGAGGATATCTAAAAGTAATATTTACGGCAGGTGCTGCCGAGGCGCAATGGAATGTAATTGATACCATTGCCCAAGAAGGTTATACCGAAACTGTAAGAAATACAGTCTCGTATAGTTAGAATTGTTTAAGGGTAAAAACGCGACCATTATAATTGGTCGCGTTTTTTTATATGTATATAAGCTATATGAATGCTATATAATAGATTATTATTCAGCAGCACATTTTGCTAACTCCTTACAGAAAGAGAGTAAACTATCTTGATTATTTTTATACTCTTTGTTACTCACCTTTTCTAGTACCGAAGGGCAACCTTCTGCAAATTTGGTAAGATTCTTTTTGAAACCAAAAACAAAACCTGTTGACTGTGTAGATTTACCTTTATCACTTCCTTTAGGCAGCATAACTAACTCACTTTTATTAAATAAGTATAGATTAATTTTATCAGACTCATATAGTACTTTACAAAGTTTGTCAGTAGCCCCTTCTAATGCTTGTGCAACATCTAGAGCTCCGGATTTAATAGAAGATTCTTTGAATCTAATATTTTTATAATGTAATCCATCTACAAAAAGAAGTTCTTTACATTTTTTGGCACTTCTGGATCGGGTTCCAACAAGCGTACCATTAGTATCATACTCTACAGTTTTTAGACTATATGCTATATTAGCAATATCACTTGTTTTGATATCTACTAGGATTGTATCATTTGCTTTAGTTATTAGGTATGCTTTATTTACTTCAATATCTTCAGATGGTTTTTTTTCTTCTTTTTCTTCTTCTTCATCAGGGATATTACTAATATCCTCAGTAAGAACTTGCATATGCCTAGTTTTGGTTTTATTAATTGCTAAAGATTTACTTAATCTATCTGCATAACGAATAAAGTTTTTACCATCAGACTTATCATAATTATTTTCAATTAATTTTAGAGCATACTCTTTTACTTTTTCAGGCATGTCTAAATAAAAATAGATATTAGCGATATTATAGTAACTAGCATATTTTACTTTTCTCATTTTGCGCTTAGTACCTTCATAGTTAGGTATTATACTATTAAAGTATTCTATAATAGGCATTACTTCTTTTTTGATTTCATCTATTGGTTGATCATACTTCATTTTTTCAAAAGCTACTTTTAGTTTATTGTAAGCTTCATGATGTTTCTGATATTCAGGATGTTTTTTAGAACCAAGAATCCATAAGTACTCATAAGAAGTTGTAAAAGGTACATATCCGTATCTTTTATTTAAATATGATTTTATATTGTTTCTAATATCGCTTTTGTGCTGAGAACTATAGTTATTTTTGATATCATATTTATTGTTTTTATAATGGCTCTCTGCTTTGTAATAACTATTAAATTCTTTACTCTGATAGGCACTAGAGCTTTTAAAACTTTTATCAAAACTTTGTCCATTATCAGCATTGATAATATGTATAGATGCAGATGATGATATAGAAGATTTTGCTTTATAAGTATACCATGTTGATATCACTTTTCCATCGTCATCTTTCTTCTCGTGAGTAATCTTTTCTATATTAACTTCACTAGATCTAGATCCATTATATTTATAAGTAATATCTAATGTTCCTGGAGATTTTACTTTAGAAAAACCCGAAATTCTAATACTACTACTATTAGTAGAATAGGTTCTTTTTGTATTATCTAAGATCGGTTTTGATGGAAGTTTTACATAAGAAACAGTAAAAGTCTCTTTGTCTAAATCAGTACTTTGTGCAGATGATAGTGTACAAAATAATAATGCTAATTGTAATAGTAGCAGTTTTTTCATAAAAAATAGGGGTTTTTGATTTGGCGCAAATATAGTTAAATAAATGTTAAGCATCACTCATGCAAAAACGCAGCTATATTAGCTGCGTTTTTATAGATATTATGTGGATGTAAGAATTATTCTGTAACCTCTACAAGAAGGCTGTCTTCAGTCTTAGTAACTTTTGTTAACCCTAATTTAGAAAGCCCTTTCATTCCTTTATCCCAGGCTTTGTTACTTAATCCAGTAGCACTTTTTAGATCTGCAAGTGCCATACTTTTTTCTTTTTTAAGAATCTCAAAAATTGCTTTTTCATTATCATTAAGTTCTACTTGCTTTTTTTCTGGTCTCATCTGTGGAAAGAATAATACCTCTTGGATTGATTGATTATTGGTTAAGAACATAATAAGTCTATCCATACCTATTCCTAATCCAGAAGTAGGAGGCATACCATACTCTAGAGCACGTAAAAAATCATAATCAATAAATTCTCCAGCCTCATCATCTCCTCGTTCTGCTAATTTTAATTGCGCTTCAAAACGTTCTCTTTGATCAATAGGATCGTTTAACTCAGAATATGCATTAGCAATTTCTTTACCGCACACCATAAGCTCAAAACGTTCTGTTAACTCAGGATTATCTCTGTGTTGTTTGCATAAAGGAGACATTTCTTTTGGGTAATCAGTAATAAAAGTAGGTTGGATATAATTGCCTTCGCATTTTTCACCAAAAATCTCATCAATTAATTTTCCTTTTCCCATAGTATCATCTACTTCGATCCCCATTCCTTTAGCAGCTTCTCTTATCTGATCTTCAGTTTTTTCATTAATATCAAAACCTGTAAAGTGTTGTATAGAATCAGCCATCGTGATACGAGCATATGGTGCCTTGAAATCTACATTATGTTCTCCAAAAGTAGCTTTTGTAGTTCCATTTACTGCTAGAGCACAATGTTCTAATAATTTCTCTGTAAACTCCATCATCCAATTGTAGTCTTTATAGGCTACATAAATCTCCATAGCTGTAAACTCAGGATTATGAGTACGATCCATCCCTTCATTACGGAAATTTTTTGAAAACTCATATACCCCATCAAAACCACCAACAATTAGTCGTTTTAGATATAACTCATTAGCAATACGCATATATAAAGGAATATCTAATGCATTATGGTGTGTCATAAACGGTCTTGCAGCAGCACCTCCAGGAATTGATTGTAGGATTGGTGTCTCTACCTCAAAATATCCTGAATCATTAAAAAACTGACGCATAGCACTAAATAGTTTAGTACGTTTAACGAATACATCTTTTACATGTGGATTTACTACTAGATCGGCATAACGTTGGCGGTATCGTAATTCTGGATCATTAAACTCATCATAGACTACGCCATCCTTTTCTTTTGGTAATGGTAATGGTTTTAAAGATTTACTCAATACTGTAAACTCTTTTACTAATACAGTTTTTTCACCAACCTGAGTTGTAAAAAGCTCTCCTTTGACACCTATAAAATCACCAATATCTAGTAATTTTTTATATACCTCATTATATGCTGTCTTATCCTCTCCTGTACAGATTTCATCTCTATTAAAATAAACTTGTATACGACCATCGGCATCTTGTAATTCTGCAAAAGAGGCTTTACCTTGTATTCTTCTAGACATTAACCTACCAGCAATAACAACCTTCTTGTTTTCTTCAAAATCATTCTTTATATGTTTAGAAGTATGGCTTACTGGGTATAAGGCAGCCGGATAAGGATCAATACCTAGATTACGCAAAGCGCTTAATTTCTCTCTTCTTACAAGTTCTTGTTCTGATAATTGCATGGATTCGTCATTTTAAAGGCACAAAAGTAGCCTATTTGAAGAATTTAAAGAAAGGTCTGCATAAAAAACTTTTATTCTAGATCGGGTAGCATACTTAATTCATTAATCTTATTTTGTATTTCTGCGGTATCAGCATACTCTAATGATTTTTTATAATATTTAATTGCATTTATAGTATCCTTATTATATAGGTATTTATCTGCAAGATTTATATAAGTAGTCGCATCTTTAGAGAATAATAATGTGTTTATACTTAATACGGTTATAGCTTCTTCTATTTTATGAGCATAAAAAAGCACATTAGCATATGTATTTAGTTCATACTTGTTTTCTGTTTGATTGTGTAATTGTCGTACTATTTTCTTAGCATTTTTGGATACATATGAAGCTCCTTTTGTAGAAAGAATATTATCCATAAAAATTACGGATGTATAATTAGGAGTATAGTTTTTAGAAAAAATAGCAAGTATGTCTTCTTCTAAGGTCTTTTTTGGAGACTCTACAATACGATTTACTTCTTTTCCATTCTTATAAAAGAGTATACTAGGTACCCTATGTATATTTAAACCTTCATGCTCACCTCCAGGACTTTGCTTGTAAGCTTCCTTACTTCGATCTACAGCAATAGTAGTTAGACGATCTAGAGAGAAATTGCTACTATCTAATATTTTATATAGTCTAGGAACCTCGCGTTTACTATCTCCACACCAAGTACCCATAAAGAGTGTAATGGTGTATTCTGATAAATGAGCTTTTAAAGAATCGATACTACCCTGTTTAGGAGTATATTGTTCATAGTTACTTGTAAACCAATTATTATATGAGCCTTGTGTTAAACCTTCTTTATTGATTTTTCCAAGAAGAATAGGAGAGGCTTCTTTTGTGTTGTTTTCATGATTAAAGGATTGTGAAAAGAGAGTATATATAGATAAAATTATTGTTATGATAAAACAGATGATTGTTTTCATAATTAAGTTTTTTTTAAAAAGAAATGTAGATACGATCTTCTCCATGATTAGAGAAGATCGTTTTTTTAAATAATGAAGATTTATTTACTTACAGGTATACCACTTGTTGTTTTAGTTTTGGGAGTAACCATAGCTTTAATTTTAAGTATTTCCTTACCTTTTTCAGTATTAGCAGTGATGGTTACTTGCTTGTTCTGTAGGTTAGGTTTACCATTAGAATTAAATGAAACTAAAAGTTCACCAGTAGCTCCTGGAGCAATAGGCTCTTTAGACCATTTAGAAACAGTACATCCACAGCTACCTTTAGCATTAAGAATAACTAAAGGTACTTCTCCAGTATTGGTAAAAGTAAACTTATGGTTTACGATATCCCCTTCGTTAATAGTTCCAAAATCATGATTAGTTTCTGTAAACTTCATCACTGCATAGTTAGAAATATTAATATTGTGTTCAGTAGTGCTTTTTAGATTTTCTGCACTTGCTTTTTTAGGAGTGTTATCAGCACAAGAAACCATAGTTATCATACATACACTAGCTAAAAATAAAATTGATTTTTTCATGTTTTTATAATTTTGATTATCTCTTCCAAAAATCAAAATATAAGTGAATAAAATCAATGTTATAGGGTTTGAAAAGAGGACTAGACCCTAGGTGGATTTTTAGTTACTGTTTGATATATAATGATTTAACTTCGACTCGTGAGCGTACATTTAGTTTTTTGTACAAATTATTAATGTGCGTTTTTATAGTGCTAATACTTACAAACATGATGGAAGCAATCTCTTTATTAGTTTTATCTTCTAGAATAAGATCTAATACTTTTTGTTCTTGTTGAGTAAGACTTTTTTCTATAGTTTTACGAAGTAGATTTTTGTTTTTAAGGCGTTTTTGATATTGAAAAATGTTTAAAACAATAGAGCAAATCAATAGCAATATAACAATCCATAACCAGATTGTTTTTGACGAAGTAACTTTAGAATTGATTAGGAATTTATCAGAAGCTAATTCTGCTTCATATTGATTGGTATATGTACTATTGGGATATCTTTCTTGTAATCGTTTTAAGAGTTGATTATAATAAGTGTTTTTTTGCAAATCCTCTAGGTAGTAGGGGTATAAATTATTCGCTTTATCGGATAAGAATGTATGTACATACAGCTCTATGAGTGGTTCGTTTTGATGTATTGCAAATTGTTGTAAAGTAGTAACCCATTTTTTTGTATTGATCTTACGATTAGTTGTGCTTCTATAAGAGGCAAAAGCAAAACGCATTTCATCAATAATAGAATCCACTTTGATAAAAGCATTACTTTTTTCATTAGTAGAAATGATGGTACAAAACATCTCATTATCAAAAGAAAAAGGTAATGTAATTGTATCAGTGTTAGTAGCAATAAATAAGATTTCTTTACTATCAGGGCAAACCCCATTAAAATGAATCTGCTTTTCTGTCTGCCCAGAACAGCCTTCTGTATGAATTCTATACATATGATTCTGTAGAGGGAGGTTATCACCAGAAAAGCTAAAATATCCAGTAGAATCACTGACCGTTTTTTGAATAATTTGCTCTGGATATATACCCGATAGTTGTCTGTAATCTTCAATTAAAGATAAGTAGATATCTCCAGACCAATTTTTGTTATCAGCATATCCCGAAAACTCATATTGTGCAAGTAATATTTTGGGAAGTATCAACAAAATGAAGTAGATGATAAAAGATGATGGTTTCATAAATTTATAAAAACTGGCTAGAAATATAGAAAATAATTTTAAGAGAATAGTGTAACATAATAAAATTATTACCTACATATAAGTATAATTTTTAATTTTATTAAAGAACATATATGAGTATTTGGAGAGTTTTATTAGCTATTTTTTTTCCACCATTAGCAATATTAGATAAGGGTTGTGGATCTGTTTTAATAGTTTTTTTATTAACGATTTGCGGTTGGATTCCTGGAGTGATAGCAGCATTAATTATATTGAATAATCCAAAATAAGATATATACTTCAGATAAGGAAGATTATTTTAATAAGAATATGATTATTATGGCATAAATTTAGCCTCAAAAAAAATAAACTCATTTTTTATGATTAAAAAGGTAATAATATGCTCAGTATTAACCTTGTTAATAAGTTGTTCTTCTATAAAAAAACATAATCAACAGATAGAAAAACTACACAATGCAGATGAAATACACGAAGATATTGATTATGCATATCATAAATTACAGAGATTACATCCAGATTTATATTGGTATATCAGTAAAGACTCATTAGACAAAAAAATAAACGCATTAAAGGCAATTATACAAAAACCAATATCAAGTATAGAATTCTACAAACAATTATCTCCTGTAATAGCAAGTATACGACAAGGACATACCGCTATTTATCCACCCTATAAAAAGCAAACAAAAAAAGAAAAAAGAGAAAAAGGAAAGAGAAGTTTTTCTTTTAAACCACTAAGTTTTCAAAGAAGCGGAGATAGGCTTTTTATTAAAAAAAATTATGGAAAGGATAGTACTCTCATTGCAGGAACAGAACTACTAACTATAGAAGGTGAAAAAGTCAGTGATTTATTAAATTATTTTAAAGAATTACCTACTGGAGATGGATATAATACCACTTTTGTTCCAGAATATGTAAGCCGTGGTTTTGGTTATTTTTATACAAAAACACATCCTAGAAAAGATAGTCTATCTATTACAGTAAAAACAAGAGATAAGATATATACTCACTATCTCTGTGCTAGCTATAGTAAACAAAAAAAGAAAAGTAAAAAAGAAAAAGATACAGTAAGGATTACAAAAGAAAAACCAAATAAATTAGAAATAAAGAATAGAAAGCAACAAGAAAAAATAACACGTAAGGAACATAAAAAACGAGGATTTAATGCTTATAAAAAAGAGTATAATAGGAATTTTAGATTTATACGATCCGATAGTGCCTCTACAGTAGCGTATATGCATATACGAAGTTTTACAAAAGGAAATTTTAAAAAATTCTATAAAGAAAGCTTTTCAAAAATAGACGCTGCAAATTGTGAAAATCTTATTATAGATTTAAGAGATAACCTAGGGGGTAGAATATCAGAAATCGACGAACTCTATTCTTATTTGACGGATAAAGAATATGTTTTTATAGAAAATGCAAAAATGACAAAGCGTTTAAGTTTCTTATACCCGTTTTTTCATAGTGATTCTTGGTTAGAAAAAACAGTAGCAACACTCTTTTCTCCGATAGTAATGACATATCAGATGTTTAAAGTCAAAAAAGAAAATGGAGCTCCACACTATAAGTTTAAATATAGTAAACTACGAAAGAACAAGGAAAATTTTTATAAAGGCAAAATTTATGTGCTGATTAATGGAATGAGTTTTTCTGCAAGTAGTATTTTATCAACACATCTAAAAGCAAACAAACGAGCTATTTTTGTAGGAGAAGAAACAGGAGGAGCATATAATGGTACTATTGCAGGAATTTTCACAAAATTAGAACTCCCTAATTCTAAAGTAAAAATGAGAGTAGGGTTAATGAAGATTAATACACCATACACAAAACAGCCAGATGGTTATGGGATTATGCCAGATGTGTATGTAAAAAACAATACAGAGAAAGATACAGCGTTAGAGTGGATACTACAAGATGTAAATAAGTTACACAATAAAAACCTTTAGAACAACTATTATAGTGTAGATATTCAAAAATAGAAAGAAGTTAACTGTTTACTTTTTTTATCCTTGTACCTTTGAGATTATGTTATGATAACTTATAAAATTAAAATAAGAATAAAGAAATTTAATATATACCGAACCCCTATGAAAAGATTTTGTTTCTCTCTTTTAGCAATAGTATCAATTTTAGTATTGGTAGGATGTCAGTTTTCAGAAACCCTAAACCTTAATGAAGATGGAACAGGTAAAATCACAATGAGTTTTGATGGATCAGAATTGATGAAAATGGGAGGAGAAAAAGTCTCTGAAGAAGGAAAAAAAGATATAGACACAACAGTAGTATTTAGAGAATTTTTAGAAAAAAATAAAGATAGTATTTCTAAATTGTCTACACAGATGCAAGAAAAATTAGAGAGACTAAGAGACTTTAAAATGCATGTAGTAGTAAATAAAAACTCTAGTAAGGCAGATATGGATCTGTATAAAGAGTTTAAAGATGTGTCAGAATTAGGTAACCTATTTAGTGATTTTAAAACCTCTATGGTTATGGGAGGTAATGTAAGTAATAAAACAGAAGAAAAAAGCAATACTATAAATCCTATAGATAAAGCCTTAACATCAGAAGATGATGGGGTAAAAGTACATTATAGTTTTAGAAACAATACATTTAATAGGTTTGCAGAGATTGTTGATGAGGAGAAAATGAAGAAAAGTATAGATAGTATAGAAAAAGCCAGAATGTTTTTAGCAAGTTCTAAGTATAAGCTAAAGTATACTTTTCCAAGAAAAATAATAAAAATGTCATCTGATAAAGCTACGTTTAGTTTAGATATGAAAAGTTTTATATTAGAAGTAGGGCTAATAGAATATATGCAAAACCCTAAAATATTAGATATAGAATTAGAGCTAGAGGAGTAAAAAAGAAATTATTTTTTTAATAGTGTATCTTTGTAAACTATGAATAAAAAAATTCAATTTCAGGATATTGGTTGTAAGGATTTTAATGAAACTTGGAAGTATCAGGAAGAGCTTTTTAAAGGGATATTAGATATAAAAATCAAAAACCGAAGAGAAGCAGCAGGTTTAGAAACACCTAATTATTTTCTCTTTGTAGAGCATCCACACGTATATACATTAGGTAAAAGTGGTGATATTAGTAATCTTTTATTATCCGAAGAACAACTTAAAGAAAAAGAAGCTACATTCTATAAGATTAACAGAGGAGGAGATATTACCTATCATGGGCCAGGGCAGATTGTAGGCTATCCAATTCTAGATTTAGATAATTTTTTTACTGACATACATAAATATCTACGTTTTTTAGAAGAAATGGTGATCCTTACTCTGGCAGAATATAATATTCATGCTACCAGAAGCGAAGGAGAAACAGGAGTATGGTTAGATGTAGGAACTCCATTTGCACGTAAGATATGCGCTATGGGGGTTCGTGCTAGTCGTTGGGTAACAATGCATGGTTTTGCATTAAATATAAATGCTAATTTAGGATACTTTGATCATATTGTCCCCTGTGGAATCAAAGACAAAACAGTTACCTCATTACATGTAGAATTAGGAGTTGACAAAGTAGATGAAGAAGAGATAAAAGAGAAGTTATTAAAACACTTCACTACTCTTTTTAAAGCAGAGTTTATATCACATATAGATCAATAATTAGAACTATTGATCTATATATGATAGTACTACGCTCTTCTAGTACACTTTTAATTAATTTGATAAATTAATACACTATTCTCTTCTCCTTGTACAACAAACTCTAGATTAGGATCTTTATCCATATTACCAAGACTTAATACAGAATTACCATACACAGGAAAATGAGGAAATAATTCAGCGTTGCTATCATATAAATATACTTTTTTAGATTGCATGTCTGTGATAGTGACGTAAATCTTATTATTGATATAGTATAGTTTAGGCTCAGTATACATTCCATAATCAAGCTCTACAACTCTTCCTTTTATAGAAAGCTTATTTTCTGATAACGAAACTAAAGTTTTATTAGTGGCAACTATTTTATGGTCTTCATGTAAATTTAGGTTTTGAGTTACAGCCTTACCATCTTTTTGTATTTGGATTAGTTTTCCATCTTTTGTAGTAGAAGTAATCTTATTAAGATACTGATACCATTCATTTTTAGAAAAACGAACTTTTTCTTTTACATTAATTCTGGTTTTTCCTAATCGATCCAAAATTGTAAGTTCTCCATTCTCTTCTGTAATTACAATATAGTCCTTAGTACCTATTCGAATATGTTTCGGAGGGAGGTTCAGAGGGGTTTCTGTACCCTTAAATCTAAATCCAGTTACATTTTTCGTTTTGATATCTAGCATAGTCACTTTATTACCTTGCGTAATAATAATCCGGTAACGTTTACTCTTATCATAATCAAACAAGGCTAATGGCTGAGTAATAGGTTTTTCAAAAGTCTTAGGATATGGTTTCACGTCTTTTCCATCTCTATCAAGCAAGTATAACGTATTAGCAGTAGTAAAGAGTAATTGATATCTACCATTTTTATAAATATCAACTTGTTTGATTTCTCCTAATATTTCACCATCAATTTGCTTCTTCCAAAAAATAGCACCTTTATCAGAGATGAGATATAAATTATTTTCTACATCCTGTACAGCGATATCCATTCCCTTAGTTCGATGATTTTTTACCAGTATAGGTTTATTGATTATTCCATGCTCTAAGGTTGTCGATGCAGTTTGAGAAACAGATGTAGCAGCACCTTTTGCTTTGTTTTTTTGTAAAACACCATGTATGTGAGCAAAATCATTTTCTTTTATAATCTGTATTACTCCAATTTGATACCCTTTATACTTAAGTGTATTCCATTGTGATGAGTAGTTTTTAGTTGTATTTTCTGAGATATACTCTTTTACATTTTTAATAGCCCCTACAATTAATATAGAAGATTCAGAAGCTAATTTCTTCATAGTTGCCTTATAATACTCTTGGTCATACAGAACGGATAGATTCATGATATTAGCAATGACATCCTTAAGCGCATTAGTAGAAGAGCCAAAAACAATAAAATTGTCTATGATGAAATAAAATTTTGCATCAAAATTTTTAACAAGGGGATTTAAAGTTTGTGAAAAAGCAGAAGGATTATCATATGTATAGATCGTAGAATTTCTATACGTTTCTACCTTTTTGTTTTTTGATAAATCTTCTTTAGTTGTCTCAATATCTATAGAATTTATAACCAATACATCTTCTTTTTCCAGAAAAATAAGTCCTATCTCTGATGCATAAGATAACATAGGATCCAAGTCCTCGGGGATATCATTTACTTCTCTATCCTGAGCTATAGATAAATTCTTTTTTAAGATTTTGTAATTATCATAAGTATATGAGATAAATCCTTTTGCACTAACAGGAGTAATTTTAGGAATCAGATTTTCTTTAGGGACAGTATTGTCAAAAATTCCAATAGTACTCGATAAAGAATCTTTTTCTATAGCAATACCATCCAGATACATTGCATTTTGCTCTATAGTTGCATCAGTTGATACCCAACCACTAAAATTGTGTAAACTTTCTAGAGTAGTATTGGGAACTAAAGAATTTTGAATATGCTGTAGTTTTTTCCCATTAAATAATACAGACAGAGCATTCTTAGTACCCGATACTTCATATGCTTTTTTCAAATCTCTATCAACCGGTGTTAGATTAGTTTTTAACCGAACTGCATTTTCGATCAATAACTGAGAAGAAGAAGCAATAAGTAAGCTATCCTGATGAGTTGCAAAAAAAGAATCTTCTTTTGATGAAATCTTATAAATTATCTGATTAGAATAATTTATAGTTTCAATAGTTTTAGTATTAAGAGAATCATTATTGATTATAGCAGGATTAAATTTTGAAATATAAGTGTATTCAAAACTATTCTTACCTAAAGGAGAAAAACATAATAAACTCTCTGTTTGATTTGTTTTATCCAAGATAGATAGATTCTTAAGATAATTGATAAAAGCAATATGCTTATTGTTTTTTATGAAATTATTATCTCGTAATTTACTAGTAGCCCCTTCTAAATCATTAATCTTTATAATAACTTGCGCATCTCTGGGGATGTGATCTATTAAAGAACTTGGCTTTTTTGATACATCATCACAAGAAATAGCAATAAAAATGATAAGAGCTACAACTATTTTTTTCATTATGTGAATGTGTTTTATATTCTTATATGTAGTTGTCAAAATAAAAAAAAATAACTTTTTGGTCTGCAAAATATATGTTATAGTTTAAGTGATATAAAAAGATTCATAGTATAGTATCTTTTTATAAACCCCAAAGATATAATTATTTAAGATCCAGTGCGTATTGTTCTGGTAATAACCTAAAACTTTTTCTGTGATATTTTGTAATTCCGTATTTTCGGATAGCATCTCGATGTTCTACAGTAGGATACCCTTTGTTTTTTTTCCAATTATACATAGGAAACTCCTCATGGATCTTTTCCATAAACTCATCTCTATATGTTTTTGCTAGTATTGATGCCGCAGCAATATTTAGATATTTTCCATCACCTTTAATAACGCATGTATGAGGGATATTATGATAAGGTTTAAACTTATTTCCATCTACAATAATATGCTCTGGTTGAGGTTGTAACTGTTCAATAGACCTTTGCATAGCTAATATTGATGCATTTAGAATATTGATCTCATCGATTTCTTCCATAAAAATATGTGTAACACCATAGCTTAAAGAGGAGTCTTCTATTAAAGGTTTTAGATGTTTTCTTTTAATCGCACTAAGCTTTTTAGAGTCATTAAGAATGGTATTGTTAAAATCATCAGGAAGCAATACAGCAGCAGCAGTGACAGGACCTGCTAGGCAACCTCGACCAGCTTCATCCGTGCCACATTCGAGAATATCAGGATGTAATTTTAATGTAAGCATACCACGAAGATACAGTATCAATAGAATACCTAAAACTATTTTTTAAAAATGATTATGGCATATAAGGTATTTGTAAAATTATAAAATCAAAAACAAGCACAATAAAAAAGTAATTCAAACAAACAACTAGGATTATTTACTTTCATTAAAAAAAGTATATTTTTGTCACAGTTTAGCATTCGAATGAGAAAAAACATAATTTTTATAGTTATAGTACTATCAACCTTGGTAATTAAAGCACAAGAAAGGATAGACACCAATTCTGGAATAAGTAAAGACGGATCTGATAAATCATACAAATCTCTAAGAGATCGAGGAGAAGATGATAAAAAGGAGAAACCGCCAATTACCGATTATAAGATTATTACCATAAAGAATGATACTACCTATGTAGATACAACATTAACAATACAAAAAGACTATAACTTTAATTATCTACGTAGAGATGATTTTGAGCTACAGCCGATCCATAATGTGGGGCAATCCTATAATAGTTTAGCAAAACAAGAAGAAAAAGACCATGTATTACCTCTTTTTGGAGCCAGAGCCAGACATTTTAATTTTATGGAAGCCGACGATATCAAATATTATCACGTTCCCACACCACTTACAGAATTGTATTTTAAAACTACTTTTGAACAAGGACAGCAATTAGATGCTTTTTTTACAGTAAATACTTCACCAAGGTTAAATCTTTCAGTAGCATATAAAGGAGTACGATCCTTAGGTAAATTTCAACATGCATTAACAAGTTCAGGTAACTTTAGAGCAACAGCAAGTTATACAACCAAGAATAACCGATATAAAATGCGCACACATTTTGTGTCACAAAGTCTACTTAATCAAGAAAACGGAGGATTATCACCTCAGGGGCTTGATGAGTATTTAGGAAGGGGAGAATCTGTCGGACAAGAGAGTCGATTTGCGGATAGAGGATCGATATCTGTGAATTATCAAGATGCAGAAAACACGCTATTAGGAAAACGATTTTACTTAAATCATCAGTATGATATACTCAAGAAAACAGATAGTACTGCCATGGGAGTATCAGTAGGTCATATAATGGATCTTACAGATAAGAAATTTCGATTTACCCAAGCCAAGATTGCCCCTAATGACCTTTTAGGAAAAGCATATGTCTCCGAAAAATTATCAGATAAAGTAGCCTTAGAAGATTTTAGTAACCAAGTATTTATAGATGTGACTAATACTTGGTTAGGAAAACTACGTATAGCAGCAGGAAGTTCTAACTATAATTATGGATACAACTCAATTCTTAATAAACTAGATAACTCAGATAATCAGATCAATATAACAAACCGAATAAAAGGAGAGCTCTATACAATAGGAGGAGAATATACCAACAGCTATAAAGGTTTTCAGTTATTTGCAGACGGAAAAAATATCATTTCAGGAGATTTTACAGGAAACTATTTTAATGCAGGTGCAGGATATAGTTTAAACGAAGAATATAATATCCAAGCAAAAATAAGTGCTAGCTCCGTAGCTCCAAATTATAATTTTCTACTCTACCAGAGTGATTACGTTAACTATAATTGGCAAAATAATTTCTCTAATACCGAAACACAGAAATTACAAATTAACCTCAATGCTAAAAAAATAGCACAATTACAAGCAAGCTATTCTACAATCAATAAGTACACCTACTTTACAAAAAACACAAACGAAGCAATTGTACCATTACAATCTTCGAATACTATAGACGTATTAAAAGTAAAACTTATCCAAGGAATAAAATTATGGAAGCTAGGGCTAGATAATACAATCATGTATCAAAATGTTAATGGAGGAGATAAGATATATAACGTACCAGAAGTAGTAACTAGAAACAGTTTGTATTTTCAGGACCATTGGTTTAAAAAAAATGCACTATATCTACAAGCAGGAGTAACATTTAAGTACTACACAAGTTACAAAGCAGATGCCTATGATCCTGTTTTAGCAGAGTTTTATGTACAAAATGATCAAGAAATAGGAGAACATCCACAGTTTGACATATTCTTTAATGGAAAAGTAAGGCAAACACGAATTTATTTTAAATACGAAAATATCGGAGAAGCCTTTAGACAAAACAATGAATTCTCTGCCCCAGGATATGCAACAAGAGACGCAGTATTACGCTTTGGTATCGTTTGGAATTTCTTTTTGTAAATCCATTGTAATCACAACTTAAAAAATAAAAATAAAGACTTCACTCAAAAAAACGTCCCATTTAGTAAGTAAGACCATAATTTTACCCCAAACCATTAAACGTTTAACGATAAAAGTAAAGTCACGCATCTTTTTGACGAAGTATTTAACTAAAAAGACGAAGCATTTAACATGCGACCTTAAAATTTTAAGAAGACAAGTTAAAAATTCAATCTCCAAAGCTAAAATTTCAACTCACGAGGTTAAAAATTTAACCTCGTGAGTTGAAATTTTTACAATCAGAGTTAAACCAAACGTCTTTTTGACCAGTTGGAGTATCTTTTTTATAGCACAACTAAAAATATTGCATAGTTTAGATCAGTGATATTATCAATACAAAAACACTTTCAATAGATAAACGTATCTTTGAAATTAATAATCGGGTTAATTTTTCAGACGATAACGCAATGAGTACTACCAAAAAAAGGAATATTTCTGTCCTAGGACCAACAACATTTACAGGGATTACAGTAACAGAACCAGCAGAATACGCAGCAGGGTTGCCCGCCGTAAAAGTAGCATTACAGCACGCCTTTAAAGAAATGGGAGTAGTAAAATCAATGCACATCCTCTCTAAGATGAATCAAAAAGAAGGCTTTGATTGCCCAGGATGTGCATGGCCAGACCCAGAAAAACCCTCTAAACTAGGAGAATATTGCGAGAACGGAGCAAAAGCAATCGCAGAAGAAGCAACCAATAAAAGAGTAGGAAGCAGTTTTTTTGACAAGTACTCTGTAGAAGAACTATCAAACTGGTCAGACTATCAGATCGGAAAAAGCGGAAGACTAACAGAGCCAATGATCCTAAAACCAGGAAGTGTACATTATGAACCCATCTCTTGGCAAAAAGCATACGAAGTAATAGCAGAAGAATTACATAAACTAAACTCACCAGACGAAGGAATATTTTACACCTCAGGGAGATCCAGTAATGAAGCCGCTTTCTTATACGGACTATTTGTAAGAGCATTCGGAACCAACAACATGCCAGATTGTTCCAATATGTGTCACGAATCAAGTGGAGTAGGACTAAGTGAAACACTAGGAATAGGAAAAGGATCCGTAAAACTCGAAGATTTTGACAAAGCAGAAATAGTACTAGTCATAGGGCAAAACCCAGGGACAAATCACCCCAGAATGTTATCAGCACTTCAAAAATGCAAAGAAAATGGAGGAAAAGTAATTAGTATAAACCCATTAAAAGAAGCAGGATTAGTACGTTTCAAAAACCCTCAAGAAATAAAAGGAATACTATCCTCAGGAGCAACACTAACAGACATACACCTTCAAGTAAAAATAAATCAAGACGTACCACTCCTTAAACTAATAATCAAAAAACTAGCAAAAAGAGATCAAAAAACAGGAAAAGTTTTTGATCATCAATTTATAAAAACCTATACACAAGGATACGCAGAACTCTTAGCAGACCTAGAGCAATATACAGAAGAAGAATTACTATCATTATGCGGAGTAGAAGAAAAAAGAATAAATGACACAGTCGAATTATTAGCAAATAATACTAAGATTATTATATGTTGGGCAATGGGACTAACACAACATAAGAATGGTGTCGATAATATAAAAGAATGTGTAAACCTCTTATTACTTAAAGGAAGCTTAGGGAAACCAGGAGCAGGAACATGCCCAGTAAGAGGACACAGCAATGTACAAGGAGATCGAACAGTAGGAATAATGCATCATGTCTCCCCAGTATTAAATACAGCCATAGAAAATACCTTCGGATTTACACCCCCAGATAAAGAAGGATTAGACACCGTACACGCTATAGAAGCAATGCACCAAGGAAAAGCAAAAGTATTTATAGCATTAGGAGGTAATTTTATCTCAGCAGCATCAGACACAGAATATACAGCACAAGCACTTCAGAATTGCAATCTTACCGTAGCCATTAGTACTAAACTTAACAGGTCACATCTCGTTACAGGACAAACAGCCATAATACTACCCACACTCGGGCGATCCGAATTAGACAATAAAAAAGGAAAACCTAGATACTTTACCGTAGAAAATAGTATGGGAAAAGTACACCAGTCCAAAGGACTATTAAAACCAGCGTCAGATACTCTAAAAAGTGAACCCGAAATAATAGGGCATATAGCAGATACATATTTTAAAGGTAATCACCCCGTAGACTTTAAAAACCTTAGCGAAGATTATGAATTAATCAGAAAAAAGATAAAACTGGTAATCAAAGGATTTGATGATATAGAAAATAAATCCAAAGGATCAGGATTTTATCTACCTAATAACGTAAGAGAGTTAGACTTTAGTAAACTTCCCAATCAAAAAGCACAATTTAGTATATGTAAGAATCCACAACACAATATCAGTAAAAACGAATTCTTATTAATGACTATCCGCTCTCATGACCAATTTAATACTACAATATATGGATTAGACGATCGATATAGAGGTATATATAATGAGAGAAGAGTAGTGTTAATGAATAAAGAAGATATGCAAAAACATAACTTAGAAAAACTAGATATAGTTAATCTTACAAGTTATTATGATAATAACGAGCGATTAGCCTCAAGTTTTTTGGTAGTTCCTTATGATATCCCTAGAGGTAATGTAGCATCATATTTTCCAGAGACCAATGTTTTAGTCCCCTATAATCATTATGCAGATAAGAGTCATACCCCGATAAGTAAATCTATAGTCATTAAAATTACTAAAATCTAATTAGCAAATTAATACCTATTATTTTCTGAGCGTGCCCCTATAGGTCGGGCTATCCATTACAATTCCTAAGACAAGTCACCTAATGCTGTGGGATTTTCACTACTATCCCTCACACATCATTTTATATTTAAGTATAAGAATTACTTAATCTTTATAGATAAATAAGGCGTTTAGTATAGAAAAAGATAGAGTAATAAGTTTTGTTGTTATGTAAGTAATTTGACATCAATATGTTAAGATAAAGTTTAGAAATAGTTAAAAAAAAGCA
>NZ_AVQK01000031.1 GCF_001401755.1 Aquimarina longa SW024
GGTCATCTTTAAAAAAAGGTTGTATAGAATCGTACCACTTCTTAAAATAATCTGGTTCTATATAAATCCCTTCTTGATGGATATTATGTAAATCTTTCTTTTTAAGAATTTCACCTGTCTTAGCATGGATTGAATACATATAAAAATCGACATGTGTATTAGGTTTATCAACATATACACTCCATGTATATAGAGAATCATTGTCTATAAATTCCACTTCTCCTCGCTCTATAGATAGGATAGAATCTTTTTTAGGTTTTATCCGTTCTACAATCTCTAATGCTTCTCTATAGCAGATCGGATACTTATCTGCCTGTCTATGATCGATTACTTTAGAGATATTGCCTAAAGTATCGTAATGGGTTTCTTTGCCTATATATTGAAAACCTTTTTCATAAACAAATTGTACACTATAGATATTTCCTGAAGGGAAATAATCTATCCATTTACCAATATTTGTTTGCTTGTTTGTTTGTTTATAACCATAAAGAAATTCATACCCTTTTGGGTATTTAGTAATTCTAATTTCATACAACTTATCATTTTTTATAAAACTACTTTTCTTATTTAGAATACTATCGTATGCTTTGGGGTTAATTTTTTTTTCTTTTTCTAATAAATGATAATTAAACTCGCATAAATCGTCATTCTTAATCAATGCCTCAGTGCTTTGGCATGCTGCAGTAAGTGTACAAAATAGGAGTACTGTACTTATGAGTGTTTTCATTATTTGGTGTATTTACTGTTATGTAATTTTTTCCATTGATATAGCTGCGTATGCTCTTTATCATTATTATAATCCATATAATTAGTAGTCATCCCTTTCTTAAATGTATGTGCTTGTCCCTCATTTATGACCTCTCCGTTAGCGTCTTTGGTTGTAAAGGTATGTTCTAATCCTATAGCATGCATAATTTCGTGAGGAATTTCTACAGAGGTTTGCAATAATTTATTTTTTAGAAACATGGCAGATATTCCACGACCTGTTAAGGAAATACCATTACTATACCCATCGGGATATACACTTCTTAAATAAGTGAGGTATAGCGTAATTTCATTAAAAGTGCCTCTTCTGGTTTCTGAAAGAGATAGTCTATTGAATTGTATTAATAGGTTTATTTTTTCAGATATAGCACTCTTAATATTATCACTACTTTTAAACGATTCATCTAACTTCTTTAAATATCCTTGCTGTAGTTTATCTATTGTGGTTAACTCCTCCTTGTTTTGTATACGTTCTTTGATAGAATAGATGTCGAGTATATCTACATCCTTATTAACAATCTTTATATCTATCAAAGCGGGATTAAACGCTTTTTTAAAATAGGCTTCTAACTTTTGTTTTGTAATTAGCTTTTCTAGTATTCTAAAATCAACCAATCCCCCCTCAATCTCCACAAACACCCATCGTAGGGTTGCTGTTTTGGGTACTGGATGCCAGATTTCTAATGCTCCTGCGGGGTTGTTATCGGCGAGTACTCTAATCTGTGAAATATCTCCGTTATTAAGGCATCTAATGGTTACCTCATCTGCATTCTTTATATCTAGTGGATGGATATCAAAGTCAGGATGGGGTTCTATGACTACAGAGTTGTATTGCCTAGGGTTTTTGGTTTTATGTTTTAGAGATAGGGTGATTGTTTGCCCTACTCGCATACTGAGTTTGGGTACGGTATATTGTGCTGTTCCTACAGTAATCCATGTGTAGGATTCTTTATATTTGGTTTGGTCAGAGGTACAGTTGTCTTGCAGGGTTTGGCTCCACTGATCCCAGCCATAGATTCCGTTTTTGCGATCATCGGTATTGGGGATAAAGGTGGTTGTCCATTGCTTATCGGTGTCTTCTTGTGCTGTAGGGGATACTGGGGTACTTGTGGTAAGGTCTTCTCCCCACCACTTAGAGATAATGACTTCTCCATTACGTACTACTGTACCGGCAGAAAGGGTTAAATAGTACATCGCGCCATCTGCACTACCATCCATATAGTCTAAGCGTATACAATGGGTGTTTCTAAATTCTAGTTTTTTTAGCATTGTAGTGCCATCCCATGATTGAACTTCTATGATACAGTTTTTCATCATCGTTTTTGATAATGCCCAGTTATCAAAAAGGTGCATCCATCGGGCAATATCGGGGATTGTAATTTCATAAACTCCTCCTTGTGGAATTGAAGAAGGCATCCCGTTATAGTCTGTTTGCTGGGTTATCAACTCTTTTAGAAATAGTATGGGGGCATTATATCCATCAATATAGAGCCTCCCTATGGATCGTGTGGTCATAGATGATTCGGTTTTAAGAGGTACTAAAAGTAATCAAGTTATTGGGGATTGTCTATGTTTAGTATTGTTTTTCGATAAAGTACGGTTTATAGTGTATTAATAACACAATGGTTAGTATTAAGAAGGGTTTTGTAGGAGTTTTGTGTCAGATTAAGAGGTAGATAGGGATGGGATTAATCCTATTTATACGTAGGTATTATCTTATTCTTCTTGCTGATGTATCGTTTTAGTTTTTGTCTTACTTTTTGGTGTGCGATAGAGTTGTCGTTTAGCAGATTGTTTATCAAATATAGTATCTGCTATGGTATTGACTTTTTGTAATAGTGCATATAGTTCATTTAGCTGTTTGATACGTTTTGCGGTGTCTACGGTACGTGTTCTTTTTTTATGTTCTTGTTCTTTATTGATGGTTCTAAGGTTTTTGGATAATATTGGGGGTTGTTCTAATAGTGGTATGGGTATTCCTGTAGCGACAAGGGCATCGCGATGCTGATTGATAGTATCTGTGAGCCCTTCCATGTATTGCATCATCTTAGATTGGTTGTTTCTTATGTTTTTAAATCTACCAATACCAAACTGTTTTTGTATTACTTTTTCTTTTTCAAAGGCTTCGAGTACCCAGTATCTTAGTTTTTTAAAATAATTACGACAGGCTATCATCTCATTTTTTAAGGATTCTGTTTTTTGCTGTAGTTGCAAGATATTTAGCTGATCTCCACTTTCTTTATATCCTTGTGTCACTTTTTGCTCTAAATCTTCCAAAAAAGTAATGTCTAGTTTTGGGTCAAAATTAGAAAAGTGTTTAATATCATCTGTTAGATGTGCTATTATAACATCTCCCCATTCTAATAATACACTGTCTTTTAAGTTATAATTTCGTTCTGCCATATTTTTATAGGTTTATTTATTATTATTTTTTTGATATATATTTATCATATACTATACTGATTGTTCTTTGTTTAGTTATTAATACTTACGCCATGATGTTTGATGCTAGAGATATGATGGTTAATGCTTATGCCATGATGCTTGATGCTAGAGACATGATGGTTAATGCTTACGCCATGATGTTTAACATTAGAGACATGATGGTTAATATTCGCGCTATAATGGTTGATATTAGAGACATGATGGTTAATATTCGCGCTATAATGGTTGATATTAGAGACGTGATGGTTAATGCTCGCGCCATAATGGTTGACATTAGAGACATAATGGTTAATGCTCATGCCATGATGATTGATACAATAATATCATGGAAGTGCTACGAATAGTAGTATTTTACTAAAAAAAATATGAACAATTATTATTGTGTGAATACAATAATATTATTATAGGGTAGGAGTTTTATTAACAGAAACGAATATAAAATAAATTATTTATTAAATATCTATTTTGTTAAAAAAATAAATGTTTATAGTGTGTGTACTCTATTTTATAAATATGTTACTGGATTACTCTCCATTTTCTATAAGTAGTAATGCCATACGTATGGTATTATAATCTATAGCTTCTTGTAAATGCTCGTAATATGATTTTAGGCTATCGGGATTATCGAGTTCTTTTTTAGCTTGTTTAATAGTATTGAGATCTGCATTAGAAACAAACTTTTTTAGATCGATATCTTCATCAGCTTCATATAGTTTCATAATATGAGAAAAGATGGTTGATGCAGCTAATTGGCGCTGTGTTGCTATTTCTTCTATATCTAATCCTTGTTTATATAGGGCTAGGGTTTCTTTATGTGTATTGCCTTTGTTTTTACTTTTCTTTTTTGCTGTTTTTTCTGCAGAGAAATC
The DNA here is from genome assembly GCF_001401755.1 of Aquimarina longa SW024. Lineage (GTDB taxonomy): Bacteria > Bacteroidota > Bacteroidia > Flavobacteriales > Flavobacteriaceae > Aquimarina > Aquimarina longa. The sequence goes on from NZ_AVQK01000031.1 coordinate 4,080, forward strand.
TATGATGGCTTTGATAAACTGATATCCGTAGTTTTTCATTTTTTGTTTACCAACTCCACTAATTTGCATAAACTCTTGATCTGTCATTGGTCTAAATTTTTCCATCTCCTTAAGTGTGGCATCACTAAAAATTTGATAGGCTGGGATACCTGCTTCTTTGGCTAATTGTAGTCGTAGTTGGCGTAGTTTTTCAAAGAGGTTAGGGGCATTTCCTTTATTGATTTGTTGTACAACGACTTGTTTTGCTTTTTCGAATTCTTGTAAGTGTGCTAGACTTACGGTTTCTTTTTCGAATAATACTTTTTGCGATAGCGAAGTGAGTTTTAGTTTATTATTTTGATGAAATGCAATTTCTAGATATCCTTGATTGATTAATTGAATGATATATTGCTGCCAATCTCTCCAGGGGATATCATTACCGATACTATAGGTTTTGACGCTTTGATATCCTTTATCATATATTGCTGCATTCTGCGAACCTCTCAGGATATCGATTACAGTACCTATAGGTTCTTGTTCTTTGATTCTGGTAACAGTAGATAGGGCTTTTTGGGCAATAATAGTACCATCGATAATGGTTGGTGGGTTTTTACATACATCACAATTGCCACAGTCTTTTTCTACTAATTCTCCAAAATAGCTTAGTAATATTTTACGCCGACAACTAAGGGAGTCAGCATATTGTTTCATACGGTCTAGTTTGGCGAGTTGTACTTCTTGATTGCCGGACATATTGGCAAATTTTTGTAACTGCACTACATCAGCATAGCTATGAAAAAGTAGGGTAAAGGAGGGGAGTCCGTCTCGCCCTGCACGACCAATTTCTTGATAATATCCTTCTATATTTTTGGGTAGGTTATAGTGGATCACCCAACGTACATTAGATTTATCAATTCCCATCCCAAATGCGATTGTAGCACAGACAATCTGTACTGTGTCATTAATAAATCCTTCTTGTACTTGTGCTCTTTTTTGGTGATCGATCCCTGCGTGATATGCTGCGGCATTAAATCCTTGATTTTGTAACTTCTCTACTAACATCTCGGTAGTTTTTCTACTTAGGCAATAGATGATACCACAATCATTAGGTTTATTAGATAAAAAATCAATGATTTGTTCTATTCTTTTGGTACCAGGGCGTACTTCTAAGCTTAGGTTTTGACGATCAAAAGAAGCGAGGTGTTGTGTGGCATTAGGAATATTTAATTGATTACAGATATCTTGGCGTGTTGCTTTATCTGCGGTTGCTGTTAATGCAATAACTGGTGTTGTAGGGAATCGTTTTTTTAGGTATCCTAATTGTGTGTATGCTGGTCTAAAATCATGTCCCCATGAGGAGATACAATGGGCTTCATCTACGGCAATTAAGCTAATTGTTATTTGTGAGAGTACTACGTCTAAGAATGATAAGCTCTCTGGTGCTATATACAGAAGCTTAATTTCTTTGTTGGTTAGTTGCTGATAAATCTCTTGTTGTTCATTTTCATTTTGGCTACTGTTTACAAAGGCTGCTTTAATACCATTAGCTCGTAAGCCATCTACTTGATCTTTCATTAATGCTATTAATGGAGAGATCACAAGTGTTATACCAGGTAGTAGTAGTGCGGGTAATTGGTAACAGATAGATTTACCTCCTCCTGTAGGCATGATAACAAGGTTGTCTTTTCCTAAGAAAACGGAATCAATGATATGTTGTTGTAATGGGCGAAAACTGTCGTACCCAAAATATTCTTTTAAAGTCTGTAGTAATTGTTGTTGATCTGGCATAATCACAAAGAAAAGAAAATAGACTGATAAATGGTTTTATTTTTATCAGTTAATGTTCGTCTCTGTTATAAATCCACATGGGTTGTGTTTCTCTGGCTTTTACAAGTCTTGATTTTTGATAAAAGTCAATGGCTTTACCATCTGCGATCAGCATTTGTATATAAAAATGTCCATACTTTTCTTGTATTTTATTTAGATTCATTTTTCCTTATTCCTTGTTCTTGGTAATTGGGGTGTATGAGTAGATGAGGGTAGTAAACAACAAGATGTCTATCAGACAGAAATAGCATTGCCAAGTCTTACGAACTCATTGGTATCTTATGCAGAAATTAAGGTATGCGAATTGATAGGTGTTTTATGTAATACTTCGGGTTTATTGGCAGTACTCCACTTATTGGCTTTGTAGAGCGGAAGTATCTATGTTGTAGTAATATCTCGGGTATCAGAAATTTCTATTCTCATAAATACTATTTTGTTTTCTTTTGGATATATAATATAATGCTGGATAGAATTAATACCCCAGAATAGCATACAATATATAGTGCTTTATTTAGAGTTGGATCTGTGTCTGTAATGGTTTGATATATCCCAAAAATTGAAACAAATATGACTATATACAGCATTCCTGGATTTATTCCTTTTATTCTGGATTTGATGAGTTCTTGTCGGCTTCTTAGATTGGTTGCTTGATTTTTTCTGATTTCTAATGCTTTGGGAGCATTATATACTGTTCGTATTTTGGCAATGAAGAATGGAGCAGGTATAAAAAAATAAATTCCCATTTCTATTGTGCTAAGAACATATATCTCTAATCCAGATAATACTGCCATACTGATTACAGCACCTATAATCCACAAGGAAAATAATCGGATATTTTTTTTTAGTGATTTATCATAATCATTGATATAGCTTTTTACTTGCTGTTTGGTGCAAGAGTATCCATTAGATGTTTCAGAAGCGTAATATATATATCCTTCTCCTTTAGGATTTGGAACAAATTTAGTTGTGTATTTATGTACTAAGTTTTCTCTAATTAAGCCTATATTCATAGTGATATTTTATGATTTTAGGTGTTTGATAAATTACTCAAATAAGCTAGAACTTAGATATCGATCTCCACGATCACATATAATGGCAACTAAAGTACCTTGTGTTATAGTACTGGCTAACTTTAATGCAGCTGCAACAGATCCACCGCTACTCATACCGGCAAAGACACCTTCTTCTTTAGCAAGGCGTTTAGCCATAAGAGTTGCTTCTTCTTGGCTTACTTCGATTACTTGATCTACTTTTGATGGATTAAAAATTTTAGGGAGATATTCTTTTGGCCATTTTCGTATGCCTGGGATTTTAGCATCATCCGTAGGTTGTACACCTATAATCTGTACGTCTTTAGATTGTTCTTTTAAATAGGTAGAAGTTCCCATTATAGTACCTGTAGTTCCCATAGAGGATACAAAGTGTGTGATAGAACCGTGTGTATCTTTCCATATTTCGGGTCCTGTAGTTTTATAATGTGCCCGCCAGTTATCATCATTAGCAAACTGATTAAGCATTACATAGCCTCCATTAGCTACTTTTTCTTCGGCATAGTCCCTAGATCCTTCAATACCTACATCGGTAGTGGTAAGCGTAACTTTTGCTCCATAGGCACGCATGGTTTGTACGCGTTCTATAGTGGAGTTCTCGGGCATTACTAATTCGATATCTAGCTTAAAGATTCCTGCAATCATAGCCAAAGCAATCCCAGTATTGCCGCTTGTAGCTTCAATAAGTTTAGTGTTTTGATCTATATCTCCACGATCTAACGCGGATTTTATCATGTTATATGCTGCCCGATCTTTTACACTACCTCCAGGATTATTTCCTTCTAGTTTTAGATATAGTGTAATATTAGGATTGTTTATTAAAGAAGAAGTTTTTACTAAAGGAGTATTTCCTATTAGGTCTAAAATACTATGTGACATTAAATAACTTTTTTAATCTTAATTTCTGAAGTGTTTGATATAATAGAGTTTTCGGGTACTGAAGAGGTGATCCACGCATTACCTCCAATAGTGCTATTTGTTCCTATTACAGTATTGCCTCCAAGTATTGTAGCATTAGCGTATATAGTTACATTATTTTCTACGGTAGGGTGTCGTTTTACATTACGCAGTTTTCTATCTACATATAATCCGCCAAGAGTAACTCCTTGATATATTTTTACATGATCTTTTATAATCACTGTTTCTCCAATTACAATACCTGTAGCATGATCAATAAAAAAAGATTCTCCGATTTCTGCACCAGGATTAATATCAGTACCAGTCAATCGATGTGAGTATTCTGTCATTAATCGAGGTACAAGAGGTAAGCCAAATTTTAATAATTCATGACTTAGTCTATATATAGCTATAGCATAAAATCCGGGGTACGCCATATACACTTCTTCAATAGAATTGGCTGCAGGATCACTTTTCATAAAAGCTTGTGCATCTAGATTTAATTTTTGTAATATATTAGGTAACTTTTCTAGAAATGATTCCCAAAGTTTATGACATGGTTTTTCGGTTTCCCAACAGGCTAACTCAACAAGTTCTTCAAAAGTTTTTTCTAGAATATCGATATGCTTTGCAACCTCTGTATCAGTATCGAACAAGGTATAAAAAAGTAACTTTGTAAAATATTCAGTTCTTTCTTTTAGCTTTAGCTTTAGGTTTGGATTCTTTTTTTGCTTTTCTATCTGGGCAATAATAAGCTCTTTTTCTTTAGTCATCGCGGTTTTTTTGAAAACTCTAGTAAATATATAGAATAAAGAATATATAAGTGATGTTAAATAATAAATCCTTACATTTTTAGAATAATAATAACACTATTAAGGACTTATTTAGGTTATTGTTTAATTTTTAGTTAAAGTAATCATCAAAAACTAAAAATTATTAAAAATAGTGAAGAATGTATATATATAAGAAGTCTTATTTAAATAAAAAATGATGAGCATTTTCTTATCTATAGACTGATATTTGTCATATTTTTTTTATGTATAGGGTGGTATATTCACTATAGAATTTAAACTTAATAAGATGAAAAAAAGAACACCCGTTTCTAAAATTATGACTTCTGATGTAATAACCTTAAATCAGACTAATGGTTTAGAAACAGCAGAATTACTATTTAAAGAACATAATATTCGTCATATCCCCGTGGTAAGTGGTGATACGATTGTAGGAATGTTAAGCTATACTGATTTACTACGAATTAGTTTTGTAGATGCTGTTGACGAAAATGAACAAGATGTAGATACTGTAGTTTATGAAATGTTTACAATCGAACAGGTAATGGCAAAAAACTTGGTGAGTGTTACTTCTAATGCTACAATAAAGGAAGTTGCAGAAATATTATCTAAAAAAGAATTTCATGCATTGCCAGTTATTGATGATGATAAATTGGTTGGTATTGTAACAACAACTGATTTAATAAACTATTTGTTAGAACAATTTTAATGATTTAACTCATATTGTGGAAATTCTGATAGGTTTACCTCGAAACGAAAAAAAGTTTCTATGAAATACCTTATGAATTGATCCAAGGTAGTTTATTAAATGTATTTATTAAAAAAAAACAGGAGGTCGTTTACTTCCTGTTTTTTTTTAGTATGATTATAATTTTTAGTTAAACTTTAATTCTAAAATTAGATTTTAGTATTTTTAAAACTAAAGTAATATTCATGAATACAATACCTAAAATAACATTTGATTTTTTAAAAGATTTAAAAGAGAATAATCACAGAGATTGGATGGCAGCGCATAAGAAACGATATCAGGATAATGAAAAACTATTAAAATCATTTTATGCAGTTATACTAGAAAGATTAAAAGAGAAAGATGAAATCGAAAAAATGAAAGTGTTTAGAATTAATAGAGATATTCGTTTTAGTAAGGATAAAACACCATATAATGTCCATCGTAGTGTTAGTTTTAGTCGATCAGGTGCTCACAGAAGAGGAGGCTATTATCTCCGTTTAGAGCCTGGCAATTCTTTATTAGCAGGTGGTTTTTTTAGCCCAGAACCTGCTGATTTATTACGAATAAGAAAAGAGTTCGAAATGGATGATCAAGAAATTAGAGCGATATTATCCAATGCAGAATTTAAAAAAACATTTGGAGGTTTTGATTCTTCAAACCAAGTAAAAACAGCTCCGAAAGGTTTTAGTAAGGATCATCCAAATATAGATTTGATAAGAAATAAATCATTTTTTGTAACTCAAAGTTTTACAGATGCAGAGGTTTTTAAAGAAGATTTCTTAGATAAAATTCTATATAGTTATGAGGTGCTAAGACCTTATTTTGATTACATGAGTGATGTGCTTACCACAGATCTTAATGGGGTTTCATTAATTGATTAAACCTAACTTATATCTGTTACGGATTCCTAAAAAAGTTTAACTATTCTTACTCTATATCTTTTTATTTCAGTAAGATATAGAGTAAGAATGGTTAATTATTAACATTGTCTTAATGAATCATTTTTTTAAGAGACTTTATTTTTTACTAACTTGTGGTAGGAAAAAAATCAGTATTAACCAACTTATTCATTTCTAAAAAAAATAATAGAAGAGTATTATTTAGGTTTTTACCAGATTAAAAAAAGAGAGAGATTCAATTGGTGATATACAATTTTGTAGTACTAAATGAGATGCTACAGAAAACTATATGCAAACTAAATTTAATGTCTAAATAATTTTTTAATCTTACTCTTATGACTTTCAATAACACAAACTCAATTTATTTTAATTGCAGACATTCAGTACAGAAAACTTGTATGCTGATATATACAGTTTTTATGCTTGTGCCTTTTATTAATTTTGCTCAGGATGAACTCCCTCGGCATTATAAAAAGTATGACATGAGTATACAGTCTGATGATATACAAGGCAAAAGTAATACAGAAGTTATTACACGTACGATATCAGAAAAAGGAGCAACTTGGTTACGTTTATTCTTTAAAGAGGTAAATCTAGGAAAGAATAGTACACTAACCATAACATCAGTATTAGATGGAGCAAAACAAACGTTTACATCAAATACCATTAAAGATTGGAAAAATTCAAGTGCTTATTTTAATGGAGATGAAGTAACTCTAAAACTGATCATAGCATCAGGAGAACAATCTATAGGATTACATATTAATGAAATCGGAATTGGCGAAATAGGGGTAACAGCAAAGAGTCAGTGTGGATCTACAGATGATAGAGTGAGTTCTGTAGATGATGCAATAGGTCGAATAGTACCTATTGGATGTACAGGTTGGATTATCTCTAATGGTAAATTAGTTACTGCTGGACATTGTGGAGGTAGTAGAGCGCAACTTATAGAGTTTAATGTACCTAAATCTAATCCAGACCGAAGTATTGTACATCCTGGACCACAAGATCAGTATCCAATAAGTAATTTTGTTACTAACTATAGAGCAGGAAGCCCCAAAACTGATTGGGCAGTATTTACAGCAAGTGCAAATTCGCAAACCAATAAAACACCTATTCAAGCACAAGGTAAATCATTTAATGTAGTACAAAGTACTCCAGGAAACACTATAAGAATTACTGGATATGGTACTGATACTGGTGTGGATAATCAAACACAGCAAACTCATACAGGTCCATTATCTTCAGTAGATAATACATTTGTTAGATATAGGACAGATACTACTGGTGGGAACTCAGGAAGCCCAATAATTGATGTTGCAACCGGAAATGCTGTAGGGGTTCATGCATATGGTGGATGTTCGGGATCTGGAGGTTCTAATTTTGGAGAAAGAGCGACAATACCAGCTTTTTGGAAAGCTATGGGATTAGATGGAAATCCACCTCCACCAGATTGTGCTACTATTGATTTTAATGATTTTCAGATTACCTCGTTTGCGAATCAAGACGTTGCTGGTAATTTTTCAATAATTAATGGAGGAGCAGGGTTATCTTTACAAAATAATACTTGGAAATATATCTCTTTAAACTATACCGTAACCTCTAATACAGTAATCGAATTTAAGTTTAGTAGTGCCTCACAAGGAGAGATACATGCTGTAGGGTTCGAAAATAATAATTCACTTACTTCATCAAGATATTTTAGAGTATATGGTACACAGAATTATGGTGTTGGAAATTTTGATAATTACTCCGGATCTGGAACAAAGACTTATACAATTCCTGTAGGAAATTTTTATACAGGTAGTATGGATAGATTAGTCTTTATTAATGATAATGATGCAGGGAGTGGTAATACTTCTATATTTAGTGCTATAAAAATATATGAAGGTTCTTGCGGAAAATCTGAAACATCAGAAAATTTGGTGGCTCAGCTAGAATCAGCTTCGCCATTATTAGGGGATGAAGATGAAGGAGATCTTGCTGGATTAAACATAGAACCCAATCCTGCCAAAAATATCTTTTCATTACATGTTAATCAATATGCTAAAGGAAATGTAACAGCAACTATTTATACGATTTTGGGTAATGAAAAAGGTCGGATAAGTTTAAAACCAGGAAAGAATACAATATCAACTAATAATCTATCTTTAAGCAAAGGTATTTACCTGATAAAAATCAATAGTAGTATGGGAGAATCCACTACTAAAAAACTAATCATTAATTAAATATCAAGTTTATAAGACATTAAATTTATAGTTAAAAACATCTCGTTCTTTGTTTCGAGATGTTTTTTTTATGTGTAATATATTATAGAATAATTTTTTGAAGATGTGTGCTGTAACAAAATACTATTATTCTCGTCATATAAATATATATTGCTAATACTTTTAGCAAATCAATCATCAATCAAAAACATAGAAATCATGAAAGAAGACAGATCATTACTAGTTATTACACATTTATCTCAGTTATTAGACCTTATTACAGGATTTGGAGGATTTGTCGTACCCTTGGTATTGTGGTTAACACAAAGAGAGAGAGTATTGGCAATGGATGAACATGGTAAATCAATTATGAATTTTCAAATTAGTATGTTCATCTATGCTGTAGTATGTATTCCATTAACATTATTTTTTGGTTTAGGAGCTTTAGGATTAGCTATCATAGCAATACTGTGTTTTGTGTTTCCTATTATCAATGCTATAAAAGTAAATAAAGGAGAGAGGCCATCATATCCTTTATCTATGCAGGTTATTAAATAAAATACTATTTTTTTTAATAACCAAAAGAGCCAGTATTGTGCACACAATACTGGCTCTTTTTATTTTAGGATACTATATAAATGTTAGTCTGATGTAACGAAATTTACGTTAATAGTATTGATTTTTTATACAATTTTTCTTCAGTTATCTTTAGCCTTTTAGTTTTACTCTAGGCAGGCTAAAATCAATAGGTCGTTATAAAAAAATCATTCAAATTAATGTCTTTTAGAATTAAAACCTTAGATCTAATTTAGGTTATTGTATATGTTATTTGTCGATATTTATAGTTAAAGTGTTGGTTTTATGCAGATATACCATATTTTAGTAGGAAAATAGGAGTAAGAGTAAGAAGAAATGAATATGAAGAATCTGGACGTAAAAATAATTATAATAATAATATTATTCTGCTTTAAAGGTGTATGCCAGATTAAAGAGAATTCTTGTACTATAGATGCTTTAGTAATTAAGATGATGCAAGAAGAAAGTATTCTTGAAGCAAAAATTATGCTAGATAGTTTACTTAAAAATAAAGGAACCTCGGTTGATAAAAATTTCTTAGCTGCTTATAATTATAACTATGGTATTATTTTTTTGAGTTCAGGAAAATTTAAAGAAAGCCTGTCTTATCTTAAAAAAGCACAGCATATTACCCAAGAATTATCGAATAATTTATATGCTTCAGAATTACCAACCGTAATGTTACGAATCTATAGAGAGATGGATATGTATAAACAAGTGGATAGTTTATTTCATATTAATGTGGAGCGAAATAAGAAAAATAAAGATAGAAATATCTTTTTTAATTATATAGATTTTGTGATAACACATACTAATAGAAAAAAATACAGAAGTAATATCGATGTTACTCAAAGAGCTTTAAAGGAGATTGATAGTTTTGATTTTAGCACTGTAGAACCAAATGAAGTATATAGTATTCGTAAAATAGTTCGTAATGAATTAAAATTACATTTGGCTATGGCTTTGATAGAAGAAAAAGAAGATTATAAGAGGTCATATAGGGTATTAAGTGAATTAGAAAAAGATTCTCTTTTCTTTGCCAAAAGAGAACGTGAAGAGTTTTTATGGCGTGTAATGAGTTATAAATCTCGCTATTTTTATGAACATCAAAAACAAATGGATTCTGTATTCTATTACCAATCATTAGCAAATAATTATAGAGAAATCTATATAAAAAAGCTGAAAAGCAGAGCGGCTCAGGCTGATGAGTTTATTTATGATATTGCTAAAAACAAACACGATTTAGAGCAACTTTCGATTATTAATAAAAAAAATGTACAGCTACAAAAGAACTATTTTTATATTAGTTTTTTAATTGGGTTTTTATTGTTACTAGCGATTATTTTTAGTGTTTATGTATTTAGATCTAATCGTCATAAAAATAATATCAATAGTAAGTTGGAGCATAAAAATAAAGAACTATTAGTTGTTGATGAAGAACGAAATCAATTTTTTTCTGTAATAAGTCACGAGTTAAGAACCCCTATTTATACGATACAAGGGTTGGTAGAGTTTATAGAAAATGCAAAAAATAAAAAACAAAGGAAAGAATTTATAAAAACATTAAAGTTTTCTAATAATCATTTATCAGGATTGGTTAATAATGTTTTAGAGTACTCTAAATTTCGATTAGGAAATATAAGATTGAACAATGATGTTTTTTGTTTAGGCGAAATGTTAAAGGAAATTTGTAACTCATTTTCATACCAGCTTCAAAAGAATAATACAAGATTACATATTGATATGCCAAAAGAATTAGAAACTAGTGTATTAGGTGATCGATTGAAAATTTCTCAGATTTTTATTAATCTTATCTCTAATGCAATTAAGTTTACATCTAATGGTAATATTTGGTTAAAAGTTATTCCTGTTATAACTACAGAACATACAATTACATTTCGCTTTATAGTAAGAGATGATGGAGTAGGTATAAAAAAAGAATTACAAGCAGATGTATTTAATGGGTTTAATGGGATGGAGCATATAGATAAGCATAATGGTGGTTCGGGGCTGGGCTTATATATTGTAAAAAAAGTGATAGAAGATTTATATAAATCTTCCATTACCTTAGAATCAGAAGAGAATAAAGGAACCACATTTTCTTTTGAGATTAAAATGGATCGAAATTTAAAAGATATAAACCTTCCGAAGGTAAAAGAAGAAGATTATAAAAATGTGTTGCAAGGATATACTATATTGGTAGTAGATGATAATGAAATCAATCTAATGATCACCAAGAAGATTTTAGAAAATGCAGGAGCAATATGTATTGCCATAGATAACGGGATTGAAGCTGTAGTAATGGTAAAAGAAAATGATTATGATATTGTTTTTATGGATATTCATATGCCAGAACAAGACGGTTTACAAACAACAGAAAAGATAAGAGAGTTTGATAAAGATATTATCATTATGGCACTAACAGCTGTTGATTTAGAAAAGATGGTAACTAAAGTTTATCAATCTGGGATGAATGGTATTATTACTAAGCCGTATAAGCGAAGTGATTTATTTCAAAAGATATTGTCTTTTTCATTAAGAAATGATGAAAAGAAAGTTTATTGATTTAATCCAACGGGATATTTCTTTATTGTAAAATTATTTAAAACTCTATTCTAATAATTTCTCTGATATTCAAAGTGTATAAACATGATTTATATTCCAATTTTGACACTATGATTTATAAGCATTTTTTTGAGGAAAAACACACTTAATCAATAGATAATTAAATGATTATTCTATTGTATAATCTATAATTCGGGTTTAACCACAAACTACTTACTGTTGATAGGATAAGTATAGTGTTTAGCTTTCTTTTTTTTATAAAAATATTTATCTTTCTACTATTCTACCGGTTAAAACACCCCCTCTTTTATCTCTGTGCAAATATATTTTAAAACTTTTGTGATATATATTCAATTATGAAAAAAGAAATACTCAAGACTTCTTTAAATAAAATAAATAATGAAACTTGCTATATTATAGGTATAGGTTGTTCAGCAGGAGGGTTAAACGTTTTACAAGATTTTTTTAATTTATGCCCTAGTAATACGGGTTATGCATTTGTTGTTATACAACATTTGTCGCCAGATTATAAAAGTTTAATGCCAGAATTATTATCTAGACATACTGAAATGGTAGTGAGAGAGGCTCAAGAAGAAAGTGTTATAAAACCAAATCATGTATATTTAATTCCGGGGAATAAAAATATCATAATACAAGATCATAAACTTTGGCTTATTTCTCGCTCAGAACATAATCAAGTAAATTTTTCGATAGATATATTTTTTAACTCTCTGGCTATAGAGCAGAAAGAGAAAGCTATAGGTGTCATCCTTTCAGGGACAGGTTCTGATGGAACAAAAGGTGCTATGGCTATAAAAAAAGCAGGAGGAGTATTATTTGTGCAAAATCCAGAGAGTTCTCGTTTTGATGGGATGCCTCTGAGTGTTATTTCTAATGGATTGAGTGATTTTATATTAACCATAGAAGAAATGCCAGATAAACTAATTTCTCATATAGAGAGTTATGAATTTTCTAACCATTTTTTTTCTTCTGTAGATGATCATGAACAAAGTGCCGTAAATAAAATTTTAGAAATTTTAAAAAATAATACAGGACATGATTTTTTTTGTTACAAAAAACCGACACTTTCTAGACGTATATCAAAAAGGATGCAGATTACAAAAAATAAATCTATAGAGAGTTATACAAAATTTTTAAAACAGAATACCGAAGAAGAACTTGTTTTAGCACAAGAATTCTTAATAGGTGTGACTTCTTTTTTTAGAGATAGAGATGCATATGAGATTATAGAAAAAGAAGTAATTCCGAATCTAATAAAAAATAAGAATGAAGATTCAGGTATAATTAAAATATGGGTTATTGCATGCTCAACAGGGGAAGAAGCATATTCTTTAGCAATATTACTTGAAGAATATTTACAATCTAAAAATTATAATGATATTGAATATAAAATTTTTGCTACAGATATTGATAAGAGAGCAATAAATAGCGCTTCAAAAGGGATTTATAATAATGTAGGTAATATCATATCTACAGAAAGACTCATGAAATATTTTATCAAAAAAGAAGAAAATTATCAAATATCACCATATATCAGGCAAAAAGTTATTTTTTCTAAGCACGATGTGTTACACAATCCTCCTTTTAATAAAGTAGATTTAATTTCATGTAGAAATATGTTGATATATATGGAGAATACGATACAACATCAAGTTTTAACTACAATTCACTATGCCTTAAATCAAAATGGTTTTCTTTTTTTAGGAAGCTCAGAAAGCTTAGGTTCATTAAATCATTACTTTGAAAAAATAGACTCTAAATGGAAAATTTTTACTAAACCAGAAGGTAGTGTTATAAGAAGAAAAAAGAGAGATAATTGGAAAATAAATCAAACTAATTTCAATGTTCACAATAATAATAATAAAATAAAACAATCTTTTGAAGAAAAGATAGAGAAATCAATAAATCAGATATTGATTAATGAATTAGGAGCTGTAAGTGTCTGTGTTGATAAGGAGTTTGAGATTATTCATGCTTTTGGAGATGTTAAAAATTACCTTCATTTCCCTAAAGAAGGGTTTTCTAGTAATTTATTAAAAATGTTACCTAATGAGTTTAGTGTTGCTGTAATTACTGCTATACGAAAGTTGTCATTTTCTAAAACAATAGACTTGATTGAAAAACAAGTAAGATTTCCTTATAAAAATAATAAATTAAAGATCATAACAATTGTTATACGTTCCATAAAAATAATATCAACGAATTATAGTTGTTTTCTAATTACTTTTTTAGAAGGAATAGAACGAAAAATAACAAAAGAAGAAAAGGATATATCAATACATAGTAGCTTTACTAGAAAAAAAGATATCGAAGAGTTAGAACGGGCTCTCAATGAAACCAGAGAAGATTTACAAGCTACTATTGAAGAATTAGAAACTTCTAATGAAGAAATGCAAACGACTAATGAAGAACTTTTGGCATCTAATGAGGAGTTACAAAGTACTAATGAAGAACTGCAATCAGTCAATGAAGAGCTTCATGCTGTAAATGGAGAATTACAAGAAAAAAATACATTATTAATAGAACTGAATTCTGATATGGAGAATTTAGTTAAGAACATTAATATAGGAACTATATTTTTAGATAAAAACTTTAAAATAAGGAAGTTTACTCCTTCTATTAATGAGCATTTTCAGTTACGAATTGAAGATGTTGGCAGACCAATTAATCATTTTTCAGGAACACTAGGAGGGGAGAATTTAGCAGAATATTCTAAAAATGTCATTGAGACACTACAACCTTATAAAAAAGAAGTTCAAAACCCTATGGGAAATTGGTTTATGATGGAAATATTTCCATATAAACATCATGTAGATACTATAGAAGGAGTGGTTGTTAATTTTATAAATATTCATCATATAAAAACAGTATATGATAAAGAAAAATTGAATGATTTTTTAACTCATATAATGAACGCTAATCCAGCTATTATATACATATATGATATTCAAAAAAATGAATATATCTATAGTAGTAGTGAAATCCTTAAAGAAGCGGGATATTCTTCAATAGACATTCAAAAATTAGATAGTAATTTAGTAAAGAAATTGGTACATCCTAATGATTGTCTAATGGTAATAAATCATTATAAAAAATTAAAAACTATTAAAGAAGGAGAGGTACTACAAATAGAGTACCGTATTAGACATAAAAATAACGAAGAGTATATATGGATATTATGTACTGATAAATTAAATGAAAAAGACAGTAAAGGTAAGGTTAAGAATATCTTAGGTGTAATGAATGTAATTACAAAGACTAAAGATATGGAACGACAATTAAAAGAAAGTGAAGAGCGTTTCAGACTAGCTATTATGGGATCAGAAGCAGGGTTATGGGAGTGGAGTAATTTAAATACTGATGATGCTTGGTGGTCTGATGAATTTCATGAATTATTGGGGTATCGTACAGAAAAAAAGGTTTCTACTTTTACTTCCTTTCTTAATATGATTCATCCTAATCAATTACAAGTTTTTCAAGAAAGAATCCAGAATCATATTAGTAAAGGAGAAGCTTTTAAACACGAGCTTCAAATAAGAACATATAAAAATGGATACAAATGGTTTTTGATGAGTGCTAAAGCACAATTTGATAAAGAAAAAAATGTTCAAAAAATAGTAGGTACTTTAATAGATATTAATGCTAGAAAAGAAGCCGAAAATAAGATGAGTGAATTAAATACAGAATTAGAACGGTTTGCATATTTAGCTAGTCACGATCTAAAAGAACCATTACGTACTATTCTAAGTTTTACTCAGCTTTTTCAAGAAGAATACCAAGAAAACTTTGATGATAACGCCAAAAAATATTTAGAATTTATAGAAAAAGCTTCTGGTCGGATGATCACTCTAACGAATGATTTATTAGCTTATTCTCAGTTAGATAATAAATCGCTAAATCTTCAACCTGTAGATCTAAACATATTACTTTCTGAAGTATTAGAAGATCTTAGGAAGCAGATCAATGAAAACAATGCTATGATTACTTGTGAGAAATTACCTATAATTATTTGTGATATGACTCAGATTAGGCAATTGTTTCAAAATTTAATAGTAAACAGTTTAAAGTATCATAATAAAAAGCAACCAAAAATAGATATTGGATTCGAAAATAAAAAAACATATTATAAATTTTTTATAAAAGATAATGGGATTGGTATTGACTCTAAGTATCACAAAAAAATATTTGAGGTCTTTAAAAGACTTCATAATCGAAATGATTATGATGGAACAGGTATAGGTTTGGCTAATTGCAAAAGAATTATAGATAATCACAAAGGTAATATATGGGTGAGATCACTTCTAGGAAAGGGAGCAACTTTTTATTTTACTATTCTTAAAACTAATGAATTATGAGAAAAGTAGATTGTATATTATTAGTAGATGATAGTCCTTCAACTAATTTTTTTAACAAAAAATTAATAGAAGTTGCTAATGTGACTAATGAAGTTTATGAAACTTTTAATGGGGTAGAAGCTCTTGATTATATTCATAGAAAAGGTAAATTTGAAGAATCAAAATCACATAAAAAATACCCTCGCCCTAATATAATTTTCTTGGATATAAATATGCCACTAATGGATGGTTTCGAGTTTTTAGAGCATTATTCTAAAATTCCAGTAGAGAAACGAGCAGAAATGATAATAGTATTTCTTACGACTTCTAATTGGTCTAAAGATAAAATGAAAGCTTTTGATACAAATATGGTGTATAGCTATATTGAAAAACCATTAAAAAAGAGTAATTTGTATAGTATAATAGAATATTATAACAATAAATTTATGATTAATCTTTAATAACATATAAAGTTATTTTCTTAGCTATTAATTCTGGTCATCTTTTTAATGAACTAAAAAGACGACCATTTTTTAATCCCTCATTGAGGATTTAATTCTTCGAGACTTGCTTCGACATCAAAATATTTTTCCCGAAGCATACCTCATGAGCTTGTTCTGAGGTTGTTGATTAAAGAGAATAAGATAGTTTTTTTCTGAATTTCGAAAGCTTATCAATCATACGCCAAATGCTTTCTGAACTAATCCCCGTATGATTATATGTCATATAATCCATAAGAATATTTTCCATATTAATTTGTATTAAAGAAGATTTTGTTAATTGATGCATATGCCATGTAGGAAATTTTCTATTAGAAGAGTCTTTATTTTCTTGGACATTTAAGACCTCGTGTCTTTTATCATTTTTTATATTATTAATTAATGTATTGATAACATCTTTTTCTCCTTCAATATATTGTAAGAAGTGATTTTTTTCAAAATATAAATACCCAGTAATATCAAACTGTTTGTTACATTCTGATGCTCTCGTTGCTAATTGTCTTAATTCATTAGAATTAAAATTAATAGTAGATTTACTAATGTATACAATTCTTTTGATCATTTTGCGCAATTTTTTGGTTAATAGTTTTCTAAATTTAGCTTTTTTTTCAAAAAAAATGAAGTGTTTTTCTAACTAATATTACTCAGTTTTTAGACATATTATAACAGTTTTTTTACACAATAATTTATTACAAGATCTTCTTTAATGTGCTTGTTGTCAATTTTTATGCTATGCTTTTTTGGTTATTGATTTAATGCCATATAGGGATCGTTAATACAATTATTCTCTCCATTGTCATATCTTTTCTAAGAGATTAATTTTTATGACAGTAAAGTAAAAAATAAGGAGTACTATTAATTCATAATCAAAGATTATAAATTGATAAAAGAAACACTATGTACTGCTGTAATTGCAGCTGTTTCGGTTCGTAATCGGGTTTTTCCTAAGGTGATAGGTAGATATCCTGATGTTAGTGCTAATTCTATTTCTTTGGTAGAGAAATCGCCTTCGGGACCAATAAGAATAGTAGTGTTTGATTTAGGAAGAAGTATATCTTTTAGAGATTGTTTTTTTGTTTCTTCACAATGAGCAATGAGTAATTGATCTTTATTTTGTTGTTTTATAAAGTCTGAAAAAGAAATTGCAGGATTTAATATAGGTAAATAATACTGTAATGATTGTTTCATAGCACTCTGCATTATTCGTTCTAATCGTTCTAATTTAATTACTTTTCTCTCGCTATGATCACATATAATAGGTGTAATTTCATCAATTCCTATCTCTGTTGCTTTTTCTAAAAACCATTCGTATCGATCGTTCATTTTTGTAGGAGCTACAGCAAGATGTAATCGATAATTTTTACGATAATGTTTTTCAGATTTTTCAATTATAGCAATACATTGAGATGGAGTAGAAAAAGTAATTCTAGCAATAAAGAGATGTCCATTACCATTTGTAATATGTAACAAATCACCTTCTTTTTTTCTTAAGACTTTAGTAATGTGCTTACTTTCTTCTCTAGAGAATTTTATTTCGGTATTAGATATTGTTAATGTATTATTATAAAATAGTTGCATTTTATTAAGAATTAATCTTTATAGAATTAAAGGAAAGAGATGCTAGTTTAATCATTTTATAGTTTCATTCGAGCTTTAGCTACAACACTCATATCAGTAAAATCATCTTTTAAGTATTTTAGATGTCCTACAATTGCAATCATTGCGGCGTTATCTGTTGTGTATTCGAACTTAGGAATAAATGTTTTCCAACCATATTTTTGCTCCCCTTCTTTTAATGCTTTTCTAATTCCTGAATTAGCAGAAACTCCTCCTCCAATAGCAATACTTTTAATCCCTGTTTGTAGTGATGCTTTTTTTAGCTTATCAATAAGTATATTAATAATGGTATATTGAAGAGAAGCACAGATATCGTTAAGATTTTTTTCAATAAAATTAGGATCTTCTTTTTTCATTTTCTGAACAAAATATAATACAGCTGTTTTAAGACCACTAAAACTGAAGTTTAACTCATTAACTTTTGGTTTAGGAAAAGAAAAAGCTTTAGGGTTACCGGTTTGGGCATACTTGTCAATTAGAGGGCCTCCAGGATAAGGTAAACCAAATATTTTAGCGCTTTTATCAAAAGCTTCTCCGACAGCATCGTCTATGGTTTCGCCAATAACTTCCATATCAAAATGATTGGTAACTTTTACAATCTGAGTATGTCCTCCACTAATAGTCATTGCCAGAAACGGAAATTGGGGAGTATCTAATGCATCCTCTTCAATAAAATGAGCCAAAATATGTGCTTGCATATGATTTACATCAATTAATGGAACATCTAATGCTAAAGCCAATGATTTAGCAAACGAAGTTCCTACTAATAATGATCCCATTAATCCAGGGCCTCGTGTAAAAGCTATAGCATGTATATCTTCTTTGGTAATATTAGCTTGTTTAATAGCTTGATCTATAACAGGTACGATGTTTTCTTGATGTGCTCTAGAGGCTAATTCTGGTACTACGCCACCGTATAATTCATGTATTTTTTGTGATGCAACAACATTAGATAAAACTTTCTTATTGCATAGTATAGCAGCAGAGGTATCATCACATGAAGATTCAATACCAAGAATATATATTTTTTGTTTATTCATTATGAGGAAAAAGGCATAGAAATTGTTAATATTGTGGGCAAAGTTAAAATAATAAAACGTATCAGGAAATTCAGAAAAATATTGTTGAGAATATTTCTTATTCTTTTGTCACTATTTATTTTCTTGATAGTGCTATTATCTATTCCTGCTATCCAAACATATCTAGGTAAAAAAGTTACCAATACTCTTAATAAAACTTATGGTGTTGATATTACTATTGATCAAATAGGATTAACATATGCAGGTAATATGAGTCTAAAAAAAGTATTTATCAAAGACCATCATCAGGATACATTATTATATGCAGGGAGTATCGCAACTTCTATTCTTAATATTAAAGAAATTTCAAAAGGACACCCTGAATTAGGAAGAGTTTCTATAGAAGATTTAATCTTTAATATGAAAATATATAAAGATGAGAGTAGTGATAACTTAATGACATTTGTAAGAAAGTTTGATACTAAGAAAAAAACAACATCTAAAGCTGCTTTTACATTATCCGCAGAAGATATTAGTCTACAAAGAGGAAAATATAGCTTTATTAATGAAAATTTAAGAAAACCAAAGGCTGTTGAGTATAGCGATATTACTCTTGAAGCAAAAAACTTAACGATTAATGGAGATAATGTAAATAGTACTATAGAAAAATCTTCATTTAAAGACTTTAGAGGGTTAGATATATCTAATCTAGAAACTTGTTTTGCTATAACCTCAAACAGTATGAGTTTTCAGGAGTTAATTATAGAAACTAAAGATTCTAAGATTGGAGGAGAAATATTGTTTTCATATGACGATGATGGATTAAATGATTTTGAAAATGAAGTCTATATCAATGCAAAATTTGAAGATGCTATAATTTCTACAAATGATTTAATCCCTTTTTATAACGAGTTTGGCAAAGATCAAAAACTAAAATTAAAAAATACAGCAATCACAGGAGTTCTAAATGATTTTGAAGTTATCAATACTACTATATCTGGATTAGATCGATCTATCATAAAAGGAAATATAAAGATTAAGAATGTTCTAGATGATGCTTCAAAATTTAAACTAGAAGGAGATTTTGAAAATATAACTACTAATTATTACGATTTAGTTAATTTATTACCTAATATATTAGGAGAGTCTCTACCAAGGCAATTATATCAATTTGGAAGTGTAAAAGCTACAGGTAATGCCATCATAACTACAAAAACTGTAGATGTAGATATGGATTTGTATTCTCAATTAGGAAAGATAAATGCTTTTGTCTTATTAGAGAACCTTAATGATGTAAAAAGAGCATCGTATAATGGAAATATTATTTCTAAAGGATTTAATATTGGTCAATTGTTAGGTAAGAAATCTGTAAAAAACTCAGCTTTTGATATTCATATAGATGGAAGTGGTTTTACGTTAGGAAGTCTCAATACTAAGATAGAAGGAGATATAAGTGCACTAGAATTTAATGAATATACGTATACAAATATAAAAGCTCTAGGGATTCTTAAAGAACGTGTATTTGATGGTAAATTAAAGTCTAAAGACCCTAATATACAATTTGATTTTAATGGAGTTGCCGATTTATCACAGGATGTACATAATTATAATTTTAAGGCTTACGTCGACCATATAGATTTTAATGCATTAAACCTTTTTAAGAGAGATAGTATTTCGATTTTTAAAGGAGATGTTTATATGAATATGAAAGGTACAGGGATTAATGACGCTTTTGGAACAATTTCTTTTGAAAAAACACTCTATACAAATCAAGATGCAGCATTTTATTTTGAAGATTTTGAGATCACTTCTAAATTTGATGATGATAACATACGTACAATTACTATTAATAGTCCAGATATTATAGAAGGAAATGTAAAAGGGATTTTTAGGTTTGAAAATGTATATGACTTATTTAGAAATTCTATAGGAAGTCTATACACAAATTTTGAAGCAACAGAAGTTACAGATAATGAGTTTATGGTCTTTGATTTTAATATTTATAATAAAATAGTAGATGTATTTTTTCCAGAAGTTCAATTTTCTCCTAACACAGTTATAAAAGGAAAAGTAGAAAGTAATGAATCAGAGTTTAAACTGACATTTAAATCCCCATCTATTAAAGCCTTTGATAATTTAATGCAAGATGTGGATATTCAGATAGATAATAAAAACCCATTATTTAATACCTATGTTGCTATTGATAGTATCAACTCTAAGTACTATGATTTTTCTGAATTTAGTTTAATTAATGTAACTCTAAAAGATACATTATTTATGCACTCAGAATTTAAAGGAGGAGAAAATAATAAAGACAATTTTAATCTAGAATTTTACCATACTATAAATGAAGAAAATAATTCTGTTGTTGGATTAAGGAAATCTGATTTTACATATAAAGGGTATACTTGGTATGCAAACAAAGAAAAAAATAAAGAGAATAATAAAATTATTTTTGATAATAACTTTACGAGTATAGATATACGATCCATAATACTTAGTTATATGGATGAAGAAATAAAAATTAATGGTATCACTAAAGGTAAAGGTTATAAAGATCTAAAAGCAACTTTTAATAATGTAGATCTTAATAAAATTACACCAAGAGTTGATAGTTTAGATTTTAGAGGAAGAGTAGATGGTGATTTATCAGTGCTTCAGGAAAATGGTAGTTATTTTCCTACATCTACAATTATTATTAGAGATTTAGATATTAATAAAACTCCATTAGGAGAATTAAGGCTTAATGTATCTGGTAATGAAACCCTAACCGAGTATACCGTTAATACACGCTTATTAAACTCTCAAAAACAGAAAACATTATCAGCTCTTGGTGTTATTAATGTTTCAGAAAAAAAACCATCTATAGATGTAAATGTAGCATTACATAAATTTAACATTTCTGGATTTAGTGCACTAGGAGGAGAAGTATTGACTAATATAAGAGGCTTTGTTTCTGGTGAAACAAAAATCTCAGGAAGCTATAAAAACCCTTCGATTGATGGAATATTATATTTAGATAATGCAGGGCTTACCATACCATATCTAAATATAGATCTTGATTTAGAAAATAACTCAAGAGTTACGTTAGAGGGACAACAGTTTAATTTTGATGATGTTAATATTACAGATACTAAATATAATACAGAAGGGATTTTAAAGGGTTTTATTGCTCATCGACGTTTTTCTAAATGGGAACTAGGTTTAAAAGTATTGGCTAATGAACGATTACTTGTTTTGGATACAGAAGAAGACGAAGAATCTTTGTATTATGGTACAGGATTTATAAGTGGTGAAGCAACTATAAATGGCCCAACTGACGAATTGGTGATAAATGTTAATGCAACTACAGAAAAAGGGACTACTTTTAAAATACCATTAAACGAAATAGAATCTATAGGGGATAATTCATATATTCACTTTTTAAGCCCTGATGAGAAGCGTGCCCGATTAGAAGGAAAAGAAATTATAATAAATGAAATAAAAGGGTTAGAGCTCAATTTCGAACTAGATGTCAATAATAAAGCGGAAGTAGAGGTTGTAATTGATAAAAATACAGGAAGTTCCTTAAAAGGACGTGGAGCAGGGACACTACTTATTGAAATCAATACTAATGGAAAATTTAAGATGTGGGGAGATTTTGTAGCTTATGAAGGGACTTATAATTTTAGATATGGAGCATTTATAGAAAAACTATTTACGGTTAGAGAAGGAGGAACAATCAATTGGGATGGGAATCCCACACGTGCAATTTTGGATCTTAGTGCAGTATATAAAACAGAAGCGAATCCAGCAATATTATTAGAAAACTCTACTATAAATCGTAAAATTCCTGTAGAAGTACTTGTAAACCTTCAGGGAGAGTTAATACAACCTGATGTTAAGTTTGATATAGAATTTCCAAATTTAAGTTCTGTTGTAAAAAGTGAATTAGATTATAAATTAAGTGATCAATCTAATAAAGAGTTACAGGCAATTTCATTAGTTTCGTCTGGACAGTTTTATAACGGAACATTTGATGCCAATACTCTTACAGGTGGATTGGTTGCAGAACGAGCATCTAGTCTTTTTAATGGGATTTTTTCTGACGAAGATGATAAATTTCAAGTAGGATTAAATTATGTACAAGGAATTCGTAATTTAGATAGAGAAGATGCAGATCAATTTGGAATAACTCTTTCTACCCAAATAAGTAATCGGGTTTTGATTAATGGTAGAGTAGGGGTTCCTATAGGTGGAGTTAATGAGTCAGGCGTCGTAGGAGATGTAGAAATAGAATACCTCTTTAATGAAGATGGGTCTTTAAGAGGGAAAATTTTTAACAAAGAAAATACAGTTCAGTATGTTGGTACAGGAAACCAAGGGTATAAACAAGGGATTGGACTTTCATACTCAGTAGATTTTGATAATTTTAATGAGCTCTGGACTAAAATTTTTAAAAATAAAAAGGTAAAAGATTCTATAACCAAACCAAAATCAAAAGATACTACAAAAATAGATACCCCAAATTTTATTAATTTTACAAATAATAAAAAGTAGTTTTTATTATAATTTTTTGAATAGAAAATTACATGCTAAAAGGGATTAAAACAATAGGTGTTATGACCTCTGGAGGAGATGCCCCAGGGATGAATGCTGCGATACGTGCAGTTGTAAGAACATGTGCATATTATAATGTAAAAAGTATAGGGTTTTATAGAGGTTATCAAGGGATGATTGAAGGAGATTACTGTGAGATGAATGCAAGGAGTGTCCGTAATATTATAAGCAGAGGAGGGACAATACTTAAATCAGCTCGATCTAAAGATTTTAGAACTCCAGAAGGAAGAAAAAAAGCCGCAGACCAGCTTAAAGAAATAGGGGTAGATGCTATGGTACTTATAGGAGGAGATGGTACTTTTAAAGGAGGAAAAATTTTTAGCGAAGAATTTAATATCCCTGTTATAGGTGTTCCTGGTACTATCGATAACGATATTGCAGGAACTAATTATACGATTGGTTATGATACAGCCTTAAATACAGTAGTCGATGCTATAGATAAGATAAGAGATACTGCTAGTTCTCATAATAGGCTATTTTTTATTGAAGTAATGGGGAGAGATGCAGGATTTATAGCATTAAATAGTGGTGTTGGAGCTGGAGCAGAAGAAATCTTAATTCCTGAAGAAGACTTGGGACTTGATAGATTGTTAGAATCTTTAAAACGTAGTAAACGTTCTGGGAAATCATCAAGCATTGTCGTTGTAAGTGAAGGAGATAAAATAGGTAAAAATGTATATGAATTAGCGGATTATGTTATAGATAACTTACCAGATTATGACGTGAGAGTTACTGTACTAGGTCATATGCAGAGAGGAGGGTCTCCGTCATGTTTTGATAGAACATTGGCTAGTAGGCTTTGTGTTAGAGCTGTAGAGTTACTTCTGGATGGTCATAAAAATATGATGGTTGGAATCATAAATAATAAAATTACAGCTACCAGTTTTGATAATAGTTTGATACAAGATCATGAGATAAACAGAGAGTTATTACGTATTTCGGATATTCTTTCTACTTAGAAAAGAGTAATAAAATATTGTCTTCTTAAAAGAATTACTGACTATAAAAAGAAGTTTAGGAGCTTTTATTTCCTTAATTGTTAGTGAAGGGATTTCTTTTTTTAGAACTTATGTTAATAACAAAAATTAGTCGAAAATTTTTAAACCTTCGACTAATCTCTATTTACACAGTATATGATAATTTTATAAGATGATGCTATGCTAGTTTATATAAATAGCACTTCTTTTGATTCTAAACAACAAATGTGTTTACGATCCACAACGACCATTGCTAGACCAATAACCATTAGTGCCAAGCGTATATAAATATCCATTATAAGTTACTTTATCCCCAGAAGCATAATTTTTGTTTCCAGAATATTCTGTAACTCCATTACATATATCAGTATTTGTAGGAGTATTTTTACATTCAGCAATTCGATTCCATCTTGTAAAATCTCTCTCATATAAGCTTCCTCGATAGGTTACTTTATCTCCTACAGAGTAACGTTTACCTTTTACCCATTCAGCAATACCTTTACAAGGATTTGTAGTAGGAGTACCACCATCATCAGATGGGTAAACTTTATTTGTTCCTTTAATATCCAAAGCAGAAATAGCAGCCTGTCTTCTTGGTAAAACATTACCATTAAGGTCAGTTATAGTTGGTTGTCTATTTTTACTGAATGTATAACTACCATACATCATAGTAGAATTGATATCAAAATCTTTTGTTACCAGAATGGCAGAATTACTTTTATAAAATTGATCAGCGGCGCCATCTTGTATATTTTCATATTTAATAATAACATGATTATCTCTATCAGAACGATTCTGTTCATGAATATACCCTAAGGTATGTCCAATCTCATGGATAAGTACAACAGCTGTCGTAGCACTTCCTAAACGAATAAACCCTCTTGATCCATTCATTCCTAAGGTAGCAACACCACAATTACAAGAATCACCATTACTACTAATAGTTACATAATTAGATTCATTAGTACGTTTTTTAAAACGAACATTTGTTTTACTACTCCATTCATCCATTGATTTTTGAAGCTCGTTACGAACTGATTGACTCAATCCTTCTACTACATATACAACAGTGTTATTTGTCCATTTACGAACAGTTCCTCCTAATCCAAGTTTAGCACTTATCTTAGTATTAGGAGCTTCTGTATTAGCTACAGGAATAGCTAAGTTAGTTAATTGATCTTCAAATAATCGAACATCGGTTCCTTGAAGACTATAGGTTCCGTCGTCTTGTTTTTTTACAAGAACACGTTCATTTAAAAAATACTTTTCAATAAATTGATTCTGATCGTTAACTGCTTCAGGGGTTTCTTCAAAGTTTTCATTTTTTTGACAAGAAGTAAATGATAAAACAATTGCTAAAACACCAATTCTAAGCCAATTGACTACATTTTTCGTTTTCATTAAATTTAATTTTGAGTTTGTATATAATTTACCGGTGTATGTATTTAAAACTAACTCTCAATTATATTAGTGTTTTAAAAATGTTAAAAAACAAATAAACTTATAATTAAATTGTGAAATAATTTGTTAATTTAATAATAGATTCTTAAATTAATGAATTAAAAACAGCTTTGTTTTAAGGAGAAATAGTGTAAAAAAATCCATTATAATTTATAGTCATGATCAAAATAATGGGGTACATACAAAATTAGTATAGCTAATAATAAAATAGTGATGTATCTAAATAAATTATACAGTACTTAATATTCAATTATGCTTCAACCCATTAAAAATAATCAAGTGATAAAGCAATATGACCTTGAAATAGGGAAAATTGTTTTTTATAAAAATTACTTGATTATTGAAGTAGCTGAAGGTATTTGTTTTGATTATGAAAAAGCAAAACAAATATCCCGATTAACAGACTTACATTATAAAAATCACTCTTTTGGGTATATTTCTAATAGAGTAAATTCATACTCATTAGAGCCAATAGATTATATGAGGATTAAAAATATATTTCCAAATATGATAGCTTTTGCTGCAGTTATATATAATAAATCTCAGAAAGCGAGTATACGAATAGAAAATATGTTTTATCAAGATGGTATTGCTTCATTTGAAAGCCTAGAAGAAGCGGTTAAATGGATAGTTTTACAATTAGAAAACAAATCGAAATTATTCTAAATTAATAATTGTACAAATATTTTTATCAAAACTTATTTTATTTTCTAGGAACTTATTTTTTTAAAACTTCCTTCTATTGATATGTTATCAGTCAACTATTATCTTCTGGGGTGAAAATTATGTATAACCTCTTTTAAGTGACTTCGATCTATGTGCATATAGATTTCTGTAGTTGTAATACTTTCATGTCCTAGCATTAATTGAATAGCTCTTAGATCGGCTCCATTTTCTAATAAATGAGTTGCAAAAGAATGTCTAAAAGTATGTGGACTTATTTGTTTATGAATTCCTGATTTTTCTACTAAACGTTTTACAATTGTAAAAATCATTGCTCTAGTAAGTTGCTTGCCCCTCCGATTTAAAAACAAAGTATCTTCATGCCCTTTTTTAATATCCATATGACTTCGTATTTCACTGGTATACTTATTAATATAATCGCAGGTAACCTCTCCTATGGGGACAAATCGTTGTTTATCACCTTTTCCTGTAACACTTATATACCCTTCATCAAAAAAAAGACTGGATAATCTTAATGTTATAAGCTCACTTACTCGTAGACCACATCCATAAAGAGTTTCTATAATTGCACGGTTACGTTCTCCCTCGGGTTTACTTAAATCAATTTGCGCGATAATAAGATCTATTTCTTCTACAGATAATGTATCTGGGAGTTTTCTACCTATTTTAGGAGATTCAATAAGTTCCATAGGATTAGTTTCTCGATAATCTTCGAAAACCAAATAATTAAAAAAACTCTTTAATCCAGAAATGATTCTGGATTGCGAACGAGGATTGACTAATTTTGCTGTTTCAAAAATAAATAGTTGTAATATTTCTTTTTCAATAGAAAGAGGAGTAACTATAGTGTTTTGTTCTTCTAGGAATTTTAACAACCGTTGTATATCAAGAGTATAGCTAATAATTGAATTTTCAGAAAGCCCTCTTTCGATTCTAAGGTAATGTTCGTAATCTTTTATGACATGATTCCATTTCATTACTACTAATATATATAAAAGAAAAACCATCCCAAAAAAATGATTGGAATGGTTTTAAAAGAGTAAAAATATTTTATACTTAGAATTTATATACTAAACCAAGAGTGATATCTTCAAGATCAGCATTAAGGTTAAAAGTATCTGTAGATTTTGCATTAGGAACATCTTTTGGCTTATCAGAACCATATCCTAAAGCTCCCCAGTTTGCTTCTAGAGCAAAGTTGTTGCTAATGAAATAGCTAACACCAGGTCCTACAGCGATACCAAATCCAGTAGATTTTACATCAGGAGTGGCAGTATTACCATCGTCTCTTTTTGAAGATCTGTAATCTAATCCTAGTTCAGCAAAAATAGAAAATTTACTTGCAGGAGTAAAGTAATATCTACCAAAAGCACCTATTCCAAAAGAATCGTTTTTTGCTTTATTACCACCATTTTTATTAGTTTCATTATTGAATTTTAGTTTTGCTCCAATAGCAATATTTTCTGTAGCAAAGTACGCTGCTCTTGGTGAAAAAGTAAAAGTATTTGTTTTAAACTCTCCTGTACTAGAAGAACTATACCCTACAGAACCAGAAATGAAGATATCTCCATTAGCAAATCCTGTTGTTGCTGTAGCTTCTTCTTGTGCATTTGCAAAAGTAAAGCTTACTACTGCTAAAGCAGTTAATATTAGTTTTTTCATAATAATTGTTTGTTTAAAAGGTTGTTTGTTTTAAATCGATGGCAAATTTATAGAATTCACTTGTATAAATTGTTAACTAGCTCTTAATATTTTTGATATTAAATTTTTTCTAAAAAAATCAATTCTCTTTGGGATTATTAATAATTTTAGAATCAAGCTTTTATTTAAAACTACCGGTTTCTAGCCTATAGTAGTTTGTTTTTTTACTACATCGTTATAGGAAGAAAAAGTACCCAAAAAGTATTCTTTAGTGGCTAATTTTATAAAAAATCATTCATCATGAGAAAATTATTATTAGCAGTATTTGCTACTTTTAGTTTAGTCGCTATTGCACAAGAAGAAGACATCAGATTTGGAGCTAAATTAGGGGTGAATTTTGTTGCTCTTTTAGGCAATATTAAAGCTGCAGATGCAAGAACAAATTTCCATATAGGGGCACTTGCAGAAATTCCTATTTCTGATCAATTTGTTTTCCAACCAGAATTATTATATTCTGCACAAGGAGCAAAAGAAAAAGATGGAGGCAGAGAATACAAAACAAATAGTGATTATGTCAATATTCCTTTAATACTTAAATGTTATGTAGCAGAAGGTTTTAATATTTAAGCAGGTCCACAAGAAAGAATAATGTATTTCAATTATCTGTCGGATATAAGTTCTAAGAATATTTCTTAGCTTAATTATTTAAAAGCATCTTATTAAACTGAGGTGCTTTTTTTGATTATGAGCTTTAGATTTTAAAAAATAAAACTACTTTTGAATATTAATACCATTTATACTATGAATTGGTAGAATACTAGTTATTATGATAAAGAATATTTTTTTAACTATCCTGATTATATGTATTACGATTCCTTTTTCATATGCTCAAGAAAAAGAAGACGACCCGTTATATACACGCGCAGGATTTAAAGCAGGAACGAATTATGCTACTATAGTAGGAGATACAGATGTTGATGCTAGAGTACGCATGCATTTTGGTGCTGTAATAGAATTTCCTGTAGTACCACGTGTTTTTGTACAAGCAGAGCTATTATACTCTGCACAGGGGTATAAAATTAAAGAAGAAGGAATAGAAAATAAGATTAGCTTAAATTATTTAATGCTTCCTGTTATAGCTAAGTTTAATATTATAGATAAATTTAGTTTAGAAACAGGGCCACAATTAGGAACATTGGCAAATGCTACTGAATCTGCAAAAGATACTCCTAAAGAATTCTATGATTCTTTTAGTAATTATGATTTTAGTTGGGTTTTTGGGGCAGGTTATAAATTAGAAAGCGGTCTGTTTTTTCAAGTTCGTTATAACTTAGGGTTGACCAATATTAATACTATAGAAACGTCTAATATAGATAATAAACATTCTGTAGCTCAGTTATCTGTAGGGTATTTATTTAAAACTAAAAATAATAGAAGGCGCCAGCAAGAACAGGAATAGTAATACCCATAAAAACGTATTAATAAAAAACTATACTATTCAGTTTCACTTAATTATTGAAAGATAAAATGATGAAAATTTTAATATTAAATGGTCCTAATTTAAATCTTCTTGGTAAAAGAGAGCCAGGGATATATGGAAACCAAACTTTTGACGAGTTTTTTAAAGACTTACAATTTCGTTTTAAAATGATGGAATTAGCTTATTTTCAATCTAATATTGAAGGGGAATTGATAACTAAGATTCAGGAAGCAGATGATCAGTTTGATGGAGTAATTCTTAATGCAGGGGCATATACACATACTTCTATAGGAATTGGAGATGCCATAAAAGCAATAGCAACTCCTGTGGTAGAAGTGCATATATCTAATACTTTTGGTAGAGAAGAATTTAGGCATCAATCCTATATTTCTCCTAATGCAAAAGGAGTTATTCTAGGTTTTGGTTTACAGAGCTATTCATTAGCACTACAGAGTTTTGTAACTGTTTAGAGAGGGGTATTAAGAAATAAAATTTAGAGAGATAAGATAATTTTGTACAAAAAATGCAAAATGCCTTATTCTAATTTAGAATAAGGCATTTTGTTTAAATATATTATCTATTATTATAAATGAATTACTTCGTCATAAGCATCTGCCACAGCTTCCATCACAGCTTCACTCATTGTAGGGTGAGGATGGATAGCTTTTAATACTTCATGTCCTGTAGTTTCTAATTTTCTACCTAAAACAGCTTCAGCAATCATATCAGTAACCCCTGCTCCAATCATGTGGCAACCTAACCATTCGCCATATTTAGCATCAAAAATTACTTTTACAAAACCATCTTTAGTTCCTGCTGCACTAGCTTTACCAGAGGCAGAAAAAGGAAATTTACCAATTTTTAATTCATAACCAGCTTCACGAGCCTGTTTTTCTGTCATTCCTACACTAGCAATTTCTGGTGTAGCATAGGTACATCCAGGGATGTTTCCGTAATCGATTGGTTCAACATGCATTCCTGCAATTTTTTCAACACATGTAATTCCTTCTGCAGAAGCAACATGAGCTAGAGCAGGACCTGGTACAATATCTCCTATAGCATAAATACCAGGGATATTAGTTTGGTACCAATCGTTAACAACAATTTTATCTCTATCTGTAGCGATACCTAGTTCTTCTAAACCGATATTTTCTATATTGGTTTTAATTCCTACTGCAGATAATACGATATCGGCTTCAAGAATTTCTTCTCCCTTTTTTGTTTTTACCGTTGCTTTAACTCCATCACCACTAATGTCCACACTTTCTACAGAAGAATCGGTCATAACCTTAATTCCTGACTTTTTGAAATTACGAGCAAACTGTTTAGAAACATCTTCATCTTCAAGAGGGACAAGGTGGGGTAAATATTCTACTATAGTTACTTCTGTTCCCATAGCATTATAGAAATGAGCAAACTCTACTCCAATAGCCCCTGATCCAACAACAATCATTTTTTTAGGTTGTGATTCTAAAGTCATTGCTTTTCTATACCCAATCACTTTTTTACCATCTTGTGGTAAATTAGGTAACTCTCTAGATCTTGCTCCCGTAGCAATAATAATATGTTTAGCTTCGTAGTCAGTAGTTTTTCCATCAGCATCGGTAACAGTAATTGTGTTACTAGATTTTAGTTTACCAAAACCTTCTAGAATATCAATTTTATTTTTTTTCATAAGGAATTGGACTCCTTTACTCATACCTTCTGCGACACCACGACTACGCTTTACAACTGCATCAAAATCCTTATCAAATGTATCTACCGTAAGCCCATAATCAGATGCGTGTTTAAGATAATTAAATACCTCTGCACTTTTTAATAATGCTTTTGTGGGGATACATCCCCAATTTAAACATACTCCTCCTAGTTTTTCTTTTTCCACTATTGCGGTTTTGAATCCTAATTGAGAAGCTCTAATAGCAGTTACATAGCCCCCTGGACCACTTCCTAAAACAACGATATCATATGTGCTCATAAATCTTTATTTTTTAAAGACACGAATTTAAGAATAATTCAGTTAATGAAAAAAGGATTTAAAGACTCCCTAAGAGGAAGATCATTATTAAAATCATTAAAAAAATAGCATATTATATGATTATGGTGTTAATCTTTAGTGTTTTGATGTTTTTTAGTACTAAACTACAGTATTAAATGAAATTATTTAATCTGTTTAGAAATCTAATTTAAGAGCAGATTTTACAGCATTAATATCTGATAGGTCTACTTTACTGTTTTTAGGAAAACTAGAGGGTACGATAACTACTCTAAAAACTTGATTTTGAGTAAAAGTAGTATCTAAAGCAGCAAAATTATCAGATTCTAAGATAATTTCGATGTCAAATATGTTTCTATCTGCATCAAAAATGAAATTATATCTAAATTGTGCATAACCATTATTATCAAAAAAGAAAGTTCTGGGTAATGGTTCCCATGCATCAGCTCTTTCATTTGAAGAAATTTGAGGGTCGCGAACATAAACTAATGCAACATCGGATTCAAAAACTTCTATAGTATTAGGAATAGTGACTCCAATTCTACTGATGTTGTTATCGGACGTAAAATTTATTTTGGCTACTTCAAAAGTTTTACCAATAGTATCTAAATCTATTCTATCATCATCACTAGAACAGGATGTGGATATGAATGTTGTTATACATAGTAAAATAAAAATAAATCTCATAGGTTGTAATTTTAGTGTTTCTCGTTGTTTTATTTCTCAAAGTCTATACTAATAGAATTGACGCAATACCGTTGACCGGTTGCTGTAGGTCCATCATTAAATACGTGCCCTAAATGACTGCCACAAGTAGCACATACTATTTCTGTACGTACCATACCATGTGTGGTATCTCTTATATACTCAATAGCACCTTCTATAGATTCATCAAAGCTAGGCCATCCACAACCTGAATCAAATTTGGTAGTACTTTTAAATAAAGGTGTATCACAAGCCATACAGGTATATGTACCATTTTCAGTATGGATATTATACGTTCCTGTAAAAGGTCTTTCAGTTCCTTTTTGTCTTAATACTCTATATTGTTCTTCCGTAAGCTTTTCTTTCCATTCAGCTTCGGATTTTTGTATGGGATATTTGCTCATTTTTTGTCTTTTGGTTTAAAGATAAGGGCATCACCATTAATACAATGTCTTTTTCCTGTAGTTTCTCTAGGGCCATCATTAAATACATGACCTAAGTGCCCTCCACAGGTTGTACATAATAGCTCAGATCGGGCATATCCTAATTTATGATCTACATCTTTATCAACACTTCCTTCGACAGCACGATCAAAACTAGGCCATCCTGTTCCGCTATCAAACTTATATTTACTCTCATAAAGAGGAGTATTACATGCAGCACAATAAAAAATACCAGGGGCATATAATTTGTTCAACGGACTAGAAAAAGGTCTTTCAGTTCCTGCTCGTCTCAGAATATAATATTGTTCTGAGGTTAAAATCTTTTTCCATTCTGCATCAGTTTTAGATACTTTGTAAGATTTTTTGTTTTTTTTGGTTTCTTTTTGAGCTGTACTTGTACAACTTATCGCTAGAACTCCAATGAGTACTAAAATAAAACGTCTCATAGTTTTTTTTAATTTTAAATACATAAAGTTATGCTTAAATAGTCGTTAAAGTATGCATAAAATAACTAATCAATAATTATTCCAAAATAAATTCTACAATTTTAGCAATGACTTTTTGATTCCCTAATATTTTTCTATGTCCTAATTCTTTTGTAATTAATATATTACCATTTTCTAGATTATCCACAATCTCATGAGCAGCACTATAGTGTACGTCTACATCATTAATATCGTGTATAACCAATGTAGGTATTTTAACTTCTTTTGCAGAGATGGCTCCAGAATAATTATCAAGATCTTCTCCATATTTTTTATCAAAATATGCTTTTAGGAGAGTTCCTACTTTTTCGTCTAATTGTAGGTTTTTTACAAAATTTTTAACTATTGCAGTGATGCTATTTGCTGTACCAATAATGATTAATTTTTTTATTTGTAAACCATTTTTGGTTGCTCTAAGTAATGACATTCCTCCTAGAGAGTGACCAATTGCAGTTTCAAAAGGTCCATAATTTTGTTCTAATTGATGTACGGTTTCAATGAAATGAGGCATCATACTTCTTTTTCCTGGAGCATCTCCATGTGCAGGAGCATCAAAACTGACAGTACTATATCCTTGTTTTAATAGCTCATCTGCAATTTTAGATAGCTGTGTTCCTCTGCCAGACCAACCATGAACTAAAAGGATTTTTTTTTGAGAATTACCATAATGATAGACAATAACTTTACGATTAATTTTTTTTATAAAAACTGCTTCTTTTTTACTTTTTCCATACATTCTTTTTTCTCTGTTAGGAATTTTATATCCAAAAGGAGTTAAAAAGATTCTTGCAGCAAATCTTGAGGCTAAAAAAGGAGAAATCCAGTTTACTATTTTTCCAATATATAGAATTGATTTAGGAATCAAAAGTGCTTGAACAGGGATTAGGTTTTTATCTGCATTATTCATTGGTAGTGTATCTAACTTATGGGGTTAAAATTAGAAAAAGCTAGCTTTTAGAACAGAATACATACTAATTATTTTTTTGTATAAAGGTAAGTTGAACAAATATATATGATCAATTCTTTCGTATAACCTTTTAAAGTGTTTAATTTTGTACCTTATTTTTAATAAGGGATTCATGGGATTGCGACCCTCAAATAGTAATAAAAAAGAACAAAAAGTATTATACGATTACCAACAGCGTGATATAGATAAAATATTTAGTCGGTTAAATAAGTTTCCTGTAAAATATAATCTGTTGTATCAACTTCCTACAGGAGGAGGGAAAACAGTTGTTTTTTCTGAGATTGTTAGAAGATATATTGAGTCTACTAAAAAAAAGGTGATTGTTCTTACACATAGAATTGAACTTTGTGGTCAAACTTCTAAAATGCTAACTGATTTTGGAGTAAAGAATAAAATCATAAATAGTGCTGTTAAAGAACTTGACGATCAAAATCAGTATATGTGTTTTGTAGCTATGGTCGAGACGCTTAATAATAGGCTTAATGATGATCATCTAAAGCTAGACAATATTGGAATGGTGATTATTGATGAAGCTCATTATAATTCATTTAGAAAACTTTTTAGATTTTTTAAAAATTGTTTTATTTTGGGAGTTACTGCCACACCACTTAGCTCTAATATGAAGTTACCTATGAAGGATAACTATAATGAGCTGATTGTGGGTGATACAATAAGTGTATTAATTAAAAGTGGATTTTTGGCTAAACCAGTGATTTATTCGTATGATGTAGGGTTAGGGGCTTTAAAAATTGGAATGAATGGGGATTATACCGTAAAATCTTCTGAAGATTTATACACCAATACGGTAATGCAGGATAAACTGTTACGTGCTTATGAGGAAAGATCAAAAGGCAAGAAGACACTTATTTTTAATAATGGGATCAATACGTCCATATACGTATATGAAACATTAAAAAAGGCAGGATATCCCATTCGTCATTTGGATAACACTAACAGTAAACAAGAAAGAGAAGATATTTTAGCTTGGTTTAAAACTACTGATGATGCAATACTTACATCTGTCAGTATACTTACTACAGGGTTTGATGAACCAACAGTAGAATGTATAATTCTTAATCGAGCAACAAAATCACTTACATTATATTTTCAGATGATTGGAAGGGGCTCTCGTATTTTACCTACTAAATCAGAGTTTTTGATACTTGATTTAGGAAATAATACAGCAAGGTTCGGGTTATGGAATGCTGATGTAGATTGGCAATCTATTTTTAAATCACCAGATTTTTATTATGATAGCTTGGTTGGAGATGAAGAGATAGAACGTAATTTTAAATATGTGTTACCTGAGGAATTAAGAAAAGAATTTTCAAAATCCTCAAATATAGACTTTGATATAGAGGAAGAATATGCAAAGACAAAACGTTATGGATATAGAAGCTTAACAGTTCTTGAAAACTCTATAGAACAACATGCAAAAATGTGTGTAAAAAATAGTGAAGATGTTTTTGATGCTCGAATTTTAAGTAAATTATTAGATCAAGATATAGAATATCGAGTGCGTAGATACTCATATTGTATTAGTAAGAGTACTAAAAACTATAGGGACTGGCTAGAAGAAGATTATAAACGAAAATTAAGATCTAAAATTAGCCAATTATTTATGTAGAATTGATCTCAGAGATAATGGTTGTAGATATTCTCCAAGTATTTTAAAGATTAAAGCATTTGGTACACTAAGAAATAGTGTTGATTCTGCAGTTCCTTTTCTTAAAAGATATTATTCTCGATATTTATGTTGTTTTATTGATAGAATTGTAATGTATTAATTTATGATTTAAGCCTAGTATCCATATAAGAATAAAAGCAAATGTTATTTTTTGAAGTAAAGGCAATACTTTAATAAAATGTTCACTATAATAAATGTAATTATTTAGTACCAAAAATACAATACAAACAATCCCACTAATTTTAAATAGTGTCATTTTACTCTTATAGATTTGCCGGATAATGCCAGCCACAACAAAAACAGCAAAAAAACTTGATAATATTGTCATTAAATCATGATATTTTGTAAATATTAAAATAGCAAAAATCATCGATAGCGTTCCTGAGATTCGAATTGTATTTTTCCAAAATAAACCTGTTGAAAATTTTGTGGCAAACTGTATAAAAAATATAGCTAGGCTGATACATAAAATTATCATTGCTAAAATCGAAAAAGGTCTCGCTGGGTTTGATATTTTATTTATTCCTGTTTCACTCATCAGGTTACACCAATAATTATGTACCCAATCAAACCCTATAGAATTCATATCAGCTTGTGAACCACCAGGATATAATGTAGAAGAGTAAAAATAAAGGCATATAAACACTAGTATCCCAATTGTTGGTGATATTTCGTAATATTTTCTATAATTACTCTTTTGATACAATCCTTTTTATAATATTAGGTTATTATAATTAAGGTAAAAATACTTATTTTTTTGAGTATTATAATGTAACCTTATCAGCACCAGTAATTTTTAAACTTTTCTTTTGGGTATATGCAATTATAGAAAGTTGATCTTTTTCTTTGATCCAATTAGGTATCGTAATAGATGCTGTACCAGTTTTTTCTTTTTTTACTAATCGATTAGCAACAATATTTATGTTTTTTATAGATCGATTTCGATTTTCTCCTTGGGATATAGATGTGATGCGTTCAGCAACAACTAATGCTAGTGTAATAGTATTAAAGGATTCTCCTTTTATAGTATAATCAAAAACAACTGTAAAATTTTGTCGTTTTACATTTTTTATAATGATAGAAGTTTCTGGTTTGATTTTTGAATATTTTTTTAATGCAATATTTGTTTTATAAGAATTAGACCCTATAAAATGTTCACTTCCGTTGATAACTAGTTGGGGGGTATATATTGATTTACTGCTAAACTGAGTAGCATAATTTCTTTGGTAATCACTAAAAAGGGGCGAGCTATACGGATCTTTCCATCCCAATCGATTCCAATAATCTACATGATACGAGAGTGTAATTACATTTTTAGGATTATGTTTTTGATTAATATTATCCAGTAATTTATCAGCAGAAGGGCAGCTACTACATCCTTGAGAAGTAAATAATTCTAATACGATACTTCCAGAATTATTTTCTTGAGCATTTATAAGTGCCGAAAAAATAAGTAGTAATAGTATGGTAAGCTTCTGTAAGATCTGCATAATTTTAGTACTTTTAGATTTTATTTTTTAGACGGATATGATGTTAAAACTTACTGGATGGAGCTTCTTTTTTTTCATGGCACTATCGATCCATGCACAGGATATAGCTATTTTACACTACAAGGGAGGAGGGGATTGGTATAGTAACCCTACAGCACTCCCTAACTTAATAACGTTTTGTAACCAAAATATAAATACAAAAATAAATGCTAAACCAAAAACAGTAAAACCAGAAAGTGTAGATATATTTCAATACCCTTATATTCATATGACAGGACATGGTAATGTTTTTTTTACCGATGTAGATGTAGAAAATTTAAGAAATTACCTGTTGAGTGGAGGTTTTTTACATATTGATGATAACTATGGAATGGAACCATATGTCAGAAAGGAATTAGTTAAAATTTTTCCTGATAAGGAATTAATAGAATTACCAGTTACACACCCTATTTTTTCTTCAAAATATGAATTTCCTAATGGGTTACCCAAAATTCATGAGCATGATGGGAAAAGACCTGAAGCCTTAGGGATTATTCATGAAAACAGGTTGGTATTACTTTTTACTTTTGAGAGTGATCTTGGTGATGGTTGGGAAAACCCAGAAGTACATAATGACCCCGAGGAAGTTCGTGTTAAAGCTCTTAAAATGGGAGCTAATATTATCAAATATGCTTTTGAGAATTAATGAATCAACAACTTAACCATACTACAATACGGTTTTTAAAAAAACAGTTTCCTATAATATTAATCTGTGATAGGGTTAACTCTCCTGCTAATATTGGTAGTATATTTAGAATTGCAGATAGTTTTGGGATACCTCAAATTTACTTTTGCGGAAAAGATAGTACTATAATAACCAGTAAGCGAATGATTCGAACATCTAGAGCTACTCACGAGATGATCCCTTATGATCTAATAGAGGATAGTATAACTGTAGTGCAAGAGTTAAAATCTAATGGTTATAGTATATTTGCATTAGAAATAACGGAGACTAGTATCCCTGTTTCTGAACATATTTTTAAACCCGAAGAAAAAATAGCACTTATTATTGGAGAAGAAAATTTTGGAGTAGCTGAAGAGATTTTAGCATTAGTAGACAAAAGTTTACATATTAATATGTATGGCAATAATAGTAGTATGAATGTTGCTACTGCTACAGGAATAGCTCTTTATGAGATAACAAAACAAATGGTGAGTGAATAAATGATAAAGGATTTTTAAATTATAGACTTACGGGAGTTTATTAAAAAGCGATCCATTAAAAACTTTGTAACTTTGATTGTCTGAAATACTAAAAAATGAATTCAAAAACTATCTCATATGGTATCCTAAGGTCAGTAGCTGTTATTATTGGTATTTTGGGATTACTATGGTTTCTATATAAGATACAATCTGTTCTTATTTATATTGCTTTTGCATCGGTAATTTCTTTAATGGGAAGACCTTTGGTTTTATTTCTTAAAAAAAGACTTCGATTTAATAATACAATAGCAGTAGTAGTAACACTTTTACTTACAATAGCATTGTTTTTTAGTATTTTTATGCTATTTGTCCCTATTATTAGCGAACAAGGGCAGTTGATTGGTGAAATAGATATCACTAAAGTGGGGGATGATTTAGATAGACTTAATCAAGAAGTTAGTACCTATTTTAAGGTAAAAAAATTAAATCTTGTAGAGCTTATAAAGCAAACTGATTTGATGCAGTTTTTTGATCTAAAAGCTATTCCTAATGCGATTAATGCCTTTTTAAGTGGGTTTGGGGCTGTTTTAATAGGTTTGTTTTCTATATTATTTATTTCATTTTTTTTATTGAAGGATAGCCTTCTTTTAGAGAATAGTCTATTAATTTTTGCAAAGAAAGAAGATGAAAATAAATTTATGAGAGCATTTACTAAAATTAAAGATTTACTCTCTAGATATTTTGTCGGATTATTATTACAAGTAGTAATACTGTTTGTATTATATGCTGCACTTCTATTGATATTTGGGGTTCATAATGCTATTGCAGTAGCGTTGATAGCTGCTATCTTTAATTTAATTCCCTATATAGGACCTTTATTTGGAGGGATATTCGTAATGATATTAGCTATAACTAGTAATTTAGGATATGATTTTCAAGAAATTATTTTACCAAAATTAGCATACATTCTTATAGGATATCTGATTATTCAACTGATTGATAATTTTCTCAATCAACCTCTGATTTTTGGAAATAGTGTAAAATCTCATCCATTAGAAATCTTTTTAGCGATTCTTATTTTTGGCTTATTATTTGGCATTGGCGGACTTATTATTGCAGTACCTTTTTATACGGCTATAAAAGTAATTGCTAAGGAATTTTTATCAGAGTATAAAATTGTAAAAACATTGACTAAAGATCTATAATTGAATTGTTTATTATTAAAAAAAACAGTACAAGAGTTTATTGCAGAAAAATCTAATAGTACAATAGATTTAAGTACTCTTATTCTAAAAGGAAGCCCTTTTGATGGGATTTCAGTTCAGGAATTAGCACAGCAAATTCATGGAAGACGGAAAGCAAAACAAAAACTACCTTCTTGGTACAGTAAGAACGGAGTGTGTTATCCTCC
This sequence comes from Aquimarina longa SW024, assembly GCF_001401755.1. Classification (GTDB taxonomy): domain Bacteria; phylum Bacteroidota; class Bacteroidia; order Flavobacteriales; family Flavobacteriaceae; genus Aquimarina; species Aquimarina longa. The sequence goes on from NZ_AVQK01000031.1 coordinate 44,296, forward strand.
AATACTTAATTTAGAACAAACTTCATCAGAAGTAACTGCATTGTACAAAAGTAATCTTGTTTCTGGAGCTAAACTAGTTGATTTAACAGGAGGATTTGGTATTGATGATTATTTTTTTTCAAAACGAATTAAAGAGATACTACATTGTGAGTTGAATAAAGAGCTTAGTGAGCTCGCAAACCATAATTTTAAACTACTAGGTTCAACTAATATTAAAACTATTGTAGGAGATGGCTTAGAGATTCTTAAAGAGCAAACAATTGTAGATTGGATCTATGTAGATCCTTCAAGACGGCATGATAGTAAAGGGAAAGTTTTTTTTCTAGAAGATTGTTTACCTAATATTCCTCAAAATTTAGATTTTTTATTCACTAAAAGTAACAATATTCTACTAAAAACTTCACCATTATTAGATATACAAATAGGAGTTAGATCATTACAGCATGTAAAAGAAATCCATATTGTGGCTATAGAAAATGAAGTAAAAGAGTTGTTATGGGTTTTAGATAAATCTTATACAGCGCATATTACTATTACTACTGTAAATATCCAAAAAAAGAAAATACAACGATTTTCTTTTTTGCAAAACGAAGAAGCAGAACAAACTATAGATATAGGAATGCCAATGAAATATCTATATGAGCCTAATGCTTCGATTTTAAAAAGTGGAGGTTTCTTAAGTATTGCTAGTACTTTTAAATTAAAAAAATTACACATAAACTCTCATTTGTATACTTCGGATCATGAAATTGATTTTCCAGGAAGAAAATTTAAGATCGTAGCAATATATCCATATCAGAAAAAAAAATTAATGAAAATGGGTATTACTAAAGCTAATATTACGACACGTAATTTTTCAGAGAGTGTAGCCATGATACGTAAAAAACTAAAAATTAAAGATGGGGGAGATCAGTATTTGTTTTTTACAACAGATTGTAATAACAAAAAACAGGTACTTTTTTGTGAGAAAGTAGTTGATTAAATTCTTACTTATAAAACACATCTGAATATGCTATAAAATTATCTATATATTGTTTTAATTCTTTATCATTCACAGTATCAATCTTGGATAGTATAAGATTTCTATCTTCATCGATGTTTTTATAATATCCTACGATCTTTGGAGCATTAGATTGTATACTTATTCTAATCATTCTTAGTTCGATATTATCTGGTTCTGATAAAATAGCACTATCAATCATTTTTCTTCCTTTATTAAAGAAAGAAAGTTTCTTATATGGATTCCAAGAAAAAGACGCTTTTAGAGCTAAGGCAGCACCATGATATCCTTTATAGATTGCTCCTTTGTTTTGTAATGAGTTATGAGTTAATTTAAAAAACTGTAGTGCTTTTTCTCTAGAATCATTACATGTTTTATAAGACTCTCGTATATCTTTGATATGAATTGTATTATTGGTAATAGAAAGTAATACTATTACTAATATTGCTGATAATTTCATTATTGCTATAATAGTTTAATTGTATTTATCTACTATAAAACATAGACTCATTACTTATTTTACTAACGATATTTTAAGCAATAAATTACTCTTTTTACCATCATAAGCCTCCATAATCATTGTTTTATTGGGTAATATAACTGTTTTAGTTAGTTCTAGAACATCTAAGCGAGAATTTCTAATATCGCTTCCTGTAAGAATAGCTTCTTTCGTGGCTTCTCCTGTACTATCATCAATTACATATGATGTAAGATAAATAAACTCTTTCTTGCCATCAAAATATCGTGTAGGGGTTTCGTTAAATGATCTTTTAAGATTTGTAAAATCATCAATAAAAAACAAGTAATGCTTACCTCCATTCATTAAATTAAAATATGACATACTACGCTTACTAACCGTTCCAAATTGATTTTTTGGTAGCTTATGCATCCAAGCTATCGTATTATCTGTAGCTAATTTAAAAGTAAATATATCTCGATAGAAATATCTATATGTAGTTCTAGATCCAGAAGAGCTAGAGGTAGTAAATGATTCTACATAGCGCTGTTCTGCCATTAAAACAATACTACCGTCATTATTAAAAGCGACAGCATTGATTCTAAGGTTTTCTAGATCTTTTTTATCATTTTCTTTTTGTGTTCCTTCATTAATACGTTCTTCGCGTTTTAGAGCTAAGTCTTGGAGTGTTTCTATAGGGATATCACTCTTAGTAATTTGATTAACTAGACCATTATCAGATAACTCAGTAGAGAAGACACCAGAGGTTTCAGATTTATTTTCAGTATTAGCATATAAACCAGAAATCGTTACTTTTCCTAAAGGACCAGTTTCAATAACAGCATCAGTAATGGCTTTTCCTGAGATTCCGATTTTACTTTTTATAATTTCAGTATCATTTTTTGTAATTTTAAAAACTTCGGTATGATAAGTTTCTTTTAACTTATTTTTGTTCTTTGATTCTACATTAAAGATAGATGCAGTCATATAAAAATTTCCATCATTACCGATTGCAAAATCTTCATTTTGGATTCTATTAGATGGATAGGGGAGTGTTACTTTTTTCTTCCAAAGAAGATTTAAAGTATTGCTATATACTGCAATTCCTATTTTATCTTTTTTATCAGATTCTGTTTTAATACGATATAGAATCAAGAGATTTTTTTCGTCTGTAGATTTTTTAAATGCAAATTTGTTGATTCTTCCTCCAGCATCAAATCCATATGTGCTTTTAAAACCAAAATCTCTATTAACATTCTCTCTATCATTGATTAATTGAATTGGTTTTTCAATGACTATTCCAGTAAGAGATATTTTCTGAGCGTAGGCTTTATCATTAATAGAATAAAAAGCAACTGCTTTTTCCCCTAGTTTTATAACTGTTTCAAAATTTCCTTTATCATCGACTACTTGTCTCTTTTTTACATCTTCTTTAAGGTTATCTAGAGAATATCTCTGTATAGTCATCGAGTTTCTTCCTTTTTTAATAGAAGCAAGTCGATTACCAATAGCAACATGGTATGTATTGAGACTTTTTATTCGTTTATATTTTTCACCTATTTTAAAAGAGAAATCTTCAAGCAAAATTGGTTTTTGAGCAAAAGTATAGCTAGAGATTAGCAAAACAATAACTAAAAAATAATTCTTATTTACGGTTATATTATTTTTATAAATTTTCATAAAGCGTATAATAGGGTCAATAATATACAAATATATAAAAGTAGTATTTAAGGCTTCTATTACAGGTTCAGTAAAAAAATATTTCAATTTTTATTTTTTGAAAAAGACTGGTTTTTAAGTTTTTAAAAAAGAGTTTAAATAAAATTTAAAATAATGCTAAAAAAATGTTGCATTGTAGAGTGATAAAGCATACATTTGCATCCGCATTTGAAATAATAATGTACGTTCATAATAAAATTTATTAGGAGAGGTGCCAGAGTGGTAATGGAGCAGATTGCTAATCTGTCGACGCGCAAGTGTCGCCAGGGTTCGAATCCCTGTCTCTCCGCATTTTTTTTATATTTCGGGGTGTAGCGTAGCCCGGTTATCGCGCCGCGTTTGGGACGCGGAGGTCGCAGGTTCGAATCCTGCCACCCCGACTAATTTAAAGCTCTCGTTATCAACAGATAACGGGAGCTTTTCTAGTTTAAGGGGGGCAGTGGTGTCAGTAACGGTGTCAGTAAAAGACACATTAATAGAAACTTTTAAGCTAGTAAGCAAAGATGAGTTTCAAAATATGCCAAAATTTAAAAAAGCTGAAATAGTACGTTCTAAAGCTACTAAAGGTGATTATATAAAATTTTATGTTTGGGATGTGCAGAAAAATGATTTGGATCGCAAAAGAACTTATATTCCTGCTGAATATAAAACCAAAGCAGAAAAAGAAGCATTCCTAAAAGATAGAAGAACACAAATTAATAAACTTCTGAAAGAAGGTTTTCACATAGACCGTAATAAAGGCAAAGAACAAAAAGAGATAAAACAGGCTAAAGAAGTTAAAGAGAAAGTAAAAACAAAGCCTACAACTATTCAAAAAGCACTTGATAAACTTGTAATTCTTAGAGAAGCAAAAAAATATAAAGAAAACGGTATTAGCACTTTTAAAAAGGAAATACAAAGCTTTATTAACTGGGGTGCAAAATTAGAGGAACCTATTACACGTATACAAGACATTAATTTTCATATTTTACAAGAATATCAAATGTATGTCCTGACTGATCTTAAAAACGAATCTAAAACACATAATAACAAAATAGGGGTTCTAAGTGCTTTTTATAGTGATTGTATCAAACAAGAATGGATAAACAAAGAAAATAACCCCTTTGAAAAAATAGACGAACTTCCTACAAATTATGGTACTAAAAACAAACCTTATACCAACGAACAAATAGCAGACATGAAAGTATGGATTTTGGATAATGACCCATACTTATGGGATATTATCTCTTTTATTTACTACTCATTTATGCGACCAGTAGAATTAAGGAGTTTAAAAATTGGTGATATTGATTTAAAAGAAAACATAATTCGTATTTGGGTAGAATCCAGTAAGGGAAAAAGATGTGATATTATACCAATTGCCGATGCACTGAGAAAAATCATAATAAAAATGAACTTAGATCAATATCAAAAAGATTATTATGTTTTTAGTGGCAGTAAAAAACCATCACATACCCAAATGGGAAAGAATTACATGACTAAACATTTTTTGAAAGTAAAACAGTATTTTGGATTTGATAAAGACCCTGACTACACTTTATATGGCTTTAAACACACCGCAGCAGTAAACTGGTATAAAGAAGAAAAAGATATTAGAAAAATACAAAAAATGTGTAGGCACACTACAGTAACGACTACAGAGCGGTATTTAAAATCAATGGGATTGTTAGAGGATGAAAACGCAGTATCAATGCTTCCTGAAATATGATTTCACCCCCCAACATAGTAACTGTAATTCTTCACTAATATCTTTAATCTATTTCAATTGCAGATTTTAAATTATTCTCTAACTCCGTTATTTTATGTTCTATATCAGATATAGACAGCTTCTCTTTGATAGTGTTAAATGTTGAAATAAATTGAGAAACATTCTTTTTGTTTTTTCCAAAATCAGTTAATTGACTTTCAACGCATTTACTTTCTATATTAATAGTACCATTATTGATAGTAATAATTATTTCTTCTCTCCATGATCGCCAAGAGAATCTAGTAAAGGCGATAATAATAGATTTTTCATCATGAAAAGAATCAACGTACCATTTTAATTTCTCTATGGTTTCTAAAGCTATGATTACGGATTGTTTATTAGATAGTTCTGTTGTAAAATCAGTTATATATTTTGACGAAAAAAATCGAAATGCCATAATTATTTATTATTGAATTGTTTATAAAAAATAGTTAATAGTAGAGCTCTAAAAAAAAGCTACCATTCTCTAATACGTTACTATAGAATAAAACGTATTGCAGGGTGTTTCTTAGATTAAATAGGGGTATATCAGCTTAATATGATTTTAGTATTGCATATAAAGCTAAGTAACGATCAATTTATAAGACTGATCTTAATTTAAATCAACTTGCCAAAAGCATTAAAAACGTAACACTAAATAATGTTTTGAATTCCTAATCCTTATCAAGTTGTTTGGTTATTGTACCATGCCATATTAATTTTTCTGTGTCTTGGTCAAAAACTTGAACTGCAACAGGTGAAATATATCTAGGATCATTTTCTACTTCTTTTATAATAGTTTCTATGCATTCTTTTATCCCTCCTAATTTTCTCATATAAGTATGTTTACTATCATAAGTAAAAACTGCGCCATAAATAGGGTATTCTTCACTCTGCTTTATTACACATCTAAAATCTGGATTGATAAGTTTTTGTATTGTAGTATCAAAAATCATTTTTAATCGATGGGATATTATATGGAGTTCCTATATCACTAAGGTATAAAGATTTTAGAAACCCTCGGTTTTTCTATACTTATTTTTTTTATTATCATTGCTCGAAAGCCTCTTTAATATAGCTGATCATAGAATCTGAAGATTTTGGATGATTTTCTAAGTGTTTTAGAATATCAGTCATACTTTCATTACCAATCTCTTTAACCCCATCATTATAATATGCGTTTAATATCATAATCCCGATATCAGAAGGTTGCCTTTTTAAAGAATTGACCAACTCTTGTTTAAAACCTTTCATATCTTCTACAGCATGACCAACTTCCCATAAAACATGATCATCTCTATCATGATACCTTTCTAATACCTTAAAAAGAGTAACAATTCCTTTTTCTGGGTGAGCTGTTTTTTCTAAATCTGTTAACAACTCATTTAATTCAGACCAATCACTCCCTTTGAGCCTAAATGAATCAATTTTATTAAGAATATCTTTCATTATGTATACTATTAATTATTCTTTAACAAGTTTTAAGTTATAACGATTCTTACTATATAGTGCTAGAAGAAAAAAACCAACTAAACCTCCAAAAAATAAATAGTAACCTATTCCTATCGCTTTATGAGCACAAAATGAAGTTGCTGCCAACCAAAATAGTATTCTTACATATACAAATAATGACGGCTTAGAGACAATAAAGGTTTTTTTTTCATCTTTTTTAATGTAGAACTTCAATTCATTGGTAATGTATCCTTCGTTTTTAAGCAGAATAGTATGAGCATTATCGCTGCACAAAAAATTACCTGTATTTCCTCTGGATAAGGAACCTATTTTTTGTTTATTCAAAATTACATCTAATTCTTTTGCTCTTCCTTTTTCTTCAAAGCGGATAATTATTTCTGCCATCTACTTATTTTTTTTATTAGTGAATATTACAATTCCAATTATCAAAGACATAATGGCTGTTAAAACAAACATAGTACCTGAGTCATTATCTCTTACTTCGTACCTGATAAATGCTTTAAATAAAAAGAATAAAGCCCCTAAGCAAAAAATAATTAGCATAATCCATTTATTAAACGTATTCATATATTTTAAATTTTATTTTATAATTAGTTACTATTATGTTGTTGTCAGTATAACTCACATTATCTTTGTTGTTCCTCCTTTAATATCGCTGTGCTGATTATTATAGGCATGTATTTGAGTTTTTGAACTTATCATTATGTTTCACTTTTATGTGTTATATTGTTACTACATAATTTAGAGTTTTAGGTGTTACTTCACTATGCTTACCATCCTCCAATACGTTTACGTTCTGCTTGTTGCTCTGGGGTAGCCTCTGGGGTAGGGATCGTACTAGGGTATAAAGGTTTAGGAAACCCCTCTGCCTTACGACGCTCATAATCTTGCTGGCGGTAGGCATCAAAAGCATCTCCGGGGGGTAAGGGTCTGTTTTTATCCATATACCATGTAATTAGCGATATATCAGCATAGCAACCCCAACCTACAGAAAAAAAATAAAAAGTATACCCTTTGGTTGGGCGGATGATCTGTAATTTAAACGCCCCCATAGCATCCTCTCCCCCCGTACTATAAGAAAACAGAGCATCTGCAAACCGCATGGTGCTATTAGGCTGGTAATAAAACCCAGGAATCGTAACCAAACCATCTTGGCGGTTTAGAATACTTTCTTTTTTGGGCATCCTAAAATAGTAAATAGCAAAGTAGATTGTAGTAATGCAAGAAATCCCAAATACTAACCACTCAAAAAAGATCATCTCCTCACCAAGATGTGTTAGAAATATCAGTACCATTATAAAAGCTACCCCCCCCCCCCATATAGGGGCTACCGTAGCCCCATGTACCATTAACATATAGGTATCAGTCGCTTTGGTAAAGTTTCTCTTTTTTCGTACCGATTCTAGTGTTAATCCTTTGGGGCGTTCTGTAATCTCTTTATATACCCTATGGTGGTATTGCTCTAACCCAGCCTGCCCAGCGCCATAGTTTTGGTGGGTGATTGCTCGTTTATACTCCTCTACTGCCATGTTGCTGCTTTTTTTAACAAATCTAATGATCCTATTATAAATTCTTCTTGTTCTTTAACCATATAATTATGTGGGCTTAGGTGTACTATTGTACCAAGCCATCGCTCTGTTGTAGCAATCCTAAACGGAAAATAATGCCCCGTATCACTATCTACCTCTAGTCGGGTAGCCACTAGCATACAGGCATTCTCTGCACATAGCCGCTGGTATGTGCTACTAAGGCGTAGTGCTATCTGCACTGCTTTTTGTAACTGATCATCGACCACCTCGGTAATCACTGCCTTAGTAGGTAGGGTAATTGGGGAGCTATCTGCTATACCATCGGGGTATAAAAACGCATGGTAGTGTACCTGATCGGTATGATTAAAATAATGGTGGTATCGCATGGTTAGATAAATGGTGCTCGACTCATATATATCACTAGTACTGGTAACCAGTAGGGGGATTCTTTTTTTAGGATCTCCTTTGATCCTAATCGATACCTTAGTACATACGACCAGATCCATTAGGGTAGCACTTGCCAGATATGGGTCTATAAGATGCTGATTATCCTGTGGCTGATCTACCAATGTGTCTCTAGCGGCAATCAGTCTACGGGTATACTCCATAGGTAGCTCATTAGGGAGTGCTGTAAACTCTTTATAATCACTTAATAAAAAATGCTTAAAATAGGTCTCTAGTGCAGTATCCTTATAGAGCTGTGCCAATACTAGTATACCGACCCCGATTAGAGCCGCAATCCATCCTACTGGTCCTGTTAATCCTAGTGCAGTACCCCATGCAGTAATACTGCTGGCTACTGCACCAGTATACCCTATAGCGACTGCCGAGGTAGCGACCGCAGTAATACTTACTCCTGCCGAGATCCCAAAGGCGATACCTGCCCCGATAAATGCCATCCCAGCATCGCTATCTCGTTGGGTATGGGATTCTATAGCTTCCCAAAAACACATGCCCGATGTAAATACAGAACCTATAGCACCTACCATAGAAGCTCTTAACCCAAAAGTTCTTGTTGCTTCCTTACCGCTATGTTCTATAAATGCTATCCTAAGATTTAGCATTGCCTCAGTAAGTTTTACAGAAGATCCTAAAAGGTTAGCTTCTTCTTTAAATTTTCTTTCCTTATCTATTACTTTAAAAAAAGCATTTTTAAAATTATAGATCTCTAATAATGCAAACACCCCATTAAAGGCTCTACTCTTAATTAGTTTTTCAATTTTCTGGTTCCTTAGGTTTCTACTATGGGTCTCGGGATTGATCTCCCTAGCGGTACTGATCGCTACCTTAGTCTGCTGATCGGGGAAATAGCCAACTCTTCCCTCATCCACAGTTACCCCCTTAGACCCTCTTAGGAGTGCAAGTATCTGTTCTTCTTTATGGAGGTAGGTGGTGGTCTGTACATACTCTGGGTCTAATACCACGCCTAGTTCTCGTAGTCGTAGCTGGATCTGGGTATTGCTCATTACGACCAATTCTTCGTCAAAGACCTTGATGTATTGATTAAGCCTATTGACCATAAAGGTGTGTTTTTCGGCGATTTCTTGGTAGAATTTTCCGTTATGCATCTTAGAGGTATAGGCTTGTTCTGCAAGAGGTTTTATAATTTTCTTAATCAACTTTGCGAGTTTGATACTGGTCTTGTCTCCCTTATGGTATACCTCTGTTAGATTAAGAGAGGTACCTACTAATGCATATAATGGATCTAGACCTGTATACTCTGGTGCTGCTGTGGGTAGTGCTGGTGGTTTTTCTGGGGGGTTATTGGGGTCTAGTAGTTGCCATGTCCATTTACTCCACTGATCTGTACGTACCAACTCATTATGTAGTAGTAGATGCCGCTCATAGGTATGGGGGGTGCTAACGATATGCTCTAGATAGGTTAAGAAATCAGCCCGCCCCCATAGGCGATGTTCTGAGGTATTATGTAAGTAATCCTCTAGGTAGGGGGATAGATAGGGATCTTGTAATAGGTTACCAAGAGCAGTACGATAGGTCAGTACGGTATCTCGTAGTTCTCTGCGCTTGTTTACTCCCAGAATCTCGATGAGTTTTTCTCTATTAAGCCCATATCCTAATGCTAATTGGGTATTGCTATAGGTGGTTACTGTCCCTGTTTTGGTGATCCGTCTATTAATCGTAGTATCTCCAGGATGTACCTGCAAAAGATCAATCCCTTTACCCCCTCCATCATATTTTTGTATCGTTTTTGGAGAGTTATAGACCATCTGATAACAGCTTAGTGCTAGCGAAAACAAGTGCTGATATGCTGGCTCAGGTACTGGGGGAATAATATCTCCTTTTTCTAAGCGATTGATGGCTTGTTGGTGGGTCTCGCCACTACGTACGGCATCTACCATTGCCTTATGCTCTAGTACCTTGTTGGCTAGGATATGGTGCAGATCTGATACGATACCTACAGGATCTTCTAGTATAATAAACATATCTTCTTTTAGCTCTGGATCGGTATCCTCTAACTGCACCTGCTCTAATCGGTGGTGTATCCATCGTGCTTCTGTTTGTTGCTCGGCAGTACATACGGCATCTACCTGATCATAGGATTTTACCCCAGGGATTTCTTCATTGGGTTGCAATCCTGTGCATTCTATACGCTGCATTCTGGCAGCTCTTGCCGAGGTATCGCTACGCATCTTTTGATGATAAGCTACTGACCACTGTACATCAGAGAATGCTACCCATACCACATCGCACTGTGCTACCGATATACCACTATCGATAATGGTATTATCTGGCTGGCGTACATCATAGAATCCATCATTGCCTGCTATGGTACTGCCTTGCTCCCAGATGATGGGTTTTAACCCACCGCCACGCACTGTTTGATACTCTAACCATAGATCGTCTCGGTTTTCAAAAAGAAGATAGATATATCCTTCTCTAAGGAAGGTCTCTCCATAAAAACAGTTCTCTATATCTGGTCGATCTCCATACTGTATTACGGTTACTTCTTCTAATTCTATAACTCCATTGCTGGTAATCCGAATTGGTTTTTTGATCGGTTTGGGATCCTCTACATCAATCTCTATGGCAGGGCGCATTGAGTACTCATCAAATGCCCCGTGCCTTAGAAAATAGAGTTTTATCCCTGCTTTGGTTACTGTAAGTTCTCTACTCTGCACGATGGGTGCCCCAGGGTATTCTACTTCAAAAATATAACGCCCTACGACCTCATTATATGCCTGTCGCTGTCGCTGCTGCAATGTTAGTTCATCTGCCATTATTGTAGTGATGCTGTATTAGGTTCTTCTTCTTCTGTTTCCCAAACGATGGTTACCTTCTTATCCTGTACCTGCCCCGATAGCTCTTCTATGGTATGGTATCCATCTGCATCGGGTATTGGTTTTTTTACTCGTATGGTAGCAATACCTCCATCGGGGATCGTATAGGTATCTGCCTGTAGGGTTACTCGTTTTATTACCTTAGATTGTCTAATGAGTCGTTCTTCTTTGATCCATCTAGGGTTTACAACTCTGGGGTTGCCTTCTTCTGGTTGTCGTAATAGGTCTTGGTTTTCTTGTGCTGTTCTGGTAGTGCCGAGTATACGATTTATAAGGGTACTCTCGGGGAAGGGTATCTGATCTTCGGGTAGGGTGAGTACTGTTTCTGGGCTAGTGGTAGTTAGGGTTACTCCTAGGATGCCTGTGGTGATTACTCCTCCATGTGCGGTTTTGCAATCTACCGTTGCCATAGGGATACCATTGATAAAAACGCCACTACTGCCTTGTACAATCATATCTGTTGCTCCGACACATGCACAGCTATCTCCTTGTAGGGCAATTGCTTGCCCATTAATGGTTACGCCTGGTGCGGCAGAGGTGATAATAGCACCTCCTATATGTGGGGTGCTACCTGTATACATTGGGCAGCTGTGCATACTGCCTACTACTGCGATGGGTTTTGATGACATAGGTTTTATTGGTATTAGGTGATATCTATTTTATTACTTGCTCCTTTGATCTCCGTTGTTCTGCCTGATACGGTGGTGGTCTGTCCTATCATATCGGCATTGGATAGGGCTTCTGTTATTACATTCTTTCCCTCTATAGTGGTATCAGCTTGTGCGTGTAGTGTTGCATTAGTAGTGCTATCAATACGGATATCGTTTTGAGCTTGTAATGTCATTGTATCTGTACTGCTTGCCTGTATCTTACCTTGTGTGGTAATACTGGTATCTTGTGCGGACTCCAAGCGCATGTTTTCTGTAGTTTTAAAAAGCATATTCTTAGCCTCTAGGGTTAGTGTTTCTGGGGCACTGATCTTAATATTACCATTGGGTTCTAAGGTAATAGTACTACCACTCTGGTTCTGTACGGTGATACTACCGTCTGCATCATTAGAAATGATAGTATTACCACTTTTAGTTTTTACTGCTTTGATCGTATTATCTGGGGTATAGAATTGGTGATTAGTGGTTTTATTATATGCCGATCCCATAACTAGTGGGTGTTCTGGATTATCGCCTAAAAAATTACAAAATACCTCGTCTCCGATCTCGGCTACCATATAACTGCCATGTGCTGCTCCTGCGTGTGCATTGGTACAGCGTACCCAATCGGTAGTGGTATTGGCTTGTTGCTGCCACGGGAATTGTAGTTTTACTCGGTTTAATCCCTCTGGATCCCTATTATCGACTACTATAGCAGACATGGCTTCTATCTTAGGGATGGCATTGATATCACTATAGGGTGGGTGTGCTACTCCTGTTACAATTGCTTCGATCTTATTATGGTAATAGCCGGTGTTATTAAAGTGGTGGGTTACTTTAGTCAGCTCATAAGTACCATAGGGATGCTCTGAGGTAGCACTATTACTGTAGTGGTGCCCTGTTACCTGTAGTTGGTCGCAGGGTTTTAATCCCAGTATAGTGGTGCTACCGATAGCGGTAATCATACGGGCTTTTTGGCTCTCTGTATGTACTTTGGTTAGGTAATCTAGGTGTTGCTGTGCAAAATAATCGTTCTGTAGGTGTGTGTAGTAATAAGTGCTCTGTTTGCTAAATGCTGCTGCGGATCTATTGGCGGTAGGGGCTAGTATGTTTGGTGTGGTACTATTGTTATGGGTACTAGTAGCGGTATGGGGTTGCTGTGTGATATGATCGTGATAGTGTAGTGTGGCTAACTGCTCTTCTAGATTGTCATTGATGATAAATTCGTTAACATCTTGCCCGAATGTGCCAGACCATTCTATTACTGTAGTTGGGTTTCTACCGATATTTAATTGCTCGCCATCATAGTAGGTAAATATGCCGTATCGCTTGCTTATACGGGTGATAAAATCCCAATCAGATTCATTGTACTGTACGGTGTAGCCAAGTTGTTTATTGGTTTCTGATCCGTAGTAGGTCGATAGGGTGGGATAGTCTCGTAGGATATGAGTACTCATGTTCTTTATTGTGGTACCGGTATCGAAGCTCTGGCATTGTGTAGATTTTTGTAATCCTATGGTGGGGCTTGCTCCTCTAAAGAGCATCCCTCCATGATTGCCATTATCATTCTTAGTATGCTGTACACTAAGAATGATCCCTGTAAATTGTAATGCACCATCTGCGGAGAAAATAGAAATCTCCTGATTCTGGTACTTATCATGATCTTGGAAAGGAATAGGTTTTAAGTCCTTATCTAAGAAAGAGGAAAATACTATACTAAAGGTATGGTGCTTGCCAATTTCTTGTGCTATCGATCCACTAAAAGAGGTGTATCCCAGTAGTGGTTTACCTGCGATGTAAACTTTAATTTCTTGTATCATTTCTTTAAATATTTTAGTTAGTTGTTATAAGTATATTACGTTTAATCCAGTTAACTAAAGCTTTAAAGATTTTGGGATATCTAGGTGTAAATATACTTTAAAACTGTTGATTACTGGTTGATTGAAAACCGCAGAATTAGTACTGTTTTTAGGGTTGTTTTTTTATGGTTGTTTACTATGGTTTATTTTTATTCATTTTTTTTGTCTTGCTTTTTATGATCTCGATTCTCATGATACCTAGCATAGATCCATGCATATATTTTTATGTAATATGGATCGTCGTCTAATAGCTTATTTTCAAAATCTGATGTATTGATGTTTAGTAGTTTTAGTATGCCGAATACTATTTTTTTTGGTACTTCTTCTAAGTTATCTTCTACTAGCATTATTGCTTTTTTATAGGTTATTATTGATCTAAAAAAAAAGGATACAAGAGTACTATTGCACACGGTGGGCTATAGTGGGGTAATGGTGTACAAAAATTACTCTTGTTCTCCTCATTGGGGAACATTGGGGCTATGGGATAAAAAAACAGGGGTAATTGATTGATATATAGTAGATATAGTATATGTCCCCAAGCTATACTCTATCATTACTATAGTATTACCCCTGACCTGCATTTTATGAATTCCTTTTTTTAGTGATTAGAAATGATACTATAAATGTTATCATTTATCTATATTTTTATGTTTATAGCGAGGTATTTAGTTTGTTTGCTAGTTAGCAAAGACATCTGGTACGTAGCACTGTATACCGATAGAACAAACGGAACGTTGTCAAAATAGAAAATAAACCCCTCTTAGGTATAATCCGTTTTAGGATGGCATATCTAGTTATTACTATCGTACCCGACATCTTTGCAGAAACTAACTCAACTTAACTTACGCTCACTCTACTATTTTTAGGGATTACCTTTTTTAGAGATAATGGTTTATTTTGTTGTATATGATCTATGGCTAAAGGAGACTTACGGATTATAGTTGCGATCTCATAAGAATTTAGCCCCTGTTTATTAGATTCTTGTATCCATCTGCGTAATAATAGGGCATAACCGCTATAACTCTCTACACAGCAATTAAACTGTGATTGCTTGATCTGTAATTGAGTAAATACACGTTCTTCAAAAAGGCGTATTCTTCTTTCTTTTTCTTGGGTGGTACTTGTTTTCATATCTATTTATTTTAAGGGTGTTTGCTTGTATTGACTAAAAAAAAATAATAGATATTTACTTAGATTAGCAATACTTTCATAAAATCCAACGTTTTTAAGGTTTAATAACAATTTGTTTTCCCTATTTTTAGGATATTATATTTTAACGCAACTAATATACGTAAAAATATTGCGTTTTTAATAATTATATGAAATTTTATTTCGCTTTAATTACAGTAAATGGAAATTATTAAAAGATTGAGAAAAAGTAAAGGAGAAACTCAGCAAATGCTAGCGGATATCGTTGGTGTGAGTCTTAGAAGTATACAGCATTATGAATCAAGTAAAGTAACTATTCCTAAAAAGAAAATAGCAGCAATAGCAAATCATTATGGGGTTAGTGTCTCTGAATTATTTAAGGATACATCTAATAATGAAAATACTGCAATAAATGCAGAAATAGAAAAATTGGCTCGTGAATGTTTAGAAAACTGGGACAATTTAATGAAACACCCGTATTTTCAAACTAAAATTGAGAATTTAATAGTAACAAGAATAAATAAAGAGCTAGAAGAACGTCTTATTAAAGCTAATCAAGTGAAATAATATTAGTCTTTTCTTTTTGATAAATATTCTGAATTAATACCGCTTAATATTCCATTCTGAATAATTTGTAAATTTATCCCTTTTGCAGTAAGGTGTTGTATATAACTCTCAAATTTAACCTGTTTTATGTCGGTGTCAATTTCAAGATCGTCAATTAAATCTCCTGATAAGATTTCGAATGCTTCTTCTGTGTAATATTTTTTTTTCTTGAGTAATTCGTGTAATATAGTTTCTTTATTACCTTTATTTTTCCGCATATCATCATTTTAAGGTTTTGTTGAAATCTATTACGTCTTTAGCAAATTCCTTACGATTTTCTTTATTGATATATTTATTTCTAATATCAAATAAGATAAAAGATGTGAGTTTTCTTATATTGAAAATAAGCTTTTTACTATTTTCTCTTACCTTCTTAATAAAGAAAATGAGTAATGCTAAAAATAAAAAAACACCAATACAAAAACCTATTGCATAGACATGTAATAAGAAATCATCCATTTTATAAGATGGGTTAAAAATCCAAAAGAATTGTATAAAATATAAGTATAAAGGAACACTATAGAATAACTTATAAGGTTTAAGTATTCCACCTATGCAAAGTAATAATGGCGATAAAGTTTGACAAAGAATCCAGATCATTGTTTGTGTATCTTCAAAACCTAAAGTTTCGTTAATACCGAAATCAGTGATTTTATCGGTAAATAGAACTACTCCCGATAAAATAATTAAAAACGAAGCAAATATTTTTACATCTGAATCAGAACTTTTAATTGCCTTGGTCGCCTGGTCTTTCAATCTTTTCTCTATCCACTTGGTGAATTTCATTATTGTTTTCCAATTCATATAAATCCTCATTTAGATCAGAATTTTTACAACTACTTATAGATAAAACGATACTTATAATACCCAGAATAAAAACTAACTTTTTCATTTTTAAAATATTTAAAATTCATACTAAGATAAATTTTTAATATTTAGGATAAGAATTTTTATCTAATCATATTGTATATATTCTGCTTTAGTAATCATAACTTGTTTATCTGTATCTTTTATTATCTAGTTATATTACAAATATATATAGTTTATTATGCATCTTGTATACGGGTTTTCCGCAATTTTTTTTCGTAATACGCAATATTGGTAAAAAATGTCAATAAAAAAGTAATTAGAGCAATTAAGAATTCAGAAAAGAAATTAGAGTAATGTATATTCAATTGTCTACTTACACCTCTAAAATACCTTATGTACTCTATCAATATAGAATGTGTAGCCAACATAAAAAAACAAGATTAGTATTAATACTAACCTTGTTTTTTCCCTTTTATTTTTTCTTTCATCTGATTATGAAAACAATACATAATTTCCTTTACGTTGTCCTGATTTGTATAATTTCGCTAGTGTGGTATGGTGTTTACCAAATCGTTTTTGAAAATGTGGTTTATCTTTAAAACGTTTCCAGTCGCCACCCCACTCAAAGCCTAATGATTTTCCTAAGTTGCCTATTTTTTGCCAATTAGGATTATTCCATAACGCTTTACCGTTTTTGATTTCTACGACATCGAACGCAAGACCATAGTTATGATAGCTTTCCCCTGCTTTGGCATTGGTTACTATTTTACCAGAAACGGATCTTCCTTTTTTGTATAATCGATTTTGTTCTTGCCATGTTCTAAGGGCAGAGGTAACACGTAATTTAATGCCTAGTTCTTTTTCTGCTCTTATAATAAACTCTTTTGTTTTAGCTCTTATATCGGGGTGTAGGGTATCTATTCTACGATTAGAATAGATATCCCATGTTTTTTGCTTGATATAGTTAATGGTATTCATAGCAGTTTTTTTAAGCTTTTTTCTTTTTTTGTAAGCAATAGCAATAATGATGAATAGCACAATGACAAGGAGTATTTTAGCAGTTCGATTAGGGGTAAATTTGATATTCATAATCTTAGTCAATAATATTTTTCCAGTCCTGAAATTCTTTAGGGCTTAATTCTTTTCGTAATCTATCGGTTAGCGATTCTTCAAACTTTAAGCGATATGCGTCGGCAATGGGTTGTAATTGCCCTTTAGTTTGGTAGCCTAAACGCTCAATCTCTCTCTCATCTGTTCCATCTACATTAATCATCCATGATATACCAGAGGGATTAGCTGCCGATCTATATTGTTGCGCTAATTGGTTAACGTCTCGAGCTTCGTTTTGGTTAAATTTTCGCTGTCTGTAATTGTAGATCATTTTTTTAATTTTTCTTCTAAAAATGAAATACAGAATAACAATGAGCAGTACTATTTGTACTTTTCTGTTTGATAATAGCGT
>NZ_KQ474108.1:0-16444 GCF_001401755.1 Aquimarina longa SW024
CCAGACAGAATTGCCATAATGTAGGAACGCTTATTGTAATAAAATTACAATAAAAATTAAATTTAGCTCATTATTTATGTTAAAGTTATATAGGAGAAATCGATTGAATAGAGTTTACTTATAAGAAATTGATTAAGAGTGTATTATATAAGGGTTAGCTTTATCGCTCTGTTATATAAGATTTCCAGTCATAGCCTAGTAAACCAATTAGAGAATCCAAAGCAGTTATTCTCTCTATAGTCATTATAGGTTTGATATTTTTGTAGTCGAACCGTTGTTTAATTAACCATTTTTTTTGTTTGTTTGATAATTCTTTTCCTGCAATCAAACACAGACGAACCTTAACTAAGGATTCTTCAAAACTAAGTACTTCTGTTTCTTTTATTTTTCTAACTTTCCAATCTCTTTTTAGTAACGGAATCAAATCATTAAGAATTTCCAATTTATAGGTGGAAAATTTCTCTGGATCACGAAGATAATAGGCTTTTTGCATCCGCAAGTACTCTCTTTGTGTTTTAGATAGTTTACCTCCAGCGGTTAATACCGTTCTGATATCAAGAGTATGCTCACCAAATGTTTTATGGGGAGCATATTCTTGTAATTTCTTTTTCCAATCATACCCTAATAGGGGAATAAGTTGATCCAGTTTTTTTATAGCCAAACTAGATAGTTTATTTTTTTGAAAATATCTGCGTTGTAACTGTAACCAGGCTTTTTCTTTTTTATCTAGTTTTTGTTGAGCATTTAATTTCTTCTTAATTTCTCTATAACGTTGTTCTAAAGTCTTGGATTTTTGTTGTTTACTAATATACTTTTTCCAATCGCGCCCTAATATAGGAATTAGCGTATTCAAAGCTTTTATTTTTTCTTTAGAATAGGTGTCCTTTGCAGACAAGTAATGTTTACGTTCTACCTGAAGCCATTGTTTTTGTTTATCCGAAAGATACTGATATTCTGCATTTTGGTTTTTAATCTCATTAAGGTACTTTAGAAAGTCTTTTCTTTTTTTATAAATTGGTATTGTAGTAGTATACCAAGGTCTTTTTAGTAAAGGTGTGAGCTGATCCAATAAACGTTTTTGATCCATAGAAAAATGTTGTGGATCTTTTTGATATAAACGTCTATATTTTCCAATCCATGACGTATCCTTGATTGACAATTTTTCTGAAGATTGGAGTTTTTCCTTTAGCTGATCAATCCGCTCCGAAAAAGATAGTGTATTAGCTTCTCTTTGCTTAATTTTCCAATCATAGCCTAATAATGGAATCAGTGCATCTAACTGTTTTTTATTTTGCTTAAAATATGTCGATGGATGATTGTTATACATAGATCGCTGATTATTAATCCACAAAGTTACTTCTTTTGGGATTTTGCGTTTACTTTTTAGAGCAGATGATAACCTACGGATCATTTCTAACCCAAAGAGCTCTTTAACTCTATACCGCTTTTTCCAGTTATACCCCAAAAGCGAGTTTAAACTATCCAAAGAAGCTATATGGTCTGGTTCAAAACGCATTGGATATTCTTCATAATTTTTTTGCTGGTAATCTAACCAACGTTTTAATTCTTCGCTTAATGGTTTTTCCTTTTGTAAAACAGCACGAATTTCAGCTATTTTATCAGTCTTTATTTTTTCTAAACGGTTCTTACCATCTCTCCAATCATAGCCTAATAATGGAATGAGTTTATCTAGTTTTTTGATTTTATACTTAGGGAATTTTTTAGGGTTCTTTTTATAGTTAATCCCTTGTGCATATAACCAACGGCTTTCTTTAATAGGAAGGGGTTTGTTTTGTTGTAGTAGGTTATAAATTGTTTTCGTGTTTTTTGTTGTAGCGATTTTTACTCGTTCATGTCCATACCTCCAATTATACCCCAATAATGGGATAAGTGGATCCAGAAGTGCTATTTTTTCTTTATTAAAAGTATTAGGACTACGCTGATATGCTTTTTTCTGTTTTTGTAACCAGCTTTTTTCTGGTTGACTAATTTCTTGCTGTTGCTCTAAGGTCTTTCTTATGCTATTAGTACGTTGCTTAGCTACAATTAGCATCTTTTCATCTCTCTTTCCCATTAGTACTTTTAAGCGTTATCATTTTTAATACGAATATTCTAGTATTGATGTTACTAGTAGTTTTGTTATGCTCTGACTCTGATAATAGTATACAATATTCCTAGACATATACCTCCAAAAATGAACATGAGTAACGGAAAAACTACCATATATAAAAAGCCTCCTTCGATTGCATTTTTAGGACTTTGTGGTAAATATACTATTCTTCGTGTAGTACTCATTGATTTTGAGTTACTAGATACTGCTGATTTTATAGTATATGAATTATTCTGATTATCTAGGTATTTTATAATAGGTCTGTACTGGGATTCATCATCATCCTTGTCCCAAGTTTCTATATAATCAATTATTGTTCCTGTTGTTTTAACACCATAGATTTCGTAATATCCCCCTTTAAATAATCTACTTCCTCCCATATAAGTTAATATGCCTCCCAAAAGCATTAAAACGATTAGTAACCCGTAAGATAAGCATCCTGTAAAAGTATTATTAGACTCCATAAAATTCTAGAATTAATAATATCTCGTTTATGTTCATTTTATTCATTGTCATCTGACTCAGAAATAGTTTCCTCTATTATTCCTCCATTTTTTTCATATTCTGTAGCTTCTTGCTCAGAGAATTCAATGACTTCTATACGATCTGTACTGTTCTTCCCCTCTGGTATATCAACCTTATTCTTTTGCTTTTTTAGATCATTCTTATAGTCTTCAATAGCTTCTTTAGCACTTATATATTCTGTTTCCTTTTCTTCTTCTGTGTATGTTTTTAAATATAAAGACATAGTAAGATACATCATATATTGCAGATCTCTATTACTAAAATATTCAACAGGATATTCTTTTTCTAAAATTGTGACCAGTGAAGTATCGAGTGAGTATTTGGTTGTTACATCTCCGTTAATTAGAAAATCCACAACCTCATTATTGGTTTTAATGAACATGTTTAAGCTACTTTTCTGGAACTCTTCTTTTTTAGATTGATCCAAAAGACAAAGATTTAATTGTTCTTGATAAGTATCGAATAGTTGTCTGTTTTTTTGAATTATTGTGGCGAGTTGTAATTTTTTTTCAAAATATAATGCTTCCCCTTTATGGATATCTCTTGTATTGTATAAACCAAAATCTTTAAATGCTATATATTTAAAAAACAAATCTTTATACCCCTCTGCTTCTGTATTTATTAAAATACCGTTTTGCACTAAAGCATTCTCCATCTTTGTGATAATTCTTTCTCCATTGGGTATAATGTCATTAAAACACTCTATTACATAAGTTGTAGAGTCTATACTATAACTCGATTGCTCTACAGCAATGTTATTCTGGATTGAGCTGCTTCTTTTTGCGGAATCCATGCTTTTGCTTTTGGATTGTTTAGAAGTCTCATTATTGCAACTAAAAATTAGTATCGAGCAATTTAATATCAGTAAAAACCTAAAATTATTCTTTGTATTTTTAAATAGTATCATATGTATTATTTTGAATAGCCATAAATGCCGTAATCAATTGTAGTTTTAGTGTATTATTATTTATAGGGCTTTGGTTTTCTTGATTTACAAAGTTTTAAGCCTTCATTGAGGGGTTAATTCCCCAAGGCTTGCCTTGAAAACAAACTATTTTTTCGGAAGCATACCTCTTGAACTTGCTCTGAGGTTGTTAATTTTTAAAAACAGCACTACTAAATTATTTCTTTTTTATTCATTCTTCGTTAAAAAAATATAACTATAGATATGATTTCAAAGTTAAAAATAATGTTATTAAGATGATATCTTTCATAGTATCATTACTTGTAGCTTTATTTTTCTGTTGTCCGCAAGCTGTACACCATAGAAAACAGCATATACAAGGAATCAATAAATATCTCAGGCTATGCATTTTAACTACCATCGTTCCCATTTACCAGTTGTATTGTCTTTATAGATATATACTGGTTGCCATGATCGTGCACCTGTTTCTGGGTGTTTAAACCAAATAGCAGGCTCTTTATCATCGTTCTTTACCAATGTTACCACTCTATTATGGTAATATAAACGCATCTCAAAATTCTCTAAAGGCTGTGGTTCTTTACCATCACCTAGATTAATCATACCTTCTAATACTTCTAAATCTTCTTCTTCAGAACTATACACCTGTACAGAAGATCTTTTCATCCCTCTCATTATAGTCTCTTTATCTTGTGTTTTATTAATAATAGAAGCTCTTATTTTTGTGAATTCTGCAATTACTTCTTCTAATAGTTTATCTCTATCGATCTTAGATAAATCAGTAGCCTTAGTGTCTAGGGTATTGATTTCCCAAGGTACTTCTGCTTTAAATATAGTATCATACGCAAATAGGGGTAAGTGTTGCTCTCCAATCTCTGGCATTTCCCAATTCCATAGTACTGTACTGCCTCCGTATTCATTTTCTAAATCTGTCATATCTGCATATTTTATCAAGCGCATTTGTAGATTAGCTTTGGGCGACAGGGTATCGCCTTTATAAGGAAATACCTTTAAGGAAAGGCTTTGTTCTCCACTTTTAAGAATTTCTAAATTAAGAGGGACTCTTATCGAATATACAGGGTATTCTCCGTAATACTCTCCACTACTTAATTCATTTATTTCTAATTCGTAATAACAATTTTGATTGTTAATTTGTAGATAATACCCTGGGTGAGTCTCCTGTTGGGAAGAAGAAATCACTTGTTTGGCGGTGTTAGTGTTCATATTAGTTTTGTTTTTCTGTTGTGCGCAAGCTGTACACCATAGAAAACAGCATATACAAGAAATCAATAAATATCTCAGGCTATGCATTTTAACTACCATCGTTCCCATTTACCAGTTGTATTGTCTTTATAGATATATACTGGTTGCCATGATCGTGCACCTGTTTCTGGGTGTTTAAACCAAATAGCAGGCTCTTTATCATCGTTCTTTACCAATGTTACCACTCTATTATGGTAATATAAACGCATCTCAAAATTCTCTAAAGGCTGTGGTTCTTTACCATCACCTAAATTAATCATACCTTCTAATACTTCTAAATCTTCTTCTTCAGAACTATACACTTGGATTGTAGACCTTTTTATAGCTCTAATTATAACCTCTTTATCTTGAGTTTTATTAATAATAGAAGCTCTTGTTTTTGTGAATTCTGCAATTACTTCTTCCAACAGCTTATCCTTATCGATCTTAGATAAATCGGTAGCCTTAGTATCTAGCGTAGTAATGGTATACGGTACTTCTGCTTTAAATATAGTATCATACGCAAATAGGGGTAATTGTTGCTCTCCAATCTCTGGCATTTCCCAATTCCATAGTACTGTACTGCCTCCGTATTCATTTTCTAAATCTGTCATATCTGCATATTTTATCAAGCGCATTTGTAGATTAGCTTTGGGGGACAACGTATCTCCTTTGTAAGGAAAGACCTTTAAAGAAAGCGCTTGTTCTCCACTTTTTAATATTCTTAGGTTTAAAGGTATGCGTGTAGAGTATGATGGGTACATATCATAATACTTACCTCCATTAAAATCATTGATTCTTAGTTCGTAATAACAATTTTGATTGTTAATTTGTAGATAATACCCTGGGTGGGTCTCCTGTTGGGAAGAAGAAATCACTTGTTTGGCGGTGTTAGTGTTCATATTAGCTTTATTTTTCTGTTGTGCGCAAGCTGTACACCATAGAAAACAGCATATACAAGGAATCAATAAATATCTCAGGCTATGCATTTTAACTACCATCGTTCCCATTTACCAGTTGTATTGTCTTTATAGATATATACTGGTTGCCATGATCGTGCACCTGTTTCTGGGTGTTTAAACCAAATAGCAGGCTCTTTATCATCGTTCTTTACCAATGTTACCACTCTATTATGGTAATATAAACGCATCTCAAAATTCTCTAAAGGCTGTGGTTCTTTACCATCACCTAGATTAATCATACCTCCAATAACTTCTTTTTTAAATTTATCTCCCTCATATAATTGTGTTAGCAGACGCTTTATACTCTTATTCAGCATATCCACGTCTTGAGTTTTATTGATAATAGAAGCTCTTGTTTTTGTGAATTCTGCAATTACTTCTTCTAACAGTTTATCTCTATCGATCTTAGATAAATCAGTAGCCTTAGTATCTAGCGTAGTAATGGTATACGGTACTTCTGCTTTAAATATAGTATCATACGCAAATAGGGGTAAGTGTTGCTCTCCAATCTCTGGCATTTCCCAATTCCATAGTACTGTACTGCCTCCGTATTCATTTTCTAGGTCTGTCATATCTGCATATTTTATCAAGCGCATTTGTAGATTAGCTTTGGGCGACAGGGTATCGCCTTTATAAGGAAAGACCTTTAAGGAAAGGCTTTGTTCTCCACTTTTTAAAATCTGTAGATTTAAAGGGATTCTTATAGAATATACAGGATACTCACCATAATAAATCCCACTTCTTAGACCATTTGTATTTAGTTCGTAATAACAATTTTGATTGTTAATTTGCAGATAATACCCTGGGTGAGTCTCCTGTTGGGAAGAAGAAGTTACTTGTTTGGCGGTGTTGGTGTTCATATTAGTTTTATTTTTCTGTTGCGCACAAGCTGTGGTTAATATAAAAACAACAGCGAATATTAGTGTTTTTTTCATTGTTTAAAAGTAAAAAGTTTTATCTATAAAAGTAGTTTTTTCTACAATAGTATACCGAAACAATTCTTCACTACTTCCTCCATATTCATTAGCTTTCACTTCTTTTTTTCCTGCGGCTACCAGTCCTAAGAACTCTAGCTTAGCTCCTGTATAGGTTCCTTTATGAGCATTGACACCCGTAATTAATGCCAGTGTAAACCCTGTTTCGGCATAGGCGGTATAGGTATTTTCTGTCATAGCTCCTTTGATATCTCCTCCTGCAAACATAAATCCTACTAGTCCTCCTCCTATGGTAACGCTAGCTTCTATGGTCATTTTTAATCCAGCACCGATGCTACGCTCTAGTTTACTCTCGTTAGTATCTCCATCTATTTTTATAGTACCAATTATAGAAGCAGTTATCTCTCCCATAGCCGTAAGTTTTAATACAGGTTCTACTCCTGCTACGTTCAAAACTATTTCTGCTACTTTTATTACTTGTCCTGCAACGGGTATAAAAGTGGCACAGGTAATGAGATCTAGGCTTCCTTCCATTTTAAACAATGGTGCTGCTTTTAGAAACACATCATATGCTATAGGAGCATTACCATTGGTTTTTGACTCTAATGTTTTTCTACCCCAAGCAAAACCAACACTAAAATTAGGCTGATGCACAGTTATGGTAATAGGTAATTTGGCTAACTTTTTAAGCCATTTTTTTCCATGTTTTTCTGCTAGTTTGTTTACTCGCTTTTGATAAAGATTATTCTGTTCTGTCTCACTTGCTTCATTACCACTTACTTTATCTATTAAATTCTTAGCTACTGCAAATGCATATACAAAATCATTGATTTTCTGACCTAAATCTGGTGTCAGGTTAATACTATTTGTTCCATAAGAAGCTTTAACCCCAAAAGATAAATTAAGTTTTTTAAGAGCTTCTTCTTGTTTCTTTTCTTCTGTAGAAAGAGGCTCATTTCTATTAAAGGGTTTTAAGCTTTCTTTATATTTTTCTATCAGTTTTTGTTTTTTTTCTGATAGTCCACTTTGCCACTCTTCTTTGTGTTTGGGATCTGATTTGCCAAACGAAAAAGAAATCGCCCAATTGATATCTGGGTATACTTTTATAATAGCTCTTTGGTTAGGGTATCGACAGGTACTTATGGGCACAAAATAGGTTTGTGCTTGATCGTCTCTGAGTAAAAAATACCTTAGAATCCAAGCTTTATCAATAAAATCATTAGCCCATTCTCCAACTTTCTTACCTACTATTCTTTCTGCATTGGTATCATAGGTTTTATTATATAAATACCCTACTTTTAATTCTATCCCATTATTGGTATGATTGTGTTCTATATCTTGTATACTAATATCTATAGTCTCACTTCCTGTAGTTGCTTGTGTAGGGTTTGTAGTGGCACTTCTTTCATCAGGGTAGAGTATATAAGCTTTTTGCATATTAAAGACATCTTTTATATCATTATGCTTAAACTCTTCTTGATTGCGGTGTTTTACACGTCGCGTTTCTATTCTTCCCTTTTTTCTTTTTGTAGCAGTAGTAATTCCTAAGCATTTTGGTTTCTTTAATCCTTTATCTTGGTAGTTTTGTATCGCAAGCCCTATAGCGGTAATCTTAATAGTTTCTTTTGTATCTCCTGCTACAATACCAAATACCAGATTGGTATGATCTATAGGTTTTTGGGTGGTTTTATCTTCATCAAATAGTACAAACGGTTCTTTTCTACTCTTATGCTCTATCTGTAGCTTAGAGTACTTGCAGGGTTGATTATTTTTAGCACTATACTCCACATCCCCTACTACGACAAACATATTATTTTTATTAGCCTCGTAGTTATCTAGGATCACATCCATGGTATCATATTTTACCTGAAAAGATACTTGCTGATTTTCTAGTACTGTGCCCTTTGTAGTATCATATAATTCTTTTATTTCTTTTTTCTGATAATCATTAGCATAGAGTTTTGCTCCACTAGCACTATACCCCCAAAACCAGTGTCTACTATTATCAAAATCTTCTTTTTCCATCGCTACTGCTGTGATCTCTCCATTAGGAGCTACAGACCGAAACTCATTACCATGTCTAGAGTTTGGATCATAACTTACAGTCTCATTTGCTGCATATTTTTTTGCAGACTTACCTGCTACTGCATCTTCATTACTATAGATTGTAGTTTTGATTTTTGCATAATAGGTTTTTACAGTCTTCTCTTTATGTTTACTCTTATCCCTCCATTTTTCATCAATTATAATCTCTACCTCTGTCATGGTATTAACAGAAAATGTATTAGGGTTAGATTTCTGAAAAAAGCGCAATGGTTTTTTGTCTTCTGTAACCTTATTACCGTCGGTATCATAGATATCTACTTCGAATAATGCAAAATTATGATAGCCTACTGTATAGTTAGGTAGCATATGTCCCAGAATATACAGTTTTATAGTGTTTTTATAGGTATAGATGTTACTGGTGCCACTCTCTCCTGGGTATTTAAACTCATCTTTATGACGAGCAAAATAGGCTGATAGTATTTTTGGAGTATCTATAGTGGCAATATAATATCCTTTTTCTAGGGTAGGGACATCTATAAAGGGTTCGTAATAAAAAATTCGTCCTTCTGTAAAATCTTTTTCATTACGGGGTCTTGTTGTTACAGAATTTCCATATACATATTGCTTCCCAATTCCATATTCTTGTATCGGTTTTTTAGCATTTTTAATATTCCATCCTCCCCATTTATCAAATAGTTGACCAGGGAGTATTTTTTTTGCTTCTTCGAAATACTCTGTAGCAATAACAACCCATCGAATTTTTTTATCCTTATAGAGGTGTTTGTCTTTTATTTTTATTTTTTTAGATTCTCCTATTTTGAGAGGAAATAACTTATTCGTTGCTCCTATCGTAATCTCATTAACGCCTGTTGTTTCTACAATTATTGGTTTCTCTTTTGTATCAGCCATGAGTTTTATATATGTAAATAATTAAAAGTAGGGTGGTTATGATTGCTATTTTCTTGTAAAATCAGGTTTACGAACCTGAAAATCATACAGATTTCTTATAGAATTTCTTACCCAAACCATTCCTCTGCCATACATCGCTACAGGATGACCTGCAGTGAGGTATTCTGGCAAGTCTTCCTTCATCCAGTTTGTACCCTTGTCATAGCTATAATAATAATATGTTTTCCCATTATCTTGCCTTAACACTCCTATATAATTCTGGGATACAGTAACTCCTATTATAAGTTCTTTTCCACTGCTTACAAAATCATAAGTATTTAATTTTTGGGAGGTATGGTTATATAACATAAGCTGGTGAGATTCTTTGGGATCATACTTATATACCCTAGAGTACAGATTCCCTGTGATATGATCCTTAAAAAAACCTCTCAATCTATAACCTTTCATTAGGTTACAAGGATTTATTTTGGTCTCTCCTGTTGTAAAATTGACCGTTGCTGTTTGGTTTACATCATCAATTGTATGATGGGTGTACAACTCATTTTTTCCTATAAATATCATAGTAGATAAATTTATCCCTTTGGTGGATATAGGTAGTTTCTGCCATGTTTTGCCTCCATCTATGGTTTTGAGTAATTGATTTTTTCCAAATTCACCAGCAATGCCAGCAATACCAATAGTATTATTATAAAACTGAACGTTTAAAATTCTATGTGTATCAAAATTGCTAATCTGCTTCCATGATTCGCCAAGATCTGTAGATTTAAGAATACTATATTTTTTTGGTATCGTATCTGTGGCATAGGTTTCTTTTATTACATACAAATTTTTTTGGGTGTCATTTATGATTTGCTCGAGTGTTCCTTTACCTAGTGTAGATTTCTTAAACGATTCTCCTCCGTCTTCTGTTTTAAATAAAATGGTTTGATAGTTGCTTCTATTGATTGATCGACTTTCACCAACAGAGTTACCGACTTCTACTCCGCTATTATTTCCTATCAAAAACCCTATATGACTATCCAATACTAGATATTGTTGAAGTCTATAATCGAAGCTATTTCCTCCTGTTTCACTAGGAAGGGTTGTTGTATGCCAACTCATAGGGTTGTTTTTTAATGTTATATTTTGTGGTTGTGAGTTACAGCCCGTTACACAAAGGACTAGTATACTTATTATAATAATTTTTATGGTGTCTATTCTAGCCATGGCATATGTCTGTATTTATCTAATTCTCTGTTCACCCTATTCCAAATATCGATAGTATCTCTATATAATTCTAAATATTTTTCTGCTTCAGCTACAGCCTCTTCTATAACCCTTTGAGCTTCTTCTACTCCTTCTTTAGCTTGTGTATACCAATCTCTTATCTGTTCCTCGAATACAATCATTGCTTGTTCCCATGTAGCACCAGAGCCCCATTCTCTAAAATCTGGAGTCATACTCACTTTTATCTTATCAGATATAGGGATTGATGTCATTCCAGCATCTAGATACGCATCTGGGTGAGTAGCAAAGGCAAAATCCCTAAATTCGTCATTGCGAAGCTCTAAATTGGTATAAAAAACAGCAGCATCGTCAGGCAAATTATATCTGCCGTTAAAATCTGTATTATGAAAAGCCTCAAACCTCTTATTGACCACCCCGATTTCCATATATTCTTGTAGTAATTTTTTAGCTTTTTTTAACCACCTTTTTCCTTCGGGACTTAAGGTAGGCATGAGTACATTGGTAAAGCGTACACAATATTTATATCCATAACTTTTTGAAGGCATCGCACTAAAGGTACCATGTTCTCTTTCATATTTTATTAATTTTTCGTTCCCCATTTCTTTTTCCAAAGATGAAGTCCACCATTCATTAATCGCATCAACAATACCATACCCTCCTTCGATTTTTCGCATCGTACCATAATAATAATCTGGTGGGTCGTGTCTACAATTATTATGTCGTCCCATAAAATTCTCAAACCTCCACTTATAATAATAACATGTTCCTATTATAGCGCTAGGAGCAACTGGTGGTTCTCCTGCCAGACAACTTTTATCTTCCTCTTCCTCATCATCTAACTCATCATCATCTACTGCTACAGTGATCCCATCATAGGGCGAGGGTATGTTAATTTCTTTTACATTAAACATAGGAAACACCTGACTGATTAATTCTTTGTCTGCATTTTCTACATTCTGAGATGATGGAGAAGCAGTTTGTCCATGAAATGTAATTTCTACACAGGGTGATCCCGATATAGCACAGGTAGCTTTGCTATCTTCTAGCAAGGGATATCCCTGATTGGCTTGTAGTTGTGTTTTTTCAAAAAAACCATCCCATGCAGTAATACTAGGCATACAAGGTTTAAAACTACTACCCATAGGTTGTAGCTTACATTGCCCAAAGGTTTTTGCCTGAAAAGGCATCCCCAATTCTTTATCGGTAGCAATTAGTTTTTGACTCCCTGCATTATCATTGATATAATTTTTTTGTTGACTCTGTACGACCAATGTATCTGGAACATCTCCAAATTGGCACTTGCACATTGCTCCATGGCAAACTAACTTTTTTTGGCTCATACTTATTATTTCTTACTCCCCGAAAAAAACCAACGCTTTTTCTTTGGTTGTATCTCTGGGGATTCTGGTTGTTGATCTTCTTTTTTCTCTAAACTACTTTTAGGAAACGTATCTGATTCTTGCTGTACTACTAAAAGGGCTATGGCTTTGATTTCTTCTTTTTTGGTTTCATCGTATACATCACATATCACATTAATCAATCTAGGCATACGAGTGTCAGTATCCAAATCATAGGTTATCTGTAGATCAGAACTAATCGTATGCCCTGTTCTTTTTATATGAAAACGACTTGGGTCAGAAATTATTGACTGTCCCGAGTATTTTAATTCTATAGTATTATATTCTGTTATAAAAGGAGTTATAGTCGATATCCCTTTGTAGACTGCTAAAGGTTTATAAGGTTCTAAAGGAAATACCACAGTACTTTCTTTTTTATAATCCTTTTGATAACTGGTATAAATAGGATTGTAGAATATACTCCAGAATATCTCATTAGATAGAGAGGCCTCTAATTTAGATGGAGTTTTGATGATGTTTTCAAATTTTTTAACCATCTTAAAAACAAGATCCCCTTTATATTCTTTTATAATATTCTTCTTATTAATGATCCATCGTTTTTGTATCTCAGTATAATTTAAAACTTCTATAAAACTCCCTGAATTATCTACTGCTATTTCTAATGGATACATCGTTGCAGCTATTGCTGTTGTAATCTCCTCTATAATTAAAGACGGTTTCTTTTTATTAAAAAACAAATCCTTTTTATATACCCTAAAAACATGAGGTAAGATCTGTGGATCTTCATTTAGATACTCTAATCCAATCGTATAGTCTAAACATTTTGATTCCTTGTCATTATCTCCTTTAAAATATTTTAAAGACACAAGATAAGATATAAACTCATCAGAAGGAGTTAAATGTAATGTATCATTAAAAGACAACCCTACTTTGGTTCTATCATCATCATCGTTTATGATATCAGTGCCAAAATCCCACATTTATATTAAGATATTTTTCTCTGAACTATTAGACACTACTTGCTTAGAACTGGATAATTCCATATTCTCTTTGGTACTATTCATTGTAATCTTATCGGCGTTCTTCTCCAATTCTTTAGACTGCATCTCTGCTTTTTCTTCGATTAGAATAGTACTATTTTTTGCCGTTAATGTCTGTTTGTTACCAATACTTTCATTTTTATCTTTTCCTACAGAAATATTTAGGTTTTCCTGAATATTTAACTGCATATTCTTAGCATTAAAAGTCATGGTTTCTAATGCTGTGATATTGATATTATTACCAGCGGTATCGATCATAAAGGTGTTTCCATTCTTATCGGTAATGGTGATATGCTCTCCACCTTTCGTATCATTAAACTCTAGGGTATGCCCTGATCTGGTTTTTATAATTTTTACATCATTTGTCTCTGTAGCAAATCCCGATGGGCTAGCAGTACCTGAGTATAAGGCTCCTAGTACAAATGGATTTTCGGCATTTCTGTTTTCAAACGATACCATCACTTTTTCTGCTTTTTCTGGTAAGAAGTGGAAGCCTTTTTCTGAGCCCCCATGAGGGGTGATCATACGCAGCCAAGGGGTCATCGTACCCATCGCTTTTTGCCATGGAAATTGTACTCGGATTCTTCCGAGATGCTGTGGATCGGCATTATCCATTACCGTAGCTACCGTAGTATCACTCTGCGGATATCGATTAAGATCCATATGTGGATAGGTGTCTAAACTGGCTTCTACGGCAGTAAACTCATTGCCGTATACTCCATGCTCTGTATTGGTATGGGTAATACTGATAATTCTATACCTGCCATAGCCTTGTACTCTAATGATTGCGCCTAGCGCAACACTGGGGTTATCACTACTCCCTTTAGCAATTACCTGTTGCATGGCTCTAGCGATAGTATGCTGTTCTACCTGTGTATCTAGTCTGGATTTTTGATTGCTATCGGTGTATAGGCTATGTGATGCTTGTGTGGGTTTATGGTAGAGTTCTTTAGATTTATTATCCATAAATCCGTGATATCCTTCTGATGGGATATTGATCTCTTTACTACTTTTTTGATGTAACTCATCAGTAAGATAATCGGTACTACTATAGGTAGTTGTATTGGCTACTACATCTAATTCTATACTAAAATCATGTAAGTCGACCCCATATCTAAGTTCTGTTTCTTCGGTGCTAGGGCTCCCAAATACCAATTGCTTACCATTATAATAGAACCACTCATTATGATAGGCGGCTAATCGACTGGTATAGCTAAAGGCGCTCTGATTATGCTGTACGGAGTAGTGTATGGTTTCTGAGGATCGTGGTGCAAAATTGGTTTCTAGTTTTCCGATATCATAGCCCTGAAAAGTACGTTCTAAGATTTCCGACAGGTTTACATCATTATACGAGGCATAATGATTCCCGTTATCGGCTAATATACTGGTGCTCTTAGCTTGCAAAAGTATCAGGTTTCCTTTTTCTTGATCGTATCCTTTTATGGCACGTACTTTAGTGACCACTCCTTTAAATTCTAATGCGTTATACCCTCCATAATTAGCGAGTGCTTGGATCTGTACTGTGATAATCCCACCTAGATACTCTTTACTTGCTCCTACGAGCTCATCACTTAGTTGCTCGATGACATCGGCACGGCATAGGAGTTCTAAATCGTGGTGAGCATCTAGCTGTTGTTCTATTTTTAGACTTAGATAAGAGTGTAGCGGTGTGGAGGATAAATAAATAGATGTAGTAGTCTGGAGTGCCATAATATATGTGTTAAAAGGGATTAGATTTTAAATGTTACTATTAGCCGTTGATTATTAAATAAATGTTTAAAAAAATTAGTTCCCCAAAAGTAATCTTATACAAGGGATAATACAAGGGATTTGTAGGGGGGAAAAAACCCTTTTTTTCTATACTTATTTATAATAGATAGCTTTTTAGTCATTTAGTTTCTGAATCATTAAAGTTTTGTAGTTTCTTAGTTGGTGTCTTCTTTTTCGATAACGCTACTGTTTTTTGTTAATTAAACAACGGTAAAAGCATAAAATAATAAATATAAAAACCTTTTAAGTATTGAACATCATTTTTGTTATTTATTTTTCTTCGGGATCTATGCGATCTAATAGTTCTAAGAGTATCAATCGCTTGGTTTTTGGGTTTCGTTTTTTGGCATTGTTGGTTTTAAAAAAATGAGTTAGGATTGGTTCTAAATGGGTATTGGCAAACGTTTTTTGTACCTCGGCATTGGTATATGGAGTAAGCTCCGGATGCTTAGGGGTTGTAAAATAGATGGATTCTTCTCCTAAAAAAGTAGGAAGTAAGGGGCTGATGGTATAGATTTTTATGTACTGGCATTCATCCTCTAAGGAATAGCATCCATAACTATGAATCGTAGTGATGACATCTTTTTTTGATGTGGTTTCTATAGCATGTTTGATGTCTTTATAGGGTATGGGAGAGGTATAATCGCATAGTAATTCTTCTATTTTTTGTAAGATATCATAGACCTGATATGTATACATCCCATCAAAGAGTTTGATAACGCTTAGTATTGTTTTTTCTTGATATGTATTCATATAGTTCTTTTTTTTTATTGATATACTGTTATAAAGATATCGAAGTACACTACGCAATCATTGGGAAAATAAGTACTGCCTAAAACTAAAAATAGTACTAATCCAGGACCCCAACCTAGTCAATTAGTGAACAATACTTAGATGAATGCTAGTGTACTTGACATCCTAATAATAGGGCAATTATATAGTCGCCTAAGCAACTGTTATATCTGTGCCTATTGCTATAGTAATGTCCCTTACTGATGTTTTATAAAAGATATCGGGGTACTCTAGACAGTACTATATATATCTGTGTGAAAGAACTACTGCCTATCGCACCCGACATCTCTATACAAGGACGAACCTCGAACTAACTCAACTTAACTTACTCTCACTCTACTATTTTTTGGGATGATGTTTTTTAGGGATAATGGTTTATTTTGTTTTATATGATCTATAGTCAAAGGAGATTTGCGTATAAGGGTTGCAATCTCATAAGAATTTAGTCCCTGCTTATTAGACTCTTGTATCCATTTACGCAATAATAGGGCATATCCTCTATAGCTCTCTACACAACAGTTAAACTGAGATTGTTTAATCTGTAACTGAGTAAATACACGTTCTTCAAAAAGACGTACTCTCCTTTCTTTTTCTTGTGTGGTACTT
>NZ_KQ474108.1:18157-52026 GCF_001401755.1 Aquimarina longa SW024
GTTTGATTTACAGGTAAAAATAACGATATGGTTTTAAATAAGAAGCTTTAGAAATGAATATTTTTTTTGTGATTTATTTTGTTTTTATGCGTAATTTGGGGGTTATTCCCCTCTTTTAGTCTTTAAAAAGTTCTTAAAAAAAACAGATTCAACAGAAACTCTAATAACAAATCACATAATCAATTGATTAAAAGGTATTTAAATCCGTGGTTTAACCTTACTTGTTTTAATGTTTAACCACATAAAAAAGATGAAGAAGACCATGAAAATTTAATTTTTAACACACTACTCAAAATTATAAATAAACTTTATTAGTAAAAGTTTCTATGCACTATGAAGAGACATCAAATCTATGCTCTTTAGAATTAGCCATTTTGATAATCATTTCTTGTATCATTTGCTCTCTTGTTGTTTTTGGTTGTTTAGCCATAAGAGGGTTATTTTGTCTATTGGTAGGGATTTTTTTTCACCAGATAAGTATTGATAAAAGTGACGAACGATGGTTTGTGATTTGATGTATATTTATAGGCGCAAAAATAGAGTTCATAATAGTAGAAAATTGATTAATTATTTAACCTATGTTTAACCCATAAAAACGAGTTAAAACATAAATGTTTAATTATCAGTACTTTACCCTATTAAAGTTAATTATCCTCACAGGTCTTTAAGACCTGTGAGGTTTAATGTGAGTCCTAATTTAAATTAGGACTCTTAAGAATCGAGATACATCAAATAATTTTTTTCTTATAATATTGATGTAAGTCTTCTGATGAAGCACCTAGCCATCTTCTTATATGGATATTTAAAAAATAGTATTGTAATCGCCACACACCAATTTCTTTATAACGCCTAGCAGAGGTAACTACATGTTTAGGGATTACTATAAATTGTTGTATTGCATAAAGGCGATCTACAAACTCATTATCTTCATACACAATATAGGACTCATCATAGCCATTAATTTGTTTGAAGAGAGTGGTGGTTATAAATTGACTTTGATCTCCTCCTCTGCATATTTTATTATTAAATTTTGTCATCCACCCGAGGAAGCGTAACCACCAATGATTAGAATCGAATTTCATTCTAAAACATCCAGCCAAATTACCGTTATTAACTTTTTCTATAATATAACGATCATACTTTTTAGGAGGTAGAGAGTCTGCATGTAGGAAATATAAAATAGTACCCTTTGCCATAGCAGCGCCAGCATTTAATTGTTTAGCCCTACCTTTTTTTGATGGTATAAGTTGTATAGCAACAGAGTACTTTTTTGCGATAGTAGTAACAATTTGTTGAGATCCGTCAATACTCCCTCCATCTACAACAATAATTTCTTCTAGGTTTTCTATAGAATCAGAAATCATTAGTAAATTAGAAATAAGTTTACTAATGATTTCTGATTCATTAAGAATAGGAATGATAATAGATATTTTCAATTTAAAGAAAAATTCAATTAAGTCGTAAATTTACTCATTTAAACTCCAATCATATTCTTTGTACCCTTTTTTTGATTGCTTTCTTATTTTTACGTTTGCATATCGATTGATAAAATCTTTAACATCACCTCCATTAACTTTGAAATCTTTTTTATACCAAGTAAATATCTTAGAAACATTAACTTCTTTGTCTGTGATTGTATTTCGTGTAGGGTCGTTGATAAACTTCTTGGTTTGATCATCTAATGCAGTATTTAAATTACTTGCTGTATATGCTCTGTTCCAGACTACAGGGCAAGAAAAAGATGCACAATTGATTGCAAAATGGATTCTTGGATCTCCAAATTTTCTAAGGATTTTATGCTCTAGTTCTCCTAAGCTATACCATTCTCCATCTATTTTAAAGAATTTTTTACCCCATGGGTCTTCTAAGTCTTTAATACTCTTAAGAGGATAGCTATCAATGATAAGTTTAATAGTATAAGCATTATAAGCATTAATCCAATATGCTAATTTTTCTTCTCTAGTCCAGTTTTCTTTAGGAGAGTTGTCAGAAAGTTCTGTAAAATATTTATAAAGTTGAGAGCTATCTCTCATAAAACCATTATAGTTTACTTTACCATCCTCAGACACATTTAATAAAAGTGCCTGATCCCATGTGTTGTGATCAAAAGTATTTTGTGCTTGCACTTGTGTTTTATTTAAAAATAGTGCCGATAATATGAATATAAATTGTATAGTTTTCATTGCTGTTATAATTCTCTAAATAGGTTATTTTTTTATTAAATATGTTGGATAGTTTGAGCGCTTCTTTTATAAATTGATTATCCTAATTGTTTAGGTTTTTAGTAGAGAATTAAGGAATAAACTTACATTTAGTTTCTTTTTTTAGTCATTATATAAGGCATGAAAAAAAAACAAAAACCAATTCTTATTTAGTTTTTTAGGATTTAATTTTT
This sequence comes from Aquimarina longa SW024, assembly GCF_001401755.1. Taxonomy (GTDB): domain Bacteria; phylum Bacteroidota; class Bacteroidia; order Flavobacteriales; family Flavobacteriaceae; genus Aquimarina; species Aquimarina longa. The sequence continues at coordinate 20,553 of NZ_KQ474108.1, forward strand.
TTATTAAATAGCTTATTTTTAATTATTTACGAGTATTTTGGGGATTCGAAATTTATAATTCTAAAGAGGTTGAATTCTTTTTTTTTAGATTAAAATTAACTTTTGAAGAAATGTAAAACGTACTATTTTTATTTACTCATTTAAGCGCCAATCATATTTTTTAAAACTCTTTTTAGCAGTTTCATCAATAGTAATTTTAGAATATTGATTTAAGAAACTAATTAGAGAACCTTTAGTTTTAAAATCTTTGGCAAACCAGGTAAAAAGTTTAGAAAGCTGAATAGTATTTTTAGTAATCAGATTTTGTCTAGGATCGTTGATAAAATCACTGGTTAATTTTTCTAATTCTTGATTTACATTATGAGAAGTAAATGCTTTATTTAGCAATTTTGGACAAGATAAAGAAGCACAATTAATCCCAAAATGAATTCTTGGATCTTTCATTTTTCTTAAAATTCTATGCTCTATATCATTAAGAGTATACCATTTTTTTTCTAATTTTATAAATCGAAAATCCCAAGGATCTTTAATTTCTTTGATGCTTTTTATTGGATAATTATCGATGATTAATTTAATAGTAAATGCATTATATGCGTTCATCCAATATGCTAGTTGATCAGACTTAGGCCAGTCTTCTTTAGGAGTATTTTTAGTTAATGAAATAAGGTACGTTTTTAGAATCTTGAAATCTTTTTTTAAACCGTTATAATTTACAGTTCCTTGATCAGACACGTGTTTTTGTAGTAGATTATCCCATGATTGATGATTGAAGAATTCTACATTGGTTTTTGGTTTTTTCTTAGGGGTAAGAGTTTCTTTTTTATGTATTAAAACGGTCTTAGGATTCGGTTTTTTTGACTCTATTTTAATAATAGTATCCAAAACCTTTTCTTTTGTAGTACTGGGAATAGTAGTGTCTTGTAGTACTGTTTTGTTTCCAATGCAAGCAAAAAATAACCCGATCAATATAATAAAATACATTTTTTTCATAGTTTATTGATGTAATATATTTTTTAATAAAAAGGTACTTATTTTTAGAATGACTCTTTTCTTGAATAATGCGATTCTAACATTTTTCTTGTCTTCATATCAAATTCTGGGGTTTATACAAAATTCCAGAATATACGATTACTTATATACTGATCATTTATTGACTTTATAGGGGAGTCATCAATAATCATTTTCATAGCTTTAGCATTATTACATTAAGTCAATATGCTATTCTCTCTTAATTTGATTTTAAAATCATAAAGAAGAACATTTATGTCATAAATATATGGAAAAACCCTATAAAACACCTTTTTCTAGCTGTATGGTTGTTTTACGGGCGTGAGAGTTTAGTATAATGTTAAGAAATAGAAGCTAACTTTAATCCATTCTAAGTTTTAATTGATTGCTAAAGCAATAATGGTTTAACCCTTTTTAACTTCTTTTGTCATTCGATGCAAGTCATAATTTATTAGATTAGTTAGTAGGTTAAGAATTACTTTTTATAGTCCTTATTCGAAAAACATTTCTATATAAAAAAAGTTGAAAACACGTGTTTTCAACTTTTTTAGTATGAGTATTTATCATTATTTAGCAGCATCCACCACCATCATAGTGATAAGTAGATTCGCTAATAAATATGTCATTTCTATTGAGATCAGCTAATGCTCCTGCGGTTTTGTCACAGATAGCTATAGGTTGATTTTTAAGTAAAACATGCCCTTTTTTATCATCAAAATAATCTTCATCGCCATAATAGATTGCAGCTTTTCCTGTAAATACACAAGGACCATCTTTTGGCATAGGGTCTTTAATGGCTGCAACCTCTATAGATTCTATGTAGATCAATTCATCTGTTTCATAGTGCTTTGGATCCAAAATCCTATAAGGCTTACGTGCTCTAATTTCTATAGTACCAAAACCAACATCAGTTAATGCTTTTATATATGCTGCAATTGGTAGACTTCCGCTTAAGCATAATGCTCTTAGGCGATCATCATTACGGAGTTTATCATTCATAGGTTGTTCACAAGTTGGATCACTCATTACTAATCTACCATGTGGTTTTAGTACCCGATACATTTCTTCGATTGCTTTTCGTAAATCATCTGCTTTAAAGATATTAAACAAGCAATTTTGTGCAGCAACATCAATACTGTTGTCTTCTACAGGGAGGTTCAGAGCATCACCGTATCTGAGATCAACAAACTCACTTTTAAACCAGTCATTTTGCGCCTCTGCTTCTTTAAAATTCTTACGAGAAGCCTCTAGCATTTCATTTACAACATCGACACCTATCACACCACCTTTTTGACGAGAAAAATAAGAGAATTGTAGTAATTCCATTCCTCCTCCAACACCAACATATAAGGTTTTTGGAGAATTAGTCAAGTCACGTGCATTTACGGTACTACCACAACCATAATTCATTTCTTGCATGATTTTTGGGATTTTGAGCCCTGGGAGCTCCCAAATTGGATTAGTAGTACAGCATAGACCTATATCTGGAGTTATTGCTGCTTCTTTATACACATCGTGAGTGGTGTTTAAGTAGCTCATATATTAATTTTTTATCTTTCCGATTAAGAAGGAAGTATAAGTTATTTTGGGTTATAATTAATGTTGTCGAAAAGTGAATATAAAACTTTCACTAACTAATACTTATAATGATTTTATTAATTCTTTAAATAAGAGGATCATATCCGGTTCTGCTTTTCCTGCCATTGCGATAATTTCGTCAATATTGATTGGTTTTAGATGATCAGGGTCGCACTCATCAGTAAGTACGGATACTGCAACTACTGGTAGATTAAGGTGATTTGCTACAATCACTTCTGGTACAGTACTCATCCCTACGGCATCAGCTCCAATAATTTTGAGGTAGCGATATTCTGCTCTAGTTTCTAGTTGAGGCCCTACTACAGAGGCATATACCCCTTTATGAAGATTAATTGAATTTTTCTTAGCAATAGCCTCTAGCTTAGTGTTAATATTAGAATCATAAGGTTGGCTCATGTCAGTAAAACGATTACCCAATTTTTCTACGCCTTTAAAAGCTAGAGGAGAGTCTCCTTGCAGATTGATATGGTCATCAATTAGCATTAGTTCTCCTTTTTTAAATTCTAAATTTACAGCTCCAGATGCGTTAGAGACTAATAATGTTTTGATGCCTAATTGATGCATGATACGTACAGGATATGTCACATCCTGAAGAGAATATCCTTCATAGACATGAAAACGTCCTTGCATGATAATAACATTTTTACCCTCTAATTTACCGTAGATAAGCTTTCCTTTATGAAACTCTACAGTAGCTGTCGGAAAATTAGGAATATGATTATAGCTTACTTCTTTAATGATTTCTATTTCATTAATCAATTGTCCTAATCCTGTTCCTAGTATTATTCCTATTTCAGGTTTTTCAATCCCTTTTTTTCTAAGGAATTCGGTAGTTTCTTCAATGTACTTGATCATTTTATTTATATTAACTTAGAAATTTTTTTAAAACAGCAATGTCTTTGATGTCATCATAGTAATCAATATCATTACGTTCTTCTAGTAATTTGATCTGCTTTTTTTCAATATTTTTTAAGGTATCCTTAAGGACTGTATTGGTTCCCCAGATTTTGTTTTTAAAAACTTGTGAATTTAATGATTTCATTCCAAATAAGTAGTACCCTCCATCTTCTGCTGGTCCAATAACATAATCATAAGATTCTAAATGATCAAATGCATTTTCTATATCTTTTTGATTCAAATCATACATATCACTTCCAATAATAATGATATTCTCATATCCTTGTTCGAATCCTTTTGCAAAAGCATACTCCATACGTTGTCCTAAATCCTCTCCAATTTGTTGTTTCTTGTTATAGATTTGGGGATTCCATATATCTTGCTCTCTTATTTTTATAGAGTAATGTACTTCTTTATCGACATTTAGTCTTTTTGTAATACTAGCAGTATGTTGTAATAAAAAAGTATAAATATCTAAAGCTGCCTGATCCCCAATTGTAGCAGCTAATCGTGTTTTACATTTCCCTAATTCGGGATTTCGGGTAAAGATTAAAAGTAGTTTTTTTCCTTTCAAATTCAATATTTTTTTTCTCCTTTAAGAAGCCATTTACTCCATTCTTTAGAATAAGTATGAATTTCTTCTGTTAGTTCGTTTTTAGAATTTATAACAGGATATCCATTATTTTTCCATTCAAAAATACCTCCATATAAATTCTGAATATTGGTATACCCCTCTTTTTTAAGTTGTTCTGCAACATCTTCTGATCGAATCCCTAGACTGCAATAGACCACGATATGAGAGTTTTTTGCAATTTTTTGTTCCACAATAGCCGCTACTGCAAAAGAATCATATCCTACATGGACAGCATTCTCTAGATGACTGATGAGATATTCATTTTTTTCTCGTGCATCAAATATCAATACAGTATCTTTAATTTTTTCTAAACCTGTTGCAGAGATATAGGGTATACTTTCGTTATTATACTGGTTAAGTAATTTTTTTAATGAATTTTGGGCATTAATACTACCTGAAACAAGTATTATAAAAAGTATAACAATTCTCATTATGCTACAGTTCCTTGACAACTACTTCCTGCTCCTGCGGTGCATCCATAACAGTGTTGTGAAATAACAATATTTCTATCCTGGAGCAATTCTTCATTATATTCACTTATATGTTTTACTTTACTAGCGACTTTTAAACCCAGCATCTGATTAAAATCACAATCATATAACCATCCATCCCAACTAATAGAGATTGTATTGGTACACATTACATTTGCTACAGCAGAAGGGTTGTAAGCTTCAACTAAGGCATACATATAATCTTCATAATTTTCTGAAGCAATTAAATAATCTAAAAACCTGCTAATAGGTAGATTCGTTATAACAAAAAGGTTGTGAAACTGAATCCCAAAATCTTCTAATAATGCTTTTTTAAAGTCTTTTTCCATAGCGACCTGATCTCCTGGTAAAAATGCTCCTGAGGGGTTGTATACTAGATCTAATCTTAACTCACTATCTGGCATGCCATACCCTCTGTCATTCAGTTCTTGTAGTGCTTTTATAGACTTATCAAAAACGCCATTTCCTCGTTGTTTATCTGTTTTTCCTCTTGTCCAATGAGGCATTGAAGAAACCACATGTACATTATGCTTTTTAAAAAAATCAGGAAGATCATAATATTTTTTGTTAGCTCTAATTATGGTAAGATTACTACGTACAATAAAATCTTTGATTCCTGCTTTACTAGCTTCCTCTACAAACCATCTAAAATTAGGGTTCATCTCTGGTGCTCCCCCTGTAAGATCAAGTGTATGTGCACCGGTTTTTTTAATAACCTCTAAACATTGTTCCATAATTTCTCTGGTCATAATCTCTTTACGATCAGGACCTGCATCTACATGGCAATGTTCACAAACCTGATTACACATATACCCTACATTAATTTGTAAGATTTCAAGTTTATTAGGGCGTAAAGGAGAATGACCGATTTCTGCAATCTTATCAGCAAATTTAGGGAGCTCACCACTAGCAAAAATTCCATTGCTTAGAATTTCCAATTGTCTGTTTGCATTTGCTAACTGATCATTTCGTTTATGTAAAGATTGTTTTTTTTTAACTTCTGACATCTTCTATTCGTCAATTATATATTTTTAAGGTGTAGGAATTTGTATAAATACCTGTCTATTTCTATCTATATACCCAATTTATATTAGAATACATATTTTATATATGATTACATTGAGAGCTTTTCATACGTATTCATCATCTGTACTCCATGTACTAACGTAGCACCACTTTCTATAGCAGCACCTACATGTACAGCCTCCATCATTTCTTCTTTTGTAATGCCTTTTTGTAATCCATCTTTGGTGTAGGCATCAATGCAATATGGGCATTTAACTACATGAGAAACGGCCAATGCTATTAACGATTTTTCTCGTGCGCTTAATGCGCTTTCTTCAAAAACTTTACCATAGTAATCAAAGAATTTAGTTCCTAATTCTTCACTCCATTCAGTGATTTTTCCAAATTTTCTTAAGTCAGCAGGATCATAATATGTTTTTGACATATGTTTTTTTTTTAGAGTTAAAGACATATAGTGTTATGTCGTGTGTACTATAGGTGTACTTACAATAAAGTTACTTTATTTCTTGCTGAAATATAGTATAATTTTAGAATTATACTAAATAAATTGATACTACTAGTATAGTATAATGAGATGAGAAACAAAATAATTGATTCCATGCGGTAAAAAAAACAAGAAGTGTACTCGAGTTAGTAACTTTAGTTTCTATATCTGAGCTAACAGGTACACATAGCTTTTGATAAAACTATATATAGTGAACAGTCTCATCAAGCACGAGTATAAAAGGTTTATTTTATAATTGGTTTTCGGTACATTATCAGTTTTAATGAACTCTGGCTGGATTGGAGATAGGTGCAGCTCTCTTGATTATAAAAACCTTAAAAGTAGTTGAAGTATGCTAATATTTTTTTTTTATGACACCGAAGTACCGAATCAGAAAGTTTGTCAGGAGTGCCACAGATCGCTTTCACTTCGACTACGCTCAGTGACCGCTGGGTTTCGATTACGTGTTCTCTTAGCCTAGTCCAAAGGGCTCAGTGACCGCTAGGTTTCGTTTTTATTTACACTATCCTCTATCCGAGGGCTGAGCGGAGCCGAAGCCCGACTTCCAACCTTCTCACTTTTACATTTTACATTTTTTCGGTTTTACATTTTATATTCTAAACCCTTCTCACTTTTACATTCATCACTCAGTATTCAATATTCAACATTCGATATTCTTTTAAATTTCTTTCTTAATAGAGTCCGAAGTCAGATGATCGCTTTCACTTCGACTACCCTTAGTGACCGCTACACTATATCCTGTTTACATGATTCTACTCTACGGTGGGCCGAGCGGAGCCGAAGCCCTGCATTATGAAAACTATAACTATTACATTGATTCGTTGCACCCTGCAGGAGATCATTATAACTATTATATCGATCTGCTGCACCCCTGCGAGAGATCATTATAACTATTGCATCGATCTGTTGCACCCCTGCGAGAGATAGCTAAGGTCTTGTTTTTCAGTTATTTAAGTGAATTTCTGTTTTTCTTGTTTTTTGCCCCTTAATGAGACGCTATTATGTGTTTTTTATTTGAGTATTTTTAAATCAGAACTGGTATAAAAAAGTAATTTGGTTTTTTTATAGAAATCGAAATGTAGAAGTGATTTTAAAAAACATCTCAAAAGATAAATACCCGATATGGCCTAAACCTTTTGTCTAAAAAAGAGAAACAATATTTGTGATATTTTTTCTTTAAGCTCTTTTCGTATGGTCGAAAATGCTTTTGTTATATGCGCTTCTACAGATTTAACAGAAATACTCAGGTATTCTGCAATTTCAATATTAGTAAGCCCTTCTTTTCTACTTAGTAAAAAAACCTGTTTGCATTTTACAGGTAACTTCTCTATCTCTTTATTAATCAATGTTATTTTTTTTACCAAAACGCTTTCATCTGTATTTTCAATGACTTCTTGCAGCGTTTCGGCATAGGTTTTCTCTAAAATAGAAACAGATTGTTTTTTATGATATTGATTTATAAACTCGTTATATGCTGTTTTATACAAAAAACTTTGTATTGAGAAATCGGTTTTGAGTTTTTCTCTAAACACCCATGTTTTAATAAAAACATTTTGCACTATATCCTGAGCCATATCCTTGTCATTCGTTAGACTCAACGCATATACATATATTTTTTTATGATACGTGTTTACCAAAAAAACATAGGCATCCTCATTACCTTTAATAAGGTTACTTACTAATATAGTATTATCCGAAAAAGAAGTAATTTTCATAGAAGTATACTATTACATATATACTAATTCTAATTGAATGTAAAAATGATAAAAAAAAAATAAGTTTTTGAAAAAAAAGAAAAAAAAACCTAGGGTTTTTATAAATGGCTTTGTAACACTACTATAAAAAGATTAAAAGATTATATGATTTCATCAAAAATCGAAAATAGTATTATTAAATACATATCCAGATCAGCAACATCAGAAGATCTTGATATACTAACAGAATGGATAAAAACACCATCCAACAAACAGATATTTAAGGATTATGTAAAAGCACATTATATGATCACATATAGTATAAATGATCCTAATCCCGATACAATAATAGCACAATTACATAAAGAAATTAAAAAACAAAAAAGAACTTCATATACTAGTAAACTAAAATCCTTTTACAAATACGCAGCTATACTTATCCTATTTTTTGGATTGGGATATTTCTACCAAAAGATTTTTGTTAAAACCAAACCTGATCATATACTAGTTACCAAAGTAAAAGACATAACACTGCAATTAGGCGATGGTACCATAACCACCATCTCAGATATTGGAGAAGGTAAAATCACAGACGCTACAGGAAATGTTTTGGGAGAACAAAATGGTTCAAAATTAATATATATCGATAAAGCATTATCCCAGGAATTGTCGTATCACACTATAAAAGTTCCTTACGGAAAACGGTTTAGCATTATACTATCTGATCAAACTCAGGTGTTTCTAAATTCGGGAAGCTCTATCAAGTATCCTGTACCATTTATTAAAGGTAAAAACAGAGAAGTATTCCTGAATGGTGAAGCATTTTTTGATGTAGCAGAAGATAAAACACACCCTTTTATTGTAAATGCTAATGAGCTTGATATAAAAGTATTGGGCACAAAATTTAATGTAACAAACTACCCTGAAGATGACCAGACAGAGGTAGTGTTGGTTGAAGGTTCTGTACATCTAAATATAGAGGGAAATTACTCAGAAACAAAAAAAGGGATGGTTTTAAAACCAGGCTATAAAGGAACTTTTGACAAAACCGAAAAAACAATTTCTGATACTAAAGTAAATACTGAGATTTATACCTCCTGGAAAACAGGAAACATCATTTTTAGAAATGCTCCATTCGAGAATATTATAAAAAAACTAGAACGCCATTATAATGTTACTATTATCAATAATAATAATAAACTAGATCATGAAACTTTTAATGCAAACATAGGAATTGATGAAGAAAGCATAGAAGATGTGCTATACTACTTTAATAAAGTATATCAAATACATTATAAGATCGAAAATAATAAAATTATAATTAACTAATAATATAAGGTGCCTATGGGATAAATGGAATACTAAAAGCTAACATTATTATAAAAAAATCGGAAAATGGTGACGCATTTTCCGATTATACAAAGTGATTAAAAAACAAGATAACCACTGATTAACATTTAAAAGTATGAAAAAAATAGTAATCTCCGAGTATATTTCACTACGGAAACTAAAATTTGACTTAAGAATGAAACTATCTTTATTCTTTTTCTTTTTGGTCATGCTCACCATGCATGCAAATTCTACCTATTCTCAGAAAACTAAAGTTTCTCTGAATATGGATAATGTAAAGGTTTCAGAAGTGATTGATGAAATAGAAACAACTACAGAGTTTAAATTCCTTTTTAATACCAAAGCAGTAGATTTAAATCGTAGAATTTCTCTAAAAATAAAAAAAGAGCATATCGATAAAGTACTAAAAAGAATGTTTTTAAATACGAAAACTTCTTTTGAAATCAAAGATCGCAAAATTTTACTACGGTCAAAACTACCCAAAACAAAAAGCCCCCTAAAACAATCTGCCAGTATTGATCCTGTGCAACAACAAGTAACTGGTAAAATAGTAGATGAAGAAGGAAGGCCTCTATTTGGGGCTTCTATAGTAATTGAAGGCTCTTCTGTAGGAACCACAACCGATTTTGATGGGTATTATACGCTTACTATTACAGACGACAACGCTATACTGGTGATATCCTACCTTGGCTTTATTACTAAAAAAATACCTGTTAACAGACAAACAGTTATTGATGTGCAATTAATAGAAGATGCCTCAGTTTTAGAAGATGTAGTTGTAGTAGGATATGGCTCTCAATCAAAAGCCAGAGTAACTGGATCAATTACTTCACTTAAGGCAGAAGAGATTCAAAATGTACCCGTAGGAGGATTTGATGAAACACTAGCTGGTCAATCTTCTGGAGTTCAAATTACCGAAGGGTCTGGAGCTCCAGGCAGAAACTCTCAGATAAATATAAGAGGTGTTGGATCCTTAACAGCAGGAACCAATCCATTAATAGTAGTAGATGGTTTCCCATTAACAGAAGGGAGCTCATTAAACTCTATAAACCCCAATGATATTGCATCTATTGATATTTTAAAAGATGCTGCTTCTGCGGCTATATATGGATCCAGAGGAGCAAGTGGTGTTATTATAGTGTCTACAAAAAAAGGAAAGTTAGGTGACGGTGTAAAAATAAATCTGGATATCTATACTGGGTTTCAAAGACCAGGCCTAAAAGTTGATGTTTTAGGTGCTTACGATTATGCACAACTCGTTAAAGAAGCAAGAGACAGGTCATATGTTAATTTAAATCCTGGAGTAAACCGTGCCGAAGATGATAACAGTATCAGAGCTTCTAGGTATCCATCAAACAGAAGAATTCTAATTCCAGAATACCTAACTCCTTATTTAAATGGTGAACAGGGATTAACAGATACAAACTGGTTAGATGAAATTTTTAGAACCGCCCCTATAAGCAGCTATAACTTATCTGTAAGCGGAGGTAGTGAAAAAACTAAATATTTTGTTTCTGGAAGCTATTTTGATCAGGAAGGGATCATTTTGGGATCAGACTATAAAAGAATGTCTGCAAGATTTAATATTGAATCCAAATTAAGTGATAAAGTCAAATTTGGTATTAACCTCTCTCCCACCTATGCTACTACCAATAAAATTGTAGAAGGCTGGACAGATAGCCCCTTACAACAAGCTATAATTTCTTATCCATTTTTTTCTCCATATAATGCAGATGGAAGTTATAATATAAGTGGACAAATCAGAGCGAATACACCATCTGATGCTTCGCTGGCAGAAAACCCAGTTGCTATCGTAAAAGAAACTACCAATAGAGATAACGAGTTTAGAGTATACGGAAATTCTTTTCTTGAACTAGAAGTACTCTCTAATTTAAAATTTAAAACCCTATTGGGTGGAGATTACACCAGTTTTACCAATACTTTTTTCAGACCTTCTTTTATAGGACGATATAGAGATGAAGCTCCATCAGTAACCAGAGGTAGTGAAGAATCATTGGTAAATAAAAACTGGTTGATTGAAACTACTTTAAACTATGATAAATCATTTAATAATCATAACCTAAAACTATTGGCAGGATATTCTTTTCAGAAAGAAAAAACATCATTAACAACAACAGTAGGAAGTGATTTTCCTAATGATCTTATTACCAATGTAGGAGGAGCCAATACCACAGCAACCACCAAAGAAATTAATGAGTGGGCACTAGTATCATATTTTGGAAGATTGCAGTATAATTATATGGATAAGTATTTGCTTTCTGCATCCTTAAGAAGAGATGGTTCATCTAGATTTGGTAAAGAATCAAAGTATGGTGTCTTTCCTGCTGCATCTGTTGGTTGGGTAGTAAGTAGAGAAGATTTTTTTCCTCAAAGTGATTTTGCCATTAGTAACTTAAAGTTACGTTTTAGCTGGGGAGAAACAGGAAACAATCAAATAGGAAACTATGGGGCAATCCCCCTATTTCGTGAAACAAACACTATCCTGGGGAATGAATTAGTTGGCGGCTTATCAACATCGACTTCTCCCAATCCTAATCTATCCTGGGAAACTACTACCACTACAAATTTTGGTTTAAATATGGGGTTCTTTGATAATGTATTAAATCTTACAGCAGATTATTATATTGCAGATACCGAAGACCTACTACTAGAAGTACCTGTACCCTCTCAATCCGGATTTTCCAGTTCGATTCAGAACATAGGAAAAGTCCGAAATAAAGGTATAGAACTAGAGTTAAATACGGCTGATATCAATTTAGGGCCTGTAAAATGGCAAATCGGAGTTAATTATACAAAATCTGACAACGAAGTTATTGAAATAGCTCCCGGAAGAACAGAAATTGTATCAGGTGGAGACGGAGGAAGTCATATCACACAAGTAGGATCTCCTATTGGTTCTTTTTATGGCTATAATGTAGTCGGTATTTATAAAGATCAGGCAGCTATAGATGCAAGACCTAGTTTTAATGGATCAAGAGTAGGAGATTTTATTATCGAAGATACCAATGGAGATGGAGAGGTTAATAATGATGACAAACATATTATTGGAGATAATATCCCTGATTTCTCATACGGAATACGTACTAAGTTTACCTATAACAACTTTGATTTAAGTCTTTTATTTAATGGTGTAGAAGGAGTTAATGTATATGACCGTAGTTTGTTTTTGACATTACTTAGTAATGAATCTTTTTCTAATGCATCGCAAGAAGCATTTGATAATAGATTTCATCCTATCAATAACCCCAATGGGTCGTTTCCGCAACCAGATGCAAATCTATCAAATAATAGAAAAGCAGGTAGAACCTCAACCTTTTTCCTAGAAGATGCCTCTTACTTTAGAATCAGAAATATAACACTTGGGTACTCATTTTCTGAAAGAATATTAGAACACATAGGATTTTCTAAGTTTAGAGTATATGTAACAGCAAAAAACCCTGTAATATGGACAAAATTCAGAGGATTTAATCCAGAGCAAACAAGTGGTAATCCATTAACACCTGGGTATACCTTAGGAAACTATCCTTCAGAAAAATCAATGGTTTTTGGAGTTAATATGTCATTCTAAAAAAATAAAAAATCATGAAATATAAATATATAATACCAATCATTATATCCTTTTTCTTTTTCTCATGTGAAAAAGAATTAGATATTACTCCAGAAACAGAAGTAGGGAGTGATAATTTTTTTGAATCCTTTTCTGATATAGAGCAAATAGTATCAGGAGCATATAACGGTTTACAATCAGATGGTTTATATGGTTTTAATATTCCTTTTTTGGGAGAATTACGATCAGACAATTCGTATGAAGAAGCTTTAAGTAATAATGATGGAACTTATGGACAAATCGATGTTTTTGATTTAAGCCCTATAAACCCTGTTTTGGATACAACATGGAAAGACGCATATATCTGTATCCAACAATGTAATATTGTTTTAAATAGAATTGAAACGATACCAGAGGCAGATCAAGACCTAAAAAACTCAAGAACAGGAGAAGTATTATTTATCAGAGCTTTAACATACTTTAATCTGGTTCGTTTATTTGGTGATGTTCCTTTGGTAACTATAGAAACTACAGATACCAATGTGTTTTTTGGACAAGGAAGAACCGCTGCTTCTGAAGTATATAACCAAATCATCAAAGATCTAACAGAGGCTATTTCCAAATTACCAGCAACCCAATCTCAGGCAGGTAGAGTAACCAATGGAGCAGCAAGTGCTTTACTAGGAAAAGTGTATTTAACGCTAAGAAATTATCCAGAAGCAATTGCTAACCTAAACAATGTATCTGGATATTCTTTACTACCTAATTATGCCGATATTTTTGATATTGAAAACGAAAATAATGCAGAATCTATTTTTGAAGTTCAATTTAAAAGAGGTGTAAATAATGCCGAAGAAGGTAGCCCATATGCTACTTTATTTAGAGTTTCTGGAACGGTACCAGAGGCACGTGGCAACAATCATCCTACTCAAGATTTATACAATGCTTTTGAAGCTGGAGATGTACGAAGAGATGCTTCTATAGCAGAAGAGCAAGGAGTGAGATATACACTTAAGTATATAGATCCAGGAATGACCGTTCCCAGAGATGGAGAGAACAATCTTATCGTAATTAGATATGCAGATGTTGTATTAATGCTGGCAGAAGCACTAAATGAGCAAGAATATCAACCTAATGGACAAGCTTTTGATTTACTTAACCAAATTAGAAATCGAGCAGGACTTGCCAGCTTAGATCAAACAGATTTACCTGATAAAGAAAGTTTTAGAATACATATAGCAAACGAAAGAAGAGTAGAATTAAACCTAGAGAACCATAGATGGTTTGATTTAGTAAGAACAGGAAAAGCTGTTGAGACTATGAATGCTCATAATTCTGAATCTGGTAATTTTACTATTGATAGTAATAAATTGCTATATCCAATTCCGCAAAGCCAAATTAACACAGATAATTCCATTACTCAAAACACTGGTTATTAAACCATATTTATTAACTATTCATATTATTTGAATTAGTAGTTTTTTTTTGAATTGAAGGAGAATCTTTAAACAGATTCTCTTTCTTTTCTACCAAAAATGTAAACTGAAGGTAGTTAGACATGCGCTAAATCATTTTGCTTTCTATACTAGTTCTTAAAAACAACTTTAGAATGAAAAAAAATATTTTCAAAGCAATTATAGTAATCCTAATTAGTGCTTGTAGTACTAATACTTCAAATACTCCAGATAAAAACGCACCCGTATCTGCCGAAAATCTAGTGAAAATTTCTTCTATCGAAGAAAAAATAGCCAATCTCAAAGATTCAAAAAATAAAGAGATTATCGTGGTTGCTCATCGTGGAGATTGGAGAAATGCACCTGAGAACTCTTTGAAAGCTATAGCAAACTGTATCAAAATGGGAGTGGATATGGTAGAAATAGATATTAGAGAAACTAAAGACGGACATCTGGTAGTTATGCATGATGAAACCATAGATAGAACAACTACAGGAAAGGGGTTTGTTAAAGATTGGACTTTGGATAGTTTAAAGACATTGCAACTAATAGATGGGTTAAGAATTCCTACTGCACATAAAATACCAACACTAGAAGAAGCTTTGCTAGTTGCAAAAGATAAAATTTTGATCAATCTGGATAAAAGCTACTCTATTTTTGATAAATGCTACGAGGTAATAAAAAAAACAGGAACACTGAACCAAGTAGTGATCAAAGGTGTTAAAAAACGAGAAGAAGTCGAAGGTGAATTTGGAGAATACTTAGACAAAGTTTTCTTTATGCCAATCATCCCCTTACCTAACCCACAAAGTCAGGAAATTGTAGATGATTATTTAAAGCATCACGTACCTGTCGCTTTTGAATTTGTAGTCCCGCAAGACACCTTAAAAATCATAACTTATTTTGATGACATTCGTGCCAAAGGGTCTAGCGTATGGGTAAATTCTCTCTGGTCTCATCATAATGGGGGGCATGATGATGAAAAAGCAGTAGAAGATATTGACACCTATAAATGGTATGTAGATCATAACGTTGATATTATTCAGACAGACAGACCTGCATTATTACTAGAATATTTAAGAAGTGTCGGACTGCATAAATAGAGTGGTCATACTCGTATAAGCCTATAATAGCTACACCTCAAATCCAAATTGATACAGAAAAACTACAAAATTTAATCCTAGATATTAATCCTTTAAAAGCAATTTTAATGAAAAAAATACTGATATACTGTCTTAATCTTTTTGTATTTGCCGGGTATTTTGCAGATGCTACCGCACAAGAAAAAATTAATAGTATCCCTTCTAAAACTACAACAATACTAAAACAGTTAAAAAACCCAGGAAAAAATCATGTTCTGGTAGTTTCTCATAGAGGAGACTGGAGGTATGCACCAGAAAATAGCCTAAAAGCGATTGAAAGATGTATAGACCTAGGGGTAGATATTGTAGAAATCGACGTGAGACTTACCAAAGACAAGTATTTAGTACTAATGCATGATGCCACTGTAGATCGTACTACAGATGGAAGCGGAAAAGTAAGTGATTTTACTTTGGCAGAAATAAAAAAACTACGTCTCAAAAATGCCTGTGGGATAAGAGGCTCATCACAGCAGGTTCCTACTTTAGAAGAAGTAATGTTCTTAACCAAAGATAAGATCATGGTTAATCTGGATAAAGTAGAAGGAGCAACAGTACAAGAAGCATATAATGTGCTAAAAAAAACCAAAACCGTTGATCAAGCTATTTTTAAAGGTCGAAAAACCGCAAAATTTATGATAGACAAATATGGTAGCCTAATGGATTCTATTATTTATATGCCTATTGTTTTGTATGACCTTAAGAATCCTTCAAAATTTATTTCAGATTATAAAAAAACCCTTGCCCCTATTGCATATGAGATGCTTTTTGATTCAGAAACTTCTCAAAACCTAAAAGAAATCAAAAAATTGAATGAAGAACATACTACAGTACTCAATATTGCATTATGGGATGAACTTTGCGCAGGATATACTGATGAAAAAATGTTGCTTCAGGGCCCTGATGCTTCATGGGGGTGGTTAATTAATAATGGAGCAAATGCAATAATGACAGATCGGCCCGAAGCCTTATTAAAATATGTAAGACAGAAAAAATTGCATGATTAATAGTAGCAATAGTGCTTTTTAATATTTTAATCCCTAAATAATATGCTAGTTAATTTTTTTCGAAAATCAAATGCTATAGATATAAAGGGTTCTATAGAGACTCAAAAAAAGTATTATAAGAATTTAAAATGGCAAGTGTTTATATCTGCTACGCTCGGTTATGGTTTATACTACGTATGCCGTTTGAGTCTTAATGTGGTTAAGAAACCAATAGTCGATGCAGGTTTATTAACAGAATCACAATTAGGAATCATAGGGTCCGCACTATTTTTTTCATATGCTGTAGGCAAATTAATCAATGGCTTTTTGGCAGACCATAGCAATATACAACGCTTTATGTCTATAGGGCTCTTAATTTCGGCTTTGGCAAACCTTATAATGGGGTTTACAAGTAGTTTTTTCTTTTTTGCTATTTGTTGGGGAGTAAATGGTTGGGTGCAATCTATGGGGGCTCCATCTAGTATAGTATCATTATCAAGATGGTATACTGATAAAGAACGTGGTAGTTTTTATGGATTTTGGAGTACAAGTCATAATATCGGCGAGGCGTTAACATATGTTTTAACCGCAGTGGTGGCTTCTTATTTTGGATGGCAATGGGGTTTTAGAGCTGCAGCTATAGCTGGGCTATTAGGTTGTCTTATCATCGCATTATTTTTTCATGACACTCCCGAAAGTAAAGGGTTACATCCTATAAATAAAGATTTTAGAAAGAAAAAAACATCTACATGGAGTGAACAAAAAAGTGTCTTAAAAAACCCATATATATGGGTATTAGCCTTGTCAAGTGCATGTATGTATATCTCTCGCTATGCAGTAAATAGCTGGGGGCCTTATTATTTTGAAACGGCAAAAGGGTATTCGCTGACTCAAGCAAATACATTAGTCGCTATTAGTGCCATATGTGGTATTATCGGGACTGCTACTTCTGGATATGTATCAGATACATTTTTTAAAGGACGAAGAAACATGCCAGCATTAATTTTTGGTATAATGAATGTTTTTGCTCTTGCGCTCTTTTTACTAGGTCCTAAAAATGTTTGGTGGCTGGATGCTATTAGTATGGTAATTTTTGGCTTGGCTATAGGAGCTCTTATATGCTATCTCGGAGGGTTAATGGCCGTAGACATCGCTCCCAAACAAGCATCTGGCGCTGCACTCGGTATTATTGGAGTAATGAGTTATGCCGCAGCAGGAATTCAAGATATAGCAAGTGGTTATTTAATAGAACGTAATAAATCAATTGTAGATGGAGAAACCATCTATAATTTTGAAACAATCACCATATTTTGGATAGGCGCAGCCATACTATCTGTCATTTTAGCACTATTTACATGGAAAAAAACGTAACTATTTCTTCTTAAAATAAAAAACAAACCAACCTAATGTAATACTAATATACTATGCAATTCATCACATTTATAGGATTCACAATACTGGTAGCACTTATATCCTTTTTTAAAAGTAGAAAAACTAATGAGTATACATCAGATGGGTATTTTCTGGGAGGCAGAAGTTTAACAGGTTTTGTTATTGCAGGGTCCTTATTATTAACCAATTTATCTACAGAACAAATTGTGGGCTTAAATGGAGCTGCTTATAAAGAAGGTATTTTGGTTATGGCATGGGAAACCTTGGCTGCAATTGCTATGGTAGTGACCGCTATTTTTTTACTGCCAAAATATTTAAAAGGAGGAATTATTACCATCCCTCAATTCTTAGAGCAGCGTTATGATAAAAAAACGAAGGCAATCGCATCGGGTCTTTTTTTAAGTGGTTATGCTATTGTATTATTACCTATAGTTTTATATTCTGGAGCATTAGCTATAAATACCATGTTTAATGTTCCTGAGATATTTGGCATCAGCAATACTATAGCACTTTGGATTACAGTTTTAGGAATAGGGTTTATAGGGTCGATATATGCCGTTTTTGGAGGATTAAAAGCTGTAGCTATCTCAGATACAGTAAATGCCATTGGTTTACTCATAGGCGGTTTACTCGTTCCCGTTTTTGGTTTAATGGCAATAGGTAATGGTGATATTATAGAAGGTGTTTCAACTTTGATAGAAACGAATCCAGAGAAATTCAAGTCTTTGGGAGGTGCTAAATCTTCTATTCCTATCGGCACTATCTTTACAGGAATGATGCTGGTACAACTTTTTTATTGGGGGACAAATCAAGCAATAATTCAACGTGCTTTAGCTGCCAAAAACTTAAAAGAAGGTCAGAAAGGGTTATTACTGGCATCTTTTATTAAAATACTGGGTCCTCTACTTGTAGTGTTACCAGGGGTTATAGCTTTTCATATGTTTGGTGATACTCTTGATGATCCTGATCAGGCATATCCCATGCTGGTTTCAAAAGTTCTTCCAAAAGTATTCATAGGATTCTTTGCTGCGGTTTTACTAGGTGCTGTTTTAAGTTCTTTTAATTCTGCTTTGAATAGCTCTGTTACCTTATTCGGAATTGATATTTTCAAATCTTATATAAAACAGAACGCTTCTGAGAAAGAGATTGTAATTGCAGGAAAACGTTTTGGAATCCTATTAGCTGTCATTTCTATGGGTATCGCTCCTCTTATAGCATTTGCACCAGATGGGTTATTTGGATATTTACAAAAAGTAAATGGTTGCTATAGTATACCTATATTAACTATAATTATAGTAGGTTACGCAACTAAATACATCCCTGCAATAGCAGCAAAAATTGCAATTATATCTGGCGCTGTATTGTATATCCTTTACATCATATTAGATGAATTTATATTTGTAGATAAGTTTCCGCATTTTTTACATATGATGGCTATTTTATTTGTTGTTAATATAATCATTATGTTAATAGTAGGAAGAATTAAGCCACGTACTCAGGCATATGAACAAAAACATACGAAACAAGTTGATATTACTCCTTGGAAATACTTAAATTTAGCTAGTATAATTATTTGTGTAGTAGTAGTAAGTATCTATATATACTTTGCCTAATGGATACGAATTTTAACCAACAACCTCAAAAAAACCGATTAGGTGCATTTCTAAAAAACATTTCTATTTTAAAACAAGTTCTGGAGAAATAATCAGATTATGGATTTACTTAAAAAACAGTCACACCTCAGAAAAAATCTATTAACAGGAGAATACGTTTTAGTTTCTCCGCATAGAATGAATAGACCTTGGCAAGGACAAGAAGAAACAATTCATAATATCAAGAGACCTGAGTATGATAATAATTGTTATTTATGCCCTGGGAATACAAGAGCAAATGGAGAAAAAAATCCAAAATATAAAAGTGCTTTTTCATTTAAAAACGATTATGCTGCGCTTCAGCAAAATACACAAGAATTTAAGTTGGATGATGGCCTTTTTCAAGCATATAGCGAACAAGGTATTTGTAAAGTAATTTGTTTTAGCCCGGATCATTCTAAAAGCCTAGCAGATATGTCTATCGATGATATCGATACAGTTATTCAATTATGGAAAGAAGAATTTCTTTTATTAGGTACTAATGAATTTATCAATTATGTACAAATATTCGAAAATAAAGGAACAGTAATGGGATGTAGTAACCCCCACCCCCACGGACAAATATGGAGTCAGTCTTCTATCCCAGATGAAGTTTTAAAGAAAGATAAAGAGCAATCAAAGTACTATAAAATCAATAAAAAAACACTTTTAGAAGAATATGTGACTCAGGAGTTAATTAAAAAGGAACGTGTTATTTTTGAAAATGAATCTTTTGTAGTGGTTACACCCTTTTGGGCAGTATGGCCATTTGAAGTTATGATTGTTCCTAAGAAACCAAGTAGGGATATATCTGATTTAACAACGAAGAGTTCTAGGTTATTTGCAGAATCAATTTCGGTACTAACCAAAGCATACGATAAACTATTTAATTGCTCTTTTCCATACTCAAGCGGTATACACCAAGCTCCTACAAACGGGAAAAAGAATACATACTGGCACTGGCATATGAGCTTTTATCCTCCTTTATTGCGTAGTGCTACGGTAAAAAAGTTTATGGTAGGGTATGAATTGTTTGCAACTCCTCAAAGAGATATTACTGCAGAACATGCTGCAAAATTGTTAAGGGAATTGATATAATATTTTTAGGCTAAAATAAGTTCATATGTAATTAGGAATAAGTTCTTTAACAATACTTCTAGAAGAAAACCATACGGATGGAGTATTGGGTTGATTATACTATGCAATACAGACCAGCCGCCTACTACATAAAAAAATAACAGCCGTAATATGCATAGTACTTAGTTCTTTTAGAATAGAAAGATGAGTTTTTATAGATAAATAGATATGAAAAGTATATCTTATGGTTTAGCCATAATAGTAATTATGGTAATAAGGTATATGAAAATTAAGAAAAAAGCTTAATTTAGGCGCAGAAGTTCTATTGTTCTTCTTAATAATGTGATGCCAAAATTAATGCCATGCGGAAAAAAGTTACGCTTAAACAGCTTGCTAGAGAACTAAATCTTTCTATTTCTACGGTTTCTAAATCATTAAAAAATGATCCAGAAATTAGCGAAAAAACAATTATTAGAGTTCATGAATTAGCGGATTTTTATAATTATAAACCAAACCCATTAGCAGTAAGTTTAAAGAGTAATAAAACCAAAACTATTGGAGTGGTATTGCCAGAAATTCTCAATCATTTCTTTGCTAAGGCTTTATATGGGATAGAACTGGAAGCATCAAAAAATGGATATAAAATCCTAACCTGTATCACTAACGAATCTTACCAAAAAGAAGTAGAATATATAGAAATGTTAAACTATAGTAGTGTTGACGGTTTTATATTATCTCTTAGTCAAGAAACACAAGTTCTCAATGAATTTAAACATCTTAAGGAGTTAAAAAAAGATAATGTGCCAATAGTTATGTTTGATAGAGTTACAGACGAGGTAGATTGTGATAAGATAATTGTTGATGATCAATATGCTTCAAAAACAGCAGTTGAACATCTTATTAGAGAGGGATGTAGAAAAATAGCTGTGATAACAACAATTAGTGAATTAAGTGTTGCTAAGTTACGGTTACAGGGCTCAAAAGATGCAGCTAATATTTTTGATGAGGTTTCTTTAATAGAATTACATGTAAAAGATGTTACTACTGTAGAAGAAGAAGTAGAAGATTTTTTAAAAAATAATACGATTGATGCAGTGCTCGGTTTAGATGAGACAGCTGCTTCTATTACCATCAATATGTCACATAAGTTAGGATATAAAATCCCAGAAGATATTTCAGTTATTGGATTTACTGATGGATTACTATCTAAGCATTCCTATCCAAAACTGACTACTGTTTCTCAACACGCTGAGGACTTAGGGGCAAGAGCAGCACAAGTTTTAATACATCAATTAGATAATTATACCGAAAATTATAAAACAAAAACAGAAGTTATTAAAACATCTCTAATCCTTAGGGATTCTAGCTGTTAATGCTTTATGTAATTATTGTTTTATATTAGGATATTTTTAATACATATTGATAGGTTAAAATTAAAACCGACCTACAACGCCTATTTGACCAGCACCTAACTTAAGGTTCCACTTTATCTTATTTTGCTTATGCTGATATACATAACGTTCTGTCTTTTTTAAATAGTTATCGATACCATCTACTATAACAATGCTTATTGCTATTCCTAAACCAACATCAGTAAGCCAATGCGCTCCTGCCCATAAACGAGACACAGGAGATAATAATCCAATAGCATAAATACCACCTTTTAGATACGGATTATTAAACTGCTTACCTATTGCATAAGCAGTGGTAAATGATAATATACTATGTCCTGAAGGAAAAGAATGAAAACCAGGCTCATCAGACCAAAAATGAAAACTTAAATTTCCTTTTCCTGTGTTTGGTCTTGCACGACCAGCCAATGTTTTACTTACAGTTTGGATCAGCCCACCTGCAGTAGCAGACGCAATAAGAAGTACCCCTGTTTTTCTTATGTTCTCATTTTTTGTAAATAACCCTATAGCATACACACTAGTCGTTAGTCCATAATTAAGTAAAGGTTTTCCAAAACGAAAACCAGTTTCTTTTATTCCGTTAGGAATTTCATCACTTTGTTCTGTAAAATACGTATTCGCAGGTTTATCTACAGTCAGTAAAATACCAGTTCCGGCTAATATTCCTCCAAAAGTAATCCAATCTTTCTTCTTCCATTTAAAAGGACGAGTATAGGTGTTCTTTATCCCCTTGTATATAGATAACCCATCATATTTTAATAATTGTAAAGTTGTAGGCTTTAATTGTGTTTTTTCAGTATTTAAAGAATCTATAGTTTTTTCAGAATTTTGCGAATGAATAGTATATGAAACAAAAACTAATAGAATAGAAATAAGAAGGGAGGTAGTAGACATTGTAATAAAAATTTGAATCACAAAAATACTAACTTATAGATTAAAAATAGTTTATACTTTTATCTAATGAATAAAAAACCTAAACAATTCGTTCAGGTTTTTAAGGTTACTTTTCATAGATAAATATCAAAATATTTTTCAAAAAAAACACTTAGTATTTATCAGAGTCATCTTGTTTTTTGATTATACAAACCTAATTCAGTTACTCTTTAATATCTATATTTTGCATTGATTTTTTAGGAAGAATTAGTGAATAAACGGTCAGAAATTTTAGAGTTGTTTCCTATTTTTTCTACTTGTAACTTTTCTCTAACCATTATTAATCAAAGTTAAAAACCCTATAGTATTAGTAATCATCATATGATTCTTGTTAAAATAATGAAAAACAGAAGAGGTAAAAAATGACCCTTTCTCTGAGTTCAATAGAAGAGTCTACGTCACTTTGTATTTTATAAGATTAAGTACCTATCAGTAGGTAGTATAGGAATTGTATAATTAGTCTCTCTTGTAACTTCATTAGTTATTTTATTTTTAAGAGAAATTTTATTTTTTGTTTTAAAAGATGATAAGATAGAGTATGCCAGAATAGCCAGACCTATGAGTAAATATCGAATATTTTTCGAACCTTTCACTTTGCGAACCATACAGGTTATAAGAATCATAAATTATAGAATACTTTTACTTTAATAGTCTAAAAATAATAAAGATATAGGTGATAAAACAAGAAGACATTGTTGATATTTATAAATTTCAACCTCTAAATTTATAAATATCAAGAGGCCTTAGAACTTATATATTATGTATTTTTACAAGCATTGAAACCAATTGATTTATTTTTATATTAATGCCTAACTGATTAAAAATTTTAGGTAAAGCACAAATGTGTAAGGATGTAAATGATTGCTTTTAAATAAAAAATAATTTTAATGATTAAGAAGTATTTGTTTCTAAGTTATCTGCTTATTCTATTGACTTTTGCTAAGCAATTAAATGGGCAAACCAAAAAATCTAAAGATATACAGGATACTTCTAACTTTAGTGTATTAAGAGCTAGAATTATAAAAGAGACTAAAGGAGCATTAAGAATAAAGATAGTAAAAGAAGCTCTTCATAAAGCTAAGATCAGTTTTGATACATTAGGGATGGCAGATGCATATTACTTTTTGTCAAAACTAGATTCTCATAATGCATTACACTACATCGATAGCCTTATCACCATCACCAAAAAAAAGAAATATACTAGATATCCTGCCTTAGGGTATAGTCAAAAAGGTAATATATACTATGAGAAAGGAAACTATAAAGAAGCTTTAGAGTTTTATTTAAAAGGATCAAAATCCGCAAAAGAAAATAAAAATGAACCATTATATTTATCCATAAAGTTTAACATAGGATTATTAAAAAATACCGCAGGAGAAAGAAAAGAAGCACAAGCTATTTTTTTAGAACATTTAAATTTTGTAGATCAGAATCCGAAATTTAAAAAATTAAATGACTACGGGAGAGTACTTTTTGCATTAACAGATTCATATGTTTATGATAACCAATTAGAGCTAGCTAAAGAATATATTGACAAAGGAATTCAACAGGCGTTAAAAACAAATGATGCTGCTATTTACCCTCATTTTGTAGTATATTCAGGGGTTTATCATTATTTATCTAAAAACTATAAAACAGCAATTGATAGTTTAGAAAAAGGGAGGATATTAATTAAACAAGTTGATGAGGTAACTACAAGAACAGCAATCTGTGATTATTATATAGCTCGTTCTTATCAAGATCTGGGTGATAAAGAAAAAGGAATACATTATTTTAAAAAAGTCGATAGTGTACTTAAAAAAACAGAAGATGTCATTCCTGAGATAATTGATACATACACATATTTAATAGAAGATTCTAAAATAAAAAAAAATGTAGAGAAGCAAATAGAATATATTAATACACTATTAAGGTTAGATAGTATACGACACTCAGACCAGATATATTTAACTAAAAACATTAATGAACGATACGATACTATAGAACTAATCTCTGAAAAAGAAGATCTAATCGATCAATTAAAACAGGATAGATTCTTAAAAGAAGAAACGATTACGATTCTAATTTTATTTCTGATTGTGTTAGTAACAATAGCAGTCTTTGGTTTTCTGAAAACATATATAAGCAGAGGACGATTATTAAAACTCCTAGAAGAACATCAAAATAAAGTTAATAATATAACAGATCAGACTGATCAAGCTAGTGTTATTACAAAAAAAGAAGATTTAGATATTCCAAAAGAAGTAATAGAAGTTGTTTTAGAAAAATTGTATCAATTTGAAAATTTAGCTAAGTTTTCTAAAAAACACTATACTCTTAATTCATTAGCTAAAGAGTTAAATACGAATAGTGCATATCTATCTAAAATTATCAATGGTTATAAAAACATCAATTTTTCTACTTATATGAATAATTTACGTGTTGAGTATGCTATAGAACAATTAGCTTCTAATAAATCACTAAGATCGTATACAATTAAAGCAATAGCAGAAGAAGTAGGATTTAAAAATGCTCAATCATTCTCTTCTGCTTTCCATAAAAAAACAGGAATATATCCTTCATATTTTATTAAACATATAGATACATATACAAAGAAAAAAGAAGGTTAAAAACCACTTTTTTATAAAAAAACTACGATAGTATATGCGTAATGTTGTTACGGAAAAACGTAAATTGGCATGTTAATTGGATACTATCTGTAAAATCAAATCATATGAAAACAAATAAAAACAAGAAAATTCTCAACTTAGATAAAGTTAGAATTACAAAACTAGAGAATATGCAAAATGTTGTGGGAGGTATTGCATCTGGAACGACACTTTTTGTACCTAAAAGTGAAAAATGTCCTTTATCAACACTTGATAAGCCAGATATGATAATAACTAAGACAATACCTATAGATGGAGGGATATAAGGAATAAGGACATATTAATTCCATAAAAAAACCGAGATAATTTACCTCGGTTTTTTTATGAAATACAAAATAATTTTAATTGTCGATAACAATAAATTCACTTCTTCTATTCTTTGCATGTTCTTCCTTACTGCATTTAACTCTGTTACCACATCTATTTTTTAGCACTGTTTCTCCATATCCTCTACTTTTTACGCGAGAATTATCAATGCCTTTACTAATGATATAATTAGCTGTAGTTATAGCTCTTTTAGTAGATAGTTTCATATTATAAGAATCACTACCTCGACTATCAGTATGAGAGCCGATTTCAATACGTATTGTAGGGTATTCTTTCATATATGTAATAACCTTGTCTAATTCTTTGGCTGTTTTTCCAAGAATAAGAGCTTTATTAGAAGCAAAATAGATAGGTTGTAGATTTAATAATTTAGCAAGATCAACTCCTTTTTCAGGAGCATTGTTTTTAAGTTTTAATGTTTTCGAAGGGTTTGGATCTTTTCTAGTAACTATAATTTTTTTGACCATTGGATCAAAATCCTCTTTCGTAACTGTAATTACATATGTTTTATCATTACAATCAACTTTCTTAAAAAATGCTCCATTATCATCCGTTTTTCCTGTATATAATACTTTTCCTTCTTCATCTTTGATTTCAATAGTAGCATTAGTCAATAGTGAACCAGAATCTTCATCTATTGCTGTACCTTTAATACTACCATCACATTTGGTTATTAATGGAGTTATTTCTACAAGGCTATAAATATCATCATCACCTTTTCCTCCGGGTCTGTTAGATGAAAAATATCCTTTATGAGTAGTATCATCTATAATAAAAGTTACATCATCAGCAGAACTATTTATAGGCTCACCAACATTATAGACCTCTTTTTGTTCATCCTCTAATTTGACTACAAAAATATCTAACCCTCCTAACCCTAAGTGCCCATCTGAGGCAAAATATAACATTCCAGTTTCACTTACAAAAGGAAATGTATCTCTTCCTTCGGTATTAATCTCTGTCCCTAGGTTTTGTGGTTCCCCAAAACTACCATCTTCTTGTATAGAAACAACATATAAATCAGACATTCCGCAACCACCAGGCATATCCGAAGCAAAATATAATTTCTTTCCATCAGGGCTTAATGCAGGATGTGCTACTGAATAATGATCATTGTTAAAAGGTAATTCTTCAATAGTATCCCACTTAAGCTTATCATTTAGAGTAGCTTTAAAAATCTTTAACCGGTTTACATCTATAGAATCTTTCTTTAATTTTAAATTTAAAAAATTATTTCTGGTAAAATAAACAGTTTTATGATCTTTCGTAAAAGTAGAAGTAGACTCATGAAGTCTAGTATTTATTTTTTTTGAAAACTTTAGAGGAACAGATAAACTTCCATTATCCTTAATATAACTATTAAACAATTCTAAATAAGGTTGTTTAGTCCATTTGTTTTTTTGATCAAAAACTTTCCCTTTTTCTCTAGCAGATGAAAATACCAACTGATTCTTATAGAAAGAAGGAGCAAAATCGGTAAACAAAGAATTTTCTTCGAGATTTACAATAGCATAACGACCTGATTGATTTTTAATATCCTCTAAATAATCAGGGTTAGTCATCAACCGATTAATTCTAGAATCATTAGTACTCGTAGAGAGTAATTTTTTCATAAAAGAATTTGCAAGATCATAATTTTTAAGATATTTAAAAGATTGCGCCGCACGAAAATAATGTTCAAAAGAGATTTCTTCATTAGTATTGATCATTTCTTGGTACCATTTTGCAGCACTTTCAAAATCAGAATTGAAAAAATAACTATCAGCTAAATTTTGATATACTTCTAAAGTTCCATTACCATTTCTTGTAATTTTTTCATAAGCATTAATCGCATCGATATAAGCAAAATTCTCAAAATATGCATTAGCCTTTTTCAATGCTCCATCCTGAGCAATACTAATACTACTACTGATTAAAAATAGAAAGAGTATTATAGAAGTTAATTTTTTCATGTTTTTAGGAATAAAATTAGATGGTTAAAAGAATCGAGGATATAATATTTTTTTGTTTTTAAAAATTTCATAACGTAATAGAAATTCATAAGATCCTGCATTAAATTCTGTGTTGCCAAGTTCTGTAGTTTCCCAATCATAAGCAAATCCTAGCATCATAGAATCAGATATTTGTAAGCCAAACTGAGCACTTAAAGCAGCACTCCATCGATATGCTAACCCTAATGTTATTTTATCATGGACTAAGAAATTAGCAGATAAGTCTACTTGTAGAGGAGCTCCCGAAACTAATTTTATCAAAGTAGCAGGTTTAAATTTCAAAGATTCACTAATGTCAAAAACATATCCTGCTATTCCATAATAATTTACTCGTTCAGCAGCCAGAAATGATGAATTAGCATTACCTCTTAAAGATTCATCAAAATGTTTTGTAGTGAGTATATTTGGAGCAGACAAGCCTGCATAAAATTTTTCTTTGTGATAATATACTCCCACACCAATATTAGGTGAAAATTTATTTTCAATATCAGTGTTTAGAAGAACATCTGTATTGGTGTATTGATTTAATTTTTGAAAATTAACATCTAATAAATGCCCTCCAGCTTTTAGTCCAAATGCAAGTTGTCCTTCGGCAGATGTATTAATTGTATATGAAAAATCTATATCAATATATGTTTCTTGAGTAGGACCAATTTTATCATTTACAATAGAAAGCCCAAGTCCTACTTTGTTATTTCTTCCAATAGGAGAATTAATACTTAATGTTTGTGTGACAGGAGCCCCTCCTATGCCAACCCACTGATTTCTGTACAAACCAGT
The DNA here is from genome assembly GCF_001401755.1 of Aquimarina longa SW024. Classification (GTDB taxonomy): domain Bacteria; phylum Bacteroidota; class Bacteroidia; order Flavobacteriales; family Flavobacteriaceae; genus Aquimarina; species Aquimarina longa. Next base: position 49,095 of record NZ_KQ474108.1, read on the forward strand.
AATATTAATCGCATCCCTAGATCCTGCGTATGCAGGATTTACACTAATAGTATTATACATATACTGAGTGTATTGAGCATCTTGTTGGCTATATGTTTCTGTAAAAACTAGCATAAACAAGGTTATTATGAGTAAATAAGTTCTTTTCATTACATGGGGGATTATATTGTTGATTGGGGAGTAATTTTATCATACTCCCCAATGAAATATATTTATCTGTTAATATATAAATAATCTGATTTCTTATTAGTCTGTCCTTTACTATTCTTATAAGTTAAAACATAGAAATATGTTCCTACTGGTAATTGTCGATCTTGGTTAATCGTTACTCTACCATTAGATTCTCCTTTAAAATACTGTCCCTGTTGTCCGTATCCTTTAGCTTCATAAACTAATACTCCCCATCGATTATAGATTTTTAATTCATTTTCAGGGAATTTTTCAATATTACCAATTCTAAATACATCATGATCTCCATCTCCATTCGGAGTAACCACATTGAATACCTCTACAGCATCTACATCTAAGAAATCTTCATTAGTGTCATCAAGATAATCAGGAATATTATCTCCATCTGTATCTATAGCATCTTCAGGGTCTCCATCATTATTAGGATCTGATGATTCTTCATTAGTATTAATCCCATCATTATCATCATCAACATCTAGGTAATCAGGGATACCATCTCCATCTGTATCTTGAGTGTCTCCAGTTGTAGGATTTTCGTCACCATCTTCATTTGGGTTTTCATTTGTTGTAAGGATTCCATCATTGTCATCATCTGTATCAAGATAATCAGGGATATCATCTCCATCTGTATCATCATTTGTAGGATTTCCATCACCATTAATATCCTCATGGATCGTATCGATACCATCTCCATCATCATCGACATCCTGAAAATCAGGAGTTCCATCTTGGTCAGTGTCAGTAGGGGTATAGTTTACAGTTCCATCATCAGGAGTATTTTGTACATCATCAGCAATACCATCAGTTCCATAAGGACCATCTAATTGACCATCCCCATCACTATCTAATCCATCATTTCCGGATTCAATTATATCGGTAACTCCATCTCCATCACTATCAAGATCTAAACTATCAATAATTCCATCATTATCAGTATCTAAATTAGGGTTTCCGTCTTGCTCTACTGTATCAAGAATACCATCATTGTCATCGTCTAAATCCATGTCATTATTGATCCCATCATTATCGGCATCACAATTAGGAGTAGTGTTCAATGGGTCACAAGCATCATTAGGATTGCTAGTTGTAGTAGTAACTATAGTTGTTATAGGATTATCTACCCCAGTAACTTCTTCCCCATCATATAATCCATCTCCATCACTATCAGGGTTATTAGGATCTGTGTTTTCTGCTACTTCTTCAGCGTTCGTTAGTCCATCATTATCACAATCTTGATTAGGATCACTTAAACAAGGTGAATCTATAGTTGCTGTATCATTAGCAGATGTTCCTTGATTCCCTGCTTGATCTGTTACAAATGCAGTTGCAGTAATCGTTCCGTTATCTCCAGGATTCGGGAAGTTTACAGCAATGTTTCCATTGGTAATATCGGTAGCGGTTAGGGTTACATTTTGAGTGTTTCCGTTTCCATCTGTTATGGTTACGATATTTCCTGCAACGGCATCTGCCGGTAGTGTTACAGTGACATCAACATTTCCGCTCAATTCACTAGCACTGATGACCCCATCGTTATTGGTATCTTCAGTAATGACTACTGTTGGAGCAGATGGAGCAGAGGTATTTATAGTTGCTGTATCATTAGCAGATGTTCCTTGATTCCCTGCCTGATCTGTTACAAATGCAATTGCAGTAATCGTTCCGTTATCTCCAGGATTCGGGAAGTTTACAGCAATGTTTCCATTGGTAATATCGGTAGCGGTTAGGGTTACATTTTGAGTGTTTCCGTTTCCATCTGTTATGGTTACAGTATCTCCTGCAACGACATCTGCCGGTAGTGTTACGGTTACATCAACGTTTCCGCTCAATTCACTAGTACTGATGACCCCATCGTTATTGGTATCTTCAGTAATGACTACTGTTGGTGCAGATGGAGCAGAGGTATTTATAGTTGCTGTATCATTAGCAGATGTTCCTTGGTTCCCTGCTTGATCTGTTACAAATGCAGTTGCAGTAATCGTTCCATTATCTCCAGGATTCGGGAAGTTTACAGCAATGTTTCCATTAGTAATATCAGTAGCGGTTAGGGTTACATTTTGAGTGTTCCCGTTTCCATCTGTTATGGTTACAGTATCTCCTGCAATAGCATCTGCCGGTAGTGTTACGGTGACATCTACAGGACCAGTAGCTTCACTAGCACTGATGACCCCATCGTTATTGGTATCTTCAGTAATGACTACTGTTGGAGCAGATGGAGCAGAGGTATTTATAGTTGCTGTATCATTAGCTGATGTTCCTTGGTTCCCTGCTTGATCTGTTACAAATGCAGTTGCAGTAATCGTTCCGTTATCTCCAGGATTCGGGAAGTTCACTGCAATGTTTCCATTGGTAATATCGGTAGCGGTTAGGGTTACATTTTGAGTGTTCCCGTTTCCATCTGTTATGGTTACGATATCTCCTGCAATGGCATCTGCCGGTAGTGTTACGGTGACATCAACGTTTCCGCTCAATTCACTAGCACTGATGACCCCATCATTATTGGTATCTTCAGTAATGACTACTGTTGGTGCAGATGGAGCAGAGGTATTTATAGTTGCTGTATCATTAGCTGATGTTCCTTGATTCCCTGCTTGATCTGTTACAAATGCAGTTGCAGTAATCGTTCCGTTATCTCCAGGATTCGGGAAGTTCACTGCAATGTTTCCATTGGTAATATCGGTAGCGGTTAGGGTTACATTTTGAGTATTTCCGTTTCCATCTGTTATGGTTACGGTATCTCCTGCAA
>NZ_AVQK01000034.1 GCF_001401755.1 Aquimarina longa SW024
GTATGTGCGTACTCCTAACTTTTTAATCCACCCCGATGTAGTATGGGCAGTACACATAAATTATGGAGTAGAAAAAAAGCACATCTTATATCATAATGATAAAGAAGTACCTCTGGTAGAAGGCTATGCAGATTATATGTCATACATAGCTAAGGGATTAGAATGGATTAATAAAAAAATAAAACCCTTTGTAGAGCAATACATGCTTGGAGATAATAGAGAGAGGAAGGAAGATTGGGATAAGGTGCAAGCAATACTACAAGAATTTGTAGAAGAAAGTGTTACCGAAGTGGCATTAGGATTTCACGCAATGATAGATAAGGATCGTCTTATCAACTATTCTGAGGTGCAACCCTATAAGGCGGTGCTTAATTATTACATTTTCCAAATGGTATTGTTTTCCATTGCTTTAGATGTACTATTACTCTACCTCACCAGAGGTAAAGTAGCTCCTTCTATGTACAAAGCAGCCAAAGTTGCCAAACGACTAAAGAAAGCACAGAAAACGATTAAAAAGTTTCAGGATCAGTACGATCTTACCTTTCACATGCCTCAGATTAGTATGAATGCAGCCATATACAAAGAACAACATGGCATAGGCAAGGTTACTACCATAATAGAGTATGCATTACGAGCAGATCCATTTTTTGGGATCTCTACAGAATATGAGTTTGAACCAAAGCGATTACCAAAAGCACTCAAAAAATTTAAGGTAAAAGCTATTGTAGAAGGCAAAATTTCTTTTGATATCAATATACGTTACAACACCTTAACAGGAGAGTTCTTATTAACTAATAGTGCCAAAGATCAAAAAGCAGGAGGTAATCATACCCTGCAACCAGGAGATATCTTACAAATGCAAGGTGCTATTGGACTAGAACTAGAAGGAGAAATAAAAGTAGAAGATAAACGAGAAAAAGTATTATTAAAGGTGTTCCCTATAAAAACACATGTAAAAATAGAAGGAAAAGTAGTACTTAACTCTGCGGTAGGAATCACACGTAGATTTGGGATTCATCCTGATCTAGGTCCTTATCTGGAAGATACCTTATTCTTTGACGGGATCACAGGAGAGTATTTTCAAAATGTAGAGTTTGAAGTTATGGATCAAGAATGGTTTGATTCTAATGAAGAGGATGAGCCAACAAAGATTCCAAAATTTGGAGAAGGTACAGCTAGTCTGGGTAGAATGTATATCTTTGAAATATTTAACCCACACGATCGTAAAAAATATTATAATGAAACGAATTAACCAAATTATAGTAGCTCTATGCTGCTCTATAACTCTTATTTCTTGCGCACAAGACCATAAAAAAAATAATATGAAAAGACCTATAGAACAATTATATAGCAATGTAGACTCCTTAGACTATGAAACTATGCCCCAATATTATATAGAAGGTTATCAAAGTGGTTGCTTTTATGAAATCTATATTAATGGAATATTAAGATTTAAACACTATGAAAATGTAGGATTAATGAATCATTCTACTCCTATTAATGATTTGATTTTACAAAGTGGAACACAAAAAGTAACGGTAAAGCTATTTCCTTTAGGTAAAATAGGAGATCAGGAATTTACAACCATAGATGCTGATGCTAAATTTCGATTAAAGATTTTTAAACGAGATAAAAAACAACCTTATGAAGCATTAGGCTATGATGTGGTTAAAGAATATTTTGCCCCTACGGTAAGTGGAGAACGGGGGGATGCTTTTCTTAATGCAGGAGTACCCTACTATGAAGAAACCTTTACGTTTGAAGCAGAAGTGCCCTATGAATTAAAAGGATGGAGTGAATCGCAAGTACTTACAAAACTAGATCAAAAAGAACTGGAGGAAGAAATCCTCGATTTTTACAATGAATATGATGATATAATCCAAAAGCAAGATGAAGAAAAATGGGTAGGAATGGTTAAAAAAAGAGAATTAGAATATCTTAAATCTGTTCATTATAATGATTCTAAAAATCACAAAATAAGAAGGAGAGTTGATCATTCTATTAATATTTTTGACACAGAATTAGTACATAACATACCACTAGATGAGTATGAAATTATTTTTGGAGGAGATGGAAAAGTTGTTACTTTAAAGAGCGTTGAAAGATTAGGGATGTCAGCATATTCTTTCGCTCAAAACAAAAATCGTAATGGTAAAAGGGCAAAAGCAAGAACTTCATACTATCTATTTCTCCACAAACCCAAAGGTAGTAATAAGCTAGAGATCATAAGGTAATGGTAGCGAGGTTACAAATAGCCAAGTCTTATTATTGGGCTACTACTCTGTTGGTTTTTGTTTTTTATATTTCTTGCGCACAAGACCATAAAAAAAACAATATGAAAAGACCTATAGAACAATTATATACTAGTGTAGATTCACTAGACTATACCACCATGCCTCAATATTATATAGAAGGCTACCAAAGTGGTTGTTTTTATGAAATCTATATCAATGGAATACTAACCTTTGAACATTATGAAAATGTAGGATTGATGAATCATGCGACTCCGATTAACGATTTGATTTTACAAAGTGGCACTCAGAAAGTGACAATTAAGTTATTTCCGCTAGGTAAAATAGATGGTAAAGAATATACAACTATAGATGCCGATGATAGTTTTAGGCTTAAAATCTTTAAGCGAGATAAAAAGCAACCATATGAAGCAGGAGCCTATGATATTGTAAAAGAACATTATGCTACTCTTACTGATGGATTGCCTTATTATGAAGAGACATTTACCTTTGAGGCAGAAGTACCTTATCAATTAAAAGGATGGAGCGAATCACAAGTACTTATAGAACTAGATCAAAAAGAATTAGAGCAAGAAATTCTAGATTTCTATAAAGAATATGACGATATTATCCAAAATCAAGATGAGAAAAAATGGGTTGACATGGCTACAACCAGAGAATTGGAGTATTTGAAATCTGCTCATTACAATGACTCTAAAAACTCAGGAATAAGAAGCAGAATAAATCACTTTATTAATGTTATTGATAGCGATTTTATAGAGCCTTTTCCTATGGATAAGTATAAAATGATTTTTGGAGGTGACGGAAAAGTAGTGACATTAAAAAGTATTGACAGAAAAGGTAGAGCAGCTTATTCGTTTGGAGCTAAATTTGATAGGAATGGTAAAATGAGAAAAGTGAGGCAATCTAGATATTTATATCTCCACAAACCTAAAGGCAGTAATAAGCTAGAAATTATACGATAATGATAATTTCGCACCCAAAATCCGATTAATTCCTTTAGCTAACGAAACGAAAAAAAGACTAATATATATTATCAACAACTAAAATTGACATTAGTCGAGATGGCGTTACATACACTTATATCTCATAATTGAGCTACTGCTATACTATTGGTTTTTGTGTTTAGTAAAACACAAAATAGCATTAAAAATAGACCAATAGAACTTATATAGCATAGACTCTTTGTACTCCTTATTTTAAAAATTTTCAAAATTAATCCCTAAGTATTTTTGTACAACAACTAAATAATAAATAATATGATATTCGGATTTCCACCAAAATATGTCAAAAACATTACAGTACCAGAACTATCAGATAAACAATTATTCATTATAGCTATAGAAACTATAGAAGAACTAAAATGGAATATTGATTCTTTGTTCAAAACAGAATGTGTTGCAATTACTAAATTCTCGTGGAGATCATGGAGCGAAGAAGTAACGATTAGTATTAATAATGGCTCTATTCGTCTAAAAAGTGCTTGTATCGAAAGTCAACTAATAGATTTCGGAAAAAACAAAAAGAATGTTACTCGATTTGTTTCAACATTTAATAGAATGAAAGAAGAATTATCTTTAGCTGACATAGAAGCCAAAATTGTTAAGCTAGAAAATAGTCTTAAAGCAGCAGTATCAATATATTAAGTTACACACTTAATCAGATAATGTTTACTATTCTTAAAACCAATAGAATGAAACCAACGACCATAAAAAATACTATAGACACGATTTTGAACCCTGATTTTAGGTGTTCACTTCATCATAATACTACAGATTTCTTGTCTGATTACCCTGAATACTCAGATATTAGTTATACTCCTTTAAAAATGAATCAACGCGTGTACGGGAATTCTGATGCCTGTATTCTTCAGATCGGAAATATGATTGATATCCTAAAACTTAAAAAAACGTCTCTTTTAATTTTTGATCTTGATCATAAAATTATGTGTAACAAAGTCTTTACAGTACATAAAGAAGACTCAGAATGTACTGATCCTTATTTTTTTCCAGATTTTAGTTTTCATTTTTTAACAAATTCAGAGAGTAATGAGTTCTACTATTCTATCCCTACAGTACCCCGCAATGGCACTGATTATGCCACCAGTATCACTGGAGAAGCAGAAATTGAAGATGCCTTATATTTAAGATCTCTTCCTATTGAAGAGATCTTAAAATTTTGTAACAAACTGATCATAATGAATAAACTTTCTGTTGCATCAAATACTACAAGAGTAGCGGTTACTATTCATGAGGTCGATTATCAAAACTCTAAGTGGAGTATTTTTAAGTATTAGTTAATGGGATCTAATTTAACATGTATATCAGTTACATTTCTCATTTGTTTTTTTTGGGTGTTCTACCACCGTAAAGATCAAAAATGAATATATTAAAGGTCTAAAATATTTGAAGAAAAATGAAGGGAAATTTTTGTCAATTACAGGGAGATTTTCTCATCAAAAAGAAAATATTCTTTTTTCTACTCATAGTATAATTCTAAAAGATAAAACTAAAATAGTCTTACTCCTAAATAGATATAAAAATACAAGAAAAGTACTGATTAAAGAAAACAACGGTAAGTATATAACAGTTATAGGTAAAGTTTTTATTAATGAAATCCTTGAAAAATTCGATCTAATTTCTAGAACAAACAACCCTTATTTAGTTGATATTAAATCTATTGAATTATTCTCTGATGAATAGCATATTAAATACTTTTTTGCCTAATGTTCTATGAAACAAGTACTCTTGGTAATCATTTTTTTAGTCGTTATATTTGATAAATAAGTTAATTACAAGTTTCATATAAGTTTTTTAATATTCTTAGCTGATTCAAAATGTAGTGCAATGCATTTTTGATTTGATGCATTGATTAAATCTATTTGTTCTTTATCATCATCTAAATGTATATCAAACCCACTTAGATAGTTAAATTTATCTTGGTAGTTTGTAAGCTGAATATTACTTCCTATACCAAGCCGTATAGCTACATCAAAAATATCTTTATGAATGACCCTAGTCTGATCACCTATTATTTTTCGTGAACTAGTTATCCAAACTTCATGACCTTTTTCAATAAACCCTTTTGCTATTTTTTGTATTTCAGGTTTTTCTAAAGTATTATCAAAATCAAAACTTATCTTCATATTATTTTTTTTAGAGTTTATAATGTTGTTTTAAGCTTTACTAAATTTTCAATTTGAGTCCTTGTCCTTGTCCTTGTCCTTGTCCTTGTCCTTGTCCTTGTCCTTGTCCTTGTCCTTGTCCTTGTCCTTGTCCTTGTCCTTAACCCTTTATAAAGGGTTTGTAAGCCCTTTATAAAGGGTTAGATAATAATCAAACATGATGGATTAACAATATTTAAACAAATGTATATAAAAAATATATTTATAGTATATTTTTTATATACATTTTTTTCATTTTAAAATATATTTAATATATGATAGAGTGTATACTTCTCTGGTTGGGTTTGAACTATAGAGGGGCAATTCTAAAAGTCATTTTACTTTAGGGGGTGGGGTCGTATTTATAGTCAATTTAGTGAGGTTTTTGGCTTTTCTTCTTATGCTTTAATAATTCCTAACCGTTCGCATATTATACATCAATACTTTAACCGTTTTTGAATAGAATTTTCTTTTACTTCCAAATCTTAATAAGATTTGGAAGTAAAAGAAAAACACTAGTAAAAATAAGGCTTCCCATTATTTACAAACTAATACGCCCGAGATACACCCGAAAATGACAAGCTGACAATAATTTTATAATACCTTTCTATAGTTTAACTATTGATTATAAATAATAATACTATTCATTTCTGTTTTGTTTTCGTGTTACTGTCTGTATTCCTATTCGTCAAATATTTTAAATTTAGAGCATTACATACAAACACTTTTAAACCATAAGCAAAATGAAAACAATTAAGTTTTTTTATATATGATTATTTGCTTTAAGAAGTACCAGAAAGCTTAATTATAAGAAGGCTAAAATAAAACTATAAGAGTTTTTTATTTATTCTTATCGAGCCCATTCTTTTGTTAAAAACAAACAGTAGTTTTATTACAAAAAAGATGTATATAAACTTGCAAAGGTAACAATATATTGTTACCTTTATATCAGCAGTAAAAAAGTATTAATCTACTGATAAACATTGTTATAAAACAATAATTCCAACATTTTAAACTGCGAATTATGTCCAAACATAGTGCCTTCGTTATTTGACATTTTGAGACTGTTACACCCCTATAAATCGAGGGGAGATTTTTTTAATGCTAGTTAAAATAAATCGCCCTCGTAATGAAGATGTAACAGGCGAAACGATAAAAAGGCGGTATGGTAGAAGTTATTTAATATAACTTATAGGTTCGATTCCTATACCGTCAACAATATAAATATCAAAAGATATTTATTGAATTAAGAATTACAATTTTAATAGTTATTGCATTCTTCGGAATGTTTAACAATCACAAAACCCGTTAGCATTTATTATTAAACAATTAAAACCCGTTAGCATTATGAACAGTGAAAACCCGTTAATAAAAAACAGACTTGCCACTTATAAAGACTTTGTAGGTGAATTAAAAGTTACTTACAAAAGAACAACACTTGCCACTCAAAAAATCAAATCATCTAGAGACGCCTCAAATTTTATGAAACCATATTTTGACCTATGTATGGATGATAAAGAAGAAGCCAAAATATTACACTTAAATAGAAAAAATTGTGTTGTTAATGTTACAAATCTTACTAAAGGATCAGATTCGAATACTTTAATTCCGATTAAAGATATATTAAGAGATGTTTTATTAATTAAAACCAATAGTATAATATTATTTCATAACCATCCGAGTGGAAGTTTAGAGTTTTCAAATAGTGATATATCAGTTTCAAAAAAGCTAAAGGTAGCATGTGAACTTTTGGAAATCTCCTTATTAGACAGTATAATTCTTACTAGAGAGTCTTATTCATCAATGAATGATGAATGTTTATTTTAATACTCATCTGCACAATTACGTCCATTATAAAGTTATTAAAACCCGTTAGCATTTAAATATTATGAAAAACATATTCTTTCCCAATAACTGTTTAAAAAACCTTTTAGGCAACATCATTTTAACCATAGTATTAACATTTATAATAGTATGTATAATATTTTGCATTATTCAATTATTATTAATCCATCTGCATATTACTGTAGAGTTTGTTAAACCCTTTAATACATAAAAAAAACAAAGTTGGTTGTAGTCGATGAGACTACACTAGGCTATGTGATTACAAGGTATCTTTTAATGGTTATAAAAACGATAAAGAATACTTATACAAAAAAATAGATGAACACTTAATTAACCCGTTAGCATTATGAATATAATAAACAGAAAATACACATTCTTTTTTTTAATCTTACTTACTTCTTTTCTTTCACAATCACAAACTTTTGAACCGATAAAAAACAAAGGCTTTGACTTAGAGAGTGGGACACCTATCAATGAAAATATAGAAATAGAAAATAAAAATTTTGAGTTATTTACAACTTCTAAAGGAAGCAAGTATATAAAATGTCTTTCTGTCCGTACTGGTGAGTTTTATCCATTATGGATGGGAACAAAAACAAAATTAACTCACGAAGGGAAAAGCGTTTATAAGTCCAAAAAAGGCAAATTTTGTATTTACCTTATATCAAAAAAATCTGGTTTTCCTTATCCTGTATGGCTCACAGAACAAAAATAAAAATCAATAATTAGAATTTAAAAACTAACACACAACCATAATTTTATAGGTTGTGTGTTAATCAATACGTTAGCATTTAGCATTAAAATTAATTAACCCGTTAGCATTATAAATATGAAAGAAAGAAATAACAACAGCAATACAGTAGTACAAAATGATTTCAATGGTTGGACAGCTGAAACAACAGAAAATTATGGTGGTTATGATTGGAAAATAACCACAATGAAACAAAGTAATGGCAAAATTGCAACAATAGCAATTGCAGGAAGAGCAGGGAAAAGCAACAATTTTTTAACTTTTGAGACTTCACCCCTAACATCACCAAAAGTAAATCTAGCATCAGTAAAAGCCAACGCCACTGAAAAAAAAGTAAGGGAAACTCATATTATTGGGTTATTACAGTTTGACTGTCTTAAAGAAGCCGAACAATTACCTATTAACCCAAAAGGAGATCATAAGGAGGCTTATAAAATAGAAGTTGGGCAAGTCATATTTTTTAACGGTTACGGACAATCAGAAAGTTACCACGAAAAGAAAGTTATCTATCATATAAATACTTCTGAATGGGGTACTAATTACAAATATGTAAACCTTAAAACATTAGAATTAGGCTCTACAACTCATTTAGAACCATCTACAGAAATTTTTAGAATTGGAACATATTATATTGAAGGTGAAAAAATTAACCTTGACGAATTAAATAATATTCTTATTGAAGCAAAAACTAAAGAACGAAAACAACAAAAAAAGGAAGATGCTAGTAAATTATTAAACCAACAATTAACGAATGCCAAAATTGAAGAAGGTAAAAAAGGTTTAAAAATTCCTAAAAATGTAAAAGCCGTAATAGTTGCTGAATTAATGGAAGATAGAAGCGACAGCCAAACAGATTATTACCACAGTCAAAGCGTTCAAACTATTTATTTAGCATTTAGCACTCACAAAAGAGACTTATTTAATGAAATGCGGAAAGCCTCTTTAAATAGTGATAATGAAGAAATACGAAAATTTGCTATAAAGCCAACAGTTGACCAAAGCGGAGATGTAAAAACAAAAGAAAATGCAGAGTTTTGGACTCCCAAGGACGAACACAGAGAAAAATACTCAATGGGCGCAGGTTATTATTTACATTCTGGTTATAGCCGTAGCGGTTGGAGAATTAGCAAAGAGAAATATTTAGACTTCGAAAATGAAAATACAAAAAACCTTTTAGCTATAGCCAATGCAGAAGGACGGTATTTTTGCCAAGTGAATACTAAACAGGTAAAGCAAGATCAAGCCAAAAAAAAGGTAAGTCTTGACGGTTTAAATCTCGAAATTATTGACTATTCACAAAAAGCTATTGCAATAATAGGTAACACCAAAGAAATCAAAGAAGGATTAAAAGCTATTGGAGGAAGATTTAATTTTCGTTTAAATGTAAACAGTAAAAAAGTGGCGGGGTGGATATTTTCCAAAACTAAAGAAACTGAGGTTAAAAATTTACTTTCTAAATATAAAAATTAGAGCTATGGGGAACAAAATATATCAAGTGTTTTCACCTGATGGCTTTTCGATCAGTCAAGACACATACTCTACACCAGAAGAACAAAAAGAAGCGTTTAATAAATGGAAAAAACGTTATCAAAATCAAGGCTACTATAGTTCAAATAATGGACGAATTCCGCTAGATTATTTAGAACAATATTGTACGTTCAAGGAATTTGAAACAAGTAACCTTAACGACATTAATTTATATTATAATCCATCTTAAAAAATTAATTATAGGCGTAGGGTAATGCTTGCGCCTATTTACAAATATGAAAAGAGAGCCAAAACAAGTATTAAAAGCAATTATTTAACAACTATAACAAATTTATTTAAGACAAAAAAATGAGTAAAATAAATAAACTAGACGAAATAACAAACGAGACTAAAAGAGCTGATTTAATAAGCTATTTAATAGAAAAGCACACAACAGGCTATCAACTAACTGAAGTGATCACAAAGGGCGCAAAATTCAGCGAATATCTAAGTAACAAAAGGGACGGAACAACGGTAATTTTTAAAGAAGTAACAAACGGTGGTTTTGATGTTTTTAAATCATGTTCAGGAATAACACTAAAAGAGATAGAAGAATTTTTAAAATAATCTAAATTAAACCTGTTAGCATTTATGAAAATTAAAAACAAAAAAGGACAAGACGTTATAATCACAGATCTCAAAGAAGCTTTACGAGAAGCTAAAATCTATGTCCGTTGGCATGATGAAACGAAATTAAAAAAAGAATTAGGAGCACTGGAGGACGGAGTTATTTATTTTGAAAATGCACATTCAGAATGGGAACATAACTTAGAACAATTGAAGGAACTAGCAAATCAAATTTTATATAAAGAATTGACCTCAAAAGGATGGGAACAAACAGATCCAAGCTGTAACCAGTATAGAAAAAAGATTGAAGATAATATTTACTTATTTAGAGAAGATAGAATAATTAATCCACATACAGAAGAAATTGAGGTGTATGAATCTAAGATTAACTTATCTAATTATACCCAAATGCAAATGTTTGAGGAAGTTAAACAGTTTGGTTATTCGTTTAACGAGATGTGCAATTGGATTGATGAAGGAATAAATCCCTGTCTTATAGCTAAATGTATTTTTGAAATGGAAGTTTCATAATTAAGCTATGGTATATTTAATATATAAAACAGACAACTGGCATAGTTATAATTCGAGAGAGGTTATAGGAGTGTGTTTTGAGCCTGAAAGTGTTATAAAGACATGTAAAGAACAGGCTAAAAAAGAGGGTGAAAAAATCAAAAAAAACCAACTTTTTAACTTACAAACTTATAACCAAACACAAGGTTATGAAGGCGAAGGGGAATTTCATTTTGAATCTGTTGATACTAATACTTTATTATGAAGATATTAAAAATAGAACTAGAAGAAAATGAGCTAGAAAACGCAGAATTTGTTTTACAAGCCATTGGAAAAGCTATTGAGCATGGTTTTTATAGAGGTATAGAATTCCCTGTTAATTGGCATCTAGAAGCGAAAGCAAATTAAATATAACTTATTAATCAAAAAAAAACTTAAAACATTCTTTATAGTAATAAGAGTGTTTTAAGTTTTTAATATACGTTAGTATTTATGGAAAATAAACTTGATAAAAAATTTGTCAAACGTTGGCAAAAAAATCACAAAAGTAGATTAAAAAAAGTAGCAAGTGGTGATGGGTTAACACCTATTAAAGCACGTATGAGATTAAAATCAATGGAATCGAGAAGTAGAGAAGAAAATTTAAAAATTTCTCAAAAAGATATACTGTATTTGATTGATAAAATTACAAAAATTCTGAAAGAAGAAAATCTAAAAAGAAATATCTTTTTTTCACAGGACGAAGCACCTCAACAGCAAATACACTGTAACTATCGACACATTCAAAATCAAGCTATTTTTATAAGATGGTTTAGCCCAAGGAAAGCAAAGGATGAGCCTTCTATAATGTGGGGTTTTAGATTGAATTATATTAATTAGAAATGTAATACGTTAGCATTTATGGAAAATCAAAACACATCGTTAGAACTAATGAAAATTAAAACTAATTGGCTCGCTGAATTTCAATTCAGCTTGTCATTTTTACAGACACTTAATTTATTTTATCTTATTTTTTATGCTATTGAAGCATCAACCTTATTTATGTTAGTTTTTCCTGAGTCTTTGATAGGACTCGCAAGAATTATAGCTAGTGTGTGTATTGGTGTGGTTATTAGTTCCGCAATTATTGTAGGTACTATTTATAGTGAAAAAGAATGGGGGATGCATAAATATATATTTGGAATTATTTCACTTTTTTTTACACTTAAATTTTTTCACTTTTTTGAAACTTATGATTGGTCAATGGGAGTATTATCACTCATACTTGTTACTATAGAAATGAATCTAGCTCAAATATATTATTTAAAGTATCAAGAAGAAAAGGAAATAAAAAAAACCGAAGAAGAACTAATCATGATTAGTAGAGAACTTTTAGCAGAAAAAGGAAAGTCAATAGTTTGGGAAAAAAATACACTAGATGAAAAAAAGGAACATACCAAGACTAAAGAAGAACTTAAAGAAGTTAAAAAAGAACTCAAAGCAAAAACTTTAAATTTTCCATGCCAACATTGCGGAGCTTCAAATAGTTCTATTAGTAGTAAAAAGAAACATGAAGCAAAATGTATACACAACCCTAGAAATCAAAAAAATACAGAAACATAAGTTTCTGTATTACAAAGTTTATTTTTTTATTATATAAAAAAATAATGATAAATGATTTTAGATATTAATTAAACTAGATTATATTTAATACTATTCAATCATTTATATAAAACAGATGTCTAACAAAATGACAAAATCAGAAGAGAAATTTATTAGCTTTATTAAATTTGAGAGAAATAGATTAGGGTATTCACAGCAAAAATTAGCTGAACTTGCATTTGGAAATATTAAAAATGCAAAGCAAAGAGTTTCTAAAATTGAAAGAGGTCTAAACAGTCCTACCTTAGAGACTATCGACAAAATTTTAGAAGTATTTAATTCAGAAATAGATTTTTTAAAAAAATAACACATAATTCTAACTGAATTATTATATTTCTTAAAATTCTAAATTTCTTCTAAATGGTTAAATATAATAAACATCAAAATGATAGAACGAACTATCCTCAAAAACATAGATTAGAAATTATATATAATAAGGATAGAAATGAAACATTAGGAGAAATGCTTATTAGAAGGAATCATTTACTAATTTTATTATTCGAAAGAATACAAGAAGCCCCCATTGAATTATATGGTAAAGCGGAAGCTCCAATGATTATTTTAAATCGTAAAATAAAACTAACTGCATTTGTAAAAAAATTTAAACTAAACTTTACTAATAGTCCACGAATAAACTCAGAAGTAGTATATACAATGACTATTAATGCAACAGCTATGTTAGAACCTTTTACTATTAACGAATTTATTCAAGATTATGAACAAGAAGACTGGGGGCAAACTATAACTAGACTTCTTGGTAAGAAAACTTTTCTCGAAGAAAAATATAAAGAAAATTTCTCAAAATAGATAAGAGCATCTAGGAGTAGTTTAAGAAAGGACTATAATACTATTATGCAAGAATAAAAGCTCTATAAATTACAATCCTTCGGAAGCATTTCGAAGTAAAGAAATATAAATAAAAATTAAACAATTAAAAAACAACATATTAGGTGGTGGATAACTTTCAACGACCAATACTTTATTAGAATGGACGGGGAGCAGATCTCTGATATTGTAGCATTTTCATTACAGGAGAGCGTAGGCGAGCACTCTTTTTTTAGCGTTACCATACGCACTGATGTATTAGAAAGCAATACCGATCAGGATAGCGTACTGGGAGATAGCAGACGATTCTTAGGTAGAGATTTCTCTATACAAGCACGATCCATTATGGCTATAGAGGGCTATAGCGAACTCGCTTTTAAAGGAATAATCACTGCTATGAATCCACAAAAAGGATATAATGGAGCATCAGAAGATGTAATTGTATTCGAGGGATATAGTAGCTCTATCATACTCGATAATGGCCCAGAATATAAATCCTATAATCAGATGCCACTAGCAGATATTGTACAAGAAACATTAGGGGTCTATGATCAATCTAAACTAAATGTTACTATAGCACCAGAGGATAACAGTACCCTACAGTATTCTGTAATGAATGGAGAGAGCCGATATCAGTATCTAAAACGATTAGCTATATCCAAAGGAGAATACCTACTCTATAATACAGACACCCTATATTTTGGGAAACCTCATCTAGGAGACACCATCCCTCTTACCTATGGTATAGATCTAAAGAGTTTTAAAATAGGTATCACCCCTAAGCATGGAAAAACAACCTATTTTGGACATAACTACCACACCGAAGAAGATACTACCGCAGCCACTACCGATGTCGTAACCAATGCACAGGGAGTAACCGCCATAGCCAATACCGTAGCCGATGCCTTATATAGTGCTACCACACAGGCACAGCACCAATCCTATGAGCACCCAGATCTACAGCAGCGTATCGATACCCGCGTAGCACTACAGAAAAAAGTAACACAGCAGCAGCAAGTTATTATCACTGGTGATAGCACACATATCGGAATTAGCCTAGGTAAAGTAATCAGCATCCGTAATGAGCGAGGTACCTATGGTAGTTATAGGATAACCGATATAAAACACAGCCTAACCGCGATCGGAGCTTACCAAAATAAGATCACAGCTGTACCCATAGATATAGATATATTTCCTCTCACAGATATACAAGCATTCTCTAGTGCACAATCCAATACCGCTACCGTAGTAGATACCAATGATCCCGATAGAATAGGACGTATAAAAATCCGATACCCTTTTGACAATCAATCAGGAGCTACAAGCCCCTGGATACGCGTCGTTACGCCATATACAGGAGCCGATTATGGGGTACATATACTTCCAGAAATTGGAAGTTCTGTACTTATTAATTATCATTCTGGAGACATCGATCAGCCGTATGTTATAGGAGCACTATATACAGGAGTCAACAAACCCGATCAGTGGAACTCTGATGCTAACAATAAAAAAGTAACCCGCACCCGTAGCGGTCATACCATAGAGCTCGATGATACTGAGGGGCAAGAGATGATCAATATCTATGATAATGAAGGCAGTAGGATTAGTTTTAATACCCAAGAAAAATCACTATACATCGCTGCGACAGAAAACATAGAGATCACCGCTAAGAATATCCGTATCGCTGCAGAGGAGCACATCAATATCCAAGCCAATCAAAATATACAAGTAGCAGCACAGCAAGACCTTAGCGCACTAGCAGAAGGCACTGTAGCACTACAATCCACTGGCGATATGACTGCCAGAAGTAGTAGCAACCTAGCCATGGAAGCCACCAGTAATCTTACTGCCTCTGCACAGAATACCACTATAGAAGGACAAACCACCGCAGAGATCAATGGTGCGCAGACCAAAATAGCAGGGCAAGCCCTAGCAGAAGTAACAGGAGCAATCGTAAAAATCAACTAACTATGCCAGGACCAGCAACCACAGTAGGCAGTATGCACCTATGTCCCATGTGTACAGGTACCGTACCCCATGTAGGAGGCCCCGTAATAGGCCCAGGAGTACCCACCGTATTAATCGGCAATAAACCCGCCGCCACTATAGGAGATCTATGTACCTGCGTAGGACCACCAGATACTATTGCTACAGGAGTATCCTCTGTACTAATCGGTGGCAAACCTGCCAGTACCCTAGGCGATACCACAGCACATGGCGGTAGTATTACAGAAGGCAACCCTACCGTACTAATCGGTACAGGATGTAGCCAACCAAGAGCAGTGATGCCCATTGCAGAAATACCGTTCCCCACCATCTCTATTGTTAATAGAATACTCGGCAATACCAGAGAAGCACAAGCCAATCAAGAAGAGTTACGACAACAGTCAGAAGAACAACATGGTTATTTATCTGAATTTAATGTAAGCTTTTAATTAAAAACAACTATGAATATTACATTTCCTACAGATAATCTTGAGAATAAAAAAATTGATTTTAGAAGCGAATTTGGTAACTTTTTAATTGGTGGTGAGAATACTTGGCATGGAGGAATTCATATAGAAGGGAAAGATAACTCCATAAAAGCTATTGCAGATGGTAGAATTATTGCTTATCGATTTACCGAAGACTACAAAGAGGTTATAAAAAAGAACATAGCAACAGGTCAGGAGCATTTATACATCTACTCTAACTGTTTTATAATAATTCAACACGATTTTGACCTTGTAAAACACCTTGTAAAAAATAAAGGAAAAAAAGATGAAAGCATAGAAAAGAAAGTAGAAAACATAACATTCTATAGCTTATATAACCACTTATTACCTTTAGACTCTTTTAACTCAAAAGAAGTACCTCACTTTATGAGTAAAAAAGCTTGTAAAGTGAGTAAAAAGGAAGGATTTCCTTCTAGTTTTAAAACAGGATTAAATGCTCGTATCCTAAAACTAAGCGATAGCAACCCTAATAGTTCTGTAATCGATATGGATAATTCTGGTATAAAATTAGTAATACCCTATCAGGACACAGTATCAAAAGTATATGATAATGAAGGTAATCCAATTATGATTGGTAATTATGCCAAAGTAACATATACAAAAGACGGAAAAGAAATAAAGGATATCTATATCTGTACCAAGGATTATAAGAATCAAAAAAGAGTAAAAGACTTAGGGGATTCCTATCAAGTAGTTATCAAAGAAGACACTCCAAAAACCAAAGGTGCAAGAGTAAGAACCAGTAGTAGCGGTGATGTAACAGCTATTATTCCTTATGGAGAAGAAGTAACAATTATCGAAACAAATGGTAATTGGTATACCATCAAAGGGTATGAAGGTGTTAGCCATAAAGGCAATTTTTTAGAACAAAGCTCAGTCGACAAAAGTAAAATAACAACTGATACAATAGTACCTTGCGACATCCCTATTAAAAAAGGTAAATTGATAGGACATACTGGTTTAAAACAAAGTAGAGCTAAAAAAGGTGATTATTACGTATGCCATCATGAAATATTTATGGCAGATAATAATGATGATAAGATTAAAAAATTTTTAAACGATGATTTTAACATCCACTCCGAAGAAGAAAAACCACTAGACAAAAAGAAATACTACAAACTACCAAAAGACGTTATCCTTTATAAAACACTAAAAGTACCCGATAATGCTACAATAAGAAAAAAAACCCCTGTAAAAGTAATCGCTAAAAAAGATAAGTTCTGTAAAGTAAAAATTCTTGACAAAGTAGAACGTATTGTTGAAAAAAGCGCTTTAGTTGTAAATAATCAAAAAACAAAAGGCAAAAAAATAGTTTATAATATTGCAAATTTTAATTACATCTCTAAAATATTTGATTCAATACTTTCTGAAGAAGATACACTCACCCATATAGAAGACGTAGAAAATAGTCTAGTAAAAGTTAGTTATGAGCCAGAAGGCGAATATATTGATTATAATTTTTGGATTCCATTCTCTGATTTATCTAAGAACTATGAATATGAAATTAAAAACACCAAAACAAAAGTATACAAGAGTGTAAGAAATGCAAAAAGTATAATCGATTACATGAAAGCCCCCAGAAATGAACCCGAAGAAATAGAGTGGTTTAGTTTTAATTTTCTACGAAATATCCTAAATAATAATGATCAACCAGAAGAAGTAGAAAGAAAGAATGTTACCAAAAAAACATATAAAGCAGAAGAAGAAAAAGAACTATTAAAATTTGTTCCACATCAGTTATTAGTAGATGCCGGTGCAACCTATGTAAATAGTACAAAATCAAGATTAAAAAAAGGAGGCGCCAATGCAGGACATTACCCTGTTACCGCAACTAAGATCGATAGCTTTAATAAAATAAATACGATTTTCGAAGGAAAATTAAATAAAGCAGAAATTTCGCCTTTATTTTATACACATCCAGGATTAAATTGTAATGCAGAAGGAGGAATAGGAACCTCACACAGAAGGGTAACATATGTCTACAAAGAAGTAATTGAAAAAAATATAGTCCCCAACATTATACACGAAGATGAAAAAGCAATACAAGCTATAATACCTGTCGAGCTCTATAGAAAAATTGAAAGCAGTAAAAATTATCGAATAATACCGATTGACAATACAGGGCAAGACCCCAAAGTACACGAACATGTCGATACCTTATTTGTTTTTTTTGAAAACAAACTCCCCAATGTATCCAGCTTTGAATTAAAATGGAAAGAAGCCTGTAATGAAAAAGGAGATAGGATAAGACCCATTAATAAAGCTACACACAGACTCCTAGAGTTTAATATAGAAGAGTTTAACCAAAAACAAGAAATACAAAGCCATAAACTAAAAGGAGGCTATACCCCAAAGGTTGGAGACGAAGTAGGATTGGTAAAAGATGTAACAGATATTTGGTTGGCAAGACCAGACAACAATAAAGATACTGATATTACACTAGAAAAACCTACGATAGTAAAGACAACCAATGAAAAAGATATTATACTAGGCGAAGAAAATGGCAATTATCATTATAAACAAGTAGTGACCCATAATCTTTACCTAGGTAACGAAAATGAAACCATAGAAAAAGGTTGGGTAAAGATTGATAAGTTTAATGAAGAAAAATTCTTTAGCCCATACAATTGGAATCAATTTGGTTTTACTATATTAGACGGAGGAGATGAGTATATTTATGCAATAAAAGACACTCCTGGTCATACAGATACTAAAAGCGATTTTATAAAAAAAATATGGAAGAACTTTAATATATTAGGCCCTGTCATAGATGCTAGCGAAGTTAGATTTGCCTTAGGTATGAATGAGGTTCGTTATGAAATGAGTAGAGTAGTCGCCAAACATAAAAATGAGTGGAGTTATAAATATGAGGAGGTAGAAGCTGATGTAGAAAAGTTTTATACTGCACAAATCAAACTTGCTAAAAAAAATAAACGCAAGCAAGACGTAATTGATAAAATGGAAAATCAAAAACAAGAACATCTTAATAACTTAAAAACGCAAGTAACAGATTTAATGTTTTGGGATGATGCCAGTAAACCCTATGTCCCCAAAGTAAGAAAGGTCGAAAAGCCTATTTTATTAAAACCTAAATCTGTAAAACTAGATTTTGGTGTTACAGACGAGCATAGAGCAGATTATAAAGAACAAGACACTCCAGTAACAACAGCTAAACCTACAACAACAGCATCTGAAACAAAACCCGCAGAAACTAAAAAAGAAAAACCAAAACAACCAGAACGAATATTTCCTGCATCACCAAATGTATATCATTTTCATCCCATTGCTTTTATCAATCAAATGAGATTGATGTTTGGAGAGCAAACTGGAGAATGTTATTGTAACCGAGATTTAACTACTGAAGAATTTAAAAATATATTTACAAGAATCCGTAAGAGTGAAAAACTTGGCAATGGTATCTTAAATCATAGTAATTGTGCTATTCCAAGTGATGATAAAACTTTTGAAAGGTTAACAGAAGAGTTAAATAAGACTACAAAGAAATACGGTATTAATCAGTGTGTGCAAAAAATGCATTTTATAGCTCAATTATATTGGGAATCTGCACGATTTACTACAGGATTAGAGTTTGCAGATAGTAGCGGTTATAATCCTGGTCAGCATGATGAAGCAATAAATAATGGTAATACTCAAATGGGTGATGGCCCAAAATATAAGGGGCGTGGATTTATGCAATTGACCTGGCGTAACTCTCAAATAAAATATTTAAAATATGCTGCTAAGTTTGATGGAGATTTAAAAGGTAAAACAGATGAAGAACTCGAATTGCGTAGTAACAATTATGAAACCTATATATCCGAAAATTTATATTATGCTATGGATTCAGCAGGATGGTTCTGGTCTAATTATAAGAAAGCAGGTTCTAAACATTCTGAAATAAAAAAGAAGTCATTAAATGAAATAGCGCTTTTTGGCGATAAGTATATCAATTACATTTCAACTTTAGTGAATGGAGGGGGAAATGGGAAATCGGAACGTAGAAAATACTATAGTCTTTTAAGAAATATTTTTAAATATGATTTTGTATGTATCAATAACGAAAATAGACAAGATATAGAATCTAGCGATATTGCTCCTTGGGTTAAATTTGTGTATCAAGAGTTTGCAGAATATCAGGGTTTAAATGAAACAGAATCTCCTTTAAAAGAAAAAATAGTAAAATATCATAAGCCTGGTAGAAAGAGTGGTGATCATACAATTTCTTGGTGTGCATCTTTTGTTAATTGGTGTTTTGTGCAAGCTGGATATCCAAATATAAACTCTGGATCTAATTGGTATGCCTTTGATTGGGCTCCAGAAGGTAATACTAAAGCATCAGATAAAGATGTAGCAGGACTTACAGGATGGAAAGAGGGTGAGAAATGTGAAGCATTTGTAGGAGCAATAGTAGTACTGAATTACTCACACTGTGCAATTATAGTAGGAAAAAATACTTCTCTAAATAAATATGTATACATAGGAGGGAATCAAGGTAATGGTAGTGTTTCTGGGACACAACAAATTAAGTATGGTACTGTTACAATAGGCAATGAATATGCGATAATGAAACCAATAAAATATAACCCAACTTCTTATGAGTTGCCCGAAATGAATGAGAATGCAGATGGCAGTTATGCGTCAACACGTTAAACCATACAACAAAATGAATAGATTTTTTAGCACAATTATATTACTAACCTTGTTTTTCGCTTTAGGGTGTAAAAAGCAGGAAAATATGAAATCAAGTAGTTCTTTTAATAAAGAACAAACAAATACAATTATTAATAATCCAAATTGTTTTACAAAGAGCGATATTGCAAAGCTGAATGATCATTATACAAAAATAGAGAAAGCATTAAAGCAAGGAGATAATTTTGATTTGGGAAATTCAATAGTTTATTATACAAAAAAGCATAGTGAACTAATTTTAAGAAAATTGAAAGAGAGTACATGCTCTGCAAGACCTATTGAATATTCTGGAAAATGTCTAGAAACTATAAGTTTATATATAGATTATAAAGAAGTTTTTGATACAGATGATGGTAAACATCTAGCAGAAGAAACGTATGAAATAATATTATCTAAGAAAAATAATAAGTTTTTTTCCAAAACCTCCTTATAGCTATCTATTATGAAATTTAGATCTTTATACTGTTTCTTTTTATTTTTTATTTTCTTGATTTCATGTAAATCCCAAACAAAAGAAACAATTAATAGTAATGATCAATCTGTAAAAGAAATTCTATTGGAAGAAGGTGAAATTTTTATTTTTTTAGAAAATAAAGTGCTTTTGAAACTTAATTGTCCAATGTTTTTAGATGATAAGTTTAAATATTCATATAACCTAGATACTCTGAAAATTCACGAATATGACTCTAATTATGGAAACTTTATAGACTGGAATTATATCTATAGAGATAGTACTTTATTTTTAACTAATTTAAATGCTTTCTTCCCATTTAAGCAAGATACCTTAGGACGTAATAAATATTGTACTATGGATAATTTGAATAGGGATATACGTAGTATTGATAGCGAACAATTATTTGATGAGTTTAATTCTGATAAATACTGTGAATTAAGAAAAGAGAAATAACCCCCCTGCTGTTCCTAGTATGGCTACCGCTAGTTTGCAACTAGTGGCGGTATGAGTAAGTAATAAAAATATAAGATAAACCACAGCAGTTTTTGTTGTGGATTTTTGAAATTTTGCGTTGCAAAATTTCAAAAAACAGATGTTTAAGAATAATACCACCAATAGAAACAAAGTATTCTATAATATGAATACCGACTTAGCAACATATAAAAAAAATAAAACCACAACAACCTCTATTAAACAAGAAGAGGTAAAACAACCAGAACGAATATTTCCTGCATCACCAAATGTATATCATTTTCATCCCATTGCTTTTATTAATCAATTGAGATTGATGTTCCCGCAGGCAACCGGGGAGTGCTATTGTAACAAAGATTTTACCGCAGAAGATCTACGAAAAATAGTAAAAAGAGTTCGGGATAATACGTTTGATAAAACATCAGGAGAATCAATATCCTATCATCATGAAGATAAATTATTTTACGATGGGGATGTTCCGCAATCAGATCAAAACTTCGAGAAATTAACAGAAGTATTAAATGCATCTTTTAATAAATACGGGATTACCAATTGTATTCAAAAAATACATTTCCTTTCTAATATGTATATAGAAACGCAGTTCTTTACAAAATTAGAAGAAGGAGAAAATAAATGGACTGATAAATACAAACCATATATAGGTCGTGGATTTATGCATTTAACGCATGATTATCACTATAAAGAATATTCTAATATTACTGGTAATGAAGATATTTTCTCTGGAGCTAATTACAAAAAGGTTGCTAGTGATATCCATATAGCAGCTGATACTGCTGGTTGGTATTGGAAAAAGAACAACCTAAACAAGCATGCTGACAAAGATGACATAAGAGCTACCAGTAAAGTAATTAACCCTGCTTTATTACAGTATAAAAAAGGTCGTCGTATAGCATGGATCAAACTCAAAGAAGCTTTGGGGGGTTATCCTTATAATTGTGTAACCGATGCCAGTAAACATGAAGCCCCTGTATATGGTGAAGGAGTATTAGAAGAAATGCGTAAATGGGCAGATCAGCATGTGCAGTATAAGCAAGAATCTGAATGGATAAAGGGAATAGGAACAACGGGGCTTCGTACTTCACAAACCAAAGATGCTGTAGGTAGACTTGATTGTTCAGAGTTTGTATGTAGATACCTCCATAAATTGGGTATTACAGATACAATTAAAGCATTGACTACTAAACAAATGAAAACTCAAAAACTATTCAGAACTAATTTAGGAAGTGATAATATAAATCATGTTACAGGAAGCGAAAGTTCTGATTTTGTACCACAGGCAGGAGATATATTCGTATGGAGGAAAATAGGTGGTGGTCACACAGGTATTGTTCATAGTGTAGATGGAGATAATATCACGATTCTAGAGGCTATTGGAAAAGGAGGATCTTCTGATGAAGAGCACAATATAGATAACGGAGGTTATGAAGGTAAAAATTGTACGCGTACTTCTGTATATCAAAGAATAGGAGGGGCGTTAGCCGGTCACGCAGGGTGGAAAGGATATTACAGACCTAAAAATTATACTAAACAATTGTAATGAAAAAGCTATTATTAGTACTTATAATCTTATGTATTTGCATAAGTTGCAAAGGACAGACTGAAAGTAAGCCAGAAACTTCTGTAGCTACCTTTAAGTATTTATCAGACAAAGAATTACAATCCAAATCGGCAGAAGAATTAAGATTTCTTCGTAACGAGGTGTATGCAAGAAAGGGATATGTGTTTAAAAGCGATGAATTTAATCAATATTTTAAAACTAAGTCTTGGTATAAGCCTAATTCCAATATTTCTTTAACACTTACCGATCAAGAAAATACTTATATCTCTAAAATAAAAAACTTAGAGAAAAAAGTAGATGATAATTCTTCAATAGTTAATTGTATTGATTTTTATCACGTTAATAATTCAAAAGTATACCCATTGTCTGGTGCTAAAATAGAGAATGAAGATCTTCCTAATGGATTAATCGACATTGAACTAAGTCATAATAACTTAAAACCTGATATAAAAGAAATTTTATTTGATGGATCTATTTTTAATTTAAATTGTGAAGAAAACTATAATTATAGATTTATAATTACAGCATATCCTAATGAAAACCTTCATTCATATTTAATTGTAGGTAATCTAATTGAAATCAAAAAGTTATATGGTAGCTTTGGTTCTTATGACGATCATCAAGAGTATGATTTTGTATTAGATCATAAGGACTTAGAAATCACTATTGAGAGTTGGCAACGGTATAAAAAAATATCTACTAGCGTTGAGAAATACAAGCTTACGGATCAAGGTTTGATAGCGTTATAAAATGCAGAAGGTACTATTATTGATATTTATATGGTTTTTTTGGTTTTGCAAAGGGCAAACAGAAAGCAAATCAAACAATACTAATGAAGTCGCTTCATTTGAGTTCCTGCCAGAAGAAGTATTAAAGACAAAAAACAAAGAAGAACTACGTTTGATAAGAAATGAGATATTTGCACGTAAAGGACATGTGTTTAAAAGCAATGATCTTAATGAGTACTTTAAAACGAAATCTTGGTATAAACCTGACCGTGATATAAAAATTTCTTTATCAAATAATGAACAACTTTATATAAAGAAAATTAAAGAATTAGAGCAAAAAACAGAAGATAAGATACATATTGATAATCTAAATTGCATTAATTCTATTGATAGGAATAAATCAAGTATCTATCCGTTAACAAATGAAAAATTATTATCTGTAGAAATTGAAAAATTAATTTCTAATGCTGAAAATTATCACAAATATAAATTCTATGAAGACATACGGGAATATATTTGCGAAGGTAAAGGTTCTTTTATATATAATATAAATTGCTTAATGGAAATTGAAAACATCTTATTTGTAACATACTGTGGCGAAGACCCTACTTCTCATATATTTAGTATCAAAGGAGATAAAATAATAAACAAAGTGAAAGTTATAGATTCTTCATTAAGAGAGGGTGAGGGCAGCATCACGAGTGGTTTTTATGATATTGATTTTAAACTAAATAAAGATGATTTAGAGGTTTATAAGATTTTTAAAATCTGGGATAAAGAAAACAGTACAGAAGAAAATCGATACCCAACTAAAGAGATTAGACGGGAAGTAACCAAATATAAGCTTACGGATCAGGGTTTGATAGCGTTATAAAATGCAGAAGGTACTATTATTGATATTTATATGGTTTTTTTGGTTTTGCAAAGGACAAACTGAAAACAAGCCAGAAACTTCCGCAGTTACTTTTGAGTATTTATCAGACCAAGAATTACAATCCAAATCAAAAGAAGAACTACGATTAATTAGAAATGAGGTATTTGCTCGTAAGGGTTATGTTTTTAAAAGTGAAGACTTAAACACTTATTTTAAAACCAAACCTTGGTATACACCTGATGCTACTATAAAAGTTACTTTATCTGATGAAGAACAAAATTATATTGATAGGGTGAAAAACATAGAAAACCCTAATAAAAAAACAGATAAATGTTTAGATTATATTAACGATAATATTAAGAAAGTTTACCCCATATCCCAAAGTATAATGGAAAGTAAAAAATGGGGTTTAAATAATTATTTAGGCGATTATTACGAAAGTAACTATGATCGTATAGAATCTGTAATACTTAAAGAAGGTATTTATTGTGATGGTTTTTACTTTTACAATATAAATTGTAATACTGAAATAGAAACAATTCTAGTCAAGGCTTATTGCAATGAACAACCTATATTCAATATTTTAAGTGTTAAAGAAAGTAAAATAATCAAAATAGTCAAAGTTGTAGATTCTTCATTAAGAGAGGGCGAAGACGATTTTGAGGAGGGTTTTTATGATATCGATTTTAAACTAGATAAAGATGATTTAGAGGTTTATAAAATTTTTAAGAAGTGGGACAAAGAAAATAGTACCGAAGAAAATCAATATCCAACCAAAGAAATTCGTAGAGAAGTAACCAAATATAAGCTTACGGATCAGGGTATCGTTAAATTATAAAGATGGGGTATCACGTAATTAATATAACAAACGGAGTTTTACAACATGATTATGTAGAGTTGAGTTATATTGATTTTATTACTAAAGATTCCATTATTTACCAAGGTGAGTCGCACTGGAAACCCTTTAAAGTATCTGAATCTAAACAATATAAACAGTTTTCAGAAGGTTGGTATCGAGCAGGCATCCAAGCACAAGAAGTCTTTAAAGAACAAGCAATGTCTAATGGTTTGATCTTAGAAGAACTCAATCAAGATCAAAAAAGTTTTAAGCTCTACACAAAAAATGCAAAAAAGCCTGCAAATGTTATTCAGAAAATGAAAAACTTAAAAGAGCAAAAGCTAAAAAATCTAGATCAACAGGTAGAAGATTTAATGTATTGGGATGATGCCAGTAAACCCTATGTCCCCAAAGTAAGAAAGGTCGAAAAGCCTATTTTATTAAAACCTAAATCTGTAAAACTAGATTTTGGTGTTACAGACGAGCATAGAGCAGATTATAAAGAACAAGACACTCCAGTAACAACAGCTAAACCTACAACAACAGCATCTGAAACAAAACCCGCAGAAACTAAAAAAGAAAAACCAAAACAACCAGAACGAATATTTCCTGCATCACCAAATGTATATCATTTTCATCCCATTGCTTTTGTAAACCAAATGAGGATGATGTTTGGAAAAGAAACAGGAGAATGCTATTGCAACAGGGATTTAACTATTGAAGAGTTTAAAAATATTTTCACTAGGCTAAGAAAAAGCGAAAAATACAATTTAGAAATATTAAATGCAAGTAACTGTTCAATACCCTCTTCAGATAAAACATTTGAAAGGCTTACAGAAGAATTTAATAGAACAGCTAAGAAGTATGGTATCAATCAATGTATTCAAAAAATACACTTCTTATCTCAAATCTACTGGGAATCAGACAGGTTTAAAACAGGACTAGAATATGAAAGTGGTAATCACTATAATCCTGAAGGAGGTCATTCCAAATCTAAGCAAAATGGTAACACTCAATTTGGAGACGGTCCGAAATATAAAGGTCGTGGGTTTATGCAATTGACTTGGCGCAACTCTCAAATGAAGTATTTAAAATATGCAGCTAAAAACACAGATGGAGCATTAAAAGAAAAAACTGATGCTCAACTAGAATTGCGTAGTAATAATTACGAAAAATATATTTCTGATGATCTAATTTATGCTATGGATTCAGCAGGGTGGTTTTGGTCTAATTATAAAAAGATTGTGTTCACAAAAAAATCATCTAAACAAAAATATGCTGATATTTATGGCAAGTCACTCAATGAAGTAGCCTTAAAAGTTGATACATATCAAAACTTAATCTCGATATTTGTAAATGGAGGGGGAAATGGTAAAGAAGAGCGAACGAAATATTATAATATATTGAAAAGAATTTTCAGATATGATAGTAAATGTATCAATAATAACTATTCGCAAAGTAATATTATAGATGAAGACTCTTCTACTCCGTGGGTTAACATTGCAAAAATGGAAATTGGAGTAGAAGAAATTTATGGTACAGATTATAATGATCCAAGAATTTTAGAATATCATGAAACTGCTGGATATACTAAAAGTTTGATGGGAAGAGAAATTACAGATGATTATATTGAGTCGAAAAAAATTCTTGATCCTTGGTGTGGTTCTTTTGTTTATTGGTGTTATTTAAAATCTGGAATTGTCAAAGAAGACTTAAATAGTACAGGATACAACTCTTTTTCTTGGGAAAATTGGGGCACCGCTCCTGATAAATTTGAACCATGTTATGGAGCATTGGCAGTATGTACTTATTCGCATGTAGCTTTTGTTGTAGGAAAAAAGGGAGATAAGATAGTTTTACTAGGTGGTAACCAAACAGGAGGTGATAAATCAACCAATGGTATGGTCTGTTATAGTGCAATTGATAAATCAAAAATTAAGGCGTATAGATACCCCAAAAATTATAAAATAAGTGATATTAATTATGATCTTGAAGAAATTTCTACGGATGCAAAAGGAGATAATCATTCTTCTAGCCGTTAGTATAATATTTATAAATTGTAAAGATAGTTCACAAAATATAGATATAGGAAAGGTACAAGAAAAACCTTGCGATAAATATGAAAGGAAGGGAAATGTACTAATTAATTGTACATCTTGGGAGGATAAATATGGAACTAGTACAATTATCTTTTCTAAAAATGTTGACAAAAATAGCAAAGCTGAACTATTTGTAGAATTAATTAAAAATAATTCTAGTACGCCATATCTAAATGTATATGATTTTATTAAAGATTGTCCAGTAGATTTTGATATCAACTACATAGATAACTCTTTATCAATCACTGATCTCAACTCAGATAATATAAAAGAGATTACTTTCTTGTATGAATCTGCATGTCAGGGAGGTATTGGCCCTACCGCAATGAAGCTAATCATGATTGAGGGCAAGCAAAAATATAAAATTAGAGGACTTAGAAAAGATGAAGTTAGCATAAGAAACCCTGATATAGCTGTTAATTACAAAGAGTCTCGTATTGACAAATCTTTTGATAAAGCTCCAAAAGAATTTCTTTCTTTTGCCAAGAAGAAGTGGATAAAGAACCATGGAACTCAACTAAAAGAAAATAGTTCAGTATCAAAAAGAATTCAAAAAATAGAACCATTAGACGAAGGCGAGGTATCTGTACTTTTATCTGATCGTTCTCTTATCAAATTTGAAGATCCTGGACCTAGCTTTTACAATTTATCAGAATATAAAATTGATAAAGACAACCTAATAATAGTAAATTCAGGAGATCATTATGGAAATCAGGTTTCAACCTTTTTAAAATTAAATCCTGAGAACAGTAAACTTTACGTTATCAAAGTTATAGCCAACTTTGTATTAAAGCAAAAACCTGAAAATAATCTTAAAACTTGTACTATAGACAATATCAACATTCCTGTAATCAATTATGATGCTGACGAAATCTATGATAAATTAACCAATGCAAAAGATTGTACTTTTAAAACTATGTAATGTATCACCCGCTAGCGTTCGTTTGTAACGAATGCCGAGTATAAGTAATCGATAAGATATATGATTAATCCACAGCAATGATTTGTTGTGGATTTATTGTTTTTAAGAGAAGGCTTGTTTGGTTTTAAAGTTTTGGATTATGTTATCAATCAAAAAGAAGAGTTTACTTTTAGTGTCGTTATCTAACTTTTCAATATCATAAATACGCTGTAAGACAGCTTTGTCTAAATTAGATGCTTCGGCTTCTCCAGTTCTTGAAAACTATTTTACAGAGGCACAGTTTGAAATTTTGAAACAGCATAAAGATTATAATGAAGATCAAATAAAATGGGAATTACTTGATGCTTATTCCTTTTGGGGCAGAAGGAAATGCCGATGTAGTTTATGAACTTATTAAAGATTTTAATACGATTGTATCTAAAGAGAAGATAAAAAAAGAAACTATAGAATCAGATAGCGAATAGCTGTGATATTGCATAATGCACTATCTCTAAAATAAATATAAAATATTAAAAATCTAAGATAGAGTTAATAGAACTCTGTATATAAAAATTACTGCTACTATTTTGTAATTAGCAGCAGTATATTATATATATCTTTAGAAAAGAACAGCAATACAGCCTTTTCTTAAATTAATAGAAAAAAGTTTTTCTTCAATCATTCTATTTTGTAGTTTTAAAAACATAAATATTTAAACCAATTCATTAATGGGAATTTTTGACGAAATAAAGAAAAAACTTAGCCACGAGTTTATAGATATTATAGAATGGTTAGATCATACAGATGATACTATTGTACATCGGTTTGAACGGTACCAAAATGAAATTAAAAACGAAGCTCAGCTTATCGTAAGAGAAGGACAAACAGCAGTTTTTATAAATGAAGGACAATTAGCAGATGTATTTACACCCGGAACATATACCCTAAATACCAAAAACTTACCGATCCTTACCACATTAAAAGGGTGGAAATATGGTTTTAATAGCCCTTTTAAAGCCGAAGTATACTTTGTAAATACGCACTTGTTTACTAATGAAAAATGGGGAACCAAAAATCCTATCACCCTAAATGATGACCGTTTTGGTTTGGTAGAAATTCGTGCTTTTGGCACGTACGCTTTTAAGATTAATGATGCGGGTAAATTTATTATCGATATCGTAGGAACTGATGCTAATTTTACCAATTTTGAAATTAATGAACATCTAAAAAGTTTAATTTCTACTCGTTTTACCGATACTATTGGAGAAGCTAATCTGCCTATAGAGCTGTATGCTGCCAATACCACAGAGTTATCAGAAACTTGTCTCGAAGTAATGCAACATGAGTTTAACTCAGTAGGTATTTCTCTAGAAAAATTCTTTATAGAAAATGTTTCTATGCCAGAAGAATTAAAGAAAGAAATATTCGAATATAGTAGAATTGATAAACTAGATTTAGATAAATTAACCAAATTTAAAACAGCTAAAGCTATCGAAGCTGCTGCTGCCAATGAAGGTGGTACGGCTGGTGCAGGAATGGGTATGGGAATGGGGTTTGTGCTCGCACAACAAATGGGAGGTATGATGAATCCTATGACAGCACAACAGCAAGTACAACCTCAGCAAACAACTCCAGTCGCTCCCCCTCCAATGCCTGTGCAGATACAGTATTTTTATGGGCAAAATGGGCAACAAGTTGGACCAGTATCTTTTGAACAACTTAAAGTTTTATTTGCCAATAGAACGATTAATAAAGACGCTCTAATCTGGAAACAAGGAATGAGTAATTGGACTGCACTAAAAGATGTAGAGGAACTAAAAGCTTTTCTAGGAGGAAACACTCCCCCGCCATTACCAAATAACTAAAAAAAACTGTTAATCATGTTTTATAAAGTCCTAACTGAAGTTTTTTAATGATAGTCAACAGGCTAGGATAGGTATTTCTATGGAAGAAGAGAAGAAAGTAGTTTCAGAACATAAAAAATCGTGTACTAATTGTGGTGCAGAATTAAAATATAAGCCCGGTACAGATACTGTTACCTGCGAATATTGTGGGCATCATGAAACAATTATACCTCATCAAGATGGGTTTCAGGAACTAGAACTTAAGCCATATCTCGATGAAATGGGGTCTCAATCCCATTCTGAAGAGATTATGATGCTACATTGTAAAAACTGTGGCGCAAATCAGCATATCGAAGAGCATTATAAATCATTGCACTGTGTATATTGTACTATGCCCTTGATTATTGAGGATGCATATAAAGAAGATTGGATTTTACCTGGTGCTATACTTCCTTTTCAATTCGATCAGAAAAAATCACATCGGATTTTTTCTAAATGGGTTAAAGGGTTATGGTTTGCTCCTAATAACCTTAAAAAAGCAGCATTAGATCCTCAAAACACCAAAGGGTTATACTTACCATATTGGACGTTTGATGCTCAGTTATATGCTAATTATACAGGAGAGCGTGGAGAGTATTATTATGTCGATGTTGCTTATACAACTACAGAAAATGGTAAAACAGTTAGAAGAACTCGACAAGAACGAAGAACAAGGTGGTCGTCTGCAAACGGAAATGTTAATGGTTTTGTTGATGATACATTGATCAAAGCATCACATCAAAACAAAAATCCAATTCCTAAAAAATTATCAAACTGGAATCTGGATGCGCTCCAACCTTTTAATACTAGTTTTTTAGCAGGTTTTGTTACCGAAAAGTATACTATCCCATTAAAAGATGGTCATCTATCCTCTACCAAAGAGGCAGAAGGTATTGCAATATCATGGGCTAAACAACACATAGGAGGAGATACACAGCGAGTGCATCATATAGATATGAGCTTAAGTGAAGAGACTTTTAAACATATTTTGCTTCCGGTATATATTAGCGCATATCGCTATAATGGAAAAAAATATAATTTCTTTATTAATGGTCAAACTGGAGCTATCTCAGGAAATAGACCCTATTCTTTTTGGAAAATATTCTTTTTTGTAGTGTTTATACTTATTGTAGTAGCAGTTATCTTCTGGTTTTCAGAAAAACAGTAAATCAATAGTCTGTCCATAAACAAAAAAGCATCCTAATAAAAAATAGGATGCTTTTTTATATATCAGGTCATCTTTCTGTTACAGATCAAATTTAATTCCCTGAGCTAATGGTAATTCTGTAGTGTAGTTTATTGTATTCGTTTGGCGACGCATATATACTTTCCAAGCATCGGATCCTGATTCTCGACCGCCTCCTGTTTCCTTCTCTCCTCCAAAAGCACCACCAATCTCTGCTCCAGAGGTTCCTATATTAACATTAGCAATTCCGCAATCAGACCCTGCATGTGAAAGAAAACGTTCTGCTTCTCGTAAATTATTAGTCATAATTGCTGAAGAAAGTCCTTGTGCCACTCCATTCTGAACCTCGATAGCATGCTCTATATCACCACTATATTTTAAAAGATATAGTACGGGTGCAAATGTTTCGTGCTGTACAATTTCAAAAGTATTATCAGCCTCTGCAATAGCAGGTTTTACATAACAACCACTTTCATATCCTTCTCCAGAAAGTACGCCTCCTTCTACCACAATATTCCCTCCTTGTTCTACTACTTTTTGTAATGCATTTTGATATCCTTTTACAGCATCAGTATCAATTAATGGTCCTACATGATTATTTTCGTCTAATGGATTACCGATTCTTAATTGTCCATATGCAGCCACTACTGCATTTTTTACAGTATCATAGATAGACTCATGAATAATCAATCTACGTGTCGAAGTACAACGTTGCCCCGCAGTTCCTACCGCACCAAATACAGCCCCAATAACAGTCATTTTAATATCTGCATCTGGAGTAACAATAATAGCGTTATTACCTCCTAACTCTAACAATGATTTTCCTAGACGCTGCCCTACTGTTGCTCCTACAATTTTACCCATTCGGGTAGATCCTGTCGCAGAAATTAATGGAACTCTTTTATCCGTAGTCATCATCTCTCCTACTTTATAATCTCCATTAATCAAACAAGATAGTCCTTCTGGTAAATTATTATCTTTTAAAACTTTTGCTATAATATTCTGACAGGCAATCCCACAAAGAGGTGTTTTTTCGCTAGGTTTCCATACACATACATCCCCACAGATCCAAGCCAATGCAGTATTCCATGCCCATACAGCTACCGGAAAATTAAATGCAGAAATAATTCCAACAATCCCTAGTGGGTGATATTGCTCATACATTCTATGCCCAGGACGTTCTGAATGCATTGTTAATCCATGTAATTGCCTAGATAATCCTACGGCAAAATCACAGATATCAATCATTTCTTGTACTTCTCCTAAACCTTCTTGATAAGACTTACCCATTTCATAAGAAACTAACTTCCCTAATGGTTCTTTTAACTTTCGTAATTCTTCACCAAATTGTCTTACCACCTCTCCACGCTGTGGAGCAGGTTGTATTCTCCATGTTTTAAAAGCTGCCATTGCTGTCTGAATTACTTTTTCATAATCTGCTGCAGTAGTAGTTTCTACTTTGGCTATCAATTTTCCATCTACTGGAGAGTATGATGAAATTGTGTCATCAGAAGAATACCAATTCGACCCAGTTGATGTGCCTTTGTTATACTCAGAAACACCTAGTTCTTGTAATGCTTCCTTAATTCCGAAATCTAATATTGCTAATGCCATGTGTATATTTCTTTTTGAAAAGATAAAGATAATGTGTTTTGAAGATAAATTAAATTTTGATCTATTCTAAAGTAATTTTTGAATAATTTTTTAAGAAAAGTATTTCAAAAAAATCAATTCTTAATTAAATTACAGTTATAGAAATTAAATTGATTTCCTCTTCTTTAACACAAATAACTAACCTGCTCCTATAATTACTTTCTTTTTAAAGGTAAAAAAAAATAGAACTCATTATAAAGTATTAAAAAAAAGAAATCGCTCAAACAAGATTTCTCTTGTAGAGCGATTCCCAACTAAATAACCAACCAAAAAGTTTATATTATTAAGTATACACTACTATTTATTTTGAAAGCTTCATAAAATCAGCTTTTTTTATTCTTTTCTTTTCATTCTGAGTTGGCTTTCCATTCTTGGAACTCTTAAACAACAACTGTCTTCTACCTACAAATTGGTATACCGTTTCAGAAGCTGGGTGAAATAATTCTATTTTACTGTCATTAATAACGGATAACTCAAAGAATTCATTGTCCAGATAATTGTAATCAAGTGTTAAAGTTTTCTTATCAAAAATGTTAATAATATCATTTACTTGATAATTACCTATATAATCATAGAGAATATCATTAATCGGAATTCCTATTTCGTCCTTAGAACTTTTAAAATTTTCTCCAGATCCAAAATATGCAAACTTTAAATAGTTTTCATTATCAAATTCATTGAGTACTCCAATCTCACTAGTGTAAACTTTTTCCCATGTTTCATACTCTTGTAAGAAATAATGAATGTTGTCATAAAATATCCTATCGTAATCAAAAGTATTACGTTGATGACCTATTAAAAAATAACTAGTATTAGTGACTTCATCATACAATTCTATTTCATTATCAGAAAGCTGTGTTACTATAAGCCTATATGATCCATCGATATCATGGTTAATATCTAAATCCATCCGAAATGTATCATAAAAACCTACATCTAGCCCAAAACCATTGCCATTACTTCCAATACCAACTAAGTTATTATTAGCAAGAAATGTTCCATTCTGAAAAGACACTGTAAATGCTTTTTGTAAAAAAGGAAGCTCTCCATTTCCCTTTGTACGTTCGATATCTACATACCAAATTTCATAAGTATGCAATAGCGTATTAAGACTAATTGATGGTTCTTCTCTATAAATATCTTTTTCTATATAAACATCTTCTTCGATAACAACATCTGCTGAACAAGAGGCAAATAAGGTTAAACCTAAAAAAATAATCGAAAGTAGTTTTATCATTTTCATATCTCGTGAATTTTCAATTTCACTTAATTGAAAACCAAAACATGTGCCAAACTTATAACAAACTAGTAATCAGGTTTTATTTTGAATTGGATTTTCTTATTTTTGAAGCCACAATATTTTTATGGAAAAAATGCTAAAATTTGCTGTAATCGGTGGTGGTAGTTGGGCAACTGCCATTGTAAAAATGCTTACCGAAAATCTTAATGAAGTAGGTTGGTATATGAGAAGTACCTATGCCTTAGAACACTTAAAGAGACAACAACACAACCCCAATTATCTAAGCTCTGTCGAGTTTAAAAATGAACAGCTTAAACTTACTAATGATATAAATGAAGTAGTTGCGTATGCAGATTATCTGATTTTTGTAATACCATCTGCATTTTTACATAGTGAATTGGCTAAACTCACAATTTCTTTAGAAGATAAAGTGATTTTTTCGGCAATCAAAGGTATTGTTCCCGAAACAGGTCGCATTGTAGGGGAACATTTTAATGAACAATATAATATCCCATTTAGTAATATTGGGGTTATTACTGGGCCTTGCCACGCAGAAGAAGTTGCATTAGAACGCTTATCTTACCTCACTATTGCCTCTAATGATGAAGAAAAAGCTCAAATTATGGCAAATCATCTGTGCAGTGACTATATTAAATGTAAGGTCAGTGATGATATTATCGGTACTGAATATGCAGCAGTACTTAAAAATATCTACTCCCTCGCAGCAGGTATAGCACATGGACTTGGATATGGTGATAATTTTCAAAGTGTTTTAATGAGTAACGCAATTCGTGAGATGAAACGTTTTATCAAAAAAGTACATAAAATGAAACGTAATATTAATGATTCTGCATATTTGGGTGATTTATTAGTAACAGGATATTCGGTTTTCTCTCGTAATAGGATGTTTGGTAATATGATTGGTAAAGGATATACCGTAAAAAGTGCTCAAATGGAAATGAGCATGATTGCAGAAGGGTATTATGCTGCAAAAACAGCCTATGAACTTGATGCTACAAAAGCTACGCGAACACCTATTATTGATGCTGTACATGCTGTTTTATATGAGAATAAAAATCCTAAAAAAGTATTTAAAAAACTTACGGATAAGCTAGATTAATTATTCTTATCTTCATACCTCTGATTTTAGTACAAGTCTTATGAAAGAGCTTATCGAAATATTCTATACTGGACTTAGCAATCGTGATGCTGAGGCAATGCTATCATGCTATCATGATGATGTTATTTTTGAAGATCCTGCCTTTGGAAAATTAAAAGGGGATAGAGCAAAGGCTATGTGGCGTATGTTATGTAAAAATGGGAAGGATCTAAAAATTGAGTTTTCTGAGATTGAAAGTACTATAAACACTGGGAAAGCACACTGGGAAGCTTGGTATAAGTTCAGTAAAACCGGAAGACTTGTTCATAATAAAATCAATGCGCAATTCGAATTTAAAGACGGTAAAATTATAAAACATATTGATCATTTTAATCTACATCGATGGGCTTCTCAGGCTATAGGATGGAAAGGAAAATTGCTTGGCGGTACAGGTTTTTTTAAGAAAAAACTAATTAAACAAACCAATAAAATGCTCGATAAATTTATGACCCTCCCATCTTTATAATCCCATCAACCTATGAAATCATTACAAATCGTACAACCAATCGTATCTGTCAATTGGCTTTCTGAACACTTAGATCATCCTGATCTAGTACTTTTGGATGCAACAATAAAAAAAATAGCTTCTAAAAAGGACGAAAAAAAATCAAATTTAAAGATTAAGGGAGCACGCTTCTTTGATATCAAAAATACATTCTCTGACAAAGACACTGATATTCCTAACATGTTACCTTCTCCAGAGGCTTTTGCTGAAGCCTGTAAAGCATTAGGGATTAGTTCTCATCATACAATAGTAGTGTATGATACATTAGGGATCTACTCTAGTCCTAGAGTATGGTGGATGTTTAAAGTGATGGGACATCAAAACGTAGCTGTATTAGATGGTGGATTTCCTGCTTGGCAAAACGCTAAACAACCTTGTGAAACAGATGATACATCCCAACAAGTATATCATCTTGGTAATTTTAAAGCTACTTATATCTCTAAGCTCGTTTCAAATACCAAAAGTATACTCCAAGAGATGAATACTAAAACTACCCTAATTCTAGACGCACGCTCTTCTGGGAGGTTTAAAGCAATAGAACCAGAACCCAGAGAAAGTCTTAAAGGAGGACATATTCCGAACTCAATCAATTTGCCGTACACCAAAGTATTGAACAATGGAAAAATGAAATCTCCTACGGAGTTACAAGAAGTACTAAAGAATTTTAATATCGAAAATAAAAAACTGATCTTTACATGTGGATCAGGAATCACTGCCTGCATAATCATGCTCGCTACTGAACTGACAGAGCACCAAAATGGATCAGTATATGATGGTTCTTGGAGTGAATGGGGACAATTAGATGGAGTACCTATCCAATGTTAAACATAAATCAAAATACTTGCTTAATATTTTTATATGAATTATTTTTTACGATTAACTTTTTGCTTTGTATTACTATCAATAACTAGTTATGCTCAAAAAGTACAGAAGTTTAGTTTACAGGATTTTTATAACTATAATGCTGAATTAGAATATACTGTAGACTCTATCTATAACACATTAAATGACCGACAAAAAGTAGCTCAAATGATTATCACTTCTGGTGGAGAAATAGGTAAACCCGAAGCTACAGTTCAAAAATTAGCAATGCAAGATGCTATTGGAGGTGTCGTATTTTTAAAAGGTCATAAACAAAAACATATAGACAATATTACTACGCTTAACAATATTACTACAAAAAATAAAACCATTCCACTGCTGTTTAGTATGGATGCTGAACCTAGTTTATTTTCTAGTAGAATTAAAGGAGCACAAAATGTAGGCAAAACTATTGATATCAAAAATGAAACACAATCTGATTCCGTTGTAACCATTATAAATCGCGAACTTAGAGACATGGGTGTCCACCATAACTATGCTCCTGTACTAGATATTAGCCCTAACAATGAAGCTATTAAATCTAGAAGTTATGGAGATAATAAAGAAACTGTGATTCAACTAGCAAATCAATTTATAAAATGTACACAAGAAGGAGGCATTATTGCTACTGCAAAACATTTCCCTGGTCATGGACTTGTAAAAGGTGATACTCATAAACAAAGTGTATATATTGATGGTCCATTACAAGAAGTAGATAACTATAAAAAAATTATTGAAGACGGTGTGCTCTCCATAATGATTGCGCATATTACTATAAAAAATAATCTAACGTATGATACCAATGGATTACCATCTAGCTGTTCTCGAAAAATTATTACTGGCTTATTAAAAGAAAAGATGGGATTTAAAGGCGTTATTATATCGGATGCTCTTAATATCATGAAAGCTGTTACGATTTTAGACAATGCACCTTTATTAGCTTCCAAAGCAGGCTGTGATTTAATCCTAATGCCTCAAAACGAAATAAAAACCATTGATACTATTCTTGCAGAAATAACAACTAATGCAGCTTATAAAAAGCAAGTGATGCAGTCTGTTAAGAAAATTTTGAGATTAAAAATTTGTGCAGGAGTAATTAAATAATCAAAATAGCAATCATACACTAAACTCAATCAACTTTAATTTACTATACATTTTGCTTTTTTCTATACTCTAAAATCGAAATTATTATATAGTAGAATTCCAGATTGAGAGAAAAAAGAATGGTAATAGGTACCAAAACTTGATATTCTTTTTTCTCTTTATGAGTTAAATACGAATACAACATACTTGTACTATCTATAAATTTAACTTACTAATAAAAATCTTTCTAACAAATTATACCTACATAATTTAGTAGAATAACGCTACATATTATAAGAACTAATATCGTTGCATACCTCTTTTTTTAAAATTCTATATTAATAAGAAGTATTCTTATCAACTATAATTATAAAAAACATAGCATTCTATGAATTTTATAAAAATATTTTTTTTAAACCAATCATTGATCTTAAATCATAAAAAACAGCTAATCACATTTTAGTTTAAAATAGAATAAATATTTTAAAAACAATAGATTACCTCACTTATGTATTAAAAATGTTTAAATTATTTTTTTTGTTCATTATATAATTTGACTCTTAGTTCCACGTAAAAATCAAAAATAATAGCTTTAACAGCATTATGATTATCCAAGTTAATCTTTAAAACATAGCTGTCTAACATATCATGGTACCATTTCCATAAAGTATCTGTTCTATCTCTAAAGCCCATTAATGATAAAATCGCTATACCAAGTTCAAAGCTAAAAAAAGAAGTATCAAATCCTATTATACTTAATTGATTGATTAGTTTAGCACTTAATAATTCATTTCTAATAAGAAATAAAATTAAATCTTCATTTGTAGATAGTCTAAATTGTGGGAAATCCTGAGTTTCTAAGTCTATTTTCATAGGTTCATTTGTTATTTTAATGGTCTTATAAAATTAGTGGAGTTCCCGGCCTTTGCTAAAGCAAGTATTTTATGATTTCTAAATACTGCCAAGTGCTATATTCTTAAAAGAAGCGGGTAATATGTATTTTCTAGTATAAAGAGTTTAAAATAGTATATGCTAATCAAAACTATATTTTCTCTTTAAAAATATTTCTAAATATGGTAACTAATGAATAGAATTACTGGGTAGGAAAATATAATTCTAATTCTTTGTGCCCAATAGTTATTTCAATTGTATAAATAAGTTAAACATACTGTTCATTATTTATATTATTTTTTTAGCGTTTTACGGTATTCTGCTTTTTCTTCTGCAACTTTAAGTAGTTCTGTAGAACAATCCATTTGATAAATATGTTTAGCCATTTTATCACTTATATATTCGTTACGTAACTCCTTAGTGTCAAGGTCAAAAATTGCTGCCAATTTAGAGAGTTTTTTCTCATCAAAATTACGTTTACCATTTTCAATTTTACTCAGGTTAGCAGAATCTAGCTCTAATTGAGCAGCTAACTGGGTTAGTGTAAACTTATTTTTTGTTCTCAATAATTTAATATATTCCCCAAAAGTTTCCTTCATATGACTTGTCATTATGTGACAAATATATTGTTTTTTATAAATCTATCATAAGAAGTCTATCATTTTTATGATAAAATATTTACTTGTACTTAACTAAATTGATATCAAAGGTAAATCATATAAATAAGAATAATACTAAAAAAAAAGACTGTCCTCTCACAGACAGCCTTTTACCACTTAAAAATCTCATTTATATATTCCTACATAATTCTTACTTATATGCTCCCTTTTTATTTTAATTAGATACTTATTTTATTTAAAAAACTTTCCTTTTCTCTCCTGTTTGCTTAAAGGATATTTAATTTACTATAAAATCGTATATGTTTTGCTAACAGATTGAGTTAATCTAAAATATCCAAAAGCATAATTCTTTTTATTTGTAGTATTTATACAATTACCACGCAACGGAGCTGGAATAGTACTAAAGGCATCCCCACTACCTTCTGACTGCCCAATTAATAACCGCATATAATTATAATACCTTTCTGATGCTCCAAATAATTTAATGTCAATAATATCTCCTGGAACAAACTCTTCTATTTTATTTTTTTTATCTTCTAATTTTTCAAATTCAAAACTCTTCTCATTCCCATTTGTAAATTCATCTGAATCATATCCTAGTAAAGGTAATACATCTCCTCGTTCAAGAAATTTCACTAAATAAAAGTTTTTTTCATTTACAGGGTCATTAAAAAAGACCTTAATTTCTATAGCATCTGTATCAGTTCCTTTATCTTTAGATTGTTCGATATTCGAGATATCACTAACTGGCGTCATGGTTTCTTTGGCGATATATGTTTCATTATTATAGATAACCTCTAAAGTGTATGATTGATTTAATACAGGAACAAAGTCTGCAATAGTATATGTACCATCATTTTGATCTATAAAAATAAAATCTGTACCATCATTATCATTAATTACCTTTACTGAAGCGCCAACTACTTTTTTGTAAACCACAGAATCAAAATATGGCGTAGATTCGCTTAATTTTATTGTTTGTACATTTCCTGAAGTTCCTTTTTCCCAATCTAAAGAAGCCTCTATAACAAGTCTTGAATCTGTTTTTGGGATATCTACATTAACGACATCTGTACAGGATGTAAAAGCAATAATTACAATCGAAAGTACACTGATTATATATGTTTTCATCTTTTTATTTTTTAAATATTATTTTAGAATTATTTTAGAATTATTCATTCCTAAAACTTAAAATTATAAGATACTGAAGGTATTATTGAACCAAAAACAGCTGTCCTTGTAGCTTCATTAACTCCTGTTCCTTGGTTTTGTGTAAAAGATATTGATGCTGCATTTCTACGTGCATATAGGTTATATATTCCAAAAACCCATTCTCCTTTCCATCTTCTATGAGGCTTATTATTGGGTCTATAAGTTGCAGAAATATCTAATCTATGATATGCTGGTAATCTATTAGCATTTCTGCTAGAGTAACTCGCAATAGATAGGCCTTCATATTGATATTG
This sequence comes from Aquimarina longa SW024, assembly GCF_001401755.1. Taxonomy (GTDB): domain Bacteria; phylum Bacteroidota; class Bacteroidia; order Flavobacteriales; family Flavobacteriaceae; genus Aquimarina; species Aquimarina longa. The sequence continues at coordinate 40,757 of NZ_AVQK01000034.1, forward strand.
TGCGTTTGGATATGTTACTGGTCTACCAGTCTGAAATACAAAATTAGAACTGAAAGTCCATTTATCATTTAGTTTATAAATACCTGTAATAGAAATATCATGAGTTCTATCATAAGCTGCATTATACCAATCTCCATTATTGATACCAGGACCTTTAACATTATCCCCCAAGGTTCTTTGTTCTGCTTTCGAAATCGTATATGCTAACCATCCTGTAAAGTTTCCTTTGCTTTTTCTAAATAAAAATTCTAGCCCGTATGCTTTAGCTTCTCCATTTAATATTTCTGTCTCTATAGTATTTTGTCCTATTAAATCAGAACCATCTATATAATCTAACCTATTTTTTATAGTTTTATAATATGCTTCTACTTCTAGTGAATACACATTATCTGTAAAGTTCTTAAAATACCCTAGCGCATATTGATCTGATAATTGAGGTTTAATAAACTTACCACTTGGTGTCCATACATCTAAAGGGGTTACAGAAACCGTATTAGATAGTAAATGTATATATTGACTTGTTCTAGAATATCCTGCTTTTATAGATGAGGATTCTGTAAGTTGATATGACAACCCCATTCTTGGTTCTATATTACCATAGCTTTTTATTGTCTTTCCTTTTTTATATACTGTTTCTCCTGTCTCTATTCCTTCTTCATAAATTTCTAAATCTTCATTATACACCACAGGTTGATCATTTCTATAATTTTTTAATGTTTGCCCTCCTTGCCTTGAAAATGTACTATAACGCAATCCATATTGAGCTGTTAATCTCTTCGATATTTTATGTTCGGCACTTATGTATAAACCTGTTTCAAAAGCTTTTTTATCATCTAGTTTTGTATAATTTATTGGCGAAGTTGATGATGTTGGTTTAATTTCACCAGGAGTAAAATCATAGGATATTATGTTTCCTCCAAAATCTAATTTAAAATTATTACTAGCATAATATTTAAGATCATATTTGAGATTATAATTTTTAATCGATGATATCCAATCGAATTCAGAAGATTTTAAAGTTAATTCATAGTCGTATTTACTATATATAGCAGATAAATTAGAAAATAATTTATCAGTAAAAATGTGATTCCAACGTAAATTACCTGATAGATTACCATAAGAGCTTTCAAAACTTTTTCCAAAATTAAACACATCTCTACCAAAATATCCCGAAAGATATAGCTTATTGTTTTCGCTTAATTTATAGTTTGTTTTTAGGTTAACATCATAAAACTTAACCTTACTATCTTTTAGATCCTCTAAACCACTCATAAATAAATGAGCATAAGAACCTCTTCCCGCAACTAAAAAGGACCCTTTTTTATTAAACATTGGTCCCTCTACTGCTAATCTACTAGAGATGATACCAACCCCACCTGTAAGACCTATTTTTTTATTATTCCCATCTTTTTGGCGAACATCTAAAACAGAAGAAACTCTACCTCCAAACCGTGCAGGAATACCTCCCTTATACAACTTAATATCTTTTATAGCATCAGCGTTAAAGACAGAAAAAAAACCCAATAAATGAGAAGAATTATAAATGATAGCTTCATCTAATAATATAAGGTTTTGATCAACCGCACCTCCTCTAACATTAAATCCACTAGTCCCTTCTCCACTATTAGTTACTCCTGGTAGGGTTTGAATTGATTTTATAATATCTACTTCTCCTAACACCACAGGCATTTTTTTCATTGTTCCTGCTTTTAGCTTAGAAACACTCATTTCAGGTTTTTTAATGTTAACATGCCCTATTTCTTCTGAAGTAATAATAACTTCATCAAGCTCCTCTGATGTCGTAACCATCTCAAAATTTAGTTTCTTATCACCATCCAAAGTGATTTCCTGAAAGATATCATCATATCCCATATAGGAAATAACTAATGTGTATGAACCTGCTGGAGCTGTTAAAGAATAGAAACCATATTCATTAGTAATTACTCCTATTGTTGTATCTTTAAAAAAGACTGAGGTTCCGAATAAGGTTTCTCCATTACTTATGTCGCTTATAGTACCACTTATAGTATGCTTTTCTTGAGCTGACGCCTGATATAAAAAGGATGTGAATAGAATAAGTGTGAGAATTGTTTTTTTCATTTTTAGGTTTTAATGAGTTAAATTAATAATAGTAACATACAGTATTTACGAATTTGACTGTATTAAAGTTTTTGTATAAAAAACTTATTTAATCATATTTTTGTTACACATAATACTATATTGATATTCAGTTGGTATAAAAAGGAAGGTTTTATCTCTCCTACCATTTTACTCATAGACAAATTGAATTTATAATAGTTGCATATCAATTATCATATTTTTTTAATCAATTATTATTTAGTTTTGGTTTACAGTTTTAATGGGTAATAAACTTAGAATCAATCTGTTTCTTATTATTAAAAAAGTAGATACTAATCAAAAAAAAGTGGAAACTAGAAAGTCTCCACTATAGAAAATATAAATTTTATTTAACTTTTAGGCAGTCATCTCACTAGCCGCAAATTTTTTCCTAAAATAACTTATAATCTCTTCTGCACTAGCTGTATCAGAGACTTCTCCTTTTATAAAATACTTAAGAATTTCTAGTTGATCATCTTCTGGATTATTCTTTATATGATTACATAGTGTTTCTAATTGCTTGGCATGTACAAAATTCCAAGTGATTGATATACTATCAGATACACAAGTAACATCATGAAACCAACCTGATGGAAATAAAATAATTTCTCCTGGAGATAATACATCTTCATAATCATGAGTTATATCTGAGAAACTAGGAAATTTGTTAAGGTCTGGATTTTTAACATCTACAAAATCTCCATTATTCATAACATTTTTTTGCTTGTCTGGACCATAAAGATAGAAGTGTTTTTGACCATAGAACTGACACAAAACGGCATTACTCATAAAAGGGTCTTTGTGTAATCTTGTTCTTGAGCCTTTTCCTGAAATAAATAATCCTTTATACGGATAATTATACTCTGTAATACTCTTTGAATCACTCCCTTTGGTACTTGGCACTGCTAAGGATGTGCTAGGTACAAAATAGGGTTGACTCCAAAAATTCTTTAACGAATCAAAAGCTTTGTCTGACCAATAAAAATCAACTTCTTTTAATTTTGTATACCATCGCATGTATTGCTTAGACAATCCTTCTTTCTCGCTTCTAAAAAAATTAGCATCTATGTATTTTTCAAGCGGTTGAATGGTCTGTAAATCAAATAAATCGTTATAAACTTGTACTTTATGATGCCCAAATTCTTTCTTTATATATTCGGGTTTAAATTTCTCTAAATCCCAATTCTCCATAGCATCTGTTACAATCACAGGCTTATTAGATACGATATGTTCTTCTATAAATTTTTCTTCGGTTATACTTTTAACTCTAGGTACTTTCATTACTCATTAATTTTTAATTACACATTATTTTAAAAAGAATTTTTAATTCTTATTCTATTATCTTAGATTATATTTTTAGTATCAACTGACATAGTTTAGGTATGATTTATAAAATGGAAATATATATTTTGCTGGAATTCTAAGTCTAAGCCCTAGATAAACTAACATATTATAATATACATTTTTTCTCGGTGCTCCTTTCCATAATGTTCCAACTCCTTTTTTTGCACTTTGGGGTGTATGCCAATCAATATTAAAAGATATTGATTTACTTAATCCATGAACTTGATGAAGCATACCTGGTGGCATATATAAGATGTCTCCAGGGTTTAAAACAGCTTCCATAATTTTTACTCCTTTAGCATTAGGGAATTCCTCATAGTCGGGGTTTTGAGGATCAAACTTTGCCCATCTCCAACCTTCTATATAACAATCATCTTTTTGATTTATATCAATTAAAATAAATTTCTTTTTCCCTACAACCTGAAAAAATAAATTATTAGTTAACAATGTATCAAAATGCAATGGGGTTAAACTACCTGTTGCTCCCATAAAAAATTGTATGTAGTTTTGCCATTCTGGCCAATACCACTTTGGAAATAGTTCTTTAGGAAAAGGTGCTATATCTGATAAATACTCAGGAAACATATAAAAAAAAGGAATATCATGTAAATATCCTAAAGGCTCTGTATTAAGTCCTAATTTCAAGTCTTGTTCATATTTATCCAAAAGTTCTATATAAGTACTTAACAACATTTTCTCTCGTCTCCCTTCTTTTACCTTACCCATTTTTATAGGCACTTTTATCCCATTCTCCTTAGATTTGAAATATTCAGTATCCCAATTTAAAGCGTTCCAATCCGAAGTCATATTTCTAATGACAACGGGTTTTCCTTTATTTACAAAATCGTTATAAAATATATCTCTAGTAATATGATCTACTATAGTTATATGTTCAAATAATTGTAATTCATCTATTTTTGATTGAAGTTTTTCCATTATTTATTTACTAAAAATGTATACTTATTGTTTATTTTTTTCAAAAAAAAATATTATTGATTATTACATTTTCTTTTGAAGTTATAGAGTCTCTATTGATTATTGATAACCATATATTATATAGAAGTATGGATTATACTAATACATCTTCATTCTTTTCTGTTTCTGCTATCTTTTCTAATTCCTTTTTTTCTGCTTCTTTTTTCTGTGCCTCTTTTTCTAATTCAAAACTATATAGTTTATCTAACTCACTTACTGGTTTGCTTCTGCTATATAAAATTGAAAATATAATTAACGAAATTCCTGCTATTGTAAATACTCCTATTATTGCTGGAGTTGTAATTGTTCCTGGAAAATGACCCAATACTTCTGGAGGTAAATCTTTTAAAAAATGTTTTAAAGTATCTACTAAAAATCCTGATAGTAAGAAAGCTAAAGGACCAGCTCCTCCTACCACTAATTCCTCAAAACCGGCTAAACGTCCCATCATTTTTACTGGAATAATTGTTTGAGAAAATGCTTCGTTTATAATATCAGAAATTGTAGCTACCATTATTACCAACATTCCACCAATAGCTAAGACATATATATCAACATTTATCCAGAGTAGTGCAAGAATTACCCCTACAAAAATATTAACATAAGTAATTTTTTGAATTGGTTTTTTAAAGCTTGATGTACTTCCCATAATAATACCACCGACCAATGTTCCAAGACCAATGCATGTTAAAACAATTCCTAATACATATTCATCTGAAAAATCTAGTATTAATGGTGTAAATAAAACTTCCACTAACCCCATAAAGAAATTAATCCCAAAGAAAAAGATGAATAAATGAACCAATGCTTTTCTTTTTTTCAGGAAATTCTTTATTGTTTTCCAATCATTTTTCATACTAAACTCTTCATCAGACTGCTCCACCACTACAAAGTTGATCATTAAAAAGGCTAGTATAGCTATCGAAAAAGTAACTACATCAATCAAAAATATGTTACTCATCCCTATCATTTTATACAGTACAGGAGCCAAAATTGGAACTCCCATACCTATAATAGCAAATAGAGTAGCCGTCATCCCTTGAGCTTTTATTAATTTATCTTTAGAAACTAGAGCTGTAGTAGCTACAAAAAAGGCAGTAAAAACAAAAGTGCTCGCTACAGATCCTATTCCCGACACTACCATAATATGCCATGGTTGCAATTCTCCTATATTATAAAGTAACATGAGGAGAATACTTCCTATAGCAGCAACCAATTGCCCATAGATAATCATCTTCTTTTTGTTCCAACGATCTACAAAGCTACCTATAAACGGAGCTAAAAAAACGGCAGGAGCAGCTTCAAAAAACCAAATAATAGCATAAGATGACACAGAACCTTCTGGTTGATCAAGTACCCATACGCTTAAAGCAAAATCTGTTAAATCAGTACCAAATAACGAAACCATTATTAGCGATGCGTACATTAAATATTTCTTCATTTATTTATTTATTTACTGTTAATATTTAATCTGTAAAAAAAATCAACTTATACAACACCTCGATCAATTTGATTAACCTAAACTATATAAGTTATTAGCAAACAAATGAAATTGAAAAAAAAGCATAGTTGGATTACTAGTAAGGATGCATTTATAAAAGTCATGAAAACTATTTTTTTTCAAAAAAATAGTTGCTTGATTATTTTCTTAAACAGCTATCATTAATTTCTAATATAAATGCATCATTTTTTTGATTTTAAACCCCCTCCATATATTCTTCTTGGATAGAGCGTTGTTTTAAGTATGTAATAATTTCATTTACATGAGGAGGTTCTAACATAGTCTCATGAGTTCCTGAAACTTCTAATACTGGAATATCTTGATCCGTATATTTACTCCATCCTAAGTCTGCCGGCCCCTCATCTTGAAGTGTTTTAAATACTATAATTGGTACATTTTTTTCTACTAAAGTTTGAGGAGAATAATCAAAAATAGCATTTACATTAGCTGTAAAGACCGCAATACGACCACGTATTTGATTTTCTAAATGCAATAGATCTGGATTACTTTTTATTAAACTATAAACCGTATCTAATTGCTCTTCTTTAGATTTTCCTTTGAGTGCTGATTTCTTTACAACAAAATTAGTATTTAATAGTCGATTAACTTCATCAATTGTATAGAGAATAATATCTCCAAATGACTCTTCTTCTTCTGAAGAATCTATCAGGTCTTCCTCAGGAGCAACCCCATCTAAGATAATGAGTTCTTCAATTTCAAATCCACTTCGCTGTAATTGCTTTGCCATTTCATAAGCTATAGTACATCCAAAAGAATATCCTGCTAAACGATAAGGTCCTTCAGAGTCTACTTTTTGCATTTCGGAAATAAATAAAGCAGTCATTTCTTCTATCGTTTTTAAGACTGGGGATATTCCATCTAAACCAGGAGACTGAAAAGCATAAAAAGGCTGATTCTCTCCTAGTGCTTTTGATAGACTAATATATGTCATAGCTGTTCCACCTCCCGGAGGAGCGCAAAAAATAGGTCTCTTATTTCCTTCCTTATTGAACGTTACAAGGATGTCTTTTTCGAATTCTATACTCGAAGACATATAGGAATTTAACGAAGCAATTGTTGGGTATTCGAATAAATGAGCTACTGATATATTTCTATTAAATATAAAATTAATCTTAGAAGTCATTTGTATTACTAATAATGAGTGTCCTCCTAATTCAAAGAAATTATCATATATCCCGATTTTATCTAAATTTAATAGTTCTTGCCAAATATCTACTAATTGTTCCTCCATTTCATTTCGAGGTGCTACGTACTCCTTGGTAGATAAGGTAGTCATATCTGGATCTGGTAATGATTTCCTATCTATCTTACCATTAGTGGTTAGTGGCATTATATCCAAATTAACCCATAATTGCGGAACCATATACTCTGGAAGACTATTCTTTAAATAGTCTTGTACTATTTCTTTATCCAAATCATCTTCTGAGACAATATAACCTATCAATCTATTATTCTCCGAACTATCTCCTTTAGCTACAACACAACTACTCATAATAGATGGATGAGATAATAAAACACTCTCTATCTCACCTAGTTCTACACGATATCCACGAACCTTTACCTGATCATCTATTCTGCCGACAAACTCTATAGTGCCATTAGCAAGCCAACGAGCCAAATCTCCGGTCTTATACATACGTTCTCCTTTAACAAAAGGATTCTCTACAAACTTCTCCTCTGTTAAATCTTCTCTATTCAGATAACCTCTAGCTAATCCTGACCCTCCAACACATAATTCTCCTACAGCTCCTATGGGAAGTAACTGTTGATTCGTATCCAATATATAGATACTAGTATTAGATATAGGTTTTCCTATAGGAACCACTGATGTAAAATCGTCTCCCTCGAAAGTAGTAGCACAAATACTTGTTTCTGTTGGACCATATGCATTAATATATCTACCAAATCGATTAGAAAATGACAATACTTGAGATAATGGCGCCTGCTCTCCTGCAGTAATCAATGTATCTAAAACTGCTAAATCAGACACATCTAATAATCTAAAAAATGCTGGAGGCAAAGTTGCACAACTAATTTTATTACTATTTATAAAATTCACAAAATAATCTATGTCTGATTTCTTATCCTCGGGGATAATAAATAAACTACCTCCTCCTAAAATAGAGGTCAATATTTCTGAGATGGAAGCATCAAAACTTTGACTCGCAAACTGAAGACAATTAGAGTCTGAAGTAATACCAAAAATATCTATCTGTGAATAAACTGTATTAATAATGCCTTTATGCTCTATTAATACTCCTTTTGGTTTACCTGTAGAACCAGAAGTATAAATAACATATGCCAGATTATCAATAGTTATATCTATTACAGGTAACTCTTTAGAATATGAAGTCATTTCTGATTTAAAAACATCCAAAAATGAATCATCTATAATCACTTTACATCCACTATCTGATTCTATATAAGAAATACGATCAGCAGGGTAATTTGGATCTATAGGTACATAAGCACCCCCTGATTTTAAAATCGCTAATAATGATACAACTAGCCATTCGCTACGCTCTAGCCTAACTCCTATTAAATCTTCTAAAACAATATCATTAGTCGATAATAAATAATTCGATAAGCGATTAGATAATTCATCTAAATCTTTATAAGTCAATTCTTTATTTTCAAAAACTAATGCAATACTATCCGGAGAATTATGAACTTGATTTTCAAATAAATCTATCAAGGTCATATCTGATCGATAAGCAACATCTGTAGCATTGAATAGCTCTAATAGTTCATTTTCTTCTGTCAATGTTAACATCGATAAAGAACTAATATTCTGAGTAACATCATCTACAATACTACGTAATAATTCTTGATAATGAACCAACATACGGCGTATCGTAGCTTCTGTAAATAAAGCAGTACTGTACACTATTCCTAAGTCAATACCTGACTCACTTTCCTCAACACTAAGAGTTAGATCAAATTGTGAAGTATTTACTCCATGCTCATAAGGTTCTATAGTTACTCCTTCTAATTCAATATCTTCATCTTCTGGAGTATTTTGTAATACAAACATAACCTGAAACAAAGGAGACGTACTCATATCACGAGTCTTTACAACATTACTTACCACTTTCTCAAAAGAGGCTAGTTGATTGTTATACCCTCCTAAGGTTGTTTCCTTAACACGAGATAATACCTCCCTAAACGTTGGATCTCCACTTAAATCACTACGTAAGGCTAATGTATTGACAAAGAAACCAATCATACCCTCTAAATCCGATTGTGTTCTATTGGCAATAGGAGTACCTACACAAATATCATCCTGACCACTATATCGTGATAACAAGACCTTAAAGCCTGATAGCAATAACATAAACATTGTAACTCCCTCTTGCTTACTTAACAATGCCAAATCAACACACAACTCCTTGTCTAACTCAAATTCAAGACCACAACCCTCACTACTCTGTACAGAAGGACGAGCATAATCCGTAGGTAAAACTAATGGAGAAACATCAGATAACTTCTCCTCCCAATACGATAACTGAGTATCTAACACCGATCCATCAACATAAGAACGTTGCCATAAAGCATAATCAGCATACTGTAATGTCAACTCAGGAAG
>NZ_AVQK01000035.1 GCF_001401755.1 Aquimarina longa SW024
ATTTTTTTTTCACCAGATAAGTATTGATAAAAATTTCGTACTATGGTCTGTGATTTGATGTATATTTATAGGCGCAAAAATAGAGTTCATAATAGTAGAAAATTGATTAATTATTTAACCTATGTTTAACCCATAAAAACGAGTTAAAACATAAGTATTTGGTTATCAATATTTTATATTATTCAAGTTAACTATACTCATAGGTCTTAAAGACCTGTGAGGTTTAAACATTTAATCTCAAAGTCTTACATAAAGAGAAAGAAAATAGGAGGTTCCAAATCCATAAAAATATTTTGAACCAAAAACAGGAGTATCACGCTGTGACTCTTCTAATGCTAGTCTATAATTGGCATTTCTGGCTTGTTCAAACCCTCCTGTTCTATAGTTTTGATCCAAAACATTCTGTATCGAAGCAAAAACACCAACGTAGTATTTCTTAATTCTCCAAGACTTACCCCCTACTATATTTACTAAAAAATAATCCTCTAACTGTTCTTGTTGTAAAAGATTTTTTGCAATACTCTCATCATAATCATTAAAAGATAATCCATCGGTATCTTTATAAAAATTAGTAGTTCTCCCAAAAGGACTTACATTAATATAGGCATTAGAAAAATAATTAGTAGTCGCTCCAAACCACCAAAAATCAGGATCACGATACTCAAAACCTAACTGTGCAACACGCTCAGGTCCTCCTGCAATATGATACCCATCTAATGATGATTTTCCAAAACTGCGTACTCCTTGATAATCTACAAAAGCTTCACTAGTACTTGCTAATACTAAATCTGGATTATTATCAAACATATAACTACCTAATGCTCCAACACCTTTCAATTTTATAGTAGGTGTAACCTGATATTCGATTCCTAATTCACCTCCTACATACCGTTTATCTATATCTGTTAGTATTTCTTGTACAAAACCTGTATCAGATCCCGAGATAGCTTCTGTAAAAAAGAACGAAATATTAGTTGCATCAAGCACCTTAGTATAATACCCTGTTAATTTGGCTTTTATCTTAGGAGACCGAAATACATAACTGGCATCTATGGACTGTATATGTTGACTTTCCTGTGTTCCGCCTAGTAGTTGTGCTACAGTAGTATTACTTTGCCTTGCATTTATGAATGCATTACGAATTGTAGGCGCTTTAGTAAAATAAGCACCATGAAACGTTATAAAATTATGCCCATTAATCGTAAACGTTACTCCTCCTTTTATTCCATAATTCGTAAAATCTATTAGCTCACTCTTTCCTAAAGATGCATTCTCAGGAAAATATCCATTCTCGAACAAACCGTTTCTTTGGTATGAGGTTTTAGAAATAGTTGCCCCTATAAAAGAATCAACTCTCTTAAATCTAAATTGCCCCTGAGCAAAACCATTAATTGTAGTTGCTACTACCTCGTAATTATAATCATACCGGTCACCTACAGTAACGATACGATTAGGGTTACGTAAATCACTCTGCGCTCTATTTATTAAATCAGAAGTAGTAAACCCTTTAGTTCCTAATGCATATATATCAATATCTAAAAAACCAGTACCTCCTAGAAGATCTGCTACTTCTGCAAAGTTTTCACTTTTTAGATTCCTATAATTAAGCGCTGTAGTAAACGAAATTGTTTTATTAAATTGGGTATTAAGAATTATTCCTCCTTGTAGCTGGGTATCATCTGTTCTATCATCATACAATATATATGTTGCATTAGTACCTAGTTTTGTATTTTGTTGATTTGTTTCTATGAGCCTATCCCATTGTAGTTGTCCATTATCAATTAAATTTTGTTGTGCTAAAAAAGCACTTTGATACTGTAACGGAGTTGGATTAGTATCAGCTAAAAAAGAGCTTGGTAAATTATCTGTATGTGCAGGATTAGTATCTGCACTTCTACCCCCTCCGATATAAGTTTGTTGACCATTTGGATCTAGTATTAAATCACTACCTCCAGTATCAATTCTACTGTTTGCAATGCTCCCTGTCTGAAATACTATATTAGTCTGTAAATGAGTATTCTTTGAGATATCCCAATAGTGATTGAGCATTAAAATAGGTTCTTTTATTTTTCGTTCTCTAGCATTTCTTATTGTACCATTCTGATATCCCCAATTGGGATTATATGTGTTTCCTTTAAGATCAAATACTTCTTTTGTAATTGCTGTAGATCTTCCTCTTCGGTTTGGAGTATAAAAACCTACAAAGTTTAGGCTATGTTTTTTTCCCAATCTCTTTTCTACCGAAATAAAAAATGAATTAGCATCATATACAGTACCTTCTACAAAACCACTATTGCCGTATCTTCGAGCCAAGGATGTAGAAAATGCCCACCCATTTTTTGTAATTCCGGAATTATATGTCGCCATAATTTTTCCCTGATAACTTCGGTTAGAATATGCATACGATATTTTGCTTACTTTTCTATACTGAGAAGCCCTCATAATGATATTAGAAGTCCCTGAAAGACCCCCAAAAGTATATTCATTCTCTGAAATTCCTTCAGAAAACTCTCGATTACGCTGCACATCATTGAGCCCTCCCCAATCTCCCCATTGTGGACGACCATTAAAAAGTTTATTCATTTCTACTCCATTAATCAGGATTTTTCCATTTTCACTTCCTAAGCCTCTAGGACGAAAAAATGTAGCACTAAAATCATATGCCGCAGCATTAAAAAAAACATCTTTTGTAGATTGCAACAATGCCGCTGGACTAAAAGATGTATTAGTATTATCATCTAGTTCATAATCAGAAAGATTAATGGTTCCTATCTGCTGCTCTATAGTAAAATCAAACTCTAGCCCTATTTTCTTAAGATCTAAAATACTTCCCTTATTAATAACAATAGGAAAACGTTTACTAATAAATCCTTGTTTTGATAATACTAGTATCTGTTCTCCTAAAGGAAGAGTATTAGTATTAAATTCGAACTCTCCTGCAGCATTAGTATGTGTAGAAATACTTGATTCTTTGATTAAAATAGTAACTGCAATAAGCTTCTCTCCTGTAATCTTATCAACAATTTTTCCTTTTATTCCTGTCTGTTGTGCATCTAATGTAGACATAGAAAAAAATAGAAATAGTATGATATATGGTAATATAAAAGGATAATAGTTCATAAAATAATAATGATATGTTAATAATATGGCAAGTATAAAACATCACAGTTTCATTTTTTGAAACTGGAAAAATTAATCTTTGCAATTAATTAACAATTCTAAACAACCCGTTTTATGTTAAGAAGTACATATATTCTTACTATTATAATGTTATTTCCATTCTTTGTTTTTGCTCAGAAAAAAAAGGAGTATAAGATTCATACTATTGCTTTTTATAATCTCGAAAATCTTTTTGATCCAGAAGATGATCCTATAACATATGATGATGATAGAACTCCAAATGGAAAAGATCATTGGACCTATGATATATACACACAAAAGGTAAAAAACATGGCTAGTGTAATCTCAGAAATAGGAAAAGATATGAGTAACAATTCTCCTGCTATTATAGGTGTTGCCGAAATAGAAAATAGAAAAGTCTTAGAAGATCTTCTAAATGACTCTCTATTACAACCTAAAGAATACGGTATTATTCATTTTGATTCGCCAGATAGAAGAGGGATTGATGTAGCGCTATTGTATCAAAAAGCATTATTTAAACCAGAACATACGAGTACTTATCCATTACTAATCTATGATCAAAAAACGTCTAAACGTGTATATACCAGAGATCAATTAGTAGTGAGTGGTTATCTCGATGGGGATTTGATCCATATCATCGTCAATCATTGGCCATCTAGAAGAGGTGGAGAAGCAAAAAGTAGATACAAAAGAGAAAAAGCAGCTGCATTAAATATAAAAATTATGGACTCTCTGTTTGCTATTAATCCATATGCAAAAATTATTACGATGGGAGATCTTAATGATAATCCTAATAACAAGAGTATTAAAAAAGTACTAGGGGCAAAACAGTATAAAAAAGACTTGGGTATAAAAACACTATATAATCCTATGGAAAAAATGGCTAAAAAAGGCATCGGATCTTTAGCCTGGAGAGATCAATGGAGTCTATTTGATCAAATTATTATTTCTTCAGAACTCGTAAAACCAGAGTATTCCTCATATAGATATTATACTGCTAGTGTGTTCAATCCAGAATATTTAATGACTCCCAGAGGTAAGTATAAAGGGTATCCATTTCGTAGTTTTGCTAATGGTACTTTTACAGGTGGGTATAGCGACCACTTTCCTGTTTATCTATATGTTATCAAAGAAAAAAGGTGATCAGAAGATCACCTTTTTCTTTAACATGATATATTTTATATTAATTTGCTCCTATCTGAGGGCATGCTACATTAAATTGATTTTCAAAAATTGATCCTTCTGGGATTTTCTGAGCTGTACCTCCTTCTACACTAAACGTTCCATCTCCATTATCACATACTTCACAATACGCTACACAATCATTTTTATCTAATAGAAAATCAGCATATTCCGTTTAAGGGAATTTTCCCCATAGTGTAAAAAAGATTTTCTATTCTAGTATAATCTCTTATTTTTGAGGTAGAATATACATAGTAATAACCACTTAATACAATCATTACTAATTTACACAAAAATCAATATTACATGAGAAATGTTGTCGAAGATTTACTTCCCCAAGAGGAAAGACAAAAAGCAGAACATCTAGTAACACAGCTAGAGTCCATTTTTATAGACAAGCTATCTGCCCTAACCGAAAAAAAAACATTACTCACAGTATAGCATAGATGCAGGTAAGGCAGGATCTACAGAAAAAGTAGTAGAACTTAAGCAGTTCTTTGCCCGTACCAAAAAAATCAATACCGAACCAGAGGAGTAACCCTCCACTTAGCAAGATATACGCTCTGCTGGGTCAAAAAGACGTTCCGTTTAGCAAAAAAAACGAAGTTTTTAGCTTACTGTATTAAAAAATTAACCTTTGTTGTTAAAATTTCAACACATTTAGTCGAAATTTTAACCCAAAGGGTTAAAAAATAAGCAAACCCAGCCAAACACTTCGTCAAAAAGACGCTCAGGAACGTCAAAAAGACGCACCCTAATGATCAAAGCTTTATAAACCAATACCAATATCTCTTATAAACCTAACCAAAAAACAGCAATGTCTACACTGCACACTACTAGATTCTATATAGACGGTCATAGCCTACCCGTACTAGCATATAGAGAAATCATACAACAACAAACCAATTATAACGGCATGCCCTCTAGTATACCATACGGCAGTGGCATCTATCAATTAGTAGTCCCCGATATAGGCAGATGGACACACCTATTCGACAATTGGGCACTATCCCCCACCATGCGAAAAGAATGTAAGATAGAAACCCAATCCATACAAGGTACTACAATGTTTAAAACCCTAGAGCTATGGGATACCTACTGTACTCGCCTAGAGTATCAAGATGGTGGATACGATGGAGCAATCTATACTCTAACACTATCAGCTGCCACCGTAATCCGTAATGGAGAGGTCATTACCTCTAAGTGGTGGCGTATAAAAGATCCTAATACAAGAAATGAACCTATACAGCAAGCAGAAGAGCTAAATCCAAGGATCATTAAACAGTACATCACTGATCGTAACGACGTAGAACTCGATCAATACCAACGAGGACACGAAATATATTGCGTTATCAAATCAGAACATATGGTTAACGAAACTATAGATATTGATCTTTCTAAATTCGAAGTGCCACTTTTATATCGTAGTAAACGCTTACAAGATAACATCATCAAAGACTATACAATTAATATCGATGAAGAAAAAATTCCATTAGAAGTAATCTCAGAAAACTACAAAGATGAGCAATAACTATAAGAATCAATACGGTAAGAATACGATTAAGATCATACATAGGGGTAAGGTCGTTAGCCAAACAAGTATGAAAGTACAGCTTGGCGGAGGTGATGTCGTAGACAAGCCCGTACAGACCAATATCACCTATACCGATGATGATGGTAAAGGCTTACTACATATCAATCACCAAGCTATTGTAGTAGGCGAAACTGTTGCACAAGTAAAACGCTCTACTACTGCCAAGGTTACCGACAGAGGGACGATACTAGTAAGTCAGTTAAAATCTGAAATTTCATCACGGGGCGAAGACGTATTTTTCTACGATAACTCACTAGGTACTTTTGAGGGCTCTTTAGCAGATGCACAACGTCTATTTCCTAATGTAGATTTTTCGGACTTACAAGTAGCTGATACTGTTGATCGTAGTAATCCAGAATTTAAAAACCTACCCAAAGTAACACGAGATCAGACGGTAACATGGCAAGAAATTAGCAAATACGATGCAGAAGATAATGGAGGCGCACCTACCACATGGGATGATTGGGCAGATAGCTTACAAACAGGATTAGATATTGCGGGGCTTGTTCCTGGTCTTGGAGAAATTGCTGATTTAGCCAATGGATGTATATCATTAGCAAGAGGTAATTATGGCGATGCAGCACTCAGTTTTGCAGCAATGGTACCAGGGTTTGGAGTCGCTGCAACTATTGCTAAACAAGCAAAAAAACTAAGTAAAGTAGTTGATAACAAAGGGATTTATGATTTAATTGTTAAAAATGGAGAGGATTTAAAAGGTTATATTGGTCAGTCTGAAAATGTAATTACCAGAATAAGAAGACATTTTGGAAAAAGGGGTAAATTGAATAAACTTACTAAGGTTGGTAATGAGATTTTATATAAAATGGCAGGCTCTACAAAAGAACAGCGAGAGATTTATGAGCAATATGTTATCTTTAAAAAATATACTGAAGAATGGAAAGATTTAGGGAAATTAATTAACAAAGTGAATCCAGTAGGAGGTAGATTTGATTTGAAATCAAAAAAAGGCTTAGAAGAATTTTACAAGAAAGCGGAAGAAATAGCAGATCATTGGAATTTACCTAAAGAATTTTCTAATATAGATTTTTAAAAGATATTTATTATGAAGTTGAAAAAAAATCCATTAGGGGATGTTTATTTGGAAATTAATAAAGGTTCAGACTTAGTCTTTGTAAAGGATGAATATAAAGATTCTAAATATACAATCCGACTTAATGGTGATTTTAGCACTAACGAATTGGAATTATTTGTTAAAGAATTTGCTAATGTAAAAGAGTTAAGATTTTGCAACGGATTAGAAGGAGAAAATGAATTTTTATATAGCTTGGAAAGTTTAGAGAATTTAATTTTACGATTTTATTCTGATGTACCAACTGTTGTAGATTTTTCTAAAATAGCACCTTTAAAATTTCTTGGTTTTGGGTATCAGAAAAAATATTTAAAAAATATTTGTTATCAAAAATCGTTACAAAAACTATCGGTTTCTGATTATACTGAAAAAGATATGACGGCTTTAAGTTGCTTAACCTCAATCAAAGAATTTAGGACAATAGCCGGTAAAATGAAATCTTTGGAGGGGATTCAGCATCTTACCAATCTTGAAAAATTGGAAATTAGCGCACATCGTTCTCTTACCGATATTAGCCAAATTGCAGCATTACAAAACCTTAAATATTTAGAAATAAATACGTGTTGGAAAATGGCAGATTTTAGCCCAATAGGGAAATTAAAAAACCTTAAACAGCTTGAAATTATTGATTGTAAAAATTTGGAATCAATCAAATTTGTAAGTGATATGCCTAATCTCAAATCATTAAATACATTGGGTACAACCATTATTAATGATTATGATACTACACCCGCTGAACACGTACCCGTATTTTTTGGTAGTCAGCATAATAAATACAACAAACAATATCCAGAAAAAGAAATCCATAAGAAGATAGAAGAGCTATAAATGAACGACTATCAATTCGATATGACGACCACGATGATGCATTTTCTTTTGATCACACCGTAGAGTTTGGAAACTTAGGTAATACTATAAAAAAAGAACTCCCTAGAAGTAATAGGAGGTATAGTTCATAAAATGAAAGGTTCTACCAAGCAAGAACGTGAAATATATGAACAGTTTATTATTTTAGAAAAATATGGAGGTGATATTTCAAGAAAAGGAAGCAAAGGATTTCACAATCTATTGAATAAGGTTAACCCTGTGGGAGGTAGATATGATTTAAAAACTGATATAGGCGTAGAAGCATTGAAAAAGAAAGCTAGAGAACTTGCTAAGCGTTGGGATTTGCCAACAGAATTTGAACCCGTAATATTGAATTGATATGTATTTACAAACAAGCGTACCAAATGAACCTTATCTAATGGTTAAACCCAATTCCGATTTAGATAATATTAAACCAGAATATTTAGAAAATAAATATGTGGTAAGATTGTCAGGGAGTAATTATGAAAAAAGTTTTATTGAAAAATTCATAATACAATTTAAGGATGTTAAGAATCTTGATATTGGAAATAAATCGGGTGGTGATCGAGATAATTCATTCATATATGAATTTCAGAATTTAGAAGGCTTAGTAATTTCGCTATATCGAGATACAGATTTTATACTAGATTGCTCAAGACTACCAAAAAGCCTTTATTCTTTAAATTTGAGTGTCTGGTCAAAAAAGCATATCATTAATATAGAAGCTCTAAACGATACAGATTTAGAAGTTTTGTACGTTGCAGACTTTGACGAAAAAGATCTTACAAAATTAAGTGGGCTTACCAATCTAAAAGGGTTGAGTGTAACCCGTTCTAAAATCAAATCTTTAAAGGGCATCGAAATGCTAACCAATTTAGAACGTATATCTTTTGGAGGTGTACGAAGTCTTACGGATATTTCAGACATTACAGCATTACAAAACCTTAAGCATTTAGAGTTTGATATTTGTTGGAAACTAAAAGACTTTAGCCCCATTGGAGAACTTAAAAAACTAAAAGAACTGGAGTTACTAGATTGCAAAAACCTTGAAAGCATCAAATTTGTAAAAAACTTACCAAATTTAAAACGTCTTTCAACATTAGGTACAACAATTATTAATGATTATGATACTACACCCGCCGAACACGTACCCGTATTTTTTGGTAGTCAAAATAATAAATACAACAAACAATATCCAGAAAAAGAAATCCATAAGAAGATAGAAGAGCTATAAATGAACGACTATCAATTCGATATGATGACCACGATGATTCATTTTCTTTTGATCACACCGTAGAGTTTGGAAACTTAAGTAATACTATAAAAAAGAACTCCCTAGAAGTAAAAGCGATTACCTACGTGTAGGGTATAATGACCAAGACCTGTTCATCAAACCCATTACAGTAGGCACAGGTTTACCAGAGTTTTATACTAATGATGGTAAGTTGATTATATTTGCTTTTAAAATGGTGGAGAAAATGGCTACAGAAATAGTGCCTAATCCTTATATAAGTAGTTTTTTTATCAATACAATTCGTATAACAGAGACGCAAACACTCTCGTCTATAAATACTATAAAGAAACAACTACTCTATGAGCGTGTCTCTTGGGACACGAACCAAAGTATGCGATATGGTTATACAACAACAGAGTCTAGTAACTTTATTATCAAAGGTAAAGCCAGTTTTGATACAGTATCAGAGTTCGAGACTATGACCAAAAAGAAGTTTAGCGACTATTTTAATCATCGAGATCTAAAAAACGCGGGGGTTATCGCATTAAAAGGAATTAGAAAAGCAATAAAAATACTCGATTTTATCAATGCTACTAAGACTGTAACCAGTATTTTTAAAACCCCAGAAGAAGGGCTACAAATCCCTAAACCATCATCTGTAGTCAGTGCTATGGGATTAATAAGTGCTATAAAAAGCATCCCCAGTTTTGGAGCATTAACACCTCTCTTTATGGTTGCAGATGTAATCAGTACCAAAGTAGTTAATGAGATTATCAATGAGTTTACAGAAGATTCTTTATTAGCATGGGAGCAAGCAAAACAAGGGGGACTTAATTCTGCACTAGCATGGGTACAAACTCAAAATGATGGAGCTAAGATGTTAGGCTTAGATTTTATTGAATATATAAGTCAATCACAATATGAAATGCTCTTGAATAATAAATTTAAAACATTTAAAGAATTTTATGATTATAGTCCAAATCCAGAAGATAATAATAAAAACTATTATACTTGTTTTTATTATGTAAAAGAGAAAAATGGAAGAAAGAAATATATAATAGATTCAATAATTTTAAGGTAATGAACAAAATAATAATATTTATACTATTTACTTTCTTTACTTGTACACAAGAAAAGGAAAGAATAAAAATAGATTATTTAAAAAATGATAAAGATTTTAGAATAACTTTTATGAAGAACGATTATCTAATCGATCTAGACACTGTTAATGTAATTATGGAAGTTTCTAAAAAAATATTACTACAAAACAATAAAGTATCTAATTCTCCAAAAAACATTGCGTTTTCTAACGATACTCTTTTTGGACAAAATAGTAATAGAGGTTTAGGTTATGCAGTTTTCACTTATCATAAAAATAAGCGCATTAAAATTAGAGATTTTACATTTAAAAAAAACACAAAATATGAATTAGAATTAGTAATACAATATAGAAATTTAATTTCTTTGGCTCACAAGAAAAAAATTATCAATAATCATTTAGTTAAAAAAGATTCAGTTAAAAAAAAATCAGAATATCAATCCTATCTATTAAAAAACACTAAAGAAAGTCATATAATTATAAACAGCATAATTCCAGATAGTTTAAAAGGTTATCTTCTTTTTAATATTGTCGATAAGAAAAAGAAACATCAATTTTATCAATACGAAAAAATTCGTTTTTAGCTTTTAATATTAAGCGGTTATGTTTAACAAATAGTAAAACATTTACAGAAGATTCTTTATTAGCATGGGAGCAAGCAAAACAAGGGGGTAGAGAAAAAGCACTTGCCTATGTACAAAACTCGCAAGGAGCGAAGATGATTCAACTAGGCGCAGTAGAATTTGTAAGCCAAGAAGCTCATGAAAAGTTTTTACAAAATAACATTAAAACGTTCGATGAACTTGAAAATTTCCCATCAATAGTAACAGCAAATAAAGCTAATAATTATTATACCTATTTTTACTATATCAAAGAAGAAAATGGTAGAAATAAATACTTAATTGACTCAATATTTATGCGATGAAAAAAACAATTTATTTTATTTTTATATACATAATTTTAATAGCATGTGGTTCTACAAGTGCTCAGAATGATGTGGCTATTTTACAAAAACGAACAAACCTTCCTTTAAAGTTAATTTACAACTCTCAAGAAAATGACTCCTCATATATCTATTTATGTTTTCCTAAAAAGATTTACATAGAAAATCAACCAAATATTAAAAATAAAATCCATAATTATCATGTTGGACAGCATCACAAAAATATTGATATACTTCATTATAAAACTTATGAGTACACAAATAAATTGATAATTAAAAAAGATATAACTCTTAATAACAATGAAACAAAAACTTTTATTTTATATCATGGTTACTTATTAAAGGTGTTGAATGAAAAACTAGATGTATTCATTAAAAATAAAAAAGAAAGTCAGATTTTACAAGGATTTAGTGTTTATGATATTTATATAAATGATACCATAAAAAAATGGGCTATTTCAAAAATAAGTGATAGTCTTAAAGGTAAGCTACATTTCTCACTACATAATAAAGAAAAAGGGTTTTTCTACAAGAGTCTAGATATTGAGTTATTTGATGATTAATACTCGTGTATCAATGAGTTTACAGAAGATTCTTTATTAGCATGGGAGCAAGCAAAACAAGGGGGTAGAGAAAAAGCACTTGCCTATGTACAACATTCGCAAGGAGCGAAGATGTTGGAGCTAGGATTTAGACAGGATGTACCTCAAAATGTATATAAAAAACTTTTAAACAATGAAATAAATTCATTTCAACAATTTATTAACGAAAAAGAAGATTTATCCTCTGAGAGCCATTACACAAT
This sequence comes from Aquimarina longa SW024, assembly GCF_001401755.1. Classification (GTDB taxonomy): domain Bacteria; phylum Bacteroidota; class Bacteroidia; order Flavobacteriales; family Flavobacteriaceae; genus Aquimarina; species Aquimarina longa. The sequence goes on from NZ_AVQK01000035.1 coordinate 11,938, forward strand.
ATTTTATTATATTAAAAATGACTCTAGAAAAAAATATTTAATTGATTCAATATTCTTGCAATGGTAATAAAAATATATATCAAAATAATACTCCTATTTCTTATTCTTACTAGCTGTGTAACAACAAGTCAAACATTACAAATAACAAATAACAAATCTAAACTTCCTCTAAAACTAGTAATTATAGGAGAAAAAAAAGGAGCAACTATTGGTTATTTATATTTCCCTCAATTGATTACTATAAGAAATCCTAACACTTATGACATAACACAAATTGAAACTTTACTTGGAAACCAAGGAGCAAAAGGAACAAGTTTTATACAATATCATCTCAAAACTTTTGATAAAGAGATTATTAATTTCGAACAAAACTTTAAGGTTATTCGTAACTCAACAAAAATTATAGACATATATACTGGATATCGGATTAGTCTCGATAATTTAGACCTTTCATTGATTATTTCAAATGCAAAAAAGCAAGGAGTATTTGATTCTCAATATACTGTTTATGATATCCGTTTAAATCAAAAAATAAAAAGTTTTATTAGATCGAAAATAACAGACGATATAAAGGGTAAAATATGGTTTAAATATTATGATTCAAAAAATGAAAGGAAATATAATATTGATATTAGCCCAATATTTATATGATGAACAAAATAGTATTATTAACGGCATTATTTTTAGTTACTTGTAGATCTAATTCTCAAAAGGAAATAGAATTTACAACTAAGAAATTAGATTTACCATTAAAAATATTACATGGAACAAAAAAAGAAGATAGCACCTTTATATATTTATGTTTTCCAAAAACTATAATCATAAATAACCCTACAAAATATCCTTTAAAAATTGACAGATATAAAGTTGGTTTACATCCTAAGGGGATAAATTATAGACATTATAGAATTTTTAAGTATAAAGATTCTCTCTATTACGAAAACGAGTTTTTAGTTAAACCTATGACAAAAGACTCTTTTAACACGTACTACGGATATCAAATCAAGCTTAAAAATGAAATTTTAGATTCACTAATAAACAATAAAGTGCAAGAAATTAGCAAATTTAAAATATATAATATCCCAATAAACAATAACTCCAAAAAATGGGCTATTTCAAAAATAAGTGATAGTCTTAAAGGTAAGCTACATTTCTCACTACATAATAAAGAAAAAGGGTTTTTCTACAAGAGTCTGGATATTGAGTTATTTGATGATTAATACTCGTATATCAATGAATTTACAGAAGATTCTTTATTAGCATGGGAGCAAGCAAAACAAGGGGGTAGAGAAAAAATATGTTAAAGAAAAAAGGTGATCAGAAGATCACCTTTTTTCTTTAACATGATATATTTTATATTAATTTGCTCCTATCTGAGAGCATGCTGCATTAAATTGATTTTCAAAAGTTGATCCTTCTGGGATTTTCTGAGCTGTACCTCCTTCTACACTAAACGTTCCATCTCCATTATCACATACTTCAATACTCACTGGTCCATTTGCACATTGTTTGCAATTACCATTATCATCATCGCTACTACAAGCAGTAAATCCTACAAAAAGAGAAAATACTACTACAGATATAATTTTTTTCATTTTTACTTAATTAAAATAAATTTAATAGGTGCTAATATAAATTCACCACTATTAATTAACAAATAATTATGTTAATTAATGTTGTTATTGTATACTATTCAGCTTTTTTTTTACGAAGTTTTAAAGTGTAATAGAAAAATTACAATTTCTTACAATTAGAAAGTTCTACATAACGCTCAAAAGGAACTCCAATATCTTTTTCTTTAATGAATGCATTTCCATTAGGACCTCTACAAACTAAAATCGTTATACCACTATTAGTACATGATAAACATACTATACCAGGTAAAGTACAGTCTCCTATACGTTTTAGTTCTAGTCTATATATTTTTAGTTCTTCCTCTGTAGTAGAACAATTATTGTTTATAACATCTTCTAATGCCACTTTATAAGCTCCACATGTTTCTTTAGTAGCATCGTCATTAAACTTCATTGCTGTATTGCCTACTGCTTTTTCTGCATCAGTACAATTGATACCATCGTCATCACTTCCACAAGCTACAGACCCTAGGGCTAGGATATAAGCAGTAATGTATATGATTTTTTTCATTTTGATTACTCTTTTATTAGGTTAAGTAAGCCCAAAAGTAAGAAATTTAAACTGGATTGAATATGTAAGCCTTTTTAGAAAATCATATGATCATTTATTTTAATACTTCAATATCAATTGGTTTACCAATATATGCTAAGAAACTATTATCTTCTATTTGCTCTATATCCCTACTATACGATGGGATAATTCTAATCTTTTTATCAACATTTCGAATAAATAATGGGATAATATCATCATCATCTTTGGTCAATTCAATAATAGCTGAATACTGTTTTTTATCTGTAATTTTTATTTCCTGAATTCCAGGATATTTTTCTGCAAGATTAATAAGTTTATGGTAATCATCAGTATGAGAAAATAATCCTTCATGAGGATTATTTTGGGGATCTTTCATTTCCTCTACTGTAATTAGTCTATAGGAGCCATGTTCCCCAAATTGATCTTTAAACGTATCAATAGCATATCTATTAATATCACTATTTGCTGTTAACGCCATTAAATATCCTATATTATTAAGTTCTATATTGTCTTTAAGTTGATCTCCATAAATATTACCTTCAATAGCTTCTAACCCTAGATCTTTTGCTTTATTAATATTATTCCGGTTACTATCTACCAATACTACATGACGATTATTCTCTTGTAGGTATACTGCAATTAATCTAGAAATTTTGGAAGCGCCGATAATCAAAATACCTTCCGATTTTTTAAGAAATACCCCTACTATCTTAGCAAAAAAACGTGCTGTTGTAGCATTCAATAAAACTGTTCCTAATACAATCATAAACACCAATGGAGTAATATACTCTGCCCCAGGTACTCCTTCTTTCTGTAACTTTAATCCAAATAATGATGCAATTCCCGCTGCAACAATACCTCTAGGACCTACCCAACTAATAAACAGTTTTTCATTAATTGTAAGTCCTGATTTTACAGAGCTAAGAAATACGCCTAATGGTCTTACTATAAAAACAATAATTGAAAAAAGTAAAACTTCTTGCCAATTATATATCAATTGTAAATCCTCTATATTAATATTAGCAGCTAATAGAATAAATAGTATAGATATTAAAAGTACACTTAACGATTCTTTAAAATATAAGATTTCATCAATATGAGGGAGGTTAATGTTTCCTAATACCATACCCATAATAACTACAGAAAGTAAGCCTGACTCATGTGCAAAGGTATCTGATAACACAAAAACGCCAAGTACTACTGCAAGCGTAACCACATTAAGTAGATAATGTGGAATAATTTTTCTTTTAAGAGAAAAAGCTAATGCATGTGCAAAAGTAAAACCAAAGGTAAACCCTACCAGAACTATTTTTCCAAATTCTATCAGAGCAGTTAGTGTAAATTCCTCTCCTCCACCTGCTCTTATAAATTCGAATACCAAAACAGCTACCAATGCTCCTATTGGATCTATTAAAATACCTTCCCATTTTAATATTGCAGATACATCTTTTTTAAGAGGTATATTTCTTAAAATAGGTGTTATTACAGTAGGACCTGTTACAATAATCAGTGAAGAGAATAAAAAAGAAATTGGCCAACTCAGGTTAAAAATAAAGTGTGCTGCTATCCCTGCACCAAAAAAAGTAATGATTACTGCAACAGTAATTAACTTTATGATTACAGGACCTACATTAAGAATTTCACTTCTTTTTAAGGTAAGACCTCCTTCAAAAAGAATAATACTTATTGCTAAAGAGACAAAGTAAAATAGGCTTTCTCCGGGGAATAACCCTTCTTTTCCATTCCATATTGGTTGGATCAACTTCGTTCCATCACTTGTAAAAAAAGTAGCAAATGGTCCGACCAAAAGACCTATTAAAATTAATGGTAAAATTGCAGGAATCTTAAACTTCCATGCAACCCACTGAGCTAAAATTCCTAATATAATTATTCCTGATAATTCTAACATACTTTATCGATTATAAAAATTATGAGAGAAAGATCGTAAAAAAAATTATACATAACAGAAATAAGTGCTATTTTAAAGTTTTTAAAAAATTAAGTTTATATTATACCGCTTTTAAAACCATAAATAGAAAATATAAAAACCTTTGACAGAATTACCAATCCATAAATTTAATACCATCCTCATAGGTATCGCATTTTCGCCAAATTTAAAAAACAACATTTTTGAGACTATGCGAATGGTAGATTTTTTCGATTCTAGAATGATTATCGTTCATGTAGGAGAAAAAACAAAAGAAAAAGAAAGCACTATCAAAGAACTAATATCTGGTTTTTCTGATGATGATGATGAAAAAGTTACTATTGTATGGAAACAAGGTGACCCTGTAACAACAATTATTGAAACTGCTAAGCAAAAAAATGCAGACCTCATCATACTCGGTGCTATTCCAAGAGAAAATTTCCTTAAATTTTATATTGGCTCTATTGCTAGAAAAATAACAAGGCATGCACATTGTTCTGTATTATTACTTATAAAGCCATCAGAAGATTTAAGACCTTGTAATCATATTGTTGTAAATGGTCTTAAGGATAAAAAAACAAAACAAACTATCTTAGATTCATTTGAAATAGCTCAAAACCTAGGAGCCCAAAAAATTACTATCGTCGAAGAAATTTCTAGGCAAGAAGTTAAAATCGTAGTAGAAGATGATAAATCTTTGCGCAAAGATACCCTGATAAAAGAACGATTGGCAAAAAAAGAAGATATTAGAGTACAACATATCTTAAGTGATGTCCCAGAAGATCTTAAAACCGGTATTTTAATCAAAACGCAATCTATTTTTGGAAAAAGAGGGTACTCCATCGGTCATTATGCCAAAGTAGTTGCCGCAGATTTATTAATTATGAACGCTCCTAATAGAACCACATTTCTTGATCGCATCTTTGTTCATGATCTAGAACATATTTTATCAGAATTACCAACAGATGTTTTAATAATAAGATAGATGAGAAACAAGAAAAATAATATATCTGATTTTATATCACAATTGCCAAAAAATATTTTTTCAGGTTTTGTTGTTTCATTAATCGCTCTACCATTGGGATTAGGATTAGCATTAGCATCTGAGGCTCCTCCTATATCTGGTGTAATTGCTGCAGTAGTTGGAGGAATTATAGTTAGTATTTTTGGAGGGTCTAATGTTACAATAACAGGCCCTGGTAATGGGTTAGTAGTCGTACTATTAGGTGCAATAACAACACTCGCTGATGGAGACCTATATCAAGGCTATCTTTTTACATTAGCAGCCATTATATGCTCTGGAGTATTAATGATTAGTATCGGGCTATTACGATTAGGGATTCTTAGTGATTTCTTTCCTTCCTCAGCAATTCAGGGAATGCTTGCTGCAATAGGGATAAGTATTTTTGCAAAACAGTTTCATGTAATGCTTGCCAATACTAGTGTTAAAGGGGATACTATTTCATTATTATCAGACATTCCCAACAGTATTTCGCTATTATTCAATCCCGATTATAGTACTATTGTCATCGCTGCATTAGTTGGAGTCATCAGTTTTTTGATTATGAATTTTTATGGAAAAATAAGAAACAAGTACTTTCAACTAGTTCCTGCACCGATGTGGATTGTTCTTATTGCTATAGGATTAAGCTATTATTATGAGTTTTTTTCTACAGAACCTTATCCTATAGAGGAAAAACTTTTGGTTCAGATACCTGATAGTATTTTCTCTAAATTTCCTAGTCCTGATTTTTCATTACTACTGGATTTTAAATTTATAGGAGTAGTGTTAGTAATAACATTAATCTCTAGTATCGAATCTTTACTAAGCATTAAGGCTGTAGATAAATTAGATCCTCTAAAAAGAAGAGCTAATATCAATAAAGATCTTACTGCACTAGGTATCGCATCGATTGTTAGTGGATTTATAGGAGGTCTTAATGTAGTTACTGTGATTGCGCGTAGTTCTGTAAACGTTAATAATAGTGGAACAAATAGATCATCAAACTTTTTTCATTCAATATTTCTACTCTTATTTGTAGTATTGTTTCAGGATCAACTTAGGCGAATTCCTCTTACTGCACTAGCAGCAATTTTAGTATATACAGGCTATAAATTAGCCGCTCCAAAAAATTTAAAAATTATTGCCAAAATCGGTAAAGAGCAATTAATCATTTTCTTTGCTACAATTATAGCAACTATTACTACTAATTTAATAAGCGGAATCCTTGTTGGAATCCTAACCACTATCATTATTCATTTTATACTTAATAAAAGTCTTGGTTTTTTTGTTAGAAACCTTTTTAAACCCAATGTACTAATGTTTAAAGAAGGTGTTAATGGCATCTATTTTGTTAGTGTAAAAAATTTCTCGAGTTTCTTAAACTACTCATCATTAAAACGAAGATTAGATACAATTCCAGAAAATCAGGATGCAATTATTGATTTTTCACTTTGTAATTTTGTAGATTATACTGTACAAGAAAATTTATTAGGATATCAAGAAACATTTAAACGAAAAGGAGGTTCTTTTGAGATTACAGGACTTGATATTCATGGAACTTCTTCAGAACATCCTCTGGCAGTAAGAAGTTTAATTCCTTTTTCTAAAAAAATTAAGATTGGTGCAAAATCAAATCTCACCAAAAGGCAAGAAGATATACAAACAATTGCAAATGACTTTTCATGGCATTATGATCCTAAAAAAAATAATGATACTTCCGGAATACATGATTTTGTCTTTTTTAAAACCAAAAGTATTAACTATACTAATAATTCTATTTATGACCCTAAGTCTATTTTTAGGATTTTAGATGTAGAATTTTCAGAAGGAGAATTTATTGCTCGTACCCTAGTTAGAACTACAATATTAACAATACAACTAAAAAGAGAAATCCCTAAATTTACTTTAGATAAAGAAGGGCTATTAGAATTTGTATATAAGTTTGCTGGATTTAAGGATATTTCAATTCAGGGGCATCCCGATTTTTCAAAACGTTTTTTTCTTTTAGGAGAACATCCAGAAAAAATTCGCTTATTTTTTACTGATGAGTTAGTCTTATTTTTCGAGAGCAATCCATACTATCATATAGAGTGCACAGGTACTACTTTATTAGTAATGCAAAAAGAACGTCTGGCAAGTGTTAAAGAGATTAAAGCACTTTTAGATTATGGCACACGCTTACAAAAAGTGATCTCTACCATACAATATGGTGAAATATTGTTAAAAAGTCCAAAAATTAAATCCTGATCCCTATCATTTTTTCTATTTTGCAAAGATTTTTAATTTTTCGTGAAAATGTCATAATAGCTATCAATGTATATCAATACAATTTTTAGGCATTTCTATTGAATAATCAAAACATATAAAAATGAATTTATATCCTATAAATGCAGGAAATTTTAAACTTGATGGAGGCGCTATGTTTGGAGTAGTTCCTAGAGTTTTATGGAATAAAACAAATCCCGCAGACGAAAAAAACCTAATCGATATCGCTGCAAGATGCTTACTTATCGAAGATGGAGGTAGGCTTATTCTTATCGATTCTGGGATGGGAGATAAACAATCAGAAAAATTCTTTGGTCATTATTCTTTATGGGGAGAAGATAACTTAGATCGCTCTCTAAAAGCAAAAGGATTTCATCGAGATGATATCACAGATGTTTTTATTACCCATCTCCACTTTGATCATTGCGGTGGAGTTGTACAATGGAATGCTACCAGAACTGGATATGAATTAGCATTTAAAAATGCTAAAATATGGAGTACTAAAGAACATTGGCAATGGGCAATTAATCCTAATGCCCGAGAAAAAGCATCTTTCCTAAAAGAAAATATTCTTCCTATTGAAGAAAGTGGGCAATTAAATTTTATTTCCAGAACAGAACCTACATTCCAAAAAACCTCTGAATTAGGTTTTGGTCTATTATTTGCTAATGGACATACAGAAAAACAAATGATTCCACATATAGAATATAAAGATAAAACAATAGTTTTTATGGCAGATCTTCTGCCCACCGCTGGTCATGTACCATTACCTTATATAATGGGATATGATACCAGACCATTATTAACTCTGGATGAAAAGAAATTGTTTTTAGAAAAAGCTGCTACACACAACTGGTACTTGTTTCTAGAACACGATGCTCATAATGAAATAATAACCGTACAACATACCGAAAAAGGCGTGCGCCTTAAAGAAGTTTTTACCAGTCATGAAATATTTAATTAAAAGAAAAAATAAAATGATTCCTTCGTCTCATAAAGTTATTGCCACTATTGTATCATCTATTCTTATGATCAGTTGTGGCGCTCCTAGTGTTATTTCTACCCCTATAGAAAATATAGATGCAATCCCTCTTAAGAATATAGATCTAACCGATACTCAATTAAAAAAATGGGGAGCACTAGATTTAGCTACTGATACTATACCAGGAATGAGTATTGATAAGGCTTATAATGAGCTTATCAAAGATAAAAAAGGACAAACTATCATTGTAGGTGTTATTGATAGCGGAGTCGATATTGAGCACGAAGATCTAAAAGGAGTAGTTTGGACCAACCCAAAAGAAATTAAAGGTAATGGTAAGGATGATGATGATAATGGATATATCGATGATATACATGGATGGAATTTCTTAGGAAATTCTGAAGATGAAAACCTAGAGTATGTAAGAATTATCAAAAAGCTAAAGCCTAAATATGCAGGTAAGAATCTAGCTTCAGTACCACAATCTGATCGAGATGAATATCAAAATTATATCGAAGCTAAGGCAGAATATGAAAAAGAATTTCAAGAAAATTCAGCACAAAAAACACAATATGAGCAGATTCTACAGCAATCCAAAGCTTCTCATAAGGCTGTTGTCGCTGTATTAGGAAAAGAAAATTATTCTCAAAAAGAACTCTTAGATACAAAAGCAGAAACACCAGAAATGAAGCAACATGTTGCTTTTCTGTCTCAAATGTTTGGATTTATGGAACCTGATGATACCGTTCCAGATTTTATAAAAAATATTACCGAAGGTGTTGATCATTTTACAGAACAATTAAACTATAATCTAAATCTACAATTCGATGGTAGAAAAATTGTTGGTGATAATGTAGATGATATCACTGATACAAAATATGGCAATAACAATGTTATGGGACCTGACCCTAAAAAAGAAGGTATAAAACATGGTACCCACGTTGCAGGTATTATTGCTGCAGATAGAACTAATGGAAAAGGAATGAAAGGTGTTGCTAAAAATGTAAAAATAATGGCAATCAGAGCCGTTCCTAATGGAGATGAATATGATAAAGATATAGCTCTTGCTATACGATATGCCGTAGATAATGGCGCTAAAGTAATCAATACCAGTTTTGGTAAATACTACAGTACACATCCAGAATGGGTAGCAGAAGCCATTACCTATGCAGCATCAAAAGATGTCCTTATTGTAAATGCCGCAGGAAATGAAGGAATAGATATTGATCAAAAAGTAGTGTATCCTAATGATCAAATCAATACAGGTTCTGAAATAGCAAACAACTTTATTACTATCGGTGCATTAAACTATGTATATGGTTCTAATTTAGTTGCTGATTTTTCTAACTATGGAAAAAGTAATGTAGATGCCTTTGCACCAGGTGTTAAAATATGGGCAACGACACCTAATAATTCATATGAATACTTACAAGGAACTTCTATGGCATCACCTGCAGTAGCCGGAGTAGCTGCATTAATTCGATCATATTACCCTAAATTAAAAGCCGAACAAGTAAAAAAAATACTTATGGATAGCGGACTAAGTACCAAATCTTCTGTAGTAATTGGAGGGAAACCAACCAATGTAGGTCCCTTTTCTGAACTATCAAAATCCGGAAAAATAGTTAATCTATACAATGCCCTTATTATGGCAGATAAATTATCTAAATAGTCTTGTATATTATGTTTAAAAAAATTGCTTTTATTATTAGTATTGTAGCCTTTAGTGCTATTGGACAAAATAACACTTCCTATTGGCAACAACATGCTGATTATACAATAGATGTAGACATGGATGTTGATAAATTTCAATATAAAGGAATACAAGAATTAATCTATTCTAATAATTCTCCAGACACACTATATCAAGTATTTTATCATTTATATTTTAATGCATTTCAGCCAGGTAGTGAAATGGATGTACGTTCCAGAAATCTACCAGATCCAGATCCAAGAGTTGGCAATAGAGTAAACAATCTTACTTCTGAAGAAATAGGATACTTAAATGTTTCTTCGTTAAAACAAAACGGAAAACCATTAGTATGCCAAACTTCTGGAACTGTTCTAGAAGTAACACTAGATACACCAATTGCACCAGGAGAAAAAGTTACTTTTTCTATGAAATTTGATGGTCAGGTACCAAAACAAATACGTCGTTCTGGTCGAAATAGTAAAGAAGGTGTCGCATTATCTATGACTCAGTGGTATCCAAAAATCGCAGAATATGATTTCGAAGGTTGGCATGCCGATCCTTATATCGCCAGAGAATTTCATGGAGTATGGAGCAACTTTGATGTAACCATATCTATAGACAAAAACTATATTTTAGGAGGTACAGGATATCTACAAAATCCTCAAGAAATTGGATATGGATATGAAAAACCAGGAACTAAAGTATCTAGAAAAGGAAAAAAACTTTCATGGCATTTTAAAGCCCCTAATGTGCACGACTTTGCTTGGGCTGCGGATCCAGAATATCTACATGACGTAGTAAAAATCCCTAATGGACCAACACTACATTTTTTATATAAAAATAAAAAAGAGATCATCGATAACTGGAAAGATCTACAACCAAAAACTGTAGAATTAATGAACTATTTTAGTGAGAAAATAGGAGAATATCCTTATGATCAATATTCTATTCTACAAGGAGGAGATGGAGGTATGGAGTATGCCATGTGTACACTCATTACAGGAGAGAGAACCTTTGAAAGCTTAGTCGGTGTTACGGCACATGAAATGGCACACTCGTGGTTTCAACATATATTAGCTACCAACGAGTCCAAGCATGAGTGGATGGATGAAGGCTTTACCAGTTATATTTCTACTCTAGCGATGAATGAAGTAATGAAACAAAATAATCCTAATTCCCTAAGAGGAGTCTATCAAGGGTATTATCAGTTAGCTATTTCTGGTATAGAACAACCACAGACCACACAAGCCGACCGATACTCACATAATGCTGCTTATGGAGCTTCTGCCTATTCTAAAGGAGCTGTTTTCTTATCACAATTAGGATATATCATAGGCGAAGATAATCTTGCTAAAACTATTAAAAGATATTTTAAGGAATGGAAATTTAAACACCCTACTCCTAATGATTTTAAAAGAGTAGCAGAAAAAGTATCAGGAATTCAACTAGATTGGTATTTAACTGATTGGACAAAAACTACCAATACTATAGATTATGGTATTAAAGAGGTTGTACAAAATAACAATAATACTAAAATTACTCTAGAACGTATCGGATTAATACCCATGCCAATAGATGTATACGTAGAGTATACAGATAGTACAATAGAATCGTTTTATATACCACTAAGAATAATGCGTGGAGAAAAAGAAAACCCAATCCCATCAATGAAAAGAACTATATTGTCCGATTGGTCTTGGACTAACCCTACCTACTCATTAGAAATTTCTAAACCAAAATCAGAAATAAAAACAATCGGAATTGACATTACCAATACAATGGCAGATATAAACCCTAGAAATAACACCTTTTCTGAATAAATAAAAACAATCCAGAAACATCCTTTTTTTAAAGGTTTATTTGGTATTGTGCTATATAAAATCCCTCACAAGTATATAAGCCTGTGAGGTTTTTTTATCTACCACTACTAATTATACCAAATTCAATTACTACATTTAACACCAATGAAAGCTACTTTTAATAAAAAAGAAAGACTAAAAAGTAAAAAAGAAATAGAATTACTTTTTTCTGATGGCAAATCTATATCCAAATACCCTATTAGATTAGTGTATAGGAAATCAGTCTTTGAAGAAACTATTAAAATTAGAGCAGGAGTATCAGTCAGTAAACGTAATTTTAAAAAAGCTGTAGATCGCAATTGCATAAAACGTTTAATGCGCGAAAGTTACAGGAAAAATAAGTATCTTGTACTCAACACTACAAATCAATTTACTTTTATGTTTTTATTTTCGGGTAAAGAGATGCCAGAATATTCAGTAATAGAATCTAAAATTAAAAAAATATTACAAAAATTTATTGAACAAGAAATAGCATCAAAATGAGTGCAATACCTCACTCCTATTTGATGCATCTTATTTAAAGAAAACTATCCATGAAGAAGAAGATTATCTATCCCATAGTTGCTATTATTGTCTTACTATCCACAGTAAGTTTTAAATCAGATTTTTTTGAAATCGCCAAGCAAATTGAAATTTTTACGACCATGTTTAAAGAATTAAACATGAATTATGTAGATGAGACAAATCCCGCAGAATTAATGGATACCGCAATCAAAGCCATGCTAGATGATTTGGATCCATATACTAGATATTGGAATGAGCAAGATGTAGAAGCTTCTAAAATTCGTAATTCAGGGGAATATACAGGTATTGGAGCCTCTGTAAGAACTGTAAAAAATGAGATCACCATCATAGAACCCTATAAAGACTATCCCGCAGATAAGGCTGGTCTTAAAGCCGGGGATAAAATTATACAAATAGGAGACGTCAAAGTTGCTGATTTTAATGAAGACGCGGGAGAACTTCTTAAAGGAGCTAGTGGAACAACAGTAGACATTATCTATAAAAGACAAGGAGAAACTAAAAGTACCGTACTCACACGAGAAGAAATAGAAGTTGATGCTGTACCCTATTATACATTATTAGATGATAATACAGGATATATTGTGCTATCCAAGTTTAATAATAAAGCGTCTAGTGAGACAATTGATGCCTTAAAAGATTTAAAAGCCAAAGGCGCTGATAAAATAATTCTAGATTTAAGAGGAAATCCTGGAGGCTTATTAAGTGAAGCTATCAATGTTACTAATATTTTTGTACCCAAAGGAGAGTTAATTACCACTACAAAATCAGTCGTAAAAAAATATAATAAAGAATATTTTACCAAAAGAGCACCTATTGATACCCAAATACCTTTAGTTGTATTAGTAAATGGTAGAAGTGCTTCCGCCAGTGAGATTGTATCAGGTGGTATTCAGGATCTAGATAGAGGAGTTGTCATCGGTGCCAGAAGTTTTGGTAAAGGATTAGTACAACGACCAAAAAAACTAACCTATGGTACTCAATTAAAAATTACTATCTCACGATATTATACCCCTAGTGGTAGATGTATACAAGCATTAGATTATTGGAATCGTGATAAAAATAATAATGCTGTACGAATCAATGAGCATGATTTTAAAGCTTTTAAAACCAAAAACGGAAGAACAGTATATGATGGAGGAGGAATACAACCAGATATTAAATTAGAAACCTCTAAATTTAGTAAAATTACTACTGCGCTATTAAAATCCAATGCCTTTTTTGAATATGGTACAAAATATTACTATTCGCATCAATTAAAAGATGCCAATGAATTTAAATTTACAGATAGTGATTATCAAGATTTTAAAAAATTTGTAAAACAAAGTAATTTTAATTTTGAAACTGAAACCGAAAAGTCATTCAAAAAATCAATGGAGATTGCAAAACGAGAAAACTTAGACAATAATATTACGTCATCCTATACTTCTCTTATTACTTCAATAGATGCCTCTAAACAAGCGTTGTTAGATACTCATAAAAAAGAAATTATTAATTTACTTACGGACGAGATTATTAAACGATATTTCTATAGAGAAGGCTTGTATGACTACTATGTAAAAAACAATCCAGAGGTTCTTAAAAGTCAGGAAATACTTAACAATAGTAACACATATCAGAATATTCTAAAATAATCATACTGGTAAGTCAGTATCTATAAAGATAAACAGATTTACTTTTTTCACCAATCTGCCCCATTGTCGCCAACTCTACATATTACCTATATATGTAATGGGCGACACTGGAAATTATAATCGTTTTAGTTTGCTGTATTTTGGATGATTTTTGAAACACCGTTTTGTTTGTCTCACTGAATGAAAGAGAAAAATTCTGGACGTTCATATGAATAAACTATATTTACCTTTCAAGGCACACACAATTTGTATATTGCATATGCTCCCTTCAGGAAGCAAGCGCACCATATAAGAGACATTGTCTCTTATTAATGTAAATCTGCAACAATCACAATGTTTTAAGGTTTTATATTAAAACCTAACGTTCAATATGTGAATAATAGTGACTTGTTTAAACTTTTTATATTATTACCTATCTTATTGACTTCAATGATTGGATATGGTCAAGAAAATATTGTGGAATTGACCGGCATAGTTACAAGTCCCAATAATACTGTTTCTAATATTTTGGTTGTCAATATAAATTCTAAAAAATCAACAATTATTGATATTAAAGGGGTTTTCAGTATTGAAGTTAAATTGCAAGATACATTACAATTCTCTGCTGTTCATTATAGAACGAAAGAAATCGTTATAATAGATGAAATTTTGAATAAGAAGACAATCCTAGTTGATTTAGAAGAAAAAGTTGTCAATTTAGACGAAGTAGTAATTCTACCACATAATCTAACAGGTCAAGTCGCTCTTGATATAAAAAAGTTTGGTACTAAACATAATGTTACTTCCTCTTCTTTGGGGTTACCAAAAGCAAATATAAAGGTGAAGACCAAAAACGAGAGGTTACTTTTTGAAGCCGATGATGGAAAGTTAATTAAATTTTATGGAATTGCGGCTACCATAAATGTTACTAAATTACTCAATAAGATTTCAGGTAGAACAAAAAAGCTTAAAGATCACATTTTACTTGATAAACATATTAAAATCGAAAATGAAATAGATAATTTGTTTTCAAAGAAAGTATTATCCGAAGAACTAGGAATCCCTCAAACGAATATTGCTGATTTTCTTGACTTTTGCCTAAATCAACCAGATTTCACTAAATTGTCGGATACTATAAGTGCATTACGAATTTTGGAATACTTTAAAGGCAAAAGTTATGAATACAAAAAAGCAAACGGGTTAAATTGATAAGTTTATATCACGAAGTTATAGAGAATCATAAATTAAGTAAAACAAGGAATAACACCAAATATGATGTCATAGCAGTTAAGTGATAACCCAAAGGTTCTTGTATATTTGCTATGGTACAAAGATTTTATAGTAGAAAATATATAAAATCAACGCAGATTTGTTGATGGCTTGGTAACATTCTGCTCTGCTAGGACAATACTTATAACGTTATTAAAATACGCTACAATAAGATATGGAAAATAAGAATAGTAAAGAACAACCCAATAATCCATTACATGGAGTTAAACTGGTAGCTATTTTAGAATATTTGGTAGCACAATATGGCTGGGATGAACTAGGATCTAGGATTAATATTCGATGCTTTACTAATGATCCTTCAATCAAATCTAGTCTTAAATTTCTAAGAAGAACGCCATGGGCAAGAGATAAAGTAGAGCAATTGTATTTGCAATCTATTTAGAAACAAGAATGACAAAAAATAAAAAAAGAGGCTGAATTTAGTAATTCAGCCTCTTTTGGTTTGATCAATGACCTAGGAGCAAACCTATAAGGGATTAAAATTAATTTTTCATAATCTTTTTGGTTATATTAAGTTTTCCACTAGTATCAAAAGCACGGATCACATAAAACCCTTTTGGATAGCGATCCATATCGATGGATAACTTTGATTCTCCGATATTAAGTCGTATCGTTTGGGTATATATAGTTTTACCTGTTATATCTGTAATTTCAACAGCTACATTTCCTTCTACAAAAGTAGTAAAAGCTACCGATAGCTTATCTTTAACAGGATTAGGAGCAAGAGTAATATTAATTTCCTCCACACCAAATTCTTCATTAAGTAACTCACTTTCTAAAGCAGTAGGATTTTCTGCATACACAATAGCTTCTTTAGAAACAATACTTTCACCATTTTGTAAGCACACAATAGCATCTAGGTCATACCCATCTGCAAACCATGGAAAAATAGCTTTATCACTAGTATCAGTAACTTTGATATATTTAGCAGATTTTAGATTACCAGTAGCAAGATCAAATTCTCCGTCCTGACAAGTGGTTCCTAAAGAAACAAACGCTACACCATCCTGTGATGCAAATACTTCTGCTGATTCTGGGTAGTAATTACAAGGAATATTGTCAAAGAACCCTGTAGATTCAAATACTGCAAACTCATTACTATCAGCATTGTCATAGATTTCGTTATTTAATTCTATCGTTATTGATCCACCAAAACCTAAACTTACAAAATTAAAGTACCTTCTTTCTCTTGGTTTTCCTATAGCACGTTTGGCTTTGCTTCTAAACCAAGATACGCTTCTCCCATCTTTTCTTCTCCCTTGATCAAAAGCCACTACAGAAGCTCCTGCACATTCGTTTTCTACAAATTCTGGTTCTAATAAGAATCGTGCAGAAACTGGCAGATGATCTGATGTCGTAAATGCATAATCATTATCATATACCTCATAATGTACCGATACAGATTTATCAATATATGCATCTTTAAGCTCATTAGTTATTGCAATATGATCGATCATATTTTCTCTAAAAACATATGATCGTAATCCTGCTTTACTTAATGCAGCAGATACAATGTTATAGTTAGTAGAATCTGCTACATATTTTTGAAAACTAGAAACAGTAGAAGAGATATCAGCTACAGTTTCATCAACATCATCATTATAATCTCCTAGAAGAATCACTTTATTAGTAGCAAAATTAGCATCTAATGAATCTTTTAATACCTCTACATCATACTTACGCATATCATAACGATTCTGTGGATCACGACTACTATTTGCTCTAGCATGTAATGCAATCAGATCAATACGTTCTGTTACACCATTAATAGTTACATCTGCTGTCATTAGGAATGGTAATCGTCCACTGGCATAAAAACGAGAAGTTTCACTAGGATAGTTTACAAGAGCAGAATCATCACCTCCATTATATAATGGGTGAATAGATGTAAACATTGCTCTAGTATTGACTACAGAAACCGTTTCTTTATTATAAATAAATCCTACTTTTTGTGACACTTCAGTAGAGGAAGGATACGATACAGCATCAGACAGAATGTAATCATATCCTGGCAATTGGTTTACTAACTCTGCAAATAATGCATCATCAGCAATTTCTTCTACTGCATATACATCTGCATTCAACTTTTTTAATACAGTGGCTGTACTATCTCTTTGGATAGCATCAGACATTGGGTTTTCTCCCACAGGAGAATTTTTTTCATCACCAAACCATTCGATATTCCAAGTTACTACATCAAAAGTGTCTTCTTTAGGATATCCTATAGTATCTCCTGGAGGAACAAATTCTACAGCACAAGGAATATCTGAATCTTGTCTTGGTAATAGTTGGAAGAACTCTTTAAAACGACCTATTACACCGGTTATTTCTGGACAAGTAACGGGCTGTGCTTTACCTACTATTGTAGCAACATCATTATCAATACGCATTTGACCATTTCCACTAGCATCAGTAAGCGTAACATTAGAATTACCAAATAAGATATCTCCGGGATTAGGGAATGTAGTAGCACTTACACGTACTAATTCTCCGGGGTGATTAGCAAATTCTGCTAAGGTAATCTCTAGTGGAGTAATAGGATTTTTAGGAAGCCCATTATTGACCACTTTAGTTACTTTATTAATCTGTATCTGATCTTTAAAAGTTGCTCTACTACCTGTTACTGTAATAGAATCCCCAGCTTTTACATTAATATTAGCATGTACTTGCTCATCAAAAATAGCAATACCACCGGTAGTATCCTGAATAAATGCTGGTCCATTAAAATTATCAGTAACCGTTAATACTCCAGTAATCGTTACAGGAGTACCTTCTACTGTTGCTCTAGCCTCTGCAATAGTAAGTAACTCTCCTGGTGTAACGACAACACTATCATTAGCTACTCCTGGCGTTGGAGACTTTGCTACATATGATAAGGTATTACGAGTACCTCCTGATCCATTAGGAATACGTTGTAAAGATTCACTATCTTTTTTTCCGTTTTCATTTTCATTTAATTGAGGTTGATCAGCATTTAGTAAAACTAACAATTCTGCATCATCATTATCATTGGTATCATATACAATAGCATCTATAAGATTTTCTGTAGTAATTGCTGTTCCATTAGGAAAAGAAGTAGCATCTCCAACGTATAATGCTACAGCATCAGCCCCATTCTGAAATGTATTTCCTGGAACAACAATACTAACATTAGGAACATCTGCATTACCGATTACAAAATACCCTTGCGCATTGGTAGTAAAACCATCTAGATCAATCGCATTGTAACTAGTATTATTTTTTCCATTATAATTTACTAATACATATCCATCTAGTGTAGTATTTCCTTTTCCGCCATCATATAACTCTATAAATTCTAATGTATCCGAACCTTGGGTATCTGCATCTAGTTCATTAATAACAAGAGTTACAGGCTCGGTTGCAGCAGTATTAGCTGCTCCTGGCGTAGGGATAGCCTGCGTATATGTTGTTGTATTTCTTATTCCTCCTGATCCATTAGGAAAACGTTGTAAAGATTGGAAATTCTTATTTCCTTTTTCATCTTCGTTTACTTGTGGTTGCTCGCTATTCAGTAATACTAATAATTCTGCATCATCACTATCATTAGTATCATATACAATAGCATCTATAAGATTTTCTGTAGTTACAACAGTTCCATTAGGAAAATTAGCTGCATTTGTTTTATAAAGTGCTACAGCATCAGCACCGTTCTGTAACCCATTCCCAGCAAATGTAATATCGACATTAGCCACATCTACATTACCAATTACAAAATACCCACTAACATTTGTAGTTGATCCTGCTAAGTCATAAGTAGCATAACTTTTATTGTTAGATCCGTTATAAAATACTAGAATATATCCGTCTAGAGAGGTGTTTCCTGTACCACCATCATATAGTTCTACAAATTCTAATACATCTGATCCATCTGTATCGGCATCTAGTTCATTGATTAGTAGAGTTGTTACTGGTGGAGTAGTATCTTCAATAACTACAGTTTCGCGATTAGGAGTATTCACTGCTTCTCCTGGTTCTGCTACTACTGTAGGAAAACTTAATAACCCACTACCATCAAAATCATTTCTGATCCAATCAGTGACAGCATTAGTATCTTGCCCATTAGGATATCTAGAGGCACCACCTACGGTAAAAGAACTACCATCAAAAGATTGTAATAAGGTAACAGTAGCATAATTAAGATCTGATGCCCCGCCATCATTCACTCCAATATCATCAATACGTTCTGTCCATGGAGTACTATCAAAAATACCATCATCATTAGTATCTAAATCTTGCCCTAGACTACCCGTAAAATTCTTTACTAAAAGTAATGAGACAGTTCCATTTTCATATACATTACTACCAAAAGGAGTGGTAAAATACCCATTGATATCTGTAGTACCTAATTGTATAACCTCATCAATAACACCAGATGCATTACGATCTCCTTCGATTTCTAGAATCCAATATTCACTTAGATCTGTTTCTGGTCCAGCAAGTATTTCTACAAATTCATCAGTATCTGACCCTGCGTGATTGAATACAAACTCATTAAGTACTGGTGTTATAAAAGTTGTTCCAAAAACTTGGTTGGTATTGACTGTATTATAAGAATTTGCAGTAGTTACCTCCCATGTAAATTCTGAAACCGTTGTTCCTGTTCCTGCTAATTGTAGAGAGGCTCCAACAGCAGTACTACTAGATTCGGTTACTCCGATATCGGTACTAGTTACTCCCGCTGCAGGACCATCTACTGCTGTAATAACTCCTTCATAACTTAAAAACTGAATCACGGTAGCGTTATTATCAACTAATGCAATCCCATCAGGGCTACCATTTTGTAATCCATTAGTAGAAAGAATTGTTGCTAATGTTCCAAAACCATTTTGCTGATCAGGAATTATTCCCGAAATAGCAATCGTATTATATACACTACTATTCGATCCATTATACAAAACAATACTCCATCCCGAAAGATCTGTTCCTGCTATTCCTGCAATTTCGATAGCTTCTTCTACATCTGTACTAGCATTATCATAGTGTATTTCATTGATAAATACAGATTGTGTAAACCCATTGTAAATCCCTAAAAACCAAGAGACAACGAATGGAATTAAAAGTAATTTTAATTTCATAACTGTGTGATTTAATTTGTGTGATTTTTTGCGTAGGGTAAGGTATCGTATTAAAATGATGGGAACTTTGCGAATATGTTAAAAAAAGTTTAACAAATGTGAGTATTATTTTAAAACAGACCTAAGAGTATGTTAAAATGTATGTAAACAGAACATAACAACCTCGGAGCAAGCTACATGTCATTACGTTAGGAAGTTAAAATATTAATTACAAGTTTTTTAATAATAAGACCGTTGCAAAATTAAATACCTAGAAATAAAACATTTAAAATTCATAAAAGGCTTAAGTCCCTTTGCTCATCTCCCTGCAACGGTCTTACAATGCTTTCTGCTTGTCATTCTAGCCCTTAGGCTTAGCTCAGGATAAACTAAACGGCTAGAATCTATAATAAGAACAAATCCACGAGGTATACTTCCGAAAAAAATAGTTTGATTTAGAGATAAGCCTCGTAATAGTATACCCTCAATGAGGGATTAATTGCGTTTTAATCTTACATATACCGGAAAATGGTCACTATATCCGCCAGTATATTTTTTTCCAATATAAGTTCTAAAAGGATTTCCTTTATAGCGTCCTCTATATATTTTTAGAAAATCATCATCAAAGATGGCTGCATCAGAAAAGGAATGCTTTCCTTTTTCATATTTATGAAAATTGTGACTAAATATAATTTGATCAAACAAATTCCATTGGCTTCTATAATTTGTAGTACCTCTATATCGTGTAAGTAATCGCTCCATTGGATTAAAAAGATCTTGTTGTACAAGATGTTTTTTAACACTCTGGCTAGAGGGATCGTCATTAAAGTCTCCCATAACAATGATTTTTGCTTCTGGATTTTCTGCCGTAATCTGACTAATAATCTCTCGATTTTTTTCTGCGGCATCAATACGTTTATACGCTGTAAGTTCAGCACCATCGCGCCTTGATGGCCAGTGGTTTATTAAAATATGAATTTCTTCATCATTTAAGTTACCCGTTATCCATAAAATATCACGAGTATAATCTCTATCCCCATTATCGTTATTTACCAAAACAGTAATCTTTTCGGAGTTTTTAACCTCAAAATATTTTTTTTGATACAATAAACCTACATCAATACCTCTCTCATCAGGAGAATCATAATGGACAATACCATAATCTTTATGCTTTAAATGCTTAGAATTAATAAGATCTTCTAGGACACTTTTGTTTTCTACTTCTGCAACACCTACTAAAACAGGAGCTTTCCTTGTTTTGGAAAATCCAATGTTAGAAATAGCAGTTCCGAGCTTAACTATTTTTTTTTCATACCGCTTACGGTTCCATTGTTTTTCAGAATCAGGTAAAAAATCATTATCTAAGGTATATGGGTCATCCTTAGTATCAAACAAGTTTTCTAAGTTATAAAATGCTATGGTATAATGGTCTGTATGTGTTTTATTGAAGTAACGGGTAGTATTCATAGCATCTAATTTTATAAGAAACCTCTTATACTATTGGTTCCTGAGTGTATAATTGTTGTACTTTTGTACATTTGTTTAAGAGTACAATATAATTAAGATATAGAAGAATAGGTAGCTAATGTTAGAAAAGAAGGAAATAGCATACGAAAAAACCATTTTAATAGGTATTATTACTAAGCATCAGGATGAGGAAAAGCTTAATGAGTTTTTGGATGAATTAGAATTTCTTACCTATACTGCGGGAGGTGAAGTAGTAAAACGATTTACTCAAAAAATGGATATGCCTAATTCTAAAACCTTTATAGGAACGGGTAAAATGGAGGATGTACGTGCTTATGTGGAGCAACATGATATTGGCACTGTAGTTTTTGATGATGAATTATCACCTGCACAACTTCGTAATATTGAGCGGATCTTAAAAGCTAAAATTATTGATCGTACGAATTTGATTCTTGATATTTTTGCGCAGCGTGCTCAGACTAGTTATGCAAGAACACAGGTAGAACTAGCACAATACCAATATTTATTACCTAGATTAACAGGTTTATGGACGCATTTAGAGAGACAACGAGGGGGTATCGGAATGCGTGGTCCTGGAGAAACAGAGATAGAAACTGACCGTCGTATCGTTAGAGATCGAATTTCTTTATTGAAGAAAAAACTACTCACTATTGATAAGCAAATGGCTACTCAGCGAGGTAACCGTGGTAAACTAATTCGTGTGGCTTTAGTAGGATATACTAATGTTGGTAAATCTACCTTGATGAACGTAGTTGCCAAAAGTGCCGTTTTTGCAGAAAATAAACTGTTTGCAACTCTAGATACTACTGTAAGAAAAGTAGTTATTGGTAACCTCCCTTTTTTACTTAGTGACACAGTAGGTTTTATAAGAAAACTCCCTACTCAACTTGTAGAAAGTTTTAAAAGTACGCTAGACGAAGTAAGAGAAGCTGACTTATTATTACATGTGGTTGATATCTCTCATCCACAGTTTGAAGATCATATCGAATCTGTACATAAAATCTTAAGAGAAATTGATTCTACAGAGAAGCCTACAATTATGGTTTTTAATAAAATTGATGCATATAAGCATGAGACGATAGCAGCTGATGACCTAACTACAGAACGTACTAAAGCACATTATACCTTAGAGGAGTGGAAACAAACCTGGATGAATAGAATAGGAGATAATGCGTTGTTTATTTCTGCTATCAATAAAGAGAATATAGACGATTTTAGAAAACGAGTATATAAAGAAGTTAGAGCTATACATGTAACTCGTTTTCCTTATAATAACTTTTTATATCCTGAGATTATTCAGGAAGAAGAAGAATAAACCACTATGGATTTCAAAATCCATAGTTTTAAATAAAAGAATTCTATTCTTTTTCTTAACACAAGAGTGTCATTACTGCGTAGGCAGAAATCCATTCTTATAACTAGTATTATGGATTCCGCATCAAGTGCGGAATGACAAAAGACAAAACCTATAAAAAAGTATATAGAAACTAAAGTAACTACAATCAAATTGCTGGGTTTTAACCATTAACTAGATAATAAACTTACAACTTCCGAGAATGAAATACTTAGGGGTAGTATTACTCTTTAAACTTAGCTAAAGCACCTTTGGTAAACTCAGAAAGTACGAGTTCTCCAGAAATTGCAGCTCTCTCTATTAACAATTCTTGCCAATGCTCTGTTCCTGCCCAACTTATTTTTTTCATTTGCTGTATTGCTTGTGGATTATAGCTCGCTAGTTTTTCTGCAAAAAGCTGTATTTCTATATCTAATTCTTTTATGGTTTCAAAAACACGAGCATACAATCCCTGTTCTTTTGCCCAATATGCATTCTTCCATTGAGATGCATCCCACGCTAAGGCTTCGAACCCTGCTAGTCCTATTTTTCTGGATACTGCAGGTTCTATAACAAATGGACCTATACCAATGGTCAATTCACTTAGTTTTATTGATGCAGCTTCTGTTGCCAAGCAATAATCACAGGCAGCAGCTAATCCTACGCCTCCTCCTACAGTTTTACCTTGTATCCTACCTATTATAGGTTTTTTACACTTTCGCATCGCATTAATCACATTAGCAAACCCAGAAAAAAATCGTTTTCCTTGCTCTAGATCTGTAATCGCTATTAATTCATCAAAAGAAGCTCCGGCACAGAATGCACGATCTCCTTCTGACTTAAGAATAATAACTTTCGTTTCCTTATCATCTGATAATTCATTAAAAGCTTTTGCTAATCTGGCTAATAGTTCTGAAGGAAAAGAATTACTAGCATCGTGGGCAAATTCTATAATTCCAATATGGTTTTCGGTATGAGTATACAAGCTTCCGTTAGATCGTGGTATCATTATTGTTATAAGTTTTATAGTAAAAGTAACAAATACTATTGAACATTAAAATGCGATGGTATCCTATTTTATCTGATAAATACTTTTACTGACGTAAAAACATAGAGAAGAATTTATAAAATGTAAGGAAATGATGCTAGAAGATTTTTTTGAAAAAAACAGACTACTAATTGGAATTCTTTTAATTCTTATCTACGCACCCTTGTTATTTGTCCTTCTTTACTTTGAGTAAGACAATAATGGTAAAAATTTACTTCTAAACTTGGTGATAAGCATAACTCCTCTAAACAGTGCCCAAACCGTAAATGCTATCCATATCCCATATAATTTTAAATCAAAAAAATTACATAAATATAGCGTAGGTATAAATGCTAAAAATGTAGCTCCTAATAGTACATTTCTTAAGTATCCCATTTCGCCTAGGCCTTTAAAAATCCCATCAAAGACAAAAGCAAGCCCATTAATAGGCTGTACTATTAAAATAATAAAGAAAATACTATAAAAAGTTTCTAATACAACTGTATCACTTGTAAACACTTCCCCAATTGTTGTGTAGAATATAAACCCAACTATTGCTAAAATCAAACTTACACCAATACCATAAAGACTCACTCGTTTACTTAAGATCCATAATGATTTATAATCTTTTGCTCCTAGTAGTTTTCCACTCAGAATATTACCTGCGCCTCCATAGCCATCAATAAAAAATGCAGTAAACATCCAGATATTCATTGATATCGTATACGCAGCAATATATTCATCTCCATAATCAGTAGCATTAGATGTTGCAAAATATAATGCAGTATTAAGGGCAATAGAGCGAATAAACAAGTTAAGACTCATCGTAACAAATCTACCCAATTCTTTGTTTAATGGAAATCGTAGCTTAAGACTAACATCAGTTTTAACGATTAATAATACAAAAACAATGATTGCCATTAAAAATTGCGAAATTAAACTTGCCCATGCTGCTCCACTAATCCCCATTGCAGGGATATAGTTCTCGATACCATAAACTAATATAAAATCCAAAACAATATTGGTTACCGCACCAATTATAGCTACAATCATTGGCCAAAACGTGTTCTGAAGTCCTCTGAATATCCCAAACACTGCAAAAGTAAATAGTGTAAGAGGAAAACCCCATACTCTAATATCATAATAGACTACACAGTATTTTAGAATCAGTCCCGAGGCATTGTATAATTTAAAAATTTCTTCAACAAAAAAAACAGTAGAAACCAATACTACAATACTAAGGGCAACATTAAAAAAAATAGCCTGTGCTGGTAATGTTTTTACTTCTTCGATCTTACCAGCTCCTAGGTATTGGGATATAATCGCAGATATAGCACTCCGAGTCTGTCCCAGAATCCAGATTAATGCAGATAAAAAAGAGCCTACAATCCCTACTGCTGCAAGAGATTCTGTACCATACTCGGGGATATTACCAACTATAGCAGTATCTGTTATCGAGAGTAATGGTTCTGCAATGCCAGTAATAATAGCAGGGATAGCAAGACGATTAATGTTTTTAAATCCGATTATTGTACTCATATAATAAGTTCATAACAATGAAAAGGGTGCTCACTTTGCTTCGGAAAATAAATATCACCAAGACGTTGATATCCTCTGGTTTCATAAAACGTAAGGTTCCTTTTATTTTCGCCAAATGTATCTAATCGAATAGACTGATATGCATTATCTTTTGCATATTGTTCTGCAAAATCCATTAATTGCTGCGCATACCCTTTACCCCAATACTCTGGATCTATGGCTAATCTATGTATATATAAGTTGTTATTATTTTTAGTCAACCATTGTATAGGAATATACTCTTCATCCATCAGCTCCGTTAATACAATAATTCCTTTAATATGGTTTTCTTCTTCTAAGACATATAACTCCTGTAACGCTATATCTTTTTCAAAACGTTCTTTGGTAGGATAATTCTCATTCCATTGGTAAATACCATTGGCAATCATGGCTTTGGCACAAGATTGTGTTAATTGATGTATAGAAGTAAGGTCGTGTAATAATGCTTTTCTAATCATATATATTCTAAAAAAACTCAAAAGTACTAACTTTATCGATCAATTAGATACTAGTATCCCATGTTTAAAAAAACTTTATGAAACTCTAACAGAATAGTTTTTTAATTATACTAAGTTATATGATGTACTCATTATAATACATAGTACAACGATCAAGCTTACTAGATACATTTCCTAAAACAACAAAAAAATACAACAACTCTTATACCATAAATTTTGAGTACTTTTGGTACTGTTATATACGTATAGTACTACACTAGGGGATGTAGCTCAGTTGGCTAGAGCGCTTGACTGGCAGTCAAGAGGTCGTGGGTTCGAATCCCATCTTCTCCACCAGTAAAAAAATAAAGCTTCATAGAGATGTATCTCTGTGAAGCTTTTTATAATACGATCAGAAATCGTAATCTTTTGATGCCTACTTATAGTGCAGCAGCTCTACCGAGTTGCCAGCCAATAGCGATTAAAATAGCAGATACTATCAATACAAATCTTACTATATCAGTATCCTTTGCTGTATTGATTTTATTAGTTAGTTTTTTATATAACATATTTTTCATAATTCTGTGTAATAATATTGTTTATGTAAAAATAAGGAAAAGACCTTTAATTAAAAAGGTCTTTTCTGAAATTTTATTAGCCTCGAGCATATTCTCTACCTAATTCCCAACCAGCAACAAATGCTGCTCCTGCTAAACTAAGTACTTCTACAATAAGATTTCCTCCATTTATTGAAGTCATTTCCTGAGTTTTTAATTCTTGAACTTTTATCAAATCTAAATTTTTCATGTTTTATTATTTTTCTAAATTAATTTTTATTGAATAATATATTTTTCATATGCATATCCCCATGCGAAACCTATTATTGGTAACAATAATATACCTCCACCATTAGTTTTGTTTAATTCTTCAGTGTTCATATTCTGAACTCCTAAATTCTCTAAATTTTTCATGTTTTAAAATTTTTAAGATTTACTATTTATTTTTATAAGATTTACTACAGATTTCGTCAAACCAATTAGTAGATCGGGTGTTGTTGCAACAACTATAATAGGAGTGCGCTAACTCTTATTACACTACAATACTACAATCTCAGCGTCTCAAAAAATGAGACGCTGCTATAAAAAGTTTTTTTTGCTATACTGATGTTAGTAAAAACCTATAGCTCTGTATACCTCCTCCATATATAGATCGAATTTCTTCATAATTGAGTTCTCCTTGTATAAATCCAAATTGAAACCGTACGATATCTGTATATACAAAACTTTGTCTAGTAAAGTCATATTCAATAGGTGCGTTTAATGCTTTCATGGTATCAATAAGCCGGTATACTTTAGCTCTCGATACTTCTAATCTCGATGCTAATGTTGCCGGTGATCCCGTTGCTTGTAATCGGATCAATCGATCAATACGCTCAATAAGTTCTATCTGTTTGATCATACTATTCATTACGGTTTATTTTTTATGTAGTTTTTAAAATTTAAAAAGCCAAGTGTCAGATATCCTAATCTCTACTTGTTTTCTCCCCATTTCCATACTCAAATACGCACCAACTTCTGATTTTCGACTTGTTGGGGCATCTGTTTTTGCCATAGCCTATAATATTTTTCTTGTTTAGCATATAATACTTGATGATTCCCTTGTTCTACAACTTTTCCTTGTTCTAATACTACAATTGTATCAGCATTAACTACTGTACTTAATCGATGGGCAATGATAATGATGGTTTTTTGTTGATTTCTTAAGCTTTGTACTGCTTTTTGGATATAATTTTCTGAGGTACTATCCAGTGATGAGGTTGCTTCGTCTAGCACTAATACTTCTGGGTTTTTATATAATGCTCTGGCAATGGCAATACGTTGTTTTTGTCCCCCAGATAAGGTAGCACCATTTTCTCCAAGATAAGTAGCAAAACTATTAGGCAAGTTTTCTATAAACTCTAAAATTCCTATCGTTTTACAGACCTCTATAATACGTTCTATATTGGGTGCAAATTCTCCTACTGCGATATTTTCTATCACATTACCTGCAAAAAGATCTATCTTCTGTGGTACTACACTCACCAAATTTCTTAGGCTATTATTTTCGATATACTTTAGGTCGTAGTTTCCTATAGTTATTTTTCCTTTTTGGATAGGATAAATATTCTGTAGTAAAGACATTAAGGTAGATTTACCAGAACCACTCTCTCCAATAATTGCGGTTATTTTTCCTTTAGGAATGGTAAGTGTAAAATCCTTAAACACTTCTACTCTAGATCCGTATCTAAACCCTACATTAGAAAATGTAATATCATCGATATGTTCTTTGGTAAGTACTATTTTCTGAGCATCTTGTTCTCGCTCTAAATCCATAATCTCAAACAAACGATCTGCAGCAATCAATGCATTCTGAATCTGTTTATTGGCACTGATCAAACTGGCAACAGGACTGGTAAAATATCCTATAATTGCATAAAAAGCCATTAATTCTCCAGCAGTGATTTCTTTTTTAATTACAAAATACGAACCACTCCATAATAGAATAATGGTAAATAACTGTGCAATGGTACCTGTACTAGAATTAGAAAACACACTATTTAATGCAGAGGTATACCCTGCTTTTAATACTCCTATAAACCGTGTTTCTGTTTTAATATTGGCAAAATCTTCTAGACCAAACCGTTTGATGGTTCCTACTGCGTTTAAGGATTCTACCAGTTGACTTTCTAGCTCTGCTGATTTTTCCATAATTCCTCGTTCTGTACGTTTGTTTAATACATTGATGATTAGGTATATAATTGCGTATACTGGGATAATTGCCAACATAATTAATGCTAACTTCCAATAGTAAGTAAACATCAGTCCAAAAGAGAATACAAGTATTAACACATTAACCGTTAGATCTAATGCTACTCCATTGATAAAGTTTCTAATTTTTACGGCATCATTGATCCGAGAGATAATCTCACCAACTCGCATGGTATCAAAAAATTGTTGGGGTAGTTTTAGCAAATGCTTGTAATACCCTAAAATAAGCCGAGCATCAATCTGTTGACCAGTTTTGATCAAAAAAACATCTTTATACGCTCCTACTACAAGTTTTAAAAATAATAAAGCGATCATAATAACCCCTAGTAAATTAAGCAGTTTGGTACTGGTACCCATAAACACATGATCTGTAAGTTTTTGAATATATATCGAGGTAGAGAACCCTAGCAATGTATAGATAATAGCTCCGACAAATGCTTGTAGCAATACACCTTTATGCGGTTTTAACAAAAACCAAAACCGTTTACATACCGATACCTTAGTATTACCTGTTATAAAATCTTCTTTGGGTAATAGTAATACCAATACTCCTGTCCACTCTGTGGTAAATTCTTGATGTGTTTTTTTATGAAATTTACCATCTCCTGGATCCATAATTTTAATATACTCCTTCGTTACTTCATAAATCACTACATAATGTTGCAGTTTTTCATTAACAATCACATGGGCAATGGCAGGTTTAGGGATTTTAAACAAACTTTCTAGATCTCCTCGTACTCCTTTGGCTTCAAATCCTAATTTCTCAGCTGCCTCGATTAACCCTAATACATTGGTTCCTTTTTTATCGGTACTGGCAAACTGCCGAATACGAGCAATAGGTAATTGTAATTTATAATGTGCCGATATCGATGCTAGACAAGCTGCCCCACAATCAGTAATATCATGTTGTTTTATGTTTGTTTTTGACATGTTTTCTGTTTTAATCCCTCTACTTGTTTCAAAACGATCTATTTACAACTTCAGTCGCCTGACTTTAGATCTTTTTATATAACATTTCACTTACAGACTCATTGCCTTTTTAACTTGCTAACCTCATATCCCAAATACTTGGCTTTTTCATTTGATATTCAGTATTGATTATTCAATATTTATCACGTCTGCTATAATTGGACTAGATGGATTAAGCCAATCATCAATCTTATCATATAACAATTCAAATAAGGTGCGTTCTGCAATTGGAAATCGTGCATTAAATGTCATCCCTTTATGCAAGCTCCCTTTAAAACCATTTTTGAGTTCCAAATGATTCTGGTTGATAGCACAGCGAACTTTAAAAACAGGTTGTTTATTAATCATATCCACATCTTTACTAATCTCCATAATTTTTCCTGTAGCTAGCCCCCATTGGTTATAGTTAAAAGCATCTACCTGAAAATTTACTGATCTATTCTCACGGATTAACCCTATATCAGACGGAGGCAGATAACATTCTGCAATAAGGGTAGTATTAGGAGAGATTTCTGCAAGATTAACTCCAGCAGTAATCAGACTACCTGATGCAATCCCCATTACATTTTTAAGAACCCCGTCTATTGGCGCTATAATAACTAGCTCTTTTTGATGTTGCTCTAATTGCGATACTCCATTTCTTAACTCTCTAATAGTATTATGATATTCTGCTACTGCTACCTGCCAAGTATTCTTTTGTCGCTTTCGATATTGTTGTAATGAAGTGGATGCCAATTGATACTCAAAAACACTATTTTCATAATCTACTCTGGAAATCACGTTTTTTTTATATAATTTTTGGTTACGCAAATAATCAATTTTTGTTTTCGTAGACCGAGTGCGTAGCTCTCGTAATTTTTGAGTGAAATACAAATACTCTTTTTGATAACGTGCTGATTGTATCTTATTCAATTTTGGTATAGTAGTATTAATTAAGTATTCACAATCTGTAATATAATGTTCTGTTTCTGTGATCTGCGTAATCGTTCTTTTTATCTTTTCTTTTACCAAAATCGTATTGACCATTAGTAATGTATCTCCTTTTTTTACGTTTTGATTATCGACCATATGAGTAAAAACCACTGTACCTGATTGAAGCGAAGTAATACCTACTCGTTCTTTACTCGGTTTTAGTATCCCTTTTGCAGTAGTATAAATATCGATACTGATAAATGGCAAAAGCGTCAAGCCAATTAGAAATACAATTAATATAATAGTATAGATCATTTTACTTTTATTACTATGTCTAAACTGATGTACTTCTGTAGTGTATTCTATAATCTCTTTTGGAAATAACTGTTTCATCTAATTGAATTAAAACATTAAGAAAAGGATGCATATAAATGCATAAAATAATCTATTAGAAAAAAGGTTGTTTGTAAAACCAAATCGATAAATACTGTCATAATTTTTTTGTGTTTTTAATTCACTAAGTAAGGTTTTAATATTTCTAAAACTTATCCTGAGATAATATACTAGTATAAAATCAACATTAGCAAACTACTAATTACTACTACCCAAGGAATAAATCGATGATCAGATAGTAAGGTGCTTATCGTATGTAATGATCTATAATGGGATATAAACCACGACTTCTCTAAGCACCCTCATATCCTTAGGGTAATTGCTAACTCAACTTTTTTTTATAGTATATGAGGCATTCAGTGTTTTATTATGTGAGTGTTACCTCT
Organism: Aquimarina longa SW024; assembly: GCF_001401755.1. Lineage (GTDB taxonomy): Bacteria > Bacteroidota > Bacteroidia > Flavobacteriales > Flavobacteriaceae > Aquimarina > Aquimarina longa. The sequence continues at coordinate 43,663 of NZ_AVQK01000035.1, forward strand.
ATAAAACTCATCTACTACTCAACTCAGTTACTTAAAAAACTTTTATAATTATAATTTTGCGGTTGTACATTTTACATTTTTTAATTTCTATGTTTCTTTGTTTTCATTATAAATTCTAGCCTTTAGTTTATCCTGAGCTAAGCCAAAGGGCTGGAATGACAAACAAAAAGCGCGCGCTCCTTTGGGAAGGGTTGGGGATCGGATACCACCCACCCTCGCTACCTAACACCTACCTCTTACTTGCTCTGTTCTTATAGAACGCTCTGGTTTTTCATAGAATCCAAATGAAAACCCTACTGCTCTGGTATATATAAAACTCTGTAAAGAAGCACTATAGACTATAGGAGCATCAAATGTTTTCATGATATTGATAAACCGATATAATTTAGTTTTAGAAATCCCCAAACGAGAGGCAAATTCCTCTGGTGACCCTGTTGCTCGTAATCGGATCAGTTGATCCATACGTGTTATACTTTTAAGTTGTTTGACAATGATATCCATTTTGTTTCTTTTTTTTTATGTCATTAAGTATGTGAGGATATAAATGTTACTTCTATACTCATCAGCAACTACCAAACTCAATTCTTAAAAACTTTTACATTTTTCATTTATAATTTTACGGTTGTACATTTTTAACCTCAGTATTCATCATTCGATATTCAATATTTTTAACCTTAGAGGCTAAACATTTAACTTCTTATATGGATCATTTAACCTTAGAGACCGAGTGATGTGTCTTTTTGACGAAGTGTTTAACCTCCTCTATCAAAATTTTAACTCTGGGAGTTAAAATTCCTGCCTCCGAGGTTAAAATTTTAAGCAACTAGGTTAAACGTTTAACCTAGTTGCTTAAAATTCTTGCCTCAGCAGTTAAACCGAGCGTCTTTTTGACCTATCGGAGCATCTTTTTGACTTATTGTTGTTACATACTACATATTATACTGTGGTGTCATTATCCTGTGGAGTACTTTTAGAACGAGAAAAGAATTGTTTTAATTCTGCTACTTTTTCTGTAAACCCTGGTTTTCCTGCTCCTTTACTATATTGCGAATAGGCATAATCATTTAGAGTATCCTGATAGTTATCATAATCATGTAATATTTTGGTACTCTCTAGGCGATAGGCAAGACTTTCTATACGTCCCATTAGGTTTTCTGCAAATCCTCGTGCTTTATAATCATTTTCAAACTCTTGCCAATCCACATCAGGAGTACTTAGCGTACTGTTATGCTGGCGATAATCCCATACTTTGTTTACAAACAACTTGTTTTTTTCATTAATCGCCTTGTAATTGCCACGCTCTTTTTCTGTTAGTGCAGCTAGCTTATCTGTAAATATGGTTTCGAGTTCTGTAACTAAGCGTGCTGCCTGTTCTTTTTCTTCTGCACTAAGTTGATCTTCAATAATGTTTCTCATTTTTTATATGTATTATTAATTTATAATTTTTTATAGCTCTCAGAGGCTCGATATCTGAGATCAGATGTTTTTTTTTAACTACTCAACTTGGGGAACTCACCCACTACCAAATTCCCCTCTCACATACTCTTCTATCCGCATCAGGGTACCATAGAACAGAATTACTTCTTTGCCAACGATTTTTATATAGGGATTCATTGTTATAAGTAGGGTATGTATAAACTCTTGTGGAGCTTTGGTACGTACTGCAATTTTATGACTCGCTAATGTTTGCTCTGCGGTACTGAGTTGATTATAGACGATAGTAGGCATAAGAGATTAGTTCTTGTTTTTTTAAAACTTTACAGTTGTACATTTTTAACCATAATGTATTATAAAGGGTCAGGAGAACTGCATAAACCCCGTTGGGAGTTTAGTAATAGAATATTACGTGCTTTATAAATCAGTTGTATGGCATCATCGGTGGTTTTTCCCTTGGTATAGAGTTTATTGATCCAAGTATATAGGATGATCTCATAAGGGCTATATTGTACTAGATTGTACATAAAGGTATCTACCTTATGATGTAATGCCTGTAAGATATCAGAAATATACTTACTCTTATGCTGTTCTATATATGTACCCATGCTACTTGTTTTTGATAAAGCCAAATATAATGGGAGGGATTGCGTTAGTGCAAAGGGAGTATATCGAGATTCTAGAAAATGGAGCATAAGATTCTAGAATTAAGACTACAACGATTACCTTCTTAAAAGATCTAATAATTTGATTTATAGAAGTTTTAAAAACAGCTTTTGATAGAAAATATTAACTGTATATTTGTTTTGTTTATTAAGCATAATTGTAATACCCTTTAAAACAAAATATAAATTAGTTAAGAAGAACCTGTAAAATGTATATGCGTAAATCGCTTTTTTATTTTATTTTTTTACTTTTTATTCAAAACTCATTGTATAGTCAGGATATAACTTCTAGTTCCTTAGATTCTCTAGTTACTTTAAAGTTTGAAGAACTTGACACTAAATTTCATGAGATCATAAAAATAGATCTATTAAAAGGAGAACCATATGCAAAAGCTTATTTACTAAAAGGAAAACATAGTAATGATGTTATTAAAACAGCTAAAGGATTCCATTTATTAGCTCGTATCTATGATTATAAAAAGAGTATTACCTATCTCGATAGTGCAATTGCAATTACTAAAAATATACACCATAAGAGATATCCTGTTGTTTTTTATGCCAATAAAGGAGTAGAGTATGAAAATATTGGTATCTATAGTAAAGCTTTAGATAATTATTTTGATGGTTTGGCATCTGCCAAAAAAACAAATAATGCGCTCTTTATCGCTATTTTTAAACATAATATTGCGTTATTAAAAAGAAAACTTGGAAAATTTAAAGAAGCAAAATCCATCTTTAAAGAGTGTTTGACTTATGAAAGATCAATGATTGGTAAAAAGAAGAATGATACTGTAAGTTATCTAGTAACCCTCTCAGAATTAATTACTGCATATCGACAGAATAAAGAAATAGATTCTGCTTTAGTATTAAATACTGAAGGTCTCAGAATGTCTAAAGGAACAGATATTGAGTGTTTGTTTACACTCAATAAGGGACTTATATACTATCATACTAAGAATTATAAAAATGCTATTCATACACTACACCAAGGATTAGATGAATTATTGAACAGTAAAAGATTAAAATACTATGAAAAAGATAATCTAATTAATGGGTATCTTTTTTTAGGAAAATCATACGTAGCTGTCTCCAAAAAAGAAGTGGCGATTACCTATTTTATAAAATTAGATTCTCTTATTCAGAAAACCAATTATTTTATCCCTGATGCCCGATCAGTTTATACAGAAATTATTGATTACTATAAATCTATAGGTGATAAGAACAAACAATTATACTATATCAATAGGTTATTATATAAAGATAGTATTCAGAATATTAACTATAAATATATGAGTGATAGGATAATCAAGGATTATGATACACCTATCTTATTAGATAAAAAAGAAAAATTAATCACGGAGTTAAAAACCAAACAGCATCACTCTAATTATGGTTTAATTATTTCACTTATCATACTACTGCTTATCACTATATTATTAGTATTAAATTACAGAAAAAGTAAACAGTATAGAATTCGTTTTAATGAATTAATGCAACTACATAAAACAGAAGAAAAGCTCAACAATGAAATTGTTAAAAAACCAAACGATTCTATTGGTATTGATGCAGGTGTTGTCGAAACGATTCTTAAAAGTTTAGAAAAATTTGAAAATAACAAAGGATTTTTAAAAAAGAATATTACGTCAGGGATACTTGCCAAGAATATCAATACCAATTCTAAATATTTGACTAAAGTTATCAAATACCATAGAAACAAAAACTTTACTCATTATATCAATGATTTAAGAATCGACTATATCATCCAAGAGTTAAAAACAAATACCAAATTACAAAAATATACGATTAAAGCACTTGCTATAGAAGCAGGATTTAATTCTACAGAAGTCTTTTCGAAGTCTTTTCATAAAAAAACAGGGATCTATCCATCATATTTTATAAAAAGAATACAAAGTTCTGTTTATCAATAAAATAAAGTATTTTTTTTTGTAATCTTAATTCTAGAATTAAGATTGGCTTTTTGAATAAATAAAATGAATTTCGATAGCTTTTATTCTATATTTATCAAAAAATTTAAAAGCTTTATAATTATGAAAAAAGAAAGAACACTCAAGAAATTAGATCTAAATAAATTAACTGTATCAAAACTACCTAAAGAACAATCATTAAAAATTGTTGGAGGAAGCACCCTAGGTGGAGGTTGCAAAACCGTTAAGGGAGATCATGTTTGTTAAATTTAAAATACAATCCTAAAAATATGCTAAAGAGATTGTTGATGATTATAATTCTTATTACTTCTTGCTCCAAAGAAGCCAAAAAACCGCCATTAGCGGTATCAGTAGTGGCAGTAGATACCTATCATGGTCAAAATATTGAAGATCCCTATAGAAATTTAGAAAATCTAGAGGATTCTACCGTAATTAATTGGTTAAAAGCGCAAGGAGCATATGCCTATAGTAGTCTACAAAATATAGCTAATAGACAACGGATCATTGATAAACAATTATCCTATGATACCAAAGAAGGAGTTATAAT
>NZ_KQ474109.1 GCF_001401755.1 Aquimarina longa SW024
AAAAGTGAGTTGTAATTTTGGATTTCATAGAGAACAAAGTAAAGATAAGCTAGGAGAAGTTACCAGAATTATACAATATACATTACGGGCAGACCCTCTAATTGCAATCTCATCAGAATATGAATTCGATCCTGAACGATTACCCAAAGCGTTGAAAAAATTTAAAGTAACAGCGTTGGTAGAAGGGATTATTAGTTTTGATATTAATATCCTATACGATACGCTAAAAAAAGAATTTAGAATAAACAATACTGCTGTACATCAAGAAGGTGGCGGTGGTAATGTCTTAAAAGATGGAGACATCATACAGTTAGAAGGGCAGATAGGAGTTACCTTAGAGGGAGAAGTAAAAATAGAAGGCAAATGGCAAGAAGTTTTTTTTGAATTATTTCCTGTAAAAGTGCATGCTAAAGCAGAAGGAAAACTAAACTTACATACTGCCGCAGGGATCACCCGACGATTTGGAATTCATCCAAATCTAGGTCCCTATCTAGAAGACACTCTATTCTTTGATGGGATCACAGGGGAGTATTTTCAAAAAATGACTATCACTGTACATGATGATATAGAATTAGTAAATACAAACGAAACAAACGAAACAAACGAAATTCCTAAATTCGGGTATGGCACAGCGAGTCTGGGTAGAATGTATATATTTGAGATATTTAATCCACACAAACCAGAAAAGTATTATAAAAAATGAAACATTTCAACAAAACAATATTAATTACCTTTTTAGTAATCTTTGTTTGCTGCGGGCAAGAAAATAAAAAAAATGAAAAAATGAAAAGTAGACCTATTAATAAAATTTACAAACTTCATGAACAAAAAATAGAGTATACTACTATGCCACAGTATTTTATAGAAGGGTATCAAAGTGGGTGTTATTATGAAATCTATGTAAACGGTTTTATAATGTTTAAACATTATAAAAATGTAGGGTTAATGAATCACGCTGTTCCTATTAATGATGTTATATTAAAAAGTGGTTCTCAAAAAGTAACGATCAAGCTATTTCCTCTAGGAAAAATCGATGATAAAGAATATACAACTATAGATGCAGATGATAGTTTTAGGCTTAAAATCTTTAAACGAGATAAAAAACAACCATATGAAGCAGGAGACTATGATGTAGTAAAAGAGCATTATGCTACACTTACTGATGGATTACCCTATTATGAAGAAACGTTTACATTTGAAGCAGAAGTACCTTATGAGTTAAAAGGATGGAGTGAATCGCAGGTACTTACAGAAATGGATCAAGACCAATTAGAGAAAGAAATCCTAGATGTTTATAAAAGATATGGTAATATATTAAAGAATCACAAAGAAGATGAGTGGGTTAATCTTATATATAATATTGAAAAAGAGACTAATCATTCAATTAACTATTTTGATAAAGAAAAAATTAAATTAAGAACAGATTATTTTACAAATACTTTTGATAACGAAGATATTGAAATAAAACCACTGGATAAATACAAAATAGTTTTTTCAGGAGATGGAAAAGTGGTGTCATTGCAAAGTACAGAAAGAAGAGGTAAATCAGCTTTTTCATTTATTGAAAATATAGACTATCAAGGAGAAAGACAGAAAGTAAGAACTTCGAGATTTATATATCTCCACAAACCTAAAGGCAGTAATAAACTAGAGATTATACGGTAACAATGATGAAATTACATACACACATCTTTTATTATTGGGCTACTGTTATTCTATCGGTTTTTGTGTTTTGTGGCTCTTGCGCACAAGACCATAAAAAAAATAATATGAAAAGACCTATAGAACGATTATATAGTAATGTAGAATCACTAGACTATACCACTATGCCACAATATTTTATAGAAGGATACCAAAGTGGTTGTTATTATGAAGTTTATATAAACGGAATATTAAGATTTAAACACTACAGAAATACAGGATTGATGAACCATGCCACTCCGATTAATGATTTAATTTTAAAAAGTGGCACTCAGAAAGTGACAATTAAGTTATTTCCTCTTGGTAAAATCGATGATAAGGAGTATACAACTATAGATGCCAATGATAGTTTTAGACTTAAAATTTTTAAACGAGATAAAAAACAACCATATGAAGCAGGAGACTATGATGTAGTAAAAGAGCATTATGCTACACTTACTGATGGGCTACCCTATTATGAAGAAACGTTTACTTTTGAAGCAGAAGTGCCTTATCAATTAAAAGGGTGGAGTGAATCGCAGGTACTTACAGAAATGGATCAAAAAGAATTAGAACAAAAAATATTGACGTTTTATGATCATTATGCAGATGTGATTTACGATCAAGATGAAAAAGAATGGGTAGAAATGATAAAAAACAGAGAGTTAGAATATTTAAAATCCGTTCACTATAATAACTCTACAAATTCGAAAATAAGAAATAGGATAGATAATTTTACTTTGGCATTTGACAGTAATTTTAAAGAAAAATTTCCATTAGATACCTATGAAATTATTTTTGGAGGAGATGGCAAAGTCGTAACATTAAAAAGTTTGATAGAACTTGGTAAATCCCCATATTATTATGGAATTGAAGAAATAAAAAATGGTAAAAGTTATAAATATAAAGAATATAGATATTTATATCTTCATAAACCCAAAGGTAGTAATCAATTAGAGATTATACGATAATGATAATGAAGTTTCAAATAGCTATATCCTATTGGGCGACTGTTTTACTATCGGTTTTTGTGTTTTGTGGCTCTTGCGCACAAGATCATAAAAAAAACAATATGAAAAGACCTATAGAACGATTATATAGTAATGTAGATTCACTAGACTATACTACCATGCCACAATATTTTATAGAAGGATATCAGAGTGGTTGTTTTTATGAAATTTATATCAATGGTATTTTAATATTTGAACATTACGAAAATGTAGGATTGATGAATCATGCTACACCTATTAATAGCAGGATATTACAAAGTGGTATTCAAAAAGTAACGATCAAACTATTCCCATTGGGTAAAATTAATAATAAGGAATATACAACTATAGATGCCGATGATAGTTTTAGGCTTAAAATCTTTAAGAGAGATAAAAAACAACCATATGAAGCTGGAGCCTATGATATTGTAAAAGAACATTATGCCCCTCTTACTGATGGATTGCCCTATTATGAAGAGACATTTACCTTTGAGGCAGAAGTACCCTATCAATTAAATGGGTGGAGCGAATCACAAGTACTTATAGATATGGATCCAAAAGAATTAGAGCAAGAAATTCTAGATTTCTATAAAGAATATGATGATATTATCCAAAATCAAGATGAGAAAAAATGGGTTGACATGGCTACAACCAGAGAATTGGAGTATTTGAAATCTGCTCATTACAATGACTCTAAAAACTCAGGAATAAGAAGCAGAATAAATCACTTTATTAATGTTATTGATAGCGATTTTATAGAACCTTTTCCTATGGATAAGTATAAAATTATTTTTGGAGGTGACGGAAAAGTAGTGACATTGAAAAGTATTGACAGAAAAGGTAGAGCAGCTTACTCTTATGGTGTCGAGGTTGAGATGAGTGGTAAAATGAGAAAAGAAAGGCAATCAAAATATTTACATCTTCATAAACCCAAAGGCAGTAATAAGCTAGAAATTATACGATAATGGTAATTCCCCACCCAAAATCCGATTAATTCCTTTGGCTAACGAAACGAAAAAAAGACTAATATCTGTTATCAACAACTAAAATTGACATTAGTCGAGATGGAGTTACATACACTTATATCTCATAATTGAGCTACTGCTATACTATTGGTTTTTGTGTTTTACTAAACACAAAATAGCATTAAAAATAGACCAATAGAACTTATATAGCATAGACTCTTTGTACTCCTTATTCTAAAAATTTTCAAAATTAATCCCTAAGTATTTTTGTACAACAACTAAACAATAAATAATATGATATTCGGATTTCCACCAAAATATGTCAAAAACATTACAGTACCAGGACTATCAGATAAACAATTATTCATTATAGTTATAGAAACCATAGAAGAACTAAAATGGAATGTTGATTCTTTGTTCAAAACAGAATGTGTTGCAATTACTAAATTCTCGTGGAGATCATGGAGCGAAGAAGTAACGATTAGTATTAATAATGGCTCTATTCGTCTAAAAAGTGCTTGTATCGAAAGTCAACTAATAGATTTCGGAAAAAACAAAAAGAATGTTACTCGATTTGTTTCAACATTTAATAGAATGAAAGAAGAATTATCTTTAGCTGACATAGAAGCCAAAATTGTTAAGCTAGAAAATAGTCTTAAAGCAGCAGTATCAATATATTAAGTTACACACTTAATCAGATAATGTTTACTATTCTTAAAACCAATAGAATGAAACCAACGACCATAAAAAATACTATAGACACGATTTTGAACCCTGATTTTAGGTGTTCACTTCATCATAATACTACAGATTTCTTGTCTGATTACCCTGNTTTTTTAACAAATTCAGAGAGTAATGAGTTCTACTATTCTATCCCTACAGTACCCCGCAATGGCACTGATTATGCCACCAGTATCACTGGAGAAGCAGAAATTGAAGATGCCTTATATTTAAGATCTCTTCCTATTGAAGAGATCTTAAAATTTTGTAACAAACTGATCATAATGAATAAACTTTCTGTTGCATCAAATACTACAAGAGTAGCGGTTACTATTCATGAGGTCGATTATCAAAACTCTAAGTGGAATATTTTTAAGTATTAGTTAATGGGATCTAATTTAACATGTATATCAGTTACATTTCTCATTTGTTTTTTTGGGTGTTCTACCACCGTAAAGATCAAAAATGAATATATTAAAGGTCTAAAATATTTGAAGAAAAATGAAGGGAAATTTTTGTCAATTACAGGGAGATTTTCTCATCAAAAAGAAAATATTCTTTTTTCTACTCATCGTATAATTCTAAAAGATAAAACTAAAATAGTCTTACTCCTAAATGAATATAAAAATACAGGAAAAGTACTGATTAAAGAAAACAACGGTAAGTATATAACAGTTATAGGTAAAGTTTTTATTAATGAAATCCTTGAAAAATTCGATCTAATTTCTAGAACAAACAACCCTTATTTAGTTGATATTAAATCTATTGAATTATTATCTAACGAATAACACTGTTAAACCTTTTTCACATAATGTTCTATGCAACAGGTATTCTTGGTAATTATTTCTGTAGTCGTTATATTTGAAAAATGAGTTAACCACAAATTACACAAAATTACTCTTCAGAAAATGGCAAATTTTTTAACTACGGCAGGAACTACTAATTCTATTGAGCAACTAATTTTAAATGCTCAAAGTAAATTAACTCTTGTTACTCCGTACTTAAAACTTTCTAAAACCCTGAGAGAGCGAATAGAATATGCTTGTAAAAAGAATATTAAAGTTACTTTAATATATGGTAAAAGTGAGCTAAAGGAACGAGAAAAAAAGGTTTTGTATGAATTAGCAAATGTTCAAATTTACTTTTGTGAAAACCTCCATGCTAAGTGTTATTATAATGAAGACTCATTAATCATAACATCGATGAATTTACATGAATTTTCTGAAAGATATAATCGAGAAATGGGCATTGAATTAAACCGAGAGTTAGATGAAAACATCTATTTTAAAGCGGTAGAAGAAGTTAATTCTATAAGGAGTGTATCAGTCCTTGAAAAAGATTTTGAAAATTCTAAATGTGATCTAAAACCACTGTTTATTCCCAAGAAAGATATTTTAAAATTAGATGAAGTGTATATGGATAAAGGTAACTTTTATATTCCTGCATTTAAAGCTTATTTTGAAATGCTATCAGATAAGATAGAAACTGAAATAGAAGATGAGATGTTGATAATTAGAGATTTTCCTAAAAAAAATATTAATTTAGAAATTGGCTATCGAATTATTCTAAGATTCTATGGTGATTTTGATTTTAACTCTTATAGAGAACAACACATCGCAAGTATAAGTAATGGACTGGAAGGGATTCGTTTTTATTGGAATCCCAAACGAGTTTGTATTTATCTTGAAAAAAAGAGGGTATTTGAAAAAACTCCCGAAGGATTAGAGAAAGTGATGCAATATATACTATCGATAATTGACAAAACAATCAAAAATTCTAATCTAGTAGATAAAGAAGTACTACTACCTATGGAATAATATTTTTGATTGTAATCATTTTAAAAAGGAATAAACAACATCTTTAATATCAAAAAAATAAAACTAGTAATATTCATACAAAAGGATTAATCGCAGGTTTTGCACCTTTTGGATATCCCCATGCCACATATTGACGTTTAGAAGTGTCATTATCCAAATGTACAAATCTTTTTCCAACCCCAATTCTTTTGAACCCTACCTGACGAGCTGCTCTAACAATTCTATTTCTAATAGCAGTTGTAGGTGTAGCAATATCGGCAGCTTTACATTTTGGGATTTTATGGGCAGAATTCGAAACCCCTCCAACTTTACTATTCCAGTATGCTGTTCTAGCTCCAGAGTTAATCTTTTTAAATATGGGATATTTCGTTTCTTGTTCAAGCTTTTGAAGCATTTGTATGAATTTTCGATCCATACATTTTCCAGAGTCAGGACTATCGGGACTATCAAAAGGAGAAAGATCAACCTTAGTCGATTTTTTTTTTTTCTTTTTTGATATAATAATCCCTCCCAATATCGCAATACTAGTTACTCCTAAAATCATAAAAACAGTTGATTTGCGATGCATCATTTAATTTTTAGTACAATTACACCCGTTTTTCTTTTTTTCAACCATTTTTGATTTTATGTAGATGTTAAAACCTAGATTGATGATACTGAAAATTAGGAATAGTTTAATTAGACCATTGCCTTTTGAATTGTCTTTGTCTACGATCATTTGATTAGTTATTTGAATTTCTTTTTAGCACTACTACTGCTATAATTGCAACACTAATTAACATTAGTGCTATCGGAATCATGGGAACTGTTTTCTTTCTGTTTAGTTTTTTAAGCGCAATAATTTGCTCAATATCTTTCATAATACGTTTGACCTTTCTGGCATAATTAGGATCAGTAGCATAGCCTGCATTTGCAATTTCTTCTGCAAAGCGGTAGGGATCTTTTTTGTACTGTAATGCATACCTGTACCTCCTGTTTTGAAAGAGTAATCCTGCCCAATCAATAAACGAATATAGCGGACTTGGATACGCCCTAAAAACATCTTTTATTTTGTATTTCCATTTACCATTTGCTCGAATAGGATATCCATAGAAAATAAATGGAAATTTTCGATTATTGGAATTCGAATATTCCGTAGTCGTAATCAGTTGGGTTTGTCGTTCTGTCCATCCGCCATAATTTCTACCTGATCCTTTTTTCATACCAAACATCATGTTGCCTTTGATATGTTTTGCCCACCCTGTTTCTAATGCACATTGCGCTAAGGCAAAAAGAATCGGCATGTCTGATTTCTCCGATGCTTTTTTAGCATATTCGTAATAACGAATTACAAACTGTTCTTTGATTAATGAAGGCATATGCTATTTTATGGAGTTGGTACAGTATTAAAAATAGGTGTTTGTGGTATTTCCAAGGGAGTTTTTGCGATATACGAGGGAAAATGTATCATGACTTCATCTAATTCAGAAGTAAACTCTCCTTCAATATTTAAAACCCCAAATCCACTAAATTGACAAAAGAAAAAATTCCCTTCGCTACTTAGCGTTGTCCAAGCAATCACTCCATTGACTTCTTTTGGAACAGGCATTTTTAAAACAGTGCCCTCATCTGCACTTCCTCCTATTTTTCCTGCACCACCAACCCTACGAAGCCTTATATTCAGGGGGATTATTAAATTAGTATTAATAACAGCATACGTATTTCTATCATTGATATACAATACACTTTCTGAATTTACATTCTCATCAAGAACAGAAAATACTTTCTGCTTATTTTTTGTGATTTCAAATTTATCACTTTGATATCCTGCTTTCATATTATTTAGTTATTAAAAGGGTTGTTGTTATGACCACACCTCTACAATAGTTGCATAGCTACTTAACTTCTGGTTTTTAAAATCAATCACATTATCTTTTGTATCACTTACGAGCTGTAACTTCCAATTTGTAGTAGTAAGCTTCTTAACTAAAGTATCATTATAATTTCCTAATTCTATGAGCTTGGCTAGCTTTTTAGACTGTACTACTGTAAAACAGAAATAAGTACTATCGTTTTGTTGAATCACTTTTGGTTCTAAACTTTGTGAAATAGCGATATAATTGATCATCGTTGTAATTATCCATAGCACGTACTTTTTCATGTCTTTTTGTTTTTAATTGGATGACTTCCTTTCGGTTCTGTAGAATCAAATTTGTTAAACTATCAGTTTGTGCTTCTAGTACAAAGATTTTATCATCTAAAATCTCATTCACTTCTATCAACATCTTATTATGATACTCTAGTTCTGTTATTTTTTTCAGATTTTTTTGCGTAACAATGTTTTGCTCTAATGGAAATATGCATATCATTAAAATTGTAAGTATTCCTATACTTATGAGAATAGGAGTTATCAATTTCCAGTTACTCATAGATATTCATTAGTAGTAGTTCGCTTATCTTTCTTTGGGAATACTCGTTCTACTAAAATTTCGATGATGAACTTGTGAAATACAATCGCAAATACAAATGATTGTAATAGATGTTCTACTCTCTGTAGGGTGTAGTCTCGTGCAAAAAATACGATAATTCCATAGATGACCCCTACGATAAGTACGCGATAACGTGTTCGAATTGTTATGCCAATACCGTTGGCAATCCATTCCGTAACTTTATAATGATTGATGGCATATGAGAGTAATATAAATGTGATGACATATGCCCAATCTAGGGTGTTGATATATTTTATAATATTTTGATATAAAGCTTCCATAGGTTATTTTTTTAATGTTTTTGTGATGTCCATTACTTCTTTCTGAATTTTTGCTAATTGCATATTAGGGAAGTAATTTTTTATTAAGTGTGATATGGTAACAATGCAAATTCCTGAAATCAATAGAGAAGCTACAATTTTCATCATGGTATGATTGGTAAGTGTTATGGTGACTTCTGTCTTTAACCCATCTTTATCGACAAGAGCATCGAGATAGTGCTTTATAGTTCTTTTTTTCGCAGCCATAGGTATTAGTGTTTTGTTTTTTGATAAATAGGGGTTCCCATTTTATATTTTTGGTAGATTTCCTGTGCTACCTGATCCCTTTTTAAGCTTTTACGTACAAGTTGGAGTGTTTGTAAATCAAATACCTTTGTAATTTCTCCTTTCCATCCATGATTTCTTAATAACCAAATTTGTAATCGTTCAATTTCTTTTCCTCGATCTCCTTTTTGTAATGGAAATACACTTTGTTTTTCGGATGGTTTTTCTTTTATAGTAGTACACTTTTGAGTTGATCTACTTTGTGCTTGTGTCGTTTGATGAATTGAAGAACTAGAAGGCTTCTCTGGTGCTGTTTTGTTTAGAAGTGGCTTCTTTTTTCTTTGAAATAAACTATAGCCTAAAATACTAATACCTATAATTCCTACGATACATAGTGCTTTTTGAGACTTCTTCATATCTTAATAATTTTTATATCTGTTTTCATTCCTTCTATATCTTTTTCTGTAAACGAGTTTTTTCCTAATCGTTTTCGTGCTGCTTTAATCGTTTTTCTACCAAGCATCCCATCAACCCCATCTTTATTTGTTCCAGAATTCCCAAGATCCTCTTTATATATCTTCAGGTATTTCTGAAGTGTTTCTACATCTGGATGACATGTACCGTAGGCTAGTGGGTATTTTCTATTAACACATCGAAATCTAGAGCTACGCACTTTTTTTTCAATAACAGGTTCTGCTATCATATTTTCTTGATCATTCTGCTTTTGATAATCTGATCGTATTTGAGTTTCTCCAACTTCTACAAATTTATTTTTGGGACTAAAATACCATACAACACACCCTAACACTCCAATTAGAGTTACTCCTCCCCATAGGAAATAGTTTGACTGTTTTTTTATATTACTACTGGTATTTTTCATTGTTCTATCCTTTATTATCTCGCTATCTATGCCAATCGGTAATTCGGTAATTTTCTTTTAAATCTAGAGACATATCGCTCCATTTCTTTGGTACTTAAAAAACTATCGAGATGTTTCCACATGTCAACTTTATAGAGATCAAAAAAAGCCTTCGATAGTGTGGCAATTTGTGTTTTATCCTTTAGTCTTTTAAAAACACGTCCTACTGCTGCTTCATCATCATTAAATCTTCTTTTTGCATTTTTTAAGTTCCTAGCGTATTGTTTTGCTATTTTAGGAGATAGCTCTTTAATGGGTTTTCTCAACCAGTCTTTTACATCTTTGGTATACTTCATATCAAAGGGATCTTTCCAATTTGGCTCTTCAAGTACTTTAGCTGTTCTCGACCCCATTCTTGAAACCTTGATGGGTTTTCCTGAAGAAGTCGTAACAGCAGGAGGATGCATATTTCCCATTTCTTTTTTCTTTGATTTTTTATATAACAGATATCCTGCAACTATACCGAGTACCCCTACTGTTGCAATTGTATATTGTATATTTTTGGTGATTTCCATTTTTCATTTTTTATACTATTCGATAATCATCTAAGGGATCAACAATAGCAAGTACTTTTTTGATTTCTTGTTTATCGAAACGCTTTTGTAATTTTTCAATCAAGTTGATATCATACAGCTCTTGATATGCTTTTGCTACTTGTGATACTTGTACCTTATCTTTTAATGTTCTAAAAACATTATAAATCCTCTCTTCATTATCTCCCTTGTACCAAGATCCAAATCCTGAATGTATTTTCGCTGCAAAGCGCTTTGCAGTAGTTTCTTTCAATACGATTATCGTTCCTGAACGCGTACTGAGGACTCGTTGTGCATAGTTAATATCAAAGGCTGTTTGGGCAGAAAGTCCTTTAGTCTCAGGGTTTAATTTTAGCATTAAAAGACTCAATAGCTTATCACTAAGCTGCTTTTGTTGATGCTTTCGTATTCGAAAATATAGAACCGTTCCAAACGCTACGGATGCTATGGCTGCACTTATTTTTAATTTCCCAGTCTTGGTCATTTTCCTACGATTTTTAAAGCTCCTTTTGCTCCTCTGCCTATTGGTGTTAACATGGCTAGATCTTTAGCATCTAAATCTTTAGAAGATTTCCAAAGTACAATCCCTATCACCAGTACTATAAATGCTAATGCAGCAGGGACACCCCACGATAAAAAACTACTGAGATTTTTCCCCATTCCAAGAATGTTACTTCCTATTTTTGAAACATCAGCAATATGACGAGTCGCTGCATTAGATACATCTATACCATTTTCCTTTAACCATGTATTGAAGTTCGCATTGGTAGTGCAACTGACATTGTGATTGGTTTTCCACGTAATCAGCCATAACATTTTTGCTTTTTCTTTACCGGTTTCTTTTTTTAAGCTGTTGAAATATCCAACCCATAATTCACAAGGATCATTACCTTCTGGAACGATGAATTTTTTATTTTCTATAGTAATTTCAATAGGCATGACATACTAATTTATAGTTCAAAAACTCGATTGATTTTTTCGTTAATTTGTCGATCTGAGATGTTCATATCTAGTGTTATTTATATATTTGTAATATCCTCTTATGCTGATATCGGTTGTCCCCATGTCTTTATATTTCTAAACCCTAATAATCGATATGTAGGATATGCCTTGATACATACTCGATTATTTTGGTTACCTCCTAAGCAATAGATTTCGCGTTTATCCTCACTATATCCTATAAAAAAGCCTACATGCCCTTTCCAACTACTTCTTTTTTCTCTCCAGAAAACAACCACATCTCCAAGAGTAGGCGTAGTAACTTTATTGCCTACGTTGAGCCATGATCGCGCATTGAGCTTATTACTTCTGGAGCACCCTGATTGCAGGGCTACCCAATTGACAAAGGCGCTACACCATGCCACTTCATCAGTTGTAACCCATGAATGTCCAATATCTTTAAAATACTGAAGAATCCTTTTGTCATGTAATGTGCCGTTTCTTTCGGTAACACCATACTCTGCTAATGCTATTTCAATACATGTATTCATCTGTTTTTGTTTTTAATGATACCCATATCATAGTTAAGAAGTTGTTGCATTTCAATCTGACGATAATAGGTTATAATCGTAATCGTTTGCTTTGGAGCTATAGAAAAAAGCCATCCCACACGCCCGTTTAGAATCGTATCTTTAAATTCGGTGACTTCCGCAATAGTGTTGAAATTTTGAGGGCTACTATATTTCGATAACGAAATCGAGTGTGTACTTGCTTTCCCTGCTATTGTTTCTTTTTGAAGCGTCAATACTTCAAAGCGTTTTGTTCCTGAAAAAACAAACTTTACGTGTTGTATTTTTACAGGATTGAATGTAAAATCTTCTCGATTACTATAGTATTCTTCATTAATACGTACGGCACTACTTTCTTTTTTGTAGCTAATCAAAGAAATCGAAGACCCTGTCGTATCAGTACTGTAAATCAGATCATTCTTGATATCTACAACCACTCCTGTATTTACCACGCCTAATGCTAAGGTTTCAATTACCTGATCTATACTATTGATAATCGAAAAGGTATTATCATATCTATTTCCAACATACATCAATTCAGTATTTGGATTATATACGATTCGGTAGGGAGCTGCCCCTACAGAGATTTCAGTTTCTTTAGTGTGAGTCTCTAAATTTATTGGAATTACAGAATTACTCCGTGATGATACGACATATAATTTAGCGTTTATAGGATTAAAAATAGCAGTGGTTAGTCCATCTCCGATATCAGTAATTGTAGTCTCTGCCGTATTATTTTGATCTAATACAGTAATGCTATTATCTCCTGAGTTTAAAACGTAACTATCTCCACGCTCAGGATGAAACGCAATACTGCGAGGATATTTCCCTACAGGTATCGTAGCAATCAGATTTTCTGTAGCATCAAGTACACTTACTGTATTTTCTCCAATATTGGCGACATATAGTTGTTGATTTACGGTATTAAAAGTGATTCCTATAGGTCGAACCCCTACTACAATGGTATTTTCAACTTCTAATGTTGTCGTTAAAATACTAACAGTATTGTTTAAAATATTCGCCACGTAGACCTTTCCGTAGTTTGGGGAATCAGCAAGGGAGTTTACAGCCAGATCTACGGGCGAACTGCCATAGGCAGATGATGGATGAATTGCGATACTACGGATCAATGATCCATCACTATTTAAAATACTTATGGTACTAGACAATTGATTTGCGATATAGGTATATCCATTAAAAGGATTGATAAGCATTCCTTGTGGATAGATATTAGGTTGCGTACTATTTTCTATACTAATGGTATGTACACTATGATCTTTGATATCTCCTGATAATACAGGACTTAATGGAGGTTTCTTATGACCGCTCCATAAATGTATTGCACGTTCTATCGATGAAGTGTTGGTAATGGTTAGTTGGTTTTTTTCTTGCTGTTGTAGTATACTAGGATTCGTTGTTGCTATTGTTTTTTTAAATAAGCGTTTTTCAGGTCTTTTATTCCTTTGATTTTTTAAGCTTTTAGATGATTCTGAAATAACTTTTGTTGGTTTTGCATCAATATGCTTTGCTGCTGTTATAAAACCATCTTCATCACTTGATGCTTCTGCATCTAACGCTTTGGTCTTTGCTTTTTGTGAACTACATTTCAATAATGTAAAAAGTGCCACTAATCCAATGCTCGTAAGTAATGCTATTTCGGTACTTTTTTTCATTGTGACAGGGTATAATTATCAATAAATGCTATAATATCTTTGGTGCGTTCTACTTGTGCTTTCCCTACTAATTCAGGATACATGCTAAAAATTTTAGTTGCTGCGTAGACGGCTTCAATTTTCGGAAAACCATATGCTAAATAATACGCTATCCCACATAGATCTGCCCTTTTTTGACTTCTGGTATTTAAAAACCAATGACACCCTTCATGAGCTAATATCGCTACGCGAATAGGGATTGTAAAGGTTCTAAATAAACGCTGTGAGATTTGTACCCTTGGCATTTTACGGTGTGTGCGAGCAGGAGTAATTAATTCATTACCAAAACTATCTACAATCGCAGGGAGGTACTGGAATAGAAATTCTTGTGTTGGACTATCATAAAATCCTGTAGGGGTATATCCTGCTTTTTGAGCAAACTGAACCGAAAAATCCATAAAACGCTGTCGTTCAGGAGTAGACCATATTTTAGGAGGAGTCATTTTTTCTACACTAAAATCAGTGATTGTAATCCCTGAGTCGTTAGGATTTCTTTTATCATATACCTGTAAGATGAGCTGCTTTGCACTTACGGGTAATGGAATCTCAATATTTCTCTGCTGTCCTTTTTTTAAGCTTACTTTTCTTCGGAAATAATGCGTATTGGAATACTTAGGATCAAAAACCTTGATTCCAACCTCAATTGCCCATTCTACTTTGATTGTAAGTAGAATGGTAAGAGCTTCTCGATTTGAGGGAATTGGAATAACCATAGATAGATGTAAGTATTATTTTTTTGTGATATGTAAGTATTTCTTTTGATTGTTATTGTACAGTATAACCCCTGCAATGCCTACAAAAAGGAGTGCTACACCTCCTATGATGTAAGGAGTGTAGTTTGGTTTTTTCTTATCATCATTTAGAGCATCATCCTTCGAAGTAGTATCTTTAGCATTGTTTTTAAGCCCTATATTATAATCTTTTGCTAATTCTTGTGATTGTACAGGTATCGGTTTGGTAAGTACTGTATCTACTGCTCCTCCTATCGCTTGTCCTCCTCCAAGATCACGATACGCTTGCCCTAATCTGGAAAAAAAACCTCCCCTTCTGATATTGGCTAGTCGTCGTTCTTTTCGTATTTGTTGTCGCTCTTTTTTTCTGGCTTGGCGTTTAGCTTTTCGTAAAGCACGTCGTTTGATACGTTCTGCTTTACTTCTAAAAAAATCATCATATTGCTCCTCGCCTAGATGATCTTCTATAAATTGTTCAGTTTCTCCTGCTATCATGATAGTATTATTTTTTTGAATGATTCTAAATGGTTAGAGTACATAAAGCACTTGTAGCGTAGAATCATTCGTCTCAAATGAAATTGCGTTGTAAGGCTTTCCGATAAACGGGTAACTTTTCGCTTCCCCTGATTTTAATGTCACATTGTTGACTGTTATAGGGGTATCTCCTATATTTTTAACAGAAGCAAATAAAAACCCTAACGGGATTTCTCCCGATTCAGTAAACTCCTGTTCTGTTATTTTTGCTAGTATATCCATCTAGTATTTTGTTTTAGTGGTATAGGAAAAAATAGCCCAAGCACTCACTAAAGTGATTGCTGTGATTGCAATTCCTACTTTTATGTTTTTATATTTTGTTGTTCGTCCATTTTTTTCCCCCGTTTCTTTATGATATTGTTCCTGTGCTTGTTTATCTTGTATACCCTTATCTTTTTGAGTCATGGGATTAATGGGAGGAACATTAGCCATATACCTTCTGGTAATCATTTTTTGTTTTGGTACTTCTTTTTTCTTTTTTTGGTGTATTTTTTTTTGTTGAATTGATTGTGATCGTTGTATTTTTTTAGTTGGTTTTACTTTATTTCTCTTTGCAATTCTTCGAGACTCTACAGCGATTAAAACTGGTCTTTTCTTTTTTTTGTAAACCCTTTTTACTGGGGCATGTATTTTTACAGGGATATGCTTTTTTACAACTTTAATACGTCTCCGTTTTCCTATTTTATAAGAACTAGCAGCTAATTTTGCAGGTCTAAATATGTGAGGAAAATGTCTCTTCTTTTTCGCTCGCTTTCTTGAAAACAAACCAAAAGAGTTTCGATGATGTATTCTATATGTAGGGTCAAGGATCATAACTCGTAGCTACTATTTTGATATAGGTAGCGAAGCAGTATAATTAGGTACTGGTGTAGCGGATTTTTTAGTAAAAACCAATACACCTGTAATCAGAAGTACGAAAACACCAACTCCTCCAGCCATTAGCATTGTATTTTTTGACATGCCTTTACCTCCTTTTTCTTCCTTTTCCTTAGCTTCCTCTCGTTGTTGTCGCTCCCGTTCTTCTTGCCTTCTTCTTTCAGCACGTCGTTGTTCTTCTCGTCTACGTTGCTCATCTCTACGCTGCTGTTCTTCTCTTCGTCGTTGTTCTTCTCTTCGTTGTTGTTCTTCTCTTCGTTGTTGTTCTTCTCTTCGTTGTTGTTGTCTTCTCATTTCTCGAACCCGTCGCTCCATATCTCTTCTGGAACGTTCTGCTTGATCGGCTGCACGTCTGGCTGCTGCTCTGGATGCTGCTAAAGCAGCAGCATTTCCATTGCCACCACCTCGAGAACCACCTCGAGATCGCCCTTTAAGTAATCCTCCTACTAATTTAAGTCCACCTTTCAAAATCGATCCAAAAAACTCATCTTCCTCATCGTCTTGATTCAGATAAGAACTATATTCAGATCGTAGTAATTCCTTTCCATTCTTTTGAACATGAATAGTTACTAGATCTCCTAAATCATCTACAAAAGCATCATCAGGCATCATGGTAATGACAGATTCTATCAAATCTTTTCGATTTGGCGGACTTTTAAAACCAAGCCCATAGTCACTCAATAAAGAAATAACACTTTCAGGCTTGGTCAAGATCAAATGGCTAATCAAATTGATCGTTTGGTTATATTGTTGCTGTTTCATTGCTAGTTATTTTTTAAATACAGAACAGAGGACTACACCGCTTAAAAACGATAGTCCTATCATCATAATTTCATCTCGTTTGATCGTAGTAGAAACTTCTTTTTCTTTAGGAGTGTCATCAACCTCATTTGCGCTGCTTTGAGGTAACAGTCGTCGTTGTCGTAATTCATTCCATACCATTTGCACCTCACTTGCAAGCTTTTGATCTGTAGGGTTAATATTTGATTTTTTAACAATACGTTTATAGTATTTTTCCAATTCTCGATCACTAGTATCTGTAAATTGATCTAAAAACATATCTTCATCTCCTGAGCCATTGTAGTTCGAATGTCCACAATTTCCACAAAAATTATCCTCATTGTAATAATTATCATTACTACACGAATTACAACTATTAGATTTTTTGGTAGGTTTTTCTAAATTGAGAATCGCGTGTTTATCAGGGTGAATTTTTAATAACTTGGTAATAACTGAGGTTCCTTTTTTTCGAATTAACTCTTTAGTCGCTTCTACCAGATGATGTGGGTTTTTTGAAGCTTCAAAACCACAATCATAGATCAATTTTCGTACAGCATCTACATTGTTATACACAATGTAGTCTATACTATTTTGAGCAAAATCTGTTTTTGTTGTTGAACTTCTCATAAATATCTGTGGTTAAAAATTCCAATAGCAGATACAACACATAGGACTACTATTGGAATATCAATTATCTTCTTTTTAAACGAGAAGTAGACTTAATGACTCTTGGTTTACGACTACGTCGTTTCCGTCGTCTTCGTTGTAACATGTCGATTTGTGGTAAGCCCGTGGCTCTTGGTGTACGGGAAAGTTCCGCTACATTTCTTCCTTTTAGCAAATTACCCATATTAGCGCGTACCTTAATAGTAAACGTAAATACTGCGGTGGTTTGTGCATTGATGGTAAGTTGTATGGAGCTTTGCCCACTCACATTCATCGCAAATCCTCCCGAATCTACCATATTCTTGTCAAAGTTTTGTGGAGAACTAGAATTACGAGGTTGCCACACTCGAGTCGTAATCGTTCCTGACGCTGTTTTATTGACAATTTTTAGTACATTATCAAATTGCAATGCATCACTTACAGAGTACTTTAACCCAACAATTTTAAAAGGGTTCGACTTACTTTCTTCTCGTACTTCTTTGTGGCTCGATTCTTCAACCTCTACCGTTACACCATCAACTTGCTGTACTTCTTGATTTCCTCCAAAAATAACTGCCGTTTTAGACTCATCAGTAGTATTTTTTACCGTTACCGTTAGCGTTCGATCATTGGCATCTATAGAGCCAATCGAGGAACGTCTGTAATCGTCATAATCTTGTTCATCATATACTTCCATATAGTCGTGTTCTTCAAATTCATCATCATCATAATTATCATATTCATCTAACCCTTCCATACCACTATCGAAATCATCTTCTTCATAATCATGATCTTCTAAGCTATTATAGTTATCATAACGCTCTTCTGCATCGTCTTGATAACGCATTAATTCGTCATTATAATTCATATTTTTATTTTTTATGTTTAGTTACTTTTTTTAGTGTTTCTCTCTTTTTTAAAGAGTTATCCTTTTGGTTTTTGTGTATCCGTTTTTTTAGTTCCTAATTGTTTCTGTTTTACTTTCTCCTTCCAAGGAGCAATCATAAATACACCGATGCTTGCTCCAATTAAAAGCGCTACTGCGCCAACAGTTAAGGTTGTATAATCGAAATCTTTTGATTGTGCCATTTTTTGCTGTTTTTAAGTGAATAATTGGCTGGTTTCTAAACCGTTGATTGCTAATATCAACATCATAGACCAAAAATCCGCGTATCATTTTCGTACCTCGTGACGTAGAAAAAAAATGACGTAAGTATTTATAAGGGATACAGCAAGGTACAAGCGGTACGAAATTTTTATAGCGGTTTTCTATTATAGAGTTTAATGAAATAAATAACCTTTTGTAAAAAACTAAAAAAAGTCGCCTAAGAAAATTGTACCAAATTTATTAGCTACTCCAAGAGTTTGCTTTATTTGTTTATTTCTAAAGCTTATCTTTATGAATTATAGATGTATATTTTGAATATGCCTCAAACTGATCCTTTATTAAAAAAGAAATTAATAGAGCTTTTTAGAAAAATTATTAGGTAATCCTAAAACAGTAGCAAGAATATTTTAAAAAACTAAATAACCTATGATACTAATAGCTATTTTACTCCCTTGGTTATCTTTCTTTTTAAGAGGGAAAATAATTTCTGGAATTATCTGTTTAGTTTTACAATTAACCTTAATAGGATGGATTCCCGAAGCAATTTGGGCTGTTGCATCCAGATTAGATGGAAAAAATAGAAAAAGAATAAATCAAATGGAAAAAAGAATCGTTAACTCTCAACATAAAATCTAAATAATCGATGAGAAATATGAAAGAAGTAAACTGTTGTTTAGTCATTATTTTAATATGCACATTGTTTAGTTGTGGAAATACCGAAAAACCTAAAGTAACAAAAGCAATTGAAAAAGTAGAAAAACCATCTGAAAATGCTAATAATTTAAGAGCATTAAAAGAAATCAAAACAGAATCTAAAATTAAGAATGCTTTTATTTCCGATGATAGTATTTTGTACGTAGAAGTTTTAGATGATGGAACATCTAGAGATGGATATGCAGATTACTTGTGTCAAGTTCTTTTAGATTTCAAACCTATAAACCTTGAAATTAAAGTAATAAAGTATGAGCCTAAAAAAGAGCTAAAGAATGGTGTTTTTAATAGAATTATTTTAGGAGAGAGTAACTGTAAATATTAAAGTTCAAATAAACGATGAGAAATATTCAAGTATCTGGAAGCAATGAAGAATTAAAAAAAGTAATTGCTTTTTGTAAAAAAAATAAAATTTCATATTCAATCACAAATCAAAAGATGGAAGATTTCGAATTTCCAAAAACCAATTTCAAAGATGTTAAAAATCAATCAGAATAGATCAAACTAAAAGTATAATACATAAACGATGAAATGAAAAATTCTTTAAAAGAAAAATATGGTTTTGAAACACGAATAGCTACATATAAAGAAATTGAAGATCTTGCAGAGTTTTTAGCAAATCAAAACTTGAAAAATAAACTAAAAAGCAAAAGTCTTTCTAGTATAGAAGAGAATAGAACAAGAATTATTGAACTAATTGACAATACAGTTATAGTGCAAGATTACAAAAAATTTGATGTATCTATTTACTTATACAATTATAGTCAACAATATAACCAAAATGAAGTTATGTCCATTCCTTTTAGAGTTTTAAAAACAAAATTTGGTATGGAAACGTTAACACAGAACGATATAGTTTTCAAATTAAAAGATCTTCAAAAAGAAAAGTATCGCAAAAAAGTAAAAACAAAAGGGAGACAGAAAAGACCAATGGATGAATCAATCGAAAAAACAATTCAAGTTAAAAAATATTTAGAAAAACATACTTTAAAAAATATAGCAGGAATTTGTAATGAATTCGGGTTTTCAAAAACAACATTTTACCGTGTCAGTAAATGGATCGACTCACATAAATTAAAAATCTAATAACATATATTTATCTATTGAAAGATTAAAAGGAAATGAAATTATTCTAAAGCCCAAAATATAGTATTACTCAATTTTTCTAAATCAACTCTTTCATAAAATTGAATATATTTACTATTAATACACACGGATTGTATTTGATTGGCATCTTCTGGAAGTTTATCTACAAACTTGATTGTATAATTCTGACCTTTGCCAGTAACTTTATGATATTCTAATAATGTATCTTCAATTCCTATTTCTGTCATTTGCTGTTTTTCAATAACACTACGAGTTTCAAAAATAATACCAATTTTATAAACCATAATTATGGGATGCGAAATCTCATAATGTATTCTTAAAAAAAAATATGACCACACTACCAACAACACGCGATCTTTGGAGTATCCTATTTATTAGTGGATTAATATTAATACTTTATGGTATTTCAAAACAGTATGAATATAAACGCCTTGTAGAGGACTATTCTACTCAATCGGGTATACTACGTTATCAATTGGAGGAAAACAGGAATAAGCTTAAATTTTTCACTAACGAATCAACTGATGCATCGAAAAGTATTCATGAAAAAATTACACTAAATACAGAAAGTCAAAACAAAAAAACTGAAATTGAAGTTGAGTATGAAATTTAAAAAAAAAAGTACGATATCTTAAATATTGAAAAAAACTACAAATCAAAATTTCACAAAAACGAAAATTTAATCTACCTATCAGTCATCATTTTTGGCTTGTTTTTTTCATTAATCGGACTCATTCAATTCATTAAAAAACAAGTATTTAAAGACAAAATACTTTATTCTGAATATATCAATCTAAAAGTAAAACATCCTAAATGTCAAAGTTGTGGAATGTATCTTATAGATGATGATAAATTTGATAAAGAAAGTAACTATTGCTCAAATTGTTATAATACTGAAGGGTTTATTGATAAAGATATTTCATTATCTAAATTTTTAGAAAAAATTGAAGAGCAATTATTGTTAAAAGGGTTTAAGGAGTCAGAAATTAAATCTAGATTAAAAAAAGTTCCAAATTTAATGAGATGGAGAAAAAAATTCGACTGGGAAAAAACTACATTTCAAATTAACCAAGAGAAATAATCCCCAAAAGTTTAGAAAGACTATAGCGACACTTATATTGAAGGACAAAAGGTAAGTTTGTTTTTTGAATATTAGGTTATAGGCTATTTTTAAATATAGAACAATTAAAAAATAAGGGGATTTGATAGATCACTATATCAGATGCCCTTCAGCATAATTTTTATAAAACCAATCCTTGTTCTTCTGCTAATTCCTTTTCCCAACTTGGTTTTCCTTCAGAAAGCCACTGAAAATAATATTTAAGAAAACTCTGTAAAAATACTTGGTCTTATTTACAAAAAACTGATCACCCCTTCTAATGTAGCAATACCATTAAAAAAAGGAATCAGACACATTGAATGGCATTAATTGATAAGTTGTTCCATTAATCACTAAATTTTCAGGATCAGATTGATTAATACAATTAACAGCTACATATATTAACTGATATGTTTTTCCTGTAATATCTAGCAAAAAACTACTAATATGTGTGTTTTTTGAATTTAAATTCCACAAAGACCATCACATTCTTCGATTAATTCTGGAAATATATTAAGTTGTTTAGAAGCCAGTTCTTTACCCTTAATCAAGTCAATAATCACTTCTTTTAGAGGTCTACAAGAACGATGTAAATAACACTCACCCTGAATCTTTGGGTAGTTTCTAATTTTCTCATCCAAGGTAACCGCAGCATCAAAATTATCAGGTTCATTTTGATAAATCCAGATCCAATACTTGTCGGAATGATAAGGACATATGATACAACTTGAACGTATCGGAACAGGGATATTTTTAGCCTTAAAATTATTGATGCAATCGATACGTCTAATTCTTTTTTCTATCAAAGGAAACCGATGTGTTAAGTATCTGACATTCGATGCTTTCATTCGTTGCATTTCATCGTAACTGATCCCTAGCCATAGACTAATACTATCACCTTTTGAAGTAACTTCTCTTATACGTTTACGAACAGGTCTTATCTTATAATCTGCGGTACATTGGCGTCTTAAAATTCCTTTTTTTCCTGTTATTGGATTTCGAGTATAATAAGGTACTCCTTCATATCGCTTTCTCTCTCCATTCATATATGAAAGAGCATCTTTATAAATAGTTCCTGAAGACACCACATCAATTGTGAAATTATACTCTTTATCCACATAATTTATTAGCCAATCTAAGTAACGATATACTCCTTTTGGTTCATTCCCTGTATCAGAGAAAATAGCCTGTGTAGGAATCTTATCAAACGCTCCATCAAGACCACGTAATAGTAGATCTGTTGATTGTATTCCTGCTCCTAATGAAATAATATGATGTTCCATAGTACTTATTCTTTATTGTATTTCTGTAGTTCTAGAATCATGATATCTAGTAAAATCACAAATCAACTTGATAATTGCAGTATTACGATCTTTATATTTCAACCTTCCTTTAAAATCACGTTCATTTAAAAGCATACGTACTTTTTTTCCTTCTTCCTGATCGATATATCTTTTGCATGCTCTTATAAAGGCAGCTCGACTGCACCCCATAATCTTACGTTGTCGCATATTGACATACACAAAAAAACTCTTCTTTACCTTGTACTCTTCTTCTGTAATCTTACCTTCAGTAAAAGCACGTGAGCATAAATCATATTGTTCATCAACGATAAGCTGTGCTATACGCACCATTTGATATTTGGGAATACGATTTCTATATCGTATGACATCATCCACTTGATGATGCAAACGAAGCCAAGTACAATTTTGCCACTCGGAAGTGGTAATTTTTGCGATGGACTGATGTGTCAGCAAAACATCAATTCCTTTATGTCGTACGGTACACAATGCACCTATCATCGATTGTCCTTTCGCTCCCGCCATATAGTGATCGATATCATCTAGCACAATCATTCCATTTTTAAAATGCTTTAGAATCTTATCAACTATTTCCTTTTTATCATCATCATTCATTGGTGTACCATCAGGGTTAAATGGTCTTATCCGTCTACACGATACTGCCGTTAATGCTTTGATGTAATTTGGGTTTAATGTTCTAAACTCAGGATAATCGTCATCGTTTGTATCAAAGGCTAACACCTTGCGACCTTTCTTTCTAATAGAAGGATTATCTTTTAGGTATTTTTTGATTTCCAGTTTGTTTCTGTAAGTTTTCCCAACGCCCGTCTCTCCACATACCACCACAATTACGTTTTGTCGTTCTAGATCCTCTTTTTTATAGTGTATCGGTTTTCTACCTTTCATAGATTTATTCTTTAGTATTTCTATCTTCTACTATTTTCAAGAATTCCTTAGTTTACACTCGGTTCTTCATCATCATATACAGTTTCAATGACAGCTTCTGACTCCTCAGACTCTATTATCTTTTGGAGATCAGGCTCAGAATTCTCATGAACTTCTTCATAAGTAGTATCTGATATATCATCTTCAATATTTTCTTGGTCTACATCGGTATCTGGATCTGGATAGTCTTTCTCTTTTTGTACGATATCTAAAATACGATCAAATAAAATCTCATTTTCACCACGCACTTCCAAAACTACTTGTGCTTTTTTCATTAGAATGGATAAAATAGCTCCTGTTAGTTGCTGCTCTGGAGTAAGCTTTTTTGCTTTCTTCTTTAGGATAGCTACAATCAAAGGTTTTAACATTGCCTTATCATCCTTATCAAGTATTATCCGCTGTAGATTCTTTTCATTCTGCTGATCAATCAGCTCTACGATTTCATCAAAATCATAAAAATCCTTATGCTTCTTAATTTTCATCAAAAAACCACCGCCAACACTCAATACATTATTGGTCATTCCCAATATGGTATCGGCAGCTTGTTTTGCTGTAGCTGTAGGCAATTCAAATTCTGACTCCGAATGCTGTTTATCATCCGTAACTGTATCATTCCCTATATCTTGTTCTGGAGCATCTAAAGGAGTAGAATCTATTACAGGTTCTTTACTGTTTTGATGGTATTCTTCTTTTTGTTCAGGTTTCCAAGCGTTCCAGTTTTTAGAACTATTTTCGTGAATATCTTTTTCTATGACCGCTTGATTTAAAGGACTATCGTGTTCCGATTGCAATTCTTCAAAATCAATCGTATCTGGATCTTTTGTAAGCACATCTACTACTTCTTTTTCAATATCATTCATGTCGTATCTAATTTTTAGCAATAAATTGGATAATAGCGTCTTCTAAATTTTTATATATTTCTGTAAAGTTTTTGTGGAACTTCGGGATTGATAATAGTTCTTCACATTTATTGTGATGATAAATAGCAGCTCTTTTAGATTGTTCAAAATCCTTTCCTAATTGTTTATAGCTTCTATTGGTATATTTCTTGATCAAATGGTATGCAGCCATTCGAGAATAATTAGTTTCATGTTCATACAATTGCTTACTTTTAGAAATGATAAAACTGATGAGTTTTTTTACATCTTGGGATTCATTTCTAAAAGTTCCTTTTCCTGATAATTTCTCGATAATTTGCGTGGTTTTAGAGATTCCAAATTTGGAAATCAATTCATCAATACCTTTTTGTAAATCTGAATAATTAACATTCTTTTTTTTATCATTCATATCTCAAGTATATTAAAGGGTTTCCGCCAGCTTTTTAGCGTTCTTTTTTTTTGAGGTTTTGTTTTTTCTATCTTGGCTTTTAAAATTCTCACCTATAGATATCAGTTGATAGCATGGAATATGAGTGCTAATACGTGTCAATTTCAATGTCCCTAGAATCGTGGTATTCCATGATAATGAAGCTTGAAGCCCCATGCTTTTTAAATCAGATTCCCAAATATGCTTAGTCCATTTGATTCTTTTTAGAGCTTCTAAAATCTCAACATCACTTGTTGTAGTGCGTTTTATTTTTTGTATCAGATTGTTACGAATGGCTGTTAAAAGTTCAATATCCATTACTTCCAAAAACACCTTCTTTTGTTGATCATCTTTAAGGTTATAATCTATCGATTGAAGGTCTAAAGAGCGTTCATGAAAATCTATGATTTTTTTCTTAATCACTTGTTTCAAATGATATTTGCTAATTCCATTGTCAATTAAAAATTCTTGAAATTTTATTTTTCTATGTTTCATAACAATACTGTTCTTTGATTGATGATGGAATACACAAGGATCAAGAGACTTTTGTATCAGCTCTTTTATCATATTATTGGATTATGAGCTTATTTTTGCGATAAACTGAAGGATACTTTTTTCTAAAACAGTATACTTTTTAACAAAAGGTCTATTCAACTGTGGCATACTTATATATTCCCTACACTTATTGGTATGGTAATGCACTACAGACTTAGCATCATTAAAATGTTGTCCTATCTGATGATAACTTAAAGATGTATGTTGCTTTAATAAATAATAGCTTGCCATTCGTACCTCTTTACTGTACTTTTTAAAGCTCCCATCATCTTCTATAGTATTAGCTCCTTCAAAGATGGAAGAAGCTTCAGATAGTATAAAAGTGAAGAACAATTGATCCCATTGTTTTTTTGCTTTTTCAACTATTGGATCTTTAGATAACTGCTCCAAAATGTCTATTGCTTTAGAAATTCCAAACTTACAAACCAACTTATCTATATTTTGCTGTAAATCAAGAAATTCTCTGTTTGTTATTTTCTCCATTTCTATATGTTTAATATGTGTAAATCCATGGCTGTTGATTTTTTAGTGTAATGGAATGATATCATATCGGTAATAAAAAAGAGATGTTTTTTTAAGCACATACTTTCCAATTACAGTACTTCTGCCTATTTTACTTTTTACGCCCATTTCTTGTAATTTTGATCTTGAAATCCCTTTGGTTCTTCCCATTTTCACTAATTCTTCTAAAATCATTGTATCAGATTTTATAGATTTCCCTTTTTTTTGGGCTAGTGGTACGACTAAAGGCTCATTATTTGTCAACTGATCTTCATATTCTTCTTCAATATCTTCAAGGATTTCAATATCTAATTGCTCTATTAATTCTAATAATTCTTGAAGGTCTGGCTCATGAATAGTATCTATTAACTCATGAAAACGATAAAATATATTGATCTTTTCTTGTAATGGCTGTGGTAATTTTTTAACCATTAAACTATTTTCTTTTAAAAACTGCTTGAATTTAATTTCGTTATATTCCATGTTTTTTAATTTCATTATATTACACTTTCGAAATATTTACCTTTTCTTGTTGTACTGCCTTTTCAATTTGTTTTGATAATATTCCTGTAAGTATTGAAGTAACTGCAACTACTGTAAGAGTTTGTAGTAATTCTTTACCTTTTGGTATTCCAAATTTAAAAGCCTTACTATTTGCATTTTTTCCAAGATTGTAATACAAAAGTGCTTCGCCTAATCCTATTGCTACCCCTGCTCCTGTTACGATCATTACAGTCTTATCTATTTTCCTGGTTTTTTCTTTTTCCATAACCCTTATTTTTCTTCTAATTTATCTTCAATTTTCTCATAACGCTCTTTCAGTTCTTCATTATCTTTCTGTCCTCGGATAGCATTCATCTTATAGATTTTTAACAAGCTTCGATGTGTACTTTTAAGTAATTTCTTGGATTCTTTTTGTACTTCAAGATTACTTTCTAACCTGTCTGGAATAAGATTACCCAATGAGATCATATGTCCTTTAATTTTAGCATATCGGGTAGGTTTAGGTTTTGCTCCTTCTAACTTCCGTTTTTCTTCTCTGTATATTTTCATTTTTACCCGACATTCCTTTACCACTTTCTCTAACTCATCAATCTCTGTTTTGCCAACTGTTTGCTCAGGTTTATCTTTTACTCTCCTAGTTTGCTCTTTTTTAGGTATAGCTTTGTTCTTATCCTTTGTCGATAAATTCTTTTTTTTTGGTTTTGAAGTTTTCACTTTTTCTTCTTCTGGATCTGCACAAGGATTTATATCTATAATAGCATTTGGAGATATTTTTGTTATCATTTGGTATATCTTATTGATACTGGTTTCTTCTTCTTTCTCAAAAACAGCTTTAGATTCAATTTCATTATAATCATCAATAATCCCTTTTACTGATTTCTGTACAGCTTCGTGTCGTATTTTAGAAAGATCTAGTTTTAATAAATCATGTATTGTTGCCATTTTTCTTGTTTTTTAAGATTATGCACTTTTTATATTCAATTCTAACTCTAGCTCTAGTTCCAATAATTCTATTGTTCGTGCTCGTGCTCGTGCTTGAATTTGTATCTCCTCTACAGATAGTTCTTTTTTTATAGTACCCCTCTTCTTTGAAGTGGTTCTTGAAATACCTTTAACATCACGATTCAACAACTGATATAAAAGCTCATCTGCTTCCTGCGCTTTTACATCTGCTTTACTGAAACCTTTAGATTCATTTTTAATGACTTCAAAGGCTTGAACTGGATCAAGTTTTCTTTTGGTTCTAGCCAAAATTTCTTCCTGATGCTGGATCTCAACTGATTTAAGGTATTTTACCTTGGTATCTTTTGTCTTGTACATAATTTAAAGGGTGTGATCGATTGAAAATTCTTGTTTATATAGTGTTGTCAAACTCAGAAAGAATTCATTTGCTTCTTCCTGATCAGAATAATGAATAGAACAGTTTTGGGGAGTGCCTTCCATATCAAAACATTCGTATCGATAGCATTGTACAGGACGATCAACATTGCTAATATCAATGGTTGTCCATCGTAAAATTCTCGTCTTTCTATGCATTGATGATTCCATAATTCTGAAATCTCTACAATGCTCTTTGCACTCTTTGTTAATTTCTATAGCTCTATTCATTATAGCCTTGATGATATGCTCCGAAATATTTTGAGTTTTTCTATTGATTTCCTTTTTCATTTCTTGCTTATTTGTTGGGTGTAATTTTCTATAATCTGTGTGACTTCACGTACCGCTTCGTTTATAGAATAACTCTGTTCAAAAACAGCATAGCCATCTTGTTTTTCAGTTATTTCTTTTACAAAGTCTTTACCCATATTTTCCTTTAATGATCCTAACCCATCAGGAATGTTTAGACCAAAATGATCACTTAATGCTATAAGTGACTTAAATCCTCTATAGCGAAAATATCTTGGATCACTTGTCATCAATAACAGTTGATTTTTATCCAATCGATCCTGAAATCGTTTAATTCGAATGACTCCCATCACTACATTGTCATTAAAAGAAGTTCCTAATAATGTGTTCACCTCTACTGCCACACCTCGTACCTCCATAAATTCTACTAATTCAGCACACCCCAAACCAACATATAAGAGTTCATCACCTTCTACTTTTGCATTACCACCCGACATCAGATATAATCTCAATGCTGGATATGATGATTTTCTATCTTTGAAATAGGCAAATACACTTTTAACCGCAGTTGTTTTATTTGAAGTGTCCAATTCTATTTGAAGCTGGCTAATGATATTTTCAATTGGTTTCTTTTTCCTTGTAGGTTGCAATCGGTATAATCCCATCGCTGCCCGATCAAAGGAAAAAACTCCTAGACCTCTATCATTATATGCGACTTTTGGTTTTGAAAGAATTTGATCACTTATTAGTTTTATGTACTCGGCTAACTTATCTTTGATTTTAGGTTGAATTGTCCGCAATAGTTCCATTCCTAAAAAGTATTTATGGTCATTCAATTCACTTACATCTTTTGGATTTGGTGATCCATACCACGTACTACTTTTTCTTATCCTTGAAGCTGTTCTTTCATTCATTCGTTTCAATACGCCACGATTATGAGTATTCAAAACAGCAGCTTGGCTATCTACAAAATCATTAAATGCCTGTACACTATCGAAAGTAGCATAGCTAGTAGCTATACTACCATTGTTATCAGCAATTTTATGTATCATTGGAGCTTTCATTATCCTAATCTCTTTTTATATTCCATCTTAAACTCATTAATCATCACAGCACCTTTATATGAATTTAAAAAGCCCTCCAAATTCACTTCGATTTTGATCTTCTTTGCTTTATCATCATTCATAACCATAAAATAGCTTTCCAATGCATCTTTTAAAGTTTTACCGTTTGGCACTTTTCGATAGAGCTTTCCTTGTTCATCTTTCAGTCCAGTAACTCTTTTCATCTCTAACTCATAAGCACGTTCCATATTAAGCATTGTTCTGAGCGTCAT
Source organism: Aquimarina longa SW024 (assembly GCF_001401755.1). Classification (GTDB taxonomy): domain Bacteria; phylum Bacteroidota; class Bacteroidia; order Flavobacteriales; family Flavobacteriaceae; genus Aquimarina; species Aquimarina longa. The sequence continues at coordinate 29,521 of NZ_KQ474109.1, forward strand.
AATATCTTCTGTATCATCATCACCTATTTCTTTCCCTTCATATACTAAAATGGCTTTACGTATTTTTATACATATATCCGCTACTGGAGGATAGACTAATTGACGTTCCAACACTTCATTAAACCCTATTCTATATATACATCCACTAAAGCGATCTAAAAGCGATGCATCCTGCTTATTATTTCCTACATAATTCCCACTTGCTCCTTTGCCTATAACATTTCCCGTTGCAATGCAGCCAAAGTCTTCGTGTTTTACAATAGGTTCATTAAGTCCATTAAAAATAATGGCATCAGATTTGGAACTCTTTGCCAATGCATCATTTAATAAGCCTGCGGTATTTGCATCTAATTTGGGCATCTCATCAAGGATGAGTATTTTTCCATCTCTCCAAGCTTCTATAAGCGCACCTTCCTTATATCCAGAAATTGTCTGTCCTCCCTTAATATCAATCGGTGATGTCCATTGATTACAATTCACTACTACAAAAGGCAAGGCTTTTTTGTCATTTTCAGTTCTACCAAATAGCGCATAGGCTACTTTCTCTCCTAAAGTGGTCTTACCTGTTCCAGCACTTCCTACCAGAAATACATTGTTTCCACTACTCAAATCATCAAGCACTTTCATAAAGTTTGGAATTTGCTTGATTTCTGGAATATCTAAGGTGTATATTCTTCTTTTCATATCAATCTATTATATCTTGTTTGCCACTGTACGTTATGCGGTTTGAAGACTATGATATAGTCTTAATTGATCTAGTACGATATCTATCGGCTCTATGAGTCCAATCATATCCTCATAAGCTATCCGACCTAATTCTTCCTCGGTATACCTTCCAAAAACAAACTCAGAGTTTCCATCTTCATGTGGGTTATTAATGATGAAGAATCCTAATGTATCTTTAGCTTCATAAAGGAATTGTTTTGAAGTTTCTTTAACCTTAACCTCAAACTCTTTCTCTACTGGTGTGCCACTAATTGCTTGCTTCCAAGCTCTGTAGGGAACAACTACATTTTTAAAAACAGGAATAAGGGAATAGTTAAATTTCTCCTTATCACTTAGAGGTCGAGTATAGGATACAGTACCAAAAGGATACTTAGTGCTTTTTGGTTCTTTGTACTCTTTAAATCCTGTAATTGGATTACTTCCCTGCCCATAGGGTCTACCCAATTCATAGGAATAATTTCCTTCAGATTCTTTAGTATTTCGATCCCAATCTTTTTGATTTTCAATTTCCCAATCTTCTAGCTCCTTTACTTTACCCAAAAATTGTAAACCATAGGTGTCTAGTTGTTTTAGAAAAGCGCTTAAGTTTTTCAGATGAAGTACTCCCGTCATTTCTCCTCCATTTTGAACGAAGTCTGGTAATTCATCTTCCGTTTGACCTTCTGCCCTTCTAATTAATTCACGCAGTTTAGGATCTATAGCCATTTTATAATGCTCTCCTTTATGAATATATACTTGAAAATAATTCTCTCCAATACGTTTGAAGCGAAGCTGATCCTTTTGATCTGAAAAGAATTCATCAATAGAAAGGGCTTTGATAGTATTGAGGGCTTCTGACATTGGCAAGAGGGCTTTGTTTATGCCATCTATACCAAATTCTTTATCCATCAGAATGCCATTCTTAATCTCACCTGTTTTGGTATTGTATTTTACTAGCTTGTTTTCTCCTCCGATTGCTCCAGATGCTACAACAATATTTTCAGTTAAAATATGCCTGCGTTCTCGTTTGGAAGAAGCCTTTTTTATAAGTTCATTCCATTCAATTGGAATTTGTTTACGTTCTTCTTCAGAAATATCGGTACTCTGCGTATAAATCAAACTGAGATACACATGTTCTTCAGGCTGTAATGAATACGAAATAAGTCTACGAGAATCCGCTACTGCAAATCGTAAATGTATATTACCATAGGTATATGGATTCTTAGCAGATGTGCCCAACGAAACCCCTAAGAAGATACCCCAAGCTGGTTCTTTGGTAGGATTCAGATATGGGATTTTCAGCACTTGTCCGATATCGAAATACCCTACATATTTTACAATTTGTTGTTTGATATATTCTAATCCCTGTAGATATTTATTGACTGCACTTAATTTTTCTTCGATCAATTCTTGTAGATTTTCTCGGTCATTCGCTATTTTTTCATTTTCATCATCATCTTTTCCACTTCCTATATCAGGTAAATCCTTTAATTCTTCTCGAAGCTTATTCACTACTACCATACGCTTTTCCCTACGTTCTTCAATAAGTAATGGAAACTTCTCATTGATATCGCGGACTAAGTCCGATTTTACAACTTCTGTTTTTCTTCCGTCCAAAGCTTTGGTGATACGATTTTCAACATCTTGCTTGGTTAAGGGACGCTTTAAATTATTGACAATGCTTACTTCCCGAACAGTATCTTTTCCAAAGGGTGTATTTCCTCCATTCCCTTGTTTGAATAAGTATCTCTTTTTTATTTCGGCATCCAAGGGTAGAAACTCCGTTTCTAAATTATACGTCCCTTGTTGTTTCTCCAGCTTGATCTGGTGATCATAGCGTTCCAGTAAAATAGTGTACAAATTGTCCTGATCTTCTACTAAAAGTAGTCCAGCACGTCCTGTAAGTTGTCGTATAGCACCTTCTTTCCCCTCATTACGCTCGTAGTACTTTGCACCTGTTTTTCTATCGGTTACTTTATGATACGTGGGATGCCCTAATTTTTGCATCATTTCAGGATTTTCATTAATCCATTGCCACGCCACTTTATCTCCGTATTTATTTAAAAAATCCGCACTTTTAAGCGTATCGTCATTCGTATTTTGAGATCCTGTAGTATTGGCATCCAATGACTTTAGTTTTGCCTTCAGCATTGTCATTAGTCTACGTTCTGTTGGAATATCATTTGTGATGTAATAGTACTCAGGTAAGTTGACCTGTCCCGTTCTGTTAATGCGTCCTCGTTTTTGTACTTCGATGTTGATATCCAACTCAAACTGGTGAATGATCATAGCTCGCTGTCTCTGATCTGCAAAATCTTTTGACGCATGTGCAGATGAACCTGTACTACCGCTTTGATTAATTAGTAATACATCGTAATCCCCTCCGTTAAATAATCGAAATGATTTCTCCGTGTCACTTCTAAAAGACGAGACAACTACATCTTCACCACTGTATCGTATTTTTTGATTCCTTCCTGTGACTTCTGTTACCTTGAAATATTCATCATTATGCCCTCCTATATTAGAAGGTTTTTTTTCATTTTCTATCAATTGCACTAACTGGTCAATAGGGGAAATACTAAGTCCTGAACGCTCTAAAAGCATTGCCTTTTTAATCCTAGTATATTCCTCTTGCCCTTTTCTTGACAATTCGGTTACCGCAATTCGCTCTCTACTTTTTTTACCATCAATATCTGTGTAACTATAGAAAAAAACACTGTCTAATCCCTTAATCAACGTTCGTACAAAATCTAATTCTTCTTTAGGTAAAACATCTCCACTTGATAGGTTCAGATCTTTTAAAAATGCACCCATTGTAGATTTGAAAGCGATGACCACCTTCTTGTCTTCTCGTAAAAGCGACACGGTTTTTTTAGCTACTTCTTCAACTTTCAATGCAAAAAGCATTTGGTCTACAATATTGAATACCCTAGAAAAATAAGGGGCTTGTTTTACCCCTAAACCTCTAGGTTTGTTTTCCATTCTTTCTCCTTGAGCTTTTGCATCTGCGTGAACTAATGCCAATATTGGTACTACGTATTCTTCCTCGAATTGAACGACTTCATTCATCAATTTGATAATCCGATTTACACTTGCTCTATTCTTACTTCGACTTGGTTCTTCGTCTAATGTGATATACTCAACTTTAACACCTTCATTAGAACGTTGTCTCCTAATAAGCTGACCACTTTCTGCAAGGTTAGATGCTACGATTTCCTGAAGTGCTAATCCTCCTCTACGCATAGCCATTACAAATGCTCCATCCTTTAACCCTGTTTCAGAAATTGCCGTTTTCTTCCCATAGAAAGGCATTACTTCTGGATATTTGGCAAAAGTTGCACTTAAAAAACAACAAGAATATACTTTAGGCAGTACCCTACGCATCCAATTCCCAATAATGGAATCAAATCCGCCTGCACTATGCGATTCATCTAAAATAAACACCACTTTTTTATAGCGTTTACTCCCTTCTATTCCACTTTCACATATACTCTCTATCCAAGAACGTTTATAATAATTAGCAGATTGAACCTGACTATAGGTGGTAAAAACCATATCATATCCACTTGGTAAATAATCTATATTTTCATAGATAGTTACCGTTGGTGTAGTTTCAGGATTAGGTAATTTTCTACCCGTTTTTTTATGCCATTCTATAGATTCCGAACTTTCAGTAACTAAAGTCTTCACGGTTGTCAATAATTCTTCCTGAGCTTTACCCGATAATGGAGTAAAAATGATATTCCCATCTGCATCTTTTATTTTTGCCCCAGAATCAGAATTAGAATTGACTATAAAAGGTTGGATATCTCCAAAACCAATTGCCTTTAAATCCCGATACATATCCGTAAACAAACTAGAGCTTTTGGTAAAGAAAATGGGTAAATATCCTTGCATTACTGCATGGCGAATAACGGCTGCTGCTTGTCTTCCTTTTCCAATTCCTGTTTGATCTCCAATGATAATTCCTTGCTCACGTTCAAACTGCTTGAGATATAATGCTACTGCATCAATCTGTTCCGCAGCAAAAGCATTCCATAAGGTTGCTGTGGATATATATTTTAATTCATTACGGACATAATTATCAATATTCCCTTTTTTCTTTACAATATGGTTTAAAGCCTTTTGAACTTCAAAAGCCATATTTCTAGGAATAAGAGTATTCATTTTAAAACTTGCATTTGATTTTGGCACATATGGAACAAGGGAGGTCTGATCGGCTGCCAACTTCGCTACTTGGGCTGCATCCTGAGTGAATCCATCTTGCGCTACTTGTAATTCAATATTCTCCATAATTTTCTTTTTAAAAGGACTTTCTTCTACTCACTAAGTGAAGTTTAATATTCCAAGGCTTGCCTAGAAGTAGTATATCTACTGTTTTGCTACCTATCTTTCAAAACTTGATAGTACTTCTAAATACCTTCGTAAAGTAGTATCTGCATATATTTGGACTGCATCTTCCTTTTCCATCCCACCATACATTAGAGAATCATCTGGCACGGTATCGTCCAGAGTACTCCAGTTTTCTTTAAGTGTCCACATGGCACTTTGCATTTTATCATGGTACATTAGGAAATTTGCAATTTCATCAACCGTATTACTATCCGTATAGACAGTTTCTAGGTATTCCTCAATAAGAGCAATAGGATCATCTCCCTCTGCCATTGACCATGCTATTAAGTTATGTAATCGGATAAAAACCCCTGCTTCATGATCTTCAAAATTTTCAAATGGTATTGGATTGCTTACCATAAAAAGTGTAGCACTGCCATCTGAAGTCATTAATTGATTATTAAAAAATATCATAGTCCTAATTCTATTTTAAGTTGAGTGATAATCATATCTAGTACATACTGTTCAGGTTGTTCTATATGAGAATTGATACGTTCCCATAATTCAGGAAAACTATTCACCATTTGTTCTATCAAAGGGTTTTCCTTCCTTGTTGGGGCAACACCTTTTGGTGTTTTTTTTCTTCCATTAATGAGAATCAACATAGTCTTGATAACTGCTCCTTGTTTGTTATACAGTTTATAGCTGTTCATATTGATAATATCATCCACATTGTAATGACGGTATAACCAATTGAAAAAAGGTTTGTATTTTTCTATATATCCATCCGAACCAAAATACACATGCCCCATAATTATGATAGCTGCCTTTCCAGTGTCTTTTAGGGTGTGCAAGGCAAGCCCTGCCATAAAATGCTCCAAGCGCATATGCTTTGCTACATCAATCTGATTGTTAAAGTATTTTTGAGTCCAACGTTCTTTATCAAACTTTGAATCATCCCAACTTGCAAATGGAGGATTAGTTACCATGACATCAAAAGAATGTGCAAATTCTTCTGGAAAAGGTTCAGCAGCATTAAGATATGTAACAACCTGAAATCCTTGTAGTTCCAGAGAATATCTCCTACTCTTATCAATTTCATTTACGTGGGTTTTTTCTGGATCTGCTCCTAGTACTAACAATCCATTTCCAGCACTAGGTTCAAAAATGCGTGTCGCATCAGACATTTGCGTATATTCTGCTACCATTGCTCCTATGGGGCAAGGCGTAGAGTACTGCTTAAACAGTTCCTTGCTACTATCTGAATAGGCATAGGTCGGTTGTATCGTATTCCAAAATACGATCATTTGATCTAATCGTTGTTCAAAAGGTATGGGAAGATTATATATCTGTTTATACCATAAAAGCCAACTGAGTTCAATGGCTTCCCATAAAACACCTAAATTAGGTGCGCCTGCTTCTTCCTTAACCGCTTCAATTTTTTTCTTACTTAACCGCTCTCCCTTGATATAGTGATCGTGCATAATTGCCACCACTTTATCCAAATAATCCAAGGCTCTACCTTCTTTTGGAGTTTCTTTATGCCCTGAGAAATAATCATCAATCAGGATATCTACCATTTTCCGAATAGGTTCATTAGGATAATTTTCAACTATTCGATCCTCAAATACGTTTTTCAGCATATAGTCACGAAAGCTAGCTATGTCACCCCTATTTATGACATAGCCTAATTCTTTCACACGATCACCTATCACAACAAACAACTCATCCCGAAATACCTTATCTTCATTTTCAACTAATGCTGACAAATCCTCAGATTCCCGTTTTAAAGCCGAAATTCTATCTAATCTAAATGCCTTACTTTGTTTACTTTTCTTATCTGTTTTCCCTTCTAGTTCCTCAACTTTTTTAGTAAGAATTTTAATCCATTTAGTAAATTCCTTTTCTATTTTTTTATCTAGCTTTACTTGACTATAGCCCCATCGTAAGCCTAATTCTGTAACTGTTAGATTACGCTCAAAGGCTTGTTTACCTGTAAAATAAACTGTAAAACCCTGCCTTACAAACTTTTTACGAATACGCTCTGCTTCACTTATATCTATTAAAAAGAATTCTTCTAAAGATGCTTTTTTAGTCTTTGTAATTTCTTGCGATTTTTCAGTAACTATTTTCTTTTTTTGAGTTTTTAAAAAAGATCTTATTAGCGCTGCGGAATTTTCAAGGTCTTCAATTTTATAATGGATCTCCCGATATAATTCTTTGTCTTTTTTATTAGATTTTGGCTTACCCGTTTTTGGATTTGTATATGCTAATTGTTGATTTTTGAAATCAACTTTTTCTTCTTCAATAATTGCTATTGCTTTTTCTAAATCACCAATAGGTCTATAGTTCTCAGCAGCAGACCACCACGATTGATTTTTTCCAAATTTCCCTATGATATTCTGTAATGGATAAACACTCCTGTACCCTGTATTTACATTTACGTATGGATACTTGGCATCTGTCGGGAAACCTAACTCCTCAAATATTTGCTGCCCCCTTTTTTCCCATTCTCGTAACATGGCAGATCTCGTAACAGCAAACCCATAATCATTTGGATGCACCATTTGTACTAACTCAAACAACTCCTTTGCTGTCAATTCTGAAAGATTGTGATCCAAAGCTTCTAATAAATAAGGAGCTATTTCCTGAATTTTCTTCGCATCCTGAATATACATTCCTGAATTAAAAACCTGAGCTACGCCAAATGGAATTAAAACATTACGAATTGTTTTTCCATATCTATTAATATCCATTGTTACAGGATATTTCTTTTCTTCTTCTGCCTTCTTTACATCTTCTTCAGGTGCAACTACTTTTTTCGGATTTGATAAGATATATCGAATCGCTTTTTTTAGCTTAGTCATTGACATTGTACTGCCCCCATATACCATACCTTCTTTGATAGAAGTATGACTGCTTATAGCAATACGATTATTCTTAAAAATTTGAAACGTAATTTGATCACGATCAGAAGTAATCACAAGTCCATACGGTTCTGACTCCTCTGGATAATATTTATGTGTTATAAAATCAGGTTTGGAATTGATAAACTCCTCAAAACTCTTTACCGTTTTATCATCCAGTTTTGTCCAAGCTTGTTCTACTATATAACCAGAGCTGTGGGGAACTGTGAAAGGTGTGTATCCTAATGCTGCTGCATTTGAAAGGATCAAGTTTAAGAAAGTATTCCTAACAGCTTCTGGTTCTATATCATTAATCCAATCTTTTTGGTCTTCTATAGCTTGTATTACACTATCTATAAATGTTACCTCATTTTCAATCTGTAATGCATCTTCTAATGCTAATCGTAAAGTTGCTATTATAGTCTCGGTTTCTCCTTCTGTATCAATTTCTAAAGCTGTTAGCTTTTCAATCATAGATTGAACAATAGCGCGTTTTGAATCTGTTCTTTTCGCACTGACATCTTTTTCTATTTCTATGGAATTCTTATAGTTTAAGTTGATATCTTTTCGTGGTAATTCGATACCCTGTTGGGAAGCAAAATCATTTAGGGATACTAAAGCAGTTTGAATAGCATAAATATCATCTTCTGACCTTTTAGAGAGTGCTTCATTAAAATCTATATGAAGACTCTCAATCACAAATGATAAAGCATGTTGGACAGCTTGTTTTCTAGTATCAAAGACAGCACTTCTTTTCTTCGCTTGATATTGAATTCTACTTCTTGTAACCCAATTATGATATTCCAAACCATGTCCATAACGATTATTATCACCCTGAACTATAGTGATCAATGCATTCACATGTGCAGACTCAGGAAATGGAACTTCCAACACTTCTAATCGATCTCCCCCCGTTTCTTGTGCATATACTCCGTCTTGATTAGTTAGAATAACAGACGGTAACTCCAAAGTTTTGACTCGTAATAGCTTGGCAAGTTTGTTGATTTTTTCTATGTATTGACCTACAATATTTGAAAGTTCAAGAGGTAAAGGTTCTTCAGAGGTTACAAGTCTATTAATGACCGCTTTTAAATCTCGAACGAATGATTCTATATTACTATGAGATAGTGTTTCTTCTAAATATAACCTTGTCCCGATTATTAGATCTTCTGTATCCTTATTTTCTGTAATACCCTCTAAATACGCAAGTTCTTCTATCAATTGCTCTACGATAGATTCTAAAGTATTATTATCAAGTTTTTTTGACTTTATTTCTGGGTAATCAATTAATAAATTTTCTTCATCTAAATTCTTAACCGCACTATTGGTCAATTCAGAAATCGAAAAAACACCGTGTTTCTCAGCAAAAACTCCTATTTCAATTAACGCAATTTTTAATGCGTTTCTAGTATCGTATAACTCCTCAATACTTTTATAACTTTCGCCTAACCCTTCTCGAATATTATCAATAAAGATTTTAAGGGCATCTCTTATCGCTTCACTTTTAAAGTTATATTGATCATGTCGTTGCTTCGAGATATCTCCGCCTTGAGAGCTAAAATGAGTTCCAATGTTTCTACTAAAATCAACCGCAAAAAGAAATTTTTCATGTTCATCTTTTACTAATCGTATAGTAGCTTTGTATTTTGCCTTCTTCGAAAATGGAATTTCAATAGTTTCGTAACGATCTCCTGCATGATCTTCTGTATATATGCCATTTTCATCTGTATAAGAGGTATAGGAATATGAAATTTCAGACAATATAAAACTTGAAAAGCCAATGATGTCTAATCCTAACTCGCCACCTAAATCTTGTGTTTGGTTGATTGCTTTAATAAGTTCAATTGTAGTATCTCGTTTTCCTTCAACTCCTGTTCTCGATGCATATCCTCCATATAAAAGCGGATTTGTAGCGGTAACTATTTTTACATCATTTCCTATCCATACATAAGCATGGACTCCTTTTGACTTATCATACCTAATATATCTTGCTGTATAATACTCCCCTTTATTACCTATTCCTAATAATATTTTAAGAAAGGTTTCCTCTGACTTAAATTGTAATGCTCTATATGAATACCCAAAATCATCTAATTTGTTAAGTTTCGGATATCCTTCCAAAATACCATCAGGAATTGTATGACCTGTTAGTAATCCCTCTAATAGTAATTGTTCATGTTCATGAGCTACTGCATCGACATACTCTTTATCTTTGAGTTCTTCTGCTGACCCTCCAGATGTCAACAAATAAGCTTCTTTGGTTATTAGCCATTTTGGATCTTCTTTTGAGGTATTCTTTTTTTCAGTCTCAACTTTCTTGATTTCTGGAACAACTGTAATAATTCGTCCTTCATCAAATGCGTTTCGTGCTTTTTCTTTGAAATTCTTAGCTGTTACTTTAAGCCCTTTAAATTTAGCTCCTAAATGAGATGTCAAAAAACGGTTTGCAATATCTTCGGCTGAAACCCTAAAATCCTCAAAAACAACATAATGCTTATTCTTTATTTCCTGATCTTCAAATTCAATCGAAACTGTAACCAAACTAAAAAGTTTGTGATCAATATTATCTCTTATAGCCTTATAAGATGGTTCAATTTTCACCTCTAAAAGATCTCCACCTTCTTTATTAGCATTTTCTAATGCACTTGAATATCTATCAAACGAAGGGCGAACCCCACGTATATACCAAACACTTTTATTTCGATTAGCATTTTTAAATCCAATTGAAATAAGATATTTCTTTAAGTCGATACTGGATAATTCAGGATCAAATTCAAGCTGAATTCCTTTAGGAGTATCGTTATATGATTTTGTTATTCTCATTTAATTCTTTTCTTTTCATTAAATGAGACTATTGAACTTCGTACTTTACTAAAAACTCACGTATCATCCCTATAGGAAATACTTAGTCATTGCTATAGTAAAAACTCATGTATCATCCCTGTAGGAAATACTTAGTCATTGCTATAGTAAAAACTCACGTATCATCTCTATAGGAAATACTTAGTCATTGCTATAGTAAAAACTCACGTATCATCTCTATAGGAAATACTTAGTCATTGCTATAGTAAAAACTCACGTATCATCCCTATAGGAAATACTTAGTCATTGCTATAGTAAAAACCCATGTATCATCCCTATAGGAAATACTTAGTCATTGCTATAGTAAAAA
>NZ_KQ474110.1:0-10383 GCF_001401755.1 Aquimarina longa SW024
GTTTCTTGTATATTGCGTTTGCCTGCCGAAGGAGGCATATGCAATATACAAATTGTTGTAAGTAGTTTTTATACTATTTCCTTTTCAAGGAAAGGCTTTATTTCTTCTATTGTCATTATTCCTTTTTTTACAAATATTTCTTTCCCGAAAAATCCACTTAAACAACTGTTCGTTTCTTGATTTCTCTGAAATATAAATAATGTAAATATTTCAGAATATTTATTATTAGAATCTTCTTTGTAAAATTCAAATAGGCGTTGTTGATGAAATTCGCTGTTAGCCTTTATTTCTTGGATTGAAAGTTCATTTCGTACTATTTTACAATTAGTGCCATTTATATTTATAATTTCATTCTTGTCACTGTTTAATTTTAGGGCAGGATGATTGTCAGAAAGAGGTCTGTTAACTAAAGTTTTTTCATTTTTTTCAAACCAAAATCCTCTAGATATGACTTCAATAAACTCATCATGAAATTTGAATAAGTAATGACTGAAATCAGTTAACATTTCATTTATGTCTCCTCCAAATCCATAACAATCCTCGTAATGTTTTTTTTCATACTCATATCGTTCTTTTAGCCATTTAGAGTTTTCGATTTTATAAACCCAAAAATAAGGTTCATCTTCTTTCCAGTCATATTCATATGGAATATACTCACCTCTACATACTTTTAGAGAATCTAACTTGTCAAAAGTTATTCGTCCATATTTTTCATCATCAGTTAGGAAACAAATAGAATTTAACTCATCAGAATAGATAATATTTGGGCTTTCTACATAATCATTTTCTATCGGTATTAAAATACCAATTGCTTTTTCCATATTTTTTGATAATTCTGACTAACGTCAATTTTATTTATTGAAAATCAGGGAGTTTTAAATTCAAGATCTTCTAGTTTGATGTCAAATTTATCAATTTGTTTTTTAATTCTTTTGACGAGTCCAAGTTTTCTTTTTTGGTCAAGGTATAAGTATCCTTCTGGATTTTGATATGGTTTAGCCTTGACAATCATATTCCAGATAATTATAGCAAGTTTTCTAGCAGTTGCTGTAATAGCTGAGACTCTTCCTTTTCTAAAATTTATTCTGTGGAAAAAATCTCTAAGCGGAGTACTATCTTTTAAATTTCCAATCGCATTTGCAGCATTTCTTAGAGCTATTTTGAGTCTACTACTTCCTTTACCTATTTTACTGGATAATACTTTTCCTCCACTTACTTTGTTATTAGGGGCTAATCTGAGCCAAGATGTAAAATGTTTAGCTGTTTTAAACTTATGAATACCTTCATATCCAATTTCACTCATTATGGTGAGTGCTGTATTGTAACTCGTTCCTTCTATTGCTAATAAATCTATTCCTTTGAAGATTTGATAAGATTTAAGATTGATATCAATATTTTTTGGAGTGTTTTTATTGATTCTTTTATGCTTTTTCTTATCTATATGATGCTCTTTTTTTTCAGGATCTTTACCAATGATGTCATCAATTTTCAAAGCTATTTGATCATCACATTTTCTAATTTTTTCTTGTAAATAGTTATATGTATCCAATTCATCATTTAATGCGTACAAATAATCATTTCTTCGGTTTGTGTGTAAAGCTTTAGCTATTTCTTCTTCACTTTTTCTACAGTTATAATGTCTTAAACTAGCTAGTTTTTTAGGATCTGTTTCTCCCAAACAAATAGCTGTAATAATTTTCAATCCTGTAAGTCCTACAATATCTTTCACTACAACATCTAATCTTATATTCATAAGCCTTAGATATTTTTGCATTTTTTTTGATGAAGCAGCAGCTTGCTGGATTAGGTTTAAACGATGTCTGGTAAAAGTTCTTAATATTTCTGTGTCTTCATCGGGTAAGAAGCTTGAAGAAAGTAATCCCAAAGCATGCAATTTTTGTATCCATTGGCAATCAATTACATCTGTCTTTTTTCCTTTTATATTTTTGGTAAACTTTCCATTACAAAGAGTAACTTCAAATCCATTGGCAATTAAAACAGCGTGTAAGTTTTGCCAATAATTACCTGTACTTTCCATAGCTACTGAGGTAATCTTATGTTCTCTAAGCCAATCTGCTAGAGCGTATAAATCTTCATTATATACTCCAAATTCTTTAATATCAGACTTTTTTGACCGACGGCTACCAATATCAATACCAGCAGCATTTTTGTTTACGATTTCTAATGTCATTTGTTGTTCCATAACTTACGATTTTAAAAGCTCTAAGGAAATGTGCTTTAGGCAAAAAGAAATATTCTGAACGGGGTCCTAAGATTTAGGCCGCCAATGTACTAAATGGCAAACATTTCAACCAGGATTGCGCACGTGCTTACACAAAGTAGCAACACTTTAAAAAACGGCCTTACAAAGAGCTTAAATTATTTAGAGTGTAAAAATAAGACTTCGTTAGCATAGTACTAAAGGGTTTTGGGAGCTATGAGGGATTACTGGCAACGGCTTCGGCTATGGTTAGTACGGGAATTAAAAGTAGTGAACTTTCGGTTAAGCACTTAGCCAAAACTTTTTATTTTGTTTTATCTTTTCATTTATAAAGCCAAATCAAAAAGATTTGGCGGTATTGGCTGATATACCAGCTTTATATATTAAACAGTTAACCCCGTATTAATTATAGCCCTTGTTGTGCGTTCGTTTTTACTTTTCGTTATTTTTTATGATGTAATGGTTTGATAATTAGTTTTTTGTTAAAAAACCACCAAAAACATATGCTGTATTACCTTGATACTCGACTTCATACCAGTAATCATTAATTTCTTCCACCTCAAATGGTATGTTTGTTTTCTTTGCCAGAATAGTTTCTTCAAATTCAAGTTTCCCTAATCTCTGACTTTTGGTTGTTGGTCGTTCACGAACGGTTAGTCCACTTTCTGCCGTTATTATATGTTCTCCCTGAGTTGTTGTAAAATATGTAAATTGTGAATTAAGTAACAACCTGTCATCACAAGTTAGTTCGGATAATTCTTTATTATCTGAAATGTCTAACTTAATTAAAGGACTTCCATCACAATATAAATCACTTAATTTTGTATTATGAGAAATATCTAACTGTGTTAATAAAGGAACATCACTACATTCTAATTCGTATAATTTTCTATTATTTGAAATATCTAAACTGCTAAATTTATTTTGTCCACACCATAATTCCCATAATTTGAGATTGTTTGAAAGGTTTATTGTTTTGAGAAGATTACCACGACAAGATAACCTATATAATTCTGTGTTTTGTGATAAGTCTAATTGTGTTAATTTGTTATATAAACATCTTAATTTATTTAATTCTGTATTTTGAGAAACATCTAAAAAAGTTAATTGATTACTACCACAATCTAACTCGTCTAATTCCTTATTTTGAGAAACATCTAATTTAGTCAACTGATTATTATAACATTCTAAATGCCATAATTCTGTATTTTGAGAAATATCCAATTCAGTCAACTGATTATGATTACATTCTAATATTTCCAAGAGTGATTGTTTGGTGACATCTAATTTTGTTAATAGATTATAAGAACAATCTAAATACTTCAAAAAAGGATGAAGAATAGATAGTTTCGTGATTTTTTGTGAACTACATACTAACCTTGTAATCTTACCATACACGCGAAACTCTTGACTTTTTAAAGGAAATTTTATTTCTGCATGAGCACGTGATAAATTCCAGTTATCTGGCTGCAAGTGAACATGTTCATGGTCATCTTTTTGCTTGTTATTATTGAAGTCAATCCAGACTGTATTTTCATTAGCTCGTTTTGTCCAAATTTTTAATGTTATGGTGTCGTCTATTTCTTTTGAAGTAGTAAATTCTATACTTTGTGCATGTGCTGTTGCGATTTTTGTAAATAATATGATAGTTATGAGTCTTATTATTTGTGCTCTCATTTTGTTAATATTTTTGTGTTTTGTTTATTAATATCATATTTATCGATTCTTTACTTCACTTCTTGTTAATTCAACTTTCATATCATTTTTTTAGTTGTTACTCAAATGACGCACAACGCTGCGTGTATAAATTGTGGCAGCGCAAATACACTCAAACCATAACTCCTAGCTGCGTTTGTTTTTATATCTTTTTCAAACTTATGAAAATTTAACGCCATTACAAACAGAAAATGACCTTTCGATTCCTCCCAAAACTTGCCATAATTTTATACACCGTGTTATGGGGCGTACCATTTTTACAAGCCTACACTTTGCAAGTAAACCGCAGCATAGCGATGATTGATTGCGTAATGATTCCTCAATATGTTGTTATTTTCACACGATCGCTTTGCTGCCATGGAAGCTATCCTTAACCAAACTCAAAAATCACAGACTCCTTTTTTGTCAGTTTTATCGTAATTAGCCTAAAAAAGCGATTTTTTTGCACGTTTTACTCCGAAACCCTCCGTTTTTGTGTTTTTTTTATCGCTTTTTTCCTTTGGATTCGACACTGACCTCTGCAAAAATTATCAGTCCATCCGAGCGAGTTTTGTCAGACGTTGCGTTTTGATTTTCAGAGCTACAGTATGCCCCATAACGTTTAATATATGTGTCGTAGCAGCGCAAAATGTTACCTTGCTTTTCGATTTTTCTGCGCATTGGTTGCTAACTTTTTTCTTTTGCAAGCATTGCGCCTTACCAAATATACAAGAACCTTTCGATTGATCACCTAACTGCTATGATCACATATATTGTGTTGGGTACAGTTTTTTATTTCTATTGGGATAATATTTTGAAAAGGTTCTTTGTCAGCTTTAAATTCCAATCTGTCAAATGCAATAGCTGATTTACCATTTTCTATTTCCGAATTCACTAAACTTTCTAAAATTCCAATTCCATTAGCATCGACTCCATAATAATCTAAAATTATACTATCGTTTTTGTCAAATAGAGCTTTTATTATTAGAGCTTTTCTATTAGTAAAACTTAAAAGCCCTAATTTGTCTTTTAAATTAATTCCGATCTCTTCCGCGATTCTTTGCGCTTTCAATTTGTCAATCCGCATTTTGTAGATCAGGTATTTATTTACAGTCAAAGGATTTATTAATTCCATTAATGTCCCTTGTTGATAGTTTTTTGCCCATGGAAAATCTGGTTGTTGATTTTGAAAGCGTTTTGTTAATTCAATTGTTAGGTCGAAACCTAATGGCACAAATTTTCTATCAAAATTTGGAATATAAATTCGGATAAGATTTCCATTTTTTAATTCAAATTCAGGTATGGAAATTCCATTTATTTCAAATTCTCCGTTATGAAAAATGGTTTTTGTCATAATTGTACCCAACGTTCAGTATAAGAAGCGTAGGGCAGGTGATAAGCGATACGTTTCGGATTGGTACTAAGTTAAATATAAATATTTTGCTTTTATCATTTTTCGTAAATGCCAAATTTTATATTTGGCGACTTTACAAATAAACACAGACCTTTCAATTAAGCCACAAAGCCCTATGTTTTCTTATACATTGTTAGCTGCTTTTTTTTCTAAATTTCCCAAGCAACTTCACAGGCAAAATACTCGGCAATAACAATTCTAATTATTAACATTCCCATATCATCTATAGCAATGAATCTGTATAAATCATCCTGAACATCAATCCAATCGTTAATAACCATACTTATATTTTTTTCTTTACCATCCTCCGATTTTACGATCATCTGTGTAACAAGCAGGCGTTGCATATTACGAGATCCTACTTCTCCAAAATTCTGTTGAAAATGAACTGAATTAAAAGTCTCTTGATCTTCTTTTGGAAGAGTTAGAAGTGGACCACACCAGAAATGATCGGGGTCTGATCGACAAGGTTGACTTAGTTCATAACTTGCGTGACCTCTCGCTAATTTTAACATTACATTATTCACTCGTTCAATTTCTGGTTCAAAAACAATTTGACCATCTATTTTTCGTCTAGAATTTTCAATACGTTGTCGTAAGGCTGGTGTCTTTTTCAAAATTTTAGCAACAGAAGGGCGATCAATTTTATCGGGATCAGTCGATCCACAAAGAACGCTCTCAATTAGGCACACAAAATACTGTTCGTCTTTTGAGAAACTTTGATTACAAGATTCACAACAACCCACAACATTTAAATTTGTTGGGTATGGACGTTCAAGAAGACATTTAGATGGTACGTGTTCTCTTGTTTCTGGCGGACCTCCGCAATAGATGCATCCATTTAGTAATCTACTGTCCGCATAATTATTTAGTTGATCCATATTATTGCAGCTAACGCTGACTGTATGAATCGGGGCTTGCAAAATAGCCTTGCCCATTCGATCCAGCCGCGCTTGTTTTTGATTTCTTTTTTACAAACCTATTAAAAATTAGCGCCATTGCAAACATAAAACTACCTTTGGGCACACCATAACTGCCCTGATTTCATACAGCTTGTTATGGGGCGTACCACTTTTACAGGCCTAAACTTTGCTAATACACCGCAGTAAAGTGATATCTGTTTGCGTTGCTGTTCCTCAATAATTGTATTTCCCCCTGCGATCACTTTGCTGCCTTTGGATCAATTACTTACCAAACCAGAAAATCACAGGCTTTAATTCCGTTAACTTTTCGTGATTTACCCTAAAAAAGCGATTTTTTAGCACGTTTTGCTCCTAAACACTCCATTTTTGTGGTTTTTTCATCGCTTTTTTACTTTGGATCGGTCACAGACCATTGCAAAAATGGACTGCCCTAAATTCCGTTTAAAGTTTAGATTGCGGATTGCTCTTCAGAGTTGGAGTATGCCCCCTAACGTTACGTGTATTGTTAGTGCGGGAATAGAAAGTCGAGGGCTTTCAATTTAGCACGAGGCAAAACATTTTGTTTGCCTTTATTTTTTCTTATTCTAAAGTCAAATCAAAATGATTTGACGGACTTAGTAAATATACACAAAACTTTTTGTTAAGCACTAAACACGTATTAACTATATACATTGTTAGCACCAGTTTTTTATATATCGTTTAAATTCAGTTATTATTTCAAATGGAATATGATAAGCATTAAAAGTAACTTCATTTCCATTTCTCTCCAAATTATTAAATACTTTTATGTCATTAGTTTTTGTTTTATATTTTCCAGCAAAAGTTTCTAGATTCGTAATAGCATTTTCAATTTCTTCTTTTTGTTTAATGAAAATAAATTTTTGAATTTTTAATATCGAAGAAGATAAATCTACAATCAATGGTTTTAAATCAATATCATCTTTTAGGTTTTTAATGTCGTCGTAAACGATTTTACCTAAAAGGCTTTTCTCTTTTTTAATTAAATCAAGGTCAATTGACAATTGTAGATTTCCAGTTGTTTTAACTGGCGTTTCAATATTCTTTTCGGCTTTAAGTTCTAATCCTTGTAAAGGGAAGCCTAAATGAAGAGAATAATTTCGCAATTTTATTAAAAATCGGTAAGCAAAAACATTATCAAATTCAAAACTGGTTAACTCTCTATATTCTTTTGAAACATCAGAGTTTTTTCCAAATTTTCTTTTTAAATGCGCTTCTCCATTATCGAGAAAAAATTTAAAGGAAGATAATAGATTTAAAATCACTCTATTTGCTTGGAATAATAATTCTTGGCTATGGACTTTTTTAATGTCAACTGTTCCAATATGCAAGTCCGATATTTTTTCTAAAAACTTGGAATATTCATTTCCGTTCATTTGAAGGTTTTTGAAAATAACAAATTGTGTATAAGCAACTTTAATTATTTCAGAATCGAGTTGAATCTCGTCAAAAATTTCTTGACTTATATTTTTTATTGTGTCAAATTTTCTGTTTTCAAATGTGGAAAGTCTTATCAATTTCAGAGTGCTGTTTTTAAATTGGTGCTAACGTTACGTATAAGAAACGTAGGGCAGTGGTTAGCACTAAGCTTCTTAGTGTGACTAAGCCAAATATAAAGAAAAGAATGTTTAATTTTAGCACCAACTGCCCTATGTTTTTTATACAGTGTTAGCATTTCGTTTATTTTCCTTCTTTACAATTACCCAACATAAAATTGAAGAAATAAATGTTAGTAATGTACCTAGGAATTGTTCAATCAAACTTTTCGCAAAAATATTTCCAATTGTATTTAGAGCAAAGAGGAATATAAATACCCAAATAATGATATTGACTATTCTATTTTTTACACTCTTTTTAATATTCTGAAGTTTAACATAAAATATAATTATCAAAAAAACATTTAGAAGTATTGAAACTGTTTCAAATACATACATTTCTTCTTTTGAATTTAACTTTCCTGCCCACACCATTTCATAGGATATTAACCCCAAAAGGACACATAGATGGAAAAGAATAACTATCGAGAGTAGTCCAATCATCAATTTCACAGCCGTTTTTTTACTTATCATTCTATTTTAAATTAATAAAAATTGATTCCAATTAATAAAGCAGGAGAAATTCCACTTGTTTTACCTTCTGTAGTATTTACGTTTCGGTAAGTCATTCTTGCTTTCAAATCAATCGCAAATTTCTTCCCTTGATAAATGTCATAGCCAATTGCTCCTACAATACCTAATCCACTATGATACTCGGTTTCTTCTTTATTAATTTCAGGGTCTTTAATATCAAAAAAGACAGGAGCGTCTAATCCTAAACCAATACCACCCAATAACCAAAATCGTTCTTTAAACCAATATTGAACAGCGGGAGCTAATACTCCAAAGTCTCTCTTTCTAGTTCTACCTATACCTGAATAATCATAACCAGATACATTTGAAGTGAGTAAAATAGCAAGAGTAGGTTTTATCATATAACCTAGTTTTAAATCTAATCCAAAATCAGTATCGTTTTGCGATTTATTTGGAAATGATTGTATGGAGTTCGATACCCCTATTGATGTACCAAATACGAATCCTTTTCTTGTAATTGTTTGTTCGTTTTGAGCATAGCTAAGTATGGAAAAACTTGATAATAAGATTGTGATTACTATTTTTTTCATAATTCTAACTTTTAGATAAGTACAAAATTATGATAGAGATATGCCAACAAAGTTACCGTATGGCAACAAATCACTTAAGAAGATTTTTACGAATTCGACTAAGACTTTGTGTCGTTATACCCAAATATGAAGCTATATGTTTTTGATGTACTCTTTGTATAATTTCTGGACGATTTTTCATCAAGTTAAGGTAACGTTCTTCAGCAGTTAGTGTCATCATTTCTATTTGCTGTGTTTGCTTTTCAATAGTAGAATTTTCTTCTCCAGCAAGAAAAAGTATATTACCCATTGGTGTCTTTTTCAATAAGTCAATATTCGATTTACTAATTTGAAGTATTGTTGAATTTTCCAATGCAACTATTTCTATTTGGGATGGTTTTCCACTTAGTAAAGAAATATCGTCTGCAAAAAAATTGTTCTCAAGAATTAAATCTGTACAAATGAAATTATTTTCTTTCCAAACAAATAAACCGCAAGAGCCTTTAATTAAAAAGTATCCGTATTTAGCAGTTTTACCAACTTCTTTTATTTTTTCATTTTTCTTAAAATGAACTTCTTCACATAAATCAGCAAAAGCTTTCCAAACCTCAATAGATGCTTCAAAATGGTTGTCAAAAGCTTTCTTTAAAATATGTTCGTTCATTTATTCTGTGTTGTTTTTAATGAATGCTAACGTTTAATATATGTGTCGTAGCAGAGCAAAATGTTACCCTGCTTTTAGGTTTTTCTGCGCATTGATTGCTAACTTTAACATTCTGCAAGCATTGCGCCTTACCAAAAATACAGCAACCTTTCGATTCGTTACTAAGCTGCTATGATCACATATATATTGTTGTAGCACGTTATTTTTCGTTTTCATACAGTTCAATTGCCTTTAAGAATTTCTTTCCTCCAGATTCAGTTTGCATATTAATATTAAGGTCAAGATTGAGTTCAGGATGATTTTCTTTAGTCCAATTTAAAAGTTCAGTTCTATTCTTTCCCCAAGTTTCTTCGTCGAAATTTATGTACTCTGTTTCTAATTCAATTATTTTATCATCTTGGAATCTTAGAATCTCATTTGTGACAAATGGCTTTCCCATAAAGAAAATAATTCTTTTGTCCGATTTTGAAACCTTTGCTATGACAGTACCATTTTCCATATTTATTTCAAGCACTTTATAAGTTGGCTCAAAAAGCGAGTCCCATTTTAACCAGTTCCTCAAGTAGTCATTTTTAGAGTATCTCACTTCATATTTATATTTCGGGATTGTGGTTATCAAGCTGTCAGCTAATAAATCTTCCATTTTGGCGGTATTTGATTCATTAAGCGCTACGAAATAATTTTCAGCAATTTGAAGCTTGTCAATTGTCTTTTCAGAATTTTTACAACTTACGAGTCCGACTAAGAGGATGAGGGAAATTATCAGAATACGATTCATATTGATTTGGTTGTTCATAATGTGCTACAACG
>NZ_KQ474110.1:10975-15221 GCF_001401755.1 Aquimarina longa SW024
TAACGTTCAGTATAAGAAACGTAGGGCAGGTGATAAGCACTTTCGTTTCGGTTTATTACTTAGCTAAATATAAATATTTTGCTTTTATCTTTTCTACTATAAACGCCAAATTTTATATTTAGCGGACTTTGTAAATATTTACAGACCTTTGGTTAAGCACAAACGCCCTATGTTTTTTATACCGTGTTATGTGCTGGGCTTTTCAATTCGAATTAAATCGGTTAAATGATTGCCAATATTTGTCCTTATAGATATCAAAGTCTAGCTCGATTTTATTTTTGTATTCTTTTTTTATTTCGTGTAATACTTTTGATGGTTTTCTAAATTCGATACAGGCAAAATATACTTCTCGAATTGAATCTGCTGTTTGTCTTCCAATATTTAAATACCCATCGGAATCTTTTAATTCCTCTATTATTTTTTCCTCAATCTCATTTAGAAGTTGGTATTTAGATTCATTAGGCATTCCATTGTTATCTTTTCCATCATATTTTATTTCCATTACCGCAATCCAAGGATGAGAAGCTTTACTATCCCAATTCAATAAATCCATATTCATAACTGCGAGTAAGGGAAGTCCATTTTTCATAGTCGCTTCCAGTCCAGAATAGTTGTCATTTTCTGTATTGTGCCTAAAACCTTTGTATTTTTCCACGAACTCTTTTTCTCTCCAATTCAAAAAGTCCTTTAGTTTTTTTAATGAGATTAATTCGGATGTCGCATCTTTTGGGTTAATTATATTTACATTGTCAATCGTGGTAACTGAATTTAACTCGCCAAGAGAATTGTCCAAAGCGAGGTAAATTCCATTTGTCATTACGGCTCTGTTTTCCTCATTAAAATCTTTATGAGTAATTGTAATGTCAATCTCGTCTGGCATTTGTTTATAGTCAGTTGAATAAAACTCCATTTTGCTTTCGTCAAATTTAAAGCCGTCCATTTCAATTCCGTATTGATTTAAGTCAGACGGTTGTTTGAGTGCTGTAATTTTCCAATTATTCATTTTCGGTGCTGACTTTACCAATTCCTCAACAAACACGATATTTTTAATTACTCCATCAGCTGTTAAAATCAATTCTGCAGTATTATCATCATACATTCCAGCTAGAAACCAAAATCCATCTTTTAATTCGTTCAGTTTTGGTGCAAGTCTGTCGAAAAATACTTTGTTGATATTTCCTTGGTCTTTTAGAACCTTATGGAATTTTTTTTCATTCTGTTCAAACCAATTCCAAAAATCAGAGTACGAGTTTATAGGTTCCTCTTTTGTACTAAATATTGATTTTAAAAAACTCATATTTTTATTAGTTCGGATTTTTTTTAGCCTTGCACATAACGTTTCGTATAAGAAACGTAGGGCAGGTGAAAGCAATACGTTTCGGATTGGTACTAAGCCAAATATAAATATTTTGCTTTTATTTTTTTCTAGTAAACGCCAAATTTTATATTTGGCGACTTGGCAAATAAACACTGACCTTTTGATTAAGCCCAAAAGCCCTATGTTTTCTTATACATTGTTCTCTGCAGTTTTATTTTAAGGATTTGAATAGATTATTAATTTGCTCATTCTCACTAATTGGTTTTTCAATTCCACGTTGTTCTTTTAATTCTTTGTAATCTTGCTCCTTTATATAATCACTTAAACTGCCATCTATATAACTTACCCTTTGAGGGTAATAAGCATCAGGAAACTCATCATAGTTATTTAATTGATCATATTCTAGTTGTTCTAACTCAGCGATTCTCCTTTCTAATTCACGTCTTTCCTCATATGTGTCAAAATTAAAATCATCCTCAATTGATTTCAATTCATCTATTTTACTATTCAAAGTATTAATCTCATCATCATCGGAAGGGCTTAGTCCATATACTATTTCACTTATAATTTCATAATGTATATCTTCATTATTTTCTCTGAAACTATCAAATTGATCTGGGAAACTCATTTCTATTTGAGACAAAGAATATAAATCATCCAAATCCCAAAAACATCCAGAAATATTTAATAGTATTTTCTCAATATTAAAATCTATTTCACCTTCAAATGAACACAATAGAGAAGCAAATTCAGAAATAGACCTATTGGTAATATTTTCTGAATAGCAGACTTCTATGAACTTCTTTTCGATAAAATGAAGACGATCTGGATTATCGGATTTAAAAAAATCATTTATTAGATTTAATTTAAGTATGATTATATCTTCCTCACTGGGTAATGAATGTCTTGGAATGCTTGAGTTTACTCTTAAAATGTCAAATTTAGAAAGAACTATGTCTTCGAATTCTTTCATTTCTCTAGAATCTAATTTTATTCTAAAATCCGAATCTCCATTTGTTATAATTTCAAGTGCAGGCTTTAAATAAAGAATAGATTTAAACAAATGTTCTTTTGTAATTGCATCTTTATTTATGTAATTGACAAGGAAATCTTGGATAGATGGATTTTGATACTTAATAGATAAATCACCTTGATAACTCTTGTCAATTTTAATCATAGAGTTCTCCAACTCTTTTAATGAAGATTTGAAATTATGACCATTAATTGTAATATTGTACCCAGAAGCATTTGTTTCTTGATATGTTTTAACTTGGTTATACAGTTGATTATATGGAATTTCTGATCCAGATATTAATAAACAATCTAATATAATACGTGATATAACAGAGATTTGATTTTCATATACGTGTTTCCAAATTAAGAATGGGGAATCAAATAATTGAATTAAAGATATAGGAAATTCTGAAGGTTTGTGTTTGTTCCAAAATTTAGAATTTGAGAAGGATTCTATAATCCTAGGATTATAATTCCTATGTTTGATTATCTTGAAAAGATAATCCTGTTTTATTATTTCTTCTATATATTCAAAAGGAATTTCGTTAACAGACAGATGATTGTAGAGTATATTAGCTTTTACCAAAGTACTATACTTAGAAATATCTAAAACACATTTTGTTAAGTCTTGTTCGAATACATCAAATCTTTGCTTTGCCTGATTGAGAATGTATTCTCTAGTTGTGAAAATTAATATCTTATTTGACGATTTTTGTATTCTATTTATAAACTGTATTATCTTTTTCTCTTCATTTGTAGCTAAAGAGTTTTGCAAAAAATTTCTACCTAAAAAATCATCGAATAGAAAAATTTGTTTTTTACTTTCTTCAAAGAGTTTAAATCCATCATCTATACTATCTGATAAAAAAATAAACTCATTATTCGATTTACTTAGAAGGTTAAAAACAAGCATTTCAGCTAATGTTGTTTTTCCGATGCCTGGAGGTCCAGAAATTATTACATATTTATTTTCCTTAAGAATGGATAAGGCTTCACTATAGCTATCATTTTGAACATAAACTTTGATCTTTTCTTTTATACCCTCAACATAAAATTTAGAATGATTAACTACTTGATTATTTATGATCCTATGTAATACATCAATACTTGACAACCATAGTTTGTGAAAGTTTTTTTCAATCGAAGGAAACTTATTCAATAGATTATTGAAATCTTCTTTTCCATATATATCTTCACTATCTTTTATGTATGGACTAAACAGTTCAATTATTTTTTCTTTATTTTGAGGAGAAAGTGAAACACTTGTTGTTAAACAATATCTTTCAGGATTTAGTTTTTTTACTTTTTCTACTTCTTTTTTTAGATTTTGAAAAAGGGAATCATAAGACTTGTATCTTTTAGCTTGTATAATCAATAATTCACCTTTCGAATGACGTAAATCAATACCTTGATCTGCTCCATCTCCAAATGATTCTAAATAAATATTTAAGTGGGATTGTAATAAGTCTCTAGATAACATTTCAAACTCATAAGACGAAAGTATTAGAAAGTCATAATTCTTCATTAGTTAAGTCTGATTTTAGCGTTTTGCGTAATTGCAGAGAACGCTGCGTGTATAAATTGTGGCAGCGCAAATACACTCAAGCCATAACTCCTAGCTGCGTTTGTTTTTATATCTTTTTCAAACTTATGAAAATTTAACGCCATTACAAACAGAAAATGACCTTTCGATTCCTCCCAAAACTTGCCATAATTTTATACACCGTGTTATGGGGCGTACCATTTTTACAAGCCTACACTTTGCAAATAAACCGCAGCATAGCGATGATTGATTGCGTAATGATTCCTCAATATGTTGTTATTTTCACACGATCGCTTTGCTGCCATGGAAGCTATCCTTAACCAAACTCAAAAATCACAGACTCCTTTTTTGTCAGTTTTATCGTAATTAGC
>NZ_KQ474110.1:15696-23418 GCF_001401755.1 Aquimarina longa SW024
TAACGTTATAAGTATGTGTCGTAGCAGAGCAAAATGTTACCAAGCCATCGACATTTTCTGCGCTGATTTTATAACTTTTCTCTCCATAAAATCTTTGCGCCATAGCAAATACACAAGAACCATTGGGTTATCACTTAACTGCTATGATCACATACTTGGTGTTATAGCCTTTTTTAAAATGTATAAAAGCGAACAAAATGCTTATATTTCACATTTACAGCTTTTCCGTTATTCATACCAGGAGACATTTTGGGAAGCAAACTAAATATTTCATAAACATTATTTATAGCTGTTTCTGTCGGTCCATCCACTTTTATGTTTTCAATTTTTCCGTTACTATTGATTATGAATTCGCTTTTAATCTCAACTAGCGTTCTAGACTTAAATTCTTTTGAGATCAGTTCTGTATTTAATTTTCGGTGAATAAAACCGTTGATTTTGTCTTTTGTACATTTTTTATTTTTTTCCTCTTTCTTTTTTCTTTTACAATCGTTAAAGAGTGGAGCAATTTCAACATCTTTCCACTCAATAAATTCGGTTTGAGTTTTTTCCGTTTCGTTAATTACTTCTTGAGATTTAACAGACAAAATTGTTAAAATAAAAAGGAGAACTGATAATTTTATTTTCATATTTAATTTTGATTGGCTATAACGTTCAGTATAAGAAACGTAGGGCAGGTGATAAGCACTTTCGTTTCGGTTTATTACTTAGCTAGATATAAATATTTTGCTTTTATCTTTTTACTTATAAACGCCAAATTTTATATTTAGCGGACTTTGTTATTAAGCACAGACCTTTGGATTTAGCACAAACGCCCTATGTTTTTTATACCTTGTTAGGTGTCTGGCTTTTCTTTCCACAAACTTGCTAGCGTTGGCGTGAAAGCTCTTTTAAATTTGTGAGGCACGAACAAACTTAAAATGTGCTTGAATTTGCGTTGGCTAATTCTAATTATGTTGGTCATAAGCTTCTATAAATTCCTTGTGATATTCTTTTGACTGTTCTAATAGTTCGCGGTATGTTTTCACAAATACTTTTCCTGATTTAATATAAGTGTCTTCTTTATCTATAAATTCATAATCATCAGATTTTTGTCCACCAACGACATAACAAACAACTTTAGAGAAACCTGTTTGACTAGCATATTTATTTCTTAAAAAAGCTCCATATTTTGCAGCTTGTTCTAAAGCCTTTTCATCAATTTTAAATTGACTACGTTTTATTTCAATTACATAAAGTATTTCTCCTAAAGCGTTACTACATAAAAAATCTATTCTTTTGTTTGGTTCATCTAACTTATCCTCAGGAAACGATTCTTTTAGAAGTTTAGAATAAGTAACTTCATCTCTGAATTCAAGAATTCTAGGGTCTAAAAGCCAAGAGAATTTCTTAAGAAAGTTATGAAGTGTTGGTACTTCTTTTGTGTTAGTATTGATATATTCTTCAAATTGTTTAATTACTTCAATTCTTGAATAAGCTAAATCTTTAAATTGCTTAGATTCAATAGCTTTCCAATCATCCATTAATTCTAAAAGAGCTGGAATATCTTCTGGTTTTGAAATGTCCGCTATTTTTGAAGCATATTCTTTGAATGTTTGATTATTGAATTTATCAATCACATTTCCAATAATTTCACTTGATTCATTAACGTCAATATTTGAATTTTCAAGAATTGGCTCTATAATTTTATTACTTAACTCTCTTTCGTATGTAGGTAACTCTTTTTGCCATTTATCAATATCTAAATCTTTAGTTTTTACAATCGAATCTTTTTTTACACCAGCTCTTTTGTTTTTCCATTCAGCACCAATTTTTTTAATGATTTTATGAATGTATTCTTGTAATTCACGGGTCTTTTCATTTTCCCAATTTAAGGAATGCCTATCTGTTGAAATAACATCTTCGTCAAAGTCGTCTATAAAATCTACTTCTAAATAACCTGTTACGTAACTATGAAATTGGTCATTATCTCTAGCGCCATAAAAACCAGCTGTATTCACAATTTTCCCTCTAGAGGTTAAGTATAAACCTCTCATTTCTGTATCTTTTACAGGAGTTTCTAGTGTGAATATTGTTCCTTGAATGTCTTCCCAATGTTCATATTCATTATCATATTTCTCTTCAGGGAATTTCCATTCAAATTGTGTTTTTAATTCTTTAAATTTCAAATCATTTGTAACTTCAATTTCATTTGAATTGTTAGAATATAAACTAGTTTTCATTTCCTCAAAAATTAAAAACTTCTTAGATAAACTTAAAGCAATTTTATCTAAATCAAATGCAGATTTCCTTCTTATATTTTTTAAGTATAAAATTGTTCCTTGTTCATCATCTGTTTTTTCGTTTTTTAAAATTATCTCAGGTTCATATTCTCCTTGACTATTTCTGATATCTTCAAGATTCATTTTAAAATGATTTTTAAAACCATTTTTTACAGATATAACCTCTATAGTATCACAAATTCCAAATACAGATAATTTACCAAGTCCTTTTTTGCCTATGACCTTTCTTTTCTTAATATCACTTACTTGCTTTTGAGTATCTTTTCGTCTGTTTCTTCCAATTACAAGATATTTTTCTTGTAACTCTTGAAAATCCATTCCATTACCATCATCTGTATAATGTATTTCCTTACTGTTTTCACTTACAGAAAAATTAATAAGCACTGTGTCCGCATCTGCATCCCACGAGTTTGAAATCAATTCTGATAATACACTTGGAAGTTTTGAATAAAGTGAAATACCTAAATGCTCAATTGTATTAGGGTCAAATACTAATTTTAATTTTTCGGTCATAGTTGTTCTTTTATTTTTTTTGCAATTTCATTAGCCATTAATGGAGGTACGGCATTACCAATTTGTCTAAAAGCGGCACTTCTGCCACCTTCAAAAAAGAAATTGTCTGGGAAAGATTGAATCCTAGCGGCTTCTCTAACAGATAAAGACCTAATTTGTTTATTATCAGGATATATATAATGATGACCGTCTTTTGCTATATGAGCAACCATTGTATGAGAAAGTCCATTTATGTCAACAACTTTATACCTGTCAACAAAAGAAGTTTCGTTTTTATGAGTTTTAAGTTCTGTTGGTAAGTCAGGATATTTTAATCTTTCTGATTTTTTTAACCATTTATTTATTGCGATTTTATAGATATTTAAATCTCTATCATTATGAGGTCTAGCAATATGCTGAGTAACAAAATCGACTCCGTTTCTTAATTCAAATCTTTCAAGATACTCTGTCGTTGGTTTAGAATATTTTGTGATATTATTTTGTTCACCTGGTTTTATTTTTTTTAAATCAGATAAAATTTGACTTACAGTATATTCATCTTTTATTTTATCAAATTCTGGATATTTAAAATCAGCTCCTTTTTGCCAACCAATTAAAATTATTCTTCTTCTTTTTTGTAATACTCCAAAATCTTCTGATTTTTGAATTGTATAATGTATTTCATAACCAATTCGTTTAAAATATGCTTGCATATTTTTAAAATAGCTTCCTTTTTCTGCGGTTATTAATCCCATAACGTTTTCAAAAACAAAAACCTTAGGGGCATATTTTTTTAAAAATTTAGCATATTCTTTATAAAGAAAATTACGTGGGTCATTCTTCATTCCGTCTTTGTCTCTTGCTCTTCCAACGAGAGAGTATGCTTGGCAAGGAGGCCCACCAACAATCAAGTCAATTTGTTTTCCTTTAGCGAGTTTATCAATTTTTCCAAATATGATTTTGTTGTTATCTCCTCCAATAGGTATATTTATTACTGAATCGGAAATTTCGGAATTAGCAAACTTCTCTAAAAACTCTTCACGAGTCATTTTTTCTGAAATGTAATCGTAATAATTTTTTGTTTTGTTTTCAGATTTTAATTTATGATAAACCAATCTAGTCTCTAAAGTCTCACAAGCTTTTTTTTCAATTTCTACGTGAGCAATTGGTGAAAAGCCTGCATTTATAAAACCTTCGGATAATCCTCCTGCTCCTGAAAATAAATCTATGAAATTTAATTTTTCCATATTAATTATTCAGTTTTAGGTGTCCGTATACTTTTTCAAGAATGTCATTTGGGTCAGCATCTATTGCTTTAGAAATAAGATATAATTCTTCTGCTTTGAGGTTAGTACCTTCTTTTGTAGTAAGGTTACTTAAACGTGATTTACCAATTCCAGTTTTTCTTGAAACCTGAGCTTTATTTATTGATTTGTCAGTAAGGTATTTACCAAGAAACGTCATAATTAATTTTAATTGATTAAATGTTCTGTGAAAGTAAATAAATGTTCCGAATTAACCAACTTTTAGTTCTTTTTATATTACAAATGTTTCAAGATTAATTTGAGTTTGGGTGGCGGTGGGGAAGGGCAAGCTCTTTTGTGGCGGAGGTACGGAGCTACAAATGTGCTTGACCGTGCGGTGGATTTTTTTTGCGCTTGCACCTAACGGACTTGTGTATGAAACGTAGCGTGCAAAAGGACACTAACTTTTCGGGTTAACATAGAGCCAAATTTTTATATTTTGTTTTTAATTTTTTCTCGTTTAAAAAACCAAATTAAAAATTTGGCGGACTTTCTAAATATATACAACCCTTTTGGTTAAACACTTATTAGCTATGTTTTATACACTGTGTTGTGCAACGTTTTTATGTAAATTCTTTAAAGTTAAATTCCTTAATTATTTGTTTTATGGATTTAGTTCTCGATTCTTCTCTTAAAAGTTTGTATTCCTTTAGTCTATATATTATGCTTGTCTTAGAAACACTAAAATGTAGCGATAAATACGATACAATACTTTGAAATTTTCTGTGAGAATCAATAGAGTCGTTTAAAATATAATCTCCTTGAGTTAAACCTCTTCTTATCATTGATTGCCATAATTTAGCGGTCAATGAACTTTCGGGTAACAATAATGAAGCGGAAAAATAATTAGCTTGCCATTCAATCCATTGTCTCGGATTTTCAAGATTATGTTTACCTGTAGAAAAGTCAAACTTAGAATCATTAAATGAATCTAATAGATTTTGATTTATCACGACTTTTTGATGAAGTAAAAAATGTCCGAATTCGTGTCCTAAGACAAACATTTCTCTTGGCGTATCAACTATACTTTTGCTAATACCAATTGTTTTTGTTTCAATGTTGCAAGTCCCTAAAAATTGGTGTTCTTTGGGGTTAAAATGTAAAATTTCTATTCCATATTCTTTATCCAAGTATTCACTAAATTCTTTTATGTTTAATCCATAAGCTTTTCGAAGAATACCTTTACTTATCTTGTTTAGTTCTTCTTTTGCTATCTCACTAATATCTTTTTTTGAGAGTTTATCTATTCCATAAGTTAGATTATTTTCTGATTTTGTGAATATATTGAGTAATTCTTTATCAATGAGATTTTCAATTGATTTTAATCCTTCATCTATTAAGTTATGAACTAAAGATTTTTCAATAAAAGGAATTTTTGATTCATTTTCATATGAACGTTTATAGTGAACAATATTGTAGTTATTTACAGTCTCCCTCTATAATCATCATTCCTGTTGACTCAGCAAAATTGTAGGCAGATTTTTGAAAAGCACCTTTACTAATTATTATTCCTTTAGCATTAACTCCTGAAACTTGTAAAATGTCACTATGGAATTTTTGAACTTGTTCGACAGGTACTCTTTTACCATAATTTTTACATTCTATGAAATAAGTCATCATAGGTCTGTCTGCATTTGGTGGTTTGAACTCAATTATTAAATCAAATTCAATTTCTGCTTTTCTTAACTCAGAATAACGTTTAGCTTTAGGAGTAATTTGAATAAAATCTTTAACACCGAATAAGCCTTCTTCTTTTAAGTTTTCAATTATTTCCAGAGATTTTTTCTCAAATTGATTTCCTTTTTCAACATTATTCATAAATAAGTAATCAGTTTTTTCAATGTTGCACAACGTTTAGGCTATGGTTAGTACGGGAATTAAAAGTAGTGAACTTTCGTTTACGAACTTAGCCAAAACTTTTTATTCTGTTTTATCTTTTCTTTTAAAGCCAAATTAAAAGATATGGCGGACTTGGTTAAAAGCTATTAACTTTGGGTTAAGCACCAAACCCCGTATTAACTATAGCCATTGTTAGCTTGTCGTTTTGTATGTTTTGACTCTTGTTTTTATTCTTTTCCATATTAAACCGTTTGTATTGTTTGATTCATTAATATCAAGAAAATATTCACCTTTGAATCGATACATAATGTCTCCCAATGAACTTTTTACACGAGCAAAAATTATTCTATTATAATAACCATTATTCAAACTTTCGGTTATATGTTTTTGTAATTTATTTGTATCGATACAAATTTCGGTAATGATAGTATCATCATCGGATATTGTGTTCCTCCATTCTTTATTTGGGTAAAGTTTTGGAAACCATAAAACTGTTTTCTCTTGATTCGGGTGAATAGTTCCTCCTTTTTGAAATCCTTTATAATCATGACCAAAACAATTACAGGCTAAATAAGAATAATTAAAAGCAACATCATCTTTTATGTCAATGTATCCTAAA
Source organism: Aquimarina longa SW024 (assembly GCF_001401755.1). Classification (GTDB taxonomy): domain Bacteria; phylum Bacteroidota; class Bacteroidia; order Flavobacteriales; family Flavobacteriaceae; genus Aquimarina; species Aquimarina longa. Next base: position 22,233 of record NZ_KQ474110.1, read on the forward strand.
TCAATATATGTCTGTGGAGTTTGTTCTTCTACAATATTCCAAGGTTTAAAATCTGCTTCTTTTTTTTTCTTTTTAATTAAATCTATAATTTCATTAATTCGTTCATTTAAAAATTCTATTCCTCTTGAAGTGTCTACTCTTTCAATAGTGTGTCCAGTTGAGTTTATTATATCTGCTTGTCTTAATTTATCTTGTTCAATTTGATTAAGGTGATATGGTTCATCTACTTCAATGTGTAAGTCAAACTGTGGAAAAAACATATCTGTTAAAGCCCGACCGTCAGGTCTAACAACATATTGTTGAGTAGTAAATTTAATCGATAGATCATCAAGTAGATTCCATATCCGATTAATAACATAATGTTCAAACCGTTTTTTTTTAGCCCTTGATAATTGTCTTGTGATGTAATCTAATTTATCTTTCATTTTCGAATGCAAGCTAACGTTTAACTATGCGTAGTGCGGAAGCAGAAAATCACTGGTTTTCGAGCTAGCACTTAGCCAAAGTTTATGTTTCGTTTTTATATTTTCTAAAATACTAAATTTAATACTTTGGCGACAAACCAAATAAGCAATGATCTTTCGATTAAATCAAAACCCCGCATTATCGCATAGGTGTTGTTACCACACGTTTTTTATTCCAATTTTATATTTATCCGCAACTTTTTGATCAAAAACTATTGTTAAGTGATCTTTCATTCCCATTGCTTTTCCGTCAGTTATTTCGAGAGCAGAAATCCAGATTTCTTTTCTATTCTCAAATTCAATTCGAACATCTTGTGGATAGTAATTTCGTTTGTTCTCGTTAATCAAACCCCAATAAGACCAACAGCTTTCAATTCCACTGATTTTTATTCCGATTAATTCAGTCCATTTTTGGTTACTATTTACATTATATTTTTTAGCTCCATTTTCGGTACTGAATTCAGTCAATATATTTCCTTTGCGAAATTTGACATCATATTGGGTGAATTCACTTCCCCAAACAAAATAATAAGCTTGCTCATCAGTCGTTATCAATTCAATTCCATAATCAAGTGAATGATATTCAGTTTCGTTCCAAAGTGGTTTTCCGTAATCTATTTCGAAATAGTTGACGTCAGAAATGGATTTTCCAATTAATTCTTTAATCGGGTTTTCATAATTGTCTATTTCCGTTTGGATTTCCATGTGATGTGTGGTAACGC
>NZ_KQ474111.1:0-7424 GCF_001401755.1 Aquimarina longa SW024
GGCACCAATTTGAAAAATGACAGTAGGACAAAAAACATTATGGAATAAAATAGAAGAATTCCAACTGGATGATTTTGAATCTACATTCACTTTTACTGACAGACTATGTAGAGAAAATGGGTGGAAATATGAATATAGTGTTCGAGCAATTAATGAATACAAAAAGTTCATTTTTCTAATTTGCATTTCCGACCACCCACTAACACCTTCTGACCAAGTTGACCAAGTATGGCATTTACATCTTTTGTATACGAGGTCATATTGGACAGAGTTTTGTCAAAACACATTATCTAAGGAAATTCATCACGGACCGACTAAAGGTGGGAAAAATGAAAAGGAAAAGTTTGGAGATTGGTATTCTAAAACAAAAGAATTGTATTCAACTATTTTTAAAAAACAACCACCACCAGATATATGGCCTTCTTCGAAAGTCAGATTTGGAGAGTTAAATTTCAGAAGGGTTAATCTTCATAGAAATTGGGTAATTTCTAAATTTAAAAAACTATGATTAAAGAACTAACTGATTTATCACCAGCCGAAGTTTTACTTATTGAGAATCCCGCTGTTAAAATTGATAAGCTGGCAAGAGTTACTTTTTTCGATTTAATTTTAAAGGACGTTCTTAAAATAGAAACTGCCCAAAAAGCAACTAAAAAAGAAAAGAAAAATCCAACTGTAAGTATTGGACAATCCTATTCTAAATACGAACCTCTTAAACACGAGTCTATATTTCTTTCAGTCTTTAATAAAGATTCTGAACTCAAAATAAACCTATCAAATCTATTAAAAATTGCTTTTGAAAAAATTAAGAATAGTGACGAATACAAATTGAAGTACGTTTATTCAGATAAACGTATGAACAAATATTTCAAATCAAATTTTTTCCAAAAGCTGTTTGGAATTAAAGCCATTTCAGAAAAAGGATTAAAAGTTCAAAAAGAAATAAAAAAGGAACTAAGACGAATTAAAACAAACACCACTAAAAAGAATGTAAATATTGTTGAATCGTTACTTGCACTGAATGGAAACATTGTACTAATACCTAAAATACCATCAGAAATTTTCGAAATAATTGAAAAAAAGAAACAGAATTTCAGAAAGGAAAATGCAGATTCTATTTGGGTAGATTTTGGTTACTCAAGCCTATACTATCATAACACAACAAAAAATCAATTTGACCTAATAGCTATAAATGATTCTGACTTTATGCCAATTATAGAATCGGTAAATGGATTTGACGATTCTTCTAGTGATAGCGGTTGTGGTTCAGATGGAGGTTGTGGTGGCTGTGGCGGATGCGGAGGTTGTGGTGGTTGCGGATAAAAAACTGGTGCCAACAATGTATAAGAAAACATAGGGTTTTTCTGCTTAATCGAAAGGTCTGTGTTTATTTGCAAAGTCGCCAACTATAAAGTTTAGTGTTTATGAGAAAAAAGGTAAAAGCAAAATATTTATATTTGGCTTAATACCAAATCGAAACGTATGGCTTATCACCTGCCCTACGTTTCTTATACGAAACGTTGTGGTGCATTTAAACAAACATCCAGCTAAAATCAAAATGACTGCAAAAAATGAGTGACGGAAATGAAATTTATCAAATAAATAAAGTAGTTTCTAAACTTCCAAGATGGTTTAAAAATGGACATCGAATAAATTCACAAATTTTAATTAACTATCTGAAATTAGAAGAAGAATACGAAACTGTCGAATATGAACATCTTGCTGAAAAGTGCAAACATTTAAGAACTTTTAAAACCAATTTCGACCAAATGAAAAATTTTGGTGAAAAAAATCACGGTAAAATTTTTGAGGTTTCCGACACTAATATAACGCTTTGGAAACCCTTAAAAAAAGAGATTTACCTACATTACAAAAACTACAAAAGAGAACTTTCTTCAAAAAAGCTTGATTACAAATTTGTAGATAATGAAAAAGAATTAGCTGAATCAACAATTGAGTTTTTCAGTAAACCTCAATTTTGGAAAGCGACAATCGGAAATGCACCTAAATATTTTGTTCATATACAAAATGGTAAAAACCACATTTTCGGACTTTCAAAATTTTGTGCATTTAAAAACATATCAGTTGAGGAATATATTTCAAACTTTAGATATAAAACGGACGGAGGAACAACACAAAAACATATAGCTGATTTAACAAACAAAAGCTGGAAACCTAGAAAGAATATTGACAGCAAAATAAAAGACCAATTCGACAATTGGATTTCCGAGTTTCATCCGAATTACAATCTTGACAACGCATCTTTTATTACACTATTTCAGAAGAAAAAAGTAAAGAAAAGAAAACAAAAATTTATTGACCCAAAAACACTTGAAGATAATTTAAAATTACAAAGGGAAATTGGAGAAATAGGCGAAGAAATCGCTTATGATTATGAAATTAATCGACTACGAAAATTAGGAGTGAAAAATGTTGAGAAATATATTGAACATACTTCAAAGTTTAATTCAGGTGCTGGATTTGATATTACCTGTTTAGTTAAAAAAGACAACCGGTATATAGAGGTAAAATCATCATTAAATGACAATTTAGACTTTTTCATAACAGAAAATGAATATTGTACGCTTGAACAATTAGAAAACGAGGCTTTCATATATTTTGTTCACGTTACTAATCTTGAAAAGAAAGAGGGAAAAGTATTTAAGGTTTTGAGAAATCCGATTTCGGAATTGAAAGCGAATGGAAACTTAAAATCGATAGCGTATAGAGCAAGTTTGGGCAGAAAAACGCACCACAACAATGGCTATAATTAATACGGGTTTTGGTGCTTAACCCAAAGTTTAGTGCTTTTAACCAAGTCCGCCAAATCTTTTGATTTGGCTTTAAAATAAAAAAGATAAAACAAAATAAAAAGATTTGGCTAAGTGCTTAATCGGAAATTAATTACTTTTAATTCCCGAACTAACCATAGCCGAGACGTTAGCCACAAGCTAAAGTAACACTAGTCCTCAAATCAAACAACATCGAAACAACAGAAAATATATTCGCCCACTTTGAAAAGTTTATTAAACTTTCTGAAGACTTGAAATCTGAGCTTTCAAAACGAATAAAACCAATAGTATTTCAGAAAGGAGAACTCGTTTTAGATGCAAACAATATTTCCAAAAAAAGCTATTTCATCAACAAAGGTATTCTACGAACCTATTTTATAAAAGATGGAAAAGAAATCAGCGAATATTTTTCTGGAATAGACGAATGGGTTAACTCACCTAAAAGCTTTATGCAAAGAAAAAAAGACATATACTACATTGATGCAATTGAATACACCGAAGCATATTTTATAAACGTGAACGACCTTGTGTATCTTTTTGACAATTATCCAGAAATGGAACGTTACGCTCGTTTATCAATGGGAACTGTTTTTGGGCATTTTATGGAACGTATAACCTCGATAAGATTTACATCTGCCAAAGAAAAATATATTCATTTTCAAAAAATTTATTCTAAAATTTATCATCGTATTCCTTTAGGTATGGTTGCTTCTTATTTAGGAATAACACAAGAAACATTAAGTAGAATAAGGGCTAAAAAGTAATTATTTGATTTAGGTCAAAAGTTCTGATTATTTCAATCAGTAGCTTTACCACTAAATTAAAACTCAAAATGAAGAAAAGAACCAAAAGAATATTATTAATCCTAGCTCTAGCTTTAATTTCAGGAATAGTTTACATATTTACATATGTGCCAAATCTATCAAAACAAAACGGAGTTGTTGAAACTCTATTATATTTAGGAGATTCTGAAAACCAACCTTTAATCGTAGCTTTTGGTGGTGCAGAAGGTGGAATTGATTGGCATAGAAACCATATGAAAAGTAAGAGGGACAGTCTCATTCAAAAAGGCTATGCGATTTTAGCAATTGGGTATTTTAATGCAGAAGGAACACCAAAAAATCTCGACAGAATTTCACTTGATGCAATTTCAGATACAATAATGAACATTGCTAAAAATCCAAAAATTGATGAATCAAAAATTGCTCTTATTGGAGGTTCGCGTGGTGGTGAGTTAGTCTTGAATTTAGCTAGTAGATTCGACCATTTCAATGCAGTTATCGCAATGTCAACATCAAATGTAAGCTTTCCTGCTATTACTTGGTCTGCAAATACTTCTTCTTGGACTTATAAAGGTAATGAAGTTCCTTATTTACCTGCACCTTTAAAGATAATCGGACCCGCATTAAAAGGAGATTTATTTACTGCACACAAAATGATGCTTGAAGACAAAAAAGCTTCAAAGAAAGCAGAGATTCAAGTGGAAAATATTAATGGAGCTATATTAATATTATCAGGCAAAAACGATGATCAATGGCCAGCTTCAGAAATGTCTGACCAATTAATTCAAAGATTAGAAAACAAAAAATTTAAGCACTATTACAAACATATAAAACTAGATGGTGGACATATAGCACCTATAGAACATTTTAATTTTGTCTATGATTTTTTAGATAAACATTTACCAACGAAATAACCAAAGCCAGTGGCTAACACTATATATAGCAAATAGGGCGATTGGTCTTTAATCGAAAGAAAGATCATTGCATATTTACAAAGTTGCCAAATCTTTTGATTTGGTATTAAAGAGAAAAATTAAAACAAAACACAAAAGATTTGGCTTGTGGATAGCTCGAAGATAATTGCTTATTTTCTGCCCAACTTGCCATATATTAAACGTTGTATGCAATGCCAGAAAATTACTAACGATTAAAATTTAGACAACGAAAAACTGAACAATTTTAAATTTGTTTAAGTTTAATTTAAAAATATAAAAAATGGGAAAATCAAGCGGATTAAAAAATGCACCAAGTACAACAGGAAAACCATCAGGAACTGGAAGAGGAAATGCACCAACTAGACTAGGAAGAACTGCACCACCTGCACCTAGAACTAAAAAATAACTGAATTGGTAAATGTGCTACTTGATGAAGTAGCGCATATTTTATATGGAAGATTTTGATTGTAAAAGAAGAAGATATAAAAATGGAGCACCTGTAATATTTATTATAGGTTGCCTAATTAATTATAATTTCAAATCATTTAGAAATTTTTTAATTTATATATTTCATTTTTCAGGTTATCTTGACTTAAGGAAAAAAGATTCAACTCAATACACAGATGAACAACTGATTAAAGGGTTAGATTTAATCTACAAAACAAAAATTAATAAAAAAGACCTTTATGAATTGACTAAATGTAATAAAAACACTTTTAACAAACGATTCAAAGAATATTTTGAATTGAAAGGATTTAAAGGAAAAAGGAAATTTACACTCTTCGAAACTTATGGTATTTTAAATGAATGGCAGGGTCAAGGAAAATGGGGAATGATGCAATCTATAAAAAAAGAGAGATTAGCAAAAATTATTAATTCCGGAAACTACAAGAATTTAGCCACTGAATTTAGCCTTTTGGTTGGAGAAGATAAATATAAAAGTAAAGACAAATTCTCACCTAAAGAAGTAAAAAAATTATTAGAACATATCGATTTATCAGAATCAAGAAAAGCCGAAAGATTATTAAGATATGATGAGTTCGAAAATATTTCTTTATGGGTTTTTGGAATTTTTATTTTACATAACGCTTGGGAGAAAAACAAGCAAAGCATACAACACCGTTTATAATTCATTGCTAGTACTCGCCTACTTACGAAAGTCCTCGCGGACTTTCTATCTGTGATTTATTTGCTAAATTAGTTGCTTAAACACGCAACGAAATCATACACAAACACGTTGTGTTTCATTCGAATGATAAAACTTAAAAACATATTCAATAGAAAAATTGATATCTATAAAGCGATATCGGATGAAAATGTTGATTTACTAGAAAAAGGGTTGAAAACAGGAATAAGTCCTGATTTGTTAGATGATTTTGGGCAATCTCCAATTTTTAGAATTGTCTATAATAAATGTGACAAACAAGAAAGAATGTTAAATCTACTCTTTGAATATGGTGTTGACCCAAATTTCAAAAAAAAGCCGAATGGTGAAACCGTTATTCACTATGCGAAATCGAAAAAGATAGCAAAAATTCTAATTGATAATGGAGCAGATATTAAAATTAGAACGAATTACGGAAGTACTCCACTTCATCAAACTTTTAGCAAAGAAATGGCGGAATTTTTCGTTCAACAAGGACTTGATGTAAATGCAAGAGATAATAATGAATCTACTCCATTGTTTGATGCTGTTTATTTTGGTTTTGATTTGGTAAAATATCTTATAGAACAAGGTGCTGAAATAGAAATTAAGAATAAAAATGGATGGACTCCATTGATCTGCTTGGCAAGAACTGAATATGCAGATTACAAAGACAATATTGAAATTAAAAGAATTTGTGATAAGCTAATCAGTAATGGTGCTAAAATAGACACTATGGATAATGATATGAAAGATGCATATCAACACGCCATTGATATGGAAAATATTGAATTGGCGGAATACTTGAAAAATAAAAAAACGAAAACACAACAATTTGTATAGTTCATTTGCTCCCTTAGGGAAGCAAACGCACCATACAAGAGACGTTAACTACAAGCGTAAAAAAAATTAGAACGTAAAAAATACACAAATGGATTATTTAGTATCTACTTATTATTTTGACTATAAAAGTGACGAGATTCAACAACTTATAGCTGAATTAAAAACGGATACACTCTCTAAAAAAGAAAAAACTATACGTTTGTATTTAAAAGTTCGTGATTCTTGGAGATATGACCCCTATAGTCTGAGCTTTTCAAAAGAGAATTTTAAAGCAAGTAATATTGCTAAAAAGTCAAAAGGACATTGTGTAGAAAAATCTATAATATTGATTGCTTGTCTTCGAGCTATAGGAATTCCTGCTAGACTTCATCTAGGAAAAGTAAAAAACCATATTGGAGTAGAAAGATTGACGGAAAAGTTTGGAACAAATATATTAACACCGCACGGAATGGTGAATGTCTTTTTGAATGATAGATGGCTCAAATTATCACCCGCTTTTAATAAATCTATGTGCAGAATATGTAATGTTGAACCTTTAGAATTCAATGGAGAGAATAGTTCATTTTTACAACAATTTAATAGCCAAGGGAATCTTTTTATGGAATACCTTGATGACTATGGACATTTTGAGGATGTACCATTAGAGTTTATGATAAATAATGCAAAAGAACATTATCCTCATATATTTGACACTAAAGAAAATATTACTGAATTTAAATTATAACAAGAATAGCCAGTAGTTAACACTATATATAGCAAATTGGGCGATTAGTGCTTAACCGAAAGGTTGTTCTCTATTTGCAAAGTCGCCAAATCTTTTGATTTGGTATTAAAAAAGAAAATTAAAACAAAATACAAAATATTTGGCTTGTGGATAAACCGAAAATAATCGCTTGTCTTCTGCCCTACTTGCCATATATTTAACGTT
>NZ_KQ474111.1:7976-17796 GCF_001401755.1 Aquimarina longa SW024
TTAAATGCAATCAGAGAGCAAATAACAGAGATAAGAGAATTATCTTCTGCTGTGACTTTAGATAAAGTTCTAATTCATATTGAACGCGCTGAATTTTTCTATAAAGAGGGAAGATTAAATGGCGATGAAAACTATTTTACAGATGTAATCTACAGAACTAATCAAGCTTTTGAGGGAAGTTTAAGGCAATCATATATGATTTTAGCCGAAAAATCTGAAAGTCAAGCTAACAATAAGCGAACTGTTGATATTGAGGATTTCTTTGAGACAAATTCAATATTTAATGAACGTGTTCTTCACTTTTTTAAAAATTACAGACAAGAATGGAGGAATAAGTCAACTCACGATTTTAAACTATTCTTTGACCAAAGTGAGGCATTTTTAGCTATTGTAAACGTTTCAGCTTACATATATGTTTTATTAAATCAAATCATTGAAAAACTTGCTTTTGATAACGAGAAAGAAAGACTTAAAAATGAAAAGGAAAAGCAGAAGTTAATTCAAGCAATTATTAAAAAACCTGATTTAGATTTACACGAAAAAATAGTTGAATTAATAAAAGAGTTTTCTACAGAAAATAAACTTTTAAATTCTAACACTAAAGAACTTGAATTGATTGGAATGTTTAGTGCTTTTATAAAAACTGCATCGAAAGAAATTGAAGTAAAAACTGACGTTAAACATTCTGACAAAAACAGAAGTTACAGATTGGATATGTTGGTCGAATTAGGGAAAGAAAAACTAATAATTGAATTCAAACGACCTTCAATTAGACAAACTCATTCTCACGAAGACCAACTATTAGATTATCTAACTGCAACCAAAATTGAACAAGGTATTTTATGGTATCCAAAAAATGTTCCGAGCTCAAATTTTTTAGAAATTGATACTATGGCGCATTTAGGAAAAGAAATTTATTATACGACAACGATAAAATAACTAAGCACAACAATGTGTATAATTCATTGCTAGTTATAGCCTACTTACGAAAGTCCTCGCGGACTTTCTATCTGTGATTTATTTGCTAACTTTAGTGCTTAAACACGCAACGAAATCATACACTAGACCGTTGCCATTAATTAGATGAACAGAAATCAAATCAAGAAAGAGTTTCAAGAAAACTTCCGAGAATTAAGAAAAATCTTGAATGCGTGGGAATTAATTCCTGGTTCGCCATCTGATGAATTTGCCTCTATAAACCATCAAGTTTTAAGTCATTTATACAAAGGAGCGGATTTTGAGAAAGTTTCTCGCGTTTTGGATAGTGAATTGACTGTGAATTATGGTTTATCAACTGATTTGAAAGATGCAGAAAAAATTGCAACGGAAATTATGGAATGGTGGAATTTTAAAGTGTCGAATAGAATTATATGAATTCAGATGTTATAGAAATAAAAGCTAAACTCACTCTTTATTCGACTGAAAACGGAGGAAGAAAAACTGGAATTAAAACTAACTATCGACCAAATCACGTTTTTGAGTATAAAGAAAACTCATCCGATTTTGTAACGACTTATATCGGACAAATTGAATTTGAAAAAGAATGGATTCTACCAAACGAAACGGAAAATGTAAAAGTTCGATTTTTAAAACATCAAAATATAAGTGAATTAGTTGAAAAAGGACGAGTTTGGTGGATTCACGAAGGACCTAATAAAATTGGACAAGCAGAAATTCTAGAAATAATATCGAAATAAAAACTAATGGCAACACGGTGTATAAAACATAGCTAATAAGTGCTTTATCGAAAGGTATATGTATATTTAGAAAGTCCGCCAAATTTTTAATTTGGCTTTTAAAAAGAGAAAATTAAAAACAAAATATAAAAATTCGGCTCTGTGTTTATCCGAAAAGCTAGTGTCTTTTTGCACGCTACGTTCCATACACTAGACCGTTGTGCAACATTGAAAAAACTGATTACTTATTTATGAATAATGTTGAAAAAGGAAATCAATTTGAGAAAAAATCTCTGGAAATAATTGAAAACTTAAAAGAAGAAGGCTTATTCGGTGTTAAAGATTTTATTCAAATTACTCCTAAAGCTAAACGTTATTCTGAGTTAAGAAAAGCAGAAATTGAATTTGATTTAATAATTGAGTTCAAACCACCAAATGCAGACAGACCTATGATGACTTATTTCATAGAATGTAAAAATTATGGTAAAAGAGTACCTGTCGAACAAGTTCAAAAATTCCATAGTGACATTTTACAAGTTTCAGGAGTTAATGCTAAAGGAATAATAATTAGTAAAGGTGCTTTTCAAAAATCTGCCTACAATTTTGCTGAGTCAACAGGAATGATGATTATAGAGGGAGACTGTAAATAACTACAATATTGTTCACTATAAACGTTCATATGAAAATGAATCAAAAATTCCTTTTATTGAAAAATCTTTAGTTCATAACTTAATAGATGAAGGATTAAAATCAATTGAAAATCTCATTGATAAAGAATTACTCAATATATTCACAAAATCAGAAAATAATCTAACTTATGGAATAGATAAACTCTCAAAAAAAGATATTAGTGAGATAGCAAAAGAAGAACTAAACAAGATAAGTAAAGGTATTCTTCGAAAAGCTTATGGATTAAACATAAAAGAATTTAGTGAATACTTGGATAAAGAATATGGAATAGAAATTTTACATTTTAACCCCAAAGAACACCAATTTTTAGGGACTTGCAACATTGAAACAAAAACAATTGGTATTAGCAAAAGTATAGTTGATACGCCAAGAGAAATGTTTGTCTTAGGACACGAATTCGGGCATTTTTTACTTCATCAAAAAGTCGTGATAAATCAAAATCTATTAGATTCATTTAATGATTCTAAGTTTGACTTTTCTACAGGTAAACATAATCTTGAAAATCCGAGACAATGGATTGAATGGCAAGCTAATTATTTTTCCGCTTCATTATTGTTACCCGAAAGTTCATTGACCGCTAAATTATGGCAATCAATGATAAGAAGAGGTTTAACTCAAGGAGATTATATTTTAAACGACTCTATTGATTCTCACAGAAAATTTCAAAGTATTGTATCGTATTTATCGCTACATTTTAGTGTTTCTAAGACAAGCATAATATATAGACTAAAGGAATACAAACTTTTAAGAGAAGAATCGAGAACTAAATCCATAAAACAAATAATTAAGGAATTTAACTTTAAAGAATTTGCATAAAAACGTTGCACAACACAGTGTATAAAACATAGCTAATAAGTGTTTAACCAAAAGGGTTGTATATATTTAGAAAGTCCGCCAAATTTTTAATTTGGTTTTTTAAACGAGAAAAAATTAAAAACAAAATATAAAAATTTGGCTCTATGTTAACCCGAAAAGTTAGTGTCCTTTTGCACGCTACGTTTCATACACAAGTCCGTTGCCAGTAATGCAAAAACACCTTGTTAAAATTCACCAGATGAACAATAAACTGAACATTTTTTGTAACATTAAATAGAAACTCTACACTAATTGTTTAATGATTAAAGACATATTATTTCAAATTAAATACACTTTTTCTCAACTAAAATTCAATAGAAAAAAAGAGAGAAATCAAAGGTTAAAAGAATCTTTTGGAGAATTAAAAAATGATTCCTTTGATTTTGACAGCATTGAAAAATACTTCAGAAAAAAAAACAATTCAAAAGCACATCAAGTATTATCAGACAAAACCTGTAACGACTTGGATTTTGATGACTTATTTATGTTTCTTGACCGAACTAATTCAAAAGTTGGTCAACAATACTTTTACAATAATCTTCGGACAATAAAAGTAAATGAAAAGCAAACCAAGCTGAACGAAGAAATAATAACTGAATTATCGAAAAATCCAGAATTAAGAATTTCGGTTCAAAAAAAGTTTGAAAAACTAAAACATAAAGATGCTTACTACATAACTACATTATTTCAAGAAGCGCATCTTAATCCACCAAAATGGTTTTTTGTTATAAAATTATTGTCGTTTACAAGTTTAGTATCATTGATTTTCGCCTTTTTCAATCCTATATTTTTCATAGTTTTATTAGGTGTCTTCTGTGTGAATTTTGTGTTACATTATTGGAATAAAAATAATTTAGTTCAGTATGTAAGTTCAATTCCACAACTTTTAAGGCTTAATAATGTCGCTTCTCATTTATTTACAAAACCATTATTTAAAAAAATAAATCCTGACTTACCAAAGTCCATCAAATTAATAAATGAAGTTAAAAATAGAATGTCATTTTTTTCACTTGAAGCCAAACTTCAAGGAGAATTTGAAATCATAGCTTGGTTTGTATTTGAGATTTTTAAAACAATGTTTTTGCTTGAGCCTTTATTATTATTTGGAGTTTTAAAAAGGTTAAATAACAAAAGAAAAGAAATGGAAAACGTTTTTAAATTTGTTGGGCATATTGATATGCTAATTTCAATAGCGTCTTTAAGAAACGGAGTTAAAACATTCTGTTTGCCAATTATTAATGATGGAGATAAAATCATTGTTAAAGATATCAGTCATCCTTTAATTTTTAATTGCACAACTAACAGTATTGAAATAGCTGAAAAATCCATACTTCTTACAGGTTCAAATATGTCTGGAAAAACCTCTTTTATTCGTTCAATTGGACTGAATATAATAACTGGATTTACAATTAATACTTGTTTTGCAAAATCAATGAGTTTTCCTTTATTAAAAGTGTTTTCAGCTATCCGAATAAGTGATGATTTGATGAACGATAAAAGTTATTATTTTGAAGAAGTATTAACCATTAAGGAAATGCTTAAAGAGAGTGAAAATGGAAATAAAAATCTCTTTCTTTTAGATGAAATATTTAAAGGTACAAATACCGTAGAGCGCATTTCTGCTGGAAAATCTGTATTATCTGCTTTAACAAAGAATAATAATAAAATATTGGTTTCAACTCACGACATAGAGTTGACAGATATGCTTTCGGACGAATATGAGCTGTATCATTTTAGTGAAACGGTAAATGACAAAACCGTTGGATTTGATTACAAACTAAAAGGTGGAAAATTAAAAAACAGAAATGCAATTAGAATACTTGAAATTAATGATTATCCCAAAGAGGTTGTGAAAGAAGCAATCGGAATAGCCAAAGAATTAGATAAAACATATTTAGCAAAAAACACTACTGGCAACAACGTGTATAATTAATTGCTTTGGTCGTTGCTTATTTGGAAAATTCCGAAGGAATTTTCTCGCGGTCGTTTTTGTTTACTAAATTAGTTGCTGAAACACGCAATTAACCATACACAAGCACGTTGTGCCTAATTTATGAAAATCGTACTAAAGAGAATATTATTTATAATTATTGGAATTTCGATACTCGGAATTTTGATGTATAATATTTCGCTTCGGAATCAGAAAACAAACTTTGAAAAATACGCAACGGACTTTAATCCTGAAAGAACTAAAATCGGACTAAAACAAATCTCTAAGAATTGGAAATCGGAAAATCAGACTTGGGACAATTGGAATGAATTAAGTGACGAAAATTATGATGACGGAAAAATCTCGAAATTCGGAAAAATATTCAGTTTAAAAGACATAAATACAGGAATGATTTACGAAAATGATTCTTCCGATTTGAATACCAATTTTCAAAGCAAAATAATTTGGCTCAACTCAAACATCTTGTTTTGGAGAAACGGAATTGAATCTGAAATGGACTTTTATGAAAGAAAAATTGATTCTAACACAGTAGAAAACTTATCAATCCGATATTACTTCAAAGACCATAATGGAAATAAAAATTACTTTGAAGCTAATCATTCAGTATATAAATTGGACGAGTTTTCTTGCGGAACACCAGTGATAATGGAAAGAGAAGAACAGCGAATTTCTGGAAAACCATATTTTGGAAACATTACAAAGAAACAAGCCGATAGTATTTTAACAAAATGGAATAAAAAAACTAGGCACAACATCGTGTATAATTAATTGCTTGGTTTTAAATAATTTACGAAAGTCCTCGTGGACTTTCTATCTGTATTTTATTTACTAACTTTAGTACTTAAAACACGCAACTAATCATACACAAACCCGTTATGTGCAAGGCTAAAAAAAATCCGAACTAATAAAAATATGAGTTTTTTAAAATCAATATTTAGTACAAAAGAGGAACCTATAAACTCGTACTCTGATTTTTGGAATTGGTTTGAACAGAATGAAAAAAAATTCCATAAGGTTCTAAAAGACCAAGGAAATATCAACAAAGTATTTTTCGACAGACTTGCACCAAAACTGAACGAATTAAAAGATGGATTTTGGTTTCTAGCTGGAATGTATGATGATAATACTGCAGAATTGATTTTAACAGCTGATGGAGTAATTAAAAATATCGTGTTTGTTGAGGAATTGGTAAAGTCAGCACCGAAAATGAATAATTGGAAAATTACAGCACTCAAACAACCGTCTGACTTAAATCAATACGGAATTGAAATGGACGGCTTTAAATTTGACGAAAGCAAAATGGAGTTTTATTCAACTGACTATAAACAAATGCCAGACGAGATTGACATTACAATTACTCATAAAGATTTTAATGAGGAAAACAGAGCCGTAATGACAAATGGAATTTACCTCGCTTTGGACAATTCTCTTGGCGAGTTAAATTCAGTTACCACGATTGACAATGTAAATATAATTAACCCAAAAGATGCGACATCCGAATTAATCTCATTAAAAAAACTAAAGGACTTTTTGAATTGGAGAGAAAAAGAGTTCGTGGAAAAATACAAAGGTTTTAGGCACAATACAGAAAATGACAACTATTCTGGACTGGAAGCGACTATGAAAAATGGACTTCCCTTACTCGCAGTTATGAATATGGATTTATTGAATTGGGATAGTAAAGCTTCTCATCCTTGGATTGCGGTAATGGAAATAAAATATGATGGAAAAGATAACAATGGAATGCCTAATGAATCTAAATACCAACTTCTAAATGAGATTGAGGAAAAAATAATAGAGGAATTAAAAGATTCCGATGGGTATTTAAATATTGGAAGACAAACAGCAGATTCAATTCGAGAAGTATATTTTGCCTGTATCGAATTTAGAAAACCATCAAAAGTATTACACGAAATAAAAAAAGAATACAAAAATAAAATCGAGCTAGACTTTGATATCTATAAGGACAAATATTGGCAATCATTTAACCGATTTAATTCGAATTGAAAAGCCCAGCACATAACACGGTATAAAAAACATAGGGCGTTTGTGCTTAACCAAAGGTCTGTAAATATTTACAAAGTCCGCTAAATATAAAATTTGGCGTTTATAGTAGAAAAGATAAAAGCAAAATATTTATATTTAGCTAAGTAATAAACCGAAACGAAAGTGCTTATCACCTGCCCTACGTTTCTTATACTGAACGTTAGGTATAATTAAAAAATGACGAAAGAGAAATCAAATATTGAAATAAAAGAACCTAAATCTGATCTAAGAAAAAGAGCTGACGAAATAAGGGATTTGCGGTGTGAAAATTTGATAGCGGTACTTGAGGAACCAACCGACATAAAAAATATTGGAACAGTTGTTAGAAATATAAATGCACTTGGAGTTGAAAAACTTTACATTATTGATAGTAAGAAAAGGTTACCAACAGATTGGGAAGAAATGCGAGAACGAAAATCATTATTGAAACCATCAGTTTCTGCTATAAAATGGAGCTTTGTAAAGACTTTTGAAAGCACGGAAGAATGTTTTAAACATTTAGAGAACAAAAGGTTTATATCAATAGTAACTTCTCCTCATATCAAAGGACAAAACAATACTTTCTTACATAATGGCAATTATACTCAAAAAAGATTAGCCGTTTGGTTCGGAAATGAATCTCGCGGAATTAGTAATTTTGCTGTGAAAAACTCTAATGCTTGCGTTCAAATAGAAATGGCTGGAATTATTGAAAGCTTAAATTTAGCAACCAGTACTGGAATAGTATTATATGAAATCACTAAACAACGAAGACAGTACCAACGTGAAAATAAAAGAGGTCGGAAAGTTGATCCTAAAGTAATTACGGAATGAAAACTATACCTAACACCATATATGTGATCATAGCAGCTAAGTGATCAATCGATTAGTTGTCGTATTTTTGGTAAGGCGCAATGCTTGCAGAATGGAAAAGTTAGCAACCAATGCGCACAAAATTCGAAAAACAAGGTAACGTTTTGCCCTGCTACGACACATATATTAAACGTTGTGCGTCATTTAAAGACACAAAAAGTAATTTGAATTGAAAATATGAATAACGAAGGAAAGTATTACAAAGAAGAGATTAGTGAATTACAGGAAGGTTTGACGCCATTTCCGGAAGATGTGTTTTTATCTAATCAATCGTGGCTGAAAAATTATTTACTTCCATTAATCTCTATTGATTTAGGATTGTTACATAAGAATTTAAGAGGTACAGTTTTGCATATTCTTAACCCAACTGAACCTTATGAAGGACTAATAGGTGAAGAAACTACTGATTTTCATAATGAGTTTTGTGGTGAAAACTGGATTGCATTGGAACTTACAAAGGATAATAAATATCAGTTTTTAGGTAGTGAAAACTATTTTTTGTCAGCGCCAATTCATAAAGATAAAACTGATGAAGAATTTGTTCAGCACGTAAAAGAAATACACCAAAATTATAAGAATACTAAAAATGAATATAAATCAAAAGGACGACTATTACCTTGGCAAGAAGACAATCCTCAGGATTTTCTTGATAGATTAGGTGGTGAAACGTGGTATGGAAATTGGACTAACACTGCTTCCATTCCATCTGCATTTGAAATGACTGTAGCTGAAGTATCTGAAAAACAATTACCCAATGATGGAATTTCCATCTCATATAGAGGGAAAGAATTTATGTATATAGCTGAAGTTTCAGGTTATAGTTATTGCGGTGAAGGAGCTGATTCCATTTTGATGTTTTATGAACCAGAAAATCGAATTGTTTTATTTACTTATGACTGGACCTAAAAATAAAAACGAACGCACAACAATGGCTATAAATAATTGCTTGTTCTCGCCTACTTTGGAAATTCTTGTGGAATTTCCAACTTGGTGTTTACTTGCAAAGTTAAGTGCTAAACTACGCAACTACTCATAGCCGAGACCGTTATCAGCAATAAAGCATTTTAAATGAGATATTTAGCCATTGATAGAATTATGTCAAAGGACAACTTGATTGAAAGTAGTGCTCGAATATCTAAAGTTCTGAAAAAGATAATTTCTGACAGGAACGAACTTTCTGCAGAAGAATCTCAAAAGATAGATGAATTAGAAAAAGATATAATAAAAGAGAGTGTTTTTAGACTAGTTTCTGTTAGAACTCCAATTGAGGAATTTACTCCTGTAAAATTCGATATGATATTTGATTATGAGAATCTGAATGATACGGAAACTGTTAATTTGACTGTTTCTCATATTTTGCTGAGGAACTATTATTTAATGCAATTCCCTCTAGGTCACCATTGCGAAATTATCGTTAGTTTCGAATCCGGAAAACCTAAACTTTTCGAAAAATTAATGACTGATGATTATGACTCTATAAAAATTGGATTTTGTAATCAATCCGATTGGAAAAATATAAAAAACCAGCTAATGGAATCTAAAGTGGAATTTGAAAAATGGAAAATAAAACAAAATATTAAAAAAAGCTGATAACAACATATATGTGATCATAGCAACTAAGTGATCGATCGAAAGGTTGTTGTATTTTTGGTAAGGCGCAATGTTTGCAAAAAGTAAAAGTTAGCAACCAATGCGCAGAAAAATCGAAAAGCAGGGTAACATTTTGCTCTGCTACGACACATATATTAAA
>NZ_KQ474112.1 GCF_001401755.1 Aquimarina longa SW024
ACTTGTGTATGAAACGTAGCGTATAAAAAGACACTAACTTTTCGGATTAACACAGAGCCGAATTTTTATATTTTGTTTTTAATTTTTCTCATTTTAAAAGCCAAATTAAAAATTTGGCGGACTTTATAAATATACACAAACCTTTCGTTTAAGTACTTATTAGCTATGTTTTATACACCGTGTTGCCAGTAGTTTTTTATTTATAAGTGACTTAAATTCAATTCCATTTTATTGTTTAAAGTATCTACTTTGAAATAAAACGGTTCAGCACTATTTATTTCGTTGTATTTATGTTCAAAATCAAATCCGTTGTTGTGTTTTTTCCACGAACCTTTGTCCGATTCTAATTCCGCACTTTTAAGAATTTGCTCTATAATATTTTTCTCATCAGATTCTTTATATTCAATTGTCAATCCGATAGAATAATCAGAGTCAAATGCTCCTTCTGTATGTTCAATAAGGTTTTTCATAACCTCAAAGTCTTTTGGGATAATTAAGTCTGTTTTTTCTTTAATTAATGGTTCAATTCTATCTAATGCTAATTCTCCATCTGGTTTGTTCATCATTCCAGCAAATAGATAAACCATAAATCCGAAAAATAAAATTGGCGTTGCTAAAATTGACAACTGAAAAAATCCAATTGCTATTTTACCTTTAAAAAATTGCCAAATCGCTGAGATTAGTAGTATAATTCCAAATAGTAAAAGAGTGTAGAATCCAAAATCGGTGTTTGGAAGAATTATATCACTAATAAAAAGAATGATTGAAATTCCGAAGAGTAATATCGGTAACCACCATTTACTAACTATGTATTTCTTTAAAATCTCGGTCATTTCAAATTACTGGCAACGTTTAGTATATGAAGCGCAGCCTGCCGATAGGCGGCTATGATTTCATATACAGTGTTAGCGGACCGTTATTATTTTATTTTTTCTTCCCTTTATAACTAGCCAAATAGCAAAAGTTATTTCCCATAGTCCTCCGAGTATCAGTAAATACATGCTCCATTCCTTTCCAAATAATTCCATTAAAAACCCAAAGGCAAGAACAGCATATCCGATTACTCCCCATAATGCAAGCCATTTCGGTGCAAGCTTCTCCTTATAGAATATATAACACATTGGAATACTGCCAATTCCTAAAACTAACATAGCAATGAAATATCCATAATCCATCGAAACATTAATTTCAGGAATTAGGTTTAATACGATACTGAATAATGCTATTGCCTCTATTGCTCTCGAAAAAAAATATATGTTTCCAGTAAAAATATTGAACTTGATTAGGGTCTGTCTTANTACAAACCGACAAAGGAAAAATCAGAGATTTTTCCGAGTAGGTAAGTAGTAAGCAATGAATTTTACACCTTGTTGGGCGTAGTTATTTTTCTTTCTTTTTGTCAGTCAGCGTAATGGTCAGTTTATTCCTTTGCTGCTTAATTTCAATTTCTTTTCCGATTTCAAATCCGAGTTCTTTTAACCATCTTCCCTCAAGTCGGATTTCAGGGACAGGAATATATTTCCATTCACGAGGTTGGAATTTTTTATAGACTTTTAATTTCCTGAATTTATTCAATCGTCATATTATTATACGACAAACATAATGTTTAAAATTGAATTGTCAAATTTTAATATGACAAAATTGTCGTATAATTAATTGACATTTGTTTTGTGGACAAAGAACAGCTTAAAAAGAAAATCGGTCAACGCATTGTCGAGTTAAGAAGTCAGAAGGGCTGGAGTCAGTCAGATTTAGCTCGTGCTTGTAATAAAGATAGGCAGGCGATGGAAAAATTAGAAAATGGAAAAGTCAATCCTACGCTTTTTACTTTATTAGAAATTTCTAAAGCTTTGGAAACTACTTTATCAGAGCTGATTGATTTTTAGGTTAAATTTTCAAGAAAACTTTTTAAGTCAGTTTTTTTATCTGGAAATAAACTTTGTTCTTGATAAAAATAGACGTCTGGATTTTCATTTCCGTCAGCTTTAAAATACCAAAACATATACCCTTGGTGCATCATAAAAACAAAATCCTTATTAGTTAAAAAGTTTTTGGCATTATCTTCCTCTAATAATTCAATAGCTCCTTCCATTAGTTCTTTATCATTGCTAAATAAATCTGTCCCTCTCATCTTTTTTGGGTGAGATGTTTTACAGCTTTTATAAAACTCTTTATAAATTAAAGGGAATTTTATACCTTTTTCTTTTTCTAATACCTCTAATTCGTTTCCCTTTTCTTTAAAGTAATCTTTTACAATAGATTTAAGATGATTTAATAATGACATTATTTTAATTGAAGTTACTTACTTTTAATTCTGACTAACGTCAATTTTACTTATTGAAAATCAGGGAGTTTTAAATTCAAGATCTTCTGGTTTGATGTCAAATTTATCAATTTGTTTTTTAATTCTTTTGACGAGTCCAAGTTTTCTTTTTTGGTCAAGGTATAAGTATCCTTCTGGATTTTGATATGGTTTAGCCTTGACAATCATATTCCAGATAATTATAGCAAGTTTTCTAGCAGTTGCTGTAATAGCTGAGACTCTTCCTTTTCTAAAATTTATTCTGTGGAAAAAATCTCTAAGCGGAGTACTATCTTTTAAATTTCCAATCGCATTTGCAGCATTTCTTAGAGCTATTTTGAGTCTACTACTTCCTTTACCTATTTTACTGGATAATACTTTTCCTCCACTTACTTTGTTATTAGGGGCTAATCTGAGCCAAGATGTAAAATGTTTAGCTGTTTTAAACTTATGAATACCTTCATATCCAATTTCACTCATTATGGTGAGTGCTGTATTGTAACTCGTTCCTTCTATTGCTAATAAATCTATTCCTTTGAAGATTTGATAAGATTTAAGATTGATATCAATATTTTTTGGAGTGTTTTTATTGATTCTTTTATGCTTTTTCTTATCTATATGATGCTCTTTTTTTTCAGGATCTTTACCAATGATGTCATCAATTTTCAAAGCTATTTGATCATCACATTTTCTAATTTTTTCTTGTAAATAGTTATATGTATCCAATTCATCATTTAATGCGTACAAATAATCATTTCTTCGGTTTGTGTGTAAAGCTTTAGCTATTTCTTCTTCACTTTTTCTACAGTTATAATGTCTTAAACTAGCTAGTTTTTTAGGATCTGTTTCTCCCAAACAAATAGCTGTAATAATTTTCAATCCTGTAAGTCCTACAATATCTTTCACTACAACATCTAATCTTATATTCATAAGCCTTAGATATTTTTGCATTTTTTTTGATGAAGCAGCAGCTTGCTGGATTAGGTTTAAACGATGTCTGGTAAAAGTTCTTAATATTTCTGTGTCTTCATCGGGTAAGAAGCTTGAAGAAAGTAATCCCAAAGCATGCAATTTTTGTATCCATTGGCAATCAATTACATCTGTCTTTTTTCCTTTTATATTTTTGGTAAACTTTCCATTACAAAGAGTAACTTCAAATCCATTGGCAATTAAAACAGCGTGTAAGTTTTGCCAATAATTACCTGTACTTTCCATAGCTACTGAGGTAATCTTATGTTCTCTAAGCCAATCTGCTAGAGCGTATAAATCTTCATTATATACTCCAAATTCTTTAATATCAGACTTTTTTTGACCGACGGCTACCCAATGACTACGACTACCAATATCAATACCAGCAGCATTTTTGTTTACGATTTCTAATGTCATTTGTTGTTCCATAACTTACGATTTTAAAAGCTCTAAGGAAATGTGCTTTAGGCAAAAAGAAATATTCTGAACGGGGTCCTAAGATTTAGGCCGCCAATGTACTAAATGGCAAACATTTCAACCAGGATTGCGCACGTGCTTACACAAAGTAGCAACACTTTAAAAAACGGCCTTACAAAGAGCTTAAATTATTTAGAGTGTAAAAATAAGACTTCGTTAGCATAGTACTAAAGGGTTTTCGGAGCTATGAGGGATTACGCCCAACGGTCTAGTATAAAAATAGTAGCGGATTTTTGTACACTAATTTTTCATTTAAATACAGACCTTTTTAAAATTCACGAACTTTCATTTTAGTGATTAAACCGCTATTATTTTTATACATTGTTGGCATTAGTTATTTCTAATTCTAAAGCCTTTTCAAATGATTTTACAGATTTAGTTATATCATTTTTAGTAGTTGCCCAAGAGCAAATACTAACTCGCATAACTTTTTTGCCAAACCACATTGAGCCTCCTAACCAACACTCTCTTAGCATTTGAATATTACTCAACACTTGTTCTGTAATTTTATCAGAGTCACATCTAACAATAACTTGATTGAACACAATGTCGTTTTCAACATAGAAACCTCTTATTTTACCTATTTCTTCTGCAAACTGTTTGGCTCTTTGATGCATTGTTAAAATCATTTCATCAATTCCGTTCTTTCCTAGGTACTTCATTATAGACCACAACTCAATTATCCTTGCTCTTCGAGACATTTCGGGTGTGTAAAACATTCCGTCTCTTTCGACACTTTCTATAATATAGCTTCCAGACATATGAAGTGCAGAAGTCATAGCCTCTTGGTCTGAACAAAGTATTATTCCACAATCGTAAGGTGTATTTAATGTTTTGTGTCCATCTACAGCCCAAGAAGTAGCATTATTTATTCCCTTAGTTAAATATTTCAAATCATTTACAACCTCAGCCCACAAACCGAACGCACCATCAATATGAACCCAAGTATTTGTTTTTTTAGCTTTTTCGCATATTTTTTCAAAATCATCAAATGCTCCACTATTTACATTACCTGCCTGTAGAATTAAAATAGTATTTTCATCTAATTCAGGAATTAATTCAGTTATAATTCTCCCTTGATTATCAACATCTACCCATTCTATATTCTCTGTTCCTAAACCTAAAATTCCGATTGCTTTTAAAACTGTTGAATGTGACTGTTTACCAGTTACAATTCTTATTTGAGGTGCGTTTCTAAGTCCATTTTTATTTATATCCCAATTATTTCTTTCAAGAATACGATACCTAGCCGCTGCTAAGCCACATAAATTAGCTGTTGATGTACCACTCACAAATCCAGCAGAAGATTGTTTAGGTAAATTAAATAAATTTATCAGCCATTTTTCTACTACAGATTCTAACTTACTACCGATAGGTGAGAGAACGTTCATTGCAGGTGCTTGATCCCAATATGTGCCTAAATTTTTAGCTGCTAAACCAACTGGAACGGCACTTCCACAAACAAATCCAAAGTATTTCCCTCCTAAAGTTGCGGTTGTTGCTGGACTTCCGTATCTATTTAATTGTTCAATTACATTTTCAGCTGTTGTTGAATTTGGAGGAAGTTCTTCATTGAAAATTTCTAAGTCTTCAAGTGCTTTTTCGGTTGGGTAAACATTTCGGTCAAAAATATTTTCTAAATACTCAAATGAATATTGTTGTACTTGATTAAATATTTCTTTGTTTCTAATTTCTTGAAACATTTTATCTTGAATTTCACTCATTTTTTTTCTAATTAATGCCAACGGTTAGGCTATGAACAGTTGCGTGGTTTAGTAGGAACTTTTGCAAGTACAAGAAAAGCTGAAAATTCGGCAAGGATTTTCAGGATAAGACTGTAATAGCAATTGTTTATAGTCATTGTTGTAGTGCGTTTTTATTTATTTTCCGATAATAATTTTACAATATTCACTCGATATTCTTCATCCTTTTCATTCAATTCAACCGTTCCATTTTTCAAGTCAGGATTCAGGAATATTTCTGCGTATAGATTCCGTTCGCCATTCTCGTCAAAGAATAGTTTAAATTGAAATCGTCCATTTTCCAAAACAGCCTTCTCTTTATTTAATGGAAAAGCAGTAAAAGTCAATTTTTCGCTTGTAAATTCCGATGTTTTTGGTTGTCCGTAAAGTTTAGAAATGACTTCGATTAATTTATCGCTCTCTTTTCCGATGGAAAGAATTTCAGCTCCATTTGGCGTAAAAGTTGTGTTGTCAATCTCTTCATTCACAATTCCTACTGGGATTTCGTCAGCGATATTGATTTTCAGTCCGACAATTTCATTCTCGTATTTCGCTTTACAAGTTAAACTCCAAAATCCGTTGTCTAATATTTCTTTTTCCGTTATAGAGAAAACTAAATCTTGCCAACCTTCTTCAGCGTCTTGTTTGGCAGTCAATTCAATCAGATTATTATTTTGACCAAATCCGAAAACGCTACTAAAAAACCCCATTATTAATATTATTCTTTTAATTTTCATTGGTTGCTCTAAATGCACTACAACGCTGCGTGTATAAATTGTGGCAGCGCAAATACACTCAAACCATAACTCCTAGCTGCGTTTGTTTTTATATCTTTTTCAAACTTATGAAAATTTAACGCCATTACAAACAGAAAATGACCTTTCGATTCCTCCCAAAACTTGCCATAATTTTATACACCGTGTTATGAGGCGTACCATTTTTACAAGCCTACACTTTGCAAATAAACCGCAGCATAGCGATGATTGATTGCGTAATGATTCCTCAATATGTTGTTATTTTCACATGATCGCTTTGCTGCCATGGAAGCTATCCTTAACCAAACTCAAAAATCACAGACTCCTTTTTTGTCAGTTTTATCGTAATTAGCCTAAAAAAGCGATTTTTTTTGCACGTTTTACTCCGAAACCCTCCGTTTTTGTGGTTTTTTTATCGCTTTTTTCCTTTGGATTCGACACTGACCTCTGCAAAAATTATCAGTCCATCCGAGCGAGTTTTGTCAGACGTTGCGTTTTGATTTTCAGAGCTACAGTATGCCCCATAACGTCTCGGCTATGATTAGTGCGGCGCAGAAATGCAGGGCATTTCAAGCCAACAAAAGTAAAAGCTTTGAGCTGTTTTTAATTTGTTAGGATAAAAATAGGGAAAAAGCTTTTGCGACAATGCAAATCAGCTAACATTTCGGCTAGCAATTGCTCCAGCATTAATTATAGGTATTGTTGGCAATAGTTTTTATTCCTCAGCAAACTCTCGATTAATTTTTTCACCGTTCCAATTTTCATGTTTATCAATTAATTCTAATGCTTTTTCTATTGAAAACTCCTTTTTTTCAATCAGTAATTCGTTATTAAATTTCAAAGATTTAGAATCTTTGTAATAAATCATGTCAGCACTAGTGTCTAATGGGGCTTTTATTTCTTTTGATTGATGCATTTTTAAGCTATTCTTAATGATTTTTTCAACAAGTGTTAGTTTATTGTTGTCATAAAGAATTCCACCTTCATATTGTATTAATCCAAAGAAATTTAATTTACCACTTATGTCTGTTTGATGTGGAGTTTCATGTTTTTTCATAGTTCCAGAAATAAGCCAATCAATATGGTATGTACTGTCAGTTATAATACTCAGAAGAACTAACTCATCATGTTTGGTTTTATATATAATTCTATCAATAGGTTCTTTGTTATTAGAAGTATTACAACAAATGAAAGTTGTTATAACTAATAAGATGAGTGTGTGTAAGGATTTCATTTGTTGTAATTATAATCATTGTCAGCAATAGTATTTTATATATCTAAAAGCTGCTTCAAAATAGTTTCAGTCTTATTAACTTTTAATGTGAACACACTATTAAAAAGAAAAAAAGTAATTATTATAAAAATCAGATATGACCACCATTTATCCCATAATGGAAAAGTTGTAAGTTCAGGAAAAAGTATCATCAAAAATAAAATTCCCAAGTTTAAAGTTAGAGCAAATACTAATAAGATTTTTAAAGTGTCAGGTAGTTGAAACTTTAAATCAACCTCGGTTATTTCATCAACCTTTTTTAATTTACCAATAACCTCTGGTCTAAGTTGAGAATTTGAGTTATAATCAAATGTTGGAAGTAGAACGAATCCGTCGTTTTTAATCTTTCCCTCAAATTTAAATTTTTCAGAAGAATTAGTGTAATATTTTTCTGTTATCAGATTAAGACTATCAATAATTTCTTGAATTTCTAACTTAGTTTTGTATGATTTTTCTTTTGTGAACACCATATTATTGCCAACGTTTAATATATGTGTCGTAGCAAGGCAAAATGTTACCTTGCTTTTTGGTTTTTCTGCGCATTGGTTACTAACTTTTTCTTTCTGTAAGCATTGCGCCTTACCAAATATACGAGAACCTTTCGATTGATCACCTAACTGCTATGATCACATATATCTTGTTGTAGCCTGTTTTTTTATACAAACCACGGTAAGGATTTTTTGTCAAAATAATCTTTAAGTAAATCAAAATCTCCACTTTCTTCACATTCGATAATATAATTCAGCGCGTCAATTGAATCGTCCGTTTTCTGCGATTTTAAGAATTTTTTTGTCTCATTTAAACCAGAAAACATTACAAGTTGTATGTCAACAGCACAAAGAGAATCAAAATCCGTTCTTTTAGCGTTCCATATTTTTATTGAATCAGCTATATCATTATTCATTCCCAATAAATAGCATGCAAACATTAAGTCCTCAGCGGGCATACCTCCCTCAGGTTTTTTTCTAATTTCTACGAACTTGTCTAAAAGTAGTAATGCAAATTCCCTATTCTTATTTGTTAGAAAATAATCAAAAAGAGACTTTCTCAATTCGTCCTGAGATTGAATTAGATTCAGAATTTCGTCAGATATATCTTTCGTTTTTTCAAAATCAGATAGTATTAAATCTAAATTCATATTTTTTTGAATTGGCTACAACGCCAAATGTATGAATTGTGGCAAAGCAAATATGCTCTAGCCATTGAATCAAACTGCGCTTGTTTTTATATCTTTTTCAAACATATGAAAATTTGGCGCCACAGCAAAAAAGGAAAGACCTTCTGATTTGTTCCCAAACTTGCCATAATTTCATACATAATGTTATGGCGCGTACCACTTTTACAGACCTGAACTTTGCAAATAATCCGCAGTNTAGCCTAAAAAAGCGATTTTTTTGCACGTTTTACTCCGAAACCCTCCGTTTTTGTGTTTTTTTTATCGCTTTTTTCCTTTGGATTCGACACTGACCTCTGCAAAAATTATCAGTCCATCCGAGCGAGTTTTGTCAGACGTTGCGTTTTGATTTTCAGAGCTACAGTATGCCCCATAACGCCAAATATATGAATCGGAGCAAGGCAAGTACACCTGAATCAATTGATTTATCTGCGCATTTTTATTTCTTGTTTAATTTATAAAAATCTAGCGCCACTGCAAAGAGGAAATAACCTTTTGATTGGCACTAAACTTTGCTCTGATTTCATATATGATGTTAGAGAGCGTTTAATTCCACTCTGCATATTCCGTTAGCTGCTTTTTTAATTTAATATCGTCTTTAATGAGTGTTTCCAAGTCCGCATAGGTTTCAGGAACTCCCTTGAAAAAATCTCCTGATTTGGATGGAATGGCCCATTTAAAAAAGAATTTTAATATAATATTATCACATTTTCTATATTCTTTTATCAAGATTTTTTCTCTTTCTTTATAAGTTGTTTTATGTTCTTTAAATTTTGGGTTTTCAATGAATCTCTTTGTGGATTCATCCAAAATTAGTGGTTCTTCAGAAACGTGATATAATGCTTTTAAACTCCCTATCTTTTCATTGATATTACCATTTACAAAAAAATCAATTAAGAGATCACCAATTTTTTTAGCCCCTTTATGTTTAACGCACAGTTTTATATATTCTCCGTTAAAACTTGGGTCATTTTCCTTTAAACCACACAAAATTAAATGGTTCATTAATTCATATGTCAAGCTATCAAGAGTTCTTGCAATAGATAATCCTTCTTGTCGTTTCGAAGGATTATTTAATAAATCTATAACTTCGTTCATTGATTTCTATGCTCTCTAACGTTGCGTGTATGAGTAGTAGCGGTTAAGTAGCTTCTACTTTTCGGATTGTTATATAGTTTGTTCAAATATAAAGCGGTTTGAGTTATCACCCAAACCGCTATTACTTATACACTTTGTTGTATGCCGTTTTTATTTTAATACAAATTCAAAAACACCTATTACCTTAAATGAAGATAGCTCATCACTTGTCAACACAATATCTTCATATCCATCATCAATTGACATTGGCTTAAGAATTATAGATTCATGTTCCCACCCTTCATCATTCTCTTGTTTTTTGCTCTCATATTTTTTGATTGTATAACATGATCCGAATTCAGAATCCTGTTTGTCAAAATACTCCACAAGGACAATTTTTCCATTTCGTGAGCCGCCATTATACTTACGAAAAACGGCATAAGATTCATTAGGTATAACTTTATTCATTGATTCACCGATAACCTTACATGAAAAATGATCTTTTGTTACACGAGCTGATTTAGGTGGATGAACCCAATTCATATCTTCTACCTTTTGTTTTTTACTAAACTCCCCAGCAGCAGCGTCCAAATGATAAATAGGTATTGCATTTTCGAATGGCTTTATTTCATTTATAGGTAGAAAAAAAACTTCTTTTACTAAATCAGATTTTGTTTTAACAGGAATAAATCGAGAAAAATACTCTCTTAAGTTCGGATCACAAATATAGATGTATGTTCCTTTTATTCCCCTGAGCATCATTGTACTATAAATGTTAATAATGTACTCTTTTAACTGTTCCAATGTATTTGCTTGCCTGCCAGTTGTATCCTTGTAATTCTCTTTTATGATGACAATTTCATTTTTATCCTTGTCATAACTAATTTCATTTCCAAAAATGATACCTGCATAGTTCAGATCATAACCTTGAGTAGTATGAATACAACCTATCTCGTTAATCGCGTTGTCAGTATTGATCCAATTTTCATTGACTGCATTCCATTTCAATTCAGCATCACCAATCTTAATATCCATCAAATATTCCTGACCTTTTTTGTTCGAAACCCAGTCCCAGGAAAATCCAGCGACTGTTCGGGATAATCCACTTTCGGTATCTCTTTGTTTAATTTCAGCAACTAAATCACTTACTGAATCAAATAGAATGAATTCATATTTTTTTGAACTGAATTTTCTGGTGTTTTTCTCATGCTTACAGTGAAGCATTTTATCAATAAAGTTAACATAATCAATACCGCCTAGTACCCTAAATTGTGACTTAAGTTTTTCAACGATGGTGGTTTTCTTTTTTTTCAGTTTATCAAAATCTTTCTGATCAACATCAGATGGCTTAATCGACTGCTTATTATCGTAAAATAGGATTGTTTTTTTTGACTGTAATTTAACCCATTCAAGCTCATTCGTTTTTTCAGGATTAAGTCCCAGTTGTTCGGCAGCGTTATTAAATGCTCCAATATATGCTCCAATACTTTTTCTCTTTCTTAATCGATGTGACTCATCAATGATGAGTATATCAAACTTTTCTTTGGTAGTCGCTGCAGGACCTATCACCATATTTGCCCTTAGTCCACTAATGTTTTTAAACACCTGCTCCATGGTTTTTCGAAACGAAGACATTGGCACCACAAGCCTCATCTTTAATTTAGGATACTTTTCCTTAATTTTCTTAACAAGAGCTATAAAATCCTCTTCCTGATCTCCAAAAGCTTTGTAATGAAAGTCTTCACTATTTGCGTTAAGCAATTTGAATAGGAAAACTGCCAAGATAGTTTTACCTGTACCAGCTCCTCCCTCCATGATTATACTCTCATACTTATCTTCAAGAAGATATATCAACATTTTTTTCAATGCTTCAACCTGCCCATCTCTTAACCTTTTGTAAGGAGAATATTTGAACAAATCAGAGTTATTGATGTATTCCAATGAGTTATTGACTATGCCTTTTGTCTTTAACCTTCTCCATATTGATCTGAAAATATGTGAATACAATTCATTCTTTTGATAGTAGTTTTGATTCGCTAATCCAAGGTTACCATTAATCAATTGAAATTTACCATCCCCTGACATATACTCAATTAAACTTGATTCAATATCGAGTGTAGCTGACTTGTTAAACTGATTGCTATCGATAAGATGAACTGAGGTCAGTTTTTTCTTTTTGTCATTTTTGAGATGAGTGCTCATCCGAGTCAATACATCTGCCGTTTCTCCGATGTATGCTTTTTTAGATTTATCGTCAGAAAGAATATACACTATAGGCCAAAAATCTTTTGCATAATGTTCTGTTTGCAAATGCTCAAAAAGAGTTAAATCAAACGGTTTAGATTGAATAGAAAATCTATTCGATACATTCATAATTCGTCATATTTTTTTGCTGTACCCTTTGCTTTGTCAACTGGATACTTCTTATCGTTTTGTTCAATCTTATTCAAGATAATATCCTTTACATTTAGATTGTTTTTTTCAGCTAATAAAAATGCAAATGAAAGAACATCAGCTAATTCTTCTGCCAATCTTTCTTTGGACACATTTTCAATTTCGTCAAGATTATTTTTCCAAAGAAACAATTCGTTAAGTTCAGCTGCTTCAATCGAAATTGCACTAGCCAAATTCTTTGAGTCATGAAATTGTTTCCAATCTCTTGCATTTCTGAATTTTATTAACTCATCAATAATTTGCTCTATATCTGTCATAACAAAGAGTTTTAGTTGTTTTTCAATTTCGTTTCAGCAAAAATCTCCTTAAACATCTCTCCTGGATCAATATCAATTGCCAAAGCAATTAAATACAATTCATCTGCTCGAAGTTTTGTCGATTCATTTGAAGTCAATTGTGATAGTCGAGCTTGACTGATTCCTGTTCGTCTGGAAACCATTGCTCTATTTACAGATTTCTTGGTAAGATATAGTCCTAAAGAGGTCATAATACTTTTGAATTTGTTAAGATAAATATATACTTATTAAATAAAAATGTAGAATATCTAAATTTTTGTTTTGAATTTTGATAGATTATCTTTAGATTTATTTAGAAAATCTAAAGAATTTTTTATAAAGTATAATGATATGAGTAAAAGATATACCAAAGCCGATTTAGAACAAATTGTATATAAACAATTAGATAATCTAAACGCAATGCATGATTTATTAAGAATAATGAAAGTCCAAAACGACCTAATCCAAAACATTAATCAAACGCTCAGAGAAGAAATCGGTCAATTCAAGGAGCAACAAGTTATGTATCCAACAAGAAGAAAATCAAATTCGTAACTATTGGGAGCGGTGGAGAGATTAAGCTCTTTTGGTTTTTCAGCATTGGGCTGTGTGGTGACAAAAACCAAATGTGCTTAATGTGTGGTTGGTTTTTCCACAATGGCATACAACGTGTTTGTGTATGATTTCGTTGCGTGTTTCAGCTACTAAATTAGCAAATACAAACCGAATAGAAAATCCGCAAGGATTTTCTTAAGTAGGCGAGTACTAGCAATGAATTATACACGGTGTTAGCACATGTTTTTTATTAATTTCGTACTATGATATTCTCCTTTAATTTTATTTCGAAAATATCTGCTTTTTCATTTTTTAATAAAAGGTCGTTTATTACTTTAAATTCCGCACTTCGTCCAGCAATTTTAAGTATTACCTCATTTTCTGCTTTTCCTGCGTAATAATTGTCAGTTTCTTTTTCGATTATCCTATAAAAACTATTTTCGGCAAAACTTTTGGTTCTTTGTTTTTTGTCTGATAATTGTTCAATGTAATTTTCACGCCAATTTACGTTTGGTAGCATTTTACGAACGAATGCGATTGGTAGAAAAATCACAATTTCAATTGCGTTACTTTCTTTAATTCCGTTTTGAGTGAGGAAATTCAATAACTTTTCGTCTTCGAGATTTTCTTTTAAATTTCCAATCAGATTAATTGAAGTTTTTACGTCAAATTGAAATTCAGATGATTTAATGTCTGTTAGGTAATCCACTTTTTATTCCATCTTTTTAAATTCATAATGCTTATCAAATAGATGGTCTTTGACTTTGTAAATTAACTTTTCTTTGTCAATTTTAACAATTATATATTCGCGACTTCCAATAGTCAGAATTGAGTCAATCAGCTTATAAGTCGCATCATATTTATTTCCCATTTGATTAATAAAAATGGTTTTGTCTTTATTAAAAGTTAAAGTGGTTTTCAATTCCGTTTTTGAGTCAGATTCCGATTCAGAGTCATTTTCCGTAAGTGGCTCAATATCGTCGTCAAAAGAGTCCGCTTCCGCAATCAAAATCCATTTTCCGATTAGTTTTTTTTCAGATTCTATTTGGGCTATGCAAGAGTTAATTCCGAAAATTAAAGTCAGGATTATTAATGTTCTCATAGTTTTCTCAAATGTGTGCTAACGGTTACGTATATGAAAAGTAGGCGATTTTGAAGTACTGAGCTTTCAGTTAAACACAAAGTTTGATACAAGCCAAGTTCTTTATTTTATTGCTGTTTCGCCTATTTTTTATATACATTGTTAGCCACTGGCATTATTTTCGCATTATATTTAATATCTCTTATTTTTAATTTCAACCAATTCCATTTGCCATCTTCCAAATACCAATTTGCATCACATTCTGTAGGTATTTTTATTCCATTTCTATCTTCAATTTTGGTTGCGATAACGGTCCATTTGGTAGGCTCTGCATCAGTTGCATCTTTGTAACGCATTGCCACAACTTTTTTAAAATTTCCATTTTCATCAAAATAAAATTCACCCGAACCTTTAGTTCCTTTATATTCCATTGTCGCTTTGGCAGAATAGTCGTTTATAGACTCCCATTTTATGTGCTGGTTAAGAGAAGCTGAAGGGAACCAAACAATTTCTGCCAAAAACCGCTGTAAAGTTGCTTGATTTACTTTTTCGCTATTCCTTGCATTTGAAATTGGGATGAGTGAAAGGAGCTTTATTAACATTTCGCCTTTGCCGTTTTCAAATTTATCTCTACCTACTACACTCAATATCGCATTCATTTCTGTCTTAATGTTCCAGCTGAACGAAGGCGGGGAAATGGTAAAATATTGTTCTGCTGTACTATTATACCAGTCTGTTTGTTCAGGTTTGAGTTTAAGCTGTAATTCTTGAATTAAATACACATTTGAAACCATTTTCTCGCCGATTACTCCACTGCTAATTAACCATTTTTGAACTATTAGAGGTAAATCTTTTATAGCTTCTTTAGTAACAATTTCTTGGCTTTTGAGCTGCGAATTTTCGAATAACACGGTTCTTTCTCTTTTGATTTTATCTTCAAATTTGAATCTTGAATACCCAATAATTGCTGCTATTAGAACTACTAGGTTAGCTATTGTCCCAAATTTTGCTTCTGACCAATAATTAAAAATTAGTATTTGCGAAATAATAACTGCCAAAATCCCACTTAACCACCAATAATCGGAATGTATAAGAACTAGAACAATTGTTATAGCAAATAGAACAAATGCTAGTAACCAAAATATTCCGTAAGTTTTTAAAACCGGTTGTGAAATCGCTTGAAATTCAGATATACCAAATGCTTTAAAAAAACCAAATAAATGGATAATCCCGTGTATTCCAATTAATATGATTAAAGTTATCCGCATTTTGCTCTGCTTGTGGCTAACGTTTCGGCTATGATTAGTGCGGGATTAAAAAGCGATTAATTTCCGATTAAGCACTTAGCCAAAACTTTTTATTTTGTTTTATCTTTTTGTTTTTAAAGCCAAATCAAAAGATTTGGCGGACTCTATAAAAATACATTAAACTTTGGGTTAAGCACTAAAACCCCGTATTAATTATAGCCCTTGTTACCCACAGTTTTATCTGTCGATAGTTCTCATATAGTCAAAAAATAATTGTTTTAGACCTCCACTCAACCTTAATTCAAGTTGGTTGTCTTGATTTAATTCTTCCGCTTTTCTAACACAAGTAAATACCAATGATTTTAAGTTTTCTACATTAATAAGTGTAGTGAATTTTTCTCTTCCAGTATCTAAAGTATCATAATTACCATTCCATTCTATTTCAGGTAATTTGTATACAGTATCAATTTCTTTATCGTATCTAAAATGATAATATTTGTCTTTAAATTTGTCATATGAAGTTAGGCTAACATTATGTGTAAGTCCATTTCTCAAAGCGTATATTATGTCTATAATGACATCATTTTCATCGAATTCACCAAAATAATATAATGCTCTTTTTATTCCATTTTTAAATTTTGGTTCGGGAATATCTTTTCTATTATAACATACTCCAATTTGGTCAAGAATTGAACACATTGATATTATCGGCATTAACGATTTGCTTTTGTCAAAACACATACCGTGACTTACATTTTCGCAAATAAATGATAATGTTGATCTGATAACACAATATTTCAGCATTAAGGGTACAGAGGTTTCTTGTAAATGAATAAAAATCATTTGTTGATTATTCAATTCCTCTATTTTTAAATTATGTAATTCTATAGGTGCTATTGGCATAATTGTGGGTAACGTCTCTTGTATGGTGCGTATGCATCCCGCAGGGTGCATATGCATTATACAAATTGTTGTGCTTAGTTTTTATTATCTGTAAATTTTAATATTAATTCTTCACTTAAATCACCTAAATTAATATCGTTCCCATTCTCTTCGGGAGAATAGCCTTTTGA
Organism: Aquimarina longa SW024; assembly: GCF_001401755.1. GTDB lineage: Bacteria > Bacteroidota > Bacteroidia > Flavobacteriales > Flavobacteriaceae > Aquimarina > Aquimarina longa. The sequence continues at coordinate 16,455 of NZ_KQ474112.1, forward strand.
TATTCCAAAAAGAATAGTTCTTTTTACTAAACTTGGTTCTACAATAAATGGATTGTCATACATACAAGCATTTTCCCCATTTATATTGTGTCTGAAATTGGCGAAAAGTTTTTGAGCATTGTATTTTTCCGATATCACTAATAACACAACGCCATAAAAATCTCCTTTAATCATCCACCTAAATGGATGTTTATTAATTATTATTCTTCGAGATTTTTTTTTTAGGAAATGCCATAATTTTATAATTTTTTAATGGACTCTGCAATTCTTTCTATTTCTCCACTTTCGTGATTCCAATAATAAACTTTCTCTGTTAAAATTCCGTTTCCGTTGTGCGTCAATATTATTAAGTTTCCAAATCCGTCAGAACCGATTGCGATTCCATTTTCAGGAAATCGATTCCATTCTTTTGCATTTTTCGTCTCAAGTCCAATGTGATTACAAGTCCGGCTTATTCTTTTTCGGTCAGATTTGTCAAAAAAAGGATAAAGTTCAAATTCAAATTCGTCCGAAACTATTTCACCTCCATTTGATTTTATCATACGGTTTTTGAATTCAGTAGGGAATTTCACATTCAATTCAGATTCCGTTTCTATAATATATTTTTCGTCAATTGGAAAAGGCATTTTGAGTTTTGTTTAATTAAGCACAACGTT
>NZ_KQ474113.1 GCF_001401755.1 Aquimarina longa SW024
GTTTCCATTCGGTTGAGCACAAGCCAGATTTTTAAATTTTACTATTTATCTTTTTTTATTGGAAATCGTCAAATTTAAAAATTTGGCGACCTCGCAAATACGCCTTAACTTCGTTTAAGCAACTGCCAAGCTATGAGCTATATACGTTGTTATGTGCAGGCTTTTTCCACACAATGTTTCAATTCAGACCAATTGAATTAATAAATTCAAACGGTATATCAATTGTCGTAAAATCTCCTAATTCTCCATTTGGTTTGGTTTTCACATCATAGGCTATAAATGGAACACCTTCATCAACTTTAAGATGTTCTATCATTTTCTTCAAATCTAAACTTTTGTCAATCAACGATTTTTCAAATATCTCTTTCATACATTTTCCGATTTCCTTTATGTTGTGCGTCATTTCGTAAAGGATTGTTGATAAATTAATTTCTGGCTTATTTTTGAAATCAGCTTTTACAATGCTCCAACTATCGTACTTTTCTAATAAATCCGATGATTTAAAATAAGCACGTAAATTTCCTTTCATTAAATTTATTTCTCTATCATACTCGGATGTAAAGCCAATATTGGTAAGAGGTAAACCGATATGTTGTGCATAGTTTCTCAATTTATAAAAAAATCGATAAGCGAAACTATTATCATAAAAAAATGAAGTTACATTTTTGAATTTAATTAATTCATCAGAATTTTTTCCAAATTTTCTATTCAGTTTGGTTTCTGAATGGTCTAAAAAAGTTTTTATTGAAGTCAAATAATTTAGTAGCAATCTATTAGATTCATAAAACACTTTCTCAATCTCGTCTTTACCAACACTATTCCAAGAATGTGAATTTTGCAATAGTTCAGTTGATGATTGTCTTAAAAAGTTGATAATTTGCTCGTCGTTTTCTATGACAAAATTTTGAAGCTTATCAATGCTATTAAATTCTTCAATTTCTTTTATGATTGAGTCCATTTTTTCAAATTCTTTTATGCTAATTTCGTCCAAGAATTCAATTCGGATTTCTCCTTGCGGAAAATTGTCATATATTTTTGCTAATCGGATTTCCAATTTAAGTTACGGTGTTTTTTCAGCTTGCACATAACGCTGACTGTATGAATCGGGGCATGCAAATATGCTTTGACCATCGACTCCACCACGCTTGTTTTTAATATTTTACAAACCTATTAAAAATCAGCGCCATTGCAAACACAAAACTACCATTGGGTAAGCAAAAATTGCCCTGAATTCATACAGCGTGTTATGGCGCGTACCATTTTTACAATCCAGAACTTTGCAAACAATCCGCAGCTAAGCGATATTATTTGCGTTACGATTCCGTTCTGATGCTGTTTTTCTCCCTGCGATCGCTTTGCTACCTTTCGATCAAGCACTAACCAAATCAAAAAATCACAGGTCATTATTCCACAATTTCTTCGTGATCAGCCTAAAAAAGCGATTTTTTTGCACGTTTTACTCTGTAATCCTCCTCAATTTGGGATTTTTACATCGCTTTTTTCCTTGGATTTGGCTCGAACCATCACAAAATTACTCAGGTATTTGATTCGGCTTTCGTCAGATGATGCGTTTTGATTTCGTTCTGCTTGTCAGATCAAGAGTATGTTCGTTAAGATACATAGTTTACACAAGTTAAAGATTAGGTGTTTACACTAAATTCGTTTCTAACCTTGTCGATTGTTGTTTATGTCTTAGGTTTCTTTGATCAAAGAAACCTAAAAATACATTTCTATAATAGACTTTCCAAATTCCGTTTCCCAGCTCTTGGACACCTATATATTTTCCTTTTAAAGCTGCGGTTAAATATACCCAATAATAGGACTTCCATCTAATTGCTCCACTCTTAGTTACTTTGAGTACTTTATAGTTACTATCATAATCATAATGAGGTATTTTTTCAGGATAAGGTCTGCAGGAAAAATCGTGTACATCTGCCGGTGTTTTCATATCCAGTGCTTCGTGTGGTCTTATATGGTTATACTCTTTCACAAAGTGATTTAAACGTCTTTGTTGTGCTTTTAAATCATAGGCAGAAGGTTTAGCGCAAGCAGCCTTTAAATCGCGATGCATTCGTTCGTGTCTTCCATTTTGTTCTGGATGAGCAGGATCAGAAAACACAGGGGTGATTCCGAGTTCTATAAACCAATAAGATAGTTGTGTATAGCGCTGTATTGCTCTTACCGATCCAAAGGGACTTCCATTGTCGGTATGTATTTGTTTTGGAATTCCGTAGGTTCTAAAAACCTTTATAAACTCTGCCTTTGCAGCTTTTAGCGTTTCTTTATAATGTCCTTTGGCGGTGAATAAGAATCGACTTTTAGAGTCAGCGACGGTCAGTGGGTGACAGTAGATTTTATTCCCCATTAAGAACTTTCCTTTGTAATCGGCACTCCATACTTCATTACAGGATTTTGGGTCAAAAATAGGGTAGGTGGGTTTTACTCTACGCATTCGTTTTTGGGGATTGACTAGACCATTTTTTCGAAGGATATTATGAACAGTCACCACAGATGGGATTTGTTCTTTTGTAAATTCTTTAAACAATAAAGCTCTAATTTTTTTGGCTCCCCATAGCTTATATTTTTCTTTTAACTTGAGGATACAATCAACGATTTTTTGATCGGTTGCATTGGGATGAGTTCCTGGTTTTCTGGATTGCTCTTTTAAGCCTTCAAAGCCTTGATTTTCGAATCGATGAATCAATTTATATGCTGTAGGTCTTGAGATTTCAAAACTTTTGCATAATTCTGTAATGGTGTATTTTCCGGTACGCCATTCACAGATAAACTCAATTTTTTGTTCCATAGTTGTTGTGTTTTTCCAAGGCATGATAATTTGATTTTGATCTCAAATTACACCTCAAAAAGTGTAAACTATGTCTCTTTAACTTTGTAAAAGATGTCCCTTTAACGTACCTAATGTGCTACAACGGTTAGTATATGAAAAGTAGGGCAGGTGATAAGCTCTTACTTTCAGATTTATACTTAGCCATATTTTTCATTTTATTTTTATCTTTTTACTAAAATACAAATTAAAATATGGCGGACTTTGCAAATAAATACAAACTTTCGGTTTAGCACTTCCCGCCCTATTTTTTATATACATTGTTACCTGCTGGCTTTTCTTTCCACAAACTTGCTAGCGTTGGCAAAAGACATACTCTTTGACAAGTTTTGGCTTGTGTGGCTGGATTTTGAGCGACTTGGCAATGTGTATGGCTTTGAGCATTGGCTATTCATTCCGCTAATTTCCTGTTATTCCGTTTATAAAAGTGTCCACAAATTCAACAATCTGTTTTAGTATTTTATCTCCTAATTTCTTGCGTTTTAGTACAGATGGTTTTTCTCCCTCTATTAAATCTAACACTTCATCACGCAAAGGTTCACGTTCTGCATACAGATAGTTTTCAATCAGTTTTTGTGTTTTCTCTTCAGATAGATTTTCTTCTGCTGTTAGTTTCTTAAACGCTTTCTTTTGCTCTTCATTCCAATACACTTCAAATGCTTCTGGAATAGTATCGGTATCTTCTATTTTAGGAAGATTCTCGTCTATAAATTGCTGAATTAATTCTCGTTTACTTCTTAGATTAACTTCTGTGTTCAGTAAGTTATTGATTTCCTGTTCTGTTTTGGTTACATCAGCTTGAGTGTCTGATTTTAGTTTAATCAATAACTGAATAATGTAGTTTACATTGATTTCGTCTCGGTGTATTAATTCCAATTCAAAATCTACATCTTCTAAAATGGAAACTTTGTCAACTGAATTGTCGCTTTTTACTTTTTGCCACAAATCCAAATACTTGCTTTTGTAATCTTCAAAAAGTTGCTCATTCATTGCTAAATCTTCCCACTTAAAATCTGAAAAAGTATTTAGAATGTTTTTGATACGCATTAATTGTCGGAAAGCTTTGATAAAAGCCAATTCATCATCTTCTGAAACTAAATCATTTACACTATTTACGGTTGGTGTAATTTTTATAAGTTCAATAAAAGATTCATTGAATTTGTTTACATAATCATCATACGGTTCCATTATGATTACTTCAATAGCTTCTTTATTGCTAAACAAGGTTATGGCTTCGTCTGTTGCTTTTTTCAAGTTTCTGAATACCACTATGTTTCCTTGCGATTTTTGTTCGTTTAGTATTCTGTTGGTTCTTGAATACGCTTGTATTAAACCGTGATATTTTAAGTTTTTATCTACATACAAAGTGTTTAATGGTGGACTGTCAAAACCTGTTAAAAACATATTGACTACCAATAAAACATCAATTTTACGTTCTTTTACTTTCTTAGAAATATCATTGTAGTAGTTGTAAAAAGATTGGCTGTCTTTGGTAGAAAACTTAGTGCCAAACATTGTATTGTAATCGCCAATAAATTGGTCTAATTTATCTCTAGAATGTGCATTCATCCCATACAATGCAGGTACTTCTTCTACAACAGATACTTCTTCTGGAATAAATCCATTAGCATCTGCATCATCTTCATTGGCTACAAAACTAAAAATGGTAGCAATTTTCAAATTGTGTTTGCCTTCCTCTTTTTTCTTCTGAAATAAATCGTAGTATTTTATTAGATTTTGCACACTACTAACCGCAAACATTCCTGTAAATTCTTTTTGGTGTGTTTTACGGTTGTGATTGGCAATTATGTAATCGGTAATTTTTTCTAAACGAGCTTCGCTATCCATTAACTCTCTCGTGTCAATGTCTTCTACTTCAATGTCTATTTCGGTTGCCGATTCTTTTCGTTTGTAACGACCTACATATTCTACCGAAAATTTAAGTACGTTTTCATCTTTTATGGCATCTGTAATTACGTATTTATGCAAACATTCGCCAAATAGTTCTTTGGTTGTTCGTTTTCCTAATTCATTTTTTACCGCATTGTCTTTAAAAATAGGTGTTCCTGTAAAACCAAACATTTGATTGTTGCGGAAAAAGGCTTTTATTCTGTTGTGCGTATCTCCAAATTGCGAACGGTGGCACTCGTCAAAAATAAATACAATTCTTTCGTCTTGTAGCTTCTCCATTTTAGATAAATACTTGGCTTTACTGATTGCCGTATTTAGTTTCTGAATGGTGGTAACGATTAGTTTGGTATCGTCCGAAAACTGTTTTACCAATGCTTTGGTATTGTCTGTTCCGTCAATACTGCCTTTGCTAAAACTGTTAAATTCTTTGGTGGTTTGGTAATCCAAATCTTTTCTATCTACCACAAATACCACTTTTTTAACCTGTGGCATATTCATAATAATTTGGCTTGCCTTGAAAGAAGTTAAGGTTTTACCCGAACCTGTAGTATGCCAAATGTATGCGTTATTGTTTGAGTTTTCTACTTGTTTTACAAGACTTTCTACAGCATAAAATTGATACGGACGAAGCACCATTAATATTTTATGTGTTTCGTTGAGTACAATGTACTTGCTTATCATTTTTGAAATATGACAAGGCTCTAAAAAGTCGCTCGTAAAACCGTTTAAAATATTGGTTTGACGTTTATTGTCTTTATCTGTCCAATAAAAGGTTTGTTTAAAAGATTGGTGTCTGTTATTGGCATAATACTTTGTGTTTACACCATTACTGATAATAAAAATTTGTACATATTGAAACAAAGCCGATTTTGCACCAAAAGAATGTTTTTGATAACGGTTTATTTGGTTAAAGGCTTCTTTCATTTCTAAACCTCTACGCTTTAGTTCTATTTGTACCAATGGCAAACCATTGATAAGCAAAGTAACATCATAGCGGTTTTTATAACTCCCTTCCATAGTAACTTGGTGCGTTACTTGAAATTGATTTTGACACCAAAAATCTGTGTTTAAAAACTCAAAATAAAGGTTGTCGCCATTATCTCGTTCTATGTGTTGTTTGGCACGTAGCGTTTTTGCTTTTTCAAAAACTGAACCTTTGCTTAGGATATTTAAAACACGTTCAAACTCACTAGCTGAAAACGTAATATTATTATGTTTTTCTAGCTGTGTTTTTAAGTTATCAACTAAAGCATTTTCATCTCTAATCACTACTTTTTCGTACTTCAACTTTTGCAGTTGTGCAACTAATTCATTTTCTAATACTTGCTCTGGTTGTTTACTCATATTAATTGCAAAACATTTTTTGTAATAAGCCTTTTTTGTACTCCTTAGTTTGTTCTATTTTTTTAGTTACTGTGTTTATTTTATCGTCTATTTTAGATAAGAAATTGGTGATTTTGGTTTGTTCCTTTGTACAAGGAATTGGAAATTTGAATGAAATTAAACTTTTGTTAGTAATTTGATTTATTGTAGCACCAAGGTGTTGAGTTATTTGTTTATCAAATATTTCTGTTTGAAAAACGTGAAAGAAAAACTTGTTAAAATCACTTCTATAAATTGACATAAAAGCACCAAAAGCACAATTCTCATACTCCTTAGTTATTAAGGCAGATTTCCCAATTAAACTCCTACTTCCATTTCTTGCACAAACTAAAATATCATTTTCTTTGACGAAATTCTTTTCTGATATTTCTCCTTTTACGTAAACATTATCTTCAAAAGCAAGTCTCTTGTCTTGTACATTTGAAGAGCGTAAAACTAAAGTTCCGTCACTTGCAACAACATCATTAGGTGAGTATGTTAAACCAATTAAAGCTTTTCCAACCTCTCCCAACTTCTTCACTTCCCACTCAGGAAAATCATTTCCATTATCATCTTTAAACCGTAGTTGTTGGCTAAAGATTTGTTGCATCATTCCTTTTTTGTACAATTCTAATGCGGTTTTCTTTTCTTGTAGTTGCGTTAGTTTATTGTCTAGAATGCTAAAGAAATGGGCTATTTTTTGTTGTTCTTTTAGTTGTGGTGCATAAATACGGTCGTGTAAAACGTATTCGTTGCTAATTTTCATATCGTTTTTAGCACCTTTTCTAACTAGTGGTCTTAAATATCGGTTTAGGTTGGCATCTAAAGAAAAGTAGTATTCAATAAATTGTCCGTCCGTTTCTTTATTTACATTATAAACTGCATACAAAGTAGATACAATACCTGCTTTATGCTTGTTTAGTTTTATAATTCCGTAAGGGTTTGCTTTTAAAGGGCTTTTGGTATAAACAATTTGGTTCAATTCTACGACTCCGTAATTGTGTACAGAAGTACCTGCATAAGAACGTCCTAAATGCTCAATTTGGTTTACAATTCCTAAATCTCCTGAAACAGACAAAACTTCATCTTTTCCGTATTTTAAATCTTTGTTTTTTGTTTTAGAAACACTTAATAATTCATTTAACTGCTTGTGTTCCCAATCCTCTTTAAACTCTGGAAAGCGAACCAATGGTTTCTTATTTTCTAGCTTTTCCATATTTTAAAAAGGTGTGTCAATATTTAGTTCCTTACACAAAGCAATCAGTTCTTTGTCTGTTTCTTGCATACTGGTTTCTAATGTTTTTAAGGTTTTAGAAACTTCGGTAATATCAACAGGTTCTTCTTCCACAAATGTGTTTACATATCTTGGTATATTTAGATTGTATTCATTTTCGTGAATTTCAGAAAGTGGTGCTAAATAACTGTATTTGTCAACTACAACTCGTTCTTTGTAAGTATCAACAATCTTTTCAATGTGTTCAGCTAATAAAATGTTTTGTGTACCTCTTTCAAAATGTTGGCTACTATCAATAAACAAAACATCATCAGGATTTTCTCTACATTTTTTAAACACTAAAATACTTGTTGGAATTGGTGTACCATAAAATAAGTTGGCAGGCAAACCAATTACAGCATCTAAATAATTACGGTCTTCTATTAAATATTTACGTATGTGTTGTTCTGCTCCACTTCTAAATAATGCTCCGTGAGGTAACACAAGTGCCATAGTTCCGTTTTCTGCCAAATGGTGAATCATATGTTGCACAAAGGCAAAATCGGCTTTACTTTTTGGTGCTAGTTTTCCGTATTGGCTAAACCTATCATCACTTGTAAAAAGTGGATTTGCAGACCAATGAGCTGAAAATGGCGGATTGGCAACAATGGCTTCAAAACGCTCATCAATATGTTGTGGGTGTTCTAAAGTATCTTCTTGTTTTATGTCAAATTTTCGGTAATGAATATCGTGTAATATCATATTCATACGAGCCAAGTTATAAGTAGTACGGTTTAGTTCTTGTCCGTAAAAGTTGGTAACACTTTCTACTTCTTTTGCTACACGCAATAACAATGAACCCGAACCACAAGTTGGGTCGTAAACCGATTTTAGTTTTGTTTTGCCTGTGGTAACTAATTTGGCTAAAACCTTACTGACTTCTTGTGGTGTGTAAAACTCTCCTGCTTTTTTTCCTGCTCCACTAGCAAACTGTCCGATTAGGTATTCGTAAGCATCTCCTAAAACGTCAATTTCTGTATTTTCTAATTTGAAGTCAATTTTGTCTAAGTGCGAAAGCACTTTTGCAATAATTTCATTTCTTGCTTCTGGCGATTTTCCTAGTTTGGTAGAGTTCAAATCCATATCCTCAAACAGATTGTCAAAATCTTCTTCGCTTTCCGTTCCCATTGTACTGAGTTGGATATTGGTTAGAATTTTTTGTAAATCTTCTAAGATGAAATTGGAAATACCTTCAATGTCGCTATTTCCTCTTTTAGCAATTTGGCTAAAGAGTTCAGTTGGTTTTAAGAAGTAACCTAGTTTTTCAACCGCTTCTTCTTTTATGGCTTCAATGTATTCTTGTCCGTTTTCGGTGTTTTCTTTTATATCGGTAAAAAGTATTCCGTCTGGTTTAAGAATGTCGTTGGCATACATTCTCATTTTTTCGGATAAGTATTTGTAGAAAATGAAGCCTAAAATATAATCTCGAAACTCGTCCGCATTCATTTTTCCTCTTAGCGTATTGGCTATATTCCACAGTTGTTGTTCGAGTTGTTTTTTTTGGTCTTCGCTCATTTATTTTAGTCTATTTTTTTTGCGCGTCAATTTACATTTTTCTTTTCGGTTTGAGTGAAGCGTTGGCAAGAAATTGCTCTTTTGGTTTTTAGTGCGTTGGCTTTGAGCGTTGGCAAAAACCAAATGTGCAATTTGTGCGGTTGGCTATTCGGTGCTTGCAGGTAACGGTTTTGTGTATGGCTTGTTGCGGAAAATCAGCTATGATTTTCCGCCGTAACCCAAAGATAACAAATTGCAATGAATTCCGATTAGGAATTCAGCCGCAATGAGCTATACACGTTGTTGTACAACGTTTTTAACTCCGTTTTAGAATTTATATACTTTATTCGATTCAAGAATAATCAATTCCGCATTTTGTCCAATTGAAATTAGGTTTTCTATAATTTCGTCTGCAATTTTCTTTGCTTTCTCGTATCTAACTTCTTTATTAAAAGTAAATTGAATTCCTGGAATTTCCCATGAGAAACTAAATTGATCTTCTCCGACCTTGTAAAAAGGCCAATCGTCTTTTGTAACTTTTTTCCATTCAAAAGAATTCGGTGTCATTATATTGTCATAATCCTCGTTTGGAATTTCATCAACTCCAGTAATAAGAAACTCAAAATTTTCTCCTGTCCAATTTTTTTTGTCAATACTTTCTTTATCTGTTTCTGCCATACTTTCTTTGTTTAGTTCATCAATTTCTTTCATCAGCATTTCGTTTAAAATGAATATGTTAGATAAACTAGATAAATCTTTCTTTTTAGTTTCTCCAGAAAAAATCAAGCATTTTCCTTTTAGTTCTATTATTGCATTTTTGGATTCCATTAAAGATATTGTAGCTGGACTTTCTAGAATTAAATCAGAGTACTTACTTTTTTTTCCATAAAAACTAAAAGAATCAGATCTCGATAATGTTATATAAGATAAAAGAGTGAGAAAATGAGATTGAGTTAATTTACATGAATTAAAATCATTATTTAAATCCAGTTTCCTAGATTTAATTGTTGTTTTTGTCATTCTTGAATTCCATTTCACTTCAATTGCCAATGACCAATTATTGTGATTTTCAACAAAATTCACTTCTCCTTTGAGAAGAGTTTTCATTGAATTAATAATTGATTGTGTGAATTTATGTTTTTCTTCCAAGAGTTTTTTCTGAAATGTTGTACAACGCTTGATGTATAGTTGCGTAGCGGAAAGATAGGCAAAAAACCCTCCTCATAGCTCAAAGATAGCAAATGCGCGTGAAATTCCGTTAGGAATTTCCGCCGCTATGAACTTATACATTTTGTTATGCTCTGGCTTTTTATGAAGCCTGTACTTTGCAAACTTTCCTAGCAAAGCGATAACTGCTTGCGAACCCCTTGCATACTGTTTTTCTAACTTTCACGATCGCTTTGCTACCTTTGGATTAGGCTAAACCATCACAAGTTCATCAGTGCGTACAGTGTCCAAATCGGGGAGAAGCTCCACCTTTTGAATAGGTAAAAATCTTAGGAAAAACACTCAGGTCTTTGCAGCGTACCCCGTCCGTTTAGAGTCTGATTGCGTTTTGCTTTTCAGATTCAAATTTCGTTGCTGATGCTGGAGCATAACGTTTAATATATGTGTCGTAGCAAGGCAAAATGTTACCTTGCTTTTTGGTTTTTCTGCGCATTGGTTACTAACTTTTTCTTTCTGTAAGCATTGCGCCTTACCAAATATACGAGAACCTTTCGATTGATCACCTAACTGCTATGATCACATATATCTTGTTGTAGCCTGTTTTTTTATACAAACCACGGTAAGGATTTTTTGTCAAAATAATCTTTAAGTAAATCAAAATCTCCACTTTCTTCACATTCGATAATATAATTCAGCGCGTCAATTGAATCGTCCGTTTTCTGCGATTTTAAGAATTTTTTTGTCTCATTTAAACCAGAAAACATTACAAGTTGTATGTCAACAGCACAAAGAGAATCAAAATCCGTTCTTTTAGCGTTCCATATTTTTATTGAATCAGCTATATCATTATTCATTCCCAATAAATAGCATGCAAACATTAAGTCCTCAGCGGGCATACCTCCCTCAGGTTTTTTTCTAATTTCTACGAACTTGTCTAAAAGTAGTAATGCAAATTCCCTATTCTTATTTGTTAGAAAATAATCAAAAAGAGACTTTCTCAATTCGTCCNCTGCGCTTGTTTTTATATCTTTTTCAAACATATGAAAATTTGGCGCCACAGCAAAAAAGGAAAGACCTTCTGATTTGTTCCCAAACTTGCCATAATTTCATACATAATGTTATGGCGCGTACCACTTTTACAGACCTGAACTTTGCAAATAATCCGCAGTAAAGTCATATCTGATAGGGAACTGCTCCACAATCTTTTTCTTATTCTCCTGCGATCACTTTGCTGCCTTAGGAAAGATCACTTACCAAACCAGAAAATCTAGAACCTGTTTTCCGTCAAAATTATCGTGATGAGCCAAAAAAAGCGATTTTTCAGCACGTTTTGCTCCGAAACATTCCGTTTGAGTGGTTTTTTTATCGCTTTTTTACTTTGGATTAGAGACTAACCATCAAAAAAATACTCAGATCTTTCGATTGAGGCTTGTCCGCAGACAGGTTTAGATTGCGTATTGATTTTCAGAGCTAGAGTATGCGCCTTAACGTTTAATATATGTGTCGTAGCAGAGCAAAATGTTACCCTGCTTTTAGGTTTTTCTGCGCATTGATTGCTAACTTTAACATTCTGCAAGCATTGCGCCTTACCAAAAATACAGCAACCTTTCGATTCGTTACTAAGCTGCTATGATCACATATATATTGTTGTAGCACGTTATTTTTCGTTTTCATACAGTTTAATTGCCTTTAAGAATTTCTTTCCTCCAGATTCAGTTTGCATATTAATATTAAGGTCAAGATTGAGTTCAGGATGATTTTCTTTAGTCCAATTTAAAAGTTCAGTTCTATTCTTTCCCCAAGTTTCTTCGTCGAAATTTATGTACTCTGTTTCTAATTCAATTATTTTATCATCTTGGAATCTTAGAATCTCATTTGTGACAAATGGCTTTCCCATAAAGAAAATAATTCTTTTGTCCGATTTTGAAACCTTTGCTATGACAGTACCATTTTCCATATTTATTTCAAGCACTTTATAAGTTGGCTCAAAAAGCGAGTCCCATTTTAACCAGTTCCTCAAGTAGTCATTTTTAGAGTATCTCACTTCATATTTATATTTCGGGATTGTGGTTATCAAGCTGTCAGCTAATAAATCTTCCATTTTGGCGGTATTTGATTCATTAAGCGCTACGAAATAATTTTCAGCAATTTGAAGCTTGTCAATTGTCTTTTCAGAATTTTTACAACTTACGAGTCCGACTAAGAGGATGAGGGAAATTATCAGAATACGATTCATATTGATTTGGTTGTTCATAATGTGCTACAACGTTAAATATATGGCAAGTTGGGCAGAAAACAAGCTATTATTTTCGGTTTAGCCACAAGCCAAAACTTTTTTATTTTGTTTTAATTTTTCTTATTTAATACCAAATCAAAAGATTTGGCGACTTTGCAAATAGGCAACAATTTTTCGGTTAAACACTAATAGCCCTATTTGTTATATATAGTGTTATGTGTATTTGTTTAAGTCCGTATATTCTTTTAAGTATTCAAATTTTCTATCAACTGATATTAATAGAGCGAAGAAATTAGTTATTGTTTGAAAATAAAGTATTCTACTCCATTCTAAAGAATCAGTAATGTCTGTTCGGTTTTTTTTGTATTCCATCTCTGCGTTTGGTCCACCGTGAATATATGATGATAGTACATTATACATTGACAAAAATTCAGGAATATCCTTTTTATTGATTTCCTCGAAAAATCCTTCTTGCAAAGGATTAGTCAATAAGAAATTCTGTATTTTTTTGATGTCAAATTGTTTTCCGAGTTTGTGAAAACCATCATAGTCGGTTTGTGACATTTCATCGAAGCTTGGAGATAATTTTTCTTTTAGGTTTGTAAAGGTTGCGTTGTTCTTTATGCCATTAAGCATTCCATCAATTCCCAATTGGTACATATCTTTTTTTAGACACTCAGACACAAAATATGCTTTATAATAATGCTCTCCTATTTCATCGTTTTTATTTAATATGAACTTATAGAAAATATAGTAGTTGACAAGATACTGTTCAATAATCGTTCGTAAAAGACATTTTGCAGTATATGCGGATTTGATATTTTCAAAATCTTTTTGTAAACCGCCAATTTTGTCAATAAAATTATAGCAAGCAGTCAGAGTTTGAGAAAATTTTGAATTTTTTAAATATTCATCTAATTTTTCAATTTCGTTGAGCTTTTCAAGAGCTTTAGTGATATGTTTTTTCGTAATGTTCATAAATTACACATAACGGTTGGTATAAGAATAGTAGCCGACTGCGGAACTCGAATTTTTCAAGTTACAACTAAATTTTATGCGAGCTATAATGTTCATACTTACAACTATCTCGGCTATTATTTTTATACTTTGTTGTGCTTTCGTACTTTATTCATCATCTGTTTCAAAGTCATCTTCTTCATTAATATTTTCAGGAATTACATAATGTTTGTCTATTCCCCAACGACTTATTATCCAGTTTTCTAATACCTCTCGTCTTGTTTTACAACTTTCAGCAGTCCAATTATCAAATTCCGCAATTTTTCTTTCTTGTCTAATATCAGAATTTGAATAACAATGTCCTGCTCCTGCATTTCCTTTTTTTCTATCAAAGTCAAAATTCAAATAGTGTGAATTGTCCTTCGTTAATACAAGGTTAGCAATATCGTGGATATATGTTTTAAATTCTTCATCTGTCCAACTTTGTTTCCAAACAGAATTATCTTTTGGATTTTGTGGCAAAATATGTTCAATTGTAGCATCAGATAAATCGTTCCAATTCAACTTTGGACTTATATCCTTGCCTTCATTTTTGAGTAACCATAACTCATATTCATATAGAGAGTATTTTAACAGTCTTCGCCACGAATACCAATTTGATATTGTTTTAACTTCTGTTCTAAATCCGTTTTCATTTGAATACCAATTTATAGCACCATATATCCAATTAATCACGCTATCAATCGAATGTTTTTCATTAAAAATTTCGGAAGCCCATCTGTAAAATGACGATAATCCTGTATTGCTTCTTTTACCTTCCCATAAAAACACTCTAAATGCAAAATTTTCAAGAACTTTTAGAAGTTCAACATACTGGTTGTAACTTATTTTTCCTGTTTTGTATTTAATTCTTGTGGCGACCATTAAAGGAAGAAAATTAGCAATATTTCCAGCATTTCTTATTTTCGTTAACCAAATATATTCATCCTTGTTTTCGACAGTTTTTGTTGGTTTGATTATTTCAGAATAATGTTTAGAAATTTCTGACAATCCATTAGTGAAGTTGTAAATAAACTGCTTTGTATTATCTTCAGACTTTTCAGAGAAGTCTCTTAAAGGAATAATATCATTTCCTTTAAAGCCACTATAACCTTTCCATTTTTTCGGAGTGTGAGACTGATACAATGTCCAAGCAATTCTTAAACATTGATTTTCACTGCCATTACAGTCTGCAATATTTGCATATGTTTCTTTCCAAGATTTATTAATTGTATTTGTTAAATCTTCCTTTTCGCTTGGCTCGTTTACATTTCTATAAACCCAATACATTAAATAATTTTTTAGCAATTCAAGAGCTGATAAATCCTTTCCTCTTGAATTCATCAATTCGAAAGTCATTCCAATTTCACTTTCAACTTCAATAGGATAAAATGAAAAATTAAGCTTACGAATTATTGCATCAAAAATATTTTTCAAATAATCAATAGTATTGTCTTTACGCTCTTTTGCTTGTTCTGTTATGTGATTTTGAAGATAAGAATATCCTTTTAATAGTCTTTTTTGGTGAACCGTTCTCGCTTTTGTATTTGGTGTACCAGTATTTATAAGGTCATAGTAGAAATCAGAAGTGTCGTTATTAAGTCTCAATTTACTTTTTGTGCCATTTTTAAGATAGATTGGTATTTTCTGATTAAAGTCTGTTTCTCCATTCTTGATTAATTCTTTTAAAATTATTGATAAGTATAAACTACAAGTCGTTAATCTTTGCTGTCCATCAACAATATCAACAAGTTCTAATTTATCAATTCCATAATTTTCTGTCGGCTTTTCCTTTGGTTGATATATAACAATAGTTCCGGTGTAATGACTTACAATTTTATCATCAATTAATGCGTCAATATCTTGTGTGAAGTCTTTTAACTGCTTCTCTTCCCAGGCAAATCCTCTTTGATAGTCTGGTATTTGAAATATTTTCCCTTCTAATAAATTTGATAACGTCTTTTTTTCCATTTCTCCTGAACCTTTTAGGATTATTCTTCTCTTAATATCTTGGTCTTATTGATTTTGCATTGTCTTTGTTGTATGAAGCACAACGTTAAATATATAGCAAGTAGGGCAGAAGACAAACACTGTTCTTCGATTTAGTTACAAGCCAAATTTTTTGCATTTTGTTTTAATTTTTCTCTTTAATACCAAATCAAAAGATTTGGCGACTTTGCAAATAGAAAAGAACCTTTTGATTAAACACTAATCGCCCTATTTGCTATATATAGTGTTAGCAAATCGTTCTTTTACCATTTGATTCATAATACATTAAAAATAAATTTTACAGTTAGGAATTACTTTTTGTAATTCTTCGATGTCTTTTTTTTCAATTGGATTATTTTCCAGATCTAATTTCTTTAATTTCTGTAAATATTTTAGAGAATCAATTTTACTTATTTTATTGTCAAATAGATGTAATGTCTCTAGATTACGTAAATTATTTATTTGGCTAATATCGGTTAATTGATTGCCGTGTAAACTTAAAGAAGTCAGATTCGTTAAATCTTTTAAAGGATTAAGATCACTTATTTGATTTTGACTTAGGTATAACTCTTTTAAATTATTCAATGGTCTTAAAACTTCTATACTTTGTATTTGTAATCCAGTTAGAGACAATTTTTTCAGATTTAGAATTTCATTCAATTCCACCTTACTTGGCCTTTGAGTAGTTCCTTTTGATGTAATAAAATGACTGATGTCAGAAGTCATCCAATTTTCGGTAAAAACTCGTTCAGGTTTATCTATATATAAATTAAAAATCTTTTTCCATTTACTATTTAAATTATTCCACCACTTATAGTCGTTATCCGTATTTATTGTTGTTAGTTTTTCTTCTATAGGTTTATTTTCAGTTTTGCGGTCACTATATTTAAAGAATAAATAAAAGCCCAAGAAAATTGGTATTAGCAGAAAACCATAATTGCTTAAGAAATATCCAATTAAGCCAACCAATACTATTAAGATTACAATGAAAAATCCTCCTAGTCCGCTTGACTTATAATAAGGTCTTTTTCCCATAAATTAATATTTCTCAAGAATTTTATGTAATGTTTGCTAACGGTCTTGTATAAGCTTTGTTGCGTTGTTTAGGCAATGAATTTACTAAATAAAACACGAACGGCGAAATTCCGAAGGAATTTCCCAAGTGAGCTAAAACCAGCAATAAAGTTTATACGGTGTTGTGTGTAGTTTTTTATTCAATTCTAATGTATTTACTTTCAATACCATCTGCATAATTATCAGCGATTGATAAATTTTCGTTTTCCAAAATTCTTATTATTCCACTTAAAACTATATTTTGATTTTGGTATACTGTTTGATTTTCTGTTGAGTAAGTCAGATATGATTCCATTTCTCCAGAATAAATTGATTCTTTCATAATAATTTCATAATTCCCTCTCAATATTTCAGTTCCATTTTCGGTTATTGAATATTCAAAATTTTCTAACAAATTCAGATTAATTATTTTCCCAGTAGTTTCAGGTGTCTCGTGAATATGATACGCAATTCCACCATCAGTATTTGTCCAATTCCATTTTCCAATTAAGTCAGGATTGTTCATTTCAGTTTCATTATCAGAACTACAAGAAATTATTCCCAAAGTCAATATTAACAAGTAAATTAAATTTTTCATAAAGTTGTTTTTTTATTAGATGTTCAAATTCCGATTTGGTTGTGTCAAATTACACAC
>NZ_AVQK01000048.1 GCF_001401755.1 Aquimarina longa SW024
GTAAAGCCAAAAGAGAAGGATCTTGCCCAGCAACAATAGCGCTATACAATTCTGAAAATTCCGATATTAAAATACCATTAGACCAACCATCACTAGCAATATGGTGAAAAACACCTGCTAGTACATAATTATTATCTCCTAAATCATATAAACATGCTCGAAACATATAATCCTTCGATAAATCAAAAGGAATATTCAAAAAGGAAGAAAGCTCTCTTTCTAGATTTTCTTCGGATTCTAACTTAGCTTTTGATAATTGCCACTCTTCAGATGGAATCACCTTTTGATACCCAATACCATCGTCTGAATAAATAACTGTACGTAATACTTCATGACGATCAACTATAGTTTGAAAAGAAGTTTCTAAAGCAGTAACATTTAAATCTCCTTCTAATCGCAATATAATAGGCATATGATATTCTAAACTGCCCTGTAACTGATCTAAAAACCATAAACGCTCCTGACTAAAGGATAATGGAATCCTATCTGGACGATCTTGAGCAACAATAGCTGGTAATAAAGTAGTATCAGATACCGTAGAAATATGAGTGCTTAATTCTTCTAATTTACTGTACATGAAAATTGAACGAATCGAAACTTCAATTCCTAATTCCTTACGAATCATAGAAACCAAACGAGTCGCTAATAACGAATGACCGCCCAATTCAAAGAAATCATCATACACACCCACCTGATCTAATCCTAGTAGTTCTTGCCAAATAATTGACAATTGTAGTTCAGTCTCATTTCTTGGAGCTATATATTCCTGAGTGGATAAACTAGATAAATCTGGTTCTGGTAATTCCTTCTTATCAATCTTACCATTACTGGTTAATGGCATAGCTTCTAAAGTGACCCATAATTGAGGAATCATATATTCTGGAAGACTCTTTTTTAGATAATTATAAATTTCTTTTTTATCCAAACCTTCCTCTGAAACAATATAACCAACCAACCTCTTGTTATTCGAGGTATCCATATGGGCAACAACACAACTACTACTAATCAAAGGATGAGACGATAAAACATTCTCAATCTCTCCCAATTCTATTCGATACCCTCGAATCTTAACTTGATGATCAATCCTACCTACAAATTCTATACTACCATCAGGTAACCATCGGGCTAAATCACCCGTCTTATATAAACGCTCTCCTTCTTTAAATGGATGAGCAATAAACTGCTCCTTAGTTAAATCTTCTCTATTCAAATATCCTTTAGCAAGTCCTGTCCCCGAAATACATAACTCACCACTAACTCCTATTGGTAAAACTTCCTGAGAACTATTTAAAATATAAATACACGTATTCGATAATGGATAACCAATAGGAACTGTATAAGCAGTATCTGAAATACTATTGATCGGATAATAGGTAGCATAAACAGTAGCTTCAGTTGGTCCATATACATGAACCAAACGATCTGGTCCTAAAACCTCTAACGCTTTGCGGGCATGAAACAATGAAACTTGCTCTCCTCCAAATAATAATAATCGTAAACTTGATACTGAAGGGAGTCCATAATCTACTAATGAATTAAACAAGGCTGTAGTCATAAATACAACACTTAATTCTTTAGATTTAATCTCTTCTGACAAAGCTATTGCGTCGGAAGCTACTGAGCCAGAAATCAAATGTAAACTAGCTCCGTTTAAAAGACTGGCATAGATCTCATAGGTCGAACCATCAAAAGCATAATTTGACCATTGAAGAACTCGGTCTGTAGAGTTGATATGAATTGCTCCTGGATCATTAATCCGAGTCAAAATATTACGATCGGTAATCATAATCCCTTTAGGAACTCCAGTACTACCAGAAGTATACATAACATAGGCAGTACTATCCATAGATCGATCTAGTACCTCTACTGTAGCATCATAATCTGAAACCACTGAAGTTGATAAATAATGAACTCCTGAAATATCTAAACTAGAACGTAATACATCATCTGCATATAAAATATGGGTGATCTCTGCATCTTCGATAATATGAGTCAGACGATCCATCGGTAGAGAAGCATCTAAAGGAACATAGGCACATCCTGATTTTAATATCCCTAACATACTAATAAGCATATCAACATCCCTATCGAACAAAATTCCTACATGATTACCGGGATCAATATTTTCAGATCTTAAATACGTAACCATTCGGTTAGAAGCATCTTCTAATTCTCTATAGGTAAGAGTAGATTCACCTAATTCTAGAGCTACACGATCTGGATCTTGTGATACCTGAGTTCTAAAAACATCAATAAGATGACCCTGCTCTGAATAATCTAAATCCGTAGCATTAAAATCCTCTAAAATCTCTAATCGTTCCGCCTCTGGTAATATAGATAGCTTAGAGATGGATTGATTACAGTCCAAAACAATACTTCGTAATAATTCTTGATAATGAACCAACATACGACGTATCGTAGCTTCTGTAAATAAAGCGATATGATAAGTCATACTTAATAAAATAACTGAGTCACTTTCTGCTGCAGTTAAATTCAAATCAAACTTAGAAGTATTTCCTGTATACTCATCATACGTATCTATTTTTAAATCTTTTAGTGTTATTCCTTCTTCTTGTTCAGGAATATTTTGTAAATCAAACATAACCTGAAACAAAGGAGACGTACTCATATCTCTGGTATCTGCAACACGCTCTACTACCTTCTCGAAAGGAGCCAATTGATTTTCATAACTTCCTAAAGTTGTTTCTTTAATGCTTGATAGGAGATCTCTAAAACTTGGATCTTTGCTCAAATCACTACGCAATGCCAACGTATTGACAAAGAATCCAATCATTCCTTCTAAATCCGATTGTGTTCTATTCGCAATCGGAGTACCTACACAGATATCATCCTGACCACTATATCGAGACAGCAATACCTTAAAGCCCGATAACAATACCATAAACATTGTGACTCCTTCTTCCTTACATAACACAGATAATTCAGTAGTTAATTCTTTATCTAATTCAAAACTAATATTAGCTCCTGCCGTATTTTGAATTGAAGGACGTATGTAATCTGTTGGTAGTAATAGAGGCGTAACCCCATTTAATTTATCATACCAATATGACAGTTGATTTTCTAAAACAGTACCATCTACATACTCTCGTTGCCAAAGTGCGTAATCGGAATATTGTATAGGTAGTTCTGGAAGAACTACGTCTTTGTTTTCTACTAAAGTATTATACAACTCCATAAACTCTGAAACCAATACTCCTTCTGACCAACCATCACTAGCAATATGATGGAAAATTACTGCCAGTATATAATGAGCATTTCCTAAATCATATATACAAGCACGAAGCATATAATCAGAAGATAAATCAAACGGAGTTTCTGCAAAGGAAGTAATCGTTTCTTCTATATTATCCTGATCAACATCCAATACAACTGTATCTAAACTCCATTTATCAACAGGTATCACATTTTGGTATCCAATACCATTGTCTGATTTTATTATAGTACGTAATACTTCGTGACGAGTAATTATCTTTTGTAATGCTGTTTCTAGAATACTCGTATCTACAACTCCATCTAATTTTAATATGACTGGTATATGGTAATCAATACTACCTTGTAATTGATCTATAAACCATAAACGTTCCTGACTAAATGATAATGGAATTCGTTCCGGCTTTTTATATGCTGTTATAGACGGTAATAAAACGGTTTTTCCTTGTGTTGATAAGTGAAGTGCTAAAGCTTCTATTGTAGTATGCATAAAGATATCCGCAATCTCCACTTCTAAATCCAATTCTGTACGAATCATAGAGATTAAACGAGTTGCTAACAATGAATGCCCTCCTAACTCAAAAAAATCATCATATACCCCTAATTGATCTATGTCTAATACTTCTTTCCAAATAATTGATAATTTTTCTTCAATATCATTTCTAGGAGCAATATATTCCTGCATTGATAATTGAGATGTATCTGGGTCTGGTAATGCTTTTTTGTCAATCTTACCATTACTAGTTAATGGCATAACATCCAATTCTAACCAAATCATAGGGATCATATATTCCGGAAGCTGGGATTTTAAATGCTCTTGGATACTTTGTTTGTTGAAATCCTGTTTTGTAACTACATAACCAATCAAATAATTATTCCCTGAACTATCTGGTTTAGCCAAAACACAACACTGTTGAATGCTGTCATGCATTAACAGTACGTTTTCTATTTCTCCTAATTCTATACGATATCCGTGAATTTTTACTTGGTCATCAATTCTACCGACAAATTCTAAGGTTCCGTCGGGTAACCAACGCCCTAAATCTCCAGTTTTATATACCTTATATATACTATCAGTAAATGGATTTTCTATAAAACTATTCGCTGTCTTCTCTGGGTCATTTATATATCCTCGACCAACTCCTACTCCGCTAACCCATAATTCTCCAATTACTCCTATTGGGCATAACTGATTTGATGGATTAACTACATATAATTGCATATTTGCTACGGGTTTTCCTATAGGAATAACTGACCCTTTTGGTAAATCTCTCATAATATGAAGACTCACATCATCAGCCGCCTCTGCAGGACCATAAGCATTTACTACTGGAATCTCTGGATAACGAGAAAACCAACGTGATAATAATGAATGTTGTGTAGCTTCTCCTGTGACTAAAAAATAATGTAATTGTGATAAGTCCTTATTAGATGTTACATCTAATAATTCAGACACATACGACGGTACTAATTGAAGATGTGTCACGCCATCATCATATAATGACTCTTGTAAAACCGTAGCGTCCAAAATCTGGCGCTCACTATACATTACAACACGTCCTCCAGATAATAAAGCACTCAATAATTGCCATACAGAAATATCAAAAGTAAATGGCGCTGTAAATGCTACGACACTAGTAGAGTCCATCTCTAACTCATCAATCATAATCAAAAGATGATTCAATAAGCCTCTATGCTCAATCATAGCTCCTTTAGGAACACCTGTACTACCTGAGGTATAGATAACATAGCTTAATGATCCTGATGAAATAGACACTCCTAATGCAGTTTGAGGATAGGTCATATACTCATCACTATCTACTATGATTTTATCTATATCTGATAAATTACTTAAAACTTCTATAGTAGAAATATCTGTAAGTACTACATTACATTTAGTATCATTGATAATATGTGAAATACGTGATTCTGGATAATCTGGTTTTATAGGAACATAAGCGCCTCCTGCTTTGAGAATACTTAAAATACCAACCATCATCTCTAATGAACGTTCAATACAAATGCCAATTAGAGTTTCTTCCTTAACTCCTTTCTCACGTAAGTAATGAGCTAATTGATTTGATTTTTCATCGAGTTGTTTATATGTTAATTGTTGATCACCAAATACTAAAGCAATAGCATCAGGAGTATTATGAGCTTGTTTTTCGAATAAATTTATAACATTATTATCCAATGGATAATCAACTGCTGTAGCATTAAAAAGATGCAATATCTCTTGTTCTTCTTTTGGTACAATGCTAAGTGTATTAACTGCTATTTCTGAATTGTTATAAAAACCATCTATCAGTTTAGATAATACTTCCTCCATATAAGAAATAATACGAGCAGGATCGAGCATTGGATCTACCTGCATAGTAAATCCAAATCCATCATCTTTACCAAAATCATCAATACTCAAATCAAGAGGATAATCCGTACGCTCATGTCCTCCTATATAATCTATACCAAAATCATCATCTGTATCATCATTGACTGTAGAATAACGGTAGTTTAATAATCCACTAAATAATGGAACTCCTTTATCAAAATTACTCCAACTCTGAATATCAGTAAGTGATGTCTGCTCATAAGATAATAAACCATGTAATTCTCTATTGACCTGTGCAAAATATTCAGGTATAGTACATTCTAGTTCCAATACCAAAGGAAGCGTATTAATAAATAATCCTAAAGAGCGATTAGCCCCTATAGATCCTTGTAAACGACCTGATACTACTGTCCCAAATATAACATGGTCTTGATTGCTACAAACCCCTAATACAATCCCCCAAGCAGCATGGAAAATAGTGGCAGGACTCATATGTAACTCATGAGCAACTTTACGAATTCTACTTGATAAATCGTCTGATAACTCATAATTTAATTCTTTAATTTGTAAACCATCTTGCAAATCATACAAACCAAATGGAAATGTAGGTTCTGTAATCTTTTCTAAACGTGAACGAAAATAAGGTTCACTATCATTTATAGTTTGCTGGTATAAGGTATGAGCGATAAAATTTCGATATAAAACAGGGCTTTCAAGTTTTGCCGTTTCTCCTGATATATATGCAATAATTTCTTCTGTAATTTTTTCTAAACCAACATGGTCTATAATAATATGATGTTGATTCATTAAAATATAATACTCTCCTTTTTCATTATCTTCAACGGTTTTTAGTTGCAACATTGGCGCTTTTGATAGATCAATCCACTCTATTCCTGAGGTCATTATTGCTTCTAATTCTTCCAATAAACTTTTTGAGCCATCTAAACTTACTTCCATTTTTTCTACAGAAACTTCTACTTCACGTAATACAACTTGAACAGCATGTGGAAGACCCTCACTTAAGATACAAGTTCTCAAAACATCGTGGCGGGCTATTACAAATTTTAAGGCTTCTATAAATTGTGATCTCTTATCTATATCACTAAATGAAATTAGATTAGGAGAAACATAAACATCTCCAATTTCTTTATTACTTATTAAATGATGGAAATAAATCCCTTCTTGTAATGGTGCTAATGGATATATATCCTGAATGTTTGAGGCTCCTCCTACAACACGATCCATAATAAGATCTAAAACTTCTTGATTAAAATCAATCAGTGGAACCATCTCAGGCATAATATAATCACAGTCTACCGCTATCCCATTTTCAGGAGCTTCATAAACTTGTACTCCATGATTCAGTTTTATTGCTAATTCATCTATTGTTGGATGCGCAAAAATTTCTTTTACATTAATTTGAAAGTTTTTCTTCTGCAAATGAGCAATTAATTGAACAACTAATAACGAATGTCCTCCTAGTTCAAAGA
The DNA here is from genome assembly GCF_001401755.1 of Aquimarina longa SW024. Lineage (GTDB taxonomy): Bacteria > Bacteroidota > Bacteroidia > Flavobacteriales > Flavobacteriaceae > Aquimarina > Aquimarina longa. Next base: position 7,051 of record NZ_AVQK01000048.1, read on the forward strand.
AATTATCATATATCCCTACTCGATCCAAGCCTAATAAATTTTGCCAAATATGTGCTAATTGCTCTTCTATTTCTGTTCTTGGTGCAACATACTCCTTTGTTGACAAGGTAGACATATCTGGATCTGGCAAGACTTTTTTATCAATCTTACCATTACTAGTTAATGGAATACTATCTAATTCCACCCATAATTGGGGAACCATATATTCCGGAAGTTTCTCTTTTAAATACTCTTGTATTGTCTCATTATCTAAATCATTTTCTACAACAATATAACCTATCAAACGAGTATTATCAGAATTATCCTTGCGAGCCAAAACACAACTACTAGTAATTGATGGATGAGACGATAAAATATTTTCAATCTCACCTAACTCTATACGATAACCTCTAATCTTTACCTGATCATCTATCCTTCCTACAAACTCTATATCTCCATTAGGTAGCCAGCGTGCTAAATCACCTGTTCTATATATACGATTTCCTTTTTCAAAAGGGTGATCTATAAATTTCTCTGATGTTAAGTCTTTTCGATTTAAATATCCTCTTGCTAAACCAGCTCCTCCAACACACAATTCTCCTATAACCCCGATAGGCAATAGACTTTGATTTTTATCAATTATATATATCTGGGTGTTAGCTATTGGTTTTCCGATAGGAACATTGGTTGTAAAATCACCCTGAAAAGTTGTTGCACAAATACTCGTTTCTGTAGGACCGTATGCATTAATATATCTTCCTCCTTGGTTTATAAATGCTAGCACTTGACCTAGCGGAGCTTCCTCTCCTGCTGTAATTAACGTATCAAAACCTACTAGATCAGATACATCAAGTAATCTAAAAAAAGCAGGAGGCAGAGTCGCACAAGTAATCTTATTTGTCGTTATAAAATTCGTAAAATAAGCAAGATCTGATTTTTTATCTTCTCCTATAATATATAAAGTCGCCCCTCCTAAAATAGAAATAAATATTTCTGAAATTGAAGCATCAAAACTTTGACTAGCAAATTGAAGGCAGTTTGAATTTGGTGTAATTGTAAAAACATCTATTTGTGAATAAATCGTATTAACAATACCTTTATGTTCAATCAATACTCCTTTAGGCTTCCCTGTAGAACCCGAAGTATAAATAACATAAGCAAGATTATCTGTCTTTATATTTATTTCTGGAAGTGTCGAAGCATATTTTGTATCTTGTTGTATATAAGATTCTAAAAATGGCTCATCTATAATTATCTTACAATCACTATCTTTTTCTATGTAAGATATTCGATCCTCTGGATATCTAGGATCAATAGGTAAATAAACACCTCCTGATTTTAGTACTCCTAATACTACTACAATTAACCATTCACTACGTTCTAGTTTTACTCCTACTAAATCTTCTAAAGCTATATTATGAACAGACAAAAGATAATGAGCTAAATGATTAGATGCTTCATCTAATTCTTTATATGTCATTTCGCGCTCTTCAAATACTAGTGCGATGGCATCTGGAGCTATATTGACCTGATCAGTAAATAAATCAATAAGAGTTTTATCTGATGGATAGTTAATCTCTGTAGCATTAAAAATTGATAATAGCTGATGCTCGTCTGAACTCGAAAGTATCGATAAAGAACTGATACTTTGGGTAACATCAGATACAATACTACTTATCAGATTTTTATAATGCACCATCATACGCCGGATCGTATCCTGTTTAAATAATGCTGTACAATACTCCATTCGTAAAGAAATCCCTGATTCAGCTTCTTCTGCTGTTAAAACTAAATCAAATTGAGAAGTTTTCTCAGTATATTCATAAGGACTAAAGGATAACCCTTCTAGATCTACATTTCCTTCTTCTGGAGCGTTTTGTAATGCAAATAATACCTGAAACAAAGGAGACATACTCATATCTCTTTTCTTCGCAACACGATCTACTATTTTTTCAAAAGGAGCTAAATTATGATCATATCCCCCTAAAGTAGTGTTCCTTACCTGTTGTAATACTTCTTTAAAACTTGGATCTTCACTCAAATCACTGCGTAATGCCAAGGTATTAACGAAAAAACCTATAATACCTTCTAGATCCGATTGTGTCCTATTGGCAATTGGTGTACCTACACAGATATCATCCTGATTACTATAGCGTGACAACAATACCTTAAAAGCAGATAACAACATCATAAATAGAGTAATATCTTCTTCCTTACAAAGAGCTTTAAGAGCATCACTTAGTTCCTTATCTAATTCAAAAGAAAAGCTAGATCCCGCATTACTTTGCTCTGATGGTCGTGCATAATCTGTAGGTAATAATAATGGTGAAACATTTTTTAATTTATCCTCCCAATATAGTAACTGATTCTCTAAGACAGTTCCATCTACATATTCTCGCTGCCACAAAGCATAGTCTGAATACTGTAGTGATAACTTTGGGAGTTTTGCTTCTTGTCCCGATTGTAACGCACTATACAATTCTGCGAATTCTGAAACCAAAATACTTTGTGACCAACCATCACTAGAAATATGATGAAACACTAAAGCTAATACATAGGCATCCTCTCCTAAATCATAAATACATGCACGAAGCATATAATCGCTAGACAAATCAAAAGGAATTTCTAAAAAAGAAAAAATTGCTGCTTCTACATCTGTTTTTTCATCTAATACTACTTTAGTTAAACTCCAATCATCAGAAGAGATAATTTTCTGAAATCCAATTCCTTCTTCTGAATAAATTACTGTTCGCAATACTTCATGCCGATCAATTATTGTACGTAGAGAAGTTTCTAGAATCGTTATATCCAAATCTCCATTTAATCGTAATACGACCGGAATATGGTATTCCTGGCTACGCCCATGCAGTTGATCTAAGAACCATAAACGTTCTTGACTAAAAGATAGTGGAATATGTTTTGTAACATCTCGATTGTAAGGTGTAATCTTTTCTAATACAGCCACCTTATTTCTTCCTTGATATTTTTCAAGATACTCAATTATAGAGGCTTTGTTATTTTTTATTTTTTGAATTAAAGTAGCGTCGATTTCAGTAGTGGACTTTACACTTAAAGAACCTTTATCTAGTACTATTTTAACCCCTTTGTTATTTGCTTCTTTTATAATATCTAAAACACTTATGTCCATCACTAAAATTATATTTCAATAGTTACATTATATTCTTCTGTAGTATCACTTTGATTTAAATCCAATTCTATAAACTCTATACAAGAAGCTAGTTCTTCTACAGTATTGAATTCAAATACATCTTTAATTGCAATCTCTATTTTTATTTCTTCACGAATTCTAGACACCATTTGTATAACAAGTATAGAATGCCCTCCTAATTCAAAAAAGTTATCATGTATTCCTATTTGATCAATGCCCAATAACTCTTGCCAAATAGTTACTAATTGTTTCTCCCTATCACTTCGGGGTGCAACATATTCTTGGGTAGACAAAGTAGACATATCGGGCTCTGGCAACAATTGTCTATTAATCTTACCATTATTAGTAATTGGCATAACGTCTAAATTCACCCATAACTGTGGAATCATATATTCTGGAAGCCTGCTCTTTAAATAATCATAGGTTTCTTCTTTATTCAATTCATCCTCTGAGACAATATAACCAACCAGTCTCTTGTTATTCGAGGTATCCGTATGGGCAACAACACAACTACTACTAATCAAAGGATGAGACGATAAAACATTCTCAATCTCTCCTAATTCTATTCGATACCCCCGAATCTTAACCTGATGATCAATCCTGCCTACAAACTCTATACTACCATCAGGTAACCATCGGGCTAAATCACCTGTCTTATATAAACGCTCTCCTTCTTTAAATGGATGAGCAATAAACTGCTCCTTAGTTAAATCTTCTCTATTCAAGTATCCTTTAGCAAGTCCTGTACCCGAAATACATAACTCGCCACTAACTCCTATTGGTAAAACTTCCTGAGAACTACTCAAAATATAAGTACGTGTATTCGATAATGGATAACCGATAGGAACCGTATACGCTGTATCTGAAATAGTATTGATTGGGTAATAGGTAGCATAAACCGTAGTCTCAGTTGGTCCATACACATGAATCAAACGATCTGGTCCTAAAATAGCTAATGCTTTGCGAGCATGAGGCAATGAAATCTGTTCCCCACCAAATAATAATAATCGTAAACTCGAAAAATTAGGAAGTCCATAATCTACCATGGAATTGAATAATGCAGTGGTCATAAATACAACACTCACTTCTTTAGAAGAAATCTCATCGCTTAATGCAATCGCATCTGAAGCTACAGATTTAGAAATCAAACGAAGACTTGCTCCACCTAAAAGGCTTCCATAGATCTCATAGGTCGAACCATCAAAAGCATAGTTAGACCATTGAAGAACACGATCCGTAGATTTAATCTGAATCGCTCCGGGATCATTAATTAACGTTAGAATATTACTATCAGTAATTAAAATACCTTTAGGAATTCCTGTACTACCCGAAGTATACATAATATAGGCAATACTATCGTGATCACGGCTAAAGTATTCTTTGCTAGCTACATAATCTGAAAGCGCAGTAGTTGATAAATAACGAATTCCTGAAACCCCTATCGATGATCGTAATGATTCATCTGCATATAAAATATGGGTGATCCCTGAATCTTCAATAATATGAGTCAAACGATCCATTGGTAAAGAAGCATCTAAAGGAACATAAGCACAACCCCGTTTTAGTATTCCTAACATACTGATAAGCATATCAAAATCTCTATCGAATAAAATTCCTACATGGGTACCTGACTCAACACCTTCTGAATCTAAGTATGTAACCATCCTGTTAGAAGCATCTTCTAATTCTCCATATGTTAACAATGCATCTCCTGATTCTAAAGCTACTCGATCTGGGGTTTTAGAAGCCTGAGATCTAAAGACATCGATAAGATGATCATCCTCTGAATAATCTAAATCCGTGGCATTAAAATCTTCTGTAACTTTTAATCGCTCTACCTCTGACAGTAAAGACAACTTAGAGATGGGTTGACTGCAATCCAAAACAATACTACGTAATAATTCTTGATAATGAACCAACATACGGCGTATCGTAGCTTCTGTAAATAAAGCAGTACAATACTCTATATCAAATGTAATTCCTGACTCATTTTCTTCAGCTATAAACATCAAATCAAACTTAGAAGTCCTTCCTTCATGTTCATAATGGGATATTTTTAAGTCGTTTAGTGTTAAATTTTCTTCCTCTGGTATATTCTCTAATGCAAACATAACCTGAAACAAAGGAGACATACTCATATCACGAGTATGAACTATACGATCTACTACTTTCTCAAAAGGCGTTAATTGATGATCATACCCTCCTAAGGTTGTTTCCTTAACACGAGATAATACCTCCCTAAACGTTGGATCTCCACTTAAATCACTACGCAAGGCTAATGTATTGACAAAGAAACCAATCATACCCTCTAAATCCGATTGTGTTCTATTGGCAATAGGAGTACCTACACAAATATCATCCTGACCACTATATCGTGATAACAAGACCTTAAAGCCTGATAGCAATAACATAAACATTGTAACTCCCTCTTGCTTACTTAACAATGCCAAATCAACACACAACTCCTTGTCTAACTCAAACTCAAGACCACAACCCTCACTACTCTGTACAGAAGGACGAGCATAATCCGTAGGTAAAACTAATGGAGAAACATCAGATAACTTCTCCTCCCAATACGATAACTGAGCATCTAACACCGATCCATCAACATAAGAACGTTGCCATAAAGCATAATCAGCATACTGTAATGTCAACTCAGGAAA
>NZ_KQ474114.1 GCF_001401755.1 Aquimarina longa SW024
CGCACCCGGAAAAGCATGGAAAGTAGATAAGAACAGTGATACAGATCACACTATTAAATTTGATTGGACAGCTAATGTAGACAATACAATTCCTCATTTTTATGTAACCTTTGCAGCAAATAATTCAGAACAACCAGAATTACAAAAAAGAAACTCTGGATATCTTGCCAATACGTTATATGTAAGCAGTACTAAAGACGAAAACTGGAGCCCAAATCAAACTAATCTTAATGATCATACCACCAAAGAGTATAAAAATAAACAAGGACAGGTAATTCTAAAACGAACCTATGCCGATAATATCGCTCATGATACCTATTATGTGTATGATATCTATGGGAATCTATCATTCGTACTGCCACCTAAAGTCGATACTAATGATGGCGTAGATGCAACCGAATTATCAGAATTGTGCTACCAATATAAATATGATTACAGAAATCGACTGGTAGAAAAGAAAATCCCTGGTAAAGGATGGGAGTCTATTATATACAACAATCTAGATCAACCAATCCTAACCCAAGATGCGATATTAGAAGCACAAAACGCTTGGTTGTTTACCAAGTATGATGCATTAGGGAGAGTAGCCTATACCGGTAAAATTACGATTGTAGATAAAGATAGAAAGGTATTACAAACTGAAGCCACAGCGTATAATGATCCTCTTTGGGTAACACCTCAGAATGCTATTACCATCGGGGGAGTATCGATGTATTATAATGATGGTGGATATCCAAAAACAGCTACAGCAGAAGTCTTAACTATTAATTATTATGATACGTATAGCTTTTTAGGAACTACACCAGCTTCTGAATTTTCTAATCCAAATACGATTTATGGAAATGCTGTTACTAGCAAAACCAGATCCTTAGCTACCGGTAGTACAATAAAAGTATTAGGAACTACAGATTGGATCACAACAGTAACCTATTATGATGGTAAAGCACGACCTATCTATGTAGCGAGTAAAAATGAGTACTTAAACACTACAGATGTAGTAGAAAGTAAATTAGATTTTGGAGGTAAAGTAGAAGAAACCAAAACCACCCATACTAAAGATAGCAATACAGCAATTGTAACCATTGATACCTTTACCTATGATCATATGGGGAGATTGCTGACACAAACTCAGAAGATCAATTCGCAATCCCCAGAAGTTATTGTATCCAATACCTATGATGCATTGGGGCAATTGGTCAGTAAAGATATCGGATCAGGAAATTCTGTAAGTAATAATGCTAAGAGTATTGGATATAAAAACATTGTTGGTGTAGCAGTATCGGGTAATATCATCACTAAAACAGCCAATGACAGTTGGAGTAATGCAGGGGTGATTACCAGTACCGGTTTTTCTGGCGATGGTTATGTAGAATACGAAGCTACTTCGGCAAGCTCTATTCTAATGGCGGGCTTATCAACTCAGAATACCAGTTCTCATTATAATAGTATAAAATATGCAATAGCTCTCGCTAATAATGGCAGTGTTGGGATATATGAAGGTCCAGCAGGTAAAGGGAATTTTGGAACCTATACTATAGGAGATGTTTTTAGAGTAGAACGTATTGGGAGTACGATTTTTTACAAAAAAAATGGAGAAGTATTCTATACTTCTGCTACAGCCTCTACAGCTGTTTTATATGGAGACCTCTCTATATATAGTAAACAACATCAAATCAAAAACTTTGGAATCGTTGATAGCGCTGCAAAAAGCGTTGACAATACTGAAAGAAAAAACCTGCAAACTGTAAACTACACTTATAATATTAGAGGTTGGTTACAAGCTATAAACGAAGGGACAACAGCTAATGGAGATTTATTTGGCTTTAAGATCAATTATAATACCCCAGAACACGGGGCTACACCGCTATTTAATGGAAATATATCCGAAACCCAATGGCAAACCGCTAATGATCATACCCAGCGATACTATAAGTATAGTTATGATGCTTTAAATAGAATCAATAGCGCTATAAGTAATGATGGGAACTATGACCTAAACAATGTTACTTATGATAAAATGGGTAATATAGAAAGCTTAACTAGAAACNGAAAGTAGGAATGCCATTGATGATTTTGAGTATGATAGCAATGGTAATATGACCATTGACCGTAATAAAGGAATTACAGGGATTACCTATAATCATTTAAATCTGCCTACAACAGTTACCATAAATAATAGCAAACATACCGGAACTATTTCTTATATTTACGATGCTACTGGCGCAAAACTAAAAAAGATTGCAACAGAGGGAGGTTCATTAACAGAGACAGCGTATGCAGGTAATTTCGTCTATAAAAATGGTACTCTGGAGTTCTTCAACCACCCAGAAGGTATTGTAGAGAAAGAAGCTGATGGGTATAAATATGTGTATCAATACAAAGACCATTTAGGGAATATTAGACTCTCATACAAGGATGCTGATAAAGACGGTACAATCACTACTTCTGAGATCGTAGAAGAGAAAAATTATTATCCCTTTGGACTACAACATAAAGGATACAATAACACAATATCAGGCAGAAAACATAACTATGGGTTTAACGGGAAAGAGGAACAAGACGAGCTTGGTCTGGAGTGGTTGGACTTCTCTGCCAGAAACTACGACCCTGCACTGGGCAGATGGATGAATTTAGATCCATTAGCCGAAGCAATGCGTAGACACTCCCCTTATAATTATGCGTTTGATAATCCTATCTATTTTATAGATCCCGATGGGATGATGCCTTTAGATCACTATTTAGATCAGAATGGAAATTATTTAGGGCAAGATGGAGCTGTTACAAATAATGTACGAGTTATATATGCGGATGATTTTGCAGATGTTAAATCTCAAAATAATGGAACAACCTCTATGAAGGCTACGGATCAATTGCAATCCTTGAGCAATGTAGTTACAATAGATCAGGCAACTATACAGAATGATATTAATAATGTAAATAATGAGACTGTAGTAGATCAGTCAGCAGAAAGGCAAGCTTATATAACATTGAATATCGATTCTAAAAGTGCTGGTAATCCAACAGGAGTTGTTACTTCTTCAAGAGGTGCTGATGGGGTTGATGGTCAAACAACTATGGCGAGTGAGCAAAGAAGAGACGGTGTATTGACAATTGGTGGTAGCCAAAATGTTTTATTAGGTCAGGTACATTCTCATAATAAAACTTCAGATCCTGGTAAAGTGAATATACCTGGTACCTCTCAAACAGATAGGAATACTGCACAAAGTACAGGCACAACTATTTATTCTATCGATTCTTATAAAGGAACCCCTGCCATATCATTACCATCTCCATTTGTTGGAGGCGCGGGTCCTGCAATGCATCGAACGTCAGACGGAAATCAAACGAATTTTATCGGAACCACAAACAATCAGAACGTTGGTGCCGATGCGTTATCAAGATATATTAAAAGAAACCAATGAAAAATCTATATATAATAATATCGTTCATTGCACTAGCAGGTTGTACAACCGTACAAACAGTAGTTGAAAATTCTAATGATGATATTATAGTTTATGTACTTCCATTAGAAGTTGAGAATATTTTAAAAGCTCATGTATCAGGTCTAAAGAATAAAGACCTTTACCTAGAGCTAGCTCAAGAAAATGATAATTTTACAATTTTTGTTTCAGAATCGGATATCTTTTGGAAAACGAGAACTAACAGAAAGGTAGTCGTAGATAAAAAACTATATCCATTAATTTTTGATACAGATGCCTTTTTTGGTTCTGCGGAGTCAAAGGGAATAATCTTAGAGAGGCTAAAAACAGAATCAAAAGAAAAGCCGTTTACTAGAAAAGCTTTGAATCCAATTTATGATAATGTATTTAAAGTAGAGTTTAAAAAAAACGGCAAAGTTTTGTATAAAGGTCGTAGTTGGTAGAAATTTACAACATAACCGCTTCGCAAAGTCTCCTGACTTAGCGGAATGATCAAAAACGGATTTATAAATATTAAGAACCAGTTACATTGATGTAGCTGGTTTTTTTATTATAAGAAGATTTATTCTTTCTATAGTTTAGCTACCTTTTTATTGATAAGGTAACCCAGAACTATTTCTTATATTTACGATGCTACTGGCGCAAAACTAAAAAAGATTGCAACAGAGGGAGGTTCATTAACAGAGACAGCGTATGCAGGTAATTATGTTTATAAAAATGGTTCTATCTCTCAAAGTGAAATTGTACAAGAGAAAAACTACTATCCCTTTGGGTTAAAAATGCATGGAATTAATGAAACTGTGCGTGGTAGAAACCACAACTATGGTTTTGGAGGAGCAGAAGAACAATCAGAACTTGATTTAGAATGGCTTGATATTACAGCTAGAAACTATGATCCTGCATTGGGTAGATGGATGAACCTTGACCCATTAGCCGAAGCAATGCGTAGACACTCTCCTTATAACTATGCTTTTGATAATCCGATTTTCTTTTTAGACCCCGATGGGATGATGCCATGTCCAAATGGTGATTGTGGCAGTGCTGGGGATGCTATTCCAATTAGTAATGCTCAAAGTGTTAGAATTGCAGTAGTCCGTAAAGCAAAAAGTTTATGGAATTCTCTTAAAACCGTTGCCAGTAGAAGTGCTGCTCAAAATGTAGCTGCCGCTTTAACCAACATAAGTAATAATGAAAATTTAGGAAATGGTGTAAGAGCTGCGGGTAATGGAGATTTAGCAGGTGTAGGTAATGCTATTGGTAAATCGGTTAATTCCTCAATAGATCAAATAAGAAGGTTTAAGTAGAGCTAATGCTGTTAGGGTTATGGGAGCTGGAGTCGCTATTGATGTTGCAGCAGCCGTAGCTACAGATGGTGTTGCATCTAGTGTAACTAAAAGTGTAAATGTTGTTAGTAAATCCAAGGGGCTCGTTTCTACTAGTAAGAATACGGGTAAAGCAATAAGTAAACCTAATATTACTAAACCCTATAAAAGACCATCTAATGCAACTACTTCATCTATGCGAAAATATGTAAATGAAGTAGGGAAAAAAACAGGTTGTGCAAAATGTGGTAATACCTCAGATAAATATATAGCGGGATACAAAAAAGCACTAGTAGAGGAATACTACGAAACTGGAACGATAGATAAAACAAATATGAGAAGTAATAGTGCTATACAGCCAGAATGCTCTACTTGTTCAAACCAAGAAGGTGCCGCTATGAGTAGGTATTCAAAGCAAAAAAAGAAAGAACATGGATTTAATTAATAGGTATATAGAAGAACAAAAGGCAATTTGTGTTAAATATGACGCGAATTATGTAGAAGCTGATTGGGAAATGTTTATAGGATTAGGAAGAGGGTTTGATCCTAAAAAAAATATTATTAATGGTTTACGTCACCCTGTGTATGACCAAACAACAGGTTGGTATATTTGGTCAGGAGAAGATTTTGACAAAAGTGATGACACTTTCTTTGAACCAGTTCATTTACATCATTTAATAGAGACTTATCCAAGTATAATAAAGTTTTTAGGTCTTGAACCAGGTTGGAGATTTTTGGTAGCGGATAATGATAACTATATTGATGTTTGGGAAGATCTAAGTTTATTAGACGCAGTAGATTAAGAGAATAAACCAGATAGCTCGGATTTGCAATCCAAGCTTGATTAACAATAGATTAAAGCCACTTCATATATTGAGGTGGTTTTTTTATGAGTACGCTTTTTTACCCATCCAGATCCTTATTTAGCACCATCTTCGGGAGATACTACTTCAGCAGGTGTTATTAAAAGAAGAGCAGGAATTAATACTAGATTTGAGATCTATTCAGCTTTCCTTAAACAATATAAAGATTATAATGAAAACTCGGCAAGTTTTGAATTAGAAGAAATTATTATAACAAATTAATTATGAAATATTTAAAGTTCAAGTCTAAATTATTTTTAGCAGTATCTGTGATACTTCTTTCTAGTTTAATAGGTTGTGCTCAGAATAAAGAAGATCAATTAAAGTATAATTCTGAATTAGTTTTCTTTAATGATTTAGGATTAGTTAAGTTATTAGAAAATATTATTATAGATAAAAATTCTTGTAAAAATATCAAGAAAAGTATCGATTGGTATATTGATTTTAAAGAATCTGAATCTATAGTGGTTTCTGAAGGACGGATTGCAAACCTGATAGAGTTAATTGATCCTAAAAAAAGAAAAATTTACACTACGACCATTAATAATAAGGTTGTTTTTCTCTTAATGGCTAATAAAAAAGGTTTATTGTCTAAAACAGGTCTTTCTATTGATTTAAGTAGTTTTTCTGACAAGTCAACTCTAAGTTTTGAAGATTTTTCATCTTGGTTGATTAAATCTCAAAACGGATCATACAAAATAGCCGATTCTCAGATTTGGAAATGTAAGTAAATTATGCGCCCTCCAGCTCTTCGAAGTTTATAACTTCGAAGCAATAAGTAAGTAATAAAAGAAAGACCCATAGCAGTAATGTTGTGGGTTTATTGTTTTATACTATTACCCTTTCCAAAGTTTAGCTACATCTTTATCAATCAAATAATCAGACATATTAGTATCGTTGTAGGTTACTTCTGCAATGTATCTTGCGTACTGGTCTTTGTTTTGTTTAGTGGTGGTAATAGTAACTATGGCATCTTCTGGACAGAACTTTTTGGCTACAGCTCTGGCATGTTTTGCTTCCCGCTCTTCGAAGAGTGATGCTCTACGAATGTCTCCCGACTTCGTAGTAGTAAGAGTAAGAAATAAAGATGAGAACCAGTTACAGCGATGTAGCTGGTTTTTTTATTATAAGAAGATTTATTCTTTGTATAGTTTAGCTACCTTTTTATCGATAAGGTAACCCGGAACTATTTCTTATATTTACGACGCCACTGGCGCAAAACTAAAAAAGATTGCGACAGAGGGAGGTTCATTAACAGAGACTGAATATTCAGGTAATTATGTCTATAAGAATGGTAACTTGGAGTTCTTTAACCACCCAGAGGGTTATGTAGAAAAAGAAGCTGATGGGTATAAATATGTATACCAGTTTAAAGATCATCTTGGAAATGGACTTGCAAGAGAAATTCAGACAATTTTTCTAAGACCTATGCTGCATTTTTAAGTTTATAAAATTCTTATTCAACTTCTATAGGAGTTTTAAATTCTAAAGACTCATAGTATTTAGTATTCCAAATATGTCTCTATATTTTCAGAATTAATAATGTTTATAGGAAGCAGTTTTTTTTTAGGAATACTTTTATTGAATAAGAAATGTTCAGCAATATAAATAATACTGAGATATGCCTGTTGTTTAGGGTTTTGATGAATTAGGTAATCAATTTTTTTATTTTCTAGATACTTTATGTTTTCTTCTAAAAGATCATATCCAATAATTTTTAAGGAAGCTGTAGGTATATTTGATAAAACCTGAGCAATTTTAAAAGATTTAGAGGTGGTTACGAATATGCCCTCTGTTTTAGGGTTAGTATTTAAATATTCTACAATGGTATTATCAAGATCAAAATGTTTTATTTTTAGAGTTGTTATATTGTGCTTCGTATCATTTGTTTTCTCAAAATAACTTCTAAAACCTTTTTCTTTTTCTTGCATATGGATGGAGTTATTAAAAGTTTCATCTACATGAATGATTACTAATTCTGCTGCTGTAGAGGTAATTGTTTCCATTAACTGTGCTCCTATTCTACCACTTTTATATAAGTCTTGTCCTACATAGCCTTTAACAGTTTTAGCATTTATTTGATCATTAAAAGTACAAACAAGTATACCTTTAGAATTGTACTCGTCGATCATTTGCACTGTTTGAGTATGAAATAAAGGAGGAAGCAGAACAGCATCAGGTTTTTGGTCTAATACCTTATTACAGGTATTTAGAAACGAATGCGTGGAAGTAGGGTTGTAAAAAAAAGTTTCTGTAGATATGCCTAGTGAGCGGTATTTTGTTACAGCCTCATCAATACCATCAATACAGGGCTTCCAATATTCATCTTTTTTTGGATCTGGAATAACGATACAAATATGATAAGTTTTATTATTTTTTAGATTTCTAGCAATAATATTAGGTTGATAATCAATCTTATCAAGAACATTGTTAACGGACTCTAATGCTTTTTCTGAAACTCTTCCACGATTATGTAAAACTCTATCTACTGTTCCTTTTGAGACACCAGCTAGATCCGCAATATCTTTTATCGTATATTTTTTATTTTCCATATTTTTTTAAATCATGAACCCAAAAATCAATGATAATTCAAATATATAGGTTATTTTTTATGTTTACTGTGTACGATAACACTAAATATATGTGCTCGAGCACATTTTGTAATTTTTTCCTTGTTTTTCAGAAAACTCATAATTATATTCGCCATGTTAAGATGTGTAATTGTATATTTATAAGTAGTGATAAGTTTTGTAATACAATTGTTTAATTTTTAGTTTTATGAAAAAGAAAATAGTTTCAATTGCGCCAGGTAGAACATGTTTGTTTGGAGATCATCAAGACTATATTGGGTTACCTATTATTGCTTGTGCAATTGATAGATATATTAAATTAGTTGCAGAAGAGAATAATAGTACTATTTTTAATATTAGAACACCTGATATTGATAAAGAAAGAAATATTTTTATTAATAACACAATTAATGACATTGAAAAGGGAGATCATCTGTTGTCAGTGTTGAAAGTTGTAAAAGAATATGGTTGTATACCAGATAGGGGTTTTGATATTACGATCTCAGGTAATTTACCAATAAATGCAGGCATATCGAGTTCTTCGGCAGTAGTTGTTTCTTGGATAAAATTTCTATTAGAAGCTTTTGGTTCTAGAAACTCAGTTACGCCAGAATATGTTTCACAAATAGCATATGAAGCTGAAGTCTTAGAGCAAGGGTCACCCGGAGGGAAAATGGATCAATATAGTATCGGTTTGGGTAATGTATTATATTTAGAAACAGGTAATGACTTTAATTATGAACTAATACATAAACCTATAAAAGGTTTAATTATTGGAGAGTCTGGTATTCCAAAAGAAACAATAGGAGTCTTAAAAGAGTTAAAAGAAAAAGCTTGGTTAGCAATTCATAAAATTAAAGAGACTGACAAGGACTTTGATATACAAAAAGCTCAAAAAAAAGATCTAGATACATTACAGAATTATTTACCAGATAGACTCTATCCATACTTATATGCAGCCATATCTAACCATGATATTACACAAAAGGCACTTAGAGTACTAAAAAGAAAACATATAGATTTTGAAGAACTTGGTAGTTTAATGAATGAACATCATCAAATTCTAAGAGATGTTTTAAAAATAACAGTTCCCAAAATAGACAATATGATAGATAGTGCGTTAGATGCAGGAGCATATGGGGCTAAAATAGTTGGTTCTGGTAGAGGAGGGAGTATTGTTGTTTTAGCTTCAGAAGGAAAAGAACAAAAAATCATTAATGCTATTATAGATGCTGGTGGTAAAGATGCTTATAGAGTCAATGTTGATAAAGGAGCTAGGATTTTAAATAACCCAGATATTATACATAAAAAATTATTTTAGAGATGCATGAAAATTTGATCATATTAGCTGGAGGAGCTTCTTCGAGAATGAAGAAACAGTCAATGTCTAAGAACTTGTCTGAAGAGGAAATTACACAAGCAAATAAAAGAAGTAAAGGACTCATTGGTGTGGGTAAAGATGGGAGACCAATGATGGATTATCTTTTATATAATGCTAAACGAGCAGGGTATACAAACATATATATTGTTATTAGTGAGCAAGGAGAACTTTTTAAAGAGTTTTATGGAAAAAAAGATAAAGGAAATACTTTTAAAGGTTTAACTATTTCATTTGCTATCCAGTATATTCCTGAAGGAAGAATTAAACCATTTGGAACAGCAGATGCTTTATATCAGGTAGTAGAACAATACCCAGAGTTAAGCGAGCAATATTATACTGTTTGTAATAGCGATAATTTATATTCATACGAAGCATTACAGGCATTAAGAACAGTAAAAAGTGAAAATGCTTTTATAAGCTACTCGCGTGATGCTTTAGAATTTTCATCCGAAAGAATCTCTCGATTTGCTTTAGCAAAGTTAGAGAAAGAAGGTATATTATTAGATATCATAGAAAAACCGAAGGCAGAAGAAGTAGAGGGTTATAGAGATTCATCAGGAAAACTAAGGGTAAGTATGAATGTTTTTAAGTTCAATGGAGCTATGCTATTTAACGATCTAAAAAACTGTCCCATACATCCCGAAAGAGATGAAAAAGAGTTGCCAACAGCTTTACTAAATATGTTAAGCACACACCCTAATTCTGTTCTTGGGATTCCTTTTTCTGAGCATGTTCCTGATTTAACCGCTAAGGATGATATAGCAGTCGTTAAAGAATATTTGAGAAAAAATTATGGCGAATTGAAATGGTGATTTTATACTAATTAAACCTCACATTAAACCTCACAGGTCTTAAAGTTCTAATAGATTGATACATTAAATAACACTAATAAACATAAATCGCTAATAATCATTGCCCTTATTGATTTT
>NZ_KQ474115.1 GCF_001401755.1 Aquimarina longa SW024
CTGACTGTATGAATCGGGGCTTGCAAAATAGCCTTGCCCATTCGATCCAGCCGCGCTTGTTTTTGATTTCTTTTTTACAAACCTATTAAAAATTAGCGCCATTGCAAACATAAAACTACCTTTGGGCACACCATAACTGCCCTGATTTCATACAGCTTGTTATGGGGCGTACCACTTTTACAGGCCTAAACTTTGCTAATACACCGCAGTAAAGTGATATCTGTTTGCGTTGTTGTTCCTCAATAATTGTATTTCCCCCTGCGATCACTTTGCTGCCTTTGGATCAATTACTTACCAAACCAGAAAATCACAGGCTTTAATTCCGTTAACTTTTCGTGATTTACCCTAAAAAAGCGATTTTTTAGCACGTTTTGCTCCTAAACACTCCATTTTTGTGGTTTTTTCATCGCTTTTTTACTTTGGATCGGTCACAGACCATTGCAAAAATGGACTGCCCTAAATTCCGTTTAAAGTTTAGATTGCGGATTGCTTTTCAGAGTTGGAGTATGCCCCCTAACGTTCAGTATAAGAAACGTAGGGCAACTGATAAGCAATACGTTTCTGATTGATACTAAGCCAAATATAATATTTTGCTTTTATCTTTTTTGTCTTAAACGCCAAATTTTATATTTGGCGACTTTGCAAATAATCACAGACCTTTCTGTTATCACTAAACGCCCTATGTTTTTTATACCTTGTTGGGCGTAGTTATTTTTCTTCTTTTTTGTCAATCAGTTTAATAGTCAACTTATTTTTTTTTGTTTAATTTCAATTTCTTTTCCGATTTCAAATCCAAGTTCTCTCAACCATTTCCCCTCAAGCCGAATTTCAGGAACAACTGCATATTTGCTCCATTCACGAGGTTGGTGTTTTTGATAGATTTTTAGCTTTCTAAATCGGCTCACTGAAGTTTTGTTCGTTATACCGAACACAAGATATAAATAATTTATCGAAATTCGGTATAGTGAACACGAAAGAATCAAAATATTTCCAAAAATTAGGTGCTAAAATCAAGCAACTACGAGAAGAAAAGGATATTGACCAAAAATCATTTGCTTTTGATTGTGAGATTGGCAGAACTCAATTGTATATGATTGAAAAGGGTAGAACAAACCCTCGCTTACTTACTTTAATGAAAATTGCTGATGGTTTGGAAATTTCTATTTCTGAACTTTTAAAAAGTTGATATGATCAATTACTATTATTTAGAATATGGTAGATATTAACTCTTATTTTGATGAGTTCTGTTATGATTTAGACAGAGATGCTATTTATTTACTAAATAAACAAGATAATGGGCCTATTAACAATGTAATTTCCCATCTATCAAATCAATGTTATGGAGTACATATTTATGACGATAAAGATCAAATTGAATATTTAATTTTTTATATAGATCATAAATATGAATTAAGTGGCTTAGCTCTTCTATTAAGTTTAAGTCTTAATTTAAATACGAGAACTTCCTTCACAATCGAATTCTGCAAATTGATTTGTGACAAATATCCTCATAAAGATATTGTTGATGTTTTTAATTGTTTACAGAATCAATTACGAAGTGTCTTTGAAAAGATGGGCTTTTTTACTCTTGGAAATGAAATTAAGGATCTTCCAAAAGGATCAGTCGGAATGGCTCCTTTAAGTAGTAAAGGATTTATTAGTTTTCCTACATTAGACAAGTTAAGTGTTTATAGATGGTTTTTTGATGAAAATATAGATAATGTAGATGTTGATAGTTCTAAATCAAAAAAAGTTTATTTATTGCTAGACTCTAAAAATAACCTGATAAAAATAGGACAAAGCATAAATCCCAAATTAAGAGAAAAAACACTTCAAGGTATAAATCCTGAATGGGATTTAATAACAACTTGGATAGCTCCAATCTCAGAAGAGAAAAGGCTACATAAGTTGTTTGAAAGTAAAAAAACAAGAGGTGAATGGTTCAACCTTAATTTTAATGATTTGAAGATTATTAAACAAGAAATGGGAAAACACAAAAGTTCTTGAGTACGGCTTTTCGTTTCTACAATTACGCCCAACGTACTTGTGTATGGAACGTAGCGTACAAAAAGACACTAACTTTTCGGATTAGCACAGAGCCAAATTTTTATATTTTGTTTTTAATTTTTCTCTTTTTAAAAGCCAAATTAAAAATTTGGCAGACTTTCTAAATATACACCAACCTTTCGGTTAAGCACTTATTAGCTATGTTTTATACACCGTGTTGGCAAATCGTTTTTTTCTCAATGCCAATCATAACTACAAAATCTACACTGCTTGGCTTGAGGAGTTCTTGCTATTTTGTTACATTTTGGGCATAAGTTTAGATTTAACTCTTTTCTGTGTTCTTTGTAAATTCTTTCCGCTGTATTTTTAACAAACCTTTTGTATCCTTTTTTTAATAAACCTAAAGCTTTCTTATCATCAGTTATTAGTTTTTTAAATTCAGGAGGTATGTTGTTTTCATAATTTTTAAATTTCATTTTTGTAACATAGTGATTCATTGCTTTGTTCTCTATGTTATTAAAAAAACCTTGATGATATTTATAAATATAATCTATTAGTTCAGGACTTAAAATTTCAGTACCTTTAATTTCTTCTTTCTTCAATTTTCTACTGGCTAAAAAGAATATTGAAAAGAAAATAATTATTAGAGGTATTAATATTATAACAATCATTCCTCTTTCTCCAGTCTTATTGCTAATAATCAATAAGAACAAACAAATAGTTGATATTAATAAACTTGTTGTTTTAATTAATTTTAGAGTTAGATTCATAATGTTTGCCAACGCTGCGTGTATAAATTGTGGCAGCGCAAATACACTCAAACCATAACTCCTAGCTGCGTTTGTTTTTATATCTTTTTCAAACTTATGAAAATTTAACGCCATTACAAACAGAAAATGACCTTTCGATTCCTCCCAAAACTTGCCATAATTTTATACACCGTGTTATGGGGCGTACCATTTTTACAAGCCTACACTTTGCAAGTAAACCGCAGCATAGCGATGATTGATTGCGTAATGATTCCTCAATATGTTGTTATTTTCACACGATCGCTTTGCTGCCATGGAAGCTATCCTTAACCAAACTCAAAAATCACAGACTCCTTTTTTGTCAGTTTTATCGTAATTAGCNTCCATCCGAGCGAGTTTTGTCAGACGTTGCGTTTTGATTTTCAGAGCTACAGTATGCCCCATAACGGTCTTGTATATGAAAAGTAGGGCGGTTGATAAACACTATAATTCGGGTTTTACACTTAGCTAAATATAAATATTTTGTTTTTATTCTACTCTTAAATACCAAATTTTATATTTAGCGGACTTTGTAAATAGACACAGAACTTTGGGGTTAACACAAAAGCCCTATTTTTTATATACATTGTTGCCAGTAGTTTTTATTTTTTCACTCAATATTAATTCCAAAAGCCTATTGATAAACAAATACCAATTATCGATATATTTCTTTAACTCTTCTCTTCCAAAACTATTTATTCCTTTTTCTCGATGGCTAAATACAGGAGTAAACTCTGAGTTATCCATTTCTAAAAAACTCAATGTCAAATTTTCGTAATGAGTTATTGTATCTCTAGGTTTTACAGCGTCAGATATCCATTCGTTATAGTTTTTAAGAATCAGAGCCATTATTTTATCAGAATCTTTTAATCGAACTACTTCAGCCATCATTGACTTAGGTTTTCCATTCTCATTAATTCTACCAAATGTATTGTGAGGAGTAATCCCTTTATAAAATTTAGACATAAAAAACACAATCCTGTCTAAAGACATTTTGATTGAATAGATTACTGAATTGAATTCTAAATGAAGTTTAATAGCTAATAAACTCATATCATTTTCATCAATTACTCCTTTTTTTATCGAATTAGGTAAATCAATTTTAAAGAATTCGTTAGTTGCCTTATCAAAGCGATTTAAATGATAAGCGGGAGCAAGGTATGAAGTTCGGAAATTAAATAATTTATGATTTATGAAATTCAAATTGTATTCATATTCTAATTTTTGAAACTCTTCTAAAATTTCGGTGAAATTATTTGATATTTTCTCTAAATCATATTCAATTTCGTTCATTTTTTATAATTACTGGCAACGGACTTGTGTATGAAACGTAGCGTATAAATGGACACTAACTTTTCGGATTAACACAGAGCCGAATTTTTATATTTTGTTTTTAATTTTCTCTTTTTTAAAAGCCAAATTAAAAATTTGGCGGACTTTCTAAATATACACAAACCTTTCGATTAAGCCTTTATTAGCTATGTTTTATACACCGTGTTGGCAACAGTTATTAACATCCGGGTGATTGAAACCAAGATATTATTTTCCATTCTCCATTTATTTTGGCAATTGTCATTTCTTTTATTAAGTCATAAGAAGTGAATTTAGATGATACATATCCAGTTTCATTTTTACTTAATTTTATTTCAATCCAATTAATTCCATCTACAGTTTGATAGGTTTTATTTGTCATTGTCAAAATATTACAATCACATTTGAAAACTTCGTATGACGTTGTCCTTATAATCTCAGATTTTAAGTTCGGTTGTTTTCTAATATTTACGTTTTCAGCTAAAATTAGAAGCTCATTATCGGTATCTATTTTTTTTAAATAAGAAGGACCTTGAAAGATTATTTTATCGTGTGGGATAATGTTTTCAGGGTTTTTATCCTCCAGTCTGCTAAATCTAAACCTTAAAATAGTTAACATATCTTTCCAAGAATCTTCAGGATTTTCTATGAAGTAATATTTTATTAGTTCATCTTTAGTGCAACCTGGATATCCACAACCATCTTTACTTTCAAATACTCTTTCTGCCAAAAACTCTTTTAATTTTAAAGTGTCTTTTTGAATAACACAATTAAGCAATTCAGTCTTAAATTTCAAAAAACTCAAGTCCAAATAAGATTCATCATTTATTATTTGACCATAAGATTTTACGGTTAATAAAATTGTTAGTATTAATATGAATCTTTTCATTTGCTTGTATTGTTGCCAACGTTTAATATATGTGTCGTAGCAGGGCAAAATGTTACCCTGCTTTTCGATTTTTCTGCGCATTGGTTGCTAACTTTTACTTTTTGCAAACATTGCGCCTTACCAAAAATACAACAACCTTTCGATCAATCACTTAGTTGCTATGATCACATATATGTTGTTATCAGCTTTTTTAAATATTTTGTTTTATTTTCCATTTTTCAAATTCCACTTTAGATTCCATTAGCTGGTTTTTTATATTTTTCCAATCGGATTGATTACAAAATCCAATTTTTATAGAGTCATAATCATCAGTCATTAATTTTTCAAAAAGTTTAGGTTTTCCGGATTCGCAACTAACGATAATTTCGCAATGGTGACCTAGAGGGAATTGCATTAAATAATAGTTCCTCAGCAAAATATGAGAAACAGTCAAATTAACAGTTTCCGTATCATTCAGATTCTCATAATCAAATATCATATCGAATTTTACAGGAGTAAATTCCTCAATTGGAGTTCTAACAGAAACTAGTCTAAAAACATTCTCTTTTATTATATCTTTTTCTAATTCATCTATCTTTTGAGATTCTTCTGCAGAAAGTTCGTTCCTGTCAGAAATTATCTTTTTCAGAACTTTAGATATTCGAGCACTACTTTCAATCAAGTTGTCCTTTGACATAATTCTATCAATGGCTAAATATCTCATTTAAAATGCTTTATTGCTGATAACGGACTTGTGTATGAAACGTAGCGTGCAAAAAGACACTAACTTTTCGGATTAACACAGAGCCGAATTTTTATGTTTTGTTTTTAATTTTTTTATTCTAAAAGCCAAATTAAAAATTTGGCGGACTTTGTAAATAAGCCAAAACCTTCTGGTTTAACACTTATTAGCTATGTTTTATACACCGTGTTAGGCAACGTTACTTGATTCATAGCAAATGAACTTGGCGTTATCAGTTGAACTCATTGCAGTTATAAATTTCTCATTATCAAAATTCGATAATTTTTGAAATTCTTCTAACATTTCACTTTCTCCGGTAGCACCACCAGGGATAGATAGAATAGTTCCATTGGTAGAAATAACTCTCCACCACAAATCAGTCAGCCAAGGGCCTGTATCATTAGTTTCTATATAAATTTCTTTAATTTCATTATAATTGAATGACCTTTCTATGCCTTCATAGTCTTTAGTAAGAATCATATCATTATCAATTTTAACAAGCCATTCCGATTCAGAGCTAGTTTTTGAACGGCTTAATTTTTTAAAGAAATTTAAGATGCTCATTTTAATTTAAATTTTTGCCCTTCTTTATATCCAATGGGTAATTTGGGACTTTTAATTCCGAATGGACCAGAACCATTGTCATTATAATAGTATTCTTTCTTATCGTCCGAATATCTTCCAGAACAAAGTAGATTGAAAGTTGTACTTTTCCTGCTCGATTTTAGCACATTTATGTCAATCCATACTGGTACTTTTCCATTCCGATATATTAATTCGACAACTTCATTATCGGTAAAATCCAATTTCATTTTTCCATCATCCTCTGGGTAAATATCAAATTGGGTCAGATTTGGATTGTCAGTCGAAGCATTGAGAATTACATTGTATTTAAAATCAGTTGTCAGTTTATTTTTCACATAATTTTCCGCAAATTTTAATGATACTAAGCTTGCGCCTTTTAGATGAAATAAAAATTCTTGTTTCGTCATTTCTCAAATGTTGCCTAACGTTATAAGTATGTGTCGTAGCAGAGCAAAATGTTACCAAGCCATCGACATTTTCTGCGCTGATTTTATAACTTTTCTCTCCATAAAATCTTTGCGCCATAGCAAATACACAAGAACCATTGGGTTATCACTTAACTGCTATGATCACATACTTGGTGTTATAGCCTTTTTTAAAATGTATAAAAGCGAACAAAATGCTTATATTTCACATTTACAGCTTTTCCGTTATTCATACCAGGAGACATTTTGGGAAGCAAACTAAATATTTCATAAACATTATTTATAGCTGTTTCTGTCGGTCCATCCACTTTTATGTTTTCAATTTTTCCGTTACTATTGATTATGAATTCGCTTTTAATCTCAACTAGCGTTCTAGACTTAAATTCTTTTGAGATCAGTTCTGTATTTAATTTTCGGTGAATAAAACCGTTGATTTTGTCTTTTGTACATTTTTTATTTTTTTCCTCTTTCTTTTTTCTTTTACAATCGTTAAAGAGTGGAGCAATTTCAACATCTTTCCACTCAATAAATTCGGTTTGAGTTTTTTCCGTTTCGTTAATTACTTCTTGAGATTTAACAGACAAAATTGTTAAAATAAAAAGGAGAACTGATAATTTTATTTTCATATTTAATTTTGATTGGCTATAACGTTTAATATATGTGTCGTAGCAGATAAAAATGTTACCTTGCTTTTCGGTTTTTCTGTGCATTGGTTGCTAACTTTTCCTTTTTGCAAGCATTGCACCTTACCAAATATACAAGAACGATCTGATTGATCACTTTGCTGCTATGATCACATATATGTTGTTGTAGTGCGTTTTACTTTTCTCCTTCGTTATATGTCACTCTTTTTTTTCTTCCAACTATTTCAAACCGTCTACTCTTTGAAAAATCACCATCTATTGATTCCATAGTATCAACACTTGAATCTATTGGGAGGTCATAACTTAATTCAAAACTATAGTCAGGTAAAAAACCGTCATAAGTATAATAGTAGGAGATGTTATCAGCATTTTTTGGTAATTTAGGAAACCAGTTAATTTTTGTTATTTCATTGTATTGGTTATAAGTCAAATTATCAGCTTTTGTTCCAAAAGGAAGTCCGTTTGCCGATTTGATTTTTATTGCCAATTCTTTTCTTAATTCATTTTTCTGGATTCGATTTTCATAAATCTTTTTTGAATAGTTAAAGTAAAGAAACGAAGAAACCAAAAAAGTTATCAAAGCTGAAATCCGAATTCTTTTCTTAACAGAGATGTTTTCTTTTCTAAAATATCCAATAGCTATTCTTATTCCGATTAAAGATAGTAATGTGAGTCCGATTATTTTTAAAAACTCAATTGGTCGAACATAGCTATTGAAAGTCAATTCGACAAAGTCAGTCCAATAGGCTAATAATCCAGTAAGAATTATCAAATTTATTAAAACAATTACTAAATATTTAATCGATTTTCGAATCATCATCTAGTTTGTAAGTAATACCAACAATTTTACCATCTTTTATTTCTACTTCATCTGCATTTTCGCGTGCTAAATCAAGAAAATCTTGAGTAAAGGGATTGTCAACATTAAATATATGACTCCAAGCGGGAGAATTTCTAGTCATATCGAAAGCTAAACCTGCGTTAATTGTCAGCTTATTAGCCAATATTTTAAAAGTATCAATTGGATTCGCTCCAGCTTTTCTTAGTTCAGAAATAAATTCATTTATATCATCAATTTCATTTAAAACTTTACGTTTTGATACTCTTTCTATTTCAGTTTCTTTATTGGTCATAAGTTTTTCTCAAATGCACTACAACGCCCAGTATAAGAAACGTAGGGCAGGTGATAGGCACTATCGTTTCGATTTATTACTTAGCTAAATATAAATATTTTGCTTTTATCTTTTTTCTCATAAACGCCAAATTTTATATTTGGCGACTTTGCAAAAAAACACAGACCTTTTGATTAAGCACAAAAGCCCTATGTTTTTTATACTTTGTTAGCTACAGTTTTTCTTTTCTAAATGCCCATAATAGCCCTTGAGTGATAAATGTAGGATAAACAGTTTCATGATTTTCATTGGGAAAAACAATACTTTTAATATTAAGACTTTTATACTCTCTGGAGTTTAATTTCTTTATTAGAGTATTCATATCTGACACCATTTGAAATCCATTGGGTACGTTTTCTAGAGCTCCAATCCCTATAAATAAATTAGCATCTAAATCAGAGTTGTTTTCAGAATATTTTTTTTCGATTTCAAAAATCGATTTATTGTGATACCAAAGTGATGGACTGCCCGACATATAGTAATCGAATGTTTCTGGATAACTAATCACAATGTAGTTAGCTAATAAACCTCCGAATGAATGTCCTGCAAAAGCTTTTTGGGTTAAATCAATTTTGTAATTACTATCCAAATAAGGAATAAGTTCGTTTTTCATAAACATTATGAAGTTATCTGCTTGTCCAGAGTTTAATCTGGATTCTTTAGAATATCCATTTGGTTCATTTGGGGAATATGTTGGGGTGTAATCACGAGTTCTTGATGTTCCAAAATGATCTCCTTTTGCGTGTGATATTCCAACAATAATTATTTCATTTATTTTTTTGGAAAATTTTAATCTCCTATAGATACTAGATACCAAAGGGAAAGCATATCCAGCATCGGTAAGTACTAGGATTGGATATTGTTTCTTTGATTGGTAATAACCTTTCGGTAACTTAATGTATATATCATATTCTTTTTGTGTGTGTTTTGATTTTAAAGGAAATACTTCTGAGTTTGGTAAAGTGAATTTTCTTTTTTGTTCAGTTAGAATAGTAGAATCAAGCTTTGTATTAATCTGATTTTCAGAATCAATTTCTGATTTTTTATTCTCTTTAGTCAGGCATGATGTAAGACTAAGTATGAGTATTAATAGTTGAAATTTCAGTAAATTCATTTTATAAATCTTGTTTTTTAGGATTGTAGCTAACGGGCTTGTGTATGAAACGTAGCATACAAAAAGACACTAACTTTTCGGGTTAACACATAGCCGAATTTTTATATTCTGTTTTTAATTTTTTCTCTTTTAAAAGCTAAATTAAAAATTTGGCGGACTTTCTAAATATATACAAATCTTTCGGTTAAGCGCTTATTAGCTATGTTTTATACACCGTGTTCTCACACGTTTTTTTTGTCTTCAGTATTTCAATTTCAGATTCAGCTTTTTTTAGCTTTATTTCAAGTTGTTCTATTTTATTATTTAGTTTATTGTTTTCATTATTAATTTTACTATTCCCAAGGATTAGTCCAATTAATGTCAAGAGTGGCATTCCAATCCAGAAGATAAATTGAGCAAAAACTTTTCTTGTTTGGTTTAGGTAATAATCATCAAGATAAGCCTGTTTTCCTGATTCTGTAATATTATATCGTCTTATTTTTTCATTCTCATCCTCAGCAAGTAACTCAATATGTCCATTATTAACTAATGAATAACAAGTGTTGTCAATAATCTCAACTTTTCGTCCATTTTCTTTGTGTAATTCAATATTTGACATTGACTTTCCTAAATCTGTAACAGTTTTTCCGTGGCCAGTATTCTCAACACCCAATTTATCCTTATTAAATAAATTTTCTAAGATTATATGTTTTACTTTACTTGTCATTTTAATTCAGTTGATATTGGTTATATGAGTTATGGAAATGTGTGAGAAC
>NZ_AVQK01000053.1 GCF_001401755.1 Aquimarina longa SW024
TTTTGCCAATGTCGATCTATTCCGCCACCTCGTACAATTGCCCCTGCATCTTCTATTTTGCCTAAATCTTCCATAGTTAACTGTTGTTTATATAGTTATTGATTGATTTATAGGAACTTGTATGTTTTCTGTCTCCACAAAACCTTTTAAAACGATTGGCAAACCATACTGACCTGTAGTGAGATAATTAGCTGCTAAACTGCTTAATCCTCCTATGGATTTTAAAGCAAGTAAAACTACTGTGGTATCAATAGTAAAGGATAGGGGTAAGATGCTATTTTGATTGGGTTTTAATACAAATGGTTGCGCTAATGGTGTTGTTTGTTCTGCCAGTAGTTTACCGTCTTGTGTATAGGCATTTACTTTAATTTGTGCTATCGTAAATGTGGAACTGCTAAAGTTACCAAGTGATACTATGATGTTGCTTACAGGAGTTAAGGAGAGGTTTAACAGTTTAAATTTTTGTACTCCTATTTTTAAACGCTTGGCATGGCGTATCTTATTATAGATACGCCAACCTTGCGTACTGGCAATGAAAATAAATATAAGTAGGGAAACAAGTAATATCTTTTTCATAGGGCTAAGATGCCACTATGAGGGAATATGGTTTGTAATGCTTCGTAAAACTAAAATGTATTTTTATTTTTTTTTGAAAACTTAGTAGTTGTTGGAAGTAATTCTAGTATTGTTATCTTCTTTTTAAAGTAATTTATGTATAGCTTATTTATATGTATGATCTAATGGTGTCAATTTAGTTTGATTTAGTGCGTTTTCTGCTTGATTTAGTAAAAAAAGACATTGATTTAGTACGTTTTTGACTTGATTTTGTACACTACAGTCACTAAAATCAAACTAAAAAATAACATAAAACTGAAAAGTAGTGTTTTTAAGCTACCACACTACCACACTATTAAACTAGTTACCACAATTACCACACTTTCTATAATTCTACAGCAGTGCTATTATTACTATACTACTTATTATTAAGTATATATATAATATAATACTGCTAATGTGGTAAAGTGGTAGTGTGGTAGCGTGGTTTTCGTGAAATATAAAAAAAGAAAAAGTTTTACTGAAAATCAAATTATTAGCTTTCTAAAGTTCTAAAACTATTAAAAACTTAAAAATGTAGTAGCAAAATTTGTTGTGGTTGGATTTGCTACCAAAAAAAGCCAATACAAGATATTATGTATCGGCTTTAAGTATAAGAATGATATAATAATATTATAAAGGTAATTCTAGATCTGTATCTGGTTTTGATATAGATGTTATCTTATGCATATCTCTAAACTCTTTTTGTAAAGTTTTTTCCATTTCGTCGGATACTAGGCGTACGGGGTAAACTTTTCGAGCCCCTTTATTTTTTATTCTTTTTGATATAGGTTGCCCGTATTTTAGCCGTTCCATTGCTTGAGATAGTCTTTTACTCGACATACGTATACCACTTGCTACAAGCCATTTTTTAAGATAATCATACCATAAATCACTTAATCTAATATCATCTATTTCTATATCAGATATGCAGATCGTGTCAGCAAGCTCTTTTATATAATCTTTATCATCTGGTTTAGGTAGATTATTAAAATAATCTTTTATTGGATGATAGGATTTAGTGTAGTTAGAGTTTAAGATTTTCATAAGGGTACTATCTGTACATTTTATACCCTCGTTCTGTATATCCATCCATATAGTATTTAACTGCCTGTCATCTAATGTTTTGAAACGAACTTGTTTTATGGCTTTATATTCAAGCTCCATTGTGAGTACATTAATTCGTAACTCATAATGTTCATCAAGATAATTTTGTACTTGGTTAATTGTAGTTTGATTTTTCTTTTCATCTATATTAGGTCGTATTTCTTTATGTTCTAATTGCATTGTTCCCCTTATTATTTATGCTATCTAGCATTTTTTTTATTGCATGGTTTAAATCTTTTTGTAAAATATCCATTATCACATTACGGTCTTTTTTTGATAAGTGATTAAGTTTATCATTAAAAAGATAAGGTAAACGCATTTGTAAGTTTTTGCCTAGCTCTTCCGCTTCCATAAGCAACAAAAATTGCCCCTTAGATAACCATACAGGAAAATCAATAATACCATGAATAATACATATTGCCTCAAAAGATATAATATGTTCTTCGTACTCTCGAAGCTGTGCGTTTTTAGCTTTTTTATATTCTAATGATTTATTTTCTAATTGCTTAGTATAGGATTGTGTTCTGTTATAGTACTCTATAAGAACACTAATTATATTGTTCTGTTTATCAAAAAAGGCAGTACTTAACGCATTTTTATTCGCTAAGTACTCTAAATCTTTTTGCATTTGCATAATTGCCTTTTCGAAGTCACAAATAACTTTTTCGTAGCTTTTAGACACTTATTAGTTTTAAATTTTCTGGTAGACCTAAATGTGTTACTATTTTAGATACTTGTTTAGGGTTAAAAGTTTGACCATTGTATTCTCCCAAATCTGATTTAATTGGTTGTAACCATTTACCTAAAGTATATAAGGATATATTATAAGCATGTGCAATAGTACTTTTATTACATGATTTATATCGTGTGATTTTATTCATTACAAACTATTATTTAATTAAATTCAATTCTTTTATCAGATCTATATCCTTACTCTCTATTTCTTGCAGTTCTTTTTTATTGAATTGCTTTACTTCATAGTTTATAAGTTCATCAATAGAGTCTAATTCTAAAAAATTAGATATAATCGCTAGTTTATCAGCTGAGACTTCCATTTTAGCTTCTTTTTTGAGGTACAACCATCGTTCAAATGTTCTCATACTTACTTTTAAAGCTAGTGGAAGTTTCTTTTTTGCAATTCGGTACTCTTCGTGTGGTAATTTTTTTAAGAACTCAAGAATCTTATATTTTTTCTCACTTGATAATTTTGTTTTTCTCATAAAATAATTCATGTTTTAGAAATTAATTTTTAAAGTTTTAAATACATAAAAAAATAGTTTTTATGCCAGTTTTTAGGGTTAAAAACAATCAAATTCTTTTTTTTAAAATGTCGTAACTTACGACATCTCAGAGGGTAGGACATGAAAATGATGACGAAGCAAAGATAAAATTTTTATATTCTCACAAAAATTCATAAATAAGGAAAACCATAATTTGAATATGGTTTTTGCGTATTTTTGTAGTGGTACTCCTACACTAAGATTTAAACAAAAATACAAGTAAAAATTAATTTCAACGTAATTGTTTTAATACTAATGTTTTAACGTTTAACAATTAATAAATATACTTTTCATGCCTTTTCAGTAAAGTTTTAATAATTGATTATGTTTTTAACTTTTCTTTAACTTTTAAAATTAAACTAGAGAATAATTTAATTTTAAAATAATAGTTCTGTAACACTCTATTTTTTTGATTTTCAGTAAAATAAAATTGGTGTCAGTTGGTGTCACTAAATTTCAAGAAAAGCCAATGAAAAAAAAAAATAAAAAAATACTTGATTTACTTGGTGAAACAATGAATTTTAGTACATTTGTGGCGTTCTTAACGACAAAATGGAGTGTAAAAATATGGATCAGATCGCAGGTTCGAATCCTGCCACCCCGACTTTTTAAAGTAGTTACGGGCTCGTAGCTCAGCTGGATAGAGCACCTCCCTTCTAAGGAGGCGGTCATAGGTTCGAATCCTATCGGGCTCACTAAAGCGGATTTTTTATCAAACTTGATAAAATTTCCGCTTTTTTTATTTCCTATATTACCTATCATTTCTGGGATTAGCGAGAAAAACGAATTTACTCTAGTGGTTCGAACTTGGTCTAATTCGTGATTATAGAAGATTCCGTCGGGAAATAGCATTTGTTGAAAAACTTTTTTATTCTCTAAAGTTGAAGATTCCCATAATGGCAGTACATTGGTGGATGTTTTGGTAACAAAATTGATTACTTTTTTGAGGTTCGAACTGTATCCGCTTGTTTTTTCAACTTCTTGCTCAATTTCGAAATATTCATTTTTGTATTTAGAACTGTATTTATCGTAAAGTGGTCTATCTATTTCACCAACAACGAATCGCTCTTCTATATTTTCTAATTTCTTTTTTAAAGCATTTAGATTTGACTTTAAAACTTTCTCATTTTCTGTTTTCGATTTAAAGAATACTCCCATTTGTTCTTCTAGTTGCACTTTGATAACTTCTAATTCTTCTTTTTCAATCTTAAAAGAAGCCAGTGCTTTGTTAAACAATTGGTGCATTGCTTTGGCACTACGATTTACTTTGCATCCTTTTGTTCGACATTTATAGTAATACAAGTTTTTCTTTTTTACTAAATAACCTGTCATTCCTTTTCCACATTTTTCACACTTTGTAAAAATTTTTAAGGGCAGATTATCATTGTCTTTATTATGAACAAATCCGTGTATTCGTTTTTCTTTTCTAATATTATGCACTTGTAGAAAAAGCTCTTTAGAAATCATAGCTTCATGATTTCCTTCAATTACTTGATCTGGAATCATTTTACTAGTAATCAATCCACAATAGAAAGGATTTGAAAATAAATCGTGTAAGCGTTTCTCTGATAGGTTAATTCCCATCTTTTTTAAACGCCTTACAATTTCTACGTTTGGTAATTGACTATACGCTTTC
This sequence comes from Aquimarina longa SW024, assembly GCF_001401755.1. Classification (GTDB taxonomy): domain Bacteria; phylum Bacteroidota; class Bacteroidia; order Flavobacteriales; family Flavobacteriaceae; genus Aquimarina; species Aquimarina longa. The sequence continues at coordinate 4,618 of NZ_AVQK01000053.1, forward strand.
CATTCAAAAGCCTTTTTTAATAGTTTTCCTTCTTCATTAACCACCAACTTACGTTCGGTAGCTTTTCCTTTATTTAAGTCCTCATATCCTCTAGGAACAGCCCAAACCCAATATCCTTTTAAGAGTAGCTCTTTCATTCCTGTAACGGTTTTGTCTCTTCTTAGCTCATTATCCATTTGTCCGAAAAGAAAAAATATTTTTTGCTGAAAAGAACCCGACGGAGTAGTTGGATCAAGTTCTTGTGTAATGGCTAATGTAATCACCCCATATTTTTTAAGTAGTTCTTCAGCAATGGATGCTCCATTAATTCCTGAACGTGAAAAACGTTCGTAAGAATACACAATGATATAGTTGATGTTTTTAGAGCGTTTTACAAACTTTAGTAATTGATTAAACTCTTTTCTATCATCTGTTTTTGCAGATTCGTATGTACCGCCAAAATATCCAACAACATTTAGGTTTCGTCTTTGTGCATATAAATCACAATGCTTTTTTTGAGAGGCTAGACTGGTATTATCTTCTTGATCGCTGGATGAAACCCGAGTATAAATAACGGCATTATTACCTTCTTGAAATTTTTTGGGAGCTTTTGGAGCGAATTGTTTGAAAAGAGTTAAGTTATTCATGGTTTTAAGTATTGAATATCAATAACAAAGATATAGGTATCTGTAAGTTTTGTGTAAAAAGCAATGTTAAATAATATTTTGATCTTGTACATTAATGGCTTCTAATATGAGTAAAGAAAAAGTTTCAGCGTTTTTAATAAGCTGATTGTATGCTTTGGGAGATATGTTTTTATACTTAGGAATTTGACGTATTTTTTCTATAGGTAATCGTTTCTTGACCTTCTCTGTAGCTTGTTCTATATCTTCCTTATTAATGTGTTGTATTGGTTCATAAATAGAAGTACATTTTTTACTTCTTTTTATAAACTTATAGCCTTTCGAACTATGTAATTTATGGAGGTTTTAATTCGTCTTTATTTGTCGTTACTTATCTGATTTTATTATGATTATTTAAAATAGAATTCAATTTTTATAACTGGAATTTTAAATTTTAAGGGGTTTGTAATAAATGAAGCTTTTATCATTTTTCGGGACAACGAAAAACTAGCAGGATATAAGTAGTTCTAATTTGAAAGTTGTTGCTTTTTTCGCTTAACTATCGGTACGCTCAAATACAAAAACTTTCAAAAGAACTGCTACATATCCTTATGTAACTTGTAAAGACTATACAAGTTTTAGGGAATAATAAGGTATCTACTTCCTTGAAAATACGAGTATTTTACTACATTGCAAACACACCTAATTATTCCCTAAAAGTCTTGACAAATTCCACTTCATTTATTTTGCTATGAATGGAAAATCAAACCAATACTCCTTAAAATTATTCAAAAACAGATGACTTCTTTTTTATTTATGAATGCTATTATTTTTGATTAACTAACTAGTTGTATTACTGTATGGCTAGCTGTACTTATTTCTGCTTGTACGATTGACTAGCTGAAAAAATAGCTAGCTAGTTAATTAGCTAGTAGTACAATCAGCTATAGGTATTTTTGTCCAGCCAGTCATGCAGATATTTGGATGGTTGACTAGCTAACTGTTCAATTATAAAGTTAGCTGACTAAACGGTTAAGCGTATAGCCGTTTAGCTGGCTATACGGCTGTACGGCGATACACCAAGAAAAACTGCACTTTTACTCCGTTTTTGTTTTGAAATTTCCTTTTGCAGTACCTAAAGGCTTTAGGTGTCTTGTTTTGTCTATGATAATCATGGTACTATTATTATTCATTCGTTTTTAATTTGTAATGAACAGTTCTAAGAATGGTGATATTACATCACCACATAAAAATCCATTAGAAAACTGTTCAGCGGAACAGAGCAAGTTGTGTAATGAGTGCCTCAAAAATGCTTTTGTGCCTCTCATTACAAACTTGTCCTACGGAGTTTAAAATCCCTCCGAAGTCGAGGGTTTTTTAAAAAAGACGAATTGGAAGTTGTATTACTAACGAATTAAAATGATGAAAAAGCATTCATTTAATTCAAAAAAAAGAGAATAATGATAGCAAAAATAGGGAGAGGAAGTCACTTAAAAGGAGTGTTATTATACAATTATGAGAAGGTTGAAAAAGACCAAGGAAATATTATTCATTGTCATAGAATGATACATTCTTTAACAGGAGAATTTACCATTCCGTTACTAGAGCGTTCTTTTGAACCTTATTTGATTGCTAATAATCGTACCGAAAAACCGATACTCCATATTTCATTAAACCCGAATCCGAAAGATGCAGTTTCAGATGAAACTTTTAATGCATTGGCTGAAAATTATATGCAAGAAATGGGATATGGCGATCAGCCTTATGTGGTGTTTAAACATACTGATACTGAACGTACTCATATTCATATTGTTTCGGTTTGTGTAGATGAATATGGCAAACGTATTTCTGATAGTTTTGAAAAAGTACGCTCTATGAAGGTTTGCCGAAAATTGGAAAAACAATTTAAACTTACCTCAGCAATTGTTAAGACGGAAAAGAAAGACATTCCAATACAAAAAGTAGATGTAAAGCAAACTAATTTAAAACAACAAATAATCTCAGCACTTTCATTTGTTAATGAAAATTATCACTATCAGACACTTGGTGAATACAACGCGTTATTGTCTTTTTTTAATATAACCGCACAAGAAGTTAGAGGAATTATTCATGGAAAAGAAAAACGAGGGTTAGTTTATTTTGCTACGGATAGCTTGGGTAAAAAAGTAAGTAATCCTTTTAAATCTTCTTGTTTTTCACAGCCTATTGGTTTAACAGATTTACATCGAAAGTTTAAAAAATCAAAAGATTTTATTAATACTTATAAACCTCAAAAAAGAGTTCGTGAATTGGTGCGTGATGCAATGCAAAATTATCAGAGCCAAGAGGATTTTAAAAAGTATTTACAAGATAATAAAATATCAACGTTTGTCCGAGAAAACAAACAAGGTAGAATTTACGGTATAAGTTTTATAGACCACACTTCCAAAACAGTATTTAATGGTTCTCGTTTGGGTAAAGATGTATCTGCGAATGTATTTCATCGTATTTGGAACGAAGTAGAATCATCAATCTTAATTTCCGTCAAACAAAATTCAGTAGAACATTTTAGAGAAGACATAGAAAACGAGCCAATAGTAGAAACTCAAAACTTTTCTAATGTAAATATTATGGAATCTTTGGGTAGTTTGTTACCTATGGATATTCCAGTGGAAATGGACAATGATAATGTAAAGAAAAAGCGTAAAAAGAAAAGAGGTGTAAAACGAAGATGATATTAAAGCTTTTTAACTCTTAATTTCTCAATCTCTGGAACAGTTAATCCAGTAGCTAAAGCTATAGATTCAATATTGTAATCTTGACGTTTAAGTTGTTTTGCTATTTCTATTTTTTCATTACGTTTTGCAATAATAGAAGCTTCTTTTTTAATTTTCTCTTCCAGCACATATTGAGGAACATATTTAGTGCTTTTTTCCAGTTCCTCTAATAAACCTATGTTTTTAAAACTTAAATAGCTTTTAGGAGTAATAATTAAATGGTCAGATACAGGTGTGTCAACAATAATACCCACTTGTATTAATCGGTCTGTAATATTTTTATCTCCTTCGGATGGTTTCAGTTCTCCACTGGGGTGGTTATGACATAGGATAATTTTTACAGCTCGTTTTTGTAGAGCTAAACTATATACTTCCATAGGTTCTGCAATGGTTCGGTTTACTGTACCAAGGCTTATTAATTCAATGAAAAGAATACGGTTGTTGTTTTCTAAGCCAATTACCCAAAAGTGTTCTCGGTTTTGGTCTATTTTACCTTCACGGAGTAAAATCTTTTGCATGATTCCGTAAATGTCGTCTGAGTTTAGAATTTTTATTTTTTCGGCTTCGGTTAAATCAATATCCATGAAAACAAAAATAAGATTTTATGATTAAAGTATAATATTTGTTTACAGAATTGAATAAAATTATTTCATAATCATTTGTTATTCATTCTTGCAACTAAGCTAAAAGATTTTTTTAAAATAAATTATCTTTTTGATTCAATTAAGTTCATTCTTTTTTATAGATTTAAAGGTTTCTTATTCTAACCTAATGAAACATCCATATAATATAATTGTGATTTACCGTAATTATATTAATAAAACTAAAGTTATTTTAGCTTTATCAAAAAAATATAACCTGTAATCTTTTTTATTATATGTGTTATTTTTTAATAATCAGATAATTAAATCAAAATCTATAGAAGCTCAATTACAAGATATAAACTACTTCTACGATAAATTTGTCCCATCTAAAATAGAAGGATTAACTATCTATATACTCTATAAATGGGTAAAACTTGAGTATATAGAAAATACATTTACAGAAGCAGATTTAGAAAGAGCCATTAATAGTGCTAATAATTTTTTTTCAGAAAAAAATCATAGAATAGAAAATGTTACACAGAAGTTACTTAATGCTTATATAGAAAATCCTCCAGACGATAAATACAAATATATTTTAACTCCACACGCTAACAGGTTCATAGAATTTTTAGGTAAAAAAATATTTAAAGAACATACTCATTTCCCATTACGAGAAACATTCCAGAATTATGGATTATTTAGAGCTGATGAAATAAATAATATCAAAAAATTTGAATCTTGGTTTGAGTTTCACTTTAAGAATAGTAGTAAAAAAACAATTGAGGATCATTTAGAAGGGTTTAAAAACTTGGTTAATAATTCTATTCTAAAATTAAATGAATTAACAATTATTGATGATGAATTAGCTATTGAAAATTTAGAAAAATTTGTAACTATTTTCAAAGAGATTACTTCGAGAGAAAATGAAATTAGAGAAACTTTTCATTTAAGTGGTTCTTTAAAAAGTGAAATAAAAAAAGTGGTTAATCAATTTGAGAATAAACTTGAGAGACCTAATAAACGAGGGGAAGAGGAAAAGAAAATTATAGAACGGCTTCAAACGGAGTACGAAACAGTTTTAGCAATAAAAACTCAGGTCTTTGTTTTTTTTGAGCAAGTCGAAGGAAAATTAGAACAAATAGTAGAGCGTTACATCTATGCAGATAAACAATTAGCTTATTATAAAGAAAATTTTAGAACAAGATCTAGGTTTCAAATAAATCTTAGGAGATTTTTAGAAATTAGCCTTAAACAACTTGAATATGATAAAGAGAGTTGTGTCGCGTTTAAAGCAAAATTCCCTTTACAATCAATTGTATATGAGGATTTCAAATATATACATTTAAAATATATAGAGAAATTTAGTAAAAAAAAGAATTATATCACTCTAATCGATAGGGATGAAAATTATGAAAGGGAACAATTAACTTTTGCTAATAAAGCACTGTTGAAACAAGAAAGAATTGCCAAACTAATTCAAGAATACCAAGGAAAACTAAGAATTGAAAAAAAACTAAATGTTACCAATGATTTTTACGAAATCTTAAAAGACTCAAACGATTCTGATATAGCACTAGAAGTAATACACGGACTTTTACAATTCGCTAGCGCAGACAAAAATTATTCTGTAGACATTCAAAAAGAATTATCAGATGATGTTTTAAATAATGAAATATTAATATGGAAAATAAATATTCAAGCGATATAGAAAGTAATGATTCTTTTAAGTTTTTAAATCATAGTGAAGTTCAAAAACACTTTGCGAATTTGAATTGG
>NZ_AVQK01000054.1 GCF_001401755.1 Aquimarina longa SW024
ACCACACATTAAAAACCAAAATATGGAAGAAAAGACATTGGATGAATTAATTCAAGAAAAAACAGATGATTTAAATTCTGTAACAGAAAATGAAGAACTTGAATTGAATGAGGAAGATAGTAGAAAAATAGTTTGGCAAGCAAAAGATTTTTCTATTCGTGAATTTGCTTCAATGTTACAAGATGGAGATTTAGAATTACAGCCTGAATATCAAAGAAAATATGTTGCTACACCAAAAATTGCAAGTAAACTAATTGAATCTGTAATTATGGACGTTCCAATACCTGTAATTTATCTTGCAGAAGAGCAAGACGGAACTTATAGTGTAATAGATGGACAACAAAGGTTAACTTCATTTTTATCTTTTATAAATGGTAAATATCCAAACGGAGACACGTTTAAATTAACTGGATTAAAAGTTTTCAAAGAACTTAACAGGAAAATATTTGCTGATTTAGAAAAAGAACATCAAAACAAGATTAGAAAAACGACTTTACATACAATTGTGATTAAAAAGGAATCTAATGAAGATGTTAAATTTGAAATATTTGAAAGGTTAAATACAGGTTCTATAAAACTTAATGAAGACGAAATAAGAAATACAGTTTATAGAGGAGAATATATAAAACTCTTAGCTGAACTTGAACAAAGTGAAGTTTTTCATAATGTAGTTCAAAAAGACAACTATAAAAAACGAATGATTTATAGAGGTATGATTTTAAGGTTTTTTGCTTTAAGTGAAAAATCTCATTTGAATTATCAACCGAGTATGAAACAATTCTGTAATAAGGAATTAAGAGATAATCGTTTTTTATCAGACGAAAAAGCTAAAGAATATAGAAATAGATTTAACGACTGTATTGATCTTGTAAAGGTGGTTTTTGGAGAAACAGCTTTTAGAAGATATATTCCATCTGACAAAGAAAGAGACCAAGGAAACTGGACAACTACACGAATTAATATGGCACTTTATGATATTCAAATGTGTGGATTTGTGCATTTTTCAAAAAATGAAGTTTTACGAAATGCCGATTACATTAGAGAAGCAATGATTGAACTAATGATTAACAATCGAGAATTTAGTGATGCCATTTTAATCCAAACTTCTAACAAAGATGTTCTAAAAAAACGATTTAATATTTGGCTTGAAAAGTTAGATGAGATTATTGGAAATAACGGATATGAACAAAGAACTTTTTCATACCAAGTTAAAAAAGAGCTATTTGAAAAAAATCCAGTTTGTGCTATTTCAAAACAAACAATTCTTGCAATTGAAGATTCAGAAGTAGACCATATTATACCATTTTCAAAAGGTGGAAAAACTGAAATAGAAAACGCTCAATTAGTTTTAAGATACTTTAATCGAGCTAAGAATAATAATGAAAATTACGAATAAAAAAACGTGTGGTAACAACGTGTATAAGTAATAAGAGGTAATTGCTTAACCGAAAATTGGTGCTTATTTACAAAGTCCGCCAAATTTGCAATTTGAAAATTAAATAGAAAAAGAAAATAGTAAAATTGCAAATTTGGCTAAGTGTTAAATCCGAAAATTATTGTATCACTAATCCCTTACTACTCATACACAAACCGTTACATGCAATTACAATATGGAAAACTTCGGAGATAAATTATACCAAACTATAGCAGACGCTAGAAGTCTTCTTTTCATGCAAGGAGAGATGGCTCAATTGACATATACTTCTTACCAAAAATTTGTTCAGTTAATAGAAGAAGAAAAAGAAGACAAAATCTCCATTACATACCCAGTTGGATATAAAGCGGATAATACTCCAATTAATTCAACACATAATTACACTAAAGAAGAATTAATTTCTAGATATAATTATTTAGCCCTATCTAAACTCCCTATTGATGGATTATTTCAATTAGTAACCATTATAGAATCCTTACTTGGAGATATTGTGCGAAACACTCTCATAGAGTACCCAGTAAAAATTTCTAACAAAAGAAAGGTAGATACAGAAACTGTTTTAAGTGCTAAATCTTTAGATGAAATTAAATTTGCGATTGTTGATTCTATTCAAAATGAACTTGCATATAAATCCCCAAAAGAATATGCCGAAGAATTCAACAAACTCGTTAGTGTAAACTTATTAGAACAGCCCCCATATCATAAGTATATAGAATTGAAAGCAACTCGAGACATTCACATTCATAACTCTGGTATAGCAAATGATATTTATACTTCAAAGGCTGCAACTTTAGCCAGAGTGAAATCAGGTGAGCATTTGCCTGTCGATGTACAGTATTTCCTGCAATCATATGAATGTTGCCTTCAATTGACCGAAATATTAGAACAAGAACTAAACAAAATATGGCCTAGTCCAAAGTATAAGGCATACAAAGAATCAATTGCACCTGAGGAAGAGAAAGAGGATAAAGTTGAACAAGTAATAGAAGAAGCAAAAGAAGAAATAGAAAAGAAAAGCATGTAACACTGTATATAGCAAATAGGGCGTTCGTTGGTATACGAAAGTTCAGTGCTATTTACCAACACCGCCAAATCGTTGATTTGGCTTTTAAGAATGAATAAATTAAAAACAAAATACAACGCTTTGGCTCAGTGCAAACTTGAAAGTTTATCGCTTTCTACTGCCCTACTTGCCATATACTAAACGTTGGCAATAATTCCTCACATAAAGAAACTCTATTAACTTCTTAAGCTAACAGAAAAAATTTTAGAGTAAATTGGAAGTGAAAATTTTACCGTTAGTCAGAATTTGATACAAAAACTAAATAATTATGATAAAAAAAATTTTAAATACCTTATTCAAAAAAAAAGAAATATTATTTCTAGAAGACCTAAATATTAAAATAGTTGGTGACTTAAAAAAAGTGAATAGTTCTTTAACTTTAGACGGTGGATCAAAAACATTGTATTTAAAAGACTCTCAAGGAAATAGTTTTGAGGTATTTCTTCCTTACCATAAAATCACAAAAAAAGGATTTACTAAAGGAAGGATGCACTTAAATAATTATCCTATTAAAGTAAGGTCAAAAGAAGAAGCACAATTATTAGGACAATTATCAAATATAATAAAAAAGGAACCTAAGAATTCTATGGTTAGAGATATAGTTAATTTTGTTAAATCTGAAAAATATATTGAAATCTCAAAAAACATTGAAGAACAAATAACTTCACAAAAAGAAAATAATTTTGATATATCTATTACCGAAAAAGATAATGTGAGTTATAAAACAATTGACAATCATCAAAAAGCTATTGACTTATTTAATAAGGGAGAACTATCTAAGATATATCTTACACCCTTGGAGTTTGGTGGTATGGAAATGCCTATGAATATTCTTTATGTACCAAAATCAACTCAAATGCAGAAAAAAGAATTTGATAATAAAGTAGAAGAATTATTAATGAAAGGACAAAAATTAGGTTACTCCGCTTCACCTGAATATAAAGGAACAAGTATAATCCCATCAACATTAACTATTAATACTTCTGGAGAAAGTGAATTGAAAAAAATTATTAATATCTGGTAACCCTAATAAAAACTATTGCCAACAATGGCTATAAGTAATTGCTTATTCTCGTCTACTTCTGAAAATTCTCTCGGATTTTCAGTTTGGTGTGTACTTGCAAAGTTAAGTACTAACCCACGCAACTACTCATAGCCGAGACCGTTATATGCAACTCCAAAAACTTAAAACCGTCTTTAATTAGTGAATGAATAATATACAAGACTTAAATATCGAAAAGGAAATACTTCCTTTATTTGACAACACTATAAACAAATTTTCTAGTGCTAAAATACTTGAAATATTAAATCAACCATTAAAAAGTATTGAGGAAATTAAGTTAAGGCAGCATATTTTTCGTGGATTTTCTGACAACAATAAAATACTCAAAGATTATTCGTATTCAGTTTCTTATCTATTAGAGGTTTATCATTTCCTCAACAAATATGATTTGGACGAACTATCTGAAAAAAAGTTTAAGTATAGGTTTTTGACTTCAAAAAAAGTGAAAGTTGAACATAAAGCCAGGCTTTCTCAAATGATATTACTTTTCCATAGGCTAAATGCTTTTTGTTTTTCGAGGTTAAGCTTAAATGCTTTTCCGAAAACTTATGAGAAAAAGCTTCGTGAAATTATTGATTTCCTATCGGTATTCAACCTTGAATACTATGACAACTTAATTAGAGAATATAAATTTAAAGATTACGAGATCATTGAAGTTTGCAAAAAGATAAATGAGTTAAAATCAAAAGATAAAATTTCTTTATTTTGGGAAAATTTATTTTGCTTTGAAGCGTACTTTTCAATAAATCAAACTATTGAACAAAGAAATTTTGCGTTCCCCGAATTTGGAAAAAAAATTGTTTTAGAGAATTTTTATCATCCTTTGCTTGAAAAACCAGTGAAAAATGATTTCAGTACTTCAAGTAATGTCATACTATTAAACGGGGCAAATATGTCTGGAAAATCAACATTTCTAAAAGCTATTGGCTTATCAATTTATTTGGGGCATATTGGAATTGGTATACCTGCGTTAAATGGCATAATTCCGTTTTTTGAGAACTTTTCAATTGGAATAAATCATAGAGATGATATTTTAAATGGATATAGCCATTTTATGACAGAAGTTCAAAATCTTAAAAAAGTCGTTTTAAAATCATCGGAGGAAAGCTGTCTCGCTATTTTTGATGAACTTTTTAGCGGAACAAATTTGGAAGATGCCTTAGAGATTTATAAAACTACAATTAACGGACTGGCGGAATTTAAAAGTTCCTTGTTCTTTATTTCAACTCACATTCAGCAATTAAAAGAGACTAAATTAGATGGAGTTTCTACATTCCATATTGACTGTAAGTTGATTAATAATACACCTACTTTTACTTACAAATTGAAAGAAGGATGGTCAAATGTAAAAGTTGGAAGGATATTATTTGAAAAAGAAGGGCTGAATAAGCTATTAACTAAAAAAGTATACATATAACACTGTATAACAAATCATAGTCGCCTAACGGCAGACTACGCTTGTTATACTTAACGTTATATGCAAGCTTGACCAACCATAAGATCAAATAACATGAAGGCAAAATTAAAAATCAACTGTACTTTTTTACTAATATTATTAATAGTTAGTTGCAAACCTTGTAAAAATATAATTCCTAACCATGAAACACTTAAATTACCTGAAGGTTTAGGAGTATATTATCCTGGTCAAACAATATTAAATAGCCAACCTGGAGAACCTTTAGATTCAATAAAAGAAATTGAAATTTCTAATCGTAAAGAACCTGGCGGTACATTAAATGTTACTTCCAAAAAGAAAATCTCCAATTCACTTGAAGGTAGCTTAAAAGAAATTTTCAAAGCCGATGTTGACCGAGGTAAAATTCAATCTATTAGTGTTGAATTAAATAACATGTACAAAATACTTGGAAAAAAGGATGAAGTTTATGGAAGTGCGAATGATGTAATAGTAATAAAGAATGTGTTACTATCGGATGTTGAAATTAAACTAGAGGTAAAAGACACAACTTCTTTAAAAATTGATGTTGTAGAAGAAAAAATTGAAGGAAAATTAAAAGCGAAATTAGAAAAAAGTGGAGATAACAAATTCGATTTTACGGCATCTGACCTAGTAGTTGGAGTTCAAACTGATTATGTCAAAAATGTTTCAGAACAAGAGTATCAATCTACTGATAAATTCATATTAAATAACAATTATAATCGAGTACTTTCTATAATTCCAGTAAGCAAAAACTTTAAGAGACCTACTGAAATCACCTTTAATTTTCCAGAAGTAGAAGAAGCACATACCGAATCCAACAAGAGAGATGTTCAAATAAACATTTTCGGAACAGGTGCAGTCATTAAAATCAATAAGACCTTGGAACTAAACAATCTTCAACCTTTTTCACATATAGTTCCAGGAACTGGCAAAAAATCGAAAGACAAGCTTATTGTCTATACTTTTGATTTTGTGAGACTATCAAAATCAGAAATGAATAATTTGAAAGAATCTGACAATGGAATGCCAATGAAAATAAATGTAAATCGCTCTATGAAAAAAATCAAAGAAATAGAATCTGGTTTAATAATTTTATGCGAATAAAAAGCCAGCATATAACAATGGCTATAAGTAATTGCTTGTTCTCGCCTACTTCTGAAAATCCTCGCGGCTTTTCAGTTTGGTGTGTACTTGCAAAGTTAACCGCTAAACCACGCAACTACTCATAGCCGAGACCGTTAGCATTCAGCTGAAGAAAATATATGAACATTCAAAAATTTATTGAACTAGAAGAAACAAAAGATAGTATTCTTCAAAAACTGAAATATTTACGAAATGGTGGACTTAACGAATACATAGATTATGTTTTGTCTGAAATGGGTTTGAAAAAATTACCTCAAAAAAATGATGACCAAATAATTCAACAGATATTATCTAAAACACCAAACGACTTAAATAAAAAAGTAGCTTCTAAAGAACATTACAAAGCTCATTTGTGTGCTCTTAAAAACGTTTTCGAAAAAATGTTATTGAATGACGGTTTCATCGAAAATATTGAAAAGTATAATATCGAGGAAGGAAAAGATATGGTTATTTACAACTATTATAACTTACTAAGAGAAATACTATTTGATTTAGCTCTGTTCATTCAAGACTATAAACAGGTAATTAAAAAAGAGAATCCCGAGAAGTTTTCAGTTGGCAAAAACCTTTACCAAAGGGATTTTTCACTTTATCAATTAGTTCCTCAAATAATTTTTGGTCAAGTATCATTTCATTCTTTTATAGAAAGAGAGCCAAATTTATCAATTGCTGTTATTCGTCAATTATTAGAGTTAAAAATAAGACGTGGATTTGGAATTATGGGTACTTACGATAAATCAAAAGATAGTTTTGAACCTTTACCACTAAGCCAAATATTTGACGAGCTAAAATTATTCAAGAACGATATAGATTTCGCCATTCCTCTTGAAAACATAATAAGAATAAATGGTTGGGCTAATATTTTTATGCACTCAGGTATGAAAGATTACACTTGGACATTAATTTTCGTATTTAGGTATATGCACGAATTTATAAAAGGCAGAACCATTAATGGTAAATGGAAAAGTAATTCAGGGATTAGAATAAAACAAACCACTCTTGACACCATAATAGGCGGACTTGAATTAAAATTAATAGAAAAAAACGAAAATTTAATTTTACATAAATCAAAACCAGATATTGATATAATTACGTAATAAGCCGAAATGCTAACAATGTATAAAAAACATAGGGCATTTGTGCTAAACCGAAAGGTCTGTGCATTTTAGCAAAGTCCGCTAAATATAAAATTTGGCATTTATAGAAGAAAAGATAAAAACAAAATATTTATATTTAGCTAAGTAATAAATCGAAACGAAAGTGCTAATCCGATGCCCTACGTTTCTTATACTCACCGTTAGCATTAATTAAAAACGAACTTTGGAACTAAACAACAAACTGAAGGAATTTATAGAAAATCAAGAATGGATTTTTGCAAAAACTTACGCAAAAACTTATCCTCACGAATATATTGTACAAGAAAGAGTCGATAATAATTTGTATTTAGAATTAGCAAATCATATTGACACATTCGGTTACGAAAATTATTTCTACCAAAAAAAGCAAGTCTATTTTGATTATAATGGTTACACATATTGGCATATGGAAAATATAATCAATCGTTGTGTAATTGCTGACACCTATCACGAAAGAATAAAAAACGGAAGATTACCCGAAATTTTTAAAGAATAATATGCAATCATTATTAGGTCAATTTTACAACAGAATTAAAGGTTCACAAGAAGATATTGCGTCAGAAGGTTTAGTTTATATTTTAAAACAATCTTTAGAAAGCAGAAAAGTTATTAATCAAATAGTCAAAGTAAATACTAATTTGATATTTTCAGACTTATCTTTTCAAACTCAAAATGTTGGGAAAGATTTAGAAAGACCTGATATTAGTGGAAAAGATGAAAATGGAAAAGAAGTTTTGCTTATCGAAGCTAAATTTTGGGCTTCATTAACTCACAATCAACCAAACGGATATTTAAAAAGATTAAAAGATAATACTGTTTTAATTTTTCTTGTTCCAACTTTACGAACAAGAACAGTTTTTGAGGAAGTGAAATCTCGAATTTTAGAGGAAAATAAAGATTTGGAAATTGACACAGAGAATTTAAAAATATTAATTAAATCTTCAAACAAACACATATTTATAAAAAGTTGGAATGAAGTTTTAAACTCAATCAAGTCTAAAATTGAGCAAACCAACAACATCAATTTAATTTCGGATTTAAACCAAATTATTGGACTTTGTGACTCAATTGATCAAAATTCTTTTCAACCAATTACAGACGAAGATTTATCACCAAAAATTGCGAAAAACATAAATTCGTATTACGAAATTGTAGATAAAGTTGTGGATGAATTAAAGAACAGAAACAAGGGAATATCGACAAAAGGATTAGTAAAAACACCACAGAGATATGGTTATCACAGATATTTTGCAACTGCCGAATTAGGAATGAATTTTGCTCTTAAATTAGACTTGTGGGAAAAATGTGCAGATACGCCATTTTGGTTATCAATTGGCGGAATAACTGAAAAAGGTTGGGATTTAACCGAAAAACTTACTCAATCAATAGAAAGTTTGAGTGTAAGACAAAATCTGACTTTAGTTCCTCATCCAAATGGGAAAGGAATTTTTATAGGCTTGAAACCAATATTATTTGAAACAGAAGATATTGTAATCGGAAATTTTGCTGAACAAATTGAAAGAATAATCGTAGAAATAACTAATGCTAACATTGGCTATAAGTAATTGCTTGTTCTCGTCTATTTCTGAAAATCCTCGCGGATTTTCAGTTTGGTGTGTACTTGCAAAGTTAAGTGTTAAACCACGCAACTACTCATAGCCGAGAACGTTGTGGTTAATTTAAGAAAATGACGATAGAACAATTAAAATCGAACATAAAATGGTGGGAATCCAAAAGATGGATTTATAATGTTGCTGTTGGACTTTTCGGAATTTTTGGAATTTACGATGGACTTTCAAGAGGAGAATACTCTTGGACAATAGACGACACAATTGGAATTATTATTTGGGGAATTGGAGCAAATATTTTTTATTCATTAGGAATTTTATTGGAATTATTTGACTGGTATTACCTGAAAAACAAAGTCGGAATTAAAAGGTTACGAATGGTATTTTTCATTATCGGAATTTTATTCAGTTGCTTATGGACTTTATGGTGTAGTTGGCTTTATTTTGCAAAACCACATTTATGGTAAAACAAATCAAGAAGTCTTAAATGAACGAAATCTATTTATCTAAAATAAATGAAGAACAAAATCGAGAGGTCATTGTCGAAGGAGATTACCATTCTGTTTGGGCTTATGTCTTGAAACATTCGGAGGAAAGTATCGGAATTGAATTTGACGGATTTATATGTTCTCGTGGAACTCTTGTTGAGTCAAGTAAAGAAATAAAAGACTATATCAATAATGCTATTTCTGCGCCATTAATGAAAAGGTATTCGAATGAATTCTCTATCCAACGAGAAATTGAAAATAAGGATATAGAAATTGATTGGAACGGAAACGATTAAATCAGGTTTGGGTCTCTGATATTACTTACATTAAAACCAATAAAGGATGGTTATATTTAACAACATTAATTGATCTTTATGACCGTCAGGTGATAGGTTGGTCATTGAGTACTTCTTTGTTTACTGATCAAACCATAGTACCTGCTTGGAAAATGG
>NZ_AVQK01000055.1 GCF_001401755.1 Aquimarina longa SW024
GGGATCCTGCAAAATTTGTTGCCAGATTACAGGCGTATAATGCCTCGGATAATCCTATTCTATTCGGAGTAAGTTTTGAGGATGGTCATGGAGGAATGAATAATAGTAAGTTAGAACGATATGGTAAATATGCAGATGTATTTGCTTTTGCCTTATGGCAAACAGGTCATCCTGAGTATAAGTTAAAGGAGTAGCATAGTTTATATAAGTAAATTTCTCTGAAGTAAACCCGCGGAACATTTTATGAAAACACGTTTTCAAACTTTAAGCATTTACTAACGAGGCAAGCCTCGAGGTATTAAACCCTCTTAGAATAAAGTTTTAACATTGGGATACAAATGCAGTAAAACTGCATTTGTATTTTTTAGTTTATTATATATGAAAAAAGGTGTCTTTTATTTGTTGATTTTAGTTTTGAGTTGTAAAAAAGAAGTTGTGGATCAAGAAGTTTTATATTTTCCAGAAACAAATGCAGTAGATAAATATTTTGGGAAAAAAATTAGTGATCCATATAGACTTATGGAAAATGAAAAAGATAGTTTAGTTATTGGATGGTATAAAAATCAAAATACAATTTCTAACAATATTCTAAATACAATTTCTTCACATAATTCATTATTCGATGAATTAAATTCAAAAAATCAAAACGATACTTACTTAATTAAAAAGGTTAAAGTAACTAATAATGACCGTTACTTTTATTTAAAAAAAACAGGAAAGGATACTAATTACAAACTTTATTATAAAAAAGGATTCAAAGGAAAAGAAGACCTTCTTTTTGATCCCAAAACGTTTAACAAGGAGGATGATTCTTACTTAATCAATTATATTCAGCCAAATTGGGAAGGATCTAAAATTGTGATTAGCCTTACTAATGAGGGCAAAGAAATTTCAGAAATAATAATTTTAGATACTCAAAGTAAAAAAATAGATCCAGAAATTATAAAAAATTGTTGGCCTTCTGCTCTTGGAGGTGTTAGATGGTTATCAGATAACTCTGGTTTTTTCTATGAACATATACCAGTTATAGATCGTACCGCAGAAAAATATCTTTTAAATGTTGAAACTGTGCTATATGAACTAGGGAAAGATCCCAAGAAATTAAATGTCTATTTTTCAAGAAAAAACAATCCGGAAATAAGTTTTAAGCAAGAAGATTTCCCAGAGGTTATCATAAAAAATCAACATGACGAATACATCTTTAGTAATGTTTCAGGAGCTAGTCCTTTTTATGATTATTATTACACCTCTATAGGCTCCTTAAAAGAGAAAAAACCAGTATGGAAAACTCTTTTCAAAAAAGAGGATTTAATAAAAAGATTTTTTGTAGATGGAGATACTATGATTTACCTTTCTGCTAAAGGAGCATCGAATTTTAAAATTTGTAAGACATCTCTTAAAAATCCTAATATAGATAATCCTAAGATACTGATTGAAGAAGATTCATTGGCTACTATTACTGATATAACCTTAACAAAACAAGGTTTATTTTTTGTAAAAACTCGCAATGGAGTTGAAGCAAAATTATATCATTTAAAAGAAGGTAAAATAAAAAATATTTCTATTCCAAAACCATCAGGATATATTAATGTGTTATCAAAAAATGCTAATTATAATGATTTGTGGATTGAGATAGAAGGTTGGGCTTCAAAAAGAGAACGATATCGTTATGATTATGCGACCAACTCTTTTGAAAAAGAACCGCTGAATAATTTCCAAGAAAACACTAGTTTAGAAAATATAGTAATAAAAGAAGAAGAAATTACTTCTCATGATGGAGAAAAAGTACCATTATCAATTATTTATTCTAAAGGAATTGAATTAAATGGAAAAAATAGAGTTCTAATGACAGGTTATGGTGCTTATGGAACAACGTTCAAGCCAAGATTAAGTAACTATATAGAACAATGGATAAAGCAAAAAGGAATATATGTTATAGCTCACGTAAGAGGAGGAGGTGAAAAAGGGAATTTATGGCATAAAGGAGGGTATAAAGAAACAAAATCTAATTCTTGGAAAGATTTTATTGCCTGTACAGAATATTTAATTTCAGAAAAATATACTTCCTCTAAGTATATTTCGGCATGGGGTGCAAGTGCAGGTGGAATTCTTATTGGAAGAGCCATTACTGAACGACCTGATTTATTTAATGTTGCTATGATAAGAGCTGGTATGATGAATCCATTGAGATCAGAAACTGCTCCAAATGGTAAGAATAATATAAAAGAATTTGGAACGGTTAAAAAAATAAATGAGTTTAAAGCTTTATTAGAAATGGATTCTTATCATAATATAAAGAATGGTGTCAAGTATCCTGCTTTATTATTAACAGCAGGGATGAATGATCCTAGAGTAACTACTTGGATACCCGGAAAATTTGCTGCTAGGCTGCAAAAAGCTACTGCTTCTGAAAAACCAGTCTTATTCTTAGTAGATTTTGAGGGAGGTCATGGGTTAAGTACTACCAAGTCTAAAAAAAATGAAGAAGTAGCCAATTTTCTGTCATTTGCCTTATGGCAAACAGGTCATCCTGAGTATCAGTTAAAAAAGTAAAAACAGTCGTAAAAGGTTTATATCTTTATAGCTTTTTTTAATGGTATATCTTTTATAATAGCATCATGCAAAAAATTATATATTTAATCATATTCCTAACTTTCTTTTTAGGTTATTCCCAAAAAGAGAAAAGCAGTATTTTAATACCTAATACCAAAAAGAATTTAAAACTAACGGATCAAGAAACTCTAAACTGGCATCATAAGGATATTATAGACGATACAATCCCTGGTATTAGTTTAGATAAAGCTTATAAAAAGATTTTAAATAAAAAAAAACTCGATAATGTTATTATTGCAATTATTGACCAACAAGTAGAAATTAATCATGAAGATTTAAAAGATCAAATATGGAATAATCCTAAAGAAATACCTGATAATAATATTGACGATGACAATAATGGCTATATTGATGATATTCATGGCTGGAATTTTTTAGGTAATTCTAAAGGAGAAAATATTATAAGAGCTAATTATGAGTTTGTTAGAGTAATAAGAAAATTTGATAGCACTTTTAAAAATAAAAGAAAGGAACATATTAGCTCAAAACAAAAAGCTAATTTTCTTATTTATAAACAGGCACAAAAATCTTATGAAAAAAAATTAAAATTTGCAAAAAAAGAGCAAGAATATGCAGACTTTTTAGTAAGAAACTATCCTAAATCAAAGAAATTATTAAAAACATTCTTTCCTCAAGAAAATTATACACTTCAACAAGTTGACAGCTTATATAAAGTTCATAAAGAAAATAGTGAACTCGGCAAATTAATATATTTCATGTATGATTATCTCAAATATAATTTATCCAAAGATTGGATTATTGAAACAAAAAAAACTGCAGATGAAAGATTATCAAAATTAATGAATTTTAAATATAATGATAGAAGTATCCTAGGAGATGATCCTAACAATTTAGCAGATAATGAATATGGGAATAATATCGTAAATAAGTATTCCAAAATTCTCTACCATGGAACAAATGTTACAGGTGTTATAGCAAGTACTAGGGATAATAACATAGGAGCTCAAGGAATCCTTAATAATTGTAAAATTATGGTTCTAAGCGTATCACCAATTGGTGATGAGAATGATAAAGATATTTCTTTAGCAATCAAATATGCTGTTGATAATGGTGCAAAAATAATAAATATGAGTTTTGGAAAAGACTTTTCTATTAATAAAAAATGGGTAAATGAAGCAATTAAATATGCTTCAGAAAAAGATGTTCTAATTGTAAGTTCTGCAGGAAACGAATCAAGAAATCTGGATAACCAAAATATATACCATGTTAATGATACGGAATATTCCACAGGAAATGAAATTTCTAATAACTTTTTACTAATTGGATCATCCACATATTCCTTAGATAAAAACCTAAAAAAATCTTCGAGTAATTATGGAAAAAGCAATGTAGATCTTTTTGCTCCAGGTCATAATATATATACAACCTCTCCTCTTGAGGAAAAATATAAATTCACAACAGGAAGTTCATACTCTTCAGCTATTGTATCTGGAATAGCGGCATTAATCAGATCTTGTTATCCAGATTTAAAAGCCTTTCAAATAAAAGAAATCCTTATGAAATCTGGTATTTCATATAATATCGATGTAGAGATGACTCTAAAAGATAATACAAAAAAAATGATTCCTTTCTCGGATCTTTCCAAATCTGGTAAAATAGTTAATGCCTATAATGCTTTATTGATGGCAGAACAGGTATCAAAGGGTACAGAATAACTATATTGTAAAAAATAGTAAATGAGTAGATTTAGCTTAGCACTAATATTATAGATACAATCATCATTAATTTATGAAATACACTCCAATACTTTTCATTCTGCTATCCTTTTGCATTGGTTGTAAAAAAAACAAAAATGTTTTAATTTCTAAAATTAAAGTAGATACAATCCATGGTCAAAATATTGAAGATCCCTATAGAAATGCTGAAAATTTAGAAGATTCTGAGGTAAAAAAATGGGTAGATCAGCAAAATAGTCTAGCAAGAGCATACCTTAAAAAAATTGGCAGAACAAATTACTTGATAGAGAAACAAAAAAAATTTGAT
Source organism: Aquimarina longa SW024 (assembly GCF_001401755.1). Classification (GTDB taxonomy): domain Bacteria; phylum Bacteroidota; class Bacteroidia; order Flavobacteriales; family Flavobacteriaceae; genus Aquimarina; species Aquimarina longa. The sequence goes on from NZ_AVQK01000055.1 coordinate 4,618, forward strand.
GCAAAAAAAACCTTTACTATATCACAACTTAGTGTTACTACTAATGATTTATATTTTTATCTAAAAAGACAATCCTCAGAAAATGTTGCTAAACTTTATTATAGAAACTCTTTTGAAGGAAAAGAGGAAATGCTTTATGATCCTAAAAAATTTAAACAAGAATCGAATACCGAATATGTCATAAATTATATCCAACCTAATTGGGATGGTACCAAAATAGTAATAAGCTTAACAGAAAAAGGTAAAGAAATTTCAGAATTAATTATTGTTGATGTTGATTCTAAAAAGGTTCATTCAGAACTATTAACAAACTCATGGGCATCAGAGATAGGAGGAATAACTTGGTTGCCCGATAATTCAAGCTTTATTTATGTGCATCACCCTATTACAGATCCAAAAGATTCAGGATTCCTTAAAAACACTAAATCTGTAATCTACATCTTAGGAAATAATAAAGATAATTTTAAAGAGTTTTTTTCAAAAAAACATAATAGTGATCTAGGTATTATGGAAGAAGATTTTCCTGTAGTAAGTTTAGGAAACAAAAATGATAAGTATTTAATTGGAGAAAAATCTGGAGTAGCAGTCTATAATGATGCTTATTATTTACCTATTGATCAAATTACATCTAAAAAATGGAAGCTTCTTTTTAAAAAATCTGATCAAATAAAAGATTATATTATCAAAAATGATTCTATTTTCTATAGAACATCTAAAAATGCTCCTAATTATGAGATTAGAAAAACTTCTATAAGTAATCCTAGTTTTAATACAGCAGAAGTACTTGTTAAAGAGAAAAAAGATACTATAATTACCGATTTTAATATTACAAAAGAAGGTTTATTTTTCGTAACTAGTAAAAATGGAGTTAAAGCCAACTTGTTTAAACTAAATCATAAGACACATACTGAAATTAAATTCCCTTATGTTTTTGGAAATATCAGTCTATCAACAAAAAGCGTAGCTGATAATGAATTATATATCGAGACGAAAGGATGGTTAACACAAAATAAAAGATATGAATATCAGAAAAACAAATTGATAGAAAAGAATATGAATCGATCATATGAAGAGAACCTGTTAAAAGATATTGTTATTGAAGAATTAGAGGTTACTGCTCATGATGGACAGAAAATACCTTTATCTTTACTATATAAAAAACCTCTTGTAAAAAATAGTAATAATATTACAATGATGGAGGGTTACGGGGCTTATGGAGCTTCAATGAATCCTTCATTTTCTCTACGAAGATTATTATGGGTTATGGAGGGTGGTATATATGCTATAGCTCATGTACGAGGTGGAGGAGAAAAAGGAGATGCTTGGCATAAAGGAGGTTTTAAAACCACTAAACCTAATACTTGGAAAGATTTTATTTCTTGTGCAAAATTTTTAATTGATTATAAGTTCACTTCAAAAAATAAATTAGCAATCTGGAGTGGTAGTGCAGGTGGAATAATGATTGGTCGAGCTATCACAGAAAGACCAGACTTATTTAAATCATCAATAATAGAATTTGGTACGCTAAATCCATTACGAGCAGAATTTTCGCCTAATGGAGCAAATAATACTAAAGAATTTGGTAGCATAAAAGATGCTATAGAATTCGAAGCTCTAAAACAAATGGATGCATATCATCATATCAAAAATGGAGTGAAATATCCTGCAACTTTATTAACCGCTGGATTAAATGATCCTAGAGTACCTGCTTGGTTTTCTGTAAAGTTTGCAGCTAAAATGCAAGCTCATAATATTTCTAATAATCCCAACTTATTATTAGTAGACTCTGAGACTGGACATGGTGAAGATAATACTAAACTTAAAGAGTTTGAAAGATATGCTAATATTCTGTCATTTGCCTTATGGCAAACAGGTCATCCTGAGTATCAGTTAAAAAAGTAAAAACAGTCGTAAAAGGTTTATATCTTTATAGCTTTTTTTAATGGTATATCTTTTATAATAGCATCATGCAAAAAATTATATATTTAATCATATTCCTAACTTTCTTTTTAGGTTATTCCCAAAAAGAGAAAAGCAGTATTTTAATACCTAATACCAAAAAGAATTTAAAACTAACGGATCAAGAAACTCTAAACTGGCATCATAAGGATATTATAGACGATACAATCCCTGGTATTAGTTTAGAAAAAGCGTACAGAGAATTAATAGGTAGTAAAAAAGGGAAAGAAGTTATTATTGCAGTTATTGATACCGAAGTAGATATCTCTCATAAGGATCTAAAAGATCAGATATGGCACAATCCTAAAGAGGTCCCTGATAATAACATTGATGATGATCATAATGGATATATTGATGATATCCATGGTTGGAATTTTTTGGGTAATAATAAGGGCGAAAATGTAATTTATACTAATTATGAGTTTGTAAGAATAATTAGGGAATTTAAGACCATATTTAAAAACAAAACAATAGATGATATCCCTGATACCTTAAAAGAGGACTTTAAACAATATCAGAAAGCTTTTAAAGCTCTAGAAGAAAAATTAGCCTCAAATTATAATCGACTTAAAAGAATCAAAAACATATTAGTAGAGCATCGTCAAATTCAAAAAGAACTAAAGGAATATTTATCTACTGATAGCATTACAAAAGAACAGCTTTTAGATTTTAGACCAAATGATACAATTGTAGAAAAGCACAGAAAAAAACTTCTATATCATTTAGATAGTGGTTTTTCAGAAAAATCTATTTTAGGTTATATTAATCAGACAAAGGGAGCACTTAAACTAAGTATAAATTTAGAGTATAAAGAACGAGAAATCGTAGGAGATAACCCTAATGATATAACAGATACCAATTACGGAAACAATAATGTATCAGGCAATTTAGATAAATTATATCATGGCACATTGGTATCTGGTGTACTTGCTGCCAAAAGAAATAATACTATTGGAATCGATGGAATCATTAATGAAGCCAAAATTATGGCGCTTTGTATATCTGCTAATGGAGATGAATTAGATAAAGATATTGCATTGGCAATTCGTTATGCTGTAGATAACGGAGCTAAAATTATTAATATGAGTTCTGGAAAACAATTTTCTATTAACAGACAGTGGGTTAATAAAGCTATAGAATATGCTGCAAAAAAAGATGTTCTGTTTATTACCTCAGCAGGGAACAATAAACTTAATCTTGATGAACAAGAAAATAATTATTATCCAAATGATAATACTGATCTAGAGATAAGTAACAATTTTCTAATGGTAGGTGCTAGTACTTATACTTTAGATAAAAAATTAAGATATTATCTAACTAATTACGGAAAAAATAATGTGGATATATTTGCCCCAGGGTATAAAATATATACGACATTACCCAATAACACATATAGATATAGCCAAGGCACCTCTATGGCAACTCCAATAGTAGCTGGAGTAGCTGCATTAATACGATCTCATTACCCTAATCTAAAAGCTTATCAAATAAAAGAAATCCTTATGAAATCTGGTATTTCATATAATATCGATGTAGAGATGACTCTAAAAGATGATACAAAAAAAATGATTCCTTTCTCGGATCTTTCCAAATCTGGTAAAATAGTTAATGCCTATAATGCTTTATTGATGGCAGAACAGGTATCAAAGGGTACAGAATAACTATATTGTAAAAAAAATGTGAGTTTTTAACTAAGAATTAATTTCATGAAAAAACTCTTTCTAGTCTACCTATTCATTATAATTTCTTGCTCCAAAGAAGCCAAAAAACCGCCATTAGCGGTATCAGTAGTGGCAGTAGATACCTATCATGGTCAAAATATTGAAGATCCCTATAGAAATTTAGAAAATCTAGAGGATTCTACCGTAATTAATTGGTTAAAAGCGCAAGGAGCATATGCCTATAGTAGTCTACAAAATATAGCTAATAGACAACGAATCATTGATAAACAATTATCCTATGATACCAAAGAAGGAGTTATAAC
>NZ_KQ474116.1:0-1662 GCF_001401755.1 Aquimarina longa SW024
GTATCGAGTTGAAATTGACTTCAAAAAGAAAATATTACACACTCAATATAACTCAAAATTTTTAGGCTATAATGACATAAAAGGAGAACAAGATATTAAAAACAATGTACTAAGTTTTATTCCTAATAAAAATGGAACACAAATAAATATTGTAGGACATAGTTTAGGAGGTTGGAATGGAGCACATCTTTCTCAAATTCTTACTGATATGGGGTATTTAGTAGAAACATTAATTACTCTCGATCCTGTAGGATCAGGAAAACATATTAAGCTAATTGCTAATATACATAGCTCTAAACCAAAACCTAAAATGAACTATTGGATCAATATCTATACGTACCCTAAAGATTACATTGTTGATGACCTTATTGCAGATGCAGGTAGACAATGGACTCCAGATCCTAAAAACATTCATGTATTACATATTACCAGATATAGTCATGGTGAAGCTCAAAATATGTTAGATGAAACAATAACAAAAGTAGCTATTTCAGCTTCTAATTTACTAGTAAACTCTATTAACAGTTATATAGAACTAAAATGAAATCAATAAAAAATAGAACAGCATTCTTAATCATTTCTTTAGTGGTATTCATTTTTGTTTCCTGTTCAATGGATCATAAAATACCTAAAGCAAAAATTAAATTATTAAATTTTATCCCATTAGCAGAAAAGCATCCTGTTTTAGATATTTACAATGTAAACTTCACATCAGATATTGCAATTGATTCATTGCTAAAGGAAATAAAAGGAAATCCTTACCTATTTTGTTCTCTTAATAATGGTAATATCGATTTTGATATAGAAGACACCAGTATTGACAAGCCTCATTTATTAGGGTCATTCGAAAAAGCAGAACACATCCTAAAAAAAGAAAAGTTACATCACTATGTAGCAGAGGTAATATTTTATAATGCTAATGGAGTTAGTGAAGGATATTTAAGTAAAGAACAAATAAAAAAACAAATTTCAGGAATAGAATGCATTAGTTGTAAAGTAATAAATAGATTTTTTATGGATACCAGAAAACCCTACCTCTCTAACCCTATGTGTATCCCTGTAAAAGATATACTAACAGCATTGGATCAATAATCGATAAACCAACTATCACAATGAACAATACATACTTTAGAAAAATTATAAGTACTGAAAAATCATAAGAATTATGGGAACTTATAGAAAAGAGATTATTGCCGATTACAAAGCAAGTGAGAGCACTATAAAACAACGAATTTTTAGAGATGATGGACTCACTTTTTTTGAAGTAGAGGTCGGTAAAAAAGCAATTTTTCATCTTAAGGTTATAAAAGCTAGTAACATAGAAGCAACCAAAAACAATGTCTATTGGGTTGCACAAGCACACAAATATTTTCGCACCACAAACAACTGGGCGACTTTTCAAGACGTAGATAATACGTTAGAATTACACGAGTTGCTTACGGATTTAGATAGAGGAACTATATACGGGCAAGAATATCTAGAAGATGGTAGAAGAAACCCAAAATATAGACGATATACCTTAGAATCAACCAAAGGAGTAGGCAAACGCTACGCACCAACAAACCCTTATGAAGATGGACACCATAAAAGAACACCAGAAGAAGGTTTTTTTGGTAAGCTCGGGTATATAACCGATAAACTAGGCGAGGGCATTTGGCTAGA
>NZ_KQ474116.1:2494-8475 GCF_001401755.1 Aquimarina longa SW024
TATCTTACATTGCAGTTATCCGAAGTACCTATATTTATATCTGTACAAAGTTGTCGATATGTGCGTACTCCACAATTTTTAATCCACCCCGATGTAGTATGGGCAGTACATCTTAATTATGGAGTAGATGATGAAAATATACTATACTATAACGATAAAAAAGTACCCCTTGTAACTGGGTATGGTGATTATATGTCTTGGATAGCATTAGGTTTAGAATGGATTAATAATCAAGTAAAGCCATTTGTAGAGCAGTATATGCTAGGTGATAATGAAGAACGTAAAAAAGATTGGAAAAAACTACAAGGCATTATTGATGAATTTGTAGAAGAAAGCATCACTAAGGTAGCATTAGGATTTCATGCAATGGTTGATAAAGATCGGCTTATCAATTATTCAGAAATCCAACCTTATAAGGCAGTGCTTAATTATTACATCTTCCAAATGGTATTGTTTTCCATTGCTATAGATCTGTTATTAATTTATCTTACCAGAGGTAAGGTAGCACCAAGCATGTACAAAGCTGCTAGAGTAGCTAAGAAATTTAAAAAACTAAAAAAGAGCGCAGAAAAATTTGGGGAGCAATACAACCTTACATTTCATATGCCAAAGGTGAGTTGTAATTTTGGATTTCATAGAGAACAAAGTAAAGATAAGCTAGGAGAAGTTACCAGAATTATACAATATACATTACGGGCAGACCCTCTAATTGCAATCTCATCAGAATATGAATTCGATCCTGAACGATTACCCAAAGCGTTGAAAGAATTTAAAGTCAAAGCTTTAGTAGAAGGGGTTATTAGCTTTGATATTAATATCCTATACGATACGCTAAAAAAAGAATTTAGAATAAACAATACTGCTGTACATCAAGAAGGTGGCGGTGGTAATGTCTTAAAAGATGGAGACATCATACAGTTACAAGGGCAGATAGGAGTTACCTTAGAGGGAGAAGTAAAAGTAGAAGGGAAATGGCAAAAAAAGGTTTTTAAATTGTTTCCTATAAAAGCACATGCAAAAGCAGAAGGAAAACTAAACTTACATACTGCCGCAGGGATCACCCGACGATTTGGTATTCATCCAAATCTAGGTCCCTATCTAGAAGACACTCTATTCTTTGATGGAATCACAGGAGAGTATTTTCAAAGAATTAAATTGGAATCTAATAATATAAAGTTTATAGATACAAATCCTAATAATGAAACTACATCAATTCCAAAATTTGGATATGGCACAGCCAGTCTAGGTAGAATCTATATCTTTGAAATATTTAATCCACACAAACCAGAAAAGTATTATAAACAATGAAACGTTTTAAACAAATCATAGCAGTAATATGCTGCTTCATTACACTTGCTTCTTGTGGGCAGGATCATAAAAAAAAGAATATGAATAATTCATTTAACAAAATAGCTAATTTATATAAAGAAGTAGAACATTATAATATTGAACCTGAATATTATATAGAGGGGTATCAAAGTGGTTGTTTTTATGAAATTTTAGTCAATGACGTTTTGGTATTTAAGCATTATGAAAATGTTGGGTTAATGAATCACGCTACACCTATTAATAGTCGTATCTTAAAAAGTGGTTCTCAAAAAGTAACGATCAAATTATTTCCGTTAGGTAAAATCGATAGTAAAGAATATACAACTATAGATGCCGATGATAGTTTTAGGCTTAAAATATTTAAGCGAGATAAAAAACAACCATATGAAGCAGGAGACTATGATATCGTAAAAGAACATTATGCTACTCTTACTGATGGATTACCTTATTATGAAGAAACGTTTACATTTGAAGCAGAAGTACCATACGAATTAAAAGGGTGGAGTGAATCACAGGTATTAACAGAAATGGATCAAAAAGAATTAGAAAAAGAAGTATTGTCTTATTATAAGGATTTTTCAAAAATAATTTCAAAAAAAAATAGTGAAATTTGGCAGGATAAACTTATTAATAGAGAAAAAGAAATAGCACAAGCTAATTATTTTAAGAAAGAAGATACAAAAGAGATAGCAGAAGAATATTTAGAAAGTATTAAAACAAATTTTTTTGAAATGCTGCCTATTGAAAATTATGAACTAGTTTTTTATGGTGATGGTAAAATAGTAAAACTAGAAAGTAAAGAACATAAAAAAGAATCTGCCTTAATTTCTATAGAAGAAAGAGACTATCAAGGAATTGCTAGAAAAGCATATATATTTCATGGTCTATCGCTACACAAACTTAAAGACAGTAATAAACTAGAAATTATACGATAATGGTAATGAGGGTACAAATAGCTATATCCTATTGGGCTACTGTTTTACTATCGGTTTTTGTTTTTTGTGGCTCTTGCGCACAAGACCATAAAAATAATAATATGAAAAGACCTATAGAACGATTATATAGTAATGTAGAATCACTAGACTATACCACTATGCCACAATATTTTATAGAAGGCTATCAAAGTGGTTGTTTTTATGAAGTTTATATCAATGATGTATTGGTATTTAAACATTATAAAAATGTAGGATTGATGAATCATGCTATATCGATTAACGATATGATCTTACAAAGTGGTCTTCAAGAAGTAACCATCAAGCTATTTCCGTTAGGTAAAATCGATGATAAGGAATATACAACTATAGATGCCAATGATAGTTTTAGACTTAAAATCTTTAAGAGAGATAAAAAACAACCATATGAAGCAGGAGATTATGATATCGTAAAAGAATATTATGCCCCTCTTACCAATGGATTGCCCTATTATGAAGAGACATTTACCTTTGAGGCAGAAGTACCCTATCAATTAAAAGGATGGAGCGAATCCCAAGTACTTACAGAAATGGATCAAAAAGAATTGGAACAAGAGATATTAGCTTTTTATAAAGAGTATGGACAAATATTAGAAAATCGAGATGAAGAAAAATGGGTAAATTTTGTGATGAAGAGAGAAAAAGAAAGAGTTCATTCAATTGATTATTTTGACAAAGAGAATATTAACAAAAGGACTACAGAATATATACATGCATTTGATAATGAAATTTTAGAAGTACAACCCTTAGATCCCTATAAAATGACTTTTTATGGTAATGGGCGTTTAGTAACTTTAAGAAGCTTAAAAAAAACAGGGAAGTCTGCTTTTTTTACAATCGAACAAGATGAAGATGAGAATGGTAAATATAAAGTTTATCAGTTCTACTACTTATTTCTTCACAAACCCAAAGGCAGTAATAAACTAGAGATTATACGGTAACAATGATGAAATTACATACACACATCTTTTATTATTGGGCTACTGTCATTCTATCGGTTTTTGTTTTTTGTGGTTCTTGCGCACAAGACCATAAAAAGAATAAAACTATGAAAAACAGACCTATTAATAAGATATACGAATTACATAAACAAAAAATAGACTATCCATCAATGCCACAATATTTTGTAGAAGGTTATCAGAGTGGATGTTTTTATGAAGTTTATATTAATGGGTTATTAGTTTTTAAACATTATGAAAATGTAGGCTTAATGAATCACGCTACTCCTATTAATAGCCGTATTCTAAAAAGTGGTCCTCAAAAAGTAACGATCAAGCTATTTCCGTTAGGTAAAATTGATGGTAAAGAATATACAACTATAGATGCCGATGATAGTTTTAGACTTAAAATCTTTAAGAGAGATAAAAAACAACCATATGAAGCAGGAGCCTATGACATCGTAAAAGAGCATTATGCTACTCTTACCGATGGATTACCTTATTATGAAGAAACATTTATCTTCGAAGCAGAAGTGCCTTATGAGTTAAAAGGATGGAGTGAATCGCAAATACTTACAGATATTGACAAAGATAAACTAGAAAAAGAGATCTTAGCTTTTTATAAAGAGTATGGGCAAATATTAGAAAAACGAGATGAAAAAAAATGGGTAGATATCGTTATACAATCAGAAAAAGAAGAAATTCATTCAGCTGATTTTTTTGATAAAGAAAAAATTAAATTAAGAATAGATGATTTCACAAATACCTTTGATAACGAAGATATTGAAATAAAACCACTGGATAAATACAAAATAATTTTTTCAGGAGATGGAAAAGTGGTGTCATTGCAAAGTACAGAAAGAAGAGGTAAATCAGCTTTTTCATTTATTGAAAATATAGACTATCAAGGAGAAAGACAGAAAGTAAGAACTTCGAGATTTATATATCTCCACAAACCTAAAGGCAGTAATAAACTAGAGATTATACGGTAACAATGATGAAATTACATACACACATCTTTTATTATTGGGCTACTGTTATTCTATCGGTTTTTGTGTTTTGTGGCTCTTGCGCACAAGACCATAAAAAAAATAATATGAAAAGACCTATAGAACAATTATATACTAGTGTAGATTCGCTAGATTATCCTACAATGTCTCAATACTTTGTAGAAGGCTATCAAAGTGGGTGTTTTTATGAAATCTATATCAATGATGTATTAGTCTTTAAACATTATGAAAATGTAGGATTAATGAATCATGCCACCCCAATTAATGATATGATCTTAAAAAGTGGTACTCAAAAAGTAACAGTAAAGTTATTTCCTTTAGGCAAGATAGACGATCAGGAATTTACTACCATAGATGCAGATGCCAGATTTCGTTTAAAAATCTATAAACGAGATAAAAAACAACCTTATGAAGCATTAGGCTATGATGTGGTTAAAGAATATTTTGCTCCTACGGTAAGTGGAGAACGTGGAGGTGCTTTTCTTAATGCAGGAATACCTTATTATGAAGAAACATTTACGTTTGAAGCAAAAGTACCCTATGAATTAAAAGGATGGAGCGAATCGCAAGTACTTACAGAGCTAGATCAAAAAGAACTAGAGCAAGGAATTCTGGATTTTTATAACGAGTATGATGATGTTATCCAAAAACAAGATGAGAAAAAATGGGTTGAAATGGTAAGAAAAAGAGAATTAGAATATCTCAAATCGGTTCATTATAATGACTTCAAAAACTCAAAAATAAAAAGTAGAATAGATTATTTTATTAGTGTTTTCGATAGCGATTTTGTAGAAGAGTTTCCTTTAGACATTTATAAAATAAAACTCGAAGGAAATGGCAAATTGGCTGTATTGAAAAGTACTGAAAGAAAAGGTAAAGCAGCTTATTCGTTTGGAGTTAAGATAGAAAGAAATGGTAAATATAGAAAAGTAAGACGATCAAAACATTTATACCTCCATAAACCCAAAGGCAGTAATAAACTAGAAATCATACGATAAAAGTGATTAAATTACAAGCACACACCTCTTATTATTGGGCTACTGTTTTACTATTGGTTTTTGTTTTTTGTGGTTCTTGCGCACAAGATCATAAAAAAAACAATATGAAAAGACCTATGGAACAATTATATAGTAATGTAGACTCGCTAGACTATACTACCATGCCACAATATTATATCGAAGGATACCAAAGTGGATGTTTTTATGAAATCTATATCAATGGAATACTAACCTTTGAACATTATGAAAATGTAGGCTTAATGAATCATGCGACTCCGATTAATGATATGATTTTACAAAGTGGTCTTCAAGAAGTAACCATCAAGCTATTTCCGCTAGGTAAAATAGATGGTAAAGAATATACAACTATAGATGCTGATGATAGTTTTAGGCTTAAAATATTTAAGCGAGATAAAAAACAACCATATGAAGCAGGAAACTATGATATCGTAAAAGAACATTATGCTACTCTTACTGATGGATTACCTTATTATGAAGAAACGTTTACATTCGAGGCAGAAGTACCATACGAATTAAAAGGATGGAGCGAATCACAAGTACTTAAAGAAATGGATCAAGATCAACTAGAGAAAGAAATCCTAGATATTTATAAAAAGTATGATGATGTAATCCAAAAACAAGATGAAGAAAAATGGGTTGAATTAGTTAAAAACAGAGAACTAGAGTACCTTAAATCCGCTCACTATAATGATTCTGAAAATTCAGGAATAAGAT
>NZ_AVQK01000058.1 GCF_001401755.1 Aquimarina longa SW024
TCAGGGTCTGTCTTAAGAAATTTCCAATTAATAAAACCACTATTGAATTCATGATAATGAGTGAAGCACCAATGTATTTTTGAGTAAATACCTCACTTTCAAATAAACTGCGTCCAACTCCATAAAGTAAAAACGCCAAAAGAAACAAAATGCCAATAGTTCTAGCTTTGTGGATTTGTTTTGAAGTACTGTTCTGCTCCATTTTAGATTAATTTTGATTACAGTTGAGTAATGCCCGCTAACGGTTAGTATAAGAGCAGTAGCGGATTAAAATGCAACTACTTTTCGGCAAGCAATATACTTAATTAAACGCAAAAACGGTTCGAGTTTGCACCCGAACCGCTATTGCTTTTATACAATGTTATGTGCTGCCTTTCCTTTTCAGGTGCGTTGGCTTGGTGGCTCTTTTGGATTTTTTAGCGTTGGATTGAGGGTTCGGAAAAATACAAATGTGCCACCAAATGTGTTGGCTGTACTTGTCGTTAAAAACTCCATTTCAGCCTTGTGAAAACATAGCTTCCAACTCCATTGTAAAGACTGTTTTTGTCGCCTGTGAATATTTGTGCTGCAATCAGTAAATTAGTATTTTCTGTCAGAGAGAAGTCAATTGTTGGGTTCAAGAAAATAGAGTTGTCGTCAATGTTCCAAATGGAATTTAAGTTGGCTTTTATTAATGGTGTAATGTCATAACCGACAGAAATGAAGGTTGAAACATAGTTGTTGATTAGTCCTTTTGCAAAAACGGGTTGAGTCAAAAATTGGATATTTGTGGTCTTAATAGGATTTGTATTTCCAATGAATTCAAGTCGGAAATTTAATGTGTTTGGCAGTGTGTAATCAAATGAAATGTCGCCTATAAAAGTCGGGTTTACGCCAACATTTTTGTAAGGTTGAAAATAGGTCAATTCTCCTTTAAAACCTGCATTCTTAATTTGGCCTGCCCAACCTGCACCAAGGGCAATATCTGTTTTGTATTTACCAACCAAAAATTGAAAGTCATATTCTTTAATATTTGTTTTGTAATTAGTTGCAAATATCATTTTGTCAAAAGTGCTATCAATGTTGGATGCGAATTCAATAGATGATAATGAACTTATATTGTACTTTACCAATGCAGCATCAGTTCCTCTGCGTTCTTCATAGTCAAAATCGAAAAATGAGTAAGCATTAAACAAATCGTTCGGGTTCCAAGCATACGTTTTCCCCCAATTAATTCGCTGTTTACCAATTATCGCTTGCCATTTATCTTTATCAAGTTTTAAGTTTGCACGGTCTATTGTTGAATGAATGAGGTAAGATTGCCCTTGCGAGACAATACCTCCTAAACGTATATAATCTAACGATTGATTAACTTGCTCGTCAAAATTTGGAATTTGTTGAACGCTATTCCCAAAGTAAATTCTATTTCTTGCTTCAGCATTAAGTGTAAGCCAAGAATTAGCGTAGTATTTAAAATTAACACGGTTATGTATTTGATTATCGAAAGACCATAATCCATTGAAAGAAGGAATAGCTACTGAAACCAAATCTTTCAGATACCCATTTATTTCAAACTTACTTGGATTGTTATTTTCAATTTGTTCTACATCAATTGTGTCTGTTGGATTAATGTTTTCATTTTGGGCAAATAAACCAAGGCTTGGAAAAAGAAGAAGAATTATTATAAGATTTGAATTTCGCATTTTCATTTTGAAGTATCGCTTATCACTTTCCCATCTTCAAATACAATTACTCGTTTTGCCCTGTCAACTACTCTTTGGTCGTGAGTGGAAAAAATGAAGGTTGTACCTTCTTTTTGATTAAGTTCTTCCATAATGTTTAGCAAATCCGCAGTTGACTTACTATCCAGATTTGCGGTTGGCTCGTCAGCAATTACAAAAGTTGGTTTGTGAGCTAAAGCTCTTGCAACTGCAACTCTTTGTTGTTGACCACCTGAAAGTTTTGCAGGTCTTTCATTTATTTTATCTGCTAAACCAATTTCGGTAAGTAGTACGGTCACTCTTTTTTCTCTCTCTTCTTTTGGTTTCTTTTGCAGTTCCATTATAAACTCAACATTTTCTTTTGCAGTTAAAACTGGTAAAAGATTATACTGCTGAAACACAAACCCAATATTGTCTCTGCGAAATTGTGTCATTTTGTTTTCGGATAATTCGCTTACATTTTTTCCATTGATAAATACATTGCCACTTGTGGGTGTGTCAATGCCACCTATCAAATTAAGTAAAGTTGTTTTTCCTGAACCCGAAGCACCTACAATAGCGGTAAATTCTTTTGCCTTAAATGAAAGGGAAACATCATTTACTGCATTTACTGGAACTGTTTTTTCGTTGTAAATCTTGCGAAGGTTTTTTATTTCTATTACGTTCATTTTATTTTTTTTGTTGTTAATCTCTTAATAATTAGGCTTAATTCTCATTGCTCGGTATGCTGGTATTGAAGCAATTGCAACCGTTAAAATTTTAGCAATTACAATTACCATTATTATAATTTCAGGATTCAATTTAGGATACATCACTGGTCTAATGCCTAACATATCAAGTCCTGAACTTATAGGCACACCTACCTTGCTGGCAATGAGAGTTAAAACATAGCCAAATAATATTCCTGAAACTGCACCTATCATCATAAGCACTCCTGCTTCATTTAGTAGCATTGAAAACACCTTGAATTTACTTTGTCCAATGGCTCGTAACATTCCTATTTCGTGCGTTCTTTCTTGAACTATCATATTCATAATATTCATCAAGCTAAACCCTAAACCTAAAATGACAATGATTGTAAAAAGAACTCCAACCATATTTATAAAAGCATCAAAAGCATTGAGTTCTGGCAATAATTCTTTCCAATTATTCACTTCATATTCGGCAGATAGCGTTTCCTGAATACCACTCTGTGTTTCTATTAATTTTGTTGGGTCTTTAATTTTAATAGCGATTTCTTGCGGTTCAGAAATTGAACCCAATTCTTGTAAATCGGTGTAATTTACAATTACCGTATTTTCATCAAAAGGTGTACTTGGTGTTGCAAAAATTCCTGCTACTCTAAAACTTCCGCCAACAATTTCCTCTTGAGTGTTCTTGAGTGTGATAATGATTTTTGATTTCAATTTCAATTTTAACTTGTCGGCAGTTTTCTTACTGATTAGAATTGGCATTCTCATATCTGTACTTAAATAGCTGCCTTCAACCAAAAAATCTTGTACTACACTTATTTCACGTTCAGTTGTAGGTTCAACTCCCTTAATTTCACAACCTATGCTGTTTTCAGGTGAAGCTGCAACTGCATTTGTGGATATGCGTTTTGCAACAACATCTACATTTGCGTTTTCTTTGACTTTCTGAATTACATTTTCTGCGTTAGGAATAAAAAGTGTAATGTCCTTGTCGTCTTGAAATCCCATTTTGTGAATTTGCAAATCACTTGTTTGTAGATTCTTCGCATCATCCAAACGCTGTTGGGATATAGACTTCATTAAATTTAATGCGAATAAAGCCATTGCAAATCCAAAGAAGGCTGCCAATAAAAAAACGGTTGTCCGTGTTTTGTTTCGCCAAATATTTCTCCAAGCTAATTTTGTAGTCATATTATTATCGTTTTATATGGCTTCAGCCACTTTTTGTTTATTAATGATTTGAATAGGAAGCAAACTTGCAATTAGCATTATGCAGAAAACTATAAATGACATTAAAGCCCATAGTTTCGGTTTGATTCCAAATTGCATAATGGGTTCCGCACCCATTGCCTCAAAAGATTTTGCACCATCTCCTGTCAATGGAATTGGGTGGTAGTACATAAAAATCATAAATGGAATTGCGATTGATAATCCTATAATAATTCCTGTAATGCCCAACATTAAACTTTCTAAAAATATCACAGTTTGTATTTGTGATTTCTGTAATCCGATTGCTTGAAGCATTCCAAATTCTTTTTTTCGTTCCAATGCCATCATTATGATTGTTCCGATTATTCCAAAACCCACAATTAAGAAAAGACACGAGGAAAGCAAAGTAAAAACGGTGGTATCAATTTTGAGCCCGTTCAAAATTTCAGGTATCATTTCATCCCAAGTCATAATTTCATAATTGCTACCCAACTTTGATTTTAGTTCTTTGGAAATTCTGTTTGTTTGGGATTTGTCTTTAATGTTGAGCATTAAAGCGCTACACATTCCAAATGCACTATTGTATTCTTGTGCCAAAGACAAAGGCATATACACCAACATCACGTTCATTTGTGGATTAGGAATTTTTACAATTCCTGATATTGGGTATTTACCTGCTGCTACATTTGCCTGATAACCTTGTCCGATTAACACCAATGTATCGCCTACTGTAAGTTTTAAATATTTTGCTAACCCTTCTGCTATCACTACTTTTTTGCTCTTTGAAGTAAAAAAACTACCCTTTACAATTCTGTCTTTTACTTTGTTAAATTCATTTTCATTATCGCCATCAATGCCCAAAACCAAAGAAGCCTTTGAAGTTTTGTCTCCTGCGGCTAATGAGAAGTTTTGAAGTCGTGGAATAATTTGTGTAACACCTTCTATAGAGTTGATTTTGTCTATCAATTTATCATCATCCAAAAGCAAATCATTGATAGACTTATCTTTCCAATAATCCGCAGTATGTACTTGAATATATCCCACATTCTTTACACCTGCTTCTACCATTTTATCGCCATTACCAAGCATTAAAGAACGCAGGCTAATTGTAATAATGATAGCAAAAGCAATACTGACAAGGACAATTACACTTCTTTTGCGTTTTCGCCAAATGTTTCGCCAAGCTAATTTTATAAGTTGCTTCATTTTATTTTACGGTTTTCATTTTTTCTTTTGAGAAAAAGTTATTGTCCAATTTCTCACTGAAATTTGCAGCTGAAATTGTTATGATAGTCTTTTGTCCTTTTTTATTATTGGGTGTCATTTCTAAAGTGGTGGCTATTTTTTTACCTCCTACAGTTTTGAAATCACTATTGATAAGTGTGTTTATCAATGTTCCATCTTCATCATAGTATTCAGCTTTCCGTTGTAATATATCATCTTTGCTAATCCATAAAATGACCTTGCCCCAAACTACCGCTGCATTTGGTTTAGGTGTTGCTTGAATTTTATAACAAGTAACATTTTGAAATTTTTCTTCGCCTAATAGTTTATGCGTGTAGTCGTTCACTATCGAAGCTTCTTTTAATAAATCCTCATTCGTAAAATCTGAACCCATCCAAGATTGGCTCATTTGGGACGGTGAAATTTTGGTTACTCTTTCAATGGAAGGAAGCCAAGTCCAACCTTCCGATTTAATTCTCAAAGTCGAGATTCCTTTGTCTTTTGCAGGTGCTTGGATTACCATCATTCCGTAATCCGCATCTTTTGACCAAGATTTGAAAGTGAGTTCTCTTGTCCATTTTGGACGCACTAATTTCATTGTCATATTCATTGAGTAAGCACTACTTCGAACATTGTAATGAGCCTTTTTTACGATTTCGGTTGGTGTGTCCGCTGGTGCAAACGCCATTAGAAAAATGGCGACTGAAAGAAAACCGTATTTTAGAATTGATTTTATCATATACTTCGTTTGTTTTAAAACTTGTTGTCTGTTATCGAATAACTTGTTTTATATTTGTAATGCAAAAATAGAATGTCTTAAAAAAACGTACAATAGCTAAATCGACCAAAGTGTCTGTTATGGAACAGATTCGGATAAAAGTTCAGTAAAATGAAGAAGAAAACTCAAAAGCCTGTTGATAGGCGAATTCAAAAATCAAAGAAGTATTTGTCAGATGCTTTTATAGCATTGATTTTAGAGAAAGGGTATGAAGCGGTAACAGTTCAAGAAATAATTGATAGAGCAAATGTAGGTCGTTCCACTTTCTACGCTCATTTTGAAAGTAAAGAACAATTACTCTTTAGTTTGCTTGGAACGATGAACGAGAAAAGTAAAGATGGGATAGATTTTGAAATGCTTTTCAATCACTGCGCAGACAATTTTCAAATTGCAAAAGCAATGTTGGGGAAGAAAGGTGGGGATTTAATTATCGGTCATATTCGAGATGTGATGAGTTTGAAAATTGCCAAAGATTTAAAACGTGATTCATCAAAATCAAAGTCAGAACAACTCAAAATATATTTTACAAGTGAAGCGTTGTCCGCTGCATTGGTCAGTTATCTAACAAATTGGTTGGATGAGGATATGCCTTACAGTTCAGAAGAAATGTCTGCAAAGTGTAATGAACTGGTCGAAAAGTTTACTTGATTGTTGTCAATCCATTCATCTTTTGGGGTGGTGGGTGGGCTTGGGTGCGGTTGGGCAAAATTAAATGTGGTGTTTTAGTGTGGGCTTGTGTGTTGGCAAAAACACCTCTTTTAATTTTGTGAAGGGTTGGCGTTTTGCATTCCTTCCATTTCAATGTTGCACTGTCGTTCGTTTTTTTAGGTTGCACATAACAATGTTGTAATAGCAATTGCTATTACATTCCATGTATTTATTACAAATCTAGAGGATTTTTAATTGATTTAAAATTATTTACAGCTACTTGAGTATATATTTCTGTTGTTTTTGTACTACTATGCCCTAAAAGAGTTTGAATATATCTTAAATCTGTGCCATTTTCTAATAGATGAGTAGCGAAACTATGCCTTAGCATATGCGGGGTTACTCTTTTGTTTATCTTTGATTTTTCTGATGCTTTAACTACGATTTCTTTTACACTACTCCCACTATATTTATTTCCTTTTAACCCCTCAAACAAATATTCTTTTGGATTCCATTTCTTATAATATATCCTTAGTTCTTTTAGTACGGTTTCTGATAACAAGGAATATCTATCTTTATTATTTTTTGCATTTTTGATATGGATCAACATCCTTTTACTATCTATATCTTCAACTTTTAAATCTAGTAGTTCACTTCTACGTAATCCAGCAGAATATAACAGACTTACTATACAACGATGCTTTATATTATTGGTATTAGCTATTATTGCAAGGATTTCTTCTTTAGAAAGTACTTGTGGGAGTTTCTGTTCTTTTCTAGGTCGTTCTATACTATAAAACCTATTGGGCATTCCCATGACAACCTCATAGTAGAATTTGATACTATTGATGGTTTGATTGATATAGCTATTGGATTTATTTTCTTGGATGAGCACTTGTAGATATTTTCTTATTTCTTGTTCGGATAACGCTACAATATCTTTCTGGGGATAATGATTGATGAATTTTTCGAATAGTGAGATGTATATTTTACAAGTGTTTAAGGCATATCGTTTGAGTTCTAATTTCATCAAATATTCTTCTGGTACATATTTATAAGAAACCTTTTTAGA
>NZ_KQ474117.1:0-651 GCF_001401755.1 Aquimarina longa SW024
GTAATAACTCAAAAAAACACGAAAGATATATTGATAAAACCCATATTTATCACTTAAAAAATACGAATTAATCAAAAAATAAAGACTTATTATACGAATAATGGAATATGTAAATATATTCTCACGAAAAGATATACAAACCTCAGACCCTCACAAACCTCACAAACCTCAAAAACCTCAGTATCTTTTTTTGAGGTTTTATAAAAAAATGAGGCATGAAATACTATTCCTTAACCAAAATCAAAAAAACAACTAGCACTAAAAAGATTATTTCTTGGTTTGTATACATACTTATCATTAAACATCAAAATAAAAAAAATAATACTTGAATAAGGATGAAGTGGTATACCTTTCGAGTAATAGATAGGCTATTTTTGAGGCAATATATACAAACTATTCTCTATAGGAGTGAGAGAGTTTTACACTATGATAAAAAATAACTATTTCCTATAGAAATGAGACACAATTTTTCTCTACAGGAACGAGATATAACTATTCCTTATAGCAATGACCAAGTATTTACATAAGGATGACACGTAACTTTTTACTATAGCAATGACCAAGTATTTACTATAGGGATCACACGTAACTTTTTACTATAGCAATGACCAAGTATTTACTATAAGGATCACACGTAACTTTTTACTATAG
>NZ_KQ474117.1:1228-7116 GCF_001401755.1 Aquimarina longa SW024
ACTTTAAATACATGAAGTACAATAAATTGAATGCTCCAAAATTCTAAAAAACACACTTTATGATTATGGAAAAACAGAGAACAACAAAAAGAAAAAAACCTCAATCACTAATTCAAGAAGTAAAAGGATTAAATAGAATTTCACATCAGAAAAAAGCTCTTTTAAAAAGTCCTTGGATAAAAGGACTTATTGTAGTTGGGGGATTGTATGGATTACTTTTTGTTTCAAAATATGTTATTAGAGAATATGCAGATTTAATAACAGCTACTAAAAAATTAAGAAACGCTCGAAGATTATAAAAAAATATCTTATGAATGTAAACACTGTAAACAAAATACTGGGACAGAACAGTTCTACTGTAGATCATATGGCAACAATACTAAAAATTGTTTCTGCTACTTATCTTGTCATTAGAACGGTTAAAACGGCAATAGACCTATACCATCAGATCGAAGACCGAAAGAAACAAAAATAAGGTAGTGAGGTAGTGTAACAAAAGAGTTAGATAGTAATTACACTTCCCTTATAAGCTTTTTTTACATACAATTTTGATAGTTAATTCTTATTGTTTTTTACTGTATCGTACCCCGCCAAAGTAATTCCCCTGTTTTTTCACTAAAAATTTGAATAGAAACAGGAAAATTATATTTAGAATAGTTCTGTATAATGATTTTACAAATTGAATGTAAACATTCTTTTACTCCTCCTATAGCTAATTCATCATTATATTTACTCGTAAAAGTATAACAAGTGTAGGGTTTTATAGCTACTTCGCGATTTAGTATTTCACATCTAAAATCAGGGTCTATTAGTTCTTTTATTGTGGTGGTTATAAGAGTCATTTTTTAGGTTTTAAAACAGTATAAATATTCGATATTTAATTGTACTTTTTAAATTAACTTTATAATTTAAAAATGGTTTTAGAGAGAATTATAATAACTTCTATAAAAAAATCAGGATTGCTCTATCTCATTTTGATATTTTCTTTTTGTCACATATTATATATTCTACGGGTTACTTGTTATAATGACTATTAAAATTCCTGTGCATAATATAAGAGAGAATTATCAGATTTCATTAAGTTTGTTTTCTCATACAGCTCTTGTAATTCCTCATAATCCATTTCTCTAGAACCAATTTTACCTCTGTTAAATAGTTCTTGAAAAATATCCGATGCTAATGAAATTTCTTTCATACCTTGATACCTTAAGATGTTAGCATCTCTTTCTCCCTTTGATTTATATTCATCTATTTTACAGATAGGAATATGTTCTCCTGTTGATATAAATTTTTGATCAGGATTTTGTAGTTTATCTGTAGGGCGTAAAAAAGAAGCACAACAAGGAAACCTATAAGTATTCTTTTCTGAATTAGAACAGCATAAAGTATTATCACAAGAAAAAGACTTCATTTTATGTAACTGTCGTTGTATTTTTTTATCTGATAGATATAATTTCCGATTACTCCATATTTTATATTGAATTAAAATTAGACTAACTTTCTTTGTATCTTGATTAAAACGTTCATAAATAAAATCTGCACCAGACTCCTGTTCTTTCTTGCTTGGATGAAATACTCTCATCCGAAGAATCTTATTATCGGCTATCTGATAGTCTCTATATGCTTTTCCTGTATCGATCTTATGGAATTGTGTATCCATAGCACTTATATCTTTAAAAATAACCTCAGATTCTTCATGGTTTTCGGAATCTAATTCTTTTTTAGCTTTAATAAGTTGGGATATTTTCTTTTGCAATAAATGAGGATTCTTAATAGTACCCCCAGATCTTTTGATAAGCCTACTTAATTCTTCTATTTCATCTAAAACTAATTGTAAAGCGGTAAATTCTTTACCTTCACTTAATGATTTTAGCTCAGCTCTTTGTCGATATTCTTGTGTAGTCGTACTTTCTTCTTGTCTTCTTAATAGACTACTTTCTCCCATTAAATCAGGATATAATTGCCCTGCAAAAGTTATCGCATTTTTATAAGTCGATTTTAAAACATCACCTCTAGAAGCTAGTTTTATTAATTCTCTGGTCATATTCAGTACTAACCATTCTTGATCTAATCTGTTGTTTTCCAACTCTGTAATTTATTTTAAAAGTTATATCGTTAAAGGTTAAGCACCTTTAAAAATCAATGCAAGTACAAGAAAGTAGTTTCTAATTTTTATGATAATTCATCTCATAAGAAAAACCCTCGATTATTTTTACTCTACTACTATGTATCCAACCACTTATACCATCTTCTGATACCACTAAACACCACTCTTTTTCTTTACGTTTTATGGCAAAAACTTCTCCCTCCACAATTTTTTTGATCACTGGGTGGTTTGTGCCTTTACCGTCTCTAAGGTTGGTATATCCATCGGGGTCATTGATCTCTCCATAGTCCTCATAAGGATCTGAATCGATAGAACTTAACCCAAAACGTTTGTTTTGTGGGATATAAAACTCATTAGTATATTCTTCTAACCCCTCTATGTTATAATAGTTTTGTTTTCTAAATACTTCTTTCATTTTTGGGTTGGTGTCATATAGGTATTCTATCAATCCTGTTTGCCCTGCTTTATAGCAATGTGCCATAAGATAGGCGTAGAGTTCTTCTGTGTCTTCTTCATAGGACTCTGGTTTGCCATTAGATACCATATTGGCTACGATATGTAACTGAGATAACTCTGCATCATATTCTATCATTTTATCGAGCATGTCTCTGCGTAACTGCCATTGACCTTTACATTCATCTCCTCCATCTGTCTTGTAAATAGAGTCACACCTAAACCCAAACAAAAAACTTTCTAATTCATTTGGGTCGTATAATTTTGATTTACTAAATGCAAACTGTAACCAATCTTTGTTTTTGGTATAACCGTATTCTTGTGCAAGATGAATTAGAGATAATGAATTTTTTTTTATCCAATTAGTTGCATGAATATCATTATAAAATATCATATTATTATAATTACAGATATTTTTAGTAATATAATCATACATTTTTTCAATAGCTTTTTCATCCATTTTTTGTAAACCCTCATTATCAGGAATCATTGGATGTAAATTGAAAGGAACAATAAAATTATATTCTTTAAGGACTGTTTCAGGATATTTGTCAATAGAAAGCTTAATTTCTTTTTCTTTTTTTATAGAAATATCAGTATTAAAAATCTCTAATATTTTTTGTTTAAACAATTCATTATCAGGTTTTTTATAACAGGACGACACTTTTTTGTTCAGTAAAGCATATTGATCTTCCATTACATTCATTGTTTTTTCTTTTTGACTATTACAACTTTGTATACACAAAGCAATTAGTATAATTTTTATAATATTTTTCATTGAGTTGTATTTTATTATGTATTGTATCCATCGTCTATAAACCCTTCCCAATAGGGTTTGTTGTTATTACTTTTTTCAGTTGCCTGTCGCTCCTGTAATATCAGTCGTACAGGTCTTCGTTCGATACTCATATCATGTACCATCCCATTATCATCTGTTCGTTCAGCATCTTTCATAATGTTATGTAAAAATAAATCAGGAATTTCATTATATAGCTTATCTACAGGAATTTTTCCTAAAGTTCCATTTCCAGGATCTCCATTTCCACTTGCTAATGTTAAACACCCTTGCGACCCTTTTCTGTCATGTTCATGAATAGCAATCCCTTTTCTTAAACCATCTGGACCATTGATGTCTCTATTGTTTTTATTTTCAGAAACATACATCTTGTATCTTCCTTTAAGAGGATTAGAAGAATCCTCTTTAGAAACTAAATGATATTTATCTGATGGTGGGCATTCATTATTCAATCCATATCGTAAGTTAGAACGATTAGAGTTTGATAAACCCTGATGCGCATCTCTTGTCACATAGGTAACATAATCCGCCTCTGGTAATTCTTCTTCATCTTTTAATGTATTATACTTTTCTAATGTCATTGCTCTATATACGGATAGTCGATACATAACATTGTCGGTATGCCCATAAGTATTAATAATTTTTTCACCTTTACCCCCAATAATCACTACAGTTCCTTTTTCACCTTTTCTACGGGTATAGTCAGGGCAATTTTCTACATCGAGTATTTTTACGGCTTCTTCTAAGTAGGTTTGTCTATGTGCCCAACCTTTAAAAGCACTATTGATCCTATAAGTAATTGCCCCCAGTGCATCATCGCCTACGCCCATATCTGATCGAGTTACTAAGTTGTTATGTCTCCAATAGATCAAAGCTGTTGCCATAGCCATAGTTTTATCTGTTCTTATTTTATCGGGATTGGCTACAAAATCTTCTTTTGCTCTACCACTGGCATCGGTAGCAATCCAACTATTATACAATTTAGTCGTTTTTTTAAAATTATTTTTCCCTGTGAGTTGTATAAAACCACTACCTCGATAGTTCCACCCATCGGCATCGGCATTACTCCAATTGCTAGTAATAGGGGTGTTGCCCAACTTTGATGCTTTTGGAGATTTACCATACGCCCAATTGGCAATACTGCGTTTATTCTCGTCGGTTACTTGGCTTTTGGTTTTTCCATCATGCCCATAGCCCCATGTTTTGGCATTGGTATTATTAGTGTCATAAGCTGTTTTAAAATTGCTAAAGGTCTTTTTTAAAGATTTCCAATTATAAATAAACCTTTCTTCCATGTGAGTAAATCCACTCTCTGTTGCTAATTGTGCCAAGAAATGTGCCTTACGAGTACAAGTAGTTAGCCCAAAGAAGCTACGTTGTGAATTTAAAAAATCTACTGCCTCTTGTAATCCAGTGTCATTAGCATCCTTATAGATTCCTTTGATATCATCAACTGTAATATCTTTATCACAATTCTCACATCTTCCTTTTTTCTTTTTATCAGGGGTATATGTTGCCTGTTCCACTACTACAGGCGTTACTCCTCCTTCTACTTTATCTCCTTTTTTATAGGCTTTTATCGATCCTCTAAAGATGTTTGCAGGGGTAAACCATGCCCATTTAGATTTTTCTACCGAGATATAAAATTGCTTGCCTAGTAAGTGCTGATCTCTCCACCATCGGGATTCTACGGTAAAATCAAAGGTTATCCTACCTTCATTATCTACTGTTAGGTCTTGTGTAAATACTTTGGGGTCTGATGCAGCAGCATCGATATAGAGTAGTTTTTGGGTTCTGTAGACATCTACCTCCAGAGATTCTCCGATCATATTTACCGTTTCTACAATCCCTTGTACCGTAATACCATAGGCTACGGGTTTGGCTCGTAGTCGCTCGCCATTGTACATAAAATAAGCATCCCTAACCTGTTCTTTGTCCTCTACACATAATCCCTTGTTGATCGGATATCGTGCGGTATCCTGATCTCTGATCGGTTCATCTCTACCTGTGATTTTAAATACTAATTCATTTGGTGTGCCCTGCATCGCTTCTTTATAACGATCAGTCATCCTAAATTCTTGTATAATGGTACTATTATTATTAGCCTTGCACTTAGTCATAGTACAAAGCGCTGTAGTACCGCTATATACCGTAATATCTACGGCATTATTATGGTAGCTTTTTAATTGGATATGAATATAGGAGACTTCGTTTTTATATCCTGTACGTAGTTTCTTAGTCCCATCTTTTCGCTCCCATTGGGCAATGACTACAGTAGGTTCTGTAACTTCTACCTTGGTTACTGCTGTTTTTTTACTTAATTGTGCTACGGATAGTTTGCCTGCTTTAGCTTTGGCTAAATAGCTACTATTCTTATAAGCTTCTATATAATAATGCCCTGCTTTTGGCGGATTTTGTAATATAAAGGTGTCTCCTGTAGCTCCTGTATAGATTGTAATCTCATTAAGCGCATCATCATAGACTACCCATTTTACTGCTGTAATCTCCTGCGGTGTGACAGGGTTGATACGA
>NZ_AVQK01000061.1 GCF_001401755.1 Aquimarina longa SW024
TCTCGTATAAGAAACGTAGGGCAGGTGATAAGCACTTCCGTTTCGGTTTAT
Source organism: Aquimarina longa SW024 (assembly GCF_001401755.1). Taxonomy (GTDB): domain Bacteria; phylum Bacteroidota; class Bacteroidia; order Flavobacteriales; family Flavobacteriaceae; genus Aquimarina; species Aquimarina longa. Next base: position 52 of record NZ_AVQK01000061.1, read on the forward strand.
TACTTAGCTAAATATAAATATTTTGCTTTTATCTTTTTTACTACAAAAGCCAAATTTTATATTTAGCGGACTTTGTTAATATTCACAGACCTTTCGGTTAAGCACAAATACCCTATGTTTTTTATACATTGTTGTATACAGTGTTTTTTTACTCGTTTTTAAATTATTTTTTTCGTTTCTATGTATTCGTAATCATCTCCACTTAAATAGTTTATTGTTCCTAAATAAACAGAGCAAGTCAGAATCGAATTAATTTGTTTAGCCATTTCTTCTACAATAATGTCCGATGGTTCTTTTGAGTCAAACATTAGCATTATTGTAATAGGTTCTTTTAAGTTTTCAGCTTGTTGTTCAGCGCTTCCTTCTTCATAATCATTCCAATAAGAATGTTTCCTTGATATGTTAAGTTCAAAGGGTGAATCGATTGATTTAGCCTCAATCCATTCATAAACATTCTCATAATCGTAGTAATATTCTCCAATTAGTTTTTCATTATGAAATTCCGTTGCTATGTCCTCAAGATGTTTTTCCGAGTAAAACCAAATTTTATAATTTTTCCTTTTAGATTTCATTGGCGCGCATTGTATACAACGCCGAATATATGAATCGGAGCAAAGCAAGAAAGCCTGAACCAATCGATCTATCTGCGCATTTTTATTTCTTGTTTAATTTATAAAAATCTAGCGCCATTGCAAAAAGGAAATGACCTTTTGATCTGGCACTAAATTGCTCTGATTTTATATATAATGTTAGCAAGCGTGTTATTTCGTTTCGATACTCAGTCTATTAAATTTATCATAATAATCTATATTTAATTCTTCAAGCTCTTCATAAGTAACAACATCAATCCCGTTAAACATTCTATTCAAATCACCACTAAATTTATCTCTCATTTCAAGTTTTTCTTCTTTTCTGCCCGCTAACAAAATGTGATCAAAATTTGTTGTCTTGTAACCTAATTTTGATTCTATTTCTGGTGAATTTTCTTCATTTTCTGAATATTCTTTGTACCTCCAGACCTGTTCTAAATGGGATAAATATTTACTACTTAATTGAGGTCTTTTGGTTTTCTTCTTTACATAAAAGGTTACATCTTCTTTTTTTACTTCGAAAAAAGTGGTTTTCAGAAACTCTGGGAATTCTGTCTTAAGGATGTAATCGCATTCCTCATTTGTTTTCTCATTCAAATTGTACAGATTTTTCTCGTATTCCAAGTCAATAAATGCATCTCTCAAAAGAATCATTTTGTTTTGATTGAAAAAGTCGTGTAAAATTGTACGTTCATTATTTTTTCTATCGTATTTAATATGTTCGTTATATGTGGTATTAAATTTCATTATCGATTTCTCAATTTCTTTTCTACCAATTATTAGCCAGTCATAAATCAGAGGAGTCGGTAATTTTATGAATTCTTGTGATACAACACTTGTTTTTAGTAGAAAATAAGATTCAGAATTGTCACTAATTACCCTTCGATAATGTGTTTTGTAAAAAAGTGATTCTTGAAAATTTAAAATGCTTTTATTCAAAACACCTAAATTTTCCAAATCATTTATTAATCTTCTTCTCCAGTCTTTTATTGCTTCTTCAAATTTAGAAATGAAATAATCGTGTTGACCTTCTTTGTTTTTTTGGACAATACCTTGCCAACCTTTCGGTTCAATAGTTCCACTCGTTTCAATATCAGTATAGAGAATAACAGGAATAGAACTTATTCTGAAGTTGTTTTTTGAATAAGAAGTATTAAATCCGTTTCTAAATCTTAATATTTTTGATGCTTGTAGGCTATCAATCAATCTTGTCGATGATTCATTCGTTATTATTGCATCTATATGAAGTTTCTTATTTTCTAATTGTTCAATTATAAACTCTTGTATTTTCTCAAAAGAATCACAAAAAATTAATTCATTTTCTTCATACCCATATTTTCTGAAAATATTCTTGTAAGTTTCTTTTGCAGATGTGAAATCATTTATTAATATTTTCATTTTTTTATTAAATGCTTGCTAACGGTTTCGGCTATTGTTAGTGCGCTGCAAGAAGTCGTAGACTTCGGACTGCGCACAAGTGAAACCTTTTGTTTTGTTTGTAAATTTAAGTAATACAAGGAAATAAAAAAGGTTTTGCGACATTCAAATACAAAACCTCCACCGAAAAAGCCAAACCTAGCGCATTAATTATAGCCAATGTTAGCTTACGTTTTTTAATCTCCTCCATGATTAATTATTATAATTTTTGAATCAGTTTGTGAAATTATAATTGTTGTTATTAAATATGAATAGTAATTAAAATCAATTAGTTTTTCCTTAGATATTTTTTCAGAGTCAATAAAAAATATTTGTTCATTTTGGTAATTATTTTCTTTTATCCAAATTATAGATTTATCAATAAGTTTTATAAAAATAGGTAAATCAACTCCCCAATCTTCTTCTTTTTTAATTTCATCTATTCTTAACACATATTCTTTAAAATTAAGTTTTTCTAAATCTTTGAATCTAATTTTATCAGTAAAACAATGGTTGGTTCTTATTTCATGCTTTTTAGGAGTTAAGCCTTCATAGTTTATACATTCCTCAGTTTTAAATAATATATCTGATTTAAATATTAAATCTATAATTTCAGTTGTAGAATTACATGCGTTGCTATCAAATTTATATATAAATCTTTCCCAAAATCCTAAATGACTTAGAGATTCATTAAACTCATCAATTTTAGTAAATTCCATTATTGTATGACAGAGTTTTGCAATGTAAGCTAACGGTCTTGTGTATGAAACGTAGCGTGTAAATAAACGCTAACTTTTCGGATTTAGCACGAGCCGAATTTTTAATTTTTATGTTTAATTTTTTTTAAAAATATAACCATATTAAAAATTTGGCGTACTTTGTAAATATATAAAAACCTCTCGGGAAGCCAATAATAACTATGTTTTATACACGGTGTTATGTAGCGTATTTACATCTTTCCAATGAATGTTATTCTCAAATTATGGTCAGTTCTAACAGATGATTTTTTGATTTTCCCTGATTTCCAATTTGGGTAATTAGTTTTGATATAATTCACGGCTATTTTGTAAAGTTCATCTTTAAATTTTTCATTATGCTTTAATCGAGGAATAAAATTGTCGCTATAGAATTTAGAAATTGTTCCATTTCTTTCAATAATAAAACTTAAGTCAATTGCTGGCCAAGTTTTACCTAATTCGGTTCTCTTTAAATCTAAGTTTGGAACATCTAAAGTAGTTTCAAGATAGTTTTTATTTTCTAAAATCGGTTCAGGCTTTTCATCACAGTCCCACGAAAAAATTAGAATTTCATCTTTTAGTATACGAACTAAGAATAAACTATCCGCTTGCCTATTCAGTTTTTCTTTAAAATCAGAGCCAAATTTGTCAATCAAAGCTTTATCCATATATGCTCCGTAACATCCTTGAGTTTGTCCTTCCATAACTACACAACCAATTAAATCGACATCATATTCAAGTCCTTTTTCTTTACATAGTTTTTTTAAATCAGATTCATAGCGTTTAAAACCAAAACCAAGTCCAGCAGCTTGAACATAAACAAATTTTCCATTATCAATATCAGATTTCGCTTTTAAAATGTCAGACTTACAAAGTGAATCAGTAGATTTTGGATTCGTAACATAAGCTTTACGATCCGTAATTTTATTTTCTAAATTCGGTTCAGTCGTGCTTTTTTCAACTGTTTGTTTATCTGACTTTTTTTGGTCAGAACAAACAAAAGTAATTGTAATAATGATGATGTATGTTATGAATTTTCTCATATGCTACATAACGCCTCGGCTATGAGTAGTTGTGTGGTTTAGTACGTAACTTTGCAAGTACACACCAAACTGAAAATCCGCGAGGATTTTCAGAAGTAAGCGAGAACTAGCAATTACTTATAGCCATTGTTGTAAAACGTTATTTTCTTTTTAATTTTTCAATTCCTTTTTCCAAATCATCAAAAAAGAATTTGTTGTCAACTATATCTTTTTCTGTATCCATTCCAAACATAAGAGTTGATATTGCTTTTCTATTTTTATCTCCAACAATCATAACAGAAGATTTTGGGTCAGAAATGTCAAGTAATAATTCCATATCATCTCCCCATTCATAATCTACTTCGCTAATATCAATCACAATTTTAAATGGTCTCCACACAGCTTTTCCTAGTTCATAGTTTCCTGTCATATAGCCCAATTCAGATTTCCCCATTGGGCCAAGTCTATATATTCCGTTAAACTTTATGTGAAGTATATCAATCAGATGTGTATCTCTCAAATTTAGAACAGAAAACTCACAATTCATTCCATTGCAAGTTTCGTTTAAATCAACTTTTTTAAAATTCATATTCTTCTTTTGAATCTCTCTTTGTAATGTTTTACAACGCCAAATATATGAATCGGAGCAAAGCAAGTAAGTCAGAACCAATCGATCTATCTGCGCATTTTTATTTCTTATTCAATTTATAAAAATTTAGCGCCTTTGCAAAAAGGAAATGACCTTTCGATCTAGCTCTAAACTTTGCTCTGATTTCATATATAATGTTGTGTGCTGGCTTTTCCGTTCCAATATTCTAACCAGTTTAGCGGTTCAGTCAGGTTATGCTTATTAAATTCTAAATGTATTACACGTCTTTTTTTTCCGTTGGTAGTTCTGTTCGAGGCATGTAAAGTCAGAGGTTTCATTAACATTATTCCGCCTTTTTCCACTTCACATACGAACTGGTTCTTGATATTCCAATCTTTTGAGTCAGCTCTAATTATTCCTTTCAAATGAGATTTAGGGATTACTTTAAGCGCTCCATTATTCTTGTCAGTTTTGTCCAAATGAATCCGGATTGTTATTGTCTCTTCCAAAATCTTAATTGGTGGTTGAACTCCGTATTGTCCTTTTTTAAAAGTCCAATTAGAGTAATTTTCCAATTCCGCTTTTTGGTCAACTGAAATGCTCAAATCTTGATGATAAGCAACAAACCAATTCGATTCGCTTGGTTTGTCAAAATAGATTGCTTTGGTCAGAAAATATTCAGATTCGGAAAGGTCAGAAATTAATTCAGTCAGCTTTTTATTAAACAATAAATCAGTCAATTCAGGTACATTTTTGATTAATTGTCTAATCGCAAAAAGGTCTTTTGTTTTCATAAACGAATTTCCGTCCTGTTCAGCATTTTCGATACAAGTTAAAATTCGACTTATTTCATAGTCTGAATACAAGTCCGCTAAAACAGAAAATCCATTTTCTTCAAGTTCTATTTTGTTCTTTTTGTAATTCATTTTTCAGCTTGCACACAACGTTAAATATATAGCATTTAGGGCAGAGGGCAAACGATTATTTTCGATTAAGCACTAAGCCAAACTTTTGCATTTTGATTTATCTTTCTCATCATAAAGCCAAATCAAAAGATTTGGCGACATTGTAAATAGACACTGCCTTTTCGAACCGACTTAAACCGCCCTATTTGCTATATATAGTGTTATAGGTTTTTTATAAATACGAATTTAGTTTTTCGAGTATTTTCGTAGCTCCATAGTTTTTTGCAGTTTCGATTCCTGTTTTTGGATTTGCACCAGCTTCCAAAAGAGCATCTATAATATCCAAATTTTCTTCTCCTTCTTTCCCTCCCGTGTTAATATTCGCTTGAACAGCTATGTCAACAGCATGGTCTAAAGGAAAACCTTCTCCATCAGTTCCAATAAACTCAACATCCGCACCTTCGTCAAGTAATAATTTTAGACAATCCAGATTTTCATTTTCAATTGCGGAATGAAGTGGCGTCCAAAATTCACCTTTTTGGTTAAGTTCAACTTTATTTTTTAACAGTAACTTTAGTTTATCTAAATTTCCTTCAAAAGCTGCTTTACAAATTTTTTCAAAGTCATTTTTCATGATGAGAATTACCTAT
>NZ_AVQK01000062.1 GCF_001401755.1 Aquimarina longa SW024
ATCTTGCGATTAAACTGAAATTTTCACCATGCACCGCAATTAAGATAAAAGCAGGGTGTAGAAGCAGGGTATTATATTTATAATTATTCAAAAATATGAAGTTCTTTTACAGCCTTCGCTACTATTTTTTGATTTATATAGTGCTTTTGTAATACTTCATCATTGGAGTGCGAAGATAGTAATTTACTATCTCCTTTCATAGCCAAATCCAGATAGGTAAGATATGTTTTACGTAAGCATTTAAATTGTAAACTCCTATCCGTATTCAATTGATTATAGAAAAAAGAAAAGCCATTGGTCATTCTATTTTTTATAGCACCAATGCTTGTTCTTTTTCGATCAGGGCATATAATAAAATCCGTAGACCCTTTTTTTTCCTGATATCCCATTCGTAGTAAAACTTTCATTAGTCCAGAGGTAATAGGCATAATTTTAGGGGCTATACTATCTTGCCCTTCTTGTTTTGTAATTCGTTCCACCTTTAAGTTACGGACTTCTATATAGGTAGGTTTTCCATCTATTTCTTTTATCATATCCCATCTTAAAATAGCTATTTCCTCACGACGACCTCCTGTATGTAAGGCAAGTTCCAAAGCGTCTTTAAGATAGGAACAGAAGTAATTCATTTTTTTTGTTGTTCCTCTCTTTGTTTTTCTTTCAAATTTCCCATTTTCAAGAGTAATCTGTACGAGTAGTTTCTTAAATTCATCCCCTGTAATGGTTTCCTTTTTGTATACCGTAGGTTTGTTCTTTACTTTATCAAAAGGGTTCTCCTCAATCTTAAGGTTATAATTTTGAATAACCCATTTATAGAATATCTTTAGATTCCCCATATGTTTATTGTAAGTTCTGCTTTTAAGCCCTCGTGCATTAAGACTAGCATGAAAATACCCAACATGAGAATCGTCAACCCTATCAATAAGAAGCAATCGTTTATTTATATCATATTCTTTTAGACAGTCATTGAAATACTCCAGACTTTTTAAAAGTTGTTTTATATAATCTTTGCTATGATTTTTCTTCTGGTGGTGTGGTACATCTATATCTGCTAAAAAATCAATATAGCGTATCTGTGCATCAAAAAGATAGGTTCTTGTTGTTGCTTTTTTTTGATTGATTGGATTTGGATTATGCCCATGAAGTGTTCGCTTAAATTCTGCTCTAAACTCCACCGCTTCTATAATCGCTTCATCATACCTTTTGGATTGGAGTACTTTGGACACCTCTCCTTTACGAGTTCCTGGGATGTGAACTTTTACTTTGTAACTCTGTTTGTCTTTAAATTTACAAGAAGAAAGCCGACCTTTAGATTGTCCACATACAGGTTCGAGAACTTTTTTTTCTTCCTGTTTTTTTGTCCACGAAAAATGTTTTCTACACTTACTACAGTACACCACCATCCCTTTATACTTTTGGGTTGGTAATTTTAATTGCTTCATATTGTTTTCTTTTTTAAGTTATTACTATTCTACGTTTTAGAAAATGCCTTGGCAAAAGAAGATTTTGGATTGGATCTTGAAGTTATTTTACCCTCCGTATAGTTTTCCTCCTCGCTGGTAGCTAACAAATAACTATTCAAATCCTCCGTTTTATAGTATCCATATAGTTCCTCCCAATTCTCTGGATATTTTTTCTTTAATAGTTGCGTAATCTTTCTATCTACTTCGATATCCACAAGAAATCGATAGGTCATTTTCTTTTTCCCAATGGGTATGATGGGAAGGTTATAATTTTCACACCATTTTAAAGCGGTTCTGGGATCTCTGGCTCTTATCATTTTTGATAATTCGCTCATTTCAATTAATTTCTCATTCGTTTCATTTGTATTCATTTTAATACTTAATTGCTGTTTCTCCAATTGTAGTGTCGGTCAAAACAGTAGTTATAAGTGTGCATGACTTGTAGCGGTCATCTAGCGTTTAATTGTTATCTATTAAAATTGGTTCTAATTGTTCTGTGTGCAGAAACAATCTTGCCATTTTGTTGTTTTATTTCCATATTTTGATATTCTCCAGACTCTATAAGCTTTTCAATTTTGTCTAAATCTTGAATTCTTTCGACACCTTCGATTGAGTCTACATCACCATTTCTTTTGGTGACTTTAATAGTTTTAAAGGTTTTGTTTCTCATTATTTTAAGAATCTCTACTTCATCCTCTGTTAGTCCTGCTGTTTCGCTAAAATTCGGTAGTTTATAAACAGGATCAAGATTTAGCTTAACTGCTTTATGTAAAGAAAGTGCTGTGTGGTTCTCGATTTCTCCAGATTTAAGTTTTAAGAAATAATCTTTTTCGTCAAGCATCCAAATGGCATCAATTCCGTTATCATAAGAAATGATAATGAAGATGGGTTGATTGTAGAGTAGTGTTAAAAATGTGTAATACTCTAGAGCAGGGTATTCTTTGTTATCTTCAGTTGTAATCATTTCGAATAAGACTTCCTTGCAGGCTTTCATTTCTGTGTGAGTAAACCGTAATTGTTTCAATTCATTTAGAATACCCATCCAAACAATGTCAATAGCGCTAAAATAGTTCCATCTGCGTAGTGCATTTGGATCTCGCTTTTCATCCAATACACCGGATTGTTTCCAACTGTGGATTGTTCTTCTTGAAATTCTTTGTAAGTCCTTTGCTTCGAATACCAATTCATTTAAAGCCTTACTGTGGTTTTTAAAATCTAACTGATTTGATTTCATAAATTTTGATTATAACTATTTTTTCTATCGCTAATATATTGTTTTTTTACATTACGTTACAATGTTGTAACGTAAAATTTAGTCAAGCTTATATTTTCATGAAATGAATTTCAACCGCTCTGTTCTGGTTTTTTGTTTAACTCTTACTCTTTACTCTTTATGGCTAGCAGTTCCTTAAGGGCTTCTGTCTGCCCTTTCTGAGCTTCAAAAGCCATTTTGTTACATTCCGCTATGTCTTTAACTAGTTTTTGGATATTCTCTTCAAGTTCAGCTACTTTATCCTCTGTACTTTGAACGACTTCTTTATTTAATTTAGCAATATCCTGTTCGAGATTTGTCTTAGCGATTAAATTGTTTATTTTTTTTCGGCATAGAGAAATCATTCTGTCAAACATTTCCGTGATCTCCACTTTTTTTTCCGACAGATTATCTGCTGATAATGATTTATTTAAGTGAGTTTTAATATTGAATAATTCATTTTCTGTGCCTTTGCAGGAATCTCTTTCTTCTTTGTTTTTTAGAAGCCTATTTTCTTCTATGAAAAGTTCAAATCGCTTATCGATTTCCTTAGATATTCCATTAATAAATTCTTTGTTTGGATTGTAAGCGATTCTTTCTTTTGATAAGAAGGCATCTTTAACGCCAATGGTTTGGTCGTAAAAGAAATTAAAATCAAGATTAAATTGCTTTCCAAGGTTAATTATTAAAGGATGTGGGGCATGTTTCTCTTTTCCTCCTTTTACCTCTTTTCCTCTCATATGGGTAACAATATATTTATTGTATGGATAAAATTTTACTCCAAAGGAATAGTCATTTACAAGGTCAAGATTTGTTTGTGTTTCCTTATGCAATGCTATTAGATAATCTATGAGTTTTAGGGTCTGATTGTCTATTATTTTGAGTTGAGACATGTTAAATTAGTGTTAAAATACAATCGATATATAAATATTATATACTGATTATAAGGCATTTATACTTATTTTGGTTTAAAGCATGTATGTTTCATAGCAACTAATGTATAGAATTTATATAAATTTGAAGCAATATATATAAAATTTATATTTATAGATCTATGATTTATTATAGTCACAAATATATATAAATTTAATATATATATTATATAAAATTTATAAATAATTAAGAATGTACACAAAAAAAGAATTTAACGAACAATTGAAAACGCTCTATACCTATTATAAAGAGCCTATTGATCAACTCGCAGAACGTTCTGGATTAAGCAGACCAACAGTTACTAAATTTTTAGAAGGAAATGCGTTACGATCTTATAATCAAGACAAACTAATAGAAGCGGTACTTAAGATGAATGAAGAAGCACAGGCAAAAAGAAAATCTCTTCAGGAAAGAGGAAAGCGCATCATACAATTAGAATTAGCACTAGTTGCAAGGAATAATACAGGGAACATGAATCTGTCTCATAAAAACTCAGGGGAACAATGAAGATTATAGCAATTCGAGAAGCTCAAAAGGAAAAATTTCTTAGTACACTAAAGCATGTGTTTAAACGTAGGGCTAGACCAAGTAGCACCCGTATTCATTATCGAAAAGTGCTTATCAAAAGAGATGAGTAAGCGATATCCTTTCTATTCTAAATAAGGAATCAGTAGCGTGAATTTCTTTTCAATACTACTTGAATCTTCATGTTTTGTTTTTCAGTTTAAAAATATAGCAGTTATTATGATTATTAATTATTCCCTTTCATTTAAGAGATTGGATAGATTTACATTTCAATTTAATAACAATCAAGAAGCGATTAGCACGCAGATTAGACAATCGATGCTAGCTACCGCTAGAGAAGTTATTAAAGTTTATGGAGCATTTCTAACAAAATCTAATAAGATATCCCCTTTAGACTTTCATAATCTACCTTCTTTACGAACAAATAACATACAATTAGCAAAGATTACACAAGCTAGTGGAAGAACTATGCAAAGGCATATAAAACGCCTTTTAGAGTGTGGGATATTAACTAAGAAAATATGGCATGGTTCTCATTCTAGTTATGAGTTGTTTATAAATCCAAAAATACTGTGGATAAATGGGTTAGGAAGTGTTGATAACACACAAAACAACAGAAAAGAAGAAAAAACATTAACTACTGATAATCAAGTTTTTAAAAAAATAAACTCGTCAAAATGTCCTCATTCATACACTTATAAAAGAACTTATAAAACAAATAATACACTAATAGCTGTTGAAAAGCTTCGGAACAGTTGGAGAGTGAATTTTGGTAGAGCATCTGGATTAACTCAAAAAACAACTAAAAAAGAGACTAAAAAAACACGAAGGAAAGACCTTTTAGCAGAAGATGCACGAAGGAAAGATGCTTGGCGGGATCAAATCGAGTTTGATGAAAAAACTGCGCAGGGTAGGCAAACTGGCGCGGAAAAAATCAAGATTAGGCAACATAAAAATTGTGAACACTCTTTTTGTGACCCTTCCCGCCACGCTTTCCTATTGCAACATGTCGATGAACTTTGGAAATTAGCAAAGGAGAAACTCTACAAAAATATCTGGTTAAATAAACGCCAATGTGACATCGCAAAGACACTTTTGTATAAGTGGTATGAACCTGTGTCAAATGAAAGAATTAAGCATACACATCAAGTCTATATTGAACGTATTGATTTGGTGGTCAAGTACATTGAAAAAGATCCTTTGAATCGATTTGTAACACTCCCTTACCTCTATTTTGATTGTAAAAACCCAAAAGGGTTTGCAGGAACGAAATCTTGGTATGAAGCTGAAAAAGCATACCAAATTAAATCGAAATTTCAGCGAATAGTACGGGAGCAAATCCGAAAATTTAAAAAAAATGAAGCAAAAGATACAGCAGAAGCACGCCCAAGATTGGAGGTATACAGGGAATGCGAGCAGCGCCTAGATAAATTGGAGATACCAGCGTTAGTAAAACAATTTTATGCCGCTGTCATAAAGACTCCTAAGCAATATATATAAACTTAAAAAAAGGAACAAATGCATCAAAAAACTAAAGAGAAACGCTCACGACTTGGGTT
>NZ_AVQK01000063.1 GCF_001401755.1 Aquimarina longa SW024
GCGTACAACGTTACGTATAAGAAACGTAGGGCAGTTGATAAGCACTTTTGTTTCGGTTTATTACTTAGCTAAATATAAATATTTTGCTTTTATCTTTTTACTATAAACGCCAAATTTTATATTTAGCGGGCTTTGTTAATATGCACATAACTTTCGGTTAAGCCTCAAATGCCCTATGTTTTTTATACTTTGTTGTAGGTAGTTTTTATCCGTGAAATTTAAGTCCGTTCAGAGCTTTGTTTACTTTTTTATTTTCTCCATAAATAATAATTCCCACCAAAGTTTGATTATAATCTGTTAATTTACCTATTTCAATATGATTTTCCTCTTCATTTTTTGTTGAGAAAAGTGAGTCCGTATAAATTCCAATATTTAGTTCTCTTTGTTTGGCTCTTGAAAATGCTCTGTCAATTTGAGCTTGGTTGTCAGCTTTATAAATGAGAATAGGTTGTTTTATAAAAGGAAGATATTCTGATTTTGAAGCATTGATAAATGATTTTCCGTGTGTTTCAGGAAATTTTATAGCTACTGAACTTGCCAAAAATGATGCAACATTTAGTTTTTGCCAATTCAAGAGGCCATTATTAATAACAATAGCTATTTTATTTTCAAATTCCATTTTTAATTATTTTAGTTTAAGTTCCATTTGAATATTACATCTTTCGTATGGAGTGTAATGACCAACGACCTTTTTGAATCCAAGTTTCTCATATAATGAAATTGCTGGTTTTAATATTGTATTACTTTCAAGATATATGTTAGAGGCTTTTAATGCATTTGCCTTTTCAATGATAGCTTTTCCTAATAGATATCCAATACCTTTGCCTTGAGCTTTTGGAGAAACAGCCATTTTGGCTAGTTCATAATCATACTTTTCATCTTTCATTTTTAGCAAAGCACAAACTCCTAGAATAATCTTGCCTTGGAGAGCTACAATAATTTTCCCTCCGTTGTCTAAAATGTAATCCTGAGGATTGCCCAATGCTTTTCTATCGGCATCTTCTAATTTGAAATATGTAGTAATCCATTCTTCATTAAGTTCTCGAAAGGCTGAATGGTGTTCTGGTAAATAATCTATAATCTCAATTATTGATGATTCTCTAATTTTCTTTTCTTCTAAAACTCTAGTTAAAAGAGACTTTTCTTTTAATAAGTATTCAAATTCTTGTAATGCTAACCAAATATTGTGAGTGGTCAGTTTTAATGTATTTTTTATTGCACTTTCTACATCAATATATTGTTCTTGTATTTTTGCTGATATTTCATTTCCTCTTTTTGTCAGAAGTATATTGTTTATCCGACCATCAGATTTATCTTTTCGCTCCAAAACTAATCCCTCTTTTGACATTTCTCGAATTATTTTAATAATAGATGGATGTGAATGTCCAATCTCATTGGCTATTGATGTTATAGATTTTCCTTCATCTTGATTAGATAAATAATAGAAAACAGGAAACCATTTAGGTTTAAGCTCTATATCATACAGTTCATATATTCGTTCAGCATCTTCTGTAACCTTATTGCTTAAAGCTCTTAATCTACTCCCTAATACCATTTCGCCAATTTCATCAAAATCCATTTAATTATGTTTTTAAATACGTAACTAGTTACAAATATATATAAAATATTTTTGTTTACTTAAGTTCGATGTTTTTCATAAATGTTCATTAAGATACATAGTTTACACAAGTTAAAGATTAGGTGTTTACACTAAATTAATTTCTAATCTTGTTGCTTGTTGTTTCTTTCTTAGGTTTCTTTGATCAAAGAAACCTAAAAATACATTTCTATAATATACTTTACAAATTCCGTTTCCATGTTGTTCAATAGCGATGTATTTTCCTTTTAAAGCCGCCGATACATATACCCAGTAATAGGATTTCCATCTAATGGCTCCACTCTTGGTTACTTTAAGAACTTTAAGGTTACTATCATACTCAAAATGTGGTATTTTTTCAGGGAACGGTCTACAGGAAAAATCGTGTCCATTAGCAGGTGGTTTCATCTCTAAAGCTTCATGTGGTCGCATGTTATTATATTCCTTTACAAAGTGATTTAAACGTCTTTGTTGTGCTTTTAAATCATATGCTGAAGGTTTGGCACAAGCGGCCTTTAAATCACGATGCATTCGTTCGTGTCTTCCATTTTGTTCTGGGTGTGCGGGATCAGAAAATACAGGTGTAATTCATAGTTCTATAAACCAATATGAGAGTTGTGTAAACCTTTGAATAGCTCGTACAGATCCAAAGGGGCTTCCATTATCAGTGTGCATTTGTTTAGGGATGCCATATCTAAAAACCTTTGTAAACTCTGCTTTAGCGGCTTTTAGGGTTTCTTTATAATGTCCTTTGGCTGTAAATAGAAATCGACTTTTTGAGTCTGCAATAGTTAAGGGATGACAATAGATTTTGTTACCCATTAAAAACTTTCCTTTATAGTCGGCACTCCATACTTCATTACACGATTGTGGATCAAAAATAGGGTATGTTGGTTTTACTCTACGCATTCGTTTTTGAGGAGACACTAATCCGTTTTTTCGAAGGATATTATGAACAGTCACCACAGATGGGATTTGCTCTTTGGTAAACTCTTTAAACAATAAGATTCTAATTTTTTTAGCTCCCCAAAGTTTGTGTTTTTCTTTTAATTTAAGAATACTATCAATGATTTTTTGATCGGTTGCATTGGGATGTTTACAAGGTGCTTTAGATTGCTCTTTTAGACCTTCAAAGCCTTGATTTTCGAATCGATCAATCAACTTATAAGCTGTTGGTCTGGAGATTTCAAAACTTTTGCACAATTCTGTGATGGCATATTTTCCAGTAAGCCATTCACAGATGAATTCTATTTTCTGTTCCATAGTTGTTGTCTTTTTCCAAGGCATGATCATTTGATTTTGATCTCAAATTATACCTTAAAAAGTGTAAATTATGTCCCTTTAACTTTGTAAACGATGTGCCTTTAACGTACCACTATTAGCTACAACGTTAAATATATGGCAAGTAGGGCGGAAAACAAGCAATTAATTTCGATTAAGCCACAAGCCAAATCTTTTTATTTTGTTTTAATTTTTCTCTTTTAATACCAAATCTAAAGATTTGGCGACTTTGCAAATAGACAATAACCTTTCGATTAAACACCAATCGCCCTATTTGCTATATATAGTGTTAGGCAACGTTAATACCCTAGTATTTCTTTTCGTTCAGGGCAATCCTTAGTTTTACATAGAATTCTGCCTTCGTGATTTTTACTCTTATCATAAACTTTTAGAATGTTGAATAATTTATGTTTTATATAATCATATTCAAATGTCTTTTCATTAAAGATAGAGTCAATCTCTTGTGATTTAAAAAAACCTTCGTGATTACCATTATTCTGTCTCATATAATTTGCCAATCTGCCAAAGATTGAGTTTTCAAAATCTTTATGACTTCTAATTGCTAAAGGGCAATCTAAAACTCCATCGAACTCTAAACCGTTTATACTATCGAGAAAAGAATATTGGTTTTCCAAATAGACATAATCATAATTATTATCAGATAGTTCAAAGAAGAAATCCTTGTAACTCTGACCGGTTGAGTCTTTCAGTAATCTACTTTTTATAAGTTCATTTTCAAATCACTTTATATAACGTCTGATAGATTTTCCGTCAACAGTCACATTTTCAGAATAACATTTATTATATATATCAGATAGTTTCTCATTTTGACAACTAAAAAGTAAGATTAAAATTAAAGATATTATCAAGTATGATTTTTTTTTCATAATGGTGCATAACGTCTCTTGTATATTGCATATGCTCCCTTCGGGAAGCATATGCAATATACAAATTGTTACCCAACGTTCTTTATTTAGATTTGTTGGATTATGAGTCCGATTAAAATTAAAGTAAGGTTTATCAGTAATGTAGTTTTAATACTTACTTTTTTGTTTATTAGTTTAAGTCCAATTACAATTCCCACAATCGCAAATATGGAATTCACTATCAAAATCCAATTTGGTATGTAAAAAGTCGGATGAAACTCTGTGAAATGATATCTATACAAAAGGTCAAGACTAAACCAAGTCCAAAAAAAATTAACAAAAATTATTATCAGTCCAACTATTTTCTTTTGTTTTAGAAAAATCAAACACGAAATAGTTGTCAAAATCAGAATTCCAATTGTTCCGATTATAATTAAATCCGTCCACATTCCAACGTTGTGAATTCCTGTAGCGAATTTACTTAGTAAAGGTTCTGATGCGAAAAATAGCAATAAAATAAGAAGTAGAAATACTGCTAAATGGATTACTATAACCTTTCTTTTATTCATATAGTTGAGTAATTTTTACATTCTGTTTTTCAATCAGATATTGTTCAACTAATCGATTATAACAAGTTAAGTTGTCATACACGATACAACCAAGTCCAAAATTTTCTATTTTATAATCATTTAGATTTTCAGTTAAATTTCCTGAACTAACTAATCCACTAGAAAAATATTTAAGCTCATTATTTGCTAAATCAGTTGTAAATCGGTCAGTTATTTTTTCGCAATCCAATTCGTGATATTCAGTCAATATGTTTTCGGTCCTTTTCATTCCAAAATAATCGAAAGTCAGTTGAGTTGTCAAAGTCACAAATACAATTCCAATTCCCAATGCTGTTAAAGTCCAAAATTTGCTTTTTATCTTTAAACTCTTTGGTAAAAAGAAAAATACAATTAGTAAAATCGCCAATATTACTGGGATGTAGAACTCTTGATAAAAGAATTCGTACATTTTACTGTAACTGAAAACCCCTAATCCAATTCCAATTAGCATTAAAGTCAGAATTATATTTTTCAGTTTTGCGTACATTTTTAGTCAAATGTTGGGTAACGGTCTCGTATAACCGTCAGTTACGGGTTAATATACGCAGACTTTTGGGTTTGACACAGGCGTTAGCAATTCCGAGTGGATTCGGACGTAGTCGAGTCCGCCGTAATTGCGGTTATACATTGTTGGCAATAGTTTTTTGTTTTTCCTTTGTTCATTCGTTTTAGTCAAATTGATAGATAAACTTATTCCAAGTGTTTGTTTGATATAAATTTCGGTAAATATTTAAGTCCGATTCTGTTTTTTTATCAGTCGTTTTTTTATTCCGTAAACTTGCTCAATTCCGTAACAGTTTTAAAACCAGTTCATACATAAAGTTATTCTATTTTGTCTTTTTATACTTCTAAAAAGTCAAAACATTTGACCATTTTAAAAGATACATTGCTAAAGCTGTTCCAGCTGTACTAACAAAAATTGAACTTTGCCAGAAATAAACTTTGTTTCCCCATACGCTTAACCACTTTTTACCAAATGATTCTTTTACAAAAACTTTCATACTTTTATAGTAGAGAAAATTAATTATCAAGAAAGTTGCAATTGCAGCTATTATTATCCAAATTTTATTCATAGTTTAAATTTTTAATTAGATACTGTTTTTTAAATCTGACTAACGTCAATTTTAT
>NZ_AVQK01000064.1 GCF_001401755.1 Aquimarina longa SW024
GATTCTATCATAACTATCCAAGTAATCAGTCGTTTAAAAAAATCAGGATATCAAGCAAAACCTCGGGATATATTCGAGAATCAAACTGTACATGAGTTATCTAAAATTGTACAAGTCGGAGAAGGATATATAACAGGAGAACAAGGTATATTAGATGGAGCTTGTAAATTATTACCAATCCAAGAGTGGTATTTTAATGAAGCACATGCAACGACATCACAGTACAATCAATCCATACTTTTATCAATACCTAAATCATTGAGTGAGTCTGATCTCGATCAAGGGTTAACAACATTAGTAACACATCATGATGCCTTACGATTTAAATATGAACAAAAAGAAGGAGAGTGGAAACAAGAGTATTGCAATGTAAACAACGTTTTTGAGATTGTAGATATAACAAATATATCAAATGACCTCTCTGGTTCTATAACAGAAATCTGTAATTTATATCAGCAAAACTTGTCTATTCGTATAGGTAAGGTATTTCAGGGAGTTTTAATTAAAACTCCTAATACTGATTCATATAATCGATTATTTATAGTAGCACATCATTTAGTTATTGATGGAGTGTCTTGGCGTATTCTTATCAATGATATAGAACAGATTATAGAACATATACAAAAAGAAGAAAAGGTTAACTTAGGAGCAAAAGGATGTTCGTATCGACAATGGTTTAATGAATTAGAAAAATACGCTCATACAAATACAGTGTTGTCTCAGCAATCGTATTGGTCTGCCATTGCTAAAGATTATCAATCATTACCAGTTGATAAAATAACTGATGGAAATCACTTATATAAAGACATCACAAATTATACGATAACCTTGGATGAAGAAAGTACATCTTTATTAACAGGTGATATACACCATAGTTATACTACAGAAATAGATGATATTTTATTAGCTAGTTTAGCATTAACCATACAACAATGGTCAGGAAATAGTAAAGTAATTATTGGTCAAGAAGGTCATGGTAGAGAAGATATTTTTGATACAGTAGATATAGGAAATACTATTGGATGGTTTACTAATTTATACCCTGTTTTATTACCTGTAGAACAACCGGATTCTCCTAGAGAACTTATAAAAACCATAAAAGAACAGTTACGTTCTATCCCTGATAAAGGGATAGGATATGGAGCATTACGATATCTAAATTCTTTAGAAGAAGTACGACAATCTCTTGCAGAAGTACAATGGGATGTTGTATTTAATTATTTAGGACAATTAGATAATGCAGTCAATACGAGTAGTATTTTTAAAGGAGCAAAAGAATCTTCTGGAGTAGAGATTGGAGATAATATTAGGTTTGATTGTAAAATAGAGATTAACTGTTCTATAAGTATGGGACAGTTACGTCTTAATTGGAGTTATTTATCAACACAATATTATGCAGATACTGTTGAAAAATTAGCCAATGAGTATATTACAAATCTAAAAATGTTAATCATTCATTGTAGAGATAAAAAGAAAAAAGAATACACTCCTTCCGATTATGGTCTAGAAAATGAAATAGCATATGACGAATTAGATGCTATTACAAAAAATCTAACAGAGGAAGCCTATGAGGGAGAGGATATTCTAGAGTTTTAATAAAACATAACATAGAGAAAAAGCAATGCCTTAATAGTCAAAATTTGATTATTAAGGCTACTTGCGCTATTCCAGTATGCCTTTTTAGTTGTATTACCTAACCGGAGAATAAGGCTTTGAAGGATATATATCGTAGCATACATATTCATTATTCATAATAAATTTTATAAAACTCTAGTATCGAAAAAATGTACGAAAGAGGTTTGTAAATTATAGTTAAGTAACACTAAGAAGTATGTAGTATCAACTGTACAATTTAGAGCGTCTAACTGGTGGCCTAAATTTTTTATTAAAAGTACATTAAACTATTTATTACAATTTTTTACCAGTATTAAATTACTACAAATAAGGTAGTAGAATTATAAAAAACACTAATCAAAATTGATCATAAGACATTATGGAAGGCTTTATAAAAAAATTAGAAGAGTTAAACTTATTTCTAGTTAAAAAAGATGAAAACTTAATTCTAAGAGGGCTTAAAAGAAAGTTAGATGAAGAGGATAAAAATAAAATAAAGAATAATAAAGAAATTATAGACTTTATAAAGAAGAATAAAGCAGAATTACTTGAATATTTAGATACTAAATCGTTAATAGATTCTTTTTATAAGTTAAGTCCTATGCAAGAAGGAATGCTTTTTCATGGGCTATATGATACAGATTCTAAGGCATATATCGAACAGATGTCTTTAGATTTTTCAAAAGGATTACATGTAGAAGCTCTAAAATCTTCTTGGGAGTATGTGATGAAAAATCATAGTACGTTACGAACTTCTTTCTTGTATGAAGAATTGAGTATTCCTTTGCAATGTGCATATAACGAAGTAAAACTTCCATTTATAGAACTAGATTATAGTACATATGAAGGGATAGAAAAAGAAGAGAAACTAGAGAAATTTTTAACAGAAGATTGCGAGAAAGGTTTTAGTTTTAATGAAGTACCACTGATGCGAATCACGTTGATAAAAACGGGAAAGGATGCATACAAAATGGTTTTTACACATCACCACATACTAATGGATGGATGGTCATCTGCGATGCTAATGGAAGAGCTTTTAGTCGCATACGAAGCTTTTTATAAAGGAGAAGAACCGCCTCAGAAGAAAGAAGATGCATTTGAAGACTACATTAAGTATATCTCAAAAAGTGATGAACAAAAGGAAGAAGTATTTTGGAAAACATATATTTCTAAACTAGAAACATCTTCTATTCTACCTTTTTCAGAATCGACCACATTAAGAAATAAAGGAATAGGTAATAATGAAAAACTCTTATTGTCTTTAGAATCAGATTTTACAGAACATATAAAAAGTTATGCCACAGAAAAACGATTGACAGTTAACTCCATTATACAAGGAGTCTGGGCTTTACTATTATCTAGATATACAGGAAATGAAGAAGTAGTATATGGAGTTACCGTTTCTGGTCGTCCTACAGACCTAGAAAGATCAGAGCAGCGGTTAGGTTTGTATATTAATACACTCCCTTTATATACCAAGATAGATAATAATGTGTCTATTGGAGAATGGTTGACATCGCTGCAATTAGATCAGGTAAGTTGTAGAGAATATCAATATACCAGTTTGGCTAAAATACAAAGTTATAGTGGTGTTAGAGGAGATTTATTTGATAGTATACTCGTTTTTGAAAACTATCCAGTATCAGAAGTTCTTAAAAAAACCAATAATGTATTGCAGGTAGATAATATCACGACCAAAGAACAGACAAATTATTTATTGACAATTGCCGTTAATTTAGGTAGAGAATTAACCATAGAGTTTAATTATAATGACCAGTTACTTGATCGTTCTATATTAGAAATGATTAAAGGACATTTTTATACAGCTCTAAAACAAATTGTAACAAAATCAGATGCAGATAATGTTTCCGAAATTAGTATTCTTACTAAAGATGAAGAAAATAAGCTTTTACATCAATTTAATAATCCTGTAAAAAGACCTGATAAAGAAGAAACAATTTTAAGCTTGTTTAAAGAGCAAGTTAGAGAGAATGCTTCGGAGATTTCTCTTGTTTTTCAGGATAAGAAAATGACATACAAAGAATTGGATGAGAACTCTAATCAGTTAGCCAATTATTTGCTTTCCAATTATGACATTAATAAAGAAGAGTTTATAGGAGTAAAATTAGAACGGAGTGATTGGCTACTTGTTTCCATGATTGCAATATTAAAAGTAGGAGGAGCCTACCTACCCATAGATCCTAATTATCCAGAAGAGAGAATAAAATATATCGAAGAAGATAGCCAATGTAAAGTATTTATAACTCCAGAGGTAGTACAGGATTTTGATAAAAACAGAAATCAATATGCAGGTGATTGCCCTATTATTAATGTGCAAAGCAATAGTCTTGCGTATATGATTTATACTTCGGGTTCAACAGGTCGTCCTAAAGGAGTAATGATCGAACATGGAAGTATTGTAAATACTATTGTATCTCAGATCACTAATTTCTCTATAGGAAATTCAGAAAGATGTTTGCAGTTTTCTAATCAATCATTCGATGCATCAATGTGGGAAATACTGATTGCATTACTTGGTGGAGCAGCATTATATATTATTGATGAAAACATAAAATCAGATGTAGATCTGGTTATAAATTTTATAAATGAAAATGATATAACTTGGGCTACATTACCTCCTGCATTTGTAAAACTAATAGCGATAGAAGACATCCATTCTATAAAAACATTAGTAACAGCAGGTGAGGAAGCGCCTGTAGAAAAAGCAATTGCTTTTTCTAAAAAAGGAAAATATGTAAATGCTTATGGACCAACGGAAACTAGTATCTGTGCTACCGTTTACCAAGGAGATATAACAGCCAGAATACCTATAGGTACTCCTATTGACAATACTCGAGCTTACATAGTTTCAGATAGTATGCAATTACAACCTATTGGAGTTATAGGAGAGCTATGTTTTTCGGGTATAGGAATTTCTAGAGGTTATTTAAATAAGGAATCATTAACAGAAGATCGATTTATCTCAGATCCATTTACTTCAGGCTTACGCCTTTATAAGACGGGGGATTTAGCACGTTGGCTTAGTGATGGTAATATAGAGTTTTTAGGACGTAAAGATGATCAAGTAAAGATTAGAGGATATCGTATTGAACTAGGAGAAATCGAGAGTGTTTTATCAGAATTGCCATCAATTACGAGTTGCTGTGTTGTATCACGAGCAGATGGATCAGGTAGTAATCGATTAGTAGGGTATGTCGTCAGTTCTGATGCTATTGATAAGAGTTCGATACAGAGTCATTTAAAAACTCGTTTACCAGATTATATGATCCCTGGTGTTTGGGTAACATTAGAGGATATGCCTTTAACTAGTAATGGTAAGATTGATAAGAAGTCATTACCAGATCCAGACATGTCAGATGTATCGAGTTCAGTCTATGTTGCTCCTCAGAGTGCCATGGAAATATCTCTAGCTGAGATCTGGCAAGAATTGTTAGGAGTCCCTAAAGTAGGGATCCACGATAACTTTTTTGAGTTAGGAGGCCACTCCCTTCTCGCGACTCGATTGGTTTCTATGATTCGTAAGAGATTAGAAGTTGAAGTATCAATTAGAGAGATCTTTGATAACCCTATGATTTCAGGTTTAGTTGTTTGTATAGAAGGTGGAGTTGGTAAGGTTTCTCTTCCATCAGTTGTACATGAAGATAAAATAGGAAGA
>NZ_AVQK01000065.1 GCF_001401755.1 Aquimarina longa SW024
ATTTTTTTTAAAAAAAAGTAAAAAAAAAAATCCCAGTTTCAAAAAATGAAACTGGCGCGCCTTATTATTGCATCAAGAAAAATAAAAAACACTCATCATATGAAAAATATTTTACGACTACTATTCCTATTCTGCTATAGCATGGGTGCCCAAGAGGTAAGTACAGAACATCTTAAATATCATCATAATTATACCCCGGTGACCCCTAATGCTAGCAATTTTCTAATCTATGGGAATACCCCTGTTAATCATGCAACAGGAATCCCACAAATTAACATTCCATTATTTACTATTGAAGAAGATGGGATCTCTGTTCCTATCTCTCTTTCTTATCATGCTTCGGGAGTTAAAGTAGACGATCTTGCTAGTGCTGTAGGGTTAAAATGGACTCTTAATGCAGGAGGAGGAATCTTTAGGCAAGTAAATGATAAACCAGATGAAGCGGGTTGGTTACTCCCAGCATCAAGAGATTATGTTACTTCAGACTGGGTTAGAGAAAACCCTGTGACGAGCCAAAATGCACAAAGAGATCTTAGTGTTTCTGCTCTAACACACGATTATAACCCTGATGATTTTAATTACAGCTTCTTAGGAAATTCGGGTTCTTTTATTTTTAATCGTGATGGAACTGTCGGTCTAGAACAAAAAAGCCAAATGTATATTCAAAAAATACAAGGAGTAGGTCAATTAATCGATTTTATGGCAAAAGATGCGACAGGAAATACTTTTTATTTTAATAATGTCAAAGAATCAAATTCTAAAAATGTTATTAATGGCGGTGGATTTGATTTAAGTTTTAATCGAGAAACAAGTATCACAGGTTGGATGATCGATCATATTACTACAAAAAATGATAAACAGATTACATTTAAATACCTACCATATCAGTTTGAATATACATTAGCAAATACATCTCATAGTATAAGTCATTCAGAAAAATGTAACGTAAAAAAACTCACACAACCCAGTCATACAATCCCAGTAAAAACAGGAAGTTGTGGCTGTGAGGGAGAGACTACAGCTCAGGTGCCAGTATATAATACTGCATTACTCCGTACTTCTATAATACAGAAACCTATCAATCAACTTATAAAGAATATAGAATCTGATCGTATAAAAGTAACATTTAATTATGCTGATGATAATTCTTTATCTGAATGGAAAAAAAAGCTTATATCGATTGATATCTTAGATAAAATCAAAGGTAAAAAGAAGTCGTTCCGTTTTACTTATGGAAAATTTTCAGGAGATCCTCGCTTACGATTAGATGCAGTACAAGAAATTGGATTTGATGGTACGGTAAAACCCCCACATCAATTTGAGTATATAGCTGGAGATTTACCCAAAAAAGGGAGTATGGCAAAAGATCTTCAGGGGTACTATAATGGAAATAATAATAATGAGACTTTGATTCCTTTTTCTATGCCTGCTTATACTAAGCTAACAACTAGGTATTTAGAACAATTAGGAAATCGAACGGTGGATATAGATTATCTAAAACGAGGTATTCTTAATAAAATCATATACCCGACAGGAGGATCTACTATTTTTGAGTATGATGGAAACTCAGAAATAACAACACGAGTTGATTTTCCAACGCTAGTAAAGTATCCGCCGGTTTCTGTAATCCCAACAACAAATGATGTCTCAGAATATGGTCAATCTGTATTTACACAGGAGTTTACGATAACAGAAAATGCAACAAGTGATGGTACTTTGGTAACACATACAACGGAATCTAATGCATGTGAATACGATGATAATAATCCTAGTATTGATTGCTCTAGATGGAATATCTATAAAAAATTAAGTGATGGAAGTTTAAGCAGTTCTGTTTTTGATTCTCCAAGAGTTATTGGTCCTGAAAAAGGAGAAATCATGCTAAAAAAAGGAACTTATGTGTTAGAACTTGTTGTAAAAAACAATATACTAATTACCAAACCTACTATACGTGTATCAGTAAGATGGGATAGAGTAGAAACTAAAAAAACTACTACACCAAGAAAAGTATATACAGGTGGGATACACATAAAGACCATAACTGATAGAGATGAACATAAAAAGATAGCCAAAAAAACTACCTATACGTATGATGGAATAACTCGCAATATTCCTAGAATTAATGATTATATCAAAGAGTACGGTGTAAAAATGGTATTCTCCTCTAATGACATAAAATCTAACCTAATAACCAAAAAATCAGGATATTTTTTTAAAAAAGTAACCATTGAAGCTTCAGGAGCCGACGGACCTTTAAAAACTATTGAATACTTTTCTCGTAGACATCGCAATAGATCGTATGAATCAGTAATGACTCGTCAGGAAATATATAAAGACAATACTATTGTCAAAACCACTGATATGGACTATATAAATGAGATAGAAAGCAGAACCTATTTTTGGACATTAACAGATAAAGACGAGTGTGTTTTTAATCCATATACGACCACTAATAATATAGGAGTCTATTTAGGATATGGTACCCCTGAGTCATCATACTATACTCACACGAAAAATGTACTCTCTAAACGTACGGAGATCAGCTATTTTAATAAAGAAAACGAACCTATTAATGCATTAGTATCTATAAATCGATATCAATACAATAATACTATGCAAGTCATTAAAGAAGAGATTGATGGTCGATATTATGTAAAAAATAAAGAAGATCTGGCAAATAAAAATTTTACTATGTATCCTGATGGAAACCATAGTGAGATCAGGTACACATACCCTAATAACCATTCATCCGAAAATGCTACTATAGCTACTTTAGCTAATAATTACCAAATAGCGTTGCCAATTAGTAAGAAAGTATATACTAATGGCACTTTTATACAAGGTCAGTATGTTGATTATGATATCAAGGGTAATGTTATAGCGACTTATAGACACCATAAAGGCAAAGCTGTAAATCAATCTTCAAAAGGTCATATTCCATCTAATTATGAATTATATCAGCAATATAAGATAGAAGAAGGCAAGCCTGTAGAAATGCAACGAAAAGATGGTATCCCTACTTCTATTTTATGGGATAGCACTAAGAACTACATATTGGCACAATTAATTGGGGTTACCAAAACTCAATTAAATGAAGTAACAAGAAGTATTGACTTAAAAATAACTACAGATGATCAACTAAGAACATTGTATAATCGTTTAAGAACTACTTTTTCTAAATCGCAGATAACTACATATATACATGATCCATTAAAGGGCATGGTAGAGATGACAGATGCAAGGGGGTATACCTCTAAGTATAGTTATGATGGATTAGGAAGATTATCTCAGGTAAAAGACCAAGATAATTCCTTAATCTCTGAGAACAAGTATCATTATAAGAACCAAAACTAAAAACCATATACAATGAAGATGACAACACTAAAGAATCTAGTACTGGTTTTTATAGTACTATGTAGCCACACGATATATTCACAATTTGGAGAAGGGGATCCCATTGGGGATCATGATGGAAATAATGCCTATTTCTATGATAGCGATAAAGATGGCTACGGGGATCCGGCCGTACGAGAAATTGCAAGAACACGACCCCATGGATATGTAACCAATAAAAACGATCTAGATGATACGACTCCATTAATTACTAATGTCCCTCCCAAAAACTTCTATAAAGATGGAGATGGAGATGGATTTGGTCTTTCTTCTACAAAGACTTATCGTAGTATTCGCCCTTCGGGTTATGTCACTAAAGAAGGTGATTGTAATGATGGTAACCGAGAGATACACCCTGATGTAGTATGGTATAGAGATAAGGACGGAGATACATGGGGGGATCCTAACGTTACAAAAAAACAATGTATACAACCTTCTGGTTATATTCGTAGAGCAGGAGATAAGGACGATGATGACAAACGAATTACCAATATTACTCCTCGTTATTTTTATCTAGATTATGATGGTGATACCTATGGAGATCCACGAGTAAAGGTTTATGAGAGTGTTCGCCCATCAGGATATGTAGATAATGATCAAGACTGCGATGATCTTAATGAACATAGGCATCCTAATGCAATTTGGTATAGAGATATCGATGGTGATGGTTGGGGTAGTGAACATGGGATTATTAATAACGACCCACCTACCAAAATACAATGCTTGCCACCTCTTGGATATTCTCATAAAAGAGGAGACCTTCATGATGAAAACAAGTTCATCAATAATATTCCGCCTAAAAATTTCTATAGAGATGTAGATAAAGATGGATTTGGTAATAATGGCATTAAATTATATCGTAGTTTTCCTCCAGAAGATGGATATACGTATGTCCTTAATGGTAATGATTGCGAAGATGACAAACCAGAAGTACACCCTAATACCATTTGGTATAGAGATAAGGACGGAGATACATGGGGGAATCCTAACGTTACAAAAAAACAATGTATACAACCTTCTGGTTATATTCTTAGAGCAGGAGATAGGAATGATGATAAATCTTTGATTACCAACATACCGCCACGGCATTTTTATTATGATTATGATAATGATACGTTTGGAGACCCTAATGTTAGTCAATATGCAAGTTTACAACCATCAAGATATGTAGATAATAATAAAGATTTAGATGATACCACAGCTAGAATTACTAATATTCCTCCAAGACTTTTTTATGCCGATAGTGATAACGATACCTTTGGAGATCCTAATAAGGGAGAATATTATAGTGTCCTTCCAATAGGATATGTAGCCAATGCAAATGATCTTTGCCCAGGGATTAAGGGACCTAATAGAGGCTGTATTGAGCTACCATATACCGGTATCCCCAAAAGTAATGAGAACTATGTGTTTACACGTGTTTTTCAAAAACCAATGACATCTTCAAGTAGTATTAATGGGCATGAAGATGTAATCGAGAACATAGCTTATTATGATGGATTAGGGAGAACAAAACAACAAATATCCATTAATGGATCACCAAGCTTAAACGATATTGTAACCCATATTACATACGATGATTATGGTAGGCAAGATAAACAATACCTCCCATTTGAGAGAACAACAGGAACATTTGGCTCCTATAGCACAGTAGACATCAATACAGATATCAATACCTATTATAAAGATACCTATGCAGATGACTTTACAGGAGTAGCTCTTGCAGACATTAATGCCTATTCAGAAAGTGTTTATGAAAACTCTCCTCTAAACAGAGTAGTAGAGCAAGG
>NZ_AVQK01000066.1 GCF_001401755.1 Aquimarina longa SW024
ACTAAGTTGAGTTTTGTGTAATTACCCCACCAGAGATATCGGGTACACTATAGTATTCATCTAAGCATCATGATCATTAATTTACCACTTAGGGGTTGTGAATTAGTTTTATTTCAGTTTCATGTAGTGCTTATATTCCCAATGTTTGAGTAGTGTACTTAGATATCTTTAAAAATGAATATTAATAAAAAAACTAACCAGTATGATTACACACCAAGAAAAAACAATCCAGAATGTTATCAAGCTTTTTGATGGCATGTATAAATATGAGGTCTATGACATTTTACAAAAAATCGAGGAATTACTACTTAATTTTGCATCTCCGATACAGTTTAAAGAAATCAAACAAGCCATAGAAACCAGATTTAAAAAAGAGCCTATTACTGCTGTAGACAGTTATGGCTATTGCTACTTAGATGATGAATGCCAGTATATGAAGATCTATAAAATCAAATCCTGTTTTCCTATTTTCTTAGGCGGTGAATCCACTTATTTTACCACCACTATCCATCAAGAACTTACTCCTTATACTACAGATGATCTGCAAGAAGCTTTTATGGGTACACATTTAGAGATAGTACTACAGCATTTTTTAAAGCATACTAATCCTAAAAATCGAAACCCCAAAACGAAGCGGTTATTGTTGTTAGAATATTTAGATCAAATAGATCCAGAAAACATTCCTACATTAAAATGATGTACCTGATAGTGCTTAATAATAAAAAACTAAAAAAAGGGGCTTTTTCCCCTGATCATCATATTGTATATCCTAGCGTATAAACCTATTTTTGGGAGCCGTATTTTTTAGTGAAATTGTTTAACACTATAACCAACAAAACATATAATTATTACTATATCAACTCATTAAAACCATATCAATGTCCTTACAAACCAATACTATTATATACCTATCAGGTACTAAGCTAGATTCCTATATTAGTCTTCGACTATGTCAGCAACTTGCAGCACACCATGATTTAGAGCTGATCTGCCGAGCTGATGTGATTCAGCAAGTAACAGAAGAACTCATTGGCGATAGTAAAGAATACCTAGGAGGTATTATTACGCTACAGATACAAGCAATCTCTAAATACGGAGGCTATAAAGAATTAGAATTTAAAGGAATTGTTACCGTATTACAAGGGATAAAAGGGTATGATCAGCAACAGGGCGATGTAATGCTATTACAGGCTAAGAGCACTAGTATATTGTCAGATGACGGAGCACATTACGCTTCGTATACTGATATGAATTTATCCGAAATACTACAACGCACTTTTCAAGGCTATGATATAGGAAGGTTAGCAACCAATTTTGCACCTAGATTCTCCGACACCATACACTACTCCGTACAGCATAATCAGAGTGCCTTTAGCTATGCTAGTAGATTAGCAGCCTATCATAATGAGTGGTTCTATTATAATGGTAAGCAATTAATATTTGGTGCCCCCAGTACAGAAGAAACAGAACTTATTGTGGGTACAGATCTACATAATTTTGGAGTTACCTTAGAAACGATAGCTAACAATGCTACATATATCAGTAGTGATTATCTAACAGGGGCACTACATCAAAAAAGTAGTACAGAGATTACCATCCCCTCAGAGGGATATCACGGATTTATGGACACTACCTCCAAAAGAGTATACCATACCCCTACACAAACAGCATACAGTACCTATACTGATCCCAATCAAAAATATAGGCTAGACACACAGGTAGAACACCACACTAAGGCAAACGCCATGCGACAAGTTATTGCTAGGGGCAATAGTGACAACCCTAGTGTTACACTAGGTGCAGTGATCAGAATACAGGGATATGGGCGATATCGAATCATTAGCATCACCCATACCAATACAGAAAACGGAGTGTATAGTAATGAGTTTACGGCAGTAGATGCCAACTTAGATACCTATCCGCACATGGATCTTAATAAGTTTCCGAAGAGTGATATTACTATAGGTATAGTTATTGATAATAACGACCCCGAAGGATTAGGAAGAGTAAAAGTACAACTCCCTTGGCAAAAAGCAATGGGTACGGCTACCCCTTGGATACGGATGATGAGTCCCCATGCAGGTACAGAAAAAGGCTTCTTTTTCTTACCAGAAAAAAAACAAGAAATCGTACTGGGTTTTGAAGAATCTAACGCCGAAAAACCATTTATATTAGGCGCATTATACTCAGGCATTGCTAGTCCATCAGGGCTACAAACAGATCTGAATGATAGGAAAATTATAAAGACCCGTAGCGAGCATACACTAGAATTTAATGACGCTAAAGGAGCAGAAAGTATTACTATTAGTGATAAGAATGGTAATATCATTAAAGTGGACACAGCAAGCAGTAGCATCTTAATTTCTGCCCCAGAAAACATTAGTATTACTGCCAAAAATATAGATATTAGTGCTAGTGAAAGTGTTTCTATTACAGCAGGAGCACACACCGCCATTAATGCAGGCGAAGACCTTAACTTATCAGGCAATACCATTACACAAGATGCTACAACACGCATCGATATGCAAGCCACTGAGATCGATGCCAATGCTCAGAAAATACGTATCGATAGTACCGATGAGAACCTAGAGCTTGCTAGTAATAAACAAGTAGATGTACAGAGTAGCGATAAGGTAAAACTGTTCTAGAGCGATATGAGACATTCATTTTTTCCAGAAGAGAATACCATACTCTTCCTACAACAGTATACATGGCAGACCCCGATAGATTATGCCGTAACAATATTGCTTCATAATCCATTAGCGACCACACCTATCACTACCATTATCTACGATAGTACAATACAGTGTACCAGAGATCCAGAACGACCTCTATTTTTCTATACCATAGCATCTTCTAGGAAGGTAATGAACGGGCAACCCCCACAAACTTCCTTAGATCATATTATGCAAGTTATCAGCAGTCTATATGCCAGAGTGGTCTTACAAGTCAATGCATATGGACAAATTACAGACATCTCCAATTATAAGGAAATCTGTACCCGATGGAAAACCTTGCGTAAGAAACTACTACGAGACTATCATACTAATGAAGCAATAGAAGATTATATACTCCTTACAGAAATACAAGTATATGATAAAGAGTTGCTCCTACATGCGCTAAAAAAAGAACCCTTTATTAAGTATTATTTTGGTGGATACTACGGTAATTCCAAAAGTATTGCCATGCATACGCATTATAGCGGTACGGATATATACTATCCTGCTACATTATCTTATAAACAGACCACACCAGAGCAAGTAACCATAGCAGTTACAGGAAAAAGAGCAACCACCCTGTCAGAAAACCATCAATTACAACGCTATATGATGGCTCGTCGTAAAACAAGTAAAACAAATGTTGTCTCACAGTTAACCACCAGTAGTACTGCTACACTAACAGTTGATAAGCAATCAGGTCAGATTACAGCTATAAAAGCTATCGATCAAATCAATAGTAATGATGCGACACTAAAAAAACAAACCCTGACCATACTAAAAAAATAAGCTATGTTTTCTAAGTTAAAAAAACTGTTTACAACAGCACCTCCTACAACAAAAGAAGCTACACCTATAGAAGATTCCGAGACAGAAAATGATTCTAGTTCTACTGCTAAGATGTTGGTCTGTCAGGGAGCGACGTGCCAATGCGATAAAAGCGAAACTCCGATACTCATCCCTCTAAAAGTAGACTCACAATCCAAGTACTATATCAATGACAGTGCAGGGAGTGAAAAACTGATTGGTAATACGATGGATCTAGGACAACCCTTTGATATACCTACATTTTTTGGCAAATGTACACTACAACCTATGGGAAGTTCTTTTAAACCCTGTATGCCAGCAGTTACAGTATGGAACGATCCCTATGATAATGTAGAACTAGGTAATGGAGGTAAAATTCTTACTGAAGACTCCACCGCCATCTGTTCCTTTGGCGGTACTATTACCATCGAGCATCATGGGCAGAGCCCTGCTGTAATCACACAGCAACAATTTGCAGATGCTAATAGTGATGCGATGGCAATCCTAAACCCTACTGTAGATCAACTACAGATTGCTATAATCGCAGGAGTAGTTACCCCAGATGAAGAAGGCGATCAAAAAGGAATAGCCGTATACCGGATTACCACCAGTGATCAGCAAAATAAATATCTAAAAGGAACCACCGTTACTTTTATCATTCCCGAAAACGGATGGACAAAAAACCCTAATTCCTCGACCTTAAAAACTCCCACACCAGAAGAAAAAGCAACTACCAATTGGGTGGTGTATAACCCCGATGGAGAAAAATTCTTATCCCTTATCGATCATGGAGATACCTATAGCATTACCTTTCCCGATACAGGAACCTATAGAGTAGAAGCCTACAATACTATAGCAGGAGGTAGTAGATCAGCAGATTATCAGGTAACTATAAAAGAGCAAGAACTATCTAAGCTTACCCCAGTCACTAAAAAACCATTGCTACAGCGTATACGCCCCAATGAATCGATTACCTATACCGTAGCACTCGATTTTGGAGACGATACAATACTACAGCAAGTCGCATGGCAGGTCTATAAAGGTACAGAGCAGATCACAGGGATTATCACAGGAAATACCAAAGAAGAAACCGCACTTTTTACCGATACAGGAACTTATTCTGTATTAGCTACATGGAGAGGAAAAACACTACAAAGCAAAATCTCTGTAGGGAGTAACTACGTTACCGCTATCCAACGAGATAAAAGCACTATGAGATTACTAAACGATCACATTAGCTGTTCTATAGCACCAAAGGGCTA
>NZ_AVQK01000067.1 GCF_001401755.1 Aquimarina longa SW024
GAAGCGATTCTGAGCTTAAAAAGAGGATGAAGCAAACCAATTTTGATAGTATCAAAAAAGTAGGAGGATTACAAAATGGTGTGTTCTCTCTGGTGGCGAATAAAAAAATTATTATTGATGAGCGCCCCATGCAGGAGTTTGCTACTGATGGAAATAGTACACTGAATTTAGGAACTTATTTTTTAGAAAGTCCACGTTTTATCCGAGATGATGAGGAGTTTGAGTTCTCCATAGAACTAGGAGATGATGCTCCAGAAAAAGCATTGATTAAAGTTGTACTGGCAGGTACAGTTACAGTCCCTGCATAAAAATAAGGTCATGGATCAAAACACCAAAGAAACCAGAATATCTTTTTCTTTTCCTGTAAATAAAGCAGCACAACTCTATACGATTACGACACTAGAACTCCCCAAGCACACTAAACTAATAAAGGGATTACAGTTGTTATCAGATTACCCTAATAAACTCTACTACAGGGGAAGTCAGCGTATCGAAATTGGAGGAGAAGAAATTTTCCCTGACGACTTTCAGAGTAAACTCTTAATGGCTTCATTAAGTGTTGCTCCCCGAGAACGTTTTTTTGATTTAGGAGCAGTATTACCAGGAGATCTGTCCGTAAAAGTACGTTTTCAAGACACAGAACATCGTAATGCCGATTTCGAACAAGGCTATACGGTAAGTCTAGTGATGTTGATTCAAGAAGCAGTGTAAATTAGAATCATAAATAGTAAAAAGATGAAGTGCAAGATCAATTCAGACAATAAAAAACATCCTACAGGGGTTATAGTGCGCAGGAAGTTTGTCCCATTAAAATTTACTATTCATAGGAAAAATCAATTTTTAAACGCAGGGGCAAAACTTCCTTTTACATCCAGTAAGGTAATTGGACTACTCACTACTGCTACAGTAGCCCCTTGCATTGCTACTGAACTGCCTCCAAAATATTACATAGGAACTGCTGTATATAGGATAGTCGATACTCGTTTTATACACCACAATCCAGGAGTGTCCTACCAAGGAAAGGATCCTCCTGGCACAATGATCAGGGTTAATTCTGGAAATTGGTGGTATTATGCACATCCTAATACGGGTAGAACCCCTGTAATTCTGATCAATGGAGTTGTTCAACACCTTCAACCGATACCAATTCATATGCAACCAGAAGGGTATTGCATCGCTACACCTTATACCCTATGGGGAGGAGTACTTCCTTCACAAAGTACTATAGCGATCACCTTTACTGCTGTAACCTAAAAACACAATCATATGATACTAGGCACACTATCCTTATTTCAGAAAAAAGGAATTTTTTATAAAGAACAGCAATTGTCTTCCAAAGATACATTTACCACGATGCTTAATCAACAGTTAGAGGGAGGACATACTAGTATGAAGATCCCTGATCTTCCGAACAGATATCAGATTACTCCAGTAGAGGAATCTGGAAATACAGACTATATCACCGCTACTTTTGAAGATCATGGGATGGCTAATTATCCATATGAAATCATGGTATGGTTACTCGTGGAAGAATTTCCAGAAGAGATATAGTCTCTAAAATAGTAATCAAAGACGTTGCTAGTACAGCATATCAAATAGTGGAATCATAAAAACAAAAAAGTATGCATGAAGAATTTGCATTGCAGTATGCTGATCGAAGAGCTAAAGAGAAAGGGTATCACTCTTATAGAGTTGTATATCGGGAATTCGTGATTCCTGCCAATGAAAAATTAAAGTTTCAGGCCTACAATGAAGTATGGCTAATGACTTACATCTCTTGGGGAATGCAAGTCATCTCTGATTATGGACGATATAATGATACTCGACAACAAGGAATTGTAGAAAATAGTTATGAACATGCAGATGTTATAGAAATAATCAATTCTGGTAAGGCAAAAGGAACAATTCGTTTTTTACAAGTGATTTTAAAAACAAGAACAGATGGAACACCTCATAAGACATAAAAAACCCGGATCAGTCAGACTAAAAGACAAGCACTATCAAGAGATGGATACTTTAGGTATTTCCAATGAGAGTGCATACTTGAAGTACAAATTGCAACAAGGAGCATCACATCTGGAAGTCGTACAACCTGACTCTTCAGAACAGCAAACACAACTATTTCCTGTAGTAGAGTCAGATACCTCTGTTACATTGAAAGATCAGCTTACGATTCAACGATTGTCAATGGAAAATCAAAAGCTTCAGGAAAAGCTAGAAGAAATCAACAAGCACAATCGAGAAACCCTAAATGGAATCAATAATCAAGTACATACACTATTACAACAGGAGCTTGAAAAACGAGATTTTGAAACCTTAAAAAAAGAATATACTCAACAAGAAAAACGAGTAGAACAATTAGAAGAAACGCTAGAAAAAAGTAAAAAAGAAACTCAGGAAAAACAACAAGAAATTGAAGCTTTGGTTAAAAAACTAGGACTTGTAGAATTAGGAAAAGCACTCCTTCCTGGAGCAATCTCTGGATTAGCCAAACAATACCCCAAACAAATGAAGGGGATCGCCGGCACTCTGGGAAGGTTGGGCTTATCCGATGTAGAAAATACCTCAGATACCGCTGATCAAGACAGTACACATCTATTGCAGATCATGGAGTATATACAACAGCTATATACAGAAGAGCAATTCGAACAAGCCCTACAATTGTTACTCCACATCGGAGAACAGATTAAATACGATACTACACTGATCGAAAAAACAGTGTATTATATAGATCAAGTACTTCAAAAAAAGAAATCAAGCGACAAAGATGCAGTATAATATAAAGGACTTTGGTTTCTACAAACTAAGAACATTTGAAAATTTAAACATATGACCACACAGATCACCATAGAAATATCGGTAAACGATAAAAAAGAAGCCTCCCAAGTACAAAAAGCTTTACAAACCATCAATACGCATTTTGGAGCTAAAGGGATTATTAAAATGGAGCAGCTGTTTTTAAATGATGCTTTTGTAAGAAATCTAGTTAAAACCAGTATTAACATGTAACTCAAAAGATTATGGCTGTACCTGTAGCACTAGCACTAGAAGCATTAAAGAACCGCTCCAAAAATCAAGAAAGTCATCTCCCTGTGATCTCGGGCACTGCGAGCCGTATTTTGATCACAACAGGAGTGGCTATAGGGCTATTTTTTATGGTTCGTAGATGGGTTAGAAAAGCTAAAAGAAATGCTCAGGAGCGTCAAGCCTTACACCCTGGAGATCCTGCTAATTTTGCGATGCGACTGATTATGGCATTCGAAAATGATAATGCTTTTGGATGGGGAACCGATGAAGCAGCTGTATTTAGAACACTAGAGGAAATCCCATCAACATCGATACTACGTCGGGTCATTAAGGTATTTCCCTCATTAGATAAGCACAACAGAAATTTAGCCGCTGTTTTAAAAAGCGAATTGACTACAGAAGAATTCGCAATTGCTCAAGAAATTATCAATTTAAAACATTAGACAAGATGAAAGCTAAAACCATTATAAAACCACCTTCTAAAAATAGAGTTCTCAAAAAACCGATTTCCAAAAAACCAATTTCCAAAAAAAAACTCCTCCTCTATGGAATTGGTGGAGGATTAGTGTTGAGTCTAGGATATTTAGCCTATACCTATTATAGAAATCGTGCTGCCAGAAATAGAAGTCTACAAACTCCTGTAAGCACTTTAATCCCTAAAGGGGGTGCTACTAAAGCGGTAGTACCAAGAATCCCTTCGAATCAGTTTCCATTACGTAGAGGAAGCAGAGGGTCGCTTGTGGAGATGGTACAAAAAGCCCTTATTGCTAAAGGAGGGCAAGCAGCACTGATCATCAAAGAAACTAGTTTTAGAAATGGAAAACCTGATGGTATTTTTGGGAAAGGTACACAACGGGCATTACGAGCTGTGGGATACCCCACTATAGTAACACAAAGCAGTTTTACGACTCTGGTAGGAAAGGCAAAAATAGGAAATGGATTTTATCCAGCAGCGATTGCTAAAGAACTCATAGACCATGCTAATAACCGACATCTGTTTGGAATACTCAAAGGATTAGAAAAAATTACATCAGTAGCGCAATACCAACAAGTCAGTACCTTTTTTCAAAATGTAAGAATTTTAGGAACACGAGTTACTTCTTTAGTAAATGCATTGTTAAGTGTTGCTTTTAGAAATAAAGAACTGGAAAAAATAAAAATACGAGCAGCTTTTAGAAAAATGGGGTTACAACAAAATGCTCGTGGCATATGGTTTACCCCCACAGTAGGCACTATTGGATATTTTGAAGATCCACAGGATCAGATAGAACAGCAATGGAATCTTGCCATCACTGAAAAACCAACACTTCTGAAAGCAGAAGACGGTTCTTTTATTGTTCCAGAGCTACTCCCCAATACAGTGATTGGATATATTACAGGAATACAAAGCGGGGTAACACGGATTCTAACACAATCTGGAGAAACGGTATTTGCCCCTACTCAAAACGTATCCTATCTATAAAACAAATACTCTATAAATGCTATATAACATGAAAAAACTAATAAAATGGTTGACAGAAAACTTTGGAAAAGAATCTTCTTTTCTCAGATACTTTACGATTTGGCGAGAATTTTCGTCTCTGGCAGTAGGACTACTACTCTGGGCGCATAGTGCTGCATTTTTACATTGGATTGACCCTACTGCAGGAACCTATGATGCAGGGATATTTCAGATATATCTATTTGCTATTATAGGCATTTTTATTCTTCATGGTATTGTACGTATTCTCATGAAGTTG
>NZ_AVQK01000068.1 GCF_001401755.1 Aquimarina longa SW024
CCCTAAGATGTTAGCATCTT
This sequence comes from Aquimarina longa SW024, assembly GCF_001401755.1. Classification (GTDB taxonomy): domain Bacteria; phylum Bacteroidota; class Bacteroidia; order Flavobacteriales; family Flavobacteriaceae; genus Aquimarina; species Aquimarina longa. The sequence continues at coordinate 21 of NZ_AVQK01000068.1, forward strand.
TTTCTCCCTTTGATTTATATTCATCTATTTTACAGATAGGAATATGTTCTCCTGTTGATATAAATTTTTGATCAGGATTTTGTAGTTTATCTGTAGGGCGTAAAAAAGAAGCACAACAAGGAAACCTGTAAGTATTCTTTTCTGAATTAGAACAGCATAAAGTATTATCACAAGAAAAAGACTTCATTTTATGTAACTGTCGTTGTATTTTTTTATCTGATAGATATAATTTCCGATTACTCCATATTTTATATTGAATTAAAATTAGACTAACTTTCTTTGTATCTTGATTAAAACGTTCATAAATAAAATCTGCACCAGACTCCTGTTCTTTCTTGCTTGGATGAAATACTCTCATCCGAAGAACCTTATTATCGGCTATCTGATAGTCTCTATATGCTTTTCCTGTATCGATCTTATGGAATTGTGTATCCATAGCACTTATATCTTTAAAAATAACCTCAGATTCTTCATGATTTTCGGAATCTAATTCTTTTTTAGCTTTAATAAGTTGGGATATTTTCTTTTGCAATAAATGAGGATTCTTAATAGTACCTCCAGATCTTTTGATAAGCCTACTTAATTCTTCTATTTCATCTAAAACTAATTGTAAAGCGGTAAATTCTTTACCTTCACTTAATGATTTTAGCTCAGCTCTTTGTCGATATTCTTGTGTAGTCGTACTTTCTTCTTGTCTTCTTAATAGACTACTTTCTCCCATTAAATCAGGATATAATTGCCCTGCAAAAGTTATTGCATTTTTATAAGTCGATTTTAAAACATCACCTCTAGAAGCTAGTTTTATTAATTCTCTGGTCATATTCAGTACTAACCATTCTTGATCTAATCTGTCGTTTTCCAACTCTATAATTTATTTTAAAGGTTATATCGTTAAAGGTTAAGCACCTTTAAAAATCAATGCAAGTACAAGAAAGTAGTTTCTAATTTTTATGATAATTCATCTCATAAGAAAATCATTTAATGATTTTTACTCTACTATTATGTATCCAGCCTTCTTTACCTTTAAAACGAACAAACCACCAACCCTCTTTATAAAACTCTCCTATTATTTTCTTATCAGATTTTGAAACCATAAATTCCTCTCCATCCATGATTTTAAAGATTATTTCTCCAGATTTGTCCCGTACATTGGTATATCCATCTGGATCATTAATAACTGCCATATCATAAACAGGTTTTGGGTGTTCTTCATCATATGGAGTCTGACCATACCTTTTTAAACTATAATTTTTTAAGTCTTTATACCCATAAAAATCATGTTTTTTAAGAAGCCCTAGCACCATAGGATCTTCATTATACAATTCATCAAGGATACCTACCATACCCTGATCTACAAGTACATTCATTAAATATGAAAAATCTTCTAATTTCTGCTCTTTGGTTTCGTAAGTATAAAATTGATTGCGCTCTTTACTTTTTACCGTGTATCCTTCAAAATCACTTACAATCATCCCAATATTAAAAACAAGGCTAGGTTGCAGCTCCACTATTTTTTCTACTACATTTTTTCGTACTCCATATCTTTTCTTTTTGGCTACCCATCCCATTGCCATTTCATCTACGTTTTCTTGGGCATGTCGTCCTTCTCCTATACTTTTTAGAATAAACTTAGTATACTCATCATTGCCTGTATAGGCATAATCATGAATCATATGCATAAATGTATACGGTTTTTTTGCTTTTAGATATGCAAATGAGGCTTTGTTATCATGAAACATCCAGTTATTAAAATGATATAAAATCTCTTTTCTTTCCCTAGGATAATCTTCAAAGGATTTGCCATCAATAAAAAACCCCTCAATAGAATCTTCAATAAGTGGACAGATAAACTTATTAGTTCTATAAGCTCTTGCATATAAAATAGGAGAATCTGATTTATTTAGAAAAGGAGCTAACCCTACTTCTTCATACTTTTCTTTTAGATATGAAATACTACTAGGCATATAAAATGCTGTATCAATATCTATTTTAAATTTTTCTGCAATAACATTCCGAAAAATACTATCGCTAGGAGTCTTATAAAATTTAGTTTGTAGATAGGATAAAATGCTCTTTACATCTTGCTTTTGTGTATATTTTAAAGGATAGTCCTGAGAAACCATAATATTTTGTTTTATATTATTTTGATCTGTATCGTTTTGTCCGTTGGTTGTATTTTGTTTACAAGAAAGTAATGACATCCCAATGATGGATGTATAAACTGCTAATTTCATCTTTTTATGCATTATTAATTAGTATTTTCTTCTACGATTCCTTCATATTTTGTAGCACCAGAACCCCAGCTCCCAATTTCTTTAACTTCACGAGGTTCTAATATAATTCGTACATTTCTATTTTCTTCCTCTTTTAGGTCGTCAATATCAGGTACATTAGCATAAAACTCATCTACTAATGCATTGGGTTTACCTTTACCTTGATGAATTGTTAAACAACCAACAGATCCAGAGGGATACCCTCCGTGTATGGCAATCCCTTTTCTGTTAATACCACTTTCTGTATCTTTAATAGAGGCTGATTTTTCTATATCACCAATATGCCATTGATATCTTTGCTTATTAGATTGTCTTTTAAACAAATAATACTCTCCTGGTGGGGTTTCATTGTTTGTACCATATCGATATTGTGATTTAGGGTCATAATCTTCTTCACTTCCATGTGCATCTCTAGCTAGGTAAGTTATATAATCTGGTTCTGGGAGTTCTTCTTTTTCTTTTAGTTCTTTATATTTTTCTAAACTCATACGTCTGTATACACTAGTTTTGTATACTGCCCATTTATCGCCATTACTATTTGGTTCACCATATTTATAGGATTTTCCTGCTATGACAACCACAGTTCCTAATTCTTGTTCTTGCCATTTTTTACCTTTATACAAAGGACATTCTTCTATTTTTAATTGGTCTTTGGCTCTTAGAAAATATCGCTTTCTTTCGTGTAACCCTTTTAATGCTCCATTTATTCTATAGGTAACTGATTTTACAGCATATTCATCTGCATAATTTGCCCTAGGGTTTATTATTTTCCAACCCCAGTATGCTAGTGCGCTTATCATTGCATCTTTAGCATTGTTTTTTAATTTATAAGGATTATCACTATCAACCCAAGATACATCAGATTCTATATCTTCTTTCATTTTTTTGTTATAAAAATCCTGAACTTCTTTATAATTGGTTTTCCAAGTGATCTGTTTAAATCCTTTACCGCTATATCGCCACCCATCTCCCTCTTTATGTCCTGCTTCTTTTCCTATAGGGTGTGTTTTTCCATAAATAGCATTGGCTAGTGTTTTTTGCTCCTCTAGAGTTAATGTAGCACCCTCTTTTTCTTCTCGCCCTAATTCTTTGGCTTTAGCTTCTTTTGCTGATTGTGTAGAGAATTGCCTAAAATAACTAGGAAATGTATCTAATAACGCCTCCCAATACCAGTTAAAATTTTCTTGTAAGCTGTAAAATTTACTTTCTTGTGCTATCTGAGCCAAAAAGTGTGCCTTGCGAGTACAGGTATCGATACCTACTTTTTTACGATATTGATTTAGAAAAGGAAGTGCTGATTCAATCGTAGTTGTATCTAATATTAGACATTTTCCATTATCATCTGAACAAATATTTTTTATCTCCTCTAAGGTAATATCTTTATCACAATTCTCACATTTTCCTTTTTTCTTTTTATCAGGGGTATGTGTTGCCTGTTCCACCACCACAGGCGTTACTCCTCCTTCTACTTTATCTCCTTTTTTATAGGCTTTTATCGATCCTCTAAAGATGTTTGCAGGGGTAAACCATGCCCATTTCGATTTTTCTACCGAGATATAAAATTGCTTGCCTAGGATATGCTGATCTCTCCACCATCGGGATTCTACGGTAAAATCAAAGGTTATCCTCCCTTCATTATCTACTGTTAGGTCTTGTGTAAATACTTTGGGGTCTGATACAGCAGCATCGATATAGAGTAGTTTTTGGGTTCTGTACACATCTACTTCCATAGATTCTCCGATCATATTTACGGTTTCTACAACCCCTTGTACTGTAATGCCATAGGCTACGGGTTTGGCTCGTAGTCGCTCGCCATTGTACATAAAATAAGCATCCCTAACTTGTTCTTTGTCCTCTACACATAATCCCTTGTTGATCGGGTATCGTGCGGTGTCCTGATCTTTGATCGGTTCGTCTCTACCAGTGATTTTAAATACTAATTCGTTTGGTGTGCCCTGCATCGCTTCTTTATAACGATCAGTCATCCTAAATTCTTGTATAATGGTACTATTATTATTAGCCTTGCACTTAGTCATAGTACAAAGCGCTGTAGTACCGCTATATACCGTAATATCTACGGCATTATTATGGTAGCTTTTTAATTGGATATGAATATAGGAGACTTCGTTTTTATATCCTGTACGTAGTTTCTTAGTACCATCTTTTCGCTCCCATTGGGCAATGACTACAGTAGGTTCTGTAACTTCTACCTTGGTTACTGCTGTTTTTTTACTTAATTGTGCTACGGATAGTTTGCCTGCTTTAGCTTTGGCTAAATAGCTACTATTCTTATATGCTTCTATATAATAATGCCCTGCTTTTGGCGGATTTTGTAATATAAAGGTGTCTCCTGTAGCTCCTGTATAGATTGTAATCTCATTAAGCGCATCATCATAGACTACCCATTTTACTGCTGTAATCTCTTGCGGTGTGGCAGGGTTTATACGG
>NZ_AVQK01000069.1:2500-4386 GCF_001401755.1 Aquimarina longa SW024
ATCCGCACCTGAAGTGCTTAACCTTGCTAGTAAAAGTAACTCGTAGGCTCATTATGCAAAAGGCACGCCGTCACACTTGCGCGCTCCGACCGCTTGTAAGCGTATGGTTTCAGGATCTTTTTCACTCCCTTATTCAGGGTTCTTTTCACCTTTCCCTCACGGTACTGGTTCACTATCGGTCTCTCAGGAGTATTTAGCCTTAACGGATGGTCCCGCCTAATTCATACAGGGTTACACGTGCCCCGCACTACTCAGGATACTACTAAATTAATGCGCTTTACTTATACCAGGCTATCACTGTCTATGGCTTAGCTTTCCAACTAATTCTAATTCATTACAAATCTTATATCGTAGTCCTACAACCCCTGTTATGCCGTAACATAACAGGTTTGGGCTAATCCGCGTTCGCTCGCCACTACTTACGGAATCACTTTTGTTTTCTTCTCCTCCGGGTACTTAGATGTTTCAGTTCTCCGGGTTCGCCTCCTCGAAAGGATGACATATCTTCAATATGCCGGGTTGCCCCATTCGGATATCTGCGGATCAGCCTGTATGTGCCAGTCCCCGCAGCTTTTCGCAGCTTATCACGTCCTTCTTCGCCTCTGAGAGCCTAGGCATTCCCCATACGCCCTTAATTAGCTTATGCGTCTTGCTTTAACTTGCTCTTTTAGTTTTTTGATAAATATAATAATATATCTATCACTCTTTTTTTTATTCATTACTTGTCTATCTCTAGATCAAGCAATGCTCGTATTTTAAATCAATATGTCAATGAACTTTATAATCTCTAACTTAATTAGAGATCTCACTAGGTCAAACTATAACTTAATTAGATGTATTCCTATTGAGTTTTCCACTTACATGGAAATTTGGTGGAGAATATCGGAGTCGAACCGATGACCTCCTGCGTGCAAGGCAGGCGCTCTAGCCAGCTGAGCTAATCCCCCATTATGAAATCCTAAATGTCGAATTCAGAATCCCGAATGATGAAGTAATGAATTCTCAACTTCTAAAATTTCCTTTCAATATAATAATATGAACGTATTCAATCGTAGTCTCAGGCAGACTCGAACTGCCGACCTCTACATTATCAGTGTAGCGCTCTAACCAGCTGAGCTATGAGACTGTCTCATAGTTATAGCTTGATGGTTATTCTTGTCAATAATAACAAACATCAACAAACTAAAAACTAACTATTAATTAACAGCTAAAAACTAAAAACAATTTAAAAATAAATTCCTATGTATCGTCTTTCTCTAGAAAGGAGGTGTTCCAGCCGCACCTTCCGGTACGGCTACCTTGTTACGACTTAGCCCCAGTTACCAGTTTTACCCTAGGCCGCTCCTTACGGTGACGGACTTCAGGTACTCCCAGCTTCCATGGCTTGACGGGCGGTGTGTACAAGGCCCGGGAACGTATTCACCGGATCATGGCTGATATCCGATTACTAGCGATTCCAGCTTCACGGAGTCGAGTTGCAGACTCCGATCCGAACTGTGATAGGCTTTATAGATTCGCTCGTGGTCACCCACTGGCTGCTCTCTGTACCTACCATTGTAGCACGTGTGTGGCCCAGGACGTAAGGGCCGTGATGATTTGACGTCATCCCCACCTTCCTCGCGGTTTGCACCGGCAGTCTTGTTAGAGTTCCCACCATTACGTGCTGGCAACTAACAACAGGGGTTGCGCTCGTTATAGGACTTAACCTGACACCTCACGGCACGAGCTGACGACAACCATGCAGCACCTTGTAAATTGCCCGAAGGAAAAACTATCTCTAGTCCTGTCAATCTACATTTAAGCCCTGGTAAGGTTCCTCGCGTATCATCGAATTAAACCACATGCTCCACCGCTTGTGCGGGCCCCCGTCAATTCCTTTGAGTTTC
>NZ_AVQK01000070.1 GCF_001401755.1 Aquimarina longa SW024
GCTAGAGAGAGTCCCTTTTCCTGAAAACCTCAGAAACCTCAAACCCTCAGAAACCTCAAAAACCTCAGTGCCTTTTTTTGAGGGTATTGCTATAATGTCCTTGATGAGTTCTTTGTATAAATCCTTTTTCTACAAATTCCTTAATATATCTTTCTGCACTTTTATCTGATATTTTTAAAGTATCTGCAATCTTTTTAAAAGCCTGTGTGGTAAATTCTATTGGTAATTGATCCAAGAATATTTCTTTCCCATTTTTTTGTCTAGGAAGCACAAGCTTTCTTTTGGGTAGGCATAAAAAAACTGCTTCAGTATGCTCTAATAAAGTTTCTGTGATAACTAAGGCACTATTGAAATCTTGTGAACTACATTCCTTACTAGGGGTGAGCGTATCATTTTCCAATATACGTATAGCAGAAAGAACCATAGCAATTCTATAACAGATTAGTCCCAAGCGAAATAAAGAAGCTTCTAGTCCATTCTTTTTTAAAAACAAGAACTTATCATATTGTCTACTAAAAAAGTCATTAAAATGCCTTACATGCTCTTTTTGAAGGTAAATTCGTATTCCTTGATGTTGCATGGTTAAGGTATCAAAAAATGGTTGAAATTGTTGTCCTAATTTGTCAAAGATACTATCTAACCCTTCTGCTTTGGAGTTGGCAAATACATTACGCCACTTTTTTTGTCGTTCCATCCTGTAAAACATAAAACGACTGAACAAACCATTTTCGGAATCAGGCATTAGTGCAAGTACTTGATCTGGAGTTCCTGTTAATAGTGTTGATACTTTTGGACAAGGAATATCAACATACTCGTTATCCGTTCTACGGTAATAGCTAATAGGCTCATGATGAAATGCTTTTCTAAAACCATCACTATAGTTACCATGTTCACTTTTAAATGTTTGTGCTAGGGTATCTCCTTCAGTTTCAAAAATTAATCCTGTTCCATCATTATTGGCTAATAATTGAAAAGTGCCTGTAGCACTACTATTGGCAGGAATGAATAACATTTTTTCTAATGGTTTATGAGGTTTCTCTAAAGTCTTATCTTTCTTTTTTAATTCATAATACTCTGCTAGTTCTACTTCGTATTGTACTTTTTGCGCATTAGTCTGATTCCGCTTTTGATGATGTATAGGAGCTACCAACCGTCGGCATAGATTAACCCTTCCTTTACCAGATGATGCAGGAGCTGTTATAAATAAGAAAAGATTAGGATATACTGTAAATTGATCATAAATACCGTAAACATTTGGTAAACATGCGCTAATTACTGTAAGAGATCCTAATAAAAGAATATCTCTTTCTTTATTATTTACAGCAGGTTGTAGGACTTGTTGTATGTATTGAGGTAGTTGTTTAAAAATAGAGTCAGGAAATTCAGATAAGGTTTTTTCAATTTCCACTTGGTTTTCTGGTTTAGTAGTTTCCCTAAGTGGAACTATCTCTTCTTTTTTTTTCTTTAGCTGAATGCCTGCTAGTTTTGTAAAATGAAAAAATGTTCCTAAAGTGACCCCAGTCCTTTTATTTTTTAGACATTGTTCATATTGATACTGACATTTTTTGTACTCGTAGCCTTGATAGAACTTACTTACTCGATGAAACAAAGTCGCCCCCTGTTGTCCAAATGCACTAGCAAAAGCAAAACCAACTTTTACCCAGTCCTCATAATTTGCTGTAATATCAATAGCAGAAGCTTCGAGTTTAACAATTACTTGTTGTACAGTATCAAAATCATCGTGATAGGATTGGGATACTTGTTTTTCTGAAGTAATTTGCTGTTCTGTTGTGTCCAAATACTTTTTAGGATTAAATAACGCCATTATGATATATATTTAGGATGAATATAAGCTTGTGGATCATAGGGGAGCAAACATCCTCTGCTCACATCTCCGCCACTAGTATCTATTTCAATATGATACGTTTGTTTTAAATAAGTAGAAACAGCTTTAAAGTAATCTTTATGGGAGACTTGAAGTAGTGAGATTCTTATGATCCATTTTAATCCGTTTCCTCTAGGAGAAGTAAATAATAGTTCGGTAGAAAAATACGGGTCATTTAATAGTATTTCTCTTATTTCTTGTAGTTTTTTCCTATCATATATACCATCTATATCTATAGTCAATAATCCTGAATGTTTGATAAGAGAAGTGTTATTTCGTTTTATAAATATTCCTGAAAAGGTTACATAATCAAAATGATTCTTTTTATACTTTTTTTGGTGTTGCAGAGTACTTAATTTCCGAAGTGTTTGTGTCTTGTGTTTTCTGATGGTATTGGTAAGCATTAAATAGGTTTCAAAAATATCTACTGTAGTGCTAGGATAGAGGTTGTATAAATTCTTACTGTAATAACTAAATTTAGGAGTCTTTTGATTGTCAGGTATTTGTTCTAAAGCTAGATTGATCCGTTGGAGTTTGGTTTGATAATCAGAAATTATATTTTCTAATCTTAAATGTAAAGCATCATTAATTTTAATTAATAACTCCTCTTGTGTATCCATTTTAAAATACAATTGTGCAAAATTAAAAACATCTCCTTTAAAATTTGTATGCTTCAAATCATGGTAAACAGCTTGATTGTTTACAACTTGAATGGAGAGACTACGGTGTTTTACGGGGACAAAGGGATTGAATGTTGGTTTACATTGTTTACCGTTTACAAACAGCACCGTTTCTTTGGGATAAAACTGCCGTAAAATATAGCTGTATATCTTTAGCCCATAATGAGTTTTGGATATGATGGTTTTTCTTGTTATCATTTGTGTATTCCATTAAAGATGTATTTGATAAAATCAAAGCTGAAAAACTTATACATAGAAAACCTTGACCAATAAGAGATGATTATTTTCTTTGGTTATGGTGATATACGATAAATTAGTGCTTGATATTTCCTAAGCTTAGGGGTTAAAGGCTTGTTTACAGAAATATAATGACGTAAGATTGTTGAATATATAAACTATACTTTCTAATCTTCTAAAAAACTTTTTTTAGAAGATTTCCGTACAATTTTGTGCAAGATCGTAGATCTCTGAACTTTATAGTTTTTTAATTCGTCTGCACTACACTCTAAATAAGAAGCAATGATATCTAAATCTTGTGTAGGAATATCAGAATGATCCTGAACCATTAGATTACAATATCTATTAAAGGTTCTTCCTGTTTTCTGCAAAGCCTTGATAATTTCCAGTTTAGTAACTTTGTATTTTGCTACTGGTAATTTTTCTAATTTTTCTTTGATACAATACTTGTAGTTCATAAGCCCAAAAAATGATGAATTAATAGTAAACTTTTTTACATTACAAAAATGATATTTCAAAAAAGGTTAATATAAATATAAGATTGCTAATAATTAATTTACAATTCTAATAGTGTTGTAAATCATGTGATAAAAATGACTCTCTTAGTATATATTTTTCTTTTTCATGAAAATTTCTTCTACAAATGTAAAGTAAATTTATTTACATTTTGTAACTTTGGTGAGACAATTTTGTCTTAATTAGTATTTTTTATTTATGGACACCCAAGATCCTTCTGACAGATATCATCACGGTAAAATCCTAAAGGATTTCATATTGAAGAATAATATCAATAGAAAAGGAGGGATGAATAGGCTAGCATCAGCTTTGCTTATGACCCGTCAAGGGATTTATGGGTTATATAAGCAAGAAGTAATTAAACGACATAACAGAAGTGCAATAATAGAATATTTTAATTTACCTGATGATTTCTTTCCTAATCCTGATAAAAAAGAAGATGAATATAATTTAATGTTTAGAGAATATGTAAAAGGGAGAATGAGAATAGAGCAACTTGAAGATGATCTTGATAAAGCACAAGCCCGTTATATCACAAGATTACACATGAACAATTTGGTTAATGATCCAGAAAACATTGAAGGCAACAATGTATGTGTAATAATGGCACCAAGTGCTGAAAAATATGTTCATCATTATTTTGACCCTTTGTACTTGGATCGTCTATCGAAGATTAAAGTTCCTAATTTACAAGGAGGTTTTGCCTTTGAAGTTGGTGATGTAAGCATGGTTAAAGTAGGATGTTTACCAAGTAATTTGGCATTAAGCTATGATCTAATAGAGTTTTATGAAAATATTGAAGAGAACACTCCCTATATCATTGTTTACAAAAGCCTACAATATGGTTCAGGTATAGTTTGTAGATATCTATCATATTTCAGAAGAAAGTTTAGATTATTTTCTCCAAATAAATCTTTTAAAGATATAGAGCTTTCTCAATTTGAGGTAGAACAAGTATGGGTAGTAAACCGTTTTTTAGAGCTATCCTCAGAACAATATATCAAATTTTTGGAATTCAGTATGGAAGATGATTTTAGGTGATTG
>NZ_AVQK01000071.1 GCF_001401755.1 Aquimarina longa SW024
TAAGACAGAGTCTCTAGCAGCTCCTAATGAACTGTACAACTCCATAAACTCACTGATCAAAATACCCTCTGACCATCCATCACTAGAAATATGATGAAATACACAACCTAATACATAACAATCTGAACCAACATCGTATACACAAGCGCGGAACATATAATCTCTCGATAAATCAAATGGCTCTTCTATAAAATCTGAAAGCACATCCTCTAAAACATCCCCTTGTTCGATAACAACCCTACTCAACTCCCAACTTTCTGAATCAATAACTCTTTGATAACCAATACCGCCTTCTGAATAAATAACCGTACGTAACACCTCATGACGATCAACTATAGCTCTAAAACAAGTCTCCAAAACATCTAAATCTAAACTGCCTCGTAATTCCAGTACCGTAGGCATATGATATTCTAAACTACCCTGAAGAGTATCCAAAAACCATAATCGCTCCTGACTAAAGGATAACGGAATCTTTTCCGGACGCTCCCGTGAAACTATAGCTGGTAAAACAACTCCAACGGATTGTGTAGAAACATACTCCCCTAAAGAACGGATTGTACTATATGAAAAAACATCTGCAATCTCAACCTCTATTGACAACTCCGTACGAATCATTGAAATCAAACGAGTAGCCAGTAACGAATGACCTCCTAACTCAAAAAAGTTGTCCTCAACTCCTACCTTATCTAAATCTAATAACTCCTCCCAAATACCAACTAATTGCTCTTCTATAACTGTAGCAGCTCCTATATAACCCCCTCTGGATAACGAACCAACATCTGGATCGGGTAACGAATTCTTATCAATCTTACCATTCCCCGTCAATGGCATAACCTCTAAATCAACCCAAACTCTAGGAACCATATACTCTGGTAAACGACCTGATAAATACTCCTCTAATATCCTAGCATCAAAATCACCTGAAACAACAACATAACCAACCAAACGGTTTATTCCTGATCCATCCCTACGAGCTAAAACACAACAACTAACAACAGCTACATGAGTCGATAAAATACTATCTATCTCTCCCAATTCTATTCGATACCCATGAATCTTAACCTGATCATCCGACCTACCCACAAACTCTAACGTACCATCTGACAACCATCGACCTAAATCTCCTGTCTTATAAACCCTAGAATATTCGCCTTCAACAAAAGGATTCGAAATAAAACGATCCCTTGTCTTATCAATATCATTGATATAACCTCGACCAACTCCTACTCCACTTACCCATAACTCACCAACAACTCCTATTGGACATAGATTAGATAACGAATCTACAACATACAATTGCGTATTGGCAATAGGCTTTCCTATAGAAACACTTCCTCCTTGAGGAACATCTCGCAGGATATGAAGCGTAACATCATCTGAAGCCTCTGCTGGTCCATAAGCATTAACAACTGGAATATCTGGATAACGAGAAAACCATCTACTTACCAAAGAAACTTGAGCAGCCTCTCCAGTAACTAGAAAATAATTTAATTTCGATAAATCCTTCTCCGAATCAACCTCCAATAATTCCGATACATATGACGGAACTAACTGTAAAATCGTAACCCCATCATCATATAAATGATCCTGTAAAACTCTCGCATCCAAAATAGAAGACTCACTATACACAACTATACGACCCCCACATAACAAACCACTCAATAGCTGCCAAACTGAAATATCAAATGTGAATGGGGCTGTAAATGCAACAACACTATCACTATCCATATCCAATGCATCAATCATCACCAATAAGTGATTCAATAAACCTCTATGCTCAATCATAGCTCCCTTAGGAAAGCCAGTACTTCCAGAAGTATAAATAACATAACTCAGCGAAGAAGGAGCAATACAAAGAGATAAAGAGTCTTTACTATAAGTCAAATAAGCACTCTCTGAACTATCCAAAACAACACAAGTAATACCTGATAGATCCTCTAAAATACCTACACTACAAACATCAGTAAGTATAATATCTAAACCGGTGTCATCTACCATATGGGATATCCTAGAGACTGGATAGTCTGGCTTGATAGGAACATAAGCTCCTCCAGATTTTAAAATACCCAAAATACCAATAACCATATCCAAAGAACGCTCTATACAAATCCCAACCAAACTGTCTGAAACAACACCTTGATCTCGTAAATAATGTGCCAACTGATTTGAACGATCTGAAACCTCTTTATAGGTCAAACCAACAGATCCATAAACCAATGCTATCGCTTCTGGATTCTGTAAAACTTGTTCCTCAAATAAACTAACAAAGGTCTTCTCTAATGGATAACTAACATCTGTAGCATTCAAAACATGAACTAACTCCGATTCTTCTCTAGAAGTCAAAATCGATAAAGAACCAATATCTTGACCAGCATCCAAAACAATACTGCGTAATAGCTCTTCATAATGAACTAACATACGCACTATTGTAGACTCATCAAATAAAGCCGTACAATACTCCAAATCAATGATGAATCCGGAAGCGTCTTCTTCTATGGATAAATTCAAATCAAATTGAGACGTAGTACTTTCATACTCATAAGCAGAAAGATCCAAACCTTCAATACCTTCATTGCGCTCTTCTGAACTGTTCTGTACATCAAACATTACCTGAAACAATGGTGTCATACTCATATCTCGACTAGCAACAACTCGATCTACAACCTTCTCAAAAGGAGCTAATTGATGATCATAGCCTCCTAAGGTCGTCTCCTTTACTCGACCTAAAACTTCTCGGAAACTTGGATTACCACTCAAATCACTACGCAATGCCAACGTATTGACAAAAAATCCAATCATACCTTCAATATCCGATTGTGTACGATTCGCTATAGGAATACCAACACAAATATCATCCTGACCACTATAGCGTGATAACAAAACCTTAAAACCGGATAACAATAACATAAATAATGTAACCCCTTCTGATTGACTTAAAGCAATAAGAGATTGACTTAACTGCTCATCTAATCTATAATCAACACTTGAACCTAACGTACTCTGAACTGAAGGACGCATATAGTCTGTTGGTAATAATAATGCAGAAACCCCACTTAACTTATTATCCCAATACGATAACTCATCCTCTAAAACAAGACCTTCTACATACTCCCGCTGCCACAACGCATAATCCGAATATTGAACCGGTAATATAGGAAGCGAAACAGGAGAGCCTGAAATACTACTGCTATACAATGATGTGAATTCTGAAACCAAAATGCCATTAGACCAACCATCACTAGCAATATGATGGAAAACTCCTGCCAAAACATAATTCCTTTCTCCCAAATCATATAAACACGCACGGAACATATAATCTCTCGATAGATCAAATGGAGTCTCTAAAAAAGAAGAAATAATACTACCCTCTTCTGAACTAACTCCTATAAAGGAACGACTAAGGCTCCAATCTTCTGAAGAAATAACTCGCTGATAACCAATACCGCCTTCTGAATAAATAACCGTACGTAATACCTCATGACGAGAAACAATACTACGTAAACAATCCTCTAAAATAGCAACATCTAAAGTTCCTCTCAGTCGCAAAACAATAGGCATGTGATATTCTAAACTGCCTTGTAACTGATCTAAAAACCATAATCGCTCCTGACTAAAGGATAACGGAACCTTATCCGGACGATCTTGAGCAACAATAGCTGGTAATAACGAACCTTCAGAAGTCCCTAAATGAACACATAAGTCCGAAATCGTAGTATGCATAAATATAGAACGAATAGAAACTTCTATTCCTAAATCTCTACGGATCATAGAAACCAAACGGGTCGCTAATAAAGAATGACCTCCTAATTCAAAGAAATCATCATACACTCCAACCTGATCTAATCCTAGTAACTCCTGCCAAATAAAACATAACCCTGATTCTTGCTCATTCCTTGGAGCAACATACTCCTGACTAGACAGAGTAGAGAGATCTGGCTCTGGTAACAAACGCCGATCAATCTTACCATTACTAGTCAACGGCATCACATCCAAACTAACCCATAACTGAGGAACCATATACTCCGGAAGAAGGTTCTTGACATACAACGAT
>NZ_AVQK01000072.1 GCF_001401755.1 Aquimarina longa SW024
TATCCAAAAGTATCAGGTCAAGTTAACTTATTATATAAATATTTTAGAACAAAAATTTAAAGAACAGCAAGATCTTATCTGTGATGTTGAGCATATTGAATTAGATCGTAGTATAACTGATGTATATAAATGTGTCTGTTTAGGGATAGAAGAAACCCTAGTTTATATAGAAGAATGTTATGGTCAGTATATGGATAAAAAATGCACCCTCTCATACTTGAAACGTAAAAAATTTATTGAAACTCACTTTGAAAAATCAAAACATCTTATTGAATTGTTTAAAGCACAGAAGCTCCCTAAACGTATCGAAAAAGAAGTTTGTAAACCCTTACGTGCAATTTTAGAGGATACCTTAGATTCTATGAATCATATGCGTAGAGCATATTATCGTAGGTATATTGATTTGTTTACTCGACTTTTAAGCTCGGTAAACTTTCAGGATAAGAGTGAGGCTCATGATCAGATATATAAGTTGCTAATTGCTTTAAATTATAATACTCATGGGGTATACAAAGCTATGGAAGAAGAAGCATTATCACGTTTGGATCAGTTAGATACCTCTATCTCAAAACAAGTCTTTTCATTCCAACAGCTCAATAGAATCCAAAGTATCGCAGTAACTTCTGATAAATATAATTCTG
Source organism: Aquimarina longa SW024 (assembly GCF_001401755.1). Taxonomy (GTDB): domain Bacteria; phylum Bacteroidota; class Bacteroidia; order Flavobacteriales; family Flavobacteriaceae; genus Aquimarina; species Aquimarina longa. Next base: position 642 of record NZ_AVQK01000072.1, read on the forward strand.
ATTTCCCAGGGCTAAAAGAATACCTGATTACTTTTATCCGAAAACAGATTGATTTATTTGAAAAGCAAACTGAATTACAACAGTCTGATGTCGATAAAACTACTGAAGCTACTATTGGCATTGTTGATATTGCCGAAACCAAAATCGTCAAAAGAAAAATTAATCTTACGGTTTCAGAATTGGCATTGTTCTCACGATTGTTTGCCGAGCTGGAGATCATCTCCATTAAAGATAATAAACATCAATATTTTAAATTCCTTTCTCAAATCTACACTTCCAAAGATCATCCTGAAATTTCTGCGAATAGTATCAAAAATGGATTTTACTCCAGTAGTGAAGATACCTATGCTTCTACAGAACGTATTTTAATCCGAATGTTACATACTCTACAAAAGCTAAGAACCTCAAAGGCAAGTTAAAGCAGATTATGATTTAAAAACCTTAATATAACGTTCTATTTCAAATACGCTTTACAAAAGATTAATTAGCTACAAGTGTTAAAATTTTAACAATCTCTGGAAGTGCCAGTATTTACAGGGGTTGCGTTTAAGTATGAATTATAACGTTTTTACTGGTGTTTCCAAGTGTTTTTTTAGGATTATAATTTTTTTTTCTGTCATTTAGTGTGAGTTTTTGAATTCCCTTTAAATACATAAAAACCTAATTATCATGTAGTTACTTGAATTATCGAAGGTTGCGCAACCCTTGTGTACTATATCTGTATTTGTTTTTTTATTTCCTTTACTTCAGTGATGTGAGATGGTAATTTTCCGAAGTTTACTATTCGGATATACATTAGAATTTTAGTAACAGTAGGATCCCTGAAACTGAATTTTAAAATTCTCCTCTCAGACATCTTTAAAAAAAGTAGAACATATAAACCTATAGCAATGGAAATAATTGTATTCGAAAAAGAGAGCTATTATAAATTAATGGAAGAAACAACAGCACTGATGTACAAGATTATTCAACAAACTCATCTGGAAACAGTCAAAGCTACAACATCAGAGCATGATTTTTTAACAACCAAAGAAGCTTTACAACTTATGGGTTTAAAAAGCAAGGGACGTCTGTACAAACTACGGGATGAAAAATTAATCGATTACTACCAACATGGCAGGCGAAAATTATACTCTAAGCAAAGTATTCTAGCCTATCTAAATAGTCAAAAAATTACATAACCACTCCTAAAGAGTTTCATCAACAATCTGGTTTTCGGAGTGTAGTACTATTTTCTTCGAAAACCATCCAAAACACTAGCTCATGGTTACAAAAGCACCACCACCGATTCGTCCTTACTATGATTTTAGTATGCTGTTTAAGGCTACTAAAACATTTATAGACCATCATAATTCGACACATCATCAGCTTACCGAGCGATTAAACAGCAATCACAGGGCAACTGCAGAGCTTATCACTAGATTATATGCCAAACAACTCAATCATGCAGTTGTATTAGGAGAAGATCTCACAGAAGCCCTCCCTGGGTTTAAAACCTTTAATCCTAGCTTGGCAACTTGTAAAGGGTGTACTGTACGAACCATTATTAATCATAAGGAACGCTTAAAAGCAGCAGGATTTATTATCAAAGAACTCCATCGAGGAAAAGCAGGAATTGAACTTTGGATCAATCCTAGCATTTTTACCCCTAAAAAGTTATCCACATCGCCTGATCATCTCCACTCCCATAGCTCACATATTCAGTCAATTTTAATCGATAAAGTGAAAAATTTTCCCCCATTAGTTCAAGAACAACAAGAACAAAAGAATAATAATAGCACTGTGGATATGTTGATACCTTCAGAAAAAGGAGTTCGCTTATCAGCTCACAGAGCACATACTAACTTCGTTACAGGAACACGACAAGAACAAAACAAGAACACCAGGGAAAGCCGACCTTCTGACTCCAAAAAGCAAACTAGGGGCGCAAAAAAAATGCGTCAAAATGAGTTGGAGTCGGCTTTTTTACTACAATTGGTTCGAGATTTTTGGGCTTATGCCAGAGGAATTTTGTTTACCGAGCTAATGCTATCTCCTGCTGAAGAAGCTGAAATTCTCAACCATATTTGGGCTTCAGTATATCGAAAATTTAAGATCAAAGGCAGTAAAAAAGACCTACAAGGGTATCAAGAAATTCTGTATAAGCGGGTGGATATGGTCTCCCGATATCTAGAACGCAACCCTAACCGATGGGTAGCTCCACCCCATTTGTATTTTCACCCAGATAACAAGCGTAATGGATTTAATAAAACCTATCAATGGTTTATCAAACAGGAAACTCTAAAAAGAGAAATCAGAAATCAGATTTTGATCCAAAAATCAGAACAAGAATGGAAAGATCACAATCAGGGTAAAGGTATACATAAGCATAAAAGTCGTTTACAACTCTTTAGAATCCAGCAACAACGCCTTTCTAGCTATACTGATGAATGTTTACTAAAAGCATATGAGAAAAGTCTACAGCGAATGCTATTAAAACCTATTGCTATATGATTTCGCCAAATTTACCAAGTAGTTCCCTAACCAAATGTATTGTCTATTTTTATGATGGAAACAGTTGTACATTCTACTCGTTAGACAAAACTCATAAACGCTCAAAGCCCAATAAAGCACTAGGTATTCGCAGGCTAGATAAAATGTTGTTACTCGGAAAACTGAAGGGTTCTTGGGAAACCGCAATCATTTATGAAAATCTCCTAAATGGTAAAGAAATTGCTAAATACAAAAATGGAGTTCGATTGTTTTGAGGATGTAAACAAAATGTTTACATCCTCAAAACAATCGGCTTCAAAAATTACTTTTTATTTATAGATGGATAAATGGAGCATATCCAGGATCAATGTATGAATAAGAACGATATGTCTATATTTTATTTTCCTATTTTCAGTTACAAGCTTCTGTACTGTACCCTCGGAAGCCCCAATTTCTCTATCGATAGCAGTCATATTGAAAATAGTTATATGTTTTTTTAACCATTTTACTACTTTATCACGTATTTCAGGATTTTCAATGTAGATTTTTTCTTTATAAACAGAGGATAATTGTTCCCATCGTTCTGCTAAAGCAATTTTTAAATTTTGAAGTTCTTCCTGCTTATTGTCGCAAACTTTTCTATTTAGTAAATGTATGGTTAGGTCGTAATGGATAGTATTAAGCAGCCATTTTTCTTCTGTTTTACTAAAAGAACGTTGTTGTTCCACAGCCTCCATAACTCCCATATAACTAGAGTTATATTTAGAGAGTTGTTTACCATATTTCCAGTCATACCCTAATTTGT
>NZ_AVQK01000073.1 GCF_001401755.1 Aquimarina longa SW024
TTTTTTTATTTTTTTTATGTATTCGGAAGCTGAAATATGTTCTTTTCTTAAAAATGCTTTCGCAAACGCTTTCGGTGTCATATAGCCCAATTCATTAGCAATTGCTTTTATGGTATATTCTCTGAATTGCTCATCTGTAGCTAATTTTTCTTTGGCATAACTGACACGTAAATCATTAATGTATTGCGTGAATGTTTTATGTTTATGCGTATTGACAACTTCAGAAATGTAACGGGAGTTTGTTCCAAACCTTTCTGCAAGTAGAGAAAGAGTAATTTTTTTAGTAAGGTAGTGATGATCCTGCTCAAAATTTTGCAGCTTGAAAAGAATATCGTCAACAATACCACTAGCGATATTTATTTTATGGATAGTTGTTTTGTTTTCCATTTGTTTTAAGAGTAAAAATTCTTCCTGTCGTTGAGAAATAAAATCAATAATATAGCTAGCTATCATAATAGTTAATCCAAAGTTCATTACTGATTGTTGAATGGTTTGAAAATCCCCTAATGCTACTACTATAATCATTATAGGAATTGAAAAAAGTCCTAAGTACCCACCAATAATTTTGTATTTAAAATACTTAGTTTCTCTATTTTGATACTTATATATTTTAGCTAGAGCAGAACCTAAATGAACAAAAAAGATAAGTGATAAGATAATAGATACTGAAAGGAATAATGTCTTAGCAAGTTTTAAACGACCAGTTACGCAGTAAGGAATGATAAAAAGCATTACAAAAGATCCTGTCATAGTATAGCATAGCGATTTCACATCAATAAAACTAAAAGAGAAAATTTTAAATTCTTTAAAAACATAATGTATTAGATAGATACATGCCACTATACCTGATGTATATGCTAGAATATTTTGAATATAAATGCTAAGAACTATTCTTTTATCGGGTAATAATCCTGCCAATAAGTTATGAATAATATAGATAATAATAAGGGTTAAAAAGCGTAATCTAGATGTATCCTCTGGTCTGGAAAAATAGAAGAGTAATTGTGCAAATAAAACTAATACCTGAAAAATTAATATTACAAAGGTAATTAAGTGCATTTCTGTACCGAACATATGATTTAATCTTTTTTAAATAGTGTAAATAGAGAGCATACTCAGTTTGATTTTTTTTATCTAAAAAACCACTACGGTAAATTTTAAAAGAGGAGTCTATACAGATCGAAACATTTCTAAAAAGAGTAGAATCATACTTTTCATGCGATTTCATTCCAAAGCTATCTGGAGAAGACTTCTGTTTACCAAAAATTAGTGATTAAATACTGTTTAGACTTTGAGAAAGAGATATTCCACTAGCTTATTGCTATTAAAGAAAGAAGATTCAATATGTCGTCTTGTGATGGTGTAAAATTTGTTTTTATCAATTAAAGATACGTATTGATAATTTTTGAATGTATAAAAAAAATAATCCCTTTTTGTCCTAATGTTTGTAATAATAGCTCGCCCCATGAACTTGTCAAGAATTTATATTTTGTTAGTATGTATATATGTGTTAAGTAGTAATTATGTTACTAAATAAAATTAAAAAAGGGGTAGGACTGTTTTATAGAAACACTACAAATTAACATAAAATATTCTATCCTCTGAGTTTAAGTCATAATTTTCTTGCGGATTTTCATGAAAAGGTAGTGTCTTTTTCGTGAAAAGACGCAATGTTAATTTGTTTTTCAGGAATTTATCCTATTAAATTTACAAAACCCTACCACCAAAAATCAATTTCATTAGTAGAAATATATTATTTTCTGTTAGTGAAATAGCAACTAAATTATAATCATTTATTAGTTTTAATTGAAGAAAGAGATGAAAAAAATCATACTTATAAGGGTATGTGCAGGGCTTACAATGTGTCTACTTCTTATTTCACAAATTCAGCATACGAATTATCTATTTACATCGAACAGCCATTTTGAGAACCCTTGGTTTTCGCGGCTTTATGCAATCGGTGTGGATTCCGCTATTCTTATTTTTGGTTTATGCGGTTGGGTGCGAACATCATTATTTTATTTATTTGTGATGTTAGCTCATAATTTACGATACACTTTTATGCCCTATTAAGTTGTATTCAGGCGGTCACAGTATATAGTTTATGTCACTTATTTATTAAACATGCTGTCATAGATTCACTTCAAGAATCTACAAATATCCCAAAAGAAGTTATAAAAATACATAGTGCTTTCAAAGCGGGTGTGCGCTTTCAAGCGCAACCTTTTATATGTCCTGAATGTGGGGAACATTTTGAGAATTCCAAACAATTAAATGGGCATATTTCAGCTCATAAAGTGCGTAAAGAATGGAAACCAGAACACTATGGTGAATGGGAACTAGAAAATAAGCAACGTATGAAATTATTAGAATAATATGTGTTCATTATGATATAGTAAGAGGTAATTAAGGAATACATTTTTAGGGAAAATACATTAAAAACAGCAATTAGAAATGAAAATACATCTTAGCATTGTATGGAGTGAAAACGCTTTATACAACTCAGGAGAACGTGAAATCAAAGTCAATTGGAAAAAGAAAGGACTGCCAAGACAAGGAGAGACTATCAATATTTCATACTTTATTGAAAAAGAGTATACTCCTAATGAAAGATTTACCTACCAAGATAAAGAAAGAAATGTATTTGATTGGATTGAAAATACAAGCGGTTGGGAAGTAGAAAACGTGAAATGGGATTGTAACAATGGAACTACTTTTCTACATGTTTTAGTGGGAGATAAAAGAGTTCATAATTAGTTCAATATATTTTGAATAAACCATTTTCTATAGCAATAATATTATAAAAAAACATCAAAAATCAACGTATGAAACTTTACAAATATATAATTAAGAATAGTCTAAATAAAAATTTAAACGAAACTGGAATAGGGGAATTATTTGATCTTGAAACTGTAGTTCCGATTGAAATCTTATCTATACTAGAGTTATTTGACGATGAAGCAGGAGAATTGAATATAAAGGTGGATACTGAAAACGTTAGTCATGATATATGTAAAATTGGATAGATTACTACCTAATTATTTAGTCCTCCTATTTTTTTTAGAACGCTTTAAACAGGCTAATTAATAGGGGGTATAAATTGAAAGCCTTATTATTATTAGCACCGCGTGATTTTGTATAAATTCACAAGACTTTTTTTAGAACGATACTGTTAGCTGTCATAAAAAAATGTAAAAAAGACTCGTTATATTTTGAATATACATTGGTTTTAAAACCTGTTAGCATTTATACTTCTAGGTTAAGTGATACTTAAACCATGAAATATGGAACAACTCCCGCTACAAGGAGAATTCCAAAAGAATATTTTTAGATCTTCTACGATCACCGTTAGCATTTTTACTCCCACTACAAGGAGATTTTTGTACACATTTTGAGATTATAAAACTAAGTATTTCCTATAGGGATGATACATG
>NZ_AVQK01000074.1 GCF_001401755.1 Aquimarina longa SW024
ACGAAAGCTTTTTGCCTTTACTCTTTTTCCTTTATGGTCTATCTTTATTCCATAAGAAAAAGCCGATTTACCTTTTTGCTCTAAACTTTTTAGCGTTACTACTTTTCCATCACCTCCAAAAATAATTTCGTATTTATCTAGTGGGAATTTCTCGTGAAAATCACTATTAAAAATATTCTTAAAATCATTGATACGACTTCTTATCCCTTCATTTTTAGAATCATTATAGTGAACAGACTTTAAATATTCTAACTCTCTATTTTTTAAAAGACTAACCCATTTTTCTTCATCTTGGTCATAAATCACATCAGCATAATGATCATAAAACGTCAATATCTCTTGTTCCAATTCTTTTTGATCTAGATCTGATAACACTTGCGATTCACTCCATCCTTTTAATTCATAAGGTACTTCTGCTTCAAAAGTAAACGTTTCTTCATAATAAGGCAATCCATCAGTAAGGGTAGCATAATGCTCTTTTACGACATCATAGGCTCCTGCTTCATATGGTCGTTTTTTATCTCGTTTAAAAATTTTGAGCCTAAAACTATCATCAGCATCTATAGTGGTATATTCTTTACCATCTATTTTACCAAGAGGAAATAACTTAATTGTCACTTTCTGAGTGCCACTTTTTAAAATTAAATCATTAAAAGGTGTGGCATGATTCATCAATCCTACATTTTCATAATGTTTAAAAGCTAAAAAGCCATTAATATAAATTTCATAAAAACAACCACTCTGATATCCTTCTATAAAATATTGTGGCATAGTGGTATAGTCTAGAGAGTCTACATTACTATATAATTGTTCTATAGGTCTTTTCATATTGTTTTTTTTATGATCTTGTGCGCAAGAGCCACAAAAAACAAAAACCGATAGTAAAACAGTAGCCCAATAGGATATAGCTATTTGCACCCTCATTATCATTATCGTATAATCTCTAGTTTATTACTGCCTTTGGGTTTGTGAAGAAATAGATAAGTGTAATACTTATATTTATAACTTTCCCCATCTTCTACTTCCTCTATAGCATGGTAATAAGCAGATTCTCCACGTTCTATAAGCCCCTTTAAAGTTACAACTCTACCATTCCCTCCAAATATAATCTCATATTTATCTAATGGATATTTCTCTTTAAATTTACTGTCAAAAACATTAATAGAATGGTCTATCCTACTTTGGATTCCAGAGTTTTTGGAATCGTTATAATGAACAGACATAAGATATTCTAGCTCCCTATTTTTAACTATTCTTACCCATTTTTCCTCATTTTGATTATATATAACATCCGCATATTCATCATAAAAATCTAGAATTTCTTTTTCTAATTCTTTTTGATCTAGTTCTGTAAGTATTTGTGATTCGCTCCATCCTTTTAGGTTATACGGCACTTCTGCTTCGAAGGTAAATGTTTCTTCATAATAGGGTAACCCATTGGTAAGAGGGGCATAATATTCTTTTACGATATCATAGTCTCCTGCTTCATATGGTTGTTTTTTATCTCGCTTAAATATTTTAAGCCTAAAACTATCATCAGCATCTATAGTTGTATATTCTTTACCATCTATTTTACCTAGCGGAAATAGCTTGACGGTTACTTCTTGAAGACCACTTTGTAAAATCATATCATTAATCGGAGTCGCATGATTCATTAAGCCTACATTTTCATAATGTCTAAACACTAAAAGTCCATTGATGTAAATCTCATAAAAGCAACCGCTTTGATAGCCTTCTATAAAATATTGTGGCATGGTAGTATAGTCTAGAGAGTCTACATTACTATATAATTGTTCTATAGGTCTTTTCATATTATTTTTTTTATGGTCTTGTGCACAAGAAATAAGAGTAAAAGTGCAGCATAGTACTGCTATGATTTGTTTAAAAGAGTTCATTATTTATAATACTTTTCTGGTTTGTGTGGATTAAATATCTCAAAGATATAGATTCTACCTAGACTCGCTGTACCTTCTCCAAATTTTGGAATTTTTTCTGGTTTGTTTTTTTTATTAGAATCAAACCTTTTCTTACCCATAACTTTAAACTCTACATTCTGAAAATACTCTCCTGTGATTCCATCAAAGAATAGGGTGTCTTCTAGATAGGGACCTAAATCTGGATGAATTCCAAATCGTCGGGTGATCCCTGCTGCAGTATGTAAGTTTAGTTTTCCTTCTGCTTTTGCATGTGCTTTTATAGGAAACAATTTAAAAACCTTTTTTTGCCATTTTCCTTCTATTTTTACTTCTCCCTCTAGGGTAACTCCTATCTGCCCTTGTAACTGTATGATGTCTCCATCTTTTAAGACATTACCACCGCCACCTTCTTGATGTACAGCAGTATTATTGATTCTAAATTCTTTTTTTAGCGTATCGTATAGGATATTAATATCAAAACTAATAATCCCTTCTACCAACGCTGTTACTTTAAATTCTTTCAACGCTTTGGGTAATCGTTCAGGATCGAATTCATATTCTGATGAGATTGCAATTAGAGGGTCTGCTCGTAATGTATATTGTATAATCCTAGTAACTTCTCCTAGCTTATCTTTACTTTGTTCTCTATGAAATCCAAAATTACAACTCACTTTTGGCATATGAAATGTAAGGTTGTATTGCTCTCCAAATTTTTCTGCGCTCTTTTTTAGTTTTTTAAATTTCTTAGCTACTCTAGCAGCTTTGTACATGCTTGGTGCTACCTTACCTCTGGTAAGATAAATTAATAGCAGATCTATAGCAATGGAAAACAATACCATTTGGAAAATGTAATAATTAAGCACCGCCTTATAAGGTTGGATTTCTGAATAATTGATAAGCCGATCTTTATCAACCATTGCATGAAATCCTAATGCTACCTTAGTGATGCTTTCTTCTACAAATTCATCAATAATGCCTTGTAGTTTTTTCCAATCTTTTTTACGTTCTTCATTATCACCTAACATATACTGCTCTACAAATGGCTTTATTTGATTATTAATCCATTCTAAACCTAATGCTATCCAAGACATATAATCACCATACCCAGTTACAAGGGGTACTTTTTTATCGTTATAGTATAGTATATTTTCATCATCTACTCCATAATTAAGATGTACTGCCCATACTACATCGGGGTGTATTAAAAATTGTGGAGTACGCACATACCGACAACTTTGTACAGATATAAATATAGGTACTTCGGATAACTGCAATGTAAGATATCGAAGTAAAAATGTGTCTTCGCTATATGAATTATAAGGATAGGCTACAGTAAACTTTAGCTGATTTGCTGTTCTGGTTTCTAGATCATAAGGTTGTACATTACCAAAGATGTTATTCTTGGTATTTAGAAATTCTTTTGTCTTACCCCATATCGTTTCCTCATA
>NZ_AVQK01000075.1 GCF_001401755.1 Aquimarina longa SW024
CATTACAATATTCGGATTATGCATTATGGCAGCGTTCGTATGTAGAAGGTATTGTTTTAGAGGGAGAGTTATTGTATTGGGAAGATCAATTAAGCGGAGTTTCTTCTTTGTCTTTACCGATGGACTATGCTCGTCCTTCTATTCAGAGTACATCAGGATCTAATGTAGGTCTTAGATTAGATAAAGAACTGAGTAGTGCTTTGGTTTCTTTGAGTAAGCAAGAAGGGGTTACGTTATTTATGTTATTGCTATCAGGCTTTAAGGTTTTGTTATCACGATATAGTGGTCAAGGAGATATTTGTGTTGGTACTTCTATAGCGAATCGTACACAATCAGATATTGAAGGTATGATTGGTTTTTTTGTCAACACGTTGGCCTTACGTAGTGATTTAAGTGGTAATCCAAGTTTTAGAGTTATTTTAGATCGAGTAAAGGAGACGACCTTAGGCGGTTATGATCATCAGTTATCTCCTTTTGAGAAGGTTGTAGATCGAGTTGTAAAGGCACGCGATATGAGTATTACGCCTTTGTTTCAGGTGATGTTTGATTTGCAGAACACACCTGAAGAAGGATCAGTTGCTTTGGATGGTTTGGTATTATCACCTTATGTTTATGAAGGTAGTACGTCACAATTTGATTTAAGTTTAACAGTAGACTATTCAGATGGTATTCTTCATTTAGATATGGAATATTGTACGGCATTGTTTGATCGGAGTAGGATCGAACGGATGTTAGTTCATTACCAGACGTTATTGGCAAGTATTGTTTGTGATCCATCTACTGTTATAGGTTCTTTAGATATTTTACCGATATCAGAAGAAGATATATTATTAGGTAGGGTTGCTAGTTCGGATGGATCTTATTTCAATCCTGGCTCTATTGATTTAGGGAATAGTCTTCCTATTAATGTTCATTTTGAGGATATTGTTTCTCGTTACGGCGATGCTGTTGCTTTGATTCATAAAGAAGTATCTTGGAATTATGAAGAGTTGAATAGTTATTCGAATCAGATTGCTCATTTGCTATTAGATTTAGGAGTTTTAGAAGAGCAATGTGTAGGTGTTTATTTAGAGCGTAGTGTAGAATTTGTAGGCTGTATGTTAGGTATTATCAAATCAGGAGGAGTTTATACTCCTTTAGATACACAAAACCCTTCATCCCGTATAGAGAAAATGTTATCTAAAGGCACTTTTTCAGTTTTGATCACTACCTCTTGTTTGTTAGAGGAATTAGGTATGATCACTAATACTTTAGTAGTGATTATAGATGAGGAGTCAGACGCTTTGTTAGACCGTTATGAAGGTTTAGGATTATCGATTTATAATAAGTTTTCTATAAGTAGTCAAAAGACTAGTAATCCACCGAATACAAATTTGATGGATAGTTGGGCATATGTTTTATACACTTCAGGCTCTACAGGAGAGCCAAAGGGAGCTATTACGCGTCATAATGGTGCTATGAATCATTTATTAGCGGAGTACAAGTTGTTGGATTTACCAGATGGTTTTCGATTTTTACAGAGTGCAGGAATAGGCTCTGATATTTCTGTTTGGCAGTTACTAGGTCCATTATTAAAAGGTGGAGTTAGTGTTATTGTGGATAAGTATGAATTATTAGAGTACGGAGTTTTATTAGATAGGATAGAGAGTAGTGAAGTTAGCATTGTAGAATTTGTACCTACGTATATGTGGGGTCTATTATCTTATATACAGGAGAGTAATGATAGAATTAGTTTAGATAGTCTTCAATGGATTATGTTGGTAGGAGAGTCTATCCCTGTAGATTTGGTTAACAGTTTACGAGAATTATATCCATCTATCAGGTTATTAAATGCTTATGGTCCATGTGAGGCCTCAGATGATGTTATTCAGTATGAGATTGTTGAATCTTTACCATCGGATCAGTTACGAGTTCCTATTGGTCGTGTTATTCCTAATATGAATGTTGCTATTTTAGATAGTTTTGGTAATTTATGTCCTATCGGTGTTAGTGGCGAGTTATGTGTTAGTGGAGTAGGAGTAGGAGCGGGCTATTTAGGATTACCAGAACGTACAGCTTTGAGTTTTGTAGATAATCCGTTTACGGATTTATTAGGTTCTGTTTTATACAAGACGGGAGATTTGGCTCGTTGGTTACCATATGGGGATATAGAATTTTTAGGAAGAGAAGATCATCAGGTAAAGATTCGAGGTCATCGAGTAGAGTTAGAGGATATCGCAAGTGTTTTACGCTCCGATGTAAATGTAGAGGATTGTCATGTTTTGGTACATCAATCAGATCAAGGGGATGATTTAATTTTATGTTTTATTATTTTAAGTAGTGAGGGTCTTTTATATTCTTCAGAGGTTCCTATTACAGAGTTTTTCCATTCTCTTAGCAAGTCAGAATTGCCATCTTATATGCACCCTTCACAGTATTGTATAGTAGAGGAATTTCCATTGAACTTGAGTGATAAGGTAGATGGTAAGGCATTGTTATCGTTGTATGTTTCAGAGTATTGGGCAAGTAGTGATTCTCGTGCTAGTATTTATGTATCGGCAAGTAGTGTTATAGAGAAACAATTAGTTGCTATTTGGGAGGAATTATTAGGTATAGATCGTGTTGGTTTATATGATGATTTCTTTGAATTGGGTGGTCATTCGTTATTGGCGACTCGAGTAGTTTCTATGATTCGTCGTGATATGAAGATTGAGATTAGTATTCGGGATTTGTTTATACATACGAGGCTCTATGATTTAGGGGTTTATTTATCGAGTCAATCAAAGGGAGTTGTATTGCCTGTTATTGTTAGTGAGGAACGACCATCAAAGATTCCGTTATCGTTTAGCCAGGAACGTTTATGGTTTTTGGATCAGTTACAAGGGAGTGTAGATTACCATATGCCAGCAGCCTTACGCTTAGAGGGTAATTTGGATTTTTCTATTTTAGAAGCTTCTTTACGAGGTATAGTTGATCGTCATGAGGTATTGCGTACTGTGATTTATTCAGAAGAAGGTATTGGGTATCAGAAAACACTTTCATCAGATAATTGGAGTTTAGGTAGGGAATCATTAGATTTAGAAGTAGATATAGAAACTAGGATAACTTCTTTTTTAGAAAATCCATTTGATTTATCGAGAGATTACATGTTCCGAGCATGTTTATATGATTTAGGTGAGGATGATTATATTTTAGCTTTTGTTTTCCATCATATTTCTAGTGATGGATGGTCCGAGGGTATTTTAATTTCAGAGTTTGTAGAGTTGTATAGGGCTTTATCGTTGGGTGAAGAAGC
>NZ_AVQK01000076.1 GCF_001401755.1 Aquimarina longa SW024
CTTTGTTTACAGTGTTTACATTCATAAGATATTTTTTTATAATCTTCGAGCGTTTCTTAATTTTTTAGTAGCTGTTATTAAATCTGCATATTCTCTAATAACATATTTTGAAACAAAAAGTAATCCATACAATCCCCCAACTACAATAAGTCCTTTTATCCAAGGATTTTTTAAAAGAGCTTTTTTCTGATGTGAAATTCTATTTAATCCTTTTACTTCTTGAATTAGTGATTGAGGTTTTTTTCTTTTTGTTGTTCTCTGTTTTTCCATAATCATAAAGTGTGTTTTTTAGAATTTTGGAGCATTCAATTTATTGTACTTCATGTATTTAAAGTTTCATTAAAAAAATAATAAATTCCAAAAAAATGAGAACTTATTTATTTACCTTCCTTGTAAAATCGTTTCATATTGTGATTTAAATTAAAAGTAAAAAAAGTATCAAAAACGTTATTTTATTAGATATAATAAGGGTTTTGAATTTGTCGGGTAAATGAGAGGTATTACTACCTCTCACTCCCCTCAGAACCGTACGTGCTACTTTCATAGCATACGGCTCAAGCAGTTCCTAATGCAACTTACAGTATTATTTTTCTTATGTTTTTTATGCAAAATTTATGAATAACTTTTGTTTGAGTTTTACCATTTCTATTTTTTGGTAGTTTAATCTCCTTGATTGCCTCACCATTTAAAAGAGATAGTTTACATATCGGGCATTTATAGTTTTGGTTCTTAATCAGTTTCTTTGAATTTAATCTTAGAGACTTGATTTTTCTTTTCTCTCTAGATTTCCAATAAGTATTTAATTTTGGATCATCAGGAGAATTAGAACCTTTTACTAAAATATGTCTCTCAATTTTGAACCATCCGAATTTGATCAGAAATAAGTGTGGATTTTTGCTTCCAAATACCCATTTGTCATTTCTAAATCGATTGAATTTGCCCCAATATTTGTTTTTACACCAATACCAAGGTTTGTTTGGATGAGTTCGAGAGGCATACCTAAGTTGCCTTTTAAACATCCAGTCATCCATTGATTGAAAAGTCTTTGATGACACTGCAATTTTATAATAATTTGCCCATCCCCTTATTATAGGATTGATTCTAAAAATGATTTGGTTCATATTGTGTCCAACAAGAGACCTCCATTCTTTTTTTAGTTTAGATCGGATTTTCTTGACGGACTCTTTGCTTGGGGTTATGAACAACTTGTATTGGTCATTTCTGATTTTGTACTGTCTAATATTGAATCCCAAGAAATCAAACCCTTTTGTTATATTAACTATTTGGGTTTTTTCTTTCGAGAGTGCCAGTCCTCTGTCTTTTAACCAGAAGGCTATTGTTTCTTTGGCACTTTCGGCGTCTTTCTTGGTCTCACAGAGAATCACAAAATCATCGGCATACCTTATAATTGCCCTATTCCCGTGCATTTTTCTTTTGAGCCTACCATTTTTTCTTTCTATACCCAAAGCTTCTTCCATTCCATGTAAAGCAATATTGGCTAATAATGGAGATATTATCCCTCCCTGCGGAGTTCCTGTAGGAGTTTCCTTGAACATCTTACCTTCCATAAAACCAGCTTTTAACCATTGTTTAATGAGCTCCTTTGCGGGAAAACCTTCTATGGTTGTTAGTAGGGATTCATGGTCAATATGATCAAATGCCCCTTTAATATCCGCATCTACTATCCATTTCTTTTTTGACCTAGAATTAGCATTTAAGAAGATTGACATAATTGCATCGTGACATCCTCTACCAGGACGAAATCCGTAGCTAGTAGCTTCGAACTTTGCTTCCCATTGAGGTTCCAGCGCATTTTTGACCTTTGCTTGCATGCATCTGTCAATTACAGTTGGAATACCTAGAGGACGGGACTTTCCATTTGCTTTAGGGATATATATCCTTCTTGTAGGATTAGCTTTCCAAGGGTGATAGTCCATAAGTTGTTGAACTAGTCTCCCTCTTGCTTTTGGCGTTTTTACAATTTTGCCATCTACTCCTGCGGTATACTTCCCTTTATTTACCTGAGTTACCTTTCTTACACTTAATAGAGTGTTAGAATGACTCCTCAACATAAGTTTCTGAAGTGATCTTGCTTTTTTAAGATCACCTTCCTGTGTCGCTCTAAAAATCCGCTGTCTCAGATTGCGAACCTGCTTTTCTGTCTGTTTCCAATTAATATCAGTCCAGCTTTCAGGTCTCATTGTTTCGTTTGCTTTTTGTTTCTGCATCTAACTTCACTTTGATTAACTTTCTTTACAGTGTCTCTTTAGAAGAACCACCAGATCCACGTCAGCACCCTTTCAGGTTAGATATATATCCTATCCGACAGGTTATGTATTCCCTTTACCTTTCGGCTGTCGGCTTTCGCTTTTTAGACCTTCCTACTCCTGCTAAGGGTTTAGGCATTCTTTACAGTTTGCTTACCGGATAGTAAGTCCGGACCTTGTCAGGGTTATCACGTTACACATCAATAAGATACAATTGGGGAAGATGCTCTCTATGTTCCGAAGCCTTGAGGTGTTTATTATAGAGACAGGAATAAATCTCTACACTCTTTACGGCTTATTTGTACGTATCATCTGTCATTCGTACAATTTTATCTTACGAAACTTCATCAAGAGTTCATTTTCATTCATCTTTCCAATTTTTCCTTCACCCGTCTTCATTAATAGCTTCTGAAAGACTTAGGTTTTAATTCTGGCTTCGAACCTGATCGTTACCAACCACGCCCGCAAAATTCAGGAATAGGCTTCAAACACAAGCCTAGATTATTTATCCTACTGGATAATTCTCACTTATTTAATGCGTCTTATCGTGTCGCACATCCCCCCTATAAATTAAAAAGAGATAAAAACGTTCGAAAAAAAAATTAAAGAATAGCCAGTTAATAAAAACTAATTGAAATTATTTAATCCAATATCTAATATGGATAAAAGGTACGAAACCCTGATACCTAAAGAATACAAATCGGGCTGTTTATTATTATAAAATACATAGCCCATTGAGGTGTTTATTTTTAAATGTAATTCCATAATATTCAAAATCCTAACTTAGGTATGTGCTTTTGTATGAAATACTACTTTCATCGTTTTCTAACTATTTTATTTTTTCAGCTTTTAACTTATCCTTACCGTCATCCCTATAGTAAATACTTGGTCATTGTTATAGTAAAAAGTTACGTGTGATCCTTATAGTAAATACTTGGTCATTGTTATAGTAAAAAGTTACGTGTGATCTCCCTATAG
>NZ_AVQK01000077.1 GCF_001401755.1 Aquimarina longa SW024
ATATTTTGAAGGAGAGCAACAAGTACAACTTAAAGCATATTACAAACATGAGCTAGCAAGCTTGTATGATGTGTGTACTAAAACATTTTCTACATGGATCCATACCTATCTAGACGAATTAAAGAAATTTGGCTATAAAAAACATACCAAACTACTACGCCCTGAAATAGTCCGTTTTTTGTTTGAACGGTTGGGAGAACCTTGATTAAGCCTTAACTATTGCAACTAAATATACTTTCCTCTGATTTTAAAAATAAAAACCCAGATTATCACAATCTGGGTTTTACTTTTTACAAATAACAATCAAATGATTTCATCATCTTTTACATACTTACTAAATCTAGCAATCCAACCATTTTCTATGATAGGTTCTGCTTTAAGCATTTCACTAATTTCTATCAAGTTGACTTGTTTACCATTTTCTTTATAGATAAGTTTAAACTCTTCATGTTCTTCGAAAATTTTTAAAAACTCAAAAATTATATTATGATTGTTTTTTAGAATAAATTGTTTAACTAAATTCTTATTTTTTTCTTCTAATTGATTGAAAGCTGTGAAATATTTTTGTTTTAACGGATTTGGACTTCCTTTAAATAATATTTTATCAATAGTTTCATAACTATTATCAACAATACCTTCAGTAATAATCATTCCAAGATGATCTAAAATTTCTTGATTTGATCTCATTTTAATTAATTTGGATTAACACCATTCCAAGGTATGTTTTTTATTTCAGATACTCCTTGATTTTTTAAATCTTCTAAAGCTTTTATGACCCATCCTTTTGCCACATCTTCAGGAACTCCTGATTGTACCATTGCCTCTAATTCAATCTTTGACATATCATTAATAGTCATTTCCTTATTAGGGTTAGTTCGTTTCCAATTAGAATATAACGAGTTTTGTTTTCCTGTTATGGTAGAATGAGCAACATCATAATCTCTTAATTTATTATTAGACACACTAAACGCATCTCTAAAACTATAAGTATCTATTCCTTCAAAAGCTTTTTTTGCTAATGGATGATGTCCTGCTACTTGTCTATAGGTTCCTGTACCTTCCAATACATATTTGGCTCCATTTTTAATGGAATTGATGGCATTATCAATCTGTTTGGTAAAATGAGAGAGTTTGGTGGCTAGTTCTGCCACTTCATCAGCACCTTTAGCAATAACCTTTATTACTTTTTCTCCTCCCGCAGTAGTCACTACTTTCACAGCAAGTTTTGATCCAGTAGCTGCCCATCCTGCAAACGGTATTGTTCCAGCAAAACTTAATGAGGCATTAACATTATCTCCTTCAACAAGATAAATTCCTCCATTTACTAAATCCGCAGCTTCTCCGGCAACAGGAATGAGTCCCAAAACATCTAATCCTAAATGAATCATCTCCTTAGAAGCTTCCCAAAATACACGTGTGTTGGACCAATCAGGATGTTGTACTTTGAGTATTGCACATTCTATTGAAAATCTAATTGAAAAAGAAGGGTCTATAGTATCTGCATCAAAATAAGGGTTTATTAAAGTATAATAATTTTGATCATATACCCCAGATAACTTATTTGCCATTAGAACTTTGATAGTAGCCTGTGAAGCTTTTTTCGCTTCTGAACTATACCCATCTTCTTTAACAAGCTTACATAACATTTTTCGTACCTCAGTTTGTGCTTCTTCAGCTAACCATGCTGTTTCTACAAAACCAAGATCAAGAAAAGGAGCCATTTTAAAGGTCGAATCAGATTTACAGGCACAATCAAAAGCATCTTTTTTAATTTGTGTGTCTGTACTAGAACTATATAAGTCAATATCATTAAGAGCACAGTTGCAATCAGGTGTTTCATCTCCACTTTTCGAAGTAGTATGTTCTTCAAATAATGAATCAGGAAGAGGAATATTAAAATCAAACTCATAAGCCAGATTATCTGATCCTGTTAATGTTGAATCATTATTGTTTGATTTACTACTACCAGCACTACAGCATGATTCTTGACGCGCATTAGAATTACTCCCTCCAGATTTAGAGGACTTAGAGCATTTACATTTTCGTCCATTAAAAAGTCTTCCTATAAGGCGACCTACCCCATTTGTTACAGATTTAATTCCAGACCAGATACCTCCAAAAACACCATTTCGATTTCTTCCTATAGTATTTCCTAGAGTACCACTATTATTACTGTTATTATTATTAATAGGGGTGCTAACAGTGGTAGTTGTATTTGTATTTAGATTGGTTAAAGTAGTGTAAAGAGTATTGTTAATAGCTGTATTAGGGTTATTGGAAACACTAATACCTGGAGTAGCTCCAACATAAGCTGGAGTAAAAGTTGCATGAGTAAGGTCACTAAATGAGCCTGAAGGATCTGTATTGGCCACCAAAACATCATGACTAGAATTGTTACAATTATTACCTCCTGTTTTTGAAGTGTTTACAAAAAGACTTTTAGCGTTGGCTTCATTTTTAATAGGTATACTATAGGTTATAATCCCATTACTTGAAGTATGTTTTGTTGCTTCTGGAGATAGATAGGTCTGTAGTGATTTGGCACCAGATAGTTGTTGAGTAGTTTTGGTTTTAAGAAAAGACAGAATTTTTGAAGTGAATTCATCTGGTAATTCTTCTAGTGAAATTTGTTCTATATTTTCTTTAATATTAGAGTCTGAAGAAGGTTTTTCTAAAGTATTATCATCCTTAGTACATCCTATAAAAAGAATAAAAGTAAGTAGTAGTAAAAATGACCATACTGATTTAAAAGTGTTGTTCATAAAATTTAATTGTAAATAAGTTATTGTTAAAATTTTTAATTTATAGTTATCAGTAAATGTTATAACAAAACGAAATGTTACCTCATTATTCGTGTTTTTTGCTAATTTTTATTTTTTCTGCTATATGAAATGCACAATCCTATTTTAGATGTTTAGTATACAATGATTTAGCATTTTAAATTTCATAATCAAGAATTAAGAGATCTCAAACCGAAACCAATACGTATCACTTTCCTATCATTACCAAAATAAACAGTACTAAAAAATAAGTTCAAAAAAGAACAGTTTTAAGGAATTGGCAAACAAATTCAGAATAACAAAAGCATTTATAAATGGAATCTCAAGAAATCGTTTTACTGGATTTATTCTCTGGAGTAGGAGGTTTTGCATTAGGCC
>NZ_AVQK01000078.1 GCF_001401755.1 Aquimarina longa SW024
GTTCCTTTATCATTTAGCCAAGAGCGTCTATGGTTTATCGATCAGTTAGAAGGCAGTGTTGCCTATCATATGCCGATTGTGTTACAATTAGAAGGCGCATTGGATATCGATGTACTACGAGAAAGTTTACAATCGATTATTTCTCGTCATGAGGTTTTACGTAGCGTCATTCATTCTACTGATGGAGTAGGCTACCAAGAGGTTTTGCCATCTTCTGATTGGGATCTAAGTATAGTTTCATTAGAAGAATGTGATTTAGAGGCTTCATTATCCTCATTTATAGCAAGTCCATTTGATTTGTCCTCAGATTATATGTTACGTATGTGTTTATATGATTTGGGCTCATCTCGTTATGTTTTAGCAGGTGTTTTTCATCACATCTCTAGTGATGGATGGTCTAATGGTATTTTGGTAAACGAGTTTGTAAGTTTCTATAGTTCATTAAAAACAGGTAGCGAAGCCTCTTTACCTGTTTTACCAATTCAGTATTCTGATTATGCAATCTGGCAACGTAAGTATCTAGAAGGTTCTGTTTTAGAAGAACAATTATCATATTGGGAGGATCAGTTATCGGGTCATAGTTATTTAGAATTACCTACAGATTATGCTCGTCCCTCGATACAGAGTAGTAAGGGGCATACATTATCGTATCAATTACCAGCATCGTTAAGTGCAGACCTCTCAGCGATGAGTAAATCAGAAGGGGTTACCCTTTTTATGCTGTTGTTAGGTGCCTTTAAGGTTTTGTTATATAAATATAGTGGTCAGGAAGATATCTGTGTTGGTACCCCTATTGCTAATAGGACTCAGCGCGAGTTAGAAGGTATGATTGGTTTTTTTGTCAATACATTAGCCCTACGGAGTTCATTAAATCCAGAAGCTACATTTAGTTGTTTTCTGAAGGATTTAAAAAACACTACTCTGAGTGCTTATGATCATCAATCTGCTCCATTCGAAAAAGTTGTAGATCGCGTTGTTCAGACTCGAGATATGAGTAGGAGTGCCTTGTTTCAGGTAATGTTTGAGCTACAGAATGCGCCTACAGACGGTGCTATCTCTTTAGAAGATTTGAGTTTATCTCCCTATTATTTTGAGAACACGACATCACAGTTTGATATAACGATGACTGCTTCAGAGACTCCGTCAGGTATTAGTCTAGAAGTAGAATACTGTACAGATTTATTTAAGGAGTCGAGTATTTTACGATTATTAGATCATTATCAGGAGTTATTAGGCAATATTGTTTCTAATATAGATACACCCTTAGGAAGGTTATCAATGCTTACCGATGCAGAGGAACATCTTTTATTAGAAGATTTTAATTCGACTTCTGTTAGTTATCCATTAGAAGATGGTTTTGTAGAATTATTTAAGCGTCAAGTTTTAGATTCTCCTGATGCAATCGCAGGTATTTTTGAAGATCAGAGTATCAGTTATCAAGAATTAGATTCTCGATCTAATCAGGTAGCTCATTACCTCCATTCACAAGGCATCGTTTCTGATGATATGATAGGTATTTGCTTAGATCGTTCCTTAGAGATGTTGATTGGTATTATTGGTATCTTAAAATCAGGTGGTTGCTATGTGCCTATCAAGCCAGATTATCCAGCGTCTCGTATCGCATACATTTTAGGTGATATTTCTAGTAATGTTATCATTACAGATGTGGGCAGTGAATGCCTTTTTTCAGAGTTTGATTTAGAGGTTTTGGTTTTGGGGTCTTCATCTGCTGTTTTAGAGGAATATCCTGATAGTGATTTAGGAATTGTTATTCCATCAGATTCCTTGTCCTACGTTATTTACACTTCGGGTAGTACAGGAGTTCCTAAAGGAGCTATGATTGAACATGCCGGTATGCTTAATCATTTACTATTGATGATTGATTATTTGGATATGGATAGCAGTAGTGTAGTTGCATTTACAGCACCATTTACCTTTGATATTTCAGTATGGCAGTTATTAAGTAGTGTATTATGTGGGGGACATATTGTTATTTATAGTGAAGATCAGATTATAGACTCGTTAGGCTTTAAAGATCGTATATATGATGATGCTATTACTATTTTACAACTAGTCCCCTCGTATATCTCAGGGTTATTAGAGATCGATAGTGTTAAGGGTTTAGATAAGTTATCCCATTTTCTAGTTACCGGAGAGGCGGTTTCAGTATCGCTTCTTAGTCGGTGGTTTGCTAGTTATCCAGATATTCCTGTAGTTAATGCTTATGGACCTACAGAGGCATCTGATGATGTGAGTTTACATTTGTTAGAAGAAGTTCCTAGTAATGCTACAGTTTCTATAGGTAAGCCTGTATCGAATCTTCGATTATATGTAGTTGATTGTACAGGTTGTCTTTGTCCTGTAGGAGTTATGGGGGAGTTATGGGTTTCAGGTATAGGTGTTGGAAGAGGCTATGTTAATGATCCGGTGAAGACAGCCTTATCCTTTGATATTGATCCCTTTGTAGAGGATTCTAGTCGTTTGTATAAGACAGGAGATTTAGCTCGTTGGCTTAGTGATGGTAGTTTAGAGTTTTTAGGAAGAAAGGACGATCAAGTAAAGATTCGAGGTCATCGAATAGAATTAGGAGAGATCGAAAATGTATTATCTGATTCCTTAGGAGTGTTGAGTTGTTGTGTTTTAGCCAAAGAGGATGCATTAGGGAATCACCGATTAGTGGGTTATGTAGCATGTACAGATACTTTTGATAAGCAGGATACTCAGGCGTATTTGCAGACTCGTTTACCAGAGTATATGGTTCCATTGTTATGGGTAACGTTAGATGAGATGCCATTGACATCACATGGTAAGATTGATAAAAAGGCATTACCAGATCCAGATATGTCAGAGTTATCGAGTAGTATTTATGTAGCTGCTAGTACAGATATAGAGAAAGAGTTAGTTACAATCTGGCAAGAGTTATTAGGAGTAGAACAAGTAGGAGTACATGATAATTTCTTTGAGTTAGGAGGA
>NZ_AVQK01000079.1 GCF_001401755.1 Aquimarina longa SW024
CCCTATATAAAGATAGAACTTCACTTGGGATGTAGCTTATAAAGTATCACACAAACACTAATATTATTATAAATTAGACTACCTACTTAATTTTAAGACTATTATTGCTGTAAGAGATTCTATTTTCATTTCCAAAGGAGTTTTACAAGATCAAGACCAATTGTTAGAGTCTAGTCAGAGTGCTAAACAGGTTAGGGAAGAATATGATTGAAAGTAATTTTGTAGATTTCTCAAAGAAAACAGAATTAACACCAGAGCAATTAGAGATTAGGGTTTTGTAAAAAGAGTTACGATAGAATAATTTTTAGTAAGAACGTTGTTGTGCAAAGTTTTTATTTTCTCAAATCAGATTTTTTTCTAATGTCATTAGGTATGACATCTTTATGAACTAAAACTGAAATTGTTTTCAGTAATAACGCTTTTTTTGACATATACACATAATCACCATATCTATTATTTCCTTCAGAATTTTTCAACAAATAATATGGATTGCCTTTTGTGTCTTCAGCGATTCCAACTATATACATATTATGTTCATCGGCAGTAGTTTTATTTTTAAAAGTAGTTTGCCTTAATTCTTGAGTGATAGGACTTTCTTCCTCATTCACCGTCAATTTTAATAAACCAGTATCATAATCAAAGTTTGGTTCTGATGCATCACCATCCCAAGCTAAACTATAGCCTGATCCTAACGCATAATCAATTACATTTTCAAAATCCTTTATAAGTAAGTTTAAATATTTATTTGAATTCCAGTTCGCAGGAATGTCTAAAACAAACTTTTTGTAAAAATCACTGTGAGAATAGCTTGCTATTTCTATATAATTGTCAGGTTTTATGCCAACAAATTCTTTTGCAAATGAGTTAAGTGAGTATAGTTTCCCTTTATAAATAAAGGTATTAAAGACAGTTCCTAAATACGCATCTAAAACTGTTTCAACTGATTTTTTTCCAGCTATATGGTTTTACGCCCATAACCAGAAGTACCGACAGATTTTACCATTGCAAGAAGAATATTATCCTTTTCAACGTGATCGTGTTGCCAATCTTTATCAATGATACCATTGTAAACATCTTCTGGTACTGCTCCAAATTTTTTGTACGCATCTAGTACACTAAATGTCAAATCACCAGTATCAAACCAGTTTTTTCCTTTTGTTTCGATAAATTTTTCTGCTTTTCCCATATAAGTTGGCTTAACATAAAATATTGGCGAAAGCGAAATTTCATCTTTGCCTAAACGGATGGCTTCAGTTTCTAAAAAAGAAGTAGTAGCAAAACTCCAACAAGTTCCTGATTACTGTTGATTTTTTAATAGCGAGGTTTTTACTAATTTCAAAATCTTAAATTCTCCCTTTTCTTGGGAATAGAATTTAAAGTTTATTAAAACAGATAAAAGAATGAAGTAATATGTTCTTATAATTTTTTCTTTAAAGACAAAGAAGTAATTAATTTGTTACAGTTAGATAATCCTAGGTTGTGTCAAATTTTGCACAACACCAATATAACACTCAATCCATGAGCAGAAAAGGGAATTGTTTGGATAATGCTGCGACTGGATCCTTTTTTAAAACAATAAAATACGAATGTATTTATCGCTATAAGCTTGCTTCTTATTTACAAACATATCATTACTATTAGGTATGTCAAATGGTATGATACCCAAAGATTATATTCTTCTTTGAGGTATAAAACTCTATTAATAGTACAATGATTATAAAAAAATAGCTTAATGAAATTGTTCTAAATTTATTAGATAATCCATTTTAGAGTGCCTAAAAATAACAATATAAATTCTTTGTATAATATGATATTGATTAGATATTTTATTGGTTTAATATTTCTTTTTTCATGTAAAAAAGATAATAATTATTGTATATCTAATTTAAGATTTACGAGAAGTTATAATATTCCATCACCAGATGTGATTTCTGTAACAATTGATAGGAATGTTTTTTTAAAGGATCAATTTACAATAGAGATTATGTAGCTAAACTTTTTTTATTAAAGAAGGCGATACTTTAAAAAAAACGCAGATATTTCAAAAAAAGGATGAATATAAAAACAGTTAACTTTTTTAACCACTAGATTAATAGATGTTGGATATACTATTTATGTTAAAAATTAACTAATTTAAGGAAGAGATTTTAATTGTTTTAAAGATAAAAGGAAATTTAACTACTATGCCCGATTTAATAATACGATCAATAAAAAAAATTAAATATAAGGAAGTAAAATTTGTGACTAGTAGAAATATCAACAAGAAATAAACGATGAAAACAACTACATTATTGTAACTATTTTTTGTTCTCATCAGTGAAATAAAAATGTTTAGGTTCAAAAAAGAAATAGAAGAATAGATTTAGTTCCTTATTTTAAATCTAAAAAAGCAAAGTTTCTTGATTATAAATCTTTTTTTTGAAAAGTGTATTAGTTATGTGGAGGATTAATAATCAAAAATAAGATGAGAAGATTTTCCATCAGAGAAGAGGTAGTGGGAAGTGAAGATTATAGTGTAATACAGTACTACATAAAAAAAACAAAGATTAACTCTTTTATTTTCAGTTGATTGTTAAGTTAATGT
>NZ_AVQK01000080.1 GCF_001401755.1 Aquimarina longa SW024
CGTTACCCAACATATAAAAATCGAGATTCCAAGATAATTTTTTCTATCTTTGAAAATTAAGAAAACCAATAAGATTGAATGAAATTAACAGCGGAACAACTCTATAAAAAACTTGTCGAGGATTATAAATTAATTGGAGAAACAGGAAGCATTAAATTTACAGTTAAAGATTTAAGCATACTAATCAAGACAAAAGATACTGTTGGAAATTTACTACAAGAATGGTTGAAAGCTTGGTTTCAAAAAGAAAATATTGATTTTGAAGAAAACACAAATTCTCAAACTTTTCCTGATTTTCTTTTAGACAAAGACAACCACAAAAAAGGACTTTTAGAAGTTAAATCATTTGATTTTGACAGAGGACCTGGATTTGATTTAGCAAACTTCGATTCTTATTGTAATTCACTTTTAGAAAATGCTTACCGAATTGACTCAGATTATCTTATTTTGGCATATCAAATGAATAACGGAGTAATCAGTATTAAAGACGTTTGGTTAAAAAAGATTTGGGAATTAGCTTGTCCAAGTGGAACGTATCCTCTAAAAGTTCAAGAAAAGAAAAGTGTAATTTACAATATAAGACCAAGTATTTGGTATTCCACACGTGCCAAATTCAAGCCTTTTAATAGCAAAGAGGAATTTTTAACAGCTTTAAACAACACTCGTTATCAATATCCTCAAACAAGGCACACTAATGGTCATTGGTTGAGAAATGTATTAAAAAACTATCAAGAACATACTGGGGTTTCATTGACAGTAGAATAAACTAAATTTCGTTCGTAAATTTCTGCTAATTGTTTTGCAACGTGTTCAACAACTGGAACAGCAACTGTATTTCCTAATAAATCAAAAGCTTCCGATTCTTTAACAGGAATTTCGTACCATTCTGGATAACCAAACAAACGCAAGCCTTCTCTAATAGTTAATCGTCTTAAACCTCCGTTATCTGGAACTGCTAATCGAGAAACATCTGTTGCTACAAGTGTTGGAGCAATATCATTAGGATCCAAAATTTTATTTATTTCAAAACTCAATTTTCCTGTAACAATATTATATCCTTTTGGTTTTGTTTCATCATAAGCACGAAATTTTCTTTCCCCATTTTCTGTAATTTCACGCACCAATTTTTTGGGATGTTCAAATCTTAAATATCCTTTTTTAACTAAATCATCCAATAAAAATTTAAGTTTATCATTCTTATGAAAAGTTGAAATTTGCTTTAAAGTCAAAGCCATTCCATCCATCCAATCTATACCAATTTTTTCAGCCCAATGCTTTTTACGTCTTTCTTTAAAAAGTTTATTTAGAATAATAATTTGCTCATCTGAAACTTCTCCCTTTATTCCAATATCCCAACTATGAATATTATTATCTCCTCCTCTTTTATCTTTAATAGATTTACCATATAAATCTTCTATTTCAAAATGCTTAAAAAGTTTTTCAGTAAAATTAGAATTAATAGTTTCTAATCCGTTTTCCAAAATACTATTTAAAGTATTAAATTCTTTATCAGAAAAGGTAAGATTAGCTTTTTCATCTTTGTTTCCAACAATAAATATTCTCTTACGGGATTGAGGCAATCCAAATTCAATAGAATCTAAAACTTTCCAAGAAACTTTATAGCCTAATTCATTTTTAAGCTTATCTAAAATAGTCATTAATGTTCTTCCTATTTTATCCTCTTTATTTTCTAAATCGTGTTTTACAAGTCCTTCAACATTTTCAAGTATAAAACCATATGGATTTTTCTCTTTTAAAATTCTTTCAATTTCAAAAAACAAAGTTCCTCTTGTATCAACAAATCCTTCACGTTTTCCACCAGCACTAAATGGCTGACAAGGAAAACCTCCTAACAAAAAATCAAAGTTTGGAATTTGTTTATTTTCAACATTAAAAATATCTCCAACAAAATAATCGTGATTGAAATTTTTAGACAAAGTTTCAATTGCATAAGGTTTAATTTCAGAAGTCATTACACACTCTGTCTCAAAACCTAAATCTTGGAATGATTTTTCAAACCCTAATCGTATTCCTCCTAATCCAGCGAATAAATCTATAAATTTAACTTTTGACATATTTTATTTTTTTAAGGTATAATCTGACTGTGGTTCAGATGCAATTGATAATTGATTTTCGTATTCCTCTATTTCGATTTTTTCACAGCCAATAACAGTTAAACATTGTAAAAAAAAAGAAGCACTAAATGTTCCCCGACTGATTTTACTATCAATACTCGATTTTGTTTCTTCTATTCCAATTTGTTCAAGCATATTTACCAAGTCCGAATTTGAAATTCCTCTACGAACCAATTCTGACTTTAATAAACGTTTAACTTTATCATTCCAATCTGACATAATTATGGATTTGATTTATTGCAAATTTGAATAAATATTTGTAAATATGCAAATAAATAGGCGAAAATAAAAATACGTTGGGTAACACCGTGTATAAATAATAGCGGTTTTAGTGCTTATTCAAAGTTAGTTTTTTATCTTTAAAGTCAAGTTATAAACCGAAAATTTAGTGCGTAAAATCCACTACTATTCATACACAAATACGTTAGGCGCAATGTAT
>NZ_AVQK01000081.1 GCF_001401755.1 Aquimarina longa SW024
GTATATTCCAGCTATATTGCCCCACTAAATCCAGCTCAAGCTGAGCAGTGTTTTTAAGGTGCAGATTTGAGTTATTTTTTGTTAAACATATGGATTAATTTTTACATTATTTATTATTGTTTGTTTCTTTTTCTTCTCATAGATTCACCTTTTAATTCGATCCTATGTGCATTATGGACAAGCCTATCCATTATAGCATCAGCTACGGTTTTTTCACCGATTACTTCGTACCATTGATTTATGGGTAATTGAGAAGTTAAAATTATTGCTCCTTTTTCGTGTCTGTCTTCAATGATTTCAAGCAATGCCATTCTATTTTGCTTATCGAGAACTTGTAGTCCAAAATCATCTAATATAACAAGGGTGTGCTTTTCTATTCGTGACATTTCCTTAAGATATGATCCATCAGCTTTTGCCATTTTTAATTTAGCTAACATTTTATTAGTGTTAAAATAAAGTACTCTATATCCTTCAATGCAGGCTTGATGTCCTATAGCAGTAGCCAAATAACTTTTTCCTACACCTGTACTTCCAGTAATGAGTACATTTTCTGATTTTTTAATAAACTCAAATTCAGTTAATCGATGAATTTGATCCCGGTTAAGTTCTCTTTGGTCAGAGAAAACGATATTTTCTATCTGTGCTTTATATCTGAATCTAGCATACTTAATGGTTCTTTCTATCCTTCTATTTTGTCGATCGTCCCATTCAGATTCAATGAGATGACTAATCAATTGATCTAAACTATAATGATCTAATTTTCCTGTTTCTATAATACTTTTAAAAGCATCATGCATACCATAGAACCTAAGATGTTTTAACTTTTGTAATGTGATACTATTCATAATTAATATAATTTATTGGTAATAATCTTTTCCTCTGATATTGTCGTGTGAAGGGAGGTTTTCTTGTTGCTCGTCGTTATCTAATCGATCCAAGCCTTTTTCCAGTATATTTAGAATGGGTCTATATCCATATAATTCATAATCAAGGGCTCTTTGACAAGCTCCAACCAAACGTTCTTTGCCTACTTTCTTTTGTAAAGAGAGGATTCCCATACACACTTTATAAGCTTGTTCCGGATGTTTCTTCTTTTCTAATACTTTAGAGATGTATATTTCTACAATACGATCAATAGAAGCAGCCCAACTCATAAAGCGTTGCGGTGTCCAATCTGTCATAAACTGATGTGCGGAAGCTAGGTGTTCTTTAATGGTAGAATAATTAAACTGGCTTTTCACTCTAGGGTGAACGGCAATACGATTGTATTTATAAAAGATTTCTACGGATTTGGTCGAGTAAACAATCTTGACTTTTTTGCCTATATATTGATAAGGTACACTGTAATAGTGCTTATCTTCCCCAAGACAAACATGCCCGTTCATGATTACTTTGACAACAGTTTGTTTTTTGATCTCGAAGCGCTGCTGAGGCAAAATACCAAGAGTATGTGCTTCGATTTCTTCAAAAAGAAGTCTTCGTGAATAAGCTCTCCCACTAAAACAAATACGGTTATGAAAGTTTAATTGCTCTTTAATAGCTTGATTCAATTCTTCAAGAGAATGGAATACTTCATTTCGTAATGGACTATAGATACGGGTATAGAGGATTTTTACAGTGATTTCAGCCAACGATTTATCTCTTGGTTTTCTTGAGCGTGCAGGTAGAACTGTAGTGTCATAATGTTCAGAAAAATCTAAAAGAGTATCATTTATTTGAGGCTCATAACGATCACTTTTAGTGACTGCTGATTTTAAATTATCAGGAACGATTGCTCTTGGTACACCTCCAAAATAGTGTAATGAATTCTCAATAGATTGTATGAAATCATGCTTCTTTTGACTTAAAGTAGCTTCTGCATAGGTAAGTTGACTCGCTCCTAAAACAGCTACAAAAAACTGAACTTCTTGTACTTCTCCTGTTTCCAGATCAACTATCTGAAGCGTTTTACCAGCGTAATCAATATACAGCTTGTCCCCAGCCTTATGGTCCATGTGCATGGTAGGCTGTACACAAGACTGTAATTGCCAATTTTTGAACTTTTCATAAAAGGTAGATCTACCTACAGCGTTAGGGTATTTTTGATAATACTCATACCATAACTGGAATCTGGTAACACCGGTGCGTTTGAGCTCTTTTTCTGCATATTTAAAATAAGAATGTAAGGCCTCTTCTCGGGGACTAACTATCTTTTTTTGAAATTTAACCAGTAGAGATTCTAACTCAGTATCACTTAATTCTTCTAGCTCTTCAAAGCTCAATCGAATCGATATAAAACGATTGATATACTTCTTTACGGTATTACGAGATAACCGTAAATAATCACTAATAAAGCGTTTACTCTTACCTTCTGTATGAAGGCGTATTACTGTTCTTAATTTATTCATAGTTATTGAAGTTCCTGCCATAATTGCTACGATTTTAAGTAACATAATACAGCTTTCAATAACTCAACTTTACACCTTAAATCAAGTGGGTCAGATTAATCTGGATTAGACGGGTCAACATCACCTGGATTAGGCGGGTCACGATGACTCGGATTGGGTGGGTCAACATCAATGGATTATACA
>NZ_AVQK01000082.1 GCF_001401755.1 Aquimarina longa SW024
CTAAAAGTTTTGGATTATTATTTTCTAATAGGGTTTACTTAATTTTTATAGTTTCATTTTTTTTAGATAGCTATACAATAGTAAAATTCTTTTATCATCAATTATTCTACCTTTTTTAGTGAATTTTTGAATTGTACCTATTGGAAAAGAAAGTTCACTTTCGATTCTTCTTAACCTTAAACGATCTTTGAATTTTACTAAATATTTTTCTACTTTTTCTCGTTTATATTCTATTCGTTGATCACGATCCATTTTTTTTGTTTTATGCAAAAAGAATAATAAAATGAAGCTCGAATATACAAGGGGGTACTCTTCCTTATTCTTTATTAGTTATATTTAAAAAAAATAACTAAATATTTGTTTAACAACTTATTTTTAATATACTTTCTAGTTAATAAATAATTTATTCAAACTTGAATACGATACATCCTTTAAAAACAATTTGACATATATTTGTTTGTCAAGATATATTTAAAAGGAATAATTTTACCCAAATATAATACATTTGTTCCTTTTTAGGAAATATTTTTCCTTTTTTTAATAAAATAATTTAAATGGATTTTTATAAAGAACTATCAAAGGTTAAAAAAGAGAAAAACTATACTTATTCCATATTAGGAAAAGCAATTAACATGAAGGGAGCTACTTTTAAACAAGCCTTTTATCGAGAAAGTTTAAATGATTTGCAAAAAAGAGAGCTTTCCATAGTTTTTAAACTTGGAAATTCAGAAGATCTATTAAACCTTAATGAAAAAGAAATAAATGCAAAAATTAAGAAGTTTTCTGATTTTTTTGTGGAGTATGAAAATCGAGTATTGCAAGATGCTGTTATAAATAATATAATTGAAAAGCGTGTAGCTAAAAGGCTTTTTGAAATTACAAGAAATGAAGAAGAACTTAAGAAGTTCTTAAATAGTTGATTCTATATTTTTATCAAATGACTATAATAGTTTGAAGCAACTTTGTAATCATCATTAAAAACATTAGAAATTAATTTTTTAATTCTATTTTTTTCAGTTTTGATTTCCTCTTCAAGTATTATATTTATTTCATTTTCTAAGTGTTGGAAAATCTCGGAACTTAAAAATTCTTTTTCTTTAGATTCGATAATAATATCTTTTCCCTCTGTCCTTTTCATTTTAAAAATTAAATTTTATTCGCTTTTTTATTTACCTCTTTAAATTCTTTAAGGGTATCAATTAGGTATTCCTTTTTGTCAGCTTTATTTACATATTTCTTATAAATATCATAGGAAACAAATTTTGTTAATCGTCTTATTTTTTCCTTCAATTCCTCTAATGTATATACCTCTTTTCTTAACCACTTTATATAAAAAAAGACACCAATATTTATTAATATTGAACCTCCTATCAGGATAATATAATATTTGCGATAAGAAAAGTCGTTTCTTGGATAAAGTGAATAGATACAAAACCAAACGGAGACAAATGAAAAAAAAGATAGTACAATACGTACAGTTCTTTTGTAGTATTTACTATCTTTTTCCTTATTCTTATATATCCAAAAGCAAAACAAAGTTAAAGCGGCTAAACAGAAATATGGTGAGCCACCATATATGAATCTTCGCCAATTACTCCAGCCAAAAACTTTATTTATTACTTCACTCTCTACCTTTTGAATACTTAAAATTTTTCCATCAACAACGTTTATTTCTAAACCATCAAAACTGTTTTTCCCTTCTTCTAATTCAATATCTATATAAGTGTATTTATAATCTATTTTATTTGAAAGAAAAGTGTGTGTTAATGGTGTAAATGAAATTGTGCAGAATAATAGTGCAATTAAATAATAATTAGCGTAGCTCGATTTCGTCTTTACCTGTTGAAAAAGTATCTTCATTATTAATTCCTTGTTCTTCCTCTACAGAAGGTGCTGTACAGGAGTTTAAAGTTGATATTGATAAAAATATAAAAGAAATTACGAATAATGTTTTAAAAAAGTTCATCTTTATAAAATTTAATTTTTGTTAAACTAATAAGTGTATACAATCAATTGATTTACAAGTAAAAGTATATCTATACTTTATAAAAAACGATATTTTTTTTTTATATTTTTAGGTTACTTTTGCAGCATTTTAAGGTGAAAATTGTTTTTTTGTACTAGTATAATCATTTTATTTTAACATGAAAATTCCTAAAAAGTAATTTTGATAAGTCAAAAAAAATTAAAAAAACATATTTAATTGATTTTCAGTATGTTAAAACATTTTTATAACTATGGTTTTACCGTAAAAATTATAAATAAACGATATTAACAAAAGATTCTATACACTATGAAGAGATATCAAATCTAGCTACTTTAGAATTAGCCATTTTGATTATCATTTCTTGTATCATTTGCTCTCTTGTTGTTTTTGGTTGTTTAGCC
>NZ_AVQK01000083.1 GCF_001401755.1 Aquimarina longa SW024
ATGGTATTACGCTGACTACTTAGGCTACGGTAGATCCCTTCTTTATTGCGATACCATCCTACTGCTTTATGAAGGTTTGCGCCTTTATGCCACGGGGTAAGATTGCCGATACGGGTCAGACTTAGTGCTCCGGCAGCCTTACCTGTTGTAGCAACTCCCATCTTGGTGGCATCATATAGTATGCTCTGCCAGTTGATCTCCTCATTTATCATCCTAGGGCTAAGTTCTGGATTATCTCTGATACTACCATTATAACTGATCTCCCCACCGCGCTTGTATACATTATCATCTACAAAAAAAATCTGCGTATTGGTACTGGTATCTTCTGCTTGTATGACTACAGCAAGCTTATTATTGGTGGCTTCGCTACGCTCACTAGTTATTTTTATTTTGGCATCTTTAGAGAGCTGTGTCCATCGATTGCCATCCCATACCTGATAGCCGTTATTGGCTTTTCTGATATAATCATTGGTGTCTACAGCATCTGTATTATAGGGGCGCATGCTCTGTAACTGATGCATCTGGGCTTGTTTTACACCTATATCATCATTGGCAAGGTCTATTTTATAGAGTGCTTCTGATAGGGATGTACGGGTATTATCGAGCTCTCGATGTAGTTTAATCCCAATATCAAATGCGGTGGGAGTCTTGCCAGAAAATGAGGGGCATACGGCTCTTTCTATAGCAGGGGCTAGTACTGCATCTAGCCCCTGTAGTGTTTGGTTACTTTTTCTCATCGCGATATCAGGTTTTTAGCTTTTTACAGGCCAGTTATTCGTATGAGTATGTCCTTTTATTACCATCTCTCTGGCAGTGATCTTAAGCTCTGATAGGACTCCACCCCCGACAATATTGCTCTGGTATATGTACATATCTGAGCAATAGGCATCGGTAAACTCTAGAGTAAACTTAATCCCCATACCATCAGCGCTATAGTAGATGATCTTACCACTACGGGTGGTGATATCATTACCAGCCCAGCTGATGAGTTCTTCTTCTCCATCAAAATCAATGAGAGCTACGATACTGCCAGCACGTACCTTGGCACTGGGTCTGCCATTATAATCAGTGGGTTGGTGGAAGTCAAAGGAGGATTCAATAAGACGGTATTGCTGATTGTCGATAAGTAATTCGGTTTTTGTTGCCATGGTTTAGGTTTTAAGAGTTATTATTACTAATGTGTAATTGTATGATTTATTGTATGGATCTGTATTTTTTTATTCTTCTTCATCATTGGTTGTTATACTTCTGGTACTACTAGTTACTCTGGGAGTACGATAGAGTTTTCGTTTAGCAGGGTGTTGATCGAATACATTGTCTGCTGCTGCATTTATTTTTTGTAAGATACGGTATAGCTCATTAAAGAGTTCTTTTCGTTGGTCAGTATCTACGGTACGGGTTCCTTTTTTTTGTTCTTGTTCATTATTTGCACTACGCAGGGCTTCGGATAAGGCTGCGGGTTGTTCTAATAACTGTGCAGGGATCCCTGTAGCAATAAGTGCATCTCGGTGCTGATTGATGGTAGTGGTGAGCCCTTCTGTATATTGGATCATCTTGATTTGACTTCTTCTGATTATTGCATATCTACCAACACCAAACTGTTTTTGTATTGCTTTTTGATCCGGAAAAGCATCAAGTACCCAGTAGCGTAGTTTTTTAAAATAGGCATGACAGTCATTCATAGCACGATCTACAGATTCTGTTTTTTCTTGTAATTGTGCTATATTTAATTGATCACCTCCTTCTTTATATGCTTGTGTAACTTTACTTTCTAAGAGAGTTATAAATCTCTGGTCTAGTTTAGCGTCAAAATCAGTAAATAGTTGTATATCTTCTTTAAGATAAGAAATTACAGTATCTGCCCATTCTAATACGATACCGTCTTTGATCTTGTAACTACGTTCTGCCATATGTTTGTTTGTTTTAAACCCCTATAATACTAGGGTGATTATATAAATGATATTGTTTGTTAGTAAGTATATGTTTCTACAAGATCAAATGTTACCCCATATTAGTAGTATTATTTTAAAATAATAATTAATCTATTGAAGACTCCCTCTAAACCTTTTAAAGCCTCCTTTTAAAAATCATCATCATTAAATTCTTTTTTTTCTTCCATAATATCACAAAGTTAAATGTTTATACGTGGTGACACACTTTACTGAACACTCTCAGTTAAATGTTTATACTTGGTGATATACTTTGTTAAACACTCCCGATCTATTGTATTAAACACGACCAGTAGCGATAAATACTAGTGCGGACAAGGATGATAACAAGGC
>NZ_AVQK01000084.1 GCF_001401755.1 Aquimarina longa SW024
TTTAGGGTTGTTGTTTTCTTTCTTTATTTTCTCAATATGCTCTAATATGTGTGGAGAATTTTGAATGACTCTTGCTACTTCATATGGAGTTTTTCCACTTTTAAAAGCTTCAAATATCCAGTTTCTTAATAATTGTGCTACCCCTCCATTAGTATTCACGTAATCATTAAAACTACCTTGTGTGATAAATAAGTAATTAAAAACCTGTTTTTCAAATTCTAAATCATAACTCATTAATGGTGTTTTAATAGCAGTTTTATAAGATTTGTGTTTTTTTATTGTTGAGAAAATAAAAGCTAATAAAGAAATCCTCATTAACTAGATTTTCTAAAAAAACGTCCTATTTTCAGTATTTTTTAATATTATATTTAGAATTGTTTCCATACTTTTAGTGAATAGTGATATTATTATATAACGAATGTATAACTTATTATTTATAATAAAAAATAAGTTATGTAAAAAATATAAATTTGTGCAAGAAAAACTATTAGAGCGAATAATAAATGCTATTAAGCATTTAGGACTTACTGGATATGAAATAGCGGAAAAAACACCTTTATCGCAAGTAGGAATTGATAAGATTCTAAACAGAACATCTACTAAACCTAGAGATACAACTATTGAAGTTTTATACAATTTGTTATCTAAAGAGTATAATATATCTAAATCTTGGTTAAATCATGGATTAGGTGATATGAAAGATGAAACAAATGAAAAAGATAATAATTCTTCTATTGACAATATTTTTAAAGAATTAATATCTAAAACAATTGGATATAAATTAGATGAAATATTATTGTGTTTAGAAACGATAAAAGAACAAAATAAAGAAATAATAGAATATATAGATTCTCAAAGGCTTAAAGATCTAGTTTCAGTTGAAAAAGAACGGGTTAGTAAGAATAAAAAAACAACTAAGAATACTTAAGAGTTTGCATATCTATTTATTATAAAATCAACTTGTTCTTCTATTTTTTTTGTTTCTGACATAATTATACCTTTTTCAATATCCTCTAATAATGATAAATATTGATCTGCCATTAATTTACCGTCATCATATCCTTGCTTAGCAGCAATCAGAAGCACCATTCTTTCAATATTATTCATTCTTGAAGTAGTTTTTTCTTAGCTATTTTTATTTGCCTTTTTATATTATAAACTTGTAAGAATTTTATGGTTTGGATAACAAATATTACTAGAATAGTAGTGCTAAAGGTATACCAATATAAATACCCATCATCTATTATTTTATAGTCTTTCAGTAAGAAAAACAATTGAAGTATGTAGCAATATATTGGAATTAGGTATGCTACAGAATAAGAACGTAATAGAGCTCCAGCAATCAATATCAAAGGAGAGATAGTTTGGCTCATTAGCCAAATAAAAGTTTGAAAATCTATTTTTGCCAAAAGAAATTTCTCAGGTATAATGAATTGGTAATTAAAAATAGCCATAATTTTATCAAGATAAAGTACTAATCCTGAAAAAATTATGGCTATACTTCCCAATACCCTTGTTGCTGTAAATTTAGATTCATTATTTAATATCCTATCCACTGTTACGAGTACCTGGTCTTTGAATATTTGATAAGTCAACGGATTGTACTTCTCTTGTTCCTGGTCTTTTAACATCGGATAAATCGACTTGAAAAGTTTCAATATTTTCATCATTTCCTATTATATCATCTTGTTTCTCACAAGAAGTTGAAAATATTAACAAACTTGATACTGTAGATAATAAAATGATTTTTTTCATAACTAAATTGATTTAAGGATTATCTCTAAAAATAATGTTTAAAACCTTAAAATTATATAGTTATATAAAAAATAATTAACTGTTTTTACGAGGTACTCTTCAGTATTTTAGTATTGCATTATAATATTCAACATTTTTTTGAGTAAAGATACATAGCTATATAGTTAACTCGAATACGGAAAAACCGTAAATTATAAAAATATATGTAATTATTATAGAATATTACATATCAGGTATATACATGTGTATTCAAAAAGATGTTCCACTATTATTTCCCTACTTTTAAAACTCTATTCGTCTAATATCTGTTTTTATCTTCAAATATATCATTAGTAATTAGTTGAAAAAAAACTTGTAATCAGTAATTAAAATATGGTTAAG
>NZ_AVQK01000085.1 GCF_001401755.1 Aquimarina longa SW024
TTTGGGAATAATCTAATTTTAATATTTTAGTTAAATCGTGGAATCATTTACTTATAGATTTAAGTTATATGCTTATTTTTTTTTAATTTTTCAAAATCAGATACAAACTTTTCTGTAAATCGATAAATCCTATTAATCCTTTTCCTACTTAATTGTCTATTATACTTATAAAATTTCTGCATTGTACCTTCGGGAAAATTCAAACACCTATCTAGACCATTAGCATTAAAAGCATCTTCATATTTAATAAACAAAGATTCAATAATTAATTTTCTATCTTCTTTCATAGTTTACCAATTTTATTTCTTTATTATCCAAATCTCTTATATCTAAAAAGATTATCAACTCATTAATTTCTTACCTATACTAGTTTCGCCCCCTGCGTTTTTCCTTATATATATACATACTTCACTTGTTTTTTTATAAATTTACGTTTTAACCTCAGTCAAATATACATATTTTATATGAAAAAAACATATATAATATGTTAAATACACAAAATTAATGAATTACATATCAGAAAATTTAAGCTTTTTACTACATAAGACAGGTCTAGGAAAGGATGCTTTTGGAGAAACAATTGGGTTAAAAAGAGGAAATATAGGATCATATATAGATAAGAAAGCTTTTCCAAAGATTGAGACACTACAAAAAATATCTGAAACTTATCAAATAACAATTGACGATCTTATTAATATAGATCTATCCAATAACACTTTAAAGCCTAAAAATTTAAATACTCAAAGAAGAAAACTTGATAATTATTCTGTTGCAGAAATTATTGAAAATATGTATTTGAGAGATAGTGAGTTTTCACAGAGTCCATTACTATGGATGTATATAAAAATGAAAATTTTAGATGGGAAAATCACAGACGAAGAATTGATAACAGAACAGTTAAAAATAATAACAGAGAGAAACATTAAGAAAATTGAATAGTTCTCATTCATAGCGTAGCAGAAATGCTTTCTTTTAATAACTGTTTTTTTAAATTAAGCTCATTCAATTGATTTTCTTTTTTTCTAATTTCTAGCTCAAATAAATCCATCAGAGATTGGTTTAGATCATTTGCATCTGATTCATAAATCAGACCTTGCTTGAAGATTTTATCATATATTTTCTCTTTTTTATGATTCATCTTTACAAGCTATTTTCTTCATTGTTATTTCTAACTCTTCGTCATATTCTTCTAATTTAACCTGAATATCTTCTTTCAAATCAGGATTTGCATGAAAGGCTTTTACGGCAAAATCTAAAACATAATTTTTACGACTAATAGTAATAAAATGAATTAATTCTTTTATTCTGAAACTTAATAAAAAATTAGTATCTCTGTTGTAATAATATTTAACTAAAGAAACTGAAGACCATGAACTTAAAATTGCTAAGGTCATAATTAAGATATGATAAGCTGTAATAGGTAGATCTTGTGGTAAGATAAACCAAATAATCATATAAAACGATATCAGAAATGATATTGAGTATAAAATTATAATAGAGCGGTATAAATATACATTAGCTTTTAATTTATCTTTTGAATAAAGAAATAAAAATAATATTATAAAGGAAAAAAGAATATATGGCAATCTAATACCAAAGCCAATCAAAAAAACTCTTAATGTTCTAAATCCAAAATATCTATGTTTATTAACTATTTGACTTAATTGATAATCTAATAAATTAGCCTCAACACTTCTGTCAATATTAAATAATTCCAGTTGTTCAATATATTCAAGAGGTGTAATCTCATTTGACTTTAAGCTTTCTTCTAACTGACAGATTTCTTTATTTTTTAACCTATTAAAAGTATTAATTTTTTCTTGAAACAATTTTACTTCTTCTGGTTTTTTAGGAAAGTTAATATGTAGTAAAGGTGCAATAAAAATTATTACTGCACCTATTACTATAAAAATTGAAGTAAATACTTTCTTTTTATTCTCTGTCATCTTGGTCTGGTTCTTCGAGTTTATCGGAGGCAAATAATCCAATTTCTTCAACTTCTTCAGTTTCACTAATTGAATTGTCTGAACACCCCGATATCAATAATGTTAAATTTAAAAAAAGAAAGCATACAAAAAAGTTTTTAAAAAAAAATGATTGTTTTTTAGAAGTATTCATAATTTTAATT
>NZ_AVQK01000086.1 GCF_001401755.1 Aquimarina longa SW024
ATTTGGCCTACCTCAGAGGAGTATTTAGACCTTCATTTTAGAAACGATTTTAAAACAATAACCCCATGGCAAAAATTAAAATTATCCACCTTCATCTTTTTTGCATTTTTATTTGCAGTAGCCTTTTTGGCCAGGACACTATAACTCTTGATGGATTGACAACAGTCGAAAAAAGAGCTTGTCTAAAAGAACTCTACGATTCTCAGATCGGTGTTCGAGAAACAGGGGCTAATATGGGCATACATGTAGCAAAGTATCTGAAAAGTGTAGGGCTTAAAGAAGGATATGCGTGGTGTGCAGGATTTGTGAGCTGGTGTTATCAAAATGCAGGAATTCAAACTCCAAAAAGTGCATGGGTACCTAGCTACGCTATAAAAGGTAAGCGGATATATCATCGAGGGAAATATGAATTTAAAATACCCCAAAAAGGAGATGTATTTATGATATGGTCTACACAACTAAATCGTCCTGCTCATATTGGTTTTATAGACCAGTGGAAAGACCAATGGGTGATCACCGTAGAAGGAAATACCAATAACAATGGATCAAGAGAAGGAGATGGAGTCTATCGTAAGCGACGGTTAAAAAAACAAATATGGGCGGTATCTGATTTTATCAGTACAACAAGCAATCAATGCTATTAAAAAGTTTACAAATATTACGGAGTAAAGGCTATCGGATATATCAAAAACCGTATCAGCTCAATATTGTAGGATATCGCAGTCGCTTTGTTCGCAGTAACCGATTTGATGATGAGATCCATGTGTTTTATACCAATGATAAACAAAAATGGGTGTATCATATTTTTAAAGCCACTACAGATCCTGGACAGTACTGGCTAGAAAACTCAGGACACCCAAAAGGAACTGCATTTTTAAAAAAAGGACAATACAAAAATGCCTATAGGATCGGAATGCATCGGGGCATCTATCCTGCACTAGTACAGACTACAGATGTGCAAGTGATTAGAAATTATGAGCGTAAAGGATTGTTTAAATGGTTTGAATCTGGATATGAGGATACAGGACGTTTTGGGATTAATATTCATAGAGCCAGAAAAAAAGGAACCACCAAAAAGATTGATCGTTTTTCTGCAGGGTGTTTAGTGTTTGCTAATGCAATAGATTTTAAACATTTTATGAATCTCTCCAAACAACACCGCAGACGCTATGGAAATTCCTTTACTCTTACTCTGGTAGATTTTAGAGATGAACGCAGAAGAATCCTAAGTACAATAGCATGGGGGTCTTTAGTATTGGCTGCTGTAGCAGGAGGAATTATAGCACATAGAATGTATCAAAATGAGAATATCTAAAAATACACAAAAAGCAGGATTAACCCTAATTGGGAGTATGCTAGGATTTATTGTAGCCAAAAGATACTCCCCAAAAGAAACCTATCCTTTTATCCTTATTGGAGGGTTTATAGGAAGTGTTCTTGGAGAAGAGCTCATCTCTGAAAAAACGAAAAGAGGGGAGTATGCTAAAGCAATACAAAAATCTTTATAAACATCCAATTGAATATTGAAAACGAATGAATTAGGTTCGTCTAATTCAATTAAAACTATTGAAATTATGAAAATTGATATGGAGAATATATATATCGTAATGCAGCCTTATCCACAGATAGAGGACTTCGAGGAAATATTTATAGATGCCCAGCGAAATCTTGCAGATCTGCAGGATTTGTTTTCTGGGGGAATACGCGCTGATACTATTTATGGAATATATACAGACCGAAAAAGTGCCCTAAAAGATGCTAAAAAATTATGGAACACCATACTAAAAGAAAAAGGAATGAGTACCAATACTGAAAATCAAAGAACAAGGTTTCAAAAATTTGTAACCGCATTAGAAAAATTATCCAACACCCATAATATTGCCATTCAATCCATCGGAGGGGTATATATATTTGATAAGCCTGTCGATATTACCTACGATGCAGATCATACTTCTGGAGATTTAATTGCTACGTGGGAAGGAATAAGAAAACGGAATCAAAAATAGATGTTTAGAACACCCAGAGATAACTAACAACGAAAAGTTATGGAAAATAAAATCAAACAAGGAGT
>NZ_AVQK01000087.1 GCF_001401755.1 Aquimarina longa SW024
AAGAGGTATGAGGTATATATGAAAGTGAATGGTTTAAAATCCAAAACTTCCAGAGCCAATTGCTTATCAGTTGTACGAACTATATTTAATAAAGCAATTACTGAAGGAATTGTGGATTCAGAATATTATCCATTTGGAAAACGTAAGTTCAAAATAAAGCACGGTAAAACTTTAAAAATAGGATTGGATAAGGAAGAGATAAAAAGGATTGAAATTTTAGAGTTAGAAGAAGGCTCCACGACATGGCACACCAGAAATGTATTTCTTTTTTCTTTTTACTTAGCAGGAATACGTATTAGTGATACATTGCACTTAAAATGGCAAGATATCCAAAGTGGGAGATTGTATTATCAGATGGGAAAAAATGAAAAACCTGATTCCCTTGAACTTCCTAGAAAAGCGTTGCACATACTGTCTCTCTATGAAAAAGATAAAATGAGTCATACTGATTTTATATTTCCAGAGTTGAAAAAAGCAAACCTAAAGGATGCTAAAGATATTGAACGAAAAATCAATTCAGCTGGAGCAAAATTTAATCAACATCTTAAAAAAATTGCTAAACAAGCTAAAATCAACAAAAAACTCACCAATCATATTTCTAGGCACAGTTTTGGTAATATTGCAGGAGCTAATATTCCTGTACAAATGCTTCAAAAGCTATACCGACATTCACATTTAAGTACAACTATTGGATATCAGTCCAATTTTGATCATACTAAAACTGACGAGGCTTTGAATACTGTTCTGGATTTTTGACCAGTTTATTAACCAAAATAGATTTATAAATCCGTTAATGGTTGTGAGATCGTCTCTGTATCTCCTATAACTTCTTTACTAAAAATATTATATTTAATTCCTGTTACTCCGTATCTGTTTTTAGAAGTAACTGCATAATTATTTCTGAATGTATCATCTACTTTAATTATTTCTATATTAATCCCTGAATCAAATAATGGAGCTGTTCCTCCTCGTATAGTTTTTTGTGTAGTCCGCTGAAAAATAACTATAAATATAGTCTCTGGATGTTGTTTTCGTAATCGATCAAAATCTTGTGAAAGTAACCTTGTCTTATTCCAACTATCAATAATGATCACATCAAAGTCTTTCGCTGCTCTCGAAATGGTATCATATCCATCAGGCAATTGATCTGTAATGAATATTTTACCCTGATTTTTAGACTGTAAATACTCTTGTTTCATTCTAGTGATGAGATCAGAGTGTTTCCCTATCTCTAAAGTAAAAATACCGATTTGATTTCCTATATCTGCAAAAGCGTCTGCTAATTGATACGTAAACCTTGTTTTCCCACCTCCCTGATCCCCTTCTATAGTAAGTGCTAATTCAAACTTTTCTAAGTCACCTAATAATTCTCCTAATGCACCATTGAGACGAAATGTATTAGTACTAATTTGTTTTGGTTGCCTATTGATTGCCGTAAAAAGAGGAACATTTTTTGTTTTTGATATCGAAAGGATATTAGTAGTACTAGGAGAAGATTCTGTAATATTTCCTAAAGGTTTTATTGTATTGTTGAAAACATGCCCCAGTTGTTTCCTCCATTTATGATTGATGACGATGTTTACTTTTTCATTTAGGGATAAGGTGTTATACTGAGTAATCAGTTTTTGTTGGATTTTTTCGATATGTGATGCATGAAGAGTATTCTTTGTAATTTCTTTTTTAGAGATAGCACACTGTAGGTCAATAATATAATTTTTTAATGTAGCTCTATTTTGAACTGATTGATGCATTTGCAGAAACCTTTTTACAAAATCAACGAGTATAGTGTTGTCCTCATTAGTATTTATAATATCTTCACTAGCTAAATGCATATTAAGTTGTTTTATATAGATATCAATGGTTTCTCTGATTTCCTGCTCCTGATGGTAAAAACCTCTAGCTTCCATAAAAAACTGATGCCCTTTTTGTAATATTTCAG
>NZ_AVQK01000088.1 GCF_001401755.1 Aquimarina longa SW024
AGCAGTGATTACCTTACAGGAGCGTTGCATAAAAAAAGTAGTACAGAGATCAATACCTCCTCAGAGGGGTATCATGGGTTTATGGATAATAAATCCAGAGAACTCTATCATAAGACCACACAGGTAGTACATTCGTTACTTACCGACCCTAATCAAAAGTATAGATTAGACCAACAGGTAGAACAGTATACTAAGGCTAAATCTATGAAACAGGTCATTGCCAGAGGGAGCAGTGATAACCCAAGTGTAGCACTAGGAGCGATAATAAAAGTAAAAGGTTATGGGAGTTATAGAATTATTAGTATTACCCATACCAATACAGAAGATGGAGTATATACCAATGAGTTTACCGCCGTAGAAGCTAGTTCTGACACCTACCCACATATGGATCTCAATCGATATCCTAAAAGTGATATCACCACAGGGATAGTTATAGATAATAATGATCCCGAAGGACTAGGAAGAATAAAAGTACAACTCCCTTGGCAAAAAACAATCGGTTCAACAACCCCTTGGATACGGGTGATGACTCCCCACGCAGGAGCAGAAAAAGGCTTCTTTTTTGTTTCCGAAAAAGGAGAAGAGGTCGTAATCGGTTTTGAAGGCTCTAATGCCGAAAAAGCTTTCGTAATGGGCGCATTATATTCTGGTACAGCAAGCCCATCAACATTACAAGCTGATCTAAATAATAGAAAAAGTATTAGAACCCGTAGCCAACATTTGTTAGAATTTGACGATACAGCAGGAGCAGAAAGTATTACGATAACCGATAAAAACGGAAATGCCTTTAAGATTGATACCGCTAATAACAATATCAATATTACTGCGTTAGAAAATATGACCTTTATGGCTAAAAATATAGAATTTAGAGCAACAGAAGATATTAAGGTCAGTGCAGGTAAAAACAAAACAGAGCAGATAGCAGGTAATTATAATCTTACCGCTTCTAATATTATAGAAACAGCATCTCAGAATATGAGAAGTCAGGCAGAGCAAGTATCCCTACAATCTAGTACCGATGCTACTATTGCAAGTACTAGTGGTAATGTAAACAAGCAAGCAGATCAAAAAGTGAATAATAACAGCGGAGAGCAAGGAAACGTTTTTTAGATATGGGTAAAAAAGGAAGAATCGTTAAAATCGCAAAAGGGTCGCTATCTATTATCGCTAAGAATGATATTAATATCTACGCCAAGAATATAAATACCTATGCAGCCATTAGTATTAATGAAACAGGAGGGCAAGGCGTATTTTTTGGAACACCAGAACCACCGCCTTCTGGAATGTTTGAAGAAATATCAACTAACTCCGAACAACAGACCTTGGAACAACAAGCAACTAGCGATACAGGTATCGCTAGTAATGATGCAGTAATAGAAGATATTAATACTACAGATGTTAGTAGACCAAGAAA
>NZ_AVQK01000089.1 GCF_001401755.1 Aquimarina longa SW024
CTATTGCCCCCTGTGGTCTTGCTAGTGGATTAAGACTACTATGTACAGCTTGGTCTGCCTGATCTGCTTGTGATTGTGTAGGGGAA
This sequence comes from Aquimarina longa SW024, assembly GCF_001401755.1. GTDB lineage: Bacteria > Bacteroidota > Bacteroidia > Flavobacteriales > Flavobacteriaceae > Aquimarina > Aquimarina longa. Next base: position 87 of record NZ_AVQK01000089.1, read on the forward strand.
GCAGTCTGACCATGAAATGTAATCTCTACGCATGGCGCACCTGCAATGGCACATATCGCTTTGCTTTTTTCTGTTAGGATTTTTCCCTGATTGCTTACTGTTGTTTTATCATAGAAATCTTGCCATTGCAAAATACTAGGTACACAAGGTAAAAAACCACCCGTAGTAGGTTGTAACTTGCATTGCCCAAAGGTTTTTGCTTCAAAGGGTTGCCCAATATCCATTGTGGTAGCAATCATTTTTTGACTGCCTTCAGTTTCATTAATGTACTCCTTATGTGTACTAACAATTTTTAGTTGGTCTGGAGTATTGCCATACTTACATTTACATAATGCTCCTTGGCATACTATTGCTACATCACTCATATCAGATTCTTTTTTTTGAATAGTGGAAACCATTTTTTCTTTTTCACTAATTCCTTGGGGATTTCTTCTTTAGCTTCTATTTTTTCTTTGTACTTCTTTTGCCGTTCAGTAAGCTTTGTTATTTTATATATAATAGCTTCTTCATTGTCTTTTTGGCGGTAGGATGCTCTTGCTTTTTGTATCGTAAAATCTTCTTTGTCTATACAATGAGTGATTTCTAATATTCCTTTTTTTTCTTCTTCTCCTTTAAAATTAATGTACATACCCTTATCATCTGATGTGATTTTTTGAGTCCCAATAAAATTAGAAAGTGCTTGATATGGCACTACAGGAAATGAATAGGTTACATTATTTTTGATTTGATTTTTTTCATATAATGCTACTATTTTAAAGAAAAATATACTGAATAAACTATCATTCTTTAATGATTCTAAAAATGTACCCTCATTCTGTAGATTTTGATTGATCTGATCAAAATATTGAGTTGCAAATTCTCCTTTATATGCTACGTTTAGTTTTTTTAGAGATGTCTCCCAGCGTTGCTTAACTTCTACAAAGTTTACAATTGATTTCATCTCTCCAAAAGGAGTTACCAAAAAATGAATAGGATAGATCGCATTCATACATTTTTCTGCCAAGACATCTACTAATCGTTTTGATTGTTTACCATTACTAAAAAATTGTTGCCGATTTAACCTACAGTTATAATCACTGCCAATAGATGAAACATACGCTACATCTAAGACATATTGTATTTGGGTAGTAGCATTGATAA
>NZ_AVQK01000090.1 GCF_001401755.1 Aquimarina longa SW024
TAAAGCAAGCAGGAGTTACATTCAAAAAACATTATTTCAGCGAGATTGACAAGTTCGCTATTGCCAATTATTCTACTAATTTTAAACACTCAATTTATGCAGGAGCAATCGAGAATATCAAAAAAGGACAACTTGAAAAACCAGATATCATTACCTTCGGATCTCCATGCCAAGATTTATCAATTGCTGGAAAACGAAAAGGGATCAAAGGAGATAAAAGCAAGCTCTTTTTTGAAGCAATTAGAGTCTTGGGTATATATCAGCCCCGTCTGTTTATCTTTGAAAACGTCAAAGGGCTTTTCTCCAGTAACCAGGGCAAAGACTTTGAAATCGTACTTAGATCGTTTGCCGACCTGCGGATTTATGACCTCCAATGGCAATTGCTTAATACTGCCTGGATACTCCCCCAAAATAGAGAACGCATCTACCTTATCGGATCACTTAGAGGGCAACCCAGACCCGAAGTATTTCCTATCGGACAAAGCTGTAAAAAAACTCAAAATTGCACTAGAGAAAAGCTCTCGAAAGCCAACATTTCTCCAACAATTCATACCAAAATAGGAGATGCATCCATGAAGGGAAATCCTTATATATTTACCGTGAGAAGTGGTAGGGAAATAAAAGAGGGGTCAAAAGTAGAATTTCGAAAGGATGGAAATACCAATTGTATTACAGGAGTTGATAAAGATAATTTATTGATCAATAATTGGACTCCTTTAGGAGTAGAACGAACGGAAAAAGCCAAACAAATCCGTAGAAAAAATCAAAAAAAAGGAAAAGATTATACTCCCTTTGGAGAAAAACAATTTGTACCCCGTAAAGATGGAAAAACGGGAGCAGTGACTACTTACCCTCATTATGAGAATCTGTTATGTAACGTTAGTAATGTTCGAAAACTTACTCCACTGGAATGTGAACGTTTACAGGGGTTTCCTGATCACTGGACTGCATATGGGATACAGAATAAAAAACAAATCGAATTAAGTGATAGTAGGCGATATCAATTGATTGGAAATGCAGTAAGCGTTCCTATTGTTAAAGCTGTAGGTCAAAAAATTGTAGCGAGTGCTATTTTTCAAAATAGAAAAACAAGTTTCAATGATCCTATAATCTTGATTCCTCCACTAGA